>NZ_CP056118.1:0-4810361 GCF_013375955.1 Enterobacter sp. DSM 30060
AGGCTTCAGGTTCTTTGCCATTTCCACTACATCGTTATCGTAGAAATAGAGTCCCGTAACGGCATAGTTGCTCTTCGGCTCGAGCGGTTTCTCTTCCAGGCTGATTGCCGTGCCATCTTTATCGAACTCTACCACGCCATAACGTTCAGGATCGTTGACGTGGTAAGCGAATACGGTTGCACCGTCACCTTTGTTTACTGCTGCTTCCAGCTGTTTTGGCAAGTCATGACCATAGAAAATGTTATCGCCCAGCACCAGCGCACAGCTATCGTCACCAATAAACTCTTCGCCAATGATAAAGGCCTGTGCCAGTCCATCCGGGCTTGGCTGGACCTTATACTGAAGGTTTAGCCCCCACTGGCTACCGTCACCCAGAAGCTGCTCAAAGCGCGGGGTATCCTGCGGCGTACTGATGATCAGAATATCTTTAATCCCTGCCAGCATCAGCGTAGACAGCGGGTAGTAAATCATGGGTTTGTCGTAAATTGGCAGCAGTTGCTTGCTTACAGCCATGGTCACAGGGTAGAGACGAGTGCCGGATCCGCCGGCAAGGATAATACCTTTACGTGTAGCCATTATAATTTCTCTATAAACACGAAATGCCCGTAAACGGGCATTTTTCAATTGATTAAATGGATTGCGCCGTGAAAAGCTCAGCAAGCATACGTTTCACACCAACCTGCCATGCTGGCAAGACCAGGTTGAAGTTCTGCTGGAACTTCATGGTATTTAAGCGTGAGTTATGCGGGCGACGCGCAGGCGTCGGATATGCCGTAGTTGGTACAGCATTCAGCTTTTCAATCGCCAACTCAACGCCTGCCTTTTGGGCTTCTTCAAACACCAACGCCGCATAGTCGTACCAGGTTGTCGTCTCAGAAGCGACCAGATGGTAAAGCCCGGCAACTTCTGGTTTCATCATCGCTACACGAATTGCGTGGGCGGTACAGTCGGCTAACAGCTCAGCGCCTGTTGGGGCACCCACCTGATCATTAATGACGGAAAGTTCTTTGCGTTCTTTCGCCAGACGCAGCATGGTCTTAGCAAAATTGTTGCCTTTACCTGCATATACCCAGCTTGTACGGAAAATCAGGTGATTAGGGCAGTTATCCTGCAATGCTTTCTCGCCATCCAGTTTCGTCTGACCATAAACATTCAGTGGTGCCGTCGCATCCGTTTCACTCCAGGGGGTTTCGCCATCACCCGGGAAGACGTAATCCGTGGAGTAGTGAACAACCCAGGCGCCGATCTTTGCAGCTTCTTTCGCGATAGCCTCAACGCTTGTCGCATTCAGTAATTGCGCAAACTCTGGTTCCGACTCTGCTTTATCCACTGCGGTGTGTGCGGCTGCGTTGACGATCACGTCAGGTTTTATATTACGAACCGTCTCAGCAATCCCTTCCGGGTTGCTGAAATCACCGCAGTAGTCTTTAGAATGCACATCAAGCGCAATCAGATTGCCAAGTGGAGCCAGCGCGCGCTGAAGCTCCCAGCCTACCTGCCCTGTTTTGCCGAACAGAAGAATGTTCATTATTGACGTTCCCCGTAGTTCTGTTCGATCCAGGTTTTATAAGCACCGCTTTTAACGTTGTTCACCCACTCCTGATTGCTCAGATACCATTCCACGGTCTTACGAATTCCGCTTTCGAACGTCTCTTCAGGCTTCCAGCCCAGCTCCACCCCAATTTTATGCGCATCAATCGCATAGCGGCGGTCATGGCCTGGTCGATCGGCAACATACGTAATTTGGTCGCGGTAAGAGCCTTCTTTCGGCACGATCTCATCCAGCAGATCGCAAATAGTGTGCACAACGTCCAGGTTCTGCTTTTCGTTATGACCACCGATGTTGTAAGTCTCTCCCGGTTTACCCTGAGTCACTACGGTGTAAAGCGCACGCGCATGGTCTTCTACATAGAGCCAGTCGCGGATCTGGTCGCCTTTGCCATAAATCGGCAGCGCTTTGCCGTCCAGCGCGTTCAGGATAACCAGCGGGATCAGTTTTTCCGGGAAATGATACGGACCGTAGTTGTTTGAACAATTGGTGACAATCGTCGGGAAACCGTAGGTGCGCAGCCAGGCACGAACCAGATGGTCGCTGGACGCTTTGGACGCAGAGTACGGACTGCTTGGCGCATAGGCAGTGGTTTCGGTAAACAGCGGAAGCTCTGAGGATGCCGGATGTTCATCCGGATGCGGCAGATCGCCGTAAACTTCATCGGTGGAGATATGATGGAAGCGAAACGCTTTTTTCGCTGCGTCATCGAGCGTTGACCAGTAAGCACGGGCAGCTTCCAGAAGCACATAGGTCCCAACAATGTTGGTTTCAATAAATGCCGCCGGGCCGGTAATGGAACGGTCAACGTGGCTTTCTGCCGCCAGGTGCATAACCGCATCCGGTTTATGCTCAGCAAAAATACGGTCCATAGCCGCTTTATCACAAATATCCGCATGCTCAAACACATAACGTTCGCTGGCGCTGACATCGTTAAGGGATTCCAGGTTACCGGCATACGTCAGTTTATCCAAGTTGACGACTTCATCCTGGGTATTGGTAATAATATGTCGTACAACCGCTGAGCCGATAAAGCCGGCTCCACCCGTTACAAGAATTTTCACGTTATCTATTCCGTTTTGTAGATATGTCGAGATATTGGCGTTCTTAATCCTGGTATTAATTCAGGATTAGAAATTTTTGCACGCTACCGCCCCTGGCTTAACAGCTACCAGTGCACTGAGCGAGTGTTGAATATAAAATTGACTGTCTGATTTCAGACAAAAACTGGCGTTAATTGTCGTCCTAAATGGATTCGGAAACAAGCACAAATCGTTACAAATCAGTCCAGATTTGAAGCAGGTAACTCTCTGTTATCACAGGAATTAATAACAAAAAGCGGCAGCCATCATTTTGTTTATGTAACAACATAACAAAATGATGGCTGCCGCGCATAAGGTCTTTCAGACTGCGGAAGGACTATCAGTCGTTAGCCAGCAGCTTCTCAATCCGGCTTCTGAACTTCGCCCCTTCCTTCAGGTTACGCAGGCCATAGTTCACAAACGCCTGCATATACCCCATTTTCTTACCGCAGTCATAGCTGTCACCGGTCATCAGCATGGCATCAACCGACTGCTTCTTCGCCAGCTCAGCAATCGCATCGGTCAGCTGGATACGGTCCCAGGCACCCGGCTCGGTTTTTTCCAGCTCAGCCCAGATATCCGCATTCAGCACATAACGGCCGACTGCCATCAGGTCGGAGTCCAGGGTCTGCGGCTGATCGGGTTTTTCGATAAACTCAACGATACGGCTCACCTGCCCTTCCGACTCCAGCGGCTCTTTAGTCTGAATAACTGAGTACTCAGAGAGATCACCCTTCATACGTTTCGCCAGCACCTGGCTGCGACCCGTTTCGTTGAAGCGTGCAACCATTGCCGCCAGGTTGTAACGCAGCGGATCGGCAGAAGCGGTATCAATGATGATATCGGGCAGTACCACGATAAACGGGTTATCGCCTACGACCGGACGCGCGCACAGGATCGAGTGGCCCAGACCCAGCGGCTGCGCCTGACGCACGTTCATGATGGTCACGCCAGGAGGACAGATAGACTGAACTTCCGCCAGAAGCTGACGCTTAACGCGCTGCTCAAGCAGCGCTTCGAGTTCATAAGAGGTGTCGAAGTGGTTCTCTACCGCATTCTTCGAAGAGTGCGTCACCAGAACGATTTCTTTGATCCCTGCAGCAACAATCTCGTCGACGATGTACTGAATCATCGGCTTGTCAACGATCGGCAGCATCTCTTTGGGAATTGCCTTTGTGGCGGGCAACATATGCATGCCCAAACCCGCTACCGGTATGACTGCTTTCAAATTAATCATTATTTCTTCCACCTTAAAATGGTTGACGAATTATAGCTTTTAAACCTGTTTTCGCCAGCATGTTTTGCCGTAAATATGAAGTAATCCTAGGTCACCCCACCACAAATTACAGTAGTTGTAATCTGAATAGATCGCGATTCCGTACCAGGAATAGTCGCAAAATAGGCTGTAGGATTACCTGTGCGGCAGCGCAAAATTCAACCGTTCCGTATTCACCACGTGTTGATCGACCCGATCAATATCCACCGAGCTCTGCCCCTTTTCATTAACCGCTTTTATGTTCGCAAGCGACAGCAACGTCTCGTTTTTAGCCATAAACTTCCCGCGCACGTCTTTGCGCAAATCGAAGTTCATCTTCAGAGCCGGTCCCGTCGCTGACTCCTGCATCACGTTGATATTACGTAAGAAAAGGTGCTGGGGTTTGTTATGCAGCTCAAGCGTTGCCCGCTGCATCTCAACGTTGGTGATGGCAACAAACGACGTAGCATTGCCGGAGGAAATCTGTATCCCGCGCAGCTTATAGGCAAGCTGTCGGTTATCCAGGCGAATATCGTTAAGTTTGAAGTTCTGCGGTATCGACAGATAATCGCCCTTGATCACGCCATAGCCAATTAGCATTCCGGCGCTGTTGACCATATCGACATTATCAATAACGAAATTATCACAGCCATAAATAGCTACCGTCGCGTTATCAATTCCGGCCTTTTTACTGAAGTCGGGAGTAATATTGCTGGCCTTGATATTACGGATTACAAAGTGTTTACCGTTTTCAACATGCACCAGCTGCCGACAGTTGCTGCCGGTGATATTTGCCACCACGAAGTTTTTAACGGTCTGCTGTTCCGGATAATCATTGTCGTACGTACTGCCGGCCAACCCGATGCCTATGCCCCAGTTGATCTTGCCGTTGGTGCAGTTGATGTTATCGATCACGTGGTCCGAGATCAGGATGTTGCGGTCGTTAATCGCCACGTTCCACTCAATCGCGTCACCCTGCAAGTGGCTGAATTTACTATTGGTAATGCGCGCACCGTCCACCTGATTGTGGAACCCCTGACGCAGGATCGCGTAGTTGGCTTGCGTCACGGTAATGTTATCGATGAGCAGGTTGCGCATCACTCGCCGCTTTTTACCGCCGATGTAGATCTGGGTGACGGGGCCGAAGCCGCTCATCGCCAGCCCTTTAATGACACAGTCGGAGCCACGCACGTCCAGCGTGATGTTATGCGTGCGCCCTTCTCCTTCCCCAATGACCTTGCAGCCTTCCTGGAGTACAAATCGTCCGCGGCCGTTGCCCTTCAGCGCACCGCGGATCAGCAGGGTTTTGCCATCAGGAATGAAAATGCCGGTATTGATGTTTTCACAGGTAAACCCGGCGGGAACAACAACGGTATCGCCCTCGGTAAATGCCTGCTTAAAGGCGGCGATCCAGTCCTTATTGTTGTAGCGATCGACAGAAACCGTCTTCCCGGTTGCCGCCCGCACAGCGCGGGGCGACAGCAGCGGCATGGCAGCCAGGACGGATAAAGAAGAGACAAATCGGCGTCGGGTAATCTTATTCAGCATACAACCTCAGCGTTACAGCGTTTGCAGCAGGCTCGCTAACTGGCGATTAATCACCTGCTGATTGAATTCTGCTTCAACTTTTTGCCGCGCATTTTGCAGCACAGGGATCAGCGTCTGCTGATCGATATCGCTGAACGCGGCCAGACGGTCCGCCAGCGCCAGCGCATTGTTTTCAGGGACCAGCCAGCCGGAATGCTCAGAGGTGATCAGCTCCGGGATGCCGCTGTGTAACGTCGAGACCACCGGAATGCCGACGGCCATCGCCTCCATCAGCGCCACGGGAATGCCTTCCATATCGCCGTCAGCGCCGGTTACGGAAGGCAGCAGGAACACATCCGCCTCATCGAGCATGGCTTTCACTTCGTGGCTCGGCTTGAAGCCCGGCATCTCCACCACGTCTTCCAGCTGATACTGTTCGATCAGCGTGCGCAGGCGACGCTCCCACGGCCCGATACCCAGGATGCGATAGTGGAAGTCCACACCACGCGCCTTCAGCTGGCGACAGGCTTCGATGGCTACGTGCAGCCCTTTCTTTTCGGTCAGGCGGGCAACAGAGATAATTTGCAGCGGCTTGCCCGGCACCTTGACGGGTCGCTGGGTGAAGCGTTCCATGTCCACGCCCATGCGTGAAACGGTGATTTTCTCGCTCGGGCACCCCATGGTTTTCAGGCGCCCGGCCCACAGGTCGCTTATCGGCAGCATCATGTCACCACGGCGAAACAGCTGCTGATATTCCGGCGTGTAGTGGTTCAGCACTTCACGGCTGGAGATATCGATACCGTGGAAAATGGTGGCGATTTTGCCGTCAATCACCCCCAGCTCACGCAGTTTTGCCGCCGTGACGCCAGCCGGGCCAAAGTGAGCGATAAAGACATCGGCCCGGTACGGCTGGGCCGTTTGCCCGCAAATGGCGGATAAGATCAGGTTGCGGGCCTCCGCCCCATAGCGCGACATATTCAGCGCCCGCCACGTCGAGGCGCGATGAAGGCCGCGCAGCGTCTGGCCAGCGCGATGGCGCAGTTTGTTCATCCGTCCGGCGGGTTCGTCCTGCAACCAGCGGGTTTTCGCCTCCAGCCCATACTGGGTATACGCCGCATGGGTGTTTTGCGTATCGCCCTTTTGCAGGGCGATAATCTCCACGTCATACCCCATATCGATAAACGCGGTGATTTGGTTCAGCACAAAAGTTTCAGACGACAGCGGAAATTTCAGTAAGAAGAAACCAACCTTCATTTCCCCTCCCGGACGCGGTCGAGGACGGATTTCACCATGCCAATACCTTTTTCGCGTTCGGCTTTCACCGCCACCGCCAGACGTTCGTTGATCGCAGGCAACTGGCCGAGCGTGTCGCCCACCATCGCACCCAGCGAACCGTCCAGCAGATGACGAATATCGACGGCCATTTCCGGCATACCGAGCTGCTGCATAATGCCCGCGGACTTGTGTTCGTAGTTGATGGCGATGGCTGGCGTGCCGAAGTTCATCGAGATAATGGCCGAGTGCAGACGCGTGCCCACGGTCAGGTCGCAGGCGGAGAGCAGCTTGCCCATCTCCAGGTCGTTCAGTTCGTCCATCACCACGTGGTAGCGGGACGGGTCGTTGACCAGGTTACGCAGGTTGAGCGCCACCATGCGGTCATCTTTGTTGTAGCTGTCGATACCGGTACAGGTGGAGAGCGCCAGCACCTGGTAACCGCTGTCCAGCACGCGGTTCACCACCTCGGCAAAGGCTTTTTCATACGCCGCCTGAGTCGTGCCGAGGCGTTTATCGAAGGGCGCAAGTTCACGCAGGGTAATGGCGACGGTTTTCTGTTTTGCCGCCACGTCCAGCCAGTGCTGTACAGCGTAGCTGGCCTGGAAGCTGTCATCCTGATGATCTACCAGCCAGGCGGTGTCTACGCCGTGCTCCACTTTGGTGGTGTCGATTTCGCTACGCTTCATCATGTCGAGGCTGACCGATTCACGCAGGATCAGCGCGTCACAGTGGCCGAAGACATAGTTCGCCAGCTGGTTGAACTGCGGATCCTGGAACGGCCCGACGCTGTGGCCAATCATAAACAGCGGTTTTTTCGCCATAAAGGTGCAGAGCGCATGCTCAAACTGCGGCACGCCGTACAGGTCGACGAAGAACGAGCCGCCCACCTGAATAATAGCGTCATAGCCGGACAGCAGACGCACGAAATCGGTAAAGCCCTGCGCGATGGCGATGTTGCGCAGCTTGCCGGTGTCGGTTACGCGAGAAAGCAGCACCTGATGCTGGTAGCGGCGACGCAGTACTTTCTTCACGCGCCCCATCACGCCCGCAGCGTTGTTGTGCTGTTTCATCTGGCTATAGAGCGGGTCGCCCATCACCGGGCGGTTCAGTAACCAGGATGAGCTGACCGGATAACGGCTCATCACATCCACTTCTGTCTCAGGCTTAAGGGTGTTAATTGCATCCAATAAACCGCGCAGGATGGCGCTGTCGCCACGGTTGCCGCAGGTATGGTTGCCAAGAATAAGTAATTTCATAATGGCCTCGTAAAATTAGCCTGCGCGAAGCAGCGTTTTCATTTTTTCGTTACGGCAAAACTGGCGCTTTATCTCAACCACCAGCGCATTGCGTGACAGTACAATCATCACGCCGAATGCCAGCGCGCCTGCCGCGACCTGCACCGCAAGCAGCGCCGCCAGCGGCAGATGCCCGTTGAGCACCACGCCCAGCCCGTAGCTCACCGCCAGAGTCGGTAAGGAGAGATAAAACGGCAGCCACAGGCTGAGAATGTACTGATGGTAGCTGGAGCCCAGCACCGGTTTGATCATCACGAAGTAGCTCAGCACGGTATTGACGATCTGCACCAGCAGGAAGCCGAGCGTCACGCCAATGGCGCCCGCCATGTGCCCGCCCATAATAATTGCCGGAATAAACAGGAAGGTTTTAAACACGTTGAACTTGAAGCTGATATCCACGCGCGCCTTCGCC
Source organism: Enterobacter sp. DSM 30060 (assembly GCF_013375955.1). NCBI lineage: Bacteria > Pseudomonadati > Pseudomonadota > Gammaproteobacteria > Enterobacterales > Enterobacteriaceae > Enterobacter > Enterobacter sp. DSM 30060. The sequence continues at coordinate 8,396 of NZ_CP056118.1, forward strand.
ATCAGCAGAGAACCAATTGGATTCCCCACCGAGCGCAGCAGCCCCACAACGCACAGCAGTTGCAGGATCGGGATGATGCTGTTCCACTTCTCGCCAAACACCAGCGGTACGAAATTGCTGGCGACCACCATCAGCCCCAGCAGTACCGGGAAGTTGATGATCCCCACCACGGAGAGCAGCTTGTAAAAGTTCACGCGCAGCTTCTCGGTATCGTCCTGAATTTTGGCGAACGCCGGGAACAGCACGCGGGTAATGATTGGGTTGAGCTTCATCGGCGGGACAACCGCGACGTTATACGCCAGGTTGTAGCCGCCCGCGACGCTCGCGCCCAGAATGCGCGCCAGCACCAGCGTAGAGAGGTTAGTATTCACATAGTTGATAATGCTGTCTGCCGTCAGCCACGCGCCGAAGCGTAGGTTGGATGAAACAGACGCCAGCGAAAAATGCAGTCCCGGGCGATAAATCTTGCGGCCAAAGAAGCCAAACAGCAGCGTGCGCACGGCAGAGTTAACGAGGTAGCCGAGAATGGCGGTCATCGCCAGCGGCCAGAAATGGGCGCTGACCACGGTGAAGGTAAAGCCCGCCAGCACGGCGCTGGTTTCAATCATGCCTATCTTATTGAACTCCAGCTCTTTCTGCATCAGCGCGCGGAACTGCTGCCCGTGCGGGATCACCACGAAAGCAAACGACAGGGTGCGCATCAGCGGCGCCAGGTCCGGGTTATGCAGCACGCCGGCAATCACATCGCTCAGCAGGAACACCAGCACAAAGACGAAGATACCCAGCCCGACGTTCAGCCAGTAGAGGGTGGTCAGCTCCAGATGGCTGATCTCTTTGCGCTGGATAATGGAGTTGGCGATACCAAAGTCCGACAGCGTATCGGCCAGGGCGATAATCACCAGCGAGACGGTCAGCAGACCAAACTGGTGGTTATCGATAATGCGCGCCAGCACCGTCATCTGCACCAGGCCGAGGCCAATGATGACGATGGTGGCCATGGCTGACCATTTTGCGCCGCTGATGGTTTTTTCTCGTAAGCTCATCTTAGTACGCCGCTTTGTTCACGAAGCCTTTGAAAATGGTCAGAAAAACAATCTTGATATCGAACCAGAGGCTCCACTCGCGGATGTACTCCAGGTCGAACTCGATGCGTTTTTCCATTTTTTCCAGCGTGTCGGTCTCGCCGCGCCAGCCGTTAATCTGCGCCCAGCCGGTGATGCCCGGCTTCACCTTATGGCGCAGCATGTAGCCTTCAATCAGGGTGCGATACTGCTCGTTGTGGGCAACAGCGTGAGGACGCGGCCCGACGATGGACATCCCGCCGGTGAACACGTTGATGAACTGCGGCAGCTCATCGAGCGAGGTACGGCGCAGGAAGTTACCCACGCGGGTGACGCGCGGATCGTTCTGCGTCGCCTGGGTCACCACCTTGTCGTTCTCCATCACCTTCATGGAGCGGAATTTCCACACCATGATCGGCTTACCGTCCATGCCGTAGCGGGTCTGACGGAAGATGATCGGCCCTGGAGAGCTGAGCTTCACCGCCAGCGCAATGCAGCACAGCACCGGGGAGATGAGCAGCAGGATCAGGGACGAAAGTACGATATCCTCCACGCGCTTCAGCACGCGGTTAATCCCCGACAGCGGCGTGTCGTACAACGGAACAACCGGTACCCCGTTCACCTCTTCAATACGGGAGTGGAGAATATTGAAGGTAAACACGTCAGGGATGAGGATCACCGAGCAGGTGGTATCGGCCAGCTCGCGCATCAGTGTCTTGATGCGGGATTCATCTTTCATCTGCATGGCGATGTAGACGTTGTGAATTTTGCCGGCTTTCGCGTCTTCTATCAGCTGTTCGTAGCTGCCCGCCCAGTCAGATGGTACGCCGCCGGGCTTCGCGTCGTGATAAACGCCGACCACTTCAAAACCTAACCACGGCTCTTTGCGGAAGCTGTCGAGCAACACCTGTCCCACCGGCAGGTCGCCCGCCACGGCAACAAAGCGACGGTTATACCCACGGTTGCGCAGCCAGCCCGCGCCAAAGCGGATCAGCGAGCGGCAGACCACCATGCCAACGCTGGTTAACAGATACCAGCAGAGATAGGTCACAAGCCGATTATCAAAATCATGGCTGAACGCCACCAGGCCTGCGCTGAAAATCAGGCTTAAGGTCCAGTTCTGGAGCAGCAGCATCAGTTCGGTGGTCATTTTGACGCCACGCCATGAACGATAGAAATCGGTCATGCCGCCGATCATCTGAAACACCACCAGCGCAATCAACGCCATCAGCAAGTGCATGTATAAGAACGGCTGCCCGCTGACCCAACACACCGCCCACAGTCCGCCGACCATGATGGTGATATCAGAAAAACGCTGCACCATAGAGATTAACGATGCATTCGTTCTCGCTCGCTCGCGCTTTTTTAGATTTGTCATCGTTGTTCCTTTAGTTCTAAACCTTTCCCCTCGCCCCTCGCCCCGGCCCTCTCCCCAAAGGGGAGAGGGTGTTCAAGTTCCCTCTCCCCTGTGGGGAGAGGGTTAGGGTGAGGGGTAAGGTTTTCTTTTTACTGATTCAACAGCGCCAGAATGTCCTTCGTTCGGGCTTCCATCAGCGCGGTATCGGCGCGGGACTCAACGTTCAGGCGCACCACCGGCTCAGTGTTGGAAGAGCGCAGGTTGAAGCGCCACTGCGGGAACGCCATGCTGATACCGTCGGTACGGTCAATCTCCAGCGCATGAATGGCAAAGTGCTGTTCGACGCGGGCGATGGCCTCGGCTGGCTGTGCTAGTTTGCTGTTGATCTCGCCGCTCGCCGGGAACGCCGCCATGCGGTCGCGTACCAGTTCGCCCAGGCTCTGCCCTTTCAGGCACAGCAGCTCGGTTACCAGCAGCCACGGGATCATCCCGCTGTCGCAGTAGGCAAAATCACGGAAATAGTGGTGGGCGCTCATCTCGCCGCCGTAGATGGCGTCTTCCTCGCGCATACGCTCTTTGATAAACGCGTGGCCGGTTTTAGACATCACCGGCTCGCCGCCCGCGGCCTTCACCACGTCGACGGTGTTCCAGGAGAGGCGCGGATCATGAATGATCTTCGCCCCCGGGTTTTTCTCAAGGAACGCTTCCGCCAGCAGGCCAACGATGTAATAGCCTTCGATAAACTGCCCTTTCTCGTCGAACAGGAAGCAGCGGTCGAAATCGCCGTCAAAGGCGATACCCATATCGGCGCCGTGCTCAATCACCGCGTTGCGGGTGTCGTCGCGGCACTCCGGCAGCAGCGGGTTAGGAATACCGTTCGGGAAGTTTCCGTCAGGCGTGTTGTGCAATTTGACGAAGGTCACCGGCACGTTCAGCGCCTTAAAGCGGGCTTCAAGTGCATCGACAACCGGGCCTGCCGCGCCGTTGCCGGAGTTAATCACCAGCTTCAGCGGTTTGAGGTTCGCCACGTTGATGTAGCCCAGCAGGTGGTCGATGTACTCTTTTTGCAGGTTGATCTGCTTATAGCTGCCGCGCTTCGCTTCGTTCACCGGCGGGAAGTCGTTGGCCTCGGCCAGACGCTGCACGTCGCGCAGGCCGGTATCGCCGCTGATAGGACGCGCGCCCTTGCGCACCAGCTTCATGCCGTTGTAGTCCATCGGGTTATGGCTGGCCGTCACTTCGATACCGCCGTCCACGCCCAGGTGGAAGGTGGCAAAATAGATCTCTTCGGTACCGGAAAGGCCAATGTCCAGCACGTCGACGCCCGCGTCCTGTAGCCCTTTCGCCAGCGCCAGCTTCAGGGATTCGCTGGTGAGACGCACGTCGCCGCCCAGCACGATAGTTTGTGGTTTCAGGTATTCGCCGTACGCGCGGCCGATGCGCCACGCAATGTCTTCGTTCAGCTCTTCGCCCAGCTTGCCGCGAATATCGTAGGCTTTAAAACAGGTTAATTTTTCCATGATGACCCCTTTTTCAGGCAACAGTTGGCCCGCCCGTTAACAGGCTTAATTGTTTTTTATTCATTCGTAGGCCGGATAAGCGAAGCGCCATCCGGCGTTAAGACGGCGCTACACCCGCCCGTAGCGGTCCTGGAAGCGCACGATATCGTCCTCTTCCAGATACGAACCGGAACGCACCTCAATTAAGTCGAGTGGAATTTTCCCCGGGTTTTCCAGACAGTGCGTGGCACCCAGCGGAATATAAATGGATTCGTTTTCACCGAGCAGCTTCACTTCACCGTTGATGGTCACTTTGGCGGTTCCCGCCACCACTACCCAGTGTTCGGCGCGGTGATGGTGCATCTGCACCGACAGCCCTTCTCCAGGCTTCACGGTGATACGTTTCACCTGGTAACGCTCGCCGGCGTCAATGGAGTCATATTTGCCCCACGGACGGTAGACTTCGCGGTGAATATGGTGTTCGTGGCGGCCATCGGCCTTGATCTTCTCCACCACTTTTTTAACGTCCTGCACGGCATTACGGTCGGCAATCAGCACCGCGTCTTTGGTCTGCACGACCACCAGATCTTTCACCCCTACCGTGGTGACAAGGCCAGATTCGGCGTAGACGTAGCTGTTTTCCGTTTTGTGGCTGATCACATCACCGTGATGGACGTTACCCTCCGGGGTATGCGCGCTAATCTCCCACAGTGACGACCAGGAGCCAACGTCGCTCCAGCCCGCATCCATAGGCACCACTACCGCATCTGCCGTACGTTCCATCACCGCATAGTCAATGGACTCTTCCGGACAGGCGAGGAAGGCTTCTTCGTCCACGCGGATAAAATCGAGATCCGGATCCACCACCGCCATCGCTTTTTCGCAGGCATGTAAGATATCGGGGCGATATTTTTCCAGCTCTTCCAGGTAGCGACCGGCGCGGAACAGGAACATACCGCTGTTCCAGTAGTATTCACCGCTGGCCACGTAGGCCTGGGCGGTTTCCAGATTCGGTTTTTCGACAAACTGCGCCACGTCAAAGGCCACGCTGTCGCCTTCACCAGGCGTAACGCTGCCGCGGCGAATGTAGCCATAGCCGGTTTCCGGAAGATCCGGCACGATGCCGAAGGTCACCAGCTTGCCGTTCTCAGCGTAAGGAATCGCCGCGCGAACCGCGTCGCGGAAGGCGTCTTCCTGCTGAATAACGTGGTCAGCCGCCAGCACCAGCATCAGCGGGTCGCAGTCCGGGCTGCTGCGTTTTGCTGCCAGCGCCGCAAGAGCAATAGCAGGCGCGGTGTTGCGTCCGGCAGGCTCCAGAATGATATTTTCGGTCAGTTTATTCAGCTGGCGCAGTTGCTCGGCAACGATAAAGCGGTGCTGCTCGTTACAGATCACCACCGGGCTTTCACACTCCACGCCGTGCAGACGGTTAACCGTCGTTTGCAGCATGGTGAGGTCGCCCTTCAGGCACAGAAATTGTTTTGGATAAAGCACGCGGGACAGTGGCCACAACCGGCTCCCGGATCCACCCGCCATTACGACCGGATACAAAGTGGTTTGACTCATGATTTATCCCCGTATATCTGCAATAAATTGGCTCAGCACGTTCTCTTTCTCGAGCGTGCGTTCGGCATATTCACGTGCCACCGTGTTCTCTTTTGGCATGGCGAGTGCCTGCTCAATTCCGGTCACCAGCGCAGGAACCGATTCTGGCTCTACGCAAACGGCAATGCCCGGGTAGCTGTTGCACAGCTGGCCTAATTCTGTTGCGGCTTCTGCCGTAATCACCGCATTTCCGCCCACTGCCAGAATGTTGGTCAGCTTGGACGGCAGCACCGCATCCGCCGCGCCGCGTTTTTGCACCACCAGATGGCAATCTGCCATTTTTAGCAGCGCGGGCAGCGCGTCATAAGACTGAAGCGGGAAGAAGCGGATGTTGGTCAGTCCGCGCTCGCTGGCCATTTTTTCCAGCCGCGCTTTACCCCCGCCCTGCCCGACTATCACGAACATCCACGGGTGTTCGCTCAGCTGAAGCGCGGCGTCAATCACGCTCTCCAGCCCCTGTTTTTCACCGATGTTGCCTGAGTAAAGAATGATTTTTTGATCTTCAGGCAAACCGAGCTGCGCGCGTAACGCCTGCGCATCCTGGTCTGTCACATCGCGGAAACGCGCCACTTCGGACCAGTTCGGAAAGAAGATCACCTTCTCCGCCGGGACACCCTTCTCCTGCGCCTTGTTCATCATCGAGCGCGAGATGGTCGAGACGTAATCCACGTTGTGCAGGCCGCTGCGCTCAAAGGCGCTGGCGAGCTTCGCCACCTTGCCGCCCTTGCCTTTCCCGGCCATCCCCAGCCCGAGCATGGCGTCCACTTCATAATCCTGAATGTGCAGCAGGGTGCGCGCGCCGGAGAGTTTGCCCAACAGGCGCATGCCTGGCGTGCAGAACAGGGTCGGCACCACGCCGATGATGCGATCCGGCTTCCAGCGACGCTGCGCCATCAGCGGGAAGAAACTGCTCAGGGCAAAGCTGCCCAGATGAATTAAACGTTTCAGCGTCGAGGGCTGTTTCGGCACGTAGAGCGGGCAGCGCCAGACGGTCGCAGCCCCCTCTTCGCGGCGGTAGCGCCAGCTGGAATAGCGTTCGCCTACCTTCCACTCCGGGTAATACGGCGGGGCAGTAATCACCCGCACGTCATGTCCCTGGCTCGCCATCCACTCGACCATCTCGCCTGTGTATTTCCCGATACCGGTAAGCTCCGGCGAGTAGTTAATTCCGTAGACGAGGATTTTCATAGGCCTGGCACCTCGGCCTGACGTTCCGCAAGGAAGTACGCCCGACTGTTGTCATGGACGTTGTCGCTTGCCAGCAGCGCCTCTGGCGTTAACCAGCGGTAATCGTCATGCTGAGAATCAGGCAGACGCAGGTCTGCCTCACTCACCTTCAGGCGGAACCCCAGCACGACATAGTGCGTGGTGAACCCGGTACCCGAAAAGTTATCGTCATAGAAGTGCTGCCAGACCCCGTAAAACTGGCCCGCTGCCATCGGCAGTTGCAGGCCCAGTTCCGCCAGAGTGAGACGCTCAAACGCATCGCTTAGCGTCTCATCCTTCTGCACGCGCCCGCCGGGCACGAACCAGAAGCCCTGTGCAGGACGATTGGTTCGTTTCCCCAGCAAGAACTCGCCGCGTTCGTTCTCCACGATCAAATCAATTGAGATGAGCGGAGTGGAACGCACCACCGTGGCAAAATCTTCCTGACTTAAAAACATCATTACCCCCGGAAGCGGTGCTGGTTTTCCAGGAACCACTGGTAGGTGCTGGCCAGCCCCTGCTCCAGTGAGACCTCGTGATACCAGCCCAGCTGATGCAGACGGGTCACGTCCAGCAGCTTGCGCGGCGTGCCGTCCGGTTTGGTGGCGTCAAACACCACGCGTCCTTTGTAGCCCACCACCTGCGCGATGGTCTGCGCCAGCTCGCGAATGGTGCAGTCCACGCCGGTCCCGACGTTAATGTGCGACAGCATCGGCTCGGTGTTTTCCTGCCACACCTCGCGATCCAGCTCCATGACGTGAATGCTGGCTGCCGCCATATCGTCCACGTGCAGGAACTCGCGCATTGGCGTACCGCTGCCCCACACCACTACGTCCGGGGCGTTTTCGGCAGTCGCCTCGTGGAAACGACGCAGCAGCGCCGGGATCACGTGCGAATTGCTCGGGTGGAAGTTGTCGTGCGGTCCGTAGAGGTTGGTCGGCATCACCGAGCGATAGTCGCGGTTATACTGACGGTTGTACGATTCACACAGCTTGATCCCGGCAATTTTGGCAATCGCGTACGGCTCATTGGTGGCTTCCAGCGTGCCCTGCAACAGTTCGCTCTCGGCGATCGGCTGTTTCGCCATTTTTGGGTAGATACAGGATGAACCGAGGAACAGCAGCTTGTTCACGTTGTGCAGATGCGCCGCGTGAATGATGTTGCTCTCAATCATCATGTTCTCGTAGATGAAATCCGCCGGGTAGGTGTTGTTAGCGACAATGCCGCCCACCTTCGCCGCCGCCAGATACACCTGGTCGATACGTTCGCTGGCGAAGAAGTCCTGCACCGCTTTGCTGTCAAGCAGGTTCAGCTCGTCACGCGTGCGAACAATCACCTCAACGTCGCCGCGCTGTTCAAGCTGGCGGACAATCGCGGAACCCACCATTCCGCGATGACCGGCGACAAAAATACGTTGTTTTGTCATTCTCAGGACTCCAGCGCGATGGCAACCTCGTAGCCATGGGACTTGAGCAGGGAGTGTTTTTTCGCTGCTTCAAGATCTTTGGCCACCATCTCGGATACCATTTCTTGCAGGGTGGTTTCTGGTTTCCAGCCCAGCTTCTCGTGCGCTTTGGTTGGGTCGCCCAGCAGGGTTTCCACTTCAGCAGGACGGAAGTAACGCGGATCCACCTGAACAATCACGTCGCCTGGCTTCACGCCCGGTGCGTCGTGGCCGGTCACGGAAACAACGATACCCTTCTCTTCCACGCCGGTGCCTTCGAAGCGCAGCTTGATGCCCAGCTGTGCCGCAGCCATCTCAACGAACTGACGTACGGAGTACTGCACGCCGGTCGCGATCACGAAGTCTTCTGGCTGTTCCTGCTGCAGCATCATCCACTGCATTTTCACGTAGTCTTTCGCATGGCCCCAGTCACGCAGGGAGTCCATGTTGCCGAGGTGCAGGCAAGACTCCAGGCCCTGAGCGATGTTGGCGATCGCGCGGGTGATTTTACGGGTCACGAAGGTTTCGCCACGACGTGGGGATTCGTGGTTGAACAGAATGCCGTTACAGGCGTACATGCCGTAGGATTCACGGTAGTTCACAGTGATCCAGTAAGCGTACAGTTTCGCTACCGCGTACGGAGAACGTGGGTAGAACGGCGTGGTCTCTTTCTGTGGAATTTCCTGCACCAGGCCGTACAGCTCAGAGGTAGATGCCTGATAGAAACGGGTTTTCTTCTCAAGACCCAGGAAGCGAATCGCTTCCAGCAGACGCAGGGTACCCATGGCGTCCACGTCAGCGGTGTATTCCGGGGATTCGAAGGAGACCGCAACGTGGCTCATCGCGCCCAGGTTGTAGACTTCATCCGGCTGTACTTCCTGCAGGATGCGGGTCAGGTTGGAGGTATCGGTCAGGTCGCCGTAGTGCAGGTGGAATTTCGGGTTCGCCGCGTGAGGATCCTGATAAATATGATCGACACGTTCGGTGTTAAATGAAGACGCACGACGTTTAATACCGTGTACTTCATACCCTTTTTCCAGCAGTAACTCTGCCAGGTAAGAACCATCCTGCCCGGTAACGCCGGTGATGAGAGCGACTTTAGACATGTTTATATTCCTCTACTTATGAATTTAATCAGTTTCAACGCGTTCGCGTATCACCACTGCGGGGTTGCCACGGCAAATTTTATTTGCCGGTAGCGATTTAAAAACGCTGCTGCGGGGACCGACTACCGTGCCATCGCCAACAGAAACACCGGGTGCAACAAAGACGTCTGTTGCCAGCCAGCATTTTTCACCGATCACAACAGGCGAAGCGGTAATATCAAAATGCGGGCTCATAAAATCGTGGCTGCCGGTGCACAAATAACACTTCTGTGAAACCACCGAATTTGCGCCAATCGTAATCTCGCCAAGGGTATATAACACCGCGTCATCCCCAACCCAGGCGTAATCCCCAAGCGTTAATTTCCAGGGATAAGTAATTTTCACCGAAGGACGAATGACTACGTTTTTTCCTATTTTTGCACCAAACAGACGCAGTAAAAATGCGCGCCAGCGGTACAGTATTTGCGGCGACCAGGCAAATAACGTTGCCTGTACAGCCCACCACAGTTGAACTTTAATACCGCTCCCGCCCCGAAAACCTTTCGGCACGGAGAATCCATTTAATTCCTGCATTACGTTTCCTTATATCTCAGGCTTTGTTATATAAGGCTTTCGCTTTACCCGTCGTTTTCAGACGTAAGAAATAAGATAATTCCGCCCAGAACCCCGGTACGCGTAATATTTTACGCTGCACGTTTTTGGCATCCTGGCACAATTCCAGATTATTCGAGGTTGACACGCCGCCCATTGAAAATTCGGATACCAGTCCTTTAATTCGACGGAACGGGTAGCCAGATTTGTACAGGCTGGCGGCCAGGGCATAATCTGATGACACTTTATATTGCAAATCGTAAGGCTGCTTTTTCAGGCCGCTCATCGGAAAGAAAATAGCCTGATGGCTTGCCGGCAAGCTGTGGTAGATATACCAGCCTGGTTTCGCGCCGCGCAGGACTTTTTTCCCCTCGCCGAAATCAAGCAGCGCATCACCGATAAACATGGCATCTTCTTTCTGGCGCGCCAGCTGGCGTGCAAACAGCGCCACATCTTCATGGAACACGTCGCCGGAATTGAGGAAGATGGCGTAGCGCCCCTGCGCCATGTTGATGCCTTTATTCATGGCATCGTAAATGCCTTTATCTTTCTCGCTGATGTAACGTAAGTTGAACTCACCGTTAAGTTTTTCCAGGAACTCCGCCGTGCCGTCGTTCGAGCCGCCATCGACCACGATCCACTCAAAGGTGAGGCTCGGATCGCGCGCCAGGTTGCGCAGCGAGCGCCAGGTTTTTACCACCCCTTCGTGGTTACGAAAGGCGACAGTAATGACGCTAAGAAACATAAATCACCTCATTTCTTCATACGCTCGTAATATTCAGCGCTTTGCGCAAAATAAACGGACATACAATTAAGAATGCATATTCCGGGCTAAATATTGACCCGGTAAAAAACAACGACACCGGTGTGAACAGATAAAGTTGCACGCGAAAGTTCTGGTTATCACCAAACGCGTTAATCATCATTTTGAAAACTTTAAACAGATACCACAGTGTCAACAGTACGGCGAACCAGGAAAAATAGATAATTAACAGATACAGACCATTGTCTATGGTTTTACCGACATCCGCACCGTTAAAGATTCCGAATGATGCAACATATTCGTAAAGTGAGCCGAATCTTACTACGCCATCAATATGGGTTAAGGAATAACCCACCATCACCAGTGGACCAATGATGCGATAATAGGACGACGAACCTTCCGTTCCCAAATCACCCAGACGTTCAGAAATGTACGGGAAGGCGAATATTACGCCCACTAAAAATACCGTCAGAGAAATGATCGCCAGCGGCAGTTTTTTCTTAATCGCCTCTTTGTTCAGGTACTGGAACGCCCACTCCAGCAGGTAAAACAGAATAAACGTCATTACCCCTGAGAACGACCCTGACAGAACGATTCCTGCAAGAATCATAGCATCGGTCTTGGGGGTTTTGATACCGAACTGTTTGATGCTGAGCCAAATTGAGATTAATGCCAGAGCAAAAAACGCCGGTTCAAAATAGAGCGCAGTGGTACGCTTGCCACCAAACTTAATGAAGTTCAGTACATAGCTGTTACTGTATATAAGATATTTCGAAATTATTTCCATCAGGCTACTGCCGCCTGTGAGAATAATTTGCGCCATCTCCAATGCCGCAAGCATAACAATCAGCCCGACGACAATATAAAAGAACCTGAGGATTTTCCTATAATTGTGCGGAGAGATAGTTTTAAAACGAATACTCCACACCATGCCAATAATGATAACGATATAAACAAACAGCATGGTGGAGGTGACATATTTGCTGGCGTCCAGCGACTGACCAAAGATGTAGTTAAACGCCGTCAGACCAAACCCGATCCCCAGCGCAATCATCAGCTTTTTGAGGTTAAGCTTGTCAACGTATAGCAACAGCAGAACCGGCAGGAAGGTGACGATGGTGATTGGGAAGCTTTCACCGAGCTGGGCAATCTTGACGTTGACCAGCAGGTAGATCAGCGGCAGCAGCAGATAACTACAGATTCTGATAGAACGAGACATACTCCTCCAGCATCTGTTGTCCACTGTACGCTTTGCGGCTGCGGTTGCGGAACGATTCCAGGTCCGTGCCAAAAACAGCCTGCGCGATATCGGCCTTCGACAGCTGCACCAGCGGCAGCACCTCGTTCTCACTGAAGGTTTTACCGCCCGATTTCTCCAGCACTTCGCGCGCCGCGTCGCTGTGGGTGGCAATGACCGGCACGCCAATGGAGAGCGCTTCGCACAGGATCAGCGGGTAGTTGTCCACTCGAGAGCTGAACACCAGCGCGTCCATACCGTTGAGCGCGCTCATCAATTTGCGCTTGTCGGTTTCAAACCCGTGATTCACCACGTTAGCGCCTTCGAACGGCGAGAATTTGCCGAAGGTATGCAGCTCAATTTTGTCGCCGAGCGCCATCATGTCGCGCACCAGCTGTTGGTTGGTTTTGCCGTCGTAGCGCAGGTCATGGGCGACGACAGCGATTTTCGGCTTGCCCGTGGTAATGGCTACGGGCGTCAGTTCGGCCAGGATCTCTTCCGTCGCCACATCAATACCGTTGTTGATAATCTGGCAGCGCCCTGCTCCGTACAGGCTATTGAAGGCATCTGCCACGTGCTGGCTTGGAGAGATAAAGGTGCAGCCGAGCGAGAGCATGTCGCGGAACAGCTGACGCTTGCCCTCAACCAGCTGATGCGCGCGATCGACCTTCACCGGCGGATAGTTGCTGAGCGTAGGGCATTTCTGGCAGTTATCTTTCCAGCCTTCGCAGCCGTCGGTAAAGGCGCAGCGTCCGGTCACGCTCCAGTGGTCGTGTAGCGTCCAGACGAAACGGGTGTCCGGCTTGTGCGCCTTCACTTTGCCACAAAACGCTACCACCTCTTCCAGATTCAGCCAGTAGCTGTGTAGCACGTGGAAGTGCAGCACAACCGGCCCGCGGGTGCGGGTGACGGTGCGGTAGAGGTTATTCAGGTTGCCGAACAGGTCGCGGTTAAACAGACGGAACAGCGCAATATTGGCGATGGAGGTCAGACGTGGCGTCTGCTTCAACACCTGCGGATAGTTATCATGGCTGACGCTTTTCTTGCCGCCCTTGCCGTAACCGTAAACAAAGCGCGACTGTAATCCTTTTTGCAGCGCGCGCTGGTGCAGATCCAGCGCTACGCCTGCCGCCCCGCCCTCTGCGAGGCGTACGTTAAATTGCAGAATGTTCATTTAATCACCTTCACGCGGGCTTTCTCGCCCACCACCAGCGCATTGTCCGGAATGCTGTCCAGCACCACGCTACCTGCGCCAACCGTCACGTTATTGCCCACGGTAATCTCCCCGATCATCACCACGTTGGCGCCCAGCTCGACGTTATTGCCAATCACCGGGCAGGCCAGGCTGTCTGGCCCACGGTTGCCGATTGTCACCCCGTGGCGAATGGTGAAATCATCACCCGCGACGACGAACTTGTTGATGACGACCGCATAGCCGTGATGAATGGTAAAGCGGCGGCCAATGGTGGCAGCGGCCTGAATTTCATAGCCAAAAAAGCATTCGGTGATGATGCGGTACAGCACCAGCACCGGCGCGGCCCAGATATTGTTCAGCACATTTTTTTTGCGCCACACCGAGCAAAAGTGCGCAATACGGTAGGCCAGAACCATGCAGCACGGGCGCAGGCTCCAGCTGTTAGCGCGGCAATCTTCCAGAAACATTATTTCCCCCGAAGCCCGTCAGCCAGACGCTTGCCGTTACGCACCGACAGCAGCGTCAGCAGCGTGCGCCAGTTCATGCGCTTATTGCGGATCTGATAGAGGGTAAAGAGCTGATACTTCCGACTGGCACGGTCAAACTTGTCCTTGTGCTTGCGGTAAAAATGGAAGTAGCCCGAGAATTTTTTCGGTGACGAGGTGATCTGCATCTCCCCGTGGTTGATGTGCAGGATCTGCGTGGCCTCTTCCACCTTCCACGGCTCGCCGTACTCCACCACCATCCGCAGGAAAATGTCGTAATCCTGTGCGGCCTTCAGCTCGGTATCGAACAGACACTCCTTAAAGCGCCAGGCCCAGGTAAACACCTGGTTGCCGATAATGTTGCGCTTGTAGAACAGGCGGCGGGAATACGGTGATTTCGGATACAGCGGCAGGCTGGCCGGCTGCGAATAGACCTCGCCCTGACAGACATAGTCGTTGGCATACAGAAACGCGTGGGTCACCAGCTGCGCTTTGTGCGACAGGAAGATCGACAGACGGTTTGGCGTCCATTCGTCATCATCGTCGATACCGGTCAGATACTGCCCTTTCGCCTGCATAATCGCCTGATTGCGCACCGCGCACGCCCCGGAGTTGATGGCGTTGTGCGTGTACACCACGCGCGGGTCGTTCAGGTCTTCGACAAACTTTTGCAGCTGTTCGTAAGAGGAGGAACAGTCATCCACGATAATCAGTTCCCAGTTATCGTAATCCTGACGCAGGACCGATTTAATCGCGCGGATCGCCAGCTGCTGACGATTCCATGTCGGCATATAGATAGAAATCAAAGGGCGTTGTGTGCTCATGTATTCCTCCTGCCCCTCACCCCGGCCCTCTCCCCGGAGGGGAGAGGGTGAAAGACCGCACCAGGCAGTCCCCTCTCCCCTCAGGGGAGAGGGTTAGGGTGAGGGGTGTGGGGTGTGTTTTGTTATTTAGAGTCAGACTTGTATTCGTACTCGTAGTAGCCGTAATCCTGATAACCCGTCGCACGGCGGAAGATGGAGTTCAGAATGACCCCTTTCACCTCAATACCGTTCTGCTCAAAGCGGCTCAGGCTGGTTTCCACTTCCTTCAGGGTGTTCACCGCATAGCGTGCAACCATCAGCGTGGTGCCCGCATGACGCCCTACCACGGCGGCGTCGGTGACCGCCAGAATTGGTGGGGTATCGATCAGCACCAGGTCATAGTTTTTGCTTGCCCACTCGATCAGCTGCGTGAAGCGCTCGCTCATCAGCAGTTCAGACGGGTTCGGCGGTACCTGGCCACGCGGGATCAGGTCAAATTTCGGAATCGAGGTCGGCTTGGCGCTCTCGCTGATCTCCCCTTTACCCAGCAGGATTTCCGACAGGCCGTTAACGTTGTTGGTGCCCAGCAGCTCATGGGTGTAGCCCTTACGCATGTCGCAGTCGATCAGCAGCACGCGCTTGTTGGTCTGGCTCACCACCGCCGCCAGGTTGGCACAGACGAAGGTCTTACCAATTGACGGGCTGACACCGGTCATCATCAGGACGTTGTTTTTGGCCTGCATCATGGCGAAGTGGAGGCTGGTACGCAGGCTACGCACCGCTTCAATCGCCAGGTCGGTCGGGTTACCCACGGCCAGCAGCTGGCTCTGTTTGTAACGCTTGACGCCCTTAACGGTTTTGACGCTGTCACGGGACTTCTGCCACTCCGAAAGCGGGATGCTGGCGTACACGCTGATCCCGTTCTCTTCCAGCACCTGCGGGCTTTCGATGCCGCGGTTGAACAGCGAGCGCAGCAGCACGCCGACGATAGAGAGCATCAGGCCGAGAATAATGCTGCCGAGGATGATCAGCGCTTTCTTCGGCTTCAGCACGCCCGGCTGGGTAATCGCCGGGTCAACGATACGCACGTCACCCACGGTGCTGGCTTCGGTGATTTTCAGCTCCTGCTGCTTGTTCAGCAGTTGCATGTAAACCTGCTGGCCGGATTCCACATCACGCGTCAGGCGTACGATTTCCTGCTGCGTCTTCGGCATCGCGGTCACGCGGTCATTCAGCTTCGCCTTCTCTTCTTCCAGGGTACGACGTTTCTCGAGCAGCGTGCGGTACGCCGGGTGACGTTTGGTATAGAGCTTGGAAATTTCCGCCTCTTTAAAGGTCAGCTCGTTTAGCTGCGCATCAATATTGACCATGGAGTCGAGAACCGATTTCGCCTCCAGCGGCAGGTCGACGGAGTCTTTATCCTGACGGTATGCGTTCAGCTTGTTCTCGGCGTCATCCAGACGGGCGCGCACCTCCGGCAGCTGTTTACTGAGGAACGCGAGGCTTTTAGCGGCTTCCGCTGACTTGCGCTCAACGTTCTGCTCAAGGTAGTTACGGGTGATGCTGTTCAGGATGTCGCGGATTTGATCCTTGTCTTCACCGGTGAAGGTCATGCTCAGGACGCCGGTGTCCTTGCCGTTTTCGGTGACGGTCAGGTTGTTTTGCAGATTGTTGATCATCCCGAGCGTCGAGAATTTGGTGACCGTAAACTCACCGCCCTCGTGCGCCTGGATGGCACCAACCCTGATGCTCACGCCATCTTTGGTCAGCATCTGCCCCACTTCCCCGCGCGCGCTGAAGCCTGCGTCGCTGGTCAGCTGATACTGTTTGGGTCCCAGCACGGTCAGGGTAAAGGTTTGGTCCCCTGCCCCTTTTGGAATCACGAAGTCGGTCACTTTTACCGTATCGTTACTGCGCCCCATCAGGCGATCCCAGCCTGCGCCAAACACCGGGAAGGTGTTTTTGGTGACCGCGATATCCAGCCCCAGATCGTGAACCGTTTTGCCCAATACCAGGCGCGACTGGATCAGCTGAATTTCAGCCTCCGATGCCGGCGGCTTGTTGGCCAGCGCAGAGCCGATATCCTGAACCAGCGAGTTTCCGGTATTTTGTTCGATCTGCACCAGCGCGTCGGCGCTGTAAATAGGCGTCGCGAACAGCGTATAAACGATCGCCGCCACGGCAAAGATGGCGGTTATACCCAGCACCCACCATTTCGCTTCAATAACGGTCCCGACCAGGCGACCGATATCGATTTCATCACTGCCCGACGTCGGGGCGGCAGAAGGTCTTGTTTTTTCTGTCATTGTTATCCCTGCTGAGCTTTCAGTGCCTGCGCCCACTGGCGGGCAGACTGGTCTAGTAAGGTGTATACCGCCTCAAAGGCCTCGCGGCTCTTGCGATACGGATCGGGAATTTCGCGCTCACCATCCCAGTGACCAAACAGCATCACCTTGCCGCGCATCTCCGGTGCGATATCGCACAGCGCGTGAATGTGGCGTTTTTCCATCGCGAGGATCAGGTCATATTCCCGGCACATTCGGCCAGAGACCTGACGGGCAACGTGCCCGTCGAGTGAGAGGTTATGCTCAAGGGCGACGCTTGCGGCACGTTCGTCGGCACCTTTTCCGACCAGCGCGCCCAGCCCTGCGGAGTCGACCGTTAACGCAGGCTGGTAATTTTTCAACAGCCTTTCAGCCGTGGGGGAACGGCAAATGTTCCCCACACACACCACCAGAATTTTGTTAAACATCGCGGCTTACCAGGTATGAATGTCGCTCGCCGTATCCGTCATGTAGCGAACGCCACTGATGGTAGGCAGCAACTGGTTGATCAGACGGTTCCAGCGGGCAACCGGCGCGGTGGTGACATAGACCACATCGTATGGCTGGAGACGGAACGACGTTGCCATGACCAGCGACGTCGCGTCGGACATGTCCAGCTGGTAGATGTTGGCAATCTTGCCTTTCGCGTTTTCGCCTTTGATCGGACGGATCACAAAGATACCGCTGGCGTTGGAGGCGGTCAGATCGATACCTTCCGCGTTGCCCAGGGCTTCGGTCAGGGTCATACCGCTGAAGTCCATCTTAAGGGTGCTCTGTTTCTTCACTTCACCCATCACGAACACTTTCAGATCGTCGTTGCGCGGCACGTAAAGAATATCGCCCGGATAGAGGAGACGGTTCTGGGTCAGGTCACCGTTTTGCATCAGCGCCTGAAGCGAAATGCGCTGCTCTTTGCCGTTGTGGGTCAGCACCACGTTGCGCCAGTCAGCACCGTCGGTTAAGCCGCCTGCGGCATTGATCGCATCAAGAACGGTGAGCGGGACGTTGGTGATAGCCTGCTGGCCGGATTTGTTGACCTGGCCTGAGATATAGGCTTTCTGGGATCGGAACGCGGCGATATTAACGTCCACCTGCGGGTCAGCAATGTACTGCGCCAGGCGGCCGGTAATATCACTACGGATCTCAGCAAGCGTTTTGCCCGCGACGTGCACTTTGCCAATGTAGGGATAGAACATGGTGCCATCGGACTGTACCCAGTTACCGGTGTCGCTTGAGCTACGGTACTGGCCCGCAGGTGTGGTCAGTTCCGGGTGATCCCAGACGGTCACGTTAATGACGTCACCTGGACCAACGCGATACTGGTAAGAGGCAATTTCCTGGTCCAGAGACATATTTGGCTGAGCAACATTCGGACGTGGGCGTAATTGTTCTACCAGACGTGGGGTTAATGGGTAAACATTCACCATTTTGTCGAGATCAAAATCAGCATCCTGCTGTTTAATCACATCCTTGCCCATTGTTGACATATTGCTGCCGGGAAAGACCGTGCAACCACTCATCAAGGTCACAGACACCAATAATGGCATCAATTTCATTTTGGATTTCATCATTGATTATTTATCACTTTGGCAGAGTAATTATCCTGTGCAATTAAAATAAGCGCGGGTCGTGGTGACAATCAGAATGCAGTTAATCATTTAGCAATATAACTGGCATCAGTCCTAAAAAAAGCTTATTCATCCATTGGCTATTGACAGAATAATTGAGGCTGATTCACACGCTTTCAGGCACGCTACCGCCCTTGGCTTTCAGTTACCAATCCACTGACTAAACAATGCGTTATGGTTAGACACCCTCTTGGATCAGGCCTTTTGAGAAATATATCCGCCACCTTAAACGGGTGATTGATAATGTATAACCTTCACCAAAGACTGAAACAAAAATAGCAACAAGGAGATTTAACATTTGATGCTGGAAGAATTGTTGCAGCTAACCTAATAGCAGGCAAGGAGACAACCGTCCTAATATTCGTTTTTAAGATTAATATTAAGAGCAAAGTTTTGAGGTTTTCGGATTTTCTTTATATTGACAAAATAGAGCGCCAGACCACTTATTGCGATATATCCTAAATATCGTCTTTTGTAATTAAATCTTCGCATTTAACTTATTTACACCGCCCCGCAAATGGGTTTTACCTGAGTGTAGCATTAAGAGAAATCTCACCCCGGCATTGCAATTTCCGTCTGCTTTATCCATGATCGAAGTGTGACATTAGTCATATAACAGAAGGTATTGCATTTACTATGGAATGGATTGCCGATCCATCAATCTGGGCCGGGCTGGTGACGCTGGTCGTCATCGAATTAGTGCTCGGCATTGATAACCTGGTGTTTATCGCCATCCTTGCCGATAAATTACCCCCTTCACAACGCGACCGCGCCCGCGTGACGGGTCTTCTGCTCGCCATGGTGATGCGTCTGCTGTTACTGGCCTCAATATCATGGCTGGTCACGCTCACCAAACCCTTATTCAGCGTGCAGGGTCTGAGCTTTAGCGCCCGCGACCTGATCATGCTTTTCGGCGGATTGTTCCTGCTGTTCAAAGCCACGGTTGAGCTTAATGAGCGGCTGGAAGGAAAAGACAGTGAAAACCCCACCCAGCGGCGCGGCGCTAAATTCTGGCCGGTGGTCGCGCAGATAGTGGTGCTGGATGCCGTCTTTTCTCTCGACTCCGTGATTACTGCCGTCGGGATGGTTGACCATCTGGCGGTGATGATGGCCGCCGTGATCATTGCCATCACCCTGATGGTGCTCGCCAGTAAAGCCCTGACGCGCTTCGTGAACAGTCACCCGACTATCGTCATTCTCTGTCTGAGCTTCCTGCTGATGATTGGCTTTAGCCTGGTGGCGGATGGTTTTGGCTTCCATATCCCGAAAGGATATCTGTACGCAGCCATTGGTTTCTCGGTGCTTATTGAGTTTCTTAACCAGCTGGCCATTTTCAACCGCCGCCGTTTTCTTTCCGCGAACCAGACATTACGACAGCGCACCGCAGATACGGTGATGCGCCTGCTGAGCGGCAAAAAAGAGGATGCCGAGCTGGATGCTGAATCCGCTGCGATGCTAGCCGACCACAGCGACGGGCAGATCTTCAACCCGCAGGAACGCCGGATGATAGAGCGCGTGCTTAACCTCAACCAGCGCTCGGTCAGCAGTATCATGACCTCCCGCCACGACATTGAGCATATTGACCTGACGGCACCGGAAAAGCAGATCCGTGCCCTGCTGGATAAAAACCAGCACACCCGCGTGGTGGTGACCGGCGGAGAAGAGGAAGAAGAGCTGCTGGGCGTGGTACACGTGATTGACCTGCTGCAACAGCAGCTTCACGGTGAGCCGCTCAACCTGCGCGCGCTGGTGCGCCAGCCGCTGGTCTTCCCGGAAGCGCTGCCGCTGCTCTCCGCGCTGGAGCAGTTCCGCAACGCGCGTACCCACTTCGCGTTTGTCGTTGATGAGTTTGGTTCTGTGGAAGGGCTGGTGACGCTCAGCGACGTGATGGAAACCATCGCCGGTAATCTGCCTAATGAGGTGGATGAGATCGATGCACGCCACGATATTCAGAAAAACGCAGACGGCAGCTGGACCGCCAACGGCCATATGCCGCTCGAAGATCTGGTGCAGTTCGTTCCGCTTCCGCTGGACGAGAAGCGCGAATACCACACCATCGCCGGTTTGCTGATGGAATATCTGCAACGTATTCCGCAGCCGGGCGAAGAGGTCCAGGTGGGGAATTACATGATCAAAACCTTGCAGGTAGAGAGCCATCGCGTGCAGAAGGTGCAGCTGATACCGCTGCGCGGTGAAGATGAGATGGATTTTGAGGTGTAAAAAAGCCGGGTGGCGCTTCGCTTACCCGGCCTACGGTGTCTGGCTTTTGTAGGCCGGGTAAGGCGAAGCCGCCACCCGGCACAACAGGCATCAGAGCTTATCGAGCAACTTTTTCACGTCCTTACCAGACTGAGACTCTTTATTGCGGTCCGCCCAGTCATTCAGCCGACGTTTCGCTTCATCCTGAAGGTGCTTACGCAGGATCTGATCGACCTGCAAACTGTAATTCAGTTCCTGCCATTTTCCGTACACGCGCAGCGGTATCGGCGTCTCTTTCAGGAACTCGACAAGCTGACCTTCCCCTTCCCAGCCAGCCTTCACGCGGACGTTGAAGCGGGTGTCAACCGTCTCTTTCACCAGATCCAGCGCGCCGTTTCCGGTCAGCGCCAGCAGGGACGAGATTCCCTGCATCTCGTCGAGCGAGAGCTGACCGTTGTCGAGGGCAAGCTCGCTGGTAAAGCTGTCGAGACGGGTTGCGCTGTCGTAGTTTTCATTCGCCTTCACGCTGCTGCTGCGCTCTACCGCCTGCTGCACCAGTTGCTGGAAGTTCAGCCCTTCCATGCGCGAATCTTTTAGCTCAACGTGCGCCTGCCCCTTCCAGCTACGACGGAAGGCGTCCGCATCAATCTTCGTGCCGGAGAAATCCCCGGCTAGCGACAGCTGCCCCGTGAGGGAAATCGGGTAATTAAAGGCTTTCAGGATGGTGCCAATCTCAACGTTTTCCAGACGCGGCTGGAACGCGGCGCTGGCAACGTCTTTACGTACGTCCAGCGTGCCCGGCAGGGAGAGATTTCCTGCCCCCATTTTTCCGCTGAGCTCAGAGATGACCAGCAGGCCGTTGTGGTTGAACATCTGGCTGTTGACGTCAGTAAAATCAATTCCACGCCAGCGCACGCTGTTCGCTTTCAGCAGAATGTCGGCGGTAAATCCGCGCAGACCATTGTAGTCAGGCAGATCGAGACTGGAGGAGATCACCGGACGCGACTGCGTGACCTGGCTTTGCCCTACCTGCGCGACACCCTCATCGGTCGCATTCACCGTTTGGGCCGCGAGCAGGTTCTCAAGGTTCAGCTTGTCGAATTGCAGATCCAACACCCACTTGGGTTTCTCATCAAGCGTGACGCTCGCCTGCCCCTTCAGGGAACTGTCGTTGGCCTGGAGGTTGAGCGCGTTCAGTTCGAGCTGTTTGCGCTCTTCGTGCCACACCGCCTGCATCGTGCCCTGGCCGGCGATCCCCTTCGCGGGTAAATCCGCGCCGGTCAGCTGCCAGTTGACCTGCTGAACGTCCGCCGTCAGCTGGTGCGGGTAGTCAGAGGCGTTCACGTTCGCATTCATCGACAGGTTGAGATCGCGCTGATTACGGTTGATCCGCCCGGAGAACTCCATGGTCGCGTGATGGTTGGCGTCCTGCTCCATCCTGAGGTTGATATTGCGGACGGTGATCTGTTCGTCATCCTCATGCTGGAAAACCAGCACGCTGTCAGCGACTTTCAGATTACCAATATCGAAAGACCAGCCAGTGTCAGACGGAACGTCAGGCAAAGTATTTTCACGCGGTGCGACCGGAGCATTCGCCTGACGAACGGCTTCGGTTTGTGGCGTAAGCTGAATCACCGCCCCTTTCAGCATCACCTGTTCAACCTGGAGCTGATGGGATAAGAGCGGGATGAGCGCGACATCAAGACGCATGTTATCCGCCGTAACAAGCGGCTGCGCCGCGCCCGGCGCGGTGAGCGACATACGTCCGGAGAGAATGCTGAGCTGCGGCCAGACGTGCCAGCGCAGCGGCCCGTCCAGCTTGAGTTCATACCCGCTGCGCGCTTCAACCTGCCGCACCATGTAGGCCCGGAAGTCATTCGGGTTAACCAGCAGCACCAACGCTGAAAGGCCAGCCACCAGCACCACCAGCAAAATCATCAGCGTTGTCAGAACTCTTCTCATGGCTTCCTCAGTGAACTCACAGATCAGTCTTTATCGATACGGCTGGCAACCGCACCCTGCTGGTCGCGATATTTTGCGTCCTGACGGCGGTTATAAGGACGGTCTGCCGGGCCGGTCAGCGGTTCGAAGCTCAACGCACCGATCATCATTCCCGGGCGAAGCGCCAGCGGCAGTTTACCGGCGTTAAAGAACTCCAGCACGATACGGCCAGACCAGCCCGGATCGATACGGTGCGCGGTGACGTGCACCATCAGGCCCAGACGCGCCAGAGAAGAGCGTCCGTCAAGCCAGCCGACCAGATCCGCAGGCAGCGTGACCGATTCAAAGGTCACCGCCAGCGCCAGTTCGCCAGGATGGAGATAAAACGCCTCTCCTTCTTCGATGACGATTTCGTCACTCATGACGCGATCCAGCGCCGCACTGACTTCGTCTTTCGGCCCGCTGAGGTCGATAAACGGTGCCGTGTGGCCGCTGAAGGTGCGGAACTTATTCCCCAGACGTACATCGACGGTCACGCCGTTAATACGCTCAACCGGCGGACGCGGGGTGATAGACAGGCGGCCTTCATCCAGCCAGGCTTCTATATCGCGGTCACAAAGACGCATGGCACTTTCTCCTTTCGTGCATCGCGCCCTGAATCCTTACGGCGTCAGGGCAAAACCAGGTTATCTCTGAACGGTACACAATTCACACGGCTTATTCAAAAAACTGACTGATTTTCGCTTTTAAGATATCAATGGCAATACGGTTTTTACCGCCGCGAGGCACAATAATATCGGCGTATTGTTTAGAAGGCTCAATAAATTGCAGGAACATCGGGCGAACGGTTTTCTGATACTGCGCCATCACGGAGTCCATGGAGCGACCGCGTTCGTTAACGTCGCGTTTAATACGCCGCATCAGGCAGATATCCAGCGGGGTATCGACGAAAATCGAGAAGTTCATTGATTCGCGCAGACGGGCGTCGGTGAGCAGCAAAATCCCTTCAAGGATAATCACCTTCTTGGGCTCAATGCGGATCGTTTCCTGGGTGCGGGTATGTTCCACGTAACTGTAGACGGGCAGCTCAATCGCCTCGCCGCGCTTCAGCGCTTCCAGATGCTGGAACAGCAGACTGTGATCCATCGCACTGGGGTGGTCGTAGTTGGTTTTTACGCGCTCTTCCATCGAAAGATGGGATTGATCTTTGTAATAGCTATCTTCGGGAATAACACCGATATGCTCATCACCCACTTGTTCACGCAGTTCGCGATAAAGCGTACTGGCAATAAGACTTTTACCTGAAGCCGATGCGCCGGCGATGCCTATGATGACGCACTGATGAGACTTATCAGTCATAAATTTAGCGACCTGATTAACCTGGATGTAAGGAAGGACGACGCCGGAGCGTCAAACGCGGCAATTATAGGGATTTCGGGGGCGTGATACCAGTCGAATGCGCAGGTTATGCGAGGCGGGCTGAAAAGCACCGTTTCACGCCTTTAGCGAAATTTTACGCACGGATTTTCACCATTTCATCCCCCTTCTTCGCAGAGTAACTATTTTATAAGTCTATGAAGTCAAAATCTGAGCACTCAGCATATGAATTGTAAAATGTTTGTACTAGCATAAACCAAATTAATGATTTCACGCGTCCGGAGCTGGCTCCTGACAACACGGCGTCCCTGGATAGAGCGGTAATGAATAAACAATACCAGCGGGTTTTGGTTACTACCCCACATCCTTTACTGCGGCTTGTCTGTCTGGGTCTGGTCACGTTCATCTTCACCTTATTTTCCCTTGAGCTGACTCGCTTCGGTACGCTGCTGGCGCCATTGTGGTTCCCGACCTCCATTATGATGGTGGCGTTTTACCGCCATGCGGGAAAAATGTGGCCCGGCATCGCCCTCGCCTGCTCCTTTGGCAATATTTTTGCCTCGTGGATGCTCTTTTCATGGGAATCAATCAACTTAACCTACACGGCAATCAATATTATTGAGGCCTGTGTTGGTGCGGTGTTGCTGCGTAAGCTGCTCCCCTGGTATAACCCGCTGCAAAACCTCAACGACTGGATACGCCTTGCCCTCGGCAGCGCCCTGGTGCCGCCGCTGGTGGGCGGCATTCTGGTTCATTTTCTGGTGCCAGGCGCGGAGCCGCTGCGTAATTTTCTGTTTTGGGTACTTTCAGAAGCCATTGGCGCGCTGGCGCTTGTACCGTTAGGTCTGCTGTTTAAACCGCATTACCTGCTGCGTCACCGCAACCCGAGACTGTTGCTGGAAACGCTGGTGACCCTGGTCGTTACGCTGGTTCTTAGCTGGACGGCAATCACCTGGCTGCCGTGGCCGTTCACCTGCATCATCGTTTTGCTGATGTGGAGCGCGGTACGCCTGCCGCGAATGGAAGCATTCCTGATTTTTTTATTCACCATCATGATGGTGTCCTTGATGATGGCGCGAAACCCGCCCTCCATGACACCTTCAAACATGATGGTGACCTTCAACGCGCCATGGCTTCCCTTCCTGATGATGCTGCTCCCCGCCAACATTATGACGATGGTGATGTATGCCTTCCGGGCCGAGCGTAAACATATTACGGAAAGCGAAGAACGTTTTCGTAATGCGATGGAATATTCCGCGATTGGTATGGCGCTGGTGGGCATTGAGGGCCAGTGGCTTCAGGCCAACAAGGCGCTGTGCAATTTCCTCGGTTACAGTCAGTCTGAGCTTCAGTCGCTCACGTTCCAGCAGTTAACCTGGCCGGAAGATTTAAATACCGACCTGGAGCAGTTGCAACAGCTGATTAACGGGGAGATCAACAGCTACAGCCTCGAAAAACGCTACTACACCCGCAGCGGCGAGGTGGTGTGGGCGCTGCTGGCCGTTTCCGTTGTGCGCCATGCAGACGGCACGCCGCTCTACTTTATTGCCCAGATTGAAGACATCAACGACCTGAAACAGACCGAGTGGGTGAATAAGCGTCTGATGGAGCGTATCACCCTCGCGAACGAAGCCGGCGGCATCGGGATCTGGGAGTGGGATCTCGAGCCGGACGTGATCAGCTGGGATAAACGGATGTTTGAGCTGTACGAGATCCCCCCGCACATTAAACCCACCTGGCAGCTCTGGCATGCGGCCATGGTGCCTGAAGATCGTGCGCACGCCGAACAGGTACTGCGTGAGTCACTCCAGGCCAGGGTGCCTTTCAAGCTGGAATTTCGCATTCGCGTCAAGGATGGCATTCGCCACATTCGTTCGCTGGCGAACCGGGTGCTGAACAAACAGGGCGAAGTGGAGCGGCTGTTAGGGATCAACATGGATATGACCGAGGTGAAGCAGTTGAACGAGGCGCTGTTCCAGGAAAAAGAGCGCCTGCATATCACCCTCGACTCCATCGGCGAAGCGGTGCTGTGCACCGATATCGACATGAACATCACCTTTATGAACCCGGTCGCCGAGAAGATGAGCGGCTGGTCGCAAAGCGAAGCGCTGGGTCAGCCCGTTCTGAAGGTGCTGCACATTACCTTCGGCGAGAACGGCCCGTTAATGGAAAACATCCACAGCGGCGATATGTCCCGTACCGATATCGAACAGGATGTGGTGCTTAACTGCCGGAATGGCGGCAGTTTCGACATTCATTACAGCATTACCCCGCTCAGCACCCTGGAGGGGCACGCTATCGGCTCGGTGCTGGTGATTCAGGATGTCACCGAGTCGCGCAAAATGCTGCGCCAGCTGAGCTACAGCGCTTCCCATGACGCCCTTACCCACCTGGCGAACCGCGTCAGTTTTGAAAACCATCTTAAGCGCCTGTTGCAGACGGTACAGGAGACCCATCAGCGTCACGCGCTGGTCTTTATCGATCTTGACCGTTTTAAGGCGGTGAACGATACCGCAGGCCACGCGGCGGGCGACGCGCTCCTGCGCGAACTCTCTTCGCTGATGCTGACCATGCTGCGCTCCAGCGACGTGCTGGCGCGTCTGGGCGGCGACGAGTTTGGCCTGCTGCTGCCGGACTGCAACGTCGAAAGCGCACGCTATATTGCGGGCCGGTTGATCGACGCCATCAACAACTATCATTTTTCCTGGGAAGGACGCCTGCACCGCATCGGCGCCAGCGCGGGGATCACATTGATTGACGACGCTAATTATCAGACAGCGGAAGTGATGTCTCAGGCCGATATAGCCTGTTACGCCTCGAAAAACAGCGGGCGCGGTGTGGTCACCGTCTATGAACCCCAGCAGGAGCGGATCCACAGCACGCGCAGCATGATGTCGCTGGATGAGCAGTGGCACATGATCAAAGATAATCATCTGCTGATGATCGCCCGCAGCGTCGCCTCACCGCGCATTCCCGAGAGCAGTAGCTTCTGGCTGATTTCCCTGCGGTTGTGGACCAGCCAGGGGGAAGTGCTGGAAGAGCATGCCTTCCGCGCAGGGCTGGCGGAGCCGGAGCTGCTGCACGCCCTTGACCGACGTATATTCAGCGAATTTTTCCGTACCTATGCCGCACAGGTGGCGGCCAAAGGGATGGGCGTCGCGCTGCCGCTCTCAGAAGCGGGTTTAGCCAGCGTCACGCTGGTGGATGAGCTGCTCGACCTGATCACCAGAGGTCCGCTGCCGGCGCGGCTGCTGCATCTGGCGATCGCCGTTGATGTGCTGAGCAATACGGATGAAAACGTGCAGCAGGGTCTGCAAAAGCTTCGTCAGGCTGGCTGTCGCGTGGTGCTGACCCGGGTTGGACGCGATATGAACGTCTTCAGCCAGCTCAGCGCCAACACCGCTGATTATCTGCTGCTGGATGCAGACGTGGTGACCAACGTCCACGGCAATCTGATGGATGAGATGATGGTGACCATCATTCAGGGCCACGCCCAGCGTCTGGGCATAAAAACCATTGCCGGGCCATGCCATCAGTCGATCATGATGAATACGCTGTCGGGCATCGGCATTGACTTTATTTACGGCGACACCATCGGGGAAGCGCAGCCGCTCGATCTACTGCTGAATACCAGCTATTTCGCCATCAACTGACGGCGACCAGCCGTCGGTGTACCAGATATGTAACAGCGCATACGAGCGCCACGGCTGCCAGCGCTCGGCATAGCGACGGATCTGCGCGGGCGTCATACCGGCAAAGCGCTGTTTAATGAGATAATCATCCGGCAGGAAAACATCCTTCGCCTGCCAGCCGCGCAAGGCCAGATAATTTGCGGTCCAGCGCCCGATGCCGGGGCGCTGCTGTAGCGCCTTCATCCCGGCCTCGACGTTCGCAGGCGGGAACAGCGGGAATTCACCCTCCACCACCGACTGCGCCAGATGAATCAACGACTCCGCACGCTTGAGCGGCATCCCAAGGGCTTTCAACGCCAGCGGATCCACCGCGGCCAGTACCTCTGGCGGAGGAAAACAGAGGTAGCCCGGCGCGTCCTGGATGGGTTCACCGCACAGCGCCACCACTCTTGACGCCAGTTTTGCCGCCATCGCCACGCTCACCAGTTGCCCGAGAATGGCGCGCACGCCCTGCTCATAGGCATCCATCGCGCCCGGCAAACGTAACCCCGGCCGCGCCGCGCCGAGATCGCCCAGGGTCTGCGCAATTCTTAGCGGGTCGCAATCAAGATCGAACAGGCGGGCAATGCGGTCCAGGCAAATATCCGCCACCGGGATCAGGCCAGGGCTGAGCGACACCGCCAGCGTATGGGTTGCGCTGTCTGGCACAACCCGAAATATGCCCTGATGCCCCGCATAGCCAAAACTGCGTTCGTAGTAATCCTCCGTAACGGTCTCAACCCCTGTGACCGCACGCGCGGCAAAAAAGCCAAACATCCACTGCCAGTCGTAGGGCGGTTGCCAGTTCAGGGTGAACATCGTCTCTCCTTTTGTATTTACCTCAGCATAAACCGAAAGATCGCGTTGCGCCTTGCTTTCATATTCCTGTTGTCGCCTGGCAGACATTTCGCTAAAGTCTCGCCCCTTCTCACCGGCATGGGGATTTATTGTGTTTATTGGATTCGACTACGGCACCGCAAACTGCTCGGTTGCGATAATGCAAAACGGACAACCGCAGCTCCTGAAAATGGAAAACGGCAGTACGCTGTTGCCGTCAATGCTCTGTGCGCCCACGCGTGAAGCGGTGAGCGAGTGGCTGTTCCGCCATCATCAGGTTCCGGCCACGGCGGCGGAAACCCAGGCGCTGCTGCGCCGTGCGGTCAGCTTTAACCGCGAGGAAGATATCGACGTTACCCCTTCCAGCGTGCAGTTCGGCCTCTCTTCCCTCGGGCAGTACATTGAAGACCCGGAAGAGGTCTACTTCGTTAAATCGCCGAAATCCTTCCTTGGCGCCAGCGGACTGAAGCCACAGCAGGTGGCGATGTTTGAAGATCTGGTCTGCGCAATGATGCTGCACATTCGCAATCAGGCGCAGTCGCAGGTGCCGGATGCCATCACCCAGGCGGTGATTGGCCGTCCGATCAACTTCCAGGGGCTGGGCGGCGACGAAGCCAACCAACAGGCGCAGGGGATCCTTGAGCGTGCAGCGCACCGGGCTGGCTTCCGTGACGTGGTGTTCCAGTATGAGCCTGTTGCGGCGGGGCTGGATTTTGAAGCCACGCTGACGGAAGAGAAACGGGTGCTGGTGGTGGACATCGGCGGTGGTACGACGGACTGTTCATTACTGCTGATGGGTCCGCAGTGGCATCATCGTCGCGATCGTGAAAACAGCCTGCTGGGGCACAGCGGCTGCCGCGTGGGCGGTAACGATCTGGATATCGCCCTGGCATTCAAGAGCCTGATGCCGCTGCTCGGCATGGGCGGCCAAACCGAGAAAGGCATCGCCCTGCCGATCCTGCCATGGTGGAATGCGATTGCCATCAACGACGTCCCTGCCCAGAGTGATTTTTACAGCACCGCGAATGGGCGTTTCCTTAACGATCTGGTGCGTGATGCGCAGGATGCAGAGAAGGTCGCGCTGCTGTATAAGGTGTGGCGTCAGCGTCTGAGCTACCGGGTGGTGCGCACCGCCGAAGAGAGCAAAATCGCCCTTTCCGATCGTCCTGAGCATGAGGTTACGCTGCCGTTTATCAGTGACGATCTGGCTACGGCTATCACCCAGGAAGGGCTGGAAATGGCGCTGGCTCAGCCGCTACAGCGTATTCTGGAGCAGGTGCAGCTGGCGCTTGAGAATGGCAAAGAGAAACCGGACGTGATTTACCTGACCGGCGGTAGCGCCCGTTCACCGCTGATCAAGAAAGCGCTGGCGGAACAGCTGCCGGGGATCCCGATTGCCGGCGGCGATGACTTTGGCTCCGTTACGGCAGGACTGGCCCGCTGGGCGCAGGTGGTGTTTAGCTAATGGGGTTGTGCCGGGTGGCGCTGCGCTTACCCGGCCTACGGTTCGAGGATCTTGTAGGCCGGGTAAGGCGAAGCCGCCACCCGGCGAAACAACGCACCACACTCAGACCATTCCTGACAGTCTTCCATATTTCCTCCATTTTTCCGCTGTGTTACCTGACTAAACTAGTATCATTCCCCGAAAGTGTTTCAGGACGAGAACGTATAACGATGAAAGGCAGTAACAAATCCCGCTGGGCAATCGCCGTTGGTCTGATTGTGGTGGTCCTGGCCGCCGCCTGGTACTGGCACAGCCAGTCCGCGAACTCCACGGCACCTGCTGGCGCCAATAGCCCCTCACAACGTCCAACGGGCGGCGGGCGCCACGGTATGCGCGGCACGGCGCTGGCACCGGTGCAGGCGGCAACGGCGGTGAATAAAGCGGTGCCTCGTTATCTCTCCGGGCTGGGAACCATTACCGCCGCCAACACCGTGACGGTACGTAGCCGCGTGGACGGTCAGCTGATGGCCATCCACTTCCAGGAAGGCCAGCAGGTGAAAGCCGGCGATCTGCTGGCGGAAATCGACCCAAGCCAGTTTAAGGTGGCCCTGGCGCAGGCGCAGGGGCAGCTCGCGAAAGACAAAGCCACCCTCGCCAATGCCCGCCGCGATTTAGCCCGCTATCAGCAGCTGGTAAAAACCAACCTCGTGTCGCGCCAGGAGCTGGATACCCAGCAGTCTCTGGTCAGTGAATCTCAGGGCACCATCAAGGCCGACGAAGCCGCGGTCGCCAGCGCCCAGCTCCAGCTCGACTGGAGCCGGATCACCGCGCCGATTGACGGCCGCGTGGGCCTGAAACAGGTTGATATCGGCAACCAAATCTCCAGCGGCGACACCACGGGCATCGTGGTGATCACCCAAACGCACCCTATCGATCTCGTCTTTACCCTGCCGGAAAGCGACATTGCGACGGTGATACAGGCGCAGAAGGCCGGAAAAGCGCTGGTGGTTGAAGCCTGGGATCGCACCAACAAGCAGAAGCTGAGCGAAGGTTCGCTACTTAGCCTGGATAACCAGATCGATACCACCACCGGCACCATCAAGCTTAAAGCACGCTTCAACAATCAGGACGATGCCCTGTTCCCGAATCAGTTCGTCAATGCGCGAATGCTGGTCGCGACAGAAGAAAACGCCGTGGTGATCCCGACGGCGGCCCTGCAAATGGGCAGTGAAGGCAACTTTGTCTGGGTGCTGAACAGCGAAAACAAGGTCAGCAAACATCTGGTGAAAACCGGGATCCAGGACAGTCAGACGGTGGTGATCAGTGCCGGGCTGTCCGCTGGCGACCGCGTCGTGACCGACGGTATTGACCGTCTGACCGAAGGGGCGCAGGTCGAGGTGGTGGAAGCGCAGAATACAGGAGCAAAAGCCTGATGCAGGTGATGCCGCCGAGCTCTACAGGTGGGCCATCACGCCTGTTTATCTTACGTCCGGTTGCGACGACCCTGTTGATGGTGGCGATCCTGCTGGCCGGGATCATTGGCTACCGTTTTCTGCCCGTGTCGGCGCTGCCGGAAGTGGACTACCCGACCATTCAGGTTGTCACCCTCTATCCGGGCGCCAGTCCGGATGTGGTGACGTCCGCCATCACCGCCCCGCTGGAGCGTCAGTTTGGCCAGATGTCTGGCCTGAAGCAGATGTCCTCCCAGAGCTCCGGCGGCGCCTCGGTCGTCACGCTTCAGTTCCAGCTCACGCTGTCGCTGGACGTCGCCGAGCAGGAGGTGCAGGCCGCGATTAACGCCGCCACTAACCTGCTGCCGTCTGACCTGCCGAATCCACCGGTTTACAGCAAGGTCAACCCGGCAGACCCGCCGATCATGACCCTTGCCGTCACCTCCTCCGCCATGCCGATGACGCAGGTGGAAGACATGGTCGAAACCCGCGTGGCGCAGAAGATTTCGCAGGTGACCGGCGTCGGGCTGGTGACGCTGGCGGGCGGTCAACGCCCC
This sequence comes from Enterobacter sp. DSM 30060, assembly GCF_013375955.1. Lineage (NCBI taxonomy): Bacteria > Pseudomonadati > Pseudomonadota > Gammaproteobacteria > Enterobacterales > Enterobacteriaceae > Enterobacter > Enterobacter sp. DSM 30060. Next base: position 40,177 of record NZ_CP056118.1, read on the forward strand.
GCTGTGCGCGTTAAGCTCAATGCCCAGGCCATTGCCGCGCTGGGGTTAACCAGCGAAACCATTCGCACCGCCATCAGCAGCGCCAACGTTAACTCAGCGAAGGGCTCGCTCGACGGCCCAACCCGTGCGGTTACGCTCTCCGCCAACGACCAGATGCAGTCCGCCGATGAATACCGCCAGCTGATTGTGGCCTATCAAAACGGCGCGCCGATCCGCCTCGGCGACGTGGCAACCGTCGAACAAGGCGCGGAAAACAGCTGGCTCGGGGCGTGGGCCAATAAGCAGCAGGCGATTGTCATGAACGTTCAGCGCCAGCCGGGCGCGAACATTATTGATACCGCCGACAGCATTCGCACCATGCTGCCGCAGCTGGTGGAAAGCCTGCCAAAATCGGTGAGCGTGAAAGTGCTTTCTGACCGCACCACGAATATTCGCGCCTCGGTGTCAGACACCCAGTTCGAGCTGATGCTGGCGATTGCGCTGGTGGTGATGATCATCTACCTGTTCCTGCGCAACGTTCCGGCAACCATCATTCCCGCCGTCGCCGTGCCGCTCTCGCTGGTCGGGACGTTTGCGGTGATGGTGTTCCTCGACTTTTCGATTAATAACCTGACGCTGATGGCGCTCACCATCGCCACCGGGTTCGTGGTGGACGATGCCATCGTGGTCATCGAGAACATCTCGCGCTATATCGAAAAAGGTGAAAAGCCCTTAGCCGCCGCGCTGAAGGGCGCAGGAGAAATTGGCTTTACCATCATCTCGCTCACCTTCTCGCTGATTGCGGTGCTGATCCCGCTGCTGTTTATGGGCGATATCGTCGGGCGGCTGTTCCGCGAGTTTGCCGTGACGCTGGCGGTCGCCATTCTGATCTCTGCCGTGGTGTCGCTGACGCTAACGCCGATGATGTGCGCCCGCATGCTGAGCCACGAATCTTTGCGCAAGCAAAACCGCTTCTCGCGCGCCTCCGAGCGGATGTTCGAGCGCATTATCGCCGCCTACGGCCGCGTGCTGGCGAAAGTCCTGAACCATCCCTGGGCGACGCTCGGCGTGGCGCTCGGCACCCTGGCGCTCAGCGTGATGCTGTGGATTTTCATTCCGAAAGGCTTCTTCCCGATTCAGGACAACGGCATTATTCAGGGCACGCTTCAGGCGCCGCAGACGGTCTCCTTCGCCAACATGGCGCAGCGCCAGCAGCAGGTGTCTGAGATCATCATGAAAGATCCGGCGGTGGAAAGCCTGACTGCCTACGTGGGCGTGGACGGCACCAACCCGTCGCTCAACAGCGCGCGCCTGCAAATTAACCTTAAACCGCTCGATGACCGCGACGATCGCGTCAACGCGGTAATTGAGCGACTGCAAAGCGCGGTGGCGCGCGTGCCGGGCATTGAGCTGTATCTGCAACCGATCCAGGATTTAACCATTGATACGCAGGTGAGCCGCACGCAGTACCAGTTTACGCTCCAGGCCACCTCGCTTGATGCACTCAGCACCTGGGTGCCGCAGCTGGTGGATAAGCTGAAAGCACTGCCGCAGGTTTCTGACGTCAGCAGCGACTGGCAGGATAAAGGGCTGGCGGCGTACGTGAACGTCAACCGCGACACTGCCAGCCGTCTGGGCATTACCATGTCCGACGTGGATAACGCCCTGTATAACGCCTTTGGTCAGCGACTGATCTCCACCATTTACACCCAGGCCAACCAGTATCGCGTGGTGCTGGAACATAACACCGAGAACACGCCCGGGCTTGCCGCGCTGGACTCGATACGCCTGACCAGCAAAGACGGCGGGATTGTGCCGCTCAGCGCCATTGCCAGCGTGGAAGAGCGCCACACCCCGCTGTCGATTAACCATCTCGATCAGTTCCCGTCCACCACCATTTCGTTCAACGTGCCGGATGGGTATTCCCTGGGCGAAGCGGTGGAGGCCATTCTGGGCGCGGAGAAAGAACTCAGTTTCCCGTCCGATATTCAGACCCAGTTCCAGGGCAGTACGCTGGCGTTCCAGGCCGCGCTGGGCAGCACCGTCTGGCTGATTGTCGCGGCGGTGGTGGCGATGTATATCGTGCTTGGCGTGCTGTATGAGAGTTTCATCCACCCGATCACCATCCTCTCCACCCTGCCGACGGCGGGCGTGGGGGCGCTGCTGGCGCTGATGCTGGCGGGGAGCGAACTGGACGTGATTGCGATAATTGGCATCATCCTGCTTATCGGCATCGTGAAGAAAAACGCCATCATGATGATCGACTTTGCACTGGCCGCCGAGCGCGAGCAGGGTATGGCGCCGCGCGAGGCCATTTACCAGGCCTGCCTGCTGCGTTTTCGCCCGATCCTGATGACCACCCTCGCCGCCCTGCTGGGCGCGCTGCCGCTGATGCTGAGCACCGGCGTGGGGGCCGAACTGCGCCGTCCGCTGGGCATCGGCATGGTAGGCGGTCTGCTGGTGAGCCAGGTGCTGACGCTGTTTACCACGCCGGTTATCTACCTGCTGTTTGACCGTCTGGCCCTGTGGACGAAAAGCCGCTTCCCGAAACGTGAAGAGGAGGCGTAAGTGAAGTTTTTCGCCCTCTTCATTTACCGTCCGGTGGCGACGATTTTACTCTCCGTCGCTATCACCCTGTGCGGCGTGCTCGGCTTCCGGCTGCTGCCGGTGGCCCCGCTGCCGCAGGTCGATTTCCCGGTGATCATGGTCAGCGCCTCGCTGCCGGGTGCCTCGCCGGAAACCATGGCCTCATCGGTGGCGACGCCGCTTGAGCGATCGCTTGGGCGAATTGCCGGGGTTAACGAGATGACCTCCAGCAGTTCGCTGGGCAGCACGCGCATCATTCTGGAATTTAACTTCGACCGGGATATTAACGGTGCGGCGCGTGACGTGCAGGCCGCGATTAACGCCGCCCAAAGCCTGCTGCCGAGCGGCATGCCGAGCCGTCCAACCTACCGCAAGGCCAACCCGTCCGATGCGCCGATCATGATCCTGACGCTTACGTCAGAGACCTACTCCCAGGGCGAGCTGTACGATTTTGCCTCCACCCAGCTGGCGCAAACCATCGCCCAGATTGACGGCGTGGGTGACGTGGACGTCGGCGGCAGCTCCTTGCCCGCCGTGCGCGTGGGGCTGAATCCGCAGGCGCTGTTTAATCAGGGCGTGTCGCTGGACGACGTGCGTTCCGCCATCAGCAACGCCAACGTGCGTAAGCCGCAGGGTGCGATTGAGGACAGCAGCCACCGCTGGCAGATCCAGACCAACGACGAGCTGAAAACCGCCGCCGAGTATCAGCCGTTGATTATTCACTACAACAACGGCGCGGCGGTGCGCCTGAGCGACGTCGCCAGCGTCACCGATTCGGTGCAGGACGTGCGTAACGCCGGGATGACCAATGCCAAACCGGCGATTTTGCTGATGATCCGCAAGCTGCCGGAAGCCAACATCATTCAGACGGTGAACAGCATCCGCGCGCGGCTGCCGGAGCTTCAGGAAACCATTCCGGCGGCCATCGATCTACAGATTGCGCAGGACCGTTCCCCCACCATCCGCGCCTCGCTTGAAGAGGTAGAGCAAACGCTGATCATCTCCGTCGCGCTGGTAATTCTGGTGGTGTTCCTGTTCCTGCGCTCGGGGCGCGCCACGCTGATCCCGGCGGTAGCGGTCCCGGTATCGCTGATAGGCACCTTTGCCGCCATGTACCTGTGCGGGTTTAGCCTTAACAACCTGTCGCTGATGGCGCTGACGATTGCCACCGGGTTTGTGGTGGATGATGCCATCGTGGTGCTGGAGAATATCTCGCGTCATCTGGAAGCGGGCATGAAGCCGCTCCAGGCGGCGCTTCAGGGGACGCGCGAAGTGGGCTTCACGGTCCTGTCCATGAGCCTGTCGCTGGTGGCGGTGTTCCTGCCGCTGCTGCTGATGGGCGGCCTGCCGGGGCGACTGCTGCGCGAATTTGCCGTCACGCTCTCCGTCGCCATTGGTATCTCACTGGTGATTTCGCTGACGCTAACGCCGATGATGTGCGGCTGGATGCTAAAGCGCAGCCAACCGCACTCACAGCCACGCCGGAAAGGCTTTGGCCGCGTCCTGATGGCGATGCAGTCCGGCTACGGCAAATCGCTGAAATGGGTGCTGAACCACACGCGTATTGTCGGGCTGGTGCTTATCGCCACCATCGGGCTCAACGTCTGGATGTATATCACCATCCCGAAAACCTTCTTCCCGGAGCAGGATACCGGCGTGCTGATGGGCGGTATTCAGGCAGACCAGAGCATTTCGTTCCAGGCGATGCGCGGCAAGCTTCAGGACTTTATGAAAATCATCCGGGAAGATCCGGCCGTAGACAACGTTACCGGCTTTACCGGCGGCTCGCGCGTTAACAGCGGGATGATGTTTATTACCCTTAAGCCGCGCGGTGAACGTCACGAAACGGCGCAGCAGATCATTGACCGCTTGCGGGTGAAGCTCGCCAAAGAGCCGGGGGCGAACCTGTTTTTGATGGCCGTTCAGGATATCCGCGTCGGCGGACGACAGGCTAACGCCAGCTATCAGTACACCCTGCTCTCAGATGACTTAGCTGCCCTGCGCGAGTGGGAGCCTAAGATCCGTAAAGCGCTGGCCGCACTGCCGCAGCTGGCGGACGTGAACTCCGACAGCCAGAATAACGGCGCGGAGATGGCGCTCACCTACGATCGCGAAACCATGTCCCGCCTGGGCATTAACGTTGAAGCGGCCAACAGCCTGCTTAACAACGCCTTCGGGCAGCGTGAAGTCTCCACCATCTACCAGCCGATGAACCAGTACAAGGTGGTGATGGAAGTTGATCCGCGCTACACCCAGGACATCAGCGCGCTGGACAAGATGTTTGTGATCAATAATGACGGCAAGGCGATCCCGCTGTCGTACTTCGCCAGCTGGCAGCCGTCGAACGCGCCGCTGTCGGTGAACCACCAGGGGCTTTCCGCCGCCTCGACCGTGTCGTTTAACCTGCCAACCGGCTCGTCGCTGTCTGAGGCCAGCGATGCCATTAACCGCGCCATGACCCAGCTTGGGGTGCCCTCCTCCGTGCGCGGCAGCTTTGCCGGTACGGCGCAGGTGTTCCAGGACACCATGAACTCGCAGGTCATTTTGATCCTGGCGGCCATTGCCACGGTGTACATCGTGCTGGGCGTGCTGTACGAAAGCTACGTGCATCCGTTGACCATTCTCTCCACGCTTCCCTCTGCGGGCGTGGGGGCGCTGCTGGCGCTGGAGCTGTTCGGTGCTCCATTCAGCCTCATCGCGCTCATTGGGATCATGCTATTAATAGGTATTGTGAAGAAAAACGCGATAATGATGGTCGACTTTGCCCTGGACGCCCAGCGCAACGGCAACCTGACGCCGGACGAGGCGATATTCCAGGCCTGTCTGCTGCGTTTTCGCCCGATCATGATGACTACGCTGGCCGCGCTGTTCGGCGCACTGCCGCTGGTCATATCCGGCGGTGACGGCTCTGAACTGCGCCAGCCGCTGGGGATCACGATCGTTGGTGGCCTGGTGATGAGCCAGCTGCTGACGCTCTACACCACGCCGGTAGTCTATCTGTTCTTTGACCGCCTGCGGCTGCGTTTTTCGCGTAAAAAGAGAACCACGGTGACCGAGTAAATGACCGACCTACCCAGTAACGTTCGCTGGCAATTGTGGATCGTCGCGTTCGGCTTCTTTATGCAGTCGCTGGACACGACCATCGTGAACACAGCCCTCCCCTCAATGGCGAAAAGCCTGGGGGAGAGCCCGCTGCACATGCATATGGTGATTGTCGCCTACGTGCTGACGGTCGCCGTGATGCTGCCCGCCAGCGGCTGGCTGGCGGATAAAGTGGGCGTACGGAACATCTTCTTCACCGCCATTGTGCTGTTTACCACCGGCTCGCTGTTTTGCGCCCAGGCCAATACCCTTGACCAGCTGGTGATGGCGCGCGTGCTACAGGGCGTCGGCGGCGCGATGATGGTGCCCGTCGGGCGGTTAACGGTGATGAAAATTGTTCCGCGCGCGCAGTATATGGCGGCGATGACCTTCGTCACCCTGCCCGGTCAGGTCGGCCCGCTGCTGGGCCCGGCGCTGGGCGGTATTCTGGTGGAGTATGCCTCCTGGCACTGGATCTTCCTGATCAACCTGCCGGTCGGTATTATCGGCGCGATTGCCACCCTGACGCTGATGCCGAACTATAAAATGCAGACCCGGCGCTTTGATTTCTTTGGCTTCATCCTGCTGGCAGCTGGCATGGCGACGCTCACCCTGGCGCTCGACGGGCAAAAAGGGCTGGGGATCTCCTCCCTGTCGCTCGCCCTGCTGGTAGCGCTGGGTGTCACCGCCATTCTCTGGTATCTGTGGCATGCCAGAGGCAACGCTAACGCGCTGTTTAGCCTGAACCTGTTCAAGAATCCCACCTACCGTCTTGGTCTGTTCGGCAGCTTTGCCGGACGCATCGGCAGCGGCATGTTGCCGTTTATGACGCCGGTATTTTTACAGATTGGGATGGGCTTCTCGCCGTTTCATGCCGGGCTGATGATGATCCCGATGGTGCTCGGCAGCATGGGGATGAAGCGTATTGTGGTGCAGGTGGTAAACCGCTTTGGCTATCGCCGGGTGCTGGTGGCCGCCACGCTCGGGCTGGCGCTGGTTAGTCTGCTGTTTATGACCGTGGCACTGCTGGGCTGGTACTACATCCTGCCGCTGGTGCTGTTCTGCCAGGGGATCATCAACTCCATGCGCTTCTCGTCGATGAACACCCTGACGCTGAAAGATCTGCCGGACGAACTGGCGAGCAGTGGTAACAGCCTGCTGTCGATGATCATGCAGCTCTCTATGAGCGTGGGGGTCACGGTCGCCGGATTGCTGCTCGGCATGTACGGTCAGCACCATCTCAGCGCCGACACCCCCGTCGCGCATCAGGTCTTTTTATACACCTACCTCAGCATGGCGGTAATTATCGCCCTGCCCGCTTTTATCTTTGCCAGAGTACCGAATGACACGACCAAAAACGTTGTGATCCGACGCGGCAAAAGGAGTGCACCATGAAATTCTTGCGTCCGGGGATCACCGGTAAGCTTTTTGTGGCGATTTTCGCTACCTGTATCGTCCTGCTGATTACCATGCACTGGGCGGTGCGGGTCAGCTTTGAGCGCGGCTTTATTGACTACATCAAGCACGGTAACGAACAGCGCTTACAGGGCTTAAGCGACGCGCTGGGGGAACAGTATAGCCTGCACGGTAACTGGCGTTTTCTGCGCAATAACGATCGTTTTATATTTCAAATTCTGCGCTCGCTGGAGCACGATAATGACGACGACCGTCCGGGGCCGGGCATGCCGCCGCACGGCTGGCGCACCCAGTTCTGGGTGATTGATCAGGAGATGCGCGTGCTTGTTGGCCCACGCTCGCCGGTACCGCCGGACGGTACAAAGCGCGCCATCACCTCGAACGGCGCCACGGTGGGCTGGGTTATTGCCTCGCCGGTCGAGCGGCTGACGCGCAACACCGACATCAACTTTGACCGCCAGCAGCGCCAGACCAGTTGGCTGATTGTCGCGCTTTCTACCCTGCTTGCGGCGCTCGCCACCTTCCCGCTGGCGCGCGGCCTGCTGGCGCCGGTTAAACGCCTGGTGGAAGGCACGCATAAGCTGGCGGCGGGTGATTTCTCGACCCGCGTGGACACCCGCAGTCAGGATGAACTGGGCAAGCTGGCGCAGGACTTCAACCAGCTCGCCAGCACGCTGGAGAAAAACCAGCAGATGCGCCGCGACTTTATGGCCGACATTTCGCACGAGCTGCGCACCCCGCTGGCGGTGCTGCGCGGCGAGCTGGAGGCGATTCAGGACGGCTTGCGGCAGTTCACCCCCGAGTCCGTGGCCTCGCTTCAGGCGGAAGTCGGCACGCTGACCAAGCTGGTGGACGATCTGCATCAGCTTTCCATGTCCGATGAAGGCGCCCTGGCCTACCAGAAAGCCCCAATCGACGTGATCAATATCCTTGAAGTCGTGACCGGCGCGTTCCGCGAACGCTTCGCCAGCCGTGACCTGAAAATCAACCTCTCGCTGCCTGACAGCGCGGTGGTATTCGGCGACAGAGATCGCCTGATGCAGCTGTTCAATAATCTGCTGGAGAACAGCCTCCGCTACACCGACGGCGGCGGCGGGTTGCATATCTCCGGCAAGCAGGAGAACGGGCGCTTTGCCCTGACCTTTGCGGACTCCGCCCCTGGCGTGAAGGATGCGCAGCTGGAAAAACTGTTCGAGCGCTTCTATCGCACCGAAGGTTCGCGTAACCGCGCCAGCGGGGGCTCCGGCCTTGGGCTGGCGATTTGCGTAAACATTGTGGAGGCGCATGGTGGCACCATCCGCGCCGCCCATTCGCCTTTTGGCGGGGTTAGCATTACAGTAGAGTTACCTCTGGAACGGGATTTATCGAGGGAAGCATGACCGAGTTACCGATTGACGACAACACACCGCGTATTTTGATCGTGGAAGACGAGCCTAAACTTGGGCAACTGCTGATCGACTATTTGCGCGCTGCGAGCTATGCGCCAACGCTTATCAGCCACGGCGACCAGGTGCTGCCCTACGTGCGCCAGACGCCGCCGGATCTGATCCTGCTGGATCTGATGCTGCCGGGTACTGACGGCCTGACCCTGTGCCGGGAAATTCGTCGTTTCTCCGATGTGCCCATCGTGATGGTGACGGCCAAAATCGAAGAGATCGACCGTCTGCTGGGGCTCGAAATCGGCGCTGACGATTACATCTGCAAGCCTTACAGCCCGCGGGAGGTGGTCGCTCGCGTGAAAACCATCCTCCGCCGCTGCAAGCCGCAGCGTGAATTGCAGGTGCTGGATGCGCAAAGCCCGCTGATCGTCGACGAAAGCCGCTTCCAGGCGAGCTGGCGCAGCAAACTATTGGATCTCACCCCCGCGGAGTTCCGCCTGCTGAAAACCCTCTCCCACGAGCCGGGAAAAGTGTTTTCCCGCGAGCAGCTGCTCAACCATCTGTATGACGATTACCGCGTGGTGACCGACCGCACCATCGACAGCCACATCAAAAACCTGCGCCGCAAGCTGGAGGCGCTGGACGCCGACCAGTCGTTTATTCGCGCGGTGTACGGCGTGGGGTATCGCTGGGAAGCGGATGCGTGCAGGATTGCCTAGTCAGTTGCGGGACAATGTAGGCCGGGTAAGGCGAAGCCGTCACCCGGCACAAGAACTTTACCTCCCCGCCCCGCAGCGCTACAATGCCCGCCCTTAAAGTGGGGGATCTCCCCTTACCGCTGCACCTGGTGCACGCGGATCTGACCTGTCATCAGAACGAGAACAAACATGTTTAAACCGGAACTCCTTTCCCCGGCGGGAACGCTGCAAAATATGCGTTACGCTTTCGCCTATGGTGCCGACGCCGTCTACGCGGGCCAGCCGCGCTATTCGCTGCGCGTGCGTAACAACGAATTCAACCACGAGAATCTTCAGCTCGGCATCAACGAAGCGCATGCCCTGGGCAAAAAATTCTACGTGGTGGTGAACATCGCGCCGCACAACGCCAAGCTGAAAACGTTCATTCGTGACCTGAAGCCGGTCGTGGAGATGGGGCCGGACGCACTGATCATGTCAGACCCGGGTTTAATCATGCTGGTTCGGGAGAACTTCCCTGATATGGACATTCACCTCTCGGTGCAGGCTAACGCCGTCAACTGGGCAACGGTGAAATTCTGGAAACAGATGGGGCTGACCCGCGTCATTCTGTCTCGCGAGCTGTCTCTCGAAGAGATCGAAGAGATCCGCACCCAGGTGCCGGATATGGAGATCGAAATCTTCGTTCACGGCGCGCTGTGCATGGCCTACTCCGGCCGCTGCCTGCTCTCTGGCTACATCAACAAGCGTGACCCGAACCAGGGCACCTGCACCAACGCCTGCCGCTGGGAATATAACGTTCAGGAAGGCAAAGAGGATGACATCGGTAACATCGTGCATAAACACGAGCCGATCCCGGTCACCAACGTTGAGCCAACGCTGGGCATCGGCGCGCCTACCGACAGCGTGTTTATGATCGAAGAAGCCAAACGTCCGGGTGAATACATGACCGCCTTTGAAGACGAGCACGGCACCTACATCATGAACTCGAAAGATCTGCGCGCCATCGCACACGTCGAGCGTTTAACCCAGATGGGCGTACACTCCCTGAAAATCGAAGGCCGCACCAAGTCCTACTACTACTGCGCTCGTACCGCGCAGGTGTATCGCAAAGCCATCGACGATGCCGCCGCCGGTAAACCGTTCGACACCAGCCTGCTGGAAACGCTGGAAGGTCTGGCGCATCGCGGCTATACCGAAGGTTTCCTGCGTCGACATACCCACGACGACTACCAGAACTACGAGCATGGCTATTCGATTTCCGAACGCCAGCAGTTTGTAGGCGACTTCACCGGCGAGCGTAAAGGCCCGCTGGCCGCCGTCGCCGTAAAAAACAAATTCACTAAAGGCGACAGCCTGGAGCTGATGACACCGCAGGGCAACATGAACTTCCGCCTGGAGCATCTGGAAAACAAAAAAGGTGAGGCGATTGAGGTCGCACCTGGCGATGGCCATGTGGTCTGGCTGCCGGTTCCTGAAGAAGTAGAGCTGGAGTTTGCGCTGCTGATGCGCAATTTTGAAGGTGAAAATACCCGAAATCCGCACGGCAAATAGTCAATCAACGGGATTTTTTCACGCTGGGATAATTCTTAGAATCGGATCACATACCGCTTCGTTCAATACGGGTATTATCCCCCCGCTGAAAAACATAACCCATAAATGCTAGCTGTACCAGGAACCACCTCCTTAGCCTGCGTAATCTCCCTTACGCGGGCTTATTTTTTTGTTAACTCCTGAAATTTTTCCCCCTGATAAATATGGCGTTGCATTGACCCGGGAAAGGTTTGTGTCAGCATTAGGCGTATCATCTAAGCAAGTCGAACGAACAAAGGATCCTAATCACATTTTTAATGGATTTGAGAGGGATGAACACTATTCGGAACATTCCTAATTTTAAGTGTTAACAGGACCTTTACTCTTGATTTATTAACAATCAACGTTTCACACGGACGGAGAGATGAAGTGACATTCACAGGACAACTTTCAAAGGATCTTCCAGATTACGAACTCGCACGCAGTCTTGGTCTTGCCTCTGGCGGCGATATAAATTTCACAGCACTTGCAGGTCAACTGGACTGCAGCAGAAATTTTAGCCAGGCCGGGATTATCTACTCAGACGGTACACGTCAGTGGCTAGTACGGCCATCAAGAAGGATTGCGACACCAAACGAAAGCTCGGTTAGTCATGTAGTCATAACCAAAGTAAATGCCTCACAAGTTAACCCCGTTCACGCAACAACGGCTACGATTCAGTCCCCTTCCCTGGCGACTGAAATTGGTTCAACGGCAATTTCCTGCGGAGCCGCAATTCTTACTGTTGTACTTGCGGCAGGGGCCGGTATGGCTATACCTCTCACTGCAGGGTCTTCCGGTGCTATAGCCGCTGTGATTTTAGCCGGTGGTGTAGCAACTGGAATTCAATGTGCAAATGGGCTTGGCCGACTATCGTTGATTGCTATGAATCACGATGACTACCTTGCGTGGATGGACTCCCAGGAGTGGTATACAGCAACCAACACAGCCCTGGATGCGATTTCTCTTGCCGGGGCTGCTGCGGGTTTAAAAAGCGCTGCATTAACATATCGCCTTCTTAACCGTTCATCGTCTGAGAGTTTGCTCTCCTTATTACAAAAAATGAGCCGGGCCGACCGTACGCGATTAACAGAGGAGATTATTCGTATCCGCAATCCCGGCATCTCGAATTCAGGTGTAAAAGCAGCAATGAAGGCAGGCGTGTATCCCAAACGTTATCCGTCAGAAGCGTTGCAGTTGCTCTTACAGCGTGAGTTGCTGAATACCATTTCAAATTCTTCTGCCTTCGTTGGAAGTGCCATCTCAGGAAATATCAGAAATCCACAGAATGTTGCACAAACGGGTAAATACATTTTTGGTTTAATTCAGTCTTTTTCATTTACAGGAAGTTATTGACCCGTCCATGATGAAATACATTAAAGATAGCCTTGCATTAAGTGCTTTGGTTAAAAGTAAAATGGCGACCGATGATCCCAACCAGCTTGAAACATTAAAAGAACAGTTAAAAGATCGGTTCGGCGTTCCTGTGGGCGTCCATATGACAGGAATTCCTTTGGCAGTGAGCACGTTACTGGCTATTTTTTGCTACGCCATGCTGCAAGTATCCCTCTGGTTGTTGCTGTTTCGCTGGCTCGGCTTACCCGAATTTAAGGTTATGATGGGAGTATTCATTGCAGCGATTGTGTATTGTCTGGTAGTGATGAGCACGATGTTTCTGACTACACGAGGTTCTTTACCTGGATATAAACTGCATATTTTCGTCATTACGCTGACAGGCATAATGAGCATCATTTATTTCATCTGGACGGGGATTTCGCTTTTATTCGGCCCTGTTGAGAACTACACACCGCAAATAACCTCTTTGCTGGGGCTGGGATGTTTCTTTCTGAACATTATGTGGATGAATTCATCGATTTTTTACCGCTCCATTGCGCTAACGCTACATAATCGGGTCTGGCGTAAGCAGCTCAAAATCGAGGCAAGGCCAATGTCACACCTCAAACGTTGACCACAATAGTCAATTGAGCGGCAGTAGTATGCATTGTAAGCGCTACGGGGTTCTTTAGTCGATTTCAAAGCCCTTACGCGGGCTTATTTTTTGCCTTTCATCCTGTTCTTACCCGCTTTTTCCCTCTCTGGGATACACTCTTTCTATAGCTAAAAAAGGGAGCAACCCGGATGGCAACCTATCCAGACAGTTTATTAATTCTTAACGGCAAGAGTGCAGGCAACGATCTGCTGCGCCAGGCGATTACCGAATTGCGTGAAGACGGAGCATGCATACACGTGCGAGTAACGTTTGAAAAAGGCGATGCGGCGCGCTACATCGACGAGGGCATCAGGTTAGGTGTTCAGACCATCATTTCCGGCGGCGGCGACGGAACGATCAACGAGATCGCCGGTGCGCTCATTGACCTCAACGACGCAGCTCGCCCGGCGATGGGGATTTTACCGCTCGGTACCGCCAACGATTTTGCCACCAGCGCCGGTATACCTGAGGATTTAGGCAAAGCACTGCAACTGGCTATCCTCGGGAAAGCGACCGCCGTCGATATTGCGCAGGTGAATGAAAGAACCTGCTTTATCAATATGGCGACCGGCGGGTTCGGCACCCGCATTACCAGCGAAACGCCGGAAAAACTGAAGGCCGCGCTGGGCGGCGTTTCGTATCTCATCCATGGTCTGATGCGCATGGACACGCTCAGGCCCGACAGCTGTGAGATCCAAGGTGAAAACTTCCACTGGCAGGGCGACGCGCTGGTGATTGGTATCGGCAACGGGCGTCAGGCAGGCGGCGGACAGCAGCTTTGCCCGGAAGCGCTGATCAACGACGGTCAATTACAGCTGCGTATTTTTACCGGCGACGGGCTGCTGCCTGCGCTGTTTACGACACTGACGCAGCCAGAGGAGAGCCCCAATATCATCGACGGCACATCCGCGTGGTTTGAGGTGATCGCCCCACACGGCATGACCTTTAATCTCGACGGAGAGCCGCTCAGCGGCGAGCGATTCCGCATTGAGGTGTTGCCCGGGGCGTTGCAGTGCCGATTGCCGCCGGACTGTCAGCTTTTGCGCTGATGTGTTGCCGGGTGGCGGCCCTCTTCCCGTATGCACTGAACAGTCCCCTCTCCCCGTTGGGGAGAGGGTTAGGGTGAGGGGAAAAGACTTAAGCGATCGTGACCTTACTGTCCAGATAGACGTCCTGAACCGCGTTGATCAGCTTCACGCCGTCGGCCATAGATTTTTTGAACGCCTTACGGCCGAGGATCAGCCCCATGCCGCCCGCGCGTTTGTTAATCACCGCCGTGCGCACCGCGTCGGTCAGATCGGTTTCACCGCCTGCCGCACCGCCGGAGTTAATCAGCCCGGCGCGGCCCATATAGCAGTTCGCCAGCTGGTAGCGCACCAGATCGATCGGGTTGTCGCTAGTCAGCTTGCTGTAGACGCGGTCGTCGGTATAGCCAAAGTTCACCGCTTTATAGCCGCCGTTATTCTCGGCCATTTTCTGCTTCACGATGTCCGCGCCGATGGTCGCCGCAAGGTGGTTTGCCTGACCGGTCAGATCCGCAGACACGTGATAATCCACACCGTCTTTTTTGAACGAGCCGTTACGCAGATAGGCCCACAGCACGGTTACCATACCCAGCTCGTGGGCGCGCTCGAACGCCGCGGAGATCTCTTCTATCTGACGACGCGACTGTTCAGAACCGAAATAGATGGTTGCCCCGACCGCCACCGCACCCATATTGAACGCCTGCTCGACGCTGGCGTAGAGCGTCTGGTCGTATTCGGTTGGGTAGCTCAGGGTTTCGTTGTGGTTCAGCTTAACGAGGAACGGAATGCGGTGGGCATAGCGACGCGACACGGAGGCCAGCACGCCGTAGGTGGAGGCCACGCAGTTACAGCCCGCCTCAATCGCCAGCTCGACGATATTTTTCGGATCAAAATAGAGCGGGTTCGCGGCAAACGATGCCCCCGCAGAGTGTTCAACGCCCTGGTCAACGGGCAGAATAGAGAGGTACCCGGTTCCGCCCAGGCGGCCGGTATTATAAAGCGTCTGCATGTTTCGCAGTACGGCAGGAGGACGGTTATTGTCGACCATGACGCGGTCTACGTAATCATGGCCAGGCAGATAAAGCTGGTCGGCTGGAATGGTCATACAACGATGCTGTAAAAGGCTGTCGGCGTCTTTGCCAAGCAGCTGCGCAATATCAGTCATAGTGATGCTCCCGTATGTCCGACATGATGTCGGAGCGTGTGATCCAAGCCCACGTTTTTGCAGGCAGACTAAGCCTGGTACCGACTTAACCTATTTTCCACCATTTGCAACTTTTTTAAGCACAATCTGCTGGCTCGTTTCATGTACAACATTTTTGTTACACTGATCAAACAATCGCCTTAAAGGTATTTAAAAGGTATTATCACATGGTATGTTACATGCGTACCTCTGACATGCAGGATTAAAAAATGAAAACGAAAGTCCAACTGTCATTCATGATGTTTGTTGAATGGTTTATCTGGGGCGCGTGGTTTGTGCCGCTGTGGCTGTGGCTGAGCAAGAGCGGGTTTACCGCCGGGGAAATTGGCTGGTCCTATGCCTGTACCGCTATTGCCGCGATCCTCTCTCCTATCCTGGTCGGCTCGCTGACCGACCGTTTCTTCGCCGCCCAGAAAGTGCTGGCCGTGCTGATGTTCGCTGGCGCGATTCTGATGTATTTCGCAGCACAGCAAACCCAGTTCAGCACCTTCTTCCCGCTGTTGCTGGCCTACTCCCTGACCTATATGCCGACCATCGCGCTGACGAACAGCATCGCTTTTGCGAACGTCGATGACGTGGAGGCTGATTTCCCGCGCATCCGCGTGATGGGCACCATCGGCTGGATTGCATCCGGCCTGGCGTGCGGCTTCCTGCCGCAGATGATGGGCTATAGCGACATCTCTGACACCAATATCCCGCTGCTGATGACCGCTGCCAGCTCCCTTCTGCTCGGCGTCTTCGCACTTTTCCTGCCGAATACCCCGCCGAAGAGCACCGGCAAGCTGGATATCAAAGTGATGCTGGGGCTGGATGCGCTGATCCTGCTGCGCGATAAAAACTTCCTGGTGTTCTTCTTCTGCTCATTCCTGTTCGCCATGCCGCTGGCTTTCTACTACATCTTTGCCAACGGCTATCTCACCGAAGTGGGGATGAAAAACGCCACCGGCTGGATGACCCTCGGCCAGTTCTCTGAAATCTTCTTCATGCTCGCTCTGCCGTTCTTTACCAAACGCTTTGGTATTAAGAAGGTCTTGCTGCTGGGCCTGATCACCGCCGCCATTCGCTACGGCTTCTTTGTTTACGGCGGCGCCGAACAATACTTCACCTACGCCCTGCTGTTCCTCGGCATTCTGCTGCACGGCGTAAGCTATGACTTCTATTACGTCACCGCGTACATCTACGTGGATAAAAAAGCGCCCGTGCATATGCGCAACGCGGCGCAGGGCTTGATCACGCTGTGCTGTCAGGGCTTTGGTAGCCTGCTGGGTTACCGTCTCGGCGGCGTGATGATGGAAAAAATGTTCGCCTATAAAGAGCCGGTGAATGGGCTGACCTTCAACTGGGCCGGAATGTGGACGTTTGGTGCAATCATGATTGTAGTGATTGCCGTGCTGTTTATGCTGTTTTTCCGCGAATCGGATAAAGAGATCACCGCAATTGAGGTGGTTGATGGCGATACCGCGCTGACACGAGGGGAAGTTAAATGAAACAAGACCGTATTCTCGGTGCTCTTTACGGGCAGGCGTTAGGGGATGCGATGGGGATGCCGTCTGAACTGTGGCCGCGCAAGCGGGTGAAAGCGCACTTCGGCTGGATCGACCGTTTCTTACCCGGCCCGGCTGAGAATAATGCCGCCTGCTACTTTAATCAGGCCGAATTTACGGATGATACGTCGATGGCGCTGTGCCTGGCCGACGCGATTATCGAATGCGACGGGGAAATTAATCCTGACGTTATCGGTAAGCATATTCTGGACTGGGCGCTGGATTTTGACGCGTTCAATAAGAATGTGCTCGGCCCGACCTCCAAAATTGCCCTGAACGCCATCCGTGACGGCAAGCCGGTGAGCGAGCTGGAAAATAACGGCGTCACCAACGGGGCGGCGATGCGCGCCTCCCCGCTGGGATGCCTGCTACCGGCCACGCGTCTGGCACATTTTGTTGAACAGGTTGCGTTAGCCTCCAGCCCGACCCATAAATCGGATCTCGCCATCGCCGGTGCGGTGGTGATCGCGTGGGCGGTTTCACGCGCTATCGACGGCGAGCGCTGGCAGAACATCGCCGATGCCCTGCCGGGTATTGCCCGTGCGGCGCAGGAGGCGAACACGACCACTTTCAGCGCATCGCTTTCCGCTCGTATTGAGCTGGCCCTGAAAACCGTGCGCGAAGCCAACGGTACGGAGTCCGCCAGCGAGCAGATCTATCAGCTTATTGGCGCGGGCACGAGCACACTGGAGTCCGTACCGGCGGCGATTGCGATGGTCGAACTTGCGGGCACCGATCCGAACCGCTGCGCGGTGTTATGCGCCAACCTGGGCGGTGATACTGACACTATCGGCGCGATGGCAACGGCCATCTGCGGCGCGCTGCACGGTGTACAGGCCATTGATCCGGCGCTTAAAAGCGAACTTGATGCCGTAAACCAGCTTGATTTCGGACGCTACTGCGAAAAACTGCTGCACTTCCGGGAGCAAAGGGAGGGCGTATGAGTGCTTTTGCCCGCCGTCTCGAAACCCTTCACGCTACGCGCCCCGTAACGGTGCTCGGCGCGGCGGTCATCGACGTGATTGCCGACGCCTACGCCCTGCCCTGGCGCGGGTGTGATATCGAGCTTAAGCAACAGGGAGTGAATATTGGCGGCTGCGCGCTGAATATCGCCATCGCCCTCAAGCGGCTCGGCATTGCAGCGCAAAACGCGCTTCCCGTTGGCCACGGCGTGTGGGCCGATATTATCCGTAATGCCATGGCGAAGCAGGATCTGCACAGCGCCGTGGAAGCGGAAACGGGCGATAACGGCTGGTGCCTGGCGCTGGTGGAGCCTGATGGTGAACGGACCTTCATGTCGTTTAGCGGTGTGGAGAATCAGTGGCAGCAACGCTGGCTGGACGGGTTAAGCGTGCCGGAGAAAAGCCTGGTCTATTTGTCCGGCTACCAGCTGGCGTCGCCCAGCGGCGAGCTGCTGACGGCCTGGGTGGAACGTCTTCAGGATGTGACGCTCTTTATCGATTTCGGTCCGCGCATCGCGGATATTCCCGACCCGCTGATGGCGCGGATTATGGCCCGTAAACCGGTTGTCTCGCTCAATCGGCAGGAGGCGGAACTTGCCGCCGAATGGCTTGGCGTGAACGTGGAACAGCTCGGCACTCAGTGGCAGCAACGGTTTGGCGCTGCGCTAATCGTACGCCAT
Organism: Enterobacter sp. DSM 30060; assembly: GCF_013375955.1. Classification (NCBI taxonomy): domain Bacteria; kingdom Pseudomonadati; phylum Pseudomonadota; class Gammaproteobacteria; order Enterobacterales; family Enterobacteriaceae; genus Enterobacter; species Enterobacter sp. DSM 30060. The sequence continues at coordinate 58,290 of NZ_CP056118.1, forward strand.
GATAAAGACGGGGCGGTCTGGTACGACGGTGACGCTTCCGGACACGTTCCGGCGTTTCCTGCTACCGTGGTCGATACCATCGGCGCCGGTGACAGCCATGCGGGAGGTACCCTTGCCGGGCTGGCTGCGGGATGGTCACTGCCAGAGGCGGTGCAGCTTGGCAATGCCGTAGCCGCCTGGGTAGTCAGCCATCGCGGTGGCGACTGCGCCCCCACGCGCGAGGCCCTACTCCTCGCACACAAAGACGTATAGGTCGCTGCGACAGTAGCTGATGCTGTACTCAATTGGCCGGTGCTGTTGATCGAGCGCGACTTGCTTGATCACCAGCACCGGTATCTTATCGTCCATCTTGATATGCGCCTGAAACTCGCTGTCCGGCATCCGGGCGCTGACGCGCGAACGGGTGCGCTGCGGAAAGATATTCTGGCTGCGGAAGTAATCATAAAGCGAGACGCCGATGTCGTCCGGATTGGGAATTAATCCTACCGGTACCCAGGACTCCTCTATTGATACCGCATCGTCATCCACGTAGCGGATGCGCTTAAGCAGAAAGACATCGCTGTCCGGCGCAAGGGAAAGGTGGCGGGCGATCTCTTCCGGGCACTTCACGATGCGTTTATTGACCCACAGGGTGTTGGGCGTTTTGCCACGCAGCACCACTTGCTGAGAAAAGCCGCGCGCCTCTTTCAGCGAATATTCAAAGATATTGTTGATTTGCGTCCCGTATCCACGCGCGCGGGTGACGACGCCAGCCTCTTCCAGCGCCTGCATGGCTTTACGCACCGTAATACGCGACACTCCGGCCAGCTGGCTCAGATCGCGCTCGCCGGGCAAAATATTACCGTGCGCGAGCACACCGCTGCGCACCGCGTTCTTGACCGTTTCGGCAAATTTCAGATACAGCGGCGTGTTGTCCGGTGCGGCAATTCGTTCCTTGAGTTGAGCAATTAACCGGGTATGCGCTTGTTCCATCTCTGTTTTTCTCTGGCATGAGTTTCATGCCAGTATACGGCTTACCACCATGCATGAAAATGGTGAACCGGACCAATACCGTGACCCACTTCCAGAGAATCGGCTTTTGCCAGCGCGCCCGAGAGCCAGACCTTCGCCTCCTGCACCGTATCCGCCCATGTGGCGTGACGAGGACGCAGCGCCGCCAGCGCCGCCGAGAGCGTACAGCCCGTGCCGTGGGTGTTTTTGGTCTGGACGCGTGGCGCGGTGAAACGTTGCGTGCCATCGTGGGTGAAAAGCCAGTCCGGGCTTTCTGCATCATCAAGATGGCCGCCTTTCATCAGCACCGCGCGACACCCCATCGCCAGCAGCGCATTCCCCTGCTCTTTCATCTCACGTTCGTTTTGCGCGTGTGGCGCATCCAGCAGCGCGGCGGCTTCAGGCAGGTTTGGCGTGATCAGCGCAACCTGCGGCAGCAGCTTTTTACGCAGGGTGTCGACAGCCGAGGCGGAGAGCAGCGGATCGCCGCTTTTGGCCAGCATCACGGTATCAAGCACCACGTTTTTTATCTGGTAGTGTTTGAGACGTTCAGCGACCGCTTCAACAATGTCCGCCTCTGCCAGCATGCCGATCTTGGTGGTGTCGATACGTACGTCGCTGAATACCGAATCCAGCTGCGCGGCGACAAAATCCGGGTCAATGCGATACACCGACTGTACGCCGCGCGTGTTTTGCGCAACCAGCGCGGTGATAACCGAGCACCCGTATGCGCCGAGCGCAGAGAAGGTTTTCAGGTCTGCCTGGATCCCCGCTCCGCCGCTTGGATCGGTTCCCGCAATAGTCAGGGCATTAATGCGCGTCATACCTGTTCCTCCAGCGCGTAAAGCGCGTCCAGAAACGCGGAGACAAAGCTGCCGGGCCCCCGGCTTTGAGTCAGGGCAACTGACCCTGCGCGCTTCATAAAGCCGCAGGCTGCCGCCGCGTTATCAAGCCTGTCGCCAGGCAGCGAGCAGCAGGCGGCGACGACCGCCGAGAGCGCACAGCCAGTTCCTACCACGCGGGTCATCAGCGGGTCGCCGCCCGCGACCGTACGGGTTCGCTGGCCGTCGGTGATGTGATCCACTTCCCCTGTGACGACTACAACGGCGTGGGTCTGGCGGGCAAGCGCCTGCGCAGCGGTCAACGCGCTCGCTGCCGTATCGGTGGAATCGACCCCACGTCCGCCCGCACTCATTCCGGCAAGGGCGAGGATTTCGGAGGCGTTGCCACGAATGGCCGCAGGTTTAAGGGATAATATTTGCTGGCAAAAACGGGTGCGGAACGCCAGCGCGCCAACCGCGACGGGGTCCAGAACCCAGGGTGTGCCCGCGGCTACCGCGCTCTCAATAGCCCGACGCATCGACTGGGCGCGCGGCGCGGTGAGCGTGCCAACGTTGACGAGCAGGGCATCGGCAAGCGCGGCAAACTGTTCCGCTTCCTCGGCTTCGATCACCATTGCCGGGGAAGCACCGAGCGCGAGCAGAACGTTGGCGGTGAAGGTCTGCACGACATCGTTGGTCATACAGTGCGTGAGCGGGGAACGGGTTCGGAATTGATGTAAAACGTGTGAGTCGAGCAGGTCAGGCTGCATGGTTTCGCTCCTGCCGTGCGGAAAGAAGCGATGACCGGGTAGGCATCTGACTTCCCTACGCTGGCATTATCCAGATCAGGTAATACGGGTATTTCTCAGCCTTCACAAGGAAGGGCACCCCGAGTCAAATCATTTATAAAACAAAAGTTTAAACAATACTTTGTTATTTAGTGTACCCGTGGTTGAGCCTGCTGACAACCATTTTCCCTTTATCTCACTGCCTCAGAAGGTACAGACGGGTTCAGGTTACATAAAAATGAGAAATTCTATTGTTCGTTTTCCGGTATTATTTGTACTGAATAAATAACTAACATTGAATTCACATTACAAATAACTTTATTTAATGTCTACATTGAAAATCTTACGGAAGAATATCTTGCCCTTTATTTAAACACACCCGCTCGATAATGTTTACTTTCAGCTTTAAAGGTTGTGATTTTCATTTGAAAACCCCCGTGTAAACCTTAATTTCCATCACTTAAATAAAAACCGCATAAGTGTTAAAATAAAATCTCATAAAAATCATAATTTTAAATTAAGACAGTTCACAAGCGCATCACAACAAATTGATTTTAAAGAAGAAACAATGCAAGAGCATTATTTCTCATCATTCTTATTATTAATAAGAAACATGATCAAAATCAATATTTCTCGCCGCGAAATATCTATAGTTTCGCTCCGTTACCAACATAAATATTAAATACAACTATTAAATTCGACACACTTAAACTTACCCATTCAGCTCTGCTTAAACAAACGTTAGCAATATCGCTAGCGTATATTTTATCTGCCAAACACTGTGAGTCATTTCAAATGAAACCTGTTAGTAAAACCGTCATCGCTGTCGCTATTATCGGTGCTCTTTTTGCTGGTTCAATGAACGTAGCTAAAGCTGCTGATGTAAATGTAAATCTTAACGATAATGTTACCAATTCAGGTGCTTTTATTCAGGTTCAAGGGACTAACAACACCGCATATAACCTTGATAACATCAAGGCTAGCAACACTCAACAAGACGGACAAATCTATAATCTGCAAGGGGATGTTGAGAAGGCAAACATTGCTATCAATAATGCACAAGATACTGCTAACACTGCTGTAAATAAAGCTGATGCTGCTCAAGCTGGTGTTAATGCTAATGCACAATTTAACTCTACTTTGAATCAGAAAGTAGATGATAACAAAGCTGATCAGATCTCCACCGACAACAAACAAAATATTTTGATTGATGACATTAAAAACAAAGCAGACACTGCTTTACAAGGTGTTGTTAACAATGGTTCCGATATTAAATCATTGCAAGATGAAAGCGCGTTACAAGGTTCTGTATTGATTAACCATGATCAACGGATCACCGCTTTAGAGAACCAAACACCACCTAAAGACGGTGTGAATGGTAAAGATGGTGTTGACGGTAAAGACGGGGCAACGGGTGCTACAGGCGCTGCAGGTGCAACTGGTGCGCAAGGTTTAAAAGGTGATACAGGCGCACAAGGTATAGCTGGGAAAGATGGTGCTCCAGGTGTTAAGGGTGAGAAAGGAGATAAAGGAGATTCCATCAAAGGTGATAAGGGCGACACTGGCGCTAAAGGTGATAAAGGGGATGCAGGTAAAGCTGGCTCTAACGGAATCACAACTACCATCACTAAGAAAGAAGTTGATACTAAAACTATCAATCTGGTTAAGTCACTCAATACCCAAACTACAGCACAAGCTAAAGATCTGAAAGCTGCTCAACAAGTGTTCGCACAAGCGCAAGCTAACACTAACTCTCAATTCAAGAGCCTGAAAGATGAAGTTGACAGCAATAAGAAAGAAGCCCGTTCAGGTGCTGCTAGCGCTGTAGCTATCGCCTCTATGCCTCAAGTAGAGAAAGATCAGGCTGTCATGTTCTCTGCTGGTGTAGGTAGCTTTAAAGACGAGCAAGCTGTTAGTGTGGGTGCATCCTTCCACGTTGGTAGCAACACCATCGTTAAAGCTGGCGTAAGCGATTCTACAAATAATGATCTTGCTATGGGCGCAGGCATCGGGATTGGCTTTTAAGAAAAACACGTAACTCGACTACATTCATAATAGAGGAAGCTTTTCAGGGCGACAGTACTTCGCTGATGGAAAGTATGATGATGGCCAATAACATGCTCAAACACATTTTTATTTCAGCTGCCCTGTATCTATTGCTTATTTCGGTCGGGGTCTGGATCGGCATTATGTACGTTTCTTATTATTTGTGTCGTTTTTAAGGTGATAAAATGAAAAAATCAATGATGCTAGTGTTAAGCGCTGCCGTACTTGCTGGGTGTATTTCGCCTGCACACGCCATTAGCGCACACTATCGTGCTCAGTTAGAGCGCTCGGGATGCACGCAAATTAGCGCTGGCGATGGATCTTGCGATATCAGCAAAACCAAAGCGGAAAACGCGGCACAACACGAACCAACGGCATCCGTTCACGATCCCCTTCGCGAAGCCTCGTTCTCGTCGGATACGGTTAACGCTACCCTTTCTAACGGCTTTTTTAGCGCTACCGTGAACGGCAAAAAAGCCAGCGTTAAACGTCTGAATGCGAATTTCTATGAGATCCATGGTAACGGTTTTGTGATATCGACAAGCCTGGATGAAAACGGTATTACGGACGCGTCATGGAATAAAACAAAGGGACGTGAACACGGCGTTTTACGCGTTACCCAAAAATAAACAGTCTAAGGAGGCTCTCCGCCTCCTTTTAGCCTGCCAGGCGCACAATTTGCCACACTCTTTCATCTGATTTTACAATGCTGACAATCCATATATAAACCACTGTTTTTATTGAGAATAAACTGCATATTTTTGCCGGAAAATGAGGTTATCCCCTCCCCTGTGCCCTGTGTCACAAAACAGTAAACAAATTAACCATTGAGCCCGGTGACAAAAGGCTCTATATTGGCGGCGTTTTTTTCAGGCCCCATCTGTTTTTTAACTTTTTATTCAATCGTTGCTCATAACGAAGCGGCGGTTGTAGGAGTGATATGATGACGGATAAAGTCCGTATTGACACCGTAGATGCCCACAAAAGCAACGAAACCTATCTGGCCCGTCAGGCCGAGTTTGAATCTAACGTCAGGAGTTATCCGCGCAAACTGCCTTTAGCGATCACGAAAGCAGAAGGCGTGTGGATCACCGATGCAGATAATAAAGAATACCTTGACTGTTTAGCAGGCGCAGGCACCCTCGCGCTTGGCCACAATCATCCTGATGTGCTGAAAAGCATCCAAAATGTCATTACCAGCGGCTTGCCGTTACATACCCTGGATCTGACTACGCCGTTGAAAGACGCGTTTTCAGAATACCTCCTCTCTCTGTTGCCTGGTCAGGGCAAAGAGTACTGCCTGCAATTCACTGGCCCGTCCGGGGCTGACGCCGTTGAAGCGGCGCTGAAGCTGGCGAAAAAAGTAACCGGTCGCAGCGGTATCATCAGTTTCTCTGGTGGTTACCACGGTATGACCCACGGTGCACTGTCCGTCACCGGTAACCTGTCTCCGAAAGAAGCGGTTGACGGTATGATGCCAGAAGTCCAGTTCATGCCTTACCCACACGAGTACCGCTGCCCACTGGGTATCGGTGGTGAAGCGGGCGTGAAGGCGCTGACCTACTACTTCGATAACCTGATCAACGACGTTGAAAGCGGCGTGCGTAAACCTGCCGCGGTGATCCTGGAAGCTGTTCAGGGCGAAGGCGGCGTGAATCCGGCTCCGGCTGAGTGGTTGCAGCGCATCCGTAAAGTGACTCAGGAACACGGCATTCTGCTGATCCTCGACGAAGTTCAGGCTGGCTTTGCCCGTACCGGTAAATTCTTTGCCTTCGAACACGCAGGCATTGAGCCTGACATCATCGTGATGTCCAAAGCAGTTGGCGGCGGTCTGCCACTGGCTGTGCTCGGTATCAAGAAGCAGTTCGATGCGTGGGCGCCTGGTCACCACACCGGTACCTTCCGCGGCAACCAGCTGGCGATGGCAACCGGTCTGACGACGCTGAAGATCCTGAAAGACCAGAATATCGCGGGCAAAGTGGCCGCACAGGGCGAATGGCTGAAAGGCCAGCTGAAAGAGATGGCGAAACGCTATCCGGTGATCGGCCACGTTCGCGGTCTGGGCATGATGATCGGTATTGAAATCGTTAAGCCACATGAAGCCGCCGACCACATGGGTTGCTTCCCGGGCGATGGCGAGCTGTCTGCACTGATCCAGAAGAAGTGCTTCGAAGCAGGCCTGATTCTGGAGCGTGGCGGCCGTAACGGTATCGTTCTGCGTCTGCTGCCGTCACTGCTGATCAGCGATGACGAGCTGAAAGTCTTCCTGGATAAATTCGAGCAGGCACTGCTTGCTGCGGGCGTTCGCCCGGCGTAACCGGAGTTGTTGATTACGATGTCTGATTCAAACCCAATTTTGTTCTCCTCTGCCCAGAGCATTGAAGCTTACCAGCAGGCGATTGAACAAAGCACTCAGGCTGTGATGCAGTGGCTGAAACAACCTGAGATGTACCAGGGCAAAACGGTCGCGGAGCTGCGCGACCGTATTAAGCTGGATTTCAACCCGAAAGGGCTGGGCAACGAAGCGGCGATTGAACGCGCCGTGGAGTTCTTCCTGAAAGACAGTTTGTCCGTTCATCACCCGCAGTGCGTGGCGCACCTGCACTGCCCAAGCCTGGTGGTTAGCCAGGCGGCGGAAGTGCTGATTAACGCCACCAACCAGAGTATGGACTCCTGGGATCAAAGCCCGTCCGCAACCATTATTGAGATCAAGCTGATCGAATGGCTGCGTACCCGCGTGGGTTATCAGGCTGGCGACGCAGGCGTCTTCACCAGCGGCGGCACCCAGAGTAACCTGATGGGCCTGATGCTGGCGCGTGATGCGTTCTTCGCGCGTCAGGGCCACTCGGTACAGCAGGACGGTCTGGTGGGCGATCTGCGCAAAATTCGCGTGCTGTGCTCTGAAAACGCCCACTTCTCCGTGCAGAAAAACATGGCGCTGATGGGCCTGGGCTACCAGTCCGTGGTGCAGGTGAAAACTGATGAATTCTCCCGCATGGATCTCACCGATCTGGCGGCGAAAATCGAACAGTGCAACGCGAACGGCGAACAGATTCTGGCAATTGTGGCCACGGCCGGCACGACGGATGCGGGTGCTATCGATCCGCTGCGTGCTATTGCTGAGCTGGCTGCGAAACAGAATATCTGGGTACACGTTGATGCGGCCTGGGGCGGCGCGCTGCTGATGTCTGAGCAGTATCGTCACTACCTGGACGGCATCGAGCTGGTGGATTCCGTGACGCTGGACTTCCACAAGCAGTTCTTCCAGACCATCAGCTGCGGTGCCTTCTTGCTGAAAGAAGCACGTCATTATGAGCTGATGCGCTATCAGGCGGCTTACCTGAACTCTGAGTTCGATGAAGAAGCGGGCGTGCCTAACCTGGTTTCCAAATCTCTGCAAACCACCCGTCGTTTCGACGCGCTGAAACTGTGGATGAGCCTGGAAGCGCTGGGTCAGGAGCAATACGCGGCAATTATCGATCACGGCGTGACGCTGGCACAGCAGGTTGCGGCTTACGTAAAAGAGCAGTCTGCTCTGGAACTGGTTATGCAACCCCAGCTGGCAAGCGTGCTGTTCCGCTTCCGTCCGCAGACCCAGATGGCTGACGCCGGTATCGCCCTGCTGAACCAGAAAATTGGCGATGCACTGCTGGAATCCGGCCGCGCAAACGTCGGGGTGACCGAGCATAACGGCGTCACCTGCCTGAAGCTGACCCTGCTGAACCCAACCGTGACGCTGGAGGACGTTAAAGTCCTGCTGTCTCTGGTTGAGCGTACCGCGCAGGAAGTGATGGCGAAGTAATGCTTTTCCCTCTCCCATCCGGGAGAGGGTTTATTATCCCGTCCTGACGCCCCTATCCTTTTTTCCTCGAAGCATAACCGTAGTCATACTGGCTGTACCCCGAGCTGTAAAACAGCGCTGCGGATTTAACAATATCGTTGAGGATTGTGCCGCTGACCTTCACGCCAACGTGCTGTAGACGTTTAACGGTATTCTCCATCTCTTTCACGCTGGTTTTATCGTAACGGGCAACCATTAGCGTTGTTCCGGCTGCTCTGGCAACCAGCGCAGCATCATTGACGGCAAGAACTGGGGGCGTATCGATGATGACAATGTCATATTGCTCGTTAACCCAGGACATGATGTCAATGAACCGTTCGCTTAACAGCATTTCTAACGGACGCAGGGGTTCCGGGCCGCAGGTGATGACGTCAATTCCCCCTTTTTCAGCATGCTGAATGACCTCCCCAAAGTCGCGCTTCCCTTCCAGCAGGCAGGATAATCCGTGGCGGTTCTCCAGGCCAAAAATATTATGCACATAACCCTGGCGCATATCCGCATCAATAAACAGCGCCCGCTGACCGCTCTGCCCGGCAATGGCCGCCAGGTTCGTCGCCACCAGCGTTTTTCCGCAGTCCTGCGTGGGGCCAGAAATCATCACAATGCGATTCTCAGCCTCCATCATGGTGAAATGCAGACTGGTTCGCAGCCCGCGTACCGCTTCAACAAACATATCAGCAGGTCGATCGACTGGCAGGAAAGGTACATCCGAGGTTTTGTGTGTCCAGCGACGAGAAAACGGATTTTTTCTGCGCAAATGCGTTTTACTCCACAGCCACTGTGAACGTGGTAACGTCGCCAGAACCGGCATCCCCTGCGCTTCCAGCTGTTCGGAAAGCGTGATCCCACGTTTGAACGCTTGACGTACCAGTACGGTCCCCATTGAAAGGATGAGCCCGAACAGCACGCCAAGCGCAATGATTAGCGCTTTTCGCGGTTTTATCGGATCCGGGAGTGTAACCGCCTCATCAATGATCCTCACGTTCCCGACAGCGCTGGAGCGGGAAATATTCAGCTCCTGCTGACGCGTCAAAAGCTGTAAATAAATCGTGCGGCCCGACTCAACATCGCGGCTCAGGCGTAAAATCTCCTGCTGCGTGGAGGGCATTGAGGACACACGGTTATTAAGACGATCCCGTTCCCGCACAAGGGTTTGTCTTTTTTCATGCAATGCACGGTAGGTAGGGTGACTCTTTTTAAAGAGCTGGGAAATTTCTGCCTCCCGGAACGTCAGCTCATTTAGCTGATTCTCAACGTTCACAACCTGATCCAGGACGGATTTTGCCTCTAAAGACAGATCCACAGAGTCGCGCTGCGCCCGGTAGGCATTCAGCCGCGCTTCAGCCTGATCCAGGTCCGCTCTGATTTTCGGTAACTGCTCCTGTAAAAAATCCAGACTACGCGAATCCTGAGCCTCCTGGCGCGCGATATTTTGCTGAAGATAATTTTCAGCAATCGCATTCAGCACCCGGGCGATTTTGTCAGGATCTTCACCCGTCAGGGTTAAGGTCACAATACCGCTCTGTTTCTCCGATTCCACGACCGTCAGACGCTTCTTCAGTGCATTGATCGTCTCCAGGCGCGTCAACGACTTAAGCGAAAACTGTGTGCCTGGCGTCGCCTCAATCGAGGTCACCCGCAGCACGATCCCTTGCGTAACCAGCGTTTTACCAACCTGGCCGTCTGCCTCAATGTTTTCGCCCGTCAGGTGATACCTTCCCGCTTCCTGTACGGTCAGCGTGAGTTCTTGCGCTTTGCCCTCCACCTGCGGGATCTGGAGTTCGCCTAACGTTATGTTGCCCTGGCCACGCCCTTGCAGACGCTGCCAGAGACGCCCCACCACAGGCAAAACGCGCTGCTTTGCCTGATACGTCAGATCTAATTTGTCGACGGTCTCGCCGAGGATCATGCGAGATTTCAACAGTAAAATTTCAGGGGCAACATCCGGCGAAATATCGGTGCCCAGCTGGCTCAAGCCTTTGAGCAGGCCGTTATCCTGTTTGCTTTCTATTTGCACCATAGCATCCGCCTGATAAACAGGTGGCGTAACCCAGGCATAGAGGCCCGCGCATAAAGTGAAAAGGAAAGTCACGCACAATATCATCGTGCGGTGGTCGATCATTTCGCCGAGCAAACGAACGAGATCGATTTCATTTTGTTCGGGTGCCCCTGCACCATAACTGTCTGTTGTGTAAGACGACATTAATGCTTTATTCCTTTCTGTCCTAAACGACGTGCCCATTCCTGGCTGGCTTTACCCAATAGCCCGAACACATATTCAAACGCTTCACGGCTTTTACGATAGGGGTCTGGGATATCCTGCGGCTCCAACCACTGCCCAAAAAGCAGCGACTTCCCCCTGTTTTCCGGTGCCATGGCTGCAATGAAGCGAAGATGTTCCGGCTCCATAACAAGGATGAGATCGGATCCCTGCATCAGCCTGCGTGTCAGCCTGCGCGCCACATGACCGTCGAGGGAGATCCCATGCCGCCAGGCCACGTCCTGGGCGCACTCATCCGCCGGATACCCCTCAAGGCCGAGTATTCCCGCCGAGGTGATGTGTCTGTCGGGCAAGTGCTGGCGCAAAAGCCGTTCTCCAATCGGAGAACGGCAGACATTTCCGGTACATACCACGAGTATTGATTCGAACATTATTGCGGCCACGATCTGATATAACGAACCGTTTCGGTGAGGTCATGCACCCCGCTGATTGTCGGAACAAGCTGTGTTATTACGCGATTCCAGCGGGAGAGTGGAGCAGTGGTGACATAGACAATGTCGTAAGGCTCAAGCTGAAACTCGGTGCCCAGCACCATGGCTGAAGCGTCTTTTGCATTCAGTTGATAGATATTCGCAATTTTCCCGGACTCGCGTACCGATCGGATAACAAAAATACCCGTCGCATCAGCCATATTCTGGTCCAGGCCACCGGCATTGCCGAGCGCTTCGGCCAACGTCATGCCGCTGCGATCCATCTTCAGCGTGCTCTGTTTAACAACTTCGCCCATCACGAATACTTTCAGCGCATCGTTGCGGGGAATAAACAAGATGTCGCCAGGGTTGAGCAGCTTATTCTGGGTTAAATCGCCATGCTGCATCAGGGCATACAGGGAAATTCGGGAATCCTGACCGTTGTGAGTCAGCACCACGTTCCGCCAGTCCGCATCAGCAGTAAGCCCACCTGCGGCATTAACGGCATCCATAACCGTCAGCGGAATGTTGGTGATGGCCTGCTGGCCAGATTTCGCCACTTCTCCCGTAACGTAGGCTTTTTGCGAACGGAAAGCGGCAACGCTGACGTCGACCTGGGGGCTTTCAATGACGTTATCCAGCCGCGCGGTGATCTCCTCGCGCACTCTGGAAACCGTTTTTCCCGCCACGTGCAGTTTACCCACGTAAGGATAAAAGAGCGTGCCATCGGCATTGACCCAGTTTCCCGTATCGCTTGCGCTGCGATACTGTCCCGCGGGCGTAGTCAGCTCCGGGTGATCCCAGACGGTGACCGTCAGGATGTCACCGATTCCAATACGGTATTCCCAGTTTTTGACCTGCTCATCAAGATTAGGATTTGCCTGAGATTTAGCTGCTGCGGGACGTAGTTTCTCAATTAATCCGGGCGTAAGTGGATAAATTTCGATTTGTTTATCTAAACTATTATTGAGATCAGCCGGCGCAATTATTTTTTTGCCTGCGGAACTTAACGTTTGGCCAGGAGAAATTACGCACCCCGCCAACTGACTTATTGCTAAGAATATTACAGATAATGCTGTTGTGTTTTTCATTTATATATACTTATCATCCCTGCTCGTAGCGAACGCCCGACGGGGCGCAGCCCTGCGCTAACCCACGCTTGAAATAAGTTTCTTTTCAAGGGAATACTAAAACGTAATCTAAAAGTGAAGACACGAATTGCCCGATCTGTGACGGGCAATTAATTAAAATATAATCTTCCTGAAAATCTTAAAGCCTGTGGCAAAAAAAAGCACGATCTACAGTTTATAAAATTACGGCAACAATGTATTTTCAGAATTAATTCAGCAAAACGATAGTTACAATGAATTATTCCCATCAGCACGCATTCATATCAAAAATACTCACAACCGCTGGCACTACACAAAACCGTTCACTTTTGTTACATTTTTTTTCAAACACACCCTGTTTTGATACTTAAAATGGGCTGTCTGCCGCACTGTCCCCCGCAGACAAGCGTATCCGTAACGATATCACTGGAGAAAAAATGGCTAAGCGTAAATTGGTGCTTCTGGGTGTATTACTGTCTCTGGCGGGCTCCGCATTCGCAGCCCCGCAAACGGCCGCCGCGCCTTCCGGCATTAAGGCTTATGAAGAGCAGGAGTTCATCGCCGACTTCACCAAATTTAAGATTGGCGATACCGCGCCCGCGCAGTATCAGACGCCAGAGTACACCATCAAACAGTACCAGCTACGTAACCTTCCCGCGCCCGATGCCGGTACGCACTGGACCTACATGGGTGAAAATTACGTTCTGATTGGCGATGCTGATGGCAAAATCTACAAAGCCTATAACGGAGATATTTTCTATCACCGCTGATACGATGATCCGGCCCTGGCAGGAGGACGACCGGCCATTTCTGCGCACGCTGTACCTGCATGCACGACGCGTGGCCTGGCCATGGCTGGACAATTCTGAATGGCAGCTTGAGGATTTTGACGCCGCAACGCGTGACGAGCAGATCTGGGTTGCGATTCACGACGGTCACCGGGTAGGGTTTGCCTCCGTCTGGGAAAATGATAACTTTTTGCACAATCTGTTTGTCGACCCGCTGTATCAGCGTCTGGGAGTTGGCCGTTTGTTACTGGAACAAGTACAGAGGACGTTTACCAGTACAGGCGCGCTGAAGTGTCTGGTGAAGAATGAGCGGGCGGTTGCGTTTTACCAGCGCCACGGCTGGCACATTGAGGCGACGGGGGATTCTCCGGAAGGAGAGTATTATTTGATGCACTATCGGCTTGGGTAAAGTCAGGTGGCGCTACGCTTACCTGACCTACAAAATCGAGGTAGGCCGGGTAAGGCGAAGCCGCCACCCGGCACTAACGCGCAGAGGCCTTATACCGCGCGGAAGGCGATCTCACTCGGGATCACGTCCCCCTGCCAGTACAGTTGCGCCGCAACGCGCCCCGCCAGCTGACGATAGATTTCCGTGAATTCGCTATCAGGACGGCTGACCACCGTCGGCTTACCGCTATCCAGATCTTCACGCAGTGTGATATGCAGCGGCAGTTGCCCCAGCAGCTGGGTGTGATATTGCGCCGCCAGTTTCTCCGCACCGCCGGTACCGAAGATCGGCTCATGGTGTCCACAGTTGCTGCAAATGTGCATGCTCATGTTCTCGACGATGCCGAGTACCGGCACCTCCACCTTCTCGAACATCACGATGCCTTTTTTGGCGTCGATCAGCGCGATATCCTGCGGCGTGGTGACCACGACGGCGCCGGTGACCGGAATGTTCTGCGCCAGCGTCAGCTGGATATCACCGGTGCCCGGCGGCATGTCCAGCACCAGATAATCCAGATCCGGCCACATCGTCTCCTGCAACATTTGCAGCAACGCTTTGCTGGCCATCGGGCCGCGCCAGACCATTGCGTTATCGTCCGTGACCAGGTAACCAATGGAGTTGGTCGCCAGACCGTGCGCCACGATCGGCGCCATGTGGGTACCGTCCGGCGAAGTTGGACGCTGGTTTTCAGCACCCAGCATGTTCGGAATGGACGGGCCATAAATATCAGCATCCAGAATGCCGACTTTCGCCCCTTCTGCCGCCAGAGCAAGCGCCAGGTTCACGGCGGTCGACGATTTACCCACCCCGCCCTTGCCAGAACTGACGGCGATGATGTTCTTCACGCCGTTAACGCCCGGCTGATTTTTCACGCGCTTGAGCGTGGCGATGCTGTGGCTTAGCTTCCAGTCAATTGCTTTTGCGCCAGTAATGCGCAGCAGCTCAGAGCTGGTTTGCTCTTTCAGGGCATCAAAGGCGCTGGTCCAGACGAACGGCATCTGCAGCTCAATGTGCAGCGTATCGTCCAGCCATGCGACATGATGAAGCGCTTTCAGCGTCGTGAGATTGTGCTTCAGGGTTGGATGCTGAAAATTAGCCAGCGTCCCGGCGACCATTGCTCGTAAGGCTTCCGGTGATTTGGCCTGGGATTGAGAACTCATCCCGACTCCTTTGTTCTTGTGAATAAGACCTTAGATGAACAAGTTTACCTGAAAGGCCGTGGTTTGTGCTTACTTAATAATGCCCCTTTTGGTAATATCGAAAACCCTTTTCACAGTTAAAAGAAGTAATGCCTACTATGACTCAAGTCGCGAAAAAAATTCTGGTAACGTGCGCCCTGCCGTACGCCAACGGCTCAATCCACCTCGGCCACATGCTGGAGCATATCCAGGCTGATGTCTGGGTCCGTTACCAGCGAATGCGCGGCCACGAGGTGAACTTCATCTGTGCGGACGATGCCCACGGCACCCCAATCATGCTGAAAGCGCAGCAGCTGGGAATTTCCCCGGAACAGATGATCGCCGAAATGAGTCAGGAGCATCAGACCGATTTTGCTGGCTTTGACATCAGCTATGACAACTATCACTCCACGCACAGCGACGAGAACCGCGAGCTGTCAGAGCTGATCTACACCCGTCTGAAAGAGAACGGTTTCATTAAAAACCGCACCATCTCTCAGCTGTACGATCCGGAAAAAGGCATGTTCCTGCCGGACCGTTTCGTCAAAGGCACCTGTCCGAAATGTAAATCCCCGGACCAGTACGGCGATAACTGCGAAGTGTGTGGCGCGACCTACAGCCCGACCGAGCTTATCGAGCCGAAATCCGTGGTTTCCGGCGCCACGCCGGTGATGCGTGACTCCGAGCACTTCTTCTTCGACCTGCCGTCGTTCAGCGAAATGCTGCAGGCGTGGACCCGCAGCGGCGCGCTGCAGGAGCAGGTGGCGAACAAGATGCAGGAGTGGTTTGAATCCGGTCTGCAGCAGTGGGATATCTCCCGCGATGCGCCATACTTCGGCTTCGAAATCCCGAACGCGCCGGGCAAATATTTCTACGTCTGGCTGGATGCGCCAATCGGCTACATGGGCTCCTTCAAGAACCTGTGTGACAAGCGCGGCGATACCCTAAGCTTCGACGAGTACTGGAAGAAAGATTCCACCGCCGAGCTGTACCACTTCATCGGCAAAGACATCGTTTACTTCCACAGCCTGTTCTGGCCAGCGATGCTTGAAGGCAGCAATTTCCGCAAGCCGACTAACCTGTTCGTACACGGCTACGTAACGGTCAACGGCGCGAAAATGTCCAAATCTCGCGGGACGTTTATTAAGGCCAGCACCTGGCTGAACCACTTCGATGCGGATAGCCTGCGCTACTACTACACCGCGAAGCTCTCTTCCCGCATCGACGATATCGACCTGAATCTGGAAGATTTCGTGCAGCGCGTGAACGCGGACATCGTCAACAAGGTGGTGAACCTGGCGTCCCGTAACGCAGGTTTTATCGCTAAACGCTTTGACGGCGTGCTCTCTGCCGAACTGGCCGATCCTGAGCTGTATAAAACCTTCACCGACGCCGCCGCTGCGGTTGGCGAAGCCTGGGAAAGTCGTGAATTTGGTAAAGCCATTCGCGAAATCATGGCGCTGGCAGACGTGGCCAACCGATATGTCGACGAGCAGGCACCATGGGTGGTGGCGAAACAGGAAGGCCGCGACGCCGACTTGCAGGCGATCTGCACCATGGGTCTGAACATGTTCCGCGTGCTGATGACCTGGCTGAAGCCGGTTCTGCCGCAGCTGGCAGCCCGCGCGGAAGCATTCCTGAACACCGAACTGACCTGGGATGCCATCCAGCAGCCGCTGCTCGGCCACAAGGTGAACACCTTCAAGGCGCTGTATAACCGCATCGAGATGAAACAGGTTGACGCGCTGGTGGAAGCATCAAAAGAAGAGGTGAAAGCGGCTGCCGCGCCGGTGACCGGCCCGCTGGCGGACGATCCGATTCAGGAGACCATCACCTTTGATGATTTCGCCAAAGTCGACCTGCGCGTGGCGCTGATCGAAAACGCGGAGTTCGTTGAAGGTTCTGACAAACTGCTGCGTCTGACGCTGGATCTGGGCGGCGAGAAACGTAACGTCTTCTCCGGCATTCGTTCCGCGTATCCTGATCCGCAGGTGCTGATCGGTCGTCAGACCGTGATGGTGGCAAACCTGGCGCCGCGTAAAATGCGCTTCGGCATCTCTGAAGGGATGGTGATGGCCGCAGGCCCGGGCGGAAAAGACATCTTCCTGTTAAGCCCTGACGAAGGCGCGAAGCCGGGTCAGCAGGTGAAGTAATAAAAAAGCCGGATGAGAATCCGGCTTTTTTTTGCCCGGCGGCGCTACGCTTGCACGGGCCTACGAGTTTTTAGCCGGGTAAGGCGAGGCCGCCACCCGGCTAAAAATCACCCCTTCTGGTTATGCACCCGCTGCGTCAACCCACGCAGGAAATAACGCAGAAACTGATCCCCACACTCGCGGTAATTTTTATGATCCGGCGCGCGCATCATGGCGGTGATTTCCGGCATCGACACGCGAAATTTCTGCTCGGTCATGATCGCCAGAATGTCGTCAGTTTTCAGGGAGAACGCAATACGCAGCTTTTTCAGCACCGTGTTGTTATTCACCCGACGCTCCAGCGCCAGCTCAGGCGCAGATTCATCTTTGCCGCGCTTGTCGTAGATCAGGCCGTTCAGGAAGCCCGACAGAATGATGTCCGGGCAGCGAACAAAACCCTCTTCATCTTCTTTAGTCATCCAGGTGTCGAACCCGGCGGACGTGGATTCCATGTCGGAGAGCGCAAGAATGCGCACCATGTCATTATTGTTCGCTTTCAGGGTGTAGCGCAGGCTACGAAGAATATCGTTACTTAGCATAGAGCCTTCGAATGTCGATGATGCAATGGCGCGCAGTGTACCAGTTTTACAGCCCTATCGCCTCTTTCAAACTTTTCAGATAGCGACGACTGACGGGCACGGTTTGCCCTGCACGTAGCACCAGTTCGGCCTGGCCGTTATCTTCCAGGCGGATCTCCTTCAGGTGCGCCATGTTCACCAGATACTGTCGATGACAGCGAATCAGTGGCGTGCGGCTCTCCAGCGTGCGTAACGTAAGCTCGGTAAAGCCTTCGTTGCCTTCAGCGCTGGTGACGTATACCCCGCTCAGACGACTGCTGACAAAGGCAACGTCGTCCATTTGCAGGAGGTAAATCCGGCTGTGCCCGGTACAGGGGATAAACTTCAGGGGCTGCTGATGCTCCGGCAGCAGCGTCACGTCCTGCGCGGTACGCTCCTGGCGCAGACGGGTCAGGGTCTTTTCAAGGCGTTTCTCTTCAATCGGTTTCAGCAGATAATCAAACGCGTGCTCTTCAAACGCCTTTACCGCGTACTCATCAAAGGCCGTCAGAAAGACGATATAGGGACGGTGCTCCGGGTCGAGCATGCCGACCATCTCCAGACCGCTGATGCGCGGCATCTGAATATCAAGGAACAGCACGTCCGGGCGCAGTTTATGCACAGCACCGATGCCTTCAATGGCATTGGCACATTCGCCCACGACCTCAATATCACTCTGCTCCTGCAACAGGACACGCAGGTTTTCCCGTGCTAACGGCTCATCATCAACAATCAGCACTCTTAACATGCGCTCTCCTCCAGCGGCAATCGTAAGGTAATTCGGGTATAGCGGTCTGGCTCACAGGTGACGGTGATA
Source organism: Enterobacter sp. DSM 30060 (assembly GCF_013375955.1). NCBI lineage: Bacteria > Pseudomonadati > Pseudomonadota > Gammaproteobacteria > Enterobacterales > Enterobacteriaceae > Enterobacter > Enterobacter sp. DSM 30060. The sequence goes on from NZ_CP056118.1 coordinate 76,556, forward strand.
CCGCAGTCATCACCAAAATGTGCGCGCAGGCGTTTATCCACCAGGCTCATGCCCAGACCGCCTGACGCGGAGGCTTCATACAGCCCCGCGTTATCTTCAATATCCAGCACCAGATGGTGGTTAAAACGGGAAGCGGAAATCATGATTTCTCCGGTTCCCAGCAGCTGCGACGTCCCATGCTTAATGGCGTTCTCCACAATCGGTTGCAGGGTAAAGGCCGGAAGATGCTGATACGCCAGCTCATCCGGGACGGATAACGACACCTGTAATCGTGACTGGAAGCGCGCTTTTTCAATTTGCAGATAGGCGTTTACATGCTCAATCTCGTCCGCGAGGGTGACGATCTCCGAGGGACGCTTCAGGTTTTTGCGGAAAAATGTCGACAGAAATTGCACCAGCTGCGCGGCCTGATCGCTGTCGCGGCGGATCACCGCCTTCAGCGTGTTGAGCGCGTTAAACAGGAAATGCGGATTCACCTGAGCGTGCAGGAGCTTAATTTCTGACTGCGTCAGCAGCGCTTTTTGCCGTTCATACTGCCCCGCCAGGATTTGTGCCGAAAGCAGCTGGGCGATACCCTCCCCCAGCGTGCGGTTGATGGAGCTGAACAGGCGATTTTTGGCTTCGTAAAGCTTAATGGTGCCCATGACGCGCTGGTTTTCGCCCCGCAGGGGAATAACCAGCGTAGAGCCAAGTTTGCACTGCGGATGCAGGGAACAGCGGTACGGCACTTCATTCCCGTCGGCATACACCACTTCACCCGTTTCAATAGCGCGCAAAGTGTAGGCCGAGGAGATCGGCTTACCTGGAAGATGGTGGTCGTCCCCGGTACCGGTAAACGCCAGCAACTTTTCGCGATCGGTAATCGCCACGGCCCCGATATCCAGCTCTTTATACAGCACCTGCGCCACCTTCATGCTGTTCTCCTCGTTGAATCCCTGCCGCAGGATCCCTTCCGTCGACGCCGCAACTTTTAATGCGGTGGCAGAAAATGCCGAGGTGTATTTTTCGAACATGGCGCGTTTGTCGAGCAGAATGCGCATAAACAGCGCCGCACCTACGGTATTGGTGACCATCATCGGTGCGGCAATGCTGCTGACCAGATGTAACGCATCGTCAAACGGGCGCGCGATCAGCAGGATGATCGCCATCTGCGCCATTTCCGCCACGAAGGTAATCGCCCCGGCGGTAAGGGGACTGAACACTTTATCCGGCCGTCCGCGCTTAATCATATAGCTGTGGACGAGACCACCGAGTAGCCCTTCGACAATGGTGGAGATCATGCAGCTTAGTGCCGTCATACCGCCCATCGAATAGCGGTGCAGGCCGCCGGTTAACCCCACCAGACCGCCCACGACCGGGCCTCCGAGCAGCCCGCCCATTACCGCGCCGATGGCGCGCGTATTGGCGATGGAATCTTCAATATGGAGACCAAACCAGGTCCCCATAATGCAGAATATGGAAAATACGACGTAGCAGAGGAATTTGTGCGGCAGACGGACGGTGACCTGCATCAGCGGAATGAACAGGCGCGTTTTGCTCATCAACCAGGCGATGACAAGAAACACGCACATCTGCTGAAGCAACAGCAGCACCAGATTAAACTCGTACATACTCACAAACCGCACATTCTAAAAACGCGTAACATACACTGATGGCGGTTAACTTTCTTTGAAACGTGCCAAAAAAGCGATAAATCGTGTCCGTCATCACACCTTTTGCCGGAGATAACCTGTCTTTCGTATAATTTGTACAAAAAAGAATCAAATCTTCCTGGTTCCGCAAAGTGGGTCTACAGTTAAGCTGGGGACGCGCAAGCCTGGGGGCGAAAATGGCGCTTTACACGATAGGTGAAGTGGCACTCCTGTGTGATATCAATCCCGTTACGCTACGGGCGTGGCAGCGACGGTATGGATTGCTTAAGCCGCAAAGAACGGACGGCGGGCACCGCCTGTTTAACGATGCGGATATTGACCGGATCCGCGAGATCAAAAGCTGGATCGACAATGGCGTACAGGTAGGCAAGGTGAAGTCGCTTCTGAGCCAGGACGATCCTGATACGCAGCATCTCTGGCGCGAGCAGCAGGAAACGCTGCTGAGGCTGTTGCAGACCGGCAATTTGCAGCGTCTGCGCGGCTGGATCAAAGAACAGGGTCGAGACTACCCCGCGCAAACCCTGATCACCCATCTTTTTATTCCCCTACGGCGTCGGCTTCAGTGTCAGCAAACCACCTTACAGGCACTGCTCAGCATGCTTGATGGCGTGCTGATTAACTATATTTCCGTCTGTCTTGCCTCAGCGCGGAATAAAAACAGCAAAGATGCGCTGGTGATCGGCTGGAACGTCCACGATACCACCCGGCTGTGGCTCGAAGCCTGGATTGCCACCCAGCAGGGCTGGCGCGTTGACGTGCTTGCCCACTCCCTGGCCCAGCTCAGACCGGAACTGTTTGAGGGACAGACGCTGCTGGTCTGGTGCGGCGAAGTCCCCTCCGCTTCCCAGCAGCAGCTCCTGACGGAATGGCGCGAACATGGTTATCCCGTTTACTCGCTGGGGCCAAATGCGTTGTAACGCATTTAATGGTTCATTAACAGCTGCGCTTCACCGTATAATTGTTCCGTTAACAACAGGAGCGCATGATGAAGGCAACGAAACTGGCCGTAATTACCCTTTTTGCACTGATGGCCGTCAGCGGTATCGGTGGCGTTATGCTTGCAGGTTACTCGTTTATTGTTCGCGGCGGTGTTGGCTGAGGTATCCGGCCAGGCGTTCAAACAGGCGATCCACCACAATCGCCGCCAGCGCAACCAGAACCGCCCCCTGAATAATATAGGCCGTGTTAAACCCGCTTAACCCAATAATGATTGGCGTCCCCAGCGTATTGACCCCGACCGTCGATGCGATGGTTGCCGTACCAATGTTGATGATCACGGACGTCCGCACACCGGCAATAATCACCGGTGCGGCCAGCGGCAGTTCAACCTTCAGCAGCCGCTGCCAGGCGCTCATTCCCATCCCTTCCGCTACGCTCAGCACCGATGCAGGCACCGCCGCAATGCCCGCCAGCGTCCCTTGCAGAATGGGCAACACGCCGTACAAGATCAGCGCAATGATGGCAGGCTCCTGCCCAAAACCGATCGCCGGCACTGCAATCGCCAGCACGGCCACCGGCGGAAAGGTCTGCCCCGTTGCGGCGATGGTCTCCACCAGCGGACGGAACTCCCTGCCCGCAGGCCGCGTCACCGCAATACCGGCACCTGTGCCCAGCACGATGGCAATCACGCTTGACGCCGCTACCAGCCAGAAGTGCGCCAGGGTGAGATTAACAAAGCTCTCCTGCTGGTACACCGGGCGCGGCAGCCCGGGAATAAGCGCATTAAACAGCGCCGCGCTGTGCGGCATCAGGTAGAGTAAGGCGATAAACAGCCCTGTCAGCCAAAGTAACGGATCACGGACCCACTTCACGCGTCACCTCCCCCGCCAGCAGATCGCGAAAATGGATCGTCCCGCATGGCGTACCCTGCCCGTCCGCAACGGGCAACACCTCACACTGCCGGGCGACAAACGCCGAAAGGGCATCGCGCAGGCTCATCCCGTCATACAGCGGTTCACCAACGATTTGCGCATCCTGCGGACGCAGATAGTCCCTGACGGTGCGCAGCGAGAGCAGCCTGACACCCAGCTCGCTGCGGCCAAAGAACTCACGCACAAAATCGTTTGCCGGCGACGTTAACAGCTCAAGCGGCGTACCCTGCTGGACGACTTCGCCGTGATCCATCAGTACCAGACGATCGGCCAGCCGCAGTGCTTCGTCGATATCATGCGTCACCAGCACGATGGTGCGCCCGAGAATACGGTGGATGCGGCTCATCTCGGCCTGAAGTGCGCCGCGGGTGACCGGATCCAGCGCGCCGAAGGGCTCATCCATCAGCAGTACCTGCGGGTTAGCGGCCAGCGCGCGCGCCACCCCGACCCGCTGCTGTTGTCCGCCGGAAAGCTGGTGCGGGTAGCGGTCGCGAAGCGACGCGTCCAGGCCCAGCAGCGCCATCAACTCGTCGACACGCTCATTGATCTTCCCCCGGGACCATTTTTCCAGCTGTGGCACGGTGGCAATGTTCTGCGCCACCGTCCAGTGGGGAAACAGGCCGATGGACTGAATGGCGTAGCCCATACGCCGCCGCAGCTCCAGCACCGGCAGGCTGCGGATCTCCTCTCCGGCAAAGCGAATCGTCCCGCTGTCGTGCTCCACCAGCCGATTGATCATCTTCAGCGTCGTCGATTTTCCCGACCCCGACGTCCCGATCAATACCGAGAACGCCCCCTCGGCAAAATGCAGATTGAGATGGCTTGCCGCCGGACGGCCCGCAAAGGTTTTACTCACATCATGAAATTCAATCATTGGCTCTTCTCCTGAGCAGCGCGAGCCACAGGGCAAACAGGGCATCCAGAACGACCGCCAGCGCAATCGTGGGCACAACGCCCAGCAACACCAGATCCAGCGCGCTGCTGAGCAGCCCCTGGAACACCAGCGCCCCAAAGCCGCCCGCCCCGATCAGCGCGGCAATCACCGCCATCCCCACGGTTTGCACCGTCACCACCCGCAGGCTGCGAACCAGCAGCGGAAGCGCAAGCGGCAGCTGTATTTTCCAGAAACACTGGCGCGCACTCATCCCCATCGCATGGGCGCTTTCCAGCACGTCGGGCGGAACCTGGCTTAAGCCCGCCACCACGCCGCGCACCAGTGGCAGCAGCGCATACAACACAAGGGCAATCAGCGCCGGGGTCAGCCCGGTTCCGGCGATGCCTGCCGCGGCCAACGCAGGGAAGGATTTAACCAGACCGGCGAGGGGGGCAATCAGCAGGCCAAACAGGGCAACGGAGGGGATGGTCTGAATAACGTTGAGCACGGTAAAGACGGCACCCTGGCGGCTGGGATGTCGGTAGCACCACATGCCCAGCGGCACGCCCAGCAGCAGCGCCGGGACCAGCGTCCCGAACAGGATCGTCAGATGTTGCGCCAGCGCGTTGTCAAACACCTCCTGGCGGTTGACGTACTCTTTTAACAGCGAGAGTTGATTCAGATCGCCGCTGAAGAGGATCAGCAGGGGCATAACCCAGAATTGCGCGTTCAGCAGCCAGCGCCACACAGGTATCGGCGTCAGGCGGCGAATGGCATCGCTACAGGCCAGCAGGCAGAGTGCCAGCCACAGCCACAGGCCGCTGCCAATCGACGTGCGCGCCAGCGGGCTTTCAACCGAGGCCATCTGCGTTGCCGCCTGTCCCGCGCTCCAGAACAGTACGATAAACAGCGCTTCGCTGAGCAGAAGCGTCAGCCACAGCGCGGTTCGCCCCGGCCAGAAGGCTAAGACTACGGTACTCGCCAGCGCCGCGCCCAGCAGCAGCGGCGTAAATGCCCAGATCTGCCACAGCGCGCGCGGTTCGCCCGACACCAGACGGTTTGGCGCGACATTCACAAAAGGTAACGCGACCGCCACGATGGCCACACAGACCAACAGCAGCAGGACGCGGTTATGACATTTTATTGGCACAGCCTTATCCCGTTACTTCACAAGCCCTTGTTGTTTCAGGAAGTCGGCAGCCACTTTTTTGGCATCCAGCCCCTCTACGGCAATGCTGGCATTCAGCTGTTGCAGCGTTTTCGCATCCAGTTTTTCAAACACCGGTTTGAGCCAATCGTCGATATCCGGGTAGGCTTTCAGCACCGCCTCGCGCACGACCGGGGTTGGGGCGTAAATTGGCTGAACGCCTTTCGGGTCGGTCAGGGTTTGCAGACCAAGCGCCGCGACCGGGCCGTCGGTGCCGTAAGCCATCGCCGCGTTGACGCCGGAGGTTTGCTGCGCCGCCGCCTTAATGGTCACCGCCGTGTCGCCGCCCGCCAGAGAGAGCAGCTGTGCCTGATCGAGCTTGAAATCATAAGCTTTTTCAAACGCTGGCAGGGCATCAGCGCGCTCGATAAACTCTGCCGAGGCCGCGAGCTTAAACTCGCCCTTCTCTTTCAGGTAGCGGCTGAGATCGTCAAGCGAGGTGAGCTTGCCTTTCTCGGCGATATCTTTGCGCACCGCGATGGTCCAGGTGTTGTTGGCCGGTGCCGGTGTAAGCCAGACCAGCTTATTTTTTTCCGCGTCCAGCTTTTTGACTTTTTCGTACCCGGCTTTGGCATTTTTCCAGGCCGGATCGTTTTCATCCTTGAAGAAGAATGCCCCGTTGCCGGTGTATTCCGGGTAGATATCCAGCTCGCCGGAAGTGATAGCACCGCGCACGACAGGCGTAGTGCCAAGCTGCACTTTATTGACCGTTTTCACGCCGTGGCTTTCGAGCACCTGCAAAATGATATTGCCGAGCAACGCGCCCTCGGTATCAATTTTGGAACCCACCTTAACCGGCTCTGCGGCCTGTAACGGCAGGCTCAGCGCCGCCAGAAGCACCGCCGACCCTGTTATCCCCTTAATAATCGTCATTCTACTTTCCTCATTATTTTGTGGCCTTTTTCATAGGCTTGAGAGAAAAGCGTAGCTTAAAACAGTGAATTTAACCGTTTTTCGTACCAGATGAGAGGCATCCCCCGCCAGGCGGGGGATGGGGAGGAAGGTAAGATTATTGGAGTTCGAACTCGGCTTTGTTCACGCGGGCGGAATCCACGCCGATGAAGACGTTGAATTTGCCAGGCTCGGCATCGTATTTCATCTGCTGATTCCAGAACTTCAGTGCATTTACGTCAATCGGGAAGCTGACCGTTTTGGTTTCGCCCGGTTTCAGGTTGACCTTTTCGAAGCCGCGCAGCTGTTTCACCGGACGGCTCATGGAGGCCGTGACATCCTGAACGTACATCTGGATCACCGTCGCGCCTTCGCGTTTGCCGCTGTTGGTCACTTCCACGCTGGCGGTCACTTTGCCGTCACGCTTCAGGGTCGGCGCCGACATTTTCACGTCAGAGACCTTAAACGTGGTGTAGCTCAGGCCATAGCCAAACGGATAGAGCGGGCCGTTAGCCTCGTCGAAGTAACGGGACGTGTACTTGTTCGGCTTGTCGGCGTTGTACGGACGACCGGTGTTCAGGTGGCTGTAGTAAACCGGGATCTGCCCGACGGAGCGCGGGAAGGACATCGGCAGCTTGCCTGACGGGTTGTAATCGCCAAACAGCACGTCGGCAATGGCGTTACCGCCTTCGGTACCGGCGAACCAGGTTTCCAGAATGGCGTCAGCCTGCTGGTCTTCTTTCACCAGCGCCAGCGGACGCCCGTTCATCAGCACCAGCACCAGCGGCTTGCCGGTGGCTTTCAGGGCCGCGATCAGGTCACGCTGGCTTTGCGGGATCGTGATGTCGGTCCGGCTGGAGGCTTCGTGCGCCATCCCCTGCGCTTCACCCACCACGGCGACCACCACGTCGGACTGCTTCGCGGCGTTAACCGCTTCGTCGATCATCTCTTTCGGCGTGCGTGGATCCACCTTCACCGCTTCCTCGTACTGGTTGAGGAAGGTCACGATGTCTTTATCGTCGGTGACGTTTGCGCCTTTGGCGTAAACCACTTTTGCATTATCACCCACGGCGCTCTTAATGCCTGTCAGCACGGTAACGGACTGATCCGCCACGCCTGCGGCGGACCAGCTGCCCATGACGTCACGCTTGCTGTCGGCCAGCGGACCGACCACGGCAATGGTGCCGGATTTTTTCAGCGGCAGCGTGTCGAGACGGTTTTTCAGCAGTACCAGGCTTTCGCGCGCCACTTCGCGGGCTTCTTTGCGGTGCAGGCGGCTTTCAGCATTGGTGTCCGCCGGATCAGATTCCTTCGGCCCCAGATGGCTGTAAGGATCGTTAAACAGCCCCATGTCATATTTCACGTTCAGCACGTGGCGAGCGGCATCGTCCAGCTCCGCCATCGTCACCTTGCCGCTCTTCACCAGCCCCGGCAGGTATTTGCTGTAGTATTCGTCGCTCATGCTCATGTTGATGCCGGACTTGAGCGCCACGCGTACCGCATCTTCCGGGTCAGACGCTGTGCCGTGCTTTATCAGCTCTTTAATCGCCCCGTGATCCGAAACGGTGATGCCCTTGAAGCCCCACTGGTCGCGCAGCACATCTTTCAGCAGCCACGAATCGGAGGTGGCAGGCGTGCCGTTGAGAGAGTTCAACGCCACCATCACCGCGCCGCTACCCGCGTCCAGCCCCGCTTTATACGGCGGCATATAGTCGTTAAACAGGCGCTGCGGACTCATGTCCACGGTGTTGTACTCTTTGCCGCCTTCTACCGCGCCATAGGCGGCGAAGTGCTTGACGCTGGTCATCACCGAGTAACGATCTGCCGGACTTTTGCCCTGCATCGCTTCCACCATGGTTTTGCCCATCGTGGCGGTTAAATAAGTATCTTCCCCAAAGCCCTCCGAAGCACGGCCCCAGCGCGGATCGCGGGAGACGTCTACCATCGGCGCCCAGGTCATGTTCAGGCCGTCGTCTGCGGCTTCATATGCCGATACGCGCCCGACGGTTTTCACCGCATCGAGGTTAAAGGAGGAGGCTAAGCCGAGGCTAATCGGGAAGACGGTACGCTGGCCGTGCACCACGTCGTAGGCGAAGAACAGCGGAATTTTCAGGCGGCTCAGTTCCATCACCTGATCCTGCATTTTGCGGATATCCTGGCGGGTAACGGTGTTAAAAATGGCTCCTACCTGCCCGTCTTTGATCATCTCGCGAATGGCTTCTTTCGGGTTATCCGGGCCGACGCTTATCAGGCGCAGCTGGCCGATTTTCTCATCGACCGTCATCTTTTTGAGTAAATCCGTGACAAAGGCGTCGCGGGCTTCAGGCGTGAGCGGGTGATTACCAAACAAATCCTCTGCCAGCGCAGGTTGCAGCGCCAGGCTGACGGCGACACCTACATAACATAGCCATTTCATGTTGTTATTCTCTCTCATCAATAACCGCGGGAAGCACCCGGCCAGACCGTGCGAAAAGCGCAGTGTGCCACAAAGCCTGAAAACCTTGCAGGGTTATTCTCTGATTTTTCTCATGAATACCCGACCGCTCAACGGCTAATCGCGCTATGCTTTACAGCGAGAAATTTGCCCCACCACAAGGAGTGGAAGATGTCTTCTGTTCGAACTAACGATAACACTACTTTTATTAACGAACTGTCGCGCCTGGTTGGTCACTCTCACCTGCTTACCGACCCGGCCAAAACCGCCCGCTACCGTAAGGGCTTTCGCTCCGGCCAGGGCGACGCGCTGGCGGTGGTCTTCCCCGGTACGTTGCTCGAACTGTGGCGCGTGCTCAGCGCCTGCGTTGCGGCAGACAAGATTATTTTAATGCAGGCTGCTAACACCGGCCTGACTGAAGGCTCCACGCCGAACGGCAACGATTACGATCGTGACATCGTGATTATCAGCACCCTGCGCCTCGACAAACTGCACCTGCTGGACAAGGGTGAACAGGTACTCGCCTTCCCCGGCACCACGCTCTACTCGCTGGAAAAGGCGCTTAAGCCGCTGGGTCGCGAACCGCACTCGGTGATCGGCTCTTCGTGCATTGGTGCCTCGGTGATCGGCGGGATCTGCAATAACTCCGGCGGCTCGCTGGTGCAGCGCGGCCCGGCCTACACGGAGATGTCGCTGTTTGCCCGTATCGATGAAAACGGCAAGCTGACGCTGGTTAACCATTTGGGGATCGATCTGGGTGTAACGCCAGAGCAGATCCTCAGCAAACTTGACGATGACCGCGTGAAGGACGAAGACGTTCAGCACGATGGCCGTCACGCGCATGACCACGATTACATCACCCGCGTGCGCGATATCAATGCCGATACGCCAGCGCGCTATAACGCCGATCCGGATCGCCTGTTTGAATCCTCCGGCTGCGCGGGCAAGCTGGCCGTTTTTGCGGTGCGCCTCGATACCTTCCCGGCAGAGAAAAAGCAGCAGGTGTTTTACATCGGCACCAATCAGCCGGAGGTGCTGACGGAGATCCGCCGTCATATTCTGGCCGAGTTCACTCACCTGCCGGTGGCGGGCGAGTATATGCACCGGGACATTTACGACATCGCCGAGCGCTACGGCAAAGATACCTTCCTGATGATCGACAAGCTCGGCACCGACAAAATGCCGTTCTTCTTCACCATGAAGGGCCGCACCGATGCGATGCTGGAGAAAGTGTCGCTCTTCAAGCCGCACTTCACCGACCGCTTTATGCAGAAGCTGGGCAACGTCTTCCCGGCGCATTTACCGGAGCGGATGAAGACCTGGCGCGACAAGTATGAGCACCATCTGCTGCTGAAAATGGCCGGGGACGGAATTGACGAAGCGCAGAGCTGGCTCACCGAATTCTTCAAAACCGCCGACGGGGATTTCTTTGCCTGCACGCCGGAAGAAGGCAGCAAAGCCTTCCTGCATCGTTTCGCCGCGGCGGGTGCCGCTATCCGTTATCAGGCGGTGCATTCCGAAGAAGTGGAGGATATTCTGGCGCTGGATATCGCCCTGCGTCGCAACGATACCGAGTGGTTTGAACATCTGCCGCCGGAGATCGACAGCAAGCTGGTGCATAAGCTCTATTACGGCCACTTTATGTGCTATGTCTTCCACCAGGATTACATCGTGAAAAAAGGGGTTGATGCACACGCGCTGAAAGAGCAGATGCTGGCGTTGCTGCACGAGCGTGGCGCGCAATATCCTGCCGAGCACAACGTGGGGCATTTGTACAAAGCGCCGGAGACGCTTAAACAGTTTTATCGCAAAAATGACCCTACAAACAGTATGAACCCCGGCATTGGTAAGACAACGCGGAAGAAATACTGGAAAGAGAGTGCCGAAACAGAGGAGCACAATACGCAAGCCTCTGATGAACGCCTATAGCCAAATTTAAGAGATTGTTAAGCTCTCCTCAATCGTACTAGAGTATCTGCCTGTTGCCAGAGAAACGTTTCTCTGGCTTTCCAAACAAGGAGCGGGCAGAACATGTCGGCTGTAGAGATTTTACCCGAAACTGAAATCGAGGTGCGCGACGCCCTTCCTGACGATGCACATGCCATCTCGGCGATATACGCCTGGCATGTGCTTCATGGCCGTGCGTCCTTCGAGGAAGTTCCCCCCACCGTCGATGAGATGCGTCAGCGGATGAAGAGTGTGACCGACAGCGGTTTACCGTGGCTGGTTGCGCTGTATCGCGGCATTGTCGTCGGCTACTGCTACGCCACGTTTTATCGTCCACGTCAGGCCTACCGGTACACCCTTGAGGAATCCATCTATGTGGATGCCAGCACCACCGGGCGCGGGTTTGGCTCGGCGCTGATGGATGCCCTGATTGCACGGTGCGAGCAAGGTCCCTGGCGGCAGATGATTGCTGTGGTCGGTGACGGAAACAATAATGCGGGATCGTTACGGCTGCATAAAAAACATGGCTTCGAGGTTGTCGGTCAACTGCGCAGCGTAGGGTATAAGAAGGGCGACTGGCGGGATACGTTGATCATGCAGCGTCCACTCAACGATGGTGACTGGACGCTGCCGGAGTAGGCGCTTTCGCCCGGTGGCGCTCCGCTTACCGGGCCTACGTATCGGGGCCGCTTTAGGGCCGTAGGCCGGGTAAGGCGAAGCCGCCACCCGGCACAGACAGGCGACTCAGTCGTTCTGCGCCGTCGCCATCTGTTCCGCTTTCTGCTTTTTATACGCCAGCGCTGAAGCCGGCACCGGCTGCACTTTCCCGGTTTCAATCCAGGTGCGCAGGCGGCTGGCATCCGCAAAGTGGGTATATTTGCCGAAGGCATCCATCACCACCAGCGCCACTGGTTTACCGTTAAACACGGTGCGCATCACCAGGCAGTGCCCTGCCGCATTGGTGAATCCGGTCTTGGTTAACTGAATATTCCAGTTATCGCGATACACCAGATGGTTAGTGTTGCGGAACGGCAGCGTATACGCCGGGTTCGAGAATGTCGCCATCTCCTCACGCGTGGTGCTGAGCTGACCAATCAGCGGGTATTGCTTACTGGCGATCAGCAGCTTGGTTAAATCACGCGCCGTCGAGACGTTATGGATCGACAGACCGGTTGGCTCCACGAAATGGGTATTTTTCATCCCCAGCGCTTTGGCTTTGGCATTCATCGCGCGGATAAACGCGTCGTAACCGCCAGGATAATGGTGGGCAAGGCTCGCCGCCGCGCGGTTCTCTGAGGACATCAGCGCCAACAGCAGCATATTTTTACGGCTGATTTCACTGTTCAGACGCACGCGAGAGTAGATCCCTTTCATCTCTGGCGTGTGGCTGATATCCACTTTTAGCTTTTCATCCAGCGGCAGTCGTGCATCAAGCACCACCATCGCGGTCATGACTTTGGTTATGGAAGCGATCGGGCGCACCAGATCCGGGTGACTGGCGTAGATCACCTTGTTGGTATTCAGGTCAACGATCATCGCGCTGCCGGACGCAATCTGGGGTTGCGCAGCAGCGATGGCAACTGCGGGCGTTTTGGCGATGGCTGGCGCGGTAGCGGAGACGCCCAACAGTAGCGCAAGACTAAGGAGTGACACTCGAAATTTCAGCATGATGAGACTTCTGATAATGATTCACGCACGTTATGACGTACACCGCCTGTGTCGACGGATAAACACAGGCTGGCTTCGGCATCATAGCGGTCACCGTGCGTTGTCGCCAGCGGAGAATCATAACCAGATGCTGCATTGCTGGCATTTACGCCAGCAATGCAGGGGACTTAAAAGAGACGGTATCCATAACCCCAAAGAATAACTGTCAGGGCCAGTAGCGCCTCAAGGACCAGCACGCCGATGGCAAGCGTAGAGCTGGAGAAGCTCAGGCCCTCTTCTTTATTGATGTTGAGGAAGGTTGGCACTCCTACATACAGCAGATAACCGGTGTAAAAGAGGGCAACCGTACCGATCAGCGCGCACAGCCAGACCAGTGGATAGAGCGCAACAATACCGCTTAAGAACAGCGGGGTCGCGACGTATCCGGCGAAGACCATACAGTGTGCCAGCGACGGGCGCTGCGGATAGTTGCGCGCCATCCAGTGGATGACCCGCCCCATTACCGCCACCCCGGCCAGCATCAGGCCATAAAACAGAATGGCCAGGTACAGTCCGGTAAACCAGGAAAGCTGAACCACGGTGCCGTCACCAAAGTTCCAGCCTATTTGCGTAGTACCAATAAACGCGCAGACCACCGGCACCGCTGCCATCAGCAGGACGTGGTGGGTATAGTGATGCGCGACCGTTTCGTTCTCGTTACGGATGACCTGCATTTCACGATCGGGATGGGAGAAAAGTCCCCAGACATGGTTCATAACGCCCCCTTGTTGTCGGCCCGTCAGCGATAGCTAAAGTATAATGCAGGCTTTAGATTATTTTATGTACAGTGGGAAATTTCCGTTGATTGCCGCGTGGTTGATGGATGGGGTATATGATTAACGCAGGCACAGTAAGGGAGACGACATTTACTTAATGGATATCAACGGTCTTATTGAACAATATGGATACGCCGCGCTGGTCATCGGCAGCGTGGCAGAGGGTGAAACCATCACGCTGCTGGGCGGAGTGGCCGCACATCAGGGATTGCTGAAATTCCCGCTGGTGGTCGCCGCCGTCGCACTGGGCGGTATGATTGGCGACCAGCTGCTCTACTTTCTGGGTCTGCGCTTTGGTCCGACGCTTTTACAACGTTTTGCTAAGCATCAAAAGAAAATTCGTCGTGCTCAGCGGCTTATCCAGCGGCATCCCTATATGTTTGTGATTGGCACCCGCTTTATGTATGGCTTTCGCATCATTGGGCCAATACTGATTGGCGCGAGCCGCTTACCGCCGAAAATTTTCCTGCCGCTGAACATTATCGGGGCGATTGCCTGGGCGCTGATTTTTACCACGCTTGGCTACGTGGGTGGCGAAGTGATAGGCCCGTGGCTGCATAATCTCGATCAGCATCTTAAACACTGGGTCTGGTTGATCCTGGTTGTTGCGGTGATGATTGGGGTACGGCTGTGGCTCAAGCATCGTGAAAAGCGGCGGGATGAAGAGTGAGTGCGGCCTGCTGCCCCTCACCCTACCCCTCTCCCCAAAGGGGAGAGGGGTAGGGTGAGGGGAATGTTTATTCTGCTGGCTTAAACTGCGGATTCACCAGCATAAAACCGCCGTCGACGATAAACGACTGCCCGGTGGTGTAGCTGGCGTCGCTGTCACACAGCCACGCCACCAGGCTGGCTATTTCTTTGGTATGCCCTGGCCGTGCCAGCGGGATTTCCGGCATTGAACCTTCTTTCACTTCGCTGTCGTCCATATCATTCATCGGCGTGGCGATCGCACCAGGCGCAACGGCGTTCACCAGAATCTTATGTTTAACCAGCTCCAGCGCCATCGATTTTGTTAACCCGCCCAGCGCATGTTTGGCCGCCGTATAGGCGCTGGCGTCCGGCAATGGCGTATGTTCATGCACCGAGGTGATGTTCACGATCCGTCCCCCTTCTCCCTGCTTCACCATCTGACGCGCCGCGATTTGCGAGCAGAGAAACGCGCCGTCCACGTCAACGGTAAATATGTGCCGCCAGTCGTCAAACGACAGGTCCAGAAATGGCGCTTTGTTCATCGCCCCGGCATTGTTTACCAGCACATCCAGCCGCCCGAAACGCGTAATCAGGGTTTCAATGGCCTTTGCGCCTTCCGGCAAATTGCTTAAGTCGAGCTGGATGGCCTCGGCACGCTGCCCGCGCGCTTCAATTTCACGGCAGGTTGCCAGCGCCCCTTCCTCATCTGAATGCCAGGTCACCCCGATATCAAACCCGCGTTCGGCCAGCATCAGGGCCGTCGTTTTGCCAATTCCTGAATCCGATGCGGTAACAATTGCGACTCGCGTCATACTCACCTCCTGAAAATCTGCAAAGAGGTAAGTATAGATAATGCGCGATTTTAGCTGTGATGATATCCGCCACCCAGCGCGGAGGTGAGCTGGAGCGTAGCATCCACGTACTGACCTTTCAGCATCAACCCGGCAATACGCTCTTTGAGCGCCGGAATTTTTGCTTCACTCACCCGCGAGCCGGCAATGATCCCCGCGCTGAAGCGCGCCTGTGCCAGCGCAACGACGCGCGCCGCATCTTTTTCGATCTGCTGCTGGTGCTGATTTTTGGCGGTCAGGGTTTCCACTTCGCTGGCCGTCCGGGCAACCTGGTTTACGGCGTCCACTACGGCCTTGTTGTAGTTCGCCACGGAAAGGTTGTTTTGCGCCTGGGCGATATCCAGGTTCGCATTCAACCGACCACTGTCAAAAATTGGCAGCGTCAGCCCCGCGGTTACGCCCATTTGCTGAGCAGATGAGCGGAACAGGTCGCTAAGGTGCAACGCATCCTGCTGTAAGAACGCCATCAAATTGATGTCAGGGTAGAACGCGGCTCTGGCGGCATCCACTTCGCTCATGGACGCTTCGATATACCAGTGCGCCTCCTGCAAATCCGGGCGGCGAGCCAGCAGCTCATAACCGAGCGTTGACGGCAGCGACGCCTCTGCGTCAGGTAAGGCATGCCGGGCGAGCGTGACTGAAGGGGTATTGGTCAATGCATTCAGACGCGCCTCAATGGCCTTCATTTTGCCGTGCACGTCAGCGAGCTGTTCATCGGTTTTGCTGGCATTGATATCTGTTTCAACCCCTTCCACCGAGGAGGTAATGCCGTGCTGATAAAGCTCACGATCGGCACCGATGATATTTTCCTGCTCCCGTTTGATCTGCGCGAGCACGTCACCCACCGCGGCCTCGGTCTGCCAGTCCCAGTACAGCCGCGCGACGCTGCTGGCGAGCAGCTGGCGGGTCTGCTCCAGCTCCGCTTTTTGCGCATTCACTTTACCGATGCGGGCCTCAATTTGGGCGCGGTTTTTACCCCATAAATCCAGATCCCATCCGGCCGTCAGACCAAAGGTGCCGTTGGTGTACCAGGGTCCGGTTGTCCCCGCCGCCGGGTCAGTCAGGGCGAATGGCCCCATCAGCCCCTCTGCCGACATCTTTTGCCGTTCCACATCTGCGGAAAAATCCATTTGTGGACCATCAGCAGCGACAGTGGCTTTCGCCTGTGCTTCTGCCAGGGTGATGCGCTGCCGGGCAATTTGCATATCCGGTGCATCCGCCAGCGCTTTAGCAATCAGCGCGTTAAGCTGAGGGTCATTAAAATCTTTCCACCATTCGTTTTTTGGCCAGTCGGCATGACTTAGTTGGGTATTTACAGCAGCGGCGGCGGCTTGCGTTTTCACTGGAGACACCGTGGCATGTTCCGGCGCGCAGGCGGACAGCATAAAAATAAGGGGAGCACTCAGAGATAAAGTAAGAGAACGTTTCATTACGCCATAAACTCAAAAAAAATAAAGGCGCAACTTACGCTTACTGACGTTCCGTTTTTTAGTAACGCGTGGCAATCCGCATATTGTTATACATTTTCATATCCGGAAATTTATTCCCCAAGCGAATGATTTAATTTCACCTATTCATACCAATTATGAATTGACTGCTACACTTACTGGCGACAGACATACGCAGGAGAGGCGAATGAAAATATTATTGTGGGCTATTTTGATTATATTTCTGATAGGGCTGCTGGTGGTAACCGGCGTATTCAAAATGATTTTCTGATACGTTTGCCCGGCTCCGCGCCGGGCAAACCTATTCACACTTCACTCAGTGCTTCGACTGGATCACACGGGCAATATCCGCCGACGTCTGTAGCGTACGGATCTCCTGAAATAATCCCAGCGCGTCGTCGTACTCTTTCCGTAAATAACTCAGCCACTGCTTAATGCGCGCGACATGATACAACCCGGTATCGCCCTGCTTTTCCAGCCGCGTGTATTTTTGCAGGAGTTTCACCACGTCCGCCCACGGCATCCGCGGCTCATTGTATTTCACCACCCGGCTGAGGTTCGGCACGTTCAGCGCACCGCGGCCAATCATCACGGCATTACAGCCGGTCTCTTTGAGGCAGGCCTGCGCGCTCTCATAATCCCAGATTTCGCCGTTAGCAATCACCGGAATAGTAAGCCGTTTGCGGATCTCGCCAATCGCCTGCCAGTTAATGCGCTCGGCTTTATAACCATCCTCTTTGGTTCGCCCGTGCACCACCAGCTCGGTGGCGCCCGCCTGCTGCACCGCGTCGGCAATTTCAAACTGCCTGTCGCCGCTGTCCCATCCCAGCCGCACTTTGACCGTCACCGGTAGATGCGATGGCACCGCCTCACGCATGGCCTTTGCGCCGCGATAAATCAATTCCGGATCTTTGAGTAACGTCGCCCCGCCGCCGCTGCCGTTGACCAGCTTTGACGGACAGCCGCAGTTAAGATCGACACCGTACGAGCCAAGCGCTACCGCGCGGGCGGCGTTTTCCGCCAGCCACTCAGGATACTGGCCGAGCAGCTGGACGCGCACCAGCGTACCGGAGGGGGTGCGGCTCTGACGATGCAGTTCCGGACAGAGACGATAAAATGATTTTTCTGGCAGCAACATATCGACTACGCGCAAAAACTCCGTCACGCAGAGATCGTAATCGTTCACCTCGGTAAGCAGCTCGCGCACGAGAGAGTCGAGCACGCCTTCCATCGGGGCCAGTAAAACACGCATTCTGAGTACCTGTGAAAAAAGACGCGCTATAGTAGCTGCTCTCTATGTATGTTGAAAGCCCGGCGTTCCATTCTGGAATGTCTGGTATGCCCAAAATTCATGATGTGATCCGTGGCACATTTTCAGGTTTAATTGTATGATGAATACGTCTCAGCAAGGACTTTCACCATGAGCAAATCACTGAATACTATCTGGCAATACCTTCGCGCCTTCGTCCTGATTTATGCCTGCCTGTACGCCGGCATTTTTATCGCGTCGCTGCTGCCTATTACCATCCCCGGCAGCATTATCGGCATGTTGATCCTGTTTGTGCTGCTGGCATTACAGGTGCTGCCCGCGAAATGGGTCAACCCGGGGTGCTTCGTTCTCATTCGCTATATGGCCCTGCTTTTTGTGCCTATCGGCGTTGGGGTTATGCAGTTTTACGATGTGCTTAAGGCGCAGTTCGGCCCGATAGTGGTCTCCTGCGCCATCAGTACGCTGGTAGTTTTCCTGGTCGTCAGCTGGAGCTCACATATTGTGCATGGCGAACGTAAAGTGGTCGGGGAGAAAACAAAAAAATGATGGCGAATATCTGGTGGTCCCTGCCGTTAACCCTGGTGGTGTTCTTTGCTGCACGTAAGCTTGCGGTTCGTTTCAAAATGCCGTTGCTCAACCCGCTGCTGGTCGCCATGGTGGTGATTATTCCTTTTCTGCTGCTCACCGGCATTTCTTATGAACGTTACTTCGCCGGGAGCAAGATCCTCAACGATTTGTTGCAGCCTGCCGTGGTGGCGCTGGCGTTTCCTTTATATGAGCAACTGCATCAGATCCGCGCGCGCTGGAAATCCATCATTACCATCTGCTTTGTGGGTAGCCTTGTTGCGATGATCACCGGTACCTCGGTGGCCTTATTGATGGGCGCATCGCCGCAGATCGCCGCCTCTATCCTGCCTAAATCCGTTACTACGCCGATTGCCATGGCCGTGGGCGGCAGCATCGGCGGCATTCCGGCCATCAGCGCCGTGTGCGTGATCTTCGTCGGTATCCTGGGCGCGGTGTTTGGTCATACGCTGCTGAATATCATGAAAATTCGTACCAAAGCGGCGCGCGGTCTGGCGATGGGTACCGCCTCGCACGCGCTGGGCACCGCACGCTGCGCGGAGCTGGATTATCAGGAAGGGGCATTCAGCTCGCTGGCACTGGTGATCTGCGGGATTATAACCTCCCTGCTCGCGCCGTTTATCTTCCCGATTATTCTGGCAGTAATGGGCTAAAATTTGCGATGCGTCGCGCAAATTTCATTTTCATTTCATAAGTTGCATACATAATGAGATTTGGATCACATATAAAGGCCGTACGGCTCCGTACACTACCGATCCATTAACCTTGATGAGGCAACGTCATGCATCCACGTTTTCAAGCTGCTTTCTCTCAGCTTGCAGAGAATTTGCAATCAGCCCTGGCTCCGGTTCTGGCGGATGCGCATTTCCCCGCCCTGCTGACGGCAGATCAGGTCACGACGCTTAAACAGGCAACGGGGCTGGACGAAGACGCGCTGGCTTTCGCCCTGCTGCCGCTGGCGGCTGCTTGCGCCCGCGCTGACCTTTCCCATTTTAACGTAGGCGCAATTGCGCGCGGCGTGAGCGGGACCTGGTACTTCGGCGGGAACATGGAATTTCTCGGTGCGACCATGCAGCAAACCGTTCATGCGGAGCAGAGTGCCATCAGTCACGCCTGGCTGCGCGGCGAAAAGGCCCTGCGCGCCATCACCGTCAACTATACCCCTTGCGGCCACTGCCGCCAGTTTATGAATGAGCTGAACAGCGGTCTTGAACTGCGTATCAACCTGCCGGGACGCGCGCCGCATACGCTGGGTGATTACCTGCCGGATGCTTTTGGCCCTAAAGATCTTGAGATCAAAACCCTGCTGATGGATGAGCAGGACCACGGTTACGCGCTCTCAGGGGATGCGCTCAGCGAAGCGGCCATTGCCGCCGCCAATAAAAGCCACACCCCATACAGCAAATCACCAAGCGGCGTCGCCCTTCAGTGCCGCGACGGCCGCATCTTCACCGGCAGCTATGCAGAGAACGCCGCGTTTAACCCGACGCTGCCTCCGCTCCAGGGCGCCCTGAACCTGCTCAGCCTGAACGGGTATGACTACCCGGATATTCAGCGCGCGATCCTCGCTGAAAAGGCCGATGCACCGCTGATCCAGTGGGACGCGACCGCAGCCACGCTGAAAGCGCTGGGCTGTTCAACCATCGACCGCGTGCTGCTGGCATAATCTGTTCGGCGGGCAGATCTGCCCGCCAGTCTGACGAAAAACCCCTCAGTTGAATCGCTGTTTCTTGCGCTAACCAGGCGGGTACAGTAGCCTGAGGGAAATTTCATCATCGGTACGAGCCATCTGCATGTTAAAGCGCGTGTTTTACAGCCTGTCTGTCCTGGTCGGCATACTGCTGTTGATCGTGCTGGGTCTCGACCGCTGGATGAGCTGGAAAACAGCTCCCTACATTTTTGATGACCTACAGGACCTCCCCTACCGCCAGGTTGGCGTGGTGCTTGGCACCGCCAAGTATTACCGCACCGGCGTCATCAATCAGTATTACCGGTATCGTATTCAGGGCGCACTGAACGCCTATAACAGCGGCAAGGTGAACTATCTGCTGTTAAGCGGCGATAACGCCCTGCAAAGCTATAACGAGCCGGTGACGATGCGCAAAGATTTGATTGCCGCAGGCGTCGACCCGGCCGATATCGTGCTCGACTACGCCGGATTCCGCACGCTTGATTCCATCGTGCGTACCCGCAAGGTGTTCGACACCAATGATTTCATCATCATCACCCAGCGTTTCCACTGCGAGCGGGCGTTGTTTATCGCCCTTCATATGGGGATCCAGGCCCAGTGCTACGCCGTGCCGTCGCCAAAGGATATGTTGAGCGTGCGCGTACGCGAGTTTGGCGCTCGTTTTGGCGCGCTGGCTGACCTGTACCTGTTCAAGCGTGAACCGCGCTTTTTAGGCCCGCTGGTGCCGATCCCAACGATGCACGAAGTGCCTGAAAATGCGCAAGGTTATCCGGCGGTGACGCCGGAGCAGCTGCTGGAAATGCAGAAGAAGTAATAACTGATGTCGGGTGGCGGCTTCGCCTTACCCGACCTACGATCGCGATTTTGTAGGCCCGGTAAGCGTCGCGCCACCGGGCAAAAAAAGGCCCGCTACGTGAGCGGGCCTTTCCATTCTGAAGAACTTATTTCTTACGCGCGTACTTCAGTGAATCCAGGGCAACCGCGAAGATAATGATCGCGCCCTTGATGATGTACTGCCAGTACGGGTTCACGCCGATGTAGGTCAGGCCGTAGTTGATCACGGTGAAGATGATCACACCGGTCACCACGCCCAGCACGGTACCCACGCCGCCGCTGAAGGAGACGCCGCCGACCACGCAGGCCGCAATCGCATCCAGCTCGTACATAAAACCGAGGTTGTTGGTGGCAGAGCCGATACGGCCTGCTTCCAGCATCCCGCCGAAGGCGTAGAACACACCGGACAGGGCATAAATCATCAGCAGGTTCAGAGCCACGTTGACGCCGGAGACTTTCGCCGCTTCCGGGTTGCCGCCGATAGCAAAGATGTTTTTACCGAAGCGGGTTTTGTTCCACAGGATCCAGACGAACGCCACCGCAATCAGCGCATAGAAGGTGATATAGGAGAGACGGAAGCTGCCCAGCGCAACAAACCCCTGCGTGAAGGTCGAGAAGCCGCTTTCGAAGCCAGAGATTGGAGACGCGCCGACGAAATCGTAGTACAGGGAGTTGATACCATAAACGATGATCATCGTGCCAAGCGTGGTGATGAATGGCGTCACGTTCAGGTAAGCAATGATGATGCCGTTAATCAGGCCAATTACCGCGCCGATGGCGCATACGATCAGGATCACCACGAAAATCGGCATGGTCGCCATCTCCGGGAACACCTTGTTGGCGTTTTCCATCGACTGCAACAGGGTTGCCGCAATAACCGCCGCCAGACCCACCTGGCGCCCTGCCGAAAGGTCTGTCCCCTGGGTAACGATGAGCCCTGCCACGCCCAGTGCGATGATAATACGTACGGAAGACTGGGTCAGAATATTACTTAAGTTCAGCAGACTTAAGAACGTTGGGTCCTGGAAAATAATTATCGCCAGCAAGACTAAAAGAACAACGTAAATACCGCCTTCTTTCAGATAAGTGAGAAAACTTTTTTTATTTAACGCACTCATGAGGAGCCCCTGATCTTAAAGGTGCAAAGACGCAAGACGCAAAATTTCGTTTTGCGTTGTCGTTTTGGTTTCAACAATACCGGCAACGAGACCATTGCTCATAACCAGAATACGGTCTGTGATCCCTAACAATTCCGGCATTTCGGAAGAAATAATAATGATCCCTTTATCTTTTTTCGCCAGCTCTGCGATCAGCTGGTAAATCTCGAATTTTGCACCCACGTCGATACCACGCGTAGGTTCATCCAGCATCAGTATTTCAGGCTGGGTTAACAGCCAGCGACCAATAATGACTTTCTGCTGGTTCCCTCCCGAGAGTGAGCCAATTTGCGTGCGGTGGCCCGGCGTTTTCACGCGCATGGAGTCAATCACCCACTGGGTATCGCTCTTCATGCGGGAATTATCCAGCAACCCGACCTTGTTTTTGTAATTGCGAATATTAGAAATTAACGAGTTAAAGTTAATATCAAGATAAGCGTAAATACCGGTGGAACGCCGCTCTTCCGTCACCAGCGCAAAACCATTATTAATGGCTTCATTGGCGTTGTGGTTGTTGATTTTCTTACCGTGCAGGGTAATGGTGCCCTCGGCTTTCTCACGGATACCAAACAGGGTTTCCACGATATCGGTGCGCTTAGCGCCCACCAGCCCTGCGATACCAAGGATCTCGCCCTTGTGCAAATCGAAAGAGACATCGCGGATGGACGGCTGACGCAGTGAGGTCAGGTTACGCACCTCCAGAATCACTTCGCCCGGCTTGTTTTCTTTATCCGGGAAGCGCTGGTTCAATGAACGGCCAACCATCATGGCGATGATCTTGTCCATGTCCAGCCCTTCCAGCGGCTGGGTGGCAATCCACTGGCCATCGCGCAGGATGGTAATTTCATCGCACAGCTGGAAGATCTCTTCCATTTTATGTGAGATATAGACAATGCCGCAGCCGCGATCTTTCAGCTTACGGATGATGGTAAAAAGGTGGTTAACCTCTTTTTCCGTCAATGACGATGTCGGTTCATCCATGATCACGATTTTCGCATCATAGGAGAACGCTTTGGCAATTTCGATCATCTGCATCTGGGAAACGGATAATGTCCCGACACGTGCGCGCGGGTCAATATCAATATCCAGCTCATCGAAAATGGCTTTGGTGTCGCGATACATTTTATCCTGATCGACAAAGACACCTTTGGTTGGATAGCGGCCCAACCACATATTATCCATAACCGAACGTTGCAGAACCAGGTTTAATTCCTGGTGTACCATCGAGATACCGTTCTCCAGCGCTTCTTTCGCTGAATGGAAGTCGATCTCTTTTCCCTGAAAAAGAATGCTGCCAGAATCTTTTTGATAGATCCCAAAAAGGCATTTTAATAATGTTGATTTACCCGCACCGTTTTCACCCATTAACGCATGAATAGAGTGAGGACGAACTTTTAAATTAACATTATCGAGCGCCTTAACACCGGGGAATGACTTGTTAACACCGGTCATTTCCAACAAGTATTCACCGGACGACTGAGTAGTTGTGCTGACCATAATTATACCTTGTTGGCCTCGCATATCGCGTTATAAAAGGGCGCAACGAATTGCGCCCAGTGAAGACAATTCAGTTAACTTATTTACCGATAAACTCAGCCAGGTTGGACTGGTCTACGCCCACGTAAGGAACGCGAACGATTTTGTTTTCAATTTTCCAGCTGGTGCCGTCAGCAGCGCCTTTACCATCAGCGAGGTTTTTCGCCAGATCGAAGGTGGCTTTCGCCTGGTTGTTAGCATCGTTCAGCACGGTACCGGCCATTGCGCCAGATTTCACCAGCGCCAGCGCTTCTGGCAGGGCATCCACACCGAATACAGGAATGGCGGATTTGTTGTGTGCTTTCAGCGCTTCAACTGCACCCATTGCCATTGCATCGTTGTTGGCGATGACCACTTCAATTTTGTTGGCGTTCGGGCCAGAGAGCCACGCATCCATCTTATCTTTCGCCTGAGCGGTGTCCCACATTGCGGTGTCTAACGCCAGCTGCTGGGTTTTCAGGCCCTTGTCGTTCAGCTCTTTAATAACGTAGGTGGTACGTGCTTCAGCATCCGGATGGCCCGGTTCGCCTTTCAGCAGAACGAACTGAATCTGACCATCTTTGTTCATATCCCAGTTTGGGTTCGCCGCCCAGTGTTTCGCAATCAGATCGCCCTGGATAATCCCGGACTCTTTGGAGTCAGTACCCACGTAATACGCTTTATCGTAGCTGTCCAGCGCTTTACGGGAAGGCTCTTTGTTGAAGAAGACAATCGGCACGTTCTGGCCGCGTGCTTTCTCGATCACCGTACCTGCCGCAGCCGGGTCAACCAGGTTAATAGCCAGCGCTTTCACGCCTTTTGCCAGAAGAACGTCAATCTGATCGTTCTGTTTAGACTGGTCATTCTGGGAGTCATTCATCAGCAGCTGCACGTCTGGCGCTGATTTAGCATCTTTTTCAATTGCTTTACGCACAACGGACATGAAGTTGTCGTCGTATTTATAGATAGTCACGCCAATACGGGTATCCGCTGCGTGTGCTGCTGCGCCAAAAAGCATGCTTGCCATGACAGCAGACAGAGTCAACACCTTCTTATTCATGGTATCTCCGGTTTTTTTTATGCAGGGTAGTTCTTGTGAAAAACGGTCGGCGGGCAGATGTTAATAAAACGTTACTGATCGCCGAAGTTCACTTATAAAATGTCCAGCTTCCGTGTTCGGTAACGCTCCAGAAATGCGTTTTATTCGTTGTTTGAGGCTTTCTGGTCACGGTAAAAGTGAATAATCACCGTTACATTGTGTTTCAGCCCCTAAAACGCTGACATCATAGACAGCGGCTTGTTAAGATACTGTGAATTTACTCACAGATTGAAAACGGTTACATCACGTGATGTTATCAGTTAGTGATCGGAGCCACAGTTTGTCGGATAGCGACCGAATGGCGGCGTACTAAAGTCGGCATAAAACAATGCGTTGCGTCAGGATCTAACAGCCCTGCCGCCCCCTGTAACGCCAGCTCTGTCGCCAGTTTCGCCATCGACGCAATGGGGTAACGCACCGTTGTCAGTTGCGGATCGGTGTAACGGGCAATCGGAATATCATCAAAACCGATCAGCGATAAATGCTGCGGCACCGCAATGCCATTATCTTTCAGCGCGGTAAGCGCACCTGCCGCCATGCTGTCGTTATAGGCAAACACGGCCGTCAGCTGAAGATTACGCCCCAGCAGTTCCACCATTGCCGCTTCACCGCCCTGCATGTCCGGCGAACCGGTACCAACCCAGCTCTCCAGCGGCGCAATGCCCTGTTCTTTCAGGGCGTTTTGCCAGCCCTCACGGCGCATCATGTCGTCTTCAATACCGTGGCTGGAAGCCAGATAACCAATGCGCTGATGGCCGTTGCTGATGAGCATCCGCGTCGCCATCATCGCGCCGCTGATGTTATCCAGACCGACGCAGCGGTGCGCATAACCGGGGACGATACGGTTGATCAGCACCATACCGGGGATCTGCTCCATAAACCCGGCCAGCTCTTCATCGCTCAGGGCTTTTGAGTGCACGATCAGGGCGTTACAGCGCTGGCGGATCAGTACCTCAATGGCATAACGCTCTTTTTCAGCCTCGTGATAGCTGTTGCCAATCAGCACATATTTCTGGTGCTGCTGAGCAACGACGTCCACCGCTTTGACCAGCGCGCCGAAGAAGGCGTCCGACACGTCCATCACCACGACACCAATGGTATCGCTGACCTGCGTCGCCAGCGCCTGAGCATTGGCGTTTGGCCGGTACCCCAGCTGGGTCACGGCTTTCATTACGGTTTCACGCGTTTCAGGGCTGACCAGCGCACTGTTGTTCAGCACGCGGGAGACAGTAGCAACAGAAACACCCGCCTGGCGGGCGACGTCACGAATGGTGATCATATTCACCACCCTTAAAAGGATTGCAGCAACTCACAGACACCCCCTGTGTTTAGCAAGGTGGCTATTCTGGCAGCGAGAGAGAAGAGACTACGTGAAGAAGCTCACACAGATGAAAACGCTTACATCCGTTTTGTTAATGATTGTGATCCAGATCGTTATCTGGATGTATTACGCAATGACACGCCCGACGCAAGGGCGGTTAACCGTCGCCATACCCACTCCAGCGGGCCCTGGCGGAAAAAACGCAGCCAGATAACTGAAAACACCACGTTAACAATCCAGACCGGAATAACAAACGCCAGCAGCGTCAGGCGGTCGAATTTCATAAACAGGCCGAATCGGTAGAAAAGCGTGGTGCATATCAGCGTTTGGAGGATGTAATTGCTTAACGCCATCCGTCCAACGCAGGCCACCGCACTGACGATCCACAGGCGAGAAAGCCGGGGCCAGAAGCCATAGATCAGCGCCGCATAGCCAATGGTCTGGAACGGCGCGCTCAGTTCGCGCGGCACCTGCAACAGGAAGGCGCACCAGCGATAATCCCACTGAAGATGCCACTGTACGATCACCGCCGGAAGGTTAATCATCACGCCGAGCAGTACCAGGCCAGCGCCTGTGAGACGATAGTGTCGCAGGCTAAATTCTCCTTTCAGCCAGCCGGTGCGCATCAGGGCTGCGCCCATCAGCATCATCCCCGCCAGCTGCCAGCCGTATTGCGCCCCCAGCGCCAGCAGGTTATCGCCGAGCATATCGGCCCGGTTGCCGATCGCTTCTATGCCGCCTTTCAGCTTCCAGAACTGCTCATATTGCAGATTGGCCGCATCCGGGATCCACGAACGACTGGTGGAAGCATCAGCGATCATGCCAAGCAGCAATAACACGGTCAGTCCCATGACATAGAGCATCACGCCAGTGTTAAAGAGGCTTTTTACACCGGGCGCGTCGCGGATCAGCCGCCAGCAAATCAGGCCCACCAGACCATACGCGAGCAGAATATCGCCGTCCCAGAAAAGCAGCCCGTGAATAAAACCGAGGATAACCAGCAGCGTTAAACGCGACTGGATCCAGCGCGTACCGCGTTTGAGGAGAAGCTGAAGTCCCGCGCCAAACAGAAGCGCAAAGAGGGTCAGAAATTTAACCTGTGCGAAGAGATCAAGGATTGCCCACGTCCAGGCGTCGCTGCGCGTGATGTCGCCATACCATGCAGGGTTCAGATAGGCGGCCTTCGGCAGACCGAAGGCGCTGATATTCAGCAGCAGGATACCGAGAATGGCGACGCCGCGAACAAAATCGAGCGTGACGTTTCGCTCCATGGTCCCTGCCCTGTCTGATTAGTTGTGGTGGCGCACGGCGCGCAGAAACTCCTGGCGGGTGTTCTGGCTCGATTTGAACAGGCCGCCCAGCGAGGTGGTGGTAGTCGCGCTGGTTGCATCACGCACGCCACGCGCTTTCACGCAGTAGTGAACCGCGTCGATAGACACCGCCACGTTGTTAGTCCCCAACAGGGTTTGCAGTGCGGTCAGGATCTGCTGCGTCAGACGCTCCTGCACCTGAGGACGCTGGGCAAAGAACTGCACGATGCGGTTGATCTTGGACAGGCCAATGACCGTATCTTTTGGAATATAGGCCACCGTCGCTTTACCATCGATGGTCACAAAGTGATGCTCGCAGGTGCTGGTCAGCGTGATATCGCGTACCGTCACCATCTCATCGACCTTCATCTTGTTTTCAATGACGGTGATTTTCGGGAAGTTCGCGTAATCCAGGCCGGAGAAAATTTCGTCGACGTACATTTTCGCGATGCGGTGCGGCGTCTCCATCAGGCTGTCGTCGCTCAGATCGAGATTCAGCAGTTGCATGATCTCCGTCATATGGCCGGCGATCAGACTCTTGCGGGTAACATTGTCCAGCTCCTGCACGGGCGGGCGCAGTGGCGTTTCAAGACCGCGCGCAACCAGCGCTTCATGGACAAGGGCTGCTTCTTTACTGAGTGATGACATTCTTTTCTCCTGCAGGTGTGGCGTCTTTTGCCCTCGTTGTGGCAAAAGTGTGCGCTCATTGTGCGTGAGGCGACGCACATAATCCAGTATTCACGTCGATAATTATTGCAATTGCTGTTGCCTTTCAGCCTGACGGTTCCAGACTAACGCTCCGCCAGCGAACAGCGCGATCCCCGCCAGCCCCAGCGCAGGTTCCAGCCGGTGCGTGAGCCAGGTCGAGAGTGCCGACGTGACCGGACCAATCAGCTGACCAATGGCATACCCGGTGGTGAGCAGTCCCGCCATATAACGCGTATGATCTGGCGCCAGCTCGCGACCGTACAGAAGAGAGAGCTGCACGGCGCAGAGGAACCCGCCGCCCACCAGCAGCCCACCCGTTAGCAAGCCGCCAATGCCCGGCAGCAGCCAGGCCGCCAGCACGCCAATCCCCTGTAACCAGAGAACAATCGCCAGCCTGCGGTTAGCGCTTGATGTATGCCGCAGGGCAATACTGATCGCAATCCCCACCACCGAGGCGGCGCCAAATATTGGCCAGACAAACTGGGCAAACAGGCTGCCGGGGAAACGCACCGCCGCCATTTGCGACAGGAAGGTCGCAGGGAGGATATAGCCGAACCCTGCCAGGCTGTAGCTCCAGACCAGACGCCTGAGATCCGTAGTCAGCAGCAACGGCTCAGGCGCGGTACCGGGGCGATGAAGCTGGCCCGCGCGCGGCAGATAGCGCGCCACCAGCGCAATCAGCACCAGCGCCAGTACGCCGTAGATTTGCCATGCCGCGCCGGCAGACAGGGATCTCGCCTGAATATAGACCGCCAGCAGGCCACTCAGGGCGATGCCTGCCCCGGGTCCGGCAAAGACGGCTGCACTAAGCCCCGGCTTGCCCAGCTGCCCCAGCCGCTCGTTGGTCCAGGCGGCAATCAGCACCATCGACCAGCCGCTCATGCAGCCGATCACAAAGCGCAGCAGACCGTGAACGACAGCATTATCTGCCGCCGCAGAGAGCAGCGTCAGCGCCACCGCGCCAGTGATGCCAAGCCAGAGACGCGTTTCAACGAAGCGATGAGCGCGCATAGCATCCCATGCCCCCACCAGATAGCCCAGGTAGTTCATTGCCGCCACCAGCCCCGCGCTGGTGAGCGTGAGTTGCCCGGCGGTAATCATCAGCGGCACCTGAGGCGTGAAGGCGAAGCGCCCTATCCCCATCGCCACAATCAGAACCACAAATCCGCTGAGCGCGATACGCAGCGCCATGATCGCTCCAATTGTTAAAGAAAAGTAAATTTATGATGCAACATCTCGCCGTCCTGCGAAAGTGAAAGTTGCTCACAGGTCAATGAAAACTCTGTATTATGCGTTTTATGAATAGTCTTTCGGATAAGGAGCCCTGCATGGAACTGCTCGAAGAGCATCGTTGTTTTGAAGGTCGACAGCAGCGCTGGCGGCACGACTCCACCACGCTGAACTGTGCTATGACGTTCAGCATTTTCCTGCCCCCTGCGGACAATCCACCGGTGCTGTACTGGCTTTCAGGCCTGACCTGCAACGACGAAAATTTCACCACCAAAGCGGGCGCCCAGCGTATTGCCGCCGAACTGGGCATTGCGCTGGTGATGCCAGATACCAGCCCGCGTGGCGATGACGTGGCCGACGATGCCGGATACGATTTGGGTAAAGGCGCCGGGTTCTATCTCAACGCCACGGAACAACCCTGGGCGAGCCATTACCGCATGTATGACTACATTCGCGATGAACTCCCTGCCCTGGTGCACTCTCAGTTCGCGGTCAGCGAGCGCTGCGCGATAAGCGGACATTCGATGGGTGGCCACGGGGCGCTGATAATGGCGCTGAAAAATCCGGGGAAATACACCAGCGTGTCCGCATTTGCGCCGATTGTGAACCCAACGCAGGTGCCGTGGGGGCAAAAAGCCTTCACGCACTATCTGGGTGAGGATGCAGAGAAATGGCAGGAATGGGACAGCTGTGCGCTGTTGCTGGCAAGCCAGCCAGAAGACGCTATCCCGATGCTGGTGGATCAGGGTGATGCCGATCAGTTCCTCGCCGGGCAGTTACAGCCTGCGGTGCTGGCGGAAGCCGCGCGCCAGAAGGACTGGCCGCTGACTCTGCGCATACAGCCGGGATACGATCACAGCTATTACTTTATGGCGTCCTTTATTGAAGATCATCTTCGCTTCCATGCGACACATTTGTTCGCGTAAATACAGCTGTTTGCCCGATAGCCTCTCGCCTGTCGGGCCTTTCCCCTCATTTACATAATCCTATCCGCTTGAATCCAGCCTGTTTTCCGTCGCCCTCACTCAAACACAAATGATTTCAATTATCATTTGTGTTTACAATTCTACATTCTTTTGTACAATTCCAGGCTCTTCTCCATCTCAAAGAGTTCTTACAAGACAAAAACATACAGTTCTCAGGGTTATCCCGATGGAGTTTTTTTCATTTTTATACGGAATGTACAAATGACAATACCACGCATTAAGCTCCTGGCCGTCGCCATTGGCGCTGCCACATGTTCCCCCTTCGTTCACGCAGCCGATCAGGATACCGTTGTCGTTACCGCGACGGGTTTTGAACAAAAGATCCAGAATGCCCCCGCCTCCATCTCTGTAATTTCAAAACAGCAGATTGAAGATAAAGCCTACCGTGATGTTACCGATGCCCTGAGAGATGTCCCGGGCGTCGTCGTCACCGGCGGTGGAAGTAGCAGTGATATCAGTATTCGCGGCATGGCCTCTCAGTACACCCTGTTCCTGGTGAACGGCAAACGCGTCAGTACGCGAAGCACCCGCCCAAACAGCGACAACTCGGGTATTGAACAAGGCTGGCTGCCGCCGCTGGAGTCCATTGAGCGCATCGAGGTCATCCGCGGCCCGATGTCCTCGCTTTACGGCTCCGATGCTATGGGTGGCGTCATTAACGTCATTACCAAAAAAGTCTCGAACACCAAAGCCTGGACCGGTTCGTTGCATGGCGATGCAACCTTCCAGGAAAATCATGACTCCGGCGATATCTTCCAGACCAACGCCTACGCCTCTGGTCCCCTGATTGACGGGCTGCTGGGTGCAAAAGTGACGGGGCTGTTGTCACGCCGCGCAGAAGATAAAATCGTGAACGGCTATAACGAGCAGAAAATGCGTAACGGTGGCATTACGCTGAACTTTACCCCGGACGAGAAGAACGATTTCGATCTCGACTTTGCTCGCGAGCTTCAGGACAGAAACAGCACCCCGGGGATGTCGAAAGCAGCTGAAACCTGCCGGGGAACAACCTGTACGCCAAATACCAAAAGCGACTCGCGCTATGAGCACACGACCTACTCGTTAACCCACAGTGGTTATTACGACGACTTCAATACCACCAGCTATATCCAGCAGGAAGAGACCAATAATCCAGGTCGCAAAATGCGTTCCTACAACACCACCTTTAACAACCAGAACCAGATCTTCCTCGGCGATCATACGTTGACCCTCGGCGGGCAGTACCGCTATGAGAAACTGCGCGACAACGGTAATCAGCTGGAAGCTGCTGACGGCCTGAACAAACTGACGCGCTGGAGCTGGGCCCTGTTTGCCGAAGATGAATGGTCAATGACGGAAAGCTTTACGTTGACAGGCGGCCTGCGTATGGACAAAGACCAAAACTACGGGACGAACTGGACGCCGCGCGGTTACGGCGTATGGCACCTGGCCGATCAGTGGACGTTGAAAGGCGGGGTTTCTGCTGGCTATCGTGCGCCGGATCTGCGTCAGTCGTCTGCCAGCTGGGGCCAGGTGACAGGTGGCGGCCGTCTTGACGGTATCATCGTCGGCAACCCGGATCTGAAACCCGAGAAGAGCCTGAGCGAAGAGCTCGCCCTGCTCTGGGATAACAACGATAACCTTAATGCCGGTGTGACCCTGTTTAATACCGACTTCAAGGACAAGATTACGGAAGTTCGCCGCTGTAACAGTAGCGCCGATCCCGCCTGTACGATTGGCGATCATAGCTATGATTTCGTCAGCGATCGCGTCAACGTGGACAAAGCCAATATGCGCGGTGTGGAGTCCTCCTTCGGCTGGAAAATCACGCGCGATGTGAACTGGACTGCAAACTACACCTATACGGAATCCGAGCAGAAGAGCGGCCAGTTCTCCGGCAAGCCACTGAACAAAATGCCAAAACACATGTTCAACACCACCCTGGACTGGCAGGCAACGCCCGACGTCGGCTTCTGGAGCCGTCTGAACCTGCGCGGTAAAACGTCTGAGTACCTGAGCCGCACGTCAATGTCCCAGGGTACACCGTCCTACACTCAGGTGGATGTCGGTATGCGCTACAACGCCAACAAAAACCTGCTGGTTACTGCCGGTGTGTATAACGTGCTCGATAAGCAGATTGACTACGATACGTATGACACCGTGCTGGATGGCCGTCGCTATACCGTTGGCATGACTTACAGCTTCTGATCTGCCCATAAAAAAGCCCGCTCGATTGAGCGGGCTAAAAGAGAGGAAGTGCGGTTATTGTTTAAATCGTTCCGGGAAATCCATTTCACTGTAGCGAACGAAGCGCGTTCCTTTCGTCAGTTTGTAGCCAAACCAGATGATCAGGAACAGCGGAATGCCAATATAGGTAGCCGTGACGGCGCCCCAGTCAATGGTGTCCGCAAGGAAGGCCTCATAGTTCTGGCCCAGGGTAATGATCAGGCACAGAACGAAGGCGAAGATCGGCCCCAGCGGGAAGAACCCTGACCGGTACGGCAGATTATTCAGATCATGCCCCTGCTTGACGTATCCGCGACGGAAACGGTAGTGGCTGATGGCAATGCCCAGCCAGGCAATGAAGCCCGTCATACCAGAGGTGTTAAGCAGCCACAGGTAGACCGTCTGGTTGCCGAACATGGAGGTCAGGAAACAGAGACCCGCAATCACCGTGGTCGCATACAGCGCGTTGCGTGGCACGCCACCGCGAGACAGTTTCGAGAAAATACGTGGCGCTTTACCGTCGCAGGCCAGGGTGTAGAGCATGCGGGTAGAGGCGTACATACCGGAGTTACCCGCAGACAGTACCGCCGTCAGGATCACCGCGTTCATCACCGCCGCCGCAGAGAGCAGACCCGCGTGCTGGAAGACCAGGGTGAACGGGCTGACGCTGATGTCTTTCACATCGTTACGCAGCAGGCTTGGGTCGGTATACGGAATGATCAGGCTGATAATCAGGATCGCGAACACATAGAACAGCAGGATACGCCAGAACACCTGACGCACCGCGCGCGGGATGGTCTTCTCCGGGTTTTCGGATTCACCGGCCGCAATGCCAATCAGTTCGGTGCCCTGGAAGGAGAAGCCGACAATCATCGCCACGCCAATCATCGCCGAGAAGCCCCCGGCAAACGGCGCATCGCCTATTGTCCAGTTACTCCAGCCCGCCGGTTCGGCCCCTTTGAAAATACCAACGATCATCGCCACACCGACGACGATAAAGATGATGACGGTTGCCACTTTAATCAAAGAGAACCAGTATTCCGCTTCGCCGAAACCGCGCACGGAGATGTAGTTCAGCAGGAAGATGACCGCCAGGAACAGGGCGCTCCAGATCCAGCCGGGCGTGTCCGGGAACCACCAGGTCATCACCAGCTGTGCGGCGACGAGGTCAACGGCGATGGTCACCGCCCAGTTGTACCAGTAGTTCCAGCCCAGCGCGAAGCCGAAGCCTTCCTCAACGTATTTTTGTCCGTAGGTCGAAAACGAACCAGACACCGGCATGTATGCCGCCAGTTCGCCCAGGCTGGTCATCAGGAAGTAGACCATCAGGCCAATCAGGATATAAGAGAATAATGCCCCACCCGGGCCGGCTGCCGAAATTGTTGCGCCAGAGGCAACGAAAAGACCCGTACCGATGGAGCCGCCAATGGCGATCATCGTCAGGTGACGCGCCTTAAGTGCGCGACGTAGCGCGGGCGCTTCTGTGGTTTTAGTTTCTGAAACCATGTGAAAATGCTGTCCATTCAATAAATGAGGCGCGATTGTAGCAGACGATCTGCGTTGCTTCCGGCAGAAATGCTCAGTTATAAGAGAGCTTCATGACTCGGCCAGGATTATAAGTAAAGCATAAAAATGTGGAGTGATAAGCGCACCAGGCCCCGGTAAGCGAAGTGCCACCGGGGAACGTTAAATGGCACAATAGCGCAGAAAACGCTGGAGCGAGCTGGAAAGGTGTTTCTGACGATGGTGGATGCACCACAGCGTGCGCACCAGCTTCGGCAGCGGAACGGGGATCTCAACCAGAGAGCCGGTTTCCAGCTGTTCGGCGATCACCCGTCGGGAAAGACAGCTAATGCCCAGGCCATGACGTACGGCATGCTTAATGGCCTCGGAGTTACCTAACTCCATCCCTAGCTGGAACTGCGGCAGATGGGACAGCAGTAGATAATCGACAATCTCACGCGTGCCGGAGCCCTGCTCTCGCAGGATCCACTGCGCCTGCGCCAGACGCTCCAGCGTAACCTCGCCCTGGAGTAAAGAAGAGGCCGGGGAAGCAAACACCACCAGCTCATCCTCAAGCCAGGGCTCCGCAATGATATCGACGTTGTGGCACGGCCCTTCGATAAGACCGATGTCCACGCGGAAATCAATCACCGCGTTAATCACGTCCTGGCTGTTGCCGACGCTCATCTCCAGCGGCAGGGTCGGAAAATCCCGGCGGTAGCGGGCGATCACTTCCGGCAGGATGTAATTACCGATCGTGCTGCTGGCGTAGACGCGAATAGCGCCGTTGTCCTCGCGGAACAGCTGTTCGATCTCCGTTGCCTGCTCAAGCAAGGCCAGGGCACGCGGATACAGCAGGCGGCCATGTTCGTTCACCACCAGTCGCTTTCCTACCCTGTCGAAAAGCTGGACGCCCAGTTGCCCTTCAAGATCGGTCAAGGCCGCGCTAACGGCGGACTGCGAGAGCGCCAGCATTTGTGACGCCTGGGTTGTCGAGCCGCTTTTCAGCACCTCGGCAAAAACTTCCAGCTGACGCAATGTAATGTGCATGGTTGCTTACCACTTATAAAGATTGATTATAAATATATAATCAATTTTATTTTTAAGCCAGAGCATCGTAACCTTTAGCCAGACAAAGGAGAAGGTTATGTCAGAAATCACCTTACAACATCATCGTACAGTGTGGCACTTCGTGCCGGGTCTCGCGCTAAGCGCCGTGGTTACCGGCGTGGCCTTATGGGGTGGCAGTATACCGGCTGTTGCCGGTGCAGGGTTCAGCGCCCTGACGCTGGCCATTCTGCTCGGCATGGTGGTCGGGAACACCGTTTACCCGCATATCTGGAAATCCTGCGACGGCGGCGTGATTTTCGCCAAGCAGCATTTATTACGTCTCGGGATCATCCTTTATGGCTTCCGTCTCACCTTTTCGCAGATCGCGGATGTGGGTGTCAGCGGGATTGCCATCGACGTCCTGACCCTTTCGAGCACCTTTTTACTGGCGTGCTTTATCGGCCAGAAGATCTTTGGACTGGACAAACAGACCAGCTGGCTGATCGGTGCGGGTAGTAGCATCTGCGGCGCAGCGGCTGTACTGGCAACAGAGCCGGTAGTCAAAGCCGAGGCCAGTAAAGTCACGGTTGCCGTCGCGACGGTAGTTATCTTCGGTACGCTGGCGATCTTCCTGTATCCAGCCATGTATCCGCTGGTGGCGCACTGGTTTAGCCCGGAAACCTACGGCATTTATATCGGCTCAACCATGCACGAAGTGGCGCAGGTGGTGGCGGCAGGTCACGCCATTAACCCGGAAGCGGAAAACGCGGCGGTCATCGCCAAAATGCTGCGCGTGATGATGCTGGCCCCGTTCCTGATTTTCCTCGCGGCGCGGGTTAAACAGCTGGCTCCTGCAGGCGGCAGCGAGAAAAGCAAAATCACCATTCCGTGGTTTGCGATCCTGTTCATCGTGGTCGCTATCTTCAACTCTTTCCACCTGCTGCCAAAAGTGATGGTGGATATGCTGGTCACGCTGGATACGGTCCTGCTGGCGATGGCAATGGCGGCGCTGGGCGTCACCACGCACGTCAGCGCGCTGAAAAAAGCCGGGGCGAAACCGCTGCTGATGGCGCTGGTGCTGTTCATCTGGCTGATAGTTGGCGGCGGTGCGATTAACCTTGCGGTACACAGCCTGTTGGCATAAACCATCTCGTCCTTCTCCTGTTAACCCGTTATCATAGGCATTTCGGGTTAACAGGAGTCTTTTTATGAAATATGTTGGAGCGCACGTCAGCGCTGCCGGTGGCCTTGCGAATGCCGCCATTCGCGCCGCCGAAATCGAGGCGACCGCTTTCGCCCTGTTCACCAAAAACCAGCGGCAGTGGCGCGCAGCTCCCCTCACCGCGGAAGTGATTGATGACTTCAAAGCCGCCTGCGAGAAATACCGCTATGGGCCTGGGCAGATCCTCCCGCACGACAGTTACCTGATTAACCTCGGCCACCCGGTTGCTGAGGCGCTGGAAAAATCCCGCGAAGCATTCCTGGATGAGGTTCAGCGCTGTGAACAGCTGGGGCTGACGCTGCTGAACTTCCATCCCGGTAGCCATCTGATGCAAATCGACGAAGACGCCTGTCTGGCGCGCATTGCCGAGTCCATCAACATGACGCTGGATAAAACCCAGGGCGTGACGGCGGTGATTGAGAATACCGCCGGTCAGGGCAGCAACCTCGGCTTTAAGTTTGAGCATCTGGCGGCGATCATCGACGGCGTGGAAGACAAATCCCGCGTGGGCGTGTGCATTGATACCTGCCACGCGTTTGCCGCCGGGTATGACCTGCGCACAACCGAGGCCACGAAAAATACCTTCGAAGAGTTCGAGCGTATTGTTGGTTTTAAATATCTTCGCGGTATGCACTTAAACGATGCGAAAAGCGCGTTCGGCAGCCGCGTAGACCGTCACCACAGCCTGGGCGAAGGTAATATCGGCCACGATGCGTTCCGCTTTATCATGCAGGATCCCCGCTTCGACGGCATTCCAATGGTGCTGGAAACCATCAATCCGGATATCTGGGCAGAAGAGATTGCCTGGCTGAAGGCACAGCAGACCGCTGAACAGGCGGCATAAAAAAAGCCGGGCGCTTAACGCGACCCGGCTTTTTTGTAGGTCGGGTAAGGCGAAGCCGCCACCCGACACCTCTTTTAGGCTGCTTTTGCGACCACTTCCGCTTCCGGACGCTTCAGCACCGCGTAAGACAGACCCGCCACCAGCGTACCGGCAACAATCGCCAGCAGGTAGCCCAGCACCGGCGTGATGGCGCCAGGGATCAGCAGGACGAACAGACCGCCGTGCGGTGCCATCAGTTTCGCACCTACCGCCATGGAGATAGCTCCCGTTACCGCACCGCCGACGATACAGCATGGCAGAACACGCATTGGATCGCGCGCCGCAAACGGGATTGCGCCTTCGGTAATGAAGCACAGACCCAGCACCAGCGCCGCTTTGCCGCCTTCCTGCTGCGCTTTATCAAACTTACGACGGGCAATGATTGTCGCCAGGCCAAGCGCCAGCGGAGGCACCATACCTGCCGCCATGATCGCCGCCATCGGCGCGTAGGTCTGGGTACTCAGCAGGCCAACGCCGAACGCGTATGCCGCTTTGTTTACCGGACCGCCCATGTCGGTACACATCATACCGCCGAGGATTGCGCCCAACAGCACCGCGTTCGCCGTCCCCATGGTTTGCAGCCAGTGGGTCAGACCTTCCAGAATGCCCGCGACCGGCTTACCAATCAGGTAAATCATCGCCAGACCGACCACCAGGCTGGAAATCAGCGGGATGATCAGGATAGGTTTCAGCGCCTCCATACTCTGCGGCAGCTTCAGCTTAGAGCTGATGAGCTTCGCCACGTAACCGGCAAGGAAACCGGCAATAATACCGCCGATAAAGCCAGAACCAGTGCTCACGGCCAGCATACCGCCGATAAGACCCGGCGTCAGACCCGGACGGTCAGCGATGGAGAAGGCGATAAAGCCCGCCAGCACCGGCACCATCAGCGCAAACGCGGAGCCGCCACCAATCTGCATCAACGCTGCCGCCAGCGTGCCCTGCTCTTTAAAGGCTTCGATACCAAAGGCAAAGGAGAGCGCAATACACAGGCCGCCCGCCACCACCATCGGCAGCATGTAGGAAACCCCGGTTAACAGGTGACGATAGGCACCCGCAGACTCTTTCTTACCTTCGCCAGGCGTCTTAGCCGCACCGGTCGCCTGATAAGGTTTGGCTTCCGCCAGCGCTTTATCAAACTCCTGCGCAGTTTTCTTCAGCGCCAGGCCGGTTGAGGTGCGGAACATCGGCTTACCGGCAAACTTCGCCAGATCCACTTCGATATCGGCCGCCACGATCACCAGATCGGCTTCGGCCACCTCTTCCGGCGTGATGGCATTACCCGCGCCAACAGAGCCGCGAGTTTCAACCTTCACCCACCAGCCGCGTTTTTTCGCTTCGGTTTCAATGGCTTCAGCCGCCATAAAGGTGTGAGCCACACCTGTCGGGCAGGCCGTTACCGCAACAATGCGTTTCGGCCCAGCGGTTGCGACCGGCGCGGCCTCAACGGGTGAGCTGTAAACCGTCGCATGACCTTTTGCTTCGCTCAGAAACAGTTCAGGGTGTGCCACCGCGCGGTTAATATCGCCCAGCCATACTTTTTTGCCGTTCAGGGCGCTGTCCGCGGGGATTCTGTCGCCCAGAACAATCGCCATTTCAGCATCACCCGGGTTATCAATGATATCCAGGTGCGCTTTTTGTGCCGCCGCGCCCAGCAGGGTCTTCGCCATATAGGCACGAGCCTGTCCGAGACCGGAGTCAATGATCAGCAGCGTTTTCATTATTCCTCTCCTGCTGTTAGTTAAAAGGTTTTAAGTCAACGCGCGCCATCATCGCGGCTAACTGGGTACGATCGGTAATACCGACATTGCTCTGGCTCACGGCCAGGGCCGCAACGGCGGTAGCAAGGCGCAGGGTATGTTCACTGGATTCGCGCATCAGCAGACCGTAGATCAGGCCGCCAACCATCGAATCCCCGGCACCCACGGTGCTGACCACTTCCATAGAAGGCGGTTTGGCAATCCATTCCCCGGAGGCGTTAACCCACAGGGCACCTTCTGCACCCAGCGAAATCACCACATGAGCGATACCCTGCTCGCGCAGCGCATGGGCAGCGTCAATCACATCCTTTAATTCTGGCAGCTTACGGCCCGCCCAGATTTCCAGTTCACGGCGGTTAGGCTTAACCAGCCATGGCGAGGCTTTCAGACCGGCGACCAGCGCGTCGCGGCTGCTGTCAAAAATAATGCACGGGCACTGGCTGCGCAGGCGCGTCATCCAGTCGGTGAACGCTTCCGGGCTGACGCCGGACGGCAGGCTACCGCTGACGCACACCATGTCAAACTGGCCCAGCCAGCTCAGGGAATCGGCAACGAAGCGCTCCCAGTCAGCCGGGGTCACTTCGAAGCCGGAGAAGTTCAGATCGGTCACTTCACCGTCTTTCTCGGTCAGCTTAACGTTAATACGGGTACGGCCCTGCACAACCTGAAAACGGTTAGCGATGCCCAGTTCACTGAACAACTGCTGAAAACCGTCCTGGTTGTCTTTGCCAAGGAAGCCGCCAACGGTGACGTCGATGCCGAGATCTTTCAGCACCTTCGCCACGTTAATCCCTTTCCCTGCGGCATGCAGGCCGGTGGTTCGCACCAGGTTAACTTCGCCACGCTCAATTTCCGGGCAGAAGCCCACCAGATCGTAAGCCGGGTTCAGCGTAATGGTCGCAACACGTCTGCTCATTATGCGCCCTCCCCCAGACCGGCCGCGATGGCGTCGCCAATCGCTTTCAGCGCCTGTTCAGCATCAGCACCCTGCGCGGTAAAACGCAGACGATGGCCTTTCTTCACACCCAGCGCGACAACTTTCATCAGGCTGCGCCCGTTGGCTGGTTTACCCGAACCGTCCAGATTGGTCACGGTGATCTCACTTTCAAATTGTTTAATGGTATTCACCAGCATGGTGCCCGGACGGGCATGCAGGCCGTGTTCGTTACGCACCACGTACTCCGCGCTCAGCAGGTTGTCCGTCAGCGCATCGTCGCTGGTCAACAGGGCCAGCACCGTCGCCGCGTCTGCGTTCAGCAATTTTTCAGCTTTATTGTTCAGCAGCAGATCGCCAAGGCGCTTCAGCACGGAAACCGGCTGATCGTCAGCCATGGCAACGGTTACCAGCATCGCGGCGCGTTCACCGTCTGTCTCAAAGGCAACCGCAGCACGGCTGACCGCGATAGCACTGCGCAGGTTGCCTTCAGCACTGTCGTTCAGCCAGATGCCCTGACCCAGGTTTAAAGGCTTATCATTGATGGTGCGGGTCACAAAGGCGGTATCAGCCGCCCCCACCTCTTTCAGGCGAGCCGCGTTCAGCGCCTGGAGCGTCACCAGATCGGACGCGACGACGTCCAGCATCAGGGTTTCATTATCCAGCTTCAGCGCTTCGCTCTGTTTTTCGCCCATCAGCAGGGCACGCAGCTCTTCAGCAGTGGTGGCGGATTTAAGCTGTTCCGCGACGGCATCATCGCTCAGCACGTGCGTCAACTGACGCAGCAGGCCCAGGTGTTCGTCACCGCTGGCCGCGATACCGATCGCCACGTAAGCCACCTGCCCCTCGCCCCAGAGCACGCCCTGCGGGAACTGGTAAACCTGCACGCCGGTTTTCAGCACCTGATCGCGGGTGTCCGTGGTGCCGTGCGGAATTGCAATACCGTTACCGAGGAAGGTGGAGGTCTGCTGTTCACGCGCCAGCATGCCGTTGACGTAGCCGTCAGCCACGTTGCCAGCCTGCACGAGCGCAGCGGCGACCTGGCGAATAGCCTCTTCTTTATTCCCGGCCTGTTCGCCCGGGTGGATATCCTGAACAGATAACTGGAACATGATTCTCCTCTCCTGCTGAAATTGAATCGTTTCAGCTTAACTGAGAAAATATGCGCTAACCTGCTTCTACAGGACATGCAAGATAGCGCTGAAACGTTTCAAGAAGTCTTGTCTTTTCTACAAAAGGTTGCAAGAAAAGTTACATTTCTTGTTGCAGAATTTAGAAGTGCAGCACATTTCTTCTTCAATAGGGAGGTTTTTGCTGATGTTCAGCAAACATGTTCAGCACGCTTCAGCGAAACAGCGTTAAACTGAAATGCTATTTTGATTTATTGTGGCAATCTTGATTTTGCCCTCTGTTTATTTAATGACAGGCGGCGTAAACTCCGCCTCTCTCTGTTACTCGCAAAGACTGAACATGCATAACACCCCCGCTGCCGCCTCACCAAAGCCCTTTGATTTGACGTCAACGGCGTTTTTGATTGTTGCTTTCCTCACCGGTATTGCCGGTGCGTTACAAACGCCTACGCTGAGCCTGTTTCTGACCAACGAAGTCCACGCGCGTCCGGCGATGGTTGGCTTCTTCTTCACCGGGAGCGCCATCATTGGCATCCTGGTCAGCCAGTTTCTGGCCGGGCGTTCCGACAGAAAAGGCGATCGCAAAAGCCTGATTGTTTTTTGCTGTCTGCTGGGCGTTTTCGCCTGCGTGTTGTTTGCCTGGAACCGCAACTATTTCATTCTGCTGTTTGTTGGGGTGTTCCTGAGCAGCTTCGGCTCGACCGCCAACCCGCAGATGTTCGCCCTTGCCCGCGAGCACGCCGACCGCACCGGGCGGGAAGCGGTGATGTTCAGCTCGATACTGCGCGCGCAGGTGTCGCTTGCGTGGGTGATTGGCCCCCCGCTCGCCTACGCGCTGGCAATGGGTTTTGGCTTTACGGTAATGTACCTCAGCGCGGCGGTAGCCTTCGTGGTGTGTGGCGCAATGGTATGGTTCTTCCTGCCTTCCATGCGTAAAGAGCCGAAAGTGGCGACCGGTACGCTGGAAGCACCGCGGCGTAACCGGCGCGACGCACTACTGTTATTCATTATCTGTACGCTGATGTGGGGAACGAACAGCCTCTATATCATTAATATGCCGTTGTTTATTATTGATGAGCTGCATCTGCCGGAGAAGCTGGCCGGGATCATGATGGGAACCGCCGCGGGGCTTGAGATCCCCACCATGCTGATTGCGGGCTATTACGCGAAGCGCTTCGGCAAGCGCTTTTTGATGCGCATCGCCGCCGTTGCCGGGCTGCTGTTTTATATCGGTATGCTGACGGTTCATACGCCAGCGCTGCTTCTTGCTTTACAGCTGCTGAACGCCATTTACATCGGTATTCTGGCCGGTATCGGCATGCTCTACTTCCAGGATCTGATGCCGGGTCAGGCAGGCGCTGCCACCACCCTTTATACTAATACCACCCGCGTGGGCTGGATTATTGCAGGCTCACTGGCGGGCGTTGTGGCTGAAATCTGGAACTATCATACGGTGTTCTGGATTGCGCTGGTGATGTGCGTCCTGACGCTGAGCTGCCTGACGCGGATTAAGGACGTTTAAGGCGCGGTGAGCGCTTCCAGCTCAAGCAGGTAAGTG
Organism: Enterobacter sp. DSM 30060; assembly: GCF_013375955.1. Classification (NCBI taxonomy): domain Bacteria; kingdom Pseudomonadati; phylum Pseudomonadota; class Gammaproteobacteria; order Enterobacterales; family Enterobacteriaceae; genus Enterobacter; species Enterobacter sp. DSM 30060. The sequence goes on from NZ_CP056118.1 coordinate 118,854, forward strand.
ATGGCCTGCTGGCGCGTACTGCCGCACATTTCGGCGTCAGGCTGGAGCCCGGAGCACACCTTCGGGCGTAAAGGCGAGCCAAAGATCATGCACAGGTTAGATTCAGAGAGCTGAACGCAGCGGGTATTGGCAGGCTTGCCTTGTGGCATGCCTGGAATGGGGCTTGAGATGGACGGTGCGGTACAGCACGCGCCACAGTCGGAACGACAATCCATACATGCTCTCTGTTGGTGGCAGATGCCCGCGCAGTCGGGCATTGCGCGCACAGTAACACCTTTTATGTATTGATAGCAAAACCCACGAATTCCGCTTGCCTGAAAGGCCGCGCGCGAGTAATTTGGCGCGATATTTTTTACCTCCCGTAAACAGGATTACTGCAATGCCAAGAGCGAACGAAATCAAGAAAGGTATGGTACTGAATTACAACGGCAAACTGCTGATTGTGAAAGATATCGACATTCAGGCACCCAGCGCCCGTGGCGCAGCAACGCTGTATAAAATGCGTTTCTCCGATGTCCGTACCGGCCTGAAAGTGGAAGAACGTTTTAAAGGCGACGATATCGTGGATACCGTGACCCTGACCCGTCGCTACGTTGATTTTTCTTATATCGACGGCAACGAATACGTGTTCATGGATAAAGAAGATTACACCCCGTATATCTTCACCAAAGATCAGATCGAAGAAGAGCTGCTGTTTATTCCTGAAGGTGGAATGCCGGACATGCAGGTGCTGACCTGGGATGGCGTGTTGCTGGCGCTGGAGCTGCCGCAGACCGTTGATCTGGAAATCGTTGAAACGGCACCGGGCATCAAAGGCGCGTCTGCAAGCGCGCGTAACAAACCGGCTACCCTGACTACCGGTCTGGTCGTACAGGTGCCAGAATACCTGTCAGCGGGCGAGAAAATCCGTATCCATATCGAAGAAAAACGCTATATGGGTCGCGCTGACTGATTGTGGCGTTTGCCGGGTGGCGGCTGCGCCTTACCCGGCCTACAAAAACACAAAAACCGGCCTCAGAGCCGGTTTTTCGTAGGCCCGGTAAGCGTAGCGCCACCGGGCAATCAGGCTTACAGAAGCTCTGGATACTTCGTCATTTTCAGCGCCAGCTCGATACCGCGCACTTCCGCCATCCCTTTCAGACGGCCAATCGCCGAATACCCTGGATTCGTTTTCTTGCGCAGATCGTCCAGCATCTGATGCCCGTGATCCGGACGGAACGGGATAGGACGTACATCCCCCGCCTGCTTACGACGTACTTCTTCAGAGAGAATGGCATCCACCACCGCAACCATGTTCACGTCGCCGCCAAGGTGGGCTGCTTCATGGAAGGTTTTTGGATTCTCTTCACGGCAGGTTGCACGCAGGTGAGTGAAATGAATGCGATCCCCAAAGGTTTCGATCATCCGCACCAGATCGTTATCCGCACGCACGCCGTAAGAGCCCGTACACATGGTAAAGCCGTTGTAGATGCTGTCCACCGTCTCTTTTAGCCACTGCATATCCTCAATGGTCGACACGATACGCGGCAGGCCGAGGATTGGGCGCGGAGGATCGTCCGGATGGACCGCCAGCCGCACGCCCGCTTCTTCTGCCACCGGCACGATAGCGCGCAGGAAGTGCGCCATGTTTTCACGCAGCTGGTTTTTATCGATATCGCCATATTCCGCCAGGCGCGCGCGGAACTGATCGAGGGTATAGCCCTCTTCCGCCCCCGGCAGGCCCGCGATAATATTGCGAACCAGCTTCTCAATGTCCGCTTCACTGGCGGCATTGAACCACGCCAGCGCCTGCTGCTGCTCTTCGGCGGTGTAGTCTGCTTCCGCCCCCGGACGCTTCAGAATGTGTAGCTCGAAAGCCGCAAAAGCGATTTGATCGAAACGCAGCGCCTTCGAACCATCGGCCATTTCATATTCCAGGTCGGTACGCGTCCAGTCCAGAATTGGCATAAAGTTATAGCAGACGGTATCAATACCGCAGGCCGCCAGGTTACGAATGCTCTGCTGATAATTCGCAATCCAGGTTTCACACTCACCGGAGTGGGTTTTGATATCTTCGTGAACCGGAATACTTTCCACGACAGACCAGGTTAGACCCTTCTCTGCCAGCTGTGCCTGACGCTTTTGGATTTCCTCCACCGGCCACACCTGACCGTTCGGAATATGATGCAGCGCCGTGACCACACCCGTTGCGCCAGCCTGACGCACATCATCAAGAGAAACCGGATCGTTCGGCCCGTACCAACGCCAGGTTTGTTCCATTGCCCCACCCTCTCAAGTTGTTATACCAATATGGATTACCTCAATGACGACTACCATACATGTTTAATCGAAGTGGTCAACACAGCGCGCGACATTGATTGATCAAACTCACATAACCGGGATATTTACGGCTTACCAATTTAATTTGTTGTCATATAACTTTACACTGGCATTGTTAATTAATGGTTAATCAGGTGTGTACTACATGAAGACTATTGCCTCCACCGCGCTTCCTGCTCATGTCCAGCAGCCCCGCTACGATCGCGAGCAGTTACGCTCCCGCATCGTCCATTTCGGTTTTGGCGCGTTCCACCGAGCGCATCAGGCGTTGTTAACAAACCGGGTGCTGAACGCCAAAGGAGGCGACTGGGGTATTTGTGAGATTAGCCTCTTTAGCGGCGATGTTCTCATGCGCCAGCTCCGCGCGCAGGATCATCTGTTTACCGTGCTGGAGAAAGGTGCCGAAGGCAATCAGCCCATTATTATCGGTGCGGTAAAAGAGTGCCTGAACGCAAAACTCGACTCGCTGGCAGCCATTATTGAGAAGTTCTGCGAACCGCAGGTTGCCATTGTCTCCCTCACCATTACCGAAAAAGGCTACTGCATCGATCCGGCGACGGGGAAACTGGATATGCACAACAGCCGCATTCTGCACGATCTTGAGCATCCGTCTGAGCCGCATTCCGCGCCGGGTATTCTGGTCGAAGCGCTTCATCGCCGCCGCGAGCGCGGCCTGCCGGCGTTTACCGTGCTCTCCTGCGACAACATTCCCGATAACGGCCACGTGGTGAAAAATGCCGTTCTCGGCATGGCCGGAAAGCGTTCCGCAGAGCTGGCCGGATGGATCGAGGCGCACGTGAGCTTCCCTGGCACCATGGTCGACCGAATCGTGCCCGCCGCCACTGACGCCTCACTCGCGGAAATCACCCAGGAACTTGGCGTTGAAGATCCCTGCGCCATCAGCTGTGAACCGTTCATTCAGTGGGTAGTGGAAGATAACTTTGTCGCCGGGCGTCCGGAATGGGAGGTTGCAGGCGTACAGATGGTTGAGGATGTCCTGCCCTGGGAGCAGATGAAGCTGCGGATGCTGAACGGCAGCCACTCCTTCCTGGCGTATCTGGGCTACCTTGCCGGCTACGCGCACATAAATGAATGTATGCAGGACGACAGCTTCCGCGAGGCTGCCCGCAGGCTGATGCTGAATGAGCAGGCCCCTACGCTGCGCATCACCAACGTCGATCTGACAGCCTATGCTGACAGCCTGCTTGACCGCTTCGCCAACCCGGCGCTACAGCACCGCACCTGGCAAATCGCTATGGACGGCAGTCAGAAGCTGCCTCAGCGCATGCTGGATGGGATCCGCATGCATCTTGAGCGTAACACCGCCTGGCCATTACTGGCGCTGGGCGTCGCAGGCTGGATGCGCTACGTCAGCGGGACGGACGACCAGGGCAACGCCATTGACGTGCGCGATCCGCTGAGCGACAAGTTTCAGGCCATTGTCGCTACCAGCAGTGACGCAGAACGCGTTAGCGCCCTGCTGACGCTAAAAGAAATCTTTGGCGACGACCTGCCGCAAAACCCTGTCTTTGTCGAGGCAATCACCGGCGCGTACCAGCGCCTCGTCCGGCTCGGCGCGCGTCAGGCCGTTATCGAAACGTTAAAAATTTAGCGATTATTGCGTTTAAGGCGAACGGTTTTGCGCTCCGTTCGCCCTCCCTCTTCTCAATGCCCGATTTTTTCGTCAGGATGATAGATAGTTGTTACTACATCACAATTATTTATCGGAGCGCACGTGACCAAAACCAACCTGATCACCGGTTTTCTCGGCAGCGGTAAAACTACGTCCATTCTGCATTTGCTGGACAATAAAGATCCGGCGGAAAAGTGGGCCGTGCTGGTCAACGAATTTGGCGAAGTGGGGATCGACGGCGCGTTGCTCGCCGACAGCGGCGCGATGGTGAAAGAGATCCCGGGCGGGTGTATGTGCTGCGTGAATGGTCTGCCGATGCAGGTCGGGCTGAATACGCTGCTGCGTCAGGGCAAGCCTGACCGTCTGCTGATTGAACCCACTGGGCTGGGTCATCCGAAGCAAATTCTTGATTTACTGACCGCCCCGGTCTACGAGCCGTGGCTTGAGCTGCGTGCGACGCTTTGCCTGCTCGACCCCCGCCAGCTGCTGGATGAAAAAGCGATCAATAACGACAATTTCCGCGACCAGCTCGCCTCGGCAGACATCATCGTGGCGAATAAATCCGATCGCGCGACGGCTGAGAGTCAGGCCGCGTTCAATGCCTGGTGGCAGCAGGCTGGCGGTGGACGTCAGTACGTGCAGACCACCCAGGGCAACATTGATGGCGCCCTGCTCGATCTTCCCCGCCTCAACCAGACGCAACTGCCTGCCAGCGCAGAGCATTCACATAGCCACGGCGCGAAGCAAGGTCTGGCAGCGCTGAGCCTGCCGGAACATCAGCGCTGGCGTCGAAATCTGAACAGCGGCCAGGGACACCAGGCCTGCGGCTGGATCTTCGATGCCGATACGGTTTTCGACACCATTGGTATACTGGAATGGGCGAGACTGGCGCCGGTTGAGCGGGTAAAAGGGATCATGCGCACCCCGGATGGTCTGGTGCGCATTAATCGTCAGGGCGAGGATTTCTTTATAGAAACCCAGAACGTCGCGCCACCCGACAGCCGGATAGAGTTAATTAGTGCGGTTAATACCGACTGGAATGCCCTCCAGTCAAGCCTGTTGAAGCTTCGTTTAAGTTTGGGCGGCTAACGTTGCCCCTGATTTCACACATTGCTGAAGACTATGACGACTCGACTTCCTGCTATTTTATTGCTCAACGCTGCCGGTCTGGCGATCTTTTTCTCCTGGTATATCCCGGCGGATCACGGATTCTGGTTCCCGCTGGATTCCGGGCTGTTCCACTTCTTTAACCAGGCGCTGGCGAAGAGTGAAGCCTTCCTGTGGCTGGTGGCGATCACCAACAACCGCGCGTTTGACGGCTGTTCGCTGCTGGCAATGGGCTGTCTGATGCTCTCCTTCTGGCTGAAGGAGGACAAAACGGGTCGTCGCCGTATTCTGATTATCGGCCTGGTCATGCTGCTGGCAGCCGTGATTATCAACCAGCTGGCGCAGCATCTGATGCCGGTTAAACGCGCCAGTCCGTCGCTCTCTTTCCCGAATATTAACCGCGTCAGCGAGCTGCTTCATATTCCAACCAAAGACGCCTCGAAGGACAGCTTCCCGGGCGACCACGGTATGATGCTGATGATTTTTGCTGGCTTCATGCTGCGCTATTTCGGTAAAAAAGCCTTCGCCATCGCCCTGGTTATTGTGGTGGTATTTGCATTTCCGCGGGTGATGATTGGCGCTCACTGGCTGACAGATATCGCCGTAGGCTCCCTCACGGCGGTGTTAATTGGTTTACCCTGGGTGCTGATGACTCCCCTGAGCGATCGCGTAATAGGTATTTTTGATCGCTATCTTCCCGGCAAATTTAAACAAGTCTGAAACAAATAAATAACGCTAATTAACACCATTCATCAGGGATCGTTTTCGATCCCTGAGTCACTTCTTTCCGGCATCATTCAGCGCTGTCATCATTCCGTCATACAATTCGTGATAAAAATGAAGCAATTGCAGGGATTACCGGTATGAATGGCGGCATTTTGAGCAATTCCGCGCTGTAACGTTGTGTATCACATTTTCTTATAAAAAAACGGTCTTTTTTGCTCGCAATGCCCTTTGCAATCGGTTAACCTCGAACTCGTTTTGCCCCATTGAGATAATTATTATCGTGGTGAATAATTTTGTGCGTTGTGCCACAGATTTCACCATAAAGAATTGTCTCATTGTGAACAGATAATTAGTCTCGTCACGGTTGGCATTTTTATAACGATATTTTCGTTAAGGACTTCAAGGGAAAACAAACAAAATGGTCAAATCTCAACCAATTTTGAGATATATCTTGCGGGGGATCCCGGCGATTGCAGTGGCGGTTCTGCTTTCGGCATGTAGTACGACGAACACCGCGAAGAATATGCATCCTGAGACGCGTGTTGTGGGAATGGAAGATTCCTCTTCACTGCAAGCCTCTCAGGATGAATTTGAAAATATGGTACGTAATCTCGACGTTAAGTCGCGTATTATGGATCAGTATGCTGACTGGAAAGGCGTGCGTTACCGCCTGGGCGGCAGCACCAAGAAAGGCATCGATTGCTCCGCATTCGTACAGCGTACTTTCCGTGAGCAGTTTGGGTTAGACCTTCCGCGTTCTACTTATGAACAGCAGGAAATGGGCAAGTCCATTTCGCGCACTAAACTGCGTACGGGCGATTTAGTCCTGTTCAGAGCAGGTTCAACCGGTCGACACGTTGGCATCTATATCGGTAACGATCAGTTTGTCCATGCTTCCACCAGCAGTGGTGTGACGATTTCCAGCATGAACGAACCTTACTGGAAGAAGCGCTACAACGAAGCTCGCCGCGTTCTGAGCCGTAGTTAATATTGCTGTCGTATCGTTGGTTATCCCTTGGCTGGCGATACGATTAAAAAAGCACTGCTCCGGCAGTGTTTTTTTTTGCCCGTTACACTGATAGACATCCCGCGTCATTTCAGGAATCACGACATCTATGTTTACCCGCTACTTCTCCAGCAACCGCAAGATACTGTTTCTCAGTATTCTGACGGGGTTGTTTACCGCCCTGCTTCTGAGTGCATTACAGTTTTACTGGAGTTATCACAAGCGAGAAGTCAGGTACGATACCCTCATTACGGATTTAAGCGTCTACATGGAGAGCTTTTTCGACGAGCTTAAAACCTCTATTGATACGCTCCAGCCGCTCACGCTGAACAGCTGTGAAGAGGTCAGTGCGGCGCTCACCTCACGCGCGGCCTTCAGTATTAACGTGCGCGCCTTTTTGCTGGTCCGGGATAAACAGGCCTTCTGCTCTTCGGCAACAGGTCCGATGAATACCCCAATGGAAACGCTTATCCCTCAGCTACACATCAGCAAACCTGTTGATATCGCGCTCCTGCCGGGTACGCCCATGCTGCCGGATAAACCCGCGATCGCTATCTGGTATCGCAATCCGCTGGTAAAAGACGGCGGCGTATTTACCTCCGTGAACATCAACCTGACGCCTTACCTTCTTTATACGTCACGTCAGGATGAATTTTCCGGAATATCGATCGTCATTGGCGACTCCGCGTTATCCACCCAGTCCGGAATGCTGGTTCAGGCGGGGGATTTGCCTGAGGTCCCTGCCCGCACCGCCACGCTGAAAAATATTCCTCTGACCGTTAACGTCTATGCGCAAGCCTGGAAGACCGATGAACTGCTCTACGCCGTGTTCTTCGGCCTGGTCTGCGGTATTGCGGCAGGTCTGCTGAATTTCTATATTCTCACTATCCGTCTGAATCCCGGGAAAGAGATCCTTACGGCCATCAAGCACGACCAGTTCTACGTGGTCTATCAGCCCGTCGTGGATGCGCAGTCGCTCAGAATGACCGGGCTGGAAGTCCTGATGCGCTGGAAGCACCCGGTGATGGGCGAAATTCCACCGGATGCCTTTATTAACTTCGCTGAAGCGCAGAAGCTGATTGTCCCGCTGACGCTGCATCTTTTTGACCTGATTATCCGCGATGCCCCTGTCCTGCAAACGGTGCTCCCGCCTGGTGCCAAGTTTGGGATCAACATCGCGCCCGGTCATCTGCATGCGGAAAGCTTTAAAGAGGATATGCGCGCGTTTGCCGCTGCCCTTCCGCCCGATCACTTCCAGATTGTGCTGGAAATAACCGAGCGCGACATGATCAACCACCGCGAGGCAAATCAGCTGTTTGAATGGCTGCACAATGAAGGTTTTGAAATCGCCATCGATGATTTTGGCACCGGCCACAGCGCGCTGATCTATCTGGAACGCTTCACGATGGATTACCTGAAAATTGACCGTGGCTTCGTGAATGCCATCGGGACTGAAACCGTTACCTCGCCAGTGCTTGACGCGGTGCTGACGCTGGCAGAACGCCTGAATATGTTAACCGTCGCCGAGGGTGTTGAAACGCCCGAGCAGGCGGCGTGGCTGCGCGAGCATGGCGTGAACTATCTTCAGGGCTACTGGATCGGCCGACCAATGCCGCTGGAGCAGTTCAGGACGTGGCAACCCGACATCACGCTCGGGGAATAATTTCACAATCACGACGCTGTCCCTTATTATTCTCCTCAACCGAGCCTGCCTGTGAACAAAGGGATCCGCCGCACTATGATTATGCGCGTTGTATTGATGCTGTTGGCGCTGGTGAGCCTGTCGGGCCAGGCGCAGACCATCAAAGAGAGCACGGCCTTTGCCGTCATTGGCGAGCCGAAGTATGCGGTCAACTTTACTCACTACGATTATGTGAACCCCGCCGCCCCGAAAGGCGGGAACGTGACGCTTTCCGCGACCGGAACGTTTGACAACTTTAACCGCTTCGCCCTGCGCGGCGTGGCGGCAGCGCGTACCGAATCCCTCTATGACACGCTGTTCGTCACCTCCGACGACGAGCCCGGCAGCTATTATCCCCTGGTCGCTGAGAACGTGCGTTACGCCGATGATTTTAGCTGGGCAGAAATCGCGATTAATCCGCGGGCGCGTTTTCACGACGGTACGCCGGTTAGCGCCCGCGATGTGGCGTTCACCTTTCATAAATTTATGACCGAAGGGGTGCCGCAGTTTCGTCTGGTGTACAAGGGCACCACGGTGAAAGCCATCGCCCCGCTGACCGTGCGAATCGAACTCCCTGAGCCAAACAAAGAGAATATGCTGAGCCTGTTCTCCCTGCCCGTCATGCCTGAATCATTCTGGAAAAACCATAAGCTGAGCGATCCCCTCTCTTCCCCGCCGCTGGCCGGAGGACCGTATCGCATTACCGACTGGCGAATGGGCCAGTACGTGATCTATTCCCGCGTGAAAGATTACTGGGCAGCCACGCTGCCGGTGAACCGGGGCCGCTGGAACTTCGATACAATCCGCTACGACTACTACCTGGATGATAACGTGGCCTTCGAGGCGTTTAAGGCAGGCGCATTTGATTTACGTGTCGAGAACAGCGCCAAAAACTGGGCGACCCGGTATATCGGAAAAAATTTCGCGAAAGGCTATATCGTTAAAGACGAACATAAAAACGAATCCGCGCAGGACACGCGCTGGCTGGCGTTTAATATTCAGCGCCCGGTTTTTTCCGATCGTCGGGTGCGTGAAGCTATTACCCTGGCGTTTGATTTCGAATGGATGAACAAAGCGCTGTTTTACGGAGCCTACAGCCGGGCGAACAGCTATTTCCAGAATACTGAATATGCCGCCCGCGATTATCCCCACGCGGACGAGCTGGTTTTGCTGGCCCCAATGAAAGCGGAGCTCCCGCCGGAAGTGTTCACCCGCCTATTTGAACCGCCAAAATCCGACGGAAACGGGTTCGACCGGGACAACCTGCTGAAAGCCAGCAAACTGCTGGATGACGCTGGCTGGGTGTTGAAAAATCGGCTACGAGTAAATGTTAAAACTGGTAAGCCGCTCAGCTTCGAACTGCTGATTGCCTCCGGCGCAAACGATCAGTGGGTGCTGCCGTTTAAGAAGAACCTTGCCCGTCTTGGGGTGACCATGAATATCCGCCAGGTCGATATTGCCCAGCTGACCAACCGCAAGCGCAGTCGCGATTACGACATGATGCAAACCCTGTGGGCTGCCCAGCCGTGGCCGAGTTCAGACCTGCAAATCTCCTGGGCATCGGGGTATATCGACTCCTCCTACAACGCTCCGGGGGTAAAGAGTCCGGTGATTGATGCGCTGATCGCGAAAATCGTTGCCGCTCAGGGCGATAAAGAGAAACTTCTGCCGCTCGGGCGTGCGCTTGACCGGGTGTTAACCTGGAACTATTACATGCTGCCGATGTGGTACATGGGTGAAGATCGCGTGGCCCGCTGGGACAAATTCTCCCTGCCCGCCGTTCGCCCGGTTTATACGCTTGGTTTTGATACGTGGTGGTATGACGTGAATAAAGCCGCAAAACTGCCCGCAGCGCGGCGTTGAGGAGTGACGATGGGCGCTTATCTTATCCGCAGGCTGCTGCTGGTTATCCCGACGCTATGGGCCATCATTACCATTAACTTTTTTATCGTGCAGATTGCCCCCGGCGGCCCGGTGGACCAGGCGATTGCGGCCATAGAATTTGGTCACGCTGGCGGCATGCCGGGCGGCGGCGGTGAAGGAATGGGGGCCAGCCATGCCCGGACGGGCGTGGGCAATATCAGCGAAAGCCACTACCGGGGCGGTCGGGGACTGGATCCGGAGGTGATCGCCGAGATCACCCATCGCTATGGTTTTGACAAGCCGCTGCACGAGCGTTATTTCAGGATGCTCTGGGATTATGTCCGTTTCGATTTTGGCGACAGCCTGTTTCGCAGCGCCTCGGTGCTAACCCTGATCAAGCAAAGCCTTCCGGTTTCCATCACGCTCGGACTGTGGGGGACGCTGATTATTTATCTGGTCTCCATTCCGCTGGGGATCCGCAAAGCGGTCTACAACGGTAGCCGTTTTGATATCTGGAGCAGCACGTTCATTATCATCGGCTACGCTATCCCGGCGTTTCTGTTTGCCGTGCTGCTGATTGTCTTTTTCGCTGGCGGCAGTTATTTCGACCTCTTCCCGCTGCGCGGGCTGGTCTCTGCGGATTTCAGCACGTTGCCGTGGTATCAGAAAATCACCGATTACTTCTGGCACATCACGCTTCCGGTGCTGGCGACGGTTATCGGCGGTTTTGCGGCGCTTACGATGCTGACCAAAAATGCCTTTCTTGATGAGATCCGCAAACAGTACGTCGTCACCGCGCGCGCCAAAGGCGTCGGTGAAAAGCAGATTATGTGGAAGCACGTTTTTCGTAACGCCATGCTGCTGGTGATTGCCGGTTTTCCCGCCACGTTCATCAGTATGTTTTTTACCGGCTCTCTGCTGATAGAAGTGATGTTCTCTCTCAACGGTTTAGGGCTGCTCGGCTATGAGGCCACCGTCTCCCGTGATTACCCGGTGATGTTTGGCACACTGTACATTTTCACCCTGATCGGCCTGCTGCTGAATATCATCAGCGATATCAGCTATACGCTGGTCGATCCCCGTATCGATTTTGAGGGCCGCTGATGTTGCGTTTAAGCCCCGTCAATCAGGCCCGCTGGGCGCGCTTTCGCCACAACCGTCGCGGCTACTGGTCGCTGTGGATCTTCGCCGTCCTGTTCGCCTTAAGTCTGTGTTCCGAACTGATTGCCAACGATAAACCCCTGCTGGTGCATTTCAAAGATCGCTGGTACGTGCCGGTGCTTACTACCTATAGCGAAAGCGATTTTGGCGGTCCGTTTGCGACGCCAGCCGAGTATCAGGATCCCTGGTTACGTGAACAGATCGCGGAGCACGGCTGGGCGCTTTGGGCACCGATTCGTTTTGGCGCGAACAGTATTAACTACGCCACGTCCACCCCCTTCCCTTCCCCGCCTTCCTCGCAAAACTGGCTGGGAACGGACGCCAACGGCGGCGATGTGCTGGCGCGCATCCTCTATGGCACCCGCATCTCGCTCCTGTTTGGGCTGCTTCTGACGCTCTTTAGCAGCGTGATGGGCGTCGTGGCGGGCGCCATGCAGGGCTATTACGGTGGAAAAATCGATTTGTGGGGGCAGCGCGTAATTGAAGTCTGGTCCGGTATGCCGACGCTGTTTCTGATTATCCTGCTGTCCAGCGTAGTACAGCCTGGCTTCTGGTGGCTGTTAGGCATCACCGTCCTGTTCGGCTGGATGGCACTGGTCGGCGTGGTGCGCGCGGAGTTTCTGCGCACGCGAAATTACGATTATATTCGCGCCGCGCAGGCATTAGGCGTGAGCGATCGCGCAATTATCTTCCGTCACATGCTTCCCAATGCGGTGGTGGCGACCCTCACCTTCCTGCCGTTTATTTTGTGTAGCTCCATTACCACCCTGACGTCGCTCGATTTTCTTGGTTTCGGTTTGCCGCTGGGCTCACCGTCTCTTGGCGAACTGCTGTTGCAGGGCAAAAACAACCTCCAGGCCCCCTGGCTGGGCATCGCCGCATTCCTCTCCGTGGCGGTGCTGCTTTCCCTGCTGATTTTTATTGGCGAAGCCGTGCGCGATGCCTTCGATCCCAACAAGGCGGTATGACATGACCCGGCCTCTTCTGAGCATAGAAAATCTGTCGATTGCGTTTTCAAAGCAGGGCGAATCTCGCCCGGTGGTGACGGATTTATCGTTGCAGATCCAGCGCGGAGAGACGCTGGCGCTGGTCGGGGAATCCGGCTCCGGTAAGAGCGTTTCGGCTCTGTCGGTGCTGCGCCTGCTCCCTTCCCCGCCGGTTAGCTATCCGCAGGGGGATATTCTGTTCCATGGACAATCCCTGCTGAACGCTGATGAGCAAACCCTGCGCGGCATTCGTGGCAATAAGATTGCCATGATTTTTCAGGAGCCGATGGTTTCGCTCAATCCATTGCATACGCTGGAAAAACAGCTCTATGAAGTGCTGTCACTTCATCGGGGAATGCGTAAAGAGGCAGCGCGGGGGGAAATTCTGGACTGCCTTGAACGCACCGGCATTCGTAATGCGGCGAAACGGCTGAACGATTTCCCGCATCAGCTTTCCGGCGGCGAGCGCCAGCGCGTGATGATCGCGATGGCGCTGCTGACGCGCCCCGAACTGTTGATTGCGGATGAACCCACCACCGCGCTGGACGTCACGGTGCAGGCGCAAATTCTGCAACTGCTGCGTGAACTGCGCGACGAGCTGAACATGAGCCTGCTGTTTATTACGCATAACCTGGGCATCGTGAAAAAGCTCGCTGACGCGGTGGCCGTGATGCAAAACGGCCGCTGCGTCGAACAGAACAGGGCAACTGCCCTGCTGAGCGCGCCTCAGCACCCGTATACACAGCGCCTGCTCGATAGCGAACCCTCTGGCGACCCGGTTCCGCTTAACGCTGACAGCGCACCGTTGCTGAAGGTTGAGGACCTGTCGGTGTCATTCCCGATCCGCAAAGGCATTTTGCGTCGCGTGGTCGATCACAATCATGTTCTGAAAAACATGAGCTTCTCTCTGCGTCCGGGCGAGTCGCTTGGGCTTGTGGGCGAATCCGGTTCTGGCAAAAGCACCACCGGCCTGGCGCTGCTGCGCCTGATCGCCTCGCAGGGAAGCATTCTCTTTGACGGCATGCCGCTGCAAAACCTGAGCCGCCGGCAAATGCTGCCCGTCCGCCCGCGCATGCAGGTGGTCTTTCAGGATCCGAACTCTTCGCTGAACCCGCGGCTGAGCGTATTGCAGATTATTGAAGAGGGCCTGCGCGTTCATCAGCCCGCGCTGACGGCACAACAGCGTGAAATCGACGTTAAGCGAGTGATGGCGGAAGTGGGTTTAGATCCCGAGACCCGGCACCGGTATCCGGCTGAGTTTTCCGGCGGACAGCGGCAGCGTATAGCGATTGCCCGCGCGCTGATCCTGAAACCGGAGCTGATCGTGCTGGACGAGCCTACCTCTTCACTGGACCGCACCGTGCAGGCGCAAATTCTGGCGCTGCTGAAGGGGCTACAGGAAAAGCATCGGCTGGCCTATATCTTTATCAGCCACGATTTACAGGTGGTGCGTGCGCTTTGCCATCAGGTGGTGGTATTGCGGCAGGGAGAAGTCGTTGAGCAGGGAGAGTGCCAGCGCGTATTCACTGCGCCTGCGCAGGATTACACGCGCCAGCTATTGTCCGCTGACTAGCACTCAGAAAGGATATTGACCGGAGAACGGTTCGGCAATCGCCACGCCGAAGTTTTTCAGACGGCAGGTCGCAGCAAATTCATCCTGGCTGTTAACAAACAGGCACGGCTCACCTTCGCATTCCAGCACGGAGCTGTCTACTTCGATGTCCGTCAGCGCCTGGCTGAGACGTTCCATAACCGGCCACGCATTTTCATCGCTCGGGCTAAGCAGCTTGAGCGCCACCAGACAATTATCCTCCCCGGCAACGCTTTGCGGAATCGGTTCAACTTTCGAACCTGCAAAACCCGTCGACCAGCGATAGCTCTGGGGCAAGCGATGGACAATGGAGAGTTGTAATGTATTCACGTTCAGATCCCCGGAAGCAAATTTACTTCACAATTTATTTACATTTATAGTAACACATCATCGCCAACCTGCACTGTTTAGCGGATTTTATAGGCGTTGCAGGCTCGCGTCGGCGCTATATGTACCCGTTTCTGCGATCTAACTCAACCTTTTTAAATACAATGATGTGACTTTTTACATAAATAGATTTTACATAAAAGAAACAAACACCGGGTAAACGAACCGAGGGTTGGTTGATATGGGTCAACAAAAAGGCCTGTTTCGGGCCTTAAGTGCTCATTTATGCGCCGTCTTACGGGGCCGGCTGGCGTAAAGATAGAAGAGGATGGAGCAAGTCGCGCAGAGGGCAATCGCCCACAGCATCGGCCAGGCAGTATTAAACGTCGCCATTGAGAGCAGCGCCCCGACAATCGCGCCAATCCCGAAACGGAACGTCCCTGCCAGCGACGAGGCGGTGCCCGCCATATGCGGGAATTCGTCGAGGATCACCGCCATCGCGTTGGATGAGACCATCGAGACGCAGCCAACAAACGCCGCTACGCCCACCACCAGCGCCCAAAAACCTACGCCCAACAATGCACTCAATACCAGCCAGATAGCCATCACGAACTGGATCCACAGCCCGGCGCGGAACATATTCAGCGCCCCGACCCGCCGGACAAAGCGGCTGTTGATAATGGTCATCACAAACAGGAACACGATATTCAGCGCGAAGTAGTAACCAAAGTGCTGGGGTGACACATGGTTCAGTTCGATGTACACAAACGGCCCCGCGCTCAGGAACGAAAACATCCCGGCAAAGCTAAAGCCGCTGGCCAGCATATAGCTCAGCACGCGCTTATGGCGAAACAGCGAGGCAAAGTTGCCAAGCGTGGTGCGGACGTGAAACTTCTGACGGCGCTCGACCGGCAGCGTTTCATCGATAAAGACGAAGATCATCACCGAGGCCAGCAGCGCGGCAATCGCCAGGATCCAGAAAATCGCATGCCAGCTGAACCACACCAGCACCGCCCCGCCCACCATGGGGGCGACCAGCGGCGCAATGGTTGTGACCAGCATGACGAACGACATCATGCGTGAGAACTCTTCCTTCGGGTAGATGTCGCGCATCAGCGCGTTAATCACCACGCTTGCCGCAGCCGCAGCCAGGCCATGGAAGAAACGCATCACGATCAGCTGATCGATACTCTGCGCCAGCGCGCAGGCCACCGCCGCCGCGGCAAATATCAACGTCCCGCCCAGAATAACGGGTTTGCGCCCCAGGCTGTCTGCCATTGGGCCATAAAAGAGCTGGCCGAGCGCAAAACCAAGAATGTAGGTGCTGAGCGTCATCTGTGCGCTGCCTGCCGGTACGCCAAACTGCGCGGAAATCACCGGCAGCGCGGGCAGATACATATCGATAGACAGCGGCATCAGCATGGCCAACAGGCCAAGGATAAATACGATTTTAAACGACGAGTGTGGCCTGGTGGTCACAGGGTTCTCCTGAATTTAGCGTGAAAGCAGCCCGACGCTGGCAATCTCTTCTTCCGTCAGCGGGCGATATTCCCCTGGCGCCAGGTCTGGATCGAGTTCAATCGCGCCGATACGTTCACGATGCAGCCCCACAACGTGGTTGCCCACGGCGGCAAACATCCGTTTCACCTGGTGGTAACGGCCTTCACTGATGGTCAGACGGACGTCCGTTGGGGTAATGACTTCCAGCACCGCCGGTTTGGTCAGATCTTTTTCACTATGCAGCTGAACGCCTTTCGCGAATTGCTCTGCCGTGTCATCCGAGACCGGCGACTCAAGTGTCACCCGATAGGTTTTCTCACAGTGATGGCGCGGGGAGGTGATGCGGTGCGACCACTGACCGTCATCGGTCATCAGCACCAGGCCGGTGGTATCAATATCCAGTCGCCCTGCCGCATGCAGCTTGTGCGCCACAGGTTCGTCGAGGAAGTAGAGCACCGTCGGGTGATCCGGATCGTCCGTTGAACAGACGTAACCTTCCGGTTTGTTGAGCATGAAGTAGCGCGGGCCATTCTGCTGGGTCAGCGGGTTGCCGTCATACTCCACCTGGTGGTCAGGCTGGAGTTTAAAAGCGCTGTCTTTCACAATGTCGCCGTCCACGGTTACGCGGCTGGCGCGAATTTCACGCCCGGCAATAGCGCGGCTTACGCCGAGTTGCTGAGCGATAAACTTATCAAGTCGCATGAAATCTTTTTAGCCTTAATGGTGCTGGAAGTCGGACTACGCGTCCGAAAAAGAAGCAGTCAGAAACAGTTCAGTATAATGGTCTGGTTGCGCCACTCAAGGGAAAAAGTTTCGTGGCATACTATATGCGAGTTAACTGAATAGAGAAGCCATGACGTTCACACTACGCCCCTATCAGCAAGAAGCCGTTGATGCCACCCTCGCCTGGTTTCGCAAGCACCGGGAACCCGCCGCCATCGTGCTCCCGACCGGAGCCGGTAAAAGCCTGGTGATTGCCGAACTGGCGCGCCTGGCTCGCGGGCGCGTGCTGGTGCTGGCGCACGTAAAAGAGCTAGTGGCGCAAAACCACGCCAAATATTGCGCGCTCGGCCTGGAGGCCGATATTTTTGCCGCCGGGCTGAAGCGCAAAGAGAGCCACGGGAAAGTGGTGTTTGGCAGCGTACAGTCCGTTGCGCGCAACCTGGACCTGTTTTGCAGCGAGTTTTCCCTGCTGATTGTCGATGAGTGTCACCGCATCAGCGATGACGACGACAGCCAGTATCAGCAAATCCTCACTCATCTGAGAGAGGTGAACCCTCACTTACGCCTGCTTGGCCTGACCGCCACGCCATTTCGTCTGGGCAAGGGCTGGATTTATCAGTTTCATTATCACGGCATGGTGCGTGGCGATGAAAAGGCCCTGTTCCGCGACTGTATCTATGAGCTTCCGCTGCGCTACATGATCAAGCATGGCTATCTGACGCCACCGGAGCGGCTGGATATGCCGGTCGTGCAGTACGATTTCAGCCGCTTACAGGCGCAGAGCAACGGGCTGTTCAGCGAGGCGGATCTTAACCATGAGCTGAAAAAACAGAAGCGGATCACGCCGCATATCATCAGCCAGATTGAAGAGTTTGCGCAAACGCGCAAAGGGGTGATGATTTTTGCTGCTACCGTCGAACACGCGCGTGAAATCACGGGGCTTCTGCCCACCAACGACGCGGCGTTAATTACCGGTGAAACCCCCGGGCCGGAGCGCGACAGCCTGATTGAGGCTTTCAAAGCCCAGCAGTTCCGCTACCTGGTGAATGTCTCCGTATTAACCACCGGGTTTGACGCACCGCACGTTGACCTGATTGCGATTCTTCGCCCGACCGAATCCGTCAGCCTGTACCAGCAGATTGTCGGCCGTGGCCTGCGCCTGGCACCGGGCAAAACCGACTGTCTGATCCTCGATTATGCCGGTAATCCGCACGATCTCTACTCCCCGGAAGTGGGCACGCCAAAAGGCAAGAGCGACAACGTGCCGGTACAGGTGTTTTGTCCGGCCTGCGGGTTTGCCAACACTTTCTGGGGCAAAACTACCGCCGACGGCACGCTGATCGAACATTTTGGCCGCCGCTGTCAGGGCTGGTTTGAAGACGATGAAGGCCATCGCGAACAGTGTGATTTCCGCTTCCGCTTCAAAAACTGCCCGCAGTGCAACGCCGAGAACGATATCGCTGCCCGCCGCTGTCGGGAATGTGACACGGTGTTGGTCGACCCGGATGACATGCTGAAAGCGGCGCTGAAACTGAAAGATGCGCTGGTGCTGCGCTGTTCCGGCATGGTCTTACAGCCCGGTGCGGATGAAAAAGGCGAGTGGCTAAAGATTACCTATTACGACGAGGACGGCGCAGACGTCAGCGAGCGGTTCAGGGTCCAGACGCCCGCCCAGCGCACCGCGTTCGAACAGCTCTTTATCCGCCCGCATACCCGCACGCCCGGCGTGCCGCTGCGCTGGATAACCGTTGCCGATATCGTGCGCCAGCAGGCGCTGCTGCGCCATCCTGATTTTGTTGTCGCCCGTAAAAAAGGGCAGTTCTGGCAGGTGCGTGAGAAGGTCTTTGACTATGAAGGACGCTTTCGCCGGGCAAACGAATTGCGCGGTTAACGGGACTTTTCGTTGATGCGCGAGCCATTTGAGTATAAAATGCCGCCCGCTTCACATCCGTGAGGCAGAACACTCACCTGCTGCTGGGTCGCCTGTAGCAGGGTTTTAAATACAGAGAGAAATCAATGTTCACTATCGAAGCAGAAGTACGTAACGTGCAGGGTAAGGGTGCGAGCCGCCGCCTGCGTAACGCTAACAAGTTCCCGGCTATCGTTTACGGTGGCGAAGCTGCTCCAGTTGCAATCGAACTGGATCACGACAAAGTGTGGAACATGCAGAACAAAGCTGAATTCTACAGCGAAGTTCTGACCATCGTTGTTGGCGGTAAAGAAGAAAAAGTGAAAGTTCAGGCTGTTCAGCGTCACCCGTTCAAGCCAAAACTGTCTCACATCGACTTCGTTCGCGCGTAATCGCAAACCTGTCGAGAAAAACCCCGCTTCTGCGGGGTTTTTTTATGGCCGCTACTTACCGCCTGAGGTGCGACGCTGGAGCTGATCGCGCAGATTCGGCGGCGTGCCTTTAATGGTCAGCGTGTCGGTCGCCGGATCCCAGAAGATACGTTCCCCGAGCAGCATGGCATCAAAGTTAATGGTTAACCCACCGCCGCTCCCGGCAAATTTCGTCAGCTGACGCAGCGTACTGCGATCCGCCGGGAAGCTCTCTTCCAGCTCATAGCCTTTTTCCGCGGTAAATTCCTGGAAGCTGACTTCGCTGACGCCCGCCAGCTCTTTGGACAGCGACTCCAGCTCAATCTCTTCCCCGGCCTGTAACTGCTCGTTACAGTAGCTGTAAACCTGCTGACGCACGGTCTGACGCTCAGATTTATCCAGCTGCGCCTCAGCGGTAAAGTCATCCACCGCCTGGAGCAGACCTTTGTTCTGCGCTTTGGCGTTCAGCCCTTCACTGGCACCGAGGAAGTCCATAAAGAAATCGGCCACTTTGCGGCCCACGCGGCCTTTAAGGAAGGTCAGGTAGCGCGTCGATTCCGGATTGGTTTCCCATTCGGTTAAATCAATACGCGCCACAATATCCGCATGGTTGATATCCAGATAGTGCGTTGAGCTGATATCCAACTGCTCGTTCACACGCATGCTGCTTAAATTATTCAGCACGGTGACCAGCAGATACTCTACCGCCAGATAGCGGTAGTGGCAGAACAGGACGATACCGCCATCGGCGAAGGGATATTTCGCCAGTTCGTCACGAAGACGGCCGGTTGCAGCGCGGCTGAATGCCAGGAAATCCTCTTCGCCCTGACGTTGCAGGCGCAGGCTATCCGCCAGCTCGCTCTCTTCGCTGAACAAGCCATAGGCTTTATTTTTCGCGCTGTAGACGCGATGCAACTCCGCCATCATCTCGACAACGGTAGGCGTTGGTTCCAGTAACGAATCGCGTAGCACCACTTCAAGGGTTTGCTCATCACGCTTGATAAGCTGGTGCAAGGCAATCTGGTTGATTTCCAGACTCATGATAAACTCTCCTTTTAGACCGGGCGGTATTCAACCACCACCAACGCATGTGTGCAACAGAAGATAAAAAAGGGGAAAAAAAGCTGTTGCTACGGTAATATGTCGCCCTTCTCTCAACAAACTGATTTTGATTTATGCCACAACATTCCCGCTACAGTGACGAACACGTTGAACAACTGCTCAGTGAGCTGGTCAACGTACTGGAAAAACATAAAACGCCAACCGATCTCTCCCTGATGGTTTTGGGAAATATGGTTACCAACCTGATCAATACCAGCGTTGCTCCGGCTCAGCGTCAGGCGATCGCCAAATCTTTCGCCCAGGCTTTGCAGTCATCCGTTAGCGACGACCAGGCACACTAAGGGAAACGAACAACAGTTTATGGTGACGAATCGTCAGCGCTACCGTGAAAAAGTCTCCCAGATGGTCAGCTGGGGGCACTGGTTTGCCCTGTTCAACATTCTGTTGGCGATGGTGCTCGGCTGCCGTTATCTGTTTGTGGCGGACTGGCCAACCACGTTAACCGGGCGTATCTACTCGTGGATGAGCCTTGTTGGTCACTTTAGCTTTCTGGTCTTCGCCACCTATCTGCTGATCCTGTTCCCACTGACGTTTATCGTCATGTCGCAGCGGCTGATGCGCTTCCTGTCCGCCATTCTTGCGACGGCGGGCATGACGCTGTTGCTTATCGACAGCGAAGTTTTTACCCGGTTCCACCTGCACCTGAATCCTGTCGTCTGGGAGCTGGTGATTAACCCGGATCAGAACGAGACCGCCCGCGACTGGCAGCTGATGTTTATCAGCGTGCCGATTATCCTGCTGATCGAAATGTTGTTCGCGACGTGGAGCTGGCAAAAGCTCCGCAGCCTGACCCGACGCCGACATTATGCGAAGCCCGTCGCGGCGCTCTTTTTCGCCTCATTTATCGGTTCGCACCTGATGTATATCTGGGCAGATGCGAACTTCTACCGCCCTATTACCATGCAGCGCGCGAATCTGCCGCTCTCCTATCCGATGACGGCGCGTCGTTTCCTTGAAAAACACGGTCTGCTGGACGCGCAGGAATATCAGCGTCGTCTGGTCGAACAGGGTAATCCGGAAGCGGTCAGCGTGCAGTATCCCCTGAGCGATCTGAAATATCGCGACATGGGGCGCGGTCAGAACGTGCTGCTGATTACCGTCGATGGCCTGAACTATTCTCGCTATGAGAAGCAGATGCCTGCCCTGGCTGAATTCGCTGAGAACAACATCGTATTCACTCAGCATATGAGTTCCGGTAATTCGACCGACGCGGGTATTTTCGGTCTGTTCTACGGCATTTCACCGAGCTATATGGACGGCGTACTGTCGGCCCGTATTCCGGCTGCATTGATTACCGGGCTTAATCAGCAGGGCTACCAGCTGGGGCTGTTCGCCTCTGATGGTTTCAACAGCTCGCTGTACCGCCAGGCGCTGCTGTCTGATTTCTCACTGCCAGCCGCGCAGAGCCAGTCTGACGATCGGACTGCTGACCAGTGGATAGACTGGCTGAAGCGCTATGCACAGGAAGATAACCGCTGGTTCTCCTGGGTTGCGTTTAACGGCACAAATCTTGATGACAGCAATCAGAAAGGCTTCGCGCGCCGCTATAGCCGTGCGGCGGGTGATGTCGATGCGCAGATCGCTCGCGTGCTGACCGCCCTGCGCGACGCGGGCAAGCTGGACAATACGGTCGTCATTATCACGGCGGGGCATGGCGTGCCGCTCGGCGACGAAGCGAAGGGCATGGACTGGTCGCGTCCGAACCTGCATGTCCCGCTGGTGATCCACTGGCCGGGCACTCCCGCGCAACGCATCAACATGCTGACCGACCATAAAGACGTCATGACCACGTTAATGCAGCGGCTGCTGCACGTTAGCACGCCGGCAATTGAATACTCGCAGGGACAAGACCTCTTTAGCGCCACGCGGCGTCATAACTGGGTCACGGCTGCTGGCGAAAACACGCTGGTGGTGACCACGCCGACGCTGTCCCTTGTGCTGAACAGCAACGGCAATTACCAGACGTACAGCCTCGAAGGTGAGAAGCTGAAAGACCAGAAACCGCAGCTCAGCTTGCTGTTGCAGGTGCTGACAGACGAGAAGCGCTTTATCGCTAACTGATTATTTATGAATCAGTTAGCGTTGCTTCCCCCTTGCAATCAAAAAGGAATCGAGTAGTATTCCTTTTATGCGTCGGCACGTAGCGCAGCCTGGTAGCGCACCGTCATGGGGTGTCGGGGGTCGGAGGTTCAAATCCTCTCGTGCCGACCAAAACTACACAAAAAAACCAGCCGCTTATGGCTGGTTTTTTATTGCCTGTCTTCGCATGCACAATGCTTAGTGCTTCTCACGCCCACCGAGAAAGAAAATCCCCAGCGGAATCGCCAGCAGAACGGTGAACACCAGACTGTAAACAAAGATCATCGCTGATTGCAGGACAAACATGCTGGTTGTCCACGCAGAGAGCGGGATGTTGTACTGCTCAATCACGCCGACAATGGTTGCTCGCCCCACGCATGCAGCAGCAATCATAAACACAACCAGTAACGCCAGCAGGAACTTGCGGCCTTCAGGTGTCTTCAGTTTTTCCCGTACCATCTCTTCTCCCTTTACAGATGAATAACAATAATTAACGCGTAAAATAACACGATCTCTGCACCGACTCCACCTCAGCATTAAACACCAATAAAAGAGCATAAAAGCAGTGCTTTACTCCGTTTAAAATGAAAATGTGAGTAAATTACGCCAACCATTCACATACATTATGTTAGTCTTTCCGGGATCGTTTTAACAAAAAGGAATGACAGTGAAAAACGCACCTAAATTTGCCATCGCCCTTATCGCCGCTGCGTGCGCCAGCACCAGCGCTTTCGCCAGCGAAACCCCAAAAGAGCAGCCGCTGGAAAAAGTTGCCCCGTATCCGCAAGCGGACAAAGGAATGAAGCGCCAGGTTATTCAGCTCCCGGCTCAGCAGAATGAAGGGAATTTCAAAGTCGAGCTGTTAATCGGCCAGACGCTGGAAGTGGACTGCAACCAGCATCGTCTGGGCGGCCAACTGGAAAGCAAAACACTGGAAGGCTGGGGTTATGACTACTATGTCTTCGACAAAGTAACCTCGCCAGTCTCCACCATGATGGCGTGCCCGGACGGCAAGAAAGAGAAGAAATTTATCACCGCCTATCTGGGTGATAACAGTCTGCTGCGCTATAACAGCAAGCTGCCGATTGTCGTTTATACGCCGGAAAACGTGGATGTGAAATATCGCGTATGGAAGGCGGATGAGACGGTAGGACAAGCAGTAGTTCGTTAAAAATAAGTCGGGTGGCGCTCACGCTTACCCGACCTGGAAAGGGTGCGTTCTGGTGCCCTCACCCCAACCCTCTCCCGGTGGGAGAGGGAGAAAACACGAAAAACGGTAACGGATGTTACCGTTTTGCGTTTAGCTTACAGCGCGATATCCGCCACCGGCTTGCTTTCCGCCTGCGGCTTCAGCTCTGCCTTCGGCGCAGCATCCGCAGCCTGCGGTTTGACGTATTGCAGTTGCAGAACGCGGCTGGTGTATTCCAGCTCTTGTTCCGTGGCGTCAACGTTACCGTTCAGCTTCGTACCGTAGGATGGAATAATGGTTTTCAGCTTCGCCTGCCATTCCGGGCTGGATACTTTGTCCTTAAACACTTTTTCCATCAGGTGTAGCATGATTGGCGCAGCGGTAGACGCCCCGGGGATGCTCCCAGCAGCGCGGCAATAGTGCCATCCTTATCGCTTACTACTTCGGTACCCAGACGCAGCACGCCGCCCTCTTTCGGATCGCGTTTGATGATCTGCACGCGCTGACCCGCCTGCCACAGGCGCCAGTCTTCTTTCTTCGCCTGCGGATAGTACTCTTTCAGCGCCTCGAAGCGTTCTTCATCAGAGAGCATCACCTGGCTAATAAGGTATTTCACCAGATCGAAGTTATCCAGTCCCACGTCCATCATTGGCTTGACGTTTGACGTCGTGGTCGCGCTCAGCAGATCCCACAGGGAACCGTTTTTCAGGAACTTGGTAGAGAATGTAGCGAACGGCCCGAACAGCACTACGCGCTTACCGTCCAGCATACGGGTGTCGATATGGGGAACGGACATCGGTGGCGCACCAACAGAAGCCTGACCGTACACTTTAGCCAGATGACGGTTAACCACTTCAGGGTTTTCCGACACCAGGAACTGGCCGCCAACCGGGAAGCCGGCGTAGTCGTCCGCTTCCGGAATACCGGACTCCTGCAACAGTTTCAGCGCCGCGCCGCCAGCACCGATAAACACGAACTTCGCCTTAATCACATGCTCGGCTTCGTTGTTTTTCAGATCGGCAACGGTCACGCTCCAGCTGTTATCCGCGTTGCGCTTGAAACCACGCACTTCGGAGCTGAGTTGCAGGTTAAAGTTCTCTTTTTTCTTCAGAGAGGCCACCAGCTGACGGGTGATTTCACCGTAGTTAACGTCAGTACCAATTTCAGTGCGGGTCGCCGCCACTTTCTGGTTCGGATCGCGGCCTTCCATAACCAGCGGCGCCCACTCTTTGATTTGAGCATGATCTTCAGAGTATTTCATCCCGCGGAACAGCGTGCTCTGTTGCAGGGCTGCGTAGCGCGCGCGCAGGAAGTTGACGTTTTGATCGCCCCACACAAAGCTCATGTGCGGAACGGTGTTGATGAAGGAGTGCGGATTGTGCAACACACCGCTGTTCACCTGGTGAGACCAGAACTGACGTGAGATCTGGAACGCTTCGTTGATCTCTACCGCCTTCTCGATACTAATGGAACCGTCCTTTTTCTGCGGCGTATAGTTCAGTTCCATAAGTGCCGAGTGCCCCGTCCCGGCGTTATTCCAGCCGTTAGAGCTTTCCTGCGCCACGCCATCAAGGCGCTCGACCATGGTCATGGACCAGTTCGGCTCTAATTCCTGAAGATATGTGCCCAGCGTGGCGCTCATGATGCCGCCACCAATTAAAAGGACATCCGTTTCCTGCTCTTTTGGTGCGTCAGCCTTCGCCGCCAGCGAGACGGCGTTCAGCCCCACGGCCAGAGAAAAGAGCACGGCAGTCATTTTTTTCATCATTTATGCCTTAGTTGAATAGTGCTTGATGCGTAGAAATTACAGGTGAAACACGCTGCGGTGGCACGGTAGCAACTTTTAAATATTGTTTAAAGGTTACGAAATTATTGTAATTGTGAAATTTAATGATGGATTGTTTGTAGGGTTTTGGCATACAGGCTGGCACCCGACGATTTTCCTGGCTATGATGCTGCACTTTGTGATCGCGCGCACGGAAGCCTGCCCCTACCAGCGAATTGTTATGTCATTACCTCACTCGTCTGTACCCCAAGAAGGCCATGTCGCCACCGTTTTACGTTCGCCTCAACGTCTGATGCGCGAAACCCTGGCCGGCGTGATTACCGCGCTGGCGCTGATCCCGGAAGTGATTTCGTTTTCCGTGGTCGCGGGCGTGGATCCGAAAGTGAGCCTTATCGCCTCCGTGGTGCTCTGTTTCGCCCTTTCCCTGATCGGCGGGCGTCCGGCCATGGTGACGGCGGCGGCCGGTTCCGTCGCGCTGGTGATTGGCCCGATGGTCCATCAACACGGCGTACAGTACATTCTGCCCGCGGTGGTGATGGCTGGCGTGATTCAGATCCTGTTCGGCGCGCTGGGAATGGCGCGGCTGATGCGCTTTATTCCCCAGTCGGTGATGACCGGGTTTGTTAACGCCCTTGGCATTTTGATTTTCTTTGCCCAGGTGCCCCATTTCTGGAGCCGAAGCCCGCTGATAGTAGGCCTGTTCGTGCTGACGCTGCTGATTGTGCTGTGGGTGCCACGCTATATTAAAAGCGTACCCTCCCCGCTGATTGCCATTGTGCTGCTGACTTTGTTCACCGTCACCAGCGGGCAAATCCTGCCGACGGTAGGGGATGAAGGCTCCATGAGCGGCGGTTTGCCGGGCTTTACGCAACTGCTGGTGCCGCTCAATCTGGAAACCCTGAGCATTATCTGGCCGTGTGCGCTAAGTATCGCTTTTGTTGGCCTGCTGGAATCCTTGCTGACGGCAAAACTGGTGGATGAACTGACCGTTACCCCTTCAAGCAAGCGCCGCGAGAGCATCGGTCTGGGCGTGGGGAATATTATGGCCGGGTTCTACGGCGGCATTGCGGGCTGCGCGATGATTGGGCAGACCATCGTTAACGTTGAGATGGGGAAAGGCAGAAGCCGTATCTCCACCCTTGCGGCGGGTATCGTACTGCTTGTGCTGGTTACGGCGCTCAGTGAGGTGATGGCCAAAATCCCGATGGCGGTACTGGCGGGTATTATGGCCATTGTGGCCTTCAAGACCTTTAGCTGGCATAGCGTTCAGCCCGGAACGCTGAAAAACGCGCCGGTGGCTGAAACCGTCGTGATGCTGGTGACGGTTGTGGCAACGGTTTCCACCGGCAACCTGGCGATTGGCGTGCTGGGCGGGATTGTGATGATGTTCATCCTCCCTGCCCGACTTAAGCAAAAAGCACTGGCTACAGAAGAAAAATCGTCGCCAGTCCAAGAAAAATAAAGAAACCGCCGGTATCGGTAATGGCGGTGATCATTACGCTCGACCCCACCGCGGGGTCGCGCCCCAGCCGGGTCATCGTTAATGGGATAATCACGCCCATCATCGCCGCCACCAGCAGGTTCAGCACCATCGCCAGCATCATGACCCCGCCCAGCGCCATATCATCGTACAGCCACCAGGTAATGCCGCCCATGATGCCGCCCCAGACCAGGCCGTTAATCAGCGCGACGCCCATCTCCCTGAAAATCAGCCACGAAAAATTACCCGGCTGAATGTTTTCCAGCGCCAGGGCGCGAACGATCATGGTGATAGTCTGGTTGCCGGTGTTCCCGCCGATCCCCGCCACAATCGGCATCAACGACGCCAGGGCCACCAGCTGGGAAATGGTATGTTCGAAGCCGTCAATAACGCGGGACGCCACGAACGCGGTGCATAAATTGATGGCGAGCCACGCCCAGCGGGTTTTGACGGCCTTGCCGACGGAGGCATGAACATCGTCTTCGGCACTGATACCGCCAAGGGCACGCAGGTCGTTATCGGTCTCTTCATAGACCACGTCAACGATCTCATCAATGGTCAGACGCCCCATCAGCTTGCCCACCGAATCCACCACCGCCGCGCTCACCAGGTCATCACGTTCGAAGGTACGCGCCGCTTTTTCGGCATCGTCTTCCGGCGAGAAGACCATCGGCTCGGTTTCCATGACCTCACTTACCTGCTGCTGGGTGCTGTTCAGCAGGATCGTTTTCAGCTCCAGCTCCCCGAGCAGGGTTTTATCCCGCGAGGTGACGAACAGTTTATCGGTGTTGTCCGGCATACTGCCCAGGCGACGAAGATAGCGCTGCACCGTACCCAGGGTGACGTCCGGACGCACGGTGATGACGCCAAACTCCATGATCGCGCCGACGCTGTTTTTCTCGTAGTGCATCACCTGACGCACGCGCGCCCGCTCCTCGGCAGGCAGGGAAGCCAGCAGGCGTCCGGTCAGGTTGCGCGGAAGATGCTGAACGAGGTAAATCTGCTCATCGATATCCAGCGTTTGCAGGGCGTCAAGAATGTCCCGATCGCTCATCTCATCGATAAGGTCATCCCAGACGTTTTCCGAGGCTTCAAGCAGCACCTGACCGCGCTCGTGATCCTGCACCAGCCGCCACAGGGCGTGGCGCTCCTCGGAAGGCAATGCCTCCAGGGTGTCCGCCAGATCCGGAGGCGGTAAATGTGCAACCAGCGCACCTACCTCAGCAATATCGTCGGCCAGCGTGCCGACATCATATTGCTCAGCCAGGGTTAGCTTACCCAATAACGTTGACGTGACCGCTTTATCGGTCGTCAGGAGCCAGATGAGCCGCGCACGCTCCTGGTCACGCTGCCTGGCGCTGTTTTTCTTTAATACCGACATCAATCATAAATCCATTAAATGAGTTGGCGTTAAGCATAGCGCGGGGATATGTAAATAAGAATAAACGGCGGGTCGGGATGGAGAAAAAAACGGCATATATGAAAAATGAGTGTGCCGGGGGCCACCCGGCACAATTGCAATCAGGCCGTGCGCGCCACCGCGTCCCGTGACGCCGCATCGCGCTCATCGCCGGTCAGCTCGCTCAGTTTGCCGTCGCGCATCTCCAGCAGACGGTCGGCGTGAATGAAGTAGTGATCGTCATGGCTGATGGCAAAAATGGTTTTCCCCATCGCCTGCATCAGCGGCAGCAGGACCTGATAAAACTCGCGACGGAAGTGCGGGTCCTGATCGGCGGCCCATTCATCCAGCAGGATGATGTCGCGCTCTTCGGCCAGCGCCAGCAGCAGCGCCACGCGCTTCTTCTGCCCTTTCGACAGCTTGAGATTCAGGATTTTGCCATCCTGTAGCTCCAGCTTGTGTGACATTTGCAGATGCGCAAGCCACTTCTCCACCAGCGCCGGATCCGCCTGCTGCCCTTCCGGGCCCAGCAGCCGGTCGAACAGCCAGACGTCGGTAAATACCGCCGAGAAGAGCTTGCGGTAGTCCTCCGGTTTCTCCGCGCTCAGCGCTTTGCCATCCAGCAAAATTTCGCCTGACTGCGGCTGGTAGAGGCCCGTCAGCAGCATCGCCAGCGTGGATTTGCCGCTGCCGTTACCGCCGATCAGGAACAGCAGTTCGCCGCGGTGAATGGTCAGATTTATCGGCCCCACGGAGAAGGCGTTATCCTGATAGCGGAAGGTCACGTTACGCAGCTCAAGCGTTTGCCAGTTCGGGAAGGCCTGCGGGCGCGGGAACTCAGCCTTAAACGGCGCAAGGTCGAACTTCTTCAGCTTGTTGAAGGCCACCTGTGCGCTCAGCAGCGTCGGCAGTGCGCCAACGGCCGACAGCAGCGGCGTGCGTAAAAACAGCAGCGTCAGGGAGTACGTTGCCGCCACGTTGGTATCCGCCCACCCCAGGCTGTTCGCCATCCAGAATACCAGGCCAATGGCACCCAGCATCATGATGTTGGACCAGTTCACGGCGCTCAGGTGGAACGTATCGGCGCGAATAATGTGATGACGATATTCGTGCGCATCCGGGATATAGAGATGGTTGAAGATATGTTCGGCGCGCTCGCGGTTCAGCGTCAGCTCTTTGCGCCCTTCCAGCACTGTCTGATAATCGTTATAGAGCTTGTCTTCCGTTTCGCGCAGCACCGCCATGTGCTTATAGACGCGTGATACCAGCAGGAACCCGCCCCAGATGGTAATAACAATCCACAGCGCCGTTACCGCCAGCATTTTGCTGGAGAGCCAGGCGAGATAGGCTGCCGAGCCAAAGGTCAGGATGATCCCCTGCACCAGCTCCGGCAGGCGCACAAAGGCGATGGTAATGGCGCGCACATCGCTGGTCAGCCCCGCCAGCAGAGAAGCACTTCCCAGCTGTTCGATGCGTTCCACTTGAGTATCAAGGATCCGTTTGATGAACTCGCTGCGCAGACGGAAAACGAAGTGGTGGCCGAGCGCGGTCAGCGCCAGCTGTGACCCGAGCGTGACTGCCATCAGCAGCAGCAGTAAACCCAGAAATTCCGGCAGGACGGAGAGTGACGTGTCGACCATTTCGATCAAACGCACGTTAATGAAGGCAATCAGGCCGATCCCCAGCGCCGCGCTGGCAAGGCTTAGCGCCATCACCGCGATAAAAGGCCAGCGATACTGCCGCCAGACAAGAAGAAGTAGTTGCATGCAGAGCAATCCGGACAAGAAAAATCAGCCAGCAGTGTAAACTGCCTTTCACACACATCAAGAATAATTCTTATTTTTATTCTCTGTACGCTGCCTGGCGGAACGTGAGGTTGTAGCGAAACGCCCCCGCCACCGGGTGATCGCCATTTTTAAGCGGCTGAATGCCGTGATAAAAAAGCCGTGATTCACCGCCCCAGACCACCACATCGCCATGCTCCAGCATCAGCCGTTTGAGCGGGTCGTTGCGCCGCAGGCCGCCAAACTGAAAGACAGCGGGCAACCCAAGGGATACCGAGACAATCGGCGCGCGCAGGTCAGGCTCGTCCTTATCCTGATGCAGGGAGAGCTTTGCCCCGACGGCATAGCGGTTGATCAGACAGGCATCGGGACGAAAATCAGGATAGCCGGCCGCGACGGCGGCATCGTGACACAGCGCCTGAAACGCCTCCGGCATCGGCGGCCACGGCCGATCCGTCAGCGGGTCGTTCGCGGCATATACATAGCCCCGCTCATTCGTCGCCCATCCCAGTTCGCCGCAGTTGGTCATCGCCACAGACATGGTATACCCGCCCGGCGTGACCATATGGCGAAACGGCGAACGGGCGGTGACGTTATCAATACCGTCGAACAGCGCCGCCGCGCGGGAAAGCGCAAAACGTCTCAGGATCGTCGCCCCCGGCGCGAGCGGCTCCTGCCAGGGTTCAGCATCAGCAAAAAGATCGAGCATTATCCCTCCGGGTTGTTCGCCTCACGTTTCAACAATAGCACCTTACGCGCTGCGCCCCAGCGATAACCCGACAGCGCACCGTCGTTACGCACCACGCGGTGACAGGGGATAACTATCGCCAGTTTGTTGGCTCCGCAGGCTCCTGCCACGGCACGTACGGCATTGGGTTTACCAATGGCCTTCGCCACCTGCTGATAGCTCGCCGTTTCACCGCAGGGGATAGCCCGCAGCGCCTGCCAGACCTGCTGCTGGAAGGCGGTACCCCGGATATCCAGCGGCAGCGTCAACGGCGTCGCGCGGCTGTCGACAGAGGCAATCACCTGACGAACACGCCCGGCAAATGCGCCTTCCATCGGTTCGCGGACGGCAAGCGGAAACAGTGACAGCAGCTCAGCCGTCAGCCCGGCGTCGTCATCACCCAGCAGTATTGCGCAGATCCCGCGCTCGCTTTCCGCCACCAGACAGTGGCCCAGCGAGCAGTCGCTGATGGCATAGCGGACCGCAGCCTCTCCGTTACGGTACTGTTTCGCCGTCATGCCCAGCGCGCCGTTGGCTTTACGGTAGTAGCTGCTGCCGTCCGGGAAGCCAGCGGCCAGTACGGCGTCGGTGATTTTACCGCCCTGTGCAAGCAGGCTACGCAGGCGTTGTTCACGCGCGGCCTGCTGCCATGCTTTCGGCGTCATGCCGGTGACGGATTTAAACAAGCGGTGGAAATGGAACGGACTCATGCCAACCTGCTGCGCCAGGGCCTCCAGGTTCAGCGCGGCATCCTGCTCAAGCAGTCGGCAGGCCAGCGCAACGTTGGACTTTTTCTGCGCCATAGGGTCGACCTGGTCCGGCCTACAGCGCTTACAGGGGCGGAAACCCGCCTGCGCGGCCTGGTGAGCATCAGGATAAAAGCAGACATTTTTACGCAGCGCGTGGCGGGCACGGCAGGACGGACGACAATAAATGCCGGTCGTCTGCACGGCAAAGACAAACTGGTTATCCGCACGCGGATCGCGGGCCAGAACAGCCTGCCAGCGATCCTCATCGGTAAGATAGGTTGTGTTTTTCATCATCGGCTCCTCTTACAAGCATACGCTCAGCTTGCCTGAACGCCACCGAACAAAAACCCGCAACCTTGCTTTTTAATTTTTTTCGCTCACCAGGAAGCTGTTGAACTGCGGTGAACTCCAGGTTTTAAACCCGTCAGCCTCTTTGGTGATCATATAAACGGCCAGCCCTTCCTGACGCACCACCTCTTTGGCCTTCTCCGTGCCGAGCACCATCAATCCGGTATCCCAGGCGTCGGCTTCCAGCGCAGTTGGCGCTATCACCGTCACGGACACCAGGTTGTGGGTAATCGGGCGTCCGGTTTGCGGATCAATCACATGCGAGATACGTTTGCCATCCAGCTCGTAATAGTTGCGGTAGCTTCCGGAGGTGCTGATACCGTGCCCGTTGATGTCGACAATCGCCTGCACCGCGTTCTGCTGATCGGTTGGTTTTTGGATGGCCACTCGCCACGGCCTGCCGCTGGCGTTCATGCCCCGGCTGACGAGCGCGCCCCCGACGGAAACCAGATAACGGGGAATACCTTCCTGCGCCATCAGGGCCGCGAGATGATCCGCAGCATACCCCTCGCCTACCGTGGAGAGATCCACAAACAGGTCGGGAATGTCTTTTTGCAGGTATTGCTGACCGTACTGGGAGATCACCGCCAGATGCTGTAACCCTGTACGCGCGCGGGCGTCGTCGATGGCGGCTTGATCGGGTGTGGTCACCGGCTGCTTGTTGGGGCCAAATCCCCACAGGTTCACCAGCGGCCCCACGGTCACGTCCATTGCGCCGTTGGTTTTGTAGCCCACGCGCATGGCTTCCGTGACGATATCGGCCATTGCTTCGCTCACCGGCCACAGCGAGGTGCTGCTGGAGCGATTGAAACGCATCAGCGCTGAGTCATTTTTATAGGTAGAGAGTAGCTGATCGTCGGCATCCAGCTGCGCCTGAATTTTACCGCGTAGTTCTTCAGCGCGGGACTTATCAATATCCATCACGCTGACGCGCCAGAAGGTCCCCATGGTTTTCCCTTCCAGCACCGTCGCGGCGGGTGCGTCGATTTTTGCGGGCTGTGTAGAAGAGTCACACGCGGTCAGGAGTAAAAAAGTCGCCAGAACGCTGGCGCGTAAAAAAGTCATATCCATTGGTTATTATCCTCATGCCAGGGCGGCAAGAGTACACTAAAACAGCGTATTTGTAAGACCCTAAAAAAGCATGAAAAAAGGGGCCTGATGGCCCCTTTGTCGCTGTATGAGCAATTAGAACTGGTAAACCAGACCCAGCGCGACGATATCGTCAGTACCGATACCTGCTGCGCGAGTGAAGTCGTTCTCATCAACCAGGTTGATTTTGTAATCAACGTAGGTGGACATGTTTTTGTTGAAGTAGTAAGTCGCGCCAACATCAACATATTTCAGCAGATCCTGGTCGCCGTAGCCGTTTTCCAGGTCCTTACCTTTAGATTGCAGGTACGCCACGGATGGACGCAGACCGAAGTCGAACTGATACTGCGCAACCACTTCGAAGTTCTGCGCTTTGTTAGCCCAGCCCAGGTCGCCCGCACGGGTCGCGTTGTAAGTCTGAGTATACTGTGCAGCCAGGTAGATGTTGTTCGCGTCATATTTCAGACCACCGGTGTAGGTCTCTGCGCGATCGCCTTCACCGTAGTAGCCCGCAGCGTTCTGGTCAGCAGTACGTTTAGAACTGGTGACTGCCGTACCGATAGCGAAGCCTTCGCCCAGATCATAGGTCAGAGAGCCGCCGTAGCCATCACCGTTCTGACGCAGTGCCTCACGACCGTTGTTGGTCTGGCCTTCGCCGCTTGCGCTGCCGTTTTTACCCTGGTACTGCAACGCGAAGTTCAGACCATCAACCAGACCGAAGAAGTCCTGGTTACGGTAGGTCGCGAAGCCGTTACCACGCTGCTGCATGAAGTTGTCAGAACCGTAGGTGTCGCCGCCGAATTCCGGCAGAACGTCGGTCCAGGAAGTCACATCGTAAACAACGCCGTAGTTACGACCGTAGTCGAATGAACCCGCATCAGCGAATTTCAGACCTGCGAACGCCACACGCGTCCATGCATTCAGTTCTGAATGTCTGTTTATCCCTAATTGAACCGGATGCTCCGCATTCGGTTTTTTTTTACCTTTCTTTACGTCAACAGACATTTTATGTGCTACCCGTCTGTAATGATAACGACTATTAACTAAATCCATCGCCCGGCGTTTACAGATTTTCCTTTTCACTTTCAAAATTAATTTCTTGTTAATTCGTGCTATTTTACTGCCGTTGTAACAGCATATTTGTACATTTCACTGGGTTTTGTACATCTTTCACACGGATGACGTTGAAGCGGGTTGCGACAGATAAAAAGTCAAGGTCATACCGATAACGACGCTGGAAATTCAGTTATTACCCTTTATACTGCCCTATCCCATTACCGCGCGGCCATTACGGGTTAAACACATCGATGAGTCAGACTGAAACTACCGCCCCGAGCAAATTCTCCCTTCTACCGGGCAGCATCACCCGTTTCTTTCTTCTATTGATCGTTGTGCTGTTAGTCACAATGGGAGTGATGGTTCAGAGCGCCGTGAATACCTGGCTTAAAGATAAAAGCTATCAAATTGTCGATATCACCCATGCGGTGCATAAGCGCATTGATACGTGGCGCTACGCGACCTGGCAAATCTACGACAATATCGCCGCCACACCTGCCACCTCATCAGGCGAAGGGTTGCAGGAAACGCGCCTTAAGCAGGATGTGTATTACCTTGAAAAACCGCAGCGTAAGACGGAAGCCCTGATTTTCGGCTCGCACGACAGCGCAACGCTTGAGATGACGCAGCGGATCTCCTCCTATCTGGACACCCTGTGGGGCGCCGAGACCGTACCGTGGTCCATGTATTACCTGAACGGTCAGGACAACAGCATGATCCTGATCTCGACCCTGCCGCTTAAGGATCTCTCGTCGGGCTTTAAAGAGACCACCGTTGGCAGCATTGTCGATTCCCGTCGGGCAGAAATGCTGCAACAGGCCAACGCGCTGGACGAGCGCGAAAGTTTCTCGTCATTACGCCGTCTTGCCTGGCAGAATGGCCACTACTTTACGCTGCGAACCACCTTTAACCAGCCGGGCCATCTGGCGACCGTGGTTGCCTTCGATCTGCCAATTAACGATCTTATCCCGCCGGATATGCCGCTGGACAGTTTCCGACTGGAGCCAGACAACAGCACCCAAAATATGCGCACGCCGTCGGATAAAGAAGGCCCGGACAGCGTAGCGATCTCATTTAATGGCTCGAAGATTGAGATTGCCTCATCGCTCAACTCAACCGGTATGCGGCTGGTGTGGCAGGTGCCTTTTGGCACCCTGATGCTTGATACCCTGCAAAACATTATGCTGCCGCTGCTGTTGAATATCGGCCTGCTGGCGCTGGCGCTGTTTGGCTACAGCACCTTCCGTTTCCAGTCGGGCCGCCAGAGCGACTCGACGTCGGTATCAGCCGGGACCAGCAACGAGTTGCGTGTTCTTCGTGCCCTGAATGAAGAGATTATTTCCGTGCTGCCGCTTGGGGTGCTTGTTCACGATCAGGAAGCAAACCGGACGGTGATGAGCAACAAAATTGCCGATCACCTTCTGCCGCATCTTAACCTGCAAAATATTACGGCCATGGCGGACCAGCATCAGGGAGTCATTCAGGCCACCATTAATAATGAACTGTATGAGATCCGTCAGTTCCGCAGTCAGGTCGCCTCGCGCACGCAAATCTTCATCATCCGCGATCAGGATCGCGAAGTGCTGGTGAATAAAAAGCTCAAGCAGGCGCAAAGGCTGTATGAGAAAAACCAGCATGGCCGCGCGGCGTTTATGCAAAACATTGGCGATGCCTTTAAACAGCCGCTGAAGTCACTCGCCACGCAGATTGCTGATTTAAGCACGCCGGAAAGCCGACAGCTTAGCAGCCAGGCCGACTCGCTGGTTCGTCTGGTGGACGAAATCCAGCTTGCGAACATGCTGGAGAATGACATCTGGAAGGGCACCCCTACGCTCTTCTCCATCCAGGATCTGATTGATGAGGTGGTTCCGGAAGTCCTGCCGGTGATCAAGCGCAAAGGGCTCCAGCTGCTGATCAACAACCATTTACCGGCCAACGACGAGCGTCACGGCGATCGCGACGCCCTGCGTCGCATCCTGATGATGTTGATTCAGTATGCCGTCACCACGACACAGATCGGCAAGATCACCCTTGAAGTCAGCACCGATGAGTCCACCGACGATCGTCTGACGTTCCGTATTCTGGATACGGGCGAAGGCGTCACCGTGAGCGAAATCGATAACCTGCACTTCCCGTTCCTGAACGATACCCAGCGCGACCACTACGGTAAGGCGAATGCCCTCACCTTCTGGCTCTGCGATCAGCTGGCGCGTAAGCTGGGCGGTCATCTGAACATTAAGGCGCGCGAATCCCTCGGCACTCGCTACTCCTTGCATGTTAAAATGGCGGCGAATCCTCAGGAAGAGGATGAAGAGCGTCTGCTGGATGATGTGGTGGTGATGGTGGACGTGACCTCCAGTGAGATCCGTAATATCGTCGTTCGTCAGCTGGAAAACTGGGGCGCGTCCTGCATTACCCCGGACGAAAGGCTCGCGAGTCAAGAATTTGATCTATTTTTAACTGATAATCCGTCTAATCTTACTGCCTCCGGCTTGCTTTTAAGCGATGATGAGCCAGGCGTGCGGAAAATCGGCCCTGGGCAGCTGCGCGTCAACTTTAATATGAGCAATGCAATGCAGGAAGCTGTATTACAACTGATTGAAGAGAATCTGGCGCAGGAAGAGATCCTGGAGTCACCGTTAGGCGGCGATGAAAATGCCGAACTCCATGCCAGCGGATATTATTCGCTCTTCGTTGATACAGTACCAGATGATGTTAAGCGGTTGTATACTGAGTCCGCTGCGCAGGATTTTGCAGCGCTGGCACAGACAGCACACCGGCTTAAAGGGGTGTTTGCCATGCTTAATCTGGTTCCCGGCAAGCAGTTATGTGAAACGCTGGAACATCTAATTCGTGAGAAAGATGCCTCTGGCATTGAAAAATACATCAGCGACATTGACGCTTACGTCAAGAGCTTGCTGTAGCAAGGTAGCCTTATACATGAACAATATGAACGTAATTATTGCCGATGACCATCCGATTGTACTGTTCGGTATTCGCAAATCACTTGAACAGATCGAGTGGGTGAATGTAGTCGGTGAATTTGAAGATTCCACAGCCCTTATTAACAACCTGCCTAAACTTGATGCGCACGTGCTCATTACCGATCTCTCCATGCCTGGGGATAAATACGGTGATGGGATTACGCTCATCAAATACATTAAACGCCACTTCCCGGACATTTCGATCATTGTTCTGACCATGAACAATAACCCGGCGATCCTGAGCGCCGTTCTGGATCTTGATATTGAAGGGATTGTGCTGAAACAAGGCGCACCTACCGATCTGCCTAAAGCGCTGGCGGCGCTACAGAAAGGGAAGAAATTCACACCTGAGAGCGTCTCACGCCTGCTTGAAAAAATCAGCGCAGGTGGCTATGGCGACAAGCGTCTCTCGCCTAAAGAGAGTGAAGTTCTGCGTCTGTTCGCTGAAGGTTTCCTGGTTACTGAAATCGCCAAGAAGCTGAACCGCAGTATCAAAACCATCAGTAGCCAGAAAAAATCCGCGATGATGAAGCTGGGTGTGGATAACGATATCGCCCTGCTGAACTATCTCTCTTCCGTGACGCTGAGCGCAACGGACAAAGATTGATCGTCGCTGTCTACGCCGGGTGACCCTCGCGGTTACCCGGTCTAAAGACCCCGTAGGCCCGCGCAAGCGCAGTGCCGTCGGACACATAAAAAAGGCCCTTTCGGGCCTTTTTTATTGTCTCGCTTTTCGCACCCGCTCCGCATACACGGATAGCGTCTGCTTCAGTACATCCAGCGTGACCGGCTTCGACAGGCAGCTGTCCATTCCCGACTCCAGACAGCGCTGCTTCTCCTCCGCCAGTGCGTTGGCTGTCACCCCCACCACCGGCAGCGTCAGCCCCAGCTGTCGGATACGCTGCGTCAGACGATAGCCGTCCATGTTAGGCATGTTCACATCACTGAGCACAATATCAATATGATTCTTACTTAAGACATTCAGGGCATCCACGCCATCATTGGCCGTTTTACACTGATAGCCCAGAGAGCCAAGCTGGTCTGCGAGCAGACGACGGTTAATCGGATGATCGTCGACGACCAGAATCATCATATCGTCATTCACCGATGCCAGCTCATCAGGGGAAGCCAGCACGGTAGCGCCATCGCTGTCCTCAAGCTGTACGCTGTAAATACGCGCCAGCAAGCCCAACATTTCGTGCGGTGTCGCCACACTGTGCACCCATACCCCGGGCGAACGCTCAATCGGAATACCGATATGACGGCGGCAGAACATCACCACGCCCCGCCCCGCCCACGCCTTGTCTGGCTCAACGTCAGTAATCAGCATGTCATCTGCGTCCGGCGTCTGGCCTTCATAGCGTGAGACCCGCACACCGCTGCTGGTCAGCATCGAGGTCAGGAAATCATGTAAGGAGGCGTTGTGCACCGCCAGCCAGCAGTGCTTTTCGCTCAGCCCGTCGACCGTGGTTTTCACCGGATAGTGTGCCGAGTAGAGCGGGATACGGATGGTGAACTGGCTGCCCATACCCGGCTCGGTATCGACGGAGATATCCCCGTCCATCATGCTGATAAGCTTCTCGCAAATCGCCAGACCCAGCCCGGTCCCCTGGAAATTACGCTGGACGCCCGTCCCCACCTGGAAGAACGGATCGAACAGGCGAACGACCTCTTTCGCCGGAATGCCAACACCCGTGTCGCGTACGCGAATAGTCAGGTACTCCCCTGCCCGGCAGACATGCAGCACAATACAGCCGATATCGGTGAATTTGATGGCGTTGCTTAGCAGGTTCGAGATGACCTGTTGCAGACGCATCGGATCGCCATGCAGCGTCAGCGGCACATCCGGCTCGATAAAGCAGTACAGCCCCAGCTGTTTGCGCACCACCAGCGGCAGATAGTTGGCGCTGATATGGTTCATCACCTCGCGCGGGGAGAACTCACGCGGTTCTATTTTCAACTGCTCGGATTCAATTTTAGAGAAGTCGAGAATATCGCTGATAATTTTCAGCAGCAGGCTGGACGAGTTGTTCATCGCCGTCACCAGGCGGTCGACCCCTTTCGGCAGCTCTTTGGTCTGGAGAAGATCGAGGTTACCGATAATGCCGTACAGCGGCGTACGCAGCTCATGGCTGACGGTCGCGAGGAACATCGATTTCGACTGGCTGGCCTGCTCCGCCGCCTGCGCCATATCCTGCAATGACTCTTCCATCTTAACGCGCGCGGAGACGTCCACCAGCACGCAAATCGCCACGTTTTCATTGCGGTAGCGCGAATGGACGAAGCTGATTTGCAGGTTGGTGTGGGTGCTGGTCAGCACATCCACAAAGTTAACCTGTTGCCCACAGATGATCTGCGTTAACCGCTGGCGGTCTTCATGCGTGAGCATGTTCAGGTAGTTATGGGCAAGCTCGTTACTGAGGATATTTGTCCCGTCCTGAGTACGCAGGATACAGATCCCTACCGGCGCCGAGGCGACAATCTTACGGTTAAACTGCTCGTGCTCCTCCAGACGCTGAGCATCCGCTTCCGCCGGAATAAAGATCCGCCGCTCATACATTCTCGCCAGCATAAACAGCGCGACGCCTACCGCGATGTTCAACAAAATGGCGTTAAGGATCAGGATGCGAATGCGCTCCAGCACCTTGTCCACCGGCAGCGAATAGACAATGCTCAGCGACGATGGCGGTAAACTTTTCTTCAGCACCAGCTCGCGGAACCCGGAGGTATAGCCAAACCATGACCGCTCCTGCATCCAGCTGGGCTCCACTTTCAGGCGGTTTTCAGGCCCGGTAAGGGAGATGAGTGGGTGGCCGTTCTCATCCAGAATGGTCACGCCCATCGGCAGACTGCCCGGCGTGAAGAAGTTTTCCATGCGGATGGTTTGTTCAATCCCCAGCAGCGCTTGCAGACGGTTTCCGAGGTAAACCGGAGTCAGGGCATAGAAATAGCCGACGCCCATGCGCGGCCCCTGGCTTATCCAGAAGATGTTGTTCCCGCGCTCTTCCTGAGGCGCATTGCGGTATTTCACTATGCGCTCATGCAGGCTTTTCAGCGCGTCTTCGCGTTCGACGGGCATATCTCGCAGACCGAAGTCCGCCATGCAAAGATTTTCGTTGCCAATCAGGTAGACGCGGTTTAGATCGTAAGCGGCCGAAAAATTATCGCGCCAGTAGCGCATAAACCATGACAGGGACTCCAGTGAGCCACGCCAGGCTTTGCCCATCGCGGAACAATCGGAGTCCGGGAAGAGCGGTTCGAAATCAGGTACTTCGGTTTTTTCATCCCGACCGCGGAGGGCAAGAATGCCGTTCTCCGCCGTCAGTCGATTCTCAGCGATATACTTAAGCTCTTTCATCACATCAGACGTGCGCTGGATATAGCGCTGGGCCTGATCCGAGCTTAAGTTAAACTCCTGGCGGATCTCCGCTTCTTTCTGGTGTAACGCGTTAACGATGTAAAACACCGAGAGCAGTGCCACCAGCAACCATAGCAGTAGCGCAAGCGCCCGAAACAGATAGCGAGAGACTTTTAACGTGGTACGAAAGGAGACGAGGTATTTCAAAGGGGCGAGGCTCCGCCATCGGGGAAAAAAGAATGTGGTTAAGGTAGCGGTAAACGCGGCTTGTCGCAACGTTCACTTGTCTGCTTGCGCAAAACAAAAGGGCCGGAAACCGGCCCTTTATGCGTCAGGAGACGTTACTCGTCAGCGTCATCCGCTGCTTCATCATCGGTGTCCGCTTCCGGGACGATTTCATCATCCCCTTCCGCGACGCTGCCGTCGATAGAGTCGAGCTCTTCGTCATCCACCGGCTCAGCAACGCGTTGCAGACCGACGACGTTTTCATCTTCCGCAGTACGGATGAGGATAACGCCCTGGGTGTTACGACCCACCACGCTGATCTCTGACACGCGGGTACGCACCAGCGTACCGGCATCGGTGATCATCATGATCTGGTCCGCGTCGTCCACCTGTACCGCGCCAACAACGGAACCGTTGCGCTCGGTCACTTTGATGGAGATAACGCCCTGCGTGCCGCGAGACTTGGTCGGGTATTCGCTTTCCGCCGTACGTTTACCGTAGCCGTTCTGGGTGACGGTCAGGATTGCGCCTTCGCCACGCGGAACGATCAGGGAAACCACGCTGTCTTCACCCGCCAGCTTGATACCACGCACGCCGGTCGCCGTACGGCCCATTGCGCGCACGGCGTTCTCTTTAAAGCGCACCACTTTACCGGCCGCAGAGAACAGCATCACTTCATCGGAACCAGAGGTCAGATCCACGCCGATCAGCTCGTCGCCTTCGTTCAGGTTCACCGCGATGATCCCGGCGGAACGTGGACGGCTGAATTCGGTCAGCGCGGTTTTCTTCACGGTACCGCTCGCGGTTGCCATAAAGACGTTCACGCCCTCTTCGTACTCGCGTACCGGCAGAATGGCGGTGATACGTTCGTTCGCTTCCAGCGGCAGCAGGTTAACGATAGGTCGACCCCGCGCGCCACGGCTCGCTTCCGGCAGCTGATAGACTTTCATCCAGTACAGACGGCCCCGGCTGGAGAAGCAGAGGATCGTGTCGTGGGTGTTGGCCACCAGCAGACGGTCAATGAAGTCTTCTTCTTTAATACGCGCCGCAGATTTGCCTTTACCGCCACGACGCTGTGCTTCGTAGTCGGTCAACGGCTGATACTTCACGTAACCCTGGTGAGACAGCGTCACGACCACGTCTTCGCGGTTGATCAGATCTTCAATGTTGATATCGGAGCTGTTGGCCGTGATTTCGGTGCGACGCTCGTCGCCGAACTGATCGCGAACCAGCTCCAGCTCTTCACGGATCACTTCCATCAGGCGCTCTGCGCTACCCAGGATATGCAGCAGCTCGGCAATCTGCTCCAGCAGCTCTTTGTACTCGTCGAGCAGTTTTTCATGCTCAAGGCCGGTCAGTTTCTGCAAACGCAGATCCAGAATCGCCTGGGCCTGCTGTTCAGTCAGGTAGTACTGACCGTCACGCACGCCGAATTCCGGCTCCAGCCACTCAGGACGCGCGGCATCATCGCCGGCACGTTCCAGCATCGCCGCCACGTTACCCAGACCCCATGGACGCGCAACCAGCGACGCCTTCGCTTCTGCTGGCGTCGGCGCACGGCGGATCAGTTCGATGATCGGGTCGATGTTCGCCAGCGCAACGGCCAGTGCTTCAAGGATATGGGCACGATCGCGCGCTTTGCGCAGTTCAAAGATGGTACGGCGAGTCACCACTTCACGGCGGTGACGCACAAACGCGCTCAGGATCTCTTTCAGGTTCATGATCTTCGGCTGGCCATGGTGTAGCGCAACCATGTTGATACCGAAGGAGACCTGAAGCTGAGTCTGGGAGTAAAGGTTGTTCAGCACAACTTCACCCACCGCGTCGCGCTTGATTTCAATCACGATGCGCATACCGTCTTTGTCAGACTCGTCGCGCAGCGCGCTGATGCCTTCAACGCGTTTTTCTTTTACCAGCTCGGCGATTTTTTCAATCAGACGCGCTTTGTTCACCTGATACGGGATCTCGTGAACAATAATGGTTTCACGGCCGGTTTTGGCGTCCGCTTCCACTTCGGCGCGGGCACGGATGTAAATCTTGCCGCGACCGGTACGGTACGCTTCTTCAATACCGCGACGGCCGTTGATGATTGCCGCCGTCGGGAAGTCCGGGCCCGGGATGTGTTCCATCAGCCCTTCAATGCTGATGTCTTCATCGTCGATGTAGGCCAGGCAGCCGTTAATCACTTCCGTGATGTTGTGCGGCGGAATGTTGGTTGCCATACCCACTGCGATACCGGACGAACCGTTCACCAGCAGGTTTGGGATCTTCGTTGGCATAACGTCAGGAATTTTTTCCGTGCCGTCGTAGTTATCAACGAAATCAACCGTCTCTTTTTCCAGGTCAGCCATCAGCTCATGGGCAATCTTCGCCAGACGGATTTCCGTATAACGCATTGCCGCGGCGGAGTCGCCGTCGATAGAACCAAAGTTACCCTGACCATCTACCAGCATGTAACGCAGCGAGAAAGGCTGCGCCATACGGACAATGGTGTCGTACACCGCGGAATCACCATGGGGATGGTATTTACCGATTACGTCACCAACGACACGGGCAGATTTTTTGTAGGCTTTATTCCAGTCATTGCCCAATACGTTCATGGCGTATAGTACGCGACGGTGTACCGGCTTAAGGCCATCGCGGACGTCCGGCAGCGCACGGCCAACAATGACCGACATCGCATAGTCCAGATAGGAGCTTTTCAGCTCTTCCTCGATGTTAACCGGTGTAATTTCTCTCGCAAGGTCGCTCATCTAACCGCTATCCCTCTACTGTATCCCGGATTCAAAGGTCGCAAATTATAACACAGCCGCGGTGATACAGGTAAACCTATACGCTTTATTCACAGGGATTGCCTGATATACTCATTTGTCTTGCTAAATAAGGAGTAAAAGCGCCCATGAATGCCGAAAAATCCCCGGTGGCTCACAACGTTGACCACGAAGAGATTGCCAAATTTGAAGCGGTGGCGTCCCGCTGGTGGGATCTCGAAGGTGAGTTCAAACCTCTGCATCGTATTAACCCGCTACGTCTGGGCTATATCGCGGAGCGTTCCGGCGGTCTGTTCGGTAAGAAAGTGCTCGACGTCGGCTGCGGCGGCGGCATCCTGGCGGAAAGCATGGCGCGCGAAGGGGCCACCGTCACCGGTCTGGACATGGGCTTCGAACCTCTACAGGTTGCGCGTCTTCATGCGCTGGAGTCCGGCGTACAGGTAGAATATGTCCAGGAAACCGTGGAAGAGCACGCGGCTAAACATGCGCACCAGTATGACGTGGTGACCTGCATGGAGATGCTGGAGCACGTTCCCGATCCGCAGTCGGTCGTCAGCGCCTGTGCACAACTGGTGAAACCGGGTGGACAGGTCTTCTTCTCGACCATCAACCGCAACGGCAAAGCCTGGCTGATGGCCGTGGTAGGCGCGGAATATGTGCTGCGCATGGTGCCGAAAGGGACGCACGACGTGAAGAAGTTCATCAAGCCTGCCGAACTGCTGGGCTGGGTTGACCAGACATGGCTTAAGGAGCAGCACATGACGGGTCTGCACTACAATCCTCTGACGGATAAATTCAAACTTGCCCCGGGCGTGGATGTTAACTATATGTTGCACACAACCGCCAAAAACGACTAACGTCATTCGTTATTCTTATAAAGATTGCGCGACATCATGTTGCGCAATTCTGACCTCCCGTTGAAGAAATCAGCACTCGATCAAATTTTGAATTTTTTTTCTGGAATATTGACATCTCTTCCAGGCCTTACGGTACGAGGACTTAGCCTTTTTTACCCTTTCACAACCTCAATTTAACGTCAAAATCAACCCTTGTGCTGAAAAGATTCGATACTAGAATACTCACCATATAGCGTTCTTCTTATCGCAAAACCCCTATATGTAGTATTTATCCACAGAGTTAGTCACAAGACGGTCCTGTGGATAAGCGGGGGATATTTTTTTATTTCACGGACAGGTAAAAACCCACATGAATCAGAGTCTGCTGGTGACAAAGCGCGACGGTACTACCGAGCGTATCAATCTGGACAAAATCCATCGAGTTCTCGACTGGGCAGCAGAAGGACTGAGCAACGTATCTATATCCCAGGTCGAACTGCGTTCTCACATTCAGTTCTACGACGGCATCAAAACGTCTGATATCCACGAAACCATTATCAAAGCAGCGGCAGATCTGATCTCCCGCGACGCACCGGATTATCAGTACCTCGCTGCGCGTCTGGCGATTTTCCACCTGCGTAAGAAAGCCTACGGCCAGTTCGAGCCGCCAAAGCTTTACGATCACGTAGTGAAAATGGTTGAGCTGGGCAAATACGACACGCATCTGCTGGAAGACTATACGGAAGAAGAGTTCGAGCAGATGAACGGGTTTATCGATCACTGGCGCGACATGAACTTCTCCTACGCGGCGGTGAAGCAGCTCGAAGGCAAATACCTGGTTCAGAACCGTGTGACGGGCGAAATTT
Organism: Enterobacter sp. DSM 30060; assembly: GCF_013375955.1. Classification (NCBI taxonomy): domain Bacteria; kingdom Pseudomonadati; phylum Pseudomonadota; class Gammaproteobacteria; order Enterobacterales; family Enterobacteriaceae; genus Enterobacter; species Enterobacter sp. DSM 30060. Next base: position 163,644 of record NZ_CP056118.1, read on the forward strand.
ACGAGAGCGCTCAGTTCCTCTATATTCTGGTGGCCGCCTGCCTGTTCTCTAATTATCCACGTGAAACCCGTCTGGACTACGTGAAGCGTTTCTACGATGCGGTCTCTACGTTCAAGATTTCTCTGCCTACGCCAATCATGTCTGGCGTGCGTACCCCTACCCGTCAGTTCAGCTCCTGCGTACTGATCGAGTGTGGTGACAGCCTGGATTCCATCAACGCGACCTCCAGCGCCATCGTGAAATACGTCTCCCAGCGTGCTGGTATCGGCATCAACGCTGGTCGTATCCGTGCGCTTGGCAGCCCGATCCGCGGCGGTGAAGCGTTCCACACCGGCTGTATCCCGTTCTACAAGCACTTCCAGACGGCGGTAAAATCCTGCTCTCAGGGCGGCGTGCGCGGTGGCGCTGCGACCCTGTTCTACCCAATGTGGCACCTGGAAGTGGAAAGCCTGCTGGTTCTGAAGAACAACCGCGGCGTGGAAGGCAACCGCGTGCGTCACATGGACTACGGCGTGCAGATCAACAAGCTGATGTACACCCGCCTGCTGAAAGGTGAAGATATCACCCTGTTCAGCCCATCCGACGTCCCGGGTCTGTACGACGCGTTCTTCGCCGATCAGGACGAATTCGAGCGTCTGTACACCAAATACGAAAAAGACGACAGCATCCGCAAGCAGCGCGTGAAGGCGGTCGATCTGTTCTCCCTGATGATGCAGGAACGTGCCTCTACCGGCCGTATCTACATCCAGAACGTTGACCACTGCAACACCCACAGCCCGTTCGATCCGGTGGTTGCGCCAGTGCGCCAGTCCAACCTGTGCCTGGAGATCGCCCTGCCGACCAAACCGCTGGACGATGTGAACGATGAAAACGGTGAAATCGCCCTGTGTACGCTCTCTGCGTTCAACCTGGGTGCGATTAAGAGCCTGGACGAGCTGGAAGAGCTGGCCGTGCTGGCGGTTCGTGCGCTCGACGCCCTGCTGGACTACCAGGATTACCCAATCCCGGCGGCAAAACGCGGCGCAATGGGCCGTCGCACTTTAGGTATCGGCGTGATCAACTTCGCCTACTGGCTGGCGAAAAACGGCAAGCGTTACTCCGACGGCAGCGCCAACAATCTGACGCACCAGACGTTCGAAGCCATTCAGTACTACCTGATGAAAGCCTCCAACGAGCTGGCGAAAGAGCAAGGCGCGTGCCCGTGGTTCAATGAAACCACCTACGCGAAAGGCATTCTGCCGATCGACACCTACAAAAAAGACCTGGATGCGATCGTCAGCGAGCCGCTGCACCTCGACTGGGAAGGCCTGCGCGAGTCCATTAAAACTCACGGCCTGCGTAACTCCACGCTCTCTGCCCTGATGCCGTCCGAGACCTCTTCGCAGATCTCCAACGCCACCAACGGTATTGAGCCACCGCGCGGCCACGTCAGCATCAAAGCGTCGAAAGACGGCGTGCTGCGTCAGGTGGTACCGGATTACGAAACGCTGGGCAACAACTACGAGCTGCTGTGGGAAATGCCAAACAACGATGGCTACCTGCAACTGGTGGGTATCATGCAGAAGTTTATCGACCAGTCGATCTCTGCCAATACCAACTACGACCCGACGCGCTTCCCGTCAGGCAAGGTTCCGATGCAGCAACTGCTGAAAGACCTGCTCACCGCCTACAAATTTGGCGTGAAGACCCTGTACTATCACAACACCCGTGATGGTGCGGAAGACGCCCAGGACGACCTGGCGCCGTCAATTCAGGATGATGGCTGCGAAAGCGGCGCATGTAAGATCTAATAAATTCCCTCACCCTAACCCTCTCCCACAGGGAGAGGGAACTCTTTCCCCCTCTCCCTGTGGGAGAGGGCCGGGGTGAGGGGAAATAACACCACAGGACTCACCGCAATGGCATATACCACCTTTTCACAGACGAAAAACGACCAGCTCAAAGAGCCGATGTTCTTCGGCCAGCCGGTCAACGTGGCACGCTACGATCAGCAAAAATATGACATCTTCGAAAAGCTGATTGAAAAGCAACTCTCTTTCTTCTGGCGTCCGGAAGAAGTTGACGTTTCCCGCGACCGTATCGATTTCCAGGCGCTGCCGGAACACGAAAAGCACATCTTCCTCAGCAACCTGAAATACCAGACGCTGCTGGACTCCATTCAGGGTCGTAGTCCGAACGTGGCGCTGCTGCCGCTGATCTCGATTCCTGAGCTGGAAACCTGGGTTGAGACCTGGGCGTTCTCCGAGACGATCCACTCCCGCTCTTACACCCACATCATCCGCAACATCGTTAACGATCCGGCGGTGGTGTTTGATGATATCGTCACCAACGAACAGATCCAGAAGCGCGCCGAAGGCATTGCGCACTACTATGACGAACTGATCGAGATGACCAGCTACTGGCATCTGCTGGGCGAAGGTACGCACAACGTGAACGGTAAAACCGTCACCGTAAACCTGCGGACCCTGAAAAAACAGCTCTATCTGTGCCTGATGAGCGTCAACGCCCTGGAAGCGATCCGCTTCTACGTGAGCTTCGCCTGCTCCTTCGCGTTTGCCGAGCGCAAACTGATGGAAGGCAACGCCAAAATTATCCGTCTGATTGCCCGTGACGAAGCCCTGCACCTGACCGGGACTCAGCATATGCTGAACCTGCTGCGCAGCGGTGCAGACGATCCGGAGATGGCGGAAATTGCGGAAGAGTGCAAACAGGAATGCTACGACCTGTTCGTGCTGGCGGCCCAGCAGGAGAAAGAGTGGGCAGACTACCTGTTCCGCGACGGCTCCATGATTGGCCTGAACAAAGACATTCTGTGCCAGTACGTTGAGTACATCACCAATATCCGCATGCAGGCCGTCGGTCTCGACCTGCCGTTCCAGACGCGCTCTAACCCAATCCCGTGGATCAACACCTGGCTGGTGTCCGATAACGTGCAGGTCGCGCCACAGGAAGTGGAAGTGAGTTCTTACCTGGTCGGTCAGATTGATTCTGAAGTCAACACCGACGACCTGAGCGATTTCCAGCTCTGATGAGCCGCGTAACGCTGAGCCTTTCGGGTACAGAGGTGTTGTGCCAGGAAGAGCACCCTTCTCTGCTGGTGGCGCTTGAAGCACATCAGGTAGAAGTCGAGTACCAGTGTCGTGAAGGCTACTGCGGCTCCTGCCGCTGCCGTCTGGTCGCAGGCCAGGTAGACTGGCTGACCGAACCGCTAGCCTTTATCAGTGAAGGGGAAATTTTGCCCTGCTGCTGCCGGGCAAAAGGCGATATAGAGATCGAGATGTGATGTTGTCCTTATCCCCTCTCCCGGTGGGCTGAGGGTTCCCCACAAATTAATGCGAGAACTGAGCAATCCCCTCGCCCCTCCGGGGAGAGGGTTAGGGTGAGGGCATCAGGCCGCAGAGCCTGATTGTCGGGTGGCGGCTTCGCCTTACCCGACCTACAAAACCTACTTCCGGTGAATGAATTCGACCGCTTTATCCGTGAAATCCGTAAACAATCCGTCCACATCCGCCTGGTTATACAGCACGTCGTAAAGCTGATCCACGTCCGTCGCATAATCCGGCAGCTGGTCTGCACGCACGGTATACGGATGCACCTGCATCTTGTTCGCATGCGCCTCTTTCACCATCGCCGTCAGCTTCACGTGGCCCGGCGTTGAGCCTTCCGCCACCAGCATGTGGTAATCCGGCCCGATGCCGTCGGCGTACTGCGCAATCTGCTTCATCGCGCCCGGCTTAAACATCCAGTCGTAGCTGTAGTTCACCCACTTCCCGTCCGGCTGTTTTTCCTGAGTTTCATTCCAGTCGGTATAGGCAATCAGCTGCACCAGATTGAGATCCATCCCCATCTTCGGCTCCAGCTCAGTTTTGATGCGCTTCAGTTCCGCGGCATCGAAACATTGCAGGAAAACCTTATCCTTCTTGCTGGTGTAGCCGTACTTTTTCAGTACCTCCAGCGTCTTCGCGGCAATGTCTTTTCCTTCCTGATGGTGGAACCACGGCGCTTTGATTTCCGGGTAGATACCGATATTTTTGCCCGTCGAGTGGTTCAGCCCCTGAACAAACTCGATCTCCTCTTCGAAGGTGTGAATACGGAAGTCAGACTTGCCCATCGGGAAACGCCCCGGATAGACCTGCACCTTCTTACCGTTCTCAATCTCGAAGCCCTCGGTAAACTTCAGCGAGCGGATCTCCGCCAGCGTGAAGTCGATGGCGTAGTAGCGGCCATCTTTACGGGCACGATCCGGGAAACGCTCCGCCACGTCCGTCACGCGGTCAAGATAATGGTCATGCAGAACGACCAGCTGGTCGTCCTTCGTCATCACCAGATCCTGCTCCAGATAATCTGCGCCCTGGGCATAGGCCATCGCTTTTGCCGGCAGCGTATGCTCTGGCAGATAACCGCTGGCGCCACGGTGGGCGATCACGATTTTATCCGCCGCCAGCGCGGAGCCTGTCATCAGGCCCGCCAGCAGCAGGCCTGTCGCTAACTGAGTTAATTTCATCGCAATGCTCCTTACTGACGACGCGCCAGCACCTCGGCATGGTGACGTTTTTCACCGATCATCACGACGATCAACAGCAGAACCGCCAGCACGCTGCCGCCAATCATCACCATAAAGCCACCGTCCCAGCCGAAGAAATCGACGGTGTAACCGACGATGGCACTTGCCGCCACTGAACCGCCGAGGTAGCCAAACAGACCGGTAAAGCCTGCCGCCGTGCCTGCCGCTTTCTTCGGCGCCAGCTCCAGCGCGTGCAGGCCGATCAGCATAACCGGACCATAAATCAGGAAGCCGATTACGATCATACAGGCCATATCCACACCCGGATTACCCGGCGGGTTAAGCCAGTAAACGACCGTCGCGATGGTCACCAGCGTCATAAAGAACACGCCCGTCGCCCCACGGTTGCCCTTAAACACTTTGTCCGACATCCAGCCGCAGATCAGCGTGCCGGGAATGCCCGCGTATTCATACAGGAAATAGGCCCAGGAGGATTTATCCAGCGCGAAGTGCTTCACCTCTTTCAGGTAAGTCGGGGACCAGTCGAGGATGCCGTAGCGCAGCAGGTAGACAAACACGTTCGCCACCGCGATGTACCACAGCAGCTTGTTTGGCAGCACATACTTCATGAAGATCTGTTTCGCGGTCAGCTCTTCTTCGTGCTTCTCGCTGTAATCATCCGGGTAGTCGTTTTTGTACTCTTCAATCGGCGGCAGGCCGCAGGACTGCGGCGTGTCGCGCATCAGGGCGAAGGCGATAATCGCCACCAGAATGGCGCCAAAGGCAGGCATATAGAGCGCCGCGTGCCAGTCGTTGAACCAGGCCATCCCCAGCAGGAACAGCAGCGGCGGAAGCCCGCCCCCGACGTTATGCGCGCAGTTCCAGACCGATACAATCCCACCGCGCTCTTTCTGTGACCACCAGTGCACCATGGTACGTCCGCATGGCGGCCACCCCATCCCCTGGAACCAGCCGCAGAGGAACAGCAGCACGAACATGACGGCAATGCTGGAGGTCGCCCATGGCACAAAGCCCATGAACAGCATCACCGCTGCCGCGAGGATCAGACCGGCGGGCAGGAACACGCGCGGATTCGAGCGATCCGACACCGACCCCATAATGAACTTCGAAAAACCGTACGCGATGGAGATCCCTGACAGCGCAAAGCCCAGATCGCCGCGGGAGAAGCCTTGTTCCACCAGGTATGGCATGGCGAGCGCAAAGTTTTTACGTACCAGATAGTACGCCGCATACCCGAAGAAGATCCCGAGGAAGATTTGCCAACGCAGACGGCGGTAGAGAGGATCAATCTCTGCCTCTGGCAGTCGCGCCCGGTGTGGCGCAGGTTTAAAGATACTGAGCATAACAGCCTCCGTGGCCTTTCAAAAAATGACCGGGCATCTCGCGCCCGGCTACAGAGGCGGCGATGTTAAGAAATCACGGTGAATGTTACTGTGAATCAACGCACAGATTGTTACAGAAATATGACAGAATGCGCAAAAAAGCGCATGAAATCACGTTTCACTTTCGAATTTCGCGCGTTTATGTTCGAAATCAAACAAACCACACGATCAATGTGGCTAAATGCTAAAAAACGAACATAGAGGAAAGGCAATGACTATTCACGATCCACGCTTCAGCGATGTGATTATCATTGGCGGTGGCGCGACGGGTGCCGGCATCGCACGCGACTGCGCCCTGCGGGGATTGAGCGTCACGCTTCTGGAACGCCACGACATCGCCACCGGCGCAACGGGGCGTAACCACGGTCTGTTGCACAGCGGTGCCCGCTATGCGGTCACTGACGCTGAGTCCGCGCGCGAGTGTATTGCTGAAAACCAGATCCTCAGGCGCATCGCCCGCCACTGCGTTGAACCGACCAACGGCCTTTTTATCACCCTTCCCGAAGATGATCTCGGCTTTCAGCAAACCTTTATCACCGCCTGCACGGCGGCAGGCATTCAGGCCGAGGCGCTCGATCCTGCGCAGGCGTGCCGTCTGGAACCCTCGGTGAACCCGGCATTACTGGGCGCGGTAAAAGTGCCTGACGGAACCATTGATCCTTTCCGCCTGACCGCCGCCAATATGCTCGACGCGCGGGAACACGGCGCACAGATCCTGACCGGGCATCACGTCACCGGGCTTATTCGTGAAGGTAATACCGTGCGCGGGGTGCGCGTGTGTGATACGCAGTACAATGAACACCGCGAGCTGTATGCCACCGTCGTGGTCAACGCGGCGGGGATCTGGGGCCAGCGCATTGCGGAATACGCCGATTTATCCGTCCGCATGTTCCCGGCCAAAGGCTCGCTGCTGATCCTCGACCATCGCATCAATAACCATGTCATCAACCGCTGCCGTAAACCGTCTGACGCCGACATCCTCGTGCCGGGGGACACCATTTCGTTGATCGGCACGACCTCAATGCATGTGGACTACAGCGAAATCGATTACAACCGCGTTACCGCCGAAGAGGTGGATATTCTGCTGCGCGAAGGGGAAAAGCTGGCCCCGGTGATGGCGCAGACGCGTATTCTGCGTGCCTACGCGGGCGTGCGTCCCCTCGTCGCCAGCGACAACGATCCGAGCGGGCGTAACGTCAGCCGCGGCATCGTGCTGCTCGATCACGCCGAACGCGACGGCATGGACGGGTTTATCACCATTACCGGCGGCAAGCTGATGACCTACCGGCTGATGGCGGAGTGGGCCACCGATGCCGTCTGCCGTAAGCTCGGTAACACCGCGCCGTGCGTGACGGCGGAGCGGGCCCTGCCCGGCTCGCAGCAATCGACAGAAAAAACGCTGCACAAAATCATTTCACTTCCTGCCCCGCTTCGCGGTTCGGCGATTTACCGCCACGGCGACCGCACCCCGACCTGGCTTGGTGAAGGGCGACTCAGCCGCAGCCTGGTGTGCGAATGCGAAGCCGTGACCGCAGGCGAGGTGCAATATGCCGTGGAAAACCTGACGGTGAACAACCTGCTTGATTTACGCCGCCGCACGCGAGTCGGGATGGGCACCTGTCAGGGGGAGCTGTGCGCCTGCCGTGCCGCCGGGCTGCTGCAACGTTTTCATGCCACCACCTCAACCCAGTCGCTCGCCCAGCTCAGCGATTTTTTAAATGAGCGCTGGAAAGGCATTCAGCCCGTCGCCTGGGGCGATGCCCTGCGCGAAAGTGAGTTTACCCGCTGGGTCTATCAGGGACTTTGCGGTCTGGAGAAGGAGCACAACCATGAAATTTGATACCGTGATTGTGGGTGGAGGGCTGGCGGGCCTGCTTTGCGGTCTCAAACTGACGCAGCGGGGTCTGCGCTGCGCCATTGTCACTCGCGGTCAAAGTGCCCTGCACTTCTCTTCCGGCTCGCTGGATTTACTGGGCGCGCTATCGTTCGCCGATCTGCCGCCTGAACATCCCTACCGCCTGACGGGCGCAGAGAATATGGCCCGCTTTGCCTGCGAAACCGAACACCTGCTGACCGCCTGCGGCGCACGCATGCAGGGTGACGCCGAGCAAAATCATCAGCGCGTCACGCCGCTCGGCACTCTGCGCGCCGCCTGGCTTAGCCCGGAAGAGGTGCCTGTAGCCCCCATCGCTGCCGGGCACGTGCGGGTGGTGGGGATCAGCGGTTTCCTCGATTTCCAGCCGCATCTTGCCGCCGCGTCTCTCAGACAGCAAGGGATTCAGGTGGATACGGCGGAGATTGATCTCCCCGAGCTCGACGTGCTGCGCGAAAACCCCAGCGAGTTTCGTGCGGTGAACATTGCCCGCCTGCTGGATAATGAACGCTACTGGCCGCAGCTGTACGCGGCGCTTCAACCGCTCGGCGAGACCTGCGACGCCCTGTTTATGCCCGCCTGTTTTGGCTTAACGGACAACCGGCTCTGGCGCTGGCTCTCGGCGCGCCTGCCCTGTACGCTCGGTTTACTGCCGACGCTCCCCCCTTCCGTGCCCGGCATTCGTCTGCATACCCAGCTTCAGCGTCAGTTTGTCGCCCAGGGTGGCGTCTGGATGGCAGGCGACGAGGTGAAAAAAATCACCCTGGCAGAGGGCGCGGTAAGCGAAATCTGGACCCGCAACCACGGCGACATCCCGCTTCGTGCACGCTATACGGTGCTGGCAAGCGGCAGTTTCTTCAGTAACGGTCTGCTGAGCAGCCGGGATGGCGTGCGTGAGGCAATTCTCGGGCTGGACGTCCGGCAAAGCGCTTCCCGCGCGGACTGGTATCAAAGCGATTTCTTCACCCCGCAGCCCTGGCAGCAGTTCGGCGTGATCGTCGATACCCAGCTGCGCCCGCAGCTGGGCGGGGAACCGGTTGAAAATCTTTACGCCATCGGCTCGGTTCTGGGCGGGTACGATCCCGTGGCACAGGGCTGCGGTGGCGGCGTCTGCGCCGTCACCGCGCTGCATGTCGCGGAGCAGATTATCCAGCGCAGGGAGGGAGCACAATGAACGACACCCGATTTGAAAGCTGTATCAAATGCACGGTCTGCACCACGGTTTGCCCGGTCAGCGGCGTCGATCCGCGCTATCCCGGCCCGAAACAGGCCGGCCCCGACGGGGAGCGTCTGCGCCTGAAGGACGGCGCGCTCTACGACGAGGCGCTGAAATACTGTATCAACTGTAAACGCTGCGAAGTTGCCTGCCCGTCGGACGTGAAAATAGGCGATATCATCCAGCGCGCCCGCGCCCGCTACAGTACGCAAAAACCGACGCTGCGCGACGCGATACTGAGCCACACCGATCTGATGGGCAGCCTCTCGACGCCTTTCGCGCCGGTTGTCAATGCCGCCACCGCCCTGAAGCCGGTGCGCAGGCTGCTGGATGCGACGCTCAAAATCGACCATCACCGCAGTCTGCCGAAATATTCTCACGGCACCTTCCGCCGCTGGTATAAATCCGTGGCGGCAGAACAGGCGCAGTTCGCTGAGCAGGTTGCCTTCTTCCACGGCTGCTACGTGAACTACAACCATCCGCAGCTGGGAAAAGACCTGCTGAAAGTGCTGAACGCCATGGGGACGGGCGTTCAGCTGCTGAGCAAAGAGAAGTGCTGCGGCGTTCCGCTGATTGCCAACGGTTTTACCGACAAAGCGCGCAGGCAGGCGAAAAGCAACGTCACCTCTTTGCGCGAGGCGATCGTCGACAACGGGCTCCCGGTACTGGCGACGTCGTCAACCTGTACCTTCACGCTGCGCGATGAATATCCGCATCTGCTGGATGTGGATAACACCGGCCTGCGCGAGCACATTGAGCTGGCGACCCGTTTTCTCTGGCGCAAACTTGACAGTGGGCAGACGTTACCGCTGGGCAAATTGCCGCTGAAGGTGGTGTATCACACGCCATGTCATATGGAGAAGATGGGCTGGTCGATCTATACGCTGGAGGTGCTGCGGCTGATCCCGGGGCTGGAGCTGACGGTGCTGGACTCACGCTGCTGCGGCATCGCTGGCACCTACGGATTCAAGCGTGAAAACTACCCAACGTCACAGGCCATTGGCGCGCCGCTGTTCCGGCAGATTGAAGAGAGCGGCGCAGATATCGTGGTGACGGATTGTGAAACCTGCAAGTGGCAGATCGAGATGTCCACCAGCAAACGCTGTGAACATCCCATTACCTTGCTGGCAAACGCACTGGCGTAACCGTTGCCGGGGACACTGCCCCGGCACATCCTCACTCTACGAACAGCGATTCCACGACGTTGATCCAGCCGTGCTCGCTGGCGACCTCTTTCCCGTTCAGCCAGCGGCGCAGCATGTTCAGCGCCATCATCGCGCACACCTCCTGACGCACGGCCAGGCTGTGGCGGGTAATACTCATCTTCACCCGCAGGGCGTGGGTCCCTTCCGGCGTTGCCAGGGCGAAGTTGAGATGCTCCTCATCCAGCCCGCCTACAAAAAGCGCCAGTCCGGCGAAATGCTTCACTCTGCGCTCGGATGCCCAGCGCGCCGTCTGCGCCAGCGTCTCCTGCTGGAACGGCACCACTTCACTGGCCAGCAGCGGCGCACCCGCCCGGGTAAGCTGAAGCGCCAGAAGCCCACCGGTAAACTGCTCGCTTAGCGTCACGCTCAGCTGGCGGGACTGCAAATGCGCTGCGATCTGCGCCGGCAGCCCTTCCGTTCCTTCGAAAATCAGGCTTTCCCCGGCGACGCGCTGCACTTCCGGCCACAGCGCCAGCATAGCGGCTTTCTCTGACGCCGGTCCGGTCAGCTTCAGTTCAATAATCGGCATGGAGGAGCGATAGCCCATCGACACGCCGGGAGGCAGTTGCAGGTGATCGAGGCTCTGAGCCAGATCGCTTTCCGAGCGGCCAAAGGTGGTCAGACGCAGGCACAGCGGCGGTTCAGGCAGCGTGAAGCGCGCACGCAGGCGCGGCAGGATCTGCTGCTCGACCATCACTTTAAATTCCGACGGCACGCCCGGGGTGAAGAACATCAGGCAGCGGTTCAGCTGAACGGCAAACCCGCAGGCGGTGCCGACCGGGTTATCAATCAGTTCCGCGCTGGCGGGAATTTCAGCCTGCTTGCGGTTGCTGGGGGCCATCACGCGGCCACGCTCGGAGAAAAATCGCTCCATCTGTGCCAGCCACGCCTCGTGCAGGACCAAGCCTTCACCTCTGGCCGTGGCGGCGGCCAGCGCGCTGAGATCGTCGCTGGTGGGCCCAAGCCCGCCGTTCACAATCAGCACGTCGCAGCGTTCGCTGCGCTCGCGCAGAACGTTGACCAGCGACTCAAGATTGTCACCCACGGTGTTGCGGCGCGTTAACGGTAATCCTTGCTCAAAGAAGAGATCGGCAAGCCAGGCGGCATTGGTATCAATGATTTGCCCATGCAGCACTTCGTCGCCAGTGGATAACATTTCCACGTTTATCATTGTGTTCTCCCATTTCAATGGTCAAAACACTATAGCGCAATCGAAGACCGGGGGAAGAGAGAAACTGGCGCGACTGAACGCCGCGCCGAAAGGATTAGAAACCTGCGCTCACACCGATGTAGGGACCATCTGCCAGCGCGTTGTCGCGGTGGCCGTCTTTACCCGCCAGGTTCAGATAACGATAACCCGCTTCGATGGTGACAGGACGGATGATGGTCCAGCGTCCACCCACGTTGGCTTCCTCATAGCTATCGATACCGCTGGAGAGGGAATCCGGAGAGTAGTAGTACTCACCGAACAGGCCAAAGCTGTCGCCGATTTTCCACTGCAAACCGCCGCCCACTGCCGCCGCGTAACCTTCGTCGCCGTCGTTCGGGTTGGTGTAAATCCCTTTACCGCCGACTGTCGCCAGGAAAGGACCCAAAGGTACGTTGAAGCCCAGCCCCAGGCTTGCCGCATCCCCATCGTCGTCGTTATGCGTCCAGCCGCCGGTCATCGCCAGGCCTGCGCTATCCGTGCCAAGACCAAAGCCCAGGTGGGTATAATCTTCGCCCGCCGAGCCGTTGAAGGAAATAGCGTTGGCTGCTGCCGATACAAACATCAGGCCTAAGCCCATTAATGCCACTTTTTTCATTGTCGTGATCCCGCACAATATATTCAGAGATGTCCAAAAACCGCGAGATTTTAACCTGACTGTCTGTGGGATCAATGCGCTCAGTGGACATCGGGCAATTAGTTTGTAACGATTTGATAATATCGGTATTTATATCATCAATAAAAAACGCATTTTTACGCACAAGCCGCCCAGATTTTCACTGGGCATCAGCTGAAGATGGCTGCGGTGCAGGCGGGCAATATCGTTGGCCAGCGCCAGGCCAATGCCGGACCCGGCGGCATCGCCCACGTTATCCAGCCGATGAAACGGCAGCATGGCCTGGGAGATCTGGTCTTCGGCAATACCCGGTCCGCTGTCCTCCACGCTCAGCTCAACGGCATCGTTATCCATGCGCAGGTACACCGTCACGATGCCCTGCTCCGGCGTGTATTTGATCGCGTTCTCCAGCAGGTTAGCGCAGAGTTCGCCCAGCAAAACGTCATCCCCCTCAATCATTACCGGCTGCTGTACGCCGTCATAACCGAGATCGATACCCTTGCTGCGCGCCTGCGCCAGCCGCGAAAAGCAGCAGTTTTGCACCACCTGTACCAGATCGACAGGGGCAAACTGTCGCTCCCCCTGCTCTTTCCGCTTCACCGCCGAAAGCTGTAAAAGCCTTTCCGTCAGCACGATGGTGTTATCCAGCGTAACGTTCATTGCCCGTAAGCTTTCCTGCCACAGCGCCGGATCGTTACGCGTCAGAGCAACGGATACCTGCGTTTTTAGCACCGCCAGCGGCGTTTTGAGCTGGTGTGAGGCATCGGCATTGAAGCGCTCCTGCCGCGAAAGTACGCCGCGCAACCGGTCGATGTAACGGTTAAACGCCACAATCAGCAGCCGCGTTTCCGACCAGGGCAGCAGCTCCGGCAGCGGGGCCAGCAGCCCGGGCTCACGGCGCACCATCAGCGAAGAGAGTTGCCGCATTGGGCGCAGCACGCGGCGCAGCAGCCAGGCGGTCAGGACCAGCGTCAGCAGCACCAGCAGCCCCTGCGACACGAGTGAGGAAAACAGCAGCTGTGTGGCCAGATAGCGCCGCGACTGCAACGTTTCTGCGACATAAATTTCCGCCATCCCGAACACATTATCTTCGTTAACCGGCTGGAGCAGCTTCGCCACGCGGATCGCCTGCCCGCGATACTCGGTATGATAAAACCACGCCAGCGCCGGATAGTGAGTGGTGCGCGACGTGGAGGGAGGCATATTTGGCAGATCGTCATAGCCGGAGATCGTCCGCCCGTCAGGGTCAACCACCTTGTAGTAGAGGCGATCGTTCATGTTCAGCTCAAAGCTGTCGAGCACGACCCAGGGCACGTTCACCAGCAGCTTGCCCTTGTGCACCACCAGCCGCTCAGACACGGTGCGCGCCGAGGATAACAGCGTACGGTCATAGGCCTGCGTCGCCGCCTGTAGCGCGCTAACGTAGCTGTTAAAGGCTGACAGCCCCCATAACAGCAGCAGCGGCAAACCCAGAAAAAGCAAAAGTTGCAGGTAAAGCGACTGCGGCTTAACCCACTTCATCGCCGCACTCCAGCACGTAGCCCAGTCCCCGGAGGGTGGTGATCCGCACGCCGCTGCCGGTCAGCTTCTTACGCAGGCGGTGAATATAGAGATCGATACTCTCGGGGCTGACGTCGTCGTTCAGGCTGAACACCTGGTCGAAGAGCTGTTGCCGGGAGACGGGACGGGTCCGGCGGTGCATCAGCACCTTCAGCAAAGAGAGTTCGCGTGGCGTGAGGGAAAGGGGTTCATCGCGCAGCAGAAAAAAACCTTCATCATCGTACTCCAGCTCTCCCAGCCGCTGGCGCTCCTGGGTTCGTCCTTCACTGCGGCGCAGCAGCGCACGCAGGCGGGCATCAAGCTCCTCCAGCTCGAACGGCTTCGGCAGATAGTCATCCGCCCCGGCATTCAGCCCTTTCACCCTGTCTGCCACGTTGCTGCGGGCGGTGAGAAACAGCACCGGCAGCGTCTGCCCGCGCTTTCTCAGACGATGCACCACTTCCAGCCCGTCGAAGCCGGGCATGCCGATATCAAGGATCGCGACGGCATAGTTTTCCCCCTGTAAAAGGTGATCGGCCGCCCGTCCATCGTTGACGCAATCCACGGCAAATCCGTTTTGTACCAGCGCTTTCTCCAGCCAGTGAGCCAGCTCACGATTATCTTCCGCCAGTAAGAGACGCATATCACATCCTGTAAAGTTGGTGTCGCAGTGAAAGGGAAATGAAAGGTTATTGTTTTAACAATCACGCAACGGAACCGCTACACGGTGGTTCACATAATCAGAAAAAAGACACCCGTACTCGTACTCCCGGTTCTCCGGCGTGAGGATAAACGATGAAAAAACAATTACTTTCTACCCTTGCTGCAAGCGCATTGCTGTTGAGTGCCTCTGTCGTCCAGGCGCAGGACACCCCGTCCCGCACCGAGTGTATCGCCCCGGCCAAACCCGGCGGCGGCTTCGACCTGACCTGTAAGCTGATTCAGGTCAGCCTGCTGGAGACGAAGGCCATTGAGAAACCGATGCGCGTCACCTACATGCCCGGCGGCGTGGGCGCGGTAGCCTATAACGCCATCGTCGCCCAGCGCCCTGCTGAACCCGGCACCGTGGTGGCCTTCTCCGGCGGCTCGCTGCTGAACCTGTCGCAGGGGAAATTTGGTCGTTATGACGTGAATGACGTGCGCTGGCTCGCCACCGTGGGCACCGATTACGGCATGATCGCCGTTCGCGCCGACTCCCCGTGGAAATCCCTGAAAGATCTGCTGACCGCCATGGAAAAAGATCCGAACAGCGTGGTGATTGGCGCAGGCGCCTCTATCGGCAGCCAGGACTGGATGAAAGCCGCGCTGCTGGCGCAGCAGGCCAAAGTAGATCCGCACAAAATGCGTTACGTGGCCTTTGAAGGCGGCGGTGAGCCGGTGACGGCGCTGATGGGCAATCACGTGCAGGCAGTATCGGGCGATCTCAGCGAAATGGTGCCCTACCTGAGCGGGGATAAGATCCGCGTGCTGGCGGTCTTCTCGGAAAACCGTCTGCCGGGCCAGCTGGCAGACGTCCCAACCGCCAAAGAGCAGGGTTATAACCTGGTCTGGCCGATCATCCGTGGCTTCTTCGTCGGGCCAAAAGTGACCGACGCCGAGTACCAGTGGTGGGTGGATACCTTCGCAAAACTTCAGCAAACCGAGGAGTTCAAAAAACAGCGCGATCTGCGCGGGCTGTTTGAGTTCAACCTGAACGGCAAGCAGCTGGACGAGTACGTGAAAAAACAGGTGAATGACTATCGCGAACAGGCGAAAGCCTTTGGTCTTGCGAAATAACCGGAGGCGCTATGAGCGATCGCATTTTTGCCGGGATATGGCTGCTGCTCTGCATTGGCGGCCTGTTCGTCGCCTGGCAGATCCACAGCGAATACAGCTATGAACCCGTGGGGCCACGCCCCTTTCCCGTCGGCATTGTTGGCCTGATGCTGCTCTGTTCGGTGGCCCTGCTGCTGCGCCATCCGGACACCGTGGAGTGGCCGCCACGCCGCACGCTGCAACGTCTGCTGGTAATGGTGATTGTTCTGCTGATGTACGCGTGGGGCTTTGAGTGGCTCGGCTTCCCGATCGCCACCGCCCTGCTGACGATGGTGATTGGCATACTGTTTAACGCCTCGCTGCCTGCGGCGGGGATCTCCGGGGTCGTACTGGGCATTTTACTCTGGTACGCCTTCGACCGCCTGCTGGACGTGACCCTGCCGCTCGGCGCATGGTTTAACTAACGGAGCACGCTATGGATACCTGGATCTATCTCTCTCAGGGGTTCGCGGTAGCGATGACCCCGGAAAACCTGGTGATCGCCCTGATCGGCTGTTTCGTCGGGACGATCGTTGGCCTGCTGCCGGGCCTTGGGCCTATCAACGGCGTGGCGATTTTACTGCCGCTGGCCTTTGCGCTGCACCTGCCTGCGGAATCGGCGTTGATCCTGCTGGCGACGGTTTATATCGGCTGCGAATACGGGGGGCGTATTTCCTCGATACTGCTTAACGTTCCTGGCGATGCCGCCGCCATTATGACCGCGCTGGATGGCTATCCGATGGCACAGCAGGGACGCGGCGGCGTGGCGCTCTCTATTTCCGCCGTCAGCTCGTTCTTTGGCTCCCTGATCGCCATTGGCGGCATCATCCTCTTCGCCCCGGCGCTGGCCCAGTGGTCGCTGGCATTTGGTCCGGCCGAGTATTTTGCCCTGATGGTATTCGCCATCGCCTGTCTCGGCAGCATGATGGCGCAGAATCCGCTGAAGTCGTTTTTGTCTGCGTTGATTGGCCTCAGTCTGGCCACCGTCGGCGTGGATGCCAACACCGGGGTTTATCGCTTTACCTTCGACAGCGTTCATCTCTCCGACGGCGTGCAGTTTATCGTCGTGGTGATTGGTCTGTTCTCTGTCTCAGAAATCTTACTGATGCTGGAACATACCAGCAGCGGGCAGACGCTGGTGCGTAAAACCGGACGTATGCTCTTTAATGCCAAAGAGGGGGCGCAGTGTGTGGGTGCCACCCTGCGTTCGGCGGTGATCGGTTTCTTCGTCGGCATTCTGCCAGGCGCGGGGGCGACTATCGCCAGCGCCATCACCTACATGACCGAGAAAAAGCTGAGCGGTAACAGCGACAGCTTCGGCAAAGGCGATATCCGCGGCGTGGCGGCACCGGAGGCGGCGAATAACGCCTCGGCCTGCGGCTCGTTTATCCCGATGCTGACCCTCGGCGTGCCGGGCTCCGGCACCACGGCGGTGATGATGGGCGCGCTGACGCTCTATAACATCACTCCCGGTCCGGCGATGTTTACCGAGCAGCCCGATATCGTCTGGGGTTTGATTGCCGCCCTGCTGATCGCCAACGTGATGCTGCTGGTGATGAACATCCCGCTGATCGGGCTATTCACCCGTATGCTGACCATTCCCCTGTGGTTCCTGGTCCCGGCCATCGCCGCCGTCTCTGCGGTTGGGGTATACGCGGTGCACAGCACCACCTTCGACCTGGTGTTAATGGTGCTGCTCGGCGTGCTGGGCTACATTCTGCGCAAGATGCACTTCCCGATGTCGCCGCTGATTTTAGGGTTTGTGCTGGGCGAAATGCTGGAGCAGAACCTGCGCCGCGCCCTCTCCATCAGCAATGGCAACATGGCGATCCTGTGGGAGAGCAGCGTGACGAAGATCCTGCTGGCGATGGCGATCATGGTGATTGTCGTGCCGCCGGTGCTGCGCTGGATGCGTCGACGCCAGCAGAAACCGCAGCCGGATATCGGCTGATTAGCCCCTCAACAGGGCATTGACCCACTGCCTTAACGACTGGCGGGAGATCTTTATCCCGCCATTTTTCAGTTCTGACGGCAGCGCCAGCCAGTGTACCGGCTGCTCAAAGCGCGCCAGCCTGCCCTGAACCCACTCCGGCAACAGCGTGATATCCGTGCCCGGCTCACATTCCACTACCGCCACCGGGCGTTGCCCGTATTCGGCGTCATCCAGCGGGACGATAAACACCTGGCTAACCTGCGGATGTGAGACGATAACGCGCTCCAGCGCTTCCGGCTGGATCCCTTCTCCGCCGCTGAAAAAGAGATTGTCCATTCGGCCCAGAATGGTCAGGCGTCCGTCATGCCACTCGCCGCGATCGCGGGTGGCGAACCAGCCCTGCTCGTTGACAAGCGGCAGTAAGGCGCCGTCTCGCCAGTAGCCCGCCGCCATGCTTTCCGCCCGGATCCAGACTTCACCGTTCACCACCTGAAGGTCTCTGCCCGGCAGCGCGCTGCCCACGTCCGGCGCGCCGTCGGCCTCTTTGGCGCAGACGGTGGAGGCGAACTCGGTCAGACCGTAGCCGCAGAACGTGCGGATCCCCTGCTTGCGCGCCTGTTCGGTCAGCTCAACGGGGATTTCCGCCCCGCCGAGCAGCACGGCTTTCAGCGCAACGGGATGGTGTGAATTGAGCAGCCGCCACAGCTGCGTCGGCACCAGCGAGGCGTGGGTACAGCCCTGCAGGGCCTGCTCCAGCGGCTGTTTTTCACGCACGGTGAGACGGCCTCCGCCCTGCAACCAGCGCCACAAAATCCCCTGACCGGAGACGTGAAACAGCGGCAAGGACAGCAGCCAGTCGTCATCACCGCCATAAGGCATCAGCGACAACACGCCTTTTGCGCTGGCAAGGTGGGCGGCACAGGTGTGCACCGCCGCTTTTGGCAAGCCGGTGGAGCCGGAGGTGAGCGTCATCGAGGCCAGCCGTTCTGCCTGCCACGTCACGCCGCCCTGCCCCTCACCCTCTCTTAATGCCAGCGCGGGCAGACCGTCATACTCACCGTTAAGCACCAGCGCAAAGCGCAGGGTCATCTGCGGCAGGAGGACGTCCAGCAGCGGACGGGGAAGCTGAGGGTTCACCGGCAAAATGCGGGCGCCGCACTGAAGCAACGCCAGCCAGGCCAGCAGGGTCTGCGGATGGTTGTGGGCGAGCAGCATGACGCCGTCACCGTCCCTGACACCCTGAGACTGAAAACCGGCTGCCAGACGATCGATACGCTCGCCCAGCTGTGACCAGTTGAGCGTTATATCGTCTAAACGCAGCGCGAGTGTATCAGCACTCCTGGAGCGCCAGTGCCGCCACGGCCAGTCGGTAAAAGTCATTGCAGCGGCTCCAGCGTCCCGACATCGAGGCACGGCAAGGTGCTGTCCGGCCACTGGCGAATCAGCTGGGCCTGCATCAGGTTTAGCGTATCAAGACCGGGAACGGTGTCCGGCGTTAACCATGCAGCGATGCGCGCCAGTTGCGTCAGCCCGAGGCTGGATTCGATGGATGAACTGATCACCGCCGTCAGCCCTGCGGCATGGGCCGCCGCAACCTGCTCGCGCACCTTGTCGAGGCTGCCGGTCAGCGTTGGCTTAATGACCACGGCACCGACGCCCGGCTCGGCGGCAAACGTAAAACCGGCTTCGCGCAGGCTCTCATCCCAGGCAATGGCAATGCCGGTTTCCCGGGCGAAGGCGCGAGAGTCGTCGCGCGTTTTGCACGGCTCTTCGAGAAACGCGATGCGGTTGCGGTACGCCGGGTTGACGTACTTCGCAAACTGCTGCGCCCTGAGCGGCGTCCAGGCGCGGTTGGCGTCCAGGCGCAGGTGCAGATCGGGAATGGCTTCCAGTAACAGGTTAACCACCATTCCGTCGCGCACCGCTTCGTACAGGCCGACCTTAATTTTCGCCACCTTCTCGCCAGGCATCCCTGAGAGCAGCGCGAAAAGTTCATCCGGATCGCCGGAACAGAGTGGCGCGGCGCGATAATTCGCCGCATCCGGCAAACGGCCGTCCAGCTCTGCCAGCGCGCAGCTGATGCCGAACGCGACAGAAGGAACGTCCGGCAGCGACGGATCTGCCCCCTCACGCCATTCGTGCGTCCAGGCCATCAGCGCCGCCTGCGCCTCATCCAGCGTTTCCAGGCTAAAGCCCGGAAGCGGGGCGATTTCGCCCCACCCTTCCCGCTCGCCCTGCCGGAGATGCACGAAAAAGCCATCACGGGTTTTTAACCGCCTTTCACGCAGTACCACGCCCGCGTCCATCGGTATCTGCCAGCGGTAAACCTGCGCGCGACGCATTACGGGTTCCGTTTGTATTTGCTGAAGTCTGGCTGGCGTTTTTCGTTGAACGCGTTGCGCCCTTCCTGACCCTCTTCGGTCATATAGAACAGCATGGTGGCGTTACCCGCCAGCTCCTGAAGTCCCGCCTGACCGTCACAGTCGGCGTTGAGGGCCGCTTTCAGGCAGCGCAGCGCCATTGGGCTGTTTTGCAGCATTTCGCGACACCAGCGCACGGTCTCTTTTTCCAGATCGGCGATCGGCACCACGGTGTTAACCAACCCCATGTCCAGCGCTTCCTGGGCGTTGTACTGACGGCACAGGAACCAGATTTCGCGGGCTTTTTTCTGGCCGACGATGCGCGCCATGTAGGATGCCCCCCAGCCGCCGTCGAAGGAGCCAACTTTCGGGCCAGTCTGACCGAAAATGGCATTTTCCGCCGCAATAGTCAGGTCACACATCATGTGCAGCACATGACCGCCGCCGATGGAATAACCTGCCACCATCGCAACCACCGGTTTTGGACAGGTCCGGATCTGGCGCTGGAAATCCAGCACGTTCAGGTGGTGCGTGCCGGCATCATCCTGGTATCCGCCGTAGTCGCCGCGGACTTTCTGATCGCCGCCCGAGCAGAAGGCTTTCTCCCCTTCCCCGGTGAGGACGATGACGCCGATGTTGTCGTCGTAGCGTGCATCCGCCAGCGCCTGGATCATCTCTTTTACGGTCAGCGGACGAAACGCGTTGCGTACCTGTGGACGATTGATGGTGATTTTGGCGATACCATCGGTAGATTTGTGGTAGCGAATGTCGGTGTAGCCTTCGGAGCAGTCCTGCCATTCAACCGGCGCGTAAAGCATGTTTTCATCAGGATAGATCATAGCGTGTCCTTTGTTCGATAACGCAGTATCTGAGCCAGACTCGCGGCAACCGCTTCCGGGTTGTCCCGGTGGGCGTTGTGTCCGGCATGAGGGATAGCATGACGCATGGCGTTAAGTTCAGCAGCGATGGCTGCAAACTTCCCGTCACGTTCGCCATAGAGATAGTCGAAAGAAAAATCACGCGCGGTGAGCGCGGGACGTAAATCAGGCTGAACGGCAAGCGAGGTGGCTTCCAGCATCTCAGCCAGCCTCGGGCCGTTGTTCCGGCTACGCAGCGCGATCAGCGCGTTGCGCTGTTCATTCGTAAGGGAGGTAAAGACCGGCTGTTGATACCAGTCGGCAAAGACGGCTTCAAGCGGCTCACTGCGAAAACGTGACGCCCAGCGGCGGTCCGAGGTCAGCCGCGCCTGGCGCGCCTCGACGTCTTGCAGCCCAGGGTGTCCACCTTCCACAATCACCCCGTCTAACCCCGCAGGATGCTGGCAGGCATGGAACATCGCAATGCGGCCACCGAGAGAGTACCCTACCAGCCAGTAATTTAGTATGTTGTAACTAATTAAGGTATACGTGAGCAATTCACTTACCTCTGCAAACCCCGTCACGCCCGTATCCGCTGAACCACCGTGCCCGGGCAGGTCAAGGTAGAGTCTGGGGTAGTCATGCAGCGACGCCCCAACGGTCTGCCACTCACGACAGTCACCGGAAAAACCGTGCAAGAAAACCAGCCAGGGGTAGCCTGATTTTCCGGGCTGAGTGACGCCAGCGAGGATCACAGGTGACTCACCTGCGCCAGCAGATGTTGCAACTTCTGCGCGCCGTCAGAATCGTTTACCACCAGCTCAATCAGCGTCGCGCCAGGCTGCCGCCAGGCGGTGTTCAGCGCCGTCTCCAGCGCGTCCCAGTTTTCCGGGCGATGGTACTTCAGGCTGAACATGGCGGCGGCGTGTTCGAACTGCACGTTTTGCGGCATCAGATAGAAGCGCTCACGTTCGCTTTGCGGCGTCGGCAGCAGGGAGAAAATCTGTCCGCCGTTATTGTTAACAACAATCAGCACGAACGGAGCCGACGCCTGACGCAGGAGCGCCAGTGCGTTGAGATCGTAGAGGGCTGAGAGATCCCCCACAATCGCCAGCGTGGATTTTGCGCTGGCCCGCTGTACGCCAGCGGCGGTGGAGATCAGCCCGTCAATGCCGCTCGCGCCCCGGTTGCTGTATACCGGATAACCCGCGGGCAGCTGCGAAAAGGCGTCAATCAGGCGCACCACCAGGCTGTTACCGACAAAAAGTTGCCCCTGCTCGGGAAGATATTTGCGGATACGGTGCGCCAGCCCGGCTTCACTGAACTCCTCGCACTGCGCTTTGGTGAGTTCCCACGCCTGACGCGACAGCGCCGGGATCTCCACCGCCCAGGGTTTGCGTTTTTCCGCCGGATGCAATTCCAGCCAGCTGTCAATATCGCTCACCAGGCGGCGACCGCGATGGTGCGCCGGGTCAAGGCGTCCTTCGAGCGGATCCACCAGCCAGTACTCTTCTGGCGTACAGGTGGCCTGCCACTGGAGCAGTCGCTTGCCCGTCAGGCTCGAGCCCAGCTGGACGACAATTTGCGCCTGCGCCAGCTCGGTGACCGCTTTCGCGTTCCCCAGCCAGAGGTCAGCGCAGGGCAGCGGCTGGCCCGTCTGGGAAAGCACGTCACCAATCAGCGGCCAGCCAAGCGTTTGTGCCCACTCCGCCGCCAGCTTGCCTTCCGCCGCACTCATCCGCCCGGCAATCACCACCCCGCGCTTCTGGCGCCAGAAGAACCAGTCGCGCTGCTTAGCGCTTTCCAGATGCGTCTGCTCACGCAGCCAGGGCTTTTCGCTCTCCCACCATTCTCCCAGCTGCTGTTGCCAGGCTAGGCCGGTCTCGTTCATTTCGCCGTACAGCGGTTCGGCAAACGGGCAGTTAATGTGCAGCCCGCCGCTGCGCAGTGCGTTCATGGCGTGGTCGAGAGTTGAGACCAGCCAGCTGGCGGGAATATCCTGGGTGGGGCGCGGCAACGAGACCGTCTGTGAAGGATGCGAGGCAAAAATGCCAGGCTGACGAATCGCCTGGTTCGCGCCGCAGTCAATAAGTTCCGGAGGACGATCGGCGGTGAGTAAAATCAGCTTTTCGCCGGTTAACCCCGCTTCAATCAGCGCCGGATAGAGGTTTGCCACCGCCGTGCCGGAAGTCACTATCACCGCCACGGGCGCGTTGCTGACTTTCGCCAGCCCGAGCGCCAGGTGGCCGAGACCACGCTCGTCAAAATGGGTGTGATGAATAAAAACCCTGTTTTCCGCCGCAGCAAGGGTGAGCGGCGTGGAGCGAGAGCCCGGAGCAATACACACATGCCTGACACCATGGCGGGTCAGGGCTTCAAGGATCACCGTCGCCCAGCGTCGGTTAAAAGAACTTACTGACATGAGATTGTCCAGTATCAAGAATGCGACACAGTATAAATAATAGAAAAAGTCAGAATTTTGATATGAATCGGGATTGCACGAATCAGTATTAATCCCTCAGGAGGAGGGAACGCAGCCCGGCGGCCTTATTTTCGATCTCCTGCCACTCCTGCTCTGGATCGGAGCCGCTGACGATGCCCGCCCCCGCATAAAGACGCAGCGCGGCGTCATGAACGCGGGCGGAGCGTAATGCCACGCAGAACTCGCTTTGATCGCGCGATAAATAGCCCGCCGATCCGGCGTACCACTCCCGGTCAAACGGCTCCACTTTCGCAATAAATTCTCGCGCTGCCTGACGCGGCAGCCCGGCCACCGCCGCCGTCGGTTGCAGAATATGCAGACACTGCTCGTCATCAGATTGTTTGAGTTCGGTCCAGATACAGCGGCGTAAATGCTGCACCTTGCGCAGACGCAGCACCTGCGCTGGGAGGATCTCCAGCGTCCGGGTATGGTGCTGAAGACGCTGGCAGATATCTTCCACCACCAGCATATTTTCCCGCTGATTTTTGTCGTCGTTCATCAGCCAGTCGCCCAGACGCTGGGCCTGCTTATCGTCAGAATGGCTGGCGACGGTGCCTGCCAGCGCTTCAGTGCGCAGCAGCATGCCGCGTCGCCGCCAAAGTCGCTCGGGCGTCGAGCCGAGGAACGCGTTGCAGGCGTCAAAGACCATACAAAAATGATAGCAGTTGAGGTTCAGCGCGCGGCTGGCGGCCATTAGCGCGATGGCGTTCACGGGCTGCTGGCACTGCACGTCTGTAGCACGTGCGAGCACCACTTTCTCAAAATCGCCGCGAGCAAGGGTATCCGTCGCCTGACGAATCAACGCCAGCCATTCCGGTTTTTCCGGATGATGGGTTTCCTGCACAATCTGCACGGACAACGGGCGGATCGGCGCGGCGTCGCGCAGGTTATCAATAAACTTCAGTGCGTCACCGGCATCGTCACACAGCGACGTTTCGCTCCACAGTTGCAGGCGCAGCGTGGCGACCCCGCCAGACCGTCGCCAGAGAAGGCGCGGTAAAAACAGCTTTCCCTGTGCCGGGTTGAAGGCGTTCAGGCCGCAGATACGGGTATCATTGGCTACGTCATGGGTGTGCAAAAACCGGGAGGCCGAGGCCAGAGAGTCAAAATGGGCGAGGCTTCCGAGCGCGGCAAGTTCTTCATCACCGCTCCGCTGTTGCCAGTAAAACTGGGGATAGCATCGCTGCACACCCAGCCAGGCCAGCGGATCGAAGGCGTCGTTTAACGGGAAAGAGACATCGAAATGGCGTAAACCGGGTGTAGCGGGTAACGCTTGCGCAAGCTGAGTGCGCAGGCGTTCCAGCGCGATGGAAATCGAATGCACGCGAACCTCTCCCTGTTAAAACCTTACATTATACGGGGTACTGCTGATAAATAGCAGTACCCACGTGTAGGGAGGGGTTTACCGGCTTAACGACGGGCTAACAGCAGGCCCAGCACCAGCCCTACGGCCGCACCGACCCCAATGCCCTGCCACGGCTTTTCGTGCACATAATCGTCGGCACGATAAACCGCCTGTTTGGCGCGGTAGTAGTAATTGTCGGATGCGTTGCTGACGCGGTTTTTCACGTCATGCAGCGCCTGCTCGGCGCGGGCTTTGAGCTCAATGTACTTCTGATCGGCAGGATCGCCTGAAGAGCGCAGTACTTCTTCCAGCGTTTCGCTTAACAGCGTTAAATCGTCGTCTGCTCGGGTATCCCAGGATTGAAATGACATATTTTTCTCCATGTTAGTACACCAGTCCGATAACTATAGACAACGTCTCGCTATTGCGCCTGTTTCGCTTCGCGCGCCATAACGATGTGTGGGATGCCATCTTCATCGTAAATGTCCGTGACCGGGGTAAAACCAAAATGGCCATAGAATGATTGCAAATGCGCCTGCGCGCCCAGGTATAACGCCTTGTCTGGCCACCGTTTCAGGCATGCGTCCAGCGTTTTTTCCATCAGCTGATAGCCCAGCTTTTCACCGCGCGCGCTTCCGCTGATAATGACGCGGCCAATGACGACAGGGTCAAAATCCTCTTCGCTTTTCAGAATCCTCGCATACGCCACCAGCTCGTTATCGCGCCAGCCGAGGATGTGCCGGTTCTCGCCGACCAGGTCATCGCCGTCGATATCCTGATACGGGCAGGTTTGTTCAACCACAAAAACTTCGCAGCGCAGTTTGAGCAGGGCGTAGAGTGACTGAATAGTCAGTTCGCTGTGGTGTAGATCTTGCCACTGGATCATGTGTTTCTCCTTCCTGGGGTTCATCACGTTATACTAAACCCCTTCCCATTCGGCAAAGGGCTGATTGCGTTATGGAACTGATTTTTCTGGGTACGTCCGCGGGCGTGCCAACCCGCTCACGCAACGTGACGGCGATTCTGCTGGATCTTAAGCATCCTACCCGCGGCGGGCTGTGGCTGTTTGACTGCGGCGAAGGTACGCAGCATCAGTTGCTGCATACCTCATACCACCCGGGGAAAGTGGATAAAATATTTATCACCCATCTGCACGGCGACCATCTGTTTGGCCTGCCGGGCCTGCTGTGTAGCCGTTCGATGGCCGGTAACGCTAACCCGCTGACCATTTATGGCCCTGCGGGTATTCAGGCATTCGTTGAGACCACGCTGCGCCTGAGCGGCTCGTGGACCGACTATCCGCTGGAGGTGGTTGAGATCGGCGAAGGTCTGGTGTTCGACGACGGAGATTACCAGGTGCGCGCTTACCCGCTTAACCATCCGGTGGAATGCTACGGTTATCGCGTTGAGGAGCATGACAAGCCCGGGGCGCTGAACGCCGCCGCGTTGCAGGCCGATGGGGTGAAACCTGGCCCGCTGTTCCAGCGTCTGAAGCACGGCGAGACCGTCACGCTGGAAGACGGGCGCGTCATCAACGGTCAGGATTACCTTGCGCCGCCGCAGCCGGGCAAAAAACTGGCTATTTTTGGGGATACCGCCCCCTGCCCTTCGGCGCTCCGGCTTGCCGGGGGTGTGGATGTGATGGTGCATGAGGCAACGCTGGAAGCGGCGATGGAAGAAAAAGCCAATAGCCGGGGGCACAGCTCAACGCGTCAGGCCGCGCAGCTGGCGCGCGAGGCTGGCGTCCGGAAACTGATTGTCACTCACGTCAGCTCACGCTATGACGTCCGCGGCTGTGAAAGCCTGCTGGCAGAGTGTCGGGAGGTGTTCCCGGCATGCGAGCTGGCGGAAGATTTTGCTCAGGTCAGCGTTTAGTCCTTCATTTTTCCCTCAGGGTGCCGATAACGATTAAAAGGCAAGCATTTCTCTTGAGGGTAGAATGGATAATTTCCAGAAAGATATTGATGACAGGGCAAACCTGACCCAGTCCAACCGTTTTGAACTGTTGCTGTTCCGTCTTGGCACCTCTCTGAACGAAAATAAATCCGAGCTGTTCGGCATCAACGTGTTCAAACTGCGCGAAATTGTGCCGATGCCGACCTTCACCAAACCAGCGGGAATGAAGTCTCCGCTGATGGGGATGGTAAATATTCGCGACCAGGTGATCCCGGTGATCGATCTGGCCGCCGTCGCTGGCTGCAAGCCAGCCACCGGGCTAAACATTTTGCTGATCACCGAATATGCCCGCAGCGTGCAGGCGTTTGCCGTGGAATCGGTGGAGAATATCATGCGTCTCGACTGGAAGCAGGTGCACGCCGCGGAAACCGCCGTCAGCGGTCGCTACATCACCAGCATTGCCTGTCTGGACGAAAAGACCGATACCAACGATCTGGCAATGGTGCTCGACGTGGAGCAGATCCTGTATGACATCACCCCGGCGAACCACGATCTGCACGCCACCCATCTGGAAACCACCAAATTCAACATCAAGCCTGGCTCTGTCGCGATTGTTGCTGAAGACTCGAAAGTAGCGCGCTCAATGCTGGAGAAGGGATTGCAGGCAATGGAGATCCCGGCTCAGCTGCATATCACCGGCAAAGACGCATGGGAGAAAATCACTCAGCTGGCCGCGCAGGCTCAGGCTGAGGGCGTCCCCGTTACCGATAAGATTGCCCTGGTATTAACCGACCTCGAAATGCCGGAGATGGACGGCTTTACGCTGACGCGCAAAATCAAAACTGACCCGGTACTGAAAGATATTCCGGTGGTGATCCACTCGTCTCTTTCCGGCAACGCGAACGAAGATCATATACGCAAAGTGAAGGCTGACGGCTATGTGGCGAAGTTTGAGCTGAATGAGCTGTCGTCGGTGATTGAAGAGGTGCTGGACCGCTCGATGAAGAAGATTGACGGGCCGCTTATAAGCAGGAAGCAGTTAGCTTAGTCGGGTGGCGCTTCGCTTACCCGACCTACAAGACCTGTAGGCCCTGCAAGCGTAGCGCCGTTGGGCAATAAAAAACCCGCCGAGGCGGGTTTTTTGCTTTTACATCAGCGGCATCGCGCGCTGCACAATCTCAATCAGCGGCTGCGGATAGATACCGAAGATCAGCACCAGAAGCGCGGAGATCAGCACCACGATCCCCCCGGCGCTGTACTGCCAGTTGGACGGCGCATCACGGTTGAGCTGCTGAGGCGCGCTCAGGTACAGGCTCACAGCCACACGCAGGTAGTAGTAAAGACCAATCGCGGAGCCGATAACGACACCGGCAGTCAGCCACCACAGACCCGCCTGCACACCGACGGCCAGCACGTAGAACTTACCGATAAAGCCCAGCGTCATCGGGATACCCGCCAGAGAGAGCATCATCACGGTCATTACCGCAGACAGAATCGGACGGTGCCAGAACAGACCACGGTAGGAGAACAGGGAATCTGCATCCGGCCCACGGTACGGGCTGGACATCAGGCTCACCACGCCGAACGCGCCGAGGCTGCTGAACAGGTAACCGGCCAGATACACACCCACGGTTTCCATCGACATCTCACCGCTTTGCAGCGCAATCAGCGCCACCAGCAGGTAGCCCAGATGGGAGATTGAGGAGTAGCCCAGCAGACGCTTAATGTTGGTCTGGCTCAGCGCCATCAGGTTACCGAAGATGATGGAAACGAACGCGATAATGCCCAGCACCACGCGAACCGCTTCGCTGTCACCCACCGGGGCGTACAGGAACAGACGCATGACCACGCCAAAGATAGCGATTTTACTCGCCGTCGCCAGGAAGGTAGAGACCGGCGCTGGCGCACCCTGATAAACGTCTGGCGTCCACAGGTGGAACGGCACCAGAGAGAGTTTAAAGCCAAGGCCAACAATCATCATGCCCAGACCCGCCAGCAGCAGCGGCTCGTGCATCATACCGTCGCCGAGGCTCTTACCGAGCGCCAGGAAGGAGAGGTTACCCGTCTGTGCATACAGCAGCGCGATACCGAACAGCAGGAACGACGACGCAGCAGCGGACAAGATGGTGTACTTGATCGCCGCTTCCAGAGAGCGCTTCTGACGGAAAGCGTAACCAATCAGGCCGAACAGCGGCAGTGAGATCAGCTCAATACCGAGGAACAGCGCGGCCATGTGGTTCGCGTTCGCCAGCAGAATGCCGCCCAGTGCGGCAATCAGTACCAGCAGGTAAAACTCTTCTTTGTTGTCGTTGTACCCTTCGAGCCACGGGTACGCAAAGGTACAGGTTGCCAGGCTCGCCAGCAGCACCAGACCGGTGTAGAGCATGGCGTAGCCGTCAACGCGCATCAGCGGCGTGACGTCCATTGCGCCCGCCTGGCCAACAAACCAGAGGGAGACTAACGCAGCGTTCAGACCCAGAACGGACAGGGTCGCATTCAGGAAGTGATTGCGTCGCCACGCAATGGAGAGCATCACAACCACCACCGTCAATCCGACGATCAGCAGCGGTAGCAGCGCGATCAGTTGTTGTGGAGTTATTGTCATGGCGAATTACGGCCTTGTAGTAGAAGCAGAATTAACAAACCACTGCTGGATGTTACCCATCGCGGAGTGCGAGGTATCCAGAATCGGCTGCGGATAGAAGCCCAGCAGCACCAGCAGTACGACCAGCAGCAGGATGATGGACAGCTCACGCAGCGACATCCCCGGCAGTTCTTTAGCAGCAATTTCGCTCTTCGCTTTACCGAAGTAGGCGCGGTGCAGCATCGCCAGCGAGTACACGGAGGCGAACACCAGACCAAAGGTGGAGATGACGGTAATCATCGGAACCACTTTGAAGCTGCCGAACAGAATCATAAATTCGCCAACGAAGTTACCGGTACCTGGCATACCCAGGGTGGCAACCGCGAAGAACATGGAGAGTGCAGGCAGCCATTTCATTTTGCCCCACAGGCCGCCCATCATACGCATGTCGCGGGTATGCAGACGTTCGTACAGCTGACCACACAGGATGAAGAGACCGGCAGCGGACAGACCGTGCGCAATCATCTGGATCACCGCGCCCTGGTACGCCAGCTGGCTACCGGTGTAGATGGCAATCAGTACGAAGCCCATGTGGGAAACGGAGGTGTAAGCAATCAGACGTTTGATGTCGTACTGCGTGAAGGCCATCCATGCACCGTAGAAGATACCGATCACGCCAAGCCACATGGCAATCGGCGCAAACTCTGCGGAGGCGTTCGGGAACAGCGGCAGGGAGAAACGCAGCAGACCGTAGGCCGCCGTTTTCAGCAAGATACCCGCCAGGTCAACGGAACCCGCCGTTGGCGCCTGAGAGTGGGCGTCCGGCAGCCAGCCGTGCAGCGGAACCACCGGCATTTTCACCGCGAAGGCGATGAAGAAGCCGAGCATCAGCAGGTATTCCACGCCGTGGGACATCGGGGTCTTCAGCAGATCTTCATAGTTGAAGGTCCAGACGCCGGTGGCGTTGTAATGCACAAACACCAGCGCCAGGATGGCAATCAACATCACCAGACCACTCGCCTGGGTGTAGATGAAGAACTTGGTGGCCGCCGTGATACGCGTTTTACCGTCGGATGCCTTGTGGCCCCACAGCGCGATCAGGAAGTACATCGGCACCAGCATCATCTCCCAGAAGAAGAAGAACAGGAACATGTCGATGGCCAGGAACACGCCGATAACGCCGCCCAGGATCCACATCAGGTTCAGGTGGAAGAAGCCCTGGTATTTTTCGATTTCTCGCCAGGAGCAGAGTACCGCCAGAACGCCGAGCAGACCGGTCAGCACGACCATCAGCAGCGACAGACCGTCAATCGCAAGGTGGATCGTGATACCGAAACGTGGGATCCACGGCAGAATGAACTCAGACTGCCACTGCGGAAGGCCCGCAGACTGGGTCAATGAGTAGCCACCCTGCAACCACAGTTGCAGGCCAAGCGCGAGCGTCAATCCCATGGTGATCAGCGCGATCCAGCGCGGCATCTTCACGCCAAAGCGTTCAGTCTGCCAGCACAGGAAGCCGCCGATGAAGGGAATTAATATTAGCCAGGGTAATAACATGGCGATTTTTATTCCTTGTTAAAGTCCCTCAGGGACCGATTTTCAACGAATTCGACAAAATTCACGTGTTAGTGCGGTTTGTGGTGTCGGGTGACGCTCACGCTTACCCGACCTACGGTCTCGTAGGCCCGGTAAGCGCAGCGCCACCGGGCAAAAACCACTATCGCAACACCATCAGCAGCGCCAGCACGACAACCGCACCGATGCTCATGGATGCCACATACCAGCGCAGATAGCCGTTCTCGCTGTACAGCAGGCCTTTACCTGCAAAGCGAGAGAGGATCGCCGGGATATTCATCAGGCTGTTCAGCGGATCGCGCTTCAACAGCCACGCAATGCCCAGGAACGGCTTCACGAAGATCATGTCGTACAGCCAGTCGAAGCCCCATGCGTTGTACCACCAGGTGCCCAGCAGACGGCCCGGCGCGCTGTTGGCAACGGCAGTCACCAGCGTGCGTTTGCCCAGCCACAGCCATGCGGCAATCAGGATGCCCGCGATAGCCACAACGCCCGAGGTGATTTCAAGCGTCAGAACGCGACCGTGCTCAAGCTCGGTTGTTGCCGGCAGTACGCCCTGCAACGGTGGCACAATCATCGCGCCAACGAAGGTGGAGAGTACCAGCAGCACAATCAGCGGCAGGTGGTGGGTAATCCCCTTCCCTGCGTGAGCGTGAATTTGTTCTTTACCGTGGAAGACGATGAAAATCATACGGAAGGTGTACAGGGAGGTCATAAACGCACCGACCAGACCCGCAACCATCAGATTGATATGACCATTCGCCATGGCGCCCGCCAGGATTTCATCCTTACTGAAGAAGCCTGCGGTAATCAGCGGCAGTGCCGCCAGCGCCGCGCCGCCTACCAGGAAGCAGACATAGACGAGCGGGATGGACTTACGCAGTCCGCCCATTTTGAAGATATTCTGCTCGTGGTGGCAGGCCAGGATCACCGAACCGGATGAGAGGAACAGCAGCGCTTTAAAGAACGCGTGCGTCATCAGGTGGAAAATGGCTGCGTCCCACGCCTGAACGCCCAGCGCCAGGAACATGTAACCAATCTGGCTCATGGTGGAGTACGCGAGAACGCGTTTGATGTCGGTCTGCACCAGTGCGGCAAAGCCTGCCAGCACCAGCGTAACCGCACCGACGATACCCACCAGATGCAGAATTTCCGGGGTCATCAGGAACAGGCCATGGGTACGCGCAATCAGGTAGACACCGGCGGTGACCATGGTCGCGGCGTGGATCAGCGCGGAGACAGGGGTTGGACCCGCCATCGCGTCGGCAAGCCATGTCTGCAACGGCAGCTGTGCGGATTTACCCACAGCACCACCCAGCAGCATCAGCGTTGCCCACCACAGCATGTTGTTGCCTGCTTCGAAGTGCGCTGGCGCCAGTTCCACCATTTCGCGGAAGTTCAGCGTGCCCAGTTCGTTGTAGAGAATGAACAGCGCGAAAGCGAGGAAGACGTCACCCACACGGGTCACGACGAACGCTTTCATGGCCGCTGCGCCATTCTTCGGATCGGTGTAGTAGAAACCGATCAGCAGGTAAGAGCACAGACCCACGCCTTCCCAGCCCAGATACATCAGCAGCAGGTTATCGGCCAGCACCAGAACCACCATGCTGGCGATAAACAGGTTGGTGTAGGCGAAGAAGCGGGAGTATCCCTCTTCACCGCGCATATACCAGGAGGCGAACATGTGGATCAGGAAGCCCACGCCGGTGACCACGGAGAGCATGGTCAGAGACAGACCATCCAGCACCAGGTTGAAACCGATGTTGAAGTTACCGACCGACATCCAGTTCCACAGCGGCACGCTGTAGGCCTGACGTCCATTGTTAAAGAAATCGATACCCGCATACGCTGTCACCAGCGCAGCCAGACCGATTGAGCCAATGCCCACGGTGGCAGACAGATTCTCAGACCAGCGGCCGCGAGAAAATGCCAGCAGCACGAAGCCAATCAGCGGAAAAATAATGGTTAAGGCAAGCATGTTCATCCACGCAACTCACTTACTGAATCGATGTTCAGGTTCTGGCGGCGACGATGGAGCTGCAGCAACAGCGCCAGGCCAATACTCGCTTCGGCAGCCGCGAGGCTGATGGCGAGAATGTACATCACCTGACCGTCGGCCTGGCCCCAGTAGCTACCAGCGACCACAAAGGCCAGCGCGGAAGCGTTGATCATGATTTCCAGACCGATCAGCATAAACAGCAGATTGCGGCGGATAACCAGACCGGTTAAGCCCAGAACGAACAAAATCGCAGCGAGGATCAGTCCATGTGTTAAGGGGATCATGCGCGCTCCTCCGTTTTTCTTTTCGCACGGTCATCAGTGCGGTTGCTCAGCACCTCACCAACACGTTCTTCGCGACCGACGTGGAAGGCAACAACCAGGCCCGCCAGCAGCAGCATAGAGGCCAGTTCAACCGCCAGAACGTACGGACCAAACAGCGCAATACCAACAGCCTTGGCGCTGATTGGCGTGCCGTCAATGCCCTGGTCGTTAACGCCCAGAATAGCGTAAACAATCACCACCAGCATGATGGCCGACAAAATTGCCGGGCCAATCCACACCTGCGGTTTTAACCATTGACGTTCCTGCTCAATTTCAGAGCCGCCCAGGTTGAGCATCATCACCACGAACACGAACAGCACCATAATGGCACCCGCGTAGACGATAATTTCCAGCGCACCGGCAAAATGCGCGCCCAGCGCAAAGAACACCCCGGAAATAGCCAGCAGCGAAATGATTAAATACAGCAACGCATGCACCGGATTGGTGTGCGTGATCACTCGCAGCGTAGCCAGGATGGCGATAAGGCCACAGATATAAAAAGCGAATTCCATTGCCCTCTCCTTACGGTAACAGGCTCTTGACGTCGATAGGCTTAGCTTCGTTCTCTGCTTCGCCCTTATCTTTGCCGTCGATTGCCATACCCGCCATCCGGTAGAAGTTATATTCCGGGTATTTGCCCGGACCGGAAATCAGCAGATCCTCTTTCTCGTACACCAGGTCCTGACGCTTGTACTCACCCAGCTCGAAGTCTGGAGTCAGCTGAATCGCCGTGGTTGGGCACGCTTCTTCACACAGACCGCAGAAAATGCAGCGTGAGAAGTTGATGCGGAAGAACTCAGGGTACCAGCGGCCGTCTACCGTCTCGGCTTTCTGCAGAGAGATACAGCCTACCGGACACGCTACCGCACACAGGTTACAGGCTACGCAGCGCTCGGAACCGTCCGGGTCGCGCGTCAGCACGATACGGCCACGGTAGCGCGGCGGCAGATATACCGGCTCTTCCGGATACATCCGGGTTTCGCGTTTGGCAAACGCGTGCAGGCCGATCATCCAGATACTGCGTACCTGGGTGCCAAAGCCTACGAGTAATTCTTTTAAGGTCATGATCTCAAAGCCCCTTATGGCTGCTGCCAGAGAATGACAGCCGCCGTTACCAACAAGTTGACGAGCGTCAGCGGCAGGCACACTTTCCAGCCGAAGGACATTACCTGGTCATAACGCGGACGCGGTAAGGACGCACGAATCAAAATGAACATCATCATGAAGAACGCGGTTTTCAGCGCGAACCAGATGAACGGCGGTAAGAACGGGCCATGCCAGCCACCAAAGAACAGCGTTACCATCAACGCGGAAATGGTGACGATACCGATGTACTCGCCCACGAAGAACAGACCGAATTTCATACCGGAATATTCAATGTGGTAACCGTCGGCCAGTTCCTGTTCGGCTTCTGGCTGGTCAAACGGGTGACGGTGACACACCGCCACGCCCGCGATAGCAAAGGTCACAAAACCAAAGAACTGCGGGATAACGTTCCAGATGTCGGCCTGGTTGTTGACGATGTCGGTCATGTTGAATGAACCGGCCTGCGCCACCACGCCCATCAGGGAAAGCCCCAGGAACACTTCGTAGCTCAGCGTCTGCGCGGAAGCACGCATCGCACCCAGCAGCGAGTATTTGTTGTTACTGGACCAGCCTGCGAACAGCACCGCGTACACCGCGAGGCCTGCCATCATCAGGAAGAACAGAATGCCGATGTTCAGGTCAGCCACCACCCAGGTCGGGCTGACGGGAACGATAGCAAACGCCAGCAGCAGCGAGGTAAAGGCGATCATCGGCGCCAGCGTAAAGATCACGCGGTCCGAGAAGCGCGGAACCCAGTCCTCTTTAAAGAACATCTTGATCATGTCCGCCACCAGCTGGAGTGAACCACCCCAGCCCACGCGGTTCGGTCCGTAACGGTTCTGGAACAGACCGAGCAGACGACGTTCACCAAAGCTCATGAACGCGCCGCAGGTGACGACCACCAGCAGAATGACGACCGCTTTCAGAATGCTCAGCAGGATGTCGATAAGATCCGGCGTTAACCAACTCATGCTTTTGCCTCCTGAAGGTTATCAAGATGCGCACCCGCCAGGACCGGCGCGATGCCAGGCATACCCATCGGCAGACCCACCTGCCCTGCTGACAGGCTTTCAGAAATAATCAGCGGCAGGCTGATTGTCTGGCCGTCGTAGCTAAAGGCAATGTTCGCACCCGCGTTAACGCCAAGCTTCGCGGCATCCGCCGGGTTGAGCTTGATGTACGGCTGCGGCATACGCTGCTGGAATACCGGAGAACGCTGGGACATTTCGTCGCTACCGAACAGATGGTAGTACGGCGCAATACGCCAGTGGCCTTCCTGAGCCTGGAAACGTTCCGGAACGGTAGAGAAGAAGTCCAGACCGGTTTCGGAGGCTTCAATCAGACGCACGCCCGGATCGCCGTGGCGCAGATGACCACCCACTTCAGCCTGGAATTTGTTCCATGCCTGTGGGGAGTTCCAGCCCGGTGCCCATGCAAACGGGATTTGCGAACGCGGCGCAGACGGCTGGTTGTTCCCTTCCATCGAGAAGGCGAACATGGTGTCTTTATCCTGCGGCTGACGCGGTTCGTGCACGCTGATGTTGGCACGCATCGCAGTACGACCGCTGTAGCGGTGCGGCTCACGCGCCAGTTTCTGGCCGCGAATACGGAAGCTTGCGTCAGGCGCGGCGTCTTTAATGCCCGCCAGCTGAGGCAGTTTCTCAACAACCGCGTCGATTACGTGGTCGAGCTGCGTCCAGTCCACTTCACGACTCTGCACGGTGCTGTGCAGAGAGTGCAGCCAGCGCCAGCTTTCCAGCATCACGGTGTTGCTGTCGTAGTAGGCCGGGTCATAAACCTGGAAGAAGCGCTGTGCGCGGCCTTCGTTGTTGATCACCGTCCCGTCGCTTTCTGCGAAGCTTGCAGCAGAGAGCACCAGGTGTGCTTTGTCCATGATCGCGGTGCGCTGATGGTCGATAACCATCACCAGCGGTGCTTTGGAGAGCGCGGCGTCAACGCGAGCGGCCGAAGCGTGGCGATGCAGGTCATTTTCCAGCACTACCACCGCATCAGCAGAACCGGATTCCAGTTCGCTTAACGCTTCTTCCAGCGAGCCGCCGCCAATCATGCCCAGTCCGATGCTGTTCACCGCACGGGCAATCATGGTCACACCGACGTCAGCGCCACGGCCCTTCAGGGCTTTGGCAACGTTCGCTGCGGCCTGAATGATTTCAGCGCTACCGGCGTTGGTACCGGAAATGATCAGTGGTTTCTTCGCCCCCGCCAGCGCCTGAACAATCACGTCGACCTTGTTCTGCAGGTCGCGATCCAGTTCAACGGCCGGCGAGTTGCTGTCCAGCGCGTGGGCAATGGCAAAGCCGAGGCGCGCCTGATCTTCAACCGGTGCGCAGTAGGTCCACGCGGCGATATCGTCCAGACGGGTGTTGTCGACGTTAGTCACAAACAGAGGATGCTTCGCGCGCTGGCCGATGTTGAGGATCGCCGCAATCTGCCAGTCAGCCACTTTCTGCGCCGCTGCCATTTCACGTGCTTTACCCTTCACCGCCTGACGAACCGCCAGAGCCGCGCGTGCGCCGGTCTGCGTCAGGTCTTCCCCGAGCACCAGAACCGCATCATAGGATTCGATTTCGCGCAGCGCAGGCGTGTGTACACCGCCTTCACGCAGCACTTTCAGCACCAGTTGCAGACGTTCCTGCTCGCCATGGGCGATACCGGTATAGAAGTTTTCCGCCCCAACCAGCTCGCGCAGCGCGAAGTTGCTTTCGATGCTGGCGCGCGGGGAGCCGATGCCGATCACTTTCTTCGACTGGCGCAGAATATCTGCCGCGCCCTGCATCGCCTGTTCAGCGTTGAGGGTAATGACGTCGTCGCCACGGCGCTGAACCGGCTGACGCGGACGGTCTTTCAGGTTCACATAGCCATAGCCAAAACGACCGCGATCGCAGAGGAAGTAGTGGTTAACGGTACCGTTGTAACGGTTTTCGATACGACGCAGTTCACCGTAACGTTCACCCGGGCTGGTGTTACAGCCGAGGGAGCACTGCTGGCAGATGCTTGGCGCAAACTGCATGTCCCATTTACGGTTGTAACGCTCGGAGTGGGTTTTATCCGTGAACACGCCGGTCGGGCAGATTTCTACCAGGTTACCGGAGAATTCGCTTTCAAGCGTACCGTCTTCCGGACGACCGAAGTAAACGTTGTCATGCGCGCCATACACGCCCAGATCCTGACCGTCTGCATAATCTTTGTAGTAACGCACGCAGCGGTAGCAGGCGATGCAGCGGTTCATTTCGTGAGAGATGAACGGCCCCAGATCCTGATTTCGGTGGGTACGCTTGGTAAAGCGATAGCGACGGAAGCTGTGACCAGTCATGACGGTCATATCCTGAAGGTGGCAGTTACCACCCTCCTCACACACCGGACAGTCGTGTGGGTGGTTGGTCATCAACCACTCCACTACGCTTTCGCGGAACTGTTTGGCTTCTTCGTCATCAATCGAAATAAAAGTGCCTTCGGTGGCTGGCGTCATACAGGACATCACCAGTCGACCACGCGTGTCTTCCGCGTTTTGATATTGCTTCACCGCACACTGGCGGCAAGCACCGACGCTGCCCAGCGCCGGATGCCAGCAAAAGTACGGAATATCGAGGCCAAGAGACAGACAAGCTTCCAGCAGGTTGTCCGCCCCGTTGACTTCGTATTCTTTGCCGTCTACATGAATCGTAGCCATTAGCATGCTTCCAGTTGGCTCGGCCGAAACCGAGCGTTAATCAAAATTCTGTTTTTACCAGCGTGCTTTCAGCAGGTTCGGCTGAATACCATTGATAGAATGGGTATTGCTGAACGGCTGCTTGATGCCTGCTTCGAATTCGTCGCGGAAATATTTAATCGCGCTCTGCAGCGGCTCGACGGCACCCGGTGCGTGGGCACAGAAGGTTTTACCTGGCCCTAAGAATCGACACAGTTGCTCAAGTGTCTCGATATCGCCAGGCTGGCCTTCGCCACGTTCGATAGCGCGCAGGATCTTCACGCTCCACGGCAGACCGTCACGGCATGGTGTACACCAGCCGCAGGACTCGCGGGCGAAGAACTCTTCCAGGTTACGCACCAGGGATACCATGCCGATCTCGTGGTCGACGGCCATCGCCAGCGCGGTACCCAGACGGCTGCCTGCTTTACCAATGCTTTCGAACTCCATTGGCAGGTCAAGGTGGGCTTCGGTTAAGAAGTCTGTCCCTGCCCCACCCGGCTGCCAGGCTTTGAATTTCAGGCCATCGCGCATGCCGCCGGCGTAGTCTTCAAGAATTTCACGTGCGGTGGTGCCGAACGGCAGCTCCCAGACGCCAGGATTCTTCACGCGACCGGAGAAGCCCATCAGCTTGGTACCGGCATCTTTACTTGATGAGATGCCCTGATACCACTCCACGCCGTTCGCAAGGATAGCCGGAACGTTACACAGGGTTTCGACGTTGTTTACACAGGTCGGTTTACCCCACACGCCGGAGCTTGCCGGGAACGGTGGCTTGGAGCGCGGGTTCGCGCGGCGGCCTTCCAGGGAGTTAATCAGCGCGGTTTCTTCACCGCAGATATAACGCCCGGCACCGGTGTGCACGAACAGCTCGAAGTCAAACCCGGTGCCCAGGATGTTTTTACCCAGCAGTCCGGCTTCAGTGGCTTCGGCAATCGCGCGACGCAGGTTTTCAGCCGCTTCGATGTATTCACCGCGCAGGAAGATGTAGCCACGGTACGCTTTCAACGCGAACGCTGAGATCAGCATGCCTTCCACCAGCAGGTGCGGCAGCTGTTCCATCAGCAGGCGGTCTTTATAGGTACCCGGCTCCATTTCATCGGCGTTACACAGCAGGTAACGGATGTTCATGGATTCATCTTTCGGCATCAGGCTCCACTTCAGACCGGTGGAGAAGCCCGCACCGCCGCGCCCTTTCAGGCCAGAATCTTTTACCGCATTAACAATGTCGTCTGGCGCCATGCCGCCGAGGGCTTTACGCGCACCGGCATAGCCGTTTTTGCTCTGATATTCGTCGAGCCAGACCGGCTGTTTGTCATCGCGCAGACGCCAGGTCAGCGGATGCGTCTCAGCAGTACGAATTACAGTTTTCATTTGTACTGCTCCAGCAGGTCAGGAATCGCTTCCGGCGTCAGATGGCTGTGAGTGTCCTCATCAATCATCATGGTCGGTCCCTTGTCGCAGTTACCCAGGCAGCAGGTTGGCAGCAGGGTAAAGCGTCCGTCGAACGTGGTCTGGCCCGGCTTAATATTAAGTTTCTTCTCAATCGCAGCCTGAATGCCCTGATAACCGGTAATGTGGCAGACAACGCTGTCACAGTAGCGGATCACATGGCGGCCGACCGGCTGACGGAAGATCTGGCTGTAGAACGTGGCTACGCCTTCTACGTCACTTGCCGGAATGCCCAGCACTTTTGCGATCTCATAGATCGCCCCATCCGGCACCCAACCACGCTGTTTCTGTACGATTTTCAGCGCTTCAATGGACGCCGCACGCGGGTCTTCGTAGTGGTGCATCTCGTGCTCAATGGCGGCACGCTCTGCTTCACTCAGCTCAAAAGCCTCGGTTTGTGGTTGTTGATTCTCGTGCATAATTAGCGGTCCACATCTGACATAACAAAATCGATACTACCCAGATACACAATCAGGTCGGAGACCAGACTGCCGCGAATGGCGGCCGGGATCTGCTGCAGGTGCGCAAAGCTTGGCGTACGCACGCGGGTACGGTAGCTCATGGTGCTGCCGTCGCTGGTGAGGTAGTAGCTGTTGATACCCTTCGTCGCTTCAATCATCTGGAAGGATTCCTGTGCCGGCATGACCGGGCCCCAGGAAACTTGCAGGAAGTGGGTGATCAGGGTCTCGATATGTTGCAGCGTGCGCTCTTTCGGTGGCGGCGTCGTCAGCGGGTGATCCGCCTTGAACGGGCCTTCCGGCATGTTGTTGAGGCACTGCTCAAGGATGCGCAGGCTCTGGCGCAGCTCTTCCACTTTCAGCATCACGCGGGTGTAGCAGTCGGAAACGCCGCCGCCAACCGGGACTTCAAAGTCGAAGTTCTCGTAGCCAGAGTAAGGACGGGCTTTACGCACGTCGAAATCAATACCGGTTG
Source organism: Enterobacter sp. DSM 30060 (assembly GCF_013375955.1). Lineage (NCBI taxonomy): Bacteria > Pseudomonadati > Pseudomonadota > Gammaproteobacteria > Enterobacterales > Enterobacteriaceae > Enterobacter > Enterobacter sp. DSM 30060. The sequence goes on from NZ_CP056118.1 coordinate 203,535, forward strand.
CGCGCAGGCCAGCACCTGTGGTTCCCCACTCCAGCGCCTCTTTCGCGCCGTAGGCAGCAACGCCCTGGGAGCGGCCTTTCAGGATGGAGTTACGCAGCGCGGCTTTCTCGTAAGACGCCAGACGTTTCGGCATCCAGTCGAGGAATTCACGCAGCAGGCGGTCCCAGCCGCGCGGCAGATCGTGCGCCACGCCGCCGATGCGGAACCAGGCCGGGTGCATACGGAAACCGGTAATCGCTTCCACCAGATCGTAGATTTTCTGACGGTCGGTAAAGGCGAAGAAGACCGGCGTCATCGCACCAACGTCCTGAATGAACGTGGAGATGTACAGCAGGTGGCTGTTAATACGGAACAGTTCAGACAGCATCACGCGAATCACGTTAACGCGATCCGGGACGGTGATGCCTGCCAGTTTCTCAACGGCCAGCACGTATGGCATCTCGTTTACGCAGCCGCCGAGGTATTCGATACGGTCGGTATACGGAATGTAGCTGTGCCAGGACTGACGCTCGCCCATCTTCTCAGCACCACGGTGGTGGTAGCCAATGTCAGGCACGCAGTCGACAATCTCTTCGCCGTCAAGCTGAAGAATAATACGGAATGCACCGTGCGCAGACGGGTGGTTTGGACCGAGGTTAAGGAACATGAAGTCCTCGTTTTCGGTGCCGCGCTTCATGCCCCAGTCTTCCGGCTTGAAGGTCAGCGCTTCCATCTCCAGATCCTGCTTGGCTTTGGTCAGCTCAAACGGGTCGAATTCGGTGGCGCGTGCCGGGTAGTCTTTACGCAGCGGGTGGCCGGTCCAGGTCTGCGGCATCATGATGCGCGTCAGATGCGGGTGGCCGTCGAAGGTCATGCCGAACATTTCCCAGGTTTCACGCTCGTACCAGTTAGCGTTCGGGAAAAGTTTGGTGATCGTCGGCAGATGCATGTCGTTTTCAGACAATGCCACCTTGAGCATGATATCCGTGTTGCGGTCTATTGAGATCAGGTGGTAGAAAACGGAAAAATCCGCAGCAGGGAGACCCTGGCGGTGCGTTCTCAGACGTTCGTCCATGCCGTGTAAGTCAAACAGCATGACGTAAGGTTTTGGCAATTTCTTGAGGAAATCGACAACTTCCAGTAATTGCTCACGCTTCACCCAAACAACGGGTACCCCGGTGCGGGTGGCCTGAACAGTAAAGGCATCCGGCCCAAAACGGTTGCGCAGTTCGCCAATGACGGGATCATCGAGATGATCCCGGGTCTGCCAGGCGGCTTCTTGCGCGGTTAAGTCGGTCATATTGTTCACCATTGCAAATGGTCCGTGGTGACTGTTAAGCCTGGCTTCGCGCTATTTGAGTAGTGATATGCAAAGGTGTTCTCCAGGCCCACAGGCGCAAATTAAATTTCGTCAGGCGTACGCAGGTTGGTGACGGCAATACGTTCACCACGTTTACGCTCGCGCTCAGACTGCATGTTCGCGCGATAGACACCTTGATCGCCAACAACCCAGGAGAGCGGACGGCGTTCTTTACCGATTGACTCCTGCAGCAGCATCAGCGCCTGCATATAGGCCTCTGGACGCGGCGGGCAGCCCGGGATGTACACATCCACCGGAATGAACTTATCAACGCCCTGCACAACGGAATAAATGTCGTACATACCGCCGGAGTTTGCACATGCGCCCATGGAGATTACCCATTTTGGCTCCAGCATCTGGTCATAAAGACGCTGAATAACCGGTGCCATCTTGGTAAAGCAGGTCCCGGCCACCACCATCAGGTCAGCCTGACGTGGAGAAGCACGCAGTACCTCGGCCCCAAAACGCGCAACGTCATGCACCGCAGTGAATGACGTCACCATTTCAACGTAGCAGCAAGAAAGGCCAAAGTTGTATGGCCAGATGGAGTTCTTACGACCCCAGTTGACCATATCGTGCATGGCATGTTCGAGTTTGCCCATGTACACGCTTTTGTTGACTTCTTGCTCCAGGGGGTCGGTTACGATCTCCTGTTTTTGCAGGGGGTAACGGTCATTCTCACCGTTAGGATCTATGCGGGTGAGCGTATAATCCATCTTATTGCCTCGCTGTTACTGCTGACGATTAGAGATACTGTTTTCCGGGTTGATGTGTTCACGGCGTGAACGCACAGGTGTCCAGTCCAGCGCGCCAATACGCACCAGATAAACCAGACCGGCCAGTAACACTAAAATGAAAATTGCGGCCTCGACAAAGCCCACCCAACCACTTTCGCGAATGGAGGTAGACCACGCGAAGAGGTAAAGCGCTTCCACGTCGAAAATGACGAAGAACATGGCTACCAGGTAGAACTTGGCAGACAGGCGTAAGCGAGCGGTACCTACTGAATCAATACCTGATTCGAAAGGTGTGTTCTTGTGCCTTGCGCGGGCGCGACCGCCCAGGAACCAGCCGCCGACTAACATCAGGCAGCACAGGCCAATGGCTACAATAAGAAAGATTGCGAATGCCCAGTGATGAGCGATGACTTCTGTGGATGTTGACATACTCATTGCTTACTCATCAAAAGTGATACCGACGACACTGCTCTTGCTGGCAGATGGGCATCACATCGATTCATGGGGAGGAACAAAATAACCTTACACTAACTGTCAGAAATGAGACATAGACAGCAAAATGATGGGGTTTTTTACTCCTTTCTATAACCTTTTGTCAACTTTAACAAAGGTTTCTTCACATTAAATTACAACGTGCGATTCTCATTAACATTTGGTGCCCTTTAACCCTGGTGGGTACATGACTTTACGTCAAATGCATCTTGTTGAATCGTGTCCGTTTTGGAAGTAAAAAAAATAACCCTCCTATTTTGACAGGATTTGCCAACGATTCCTCCCCCCAAATGGGAGTATTTTCTTGATCTGAGACACGCTTTTGTTAATTCAATCAAAAAAACAGCAACATATTTCCTGTTTTTTTAACATCGGCGGGGTATTAGGCAAGTTAGAAGAGGTATCGTTTATAACTTAACCAAAAGCATTTTCTGCATTGATAAATAAGCGGTATTTGCTTTAACCCTGCTCCGTTCGCGGTTATGAATAGCAAAAAAAACCACTCGCAGGAAAAAATCATGCGAGTGGCTCTTTTTTGCACTTACATTTTGTTACGAGAATTTTGGGGGAATGATCACTCAAAATCCCTTTCCACAATCAGGGAGTCATCCCCTCCTTCCGGAGTAACAGGCGCGTACTGCCATGGATTGTGGTAGTTTTCCATTGCCTCGAATACCACTTTCGCTAGCTCGTTGTTGCTGGCGGCATTATGGCACAGCAGGTACTCCGTATCCGGCAACGCCGGGAGTCCCTCAGATTGACCCAGCACACGCAGATCGGGGCTCATCATCTCCACCGGACGGGCTGTTACGCCAAGTCCGGCCTTCACTGCCGCTCGTACCGCAGGCAACGTTGACGCAACGTACGCCAGGCGCCACGGAATACTGGCTTCGTTGAGCGCAGTCAGCACCATATCGCGGAACGGACTAGGATCGTCCAGCAGGACCAGGGGTATTGGCTCACCTTTTTGCAATACGTACTCCGCGGCACAGTACCAGTGCGTAGGAGAAGTACGCAGCGTCAGGCAGTCATACTGGCCAGGTCGATGCGTGGTGACCACCAGGTCAACCTCGTTTTCTTTCAGCATCTCAACCATGAAGGCATTGCGTTTAACGCTAACGTCCAGGGCAAGCTTCGGATAAACCGAGCTAATTCGGTTGAGAAGGAAGGGCAAAATGGTATCTGCTGATTCATCTGACGCCCCTAATGTTAACACTCCTTGAAGGTTGCTAAACATTAATGACATACAGGCTTCATCATTAAAGCGCAGTATCTTTCTGGCATAACCCAGAAGCTGAATACCATGTTCTGTTAAAAGCTTATTACGTCCATGACGCGCAAAAAGCTCTTTACCAACCAGTTGTTCCAGCCGCTGCATTTGCTGACTCACGGCGGACTGGGTACGGCAAACGGCGGCAGCAGCTGCTGCAAAAGTGTTGAGATCGGCGACCGCAACAAACGTTCTCAGCAGATCGAGGTCGAGATTCATTATCGGACGATTTGCATTTATCATATCTTTTCACTTTCAGGTTGCTCGTGCGGAGCTGCCCGGGTTGAAGCTGTGTGTAACAGTTAAGCAATTCCTTCTGAAGAGTTTCCCTCGCGTCCCGGCCCGGCAGACTGCCTGACAGATAGTTATTGTACTTTGGTATATCAACAGTCAGAAATCACGTTTCATGACGTTATTTTTATTCTCTTGCGTTCAGGATATTTCGTTATCTGAAGGTAGATGTAAATTCCATTAAGAGTAAGACATGTTTTCTGCCATCTATATCGCAGCGTTGCCAGCGTAGCAAGATGTGACTTACCCAATCAGCCAGAGATTACTTTAACAATAACAATCGATTAATACAGGAAGGCAGAAGCTGATATACGTAACAAGCCTATCGCTACGCTGCATTCCCAAAACACATCTTAACCCAAATCCACTATATTTATAAGTCTTATTGCAATATAACGGATTTAACGCCAATGATAAGCAACTACACTCTTTTTATTAAAATTAACGAAAGTTGCATTTTCGTCGTTAATAATAAATAAAGTTTAATTTAGATTCAGGCCATTCATTAATAACACTTAACATTAATTTCACATGAGTAACTTTTAACCTGGCTTTGCTAATAGAGCAAACTGTATCTCAGCATTCAGGTTTTACGAATGGTCACTCAGGGGGACTAACGCTTCAGCCCGGATCGTCTTTTTATTTAAATCAGAATAATATTAATATTTATGTGAAACTTTCAGCATAAAAAACCCAACAATAAGCGTTTTCACGGTAATTTCAGGCGCAAAATCACTCCATCATTAGATTAAGCAATCACAGCAGTGCTGCCTGGTTGGACAAAATCTTCTTCTGTGCGCCCTTCAAAACGAAGCGCGGTGGGAGTACATTGTTCCGTGCTGCTTCCACGGCAGGAAGTTGCAATAATAGCGAAAAGGTTAAAGGTTCATGTCCCCTATCGAAAAATCCAGCAAGCTCGACAACGTCTGTTACGACATCCGTGGCCCGGTACTCAAAGAGGCAAAACGCCTTGAAGAGGAAGGCAATAAGGTCCTGAAACTCAACATCGGCAACCCCGCGCCATTTGGTTTTGAAGCGCCGGATGAGATCCTGGTGGATGTGATCCGTAACCTGCCCACTGCACAAGGCTACTGCGATTCAAAAGGGCTCTACTCCGCCCGTAAAGCCATTATGCAGCATTATCAGGCTCGCGGTATGCGCGACGTCACCGTTGAAGATATCTACATTGGCAACGGTGTCTCGGAGCTGATCGTTCAGGCGATGCAGGCGCTCCTGAACAGCGGCGATGAAATGCTGGTTCCCGCTCCAGACTATCCGCTGTGGACGGCTGCGGTATCACTCTCCAGCGGTAAAGCGGTGCACTATCTTTGCGATGAATCGTCGGACTGGTTCCCGGATCTGGATGACATTCGCGCCAAAATAACACCGCGCACCCGGGGAATCGTGATCATTAACCCGAATAACCCGACGGGCGCGGTCTATTCAAAAGAGCTGCTGATGGAGATCGTCGAGATCGCCCGCCTGCACAACCTGATCATCTTTGCCGACGAGATTTACGACAAGATCCTGTACGACGCGGCGCAGCACCACTCTATCGCCGCGCTGGCGCCCGATCTGCTGACGGTCACCTTTAACGGACTGTCTAAAACTTACCGCGTTGCAGGTTTCCGTCAGGGCTGGATGGTACTGAACGGTCCGAAAAAACATGCGAAAGGCTACATTGAAGGGCTGGAGATGCTGGCATCCATGCGTCTGTGCGCCAACGTACCGGCGCAACATGCGATCCAGACAGCACTCGGGGGCTATCAAAGCATCAGCGAGTTTATCGTTCCAGGCGGCCGCCTCTATGAACAGCGCAACCGTGCATGGGAATTAATTAATGATATTCCGGGCGTCTCCTGCGTGAAGCCTAACGGCGCGCTGTATATGTTCCCGAAAATCGACGCGAAGCGCTTCAATATTCACGACGACCAGAAAATGGTGCTCGACTTCCTGTTGCAGGAAAAAGTGCTGCTGGTTCAGGGGACGGCGTTTAACTGGCCGTGGCCGGATCACGTGCGTATTGTAACCCTGCCGCGCGAAGACGATCTCGAAATGGCCATCAGCCGCTTCGGGCGATTCCTCTCGGGGTACCATCAGTAACGCTGACTTTCCGCCGGGTGGCGCTGCGCTTACCCGGCCTGTAACATCTGCAAATTTGCATCTTCCCTCCCCTCCCCGCACAATGAAGTCCGTCGCAGTGAAGACATAAGGTAACCTATGAGTCAGAGTCATTTCTTTGCCCACCTCTCCCGCCTGAAACTCATCAACCGCTGGCCGCTGATGCGCAACGTGCGCACTGAAAATGTGTCTGAGCACAGTTTGCAGGTTGCCATGGTCGCTCATGCGCTGGCCGCGATTAAAAACCGCAAATTCAACGGGCAGGTTAATGCCGAACGTATCGCCCTGCTGGCGTTGTACCACGATGCATCGGAAGTGCTGACCGGGGATCTGCCTACGCCGGTGAAATATTTCAACTCGCAGATTGCCCAGGAATATAAGGCCATTGAGAAGATTGCCCAGCAGAAGCTGATCGATATGGTGCCTGATGAGCTGCGTGATATCTTCGGGCCGCTGATCGACGAGCATCAGTATACGGAAGAGGAGAAATCCCTGGTTAAGCAGGCCGATGCGCTGTGCGCCTACCTGAAATGTCTGGAAGAGTTATCCGCGGGGAATAACGAGTTCCTGCTGGCGAAAACGCGCCTGGAGAAAACGCTCGACTCCCGCCGTAGCGAAGAGATGGATTACTTTATGCAGGTGTTTGTGCCGAGCTTCCATTTGTCGCTGGATGAGATCAGTCAGGATTCACCGCTGTAGTTTTTCGCCCAGCGGCGCTGCGCTTGCAGGGCCTACGAATCACGTAGGCCGGGTAAGGCGTAGCCGCCACCCGGCGATGTTCTCAGAACGGGAATAACACCGGAATCAGCACCACGCATACCAGCATCACCAGCACGGTGAACGGCACGCCCAACTTTACAAAATCGCTGAATCGATAGTTTCCCGGCCCCAGCACCAGGGTATTGACCGGGGAAGATACCGGCGTCATAAATGCCGCGGACGCCGCCATCGCTACCACCATCGCAAACGGATAGGGCGAAACGCCCATCGATTTTGCCATCGCCAGCGCAATAGGCGCCATCAGCACCGCCGTTGCGGTATTGGAGATGAACAAACCAATGGTGGCGCACATGACGAACAGGCAAACCATCATCAGGTACGGACCATATCCCCCGCCCGCGTCCATTAAGCCTTTTACGATCAAATCCACCCCGCCGGTTTTCTGTAGCGCCAGGGCGAAGGGCATCATCCCAACGATGAGAATGATGCTTGGCCAGTGAATCGCTTTGTAAGCGCTTTCGGCGTCGATACAGCGGAATTTGCCCATTAACAGACAGGCGATTATCGCCGCCACCGGGTTAGGGATCTCGTCCGTCAGCATCAACGCGACCATCAACACCAGGCAAAAAATCGCATGGGGCGCCTGGCTGTGCGCCGGTGACGCGTCGCTCTCTTCAATCGGCATATTCAGCACCACAAAATCGCGGCCTTTCTGCCCGAGCTGGCTAATCAGTTTCCAGTTGCCGACCACGAGGAAGATATCCCCCAGCAGGATCGGCTCATCCACCACCGCCCCTTCAAGGGCTACGCCATCGCGCTTCAGGCCCACCACGTTGAGGCCATAGCGGGTACGAAAGCCGATTTCGCGCACGGTTTTGCCCAATAACTCCGATTCCGGGATCAGCGACACCTCGGCCATTCCCACATCCAGCGCCCGGTCGGAGAAGTACTCGCCGCGCAGCACCATCGGCTCCAGCAGCTGCTCGCTACAAAACTCTCGCAGATCCACGTCCGCGGTGGACATATCAATCAGCAGGACGTCACGCGCGCGAAACTCTGACACCCCATTCACGTTAACGATTACCCGACGAAAACGACGCCAGCGCTCAACCCCGATGACGTTCGCGCCATAGCGTTCGCGTAGCTTAAGGTCGTCCAGCCGCTGGCCTATCATCGGCGAACCGGGGCGGATAGCCAGCCGACGGGCGCGCCCGGTCAGACGGTACTCTTTGATCAAATCGCGAAAAGTTCGCCGCTTCCAGCCCTCTTTGGCTTTGTCCTGCTTCTCCCCTTTCAGCGCGAAACGGGTCAACAGCATATAGATAATGCCCATCACCAGTACAACCAGCCCGATCGGCGTGACGCTGAAAAAGCTAAACCCCTCAAGCCCCTCACGGATCAGTTCGCTGTTTACGACGAGGTTCGGCGGCGTCGCGACCAGCGTCATCATGCCGCTGATGAGCCCGGCAAAGCTCAACGGCATCATCAGCCGCGACGGGGAGATCTGCATCCTCATGCAGACGCTCAGCACAACCGGAATAAAGATGGCCACGACCCCCGTCGAGCTCATAAACGCACCCAGTCCGGCGACCGTCAGCATCAGGTAAATCAGCATTTTGGTTTCGCTGCTGCCCGCCACTTTAACCAGCCACGACCCCATCATTGTCGCCACGCCGGTGCGTACCAGCCCGTCGCCAATAATAAACAGGGCGGCAATCAAAATAACGTTGGGATCGCTAAACCCGGAAAAGGCTTCCGGCAGGGAAAGGGTACCGCTCAGAACGAACGCGACAATCACAAACAGGGCGACGGCATCCATGCGCACCTTGCCCGTGGCAAAAAGAATGATGGCGATTAACAGCAGGCTCAGGACCCAAATCAGTTCACCGTTCACAACATGTCCTTGTCAGTGGAGGAGAAGCAATTCTGCCATAAAAAAGCCCCGGTAATGCGGGGCTATATCATGGGATTACATTTTTAGCGAGACGGTTACAACGCCGTCTGATGCCTTCGAGACGTCGATGGCGGTCAGAGTATTAAGCACAAAATCCGCCTCCTCCAGCCGGGGGGACCCCGCCGGGACGTTAACGGCAATGACGTGGCTTCCGGCGTTCAGCCCGGCCAGCACGCCTGCCGCCGCGTCTTCCACCACCACGCACTCCGCTGGCGCAAGGCCGAGCAGTTCAGCGCCGAGCAGAAACGCATCCGGTTCGGGCTTGCCGCGCTTTACGCGCTCAGCGGTAATGAAGACGTCCGGCGTCGGTAAACCGGCCGCCTTATGGCGGGCATGCGCGACAGGAACCGAGCCGGAGGTGACGATAGCCCACGGGATCTGCGCTTCATTCAGATGCTCAAGCAATTCGCGCGCACCGGGCAGCGCGGTGATGCCCTCAGTGTCGGTAGCTTCAATCTGCTCCAGATATTTGAACTCCGCCTGAATCTCTTCCTCAGAACGTCCCGCCAGGAAGTGCCGCAATGAGGTAATGGCCTGTTTGCCATGGATGAAATTCAGTACATCCTGATGGTCGATGCCGTGCCTGTCGGCCCAATGACACCAGGAACGCTCCACTACCGGCAGCGAATCCACCAGCGTACCGTCCAGATCAAACAGAAAACCTTTACACTGCACACGCACCTCCGTCAGGCATTAATGATTTGTTGAATTTCGTTGCTGCTTAAATGGTACTGACGCGGACAGGCGTGCCACGCGCTCAGCATACGTTGATACTTATCCCACATTGGGGTCTGGGCGTTGAAGCCGTGCGTACCCGCATCAAAATGAGTGTAGCGCCCTTCGGTGTTCACCATAAAGCGCACATAGCTCAGATAGCGCGCCTCCGTCGCGGCATCAAAGCCCAGGAACGTTACGCGGCGCTCATCAATGGACTGCTGGTCTTTCAGATTGGTCCAGGACACATGCAGCGCATGGTACATCTCCATGATGTCGATAACGATACGGCAGGTTTCCTCTTTCAGTTCGCCAAATTCGCGATCCAGTTCGCGCATCTGCAAGCCAAAACCACGTTCAACAATGGTTTGCAGGCGGCTGTAGCGCGCAGCGTTATCGGGATCAAGCATAGTCATCATCTTGTACTGGTTAGACAAAATCAGACGTTGAGCATGGGTCATTTCCATCTTTCGACTCCTGTAGCGCATTGCACTGTAAAAAAAAGACACGGTAACTGATTGTTACTGTGCCTTCTTTTGGTCGTCGTTTCGATGATCAATCACAAGTCATCGAGGAATGTTTTATCAAGCTGTTTAAACGCGCGCTTGAGGGTGTCCGCCAGCGCCTGATAATCCGGCTTGCCTTCAACCGGGGCGAGCGCCTGGCCGGCCTCCTCCAGTTTTCCACGCACTTCATAAAACCAGTGTAAAATAGAAGGCGGAAGTGGCGTGACGGAACGTTTACCTAACCACCACAATCCCTGCATAGGCAGGCTTAACGCAAAGAGCGCCGTCGCGACGGCAGGTCCAAGCTGTCCACCCAGCGCAATTTGCCAGCAAAGAGTAAAGACGGCGATCGGGGGCATAAAGCGAATCGCATAGCGCGTGGCGCGAATAGTGCGATTTTCAATAAACATGGGCGCGAGGCGCTTTTCCATCGGCCATGTCTTTGCGTAATGCTGTCCCCGACGAAACAGACTAAAAAAGTTCACGGACGGGATTTCAGGTGTTGACATGGCTGTACCTCAACTTCACATATAAAAATTAAAATTTTCGTGCAAAACCACAACAGGCTATGACAACGTTCAAAATATTTTGTCATCGCTACCCCGTATCGGGTATCCTGTGCCAGCCTGATAGGCCGTAGACGAGAAGCGTTAACTCGTCAAATTATCGCATATTATGCCATTGTCTGAAAAATGTTCAAAATGGCTTAAAATCATAGGTATTTCTTCCATCCTGCCAGAATGTTCGTTTGGCATGATGTTAATCATAAATGTCTGAGTCAGCATGCGTTACGCTTTAGACTCATTGACGTTTTTTTAGCCACGTATCAATTATAGGTACTTCCATGTCGAGTAAGTTAGTACTGGTTCTGAACTGCGGTAGCTCTTCACTGAAATTCGCCATCATCGATGCGCTCAACGGTGATGAGTACCTCTCTGGTTTGGCCGAATGTTTCCATCTGCCTGAAGCACGTATCAAGTGGAAGATGGACGGCAGCAAACAAGAAGCGGCTTTAGGTGCAGGCGCCGCTCACAGTGAAGCGCTGAACTTTATCGTTAACACTATTCTGGCACAAAAACCAGAACTGTCTGCTCAGCTGACTGCGATTGGTCACCGTATCGTCCACGGCGGCGAAAAATACACCAGCTCCGTGGTAATCGACGACTCTGTGATTCAGGGCATCAAAGACTCTGCGTCTTTCGCACCGCTGCATAACCCGGCTCACCTGATCGGTATCGCTGAAGCACTGAAATCCTTCCCGAATCTGAAAGATAAAAACGTGGCCGTGTTTGACACCGCGTTCCATCAGACCATGCCGGAAGAGTCTTACCTCTATGCCCTGCCATACAGCCTGTACAAAGAGCACGGCGTACGTCGCTACGGCGCACACGGCACCAGCCACTTCTATGTGACTCAGGAAGCCGCAAAAGTACTGAACAAGCCGGTTGAAGAAGTCAACATCATCACCTGCCACCTGGGCAACGGTGGTTCTGTTTCTGCTATCCGCAACGGTAAGTGTGTTGACACCTCTATGGGTCTGACCCCGCTGGAAGGTCTGGTGATGGGTACCCGTTCCGGTGATATCGACCCGGCGATCATCTTCCACCTGCACGACACCCTGGGCATGAGCGTTGACGACATCAACAAAATGCTGACCAAAGAGTCTGGCCTGCTGGGTCTGACCGAAGTCACCAGCGACTGCCGTTACGTTGAAGACAACTACGCAGAAAAAGCTGACGCTAAACGTGCAATGGACGTTTACTGCCACCGTCTGGCGAAGTACATCGGTTCTTACACCGCGCTGATGGACGGTCGTCTGGACGCGGTTATCTTCACCGGCGGCATCGGTGAGAACGCGGCAATGGTACGTGAGCTGTCCCTGGGCAAACTGGGCGTACTGGGCTTCGAAGTCGATCACGAGCGTAACCTGGCTGCCCGCTTCGGCAAGTCTGGCTTCATCAACAAAGAAGGCACCCGCCCGGCTATCGTTATCCCAACTAACGAAGAGCTGGTCATCGCGCAAGACGCGTGCCGCCTGACTGCCTGATTCCACACCGCCAGCAATGCTGGCGGTGCTGTTTTGTAGCCCGCCCAACGCGGCGGTAACGAAAGAGGATAAACCGTGTCCCGTACTATTATGCTGATCCCTACCGGAACCAGCGTCGGCCTGACCAGCGTCAGCCTCGGCGTGATCCGCGCTATGGAACGCAAAGGCGTTCGTCTGAGCGTCTTTAAGCCTATCGCCCAGCCACGTGCCGGTGGCGATGCGCCAGACCAGACCACCTCCATCGTTCGTAAGAACTCCAATCTGCCAGCGGCTGAACCGCTGAAGATGAGCCACGTTGAATCTCTGCTCTCCAGCAACCAGAAAGACGTGCTGATGGAAGAGATCATCGCCAACTACCACGCAAACGCGCAGGACGCTGAAGTGGTGCTGGTTGAAGGCCTGGTCCCGACCCGTAAACACCAGTTTGCCCAGTCTCTGAACTTTGAAATCGCGAAAACCCTGAACGCAGAGATTGTTTTCGTGATGTCTCAGGGCACGGACACCCCAGAGCAGCTGAAAGAGCGTATCGAACTGACGCGCAGCAGCTTCGGCGGTGCGAAAAACACCAGCATCACCGGCGTGATTGTTAACAAGCTGAACGCACCGGTTGATGAGCAGGGCCGTACGCGTCCTGACCTGTCCGAAATCTTCGACGACTCTTCCAAAGCGAAAGTCATCAAAGTTGACCCGGCTAAGCTGCAGGATTCCAGCCCACTGCCGGTGCTGGGTGCGGTGCCATGGAGCTTCGATCTGATTGCCACCCGTGCAATCGATATGGCGCGTCACCTGAATGCCACCATCGTTAACGAAGGCGATATCAACACCCGCCGCGTGAAGTCCGTGACCTTCTGCGCGCGCAGCATTCCGCACATGCTGGAACACTTCCGCGCAGGTTCCCTGCTGGTGACCTCTGCTGACCGTCCAGACGTGCTGGTTGCAGCGTGCCTGGCTGCGATGAACGGCGTGGAAATCGGTGCGATCCTGCTGACCGGTGCCTACGAGATGGACCCGCGCGTCAGCAAGCTGTGCGAACGTGCGTTCGCCACTGGCCTGCCAGTCTTCATGGTGAACACCAACACCTGGCAGACCTCCCTGAGCCTGCAAAGCTTCAACCTCGAAGTGCCGGTTGATGACCACGAGCGTATCGAGAAAGTTCAGGAATACGTTGCGGGCTACATCAACGCAGACTGGATCGAATCCCTGACGGCGACGTCCGAGCGCAGCCGTCGTCTGTCTCCTCCAGCCTTCCGTTACCAGCTGACCGAGCTGGCGCGTAAAGCGGGCAAACGCGTGGTTCTGCCAGAAGGTGACGAACCACGTACCGTTAAAGCGGCGGCCATCTGTGCAGAGCGCGGTATCGCGACCTGTGTGCTGCTGGGTAACCCGGATGAGATCAACCGCGTTGCGGCGTCTCAGGGCGTTGAGCTGGGCGCTGGCATTGAGATCGTTGACCCGGAAGTGGTTCGCGAAAGCTACGTTGCCCGCCTGGTTGAGCTGCGTAAGAACAAGGGCATGACCGAAGCCGTTGCGCGCGAGCAGCTGGAAGACAACGTCGTGCTGGGTACGCTGATGCTGGAGCAGGACGAAGTTGACGGCCTGGTTTCCGGTGCGGTTCACACCACCGCGAACACTATCCGTCCACCGTTGCAGCTGATCAAAACCGCACCGGGCAGCTCTCTGGTCTCCTCCGTGTTCTTCATGCTGCTGCCTGAACAGGTTTACGTTTATGGCGACTGCGCGATCAACCCGGACCCAACCGCAGAGCAGCTGGCAGAAATCGCTATCCAGTCTGCGGACTCCGCGACTGCCTTCGGCATCGAACCGCGCGTAGCGATGCTCTCCTACTCCACCGGTACTTCTGGTGCAGGCAGCGACGTAGAGAAAGTCCGTGAAGCAACCCGCATTGCGCAGGAAAAACGTCCGGATCTGATGATCGACGGCCCGCTCCAGTACGATGCCGCGGTAATGGCTGACGTTGCGAAATCTAAAGCGCCTAACTCGCCGGTTGCAGGTCGCGCTACCGTGTTCATCTTCCCGGATCTGAACACCGGTAACACCACCTATAAAGCGGTACAGCGTTCAGCAGACCTGATCTCCATCGGGCCAATGCTGCAAGGTATGCGCAAGCCTGTGAACGACCTGTCTCGTGGTGCGCTGGTTGACGATATCGTCTACACCATCGCGCTGACGGCGATCCAGTCTTCGCAGCAGCAGTAAGCTAAAAAGCCCGGTGGCGCTAGCGCTTACCGGGCCCAGGGTTTTGTAGGCCGGATAAGCGAAGCGCCATCCGGCAAAAAAGGCGACCATTCAACGGTCGCCTTTTTTATTACAGCAACTCTCGTGCCGCCGACACAATGTCATGTGCCGTCAGGCCATACTCCTTCTGCAGGAAGTCCTGCGTGCCTACCTGACCGTAACGCTCCTTCACCCCAACCCGCCGCATCGGCACCGGACAGGTTTCCACCAGCACTTCCGCCACCGCCGACCCCAGCCCGTTGTGAATGCTGTGGTTTTCGCAGGTCACAATACGCCTGGTTTTCTCGGCATGATTTTTCACCAGCATCCGATCGATGGGCTTCAGGGTAAACATGTCGATGACCGCTGCGCTTACCCCCTCCTGCTCCAGCTGGCGCGCCGCCTCCAGCGCTTCCGCCACCATAATGCCGTTAGCAATCAGGGTAATATCGGTTCCCTCGCGCAGCACGTTGCCCTTGCCGATGGTGAAGGTTGACCCCGGGGCATAGACGCTCGGCGCCTGTTTACGGATGGTCCGCACCCAGTAGAAGCCTTCCAAGTCGATAAGCTGACGCAGCACATCTTCGAACATCACCGCATCGGTCACCTCCAGCACTACTGAATGCGCCAGACCGCGCACGATGCCCATATCCTCAAACGACATATGCGTCCCGCCGTTGTGGCAGGCCGTCACGCCCGCATCCGAGGCAATCACCTTCACGTTATTGCGCTGGTAGTCCAGGGACATAAACAGCTGGTCGAAGCAGCGACGGCTGGCAAAGGCGGTAAAGGTATGGACGAACGGCTTACGTCCGGTGAGCGACAGCCCGGCGGCCGTCCCAATCACGTTAGCCTCCATAATGCCGCAGTTGATGACGTGCTGTGGATAATCACGCGCTACGCCGTCCATCGCCATCGAACTCATCAGATCCGCTTCGAGCGCAATAATCTCGCTCCCGGCCTCAATCTGTTTTGCCACAAAACCCGCATAGACCTTACGCATCTCAACCGAATCTTTCTGTCCTGTCGGTGCAACCTTAATCATGTGAAGCCTCCAGTTGGCGAATCGTCTCGTTGAGCGCCGCTTTGCTCTCCTCAGTTAATCGCAGGTGATGCGAGTTGCTGAGCTGTTCCAGGTATGGCACCCCCTGCCCTTTGATGCTGTCGAGGAGCACCACCCGCGGACGCGCATCGGTCGCAGGGATCGGCGCGGTCACCTCCAGCAGCGCCGGAATGTCGTCCCCTTTCACCGTCACCACGTCAAAACCAAAGGCCCGGAATTTGCCTTCCAGATCGAAGGCGCTGATGATTTCGTCCAGCTCGCCGTCGAGCTGTTGTTTGTTCCAGTCCACGAACACCGTCAGATTGTTCAGTCGATGGTGAGCAATAAACTGGAAGGCTTCCCAGCACTGCCCTTCGTTCAGCTCCCCGTCGCCAACGATGCAAAACACCCGGTTTGGCCTTCCTGCCAGCTTGTGCGACAGCGCCATGCCGCCTGCAATGGAGATCCCCTGCCCCAGCGATCCGGTGGTGGCATCCACGCCGCGTGTTTTCAGGCGATCCGGGTGGCTTGGCAGACGCGTTCCGTTCTGGTTTAGCGTGCTCAGCTCTTCAATCGGGAAGTAGCCCTTAATCGCCAGCGTGCTGTACAGCGCCGGGCCCGCATGTCCCTTCGACAGCACAAAGTAATCGCGCTCTGGCCAGTCCGGATCGGCCGGGTCAATTTTCATTACCGCGCCGTACAGAACGGCCAGTGTTTCAACGACTGACATGCTGCCGCCGTAGTGACCAAAACCCAGCTGCGTCAGGGATTTCAGCGTCTCAAGGCGGATCTGACGCGCCAGTTCGGTTATTTCATTTTCATTCATGATTTGGCTCCGGGGTTTTCCTGCGCGTTACCGCTGGCAGGTTTGTTTTTAGCGAAGACGTTGTAGGCCACCAGCAGCGCAAACAACACAACAACCAGTCCGGTGATGGCAAGCGGCGACAGGAAGCGCGCCAGGTTGCCGAGCACAATCCCGACGGCGCCAAAGTCGGCGTCCGAGAAGGTCGTATTCGCAAAGCCAATCGCGCCCAGAACAGGCAGCAGCAGGACCGGCAGGAAGGTGATCAGCAGGCCGTTAGCAAAGGCGCCAATCATCGCCCCGCGACGTCCGCCGGTGGCGTTCCCAAACACGCCCGCCGTTGCACCGGTGAAGAAATGCGGCACGACGCCCGGCAGGATCAGCACCCAGCTAAACTGACCGCAGATGAACAAGCCTACAATCCCGCCGAGGAAGCTGAACAGGAAGCCAATCAGCACCGCGTTTGGCGCATACGGGTAGACCACCGGGCAGTCCAGCGCAGGTCGCGCATTGGGCACCAGTTTTTCCGAGAAGCCGGTAAAGGCCGGGACAATTTCCGCCAGAATCAGGCGCACGCCCTGCAAGATGATAAACACGCCTGCCGCGAAGGTGATGGCCATAATGATGGCGTACACCAGGTAGTTCTGGCCGCCGCTGAAGGTGGCCTCCACGTACTCACGCCCGGCGCTCACCGCCATAATCAGGTAGATAATCATCATGGTCAGTGAGATGGAGATCGAACTGTCGCGCAGGAAGCTGAGGTTCTTCGGCAGGTTCATCTCTTCGGTGGAGCGCGAGCCTTTACCGACCTTGCTGCCAATCCAGCCGGACAGCACGTAGCCCAGCGTGCCGAAATGACCGAAGGCGATATCATCGTTGCCGGTAATACGCTTCATATAGCGCTGCGCAATCGCCGGGAAGAAGGCCATAATCAGGCCGAGGATCAACGAACCGGTGAAGACCAGCCCTACCCCTTCGAAGCCTGCGACCGTCAGGATCACGCCAATCATGCACGCCATGTAGAAGGTGTGATGCCCGGTCAGGAAGATGTACTTCAGGCGGGTAAAGCGCGCGACAATAATATTCGCCACCATCCCGAAAGCCATAATGAGCGCGGTGGAGGCACCATATTTTTCCAGGGCAATTGACACAATAGCTTCATTGTTGGGAATAATGCCCTGAATATTAAAGGCGTGCTCAAACATACCACCGAGCGGATTTAAAGAGCCCACCAGCACGGTTGCGCCGCCGCCCAGTACAATAAAGCCGAGAATGGTTTTAATTGTGCCTTTTACCACATCTGAAAAGGCTTTTTTCTGCGCCACCAGACCAATCAGGGCAATTAACCCGACCAGGACTGAAGGGACTTTTAAAATATCAACAACGAAATTCAGCGTTTCAAGGATAAACATATCCACCTCGCCTTTTCAGGATTATTGTCTTTCGAACCAGGCGCGCAGCTGCGCTTCGAGTTCGTTGATATCGATAATATTGTTGATCACCACCAGCTGGCTTTCCGGCACGCTGGCGCTGGCGGCAATGTCTTTCGCCATTACAAACAGGTCCGCCGCGCCCGGCGTGGCCGAGGAGAGATCGGAGTGTTCAACCTCTGCCTCAATTTCCAGTTTTTTGAGCACCTTTTTAATATTCATTTCGACCATAAAACTGCTGCCCAGGCCGGAGCCGCAAATAGCCATAATTTTCATTGTTATCCCCTTTTTTGAGTAGAGTACGCCCCATCACGCTGACGCGTAATGTTGAAATGAATCGGATTAAATAATTAAATCAGAAGCGATTGATAACGGTTTTTATCTCCTCCAGCGTATTCGCCCGATGTAATTCAGCCATATCTTCGTCGCTGGAAAATAATTCTGCTAAGGCGGAGATCATTTCGATATGGCTATGTTTGTCCGGCGCCGCCAGCATCACAATCACATCGACGGGGTCAAACTCACCAGCACCAAATGAGACGCCCTGTTTCAGTTTTAATAATGACAGGCCAAGTCCTTTCGCCCCTTCTTCCGGTCGCGCATGTGGCATTGCCAGCCCAGGAGCCAGCACATAGTAGGGACCTAACCTGTGATGCTGCTCAATGATAGCCGTGACATATTCCGGCGCAATGACCTGCAAATCCAGCAGCGGTTTCGCGCACAGTTCCAACGCCTGGGGCCAGCTTTCAACGCTATCCTGTAGGATGATGGTTGTATCATATATCCACTTTTTGAGCATTTTTCACTCCCGCTAAAGACCAGACATGGGCAAACTCTATTCAACCCATCAATTAATGACTGCGATCGCGATCACAAAGATAGCGCTACCAACGACAAACATGCAGAACTGTGATAGCGCTATCAAATTGCTATCCTGGTGCGAAATCACAGCAAAAAAAGGGATTTAAGGCGTATACTGCCTGTCACGTAAAATGAAGGATGAAACTAAATCGCGTCCTGTCAGCAGGAAGATGTATGTCTTTAACCCGAAAACGGCGCAGTACCGGAAAAGTAACGCTCGCGGATGTCGCGCAGCTTGCCGGCGTAGGCACGATGACTGTTTCCCGTGCCCTCCGCACGCCCGAACAGGTTTCCGATAAACTGCGTGAAAAAATTGAAGCCGCGGTGCAGGAGCTGGGTTACATGCCCAATCTTGCCGCCAGCGCACTGGCATCGGCATCGTCATGGACGATTGCGATGGTTGTACCCAATCTTTCCGAAGCTGGCTGTTCCGAGATGTTCGCCGGGCTACAGCAAGTGCTCCAGCCAGCCGGATATCAGATTATGCTGGCGGAATCTCAGCATCGTCTTGAACAGGAAGAGAAACTGCTTGAAACGCTGCTGGCCTCGAACATCGCCGCGGCGATACTGCTCAGCGTCGAGCACTCCGATACCGTGCGACACTGGCTAAAAAACGCCTCTATCCCGGTGATGGAAATGGGTGCAATGCGTGCCGATCCTATTGATATGAATATCGGGATTGATAACGTCGCCGCCATGTATGAACTTACCGAAATGGTGATTCAGCGCGGCTACCAGAATATCGGCCTGCTGTGCGCTAACCAGGAGCAGTGGATTTTTCAGCAGCATTTGCAGGGCTGGTACAAGGCGATGCTGCGCCACCACCTGGCGCCAAACAGAGTGATTAATGCCGCCATGCCGCCGAACTTCTCCACCGGTGCGGCACAATTGCCGGAGTTTCTGCTGGCGTGGCCGGAGCTGGATGCGCTGGTGTGCGTATCAGATGAACTGGCCTGCGGCGCGCTGTATGAGTGCCAGCGTCGGCGCATCAAGGTGCCGGACGATTTAGCGGTCGTGGGCTTTGGCGACAGCGACGTCAGCCGCGTCTGTCAGCCGCCGCTGACGACGATGGCAGTACCGCATCGCAAGATTGGGATTGAAGCCGGGAAAGCGTTACTGGAACGTCTGAATGACGGAGACTGGCGCGACCATAAACCCATCGCGTCCAGCCTGTGTCTGCGGGAAAGCTGTTAAGGCTTACTCAGCCTCTTCCTCTTTTTCCGCCTTATTTTCCGGTTTAGCGGATTCGTTTTTGGCGTTGCGGGTCATCCACAGCGCCAGTGCTTTAAGGGAATCCGGCGTGAATTCGTCGCAACGCGCGGTGATCTCTTCCGGCGTCATCCAGCACACTTCGCTCACTTCCTCTTCCTGCAAGGCGAAAGGTCCGTGGGAAACGCAGCTAAACAGCCCGCCCCAGACGCGACAATGCTCATCTTCGAAATAAAACTGTCCGTGCTCGGCAAACGGCACGCCAGCGATACCTAACTCTTCTTCCGCTTCA
Source organism: Enterobacter sp. DSM 30060 (assembly GCF_013375955.1). NCBI lineage: Bacteria > Pseudomonadati > Pseudomonadota > Gammaproteobacteria > Enterobacterales > Enterobacteriaceae > Enterobacter > Enterobacter sp. DSM 30060. Next base: position 223,597 of record NZ_CP056118.1, read on the forward strand.
CGACGCGCGGAATCCAGCAATACTTCATCGGCCTGCACGACGCCACCCGCTGTGGCATCCAGCATACCAGGAAGAAAATCTTTGGTGTCAGTGCGACGCTGGACCAGAATCTTGCCCATGCCGTCATGAACAACGATGTAAGTCGCGCGGTGACGCAGACGCTCCGCACGCATTTGTTCGCGGCTGGCCTGCGCGATCACTTCATTCTCTTCGCTGACAATGTCAACCCACTCAGTACTTGCCAAATGATTCTGCTCCACCATCGGGAAACCTTCTCGTCTAAGCGCTCTTTCGGCGCGTTTGCAGTTGTGGTGTAACTTACGGATTAATCGCTATCTGCGCAATAACTTGCTGATCATTAAGTGCGATAACGCTTAATGTCCCGTCTTCATACATGCCGTAGCTTGCCGGGTTACCGCCTTTAGGAATGCTGACAGACCCGGGGTTAAAGTGGTAAAACGCCCCGCGTTTTTCCGCCACCGGAATATGAGTATGACCATAAACCAGGACATCGCCAGCGGCGAGTGACGGCAGGTTATCCGGGCCGAACAGGTGCCCGTGGGTCAGGAACAAACGGCTGTTTTCCATCAACACCTGTTGCCAGGGAGCGGTGATGGGAAATTGCAGCAGCATCTGGTCAACTTCGCTGTCGCAGTTGCCGCGAACGGCGATAATGCGCGAGGCAAAATGATTAAGTTTTTCCGCCACCTGCGCGGGAGCATACCCTTCCGGCAACGCATTGCGTGGGCCGTAGTTTAACACATCGCCCAGGATCACCAGCCATTGCGCCCCGCTTTGGGCAAACAGAGATAACACGCGTTCGGTCGCGGGCAGCGATCCATGAATATCCGACGCAAACATCAGTTTCATCAGTTACTCCTCGGGAATTCAGACTGCCCCTATCATACCTCAAGCGCCCCGTCTTATCAGCCCGCGCGCTTAGCAGAGAGTGCCAGATAGCGCTGTACCGACGCGCGTTGCCACTGGAATGTGGCGTAATCCACCAGTAGCTGTGGGACGTCATCGCCGTTGAGGATAAGGCGATTGAGCATCAGCGCCAGATCGGTGTCGGCAATACACCACTCGCCAAACAGGTTTGGGTTACCCTGTGACAGCAGCGATGACGCGGTATCAATCAGCTTCCGGGCGCTGGATAAGCCTTCCTCGCTGAGGGCGGGCTTTTTGACGCCAGCGAACACCACGTCCGTGGAGCGTTCTGTGCGAATCGGCACCAGGTCGCTACGCAGCCACGCCTGGATCTGGCGGGCGCGGGCGCGCTTTTGCAGATCGTGAGGATAGATGCGTTCCCACTCTGGTGGGGCAAAGCGGTCTTCAAGGTACTCGTCAATCGCTGAGGATTCACTCAACTCAAAACCGTCAATCTCCAGCACAGGGACACGGCGGGTGAGCGCGTAGCCCTGCCACTGAGGCTTTAGATGTTCGCCGCTGTCCAGGTCAACGGTTTTCAGACTAAAAGTTAGCCCCTTTTCTGCCAGCGCCACATAAACGCTCATGACATAAGGAGAAAAAAAGTTCGCATCGGACCACAACGTTATTACAGGCTGGCTCATAACATCCTCATCGGCTGATCGGTTTTCACTCAACATATAATCTCTTTGCCTCGCTGTCACTTGATGAAAACTCACGATTTACAACAAGCACCTATACTGATTTTTCATGGCAACACTATTCGCACTGACAGGAGTTGAGAATGATAGATCTCTATTATGCCCCCACCCCTAATGGCCATAAGATCACCCTCTTTCTTGAAGAAGCCGAACTGGACTACCGGATCATTCGCGTGGATATCAGCAAAGGCGATCAGTTCCGCCCCGTTTTTCTGGCCATCTCGCCCAACAATAAAATTCCGGCCATCATTGATAACCTGCCTTCTGACGGGGGCAAACCGTTAAGCCTGTTTGAGTCCGGAGAGATTTTGCTTTATTTGGCAGAGAAAACCGGCAAGCTCCTGAGCGGGGAGTTGCGCGAGCGTCATCACACGCTGCAATGGTTATTCTGGCAGTCGAGCGGCCTGGGGCCGATGCTGGGGCAGAATCATCACTTTACCGCCTATGCGCCGCAGACGATCCCTTACGCCATTGAGCGATATCAGGTCGAAACCCAGCGCCTGTACGGGGTACTGAACCGTCGGCTGGAAAAATCACCATGGCTGGGAGGTGAGCATTACAGCATCGCAGATATCGCCTGCTGGCCGTGGATCAACACCCATGAACGCCACCGGATCGACCTGGCCACTTATCCGGCGGTGAACAACTGGTTTGAGCGCATCCGGACCCGCCCGGCAACCGAACGCGCCATGCAAAAAATCCATCAGATTTGAGCCTGTGCCCCGTTGGGTGCAGGTGTTCTCCTCATGTATGATGAGGTAAAAATACTGACACGGAGAAGACCTGCAATGTCCCAGCATGACGCTATTATTCGTATAAAAAACCTACGCTTACGCACATTCATTGGTATCAAAGAGGAGGAGATCGCGAATCGCCAGGATATCGTGGTGAATGTCGTGATCCATTACCCGGCAGACAAGGCGCGCGCCAGCGAAGACATCAATGACGCGCTGAACTATCGCACGATCACCAAAAGCATCATCCAGTACGTTGAGAACAACCGTTTTGCGCTACTGGAAAAATTAACTCAGGATGTGCTCGACATCGCACGCGAACACCACTGGGTCACTTATGCTGAAGTGGAGATCGATAAACTTCACGCCCTGCGCTACGCCGACTCCGTCTCCATGACGTTAAGCTGGCAGCGCCAGGCGTAAACCTGGAGGTTGTATGAAGATCCTGCTCACCGGCGGTACGGGGCTGATTGGTCGCCATCTCATTCCACGTTTGCAGGCGTTGCATCACGACATTACCGTGGTCACGCGCAGCCCGGAGAAAGCGCGCCAGGTGCTGGGGGCAGGTGTCGACATCTGGAAAGGTCTGGCTGAGCAGCAGAATCTGGACGGCTTTGACGCCGTCATCAACCTCGCGGGTGAACCCATTGCCGACAGGCGCTGGACCGAAGAGCAGAAGCAGCGGTTGTGCAGCAGCCGCTGGACTATCACCGAGAAGCTGGTCGAGCTGATTCGCAACAGCCATACGCCGCCATCGGTGCTCATTTCAGGCTCTGCGACGGGCTATTACGGCGATCTCGGCGAAGTGGTGGTGACCGAAGAGGAGCCGCCGCATAATGAATTTACCCATAAACTCTGCGCCCAGTGGGAGCGTATCGCCTGCGCGGCGCAGAGCGATCGTACCCGCGTCTGCCTGCTGCGTACCGGCGTGGTACTTGCGCCGAAAGGCGGCATTCTGGGTAAAATGCTTCCTCCCTTCAAGCTGGGGCTCGGCGGGCCAATTGGCAACGGGCGTCAGTATCTGGCGTGGATCCACATCGACGATATGGTGAACGGCATTATCTGGCTGCTGGATAACGATCTGCGCGGGCCGTTTAACATGGTTGCGCCCTATCCGGTGCGTAATGAACAGTTTGCCCACGCGCTGGGGCATGCCCTGCATCGTCCGGCGATTTTACGCGTGCCTGCGACGGCGATCCGGCTGTTGATGGGAGAATCATCGGTGCTGGTGCTGGGCGGGCAGCGCGCGCTGCCAAAACGTCTGGAAGCGGCCGGGTTTGCCTTCCGCTGGTATGATTTAGAAGAGGCGCTGGGGGATGTAGTCTAATAATATCATTTAAGCCTCAATGCTAATAGTAAATTAACTGAGGCTTATTTCGTTTTTAATGTTAATTAATAAACCCCAACTCAAGCCAACACTCTTTATATTTAGCCTTGAAACTATCCTCAGTACAACTTAATATATTTAATGATATATAAAAATTTAAAAGTAAAGATAACTGCTGTTCCAAATCAAACTCACTTGAAGGTGAAGAAATCATTGGCGTGAACATGAACTTATCAACCCAACGATTGAAAGATGAGCCAACATTAATATTTAATGGTATATCTCCCTCACAAATAGATATGTCGCTGTAATATTCGTTATAGCACGGAATTAATCTTCTCGTAGGTGGTTCAGAAACATTCAACTCAATTTCTTTTCTTAATAATGCTGACGGACAGGTAAAAGTTTTTAACCCATCATTTTTAAATTTGAATATAAAACCAATACCATCATCTTCATCATAGCTTTCAGATTCATCAAATGGCAAATCGCCATAATATTCTTCAACAACTAGAGATAATGATTCTTTTTTGAAAATACCAGACAGTATTTGCATGACATTCAAATCAATGTCATTAAATTTAGTATTATATAAAAACCATATTTGTGTTCATAAACAAACAGATCGTTTTCACCAGATATATACTGCTCTAATTTTATCCCATTTATCTCATATTGTTTCCATTCATAGTTAATAGACTTTCCAGTCACGGAATATAAATAAAAATCAGATAACTTATCATCTTTAGTATTTTCCCTCAAGTTTGATGAATGATTCTCAAGTATATAAGTGATGATTTCTTCAATTTCTTTATGCCTGTCTGTTCGACCTTTTTTTCTATCTATCGTTAACCAATATCCAGCACTGTTTTTGAAAATATCCAGTTCGCCAACCAAGCATTTAACATTAAAACTTGTATCAAATTCAACGCCTTTATATTTGAAGGTTAGATTAGCAAAAATGTAATCTTCCATGTTTATTTTTATGCTAAAATCTGCACCAAGAGAATAGTCTGACATAAAAACATTACCTTCTTTATTTTCAACGTCAACTCTCCTTTCTAATTTAGTTTTATTGATTATTAATGGAATATGGGACTTTTTAAAATCTGAGGTTAACATCTGCATTACATTTTGATAAAAATCGTTTTTTTGTTCTAAAAGCAATGGATCTTCATAGTTTTCAATACGGCGACCTCTGTAATTTATAAAATTCTCATTTTTGCTTTTAAAAATTGATTTGATTTCAGTTCCTTCAAATCGTCTATCATCCAATTCTTTTATTGAGATATCAAAGAATTCATTATCGGCATTATTTATAACCTTTATTTCATAGCAAGGATTTTCCTTTTTCCTAGTTTTAATTACAACCTCATCACATAATTTAAAAACTGTCTGAAGGCCAATACCGAAATATCCAGACGGCTTTGCCCAATCTGGCATTGTTCTATTTAATTTTTTTATTAATTCAACTGACTCCGATCCTACTACTAGAATCTTCCTTATATCATTAATATCCATGCCAAGGGCAAAATCTTTAATAATGAAACTATTAAATTTCACACCTTCTTCACTGTCATATTCTTCAATTAACAATTCTATTTTATATTTCTCTAATTCATTTATAAAAAACTCTCGATCTTTTACATCATCATGAGATAAACTGCTATTAGAAATCAGCTCATCCCAAACTTTATAATATGTTGCATCAATAGAATTTTGTAACAATTCACGAACGAAAGGATATTTCTCACTATATATCTGAGAGCCTGTAATATATTCATAAACTCGTTTAGGATTTAAAGTTATTTTTGGTACTTTGCCATCAATAGCTATATAGTCTTTTATTCTACACTCAAGTATACCGATGGTCGGCAAAGCCCTGAAATCACTATCGGGAACTATTTCATTCCAAACCCTCTTCTGATAATCGAATTCATTTTGTATATAATTAAACCAACCTTGTTGTGCGTGATATGCTCCATATTGTTCGCACTCAGCTTTTATTTCAATTACTTCGCTATTTATAAATAAGTGTTTTATTGATGCATGTTTTTCTTGATGATTTTTAGAGGAAACAGGTACATTCCCAATATTTGCTAATAAAGTAGGGCAAAACCTGCCATCATCAATATCCAATAGATCTCCTATTCTTAATAAAGCTGCTATATATCGAGGGTGAGCATAATCTTCTGCATCCATTCCATCATTATACTTTGCAAGCTCCAAAATGGCATCGGGATTTCTTCCATGGCACTGAACTATTTGCGCCACAAAATTAAACAGCCTTTGTGGAATTAATGAAGTTCTAGGTGAAAATACATTTATCTTTGATGGTTCTTTTACAAAGTGTCCAGATCTATCTGCGTGTAATTTCCTGAAATAATCAGCTAAAACAAATGTCAAAGAATTAGATATAGAAAGTGCTTTTATGATATCATTTTCATTTTTACGTTGTAATATTTCTTTTGCATGTTTTGATAGTTCACTTTCATTTTGGGATAACTCCTCAAGATAAAAATGAAATGACGGATCTCTTAAGAGTTCCTTTTTTTCTTCATTAGTAATTACCATACCAGCATCATGCCAGTAGCAAGACTCTAACAGCAACCAACAATCTGTTGCGGTCAATTTATAAATATTTGGAGAAATAACTTTCTCTATTTGTGTAATTATTGTGGATGAATGTGATGCGTCATGTAAACTGTAATGAGGGAAATCTCTTGATACTGTATTAAGCGCTCTTGATAATAATTTTTTATCAAATTCCCACTGCGCCCATAATAATGAGTAATTAGGGTTACCTTCAGCAAGCTGCTTTAATCTCTGCTCTATTCTCATAACTCGATTCCTAATTAAAATTTATTTAATAAGATAAGTGTAAATATACTCAGCCAAATCATCCTCAACAGTATAAAAATAACAAGCCGGGATATTCAGCACCTCAGCCAATTTACACGCCAGTACGAAATCAGGCGTGTGGATCCCCTTTTCATACTGGTTCATACGTGCGCTAGCAGTCGCTTCATCAATCCCCGCGAGGATCCCAAGTTTTTGCTGTGATAGTCCGGCTTTCAGCCTAGCCGCTTTAAGTCGATGGGGAAGCATGATAACTCTTCAAAATCTGGAAGTAGAGTCATGATTCTGGTATTCCGTTATTGAAATTAAACTAAGTATTACTTAGCATTTGTGTCTGCAATTTGAACAAAATTATATATAAAGGAAAATATATGAATAGAGATCAGGACATGCACCCAGCGGATATCATCGCCATGCTCCATAAGCGTAAACTTTCACTGGCAGCTCTTTCCCGCCAGGCTGGTTTGAGTTCTTCTACTCTTGCAAACGCGCTCTCCAGGCCGTGGCCCAAGGGGGAAAAGATCATCGCGGAGGCACTAGAAAAAGATGCGGCGTCGATCTGGCCCAGTCGCTACTACGATCAATATGGCAACTATGTTGATCGTTCTCAGTTAATGAGGACCAAACGCTAACCTCCATCACCAAAATCCATTCTGTCCGCCAGTTACATTCCGGTGTTAAGGTAATAAGCCAATTTCATCGGAATGGCGTAACAATGGCAACCATCACCACTCCCCGGCTTCACCTCACCCCTTTCGAACCCTCTGACTGGGCGTTCTTCCGCTCGCTGCGCGAAAACCGCGACATCATGCGCTATATGGCCGCTATTGCACCCGAAAAAGAGACCCGACGCGTGTTTGCCGCACGTCTGATGGCGGAGCATGTTTTCGTGATTCGTTTTCAGAATGACGATACGCCGCTGGGCGATATCGGCCTGCAAATCAGCCCTGAGAACCGTGAAGAGGCGGATATCGGCTACACGGTTGTGCCTGCCGCACAGGGAAAAGGCATCGCCAGCGAGGCGCTGCGCGCGGTATGTGACTATGCGTTTAGCCAGACCAGCGTAAAAGCGATTAACGCGTACGTGCTGGCGGACAACGGCGGATCTGTGCGGGTACTGGAGAAAGCGGGGTTTGTGCGTACGCAGGTGCTGGAAAAGGCGTATGAGATTGACGGCGTACGGTATGACGACTGGGTGTATCGGCTGGAGTGTGGTGCGGTCTGAATGCCGGGCGGCACTGCGTTTGCCCGGCCTACGGTTTTTGTAGGTCCGGAAAGCGAAGCGCCACCGGGCAATTGGGCGGCTCTGCGGCCTGATGCCCTCACCCCGGCCCTCTCCCACAGGGAGAGGGAGAAAGGCCAAACCTACTTCAACGAGCCTTTCAGGAACTGCTGCAAACGCGGGCTTTGCGGGTTCGCCAGCACCTCGTCCGGATGCCCCTGCTCCTCAATCTTGCCCTGATGCAGGAAGATAACGTGGTTAGAAACGTTACGGGCAAAGCCCATCTCGTGCGTCACCACCACCATCGTTTTGCCCTCTTCCGCCAGCTTCTGCATGATGCGCAGCACTTCGCCAACGAGTTCAGGATCCAGCGCGGAAGTCGGTTCGTCAAACAGCAATACTTCCGGCTCCATCGCCAGCGCGCGGGCGATGGAAACACGCTGCTGCTGTCCCCCTGACAGGTGCACCGGATATTTGATCTGCTGCCGCTCGTCGATACCCACTTTCGCCAGGTATTTGACCGCACGCTCGCGGGCTTCCTGCTTGCTTAAGCCGAGCACCTGAACCGGCGCTTCCATCACGTTCTCCAGCACCGTCATGTGGCTCCAGAGATTAAAGTGCTGGAATACCATGGTCAGGCGTGTGCGCAGCAGGCGCAGCTGGTTTTTATCCGCTACTTTAAGCTGACCGTCTTTATCACGGACCATGTTGATGTTCTGTCCGCTCACCACAATCGATCCTTCGCTCGGCTTTTCGAGGAAGTTGATGCAGCGCAGGAAGGTACTTTTACCCGAACCTGATGAGCCGATAATACTGATCACGTCGCCCGCGTTAGCCTCCAGCGACACCCCTTTCAGCACTTCATGTTCGCCGTAGCGCTTGTGCAAATCAATTACGTTTAATTTGTTCTCAGCCATCATAAATTCTCAGTGCGTCGACGGTTTTATATGCTGCAACCAGCGTTTTTCAGCCTTACGGAACAGGCTGATCAGGACGTAAGAAATGATCAAATAGAGCACTGCCGCAATACCAAACGCCGTAAACGGCTGGTAGGTGGCAGAGTTAATATCGCGGGCAATCTTTAACAGATCCGGCACCGTGGCGGTAAACGCCAGTGCCGTCGAATGCAGCATTAAAATCACTTCGTTGCTGTACGCCGGCAGCGCAATGCGCAGCGCTGAAGGCAGAATAATACAGCGATAGAGCTTCACGGAGGAGAAGCCGTACGCGCGCGCCGCCTCAATCTCACCGTGCGGCACGGAACGAATGGCCCCGGCGAAGATTTCGGTGGTATAGGCGCAGGTATTAAGAGTCAGCGCCAGCACCGTACAGTTCAGACCGCTGCGGAAGAACGCGTTCAGCATCTCGGTGCCTTTCACGATCTCCAGCGTGTACATTCCGGAATAGAACACCAGCAGCTGCACGTACAGCGGCGTACCGCGAAACACGTAGGTGAACAGCCAGATCGGAAACTGGATAAATTTATTGTTCGACACGCGGCCAATGGCGAGAAACACCGCCAGAATGCCGCCCATGACCACCGAGGAGATCAGCAGCCACAGCGTGATCGCCACGCCAGTAAAGCGGTAGCCATCCGTCCACAGCAGGGATTTCCAGTACTCCTGAATAATCTCAATCACAGGTCAGCCCTCTTCACACCCACGGAGTAGCGACGTTCGAGCAGAAGCAGCACACCATTGGAGACGGTCGTAAAGACCAGATAGATTACGCCGCAGACCACCGCAAAATAGAACGGTTCCCAGGTACTTTTACCCGCCAGCTGCGTGGCCTTCACCACATCTTCCAGACCCAGCAGGGAGACCAGCGCCGTTGCCTTGAGAATAACCTGCCAGTTGTTACCGATGCCCGGCAGCGCGTAGCGCATCATGGCCGGGAACATGATCCGGCGAAACGTTTGTGAGGAGGTAAAACCGTAGGCGGTCGCCGCTTCAATGTGCCCTTTCGGCACGGCCATGTAAGCGCCGCGAAAGGTCTCAGTGAAATAAGCACCGTAGATAAAACCAAGGGTAATAATACCGGCCACCATCGGGTCGATATCGATCTGATCCATGCCGATGGCATCCGTGACGCCGTTAAGTGCGATTTGCAGGCCATAAAAGATCAGCAGCATCAGCACCAGGTCAGGCACGCCGCGAATCAGCGTGGTATAGCCTTCAAATATCAGCGCCAGCGGTCTGTTGGCGGATAACTTTGCCCCCGCGCCCGCCAAGCCTATCAGCACCGCCAGCACCACGGAGCTGATAGCCAGCTCAAGGGTGACAAGCGCGCCCTGTAAAATAACGCCAGAAAATCCGTACAGCATACCGCGTGCCCTGTCGTCTCGTGAGTGGTGGAACCGTGTCTTTTCCCCTCCCGCAACGGGAGGGGCCGCACGTTATCAGACGGGGCGATTAGCCGCCGTAAACATTAAAATCGAAGTACTTTTTCGCCAGCTTGTCGTAGGTGCCGTCCGCGCGCATCTCGGCGAACGCTTTGTTCAGGGCTTCACGCAGTTCGTTGTCTTCTTTCCGCAGGCCCATACCGGTGCCAACGCCAAAGAGTTTTTCGTCCTTAATGGACGGACCGCCGAACTTGTAATCTTTACCCACAGGCTGTTTCAGGAAGCCTTCGCTTGCCGCCACTTCATCCTGGAATGCCGCGTCAATACGGCCTGCCGTCAGGTCTGCGTAGATGTTTTCCTGACCCTGGTAAGAGACAATTTCAATCCCCTTTGGCGCCCAGTGCTCGTTACCGTAGGTTTCCTGCGTCGTACCCTGCAACACGCCCACGCGTTTGCCCTTCAGAGATTCAAGGGTTGGCTGAATGTCAGAGGATTTCGCCACCACCAGACGTGAGTCAGCCGCGTAGAGTTTGTCCGTGAAGGCAATCTCCTGCTGACGTTTTTCGGTGATAGACAGGGAGGACATGATCACGTCAATTTTTTTCGCTTTCAGGGACGGGATTAGCGCGTCCAGCGGGTTTTCAACGTAGGTACATTGCGCTTTAATGCGTTTGCACAGCTCGTTAGCCAGATCGATGTCAAAACCGACCAGTTCCCCCTTCGCATTTTTCGATTCGAAAGGCGCGTAGGTTGGGTCAGTCCCAATACGAATTTTCTGCGGAATGGCTGCGAATGCTGCGGTGGCGCTGGAAAAGGCCAGTACCAGAGAAAGTGACAACACCAGTTTTTTCATATCTGTCCTCAACAAACTGTCTAAATACGAGATTTTACGACCACGGGGTGCCGTTAATGTGCCATTAATCCCCTCACTCAGGCAAAGATTAATGCCTCTGAACGGGAATTTTTGCATTTAAAATGCTTAACTATGCACAAAGCGTTCCAATATGGTGCATTGCTTGCACCATACTGGAACACTCCCCCTAAAGATGCACCACATCAGTGCATCTCATTCAGGTATTAATCACCGTAGACGTTGAAATCGAAGTATTTCTTCGCCAGTTTGTCGTAGGTACCGTCTTTACGCAGCGCATTAAACGCTTTGTCGAAGGCGGCTTTCAGCTCGGTATCATCCTTACGCAGGCCAATACCGGTACCGTCGCCAAAGTATTTTTTGTCTTTTACCGACGGGCCGGCAAAGGCGTACTCTTTACCCGCAGACTGTTTCAGGAAGCCTTCGCTCGCGGCGACTTCATCCTGAAACGCGGCATCCAGACGGCCTGCCGCCAGGTCAGAGTAGATCAGATCCTGGTTCTGGTAAGCGACCACATCGACGCCTTTCTCGCGCCAGTTAGCATTGGCGTAACCTTCCTGGGTCGAGCCCTGAAGCACGCCAACATGTTTGCCTTTCAGCGAGTCGATGGTCGGCTGGATTGGCGAGCCTTTCGCGGCAATCAAACGTGAGTCGGCAGCGTAGAGCTTCTCTGAGAAGGCGATCTCCTGCTGACGTTTTTCCGTGATGGAGAGAGAAGAGATAATGGCATCAATTTTCTTGGCTTTCAGCGACGGGATCAGCGCGTCAAAGTCACTGCCCACCCATGTGCATTTCACTTCCATGCGTTTGCACATCTCATTTCCCAGATCGATATCAAACCCCACGAAGTCGCCTTTCGCATCCTTGGAGGAGAATGGCGCGTAGGTTGCGTCTGTACCGATACGAACTGTCTGTGGTAGCGCTGCATAGCTACTTGCTGCTGCACTCAAGCCCACGAGCAAAGACAGAGCCAGAACCGTCTTCTTCATACATTTACCCTCAAGAACCGTGATTTTATTATGGTTTATGTTGTGTGTTGTGTTGCAGGCTGCTCTTGCAGGTCTTATGCCACATTGTCGTCGGGTTAAAACTACGACGTTAAATATGTTAATAAAACGTTGCGATACTGCCTTAATGGTGAAAGATAGCAGGTCTGCCGAACGAACCGGAAAGAGAAAAAGGGAAAAAGCGAATTAAATGTCGAGGATATGATCGCGGTTGCAGTTTTGCCCTGAAACAGGGCAAACAGTCATTTCATGCACCTTGTTTGTGCACAGCCTCACGCCCCCTGCCAGCGGGTAAAGAGATCTTCCGGCAGGTCTATATCGAACTGATCCAGCACGCGGTTAACGGTCTGGTTGATGACATCGTCCAGCGTTTGCGGACGATGATAGAACGCGGGGACCGGCGGCATTATCACAGCTCCCAGTTCGGCTGCCTGCGTCATTAAACGCAGATGTCCCAGGTGCAGCGGCGTTTCCCGCACGCAGAGCACCAGAGGACGACGCTCTTTCAGCACCACGTCCGCCGCACGCGTCACCAGCGTGTCGGTATAGCTGTTTACAATGCCGGAGAGGGTTTTAATCGAACAGGGCAAAATAACCATGCCGGCCGTTTTGAACGAGCCCGAAGAGATGCTGGCGGCGATGTCGCGGGCATCGTGGACAACGCCAGCCAGGGCCTGAACGTCGCGCAGAGAGAGATCGGTTTCAAGAGAGAGGGTCTGACGCGCCGCCTGGCTCATCACCAGATGGGTTTCTACGCCTGCAACGTCACGCAGCACCTGTAACAGCCGGACGCCATAAATCGCGCCGCTGGCACCGCTGATCCCTACAATGAGTCGTTTCATGATTTTCGCCCTTGCTGATTTCAGGGCAGACTGTGCAGGATTTTACGGGGAGTTGCAAGTGAGGGCGAACGCCCTCACCTGCATACGCATCAACCTTCGTTGTGCATCTCTAAGCTTTCGAGATCGTTTTGCAGCTGGACGGCTTTCGCATCGTCGTTACGCAGCGAATCCAGATAGTCGAGATACTGCTGGTCAACGTCTTTGGTCACGTAGATCCCATTGAATACCGAGCATTCGAACTGCTGAATATCCGGGTTCTCGGCGCGCACCGCGTCAATCAGATCGTTCAGATCCTGGAAAATCAGGCCGTCGGCACCGATGATCTGGCGGATTTCGTCTACTTCACGACCGTGAGCAATCAGCTCGTTAGCGGTTGGCATATCAATGCCATACACGTTCGGGAAGCGAATTTCCGGCGCTGCGGAGGCGAGATATACTTTCTTCGCCCCGGCCTCACGCGCCATCTCGATGATCTGCTCAGACGTCGTGCCGCGCACAATGGAGTCGTCCACCAGCAGCACATTCTTGTCGCGGAACTCGGCACGGTTAGCGTTTAGCTTACGACGTACGGACTTACGACGCAGCTGCTGGCCCGGCATGATAAAGGTGCGGCCAACGTAGCGGTTTTTCACGAAGCCCTGACGGTACGGCTTGTCCAGAATACGGGCAATTTCCAGCGCGATATCACAGGAGGTTTCAGGGATTGGGATCACGACGTCGATGTCGAGATCGTCCCACTCGCGGGCAATCTTCTCGCCCAGCTTCGTCCCCATGTTGACGCGCGCGCTGTAAACGGAAATTTTGTCGATGAACGAGTCCGGACGCGCGAAGTAAACGTATTCGAACAGGCACGGGTTGCTCACCGGATTGTCGGCGCACTGGCGGGTAAACAGCTGGCCCTTCTCGGTGATGTAGACCGCTTCGCCTGGCGCGACATCACGCAGGAATTCGAAGCCCAGCGTGTCCAGCGCCACGCTTTCGGAGGCAACCATGTACTCGGAACGGCCATCGCCGAGGTCACGTTTGCCGAGCACCAGCGGGCGAATGCCATTTGGATCGCGGAAGGCCACCATGCCGTGACCGATAATCATCGCCACGCAAGCGTACGCGCCACGGATCTGGCGATTAGTCGCGGCAACGGCGGCAAAAATGTTGTCTGCTTCCAGCGGATAATGGCGGAAGTTATCCAGCTCGCTGGCAAAGATATTGAGCAGGATTTCAGAATCAGACGTGGTGTTAATGTGGCGACGTTTCTCTTCAAACAGCTTTTTACGCAGCTCGTGGGCATTGGTCAGATTGCCATTGTGGGCAAGCGTGATGCCATACGGGGAGTTAACGTAAAAAGGCTGAGCCTCAGAGGCGCTGGAACTACCAGCAGTAGGATAACGAACGTGACCGATCCCCATATTACCTTGCAGACGCTGCATATGGCGGGCTTCAAACACATCGTTTACCAGGCCGTTCGCCTTGCGTAAACGGAAGCAGTTGTTTGCATCAATGGTGATGATACCCGCAGCATCCTGCCCACGGTGCTGAAGCACCGTTAACGCGTCATAAATCGACTGGTTTACCGGCATGAAACCGGCGATACCGACAATACCGCACATTCGTCTTTTCCTCGTTAAGCCACATCTCAGGGTTTATGCCCTGGGCAAGAAACTCGACGAGCTTTGCAGATAGTCAAAGAACCATCTGATGATGAAGCTGAACTCCGGAATGAGCTGCGATTTTTGCCAGTCTTCACTTTTGGAGAACCCGGTAAAGGTATCCAGGAAGAACAGGATCGCGGCCACAATGAGCACGCCTCGCAACGCGCCGAAACAGATGCCGAGCACCCTGTCCGTTCCTGACAGACCGGTTTTCTCGACCAACTGACCTATCACGTAATTGACGATAGCGCCGACAATCAGCGTCGCGATAAACAGCACCGCGATGGCGATTCCGTTTCGGACCAGTTCATCTTCAAAGCCCGTGAACCAGACAGACAGGTAAGTGTAGTAATGACTGGCAACAAAGAAAGCACAACCCCAGGTTACCAGCGATAACGCTTCACGAACAAAGCCACGGATCAGGCTAACCAGACAGGAAAAACCAATCACCGCAATGATGGCGTAATCAATCCAGACCATATGTGTCCCACGATTAAACGCCCTGTCATCCAGTTCGGGGCGAATTCTAACAGAAAAAGAAAACGTTTGCGTAGGGATTTCCTTCCCACGCGTAAATAAAAAAGGCGCTGAAAAAATGCTCAACGCCCCTCCGCCTGACGTCTCTGTGGACGTCTGCTTTCTCCCCCTCACCCTAACCCTCTCCCCAAAGGGGAGAGGGAATTATTTGCACCCTCTCCCCTTTGGGGAGAGGGCCGGGGTGAGGGGAGCCTTATCAGTTTGCGCTGTAGTTCATCACCACACCGCTCAGGCCGGAGATTTGCTTCAGCTCGCCAAGCGAACCTTTGAGCTTATCTTTAGACGCATCCGGCCCCACGAGGATACGGGTAATTTTACCCTGTACCGGCGTGGTGGGTGAAGTATAAACACGGTATCCCGCGCCGCGCAGTTTACTCACAATCTCATTGACCTTATCTGCATTTTTCAATGCACCGAGCTGAACGACATAGGCTTTGCCGGTAGGGGCCGCGTCCTGTTTCGCCGGCGGTGGCGTTTCTGAAGCGGCTGCCAGTTGCTCGGCAGCTTTATCCCGCTGCGGTTTCGGCTGCGGCTTCTCCACCGGTTTCGGCTTCTCAACAGGCTTAGGCTGTTCTACCGGCACCGGATCAATCTCGATGTTATTGTTCGTCGCCAGACGCGACGGGTCAAGAGACGGCGCGGCTGCATCACCTGCGCGCACCTCTTCCGCTGCGCCTTCAGGCGGCTGGGCTGGCAGCGCCTGCGTTGCCGCTGGCAGCATATCGGGCTCGTCGCGATCGCCCGGTTTGGGTACCAGCGGAATGGCCGCAAATTCATCCTGGTAATGCTTTTTCTGCCCGTCGAGCAATCCCGGGAGAATAATCACCCCGAGCGCGACCAGCACAATGGTTCCTGTTAAACGGTTCTGAAACTTACTCGCCACCGGTTCTCCCCGCGTCCATCACTTCCATGACATGTGCCACCGTGTGGAATGACCCACACACCAGCACGGTATCTTCTGGTTTAGCCTCCGCCATCGCGGCACGCCAGGCCGAAACCACACTGCTGTAGATTTCGCCTTTGCCGAGATGTTCCATCAACTGCTCAGCAGTCGCGCCGCGCGGCCCTTCCAGAGGAGCACAATACCAGCTATCGACCACACTCTCCATGCAGGCCAGCGTGCCGCCGATATCTTTATCATGAAGCATACCGATAACCGCCAGCACGCGCCCGGTTTTTGGTAACGATTTGAGACGTCCTGCGAGGTACGCCGCCGCATGCGGGTTATGTGCAACATCCAGAATCAGACGCGGTGACTCACTCACAATCTGAAAACGTCCCGGTAACAGTGCGTTCTGAATGCCATCGCGGATTGCCTGCTCGCTTACCGCTAATCCGCTGGCGCGCAGGGCTGCCAGCGCAGTCGCCGCGTTAGGCTGTGGCACCTGCGGCAGCGGCAGATTCTCCAGTACGCCCTGTGCGTCGCTAAAGCGCCAGCCGTTGTCCTGCACCTCATACTGCCAGTCCACGCCGCGACGCAGCAGTCGAGCCCCCTTCTCTTTCGCCACTTCAGCGATGGTATGCGGCATGTCCGGTTCGCCAACCACGGCAGGCTTATTGGCCCGGAAAATACCGGCCTTCTCACGGCCAATGCTTTCGCGGTCGGGCCCCAGCCAGTCGGTGTGATCCAGCGCGATGCTGGTGACGACGGCGACATCCGCATCTACCATATTGGTGGCATCCAGACGCCCGCCCAGCCCCACTTCCAGGATCACCACGTCCAGCTGCGCCTGCTTAAACAGCCACAGCGCCGACAGGGTGCCGTATTCGAAATAGGTTAATGAGGTATCGCCGCGCGCGGCTTCGATAGCGGCAAACGACGCCGTATGGGCCGATTCGGCCAGCTCGGTGTTTTGCACCCGCACGCGCTCGGTGTAGCGCACCAGATGCGGCGAGCTGTAAACGCCTACCTTATAACCGGCTGCCATCAGGACAGATTCCAGCGTGCGGCAGGTGGTGCCTTTACCGTTAGTGCCAGCCACGGTAAACACGAAAGGCGCAGGTTTCAGCACGTCAAGGCGCGCGGCAACCTGGCTTACGCGCTCAAGGCCCATGTCGATAGTTTTACTGTGCAGGTTTTCCAGATAAGAAAGCCACGCGGCCAGGGGCGACGTGGCTTGAGGAATGCTTTTATTTTCCATGATGCCCGGTTGTCATTAACGGTTTAGAAAGCAAAAGGGCAGCGCCATTTGGCCCTGCCCTTTTCAGTTATCAGGCCTCGGGTTCCTGATCCGGTACCACCACGCCTTCGCGCGGCTCGTCCGGGCTCGGCGACGGCAGATTCATCAGCTTCGCCAGGACGCTTGCCAGTTTGAGGCGCATCTCCGGGCGGCGGACGATCATGTCGATAGCACCCTTCTCAATGAGGAACTCACTGCGCTGGAAGCCCGGCGGCAGTTTCTCACGTACGGTCTGCTCGATAACGCGAGGACCGGCAAAGCCGATCAGCGCTTTTGGCTCAGCGATGTTCAGGTCGCCCAGCATCGCGAAGCTTGCAGAAACGCCGCCCATGGTTGGGTCGGTCAGTACCGAGATGTACGGCAGACCGCGCTCCTGCATTTTCGCCAGCGCGGCAGAGGTTTTCGCCATCTGCATCAGGGACATCAGCGCTTCCTGCATTCGTGCGCCACCGGAGGCAGAGAAGCAGATCAGCGGGCAGTTGTCTTCCAGCGCCTGCTCAACGGCACGCACGAAACGCGCACCAACCACAGAGCCCATTGAGCCGCCCATAAAGGCGAACTCAAACGCGGCGGCAACCACCGGCATCTCATGCAGGGTGCCTTTCATGACGATCAGCGCGTCTTTCTCGCCGGTCTCTTTCTGTGCAGAGGCCAGACGATCTTTGTATTTTTTGGAGTCGCGGAACTTAAGCACATCTTTTGGCTCCAGTTCGCTGCCCAGTTCTACCAGAGAACCTTCGTCCAGCAGGCTATGCAGGCGGTTGCGCGCCGACATACGCATATGGTGGTCACACTTCGGACACACCTCAAGATTGCGTTCCAGCTCTGCGCGATACAGAACCTGGCCGCAGCTATCACACTTCGTCCATACCCCTTCAGGAATGCTCGCTTTACGCGTTGGGGTAATGTTGCTTTTAATTCGTTCAATCCAGCTCATTGATAACCTTTCTGCCTGAACCTGGTCGTATGCCAGTTTTGCTGTAAGAGGCGAATAATGCCATTTTTGCCTCCAACAGACCATGAATGTTGCACATTAAAACATAACAGCCCGAAACTTTGGATAAAAAAGTGGTCGAACCGCCAGCGTGCATTTACTTCGCTTGTTTTGCCGCCGCGCGTTTGTGACGAATAATTTCGATCACACCCGGCAGAACGGAAAGCACAATAATCGCTACAATCAGTAACTTAAGGTTTTCCTGAACCACCGGCAGATCGCCAAACAGGTAGCCCGCATAGGTAAACAGCAGTACCCACAGCAGCGCGCCCACCACGTTGTACATGGCAAAATGACGATAGGACATGTGACCCATTCCCGCCACAAACGGTGCAAATGTGCGCACAATAGGCACAAAACGGGCAAGGATAATGGTTTTACCGCCATGGCGCTCATAGAACGCATGGGTCTTATCTAAATAACTGCGGCGGAAAATCTTCGAGTCCGGATTACTGAACAACCGCTCGCCAAACACCCGCCCGATAGTGTAGTTGACCGCATCACCAATAATCGCGGCGATGATCATCAGGACGACCATCAGGTGGACATTCAGGTCATTCGTTGGCAGTGCGGATAACGCGCCCGCCACGAACAGCAGTGAATCTCCCGGCAGGAACGGCGTAACCACAAGGCCGGTTTCACAGAACAGAATGAGGAACAGAATGGCGTATACCCAGACGCCGTACTGCGCGACCAGCTCCGCCAGGTGAACATCAATGTGCAGGATGAAATCAATCAGAAAACGTATTACGTCCATATTGTCTAAGCCCTAATTGCGCCTTTGTTTAGTCCGCTAAAAACAGCGGGCCCATTGGCGGTTTTGGCAGGTCGAACCGGTCCGGATAATCCACCGAAACCAGATACAGACCTTCCGCTTTCGCCGTTGCTGCCGCAAGCGTTCTGTCCTTCGCTGCCAGCAGTTCTGCAATCCAGCTCTCCGGCTGGTGTCCGGCGCCCACTTCCATCAGGCTGCCTACAATATTCCGCACCATATGATGTACAAAGGCATTGGCTTTGATATCCACCACCACATACGCGCCATAACGACTGACGTTAATGTGCATGACGTTACGCCACGGCGTACGGGACTGACACTGCACCGCACGAAACGACGTAAAATCATTCTCTCCAATCAGACACTGCGCCGCACGCTGCATACGTTCTGCATCCAGCGGTTCATAAAAATGCGTCACGCCCTGGCTTAACACCGCCGGGCGCAGGCGCTGGTTGTAGATGACATAACGGTAGCGCCGCGCCGTCGCGCTGAAACGCGCGTGAAAATCATCCGGCACAGCTTTCACCCAACGCACGGCAATGTCACCAGGCAAATTCGCATTTACACCCAGCGTCCAGGCCGCGTCTTTGCGCACGGCGGTGGTGTCAAAATGCACCACCTGCCCCGTGCCGTGAACGCCGGCATCGGTGCGGCCCGCACAGAAGACGCTTATCGGTTCATTCGCCACCTGAGAGAGCGCTTTCTCCAGCTTCTCCTGGACGCTGCGCACCTCATTCTGCCGCTGCCAGCCATAGTATTTACTGCCATCGTATTCAATGCCGAGGGCAATTCTGTGGACCGGCTTTTGTTCCACATCTGACATCAGTACAGATACTCCTGCACCAGTTTTTCCGCGATTTTGACCGCCATCAGCGCGCCGCCAAAACGCACGTTGTCGGCAACGGACCAGAACTGCACCTGCTCAGGCATACCGTAATCGTTACGCACGCAGCCCACAGAGAGATGCGCGCTGCCGGTAGCGTCGCCCACCTGCGTCGGGAATTCACTCTCTTCGGACAGGACAAGGTCCTCTCCGCGGCCAAACGCGTCGCGGGCTTCTTCAGCCGCCAGCGGACGCAGGGCTTCAAACCCGACCATCTGCGCGTGGCCGTAAAAGACCGGAGACTGCACGACGTTCGCGGAGATCATCAGACCGTCATCCTGCAGAATTTTGCGTGCTTCATCGACGATACGACGCTCTTCCCGCACCGAACCTTCACGATCCGGCAGCAGCGGCAGCATGTTGAACGCCAGCTGGCGGCCAAAGAAATCATCTTCGTCGATCGGGATACCGTTCAGCAGCTTCGCGCTCTGCCCTGCCAGTGCGTCTACGGCTTTTTTGCCGTTAGCGGAGGCTGACAGCAGGCTGGTCACGGAAATACGCGACAGGCCACCGTCGTCGATCAGCGGCTTCAGCGCGGTCAGCAGCTGGCTGGTGAGGCTGTGCGGTACTGCAATGATATTGCGGTTGCGGTAGTCAGCCAGCACAAACGGGTTGACGTCCGGCACCACCAACGGCACATCCGGCTCCAGGGAGAACAGACCGCTCAGGTCGATCACCAGACAGCCTGAATTGGTCGCTTCTTCAATGTAGGATGCCGTGGCTTCCGCACCTGCGGCAAAAAACGCCAGCTGAGCCTGTGTCCAGTCAAACGCGGCGGCATCCTGCACCATCACGGATTTCCCGCCGAAACGCAGATGTTCTCCTGCGCTGTCGGTACGCGCCAGCGCGTAAATGTCGCCCACCGGGAACTGACGCTCAGCAAGGGTTTCAAGCAGGGCTTCGCCCACGGCGCCAGTGGCACCCAAAATGGCAATGTTCCAGCCTTCAGACATGGTGGTTTACTCCAGAAATAAAAAAGCGTCCCTGCCGGAATATCCGACAGGGAGCATTAAGAAGACATTAACGTGCCGGGTGGTGAACGGCGTTAAATCCCAGCTGATGCAACAGCGCCGCCGCGGGGGCGTCATCGCACATCACATACAGGGAGGACCACTCGCGGCGCTCAAGGTAATTTTTGCGCAGCTTGTCAAACTCACCCGGAATACCCGCCACTTTACGCAGCAGCGCGTCATCGCGGCGCACATCATACACCAAATGCACCAGTCTTTTCAGCGTTGCCTCATCCAGCGGTCCATGAAGGGTAATGCGACCAAATTCCGGGGCGGGCAGCAGCGTATCCAGCGCTACCTGCTGCGGATGGCCGATAAAGGCGCTGTAAGTCTCAAACACCTGGGTTGTGCCACGCGCTTTGCCTTCAAGGGTATAACCCGCGATATGCGCGGTACCCACGTCCACCTTATTCAGCAATGCGACGTTGAGATCCGGCTCTGGCTCCCAGACGTCCAGTACGACGCTAAGATCTTGACCCTCGTCGAGACATGTCAGCAGCGCCGCGTTATCCACCACCGGTCCCCGGCAGGCATTTATCAGAATAGTGCCAGCCTTCAGACGGCGGATCAGCTTTTCGTCGGCCAGGTGCAGAGTCTTGTACGGCCCTTCTTTAAAGAGCGGCGTATGGAAGGTGATGACGTCGCACTCGTCGACCAGCTCATCCAGCGTGCGGAAATCGCCCTCATCGCCGTTATCCTTACGCGGCGGATCGCACAGCAGAGTGCGGATGCCCCAGGCTTCCAGACGCTTTTGCAGACGTCCGCCCACGTTGCCCACACCCACAATCCCGACGGTGCGGTCTTTCAGCGCAAAACCATCGCGCTCGGCCAGCATCAATAGCGAGGAGAATACATATTCCACGACGGCAATGGCGTTACAGCCTGGTGCCGCGGAAAAACCAATCCCCGCCTGCTTAAGCCACTGGTCATCCACATGATCGGTCCCGGCCGTTGCCGTCCCGACAAATTTAACCCCTTTGCCGGTGAGCAGCGCCTCATTTACTTTGGTCACCGAGCGCACCATCAGGGCGTCTGCATCGTCCAGTTCGCTGACCGGAATCGGGCGACCAGGGACAGCCTTAACCTCACCCAGGCGGCTGAACAGCTCACGGGCGTAAGGCATATTTTCATCAACGAGGATTTTCACGTCTGAGTACCTGTTTGAGAGGAAGTAAACCTGCCAAGTGTGCCATAATCTCGCCGCCGGGCATATATCTCCGCCCGGTTACGCAGAGTTTGACTTTAAGGATTTTTGACGATGCAGCCCATTTCAGGTACGCCTCCGCGCCCTCCGGGTGAAGGCCCCGTAACGCCCAACACGCCAGGCGAACAACCGCTCTCCACGCAGCAACGCACCGTACTGGAGCGTCTTATCACGCGTCTTATTGCGTTGACCTCACAGCAAAACGCAGAGGTATGGGCCGGCGTTAAGCACGATTTGGGCGTCAGAAACGATGCGCCGCTACAGTCGCGCCATTTCCCTGCCGCCGAACAAAACCTGAACCAGCGTCTTACCAGCGCACAGCAGCAACATACTACCCGCCAGATTATCTCGCAGCTGACCGAGCTGTTGGGCCAGGGGAATAATCGTCAGGCGGTGAGTGATTTTATCCGTCAACAGTACGGTCATACCGCCCTGAGCCAGCTTTCGCCGGAACAGCTGAAAACCGTGTTGACCCTGCTGCAAAGCAATCAGCTTTCTATCCCGCAGCCGCAACAGCGCCCGTCTACAGAGCGGCCATTACAGCCTGCGGAGCATAATACGCTCAAGCAGATGGTCACTAAGCTGGCTGCCGCCACCGGCGAACCGACAAAGCTTATCTGGCAATCCATGCTGGAACTTTCCGGTGTGAAAGCGGGCGAAATGATCCCGGCAAAACAGTTTACCCATCTGGTCACCTGGCTCCAGGCGCGTCAGACGCTCAGCACCCAGAGCGCTCCGACCCTGCACAGCGTACAGGCGGCACTGAAACAACCGCTGGAACCGCACGAGTTCGATATGATCCGGGATTACGCCCAGCAGAGCTGGCAGGCGACACCGCAAACCGTGCTGACCACCGCGCAGGTACAGGATTTACTGAATCAGATCTTCGTTCGCCGCGCCGAGCGGGAAGGCGGCGTGCCGGAGGTAAGAAACATTCAGCCGATCTACAACCCGCTGTTTGCCCCCGTTGTTGACACGTTCAAGACGCTTTCTGCCCGTCCGGGATTGATGTTTATCGCGTTGCTGATTGCGCTGGCGATTTTCTGGCTGGTTGCTTAAAACTGCCGGGTGGCGGCTACGCCTTACCCGGCCTACGGTTCGCGCGGTTGTAGGCCCGGTAAGCGGAGCGCCACCGGGCAAAAACTACGACCTGCGAAACGCCACCAGCGTCACCACAATCCCCACTACCGCTGACACCGCACCGGCGAGAAATACGGAAGGATAGCCAAACGACGTTGCAAGCAGCCCCGCCAGCGGCCCGGTGATGCCGTAAGAGATATCCTGAAACGCCGCATAGCCGCCCAGCGCCGTGCCGCGCACCTGCGGAGCCACGCGCTTCACCACTTCAACGCCCAGCGCCGGGAAGATCAGCGAGCAGCCGCAGCCGGTTAACGCCGCACCCAGCAGCGCAACGGATGCGGACGGCGCCTGCCAGAGCAGTACCAGACCCACGGTCTCAATGACCAGTGACGCCACCGCCACCTTCACGCCGCCAAAGCGATCCGGCATCCAGCCAAACAGCACGCGCATAAATACAAACGCGCCGCCAAAGGCCGTCAGCGTAAAGCCCGCCATCGCCCAGCCGCGGCTCATGAAATAGAGGGAGACAAAGGTACCGATAACCGCAAAGCCCACTCCCTGAAGCGCCAGCCCAAGCCCCGGTTGCCAGATTTGCCCCACCACGCTCCACAGCGAAGGACGCTCGCCTTTATGGGCGGGCACCTTGCGCACCGAACCGTTAAACGCCCACGCCAGCAGCGGTAATACCATGGTGGTGCCTGCCAGCACCGCAAAACCAAACTGGCTGTGGATCAGCAGCCCCAGTGGTGCGCCTGCCGCCAGCGCGCCGTAAATCGCCATCCCGTTCCAGGACATCACTTTTCCGGAACGCGCAGGTCCCACCAGCCCCATTCCCCAGGTCAGGGTGCCGGTCAGCAGCTGGCTTTCGCCAAAGCCGAGGATCAGGCGCCCTGCCACCAGCAGCGCGAATTTATACGCTGCATCTATCGGCAACAGCGCCGCCAGCAGCCAGGCTCCCCCCGCCAGCCCGCAGGCAAACATGCCCTGCAACGCCGAGCGTTTTGCGCCGTGCTGATCCGCGAGGCGACCGGCGTAGCCCCGGGTTAATACCGTCGCTAAAAACTGAATGCCCACCGCAATACCGACCATGGTGTTGCCATAGCCCAGCTCCTGGTGAACGAACAAGGGGATCACCGGCAGCGGCAGACCAACGGTCATGTAGGTCAGAAACACCGCAAAGGCGATGCGGAAAAGGGAAAGGTTCCCGGAAGGAGCGCTCTTCTCAGGGGTAACAGCCGTCATGCATAACTCCGTGTTCAGGCATAAAAAAAGGGAGCCGCGTGGCTCCCTTCTACTATATCTTCAAACGCTTACGCTTTCAGCTTACGCATCACCAGCGTGGCGTTGGTGCCGCCGAAACCGAAGCTATTGGACATAACGGTCGTCAGCTCACGTTCGGTGGTTTCGGTCACGATGTTCAGGCCTGCCGCCTGCTCGTCCATCTCGTCGATGTTGATGCTTGGCGCGATAAAGCCGTTTTCCAGCATCAGCAGAGAGTAGATCGCTTCCTGCACGCCCGCAGCACCCAGAGAGTGACCGGTCATGGCTTTGGTTGCAGAGATCGCCGGACTGTTGTCGCCGAACACTTCACGGATCGCACCCAGCTCTTTCACGTCGCCTACCGGCGTAGAGGTGCCGTGAGAGTTCAGGTAGTCGATTGGGGTATCAACGCCGTGCATCGCCATCTTCATGCAGCGCACCGCGCCTTCGCCGGATGGAGCAACCATGTCAGCGCCGTCAGACGTTGCGCCGTAGCCCACGATCTCAGCGTAGATGTGCGCGCCACGCGCCAGCGCGTGTTCCAGCTCTTCAACCACAACCATACCGCCGCCGCCAGCGATAACAAAACCGTCGCGGTGTGCATCATAGGTACGGGATGCTTTGTCTGGCGTTTCGTTGTATTTGGTGGACAGTGCGCCCATCGCGTCGAACTCACAGGCCATTTCCCAGCCCAGCTCTTCGCCGCCGCCAGCAAATACGATGTCCTGTTTGCCCAGCTGGATCTGCTCAACCGCATTACCGATACAGTGTGCGGAGGTCGCACATGCAGAGCTGATGGAGTAGTTCACACCGTGGATTTTGAACGGCGTTGCCAGGCACGCGGAAACCGCTGAACCCATCGCTTTGGTCACAACGTATGGACCGACCGCTTTCAGGCCGCGCGGGCTGCGCATGGCGTCAGCACCGAACACCTGAGCTTTAGAGGAACCGCCGGAGCCTGCAATCAGGCCCACGCGTGGGTTGTTCTGGTAAGCGTCTTCGCTCAGACCAGAATCCTTGATCGCTTCCTGCATGGAAAGATAGGCGTAGATAGAGGCATCGTTCATGAAACGAACCACTTTACGGTCAATTAAACCGGTGGTATCCAGTTTAACGTTACCCCATACGTGGCTACGCATTCCAGAATCTTTAAACTCTTCAGAGAAAGTGATCCCGGAGCGTCCTTCACGCAGAGATGCCAGGACTTCCTGCTGGTTATTACCGATGCTGGAAACGATGCCCAGGCCAGTAATCACTGCACGTTTCATTCAATACCTCTGTAAGTCGCACTATAAAAAGTTTCGAGTCGCACAATAGCGTACACTTGTACGCCGAACAAGTCCGATCAGCGATTTTCTGTGGAAATTTGCACCGATGGGCTCACATCGCTAAGATCGTGCCACTGCCTGTCGGACGAGTAACTTACGTGAAACAAAACGCCATACAACCTGCCAACCTCGAATTCAACGCTGAGGGTACACCTGTTTCCCGAGATTTTGATGACGTCTACTTTTCTAATGATAACGGACTGGAAGAGACGCGCTATGTCTTCCTCGAAGGAAATCATCTCAGCACCCGCTTCCCTGAGCATCCGCGCAGCCTGTTTGTCGTCGCGGAGAGCGGTTTCGGCACCGGGCTGAATTTTTTGACCCTCTGGCAGGCCTTCGATCAGTTTCGCGCTGCACACCCCGAAGCTACCTTACAAAGATTACATTTCATCAGTTTTGAAAAATTTCCGCTTACCGCGCACGATCTGCGGCTTGCCCATCAGCGCTGGCCGGAGCTTGCCCACTGGGCGGAACAGCTTCAGGCCCAGTGGCCACCGGCTATCGGCGGCTGTCATCGTCTGATTCTGGACGACGGACGCGTCACGCTCGACCTGTGGCTTGGCGACATTAACGACCTGACCGATAAGCTCGATGACTCAATGCATCAGAAAGTGGACGCCTGGTTCCTGGACGGTTTTGCGCCCGCCAAAAACCCTGACATGTGGAGTCCGCACCTGTTCAGCGCAATGGCACGTCTGGCACGCCCGGGCGCGACGCTTGCCACCTTCACCTCGGCGGGCTTTGTCCGCCGTGGGTTGCAGGAGGCGGGGTTTACCATGCGGAAAACCAAAGGCTTTGGCCGCAAACGCGACATGCTGGTGGGGGTGATGGAACAGGATCTGGCGATCCCGGCACAGGCACCCTGGTTTGCTCGCCGCCCCAGTGCGTCGCGTGAGGTCGCCATTGTGGGCGGAGGTATTGCCAGCGCCCTGCTCTCACTGGCGCTGCTGCACCGTGGCTGGCAGGTGACGCTCTACTGCGCTGACGAGGCACCGGCGATGGGTGCATCAGGCAACCGTCAGGGGGCGCTTTATCCCTTATTAAGTTCACACGATCCCGCACTGTTCCAGTTCTTCCCGGCTGCGTTTACGTTTGCTCGTCGCCTTTACGATAGCCTGCCGGTTGCGTTCGACCACGACTGGTGCGGTGTGACGCAGTTGGGCTGGGATGAGAAGAGCCAACAGAAAATCACCCAAATGTTGTCGCTGGGGCTGCCGGAAACCATCGCCCATGCAGTGACGGCTCAGCAGGTTGCTGAGACCGCTGGCGTCGACACCGGCTGCGGCGGAATTCAGTATCCACTCGGCGGCTGGCTGTGTCCGGCTGAACTGACTTCTGCGGCGGTAGCCCTCGGGCAGTCGCGTGGGTTGACAGTGCATTATGCCCATAAGGTTCAATCGCTAAGCCGCAGTGCGCACTGGGAACTGCGTTTTGCTGACGGCAAAGCGTCGCAGCATGCCAGCGTTGTGCTGGCCAACGGACATCACATCACTCAGTTTACCCAGACAGCGTCATTGCCGGTTTATCCAGTCGGCGGCCAGGTGAGCCATATCCCGACCGCGCCCGAACTGAGCAAACTGCGTCAGGTGCTGTGTTACGACGGCTACGCGACGCCGCAAAATCCGTCCAACGGCCATCACTGCATCGGTGCCAGCTATCATCGCGGTGAAACAGATATTCAGTACAGCGAAGCGGATCAGCAGCAAAACCGCCAGCGCCTGCTCGACTGTTTCCCGGATGCGTCGTGGGCAAAAGAGGTGAATGTCAGTGAGGGTCAGGCGCGCTGCGGCGTACGCTGCGCGACCCGCGATCACCTGCCGATGGCGGGAAACGTGCCGGACTATGACGCCACGCTTGAAGTCTATCAGGATCTTGCAGACAACAAAGAAACGGCGGTAAGTGCGCCCGTTTATCCGGAACTGTTCATGTTGGGTGGCTTAGGCTCGCGGGGATTATGCTCCGCGCCATTGCTGGCTGAAGTGCTAGCCGCGCAAATGAGCGATGAGCCGGTTCCGCTGGACAGGGTTACGCTCGCGGGGCTTAATCCGAACCGACTGTGGGTGCGGAAATTGCTGAAGGGGAAAAGGGTTAAGTAGGGCGCGGTCTGGTGTCCTCACCCTGGCCCTCTCCCCAAAAGGGAGAGGGAAGAGAAGGCGGCAACTTAGCGTTTAGCCTGCTGGAACAAATTGTCCCACATGCCCAGCACTAAAGACTGGTCGCGTGGAGACAGTTCCCCGGCCAGAATGGCTTTTTCAAGGCTGCGAGTAACTTCCGCGTGAACGGCGTCGGCAGAGTGATCGTCCCCGGCTTCCAGCGCGGCTACCGCCAGCGTCAGGTGACCACGCAGATAACCGCTGGCGAACAGCTCATCATCGCTGGCGTGTTCCACCATGTCATCAATTAACGCCAGAATGCGTGATTCAAATTCTGCGATCATCTTATTTCCTCTGTTATAAATCTTCCGGCCACGGGAAGCATTCCGCCGTGATCTCCGGCGTATGGTAATAATTTTGTAAAGCCTCGATCAGGCGTGCCGGACGTTCCGGGATGCCTTTCTCAAGATATTCCATCACCTGCGCATGCACGCGGCGCTGGAAGACGATACGGTCTGGCTCGAAGTCGCCTTCAAGGTTGTCACAGCTGACGTTGAACGGGAAACCCGCCGCCACGCAGAACAGCCACTCCAGCGCCTGCGGTTTCACCTCCACATCTTCGAACTGCCCCTGGGTGGCGGCGTCGCGCCCGTCCGGGCAGTACCAGTAACCAAAGTCCACCAGCTCGCGACGCGCTTTCCCCGCGATGCACCAGTGCGAAATCTCGTGCAAACCGCTGGCGTAAAAGCCGTGGGCAAAGACGATGCGGTTGTATGAAACCTGGTCATCAGCAGGAAGATAGATCGGTTCGTCGTCGCCTTTAATCAGACGGGTATTAAAATCATCAGCAAAACAGCTGTCGAAGATCTCAATCAGCTGTTCGTATTTATGCGTACTGTTCATTAGTTCATCCCCAACCAGGTGAGGATCTCCTGTCCATGGCTGTCATAAAGAAGTTTGGCGCTCATCACCGCCGAGACGACAACAATCATCGGGCGGATCAGCTTTTGCCCTTTGCTTAATACCAGACGCGAGCCTGCGCGCGCGCCCAAAAACTGCCCCGCCATCATCACAAATCCGGTAGCCCAGATAACCTTGCCGCCAATGATAAACAGCAGCAGACCGCCAACGTTGGAGGTTGCGTTGAGGACTTTGGCGTGGGCGGTGGATTTGGCGAGGTTGAACCCGGCCAGCGTCACGAATGCCAGCGCGTAAAACGAGCCTGCCCCCGGACCAAAGAAGCCGTCGTAAAAACCGACGCAGCCACCGGAAATCAGCGCAAACGGCAGGCCGTGCAGTCGCCGCGCCCGGTCTTCCTCGCCGAGCTTTGGCATCAGTAAGAAATAGAGGCCAATACAGATAACCAGAATCGGCAGGATCTGGCGCAGAATGTCGGACTGTACGTGCTGGACCAGCAGCGCGCCCGCCGTCGAGCCAATAAACGTCATCAGGATATTGAGCTTCTGATCGGCGAGATTCACCACTTTGCGCCGAACAAAGTAGAGCGATGAGGAGAGCGAACCGCCGCATGCCTGGAGTTTGTTGGTGGCAAGCGCCTGGGCAGGGCTCATGCCTGCCGCCAGCAGCGCCGGAACGGTGAGCAACCCGCCACCGCCCGCCAGGGCATCGATAAATCCGGCTAACATCGCAACAAAAAAGAGCACCGCCAGCAGCAGCGGTGACACCATAAACAGATCGACGAAATTATCCATTAAAGTACATGCTCATCCAGTAGCGCCTGGCAGGAAGGCGGCAACGGAGGCGGTGTCTTCTTCTCAGGCTTAGAGGTTCCAGGCTTGGCCGGTTCAAACCAGCTTTGCAGTTCGTAACCACAACCATCGCCAGGCGGTGGCAGCGGCTGATCTTCACATTCCAGGCTGTTCGCCGGGCAGCGCAGGCGAACATGCATATGCGCCCGGTGCTGGAACCATGGGCGCACTTTACGCAGCCAGTCGCGATCCGTTCCCGCATCCAGGCAAAGCTGCTGCTTGATGGCCGGGTTAACAAAGATCCGTGTGACGTCGTTATCCTCTGCCGCCAGCTTAATCATGCTGGAAATTTCCGGCGACCAGCGCGAGGCCACGACCCGTTTACCGTCGGCCGAGACCAGATCCAGCGCCTGCGGTTTCAGCAGCTGCGCTGGGCTCCAGCGCGTTTTCGGCAGTTGCAGGAAGATGTCCACATCCAGTCCGGTCTGGTGGCTGGCGTGACCGCCGTTGAAGCGACCACCTGCAGGCATCCCCATATCGCCAATCAGCATCGTCCCCAGCCCCAGGTTATGCACCTGGTTGCCAAGACGCTGAATAAACAGCACCAGGTCAGGATGGCCGAAGTAACGGCGCTGGTCGGTGCGCATCACCTGATAGGTGTCCGACTGCAGCGGAAGTTCCTGCGCGCCGACGATACACCCGTTGGAGAAAGCGCCAATGGACTGCGCGCTTCCCGCTACCGGGTGGGTGATTTTCTGCCACGGCGTGGCGGCCAGGCTTGCTCCACTGGCCAGCAGCGCCAGCAGAGCGATTGCGGTTTTTTTCATAGTTACCAGCGTGGAATGGTGGTCGACACATCCGCAT
This sequence comes from Enterobacter sp. DSM 30060, assembly GCF_013375955.1. Taxonomy (NCBI): domain Bacteria; kingdom Pseudomonadati; phylum Pseudomonadota; class Gammaproteobacteria; order Enterobacterales; family Enterobacteriaceae; genus Enterobacter; species Enterobacter sp. DSM 30060. The sequence goes on from NZ_CP056118.1 coordinate 253,994, forward strand.
TCTGCGCGCGCTGGCGCAGGAAGTGATCCATCAGCACGATCGCCAGCATCGCTTCTGCGATCGGTACCGCGCGGATCCCCACGCATGGATCGTGCCGTCCTTTGGTGATCATCTCTACTTCATCGCCTGAGCGGTTAATCGTGTGGCCCGGCACGGTAATGCTGGACGTTGGCTTCAGCGCGATATTGGCAATAATTTGCTGCCCGCTGCTGATGCCGCCCAGAATGCCGCCCGCATGGTTGCTCTGGAAACCCGCCTTCGTGATTTCGTCGCGGTTCTGGCTGCCGCGAAGCTTAACCACGTCAAAACCGTCGCCGATTTCAACGCCTTTCACCGCGTTGATGCTCATCAGCGCGTGGGCGATGTCAGCGTCGAGGCGGTCAAATACCGGCTCGCCCCAGCCAGCCGGCACACCGTCGGCCACCACGGTGACTTTCGCACCAATGGAGTCGCCCTCTTTTTTCAGGCCACGCATCAGCTCGTCCAGCGCGTCCAGCTTGTCGGCATCTGCGCAGAAGAACGGGTTAAGTTCTACCTGATCCCAGTCTTTGATTGCCAGCGGAATGTCGCCCATCTGGGTCAGACAGCCGCGGATAACGATGCCGAATTTCTGCTGGAGATATTTTTTGGCAATCGCACCTGCCGCCACGCGCATCGCGGTTTCACGCGCGGAAGAACGTCCGCCGCCGCGATAGTCGCGAAAGCCATATTTTTGTTCGTAGGTATAGTCGGCGTGGCCCGGACGGAAGACGTCTTTAATCGCGCCGTAGTCCTGGGAGCGCTGATCGGTGTTTTCAATCAGCAGACCAATGCTGGTCCCGGTGGTACGGCCTTCAAAAACGCCGGAGAGAATTTTGACCTGGTCCGGCTCGCGACGCTGCGTGGTGTAGCGAGAGGTACCCGGACGACGGCGGTCAAGGTCATGCTGTAAATCGGCTTCGGTCAGTTCGATGCCTGGCGGGACGCCATCAACGATACAACCCAGTGCCAGACCGTGCGACTCGCCAAAGGTGGTCACACGGAATACCTGTCCAATACTGTTTCCTGCCATCACGGCTCCGATGTTGTTGTTTGTGTTTGAGCGTTGTGAAACGGGCCGAAGCCCGCTGGATTAATCTTTGTAAATGCTGAAGTATTCGCGTGCATCAAGCAGTTGCGTTTTGGTCAGCATAAAGACGCCGTCACCGCCATTGTCGAACTCAAGCCAGGTGAACGGCACATCCGGGTACTGCTCTATCAGATGTACCATGCTGTTACCCACTTCACAAATCAGAACGCCATCGTCGGTCAGATAATCCGGCGCGCAGGCCAGGATGCGGCGGGTCAGCTTCAGCCCGTCAGAGCCTGACGCCAGGCCCAGCTCCGGCTCGTGACGGTACTCGTTCGGCAGATCGGACATGTCTTCGGCATCCACGTACGGTGGATTGGTGACGATCAGGTCGTATTGCAGCGTCGGCAGGTCGCGGAACAGGTCAGAGCGGATAGGCGTGACGTGATGGATCAAGCCGTGCTCTTCAATGTTATGTTCGGTGACGGCCAGCGCGTCGGTGGAGATATCGACGGCGTCCACTTCCGCTTCCGGGAAGGCGTACGCGCAGGCAATCGCGATGCAGCCGCTGCCGGTGCACATATCAAGTATGTGCTGCGGCTGATGGTTAATCAGGCCGTCAAAGTGGTTGTTGATCAGCTCGCCAATCGGCGAACGCGGCACCAGCACGCGCTCATCAACATAGAACTCATGGCCGCAGAACCAGGCTTTGTTGGTCAGGTAAGCCACGGGAATACGCTCGTTCACGCGACGGATCACGCGCTCAACGATGCGGTGTTTTTCACTGGAGGTCAGGCGCGCGGTGCGCATGTCTTCCGGAATATCCAGCGGCAGATAGAGTGACGGCAGCACCAGCTGAACGGCCTCATCCCATGGGTTATCCGTACCGTGACCGTACCAGATATTGGCGGCGCTGAAGCGGCTAACCGACCAGCGCAACATGTCCTGTATGGTATGCAGCTCGTTTACTGCTTCATCGACAAAAATTTTATCCACTCTTTCCTCCAGGGCATGCTCGCATAATTTTCGGCGGCTAGTTTGCCATGAAGACGGCGATAAATCAGCAATGACGCATACCGCTTGAGGTTAAAAAATGCGTTTAGTCGGGTACACTATCGGAAATACGAGATGAGAATGACGAATGAAAAAGAAAACATCGCTCAGCGAGGAGGATCAGGCTCTCTTCCGCCAGCTGATGACCGGGACGCGTCAAATCACGCACGACACCATTGTCCATCGCCCGCAGCGTAAAAAAGTCAGTGAGGTACCGGTCAAACGGTTGCTTCAGGAGCAGGCCGATAACAGCCACTATTTTTCAGATGAGTTTCAGCCGCTGCTCAATACTCAGGGTGCGGTGAAATACGTGCGTGAAGACGTCAGCCATTTTGAGCTGAAAAAGTTACGCCGGGGAGATTATTCGCCGGAGCTGTTCCTCGATCTGCACGGGTTGACCCAGATGCAGGCGAAACAGGAGCTTGGGGCGTTGATCGCGGCATGTCGTCGCGAACATGTTTTCTGCGCCTGCGTAATGCACGGTCACGGCAAACATATTCTTAAGCAACAGACACCGCTGTGGCTGGCTCAGCATCCGCACGTAATGGCTTTTCATCAGGCACCGAAAGAGTACGGCGGAGATGCCGCATTGCTGGTATTGATTGAGGTGGAGGAGTGGCAGCCGCCAGAGTTGCCCTGACAGGATGGCGGGAGGCACGCGGCACCCCGCCATATCGCACGTCACGTCAGATGGCTTTAGCCATCTTCAGGTTGCACGGACTCATTTGCCAGTTAAAGACCCCTTTGCCGGTTTCGTCGAGGGTGACGTTGGCAATGGCGGACGTTGTGAACATCGGCGGCGTTTCGCCCGGGCACAGCTCAGATACCAGATAGCCGACCAGCGGCAGGTGGGAAATGACCAGTGCGGAAGCGACACCTTCGTTGCACAGCGCCTGAAGGTAAGCACTGACAAGGCCAACATCGCCACACGGCGTGAGTTCAGGGAGAACATCCACACTGGAGGGCAGGTTCATACACTCCCCTACCACATCCAGCGTCTGTTCTGCCCGCAGGAACGGACTCACCAGAACGCGTTCAATGTCCACTTTTTGACCTTTAAGCCATGTCGCCATCTGACGGGATTCGTCGCAGCCACAGACGGTTAAAGGACGTACTGAGTCACTGGCGGCATCGAGTGCCGCGTCGCCGTGACGCATGATAAAAACTTGCATATTGCACCGCTTTTGTTAACCAGAATCACCGGCGTTAACTACCCGCGATTAATGCTCTGAGGTAGAAAACCCGATGGCCGGGCATTGTGCCTGATCCATTCGGTGAATGAAACGCTGTTTTTTACCTCAATGGCGTAAGTATAGTCAATCTCTGTTTACAATTTCGCCAGAACAGGTTCCATCACCTCAGGATTTACCCTTCTTTGACTTCAGTTTACGCAATCAGTTTCCCTTGCGGGCCAGAATGTCTGACCCCGTTCCGCCATCTGCAATAATTCGTCACAAGGTGTAAACCGTGGACCGTATTGCGAGGCCAGACGTTGCAGGATCGCAACCACTTCACCCGCCCCGAGGGTATCCATATACCGGAACGGGCCGCCAAGGAATGGCGGAAAACCGATACCAAACACGGCACCGATGTCGCCGTCGCGCGCGCTTTTGATCACCTGCTCACCAAAGCAGCGCGCCGCTTCATTGAGCATCATCATCACGCAGCGCTCAGCACACTGAACCGCCGACAGTTTTCCCTGACCCGTGACAGGAATAAGCGCATAAACCGAAGGGTCGACCTGTTTCTTGCTTTTACGCCCTTTCGCGGCGTAAAGATAGAAACCGCGTTCATTTTTTCTGCCTTTGCGATCGTCCTTCAAAATTGCGGAAACAAAGTTTGCAGGCGGCGCAAAACGATCGCCATAAGCCGCTTCCAGCACAGGGATAATTTTAGTCCCCGTATCAATTCCTACCTCATCCAAAAGTTGGATTGGGCCGACGGGGAAACCAAACTTCACCAGGGCGTCATCGACGTGCTCAATTTTCTCCCCTTCCGTCAGCAACCGCATCGCTTCGTTAATATACGGCGCCAGAATGCGGTTGACGTAGAAGCCGGCTTTGTCCGCGACCACAACAGGAGTTTTGCCCTGTTTTTTCGCCAGCTTCACCACGGTGGCAATAGTTTGCGGGCTGGTTGTGGCATGAGGGATAACCTCCACCAGCGGCATTTTTTCGACAGGACTGAAATAGTGCAGCCCTATCACCTGCTCCGGGCGCATGGCTTTCGCCGCGATGTCGCCGATCGGCAAAGACGAGGTGTTTGACGCGAAAATGGTGTGCGGCGCGCAATGCTGTTCAACGTCCGCTACCATCTGCTGCTTAAGGGCCAGATCTTCGAACACGGCTTCAATCACCAGATCGCGGTGTGCAAACCCACTGTAGTCGGTGGCGCCAGTGATCATCGCGAGGGTTTTATCGCGATCGCTGGCCTTGATATGGCGGCGTTTCACTTTGCGATCAAGGTTCTGCCAGCTGTACTGCAACGCGTGGTTGATGCCCTTAGGATTGATATCTTTGATACGTACGGGCAATTTGCCTTTGCTGGCGGTGACAAACGCGATGCCGCCGCCCATCAGCCCACCACCCAGAACCCCAACGGCGCGCAGCGGAGCCGGTTCAGCTTCACTGCCCGGATCTTTTTTAACCTCCGTGCTGGCAAAGAAAATGCCGCGCAACGCCTGCGACTGCGGCGTCATCGCCAGCTCGCCAAACGCTTTCGCTTCCGCGGCATAACCGCTGCTGCTGCCCTGCGATAAACCGGTTTCAATCACCTTCAGAATGCGCGTCGCTGCCGGATAGTTCCCTCTGGTTTTTTGCTCGGTTTTTTTACCCACCATATTAAACAGCAGCGTGCGCCCCAGCGGCCCGGCGAGGATACGCTCACGCACCGGCAGGGGGCGTTTCGCCTGACGACCTTTCAGCGCCCGCTCAACGGCAGCCTCAAGCAAGATTGCGTGCGGAACGACCTCATCAACCAGACCCGCCTTTAACGCCTGACGGGCGCGCAGCTGTTTACCGGTTAAAATCATCTCCAGCGCAGTACTGACGCCCACCAGCCGCGGCAAGCGCTGCGTGCCACCTGAACCGGGCAGCAATCCAAGCTGTACTTCAGGCAGTCCGAGTACGGTTTTCGCATCGTCGGTACAGATGCGACTGTGGCAGGCCAGCGCCAGCTCAAGCCCGCCGCCCAGGCAAGCCCCGTGGATCGCAGCGACAACGGGTATCGACAGCGCATGGATCTCCGCCATCACCTGCTGCCCCTGACGCGCCAGATCTTCTGCTTCCTGAGCGCTTGTCGCCCGGGCAATCATGTTGATATCGGCCCCGGCAATAAAGTTATCCGGCTTTGCCGAGATAAATACCAGGCCACGTATCGCTTTGTTTTCGCGGATCTGTCTGAGCATCGCACGCACCTGAACGCCGAACTCCGCCTTCAGGGTATTCATTTTTTCGTCGGGCACATCAATGGTGATAACGGCCACGTTATCAAGGCGAACAACAAGGTTAAATGCAGATGTCGTTTCCATTATTCAGCCTCCAGAACCATTGCTGCGCCCAGGCCGCCCGCCGCACAGGCGGTGACGAGACCAAAGCCGCCGCCACGGCGACGCAGTTCGTGCAACGTCTGGGTAATCATTCTCGCCCCGGTCGCTGCAAACGGATGACCGTAGGCAATAGAGCCGCCCAGCACATTGAATTTACTTTGATCCACTTCGCCTGTGGCATGCGCGCGGCCCAGCACGTCGCGGGCAAAACGTTCGCTCGCCATAAGCTGCACGTTTGCCAGCGTTTGTGCGGCAAAGGCTTCGTGCATATCAATTAGCGTGAGATCGGAGAGCGTTAGCCCCGCGCGCTCCAGCGCCAGCGGCGTGGACCAGGCCGGTCCGAGCAGCATGTCCTGCCAGACATCGATGGCGGTAAAGGCATAGCTGCGCAAATAGCCCAGCGGTGTGATGCCCAGCTCTTTCGCCCGGGATTCCGTCATCAGGATCACGGCGGCGGCACCGTCCGTCAGCGGCGTACTGTTGGCCGCCGTAACGGTGCCATGTTTACGGTCAAAGGCCGGGCGCAGTTTTGCGTAATCTGCCAGGGTTGAGGTGCCGCGAATGTTGTTATCTTCCGCGAGCGGTTCCCGGTAAGGCGGTACATAGGCGGTCATCACTTCGTTGGTCAGTTTGCCCTCCGACCAGGCTTTCGCTGCCAGCTGATGCGAGCGATGCGCCAGCGCATCCTGCTGTTCGCGGGTAATACCATAGGTTTTTGCCATCTGCTCGGCTGTATCGCCCATGCGCAGGCCGGTGGAGTATTCAGCAACGGCAGGTGGCACGGGCATGAGGTCGCGCAGGCGTAAACGCGAGAAGAGTTTAAGCTTTGCACCGGTAGTGCGAGCTTTGTTGGCATCCACGAGGATGCGGGCCAGCTGTTTGCTGACGCCGATGGGCAGCACGGAGGAGGAATCCGCGCCGCCGGCAATTCCCGCGCGAATGGTCCCCGCCATCAGGCTTTCCGCCACGTTCGCCACCGCCTGGAAACTTGTGGCGCAGGCGCGGCTGACGCTGTAGGCGTCGGTATGAACATTCATGCCGGTACCCAGCACGATTTCACGCGCGATATTGGGTGCTTCCGGCATCTGTACCACCTGGCCGAAAACCAGTTGCTCAATAACCTCTGGCGGGATCTCGCTGCGAGCCAGCATCTCCCCCACCACCATTTTTCCCAGATCGACAGCCGGTATACCGTGAAACGCGGTTGCCTGACGTGCAAACGGCGTACGTAACCCGCTGACAATGGCAATGCGGTCACCGTGTCGGGTGATAAGCGGTAATGCCTGACTCATAACACTCCCCTGTAAAAAAATTTTGCGCGCACGTTAAGTGGTCTGACCTGATAATAGTCTTAACTATTTTTTTACATTGAGCCAATCGGGGAAGCGAAAAATTGCGAGCTAAGGCACAGAGAAGAAAAAGAAAATGCCCAGGGTAAAAGCAAAACGGTAACCCGTGGGTTACCGTTTTTAGTGTTTGCGCCCTCTCCCGTGGGAGAGGGTTGAGGTGAGGGCACCAGACCGCAGGAATTAACGCAGGCCCAGCTGGAAGATCAGCGTTTCTGCCTCGCAGGCGAACACAAAGTCGATATCCAGCTGTACGCCGCCTTCCACTTCCGTGAAGGTAGATTTGATTTCACATGGATCGGATTCGACTTCACGCGCACGCTTGCTCAGCGCGGCCAGCGTCTCTTCCGCTTCAGCGCGGTTAGGGAATACGCGGCTGTAAGAGGCGGTGCAATCGGTGTTGTCCATAATGGTGCCAACATCCATACAGCAGCAAACCGGGGTTTCATCAGCACTGCATTTACTCATAGCTCAATTTCCTCTGTATTCGCGCAGCGCGCGAGATAAACACGATGCGACTATTTTACGCCCCCGGACGAGCCCCCTCCAGCCGTTAATGGCGCAAAACCGGATAAGTGAGCAATATCACACTAAAAAATGATCTAAAACAAAATTCACCTTTTCGGATGAATCGTACTGGTCACAATTTTGCCAACCAGATCTCGTTTCATGAAACATGTTTGAAAATATTAATAAACAAACTTGCAACATCCCAGCTGGTCAGACCTATACTCTCGCCACTGGTCTGATTTGTATGTCATACCTCAGACCCTACACTTCGCGCTCCTGTTACGGTATGTAACAATTATTGAATAAAAATAACTCAATGAGGTTATGGTCATGAGCCAGAAAACCCTGTTCAAACAAACTGCTTTAGCAGTTGCAGTGGCAATCGTCTCAACGTCCGCCTGGTCAGCGGGCTTCCAGTTAAACGAATTTTCTTCCTCTGGCCTTGGCCGTGCGTATTCCGGGGAAGGTGCGATTGCCGATGACGCAGGCAACGCAAGCCGTAACCCGGCGCTTATCATGATGTTTGATCGCCCTACCTTCTCTGCCGGTGCGGTTTACATCGATCCTGATGTCAACATTTCTGGCAAATCTCAGTATACCGGCGCAGATCTGAAGGCGGATAACATTGCACCAACGGCGTGGGTGCCTAACCTGCACTTTGTTGCGCCAATCAATGAACAGTTTGGTTGGGGTGCCTCTGTCACCTCAAACTATGGCCTGGCAACGGAGTTCAATAACAACTACCCGGCCGGGGAATACGGCGGTAAAACCGACCTGACGACCCTGAACCTTAACCTGAGCGGCGCATATCGTCTGAACGATAACTGGAGCTTTGGTCTGGGCTTTGATGCTGTCTACGCTGATGCAAAAATCGAGCGTTATTCCGGGGAGCAAACTGCTGCGCTGCCGAAAAACAGCAATAAAATTGCCAGCCTGAAAGGTGACGAGTGGGGTTACGGCTGGAACGCCGGTATCCTGTATGAACTGGATAAAAACAACCGCTGGGGTCTGACCTACCGCTCAGAAGTGAAGATTGATTTCGATGGCGATTACAAAAGCGGCATCCTGAGCCCGGTCAACGGTATGGTGCCGGGTGCAGGCACCACCATTCCATGGGGTACCTCGAATCAAACCGTACCGGGTTCACTGTCACTGCATCTGCCAGAAATGTGGGAAGTGTCAGGTTATAACCGCGTTGCGCCGCAGTGGGCTATTCACTATAGCCTCGCGTATACCAGCTGGAGCCAGTTCCAGGAGCTGAAAGCCACCGGCAGCAACGGCCAGACGCTGTTCTATAAAGACGAAAGCTTCCACGATGCTTACCGTATCGCACTTGGTACGACCTATTATATGGATGACAACTGGACGTTCCGTACCGGCGTGGCATTTGATGACAGCCCGGTACCGGCAGATAAGCGTTCTATCTCCATTCCGGATCAGGACCGTTTCTGGGTAAGTGCGGGTGCAACCTACGCGTTCAACGAGAATGCCTCTATCGACGCGGGTGTGTCGTACATGCATGGACAGAAAGTGACCTTCCAGGAAGGCCCTTACGAGTTTACCTCTGAAGGTAAAGCCTGGCTGTTTGGTACCAACTTCAACTACGCGTTCTAATCCCAACACGATTGAAAAAGGTGAGCATCGCTCACCTTTTTTATTTATTCCGAATCGATATCTTTTAATTCGTTCTCGATGGCTTTCGCGTTCGGATTATCTTCCGGCTTCAGCTTACCGCCGTTGGCAATAAAGTCATGGTTCTGGAAATAGGCCTCGCGGACCATGATGTACGGATCGGAAGACTGACGCAGCAGACCGTCAGAGTCCAGCAGTTGCGCACGCGTTTCAATCCCTTCCACGGTCCATTTACCAATCGACAGCGGCCAGGTGAGCCATGACAGCACCGGATACAGCGTATCCACCATATCGCCGCCATCATCACGCACGGTAAAGCTGCCGTAGAATGGCAGGTGCACATACGGCCCATAACCTACGCCATAATGCCCCAGTGTGCTGCCGAAACGATGCGGCTGTTCACGCTGTAATTTCGGGTTCGCCATGCCTGCGACATCTATTAAGCCGCCCATACCCAGCAGAGAGTTCAGGAAGAAACGGGTGAAATGCACCATCCCCTGATACGGGTCGCCCTGGAGGAAGTAGTTCACCATCACCGCTGGCTCTTCCAGGTTACTGGTAAAGTTGCTCAGCCCGTTACGCGCTGGCTGCGGAACGTAGTCACGCCATGCCACGGCAACCGGACGAACCAGATATGGATCCAGCACATTATAGTTAAAGTTGTACATTGAACGGTTAAATCCTTCGAGAGGATCGGAGCGTCCCGTTTGCTCGCCAGAGCTGGCGCAGCCCACAAGCATCGTTACGCCCAGCGCAAGCGCCGACAGCCGAAGCTTCATATATTTCTCCCTGTTCAATATGGCTATCGTTGAATGCCATCTGTGACGGAGCCTGTGATGCTCCGCCTGAAACGTGCAAGTGATTGTAACAGCACGCTTACCGATGTCTACGAGGACAATGACGACCCGCTCGCGTCATCACGCTAATTTCAGCATAGCCTGTCTTTAAGAATTCGTTTCGCTGGCAATTTTATATTGGCTTTGAAAGAGATGTCTCACCTTTATTGCCCTTTTCAGCAATTTAAGAGCTTCCCCACGGGCAAGGCGCCAAAAGTCGCTACGCTTAAATGAGCGATTACCCCGAAGGAGCAGTTATGAAAGATATTAACGAAGAAAAAATTGGCGAGAACAATGAGGAACATGAGATTGAAAGTGAGGAGAAAGACCGGGGAGAAGAGATAGAAGTCGATGAGGATCGCCTGCCGTCGCGCGCCATGGCCATTCATGAGCATATTCGCCAGGATGGCGAAAAGGAGATGGAGCGTGATGCAATGGCCCTGCTGTGGTCGGCCATCGCAGCCGGTCTGTCGATGGGCGCCTCTCTGCTCGCCAAAGGTATATTTCACGTTCAGCTGGAAGGCGTGCCGGGCGGTTTTTTGCTGGAGAATTTAGGCTACACGTTCGGCTTTATTATCGTCATTATGGCGCGACAGCAGCTTTTCACGGAGAACACCGTCACTGCCGTACTGCCCGTCATGCAAAATCCGACCCTTGGTAATTTTGGTTTACTGATGCGCCTCTGGAGCGTCGTGCTGCTGGGGAACCTGATCGGTACGGGCGTTGCAGCCTGGGCCTTCGAGTATATGCCAATCTTTGATGAACCGACCCGCGACGCATTCGTGAAGATTGGCATGGATGTAATGAAAAATACGCCGGTTGAAATGTTCTCTAATGCCATTATCTCCGGCTGGATCATCGCCACTATGGTCTGGATGTTCCCGTCAGCGGGCAGCGCGAAAATCGTGGTGATTATTCTAATGACCTGGCTTATCGCACTCGCCGATACCACGCACATTGTTGTCGGGACCGTTGAAATCCTTTATCTGGTATTTAACGGCACACTCCACTGGAGCGACTTTTTCTGGCCGTTCGCCCTGCCTACTCTCGCAGGCAACATTTGTGGCGGAACCTTTATCTTTGCACTGCTGAGCCATGCGCAAATCCGTAACGACATGTCCAACAAGCGTAAGGCCGAACTTAAGGCTCAGGAAAAAAAGGATAAAACTGCCGAAAAATCGGCGTGAACGGTGACTCTTTGACCAGTCAGGCGGCAATGCGCTTAACGAGAAGTGTAAATAACGCTATACTCTTGCCGCTTCGTCCCCTTAGTTAAATGGATATAACGAGCCCCTCCTAAGGGCTAGTTGCAGGTTCGATTCCTGCAGGGGACACCATTACCATCTCTCAATAAGTCCAAGACATTCCATAACTCACTGATTTAAAACCTAATAACTAATATCGCTCGTCCAATAAGGTGCCATTATTTCTAATGGAATCTATACATTTTTGCGTATAAGATTGTGTATAACTGAGTTCGATCTTTTTTCTATACACATGCTGCTATCTGACATCCAAATAAAACGCGCAAAACCAAAGGATAAGCCCTACACATTGAACGATGGTATGGGGTTATCACTACTTATTGACACCACTGGCAGTAAAGGTTGGCGCTATCGTTACCGCTTTGCAGGAAAGCCCAAGATGATTTCCTTCGGCGTATATGGCGATGTATCGCTTGCACAAGCGCGTGCTAAACGTGATGAAGCTCGTTCGATGTTGGCCAAAGGGATCAACCCCAGCGAGGCCAGAAAGGCTGAAAAAATTGCGTTGCAGTTTGCACATGAGAACAGTTTTGAATCGGTAGCAAGGGAATGGCATGGTTCAAAAAAAACCACTTGGTCAGAAGGGTACGCGAAAGAAGTTATCAACTGCATGGAAAAGGATATTTTCCCGTTTATCGGCCAACGCCCAATCGAACAGATTGAACCGCTAGAACTGCTCACCGTTCTGCAAAAGATCGAGAAAAGAGGTGCTTTGGAGCAAACCAGTAAGATCCGCCGCCGTTGTGGTGAAGTTTTACGTTATGCCGTAGCCACCGGGCGAGCTAAATATAACTTTGCTCCTGATCTGGCGATTGCGCTCAACAAGCCTAAAACTCAACACTTCCCGTTCCTGACTGAAAGTGAATTACCTGCTTTTGTCAGCGCTCTGAAGAACTATCAAGGCAGTTTAGTAACCAAGTACGCCACACAGCTGCTGATGCTAACAGGTGTGAGAACAATAGAGCTACGTGCTGCGGAATGGGCCGAGTTTGATTTAGATAACGCCCTCTGGGAGATTCCTAAAGAGCGAATGAAGAAACGCCGTCCTCATCTAGTTCCTTTATCTACTCAGGCGCTCATTATATTAAGGAGGTTGCAAGTAATTACGGGGAATTACAACCTCGTTTTCCCAGGCCGCAATGATGTCAGGAAGCCGATGAGTGAAGCCAGTATCAACAAGGTGATTAAGCTGCTGGGCTACCATGGACGCTTAACTGGCCACGGTTTCAGGCATACAATGAGCACGATTCTGCACGAACACGGATTTGAGAGCGCTTGGATTGAAATGCAACTTGCGCATGTTGATAAGAACTCTATTCGTGGAACTTACAATCATGCGCAATATTTAGACTCAAGACGAAAAATGCTTCAGTGGTACGCTAATTATCTTAATTGATGAATAAGATGATCTATTTCATCAATAAAAGCCAATAAAATGCGTTGAAGAGCTTCTGATTCTTGGAAGTTTTTCATTCCTTTATATTCCTTAACCGCACTCGACATAAGCTCTACAAAATCATGTCCCCTAATGCACAATCGAGGATCACAATCTAATTTATCTAACCAATCACTATGCAGTTTTACGAATTCGGCTTCTCTAGCTTTGAGACCAAAGGTAATCAGATTCTTATTTATATATCCACTGAAATCAAAAATAAGCGTACTGTTTTTAGATGAAAGAGATTTCTTAATATCACACCATTTACCATTCAGATTAAGTTGACGATCAGCAAGTTTAATACTATAAAGTTGCTTGAGAACGGTTAAAAAGGATGCGTAAAAAACTCCCCAATTATTAATTTTGCTATTAGAAATATCGACTAGTATACGCTTAATAAGTTGCTCTGAGAAAAAGTACATTTCAAGGGAGCTAAAATCAGTCCAAATAAGTTGCGGGATATCTTCAATAGCATCAAACCAATGATCTAAGTCCTTATCTACTAAACATTTATAACTATTACAATGTAACTCTTCCAACTCTTTTGCTAATGCGATAACCCTCTGTTTATTTCCATCGGTCAACCCATACTTTTCAAGAATCTCGAATGGAATATCTACGCTATCAATTACGTATGAAACAATTGATTTTTCATCATTTTTTTCACACCATGAATTCAGCACTAATTTATCAAACACCCCTTCAACATATACATCCTGAAGAGTAGGCTCAACAAAATAGCGAGTTTTAATATCTTCAATAGTTCTTCTTGGTAAATCAGACATTTTCATTTTCCAATTTAACCACACGATGACGATGTTGAGAAATAATTTCCAGTGAGTGTGATGCGAATATAAATTGAATATTTGCACCATCAGTTATATCTAATAAAGAATTAATAATTATACGTTGCCACTTTATATTCAATGAAATTTCTGGCTCATCAATCATAAATATACTAGGTGTATCTCTCGCTACTAGTACATAGCAAAAAAGCAGTAATAACTGCTGCTCCCCAGAAGAAAGCTGAGCTGGTTGTAAAATATCTCCAAATCTATTTATTATCATAAACCCCTGACTCAACTGAAAGCGTATCTCTTTATCAGTCAACAATCCATTTATTGTAGAAATAAATTTATTCAATATTTTATATATGGATCTCACACCAGCTAATCGGCCTTCTAAACTTTCAATATAAGGCTTTAATAACTCAGCTGACAATGCTCTTTTGGAGTGTGATGCGGTGGACAAGATCTTTTCAAACTCAGACATTTCTAAAAATGAAGTTAATTCATATTTAGCCAAATCTTGTGTTTCTGAACCTATTTTTTTTAGATTACCTCGTAATATATCAATATCATCATCTTGAAAAATAACTTCGGTTCTATCAGTGCTTGAGACTAATTGTTTGAGAATTCTAACATATGTTGAATGGACATTATCGGTGCCCTGATTTGTTCCTTGAACTGCTTTTCTTGCTATCCACTTTGTCGCGGCACTCAACGCTTGACTAAGAGCTATCTCTCTCGAACGTAAAACAAGATCATTTATTCTTTTAGGTGTTCCCATTCTAACAGCTTGACGTAACTCAACTTCATCGTCAGGATCGCTAATAGTATCACCATCTAAACGTCTATCTGCATTTAAAATAAACGTGATAGGTGTGACTTTCTTTAAAGTTTCGATATAAAGGCGCTCACTAGTAACTTTTCTAAGCGGATCTTTTACCGTTGATTTCTTAGCTTGTCTAGGCAATAGCTCTATAATATCTCGATCATGAAAGTAAACAACTTCATCATCAACAATAACTCTTCGTGATTCATTAGAACTTTTTCTATAATTCCACCTAGCGATTACTTCGTCACCTTTTAATATATCTAACACCATCAAACTATCTTCACCTCTTTGTGAATCATGTTTTGCTGTTAGTACATAACCAGAAGTTAGTTCTACCTTCAATAATGAAAAACTCGTACGGTACAGAGCCGTACGATGCCCACTCCGATTATCTGGTGAAAGTAAATGAAAGGCTAATCTTAAGAGTGTACTTTTCCCAACTCCATTGTCACCATATAAAATTACAGCACTACTATTAATTTTTTCACTGTCGAAATCATAAGTATATAAACCAAATAACTTTTCAACATAGATAGACTTTATCAATTGCTGATCCATAAACTCTTCCTTAAAGATAATTTATTACACATATTATTCAACAACCAAACTATTAAGCATTATAAACATATGGCATATAACAAATTTTACTAGCGCACTTCAACTTTACAACACTGGGGCTCGCAAATTCTAGGAAATTATCATCAAAATCGCACTACACCGCACCCGCCTGCGGTTTTCAGATCGCAAAAATTTTTCAGTTGGGATTTTTTACAAATGATAGCGCCAGACCGCGCCACAACTGGGGATTTACAGCGAGCAGAGAACTGAAAAAAGTGAAAAGAATTTCAGCTTTTTTCAGTTTAGCTTTACTCCAAAATCGTAAGCACTTGAATTAAGCTATTGATAGTAAAGGGATATAAATTTTTAGGTGAGATTTTTCATGATAATTGATGGCACACTTAAAAGTTAACAAACTGATTCTTATAGACATTTTTTCTTAAGCAGCTGAAATTTAATGAACCGAAGCCGGGAAAATTTTAGTTACTCCCGGCGAACCGTTCAGTGACTCTCTTTGGCTGCCATCAGGAGTTCTAATGCTTTTTGTCGCTCGTCCGGTGGCAGGGCATCCATTAGCTCTTTAATCCGTCCCTGGCCGCGCAAAGCGCTGGGACTAATCGTGTGTGAGAAGGAAACGTTCATCACAAACGTGTGCCCACACTCTACATTTGAGCAATAACAGTACACATCTGATAATTTGGGGTGCTTTCGGTTTGTTTTCCTCACCGTTGCCGCAGACATACACTCCGGGCAGTAAATTTTCATCACTCGCATAGCTAAACCTCTGTTGCCTGCCAGAAGAAGGGATTTTGGTTCCCTCCCTCTTGTTCTGAACGTGTAACACTGGTAACACGTGTAACATCGTTGATTTAATTGAAATTAATCTGTTACCAGTGAGCCAAATAAAGAGGTAACGCGTGGTAACACACTGATTTTTGTTACCACTGTTACCAGTGGATATTTCTGACTGGTAACAGTGGCAAGCCTCGTCATTACTGCCTGTTACCTCTGTTACCAGTGTTACCTCATAAAAATAAGACTCACGCGATAACTATTCTGGATCGGCGCTACCCAGTACTTGCGTATTAAACTGGTAAACGCGCTTAAGCCCTATTTCTGGCAGGCGAACGTTGTTTTGCGTTCTCCCGTCTTCCCCGGCTTTCAGCCAACCCGCCTCAACACACAATCTGGCTACCTTTCGCGAATCGAACCCTTTACAAATTTCTTTCCAGCCAGATGGCAATACGTAGAAGGTCACAGTGGATTCTGTCACGTTGTCGCCCTTGTCCACTTTCCTGAACCCCATCATCGACAGTGGACGGTTCCTGTCGTCGTGCCAGTCAGCAAAGCGGCTGAACTGGTTACGTGTCATATAATCCCTGACCTGCTCCAGTGCGGTTTTATCCTCCTGGTTCGCGGTATGCCCTCGATCAGCCATCCATGAGGCCAGGCAACACTCAGCAGCCTTGAACGCCTCACCTTCAGGCCATCCGGTTATCCCGGCTTGTGTGGCAAGTTCTCCAGCCATAGCAACCAGCGCAAAACGGGTAACGGCACGCCCAACTTGGTTTCCTGCATCCGCTGGGGTCAGCCTGCGGGTGTAGTCCTTCAGCAGCGCTTTCGCCTGGCTGGTCAGTTCCTGGAGATCGGCTGTCAGACAATGCAGCCAGTCGCGGAAGGGTGAGCCATGATAATGAATAACGGCGTGTTCCAGATGCTCCGCCAGCGCTTTACCACCACTAAAGCCGTGCAGCTCCTCAAATACCCCATGCTTGCCCGAATCACTCGGGATCTGGATCATGCGTACTTCAACCCCGGCGTAGGTTCGCTCTCCAGCATTGGCGGCATGCTCGACCAGTGACAGCTCCCCCGTGGAAAGAAACAACAAATTCCAGCGGTTTGTTTCCCGTACCGAACCATCAGTTCGGGCGCGGGCTTTGCCCTGGCCGTTCGCCAGCATGTAGGCAATATTCCCCGCCTCTCTGCCATCCACCTCGCGGATCTCATCAAGCATCAGTGTGGCATCATTGCGGCGGCTGGCCGTTCCTTCCAGCGCGTTCCCGGTAGCACGCCATGTATGCCAGAAATCCGTACCACCGCACACCGAAGCAGCCACTTTCATGGTCGTGGTTTTACCGTCTGTAGATTCACCTTTCAGGTGATAACCGCCGCCACCTATGCCAACCAGCTTCAGAAGCGGCGCGGCGAATGCCAGGCTTACGGCAAAGGCCAGTCGGGCATTATTGACGCAATAGCGACCTATATTTTCCCGCCATTCTTCCGTGGTGCCCGTAACCCGAAAATCACGCCCCTGAACGCTGGAAGTCTGGAGAATGACAGACTGTGACTCTTTGCCGATCACTTCATCCTGAAGAACATAAACCCCGCCATGCCAGCCTGTTTTATTTACACAGGTCACTTTTCTGTCGGGTTTGCACAGGGAGATATATTCCATCAGGTGTGCTCTGGCCATCCCGTTGATATTGATATAAGAAAGCCCATTGACCAGCAGCACGCGCCGCAGTTCTTCCCCGCTGCCGCCCAGCATTTCCATCGGCATTGCCCATTTTCGGCTCATACCGTTGGTGTCCTCCCATTCCAGCAGTCGGCCATAGTTGCTGCCGTCAGCATCGCTGGTGATAGCTGTCACACGCAGCGGGCTGCAAATCTTGATATTGCGGATCTCAGTGTCACCATCTGATTTGTTCACCAGCTTGTCGTACCACAAATATTCTTTCGTGAGCCTGAACCCCTGCGGCAATCTGGTTTGCCCTTTTCCGTGTAATGTCATTTCCTCCCGGAAGGCTTCACGCGCCCTTTCCTTCCCGGTTTCCTGGCGATAATCATCCCAGTCGGCTTTATGACGTACCGGAGGCAGCGTTACCCAACCATCTACGGCTTTCGCCGCTTTTTCAGCCCATATCCGGCCAGTGTTCTCTTTCCCGTCAACAAGATCGTTATCTCCAGCCAGGATAATCCGGGTGTCAGGCCATCGAATGCGGATTTGCTCAGCGACCTTTACCAAATTTGTGGCCGCAATAGCTGCAACGATCCAGCCGTCAGCCAGGAGGCTGACCGTCAACGCAGTGGCATATCCTTCAGTGATAATGACCTGTTCCGGAGCATCAGACGGAACATCAGCCACGGCAATAAAAGCACCTGACAGCTGACTGCCGGGTAAAAGACTTTTATCACCATCAGAGTTAATAAGCTGGCCGCCTGTAACATTCCCGGTAATGTCAGTTAAGGGCAGCAGCAGCGACCCGGCTGGAAAAGACATCCCCGCCAGATTGATGGTGGCAGTAAGAAGCGGTAAAGAGTAACCCTGTAATCCCTTTCCGGTCAGATAGGCTGATTCACCGTTTTGAGACAGCTTTTTAAGTTTCTGATAGCGGTCTGCCCCGGTCTCGTTTCCCCCCGTCTTTTTCCTGGCTGGCATAGCGGGTTTATCCTGTACTTCAGGCAATGCCAGAACCTCACAGACCATTCCCGCGACCTCCTTCACTGAGCGTCCAGTCACCAGACGGACTAAATCAAGGCCATCGCCATTGCCGCACTGATTACAGAACCATGTTCCGCGCCCCTCTTTGTCATCAAGACGAAAGCGATCTTTTCCGCCGCAGGCCGGACAGGCACCGTGGCGTCGGGCGGAAGGAACATTAATCCCTAACGCGGAAAGGATATGTGGCCAGCGCCCGTTTGCTGCCCCCGAAACCGCAGATACAGACTGAACTTTCATAGCAGTACCTCCCCGACTCCCGCAGTGGTAATGCTGAAACCCGGAGGTACTTCTCCATCGGGCGCACCGAAAACGATGTCCCGGTACACTTCACGTAGCTCAGAGACACCAAATGCGGAAAGGCGAATATTTTCAGCCATGTAACCAGGTGACAGCATTCGCTCCAGAACGTCACACGCCAGACGATGCCCCTCTTCCTGGCCGAATTCGTTAATCCATGGCGCTTCAATGTGATAAAGAATATTCATGGCCACGCGATCAGGTGTAAGCTCGATACGCTCGCCATCCTCGATATACACAGCCTCCCCATTAATTCGCACCATCAGGGAAATATAGGCATCAGCAATGCAGGAACGCAGAAATGCCGCCCGAAACTCAGGTGAATGGACTACGAGATTAGCGTTCATGCTTTTCTCCTTTAATGGTACTAGTTTCTCTCACCACACCCTCCAGCTGTTCTGCAATACAGGCCATGATTGCTGCGGCTCCCTCAGCAGAAACTGTTCTCTGCCCACTCATCGCAGGAAATGACAGAACTTCGGCCAGGAACTCGCTCGCCAGCGCAGCCCGTAAAAGACGGTTCTCGCCTGCTTCAGTCAAGGTGCAACCGTGGTTAGGGATGGGTAAATGACTCATGCGCTCACCTCCCCGAGTTTGTTCATCGGAATACGTGCGGCGAAGCTCAGTACAAAATCGGCAACGAGTTTCATGCGGGCAGCACGCTCGCAGGTTGCAACAGTACGCACAGCGAATGGACGCGCGGCATAATCAGTACGGCGAACAGCGAGAAATACAAAGGTATATTGGGGGTGAGACAAAGCAGGGATCGTAGCCATGGCGGCAATCTCCGTTAGATAGCGGGTAACGCTACCACCGGAGTTCCTACGCTCATGGGTGGTAGCCCAGACGGGGGTAGGAATACCGGCTCTAACGGATACCGGCCAGCCCGAAAGCTGCCCCGCCTGGACTACCATAATTTGGATGATGTGGCGTAAATAACGAATAGATACGGTTAACCACCACACCATAAAATAAGGGTGAGTCAAAGCTACGACACAAAAAAACACGCCTGGCGCGTGTGGTGTCGCCGTTAGATTACTCGGGTTCCTACGCCCGGTTGCCGATTTTGCGGCAACGCTGCGAATATAGCCCGAGCAATTAGCATGGCGCAAGAATTTTATAACCGAATTTTGTTTGTTGAACATAAAGATAAACCCAGGCATTCTTGAACCTCAGACCGAAGTTACGGTTTTTCATTATCCTGTTGCTGTGCATAAGACCCGCTTTTTGCGGGTCTTTTTGTTTTTCAGTCTCAGTCAGAAAAAGTCACTGCACTCTCATCAACAGCCGCATAAAGCTCTGGTTCACCCAGCGCATATCCTTCATTCCGCAGATAAGAATTAACGTATTCACTTTTCTCATCATCAAACTCGGCGCGAAATGATCGTGTTCGGGACTGGGTATAAATGTGCAGATTATCCAGCGTAGTGACCGCAAGACGTTTTCCCGGCATGAACGGCGGGATAAAAGCAAACCGTCCGGCAACCGAACTGACTGCCATTTGCGCAGCTTCCACATCAGCCGGGCGATCAGCCGCGTTGAAGAGCTTAAGACGCTGTTTAGCAGCAAGCTCGGCACCCACGAGAACCACCAGACGCGGATCTTCCCGATAAGGCTCTGCAATCAACTCAGTGATGAGGTGATTAGCAAGCAGATCGAGGTTTTTCCATTCCCCGGTATCTCCGAGGGTTACAGGAGTAGTTAAGACTTGTTGACCACCCTGATAGTTTTTTGCCAACGCATGCCACCCGATATTTACGTCTTCACCTTTTTTATTCATCTCTGGATCAGTCGTATCGGCAATTGACTCTCCATTAAAACCAACCCGCAACATATCAAGTGCATAAGCCTGACTAAAAAACGCACTGACCGATTTATCAAATTCGCCCTGAGCACCTGTATGATAAATATGTGACATATCTAAATAGCTGATTCGTGCACACGTGTCAGTTTCGGACAGAAAAAATTCAGTGCCATTTATCGCTAACATCTTACGGAATCTGCCACCGTGAACTCGTCCTGTATGTAACTCGCTGGCTCCAATATTAATGGCATTACCTGAAACAGCATTAACGTCACGCAAAGTGATATTATTGATTAACCAACCAGACTCAAGAATTGAGCTTCGCAAAATATTTTCTGTTGGTTTGCTTAATGCAAATCTTCTGTTTGAAGATTCCTGGTAATTTGTGCCAGATACAAATTTACTGTGATAACGGCGTGCAGCGTCCGGCCTTTCGGCTTTGAATGCGTACATGATTTATCCTTTTATTATTTACGAAATATTTTTTTCTTGTATTCAGAGAGCTGATTATATTTAACAGCATGCTCTGCATATTCACGATCGCTTACTACGGAGCGAAGAATGGCATTTTCAGCGCGGTAGTACTCCCGATAGGCCATAGTTCGACTTATCCCACCTCTTTCCAGTTCGTAACGGTCATTTGGGTATGCGCAACATTTAAGAATGTGCTCAACAGCATTATCCAGTGCGCATAGAGCATCCAAGATAAATCTCACATCCCGAACTAAAGTCGCATCGTTTAAAACGTTAATAAACTCATCGGGAGAAGTTAACGGTCTGGAAAAAGAGTTAAGATATTTTTTACTAACGTTCTTCCCGATATGTTCAGCCTCTTCAAGTAACAAACTTCCGAATCCTCTGAAGAGACTTACTCGCGTTTGCTGCTCTTTCTGCCGTAAAAATGCAGAATGGTACTGTCGTTCATAAGCATCACGCGCCCCTTTAACGGCATTTTTGTTTTTTACTTCAGAAACTGTTCTGGAGTTAACATTCAACCCTGCATTTTTTAATGCGTACTCGGCAGTTTTAACCTCTCTTTGCCGGAAGGATAACTCTTCTTCTTCACGGTGACAGAGCACCTCAAATCGGCTCAGTAAGAGATTAGTTTCTTCGGCAGTCGCCTCTGTATCTGGGATCATTAGACCAGTTAAAGAACATAGTTTCTGTCCTTTACTGCGAAGTTTATTCAAAAAATAAATCTCAATCATTCTTGCGATACATGCAGCATCACTATATCCATCTTTGAATATACTTACCTGATATGCTTCTAATAGTGATGTGCTTTCATTCTTGATTGAGAGTATTTTATTAGCATTCCTTGGGTTAATCATTTCATACCTCTTATGAGCAATTATCTTTCCTGTTCTGAATATTCTTCTCTATCCAGTCATTAATCTCGGCTTCGACCCATGCTACAGATCGAGCACCGATAGACACCTGTCTAGGAAACTCTTTGCTTTTCATTTTTAAATAAATAGTTGACTTTGGTAGACCCGTTAAATCAATTACATCCGACATCCGTAAAAGTCTTAATTTTTTATAGGATGGTTCACTGTTAAGCATAAAACTCATAACTCCCCCACTTATTAATTACTATTTCTTCTATATTGGTCTCGATTGGATATTTATATACTTACACAGATGAATTTATTCGTAAAGTTAGCCCCATGATAATTGATTCAAATTTATTGAATAAGAATAAGTGGTGAATAATATTGAGGAGTACTGAATGTTAACGAGCGAAAACCATTGAAAACAGTTGTTAACTACTGATAATCATCAAATTTGACGAATGCATTTGTAACATTTTGTAAAATAGAGGCTGGAGGCTGGAGGCTGGAGGCTGGAGGCTGGAGGCTGGAGGCTGGAGGCTGGAGGCTGGAGGCTGGAGGCTGGAGGCGTTGCAGAATGCCTCCATCTCGGATGACAACACAAGCATTTATTGATGTGTATAATTAGGTGTATAACCTTATATAAGACAAATTAAATTAATAATATATTTCAAGACTATACACTCTAGGTTCTATTTATGCAGGGGACACTTTTAATTTCCCCCTATAATGCCTGATTTATCAATCCGCTTTGCAATTGCCGCTTTTTTAAGCAAAAACGAGTAATAGCTCGTAATGTATAACGGTGCTACATTAAGCCGCCCACCCAAGTCAGCAATGGCCAGGCAACGTCGTAAAGAACGGTAAAGCCTGCAACCATGACCTCGTCCTACGGTCTCAATGGCACGTGGTATCGCGAAGTCTGCGCTACCTTCACAGGCTTTACAAAGGTTCCACTATTTTGTCTCAATCCAAATTTCAGCGGGCGTTTCTGCACCCGCGCTACTGGTTTACATGGTTCGGCCTTGGCGTACTTTGGCTGCTGGTCCAGCTTCCTTATCCCGTGATTCGCTTCCTGGGTTCGAAGCTCGGCAGCGCATCGCGTCACTTTCTTAAGCGTCGCGAGTCCATTGCCCGAAAAAATCTTGAACTTTGCTTTCCGCATTACAACGCGCAGCAGCGTGAAACGCTGATCGCTGAAAACTTTAAATCTATCGGTATGGCGCTGCTTGAAACCGGTATGGCCTGGTTCTGGCCAGACGAGCGTGTCCGTAAATGGTTTGACGTTGAAGGTCTGGATAACCTCAAACATGCCCAGATGCAAAAACGCGGCGTGATGGTTGTGGGTGTGCATTTTATGTCGCTTGAGCTGGGCGGCCGCGTTATGGGTCTTTGTCAGCCGATGATGGCAACCTATCGCCCGCATAACAGCGCACTGATGGAATGGGTACAAACGCGGGGCCGCATGCGTTCAAATAAGGCGATGATCAGCCGTAACAATCTGCGCGGTATGGTTGGCGCCCTGAAAAAAGGTGAAGCCGTCTGGTTTGCCCCGGACCAGGACTACGGCCCTAAAGGCAGCAGCTTTGCCCCTTTCTTTGCGGTTAAAGATGTCGCTACGACGAACGGTACCTTTGTGATTTCACGTCTCTCTGGCGCCTCGATGTTAACGGTGACCATGGTCAGAAAAGCGGATAAGTCAGGCTATCGTCTGCATATCTCACCGGAGATGGCGAACTATCCTGAGGATGAGAGTGAAGCCGCGACCTTTATCAATAAGGTGATTGAGTTTGAGATTATGCGAGCACCTGAGCAGTATCTGTGGATGCACCGCCGCTTTAAAACCCGCCCTCTGGGCGAAGCCTCACTTTATATCTAACCCCTTTCGAAGGTTAGTTTCGCTAAGAAACTAACCTTTTCAAGCACCTGTAATCGCAGTGCGTAACGGCTTTTTTCGACCGTCGCTCAACAGGCATTTATTGCGTACCGAAATCAAACTGTCGCCGTTCCACGACACTCGTAAGTATCGGAAATTATTTAAAAAAATGCCTCTTGTCACTCCTGAAATTTAGGCGTACATTAGCGCCGTCTGGCGACAGGAAAGCACAGAATTCAGAGCTGAAGTTAGCGACGTAACGGGATAATTCCGATTTCCCCTTTCGCATGATTTCAACTCTCTATACTCAGTTGGACTCTGTTTTTTTAATGCGTACCGGAAGATACGCGGAGCGATGAAACGTGAAATATTTCTTTATGGGCATTTCGGTTATTGTTTTAGTTTGGGCCGGAACGTTTGCTCTGATGATCTAGTTAAGAAAATGCAGTCAAAAAAACAGGCGCCGTTGGCGCCTGTTTTTTTGGTGTCCGTTACGACTCGGGTTGTTCCACGACGCTCTTCACTGCGAGCAGGCCATCCGCGCGGAACATGCTTTTAATCCCCCGCACAGCCTGACGGATACGGTCGCTGTTTTCGATCAGCGCGAAACGCACATGCGTGTCACCGTAGTCACCAAAGCCAATGCCTGGAGAGACGCAAACCTTCGCGTCCTGAAGCAGTTTTTTGGCAAATTCCAGAGATCCCATCGCCGCATACGGCTCGGGGATTTTCGCCCAGACGTACATGGAAGCTTTAGGCATTTCAACCATCCAGCCCGCTTCGTGAAGCCCTTTTACCAGCACATCACGGCGGCGCTTGTACTGGGCGGCAATATCAAGCACGCACTGCTGATCCCCTTCCAGCGCCGCGATGGCCGCGACCTGCAATGGCGTAAACGTACCATAGTCATGGTAACTTTTAATACGCGCCAGGGCGCTCACCAGCGTTTTGTTTCCCACCATAAATCCAATTCGCCAGCCCGCCATGTTGTAGCTTTTCGACAGGGTGAAAAACTCAACCGCCACATCACGGGCACCCGGTACCTGCATAATTGACGGCGCTTTCCAGCCATCATAAACGATATCAGCATAGGCGAGATCGTGTACCACCAGCACGTCGTAACGCTTAGCCAGCGCGACCACTTTCTCAAAGAATTCGAGTTCGACGCATTGTGCCGTTGGGTTGGACGGGAAACCGAGGATCATCATTTTCGGCTTCGGATAGCTTTCACGAATCGCCCGTTCCAGCTCGTTGAAGAAGTCGACGCCTTCCACCAGTGGAACAGAACGCACCTGCGCGCCAGCAATCACCGCCCCATAAATATGAATTGGGTAGCTCGGATTCGGCACCAGGACGGTATCGCCGTGATCGAGCGTCGCCAGCATCAGGTGGGCCAGCCCCTCTTTGGAGCCAATGGTCACAATCGCTTCGCTTTCAGGATCGATATCCACCTGATAACGATCCTGATACCAGCGGGAGATCGCCCGACGCAAGCGTGGAATGCCGCGTGAGGTTGAATACCCATGGGTATCGGGACGCTGGGCAACTGTGCAGAGTTTCTCAACGATATGCGGCGGCGTTGGGCCGTCAGGGTTACCCATACTGAAATCGATAATGTCTTCACCGCGCCGACGCGCAGCCATTTTCAGTTCAGCAGTGATATTGAAAACATAAGGGGGGAGACGATCGATACGCGTAAAACGGCGTTCAGGACTGAATTCAGTCATAGATTCCTCAGAGTCACGTTAGCGCCCGGACCGTCCGAGCGACGCTGCCACCCGTGTGGCATGCTTAGAAAATAACCTGAAGAAAAAGACGCTGTCGAGGGGATAACGGCAAAACAATATATTGCGCTAAAACGGGAATGCGATTGCAGTGAAAAGCGGAACTCTTATCGTGAACAGGCAGTTTTAAGCGCTGCGATTTAACACATTATTTTCAGTATCGTTACCTGACGCTTCTCCCCAAACGAAAAAGCAGCGACTTTCAGTCAAAAGCCAGCAATCCCCTTTGAGAATTATGGTTTTTCCCCATTTGATAAATCTGATGGATAGCTGGTCATCTGGCCCTATGTTTTCTATCATAGATTTTTCCCGTTTTCCCAGGCCTGACCGTGCACGAAATCTTCAATATGCTCCTGGCGGTGTTCGACCGCGCGGCATTAATGCTGATCTGTCTCTTTTTCCTTATCCGCATCCGCTTGTTTCGCGAACTGTTGCATAAATCTGCCCACTCGCCAAAAGAGCTGCTGGCCGTTACGTTTATCTTTTCGATGTTTGCCCTGTTCAGCACCTGGTCCGGCGTGCCGGTAGAAGGCTCGCTGGTGAACGTGCGCATCATCGCCGTAATGTCAGGCGGGATCCTCTTTGGTCCCTGGGTCGGGATTATCACAGGCATTATCGCCGGCACCCATCGATACCTGATTGATATTGGCGGCGTGACGGCAGTTCCCTGCTTTATCACCAGCATTATTGCCGGGGTACTCTCCGGCTGGATTAACCGCAAAATCCCAAAAAAACAGCACTGGCGTGCGGGGATAATCGCGGGGATGGTCTGCGAAACGCTGACCATGATCCTGGTCGTCGTCTGGGCACCGACCACTGCGCTGGGGCTGGATATCGTCTCGAAGATCGGTATTCCGATGATCCTCGGGAGCGTCTGTATAGGCTTTATCGTGCTGCTGGTGCAAAGCGTGGAAGGCGAAAAAGAGGCCAGCGCCGCGCGTCAGGCGAAGCTGGCACTGGATATTGCCAACAAAACGCTGCCGCTTTTCCGACACGTTAACACCGAATCTTTACGTCAGGTTTGCGATATCATCCGCCGGGATATTCACGCCGATGCGGTCGCCATCACCAATATTGACCACGTGCTGGCCTATGTTGGCGTCGGTGAGCACAATTATCGCGACAGCGACGATACCATCAGCCCGACCACCAGACAGGCGATCAACTACGGAAAAATCATCATTAAAAACAATGATGAAGCCCACCGGACGCCAGAGATCCACTCAATGCTGGTGATCCCGCTGTGGGAAAAAGGCGTGGTCACGGGGACGCTGAAAATTTACTACTGCCATGCGCACCAAATCACCTCCTCGCTCCAGGAGATGGCGATTGGCCTGTCGCAGATCATCTCCACCCAACTCGAAGTTTCGCGTGCGGAGCAGTTGCGCGAGATGGCAAATAAGGCAGAGCTGCGTGCCCTGCAAAGCAAGATCAATCCCCATTTCCTGTTTAACGCGCTGAATGCTATCTCCTCTTCCATTCGTCTTAATCCGGATACCGCGCGGCAGCTGATTTTTAATCTGTCGCGCTATCAGCGCTACAACATTGAGTTAAAAGACGACGAGCAGATCGACATCAAAAAAGAGCTGTATCAAATCAAGGATTACATCGCAATTGAGCAGGCACGCTTTGGCGATAAGCTGACGGTCATTTACGATATTGATGAAGAGGTCAACTGCGTGATCCCAAGCCTGCTGATCCAGCCGCTGGTGGAAAACGCCATTGTTCACGGCATTCAGCCGTGTAAAGGAAAAGGCGTGGTCACGATTAGCGTGACGGAAAGCGGTAACCGCGTGCGAATCGCCGTGCGCGATACCGGACACGGCATCGATCCGAAAGTGATCGAGCGCGTCGTATCAAACGAAATGCCGGGAAATAAAATCGGGCTGCTGAACGTACACCACCGGGTCAAGCTGCTGTACGGTGACGGGCTGCACATTCACCGCCTTGAGCCGGGCACCGAGATTGCTTTTTATGTCCCGAACGAACGAACGCCCGTTAATGCCCCCATATCCTTGTTGCCGTAGGCCGGAGTAACAGATGAAAGTCATCATCGTAGAAGATGAAATTCTGGCTCAGCAGGAGTTGAGCTGGCTTATCAAAACCCACAGCCAGATGGAGATTGTTGGCTGTTTTGAGGATGGTCTGGACGTGCTGAAATTTTTGCAGCATAACCGGGTCGACGCGATTTTTCTCGATATTAATATTCCGTCTCTGGACGGCGTTCTGCTGGCGCAAAATATCAATCAGTTCGCCCACAAGCCGTTTATTGTGTTTGTCACCGCGTGGAAAGAGCATGCCGTGGAAGCCTTCGAGCTGGAGGCGTTTGACTATATTCTCAAGCCGTATCAGGAGTCGCGTATTATCAGCATGCTGCATAAGCTGGAAGCCGCATGGCAGCAGCAGTCGCTGCCCACCAGTGCCAGTCCGGTAGCGCGTGAAAACGACACCATTAATCTGGTGAAGGACGAACGGATCATCGTCACGCCTGTCGACGATATTTACTATGCTGAAGCGCACGAAAAAATGACGTTTGTCTATACGCGGCGTGAGGCCTACGTAATGGCGATGAACATCACCGAATTTTGCAACAAACTCCCGGCAGCGCACTTCTTCCGCTGCCACCGCTCGTTCTGCGTCAATCTGAACAAGATCCGCGAGATCGAACCCTGGTTTAATAACACCTATATTTTGCGTCTGAAGGATCTGGATTTTCAGGTGCCGGTAAGCCGCAGCAGAGTGAAAGCGTTCCGCCAGCTCATGCACCTGTAGCGCGTTCCCTCTCCCGCAGGAGAGGGAGACGGATGTCAGAGGATCTGGCCAAGTACCTGACGCAGATGCGCCCCGGAGCCAAGCAAGCCCGGATTGTCGTGGACAATCAGGTAAACCGGAATGTCCTGCACGTAACTCTTGAAGCGGCCTTTGTCTTCAAAGCCACCACGGAAACCGGAGGCGGTAAAGAAATCGAGGAAGCGCGGCACGATCCCGCCCGCAATATAGACCCCGCCAAAGGTGCCGAGATTCAGGGCCAGGTTGCCGCCGAAACGCCCCATAATGACGCAGAACAACGACAAAGCACGACGGCAGTCAATACAGCTGTCGGCCAGCGCGCGTTCGGTCACATCTTTAGGCTGCAGATTTTCCGGCAGACGTCCGTCTGATTTTACAATCGCCCGATACAGGTTCACCAGACCCGGACCAGAAAGCACGCGCTCGGCCGACACGTGACCAATCTCGGCGCGTAGCTCCTCAAGAATAATGCCCTCTTCTTCGCTGTTCGGCGCAAAATCCACGTGGCCGCCCTCACCCGGCAGGCTGACCCAGCGTTTGTCGACATGAACCAGGTGCGCCACCCCCAGACCGGTTCCGGCACCGTAAACAGCAATGGGTTTGCCTTCAACCGGGGCCGTACCGCCGAACTGAATCAGATGCTCAGGTTTAAGCATTGGGATAGCCATGGAAACCGCAGTGAAATCGTTGATAATTTCAAGGTGCGAGAAGCCGAGGTTTTTCCGCATTTCGGCAATTGAAAAGGCCCACGTGTGGTTGGTCATCGCCACCCAGTCGCCGGTGATCGGACAGGCGATGGCGATACAACCGTCTTCAACGCTCACTTTATGCTCTTCAAGATAGACGCGAACTACCGCTTCCAGGCTTGGGTAATCCAGCCCTGAATAGGTTTTCGCCTGAGAAATTTCACCGCTGTTTACATCGCACAGGGCAAGGCGCGCGTTGGTGCCGCCTACATCACCTACCAAAGCATACTTTGTCATTCTTCTACTGCTCCGCTAAAGTCAGAATAAATCTTTGGGACACTGTAAATTCAAGGCGTGATAACAACAACGACCAGAAGGTGACTGCCCATGGATTATCGATCTTCGTCACATAATAACTTTACCGTTTCAGCACCTTTTGCACTATTGCCACAATGCTGATTGTGCAAAGTAACGTTAAGCCGTTTTGTACAAGGAAATCATCATGCTCCATCCGCGAGCCAGAACCATGCTGTTATTGGCTGTCCCGGCGCTAATTATTGGCGTAGCGTCGAGCCTGGTGCTCATCGTCGTCATGAAAGTAGCGGCAGTGCTGCAAACGATTTTATGGACCGCGCTGCCGGTTAAACTTGGCATCAGCACTGACTCGCCAGGGTGGATCATGATGATGCTGACCCTGACCGGAATTGCCGTAGGTCTGGTGATCCGCTATAGCCCGGGCCATGCCGGGCCGGACCCGGCACTGGAACCCTTGATTGGTGCGCCAGTATCTCCCTCTGCTCTGCCGGGGCTTGTTATCGCGCTGATTATCGGTCTTGCGGGCGGCGTAAGCCTCGGGCCTGAACATCCCATTATGGCGGTTAATATCGCGCTGGCGGTCTTTCTGGGAGCGCGTCTTTTCCCGCGCGTTGGCGCGCTGGACTGGACGATTCTGGCTTCCGCCGGTACCATCGGGGCACTGTTTGGTACCCCAATAGCGGCTGCGCTCATCTTTTCGCAAACGCTCAGCAGCGACAATGATGTGCCGCTGTGGGATAAACTCTTTGCGCCATTGATGGCCGCCGCAGCAGGGGCCCTCACGACCAGCCTGTTTTTCCATCCTCATTTTTCACTCCCCATCCCCCACTATGGCCAGATGCAACTCACCGATATTGTCAGCGGTGCCGTCGTCGTCGCGATAGCCATTGCGCTGGGAATGATCGCAGTGTGGTGTCTTCCGCGCCTGCATCGTCTGATGCACAGGCTGAAGCATCCGGTGCTGATTCTGGGTATGGGCGGTTTTATTCTGGGCGTTTTAGGCGCTATCGGCGGGACGGTTACGCTGTTTAAGGGTCTGGACGAGATGCAGCAACTGGCCTTCAGCCAGGTCTTTAGCGTCTCCGATTATCTGCTGTTCGCGCTGGTAAAACTGGCGGCGCTGGTGATCGCTGCAGCCTGTGGTTTCCGGGGAGGACGGATCTTCCCGGCGGTATTTGTTGGCGTCGCGCTGGGGCTGATGCTGCATGAGCACGTCGACGCTGTCCCTGCGGCGATTACCGTCTCCTGCTCCATTCTGGGGCTGGTACTGGTGGTAACGCGCGATGCATGGCTGAGTCTGTTTATGGCGGCCGTTGTGGTGCCGGATACCACGCTTCTGCCGCTCCTTTGTATCGTGATGTTGCCCGCCTGGCTCCTGCTGGCGGGCAAACCGATGTTGATGGCATGGCGAAACGACAGGTAATCAGGCGTTATTGCGCGCCTCCAGCGCTTTGGTCAGCGCGCTCAGCAGCGGCGGAATATCGGCTTTCGGCAGCATCACCTCGATCAGCGATAGTCGCTCGTGGTGTGCTACTTTATCCAGCACCTCCGCCAGTGTTTCCGCTTCGCTGACGCGCCAGCATTCTGCCTCTGGCGCCAGGCTCAGCGCCTGCGGGATCTGCGTCCAGTTCCAGAGGGCAATATCGTTATAGCGCTGCTCCGGCCCGTGGATGGCTCTCTCAACCGTGTATCCCTCGTTGTTAAGCACCAGAATAATCGGGCGCTGCTTGTCGCGCAGCATCGAGCCCAGCTCCTGAATGGTCAACTGCGCGGCACCGTCACCCGTCAGGACAATCACGCGTCGGTTCGGACACGCTGTTTGCGCGCCAAACGCCGCCGCGAGCGTGTAGCCGATCGATCCCCAAAGCGGCTGGACGATAAAGTTCACGTCTGCCGGTAAACGCAAATCGATAGCGCCGAAAGCAGACGTCCCCTGGTCAGCCAGAATAATGTCTCCGGGGCGAATAAACGTTTGCAGGGTACGCCAGAAGCTCTCCTGAGTCAGCGCCCCTTCGATAGTGGGGAAAGAAGAGCTGCTGTGATCCGATGGCGCTCGCGTATCACGTACATGCGTTTTGCACAGCGCTGTCAGCGTTTCAATGGCCTCCCTCATCGGGATACCCGTAAACCAGACGTCGCCGACGCGGGACGCGTGGGGCTGAACCTCTATCGTCTGATCTGGCGTCAGCTGGTGGGTAAACCCGGCTGTGAGC
Organism: Enterobacter sp. DSM 30060; assembly: GCF_013375955.1. Taxonomy (NCBI): domain Bacteria; kingdom Pseudomonadati; phylum Pseudomonadota; class Gammaproteobacteria; order Enterobacterales; family Enterobacteriaceae; genus Enterobacter; species Enterobacter sp. DSM 30060. Next base: position 285,442 of record NZ_CP056118.1, read on the forward strand.
GTATCGGTAAAGCGCGTGCCAATGCACAGCACCGTATCAGCCCCCTCGATTGCCTCTTTGACCGCCGCGGCGCTCGCCGATCCGCTGTAGGTGCCATAAAAACCGCTCTGTCGTTCGTCAAAAATGCCCTTGCCCATCAGCATGGTGGCGTGTGCCATCGGCACCTCTTTCACCCACGTCTGAAGGGCCGCGCGCAAACCGTGGCGCAGCACCAGGAAGTCCGCTAACAGCGCGGTGCGTTTGCTCGTTGACAAACGCTTTTCGGCAGCCTCACGGAACGCTTGCATGCAGGCTGAATCGGCCGGTGCGGAGTTAAGAGTGAGAGCGCTTACAGGGGGCGTAGCGGCTTTTTTCGCCACATCGGCGGGCAGCATCAGGTAGCCCGGACGGCGCTCCCGCAGCATGGTGGTCAGGACTCTGTCAATTTCATAGCAGGCGTTTTGTTCGGTAAGCACCGCCTGTGCAACGGTGATGGGTTCGCTCATGTGGTAGAAATGGCGGAACTCGCCGTCGCCTAAGGTGTGGTGCAGTAACTCTCCTCGCTGCTGCGCCGCCATACCCGGAGCCCCCACAATATGGAGCACGGGGACATGTTCGGCAAAGCTGCCCGCCACACCGTTCATGGCGCTTAACTCCCCAACGCCGAAAGTCGTCAGGAGTGCGGCAAATCCCTTACAGCGGGCATAGCCGTCTGCGGCGTAAGACGCGTTCAGCTCGTTGGCACAGCCCACCCAGCAGATGTCCGGGCTGTCTATCACATGGTCGAGAAACTGCAGGTTATAGTCGCCCGGCACGCCAAACAGATGATCGGCACCGCAATCTGTTAGTCGGTCCAGCAGGTAATCGGCGACGCAATAGGGGGTACGCATATTATAGGTGTCCTTCTGACGTTGACCTCACTCTGAGTATTAAATAAGCGTGAAGGGTGTCCAGAATTGGCGACAATCAGGGGCTGGAAAGAATGCTTTACGAAAAAAGCTGAGCTATGCTCATTTTCTTCAGGTTAGTGTAAACGCATACACTGATTTTTCTTTCCAGCGCCAGAGGTCTCGCTCATGGGTTATCAACCTGACAAAAATCGTTACCAGACAATGCAATATCGCCGCTGTGGACAAAGCGGCCTCAAGCTTCCCGCCATCTCGCTGGGGCTTTGGCATAATTTTGGCGACGCGACGCTGCTCGAAAACAGCCGTCAACTTTTACAGCGCGCCTTCGATTTGGGTATTACACATTTTGACCTTGCTAATAATTACGGCCCACCTCCTGGTTCAGCCGAACGCAACTTCGGGCGCATCCTGCAGGAGGATTTCCTGACCTGGCGCGATGAGCTAATCATCTCCACCAAAGCGGGCTACACCATGTGGGACGGGCCTTACGGCGACTGGGGCTCGCGTAAATATCTGATTTCCAGCCTGGACCAGAGCCTCAGGCGTATGGGGCTGGAGTACGTTGATATCTTCTATCACCACCGCCCCGATCCACAAACGCCGCTACGTGAAACGATGAAAGCGCTTGACCATGTGGTGCGCCAGGGCAAAGCGCTGTACATCGGCCTGTCCAACTACCCGGCAGAACTGGCGCGGCAGGCGATTGAAATACTGGAGGATCTGGGCACGCCCTGTCTAATCCACCAGCCGAAGTACTCCATGTTTGAACGTGCGCCTGAAGAGGGGTTGCTGGACGTGTTGCAGCAAAAAGGGGTGGGATGTATCCCCTTCTCTCCCCTGGCGGGCGGACAGTTGACCGATCGCTATCTGAACGGCATCCCGGCGGATTCTCGCGCAGCAAGCGGCAGTAAGTTCCTTAATCCGGACCAGATCACCGACAAAAAGCTGGAAAAGGTACGCAAGCTGAATGCGCTGGCGGAAAAACGGGGGCAAAAGCTTTCGCAAATGGCACTGGCCTGGATCCTGCGCCACGATGCGGTGACATCCGTGCTCATCGGCGCAAGCAAAACCGGACAAATTGAAGATGCTGCAGGCATGCTTGAAAATCGTCATTTCTCCGCAGAAGAGCTGAAGACGATAGAAGCGATCCTGTCCAGTTCAGATTAAAAACACTTTTAGCAAAAAGTGCTCTCGTTCATGATTTAGGAGTTGAGGCGATGAAACGAATGTTTACCAACTCGTAAAATTGCGTTAACAGGTCGCACAGCGGCCCCGATCGTGAAGGAGAAGAGTATGTTCAGGTCACTGATTCTTGCAGCGGTACTACTGGCTTCGGCCCCGCTGGTCGCCAATGCGGGCGAAATCACCCTGTTGCCATCGATTAAATTACAAATTGGCGATCGTGATGACTACGGCAGATACTGGGACGGTGGCTACTGGCGCGACCGTGACTACTGGCACCGACATTATGAGTGGCGTAAAAACCGCTGGTGGAAACACGATAACGGCTATCACCGTGGCTGGGATAAGCGTAAGGCTTACGAGCGCGGCTACCGCGAAGGCTGGAACGATCGTGACGACCGCCGTGGCGGCAGGGGTCACGGAAAAGGCAGAGGCCATGGTCACGGCCATCACCATTAACAGCTAAAAGGAGCCTCACGGCTCCTTTTTCTTTTACAGGCCTGCGGCTGTGCCTATCAGCAACCACATGTTTAACGCCACCACCACGACCACAATGGCCCACCCGGCGCGTTTCACCCACGTCGAATTCACCAGATCGCCCATCAGCGATTTGTTGCTGGTGAATATCAGTAGCGGCACCAGCGCCAGCGCAATACCGAAACTCAGCAGCACCTGACTCATCACCAGAATGCGGGTCGGATCCAGCCCCATCAGAATTACAATAAAGGAAGGCAGCATCGTTACCGAACGGCGAACCCACAGTGGAATATGGAAACGTACGAACCCCTGCATCACCACCTGCCCGGCCAGTGTCCCCACAACCGTAGAGGAAAGTCCCGCAGCAACCAGGCTTAAACCAAAAATAGTGGCAGCGGCATGGCTCAGCAACGGCTCCAGCGTCAGGTACGCCTGGTCGAGATCGGCAACCCCGGTATGCCCGTTAAAGTGAAACGCGGCGGCGGCAGTCGCCATCATCGCCAGATTCACAAATCCGGCAATGGTCATCGCAATTGCCACATCCCATTTCGAGGCGGAGTAGCGCTCTTTACTCGTCCCGCCGTGCAGATTTTGGGTTAAAGAAGAGTGCAGATAAATTACGTGCGGCATAATGGTCGCCCCCAGCACCCCGGCGGCCAGAAATACGGCTTCAGAGGTGGGTAACGACGGGATCACCATCCCTTTCGTCAACTGCACCAGATTCGGCTGGGAGAAAATCAGCTCAACAATATAGGCGGCAGCGACGAACAGCAGCAGGCCGCCGATGACTTTCTCCAGCGGTTTTTGTCCCCGCCTCTGGAGCATCAAAATAAGGAACGTGGCGATACCGGTCAGCACGGCGCCCTGTAGCAGGGAGACGCCCAGAATAAGCTTAAAGCCGATCGCCGCCCCGATAAACTCGGCGAGATCGGTGGCCATGGCGATAATTTCCGCCTGGACCCAGTAAAACCATACCGCCGGACGCGGATAGTGATCGCGGATTTGCTCCGCCAGGTTTTTCCCGGTGGCAATACCCAGCTTCGCGGAAAGCATCTGAATCAGCATCGCCATCAGGTTGGCCCACACCACAACCCACAGCAGCTTATAGCCGAAACTGGCCCCGGCCTGAATATTGGTCGCAAAATTACCCGGATCGATGTAGCCAATCGCGGCAATGAATGCAGGTCCCATTAATGCGAACCGCAGCTTGCGTGCCGCCCTGCCGCTGCTACTCTCTACGCGACTATTCGTCATTTCTGCCTCTGGAAATATAGCCTGTGCTATGTTTTATGCTATCAAAATGAGAATGATTATCAAGTTCATTTGTAATGGTTAACATGATTACTCTGATAGCCAGGGACAATAGACAGGCAGGTGGAGCAAGGTCACAGAATGTGAAAATGCGCAGACATTTGTGAAGCGTAGCACACAAACTTAACTTTTCACTCATTTACCTAACATAACAAAAATGTATTGTTGATCACTATTTTTGAGACTCGTCACAGGATGTAACTATAGTGTGGGCTTGATCTCGTTTTCTTTGTGCTTGTTACATAGAATGTGCACGGAAATTAAACCTGCCTCATATTTGGAGCAAATATGGACCGCGTCCTTCATTTTGTCCTGGCACTCGTTGTCGTTACTGCACTCGCATTGCTGGTCAGCACTGACCGCAAAAATATTCGTATTCGCTATGTTGTCCAGCTGCTGGTCATTGAAGTTTTACTTGCGTGGTTCTTCCTGAACTCCAACGTAGGCCTCGGCTTCGTGAAAGGCTTCTCCGAAATGTTCGAAAAACTGCTCGGATTTGCCAACGACGGGACTAACTTTGTCTTTGGCAACATGAACGATCAGGGTTTGGCCTTCTTCTTCCTGAAAGTGCTCTGCCCTATCGTCTTCATCTCTGCCCTGATCGGGATCCTCCAGCACATTCGTGTTCTGCCGGTGGTTATCCGTGCAATCGGCTTCCTGTTATCGAAAGTTAATGGCATGGGCAAGCTGGAATCCTTTAATGCAGTCAGCTCGCTGATCCTGGGTCAGTCTGAGAACTTCATTGCGTATAAAGATATCCTCGGCAAGATGTCCCGTAACCGCATGTACACCATGGCGGCGACAGCAATGTCTACCGTTTCCATGTCTATCGTGGGCGCGTATATGACTATGCTGGAACCTAAATACGTGGTTGCAGCGCTGGTTCTGAATATGTTCAGCACCTTTATTGTTCTTTCGCTGATTAACCCGTACCGCGTGGATGCCAGCGAAGAGAACATTCAGATGTCAAACCTGCACGAGGGACAGAGCTTCTTCGAAATGCTGGGTGAATACATTCTGGCGGGTTTCAAGGTTGCGATTATCGTTGCCGCGATGCTGATTGGCTTTATCGCACTGATCGCTGCGCTGAACGCCCTGTTTGCGGCCGTACTTGGTATTTCGTTCCAGGGTATTCTGGGCTATATCTTCTACCCGGTCGCCTGGGTAATGGGTGTGCCCGCTCACGAAGCGTTGCAGGTGGGCAGTATCATGGCAACGAAACTGGTATCCAATGAATTCGTGGCGATGATGGATCTTCAGAAGATTGCCAGCACGCTCTCCCCGCGTGCGGAAGGGATCCTGTCCGTCTTCCTGGTCTCCTTCGCGAACTTCTCTTCCATCGGTATTATCGCTGGTGCGATTAAAGGCCTGAACGAAGAGCAAGGTAACGTCGTTTCTCGCTTTGGCCTGAAGCTGGTTTACGGTTCAACGCTGGTGAGCGTCCTGTCTGCCTCTATCGCAGCATTGGTGCTGTAATCCATACCGCTCAATGAAAACCGGGAGCCATCGCTCCCGGTTTTTTTATGTCTCCAGCGCCGTCAGGGGCAGTGGTTTACCAATCAAATAGCCCTGCAAATAATCAACGCCGTATCGCAGCAACATCTCGCGTTGTTCAGCCGATTCCACATATTCAGCCACCACACAAAGCGATTTCGTTTTTGCCATGTTGCAAATGGACTGCACGATCATCGCATCCATGCTGTCGGTGCAGATATCTTTCACGAAGCAGCCATCGATCTTAATGATATCGGCCTCCAGTCGCTTCAGGCGCTCAAAGTTGGCATAGCCGGTACCAAAGTCATCGATAGCAATGCGGAAGCCATAATCCCGCAGCTGCTGGATATTGTTGATGCTGCTTCCCGAGTCAGAGAAAGCCTGTTCCTCGGTGATCTCAATGACGATATCTTGCGGTGCAACGGCGTAGCGTTCAAAAAGCGCGATGATCTCAGCTGCAATCTCGTTCTGCATCAGCGTCAGCGGCATCAGATTAACGGAGAACCGCGTTCCGGCCCGTCCGGATGGATGACTGCGCATCCACATCAGCAATTTTTCCACCACGTTCAGGTCGAATCGGTGGCTCAGGTTGAACTGAGCAATCAGCGGAATAAAGCGGTCAGGGGTGATGATCTCACCATCACTTTCAAGACGCGAAAGGATTTCAAAGTACCCTTCTCCGCGCGCGTTGTGAATTGGCTGCGCGTAAAGATGGAGACCACCGATATCAAGGGCGCGTTTTATACGGGCCAGCATTAGCACCCTGTCAGTCGTATGACCAGAAACATCATCCAGACTGTTGGTTAACGCAAGGACGTTATGCCCGGAACAGGACTGCTCGGACAGCCAGCTCAACTGACCCAGCGTGTGATGCACGCTTTCTCCATTTGGCACTTCCCCCCAGGAGGCACCAAACTCAATGTCGAGCTCAGTCTTGTTCCAGATAATTTTACGGCTGTTCAGATGGTCAACCATAAATTGCAGACGTTCAGCCGTGCCCGGTCCCAGCAAGACCAACATCAGTTCACTGCCTGGTAACTGGAAGAGCTTCTCGTCTTTTTGCAATAACGGCTGCAGCGACGCGGTGATCATCTTTTTACAGTGCACACGCATGAGGATGCCGTAGTGACGGCTCAGGAATTCCAGATTATCCAGACGCAAGCAGCAGACTTTGGCCTCAGGATGATGCTGTAGAAAAACTTCCAGCGCACGAATGTTAGGCAGACCGGTGAGCGGATCGGTAAGCGCCCTCTCCTGCCACCCCTGTTTCAGCCATTCACTTTTCTGATAGATCTGCGACATGTAAAGCAGGCAGATAGCGAAAGAGATGAGTACCGACAGAATAAAGGAGAGCGAGTGGCCCGATTCAACGCCATTGAGAAAATTATAATTATAGGTCAACAACATGAACGCTGAGGCTGCCCAGAATAAAGAGATGAGCGCATAGCTCAAACGACCAATACCCAGGGTAAAAAGAATGAAAACGGTCGGCATCAAATAACCCGCAATAAACTGCGACTCAAAAGGCGCGCATAAAATAGCGATCATTGAGACCAACAGCATCAGCCACACAACGATAAATAACGCTTTTTTGTTGCAAAAGAGGGGCTTCACGCTTCGCCGCCAGAATGTTCGGGCATAGCGAGGATTAATAATCATTCTTAATGGATAATAGAACATCATGGTGAAAATCAGGGCGGCGCAAATCAGACTCTGAATATCGATAACGTTATAAATTGCAGAGCCTTCGCCGAAATAGGAGGAGATTGTTACCGGGAAATCAAATAAATACCCCGCCAGATACATCGATAATTTGATGCCCACAGGCACCATAAATCCGAGCCATAAAATACGTATACCAATGTACTTATTCGGCATGCTGTGGCGCCAGCGCTTGCCCAGCATCAAACGGATAACGCCACAGGCGGCGAAGACGGAAAACGTCTGACAACATAATAAAACGATAGATTGTAGCGGGGCTAAATCAAAGTAATAAGCATTAGTAACACTAAAACTTAGCAACAAAGGAATGATTGCCCATCGTCCAAATAACAACACGATGGCGAGCATGGCGCTTAAGGGCAGCCACGCTAAATAAACATCATTTTCGTTAACGATAGCGCGCGGAGAGATATAACGGGAAAAGGGGATCGCAATCAGGCTTAGCGCCAGGGCAATCATAAATATTTTTACATTATTGTAAATTTTTCTATTCATTAATCCGGGTAATCTATTTAACCATCGTCTTATTGACCGGATCGATAATAGGTTTATTAATTGGACGAATCAAGTTTAGGTCTATTTATGGACTTAATTATTGATTTGGATTGAGGTGAGGTATAGAAAACGACGTTAATTGCAACAAAAACAGTCTAAATATTTTACAAGATATAAAAAACCCCCGTCTGACGACGAGGGTTTAAATTTTGGTGGAGCTAAGCGGGATCGAACCGCTGACCTCTTGCATGCCATGCAAGCGCTCTCCCAGCTGAGCTATAGCCCCACATGTTACTTTACCTACCGTACTCTGTTGGGTTCAGAGTTTGGTGGAGCTAAGCGGGATCGAACCGCTGACCTCCTGCATGCCATGCAGGCGCTCTCCCAGCTGAGCTATAGCCCCATCGTAAAGCTGTCATGTTGACGGGCGGCATAATATGAATTCCGCCGCACAGTGTCAACGGCAAATTCAACCTCAGCCTTTCAACCGCCGAAAAATCATGCAAATGAATCACTTTGCGAGTCTGCTCGCAGCCAGGAGTTAAGCTTGTCACGTTTTCACGTAAAACGGTGCTATAAAATGAACCACTAATTAACCCCACAGATATTCAGGAAATTGTATGATCAAGGAACGAATGACGCCAGAAGAGTTAGCCCTGCTGACTGGCTATAGCCGACAGACCATCAATAAATGGGTACGCAAAGAGGGTTGGATTACATCGCCAAAACCAGGCGTTCAGGGCGGCAAGGCGCGTCTGGTACACGTCAATGAAAAAGTGCGCGACTTTATTCGCAGCGCACGCAGGGTAACAGAGTCGCCGGAAATGCCAGAAAAGGCGTACCACGAAGGCTCGCTTCACGCCCTGCTCCTGACGCTGGCGAATGAAATGACGCCGGATGAGCAAAAGCAGATGACATCTCTGTTACTGCGGGAAGGGATTACCGGATTGTTACAACGCTTAGGGATTCGCGACCAACGCTAATATGAAAAGATTACGCAGCAAAATGACCACGGAAGAGCTGGCGGACAGTCTGGGCGTCGCCCGACAAACCGTTAATCGCTGGATACGACAGAAAGGATGGAAAACGGAGGGTATCAACGGTGTAAAAGGCGGAAGAGCGAGGGTGATATGTATTGATGCGCACGTTAAGGAGCACATCATTAGCCTTCCCGCCATTCGTAACTGTCGGGCTGTTTACCATGTGGCAGAAAGCCCTTCACTCTATGGCGTGGCGACCTCATCCAGCCTGCTTCCACAAATTATCGACTCGCTGGAAAACATGACAACTGTCGAACAGGAACGTTTGCACAAGCTGCTCGCTCGCGAAGGTTTGCAGGGTTTTCTCACGCGTCTTGGTATTGCTGAATAACAGACATAAAAAACGGCAGGTTACCCTGCCGTTATTTGTATTTCACGAGCATTACTGCTGGCTTTCGCGCTCAGCAATAAAGCCCAGCGCCTTGTTGATACGCGCAACGCTACGTGATTTGCCAATGGCATGAACGGTCACGTCCAGCGCCGGAGACTGGCCTGCCCCCGTCACCGCAACGCGCAGCGGCATACCGACTTTACCCATGCCAATTTCCAACTCATCAGCGGTTGCCTGAATCGCGTGGTGAACATTTTCTGCAGTCCATTCGGTAATGGCTTCGAGTTTATCTCGCACCACTTCCAGCGGCTGACGCGCAACCGGACGCAGGTGTTTCTTGGCCGCGTCGGCGTCGAACGCGTCAAACTCTTCATAAAAGTAGCGGCAGCTCTCGGCGATCTCTTTCAGCGTTTTGCAACGCTCGCCAAGCAGCTTCACCAGATCCGCCAGTTCAGGGCCCGTACGGGTATCGATGTTTGCCTGCTCAATATGCCATTGCAGATAAGTCGCCACATACTCTGGCTGCATGGTATTGATGTAGTGATGGTTCAGCCACAGCAGTTTGTCAGTGTTGAACGCGCTGGCTGATTTGCTTACCGAGTTCAGAGAGAAAAGCTCGATCATCTCTTCGCGGCTGAAGATCTCCTGGTCACCATGAGCCCAGCCCAGACGCACCAGATAGTTCAGTAGCGCTTCCGGCAGATAGCCGTCATCACGGTACTGCATCACGCTCACCGCGCCATGACGTTTGGACAGCTTTTTACCGTCGTCACCGTTGATCATCGATACGTGCGCATACACCGGTACAGGCGCGTTCAGCGCTTTAAGAATGTTGATCTGACGCGGGGTGTTATTGATATGGTCTTCACCACGGATCACGTGAGTGATTTCCATATCCCAGTCGTCCACAACCACGCAGAAGTTATAGGTTGGCGAGCCGTCAGTACGACGAATGATGAGGTCATCCAGCTCCTGGTTGCTGAATTCGATCGGGCCACGGATCTGGTCATCAAAGATAACAGAGCCATCCTGCGGGTTAGCAAAACGCACTACGCAAGGCTCATCAGCAGCATGCTCGCTGTGGTCATGACGGCAACGACCGTCATAACGCGGTTTTTCGCCTTTTGCCATTTGCTCTTCGCGCAGCGCATCCAGACGCTCCCTTGAGCAGTAGCACTTATAGGCCGTGCCTGCGACCAGCATCTCGTCAATTACGGCGTTATAGCGGTCAAAACGTTTGGTCTGGAAATATGGGCCTTCGTCCCACTCCAGATTCAGCCAGTTCATCCCATCCATAATGGCTTCAATTGCTTCCGGCGTTGAGCGCTCCAGGTCGGTGTCTTCAATACGCAGCACAAACTCACCTTTGTTGTGGCGTGCGAAAAGCCAGGAGTAGAGAGCGGTACGTGCACCACCGACATGCAGATAGCCTGTCGGGCTCGGCGCGAAGCGAGTTTTGATTTTCATGAAATGGCCTTACGTTATAAAGATGCCGGTAATCGGCAAATCCTGGGAAGAAAACAATGGGCAATATTCTATCACTGTGGGCCGATTCCTCAATGTCGATCACTTTATCCGGTTCGAGATTGCTGTTTTTGTTTAGAAATCATGCACCACAGTCCGTTTTGCGATCGTTTTGACTAATTTTACGACGAACGAATAAAAACTTTAGAAAATGCGTTGACTCATTTTCAACTCTCCCTATAATGCGACTCCACACAGCGGGGGTGATTAGCTCAGTTGGTAGAGCATCTCCTTTACACGGAGGGGGTCGGCGGTTCGAGCCCGTCATCACCCACCATCTACTTCGGTAGACTCGCAGTGTAGATAAGAATTGAGATTGGGCGATTAGCTCAGTTGGTAGAGCATCTCCTTTACACGGAGGGGGTCGGCGGTTCGAGCCCGTCATCGCCCACCATTCTCACCTTATCGTAGCAGTTCCGAAATGGGCGATTAGCTCAGTTGGTAGAGCATCTCCTTTACACGGAGGGGGTCGGCGGTTCGAGCCCGTCATCGCCCACCATTTCGGGTCGTTAGCTCAGTTGGTAGAGCAGTTGACTTTTAATCAATTGGTCGCAGGTTCGAATCCTGCACGACCCACCAATGTAAAAAAGCGCCCTAAAGGCGCTTTTTTGCTATCTGCGATATAGCACATCCCCATTACAGCCAAACCGCTTGTTTTACTCAAGCTCACGCCTTCTTTGCCGATACCTCTATTTTATGGCGAAAAGGATCTCAATATGACAACTCTTAAGCCCGTTTCTCTGTCGGCGATGGAAATCGGCAGCGTAGATAACAGCTCCGGCGGAAACGACATTGCTTCCCAGATCACCCGTCTGACCAAACAGATAACGAAAGTCACTCAGCAACTTAAAGAAGTCGCCATGGGTGATGCCACAGCGGAAGAAAAGCAAAAGCAGCAAGAATTGCTCGAATCTCAGCTGGCTATGTTGCAGGCACAGCTGGCGCAATTGCAGCGTCAGCAGGCAGAAGAGGCGATGCCAAAACAGGAAAGCGGTCAGGCCGTGGCGGAAGGCGTCAATAAACCCTCCGCAGAACATCAGATTGATATCTATATCTGATCATTGGTTTCGTTAAAAAGTGGATCGCGCGTGCGGGCCTCCATCAGACGCCTGGCCTGCATACGCACCACATCCCAGCAGGCATGAGCCGCTCCGGAAAGAGACCTGTTTTTACGGCGTACCAGCATCAGCTGGCGTTCAATACAGGGCAGGAAACGCTTCACCGTTAAACGACTTCCCTGCGGCAGTGGCAGCGCCAGCGCAGGCAGAACGCTGATCCCAATCCCCGCTTCGACCATGGGGAAGAGCGTGGCAGGATGCCCAATCTCCTGCACAATGGTTGCCTTTACGCCCTGTGCGGCCAGTGCGGCATCTATAAGCGGGCGGCTACCTGATGCATAATCCTGTAACACCAGGTTTGCCCCCTGTAAGGCTTGCCAGGCCACCTGCGACAGCGATGCCAGAGGATCATCATCGCGGCAGAGCAATAAAAAGGGTTCCGAGAGTACCACTTCACATTCCAGGTCGCTTACCGCTCCGGGATCAATAACAATCCCGAAATCCACATCCCCCTGACGAATACTCTCCAGTACCCACTGCTGCGGCCTGTCGTGCAAAACAAAATCGATATCCGGATAGCGGTGATTACTTTCAGCGATGCACTGGGGAATAAGATGCGCCGAAATCGTCTGGCTCGCCGCCACTCTCACGGTACCGGAAAGCTGTTGTCCAAGCCGTCCGACGTCCCTCAGCGTACTGTTCAGTTCATCCAGCAGCCTTTCCAGACGCGTTGCCAGCTGATGTCCCGCTTCGGTGAGCACCACTTCGCGCGTAGTGCGGTCGAGCAGTTTCACGCCGGTTTGAGTTTCCAGCTCTTTCACGCTATGGCTCACCGCCGACTGGCTGAGGCCAATCATCTCCCCTGCCCGACTGAAGCTGTGGGCCTGCGCGACGGTGACGAAAACACGAAGCTGACGTAGTGAATAATTCATCTGTTTAATTCATGAATGGATGCAATAAATCAATTTTATTTCTCAAAGGGAAGAAAGCACAATAGCGGCATCTGTTTTCAGGAGTGATTATGAAACTTTTTCGTATCCTTGATCCGTTTACGCTGACCCTGATTGGTGTCGTCTTGCTGGCCTCGTTCTTCCCGGCGCGGGGCGGTTTCGTTCCGGTCATTGAAGGGCTGACCACGGCAGCCATTGCCCTGTTGTTCTTTATGCATGGCGCCAAACTCTCCCGGGAAGCCATTATTGCAGGCGGTAGCCACTGGCGACTGCACCTCTGGGTAATGTGCAGCACCTTTATCCTCTTCCCTGTTCTGGGCGTGCTGTTTGCCTGGTGGGCGCCGGTGAATGTCGATCCGGCACTCTATACCGGTTTCCTTTATCTGTGCATTTTGCCGGCCACCGTGCAGTCTGCTATTGCCTTTACCTCGCTGGCGGGCGGCAACGTCGCGGCGGCGGTATGTTCTGCTTCGGCTTCCAGCCTGCTCGGGATCTTTGTTTCACCGCTGCTGGTCGGTCTGCTGATGAACATGCATGGTGCAGAAGGTAATCTGGAGCAGGTGGGTAAAATTTGTCTGCAACTGCTACTGCCGTTTGTGCTCGGACACTTATCCCGCCCCTGGATTGGGGCGTTTGTGGCGAAACACAAAAAATGGATCGGGAAAACGGACCAAAGCTCCATTCTGCTGGTGGTTTACACGGCCTTCAGCGAAGCCGTGGTGAACGGCATCTGGCACAGGGTGGGCGCAGGATCGCTGCTGTTTATTGTGGTGGTAAGCATTGTTCTGCTGACAATTGTGATCGCGGTTAACGTCTTTGTGGCCCGCAAATGCGGCTTCAATAAGGCCGATGAAATCACCATCGTATTCTGTGGATCGAAAAAGAGCCTGGCCAACGGGATCCCGATGGCCAATATTCTGTTCCCGACGTCGGTCATTGGGATGATGGTACTGCCGCTGATGATTTTCCATCAGATCCAGCTGATGGTGTGTGCGGTACTGGCGCGGCGTTACAAGGCACAGACTGAAAAGCTGGCGCAGGAAGAGACCCGCGCCGCGAAAGTTTAAGGACGTTTCAGGGGCTGCACCAGCTGGGTCAGCCCCTCTGTTTTGATCAGTAATGTGATAGCCATCAGCTCGCCAAGACGCCCGGCAGGAAACTCATCCTTACGGGCAAACCACAGCAGATATTCTTCCGGTAAATCAATCAGCCTGCGGCCCTTATATTTACCGAACGGCATCTCCGTATTGGCGATCTCAACGAGCTGCTCTTTTTCCACATCACTCTCCTAAAAGGCGCATCATTTCCGCTTCATCGATCACCTCGATGCCGAGCTCCTGCGCTTTTGCCAGCTTCGAACCGGCCGCTTCCCCGGCGATCACCAGGTCGGTTTTCTTTGACACGCTTCCCGCCACTTTTGCCCCAAGCGCCACCAGGCGCGCTTTCGCGTCATCACGCGAGAGCTGGCTCAGACTGCCGGTCAGCACCACCGTTTTACCGGCAAACGGGCTGTCGATCTCTTCTGCATTAACCACTACCGGTGCGGGCCAGTGAATGCCCTGTTCCAGTAATTTACCGATCACTTCACGGTTGCTCTCTTCGGCGAAGAAGTTGAAGACGTGGGTAGCGACCACTATACCAACGTCAGGGACTTTCTGTAGTTCGTCGATGGTGGCTTTCTCAAGAGCCTCCAGCGTGCCGAAATACGCCGCCAGCCCTGCCGCCGTCGCCTCTCCGACTTCACGAATGCCGAGCGCGTAAAGGAAACGGGCAAAGGTAGTATTTTTGGCCGCCTCAAGCGCATTGACCACGTTCTGGGCAGATTTCGGCCCCATACGGTCAAGACCGGTCAGCTTACCTGCCGTCAGGGTAAAGAGGTCCGCTGGCGTATGGACATACTCTTTCTCAACTAACTGGTCGATGATCTTGTCACCCATTCCGTCGACGTCCATCGCCCGGCGGGAGACAAAGTGCTTCAGGGACTCTTTACGCTGCGCGCCGCAGATTAACCCGCCCGTACAGCGCGTTACCGCTTCACCTTCCACGCGCTCAACATCCGAACCACATACCGGACAATGGGCAGGAAACTCGATGGCACGGGTATCGGCAGGACGTTCTGATTCCACTACGTTAACCACCTGCGGGATCACATCGCCCGCGCGGCGAATCACCACTTTGTCACCAATTCGCAGCCCCAGACGGGCAATTTCATCGGCGTTATGCAGCGTAGCGTTACTGACCAGCACGCCAGCCACCTGCACAGGCTCCAGACGCGCCACAGGCGTAATCGCACCCGTACGTCCTACCTGAAATTCCACGTCGCGAACGAAGGTCATCTGCTCCTGCGCCGGGAACTTAAAGGCCACTGCCCAGCGTGGCGCCCGGGCAACAAAACCCAACTGTTCCTGCAATGCCAGGGAGTTAACCTTGATCACTACGCCATCAATATCAAACCCAAGCGTGGGACGATCTTCTTCAACCTTGTGATAGAACGCCAGCACCGCCTCTGGAGAGTCGCAAAGCTGCACGCGGTTGCTTACCGGCAAACCCCACTCTTTGAACTGCATTAAACGACCCAGGTGGGTATCCGGCAGGTCACCGCCTTCCAGGATCCCGACGCCGTAGCAGAAGAAAGTAAGCGGTCGCTTCGCGGTGATACGCGGATCGAGCTGGCGCAGCGAACCTGCCGCCGCGTTACGCGGGTTTGCAAACACTTTACCCCCGGTACGACGCGCTTCTTCATTGATATTCTCAAAGCCCGCCTGCGGAAGGAAAACTTCCCCGCGCACTTCCAGCCGCGCAGGAATGTTATCGCCACGCAGCTTCAGCGGGATCGCACGAATGGTGCGCACATTGGTGGTGATGTCTTCCCCGGTGGTGCCGTCGCCGCGCGTTGCGGCACGTACCATCACGCCGTTCTCATAAAGAATGCTGACGGCCAGACCATCCAGTTTTAGCTCGCAGCACCAGCTCAGATTGTCGACGCTCTTCAGGCGATCCTGCACGCGCTTGTTGAAAGCCAGAAAACTCTCTTCATCAAACACGTTATCCAGCGACAGCATCGGCACTTCGTGGCGCACCTGGCTGAAAGCACCCAGCGGTTCCGCGCCGACGCGCTGCGTTGGGGAATCGGGCGTAATCAGTTCGGGGTGCTGCGCTTCCAGCTCGCGCAGTTCACGCATCAGGCGGTCATATTCCGCATCCGGCACTTCCGGTGCGTCCATAACATGATAGAGATATTCATGATGGCGAAGCGTGGTTCGCAGTTCAGTAAGTTGTTGTTCGATTGAGTCCATATCGCACCATCAATGAGAAAAACCCCCGACAGGCGGGGGTTGAGGAGGAGTTGAAGTAAACGCGACGATTACGCGTTAGCTTCCTTAACTTCGCGGATGCGGTCCTGATATTCGCGCAGTTTCTGCGGCGTCATCATACGACGCTGATCGTCGAGCACCACACCGCCCACTTCGTCGGCGATGTGCTGAGCGGACTGTAGCATCAGCTTAAAGTTTTGCAGCTCGTCACCGTAGGACGGCACCTGCATAAAGATCGTAACCCCAGGCGTGACGAAATCACCGGTCATTTCCGGGTCAAACGTGCCTGGATTGACCATATTGGCCAGGCTGAACAGCGCCGGACCGCTGCCGTCAGGACTCAGGTGGCGATGGAAAATATTCATGTCGCCGAACTTGAAGCCTGCCTGTTGGATGCTGTTGAGCAGCACGTCACCGTTCAGATGGGTGCCATGATGAGCAGCCACATTCATGATGATTACCGCTTCTTTACGCTGCGGCTTTTCAACAACCGGTTCTGGCTCAACAACAGGCTCTGGCTCAACGCGCGGAGCGGGCTGTGGCGCAGGCGGTGCAGATTCAGGCTGCGGTTGTTCTACCGGCTGCGGCTGTTGCACTGGCTGTGGCTGATGCACTGGCTGTGCAGGCTGTTGCACAGGTTGCTGCTGTACAGGCTGTGGCGCAACGGGCTGCTGTTGCACAGGCTGCTGCGACGGATGACGAACAGGTTCTTCCACTGGCGGCGGCGCTGGCTGGCGCGGCTGGGCAGAGGCATACGGTGGTTGATACTGGTGCTGCGGAGCGCGGGGAGCTTCATGCTCTCCATGCGCTGCGCCGGGCGCAGTATTGACCCGATGAACACGAACTTCACCCACGCCGTCGTCGTCAAGACCGTCGATGTCGTCTTCAACGTCATCGTCTTCGCGACTGGACTTCATGCGCTTCAGTGGACGATCGCGAAACATAGAGGAACGCTCTTTACGGCTGGTCCAGAAACCATGTACCAGTAAAGCGATTATGGCGATCGCGCCAACAATGATTAATATCAGACGCAAATCCTGCATCATTATATTCTCTGTTGTTCTAACACCTTGCCACCACGGCAAACATTTACTCACTAAGAGTATTTGCCGTTTACGTCAAGTGCAAGTGTATGCAGAGCATTCACAGCATAAAGATGAACTAAATCGTGCTTTTTGCTGGTTTTTCGAACATT
The DNA here is from genome assembly GCF_013375955.1 of Enterobacter sp. DSM 30060. Classification (NCBI taxonomy): domain Bacteria; kingdom Pseudomonadati; phylum Pseudomonadota; class Gammaproteobacteria; order Enterobacterales; family Enterobacteriaceae; genus Enterobacter; species Enterobacter sp. DSM 30060. The sequence continues at coordinate 302,422 of NZ_CP056118.1, forward strand.
TCCGAACTGGTCATTGGCCCGTAACTGGATAATATAGGCGGGCAATTCCACTGGTTGTGTAAAAAGGAGTACAGCCTGGTATGGTTTCAACATCTTCTTCTGCCCCACGTAGCGGGGTCTGGTACTTTTCTCAGGGCTGGAAACTGGTCTCCCTGCCGGGCATTCGACGCTTCGTTGTTTTGCCGTTACTGATCAACATTATTCTGATGGGGGGCGCGTTCTGGTGGCTGTTCACCAGGCTGGAAAGCTGGATCCCTTCCCTGATGAGCTATGTGCCGGACTGGTTACAGTGGTTGGACTACCTGCTCTGGCCGATTGCGGTTATCTCCGTGCTGCTGGTTTTCGGCTATTTCTTTTCGACGATAGCTAACTGGATAGCCGCGCCGTTCAACGGTCTGCTGGCCGAACAGCTGGAAGCGCGCCTGACCGGTGCGGCGCCGCCTGACACGGGCGTACTGGGGATCGTGAAAGATGTCCCCCGCATCATGAAGCGCGAATGGCAGAAGTTTGCGTGGTACCTGCCGCGGGCGATTGTGCTGCTCATCCTTTATTTTGTACCCGGGATCGGCCAGACGGTCGCACCCGTGCTGTGGTTCCTGTTCAGCGCCTGGATGCTTGCTATCCAGTACTGTGATTATCCGTTCGATAACCACAAAGTGCCGTTTAAAGAGATGCGCACTGCCCTGCGCACTCAGAAGGTTGCCAATATGCAGTTTGGTGCCCTTACCAGCCTGTTCACCATGATCCCTTTCCTGAATCTGTTCATCATGCCCGTTGCCGTTTGCGGCGCGACGGCGATGTGGGTGGACTGCTACCGTGCTAAGCACGCGTTATGGAAGTAATGCAAAAATGTGTAAAAGAGGGGTGGCTTATGCCGCCCCTTATTCCATACTGATCCCCATTATTTCCTTGCAGCATATAGATATGCGATTTCCTTACTTCCCCATACCTGTTCAACAGGTATGCTGGGTCGGTATCCCAATTTCATACAGTTAAGGACAGGCCATGAGTAAGATTTATGAAGACAACTCGCTGACTATCGGTCATACGCCCCTGGTTCGACTGAACCGTATCGGTAATGGACGCATTCTGGCGAAGGTGGAATCTCGTAACCCAAGCTTCAGCGTTAAATGCCGTATCGGTGCGAATATGATTTGGGATGCTGAAAAGCGTGGCGTGCTGAAACCTGGCGTTGAGCTGGTTGAACCCACCAGCGGCAATACCGGTATCGCCCTGGCCTATGTTGCGGCGGCGCGCGGCTATAAGCTGACGCTGACTATGCCTGAAACCATGAGTATTGAGCGCCGTAAGCTGCTGAAAGCGTTGGGTGCGAATCTGGTCCTCACGGAAGGCGCGAAAGGCATGAAGGGCGCGATTCAGAAGGCCGAAGAAATCGTCGCCAGCGATCCTGCAAAGTATCTGCTGCTCCAGCAGTTCAGCAACCCGGCCAACCCGGAAATTCATGAGAAAACCACCGGCCCGGAAATCTGGGAAGATACCGACGGTCAGGTTGATGTGTTTATCTCCGGCGTAGGCACCGGCGGTACGCTGACCGGGGTGTCTCGCTATATTAAAGGCACGAAAGGTAAAAAAGATCTGATTACCGTTGCCGTTGAGCCAACCGACTCTCCGGTTATCGCTCAGGCGCTGGCAGGCGAAGAGATCAAACCAGGTCCGCACAAAATCCAGGGTATCGGCGCTGGCTTTATTCCAGGCAACCTCGATCTGAAGCTGATCGATAAAGTGGTCGCCATCACCAATGAAGAAGCCATCTCCACGGCGCGTCGCCTGATGGACGAGGAAGGCATTCTGGCGGGTATCTCTTCCGGTGCGGCGGTTGCTGCAGCTCTCAAACTGCTGGAAGACGAAACCTTTACCAACAAGAATATTGTGGTTATCCTACCGTCTTCGGGTGAGCGTTACTTAAGCACAGCACTGTTTGCCGATCTGTTCACAGAGAAAGAACTGCAACAGTGATGCCAGTATGTTAAAAACGCGTAAAAAAGCACCTTTTCAGGTGCTTTTTTGTGGCCTGCTTCAAAGTTTTACCCCTCCTGGCATTGCTTCACCCCGTTGGGTCTGGTATTTAAACCAGCAATTATTTTGATGCGCGAAATTAATCGGTGAACGAAATAGCGCTGCTGAATCGATTTTATGATTTGGTTCAAGTCTTGCTTTCACTGCATAATGTTTAATGACGATTGAAACGTCAGCGCTAACTATACAGGCTAAAGTTAAGTCGCCAGGCTAGACTTTAGTTCCACAACACTAAACCTATAAGTTGGGGAAATACAATGTTCCAGCAAGAAGTTACCATTACCGCTCCGAACGGTCTGCACACCCGCCCTGCTGCTCAGTTTGTTAAAGAAGCGAAAGGCTTCACTTCTGAAATCACTGTGACTTCCAACGGCAAAAGCGCTAGCGCAAAAAGCCTGTTCAAGCTGCAAACTCTGGGTCTGACTCAGGGTACCGTTGTTACCATCTCCGCTGAAGGTGAAGACGAGCAGAAAGCAGTTGAGCATCTGGTTAAGCTGATGGCTGAACTCGAGTAAGTTTACCGGGTTCTTTTCAATATCAGTCACAAGTAAGGTAGGGTTATGATTTCAGGCATTTTAGCATCCCCGGGTATCGCTTTCGGCAAAGCATTGCTGCTGAAAGAAGACGAAATCGTCATTGACCGGAAAAAAATTTCTGCCGACAAGGTTGATCAGGAAGTTGAACGTTTTCTGAGCGGTCGTGCCAAGGCATCTGCGCAACTGGAAGCGATTAAAACTAAAGCTGGCGAAACTTTCGGTGAAGAAAAAGAAGCCATCTTCGAAGGGCACATTATGCTGCTCGAAGATGAGGAGCTGGAGCAGGAAATCATAGCCCTGATTAAAGATAAAGGCATGACGGCCGACGCGGCTGCGCATGAAGTTATCGAAGGTCAGGCAACTGCCCTGGAAGAACTGGACGATGAATACCTGAAAGAGCGTGCGGCTGACGTACGTGACATCGGTAAGCGCCTGCTGCGCAACATCCTGGGTCTGGCCATCATCGATCTGAGCGCGATTCAGGACGAAGTCATCCTGGTTGCCGCTGACCTGACCCCGTCTGAAACCGCACAGCTGAACCTGAACAAGGTGCTGGGTTTCATTACTGATGCAGGTGGACGTACCTCCCACACCTCTATCATGGCGCGTTCTCTGGAGCTGCCAGCCATCGTGGGTACCGGTAGCGTCACCTCGCAGGTGAAAAACGACGACTATCTGATTCTGGATGCCGTAAACAACGTGGTTTACGTCAACCCAACTAACGATGTGATCGAGCAGCTGCGTTCCGTTCAGGAGCAGGTTGCTACCGAGAAAGCGGAACTCGCTAAACTGAAAGATCTGCCAGCCATCACGCTGGACGGCCATCAGGTTGAAGTGTGCGCTAACATCGGTACCGTACGTGACGTTGACGGCGCTGAGCGCAACGGTGCGGAAGGTGTAGGTCTGTATCGTACTGAATTCCTGTTCATGGACCGCGACGCCCTGCCAACGGAAGAAGAGCAGTTTGCAGCGTACAAAGCGGTTGCGGAAGCGTGCGGCTCGCAGGCCGTTATCGTCCGCACCATGGATATCGGTGGCGACAAAGAGCTGCCGTACATGAACTTCCCGAAAGAAGAGAACCCGTTCCTGGGCTGGCGTGCCGTACGTATCGCCATGGATCGCAAAGAGATCCTGCGTGACCAGGTTCGCGCTATCCTGCGTGCATCCGCTTTCGGTAAGCTGCGCATCATGTTCCCGATGATCATCTCTGTTGAAGAAGTGCGTGCACTGAAGAAAGAGATTGAAATCTACAAGCAGGAACTGCGTGACGAAGGTAAAGCATTTGACGAGTCAATCGAGATCGGCGTGATGGTGGAAACACCGGCAGCCGCGACCATTGCACGTCATTTAGCCAAAGAAGTTGATTTCTTTAGTATCGGTACCAATGATTTAACGCAGTACACCCTGGCAGTTGACCGTGGTAATGATATGATTTCACATCTCTACCAGCCAATGTCGCCGTCTGTACTGAATTTGATCAAGCAAGTTATTGATGCTTCTCATGCAGAAGGTAAATGGACTGGCATGTGTGGTGAGCTTGCAGGCGACGAACGTGCTACACTTCTGTTGCTGGGTATGGGTCTGGACGAATTCTCTATGAGCGCCATTTCCATCCCGCGCATCAAGAAGATTATCCGTAACACGAACTTCGAAGATGCGAAGGTATTAGCAGAGCAGGCTCTTGCTCAACCGACAACGGACGAGTTAATGACGCTGGTTAACAAGTTCATTGAAGAAAAAACAATCTGCTAATCCACGAGATGCGGCCCAAATTACTGCTTAGGAGATAAGTCTAATGGGTTTATTTAGTAAACTGTTCGGTGACAAAAGCAATAGCGACTCCGGAACTATTGAGATTGTTGCTCCGCTCTCCGGCGAGATCGTCAATATCGAAGACGTGCCGGATGTAGTGTTTGCTGAGAAAATTGTTGGTGATGGCATTGCTATCAAACCAACTGGCAACAAAATGGTTGCTCCAGTTGACGGTACCATTGGTAAGATTTTTGAAACCAACCATGCGTTCTCTATCGAATCCGATAGCGGTATCGAACTGTTCGTTCACTTCGGTATCGACACCGTTGAACTGAAAGGCGAAGGCTTCAAACGTATCGCGGAAGAAGGCCAGCGTGTTAAAGTTGGCGACCCTGTAATTGAATTCGATCTGCCACTGCTGGAAGAAAAAGCGAAGTCTACCCTGACTCCGGTTGTTATCTCCAACATGGACGAAATCAAAGAGCTGATCAAACTGTCTGGCAGCGTTACCGTGGGTGAAACCCCGGTTATCCGCATCAAGAAGTAATTCTTGCCGCACGGTAAAATGGCGCCTTCGGGCGCCATTTTTGTTTATGCAGGCAGAATAAGCTCGTCGTAGCCTTTCGACTGCGTATAGATCATCACGTCAGTCACCCTGTCGCCCGCCATGCGAATGGCGTCGGCCACGGTTTTACCGCCGACGATACCGCTCACCAGCTCCGAACAGAACAGATCCCCCGTCCCTTTCAGGTCCGTCTCAACGCGCGGGTGTGCGCTTACGGTAACGCCCTCCTCGCTCACCAGCACGACGTGGATATTTTGCGGATCGTCAGCCACTGGCGCGCTGGTGATCGCCACCCATTTAAGCGTGTCAGACAGCAGTCCCTGCGCGGCGGCAATGGCGCTCTCCGGCGTACGGCACGGTTTGCCGCTCAGCACTTCCAGCTCAAACACGTTGGGCGTAATGCCCTGGGCCAGCGGGAGCAGGTGCTCACGGTAGGCTTCAGGAATATCCGGCTTCACGTACATCCCGCTGTCGATGTCTCCGATTACCGGGTCGACCAGCACCAGCAGATCGGGATGTTGAACTTTGATCGCCTTCAGCCACTGCGCCAGCAGCACGATCTGGCTGGCGCTGCCCATATAGCCGGTAGTGACCGCTTTTAGCTCGCGCAGGATCTCGCGCTCTTCCAGCGCCTTCAGGTAGCCGCTGAACCACTCGTCCGGGATCACCCCGCCGTAGAAGGTGTCGTAGTGCGGCGTATTGCTGAACAGCACCGTCGGCACGGCGGTAACGTTCAGTCGATGGGTGCGAATATTTGGCACCGCGATGCTGTTTCCCACACTGCCGTACACCACCTGCGACTGAACGGCGACAATATCGGTTTGCTGCGCCCGGGTGTTATCCCGGAATAAAATCATCTCCATGACGCTTAAATCCCCGCCCCCTGCGAATAACTCTCTTCACCAAAGACGCCGGTCGACAGGTAGCGATCGCCGCGATCGCAAATAATCGCTACCACTACTGCACCTGGGTTTGCCTTAGCCACCCGAATCGCCCCCGCTACCGCGCCACCCGAACTGACGCCGCAGAAGATGCCTTCACGCACGGCCAGCTCACGCATGGTATTTTCCGCCTCGCGCTGATGAATATCCAGCACCTGGTCCACAAGCTGCGCATTAAAGATGCCCGGCATATACTCCGCGGGCCAGCGGCGAATGCCCGGAATACTGCTTCCCTCTTCCGGCTGGAGGCCGACAATCGTCACCGGCTGCTCCTGCTCGCGCAGAAAACGTGACACACCGGTGATCGTGCCCGTGGTCCCCATGCTGGAGACAAAGTGGGTGATGCGCCCGCCGGTTTGCTGCCAGATTTCCGGGCCGGTGGTGGTGTAGTGCGCGTACGGGTTGTCCGGGTTATTAAACTGGTCGAGCAGCTTGCCTTCCCCGCGCTCCGCCATCGCTAACGCTAAATCTCGCGCCCCTTCCATACCCTGCTCTTTGCTCACCAGAATCAGCTCGGCCCCGTAGGCACGCATGGCGGCACGGCGCTCCTGGCTCATGTTATCCGGCATCAGCAGCTTCATACGATAGCCTTTCAGGGCGGCTATCATCGCCAGTGCGATACCGGTGTTACCGCTGGTGGCTTCGATCAGCACGTCGCCGGGCTTTATCTCGCCGCGCTTTTCGGCCTGAACAATCATCGACAGCGCCGCCCGGTCTTTCACCGACCCCGCCGGGTTATTGCCTTCAAGTTTGACCCAGATTTCGCTGCCGTTGTCACACCCCATGCGCTGAAGTTTGACCAGAGGGGTGTTGCCGATGGTGTGTTCGAGTGTATTCACGTTTTTTACTCAATAAAAAGCCCGGTAAGCATCACGCCACCGGGCGAAAAACATACTCAATAACCTATCAGGCTGACTCCGCCAGAGCAATATCCTCGCGCGTCTCGATGCGCTCGTTCCCGTGATAAATGCGCGCGTGTTGCAGCCCCACAAACAGGCGTTCCCCCCGGTGCGGCGGCTCGTCGTCACGCATAACCACGGTCAGCGGCTCGGTGTACCAGCCCAGGGGCTGTACCACTAATTGGGTGTAGTGACCTTTAGGGCTAGCTTCCAGCACCTGCACCGGAAGCGGTGAGTCCAGGCTGGTACGGCGGCTGACGTCCACTTCCCACGGGCGCAGGAACAGATCCACCGGCCCCTGGTGCGCGGAGGTATACCCCAGCGGCCAGCGGTGCGCGCCAACGTGGAACTGACCGCCGCGAATAGTACCCTGAAGGCGGTTTACTTCCCCCATAAACTCCAGCACAAAGCGGGTCGCCGGTTCACGCCAGAGTTGCTCTGGCTCGTCAACCTGCTCAATGTTGCCCTGACTCATCACCACCACGCGGTCGGCTACTTCCATCGCCTCTTCCTGATCGTGGGTCACGAAAACGCTGGTGAACTGGAGTTCCTCATGAAGCTGACGCAGCCAGCGGCGGAGCTCTTTACGCACCTGCGCATCCAGCGCGCCAAACGGTTCGTCCAGCAGCAGGATTTGCGGTTCCACGGCTAACGCACGCGCCAGCGCCACGCGCTGTTTCTGCCCGCCAGAAAGCTGTGCCGGGAAGCGGTCCGCCAGATGAGCCAGCTGCACCATCTCCAGCAGTTTGGTCACTTTCGCTTTGATGGCGGCCGCATTCGGACGCTCACGACGCGGCAGTACGGTCAGACCAAACGCGATGTTGTCGAATACCGTCAGGTGGCGGAACAGGGCGTAGTGCTGGAATACAAAACCCACTTTACGGTCGCGGGCATGCAAACGGCTTACGTCCGTACCGTGGAAGCGGATATGTCCGCTGGTCTGGTGCTCAAGCCCGGCGATAATACGCAGCAGCGTGGTTTTACCGGAGCCAGACGGCCCCAGCAGCGCCACCATTTGTCCGGAAGGGATATCCAGCGAGATATCATTCAGCACCTGGGTGCGACCAAAAGACTTCTTAATATTGGCAATCTCAATGCTCATGATTTCCCTCCTGATGCTGACGTTTTTCCTGATTCTCTAAACGCCACTGCACCACACTCTTCAAAAACAGGGTCAAAATCGCCATCAGCGTCAGCAACGCTGCGGCAGTAAAGGAACCGACGGTGTTGTAGTCCTGTTCCAGTAATTCAATCTGTAACGGCAGCGACAGGGTTTCGCCGCGAATCGAGCCGGATACCACCGACACCGCGCCAAACTCACCGATCGCACGGGCGTTGGTCAGCACCACGCCGTAAAGCAGTGCCCAGCGGATATTCGGCAGCGTGACGCGGCGGAACATCTGCCAGCCGGAAGCGCCGAGCAGCACCGCGGCTTCATCTTCATGGCTGCCCTGGCTGAGCATCACCGGCACCAGCTCGCGTACCACGAACGGACAGGTGACAAAGACGGTCACCAGCACCATCCCCGGCCAGGCGAACATGATCTGCAGGTCGTGTTCATCCAGCCAGCCGCCCAGCGGGCCATTGGAACCGTAGAAGAGCAGATAAACCAGACCCGCCACCACCGGTGACACCGCAAACGGGATATCCAGCAGGGTCAGCAGCAGCTGACGCCCCGGGAAGTTAAAGCGCGTTACCAGCCAGGCCAGCAATACGCCAAACACCAGATTCACCGGGACGGTGATCAGGGCAATCATGACCGTCAGCCAGATGGCGTGGAGCATGTCCGGATCGGCCAGGTTTTGCAGCGCGGGCATAATCCCTTTGCTGAAGGCCTGAACGAAGATGTACACCATCGGCACGACGAGAATGAATGCGGAGACCAGCACGCCGGTACCAATCAGAAACCATTTGCCCCAGTTGATGCGGGGCGCGTCATAGCGCTTCAATTGCCTAACTTCCGCCATCAGTGACCTACCACACGTCGACCAAAGCGACTTTGCAGAGTGTTAATCGAGAACAGCAGTAGCAGCGACGCGGCAAGGATCACCGAGGCAATCGCACTCGCGGCCGGATAATCAAACTCCTGCAAACGGACAAAAATCATCAGCGAGGTTACTTCGGTTTTCCACGCGATGTTCCCGGCGATAAAAATGACCGCGCCAAATTCACCGAGGCTGCGGGTAAAGGAGAGCGCGATACCCGCCAGCAACGCCGGAGAGAGTTCCGGCAGCACGACCTTGCGAAAACTCTGCCAGCGCGTGGCGCCGAGCGTTTCTGCGGCCTCTTCGTATTCGGGTCCTAACTCTTCCAGCACCGGCTGCACGGTACGTACCACAAACGGGATGCTGGTAAAGGCCATGGCCACCGCGATACCGAGCCAGGTATAGGTCACTTTGATATCAAACTTCGCCAGCCACTCACCGTAAAAGCCGTTCACGGAAAACAGCGACGCCAGCGTCAAACCGGCAACCGCCGTCGGCAGGGCAAACGGCAGATCCATCAGCGCGTCGAGCAGGGTGCGGCCCGGGAAGCGATAGCGAGTTAAGATCCACGCCATCAGCAGGCCAAACACGCCGTTAAAAATCGAGGCCACGAACGCAGACAGCAGGGTGACCTTGTAGGCCGCCACCACCTGCGGGTTAGTAATCACTTCCCAGTACTGGGACCAGCTCATCTCAGCGAGCTGCATCACCAGCGCGCTGAGCGGTAATAACAAAATCAGACAGACGAACAGCAGGCTGGTCCCGAGGCTTAAGGTAAAGCCCGGCAGCACACGTCTGGAGGACACTGCAAACATTACTTACGCCCCGCTGCCAGCAGTTTGTCCAACTCACCGCCGCTGACAAAATGCGTTTTCATGACCTCAGGCCAGGCGCCGAAATGATCTTCCACGCGGAACAGCTCGGTCTGCGGGAATTTGTCTTTCAGCTTGCTCATCACGTCCGGGTTGTTGACACGGTAGTAGTAGTCGGTGATAACGGTCTGCGCCTGCGGGCTGTACAGATAGTTCAGGTAGGCTTTCGCCGCCTTTTCTGTGCCGTTAGCCTTAACGTTTTTATCCACCCACGCCACCGGGAACTCGGCCAGAATGTTCGTTTTCGGGATAACCACTTCGAAGCCCTGCGCTTCGTACTGTTTACGAATATTGTTCACTTCGGATTCAAAGCTGATCAGCACGTCGCCCAGCCCGCGCTCGGCGAAGGTAGTGGTTGCGCCACGACCGCCGGTATCAAACACCTCGACGTTTTTCAGGAACTGGGTCATAAACTGTTCGGTTTTCGCTTTATCGTTACCGTCAGCTTTGTCCGCCGCGCCCCACGCCGCCAGGTAGGTGTAACGTGCGTTGCCGGAGGTTTTCGGATTCGGGAAGATCAGCTTTACGTCTGAACGCACCAGGTCGTTCCAGTCGTGGATGTTCTTCGGGTTGCCCTTGCGCACCAGGAAGCCCATGGTGGAGTAAAATGGCGAACTGTTGTTCGGCAGGCGACTCTGCCAGTTCGCCGGGATCAGTTTGCCTTTGTCGTGCAGGATCTGCACGTCCGTGACCTGGTTGTAGGTCACCACGTCCGCTTTCAGCCCCTGCAAAATGGCCAGCGCCTGCTTAGATGAGCCAGCGTGCGACTGCTTGATGGTCAGCTTGTCGCCGTTGTTCTCTTTCGCCCACTGCTGTTCAAATGCGGGATTAAGGGCGGCAAACAGCTCGCGCGAAACATCATAAGAACTGTTCAGCAACTCGGTTGCCTGCGCCTGCGCCACCAGCAGTAAACCTGCCAGTGCCAGCGATCCTTTTTTCAGTACAGTAACGGCCATTGCGCACCCTTATAAATGTGATGACTATCTTATAGTCATAATATTTATAACGGAGTCTAAAGGAGTAACGGTTTTATATACCGTTTGGTGATTTAGAAGCAGAAAAGGGAATAAGAGGTGCAGGAGAAATTGCCGGGTGGCGCTCACGCTTACCCGGCCTACGAATAGAGAGCGATTTACAACGCCAGCAGGCGCTCAACGGACGGCGCAAAGTAGTAGCCGCCGGTCACCGGGCGGGTGAAGCGCAGCATGGCGTCACGCTTACCGTCGGTATCGCCAAACATGCTCAGCAGCTGCTGTTCGATGTTGTAGAGGCGTGCGCAGTAAGCGCAGAAGTACAGGCCGTGCGTACCGCTCGCGGTGCCGTACGGCAGGCTCTGGCGAACAATCTTCAGCCCCTTACCGTCTTCTTTAAGGTCAACGCGGGACAGGTGGGAAGTGACCGGACGCGCATCGCCGTCAATCTCTTCATTGGCATCTTTGGTACGGCCAATCATCATCTCCTGGTCATGCACGCTCATACGGTTAAGCTGCCTGAGGTTATGCTCCCAGCGCTGGACGAACACATAGCTGCCGCCCGCGTCCACGCCATCCTTGATTACAGCCACCTCGCGACGCGTCTCTTCCCCGGCCGGGTTTTCGGTGCCGTCGACGAAGCCGCTCAAATCGCGCTCTTCCACCCAGCGGAAACCGTGGATCTCTTCCTGCACGTCGATACTGTCACCAAAGGCCTCAATCGCAGCCTGAGCGACAGAAAAGTTCACGTCGTGACGCAGGGAGAGGATATGGATCAGAACGTCATACTGGGTGGCGGGCGCAAGACCTTTGCCATAAGGAATAAAGTCTTTCAGCTCTTCTGCGCCTTCGCCGCCGCTCAGATGACGCCAGACGGTGCTGCCAAAGGCAACCACCGCGCCCAGATGGGCTTCGGGGAATTTGGCCTGGAAGGTAGCCAGTTTATCAACGAAAACTTTGCTGGCCGCGCGCAGGGCATCCACGTCCCCTTTGACGTTGGCTTCAATCCAAATCGCCGCCCGGCAATGTTCTGGCAAAATGCCACTCTGTACCTGAGACATCGCTCCTCCTGAAATAAAGATGCCACGACAGCGTGGCATTGATGGCGGCTATTATACCTGGATTTCAGCGAGGCGGCTTGCTCAGGCGCAAATTACTGCTTCCAGATAATTTTGCTCACTTTCCACTTTTTCAGGTTGTCGTCAGACGGCATTAACCCTTCCGGACCGTTCCAGGTGCCGCTGAACACATAGCTAATGTGCTGGCTGCCGTCGGCCTTACACTCGACCGCCACGCTCTCCTCCGATGGCACACTGGCGCAGTGGCCAAACGCTTTCTGATAGAGTTCGCCAAACGGCGTTCCCACCTTCACGCCACCTGAGGTCGGGATCTCTTCATCCATCACCGCAATGCGGTTGACCGTACCTTTATCGCCGTTGATGACCATTGCCACCTTGTCATCTTTCAACGCTTCGAAATAGCGCACGATGTTGCCGTTCTCGGTTTTCATGCCGCTGCGCAGGCGATAATCACTGCCGATGGCATCCTGAATGGCATCCTGATCCAGCGCCGTCGAGGCGGTGATTTTGCCCACGCCCTGCTCGGTCACTTCCATTGAGGATCCAAACCAGTTCCACGGATAGGCCGCAGACCAGTTGATGGATGAGAGCGTGGAACAGCCGGTAAACGCCAGCGGGAGAGCGCATAAAAGTAAACGCAGCGATTTCATTGAGACGTCCTTACGTAGTAAATCAACGCTTGTTGGAGTGCAGTATCGACAAAAAGTGCCGTTTTAATCTGGCTCATGCGTAAAACAGGCGCGTAAACGGGGATTCGTGACCAGCCACAGCAGCGCGACAATATCCGCCACCACCAGTGCAATCCCGATACCCGAAAGCGGCTCGCCGTACAGCCAGAGCAAGGGTTGCCAGACCAGAAGCACAAACTGCGCCAGGATCAGCAGCCAGCGAAGCGCGCGCCAGAAGCGCGGAATGGCTTGCCGCCGTCCGCTGCACAGAAACGCCAGGACCGCCGGTACGCCCGGCAGTAACCCCAGCCAGAACGCATCGTGATCGGGATAAAAGAGATTCAGTAACGTATCGCCCTGCCCGCGCGACGCGCCAGCCATCACGAACAGCACCCAGGTGCGGGCCTGCAACAGCAGAACGCACCAGAACAAAAAAGGCAGACGCAGACGACCGTGAACGTCGTAGTCGCCAGGGTGGAACTCAGTACTCTTCATCTTCGATCAGGCGCTTACCCAGCGTCAGTACATCCGCGTGCTCGTAGCCCAGACGTTCATACATGCCCAGCACCACGTCGTTATCTTCCCGGACCATAATCTGGATTTTCGGGCAGCCACGGGCGATCAGTTTCTTTTCCAGACGGTTAAGCAGCGCGTTGGCGATGCCGCGCGCGCGGTATTCCGGGTGCACGCCCAGATAGTAGGCCGAGCCGCGGTGGCCGTCGTACCCACCCATCACCGTCCCGACCACTTCGCCGTTGACCTCAGCGACCAGAAACAGACTGACGTCGTGATTCACCTTCCGTTCGATGTCCATTTCCGGATCGTTCCACGGACGCAGCAGATCGCAGCGCTCCCAAAGGGTGATCACCTCTTCGAAATCTTCCTGGCGAAAAACGCGTATCTCCATGGTATTAACCGCCTTTTCGGGTTTAAAAACAGTGATTATGGCGTGAACAGGGCGTTTAGCCAATAACCGGGGAAAAACTCGCCAAAATTTGGCATAATGTCACTTTGTCACGTATTGAAATGAAAAGTAAAACAATTCTCAATAAGGACTGTCGTAACGGGAAACACGATACGATATAACACCAGGACCCCAATTTTTACAATTCAGGCCGCATGAGCACATTCAAACCATTAAAAGCACTCACATCGCGTCGTCAGGTTCTCAAAGCGGGGCTGGCGGCCTTAACGTTATCGGGTATCGCAAAGCAGGCTCAGGCAAAAGAAGAGAGCACGCTTAAAACCAGTAACGGACACAGCAAGCCGAAAACCAAAAAAGCTGGCGCAAAGCGTCTGGTCATGCTCGATCCGGGCCACGGCGGGATCGACACCGGCGCCATTGGCCGAAACGGGTCGAAAGAAAAACACGTCGTGCTGGCAATTGCAAAAAATGTACGCGCAATTTTACGCAGTAACGGTATTGACGCCCGCCTGACGCGCACGGGCGACACGTTTATCCCGCTGTACGATCGCGTGGAGATTGCCCACAAGCACGGCGCAGATCTGTTTATGTCCATTCACGCGGATGGCTTCACAAACCCTTCCGCCGCAGGCGCCTCGGTATTTGCGCTCTCCAACCGTGGCGCCAGTAGCGCCATGGCGAAATACCTCTCCGATCGCGAAAACCGGGCGGATGAAGTGGCCGGGAAAAAAGCCACCGACAAAGACCATCTGTTACAGCAGGTTCTGTTCGATCTCGTGCAGACCGATACCATCAAAAACAGCCTGACGCTCGGCTCTCATATCCTCAAACGGATTAAACCCGTGCACCGTCTGCACAGTAAAAGCACCGAGCAGGCCGCGTTTGTGGTGCTGAAGTCACCGTCTATTCCGTCCGTGCTGGTGGAAACCTCGTTCATTACCAACCCGGAAGAAGAGCGTTTACTCGGCACTAAGGCGTTTCGTCAGAAGATCGCGAACGCCATCGCCTCCGGGGTCATCAGTTATTTCAACTGGTTCGATAATCAAAAAGCGCACTCCAGGAAACGTTGATGAAACCGAATGCACAGCTGGTCAAAACTTTCCTGATGCAGCTCCAGGACGCGATTTGCCAGAAACTGACCGCCGCAGACGGCGGTGAATTCCAGGAAGACACCTGGCAGCGCGAAGCGGGCGGCGGCGGGCGCAGCCGCGTGCTGCGTAACGGCGGTATTTTTGAACAGGCCGGGGTCAACTTCTCCCACGTCCACGGTGATGCAATGCCAGCGTCCGCCACGGCGCATCGGCCTGAACTGGCGGGCCGCAGCTTCGAGGCGATGGGCGTCTCGCTGGTGGTGCATCCGCATAACCCGTTTGTGCCAACCAGCCACGCCAACGTGCGCTTTTTCATCGCGGAAAAACCGGGAGCCGATCCGGTCTGGTGGTTTGGCGGCGGTTTCGACTTAACGCCTTACTATGGCTTCGAAGAGGACGCCGTGCACTGGCACACCACCGCGCGCGACCTCTGTCTGCCGTTTGGCGAAGACGTTTACCCGAAATACAAAAAGTGGTGCGATGACTATTTTTATCTGAAGCACCGCGACGAGCAGCGCGGCATCGGCGGGCTGTTCTTTGACGATCTCAATACCCCGGATTTTGATACCGCGTTCAGCTTTATGCGCGCGGTGGGTGAAGGCTTTACCAACGCCTATCTTCCGATTGTCGAACGCCGCAAAGACACCGACTACGGCGTGCGCGAGCGTGAGTTCCAGCTCTACCGTCGCGGGCGCTATGTGGAGTTTAATCTGGTGTGGGATCGCGGGACGCTGTTTGGCCTGCAAACCGGCGGGCGCACGGAGTCCATTCTGATGTCGATGCCGCCGCTGGTGCGCTGGGAATACAGCTACGCGCCAAAAGAAGGCAGCCCGGAGGCTGCCTTGAGTGAGTTTATTAAGGTTCGGGACTGGGTTTAACCCTTACCCCTCACCCCGACCCTCTCCCCAAAGGGGCGAGGGTGAAAAGACGGCTCAGAGCAGTCCCCTCTCCCCTATGGGGAGAGGGTTAGGGTGAGGGGCGAGGGCAATAAATTACAGCGGCTGCGTCTGCGCCTCAACCACCGCCAGCGCCACCATGTTGACGATACGACGCACGGAGGCAATCGGCGTTAACACATGTACCGGTTTTGACACCCCCATCAGTACCGGCCCGACGGTCACCCCTTCAGAACTCGACACGCGCAGCAGGTTATAGCTAATACGCGCCGCTTCCACGTTCGGCATAATCAGCACGTTCGCCGAGCCTTTCAGCGGACTGTCCGGCATACGTTCATTACGAATACTCTCCACCAGCGCGGCGTCGCCGTGCATCTCGCCGTCGATCATCAGCTCCGGCGCGCGCGCTCGCACCAGGTCCAGCGTCTGGCGCATTTTGCACGCCGCCGCGGATTTGGATGACCCGAAGTTTGAGTGCGACAGCAGCGCCACTTTCGGCTCGATACCAAAGCGGCGCACGGTTTCCGCCGCCATCACGGTGATTTCCGCCAGTTCGTCCGGGGAGGGATCGTCGTTGACGTAGGTATCGGCGATAAAGGTGTTACCGCTTGGCAGCAGCAGCGCGTTCATTGCGCCGGCAGTATGGACGCCCTCGCGATAGCCGAAGATCTCCTGTACCACGCTGAAATGCTCATGGTACTCGCCGATGGTGCCGCAGATCAGCGCATCCGCCTCACCGCGATGAACCATGATCGCGCCGATCACCGTGGTGTTGCTGATCACCGCCCGCTGCGCCTGCTCCTGGGTGATCCCGCGACGCTTCATGATCGAATAGTATTCGTTCCAGTACTCTTTGAAGCGCGGATCGGATTCGTTGTTAACGATCTCAAAGTCCACGCCCGGCTTTATTTGCAGGCCGAGCTTCTGAATACGCATCTCGATCACGCTCGGACGACCAATCAGGATCGGTTTCGCCAGCCCTAAGGTGATCAGCTCCTGCGTGGCATGCAGCACGCGCGCCTCTTCCCCTTCCGCCAGCACCACGCGCTTCGCGTCGGCGCGCGCCTGGGAGAAGATCGGCTTCATAAACAGGTTGGTTTTGTAAACGAACTCGGTGAGTTTATCGACGTAGGCATCGAAATCTTCAATCGGCCGCGTCGCCACGCCGGAGTCCATCGCCGCTTTGGCCACCGCTGGCGCGATCTTCACGATCAGACGCGGGTCAAATGGTTTAGGGATGATGTAGTCGGGGCCGAAGCTCAGATCCTGATCGCCGTAGGCGGAGGCCACCACTTCGCTCTGCTCGGCGTGCGCCAGCTCTGCGATAGCATGAACGGCAGCCAGCTTCATCTCTTCGTTGATCGCCGTGGCGCCGACGTCCAGCGCCCCGCGGAAGATGAACGGGAAGCAGAGCACGTTGTTCACCTGGTTCGGGTAGTCCGAACGTCCGGTGCAGATGATAGCGTCTTCACGCACCGCCTTCGCCAGCGGCGGCAGAATTTCCGGCTCCGGGTTCGCCAGAGCCAGGATCATTGGCGCGCGCGCCATCTTCTGCACCATCTCCTGGGTCAGCACTTTCGGGCCTGAACAGCCGAGGAAAATGTCAGCACCGTCAATCACGTCTTCAAGCGTGCGCTTGCCGTCGTCTTCCACCGCATAGGCCGCCTTGGTTTCCGCCATGTTTGGCTCGCGGTCTTTGTAGATCACGCCCTTGGAGTCGCAGACCACAATATTGTGCTTCTGCATGCCCAGCGCCACCAGTAGGTTCATACAGGCGATGGCCGCGGCGCCTGCGCCGGAGACCACCATGCGCACGTCGGAGAGATTTTTCTCCACCACGCGCAGGCCGTTCAGAATGGCGGCGGTACTGATAATCGCCGTGCCGTGCTGGTCGTCATGGAACACGGGAATGTTCATACGCTCGCGCAGCTTCTGCTCGATATAGAAACATTCCGGCGCTTTGATGTCTTCCAGGTTGATGCCGCCGAAGGTCGGCTCCAGCGCCGCCACCACGTTGATGAATTTATCCGGATCCAGTTCGTCCACTTCGATATCGAAGACGTCGATACCGGCAAATTTCTTAAACAGAACGCCCTTCCCTTCCATCACCGGCTTACCAGCCAGCGCACCGATGTTCCCTAACCCCAGCACCGCCGTACCGTTAGAGATAACGGCCACCAGGTTACCGCGCGCGGTGTATTTGTACGCTGCCAGCGGATCTTTTTCGATTTCCAGGCACGGAGCAGCCACGCCCGGCGAGTAGGCCAGCGCCAGATCGCGCTGGGTCGCCAGCGGTTTGGTCGGGGATACCTGGATTTTACCCGGAACAGGAAACTCGTGAAAATCGAGAGCGCTTTGTTTTAACTGATCATCCATCTTGTTATTCCTTTCACGTTTCGGTCAAAAAGGGTGATGTCGACGTTCCTATGCACACCCTGGTGTGCCGCATAGTATCGCCGCAGGCAGGCTCCTAAACTTTGAAGGCTGCCAAACTCTCACCATTGCAGAATAAAAATTGTTATCAATTTATAACAGCCATGTTACCCGTCTCAGAAAGCAATGCCTCCCCCGTCTGCTATGCTTTTTTGTTAAGTCCATCATGATTTTCTCAGAAGTGTGAACTAACGCACTCGACTAACTCTTTTATTTCCAAGGAGTAATTATGAACCAGCTAGACGGCATCAAACAATTTACCACCGTGGTTGCAGACAGCGGCGACATCGAGTCGATTCGTCACTACCAGCCGGAAGACGCGACCACCAATCCCTCTCTGCTGCTCAAGGCGGCCGGTCTTGCGCACTTTAGTCATCTGATTGATGACGCCCTTGCCTACGGCAAACAGCGCGGGAAAACGCAGGAACAGCAGGTCGCCGAAGCCAGCGACAAGCTGGCGGTCAATATTGGTGCGGAAATTCTTAAAAGCATACCGGGGCGGGTCTCTACCGAAGTGGACGCCCGCCTCTCGTTCGACCAGGAAAAAAGCATTAACAAGGCCCGCCGCATAGTGGAACTCTACCAGGAGCAGGGGATCGATAAGTCACGCATTCTGATCAAGCTTGCGTCTACCTGGGAAGGCATCCGCGCGGCGGAAGTGCTGGAGAAAGAGGGGATCCACTGCAACCTGACGCTACTGTTCTCCTTCGCCCAGGCGCGTGCCTGCGCCGAAGCGGGCGTGTTCCTGATTTCACCGTTTGTTGGGCGTATCTACGACTGGTATCAGGCGAAACAGCCAATGGATCCGTACGTGGTGGAAGAAGATCCTGGCGTAAAATCGGTGCGTAATATCTACGATTATTACAAGCAGCATCGCTACGAGACCATCGTGATGGGGGCCAGCTTCCGCCGCACCGAGCAGATCCTGGCGCTCGCGGGCTGTGACCGTCTGACCATCTCTCCTGACCTGCTGAAAAAGCTTCAGGAGAGTGAAGAGACGGTGATCCGCAAGCTGGTACCGACCTCTACCGTTCTGCCAAAACCGAAACCCATGACCGAAGCGGAATTCCGCTGGGAGCACAATCAGGATCCAATGGCCGTGGAAAAACTGGCAGATGGCATCCGCCAGTTCGCCGTCGACCAGCGCAAACTCGAAGATCTTCTCGCCGCCAAACTTTAACCTTGCCACGGAGTGAACTATGTCCCGTAAAGAGCTCGCCAACGCCATTCGCGCCCTCAGCATGGATGCCGTACAAAAAGCCAATTCCGGCCACCCTGGCGCCCCCATGGGTATGGCTGATATTGCCGAAGTGCTGTGGAACGACTTCCTGAAGCACAACCCGACCGATCCGACCTGGTACGATCGCGACCGTTTTATTCTCTCCAACGGTCATGCCTCGATGCTGCTCTACAGCCTGCTGCACCTCTCCGGTTACGATCTGCCGCTTGAGGAGTTAAAAAACTTCCGCCAGCTGCACTCCAAAACGCCGGGCCACCCGGAGATCGGCTATACGCCGGGTGTTGAAACCACTACCGGCCCGCTGGGCCAGGGGCTGGCGAATGCTGTCGGCCTGGCGATTGCAGAGCGTACGCTGGCCGCGCAGTTCAACCAGCCCGACCACGAGATTGTCGATCACTACACCTATGCCTTTATGGGTGATGGCTGCCTGATGGAGGGGATCTCCCACGAGGTCTGCTCGCTGGCGGGCACCCTGGGGCTGGGCAAGCTGATTGGCTTCTACGATCACAACGGTATCTCCATTGACGGGGAAACCGAGGGCTGGTTTACCGACGACACGGCGAAACGCTTTGAAGCCTATCACTGGCACGTGGTTCACGAGATCGACGGTCACGATCCTGAGGCGGTGAAAAAAGCGATTCAGGAAGCGCAGAGCGTAAAGGACAAACCGTCCCTGATCGTCTGCCGCACCACCATCGGCTTCGGCTCGCCGAACAAAGCGGGTAAAGAAGAGGCGCACGGCGCGGCGCTGGGTGAAGAGGAAGTGGCGCTGACCCGCCAGAAACTGGGCTGGAAACACCCGGCCTTTGAGATCCCAAAAGAGATCTACAGGGCCTGGGATGCTCGCGAAACAGGTGAAAAAGCGCAGCAGGCCTGGAACGAGAAGTTTGCTGCCTACAAAAAAGCGTATCCGGAGCTGGCGGCCGAATTTAACCGCCGCATGAGCGGTGGCCTGCCGGAAGACTGGGAAGAGAAAACTCAGGCGCTGATTGAAAACCTGCAATCTAACCCGGCGAAAATTGCTACCCGTAAGGCGTCACAAAACACCCTGAACGCGATTGGCCCTGTCCTGCCCGAACTGCTGGGCGGCTCGGCGGATCTGGCGCCAAGTAACCTCACCATCTGGTCTGGCTCTAAATCCCTGAAGGAAGACATTGCCGGAAACTATATCCACTACGGCGTGCGCGAGTTCGGGATGACCGCCATTGCCAACGGTATCGCCCACCATGGCGGCTTCGTGCCGTACACCGCCACCTTCCTGATGTTTGTCGAATATGCCCGTAACGCGGCGCGTATGGCGGCCCTGATGAAGGCGCGGCAAATCATGGTGTATACCCACGACTCCATCGGACTGGGTGAAGATGGGCCGACGCACCAGGCGGTAGAGCAGCTGGCGAGCCTGCGCCTGACGCCAAACTTCAGTACCTGGCGTCCGTGCGATCAGGTTGAAGCGGCTGTTGGCTGGAAGCTGGCCGTAGAGCGCCATAACGGACCCACAGCGCTGATCCTGTCGCGCCAGAACCTGGCGCAGATTGAGCGCACGCCGGAGCAGGTGAAAAATATCGCCCGCGGCGGGTACATCCTGAAAGACAGCGGCGGTAAACCGGACGTGATCCTGATTGCCACCGGTTCAGAGGTGGAAATCACGGTAAAAGCGGCCGAGAAACTGACCGCCGAGGGTCACGCAGTGCGCGTGGTTTCCCTGCCTTCAACGGATATCTTTGATGCCCAGGATGAGGCGTACCGCGAATCGGTGCTGCCTTCAAACGTCGCGGCGCGCGTGGCGGTTGAAGCTGGCATTGCCGACTACTGGTACAAATATGTGGGTCTGAAAGGGGCGATTGTCGGCATGAAGGGTTACGGTGAATCCGCCCCGGCCGATAAGCTGTTCCCGTACTTCGGCTTTACCGTTGAGAACGTGGTGGAGAAGGCGCTGAGCGTGCTGTAGTGCAGTCTTCGTGCCCGGTGGCGGCTAAGCCTTACCGGGCCTACAAATCGTAAAACGTAGGCCCGGTAAGCGACAGCGCCCTACCTTGTGATCCACAGCGTGGGCCAGGCATCTGGCCCATTCCAGTTATCGCAGCTTGGCTCTTCCGCGTAGCGCACCAGGCGGAAGCGCTGGCCGTTAAAACGCCAGCGGGTCTGGATCCCACAGTCGCCAATCCCGCGTCCCAGTGCCAGCGTGGTCAGCTCGCGCGTTTTTTCATCGAAGCTGGCATTCATCAGCTCCATGTCGCTACTCTGGCTGGAAGGGGTAAACGGCAGGCGCAATCTCACGCTTCTGGCAGCAAACGGTTTTTTACGCGACACCAGCCACGCCAGATCGACGGTGTTGTACGCCCCCGCCTCACAGCTGATGATCATCAGCGCTTTGTCATCGGTCAACGCGGTCACGCGCACTTCACGCCGGTTCGGATCGAGGGAGCACTGGCTGTGGTTCATGCGCCAGGTACCGTAATCCAGCAGATCGTTAAGTTCGTTATGCGTCAGCGGCGTTGGCGTGGGGTTCACCACTGCCACCTTTTTTAATGCCGGCGCAGGCGGCACGCTCAGCGGTGGACTATCCCCTTTTTTAATCCATGCCGTTTCACTTCCGACGCGTTTTTGCTGGGCATCAATAAACAGCAGCGCCGCTTTCAGACCGGCCAGAGAGATCGTCTGCTTCCCCTCGCGCAGGGTCAGCGCCTGCCCCTCCTGAATGGTTTTCAGAAACGTGGTGATGGTGCCCGTATCGTCTGTTTTAAGATGCCAGGGGGTTAACTGCCAGTGTTGCGACGTGAGCTGAAGCGGCACATTGTCGAGCAGCAGGCGCGGGGCAATGTCAGGCTCTTTCACCGGAGGCGTCGAAAGACCGCCGAGATCGATGCGCAGGCTGGCGTCTGTTTTTGCCCCCGCACTGCGGCTCAGCGTCATGACCAGACCGCGATGCTCGCCGGTGTTGCGCGCTACGCAGAAATTCTGGTTATTGCAGGTCACCTGCCAGTCTGAAAAAGACTGCTGCGCAGGCGCAGCCCACACCAAAGGTGCGGGAAGCACGCAAATGAAGAAGAGAAGAAAAACGCAGTAGCGCATGAACGGCACAGCCCCGGAAACGAATAGGTCAATCTGGGGCGTATCTTCGTGCCCTGGGCGGGCTGGCTCAATCGGATTTATCGGATAGATTTATCTGAAATACAACTTATCACGCTACCGACGCAGCATTCATCAAACCGCTGGTTTGCAGATACTGCAACAGGATCACCGCTTTACCGTCGCGGATCTCGCCGCTTTTCACCATGTCGACAGCCTGAGCGAAAGGCATTTCCAGCACTTCAATGTCTTCATCGTCCACGCCACCGCCCCGGTGCGTGCGCTGGGCATCGGTGTACTCCGCAATGAAGAAGTGAACCAGCTCGGTAACCCCGCCAGGGGACATAAACAGCTCAAAGACTTTCTGCACCGCCCCCACCTCAAAGCCCGTCTCTTCAATGGCTTCTTTGCGGATACACACTTCCGGCTCATCGTCGTCCAGCAGACCTGCACAGGTTTCAATCAGACGTCCGTCCGCGTTGCCATTGACCCATGTCGCGATGCGAAACTGGCGGATCAGCACCACGCTTTGCTTTTCACGGTTATACAGCAGAATGGTTGCACCATTGCCCCGGTCGTAGACTTCGCGTTTATGGCGAATGACGTCCCCGCTCTTACGGGTGAGATCGTAAGTGATGTTACGCAGGACAAAGTAATTTTCAGAAAGGATTTTGTCTTTAATAACGGTAATGTTCAGGGACATACGGGCTCCACGGCAAAATGAGTCTGTTTATACTACGCCGTGATGCCCGCTTTGTCGCCCGTCTGCGTTAATGCATATTGCGCGGCGGCACGCCAAGCCAGTCCATGATCCCCTGCGCGGCATGGCGCCCTTCCGCCATCGCGGTGACCACCAGATCCGCACCACGTACCGCATCACCGCCAGCAAAAATCTGCGGATTCGAGGTCTGGTAACGATAACGGCTCTCCACGGAGGCCCTGATGCGCCCCCAGTCGTCGGTGTCGACGCCTTGCGCCTGAAGCCACGGCATGGCGTGCGGATTAAACCCAAACGCCATGATCACCGCATCCGCTGGCATGACAAACTCACTGCCCGCCACCGGGACAGGACGACGCCGCCCCTGCGCATCCGGCTCGCCCAGACGGGTGCGCAGCATCCGGATACCCTTGACCTTCCCGTCGGTATCCAGCGTGAGCTCAACCGGCTGGACATTAAATTCAAACGCCGCGCCCTCTTCTTTCGCGTTTTTAACCTCTTTCTTTGAGCCCGGCATGTTGGCCTCGTCCCGCCGATAGGCGCAGGTTACTTTCGCCGCGCCATGTCGCAGCGCGGTGCGCACGCAGTCCATCGCCGTATCGCCCCCGCCGAGCACCACCACGTTTAACCCCTGCGTGTCAATAAACGGCTCGTCTGCGGCAGGGTCAAGGCCCATCACGTTCCGCGTATTTGCCACTAAAAACGGCAGCGCGTCGTACACGCCCGGCGCGTCTTCATGAGGGATACCTGCTTTCATGGAACGATAGGTCCCTACGCCGATGAACAGGGCATCGTAGTCGTTTTGCAGTTGGGCCATCGACACGTCTTTTCCCACCTCGCAGTTCAGCTCGAAGCGGATGCCCATCGCACTGAATATCTCTCTGCGCCGCGCTAACAGGGATTTATCCAGCTTGAAGGCCGGAATACCAAAGGTCAGCAATCCGCCGATTTCCGGATGGCGATCGTAGACCGTCACACCGATGCCGCTGCGCACCAGTACGTCGGCACAGGCCAGCCCTGCCGGACCGGCACCAATGATGGCGACGCGCTTACCGACCGGTGTAACGTGGCTGACGTCCGGCGTCCAGCCCATCGCCAGCGCCCGATCCGAGATATATCGTTCGATATTACCGATGGTTACCGCCCCTGACGCATCCCGCAGGGTGCAGGCGCCTTCACATAATCGATCCTGTGGACAGACGCGGCCGGTAATTTCCGGTAAACAGTTAGTCTGGTGAGAAAGCTCAGCCGCACCGATGATATCCCCCGCCCTGATCCGCTCAATCCACTGCGGAATATGGTTATGCAGCGGGCAGGTCCACTCGCAAATGCTGTGGTCGCCACATTTCAGGCACCGGGATGCTTCGCGCTGCGCCTGTTCCGGGCGAAACGGCAAGTAGATCTCGTTAAAATGGCCGGCGCGCGCGTCGGGGCTGAGCTTATCCGGCTCACCGCGCGCCGGGGTGTTTTGCATCTGTTGCCGTTTGGTTTGCGGAGGGGCTGACTGAACCGCCTCGCTGTGCCACGGCAGCGCGTCCAGCCTTGCGCTGCGCTGTCGGCGCTGTTTAACCAGCTTATCCAGCACGGCTGGGGTGGCGAGCGTAAGCACCTCCGCCGGGCAGTTTTCAACGCAGGCCGGGCCTTGCGGCCTTTCCAGGCAGAGGTCGCATTTGTGCGCCGAGGCCTTTACGCTGTCGTTTTCAAGCGGGGTGATCAGCATGTCCATCGTGCCAAACGGGCAGGCCACCACGCAGGCTTTACAGCCAATGCATTTTTGTTGATTGACCTGTACGCTGTCGCTGTGTTGCGTGATGGCTCCGTTCGGGCAGCTTTGCGCGCAGGGCGCATTTTCACAGTGGTGGCAGGTCACTGGGCTTTTTCGCAAGCCAGAGGTAAGGACCGTAATGCGGGGATGAAAATGGCGCTCGCTCAGCGCGTGCTGCTCCCCGTTGTGCGCCATCACACAGGCAACTTCGCAGGCGCGACAACCGATACACTGTTGAGCGTTGGCCATAATAAAACGATTCATAACAACACCTGTTTTTGGTTCAATAACCTTATTCTTTATATTGTTATCGTATTTACCCACAGTGGCATGGCGACGCAATGTTCAAATGCCCAGGAAGGCGAACTATTTCCAGTGAACCTGTGGCAGATCAATTTAATTCAGGAAGCTGATGAGTGACCGTTAAACGCCCCGTATCGGGAAGCCTGGCTCGGGCTTTCTTTTCGATGATTGTCTTGTCCGTTCTGATCAGCGCCATTGCGCTGGTTACACTCGCCAGCAGCCAGCGCGACGCCGAGGCGATTAACATCGCCGGATCGCTGCGCATGCAGAGCTACCGCCTGGGCTACGAAATGCAGCGCGCCAGCCCGTCACTGGCAGAGCACCGCGCGGTCTGGCAGAAAACGCTGAGCGCGCCTGCGTTGCAGAAGCTCAACCGCTGGTATGTGCCAGAGGACGTCAAACAGCGTTACCAGCAGTTGCAGCTTGGCTGGCAGGAGATGGACACGCGTATCGCCAGCGGCGATACCGGGTGGTATCAGAGCCACATAGAGGATTTCGTGGGCCGGATAGATGCCTTTGTGCTGGCGCTACAGCACTACACCGAACATAAGATTCAGCTGGTGATTTTCATGTCGCTGACGGGCGGCCTGGGCATCCTGCTGCTGGCGGTGATGACCCTGCGGCGCATCCGCCGTCAGGTTGTGCTGCCGCTGAATAATCTGGTGGCAGCGAGCGAGCGTATCGAACAGGGGCAGTTCGATACCCCCGCGCCGGATATTATGCTTCCCAACGAGCTGGGCCAGCTTTCCCGCGCCTTCAACCATATGTCGGCGGAATTACACACCCTGTACCGTTCCCTGGAGCACTCCGTTGCCGAAAAAACCCGCCACCTGAATGAAGCGCATCAGCAGCTTGAAATGCTGTTCAAATGCTCACAGGCGTTGAATACCGGGCAGATAGACAGCCACTGCTTCCGGCATATTTTGCAAATTGTGCATGACTATACGCAGATGAATTACCTGCAATTGCGCACCAGTGACGACTGGCAGCTTTACGAAGGACAGGAGTCCCCGGGTGAGAAAATGCACAATTTACCGGTATTAATGCAGGACACCCTGTACGGCGAACTGCGCTGGCAAAGCGCGACCGGGGATGTTCCGCTGCCGCTCATGGAAAGCGTGGCGACGATGCTGGGCCGGGGGCTCTATTTCAATCAGGCGCAGAAACATTATCAGCAGTTGCTGCTGATGGAAGAGCGCGCCACCATCGCGCGCGAGTTGCATGATTCGCTGGCGCAGGTGCTCTCCTATTTGCGTATTCAGCTTACGCTGCTGAAGCATGCCGTGCCGGGCGACAATGCCCCGGCGCAGACCATCATTACGGACTTCTCCCGCGAGCTGAATAACGCCTGGCATCAGCTACGCGAGCTGCTCACCACCTTCCGCCTGACGCTCAACCACGCCAATCTTCCTGCCGCGCTACAGGAGTCTCTCGACGGTTTGCAAAGCCAGACCAGCGCGAAGCTGGTGCTTGACTGCCGTCTCTCATCGCTTGCGCTGGACGCGCAAAAACAGGTGCACCTCTTACAGATTGTGCGTGAGGCAGTGCTGAATGCGATTAAACATGCCGACGCCAGCGAGATTGTGGTCAGTTGCGTCACCACCGCGGACGGTACTCACACGGTCACGATCCGCGACAACGGTATTGGTATCGGCGACGCCAGTGAACCGCCGGGGCATTACGGGCTGAATATCATGCGCGAACGCGCGGGACGGCTAGGCGGAACATTACACTTTTCTCAGCCGCCACAGGGCGGTACACAGGTCAGCGTGACGTTCCGGACACCTGCGGCGCAGGCTGAAAAATAGCGGGAAAGAAGGCGCGCTGAAAAAAGCGCATGATAATTTACATTATCTCCTTTATTTCTCCACGTTTGACCTGGGCCTTACCGCTAAAGTTAGGCGGGCAATAAACAATAATGACGTGCAGCAAAACGAGGTCACATTTTAATGGCGAATTTTTTCATCGATCGCCCCATTTTTGCCTGGATGCTAGCAATCCTGTTGTGTCTGACGGGTGTCCTGGCGATTACTTCCCTTCCTGTTGAGCAATACCCCGACCTCGCCCCCCCTAACGTGCGTATCACGGCGAACTACCCTGGCGCCTCGGCACAGACGCTGGAAAATACCGTCACGCAGGTTATCGAGCAGAACATGACGGGTCTTGATAACCTGATGTACATGTCCTCGCAGAGCAGCGCCACGGGCCAGGCGACGGTAACCCTGAGCTTTACGGCAGGCACGGATCCGGACGAAGCGGTGCAGCAGGTGCAAAACCAGCTGCAATCGGCCCTGCGTAAACTGCCTCAGGCGGTGCAGAACCAGGGGGTGACCGTGCGTAAGACCGGTGACACCAATATTTTGACCATCGCGTTTGTTTCAACCGATGGCTCGATGGATAAGCAGGACATCGCGGACTACGTCGCCAGTAATATTCAGGACCCGCTCAGCCGTATCAACGGCGTGGGTGATATCGACGCCTACGGCTCGCAGTATTCCATGCGTATCTGGCTGGATCCCAACAAGCTGAACAGCGTGCAGATGACCGCCAAAGATGTCACCGACGCCATCGAATCGCAGAACGCTCAGATTGCCGTGGGGCAGCTCGGTGGTACGCCGTCCGTGGATAACCAGGCGCTTAACGCCACCATCAACTCCCAGTCGCTGCTCCAGACGCCTGAACAGTTCCGCAATATCACTCTGCGCGTGAATCAGGACGGTTCGGAAGTGCGTCTGGGGGATGTCGCCACCGTGGAAATGGGGGCGGAAAAATATGACTACCTGAGCCGCTTTAACGGCAATGCCGCGTCCGGCCTGGGGGTGAAACTGGCCTCCGGCGCTAACGAAATGGCGACCGCGCAGCGGGTGTTAGAGCGTCTGGATGAGCTGTCGCATTACTTCCCGCACGGACTGGAGTACAAAGTCGCCTACGAAACCACCTCATTCGTAAAAGCCTCCATCGAAGATGTGGTGAAAACCCTGCTCGAAGCTATCGCGCTGGTGTTCCTCGTGATGTACCTGTTCCTGCAAAACTTCCGCGCCACGCTGATCCCCACCATTGCGGTGCCGGTGGTGTTGCTGGGAACCTTTGCGGTGCTGTATGCCTTCGGTTACAGCATCAACACCCTGACCATGTTTGCCATGGTGCTGGCCATCGGCCTGCTGGTGGATGATGCCATCGTGGTGGTGGAAAACGTCGAGCGCATCATGAGCGAGGAAGGGCTTTCGCCCCGCGAGGCCACGCGCAAATCGATGGGACAAATTCAGGGTGCGCTGGTCGGTATCGCCATGGTGCTGTCGGCGGTATTTATCCCGATGGCGTTTTTTGGCGGCACTACGGGCGCGATTTATCGCCAGTTCTCGATCACCATCGTCTCTGCGATGGTGCTCTCCGTACTGGTGGCGATGATCCTTACCCCTGCTCTGTGCTCGACGCTGCTCAAACCGCTGCATAAGGGCGAACACCACGGTCAAAAAGGCTTCTTCGGCTGGTTTAACCGCATGTTTAACCGAAATGCGGCGCGCTATGAAGCGGGCGTGGGTAAAGTACTGCACCGCAGCGTGCGCTGGATGGTGGTTTATGTCCTGCTGCTCGGCGGCATGGTCTTCTTATTCCTGCGGCTGCCAACCTCGTTCCTGCCGCTGGAAGATCGCGGCATGTTTATCACCTCCGTACAGTTACCGAGCGGCTCGACCCAGCAGCAGACCCTGAAAGTGGTGCAGAAGGTTGAGAACTACTTCCATACTCAGGAGAAGGATAACGTGGTCTCCGTCTTCTCCACCGTCGGCTCTGGCCCTGGTGGTAACGGGCAGAACGTGGCGCGTATGTTTGTGCGCCTGAAAGACTGGGACCAGCGCGACAGCGATAGCGGCTCCTCCTTTGCCATCATTGAACGTGCAACTAAAGCGTTCAACAAAATCAAGGAAGCGCGCGTTTTCGCCAGCAGCCCGCCCGCTATCAGTGGCCTGGGCAGCTCAGCCGGATTTGATATGGAGCTTCAGGATCACGCGGGTGCCGGGCATGACGCGTTGATGGCAGCTCGCGATAAACTGCTCGAGCTGGCCGGGAAAGATCCGCAGCTTACCCGCGTTCGTCATAACGGTCTGGATGACAGCCCTCAGCTACAGGTGGATATCGACCAGCGTAAAGCGCAGGCGCTGGGCGTCTCCATCGACGACATTAACGACACCCTGCAAACGGCATGGGGCTCAAGCTACGTGAATGACTTTATGGATCGCGGTCGCGTGAAAAAGGTCTACGTTCAGTCTGCTGCCAAATACCGCATGCTGCCGGACGATATCAACCGCTGGTATGTGCGCAATAACACCGGCGGCATGGTGCCGTTCTCGGCGTTTGCGACGTCACGCTGGGAGACCGGTTCGCCGCGTCTGGAGCGTTACAACGGCTATTCGGCGCTGGAGATTGTCGGTGAAGCCGCGCCTGGCGTCAGTACCGGTACTGCAATGGACATTATGGAAAAACTGGTTCAGCAGTTACCGACCGGCTTTGGCCTGGAGTGGACGGCGATGTCCTACCAGGAACGGCTTTCCGGCGCGCAGGCGCCTGCCCTGTATGCCCTTTCGCTGCTGGTGGTGTTCCTCTGCCTGGCGGCGCTGTATGAAAGCTGGTCAGTGCCGTTCTCGGTAATGCTGGTGGTGCCTCTCGGGGTCATCGGCGCGCTGCTGGCAACCTGGATGCGTGGCCTGGAAAACGATGTCTATTTCCAGGTCGGACTCCTCACCGTAATCGGATTGTCGGCGAAAAACGCCATTCTGATCGTCGAATTTGCCAATGAGATGAATGCCAAAGGTCACGAACTGATGGCCGCCACGCTGCACGCCTGTCGTCAGCGCCTGCGCCCGATCCTGATGACTTCTCTGGCGTTTGTATTTGGCGTCCTGCCGATGGCCACCAGCTCCGGCGCAGGCTCCAGCAGCCAGCACGCGGTGGGAACGGGCGTTATGGGGGGAATGATTTCCGCGACGATTCTGGCTATCTATTTCGTACCGCTGTTCTTTGTGCTGATACGCCGTCGTTTCCCGCTGAAGGATAAGCCGGAATAACCCGTTGAAATAAAAAAAGGCGGCTTTACAGGCCGCCTTTTTATTGTGTGATTCTTTCACACTATGGTTATTTTAGTTAATTAAGTGCTCTTGCATTTCTTACCGGAAATTCATTTACGAAGCATGCCTTCGATAAAATCTTTCCAGTTCCCCAGTTCATGTTCAATCATAACAACCTCTCTTATTATTATGTGCATTCTACGAAAACGTATCATCATTGTGAAGCCACTTTAACCGATTGCTGTGATTGAGCCCCGCTGTGCTGGTAGATTTAGGATCACTATGAGCGTTGCCGGGTAAATTTTATGTGACCTACAGCAATATTTTGAAATAGTCAGAAAAATGACAGCATTTTTAATTTCCCCCTGAGTTTATTGGCAATTTATACAGAGTGGACAACTATGCTTAAAAGATGGAACACTATTCAGCGTACAGCTGTTCGTTGAATTATGGAGAATTGTAAATCACGAAAAATTCCGAATATGTTATATTCCACTTAAGGATATATCTACGAAAATATTGAACATTTAACCCCCACAAGAACAAAAGGATTCACTATGGTTGTGATGTACGGCATTAAGAATTGCGATACGATTAAAAAAGCCCGCCGCTGGCTGGAAGCACACAACATCGACTATCGCTTCCATGATTACCGTGCCGACGGGCTTGACCCCGCGTTTCTCCATTCCGCCATCAACGAACTGGGCTGGGAAGCGCTGCTGAACACCCGCGGGACCACCTGGCGAAAACTGGATGAATCTCTCCGGGCCACGATCAACAACGCCGACAGCGCAGCCAAACTGATGCTTGAAATGCCGGCAATCATCAAACGCCCATTGCTCTGCAAGCCAGGTCAGCCTATGCTGCTGGGTTTCAGTGAAACCCTTTATTCAGATTTATTCGTTGAGGTGTAGTCTATGTCATGCCCGGTCATTGAGCTGACTCAGCAGCTTATTCGCCGTCCTTCCCTTAGCCCGGACGACGCAGGTTGTCAGGCATTAATGATTGAGCGCCTGCGTGCCATCGGTTTTACCGTCGAGCACATGGATTTTGGCGATACGCAGAACTTCTGGGCATGGCGCGGTCAGGGGGAGACGCTGGCGTTTGCCGGACATACCGACGTAGTTCCCGCAGGCGACGCAGACCGCTGGATCAACCCGCCTTTTGAGCCAACCATCCGCGACGGCATGCTTTTCGGACGCGGCGCTGCGGATATGAAAGGTTCCCTGGCTGCGATGGTCGTGGCGGCAGAGCGTTTCGTCGCCCAGCATCCGAACCATAAAAACCGTCTTGCGTTTTTGATTACCTCCGATGAAGAAGCCAGCGCCCACAACGGCACCGTGAAGGTCGTTGAGGCGCTGATGGCGCGCAATGAACGTCTGGACTACTGTCTGGTGGGCGAACCGTCCAGTACCGAAGTGGTGGGCGATGTGGTGAAAAATGGCCGCCGTGGATCCCTGACCTGCAATTTGACCATTCATGGCGTGCAGGGCCACGTTGCCTATCCGCACCTGGCGGATAACCCGGTACACCGCGCCGCGCCGATGCTGAACGAACTGGTGGGCATTGAATGGGATAAAGGCAACGAATTTTTCCCGCCAACCAGCATGCAAATAGCCAACATCAAGGCCGGCACCGGCAGCAACAACGTCATTCCCGGCGATCTCTTCGTCCAGTTTAACTTCCGCTTCAGCACCGAACTGACCGACGAGATGATCAAAGCACGCGTGATTGCGCTGCTCGAAAAATACCAGCTGCGCTATACCCTCGACTGGTGGCTGTCTGGCCAGCCGTTCCTGACGCAGCGCGGTAAACTGGTGGATGCGGTAGTGAACGCCATCGCGCACTATAATGAGATTAAGCCACAGCTGCTGACAACGGGCGGCACGTCTGACGGACGCTTTATCGCCCGCATGGGCGCACAGGTTGTCGAACTGGGTCCGGTTAACGCGACGATTCACAAAATCAATGAATGCGTGAACGCTGCCGATTTACAACTGCTGGCCCGCATGTATCAACGTATTATGGAGCAGCTCGTCGCCTGACGGGTGCTTAAAGAGGATTAGCGAATGGACTGGCTTTCAAAGTACTGGTGGATTCTGGTGTTGGTGTTTCTGGTAGGCGTGCTGCTTAACGTGATTAAAGATCTCAAGCGCGTTGACCACAAAAAGTTCCTTGCCAACAAACCGGATCTTCCGCCGCACCGTGATTTTAACGACAAGTGGGACGATGAAGACGACTGGCCGAAGAAGGACCAGAAGAAGTAATTGCTCTGTTTCCCCTCTCCCTAAGGAGAGGGGAAACCTCACATAAACTCGACGATATCATCGTCATTCGGCTTACCGCCGCTGAGCGCTTCATCAAAGTAGTGCTTAGGTACGGTATAACGCAGATGATTGAGCGCGAACTGCATGCTGCGATCGTCAATGGCATGCCCCAGATCGTCCACGATATCCAGCGTCACATCCCCGCCCTCGCGCATCAGCGTCTCCTGGCCCGCAACCGCATGCGAAAGCTCAATTACCCGGTCTTCACCCCCATGAATGAGATGGATCGTGGTCTGCGTGGTCGCGCTTTGCGGTAACGTCGCAAAACGCCCGTTGAAGGCAATCACGCGGGACACCAGTCCGGGCTGCGCTTTTACGCTTTCCAGCGACATGATTGAGCCCTGAGAGAAGCCAATCAGCGCTGTTGCATTGGCACCTACGCCGCTCTGCTGCTGCCAGTAACGCACGGTATTGATAAAGGCTGGCATAACGGCATCAATACGTGCCTGACGATTTTCCTCCGTCACGCCCTCGACGGAAAACCACTGCCGCCCGTCCGGACCGCAGGGCTCCACGCCGCCGATACTGACGATCAGCGCGTGTGGGAAAACGGGTGCAAACCAGCTGCCAATCTGTCCCATATTGACGGCATTGTCGCCCACGCCATGAAACAGAAGCAGTAGCTGTTTAGCAGGTGTATCCGGGCTTTGCACAACAAAATGGTCATGTTTCATGGCGATCTCCTTAATTGATAAGCAGGATTTTACGCCTCTGCGGGGTAATGACCATGCCACTTTACTGAAGAAGTCATTGAAAAAATTGCCATTGCAAAATGTCGGCTTTCAGCCGCTGGCTACGGGAGTAATCAAGCCTTTCAAGCGCGTGAGCGGTTTCCTCGCGTAGCTTCGCCAGCAACGCTTTGCGCCCGAAATCGTGCGTATTCCCTTCCATTTTCCCGCGCAGCGCCGGGAGCGGCATATCCACGGCTAACAACAATCGCGTTAGCGCCGCAACCGAGGTTGAAAACGCCCGGTGCGCAAAGGCAAACCCCGCCAGCTCCAGCCAGTCGTCACTATTAAGGGTAGCTTCCCATGCATCCATCACCGGGATCTTTTCGCCATTCCAGGCCGACAGGACGCGCATATCACGACATAAACGCTGATGCGCCTCTTCGCAGAGCTGATGCCCCGCCTCGCTCAGCGGCAGCAACGCCATCGCCGTATAGCACCCGCTGCTGGCCTCCCGGTGGCTGCCCATTCGCACCAGCACAAACCCGCACTGCCGCCAGAAACGCCACAGCTCGTCGGTATAGCCAAAGCTGACCGAGAGATAATCTTCTCCGCTGGCACTGCGGATCAGCCCCTGGCCGATGCCTTCCCGCTGGCGATGAGGATGAACCGCAATACGGCTGACGCGTCGGCCTTTCAGCGTCGCCGCGAGAGGCGATCCGCCGTGGGCAGCCAGCGACTGTGCCACCAGATTTCCACGCGGCCGACGAAACCCCGCCCACACCGCGCGACTAAGCTCTGGGGATAAGCCGCCCTCCTCCACCAGCCAGAGCGCGCCAGCGATCTCCGCGCCCGCCTGAGCAACAGCAAAATGCTGTCCCGGCGCGTCCATCATCCGGCGTAAATCGAGGGGGGACGTCCGGTAGTGCGCGGCACACAGCAGTTCATACACGCCTGCCCCGCGCGCCGGATCGCTCTCCCACACCCCGGGCTCCAGCGACGTTAAACTTACCTCCCCTGCCGGTTTGCGATCGATAAGCGCATCGTCGAACAGCAGCGCGTTCGCCACGATTCGCTCAAGAGGACATCCGGCAGCCCAGCGTACAGGGGTTGATAAGGTATATCGCCGCAGACCGCTGAACCGGGCGCAGAACTTCAGCAGGAATCCCCTGCCCGTGCCTTCATAACCCTGCACCGTAGTGGTCAACAACACGCGGGAAAAGCGCATCGTCAGTTTCTCGAGCAGCGGGCCGGGGATGGCGGCCGCCTCATCGACAATCAGCCAGTCAGCTTCTGTTGTGGAGGCCAGCAGCGCATCCGGGGCCATAAAGTGAAAATGTTCCCCGGCGAAACGCGCGATGACATCCGTCGCCCCTTTTGCCGGTGCGGTCACTACAGCACTACCCTGAATGCCGTTGAGCAACATGCCCGCCAGGGCGGACTTTCCTCGTCCGCGCGGGGCCGTCACGGCAGCCACGCCAGCAGGCATGGTCAGAAGCGCGTCGAGGATCGCAGCCTGCTCGCGCTGCGGTTCACCGCTGGCGGGCTGCCAGGCGGGTAAATCTGGCGCAACGGGAAGGCACAGAGGACGATGTTGATGCCAGACGATAGCATCTGAATCGGCGGCCAACGTCCGGCAAAAATGGTAAACAAAGTGCGGGGTGGCGATCGGCTCGGCGCTGTCGCTCCAGCGTAGAGAATCCGCGTCGGGCCTGTTAGCCCAGACGGAGAACGGCGGCACCAGCAGCACCAGAAGGCTTCCGGCGCGCAGGGTCCCGCTGAGGGCGGCGAAGGCCGAGACGTCAAACCCGCGACGCGCGTCAAAAACGGCGTGCAGATATTCACGTCCCAGCAGGCCGCTGATGGCCTTAGAGGGGTTTTCCTCCAGCCACAGCCAGTCTCCTGGTAACGTATCGCGCAGGATGGTCGCCTGGCTCAACGTCCACGCTTCATCGCCGCTAAGCACCACCAGCCGGCGGTGCCCGGTACGCTGAAGCTGGTTAACCAGCTGTTCAACCCCCAACATCACATAGCTTTGCCGAAGGTATTACACTGCGACGGGTTGCCGCTGTCAAAGCCACGCTTAAACCAGCTGTAGCGCTGCTCTGAGGTGCCATGGGTAAAGCTGTCCGGCACAACGCGCCCCTGGCTTTGCTGCTGCAAGCGATCGTCACCAATCGCCTGTGCGGCATTCAGGGCCTCTTCCAGATCGCCTGTTTCCAGCACGCCCTGCTGCTGCATGCTGTGTCCCCAGACGCCAGCGAAGCAGTCGGCCTGAAGCTCCATGCGTACGGAGAGATGATTCACCTCCGCCTGAGACGCATTCTGCTGCATCTGACGCACTTTAGGTTCAATGCCGAGGAGCTTCTGCACATGGTGGCCGACTTCATGCGCGATCACGTAGCCCTGGGCAAAATCGCCGTCGGCGCCCAGCTTGCTTTTCATGTCGTCATAGAAGGAGAGATCGATATAGACGGTGCTGTCCGCCGGGCAGTAGAACGGCCCCATAACGGACTGCCCGGTGCCGCAGCCCGTGCGGGTTGCTCCCCGGTACATCACCAGTTTTGGCGGCTGATAAGTCCGCCCCATTTTCTCGAACTGCTGACCCCAGGTATCTTCGGTCGTCGCGAGAATAACGGAAGTAAATTTCGCCGCTTCATCTTCATTCGGGCTGATGGAGCGCTGAGAATACTGCTGCTGTTGCCCGGTTTCACCGGTCATCAAACCGGTCAGGTCGACACCGTAGTAGCCCGCTACCAGCACGACGACCAGCAGAATAATACCGCCCTTGCCGCTGGGTAACCGGAAACCTGGCCCGCCCATAGACGGACCACCGCCACCACTGCTGCGTCTGTCTTCTACGTTGTCACTTTCACGACGCCCTTGCCAGCGCATAAACACCTCGAACTATTCCATTTATAATAGCTATGATCGTAGGCGGTTAATGAAAGGATTACCATAGTAAACAAGGATAAGACGCCAAAGGATGCCAACATCCTTTGGCAAATGCGCAGTTTAGTCGAGCTTAACGCCTAAACGGTGAGCAACCGCTTCATACGCTTCGACCACGCCACCCAGACTCTGGCGGAAACGGTCTTTGTCCATTTTATCCAGCGTCTCTTTGTCCCACAGGCGGCTGCCGTCAGGAGAGAACTCGTCGCCCAGCACCACTTCGCCTTTGTACAGACCGAACTCCAGCTTGAAGTCGACCAGGATCAGGCCCGCGTCATCAAACAGCTTTTTCAGCACGTCGTTGGCTTTGTAGGTCAGTTCCTGCATGCGCGCCAGGTTCTCTTTGCTGACCCAGCCGAAGGTTTCGCAGTAGGATTCGTTGACCATCGGGTCATGCATGGCGTCGTTTTTCAGGAACAGATCGAACAGCGGTGGATTCAGTTCGATACCCTCTTCAATGCCCAGACGCTTCACCAGGGAGCCTGCGGCACGGTTACGGATCACGCACTCAACCGGCACCATATCCAGTTTTTTTACCAGACATTCCGTATCGGACAACAACGCTTCCATCTGAGTCGGGATACCGGCTTCGGCCAGTTTGGTCATAATGAAGTGGTTGAACTTGTTGTTCACCATGCCCTTACGATCGAACTGCTCAATGCGTGCGCCGTCTCCTGCTGACGTATCATTGCGGAATTCGAGCACCAACAGATCCGGGTTTTCCGTGCTGTATACGGTTTTCGCTTTGCCACGATACAACTCAGCTTGCTTCTGCATCTTCATTACTCCTGGTGTGATGATTTGTATTCAAAACTGGCTATATTATGCCACGCACACGTTTGCGTGGCACGAAAATAAAAAGGGCTGGATTAACCAGCCCTCACTATTATTTGCTGAATGCGGCCTGGAAGGCAGCGACCAGCGCATCGTTCTGCGCCTGGGTCAGCGTGTGTCCTTTCGGATCGATAAACTGCAGGCTGCTGCGGTTATCGAGGTCGCCGACCTGGATTTTGTAGTCACCGGAAGGCAGCTGTGGATCGCTTGCCCCCAGCTCCTGCCAGGCACTTTCAGACAGCGGCTTATAGGTCGCTGTGATGCTGCCCGTTGAACGGGTGCTGTCGGTCACCTTCATGCCCACTTTTTCCAGCGTGGCTGGCAGACGCTGCCAGGTCTGGTTAAACGGCGCACGCACCACCAGCATTGGCAGGCCGGTATCGTCTGCACCGCTCTGCACGTCAAACGTTGAGCCGTTACGGTTCTGCGCGGCGTTTGCGGCATCAGCAGCGTTCTTATCCAGACCCGCTGCAATCACGTTCAGCATTTCGGTACTGTAGCGCTGCATGGCGGACGGATCGGCAACCGGTTTACCTGCCTGCTCAAGATTCAACAGCTTAACGGTAACCGCCTGCTGATAACCCTGCGGCTTAACGGAGACTTGATAACGACCACGATACTGCTGGTCTTCATCGAGACGGTTCCACTCAATCCAGTCGGTGGTTAAGGTCTGGCTGGCGTCGTCGCGTTTATCAATCGTATAATTTTTCGACTGAATGACGCTCACAACCTGCGGCCACAGCGTGGTACCGCGTGCGCTTTCCACCAGCAGAGAAGCTGTATCACCGGTGAACTGCGTGCGCGCGCCACTCACCAGCGCCAGAGGCTGAGCTGGCGGACGAATATCGAGCGCTTTACCCACCAGGCCGCTGCCGTTGGTAACCGGAATATTATAATCACCGTTCTGGATCGGCAGGATCATGCCGGCAGGCGCGTGAAGTTCAGCAAGCGGCGGCGCATCCAGATAGGATTCATCACCGCTCACCTGGCGCTTGTAGCGCGAGTCTGAACTACAGGCAGCGAGGAGCATAACAAGCGAAACACCCGCAACCTTGGCCAGGCGCGACTTCTGTACTGAATAAGCCATCAAATCTCCCTAAACTTTACAGCAAACCGGCATGCTTCAGCGCGCCAGCGACAATTTCACGACCATGGTCGGTAATCGGTGTCATTGGCAGACGCAGCGTGTCGGTTGCTACAAGCCCCAACTCCTTACATGCCCATTTCACTGGGATCGGATTGGGTTCGACAAATAATTTATTATGCAACGGCATCAGACGCTGATTAATCACGCGAGCTTCATCAAAGTGACCGGCTGCGGCCAGTTTGCACATGTCAGCCATATCACGCGCCGCCACGTTCGCCGTCACGGAAATAACGCCGTTACCACCGAGCTGCATAAAGTCCAGTGCGGTCGCATCATCACCGCTCAACAGGATAAAGTCGTCTGAAACCAGCTCTTTGATCTGATGAACGCGGCTTAAGTTCCCTGTCGCCTCTTTAATCCCGATAATATTTTTTACTTTCGAGAGACGGCCAACGGTTTCCGGCAGCATATCGCAACCGGTACGGGACGGCACATTATACAGAATTTGTGGCAAGTCAGTATGTTCAGCGATGGCTTTGAAATGCTGGAACAAACCTTCCTGAGTTGGGCGGTTGTAGTAAGGGGTCACCGTCAGACAGCCAACAATGCCGCTGTCGTTAAAACGCTGAGTCAGGCTAATGGCCTCTGCCGTTGCGTTTGCGCCCGTACCCGCGATGACCGGAATACGCCCGTCCGCCAGTTCCAGGGTCAGCATCACAACGTCGCCGTGCTCTTCGTGGCTCAGCGTGGCGGATTCACCGGTAGTCCCTACCGAAACGATCGCCGAGGTTCCATTGGCGACATGGTAATCAATGAGCTTCTTCATGCTTGACCGGCAGACATTACCTTTTTCATCCATCGGTGTAACAAGCGCGACAATACTTCCCGTGAACATGAGCCATCCTCTGTGCGAACAAGAGCCTCAATGTTACGTTTGGAACTGTAATAAAAGCAAGCGACCTGAGGCTCTCAGGCGGTTGTATGCATGTTTTTTTTATGCTTTCCTTAGGAAGACTTAACCACGCAAAGGAAGAACAGGTTTGACAACCTCATCACAACATTACCTGGTTATCACTGCGCTGGGTGCTGACAGGCCGGGTATCGTGAATACCATCACTCGCCACGTGAGCAGCTGCGGCTGCAATATCGAAGACAGCCGGCTGGCTATGCTTGGCGAAGAGTTCACGTTCATCATGCTGCTTTCCGGAACATGGAATGCCATTACCCTCATCGAATCTACCCTGCCGCTGAAAGGCGCAGAGCTGGATTTACTGATTGTGATGAAGCGCACCACCGCGCGCCCGCGTCCGGCTCTGCCTGCCACAGTCTGGGTACAGGTTGAAGTGCCTGATTCACCTCATCTGATTGAACGTTTTACGGCGCTGTTTGACAGCCATCAGATGAACATTGCCGAACTGGTTTCCCGCACGCAGCCTGGCGATGAAAACGCCATCCCGACGCTGTTTATTCAAATTACCGCCCACAGCCCTGCCTCGCAGGATGCGTCAAATATCGAGCAAGCGTTCAAAGCCCTCTGTACAGAATTACACGCGCAAGGCAGTATAAGCGTCGTCGATTATTCGCAGCACGAACAGGATGGAGTTGAGTAATGAACCCACTGAAAGCCGGTGATATCGCACCGAAATTTAGCTTACCGGATCAAGACGGCGAGCAAGTAAATTTGACCGACTTCCAGGGACAGCGTGTTCTGGTCTATTTCTACCCGAAAGCCATGACCCCGGGCTGTACCGTACAGGCCTGCGGTTTACGCGACAACATGGATGAGTTGAAAAAGGTCGGTGTGGAAGTGCTGGGCATCAGCACCGATAAACCAGAGAAGCTGTCACGTTTTGCGGAAAAAGAGCTGCTGAACTTCACGCTGCTTTCCGATGAAGACCACCAGGTTTGCGAGCAGTTTGGCGTCTGGGGTGAGAAGTCCTTTATGGGCAAAACGTACGACGGTATTCACCGCATCAGCTTCCTGATTGACGCTGACGGTAAAGTTGAGCACGTGTTTGATGATTTCAAAACCAGCAACCACCACGACGTGGTGTTGAACTGGCTGAAACAAAGCGCCTGATAAACAGCAAAACGGCAACCCAGGTTGCCGTTTTTAGTGTTTGCCCCCTCTCCCCGTGGGCTGAGGGTTCCCCACAAATTAATGCGAGCACTGAGCAATCCCCTCGTCCCTCCGGGGAGAGGGTTAGGGTGAGGGGAACATACGGCGGTGGTGGTCATTCCGTTCACTTTATGTTCCTTGCTACTCTGTAACGATATGACCGGTGAACGTGCCAGGGTGGCTCAGTCGCCACCACCCTGGCGACCCGGGCTCCCGGCGGTAAATCGCCGCTTCGCGGTGCCCTCGGCTTATTCCTTCCGGCTTATCGGGTACGGGCGGAGGCAACGTCCCTGTAAAGCCGCCCTCTCGGCGCATCCCTGCGCCTCGCCCCGGCCGGAAGGCAAACGCCTCAGCGATTTACAGCCGGACCAGGGCATCGCTGACAGCCCTCAGTCATTTAGAAAGCAACTTTATTGCTTCTGCATAAAAAAATTACTGGGGATCCCTCAGCCCTTTGGGAGAGGGTTGGGGTGAGGGCATCAGCCCGCACTAAATCTACTTCTCTTCCACCGCCGGCACATCCGGCCACGCGTGGACCACGGCTTTAATCAGCGTCGCCAGCGGAATGGCGAAGAACACGCCCCAGAATCCCCACAGCCCGCCGAAAATCACCACTGACAGGATAATCACCAGCGGATGCAGGTTAACTGCTTCTGAGAACAGCACCGGTACCAGCAGGTTCCCGTCCAGTCCCTGAATAATCAGGTATACGGCGAAACAGCTCCAGAACTCCGTACCCAGACCAAACTGGAACAGCGCCACACCGACTACCGGAATGGTCACCACAAACGCGCCGATATACGGGATCAGAACCGAGAATCCGACCAACACCGCCAGCAGCAGCGAGTAGTTCAGCCCGAAAATCACGAAGCCAATCCAGGTCGCCACGCCCACCACAATCATCTCCAGCACTTTGCCGCGAATGTAGTTGGTGATTTGCTGGTTCATCTCCTGCCAGACCTGTCCTGCGAGACCGCGATTGCGCGGCAGCACGCGGCGCAC
This sequence comes from Enterobacter sp. DSM 30060, assembly GCF_013375955.1. Taxonomy (NCBI): domain Bacteria; kingdom Pseudomonadati; phylum Pseudomonadota; class Gammaproteobacteria; order Enterobacterales; family Enterobacteriaceae; genus Enterobacter; species Enterobacter sp. DSM 30060. Next base: position 343,219 of record NZ_CP056118.1, read on the forward strand.
CGCATTCAGCATCTGCTCTTTATCTTTGACCAGGAAAAACACCATTAGCGGCACGAGAACAAGGTAAACCGCCAGCGTCAGCAACCCCACCAGCGAGGCCAGAGAGTATTTCACCACCGAGTCACCCATGGTCATGATGCGGGCGCGCATGTTTTCGGCCATCGCATCGATGATCCCGGCGTCCATCAGCGCAGGATAGCGGCGCGGCAGCGTGGCGGCAAAATCAGAAAGTTTATTCAGCATGCCGGGCATGTCGCGGATCAGGTAGATCCCCTGTTGCCAGGCGATGGGCATCACCACGAAGGACATCAGCAGCAGAATGCCGACAAACAGCACCAGAACAATGCTGGTCGCCCAGCGTCGGGAACAGCCGATATGTTCCAGACGCGCGGTGGGCCACTCCAGCAGATACGCCAGCACAATCGCCACCAGAAGCGGTGCCAACAGGCCACTAAAGAAGAACAGGATACCGAATCCGGCAACCAGAATGACCAGCAAAGCAATGGCTTCCGGATCGCTAAACCGACGCCGATACCACTGCATTAACATTTCGAGCATACAACCCTTCCCTGAATCGAATGGCGGGAGTGAGACGGTGAATTGTATCTAACTGTCACAAAAAAGACTTTCCTTTTTGTTTCACTGTCAGGTTTCGCAAAACCCTGATGAATGGGATTTTCTTCATCTCTTAACACGGCTACACTCGCAGAGCAGCGGAGATGAACGTTATGCGGGTTCATCGGTCAAATTAGCACATCCAACATACAGGACAGTGGTTATGTTCAGGCAGTTGAGAAAAACACTGGTTGCGACACTGATTGCCGCCGTGACGGTGGGTCAGGTGTTGCCCGCTTTCGCTGACTCGTCCGATTCATTGCCGGACATGGGCACCACGGCAGGAAGCACGCTCTCCATCGGGCAGGAGATGCAGATGGGTGATTATTACGTACGCCAGCTGCGCGGCAGTGCTCCGCTGATTAACGACCCTTTGCTGGTGCAGTACATCAACGGTCTGGGGATGCGATTGGTGGCGCACGCAGACTCGGTAAAAACGCCCTTCCACTTCTATTTAATCAATAACGACGAAATCAACGCCTTCGCCTTCTTTGGCGGGAACGTGGTGCTGCATTCGGCGTTGTTCCGTTATTCCGATAACGAAAGCCAGCTGGCGTCCGTCATGGCGCACGAAATTTCGCACGTCACCCAGCGCCATCTGGCGCGTGCGATGGAAGATCAGAAGCGTAACGCCCCCCTGACCTGGGTGGGCGCGCTGGGCTCTATTCTGCTGGCGATGGCCAGCCCGCAGGCCGGAATGGCGGCGCTTACCGGGACGCTGGCGGGAACGCGTCAGGGGATGATCAGCTTTACCCAGCAGAACGAGCAGGAAGCAGACCGCATCGGCATTCAGGTTTTACAGCGTTCCGGCTTTGACCCGCAGGCCATGCCGAGCTTCCTGGAAAAACTGCTCGACCAGGCACGCTACTCGTCGCGCCCGCCTGAAATTCTGTTGACCCACCCGCTGCCGGAAAGTCGTCTCTCGGATGCGCGTAACCGTGCTAACCAGATGCGTCCGGTCGTCGTGCAGTCCTCGCAGGATTTCTACATGGCCAAAGTGAGAACGCTTGGCATGTACAACTCCGGACGTAATCAGCTCACCAGCGATCTGCTGGACGCGCTGGCGAAAGGCAACGTGCGCGAGAAGAACGCCGCGCAGTATGGTCAGGCACTCCAGGCGATGGAGGCCAGCAAGTACGATGAAGCGCGTAAAGCCCTACAGCCGCTGCTGGCGTCGGCGCCTGACAATCCGTGGTATCTCGACCTCGCAACCGATATCGATTTAGGACAGAAAAAAGCGACCGATGCGATCAACCGTCTGAAAGGGGCGAAAGACATTCGCAACAATCCGGTATTGCAGCTAAACCTGGCGAACGCCTACTTACAGGGCGGCCAGCCCGGCGAGGCGGTGACCATTCTGAACCGCTATACCTTTAACAATAAAGATGACCAGAACGGCTGGGAGCTGCTCGCCCAGGCCCAGGGGCAACTGGGTAATCGCGATCAGGAGCTGGCCGCGCGTGCGGAAGGTCTGGCGCTGGCGGGGCGCCTCGATCAGGCCATTTCCCTGCTAAGCAGCGCCAGCTCACAGGTGAAGCTCGGCAGCCTGCAACAGGCCCGCTACGATGCGCGAATCGACCAGCTGCGTGGCCTGCAACAACGCTTTAAGCCGTACGAGAAGATGTAATAAAGGAGAAGTCATGACAGACGCGGTAAAAATTTACCATAACCCTCGCTGCTCCAAGAGTCGCGAGACTTTGAATCTGCTGAAGTCTAACGACATCGATCCGGAAGTGGTGTTGTATCTGGAGACGCCCCCGGACGCGCAGACGATCCGCCAGTTGCTGAAGATGCTGAACATGGGCAGCGCACGCGAGCTGATGCGTCAGAAAGAAGATCTGTATAAATCGCTCAATCTGAACGATACCAGTCTCACTGAAGATCGGCTGATTCAGGCGATGGTCGACAATCCTAAGCTGATTGAGCGCCCGATTGTCGTGGCGAACGGCAAGGCGCGTATCGGCCGTCCGCCGGAAGACGTACTCGGGATCGTCTAATCGTTACGCCGCAGCGCTTCCAGAAACGCCTGCGGCGTACTCTCCCCCAGCTTTTTCTGCGCTTTTCCCCGGTTGAAAAATTCACACAGCTGGATCAACAGTTCTCCCGCCGGTTCACTATTCACGCGCGGAATGATCTCACGTAACGGCACGGTGACCTGAAGGGCAAGATAATACTGTGAATGCACTTTTACGATGACGTTATGCTCCGGCAAGTTCACTTCTAGCCCAAAAGTCTCAATAGATTGAATATCAGCCGGACAGGCAGCCAGCACCTCGTTCGTCCAGCGGGTCAGCAACTGCGGCGAGACACCGGCATAAAGCCGGGCGTAGCACCAGCCGCTGACGGGTTCACGCGCCCAGAGCAGGTGTTGCTCCCCACCGTCGTCCATATGCAGCGATAGCGGCTGATGATGCAGAAGTAGCTTCTGCGGCATGATACCGGCCTTCAGTGCCTTTTTGCCCTGCAACGGCGCCCCCTTTTGTCTTACCGAAGCCGGTTTGAGGTAGCGGTTCAGGGTCGCGCGGGAAACGGCGATCCCTAGTCCGTCATTCACCAGCAGCAGCAGTTCATCCAGCGGTGCCCCAGTGATATCCCGCAGGGCATTTATCAGTGCCGCCTGCTCTTGTCTCAATGCTTTGTATATCACTTTTGGCGTTGTGTGGTTATCCGAAACCTGGTCGCGGTTGCGCCAGCGCCTGACGGTGGTGACCGAGATCCCCAGTTCAACAGCTAGCTCTCTGTCGCTTTTATCTGACTGCTGAAGATAGCGACGGATACGCGGTGTGGTGGTGGCGTTAGCATGCAGTTTGATTTCCATCGCGTCTCTCTCCGCAACTAATCTTATGAGATTTATAGTAGAACAGCGAATGCTTTGTGACCGATTTCACCTTTCACTCGCCGCGCTTCACTGATAATCCACAGACATAACATAAACAACACCTCTCAATCTTGTACGGAGTTCACAATGAACAATGTTCTGGGATTTCTTGAAGCAAAACTGATGCCGCTGGCGGCGAAAACGGCCCAGCAGCGTCATCTTGGGGCCATTCGTGGGGCCTACGTTTCATTCATGCCGTTTATCATCGTCGGCTCCATCCTGCTGGTGATCTCCTCCTTCCCGAATCAGGCCTATCAGCAGTTTATGTCTCAGGCCTTTGGTGAGAGCTGGAGTGCGATTATAGAGATTCCATTCAACGCGGTATTCTCAACCATGTCGCTGTTTATCAGCTTCCTGGTGGCCTACCGCCTGGCTGAGCACTATGGCGAGGACCGCATCTCCTGCGGCATCCTGGCGCTGGTCGCCTTCCTGATCCTGACGCCCTTTATCAAAGTGGCGGAAAACGGCGGCATTACCGTGATGCCGGTGGAGTGGATTGGCAGCAAAGGGTTGTTTGTGGCGATGATCGGTTCCCTGCTGTGGACGGAACTGTTCTGCTGGCTGAAGCGCAAAAAGCTGGTCATCAAAATGCCGGACGGCGTACCTCCGGCGGTGCAGGAGTCGTTCGCGGCGCTGATCCCGGCCCTGCTGGTGATGATTCTGGTGCTTATTATCCGCATCATCTTCGAAAACACCCACTACCACACCATCCACCAGTTTATTTATGAAGTGGTTGCCACCCCGGTGCGCCACTACGGCACCTCTTATTTCGGTGCGTTGATGACCGTATTCAGTATCACCATTCTGTGGTCAGTGGGCATTAACTCCGGTTCGATGATCAACGGCATTATTCGCCCGCTGTGGATGGAAAACCAGACCGACAACATCGCCGCGATCCAGGCGGGAACGACGCCGCCGCACATCATCACCGAACAGTTTTTTGACATGATCTGGATGGGCGGCGCGGGCGCCACGCTGTCGCTGGTGATAGCGATGCTGATTTTCGCCCGCAGCAAAAACATGCGAGAGGTGGCGCGCCTCGGTGCGGGTGCCTCGGTGTTTAACATCAACGAACCGATCCTGTTTGGCCTGCCGGTGATCATGAACCCGATCATGCTCATCCCGTTTAATCTGGTGCCGCTGGTGCTGGTCACCGTGCAGTATACGGCGATGAAAATTGGCGCGGTCGCCGTCACCACCGGGGTGTTTATTCCCTGGACCCTGCCGCCGGTTATCAGCGGCTTTATCGTCACCGGGCACCTGAGCGGCAGCGTGATGCAGCTGATCAACCTGCTGATTGGCGCCATGCTGTACCTGCCTTTCATGCGTATCGTGGATAAACAGTACCGCGCCGCGGAGCTGACTACCGCTACGCAACCCGACACCACCCTTGCAAAACAGGAGTAAAGCATGTGGGGAATTATCGCAACCTGGCGAATGGCACTTGAAGGGGTAACGGAATCCGCGTCTGCCCTGGCGGCGGGAAAACCGGTCGCTTCGGCGGTGGTCGATGCCGTCGCTGCCGTGGAAGACTTTCCGCTGTATAAATCCGTCGGCTACGGTGGCCTGCCGACCGACAACGGCGAGGTGGAGCTGGACGCGGCCTATATGGACGGCGACACGCTGGCGTTCGGCGCCGTGGGGAATCTGGTGGATATCGCCAACCCGGTGCGCGTGGCGCACGCGCTCAGCCGTCAACGCTATAACAGCCTGCTGGTCGGCCAGGGCGCGCGCGAATGGGCGCTGAGCCAGGGCTTTGCCGACAAAACTATGCTCACGGATCGCGCCATGCAGCACTACCGCAAGCGCTGCCGCGAAACGCTGGATAAGGGGTTAAGCCCCTACGACGGACATGACACCGTCGGCATCATTGGCCTTGATAAACAGGGTTCGATGAGCGTCGCCACCTCCACCAGTGGCCTGTTTATGAAAAAACGTGGTCGCCTCGGTGACTCACCCATCATCGGCTCCGGCTTTTACTGCGACAGCGAAACCGGCGCGGCCACCGCCACAGGCGTCGGTGAAGACCTGATGAAGGGCTGTACCAGCTACGAAATCGTTCGCCGGATGGCGCAAGGGATGACGCCGCAGCAGGCGGCGGATTCAGTCGTATTCGAACTGGAAGACAAGCTGATGTCGCGCTTCGGTCGCGCGGGCGATCTCTCCGTGGTGTGCATGAACAACCAGGGCGAATTTGGCGCCGCGACTAACATAAAAACCTTCTCGTTCGTGGTGGCGACGGCTCGCCAGCCCCTCACCGTTTTTCGTACTGAACGCCTGCGGGAGAAAACGCACTATCACGCGGTAGATGAGGAGTGGATGCAGGCCTATGCCGCACGGATCCGCGCGCCGATTGAGGAATCATGATGATCACTTACCAGTTTATCAACGCGCTTTCAGACGCGAAGCCGAACAGCCATTTGATTGCGCGCGCTGACAGTTCCCTGTTACCGGAAAGCGCTCTTGTCGCTGAAATGCGCCAGCAGAGCACCGTCGCGGACGCTCGCTTTGGCTGCGCGCCGTTTGCGCGCATTACTCTGTTGCCGGACGCGCTATGGCATGACGCCCTGACCGAAGGGTTGCTCACCGCCCTGCGACCGCTGCTTACCGCCCCCGCCAGCGCCGAACTCGTGCTGGACGTGACGGATATCGACGATGTGGTGCTGGCGCAGGTGCTGCGTTTTCTCTTTAATCAGGCGCACAGGCTCAGTGACCTGAAGCTGAAGAAGACGAACGAAGCGGTGCGTCTTACCTGCATCACTGCCCTCTGCCTGCCGGAACAGCAGGCGAAGCTGGAGACGACCTTCCGCCAGCAGCAGGCCATTGCGCTCGGCATGATCGCGGCGCGACGTCTGGCGGATATGCCATCCGACCGCTGCACGCCGCAGTTTGTGGTGGAAGAGGCGCAAAAACTGTGTGCCGCCAGCCCTGCCCTGCGCTGCGAGGTGCTGAACGAAAAAGATATTGCTGAGCAGGGTCTTGGACTGCTGCACGCCGTTGGCAAAGGGGCGACCTGCCCGCCGCGTCTGCTGGCTATTCATTATGATGGTGCCAACGACGGCCCGATGCGCTGCTACGTGGGAAAAGGCATTACCTTTGACACCGGCGGCCTGTGGCTGAAGGAAGGCGCGGGCATGTACACCATGAAATATGACATGTGCGGCGCGGCCAACATACTGGGGCTGATGCTGACCGTTGCGGAGCTGAAATTACCCGTGCGCATCATGGGCGTGCTGGCGCTGGCGGAAAACGCCATCGGCCCCGACGCCATGCAGCCCGGCACGGTGGCAACAGCCTGTAACGGAACCACCGTTGAAATCAATAATACCGATGCCGAGGGCCGGCTGGTGCTGGCTGACGCCATTGCCTGGGCCAGCCAGCGGTACCCGCAGGCCCGCTACATCATTGATATGGCGACTTTGACGGGCGCAGTGGTGAAAGCGCTGGGGTATGAGCTGAGCGGGCTGATGACCCAGGATGAACCGCTGCGCGCCGCGTTGACGCAGGCAGGTAAACGGAGCGGTGACGAGGTGTGGTCTCTGCCGCTGGACGCACGGCTGAAAAAGCAGACCGACAGCGCGATTGCCGATCTGTGCAATACGCCGACTAACAATGCGGCGATAAGCGCCTCGGCGGCGTGGCTGCTGCATCACTTCTGTCCGCCGGCGATCCCATGGGCACATCTGGATATCAGCGGGACGGCGCTGTGGCGTGAGAACGGCAGAAGCGTGGCGTCGGGAAGACCGATTCCGCTGCTGGTTGAGCACCTGATGGGGGATCTTTAGCCCGGTGGCGCTGCGCTTACCGGGCCTACGGGTGCCATATGTAGGCCGGGTAAGGCGCAGCCGCCACCCGGCATAACTACAGCTTAAGAATATCTTTCACAAACGGAATGGTCAGCTTGCGCTGGGCGGTGATGGAGGCGCGATCGAGCTGATCGAGCGTATCAAAGAGCGTGCGCATCTCCCGATCCAGACGCTTGAGCAGGAAGCGCCCTACGTCTTCCGGCAGTTCAAATCCGCGCAGTCTGGCGCGCAACTGAAGTGCCTGGAGTTTGTCTTCATCCGACAGCGGTTGCAGCTTGTAGATTTGCCCCCAGTCCAGACGAGACGCCAGATCCGGCAGCCCCAGATTGAGCTGACGCGGCGGACGATCGCCGGTGATCAGCAGCCGGGTTTTGCCCGACTCCAGAATGCGGTTGTAGAGGTTAAAGATCGCCATTTCCCACGGCTCGTCTCCCGCCACGCATTCAATATTATCGATGCAGACCAGGGAGAGATGTTCCATGCCCTCCAGCACTTCAGGCACAAACCAGGTGCGTTTATCCAGCGGCACATAGCCTACCGCGTCACCGCGCGCCGAAAGTTCCGCACAGGCGGCATGCAGCAGGTGGCTGCGTCCCGCGCCTTCGCGTGACCAGATATAGATGTATCCGCTGTGTTCCTGGCGCAGCACGTTTTGCAGTGCAGCCAGTAAAGAGGGGTTATCACCCGGCCAGAAACTCGCGAAAGTTTCGTCGTCAGGGAGATAGAGTGGCAAAGAGAGCTGTGCCGGTCCGTTCAGAAATACCTCAACCAGAGATCTTACATAAAATCGGAATGGAGTTTAACACGGAACCAGCAAGGAGAGAACCGGGCGGATCGTCCGCCCGGTTAAAGGATCAATGTGGTGCTTTTTCGCTATCGTCAGCGTCCAGGATTTCTTCTTCCGGACGAATGACCGAGATCAGCTTGAAAATCAGGCTCAGGCCCACGCCGACGATGGTCGCCAGCGCCATACCCTTCAGCTCTGCCGCGCCGATGTGCACCTTCGCGCCGCTCACGCCGATGATCAGGATAACGGAGGTCAGGATCAGGTTCTGCGCCTTGCTGTAATCCACTTTGGATTCAATCAGCACGCGAATACCGGACGCACCGATCACCCCGTAAAGCAGCAGGGAAACGCCGCCCATCACCGGAACCGGGATAATCTGGATCGCCGCCGCCAGTTTGCCGACGCAGGAGAGCAGAATAGCGATGATCGCCGCGCCGCCGATAACCCAGGTGCTGTAGACGCGGGTGATCGCCATTACGCCGATGTTCTCCCCGTAAGTGGTGTTAGGCGTGGAGCCGAAGAAACCGGAGATGATGGTGGAGAAACCGTTGGCAAACATGGAGCGATGCAGGCCCGGGTCGCGGATCAGGTCACGCTTCACGATGTTCGCCGTGACCACCAGGTGGCCAACGTGCTCAGCAATCACCACCAGTGCAGCAGGCAGAATGGTGAAGATAGCAAACCATTCGAAGCGTGGGGTGTAGAAGGTCGGCAGCGCGAACCAGTGTGCCTCGGCAATCGGTGTGGTATCCACAACACCCATCACGAAGGAGAGTGCGTAACCCACGAGCACGCCGATCAGTATCGGGATAATCGCCATAAAGCCGCGGAACAGGACGGAACCGAAAACCGTCACGCCCAGCGTCACCAGCGAAATAATAATGGTTTTAGAATCCGGTGACTGACCGTCCGCAGGCAGCAGCCCAGCCATGTTCGCCGCGACACCCGCCAGTTCCAGGCCGATGACGGCAACGATTGCCCCCATTGCCGCAGGCGGGAACATCACGTCCAGCCAGCCGGTACCCGCTTTCTTCACGATGAAGGAGACCAGGCAGAACAGCACGCCGCACATGATAAAGCCGCCCAGCGCGACCTCGTAACCCAGCGGCAGCAACAGCAGTACCGGGGAGATAAACGCGAAGCTCGACCCGAGATAGGCCGGGATTTTGCCTTTACAGATGAAGAGGTAAAGCAGCGTACCGATGCCGTTAAACAGCAGCACGGTAGCCGGGTTAATGTGAAACAGGATTGGCACCAGCACGGTTGCGCCAAACATGGCGAACAGGTGCTGCAAACTAAGCGGGATTGTCTGTAAAAGCGGCGGTCTTTCACTCACCCCGATAGCACGGCGCGTCATAGTGTTTTCCTCTGAGTGTCATTGTTGGTTTTTATTCAAAAAAAAGCCGACTATCAAAGTCGGCTTCTTTATCGTTATTCGATTATTTAGTCCCAAAAATCTTATCGCCGGCATCGCCGAGCCCCGGGATGATGTACCCGTGCTCGTTCAGTCCCTGGTCGACAGACGCGGTATAGAGTTCAACGTCCGGGTGCGCTTTTTCCAGCGCCGCGATACCTTCCGGCGCCGCGACCAGCACCAGCACTTTGATGCTGCTGCAGCCTGCTTGTTTCAGCAGGTCAATGGTGGCGATCATCGAACCACCGGTCGCCAGCATCGGGTCAACTACCAGCGCCATACGCTCATCAATGTTAGAGACCAGCTTCTGGAAGTATGGGACCGGCTCAAGCGTCTCTTCGTTACGGTAGATACCTACCACGCTGATACGCGCGCTTGGGACGTGCTCCAGCACGCCTTCCATCATGCCCAGACCCGCACGCAGGATTGGCACCACGGTAATTTTTTTACCTTTGATCTGCTCAACCTGTACCGGGCCGTTCCAGCCTTCGATGGTCACTTTTTCCGTTTCCAGATCAGAGGTCGCTTCGTAGGTCAGCAGGCTACCCACTTCAGAAGCCAGTTCGCGAAAACGCTTCGTGCTGATGTCATGCTCACGCATCAGGCCCAACTTGTGTTTAACGAGTGGGTGTTTCACTTCCACAATCTTCATTCTCTTTCTCCTCTGAGGTGGCATCCGCAAAAAAATCGCGGGATTATACCGCTTTTTTCGGATTGCGCCATACCCATGTTGCTTGATGTACATCAATCAAAAACAAAAAAGCCGGAGGCTGGGCTCCGGTTTGGGTGCGGGGTCTTGCCCGGCGGCGCTGCGCTTACGCGGGCCTACGTGTAGTGTAGGTCGGGTAAGCGTTAGCGCCACCCGACAATTACAGGTTATCGCCGTTGCTCGCAATCACCTGCTTATACCAGTCGAACGATTTCTTCTTGCTGCGGTTCAGCGTGCCGTTACCTTCGTTATCTTTATCGACAAAGATAAAACCGTAGCGTTTCTTCATCTCGCCAGTGCCGGCAGAGACCAGGTCGATACAGCCCCACGGGGTATAGCCCATCAGATCCACGCCGTCTTCCACCACCGCTTTTTTCATCTCGCGGATGTGGGCGGAAAGGTAGTCGATGCGGTACTGGTCGTTCACCGTGCCGTCGCTCTCCTGCACGTCGATCGCGCCAAAGCCGTTTTCCACAATAAACAGCGGCAGCTGATAGTGATCCCAGAACCAGTTCAGAGAGTAGCGCAGCCCGACAGGATCGATCTGCCAGCCCCAGTCCGATTTCTGCACGTACGGGTTAGAAACCAGGCTCTTGCTCTCGTCATAATCCAGCGTCGGATTATCCGCCGTCGCTTTGGTGGCGAACGACATGTAGTAGCTGAACCCGATGTAATCCACGCAGCCCTGCGTCAGCGCCACTTTATCTTCTTCGGTGATATCCAGCGCGAAGCCGCGACGTTCAAAGTAGTTGAGCAGATGCTGCGGATACTTGCCGCGCACGTGAACGTCGGTGAACCAGTAGCGGCGATGCATGGCGTTCATCGCCATCATCATGTCGTCCGGGGCACAGGTCAGCGGATAGATGGGGCACATGGCAATCATGCAGCCGATGTGCAGTGATGGGTTGATCTTGCGCCCCGCTTTCACCGCCAGGGCGCTGGCCACCAGCTCATAGTGCGCCGCCTGGAACATCACCGGCTCGCGATCTTCTCCCGGCGCATATTTCAGCCCGGAGTTGGTAAACGGCGCAAAGTCTTCATGAAAGTTGGCCTGGTTATTGATCTCGTTAAAGGTCATCCAGTACTTCACTTTATGCTGATAGCGCTCAAAAACGACCTTCGCGAAGCGGACAAAGAAGTCGATCAGCTTACGGTTACGCCAGCCGCCGTATTCCGTTACCAGGTGGAAAGGCATCTCGAAGTGGGAAAGCGTGATCACCGGCTCGATGCCGTGCTTCAGGCACTCGTCGAAAAGATCGTCATAGAATTTGAGTCCCGCTTCGTTCGGCTCCAGCTCGTCGCCTTTCGGGAAGATACGCGTCCAGGCAATGGAGGTGCGGAAGCATTTGAACCCCATCTCGGCAAAGAGTTTGATGTCTTCTTTATAGCTGTGGTAAAAGTCGATGGCTTCGTGGTTTGGGTAATTTTTCCCCTCCAGCACGCCGTTGGTGATTTCACGCGGTACCCCGTGGGCGCCTGCCGTCATGACATCGGCAACGCTCACGCCCTTGCCGCCCTCTTTCCAGCCGCCTTCAAGCTGGTGCGCCGCAACGGCCCCACCCCACAGAAAACCTGCTTTAAATCCTGACATTCGCTTTCCCTCATTCTGCGTTATTTTCTGCAAAAACAGTTACAGAAACCGGTTTCATTTTGATGATGTGCAAAGGGGATAGCCGTTGCAAGCAGATCGCCGAAACCGGTTTCATTTTCGTGAACGGAGTCAAGTTTGTTGCCCTGGACAGTCCGCACAGAAAAAAAGATCCCCGCGCCGAGAATAGGCTCGCAAACGTTTGCCTGGACTGTTAGAATTGCGCCGATTTTTCTTACTAGCTATGCAATCGCGTGGGGATTTAAGCCGTGACCAACAAAACTTCTCTCAGCTACAAAGATGCCGGTGTTGATATTGACGCAGGTAATGCGCTGGTTGACCGAATCAAAGGTGTGGTGAAAAAAACCCGCCGCCCGGAAGTGATGGGTGGCCTGGGTGGATTCGGCGCACTGTGCGCGCTGCCGCAAAAATATCGTGAACCTGTGCTGGTCTCGGGTACGGATGGTGTCGGTACAAAACTGCGCCTGGCGATGGATCTTAAGCGTCACGATACGATTGGTATTGATCTGGTGGCGATGTGCGTCAACGACCTGGTGGTACAGGGCGCTGAGCCGCTGTTCTTCCTGGATTACTACGCGACCGGCAAGCTGGATGTGGATACCGCAGCCAGCGTCATTAACGGTATCGCCGAAGGCTGTCTGCAATCCGGCTGTGCGCTGGTCGGCGGTGAAACCGCTGAAATGCCAGGCATGTATCACGGTGAAGATTATGACGTCGCAGGCTTCTGCGTCGGCGTGGTAGAAAAATCAGAAATTATCGACGGCAGCAAAGTGGCTGACGGCGATGTGCTGGTTGCGCTGGCCTCCAGCGGTCCGCACTCCAACGGCTACTCTCTGGTGCGTAAGATCCTCGAAGTGAGCGGTTGCGACCCGCTGACCACCGAGCTGGACGGCAAACCGCTGGCCGATCACCTGCTGGCCCCGACCCGCATCTACGTGAAAAACGTGCTGGAGCTGATTGAGAACGTTGACGTGCACGCCATCGCTCACCTTACCGGCGGCGGCTTCTGGGAAAACATTCCGCGCGTGCTGCCGGACAATACCCAGGCGGTGATCGACGCCTCCTCATGGCAGTGGCCGTCCGTCTTCAACTGGCTGCAAACCGCAGGCAACGTGAGCGAGCATGAAATGTACCGCACCTTTAACTGCGGCGTAGGTATGGTTATCGCCCTGCCCGCCAGCGAAGCGGATAAAGCGGTTAAGCTGCTGACAGAAAAAGGTGAAAACGCGTGGAAAATCGGTACGATTAAAGCTTCCGATTCCGAACAGCGTGTGGTCATTGAATGAAAAACATCGTGGTGCTCATTTCCGGCAACGGAAGCAATTTGCAGGCAATCATAGACGCCTGCAAACAGAAGAAAATCAATGGCACCATTCGGGCAGTATTCAGCAACAAGGCCGATGCGTTCGGCCTTGAGCGCGCGCGGGAAGCGAACATTCCTGCGCACGCGCTGGAAGCCAGCCAGTTCGCCGGGCGTGAAGCCTTTGACCGTGAGCTGGTGCAGGAGATTGACGCCTACGCGCCTGACGTGGTGGTGCTGGCGGGCTACATGCGTATCCTGAGCCCGGCTTTCGTCGCGCATTACAACGGACGTTTGCTGAATATTCACCCTTCTCTTCTGCCGAAATATCCTGGCCTGCATACCCATCGTCAGGTGCTGGAGAACGGCGATGAGGAGCATGGGACCTCCGTGCATTTCGTTACCGACGAACTGGACGGCGGTCCGGTCATTTTGCAGGCAAAAGTACCGGTCTTTGACGGTGACAACGAAGACGACGTGACGGAACGTGTACAGGCTCAGGAACACGCCATTTATCCGCTGGTGGTAAGCTGGTTTGTTGACGGCCGTCTTGAGATGCGCGACGGTGCCGCCTGGCTGGACGGCGTGAAGTTACCCCCGCAGGGTCATGCGGCTGAAGAGTAGTTTGTTCTGTCGGGTGGCGCTGCGCTTACCCGACCTACATATTGCATTACCCGATATTCCCTTCTCCAACCCCCTAAAATCCCCAACAAAAAAATAACTGTCATACTTTTCTGGCACTGTTGGACATATCGTGGAAATGCTCGCCATAATAAGGACGAGACGGATTTACCACGTCCTGTGATTGAACTGGAGTGTGAGCTGTAATGGGTCAGGAAAAGTTATATATCGAGAAAGAGCTAAGCTGGTTAGCATTCAACGAACGTGTACTTCAGGAAGCGGCCGATAAAAGTAACCCGCTGATTGAGCGTATGCGTTTTTTAGGCATCTATTCCAACAATCTGGATGAGTTCTACAAGGTTCGCTTCGCCGAACTAAAACGCCGAATCATCATCAGCGAAGAACAGGGCTTAAACTCCCACTCGCGGCATCTGCTTGGAAAAATCCAGTCTCGCGTCATGAAAGCCGATCAGGAATTTGATGGCCTCTATAACGAGCTGCTGCTGGAAATGGCACGCAACCAAATCTTCCTGATCAACGAACGCCAGCTCTCCGCGAATCAGCAAAACTGGCTGCGCCACTATTTCAAACACTATCTGCGCCAGCATATCACCCCGATTCTGATCAACCGTGAAACCGATCTGGTGCAGTTCCTGAAAGATGATTACACCTATCTGGCGGTAGAAATCATTCGTGGTGAGACCATTAACTACGCGCTGCTGGAAATACCGTCTGATAAAGTCCCGCGCTTTGTAAATCTGCCGCCGGAAACCCCGCGCCGACGTAAGCCGATGATCCTGCTGGATAACATTCTGCGCTACTGTCTGGACGATATCTTCAAAGGTTTCTTCGATTACGACGCGCTCAACGCCTACTCGATGAAGATGACCCGTGACGCCGAGTACGATCTGGTGCATGAGATGGAGGCCAGCCTGATGGAGCTGATGTCTTCCAGCCTCAAGCAGCGCCTGACGGCAGAGCCGGTGCGTTTTGTCTATCAGCGAGATATGCCGGACGCGATGGTGGAGATGCTGCGCGATAAGCTGACCATCTCCCGCTACGACTCCATAATCCCCGGTGGGCGTTACCACAACTTTAAAGATTTCATTGGCTTCCCGAACGTCGGCAAAGCCAATCTGGTAAACAAACCGCTGCCGCGCCTGCGCCATATCTGGTTCGATAAATTCCGCAACGGGTTCGATGCCATCCGCGAGCGGGATGTGCTGCTCTACTATCCGTATCACACCTTTGAACACGTGCTGGAATTGCTGCGTCAGGCCTCGTTCGATCCGAACGTGCTGGCGATTAAAATCAACATTTATCGCGTGGCGAAAGATTCCCGCATCATCGATGCGATGATCCACGCGGCGCACAACGGCAAGAAAGTGACCGTGGTGGTTGAGCTCCAGGCTCGCTTCGACGAAGAGGCCAACATCCACTGGGCACGCCGACTGACGGAAGCGGGCGTGCACGTCATCTTCTCCGCGCCGGGGCTGAAAATTCACGCCAAGTTGTTCCTGATCTCCCGTAAAGAGGGCGACGATGTGGTGCGCTACGCCCATATCGGTACCGGGAACTTTAACGAGAAAACCGCGCGTATTTACACCGACTATTCGCTGCTGACTGCCGATGCCCGCATCACCAACGAAGTGCGTCGGGTGTTCAACTTCATTGAGAACCCGTACCGCCCGGTGAGCTTCGATTATCTGCTGGTGTCACCGCAGAACTCACGGCGCCTGCTGTACGATATGATCGACAAAGAGATTGCCAATGCGCAGAACGGCTTGTCGTCCGGCATCACGCTGAAGCTCAACAATCTGGTGGACAAAGGCCTGGTGGATCGCCTGTATGCGGCCTCCAGCTCCGGCGTTCCGGTAAATCTGCTCATTCGCGGCATGTGCTCGCTCATTCCGGAACTGGAAGGCATCAGCGACAACATCCGCGTGATCAGCATTGTGGATCGCTATCTTGAACACGATCGCGTCTATATTTTCGATAACGCCGGTGATAAGCGCGTATACCTCTCGTCCGCCGACTGGATGACGCGTAACATTGATTACCGTATTGAAGTGGCGGCACCGCTGCTGGATCCTCGCCTGAAGCAGCGTATCCTGGACATTATCGAGATCCTGTTCAGCGATACGGTGAAAGCACGTTATATCGACAAAGAACTCAGTAATCGCTATGTACCGCGCGGCAATCGCCGTAAAGTGCGGTCGCAGCTGGCGATTTACGATTACATCAAATCACTTGAGCAACCCGATTAACCTATGCCAATAAACGATAATACCCCACGCCCGCAGGAGTTCGCTGCGGTCGATCTTGGCTCAAACAGTTTCCATATGGTCATCGCCCGCGAGGTGGATGGCGCGATGCAGATCATCGGTCGTCTGAAGCAGCGCGTGCATCTGGCCGATGGGCTCGACGCGCGTAACATGCTGAGCGAAGAGGCAATGGAGCGCGGGCTTAACTGCCTGTCGCTGTTCGCAGAACGTCTGCAAGGCTTTTCGCCGTCCAGCGTCTGCATCGTCGGGACGCATACGCTACGCCAGGCGCTGAACGCGCCGGAATTTCTTAAGCGCGCGGAAAAGGTTATCCCCTACCCGATTGAGATCATCTCTGGTAACGAAGAAGCGCGCCTGATTTTTATGGGCGTGGAGCATACGCAGCCGGAAAAAGGCCGCAAGCTGGTGATTGATATCGGCGGAGGCTCAACCGAACTGGTGATTGGCGAAGATTTCGAGCCGCGTCTGGTTGAAAGCCGCCGTATGGGCTGCGTCAGCTTCGCGCAAATGTATTTTCCGGGCGGCGTCATCACCCGCGAAAACTTCCAGCGCGCGCGCATGGCCGCCGTGCAAAAACTGGAAAATCTGGCCTGGCAGTATCGTATTCAGGGCTGGAACGTGGCGCTGGGCGCATCGGGGTCGATTAAAGCGGCCCATGAAGTGCTGCTGGCGATGGGTGAAAAGGACGGGTTTATTACGCCTGAGCGCCTGGTGAAACTCACCGAAGAGGTGCTTAAGCACAAGAGCTTCGACGCCCTGAGTCTGCCGGGCTTGTCCGACGAGCGTAAAGCGGTGTTCGTACCGGGGCTGGCGATCCTCTGCGGCGTGTTTGACGCGCTGGCGATCAAAGAGCTGCGCCTCTCTGACGGCGCCCTGCGCGAAGGTGTGCTGTATGAGATGGAAGGCCGTTTCCGTCATCAGGATATTCGCAGCCGCACCGCGCAGAGCCTTGCCAACCAGTACAATATCGACCGCGAACAGGCGAAACGGGTGCTGGAAACCACGGTTCAGATGTACGAGCAGTGGGAGGAGCAGAATCCAAAGCTGGCGCATCCGCAGCTGGCCGCGCTGTTAAAATGGGCCGCGATGCTGCATGAGGTGGGGCTGAACATTAACCACAGCGGAATGCATCGCCATTCAGCCTATATTCTGCAAAATAGCGATCTGCCTGGCTTCAACCAGGAGCAGCAAACCATGATGGCGACGCTGGTGCGCTATCACCGCAAAGCCATCAAGCTCGACGATCTGCCGCGCTTTACGCTATTTAAGAAAAAGCAGTTCCTGCCACTCATTCAGCTTCTGCGCCTGGGCGTGCTGCTCAATAATCAGCGACAGGCGACCACCACGCCGCCGACGTTGAAGCTTAAAACGGATGACTATCACTGGACGCTGAGCTTCCCGCACGACTGGTTTAGCCAGAACGCGCTGGTGCTGCTGGATCTGGAAAAAGAGCAGCAGTACTGGGAAGCGGTCACCGGCTGGCTGTTGAAGATTGAAGAAGAGAGTTCTGAGGCGGCAGCGTAACGGCTAAGGCGCTCTCCTGAGAAGGCTGTGTTTCGAGCAACGTATCAAGCTCAACTGGCAACCCAATCAAGTAGCCCTGCACATAATCGATACCTAGCGCGTGCACCGCGCTACGTATCTCTTCTGTTTCCACACATTCCGCCACCACCAGCATTTTCTTCATCCGGGCCAGATGGCAAATGGATGCCACGATCTGGTAATCCAGGCTGTTGCTGACAATATTGCGAATAAAGCCGCCGTCGATTTTGAGAATGTCGGCGTCCACGCTTTTTAACCGCGCATAGCTGGCGTAGCCGGTGCCAAAATCATCAATGGCGATCCGTATTCCCATTTTTTGCAATTGCCTGAGGGTGGATGCCGCCAGATCCGCATGACCAAAGGCGCTACTTTCGGTCACTTCAAAGATCAGCTGCCATGCTTCAACGGCATATCTGGCTAACAGGCGGCTCACTTCAAGCGGGAACTGCGCCCGGTAGACGGTAGAAGGTGCGAGGTTGATGGCAAAGCGCTGGCCCGGCAAACGCTGGCGGTGCTGTGCCAGGAAACTCAACGTACGCTCCAGTACCCATAAATCGACACGCGACGATAAACCAAACTCCTGTGCTATGGGCAGGAACTGCTCGGGAAAGATCAGCGCCCCGTTATCATCACGCATTCGCAGCAGCACTTCGTGGTAATGATCGCCGCGCAGGCCGCGAACGGGCTGAACTAACAGGCTAAAAGCGTTCTGCTCCAGCGCTGTCTGCAAACGGCTCATCATCGCCACCTTATCTTTCAGGCTACGCTGCAAGTGAACAGCCCCGCGCTGCTGAAGATTTTCCGGGTGATTCGTTGAGAGGGAGAGGTCAGCCACGATGCCCAGTTCCCCCAGCACCAGATAGAGGTGATTGACGGGTGAGCGTACATAGCAGTAGCTCACGCCAACCTGAGGCTGCACCGGCATACCATCCCAGATAAAAACAAATTGCTTAATATGCTCGTCCAGCGTCTCAATGCGCTGTTGATGCGACTCCGCCTCCAGTCGCACCGCCATGTCATATCCGGTGAGGTGATAGACTTGCTCTTTTGGCTGAAGGGTGCCATTTATCCATTGCGCCAGCTGCTGCTTATACTGGATCCGTAGCAGTACGCCGTAATTACGCCCCAGCACTTCCAGCTCGGGCACGCGCAGTAAACAGAGCGCCGACCAGGGGTTACTGGCCAGCTCTCGCGACAGCGCCCGCAGGTTGGGCATATGCACCACCGGATCGAGAAAAGCCTGACTGCGGGAGCGAATATTGATGGTCCGCTGGCGTGTCGCCAGCATCGACATGTACGTCACAACGAAGGAAAAGACCAGATAGCTGGATGAGGTGATCGCCAGCTGAATGCCATAACCCCCCTGCACCGGAATGTAGTGATAAAAAAAGTGAATCGACACCAGCAGGACCGGCGTCCAGATGATTGACATCAGCTTGTAGCCAAAGCGCATCGCCCCCCAGAGCATCACGGGCATCAGCAGTGACAAAGTGTAGTTGGTGCTGAAAATGGAACTGTTTTCATTCATGGGCAGCAGCAGCATGGCCAGCAACCCACCAAGAGCTAAAAACCACACCACAAACTCAACGGCCGTAACCTTTTTGTCTATTTGCGTGCGGAGCTGGGACATCAGTCCCTTGATATAGCGCGGATGACGTATCAGGCGGATCAGCAGGTAGCTTAGCGGCACACCCGTCAGCCCGCTCACCAGCAGCCCCTGATAGTTAATAAGGGTCCGAATATTGAGGGGATTCAATCCTGCAAGGCTCTGGCGGCTCTCATAGACCCCGAGATAAACCGCAAACTGAAATAGCACCAGAAAAAGCGTTGCCGGGCAAAACACCTGCCAGAAGATACGTTGCCCCATCAGGCGTATGTCACCGTAAGCGGTCATATTGCGTCGGGGCGCAAACACGCGGTAACCGCCCCAGCTGAGCACCAGGGGGACAATAAAATGCAAAATGCCGGTCACGGTTTCAAACAACCCAACGGACGGGTAATAACGTAAAAACAGCGACACCACCACTCCGGGAAGGGCTTCCAGGCCAAAGAACAACATCAGCGTCAGCAGAAAGGAGAGCGGGAGATAATAGAGCGCAACGATACCGTCGCCCAGCTGCGTTAAGGTATTAGCCACACTAAGCACCGGGAGTAACACGACGGGTAATATAAGAGGAAGTGCCCACCAGCGGTCTTTATTTTGCTTCAGGATGTGGTGAATATTCATAGATGCTCGTTTACAACCCTTGCGCTCCAGAGGGTAAATGAAGACAGGCATCCAACCTGACGTACACGATGCCCGGAAAATTCCTGGCAAGCACAGTGGAGGTGGGATTTTAAATATCAACGACGAGATGCCGTTGACCTAAATCAAATTAATTTATCTGAATAAACATTTCTTACGTTTTATTTGAATATTTTTCCTGTAATTATCAATGCGATAAATAAAAGCGTTGTTTTTAATAACATAAATTAATGTAAGCATTGACGGTATTTTACATTTCGCTGAATTGACCCCGACTTGCGGCTGTGCCTTAATAGCCGTATCGCCCAAAAGGGTATACTCAGGAAAAGAAAGTGAGTCAGGCTACGCGTATGCGAAAACGACATCGATTTAACACCCGGATGACCCGCATCATACTGCTCATCAGTTTCCTGTTTTTCTTTGGCCGCTTTGTTTATTCCTCCATTGGCGCCTGGTATCACCATCAGGACAAAATTCAGTCGCAGCAATCAGGTCTTGTAGTGGATTCGCCCGAGCGCTAAAGCGTGTTCGCTCCAGGCAGACAAACTGTATCGCACTGTATCCCGAGCGCTACGCTGACAAACCGGTACAAAACGCCCGCAAAAGCAAACATCCCCGATACATAAAAATGGTCTTCTGTGTCCCTCGCCATAATAAACTGATGAGGAGAGCCACAGATGATTCGTCGATATTTCCTGCTTCCTGTATTTGCGCTGACGTCCTTTGCTGGCGCACTGGCCGCACCGTTGGATGGCCTGAGCGCCGCTGATGTTAATGGCCCGGCCGCCGTAGCGCCGCAGGAAAAACCCCAGCCGCCAGCAAAACTGATCGTCGACCCACCGCTGGCGGGAGCGCTGAGTAAAGGTGCGGTCTTTATTCAGTACCGCGTCGAAAACCTGCGCATTGAACCTGTATTTGGACCCGACGCGCTGAAAGTCACTCCGCGTATCGGCCATATTCACGTAGTGGTGGATGACGCGCCCTGGCACTGGGCTGAAACCAGCGGCGAGCCGGTGATCCTGGTCGGGCTGCCCGCCGGGAAACACAAGGTAACCATCATCGTTGCCGACCCGACGCATAAGCCCATCGACCATAAAACCGTTGAATTCACCGTACCGCCCCACGCGGCGGTTCATCACTTTTAAGGAGCCTGTTATGAAAGCATTGTCTGTATTAACAGCGGCGCTGCTGGCGGTTTCCACCAGCGCGCTGGCAGAGACGAAAGCCAGCGTGGTGCTGGTGCACGGGGCGTTTGCCGACGGGAGCAGCTGGAATAAGGTGATCACCCGGCTGCAAAAACACCATACCGAGGTCATTGAGGTACAACTTCCGCTCACGTCTCTGAAAGATGATGTCGCCGCCACGCAGCGTGCTATTGCCCGGGCTCATGGGGATGTGGTGCTGGTCGGTCACTCCTGGGGCGGGACGGTAATCAGCGAGGCGGGAAACAATGCCCGCTGACGTCACTGGTTTACGTTGCCGCTTTTGCGCCGGATTCCGGCCAGTCGACGGCAGAACTGGCAAATAGCTTCCCTGATCCGCCAGGGAGCGCCAGCCTCGCTAAAACGGCAGAGGGGTATTTATATCTGCCGACAAAAGCGGTCAGCGAGAATTTTGCCCCTGACGTGAAGGACGTTGAGCGCAGCGTGATTGCCGCGACGCAGAGCCCCATTAAGGCCAATGCGTTTGGGGAGAAAGTCGCGCATGCCGCCTGGCATGACAAACCGAGCTGGTATGTGGTCAGCAAACATGAACGGATGATCAATCCTGAGCTTGAGCGCGCAATGGCGAAGAAAATCAACGCCAACACCACGGAGGTTGCGGCAAGCCATGTATCGATGGTCAGCCAGCCGGACGTTGTTACCCGTACGATTGAACAGGCGTTATCGGGTCAACAGTGATAAAAAAAGCCCGCATGATGAACGGTCCGACTTCGGGCCACGCCATCCTACGGGCTTTATGTACTTCCGGCTCCTGTAACGGGGTTATGTGCGGTTTTGTCACAAACGCGCCTTCGCCCTCACTGAACCATCAGAAGCTATACGTCACCTTCAAACTTCCCACAGGAGACGTTTTTCGCTGAACAATGGGGCTATCGCCAGCCTCCCCCGTCAGCTGCGTAACGCCAGCTGCGGCAAGCAGGCTCCAGCGGGAGGTAAGCTTATGGGTCCAGTCCAGATTCAGCGAATACGCATATATTCCCGATCCGGCATCGTGTCGGGCAAAACCCGATGCGGCCGACTGGGCGGCATTCACCCCGTAGTAGGTTTGCACATACTTACTGGATCCCCAGCTACCGGTCAGCGCCAGCGTTAACGCATTTTTCGGAGATGTATAGAGCGGGCTGGCAATACCGAAATGCACAGCTTCACCATTGTCTCTCTCAGAAACCGGGACCTCTGCCTGCAACTGCACGGTCAGCCAGTCAGTCACCCTGTACCCCAGCCCTGGCACAACGATAGCTGAGCCTTTAATGTCACCCATTCCTCGCAGGTCGTCGCTGCCGGAGGCGATCGAATCGCTGCTTACGTCGCGATCCTTACGTCCTGCGCGATAGCTCAGCGCTGCGTTGTAGTCCAGCTTACCAAAGCTGTTGCCGTAGCCGATCCCCCGCGTGGTGCTGACAAAAAAACCATTGGCCATCGCGTAATCAACCACCTGAGCCGCAGAGACCCGGCTCTTGTCCGAACCGGAATAGCGTGGAGAAACATCCACGCCGCCTCCCAGGGTTAACACGTTGCCCTGAGGCTGCTCTGTCGCCAGTGCCGGGGTGGCCAGTAACGCCAGGACGGCCCCCGGCAAGATGCTTTTCATGCTGCGACCGATGCGTGAACGGGGGAAACTATGACGCAGTGTGATGTTTCTCATTAAAGAAGCCCTTTGGATTCAGATAATTGCGATACAAGCGGTGTTAAACGCCAGAGCGCCCATTCTGAATACTCACCCTAAGGTTCTTATGAGCCGTAAATGAAGAAATGCTGAAGCACGTGAAGGTTCTGTAAACCCTGTAGAATTCCTGTTACCGTTTTTTCTTCAGTTGTTCTTCATGCACTGTTGATACAGTTACCAATGTGAAAATTCTACTAATTGAAGACGACCTGGATCTCGGCAACGGCGTACGTTTCGCCCTTGCAGATCAAGGATTTGATGTCATATGGGTACGCCGGAAAGAGGATGCGCTGCATCAGCTTGAGCTCTGCGTGCCGGAGCTTATCCTGCTCGACCTGGGGCTGCCCGATGGCGATGGCATGAGCCTGATGACGCGCCTGCGTCAGCAACTCCGGGGGATGCCCGTCATTATCCTAACGGCGCGAGGCACGCTGCAGGACCGCCTGTGCGGGCTGGACGCGGGCGCGGACGATTATCTGGTCAAACCTTTTGTTCTCGCCGAGCTGCTGGCACGCGTGAGAGCCCTTGCGCGACGCAGTTACGGTTTTGAAAATGAGGCAATAGAAATTCGCGGTTTGTCGCTTCATATTCCGACGCGTCGCGTAACGGTGAGCGCACGCCACGTTGAGCTGACGGCAAGCGAATATGCGCTGCTTGAAACGTTAATGCTGCGCGCCGATCGCGTGCTTACGCGGCGGTATCTGGAAGAGAGGATATTCGGCACGAAAGAAAATCTCAGCAACGCGCTCGACGTGCATATGGGTAACCTGCGGCGAAAAATTGGCGATGGCTTTGTGCGAACGGTGCGGGGCGTAGGGTACGTCATTGATACCGTACCGGTTCAGAAGGCGGCAGGTTGATGCGTAATTTTTGGTACCGCCTCAGGCTCCCTACGCTGGTCAGGCGAATGCTGGTCGCCCAGATGCTGCTGCTTACGTTGCTCTGGTGTTTCTTTTTAACCTTCATTTTGCTGGAGGACCTGCGCAGCCCTCCAATACTCACGGGCAGTGAGACTTACGAAACCCTCTTTTCCCTGGTTGAGAGCATGGAGGATAGGCCGCAGGCGCGTAATGAGGTGCTGGCCGCGTTCAGCAAGGCGCTGCGGGAGGGGTATGGCGGCGGTGAAGATCCGGAACTCGCTATCAACCTGATCGTTCGCAAGCATAATGAGATTATTTTTTCTTCGCGTGGCGCGCCAACGGAGGTGAAAAATAGCCTCCTGGGGGAAATGCAGCGCGTCCGGACCGGAGACCACACCTGGACGAGCCGCACGCTCAAATCCGCGCGCTCCGACGTTGAAGTCACCCTTTTCACCCCGGCTGGCAGCTGGAATTTCTTTATCTACCTGAACTCGCGCGGCTATTACGTCATGCCGCTGCTGGTATGCATCCCTTTTCTTCTGTTTCCCGCGTGGCTGTCAATCCGCATCGCGATGCGCCCCTGGAACAGGGTAGTGAATGAAATTTCATTGCGCACGCCAGACGATCTCTCTCCCTTAAAAGCCGTTCCCAGGCACAGGGAGCTGCGCCAGACGGTGGACGCGATTAATGACTTTCTCGCCAGGGTGCGGGAAAGCGCCGAAAGGGAAAGGGTGTTTATTGCCGATGCCGCGCACGAGCTGCGTACGCCGCTGGCCGCGATGCGAATCAACGTCGAGGCGCTGCAGTCCTCGGTCATCAGCGAAAGCCAGCAGGAGCTGCTTGCAGGCATTGTTCGCAGCAATAGCCGTGCTGCTCGTCTCGTCAATCAGCTTCTGCTGATGAAGCACAGCGAAGCGCACATCGACACGGTAATGGAGCCTGTGCCGCTGACAACGCTTATTCAGGAGCGAATGGCCGCACTGGAGCCGCTGGCATCGGCACGCGGGATTGAGTTTGAATTCTTCGGTGACGATGAAATCCATGTCGCAGGCATTCGGGAACGTCTGGTGTCGCTGATCGACAATTTAATTGAGAATGCCGTGAAGTACAGCCCTGAGGGTGGACGCATTGAGGTACAACTGCAATCGCGTGATAAGTCCGCTCAGCTGCGCGTCTCAGACGCCGGCCCCGGTATCCCGGTTGAACTGCGGGAGCGCGTGTTCGACAGATTTTTCCGCGATCCTAATCAGACCCAAAGCGGGAGTGGACTGGGGCTTGCCATCGTCAAAGCCGTTACGCAGCAACACAACGGCAGGGTCAATCTGAGTACGTCAGCCGAAGGTGGTCTTATGGTGACCGTTGATTTCCCGAATCCGTCGTTCGCATGAACGTAAACCCGGCGCTACACGTCCTGACATGTGTCAGCGCAGCGTTACTTCACGTATGCCGCAGATTGCTTCAATAAAATTACCGTATTTGTTATATTGTTACTCACTGATTATTCACCTCTGCGGTGCCAAAAAGAACAAGATTCACCGCAACCCAGGACAGAAAAATGTTAGATTACCGCTTCCCGACAGCTTTGCAGATGGTTCTCAGCGTAGCGATGGCGGAGCAATCGGGTGAACGTTCGACGAGTGCAATCCTGGCTTACGGCCTGGAAGCGAATCCGAGCTTTATCCGCAAATTAATGGTTCCTCTCGCCCGGGACGGCATCATCGTCTCCACGCTTGGCCGCAACGGCTCTATTCACCTTGGCCGCCCGGCTGAAGAGATCACCCTGCGTGATATCTACCTTTCCGTCACTGAAGATAAAAAGCTGTGGGCGTCCCGTCCTGACGTCCCGGCCCGCTGTGTGGTCAGCGCCAACGCCTGCTGGTACTTCAAATCAATCGCTGATGAAGCGGAGCAGGCTTCGTTAGCGGTTTTAGCGCGCCATACCGTCGCCAGCGCGCTGGAAGAGGTGAAAAAAGCCGATACCAGCGGGTGCGATCCGGTGCCGGAACTCTGTACGCAGCATAAAAAAGCGCCTTAATCCTGACGGATTGCGAAAAAAAAGCCGCCTTCACAGTGAAGGCGGCTTTTTGTTATCTGCTACGTCCTACGCAGGCAACACCTCTCTTTCCGCTTTGCCGCGCGTCACGAACTTACGCAGCGTCACGTAAAAGACCGGCGTCAGGAACAGACCAAACAGCGTCACGCCCAGCATCCCGGAGAAGACGGTGATCCCGGTGACGCCGCGGACTTCTGCCCCTGCCCCGTGACCAAGGATCAGTGGAATGGTCCCGGCAATAAAGGCGATAGAGGTCATTACAATCGGGCGTAAACGCAGGCGGCACGCCTCCAGCGCAGCCTCCATGATGCTTTTGCCCTGAATTTCCAGCTCGCGGGCAAACTCCACGATAAGTATCGCGTTTTTACAGGCCAGCCCCATCAGCACGACCAGCCCCACCTGCACGAAGACGTTGTTATCGCCCCCGGTCAGCCAGACGCCGAACAGCGCGGAGAGCATCGTCATCGGCACGATAAGGATCACCGCCAGCGGCAGCGTCCAGCTTTCATACAGCGCCGCCAGCACCAGGAACGCCAGCAGCACCGCGACCGGGAAGACGATCAGCGCCGTATTGCCCTGGGTGGCCTGCTGGAAACTCAGGTCCGTCCATTCAATATTCATCCCGTTCGGCAGGATCTGCTTAGACATGGCGTCCAGCTGCGTCATCGCCTGCGCGGAAGAGAGCACGCGCGGGTCAGCATCACCAATAAGATCCGCCGCCGGGTAACCATTATAGCGGATCACCGGGTCCGGCC
The DNA here is from genome assembly GCF_013375955.1 of Enterobacter sp. DSM 30060. Classification (NCBI taxonomy): domain Bacteria; kingdom Pseudomonadati; phylum Pseudomonadota; class Gammaproteobacteria; order Enterobacterales; family Enterobacteriaceae; genus Enterobacter; species Enterobacter sp. DSM 30060. The sequence goes on from NZ_CP056118.1 coordinate 369,587, forward strand.
CGTAGGTGGTCGTGATTTTCACCATACTGCCAATCGGCACCATTTCGCCCTGGTCATTGCGTGTGCGTAAATTCGCGATATCTTCCACGCTGTCGCGGAACTGCCCGTCGGCCTGTGCCATTACGCGCCAGGTCCGTCCAAACTGGTTAAAGTCGTTTACATATGACGAGCCCAGATAGGTTTGCAGCGTGCCGAAAAGATCGGTAAGCGATACGCCCTGCGCTTTCGCTTTATCACGGTCAACCTGCACATCCAGCTGCGGAACGTTAGCCTGGTAGGTTGAGATGGGGAAATGCATCCCCGGCGTCTGCATAATCGCCCCGGACATGGTGTTCACCGCGCTTTGCAGCGCGCCATAGCCCAGACCAGCACGGTCCTGAATGTACAGCGAATAACCGGACCCTTGACCCAGCCCTAAAATCGGCGGCGGCAGAATCGAGAAGCCAAAGCCCTGCTGGATTTGCGCGATTTTCGCATTGATCTCCGCGTTAATTTCCGCCGCAGTATGTTTACGCTGGTCGAACGGCTTCAGGCCAAAGAAGACCGTCCCGGTGTTCGGCGTATTGGTGAACTGGAGCGCGTTCAGGCCAGGAAACGCGACCGCATAATCCACGCCTTCGGTATTCATCCCGATTTCGCTCATTTTGCGGATCACCGCATCGGTGCGCGCCAGCGACGAGCCTTCCGGCATTTTCACGCCGCCGATCAGGTACAGCTTATCCTGCGTCGGAATAAACCCGCCGGGTACGACTTTAAACATCACACCCGCGGCACAAAGCAGCAGCAAATAAACCGCAAACACTGCACCGCGTCGGCCAAGCGTTTTACCTACCATTCCCTGATAGCCGGTCGAGCTGCGATGGAAAAAGCGGTTAAACGGACGGAAAATCCAGCCGAACAGACGATCGATAAGCCGGGTCGGGAAATCTTTCGGGGCACCATGCGGCTTCAACAGCAGCGCGGCCAGCGCCGGAGAAAGCGTCAGCGAGTTGATCGCGGAGATCACCGTGGAAATAGCTATCGTTACCGCAAACTGTTTGTAGAACTGGCCGGTCACGCCAGAGAGGAACGCCATCGGCACAAACACTGCACACAGCACCAGCGCAATGGCGATAATCGGCCCGGACACTTCACGCATCGCCTGATGCGCCGCCGCAAGCGGGGCGAGCCCCTCTTCGATATTTCGCTCGACGTTCTCCACCACCACGATGGCATCATCCACCACGATACCGATGGCCAGCACCAGCCCGAACAGGCTCAGGGTATTCAGCGAGAAGCCCAGCAGGTAAAGAATGCTGAAGGTACCCACCACCGATACCGGCACCGCGATCAGCGGGATGATCGACGCGCGCCAGGTTTGCAGGAACAGGATCACCACCAGCACGACCAGCACCACCGCTTCCAGCAGCGTTTGTACAACCGCACGGATCGAATCGCGCACAAATACCGTTGGGTCGTAAGGTGCCGCCCACTTCATATCGTCCGGGAAACGGGTGGACAGTTCGTCCATTTTGGCGCGCACCGCGTTAGACAGATCGATGGCGTTTGCCCCCGGCGACTGGAAGATACCAATCCCGACCGCGTCTTTATTGTTCAGCTGGGAGCGCAGCGCATAGCTGCCGGAACCCATCTCGATACGCGCCACGTCGCGCAGGCGGACGACCGTACCGTCCTGCGTTGTTTTCAGGACAATATTGCCAAACTCTTCTTCGGTATGCAGACGGCCCTGGGCGTTAATGGAGATCAGGAAATCGCTCTCTTTCGGCAGCGGCTCGGCGCCAAGCTGCCCGGCGGATACCTGTACGTTTTGCTCCTGCATCGCCGTCACCACGTCCGAGGCCGTCAGTCCGCGCGCCGCCACCTTGTTTGGATCCAGCCAGACGCGCATCGCGTATTCACCCGAGCCGAAAATCTGGATCTGACCCACGCCGGGCAGACGCGCCAGCTCGTCCTTCACCTTCAGCGTGGCGTAGTTACGCATATACAGTGAATCGTACTTACCGCCAGGCGAAAAGAGATGCACCACCAGCGTCAGCGTTGGCGACTGTTTCTGAGTCGTAATGCCCAGACGCCGAACGTCTTCCGGCAGACGCGCCTCGGCCTGTGCGACGCGGTTTTGCACCTGTACCTGCGCCTGATCCGGGTCGGTACCCGGACGGAAGGTGACGGTAGTCACCAGCACGCCATCGGAGCCCGCGACGGATTTCATGTACATCATGTTTTCAACGCCGTTGATCGCCTCTTCCAGCGGCGTCGCCACGGTTTCGGCAATCACTTTCGGGTTGGCGCCCGGGTACTCGGCGCGCACCTGCACGCTTGGCGGCACGACATCAGGATATTCGCTCACCGGCAGCAGCGGGATGGCGATTAATCCTGTGATAAAAATCAGAATCGACAGTACGGCGGCAAAAATCGGCCTGTCGATGAAAAAACGGGAAAAGTCCATGGATTGGATTCTCAGGTAAGGGATCAGTTGAGGGCGGCGCTGGCGGTCATGGCAACGGTTTTCGCGTTAACCGGCATACCCGGCATAAACACTTTTTGTAAACCATCGACGATGACTTTATCCCCGGGATTCAGCCCCTGCTGTACAATACGTAAACCGTCGGCCAGACGCCCCGGCGTAATATCGCGGCGCTGCGCTTTCCCGTCTTTATCAACGACATAAACATACTTACGATCCTGATCGGTCAGCACCGCCTTATCGTCAACAAGCGTGGCTTTAAATTCCGCACTGCCCGGCAGGCGCACGCGTGCGAAGAGTCCCGGCGTGAACTGACGCTGTGAGTTATCCAGCAGCGCGCGCATGCGGATTGTACCGGTACTCGGCGTGAGCTGGTTATCCAGGAAATCCACTTTGCCCTGATGGGGATAGCCCTCCTCACCCGTCAGACCAATCTCCACCGGCAGCGCCGTGTGGTGACTGGACGCCCCCTGCCCGCTGCGGGCCAGGTTCTGATAGTGAAGATAGGTGGACTCGTCCACGTCGAAGTAGACGTAAACCGTCTTCTGTGAGACCAGGGTGGTGAGCACGCTGGCGCTGTCACCCGCAGTCACCAGGTTACCGCTGGTGATCAGCGCCCGGCTGGCGCGACCGTCGATAGGCGCGGTCACTTTGGTGAAGTCGAGGTTGAGCTGCGCGGCATCAACCGCCGCCTGCGCCGCGCGAATATCGGCCTGCGCCTGGGTAGCGGCGGAACGGCGCTGCTCCCACTCTTCACGGGATACCACGTTGGTATTGACTAATTTATCGGTACGGTTAGCCTCGCTTCGCGCCAGGCTGGCCTGCGTTTTGGCTCTCGCCAGGTTCGCCTGCGCCTGTTCCAGCGCCGCGCGATAGGTTCGGTCATCAATCGTGAACAGCACCTCGCCCTTTTTCACCTCCTGACCGTCGGTGTAATTCACTTTATCAATGTAGCCGGAGACGCGTGGGCGCAGCTGAACGCTTTCCACCGCTTCAATGCGACCGTTAAAGCTGTCCCACTGGCTAATGGATTTCACCACCACGTCAGCTGCGCTGACGACGGGCGCTTGCGGTGCGGCATTTTGCGCGACGCTGTCATCGCACCCGACGAGAAGCGCGGAGAGTAAAACCACCCCCGTCGCGCTCAGATGAAAGTAACCCCAGGTTTTTTGCAGGCTCATTATTTTTATTCCGGTTATTGTAGCCGCCGGGCAAGACGCAGCGGGAGGCGCCGCGCCACTTCCTTTGTCCGGTCTGGCTTAAGGCCATTTGTGTCGTTCATCGCCACAAAACTGTAACAGTTTCGAATACACTATCGCGGCGATTGTAGGAAGGCGCTTAATTAAGTGCAAGAATAATTGTTGCACTTTATGTGCTATTTGCCGCGAAGGTAAATCACGGGTTTTGAGAAGGGATTTAAATGTAACAATAAAACTTGCAATTAATATCAAAACGGGCCACCTTTAAGTGCAACAAACAAAGATGCTTTTAATGCGTGGCGTAGGGGGAAGCAAGATGAACACGGGTGCATTCATTCACGATTTGCTCGACTGGATCGACAACAACCTTGATAGCCGCCTGGACATTGAAACCGTCTCCAGGCGAGCCGGCTATTCGAAATGGCATCTCCAGCGGATCTTCAAAGAACATACCGGCTCCCCTCTCGCTGAATATATTCGCGCGCAAAAGCTGCAAAAATCAGTTGAGCGCTTAGCCCAAAGCGATGAACCGATTCTGAACGTGGCGATCGCGCTGGGCTTTGATTCTCAGCAGTCCTTCAACCGCAGCTTTAAGCGTCAGTATGGTCAGGCGCCAGGGGCATGGCGACGCAGTATCGGCTGCCGTGGATCCCGGCAGATGAGCCAATAATTCACGTCCCGTTCGGATATCAGTTACAAAAGAAAAACCCTCTGTAAACAGAGGGTTTTATCAGTCTTACCTGCTTATAACTTCGCAGGAAAGGTTATGGGCTTACTCCCACTCGATTGTTTACGGCACGCATAACCAATTGACTGGTAATAAGTTTTTGAAAACCAATCTCCACCGTACCGTTTTATATACCGTCACCGGAAATCAGTACCCCGTTTCGATGAGGCAAAGTCACCAAAGAATTTGTCCCGCGCCTCTTCAGAAACTAAAGCCGCTAATTCAAAGTCTGAGTAGTACCCAAGACTTTTGAACTTGCCATCAATCCTTAACGTTACCCGCCACTTTTTCCGACCTTCATACCAGTTCACACCGGGAGCACCACTCTTATTATCAGAGCGAATTGGCATGTTCATGTTGTTCTGCTGTATTGTGCACTTCCTGATATTGCACCAGCGGTTATCATGCCGAATTCCATTTCTGTGATCTACATTTTCTGCATATTCACCAGTCATATAAAGATACGCAAGGTGCTGTGCTTTATATAATTTCCTGTTAATTCCTATTCTGACGTAGCCGTGAAAAGGACAGACATTACCTGCCTCTCTGCCTTTGCGCCGATTCAATCCGTTAACAATCCATGTAAAAATACCGTTTTCTGGATTGTAGTGTATCAACTTCTTCAATTCACTTTGTGAGATCATTAGAGTTCCTCACCGCATCATAAGCAGCTTCACATCTTAATCCTGCCTTCCTTGCTCTGTCAGCCTCTGCTGCATACTCTCCCGCCGCTGCGTCAATTTCTCTAAACAGGACGGCAAGCAAACTGCTGGTTCTGGCCCTTGCCTTGCTGCTGATGGTAGCGCCGGCATTGCCGCTATCTGCCTGTAGTCTGGCGATGGCATCTGCGATACCGTCTTGCAGGCGCTTAGACTCAGCAGCAGCAATGGCAGCATTACGCTGCGCTGTAGCAATGTCCTTCTGTGCTTGTTCCTGGATTGCATCTATAGCCCCTTGCCGCTGTAGCTCAATGCGACGTTGTTGTTCTGTGAATTCCAGTTTGGCCTGTAGGTCATCTTGGTCACGAGCATGCCACCTAGCCTGCCAAGACCTATCAGCAATGCTGTAGCCAGCCCACAGAATCATCAGCACACCAACAGCCACTAGCAGCAGTGCTGCCAGTGGTCTCCAGTACGCTTTTACGAATGCCCAGATCATAAAAGCACCTTGCTGGCGGCGATGTACCGCGCGCGCCGGTCGTCGATACCGTTCTGCCCGCCATTGATGATCTTCGTGACGCGCACCAGGTCGCCGGTGTACTTCATGCAGCCTTTGGTGGCGAAGAACCACGCCGCGCTGCGGGCCGCGTATTCGTCCTGCGCCAACAATTCCGGCTGGCTAACCAGCTCAATTTTGAGCCCGTTGCCACAGTCTCGGTAGTTGTTCAGTCCGGTGATCTGGATGAGCCCGCGCCCGCGATAGAACCAGCCGTCAGTCGGGCCATTGTTCCCATTACGTTTGCTGTATACCAGATTGGCGATCGCACGCTGGCGCTCCAGAGGCAACGATGGCTCACCAGCACGGCGGCCCAGCTCGTTGGCCTGGCGCTGAGTGAGACGCCCGGCACGGACGAATCCTGCCAGTCCGGTTACGCTGTAGTTGAAGTTCTCCTGAAGCCGTGTGAACCCTGTCGATTCATGGCCTACCTGCGCGATAAACATCGCCTTGTGCACTGGCGCTTCAATGCCAAACTCTTTCATGGCGGCGGTGATATGCGGGAACCAGCGCGCGGCCAGTTGCTCGTTAATGCCGGCGGCGCGGCGGAATTGGTTAATGTCCATGCTGGGACCTCGTTATCTTGAAAATTTGCACCACGTTCCCTTTTGTCTTGATGAGAGCAGCCAGGAACACAGCTTTGATGATGACTTCTGACCAGTCGGCGCTGACGTAGTACCCGTAGAACGTCCGGATGGGTACGCTGGCAGCCACGACGATCAGCAGATAGGCGAGCCATCCACCCCACCAGCGATGGCGTGACCCGTCACGGCGGAACAGAAGGACTCGGATAGCAATGCCGCCACAGATAGCGGCATTCAGGATGAGAAGCAGATCAGGACCGGTCATCGTCTTTTCTCCCCGGGATCAGGTCGCGTGGATTTCCAGAACGGTGATACAGCCAGGTACCTATACCAACAGCAACGATTGAAGAAACAAACGCCCCTGCTGAATACGCAACCCCTTTCTCAAACATATCTGTGGTGATGCCAGGGAAAGCGGATGCAAATCCTATGAGAAGTGTTGCTGTCGGTTTGTAGAAGAGAAGGCCGCAGAAGAAGCTGATGAACGCCAGAAGTAACCGCCGCTTTATGGGATACTCAACCGCCGAGGTAACAAAAATTACCGCACCAGCAAGCGCCCCTAAAGCCACCTCCGGCGGCACACCCGCGACCACAGACATTAGCGCGCTCAGGCTAAGCCCCTGATTCAGCGATTCCGTGGTTAACGTGTGCGACATAGTGACCACCGTTTAATGTGCATAAAGAACCCCCTTATTTGGTGAGTTCATGATACACAATAAACCGTATGTGGATTAAATTTGATCGGATAACTCTTAACGAAATTACCCTAAAGGTGATAAAGTAAGGTTTTGTATTTTACGGATGAAAAAGTGCTTAAGTTATTCGCCAAGTACACATCGATAGGTGTTATCAACACGCTCATCCATTGGGTTGTGTTTGCCGTTTGCATCTATGCATTCAATACGGGACAGGCTCTGGGGAATTTTGCCGGGTTCGTCGTGGCGGTGTCATTCAGCTTTTTTGCAAACGCGAGGTTCACATTTAACTCATCGACAACCACTCTGCGCTACATGCTCTACGTAGGATTCATGGGCTCACTTAGCGCGATTGTTGGATGGTGCGCTGATAAGTCTGGCATGGCTCCTATCATCACGTTAATCGTGTTCTCCGCAATCAGTCTGGTGTGCGGATTTATCTATTCAAAGTTCATTGTCTTTAGGGATGCGAAATGAAAATTTCTCTGGTCGTTCCCGTCTTCAACGAAGAAGACGCAATACCGATTTTTTATAAAACGGTTCGGGAATTTGAAGGGCTTCAGCAGCATGAAGTAGAGATAGTCTTCATCAATGACGGCAGTAAAGACGCGACAGAGTCAATTATCAACGCGCTTGCTACTGCCGATCCGCTTGTGGTTCCGTTGTCGTTCACTCGCAACTTTGGGAAAGAGCCTGCGCTATTCGCTGGTCTTGATCGTGCCACCGGAGAAGCGATTATCCCAATTGACGTCGACTTGCAGGACCCTATCGAGGTTATTCCGCACCTTATTGAAAAGTGGCAGGCCGGGGCTGATATGGTGCTGGCCAAACGCTCTGATCGTTCTACAGATGGCAGACTGAAGCGCAAGACCGCTGAATGGTTCTATAAGCTGCACAACAAAATCAGTAATCCAAAGATCGAGGAAAACGTTGGCGATTTCCGTCTGATGTCCCGCGAGGTAGTGGAAAACATTAAACTCATGCCGGAACGAAACCTGTTCATGAAAGGCGTGCTGAGCTGGGTTGGTGGCCGCACTGATGTCGTTGAATATGCCCGCGCAGAACGAGTGGCCGGCAGCACGAAATTCAACGGCTGGAAGCTTTGGAACCTGGCACTTGAGGGGATCACAAGCTTCTCAACATTCCCACTCCGCATGTGGACATACATAGGCTTACTGGTTGCTGGCGTTGCGTTCATCTACGGCGCGTGGATGATTATAGACACCCTCGCCTTCGGTAATGCTGTGCGGGGTTACCCATCCCTCCTTGTATCCATTCTTTTCCTTGGCGGCATTCAGCTTATAGGGATTGGGGTTCTTGGTGAGTACATTGGCAGGATTTATGTGGAAGTGAAAAACAGACCTAGATATATTCTGAAGAGAAGAAGCAATGATTGACTACAATAAATTTTCTAGAGTTTTTTTATGCTCGTTTATTTGCTCTGTGATAATTTATGGTTACGAGCTAACTCACTTTACATTGTCGATAGATGAGGAGTTCTTTGACAACTTCTATCAAACCGTCTCACTTGGTAGATGGGGGCATGCTTTCTTGCGGTGGTATATTCTACCAGAGCCATTTGCTCCGTTTTTCACCACGCTAGTTTCATTACTATTCTTCTCATTATCTGCAACATTAGTAACTTATATTTACAATCTTAGCACTAAAGATTCGTGCATAATGGCTGCGTTGTGCATGTCTGTTCCGCAGTTCGCTTATCAATTAGATTTTGCCAATCAGAGCGATACAGTTTCTATCGGCATGCTTCTTAGTGTTATATCTGCTTTGGCTTTTGTTAAATATGCAGACAAAGGAATTATAAAGGGGTGTGTATTATCAATATTTGCTTATGTGTTTTCAATTAGCATCTACCAATCCCTTGCAACATTACCAATTACCATTATTTTAGGTTGGTGCTTGTACTCTGTTTTAGAGAGCAACGCATCAAATGCTTACATTATAAAAAAACTCATTTCATTTGCGTGTATATCTCTCGCGTCTGTAATTATTTACTCTATACTAACATTACTAATTCAGAATATAACTGGAGCGCATGCAACATCTTATGCTTCCAGTATGTTCAAATGGAGTAGAGGTTTTGATAAGGCTTTATTTGATACATTAGCGGCCATAAAATCATACTTTACGTTCTCTGCTTACTATGGCTTAAGTGTGTATTCGCTGGTAATGATTCCATTCTTCGCCATACTTATAAAAAGCATCAAAGATAAGAAGTATGCAATGCTTCCGTCATCCATTTTTTTATTAGTGGCGTTGATGCTTTCTCCTTTCTTTATGCTGGCTGTCTTTGGCTTCAATCAACCACCAAGGACAATGACTTCACTAGGGTTTTCATTCGCACTTATCTCTATTATTGCCGTGAGGTATATAAAAAGCGATCTTTTAAAAGTGCTGTTGCCTGTTATTCTGGTTATTTACTCATGCTCTATAGCCAGCCAGCTATTTCATTCAGACTTCATGTCTGAGCAGTCAGATAGATATTATGCTGGAAGGGTTATGTCTGACGTATATCATAAATATCCTGACTTCAATCCTAAGTTAACTCCTGTTTATTTTTATGGAATGATAAATAAAAAGAATCCATGGAAAATGCCAAACTCTGACATTTTTGGAGAATCTTTCTTTTCATGGGACGGTGGTAATAACGCGAGAATGATAGCATATATTAGAATGTCTGGGATCGACGATCTTAAAAGGTTAGATAAAACAAGAGTTAAAGAGGCTAGAGAATACGCATCAAGTATGGATGTTTGGCCTAAAGATGGATCTATAGTTAGGAAAAATGGAATAATGGTTGTTAAGCTTGGAGGAAGCCCAGGGATTAACTAATGTAATGGGGGGCTCAGCCCCCCCCATTACATTACATCTTAGATCTTATTAAAGCCATTTCAAGAATCATGGCTTCTGAGTACGAAACTCCGTAAACCCCATCCTCAAAAACCACAACTCCATAATCAAGGGCATTTAGCCCCTCAGATTCAAACGCATAAATTACCTCCTGTGCAATTACTCCAAAGTGTTTTTTGTTGTCTCCATCCTTCCACCGATACTGATAAAACTGCACTTTGCTCCATGCTGAAAGAACTCTTTCATCTATGGTTTGAATGTCCTTTTTCTTTGTTTTGTCGGAGGTTTGGATGGTACCGTTCGCGGCGAAAACAGCAGCCCAGCGGTTAGTCCCAGACCCTAAATTAGTGGTGTTATCTAATTCAGGCCTGACTGTTCCTGCAAATTGATGAGCTCCGGCCCGGTATGAAGCAACACTGTTTTGATAGTTAGCTGAGGGCGTGGAAGTTGATGAGACAGTAATTCCAAAGTCGATATACTGTGTTCCTGCTGCCCGCATATGAATTCTTGGTGTAGCCGTTTTTGACTTGGAACCAATTTCTACTCTACTAGCCAAACTTCCGTTGTTTGTGTCATCAGCAATTACTATTGGCAATGATGAATAATTATGATTAACGTGAGAGCCATTATACTGCCCATCACCATTGTTAGGACCGTAGAAAAGCTTGGTGCCTAAGCTTTGCAATTCAAATGACGAGGTCGTAGAACTTAAATACACTTGGTTCGGGGTAGAGTCAGAAACACCAGTTATCTGATACTCATTGCCAGACCAAACTGAACCAGTCACTGACAATGCAGCAGCGACTCCTATCTCGGCATAACACGGTTTTGGTGTTGATGCTGATATTGCATTTGTGGACGCAAGTGCGATATTACCCCATGATATACCGCTGATATTACATCTCGCAGCCTCACCAAGACGGATCGCGCCGCGCGTTAATGTTAATTCAGTGTTGTATTTATTATAGAAATAATAAACATTCATGTCAGTAACGGTGACTTGGCTGTACCCCGAAACATCAAGAACCCTAATTGCGTGCGACACTTCAGACCCGCAGCCCACCATTGACACCTGGCCGCCAATTTTATAAACAGTTTGTGCGCGGTAACCATCTCGGCCGGTTCCATCGGCAGCGCAAGAAACTAAAGATGAATAATTAGCGTTAATATCCCATGCGTGGTAAACCCTAGAAAGAGTATTAGGTGATGTGTTTATAGCGTAGCACGACCTAAACTGGCAGCTAGTTCCAGAAACGATCGTAAATGGAGCTCGGTTTGCAGAAATTATGTTTGTGAATGAGTTAACCCATGTATTGGTGAAATATATTCCATCTTCGAAGCATGTAACATACAGGCTCTCAAAAGTATTTTCTGCACAATCATATCCTCTAATACCATACCCGTAGGAATCTACAACAATATAATCTCGGTTAAGATAGTTAAGCTTAAGAGTGGTCGGGTCCCACTTCACTGCCACCGGCCCACCTCTGTCTATACCGAAGTTACGCAGTGATACACCTGTTACACATCGAGTAATACCGGATTGGTCACTGTCGTTAATGTCATTCTGGTTTGGCATGAACAATAACGCGGCATCGATATTATTATAAACTCGGTTAACTGTCGGACCCATCACATCTGGCAAGTCCGTATACACCCCGTTCCCCACTTTACGGATCACGGAATGCTGATTACCACACCCATTTATTACTGTGCCTGAATAAATAAGAATAGGCAGTGATGTTGTATATACTCGCTCTCCAAGCCTTACCTCTTTTCGTGAATCAATGGCCCTCTGAAGGGCTCCCCCCCAATCAGCTTCACCGGCAATAAAATACATTTCTGGGGTTACGTAGGTAATAGCATCAGCTACCGTACCTGATGGATCAAGGCCAATTAGTCCGGCCCCCGTAGGTTTAGCAAGTTCGATTAGAACTTCTGAAGCAGAACCAGATGGCGGCAAAACAACGATAGGGTTACCTGCATTGTCGAAGGCAGGAATCTTGTTCGCGCGCGTCGCGGCGTCTGGCAGTTGTGGTATCGGCTCAGGAACCCGCAGCGTACGGCTTAGGTTGCTGTTTGCCAGCGTATCAACATAATTCTTCGTAGCCGCGTCCTGCGGATCTCTGGGGTCCTTCAGGTTGCGGATATAATTATTCAGCGCGTCGTACCAGTTCGCGATGCTGGAAGGCTTGCGAAGCGCCAGGCGGAACATACTTCCCACTTGCTGGATCAGCATCGTCAGCTTATCGAAAGCGTCTTCATGCACTTCAGCGAAAAACTTACCCTGGTTGCGCAGGTCAGTTTCCTGCGTTGGCTCCAGCTCGCGCGCGATAGAGATCTGCCATCCTGTAGCCAACGGCGCGGTGAGCACTACATTACCGCCGTTGTAACCCCCGGCGTTGGTCACTGTGTAGTCGGTGTCCAGTACCAGCACCGTGATGTTTTCGCTCAGGTCCACAACCGAAACGGCAAGATCTGTTTTTTTGAAAATGCGGAAGGTGTACGGGAAGGATGTCGTAACGCCATTCCCGGTGTAATCGTTATGGTCAACTACGGTTGATACCGTCATGGCCTCTCTCCATTAAAGCAGCGCCCGGCGCGCGTGCATCATCAGGACAGTTTATTACCTGGCAAACCTTATATGAATTGAATGAATAACAATCAGTAAAGTTATTACCTTTTGGGTAAATAGCAATTCGTGCTGGATAGTATTTCGAACTTTTGCTACTGTACATTTATACAGTGAATGCATGGAGATTATCAGATGCAACGTCAGTATCATCATCCGCTTGAAAAAGGATTTGCCGAACGTATACACACGCCGGGAGGCGTCCGCTCCCTTGTTGAAGATTCTCACCTGATGACGTTGCTGCGCCAGCTGGGTGAAGATGGGTTTAACGTTGATGGCCCGATGGCTGAGCTGACTGCTCTGGTTAACTATGTCACCAGCTCGCAGATGTCCATGAAGGATCTGCAAATGCATCTCGATTACTGCGCTGAGCAGCTGAAGAAACAAACCAGATAGGGTTTGTAATTACCTACATTTCATGCAATCATTACCTTTGCGGTAAATTTACATTGCATAAATCTTGTGCCATAGTAATCAGGCACTGGCAAAATCCAGTGCCGGGATTGGCGTCCCGGATAACTAAACGGCGCACGACACGCGCTATGCGTGTTTTTTTGTGCATCCGCTTCAGCAAATCTATTCAATGGTGGGCTGGGCGGGGGTCCGAAAGGACGCCGGTATCCGTTTAGGCCGGTACGCCAACCTCGCTCAGTTCACCACCAGCATTTGGCGTTGCTGTGGTGATAACTCTACTAAACGAGGTATCGCTATGTCAGACAAGAAAATAACTAACGACGATCTTTATTGGTTAATCACCAATGCACCACTTCTTTTTAAATTAAAACAAGAACAAGCGCCTCTTGTAAAAGAGTTGATTAGTTGCAGAAATAGCATGTGGGATGAAGGCGTTGATTTAGACAATAATCTGCTGAATCACCTTATGCAGCTTGCAGTCGACAATAAGGCAAGACTTCGTTCTGAATACAGTTCTTACCAAGAGATTGCTGAATTCCTTAATGCGGATGTTCTAGGTGGACCTGGACAACCAGATCTCGTTACAAAAGAAGGATATCCAGTAGAGGTTAAGATTGGCAATTTCACAAGCTCTGCTTTAAAACAATTGTTAAGGTATATGGATAGCGCAAAAGCAGATTTCGGTTATGCTTGCGCAAAAAAACTTGCTGTTAACCTCCCAGAAAATATTCGATTCATTAAACTGGCTTATAAAAACAATATTTATGTTGTAGAAAATGGAGGCAGCAAAAATGCGTAATATATCCATTGATAAGTTGCCGATAACAACCCATTGCAACATTCCAGTTATGACTACCGAGATGCTCGCAGATTTGTATGGCGCAGAACCGAAATTGATACGACAAAACTATCAACGTAATGCTGATAGATTCATAGAAGGTAAGCATTGTTTCAAGCTTATCGGCGAAGAATTGAGGGCCTTCAAGAACGAGTCCTCTCAAAGAGGTTTGCTTAATATTGCGCCAAAGGTGAGCCACTTGTTCCTTTGGACTGGTCGCGGCGCCGCGCGCCATGCAAAAGTACTCGAAACAGAAAAGGCTTGGGAAGTATTTGAAAAACTCGAAGACTGTTACTTTGAGAGACGGCCTGCAAACTTCCCAATGGATCTTCAGCCTAGTGGCGTAGATAGCCTTTCCAAAGCAAGTCAGATAATGGAAAGATTCATGCCAGCAATACTGGAGGCGATGAAGTCGGGAGAGAAGCAGGAATACAACGCTCCGCTGAAGCCAGGCTACCGAGAGCACATCCATTCCCCAGAAGGCGTTCTCGGACTGGCGGAGCATTCCTTGCTGATGAATCTGCTCAACCGCATGCAGGACGATGGCCACGATGTTTCCGGCGCGGCGGCGGAATTCACAACCATGGTGAGCTACATCGTCGGCGTCAGTAAATGTCTGAACGACATCCACACCCACGCGCAGTACATCACCAAAAATGCAGCTGCGTTCTGAGACTGTTGGCACAAGGAAGTGCCTTTGTTTAAAGGCCAATGCGGCTGTAAAATATTTTGCTATAGCGTATCAGTGATGTAATATTACCCCATGGGTAAACGAGATGTTTACTAAGGAGAGATTATGGAACTGAACATCATCACTTTAATGAAAGCCATTATTGGTGGGGCTGGAAGCGGTTTCGCTCTATCTGGCGGCCTGTCTATGATCATTCCTGCGTTCACAGTTACTACTGGTGTGGCCTATCTTTTCGCTATTACCGGTGGCCTTGCTATGGCAGGAACCTACATTTTTAAAAAAATGAGTGCCGGCAGTGCAGCCTGAGATCGCTCAAGTATCACACTGGTACAATCCACAAACGGCACAGGAACTGGCAATCTTTTATTGTATCCTGTGCCTTGTGTATATAGTAATCCACCTGATATGGGATTTTTTCTCAAAAGAGACTGGTAACTTTTCCGTTGTTAACCTTCAGTACAAACTGAACGAGGTGTATTCATCAACTACGTTCGCAACGAGTGGTTTTTTCCTCGTTATGCTATGTGACATGAAGAACCCTCTTAGAACATCGGATGCGTTCATCATACCTCTGATACTGGCTATGCTGACTGGATTCATGATATCAATAGCCGCAATAGCGCCAAAGAAAGTCAACATTTAAGCCCGCGATGCGGGCTTTTTCGTGGCTGCTAGACGGCCTTTGTGACATGTCACGCTATTTCATTCCCGGATCAACCTGATTTATCAGCGGGGCAATCCAGAACAGGTTGTTGCCAGGAAGAAGTGTGCGCACATTATGCAGCACCCTGTCACCGGCATCGCCATTGAGTACGCCTGCGGTCACGTCGGTAATGGTATCGAGCAGGCCGAACGTTGGGCCAAGCGCAGAACCGATAAAGCCACGGCTGGCATATCTCGACTGCGCGCCCGTTCCGAGTAGCGCCCCAAGGCCAACCATACCCCCGGTAGCTTTCTCAGCCATATTATTGTATTCCATCAGGGGACCAAGGATACCGGATCGGTCAATCCCCTCAATAGCAAGTTTCTGCGGCGACCAGTCTACCTCTTTGCCATTTGCAGACTGTTTAAGCGCGTACGTCAGTGCGCCCAAAGCAATCTGAAATGCGGTGCCGTAATAAAACTGACCGGTTCCCTCCTGTAGTCCGCCTAACGTCGCACGATTATAGGAAGCGGTCGCGAACGATTTAAACTGGAATATGGTTTTACCCAGCGGCGTACTGGCCCACAGCGGTGTATCGCCGATCCCCGGGGTGATAACGGTATTGTTAACGTCTTTGAGCACCGCAGACTGGAAAACGCCTGCAACGTGCTGATCGTCCCATTTCTCAAAATTGCCGATATGCCAGCCGTTGATCACCTCACCGTGCTTTTCGAACTCGCTGCGGATACGCGCGGCCATATTGTCGTTAATGCCGAGCTTAGCCAGGCGGCGGCCGGTGAATGCGCCGGAAAGAATACCGTCGGACGTGATCATACCGTTTACCGATTTGTTCATGTCATCGAAGTGACCCATCAGCGTGAGCTTGCCGAACGCATCGGTAACACGCTCCATACCCGCTTCCACTGCCGTTGTCCGGGCGGAACTGTCCACCAGGTCGCCCATCGTACGCGCGCGGGTATGGAGGATGGTCTCCAGCCCGACGGCCATTTTTAACTGTTCTGACCGGCTGGCCTTGAATGCCGGTGATCGCGTAATCAGCGCTGAGTAGCCGCGCATGGTATTGCCAAACCCGTTAACCATCACACCGCGCGCAAGATCAGGAATAGCGGAAACGGTCATACCGCCCAGCTTGGTAACAAAGTTAGCGCTGCGTAGAAACGCACCAGCGCGTACGAAAAATGATGATGGATCGTCAGGCATGCCATAGGTACCCGCCAGGCGGTCTCGTAGCGCTGTGATATCCCGGATATCGTTATCGCGGGCTTTCGCCAGTTTTGCCTGGTCTTTGGGATTCTGGCGCATCAGCGCATCGTATTCGTCCTGAATATCCTTGAGCTGCTTTTCCAGGGATTTGTTACCGAATGCGCGGGTCAGCTCAACCTCTGCCGATGCCTCGCGAATGTGTCGCTGTAACACATAGTTGGCGTCACTCTCCAGATAATCTTTCATCAGGCGATCTGGAACACTGAGCGTACGCGCCCGGGTGCTTCCTGCCGCTTTCACCATAAAGACGTTCGCGAAATCCTGGGGAATTTTTGCGCCGACGATTTTATTGATCGTGGCATCGGCCGTAATTTCCGCCTCTTCGCGGGACATGGTTTTTTCACCACGCGACCACCAGTCAACCAGCATGTCGCGGAATTTATCACGCTCGTTGACGATCTTGCCGACTTTGTACACGCGAGGGAAATAACTCTCCTGGCCGATGGCTTTCAGTTCCTCGTCAGGTGGCAACAGGCCAAGCTTTTGCTGTGCCACTTTCACCCGATTAACAACGGTGCGCATTGCCTGCGCCGCTTCCTGCACCACCGGATTAGCATGCACATCACCGCTGCGCATGGCGTTACCTACCTCCTCACGGAACTGTGAAAAACTCAGGTCGCCCCCGGCGGCTTTATACTGGCTGTAGGCCTGTTTGTTCGTCACCACGACGGCCGCCTCTTCACGACGCCACCCGCGAACACGGGTTTCCGCCGCAATTGGTGTCTCAATGCCGCGGGCATTTCCTTGCAGTGTGTAGTTATTCTCTGCCAGTTCAAGCGCGGTGCGGCGGGAGGTTTTAGACGGCGACTCCATCAGACGGGTAAACGGTGTCAGATAACTCCCTGCCTTACGTGCCAGCTTGCCGACCGGGCCGCCAGCTGCCGGAGTGAGATCCTCGAGCGTGGCCTCACTGATTCGCGCCGCGCCGACGCTGCCACCTTCGGGAAGCGAGGCAGCAGCCGTGTCCGTCACTGACGTGATACTCATATTATCGAGCGCGTCAGCCACCTCACGCGTGGCCGCTGTACGAATTGATGGCGATAGCGCAGCACCGGCGGATGCAAATACACCGCTCATCAACGCACCAGCTGCGACGTGGGAAGCACTCTCCCCCCACGTGCGGGTAATCTGCTGGTTATTCAGCGCAACCTCGCTCGCTGCTGTTGCAGCTGCGCCAATCGCAGCCTGTGACGCTATACGGGCCACTGCTCCGCCCTGAGCACCAGGAATGAACATCGACGCGACGGTGACCGGATCGACAACCCCGGCGGCAATACTGGCGAGAACGCCCTCCCCGCCCGCCTCTGAAAGTACCCGACGGTCCTCGTTTTCGTCGTCAATCTGCTGTTTAAGCCAGGCAGTTTCTTCCGGTGAACGGGAATCAGCAAAAGCAGATCCCCATTGTTCGTATCCGTGCAGCTCGGTTTTATCAGCATAGGGGTTATACCCGTCTACCGACTCAAACTGCTTGGCCGGGCGGAACATCTCGGCCAGAAGGTTATTCTGGCGGAAGGCGGCGCCCCATACCGATGGTTCTGGTTGCTGCGGCTCCGGGTTGGTTCCTTCAGGCAAAGGCACATCAAACCCTGTGGGCTCTGGCAGAACATTGCCAGCAGGAGTAAATCCGTTGCTCAGTTCTTCTGGCGATGAATACACAGGCATTATTCATTACTCCATGAGAAATAGTTTTTGAAGCGATTAACACGATCATTGTGGAACCTGCGATACTGTTCATCAATTGCACGGTGTTTATCTTTAAAGCCGCGAATTTCCTGACCCTTGATGATTTCTTCCTGATCTTTTTGCTCTCTTTCCTGTATGGATTTTTTATATGGCTCCCATTCATCCAAAGAGGGTTTCCACCGCATAGGCCTGCCATAAGAATCGTAGAATGGCTGTACCGCCTCAATACCATCCTTATCTTTTGTTCGCACCATAATGGCGTAATCTCCATTGCGGGCCGTCAGCACATCAGGGGTAATCTCCAGTTCGCCGCCAATACGCGACTCCGGCGTTTTACTGGTAACAGGTGCTGAGTTGCCGGAGGTGATCCCGAGTTGTGTCGGGCTTGTAGTGATGTCTATCTTACGGTCGCCATACATCAGTTGCTCTTTATCTGCCTTCCACTGCTCTGCCTGCCATCCGGAAGGGCCATAATTGTAAAGAGCCTCAGGGGCATACTTCATCAGCTTTGCAGTCCCATTCACTTCGCTGATGCTCCAGGTGCGGGCGATCTGCTGATTGGTCATTTTCTTCGCTGCATCAGCATTTCCGCCAGTGGTGCGGTAGTTAATGTCGTACAGCGCCTGATAGTCATTTCTGAATCTTGCAGCATCTGGAGTTGAGTCATCTGCCGATGGCCCGCCAAAGCTATACCAGGGAGACATATTGCTTACGGCTGAATCCATCGCCTTGACCCGGTCTTTTTTATATTCCTTTGTGCTCTGTGTTGATGACAGCTGCGCTTTGAGCGCATCGGTCTGGTTGTATGAGAGGTTATTAGCCTGTTCTATAGCTGATTCAGGTGCCATGCCGGAATCAGTTAGCTGCTTAACGGTGAGATAAAATCCCTGCATATCCTTGGGCATATCGCCGACAGATGCTGGGTCTGCGTCATAGAGGCGATTAAATAACTCAGCCCCCTGACGGACCGCCTCAGGACTGCGCGCGCGGGATATCGCCGATAACTGGGTGGTTACCTGCGAAGGAATGATCCCGGTCTGGGCCACCTGCTGCACAATCCCGTCATGGGTGGTGGCGTCGTTAATCCGGAAGTTTTGCGCCGTTGGCGTGGCATCGGCGGCTTTTTGCATGGATTTATTGGTAGGGTCGAGTTTCTCGCCCATAGACAGCGCTTCGTTAAAACGACGGGCATCACGCTGCGCCTGTATCGCTTCATTACTTTTCTGCACCAGCGCGCCGAGCTTGCCATACGCATCGAGTTTGAGCGCATATTCAGGGTCATTGACCTCTGGTTTCTTTTTGAGTAATTCCTGCTGCTGCTGTTCAGGAGAAAGGTACTGAATTGCCTGGAAAGTTTTTGCATTGTCCATAGCGATATCGAGCTTCGATACCATTTTTTTCCCTTGCTCACCGTAGCCAAACATAATGGCAGGGATAGAAGGAACGGCATCAGGGACTTCGCCATTATTGAGTTGAGCCATTGTATTGTTGAGCAGCGGTTCGAGCTCATTAAGTACCAGTTTTCTCTGCTTCTCAATCTGAGCGTTTGCAAGATTATCAATTTGATTAACGGTAACGGGATCCATACCGGTTTTATTTTTACGGTATCGTGAAATCCAACCCTGCGTTTCAGATGGTAGTTTTTTTATGAAATCGGCTTGGGATATCTCTCCTTTTCTTGGATCACCGACCTTCTCAATAAGTTTGTCAACATTGCCCTGCCCCCAGTTATATGCTGCTCCAGCCAGTAATTCAGAGCCATACTTGTTTGACAGTTCCTGCGCGTAATCCGAGGCCAGCATGGTATGTTGCTGCTCGTCTGCCGGGTTGTACTTCAGCCCACGCCGTGCGGCCAGTTCTTTGCCTGTTTCAGGCATTAACTGGAAACGGCCCTGAGCACCAGCTGAAGAAGTGACAATTGACCCGTCTGAATTAAGATGCTTACCACCTGACTCGACGATACCTACAGATCGCATATCCAGACCGCCAGTATCATCTGCTGAAAACTCACCGTTCATCCACCCAAGCGGGTTATCAACTGCATAGTTTTTAGCTCTCATCTCAGTGGCGGCAAGGTTATCTTTTTCAATGGCAGCCAGAATCTGCTCCTGTGACCAACCTCTTGAGGCACCGAATCTCGCTGTTGCTACTGTGCGAATATTCTTTGCGAGAATAGCTTCCTGGGGATTATTCCACGAATCAGCCTCTTTCTGGATCTGCAACTGTCTGGTGGCATCGTATTGATTGCTTTCAAACTCGCTGACCTGCCCCTGCTCATAGCGGCCAACGTTTCCCTGAAACTGGATGCGCTGCTGCTGCGCCTGCTGCATGAACATCTGGCGCGATGCGTCATCAGGTAGCGACGAGGCCAGGGATTGGATCTGCTCATCATATTGCTGCGTAAACTCCTGACCCTTACCGATGGCGTTTTGGCCCTTCAGGCTGTAAAGTTGGGTCTTTAAATCCTCTTCGGCCTGACTGAGCTTTAAGCTGGCCTCCTGTGAAAGAGCCACATTCGCCCGCTGTTTAGCTTCTGCAACTGCGCCAATATATTTTTCACCTACCTCAGACAAAGCACCAAAAGCATCCAGATTTTGCGGAGCTGAAAATCCACCGGTCTGCACACCTGTGCTTTGAACCTGTCGGCCTTGAACTGTCGGAACAATTGGCATCAGTAGCCCCCTAATTTGAACTGTGAGCTGCTATTAATAAAACCCTTGTTGGATAACATCGGGGTAGTTCCACCACCAGATGAAAGTGATGTTTTGAATGGACTCCAGGTGCCGCCGGCCATCTGATAAGCGCCGTAGGCTTTGAGCGGGGCCGTCAACAGTGTCATTCCTACAGCGTTACGCCCATTCGTGCGGGCCGCTCTCGACTCGGCCTGAGCATTCATTCCTTGGACTTGGAATCCGTAGGCTTCACGCTGGGCATTATTAATGGTCGTAAGAGCATCAAGCTCTCCAAATTGTGCAGTATCACCGAAGATATCCAGCGCATTGCCAGTTGAGAGATCCGCGCCGGTGGCTCCCATCGTCGCCGCCTGGGTGCCAGCTGCCTGGCGATTACGTCGGCGAACTTCAGCGGCCTGCGCATTCCCCCTATTTATAGAGTCTTGCGCCTGCTGCTGAGCAATATCCGCATTCTGATCAGCAACGGCAGATTGATACTTAGCTTGTTGGTTCTGGCTGTAGGCTTGCATTGCTGACATGGCAAGCATTCCTACACCAACTGCAACTGGTCCGCACATTATTTTCTCTCCATGTGGAAGCGATGAAACAGAAGACCGTGAGCGCCGTACGGCTGTGGTTCTTCAATGGTGAATCCCAGCCAGTGCAGCCAGATACGCGCTGTGTGGTTGCGGGCATCAACATAGTTTTCAAGATACGGGTAAACAGCCAGCATTGCATTGACCACTTTCCCGCAGCGGCGCAGGAAAGTGCGCTGGTATTTCTCCAGCGAAACGGTGCCCACCAGCCACGGGATACCGTTACCACCGATCATTGATGCCGGGGCCACGCCGAAGATGGTCACCACCTCACCGTTAATCAGACCGGCACAGGCAAATGTTGACGTGCGCAGACCGGTTTCAAGCACGCGGCGCGGGCTCCACCCATTTGTCGCCAGAAATTCATCAACGTCAGCCTGGCGGACATGCGGGAGCATGGCTTCGATATGCGCTGCGGTGGCCGGTACGATCTGAGCTTTAATCATCAGAATCCCCCGACAGTCATGCGCGGAATGACAGCCAGAACTGACAGCGGCAGCGGATCGAGCTGGCGCACCTTAACGCGTCCGTTTTTATCCCAGTTGCTGTCGAGCTTCACCTCAACTTTTCCGGTAGCGTCATCAACAGGGTCGTCGTAAAACTCGAACTCACGCTGTGGATACTCGTACCATTTGCCACCAGGCGTGGTTGCCCATATTCCTCGGCTGGCATTTACCACCATCGTGACAGTGGGGATCACCTGCTTTTTATCCAGTAGCGTTTCCTGCCCGTTGATATTGATGTCCAGCGTTTCGAATTCAGCCGTGATCGGCAGTCCGATATGCACAACTGCGCCAGGAGATTCCAGCGTGACAGCGCCACCAGATACGGTTTTCTGCGGCTCAACGCTGGCGTCTGAGAGGATGTTGACTGTCTGGCCTTCGAGATGTGACAGACCGCTGAAGGTCTGGCGGGCCATCTGCCAGTTAGTTGTGGCCACAGTGCGCAGGACCGCAGGAACGTTACGGTTAAAGCGCACAACCACAGCGGTATTACTCGTTACTGAGATGATGTCGCCACGCAATTCTTTCGCCACTGCTTCGCCGGTATCGGGATCCGTCTCTGAATACGGGAACTGGATCTGAGCGCCAACGTCAGTGCCCACGAAATAAGCCCCGCCGCTTATTGTCACCGGGTAGTCGACCTGATAGCTCCAGTCTCCGGTTCCGCCGCTGATGGTCAATGTGCGTGTTGATGTATTACGCCCGTCATAGCTCAGGCCGCAGTCGACAAAGAACGCGTCTTCATCACTGGTAAACAGGCGGCTGGACAGGCGCTCGATGTAACGTTTCGTCTGTCCGTTGATGCTGCGGTTAACCACGAAATAAACAGCGTCTTCGCTGCCTTCGCTGATAGAGCAGGTGCTTTCGTACTTCCCGGCGCTGGACTGCGGAGCCCAGGCGAACACCTGCTGATCACGCAGATATGTCAGCACCAGCAGTTTGCCGTCGTCGCGGATGCAGAACGCGCTGCTGTACGGCACGATGCAGAATGACCAGTCAACGATGCTGCGTTTCTGGAAGAGGTGGTTTGCCAGTATGGTCAGGTCAGTGCCCTGGTACCCATCGACGTCAAAGGAGTAAGCCAGATCACGGACCACGCTCCCCTTCTCCTGGATGAACAGCGCGATGTTTGCCACTGCGATCGGCGGCACATTGCTGGAGCCGTTATTCCCCTGCGAGATGAACGAGAACGCCGACGGCGTGAGAACCTTATTCTGGTCTCCGGATATCGTATATTCCCCGCCGGATGTCAGCGCGACCAGGTTGCCGACGTCTATAAGGTGGCGGATCTCGTTCACTTGCCGCCCGGCGTAGGTGTAGATAATGCGATCGTCATCCTGAATAGGGTTGCTCTTGCCGAAGTCTTTATAGTCACCGGTACGGCTCGCCCAGATGGTTTGCGGGTAAGCGGTAGACGCGGCGAAATACAGGCGCTGCTGATAGTAAACAACCGTGCTTGGATAGCCGTTGACGCTGTTCCAGGCGTATTTTGCCCATTTATAACTGCCGTTAGCGGAGCCAACAACCTGTGAAGGGATATAGCTCACCACCGTTGCAGTTGCGGTAGTGCCCGCCACAGCCGTGATCCGAGCAATGCCAAAACCGCTGTGGAGGTATTCCCACTGAATGCCGGTATCACCACCCCAGCCATCCCATGACATGCCTTCAGTGTGAGATGGTCGAAGCGTGCCAGTGGTACCTCCTGTATTGGCGCGGTAGTAGTTGCTGTCAGCGCGGCGCACATCATTGATAGCAGTGGTCTTACTGGTTTCCCAGACGGGAACGGAATCAACCGCCGGCTGCTCGAGATAAAACAATTTCCCGACCTGCTCGGCACCGAAGATAGAAGAACTGGCCGTCAGCGTAATGGTCCCGGTGCTGGCGCTGGCGTATACCTTCACTGACTCGTCAATGTTGATATCTTCGAACGGTCCGTTTTTTGTGGTGACATCGACGATCTGCCAGTTGTCATGCGCGTAACGGCGCAGCTCCTTCGGCGGGTAGGCCGGGTGAACCAGCGTAAGCACGTCGGCGCTCTGCGTGAATTTAATGCGGAACAGGTCGGCCTCAGCATACGGCATAGCCAATTCGTAGATCACATTGCTGCTGTTCAGCACATACGCACCATCTTTGATAACGCGCATATAGTTGTGCCCGAACTCCAGCGCATAAGTCTGGACGGTAGAGAACTGGAAAGGGATAAGACGGCATTTGCGCGTCGGGTATTTGGCTTCGCCGACGAAGCGCGTTCCCGGGCGATTCTCCACCCCGCCATACTGACGGACGATAAAGTTGTCGCACTTACGCAGCGCAACCTGATACTTCGACATATCGATGCGCCCGTACAGCGATGGGCCAATCTCGCCACCGGCAAAGCTCGGCTGGATCCAACTGAAAGCCATTATGACAACCTCGCTGCGGTGAACTCATCAACTGGCGGCTGCGGCTCCTGGGATTCGTTCTGGCTGTGCGAGCCAGCGCTCAGGATGACACTCCGGTAAGTCATCAGTGCGTTGTTACCTAGATCTGCGCTGCCAGTCAGCGTCATATTGATTGCGGCGGCAAGACGCCAGGACAGCGCCTCTATGAAGATGGCATCGAACATATTCACGTCAGTGACGCGCGCAACGTACTTCAACCAAGCTTGAGGCTGATCGGTGTAGATCAGCTTTCCGGTGCCGTCGGCATCAGACCCAACTTCATAGTTGATGCGCATGGCCGCCGTCGGATTACGGATACCGGGCACCATAATTTCGGTGATGCGCAGGCAGTCGGTCGGATACTGGTAGGAATAAGCCCAGTCCGGCGGCGGGTTGTTGGTATCGGCCAGCGCCAGGCGTTTGGTGGCAAAGTTCCAGTCGAAGTCCGCCAGCGCAGCATCGCGGCAGGAATCGAAATGCAGGGAGCACTGCCCGGCTTCTTTGCTGGCCTCTGTCAGGCTGTTAATGCTGCGGCTGTTCCCGATATTGCTCAGCGCGCGGTTGCAGATCTCGATAACGGAGGCCATTAATCATCCTCCCCGCCGTAGAGAGTCTGGGCGGCAGTTTTTGGCTTCTCACCTGACACAGGCGAGATTGCCATGTCGGTGATTTGCAGGCTGGCATCGTGCCGGACACCCTCACCATCTTCGCGAGTCGACATGCTTTTGATGATAGCTTTGGCGGAGATCATCACCTCAGTACCTACAGGCTGAGACGTGGCGCCGAGTTTCTTCAGTGTTTCATTGTCAAGGTTGATGCATAGACCCCATGGATAATCGTCACGGGTTTTTGTTTCACCAGATTCATCCTGGTAGCTGTCGGTGCCGGTTTTGAGGTTTACCAGTTCCATAACGGACTCCTGCAATAAAGGGGCCGAAGCCCCTTGTTTTATTAGCGAGGCTCAGACGCCCAGTTTTTGCCGTTCCTCAGCAATACGTTCTTTGATCGTTTCAACATTCATGTTGCCAGGTTTCTTGTTGAAAAGTTCTTCGTACTGCTGGCGTAGCGCGGCTTCATCTTCACTGAAGGTATTGGCATCTTTACCGCCAGTATATTCCTGGCCATCATCTTCAGCCTGTGGTTCAGGCTGAGAGTCAACCGGCACGATTCCACGCTTCTGGTCTGCCTTCTTCTTTGCCGCCTTCGCCGCTGCGTTGATCGGCTCCAGCGCAGATCCTGGCTCGCCGTCATATTCAATCTCTGAGCCTTCAGGCCAGAGGTTGTTATGAATATGGGATAAGCGCAGGACGCGGTATTTTGCTTTTTCCATTGCCATCACCTTAGCCAGTCACTTTGGAACGGGTCGGGTAATAAGGAGTGTTGTTGTCAACATCCAGATTAATTCCCGAGGTGAACGCGCCAGCAGTCAGCGGACCGGTGCCGACTGAATAGTTAACGCGCAGATAACGCTGGACGCCCGCCGGAACTTTGGTAGAGAACAGGCGTTTGCCAACTGTCAGAGCAGACAGCGCCAGAGCACCGCTGTCGTAGATAGTGGTCCAGGTGGAGTTGTCCGGGCTGGTCTGCAACTGAACGTTGAGGGTCGCGGCACCAGCAGCGGTTGCAGTGGTGTCAACGGTTGCCCAGAACTCCAGCGGATAACCAACGCCGATATCGCGGCGGGTGCCGTCGATAGGGCCGAGATCAATAACATCCGTAGAAGCAGCGGAAGCTGTAACCGCCTGCTTCTCGGAGAACATCAACAGTTTGTCGAGGATCATTTTCTTTCTCCATTTATGGGCCGGTTAAGGCCCATCAGTTAATGACAGGCGTTAAACAACGCGCGCTTCTGTTTCGAGAATCGCATCGGTTTCACGGATTGGGATGCCACGGAACGTGGTCCAGAATTCGCCTTCAGTCTCTTTTACGGACAGAGCCAGAGAGGCTTTATCCAGAGATTGCAGATCCAGCGCCTGGGCAACGGTACGGTTCATGTAGAACACCGCGCGTCCCATTTTCAGGTTAGGGACGCGGTGCAGCGCTTTAACCATCAGGCTGACGATATTTGCAGCTGAACCTGGTACTGACAGATCGCTCACATCGATGTTGGCGATGCGCACAACGTAGCGCCAGTCACGGAGAGCCAGGCCGTTATCCCACTTATAATGGGTGCGGTAACCCTGGTATTTGCCGCCATTGGCATCGGTAAGCGTCTGCTCGCCGAGGTTCTGAGTCTGCAAACCAGCCTTCTGCCCTTTAGGGAAGATGCCGTGCACAGTGTTTTCACCCCAGACCACCAGCCAGATAGAGGTGTTATCTGTACCGGTGCCGCCAGCATCAATAATGTTCTGGCCGTTGCCTGCGGATTTGCTGGAGTAGCGGGATGACAGGCCCATGAACTGCTGTGGGTTCACACTGGTGTCGCCGTAGAACAGCGTCTGAGCCATCTGCTGGTTCATGCCTTCGAGGAATGCACGATCTTCAGACAGGCGGAATTCAGCAGTGTTACCGTTAAGATCTGCCAGTGACTTATCTACTTCCGCATAAGCCTCCAGCATGCCGACAGTGTCAGTGACCTGTACGGTAGTTGATTTTGTCGGTTGCACACCGTAGTTCAGCAAACGCCAGGTAGGCTGCGGGAGCCCCGAGCGAACGGTGGTACGGTGACCAGTTGGAAGGTTACCCTCTACGAACATCATATCCGTCAGGATTTCGTTGGTCTGGGAAAGAAGTTCGACAATCTTATCGACCTTTCCGTTTGGATCAGTACGCTTAGCCCAGTCAGCCAGCGTCAGCGCATTTACGCCTTTAACAGCCATGGTTATATCCTCTCTTATTAGCCATAAAGCACTTCGGCCGCACTACGCTGGCCTTGATTACTGCCATCGACCATGCCGTCTTCCGACATGGCTTTACCGATTTTCACAAACGTTTTAACCAGGTCTGGATGGTTACCAAGCCCGGTAGCGTTCAGATATTCTTTCAGTTCCGGCGTGCCGAACTGGTCGAGTGCACGCTGCGCAGCACTGAGGTTTGCGGTCAGTTTGTCGCCGCCGATCTCCTTGTCTGCCTTCACGGTCTCTGCCCAGCCTTCGGTCTGCTTCTGCCAGGCTTCTGCCTGACGCTGCTGCACACCGGCCAGAATTTTGGGATATGCGTCCACCAGCTTCTGCGCCTGCTCGTTGGTCAGGTTCAGATCACGGGCAACGGGTTCGAAGTCCTTCAGCGCGTCGGCATCCAGCTCTACGCCTTCGCCAGCGGTAAATTCGTATTTCTCCGGAGCACCTTCCTGCTTCTGGTCTTTTTCAGCCTTTTCTGCTTTGGCTTTATCAGCAGCAAGTTCTTCCTCGGTTTTCTGAGTTTCTGAACCTTTGTCAGAATCAGTACCCGTCGCGTTATCCTGCGTCTGGGTTTGCTCCTGAGTTTGTTGCTGCGTTTCGCCAGCGCCTTGAGTTGTTTCAGTGGCACCAGTTGAAGCTGTATCTGCCTGACCACCTTCAGTGGATTGCTCATTGCAAAGACGGCGATGCAGCAAACGTTCAAATAAATTCATGGTTACTCCTGTTCACTGGCCTCTGCGGCCATCTTCAGATACTGATCGGGGCAGTGCGTCATGACGCGCTGAAACAGAACCAGCGCCAGGTTGCGCTGCCCTTCATTGAATGCTGTGATGTGCGGGTCTACGTTGAAGCAGGTGCCGAACACCTGACCTTTCTCCAGCAAACTCCACACGACGCGGCGACCCTGCTCGCTATCCATGACGAACTTGATGTCGTCCTTCTCGCGCTGCTCCAGATCGTGCTTCTTACGCTCGTTCTGAATGCGCAGTTCTTCTTCGTCGAAGTCCGTCATTGCTGAGCCGCTCCCACTGCGTTAGTGATTGCTGTGAGCGCGCTTGGATCTGCGGTTTGCGTGTCGCTGAGCGTCTTCGCGCCCTGCGCTACGGCCTGACCCATTGCCAGCGCCTGAGCTGCCTGCTGCTGTTTGGCGCGGTCTTCTCGAATCTGCTGCACCTGCTCCTGCGGAACGATGACTGTTGGCGATACGCCGGACATTTCGGAGAACGCGTCGATAGCCTGATCCGCGTCGAGCTTGTCGAGCGCTTCCGTTTTACCGACTGAAGCCAGTTGAGCGATGAAGCCAACGGTCTGCGACAGGCTGGTGAGGCCGATAGATTTCTGCGCCTGCGCCATAACGGAGATGTACTCGATGCGCAGCGGCATTCCCTGCATAACGTCAGGCGGTGGCGGCAGCATGTTCTTGCGCGCCATGATGGAGAAAACGCGGTCAATTAGCGGGTTGAGCGCTTCGTCGTTCAGACGTTCCAGCACCGGGCCGAGCATCAGCAGCTTCTCTTCCTTCATCTCGATCACTGCTTCCACTGGCATTGAGCGGGTGTTGATGTTTTGCAGCATCATGAAGAGGTCGACAAAGTAGGCGCTGTTGATGGTCTGGCGGGTGTCCTGGATGTCAGCCAGCAGGTCGGCGGTATTCGGGTTTACCAGGTACGCAGGTTTGAAACCGTCCTGCCCGCTCAGAACGTCGAGATACGTCACGTCGCCAGGTAGCAGAGAAACGCGCTGATTTTTCAGCGACGTCGGAGCGACCATCGGCGGGTTTGTAGCTTTGTCGATGAGCTGAGCTTTACGTTTCTGCTCAACCTGAAGCGCTTTGACCTGCCCGAGCGCCAGCATTCCAGGGCAGGATGACGCATAAACGTCCTCGCCGTTAACTTCCCAGCGCGGCGCCAGGATCGGGAATTCATCGAAACCAGATTCACGCAGCAATTTGTCGGAGTCGCCGCCTGTCTCGAAATAGACAGAGCGATACGGCTTGTTCTTGCTGTCCATCTTCCCGCTGTCGCGGTTGATGTTTGGTGTGATGCAGTGGTTTACCTCGATCCAGTTTTCATACAATCCGCTTTCCCACTGGCTCTTCACGGACGCGCTGACATTGTCCAGGCCAAACTCTTGCACGAGCTGGCGCACGGTCATTGAGAACTGACGGAAGGAGGTGTCGACGCTGCCACGCGGGCTGTTAGCCAGGTAGTAGCTGCCAATCGGGAAAGGCATTGTGCGGATCACGTCCTGGTCATCTTCCAGAACAGCCATAGCGGCGGTGCCATAAGTACCCAGACTGGCGTACATGACGGGAAGAGACTGATAAAGATTCGACTTGTTGAACACTTCGTTCATGCGGCGCTGCACGACTTCCAGCCAGACCTTCACCGGGCCGTAATCCATCATGTCAGGGTCAGGCGTTGCCAGCTTGAACCACGGACGGGCAGGGCTGGTGATGCCGGACATCATGCCGCTGGCGAGAGTGCGCTGAGCGAATGAGCCGGTGGGGTCAACAATTTTGGTGTTGCGGCGATCGTCACGGTTAACGTCAGACGTCAGGAAGCGGGAACCGCGCGGATTGATAAAGTCGCTCAGGTCGCGCCAGTGCGGCTCGAACGATGTGCGCTCATTCTTCAGCTGTGCAAGCTGCTTCAGCAGCCGCTCTTTTTCGGTTTCCACCATCTCTGCGCGCTCCGTTACTGACCGAGCAGCGTTTTACCGCTGGTATTGGCGGCGGAAGTGTCGCCCTGGGCACCGGTGAGCATGGTCGAGTTACGACCGGCGGCAGCACGGCGGCGGCGCTCTTCGTCATCGCGCGCACTGACAACAGCGGCGTCCTGCTCCTGAGGTGCGGCCTGAACTTCTGGTGCCGCTGGCACTGATGGCTTGCTGCCGATACACATAGCGATAACCTCACACACGATTAAATTATTACCAATTTAACCATATACGGATTATTTTACGTAGTGTATTGACATAATGAACCGTAATTATTACCCTTCAGGTAACACAACATGAAAGCGCACTTTGATATCGGTTCGGTGAGGTCTTGTCGCTAAATCAAAACTGGTGAGTGCGCTTCCAGGTGTGAGCAGTACGGCATATGGCACATGTGTCGTAGCGGTCTGGCGGGGTCCTTGACAACTTCCCCTGAGCAGGTAGCCGGAATGTGCAAGTCACTCTCGGTATGCACGGACATGACGATTCACCATCGTGGCGATACGGTGTGACACATCGGAAGAGACGAGGCCATAACAGGTAAGAGCATTGACTACACCAGATAAATCCTCGGATGTAATGGTAAAACCATGCAGTGCTCTTTCCGTTGTGGTTAGCTCAGGAATTGGTTAGAGCTCCATCCATGCTTGCCATTGCTGCATGGGCGGGTAATGGGTTCCGAAAGGATCGCCGCGCCGGTTCGAATCCGGCACCACAACCCAATCACGCCTTAGGACCGTGATACGGCAGTACCAGGTAATGCGTGTAGCTTTGGCGGTGGCAGTTGCTCCCACTTCTGACCACCGCCCTTTTTACAGCAGAGCGCCATCCCGATGACGTTGCGCTGTAAGCCCTGCATCACCCGCCAAGGAAGGCACTCCGTAGACCCTTGCTTCCAGTTCGCCCGGTTCGTCCGGGCATTTTTTTAAGGTGAAAATCATGAGTCAAACAGTCGTTAATGTTCAGAAACAATCTCCTGCTGAAGAGATACGCCGGGAGAACCTCTACCACACCAAATTGCAGTGCCTGGCTGAGGTTCTTGGTAAACAGTCATTCATTGACAAAAATTCAGCCAACAATGCAGCAGAAGCGATCAACGCCGCATTTGATAAGATTACTTTTTGAGGTAAGCAACCATGGTATCAACCGCATCCCCAGCACCATCCTGCATGGCTATCGAGCAGGAAATTCAGGCCAAAGAATCATCAGCTATTGAGCACCTCGAGTCTTTAACTGCTCATGATACTTATGCGAGGATGGTTATTGCGGCGCTCAGGAATGGTGCGATTACTGAACAACATGCCATCGTTCAGTACATGAAAATTCAGAAACAAAGAGCAGATCATTACGAAAGCGAGCTAATTAAGAATATCCAAAGGACGGCATCTGCCCCTCCTGTTTTTAAGCCGTGACATGTCACAGCCAGCCCGCCGATGCGCGGGCTTTGTTTTATGGGTTATTGCCAAAGGACATTTTTGGGCTTTGGCCTGGAGCAAAATTGCGCCCATTGATTTTATTGAAGAAATCCTAAGCTACAGAAATAGCTTTGCTACTTCCACGGGTCGTAATCCGTAACCGCTTTGCCCTGCTGACTCTCCTGACCAGGAATGCGCAGCCGCTTCGTAACCGGGAAAGCAAACGTCAGCAGCAGCGCGTCACCCTTACCAGGCGAGCGGCCTAAGCGCTCTTTGATATCTTCCTTCGGCTCAATGACGATCTTGCCATCCACCCTGACTTTGTACTCTGCCGCCGACAGGTCATCAGCCGTCTCCTGGTCGTCCAGCGCACCGCCGAGCTTCAGCCACGTTTTGCAGCTGTTGAACATCTCGCCGCGCTTATTGAGCATCTGCGGGTCGGTCGATCCTCCGCCGAACGGAATTAGCTGCCACGTCCGGCCCCAGCCGTCACCGATGGACTTCAGCCCGGTACCGTAACCAAAGTCGATAAACACCGCGTCAGCCTGGTACTGATCTTCAAAGTCGGCGATACGCTTCGCCATAATCAGATCGTCAGTGGTCTTGTTGCCGGTCCATAGCACTTTGCTGTGCAGCCCCTGGCGCAGGTATATCACCGCGTCATCCACGCCGGAATATGCCGGGTCGACGCCGATAATAACCGGAGCGTGCGCCACTTGCCCGGCGGTCACTACGCGCTTCATCGCCTCGTCAGTGAGCCCGGTCGGGATAAACTGGAGTTCAGACGCGTCAGGGAAGATCCCCCGCACACGGACCTTCACGAAGTCGCTGTCCTCGCCGTAGTCATCCACCCATTTCTGGAGTTGCTGCTTATTCGTGCCTTCGACGGTACGGCTGTCAATCTGCGCACACTTCCAGCGGTGCTTGTACTTGCGGAAGCATTCGCGGAAACGCCCGGTGTTACGCGTCGGGTTCCCGAACGCCACCCAGATGATTTCCGTGTCTTCGTCCGTCAGCGCGCCCTCTGCTACCTCCCACACCAGATCGGCAATGTTCGATGCTTCGTCGAATACCACGATGATGCGCTTGCGCTCGTTGTGCAGGCCAGCAAACGCTTCGGTGTTGTGCTCAGACCACGGGATTGCGTCAGCGCGCCAGCGTTTATCGTGGCCCGGATCGTTGCTGTACATCGCCGTGGCGGTGCAGGTGAACCACTCTTTCGTGATAGCCAGATTCGACCACTTTATGATTTCCGGCCAGGTCTTGGTGCGCAGCTGGTTGTCGGTGTTGGCGGTCACCACCACCTTGCAGTCCTCGCAGGTGGACATGCCCCAGTTGATGAGCATCGAGATGAAAGCGGATTTGCCGATACCGTGGCCGGATGCGCGGGCCAGCATTATCGGCTGGTGGCGCGTCGCGGGGTTCTGAAGGTGATCGCGTATCTCGCGAAATGCGTCAGCCTGCCAATTTCTCGGACCGGTGGCGTGCGCCAGCTCTGTGCCATCCTCGCCCCACGGGAATGCATACAGAGCATAGCCCAGCGGGTCATACGTGAACGAAGCAATATCCTCGACGAGCTGCTCTTCAGGCGACACGGCTGCGGCTGTCATTCTTCACCACCAGCCTGCTCTTTGACGCGGCGGCGCGCGGCTGCCATGCGGTCAGCGATGGTGACGGTGCCTGAAACCTCCAGCCGCTCTTTGAACGCGTTGACGTCGACGTGCTTACCAATCAGTTCGAGGTTCTTCACCTTGTTCGGCCATTTGATTTTTTTGAGGATGGTCTCTATCGAATCCTCGTTCATGTTCATGATGGTTGAGGACAGGTCGAACCCGCTGAGCGTGGTACGCCAGATTTTCGGCCACTCGCGGATCGGTTTCAGGCTGCCGTCGTCGTTCAGGATATCCAGCACATCCATCTGGTCGATTTCCACCAGGCGCATGAGGACGTAGTCAGCACTGACACGGTTTCGCTTGTTGCGCTCCTCCATCAGCTCAGCGATTCGTTTCTGGATTCTTTCGTCTCGCATCATCACGCTGGCTTTGACGGCTGCCGTATTAGGCGAAAATCCTGCGTCAATCGCCGCCTGAGACTGGTTTTCGGGTGTCTTAATGTAGGACTGGCAGTAAGCCTCCTGCATCGCTGTAAGAGGCTTATATTGCGTTGATTTGCGTTTGTGGGTTTTTGGTGTCGCGGGCATCATTACCACCTGAGTAATTTTATTACCATGAAGGTAATACTATCACGCCCGCGCAGATAGATGTTACATGACTGGTATCGGATCGTCTTCCTGGCTGCCGGCACGGTTGAGGAAATGTGTAACCACTCCCAGCACCGTTGTGTCGTCCAGCGCCTCACCTTCGATGGACTCACCCTCCGGAACAATAAGCGCCCGCCCCTGCACGATGGCGAACTCCGTGCGGCCGCAATAGGAAATCAGCACTGTATCACCCGGATGTGGTTTATTTGCGACATTGATGATTGCGTATCCAGCCGACGTCTCAACGGTGCGGCAGTTGCCGTCGTAGCCGCACATGCTGGTGATGGTAAGGCGGGATTCTGCGTAGTCTGTTGCCGGAGATGGAAAGCCCATAATGGAACCTCACATAAAAATACTGTACATTTAAACAGTATAATCATGTGAGGATTTAGTCAATACGCCGTGACAGGTCACACCGCAAGTTTCGTTTCGTGCCAACCCTGCGTTACCCAGCAAGCCGAATCACCGGTGCATGGGCATGACTTCACCGGCAGGCTGTCGCCGCACTTTCCGCACTGGTTGGCGCTGATGGCCTTGATGCGGCTGCGCACCCGCGCATCATCCTGGCGGATAAGCAGTGCGATGTACTCGCTCAGTTCGTATGGGTCGCGGCCCGGGCGACGCTCCGCGCAGTTCCGCGCCAGCATCTCCATTTCCTGCTCGTCGAGCACCAGCTCAAGCTTGCGCTCACCAGCTTCCGCCTGGCGGGCGCGCTGCGCTGCTTTGCGTTCTGCTGCGGTCTTAGCCATCAGTGAACCTCGCGAATATAAGTAATCGCATCCATTTTTCTGTATGCCTCAGACACAACCACCAGAGCTGAAACCATGACTACCATGATTCCGAAGATCAACCCACCCGCATCTCCGCTGGCAGGGTCTGATGCTGACATCAAAACAACACCAATAAAGCACATTATGAAATTAAACCTCACCATTGATCACCTTCCCGCAGCGCTTACAATAAATACCGTGATACGTCTCTGGCCTGGTGCTGTTGATCAGCTCGATTACTGCGCTGCTACTTCCCTCAACTTCTCCAATTTTTAAAGAAGATGGCGCACCCCTTGTAATGGCTGGGCGATATGAGTGCCCGAACAATTTTCCAAAAATACCCTGACACTTATCCATCACCCCACCTCTCTCAATTTCAGTTCATCGGCCACGGATTCTGGCACCACAACCGGCATCGGCACGCGGATAACCAGCCTGCGGAGTTCGGCTATTTCGTCGGCCTGCTCCATGACACGGGCGTGCAGGTCGTTGGCCTCGGCCCGCCACCATTCCACGTCGGCTTTAAGGCGGCGCAGGCGCCGCTGTTTAAGTTTGCTCACCATGGCAGCCACCCCATTTGCTGAAGTGCGCCGATTGCCAGCAGCACGAACATTACTGCGTCGAATGGGTTAGACATGGTTAAACACCCCTTTCACCGCACCCCAGGCAATCTCAAGCATGGATGCCCATGCCAAGTAAAGGTGAATCCCTGCGGCCACACCAAAGCCAATTATCATTGCGTATTTCAGCGCTTCGGATTTACTCACGGCTTCACCTCCTGCTGCGGTGCTGCTGGCAGTGGCATCCAGTGGGTGACCCTTACCGGATAATATTCAATGCCGTAATTTTGCTCGTATACCTGCGCGTACCAGCCAGCATCTCTTTTATCGAATTTTCCGTACTGAGCAACATGCAACTCGACACCAAAATCGGGACGAGGCCAGATATAAACGAAGTCATCGTCTTCAGGCATCCGCTCACTGCAAGCCACCCAACCATCCGGAATCACCGGAGAGTTGAGAACATCGCGCTCTGCAAATATTTTATCGGCATCGATTGCTATACCGGAGCTGCGAATGGTTTCCACCGCATCGCGCAACTTGTAAGCCGTCGTTACAGGTTCAACCATATTGTTGGAGTCACCGGAATGGTCAACCATAGCGAGCTTATCCTCGGTATGGTTGGTTATCGCTTCCTGATACCGTTCCAGCGTCACGTACTCCTGACATAACCAACCGCCATCAATGAAATCGCGAGCTTCAACAGCGTCGAAAGTGAATGATGTTTCGCCACCAGTTGGTGAGGTTAAGCCGTACAGGTCTGCTACCGGCTTAAATTGCGTGACTGGTATGGTACCTTCATTGGTGAGGGTACCATCGGCACCCTGAAGCATGGCGGCGCGGATGTTAACGTGAAGTTCGCTGAAAGCTGCGACGTGAGAGATAACCCACTCGTACATGTCGTCCTTTTGATTGTCGCCCAACTCATATTTTGCCTGCATACGGAGGAACTCAGCGCGGCGCATTTCAGACCACTTAAGCAGGCTTTCTAAATCCACTACACCCGCATGCTTCATGAATGCATCAATCGGCTGGCCAGCAATAATTTCTGCCGCAGATAACATACCGGCATTTTTCATGCGAGTGTCTATATCATCAGGCACAGATACCGGCGCTGGCTGGGCGGTGACATTAGCGAATGCAGCACGCAACCCAGCCTTAATTTCTTCAACTTCGTCAGAGCCTAATGATGAATCTGATATCGCATGATGGAATGCATA
This sequence comes from Enterobacter sp. DSM 30060, assembly GCF_013375955.1. NCBI lineage: Bacteria > Pseudomonadati > Pseudomonadota > Gammaproteobacteria > Enterobacterales > Enterobacteriaceae > Enterobacter > Enterobacter sp. DSM 30060. The sequence continues at coordinate 405,498 of NZ_CP056118.1, forward strand.
AGCCATATCGTCGTTGACTGACACCGCCTCCGCTTCGAGCGATGCCAGTGCGATACGCGCCAGCTCGTTCAGGATTGCCACATCAGCGTGACCGAGGGTGTAACCAGCTTTCAAATCGGCAACTGCTTGGACGGCATGTTTGTCGATGTTGCTCATTGGGCGGCTCCTTCTGTGCGATACATCATGATTGTCAGATCGCCTTTAGTCGCCAGGCGCACCGTTGTTCCTGGTTCGATGCTGGACAGGTCAAACGCATCGTAAAATTCGTTTACTGCCTTCTGTCTACGAGATAGCTTTCTACGCTTATCCCACTGCTTTAGCGCAATGGAGATAAACCACTGGCCTGTTTTGAACATGATGAATAACCACCCCATCAGAGCGAGGCCAGTGTTTAGAATGTTCAGAATGCTCATGACTGCACTCCTTTGCGAAGCTGGTCTGCGAAGTGTTCGGCAGAAGATACGACGCTATCTGCATACAGCATTCCAGTACACTTCTTGAATTGAGTGTTTAGCATCTCCACACCATGCGCCAGAACTTCAGCCAGGAAAGCGTCTGTTGCCGGCGTTTTAACGTCGACCAGCATTCGAACGCTTTCGACATTCTCCGGATCGGTTGATTGCTGCCATCCGATAGTTGCGTCAATCGCTGACTTCAGCCCCGCATTCTCCGCAGCCAGCGCCGCGCACTTGGCTTCAAGTGCGTTACCGCGCTCATACTGCACATCCAGAGCTGAGGACAGTTCGACGAGTAGCTTTGCCACCGCAGGCTCATCCGCTGCAATCTCCTTGCTCATGCCATGACCGATATTCACCAACTGCTTAGTTATAGATTCCATCTTTACCCCCGCTTACCCGTATAAGTTATTGATTAGGTTGATATCTAAAAAGATCGTTATTTAACGCCGATCCCGAACCTTGCGATTAACAGCGCATCCGCGATTGCCTGGCCTTTCGCTTTGGCATCCAGCGCCCTGAGTTCCGGGTAAAGCTGAATGGCCCTGCTGCGCGCTGCGTCCTTGTCGCTTCCGATAAGCCCGGCTGACTTCTTCCAGGCCTGAGGCGTTACCAGCGTGTACGGAATGTTGAGTCCCTGGAGGATCCCCTCCGCTACGCCAGCTGCATGCCCGAACGTAAACATGCTCGCCGTTCCCTGTCCTGGCATGGCTCCGACCTGCTCAAGGTACGCATGAGTGATTCCGTACTGCCGAACCCATGCAGCTACCGCTGCGCCGTTCACCCTGGACTTTGTGCCGACCTTGATGGTTGGCATTGCCAGATGGTCGATGTAGCCGCCCTGCTCAGTGACGAGAACCAGCGCCCCGCTGCATCCCGGGTCAATCCCTAAAATTGCTGTCATGACTTACCTCTCAGGTAATTTAAATCCACATTAGAGTTAAAATCAATAGCTATGCGCATATTTTGTTACCTGCAAGGTAATTATACAGGCGTAAAAAAATGCGCTGCCGCGCTGGTGCCGCTATGAGGGCTGATATCCCCTGAATCCCTGCGGTATGGCTTTGTCCGGCTCCGGAACGTCGTTGATATCCCTTCGCTGCTGCTGGGCGACTGGCCTTGCCCTGGACTGCTGCACGCTTCTCGCCAGCTTCTGCTGCCACTGGTCGTGGTGGAATGCTTTGCCCTCCGCTTTCCAGTACGTGATGAATTCTGCCAGTTCGAATGGCGAGATGTCTGTCTTCAGGGTTATGCCCAATAGCGCAGCGCGCTGTATGAACTGCGGATCCGGCTTCCAGTTGTCGCGCATCTGGAATTTTCCAAACTCACCCATTCCGCCAGGCGCAACGTAGCCATTCAGCATCGCGTTGTTCGCATCCGGATCTGGTTCACCGCCACCAGCAGAGTTATCCACAGGTGAATTTTGCTCGCCCCCTGTGTGGGGTTTATCTTTTATATCTTCTCTTCTCTTTATCTCTTCTTTATCTGTCGTGACATTTCGTGACTTGTCGTGACATTGCCGTGACTCATTGCTTTCTTGTTGCCGCATCCGCTGCCTTTCACGCTGCTCTCTTTTTCTCTGAGTTGCTGATTTTGCTCCTGTTTCATCATTGCCGCGGTCCTCCTTTTTAGGCTGTCTCCGCTCCCACCCTGTAAGGTATGTTCCATCCAAAACTCGGCCCTGCATGGCGTTAATAACAGCGTCTATGTCACACTCAGTCACGTCAAAATGTGACGCTAAGTCCTCGTTCGTGACATCAGCGTGACCTCTCGTGACATTTTGTGACCCGCTAACAAGAAGGTGGACATAAACGGCCTGAACGAGAGCTATCGGTTGACCGGATATTCTCGCTATGGTTCTCCACTTCGGGTCATTAGGCATATCATGCCAAAGACGTAGCCATTGATTAGCCATATGAACCTACTCTTTCTCGAGATCAGTGATTCCACAAAGGCGCAACCCAGCGAAGCAACCAGTATCAACCATGTCGCAGTACATTGTCTGATCTGAAATGTTCAGCCGGTGCCACATAATGAGCATCGCCTTTTCTTCTTCTGACTCTGCTTCAATGCATAATTGAGCACTGGAACCGGAGAAAAAAATCTTCATGCTGCCTCCCGCGCCTTTCTGGCTGCCTTTAATTTATCTGAACGCAACTGTTGCTGGCGTCGAGCCCGCTCGTTGTTGCACTTAACGCATTCACCACTGAGGGTGTAGCGCTCACTGTCATGCCCGTGAATGCACTTCTTGCCGGTGTAGAACCTGGCGAGGCCCATTTCGAGAGCTTCACGCTGAGTTAATCGCTTCATTTGCACCTCTCTTTGAAATTTATCTTTGGTAATTTTGTGCGATGACCGAAAAAAGATCAACCATATTCGGATCATTATTACCTGGGAGGACTGAATAGATATGAAAAGACCGCCAGAAGGCGGCCTGATGGGGGTTTGAAGGAGGTTTTATTCGTAGAAGAAGATAGCCAGTTCCGGCTTAGTCCTGACCCAACCGCGTTGCTTACATGCCTTAAAAAGCCCATTCATCAATGTCTTACCGGGCATTTTACGGCGGCCTGTCAGATGCGTCTGGATGTAGTGGCTGGTCGTTCCGGCCTCGGCAGCAAAGGCATTTCGCTCATCAGGAGTGAGTTGCAACCAGTGTTTTTTGAAGTCGAATTTTTCGTTCTCGCTCATAGCTATTGCCTGATATTAATTTCAGATAACAAATATTCACCCAGAAGGTAATAAAAATCAAGGTTTGTTACCTGTGAGGTGCATTTACCTGTGAGGTAAATTCGCTTTTAATTGAACCACTAACTAATTCATATATGAGGCGATTCACCAGAGCATGAAAAGTATTCAGGATATCCGCAGGCAGAATATTAACGATATCATCGACCGTGACTTCAACGGGGTGCAGACTCGTCTGGCGGAAAAACTGGGAACTCAGGCAAACCTGGTGAACCGCTGGGCCCGCGGGCAGAAGGTGGTCGGCGACACGGTGGCGCGCAAGATTGAGAAGGCAGCAAACAAGCCGTCGAACTGGCTGGACGTCGACCACTCATTATCTGCTGTTGCCATCCCCCAGGAGGAGATCACCCCTTCCGATATCGGCCAGCTGGCGGCGCATAACCTCGAAGTGTGGATGCAGAACAACCGCGACCTGTCATCTCAGGGAAAGGTGTCGAAAGCGTCCGGCGTTGCCCAGGCTACAATCCAGCGCATGCTGAACAATGAAGTCAGCGTTTCTATCTCCACCCTGGAGGCGATCGCCAGCGCGTTCGGGCGCCGGGGCTATGAACTGCTCATCCATCCTCGCGACCCGGCGACCATCCATTACGACCGGGCCCGCTACGCATTGTTACCTGAGAGCGAGAAAAGCAAGATTGAGAGTTACGTCGATTTCGTGATTGTTCAGAACGGTAAAACGCAAGAATAACTTTTTAAATTTCAGATACTAAGCCGCCACAGAGCGGCTTTTTTATTGCCCCAAAGATTACCTCACGGGTAATTTTTTATAATCATATCTATTGACATCAAACCACATAAGGATAATTATTACCTCAACGGTAACACTGAGGTAACGAATTATGCAGTGGAAAATCATCAACGGTTGGTACTGCGTTACGGCGTGCGGGCTGATGAGCACCAAGTGCCGCACTCTGCATGAGGCCATCAACTGGGCATTTGTCACCAAGATGGCAGTAAAAACTGAAATGGATATGGGGGTGAGCAAGTGAACATCCAGCAGATTAATAACCTGAAAAAAATCATGACCAGCATCGACAGCGACTACCAGCTGAGTCAGCTGCACTACGAGCGCCAGGTGGAGCTGATCGACGCTATCAAGTTCCACCAGCTGCAAAAGCCTTTCTATGAGCTGGAACGCAAAGGCGTGCGCACCGAGATTCTTGAAGAACTGATGATGAGCACGGAATTCGAAGAGGCGCTCGCAGCTTACCAGGCCGCGATGACGAGCATCATCGCGAAGTGGGATCTGGCTGACCAGCTGGACACGGCGAGGACTGCGGCATGAAGCCAGGAATTTACTTCGACATCAGCAACGAGGATTACCACGCTGGCGACGGCGTGAGTAAGTCGCAGTTGGATATGGTGGCGTTGAGCCCAGCCCTGTTGCAGTGGCAGAAATCCGCGCCGGTCGACACCGAAAAGCTTAAGGCGCTGGACATGGGTACCGCCCTGCACTGCCTGCTGCTGGAGCCGGATGAATTCGATAAGCGTTTCATCGTGGCGCCGCAGTTCAACCGTCGCACAGCCTCCGGAAAAGAGGATGAAGCTGCGTTTCTTAATGATGTTGCAGGAATGGGCATGACGGTTATGGATGCTGAGCAGGGCCGGAAGCTGCAACTGATGCGCGACAGCGCGATGGCCCACCCGGCGGCGCGCTGGCTGCTTGAGGCGGAAGGATTCTGCGAAGTATCGCATTACTGGACGGATCCGGAGACTGGCGAACTGTGCCGCATTCGCCCGGACAAGCGCCTGAAGCATCACCCGGTGCTGCTGGACGTGAAGAAGGTTGCCGATATGGAGCGGTTCGCCCGCCACATCGAGGAATTCAGGTACCACGTGCAGGATGCCATGTACCGCGAAGGCGCGCAGCAGACCACCGGAGAACCTCACGGATTCTTCTTCCTGGCAGTGAGCGAAACCATCGACTGCGGGCGCTACCCGGTGCGCGTGTTTGAACTGGATACGCCGGACGTAGATGCCGGGCACGCACTTTTCCGCCGGGATCTGAATACCTACCACCAGTGCCGGGAGTCTGGCGAATGGGGTGGATTTGAAATTATTAAACGCCCTGAATGGGCACGCAAACAGGATATGTACGTATGAGCAACGACATCACAATCACATCGCAGCCTGGCGCTACCGTTGGCACCGCTGCGGCAATATTCAGTCCTGAGGGTATGGACCGCCTGGTGCGTTTCGCAACCCTGATGGCTGACAGTAAGGCCACCGTTCCGGCGCATCTTGCAGGAAAGCCTGCTGACTGCCTGGCCGTGACCATGCAGGCGGCACAGTGGGGCATGAACCCGTTCGCCGTGGCGCAGAAAACACATGTGGTTAACGGCACGCTGGGTTATGAAGCGCAGCTGGTAAACGCGGTTGTGTCATCCTCCAATCTGCTGGCCACACGTCTGAATTATCGCTGGGATGGTGACTGGTCGAAAGTAAACGGAAAATCCGACAAATCGCCGAGCCTGACCGTTACCGTATGGGCAACCCTCAAAGGAGAATCAGAGCCGCGCGAGCTGACGATCAGCATGGCCCAGGCCGGTGTGCGCAACTCCCCTCTGTGGGAGCAGGATCCTCGACAGCAGCTCGCATATCTGTGCGTTAAACGCTGGGCTCGCCTGAATGCTCCTGATGTCCTGCTTGGCGTGTACACCCCTGACGAATTGCAGGAGACGGCGCCACGCGTTGAGCGCGATATCACGCCTACGCCAGCTACCGCGTCCGGCATGAACAAGCTGATCAACTCCAAGCCTGAGCAGCACCAGGAAGAGAAACCAAAGAGCAGCGATGACCGAGATCCAGATGAGATGTTGATGTCTTTCACTTATGCGGCTGGCAAAGCGGAGAGTGTAGAAAAGCTGGATTTGATCTTCAACGGCGGGGTATGGCCTGACGGGAAAAAGCGCCCTGGTGCCAAAGATGCGCTATCTGGCAAATGGCTTGAAATGGCAGAAGACGTTTATAACGTCCGCCGCAATGAACTGAACGAAGTCCCTATGTAATCACCACCGTGGCGCCACGGCGCCACACCTGCAACCAAGAGAGGTATTTATGAAAGGTGCATTTGGTAAGAAGGAACTCCTGGCGGTGGTGCCACTGTCATGGAGCACGATTGACCGCCTGGAACAGGCTGGCGAATTCCCGTCCCGTTTCTGGATAACCGATCGCCGCTGCGCGTGGGACCAGAGCGAAGTTGAAGCATGGCTGGATAAACGTAAGGCGGCAAGTCCGGCGACGTTCACCGGAAAAAAGCCGCCGGTTGACCGCCGCGTGTATCGCCCGGTGAGTGCGGCAGCATGACGGCGCTGAAGAAGCATATCGGCAGATGGTCAGATGTGTACCTGTATCTGGCCGTGGTCGCCTACCTGATGTGGCTGGCGGCGGTAATCAGTTGAGAGGTCAGGATCAGATGAAAAAGACGAAGCTTGAGCGCTATCACGAAGACTACGTGTCGCAGCGCCGTGTTGAAAGAGTGGTGGCAGTAACGCCGGAAGCAATGGAGATCGAAAGCCGGGCCATCGAGCGCGAGCGCCGCGGGCACTACCGAATCGCAGCCCGTCTCTGGCTCCAGTGCCTGGATGCGGCTGTCGGTGAAGTAGAGCGCGCCCGCATCGCGGTGCGCCGCCAGCAGTGCATCACCAAAGGTAACCGCACCCCGCATCTGGACTACAGCGGGATCGGATGTCGCGGGGTGGTGTATGACTAATCCGCACGACGGGATCACCGTGGGCAGTGTCACGCCGCCCTATTCCATTAATCGCCGTGGATGGGTAGCACCGAGCGGCGACGTTATCAGAAACCCATTGAAGGCTCAGCGCCTGGCTGAGCTGATGAACAGTAAGAAGGTGGCGGCATGACCGGAAAATACACTCTCATTTACGCAGACCCGCCTTGGGTATACCGTGACAAAGCAGCCGACGGCGAGCGCGGCGCCGGCTTCAAGTATCCGGTTATGAACGTGCTGGACATCTGCCGCCTGCCTGTGTGGGATCTGGCTGCCGAAGATTGCCTGCTGGCTATGTGGTGGGTACCGACGCAGCAGGTTGAAGCGCTGAAGGTTATCGAAGCGTGGGGATTCCGCCTGATGACGATGAAGGGATTCACCTGGCATAAGACGAACAAGCACAAAGGCAACAGCGCGATCGGAATGGGCCATATGACCCGGGCGAACAGTGAAGACTGCCTGTTTGCGGTGCGTGGGAAGCTGCCGGCGCGCATGGATGCCTCGATCTGCCAGCATGTCACGGCGCCGCGCATGGAGAACTCGCGCAAACCTGACGTGATCAGGGAGAAACTTGTGCAGCTGCTGGGAGATGTGCCACGCATTGAGCTTTTCGCCCGCCAGTCGTCGCATGGCTTTGACGCATGGGGCAACCAGTGCGATGGCCCGGCGGTGCAGCTGCACCCTGGTTACGCGCTGGATATAACTGGATTGACGCGGGCATTCGGAAATGCACCGCTTTCACCAACAGACAACCAGGGCCGGGAGCGTGCAGCATGACCATATCTGACCATGCGGATTTAATCCGTCAACTCGAAGAGTGCCGCGCCGTGATACATCAAAAAACAGCACAGGTGAAATGGTTACAAACTGAAAATAGCCATTTGCATAAGAAGTGTGAAGAGTTGCAAATGGCTGTAGAAATACAGAGGGAGTTTATTAGATCGCGAAATTAACAGCTCTGGTTCATCCACCTCTCAAATTTAGACGGGGAGAACGGCACCAGATCGGTGTGCTCCCCATTAATCCAGGCATCAACCATATCCGCCCACTGCTGCAACATATAGGCTCGCTGCCGGGCATACTCCGCTTTGTTGTACACCGCGCGCACGCCTTTCTGCTCATGTGCCTGTGCCTTCTCGATCCAGTCTGACGGGTAATCCGCTTCGTGCAGCAGCGTGCTGGCCGTGCGGCGCAGGTCATGCACCGTGAAAGCCTGTATCTTCTCACCGTCTTTGTTTATGGCATCAACGGTCCTGTCTATAAGGGAGTTCAGCGCGGCATTCGATAATGGCTTGCGGAAGTTGTAGCGCCCGGGAACCAGGTATTCGCTGCCACCAGCACACATCTGCAGGCCAACCAGCAGATCCTGCGCCTGCTTCGGCAGATAAATCACATGCGCGCGCCTGGCCTTCATTCGGTCAGCTGGTATCGTCCATGTCAAGTTCCTGAAATCAATCTCCTGCCATGTCGCGTAAGTGAATTCGCTTTTTCGAACCAGCGTCAGCAGCACCAGCTTCAGCGCCATCTTCATGGTGCCCATAGCACCGACGTCATCCAGCGCGCGGAAGAATATGCCAATCTCCTCAGGCGACAGCGTGCGCTCGCGAGGCTTAAACATGGCAATGGATGATGGCTTAATGTCGGCTGCCGGATTGAACAGACCATGCCCGCGGTCATTGGCGTACCGGTATACGCTGCTGATTATCTCCCTGACCTGAATCGCCGTCGCCCGGCCGCCACGCTCAACGATACGATCGCAAAGGTCGCGCACCACTCTGGTGGTTATCTCAGTCATCATCTTGTTGCCGAGCGCCGGGAGGATATCCCTGTCGATCACTGCCTGCTTCATGGCGCGGGTGCTGTCGGCCAGGGTGACGTGTTTCATGTAGGTGTCGGTATATACCGCGAATGTTTCGGCTCCGGCGATCTGCCTGATACCGTCACGTTTCGCCGCAGCAGGCGACCGGCCTGACTTCAGCAGTTTTTTGGCGGCAATGAGTTCCTCGCGAGCTTCCGCCAGGCTGATACCGTCACGGCCGTACTGGCCGATCACCAGCGTTTCCCGGCGGCCGTTAATGCGGTAGTCGTAGCGGAACGAGACAGAGCCTGAAGTAAGCACGGCAACATACAGCCCGTCACGGTCTGTAACCTTGTACAGTTTCTCCTGCGGCTTGAGGTTTTTCAGTTTGGTATCGGTAAGCACGATTCACCCGTAATGCATCCATGTTTTTATCGGTATGAGAGTATACCTTTCGGGTAATACCGTCACCTGTACCGTCGAAAAATGTGGTGTAGAGTGAATAGATATGAGTAGATATAAACAAAAACCCTCTGCAATTACAGAGGGTTATAGAGGATATTGAATAGATATGATGTGCTATGACCTAGCTATACATCATTCCCACTCGATCGTCGCCGGTGGCTTGCCGCTGATGTCATACACCACGCGGGAAATGCCGTTCACTTCGTTGATGATGCGGTTAGACACGCGGCCTAAGAAGTCATACGGCAGGTGCGCCCAGTGCGCGGTCATGAAGTCGATGGTTTCAACCGCACGCAGGGAGACAACCCAGTCGTACTTGCGGCCATCGCCCATCACGCCGACGGAGCGAACCGGCAGGAACACGGTGAACGCCTGGCTAACCTTGTTGTACAGGTCAGCCTTGTGCAGCTCTTCAATGAAGATCGCGTCCGCGCGACGCAGCAGGTCGCAGTACTCTTTCTTCACTTCGCCCAGCACGCGTACGCCGAGGCCCGGGCCCGGGAATGGGTGACGGTAGAGCATGTCGTACGGCAGACCCAGTTCCAGACCAATCTTGCGCACTTCGTCTTTGAACAGCTCGCGCAGCGGCTCAACCAGGCCCATCTTCATCTCTTTCGGCAGGCCGCCCACGTTGTGGTGAGATTTGATGACGTGTGCTTTACCGGTTGCGGAGGCGGCGGATTCGATCACGTCAGGGTAGATAGTGCCCTGCGCCAGCCATTTCACGTCTTCCAGCTTCAGCGCTTCTTCGTCGAACACTTCCACGAATACGCGGCCGATGATTTTACGTTTCGCTTCCGGATCGTTCTCGCCTTTCAGCGCGTCCAGGAAGCGCTGTTCGCCTTCCACGTGAACGATGTTCAGACCGAAGTGGTCGCCGAACATGTCCATGACCTGCTGGGCTTCGTTCAGACGCAGCAGGCCGTTGTCCACGAAGACGCAGGTCAGGTTTTTGCCGATGGCGCGGTGCAGCAGCATCGCGGTCACGGAGGAATCCACGCCGCCGGAGAGGCCGAGGATCACTTTGTCATCACCAACCTGCTGGCGGATACGCTCCACGGCGTCGTCGATGATTTTTGCCGGGGTCCACAGGGCTTCACACTGGCAGATATCACGCACGAAGCGCTCCAGCATGCGCATACCCTGACGGGTGTGAGTCACTTCCGGGTGGAACTGCACGCCGTAGAAGCGTTTTTCTTCGTTCGCCATAATCGCGAACGGGCAGCTTTCGGTGCTGGCTACGGTCACGAAGTCCGACGGGATAGCGGTGACTTTGTCGCCGTGGCTCATCCATACGTCCAGCAGCGGTTTGCCGTCTGCGGTCAGGGAGTCTTCGATACCGCGCACCAGCGCGCTGTCGGTGACGACTTCAACCTGCGCGTAGCCGAACTCACGCTCGTTAGAGCCTTCTACGTGGCCGCCCAGCTGCATCGCCATAGTCTGCATGCCGTAGCACACGCCGAACACCGGTACGCCCGCTTCGAATACGTACTGTGGCGCGCGCGGGCTGTTCTCTTCGGTGGTGCTCTCCGGGCCGCCGGACAGGATGATGCCGCTTGGATTGAACTCGCGAATCTGTGCTTCCGTGACATCCCACGCCCACAGTTCACAGTAAACGCCCAGCTCACGCACGCGACGCGCCACCAGTTGAGTGTACTGAGAACCAAAATCGAGGATGAGGATGCGATGTTTATGAATGTTTTCCGTCATTGACGCTAATTCCGAGGCAAGTGAAACAGATTAAATAAATCGCCCGACACGAGGTCGGGCGAAGAAAATCATGATCCCAGACGGTAGTTCGGGGACTCTTTGGTGATCGTCACGTCGTGCACGTGGCTCTCCTGGATACCCGCACCGCTGATGCGTACGAATTCCGCTTTGGTACGCAGCAGGTCAATGGTACCACAGCCGGTCAGACCCATACAGGAACGCAGGCCGCCCATCTGCTGGTGGATGATCTCTTTCAGACGGCCTTTATAGGCCACGCGGCCTTCGATGCCTTCCGGTACCAGTTTGTCAGCGGCGTTATCGGTCTGGAAGTAACGGTCGGAGGAACCTTTGGACATCGCGCCCAGGGAGCCCATACCGCGGTAGGATTTGTAAGAACGGCCCTGGTAGAGTTCGATTTCGCCCGGGGATTCTTCGGTACCGGCCAGCATGGAGCCCACCATCACGGCTGCGGCACCTGCGGCGATCGCTTTGGCGATGTCGCCAGAGAAGCGGATACCGCCGTCCGCGATAACCGGAATACCGGTGCCTTCCAGCGCTTCAACCGCGTCAGACACCGCGGTGATCTGCGGAACGCCCACGCCGGTGACGATACGGGTAGTACAGATAGAGCCAGGGCCGATACCCACTTTCACCGCGCTGCAACCGGCTTCCGCCAGTGCGCGAGCACCTGCGCCCGTAGCCACGTTACCGCCAATGATCTGGAGATCCGGGTATTTAGCACGGGTTTCACGAATACGTTGCAGAACGCCTTCGGAGTGGCCGTGTGAGGAGTCAATCAGCAGCACGTCAACGCCCGCGGCAACCAGCGCGTCAACGCGCTCTTCGTTACCTGCGCCCGCGCCAACCGCAGCGCCGACGCGCAGACGGCCATGCTCGTCTTTACAGGCGTTCGGTTTACGTTCTGCTTTCTGGAAATCTTTAACGGTGATCATGCCACGCAGGTGGAAGTTCGCATCCACAACCAGCGCTTTCTCAACGCGTTTTTCGTGCATTTTCGCCAGCACCACGTCGCGGGTTTCGCCTTCGCGAACGGTCACCAGGCGCTCTTTTGGTGTCATATAGACGCTGACAGGCTGGTTCAGGTCAGTCACGAAACGCACATCACGACCGGTGATGATGCCCACCAGCTCGTTGTCTTCGGTCACAACCGGGTAACCTGCAAAGCCGTTACGCTCGGTTAGCGCTTTCACTTCATGCAGGGTGGTGGTTGGCAGAACGGTCTGAGGATCGGACACGATACCGGATTCATGTTTCTTCACGCGGCGAACTTCTTCCGCCTGACGCTCGATAGACATGTTTTTGTGGATAAAGCCAATGCCGCCTTCCTGTGCCAAAGCGATAGCCAGACGCGCTTCAGTCACGGTGTCCATTGCTGCGGAGAGCATAGGAATGTTCAGACGAATGGTTTTCGTCAACTGCGTGCTGAGGTCGGCAGTATTCGGCAGAACGGTGGAATGAGCGGGAACGAGGAGGACGTCGTCAAACGTCAGTGCTTCTTTAGCGATACGTAGCATGGGCAATATCTCTGACCTGGGTGGTTAAATATTGCCGTGGCATTATACAGAGCGTAACCGATTGCATCTACACTTTTTTGAAAAAAATGCTTGCGATCGCCTCTCAGCAGGTTACTATCGACTGAATAACTTGCTGATTTAGAATTTGATCCCGCTCACATGTTATCCTCTCAATCCCCCTCAATTTATACTGTCAGCCGCCTTAATCAGACGGTGCGTTTGCTGCTTGAGCAGGAAATGGGACAGGTCTGGATCAGCGGTGAAATCTCTAACTTCACGCAGCCTGCTTCCGGTCACTGGTACTTTACGCTAAAAGACGACACCGCTCAGGTGCGCTGCGCGATGTTCCGCAACAGCAATCGTCGCGTGACGTTCCGCCCTCAGCATGGCCAGCAGGTTCTGGTTCGCGCCAACATTACCCTGTATGAGCCGCGCGGCGATTATCAGATTATCGTCGAGAGCATGCAGCCCGCCGGTGAAGGCTTGTTGCAGCAGAAGTACGAGCAGTTAAAAGCCATGCTTTCGGCTGAGGGATTGTTTGACCAGCAGTTTAAAAAGCCCCTGCCCTCACCTGCCCACTGTGTTGGAGTTATCACCTCGAAAACCGGCGCGGCGCTGCACGATATTTTGCACGTCCTGAAGCGCCGTGACCCTTCCCTGCCCGTCATTATCTACCCAACTGCCGTTCAGGGTGACGATGCGCCGGGGCAGATCGTGCGCGCGATTGAGCTGGCGAATGCGCGTCAGGAGTGCGATATCCTGATCGTCGGGCGCGGCGGCGGCTCGCTGGAAGACCTGTGGAGCTTTAACGACGAGCGCGTGGCGCGGGCAATCTTTGCCAGCCTTATCCCTGTGGTGAGCGCCGTCGGCCATGAAACGGATGTGACGATAGCCGATTTTGTCGCGGATTTACGCGCGCCCACGCCGTCCGCGGCGGCAGAGGTGGTCAGCCGTAATCAGCAGGAGCTGCTGCGCCAGATCCAGAACGGGCAGCAGCGCCTGGAGATGGCGATGGACTACTTCCTCGCCAACCGTACCCGCCGCTTTACCCAGCTTCATCATCGTCTGCAACAGCAGCATCCGCAATTGCGTCTGGCGCGTCAGCAAACCGTACTGGAGCGTCTGCGTCAGCGGATGAACTTCGCGCTGGATAACCAGCTTAAGAGAGCGATATCACGCCAGCAGCGCACGACTCAGCGTCTGAACCAGCAGAATCCGCAGCCAAAGATTTATCGCGCACAAACGCGGATCCAGCAGCTTGAGTTCCGCCTCGCGGAAAATATCCGCTCACGCCTGAGCGCCACCCGCGAGCGTTTTGGCAATGCGGTCACCCATCTGGAAGCCGTCAGCCCACTCTCCACGCTGGCCCGCGGCTATAGCGTGACCACCGCGAAGGACGGCAAAGTGCTGAAGCAGACGAAGCAGGTTAAAGCAGGGGATGTGCTCACCACCCGGCTTTCTGACGGCTGGGTCGAGAGTGAAGTGAAAGAGATCAAACCGGTGAAAAAAACGCGTCAGCGTAAAAGCGGATAAATCTTCGCCGGTTACAAACTATACTGCTGCTATTGCCTTTTTTAATAAGGAGAGCAGCATGCCCCATCTACATAGCGTCATCCCTCCGTATATTCTTCGCCGTATTATCGAAAGCGGTTCTGAGCCGCAGCAGCGCTGCGCCCGTCAGACCTTAACCCACGTCCAGACGCTGATGGCCCATATGCCGGGCAAACCCGCCGCGCCGCATGTGAATAAAGCCGGTCAGCTTGAGCGTGACATCTACGATGCGAAACAGACCCAGGAGCTGCCGGGTACCCAGGTACGCTATGAAGGCCAGCCCTCCAACGGAGATGTGGCGGTGGATGAAGCGTACGATTATCTGGGTATTACCCATGATTTCTTCTGGAAAGAATATCAGCGCGATTCGCTCGATAACAAAGGGCTGATCCTCACCGGCACCGTGCACTATGGCCGTGAGTATCAAAACGCTTTCTGGAACGGCCAGCAGATGGTCTTTGGCGATGGCGACGGGGAAATCTTCAACCGCTTTACCATTGCCATCGACGTGGTAGCGCATGAGCTTAGCCACGGCGTGACGGAGACCGAAGCCGGACTCATCTACTTTGAACAATCGGGCGCGCTGAATGAGTCGTTATCCGACGTGTTCGGTTCGCTGGTGAAGCAATACCATCTTAAGCAAACCGCCGATAAAGCAGACTGGCTGATTGGTGAAGGGCTGCTGGCGGAGGGCATCAACGGGAAAGGGCTTCGCTCCATGTCTGAACCCGGCACGGCCTATAACGATCCGCTGCTCGGTAAAGATCCGCAGCCCGGGCATATGAAAGATTTCATCAAAACGCGCGAGGATAACGGCGGCGTACACCTTAACTCCGGTATCCCCAACCGCGCGTTTTACCTGGCCGCAACGGCGATCGGTGGCTACGCCTGGGAAAAAGCGGGTTATGCCTGGTACGACACGGTTTGCGATCGCAACCTGGCGCAGGATGCGGATTTTGATGCCTTTGCAAAACTGACGATAGCGCACGGCGAGAAACGCTCCGGTAGCGACGTTGGGGCGGCTATAAAACAAGCCTGGGAACAGGTAGGAGTGCTGTAATGCAGGTTCCGGAACTGACGGATGACGCCGTGGTTGAGCTGGCCCGGGAAGGCGGCGTCGCTTTTATCCCTAAGCTGAGCAGCCAGCGCACCATTGCGCTCTCCTCGCTTAATGAGGCCCAGCGCCAGCGCCTGGTGAGCATTCTGGAGCAGGCTTTCCCGCGCGGCCAGCCGCCCGGGCAAGCCTCTTCCCCCGGCAGCGGTGACCAGCGCTATTTCCGCATCCAGATTATCTGGACCGGCCAAAATCAGGCGCACTACGCCGATATCATCGTGCTGGTACCCGAGCAGGAAGCACCCGAGTCGCTGGTGGAACTGTGGCAGAAAGGTGAAGGCTGCGTGTGCGATTAACCTTCAGCCCGAACAAACTCCACGCGTTTTTTAGAGATAAGACCGTGGCCGTTCTGGCAAAAGTAATCCACCGCACCGCAGGCCTTGAGTACCTGAAGCGGTTGATGGCAATCAGGGCAGCGCGCTTCGAGGGGAATATCGTTATTGCAGCTGTCGCAGTGCGCGATACCGTTTTGCGGCTCGAGCGCTGCGTGGCAATCCGGACAGGTTATCGACATGCTCTCTCCTGTTGAGGTGGGCCGGGGCTGGATAACTGCCCCGGCAGGCTGAATAGTATCAGGCTTCGGTAGCCGGTTTTGTCTGCACATTTTCCAGCATGCGACGCACCGGAACAATGAGGACGATCAGCACCGCAGCACAAATCAACAGCGCGATGGAGCAACGGGCAAAGAGGTCCGGCAGCATATCCAGCTGGTCGGCCTTCACGTGACCACCAATCAGGCCCGCAGCCAGGTTACCCAGCGCACTGGCGCAGAACCACAGGCCCATCATCTGACCGCGCATTCTTTCCGGCGCCAGCAGGGTCATGGTTGCCAGACCAATCGGACTCAGGCACAGTTCCCCGAGCGTCAGCATCAGGATACTGCCCACCAGCCAGAACGGAGAAACCCCTGCTCCACCATTGCTCAGCACGTTCTGTGCCGCCAGCATCATCAGGCCGAAGCCCGCCGCCGCGCACAAAATACCGATCACGAACTTGGTGATACTGCTCGGGCGAATATTATTGCTCGCCAGCTTCGGCCATGCCCAGCTAAATACCGGTGCCAGCAGAATGATGAACAGGGCATTAATCGACTGGAACCACACCGCCGGGATCTCAAAATCACCGATCATGCGGTTAGTGTAGTCGTTGGCGAACAGGTTGAAGGAGGTTGGCTTCTGCTCGAACGCGGACCAGAAGAACGCGGCGGAGACCAGCAGAATAAAGCATACCAGCAGCCTTGCGCGCTCTTTGCGATTCAGCCCGGCGAAGATGAACAGGTAGATGAAGTAGAGCGCGACGGAGGCGGCAATCACATATACCAGCACGCTGGCCACTGCGACCGGATTAATCACAATCACGCCCTGGGCAATCAACGTGACGATGATTGCAACACCCACAGCCAGCGCCAGCAGCCAGGCACCCACGCCGTTACGTTTCACTACTGGACTGTTCCAGGTGGAGTCCAGACCGACTTCGCTGTCGTAGCGCTTCATGGCCGGAACGGCAAACACGCGGAAGATAATCAGGGCGACCAGCATCCCGATACCGCCGATACCAAAGCCCCAGTGCCAGCCGTGGGTTTTAATCAGCCAGCCGGAAATCAGAGGGGCAATGAACGAGCCCATGTTGATGCCCATATAGAACAGCGAGAAACCGCCGTCACGACGCGCATCGCCCTTTTTGTAGAGGGTACCGACCATGACCGAGATACAGGTCTTGAACAGGCCGGAGCCGAGCACGATGAACATCAGGCCGATGAAGAACAGGTTGTCGCCCATAATGGCCGACAGGGCAATCGACAGGTGCCCAAGCGCAATCAAAATCGAACCGTACCAGACGGCCCGCTGCTGGCCGAGCCAGTTATCCGCCAGCCAGCCGCCCGGCAGTGCGGCGAGGTACATGGTGCCCGCGAAGATGCCGACAATCGCCGAGGCGTTTTCACGCGCCAGGCCCATCCCCCCGTCGTACACGGTGGCGGCCATAAACAGGATCAATAGCGGGCGAATACCGTAAAACGAGAAACGCTCCCACATCTCGGTGAAGAACAGCGAACCGAGCGGATAAGGATGGCCGAAGAAGGTTCGGCTCTCTTTTTGATTAACAGAGGATTGCATAATTCTCCCGAAAGGTATGTGTCGTGCTTGTAAACACCAGCATGTACGCCGAACGGTTACGTATCCGATCGATTTTTTACATGCGGCGAAATGTTGGTTAACCATTTGATAACCAGGCGCTAGTTTTGTCTAGTACCGAACCCTGGACTTTAAGATGAAAATTCGACGATTGTCTACTTTCTTAGATATAAACATGGTTAAAAGCGAATAGTGATTGACATCACACAGGGAAGGCAGACCTTTTGAATGAGCGAAAAAAACCCGCGACAGGCGCGGGTTTTAGTGAGTTCGGTAAGAATTATTTGCTTTTCTTAATGTGCTTAATCAAACGCTTACGCTTACGCATCTGGTTCGGCGTCAGGGTATTACGTTTATTCGCAAACGGGTTTTCCCCTTCCTTGAACTGAATACGGATAGGCGTACCCATCACGTCCAGCGACTTACGGAAGTAGTTCATCAGGTAGCGTTTGTAGGAGTCCGGCAGGTCTTTCACCTGGTTACCGTGGATCACCACGATAGGCGGGTTATACCCCCCGGCGTGGGCATATTTCAGCTTCACGCGACGGCCACGCACCAGCGGCGGCTGGTGATCTTCTGCTGCCATGTTCATGATACGGGTCAGCATCGCCGTGCTCTGGCGGCGGGTAGAGCTGTCATAGGCTTCACGAACGGATTCGAACAGGTTGCCTACGCCGCTGCCGTGCAGGGCAGAGATGAAGTGAACGCGGGCAAAGTCGATAAAGCCCAGACGGAAGTCCAGCGTCTCTTTCACCTGTTCGCGTACTTCATTGCTCAGGCCATCCCACTTGTTGACGACGATAACCAGTGAGCGCCCACTATTAAGGATAAAGCCGAGCAGAGAGAGATCCTGATCGGAGATACCTTCACGTGCGTCAATAACCAGCAGCACCACATTGGCGTCTTCAATCGCCTGAAGGGTTTTGATCACCGAGAATTTTTCCACTACATCGGTGATTTTCCCGCGCTTACGCACCCCTGCAGTGTCGATAAGTACGTACTCACGTTCATCGCGCTGCATTGGAATGTAAATGCTGTCACGCGTTGTGCCTGGCATGTCGTAAACCACCACGCGCTCTTCGCCCAGAATACGGTTAGTAAGCGTAGACTTACCTACGTTTGGGCGACCAACGATAGCCAGCTTAATCGCCAGATCCTGCGGGTTGAAGTCATCTTCCGGCTCTTCCTCGCCTTCCTCTCCGGCTTCAAACTGTGCCCAGTATTCGGCGTCTTCGTCCACCTCTTCCGGCGGGTTTACTTCATCAACCCACGGCAGCAGAACGGTTTCCAGCAGGCTGGTGACGCCACGGCCATGCGAGGCCGCGATAGGATAAATATCACCCAGACCTAAAGACCAGAAATCCGCAACGGCCTGATCGGCATCGATACCGTCAGTTTTGTTCGCCACCAGGAAGGTTGGCTTTTCGCGTGAACGCAGATGTTTAGCGATAGCGGAGTCCGCGGGCATCAGGCCAGCGCGCGCATCCACCATAAACAGAACCACATCCGCTTCTTCGATAGCCAGCAGAGATTGCTCTGCCATGCGGGTTTCTACGCCGTCTTCCGTACCGTCAATACCCCCGGTATCGATACAGATGAACTCGCGTCCTTCCACCTCTGCACGACCGTACTTACGGTCACGCGTCAGCCCCGGGAAATCCGCAACCAGCGCATCACGGGTGCGTGTTAAACGGTTAAAAAGAGTGGATTTTCCAACGTTAGGGCGCCCGACAAGCGCGACCACAGGTACCATGTTTGAAGCCTCATAAAATTCAAAATAACGTCGCTTTCGCAGCGTTTTTAAAAATGTCAAAACGGCTCCTGAGTGAACAGGAGCCGTTTAGTATACTACAACCGCCGTGTAATTAACGCGTGATCGCGTACAGCGTGCCGTCTTTTGCCTGAATCAGCAGTTTGCCGTCAGCCACAACCGGGTCGGTCAGGAAGCCTGAGCCGTCCACTTTCTGCTGCGCCACGAAGCGGCCATTCTCTGGATCGATCCAGTGCATATAGCCTTCGCTGTCGCCCACCACCAGGCTGCCGTTATACAGTGCCGGTGCGGTCAGCAGACGGTGAAGCAGATCGCTCTGCGTCCACAGCGTCACGCCACCTTCGGTGCTCAGCGCCAGCAGACGGTCGTTCTGATCCACCATATAAATACGGTTGCCGTCGACAATGAAATCGTTCACGGAACCCAGCTCACGTTTCCACATGATCTGACCGCTACGCAGGTCCAGCGCCGTCAGGTTGCCGTTATACGCCAGCGCGTAAACCACACCGTCAACGATGACCGGCGTGGTGTCCACGTCACTCAGACGGTCGATTTCAGTTGAACCGGTCGCCTGGGAAATACGCTGCTGCCAGATCATCTGGCCCTGCTGCATCAGTACTGCGCTGACACGACCGTTGTCACCACCCACAATGGCGGCGCCAAATGCAGTCGCCGGAGCAGATTCACCACGCAGAGACAGCGCTGGCATATCCAGGTTAACCGTCCATTTTACCAGACCATCGGCTTCGTTCAGCGCCTGCAACTGGCCGTTGCTGGTATGGATCAACACCAGGCCGTCGCTGACAACCGGACGTGACAAGGATTCACCGGCAACGCTGGTCTGCCATGCAACCGAACCGTCGCTGGCATTCAGCGCGTAAACCTGCGCTTTTTCGCTGCCCACATACACGTGACCGCCGGCAACGGTCAGGCCGCCAGAAAGCAGCGCAGGTTTACGGGAGAACCAGCCGTCTTTTTCCGCCAGGTTAATGGACCACACTTCTTTTCCGTCATCAGCGTTCAGCGCTTTAACGGTGCCTTTGCGATCGGCCGCATAGACCACGCCGTCAGCAAATGCCGGGCGCAGGTTGGAATAAAAATCGCCAATACCATCACCCACGGAGGTGTCCCAGGCGGTGGACGGAGTGAACTGGTTTTCAACCGTCGGTAGCGGGGACATTTTGACAACGTCTTCTTCGCCACTGAACAGTGAACAACCACTCAATAACGTAACAGAAAGCAGTCCTGGCAGAAGTAATTTACGCAATTGCATTGGGTCCCTCTCAGACGGACAAATTATTTATTTTCATCTGCATCATTTCGCTCAGCGCAGGTGAAGCTTTACTATCCACGCCAGCTTGCCACGCTTTACGCGCGCCCGCTTTATCACCCTTACTCAGCAGTGCTTCACCGCGAAGATCGGCGACAATAGCGGCAAAGCCATCACCTTTGATGGTATCAAGCGTTTTCAGCGCGTCGTCGGCTTTTTTCTGCTGAACCTGAATACGTGCCAGGCGCAGATTGATCACCGCTTTCAGATTTTCGTCACTGGCAGCAGCAAGCCCCTGAGACAGTTGCGCAGCGGCTTTGTCCAGTTCGTTTTTATCAACATACTGCTGAGCCACTTCCAGCGCAGCCAGCGCACCGTAGGTGTTTTTGTTGTCAGCGGCAAATTTCTCCGCAGCCGTCAGCGTTTGCGGCTGATCGGCACGGATTGCGCTAACGGTGTTTTCGTAGTTCAGGGATGAACCGCGAGCAGAGTCAGCCTGATGATTGTTCCAGTAACGCCAGCCAACCAGCGCACCAACACCTAAAATAACCCCTACAACCAGTGCCTTGCCGTTTTCAGCAAAGAAGCGTTTAACCGCATCAACCTGGTCGTGTTCGTTCTCGTACATTTCCACGCAGTCCTTCTCCTTAGCCCAATAGAGTGCGCAAGTGCGCCGCAACGCCATCCTGCGTTACCGTAGTTTGCTCACCAGAGCGCAGGTCTTTAACCACCACTTCGCCGTTGGCCACTTCGGACTCACCCAGCACCAGTGCAATACTTGCGCCCCACTTATCGGCACGAGCAAACTGTTTTTTAAAGTTGCCGCCGCCGTGGTTGGTCATCAGCTTTACGTCCGGCAGCGCATCGCGCACGCGTTCGGCAAGCTGCATCGCCGCAGACTGCGTATCCGCACCTGAGGCCACCAGGTATATATCGACAACAGGATCGGCTTTAAATTCCGGATTAACTGCCTGAACCAGCAAAACAAGTCGCTCAAGGCCCATCGCGAAGCCTACAGCCGGTGCTGCGCGACCACCCAGTTGCTCGACCAGTCCGTCATAACGACCGCCAGCACAGACGGTGCCCTGCGAACCGAGGCTGGTGGTGACCCACTCAAATACGGTGCGGTTGTAGTAGTCCAGACCGCGCACCAGACGCTGGTTAACGGTATAAGCAATGCCCGCCGCTTCAAGCAGCTTGCACAGGCCAGCAAAGTGTTCGCGGGAATCCTCATCCAGGTAGTCACCCAGCGCTGGCGCATCGTTCAGCAGCGCCTGTACGTCAGGATTTTTGGAATCGAGTACGCGCAGCGGGTTGCTGTACATACGACGTTTACAGTCTTCGTCGAGCTTCTCTTTGTGTTGTTCCAGGAACGCCACCAGCGCATCGCGATAGTTCGCACGCGCTTCCAGAGAACCGATAGAGTTCAGCTCCAGGGAAACGTGCTCAGAAATACCGAGCGCACGCCACCAGCGGGCAGTCAGCATAATCAGTTCGGCATCGATATCTGGTCCTTGCAGACCAAACACTTCCACGCCAAGCTGGTTGAACTGACGGTAGCGCCCTTTTTGCGGACGTTCGTGGCGGAACATCGGGCCGATATACCACAGGCGCTGCTCCTGATTGTACAGGAGACCATGTTCGATGCCGGCGCGTACGCAACCCGCCGTCCCCTCAGGACGCAGGGTCAGGCTGTCGCCGTTGCGGTCCTCAAAGGTATACATCTCTTTTTCAACCACGTCGGTTACTTCGCCGATCGCGCGTTTGAATAACGGGGTCTGCTCTACAATCGGCAAACGAATTTCGCTGTAACCGTAGCTGCCGAGCACCTGCTTCAGTGTGCCTTCAATGCGCTGCCAGATGGCGGTTTCGCCAGGCAGATAATCGTTCATGCCGCGGATGGCTTGAATGTTTTTTGCCACGTTTATTCTCTTTCTATATACAAAAAAGAACCCAAAGAATGGGTTCAATCATACATGGGAAGCAGCCTGCTTCCCATCACGTTATTTTTCAACCTGCTGAACGCTGATGCGCTGCGCTTCGTCCATCATCGTCGCTTTTGCGCGAATGCGGGCTTCAAGCTGGTCGATCATATCACTATTATCCAGACGATCTTTACGAACGCCATCTTCATAGAGACCACTTTTCTTGTTACCGCCGGTAACGCCCAGCGTGGACACCAGCGCTTCACCCGGACCGTTCACCACGCAGCCGATGATGGAGACGTCCATCGGGGTGATAATGTCTTCCAGACGCTGCTCCAGGGCATTGACGGTGCCGATCACGTCAAACTCCTGACGTGAACAGGTTGGGCAGGCAATGAAGTTGATCCCACGCGCGCGGATACGCAGTGATTTCAGGATGTCGAAACCGACTTTGATCTCTTCCACCGGATCGGCGGCCAGGGAGACGCGTAACGTGTCACCGATGCCTTCAGAGAGCAGCAGGCCGAGACCAATTGCCGATTTTACCGAACCGCTGCGCAGACCGCCCGCCTCGGTGATGCCAAGGTGCAGCGGCTGATCGATCTGTTTTGCCAGCAGACGATACGATTCAACGGCCAGGAAAACGTCAGACGCTTTCACGCTCACTTTGAACTGATCGAAGTTAAGGCGATCCAGATGATCGACGTGACGCATGGCGGATTCGAGCAGCGCCTGCGGCGTCGGCTCACCGTACTTTTCCTGGAGATCTTTTTCCAGAGAGCCAGCGTTTACGCCGATACGGATTGGAATGTTTTTGTCGCGGGCGCAGTCAACCACCATGCGAATGCGCTCTTCGTTGCCGATGTTGCCTGGGTTAATACGCAGACAATCGACACCGTATTCAGCGACTTTCAGCGCGATACGGTAATCGAAGTGAATATCGGCAACCAGCGGAACGCTCACCTGCTGCTTGATCAGTTTGAACGCCTCAGCGGCGTCCATGGTCGGCACTGAGACGCGAACAATGTCCGCGCCGACGCGTTCTAATGCTTTGATTTGATTAACCGTCGCTTCTACATCCGTAGTACGCGTATTGGTCATCGACTGGACGGCGATAGGCGCCCCATCGCCGATTGGCACGTTCCCAACGTAAATCCGTTTCGATTTTCTACGTTGAATAGGAGCCTGGTTATGCATGTAAAATCTCCCGCATTGCCCGTCTGTTACTGTGCTGCTGATTGTTCGGCATTAACGGTAAGACGCGCAACCTGGTTAGTTCTGATAAAGCGGCTCAGATCGACAGGTTTTCCTTGATACTGGATCTGTACCGCTGCCGGTGCGCCGATTTTAAGCTTGTATGGTGCCTGGCCCGTTAGATTTAACGTGCCATCTTTACGTTGCAGGCCGCTGAACAGCTTTTTACCTGTCGCGTCAGTCACTTCCAGCCAGCAATCAGCCGTGAAATTCATCACCAGCGCATTCGGGTCAACGGCAGGTGCCGCCGTACCCGCCGGGTCAGTTGGCAGTGACGCCGCGGTGTTATCTGCCGGTGCCGTTGCCGCAGGGGCGGTATCAACATTGGCCTGAGAAGGTGATACGACCGCGTTCTGATCCTGGGCCTGGGTAGCCGGTGCGGTATTCGCCGTCGATTCTGGCGTCGCCGCTGGCTCGGTTGCAGGCGTGCTGCTTGCTGCCGCCTGAGGTTCGCTCGAGGTCGCAGCCCCTTCGGTGCTCAGCGGCACGCTTTGCGCGCCGTTAGTACCAGACTGATTAAGCTCAGCGGAGGACTGATCGGCCATGGTAGTGATCTCTTCCTGTTGCGCTTTGTGGTTTTGCCACCACCATGCGCCCGTCAGGCCGACAACCACGAACAGGACCAGCCAGGTAAAGCTCATCAGCCAGCCATCGCGTTTTTTACGACGTTTACCCAAAGAGAAGCTTTGCATCGGCGCAACTTTTGCCGCACGCACAGGCGCCTGCTTCTCCATCATCGGCAGTAATTCGTCTTCAGGGATATGAACCAGTTTGGCGTAAGAACGGATATAACCGCGCAGAAACGTTGAAGCCAGATCGGCGGGTGCCTTATCTTCTTCAATGTCGCGAACGGTGGAAACCTTCAGGCACAGGCGTTCTGCAACGGCTTGCTGGCTGAGTCCGAGTTGTTCACGGGCGTTGCGAAGACGAACGCCAGTGGAGAGTGCTGCATTTTGATCGTGAGTGGCTTCAGTATTCATTCGCTACAACTACTGGTACGTGAAAATAAGGGTTCAGGTGCCGGTGAGTCACAATGCCACCCGCACCGCGAAACTTTAGGTCAGTTAACCTGGAACAAACAGTATAAGACTGTCGGGCCGCAGATGACAGCGCTGGCAGGCCTTCACGCTAAACTGTTGTTACGTCGTTACATACTGCCCGAAAGTCGTATGAAACGCACCGTAATTATTAATCAGTCGTGATGATTGTGGCTGGTTATTCAGTAAATTAATGCTTCACGGCGCAAAAAATGCGCCGTGTCTGCATAATAATCAAACGGTTTTAACCGCGATTGACTCACCCTGCATACGCTTACGCAGCGTACGTTTCGTGCGGTCAATAACGTCACCCGCCAGCTGACCACAGGCTGCGTCGATATCGTCGCCACGCGTTTTACGTACGATGGTGGTGAAACCATACTCCATCAGCACTTTTGAGAAGCGATCGATACGGCTGTTCGAGCTACGGCCATACGGCGCGCCCGGGAACGGGTTCCATGGGATCAGGTTGATCTTACATGGCGTATCTTTCAGCAGTTCAGCCAGCTCATGTGCATGCTCGGTACCGTCGTTAACATGATCCAGCATCACGTATTCAATGGTCACGCGGCCCTGGTTAGCATTCGATTTCTCCAGGTAACGGCGCACGCCAGCCAGGAAGGTTTCGATATTGTACTTTTTGTTGATCGGAACAATTTCGTCACGGATGGCGTCGTTTGGCGCGTGAAGGGAGATGGCCAGCGCAACGTCAATCATGTCGCCCAGTTTGTCCAGCGCAGGCACAACGCCGGAAGTAGAGAGCGTAACGCGGCGCTTGGACAGACCAAAGCCGAAATCGTCGAGCATGATTTCCATCGCCGGAACGACGTTGGTCAGGTTGAGCAGCGGTTCACCCATCCCCATCATCACCACGTTGGTGATTGGACGTGTACCGGTGACTTTCGCCGCGCCCACAATTTTCGCCGCACGCCAGACCTGGCCGATAATTTCCGACACGCGCAGGTTACGGTTAAAGCCCTGCTGCGCCGTAGAGCAGAATTTGCACTCCAGCGCACAGCCCACCTGAGAAGAGACGCACAGCGTGGCGCGATCGTCTTCCGGGATATACACGGTTTCAACGCGCTGATCGCCAACGGCAATGGCCCACTTGATAGTGCCATCTGAAGAGCGCTGCTCTTCCACCACTTCCGGTGCGCGGATTTCCGCCACTTCTTTAAGCTTATTGCGCAGCACTTTGTTGATGTCCGTCATGTCATCAAAGTTGTCGCTGCAATAGTGGTACATCCATTTCATGACCTGATCGGCACGAAACGGCTTCTCGCCCATCTCTTTAAAGAACTCGCGCATCTGCTGACGGTTCAGGTCCAGCAGGTTAATTTTTCCATTTTTATTGGGAACCGCAGGAATGGCGACTTCGGAGGTATTCACTAATTCAGACATAATTTTTTCCGGCCTCGTTGTTACACGTTGTGGCCCTTGGTGGGTTGAAAAGAAACGCCCCGGTAAGCAGTCTGCTCGTCCGGGGCGTTGCATTGTACAAAGTCTGGCGCAGGGATGCCACGTTTGCACGCGGCATTTACGAAATTATTAGCGAGTGCGCGGGCACACTTCGCCTTCTGCAAAGAAGAATGCGATTTCGCGAGCAGCAGATTCAACAGAGTCGGAACCGTGGGTGCCGTTCTCGGTGAAGCTGTCTGCGTAGTCAGCGCGCAGAGTACCTGCCAGCGCGTTGTCCGGGTTGGTTGCACCCAGCAGATCGCGGTGACGCTGTACCGCGTTTTCGCCTTCCAGTACGGATACCACGATTGGGCCAGAAGTCATGAACTCGACCAGACCGTCAAAGAATGGGCGACCTTCGTGCTCAGCGTAGAAACCGCGAGCCTGTTCAACGGTCAGGTGCAGCATTTTGGTGCCAACGATCTTAAACCCTGCTGATTCAAAGCGAGCGAAGATGCTGCCAATAACGTTTTTTGCCACCGCGTTTGGTTTGATGATGGAAAAAGTACGTTCAATAGCCATTGATAACCTCTGTAAAATGTTCTGTTGTTTTTGCATACCTGAGTATGGTGTGGCGCGGATTATAAAGAGCAATAGCGCCATTGCCTATGGTTATGCATAACATTTTTTTAAAATGAGACGAAGATTAGCAACAGCTCGTATTTCGCATGCCGTACTGATGGTGAAAACAGAGCGGACACTGCTTTTCATCAGAACTAAATGACCAGAAATGACGGTGGCACGTCAAACAAACGGCTTCATATGCCGGTATGGTCACGCTTTTCGCTGTCCCGTCTGTTTGCGTCACGTTTATCGCCGCATGCTGGCATACCGCTTCGCAGCCGCCACACCCCGTACAGCGTCCGGTTTCCACGACCAGTTCAGCGTTCTCAAACCGAATCGCGTTTTCCGTACAACTCCGCCAGCACGCGCCGCAGAGTACGCAGGATTCGGTATCGAGAGTTATCTCTGCCTCGCTAAACGCAGAAAACGCCCTGCGCAGCTCACGCTGACCGGGCACGACGCAACAGACCCGGACATCCTCACGGGGAACGTGCATCAGCGCACGCCGGGCGGTATTTACCTCGTTGACGGGTATATGTTTAAACGCCCACGCTGCTTCACCACGTCGACGAAGCGCCAGATTCAGCCGGGCAATCGCCAGCAACCAGTCAGGATTCTGCTCCGCGTCGATACTGATAAAACGAACGTGGTGCTGCGCGTGCCACAGCAGAAGCTCATTCACCCCTGGCGCACGGTCAGTAAAAGGCCCAACAAGCGTATCGCCACACAGAAAACGTTTTCGCGGCGTGATGCCGGTGATGGCTTCAGCGGGGCAGACAAACAGGCAGTCACCGCATTCAATACAGCGGCTGTCATCAACCGAGACGCCGGTGTCGGTAAAAGAAAAAGCCTGTACGGGACAGACGTCCGCGCAGGCGCAGCAGGAAGAGTGGCGAAAACGGCGACGGACGCACGCATGCGTCACGTCCATCGCCGGGGCAAAGGTTAATCCGCCCATCAGCCAATACTGAAGAAAACAAAGCGCAGCATCAGCTCACCCACAATTAGCAAGGCACTGCCCAACAGCATTGTGCCTCGCGCCGCTTTTAAGCCGCCCGCAGCAAAGCACAGCATACCCGCAACGGAAACGCACCAGCTCAGCAGATGCACGGTTCGCAGTTGCTCCAGCATTTGTAACGGTGCGTGTGGGAACGTCACAACGGTGTTGTCCATAGCCGTAATATCTGCCAGCCAGACGGGCTGCATCACCAGACGTGCAATCACCAGCAGCGTGATAATGACAATCGCCGTTCGCACGCGAGTCTGGGAACGTGCCCCAACGGCCATGCAGGCTGAACCGATAATTCCCACCGAACCGATAAACAGCACCAGGGTATTAATGTGATGCCACGTCACCACGGATGCATGCATGTAGATCTGCGCCATGCAGAACACATCCACCAGCCCGACAAGACCTGCCACAACCAACAGCGGCTTCCAGCCTGGTTTTTTGACAAACATCAGCAGCGTTGCGAGGCCAAGTGCCGCAAGATAAAGACTGGCAAAGATAATCTCACGGCTCAGCCAGGAGCTGGATACGTGACGCAGCGCGTTGAACGCATTAAGTGGATAGCCCATGTGCAACGCGGAGGCGAGCAGACCGAGGCTGGCCAGCACAAACGCTCCGGCAGCCGGCAGCAGCACGCTGCGTTGCGTGCTTCCGAAGGCCAGCCACAGCGTAACGCCAACCGATCCTTGCAGGAACAGCGTAAAAATCAGCAGCGGTAACTCATGCATGACGTTTCCCCTCTTTCTCTGCGCCCTGATGCGCTTTGATCACCAGGTTCGGTTTGGTGATGGAGGAATCAGGCAAGCCTTTCACATCACAGACCGCACCATACTTCGCCCGCAGTTCATCAATCGGCCCGAATTTAATCGCTTCGAGAGGACAGGTTGCCACACAGACAGGCTGTTCCCCCTTCGCCTGTAGATCCACGCAGAAATCACATTTGGACATCTGCCCGGTCTGCTCGTTGAGCTGTGGCGCGCCGTAAGGGCATGACCACGCGCAGTAGCCGCAGCCGACGCACTTATCAGTATCTACGCGCACAATACCGTCCCCCGGACGCTTATGCATCGCGGTGGTCGGACAGTTTTTGGTGCAGATTGGGTCGGCACAGTGGTTACAGGAGATAGAGAGCGTGTAGGCAAAAACGTTATTGCTGACGCCGCCCTGCCCGGTCGGGATAAAGCTCCCGCCATTAACTTCGTACACGCGACGGAAACGACGTCCGACCTCAAGGTTGTTTTTATCTTTGCACGCTACCTGACATGCTTTGCAGCCCGAGCAGCGAGAAGAGTCGATATAAAAACCCAGCTGTTTGTCGCTTACCGGTGCGTAATGTTTAAACTGACTCATGCTTTAGCTACCTCCACCAGCATGGTTTGATGGGAATTCCCTTTCGCAAGCGCGGTAATACGTGCGGAACTGAGCACGTTCGCGCAGCCGCCCTTATCAATACCCTGCTCGTCCGGCTGCCACCAGGCACCTGCCTGCATGGCCACAACGCCTGGAATGATGCGCGGCGTGACCTCCGCCGGGATCTCGCAAATGCCGCGCGCGTTATGAATACGCACGGTATCTCCCTGCGCAATGCCGCGATTTTGCGCATCCTGCGGGTTGATCCACAGCTTTTGCTGCTGCGCCTCAATTAACCACGGGTTGGCGTACTGGGTGGAGTTAGCGCGGTTTTTTCCTTTCCATGTAATCAGCTGGAGCGGGAAGCGTTTCGCCAGCGCGTCTTCCGGCCCTTCATGGGCAGGCACGTAGTGCGACAGCGCCGGAATTTCCGGGTGATGCATGTCGTACAGACGCTTCGAGAAGATCTCAATTTTTCCGGACGGCGTCGGGAACGGATGATTCTGCGGATCGCGAATGTTGTCTTCAAAGGCGACGAACGGCGCGCTTTTGAAAAGGTGCTGACGCGTCTTCTGTAGCGTCGCGAAGTCCGGCAGGTTTTCGTTAGGCATGGAAAGACGCGTCTGCTCCCAGATGTGCTCAATCCACGCTTTTTCGTCACGCCCTTCACTGAACGCGGGTTCGACGCCAAGCTTAGCGG
This sequence comes from Enterobacter sp. DSM 30060, assembly GCF_013375955.1. NCBI lineage: Bacteria > Pseudomonadati > Pseudomonadota > Gammaproteobacteria > Enterobacterales > Enterobacteriaceae > Enterobacter > Enterobacter sp. DSM 30060. Next base: position 435,071 of record NZ_CP056118.1, read on the forward strand.
CGACCTCCCGCAGCCAGTCGTAGTCTGAACGGCGTTCAAATTCAGGTTCAATGAGCTTTTCTGACAGGATCAGATAGCTTGCCGTGCCCCAGGTTTCGCCGATATTCCAGCGTTCCATAAAGCTGGTTTCCGGCAAAAGAAGGTCGGCGTATCGGGCGCTCGGCGTCATAAACAGATCGCTTGCGACGATAAACTCGATTTTCGACTCGTCTTCCAGGACACGGGTTGCCTGATGAAGATCCGGGTTCTGGTTAGCCAGATAATTTCCCGCCAGCGAGAACAGGATGCGGATATTGCTGTCCAGCTTTTCGGCATCCTTCAGGCCGACGTCCGCGGTGACCTGAGAGGCATCGTCGGCGGCCTGCACCCAGTTCATCACCGATATTTTGGCTTTGACCGGGTTGTCCGGCATCTCTGGCCCGGCGGCAAATTTCCGGTTTGCGCAGCCGCCATAGCCTGCTGCCCAACCGCCTTTCACCCCGACGTTACCCGTGAGCGTAGCCAGCAACGTCGAGCCGCGCGCGGTGCGCTCGCCGCAGTTATGACGCTGCGGTCCCCAGCCCTGGATCAGCGCAGCGGGTTTGGTGGTTGCGTACTCGCGCGCCAGTTGCCGAATTGTTTGTGCAGGCACGTGGGTGATTTTCTCTGCCCACTCGGGCGTTTTCGCCACGCCATCTTTTGCGCCGCTCAGGTAAGCCATCAGGGATTCATTGGCCGGAACGCCTTCTGGCATAGTGTCTTCGTCAAAGCCCAGGGTGTAGCGCTGAATAAAGTCGCGATCGTGCAGGTTCTCCGTGACGATCACATACATCATCGCGTCCATCAGGGCGTTGTCCGTGGTGGGAAGCAGCGGGATCCACTGATCGGCCAGGGAGGAAACCGTATCGGAATAGCGAGGGTCGACAACAATAAAGCGAGTGCCGTTTTGCTTCATCTTCTGGTAGAAGTGGTTGCTGTGACCAAAGATCGTTTCCGTCGGGTTATGTCCCCAGAGGATGACCAGTTTGGTGTCCAGCAGCGTGTCAAGAGAGCTGCCGCTGGCAGCGGTGCCATAGGTATACGGCGTTGCTGCCGCCGTGTTACCCATACTGACCGAGTGATAGCTTTCGAGATAGCCGCCAGTTAAGTTGAGCAGACGACGAACCATTTTATCGCCGGAAAAAGTCCCGCCGGACACAGCGGTGCCCACATGAACATAGCGTGAAGCCGCACCGTATTTTTGCGTAATAGTTTTTAATTGATTCGCAATAAGGGTGGTGGCTTCATCCCAGGTAATACGCTCGAATTTTCCTTCGCCACGTTTCCCTACACGTTTCATTGGGTATTTCAGCCGATCGGGATGGTAAACAAATTTCCGATAAGCCCGGCCACGCACGCAGGCGCGCATTACGGGCATTTGCGGATCCAACGCGTTATCCGGACGCGTAGAAATTCGGGTCACAACGCCCTCACTGACGTGAGCACGAATATCACACTTGCCGCCGCAGTCAAACGTACTACAGGTTTGCACCACTTTTTCTTCAGGCGTAGTGTCTGAAACCGCCGCGCCCTGTGCCTGTACTTTGCCGGTTTTGACGACAAAAGGCAGAGCGGCGAGCGCCGATCCTGCCTGAATAAACTGACGCCGGGATATGGCGGGAATAGTCCCCTCTCCCTGATGTTTATTTTTTTCCATTGCTCGTTCCTTAAAATAAAAACGCATTCTCGTTTTTTTTCAGGAACGGATATTGATAATTATCAAGCTAACTCTTGAGGAGTAACACTTAGCGATCTAACTCAAAATTGACCGTCGCCGTTTGTCCGGTTTCATCTAATACAACTAACTGATATTTACCCGGTAAATATAATTGCAATGAATAATTCTTCTGATGTCCGTCCAGCGGTTCTCCATTCAAAAACCACCATCGTTGCCCCTCCCCGCCGCTGGTTGAAACGAACAGGGTCATGTTTTTCTCACCCGGAAGACGTTTAATTACCGCCCCTTCTCTGACGCCTGACAACATCAGCGGCGCCGCATTATGGTTATCCAGCGGAGGGCAAATCGCTGAACGGGCGGGGAGACGAGCAGCCCGTTTTTCGGCAGCAGGCAGCCAGGGCTCCAGCGGCAGCGGCCAGACATCCAGCACTTTTTCTGTCGCATCAGGACAATCCGCTGCGACGCGTTTGCCTTCTTTATCCAGCCAGACCGGGAAACGGATCCCGCGAATACCCTCTTGTTCCGGCAGCAGCAGCGTAGGCGGTTCACTGCCTTCCAGCAGCCAGGTTGACAGCCGACGCCGACAGTTTTCGTTCCCTTCAGGCAGGGACTGGCCCCCCGGCCAGCAAATCACGCCCCGTCCTACGCTTGCAGGACGCGGATCGCGCCGCAGACGGGCTTCATCCACCATCGAGCGGGACTGAAGCATGTTATTGACCTGATTCAGGAGCGGAACTGCGCTGGCGAAACCAAACTGCCCGGCAACGGGCGTGCCGTCCGGACGTCCGGTCCAGATTCCAATGACATACCGGGCGTTCAGCCCGATGGCCCAGGCATCCCGGTAGCCATAGCTGGTGCCCGTTTTCCACGCCAGCGGCGCAACCTGGGGCAGCGCACTGTCCGGCAGGGGCTGTGCTTCACTGGCGAGAATGCGACGAATGATCCACGCCGCCCCCTGCGACAGCAGCGGACGTTCGATCAGCGGATCGCCCGGCTGTAAACGCAACCGGCCCGCCTGCCCCTGCCGCGCAAAGGCACTGTAGGCGGCAGCGATATCAGCCAGGCGTGCCCCTGCGCCCCCCAGGATCAGGGAGAGGTTGGGCTGCGCACCCGCAGGGAGTATGAGCGGTAATCCCGCGTTGCTCAGCATGCCTGCAAAACGTTTTGGGCCGTACGCTTCCAGCACCTGCACCGCAGGCAGGTTGAGGGAACGCACCAGGGCTTCGCTCATGCTGACCGGCCCATGGAAACCGCTGTCAAAGTTGCCGGGGCGATAATCCCCCGTTTTTCTTGGAACATCCTGTAATAACGAAGCGGGATGGATCAGGCCATCGTCCAGCGCCATGCCATAGATGAATGGCTTGAGGACCGATCCCGGCGATCGGATCGCATTGACCATATCCACGTGACTAAAGCGACTGTCATCATTGATATCTACCGAGCCTACCCAGCCACGCACTTTCATGGATGTATGATCCACGACGATCATCGCCAGTGAACTGCGGGCAGGCAGGCGCGATTTCCAGTTCATTGCCAGCTCTTCAAGCTGTCGTTGCAAAGCTGCATCCAGCGTGGTGACTATTTTTGTGTCGCGGCTTTTACTCAACATCATGCGGGAAAAGAGCGGCGCCAGCTGCGGCATCTGCCGGGGGGCCAGCCAGACCGGCTCTTCACGGGACTCTTTCACCTGCTTCTCAGACCAGACGCCCTGAGTCAGCATGCGGTCGAGCACTTTGTTCCGCGCCGCTTCGGCACGTTCCGGCCAGCGGTCGGGGCGCAGACGGCTGGGTGCCTGGGGCAGTACAGCCAGCAACGCCGCGTCGGAATAGCTCAGCTGAGACGGCGGTTTGCCAAGATAAGTCCAGCTTGCCGCGCCCACGCCCTGCAACGTGCCGCCAAACGGGGCACGGTTGAGATACAGCGTCAGGATTTCACGCTTGGAGAGATGCCACTCCAGCTGCATCGCCCGCCACAGCTGACGAATTTTACCGCCAAAGGTACGCGGATGCGGATCCAGCAGGCGTGCCACCTGCATGGTAAGCGTGCTCCCGCCAGAAACCACTCTCCCGGCGGTGAGATCCTGCCAGGCGGCACGCAGTACAGAAAGCGGATTGACGCCAGGGTGATCCCAGAACCAGCGATCTTCATACTGGATCAGCGCCTCAAGATAGCGTGGGGAAACCTCTTCAATGGTAACCGGATAGCGCCAGATGCCTTCGCTGTCGGCAAAACGCCACAACGGAACACCCTGCTCATCCACCACCACTCGCGCAGGGTTGACCTCTTTCAGGGGCAACGGCCACACGCGGTCAGCGGCGACAATCAGCCCCCCTAAAAAGAGAAGCGCTCCCGCAAGCCACAGCCAGCGGGAGCGAATCAGGCGTGCTATCTGCATCTTACGGAACAACGATCAGCGGGCCACTGGCCGACCCCGTTGCTCGCCACTGCGGAACGTACATGGACTCGACCATCGGAACAGGCACCTGATAGGTTCCTGGCGTAACGGCGCGGGCCAGGTAAACCAGCGTGACCGGCTGACCTTCATTGACCGGCACGGCGGCCACAAAGCGATCGTCGCGGAATTCCATGTGCTGAATATCAGACTGTTGCATCTGATTCAGCAGGTTTTGCACTTCACTGCCGCTGTCCTGCAAGCTGGCGCTGCTGCTCGCCAGATTCTGGTTTTCCAGCTCCAGACCTGCCGGGAGCAGATCCACCACCAGCGCATCCGGTACGTTCTGGCTTGCCTTCACTTCCAGCCACACCAGAACCAGCTCACCGCTCTTAAGTGAAGAGAGCGACTTGCTGCTGCCGTCTGTCGCCAGGATATGACGTTCAATCTGCAAGACGTGAGAAGATGGCTGGGGCGCATACTCCGGATAGCCAGTAGTGTCCAGTCGTACCCACAGCGGCGTCGTGCCGGTATTCGTCACCTGCAAGGCACCAGGCTGGTCGCCGTTCAGGTTTTCTACCTGCGCTTTATCACTGCTCTGGGTCTGTTCAGAGAGGGTGGTCGTTGCCTGCCACGCGCCTGACAAGGTTTGCAGTGAACGTCCAGCCAGGAACAGCGCATTGCTCTCCTGGGTTGACAGCCAGCGCTGGCTGAACGCGTCTTCAGATAACGCGTTCAACAGCCTGTTTTGCGCATCCGGCAGCAGCTTGTACTCTTCCAGCAGGGAGAGCATCAGGGCATTATCACGCAGCTGGCTGCCGTAATCCGCCATCCAGTTTCGGCTGTCGTTACGGGGTGTTTTGAGAGCCAGATCCAGCGCCTGCTGGCTGCGCGGTGTATCCCCCATCAGTTTGAGTGCCATGCCCAGCTGCATCAACGGAAGCCCGGAAGCGGCCTGAGCGTGACGCTCCCAGATTTCACGCAGTGCACCGAGCGGCGCTTTTTGCTGACGAGCCAGCACCAGCGAAGCATACGCCTGGACAGCAAATTTGCTGGCCTGGGTGTCGTCGCTGTAGCGGATGGACATCATCCCCGGATCCTGTAAATAGCGCAGCAGTCGGCTGTTGGCGTTATTCACCGCCTCGGCAGGCACGCTGTAACCCTGCTCCCCTGCCCGCACCAGGAAGTCCGTGACGTATGCGGTAAGCCAGTACTCTTCCGGGCCGTTTTTATCCCACAAGGCAAAACCGCCATCGTCACGCTGCATTTGCAGCAGACGGGAGATGCCGATATCAATGGCCGCACGGCGTTTATCGTCGGTGTCGCCTTTAATGCCCAACGCCGTAAGCTGTGCCGCGTTGGTGTAGAGGGACGGGAACAGGCCGCTGGTGGTCTGCTCAAGACATCCGTATGGATAGGCCTGAAGTTCACGAATGTAGCGCGCCAGGTTCAAAGGTGGTTTACCGCTGAGCAACAGCTGTCCCTGTAGCGTGGCAGGCGAGAAACCGTCGATATGCTGTGCTGGCGCGCTCCAGGATTCGCCAGGGTTCAGCATCGTGCCCGTATTCACCGTTTGCGCCGGGAATGCGGGGCGTACACCAATTTTCCAGCTCTTCTGCTGCGGCGCAAACGTCTCACCAGGGAGCTGAAGCCCCGTCACCTGAGCAGTTACTTCACCATCGCCATAGCCTTCCAGCGCGCGCACCGGAATAAACAGAGTGCTACGTGCGCCAGGCGGCAGCTTAACCGGCTCTGGCTGAGCACCTTCGAGCGACACCTTACCGGTTGCGGTTAACGCAATGTTCAGGGTTTGCGGCTGGTCAGTAAGGTTGGTCAGGTCCAGCGTCAGGCGAGAGGTATCGCCACTTGCGAGGAATCGCGGCGTGTTAAGCTCGGTGATAATCGGAGCCGCCACAATGATTTTGCTTTCGCTGCTGCCGAAATCATCTTCCGTCCAGGCCTGCGCCATCAGACGCAGTTCGCCGTTAAAATCGCCAATCGGCAGCGTGATGGTGCCTTCACCGTTGGCATCAAGCCTAACCGGCTGCGCCTGCTGAGCAATAATGGTGACATGGTTCACCGGTGGCTTACCGCCGCGTTTCAGTTCATCGCCGTCTCCGCCAAAGCGCAGTGCGGCCAAACGTCCCTGACCTTCAATCACCTGGCCGTAAACATCATAGATGTCCGCGCCATAGCGCTTCTGACCGAAGAAAGCTTCCCACGGATCCGGCGTGACGTAGTCGGTAATGTTCAGCACGCCGCTATCAACAGCCGAGACCAGCACGTTCACCTTCTGTGGCACAGCCCCCTCTTTTACGCTGGCTTTCACTTTCACAGAAAGCGTCTGGTTCGGACGCATTTTTTGTGGGTTATCAAGTGCGATGCTCAGGCGACGATTTTCGTCCCCCATTGGCAGATGCAGCAGACCAACCGCGCGTTTTGGCGTGGCGGACTTAGATTTATCGCCAGGACGAACCACCAGCGTGCTGAGGTAGAGATCGTGACGTTTCCAGGCCTTATCCACCGGAATGGCGAGATCCAGACCGTTAACCGGTACGTCGATCTCTTTCCACCACAGTGGCCCTTCGCTGGATTCGATCATTGCATAGCCCTTGCCTGCGGCCGGCGCTGCAATATGCAGGTTGATGGTATCGCCTGGCTGATAGGATGGCTTGTCCAGTTTCAGCGTCACACGATCCGGGCGTGCAGCACCCGTGCCATCGCTGTTATCCTGCCAGCTGTACCCCGCCCAGAAGCGCACGCTGCTGACCATGCTATCAGGGGCTTTCACTTCCAGACGGTATGAGCCCCACTCCACCGGGAAGGTGACTTTACCGGTTTCATCGGCCTTGAGGTTAAGTTCCTGCTCGCCCTCAACCAGATCTTTTTGATCAAACTGAGACTGCCAGCCCTCGCTCTCGGACCAGTTCCAGAAGTAGTCGCGACGCTCACGGACCAGACGCACCTGCAGACCAGATACCGCTTTTTTCGCCCCGCTGGCATCGGCATAGACGATGTCAAAGCTGGCGTTGCCGTTCTCGTCGACAATCGGCTGGTTGACGGTGGTATCGGTGCGGTAGTCGTACACGGCCTTGCTGGCGAACTGTGGGCGGATCCCCGGAAGTTCAGCCGCAGGCCAGATAGCCTGCTCGGCGCGTCGCGTTACCGGACGCCCGCCTGATTCCAGCAGGCTGGCCTGCAAAATCAGTTGCAGCGGCGAGTGCACCTCTTTCCACTGGCTTTCGGTGGTAACCTGTCCGCGCCCCTGTTCGTCCAGCGTAAGCTGCACTTCATCCAGGCTGCGGCTCAGGTTCTCCTCGGCAATATCACCGAACTGGAAGCCAGGCAGTGCAGGCACCGCGTCACGTAGCGGACGCAGGAAAAGCTGGCCTTGCAGAGAATTACCGTTAGCCGGCGCGCCATACAGGTAATAGCCCACAACGTTAAAGTCCACATCCTCCTGCGGGGAAATCGGCGTTTTTTGCCCGGTCAGATTCAGCGCCATACGCTCAGGCATAAAATCTTCGACGTGGAAATCCCACATGCGCTGCTGGTTATCCCCCGTATTCGCGCGAATATGCCACATGCCGGTCTGGGCGCCGCTATCAAGCGAATAGTTGAAGCGATAAAGGCCGTTCTCAGGTTGCACAACGACCGTACGCGCTACCTGGCCGTCCGGACGCAGCACGTCAAGTTTTACCGGCTGCTCGGGAAGCGGTTTGCCATCGCTGTCGCGAAGCAGGCCGTTAAGGATCACCGTTTCACCCGGACGATAGAGATCGCGCGGGCCAAACATAAAGAACTGTTTGCTGTAACCCGGGTTACCGGCGATATCAAACTCCGCCAGATCCAGCGCCGGAAGTTTGAGGTCAAGAAGCGTGGTCTGGCCATCTTTACTGGCCAGGATCAGCGCGGCTTCTTTATCGGTTTCCAGTTTCGCATGACCATCGGCGTCGCTGTTCGCCTCGGCCAGGGTCTGTCCTTTATCGTTCAGAAGGGTAATGGTCACGCCTGACTGCGCCGCACCGTTTTCAAGACTCTGGGTGAAGATGTCCAGGCGGTTATGATAACGGTGAGCGGACAGCCCAATATCACTTAAGGTAAAGAGCGTCGCGGCGTTACTGTAGTTATAGTGACCAGCCTGATTCATCACGGCGATATAGACGCCAGACTGCTGGAGCGGCTTAATATCTTTGAGCGGCAGGAGCAGTTTTTCACGCGTGTTGCGCGCCGGGTTGAGGTCGAAACGGCCGGTGTAGACCAGTTCCGCCATCTTCAGCAGGTTGTCAGATTCCCAGTTGGTCAGCGAGTTACGGTACTCCCACTGGCTGACAAACGAGGCCAGCGACTCCGGCTTAACGCGGTAGAAGTTCACGTCCACATTGTTGACGTTGAGCGCCATCACCGGCAACCCTTCCACCACTTTACCCGGCAGCAGCGATCCGCGGCTGGCGAATCCGACCGTCGGTTCAACATCCCGGGTGGTGATCGCTTTTTCATAGTCAATGCCGAATGTCGCTTTGTTCAGCGCCAGCAAATTACGCTCGACGGTGACGACCAGATTACGATTCGGCTCCAGATGGCGCAGGCGCAGCTCTTTCAGATTGGGGGCCAGTTCCCAGGCGCCGTCCACTTTGCCACTTTTTTTATCCACCACATGCACCGTTTTCGCAAAATCCTGGCTGGGATCCAGCGGTACAGAGAAGGTCAGAACCAGTGTCGCAGCACCGTCGAGTTGCACTTCAGAGGCATCCAGCAGCGTCAACGCCTTACCCTGACTCTGCGCGGCCAGCTCAGCCAGCTTTTCAGGATCCGGTTTTGCCGGGGTTTTCTGTTCTGATGTGGTAGACGCTGCGGGGGCAGCGGCCTGAGGTTTGTCATCGCTGTTATCACAGCCGGCAAGCGTAAAGGTGGTGAGCAGCGCGAGAGAGATCGCAGCTAAGCGAAACGGTTTCATCCTATGTCCCTGGCCTGAGGGGCCTGTTGGTCGTCGTCCGGATAAGTATTATCCGCAAGTTTCGTTAATACAAAAAGTCCAATTTTATAATCTGGAAAGCGCCTCGCAGAATGGCATCGCGCTCGCATGCGAGGGTGGAACCGCGATCACACAGCGTAACGTAACATGTTACCTTTCGCGTCATTTGTTTTTAAAACAAGAAGATAGCTGGATAAGCTCGCATCATGCCTGCTAGTTTTAAGACCATGACGCACCCCGAGTGCGCGGTTCAATAAGAGAGAAAGCCATGAAACGAGCCGTGAACGCCTTACAAAATTTCGGAAAATCACTTTACGGACCTGTACTTATCTTACCCATCGTCGGTCTGTTTATCGCTTTTGGGAATGTGCTGGGTAACGGCAATCTGGCCGAGTACCTGCCGTTTCTCGGCCATCCGCTGATCCAGAGTGTCGGCCAGCTGATCGCCAAATCTGCCGTGTCGGTGCTGGTCAACCTGGCGCTGGTGTTTGCCGTCGGGATCCCCATTGGCCTGGCAACCCGAGACAAAGGCTACGCGGCGCTGATTGGGCTGGTGACTTTTATCGTGTTTATCAATGCCATGAACGTGACGTTACAGCTTCAGGGAGAACTGGCCCCTGCAGAGCAGATGAAAGCCGCCGGACAAAGCATGGTTCTGGGCGTACAGGTGCTGGAGATGGGCGTTTTCGCCGGGATCCTGACCGGGGCGCTCTCCGGTTATCTGTACAACAAATATTCCGGTGTCCAGTTTAACGGCGCGATGGCGATATACTCCGGCCACTGCTTTGTCGCGATTGTGATGTTGCCAGTCTCTATGCTGCTCGGCGTGGTCATGAGCGAACTCTGGCCGTACGCACAGCATGGAATAAGCGCCCTGGCGCTGGCGATCAAAGGGTCCGGTCCGTTTGGGGTGGCGATCTACGGTTTCCTTGAACGCATTCTGGTGCCGACGGGCCTGCATCATCTGGTCTATACGCCGTTCCTGTATACCGAACTGGGCGGTACGCAGGAGGTGTGCGGTACGGCTTACCAGGGCGCGCGCAATATCTACTTCGCCGAGATGGCCTGCCCGGACGTGAAGCAGCTCAGCAGCACCGTGGTGTGGGATGCTCGCGGCATCAGCAAGATGTTCGGCCTTCCCGCCGCCGCGCTGGCGATGTACATGACCGCGAAGCCAGAGCGTAAAGCGATTGCGAAAGCCATTCTGATCCCGGCGGCGCTGACCTCGCTGCTGGTCGGCGTAACCGAGCCGATCGAGTTCTCTTTCCTGTTTGTCGCCCCGCTGTTGTTCGTGGTGCATGCGGTGCTGACCGGCATTGGCATGATGCTGTTCACCCTGTTTGGCGTTCACGCCATCGGCGCCAACGGAATTATCGATTTTATCCTCTACAACCTGCCGCTCGGCACGGAAAAGTCCAACTGGCCCATGTACATCGTGGTCGGGCTGATCATGTTCGCCCTTTATTTCGTGGTGTTCCGCTTCCTGATCCTGCGTTTCAACATGAAAACGCCCGGTCGTGAAGATGACGATCGGGAGACGCGCCTCTACAGCAAACAGGAATACCAGGCGAAGGGAAATAACGACGGTCTGGGCGAATCGATCGTCGTCGGTCTGGGCGGTCGGGAAAACATTCAGGTGGTTGATAACTGCTACACCCGCTTACGCGTCACGGTGAAGGACGTCGCCATCATCGACGAACCGCGCCTGAAAGCGACCGGCGCGAAAGGGATTATCAAACAAGGTAACAACGTTCAGGTGGTCTACGGGCTGCATGTCAAAAAAATGCGAGAAGCCGTTGAGACGTTTCTCTGAAAGGAGCTAAAGATGTTAACACCCCCATTCATTCTGTCGATTGCCGGCGGCGGCAGCACCTACACGCCAGGTATAGTGAAAAGCCTGATGGTACGCCTGCACGATTTCCCCCTGGCAGAGATTCGCCTGTATGACATCGACGAGGCGCGCCAGAACACCATTGCGCCCGTGGTGGAAAAGGTCATTCGCGACCACAGCCAGAGCATCAAATTCACCGTCACCAGCGATCCGGAGGTGGCCTTTAGCGGCGCGCATTTTGTTTTTGCTCAGATGCGCGTCGGACAGTACAAAATGCGCGAGCAGGATGAAAAAATTCCGCTGCGCCACGGAGTGGTCGGTCAGGAAACCTGCGGACCCGGCGGGCTGGCATATGGCCTGCGTACGATCCTGCCGATGGTAGAGCTGATCGATCGGGTGGAACGCTACGCGCACGAGAAAGCGTGGATCGTGAACTACTCCAACCCGGCGGCGATCGTCGCTGAGGGCGTGCGTCGCCTGCGCCCCAACGCACGCGTGCTGAACATCTGTGATATGCCTGTCGCCGCGATGCGCAATATGGGCGCCATTCTGGGCGTGGACCGTCATAAACTGGAGGTGGACTATTTTGGCCTCAACCACTTCGGCTGGTTTACCCGCGTGCTGGTGGACGGCGAGGACAAGCTGCCGGAGCTGCGTAAACATATCGCGAAGTTTGGCCTGCTGACGGAAGACGCGGCCAAAACCGACCCGCAGCACTCGGATCCGTCATGGGTGAAAACCTGGCGCAACATCAAGCCGATTATGGATAACTTCCCGGAGTACCTGCCGAACCCGTATCTACAGTACTACCTGATGCCGAACCAGATTGTGGAGCATCAGAACCCGGACTATACCCGTGCCAACGAAGTGATGAACGGACGTGAGAAAAAGCTGTTTGCCGCCGCCGAAGAGTACCAGCGCAGCGGGATCTTACCGGACGCCTTCCACGTAGGTGTTCACGGCGAATTTATCGTCGATGTCGCCTGCTCGCTGGCATTCAACCTGCGCCAACGTCATCTGGTGATGGTGGAAAACCGCGGGGCGATTACCAATCTGCCGTACGATGCGGTGGTGGAAGTACCTGCCTATATCACCTCCGAAGGGCCGGAGCCTGTCCGCGTGGGTCAGGTGCCGTTGTTCCACCAGACGCTCCTGCAACAGCAGCTCGCTTCTGAACAGCTGCTGGTGGAGGCAACCATCGAAGGCAGCTACGAGAAAGCGTTGCAGGCGTTTACCCTGAACCGCACCGTGCCGACCATGGAGCACGCGAAAGCGATTCTGGATGAGATGATCGAAGCCAACCGCGACTACTGGCCAGCGCTGCAAAAGGCATGGCAGGACGGTGAAACGGTGAAAAAATAGGGGCTTGCTCGCGAGTTGAACGTGGTTAACTTGTCGGTGTCAGAAAAAACACCGACAATCCTTTTTTACGGAAAAGAATGGAGGCAACCATGTCCACCTCATATTTTGTCGCCGCCGACTGGCTGATTGAGCACGGCGACGACCCGGAAGTTCAGATTATCGACGCGCGCATGGCCCCTCCGGGCCAGGAGCATCGTGACGTTCCCGCTGAATATCGCGCAGGGCACCTGCCTGGCGCGGTTTTTTTCGATATCGAAGCCCTCTCCGATCACACCTCTCCCCTGCCGCACATGCTGCCTCGTCCGGAAGCGTTTTCCGTGGCGATGCGCGAGCTCGGCATCAGCAAAGACAAACACCTCGTTGTTTACGATGAGGGTAACCTCTTCTCCGCCCCGCGGGCGTGGTGGATGCTCAAAAACTTCGGCGTGGAAAAAGTGTCGATTCTGGCGGGCGGGCTTGCGGGCTGGAAGCGCGACGAGCTGCCGCTTCAGCAGGGCGACGTGACGCTGCCGGAAGGCGAATTCGATGCCACGTTCGACGCACACGTGGTGAAACGCCTGACCGACGTTCTGGTGGTGAGCCACGAAAACACGGCCCAAATCGTCGATGCCCGTCCCGCTCCACGCTTCAACGCTGAAGCGGATGAACCGCGTCCGGGGCTGAAGCGCGGACATATCCCGGGGGCGCTGAACGTGCCGTGGGGCGATCTGGTGTTTGAAGGCGAGCTGAAAACCACCGATGAATTGCGTGCCATTTTTGAACGTCAGGGCGTGGATTTGCATCGTCCGGTTATTGCCAGCTGCGGCTCCGGCGTGACGGCCTGCGTGGTGATCCTGGCGCTGGCAACCCTTGGCGCGAATGACGTGACGCTGTATGACGGCGCCTGGAGTGAATGGGGTGCACGGGACGATCTGCCGGTAGAACCGGCGAAATAATGGATAACCGCCTGGCAACGCTGTTAACACGCGGGTCGTCACTGACCCGCGCGGAGTATCGCGTCCTCGCCCACCTCACTGAGCATCCGCTGCTGGTGGGCAATATCACGGTGCGCGAGCTGGCGCTGGCGACATTTGTTTCCACCGCGACGATTATGCGGCTGTGCCAGAAGCTGGGCTTCAGCGGATTTAGCGAGTTTATCTGGCACTGCAAGCAGCTGCTTTCTGACACGCCGCATATCACCGTACAGTCTGCGCAACATGCAGAAATGCCCGCGCTTTTTGCCCGGTTTATTGCCAACTATCAGCAGACCTTCCAGTGGGTTACCCAGGACAAACGCCAGCAGTTTGCCAGCCTGCTGCGCCAGAAAGAGAGCTTCTTTCTCTACGGTGCCGGGTTTTCATATCTTTTTGCCGAGTACCTGACCAAGAAGTTGCAGGTGCTGGGAAAAACCGCGTTCATCTCCGGACCGGGGGACAGCCGGAATATTTTTCTCAGCAACGCCGCACGCTATCAGGTATTTATTGCCGTTTCGCGCAGCGGCGAAACGGAGCAGGTGCTGGATAAAGCGCGGATCGCCAAAAACGTCGGCATGACGATTGTCGCGTTTACCCGCGCGTCGGCCAATACGCTGGCAGGTATGGCCGACGTGCATTTTGCCCTCTATGACGAAGCGGTACATTTCGCCGCCGAAGCCGCAGGGGTGACGTCGTTTGAGTCGAATCTGGTGCTGCTGATGGATTTACTGTTGCTGGAAGCAACGGGGTGAAGGTCACCCCGCCGTAATCAGATAATGCGGTTGGTCTTGTGATCGCGCAGGAAGCCGCCCCAGCGACGCTCGTAGAACGGGGTGATGTGCTCGGTAATAAAGTGGCTGATGCCCTGCTCACCTTTCTTCACCTGACAGATATCAATCGGCTCATCGCCCGGCAGGGTGTCGGTCGCCACGCTTCCCGCCGCCTGGATGATCTCGTCGATATCGCCATCGGCCTCAATTCCAATCAGCAGAACAGGCTTTTCGTCAGCGCTCTCTTTGATGGAGCAGAGGAACGCGCGTTTTACCGGCTTGATGGTTTTAAACAGCGTGGTCAGGGAGTCAATCATCTGCGCGGGCGGCTCGGCCACTTCAGACAGTAGCAGCGTTTCGCCCCCTTCCAGCACCTCCTGGGTGCTGAGCGGGTTGCCCTCGTCACCAATCAGATGGCTGATTTCACGTGGAGTGAACTCTTTCCCGGTCGGCAGTTTGGCGTTGAGGAACAGCGTCTGCCCCAGGGTCATTTCGAACAGCGTGCGCACCGGCATCACCACGAACGCCTGTTCGTCTTCTACCGCTTCCTGCAAAGCCTCGAGCGAGGTAAAGAACGGGATCACCGACGTGCCGTCGTCTTTCTCCCAGTGCAGCAGATCCAGGGCGCTGTCTTCGACAACCTGCTCCCCTTCCGCGGCGGTGCCCGGCACCCAGACGGTGGATTCCAGCAGCGTGCGGAAAAAGGCCGGACGGTGGGCGGGCTCGGTCGCCGCCTGCTCCAGCAGGGTTTCTAATTCGTTTTTGGTTTCTGACATAGTTTGGCTACTTCACAATTGCCCGGCGGCGCTACGCTTGCACGGGCCTACGGGTTTTGTAGGCCGGGTAAGCGTAGCGCCACCCGGCAAAAAAGATCACTCAGCCGTCAGCAGGTTCGCCACGGTACGCACACCCAGACCGGTTGCGCCTGCTGACCACTGCTCAACCGCCGCTTTACGGTAGGTTGCGGAGCAGTCAATGTGCAGCCAGCCTTCATGGTAGTTCTCAACGAAGTGAGACAGGAAGCCTGCTGCTGTGCTGGCTCCCGCCGGGTACGCCGCGCTCGCGGTGTTGTTCAGCTCGGCGAAGTTAGACGGCAGCTGGCTGCGGTGGAACTCGGCCAGCGGCAGACGCCAGAACGGCTCGTTTTCCGCCGCCGCGCTGGCCAGCAGGCGAGCGGCCAGCTTGTCGTCGAAGCTGAACAGCGCATGGTAATCGTTGCCAAGGGCAGTTTTCGCCGCGCCGGTCAGGGTCGCCATGTCGATAATCAGCTCCGGCTTCTGCGCAGAGGCGTCGATCAGGCCATCGGCCAGCACCAGACGGCCTTCGGCATCGGTGTTCATCACCTCAACATTTTTACCGTTGCGGTAGCGAATGATGTCGCCCAGCTTGAAGGCGTTGCCACTCACCATGTTATCCGCGCAGCACAGGTAGAGCTTCACGCGCTTGTTCAGACCACGGGTGATGGCGAACGCCAGCGCGCCGGTAATGGTCGCCGCGCCGCCCATGTCGGACTTCATGGAATCCATGAACGCGCTCTGCTTCAGGCTGTAACCGCCGGTATCGAAGGTGATACCTTTCCCGACCAGACAGGCAAAGACCGGCGCTTCTTTATCGCCGGTTGGGTTGTAATCCAGCGCCAGCAGGACCGGAGGACGCTCGGAGCCACGACCCACGGTGTGGATACCCATGTAATTTTGTTCGCGCAGGTCTTCACCTTTGGTGATGCGGTAGGACATCTTGTCGTCCGCCACGCCGCACAGCAGGTCAACCGCGCGCTGCGCCAGCTGCTCAGGCCCCAACTCTTCCGCCGGGGCGTTGATGGTGTCGCGCACCCAGTCGATAATTTTCAGGCGGCTTTCCAGCTCTTTCTGACCGGCTTCATCGAGGTTCGCCCACTCAATTTTACGGGTGCCTTTCGGGCCTTTGTAACCCGCCCAGAAAGCCCAGCTGCGGTCTGTGTCCCAGCCTTCGCCAGCCAGAGTGACATGCTTAATGCCCAGGCCGTCAATTTTACGCGCGGCGCGCTGGATCAGGCCCAAATCATCGTTACCCGTCAGGTGCAGGGTAATACCGTCGTTATTGATGCTCCAGGTGGCTTTCTCGCCCCAGCGTGCGTCGGCTGGCTGCGTGGAGAGCGTAATCTTCATCGCTTCGGTCATTTTATTTGTCCTTATTAGCAAACGGGCCGCCTGAAGGCAGCCCGTTAAGTGATTTACTCTGCTTCATCTAACCAGACTAACAGAATCGCCTCCAGAATTTTTTCATTGGATGCGTTTGGATCGTCGTCAAAATCCTCTAAATCGCAGATCCACTGATGCATGTCGGTGAATCGTACGGTCTTCGGATCGAGATCCGGGTTCGCGTCGTAGAGCGCTTCGCCGATTTCACGGCTGTCTGTCCACTTCAGTCCCATATTAATGCTCGCGTGCGTGGTTGATGGTGTAGCGTGGGAATTCCACGACCAGATCTTCATCGGTCACCGCGGCCTGGCAGCTTAAGCGGCTGTCTGGCTCCAGACCCCATGCTTTGTCCAGCATGTCGTCTTCGTCTTCGGTGCTCTCGGCGAGAGAATCAAAACCTTCACGCACGATGCAGTGGCAGGTGGTGCAGGCACAGGATTTTTCACAGGCGTGTTCCACTTCGATACCTGCACGCAGGGCTACATCGAGAATGGTTTCACCGGTCTTCGCTTCCAGAACAGCGCCATCCGGACAGAGGTCCGCATGAGGCAAAATAACAATCTTTGGCATATTAAACCTCGTCCACGGACTGGCCTTTCAGCGCGACGCGGACAGATTTGTCCATGCGGCGAGCAGCGAAGTCCTGGGTTTGTTTATCAACGTTTTTAATGGCTTCTTCTATTGCGTCAGCGTCATTGCCTTCGGCCACGGCGCTTAAGCGCGCAGCAGCCTCGTCAATCACCTGGCGCTCAGCGGCGCTTAACAGCGCGGCATCGGCAGCAAGCGCGCCGTTCAGGCTCTCCAGCACGCGTGCGGCTTCCACTTTTTGTTCCGCCAGCATACGCGCCTTCACATCCTGCTCGGCGTAGCTCATTGAGTCCTGAATCATGGAGGCGATTTCGCCATCAGTCAGGCCGTAGGACGGCTTCACCTGGATAGACGATTCCACGCCGGTGGATTTTTCCATCGCCGTCACGCTCAGCAGACCGTCCGCATCTACCTGGAAGGTGACGCGAATATGCGCCCCGCCCGCCGGCAGCGCCGGAATTCCTCGCAGCGCAAAGCGCGCCAGAGAGCGGCAGTCCTGCACCAGCTCGCGCTCGCCCTGCATCACGTGGATGGACATCGCGGTCTGGCCGTCTTTGAAGGTCGTAAACTCCTGCGCGCGCGCCACCGGAATGGTGGTGTTACGGGGAATAACTTTCTCCACCAGGCCGCCCATGGTTTCTAAACCCAGAGACAGCGGGATGACGTCCAGCAGCAGCATTTCGCTGTCCGGCTTGTTGCCGACCAGGATATCGGCCTGGATAGCGGCACCCACGGCAACCACTTTGTCCGGGTCGATAGAGGTTAGCGGCGCGCGGCCAAAGAATTCCCCTACGCGCTCACGTACCAGCGGCACGCGGGTTGAGCCGCCAACCATGACCACTTCCAGCACCTCGTTAGCCTCAACGCCCGCATCTTTCAATGCGCGACGGCAGGCCAGTAGGGTACGCTTAACCAGAGGCGCAATCAGTTCGCTGAACTGGTCGCGGGTGATCTCACCCTGCCAGCCTGCGACGTTCACGCTGACGGACTGCGCATCGCTCAGGGCGATTTTGGCGTCGATGGCCGCATCCAGCAGTTCACGCTGGACGCGCGCATCGCTGCGATCGCTGATGCCCGCCTGCTCGCGGATGTAGTCCGCCAGCAGATGGTCGAAGTCATCGCCGCCGAGCGCGGAATCCCCGCCGGTGGCCAGCACTTCGAACACACCGCGGCTTAAGCGCAGGATAGAGATATCAAACGTCCCGCCGCCGAGATCGTAAACCGCAATCACCCCTTCCTGACCGGAATCGAGGCCGTAGGCAATGGCTGCCGCTGTCGGTTCGTTCAGCAGACGCAGCACGTGCAGGCCCGCCAGACGCGCGGCGTCTTTGGTGCCCTGACGCTGTGCATCGTCAAAGTAGGCCGGAACGGTGATTACCACGCCGTCCAGATCGCCACCGAGCGTCGCCGTCGCGCGCGCCGCCAGCGCTTTGAGGATGTCAGCAGAAACACGAATCGGGTTCAGCAGACCGGCAGATGTCGCAATCATCGGCAGGCCGTTTTCGCTGGCCTGTAACTGGTACGGCAGATGCGGATAACGGGTCTGGATATCCGCCAGCGAGCGGCCCATCATGCGCTTAACCGAGCTGATGGTGTTAGCCGGATCGCGCGCGGCATTGGCGCGGGCATCAAAGCCGACAGCGTGACCCTGCTGCTGGTAGTGGACCACGGAAGGCAGCAGATGGCGGCCCTGCTCGTCAGCCAGCGTTTCCGCCTGGCCGCTACGCACGGTCGCCACGAGAGAATTGGTGGTGCCCAGGTCAATACCGACCGCCAGACGACGCTGGTGCGGTGCGGCGCTTAAGCCTGGCTCACTAATTTGTAATAAGGCCATAATTGCTTCCGAAATTAAAAATCGAGCAGCTTTTCTTCGAGTTGTTCAGCACTGCTTCGCAGTTTATCGAGAAAACGGAGTTTGCGCACAGTGTCTGCCGCCACGTCCCAGGTCTCGTTGTTCAGTTGCTCAACCATCTGCTGATGGCGGGTATCGAACATGCCCTTTACGCGCTGGAGAAAACGTTCCAGACGCGCTTCGTCTTTAGCCTGTTCAATTTCATCCAGCTCTTCGCGAAGCTCCAGCTGCTCCATCAGAAACGCGGTGTCGCGCACGGTATGCTGTTCGCTCGCCAGATCAAAACCGTGGAGCGAGAGCAGATATTCTGCACGCGCCAGCGGATGACGCAGCGTTTGCCAGGCCTGGTTGATGGTTGCGGAGTGTGATACCGCAGCCAGCTGCTCTGCCTGCGACCCGCTGGCGAATTTATCCGGATGGTACTGACGCTGGAGATCCTGAAAACGGATCGTCAGCGCCTGGAGATCAATCGGGTATTGAGCGGGTAGTCCGAAGAGAGTGAAGTAATCCATAACAATCTCAGGGGTAGCCTGTTAGAACAAACCCCACGCGTAGCACAGCCACGGTGGGGTTATACCTTCTTACTTCGCGCTGCAGATGCGTTGTCTGCGCTCGTTCACCCCAGTCACTTACTTAAGTAAGCTCCCGGGGATTCACTCGCTTGCCGCCTTTCTGCAACACGAATTAATCGGTATAACAGCGGAACGCGGTTAAACGTGGAAGCTTTCGCCGCAACCACACTCGTCTTTGACGTTCGGGTTCGTAAATTTGAACCCTTCGTTCAGGCCTTCTTTTACAAAGTCCAGCTGAGTGCCGTTGAGAAATTGCAGGCTTTTGCCATCGACCACCACCTTCACGCCCTTGTCTTCAAACACGGTGTCATCAGACGCCGGTTCGTCAACAAACTCCAGTACGTAAGCCATACCAGAACAGCCGGAGGTACGTACGCCCAGTCGCAGGCCAAAGCCTTTACCACGGTTCGCCAGAAAAGAGCTTACTCGCGCGGCAGCGCTGTCGCTAAGGGTAATCGACATACTCAAACCTCAATTATTTTGCTTCACGTTTGCTTTTGTAATCCGCAATGGCGGCTTTGATCGCGTCTTCTGCCAGAATTGAACAGTGAATTTTCACCGGCGGCAGTTCGAGTTCTTCAGCAATGTCCGTGTTTTTGATTGCCTGTGCTTCGTCCAGAGACTTGCCCTTCACCCACTCGGTGACCAGGGAGCTGGAGGCGATAGCAGAACCGCAGCCGTAGGTCTTGAAGCGCGCGTCTTCAATGATACCTTCATTGTTGACTTTAATCTGCAACTTCATCACGTCGCCACACGCTGGCGCGCCAACCATACCGCTACCGACAGATTCGTCGCTGTTGTCAAAAGAGCCAACGTTGCGCGGGTTCTCGTAATGATCGATAACTTTTTCGCTGTATGCCATGATTGAATTCTCCTTATGTACCGATTAGTGATGTGACCATTCAATGCTGTTCAGATCCACGCCCTGCTTGAACATTTCCCACAGTGGAGAAAGGTCGCGCAGACGGCCGATGGAGTTACGAACCAGTTTGATGGTGTAGTCAATCTCTTCTTCGGTAGTGAAACGACCTAAAGAGAAACGGATAGAGCTGTGCGCCAGCTCGTCAGTCATGCCCAGCGCACGCAGCACGTAGGATGGCTCCAGGCTTGCAGACGTACAGGCAGAACCGGAAGAAACGGCCAGGTCTTTCAGCGCCATGATCAGCGACTCGCCTTCAACATAGTTGAAGCTGACGTTGAGGATGTTCGGCGCGCCCTGCTCGAGATCGCCGTTCAGATAGACTTCTTCCATATCCTTCACGCCGTCCCAAAGACGGTTACGCAGCGTACGCAGGCGTGCCATCTCGCTTTCCATCTCTTCTTTCGCGATGCGATACGCTTCGCCCATCCCCACGATCTGGTGAACAGGCAAAGTACCGGAACGCATGCCGCGCTCGTGACCGCCGCCGTGCATCTGTGCTTCGATGCGGATACGTGGCTTGCGACGAACGTACAGCGCGCCGATGCCTTTCGGGCCATAGATTTTGTGACCGGAGAAGGACATCAGGTCCACTTTCAGCTGGCTCAGGTCGATAGGCAGTTTGCCCACGCTCTGGGTCGCATCCACGTGGTAGATGATGCCGCGCGCACGGCACATTTCGCCGATGGTGGCGATGTCCTGCACAACACCGATTTCGTTGTTGACGTGCATGATGGAAACCAGAATGGTGTCATCACGCATCGCCGCTTCGAGCTCTTTCAGGTCGATGATCCCGTTGCTTTGCGGCGCCAGGTAAGTCACTTCGAACCCTTCACGCTCCAGCTGACGGCAGGTGTCCAGCACGGCTTTGTGTTCGGTTTTGCTGGTGATGATGTGCTTGCCTTTTTTCTGATAAAAGTTGGCTGCACCTTTGATCGCCAGGTTGTCGGATTCGGTCGCACCGGAGGTGAAAACAATTTCACGCGGGTCGGCACCGACCAGGTCAGCAATCTGATTACGGGCGATATCAACCGCCTCTTCAGCATGCCAGCCAAAACGGTGTGAACGGGAAGCTGGGTTACCAAAGTTTCCGTCCAGGGTCAGACACTGCATCATTTTCTCGGCAACACGCGGGTCCACCGGCGTGGTTGCGGAGTAGTCGAGATAAATCGGTAATTTCATTGCTCTATAAACTCCGTACATCGCTTCAATGCAAGGAATCAGGCAACCGGCTGGATGTACGACCGAGTACGCGGGGTGTGACCACCCCGGCCTGATTCTGAATACTTATCTTTTTAATTACGCGCGCAGTTTAACGTCGATGGCGTCCTGCGAGCGGGTGCTGCGTTGTGAATCCTGACTGTGCTGACGACCAGAAACATCCAGAACTTCCTGGTTATTAACCAGCTCACCCAGGGTGATGTTATTCAGGAAGCCGGTCAGACGGTCGCTCAGATCGCGCCACAGCGCGTGGGTCAGGCATTTATCGCCGCCCTGACAGCCGCCTTTGCCCTGGCAACGGGTCGCGTCAACGGATTCGTCAACTGCGCTAATCACTTCGCCAACCGCAATACTGCCCGCGTCTTTACCCAGCAGATAACCGCCGCCCGGGCCACGAACGCTGGACACCAGTCCATTTTTACGCAGTCTGGAGAACAGCTGTTCCAGATAAGAGAGGGAGATCCCCTGTCGTTCAGAAATATCAGCCAACGGAACCGGGCCCGCTTCGGAGTTGAGCGCAACGTCCAGCATCGCGGTCACGGCATAACGCCCTTTAGATGTCAGTCTCATGTCTTACTTAACCTCAAACTCGCCCCTGCCCGGGGTTTTTTATTGTAAAATGGGGGTATTGCATAGCAGGGCCAAGTCTGACATTCCTGACTAAATTGGTCAACTATTTACTTGACTGTTTTAGTCAGGTATTTAACCTTCTGTGCCGTATTTTTTGCCCGGCGGCGCTGCGCTTGCACGGGCCTACGGGCTTTGTAGGCCGGGTAAGCGAAGCGCCACCCGGCGAACACACGGCACTACTCTTTATTCTTCTGCTCAATCGACGCCAGGATCCCGCGCAGGATGTTCAGCTCCTGGCTTTCCGGGCGCGCCCGGGTGAACATACGGCGCAGCTTGTTCATCACCTGCCCTGGATGGCCTTCACGGATAAAGCCGGTCGAGAGCAGCGTCTGCTCCAGGTGGCCGTAGAAGCGCTCAAGATCGTCCACCAGCGGGTAGGCCGTCTCTTCTTTAGGTTCGACCGGTTTCTCCTGCGTCGCCAGCCATGCCATGCGCACTTCGTAGGCAATCACCTGCACCGCCATCGCCAGGTTCAGCGAGCTGTATTCCGGGTTTGCGGCAATCGCCACGTGGTAGTGACACTTCTGTAGTTCCTCGTTGGTCAGGCCAACGCGTTCACGACCAAACACCAGCGCAACCGGCGCCTGTTCCGCTTCTGAGATACTTTTCAGGCCGCATTCGCGCGGGTCCAGCATCGGCCAGGGCAGCGTACGGGAGCGCGCGCTGGTCCCCACCACCAGACTGCAACCGGCCAGGGCTTCGTCCAGGGTGTCCACAATCTGTGCATTCCCGATCACGTCGCTGGCGCCGGCCGCCAGCGCAATAGCCTGAGAGTCTGGTTTCACCAGCGGATTAACCAGCCACAGGTTCGTTAAGCCCATGGTTTTCATAGCGCGGGCCACAGAGCCCATGTTGCCGGTGTGCGATGTTTCGACCAGCACGATTCGAATGTTTTGCAGCATAATTTTTAGATGTCTGGATTCAGTGTCTGAAGAATATTCGGGCATATTATCATAAACGAGAGACATAATCCGATCCCGCTGCTATACTCTGCGCCGATTTTCCTGTTCTTTAACATCCAGTGAGAGAGACCGATGCATCCGATGCTGACCATCGCCGTGCGCGCAGCGCGCAAGGCGGGTAATGTAATTGCCAAACACTACGAAACCCCAGACTCCGTAGAAACCAGCCAGAAAGGCAGCAATGATTTCGTGACTAACGTCGATAAAGCCGCCGAAGCGATTATTATCGAAACGATCCGCAAATCTTACCCGCAGCACACCATCATCACCGAAGAAAGCGGTGAACATGAAGGTACCGATCAGGATGTTCAATGGGTTATCGATCCACTGGATGGCACCACCAACTTCGTTAAGCGCCTGCCACACTTCTCTGTGTCTATCGCAGTACGCATCAAAGGCCGTACTGAAGTCGCCGTTGTTTACGATCCAATGCGTAACGAACTGTTCACCGCGACCCGCGGTCAGGGCGCGCAGCTGAACGGCTACCGTCTGCGCTGCAGCAATGCACGCGATCTGGACGGCACGATTCTGGCGACCGGCTTCCCGTTCAAGGCGAAGCAGCACGCAACCACTTATATGAATATCCTCGGCAAACTGTTCACCGAATGCGCGGACTTCCGTCGCACCGGCTCTGCTGCACTGGATCTGGCCTACGTGGCGACCGGCCGCGTTGACGGTTACTTTGAGCTGTCACTGAAGCCGTGGGACTTCGCGGCGGGCGAGCTGATCGCACGTGAAGCTGGCGCGATTGTTTGTGACTTCACCGGCGGCCATAACTATATGTCTACCGGCAACATCGTTGCAGGTAACCCGCGCGTTGTTAAAGCCATGCTGGCAAACATGCGTGAAGAACTGAGCGATGCGCTGAAGCGTTAATCCAGTCTGTTAAGCCCGGTGGCGCTACGCTTACCGGGCCTACAAACCCCTCAGGTATGGCTAAAAAGGCCGCAACCCCCTTCCCACCGGCACCGCACTTATCCACATCGTGACCGCAGCCACCAGCAGAATCACCCCGCCCGCCAGCGCAAGCGTCGTCCAGCCAACCTGTCGCCACAATGCCGGCGTTTTATTGCCGCTGAGTTTTACCGCCAGCTGACGGAAGCTGTGCACCAGCAAGGCTAACGAAGAGATAGTCAGAGATGTTCCCGCCGCCATCGCCAGCGCCGAGATCATGCCCCAGCCAAATACACCTATCACTTTGCTGAACAACAGCACCATGATTGCGCCCGAGCACGGACGCATCCCCATTGAGAGAACAATCATCAGGCGCGCACGCCAGTCGTCACCATTCTGTAATTGTTCCTGCGTCGGGAGATGCTGATGCCCGCACCCGCAGTTTTCATGGTGAAGGTGATGCGGCGCAAAGATTTTGAATTTTGGTTTTTGCAGCAACGCGCGCAATTTTTTCAGCGCCCGCCAGCAGAGAATCAGCCCCAGCACGCCTACCAGCGCGTAACTTCCCTTCTCCAGCCAGAAGCTGCTCATATGCAGCTGGCGGGCCGGGAGCTGTAGCAGCGAAAGGACGACCACGACCAGCGCAATTGCCACACCGCCCTGAAGTAACGAGGAAGCCAGCGTCAGGCCGATACTCGATTTCAGCTTCGACGGATGGGTGGCAAGCCAGGTCGTGATGACGATTTTGCCGTGCCCCGGCCCCAGGGCATGCAGCACGCCATAGATAAAGCTGAACGCCAGAAGAGAGCCGCCCGCTTTGGACGGATTTTCCGCCACGGCTTTCAGCAGCCCGCTCATCTGCTGATTAACTTCCCGCTGCCAGAGGATACTTTTCATCATCACCTGCGGCCATGCCTGCCACAGCCAGAGCGCGCCGCCAGACGCTAACAGCAAAAAGAGCGCCAGAGGCCAGAGGTGCAGCCAGCGACGCGGCTTACTGACGGGAGAGGAGATCACTGACATTGCAACGTCACCTCCTGCGCAAACTGTTTTCCTAATTCCATGTCTTCTGGGGGCGCATCTTCTTTATCAAGGGAAACGGCAAAGTTCAGCGTCTCTTCACTGGGCGTCGGCGTGTGCACGGCAATTTTGCAGCTTTTTTGCAATATTTCTGGCAACTGTACGTCGCTGTCCTGGGCGTAATGCATATCGACATAGTAGGTTGGGTCAAACGTGGAAAACCTGTACTTCTGCCCGGCCAGCGGCTGAGGGTGCGCCAGCGGAAGGATAAACGTCAGCACCGCCTGATGGCCGTCGCGGGTCATACCGTACTCCGTGGGACGGTTAAGAAATTTCACCTTTTGTCCGTTGTGCCAGAACTCGGTGAAGTAGTGCTGACCCAGCACGTTGGCCATGACTTCCGCCGCCAGCTTTTTCCAGATCTCGTCGCCGGGCTTTGCGTTTCCGGCATCGTACAGCAGGTCGGCGGAGGTGATTTCATCCATCGTCCAGCGCATCTTCAGGCCGCTGAGCTGTGTGCCGTCCGTCACCAGTTCGGTTTTCAGGCTGATAAAGCTGTGAGGATGTGCGCTGGCGGCGGAGGTGATAACCGCCAAAAATAACGCTGTCACGCTTTGTTTAACTGTTTGCATCAATTCCTCACGTCAAAAATTCTGTGATGTTCGCCAGCAATCCTGAATGAAAGGCCTGCCGGCGCGCTTTTCAGCGCCCATCCTTTAGCTATTCTTATCAAACATTCACACTGGATACCCGACAGATGATGACGACGCTTGAAATTCCATCTGTGCTTTCCAGTTCGCAGCGCCGTTGCCAGGTGCTTTTGATGCTTTACCTGCCCGATGCTGCCGTCACCGCACAGAGCATAATCGCTGCCAACGGCGTGGACGACGTCCTGGCACGGCAAGATATAGCCGAGACGCGCGATGAAATCCAGCGCTATCATCGGCTTGATATCGTCACGCACCATGACGGTTGTTACCGAATTGAGGGCTCCGCCCTGAATCAGCGTTTGTGCCTGCTGCACTGGCTGCGCAGGGCGCTTCGGCTGTGTCCACATTTTGTCGCCCAACAGTTTACCCCTGCCTTAAAAACCGCGCTCAAACAGCACGGCATTGCCCGCCCGCTTTATGACGATGCGAACCTTCGGGCGCTTATCAACTTTTGCGCGCGCAAGCTTCAGCGCCAGTTTGAGTCCCGCGACGTACAGTTTTTACAGCTTTATCTGCAATATTGTCTTATTCAGCATCATCTGGGCAATACGCCGGAGTTTTCACCCGTTCAGCGCAGCTGGACGCAATCGAGAGGGGAATACTTTACGGCGCAGGAAATTGTCCGTCACTGGAAACGGCGCGTCCCGCAGGGAACGCACAGTGATGAACAGCTGTTCCTGGCGCTGCTGTTTATGATGCTCCGCACACCCGACCCGGTACTGGATAAACACCAGCAGGATCAGCGCCTGCGTCGGGCCATCGTGCGTATGATTGCCCGTTTCCGGGCGCAAACCGGGATGAACTTCAGCGATGAGCAAGGGCTGACCGATCAGCTGTATATTCATCTGGCTCAGGCGCTGGACCGCTCCTTATTTGACATCGGCATCGACAACAGTCTGCCGGAAGAGATCCACCGTCTATACCCCCGGCTGCTGCGCACCACTAAAGAGGCGCTGTTTGAGCTGGAAGCCGAATTTGGCCTGCGATTCTCCGGTGAAGAGATGGCTCTGGTGGCGGTGATTTTTGGTGCCTGGCTGATGCAGGAAACCGATCTTCATGAAAAACAGGTGGTCCTGTTAACGGGGGAAGATAAAGCCTGCGAGGAGTTAATTGAGCAGCAGCTTCGCGAGCTAACGCTGCTGCCGCTCAATATTCGTTATCTTAGCCTGGAAGCGTTTAAGAAGGAGGGCGCCCCCCGCGAGGCGGCGCTGGTTATTACGCCTTATCCAACCGCCCTGCCGCTGTTCTCGCCGCCGCTCATTCATGCCGTTGAGACCCTGAACACGCAGCAGCAGGAACATATTCGCGTTATGCTCGAATCTTAGTTACGTGCGAGCAGCGACTTTAGGGCGGATGACAATGGCCGGTAAAGCGACCAGCGCCATCACCCAGAACACACCGTGGCCCAGGTGCTGATAGAGGAAACCGGCAAATACGGTCATCACCGCAATACTGCCGCCCATCGCCACCGCTGAATAGACTGCCTGAAGACGAATAACGTCACCACCCTCTCGCGCCGCGATATAGCGCATCGCCGCCAGATGGCAGACGGTGAAGGTTCCGCAGTGCAGAATTTGCGCCACAATCAGCCACGGCAGCTCCGTCGTCCAGCCCATGATGCCCCAGCGCGCTACGCCGCAAACGGCGGAAAGCAGCAGCAGGTCACGCGCCCCGAAACGACGGAACAGTTTTTGGCTCAGCGCGAAGATAATGACCTCCGCTACCACGCCGAGCGACCACAGGTAGCCTACCGCAGAAGCCGAGTAGCCCGCCCCCTGCCAGTAGATGGCGCTGAAGCCGTAATAGGCCGCATGCGCCCCCTGAAGCAGACAGACGCAGGCCAGGAAACGCCAGCTTTGCGCCACCAGCGAGCGCCAGGCGGGCCAGCCAGCGCTCTCCTGATGGCGGCTTTCGCCCTGCGGCATCACCGACGGACGCAGCAACATACCGAGCAGCATCGAGGCGATGCCGAGCGTTAACAGGGCCAGAATGGCGCGATAGTCATAGAGGCTGACCAGTTTCCCGACCAGCGCAGAGCCAATCACGAAGGCAATCGATCCCCACAGGCGCACGCGTCCATAGTCCATGGTGATCTGCTTTTGCCAGGTGTTCGCCAGGGCATCCGTCAGCGGCACCAGCGGGGAGAAGAACAGATTAAAGCCAACCATCACCACCATCAGCCAGGCAAACTGGTGGCTGACCCAGAAGCAGGCCGCAAAGACCAGCGTCAGGAGGGCCAGAATTCGCACCGCTTTAATCAAAAGAGAGGGATCGCTGACGCGGGGTGCTATCAGCAGGCTACCCAGGAAACGTGCCACCAGCCCCGTGCCCAGCAGGATGCCGATGGTCTCAGGCGTCAGACCAATTCCCTTGAGCCAGACGCTCCAGAAAGGTAAAAAAATACCGTAACTAAAGAAATAGGTGAAATAGCTGAGCGCCAGCCAGCGCGTGGAATGCAAGACCATGAATCCCTCCCGAAATGGAGGCGATAGTCTGGCGTTAATCCCTGACTTTAGCAAGTCGTTAGCGCGCTATAAATTAACTAAAAATTAACATCATCACCAGCCGTACAGCGTATGGCGAGAGCGGTAAAACTGTATTACGTTTATAAGACATCGCCTGAAGAGGTCGTTTGCCATGAACAGCTTACGTTATTTCGATTTCGGATCCTCTCGTTCTCTCCTGCTTTTAATTGCCCGCATTGCTATCGTGGTCCTGTTTATTATTTTCGGTTATCCCAAGCTAACAGGGTTTAGCGGCACCGTTCAGTACATGACGTCGCTCGGCGCCCCCATGCCCATGCTGGCCGCGATTATTGCGGTGGTAATGGAAATCCCCGCCGCGATTCTGATCGTTCTGGGCTTTTTTACCCGCCCCCTCGCGGTGATCTTTGTCTTCTATACGCTGGGAACGGCGGTGATTGGACACCACTACTGGGAAATGACGGGCGATGCGGTCCTGCCAAATATGATTAACTTCTATAAAAATGTGAGTATCGCTGGCGCCTTTATTTTGCTGGCGATAACCGGGCCGGGGGCCATCTCCCTCGACCGACGTTAGCCCATAAAAAAAGGCCGCATGAGCGGCCTTTTTCAGTTCTGAAACGCAGAGAATTATGCGTACACCGGGAAGCGTGCGCAGATGTCCAGAACTTTACCTTTAACTCGCTCGATAACCGCGTCGTCATTGATGTTGTCCAGAACGTCACACATCCAGCCCGCCAGCTCTTTCACTTCCGCTTCTTTAAAGCCACGGCGAGTTACGGCCGGAGAACCGATACGGATACCGGAAGTCACGAACGGGCTCTTCGGATCGTTTGGCACGCTGTTTTTGTTCACGGTGATGTTGGCGCGGCCGAGGGCTGCGTCAGCTTCTTTACCGGTCAGGTTCTTGTCGACAAGATCCAGCAGGAACAGGTGGTTTTCAGTCCCGCCGGACACCACTTTGTAACCACGGTTCAGGAACACTTCCACCATCGCTTTGGCGTTTTTAGCAACCTGCTGCTGATAAACCTTGAACTCTGGCTCCATCGCTTCTTTCAGCGCGACGGCTTTCGCGGCGATAACGTGCATCAGCGGGCCGCCCTGGGCGCTTGGGAACACGGCGGAGTTCAGCTTTTTGTACAGCTCTTCGTCACCGCCTTTCGCCAGGATCAGGCCACCGCGTGGACCCGCCAGGGTTTTGTGGGTGGTGGTGGTCACAACGTGCGCATGTGGAACCGGGTTCGGGTAAACGCCAGCGGCAATCAGACCGGCAACGTGCGCCATGTCGACGAACAGGTACGCGCCGATGCTGTCAGCGATTTCACGCATTTTTGCCCAGTCAACGATGCCGGAGTAAGCAGAGAAGCCACCGATGATCATCTTCGGCTTGTGCTCTTTGGCCTGCTTCGCCATGTCTTCGTAGTCAATTTTACCGGACTCATCAATACCGTAAGGGATGATGTTGTACAGTTTGCCAGAGAAGTTAACCGGAGAGCCGTGAGTCAGGTGGCCGCCCTGCGCCAGGTTCATACCCAGAACGGTATCGCCCGGCTGCAACAGCGCGGTGTAAACAGCGAAGTTAGCCTGAGAGCCAGAGTGCGGCTGGACGTTCGCATAGTCAGCGCCAAAGAGTTCTTTCGCACGGTCAATCGCCAGCTGCTCAACGATATCAACGTATTCGCAACCGCCGTAGTAGCGCTTGCCCGGGTAACCTTCAGCATATTTGTTGGTCAGCTGAGAACCCTGCGCCTGCATCACGCGCGGGCTGGTGTAGTTTTCGGAGGCGATCAGTTCGATGTGCTCTTCCTGACGTACTTTTTCCTGCTCCATAGCCTGCCACAGTTCGGCATCATAATCGGCAATGTTCATTTCACGCTTTAACATCCGCATCTCCTGACTCAGCTAACAAGTAAATTTTTGGCCTGAAAAGGCAGTCCTGTTGGACGACGGGCAACAGTATAACTGAATAGTTCTGCGATAACAGGTCTTGACAAACGATTTTACGCAAACGTTTACCTCCACGCCACGCAAGGGTTTGAGCAATAAAGCTCTCGCCATTTTCAACGGATTTCTTTTCAGCTTTGTGATGCATATTTTTCACGATGCAAAGAACCATTTACATTGCAGGGGTATTTTTATAAGATGCATATAAAATACATCATTAAAGTAACATCAGAAGGAAGCTGCTATGCTCGACGCCCAAACCATCGCTACCGTGAAGGCCACAATCCCCCTGCTGGTTGAAACGGGTCCTAAACTGACCGCTCATTTCTACGATCGCATGTTCGCGCATAACCCGGAGCTCAAAGAGATTTTCAACATGAGCAACCAGCGTAACGGCGATCAGCGCGAAGCGCTGTTTAACGCTATTGCCGCCTATGCCAGCAACATCGAAAACCTGCCGGCTCTGCTGCCTGCGGTGGAAAAAATCGCGCAGAAGCACACCAGCTTCCAGATCAAACCTGAGCAGTACAACATCGTGGGCAGTCACCTGCTGGCAACCCTGGACGAAATGTTCAGCCCGGGCCAGGAAGTGCTGGATGCCTGGGGTAAGGCATACGGCGTGCTGGCAAACGTGTTCATCAACCGTGAAGCGCAGATCTACAGCGAAAACGCCAGCAAGAATGGCGGCTGGGAAGGCACGCGTGCTTTCCGCATCGTTGAGAAAACCCCGCGCAGCGCACTGATCACCAGCTTTGAGTTTGAGCCGGTAGACGGCCAGCCAGTTGCCGATTACCAGCCGGGGCAGTATCTGGGCGTCTGGCTGAAGCCTGAAGGCTTCCCGCACCAGGAGATTCGCCAGTACTCCCTGACCCGCAAGCCAGACGGCAAAGGCTATCGCATTGCGGTTAAACGTGAGGAAGGCGGTCAGGTATCCAGCTGGCTGCATAACGTCGCCAGCGTGGGTGATATCGTTCATCTGGCCGCGCCAGCGGGTGATTTCTTTATGGCGGTGGAATCGGGTACCCCGGTGACGCTGATTTCCGCAGGTGTTGGTCAAACGCCAATGCTGGCGATGCTGGATACGCTGGCAAAATCAAACCACAGCGCGCAGGTTAACTGGTTCCACGCGGCCGAAAACGGTGATGTGCACGCCTTTGCAGATGAAGTGAAAGCGCTCGGAGCGGGTCTGCCACACTTTACCGCGCATACCTGGTATCGTTTACCCACGGAAGCTGACCGCGCAGCGGCACGTTTTGACAGCGAAGGCCTGATGAATTTAGGGCAGCACGAAGGGGCGTTTAGCGCACCGGGGATGCAGTTCTACGTGTGTGGGCCGGTAGCGTTTATGCAGTATGCCGCGAAGCAGCTGGTAGACCTGGGCGTGAACAAAGACAACATTCATTACGAATGTTTCGGCCCGCATAAAGTGCTGTAATCGCCCGGCGGCGCTGCGCTTGCACGGACCTGCGAAGGGTTCTGTAGGCCGGGTAAGCGCAGCGCCACCCGGCAAGAATGTTAAATCGCCGCGTCGTCTTCTTCGCCGGTACGGATACGGATCACGCGCGCCACGTCAAAGACGAAGATTTTTCCGTCGCCAATTTTACCGGTCTGCGCCGTGCGGATGATGGTATCCACACAGGTATCGACGATATCATCGCTCACCACGATCTCGATTTTCACTTTCGGCAGAAAGTCCACCATGTACTCTGCGCCACGGTATAGCTCGGTGTGGCCCTTCTGACGACCAAAACCTTTCACTTCAGTTACGGTCATCCCGGTGATGCCTACTTCTGCCAGCGCTTCACGTACATCATCCAGTTTGAAAGGTTTAATAATCGCATCAATTTTTTTCATGGTGGGTCCTTAAACTCTTGCCAGTAAGCAGCCTCGTAATCGGTTGCTCACAGTATCATATTCAGGCGAATTTTGCGGTATTACTCTTTAAAATCGTTCGCTTCCAGCTCGTGGCGTGAGAGCAATTTATAGAACTCGGTACGGTTACGCCCGGCCATGCGCGCCGCGTGGGTCACGTTGCCTTTGGTGATTTGCAGCAGCTTGCGCAGATAGTTCAGCTCGAACTGATTTCGCGCTTCCGCAAACGTCGGTAAGGCCGTGTTTTCCCCCTCGAGCGCCTGCTCCACCAGCGCATCGCTGATCACCGGCGATGACGTCAGCGCCACGCACTGCTCAATCACGTTCACCAGCTGGCGTACGTTACCCGGCCAGCTTGCGGTCATCAGGCGTTTCATCGCATCGGTGGAGAACGCGCGCACAAACGGTTTGTGGCGGTCAGCGGCCTGGCGCAAAAGGTGATTTGCCAGCAGCGGGATATCTTCCGCACGCTCGGCCAGCGCCGGGATTTTCAGGTTGACGACATTCAGTCGATAGTAGAGATCTTCGCGGAACTCGTTGCGCGCCATCACCTTGGGTAAATCACGGTGGGTGGCGGAAATAATACGCACGTTGATATCGATATCGCGGTTGCTGCCGAGCGGACGTACTTTCCGCTCCTGCAACACGCGCAGCAATTTGACCTGCAGCGGCGCGGGCATATCGCCAATTTCATCAAGGAACAGCGTGCCCCCCTCAGCCGCCTGGAACAGCCCTTCACGGCTGCTCACCGCGCCGGTAAAGGCGCCGCGGGCATGGCCGAAGAGCTCTGATTCGAGCAGCTGTTCCGGCAACGCGCCACAGTTAATGGCAATAAAAGCATTTTTACTGCGCGGGCTGGCGTTGTGGATCGCCTGGGCGAGGATCTCTTTCCCGGTCCCGCTCTGACCGTTGATCAGCACGCTAACGTCGGATTGCGCCACCATCCGCGCCTGTTCCAGCAGGCGCAGCATCACAGGGCTACGCGTCACGATGGATTCACGCCAGGCGTCGTCGCCGGATGGCGCTGCGTGCTCAAGGGCGCTGTCGATCGCTTTATAGAGGGCGTCTTTATCCACCGGTTTGGTGAGGAAGCTGAATACCCCCTGCTGCGTCGCGGCCACCGCATCAGGAATAGATCCGTGAGCGGTGAGGATAATAACCGGCATCCCGGGCTGCTGCTTCTGGATCTCCGTGAACAGTTGCAGGCCATCCATTTCATCCATGCGCAAATCGCTGATCACCAGATCGATTTTCTCACGGCTGAGCACCTTCAGCCCCTCCTGCCCGCTTTCAGCGGTGACCACGCTGTAGCCTTCGCTGACCAGACGCATCCCCAGCAGCTTTAACAGCCCGGGATCGTCATCCACCAGTAACAGATGGGCAGGTTTACGGCTTGTCATGGCTTCACATCCTCTTGTTTCGGCGTCTCACTGTCTGGCGTCGTGGCAGAGTTGCCTTTCGACCCATCAGGCAGATAGCTGCCTGCCGGCTTACGCGTCGAGAGCTGTCTTTCGATATCGGTCAGATTTTCGAGCTTGCGGGTGGTGGTTTCCAGCTGCTCGCGCAGCGACTCCTGCTGCTGGCGAAGCGCATCAAGCTCGCTGTCGCTTGACTGCTGCAATTTGCTGTAGCGGAAACGCTCTTCAGACAGCTGTAATTGCAGGGTTTGTCCGTCCCGCCAGAGCTGATAGACCGGGCGCACCTGCGGGGGAATATTGATCACGTAAGTATCCAGCCGCGTCACGTTGGCGCGGCGTTCGACAGGCGTGATTCTGGCATCCGCCATCACGATCCCGCGTTTAAATGCGTCCTGCCAGGTATCGTCCACCAGCATCGCCGCCTGGGCACGGGCCTCGGCGGGCGCCAGCCGCTGGGCGCAGTCTATTCCGCGCAGCCAGAACAGCGGATTGGATTCAACATCACGCCCCGACAGGCTCCAGATATCATCGCAACGTGTCGAAAGGAAATCAGCCAGCTGTTTTTGCGGCCATTTATCTTCCTGTTTGTGGCTAATTGCACTTTTCGGTGCATGGGTTACACAGCCTGCCAGCAGTAAGCAGGGCAGGCTGAGGCGCACATTTTTGCTGGAAAACACCGCGCGCAGTGCGCGGTAAAAGACGTGTGACATACTCACCAGGTTGTTATTCATTTCATTGATTTTTCCGGCTCAAGAGGCAGTTCGATACGAAAACAGACATCGGCGCGTTCATCACTCACGATGTTAAGCTCACCCTGCATGCGTCGTATGCAGTCGCGGGCAATACTCAGCCCCAGACCACTTCCTTTTACCGCACCTTTTCGCTGATGACTCCCCTGGAAGAAGGGTTCAAAGATCATCGTTTTTTCATCATCCGGAATCGGGCTTCCGGTATTCGCTACGTCAATAAATACCCGCGAACCGTTGTTATTGCTTCTGATATAAATGGTACCGGATTCAGTACCATAGTGCACCGCATTGGAATAAAGATTATCCAGTACGCTCATTAACAGCATCGGTTCTGCAAGACAGGCTGGCGCGTTGAGTTCCACCTGGGTATGCATCATTTTAGCTCTTGCTGGCAGGCTATGGGCGGAGATCACCATGTCCACCAGCGGTTCAATCTCAACGCTTTCAAGCACCACAGCACCATCCGCCAGCTTGCGGTTATAGTCCAGCAGTTGTTCAATAAGCTTTTGTAAATTGCGGCTGCTGGCATCCAGAATCGCCACGATCTCTTTTTGCTCAGGGGTTAACGGCCCCGCCACTTCGTCGGCCAGCAGTTCCGTACCTTCACGCATGCTGGCCAGCGGCGTTTTGAGTTCGTGTGAGATATGGCGCAGGAACTGGTGGCGCTGCGATTCCAGCCACGCCAGGCGCTCTGAAAGCCAGATGATGCGTTGACCGACCGAGCGCAGCTCGCGCGGGCCTTTAAAAACGACCGTATCCCCGAGAGATTTACCCTCCCCCAGGCGGTTAATCATCCGCTGGATCCCCTTCACGGGGCCGATGATCATGCGGGTAAAGAGCAGCACCAGCCCCAGGCTGACGAGGAACAGCACCAGCGCCTGCCAGCCGAAGAACTGGCCGCGCTCGGCAATCTCCTGCTGGAGCTGCTGACCACGGGAAAAGATAACCGTACGGGTGGACTGAACCATCTCCGTATTGGCGTTCGCGAAGGCTTCAAGTCGGGCGGCGGCGGCGGCATCAGGACCGCTGTTTTTGCACTGGAGCTGCGCCAGATCGTTCAGATCCTGACGCAGCGCCTGATAGAGTTTGTCATCTGGCAGCACCCCGGCGTGGGCGTCCAGCATTTCGCTGTAGCGTTTACGCTGGTTCTGATAGACCCTCTCCAGCGTGCGATCGTCAAGCACGCAGTACTGGCGATAGCTACGCTCCATCTCAAGCGCGGCGTTGGTCATCGCCTCGCTACGGCGAGCATCAATAAGCGTGGTGCGGTTAGTCAGGGCCGCCTGTGCACTTAACGCGTTCAGGCTTTGCCAGGCCTGCCAGGCCAGAACCAGCAAAGGTAGCAGGATCAGCAGGAAGGCCATCATAACGAGCTGTCGCAGGGAGCGAGGGAAAGCGGGCCAGCGTTTCAACACATTACTCTCTTCATCCGGGTTTGAGGAGAGCGTAACTGAGTCTGCCCTTCAGATACAACAAAGCCGGGTAAAAACCCGGCTTTGTCATGGAATAAGGCGGTGCCTAACTCGACGTTTCGCCCTGGCCTGATAAAGCATTGCAATAATCAGTAGTTGGACGGCAGGCACCTTTTTGTGCGTCATTCGAAGTTTATGTAGCACGTCCCGAAGGGGCTGACATAAGAAGGTGAATGAGCCACTGGTTACTATTATGCAACA
Source organism: Enterobacter sp. DSM 30060 (assembly GCF_013375955.1). Taxonomy (NCBI): domain Bacteria; kingdom Pseudomonadati; phylum Pseudomonadota; class Gammaproteobacteria; order Enterobacterales; family Enterobacteriaceae; genus Enterobacter; species Enterobacter sp. DSM 30060. Next base: position 470,737 of record NZ_CP056118.1, read on the forward strand.
CGCGTGCCAGATTGCAAAAATTAACGCTATCCTTATGATTAGTAATATTTTTATTATCAAAACGTATTGATTGTTACGTGAATGATTTTCAGGCTAAGTGTCGCTATTAAGCAACACCTTAACGGGAACCTGTCCTGCCGCATATAAATCAACAGGTTAAATGTCTCCTTTTGGAGACACTCAGACCAGAGAATTGTCGCGTTTTTGCGACAGAGACAAAAAAGCCCGGTGGCGCTCGCGCTTACCGGGCCTACAGTCAGGGCGTAGAAACTTAACCTAGTTGTTTACGTGCGTTGCGGAAAATGCGCATCCACGGGCTGTCCTCGCCCCAGTTTTCCGGGTGCCAGGAGTTGCTCACGGTACGGAAGACACGCTCCGGGTGCGGCATCATAATCGTCACCCGACCACTTTCGCTGGTGACCGCGGTAATGCCATTTGCCGAACCGTTCGGGTTAGCCGGATAGGTTTCGGTGACCTTGCCAAAGTTATCAACAAAGCGCAGCGCCACCAGTCCTTTGCTTTCAAGCTGAGCCAGGTGCGCCGCATCACGGACTTCAACCTGACCTTCACCGTGCGAAACCGCGATTGGCATCTGCGAACCGACCATCCCCTGCAACAGCAGAGACGGGCTTTGGGTTACTTCTACCAGGCTGAAGCGCGCTTCAAAGCGGTCAGACTGGTTACGCACAAAGCGCGGCCAGGCTTCGCTGCCCGGGATCAGCTCGCGCAGGTTAGACATCATCTGACAGCCGTTACACACGCCCAGCGCCAGCGTCTGCGGACGATGGAAGAAGGTTTCGAACTCGTCACGCACGCGGCTGTTGAACAGGATGGACTTCGCCCAGCCCTCGCCCGCACCCAGCACGTCACCGTAGGAGAACCCCCCGCAGGCAACCAGCGCCTGGAAATCATCCAGCCCGGTACGCCCGGCCAGCAGGTCGCTCATGTGGACGTCGATGGCGTCAAAGCCCGCGCGGTGGAAGGCGGCCGCCATCTCAACGTGGGAGTTAACGCCCTGCTCGCGCAGCACGGCCACTTTTGGACGCGCACCGGTCGCAATGTACGGCGCGGCGATGTCTTCGTTGATGTCGAAGGAGAGCTTCACGTTCAGGCCAGGATCGTTGTCGTTCGCCTTCGCGTTGTGTTCCTGATCGGCGCATTCCGGATTGTCACGCAGGCGCTGCATCTGCCAGGTGGTTTCCGCCCACCACATACGCAGCGTGGTGCGGCTTTCGCTGAACACCGCGTGGCCGTCGGCTTCAATCACGAAACGGTCGCCCTGCACCGCTTTACCGAGATAGTGTACGCAGTCTGCCAGACCGTGCTGCGCCAGAATCGCTTCCACCGCGTCGCGATCTGCGGCGCGTACCTGAATGACGGCACCCAGCTCTTCGTTAAACAGCGCCGCCAGGCGGTCTTCGCCAAGCGTTGCAATGTTTGCTTCAACGCCGCAGTGACCGGTGAAGGCCATCTCTGCCAGCGTCACCAGCAGGCCGCCATCGGAACGATCATGGTAGGCAAGCAGCTTACGCTGCGCCACCAGCGCCTGAATTGCGTCGTAGAAGCCTTTCAACTGTGCGACGTCCCGCACGTCGGCTGGCTTTTCGCCGAGCTGGCGGTAAACCTGCGCCAGCGCGGTGGCGCCGAGCGCATTGTGGCCTTTGCCGAGGTCAATCAGCAGCAGGGCGTTATCTTCGGTCGCCAGCTGCGGCGTAACGGTATGACGCACGTCTTCCACGCGCGCAAACGCGGTGATCACCAGCGACAGCGGAGAGGTCATCTCGCGCTGCTCGTTACCTTCCTGCCAGCGGGTTTTCATCGACATGGAGTCTTTACCCACCGGAATGGTCAGGCCGAGCGCAGGACACAGCTCTTCACCCACCGCTTTCACCGCTTCGTACAGGCCGGCATCTTCGCCAGGGTGACCGGCAGCAGCCATCCAGTTCGCGGAAAGTTTGATACGTTTGATATCGCCAATCTGCGTCGCGGCGATGTTGGTCAGCGCTTCACCGACCGCCAGACGGGCAGAAGCGGCGAAGTCCAGCAGAGCCACCGGGGTGCGTTCACCCAGCGCCATCGCTTCGCCGTAGTAGCTGTCGAGGCTCGCGGTGGTCACGGCGCAGTTAGCGACCGGGATCTGCCACGGGCCGACCATCTGATCGCGTGACACCATACCGGTCACGGTACGGTCGCCGATGGTGACCAGGAAGGTTTTCTCCGCCACCGCAGGCAGGTGCAGCACGCGGTTAACCGCTTCCGCCACAATAATGCCCTGACGATCCAGCGCTTTACCCGCCGCTTTGCGGGTTGTAACGTCGCGGGTCATCTTCGGCGTTTTGCCGAGAAGCACGTCGAGCGGCAGATCGATCGGCTGGTTGTCGAAATGGGTATCACTGAGAGTCAGGTGCTGCTCTTCGGTAGCTTCACCGATGACGGCATACGGCGCGCGCTCGCGGCGGCACAGCTCGTCAAACAGCGGCAGCTGATCGGCAGCAACCGCCAGCACGTAGCGCTCCTGGGATTCGTTACACCAGATTTCCAGCGGGCTCATGCCTGGCTCATCGCTCAGGATATCGCGCAGGTTGAAGCGCCCGCCGCGACCGCCGTCGCTCACCAGCTCAGGCATGGCGTTAGAGAGCCCACCCGCGCCCACGTCGTGGATGAACAGAATCGGGTTAGCATCGCCCAGCTGCCAGCAGCGGTCGATCACTTCCTGGCAGCGACGCTCCATCTCAGGGTTGTCACGCTGCACGGAGGCGAAATCGAGATCCGCATCAGACTGGCCGGAGGCCATAGAAGAGGCCGCACCGCCGCCCAGACCGATGTTCATCGCCGGGCCGCCGAGCACGATCAGCTTCGCGCCGACGACGATCTCGCCTTTCTGCACGTGATCGGCACGGATGTTGCCGATCCCGCCCGCCAGCATGATCGGTTTGTGGTAGCCGCGCAGCTCTTCGCCGTTGTGGCTGTCCACTTTCTCTTCATAGGTACGGAAGTAACCGTTCAGCGCCGGACGACCAAATTCGTTGTTAAACGCCGCGCCGCCCAGCGGGCCTTCGGTCATGATATCCAGCGCGGTCACGATGCGCTCTGGCTTGCCGAAATCTTCTTCCCACGGCTGTTCAAAGCCCGGGATACGCAGGTTGGAGACGGAGAAACCGACCAGACCCGCTTTTGGTTTCGCGCCGCGACCGGTCGCACCTTCGTCACGGATTTCACCGCCGGAGCCGGTCGCCGCACCCGGCCACGGAGAGATGGCCGTCGGGTGGTTGTGGGTTTCCACTTTCATCAGGATATGCGCAGGCTCCTGGTGGAAGTCATAGCGCCCTGCTTCGCGGTCGGCGAAGAAGCGGCCCACCTCGGAACCTTCCATCACCGCGGCGTTGTCTTTATAGGCAGACAGCACGTGGTCAGGGGTTTGCTCCATGGTGTTTTTGATCATTTTGAACAGCGACTTCGGCTGCTGTTCGCCGTCGATAATCCAGTCGGCGTTGAAAATTTTGTGGCGGCAGTGCTCGGAGTTGGCCTGCGCGAACATATACAGTTCGATGTCGTTCGGGTTGCGATTCAGCTTAACGAATGCATCCTGAAGGTAGTCGATTTCATCATCTGCGAGTGCCAGACCAAGACGCAGGTTTGCGTCGATCAGCGCCTGACGCCCCTGCCCCAGCAGATCCACGCTCTGTACCGGCGCAGGCTGATGGTGGGAGAACAGTTTCTGCGCATCATCCAGAGAGTCAAACACGCTCTCCATCATGCGGTCGTGCAGCTCCGCTGTGACGGCCTGCCACTGCGCGTCGCTCAGGGTTGACGCTTCCACATAGTACGCCACGCCGCGCTCCAGACGGTTAATCTGGCTCAGGCCGCAGTTGTGAGCGATGTCGGTGGCTTTGGAAGACCAGGGGGAGATGGTGCCAGGACGTGGCGTGGCGAGGATTAATTTGCCGGTCGGCGTATGGCTGCTCAGGCTTGGGCCATATTTAAGCAGACGTTCCAGCTGTACGCGCTCCTCTGCATTCAGGGGGGCATTCAGGTCAGCAAAATGGACATACTCAGCGTAAATATTGCTTACCGGAAGGTCGGCCGCCTGAAAACGTGCCAGCAGTTTATTAATACGGAAGGCAGACAGTGCAGGCGAACCACGCAGAATTTCCATCATAAGTCTCTCGTCTTCGAAGCGCCGGGGCGCTTACAGTGTGCGCAAGGGGGGAAAACGGGCGTCATTATAGAGAATCCTGAGCGCCGACGAAACCGTTTGCGTCGAAATAAAATCATCCTTTTTGTTTAACAATAGATGTGACCTGTCTCTCTAATTGGTTGCCAACTGGCGCTACTTTGCGCAAAATGCCGCTCAATCAATGGCAAACTCTACTCTTAACATGACTACAGCACACTGAGGCAACCGGCGTCGCAGAGAATTAACTAATTGAAAAAATTAAAGATTAATTATCTGCTCATCGGCATTGTTACGTTGCTGCTGGCAGTGGCCCTCTGGCCGTCTATCCCCTGGTTCGGCAAAGCCGAAAACCGTATCGCCGCCATTCAGGAGCGGGGGGAGTTGCGCGTCAGTACCCTCTCCTCTCCGCTTATATACGACGATATCAACGGTAAAACCATTGGTCTTGATTACGAACTGGCACAGCTGTTTGCGGACTATCTGGGCGTGAAGCTGAAAGTCACCGTGCGGCAGAACATCAACCAGCTGTTTGATGATTTAGACCATGACCGTGCCGATATTCTCGCCGCAGGTCTGGTGTACAACAGCGAACGCAGCAAAAATTATCAGCCGGGCCCGACCTATTACTCTGTGTCGCAGCAGGTGGTTTATCGTGTGGGTAGCTTGCGCCCGCGCTCACTGGCCGACATTACCGACCAGCAATTGACCATTGCGCCGGGCCATGTGGTGATTGACGATCTGCGGGCGTTGAAAGAGAAAAAATACCCGAACCTCAGCTGGACGGTCGATCCTAAACTCGGCACTACCGAATTGCTGGAGCAGGTAAAAGATAAAAAGCTGGCCTATACCATTGCTGATTCGGTGGCGATCAGCCTTTTCCAGCGCGTTCATCCTGAAATCGCCGTGGCGCTGGATGTGACCGATGAACAGCCGGTAACCTGGTTTACCCAGTTAGACGACGATCAAACCGTCTCTGCGGCTATGCTCGATTTCTTTAATTCCATCAATGAAGACGGCACCCTGGCGCGTCTGGAAGAGAAATATCTCGGTCACGGTGACGATTTTGATTACGTTGACACCCGCTCCTTCCTGCGCGCGGTGGATAGCGTGCTGCCGGACCTGCAACCGCTGTTCGAGAAGTACGCTCAGGAGATTGACTGGAAGTTACTGGCGGCAATTTCCTACCAGGAATCGCACTGGGATGCTCAGGCCACCTCCCCCACGGGCGTGCGCGGGTTGATGATGCTGACCAAAAATACCGCGCAGAGCCTCGGCATTAGCGATCGAACCGATGCGGAACAGAGCATCAGCGGCGGCGCGCAATATTTACAGGATATGATGGCGAAAGTGCCGGAGACGGTCCCTGAAGGGGAGCGGATCTGGTTTGCGCTGGCCGCCTATAACATGGGTTATGCCCATATGCTCGACGCGCGGACGCTGACGGCAAAAACCAAAGGTAACCCGGACAGCTGGTCAGATGTAAAACAGCGCCTGCCGCTGCTTAGCCAGAAACAGTGGTACCAGAAGCTGACGTACGGCTATGCGCGCGGGCATGAAGCGTATGCCTACGTGGAAAATATTCGTAAGTATCAGATAAGCCTGGTGGGATATCTGCTGGAGAAAGAAAAAGAGGCGGCCGAGGCGCAACAGCTGGCTGAAAGCTATCCGGTGGTCGCACCGGACGAGCTTAATCACCCTGCGGTTTCAATTCTGCCTTTTGTTGCTTTTTCTGCAGCCGACGCATTCGAAAAAAGTCACTTAACAGACCCGAACATTCTGGTGCAAGTACCCCACCGATAGTTTTCACCTGGTGGTTCATCCCCGGATGCCCAAGCACGTCCATCAGTGAACCAGCAGCGCCCGTTTTTTCATCCCGCGCGCCAAACACCAGCGTACCGATTCGGCTATGCACCATCGCCCCGGAGCACATCACGCACGGTTCAAGGGTGACGTACAGGGTGGTATCAAGCAGACGATAGTTTTGCAGCACCAGCCCGCCCTGACGCAGCGCCATAATTTCAGCATGCGCGGTAGGATCGTGACGGCCAATCGGACGGTTCCACCCTTCACCAATTACCTGATTGTTATGGACCAGCACCGCGCCCACGGGAACTTCGCCCTCTTCCCAGGCGCGCTGAGCCAGCGCCAGCGCGTGGCGCATCCAGTATTCATGATTGTGTTCAGGGTTGGACAAGGGCTGATACTCCAGTCGAAAAGCGGGCGGCATTATACACAGCCGGTACAGATAAGACTATTCGAGTTGCTGAAGTTCGCCCAGAGGCGTGACGCGCCAGCGGTGCTGGCAAAAATAGAGCAGCGGGTTGTCCTGCTTGCTGTCGCTGTAGCCGCTGTACAGACGCAGCGGCGTACCGATGCGTTTCTCCAGCTGCACCACTTTTTCATGTCCGAGGCAACGCAGGGTAAGCACCCAGCCGCCGTAGCCGCGCGCGATCTGCGTGGCGATAAGGTTTACGCGCGGCAGCCAGGGCGTATCAAAATAGACCTGCTCCACCAGCGTCTGCGGGGAGCCGGTAATCAGCCAGATATCGGCATCATTGGCGTCGAGATAGCTGGTCAGGCGCGCCTGGACCACGGGAAACGCGGCGACGTGCCCGCGAAACCAGTGGGCAAAATCCTGCTCAAGCTGCTTAAGACGCGCTTCGCTATGACCAAACGTGCATCCCCAGAGCAGCAGGCTCATCGGCCAGCGCGCTGAACGGCCTTTCACCATTAGCGCGATGCCAATAACGGGTAACAGGGGCAATACCAGCAACGCGTTAAGGGGCTGGCGCCGCAGCAGATAGCGCATAAAGGTGCCGAACATATCCTGCTGATGCAGCGTTCCATCCAGATCAAAAAAGACAACGCGACGCTCGTGATTTGCCAAACCTTACTCCTCTGGGTCGTTGAATCCTAATAGCCAGGTAAACAGGAACCCGGCGATCACCGCTACCAGATAGCCTAACAGATAGAGCATCACTTTTCCGGTCACGATGGTTAATGCCAGCGGTAAACCGGAAATCCCGAAGGTGATAACGGTCGCCACTTTCCAGTAGCTAATCAACGCCCCGCCCACCGCGCCACCGAGACAGGCGGCCAGGAACGGCTTGCCCAGCGGCAGCGTAACGCCGAAAATCAGCGGCTCGCCGATACCGAGCAACCCGACCGGCAACGCCCCTTTAATGACCTTTTTCAGACGCGCGTTGCGGGTTTTCATCAGCACCGCGATGGCCGCGCCGACCTGCCCAACGCCCGCCATCGACAGAATCGGCAGCAGGGCGTTATAGCCGTGCGCCTGTACCAGTTCGACGTGAATCGGCACTAGCCCCTGATGCAGACCGGTCAGCACTAACGGCAGGAAGGTTCCGGACAGCACAGCCCCCACCAATAACCCACCGCGATCGATAGCCAGAGACGCGCCGTGGGCGATGGCTTCAGAGATGGCCCCGCCTAACGGTTGCAGCGCCACAATCGCCACGCTCCCGGTAATCAATGTGGTCAGCAGCGGGTTGAGGATCAGCTCAATCGAGCCTGGCAGCACCGCGCGCAGCTTTTTCTCGATCCAGCACATCAGAATGACCACCAGCAGCACGGCAATCACCCCGCCGCGGCCAGGCTGAAGCGCCTCGCCAAACAGCGTAATCTGCGCCAGCTGCGGGCTGGAGAGGATACCCGCCATAACGCCGCCCATCGCCAGCGAGCCGCCAAACACTTTGGCCGTGTTCACCCCCACCAGAATGTTCATGATGGCAAACACCGCGCTGCCGAAAATCGCCAGAATACCCAGCAGGTTCGGATACTGCGTGGCAAAATCCCCGACAATATCCGGACGCTTAAGAATATTGATAATCCCGGTGATCAGCCCCGACGCGATAAACGCCGGGATCAGCGGAATAAAGACGTTAGCCAGTTGGCGCAGCGCATCGCTCATAGGGGCTTTGTATTTGGCTTTCGCCTGCGCTTTAGTGCGTTCCGCATCGTCAAAGGCGGGAGCCGTTTCACCGCCCGTCATCAGGGCGCGCATGGCATCTACCACCTGCGCCGCTTTGCCCGGACCGACAATCAACTGGTGCTGTTGCCCCTGCTTAACGTACCCGCTCACGCCGGGAAGCTGCTTAAGGCGCGTCAAATCAAGCTGTTCGTCGTTATGCACCTCGACGCGAACACGCGTCATACAGTTCTCAAGACGCTGAATATTTTTTTCCCCACCGATCCCGAGCAGGATGTCGTTGGCGAGCGCTGCTGTTTTGTCCATACACGCCTCTTATTGGTGTTCTAATGCCGCCCGTAAAAACCCGTGATGGGCTTCGAGTCTGGCTCTGGCCGCGGCTGCATCCAGCCCGGTTAATATCATCAGAATGGCGGGTTTTACATCGTGATCGGTCTGCTGAAGCACCTTTTCCGCCTCTTCACGACTGGCACCTGTCGCTTCCATCACCATGCGACACGCTCTGTCCACCAGCTTGATGTTAGTGGCCTGCATATCCACCATCAGGTTTTGGTAGACCTTGCCAAATTTCACCATCGCGCCGGTGGAGATCATATTGAGCACCAGCTTCTGCGCGGTACCCGACTTCAGCCGTGTGGAGCCGGTGAGCGCTTCCGGCCCGACGACCGGAGAGATGGCAATGGCGGCCACCTGCGCAATCGGCGAGCCCGGGTTACAGGAGATGGCCACTGTGGTGCACCCGGTCTGTCTGGCATATTCCAGTCCACCAATGACGTACGGCGTACGACCAGAAGCCGCCAGCCCGACCACCAGATCCTGCGCGGTCAGGTTTAGCGCCCTGAGATCATCTTCCCCAAGCTGTTTATTGTCTTCTGCCCCTTCTACCGCTTTCAGCAGCGCGCCGGGGCCACCGGCAATCAGGCCAACGACCAGCCCGTGCGGAACGCCAAAAGTCGGCGGACATTCTGAGGCATCCAGCACCCCGAGGCGCCCGCTGGTTCCCGCTCCCATATAAATAATGCGTCCTCCTGCTTTGAGAGCGTCGGCAGCGGCGTCTACGGCTTTTGCTACCTCAGGCAATGTCTCTTTGACTGCCAGCGCGACGAGGGTATCCTGTTGATTAAAGCGGTTTACCAGCTCCAGCGTGGACAGTGCATCAAGATCCATGGTTTGCGGGTTACGCGTTTCAGAAACAAGAGAGCCAAGATTCATGTTATTTACCTCTGGAATTTTTAATTCATAATAAACGCACTATAATGGAATATAAAATTCATTCAGGCGAGCAAAATTCGTATTTGCGCGGGTAATCACATTTTCGCCAGGAGACCGTATGAACTGTTTAATTCGTATTCGTCAGCGCTACGCAGGGTTTGCCCAGAGTGATAAAAAGCTGGCGGATTTTTTACTTTCTCAGCCCGATCGCGCGCGACACCTCAGCTCCCAGCAGCTGGCAGGCGAAGCCGGGGTGAGCCAGTCGAGCGTGGTGAAATTCGCCCAGAAAATAGGCTATAAGGGCTTTCCGGCGCTAAAGCTGGCGATCAGTGAAGCACTGGTGAGCAACCCGAATCCGCAGTCAATGCCGGTGCATAACCAGATCCGTGGCGACGATCCGATGCGTCTGGTGGGCGAAAAGCTGATCAAGGAGAACGTGGCGGCAATGCATGCCACGCTGGATGTGAACACAGAAGAGAAACTGCTGGAAAGCGTAGCCATGCTTCGCGACGCGCGGCGTATTGTGTTGACCGGGATCGGCGCCTCCGGACTGGTTGCGCGTAACTTTGGCTGGAAGCTGACAAAAATCGGCTATAACGCCATCGTTGAACAGGATATGCACGCGCTGCTGGCGACCGTGCAGGCCATGGATCCTGACGATTTACTGCTGGCCATCTCCTATTCTGGCGAGCGACGTGAAATTAATATGGCCACTGACGAAGCCCTGCGCGTAGGGGGAAAAATTCTGGCGATTACCGGATTTAGCCCGAATGCGCTCCAGCAACGGGCAACCCGCTGCCTGTATACCATTGCCGAGGAACAGGCCACTCGCAGCGCGGCGATTTCGTCGACGAGTGCGCAGATGATGCTGACGGACCTGCTGTTTATGGCGCTGGTTCAGCAGGATCTGGAGCGTGCGCCAGAACGTATTCGGCACAGCGAAGAGCTGGTAAAAAAACTGGTTTGAACAACGAATGAGCGTATAATGCCCGCCCTGTTTGTGATGTTTCTGAGAATTTCCTGATGGCGCTGTTAATCACCAAAAAATGCATCAACTGCGATATGTGCGAACCCGAATGCCCGAACCAGGCGATTTCGATGGGCGACAGCATTTATGAGATTAACAGCGACCGCTGCACCGAATGCATCGGCCACTATGAAACGCCGACCTGCCAGAAGGTGTGCCCAATTCCCAATACGATCTTAAAAGATCCGGCACACGTCGAGAATGAAGAACAGTTGTGGGATAAGTTTGTCCTGATGCACCATGCGGACAAAATTTAACTCTCAATAATCACCGTCGCACAGGCATAGTGGCGTTCATCTGCAAGCGTTACGTGCATGTGCGCCACGCCCAGCTTTTCCGCCAGCTTAAGCGCCTCGCCCCATAAACGCAGACGTGGCTTACCCAGCTCATCGTTAAACACTTCAAACTGGTTGAACGCCAGGCCGTTACGAATGCCCGTGCCGAACGCTTTCGCCGCCGCCTCTTTTACCGCGAAGCGCTTTGCCAGAAAGCGCACCGGCTGTTGATGCGCCTCCCAGATAGCCCATTCGTTATCGCTCAGCACGCGTCTTGCGAGGCGATCGCCGCTGCGGGCGATCACCGCTTCAATGCGGGCTATTTCGACGATGTCGGTGCCTAAGCCCAGAATAGCCATTACTGACGCGCTTCCAGCATCAGGCGCTTCATCTCGGACACCGCCTCTTTCAGGCCACTCATCACCGCACGACCAATAATGGCGTGGCCAATGTTCAGCTCATGCATTTCCGGCAGGGCAGCAATGGCTTTTACGTTGTGATAGGTCAGGCCGTGTCCGGCGTTCACCTTCAGTCCCAGGCTCGCGGCGTAGGTTGCCGCTTTGGCGATTCGCTCCAGCTCTTTCGCCTGCGCTGCGTCGTTTTCGGCATCGGCATAGCAGCCGGTGTGAATTTCAATATACGGCGCACCCACGTCGGCAGCGGCTTTAATCTGGGTGAAATCGGCGTCGATAAATAAAGATACCAGGATACCGGCATCCGCCAGGCGTTTGCAGGCATCGCGCATTTTGTCGAGCTGCCCGGCCACATCGAGACCGCCTTCGGTGGTCACTTCCTGACGCTTTTCCGGCACCAGGCAGCAGAAATGCGGTTTAGTCTCGCAGGCAATCGCCAGCATCTCTTCTGTCACCGCCATCTCCAGGTTCATGCGGGTATCCAGCGTCTGACGCAGGATGCGCACATCGCGGTCAGTGATGTGGCGACGATCTTCACGCAGGTGGACGGTAATGCCGTCGGCGCCAGCCTGCTCAGCGATAAATGCCGCCTGAACCGGATCGGGATACGCGGTACCGCGTGCATTACGTAACGTGGCGATGTGATCGATATTGACGCCTAACAGTAATTCAGCCATGACAATCCTCGGTATTTTTGGTCATTTACCTTCTCCCTCTCCCTCCGGGAGAGGGCTGGGGTGAGGGGTAAAACATTAGCGTTTCGGCATAAACTGCCTGAATAATTCGCGGCTCTTTAAAGGTTTGCCCCCAAGATACGGCTTGAGCGCGATTCGGGTAAAGCGTTTTGCCGCACGCAGGGTGTCGGCGTCCGGGAACTCGCGTTCATACAGTGCCCGGAGCTGGCGCCCGGTAAAAGTGCTGTTATCGACGACGACACTGGCAATAAAGCCCTTTTCCTCACGATAGCGATAGGTCATGGTGTCTTCTACCTCGTCTCCGCTTCCCGCACAGTGCAGAAAATCAACGCCGTAACCAAGGTGCCCCAGCAGCGCCAGTTCGAAACGACGCAGCACAGGCTCAGGGGTGCCGGTTGCGCCAGCAAGTGCCTGAATACAGTGCAGGTAATCAAAGAAAAGTTCAGAGAAGCGGGTCTCATGTTCAAGAACCCGTGAAATGAGTTCGTTGACATACAAACCGCTGTAGAGCGTGATACCAGAAAGAGGAAGCGCCAGGGAGACGGCTTCAGCACTGCGCAGGGTTTTGACTTCCCCTCGCCCGCCAAAGCGGACCAGCAGCGGGGTGAAAGGCTGCAAGGCACCTTTCAGATTAGAACGTCTGGAACGTGCGCCTTTGGCAACAAGGCGCACGCGACCGGACTCTTCCGTGAAGACGTCCAGCATCAGGCTGGTTTCGCTCCAGGGACGACTATGCAGGACAAAGGCGCGCTGCCATCCATCCATATGCTCGTCGTCTTAGGTTACTGATCTTCGCCGTAACCGAGGCTGCGCAGCGCACGCTCATCATCGGCCCAGCCAGATTTCACTTTCACCCACAGTTCCAGGTGAACCGGTGCTTCAAACATGTCCATCATGTCTTTACGGGCTTCGATTCCGATAGTTTTGATCTTGGCACCTTTATTGCCGATCACCATCTTCTTCTGACCTTCACGCTCAACGAGGATCAGACCGTTAATATCGTAGCCGCCACGCTCGTTGCTCTGGAAACGCTCGATCTCCACCGTTACAGAGTACGGCAGTTCAGCGCCCAGGAAACGCATCAGCTTCTCACGGATGATTTCAGACGCCATAAAACGCTGAGAGCGATCGGTGATGTAGTCTTCCGGGAAGTGATGAGTCGCTTCCGGCAGATGTTTACGCACGATGCCCGCGATGGTATCGACGTTCAGACCCGTTTCCGCAGACAGCGGGACGATGTCCAGGAAGTTCATCTGGCTGCCCAGCCATTGCAGATGCGGCAGCAGATCGGCTTTTTCCTGCACGTTGTCCACTTTATTGACCGCGAGGATCACCGGCGTTTTGCCGTCACGCAGCTTGTTCAGGACCATTTCGTCGTCCGGCGTCCAGCGGGTGCCTTCCACAACGAAAATCACCAGCTCTACGTCGCCAATGGAGCTGCTCGCCGCCTTGTTCATCAGACGGTTGATGGCACGCTTCTCTTCCATGTGCAGGCCCGGGGTATCGACGTAGATCGCCTGATACGCGCCTTCAGTATGGATACCGACGATGCGGTGACGCGTGGTCTGCGCCTTACGCGAGGTAATGGAAATCTTCTGTCCAAGCAGATTATTCAACAGGGTGGATTTACCAACGTTCGGACGTCCGACGATGGCAATAAATCCGCAATACGTTTTTTCTTCGCTCATTCCAGCTCCAGCATTTTTAACGCCTGTTCGGCGGCAGCCTGTTCAGCCTTACGACGGCTTGAACCCGTGCCGACCACCGGTTCACTCAGGCCACTGACCTGGCAATGGATGGTAAATTCCTGATCGTGCGCTTCGCCACGTACCTGCACCACCAGATAGGATGGCAGCGGGAGGTGACGACCCTGCAAATATTCTTGCAGACGCGTTTTCGGATCTTTTTGTTTATCGCCCGGACTGATTTCGTCCAGACGGGTCTGATACCAGTTCAGGATCATCTTTTCTACGGTCTGGATATCGCTGTCCAGGAACACGCCACCGATTAATGCCTCGACCGTATCGGCAAGAATGGATTCACGACGGAACCCACCACTTTTCAGCTCACCCGGCCCCAGACGCAGACACTCACCCAGCTCGAACTCGCGTGCGATTTCAGCGAGCGTGTTGCCGCGCACCAGCGTGGCACGCATGCGGCTCATATCACCTTCGTCCACACGCGGAAAACGATGATAAAGCGCATTTGCAATCACGAAACTTAAAATAGAGTCGCCTAAAAACTCGAGACGCTCATTATGTTTGCTGCTGGCACTGCGATGGGTTAATGCCTGTTGCAACAACTCCTGATGATGAAAAGTGTAGCCCAGCTTCCGTTGAAGCCGATTAATTACGATGGGGTTCATGCGATACCAATAAATGAATGCGTCAAAAATGCAGCACACGAAACCGACCTGAGAAAACCAACGCGGTTTCGTGTGCCGTGGCACCCTTGCAGGGCCAACCTTAAACTTCGGGGGAATATTCTATACGCAACGACAGGGGATGTCGTTAGTTCAAAGAGATTTATCGCTGAAATAATTCACGTAGCGGCGAATAAAAGCCGCTACGTGTTATTTTTGACGAAAATTAATGAATTCCGCCAATACGATTCAGGCGAACGCCGGTCGGCCACTCGCCTTCCTGCTTCTCGAAACTCATCCAGATAGCGGTTGCTTTACCGACCAGATTCGCTTCCGGCACAAAGCCCCAGTAACGGCTGTCCGCAGAGTTATCGCGGTTGTCACCCATCATGAAGTAGTGTCCCGGCGGCACAATCCAGGTCGCCAGCTGCTGGCCTGGCTGCTGGTAGTACATTGCCAGCTGGTCCTGTGCGATTGGCACGGTCAGAATGCGGTGAGTGACATCGCCCAGCGTCTCTTTGCGTTCAACCAGACGAATACCGTTCTCTTTGGTTTCACCTTTTGGCACCTGGAAGAATCCGCTGGTCGCTTCACCGCCATTACGGCGGGCGAAGGTCTGCACAAAATCACCTGGCTCAACGTTGGAGTAAGTGACTGGCAGCGCATTTTCACATGCAGTTCCAGAGCTACAGCCTGGCTGAATCCTCACTTCCTTCGCTATCGGATCGTAGGTTACTTTATCGCCCGGCAGACCTACCGCGCGTTTAATATAATCCAGCCGTGGATCTTCCGGATATTTAAACACCACGATGTCGCCACGTTTCGGATGACCCGTTTCGATCAGCGTTTTCTGGTAGATCGGATCTTTGATGCCATAGGCAAACTTCTCAACCAGAATGAAATCACCGATCAGCAGCGTTGGCATCATCGATCCTGACGGGATCTGGAACGGTTCATAGATAAATGAACGCACCACCAGCACAATCACCAGCACCGGGAAGACCGATGCCCCTGTTTCCAGCCAGCCCGGTTTTGGGCCGACTTTTTTCAAGGTTTTCGCGTCCAGCGTATCGCCCGTGGCTGCCTGCGCGGCAGCCTGACGTTCACGGCGTTTTGGGGCGAAGATAAACTTATCCAGGCACCATAACAGACCTGTTACCAGGGTAGCGATGACCAGGATCAGGGCAAACATGTTCGCCATGCCAACTCCTTAAGGTTATTTACCGTTTCCGTCTTTACCAACATGAAGGATGGCAAGGAATGCTTCCTGCGGCAGCTCAACGTTACCGACCTGCTTCATACGCTTCTTACCTTCTTTCTGCTTCTGCAACAGCTTTTTCTTACGGCTGACGTCGCCGCCGTAGCACTTAGCCAGAACGTTTTTACGCAGCTGCTTCACGGTTGAACGGGCAATGATGTGGTTACCAATGGCCGCCTGAATCGCAATGTCAAACTGCTGACGCGGGATCAGCTCTTTCATCTTCTCAACCAGCTCACGACCACGGTACGGTGCGTTATCGTTGTGGGTGATCAGCGCCAGGGCATCAACTCGCTCGCCGTTGATCAGCACGTCCACGCGAACCATGTTCGAGGCCTGGAAGCGTTTGAAGTTGTAGTCCAGTGACGCATAGCCACGGGAGGTAGACTTCAGACGGTCGAAGAAGTCGAGCACCACTTCCGCCATCGGAATTTCATAGGTCAGCGCCACCTGGTTACCGTGGTACACCATGTTGGTCTGCACGCCACGCTTCTCAATACACAGGGTGATCACGTTGCCGAGGAACTCCTGCGGCAGCAGCATGTGACACTCTGCGATAGGCTCGCGCAGTTCCTGAATATTATTCAGCGGCGGGAGCTTGGAAGGGCTGTCGACGTAGATCACCTCTTTCGACGTGGTTTCTACTTCGTAGACAACCGTCGGGGCGGTGGTGATCAGATCCAGATCGTATTCACGCTCCAGACGTTCCTGAATGATCTCCATGTGCAGCAGACCGAGGAAGCCACAGCGGAAGCCGAAGCCCAGCGCCGTTGAGCTTTCTGGCTCATAGAACAGGGAAGCATCGTTGAGGCTCAGCTTTCCGAGCGCATCGCGGAAGTTTTCGTAATCGTCGGAGCTGACCGGGAACAGACCCGCATAAACCTGCGGTTTCACCTTTTTGAAGCCTGGCAGCGCTTTATCTGCCGGGTTACGTGCGCCGGTCAGGGTATCGCCCACTGGCGCGCCGAGGATGTCTTTAATTGCACAGACCAGCCAACCCACTTCGCCGCATTTCAGTTCGGTACGGTCAACCTGTTTTGGCGTGAAGATGCCGAGGCGGTCAGCGTTGTAGACCTGCCCGGTGCTCATGACCTTGATTTTGTCGCCTTTACGCATGGTGCCGTTTTTAATACGCACCAGCGAGACAACGCCCAGGTAGTTATCAAACCAGGAGTCGATGATCAGGGCCTGGAGCGGCGCATCCGGGTCACCTTCCGGCGGCGGAATGTCACGCACCAGACGTTCCAGTACATCCGGAACACCTACGCCGGTTTTTGCCGAGCAGCGCACTGCATCGGTCGCATCGATACCGACGATGTCTTCAATTTCTTCCGCTACGCGCTCAGGATCGGCGGCTGGCAGGTCGATTTTATTCAGAACCGGCACCACTTCGAGATCCATTTCCATGGCGGTATAGCAGTTTGCCAGCGTCTGGGCCTCTACGCCCTGCCCGGCATCCACCACCAGCAGCGCGCCTTCGCAGGCCGCCAGCGAGCGTGACACTTCATAAGAGAAGTCAACGTGCCCTGGGGTGTCGATAAAGTTCAGCTGGTAGGTTTCACCATCGGAAGCCTTATAGTCGAGCGTCACGCTCTGGGCTTTAATGGTAATACCGCGTTCGCGTTCCAGGTCCATGGAGTCCAGAACCTGGGCTGCCATTTCACGATCAGACAGGCCACCGCAAATCTGGATAATACGGTCAGACAGCGTCGACTTACCGTGGTCAATGTGAGCAATGATCGAAAAGTTACGTATGTTCTTCATATAGTTAAATAATTATGCCTTACGAATTCCTGGAGGCCGCTGTTCTTAGCCTGACGTTTTTCAGTGCGAAAACGCAGCATTCTACACTACAACCTCGTCTGCTGGAAATGCACTTAGAGTCAGGTATAGCGCGAAGAGACGGCGTTTACTTTATTGCGATGTAAATAATAATAAAGCCCGGCAGATCACCGGGCCTCAGGAGAGAGCGTCTCAACACGAAGTTGGTCGGGTGCCAGTGCAACGCTGAGAATGACGGGCTGCCAGGCTTCCCGGGCGGTAAGCCTTGGGGAAACGCCTTTAGCAAGCCAGAACCCGCCCACACCGCCCAAGGCGGCACCGCACATGGCGGCCAAATCTGTGCCGAACAGCATCTGGAAAACCCCGCCCATCACAAACAGTCCGGCGAGCGGAGAGAGGTAAACCAGTATGGCGGAAGTGAGCAGGCTGACTTCAGCGATGCCGAGCTCCACTTTTTGCCCTGCCACCAGCGGCTGATCGCTCGACACAGCAATAGTGTGCGACGTTTGCGGCCCCAGCTTATTCAATACGCGGCTGCCGCAACCGGCTCGCGAAGCGCAGCTGCTGCATGATGCTTTAACGTCACAGCTGACAAGCGCTACGCCATCCTGCCAGGATACGACCGTCGCCCACTCTTTAATCATTGCGCAGCCCTGAATTTAATGCTGTCTGAAATACGTTTTGCTGTTGGCGGCGGTAATTCACCAACAATGGTAATTTCCGCATTATCGCGTACCGTCGTGCTAACCGTCCGGCGACCGGTACGGAGCATCTGTTCGGAACTGTTCGCCGTAGCGCGATTGATATTCACCGAGAAGCTAAATAGCCCATCGGAATAGAGGCGCGATTCAACCGGTGTTTCGATAGTCGGCAGCTGGCGACGGCTGCTGGATACTTCGCTGAATCCTTGCGGGATCCAGGAAGGTACCCAGTTGAAATTGACAGAATCGCCGGCAGGTACGGAAAGCAAAGGCGGCAGGCTGGCTTTGGCCAGATTCTGCATACTGTTGCCAACCTGACCGTTCACGTCGAAGGAGATCACGCGGAACTGCTCCAGCGTTTCACCGTCGCGATCGAGCAGATCAACGCGCATCGGCAGCTTCGTCTCTGCGTCAATCCAGACGATATAGCTGTAACGTGTCCCATCCCGCGCGACTACGCGGATCACTTCGCACAACCTGTCGGCAATACGCGTTCGCCCCACCGAGATAAAATCATAGTAGGGGGCGAGACGTTTAAAATCGGTGTAAATGAGCGATGGCAGGGAATCAACGATGTAGTCACCATTGAGCGTAAACGGCTCAAGGCCTGGCTCGAAATAGCTGATTTCGTTCCCACGCTGGACCACTTCCCGACGCGGGCCATCCATCTGTAAAAGCTGGGCGAGCGGCTGATTATCAAGGCGGGCGTGGCGATAGCGTAACGATTCGACACCCTGCTTATTGATGCTAATAAATGCCAACTCGTAATTGAGTGACTGGCTGGCCAGATTCATTTGCTGCAACAACGCCCCGGATGAAACATCAGCCGAGGCGTTAGCAGAGAAGAACAGGCTACCCGCCATCAAAGACATGGCGAACCAAAGTTGCTTCATTACTGCGATTGCGTTCCTAAAGTTTGGTTTCCTGGCACCTGCACAGCAGCCTGCTGGGTTTGGGCCTGCTCAAACTGAAGCTGCTCGGAGTGCAGACGACGCTGCAACTCGTAATCCTGCAACATCGCATTAATGCGACGACGCTGCTCCTGTACCTGCTGTTGCTGTCCGCCGCTTGCGGAGGCATCTGCCGGTACGCCCAGGCTAACCGGACTGGCTTTACCCATCATCGGCAGCGTATTGAACACTGGCGCTTCAGGCTGCTGACTGGCTTCAGACTGGGTATTATAGTGCTGGACCCCAACGATAACTGCAAGCGATACACACGCAGCGACTCCCATCTGGGTGAGCTGGCTGGCCCATGGACGCACCTTGTGCCAGAACGGCATTTTCTGCCACTGGTGAGGTGCAGGCTGCGCTTCAGGAATAAGCGGCGTGGTCTGATGAACAGGTTCGTTCTCAATGGCCGCCATAACGCGTGCTGAGATATCGAAATGGAGAACATCGCTGGTATCACCCCGCAGAGTGTCGCGGATAAGATGATAGTTCTCCCAGGTCTGTTGCATTTCGGGAGAATGAGACAACTCATCGAGCAGCTCACTATCCAGCATTTCACCATCCATTAAAGCGGAAAGTTTTTCTTTCTGCATGCCTAATACCTTTTCCAGTATCCCGCTATCGTCAACGCCTGATAAGCGGTTGAACTTTATTATCAATGGCTTCTCGCGCACGGAAAATTCGTGAACGAACCGTGCCGACCGGACAATCCATGATGGCGGCTATCTCTTCATAGCTTAGGCCATCCAGCTCCCGTAACGTAATTGCCATGCGTAAATCTTCCGGGAGCGACTCGATCGTGCGAAAAACGATTTGTCTCAGTTCTTCTGACAACATTAAGTTCTCAGGGTTCGAAATTTCTTTCAGCGCGCCGCCACTTTCGAAGTTTTCTGCATCGATAGCGTCAACATCACTTGAAGGCGGACGACGCCCCTGAGCAACCAAATAATTCTTAGCCGTATTGACTGCAATACGATACAGCCAGGTATAAAAAGCACTATCCCCCCGGAATGAATCCAGCGCGCGATAGGCCTTAATAAAAGACTCTTGTACCACATCAGGAACATCGCCTGACGGTACATAGCGGGAAACCAGACTCGCTACCTTATGCTGGTAGCGCACCACCAGTAGGTTAAAAGCTTTCTGATCTCCCTTCTGGACCCGTTCAACCAGGACCTGGTCCGTTAACTGCTCGCTCATCCGAGGTAATGTCTCCCCAAACCAAATTCCACGCGTTATCGAAACGCCACTCTAACAACATTGCACTTTGAGCAAGCACCGAATTAGAGCGTCTGTTCTTCAATAAGTTCCGTAACGCCTTTGTTTTTGTTCATCGCGCCGCAGACCGTTCATTTTCTCTCATTATAAGTCTGTTCACGATACGCACCCGCTTTCTGACAAGAATCATTAACTTTATCGTCAGAAGAGTAACGCAACACAGGCTTTATTTCACCACAAAATCTGAAGCTAACGATCTGCTTCGCAAAATAATTCCAGTCATTTAGCGATGATTTAACTTCCGGCCATCCGTTTAGTCATTGCAACACGCTTCAAAAAAAACGTGCGATAACTCGCATCACAATGCTATTCTGCCCAGACCATGTTTAGTAAATTAAACAAACATCATGAATACAACGCCTGAACTCCATTGTGATGTACTGATTATCGGCAGCGGTGCTGCTGGCCTCTCCCTCGCGCTGCGCCTGGCGGAACATCAGAACGTAATCGTGCTGAGTAAAGGGCCGATGAGCGAAGGTTCCACCTTCTATGCACAAGGCGGTATTGCCGCCGTGTTTGATGAAACGGACAGCATTGCCTCACACGTAGAAGACACTCTGATTGCCGGTGCCGGGATCGTGGATGAGCATGCCGCAGAGTTTGTCGCCAGCAATGCCCGCCACTGCGTGCAATGGCTTATCGACCAGGGCGTGCTGTTTGATACGCAGGTTCAGCCTAATGGTGAAGAGAGCTATCATCTGACCCGTGAAGGCGGGCACAGCCATCGCCGTATTCTGCACGCTGCTGATGCAACAGGAAAAGCGGTTGAAACCACATTGGTCAGCAAAGCCCTCAGCCATCCCAATATTCGGGTGCTGGAGCGCAGTAACGCCGTCGACCTGATTATTTCCGATAAAATTGGCCTGCCCGGCACGCGCCGTGTTGTCGGCGCATGGGTGTGGAATCGGAATAAAGAGAAGGTGGAAACCTGCCAGGCTAAAGCCGTTGTGCTGGCGACCGGCGGCGCCTCCAAGGTTTACCAGTACACGACTAACCCGGATATCGCCTCCGGAGACGGTATCGCCATGGCCTGGCGCGCAGGCTGCCGCGTAGCGAATATGGAGTTTAATCAGTTCCATCCTACCGCCCTGTTCCACCCGCAGGCACGTAACTTCCTGTTAACTGAAGCGTTGCGCGGCGAAGGCGCGTATCTCAAGCGACCGGACGGTTCCAGGTTTATGCCGGACTTCGACCCCCGAGGTGAACTTGCCCCGCGGGATATCGTGGCCCGCGCCATTGACCACGAGATGAAGCGGCTTGGCGTGGACTGTATGTATCTGGACATTAGCCATAAACCGGCAGACTTTATTCGCCAGCACTTCCCGATGATTTATGAAAAGCTGCTGAGTCTGGGTATCGATTTAACCCGCGATCCGGTGCCGATTGTGCCTGCCGCCCACTATACCTGTGGCGGGGTGATGGTTGACGATCATGGTCGTACCGACGTGGATGGTTTGTATGCGATCGGCGAGGTCAGTTACACCGGCCTGCATGGTGCGAATCGCATGGCATCAAACTCATTGCTGGAGTGTCTGGTGTATGGATGGTCGGCTGCGGAAGATATAACCAAACGCATGCCCTATGCACGTCCAACAACGCACCTGCCAGCATGGGATGAAAGTCGAGTAGAGAACCCGGACGAACTGGTGGTTATCCAGCATAACTGGCACGAGCTGCGGCTTCTCATGTGGGATTATGTCGGGATTGTACGCACAACGAAGCGTCTGGAACGCGCGTTACGCCGCATCATGATGTTGCAGCAGGAAATTGATGAATATTACGCCAACTTCCGCGTTTCCAATAATCTGCTGGAGCTGCGCAACCTTGTGCAGGTTGCCGAGCTGATTGTACGCTGTGCGATGATGCGCAAAGAGAGTCGTGGCCTGCATTATACGCTGGACTATCCCGACCCGCTGGAAACGTCCGGCCCGTCGGTGTTGACGCCGCAGGTTCACATAAACAGATAAAAGGCCTGGGTCAGGGCAGTGTAATCTTCGGAATAACGCTGGTCTGGCCCGCGAATAACCATCCTGTCGGTAAAGCACTCCCCCTCTTTCGGCGAGAGCGCCAGCAACACACGGTGCGGTAAGCGACCTTCCGTATCCGAAATATCGGTACGAAGACGCAAACTCCAGCCGATATCCCGAGCGATCTCAATGAAGGTGTTACCCGTGCTTTCGGGCAAGACCACGCAGAAAAATCCCTCTTCCGAGATGAGTTCCGCCGCGCTGGTCAGTAGCGCCTTGTGATCGAGCGAGCCGGTGTAACGTGCCTGCTCGCGTTCCGGCGTTCCACACTCCACACCTGGCGTGAAATACGGCGGATTGCTGACGATCAAATCGTAACGCGCAGTCTGCTCCGGTGCCCAGGTCAGGACATCGGCGCATTCCACCCTGATCCGTTCTGCCCACGGAGAATCGGCAGCGTTTTCGCTTGCCTGCTGGGCCGCCTGAGGATCAAGCTCAACGGCGTCGATAGTGACGTGTTCTTCTGTACGCTGCGCCAGCATCAGCGCCTGAAGTCCGCTGCCCGTACCAATATCCAGAATGCGTTTTACACCTGCGACAGGGGCCCATGCACCCAGTAAAATACCGTCTGTACCGACTTTCATTGCACAACGATCGTGCGCCACAAAAAAATGTTTAAACGTAAAACCATCGCGGCGCAACTGCGCTTTGAGTTGAGACATGTCAGGGCAACCTTCTGTGTGAAACTGGAGTAGCATAGGGGAAAGCGAAGTGGTCGAAAAGCGATATCCATACAAACAGATGAAGATTACAGCCGTAACGTCTATAATCAGCGCCCCACACAGAGGTAGAACATGACTGTAACGACTTTTTCCGAACTTGAACTCGATGAAAGCCTGCTCAATGCTCTTGAGAGTAAAGGCTTTACACGCCCGACCGCCATTCAGGCCGCGGCCATTCCGCCTGCGCTTGAGGGCCGCGATGTGCTCGGTTCTGCGCCAACCGGCACGGGGAAGACAGCAGCCTACTTGCTGCCTGTGTTGCAGCATTTGCTCGATTTTCCGCGTAAAAAATCAGGGCCGCCGCGCATTTTGATCCTGACCCCGACCCGTGAACTGGCGATGCAGGTTGCCGAACACGCGCGTGAGCTGGCGGCGAACACCCATCTGGATATCGCGACCATCACCGGCGGCGTAGCGTATATGAACCACGCCGAAGTGTTCAGCGAAAACCAGGATATCGTTGTCGCGACGACAGGCCGTCTGCTGCAATACATAAAAGAAGAGAACTTCGACTGCCGGGCGGTGGAAACGCTGATTCTCGATGAAGCTGACCGCATGCTGGACATGGGCTTTGCCCAGGATATCGAACACATCGCGGGTGAAACGCGCTGGCGTAACCAGACAATGCTGTTCTCGGCAACTCTTGAAGGGGATGCCATTAAAGATTTCGCCGAACGTCTGCTGGAAGATCCGGTGGAAGTGTCCGCTACGCCATCGACGCGTGAGCGTAAGAAGATCCACCAGTGGTACTACCGCGCAGATAACCTTGAGCATAAAGTTGAGTTGCTGAAACATCTGCTGAAGCAGGAAGAAGCAACCCGTACCATCGTCTTCGTACGTAAACGCGAGCGCGTGCATGAGCTGGCAGAAATGCTCCGCAACGCTGGCATCAACAACTGCTATCTCGAAGGTGAAATGGCACAGGTTAAGCGTACCGAAGGGATTAAGCGCCTGACCGATGGTCGCGTGAATGTGCTGGTTGCAACCGACGTTGCCGCGCGCGGGATCGACATCCCGGACGTGAGCCATGTGATCAACTTTGATATGCCGCGCAGCGGTGATACTTACCTGCACCGTATTGGTCGTACCGGCCGTGCGGGCCGCAAAGGGATTGCTATTTCTCTGGTAGAAGCGCACGACCATCTGCTGCTCCAAAAAATTGGCCGCTACGTTGATGAGCCGCTAAAAGCTCGTGTGATTGACGAACTTCGTCCGACGACACGTGCGCCGAGTGAAAAAATGACGGGTAAACCGTCCAAGAAAGCGCTCGCGAAACGTGCTGAGAGAAAAGAGAAAGAAAAAGAGAAGCCGCGCGTGAAGCAGCGCCACCGCGATACCAAAAATATTGGTAAGCGCCGTAAGCCAAGTTCTGCTGCGCCAGAGACAAAAACTGAAGAGTAAAAAAAAGCCGGGACATTCCCGGCTTTTTATTCCACCCCCGAAGCTGAAACCTTACAGGCTTTCAGTAAAGGTACGGGCGATAACGTCGCGCTGCTGTTCCGGAGTCAGAGAGTTGAAACGCACCGCATAGCCAGACACACGGATGGTCAGCTGCGGGTATTTTTCTGGGTTCTCAACAGCATCCATCAGCGTTTCACGACGCAGGACGTTAACGTTCAGGTGCTGACCACCTTCCACGCGCACTTCTGGTTGCACTTGCATTGGAATTTCACGGTATTCAATTTCGCCCAGTTTGCTCACCGGAACGATTTCGTCTTCCGCAAAACCTGCTTTCGCTACTACACAGCGCGCTTCGTTTTTCTCGCTGTCCAGCAGCCAGAAAGAGTTCAGCAGATCGTCATTTGCAGCTTTAGTAATCTGGATACCTGTAATCATGTGTTGCCTCCCTTAGGCTACATTAACTGATGCTGGCCTTTTGCGGCCAATTGGTAAAACCATTGTTTGTTGTGTGTATATATAACATTCAGACCCGGGTGATTTATTGATTTAAATCAACAAAATCACTAACCACATAAAGAGTGTGGTCTGAATTTTTTGTTTTAGATCAATTTTAATGATTTACCAATTCAACTTACCCTGCCTGGTTTTCAACATAAATTGAGACACTTAGCCGCTTTTCCGCGGGTAATTTTGCTCACCAGCCATTAGCAGGTAAGCTAGGCAAAGAATGAAATTCGCAGGAGAGCGAGATGACAACACCTTTAACCTGGCATGACGTGCTGGCAGAAGAGAAGCAGCAGCCCTATTTTATTAATACCCTCAGTACCGTTGCGGCTGAACGGCAGGCCGGCCAGACAATTTATCCACCGCAGAAAGATGTATTTAACGCCTTTCGCTACACCGAACTGAGCGACGTGAAGGTGGTTATACTGGGGCAGGATCCGTACCATGGTCCCGGGCAGGCTCACGGACTGGCATTTTCCGTGCGTCCGGGCGTGGCCATTCCCCCTTCTCTGCTGAATATGTATAAAGAGCTGGAAGGAACGATTCCGGGTTTCACCCGCCCTAATCACGGTTATCTGGAAAGCTGGGCGCGCCAGGGCGTGCTGTTGCTGAATACCGTATTAACCGTCCGGGCGGGTCAGGCACACTCCCACGCCAGTCTGGGATGGGAAACCTTTACCGATAAGGTTATCAGCCTAATCAATGAGCATCGTGAAGGCGTCGTGTTTTTACTCTGGGGTTCACATGCCCAAAAGAAAGGGGCGATTATCGATCGTCAGCGCCATCACGTACTGAAAGCACCGCACCCGTCGCCGCTGTCTGCGCATCGCGGTTTCTTTGGCAGTAACCATTTTGTTCTGACGAATGAGTGGCTGGAAAAGCGTGGCGAAAAGCCGATTGACTGGATGCCTGTGTTACCGGCAGAGAGTGAGTAGGGTTTGAATGTGCCGGGTCAGGCCCGGCACATAAAAGGCTTATGCTTTGTTCTGACGCCACCATTCGGCCAGCAGCACGCCGGTCGCAACGGATACGTTCAGGCTTTCAACGTTGCCAGTGCCGTCGATAGAAACGCTCATGTCAGCGCTGGAGAGTGCCGCATCAGACAGACCATCGCGCTCCTGACCTAACACCAGCACCATTTTGCGCGGCAACGTCGCTTTAAACAGCGGCGTAGCGGCACGGCTTGAGGTGGTGACAATGGTGTAGCCCGCGTTACGGAATTGCTCAAGGGCCTCCAGCACGCTGTCGCCGGTGATCGGCTGAACATGCTCAGCACCGCCTTCCGCGGTACGGATTGCCGCACCGGATTCCAGCAGCGCGGCATCCTGCAACAGAACGCCTTTCACGCCAAAGTGCGCGCAGCTACGCATCATAGCGCCCAGGTTATGCGGGTTACCCACATCTTCCAGCGCCAGCACACAGTCATCGGCATCCGCCTGGCTGACCCACTGCTGCACGGTGGTGCCGTTACGTTTTTTGATCAGGAAGCAGACGCCGCCGTGGTGTTCAGTCCCGGACGCTTTTGTCAGCTCGGCATCGTCAACCACGTGGTAGGCTTTACGGTTCGCCGCCATCCAGCGCAGCGCTTCTTTAAAGCGCGGGGTCACGCTCTGGATAAACCATGCGCGAACGATACACTCCGGGCGGCTCTGGAACAGGGCCTGACAGGCGTTCTCGCCATATACACGGGTTTCTTCCGCACGCTGACGACGCAGCACTTCCGGATCGATAAAGCTTTTTCCGCTGATACCGCCGTGATCGGCTTTTTCGGTCGCCTCTTCACCGGGCGCGCGCGAAACGGTACGCCATGGCGATCCACCGTCGCGGACAAAATCATCGCGTTTGCGATCGTCACGCTTACGGTCATCACGTTTGCGGTCATCGCCGCGGTTATTTCTGTCATCGCGGGCGGGGCGACGGCCACCGTCTGCACGAGAAGACGCCGGACGCCCGCCACCTTTTCCGGTACGCGGATTTTGGGTGCGTTTATCAGAGTCATCATCACTGCGGACATACATCACTTTGACCTTGCCGCTTTTGTTTTTCATTTCGTCGTTCATGCTTTTCTCCACCAGCGCTGCGCGAAGCGCGCAGATTACCCGATGTGCAAGCTCATAGCCATAATTTCGTACAAAAGCCTGTGACTATTGTTCCCATTGAATAAAACGCGTTGTCGATTTATACAGGCTCACTGATAATATGTAACATATCAGAAACATTATCGGCGTTCTGCCGTTGTTCCACGGCTCTATCAGAGGTTAGTTATGAATACCGTATGTGCCAACTGTCAGGCTTTAAACCGCATTCCGGACGATCGGATGGATGACGGTGCGAAATGCGGGCGTTGTGGCCACGAATTATTTGATGGCGATGTCATTAACGCGACGGGTGCTACGCTGGACAAACTCCTCAAGGACGATCTGCCGGTTGTGGTCGATTTCTGGGCACCGTGGTGCGGCCCCTGCCGTAACTTTGCGCCCATCTTCGAAGACGTGGCTGAAGAGCGCAGCGGGAAAATGCGTTTTGTTAAAGTGAATACCGAAGCGGAACGTGAACTCAGCGCCCGTTTTCGCATTCGCAGCATTCCAACCATTATGATTTTCAAAAATGGGGAAGTGATCGACATGCTCAATGGTGCAGTACCGAAGGCGCCTTTCGACAGCTGGTTAAACGAATCCCTGTAACATTCACGGGGCACATCTTGTGCCCCGTTCTCTCCTCTGCGAAAATGGGGTTTTTCCTGCCTTTTCGCCCATGACTGATAACGCTGTACTTCAATTACGCGCCGAGCGCCTTGCGCGCGCAACCCGCCCTTTTCTGGCCCGAGGCAATCGTATTCGCCGCTGCCAGCGCTGCCTTTTACCGCTGAAAGTGTGTCTGTGCGAAACGCTTACACCGAGCGAGGCGAAAAGCCGCTTTTGTCTGGTCATGTTCGATACCGAACCGATGAAGCCCAGCAACACGGGGCGTTTGATCGCCGATATTCTGCCCAACACCGCAGCGTTTCAGTGGTCGCGCACTGAGCCACCTCAGGCTCTGCTTGACCTGGTGGCAAACCCGGACTATCAGCCCATGGTCGTTTTCCCGGCATCATATGCAGGCGAACAACGCCAGGTGCTTACGGCGCCACCATCCGGTAAGCCGCCGCTGTTTATTATGCTCGACGGCACCTGGACCGAAGCAAGAAAGATGTTTCGCAAAAGCCCTTATCTTGATGCGCTGCCGGTGATTTCCGTCGATCTGTCGCGCGTTTCGACCTATCGCTTACGAGAAGCGCATGCCGAGGGTCAATATTGCACCGCTGAAGTCGCCATTGCGCTACTGGACCTGGCGGGCGATACCCAGGCGGCCAGCGCATTAAGCTCCCACTTCTCCTGCTTCCGCGAACGTTATCTGGCAGGAAAAACCGTTCATAAGGGTAGCGTCACAGCAACAGAGACAGAAAGCGTTTAAAATCATCAGGTCGCTTGCATTCACAGGAGGCCTGCATGAGCCAGAGAGGGTTAGAAGCGCTACTCCGTCCGAAATCCATTGCCGTTATTGGCGCCTCGATGAAACCGGACCGCGCAGGGTATCTGATGATGCGTAACCTGCTGGCTGGCGGGTTTAACGGCCCGGTCATGCCCGTTACGCCCGCTTATAAAGCGGTACAGGGGGTGCTGGCGTGGCCGGACGTGCAAAGTTTACCGTTTGTTCCCGACCTCGCCGTGCTCTGTACGCATGCGAAACGAAACCTCGAATTGCTTGAGTCGCTCGGTCAGAAAGGCTGTAAAACCTGCATTATTCTTTCCTCGCCTCCTGAACAGCAGCCCGAACTGCTGGCCTGCGCCAGCCGCTACCAGATGCGCATTCTTGGTCCAAATAGCCTCGGTCTGCTTGCGCCCTGGCAAGGGCTGAATGCCAGTTTTTCCCCGGTTCCGATCCGTAAAGGCAAACTGGCCTTTATTTCACAGTCGGCAGCGGTATCCAATACCATCCTCGACTGGGCGCAGCAGCGTGAGATGGGCTTTTCCTATTTCATCGCCCTCGGCGACAGCCTGGACATTGACGTTGATGAGCTGCTGGATTTCCTGGCGCGTGACAGCAAAACCAGCGCTATCCTGCTCTACCTTGAACACCTGAGTGACGCCCGTCGTTTTGTGTCGGCATCGCGTAGCGCATCGCGTAATAAACCGATTCTGGTCATCAAAAGCGGGCGCAGCCCCGCGGCTCAGCGCCTGCTGCAATCCCATTCCGGGATGGATCCCGCATGGGATGCAGCGATCCAGCGCGCCGGTTTACTGCGGGTACAGGATACGCACGAGCTTTTTTCCGCCGTCGAAACGTTGAGCCACATGCGTCCCCTGCGCGGTGAAAAGCTGATGATTGTCAGCAACGGAGCCGCTCCCGCCGCCCTGGCGCTGGACGAGCTCTGGCTACGCAACGGCAAGCTGGCCACGCTGGGTGAAGAGACGCTCCAGCGCCTGCGGGACGCGTTACCGGGAAGCGTTGTTCCCGATAATCCCCTCGATTTGCGCGATGATGCCAGCAGCGATCGTTACATTAAGGCGATCACGATTTTGCTGGATAGCCAGGACTTTGATGCGCTGATGATTATCCATTCGCCCAGCGCGGTTGCGCCAGGCAGCGAAAGTGCACGAACGCTGATTGAGGCTGTCCGAAACCATCCGCGCGGCAAATACGTCACCCTGCTGACCAACTGGTGCGGCGAGTTCTCCTCGCAGGAAGCGCGACGTCTGTTTAGTGAAGCCGGGTTGCCAACCTACCGTACGCCAGAGGGCACCATAACCGCGTTTATGCATATGGTTGAGTACCGCCGCAACCAGAAGCAGCTGCGTGAAACGCCTGCCCTACCGGGCAACCTCACAGCAAATTCGGTGGACGTACACAGTTTATTGCAACAGGCCATCGAAGAGGGCGCCACTTCGCTTGATACGCATGAAGTGCAACCCATTCTTGGCAGCTATGGGATGCAAACACTGCCGACCTGGATTGCCGGTGACAGCGCTGAGGCGGTACATATCGCTGAGCAGATTGGCTATCCGGTCGCGCTGAAGCTGCGCTCCCCCGATATTCCGCACAAATCGGATGTTCAGGGCGTCATGCTGTATCTGCGCACCGCGACAGAAGTACAACAGGCCGCGGATGCCATTATCGATCGCGTTAAAATGACGTGGCCACAGGCCCGGATCCACGGCCTGCTGGTGCAGAGCATGGCTAACCGAGCAGGTGCGCAGGAGCTGCGCGTGGTCGTCGAACACGATCCGGTTTTTGGTCCACTCATTATGCTGGGTGAAGGCGGCGTTGAATGGCGGCCAGAAGAACAAGCGGCTGTCGCGCTTCCACCTCTAAACATGAACCTGGCGCGTTATTTGGTTATTCAGGCCATCAAAAGTAAAAAAATCCGCGGCAGAAGCGCTCTGAGGCCGCTTGATATCGCCGGGTTAAGCCAGTTTCTGGTGAAGGTCTCCAACCTCATTGTTGACTGTGCGGAGATCCAGCGCCTGGACATCCACCCGCTCCTCGCTTCCGGAAATGAATTCACTGCCCTCGACGTGACGCTGGAAATTGCGCCATTTGTCGGTGACCGGGAAAGCCGTCTCGCCATTCGTCCTTATCCTCTCCATCTGGAAGAGTGGGTGGAGATGAAAAATGGAGAGCGGGCACTGTTTCGCCCTATCCTGCCGGAAGACGAGCCGCTGCTGCGAGCGTTCATCTCGCAGGTGACGAAAGAAGATTTGTACTATCGCTATTTCAGCGAAATTAATGAATTTACCCACGACGATTTAGCCAATATGACCCAGATCGACTACGATCGAGAAATGGCGATTGTGGCGGTCCGCCGTTCCGCAGAGGGAGAGGAGATCCTCGGCGTGACGCGTGCCATTTCCGACCCGGATAACGTGGATGCGGAGTTTGCCGTACTGGTGCGTTCCGATCTTAAAGGTTTGGGTTTGGGCAGACGGCTGCTCGAAAAACTCATTGGTTATACGCGCGATCACGGATTGTCACGGCTCAATGGCATTACTATGCCAAATAATCGGGGTATGGTGACCCTGGCGCGGAAGCTCGGTTTTGACGTTGATATCCAGCTGGATGAAGGCATTGTCTCTTTGTCCCTCAGCCTGACTTCGACGGGTAAACAAGAGTAAGCTGCTGGAAATGTTACCCACTTTTCCCGGCACTGGGGTATCATTGTCCGCTTATGTTGTTTGCCTGGTACAGACAACCCTTCAATGAACAGAGAAGAAACGCACTGTGATGTTGTCAAAATTTAAGCGTAATAAACATCAACAACACCTTGCTCAACTACCGAAGATTTCTCAGTCAGTTGATGATGTAGAGTTCTTTTATGCTCCCGCTCATTTCCGGGAGACGCTTCTTGAAAAGATTGCCAGCGCTACGCGACGTATTTGCATTGTGGCGCTCTATCTTGAACAAGATGAAGGTGGGCGTGCGATCCTGAACGCGCTCTATGAAGCGAAACGTCAGCGTCCGGAACTGGATGTTCGCGTGCTGGTTGACTGGCACCGTGCTCAGCGTGGCCGTATTGGTGCGGCTGCCTCGAATACCAATGCTGACTGGTATTGCCGCATGGCCCAGGAAAATCCGGGTATTGATATCCCGGTATATGGCGTACCGGTGAATACCCGTGAAGCGCTTGGCGTTCTTCATTTTAAAGGATTTATCATTGATGACAGCGTCCTTTATAGCGGCGCCAGTCTGAATGATGTGTATCTCCATCAGCTCGATAAATACCGTTACGATCGCTACCATCTTATCCGTAATCCGCAGATGACCGACATCATGTTCAACTGGGTTGATAAAAACCTGGTTCATGGCCGGGGTGTGCATCGTCTTGACGATCCTCATCGCCCGAAAAGCCCGGAAATCAAAAACGACGTTCGCTCCTTCCGCCAGGAGCTGCGCGATGCGGTTTATCGTTTCCAGGGTGATGCCAATAATGAAGAACTGTCCGTTACGCCTCTGGTAGGCCTGGGTAAATCCAGCCTCCTGAACAAGACTATCTTCCATTTGATGCCGTGCGCGGAGCATAAGCTCACCATCTGCACCCCGTACTTCAACCTTCCCGCCGTTCTGGTGCGTAATATCATTCAGCTGCTGCGTGATGGTAAAAAGGTGGAAATCATTGTCGGGGATAAAACGGCAAACGACTTTTTCATTCCGGAAGATCAGCCTTTCAAGATCATCGGCGCACTGCCTTATCTCTATGAGATTAACCTGCGCCGCTTTCTGAGCCGTTTACAGTACTATGTGAACACGGACCAGCTCGTCGTGCGCCTCTGGAAAGATGATGATAACAGTTATCATCTCAAAGGAATGTGGGTTGATGACGAGTGGATGCTGCTGACCGGTAATAACCTGAACCCACGCGCCTGGCGTCTGGATTTGGAAAACGCCATTCTTATTCACGATCCTCAGCATGCGTTAGCCGCGAAACGCGATCGTGAGCTGGAGCTTATACGCACGCATACCACAGTGGTTCGTCATTATCGCGATCTGCAAAGCATCGCTGATTACCCGGTGAAAGTTCGCAAGCTGATTCGCCGTCTACGTCGGATCCGTATCGATCGCCTCATCAGCCGCATTCTGTAATACACGAGCCCTGTCATCGACGGGGCTTTTTTATGGAGCCTGTTAATGCGTACGCCTTGCCTGATAATCCCTCTTTTGCTGACAGGTTGCAGCCATATGGCTAATGATAACTGGTCGGGTCAGGATAAAGCTCAGCACTTTCTGGCGTCTGCAATGATGTCCGCTGCGGGTAATGAGTATGCGCTGCACCAGGGTTATAGCAGGGATCGAAGTGCCACAATAGGCCTGATGTTCTCCATCAGCCTGGGGGCATCAAAAGAACTTTGGGATAGCCGCCCCTCGGGAAGTGGCTGGAGCTGGAAAGATTTTGCCTGGGACGTAGCCGGGGCAACAACCGGCTACGCCGTCTGGCAGATGGCGCATTATTAAAGGCGGATACCTTTTCCTTTGCGATGCAGCATCAGCGAGACAATAAACGCCAGCGCCCCCATAACGGTGACATACCAGAAGAAGGTCGTTTCACTGCCCCATGACTTAAGGGATAACGCGACATACTCTGCCGAACCGCCGAACAGGGCATTCGCGACCGCATAAGACAGGCCTACACCCAGCGCCCTCACCTGTGCGGGAAACATTTCCGCTTTCAAAATGCCACTGATTGCCGTGTAAAAACTGATAATAATGAGCGCCACCATGATTAAAGCGAAAGCGGTATACGGAGAGGTTGTATGCTGTAGCGCCGTCAAAAGCGGAACGGTACCCAGGGTTAGCATGCCGCCAAAGATCAGCATGGAGGTACGGCGACCAATTTTGTCCGACAGCGCGCCGACAATCGGCTGGATGAGCATAAAGACGAGTAACGCCACCGTCATGACGACACTCGCAACGTTTGCATGCATGCCCGTGGTGTTAACCAGATATTTTTGCATGTAGGTGGTGAAGGTATAGAAACTTAGCGAGCCCGCGGCGGTAAAACCTAACACCATCAAAAATGCTTTGCGGTTTCGCCAGAGCCCCTTCATCGAGCCCGCCTCTTTCAGCGCCCTGACCTCCTGTTGAGAGGTTTCATCAAGCTGACGGCGTAGCCACAGGGCGACAACCGCCAGGGCAGCGCCCATAGCAAACGGGATGCGCCAGCCCCAGGCGCGCAAATCTTCATCGCTAAGGATTTGTTGCAGGATCACCACAACCAGTAACGCCAGTAGCTGTCCGCCAATGAGGGTTACATACTGGAATGATGCATAGAAACCTTTGCGCCCTTCAACCGCCACTTCGCTCATGTATGTCGCACTGGTGCCATATTCGCCACCGACCGATAGCCCCTGGAACAGACGTGCCAGCAACAACAACGCCGGTGCCCATGTTCCGATAGTCTCATAACCGGGCAGGCAGGCAATCACCAGCGAGCCGACGCACATCATGCATACAGAGATGAGCATGGATGTCTTGCGCCCTTTCCTGTCCGCGATCCTGCCGAATAGCCATCCACCGATAGGGCGCATCAGGAACCCGGCGGCAAAAACGCCTGCGGTTTGCAAAAGCTGAGTTGTGGTGTTCCCTGACGGGAAAAAGATATGCGCAAAGTAGAGTGAACAAAATGAATAGACGTAAAAGTCAAACCACTCTACAAGGTTTCCTGATGAGGCCCCAACGATTGCCCAAACCCGACGGCGAGTATCCTTACCTGTCAAATTGGTGTTATCCGTATCTGCACTGGCTACGGTTTCTGTCATTTTAATATCCCCTGTCTCACATTGCGGGCCTTTGCCCACAAACAGTAAAACCGGATTTAAAACGAATCGTTAGGTAAATAAAATGTTTCCAATATGTTTCATTGCGTTTTGTGAACTCGATCAGCTATCTAATTATTAGCGGACGCAGTAATTATCCCCAGGACTGCTGGTGGGCCTTTTTTCGCTGCAAGTAATCTTCGTCTGCACGAATTTTATCCCACCACTTTTTGAAGACTGCGGCTGCTTCTGCTTTCACTGGATCGTGATCGAGGGGTTTGACTTGTCGTTCCGCATCATACTTTTTACCGCCCTTATGATTCGCGTATCGCCGGGCGCGGGTATAGCCCATTTGTATGAATTTACGCGCCATATCCATACCTACAAAATCGTTTTTACTGCGGTACTCTTCAAAGAGAGCGTATATCTCTTGTGCCGAACGCGCTGCGACTTCAGAATTTTTAAAACGCCAGTGTGGAAGGATTTCGCTTTTATAAGGCTCGACCATCAATACGCCCTGCTCACCCCGGCCAACCTGATACCGTTCGGGATGTTCGCGAAAATTTATATTTGCAAAATCTTGTTGGTAATCAAAAGGACGAGTCAAAGCGGCACCATTGTTAAAAACGTTTTAACAATTGTAGGCCGGATAAGGGGAAGCCGCCATCCGGCATGTTTTTCCGCGCACAAAGCAAAAAACCCCGCACCTTCCGGTACGGGGTTCTTCCTGATTGATGCCTGGCAGTTCCCTACTCTCACATGGGGAGACCCCACACTACCATCGGCGCTACGGCGTTTCACTTCTGAGTTCGGCATGGGGTCAGGTGGGACCACCGCGCTAAAGCCGCCAGGCAAATTCTGTTAATCTGTATCAGGCTGAAAATCGTGTCTGTCTCTCTTCGCCAAAACAGCTTCGGCGTTGTAAGGTTAAGCCTCACGGTTCATTAGTATCGGTTAGCTCAACGCATCGCTGCGCTTACACACCCGACCTATCAACGTCGTCGTCTTCAACGTTCCTTCAGGAGACTCAAGGTCTCAGGGAGAACTCATCTCGGGGCAAGTTTCGTGCTTAGATGCTTTCAGCACTTATCTTTTCCGCATTTAGCTACCGGGCAGTGCCATTGGCATGACAACCCGAACACCAGTGATGCGTCCACTCCGGTCCTCTCGTACTAGGAGCAGCCCCCCTCAATTCTCCAGCGCCCACGGCAGATAGGGACCGAACTGTCTCACGACGTTCTAAACCCAGCTCGCGTACCACTTTAAATGGCGAACAGCCATACCCTTGGGACCTACTTCAGCCCCAGGATGTGATGAGCCGACATCGAGGTGCCAAACACCGCCGTCGATATGAACTCTTGGGCGGTATCAGCCTGTTATCCCCGGAGTACCTTTTATCCGTTGAGCGATGGCCCTTCCATTCAGAACCACCGGATCACTATGACCTGCTTTCGCACCTGCTCGCGCCGTCACGCTCGCAGTCAAGCTGGCTTATGCCATTGCACTAACCTCCTGATGTCCGACCAGGATTAGCCAACCTTCGTGCTCCTCCGTTACTCTTTGGGAGGAGACCGCCCCAGTCAAACTACCCACCAGACACTGTCCGCAACCCGGATTACGGGTCTACGTTAGAACACCAGCCATTAAAGGGTGGTATTTCAAGGTTGGCTCCACGCAGACTGGCGTCCACGCTTCAAAGCCTCCCACCTATCCTACACATCAAGGACCAGTGTTCAGTGTCAAGCTATAGTAAAGGTTCACGGGGTCTTTCCGTCTTGCCGCGGGTACACTGCATCTTCACAGCGAGTTCAATTTCACTGAGTCTCGGGTGGAGACAGCCTGGCCATCATTACGCCATTCGTGCAGGTCGGAACTTACCCGACAAGGAATTTCGCTACCTTAGGACCGTTATAGTTACGGCCGCCGTTTACCGGGGCTTCGATCAAGAGCTTCGCGTTGCCGCTAACCCCATCAATTAACCTTCCGGCACCGGGCAGGCGTCACACCGTATACGTCCACTTTCGTGTTTGCACAGTGCTGTGTTTTTAATAAACAGTTGCAGCCAGCTGGTATCTTCGACTGATTTCAGCTCCGTCCGCAGGGACTTCACCTACATATCAGCGTGCCTTCTCCCGAAGTTACGGCACCATTTTGCCTAGTTCCTTCACCCGAGTTCTCTCAAGCGCCTTGGTATTCTCTACCTGACCACCTGTGTCGGTTTGGGGTACGATTTCGTGTTACCTGATGCTTAGAGGCTTTTCCTGGAAGCAGGGCATTTATCACTTCAGCACCGTAGTGCCTCGTCATCACACCTCAGCGTTAATAAGGTACCGGATTTACCTGGAACCTCCGCCTACATGCTTAAACCGGGACAACCGTCGCCCGGCTGACATAGCCTTCTCCGTCCCCCCTTCGCAGTAACACCAAGTACAGGAATATTAACCTGTTTCCCATCGACTACGCCTTTCGGCCTCGCCTTAGGGGTCGACTCACCCTGCCCCGATTAACGTTGGACAGGAACCCTTGGTCTTCCGGCGAGCGGGCTTTTCACCCGCTTTATCGTTACTTATGTCAGCATTCGCACTTCTGATACCTCCAGCACCCCTCACAGGACACCTTCAACGGCTTACAGAACGCTCCCCTACCCAACAACGCATAAGCGTCGCTGCCGCAGCTTCGGTGCATGGTTTAGCCCCGTTACATCTTCCGCGCAGGCCGACTCGACCAGTGAGCTATTACGCTTTCTTTAAATGATGGCTGCTTCTAAGCCAACATCCTGGCTGTCTGTGCCTTCCCACATCGTTTCCCACTTAACCATGACTTTGGGACCTTAGCTGGCGGTCTGGGTTGTTTCCCTCTTCACGACGGACGTTAGCACCCGCCGTGTGTCTCCCGTGATAACATTCTTCGGTATTCGTAGTTTGCATCGGGTTGGTAAGCCGGGATGGCCCCCTAGCCGAAACAGTGCTCTACCCCCGAAGATGAGTTCACGAGGCGCTACCTAAATAGCTTTCGGGGAGAACCAGCTATCTCCCGGTTTGATTGGCCTTTCACCCCCAGCCACAGGTCATCCGCTAATTTTTCAACATTAGTCGGTTCGGTCCTCCAGTTAGTGTTACCCAACCTTCAACCTGCCCATGGCTAGATCACCGGGTTTCGGGTCTATACCCTGCAACTTAACGCCCAGTTAAGACTCGGTTTCCCTTCGGCTCCCCTATACGGTTAACCTTGCTACAGAATATAAGTCGCTGACCCATTATACAAAAGGTACGCAGTCACCCCATAAAGAGGCTCCCACTGCTTGTACGTACACGGTTTCAGGTTCTTTTTCACTCCCCTCGCCGGGGTTCTTTTCGCCTTTCCCTCACGGTACTGGTTCACTATCGGTCAGTCAGGAGTATTTAGCCTTGGAGGATGGTCCCCCCATATTCAGACAGGATACCACGTGTCCCGCCCTACTCTTCGAGTTCACAGCATGTGTGCTTTCGTGTACGGGACTATCACCCTGTACCGTCGGACTTTCCAGACCGTTCCACTAACACACAAGCTGATTCAGACTCCGGGCTGCTCCCCGTTCGCTCGCCGCTACTGGGGGAATCTCGGTTGATTTCTTTTCCTCGGGGTACTTAGATGTTTCAGTTCCCCCGGTTCGCCTCGTTAACCTATGTATTCAGTTAACGATAGTGCAACGGATTGCACTGGGTTTCCCCATTCGGACATCGCCGGGTCAAAGGTTCATATCACCTCGCCGGCGCTTTTCGCAGATTAGCACGTCCTTCATCGCCTCTGACTGCCAGGGCATCCACCGTGTACGCTTAGTCGCTTAACCTCACAACCCGAAGATGTTTCACTTCTGATTGCGAAAATTTGAGAGACTCGAACACACCATTAAAGATGTGTCGTTTCAATTTTCAGCTTGATCCAGATTTTTAAAGAGCAAATATCTCAAACATGACTCGCAAGTCAGTTTTGAGATATGACGGCAGGTGACTTTCACTCACGAACCAGCAAGTGGCGTCCCCTAGGGGATTCGAACCCCTGTTACCGCCGTGAAAGGGCGGTGTCCTGGGCCTCTAGACGAAGGGGACGTACAGTCTCAATCGCAAGACGCCTTGCTATTTACTTTTCATCAGACAATCTGTGTGAGCACTACAAAGGCAGGTTCTTTAAGGTAAGGAGGTGATCCAACCGCAGGTTCCCCTACGGTTACCTTGTTACGACTTCACCCCAGTCATGAATCACAAAGTGGTAAGCGCCCTCCCGAAGGTTAAGCTACCTACTTCTTTTGCAACCCACTCCCATGGTGTGACGGGCGGTGTGTACAAGGCCCGGGAACGTATTCACCGTGGCATTCTGATCCACGATTACTAGCGATTCCGACTTCATGGAGTCGAGTTGCAGACTCCAATCCGGACTACGACGCACTTTATGAGGTCCGCTTGCTCTCGCGAGGTCGCTTCTCTTTGTATGCGCCATTGTAGCACGTGTGTAGCCCTACTCGTAAGGGCCATGATGACTTGACGTCATCCCCACCTTCCTCCAGTTTATCACTGGCAGTCTCCTTTGAGTTCCCGGCCTAACCGCTGGCAACAAAGGATAAGGGTTGCGCTCGTTGCGGGACTTAACCCAACATTTCACAACACGAGCTGACGACAGCCATGCAGCACCTGTCTCAGAGTTCCCGAAGGCACCAATCCATCTCTGGAAAGTTCTCTGGATGTCAAGAGTAGGTAAGGTTCTTCGCGTTGCATCGAATTAAACCACATGCTCCACCGCTTGTGCGGGCCCCCGTCAATTCATTTGAGTTTTAACCTTGCGGCCGTACTCCCCAGGCGGTCGACTTAACGCGTTAGCTCCGGAAGCCACGCCTCAAGGGCACAACCTCCAAGTCGACATCGTTTACGGCGTGGACTACCAGGGTATCTAATCCTGTTTGCTCCCCACGCTTTCGCACCTGAGCGTCAGTCTTTGTCCAGGGGGCCGCCTTCGCCACCGGTATTCCTCCAGATCTCTACGCATTTCACCGCTACACCTGGAATTCTACCCCCCTCTACAAGACTCTAGCCTGCCAGTTTCGAATGCAGTTCCCAGGTTGAGCCCGGGGATTTCACATCCGACTTGACAGACCGCCTGCGTGCGCTTTACGCCCAGTAATTCCGATTAACGCTTGCACCCTCCGTATTACCGCGGCTGCTGGCACGGAGTTAGCCGGTGCTTCTTCTGCGGGTAACGTCAATCGACAGGGTTATTAACCCTGTCGCCTTCCTCCCCGCTGAAAGTACTTTACAACCCGAAGGCCTTCTTCATACACGCGGCATGGCTGCATCAGGCTTGCGCCCATTGTGCAATATTCCCCACTGCTGCCTCCCGTAGGAGTCTGGACCGTGTCTCAGTTCCAGTGTGGCTGGTCATCCTCTCAGACCAGCTAGGGATCGTCGCCTAGGTGAGCCGTTACCCCACCTACTAGCTAATCCCATCTGGGCACATCCGATGGCAAGAGGCCCGAAGGTCCCCCTCTTTGGTCTTGCGACGTTATGCGGTATTAGCTACCGTTTCCAGTAGTTATCCCCCTCCATCAGGCAGTTTCCCAGACATTACTCACCCGTCCGCCACTCGTCAGCGAAGCAGCAAGCTGCTTCCTGTTACCGTTCGACTTGCATGTGTTAGGCCTGCCGCCAGCGTTCAATCTGAGCCATGATCAAACTCTTCAATTTAAGTTTGATGCTCGTGAATTAAACTTCGTAATGAATTACGTATGTTCACTCAGAGACTTGGTATTCATTTTTCGTCCGAGGACGTTAAGAATCCATGTCACTTTGAGTGCCCACACAGATTGTCTGATAAATTGTTAAAGAGCAGTGCCGCTACGTTTTCGCTGCGGCGCGGGGTGTGCATATTAC
Organism: Enterobacter sp. DSM 30060; assembly: GCF_013375955.1. NCBI lineage: Bacteria > Pseudomonadati > Pseudomonadota > Gammaproteobacteria > Enterobacterales > Enterobacteriaceae > Enterobacter > Enterobacter sp. DSM 30060. Next base: position 510,657 of record NZ_CP056118.1, read on the forward strand.
GCTTTCCCGCTTCAGAGTCAAGCGTTTATTTTGCTTTTCTCTGCTGACCCGGCGGCTTGCGTGCCGTTGTTCCGTGTCAGTGGAGGCGCATTATAGGGAATTATTCTGAGGCTGCAAGTGCAAAGTGAAAATTATTTACTGACTGCTCACTTTCCAGGCAAAACACATCTCAGACCTTAATTCTTGCCTGGTTTTTAAACAAAAACGAGCCGCAAGCGGCCCGTTTTTGCGTTTTGTGACTTACTGCACTGCCACAATTCGGTCTTCGTTGGCTTCCAGACGGATAACTTTGCCCGGAACCAGCTCCCCGGAAAGGATTTGCTGCGCCAGCGGGTTTTCGATCTGCTGCTGGATTGCACGTTTTAACGGACGCGCGCCATAAACAGGATCGTAACCATTCTCGCTCAGCAGTTTCAGCGCATCATCCGAGATGTGGATTTCATACCCACGCTCTTCCAGACGCTTGTACAGACGCTGCAACTGGATCTGCGCAATCGACGCAATGTGTTTCTCACCCAGCGGATGGAACACGACTACTTCATCAATACGGTTGATGAACTCCGGACGGAAGTTTTGGCTGACCACACCCAGCACCAGATCTTTCATATGGCTGTAATCCAGCTCACCGAAGCGTTCCTGAATCAAATCGGAACCCAGGTTCGAGGTCATGATCACCACCGTGTTACGGAAATCGACCGTTCTTCCCTGCCCGTCCGTCAGGCGTCCATCATCCAGCACCTGCAACAGAATGTTAAACACGTCAGGATGAGCCTTTTCCACTTCATCCAGCAGGATGACGGAATAAGGACGACGACGAACCGCTTCCGTCAGGTAACCGCCCTCTTCATAACCGACATATCCCGGAGGCGCACCGACCAGACGCGAGACAGAGTGTTTCTCCATAAACTCGGACATATCGATACGCACCATCGCGTCATCGCTGTCGAACATAAAGTTAGCCAGCGCTTTACACAGTTCGGTTTTACCGACACCGGTTGGCCCCAGGAACAGGAACGAGCCGATGGGTCGATTCGGATCGGACAGCCCCGCACGGCTACGACGAATGGCGTTAGATACTGCTTCGACCGCTTCGTTCTGGCCAATGACGCGCTGATGCAGATCCTGCTCCATACGCAGCAGTTTTTCGCGTTCACTTTCCATCATGCGAGCTACAGGAATCCCCGTCCAGCGCGCCAGCACTTCGGCAATCTCGGCGTCCGTCACTTTATTACGCAACAGACGCATGGTTTTGCCTTCCGACTGCGTGGCGATCTCAAGCTGTTTTTCCAGCTCAGGGATCTTGCCGTACTGTAGCTCGGACATCCGCGCCAGGTCCCCTACGCGACGCGCCTGCTCAATGGCAATTTTCGCCTGCTCCAGCTCCGCCTTGATTGTCTGGGTGCCAGAGAGGGAGGCTTTCTCTGCTTTCCACTCTTCTTCCAGCTCAGAATACTGACGCTCTTTCTCATCCAGCTCTTCGTTGAGCATATCGAGGCGTTTCTTACTCGCTTCATCAGACTCTTTGTTCAATGCCTGCTGTTCCAGCTTGAGCTGAATAATGCGGCGATCGAGTCGGTCCAGCTCTTCCGGTTTCGAGTCAATCTGCATACGGATGCTGGACGCCGCTTCATCGATAAGGTCGATGGCTTTATCCGGCAACTGACGGTCGGCAATGTAACGATGCGAAAGCGTCGCCGCCGCAACGATGGCCGGGTCAGTGATCTGCACATGATGGTGCAGCTCATAACGCTCTTTCAGACCACGCAAAATCGCGATGGTATCTTCAACGCTTGGTTCTGCGACAAACACCTTCTGGAAGCGTCGCTCCAGCGCGGCATCTTTTTCAATGTACTGACGATACTCGTCCAGCGTAGTGGCACCGACGCAGTGAAGTTCACCACGTGCCAGCGCAGGTTTCAGCATGTTCCCTGCATCCATTGCGCCGTCAGCTTTACCTGCCCCCACCATAGTGTGCAGTTCGTCAATAAACAGGATGACGTTGCCTTCCTGTTTCGCCAGATCGTTCAGCACGCCTTTCAGACGCTCTTCAAATTCACCGCGGTATTTCGCCCCGGCCACCAGCGCGCCCATATCCAGCGCCAGTACGCGACGGCCTTTCAGCCCTTCGGGCACTTCGCCATTAACGATACGCTGCGCCAGCCCTTCAACGATGGCGGTTTTACCGACGCCAGGCTCACCAATCAGCACCGGGTTGTTTTTGGTACGGCGTTGCAGTACCTGAATAGTCCGGCGAATTTCTTCGTCGCGACCGATTACCGGGTCAAGTTTGCCCTGCTCGGCACGTTCGGTCAGATCGACCGTAAATTTTTTCAAAGCCTGACGTTGGTCTTCGGCTCCCTGGTCGTTCACGCTTTCACCTCCGCGCATTTTCTCAATCGCCTGGGTCACATTAGCGGTGGTTGCACCGGCGGATTTCAGCAGGTCGGTTAAGGTACCGCGTGATTCAAGCGCCGCCAGAACAAACAGCTCTGACGAAATAAAGTTGTCCCCACGTTTTTGCGCCAGCTTGTCGCAAAGGTTCAGTACACGCACCAGATCCTGTGACGGCTGTACGTCGCCACCGGTACCTTCTACCTGCGGTAAACGACTCAGCGCCTGATCGATGGCGGTGCGTAACTGGCCGGCATTAATGCCAGCGGACGTTAACAAAGGACGTACCGATCCCCCTTCCTGATTCAGCAAGGCGCTCATTAAATGAAGAGGTTCGATAAATTGGTTGTCGTGCCCCAGTGCGAGGGACTGGGCATCGGCGAGAGCAAGCTGGAATTTATTAGTAAGACGATCCAGACGCATAACTCCTCCCATAACAGGTCAAATTTGCTACTGGAGATTAAATGAGGTCATCCCTCAATTATTCAAGGTTAATAACCTGAATTATGTGAAAAGAAAACGGCGCGTACCGGATCGTCTTGATTCTTTAGGTTATATCAGCCAAATGAAACTTGCCATACGGCCTGTCGTCTTGTCACGGCGCCAGGAGAAAAAATCACCCTTTTCGGTGAATGTACAGCGATCGCCGCCGAAGATCTGGGTCACGCCGACATTATTAAGGCGCTGGCGGGCAAGCTGATAAATATCGGCCAGATATTTATCGCCGGATGCCACAAACGCATTAACCGCCTGAGGATCTTTTTCCATAAAAGCTTGCCGAACCTCAGGCCCCACTTCAAATGCCTGCGGGCCAATCGCCGGGCCAAGCCAGGCGATGAGATTTGCAGAATCGTCCTGGAAGCAGGCAACGGTCTCTTCCAGCACGCCTTCACACAGGCCACGCCAGCCCGCATGCGCTGCTGCAATCTCCGTACCGGCACGGTTACAAAACAACACCGGCAGGCAATCAGCGGTCATCACCGCGCAAACCGTTCCCGGCGTATTGCTGTACGAAGCATCGGCGCGTTTAGACGCATAGGGCTCACCCGTAAGCTTCAGCACCGCTTTACCGTGCACCTGCTCAAGCCAGACCGGTTTTGAAGGAAGGTTTCCCGCAGCAAAGAGGCGTTTACGGTTCTCTTCGACGTGCTCCAGGTTATCGCCACAGTGCGCACCGAGGTTCAAAGACGCCCACGCACCCTGGCTCACGCCACCGATACGGGTCGAGCTACAGGCGGCCACGCCTTCAGGCAGCGGCCACTCCGGGACAATCAGTTTGGTCATAACCAGTCCACGTGATCCTTATGTTCTTCGAAATCTGCGCGCATCGTGTCGATAAGTTCCACCATATCCTGTGGGATAGGCGCATGCCATTCCATCTGAATTCCGGTGATTGGGTGGTAAAGACGTAGCATCGTCGCATGCAGCGCCTGGCGATCGAATTTACGCAGCACGGAGATGAATTCATCCGATGCGCCCTTTGGTGGACGCGGACGACCGCCGTAAACAGGGTCACCCACCAGCGGATGGGTAATATGCGCCATGTGCACGCGGATCTGGTGAGTACGCCCGGTTTCCAGACGCAGACGCAGGCGCGTATGAATACGGAAATGTTCCATGATGCGGTAATGGGTTACCGCCGGTTTACCCATCGGGTGTACGGACATATGCGTACGCTTGGTTGGATGACGACTAATCGGCTCTTCCACCGTGCCGCCAGAGGTCATATGACCAATCGCCACCGCTTCATACTCACGGGTGATTTCGCGCAGCTGCAAAGATTCCACCAGTCGAGTCTGGGCGGGGATCGTCTTCGCCACCACCATCAGACCCGTGGTGTCTTTATCCAGACGGTGAACGATACCGGCACGCGGTACGTCAGCTATCGGCGGGTAATAATGAAGGAGTGCGTTAAGTACCGTACCGTCAGGATTACCCGCGCCTGGATGGACAACAAAGTCACGCGGTTTGTTGATGACCAGAATATCGTCATCTTCGTAGACGATATCCAGCGGGATATCCTGCGGCTCGAAGCGGACTTCCTCTTCGATTTCAGCATTGATGGCGACAGCTTCCCCACCAAACACTTTCTCTTTTGGTTTGTCCCAGATCTTGCCGTTTACCAGCACGCGCTGGTCAAGGATCCATTCTTTTATACGTGAACGCGAATAATCAGGGAACAATTCGGCCAAAGCCTGATCTAAGCGTTGACCGAGCTGATTTTCGGAGACTGTTGCGGTGAGTTCTACTCGTTGTGTCATAAACTGCTTCTTCGTTTAACGTTGGGTTTTACGGCTTTGCCGTTTAATATAGTGTGCTATTGTAGCTGGTCTTAATCGGGAGCAGGAACTGAGTTTCTCCCGGACAAACATTTGAGGAAAGTCAAAACGTCATGACGCGCATGAAATATCTGGTGGCAGCGGCCACGTTGAGCCTGGCTTTGGTGGGCTGCTCCGGTTCGAATGAACAGGTCCCTGACAATCCGCCGAATGAAATCTATGCGACTGCACAACAAAAGTTGCAGGACGGTAACTGGAAACAGGCGATAACGCAACTGGAAGCGTTGGATAATCGCTATCCGTTTGGTCCGTATTCACAGCAGGTACAGTTAGATCTGATCTACGCCTACTATAAAAATGCCGATCTGCCGCTGGCTCAGGCAACGATCGATCGTTTCATGCGTCTGAACCCTACCCATCCTAACATCGATTACGTGATGTACATGCGCGGCCTGACTAACATGGCGCTGGATGACAGTGCATTGCAGGGCTTCTTCGGGGTGGATCGTTCTGACCGTGACCCTCAACATGCGCGTGATGCTTTCAATGACTTCTCCAAACTGGTGCGTAGCTACCCGAACAGCCAGTACATTACCGATGCCACTAAGCGTCTGGTGTTCCTGAAAGATCGTCTGGCGAAATACGAGTACTCCGTCGCGGAATACTACACTCGCCGTGGCGCATGGGTTGCCGTGGTTAACCGTGTAGAAGGCATGCTGCGTGATTATCCAGATACCCAGGCCACGCGTGATGGCCTGAAGCTGATGGAGAATGCGTATCGCCAGATGCAGATGACGGCTCAGGCTGACAAAGTGGCGAAAATCATTGCCGCGAACAGCAGCAACACCTGATACCGCTACAACGCATAACGGCAGCCCGCAGGCTGCCGTTTTTTTATTCTTTCAGACTTACGCTGAAGCGGTTTAGCTTCAACACATCCAGTCAACTATGACCGCAATTGCTGGCTTCGACAAGGTAAATCTCACCTCTTCCTGCCCTGCCTCACAAAAAAGATTCCCTGACAAAAACCGACAAAATAACGTGATCCAAATCACACATTTTGACATTAGGTCGGGTATGCTGGAATCACCAAGACGGAAAGACAAGAGGTAAAATTTATGACAATGAACATTACCAGTAAACAAATGGAAATTACTCCGGCAATCCGCCAGCACGTCGCAGACCGTCTCGCCAAACTGGATAAATGGCAAACACATTTGATTAATCCACATATCATCCTGTCCAAGGAGCCGCAGGGTTTCGTCGCTGATGCAACTATCAATACTCCAAACGGCCATCTGGTCGCCAGCGCTAAACACGAGGATATGTACACCGCAATTAACGATTTGATCAACAAGCTGGAACGGCAGCTCAATAAAGTGCAACACAAAGGTGAAGCCCGTCGCGCCACAACATCGGTGAAAGACGCCAGCTTCGCGGAAGAAGTTGAAGAAGAGTAATCCTTTAAATTGAGTGTACCGACAACGCGCCTTCGGGCGCGTTTTTTATTGACAGGATCAAAACAGTACAGGTACTTTAACCCTATCAATTTCAGGATGACCTAATGAAACAGACGCCGTTTTTCTTCGCATTCTTTTTTACCTTCCCCTGACCGGGAGGCGTTTCGTCGTGTGATAAAGAATGCGAAGACGAACAATAAGGCCTCCCACACCGGGAGGCCTTTTTTATTGATAACGATAAAATGAGACAGACAACACTATGACACCGGAAAACCCGCTCCTGGATTTACGCGTAAAAATCAGTGCACTCGACGAAAAGTTACTGGCCCTGCTGGCAGAACGCCGCGCGCTCGCCATTGAAGTGGGCAAAGCCAAGCTGGATTCTCATCGGCCGGTGCGCGATATCGATCGCGAGCGTGATTTACTGGAACGGTTGATACAGCTCGGCAAAGCGCATCATCTTGATGCCCACTACATCACCCGCCTGTTCCAGCTCATCATTGAAGATTCCGTTCTGACGCAACAGGCCCTGCTCCAGCAGCATCTGAACAAAACCAACCCGCACTCTGCTCGGATCGCTTTCCTCGGCCCGAAAGGTTCTTATTCTCACCTGGCGGCTCGCCAGTACGCAGCCCGTCATTTCGAAGAGTTCATTGAGAGCGGTTGTGCAAAATTTGCAGACATCTTCAACCAGGTCGAAACCGGCCAGGCAGATTACGCCGTGGTGCCTATTGAGAACACCAGTTCCGGCGCCATCAACGATGTTTACGATCTGCTCCAGCACACCAGCCTGTCGCTGGTCGGTGAGCTGACTATTCCTATCGATCACTGCGTGCTGGTCTCTGGCTCAACCGATCTGAGTCAGATCGAAACGGTGTACAGCCACCCGCAGCCGTTCCAGCAGTGCAGCCAGTTCCTGAACCGTTATCCGCACTGGAAAATTGAGTACACCGAAAGCACCTCGGCGGCGATGGAAAAAGTGGCGCAGGCAAACTCTCCTGCCGTCGCGGCACTCGGTAGCGAAGCGGGCGGCGCGCTGTATGGCTTACAGGTGCTGGAACGCAATCTGGCCAACCAGACGCAAAATATCACCCGTTTCGTGGTTCTTGCCCGCAAGGCCATCAACGTGTCGGACCAGGTCCCGGCGAAAACCACCCTGCTGATGGCGACCGGCCAGCAGGCGGGTGCGCTGGTTGAAGCGCTGCTGGTGCTGCGTAATCACAACCTGATCATGACGAAGCTGGAATCCCGCCCAATACATGGCAACCCGTGGGAAGAGATGTTCTATCTCGACGTTCAGGCCAACCTGGAGTCTGCATCCATGCAGAAAGCCCTGCGCGAACTGGGCGAGATCACACGCTCCATGAAAGTACTGGGCTGCTATCCGAGCGAAAACGTGGTCCCGGTCGATCCGGCTTAATGTTCGATAAAGCGGCTTTTCTTCATCCCTGCCACATTTACAGGCAGGGTGAAGATGGCACCGGAAAGCGGGTATTTCGCCAGCTCCTCCGCCTCCATATTTTCCCGCGTGGTGGTGATAAACAGCGTTTTCATATCGTCGCCGCCAAAGCAGACCATTGTCGGGCAGCGTACCGGCAGCCGGTATTCTTCCAGCTGTACGCCTTGCGGTGAAAACCGTGCGATACGCCAGCCGTCAAACAGTGCGCTCCAGTAGCAGCCTTCCTCATCCATTGCCGCTCCGTCGGGTATACCGTCTCCCTCACTAAAACGGCGAAACTCTTCGCGCTTACCGGGTTCCCCCTGCTCATCAAGCGGCGTACGGTAAATCACACCGTTCGGCGTATCAGAAGTAAACATCCACCGTTTGTCAGGACTAAACGCTAAACCGTTATGCCCCTGAATATCGCACTGGATCACTTTCGGTGTCAGGTCGTTGTCGATACGCATCAACATGGCGCCGTTATAATCTCCCGGCCCCCAGAACGTGCCCGCATAAAACCGTCCCTGATGGTCGGTGCCTCCATCGTTAAAGCGTGCAAGCTGCGGGTTGGACGGGTTATCGCAAACCTTACGCTGGAGCAGGCCGTGTTTATCGGTCAGCCAGATGGCGTTTCGCATCGCGACGATAAATCCGCCGCGTTCACGCAGGGCAAAACACCCAACTTCTTCATGGAATGAGAGCACCGAGTGTTCCGCGGTGGGCAGATGGTACCGATGAATCTCCCCTTCCAGAATATCCGCCCAGTAGAGCGCCTTCTCTTCAGCACTCCACGTCGGGCATTCGGGCAGATGCCCGGTATAGTTCAACAGCAGCTGCGGTTCAGCCATGACAATTCCCCAAAATGAAAAAAGCCAGCAATGCTGGCTTTTAGTATATACATCATCAGATTACTGGCGACTGTCATTTGCCTGGCGCAACAGCGTGCGGCTTTCACTCTGGAATCGCGTGGCGTAATCACCGAACCAGTGCTCCACTTTACGGAAACTGTCGATAAACGCTTGTTTATCGCCGTGTTCCAGCAAGGTGATCGCTTCGCCAAAACGCTGATAGTAGCGCTTGATCAGCGCCAGGTTATTTTCAGACGACATGATGATGTCGGCGTAAAGCTGTGGATCCTGGGCAAACAGTCGCCCGACCATCGCCAGCTCCAGACGATAGATTGGCGAGGAAAGCGCCAGCAATTGTTCAAGCTGAACGTTCTCTTCCGCCAGGTGCAGACCATAGGCGAAGGTTGCAAAGTGGCGCAGCGCCTGAATAAACGCCATGTTCTGATCGTGCTCAACCGCACTGATACGGTGCAAACGTGCCCCCCAGACCTGAATCTGTTCCAGGAACCACTGATACGCTTCCGGCTGACGACCGTCGCAGTAAACCACTACCTGCTTCGCCAGGCTGCCGCTGTCCGGGCCAAACATCGGGTGTAACCCAAGCACGGGCCCGGTGTGCGCCGCCAGCATTGCCTGTAGAGGGCCATTTTTAACGGACGCCAGATCCACCAGAATGCAATCTTCCGGCAGCGGAGGAAGTTTCGCGATAATCTGCTCCGTCACATGAATCGGTACGCTGACGATAACCATTCCGGCATCCTTCATGAGTTCCGGCGCATGCGGCCAGTCCTCTTTTTCCAGGATGCGCACCTGATAGCCAGAAAGCGTCAGCATTTTTTCAAACAGACGCCCCATCTGGCCGCCGCCACCGACAATCACCACCGGACGCAGCGACGGACAGAGAGTTTTGAAGCCCTTGTCGTTTTCGCTGGAATAGGATTCCCGCATCACACGACGCAGGACATCTTCAATTAAGTCCGGTGAAACGCCCAGCGCCTGTGCCTCTTTACGGCGGGAGGCGAGCATAGAGGCCTCACGCTCCGGAACGTAAATTGGCAGGCCGTATTTGCTTTTAACTTCGCCGACCTCAGCAACCAGTGCCATGCGGCGCGCCAGCAGGTCCAGCAACGCCTTATCCACTTCATCAATTTGATCGCGTAATGCGGTCAATTCAGCAACCATAACTATCCTCTTATGCCAGACGCGTCGCCAGCTGGCCGTTCAAATCTTTGTGGATCTCACGCAGTAGCGCATCAGTGGTTTCCCAGCTGATGCAAGCATCCGTGACCGAGACGCCGGGCTTCATCGCGCTACGCGGCTGTTCCGATGACTGATTGCCTTCATGAATATTACTTTCAATCATCAGGCCGATAATTGAACGGTTACCATCTTTAATCTGTGCAATCACAGATTCTGCAACCGCAGGCTGGCGACGGTAATCTTTATTCGAATTACCATGACTGCAATCTACCATCAGCGCCGGACGCAGTCCCGCCTGTTCCATCTCTTTTTCACACTGCGCGACATCCGCCGGGCTGTAGTTTGGCGCTTTACCACCGCGCAGGATCACATGCCCGTCCGGATTGCCCTGCGTTTGCAGCAGGCATACCTGGCCCGCCTGGTTGATCCCGACAAAACGATGGGGCATAGCGGCGGCGCGCATGGCGTTAATCGCCGTGGCCAGACTGCCGTCGGTACCGTTTTTAAAACCAACCGGCATAGACAGGCCAGACGCCATCTCGCGGTGGGTTTGTGACTCGGTGGTGCGCGCCCCAATCGCAGACCAGCTAAACAGATCGCCGAGGTACTGCGGGCTGTTCGGATCCAGCGCTTCGGTTGCCAGCGGCAGCCCCATGCTGACCAGCTCCACAAGCAGGCGACGCGCAATCTTCAGGCCCGCTTCCACATCAAACGAGCCATCCATGTGCGGATCGTTAATCAACCCTTTCCAGCCAACCGTTGTACGTGGCTTTTCAAAATAGACGCGCATCACCAGATAGAGGCTATCGCTGACCTCCTCCGCTAATGCTTTAAATCGACGAGCGTACTCAATGGCGGTTTCAGGATCGTGAATGGAGCAAGGACCACATACCACCAGCAGGCGCGGATCGCGGCCTGCGATAATGTCAGAAATGGTCTGGCGAGAGTGCTCAATCTGAGCTTCCTGCGCGACGCTCAGCGGGAATTCCGCCTTCAGTTGATCCGGGGTGATTAACACCTGTTCGTCAGTGATATGTACGTTGTTCAGCGCGTCTTTTTGCATGATTGCGATCCTGTAAAACTCGTTTGCGATAGTGGTTTTCCTCGAAGAGGTGACACAACGATAACACATCAAGTAAAGATTTCAATCCAAAATACGTACAGATTATTTTACAGCAGCCATTTTAATGCCAAATTACAGGTTAAAATCGTAAACATAAAATTACACATACGCTTTTAACGCCAGTCTACGCTCACACCAGGCACGCTATCCCGGCGCTGGCCGTTAGCTTAATTATCCTCGGGTGAATTGAGGGAAAGTTGCGTGGCTACATAAATTCTGGCAATAAAAAATGAATAAAAGTATGAATTTCAGCAGACTTAATTGAGCCTGTCTAAATTACTTTGAATATCGTGCTCTGTAAGATTTAGCTTAGGTCAAGACAGGGATATTTCTGACATAATGACGGCTTTGAGAAAGAATGGTATTCTGCCGGAAATTCATAAGGGCATCTATTTCCGGGGCGGTTTGGCGGATTCTGATGAGAAATACATTCTTGATCGCTTTGCTTCACCTCCCCCTGGCGCTAATGCTGTTCATTTTGGTGAGCCCTGCAAGGGCAGGCTCGCTCACGGAAACGGATAAATCGGTACGTTCGATTGTTTCTGGTATTGTAAGCTACACCCGATGGCCAGCACTTTCCGGCCAGCCTAAGCTCTGTATTTATGCCTCTTCCCGTTACAGACAGGCGCTCAGCAGTGAAGATGTAAATAACCCGTTGCCCTATAGTCCTGTCATTGTGCATAGCGATCGGGAAGCACTCACAGCAAGGTGCGATGCCCTCTATTTCGGGAGCGAATCACCGGCAAAACAACAGGAAATAATAAATCACTATCAGGGCCAGGCGTTGCTATTAATGTCAGAGCAAAATCCTGAATGCGTTATTGGCAGCGCATTTTGTCTGATAATAGAGCACAACAAGGTCAGGTTTTCCGTAAATCTGGATGCGCTGACGCGCAGTGGCGTAAGAGTCAATCCGGATGTATTAATGCTCGCACGGAATAAGAAGCATGAATAAGGAAGTCACACCAACACCGCGTCCGACGTTTAAAAGAACGTTGCGGCGAATCAGCATGATAAGCGTCATTATTACGATGACGTTTATATGGTTGCTGCTGTGTTTCGCTTCCGTGGTGACATTAAAGCAATACGCGCAAAAAAACCTCGAACTCACCGGCGCCACCATGAGCCACAGCCTTGAGGCCTCTCTGGTGTTCAACGATGCCGTGGCGGCAAATGAAACGCTGGCGACCCTCGGCAAGCAGGGGCAATTTGCCGTGGCGGAAGTGCTTAATGCACATCATAAACGGTTTGCCTGGTGGTCGTGGAACCCGGCGGATAATACCGACACGCTGGGCGCGCTGGTCAACCGGTGGTTGTTCCCTGTTCCTGTCGCACAGCCCATCATACATAACGGTAATGTGATTGGCGAAATTCGTCTGACCGCACGAGACAGCCTGATTAGCCACTTTATCTGGCTCTCATTTGCGGTCCTCACCGGCTGCATTCTTTTTGCCTCTGCCGTCGCATTGACCATCACCCGCTCGCTACATCATGGCATGGTTGTTGAAATGCAAAACATCACTGACGTTGTGCATGACGTCCGTACCAACCGCAACTTCTCTCGCCGGGTAACGGAAGGCCGCATCGAAGAGTTCCACCAGTTTGGTGAAGACTTCAACAGCCTGCTGGATGAAATGGAAGAGTGGCAGCTCAAGCTACAGGCGAAAAACGCTCAACTGTTGCGTACCGCCATGCACGATCCGCTCACGGGGCTTGCAAACCGCGCCGCGTTTCGCAACAACATTGCGGCCTTAATGAATGACGCTTCGGCAAAGACCAATTCTGCCCTGCTCTTCCTGGACGGTGATAACTTCAAGTTTATTAACGACACCTGGGGCCATGCCGCGGGCGACTGCGTACTGATCGAAGCCGCAAAAAGGATGGTCGAATTTGGCGAAAAACGTCATCAGTCTTACCGTCTTGGCGGCGACGAGTTTGCCATGATCCTTTATGGCGTCCACACCGCGCGTGAGGTCGAATATATTTGCGCTGCGCTGTCGCAGCAATTTATCCGTCCGTTTGATCTGCATAACGGACACACAGCATCAATGTCACTCAGCATTGGCTTTGCTCTGGCGTGGGAAAATGCCTCCGTCGAGGCATTACTGGAGCAAGCCGATCGCAATATGTACCTGGTCAAAAACCAGCGTTCGAAAACAATACCCTGAAAGGAAGACGATATGTTGAAGCGATACTTCGCGCCGTTGTTACTGGCATCTCTGGTTATGTCCGGGTGCCAGACGCCGGAGGGTAAATTCACACCAGAGCAAATCGCGGTCATGAAGTCCTACGGCTTTAACGAACTGAATGGCGACTGGTCCCTGGGCCTGTCGGATAAGATCCTGTTTGATAAAAATGACGCCAGACTGCGTCCGGAAAGTGAAACGCAGATCCAGACTATGGCCTCACGTCTGGCGGCAATCGGTCTGAATCACGCCCGGATGGACGGCCATACGGATAACTATGGCGAAGAGAGCTACAACGAAGCGCTTTCGTTAAAACGTGCCAATGTTGTAGCGGATGCCTGGGCGAAGGGCGCGAACATCCCGCGCAGCAACCTCACTACGCGGGGTTTAGGCAAAAAATACCCTCTCAGCAGCAACCGTACTGCGCAAGGGCGCGCTGAAAACCGCCGTGTTGCGGTAGTTATCAGCACGCCTTAAGGCTATTTAGCGGATGTGCCGGCGAGCGACACGCCTGAAGCCGCTCGCCAGCGCAGCCAGTCAATCACGATAAATACCGCCAGACTGACGCCCATTACCGGCAACGCCAGCCCCAGCAGGAGGCTTATCATGAACGTCACTCCCCTTCCCCACAGCGGCAATGCCAGCCAGCTTTGACAGAGCGTCTGTACCGGGTTCGCGGCTGACATCGCAGGACGACGCATCCACCACATCCGGTATCCCCAGATAATCAGCACGCACAGCGCAACGCCAAACGCGATGAGCAGCAGCTGATTTGCCAGACCAAACAGGATCCCCATATGGAAATCCACGCCCCAGCGGGTGAGTTTAGCCATCAGCGGGAAATCCCCAAAGCGAGTCCTGTCCAGCACCTTCAGAGAGTGGGGGTCCACGGCAACGGCATCAACCTGCGTCGGCCAGCGGCGATCGATTTCCGTCACCGTCCAGGCCTGGTCGACCCTGCTTGCCGGACGGATCTCAACGTTGTTCGCATCAATTCCTGACTGGCGGGCGGCCTGCAATACGCTGTCAAAAAGCGACAGTACAACAGGCATTTCAGGCATCGACATTCCGCCTTGATGACCACGATGTTCGGCGTGTTCATCCATGATTTCCGGCGCACCGGAAAGGGTGGTGTTTACCTGCGGCGTCAGCCAGTTCATCTCTGCACGCAGCTTATCGACGTTGCCACCGGCCCATTGTGACCAGGTTAACCCGGTGACTGAGAACAGCAGCATTCCCGCCAGTAAGGTCCAGCCTAAGATCACATGCAGGCGACGACGATTCTGGAAACGATTGTTAATACGGCGCTTCGGTCGGGTATAGAACCACAGCGCGATCCCGCCCAGGGCAGCAACCCACATCCACGAGGCGGCTAACTCGCTATAGAGGCGCCCGAGGTTGCCCAGCATCAGCGAGGTATGCAGATAATCGATAGTCTGACGCAGCGGTAAAATCCCGCTGGTGCCGTACACAGTCATATCCCCTCGAACCTCAAGGCTGGCGGGATCAATAAAAATAGCCCGATGCTCGGAGGGACCCAGCGCCGGGTCGGCAAACATCACGCGGGTCGTTTCGCCCTCTTCCAGCCCCGGACGAACGGCATGCAGACGCAGGTCTGATTCTACGGCCTTTTCGGCCGCGGCAATTTGTGCAGCAAGAGGCTGCGCCTCACCCACGGCATCCGTGTGGAGTGCATGATGGTACAGCGCATTTTCAAGCTGCGGCGTGGCGACATACAGCGTACCGGTCAGCGCTGCGAAGAAAATAAACGGACCAACAAACAGCCCGATATAGTAATGGAGGCGACGCAGCAGGTTTCCCCATGCCGCGCGCGGAGTGCAGGTAGTCATACTTTTCCTTTTTAAGGCAAAAAGTGAGTGATTTTGTTTTAAAGGGAGAAAGCAGACCGACGCGGCGGCGCGCGGGTATCGGGGTAAAGCCAGGGGAAAAAGTGCCAGTGGCTGACCGCCTGACGAGGCGGCTTCATGCGCAGCCGCTGCAACACCACGCTGAGCAGAACGATAAGCGCCAGCATCACGCCCGGCACATGCGCTAACAGCACGCAGTAGCCGCAGGCTTCCGCATGGTCAACTGGCATGGAATGCGGCATATCCCCATGATGCTCGTCCATCGACATCATGCTCATGTCATGGTGCATGCCCGGCATGGCGCTCATGGGATCTTTTTGCAGCGAGACGGAGATCAGCGGCGCCACGACGATCAGCAGGATCGCAAACAGCGCGGTCAATGCCGCTGCGCGTTTCCAGCTATGCTGATGCAGTACGTTATCCACTTACCCTCCACCCAAGAAGCGAACATTGTAAATGATTTATGACGGAAGGGTTAACGCGAGAGTTGCGATGAGATAAAAAAAGGGCCAGCCTTTCGGCCAGCCCTTTCTGACAGGATGTCGCTTAAGCGAATCTTAGTTCAGACGCTCTTTAATACGAGCAGACTTACCAGTACGCTCACGCAGGTAGTACAGTTTAGCTTTACGTACAGCACCACGACGTTTAACAGCAATGCTGTCAACTACCGGAGAGTGAGTCTGGAAGACACGCTCAACGCCTTCGCCGTTGGAAATTTTACGAACAGTGAATGCAGAGTGCAGACCGCGGTTACGAATAGCGATAACCACGCCCTCGAATGCCTGCAGACGTTTTTTGGAACCTTCAACAACCCATACTTTCACTTCCACGGTGTCACCTGGACGGAAGGAAGGTACGTCCTGCTTCATCTGCTCTTGTTCAAGTTGCTTAATAATGTTGCTCATAATTTAATCTCTTATCCTGGGTAAACTGATATTCGGGAGCGTATTACGCTTTCCCATCATGTTCATGCTGCTGGTGCGCGTGTTCGGTTTTGAACTCGGCCAGCAACTTTGCTTGCTCTTCAGTCAGAGCCAGGTTTTCCAGAAGTTCAGGTCTTCTAAGCCAGGTCCGGCCCAGCGACTGCTTCAAACGCCAGCGACGTATCTCGGCATGGTTTCCAGACAGTAACACTGCCGGGACTTCCATCCCTTCTAACACTTCAGGACGAGTATAGTGTGGACAGTCCAGCAATCCATCGGCAAAGGAATCTTCCGTTGCCGAAGCTTCATGGCCCAGAACCCCCGGAATAAACCGGGCGACGGAGTCAATCAGCGTCATTGCTGGTAGCTCACCACCGCTGAGAACGTAATCGCCGATAGACCATTCTTCGTCAATCTCGGTTTGAATTACGCGCTCATCTATCCCTTCGTAGCGACCACAGACCAGAATCAGCTTTTGATTCGTCGCCAGTTCGCTCACGCCCGCTTGATCAAGCTTGCGTCCCTGAGGTGACAGATAAATCACCTTCGCGCCTTCACCTGCCGCGGCTTTTGCTGTGTGAATGGCGTCCCGTAAGGGTTGCACCATCATCAACATCCCCGGTCCGCCGCCGTAAGGACGATCGTCCACGGTACGGTGCCGGTCATGCGTGAAGTCACGAGGACTCCAGCTCTGGATGCTCAGCAGGCCATTCTTTACTGCCCGGCCAGTTACCCCGTAATCGGTAATCGCGCGGAACATTTCAGGAAACAGGCTAATTATGCCAATCCACATAGCGCCGTCTTTTACCGTTTATCCGGAGAATTTAAAAACCAGGATCCCAATCTACTTCAATGGATTGAGTAGTGAGATCGACTTTCTTGATAACCTGTCCATCGAGGAACGGGACCAACCGCTCCTTGATGCCAAATGCATCTTTCAGGTTTGCCTTAATGACGAGAACGTCATTTGACCCGGTTTCCATCATGTCGATGACTTTCCCCAGGCTGTAGCCTTCAGTGGTCACTACCTGGCAACCCATAAGGTCTTTCCAGTAGTAGTCACCCTCTTCCAGTTGCGGCAACTGCGACGAATCCACGACAATTTCACAATTAGTCAGCGCATTCGCGGCATCTCGATCGTCAATGCCTTTCAGCTTGATGATGATGTCCTGATTGTGGTGACGCCAGCTTTCCAGCTCGACCTCTTCCCACTTACCGGCTTTCTGGATAAACCAGGGCTGGTAATCAAAAATGCTATCAGCGTCTTCAGTGGAGGAAAACACTCTGAGCCAACCACGGATACCGTAGCAAGAACCCATTTTTCCCAATACGATCGGTTCAACAGGTGCTTTATTGCTCATCATGACCACCGTGACAGATTAAGCTGCTTTGTTTGCTGCTTTGATCAGCGTAGCAACGCGATCGGAAACAGTAGCGCCCTGGCCAACCCAGTGAGCGATACGATCCAGATCCAGACGAGTTTCTTCTTCTGCGCCAGAGGCCAGTGGGTTGAAGAAACCAACGCGCTCAATGAAGCGACCGTTACGTGCATTACGGCTGTCAGTCACAACAACCTGGTAGAACGGACGCTTTTTAGCGCCGTGACGTGCTAAACGAATAGTTACCATAACATCCTCTTGTGTGAATAAAACAACCGGGCCCCATCGAGGAACGGAGCCCGGGTGTCATATTAAAAGCCCGAAAATTTTACTCATTTTCGGGCAAAAAGCAATCTCAAAAGCGATTATCGCCCAGGAAAACCGGGCGGCATCATGCCTTTCATGCCGCGCATCATCTTCGCCATGCCGCCTTTCTTCATTTTCTTCATCATGCGCTGCATGTCGTCGAACTGTTTCAGAAGGCGGTTAACGTCCTGGACCTGCATGCCGCAACCGGCTGCGATACGGCGCTTGCGGGAACCTTTGATGATTTCTGGCTTCGCGCGCTCTTTCAGCGTCATCGAGTTGATGATTGCCTCCATACGCACCAGCACTTTGTCATCCATCTGGGATTTGACGTTGTCCGGGATCTGCCCCATACCCGGCAGTTTACCCATCAGGCTTGCCATACCGCCCATGTTTTTCATCTGACGCAGTTGCTCAAGGAAGTCGGTCAGATCGAAACCGTCACCTTTTTTCAGCTTGCTGGCGAGTTTTTCAGCCTGCGCGCGGTCAACCTTGCTTTCGATATCTTCGATCAGCGACAGCACGTCGCCCATGCCGAGGATACGGGAGGCAATACGATCCGGGTGGAACGGCTCCAGCGCTTCGGTTTTCTCGCCCACGCCGAGGAACTTAATTGGCTTACCGGTGATATGACGAATAGACAGCGCCGCACCGCCGCGAGCGTCGCCGTCGACTTTGGTCAGCACCACGCCGGTTAACGGCAGGGCTTCGTTAAACGCTTTCGCGGTGTTCGCCGCATCCTGACCGGTCATGGCGTCGACAACAAACAGGGTCTCTACCGGATTGATAGAAGCATGAACCTGCTTGATTTCGTCCATCATCGCTTCGTCAACGTGCAGTCGACCGGCGGTATCCACCAGCAGCACGTCGTAGAATTTCAGCTTCGCCTCTTTCAGCGCCGCGTTAACGATGTCAACAGGCTTCTGCGCCACGTCGGACGGGAAGAAGTCTACGCCAACCTGCTCGGCCAGCGTTTCCAGCTGTTTGATCGCCGCCGGGCGATACACGTCCGCCGAAACCACCAGCACTTTTTTCTTGTGCTTTTCGCGCAGGAATTTCCCCAGCTTACCGACGCTGGTGGTTTTACCCGCACCTTGCAGACCCGCCATCAGCACGACGGCCGGTGGCTGAGCCGCCAGGTTAAGCACCTGATTCTCTTCGCCCATCGCCGAAACCAGCTCGTTACGGACGATTTTGACGAACTCCTGACCCGGAGTCAGGCTCTTGTTAACTTCATGACCAACCGCTTTCTCTTTCACGCGGTTGATAAAATCACGCACGACCGGCAACGCAACGTCTGCTTCCAGCAGCGCCATGCGCACTTCGCGCAGCGTTTCCTTGATGTTCTCTTCGGTGAGGCGTCCACGGCCGCTGATGTTGCGCAGCGTGCGCGACAAACGATCGGTTAAATTATCAAACATTGTCTCTCGCCTGGGGTAGAAACGTTAGGTCGCCTGGGCGACACATACACAGAATTTTGCCGGAGTATAACATGAAGGCGCCTTTGTTGTTATGCAACGGTTGGAGCAGGCGTCACGTAACGTTATACTGCTTCTCTTTCTTATTAAGACAACTGTCGACGCCTATATGCCTGTTTTCGCACTGATCGCCCTTGTTGCCTACTCTGTCAGCCTCGCGCTGATCATTCCTGGCCTGCTGCAAAAAAACAGCGGCTGGCGGCGCATGGCTATTCTTTCGGCAGTGATCGCACTGATTAGCCATGCGTTTGCGCTGGAATCACGCATCATTCCCGGCGACGGCAGCGTGCAAAATCTGAGCGTGCTGAACGTCGGCTCGCTGGTCAGCCTGATGATCTGTACGGTCATGACCATTGTCGCGTCTAAAAATCGTGGCTGGCTGCTGCTGCCGATAGTCTACGCCTTTGCGCTGATCAACCTGGCGTTAGCCACGTTCATGCCCAATGAGTTTATTACCCATCTGGAAGCCACGCCGGGGATGCTGGTGCATATCGGCCTGTCTCTATTCTCCTACGCGACGCTGATCATCGCCGCCCTTTACGCCATGCAGCTCGCCTGGATCGACTACCAGCTGAAAAATAAAAAGCTGGCGTTTAACCATGAAATGCCGCCGCTGATGGTGATTGAGCGTAAGATGTTCCATATCACCCAGGTCGGCGTGGTTTTGCTGACACTGACGCTGTGCACGGGCTTGTTTTATATGAAGAACCTGTTCAGCGTGGAGAATATCGATAAAGCGGTCCTCTCCATCATCGCGTGGTTTGTCTATATTGTCCTGTTATGGGGCCATTATCATGAAGGCTGGCGCGGTCGTCGCGTGGTCTGGTTCAACGTTGCGGGTGCGGGCATTCTCACGCTTGCCTATTTTGGTAGCCGCTTCATACAGCAATTTGCTGGCTAAGTAACAAAAGGAGTTCCCCCTGGAACACATCTCTACCACCACGCTGATCGTCATTCTGGTCATCATGGTGGTCATCTCCGCTTATTTCTCTGGCTCTGAAACCGGCATGATGACGCTGAACCGCTACCGGTTACGTCATCGCGCCAAGCAGGGTAACCGTGCCGCGCGTCGTGTCGAAAAGCTTCTGCGTAAGCCGGACCGGCTGATTAGCCTGGTGCTTATAGGTAACAACCTGGTCAATATTCTCGCCTCTGCACTGGGCACTATCGTCGGGATGCGTCTGTACGGCAATGCAGGCGTGGCGATTGCCACAGGTGTGCTCACGTTTGTGGTACTGGTGTTTGCGGAAGTGCTACCCAAAACCATCGCGGCGCTTTACCCGGAAAAAGTCGCCTACCCGAGCAGCTTCCTGTTAGCACCGCTGCTTATTCTGATGATGCCGCTGGTCTGGCTGCTGAATATGGTGACACGGGTGCTGATGCGCATGGTTGGTATAAAGGCAGACGTCACCATCAGTAGCGCGCTCAGCAAAGACGAACTGCGTACCATCGTGAACGAATCCCGCTCGCAGATCTCCCGTCGCAATCAGGACATGCTCCTGTCGGTGCTGGATCTGGAAAAGGTCAGCGTTGACGACATTATGGTGCCGCGCAATGAAATCGTCGGGATTGATATTAACGACGACTGGAAGGCCATTGTCCGCCAGCTGACGCACTCCCCGCACGGGCGTATCGTCCTCTATCGCGATTCTCTCGACGATGCCATCAGCATGCTGCGTGTGCGCGAGGCCTATCGTCTGATGACTGAGAAAAACGAGTTCACCAAAGAGGTGATGCTGCGCGCCGCCGACGAAATTTACTACGTGCCGGAAGGCACCCCACTCAGCACGCAGCTGGTGAAGTTCCAGCGAAACAAGAAGAAAGTCGGTCTGGTGGTGGATGAATACGGCGACATACAGGGGCTGGTGACGGTCGAAGATATTCTGGAAGAGATTGTCGGGGACTTTACCACGTCAATGTCGCCTTCCCTTGCAGAAGAAGTCACCCCGCAAAACGACGGGTCAGTGCTTATCGACGGCAGCGCCAACATTCGTGAAATCAATAAAGCGTTTAACTGGCATTTGCCGGAAGACGAAGCGCGGACGATGAACGGAATGATCCTGGAAGCGCTGGAAGAGATCCCGGCGGCAGGCACGCGCGTGCGCATTGAGCAGTATGATATTGATATTCTAGACGTTCAGGACAACATGATTAAGCAGGTGAAGGTCCTGCCCGTTAAACCTTTACGCGAAAGTATCGCCGAGTAATGTTGTAGGCCGGGTAAGGCGAAGCCGCCACCCGGCACTACGGGTCGGCAAATTACGCTTTCGCTTTCGCCACGGTCACCATCGCAGCGCGAATAGTACGACCGTTCAGGGTATACCCTTTCTGCATCACGCCCAGCACGTTACCCGCGGCAACGTCTTCGGATTCCACCATCGCAATGGCCTGGTGAACGTTTGGATCCAGCGGTACATCCGTATCGGCAATCACTTCAACACCGAACTTACGCACCACATCCAGCATGGATTTCAGCGTCAGCTCGATGCCTTCAATCATCGCCGCGTTATCCGGATTAGCTTTATCCGCCACTTCCAGCGCGCGATCCAGGCTGTCGATCACCGGAAGCAGTTCGTTGACAAATTTCTCCAGCGCAAATTTGTGCGCCTTTTCAACGTCCAGCTCGGTACGACGGCGCAGGTTTTCCATTTCCGCTTTGATACGCAGTACGCCATCGCGTTCGCGATTCTGCGCTTCTACCAACTGAGCTTCCAGATTGGCAATTTTTTCATCGCGCGGGTCCACCTGCTCAGCAGACGTGTCTGGCTCTACTGCCTCAACTTCATCGTGCTGTTCCGTGATAATTTCTTCAGGGGCTTGCCCCTCAGGCGTTTTCTGTTCTTTACTACTCATGAATTTCTCCGCGTTTTTCTGCATTCATCTCGCTAACTTCGCTTATTATGGGGATCAGTTTCCTGGATTCAAGGGAACAAGGCAGATTGTCATCATTCATCAGGCACAAGGACCTCCAGAAAATGAATAATCATTTCAGGTGTATTGGGATCGTCGGCCATCCGCGTCACCCTACCGCATTGACGACACATGAAATGTTGTATCGCTGGCTGTGTGGTAAAGGCTATGAAGTGATGGTCGAGCAGCAGATCGCCCAGGAGTTGCAGCTTAAAAGCGTCAGAACCGGCACGCTGGCGGAAATTGGCCAGCAGGCGGATCTCGCCGTGGTGGTCGGCGGCGACGGCAATATGCTGGGCGCGGCGCGAACGCTGGCTCGCTATGATATTAAGGTTATTGGTATTAACCGTGGCAATCTTGGTTTCCTGACCGACCTCGACCCGGACAATGCGCAACAGCAGCTGGCGGACGTGCTGGAAGGTCACTATATCAGTGAAAAACGGTTTTTACTTGAAGCCCAGGTCTGCCAGCAGGATTGCCAGAAGCGCATCAGCACCGCTATTAACGAGGTGGTTCTCCACCCTGGTAAAGTGGCGCACATGATCGAGTTCGAAGTCTATATCGACGAAATCTTCGCTTTCTCGCAGCGCTCTGACGGGCTGATTATTTCAACCCCGACGGGGTCAACTGCCTACTCGCTTTCAGCCGGAGGCCCAATCCTGACGCCATCGCTGGATGCGATCACCCTGGTGCCGATGTTCCCGCATACGCTCTCGGCGCGTCCGCTGGTGATCAACGGCGACAGCACCATCCGCCTGCGTTTTTCACATCGCCGCAGCGACCTGGAGATCAGCTGCGACAGCCAGATTGCGCTTCCCATTCAGGAAGGAGAAGATGTCCTCATTCGCCGCTGCGATTATCACCTGAACCTTATCCATCCAAAAGATTACAGTTATTTCAATACATTAAGCTCAAAACTCGGCTGGTCAAAAAAATTGTTCTGATTTTACATCCAGCGCTTTACTGTATATAAAACCAGTTTATACTGTATGCAAACACAGTTATGGTTTTTCATACAGGAAAACAATTATGCTGGCACAACTGACCATCAGCAACTTTGCCATTGTTCGTGAGCTTGAGATCGACTTCCATAGCGGAATGACGGCGATTACCGGTGAAACCGGTGCAGGTAAATCCATTGCCATTGATGCCCTCGGCTTGTGCCTCGGGGGTCGTGCAGAGGGTGATATGGTGCGCACAGGTGCGGCCCGTGCCGATCTCTGCGCCCGCTTCTCGTTAAAAGACACGCCTGCCGCCCTGCGCTGGCTGGAAGCGAACCAGCTGGAAGATGGACGTGAGTGTTTACTTCGTCGCGTTATCAGCAGTGACGGCCGCTCCCGCGGTTTTATCAATGGTACAGCGGTTCCCCTTTCCCAGCTTCGCGAGCTGGGCCAGCTGCTCATCCAGATCCATGGTCAGCACGCGCACCAGCAGCTAATCAAACCCGAACAGCAGAAAGCCCTGCTCGATGGCTACGCGGGTGAGTACGCGCTTACTCAACTCATGGCGGAGCACTATCGTCAGTGGCATCAAAGCTGCCGCGAACTTGCGCAGCATCAACAGCAAAGCCAGGAGCGTACCGCGCGCGCCGAGCTGCTGGAATATCAGTTGAAAGAGCTGAACGAATTTAACCCTCAGGCGGGTGAATTTGAGCAAATCGACGAGGAGTACAAGCGTCTGGCCAACAGCGGTCAGCTGCTTTCCATCAGTCAGAATGCCCTGAACATGCTGGCGGATGGCGAAGACGTGAATTTGCAGAGCCAACTGTATACCGTGCGTCAGCTTGTGACCGAACTGACCGGCATGGACAATAAGCTTTCTGGCGTACTGGAAATGCTGGAAGAGGCCGCAATTCAGATTTCAGAAGCCGGGGATGAGCTGCGCCACTACTGTGAACGTCTGGATCTCGACCCGAACCGTCTGTTCGAGCTTGAGCAACGCATCTCCCGTCAGATTTCACTGGCGCGTAAGCATCACGTTACCCCGGAAGAGCTGCCGAATTACTATCAGTCTCTGCTGGAGGAACAGCAGCAGCTGGACGATCAGGCCGATTCCCTCGAAACCTTGTCTCTGGCGGTTAATCTGCATCATCAGCAGGCGCTGGAAACGGCGAAACGGCTGCACGACGTGCGACAGCACTATGCTCTGGAGCTTAGCCAGCATATTACCGACAGCATGCATACGCTGGCGATGCCGCATGGGGTGTTCACTATTGATGTTCGCTTTGAAGAGCATCACCTGACGGCGGAAGGCGCAGACCGCGTAGAATTCCGCGTCACCACCAACCCGGGCCAGCCTTTACAGGCGATTTCGAAAGTGGCTTCTGGCGGTGAACTGTCGCGTATCGCCCTGGCCATTCAGGTGATTACCGCCCGTAAAATGGAAACCCCGGCGTTGATTTTCGATGAAGTGGATGTGGGTATCAGCGGCCCGACCGCGGCCGTTGTCGGCAAACTGCTGCGTCAGTTGGGTGAATCGACGCAGGTTATGTGTGTGACTCACCTGCCGCAGGTCGCCGGCTGTGGTCATCACCACTTTATCGTTAGCAAGGAAACCGATGGCGAAATGACGGAAACGCACATGAAACCGCTGGATAAACGCTCACGCTTGCAGGAGCTGGCACGCCTGCTGGGGGGCAGTGAAGTCACCCGTAATACGCTCGCGAATGCGAAAGAACTGCTGGCGGCATAAACTTTTTCGGGATCTCAGGGTCATACAGAACAACAAAAACGCCGCCAGACCAGTTTCAAAGTGGGGCAAGGTCTATTATCATCGGCATATTACATATGAGCCGCGTACTGCTCGGGCCCGAAAAGGAATCAAATCACTATGCGCTGTAAAACGCTGACCGCTGCCGCAGCGGTTCTTCTGATGTTGACCGCAGGCTGTTCCACTCTGGAGAAAGTGGTTTACCGTCCTGACATCAACCAGGGGAACTACCTTACTCCTAACGATGTGTCCAAAATCCGCGTAGGTATGACACAACAGCAGGTCGCTTATGCCCTGGGAACCCCGATGATGTCCGATCCGTTCGGCACAAACACCTGGTTCTATGTATTCCGCCAGCAGCCTGGTCATGAAGATGTGACCCAGCAAACCCTGACGCTGACCTTCAGCAGTGCCGGTGTGCTGACCAACATCGACAACAAGCCTGCCCTGACCAAATAATCAGGCGTCAGCAACGCAAAAAGGTGCTCAATGAGCACCTTTTTTGTGTATGTTTATTTGGCTACTTACCGGATTTCTCTGCTCGCTGACGGCGCAACTCTTTCGGGTCGGCAATCAGCGGACGATAGATTTCAACCCTGTCGCCCTCTTTCAGCACATCACCGAGCTTAACCGGACGGCTATAAATGCCGACTTTATTCTTCGCCAGGTCAATATCACGGCGAAGTTCAAGGATGCCGGAGGCCCGGATAGCCGCCTCAACGGTGGCGCCCTCTTCAAGCGTCACGCGCTGCAAATACTGCTTCTCCGGCAGCGCATACACCACCTCAACAGCAATCTTATGCGACACTGTAAACCTCTTTGGCGCGCGTGGTGAACGCCTGAACCATATTCGAGGCCAGCTCTTTAAATATTCGGCCAAACGCCAGTTCGATCAGCTTATTGGTAAATTCAAAATCCAGATGAAACTCAATGCGGCAGGCGTCAGCGCTCAGTGGCGTAAACTTCCACCCTCCCATCAGTTTTTTAAACGGACCATCCACCAGATGCATCAAAATACTCTGATTGCTCGTCAGGGTATTGCGCGTGGTGAACGTTTTGCTGATCCCCGCTTTGGAGACATCCACGGCCGCAGTCATCTGCGTCGGGCCAGATTCCAGCACCCGGCTACCCGTGCATCCTGGAATAAATTCCGGATACGACTGAACGTCGTTCACTAACTGATACATTTGTTCCGCGCTGTAGGGAACAAGCGCAGTACGGCTAATCTGAGGCATAGCATTTTCCATGGTCACACAACAGACAAATAATAACATTTATCACCTGTTAAAAAAACGCTAAGCCTTATCTCGTGCTAAGATAGCGCGTTAGACCTCACAGGACGCAATGAGGTGACTTTTTAAAATCAGATTACCGACGGCTTTACGACACTTATGACGAAGAAAAAAGCACATAAACCTGGTTCGGCGACCATTGCGCTCAACAAGCGTGCTCGCCACGAGTATTTCATCGAAGAAGAATTCGAGGCCGGCCTTGCGTTGCAGGGCTGGGAAGTAAAATCGCTGCGTGCCGGGAAAGCCAACATCGGCGACAGCTACGTGATCCTGAAAGACGGTGAGGCCTTCCTGTTCGGCGCGAACTTTACGCCGCTGACCGTCGCCTCTTCACATTACGTCTGCGATCCAACCCGCACCCGTAAGCTGCTGCTGAACAAGCGCGAGCTGGAATCCCTCTACGGACGCATCAACCGCGAAGGCTTCACCGTGGTTGCGCTCTCTTTGTACTGGAAAAACGCCTGGTGCAAAGTGAAAATCGGCGTGGCGAAAGGTAAGAAACAGCACGACAAGCGTACTGACCTGAAAGCACGCGAGTGGCAGCTCGACAAAGCACGTATCATGAAAAACGCAGGACGTTGATTCTGCGCGCTTATTGTACTATTCAATAAGTTAGCGTTTCGGGCTGGTATCGAGGAAGTGAAATCTGGTATACTGATTTCAACACTATTGGGGCTGATTCTGGATTCGACGGGATTTGCGAAACCCAAGGTGCATGCCGAGGGGCGGTTTGCCTCGTTAAAAGCCGCAAAAAAATAGTCGCAAACGACGAAAACTACGCTTTAGCAGCTTAATAACCTGCTAAGAGCCCTCTCTCCCTAGCTTCCGCTCTTAAGACGGGGATCAAAGAGAGGTCAAACCCAAAAGAGATCGCGTGGAAACCCTGCCTGGGGTTGAAGCGTTAAAACTAATCAGGCTAGTTCGTTAGTGGCGTGTTTGTCCGCAGCTGGCGTGCGAATGTAAAGACAAACTAAGCATGTAGTACCGAGGATGTAGAAATTTCGGACGCGGGTTCAACTCCCGCCAGCTCCACCAAATCATGATCCGGATACGTCCGGTGAAGTACAGAAAGCCCGCATGGCACAAGCTCTGCGGGCTTTTTTGTGTCTGTTGTTGTCCGAGAACATCCGGCTAAATCCAGATAAAATTGGTACACGTTTAGGTACACGCTATACTGTGGTCCATTAAACGTGTACCAATTATGGAAGGGATCCAGACATGGCGCGCATTACACGCCCCCTCACTAACAACGAAATCCTGAAAGCGAAACCCCGCGAAAAAGACTTCACTCTGCATGATGGTGATGGCCTGTTCTTGCTCGTCAAAACCTCCGGTAAAAAACTCTGGCGCTTCCGTTATCAACGACCGGGAAGCAGCAGCCGCACAAATTTGAGTCTCGGCTCATACCCTGCCCTTACACTCGCAGCAGCTCGTCAGATACGCGACCAGCACTTAACCACGCTCGCGCAAGGCATGGATCCACAACAGCAACAGGAACAAGCGTCAGAACAACGCCAGATTGAGTTAGACAGCATTTTCTCAACAGTGGCTGCTAACTGGTTCCAGATTAAAAGCAAAAGTGTCACAAAGGATTATGCAAAGGATATTTGGCGTTCTTTGGATAAAGACGTGTTCCCGGCAATCGGTGCGATACCCGTTCAGGAGATTAAGGCCAGAACGATAGTTGAAGCATTGGAACCGATCAAAGCACGCGGCGCATTAGAGACTGTTCGTCGCTTGGTCCAGCGCATTAACGAAATAATGATTTACGCAGTCAACACCGGCCTGATTGATGCTAACCCGGCATCAGGTGTTGGAATGGCATTTGAGAAACCCAAAAAGCAGAATATGCCCACGCTACGACCAGAAGAATTACCTAAGCTGATGCGTTCTCTGGTCATGTCAAACCTGTCTGTTACGACTCGTTGTCTTATTGAGTGGCAGCTTCTGACCCTAGTGCGCCCTTCTGAGGCTTCTGGTGCTCGGTGGGTCGAGATCGATCTCGATGCCAAACTCTGGACGATTCCCGCCGAACGAATGAAGGCTAAGCGTGAACACATTGTTCCTTTATCACCGCAGGCACTAGGAATCATAGAGATCATGAAACCTATAAGTGAGCATCGCGAATACGTTTTTCCAAGTCGCAACGATCCTAAGCGTCCAATGAATAGCCAAACTGCCAATGCAGCACTTAAGAGAATTGGATATGGTGGAAAGTTGGTGGCTCATGGTTTACGCTCAATTGCCAGTACAGCACTCAATGAACATGGATTTAATGCTGATGTAATTGAGTCAGCATTAGCGCATTGCGATAAAAATGAAGTTAGGAGGGCTTATAACCGCTCTACCTATCTAGAAAAACGTATTGCTTTAATGAATTGGTGGGGAGAACTAGTTCAACGATAAAATTTAAGCCTCCAGAAAAACATGTATAAATACACATGTTTTTATTTACAGTTTTTTTTATCATAAAGAAATACTATCTTTGCTTACATATCGAATAAGTCGCTAGGATGAGGGGTTACTCATAAGTCCACGCCTAGTAGTAACGGAATAATGAGGAATATAATGGATTTTGATATTCTTATAGACCAAAGCCTATCGACACTCTTTAATGATAGCATTAATACAATCAATAAAAATAACAAACTTATTTCTATGATAAATGATTTTGAAGACGGCAAGTGGCGTCATCAAAAATTCCACCGATTTATATGGGATAATATATTAGAAACCGCTCTATCGAATCAGGAAAGGGAAGCATATATAGGTGGCCCTAGCACATCTCTAGCTAAAGCAGCACAGAACCTTAGACTTACAGATAGTGAAAAAGATATTAGCAAAGGAAGCGAGCTCGCTGAGATTTTTTTATATGGCATTATGAAACACCACTTTAAAGCGCTACCTGTTGTACCTAAAATATTTTATAAACAGAACACTCAAGATAATGCCAAGGGTGCAGACAGCGTACATATTGTTATAGAAGATGACAACAACTTTACGTTATGGTTCGGTGAAGCAAAGTTTTACAATAGTATTGAAGATGACCGATTCGATTCAATAATCACATCAGTTAACAATTCCATTTCAACAGATAAAATAAAGAAAGAAAACAGTATAATAACAAACACTAAAGATCTAGTTAGCTTGGTAAAAAATGATGGACTAAGATCTAAAATAATGTATTCCTTGTCATCTAAAAACTCAATTGATAATATTAAGCCAATACTCAATATCCCTATTTTCATTTTACATGAATGCCCTATAACAGAAAACGCCTCGTCTCTTTCCCCTGAATATAAGTCATCAATTATAGAACTCCATAAAGAAAGAGCTAAGTCTTTTTTTAAAAAACACCAAATAAAAATAAAAAACATCCATGATTATGACAAGATAAAGTTTCACCTAATCCTTTTCCCTATTCCAAAGAAAGAACAAATAATTAATAAGTTTGTTGAAACAGTTCGTTTTCACAAGGAACAGTAATATGAACAATGAGATTACCAGTGCTACTGACAATGATGGCGAACATGTGGCGCATGTATTTTCAAAATGCAAAGAAATAAACGACCTTATCAACTCAGATAAGGAGGATGAAGCCAGGAATAGTTTAATCCTTCTTTTAGATTATCATAAAAAACATAAAATCCATTATACGCCTTTAGTTAATCATCTCATCAGATGCACAGGGTTGTATCCTTACATTCAGGCTGAAACAGCAGATTGGAATGAACGATTAATCTATGATTTATTCAAAGTTGACGTTGGTTTAAACACTCCAATCACTTTACACAGAGAGCAATCCTTAATATTAAAAAGATTATTAAATGGTGAAAGCTTAGCTGTAAGCGCACCAACAAGTTTTGGGAAAAGCTTCATTATTGATGCTTTTATATCATTAAACAAACCGACTAATGTTCTGATTATTGTCCCTACAATATCTCTTACAGACGAGACCCGAAGAAGGTTGCATAAAAAATTTGCTGCTGAATATAAAATAATTACAACTGCTGACGTTAGCATTTCTCAAAAGAATATATTTATATTCCCACAAGAAAGAGCAATTAGCTACTTAGATAAAATTAATGAGTTAGACTTATTAATCATTGATGAATTTTATAAAGCAAGTGAGAATCATGACAAGGAAAGAGCACCTGCTTTATTGAAAGCAATAATGAAGTTCACAAAAATTGCAAAGCAACGATATTTTTTAGCTCCAAACATTAGCACATTGAAAAGCAATCCTTTCACAAAAGGAATGGAATTTTTGAAATTGGATTTCAGCACAGTATTTTTAGAAAAACATGACCTATCAAAACAAATAAATGAGGATCCTCAAAAAAAACCCTCATTTCTTTTAGATATCCTTGAAAACACAGCAGGAAAATCTTTAATTTACGCTGGAACTTATTCTAACATCAATAAAATATCAGCAGCAATTCTCAACAATCATAAAAAAAGCGAGGTTAAGTTATTGAAAGAATTCTCTGATTGGTTGAGATTGAATTATTCTCAAAAATGGATGCTTGCAGATATTATTGAAAAGGGAACGGGCATTCATAATGGACAACTACATCGTTCAATCAGCCAAATTCAAATAAAACTATTTGAAGAAAATAACGGATTAAAAAACTTAATATCAACTTCTTCAATTGTCGAGGGAGTTAATACAGCAGCAGAAAACGTAATCATATGGCAATCAAAAAATGGAAACCGCAATCTGAAAGACTTCATGTATAAAAATATCATTGGCAGAAGCGGAAGAATGTTCAAACACTTCGTAGGCAAGATATATTTACTGTCTCCGCCACCAAAAGAAGAAGATAACGAATTAGATCTTACAATACCCAATGCACTTGTCGGCGATATTGATGAGACGGAGTTTAAAAACGACCTAACTCCAGAACAAATTTCTGCCATCATAGCTTATAAAGAAGAAATGCAATCATTATTAGGCTTTGAAACATTCAATAGATTACAATCAGAAGGTGCATTCAAATCTAATGATCCATTTCTAATCAGAGATATTGCTGTGGATATATCAATGAATCCTAGCGATTGGTTAAGCATTTCTTACCTTAATTCTGAAAACCCTGAAAGCTGGGATTATTTTTTATATAAAATAATTAAATTAAAACCGGCCGGATGGGGAGTTGAGTATAATAAATTTGTTTCTTATGTTAAAATTGCAAGTTATAACTGGAAATTAACCATCCCTGAAATATTAAGAAAACTCTCAAAACACAACATTACGATAAATGAACTCTTTGAATTAGAAAGAAATCTTACATTCAAATTATCTTCATTACTGAATGATGTAAATGTATTGCTTAACGAGCTAATCCCAAATAGAAACACAGACATATCTCCATTTATCTATAAAACTTCAAACGCATTTCTCCCTCCAATTGTTTATCAATTAGAAGAATATGGGCTACCGCGCATGATTACAAAAAAGATTGATGATGCTTTAAATCTTGACTTAGACAATGAAGAACTAACTTTACATACCATTCTGGACCACCTTAAAACTTTAAACTATGTTTTCGGATTATCCGGGTTAATCGGTGCAAGCATGATTGAAGAATATATAATGAACAACTTCTTTGATGGTGTAACGTATAGTCAATAAGTTCAAAGGTAACTATGGCGGGTATTTAGAGTATATGAATTCTATTCTCAATGACGCAAGGTATAGCCAATTGCGCGCAATGCTCTCCCCGCCCCGCCTGCCCGCTTAAGGGGGCGCTTTTAATGCAGGTGCATGACCGGCCTCAGGGCGCGCCAGTGCTGGCGCTGGCTGGGGTTTCAGTGACGTTAAAACGCATGCAAAACCATGCACCTTATGCATGCATGGCTTTTATACATAAAAATGGCGGGATTTTCGGGGATTTTTTTAGCGGGCTACTGCACGGCCAGTTCTGCACGGCGGCGGGTGTAATTCAGGTTCTGTGCAGGCGTGAATTTTTCACGATTATCATCGCGCGAAGCCGCGTCAGGCCTGAATCCGATGGCCGTTAAAATGTCATTATCCTGCGCCGAATAATTAATTTTTTCACCGGCTGACAGCCAGAGCTGTAGCGCCTCACGCAGATAATCGAGTGAGTGCTGCATGGCGCAGCGCTGAATGGCGGGATGTTGCCCGGAATAATTCATCAGTTCAGGGGCAAGGGCGGCGGCCAGCTCCGCGCCGTGCGCCTGCATAAAATCATTTAATCGGTCGCGGATGCTGATGCGCTGCACCTCCTCGTGCGAGCGGATGTAGCGACCGGCAGCCTGATTAATTTCCCATTTTTTCACGTCAATAATCTCACGCAGCGTTTGCAGGCTCTGGCCGCTGTGCCCGCTGCCGGCAAGCTGTTCGCGGTATGCCTGTTCGGCCTGCGTCAGTTCATCCCTGCGTTGCAGCCAGGCAGATTTGTTTGCCTGACAGGCCTCAAAGGCTTTCTGTAGTGTCAGTGTTGTCACGTATGTTTCTCCTGATGACTGGCCGTGCTTACGCACCGGCACGGTTAACGGTGGCTGCCGGTGCGGGTGCCGGGATGACCGGCTCTGTCACCGGTGAACGAATAACCCCGTCGATGGATTCAAGCGTGCGGAACGTGGCCGAGCACTCGATGTTCATGCACTGGTGATAGCGCTGTTTGACGTTATCGGACAGATACCGGCTGGTGCGGGAATGCGCGCTGGTTTTGCAGAACGGACAGTGAAACATGCTTACCCCTCCGCTTCTGTCTCGCCATTTTCAGCCAGTTTTCTGGCAAGCATCATTCTCTTCGCAGGGCTGCGTAACAGCTCCGTATCCACGCCTGTAATCTGCGGCCGGTGCATGCCCGTCACGGACAACACCGGCTCCTGCTTCATATCGAAGTGATACAGGCTGCCCTGACGGCTCAGCGCATCGCGCAGCTCACTGATGGCCACGGACTGAGGAGCGCTTTCTCCCTTCATTTCGAGGGCGCGAATGCGCAGCATGAAAGCGCGGATAAGGGCGACGGGAACCGCATTGACAGCCTGAGCCCATTCCGCACTGGCGTAAGCGGTAAAGGCATCTTCATGCGCTGAAAGGTATTTATTGGCGGTGGCGCAGGCAGTCAGCATGGCGCGTGTCCGGTCTGTCTCCAGCTCCGTAATCAGGCCGGTGAACTCGTCGGCCAGCTCGCTGCTGGCGATACGCCTGCTGTGCTCAGCTTTCATTTCAGGGGTAAGACTGCCGCGCAGGGTGCGAAAGCGGCTGCGCCAGTCCTGCTCCGCTTCTGCACTCTCACTGAGGGCGGTCTGCCGCTCCTGCTTACAGCGTACAATGGACGTATCAATCTCTTTCAGTACCTGCATGCTGGCCGCGTGCGTGTCTCTGGCAGCAGTGAATGTGCTCAGCTTGTCGGTGATGTGCTGGCTGTTCTCTGCGGACTGCCTGGCGGCAACATCTTGCAGGGCGGTGATGAGTGTTTCGGGTTTCATGTTCAGGCTCTCCATTTATTCAACATGAAATGATTCTGCCCTTCATCACACAACATCTCGATTCATTGCAGTTGTGGCAGTTCTGGCACAAACAGCACTCAAAACCCGGCTGGCCAGAGAAAAGTCTTAGCAAAACCTTACTCACCGTTTGTTTTTTTACTTATAACTATTCACCACTGTTCACTTTAAATAAAAATATAAGTAATACAGTAAGATAAAGGGTGAACAGTTGAGGGCGTGACTGTTCACCGTCTGTTCACCACTGTTCACCCCCTGTTTTTTCAGCCAGTCACTTGTTTAGACTTTTTAACGATTAAAAAAAAGAAATACATAAGTAAAAGTAATCATGAATTTGCCAAAGAATTATCAAGGATTGCCAGCGATTGCCACTGTTTGCCATTCACTTGTTAACGGTTTGTTATATGACATTTCGCTGCAAAATGACTTGTTGCCCTGAAGGAAAATATTCACAAAATAGAGAGCTACCCGAAGCCGG
The DNA here is from genome assembly GCF_013375955.1 of Enterobacter sp. DSM 30060. Lineage (NCBI taxonomy): Bacteria > Pseudomonadati > Pseudomonadota > Gammaproteobacteria > Enterobacterales > Enterobacteriaceae > Enterobacter > Enterobacter sp. DSM 30060. The sequence continues at coordinate 544,407 of NZ_CP056118.1, forward strand.
ACGGACACGCCCGGCACTGTATGGACTTTGTGAGGTAGCCCGATGCACACTGCTTTTTCTTCTCCGTCTTCTGCCCCTGCCGCGCCACTGATGCCGGTTTCTGATGCCGTTCAGGAGCGCTTTATCCGCCTGCCCGAAGTGATGCATCTGTGCGGTCTGTCGCGGTCGACTATTTACGACCTCATCAGCCGGGAGGCTTTCCCGAAACAAATCTCCCTCGGCGGTAAAAACGTGGCATGGGCGCAGTCTGAAATCACCGCATGGATGGCAGATCGCATTGCCGAACGCAACCGGGGCTGTGACGCATGATGATGACCGTTCAGCAAACCACCCCTTTTTCTGGCTTGCTTCCTGTCGCCGTTTCCAGGTATAGTTTTCCCGCTGTCGCAAAATCGGCAGCCGGGCGTAGGAACCCGAGTTACTTATTGGCGACACCAGACGCGCCATGCGTCTTTTTTTACGTCGTTGCTCAGGCACACCCATTTTTCGGGCTGTGGTGCTTACACCTTAGCCCCTGTCAGATAATGGTGGTCCGGGCGGGGCAGCCTTCGGGCTGGCCGGTTTCCAATAAGGCCGGTATTCCTACCCCCGTCCGGGTCACCACCCATGAGCGTAGGAACTCCGGTGGTGGCAATAACCGCTACTTATTGGAGGTTGCCCCTATGGCTACAACCCTCACCCCGTCACACCCGCAGTTTGTCTTTGTGTTTGCCGCCGTTCGTCGCGCAGACCGTAAACCCCGTATCTGTATGCTCCGCACCGTTGCCGGTGATGAACACGCCGCACGCCTTTCACTCGTTCGCGATTACGTTCTGTCGTTCGCTGGCCGCCTGCCGGTTGCGGAGGTGCGCGCATGAGACACACCACCATTACCGCCCGTGACCTCGAATGCCTTGAGCACATGCGCAACGTCGGCCAGCTCGTCAATGAGCTGATGCAGGTGCAGGACTGCGCCACCGTTCGTCGTGACCCTGCGCAGCAGTCACAGCTCACTTCCGTGATTTACCTCATGACCGCCCAGCTCGACGGCGTGGTAGAGCGCTGCAATCAGCGCTGGCTGACCGGGGAGGGCAACGTATGAAAAAGCCATTACCCCCCGTATTACGCGCCGCGCTGTATCGCCGCGCTGTCGCCTGTGCATGGCTGACAGTATGCGAACGCCAGCACCGCTATCCGCACCTCACCCTTGACGCGCTGGAAAGCGCCATTGCCGCCGAGCTGGAGGGCTTCTACCTGCGCCAGCACGGCGAGGAAAAAGGCCGCCAGATTGCCTGTGCACTGCTGGAAGATTTAATGGAAGCCGGACCACTCAAAGCCGCGCCGTCGCTGTCCTTCCTCGGGCTGGCCGTGATGGATGAACTCTGCGCCCGTCACATGCAATCGCCTGTTGTGCACTGAGGGAGAAAATAACGATGAAAATGAACGTAACGGAAACCGTAAAACAGGCGTGCGGCCACTGGCCGCGCATTCTTCCAGCGCTGGGTGTGAAGGTCATGAAAAACCGGCATCAGGCCTGTCCGGTGTGCGGCGGCTCTGACCGTTTCCGCTTTGACGATAAAGAGGGGCGAGGGACGTGGCTCTGTAATCAGTGCGGCGCGGGGGATGGCCTGAAACTGGTCGAAAAGGTGTTCGGTGTAAAACCATCAGAGGCAGCCCAAAAGGTGAGCGCCGTGACCGGCAACCTGCCGCCGGTTGCCAAGGAAGTGATTGCGACAGCAGAGGCTGAAACCGAAGCTGACCGTAAAGCGGCGGTCTCGCTGGCTGTCAGACTGATGGAGAAAACCCGCACGGCCAGTGGCAACGCCTATCTGACCCGCAAGGGCTTCCCCGACCGGGAATGTCCGGTACTGTCGGTCATGCATAAAACCGGCGGCGTGACGTTCCGCGCCGGGGATGTGGTTGTCCCGCTGTATGACGATACCGGCGCGCTGGTTAACCTTCAGCTTATCAGTTCTGACGGTCTCAAACGCACCCTGAAAGGCGGGGCGGTAAAAGGGGCGTGCCACACCATCGAAGGGAAAAAACAGGCAGGAAAACGCCTGTGGATTGCAGAGGGCTATGCAACCGCGCTCACCGTGCATCACCTGACCGGTGAAACCGTCATGGTGGCGCTGTCGTCCGTGAACCTCCTTTCTCTGGCGAGCCTTGTCCGTCAGAAATACCCGGCCTGTCAGATTGTCCTCGCCGCCGACCGTGACCTGAGCGGCGATGGTCAGAGTAAAGCCGCTGCGGCCGCAGACGCCTGTGAGGGCGTTGTCGCCCTGCCGCCGGTGTTCGGTGACTGGAATGATGCGTTTATGCAGCACGGCGAAGAGGCCTCGCGGAAAGCCATTTATGACGCCATCCGGCCACCGGCGCAAAGCCCGTTTGATACCATGAGCGAGGCGGAGTTTACCGCCATGAGCGCCAGCGACAAGGCTCTGCGGGTGCATGAGCATTACGGCGAAGCGCTGGCGGTGGATGCGAACGGACAGCTCCTGTCCCGCTATGACAACGGCATCTGGAAAAATATCCCGGCCGCCACTTTTTCACGGAATGTGGCTGACTTATTCCAGCGCCTGCGCGCCCCGTTCTCATCCGGGAAAATTGCCTCGGTGGTGGAGACCCTGAAACTGATTATTCCGCAGCAGGCCGCACCGGCACGGCGTCTGATTGGCTTTCGCAACGGGGTACTCGATACACAAACCGGCCTGTTCAGCCCGCACAGCAAATCGTACTGGCTGCGCACGCTGTGCGACGTGGATTTTACCCCGCCTGTTGAGGGTGAAACGCTGGAAACCCACGCGCCGAATTTCTGGCGCTGGCTTGACCGGGCGGCCAGTAAAAATCCACAAAAGCGCGACGTGATACTCGCTGCGCTTTTTATGGTGCTGGCGAACCGCTATGACTGGCAGCTCTTTCTCGAAGTCACCGGTCCCGGCGGGAGCGGCAAAAGTATTCTGGCCGAAATTGCGACCCTGCTCGCCGGAGAGGATAACGCCACGTCGGCCGACATCGACACGCTGGAAGACCCGCGCAAGCGTGCATCCCTGATTGGCTTCTCGCTGATACGTCTGCCGGACCAGGAAAAATGGAGCGGTGACGGCGCAGGGCTGAAGGCCATCACCGGCGGCGATGCGGTCTCGGTTGACCCGAAATACCAGAACCCGTATTCAACACATATTCCGGCGGTAATTCTGGCCGTGAACAACAACCCGATGCGCTTTACCGACCGCAGCGGCGGCGTGTCACGTCGCCGGGTGATTATTCATTTCCCGGAGCAGATTGCCCCGGAGGAACGCGACCCGCAGCTCAGGGATAAAATTGCGCGCGAGCTGGCTGTTATCGTGCGCCAGCTTATGCAGAAATTCAGCGACCCGATGACCGCGCGCGCGCTGCTCCAGTTGCAGCAGAACTCCGACGAGGCACTCAATATCAAGCGCGATGCTGACCCGACGTTTGATTTTTGCGGTTATCTGGAAATGCTGCCGCAGACCAGCGGGATGTTTATGGGTAATGCCAGCATCGTCCCGCGTAATTACCGTAAGTATCTCTATCACGCGTATCTGGCCTATATGGAGGCCAACGGGTACAGAAACGTGCTCAGCCTGAAAATGTTCGGGCTGGGGCTGCCCATAATGCTGAAAGAGTACGGCCTGAATTATGAGAAGCGGCACACTAAGCAGGGGATACAAACCAATCTGTCGCTGAAAGAGGAAAGCTACGGCGACTGGCTACCGAAATGCGACGAACCCGTAGCAACATAACCTCACTCAGACCGGCAACAGCCGGTCTTTTCCTTTCTGGCCATTGCCACAAGGTGAACAATCCACTGTTCACCCTTCACCGTATCTTCACCCTGTATCATCATGAAATTATTAATAAAAAACCAGAGGTGAACAGTGTGAACAGTAAAACCTAAAAAAACTTTTTATCCCCCCACCACATCGCCTGACCGGGCAGATCCAGAACGAGCAAAAATCACAAAGGGGAAGATTCGACTTTTCACTCCTCACCAACTCACCACCGCTTAACCACATGATATAAAATAGAAAATCATCGAAGTTAACACTATAAACAGTTAGATTAAAAAAATACTAACGCATCTTATGGCGATAGGTAACACTATCGCCATAAGAAAAAGCACATTACATGAAGAACAAAGAAGGAAGGCATATAAATGGATAAAACTGATTACATCCTACGTTCACTTACGAAAACCTCAAAAAAACGATGGGAACATTATGCAGTAACTCGCATTTATCATCTTTTAAATGATCCCGACATTGAATTTGTCTGCCAGCAATGTGTCAGAAAAGAAAATGGAAAAATCTATTTGGCAGATTTATTTTTCCCACAACTGGAACTTTATCTTGAAATTGATGAAGGGCATCACAACAGTGAGCAATCACAAATAGATGATGCGAAACGTCGTATGGATATTACTGAAGCTACAGGATTTTTAGAGAAAAGAATTCCCGCCAGCGAAATAAGTCTTGAAATTTTCGATCGTTATATCAATGAATTTATTGAGTTGATACGCAATCGTAAAAATAGAATGATTAAAGATAAAAAATTCAAAGAATGGGATTATGATAATAAATATACAGCTCGTCCACATCTTAAGGCAGGAAGGATATCTGTAGGTCCAGATGCCGTCTTCAGATACCACCGGGATGCTTTGAACTGTTTCGGTTACAACAAAGGACATCATCAGTCTGGCGGTTGGAGCATTCCTTCTCACATAAGTGAAGCAATGGGTCTATCAGGAAAATGCATGGTTTGGTTTCCAAAACTATATGGAAATTCAGATTGGGGAAATGAATTGACTGATGATGGTAACAAAATCATAGAGCGGAATATAAAAGATGATGAGGGATACACAGAACGCTGGGATAAACGAATTGTTATGGCACATTCTCGTGATGAGTTGAACAGGACACTGTACCGATTTCTTGGGGTGTTTGAAGCTATCCCTGGTCACCATACTGGCAACATACTAGAGTTTCATCGTGTAAGTACATCGGTCAATGTATACCCTCCTAATGATGCTGCCCCATGATTAACAGCATATTTAGTTCCCTGTTTATACGAGATACAACACTGCTACAGTGAGAAAATTGGTACACGCTTAGGTACACAACTGAAAGTTGAATACGAAAAAATCTCTTACTTTTAATAGGTTGGAAAATTTATTCAGACTCCGCCAGCCCACCAAATAAAACAAGGGGTTACGTGAAAACGTAACCCCTTTTTTTGCCCATGTCCACATTACGTCCACTCGGCAAAACTTTGGCCAGCGCTAACTTCAGTAACCCCAGTTTTACATTTTTGCATCCAGTGCCCATATGCCGCTTGCCACGCCTCTTGTTCATCGGCAAAAGATGTTCTGCAATAGGCAACTACTCAATGCCTTTTGAACCAAACTCCGAGTACAAGGATGACCAGCTCTGTCGCTATATCCTTACAGCATTCCCGACCCCATAGGACAAATGGATTATGCAAAATTTCTATCATATTGATCAGCTGATTCAGGGTTATTTCAATCAGGATCATGACCTCATAAATGAGGGAGAGGATACTATTGAGGGCACTATTGAACTCTATAAAAAAACAGCCCCAGATTGGATGTTAAAAGAGTTAGCCGAAGAGGTCGATTGTTTTCTTAAGCTTTACGAAGACAGGCTGGATGAGCAATTCAAAAGCCGGTATGGATTTGATTTCTCACCTGAGTTGTGGGATTCAACCCCATTCGATTTCCTGATGACTGTGCGCAGACTTGCCCTTTCTTAGAAGTAGCTACAGGAAGACAAACCCGTAACGGCTTAACCGACCTCAGACCGGCAACAGCCGGTCTTTTTCTTTCTAAATATAAGTTAAGGGTGAACAGTTAAATCCAAAAAAGCTTTTTCTTGATGTGATCCATTCACAAAACAGGTTTGCTTAACCACAGGAAACACTGCAACAAATCGCCATTGGCATACCCGTGAAAGTTGAATTTATAAATTATCAACAAAAAAACAGCCTATTAATGAATTTATTCAGACTCCACCAGTCCAAAAATCCTCCATCGGTGATTACCAGAATCACCCGATGAAGTGCTGAAAGCCCGCACGGCGCAAGCTCTGCGGGCTTTTTATATCTGTCCCTTCCCGTCCAGCGCCCCCTCACACGCCAGCGCCAGCACCATCAGCGCCGTCTCATTCTCCTGCACCGATAATATCTCCATCCCCACCGGCAGACCGATACGGCTTACGCCGCACGGCAACGTTATAGCTGGCAGGCCGCTGATGGCGGCCAGTTCCGGCGCGCAGCCTGGCGGCATCTTCGCCATACTTTCTGGTAATCGTTGTACGGTGGGATACACAAATCCGTCGATGCGCTGCACCTCCGCCACCTGGCAAAGGTTCTGCCGCAACAGGCGCTGAAAGCGACGCCCCGCCAGCCAGAGCGGAGTTTTCAGCGTGCTACTCGCCAGCATCTGACGTAGAAACGGCGCAAACTCTGGCAGGAAAGCGCCGGAGTCCACAATGCTTGTCAGTCCGGAGGGAGCGCCAGGCTGTTTGCTAAGCCAGTCGTCAATCGCCACGCGAAATTCATACAGACTGAGGCAGGTGGCCTGCCTCACCTCTTCAAGGAAGGGGAGTGAAACCTCCACCAGCGTCGCTCCGGCACGGCGCAACGTGTGCAGCGCCGACTGCCAGACCTCCAGCTGTACCTCATCCTCTCCCTGTAACGCGGTTACCACACCAAAGCGAACGCCTTTCAGCGAACGCACAGGAAGCGCAACCGGTGGCAAACCATGGATCACCGCATGCAGCAAGGCGGCATCTTCAACGCTATGTACCATTGGCCCAACGGTATCTTTGCTGGGCGAGAGCGGCGCCACGCCATCCAGCTGTGAACGGCGAAAAGCAGGCCGTAGCCCCACCAGCCCGGTATAGCTACAGGGAATGCGGATAGAGCCGCCGGTATCGGTACCCAATGCGCCATCCGCCATCCCCGCCGCCACCGCCGCGGCGCATCCTCCGCTGGAACCTCCGGCGGTGAGTGACGGGCGAAGCGGGTTTGCCACATCGCCCCCAAGCGAGCTTCGCGAGCGCACGTCAAAAGCAAACTCGGACATATTCGCTCTGGCGAGGATAATCGCTCCTGCCCTGCGCAACCGCTGTATAACAAGCGCATCCGACGTCGCGTTAAGTGAGGCCAGCGCCCGGCAGCCAAGAGTAATGGGCATCGGTGCGCAGGCAATATTATCTTTGACGATCAACGGCACGCCGTGCAGGGGGCCGATCGGCTCCCCGCGGCGACGCTGCTGCTGATGCTGTTCCGCCTGAGACATGGCGTCAGGGTTAACCCCGAGGATCGCGTTGAGCGCCCGGTGCTGCTGAATGACGTCGAGACGGCGGGCAATTTCCTCCGGGCAGTCGTCTGGCGGTATCAGGCGCTTCATAGTCTCAGGCTCCCTCGTGATGAAAACCGGGCAGAAGGCTGCCCGGGATACGTTTTAGTCCCGCATGCCGGTAGTAATGGCATCAATGTCCTGCGGACGCAGACGAATTTCCGCCGCCCGTCGGTGCCCCTGCATCCCCTCGGTACGACTCTGGCGGATCGCCGGTTCTGCGATTGCCGGGATACCCTGCTCGTCAATCCACTGATGGGTACAGATTTTGACGTACGCCCCAACCCACAGACCGCCGGTATAGCGTGCCGCCGCCATCGTCGGTAACGTGTGATTAGTGCCGCAGCATTTATCAGAGAACACCACGCTGGCGTTCTGACCAATAAACAGCGAGCCATAGTTGCGGATCTTCGCCGCCGTCGCGTGCGGATCGCGGGTATGCACCTGCAAATGCTCCGTCGCCATATGGTCAGCAAACGCAATCAGCTGCGCTTCATCTTCGCAGAGCACAATCTCACCCTGCCGGCGCCACGCCTCCCCCGCCGTGGCGGCCGTTGGCAGGCTGGCAAGCTGACGCTCAACCTCCGCCAGGGTACGCTCAGCGATATCCCGGCTGGTTGTCGCCAGCCCGACGCGGGTATGAATATCGTGCTCTGCCTGCGCCAGCATATCGGCGGCCAGAATGCGCGGATCGGCGCTGTCGTCAGCGATAGTGAAAATCTCGCTCGGCCCGGCGAGGGCATCAATGCCGACTCGACCAAACACCTGGCGTTTCGCTTCGTTAACGAAGGCGTTGCCTGGCCCAACGATTTTGTCCACCGATGGAATGCTCTCCGTTCCCCAGGCCATGGCCGCAATGGCCTGCGCGCCACCTACCCTGAAAATGCGGTGCGCGCCCGCCAGATGGCAAACCGCGATCATCGCCGGATGCGCTCCCGGCGGCAGACAGGCGATGATCTGTTCGCAGCCCGCCACCGTCGCAGGGACAATCGACATCACCGGCGCAGAGAGGATCGGGTAACGCCCACCCGGCACGTAGCAGCCCACCGTCTGCACCGGGATGATCCGGTGACCGAGATGTACGCCAGGCAGCGTCTCAACTTCCAGCGGCTGCATGGTCGCCAGCTGCGCCTGCGCAAAACGACGCACCTGATTAATAGCAAACTCGCTGTCGCGGCGCGTCTGGGCATTCATCCCCTGCAGTGCTTCGGCGATCTCCTGCTCGCTCACCTCAAAGTGCGTCGGCACGACGTTATCAAACTGCTGCGAAAAGGCTCTTAGCGCCGTATCGCCTTCTGTTTTCACGCGCTCGATAATGGCGCTGACCTTCTCCGTCAGGGAACGATCGGCCTGCGCATCCTGCCCCTGCGGGCGCTTAATCCAGCTCACCTGATTTAACATTTACGCGTCCTCCATCTGGCCGAGTTTGATTTGCGCCAGCAGCGCCAGGTGGTCATACACGACCCATTCATCAACAATTTTGCCGTTGACGATGTGGTAGTGCGACATGCCCATCACGAACAGTCGTTCTCCGGTCGGCTTGCCCAGTTCGCCGTAACCCAGGTGATGCCCTTCGATGATCCAGCGAACCGCCACTTTGACGCCGCCTTCATCGCACGGGTTGGAACAGATATGCTGCGGCAGCCACGCGCCGTCAGGGATCATCCCCACCAGCGCCAGCGTCTGATGGGTTACCGCCGCGGTGCCGTACAGCTCTTTCATCAGCGGGCCATGCCACTGCACGTTAGGGGCGTAAACCTCTTTGATTTTGCCGAACATCCGACGATTGTAGATCTCGTGCAGCCAGCGCAGACACTGCTCTTCCGTATCGGTGTGTGCAATGGATACATCGCACTCCATCTCCGGCGGATATTGTCCCAGCATGCGGCCATTTTCGCCGATGTCCATCACGCGGAAGCCTTTATCGAACTGCTCTTTTGCCATATTAAATGCGATTTGATCGGTATTCAGGCCAAGCTGTTTCATTAACGACATGTTGTCGCTGACCACCCACTCCCGGTAAATTTTATTCTCGTGGATCATGCAATCTGCCACGGTACGGGTAACGAAGGTGCGGTTGGTCGGCTTGCCTAAATGGCTGTGCTGGGTATGCCGCCCGCTTCCCGTCACCAGGTGAGAGGTATAAAAACCGTCAACATCATTTCCGTTCCAGATAACCTGGGTTGCCATTCCGCGCCGTTCCGGGAAGGCAATTAAGCGTTGCAGCGTATCCTGTACCACCTGTTCACGGTTATAGAGTGTCCCCAGCGCGTTATACAGCACGCAGTTATGGGTATAGTGAGAATAAATTAAGCCGACATCGCGCTCGTCCCATATTTTATGGGTGCAGCGAACTATATAATCGACAATATCGGTATAGCAGTCATCAAAGCCGCGTAATGATTGCACGCGCGGTCTTTTTTCCGGTACCAGATCGACAAAATCACGACGTTCCACCTGTAATACAGGTTCCTCTTTCAGCGATTTCACGCTGCTTTTTTCGGGTACGGCTGGTGCTTTATTTGTTGCTTCGGTGGAAGACATATAAACTCCTGCTCTGTTTTCAGACAATAAGAACCCGCACCCGTAAGTGAGGGTGAATTAAACTCGATTATTTTCGGCAGCCAGAATAAGGGAGCTGCCGCCCCTGTTAATTCACTATTTGCGACCAGATCGCTAATTCATCGATCCCCAGATATTCACGGAAAATTAAACCATCACGTAATTCAAGCTGGCTGATACCGGTAATTGATATGGGTTTACGGGTTGGCGCACCAAATTTGCCGTAACCGTCATGCCAGGTTAATAACGACCAGCGCAGGGAAAGCCGAATCGGCTCGTTAGGATCTTTACGCACAATCAGATGATGGAGCTGCGTTTCGCTGTCGGCAAATGAAGCGCGGTAGCCAGAAAGCTGTGCGCTAATTTCCTGCTCACCGGTGCAGAGGCAATGACCCGGCGCGTAAAGCGTCGCCGCCGGGTGATAGAGACCGGGCACCACGCCACTGTTACCGCCCGCCCACATGGTTAAGTAGCGCTCAACGACGCCTGCCAGCGCCCCTTCTACGTCGTCGCCCTCGGGCCCGCCCGCCCAGCGGGCATCCAGCGTCTCGGCAGAGACCGCCTCCACGCCAAGCTGCTGGCGCATGGTCGCCAGGTTAAAGGCAAATTCGCGGATATCCAGCCCCAGTTGCGCCACAATCGCTGCACGATCCTGAAGCAGCCACTCCTGGCGTACGGCCCCATCAACACAGATGCGATCGGCCCAGGTGCGGACCCAGACATTTTTCCCGGTCGGCGGGCCAAAAAATCCCTCCCCCTGATGCTGAATGCGGGCTACGGTACGCTGAGCCGCATAGTACTCGTCCCCCGGGTTCTGGCTGCACAGAATATCCTCCGTCAGCACCGCTCGCTGCGGGAAGCTGTGCATCGCCTCAAGCGTCAGGCGCATAAACTGGGAAAGCTCATGCAGCTGTTTTTCGGGGGTAGTGAAAACCACCGGCGTGGCGTAAAAATCCGCCAGCTGGCCGATATCTTTCTGCTCCCACACCACGTGCGTCAGCGTCAAAATGAACTGCTGGATAGAGTCGAATTGAGGGCTGAAGCCCCGCAATCTGGTCATGTGCGCTCCTTAGACTGGAATAGCGTTAAACCATTGGTTTCGATAACGCCGCTGCGTGGGCGACGCGCCGAATGGCGTATCACCAGCGTACCGGGCACCGTAATCTGTTCAGGCTCTATGGTTCCGCTGTCAATTTGCTTCATTAACAGTTCCACCGTGGCATCTACCATCGCGCCGACCGGCTGCGACGCCGAAGTCAACGCATAAGAGGGCCAGCCGGAAGGGCCGATGTCGTCATACCCGACAATGGAGACCTCCTCCGGAATGCGCAAACCAAACTCATAGCGCGCCACATCCATTACCGTGACGGCCATATGATCGTTGGCGACAAAGACCGCATCCGGCGCTGGCGACGCCGAAAACAGGGTATAAGCCGCCCGGGTGGTTTGCTGAGCGTCGTAATTCCCGTGCACCACCCGCACATCGGTGATGCCATGTTCTTCCAGCGTGGAGATGAACCCGTTCTGGCGGGCGATATTGACCGGGGAATCAGCCACGCCGCCCACGTAGGCAAAACGCTTGTGCTCCCCCGCCAGCAGAAACTCGGCAATCTGCCGCGCGGCCGCTTCGTTATTACTGTTGACGCTGGAGGCCATGCCACTCTCTTCGCTGCGGTTAAACAGCACTACCGGGATCCCGGCGGCAAGACACTCCTCGGACAACTCCAGCGACAGCGTCACCGAGGCCAGCACAATGCCATCCACCCGGTACTGCATAATCTGGTCAAAAATACGGTCAACGTTACCGTCCCGGTCGCCAACGAACAGCAGCAGGTGATAGTTCAGCGTATCCAGCTTTTGTGCCAGCGCCTCCAGCACCTGCGAGTAAAAGGGGTTATCAAAGTAAGAAATGACGACACCGATAATGCGCGAACGCGCCGTGTTGAGCGAACGGGCTATCGCATTCGGGCGATAGCCCAACTCGCGCGCCGCCTTCAGCACTTTTTCACGCGTTGCCGGTGAAATGCTGGCCCCCGGCGTGAACGTTCGCGACACCGCAGATTGCGATACCCCCGCCAGTTGAGCGACCTGTTGGGATGTGACTGCTGCAAAAGTCTTACGTTTCATTACCCCTGATTCCTTATCAACGTCCTGCCCATTTGCGCGTGCTTCAAACGCCTCAGCAAGTGGGTGTTTTTTATACTTACACCACCTTTGCATGCGTATGCAACACAAAAAATTAAAATTCTCACAACAAGATCGAGATCACTTTACAAACATGAAACCTTTTCGTAACTTCAAATCTTGAATACGTATGCAAAGAGTTTTCATACCGTCAATGGTACCGGAGAGAACAGGAGTCGCCCAAAGGATTGAACCGGTAAACGTCGTCCCTGACTGGTTATAACCCATTAATTCTTAAGAGGTTCAAAACCATGTTTCAAGCACTGTTACGCCGTCGGGAAGCCCGGCTCTTTTTCATCATCAGCATCCTGTTCTTTATCTGCATCCATAGCATTGATGCATTCCTGGCCCCCATGATGATCAACCAGGGCATTGAGCCACAGATCATGGGCATCATCATGGGCGCATCCGGGCTGGCAACCCTTCTGATACGCTTCCCGTTAGGCATTATTTCCGACGTGGTTAAAAGCCGCAGGATCTTCATCCAGATTGGCCTGCTGCTGCCAATTATCGCCTGGCCAATTGCCTGGCTTGAACCCAATGCCATTACGCTGTATCTGGCGAAAGCGGCAGACGGCGTCACGGCGGCGACATGGGTGCTGTACAACATCCTGTTCATGCGTTACTTCGGTCGCAACGAAGCCCCTGCCGCCGTCGCGCTGCTGGCGCTGGCAGGGCCCATCGGCGTGTTTCTCGGCAACTGTATTGGCGCGGTGCTGATTCACTATTTTGCCAATAACATCGCCTTTTTTGTCTCCTGCATCTCCGCCCTGGTGGCGTTGATCCTGACGACCCGCATTCAGGACGTGCACGACCCGGTGCAGGCCCCCACGCTTAAAGCCTGCATCACCGGCGCGCGCCAGCAGCTGGCCGACCGTTCCGTCTGGCTGATTGGCATCCTGGCGACCGTCGTCATTCTGGTGCCCTTCGCCACCCGGGACACGCTGACGCCGGTCTACGCCGAACAGCTCGGCGCCCGGGCGGGGATCCTCGCGGTGCTCGGAAACATCCACCTTCTGTTTTACGGGCTGGCCATCGCCCTGTGCAGCTCGGTGTTTTATCAGCGCCTTGGGCTGGTAAAAACCGCCGTGCTCGGCATCGTTTTACAGGTGATCTCCACCTTCGGCATTCCCTTTACCAGCAATATGTACGTCATTTACCTGTGGCAGGCGCTGGCAGGTTTTTCGTTCGGTATGGCCTTTGCCGCATTCATGTCGCTCAGCGTAGTGAATACCTCGTCTGATGAACAATCCACGCGAATGGGACTATTCCAGAGCATTTATTCCTGCGGCATGTTTGTCGGGCCAGTAATGATGGGCGTAATGATGCAACATATTAACCTGTCGTCCGGTTATATATTGATTGCCGCCCTTTCCGTTGTGGCCGCTATTGCCACGCCGCTGTCCGCTCGATGGGTATATGCCCGTAAAACGCAAACCTCAGCCCAATTATTAAAAAACGGTGCGTACGCCGCCGCGCCGGATCAATAACCCACTTAGAAGTAAACACCCTTTCCCGGACTGCCGGGAGGACAACTGACATCTAAAAAAGGTAAGGAGAAGCGTGTGTCCTGGAAATTAAAAACCGGTAAATCTACCGAAGAGCGCCAGCAAGCCAACCAGCAAATAAGAGAAACGGTTGAGCAAATACTTGCGGATATTGAAAAGCGTGGAAATAAAGCCATTCGCGAATTATCCATTAAATTCGATCGTTATGACCGTCAGGATTATCGTCTGACCCCCGCGGAGATCGACCGCTGCATAAAACAGTTAAGCCGCCAGGATATTCAGGATATTGAATTCGCCCAACAGCAGGTGGCGAATTTTGCCCGCGCGCAGAAAGAATGCCTGCGTGATCTGGAAATTGAAACGCGTCCCGGCGTTATTCTCGGGCATAAAAATATTCCGATTAACGCCGTGGGATGTTACGTGCCTGGCGGAAAATATCCCCTGCTCGCCTCCGCGCACATGTCGATTATCACCGCCAGCGTGGCGGGGTGCTCAAGAATTATCAGCTGTGCCCCGCCGTTTAACGGTCAGCCCGCCCCGGCGATTGTCGCGGCGCAAAAAATGGCTGGCGCAACGGAAATCTATGCCCTTGGCGGCATTCAGGCGATAGGCGCCATGGCGCTGGGCACGGACTCGCTGGCACCAGTCGACATGCTGGTCGGCCCCGGTAACGCCTTCGTCGCGGAGGCCAAACGCCAGCTCTTTGGCCGGGTAGGTATCGATCTGTTTGCCGGTCCGACGGAAACGCTGGTGATTGCCGATGACACCGTTGACGCGGAAATGTGCGCCACGGATCTGCTGGGCCAGGCCGAACACGGCGTCACCACCCCTGCCATCCTGCTGACGAACTCGCTCCAGCTTGCCAAAGAGACGCTCAGCGAAGTGGAACGGCTGCTGGAAAAGCTCCCTACCGCCGACATTGCCCGCCAGTCCTGGCAGGACTACGGGGAAATCATCGTCTGTGACAGCTACGAAGAGATGCTGCTGGAGGCAGATCGTATCGCTTCCGAACATGTTCAGGTGATGACCGACCGGGACGACTGGTTCCTGGCTAACCTGACCAATTACGGCGCGCTGTTCCTTGGGCCGCGTACTAACGTGGCCTACGGCGATAAGGTGATCGGAACCAACCACACCCTGCCGACGCAAAAAGCCGCACGCTATACCGGCGGCCTGTGGGTGGGCAAGTTCATGAAAACCTGCACCTTCCAGAAAGTCCTCAGCGACGAAGCCACCGCCGAAATCGGCAGCTATTGTTCGCGTCTGTCGTTGCTGGAGGGTTTCGCCGGACATGCCGAGCAGGCCAATATTCGCGTGCGCCGTTATGGCCAGACGGAGGTTCCCTACGCCACACCGGCCCCGGTCAGGGAAAAGGTGTAAGCCATGACGCTTTTGCAAACGCCCTCTTTCACCCTGCACGGCAAACGCGCGCTGGTAACCGGCGGGTCAAGAGGGATTGGCTTCGCTGCCGCCGTCGCCCTCGCACAGGCGGGCGCAGAGGTATGGATCGCCGCCCGGGGCCACGAGGCGCTGGCGCATGCCGCAAGTCTGGCAGCGGAACACAGGCTCGCATTTCACCCGTTGGAGCTGGATATTACCGACGCTCAGGAGGTGGAGCGTGTGCTGGCGACATTGCCCGCTCCCGACATTCTGGTGAACAGTGCCGGGCTGGCCCGCCACCAGCCGTTTCTTGAGGTGAACGAGGACAATTTCGATGCGGTGATGGCGCTTAACCTGCGCGCCACCTTTTTTGTCAGCCAGCGCGTGGCGCGCAGAATGCGGGCGGGCGGTAAGGGAGGGTCGATTATTCACATCTCATCGCAAATGGGACACGTTGGTGGCCCCGAGCGTAGCGTGTACTGTGCCTCCAAATTCGCGCTTGAAGGGTTAACCCGAACGATGGCGCTGGAGCTGGGCGATGCGGGGATCCGCGTTAATACGCTGTGCCCGACCTTCATTGAAACCGACCTGACGCGCCCGGCGCTTGCCGATCCGGCGTTCCGCCACTACGTGCTGGACAACATCAAGCTGCGCCGGTTAGGCAGGCTGGAGGACATTATGGGCCCGGTAGTGTTTCTCGCCTCAGATGCCGCCGGGCTGATCACCGGCAGTGCCCTGATGGTTGACGGCGGCTGGACGGCTACGTGAGGGATGCAATGGAATATCCGCTTCTGGACAATACCGATCTGCCACTGGTGCTGCTTGGTGGCACGCTTTGTAACGCCCGGCTCTGGCAGCCCGTTATTGAACGGCTGAATGTCGCAGCGGTGTCGTGTATTACGCTGACGGGTGCGGAGTCCGCGCCGCAGGCGTCACGGCGGTTATTAGAGGTTCTGCCGCCGCGCTTTCTGCTGGCAGGGTTTTCTCTCGGTGCCATAGTCGCGCTGCAAATGGCCGCCGACGCGCCAGAAAGAGTGAACGGGCTGACGCTGATTTCCGTTAATCCGTTGCCCGTTGCGCCAGACACCCTCGCTTCACGCCGGGAAGCGGTACGCACCGCACAGGCGCGGGGCCTGGCCGACTGGCTGGTCTCCTCGCTGTGGCAGAGCTATGTCGCCCCGTCACGTCTGTCCGATCGGATCCTGCAAGAGACTATTTGCCGAATGGCGCAAGAGTGCGGCATTGAGACCTTTGCCGGGCAAACGGAAATAGCCATTCACCGGCAGGACAACCGGACTGCGTTTAACGCCCTCTCCTGCCCCACATTACTTCTAAACGGCGCGCAGGACGTTATCTGTACGCCCCATCATCATCATCAGCTACTGGCAGCAGGCAACGCGAACGTGACCAGGCATACGGTGGAGGCTGGCGGGCATTTTATTCCGCTGGAAACCCCGGATGAGATCGCGCCGCTGCTGCGTCAGTGGATAACGGAGTGCATACAGTGCGCAAAAACAGTTTAAAGACCGCATTTCTGGAAAATACTCCCATCATAAACGGCTGGCTGGCGATCCCGTCCGGTTATAGCGCGGAAATTATGGGCCATCAGGGTTACGACGCCGTCACCGTCGATTTGCAGCACGGCATGATTGATTTTGCCAGCGCGCTGTCAATGCTACAGGCGCTATCGGCCACGCCTGCCGTGCCGCTGGTGCGGGTGGCAGTTAACGATCCGGCGCAAATCATGCGCGTATTAGACGCAGGAGCCTACGGCGTAATCTGCCCGATGATCTCCAGCGCGGAACAGGCTCGCCGTTTTGTTGCGGCCTGTCGCTATCCACCGCTGGGTGTTCGCTCCTTTGGTCCGGCCAGAGGTCTACTCTACGGCGGCATTGATTATCCACAGCACGCTAACAACGAGATCCTGACGCTGGCGATGATTGAAACCCGCGAAGGGCTGGCTGATCTTGACGCCATCCTTGATACCGAAGGGCTGGACGGTGTGTTTATTGGCCCCAACGATCTCTCACTGACGCTGACCGGCAGCGCCAGCGCCGAATCGCAACATCCCGAAATGCTTGCTGCTATTGAGCGGGTGATTCACTGCTGCCGCCAGCAGCAGAAGATTGCCGGAATTTTCTGCACTTCCGGCGCGGCCGCCGCAGCGCGCATTGATCAGGGTTTTCAGTTTGTTACCCCTGCAAACGACGTCATGCAACTGGGTCGCGCCTCGCGTGAAGCCATTGCTCTCGCCCGCGGCAACGCTATCCCTACCACCGGTGCATCCGGTTATTAAAAGGAGAAATAATGAAAACCATCCATCTTACCCAGAGTCAGGCTCGAACACGGTTAATCGCCCCCGAGGACATGGTTTCCTGTAATCTTGCTTTTATTGATTGCAAGCTACCCGGCTCGCATCTCAAACAAAACTATTCCTTCATCGGCCCGGGTGTAACCCAGTCCAGCGAGCAGGTCGTCAATATTCCCGAGCCGCACGGCTTTAACATTGGCGCGGCGGCTATGCCGAAAGGGGTGACGAATAATCTGCATCTGCATTTCACCGCCGAGGTGTTCCTGATCCATGAAGGAACATGGCGTTTTCGCTGGGGTGCCAACGGCGAGCATGAAGCTGAATTTAGCGCACCCACTATCCTTTCAATACCGACCTGGATCTTCCGCGGTTTCACCAACGTCAGTAAAGAAGAGACCAGCGGTATGGTGTTTACGGTGCTCGGCGGGGACAACACGGGCGGCATCATCTGGCATCCTTCCGTGCTGGCGGCAGCCAGCGAATACGGAATGTATTTGAGTAAAGACAACATGCTCATCACACAGGAAACCGGCGATCCGCGGCCTGACCCCGCCGCGCTGCTGACGCCGCTGTCAGAGGAATATATTGCCGGGCTGCGTGACTACAGCGTTGAGGAGATGCGCCAGCGTGCGGTAACCGGCGATGACCGCTGCTGGTCAGCCCAGGGACTGCTGGATTCGGTGCTGCCAGGACACGGCGGCGAAATTGCGCCGGTTATCGGTTTCGGCATTTCACAGGATCGGGATTCCGCTCCCGCTATCGTGAGCCCGCACGGTTTTTCCGTCGAATGGCTGCGTCTCGCCGAGGATCACGTTGTGGGCCGCCATCTCTGCCCGGATATTCAGGTCATTATGGTCTTTAAAGGCCAGCTGGAGGTCACCTGGAACGAGGCGGGCGAAGAAGTGAGCGTTATCGCTCCGGAACGTTCGGTGATCTCTGTTCCGGCAAACAGCTGGCGTCGCTACCGCGCGGTTGACGGCAAAACGGAGTTTATTCTGACGACCCGCGGCGATCAGCGTAAGCGCCTCTACTGGGATGAAGCGA
Source organism: Enterobacter sp. DSM 30060 (assembly GCF_013375955.1). Lineage (NCBI taxonomy): Bacteria > Pseudomonadati > Pseudomonadota > Gammaproteobacteria > Enterobacterales > Enterobacteriaceae > Enterobacter > Enterobacter sp. DSM 30060. The sequence continues at coordinate 562,777 of NZ_CP056118.1, forward strand.
TCCTGCAACAGGCGAGAGAACACAATCGCTGTCTCGATCCCGATGGCTACGTAGCCGATGCCGACATCCTGCCTGCCACGGCCCGTCGGGCCGGTGCGATACTGGAGACATGCAACAGCAACAAAACCTGAATTATCCGTTGAGCTCACTTGCCGGATCCGCTGCGTTCGTTGAGAGGCATGCCAGCCTGCATTTTCAGCCTGTTAACGAACCAGCGTCCGGCCGGGCCGGGCGGATGTTCCTCCAGGTGCACCGCCTGCATGGAAAAACCGGGCCCGACGTCGGGCTGCATCGGCACGTTCAGCGTAACCAGTTTTCCCGCTGCGAGATCTTCCTCGACCATTGGCAGCGGCATATAACCCCACCCCAGTCCGGCACGCAGGAAGGCGTGCTTCGCGCCCATATCCGCTAAATGCCATGTCTTTGACGACATGACGCCAAAGCTTCGGCCCACGGTGAGAGAGGAGCGATCGGTCAGCACCAGCTGGACGTGTTCCTGTAAAAGTGAACGAAGGATCGGACCGGACGCGTTCGCCAGCGGATGCTCAGGGGAGACAACGGCCACCGCAGGCACGCTGAGAAGGAATTCTGAGGTGCATCCCGCCGGAAGATGCGGCAGCGATCCGGTTATCGCCACCCGGCAATGACCGTCCAGTAAAGGCTGGAACACCGCCCCCAACGCTTCCACATACAAACGCAGCGGGGTGTCAGGAAATGCCTGCTGAAACGCCTGCACCGCAGCGGTGAGCTGCGCTACGGGAAACATCACGTCGACGGACACCGCCAGTTCAGGCTCAAGACCTTCGGCTAAGGTGCGCGCCTTAGCCTTAAAGGCGTCCATCCCGGCAGTGGCAAGACGCGCCGCTTCCAGCATGGCGACGCCCGCCTCCGTCAGCGTCGGATAACGCCCGGTACGATCGAATAATGGAAACCCGACCTGTGCCTCAAGGTTTGCCAGCGTCGCGCTGACAACCGACTGCGCGCGCCGCAGCCTGCGACCGGCGGCGGAAAAACTCCCTTCATCAACGGCAGCAATAAAGGTGCGGAGTTGATCAACAGACATACCGTCCAGCATGTATCGCTCCAGCAGATGGATCCCATCTAATTATATAGGCTATTCAGATAGGTCAAAGATTACTACTCTCAGTGCATGTTCACTACTCTTCAATGAAGGAAATACAATATGAAAACGACTACTGTAGGTATCATCGGCGCTGGCGCTATCGGGAAAGCCTTTGCAGAACAACTGGTTAAAGCGGGCATGAACGCTATTCTGAGTAACAGCCGCGGGCCGGAAAGCCTGACTGCGGTGGTTGAGAAACTGGGCCACGGGGCTCGCGCTGGCACCGTAGAACAGGCCGCCCAGGCCGACATCGTTTTTGTCAGCACAAACTGGGACAAAACCGAGGCCGCGTTACGCGGCATCAACTGGGAGGGGCGTATCCTGATCGACGCGACCAACCCGGTCATACTGCCAGGCTTCACGCTGGCTGAACTGGGCGGAAAAAACTCAAGCCAGGTGGTGACACAGTGGGCTCCGGGTGCACGCGTCGTTAAAGCCTTCAATACTCTCCTTGCAGGGGTGCTGGCTCAGGATCCGGCGCAGGCGGGTGGCCGTCGTGTCGTCTTTATCTCCGGAGACCATCCTGACGCAAAGGCGGAAATAACAGCCTTAGCCGGGCAACTGGGCTTCGCAAGTATTGATTTAGGCAGCCTGGAGGTTGGCGGTACGCTACAACAATTCCCCGGAGGGCCTCTTCCGGCGGTGAACCTGGTGCAACTGGCATAGCTAAAGGCAACGATAAATATGACGCAGCGTACTTCCGCAGAGACCTTTGAAGAATACCTTCCCGGCAAGCTGATCAGGGAACATCGGGCGCAATCTTCCCGGGATGTATTCGTGCAAATTCTGGCGCGCAGACACGTGCAGGAAAACGTCATTATTCCGGCAGTGCCGGAGCCTTTTATCGTCTGGATCCTCTCAGGTAATGCCGTCGTTGAGGAGCGTTCCCCCGGTGAGCCGTGGTTAGCAAACCGCGTTACCGCAGGCGATTTCTTTCTCACAACGGCGGCTTCTCCTACTGAAATGCGCTGGCACGCCGGGCCAGATACGCCTTTCGTCGTTATGCATGTTTATATGGGAGTGGCTATGATGCAGGAGTATGAACTGCGGGAAGTCTCCGGCGCGCGCGACGACACGCTATCCGCCCTGCTGGAGCAGATACGTCAGGAGCTGTATCTGCAAAATCCACCCAGCGGCCCGTTTATCCAGGGCATTGCGCAGGCGCTGGCAGTACATCTGATTCGCACCTATGGCACTCATGCGAAACGACACCGCGGGGGCTTGCAGGCATTTAAGCTGCACCGGGTCTTCACGGCAATGCGTGAAGGGTTAGCCCAGCCGTTTGACCTGGCACGCCTGGCTGAACTGACCGATCTTAGCGAATACCATTTTAGCCGCGCCTTTAAACAGTCAACCGGACTTTCCCCTTCTCACTACTTTATCCGGCTACGCATGGAGGAGGCGCGTCGCATGCTATCGGAAAGCAATGATTCCATAATCAATATTGCACTGAACGTCGGATACACCAGCCCCAGCCACTTTGCTGCCGTATTCCTCAGGCATAACGGCGTGACGCCCTCCCACTATCGCAGCGATGCCGTTCGCAGCAAAAGCCCGACAGTTTGAGCAAAAGCCCGCGCGAAGCGATTGCCAGAAAGATCCATTATTGACCCGTACTTCAGACATTCTTTCTGAAGCGTTGAAATTAACTCTCAAGAGGATCAACTATGGAACTCAACGGTAAAGTCGCGCTCATCACCGGTGCTTCAAGCGGAATTGGTGCCTCCACGGCCAAAAAGTTAGCGGAACAGGGCGTCAGGGTGGGTCTCGCTGCCCGCCGTCTGGATCGTCTTCAGGCGCTGGTGTCTGAAATTGAGGCTGCTGGCGGGGAAGCCATGGCGCTGGCCATGGATGTCACTGACCCGGCCTCAGTTAATAAAGGGGTGGAGGCACTGCACAAACGCTATGGCCATATTGATATCGCCTTTAATAACGCCGGGCTGATGCCGATTTCGGATATCGCCAGCCTCCGGGTTGACGAGTGGCATCGAATGGTAGATGTAAACGTAAAGGGCCTGTTTAACACGGTCGCGGCCGTATTGCCGATTATGCAGTCACAACGCTCGGGTCATATCATCAATACCTCGTCGATCGCCGGGCGTAAAACGTTTCCCGGACTGGGCGTATACTGCGCGACGAAGCACGCGGTTGCCGCCTTCTCGGATATTTTGCGTATGGAGCTGGCCCCTCAGTTCAACATTCGCGTCACCTCGCTTCAGCCGGGTGCCGTTGAAAGTGAATTATTCGAGCATATCAGTGACGAAAATTATCGTGCACAGATGGAACAGCTGAAGGAGAAGATGACGTTCCTGAAAGCCGATGATATCGCCGACTCGATTCTTTACGTATTGCAGGCACCGGAACATGTGGACGTGGCAGAGCTGTTTATTATGCCGACCGAACAGCCGTGGTAAGAGGGTGAAGCGGGTCAGGCTGGTGCCTGACCCGCTACGTTAGTTTGCAGAGGCCGTAGGTCTGATGGTGATTTCGGTGGTATCGACACTCTCAGGCGCCTCGATGATGTGGCGCACGGCGCGAGCGATATCAGCCGGTTTGAGAGCAATAGCCCGGTACGCATCCATCACCGCCATGGTTTCTTCGTGCGTGATGGTCGAGGCCAGTTCGCTTTCCACTACCCCAGGGTTGACGCAGGACACACGGATGTTCGAACTTTCCTGACGTAAACCATCGGAAATGGCCCGTACCGCAAATTTGGTCGCGCAATAGACGGCGGCCGTGGGCACGACGGACAAGGCACCAATCGAGCCTATATTGACGATCTGCCCCGAGCCCTGGGCTTCCATAATCGGCAAAACAGCACCAATACCCCACAGTACGCCCTTGATATTTACGTCAATGGTGCGCTCCCATTCATCCTGCTTGCCAGCCGAAAGGGGAGAGAGAGGCATAATGCCCGCGTTGTTAATAAGTACGTCAATGCGGCCCCACTTATCCCGTGCTGCCTGAACGAAGGCGGCCATCGACTGGCGGCTGGTAACGTCTAATACCTGAGCCTCTGCCTCCCCACCTGCGCTGCGGATTTCATCAGCCAGAGCGTGGATGCGATCCAGCCTGCGTGCACCCACGAACACTTTTGCGCCTGCCTTGCCGAGCTCTCTGGCGATACCTTCTCCGATACCGCTGGAGGCGCCGGTAATTAAGATGACTTTGTTCATGTTTTACTCCTTCAGTTGAGTTCACTGCAATCATAGATACAGACCATTGTTTCTTGTATCCTGCCTTTACTGGACTCACTGGTTAGCAATGTTAAACAATGAAAATCGATCTTAATTTGTTACCGCTTTTTCTGGCGGTCGCCGAAGAACGCAGCTTCAGCGCTGCCGCCGGGCGCCTGGGCATAACCCGTTCCGCTGTCAGCCAGGGAATAAGACGTCTCGAAGATGGGTTTCAGACCCTGCTGGTGATGCGCACCACGCGCTCGGTAAGGCTCACCGAAGCGGGTGAACGGTTGCATAAATCGTTGCTGGGGCCCATCGCCAACATTGAGGCGGCCTTTGACGACATCACCTCGGACAGCATACCGCGCGGACAGCTCAGGATCGCTGTCACCTCAATTGCGGAAGCGTTTCTTTCGGGCCCACTGCTCGCCTCGTTTACGGCCGCGCATCCTGCGGTATCGCTTGATGTTTTCGTGTCAGATGAGGAATTCGATATCGTGGCAGCGGGCTATGATGCCGGGGTGAGGCTGGGCGAAGTTATCGAAAAAGACATGATCGCTATTCCCCTTACGGGCCAGCAGCGTGAACGGGTGGTGGCTTCACCTTCCTATCTGGCGACACACAGCGCACCGACGCACCCCCGTGAACTGGTCGCTCATCGGTGTATCGGCTGGCGCCCTTCCCCGGACGTTGCCCCCTATCGCTGGGAGTTTGAGGAAGCAGGCGTCCCTTTCGATGTGGCAATTGAACCACAAATCACCACTAACGATCTGCGTCTTATGCTCAGCCTCGCGCTGGCCGGCGGTGGTATAACCTTTGCCACGGAGGACACCTTCACACCGTACATTGAATCAGGACAGCTGGTTTCCTTACTGGATGCGTTTCTTCCATCTTTTCCTGGTTTTTATCTCTATTTTCCCCAGCGCCACAATATGGCCCCCAAGCTCAGAGCCCTGATCGAGCACATCCGCCAGTGGCGACAGCTCCCCGCCACGCAGCCTACACTGCGTTAAATGGTTCCAACCCTGAATGCAGATTTTCCTCAATCTACTGCGTCCCTTTGATGAGCATCAACGACAGCACGTCATTACCATGGAAAATGACAACGGACACGATGGGCAGGACTTCACACAAGGATGGAACCTTAAAAATGTACAGACCAATAGTTGTTATCCTCTTTATTCTTTTGACATTAGCCGCCCTCGTGGAAATCGGCATAATTTCTTTAGGCTAATACCGATAGCCTCTGAAAGGCCTCGCTTGCGGCCTTTTATTTATTAAACATGAGAAGAAAATACGTAATTTTTTTGAGTAGCAGAAATTAACCCGCCCGTAAAAATATATTTTATAAATGAGAGAGTTTTAAATATATCATACACCAGATATTTTACCCTAACTTAAACTACAATTAAGCAGCAATTAAACCTAACCAAAATTAGATATTTATCGCATATTATAATTATTACTATCGCCCCACCAGCACCGTTTTAAGGGTTGCACCTTTTACGCCAAAACCCTTTATCCACGCGCCCTCATAGCTAACGAAATATATTCACGCTATCAATTAACCCCCCTGCAATAGCCGCGTTGGGTTTACGAACACTTAATTTGCGTATTCAGACATTTATAGCTATATCATTTTTATAACGAAATAATTTAATACCTGCACAAATAATAAGGCTTATAAATCGCAAACATATAAATAGACAACTATTTCCTGTGTAAATAATTAGCTTTGCCCTGAGGTTGCCACTTTTAATCCTGGCGGGCATCGGTCGCGCTAAAGAAAGTAACGGTAAATCCTGTTTATTAAACAGTATTTTCGCCGGGAGCGCGTTCATCCCTTCAGAAACGATGGCTTTGTTTGACACGCCGTAACCAATCACTCTGCTGGAGTAATAACTGTATGAGCCAAATATCTGTTATATCTAAATTAACTGGCGTGGAAACGACCACGGAAGGGACACAGATAACACTCGATCACTCCTCAATCGTTAAGCTTAACGTGGATCGAGCCAACATCGCAGATTACTCCCGCAGCGGAAACGATCTGGTGATTACCCTCAATTCGGGCGAAGTGATTACCCTCAAGAATTTCTACGTCACTGATGCGCAGGGCGTAAGCCAGCTGGTGCTTGAAGAGAGTGACGGAGCGCTGTGGTGGATTGAAGATCCAACCGGTGCCGCGACCTATGAATCCATCGCCTCCACCGATGCATTACTGGCGGCGTCAGGGAGTGATGCCGGCGGCGCCGCTGCGTGGCCCTGGGTGCTGGGTGGCCTGGCCGCCGCAGGTGGGATTGCTATTGCGGCGGGAACCGGCGGGGGAGGTGGCGGAGATGACGATAACAACAACCCGAATCCCGGTAATCCGGGAAATCCTTCCGAACCTGATACTACGCCTCCGAATGCTCCCACTAATCTTCAGGTCTCACCTGACGGCAAAACCGTAACAGGTACGGCTGAACCGGGCAGCACGATTACCCTTAAAGATGCCGATGGCAACACCATTGGAACGGGCAAGGTCGGCAGCGACGGCAAATTTACTATCGATCTCGGTACGCCGCTGACCAACGGGGAGCAGATCACCGCCACGGCCACCGACCCGTCCGGCAATACCAGCCAGGGTGGTCAGGTCACAGCACCGGATCTCACCGCGCCGGATGCACCTGCCAATCTGGAGGTTTCGCCTGACGGCAAAACCGTCTCCGGTACGGCTGAGCCGGGCAGCACCGTGACACTGAAAGATGCCGATGGCAACACCATCGGAACGGGCAAGGCTGGCAGCGACGGGAAATTTACTATCGATCTCGGCACGCCGCTCACCAACGGGGAGCAGATCACCGCCACCGCCACCGATCCGTCCGGCAATACCAGCCCGGGCGTTCAGGTCACGGCACCGGATTCAACCGCGCCGGCTGCCCCCGAGATTGTCACCGTCAATGATAACGTGGGCACCGAAGCGGGCCCGCTGAGCAACGGACAACGCACGGACGATGCACGCCCGACGTTCAGTGGCATCAGTGAAGCTGGCACCGTTATTACCTTCTATGACAACGGCAAGCCGATCGGCACCGCCACGGCCGATGCTACCGGGAAATGGAGCTTTACCCCGTCGACCAACCTGTCTGAAGGAAACCACGCCATTACCACCACCGCGACCGATGCGGCAGGCAATACCAGCCCGGCGTCCACGGCGGTGACCTTCGTGGTGGATACGGTCGCACCAGGTGCCCCGGCCATCACCGGCATGACCGACGACGTTGCGCCCAATACCGGCGTGCTCGGAAGCGGAAGCACCACTAACGATCCGCGCCCGCAGCTCACCGGCACGGCGGAAGCGGGCTCTACGGTCACCATCTATGATAACGGCATTGCCATTGGCACAGCGGTTGTAGGCAGCAACGGAAGCTGGAGCTTTACGCCGTCGGTTAACCTGAGCGAAGGCAGCCACCAGCTTACCGTACGCGCCACCGACATCGCCGGTAACACCGGTCCGGCCTCGCCGGCCTTTACCGTAACGGTGGATGTCACCACCCCGCCGGTGCCGACAGGATTTATCGTTAACGATGACACCGGAGGGCTGAAAGGCACGATTACCGCCGGGCAGTTTACCGACGAGTCGCAGCCCCGCCTGACGGGCCGAGGAGAACCAGGCAGCACGATTACGGTTTACGATAACGGCGTTGCGATTGGCAGCACAACGGTTCTGCCGAACGGTACCTGGAGCATCACGCCGACAACGCCGCTGGCAGAGGGTGCACATTCGATTACCCTGCGCGAAACCGATGCGGCAGGCAACCAGAGCGGCCTGTCTCAGCCGATCAACTTTACCGTCGATCTTACGCCGCCAGACATGCCGGAGGCGACGCTCAATTCGACAGGCACGCAAATCACCGGTACTGCCGACAGCAACGGCAACTACGTCGCCAACCTGAACCCTGCACAAGTGAACGGCGAGATCATCTCCGTGGTCGCCTCCGATGCTGCAGGCAACCAGAGTTCACCGGCGCTGGTTAACGCAGCGGACATCACCGCGCCTGCCACACCGGGTAACCTGGTGGTGGCGGAAGACGGGGCAAGCGTCAGCGGAACCGCCGAGCCAAACAGCACGATTATTATTAAAGCGCCGGACGGTACGATCATCGGCCAGGCCACCGCCGGTCCGGACGGCACCTTTACCATCCCGATTTCGCCAGCCCAGACCAACGGCGAAGCCCTTGAAGTGACGGCCACCGACGGCAGCGGCAACACCAGTCCGTCCGGCTTTGCCGACGCGCCAGACAGCACGCCACCGCTGGCACCGGAAAACGTGGTTATCTCTGCCGACGGCACCACGGTAACCGGTACAGCCGAGCCGGGCAGCACCGTCACCATTCGTGAAAATGGCGTTAAGGTCGGGGAAGCGGTCGCCGACGATCAGGGTAATTTCAGCGTTGATCTGATCCCGCCGAAAGCCAACGGCGAAGCCCTGACCGCAGATGCCACCGATACCGCCGGAAACACCGGCCCGACCGCGCCGTTTGACGCGCCGGACATCACCGCGGCACAAACCCCGGTCATCACAGGCGTGGAGGATGATGCGCTCGACGTCACCGGTCCTGTCAGCCAGAACGGTCTCACCAACGACAAAACCCCGACCATCAACGGAACGGGCGAGCCCGGCACAACGATCACCCTCTACAGCGGCACCACTGAAATCGGCACCGCAGTGGTTGGGCCTGACGGCCAGTGGTCCATCACGCTGGAAACGGATCTTCCCGACGGCGGGCACGTGCTGACGGCGACGGCGGTTGACGCCAACAATAACCTCAGCGGGACATCGAACACCTGGAGCATCACGGTGGATACCGCCGCGCCGGGCGCTCCAGCCATTACGCAGGTCATTGATGACGTACCGGGCCGCACGGGGCCGCTCGACAACAACCAAATCACCAACGACACGCTCCCGACGCTGAACGGTACCGGCGAGCCGGGCTCCACCGTGACGATCCGCCTGGACGGACAGGATATTGGTACTGCCATTGTGAATAACGGTGGCGCATGGACCTTCACGCCCACTACCGCATTAGGGAACGGGCAGCATACGTTCACCGTCGTCGCGAGCGATGCGGCCGGCAACACCAGCGCATCATCACCCGGCTTTACCTTTACCGTCGATACCACTCCGCCACCGGCGGCCACCCTTGACACCGTCTCCGATAACATCGGCACTGTGCAGGTTCCGCTTAACAGCGGGGATACTACCGATGACACGCTGCCGCAGCTGCAGGGAACCGCACCGGAAGGCACCACCATCACTATCTATGACGGGACCACCCTGCTCGGCACGGCCGTGCTTGACGGTAGCGGCGGCTGGAGCTTTACGCCAACCACGCCGCTGACGGACGGCCCGCATTCGCTGACGGTCCACGCGACGGATGAGGCGGGTAATACCACCATCTCGCCACCGTTTGAGCTGGCGATCGACACGACCGCGCCTGCAACGCCGGATATTCCTGAGATCACCGTGAACCCGGACGGCGCCACACCGGGGACGGCTCTGAATCCTGGGGAGACCACCCGCGATACCACACCAACCCTGAGCGGCTCGGGCACGCCGGGAGATACCGTAAACATTTACGATGGCGCAACCAAAATAGGTGAAGCCGAGATCGATGGCGACGGTAACTGGAGCTGGACACCGGAAGATCCGCTCCCTGACGGCACCTACGATCTCTCCCTGACGGTGACCAATCAGGACAGCGCCGGGAACGAAAGCGCACCGTCCACGCCAGTGACCATTACCATTGATACCGACGCGCCGGGCCAGCCGGGGATCCCGACGGTGACAGACAGCGTAAGCCAGATCACCGGGCCAGTGGACAACGGCGGAACCACCAACGATCCGCGCCCGGTACTGAGCGGCACCGGTACGCCGAATGACGTCATTACCATCTATGACCAGGTGGGTACAGGCGAGCCGCAGGCCGTGGGCAGCGTCACGGTGGACGGTAGCGGTAACTGGAGCTGGCGTCCTGAGAGCAACATTGGCGAAGGGACGCACCAATACACGGCGACCGCCACCGATGAAGCCGGCAATGAATCTCTGCCATCAACTGGTATCACGATAACGGTCGACACCCTCGCCCCGGATACCCCGCTCATCGGTTCCATTGGCGGCGCTCAGAATGGAGGCTCAACCAACGATAACACACCTGTCATTGGCGGAGGCGGCACGACCGGCGAAACGGTGATTATCTACAACAACGGCGTGGAAGTGGATCGCGTTGAAATCGCCAATGGCGAGTGGTCATACACCCTGCCAACACAAACCGATGGTCCGCTGAATATCACCGTCGCCGCGGTGGACGACGCGGGTAACCTGAGCCCGGTCAGCCCGGTCTTTAGCGTGACGGTCGATACGCAGGCACCGACCGTGCCGCAAATTGACGCCGTCTCTGACAGCCAACTGACTAACAGCGTGCTTTACACCCGCGACGGTTCCCCAACCCTCACCGGGATTGGCGAGCCGGGTTCGAGCGTAACCGTTTCTGTTGATGGCACGCCGTCTCCGGTGGTCGTGGTGGTTCAGCCGAACGGGACATGGTCCTGGACAGCCGACCCCGCGCTTGCGGAAGGGCCGCATACCTTCTCGGTTGCCGCAAGTGACGCGGCGGGGAATACCTCCGCCAGCTCCGGCGATCTCAGCGTGACGGTGGATACGCTGCTTCCTGCAACGCCAACCAATATCACCATTGCCGCAGAGGGCACGCCGCTGACCGGTACGGCAGATGACGGAACCACGGTGACGGTGCGTGACGCCGGCGGCAATATCATCGGGACCGGGGTCGCGACGGGAGGCACCTTCTCCATCGCCCTCTCCCCGGCCCAACTGGATCCCGCGACGCTGACGCTGTTCGCCACGGACGCCGCAGGTAATGCAAGCCCGACAACCACCTTTGACGTACCGGACTCCCCGCTTATTCTGCCAGCGGTGCCGGTGATTACGGCAATCAACGATGATGCCGATCCCGTCACTGGCGATGTGAAAGATAAAACCACCAATGACACCACGCCTACCCTTACCGGCACCGCCGATCCGGGTAGCGTCATCACCATTTATCTGGATGGGGCGCTGGTTCCGCTGACCGAAATTGTTGCGGATACAGACGGCAACTGGAGCTACACGCCGCTGCTGCCGCTCGCGGAAGGCCCACACACCTTCGCCGTCACCGCCACGAATACCGGCACCGGCGCGACCAGCGGGCAGTCGCCGATCGCGACCGTCACCGTCGACCTCACCGATCCGACCGCACCAGCCATCGGTGCGGTGACCGATGACGTAGGCCCGGTCATCGGCCCAATCGCTGACGGGCAGAGCACCAACGACAACCGTCCTACCCTGACCGGAACAGGCACGGCCGGGGACACCATTACGGTGTACGATGACGGCGACCCGCTGGGCACCGTTGTTGTCGGTCCGACCGGCACCTGGAGCTACACGCCGCCTGCGCTGGACGACGGCAGCCATACCCTGACCGTGACCGCCACCGACCCGGCAGGCAATGAGAGCGCCCCGTCGGCCGGGATCACCATCGTTGTCGACACCGTCTCTACCACGCCGGTGATTACCAGCGTGACGGATAACGCAGGCAATGCGGCAACGCCTGTCCCAAGCGGTGATCCAACCAACGACACTACGCCAACCCTGACCGGTAGCGCCGAGCCGAACAGCGTCGTCGCCATTTTTGATGGCGCTACGCAAATTGGTACGGTGGCAGCAGACGGCACCGGTGCCTGGACATTTACTCCTGAAACCGCCCTCGGCGAAGGGACGCATGACTTTACTGTCAGAGCGACGGATCCACAGGGCAACGTCAGCCAGCCGTCCAACGCCTGGAGCGTCGAAATCGATCTGACTGCGCCACAGGTGCCGACGATCGTTACGGTCAGCGACAACGCCCCGGGAGGCGCAACCGGCCCGCTTACCGCCGGGCAGGTGACCAATGACACCACGCCAACCCTCAGCGGCACCGGCCAGGCGGGTACCATCATTCACGTGCTGAATAACGGCGTGGAGATTGGCACCACCACGGTCGACGGCAGCGGCAACTGGACCTTTACGCCGGATCCGGTACTAACGGACGGGACGTATAACCTGCGCGTGAACGCCAGCGATGATGTCGGAAACGTCTCCGCCAACTCGCCAGTGTTCGCCTTTACGGTGGATACCGCCGGGCCTGCGGCCCCGGTGGTTACCACGGTAATAGACGATGTCAGCCCGGGAACGGGAACCCTCGCCAGCGACGGCTCCACGAACGACACCCGTCCAACCTTCAACGGTACGGGGGAAGTGGGCGCAACGGTACACGTTATTGTCGATGATGTGGAAATCGGCACGGCGGTCGTCAACGCCCAGGGTAACTGGACCTTCACGCCGACCACTGAACTGGGCGAAGGGCCGCACGTTATTACCTTCAACGCCACCGATGCCGCAGGCAATACCGGGGTCACCTCACCACCGTTCAACCTGACGGTGGATACCTCGGTGCCCGAGGCACCGGTCTTTACCCCGGCCACTGACGATGCTGGTACCGTGCTGGGCCCGGTCGCCTCGGGACAAAGCACAGATGACACCACGCCAACACTGAACGGCACCGCGGCGGCCAACGCGACCATCACCATTTATGAAAGTGGCCGTGAAGTGGGTACCGCCGTGGCGGACGCAAACGGCGTATGGAGCTTTACCACCGGTACGCTGGCAAACGGCAGCCACACCTGGACCGCCACGGTAACCGATGCCGCGGGCAACGTCAGCCCTGCCTCACCAGGCTTTACGCTGGTGGTAGATACGGCTGCGCCTGTCGCGCCGGTTATCACCCAGGCGATTGACGACGTTGGCACCATCACCGGGGCAATAGGTTCCGGCCAGACCACCAACGATCCTCTCCCGCGTCTGGTGGGGACCAGCGAGCCGCTGGCCACCGTGAATATTTATGAGGGCACCACGCTGGTGGGCACCGGTACTGCCGATGCCGATGGCAACTGGACCGTGGATATCACCGTGCCGCTGGGCACCGGGTCACACACCTTTACCGCAGAAGCAACGGATCAGGCAGGGAACACCGGCGCGCCGTCCGCCGACTTCAGCCTGACCATTGACACCACGCCGCCAGCGCTACCGGTGCTGACCAGCATCACCGACGACGTCGGTAACGCTGCGACGCCTGTCGCCAACGGCGGGTTAACCAACGATGCACGTCCAACGCTCACCGGTACGGCAGAAGCTGGCGCGACGGTAACCATCTATGACAATGGGGTACAGATTGGCACTGCGGTCGCCACCGGCGGCGCGTGGAGCTTTACGCCGTCCACCCCGCTGGCTGACGGGCCGCATAATCTGACCTTCTCCGCCACCGACGCCGTGGGCAACGCCAGCGCGCAGACCGGGGGTTACACCATCAATGTGGATGCCACCGCCCCTGTCGCACCGGCAATCACCTCGATTGAGGATGATGTGGGGACCGTCACCGGACCTGTTACTGGCACCAACCCAACCAACGACACCCGTCCGACCTTAAACGGTACGGCAGAAGCCAATGCCACCGTAAGTATTTACGACGGCACGACGCTGGTGGGGACCGTCACTGCCGATGCCAACGGCAACTGGACGCTGCCGCAAACCAGCACCACGCTGACGGAAGGCGCGCATAACTTCACCGCAACCGCCACCGATGCCGCGGGCAATACCAGCGTGGCTTCACCGATTATCACGATTAACGTTGACCTGACGCCGCCACCAGCCCCAACCGGGCTGGCGGTGATCACCAACGGGACGCAGGTCACCGGTACAGCGGAAGCGGGAAGCACCGTCACCATCACCAGCAGCACCGGAACCGTGCTTGGAACGGCCGTCGCGGACGGTAGCGGAAGCTTCAGCGCCACCATCACCCCTCCACAGACCGCCGGTGAATCCCTGATCGTCTTTGCTACCGATAAGGCCGGTAACGCGGGTATCACCACCTCCGTGATTGCCCCGATCACCACAATCCCGAACGCGCCTGTTATCGCCAATATTGACGATAACGTTGGCACGGTGACGGGCAACCTGACCAACGGGAATACCACCGATGACACCACGCCAACCCTGAGCGGCACGGCACAGCCGAACACGACCATCACCCTCTATAACAACGGGGTGCTGATGGGCACGGTCACCGCGAATGCCAGCGGCAACTGGAGCTTCACCACGCCGGTGCTGAGTGAAGGCCCGCATGCCTTCACCGCCACGGCGAGCAACGGCTCGGGCACCAGCCCGATTTCCACGTCGACCACCGTCATTGTCGATCTCACTGCGCCAACGGCTCCAACCGGGACCTTCAACGCAGACGGCAGCGTATTGACCGGTAGCGCTGAAGCGGGCAGCACCGTCACCATCCGCCTGGCGGATAATTCAACGGTCACCGCCACGGCGGACAGCAACGGTTCCTGGAGCTACACCTTCCTCAATAAACAGACGGAAGGTCAGACGCTGCAAATCACCGCCACCGATGCGGCAGGCAACGTTTCGCTGCCCGGCTCAGCCCTTGCGCCGGTGGTGCCGCTCTCTGCCAGCACCAACGCTGAAGAACTGGCGCTCACGACCACCGCCACGGTGACCAATTCGCAGTACAGCGACTATGGTTTCCTGCTGGTAGGCGCCTTAGGTAACGTGCTGACGCTGCTCGGCAACGACACCGCGCAGGTAGGTTTCACCGTCGGCAACGGCGGCAGTGCGGATATTGCCGTGAACGCCAACGCCACGGGTGCCGTTCTTTCCCTGCTCAATACCCTTGAGCTGGTAGTACAGCGCTTCGACGCCGCCAACAACACCTGGACTACCGTGGTCGATACCGGACAGCCGCAGTTCGCTGACCTGTTGACCCTCGGCGCGACGGGGGTGTCGCTGAACCTGAACGGGCTGGCGAATGGTCAGTATCGCGTCCTGAGCTACAACACTAACCTGCTGGCAACCGGCTCTTACACCAGCCTCGATGTGGCGGTGAAAGAGACCAGCGCAGGCACCGTGTCCGGCGAGACCAGCGTTGTCGGGAACGTCATCACTGACGTGGATCCAACCGCAGGCAGCGACAACGCCCCGGCGGGCACCACCGTCACTACGGTCACCAACGCCCAGGGCACCACCACCAGCGTTACGGCTGACGGCACGGTGATTCAGGGGCAATACGGCACGCTGACCATCAACCTGGACGGCAGCTATACCTATAACCTGACCAACACCAGCGCCGCCGTCATTGGCCGCACGGAGAACTTTACCTACACCATCACCCATAACGGCACCAGCGCCTCGGCAAATCTGGTTCTGTCGCTGGGCGAAGGCACTACCAGCAGCGGGATCGTGGCCGTGGACGATACCGCCTCGCTGACCTTCGACACCACCGTGGAGGCGATCAACAACGGCACCTCGTCGCAGGGCGGCTTTACCCTGGTGGGGATCAACCTTGGCAATACCCTGGGGCTGAACCTGCTGGACGATCTGGCCAACCCGATCATTTATAACGTGGAAGAAGGCACCACCCGCACCATGACCGTTCAGGCGTCCGTGGGCGGCGTCGCGCTGGCCTCGGTGTTCGACCTCTACATCTATAAGTTCAACAATGCGACGCAGACCTTCGAGCAGATGCGCGTTGAACCCGGCTGGCTGCGCGCGCCGCTGCTGGGCGGCACCTCCCCGCAGCTGACGTTGAACCTGCCCGCTGGCGAGTACCTGTTCCTGCTCAATACGGCGGCGGGGATCACCGCGCTGACGGCCTACACGCTGAACGTCTTGCAGGATCATGTCTACAGCGTGGCAAGCGTGAGCGAGAGCACGACCGGGGATGTGCTGGCGGATGATATTGCGCCAGCAGGTACCGTGGTCTCCGACGTTAACGGCGTGGCGGTGAACAGCAGCGGCCTGACGGAGATCACCGGCGAGTACGGTACGCTGCGGATCAACGCAGCCGGGGAGTACACTTACACCCTGGACAGCGGAGTCGGCGCTGACAGCATCAGCACCCCAGATACCTTCGTCTACACCATCACCGCGCCGAACGGCTCGAAAGACACGGCATCGCTGAACATCACCCCGACCGCGCAGCCAATGGACGCGGTGAACGATGTCAGCACGGTGATGGACGTGAACTCGGTGCACCGCACCGCCGCATACTCGGATACCACCGTCGGGTCGGCGAGCTGGAACGCCGCGCTGCTTGCCTCAACCCAGGGCAGCGGAAGCGGGACCTTCGTGGTGGATCCTAATACTGCACTGCATAACGTGGTTCTGTCGTTTAACGTCGCCTCGCTGCTGACCCTTACCGGGTTAACGGTCGACTGGACGCTGACCAACGGCACCACCACCCTCAGATCCGGCTCATTTAACGGCGGGCTGCTGCTGGGCGGCAGGGCGACGATCAACCTGACGGGCCTCGATCTGGAAGCGGGAACCTATACGCTGAACTATACCGGCAGAATGGGACCGCTGGGGGTGGGAAATATCACCGTTACCCCAAGCGTCACCGGGACCAGCTACTCCCTGTCGCAGTTTGACGCCACGGGCACCCACACCGTTGACGGCAATATCTTCGACGGCACCGGCTCCGCGGGCGCGATGGACCAGCTGCACTCGGTCGATACCCGTCTCAGCATTACCGGCTACGACGGCGTAACCACCACGCTGGATCCTTACACCGGCAGCACGCAGGTAAACATCACGGGTCACTACGGCACGCTGGCGATTGCCGCAGACGGCAGTTACACCTACACACTCAACCCGGGGATATCGTTCTCTACCATCACCAGTAAGGAGGTCTTTAACTACACCCTGACCGACGCCAACGGCACCCGGGATACCGCCTCGCTGACCATCAATATGGCACCGAAATTTGTCAGTTCGGAACATAACGATGTGATTAGCGGCACGGCCTACGGCGACACGCTGATTTATCAGGTGTTGAACACTACGGCGGGTAACGCCACCGCAGGTAACAGCACGGGCGACCACTGGACGAACTTCTCCCTCACGCAGGGAGACAAGATCGACATTGGCGATCTGCTGGTGGGCTGGAACGGTAGCGCGTCGACGCTGGGGAACTATGTCTCTGTTTCACAAAGCGGTAACAATACTGTGATCTCCATCGACCGTGACGGCACGGGAGCCGCCTACACTAAATCTACGCTCGTTACGCTGGACAACGTTCAGACCACCTACGACGAGCTTGTAAACCAGCAACACATCATTACCTGATAGCACCTGCAAGAAATGACCCGGGCGCGCACAGCGCCCGGGCATAAACAATAAAGCAGTACTTTTTTATTAGGGACAAGACATGGGAAAGAAGATGCCTTACTGGTGGCTCTCGTGCTGCCTGATATCTGTGCCCGCTATCGCGGCAAACCCTGCGGCGATGATTAATACCGGACAATTAAGCGAAACGCAGGAACTCCCCTCTTTAAATGGCCGCGTGGCGCCCGTAGCCAGCAAAGCCGCCCCCGGCACGCTACAGCTGAATGAAGCGGTTAACCGCGCCGTGACCTGGCATCCGGCCATCAGTGAAGCCGTCGGCAAACTCTATCAGCAGAGCGAAAATGTGGACGTCGCCAAATCGAAATATTATCCGCAAATTAACGCCGGCATGGATAACGGCTATAGCCACGACGGCGACGATAATGGCTTTACCCCCTCGCTGGTGCTTTCTCTTTCGCAAATGCTTTACGACTTCGGCAAAGTCGCAAGCCAGGTGCGCGCCGAAAACGCGGGCGTCGCCCAGCAGCAGGCCAACGTGCTGGTGAGCATCGACACTATCGCCCACGATACCGCCATCGCTATGGTGCAGGTGCAGACCTGGCAGCAGATGGTCGAGACCGCTAAAGAACAGCTGGACGCCCTGACCTCCATCGGCACACTGACGAAGCTGCGTAATGACGAAGGCGCCACGTCGCTCTCTGACGTGGTGCAGACCGATGCCCGTATCGAAGGCGCGCGAGCGCAGCTGATGCAGTATCAGGCCAGCCTCGACAGCTCACGCGCCACGCTGATGAGCATGCTGGGCTGGGACGGCCTGAACGCGGTCAGCAATGAATTTCCGCAAAGTCTCGCCCGCAGCTGCGATATTGCCGAGCCGGACGATCGCCTGGTACCCTCGGTTTTAGCGGCCTGGGCGCAGGCCAACGTCGCGCAGGCCAATCTCGACTATGCCAACGCGCAGATGACCCCTACCGTCTCGCTGGAGCCGGAAGTCCGCCACTATCTTAACGACCGCTACTCAGGCAACGAAACGCGGGACCGCACCCAGTACTCCGCGTGGGTAAAAGTGCAGATGCCGCTCTATCAGGGCGGCGGCCTCACCGCCCGGCGTAACGCCGCCGGACACGCGGTGGAATCGGCCCAGTCCACCATTCAGCGCACCCGTCTTGAGGTGCGGCAAAAACTGCTGGAAGCGCGCAGCCAGGTGATGAGCCTGATGAGCACGCTTCAGATCCAGGGCCGCCAGGAAGCGCTCAGCGCCCGTACCCGCGAGCTGTATCAGCAGCAGTATCTCGATCTTGGTTCCCGCCCGCTGCTCGACGTGCTCAACGCCGAGCAGGAGGTGTATCAGGCGCGCTTTACCCAGCAGCAAACCGCCGGACAGCTCCGCCAGCTTCAGCTGAACTGTCTCTACCAAACCGGGCGCATACGTCAGGCGTTCGATCTTGAAAACCGCACCATCCAGACCGTGGAGATCCAGCCATGAAGCAACGCGATATTCCGCAGGGTGAAAACATGACGGATGAGGCGCTGGAGCAGTGGGCGCAGGCGTTTGGCTATGTGGCGACGCGCTATCGCGTTGCCTGCTCGCCAGGCTCGCTGATCGCGGGCGCGCCGTGGCTGAAAGGCAAACCGATGGTGCCCGCGCTGACGCAGCTCGCCCGTGAAGCCGGGCTGACGTTCCAGCTGCTGACGGCCGATCAGCACGCCATCAACAGCTGGCGTCTGCCGGTGGTGGTAGAGCTGAACGACGGTAAAATCGGCGTGATCGATAATTTCGACGGCGAGGATACGCTTGAAGTCAGCTTTTTCGACGACAGCACGCACACCAACCGCCTGTCGATGAGCGCGATGCTGCCCGCCATCCGCCACGTCATCGCCCTGCGTCCGCTGGCGGCGCTGAAGGACAGCCGCGTGGACGCCTATATCTCAAAATACCGCCCGGACTGGCTCTACCGGCTGGTGATGCGCGACCTTCGCCCTTACAGCTGGGTGATGCTGGCGGCGCTGTTTATCAACGTGCTCTCCCTCTCCGGCATTGTCTTTTCCATGCAGGTGTATGACCGGGTGATCCCCGCCCAGTCCTACCCGACGCTCTACGTACTGACTATTGGGGTACTGATCGCCACGCTGTTTGGTTTTGTGCTGCGCGTGGCGCGCGGGCACATTATGGATCTGCTGGGCAAACGCTCGGATATGCGCGTCTCGGATCGGGTCTTCGGCCACGCGCTGCGGCTACGCCACAGCGCCATTCCGCGCTCCACCGGCAGCTTTATCTCCCAGTTGCGCGAGCTGGAGCAGATCCGCGAGATGGTCACCTCCTCCACCATTTCCACCATCGTCGATCTGCCGTTCTTTATCCTGTTTGTGATTGTGCTGGCGATCATCGCCCCGCAGCTGGCGTGGATCGCCCCGGTGGCGGCGGTGATTATGGTCCTGCCTGGCCTGCTGCTGCAAAAGAAGCTGGCAGAGCTGGCGAAGCAGTCGGCGCATGAATCTACCCTTCGCAACGCGGTGCTGGTGGAGAGCGTGCAGGGGCTGGAGGACATCAAGCTGATGCAGGCGGAGAACCGCTTTTTGCAGCAGTGGAACAGCTATATCCAGATCACCGCCGAATCCGGTCTGCGCACCCGCGAACTGACGCAGAACCTGATCAGCTGGGGGATGACCATTCAGAGCCTGGTCTATGCCGGGGTGATCGTGGTGGGCGCGCCGATGGTGATCGACGGCACCTTAACCACCGGTTCGGTGGTGGCCGCCTCGATGCTCGCCTCACGGATGATCGCCCCGATGGCGACGCTGTGCGGCGTGCTGGCCCGCTGGCAGCAGGTGAAGGCGGCCAAAGAGGGACTGGACAGCATTATGCAGCTGCCGACCGAGAACCAGCGCGAAGAGACGCCGATCCGCCAGGACGTGCTGCGCGGCCACTATCTTTTCGAGCAGGCGCAGTTCCGCTATCACCCGGAAGATCCCCGCATGGCGCTGCGCATTAACCGCCTGGAGATCAAAGCGGGCGAAAAAGTGGCGATCCTCGGGCGCAACGGCGCGGGTAAATCAACCCTGTTGCAGGCGATGGCGGGCGGGATGGATCTGGCGGGCGGTGAACTGCGGCTCGACAACCTCAGCCTGCCGCATCTGGACGTGGCTGACGTGCGGAGAAACGTCGGCTTTATGACCCAAAACGCCCG
Source organism: Enterobacter sp. DSM 30060 (assembly GCF_013375955.1). NCBI lineage: Bacteria > Pseudomonadati > Pseudomonadota > Gammaproteobacteria > Enterobacterales > Enterobacteriaceae > Enterobacter > Enterobacter sp. DSM 30060. The sequence continues at coordinate 583,534 of NZ_CP056118.1, forward strand.
GCTGTTTTACGGCACCCTGCGCGAGAACATCACGCTCGGCATGCCGCGCGCCACCGATGAAGAGATCTTCGAGGTGCTGGAGATGTGCGGCGCGGCCAGCTTTGTGCAGAAGCTGCCAAAGGGGCTGGATTACCCGATTATGGAGAACGGCGTCGGGCTGTCCGGCGGGCAGCGGCAGTCTATTCTGCTGGCGCGGATGCTGCTGCGCGACCCGAATATCGTGCTGATGGATGAACCGACCGCCTCCCTTGATGAACATACCGAGCGGGAATTTATTCAACGTCTCGGGGCGTGGCTCGGCAACCGCACGCTGGTTGTCGCGACCCACCGCGTGCCGGTACTGGAGCTGGTGGAGCGCGTGGTGGTACTCAAAGATGGCATGCTGGTGATGGACGCGCCAAAAGCGCAGGCGCTGAACAACAGCCGTATGCAGCAACAGCAGCAGGCAACCGGACGGGAGTGGAATAATGAAAATCAATCAGCGTGACGTTGCCGCAGTAGAAGATCTGGATAACGCGCTCGACTCCGAGAGCGGTTATACCGGCGCCCGGCGCATCGTTTTCTTCTCCCTGCTGATGTTTGTGGTGCTCGGCGTCTGGGCGTGGTTCGGGGTGCTGGATGAAGTCTCAACCGGCACCGGAAAAGTGATCCCCAGTTCACGCGAGCAGGTATTGCAGTCTCTGGATGGGGGGATCCTCACCGAGCTGAACGTACACGAAGGGGATCAGGTGCAGGCCGGACAGGTGCTGGCGCGGCTGGATCCTACCCGCTCGGAATCTAACGTCGGCGAAAGCGCGGCGCGTTACCGCGCGTCGCTGGCCTCCAGCGTGCGCCTGTACGCCGAGGTGAACGATCTCCCGCTGAAATTCCCGCCTTCCCTGGCGAAATGGACTGACCTGACCGCCGCAGAAACGCGGCTTTACAACTCTCGCCGCGCCCAGCTGGAGGATACGCAGCGTGAACTCCGCTCCGCGTTAGCGCTCGCCAATAAAGAACTGGCGATCACTCAACGGCTGGTGAAAACCGGTGCCGCCAGCCACGTGGAAGTGCTACGCCTGCAACGGCAGAAAAGCGACCTGGAGCTGAAGCTCACCGACGTGCGTTCCCAGTATTACGTGCAGGCCCGTGAAGCGCTGTCGAAGGCCAACGCCGAGGTGGATATGGTGTCAGCGATCCTGAAAGGCCGCGAGGATTCCGTTACCCGCCTGACGGTGAAGTCGCCGGTGCGCGGGATCGTGAAAAACATCAAGGTGACCACCATCGGCGGCGTCATACCGCCCAACGGCGAGTTAATGGAAATTGTGCCGGTGGACGATCACCTGCTGATTGAAACCCGCCTCTCGCCACGGGATATCGCCTTTATCCATCCTAATCAGGAGGCGCTGGTGAAAATCACCGCCTACGATTACGCGATTTACGGCGGGCTGCACGGAGTGGTGGAGACCATTTCCCCGGACACCATTCAGGACGAAGCGAAGCCGGAGGTGTTCTACTACCGTGTATTCATTCGCACCAGCCAGGATTATCTGGTGAACAAGGCGGGCAGGCACTTTTCGATTGTGCCGGGGATGATTGCGACGGTGGATATTAAGACCGGGGAGAAAACGGTGCTGGATTATCTGATTAAGCCGTTTAACCGGGCGAAGGAGGCGCTGAGGGAGCGGTAGTCAAACGCCGGGTGGCGGCTTCGCCTTACCCGGCCTACACCGCTGTTCCGAGTGATGAGGATCCAACACACCTAACATGATCTCCATCACCAATCTGCTATAGTAGCCCAAATTCATTTTTCAGGAAGAAATCATGCGCCAACGAACCATTGTCTGCCCCATCATCCAGAATGACGGAGCCTACCTGCTATGTAAAATGGCCGACGATCGCGGTGTATTCCCCGGTCAGTGGGCACTCTCCGGTGGTGGAATGGAACCAGGCGAAACCATGGAACAGGCGCTGCGCCGTGAAGTCCGTGAGGAGCTGGGCGACGCGCTGGACATTATCGACGTCAAGCCCTGGGCTTTTCGCGATGACATCAGGGTCAAAACTTACGCCGAGGGTACCACTGAGGAAATTTATATGATTTATCTGATCTTCGACTGCATCAGCGCCAATCGGGATGTTACGTTTAACGACGAGTTTCAGGAGATCGCCTGGGTTTATCCGGAATCGTTAAGAGAGCTGGATCTCAACGAGGCCACGCGCATTACCTTTGCGCAAAAGGGCCTTCTTTAATCGCCCACTGCCCCGGCGTTTTACCGGTCCACGTTCTGAAAACTTCAATAAATGCGCTGACGCTGCTGTATCCGCACGAGAGCGCAATCCACCCCACCGGCTTCCCCGCCGCCAGCCACTCCATCGCCTGCATGACGCGCGCCAGCTGGCGCCAGTTGACGAAGTTCATCCCCGTCTCCGCGCTAAACCGCCGGTTGAATGTACGTACGCTCATCCCGGCACGGCTGGCATGGCTTTCCACCGTCTGATTATCATCGACGGATTGCAGCAGTTTCCTGACCACATTTTTCAGCCGGGGATCGGTCGGTACGGGCAGATAAAAGCGGACCTGAGACGCCAGAGCCAACTCCTCCAGCAGCAAGATGAGCTTTCGGGGATCGTATTCACTCCCGGCAACGCTTAAACGGGAAAACAGTGCATCGGTAAAATCGTCAGACTCGAAAAGCGTGGCCTCTTCCGGAAGCCCTTCACAATCGGCAGGGTCAAGATAGACAGCGCAACCTTCAATCGCGCTTTCCGAAAAGGCAGCGTGCTGCTGACCAGGCGGGATCCAGCCGATATGTTTTGCGGGTACCACCGAACGCCCCAGCGGCGTCTCAATCACCAGCAGCCCCGCAGCAATGCGCCAGAGCTGGCCGGCATGATGGCTGTGCCACGGTGTGTGATAGCCGCCGGGATGAACAAGCCTCTCAGTTGTCAGCATGAATTTGACCGAAAATCGTTATTCTTCGACTTATTACAGAAACTACGCCTTATGCTGTCAAGGATAATAGCGGCTCAACATCACGAGGAGCTAACATGACCATCATTACATCCCTAATAAACCAGCCCGACAACACCGCGCAGCGCGAGCAAATGGCCTGTCTGTTAACCCGCTTATTCAATGGCAATGTAGATCCGGCAGAGGTGTTTACGCCCGACTACCAGCAGGTTACGGACGGTCACATGCTTGATTATCAGGGATTTATGAAACACCTGAACCATGTGCGTGCGCAGATCCGCGAGATTACGTTTACCGTGGAAGCGTTATGTTGCCATAACGAATGTGTGGCAGACCGGCACAGAGTGGCCGTGACATATCCGGATGGTCGCCAGGCAGAATTAGAGGTGTATATGTTTGCCACGCTGCGCGAGGGGAAAATTTGTCGGATCCATGAAGTCACACAGGCGCCAGACGGCGATGCATTTGACCGCACCCTCGCCCACGCCACGCAATAACCTTACCCTACACGGGAACAGCGCATAACGGCATCTGCCATTATGCGCATCCGCTTACAGGGAAATTTTCAGACGTCGAACCGCTTCTTTAAGCTGCTCATCCGTTGGGGTAACGAAAGACATGCGCAGCGTGGTGTGGTCCGGCTCGTTGCAGTAGAAGAACTCACCCGGCACAAACACGACGCCGTTGCTCAACGTTTTTTCCAGCCATTTCGTCGTATTGATGCCGTTATTCATTTTCGCCCACAGGAACATGCCGCCCTTTGGCTTGTGGAACGACATCACATCGCCCAGCTCCGCTTCCAGTTCACTGGCAAAGGTCTGGTATTTCTGGCGATAGGCTTCGCGGATCATTTTAATCTGATTCGCCAGACGACCGGTTTTCAGATATTCGTACGTCATCAGCTGCGACAGCGTGCTGGTGTGCAGATCGGTGGTTTGCTTGAGGTTCACCACCGCACGCTTCAGCCACTCCGGCACCAGCACCCAGCCCACGCGGGTGCCCGGCGCGAGGATTTTAGAGAAGGTGGAGGTGTACACCACGTTATCCTCATTGCCGATATCTTTGGCATGAGCAATCAGCGGGCGGAACGCTTCCTCGGTATAGTTGATTTCGCTGTACGGATCGTCTTCGATAATCACGAAGTCATAGCGCTTCGATAATTCCACCAGCTGTTTACGACGCGCCTCGGAGAGCGTCACGCCGCCCGGGTTACCAAAGGTTGGCACGATATAAACCGCTTTGATGGTTTTGGTTGCCACCAGCGCTTCAAGTTCATCTACTTTCATGCCGTCGCCGTCGGTGCCGACGGAGTCAAAATTCGCCTGTGCCAGGCCAAAGACCTGCAACGCGGCGAGGTAGGTCGGACGCTCAACGACGACCGTATCGCCCGGGTTAATTAACGCACGCGCCAGCACGTCAAGCGACTGTTGAGAGCCGGATGTAATGACCACGTCATCGGCTTTACAGGCGATGCCGCGACCTTCACAGATGCGTTGGATCTCTTCGCGCAGCCCCGGGACGCCTTCCGTCAGGCCGTACTGGAACGCTTCGCCAAAATGCTGAGACAGCACGGCATCAGCGGCAATTTTTAAACCTTCATGATCGAACAGATCCGGGTTTGGAATACCGCCCCCCAGCGAAATCACGCCTGCCATTTTGCTATGTTTTAATAATTCACGGATGGCAGAGGATTGCAGGCCCTGCGCGCTGCTGGCGAGTTTGTTTGCAGACATTCTTTACTTACCTTCTTTTTTTATATTGTGCCCAATCTTAGCAGAATATGGGCAATAAATTCCGTTAGCTTAGGCAGCGGACGCAAATCCTGGCGCCACAATAAATGCACCGGCCTCGGCGCGGGCGTAAACGCTTCCAGAACCCGAACCAGCCTGCCGCTTGCCAGCTCTTCAGCCACCAGCACTTCCGGTTGCAGCAATAGTCCTGCCCCGGCTCGCGCCGCCATGCGTAAGCCGTAGCCGTCATTGCATCGTAAGACGGCATCACGCTTCCAGCGCACCTCGCCTTCCACACCCGGCAGCCGCCACTCGTTACTCGCCGTCCATACCGTGTGCGACAGACACAGGTGATCCACCAGATCGGCTGGCGTTTGCGGCGTACCGTGACGCGCCAGATATTCCGGCGCGGCGCAGATCGTCATGTTGTAGGGACACAGGTATTTCGCCACCAGATCCTCATTTCGGATCTCCCCGATGCGAATGGCCAGATCGACCCCTTCCTCCACCAGATCCACCATTCGGTTGGTGAGATCCAGTTCGATGCGCACTTGCGGGTAGCGCTGTAAAAACGTGGCCGTCAGAGGCGCGATAACGCAGCCGCCAAACGAGGTGGGTGCCGTCACGCGCAGGGTGCCGGCGGGCGTGGCTCGCAGACGTTCAACTGCGTTTTCAGCAATCGAGACCTGCTCCAGCACGCGCCTGGCCTCTTCGAAATAAACGCGTCCGGCGTCGGTCAGGCTCTGGCGACGGGTGTTGCGTTCCAGTAGCCGCGTGCCGAGCTGCGATTCCAGCAACGCAATATACTTCCCGACCATCACCGCCGACATCTCCAGCCGGGCCGCCGCGCCGGTGAAGCTGCCGCTTTCCACCACCGCGATGAACGTCTCCATCCCGCGAAGCTTATCCATATTCCAAACCTCTGGTTAGTAATCTTCTAACGTTAGCCCAGTTTATCTGAGTTTTTATTTATTAAAGAATGAAGACTCACAACATAAGGAGTCTGCTATGAAAATCGTCATTATTGGTGCCAGCGGTACGGTCGGTCGTGCAGTCACAGAAGAGTTAAGCCAACGCCACGAGACGATCCGCGTGGGTCGCACGCAGGGCGAGCATCAGGTGGATATCACCTCGCAGGCGAGCGTACAGGCGCTGTTCGAAAAGATCGGCCCGGTGGATGCGATTGTCTCCGCCAGCGGTGGGGTACACTTCGGCCCGCTCGCAACCATGACCGACAGCGAGTTCAACCGGGGCTTGCAGGATAAGCTACTGGGGCAGGTTCGTCTGGCGCTGACCGGCCAGCACTTCCTGAACGAAGGCGGCTCGATCACGCTGATAAGCGGGATTGTGGCGCACGAACCGATTGCTCAGGGCGTCAATGCCACCACCGTAAACGCGGCGCTGGAGGGGTTTGTGCGCGCCGCGGCCTGTGAACTGCCGCGCGGGATCCGCATTAACCTGATCAGCCCGACGGTGCTGACGGAATCCGTCGAAGCATATGATGGCTTCTTCCCGGGCTTTGAAAGCGTTCCCGCTGCGACCGTTGCGCAGGCCTACCGCCGCAGCGTGGAAGGGGTGCAGAGCGGGCGGGTATATAAAGTGGGTTACTGAGCCTTACGGGCGGCGATCAGCACCAGCATCGGGCGTTCCGCCTCTTCGGCCAGCGCGGGCCAGGCGTCAACCTGCGCCTGCGTTGGTCCCCACTCATTGACTTCACTTATCGTCAATCCGACCTTGATCAGCGCGTTAAGCGTGGTACCCAGCGTGCGGTGGTATTTGATTACCCCCTCTGCCAGCCAGTTGCTGACGCGCTTGCCTTCGTCCTGATAATGGTTCACGCCCCAGAACCGCTCACCGTTGTCGTCGGTGAGCCAGCCCTGACGGGTGGCGCAGGTATAAATCGGGTGCTCCATCGAGAAAACCAGGCTGCCGCCGGGTTTAAGCGCACGCTGCACCCTGGCGAATAACGCGTCCAGTTCCGGCAGATAGTGCAGCGCCAGCGAGCTGTAGACCAGATCGAGACTGTTTTCGCGAAACTGAAGAGATTCCAGATCGCTACGCTGATAGTGGATCTGCGTGTCATCCGTCAGTTCTGCCGCGCGGGCGAGCATCTTTTCAGAGATATCGACGCCCGTGACGTCGCAAGCGCCCAGCTCGCGCGCCACGCGGCAGAACCAGCCGTAGCCGCACCCAAGATCGATAACTGATGTGCCGGTTAAATCCGGCAGCATCGCCTTAAGCGCAGGCCACTCTGGCGCGCCGTCCAGCCCTTGCACGGAGCGCGGAAGCTGGGCGTAGCCTTCGAAAAACGCCGGATTGTCGTAGATGTTTTGTGCCATAACGGACTCCTTTATCGCAACAGTGGCGAGGGTAAAGCACCCCTCGCCCGTTGACAACGTATCCGTCTTATAAATCACAGCCTGCGCCGGATTTTCTCCACCATGGCTGTGGTTGAGATCCCGTAGCGGTCATGGAGGGTGGGCAACGCGCCCGCATCAAGGAACGCGTCCGGCAGCGCGACGGTATCGAAATCCACGTTCACGCGGTTACGCATCAACAGCGACGCGACGGCTTCGCACAACCCGCCTACGTTGCTGTGGTTTTCCGCCACGATGACCAGCCGTCCCGGCTTCGCAGCCTGCGCCAGGATCGTCTCTTCGTCCAGCGGCTTAATGGTGGGCGAGTGCAGCACCGCCACGCTGACGTTATCCTTACGCAGCTGCTTCGCCGCCTCCAGCGCACGCATGGTCATCAGGCCTGAGGCGACGATCAGGACATCGTTCCCCTCTTCCAGCAGCGCAGCTTTGCCAATCTTAAACTGGTAGTTGTACTGGTCCAGCACCACCGGCACCTTGCCGCGCAGCAGGCGCATATAGACAGGGCCATCGTGCGCTGCCATCGCCGGCACCGCCTGTTCGGTGTCGATTGCGTCACAGGGATCGATAATCGTCATGCCTGGAATACCGCGCATAATCGCAATATCTTCCGTCGCCTGGTGGCTCGGCCCGTAACCGGTGGTTAGCCCCGGCAGCGCCGCGCAGATCTTCACGTTCAGGTGCTCTTCAGCAATCACCTGATGGATAAAATCGTAGGCGCGGCGGGTGGCGAAGACGGCATAGGTGGTGGCGAAAGGAATAAAACCCTCTTTCGCCATGCCGCCCGCGGCCCCCATTAACAACTGCTCGGCCATGCCCATCTGAAAGAAGCGTTCCGGGTAGGCCTGAGCGAAAATATGCAGATCGGTGTACTTCGACAGATCCGCAGTCATGCCTACGACCTCCGGTCGCTGTTCCGCCAGCTTCACCAGCGCTTGGCCGAACGGTGCGGCTCGCGTCTCCTGGCCCTCTTCCGCGATAGAGGCAATCATCGCCGACGTGGTTAAACGCGGTTTTTTCTCCGTGGTCTGGCTCATTACAGCACTCCTTCAGGTTTGTTGGCATCCAGCACAGCGAGTGCCTTTTGCCACTCGTCAGCATCCACGCGAATAAAATGGTTCTTGTCACGCTTTTCGAGGAACGGCACGCCCTTGCCCATCAGCGTGTCGCACAAAATGACGCGCGGCTGGTTTTCCGGGTAGCGTTTGGCGTTATCAAACGCCGTTACCAGTGAAGGGACATCGTTGCCGTTGACGCGCTGCACGTACCAGCCGAAGGAGGTCCATTTATCTTCCAGCGGCTCAAAGCCGAGGATCGCGTGCGAGTTGCCATCCGCCTGCTGGCGGTTAATGTCCACCAGCACGATCAGGTTCGACAGGCCGTGATGTGCCGCCGACATCGCAGCTTCCCAAGTTGACCCTTCGTCCAGCTCGCCGTCCGACATGGAGTTAACGACCCATGCCGCGCTCTGCTTGCGCTTCAGCCCCAGCGCCATGCCAACGCCAATGCTTAAGCCCTGCCCCAGCGAACCGCCGGAGATCTCCATGCCCGGCGTGTAGGTTGCCATGCCGGACATCGGCAGGCGGCTGTCGTCCGCGCCGTAGGTCTCCAGCTCCTCTTCAGGAACGATCCCCGCTTCAATCAGGGCGGCGTAACAGGCAATGGCGTAGTGGCCGTGAGAGAGCAAAAAACGGTCACGCCCCTCCCACTCCGGCTCGCCCGGCTTAAGGTTCATCCCGTGGGCAAACGCGGTGGCCAGCACATCGGCATAGCCCAGCGCCTGCCCGATGTAGCCCTGCCCCTGCACTTCGCCCATGCGCAGCGCGTAGCGGCGAATGCGCCAGGCCGCGGCGGCAACCTGTTGAACTGTGGTATCCGTCATCGTCGTATCTCCTTAATGGATCAGCATCCCGCCGTTCACGTCGAGCGTGATACCGGTGGAGTAAGAAGAGAGGTCGCTGCCGAGGAACAGCGCGGCGCGGGCAATATCCTGCGCGTCTCCGAGGCGGTTAAGCGGAATGCCCGCCAGAATGGACGTTTTCATCTCATCGCTCAGCTTGCCTGCGGTAATGTCCGTCTGGATAAGACCCGGCGTGATGCAGTTTACGCGCACATTGTCGGGCCCCAGCTCACGCGCCATGGCTTTTGCCAGCCCCAGCACACCCGCTTTTGCAGCGCTGTAGTGTGGGCCGCCAAAGATGCCGCCGCCGCGCTGGGCCGATACCGATGAAATGCAGACGATGCTGCCCGACTTTTGCGCGCGCATAGTGGGAATAACCGCCTGGGACATTAGCAGCGTGCCGCGCAGGCTGACGTCAAGCACCGCATCGTAATTTTCGCGTTTGATATCCATCAGCTTGATCGGCTGAGTTATGCCGGCGTTATTCACCAGAATATCGATGCGCCCGTATTTCCCCAGCACCTGCTCAATGGCGGCATTAACCTGTAATTCATTGCTGACGTTCGCCGCAAGGCCCAGATGTTCGTCGCCCAGGCTCGCGGCGGCAGCCCGGCTGGCTTCAGCGTTTAAATCGATAATCACCACTTTCGCACCCTGTTCAGCATATAATTTCGCCGTAGCGAAACCCAAACCGCGTACGGAAGCCGCGCCGGTAATAACGGCGACTTTATTTTTCAGTAGCATACATTTACTCCATTCGGACAAGAGAGATTTAATGTTTTATTTCGGTTCTTCCAGCAGCATAATCATAATTAAGCCAATGGCTGCGCAAATACCGAAATAAATAAACACGGAATTAAAACTACCTGTTTTATCCAGCAGATAACCTGCCAGCATCGGGGAAACAAATCCGCCGAGATTACCGCCGCTATTGATAATGGACGCGGCAATCGGATAGGTTTTACTGTCCGCAACAGCCATTCCATAAGCCGTAAAAGCGGGCCAGCCGATATTCAGACAGAGGCCGACAAAAAATAACCCGACGCAAACCGCGACGGTGCTTTGCGGAATATTCAGCATAATAACCATCATTAAAACGGTGCTGATGGCGGTAAACATCATGGTCGGTTTACGTCGGCGGCCGAGCAGTTTGTCGGAGACGTAGCCGCCAAAAATCGCACCGATAAATCCACCGATGCACGGCATGCTGGCGACCAGCCCCATGCTCATAAACGTAAAGCCTTTCTCTTTCACCAGATAGAGCGGGATCCACGTCAACAGTCCGTACAGCACGCTGACCATCATAAAATAGGCCAGGCAGTCGCCGAGAATATTCTTCGAGGTAAACAGCCCTTTCACCGTGCTTACCGGGGCTAATTCCCGCACGCGGATCAGCCGATCGAGGCGTGCAAAGCCTGGTGAAATCACGATATTTTCCCGTCTGGCGTCCGGGGTCTCCTGACCGGCGGTAATGGTCTCCAGCTCCGCTTTCGAGACGAATGCGCTCTCGGACGGCTTGGTGCGTACCAGCAGATACCACAGGACGGCAATGACCAGACCGGGGATCGCAAAGGAGAAGAAGACCCAGCGCCAGCCCCAGGTCATGGCGATCCACACTGCCAGCGGCGGCACGAGGATGGGCGCGAACATGGTGGCGGCGATGTAGACGCCCGTGGCAGTGGCCTTCTCCTTTGGCGGAAACCAGTTATTGATGGTGGAGGCCAGCCCGACCGGGCACGGCCCCTCTGTTAACCCCAGCCCCAGGCGGATACACTTCAGGCCCAGAACCGAGGTTGCGGTGCCCATCAGCCAGGTAAAGGCAGAGAAGCCGAATATCGACAGTGCCACCATGCCGCGAATTCCCTTTTTGGCAATAAAAAAGCCCGCAGGAATTTGGCTCAGAGCGTATCCCAAAAAAAACATGCTGGCGATGGCACCGGCTTCGAAATTATTGATATGAAATTCGTCAATGATAAACGGCAGTACTGCACCAATATTTGTTCGGTCAGCATAGTTAATGGCATAAACAATAAAAATTAATGCCAGCACAACGAAACGGTAATTGGTTTTTTTAGTCTTTATGTAGGGGACAGCTTGTTCTATACGAGACATAACTTACCTCATTATTCGAACACCGTGAGTCGTTTTATTATTGCGTTCAACGTCAATATATCGGCTCACCCATGAAACGCCATTCAATAAAGCTCATTTATTGCTGAGATAAATTTGATTCGCGATACAGCTCAAAAAAATAACATCGGGATAAAATTGCCCGCTCGCAGTCTCAATGTTATGTTTTTTATCAATTATCGTGTAAGGAGTAGGCCATGTCCGCGCAGGATCGCCAGACGTTATCGCTGCCCTCGCTCAGAAATTTGCAGGCGTTTATCGCCGTTGCTAACGCTCTGAGCATCCATCAGGCGGCGGAACAGCTCAACGTCACGCCTTCGGCGGTAAGCCACCAGATCGCGTCGCTGGAATCGTGGCTGGGCAAGAAATTATTTATCCGCAGCGGCAAAGGGGTTCAACTCACCCCGACGGGAGAAAAATATCTGCGGGAGGTCTCGGCGGCGATGAGCGCCATCGGGCGCGCCACCGATCAAATCGTGAAAGAAAAAGACAATGCTGTGCTTCGCGTGCACTCTTCCCCCACCTTCGGGCTGTCCTGGCTGTTGCGCCGTCTGGGCAGATTCCGCGCCGAATATCCTGATATCACCATCAATCTCACCTGCTCCTATGAGAACCTACAGTTCGCCAGAGATAATATCGACATTGATATCCGTCACGGTATTCCGGACTGGGACGCCTACCGGGTGATGACCATTAAAAACGACACGCTGGTGGTATTGGCCTCGCCGGACTATGCAGAAGAGCATCCCATCAGCACGCCCGCCGATCTGCTGCAACAGTCGCTTATCTCGTCCACCAGCACTCTGGTGAACTGGGAGAAATGGTTCGCCTGGCACAATATCGACAGGCCCTGGCTTAATTTCAGCCTCAGCTTCGACCGCTCCTACATGAGCTTTGAAGCGGCGCGCATGGGGCTTGGGTTTATTCTGGAGAGCAAAATGATGGCTACCGATCACATGAAGGATGGCTCGCTGGTGCAGGTGCTGCCTGATGAAATGGGTACCGCCATCAACGCGCACCATCTGGTGATGCCGCACATGAACGAACGCGCGTGGAAGATCCAGCAGTTCGTCGAGTGGATTGACCGTGAGTTGCGATTGTCGGGGTATCACCTGTAGCGATACCCCAACGCGGCGTCAGGCGACCGTGCCCCAGACCAGATTCCCCTTGTGGAACGTCGCGGTACGCGGAGAGATACGCGCCACGGCCTCGGCGGAACAGGAGGCATCCACCAGCACGAAGCTGGCGTCGTCCTGCGCTTTAGGCCACACGCGCTCACCTTTGTCGTTCAGCGGCAACACGTCGCCGGTGGCGATGCCCAGCGCCCGCGAAAGCGTCTGTTCGTTCGGGCGAATATAGAGCTGGGCGTAGAGGTTGGCTTTCTCCAGCATGTCCCCCAGACCGTACGGGGACCAGTGGTCAATCACGCTGTCGGTACCGGTCATGACAAACACGCCTTTTTCACGCAGCTGCTTCAGCGGCATGTGCAGGGTGCCAATCGGCACGGTCGAGGCGATGGTCACCTGCTGCGCCGCCATGCGGGTGGCGATCTCATCCACCTGCTGTTCGTTAAGCGTCGCCAGCGCGAAGGCGTGGCTGATGGTCAGCTTCCCCTTCAGCGCCGGCGTTTTCTCCACGGTTTCTACCATGTAGTTCACCGCCGCCACGCCCGCCGGGCTGGTTTCGTGCAGATGAATATCCACCCCTTTGTTGTAATCCAGCGCAATCTGGAACATGGTGTCGAGGGATTTCTCCATCGCGCCGTCGACGCTGGTTGGGTCCAGCCCGCCCACGTAGTGCGCCCCCGCCTGCATCGCCTCGCGCATCAGCTTTTCAGAATTCGACAGCAGCAGACCGTGCTGCGGGAAGGCAACGATTTCACAGTCAAAACCTGGGCTTCGGCGCGCCAGTACCGCCTGCAAATTTTCCAGGTTTTTCAGGCCGGAAACCGGCTCTATGTTGCAGTGGCTGCGGGCGATGGTGGACCCTTTGGACTGGATCAGGTCGATCAGCTTTTCGGCGCGTTCTTGCGTGTAAGGCTGTAATTCCGGCAGCAGCTTCTGCTCCAGGCGGATCATGTCCTGAATGGTGGTACCCGCCGGACGGTTCAGGGAGCGCCACGGGCCGCCATAGAAGGTTTTGTCCAGATGGATGTGCATGTCGCGCATCGCCGGGAGCATCAGCTTTTTGCCCGCGTCGAAGTGCGGCAGGGCCGCATCGGCGTGGCTGTTGTTATCGCGCAGGGCGACGATTTTCCCGTCTTTGATCTCAAGCGTTTTCAGCTCGGTGCGGGTACTTGTCGCCACGCTGCCGTCGAAGTTAAACCCGGCTTCCAGCAGCACGTTGTCGAGATAGTAATGTTTTGCGGTGATGTTCATCGGTTTACCCGTCACGCAGGTTGCCTTAGCAGAATCGGCAGCATACGCGACGGAACCCGTGGCGCCAAACAGCGCGCAGGCGGTAACCATTTTACCGCTCTGGCTAATAAACTCGCGGCGGCTTTTATTCTCACTCATCTTATCTTCCTTCGTTAACAATGTGGGTCCCCGTTTCACCGCGCAGCGCTGCGGGCAGGCAGTCCGGCGAGGTGATGATCACGCGCCTGCCGCCATGGCGTAAAAATTCCAGCGAAGCGACGATTTTTGGCAACATGCTGCCCGCAGGGAAGTGGCCTTCATCCCTGTAGCGCGTCATCTGCGCCACGTTGACGGTATCCAGCGCCTGCTGGTTCGGCTTGCCGAAGTTCACGCACACTTTCTCCACGCCGGTGGTGATCACCAGCACGTCGGCGCCGATCTCGCGCGCCAGCAGCGCGGTGGAGAGATCTTTATCTATCACCGCGTCCACGCTCTGATAATCGCCCTGGTCACTGCGCACCACAGGAATGCCTCCGCCGCCCGCGCCGATCACCACAAATCCTTTCTGCGTCAGCGCCTTGATGGCGTCCGCCTCGACAATGCGCCGCGGCTGCGGTGAAGCCACCACGCGGCGATAGCCCCGGCCTGAATCCTCGACAAAATGCCAGTCCGGATGCGCCAGTTGCAGTTCGTCGCGCTGCGCCTCGCTGAAGAACGCGCCGATGGGTTTCGTCGGGTGCGTAAAGCCAGGATCATTTTTATCCACCTCCACCTGCGTGACGACCGTAACCGCTTTTTGTTCCCCGCGCGCCGCCAGGCGGTTGTTGAGCGCCTGCTGGATCAGGTAGCCGATCCCACCCTGGGTATCTGCCACACAGTTTGCCAGCGGGGTCAGCGGCAGCCCTTCCCGCTCGTGGGCGATCTCGGCGCGGCGCAGATCCAGCCCCACCTGAGGGCCGTTGCCGTGGGTGAGCACGATGTCATAGTCCGAGGCCAGCATTTCGAGCACCGACTCAGCCACCGCTTTGACCGCCTGCGCCTGATGCTCAATCGACTGGCTGGCGTTGTCTTTGATAATGCTGTTGCCGCCGATGGCAACGACCATAAGCTCTTTCATTTTGTTTCCTTTAGAAGGTGCGTTCTGGCGCCCTCACCCTGGCCCTCTCCCACTGGGAGAGGGGGATTAACAGAGATATCGAGAACATGCTTCACCACAAACATCACGCCCATCATCAGGTAGGCCGTGACGAACATCAGGGAACTGCCCTCGGCAAAGCCCACCACCGGCGCGTGGATCACGCCAAACAGCGCCAGCAGCGCGCCACCGGCCGCCGCGACGGCCCCGCGCAGCGGTTTGTTGATGATGGCGAAGATGGCGATACAGCCCCAGAGCATGCTGGCGAGCGGCGCACCGTTGCCGAGATGCATCAGGCCTTCGTAGTAGATCCCCTTGCTGTGCAGCACGTCGGTGCCAATTTTCGCCGCGCTGGTCCCCGCCGCGCTCATCACGCTGTTCATCATGGTCAGCGCCCAGTTGGCGATCCACGGGAACAGGCAGATGAAGATGACGGGCACCTCCACTTTCGGGGTTTCCCTCACCACCTGGTTGGCGGTGACGACGCCGATAAACACCAGAATCGGCACGATGGCGGTCATCGGGATGATGGCGAGCATAAAGGCCCCCAGCCCGAACAGCGGCACGATGAACATGGTCACGCCGGACGCCAGGGTGTAGCCGATGCTGGCGCCCATCGCTTTCCAGCCAGGATGGCCGACGTAGACCGTGACCGGGAACGGATTGCCCATCAGGCAGCCGAGCATGGAGGCCAGACCGTTCGCCAGCATTACCTTGCGGGTCGGATATTCATCCCCCGCCGCATGGGCGCTTTCGATGTTCTCCAGGTCAAAGATGTAGTTCGCCAGCCCCAGCGGTACGGCGGACGCCAGATACGGCAGCGCATGCGGCAACCCCTGCATAAAGCTGTCCACATGCACTTCCGGCGGGTTAAAGCCGAAGGATGACATGGACGCTTTAATGGCATCCGGGCTTTGCAGGCCGGAGATCCACGCAAGCAGAGTACCGGCAATCAACAGCAGCAGGCCGGTCGGGATGCGGGCGAAAATCGGCTTTTTACCGAACCAGTTAATGAAGATCAGCAGCAGGACGATAAACGACACGGTCGGCGCTTCGAACGCCTGCAACATCGGGTTCATCGCCAGCAGGAGCAGGCCAAGACCGGACAGGCACGACAGCAGCACGGTACGCGGGATCATCTTGCGGATGGTTTCCCCCAGGAAGGAACCGCCCGCGAGGATCATCGCTTCCACAAAGCACCACACCAGGCCAATCTGAATCGCGAAATCCGCATCGCCGGTTTGCTGGTAAACCGGCATTAAGACCAGGAAGGTCACGGTAAAAATCGACGGCGCGCTCGGGCCGGACGGCAGCGCGGTGACGTCCGTTCGTCCGGTGGCGCGCGCCATTTGCAGGCCAAACCACGTATAGCAAAGACTCGCCACCAGCACCGCCAGCCCGAAGGCTGGCGCGATGCGTCCATAAACAATCTCCTTCGGGATGCCGACGACAAAAATGAGCAACCCCATCATGGTCAGCAAATTGGTCAGGTTGTTGGTCATCAACCCGAAATAAGCTGCCCAGTCACCTCTTTTCCACTCCAGTTTCATGTTTTTCATGGATGCATACCTTATAGAACGTAGCGATCGCGGAAGGTTAACAGCGCCTTTTCAAAACAGCTAAACGGCGGGTGAACGATGCCCGCCCCAATCATGCCGATACCGGCGTCCTTATGGGCAATGGCGGTATTAATGACCGGCAGAATGCCGCTGCCCGCGACCTTCGTGATGTCGATGGCGGACGGGATGCCCATAAACGACAGCAGCGGAATGGTGACGTTCGGGTTTTCGCCGAGAGTGATTTCGCGCATCTGGCGGGAGAAATCGATGGCTTCCTCCACCGTGCCGCCCACCAGCGCCACGATTGCCGGTGCCGTCGCCATCGCAAAGCCGCCGATGCCGTAGGTTTCGGTAATCGCGCTGTCGCCGATATCCAGCCCGGAGTCTTCCGGCTTATAGCCCGCGAACATCGGGCCGATCACCTGCTGCGCCGGGCCGGTGAACCACTGCCCCGGCAGGCCGGAGACGCGCAGGCCGAACTCGTAGCCGTTACGCGCCATGGTGGTGACGACGGTGCTGTACTCAATGCCGTGGGCGGCATCCAGCGCGGCCTTACACATTGCCATCCACGTCGGACCGGAGAAGTAGTCGCTGCTGGCGACAAACTCGAACACTTCACGCTGCTGCGCCACCGGATAGCCCGCCTGGATCAGCCCCGGCGTCAGCGCCTGAATAAGCAGCGTGGTGCCCGCGTTGTTGCGGTTGTGGCACTCGTCGCCCATGTGCAGCGCCTGGGCAAGCATCAGGCGCAGGTCGATTTCGCCGATAATCTTCATCGCGTCGCGCAGCATTGGGCCGAGCACGTCGCGCATCCAGTTCAGGCGGTCGATCACGCTCTGATCGTTGGCCCCCATGCGCAGGATCTTCGCCATCTGCTCGCTGAGGTTGGTGAAGGCGCGGTTGCCGTAGGTTTTGTTCTCAACGATGTGCATAAACATCGACGCGGAGGTGACGCCCGCCATAGAGCCCACACAGTCGTGCTCGTGGCACGGCGAGAAGGTGATCTTCCCTGAAGCCGCCAGCCTTGCGGCGTCCTCCAGATCCGTCGCCAGCCCTTCAAACACCAGCGCGCCGGTAACCGCGCCCTTCATCGCCCCGCACATGTTTTCCCAGGTAACAGGCGGACCGGCGTGCAGAATGGTGGTGCGGGTCATGCCCGGCACCACGTTGATGGCCTGGTCATAGCCCACCAGCACCGGATGGGACTGAATAATGCGCTCAAGGGCAATGTTGTTCGCGGCGGCAATTTTCTCCGCCAGCGGTTTTTCCGCCAGCCGGTCCAGCGCGTCCACCACCTGCATATTGCCCTGCCCCGGAGGCGTCCAGTCGAGCTGGGTCACGGGAACGTGCTGTTTTTTGAGGTCGTCGCTGAACATCGCAATCCCGACGTTAATCACGTTCAGCGGTTGGTTGAATAAGGTCGTCATTATGCTCTCTCCCCTTTGCAGACAAATTCGCGTGCCAGTAATCCGGTATTGGTGCTGCTGCTGGCCCAGATGACGCCTGCGTCGGTCAGCAGCTGGCACTGCTGGGCCAGCGACTGCGGATCCTGATCGGTGCCGAGCACGTAGCCGAGAATTTCCAGCGGACGGTTGTCGGCTTTCGCGATTGCCTGTGCCTCTTTGATCGCCTCGATCATCACCCCCACCGGATCCTCGTGTGCGCCAAAGCCCAGCACGAAGTCCATCACGATGACGCCCACCTGCGGATCGCGCGCCTCCTGTAGCAGGCGGCTGATGCGGTTGGTCGGGTCGATCATCGGGTGTGGTTTGCCGTTGGTGAAATCGTCGTCACCGAAATCAAGGAAGGTGTGGGCCTGGCTGACGCTGATGTCCTTCAGACGCCTGGCCGGATCCGGCTGGATGTTGCTGTAAACATCGTCAAACTTCTCCAGCGCGGCAAACATCGCTTCGTCGCACAGGGTGCCGCCGCAGAACAGGCCGCGAATGTACTTCTGCCGCGGCGTCAGGCGGGCGCGCACCTCTTCGATCAGCGGCCAATTGAGCGGATGTAAATTCAGAGAGTCTTTTTTAATGCCGGTAAGCAGCACCGCTTTCAGGGCCGCCTCTTTGGTGCCACGAGCAAACTGCAAGCCGTCTTCATCGGCTGGCGGTTCGTTGCGGCCCAGGAAGCACACAACCACAGGCTTGCGGCAGGCGCGTGCCCGGGCCAGCACCTTCTCTGCCACCGCGGGTGCAGGCGGTTTGGAGATGAGCGCTATCACCCGGGTCGCGTCGTCCGCCTCCAGCATGTCGATGGCGTCGAGCATCATCAGGCCGCCAATCTTCTCGCTGAGATCGCGCCCGCCGGTGCCGATCAGCTGCGACACGCCGCCGCCGAACTCGTGAATGCGCACGCTCAGCTCCTGGCTACCGGTGCCGGAGGCGCCAACGATGCCAATTGGCCCGCGACGTACCGCGTTGGCAAAGCACAGCCCCGCGCCGTTGATAATGGCGGTGCCGCAGTCCGGCCCCATCATTAGCAATCCTTTGTCATGCGCCAGCTGCTTCAGCGCCAGCTCGTCGTCGAGCGACACATTATCGGAAAACAGCATCACGTTGAGATCGTTTTCCAGCGCCTGGCGCGCTTCGCGGGCGGCGAAGGTGCCGTTGACGGATATCACCGCAAGGTTGCTGTCCGGACGATGGGTTTTGGCGCTGGCAATCGTCGCGTAGCGTGCTTCATGGGAGCCAGCGCTCTCTTTACGCGTGAATAACGCTTCAATGGCGGCAAGGGTTTCCTCATTCGCCGCGTCGCCTTTAATAACGATCATCAGGTCGCCGTTTTTCGCGTCCGCTAATTCCGGCGTTAATAGCCCGAGGTTTTTTAATACCCCTTTGTTCATTTCCGTCGCCATCGCCACAAACGCCTGCTCGATGCCCGGCAATTTATTGGCTTTGGTGGAAACCGACATTAAGGAAACCGAATCGAAATACGTATTCTTTTTTATGACGATTTTGGTTGGCATTATTTTCACCTGTTTAAGATAAAAGGGGGCCGCCGTCGTGCTAAATGCACGTCGGTAACAATGCGTTTTTTGATTCACGGCCAGCCAGGGGAAGGCTGACCGAATGCGCTATGCGCCTGCCGCCAGCAGCAGGTCTGCGATCGCGTTGAAGCCTTTTTCCCGCGCCAGTTCGAGCGGGGTTTTGCCGTATTTATCAGTCATGTGCGGATTCGCGCCGTGATCGAGCAGCAGCTTCACAATTTCCTGCTGCTTTGCGCCGCCGTCGTTTAACACGATGGCCTCCAGCAGCGGCGTCCAGCCGACAAAATTGGTGTGGTTGACGTTAATGTCGGTTTTTTCCAGCAGCTCGCGCACGATTTCAACGTGCCCTTTTTCACTGGCAGGGGTAATGCCCACGCCGCCAAAGCGCGTCAGACGGTCGAGATCCGGATCCGCCGGAAGGACAATGCGCAGCAGGGTTAAATCATTGGTCAGGCAGCCGATCAGGAAGGGGTTAAAACAGGTCTGGTCCTGTTTATCAATATCCGCCCCGGCGGAAATTAAAAATTCCACACAGGCGTAATGCTTTTTCAGGCTGGCAATAATAATGGCGGTTCTTTTCTGGCGGTTGGTCGCGTTAATATCCACGCCTTTTTCCAGGCAGGCTTTTAGCGCGTCGATATTACCCTCTTCTGCCGCCAGCAAAAATTCTGTAACCAGTGCAGTTGCAGACATATTCAGACTCCCTATGTTTCACTTCTGATGACCTGAGAATAGCAACAGCCTGGTCATAAAAGAATCCGCTTAAAAATGATTCATCGACACGCAATTCATTGTTGAGTTAAATTCAACAGTCCGGCAAAAACGTGCGTCTGTGCAACCTTTTTCTTATGTTTTACCGCTTTTACGCGCCTCGGGCTGCATTATCCTTATGAATGAAAAAGCCTTACACAGCGCGGCTCTACGTAAAAACCCAGAACTGTGACCGACATCAACTATGATGTAACGCCGGTGTTAAAATATGTTCAAAACTGATGGTAACCAAGAGCCATAATATGAATTCCATCTTTACCGAAGAGAATTTGCTGGCCTTCACCACCGCGGCACGCTTTGGCAGTTTTAGCAAAGCGGCTGCCGAGCTGGGCGTGACCACTTCCGCCATCAGTTACACCATCAAACGTATGGAGACCGGGCTGGACGTGGTGCTGTTTGTACGCAACACGCGCAGCATTGAGCTGACCGAATCCGGTTTTTATTTTTATCGTAAAGCGACCGACCTGCTGAATGACTTTCATGCCATCAAGCGCGGGATTGATACCATTTCGCAGGGCATTGAGACGCGGGTGCGCATCTGCATTAATCAGCTTTTGTATACGCCACGCCATACCGCGCGTTTGCTCCAGGTGCTGAAAAAACAGTTTCCTACCTGCCAAATCACGGTGACGACCGAGGTGTATAACGGCGTCTGGGATTCCATCATTAATAATCAGGCCAACATCGCCATTGGCGCGCCGGATACGCTGCTGGATGGCGGAGGCATCGATTACACCGAGATAGGCGCGATCCGCTGGGTATTTGCCATCGCGCCCACGCATCCGCTGGCGTTCGCCCCGGAGCCCATTTCCGAAAGTCAGCTGCGTCTGTATCCCAATATCATGGTCGAGGACACCGCGCATACCATCAACAAGAAGGTCGGCTGGCTGCTTCACGGTCAGGAGGCGATTCTGGTACCGGACTTTAACACCAAGTGTCAGTGTCAGATCCTGGGGGAGGGTATTGGATTTTTACCGGAGTATATGACGCGTGAGGCGGTGGAGGACGGGCTGCTGGTAAAGCGGCGAATCAATAATCCGCGCCAGGACTCGCGCATGCTGCTCGCCACGCAGCATGCGGCGACCGGTCAGGTCACGCGCTGGATCAAACAGCAGTTTGGCCCCGAGGGCGCGCTGACCCGGATCTACAGTGATCTATTGTGGCGTACCTAGCTTTTCGTCTGAACCCAAAACGCGTGGATAAGACCCGGGAAGTAACCCAGGATGGTCAGAAGGATGTTCAGGATAAACGCCCAGCCCAGTCCCTTGCCAAGCAGCACGCCCAGCGGCGGGAGAATAATCGTAAAAACAACGCGCCAAAAACCCATAAATAACTCCGTGCAAGCTAACCAATTGAAAATTATAAAAGACACTTCTCTAAGCGTAGCCAGTTTACGGGTAACTGCCATTCGTCTCTCGCGCTTTTACCTGCCTTTACCCTCTTTACACTGGCTGAAACCCTGCCTTAAATGCTCTACTGTTCTGAAATTGAACGTAAGGAAATACAATGTCTCTTCCTCTTATTTCGCCGCAGCAGGCAAACGCGCTTATTGCTGAAGGCGCCAAACTTATCGATATTCGCGACCCCGACGAGTATGCCCGCGAGCATATTCCAGCGGCGCACTCCATTCCGCTGGATTCGTTACCCGGCGGGCTTAACGCAGCGCCGGGAGAAACGGTGATTTTCCACTGTCAGTCTGGCGCAAGAACCGCAAACAATGATGCTCGTCTTGCCCGGGCAGCGTCCCCTGCGAACGCCTTTGTGGTTGAGGGAGGCATTCAGGGCTGGAAGCAGGCCGGGCTGCTGACCGTTGAAGATAAATCGCAGCCACTTCCGCTGATGCGTCAGGTGCAGATCGCCGCCGGGCTGCTGATTCTCTGCGGCGTGGTGCTGGGTTACAGCGTCTCCAGCGGCTTTTTCCTGCTAAGCGGTTTTGTGGGCGCCGGGCTGCTGTTCGCCGGAGTGACAGGTTTTTGCGGTATGGCGCGACTGCTGAAAGTGATGCCGTGGAACCGACGTACCTGATAAGGGGTATCTGAAAGATTAGGCTGTACCCCGCCCCGGACGTGGGCTATGGTGAAGATCGTGACAATGATGAGGAGGTGCTATGTTTTCTGTCGGTGATTATGTCCAACCGCGTCAGGGCGGTCCGAAACTGAAAGTGCTCGAAGTGAATGGTGAAAACATTGTGGCCGTGCAGGCCAGCAATGAGCAGGGCGAGAAATATCACCTGAAAGCGGCGGACGTAGTTCTGTACTCCGAAGAAGGTGACTTTGGCGTCTGCTAAGTCAATAATCGGGCGGAATATACCGCCCGAATAATCATCAGATCAGGAAATCGTCCAGCGATTTACCGTTTGCCAGTGCGTTCGCAATTGGCTTTGGCGTACGTCCCTGACCGGTCCACGTTTTCTCTTCACCGTTCGCGTCGATGAAACGATATTTCGCCGCACGCGCTTTACGTTTTTTAGCCGGCTGGCCCGCATGAGCCAGTTCTCCGCCTAACAGATCGCTCGGGGAAATACCGTCTGCCTTCATCAGTTCCAGCAGAGCATTAATTTTATCCTGCTGTTCAGCGCGCTGGCGCTCTAATTCAGCCTGCTCGCTGCGTTTTTCTTCTGTGACAATCCGAACTTTTTCCAGCACTTCTTCCAGAACATCCATGGATAATTCACGCGCCAGCGCCCGGAGCGTACGGATATTATTAAGATTCTGTAACGTTAAAGCCATAATAATGAGAAACCTTTCTTCGTGTGTATAACATAAATCAGGCAACAGAATAATTGATTTTTGTTCTGATATCTACCCACTCTGTCGTTTTGACATTATTGTAAATGTTTTAGAATATCCCGTTAATATAACCCCGAATTACCTGTCAGTTTTAACGCGTAATATTCCGTCCTGCACCTGGTCAAAAACCCCTGTTTAATACCGTTCAAAAAACCGCCCGGCATCCTCCGAATAACAAACGTTATACGCTTGCTCAGATAAGCTAATAGTTTGATTTCGTTTAATAAAACGGTGAATGGGGAAGAAAATAACGACTCGCACAAAAAACAGCCAACTTTAGAGAATTTTATGGACAAAGCGCCCATAAATAAAAATTAATCACTACTTGTTAGTTAAAAGCCAGAGGGATACGCTATACACTCAAAACAAACCAACCTAAAGCACTAAACGCCGCAGGTAAAAACGCCACTTTTTTGTCCTGTTCGAGGAGTTCAGACATGTTCTCACCGCAGTCTCGCCTGCGCCATGCGGTAGCGGATACGTTCGCGATGGTCGTTTACTGTTCCGTCGTAAACATGCTGATTGAAATTTTCCTGTCCGGAATGACCTTTGAGCAGTCCCTCTCATCGCGCCTGGTGGCCATTCCGGTGAATATCATGATTGCCTGGCCGTACGGAATGTATCGCGATGCGGTGATGCGTTTAGCCCGGCGTATTAGCCCGGCAGGTTGGGTAAAAAACCTGGCGGACGTGCTGGCTTACGTGACGTTCCAGTCCCCGGTGTATGTGGTTATTTTGCTGACGGTGGGCGCAGACTGGCATCAAATCGCCGCCGCGGTAAGTTCAAATATCGTGGTATCTATGCTGATGGGTGCGGTGTACGGTTACTTCCTTGACTACTGCCGCCGCCTGTTTAAAGTCAGCCCTTATAGCCAGGCAAAAGCGTAAGATAAGGCGACTGGCTCATGCCAGTCGCTGAGTTATTGTACGTCGCCAAACAGCCCTTTCAGGAAACGCTCCAGCGCCATACGCGAGCTGAAACCGTGCGGAATACCATAATGTTCATGCGTCTCGCCGCCTAAATAGAGCGGAAATTGCTGATAATGATCGCAGGTTTTAATATCCGAGGCGGGCTCAGCAAATGACAGGCTTCTGTCTTTGAGTGTCGGGTGAATAATGAGAGCAGTACGCCCCATTCTTGCTTCACGGTTGACGTAAACATAATTCTCACCACGGCGATATCCGTACGCTTTTGATGTTACCTCATCCATGGTGAACCCTTCTTTTTCAAGAACGCGCGCCACCTCATCGGGTCGTAAATACATATCTTTTCCTCATTATCATACCTGCCGGGCAACCTTACAGTATTCAGCATTAGCAGGGCTTTCAGAATATTCCATAAACTGCCCGATAAGCCGTGACTCGCTTCAGATATTACATTTCTGGACTAAACTAAACGGGAACACAAATTATGGAGGATCGTATGTTTAACAGACCGAACCGAAACGATATTAACGACGACACCCAGGATATTCGTAACGATGTCAGCCAATTAGCGGACACGCTGGAAGCCGTATTGAAATCCTGGGGCTCTGACGCGAAGGATGAAGCAGATGCCGCGAAACGTAAGGCTCAGTCTCTGCTGCGTGAAACGCGCGCAAGGATGAATGGCCGCTCACGTACCACTCAGGCGGCCTGCGATATGGCAAGCTGCGCCACCACCTTCGTACGAGAGAAACCGCTGTGTACGTTGGGAACGGTCGCGGCAGTCGGGATTTTTGTCGGCGCCCTGCTTAGCCTGCGTAAGTAAGCACGCGTTTTCAGCCCCGGTAGCCTCAGGCGCCGGGGCTTTTCTTTGCCTGAAAGCCTGAAAAACCCGCGCAGTTCGCCCTGCCCCGCCAGGCTCATCATTGGGGCCTTATCAATCTGAATTTCCCATATCTTGTGTGGTTGAAAGTTATCTCAACTACATCTAGTATTCCCTTTAGCAAGACAGACACAACATGACGCGTTTACTCGCGCCGTTCTCTCATTCTAAATGGAAATACGAATCATGAGCATTATTATTTACACTCGTAACGATTGTGTTCAGTGCCACGCCACGAAACGGGCGATGGAGAGTCGCGGCGTGGCATTTGAGATGGTCAATATAGATCAGGTGCCTGACGCGGCAGACACCCTGCGGGCGCAGGGTTTCCGTCAGCTTCCGGTCGTGGTTGCTGGCGACACCAGCTGGTCTGGCTTTCGTCCGGACATGATCAACCGCCTTGCCGCTCAGGGCGTCAGTGCATGAGCAGGCTGGTCTACTTTTCCAGCAGCTCGGAAAACACGCTTCGGTTTATGGAGCGTCTCGGGCTGCCCGCGATTCGCACTCCGCTGAACGAGCGGGAGCGTATTCAGGTAGACGAACCCTACATTCTGGTAGTGCCCAGCTATGGCGGTGGCGGCACCGCGGGGGCTGTGCCTCGTCAGGTGATCCGCTTTCTGAACGACCCCCATAACCGGCAGCTGATTCGCGGCGTGATCGCGGCAGGCAATCGCAACTTCGGCGAGGCCTTTGCCCGCGCCGGGGATGTCATCTCTCAAAAATGCGGCGTGCCGTATCTCTATCGTTTTGAACTGATGGGGACACAGCAGGACGTAGAGAACGTGCGTAAAGGAGTGAACGAATTTTGGCAACGACAACCGCAGAGCGCGTGATTCAGGCGACGCCGGATTACCATGCATTAAACGCCATGCTAAACCTCTATGACCGGGAGGGGTGCATTCAGTTTGGCAAAGATCGTGAGGCGGTGGACGCCTTTTTTGCCGCTCATGTACGCCCGAACAGCGTCGTCTTTGGCAGCCAGCAGGAACGTCTCGACTGGCTGGTAAAAGAGGGTTATTACGAAGAGCGCGTCCTGACCCGCTACGACCGCGCCTTCGCGGTGGCATTGTTTGAACGGGCGCACGCCAGCGGTTTTCGCTTCCAGACGTTTCTCGGCGCGTGGAAGTATTACACCAGCTACACCCTGAAAACCTTCGACGGCAAACGCTATTTAGAAAGCTTTGAAGATCGGGTGGTGATGGTAGCCCTGACGCTGGCGCAGGGCGATGAAGCCCTGGCCGAAAGACTGACGGAGGAGATCCTCTCAGGCCGCTTCCAGCCTGCCACGCCAACCTTCCTTAACTGCGGCAAAGCCCAGCGCGGCGAGCTGGTCTCCTGCTTCCTGCTGCGTATTGAAGACAATATGGAGTCGATTGGCCGTGCGGTGAATTCGGCGCTACAGCTGTCGAAACGCGGCGGCGGCGTGGCATTTCTGCTTTCGAACCTGCGGGAAGCGGGCGCGCCGATCAAGCGCATCGAAAACCAGTCCTCCGGCATCATCCCGGTGATGAAGATGCTGGAAGATGCTTTCTCATACGCTAACCAGCTTGGCGCACGTCAGGGCGCGGGTGCGGTTTATCTGCACGCGCATCATCCGGACATTCTGCGTTTTCTGGATACCAAACGTGAAAACGCCGACGAAAAGATCCGCATTAAAACACTGTCGCTCGGCGTGGTGATCCCGGATATCACGTTTAAGCTGGCCAAAGAAAATGCCGACATGGCGCTTTTCTCACCGTATGACGTCGAGCGTGTCTACGGCAAAGCCTTTGGCGATGTGGCCATCAGCGAACTGTATGACGAACTGGTGGCGGACGAGCGCATTCGTAAGAAATACATTAACGCCCGCGACTTTTTCCAGACGCTGGCCGAAATTCAGTTTGAGTCCGGGTACCCGTACATCATGTACGAGGATACGGTGAACCGCGCCAACCCGATTGCCGGGCGCATCAACATGAGCAATCTGTGCTCGGAGATTTTGCAGGTCAACAGCGCGTCCAGTTACGACGAGAACCTCGACTACGCGGATATCGGCAAAGATATCTCCTGCAATCTCGGTTCGCTGAATATTGCCCACACCATGGATTCCCCCGATTTTGGCCGCACGGTAGAGACCGCCATTCGCGGGCTGACGGCGGTATCGGACATGAGCCACATCCGCAGCGTACCGTCCATTGAGGCGGGCAACGCCGCGTCGCATGCCATCGGCCTTGGGCAGATGAACCTGCACGGCTATCTGGCGCGGGAGGGTATCGCCTACGGCAGCCCGGAAGGGCTGGATTTCACCAACCTTTATTTCTATACCATCACCTGGCATGCGCTGCATACCTCGATGATGCTGGCGCGCGAACGCAACCAGCGGTTCGCAGGCTTTGAGCAGTCCCGCTACGCCAGCGGAGAGTATTTCAGCCAGTATCTGGAAGGCGACTGGCAGCCGAAAACCGAAAAAGTACGCGCGCTTTTCGACCGCGCCGGCATTACCCTGCCGACGCGTGAGATGTGGCAACAGCTGCGTGAGGATGTGATGCACTACGGCATCTATAACCAGAACCTTCAGGCGGTTCCTCCAACCGGCTCCATTTCCTATATAAATCATGCCACGTCGAGCATCCATCCGATCGTGTCGAAGATTGAAATCCGCAAGGAAGGCAAAACCGGCCGCGTCTACTACCCTGCCCCGTTTATGACTAACGAGAATCTGGCTCTGTACCAGGACGCCTATGAGATCGGCCCGGAAAAGATCATTGATACCTACGCCGAGGCGACCAGACATGTGGACCAGGGGCTGTCGCTGACGCTCTTCTTCCCGGACACCGCCACCACGCGGGATATCAATAAAGCGCAGATCTACGCCTGGAAGAGAGGCATCAAAACGCTGTACTACATTCGCCTGCGCCAGCTCGCGCTGGAAGGTACCGAAATTGAAGGCTGCGTGTCCTGCGCGCTGTAAGGAGAAAGGATGAAACTGTCACGCGTAAGTGCCGTTAACTGGAACAAAATTCAGGATGATAAAGACCTGGAGGTCTGGAACCGCCTGATCAGCAACTTCTGGCTGCCGGAAAAGGTGCCGCTCTCCAACGATATTCCGGCCTGGCAAACCCTGAGCCATGCCGAGCAGCAGCTGACAATCCGCGTCTTTACCGGCCTGACGCTGCTGGACACCATTCAGAATACCGTGGGTGCGCCCGCGCTGATGAGTGATGCGCTGACCCCGCACGAAGAGGCGGTAATGTCGAATATCAGCTTTATGGAGGCGGTCCATGCCCGCTCTTACAGCTCGATTTTCTCCACCCTGTGCCAGACCAGAGACGTGGACGCGGCCTACGCCTGGAGCGAAGAGAGCGCGTCATTGCAGCGCAAGGCAGATCTGGTGCTGGAATATTACCGGGCCGACGAGCCGCTGAAGAAGAAGATCGCCAGCGTGTTCCTGGAATCTTTTCTCTTCTATTCCGGCTTCTGGCTGCCCATGTACTGGTCGAGCCGGGGCAAGCTCACTAATACCGCCGATTTGATTCGCCTCATCATCCGCGATGAAGCGGTACACGGGTATTACATCGGCTATAAGTACCAGAAAGGACTGGAGAAAGTCACCCCGGAAAAACGCGAGGAACTCAAAGGTTTTGCCCTCGATTTACTGATGGATCTGTATGACAACGAGCTGAGCTATACCGAGGAGCTGTACGCCGGAACGGGCTGGGAAGAGGACGTAAAAGCCTTCCTCTGCTACAACGCCAACAAGGCGCTGATGAACCTGGGCTACGAAGCGTTATTCCCACCGGAAATGGCGGAAGTGAACCCGGCGATCCTCGCGGCGCTGTCGCCCAACGCCGATGAAAACCACGACTTCTTTTCCGGGTCCGGCTCGTCGTACGTGATGGGTAAAGCGGTGGAGACGCAAGACGAGGACTGGGATTTTTAATGAATGAATTAACGTTCATTAATTAACTCTACATTTCATTATTTTCAGCCGAATATTCCACTACGTACTACACTGTAATTTCTCCTTCATATTCGCCTGAATCACACCGATTCAGGCGAAATTCTCCCATGCAGTAGCAAAAAATTGAGAAAAATTCAAAGCGCCCTCAGCCCTTTATTCATGGGAAATTCAGCCGTTTCGCTTGCGGTAAAATTCCGACCTCAGGCAGGTCCAGGGTTGTCTCAGATTCTGAGTATGTTAGGGTAATGCCAGTTAACTATTTACCATGGTAATCATATCGACATAAACAAATAACAGGACACTCTCTATTGCATGGCAATTAAATTAGAAGTGAAAAATCTTTATAAAGTATTTGGCGAGCACCCGCAGCGTGCTTTCAAATATATTGAGAAAGGCCTTTCGAAAGAGCAAATTCTGGAAAAAACCGGGCTATCGCTTGGCGTTAAAGACGCCAGTCTGGCCATTGAAGAAGGCGAGATTTTTGTCATCATGGGATTATCCGGTTCGGGTAAATCCACTATGGTTCGCCTTCTCAATCGCCTGATTGAACCCACCCGCGGACAGGTGCTGATTGACGGCGTTGATATCGCCAGAATATCAGACGCGGAACTCCGCGAGGTGCGCAGAAAGAAAATTGCGATGGTGTTTCAGTCATTTGCACTGATGCCGCACATGACGGTACTCGATAATACCGCCTTTGGCATGGAGTTAGCCGGCACGCCCGCTCAGGAACGTCAGGAAAAAGCCCTTGATGCACTGCGTCAGGTCGGGCTGGAAAATTATGCTCATGCGTATCCGGATGAGCTCTCTGGCGGTATGCGTCAGCGCGTGGGATTAGCGCGCGCATTAGCGATTAATCCGGATATTTTATTAATGGACGAAGCCTTCTCGGCGCTCGATCCCTTAATTCGCACCGAGATGCAGGATGAGCTGGTAAAATTACAGGCCAAACATCAGCGCACCATTGTTTTTATTTCTCACGATCTGGATGAAGCCATGCGTATTGGCGACCGTATCGCCATTATGCAAAATGGTGAAGTGGTGCAGGTCGGCACACCGGATGAAATTCTCAATAATCCGGCGAATGATTATGTGCGCACCTTCTTCCGCGGCGTGGATATTAGCCACGTATTCAGTGCGAAAGATATTGCCCGTCGAACACCAAACGGCATTATTCGAAAAACGCCAGGTTTTGGTCCGCGCTCCGCGCTGAAGCTGTTGCAGGACGAAGACCGTGAATACGGTTATCTGGTTGAACGCGGCAATAAATTTGTCGGCGTTGTCTCCATCGACTCCCTGAAAACCGCCCTGAGCGAAAACCAGGGAATCGATGCGGCGTTGATTGACGCTCCGCTTGCCGTGGACGCCGAAACGCCGCTCAGCGAGTTGCTCTCTCACGTGGGTCAGGCGCCGTGCGCCGTGCCGGTTGTCGGTGAAGAACAACAGTACGTTGGCATCATCTCAAAACGGATGCTGCTACAGGCTTTAGATCGCGAGGGGACAAACAATGGCTGATCAATCAAACCCATGGGGCACCACTGAAGCAGCGGACAGCGCGGCGCAATCTGCCGATGCGTGGGGGTCGACGCCTGCGCCTGCCGATGGCGGCGGCGCGGCAGACTGGCTCAACAGCGCACCGGCGCCTGCCCCAGAGCATTTCAATATTATGGATCCGTTCCACAAGACGCTGATCCCGCTGGATAGCTGGGTAACGGAGGGGATCGACTGGGTCGTTACCCACTTCCGTCCGGTGTTCCAGGGGATCCGTATCCCGGTGGATTACATCCTGAACGGCTTCCAGCAGCTGATGCTGGGCATGCCCGCGCCGGTGGCGATTATCCTGTTCTCGCTGATCGCATGGCAGTTCGGCAGCGCGGGTATGGGGATCGCCACGCTGATCTCCCTGGTTGCCATCGGCGCGATTGGCGCGTGGTCTCAGGCGATGATCACCCTGGCGCTGGTGCTGACCGCCCTGCTGTTCTGCGTGGCGATCGGCCTGCCGATGGGGATCTGGTTGGCGCGTAGCCCCCGGGCCGCAAAAATTATCCGCCCGCTGCTGGATGCAATGCAGACCACGCCAGCGTTCGTTTACCTGGTGCCTATCGTGATGCTGTTCGGCATCGGTAACGTACCGGGGGTGGTCGTGACCATTATCTTTGCCCTGCCGCCGATTATTCGCCTGACCATTCTGGGCATTAACCAGGTGCCTGCGGATCTGATAGAGGCATCACGCTCGTTTGGCGCCAGCCCGCGTCAGATGCTGTTTAAGGTTCAGCTTCCGCTGGCGATGCCGACCATTATGGCAGGTGTTAACCAGACGCTGATGCTGGCGCTGTCGATGGTGGTGATCGCCTCAATGATTGCCGTTGGCGGGTTAGGTCAGATGGTACTGCGCGGCATTGGCCGTCTCGATATGGGGCTGGCGACCGTCGGCGGCGTCGGGATTGTGATCCTCGCCATCATTCTTGACCGCCTGACCCAGGCTGTCGGTCGTGATTCACGCAGTCGCGGCAACCGTCGCTGGTATACCACCGGCCCTGTCGGGTTACTCACCCGCCCATTCACAAAATAAGGAACAACGATGCGACATAACGTACTTTTTGCCACAGCGTTTGCGACCCTTGTCTCCACCAGCGCAGTTGCCGCTGACCTGCCGGGCAAAGGCATTACCGTGCAGCCGGTGCAGAGCACCATTTCGGAAGAGTCCTTCCAGACCCAGATTGTCAGCCGTGCGCTGGAAAAACTGGGCTATACGGTGAATACCGCCAGTGAAGTGGATTACAACGTGGGCTATACCTCTATTGCCTCCGGCGATGCCACCTTTACCGCCGTGAACTGGCAGCCGCTGCACGACGATATGTATGCCGCCGCAGGCGGTGACAAGAAATTCTACCGCGAAGGCACCTTTGTGACCGGCGCTGCGCAGGGATATTTGATCGACAAGAAAACCGCCGATAAGTATCACATCACCAATATTGAACAGCTGAAAGATCCGAAGATCGCCAAACTCTTTGATACCAACGGTGACGGCAAAGCCGACATGATGGGCTGCTCGCCGGGCTGGGGCTGTGAAGCGGTGATTAACCACCAGAACAAAGCCTTCGATCTGGCGAAGACCGTCGACGTGAGCCACGGTAATTACTCTGCGATGATGGCCGATACCATCGCCCGCTTTAAAGAAGGCAAGCCGGTGATCTACTACACCTGGACGCCGTACTGGGTGAGCGACGTGCTGAAGCCGGGCAAAGACGTGGTGTGGTTGCAGGTGCCCTTCTCCTCCCTGCCGGGCGAGCAGAAAGATATCGACACCAAACTGCCAAACGGCATGAACTATGGCTTCCCGGTGAATACCATGCATATCGTGGCGAACAAAGCCTGGGCCGAGAAAAACCCGGCGGCGGCGAAGCTATTCTCGGTGATGAAACTGCCGCTGGCAGACATTAACGCCCAGAACGCGATGATGCATGCGGGTAAATCATCCGAAGCTGATATCAAAGGCCACGTGGATGGCTGGATCAAAGCCCACCAGCAGCTGTTTGACGGCTGGGTGAAAGAGGCGCTTGCGGCGCAGAAGTAAAAATACTACCCCTCACCCTGCCCTCTCCCCAAAGGGGAGAGGGTGTATAAAATCCCCTCTCCCCTTTGGGGAGAGGGGTAGGGTGAGGGGATCAAACCGCACCCAACCTAAACCGCACAATCCACCACGTAACAATCCCCCAACATTCACAATCATTGGTTATTATGTTTCCGGAAAAATAATCACTTAACTTACGATTCCTGAAACAAATGACAAAAACAACTCAAGGGCTTAGCCCCGCACTCATCCTTTTAATGTCCGTGGCAACGGGACTGGCCGTCGCCAGCAACTATTACGCGCAACCTCTGCTTGATACTATCGCGCGTGCTTTCGATCTTTCAGCCAGCTCCGCCGGCTTTATCGTCACCGCTGCGCAGCTCGGCTATGCGGCCGGGCTGCTGTTCCTGGTGCCATTAGGCGATATGTTTGAGCGCCGGATGCTTATCGTCTCCATGACGCTGCTGGCCGCAGGCGGGATGTTGATCACCGCCAGCAGCCAGTCGTTAACGATGATGATTATCGGTACCGCGCTGACGGGGCTGTTCTCGGTGGTGGCACAAATTCTGGTTCCCCTCGCGGCGACGTTGGCTTCCCCGGAAAAACGCGGCAAAGTGGTTGGCACTATTATGAGCGGCCTGCTGCTGGGCATCCTGCTGGCGCGAACCGTTGCCGGGCTGCTGGCGAGCCTCGGCGGCTGGCGCACCGTTTACTGGGTGGCAAGCGTGCTGATGGTTATCATGGCGCTGGCCCTGTGGCGCGGCCTGCCAAAGGTGAAGCAGGAGAATCACCTGAACTATCCGCAGCTCCTCGCCTCCGTTTTCAGCCTCTTCACCCGGGATAAACTCCTGCGCACACGCGCCGTTCTGGGGTGTCTCACCTTCGCCAACTTCAGCATCTTATGGACGTCGATGGCGTTTCTGCTCGCCGCGCCGCCGTTTAACTACTCAGAAGGCGTGATTGGCCTGTTCGGGCTGGCAGGCGCGGCTGGCGCACTGGGCGCGCGCCCGGCGGGTGGCCTGGCCGACAAAGGTAAATCTCATATGACCACCTCCGCAGGGCTGGTTTTACTCCTGCTCTCATGGGCGGCTATCTGGTACGGACACGTCTCAGTGCTGGCGCTAATTGTCGGTATTCTGGTACTCGACCTCACCGTGCAGGGCGTTCATATCACCAACCAGACCGTGATTTACCGCGTGAAACCAGACGCCCGTAACCGTCTGACGGCCGGGTACATGACCAGCTACTTTATCGGCGGCGCGGCGGGCTCGCTAATCTCAGCCTCCGCCTGGCAGCATGCGGGCTGGACGGGCGTGTGCGCAATCGGCGCCATCGTGGCGGCGATAAATCTGCTGGTATGGTGGCGCGGCTATCACCGCCAGGAAGCAATTCACTAAGTTTTACATTGCTTTGGGCCCCCTGGGGTGTAAAGGGGGCCTGCATCTGTTAAGGTAACGGTAATCATTTATCCCAGAAATTTTACTGTGGGTGACATATTTACTACCGGCATGAATAGTTCAGACCCCTGTCCTCACATCCCCTCTTTCGCGGGTACACACCCCACACTTTCTGTGCTCACCGGGTCACGGATTTACCCGGCGCTTTCTGATGGTGACATACGTTTGGCGGATATAACCGCACAAATAATTCATTTACATTATTTGTCACTATCGTTACTATATCGGCTGTAATTAATGAGGTTATGCCCAAAATGGATAGTTCGTTTACGCCCATTGAACAAATGCTTAAGTTCCGCGCCAGTCGTCATGAGGACTTCCCGTATCAGGAGATCCTGCTGACCCGCCTGTGCATGCACATGCAGGGTAAGCTGCTGGAAAATCGTAACAAGATGCTGAAAGCGCAAGGGATTAACGAGACGTTGTTTATGGCGTTGATTACGCTTGAGTCTCAGGAAAACCACAGCATTCAGCCGTCTGAACTGAGCTGCGCGCTGGGTTCATCCCGTACCAATGCAACCCGTATTGCTGATGAGTTGGAGAAGCGCGGCTGGATAGAGCGCCGTGAGAGCGATAACGATCGCCGCTGCCTGCATCTGCAACTGACCGAGAAAGGTCACGAATTCCTGCGCGAAGTGCTGCCACCGCAGCATAACTGCCTGCACCAGCTTTGGTCTGCCCTCAGCACCGCCGAGCGCGACCAGCTTGAGCACATTACTCGCAAGCTGCTCACCCGTCTGGACCAGATGGATGAAGATGGCGTCATTCTTGAGGCGCTGCGCTAACGCGACGATCCGCTCAACATTCCAGATTGCAAAAGAAAAACTGACAGGCCAGCACGTGAAACTGCTGGCCTTTCTGACAACAGGTCGGCTCAGCCGATGTGAAAATAAAAAGATCGTGGAGAACAACAATGAGCGCAAATGCGGAGAACACCCCCCCGCAGCAACCGGTCAACAAGAAGGGCAAACGTAAGAGCGCCCTTATTCTGCTGACCTTGCTCTTTATTATTATTGCCGTGGCATATGGGATCTATTGGTTTTTAGTCTTGCGTCATGTTGAAGAGACAGACGATGCATACGTGGCAGGGAATCAGGTTCAAATCATGGCCCAGGTGTCAGGCAGCGTGACGAAAGTCTGGGCTGACAACACCGACTTTGTGAAAAAAGGGGATGTGCTGGTCACGCTTGATCCGACCGACGCCCAACAGGCGTTTGAAAAAGCACAGACGGCGCTGGCCTCCAGCGTTCGCCAGACCCGCCAGCTGATGATCAACAGCAAACAGCTTCAGGCCAATATCGACGTGCAGAAAACGGCCCTGGCCCAGGCGCAGAGCGACCTCAAGCGTCGTGTTCCTCTCGGCACCGCCAACCTGATTGGCCGTGAAGAGTTGCAGCACGCACGCGATGCGGTGGCAAGCGCACAGGCGCAGCTGGACGTGGCGATCCAACAGTACAACGCCAACCAGGCGATGGTGCTGGGCACCTCTCTGGAAAACCAGCCGGCGGTGAAACAGGCGGCGACCGAAGTGCGTAACGCATGGCTTGCCCTGCAACGTACCAAAATCGTCAGCCCGATGACCGGTTACGTTTCCCGTCGTTCCGTGCAGCCGGGTGCGCAAATTAGCACCACCACGCCGCTGATGGCGGTCGTTCCGGCGAACAACCTGTGGGTGGACGCGAACTTCAAAGAGACCCAGCTGGCGCATATGCGTATCGGCCAGACCGCAACCGTGGTCAGCGATATCTACGGTGATGACGTGAAGTACACCGGTAAAGTGGTCGGTCTGGACATGGGGACCGGCAGCGCGTTCAGCCTGCTGCCTGCACAGAACGCCACCGGCAACTGGATCAAAGTGGTACAGCGCTTGCCTGTGCGTATCGAGCTGGATCCTAAGCAGCTGGCAGACCATCCGCTGCGAATTGGCCTTTCCACGCTGGTGACGGTCGATACCGCCAACCGCGACGGTCAGATCCTCGCAAGCCAGGTGCGCAGCACGCCAGCTTATGAAAGTAACGCCCGTGAAATTAGCCTCGATCCGGTCAATAAGCTGATCGATGACATCGTGAAGGCAAACGCCGGTTAAGCCGAAGGTGAGCGTTATGCAACAGCAAAAGCCGCAAAAACCGCTTGAGGGGGCGCAGCTGGTCATTATGACCATTGCGCTGTCGCTGGCGACATTCATGCAGGTGCTGGACTCCACCATCGCAAACGTGGCGATCCCTACGATCGCCGGGAACCTTGGCTCATCGCTGAGCCAGGGGACCTGGGTCATTACCTCATTCGGGGTGGCGAACGCCATCTCTATTCCCATCACCGGCTGGCTGGCGAAGCGCGTCGGTGAAGTGAAGCTGTTCCTCTGGTCGACGATCCTGTTCGTGCTGGCCTCCTGGGCCTGCGGCATGTCCAGCAGCCTGACGATGCTGATTTTCTTCCGCGTCATCCAGGGGATTGTCGCCGGGCCGTTGATTCCGCTGTCGCAGAGTTTACTGCTGAACAACTATCCGCCCGCCAAGCGCTCCATCGCGCTCGCGCTGTGGTCGATGACGGTGATTGTCGCCCCAATTTGCGGGCCAATCCTCGGCGGCTATATCAGCGATAA
The DNA here is from genome assembly GCF_013375955.1 of Enterobacter sp. DSM 30060. Taxonomy (NCBI): domain Bacteria; kingdom Pseudomonadati; phylum Pseudomonadota; class Gammaproteobacteria; order Enterobacterales; family Enterobacteriaceae; genus Enterobacter; species Enterobacter sp. DSM 30060. The sequence goes on from NZ_CP056118.1 coordinate 619,595, forward strand.
CTATCACTGGGGCTGGATCTTCTTCATCAACGTACCCATCGGTGCGCTGGTGGTGCTGATGACGCTACAGTCTCTGCGTGGTCGCGAAACGCGGACCGAACAGCGGCGGATCGATGGCATCGGGCTGGCACTGCTGGTTGTCGGCATCGGCAGCCTGCAAATCATGCTCGACCGCGGCAAAGAGCTGGACTGGTTCGCCTCTACGGAAATCATCGTGCTGACGGTGGTCGCCGTGGTTGCCATTAGCTTCCTGATTGTCTGGGAGCTGACGGACGAAAATCCGATAGTCGACCTCTCGCTGTTTAAATCGCGAAACTTCACCATCGGCTGCCTCTGTATCAGCCTCGCCTATATGCTCTACTTCGGCGCGATTGTTCTGCTGCCGCAGCTGTTGCAGGAGGTGTACGGCTATACCGCAACCTGGGCGGGGCTGGCCTCCGCGCCGGTGGGGTTAATTCCGGTTCTGCTGTCGCCGATTATTGGCCGTTTCGCCCATAAGCTCGACATGCGCAGGCTGGTGACGTTCAGCTTCATCATGTACGCCGTGTGCTTCTACTGGCGCGCGTATACGTTTGAACCGGGAATGGACTTTGGCGCCTCCGCGTGGCCGCAGTTTATTCAGGGCTTTGCTGTGGCGTGCTTCTTTATGCCACTGACCACCATTACGCTTTCGGGCTTGCCGCCTGAGCGGATGGCGGCGGCATCGAGCCTGTCGAACTTCACCCGTACGCTGGCGGGCTCCATCGGGACATCGATCACCACCACGCTGTGGACCAACCGGGAAGCGATGCACCATGCCCAACTGACCGAAGCGGTGAACCCGTTCAACCCTAACGCTCAGCAGATGTATAGCCAGCTTGAGGGGATGGGGATGACGGAGCAGCAGGCATCCGGCTGGCTTGCCCAGCAGATCACCAACCAGGGGCTGATTATCTCGGCAAACGAGATTTTCTGGATATCGGCGGGGATCTTCATCGTCCTGCTGGGGCTGGTGTGGTTTGCCAAACCACCGTTTGGTGCCGGTAGCGGGGGCGGTGGAGCACACTAGCCCTGTGCACGGGTTGCCCGGTGGCGCTACGCTTACCGGGCCTACGAACGTAGGCCGGATAAGGCGTAGCCGCCATCCGGCAAAACACCGCACCGTGTCCAAAACGCGACAGCGATTGTCAGTTCCGATAAAGCAGCGCGCCTGAAATTGATTCACGAGAGTGAAAAGACAACAGGAGCGTACCATGCTGAACACACCCGCGCCACGCGCTGGCTCTCGACAGACTTACGTCGAAGTGAGCTCGCCGAACGTCTATCTCGACCAGATCGAATATTTCTGCCACCACTTCAGCCGCCGCAGCGACGTCTGTATCAGCGTGCATCCGCAAAACGATCGCGATACCGGCGTCGCCAGCGCGGAGCTGGCCGTGGTTGTCGTCATCAGGATTGTAGGCCCGGTCAGCGAAGCGCCACCGGGCATCCACAGGCACGATACTAAATGTGCAGTTCCTGAAGTTTTTCTTTTGGCAGGGCCAGCTCGTCGTTGCTGTTTACACGAACATCACGTTCGATGATATGACGGGCAATCTCCTGAGCTTCTTCCAGAGAGTGCATCTGGTAAGTGCCGCACTGGTAAACGTTCAGCTCAGGGATCTGGTTCTGCTCTTTCACCTTCAGCACGTCTTCCATCGCCGCTTTCCACGCATCCGCGACGCGTTTCTCATCAGGCTGACCAATCAGGCTCATGTAGAAACCGGTGCGGCAGCCCATCGGAGAGATATCGATGATCTCCACGCCGTTGCCATTCAGGTGGTCGCGCATGAATCCGGCGAAAAGGTGTTCCAGCGTGTGAATGCCTTTCTCTGGCATCACTTCTTTATTCGGCACGCAGAAGCGCAGGTCGAAAACGGTGATCGTGTCGCCGTGCGGCGTGTTCATGGTCTTCGCCACGCGGACTGCTGGTGCTTCCATACGGGTATGGTCGACAGTAAAGCTATCTAATAACGGCATACGTCACCTCCGATAGTGATTTTTTTTAAAATAAACTGAACTCTTCTACAGAATGCGCGTCTGAGTATATGAAAGACGCGCATTTGTTATCATCATCCCTGAATTCAGAGATGTATATTTTGGCCACAGCGATGTGGCCTTTTTCTTTTGGTTCAGGCCTGCTTCGCCAGAAACGCCTCAAACGACTCCGTATCCGCCGCTTCGACCTCTTTCTGACGCACAACGGACGCATCGCGCTCTGCCACAAAATCCGCTTCGCTCAGGATCTCTAACGGCTCCTGCATCAGCATCTCACGGTACTCCGCTGAGAGTGAACGCCCTGTGCCACCAATTCCCTGTTCAATCATAGAACGCAGAATACGTGCTGAGAATGTCAGTTCCGGGTTATCAAAGCTTTCAATCAGTTCGTCGCAGACCTTCTGGTAAGCTTCGCCGCCGTACACGCTATCCAGCGTCTGGGCTACGCGCTTCAGGTCATGGAACAGATCCTTCCCTACCTTAGACAGTGGGAACTGGGCCGTTTCACAGCCAATACCTAACGTCAGACCCGGCTTGCGCCCTTCCAGAATCACGCGATTCCAGTTGGCACGAGTACACAGCAGTTCGTCGGAACTCATTTCCGGCGCATCCGCCAGTACGCACCAGACCATAAACAGGTCAAGGAAGCGAACCTGCTGCTCGTCAACGCCAATCGGTGAGAACGGGTTGATATCCAGCGAGCGCACTTCAATGTATTCGATCCCGCCGCGCTGTAGCGCATCCGACGGCGTTTCACCGCTGCGCGTCACGCGCTTCGGACGAATCGGCGCATACAGTTCATTTTCAATCTGCAATACGTTGGTGTTAATTTGCAGGCGCTTGCCGTCTTTTTCGAGGCCGATTTTTTCGTACTCTTCCGACGGGGTTTTTATCGCCCGCTTCAGGCATGCCACATATTCGTGCAGATCGTTAAACGTAATTCCGAGATTGCTTTGCGATTTATTGGTGTAGCCAAGGTCGCTCAGGCGCAGCGAGGTCGCGTACGGCAGATAGTACATGCCACACTCGGTCTTCTCGAACGGCAGCGTGGTCGGTTTCCCTTGCAGGAACGATGAACAAATGGCCGGGGACGCGCCGAACAGATACGGAATAACCCAGCCAAAACGGTAGTAGTTGCGGATCAGGCGGAAGTAGCCCGCGGAGATCGCTTCTTTATCCGTTTCACCGCACTTCGCCTGCCAGAACGCCATCGGCAGAGAGAAATTGTAGTGCACGCCAGAGATCGTCTGCATCAGTGCGCCGTAGCGATTTTTCAGTCCTTCGCGATACAGCGTTTTCAGCCGTCCAATATTCGAGGTGCCGTACTGAGCCAGCTCGATATCCTGCCCCTGCTCGATATAGCACGGCATGCTGAGCGGCCACATACGCTCGTCGCCGAGGTTGCGGGCGGTGAAGCGATGCACGTCGCGCATGATCGTCAGCATATGATCAATATCACCGTCTACTGGCGTAATGAACTCCAGCAGCGCTTCGGCGAAATCGGTTGTGATCCATTTATGTGTCAGCGCCGAGCCTAACGCCTTCGGGTGTCCCGTAGTCGCTAAGCTACCATCCGCATTTACGCGCAGCGTTTCGCGCTCAAGCCCACGCTGAATCCCCTTCAGTGCCTGAGGGTGATTTTCCAGCCAGGCCAGCGCCTGTGATACGTCCGGGATCAATTTGACCTCCCGCCTGTCAAAAAATTGTCACTCAGCATAATTGTAATGGTTGACGATTGAAGGTCGCGAATTCATTCCACCAATTAGTGCCACCACGTCATACCCTGTAGTGTTACCCATGCCAGTAAAACATAGCGTAACGCCTTGCCAAGGCACAAAAAAAAGAGCACCGGTCCCCAGGAGATGCGCATCCATCCCGCCAGCAGACACAGTAAATCGCCTATTACAGGCATCCAGCTTAATAACAGCGTGGCAGCGCCATAGCGTTTTAGCCAGCCCACTGCCTTTTCCTGCCAGCGAGATTTTTCGCGTAGCGGAAAGAAACGTCCAAGAATAACGTTAGTCAGCCCTCCAAGGCTATTACCCATTGTTGCTATTAAGACCAGCAACCAGGGCTGACTCACGCCGGACAACAGCATCGCCACCAGCACCACTTCCGAATTCCCCGGTAAGAGGGTGGAGCTTAAAAAACTGCTGGCGAATAATGAAGCGAGTGACAGCGCGTCACTCACAGTAAGCGAACATCCACCGCCGCCATTCCGGCATCACGCGCGGCCTGAATGCCAAAATCAGCATCTTCAAACACCACGCATTTTGCAGGTGGTACACCCACTAATTCTGCACAGCGCAGGAAGGTATCCGGTGCGGGTTTGTGATGTTTAACATGATCGGCGGCAACGACGGCAGAAAAATAGTGGCGCAGGCCAAGGTGTTTGAGTAGCGCTTCAGCAATCGCGCTCTCGCTGCCCGTACCGACAGACATAGGACGACGGCCGTGCCACTCCTTGACGACGTCAATGAGTGGTAAAGGCTGCACGGTGTCTAACAGTATGGCTTTTACCGCGTCGGTTTTTTCACGCGCGAGCTGGTGCGGGTCGAGATCGGCCTGATTCAGCTCAATCACGGCCTGTGCGATACGCCAGGTGGGCGATCCGTTGAGGGCAATCATCGCCTGTAAATCGAAGCGCATACCGTAACGGCCCAGGACTTCGGCCCAGGCCTGACGATGCGTGGGTTCGGTATCCAGGAGGGTGCCGTCCATGTCGAAGATCAAACCGTCATACTGTGCGTACATCGTGCTCTCGCTAAACGATTAACAAAGCATTACTTTATCGTAAAAGGGGATTTTTGTCGCTGATTGCGAAGTGATAACAATGAGAGTGATTAAGAACTAAACATCGAAGGGGATCACAAGAAGAGATGGTGCATCCGGGAGGATTCGAACCTCCGACCGCTCGGTTCGTAGCCGAGTACTCTATCCAGCTGAGCTACGGATGCATCGGGATTTGCTGCTGTACTTCTCGATACTCATATCACTTCAAAAGCAATATGAATTAAAAAATGGTGCATCCGGGAGGATTCGAACCTCCGACCGCTCGGTTCGTAGCCGAGTACTCTATCCAGCTGAGCTACGGATGCATCGGGATTTACTGCTGTACTTCTCGATACTCATATCACTTCAAAAGCAATATGAAGTAATAGATGGTGCATCCGGGAGGATTCGAACCTCCGACCGCTCGGTTCGTAGCCGAGTACTCTATCCAGCTGAGCTACGGATGCATCGGGATTTACTACTGTACTGCTCGATATTCATATCACTTCGAAAGCAATATGAAGTAATAGATGGTGCATCCGGGAGGATTCGAACCTCCGACCGCTCGGTTCGTAGCCGAGTACTCTATCCAGCTGAGCTACGGATGCAAAATGGCGGTGAGGCGGGGATTCGAACCCCGGATGCAGCTTTTGACCGCATACTCCCTTAGCAGGGGAGCGCCTTCAGCCTCTCGGCCACCTCACCACACAACGCCTCTTTCGAGTGCTTCGAGTAACTCGTTAAGAGCTTCTCGTCGCTGCGTGGCGCATATATTACTTTCTGGGACTTATAAGTCAAACAATTTTCCACATGCTTTTTTCGTTTGCACAATTCGCACGCAATTCGCATGTAAAAGCCGCAAAGAGAGTGTTTTATAAGCGGATTTTGCAGACATCTTCACAGAATTGTGTTGAGAGAAGCGCGTCATTTGGATGAGATAAGATTATGAGAGTGGTCAAAAACGAAGCGTTTGAAATAGAACGGTAACTTTATGCAGGAAAAATAGCGGGAGGGTTGCGTCTCGCCCGACAGCGAGACGCGACAATATCAGTAACTGGACTGCTGGGATTTTTCAGCCTGGATACGCTGGTAGATCTCTTCACGGTGGACAGATACTTCTTTAGGAGCGTTAACACCAATACGTACCTGGTTACCCTTTACCCCTAAAACTGTCACGGTGACCTCATCCCCAATCATGAGGGTCTCACCAACTCGACGAGTCAGAATCAGCATTCTTTGCTCCTTGAAAGATTAAAAGAGTCGGGTCTCTTGTATCCCGGCATTATCCATCATATAACGCCAAAAAGTAAGCGATGACAAACACGTAAAGTGTAAGCAGTCACGGCATCACATTCTGTTAAACGTAAGTTTAGCCGATATACACAAACTCAACCTGACTTTATCGTTATCGATAGCGCAGTGAGCAAGACGCCATAACGTTACCGCTATGGCGTCTGCTTGTGCTTTGTAGTTATTACAGTTTCGCGCTTACCCAGCTTTCAACGCTGGCTAATGCCGCGGGAAGTGCCGCCGCATCCGTACCACCGGCTTGCGCCATGTCCGGACGACCGCCACCTTTGCCACCCACCTGCTGGGCGACCATGCCAATCAGTTCCCCTGCTTTGACACGATCCGTCACATCCTTAGAGACGCCCGCAATCAGAGAAACCTTACCCTCTGCGACCGTTGCCAGCACGATAACCGTCGAACCAAGCTGGTTCTTCAGATCGTCGACCATGGTACGCAGCATCTTAGGCTCAACGCCCGCCAGGTCGCTGACCAGCAGTTTGACGCCCTTAATGTCTACCGCTTTGCTGGAGAGGTTTGCGCTCTCCTGCGCCGCAGCCTGTTCTTTCAGCTGCTGGAGTTCTTTTTCCAGCTGACGGGTACGATCCAGCGCGACACGCACTTTCTCGCCCAGGTTCTGGCTATCGCCTTTCAGCAGCTGCGCGATCTCGTGCAGCTGGTCGCTCTGCGCATGCAGGCTGGCAATTGCACCTTCCCCGGTCACCGCCTCAATACGACGCACGCCTGCCGCCGTACCCGACTCGGAAACGATGCGGAACAAGCCGATGTCACCGGTGCGTGATGCGTGAGTACCGCCACACAGTTCGGTAGAGAAGTCGCCCATGCTCAGCACGCGAACGCGGTCGTCATATTTCTCGCCAAACAGCGCCATCGCACCTTTCTTCTTCGCTGCCTCAAGATCCATGATGTGGGTTTCGATTGGCAGGTTGCGGCGGATCTGGGCATTCACCAGGTCTTCCACCGCACGAATTTCAGACGGCTTCATCGCTTCAAAATGCGAGAAGTCGAAACGCAGCACTTTGTCGTTAACCAGAGAACCTTTCTGTGCAACATGCGTACCCAGCACTTCGCGCAGGGCTGCGTGCATCAGGTGGGTTGCCGAGTGGTTCAGACGAATGCGCGCGCGGCGAGCTTCGTCAACGTTGGCCTGAACGCCCTCGCCCACTTTCAGAGAACCGGAAACCAGTTTGCCCTGGTGACCAATTGCCTGACCGTATTTCTGGGTATCGCTTACGCTGAAGCTGAAGCCATTGCCTTTCAGTTCGCCTTTATCGCCAACCTGGCCGCCGGATTCCGCATAGAACGGTGTTTTATCCAGGATAACAACCGCGTCCTGACCTGCGCTAATGCTGTCTACGGCTTTACCGTCAACAAACAGCGCGGTCACGTTGCTGGTCAGAGCCAGCTCTTCGTAGCCTTTAAATTCAGACGCGCTATCAACGCGGATCATCGCGTTGTAGTCCGCGCCAAAACCGCTGGATTCACGCGCACGACGACGCTGCTCTTCCATTGCGGCTTCAAAGCCTGCTTCGTCAACTTTGATGTTGCGCTCGCGGCAAACGTCCGCCGTCAGGTCAACCGGGAAGCCGTAGGTGTCGTACAGGCGGAAAGCGGTTTCGCCATCCAGCGTGTCGCCCTTGAGTTTCGCCAGCTCGTCGTCCAGCAGCGCCAGTCCGCGCTCCAGCGTACGGGCAAACTGCTCTTCTTCGGTTTTCAGAACCTGTTCAACCTGCGCCTGCTGGCGTTTCAGCTCGTCACCGGCAGAGCCCATCACGCCAATCAGTGGCCCAACGAGTTTATAGAAGAAGGTGTCCTTCGCGCCCAGCATGTTGCCATGACGGATCGCACGACGAATGATACGACGCAGCACATAGCCACGGTTTTCATTCGACGGGATAACGCCGTCAGCAATCAGGAACGCACAGGAACGAATATGGTCTGCGATAACGCGCAGTGATTTGTTGTTCAGATCGGTTGCGCCCGTCACTTCGGCAACGGCTTTGATCAGGGTGCTGAACAGGTCAATCTCATAGTTGGAGTTAACGTGTTGCAGAACGGCCGCGATACGCTCAAGACCCATACCGGTATCTACGGACGGTTTTGGCAGCGGCTCCATGGTGCCGTCGGCCTGACGGTTGAACTGCATGAAGACAATGTTCCAGATCTCAATGTAGCGATCGCCATCTTCTTCCGCGCTTCCCGGAGGGCCGCCCCAGATGTGGTCACCATGATCGTAGAAGATCTCGGTGCACGGACCGCAAGGGCCAGTGTCGCCCATCTGCCAGAAGTTATCAGACGCGTAAGGCGCGCCTTTGTTGTCACCGATGCGGATGATACGTTCGCGAGGGATACCCACTTCTTTTTCCCAGATGTCGAACGCTTCGTCATCGGTCTCATACACGGTCACCCACAGACGCTCTTTCGGCAGATTAAACCAGTTTTCACCGGTCAGCAGTTCCCACGCATATTGAATGGCGTCGTGTTTGAAGTAGTCGCCGAAGCTGAAGTTACCCAGCATTTCGAAGAAAGTGTGGTGGCGCGCGGTGTAACCGACGTTTTCCAGATCGTTGTGTTTACCGCCCGCACGCACGCAACGCTGTGAGGTTGTGGCGCGGGAATAATTACGCTTGTCGAGACCAAGGAACACATCCTTGAACTGGTTCATCCCGGCGTTGGTAAACAGCAGAGTCGGGTCATTGTTCGGTACCAGGGAGCTGCTGGCAACAACCTGGTGTCCCTTACTATGGAAAAAATCGAGAAACGCCTGACGGATCTCAGCGGTGCTCTTGCTCATAATTATCCTGAAATCAAGCTAACGAAATGTCGCAGCAGATCTGTATCTGTAAACAGTTGGACGGACCAGCTACTGGAAAAAGTGGGAATAAGATAAGTTTTCTTTAGTGGGAAGTAAAATCCCGCATGCGTTCAATCGGTAAAATTACGCCAGATATCCTGAATATCTTCCATCAGGAAGCCGCGGTAGAGCAAAAAGCGCTGGATTTTAACTTTTTCTGAAAATTCACGCGGCAGCGGCTCACCGTACTTTCGTACCGCCTGCTCACGCGCCAGTTCGCACCAGTCGATTTCACTTTCGCGCATGGCTTTTTCAATCGATTCACGGGCTACACCTTTCTGGTTCAGCTCCTGGCGGATACGCGCTGGCCCATAGCCTTTACGACCACGGCTGGCAAGAAAGCGAGCGGCAAAACGGCCGTCATCCAGATAGTGATGCTCGTAGCACCAGGCAACCACACGGTCATAATCTTCCGCGGTGGCATCAATGTCTTCCGGACCGTTTTTGCTCATGACGGGCGCTGACAGTTTCCGCCGCAGCTCCTGTTCACTATGGTCACGCACGGCAAGAATACGCACGGCCCGATCCAGCAAGCGTGAGTAGGCTGGTCGGCGTGATGTCGGTTCACTCATAAAAAACCTGTCGATTCAGAAATGCAAAAAGGGCCGCATCAGCAGCCCTTCATTTTTATCCGAGAGGATTAAAAGTCTTCGTTGGTTTCTTCAGCATCCGCGCCGTCGACCACGAAATCAGGTTTAGAGTCCTGGTTGCTCAGCAGGAGTTCACGCACCTTCTTCTCAATCTCTTTCGCCGCCGCCGGGTTCTCTTTCAGCCAGGAGATAGCATTCGCTTTACCCTGACCAATCTTGTCACCGTTGTAGCTGTACCATGCGCCCGCTTTTTCAATCAGCTTCTCTTTCACGCCCAGGTCAACCAGCTCGCCGAGGAAGTTGATACCTTCGCCGTAGAGGATCTGGAATTCAGCCTGTTTGAACGGTGCTGCGATTTTGTTCTTCACAACCTTCACGCGGGTTTCGCTACCGACGACGTTATCCCCCTCTTTCACCGCGCCGATACGGCGGATATCCAGACGGACAGAAGCGTAGAATTTCAGAGCGTTACCGCCGGTGGTGGTTTCCGGGTTACCGAACATTACACCAATTTTCATACGGATCTGGTTGATGAAGATCAGCAGCGTATTGGACTGCTTCAGGTTACCCGCCAGCTTACGCATCGCCTGGCTCATCATACGTGCCGCGAGGCCCATGTGAGAGTCACCGATTTCACCTTCAATTTCCGCTTTTGGCGTCAGCGCCGCAACGGAGTCGACGATGATCACGTCAACCGCACCTGAGCGCGCCAGCGCGTCACAAATTTCCAGGGCCTGCTCGCCGGTGTCCGGCTGTGAGCACAGCAGGTTGTCGATATCAACGCCCAGTTTACGGGCATAGACCGGGTCCAGCGCGTGCTCGGCATCGATAAACGCACAGGTTTTACCTTCGCGCTGTGCCGCCGCAACAACCTGCAACGTCAGGGTGGTTTTACCCGAGGATTCCGGACCGTAGATTTCTACGATACGGCCCATCGGCAAACCGCCAGCGCCCAGTGCGATATCAAGAGAAAGCGAACCAGTGGAGATAGTTTCCACGTCCATGGAACGGTCTTCACCCAGGCGCATGATGGAGCCTTTACCGAATTGCTTTTCGATCTGGCCCAGTGCTGCCGCCAACGCTTTCTGTTTGTTTTCGTCGATAGCCATTATTACTCCTGTCATGCCGGGAGAAGCAACTGCGCTTCACCATGGACTTCTGTTCTGTTGAGGCAATTATACTGTATAATCATACAGTATCAAGTATTTTGTAGAAATTGTTGCCAGAGCGTTTTTAACGCGTATTCCGTTGCCTGACGACGCACGCTTTCGCGATCGCCGCTGAAGCATTCCCGGCGGGTGATCCCTTCACCTTTTGAGGTGGCAAAGCCAAACCAGACGGTGCCGACAGGCTTCACGTCGCTGCCGCCGTCCGGCCCCGCGATACCGCTGATGGAGATAGCGTAATCTGCGCGCGCCTCTTTCAGCGCGCCAATCGCCATTTCGATCACCACCGGCTCGCTGACCGCGCCATGCTGCTCAAGCGTGGCTTCACGCACGCCAATCATCTGCGCTTTAGCCTCGTTACTGTAGGTCACAAAGCCGCGTTCAAACCAGGCGGAACTGCCAGCAATATCGGTAATTGCTTTCGCCACCCAGCCGCCGGTGCAGGATTCTGCGGTCGTAAGAGTCGCGCCGCGCTGTTTCAGCGCCAGCCCCACCACTTCGCTTAGCTGCATCAATTCATGGTCAGTCATTCTCGCTCCAGGCCTTAGAAAAACATGCAGCACAAGATAGCACTTTCTCATCAAATATGGGGATGCGCGTCGGGTTTTACGAGGGGGCTTCAGAAAAAAGCCGATGCGGGCGCATCGGCCAGAGAGACGCTTATTTCATGCTGTTAGCGAGGGTATCCACATTGTGGCGAAACGCCTTGACGTAGGTGTCCGCCACGCCGCCCTTCGCGGACAGCGCTTCCGGGTAAAGTTCACCGCCCGGCTGGGCGCCCGTGGCGGTCGCAATCTGCTTCACCAGGCGCGGATCAAGCTGGTTTTCCATAAACCAGGTTTTCACACCGTCAGCTTTAATCTGATTGATGATCTCCGCTACCTGCGCCGCGCTGGCTTCACTCTCAGACGTCAGCCCCTGCGGCGCCATAAACGTCACGCCGTAGGCGCGGCTGAAATAGCCGAAGGCGTCGTGGCTGGTCAGCACTTTGCGCTTCGCCTGTGGGATGTCGCTGAAACGCTTTTTAGCCCAACCGTCCAGCTGAGAGAGCTGCGCAATATAGGGTTTACCGGTAGCTTCAAGCGCCGCCGTATCTTCAGGATCGGCCTTCACCAGCCCAGAGAGAATATTTTGCGCATACAGCGCGCCGTTCGCCGCGCTGTTCCACGCGTGCGGATCGGTCACGGTTTTACCGTCCTCTTCCAGCGTGTGCGTTTTCACGCCGTCCGAAGCAACCACCAGCTGGCCTTTGAATCCGGAGGCTTTCACCAGACGATCGAGCCAGCCCTCCAGCCCCAGCCCATTGACCACCACCACGTCAGCTTTACTCAACGCCGCGCTGTCTTTGGGCGAGGGTTCGAAAGTATGGGGATCACCGTCCGGCCCCACCAGCGTCGTCACCTTCACACGATCGCCGCCAACCTGCTGCGTGATGTCTCCCAGGATGGAAAAGCTGGTCACCACATTAAGCGTTTTCGCCATTACGCCGTGCGTCATCATGCCGAGCGCGAGCGCCACGGCTAACCCTGTACGTTTCATCGTTTCCCCTTGCGTTAAAAAAGCGCCCGCAGGCTATCCGCCAGCCTGCTGCGCGTGCCAAATAAAACGGAAATAAAGAACAATGCGCTGGCGGTCAGCACAATGGAGGGCCCGGCGGGCAGACTCACTGCCCAGGAAAGGCTTAAGCCCAGCCACGCGCAAAAAATACCGCTGATACCCGCCATCAGAAGTAACCCTGGCAGGGTGCGCACCCAGCAGCGTGCCGCCACGGCGGGTAACATCATCAGCCCGACGGCCATCAACGTGCCGAGCACCTGAAAACCGGCCACCAGGTTGAGCACCAGCAGCGCCAGAAACAGACCGTGTAACATCCCGGGCAGCCAGCGCGCGTTCACCTGCAACCACGCGGTATCGAACGCTTCGCTGACCAGCCCACGATAAAACATCGCCAGCGTGAGGAGCGTGAACATGCAAACGCCCGTCACGAACAGGGCTGACGCGCTATCCACGGCGAGAATGGAGCCAAACAGAAGATGAAGCAGATCGACATTTGAACCGCGCAGCGACACCAGCGTGACGCCCAGCGCCAGGGAACCCAGGTAAAACCCCGCGAAGCTGGCATCCTCTTTAAGGGGCGTGCGGCGGCTGACCAGCCCGGCCACCAGCGCAACGGCGATCCCGGCAATAAACCCGCCGACAGTCATTGCCAGCAGCGACATACCGCTGAGCAGATAGCCCACCGCGACACCCGGCAAAATGGCATGAGAAAGGGCGTCCCCCATCAGGCTCATCCGACGCAGTTGAAGGAATACGCCCAGCGCCGTGGTGCTGACGGAGAGCGCCAGGCAAACCACCAGTGCACGGCGCATAAAGCCGTACTCAATAAACGGCTGGAAGAATGTATGCCAGATCATGCCACCCTCACCCGCTCGGTTTTCCATTGGGGAATATCAGCGTCCAGACGTAACGTCTGCGGGAAGTGACGTGCTACGCGCTCGCTGTCATGCAGAACCGCCAGCAGGGTCTGCCCCTGCATATACATCTCCAGCATCAGATCCATCAGCACGTTGCAGGTCGCTTCATCAACGCCGGTGAAGGGTTCGTCCAGCATCACCAGCGGCGCCTGCTGCACTAAAACGCGGGCAAACAGCATGCGCTGGAATTGCCCGCCGGAGAGTTCATCGATGGTGGATAACGCCATGGACGCCAGCCCCACGCGCTCAAGCGCGCCGGCAATGCGCATGCGGGTATCCCGACGAAAACTGGCAAATAGCGAGACTGCTGGCCAGCAGCCCATGCTCACCACGTCCTGCACGGTCAGAGGAAATTGCGCCTCCAGCGCGTGACGCTGCGCCAGCCAGCCCACCACCGGACGTCTCCCCTGCCAGCGAAACGTACCGCTGACGGGCGGAAGAAAGCCAGCGAGCGTTTTCAGCAGCGTGGATTTGCCGCAGCCGTTGGCCCCGACGATGGCGGTCATGCTCCCGCGTTCAATCACGCCGGACAGTGCGCGCGTAACGGGCTGGCGATCGTAACCCGCCACCAGGTCGTTCATCACGATCATGGCAACGCCACCGCCCAGCGCAAGGCCAGGCCGAGAAACAGAATGAGCACCAGCGCCAGCAGCAGCCGAAGCGAGGATGAGAGAGAAAACAGGGACATGGATATCTCAATTCAATAATGTTATAACATAACAATAATGAAAGGCGATTGAGATGTAAACGGCGGGAGTAAAATGGGAGTGTGGCGAAATGTTTCTGCGGGAAACAGGTGCGGGCGGGTGCCCTCACCCCAGCCCTCTCCCACAGGGAGAGGGAGGCATAAGGGGACTTACTGGCTAAACGGTGACGCTGCCGGCACACGCGCCTGAGACACCGCCAGCCCCAGTTGCCACACCGCCATCGCATAGTGCGTGCTGTGGTTGTAGCGGGTAATGGTGTAGAAGTTCGGCAGTCCGAACCAGTACTGATAACCGGTTCCGACATCCAGGCGCAGCAGGCTCACCTGGTCAACATTGCCCAGCGGCTGCGACGGCGTTAAGCCTGCCGCTGCAAGCTGCGCAACGCTGTATTTGGTTTTAAATCCGTTTTCCAGACCAAACGCCTCACCGTTCGCCTGCACCGCCACCTGGCCGCCCGGCGTCCAGCCGTGCGCTTTGAAGTAGTTGGCCACGCTGCCAATGGCGTCTTCGGGATCCCACAGGTTGATGTGACCATCCCCGTTAAAATCTACCGCGTACTGCTTATAGGAGGACGGCATAAACTGGCCGTAGCCCATCGCACCGGCGAACGACCCTTTCAGATCTAACGGATCGTCCTGTTCGTCTCGCGCCATCAGCAGGAAGGTTTCCAGTTCAGAGGAGAAATACTCGGCGCGGCGCGGGTAGTTGAAGGAGAGCGTCGCCAGCGCATCGAGGATGCGGGTTTTACCCATAATGCGTCCCCAGCGAGTCTCGACCCCAATAATACCGACGATGATCTCCGGCGGCACGCCATAGACCTGCCACGCACGATTCAGGGCGTCTTCATACTGATTCCAGAACACCACGCCATTTTGCACGTTGTCCGGGGTAATAAACTGTTTGCGATAGCGCAGCCACGCCCCGTTTGGCCCGGTCGGCACCTGGGCCGTCGGCGCCTGCCTGTCCATCAGGCGCAGCACGTAGTCCAGACGCTTCGCCTGAGACAAAATGGCATGCAGCTGCTGGCGATCAAAACCGTGCTTGCTCACCATTTTATCGATGAACTGTTCGGCCGCAGGGTTATTCGCGAAGTCGCCGCCCATCTGCATCATATTGTGCTGCGGCTCAAGCAGAAACCCGCCGGAAGGCGCGCCCGCCGTTTGTTGAACAGCTTCAGTCCTGGGTTTGCTACTACAGGCGGACAGGAGAATAAGCGCAGGTAACAGCGCTGCATAACGACGCTTGAACATGTGGCATCCATTTAACGAGTTCGGTAAGAACCCAGTATGGTAAAGCATCCGCAACACCTCAAGGAAGCGGTACACACCTCCCCAACGCAAATCCGCGCTTTTTTCCATCGAAAATCATTCGCCCCACCAATTATCTTTCAAATTAATCCATTTTTCTTTCATTGTGAGATCTAATTAACACTTTAAAAGCTTTCAATTTGATTATTATTAGCCCCGAACAGACAAAAACAAACGCCCTACAGGAGAGAAGAATGATAGAAACCATCACCCACGGCGCCGAGTGGTTCATCGGGCTTTTTCAGAAAGGCGGCGAGGTATTCACCGGCATGGTGACCGGGATCCTGCCCCTGCTGATCAGCCTGCTGGTGATCATGAACGCGCTGATTAACTTTATCGGCCAGCAGCGTATTGAACGCTTCGCCCAGCGCTGCGCCGGAAACCCGCTGTCCCGCTACCTGATCCTGCCCTTCATCGGCACCTTTGTGTTCTGCAACCCGATGACCTTAAGCCTCGGCCGCTTTATGCCAGAGAAGTACAAGCCGAGCTATTACGCCGCCGCCTCCTACAGCTGCCATTCCATGAACGGCCTGTTCCCGCACATCAACCCCGGCGAGCTGTTCGTTTATCTCGGGATCGCCAGCGGCCTTACCACGCTTGGCCTGCCGCTCGGCCCGCTGGCGGTGAGCTACCTGCTGGTCGGTCTGGTCACCAACTTCTTCCGCGGCTGGGTGACGGATCTCACCACCGCCATTTTTGAGAAAAAAATGGGCATCCAGCTTGAACAGAAAGTCCATCTTTCAGGAGCCACAGCATGAACCGGATCCGCATTGAGAAAGGCACGGGCGGCTGGGGCGGCCCGCTGGAGTTCGACGCCACCGAAGGCAAAAAGATTGTGTACATCACCGCAGGCACGCGCCCGGCGATCGTCGACAGGCTGCACGAGCTGACGGGCTGGGAAGCGGTCGACGGCTTCAAGGAAGGCGAACCGCCGGAAGCGGAAATCGGCGTGGCGGTGATCGACTGCGGCGGCACGCTGCGCTGCGGCATCTATCCGAAGCGCCGCATTCCGACGGTAAATATTCACTCCACCGGGAAATCCGGCCCGCTGGCGCAGTACATCCTTGAGGATATTTATGTCTCTGGGGTGAAGGAGGACAACATCACGCTGGTGAATGGCACATCCGCGCCGCAAAAAGCGGCCCCGCGCGAGTACGACACCAGCAAAAAAATCACCGAGCAGAGCGATGGCCTGCTGGCGAAGGTCGGGATGGGGATGGGGTCCGCCGTGGCGGTGCTGTTCCAGTCCGGGCGCGACACCATCGACACGGTGCTGAAAACCATTCTGCCGTTTATGGCGTTCGTCTCGGCGCTGATCGGTATCATCATGGCCTCCGGCCTCGGCGACTGGATTGCCCACGGCCTCGCCCCGCTCGCCAGCCACCCGCTCGGCCTGGTGACGCTGGCGCTGATCTGCTCCTTCCCGCTGCTGTCGCCGTTTCTCGGCCCGGGCGCGGTGATTGCCCAGGTCATCGGCGTGCTGATTGGCGTACAGATTGGTCTGGGCAACATTCCCCCGCACCTCGCTCTGCCAGCCCTTTTCGCCATTAACGCTCAGGCGGCGTGCGACTTCATCCCCGTCGGGCTGTCGCTGGCGGAAGCACGTCAGGACACCGTGCGCGTGGGCGTCCCCTCCGTGCTGGTGAGCCGCTTCCTGACGGGCGCGCCCACGGTGCTGATTGCCTGGTTTGTCTCCGGCTTTATTTATCAATAAGAGGTTCCTGCCATGACCGTGATTTACCAGACCACCATTACCCGCATCGGCCAGAGCGCAGCCGATGCGCTGAGCGACCAGATGCTGATCACCTTCCGCGAAGGGGCGCCTGCGGATATCGAAGAGTTTTGCTTTATCCACTGCCACGGCGAGCTAAACGGCGAGCTGAAGGCCGGGAGCCAGCTTGAGCTGGGCGAGGCGCGCTATGCCGTGACTGCCGTCGGCGACGTCGCTGAACAAAACCTGCGCGAGCTGGGGCACATCACCCTGCGTTTTGACGGGCAACCGCAGGCGGAGTATCCCGGCACGGTTCACGTTGAGGGGCCGGTTCCGCAGGCTGTCACACCAGGCAGTACGTTAAAATTTGTTGCGTAATTAAGGAGAAACACATGAGTCAGGTTGCCGTTGTCATTGGTGGGGGACAAACCTTAGGCGAGTTCCTCTGCCGTGGGCTTGCCGCAGAGGGTTACCGCGTGGCGGTTGTGGACATTCAGAGTGAAAAAGCCGCCCGCGTGGCGGACGCCATCAACACCGAGTTTGGCGAAGGGATGGCGTACGGATTTGGTGCCGACGCCACCAGCGAGCAGAGCGTGGTGGCGCTGGCCCGCGGCGTAGATGAGATATTTGGGCGTATCGACCTGCTGGTCTACAGCGCGGGGATCGCGAAAGCGGCCTTTATCAGCGATTTCGAACTGGGGGATTTTGACCGCTCGTTGCAGGTGAATCTGGTGGGCTATTTCCTCTGCGCCCGTGAGTTTTCCCGGCTGATGATCCGCGATGGTATTCAGGGGCGCATCATTCAGATCAACTCGAAATCCGGGAAAGTGGGCAGCAAGCACAACTCCGGCTACAGCGCGGCGAAGTTTGGCGGCGTGGGGCTGACGCAGTCTCTGGCGCTGGATCTGGCCGAATACGGCATCACCGTTCACTCGCTGATGCTGGGTAACCTGTTGAAATCGCCGATGTTCCAGTCCCTGCTGCCGCAGTACGCCTCCAAGCTCGGCATCAAAGCTGAAGAAGTGGAGCAGTACTACATCGACAAAGTGCCGCTCAAGCGCGGATGTGATTATCAGGACGTGCTGAACATGCTGCTGTTTTACGCCAGCCCGAAAGCTTCGTACTGCACCGGGCAGTCGATTAACGTCACCGGTGGGCAGGTGATGTTCTGATCGAGCGGCCTGATGCCCTCACCCTAACCCTCTCCCACCGGGAGAGGGAACAAAACAAGGAGTCGATATGGTAACCGCACTCATCACCGTCGCCGCCCTCGCCTGGATCTGCCAGATGGCGTTTGGCGGCTGGCAAATCCATCAGTTTAACCGCGCCTTTGACGCCCTGTGCCAGAAAGGTCGTGTGGGCGTCGGGCGTTCCGGTGGACGCTTCAAACCGCGGGTTGTCGTCGCTGTTGCGCTGGATGAAAACAATAAGGTCTGCGATTCCCTCGTCATGCGCGGCATGACCGTCTTTGCCCGCCCGGTGAAAATCCAGGCGATCAACGGCATTTTGCTGCATGAATTACAACCTGATGTGATCTTCCCCCATGATTCACTCTGTCAGAATGCACTATCATTAGCGCTTAATCTGAAACATGGATAATTTCGTTGTGAAAGTTATAAACTTGCGGAATTATCATTTCGCAACGTAAGGAACGAAGCGCCTATGAAACCACGTCAGCGGCAGGCGGCCATACTTGAGCATCTGCAAAAGCAGGGAAAGTGCTCAGTAGAAGATCTGGCCCACTACTTTGACACCACCGGCACGACAATACGCAAGGACCTGGTGTTGCTCGAAAACTCCGGCGCCGTCATTCGTACCTACGGCGGCGTGGTGCTCAATAAAGACGAAGCCGACCCGCCTATCGATCACAAGACGCTGATTAATACGCACCAGAAAGCGCTGATTGCCGAAGCTGCGGTCAAATTTATCCAGGACGGCGATTCCATCATCCTCGACGCTGGCAGTACCGTCCTGCAGATGATCCCGCTGCTCAGCCGCTTTAATAACATCACCGTGATGACCAACAGCCTGCACATCGTCAATGCCCTGTCAGAGTTCGACAGCGAGCAGACCATCCTGATGCCCGGTGGCACATTCCGTAAAAAATCCGCGTCGTTTCACGGGCAGCTGGCGGAGAATGCCTTCGACCACTTCAGCTTCGATAAGCTGTTTATGGGCACGGACGGCATCGACCTCAACGCGGGCGTGACCACCTTCAACGAGGTGTTCAGCGTCAGCAAAGCGATGTGCAACGCCGCGCGGGAAGTGATTTTGATGGCGGACTCGTCGAAGTTTGGCCGTAAAAGCCCCAACATTGTCTGTAGCCTTGAAAGCGTCGATAAGCTGATTACCGACGCAGGTATCGATCCGGCATTTAAAAAAGCGCTGGAAGCGAAGGGCATCGACGTGATCGTAACCGGAGAAAAAAATGAGTGATTTTCTGTTAAACGCAGGCCGCCAGACTCTGCTGCTGGAGCTCCAGGAAGCCAGCCGCCTGCCGGAGCGTCTGGGTGAGGATTTTGTGCGTGCAGCCAACACCATTATCCACTGCGAGGGCAAAGTGATCGTGGCGGGTATCGGTAAATCCGGTCATATCGGCAAGAAGATTGCCGCGACGCTTGCCAGCACCGGCACACCGGCGTTCTTCGTGCATCCTGCCGAAGCGCTGCATGGCGATCTGGGGATGATCGAAAGCCGCGACGTGATGCTGTTTATCTCCTACTCCGGTTCAGCCAAAGAGCTGGATCTCATCATCCCTCGCCTGCAAGAAAAATCGGTGGCCCTGTTAGCGATGACCGGCAAATCCCGTTCGCCGCTGGCGCTGGCCGCGAAAGCAACGCTGGATATTTCCGTTGAGCGCGAAGCCTGCCCGATGCACCTGGCACCGACCTCCAGCACCGTCAACACGCTGATGATGGGCGACGCGCTGGCGATGGCGGTGATGCAGGCGCGCGGTTTTAATGAGGAAGATTTCGCCCGTTCCCATCCTGCTGGCGCGCTTGGGGCACGTCTGCTCAACAAGGTTCACCACCTGATGCGCACGGACGATGCCATTCCTCAGGTCAAACTCGACACCAGCGTGATGGACGCCATGCTGGAGCTGAGCCGCACCGGTCTGGGGCTGGTTGCGGTATGCGACAACGACCGCCAGGTGAAGGGCGTCTTCACCGACGGCGACCTGCGCCGCTGGCTGGTGGGCGGCGGCAAGCTGGAGGCGCGGGTATCCGAAGCAATGACCCGGGGCGGGCTGACGCTGAATGCCGACAGCCGCGCCATTGAAGCCAAAGAGGTGCTGATGAAGCGCAAAATCACCGCTGCGCCGGTGGTGGACGAGCACGGCAGGCTGTGCGGCGCGATCAACCTGCAAGACTTCTACCAGGCGGGGATTATTTAACCCTTAAGCCCCAGACGTTTCGCCAGCCTGTGAAGGTTGGCGACGTCCATCTCCAGCGCCCGCGCGCATGCCGCCCAGCTGCGGTTATTCTGCTCCAGGGCGCGGGTGATCATCTGACGCTGGAACGCATCCGTCGCCTCGCGCAGGTTTTCGTTCACGCTCTCAGGTATCACTGGCTTCACGGACGGCGTCGTTTCCTCATGCAGCGCGAAATGGCGCGCATGGATAACCACTTCATCCCCCGAACGCGTAGCCCGCGCCAGCACCACCGCGCGGTGAATCGCATGTTCCAGTTCACGCACGTTACCCGGCCAGCCGTAGCTCAGCAGGTGCGTCCTCGCGCCGGGGCTTAGCACCACGCGGGAAAGCCCCATTTTGTGCCGACACTGTTCGCAGAAAAAGCCCGCCAGCAGCACCACATCATCGCCCCGCTCGCGCAGCGGCGGCACCGTGAGCGGGAACACGCTCAGACGGTGGAACAGATCGGCGCGGAAATTGCCCGCCAGCACCTCTTCGCGCAGATCGCGGTTCGTCGCCGCCAGCACGCGAACATCCACGCGTAAGCTGCGATCGTCACCCACGCGTTGAATATCGCCATACTGCAACACCCGCAGCAGTTTGGCCTGGAGCGAAAGGGAGAGTTCGCCAATTTCATCGAGGAACAGCGTGCCGTTATCAGCCATTTCGAACTTGCCGCTGCGGTTGCTGATCGCCCCGGTAAAGGCTCCTTTGACGTGTCCGAACAGCTCGCTTTCCGCCACGCTTTCCGGCAGCGCCGCGCAGTTGAGATACACCAGCGGGTTCACCGCACGGGGCGAGGCTTCGTGGATCGCTTTCGCCACCAGCTCTTTACCGGTGCCGGTCTCCCCGAAGATCAGCACGTTCAAATCAGACGCGGCGACAATCTCAATCTCTTTTTTAAGCTGCGCCATGCCCGGCGAAAGGCCAATCATTTCGGTGTGCGCCACCTGCTCAAACGCCGTCGGGCTACCCGGAAGAATATTCTGGCTCTCCAGCTGTTCTATCAGCAGGGCGTTGTTCAGCGCCCCGGCCGCCAGCGCGGCAATCAGCCGTAGCTCTTCGTCGCTGAAGGTATCGAACTGATCCGGCGACATGCCGTCGAGGGTTAACGCGCCAATCAGGTTCTGCCCGGCAAACAGCGGCAGGCCGATACAGGCGTGAACCTTCAGGCTCTCCTGGCCGGGGATCAGGCCGTCGTACGGATCGGGCAGATCGCTGTCTGCCGGGAAACGCACCACGTCACCCGCACGGGCGATGGTTTCCAGACGCGGGTGGCCCTCCAGGGTAAAGCGCCGCCCGAGTACGTCCTTCGCCAGACCGTCGATAGCCAGCGGAATAAACTGCCGCCCTTCGTAACGCAGCAGCGCCGAGGCATCGCAATCCAGCACGTGGCGCAACGTGGAGATCAGCCGTTGAAAGCGGTCCTGATGACCAATACCGGTTTGCAGTTCTATGGCGATCTTCGCCAGCACATCTACGGAAAAGCTCATCTCTGCCTCACTGTCATTTTGACAACACATAGTGTCATATTGACAATTTTCAAGATAGTCAAAATGACTACCCATTAGGGAGAATCAAAACACAAATATATTATTTTCAATAAGTTAAAAAACTGGCACGCAACTTGATATATGACAGTCATCTTATTTGAAAACGCCGTATTAAGTTGAGGTTGCTATGTCTATTCTGGTTAAAAATAACATTCATTGGGTGGGTCAACGTGACTGGGAAGTACGTGATTTTCACGGGACGGAATACAAAACGCTGCGCGGCAGCAGCTACAACAGCTATCTGATTCGTGAAGGTAAAAACGTTCTGATCGATACCGTCGATCACAAATTCAGCCGCGAGTTCGTGCAGAACCTGCGCAGCGAAATCGATTTGAATGACATCGACTACATCATCATCAACCACGCGGAAGAGGATCACGCCGGGGCGCTGACCGAGCTGATGTCCCACATTCCGGATACCCCGATCTACTGCACCACCAACGCCATTGACTCCATCAACGGCCACCACCACCATCCAGAGTGGAACTTCCACACTGTAAAAACCGGCGACACGCTGGATATCGGCAACGGCAAACAGCTGATCTTCGTGGAAACCCCAATGCTGCACTGGCCGGACAGCATGATGACCTACATGACCGGTGACGCGGTGCTGTTCAGCAACGACGCCTTCGGCCAGCACTACTGCGACGAACGTCTGTTCAACGACGAAGTGGATCAGACCGAGCTGTTCGAACAGTGCCAGCGCTACTACGCCAACATCCTGACGCCGTTCAGCCGTCTGGTCACGCCAAAAATCACCGAGATCCTCGGCTTCAACCTGCCGGTGGATATGATTGCCACCTCCCACGGCGTGGTATGGCGTGAAAATCCAACCCAGATCGTCGAGCTGTACCTGAAGTGGGCGGCGGACTATCAGGAAGACCGCATCACCATCTTCTACGACACCATGTCCAACAACACCCGCATGATGGCGGACGCCATTGCCCAGGGCATCAACGAAGTGGACCCGAACGTGGCAGTGAAAATCTTCAACGTGGCGCGCAGCGATAAGAATGAGGTATTGACCAACGTCTTCCGCTCCAAAGGCGTGCTGGTGGGTACCTCCACCATGAATAACGTGATGATGCCGAAAATTGCCGGACTGGTGGAAGAGATGACCGGCCTGCGCTTCCGTAACAAACGCGCCAGCGCCTTTGGTTCACACGGCTGGAGCGGCGGCGCGGTAGACCGTCTCTCCACCCGTTTACAGGATGCCGGTTTTGAGATGTCCCTGAGCCTGAAGGCGAAATGGCGTCCGGATCTCGACGCGCTGGAAATCTGTCGCCAGCACGGTCGCGACATTGCCCGCCAGTGGGCGCTTGCGCCGCTGCCGGAAACCGCACCCGCCGCGGCTGCTGCGCCGGAAGCCGTAGCAGAAGCCGCTCCTGCCGCTGCCGACCTCGGCCCCTGCATGCAGTGCAGCGTCTGCCAGTGGATTTACGATCCCGAGCTGGGCGAGCCGTTGCAGGATGTCGCGCCGGGTACACCGTGGAGCGAGGTGCCGGACAACTTCCTCTGCCCGGAATGTTCCCTCGGAAAAGACGTCTTTGATGAACTGGCAACGGAGGCAAAATGAGCCACGGCATCGTCATTATCGGCTCGGGCTTTGCCGCCCGCCAGCTGGTGAAAAATATCCGCAAACAGGATGCTAACGTGCCGTTGACGGTGATCGCCGCCGACAGCATGGATGAGTACAACAAGCCTGATTTAAGCCACGTCATTAGCCAAAATCAGCGCGCCGACGATCTCACCCGCCAGACGGCGGGGGAGTTTGCAGAACAATTTAATCTGCGTCTGTTTCCGTACACCTGGGTCACCGATATCGACGCCGACGCCCACGTGGTGAACGCGAAAGATAAAACCTGGCAGTACGACAAGCTGGTGCTGGCGACGGGGGCATCTGCGTTTGTGCCGCCGGTTGAGGGCCGCGAGCTGATGGTCACGCTCAACAGTCAGCAGGAGTATCAGGCCAGCGAGACCCTGTTACGCGACGCCATGCGGGTGATGATTGTCGGCGGCGGGCTGATTGGCACCGAGCTGGCGATGGACTTCTGCCGGGCGGGAAAATCCGTCACCCTGGTTGACCACGCGGCCAGCATTCTGTCAGCGCTGATGCCGGCAGAAGTAAGCAGTCGCTTACAGCATCGTTTGACCGACATGGGCGTGCATCTGCTGCTGAAATCGCAGTTGCAGAGCCTGAGCAAAACCGAAACCGGCATTTGTGCGACGCTCGACCACAACCGCAGGGTGGAAGTGGATGTGGTTATTGCGGCGACGGGGCTGCGCCCGGAAACCGCGCTGGCGCACCGCGCAGGCGCAGAGATCAATCGCGGCGTGAAGGTAGACAGCTACCTGCAAACCACCCAGCCGGACATTTATGCCCTGGGCGACTGCGCGGAAATTAACGGCCAGGTGCTGCCGTTCCTGCAACCGATTCAGTTAAGCGCCATGTTCCTGGCGAAAAACCTGCTCGGCGGCAACGCCCCGGTGAGATTACCCGCCATGCTGGTGAAGGTAAAAACGCCAGAACTACCGCTGCATCTCGCAGGTGAAACGCAGCGTCAGGATCTGGACTGGGAGATTGTCCTTTCGCCTCAGGGCATGGTGGCGCGCGGCACCGATACTGTCGGTCAGATGCGCGCCTTTGTGGTCAGCGAAGACAAAATGAAGGAGGCCTTTGCACTGCTGAAATCGTTACCTGCTTAACCCTCGTCATGCCGGGTGGCGCTCCGCTTACCCGGCCTACTTAACACCATAACGGTAAACCTTGTAGGCCCGCGCAAGCGTAGCGCCGCCGGGCAAAAACAGGGCTGCGTGGTTCAGGACCGCACCACCAGCGCGTCATAACCGCGCCAGCGGTAGTTCGCCATTGAGATCAGCCAGCAGGCGACAAACAGCCCGACCACCACAAACCCGGCGTCGCCCAGGTTATCGTTCACCGCACCAATCAGATCCCACACGCCGCCGCTGAGGGAGAACTTGTCCATCAGCAGACCCAGCGCTTCCAGCCCGCCGATAAACAGCGCCACCACCACCGAAGTGCCGGTGATGGTCATGTTGTAGTACAGCTTGCGCTGCGGCTTGTTGAATGCCCAGCCGTAGGCACCCACCATCAGCAGGTTATCGAGCGTATCCACCAGCGCCATGCCGCTGGCGAAGAGCGCCGGGAAGATCATGATCGACCACACCGACATCCCGCTGGAGGCGCTGGCGGCGGAGATCCCCAGCACGCCGATTTCGGTGGCCGTGTCAAAGCCGAGGCCAAACAGGAAGCCCACCAGATACATCTGCCAGCTTTTATTGACGAGGCGGAAGGTTTTGCCGAACAGCCAGTTCATGACGCCACCCTGGGCAGGCAGCGTGATGTCGCCCTGCACGGGCCTGCCGTGTTTCAGTGCCTGAAAACTGCGCCAGACGCCGCGCAGGATCACCATATTCACCAGCGCCATCGCCAGCAGGAAGGTGGCGGAGACGGCGGTGCCAATCAGGCTGCCGGTTTCGTGGAACCATTCCATATTTTTCTGAAACGCCGTGGCGGTGGCGGCGATGGCAATGGAGGCCAGCACCACGATGGTGGAGTGTCCGAGGGAAAACCATGCGCCCACGCCGGACGGGCGCTTGCCCTGCTGCATCATCTTACGCGTCACGGTATCAATCGCGGCGATATGGTCGGCATCCACCGCATGACGCAGTCCGTAACACCAGGCCAGCAGGCTGGCCGCCATCAGCGCCGTACTGCCGCTAAAGGTGTGCCACGCCAGCCCCCAGGCCAGCAGGTTAGCCATCACCAGAGCCAGCAGCAGGCACGCTGCACGAGGTTCATTGCGTAAAAGTCGTAACATTTTAAATCCTTTGTGAACATGATCGGGCGGCAGCAACCACCGCCTGCCCGAAGGAGATCGCTCCGTCGCCTGCGGGCAGGCGCGAAGGAAAAAGAAGCGTGAAATCAGAAAGGTAATGACGAAGGCGCGCGCGTAGCAGGCGGTTGTGAAGGACACCTCCGCTGAAGCACACCGTAGAGAGCGACCGTCGGCGGGCATGCGTTGCCGCCAGTTCGCTCAGCCCTTTTGCCAGCGCATCATGAAAGGCCCAGGCGCGCTCGCCGGGCTCCGCCCGCCAGGCCAGCCACTGCTGCCAGAACAGCGCAAGGTTATCCGTCTTGAGCGTCACCGGATGATCAACCCCTGCACAGCGTTCGGCCAGCGCCTCCAGCCGGCACGCGGCTTCGCCCTCATAGCGTTGCGTTTCAATACCCAGCGCACAGGCCACGGCGTCAAACAGACGACCACAGGAGGAGGCCCGCGGCGCATTGATACCGCGCGACACTGCCGTTGCCAGCAGCGGCCAGTTTTGACACTGTACCGCCTCTGTTTCCGGGTACTGCTGCCAGTCAGGTACGAACGCCAGACAGTGGGCGAGCAAATTGCGCCACGGCTGTTTTGCCGCCAGATCGCCCCCCGGCAGCGCAACGGCTGGCAGACCGCCCAGCCGTTCGCAGTCGCGATAGTTCACCCGCAGGCACTCGCCGCCCCACATCGCGCCATTCTCACCCATACCGATCCCATCCAGCGTCAGGGCAATAACATCCCCGCCGTCGAGCGGCCAGCCATTCTCCGCCAGACACGCTGCTGCATGCGCATGATGATGCAGCACGGTCTCAACGGGCAGCGCCTGCGCCCGGGCCCACTGTCGGGCGTGATATCCCGGATGGGCATCGCACACCACGCGCTCTGGCTGGAAGGCGTAGATGTCCTGCATCGTCGAGAGCGCACTGCGCCACTGCGCCTCTACGCCCTCGTCGCTCAGATCGCCAAAATGCTGGCTCGGCACCGCCTGGTTGCCACGTACCAGGCAGAAGGTATTTTTCATCTCCGCGCCGGTGCATAACATGGGCGAGATGTCGCGGAATCCGGCGGGCAATGTGATGGCATCCGGCACAAAACCGCGTGCGCGACGCAGCATCGCACCGTCCCGATCCATTACTGAATCATCCATCCGTTGAAGAATATCGCGGTTGTGCAGCAGGAAGCCGTCAGCGATGTCACTGAGTTCTTCCAGCGCCTGCTGGTTGCTTATGGCGGGTGGATGGCCGCTGAGGTTGCCGGAGGTCATCACCAGCGGGCGCTGGCAGTCCAACATCAGCAAATGCTGGAGCGGGTTCGCAGGTAGCATCACGCCAATTGTATTCAGCCCCGGCGCAATCTCCTCAGGAAACGCAGGAAGGCAGGCTTTTGGCGTCAGCACAATCGGCGCAGCGGGTGAACCTAACAGCGTCTGGATGGCCTCCGGCAGATCGTTCGCATGCGGGATCATCACCGCCAGCGGCTTGGTCGGGCGCTGCTTGCGTGCCCGCAATTTCCGAATCGCCTGTGGGTTAAGCGCGTCGCAGACCAGGTGAAATCCGCCCAGCCCTTTGACCGCCACAATCCCGCCGTTTTTCAATCTCTCCACCGCCGCGCTTAACGCCGATTCGCGGGTGGCAGCAGCATCCCCGGCTTGCCACTCCAGCTGCGGCCCGCAGTCCGGGCAGGCCACCGGCTGAGCGTGAAAACGCCGGTCAGCCGGGTTGCGGTACTCCGTTTCACAGGGCACACAGAGCGGGAAAGGCGCCATTGACGTGGCCGGGCGGTCATAGGGCATGGCGCGGATAATGGTAAACCGCGGTCCGCAGTGGGTGCAGTTGATAAACGGGTAGCGATAACGGCGCTCGCGCGGATCGCGCATCTCCGCCAGGCACGCGGGACAGGTGGCGGCATCCGGGACGATTTGCGTGTCCATCGCCCCGCTCTCGCTGTGGCGGATGACAAACTCGTCCGGCAGCGTATTCCAGCTGTACGGCTGCGTTTCAACGCGATCGATGCGCGCCAGCGGTGGGCAGTCCTGGCGCAGTCTCGCGGTAAAGTCACCCCCACTACCCGCGAGACGCACCAGGACACCCTCTCCGTCGTTGCACACGTCGCCCGCCAGCCCCAGATGGTGTGCAAGCTGCCAGACGAAGGGACGAAATCCTACCCCCAGCACCTTGCCGCGCACCCGAAGCTGTACGCCGTTAACGCGCATTGCAGCTTAAAACAGCAGCGATGACGAGGTGTCGAACGCCGCACGGCGGCGTTTTTCGGCACTCATCTGTTCGAGCTTGTCGCGATCGACGCAGACCAGCGCATGCGTCGGACAGGCTTCCATACACGCCGGACCGGCGTCGCGGTGGTAGCAGAGGTCACATTTATTGGCTTCGGCTTTCTCCGCGCGCACACTCAGCCCGATACCGCTGTTGCGCACCACCGGGCGAACGACCACCTCCATCGCGCCATACGGACACGCCACCACACAGGTTTTGCACCCGATGCAGCGCTCCTGCATCACATGCACGAAGCCTTTCTCGCGCTTAATCGCCCCGTTCGGACAGACGTTGGCGCACGGCGCGTCTTCGCACTGGCGACAGATAGCGGCAGTGGAAATATTCACGCCTTTAATGACGTGGATGCGCGGCAGGAAGGTATCGGGGGTCAGGGAGGCGCAATCCTGCTCCGCCTGATGGGAAACCACGCACGCCACTTCACAGGTACGGCAACCAATGCATTTGCTGGCATCGGCCATAATAAAACGGTTCATCTGCTTCTCCGGCATAACTGTTATGCGCGAAGCTATTCATAAACCGTGCCAATATTTAATGCATTGATTTTGAAGATAAATAAAAAAGAAGAGGATCTGTCATCGTCATTTGTGACGATGACAGATGTCGACGTCAGCGATGCGGGCCGTCAATGACGGAGCCGCGCAGGATAAGCTCGCCGGAAAAAGTTTGCTGAGGCTTAAACTCACCGCCGTCGAGCATGAAGAGCAGGCGGCTGATGGTCTCCTGGATCATCTCCGTTACCGGAATACGCACGCTGGAGAGGGACGGCACGATATAGGGCGCGATTGCCACGTCGTCAAAGCCGATGACGGACACCGCGCCCGGCGTGGCGACGCCGCTCTCGTGCAACTGCCTGATGGCACCAATCGCCATATCGTCGTTACTCGCCACCAGCGCGGTAAACGTTTCGCCGCGGGTGAGCAGCTGAGAGACCGCCGCCGCGCCGCTGGCCGGGCTCCACTTCCCTTCGGCGATCAGCGCGTCACGCAGGGCAATGCCGTGTTGCGCCAGCGCGTCCTTGTAGCCGGAAAGACGCTCCACCCCGGTGGGGGAATCCAGCGAACCGGTGATAAACGCAATCTCCCGGTGGCCTTTCGCGATCAACTGCGATACTGCGTCCTGACACGACGCTTTATGATCGGACCAGACGCTGTGGCTGCTGTTTTTCCGCAAACGGCGGTTGAGCACCATAATCGGCTGCTCGCATTTCTCAATAATTTCGTCCAGCGCTTCCACGCTCAGAAAACGCGGGTAGATGATCACCGCGTCGCAGCGCATGTCGAGCAGGTACTGGATCGCCTCGCGCTCCTCTTCGGCGCTGTGCTTGCCGTCCGCCAGGATCAGCTGACGCCCCTTCTCTTCCGTCATCCGCGCGGCGTTAAACAGCAGCTCGCTAAAGTAGACCCCATGGTACAGGGTGTTTGTCACCACCAGCCCCAGGGTCTGGGTGCGTTTGGTCGCCAGGTTTCGCGCCAGCAGATTGGGGCGATACCCGCTCTCTTCGATGGCCTGAAACACGCGGTCTTTCGTCTCCTGGCTGACGTAACCGTTCCCCGACAGCACCCGGGAGACCGTCGCTTTCGACACGCCTGCCCGCTTCGCCACTTCCAGCATCGTGGTCATAGTGTTATTCCATTCAAAACCGATGAGCCGCAGTGTACTTCACCGCAGAAAAATTGTCGCAGCGGCGTTATCACGCTTTTTACGGCCACGAGTGATCGTCATCACGAAACGAAAAAATGCATAAAAGTGGTCTTGTTTCATTAAAAGAAACTCATGATGATTATGTGAAACCGGTTTCCTACACTTCTCACAACGATAACAGGATCACATCCGATGGCAAAAAATTACGCTGCGCTGGCAAATGACGTGGTTAGCGCGCTGGGCGGTAAAGAGAACATCGTCGCCGTCACCCACTGCATGACGCGCCTGCGCTTCGTTCTGAAAGACGAAAGCCTTACCGACGCCGCGCGTCTGAAAAGCATCAGCGGCGTGCTCGGCGTGGTGCGCAACGACAATCAGTGCCAGGTGATCATCGGCAACACCGTGTCCCAGGCATACCGTGAAGTGGTGAGCCTGCTGCCCGCCAACCTGCAACCTGCCGTAGCGGAAGGTCCACAGAAGCTTACGCTGCGCCGGATTGGCGCCGGGATCCTCGACGCGCTGATCGGCACCATGTCTCCGCTGATCCCGGCGATCATCGGCGGGTCGATGGTCAAGCTGCTGGCGATGATCCTTGAGATGACCGGCGTGCTGGGCAAAGGTGACCCGACGCTGACGATCCTGACCGTTATTGGCGACGGCGCGTTCTTCTTCCTGCCGCTGATGGTGGCGGCTTCCGCAGCGGTGAAGTTCAAAACCAACATGTCCCTGGCGATAGCCATTGCGGGCGTACTGGTTCACCCGAGCTTTATCGAGCTGATGGCGAAAGCGGCGCAGGGCGAGCATGTAGAATTTGCCTTAATTCCGGTTACGGCGGTGAAATACACCTATACCGTTATCCCGGCCCTGGTGATGACCTGGTGCCTGTCGTATATCGAACGCTGGGTGGATCGCATCACCCCGGCGGTGACCAAAAACTTCCTCAAGCCGATGCTGATCGTGCTGATTGCCGCCCCGCTCGCCATCGTGCTGATTGGCCCGCTTGGGATCTGGATCGGTAGCGCCATCTCCGCGCTGGTCTACACCATTCACGGCTATCTGGGCTGGCTCTCCGTTGCCATTATGGGCGCGCTGTGGCCGCTGCTGGTAATGACCGGGATGCACCGCGTGTTTACGCCGACCATCATCCAGACCATTGCCGAAACGGGCAAAGAAGGGATGGTGATGCCGTCGGAAATCGGCGCTAACCTGTCGCTCGGCGGTTCGTCGCTGGCGGTGGCGTGGAAAACCAAAAACCCGGAGCTGCGCCAGACGGCGCTGGCGGCTGCGGCCTCCGCCATCATGGCGGGGATCTCTGAACCGGCGCTGTACGGCGTGGCGGTACGCCTGAAGCGTCCGCTGATTGCGAGCCTGATCAGCGGCTTTATCTGCGGCGCGGTGGCCGGCATGGCCGGTCTTGCCAGCCACTCCATGGCGGCGCCGGGGCTGTTCACCAGCGTGCAGTTCTTCGACCCGGCCAACCCGATGACCATCGTCTGGGTGTTTGGTGTGATGGGTCTGGCGGTGGTGCTGTCGTTCGTGCTGACCCTGCTGTTAGGGTTTGAAGATATCCCGGTAGAAGACGAAGCCGAAAAAGCACGCGCCCTGCAAACCGCACCGGTACAGAACAAAGCAGCAGAAGCATAAACTGAAAGCGAGGTAAGAATGTCTGTTTTTCCACAAGGATTTTTATGGGGCGGCGCGCTTGCCGCCAACCAGAGTGAAGGGGCTTACCGTGAAGGAGGCAAAGGACTGACAACGGTCGATATGATCCCCCATGGCGCAAACCGTCTGGCGGTAAAAGTCGGCAAGGAAAAACGGTTTTCGTTGCGTGACGACGAATTTTACCCGAGCCACCAGGCGATTGATTTTTACCATCGTTACAAAGAAGACATTGCCCTGATGGCGGAGATGGGCTTTACGGTGTTCCGCACCTCGATTGCCTGGAGCCGCCTCTACCCGAACGGCGACGAACCGTTGCCAAATCGGGAGGGCATTGCCTTCTACCGCGCGGTGTTCGAGGAGTGCAAAAAGTACAACATCGAGCCGCTGGTGACGCTCTGCCATTTCGACGTGCCGATGCACCTGGTGACGGAGTACGGCTCCTGGCGCAACCGTAAGATGGTGGATTTCTTCGCCCGCTACGCCCGCACCTGCTTCGAGGCGTTTAACGGGCTGGTGAAATACTGGCTGACCTTCAACGAAATCAACATTATGCTGCACAGCCCGTTCTCCGGCGCGGGGCTGGTGTTTGAGGAAGGGGAAAACGAAGACCAGGTGAAATACCAGGCCGCGCACCACGAGCTGGTGGCGAGCGCGCTGGCGACCAAAATCGCCCACGAGGTGAACCCGGAAAACCAGGTCGGCTGCATGCTGGCGGGCGGCAATTTTTACCCCTACTCCTGCAAGCCGGAAGACGTGTGGATGGCACTGGAGAAAGACCGCGAGAACCTGTTCTTTATCGACGTGCAGGCGCGCGGCAGCTATCCGGCCTACTCCGCCCGCGTGTTCCGCGAGAAAGGGGTGGTGATTGTGAAAGACCCCGGCGACGACGACCTGCTGAAAAACACTGTCGACTTTGTCTCGTTCAGTTATTACGCCTCGCGCTGCGCGTCGGCGGATATGAACGCGGGCAACACCAGCGCGGCGAACATCGTGAAGTCCCTGCGCAACCCGCACATTCAGGTGAGCGAGTGGGGCTGGGGCATCGACCCGCTCGGGCTGCGCATCACCATGAACATGATGTATGACCGCTACCAGAAGCCGCTGTTCCTGGTGGAAAACGGCCTCGGGGCGAAGGACGTCATTGATGAAAACGGCGAGATCAACGACGACTACCGCATCAGCTACCTGCGCGAGCATATCCGTGCGATGGGTGACGCGATTGAGGACGGCGTCCCGCTGATGGGCTACACCACCTGGGGCTGCATTGACCTGGTCTCGGCCTCAACCGGGGAGATGAGTAAGCGCTACGGGTTTGTCTACGTCGACCGCGACGACGCCGGGAACGGCACGCTGGACCGCAAGCGCAAGAAATCGTTCTGGTGGTATAAGAAGGTGATTGCGAGTAACGGGGCGGATCTGGAGTAGCCTGTTTTGCCGGGTGGCGGCGTTGCCTTACCCGGCCTACAAACTGCTCGATGCGGTTTTCACCCTCTCCCCTCTGGGGAGAGGGCCGGGGTGAGGGGCTGAAATCCCCCGTCCCCAACCCACCCGGCAAGCCGTGAATACACCACGTCCACCGCCTCTTTCACCGGCGGCGTCATCGGATAATAAAACCCGACGATGTCCGGCTGAATGCCCAGAAACAGCACCTCACCCACGTCGTCTTTAATCTGATCCACCAGGTAGTTCAGCGGCATGTTGTGGGTGGTCATCATAAACATCTCGGCGATGTCGTCCGGGTCAATCAGGCGGATCTCGCCGGGGTTGAGCCCCATATCGGTGGCATCGACGATTAACAACCTGTCCGGGCGCAGCTCGCGAATGGCCACCACGTCGTTTTCCGGCGCGCTGCCGCCGTCAATCACCACCCAGTTGCCCGGCGGGTTCGCGGCGCACATCTCCGCCAGCAGCGGGCCCGCGCCGTCGTCGCCCATCATGCTGTTGCCGACACACAGTAAAACGTCAGTCACGTAATCTCCTCACCATCAGGTAGATGGCGCTCTCCTGATGAATATCGTGCAGCATGCCGAGCAGCGTTTTGCTCCACGCCTGCTGCGCCGGGTTTTGCCTGCTCAGCGCCGCGTCAAAGGCGTTGGCGAGCATCGCAATGTGGTTGGCGTCGATAACGATCTCACCGTACTTCGGCACGCCCTCCATTTTGCGCCGCGCCGTGCTGCCCTCCTCCAGCGTGGCGATCCACGCCAGGTACTCGGGCCACGGGCAGCTTAGCGCCGTTTCAAGGCAGTCGATCACCCCGAGGTGGTGCCCAATCGCCAGGCTGTAATAGACCACCTGCTGCGCCGCATCCGGCGTGGCATCGTTCTCATCAATAAACTTACGGCTCAGCTGGCTGAACACCACCGTTTCACTCATCGGATACGCGCCTCATCCACAATACTGTTCAGGTTTGCCACGATCTCATTGAGACGCGGATCGTTCTCGGCCTCCAGCCAGCGCGCCACCTGATGGTCGCCCTGGCTCAGCAGACGCAGATAATCGTCGGCAATCTGACGGCCATAGCGGTAACCCGCCAGCCTGCGCGCCGTGCGATCGATCTTCACCCGCAGCGGCTGCACCATATCCGGGTGCAGGAGAGTGGCTGGCTGGTTGTCCAGCTCGCCCGGCTCGCGGGCGTGGATCTTCTGCTCCAGCAGGCCGAGCGCCATGGCAAAACCGTACAGCGTGGCGGCGGGCGTCGGCGGGCAGCCCGGAATGTAAACGTCCACCGGCACGATTTTGTCGGTGCCGCCCCAGACGCAGTAAAGATCGTGGAAGATGCCGCCGCTGTTGCCGCAGGCGCCGTAGGAGATGCAGATTTTCGGATCCGGCGCAGACTGCCAGGCGCGCAGCGCAGGCGAGCGCATCGCGCGGGTGACCGCGCCGGTGAACAGCAGGATATCCGCGTGGCGCGGGGACGGCACCACTTTGATGCCGAAGCGTTCGGCGTCAAACAGCGGCGACAGGGTGGCGAAGATTTCGATCTCACAGCCGTTGCAGCCGCCGCAGTCCACGCGATAGACGTAGGCCGAGCGTTTGATTTTTTTCAGCAGCGACGCCTTCATGC
Organism: Enterobacter sp. DSM 30060; assembly: GCF_013375955.1. Lineage (NCBI taxonomy): Bacteria > Pseudomonadati > Pseudomonadota > Gammaproteobacteria > Enterobacterales > Enterobacteriaceae > Enterobacter > Enterobacter sp. DSM 30060. The sequence continues at coordinate 653,971 of NZ_CP056118.1, forward strand.
TGGCGATGGACTCCTCCACCGTCAGCGGTACCGGAATGCCGTTAGCGTCGCGCGGGCCGAGTAAGTTTTCCATCAGCTGGCCTCTCTCATATGACGGGTTAAATCGATGCGGTCAGACGGCAGCAGGCATTTCTGACGTTTGCACTCCGGGCAGGTTTCGAAGCTTTCACGGTGATGCTCCGCACGCACGTCGCCGTTGTGCTTCAGCAGCGCGATGGCGTAGTCGATCTCTTTTTGCACGGCGAACGGACGCTTGCAGACGCGGCAGTTGCACAGCGCAAAGCGCGACTGCTGGAGGAAATCCTCTTTTTTCCACACCGCCAGCTCGTACTCCTGAGACAGGCGAATGGCTACCGTCGGGCAGACCTCCTCGCAGCGGCCGCAGAAGATGCAGCGCCCGAGGTTAAACTGCCAGGCCAGCTCGCCGGTTTTCAGGTCCGTTTCCACCGTTAAGGCATTCGACGGGCAGGCGTTGACGCAGGCCGCGCAGCCGATGCACTGCTGCGGGTTGTGCTCCGGCTTGCCGCGAAAGTTTTTATCCACCGGGATCGGCTCCAGCGGATAACTGCTGGTCTGCGCGCCGGTTTTGATCACTTTTTTGATAAAGGTAAACATGACGAGTCCTTATTTCAGCGGCGAGTTCTTACGCTCGATGCTGTAGCGCTCAAGCTCTTTGTACGGCACCACCTGGCTTTTCTTCTTGCGCACGTCCACGACGGTCATGCGGTCGGTGCAGGAGTAGCACGGGTCGAGGCTGCCGATAATCAGCGGCGCGTCAGAGACGGTGTTACCGCGCAGCATGTAGCGCAGGGTTGGCCAGTTGGCGTAGGTCGCCGCACGGCAGCGCCAGCGGTAGAGCTTCTGGTTGTCGCCGGTCATGCTCCAGTGAATGTCATCCCCGCGCGGCGCTTCGGCGAATCCGAGGGCAAAGCGGTTTGGAATGTAGGTGAAGCCTTCCACCATCAGCGGGCCGCCCGGCAGGTTATCAAGGCCGTAGTCGATCATGTTCAGCGCGGTAAACACCTCGTTGATGCGCACCTTCAGGCGGGAGATGACGTCGCAGCCCTGCTCGCTGTGCACGGTCATCGGCAGCAGGCCGTAGCCGACGAACGGGTGATCGGCGCGGGTGTCGCGGGCGTGGCCGCTGGCGCGCACCATCGGGCCGACGTTGCTGAAGTCGCGGGCGATTTCAGGGTCAAGACGACCAATCCCGACGGTGCGCTGCTCGATGTTGGGCGTGCTGAGCAGCATGTCCACCAGTTCCTGCACGTCGCGGCGCATCTGCTGCGCCAGCTGGCGGGTCTGGATCATGTCGTCTTTCAGCAGGTCGCGGCGGATCCCGCCGATCAGGTTCAGGCCGTAGGTTTTACGTGCCCCGGTGAGGATCTCCGCCATCTTCATTGATGCCTCACGCACGCGGAAGAACTGCATAAACCCGGAGTCAAAGCCGACGAAGTGGCAGGCCAGGCCGAGGTTCAGCAGGTGTGAGTGCAGGCGTTCCACCTCCAGCAGAATGGCGCGGATCATCTGCGCGCGTTCCGGCACCACGATCCCCATGCCGTTCTCCACCGAGGTGGTGTAGGCGGTGCTGTGGGCAAAGCCGCAGATGCCGCACACGCGGTCAGAAAGAAACGTGACTTCGTTGTAGCCCATGCGGGTCTCCGCCAGCTTCTCCATGCCGCGGTGGACGTAGAACAGGCGGTAGTCGGCGTCGATAATGTTTTCGCCGTCGACGAACAGGCGGAAGTGGCCCGGTTCGTCAGAGGTGACGTGCAGCGGGCCGATCGGCACCACATTATTCTTCTTGCTGCCCAGCTCGTTGATGAACTCGTAGGTTTCGCTGTCGGTTGTCGGGGCCGGACGCTGGCGGTAGTCCATGCTGTCCTTGCGCAGCGGATAGAGTTCATCCGGCCAGTCGTCCGGCAGCACCAGGCGACGCTCGTCAGGCAGACCAACCGGCACCAGGCCGTACATGTCGCGCACTTCGCGCTCGCCCCAGACGGCGGCGGGTACGCGCGGCGTGACGGACGGGTACTCCGGCTTGTTCGGGTCAACTTCGACGCGCACGGTGAGCCAGCACTTCTCGCCCTGCTCCATCGACATCACGTAGTACACCGCATAGTTGCCGCACAGCTGACGCTCGTCGTTGCCGAACAGCACCGACAGCCAGCCGCCCTGCTGGTAGTAAAGAAACTCCACCACTTCCGGCAGGTAGTTCACCTTAATGGTGACGGTTATCTGGTCTTTGGTTTGCCAGGACTCCTCCAGCACCACGCCCGGGAAAGCCTGATGCAACGCGGCGAGATACTGCTGACCTTTCTTTTCTTCAGACATAAACACTCTCTTTAATCACGCCACCAGCAAGGAGACGAACGCTAAAAATGCAAAACCAAAACCAGCCCAGGTAATGCGTGACGTTTCGACAAAACGCAGGCGCGCCATGCTGTTTTCAAACAGGGCAATCACCAGCACGCCGATAAGCAGCTTGAGCGCAGCCACCACAACGGCCAGCAGCAGGCCGCCCGCAGAGAAGTGCGTCATCTGCCCCCACGGGAAGAAAACGCCGACGAACATCTGCAACACCACCAGCTGCTTGAGGCTGATGCCCCACTTCAGCACCGCAAAGCCGTAGCCGCTGTACTCGGTGAGTGGCCCCTCCTGCAATTCCTGCTCCGCTTCCGCGAGATCGAACGGCAGCTTGCCCATCTCGATAAAGGTGGCGAACGCGCAGGCGCAGAGCGCCAGCACCAGCGGGAGCGAACGTGAAACCGGCCAGTGGTAAACGGTGTCGGTGATGAAACTGATGTGGGTCGAGCCAGCAACCTGCGCGGCGACCCACAGCCCCAGCAGCAGAATTGGCTCAACCAGCACGCCGAGCATCGCCTCACGACTGGCGCCGATACCCGTAAACGGGCTGCCGGTGTCCAGGCCCGCAATCGCAAAGAAGAAACGCGCGATGGCGAAGAGGTAGATCAGCGTAATCAGATCGCCAAGCACGGGCAGCGGCGAGCCCACCGTCACTACCGGCAGCGCGGTGGCGATGGTCAGCATCACGCCGACCATCACGAACGGCGTCAGGCGGAACACCCAACCTGCGGCATCCGGCGCGACGCTCTGACGGGAGAGCAGCTTGAAGAGATCGCGGTACTCCTGGAGCACGCCAGGCCCGCGACGGTTGTGTAGCCGGGCGCGCGCCACGCGCGTGATGCCCGACAGCAGCGGCGCGGCGGCGAACAGCACCAGCGCCTGAAGTATTGCCAGTAACAAACTCATGTCAGGCTCCTCGTGAAATGACAATCACCACCAGCACCGCCAGCTCGATCAGCGCCAGGCGACGGAACAGCACGGGCACGGCAGCACTCTGCCAGCCCGGCACCCAGCCCACCGGGTTCAGCCAGTGGCGCAGCTTCAGCACGGCGGCGAAGTTCTCCTTCACCGGCATGGCGAAACCGTGGGCGGTGATGACCATCGACTGCTCGTGTTCGTAGCCGCAGGCCCACGCCGCGCCGCGCGAGCGGGAGGCGAGACGGTCGCGTCTGAAAAACAGCATCAGCACGAACGGCAGGAGCGGCGCAGCAATCAGCAGCAGCGCCATCATCGGCTGGGACACGACGGTATGCGCCGTAGCCAGCGGCAGCGGAATGGCGTGGCCCAGAAGCGGCAGCAGCCACGGCGCGGCAACCCCACCTGCGATACAGCACAGCGCCAGCGCGACCACGCTGGTGGCCATCAGCACCGGGGCGCAACAGGCGTTTTCCGCTTCGCGGGTGCGCGGCGCGCCCAGGAAGGTGACGCCGTAAACCTTCGCCATACACATCACCGCCAGCGCCCCGGTAATCGCCAGCCCAACCGCCAGCAGCGGGCCGAGCAGCCGCGCGATAAACGCGTCGCTCTGGCCGAGCGCGAAGAAGGATTGATAGATCACCCACTCCCCGGCAAAGCCGTTCAGCGGTGGAAGCGCGGCCATCGCCATCAGCCCGACCAGCATCGCCAGCGAAATGACGGGCATTTTTTTGCCAATCCCGCCGAGCTTTTCAATATCGCGGTGCCCGGTGCGGAACCAGATGCTGCCCGCCCCGAGGAACAGGGTGCTTTTAAACAGGCTGTGGTTGATAAGGTGATACAGACCGCCAATAAACCCGGCGGCAATCAGCGCCGGCTGGTTGAGCGCCAGCCCGCTGACGCCCGCGCCCATGCCGAGCAGGATGATGCCGATATTCTCCAGGGTGTGGTACGCCAGCAGGCGCTGGATGTTATGCTCCATCAGGGCGTACAGCCCGCCGACAAATGCGGTGATCATCCCCGCAATCAGCAGCGCCACGCCCCACCACAGCGGCGGCTGGCCGCCCGTCAGGGTTATCGTCAGGATGCCGAACAGACCGACCTTCATTACCACGGTGGAGAACAGCGCGGCAGCCGGGGCCGAGGCATTGGCATGCGCCTGCGGCACCCAGCCGTGCAGCGGGATAATCCCGGCCAGCAGGCCAAAACCGACTACGCCCAACAGCCAGACGTCATTCCCCAGCGGCTGGCCGTTAAGCACGGCAAAGTCCAGCGTGCCGAAACGCTGCCACACCAGCCAGCAGGCCAGCGCCAGCAGCAGCGTGCCGAGTCGTCCGAGCGCAAACCACAGCTTGCCGGAGGCGCTGCATCCGCTCAGGAACACGCCGCACAGGGCCATGATTTCAGCCATCACCACCAGCGCGCCGAGATTGCTGGCGACAACAGTGCAGACCGCGGCGGCCATCAACAGGTTGACCAGCAGGCCGTTGGCGTTGGTGTGCTGATGGCGGTGCCAGTCGATATTAAACAGGCTGATAAACAGCCCACACAGACCAAAGGTGACCAGCCAGATGGCATTTAGCGGCGTAAGCTCAACGGCGTGGTGAATCAGCGGGATGAGGGTGTCGACGGATTGGCCGTCGATCAGGACAACGCCGCCCGCCGCCAGCGTCATCAGGCTGCCGACCGCCCCGCCGATACCGGCGATCCAGCCGCTCAGCGTTTTATGGAAGGAGAGGAGCAGTGCCAGGACAGCGGCGGCGGCAAACCAGGCCACGCCGCTGGTCATCATAACTATCGCGTTCATTTCGCCCCCTCGTTAAGCGCCCGCAGCAGCGAAAGATCGCCGACGTCAGTATTGATGGTCAGCTCGCGCTTGCGTTTGCTGGTGCGGGCGATGTCGCGAATATTAACCAGAATTAACGCTTTGGTCGGACAGGTGCGCACGCAGGCCGGACCCTGTTCATCGAAGCTGCACAGGTCGCACTTCACCGCAACGGCACGAATGCCCGGCACCCAGTCCAGCAGCGTGCTCACGCGTGCCGGAGCCGGTGGCGCAGGCGGCGCTTTCGGGGTGTTGGCATTCGCCGGAATATGCAGCGGACGGCTGCCGGAAAACTCAATGGCGCCAAACGGACAGGCGATGCCGCACAGCTTGCAGCTCACGCACAGGCTTTCGTTCAGCTGTACCGCGCCGTCAACGCGGGTGATGGCATTGACGGGACAGACGCCCGCGCATGGCGCGTCTTCACAGTGGTGACAGAGCTGCGGGGCAGACTCTTTCTCATTACGCATGACGCGCAGGCGCGGCATGGACTGTAGCCCGTGCAGGCGGTGTGTTTCCGAGCACGCCGCCTCACAGGTTCGACAGCCAATACAGACCGTCGAGTCAGCAATTACAAAACGGTTCACCGGGTCATCCTCTGGTGATGGTCATTTTTGACGAAAAAAAACTGTCTTATCGACACTTCTCGACACTCGCTTTTCAGGCCACGTTCGCGGAGGATTTTCCGTCGATCAGCTGTTTCAGGTTGATCGGCTGATCGTGCTCAACGGCAGCGTAGAGGCCGTTATAAACCGGCGCGATTTTCTCCAGATAGTGCTCCAGCACCTGCTGGCGATCGCGGGTGCTAACGTGACCGTCCACCATGCCGTCGGCCATCAGTTGGGCTTTCGCAATACACTGTTTTTCACCCTCTTTTGTCTCAACGTAATACTCAATGGTGTGGCTGTTGAAGCTCTCCGCCAGGGTGACAAAAATCGTGAAGTGACCAAACAACACAAAGCGCATATCCCCCTGCGCCGCGCAGCTCATGGCATGGTGCAGACGGGCTTTTGACAGGGTGATCCCCTGAATCAGAGAGTTGCAGTAGAGGTGCCACTGGTCCTGAAGCTGCTGATGACGTTGTGCGATGTAATCCGCTTTTTCGCTAATTTCCCAAATAGTCATAAAAGGTATCCGGTTAATGGAGTTAGCGGCTGTTAAGCAGATTTCGTGCCAGTTTTTAATTTATTGATTTAAATGGATTTTAAAGAGATGCGCACTGTCACCGCCGCGGTGTCGACGTGTCATTTCGACAGCGTTGACATCGTCACGCCGTAACGCAAATCAAGCTGGCACTGTTATTGCATTGAAGGGGCAATTCATTAAGGAGGCGTCATGCACGAAATCACCCTCTGCCAGCGGGCACTGGAACTTATCGAACAGCAGGCTGTGCAGAACCATGCGAAGCGCGTGACCGGCGTCTGGCTGAAGGTCGGGGCGTTTTCCTGCGTCGAGACCAGCGCCCTCACCTTCTGTTTTGAGCTGGTGTGCCGCGGCACGCTGGCGGAGGGTTGCGCACTGCATATCGAGGAGCAGCAGGCGGAGTGCTGGTGCGAGCAGTGTCAGCAGTACGTCACGCTGCTGTCATCGAAGGTACAGCGCTGTCCGCAGTGCCAGAGCAGCGGGCTGCGCATCGTGGCGGATGACGGTATGCAGATCCAACGCCTCGAAATCGAGAAGGAGTAATGTATGTGTAGTACCTGCGGTTGCGCTGAAGGCAACCTGTATATAGAAGGGGATGAACACCGTCCCCACTCCGCGTTTCGCTCCGCGCCCTTTTCCCCTGCCCCGCGTCCCGCGGCGGCACTGACCGGCATCACCTTTGCGCCGCAGCGTTCAGACGCGGGCGACCTGCATTACGGCCACGGCGAAGCGGGCACCCACGCGCCGGGCATCAGCCAGCGCGAGATGCTGGAGGTGGAGATTAACGTGCTGGACAAAAATAACCAGCTCGCCGCCCGCAATCGCGCCCGCTTTGCCGCCCGTCAACAGCTGGTACTGAACCTGGTCTCCAGCCCCGGCTCCGGTAAAACCACCCTGCTGACCGAAACCCTCAAACGACTGAATAAACGTGTCTCCTGCGCCGTTATCGAAGGCGATCAGCAAACGGTAAACGACGCGGCGCGCATCCGCGAAACCGGTACGCCCGCGATTCAGGTCAACACCGGCAAGGGCTGCCACCTGGACGCGCAGATGATTGCCGACGCCGCCCCGCGCCTGCCGCTGGCGAACAACGGCATCCTGTTTATTGAAAACGTCGGCAACCTGGTCTGCCCGGCAAGCTTCGACCTCGGCGAGCGGCATAAAGTGGCGGTGCTCTCCGTGACCGAAGGGGAAGACAAGCCGCTGAAGTATCCACATATGTTTGCCGCCGCCTCCCTCATGCTGCTGAACAAAGTCGACCTGCTGCCGTACCTGAATTTCGACGTGGATAAGTGCCTGGCTTACGCCCGGGAAGTGAACCCGGACATTGAGATCCTGCTGGTTTCCGCCACGCGCGGCGACGGGATGGATGCCTGGCTGAACTGGCTGGAGAGCGAACGATGTGCATAGGCGTCCCCGGACAAATTCATTCGATCGACGGCAATCAGGCCAAAGTGGAGGTCTGCGGCATCCTGCGCGATGTCGATCTGACGCTGGTGGGCAGCCACGATGAGACCGGCGCATCGCGTCTCGGCCAGTGGGTGCTGGTCCACGTGGGGTTTGCCATGAGCGTGATTAATGAGGAAGAAGCACGCGACACGCTGGACGCGCTACAGAATATGTTCGACGTTGAGCCGGACGTGGGTGCCCTGCTGTATGGTGAGGAACGATAACACATGCGTTACGTTGATGAATATCGCGCGCCTGAGCAGGTGTTGCAGCTTATCGATCGCCTGAAAACCCGCGCGTCCCTGCTGGACTACACGAAAGAAAAACCGCTGCGGATCATGGAGGTGTGTGGCGGACACACCCACGCCATCTTTAAATTTGGCCTCGACCAGCTGCTGCCGGAGAACATCGAATTTATCCACGGCCCCGGCTGCCCGGTGTGCGTGCTGCCGATGGGGCGCATCGACAGCTGTCTCGACATCGCCAGCCGCCCCGGTGTGATTTTTTGCACCTTTGGCGACGCCATGCGCGTACCGGGAAAAAATGGCTCGCTGCTCCAGGCGAAGGCGCGCGGCGCGGACGTGCGAATCGTCTACTCACCGATGGATGCCCTTACGCTGGCGATGGCTAATCCTGAGCGTAAGGTGGTCTTTTTCGGGCTGGGTTTTGAAACCACCATGCCCGCCACCGCTATCACTCTCCAGCAGGCGAAAGCCCGCAACGTCACTAACTTTTACTTTTTCTGCCAGCACATCACGCTTATTCCCACGCTGCGTAGCCTGCTTGAAGCGCCGGACAACGGCATCGACGCCTTCCTGGCACCAGGACACGTCAGCATGGTGATCGGCACAGAAGCCTACGGTTTTATCGCTGAACAGTACAATCGTCCGTTAGTGGTGGCTGGTTTCGAGCCACTTGATCTACTGCAAGGCGTGACCATGCTGGTTGAGCAGAAAATAGCGGCCCTGAGTGTGGTGGAAAATCAGTATCGCCGCGTGGTGCCCGATGCAGGTAACAGACGGGCACAGCAGGCGATAGCCGACGTGTTTAGCGTCGAAGGCGACAGCGAGTGGCGCGGACTGGGGCTGATTGCCGAATCCGGCGTACACCTGACGCCCGCGTATCGCGCCTTCGACGCCGAAGCGCATTTCCGCCCGCAGCCGCAGAAGGTGTGCGACGATCCCCGCGCCCGCTGTGGCGACGTACTCACCGGCAAATGCAAACCTCATCACTGCCCGTTATTTGGCAACGCCTGTAACCCGCAAACCGCGTTTGGCGCGCTGATGGTCTCTTCCGAAGGGGCATGCGCCGCGTGGTATCACTATCGCAACCAGGAGTGTGAAGCATGAACACGGTGGAAATGGCGCACGGAAGCGGTGGACAGGCGATGCAGCAGTTGATTAACAGGCTGTTCATGGAAGCCTTTAACAACCCCTGGCTCGCCGAGCAGGAAGATCAGGCGCGTATTGACCTCGCGGCCCTGACCGCCCACGGCGACAGGCTGGCGTTCTCTACCGACAGCTACGTGATTGACCCGCTGTTCTTCCCGGGCGGCGATATCGGCAAGCTCGCCGTCTGCGGCACGGCAAACGACGTGGCCGTCAGCGGCGCGATCCCCCGCTACCTCTCCTGCGGGTTTATCCTCGAAGAAGGGTTACCCATGGAGACGCTCACGGCGGTGGTCAACAGCATGGCGCACACCGCCCGCGAGGCGGGGATCGCCATCGTGACCGGGGATACCAAGGTGGTGCAGCGCGGCGCGGCGGATAAGCTCTTCATTAACACCGCCGGAATGGGGGCGATCCCCGCCGACATTCACTGGGGCGCGCAGCAGCTTTGTGCAGGCGACGTGCTGATTGTCAGCGGCACGCTGGGCTGCCACGGGGCAACCATCCTGAACCTGCGCGAAGGCTTAGGGCTGGATGGCGAGCTGCACAGTGACTGCGCGGTACTCACGCCGCTGATCCAGACGCTGCGCGACATGCCGGGTGTAAAAGCCCTGCGCGACGCCACGCGAGGCGGCGTGAATGCCGTCGTACACGAATTTGCCGCAAGCAGCGGCTGCGGAATTGAACTGACCGAGCGCGGCATGCCCGTTAAGCCTGCTGTACGCGGGCTGTGCGAGCTATTAGGGCTAGACCCGCTTAACTTTGCCAACGAAGGCAAGCTGGTGATCGGCGTGGAACGCACGGCGGCGGAAGCCGTACTTGAACAACTGCGCGCACATCCCTTAGGGAAAGACGCGGCCATCATCGGCGACGTGGTTGAGCGCAAAGGGGTGCGCCTGACCGGGCTTTACGGCGTGAAGCGCACGCTGGATCTGCCGCACGCTGAACCGTTACCCCGAATTTGCTAGACCGCGCCAAAAGCGGTCAGCGCTGAATGTCTCTTTTTTGCCAGTTTCTATTGGAAAGCAATAATGCCGTATACACCGATGAGCGATCTTGGACAGCAGGGCCTGTTTGACATCACGCGCACACTTTTACAACAGCCCGACCTCGGCGCGCTGAGCGATGCCCTGACGCGGCTGGTCAGGCAATCAGCGCTGGCGGACAGCGCCGCCATTGTGCTCTGGCATAGCGCAACCCACCGCGCGAGCTATTTCTCAACGCGTGATAACGGCAAAATCTTCGAATATGAAGATGAAACGTTTCTGGCCCATGGTCCGGTGCGACGTATTCTCTCCCGCCCGGAAGCGCTGCACTGCAATTTTGACCAGTTTCGCCAGGCCTGGCCGAAGCTGGCAGAGAGCAACCTTTACCACCCGTTCGGCCACTACAGCATGCTGCCGCTGGCGGTGGAAGGGCAAATTTTTGGCGGCTGCGAGTTTATCCGTAATAACGACCAGCCCTGGACCGAGGCGGAGTACGAGCGGTTGCATACCTTCACGCAGATTGTGGCCGTCGTGGCAGAGCAGATCCAAAGCCGCGTCACCAATAACGTGGATTACGACCTGTTGAGCCGCGAGCGCGATAATTTCCGCATTCTGGTCGCCATCACCAATGCCGTGCTGTCGCGTCTCGATATGGACGAACTGGTGAGCGAAGTCGCCAAAGAGATCCATCACTATTTCAGGATCGATGCTATCAGCATTGCGCTGCGCGGCAACCGTAAGGGCAAGCTGAACATCTACTCCACCCACTACCTCGACGAAGCTAACCCGGCGCACGAGCAAAGCGAAGTGGACGAAGCGGGAACCCTGTCTGAACGGGTATTTAAAAGCAAAGAGATCCTGCTGTTAAACCTCAGCGAGCAGGATCCGGTAGCGCCCTACGAGCGGATGCTGTTTAACACCTGGGGCAACAAGATCCAGACCCTGTGCCTGCTGCCGCTGATGTCCGGCAACACCATGCTCGGCGTGCTTAAACTGGCGCAGTGCGATGAAGCCGTATTTACCACCGCCAACCTGAAGCTACTGCGCCAGATCGCCGAACGTATCTCCATTGCGCTGGATAATGCCCTCGCCTATCAGGAGATCCACCGTCTGAAAGAACGGCTGGTGGACGAAAACCTGGCGCTGACCGAGCAGCTCAACAATGTGGACAGCGAGTTTGGCGAAATCATCGGACGCAGCGATGCCATGTACAATATCCTCAAGCAGGTGGAGATGGTGGCGCAGAGCGACAGCACGGTGCTGATCCTCGGTGAAACCGGCACAGGGAAAGAGCTGATTGCCCGGGCGATCCACAACCTGAGCAACCGCAACAGCCGCCGGATGGTGAAGATGAACTGCGCGGCGATGCCTGCGGGCTTACTGGAAAGCGACCTGTTCGGCCACGAGCGCGGCGCGTTTACCGGCGCCAGCAGCCAGCGGCTGGGCCGTTTTGAACTGGCGGATAAAAGCTCATTGTTCCTCGACGAAGTGGGCGATATGCCGCTGGAGCTTCAGCCTAAGCTGCTGCGCGTTTTGCAGGAGCAGGAGTTCGAGCGTCTCGGCAGCAACAAGCTGATCCAGACCGACGTGCGTCTGATTGCCGCCACCAACCGCGATCTGAAAAAAATGGTAGCCGACCGCGAGTTTCGCAGCGATCTTTACTATCGTCTGAACGTCTTCCCGATCTGCCTGCCGCCGCTGCGCGAACGCCCGGAAGATATCCCGCTGCTGGTGAAAGCCTTTACCGCGAAGATTGCCCGCCGGATGGGGCGAAATATCGACAGTATTCCTGCCGAAACGCTACGCACCCTTTCGGCGATGGAGTGGCCGGGGAACGTGCGCGAGCTGGAAAACGTCATTGAGCGCGCGGTCCTGCTGACGCGCGGGAACGTGCTCCAGCTCTCCCTGCCAGAGGTTACTCTCTCTGAAACGACCGTGGCCGCAAGCGAGCTTGCGAAAGAGGGAGAAGATGAATATCAGCTCATTATGCGAGTGCTGAAGGAGACCAACGGCGTGGTAGCCGGACCGAAAGGTGCGGCGCAACGGCTGGGGCTGAAGCGTACCACCCTGCTCTCGCGCATGAAGCGTCTGGGAATCGATAAAGAGAGCCTGAAATAACCCGTCATTCCGTCAGCGGGTACATATCGCTCCCGCGCTGGCGCAGGGATATTTGGTGCTCTTTTTCTGTCTGCCTGCGCCGCACCGTCGCCCTGAGCGTGATTTGTCGTCCACTGCGGCGCTGAGCCGGTTATTTTTTGGGCCGATACTTTTCCGGTAATTCAGGAACCGGACGACGATCGTCGATCAGATGTCGGATGGTCAGAATCGGATGACGCCATAACATACGTGGCCCTGCCCAGCGCATTACCTGCTTCATCTCTTCCCGTCGGGCGGGCTGATAACAGTGCACCGGGCACTGTTTGCAGGCAGGTTTTTCCTCACCAAACACGCATTTATCCAGCCGCTTATCGGCATAAGCCTTAAGCGCCGAATAGTGCCCCTCTTCTTTTATGGCGTGCGGACACCTGTTTTCGTACAGGGCGATCATTCTGGCGATCGTCTTTTTTTCTCGTGAAATACGTTTACCGGACATAACGTCGTCCTCAACAATAAAGTGCATTTATAATACCTTTTTATCCGCACATTTTCAGTTATTGCATTCCGTTTTCTGAAGCGTCCTTCCAGAATTACCCCTCCCTTCGCTGCGTTTTACTGGTATTTTATACAGGTGTAAATAACCGCATTCACCGGAGAGCCTATGCAACAGATCGCGATCGCCAAACCCTATCGGCACTTAAAAAGTGGGTTACTTCAGAAAACGTCATGAAGACCGTAAAACGAAAATTCCAAAACGCTACAGCGTACACGCAGCGCTAAGCCTGAAAGGCGACTGGCTTGAACAAGCGGGATTTACCACCAACTCGCAGGTTCGGGTGGGCGTCGAGCACGGAAAAATCATCATTGAATTAATAGCGGAAGATGCCTCGTAAAGTCGTGACTTTTTTCTGCGCCGCACCTTTTTTTCATGCGACAATAGAAGGAACAATCGGCCATTGAGCCGCTCAAAGCGTAATATTTTCAAAGAAATGGATATCATAACTCCATGAGCACAATCGACAATTTCGACGCGCATACGCCAATGATGCAGCAGTACCTGAAGCTGAAGGCACAGCATCCGGAAATTCTGCTGTTTTACCGTATGGGCGATTTTTACGAGCTTTTTTATGACGATGCGAAACGTGCGTCTCAGCTGCTCGACATTTCTCTGACGAAACGTGGCGCGTCGGCAGGCGAGCCCATCCCGATGGCGGGTATCCCGCATCACGCGGTTGAAAACTATCTGGCGAAGCTGGTGAACCAGGGCGAATCTGTCGCTATCTGCGAACAAATTGGCGACCCGGCCACGTCGAAAGGCCCCGTTGAGCGCAAGGTCGTACGCATCGTGACGCCGGGAACCATCAGCGATGAAGCCCTGCTTCAGGAGCGCCAGGATAACCTGCTGGCGGCGATCTGGCAGGACGGTAAAGGGTTTGGCTACGCCACGCTGGATATCAGCTCCGGTCGTTTTCGCCTGAGTGAACCGGCTGACCGTGAAACCATGGCGGCTGAACTACAGCGTACTAATCCGGCAGAACTGCTTTATGCAGAAGATTTCGCCGAGATGGCGCTGATTGAAGGTCGCCGCGGCCTGCGTCGTCGTCCACTGTGGGAGTTCGAAATTGATACCGCGCGCCAGCAGCTGAACCTGCAATTTGGCACGCGCGATTTGATTGGCTTTGGTGTGGAAAATGCCCCGCGCGGGCTATGTGCCGCAGGCTGCCTGTTGCAGTACGTGAAGGATACGCAGCGTACCGCCCTGCCCCATATCCGTTCAATTACCATGGAGCGTCAGCAGGACAGCATCATCATGGATGCCGCCACGCGCCGCAACCTGGAGATCACGCAGAACCTCGCTGGCGGCATGGAAAATACGCTGGCGTCGGTTCTTGACAGCACGGTTACCCCCATGGGCAGCCGTATGCTCAAACGCTGGCTGCATATGCCGATCCGCAACACCGAAACGCTGATTGGCCGTCAGCAAACCATTGCCGCATTGCAGGATCGTTACACCGAATTGCAGCCGGTGCTGCGTCAGGTGGGTGACCTTGAGCGTATCCTGGCGCGCCTGGCATTGCGTACCGCGCGTCCACGCGATCTCGCCCGTATGCGTCACGCTTTCCAGCAGTTGCCGGAACTGCGCGCTCAGCTGGGAGAGATCGACAGCGCGCCAGTGCAAAAGCTGCGCGAAACCATGGGCGAATTTACCGAGCTTCGCGAACTGCTGGAACGCGCCATCATTGATGCGCCGCCTGTTCTGGTGCGGGATGGCGGGGTTATTGCTCCGGGTTATAACGAAGAGCTGGACGAATGGCGTGCGCTGGCCGATGGCGCGACGGATTATCTGGATAAGCTGGAAATCCGCGAGCGTGAACGTCTGGGGCTCGACACCCTGAAAGTCGGCTACAACGCCGTACACGGTTACTATATCCAGATCAGTCGTGGGCAGAGCCACCTGGCACCGATTCACTACGTTCGCCGCCAGACGCTGAAAAATGCCGAGCGCTACATTATTCCCGAGCTGAAAGAGTACGAAGACAAAGTGCTCACGTCGAAAGGTAAAGCGCTGGCGCTGGAGAAACAGCTGTATGACGAGCTGTTCGACATCCTGATGCCGCATCTGGCTGACCTTCAAATGAGCGCCGCTGCGCTGGCCGAGCTGGATGTGCTGGTAAACCTGGCCGAGCGCGCCGAAACGCTGAACTACACCTGTCCTACCTTTACTGACAAGCCCGGCATTCGCATTACCGAAGGTCGCCATCCGGTGGTTGAGCAGGTGCTGAACGAGCCGTTTATTGCCAACCCGTTGAATCTGTCACCGCAGCGAAGAATGCTGATCATTACCGGCCCCAATATGGGCGGTAAAAGTACCTATATGCGCCAGACAGCCCTTATCGCGCTGCTCGCCTACATCGGCAGCTACGTTCCGGCGCAGAAGGTTGAGATTGGCCCTGTCGACCGTATCTTCACCCGTGTGGGTGCGGCTGACGATCTGGCGAGCGGTCGCTCTACCTTTATGGTCGAGATGACCGAAACCGCCAACATTCTGCATAACGCGACAGAGAACAGTCTGGTGTTGATGGACGAAGTAGGACGCGGTACCTCCACCTATGACGGCCTGTCCCTGGCCTGGGCGTGCGCGGAAAGTCTGGCGAATAAAATCAAGGCGCTGACGCTGTTCGCGACGCACTATTTCGAACTGACACAGCTGCCAGAGAAAATGGAAGGCGTGGCTAACGTCCACCTTGATGCGCTTGAGCACGGCGACACCATCGCCTTTATGCACACGGTGCAGGACGGCGCGGCAAGCAAGAGCTATGGCCTGGCCGTCGCCGCGCTGGCGGGTGTGCCGAAAGAGGTGATTAAGCGCGCGCGTCAGAAATTGCGTGAGCTGGAAAGTTTGTCACCGAATGCGGCAGCTACGCAGATAGATGGTACGCAGATGTCACTGCTGGCGGTGCCGGAAGAGACATCTCCGGCTGTAGAAGCGCTGGAAAATCTCGATCCGGATTCGCTGACGCCGCGTCAGGCGCTGGAGTGGATTTATCGGTTGAAGAGTCTGGTTTAGTTCTCTGCGGTCTTTTTTGCCGGGTGGCGGCTTCGCCTTACCCGGCCTACAAAACCCGTAGGCTCGGTAAGCGTAGCGCCACCGGGCAAAAGACCGCACAATATTATCGCCCGGTAAGCGCAGCGCCTCCGGGCTTTTTATTACAGCAGCGGCGGGATCGTCGGCACCTGCGGTGCTTCATCAATATCCTTCTGCGTCATGCGGAACGCTTCCGGGTAATGCTCGCGGCTGGTACGGCGCAGCGGTTCGGTATCGCGCCAGGTATACAGACAGTGCTGACACTGGTATACCGTCCAGACACCTTTCACCGGTGATGTTGCCATCACCTCAATATGTTCATCGGCACAACGTGGACAAATCATTTTTTCCTCCTTATTGACGTGCCGCCAGCATCGCGGTCAGTTTTTCGGCCCAGGCTTTGGTTTCAGGGAGATCCTGTACCGGCTGGCTGTAGTGACCACGGTTGTCCGGAGCGACTGGGGTGGTGGCATCAATGATCAGCTTGTCAGTGATCCCCGCCGGGCTGGAGCCGGGGTCAAGCTCCAGCACAGACATATTCGGTAGCTGCACCAGATCGCCTGCCGGATTGACCTTAGATGACAGCGCCCACATCACCTGCGGCAGGTTAAACGGATCGACGTCCTCATCCACCATAATCACCATTTTCACGTAACCCAGACCGTGTGGCGTGGTCATGGCGCGGAGCCCGACTGCACGGGCAAAACCGCCGTATCGTTTTTTGGTGGAGATAATCGCCAGCAGGCCGTGGGTGTACATGGCGTTTACCGCCTGCACTTCCGGGAATTCCGCCTTCAGCTGCTGATAGAGCGGCACGCAGGTAGCGGGCCCCATAAGATAATCAATCTCGGTCCACGGCATCCCCAGGTAGAGAGATTCGAAAATGGGTTTTGTGCGGTAAGAGACTTTATCAATGCGCACGACCGTCATGTTGCGCCCGCCGGAGTAGTGTCCGGTAAACTCACCGAATGGCCCTTCAATTTCACGTTTTCGGCCTTCAATCACCCCTTCGAGGATCACTTCCGACCCCCACGGCACATCGAAACCGGTCAGCGGAGCCGTCGCAATCGGATACGGGCTTTCGCGTAGCGCACCGGCCATCTCATACTCGGATTGATCGTATTTCAGCGGCGTGGCGCCCATCAGGGTGATGATCGGATCGTTACCCAGCGTAATGGCAATAGGCAGGTCTTCGCCGCGCTCTTCTGCCTTATGCAGATGCAGCGCGATATCATGCATCGGCACCGGTTGCAGGCCGAGCTTACGCTTGCCCTTCACTTCCATACGGTAAATCCCGACGTTCTGCTTGCCGAAGTGTTCGGGGTCGAGCGGATCGCGGGAGACAACGCACGCTTTATCGAGATAAAAGCCCCCGTCACCGTCGTTCAGGCGGAACAGCGGCAGAATGTCGAACAGGTTGATGTCTTCCCCGTCCACCGTGTTCTGCGCCCAGGCCGGATTTGCACGACGCTCTGGCGAGACGGGGAATTTGTCCCAGCGACGAATAAACTCGTCGATCTGTTTTTTCACCGGGGTATTTGCTGGCAGCCCCATCGAAATAGCGTGGTTTTGCCACGAGCCGATAGTGTTCATCACCACACGGGCATCGGTGAAGCCGCGAATATTATCGAACCACAGCGCAGGCGCACCATCGCCAATGCGTCCGGTAGCGTTGGCGGCGGCCGCTAAATCCGGCTCAGCGTTTACCTCTTCCTCAATTTTCAGCAGCTGCCCTTGCTCATCGAGCGCCTGCAAGAAGCTTCTCAAATCATCAAATGCCATCTTTATTCTCCTGTGAAAAATGTTTCGCTGCCTGCAAACCTTCCCAGCGTCGGGCTTTTTTATGCTCCAGACCAAACTGGTCGAGAACGCGGGTCACGATATGCTGGGTTATGTCATCGGCGGTTTGCGGGTGGTTGTAGTACGCAGGCATAGGTGGCACCATCGCCACGCCCATGCGGGAAAGGGCAAGCATGTTCTCAAGATGGATGGTGCTGAGCGGCGTCTCACGCGGAACCAGCACCAGCTTGCGTCCCTCTTTCAGCACCACGTCTGCCGCACGCCCTACCAGCCCTTCGGCGTAGCCCGCGCGGATACCCGCCAGCGTTTTCATGCTGCACGGAATGACGATCATGCCGTCGGTGCGAAACGAGCCGGAGGAGATGGTGGCAGCCTGATCGGCCGGGCTATGGACGACATCCGCCAGTGCAGCAACGTCATGCGCAGTGAAGGGCGTTTCCAGCTCAATCGTGGTTTTTGCCCACTTCGACATCACCAGATGCGTTTCCACCTCCGGCATTTCCCGCAGCGCCTGCAACAACGCCACGCCTAATGGCGCACCCGTCGCGCCCGTCATTCCCACAATCAATCTCATTCAGCACCTCAATTAGTTTGTTCGTATACGAACATATTAACTAAACTACGCCTCGATCCTGCTGCTGACAAGATCGTTCGCATACGATCACACTATTCGCTAAAAA
The DNA here is from genome assembly GCF_013375955.1 of Enterobacter sp. DSM 30060. Taxonomy (NCBI): domain Bacteria; kingdom Pseudomonadati; phylum Pseudomonadota; class Gammaproteobacteria; order Enterobacterales; family Enterobacteriaceae; genus Enterobacter; species Enterobacter sp. DSM 30060. The sequence goes on from NZ_CP056118.1 coordinate 672,207, forward strand.
AACTCTCGCGTTAAAATTCAGCCCGAGAGCGGCTATCATAGAGGGAGTATTTTTCCGTCGGAGTGTCCATGGAGTTAAGACAAGAAGCGTTTCACCTGCTACGTCAGCTTTTTCAACAGCATACCGCCCAGTGGCAACACGCATTGCCCGAACTGACCAAACCACAATATGCGGTGATGCGGTCAATTGCTGAAAATCCTGGCATTGAGCAGGTTGCCCTGACTGAAGTCGCGGTGAGCACCAAAGCGACGCTGGCAGAAATGCTGAGCCGCATGGAAGCACGCGGCCTGGTCAGGCGCGAGCACGATCCGGCAGACAAGCGCCGTCGGTTTGTCTTTCTGACGGCCGAAGGTGAGGCCCTGCTTGAGAGCAGTAAACCGATTGGAAATGAGGTGGATGAGGCGTTTTTAGGGCGCCTTAACGGCGCGGAACGAGAGCAATTTTCAGCGCTCATTAAAAAGATGATGCAGGGTTAAGTAACCCTGACGCGCATAAAATCAATAAATGTTCGCACTTTCGCGGGCACATGCCGGGCATCAGGATAAACGGCATAGATGCCCTGCTGAGCGAACGTGTACGCCGGTAACAGCGAGACCAGCGTCCCTGTATCCAGTGCGTTACGCACCAGCCACTCCGGCAACAGCGCCACGCCACATCCCGCGAGGGCAAAAGCCATCAACGCCTGGGCACTGTCTGCATACAGGCGCGGCGCTTTTCTGATCTCAAAGGAAACCGGATGCCGATCAACGCCTCTCACCTGCCAGCGCAGCGGCGACGTTAAACGCTCGTGAATGATCCAGTCCGCTTCCGCCAGCTGCTCCAGCGAGTCAACCGGATGGTTTGCCAGCCAGCATGGCGTCGCCACGGGCAGGATGGTGAAGGAGGTCATCAACGCGGCGTGGTAGCGCGAATCTGCAAGCGTGCCGAGCCGGATAGCGACATCGAAGCGCTCGGCGATAAGATCGGCATGCAAAGAGGACGAGACATGCCGCACGCGAAGGTCCGGGTGCAACTGGCTAAATTCAGCCAGCAAAGGCACCACCACCTGCGAGCCATATTCGGGCGTGGTGGTGATCCGCAGTTCTCCCGTCAGCCCGGCGTGGTTGGCGCGAACATCATCCTGCAATCGCTCTGCATCCCGTAACAGCATCACGCTTCGTTGATGAAAGAGCTTCCCCGCCTCGGTCAGCGTCAGGCGTCGGGTGGTTCGCAGCAACAGGGTGACGCCCAGCTCCTCTTCAAGCTGACGAATATGAAAGCTGACCACCGCTTTTGTCAGCCCCATCGCCTCCGCCGCGGCGGTGAAACTGCCGGTGTCCGCTACGGCGATAAACATCGCCGTACGCTGTAAATTAAGCATCGCTTGCCTGATTAACTGTCAAAATAATGTTGACAGTATATCGTCCTTTGTCGCGTTTATCCGTAACGCGCGGGCCGATACGATACGCCACCTCACCGGAGGAACTTCCATGACGTATCGCAGCAAAATCGCCGTCGTCTTTCTGCTCGGCTTTTTCCTTGATTTGATAAACATGTTTATTGCCAGCGTCGCCTTTCCGGCGATGGCTCACGCATTCAATACCACACCTTCCGCGCTTGCCTGGGTAAGTAACGGATACATTGCCGGGCTGACGTTAGTCATCCCATTCAGCAGTATTCTGACGCGCCGCGTCGGGCCGAAGCGCGTTATTCTGCTCTCACTGCTTCTCTTTAGCGCGGCCTCCGTTGCGGCGGGTCTCTCATCTTCGCTGGAAAGTTTGATTGCCTGGCGCGTCGTGCAGGGCGCCGGAGGGGGTTTACTGATCCCGGTTGGTCAGGCGCTGACCTGGCAACAGTTTAAGCCTCATGAGCGGGCCAGACTCACCTCGGCGGTGATGCTGGTCGCGCTGCTTGCCCCCGCCTGCTCACCGGCTGTGGGCGGTATGCTGGTTCAGACATTCAGCTGGCGCTGGATATTTTTTGCCACCCTGCCCGTCACCATTGTCACCTTTGTTTTGGCCTGCGCGTGGCTTAAAACAGAACCGTCACCGATAAACACCACCAGAATAGTAAACCTGTCTTTGCTGACGGATCCGCTGTTGCGCTTATCCATGCTTATCTATGTATGCGTACCCGGCATCTTTATTGGCGTGAACGTAACGGGCATGTATTACCTTCAGAGCGAGGCCAATATGACGCCCACCGCAACGGGCATGCTTATGCTGCCGTGGTCTGTGGCATCGTTTTTGGCTATCACCGCGACAGGACGCTATTTCAACCGTATCGGCCCGCGGCCGCTGGTGGTCATCGGTTGCCTTTTGCAGGCAACGGGCATTCTGCTTTTAATTAACGTCGGCCCGGCTATGCTGTTACCTGCCGTTGCGTTTGCGTTAATGGGTGCGGGGGGAAGCCTTTGCAGCAGTACGGCTCAGAGCAGCGCGTTTTTGACAATGCGGCGGGAAGATATGCCTGATGCCAGTGCGCTATGGAATCTGAATCGTCAGTTGAGCTTTTTTGCGGGTACCCTGCTGCTGGCGCAGGCGCTGAGCTTCATGCAAGCTTATCTTACGCCGCTGGTCGCCTGGCACGGTATGTTTATTTTTGCCGCAGTTATCACTCTGCTGCCCGTACTGTACGTCTACCGTCTTAATAACACGCAGTTACTTGCGCAACTGCAACAGGAGCACCCATGACTCATTTCGAACAAGAGATCCTCGACATCCACGTCGCCCTTGAAAACTGGTTAGGTGCAGGCGAAGGCGAACAGGACGCCCTGCTCGCCCGTTTCCGTCCGGATTTTCTGATGGTTCCACCGAGTGGCGCCCATTTAGATCATCACGCTCTGGCCAAATTTTTATATGCGCAGCGGGGAACCCGACCCGGGCTCAGGATCGGTATTGATGCGTTAACAACGCTTCAGACATGGGACAACGGCGCGGTGCTCCATTACCGGGAGACGCAAACCCGGCCAGGCCAGCCCGTCAACGTGCGCTGGTCAACCGCGGTGCTTAATCAGGAAGGGGATAACATCACCTGGCGTTTGCTGCACGAAACGGCGCAATCGTAAGGCATAAAAAAGGCCCGTCTCACGACGGGCCTTTTCTGACGAATGGTTGCTTACTCGCGGAACAGCGCTTCGATATTCAGACCTTGCCCTTGCAGGATTTCACGCAGGCGGCGTAGCCCTTCAACCTGAATCTGACGAACACGTTCACGGGTCAGGCCAATCTCACGGCCGACATCTTCCAGTGTCGCAGCTTCATACCCCAGTAAACCGAAACGACGTGCCAGCACTTCACGCTGTTTGGCGTTCAGTTCGAACAGCCATTTGACGATGCTCTGTTTCATGTCATCGTCCTGCGTGGTGTCTTCCGGGCCGTTGTCTTTTTCATCGGCCAGGATGTCCAGCAGCGCTTTTTCAGAGTCACCACCCAGCGGGGTGTCAACCGAGGTAATGCGCTCGTTGAGACGCAGCATACGGCTTACGTCATCAACCGGTTTGTCGAGTTGCTCTGCAATCTCTTCCGCACTTGGCTCGTGGTCCAGTTTATGGGACAACTCGCGCGCGGTACGCAGATAAACATTCAACTCTTTGACGATGTGGATCGGCAGTCGAATCGTACGGGTCTGGTTCATAATAGCCCGTTCGATGGTCTGACGAATCCACCAGGTCGCGTAGGTTGAGAAACGGAACCCGCGTTCCGGGTCAAACTTCTCAACTGCGCGGATGAGACCTAAGTTGCCCTCTTCAATCAGATCCAGCAGAGCCAGACCACGATTGCCGTAACGGCGGGCAATTTTCACGACCAGTCGCAGGTTACTTTCGATCATGCGACGACGCGAGGCAACATCACCACGCAAAGCACGACGTGCGAAATAGACTTCTTCTTCGGCCGTTAGCAGTGGGGAGTAACCAATCTCCCCAAGGTAAAGCTGAGTCGCGTCCAGCACACGCTGTGTGGCACCCTGCGATAACAGCTCTTCTTCAGCCAAATCGTTATCACTGGGTTCCTCTTCTACTAAGGCTTTTTCGTCAAAAGCCTCTGATCCGTTCTCATCAAATTCCGCGTCTTCATTTAAATCATGAACTTTCAGCGTATTCTGACTCATAAAGGTGGCTCCTACCCGTGATCCCTGGACGAGACACCCTGGCTGGCATGCCCCGTCAATTTATCGCTGCGGTAAATATTGCAGCGGGTTTACGGATTTCCCCTTGTAACGAATTTCAAAATGCAAGCGTGTAGAACTGGTTCCGGTGCTACCCATGGTAGCGATTTTTTGCCCCGCCTTAACTTCTTGTTGTTCCCGGACCAGCATAGTGTCGTTATGGGCGTAGGCACTCAGGTAATCATCGTTATGTTTGATGATAATAAGATTACCGTAACCGCGCAGTGCGTTACCGGCATAGACAACGCGTCCGTCTGCGGTCGCGATGATTGCCTGTCCTTTACTGCCTGCGATATCGATCCCTTTGTTGCCCCCCTCAGAGGTAGCGAAGTTCTCGATAATCTTGCCGTCAGTTGGCCAGCGCCAGGTGGTGATTGACGAGCTGGCATTCTGACTGCTTGCAGTCGGTACAGTAGAGCTAACCACAGGTGCCGTAGTCGGTGCTGTGACAACAGTCGCAGTACCTTTATTATTCGGCAACATTTTGTTAGCACTCTGATCACCTGAATCCTCAGAATACGTAATTACAGGTTGTGAAGCAACCACCGTGGTGGTTTTTTGTGCAGGAGTAACGCTGTTATTTTGCGCAGTTACGTCGGCCGCTGAAACGGTGTTGCCTGGTGTAAGCGGTGTCCCCGTCGCGTTGCCAACCTGAAGCGTTTGCCCGACTTCCAGAGCATACGGGGCCTGGACGTTGTTTCGCTGTGCCAGATCGCGGAAATCGTTCCCGGTGATCCAGGCAATATAGAACAGCGTATCGCCGCGCTTCACGGTATAGGTGCTGCCGCCGGTATAGCTACCTTTCGGAATGTTCCCATACTTACGGTTATACACTATGCGGCCATTTTCAGTCTGAACAGGCTGTTCCACTGCCTGAATCTGCGTAGGCTGCGTAACTGGACGCTGAACCGGCTGGATCTGCGGAGTTTGCTGCGCCGTTGAGGTGCCCATTTTAGGCGGAGGGGTGATCAACATTCCGCTGGACGTGTTACCCGAGCCGCTGGTTCCATTAACGGAACTGACGGGCGCAGGCGCGTTATTTGAACTTGTACAGCCTGCCAGCCAGAGCGAAACCAGTGATAATGCCGCAACACGGCTGATGGTGAATTTTGGGCTTCCCGCGCTCATTTATCCCCCAGGAATGTGTTAACTACCAGTGACTTAAAAATAACCGTGATGGCACGAATCTATCGCGCCACACCATACGCTGAATTTGCCTTAATAACCCTGGAAAAATCCGAGTCTCAGGCCAGTTCGCCCTTAACCAGGGGCACAAAGCGCACGGCTTCCACGGTATCGATAATAAACTCGCCGCCGCGTCGACGAACGCGCTTCAAAAGCTGCTGCTCATCGCCGACGGGCAATACAAGAATGCCACCCTCGTCCAGCTGCGAAAGAAGCGCAGTGGGGATTTCAGGTGGCGCTGCCGTGACAATGATGGCGTCAAACGGGGCGCGAGCCTGCCAACCCTGCCATCCATCGCCGTGGCGTGTCGATACATTATGTAAATCAAGCTGTTTCAGGCGACGGCGCGCCTGCCACTGCAACCCTTTAATCCGTTCCACCGAACAGACATGGTGCACAAGGTGAGCCAGGATCGCGGTTTGATACCCTGAACCGGTGCCAATTTCCAGCACCCGGGACTCTGGCGTTAGCTCCAGAAGCTCCGTCATACGCGCCACCATGTAGGGCTGCGAAATCGTCTGGCCTTGCCCAATGGGCAGCGCCACGTTTTCCCACGCTTTGTGTTCAAACGCCTCATCTACAAACTTCTCACGGGGAACCTGGGCAAGCGCGTTCAGCACCTGCTCGTTGGCGATCCCCTGTGCGCGTAATTGTTCCAGAAGAGTTTGTACACGTTTACTTACCATTGCGCGTTCACTCCGACCCGATCTAACCAGTCCGACACCACATCATGCGCGCTATAAGCGGTTAAATCTACGTGCAACGGCGTAACGGAAACGTACCCTTCATCCACCGCAGCGAAGTCGGTGTCTGGTCCGGCATCGCATTTAGCTCCCGGCGGGCCGATCCAGTACAGGGTATTGCCGCGCGGATCCTGCTGGGGAATAACCTGATCGGCAGGATGGCGACTGCCACAGCGCGTCACGCGGATCCCTTTGATCTCGTCCAGCGGGAGGTCCGGCACGTTAATATTGAGGATACGTCCGGTACGCAGCGGCTCGCGGCCAAGCGCACGGAGAATGGAGCAGGTCACCGCGGCGGCTGTGTCATAGTGGGTGTGACCGTTTAACGAGACCGCCAGCGCCGGAAACCCCAGGTGACGCCCTTCCATCGCCGCGGCCACGGTGCCGGAGTAAATCACATCATCGCCAAGATTTGGCCCGGCATTGATGCCGGAGACCACAACGTCCGGCCGCGGGCGCATCAGCGCGTTCACGCCCAGAAACACGCAGTCGGTCGGCGTCCCCATCTGGACGGCAATATCGCCATTCTCAAAGGTAAAGGTGCGAAGTGAAGACTCCAGCGTCAATGAGTTAGACGCGCCACTGCGGTTACGATCGGGAGCCACGACCTGCACATCCGCAAATTCGCGGAGGTGTTTCGCCAGCGTCTGAATACCTGGCGCATGGATCCCGTCATCGTTACTCAGCAATATTCGCATAATCACCCGACGTGTTGATAAGTTCCCTGACAACACTGGTGGCAAAGCTACCTGCCGGCAGCCAGAAGCGTAACTCGACGGTTACGTCATCCCACCAGTTCCAGCTCAGCTGTTGCGGGTAGAGGAGCATCGCACGACGTGCCGCCTCGACCTTTTCCCGCACCAGCAACGATTGTAATTCTGGCGCATCCGCCACCGCTGACTGCTCAGCGGCCAGCGCCTCGCCCTGGGTTCCCCAGTCGCCTGAACCCGGCAAGGCGGCGGTAATCATCAGCGTTTTAGCGTCCACGCGCGACTGGACATCGGCCATCTCTTCGGCCGTTGCCACAAACCAGCTTCCGCGTCCCGCTAATTGTAGCGCATCGCCGACAACAACTTGATTCGCGTCCGGTTTTTTCAGCCGTTCGCTCACAATCTGATTAAACAACGCACTGCGGGCCGCCGACAACCAAAAACTGCGTTTATTACGATCGCGCACCGGTGCACCGCTTTGCGCCCAGCGCAGCGCGCCCAGCAGGTTGCTACCACCGATACCAAAGCGCTGAGCGCCGAAATAGTTTGGTACGCCGCGTTCGTTAATGGCCTTCAGGCGTTTTTCAACGTCCTCGCGTTCGGTCACTTCGCGCAACACCAGGGTAAAGGCATTACCTTTCAGTGCGCCCAGACGCAGTTTGCGTTTATGGCGGGCGTACTCCAGTACCTTACAGCCCTCAAGCTCAAATTTGCTTAAATCGGGCATGGCATTACCGGGCACGCGGGCGCAAAGCCACTGTTCGGTCACGGCATGTTTATCTTTTTGACCGGCAAAGCTCACTTCGCGGGCGTGAATATTGAGGAATTTTGCCAGCGCGTCCGCCACGAAGCGGGTATTGCAGCCGTTTTTCAGAATGCGCACCAGGATGTGCTCGCCTTCGCCGTCCGGCTCAAAACCCAGATCTTCCACTACCACGAAATCTTCAGGGTTGGCTTTCAGCAGACCCTTGCCCTCCGGTTTATCGTGCAGATACGTCAGGTTGTCGAAATCCGTCATTTGGCCGCCTTCACCAGCAGTGCCACGGCTTCACAGGCAATGCCTTCGCCACGGCCGGTAAAGCCCAGCTTCTCCGTGGTGGTCGCTTTGACGTTGACGTCGTCCATATGGCAGCCCAGATCTTCAGCGATAAACACGCGCATCTGAGGGATATGCGGCAGCATCTTCGGTGCCTGGGCAATGATCGTCACATCAACGTTGCCGAGGGTGTAGCCTTTGGCCTGAATACGACGCCAGGCTTCGCGCAGCAGTTCGCGGCTGTCTGCGCCTTTGAAAGCAGGATCGGTATCCGGGAACAGTTTGCCAATGTCGCCCAGCGCGGCGGCACCCAGCAGCGCGTCGGTCAGCGCATGCAGCGCCACGTCGCCATCAGAATGCGCCAGCAGACCTTTTTCGTAAGGAATGCGCACGCCGCCAATGATAATTGGGCCAACGCCACCAAAGGCGTGTACATCAAAACCGTGTCCAATACGCATTATGCCTTCTCCTGAGGGGTCGTACGGGTAAGATAAAATTCCGCGAGCTGTAAGTCTTCCGGGCGCGTCACTTTTATATTATCAGCGCGTCCTTCAACAAGCGTGGGGTGGAAACCGCAATACTCCAGCGCCGAGGCTTCGTCCGTAATGGTCGCACCTTCTTTAAGCGCTCGCGTTAAGCAGTCGTGGAGTAATTCGCGGGGAAAAAATTGTGGCGTCAGCGCGTGCCATAGATCGACGCGCTCGACGGTGTGGGCAATCGCCGGTTTACCCGGTTCGGCACGCTTCATGGTGTCACGCACCGGGGCGGCCAGAATGCCGCCCACTTTACTGGTTTCACTCAGGGCCAGCAGACGCGACAGATCGTCGTGATGCAGACAGGGACGCGCGGCATCGTGCACCAGCACCCACTGCGCGTTCCCGGCAGCCTGAATGCCCGCCAGAACGGAGTCAGCCCGCTCTGCGCCGCCGTCAACGACGGTAATCTGAGGATGATTCGCCAGCGGGAGCTGCGCAAAACGTGCATCGCCGGGGCTGATGGCAATAACAACGCGTTTCACCCGGGCATGCGCCAGCAGCGCCGCCACGGCGTGCTCGAGGATCGTTTTATCGCCAATTGAGAGATACTGCTTAGGACATTCTGTCTGCATACGCCGGCCAAAACCTGCGGCCGGCACCACGGCACAGACGTCCGAAAAAGTTGCTGCCATGTCGTAATCCTGGGCCTGATTATCGATTGTTTTGTGCGGAGCCCTGATTGCGTTTAGACGCATCCGGAACCAGGCGATAAAACGTTTCGCCCGGCTTAGTCATACTAAGTTCATTGCGTGCGCGCTCCTCAATCGCCTCCTGGCCGCCATTGAGGTCATCAATTTCAGCAAAAAGTTGATCGTTACGCGCTTTAAGTTTGGCGTTTGTCGCCTGCTGTGCCGCGACGTCATCGCTCACCCGGCTGTAGTCGTGCAGTCCGTTTTTGCCGAACCACAGCGAATATTGCAGCCAGACCAGCAAAGCCAGCAACAGCAGCGTTAGTTTACCCATCCTGCCCCCTGAAAAAACGGCATCATCATCCCATAACTTTCCGCTGGACTCTACTGCGGGGTTTTAATTATGCCGTAAGTTAGCCCATCAGCCATAAAAACAGCAGGCCAAAGATGACCACAACGGTGGCGATAGTGATGAGCGTACTATACAGGAGCTTGCCGTTGAAAAGGGAGTGCAGCGCCACGCCCACCACAACCGCAACGGGCATCAGCGCCAGGAAGAAAGGCCAGGTATAGAGGAAGAAAAAGAGGGTGTTTCCACCGTAGATCAAAAACGGGATACCCAGCGCCAGTAGCCACGACACAAAGCCGACAATCGCCCCAGGGAAGGACCAGGTCGTCTCGTCGTCGGTCGTTAACGGTTCCGACCCGGTGGTAATCATGTAGTTTTCACTGTTGCGCATAGCTAATCCTGTGACCGTGACTCATCGCTCGGGAAGACAGCTCCCGAACGATACCGTCTCAGGATCTGATAATATCGTCCCGTCTGAGCAGGTCTAATAATTGGCTTACTAAATTTGTTACCAATTGTTGACCTTCCAGATGAATCTCAGGGGATTCAGGCGCTTCGTAAACCGAGTCAATACCGGTGAAGTTTCGCAGCTCTCCCGCGCGGGCTTTTTTATATAGCCCTTTCGGATCGCGCGCTTCGCAGATTGCCAGCGGCGTATCCACAAACACTTCAATGAAGCGATTCCGGCCCACGCGCTCACGCACCATCTGACGTTCGGCGCGGTGCGGTGAGATAAACGCCGTCAGCACCACCAGCCCGGCATCCGCCATCAGGCTGGCGACTTCTCCCACCCGGCGAATGTTCTCTTTACGGTCTTCATCGCTGAACCCTAAATCGCTGCACAGGCCGTGACGCACGTTGTCGCCGTCCAGCAGGTAGGTGTTCACTCCCTGCTGATGCAGCGCCTCTTCCAGCGCGCCTGCCACCGTGGATTTACCGGAGCCAGACAGCCCGGTAAACCACAGCACAACCCCACGGTGACCGTGGAGCTGTTCGCGCTGGGCGACGGTGACCGGATGAGGATGCCAGACGACGTTCTCATCATGGGCAGCCATTACTTGCCTCCCAGCAAATCGCGTGCGCCCCAGTGCGGGAAGTGTTTACGCACCAGCGCATTCAGCTCAAGTTCAAACGCGCTGAACTCAGAGGCCACGGTAGCCTGCGTGTTTGGTTCACGGACCATCCCGGCGCCGACGGTGACGTTGGTCAGGCGGTCGATAAAGATCAGCCCGCCCGTCACCGGATTCTGCTGATACGGATCCAGCACCAGCGGCTCGTCGAAGGTCAGATCCACCAGACCGATGCCGTTCAGCGGTAGCTCGCTCACGTCACGGTGGGTCAGGTTGTTGATGTCCACCTGGAACTGAATGCCGTCCACGCGGGCGCGGGTTTTCTTGCCGGCAATTTTAATGTCATAGCTCTGGCCTGCGGTCAGGGGCTGTTCCGCCATCCACACCACGTCCACGGATGCGCCCTGCACCGCCGCCAGCGTTTCCTGCGCGTCGACCAGCAGATCGCCGCGGCTGATGTCAATCTCGTCTTTTAGCACCAGGGTTACTGCTTCACCTGCCCCTGCTTCGTCCAGATCGCCATCAAAGGTGACGATACGGGCAATGGTCGATTCCACGCCGGACGGCAGCACCTTCACGCGCTGGCCCACGTTGACCGAGCCGGACGCAAGGGTGCCGGAGAAGCCGCGGAAATCGAGGTTCGGACGGTTTACGTACTGCACCGGGAAGCGCATCGGCTGGGTCTCAACCACGCGCTGAATTTCAACGGTTTCCAGCACCTCCAGCAGCGTCGGGCCGCTGTACCACGGCATGTTCGCGCTCTGAGAGGCGACGTTATCCCCTTCCAGCGCCGACAGCGGCACAAAGCGAATATCGAGGTTGCCCGGCAGCTGTTCAGCAAAGGTCAGGTAGCTCTGGCGGATCTCGTCGAATCGCGCTTCGCCGTAGTCCACCAGATCCATTTTGTTCACCGCCACCACCAGGTGTTTGATCCCCAGCAGCGTAGAGATAAAGCTGTGACGACGCGTCTGATCCAGCACGCCTTTACGGGCGTCCATCAGCAGGATCGCCAGGTCACAGGTGGACGCGCCGGTCGCCATGTTACGGGTGTACTGCTCATGCCCCGGGGTGTCGGCGATAATAAATTTGCGCTTTTCGGTAGAGAAGTAGCGATAGGCGACATCAATGGTAATGCCCTGCTCGCGCTCCGCCTGCAAGCCGTCCACCAGCAGCGCCAGGTCGAGTTTTTCGCCCTGGGTGCCGTGGCGTTTACTGTCATTGTGCAGGGAAGAGAGCTGATCTTCGTAAATTTGTCGCGTGTCGTGCAGTAGACGACCAATCAGGGTACTTTTCCCGTCATCAACGCTGCCGCAGGTCAGGAATCGCAGCAGACTTTTGTACTGTTGGGCGTGCAGATAAGCTTCTACGCCGCCTTCATCGGCAATTTGTTGGGCAATAGTCGTATTCATGGCGGCTCCTTAGAAATAACCCTGACGTTTCTTCAGCTCCATGGAGCCTGCCTGGTCGCGGTCAATCACGCGGCCCTGTCGCTCACTGGTGGTCGACACCAGCATCTCCTCGATAATCTCCGGCAGCGTCTGCGCACTGGATTCCACCGCGCCGGTCAACGGCCAGCAGCCGAGAGTACGGAAACGGACCATCTGTTTTTTGATCACTTCACCCGGCTGTAAATCAATGCGATCGTCGTCGATCATCATCAGCATGCCGTCGCGCTCCAGGACCGGGCGCTCTGCTGCCAGATACAGCGGAACGATCTCAATATTTTCCAGATAGATGTACTGCCAGATATCCAGCTCGGTCCAGTTGGAGAGCGGGAAGACGCGAATGCTTTCGCCCTTGTTGATCTGGCCGTTGTAGTTGTGCCACAGCTCCGGACGCTGGTTTTTCGGGTCCCAGCGGTGGAAGCGGTCGCGGAAAGAGTAGATACGCTCTTTGGCGCGGGATTTCTCTTCGTCACGCCGCGCGCCGCCGAAGGCCGCATCAAAACCGTATTTATTCAGCGCCTGCTTCAGCCCTTCGGTTTTCATTATATCGGTATGCTTGGCGCTGCCGTGCACGAACGGGTTGATGCCCATCGCCACCCCTTCCGGGTTTTTGTGCACCAGCAGCTCGCAGCCGTAGGCTTTGGCGGTACGGTCACGAAACTCGTACATCTCGCGGAATTTCCAGCCGGTATCCACATGCAGCAGCGGGAACGGCAGCGTCCCCGGATAAAACGCTTTACGCGCCAGGTGCAGCATGACGCTGGAATCTTTACCGATGGAGTACATCATCACCGGGTTAGAGAACTCGGCGGCCACTTCGCGGATAATGTGGATACTTTCCGCTTCGAGCTGCCGCAGGTGAGTAAGTCGTTTTTGGTCCATAACCGTTCCTTAAGCCAAATTTACAACAGAAGCGCCGAAGCCTTCTGTGTCGGTTGTGTGTTGGAACCAGGCGAGCGAGCTGTGCAACTGCACCACTTCTCCCACCACGATCAGGGCGGGCATCGGGGCGTCTTTCGCCAGGGTTGCAAGGTCTTGTAAAGTGCCGATGGCGACATGCTGATCGACGCGTGTCCCGCGGGAGATAACTGCTACCGGCGTCGTCGCATCGCGACCGTGCTGAATAAGCTGTTCGCTGATGTCTGCCGCTTTCATCGTGCCCATATAAATCGCCAGCGTTTGTCGGCTCTGGGCGAGATGCGACCAGTCAAACGGCGTGCTGTCGGCTTTATAATGCCCGGTCACAAAGGTCACGCTCTGGGCGTAATCACGATGGGTCAGCGGAATACCGGCGTAGGCCGTGACGGCAGACGCCGCCGTAATACCGGGGACCACCTGGAACGGGACGCCCGCTTCGGCTGCCGCCTGCAACTCCTCGCCACCACGGCCGAAGATAAACGGGTCGCCCCCTTTCAGACGCACCACGCTCTTGCCCGCTTTCGCGGCGGCAATCAGCATTTGATTGGTGTCGTGCTGCGGCACGGAGTGCTCGCCGGCACGTTTGCCGACGCAAATTTGCTCCGCGTCACGGCGGATCAGTTCGCGAATACCGTCGGTGACCAGATGGTCGTAGAACACGACATCCGCATCCTGAAGAACCTGGAGGCCACGCAGCGTGAGCAGCCCGGCATCGCCCGGCCCGGCGCCCACCAGAATGATCTCCCCGCCCGTACTGCCGGGGTTATCCAGTTCGTCTTCGAGTATTTGTTGCGCCGCCGTCTCGTTACCGGCATGCATCAGGCTGGCAAAGCGGCCGCGAAACACACGCTCCCAGAAGCGACGGCGTTCCGTCACGCTGGTCAGACGCGTTTTAAGGTGGTTGCGCCAGTAGCTGGCCTTCTCCGCCATGCGCCCGAGGCTGGTCGGCAGCAGCGCTTCGATTTTTTCCCGCAGCACGCGCGCCAGCACCGGCGCGGTGCCGCCGGAGGAGATCGCCACCAGCAGCGGCGAGCGGTCAACAATCGACGGGAAGATAAACGAGCACAGCGGCTGGTCGTCTACCACGTTCACCAGACGGTGACGGTCCTGAGCTGCGTCGGAGATTCGGCGGTTGAGCGCCCGATCTTCGGTTGCCGCAATCACCAGCACCACGCTGTCGATCTGAGACTCTTCAAAATCCGCCTCTGCAACGACCTGCACCTGCGCCCCGGCGCGTTGCAGGAACGCGATTTTGCGATCGGCAATTTCACCCGTCCCGACAACCAGTACCGGTCGGTCTTTCAAGGCGGCAAAAAGGGGGAGATAGTCCACAGGCAACAACTCACTAACAACCAGGAATAAAGGGACTATAGGGGGCGGCTTAGATCGAATGAAATTACGAATTGGAATGAGTAGTTACTCAATGGAATAACGCCGTGGAAAAGCAAATATCAAAAAGTGCTTAACACGCGAAATTTCGGGCATTTAAGCGCAATTCAAATTGTGTCTACCCGATCACAGTTTCATACTATGCGGGTTAAAATTTTGCTCTGTTTTTAAGGACTCACTATGTTTTCCGCAATGCGCCACCGATTCGTTGCCCTGGCGCTCGGCGTTTGCTTTATCCTTCCGGCTCAGGCAAAAAATCAATCTTACGGTGAAATAGCCAGTATGCAGGCGCGGCATATTGCGACGGTCTTTCCGGGCCGCATGACCGGAACCCCAGCCGAAATGCTCTCGGCAGACTATATTCGTCAGCAGTTTGCGGATATGGGCTATGAGAGCGACATTCGCGCTTTCCACAGCCGCTACATCTATACCTCACGCAATAAAACGCAGAACTGGCATAACGTAACCGGCAGCACGGTCATTGCGGCGCACGAAGGAAAGGCGGCTGAGCAGATTATTATTATGGCGCACCTTGATACCTACACGCCGATGAGCGACGCCGATGTCGATAATAACCTCGGCGGGCTGACGCTTCAGGGACTGGATGACAATGCGGCGGGGCTGGGCGTCATGCTTGAGCTGGCCGAACGCCTGAAGAATATTCCGACGAAATACAGCATTCGCTTTGTTGCGACCAGCGGTGAAGAAGAAGGAAAACTCGGCGCTGAGAATCTCCTTAAGCGCATGACCGCTGAGGAGAAGAAAAATACGTTGCTGGTGATTAACCTCGATAATCTGATCGTGGGAGATAAGCTCTATTTTAATAGCGGACAGAGCACGCCGAGCAGCGTACGTAAACTCACCCGCGACCGCGCGCTGGCGCTTGCCCGCACGCATGGCGTCTATGCCGCGACAAATCCGGGCGGTAACCCCGATTATCCCAAAGGCACGGGCTGCTGTAATGACGGTGAAGTGTTTGATAAGGCGGGCATTCCGGTGCTGTACGTCGAGGCAACTAACTGGGCGCTGGGCAAAAAAGATGGCTATCAGCAGCGCGCTAAATCGAAGGCGTTCCCAAACGGGACCAGCTGGCATGACGTGCGGCTGGATAATCAGCAGCACATTGATAAAACGCTGCCGCAGCGGATTGAGCACCGCAGCCGGGATGTCGTGAAAGTGATGCTGCCGCTGGTGAAGGAGCTGGCGAAAGCGGGGAAAGCCTGATGCAATTAAGCCCGGTTGCGCTGCGCTTACCGGGCCTACAACGGCACGAAACGTAGGCCCGGTAAGGCGTAGCCGCCACCGGGCGAAAAAACATTACCCTTCGTGCAGCCCGCACTCGCGCTTCAGCCCAAAGAATCGCGTCTCTTCTTCCGCCATTCCCGGTTCCCATTTACGCGTGGTATGGGTGTCGCCTACCGACAGGTAGCCCTGATCCCACAGCGGATGGTACTTCAGCCCGTGCTTTTGCAGATACTGGTACACCGTGCGGTTATCCCAGTCGATGATCGGCAGCACTTTGAACACGCCACGCTGCACCGCCAGCACCGGCAGCGTTGCCCGGCTCCCGGACTGCTCGCGGCGGAGCCCAGCAAACCACGTCTGCGCATGAAGATCTTTCAGCGCGCGGTTCATCGGCTCGACCTTGTTGATCTCATTGTATTTCTCGATGCCCTCAACGCCCTGCTCCCACAGCTTGCCGTAACGCGCCTCCTGCCAGGCCGCGCTTTCGGTTGCGCGATAAACCTTCAGGTTCAGCTTGAGCTTGTCCGTCAGCTCGTCGATAAACTGATAGGTCTCCGGGAACAGATAGCCGGTATCGGTGAGGATCACCGGAATGTCCGGACGGATCTGATTCACCAGATGCAGACTGACCGCCGCCTGAATGCCAAAGCTCGACGAAAGCACATAGTCTCCCGGCAGGTTTTCCAGCGCCCACGCCACGCGCCCTTCGGCATCGAGCTTTTCCAGTTGGGCGTTAGTTTCTGCCAGGGCCAGAATGCGTTCAACTTTTGGCAGGTCATTAAGGGCGTTTAGATCGAGTACGGACATAAGAACCTCGTTTGCCTGTTTCGCCGGGCGGCACTGCGTTTGCCCGGCCTACAAAACCCGTAGGCCCGGTAAGCGAAGCGCCACCGGGCAAAGGATGGATTACTCCCAGAAATCCCTTGCGGGATCGAGCACCGGGCGAATGATGCCCGCACGTACCGTAAAGTCGCCGAAGCCTTCACCCGCTTCGCGCTCTTTCGCCCAGCGTCCGATAAGCACGTCGAGGGAATCGAGAATTTCCGGCTCGGTGATGTTCTCGCGGAACATACGCGGAATACGTGTCCCGATACGGTTACCGCCCAGGTGCAGGTTATAGCGACCCGGCGCTTTCCCTACCAGACCGAGTTCGGCCAGCATCGCGCGGCCGCAGCCGTTCGGACAGCCCGTCACGCGCATAACAATATGCTCGTCCGGAATACCGTGTTTTTCCAGAATCGCCTCCACTTTATCAGTGAAGGACGGCAGGAATCGCTCGGCTTCGGCCATCGCCAGCGGACAGGTCGGGAACGACACGCAGGCCATTGAGTTTTCACGCTGCGGCTTCACCGCGTTCATCAACCCGTGCTCGCGGGCCAGCTCTTCAATTCTCGCCTTATCGCTTTCCGGCACGCTGGCGACGATCAGGTTCTGGTTGGCGGTAATACGGAACTCGCCTTTGTGGATCTTTGCGATTTCCAGCAGGCCGGTTTTCAGCGGACGGCCCGGATAATCAAGAATACGGCCGTTTTCGATAAACAGCGTCAGGTGCCAGTTATTGTCGATGCCTTTCACCCAGCCGATGCGATCGCCGCGACCGGTGAATTCGTAAGGGCGGATCGGCTCAAACTTGATGCCCGCGCGACGCTCCACTTCTTCTTTGAACGTCTCGACGCCTACGCGCTCAAGGGTATATTTGGTTTTCGCGTTTTTACGATCGGTACGGTTACCCCAGTCGCGCTGGGTCGTAACCACCGCCTCTGCCACGGCCAGCGTGTGCTCCAGCGGCAGGAAGCCGAACTCGCTCGCGGTGCGGGCGTAAGTTTTCTTGTTACCGTGCTCAATGGACAAACCGCCGCCCACCAGCAGGTTAAAGCCGACCAGCTTGCCGTTTTCGGCAATCGCCACGAAGTTCATGTCGTTGGCGTGCAGGTCGATATCGTTCTGCGGCGGGATCACCACCGTGGTTTTAAACTTACGCGGCAGATAGGTCTGGCCAAGGATCGGTTCTTCATCGGTGGTGGCGACTTTCTCCTGATCGAGCCAGATCTCCGCATAGGCGCGGGTACGTGGCAGCAGATGTTCAGAGATTTTTTTCGCCCACTCGTACGCTTCGGCGTGCAGCTCAGATTCGTACGGGTTCGAGGTGCAGAGCACGTTACGGTTCATGTCGTTGGCAGTCGCCAGCGCGTCCAGACCCACGGAGTGCAGCATCTGGTGCACCGGCTTGACGTTCTTCTTCAGAATGCCGTGGAACTGGAAGGTCTGACGGTTGGTCAGACGAATGCTGCCGTAGATTGTGTTTTCACCGGCAAACTTGTCGATCGCCTGCCACTGTTTCGTGGTGATTACCCCGCCCGGCAGACGACAGCGCAGCAGCATCGCGTGACGCGGCTCCAGCTTCTGTTCGGCACGCTCGGCGCGGATATCGCGGTCGTCCTGTTGGTACATACCGTGGAAACGGATCAGCAGGAAGTTGTCGCCTTTGAAACCGCCGGTCAGGCCGTCATTTAAATCTTCGGCAATGGTACCGCGCAGGTAGTTGCTCTCTACCTTCATGCGCTCGGCATCAGTCAGTTTGCCTTCGACCACCAGTGGGCCAGGATGTTTTTCGCTCATTAGTAGACATCTCGCTGATAACGGCGCTCTACGCGCAGCTCACTTAAAAATTCATCCGCCGTTTCGGCATCCATACCGCCGAATTCGGCAATCACTTCCAGCAGTGCCTGCTCAACGTCTTTCGCCATACGATTGGCGTCGCCGCAGACATAAATGTGGGCGCCGTCATTGATCCAGCGCCACAGCTCTGCGCCCTGTTCGCGCAGTTTGTCTTGTACGTATACTTTTTCTTTCTGATCGCGGGACCAGGCCAGATCGATGCGGGTCAGCACGCCCTCTTTGACGTAGCGCTGCCACTCAACCTGGTAGAGGAAATCTTCAGTAAAGTGCGGGTTGCCGAAGAACAGCCAGTTTTTACCCGGCGCGTCGTCTGCCGCACGCTGCTGCATAAAGGCGCGGAATGGCGCAATACCGGTGCCCGGGCCAATCATAATCACCGGCGTTTCGGGGTTCGCCGGCAGGCGGAAGTTGTCGTTGTGCTCGATAAAGACGCGAACTTCACCCTCTTCTTCCACGCGGTCTGCCAGGAAGCCTGACGCCCCACCCGCGCGCGCGCGGCCTTCGATGTCGTAACGCACCACGCCAACGGTGATGTGGACTTCGTTTTCCACTTCCGCCTGCGAGGAGGCGATGGAGTACAGGCGCGGGATCAGCGGACGCAGCAGGCCGACCAGCGCGTCAGCATCCAGCTGTGCCGGAGAGAAACGCACCATATCGACAATCGGCGTTGTCGCCGCGTATTGCTGTAACTTCGCCTTGTCCCCGACCAGCGGAAGGAGCGATTCGCTGCGGGTTAAGGTGGCGTAGTTTTCAACGATGTTGGCGGTGTTGACCGTCAGTTCGAAATGCCACTGGAGCGCCTCGGAGATCGAGAGCGTTTTGCCGTCCACGGTAACCGGTTCATCGCCTTTCAGCCACAGCAGCTCGACCAGCTCTTTCACCAGCGCCGGATCGTTCTGATACCAGACGCCCAGCGCATCGCCAGGCTGGTAACGCAGGCCAGAGTCACCGAGATCGATTTCGATATGGCGCACGTCTTTTTCTGAATCACGGCCCGTGATTTTCTGGTTTACCGACAGGCTCGCCGTCAGTGGCGCCTCTTTCGTGTAAGGGCTGGTGTGGATTTCGTTAACGGTGCCGGCTACGGTAACGGCGGCCTGCGCTGGCGTCTCTTTCGGGACGCGGGCCTTCAGCACCTCAACGATGCGCGCCCGCCATTCGGCGGCGGCAGCCTGGTATTCCACGTCAGCGTCTACGCGATCCAGCAGGCGCTCTGCGCCCAGCTCCGCCAGCTTGCTGTCGAAATCTTTACCGGACTGGCAGAAAAATTCATAGGACGTATCACCGAGGCCGAAGACGGCAAAGGCGGTGCCCTCGAGCTTTGGCGCTTTTTTCGAGAACAGGAACTTGTGCAGCGCGACGGCTTCTTCAGCAGGCTCACCTTCCCCCTGCGTTGACGCCACCACCACCAGCAGTTTTTCTGACGCGATCTGTTTGAATTTATAATCCCCGGCGTTGACCAGGTTAACGTTCAGCTTCGCGGCGAGCAGGTCATCACGCAGCGCTTCGGCCACACGACGGGCATTACCCGTTTGCGAAGCGGAGATAAGCGTGATGGCAGGAATTTCAACGGCCGTTGGCGGTACGCCTGCCACAGCACCCGGCTGCTGGTTCAGCATTCCCCAGAAATAGCCGGAGACCCAGGCAAGCTGGATGGGTGAAAAATCGGAAGTCGCGGCCTGGAGGCGCGCCAGTTGCTCCGGGTTAAGGGGAAGCAAATTTGAAGGTGGGGCCTGTGTTGTCATGCGTCGTTATGTTCCAGTAGCAAAGCGGACTTTAAGCGAATAAATCCAAACTGAAGATAAGGTTAACGGCGGGGATAATAACAATTAAAGAAGGGATGGAAATAATTAATAACCAAATGGACTAACCTGTTTTAGTTATCGTTCTTAACGATAAAAGCGATTAAATAACCATATGAAATAAAACAATAAAAGTCGATATACACCATGAATACGAGGCGGTGACCGTTCAGAGCCGTTTTAGTTAATGATAAAAATTGTGCTTTCCGGTACTATGCGGCGGTTTTTTCCGCATTCCTGAGAGCTATGATGTCCACCACACTGTTTAAAGATTTCACCTTCGAAGCCGCACACCACCTTCCACACGTTCCTGCCGGGCACAAATGTGGCCGCCTGCATGGACACTCGTTTATGGTGCGTCTTGAAATCACCGGTGAAGTCGATCCCCATACGGGCTGGATCATGGACTTTGCCGAACTGAAGGCCGCGTTTAAGCCGACCTACGATCGTCTCGATCACTACTATCTGAATGATATTCCGGGCCTTGAAAACCCGACCAGCGAAGTGCTGGCGAAATGGATTTGGGATCAGATGAAACCGCTTGTGCCGCTGCTGAGCGCGGTGATGATCAAAGAGACCTGCACGGCAGGCTGCGTCTACCGCGGGGAGTGAATCTCCTCCGTTTCGGCCTCAAGAGGCACGAGCGGCGTAAACTCATAGAGCACCAGCGCATTACTCTCCAGTGATTCTGTCAGTTGCCAGCCGTCATCAATGCGTTCATCGTATAGGGAAAACGTTGGACGCGCTTTGTGCGCTATCCAGCGCCACATCTCTTCGTCAGGGCCGCTTTCGCTGCCTACCCCTTCAAGCAACGGATAGAGCGCGCCGTTATGCTGATCGAAAAGATGGCGTTTAATTCGCCAAATACCGCGCATTCCCTTCAGGTGTAAATGATACTGCTGGCGAAAACGCTGGATGAATGCTTCTTCACTGGAAAGGAGCGGATTAAAAACCACCACATTACGCAGCAGCAACTGGTAACCATTGTGATGGCGCGTGAGCAGAACACGTCCGTCGTTTACCAGCACCTCGCCCCGCAGGCGTTGCCAGAGCCAGAGTACCCAATAAACCGGCCGTGGAAGACCATGGTTGTACTGTAGCGCAAGGCTTGACGTATCGATGGTGTTGTTCGCACGGGCTTCACCCTGAAGGCCCGAATTGAGCCAGAATCCCCCTAGCCAGACCTGTTCCGATAGCCCGAGCAGGCTCTGCATCAGCAGCGCCCCACGAAAAAACCAGCCGTTTGTCGCCCGCGTGTTCCCGGTGAGGGTATTCCAGGAGAGAAGCCAGACGGGAAGCGAACATTTGCGCAGACGAAGGGCGGCGATAATCTGGCGGATCTTCTGTACCGGATAATTTTCTGTAGAAGAGAGTTGGGCTGGCTCCCGCTGCGCAGGATCGAGAAGTTCATTGGCATCGGCTGAACAGGCAAGAAAATCGGCCTGCATCAGGATGGCTGAGCTGAACAGGGTATTGTCGCTCACGCCCGCGCTGTCGGGTGAAAATCGATGCCATAAACCAAACTTTGCCTGTGGCAGATAGTTGCGTATGACGTTTTGCTGCGCCAGCCAGACCTGCTCCCGGGTCTCCTCACTCGCCTGTGTTGACCAGTGCATGACAAAGTGCCAGCCCGCGGTGATCACGGGCGAAAAATGATTGACCGACCGTTGTAAAAAACGGGCAAGTAGATCGCGACGGGTCGTTACGCCGGTGTGCAGCAGCACCGTCCATTGCTTTTTTGCCAGCCAGGTGAAGAGCTGATGCAGATTGTACCAGCAGGCGTAGCCCGCCATCTGGGGGTCATCCCACCCGGTGGCAAACAGACGGCTGCTGAGAAAAGGTTCGGCGATATCAATTCCCTCTATGGGAATGGCCTCATTTATCGCTTCAAGATTCTGACGAACGTCCTCACGCAGTAAATCGTCAAGCTCACGCAGAGTAATGACTACCCGCATACGGCGCAGCGAGGTGGAGAGAGGATTAAGCTGCTCAAGATCCAGTGTCTGCTCCTGCTGCGGTCGATCGATAAGCGGGGAGGCTCCCCAGCCGCGCGCCACCGGTTCATTGAGCAGGCTAAACAGCTTATCCATGGCCACCGGATAGCGCTGCTCACACCTGTCCGTACGAACACGTGTGGCCTCCGGGTGCTGGCGTCGGGACTTACGAAACTCACCCGGGGACATATTGTGAACACGCCGAAACCGATCGGTCATCATACGCGTGCTGGCGAAACCCTGCTCAAGCGCAATCTGATGCAGCGGTCGGTTCGTCAGACGGAGCGCGTCAGCCGCCTTTTCCAGCCGCAGGGTGGTGATGTACTGCATGAAACTGATCCCCACCTCCTTTCTAAAGAGACGAGAGAGCCAGGCTTCAGAGACATATTCACTCGCGGCGATTTCCGCAAGCGTAATACGGCGAGAATAACTGGCATTGATCCGCTCTATCACCCGGGCAATGCGTTTGCTGTGCGCTGGGGAAAGTTCACGGGACAAAAACCGGGCGGGCTGCTGAAAGCGGCTGGTCAGCAACAGCAATATCTCGCTCAGCCAGCGGTACGCCTCCAGCCGGTAGCGGTGTGGATCGTTGATGAGGGTGACCACAAGAAGCTGGCGCAGCAGATCGCGAAGCGCATCGCATTGGGGCCAGACGCCTCCGGCTTCTGCCGGTATAGCGTAATCATGGACAAAAAAATCATTGCAGAGCTGGACCACCCAGCGCCCGGAAAGGGACACGCGCAGGGTGATATTTGCCGTTTCGCTCGTGAACTGCCAGCGCCGATGACGGTTGATGATGGCAAGGGTATTGGCCTCCAGGATGTCACGTCCCACATCGGTATTCAGCTCAGCCCGCCCTTCCAGCACCCAGAGCAACGTTAGCGTATCGCCTTCATCCTCCACGCAGTGGCGAATGTCCTGGATCTCCACCCAAAATTCATCTCCCCGCTGATTCATCTTTCCCCTCATCAAAGACAAATAATGACCGGCTCTTTTTTGTCATAACGGAATTGTATGAAAAACAATCAAAACAAAACCGTCGCTTTACAACAAAAAAATGCATTTTCTGGCAGTGCGATCGTCATAGACTCGAAATTATCACCGTTTGGCATAAAAAGGATAACAAAAATGACACATCCAATTATCGAAGCTCTGCGCGGCAAAGAGGCCCAGTTCACTGAATTACGTCGCTATTTTCATCAGCATCCTGAAATTGGTTTTGAGGAGCACAATACGAGCGATCGCGTTGCGGCGTTGCTTGAGGAATGGGGATATGAGGTTCATCGCGGCCTGGCGAAAACCGGTGTGGTCGGCACGCTGAAGGTGGGTAACGGGCCTAAACGCCTGGGTCTGCGCGCCGACATGGATGCGCTGCCTATGCAGGAAAACAGCGGCAAGGCCTGGAGCAGTACCGTTGAGGGTAAATTCCACGGCTGCGGTCATGACGGCCACACCACAACGCTCCTGTATGCAGCGGAGTACCTGGCACGCACCCGCAATTTTAACGGCACGCTGCACCTTATTTTTCAGCCTGCGGAAGAACTTCTGTATGGCGGACGCGTTATGGTAGAGGACGGTTTGTTTGACCTGTTCCCCTGCGACCACATTTTTGGTCTGCACAATATGCCGTCACAGCCCGTCGGAAAAATTGGTCTGCGCGATGGCGCCATGATGGCCTCTTCGGACACCCTTCATATTGAGGTTAACGGCGTGGGGGGGCACGGCGCGGTGCCAGAACATACCGTAGATGCCACCCTGGTTGCCTGTCATATCACTATCGCTTTGCAGTCCATTGTTTCGCGCAATATCACTCCTTTTCAGCCTGCCGTCGTTACCGTAGGCAGCATTCAGGCTGGACATGCCCCCAACATCATCAACGACAAAGTATTGATGAAACTTACCGTGCGCACGCTGGATGAAAGCGTGCGGCAAACCGTGCTACAGCGCATCCATGATATCGCCGTTGCGCAGGCGGAAAGTTTCAATGCCACGGCTACCATTCGACACATTAATGGCAGCCCGGTACTGAAAAACAATCCGCAAGCCAATGAGATGGTGCGCAACGTCGCCACCGATCTGTTCGGTCAGGATTCCGTCGCGGAGGTGAATGCGTTTATGGGCAGCGAGGACTTTGCGTTCATGCTCGAGAAAAATCCCAATGGCTGTTATTTCACCCTTGGCGCTGGCGATGAGCCTGACCGCTGCATGGTGCATAACCCGGGCTACGACTTTAACGACACTATTCTCCTCACCGGCGCGGCGCTGTGGGCCGCACTGACCGAACACTATCTGCGCTGATTCGCACCTTCCCGGGAGGGCTGCATTATGAGTACCGTTTCCCTGACAGACGCATCCGCCTACGCCGGTAACGATCGGCTGCTGGCGGGTATCGTCATGAGCGTTCTGACCTTCTGGCTGTTTGCCCAGTCGGTTATCAACGTGGTTCCGGCCATGCAGAATAGCCTCGACATTGCCCTCGAAACCCTTACGCTGGCCGTCAGCCTGAGCGCGTTGTTTAGCGGCTGTTTTGTCGTAGCCTGCGGTGGGTTTGCCGATAAGTTTGGGCGCATGCGCCTGACCATGACAGGCCTGATTTTGAGCATGATCGGAAGCGGTCTGCTGTTCATTTCATGGGAGCCCGTCCTGTTTCTGTTGGGAAGAGCGATACAGGGGCTATCCGCGGCCTGCATCATGCCCGCCACGCTGGCGCTGATTAAGACCTGGTATGAAGGGAAAGCACGCCAGCGCGCAATCAGCTTCTGGGTTATTGGTTCATGGGGCGGGAGTGGCCTGAGCTCGTTTGTGGGAGGCGCCATCGCCACCACGCTGGGCTGGCGCTGGATTTTTATTTTGTCGATAGTGGTGGCTCTGGTCGCGCTATTGCTTATCCGCGCCACGCCGGAAAGCCGCAGCCCTGATGCGTGTCGACACAAGCTGGATATCAGCGGCCTGGTGAGTTTTGTCCTTATGCTGGTGCTGTTTAATCTGTTTATCAGCAAAGGACACAGCTGGGGCTGGAGCAGCAGTTTATCGCTTCTTGTACTGTGTGGAGCCGTGATTGCACTGATGTGCTTTGTCGTTACCGGGCGGCGGAAGGGCGATGCGGCGTTGATCGATTTCGCCCTGTTTAAAAACAGGGCCTATAGCGCCTCGGTATTCTCAAATTTCCTGCTCAACGGCTGCATTGGCACCATGATGATCGCCAGCATCTGGTTGCAGCAAGGCCATCATCTGTCACCGCTACAGACCGGTATGATGACGCTGGGGTATCTGGTTACCGTACTGGCGATGATCCGGGTGGGTGAAAAACTGCTTCAGCGCTATGGCGCCAGGCTGCCGATGATGACCGGCCCGCTACTGACCGCAACAGGTATTACGCTGATTTCATGCACCTTCTTAAGCAAAGAGGTCTACATTGTTACCGTTTTTCTGAGCAATATTTTATTCGGGCTGGGGCTCGGATGTTATGCCACGCCCTCAACGGACACGGCAGTAATGAATGCCCCTGAAAACAAAGTGGGGGTGGCTTCAGGGATCTATAAGATGGGCAGTTCCCTGGGCGGCGCAATGGGGATCGCGGTCACCGCATCGCTGTACGCCCTATGGCTGCCGATGGGAACGGCCAGTGCCGCGCAGTATGCCTTGCTGTTCAACAGTGCGATTTGCCTTGGGTCGGCAGTCGTGACCTGGGCTTTACTGCCAACAACAAAAGCCCCGCGTTAAGCGGGGCCACAAAAGTATCAGGCAATGTTCAGATATTTGTGCGTCTGCATCGACAGGCGCCAGTTGCGGGCGATACAGGTTTCAATGCACAGACGGGTTGCATCGTCTTTCTGGCTGATAGGCTGTAGCGCGATCACGCGCTGCTTCTCATCCGTCAGCGTCGCCAGCAGTTCGTCCAGCGCTTCGATGTCACGCACGCGCCCCACCGGATGTTTGATCTCATCCGCACGCTCAAGCGCCTGCGACAGTACGTCATAACCGCCGCGCATATTCACTTTCGGTGAAACCGTTACCCACGTTGAATGGGAGCAGCGCACTTCATGGGTACCGCTGGTTTCGATCTGACAGCTATAGCCATTCTTCTCGAGCAGTTCGGTGAGGGGCATCAAATCGTGAATGCAGGGTTCCCCGCCGGTGATCACCACATGCCGCGCCGTCCAGCCCTGACGACCAATAATGGCAAGCAGATCTTCCGCGCTGCCCGCGCCCCATTTATCGCTCTCTTTGGTTTTCGCCAGAATGCTGAACAGCGACACTTCCCGATCTGCGAGCTTATCCCACGTATGTTTGGTATCACACCAGGCGCAGCCAACCGGGCATCCCTGTAAACGAATAAAGATAGCGGGAACGCCGGTAAAGTAACCCTCGCCTTGCAGGGTCTGGAACATCTCGTTAATCGGGTACTGCATAGTCAACTCTGTTAAGGGAATAAACGATAAGTATCGCAGATCCCCGTCAGATGATCATGCTCCATCGGTGCTTTGCGCGCCAATTGCCGCCATAAACCGTTCCGTAATTTGCTGCGGTCGGGTGATCGCCCCGCCGACGACAACCGTATGCGCCCCCAACTCCAGACACCTGGCCGCGCGATCGGGGGTATCCACGTTACCTTCGGCAATCACGGGGATCGTGACGGCAGACAGCACCTCTTTCAAAAACGCGCAGTCATTTTCCGGTAGCGAATGGCCCGCGGTCTCTGCCGTATAACCGTAAAGGGTGGTTCCGACACAATCAAACCCCAGCGCCTGCGCGGTCACGGCCTCCTGCACGGTGGCAATATCCGCCATCAGCAGCAGCGAAGGGTAACGGGTGCGGATCTGCGCGATCAGCATGTCCAGCGATACGCCACCGGGCCGTTTCCGGGCGGTCGCATCCAGCGCAACGATGTCCGGGGCGACCGCCATCAGCTCATCCACTTCTTTGAGCGTCGCGGTGATAAACACCTCGCTATCCGGATAGTCCCGTTTGATGATGCCGATGACCGGCAGTGAGACCAGCCCTTTGATAGCCTTGATATCCACCACGCTATTGGCGCGGATCGCAGCGGCACCGCCCTGGGCTGCTGCCAGCGCCATTCGCGACATAATAAACGGGCTGTGCAGCGGTTCATTTTCCAGCGCCTGGCAGGAGACGACCAGTTTTCCTTTCAGGTTATCCAGTACAGTTTTCATTACGATAAGATCTCTTCCACTTCGTTTTTGATAAGGGTGACGTGCGGGCCATAGATGACCTGGACACCGTTGCCGCGGACGATAACGCCGCGCGCGCCGGTCGCTTTCAGTGCTGCTTCATTGACTTTGCTACCGTCTTTCACCGTGACGCGAAGACGCGTGGCGCAGCAGTCAACGTCATCCAGATTGTCTCTTCCACCCAATCCGGCGACCACCGCCGCGGCACGCTCGCTTTGCGGCAGGGTAGCCTCGTCAGCCAACGCCTCCTTTTCACGGCCCGGCGTGGCAAAATCAAAACGTTTAATCAGATAGCGGAAAGTACAGTAGTAAAGGAAGAACCACGGTACGCCTACCAGCGGGACGAACATCCAGTTAGTTTTCGCTTCACCCTGCAAAATGCCGAACAGCACGAAATCAATAAACCCGCCGGAGAAAGTTTGCCCGATGGTGATATGCAGCATGTGCGCGAGCATAAACGCCAGCCCGTCAAACAGCGCATGAATGACGTACAGCACCGGCGCAATAAACAGGAATGAGAACTCGATGGGCTCGGTAATGCCCGTCAGGAAAGAGGTTAACGCCGCTGACAGCAGCAGCCCGGCTACGCGCTTCTTGTTCTCGGGTTTAGCCGTGTGGTACATCGCCAGGCAGGCGCCGAGCAGGCCAAACATCATCGTGATAAAGCGCCCGGACATGAAGCGCGACGTGCCCTCATAGAAGTGCTGGGTGTTCGGGTCCGCGAGCTGAGCGAAGAAGATCCGCTGCGTGCCCTCAACCAGGTGACCGTTAACAATTTCACTGCCGCCAAGCGCGGTGGTCCAGAACGGCAGATAAAAGATGTGGTGCAGGCCAAACGGGCCAAGCATGCGCAGGATGAAGCCGTACAGCAATGTCCCCAGATAGCCGGTGGCATCCACCAACCCGCCAAGGCCAAAGATCAGCTTCTGAAAATGCGGCCAGACCACGGTCATCAGCGCGCCGACGAGTATCGCCGCCAGCGAGCTGATAATGGGAACGAAGCGCGAGCCGCCAAAAAAGCCCAGAAATTGCGGAAGCGCGATTTTATTAAACCGATGATGCAGTGCGCAGGTCACAAGCCCAATAACGCCCCCACCAAACACGCCCGTTTCCAGCGTCTGAATACCCAGCGTCATGCCCTGCCCTACGGTGCCCGGGTTCTCATACGCCAGTTTTCCGGTCAGGATCAGCAGCGCATTGATAGTGGCATTCATCACCAGATAAGCGAGTAATGCCGCCAGCCCTGCCGTACCTTTATCATTTTTTGCCAGCCCAACGGCGACCCCAACAGCAAACAGTACCGACAGGTTTGCGAACACAATCGAGCCTGCACTGCTCATGATGGTAAAGATGGCCTGTAGCCAGCCAACGTCTAAAAATGGATACGCGGTAAGCGTATTCGGATTCGATAGCGCCCCGCCGATCCCCAACAACAGACCTGCTGCGGGCAGTATGGCGATGGGTAACATAAAGGATTTGCCAAAGCGCTGCGCTTTTTCAAACCATCCGCCGGAAGACGCTCCGCTGAACATTTGCATCATTTTTTTATCCCCCTGGTTGTTGATGAAAATTTTTACCACATATAATTTTAA
The DNA here is from genome assembly GCF_013375955.1 of Enterobacter sp. DSM 30060. Lineage (NCBI taxonomy): Bacteria > Pseudomonadati > Pseudomonadota > Gammaproteobacteria > Enterobacterales > Enterobacteriaceae > Enterobacter > Enterobacter sp. DSM 30060. Next base: position 700,867 of record NZ_CP056118.1, read on the forward strand.
TTGTGAAAATTACCACCAAAAACCAGGACGCCGATCATACTTTTTCGAAATGACTGGCATCTCTCCCCCGCTTTCCGCCACACTAGTTGGCAGAGAAACGCATTAAGGATCTAGCATGTCGGACCATGAAAACCTGCTGCTGAAGCTACGCCAGGAGGCTTCCGGGTACAGCCCAACGCAACAAAAACTGGGGGAGTTTGTTCTCAACGATCCTGCCAGGGTGCTCTACCTGACGATCACCGAGCTGGCGCGTGAAAGCGGCACCAGCGAGGCCAGCGTCACACGCCTTTGCCGCACGCTGGGCTGTAAGGGATATAACGAATTTAAAATGGCGCTTGCGCTGGATATTCAGCAGGGTTTGCCAGAGCGTCAGGCAGGAGATGCGATAGATAACGTGGTGGATGAGTCTGTCCAGGCGCTGCAAGATACCGCAAAACTCCTCGACCGGGCCCAGCTTGAACAGGCGACACTGGCCCTGCATCAGGCGCAATCAGTGCAAATTTACGGGGTGGCAGCCAGCGCGATTCTGGGGGAGTATTTGCATTACAAGCTGCTGCGACTCGGCAAACCTGCACAGCTGTTTAGCGATATGCATCGCGCCGCCATGAATGCGACGACGCTCTCAAAAGAGACGCTGGTGGTGGCCATCTCAAGTTCTGGCTCTACACGGGATCTGCTTCACGTGGTGAAACTCGCCCGCAAGCGTGGCGTTAAGGTACTGGCGCTCAGCAATACGCCCCGCAGCCCGCTGGCCTCCCTGAGCGATTTACAGCTGGTTGCAGCCAAGCCCGAGGGACCGCTGAGCGCGGGTGCGCTCAATGCCAAGGTTGGCGTGATGCTGCTGGTTGAACTGCTTACCACTTCCCTTATTGCAGTAGACAGCCATTACGGTGACGTAAGCCAGCAAACGGCCAGCGCCACGCTGCCGCTTCTGCTATAGAAAACAAAAAACCCGCCGAAGCGGGTTTTTTCATAAGAACGAAAGTTCAGGCTTATGCCTGGCCTTTGATCTCTTTACGACCGTTGTAAGGTGCTTTTTCGCCCAGCGCTTCTTCGATACGAATCAGCTGGTTGTATTTAGCAACACGGTCAGAACGGCTCATAGAACCGGTTTTGATCTGGCCAGCAGCGGTACCCACAGCCAGGTCAGCGATGGTAGCGTCTTCAGTTTCGCCAGAACGGTGAGAGATAACAGCGGTGTAGCCAGCGTCTTTCGCCATTTTGATCGCAGCCAGCGTTTCGGTCAGAGAACCGATCTGGTTGAATTTGATCAGGATGGAGTTAACGATGCCTTTCTCGATGCCTTCTTTCAGGATCTTGGTGTTGGTTACGAACAGATCGTCACCAACCAGCTGGATTTTGTCGCCCAGTACTTTGGTCTGGTATGCGAAACCATCCCAGTCAGACTCGTCCAGACCGTCTTCGATAGAAACGATTGGGTACTGTTTGGTCAGGTCTTCCAGGAAGTGGGTGAACTCTTCGGAGGTGAATGCTTTGTTGCCTTCGCCAGCCAGAACGTATTTACCGTCTTTGTAGAATTCAGATGCTGCACAGTCCATCGCCAGGGTGATGTCTTTGCCCAGCTCGTAGCCTGCTGCTTTAACCGCTTCAGCGATAACAGCCAGCGCTTCTGCGTTAGAACCCAGGTTTGGCGCGTAGCCACCTTCGTCACCAACAGCAGTGTTCATACCTTTAGCTTTCAGAACTTTAGCCAGGTTGTGGAACACTTCAGAACCCATACGCACCGCTTCTTTCAGGGATTTCGCGCCAACAGGCTGAATCATGAATTCCTGAATATCAACGTTGTTGTCTGCGTGCTCACCACCGTTGATGATGTTCATCATTGGTACAGGCATGGAGTATTTGCCTGGGGTGCCGTTCAGTTCAGCGATGTGCTCGAACAGTGGCATACCTTTAGCAGCAGCTGCTGCTTTGGCGTTCGCCAGGGAAACTGCCAGGATTGCGTTCGCACCGAAGTTAGATTTGTTTTCAGTACCGTCCAGATCGATCATGATCTTGTCGATGCCAGCCTGATCTTTGGCATCTTTGCCAACGATAGCCTGAGCAATAGGACCGTTAACAGCGCCAACCGCTTTCAGTACGCCTTTGCCCATGAAACGGGATTTGTCGCCATCACGCAGTTCCAGCGCTTCGCGGGAACCTGTAGATGCGCCTGATGGAGCAGCAGCCATACCGACGAAACCACCTTCCAGATGAACTTCGGCTTCAACGGTCGGGTTACCACGGGAGTCGATGATTTCACGACCGATGACTTTAACGATTTTGGACATTAGATTTTCCTCAGTACAAGTTAAACTAAAACTCCAGACAAACAACGCGTACCAGGGGTACGCGTTGCCGTTCTAACTTTTTTTACTTCGCCTGACGCTTCTGGTACTCGCTGGCGGCTTTCACGAAGCCTGCAAACAGCGGATGCCCGTCACGCGGCGTTGAAGTAAATTCCGGGTGGAATTGGCAGGCCACGAACCACGGATGGTTTGGCACTTCGATGATCTCGACTAACTGATCATCCCCGGAACGGCCCGCAACACGCAGACCCGCAGCTTCAATTTGTTTCAACAACATGTTGTTGACTTCATAGCGGTGACGATGGCGCTCGGTAATCACCGGCTCGCCGTACAGCTTGCGAACCACGCTATCGTCTGACAGCTGGCAGGCCTGTGCGCCAAGACGCATGGTGCCACCCAGATCGCTCTTCTCGGTACGGACTTCGACGTTACCGTCTTCGTCGCGCCATTCCGTAATCAGCGCCACGACAGGGTACTTACAGTCTGGCACAAATTCCGTAGAGTTCGCGTTTTCCATTCCCGCTACGTTGCGCGCAAATTCAATCAGCGCAACCTGCATACCCAGGCAGATGCCGAGGTATGGAATATTGTTTTCACGCGCATAGCGTGCAGTGGCGATCTTGCCTTCAACACCACGGTAGCCGAAGCCGCCAGGGATGAGAATCGCATCCAGATCTTTGAGAATTTCGACGCCGCGCGTTTCAACATCCTGCGAATCAATCAGCTTGATGTTGACGGAGACGCGATTCTTCAGACCACCGTGCTTCAGCGCCTCGATAACTGACTTATAGGCATCCGGCAGTTCAATATACTTGCCGACCATACCGATAGTCACTTCGCCGCCCGGATTGGCTTCTTCGTAAATAACCTGCTCCCATTCAGACAGGTTAGCTTCCGGACAGTTCAAGCTGAATCGTTTACAAATATAATCGTCCAGACCCTGTGATTTCAACAGGCCCGGGATTTTATAAATGGAATCGACGTCTTTCATTGAAATAACGGCTTTTTCAGGCACGTTACAGAACAATGCAATTTTCGCGCGTTCGTTCGCTGGAATCGCGCGATCGGAACGGCAAACCAGGATATCAGGCTGAATACCGATGGAGAGCAGCTCTTTAACAGAGTGCTGAGTCGGTTTGGTTTTCACTTCACCTGCCGCCGCCATGTAAGGCACCAGCGTCAGGTGCATGAACAGCGCGTTCTCACGACCAATATCTACCGCCAGCTGACGAATCGCTTCGAGGAACGGCAGGGATTCGATATCCCCTACGGTACCGCCGATTTCAACCAGCACAACGTCATGCCCTTCGCCACCGGCAAGGACACGCTCTTTGATGGCGTTAGTGATGTGTGGGATGACCTGCACGGTCGCGCCCAGGTAGTCACCACGGCGCTCTTTACGCAGAACGTCAGAGTAGATACGGCCAGTCGTAAAGTTGTTACGACGGGTCATTTTGGTACGGATGAAACGCTCGTAGTGGCCAAGATCCAGATCGGTTTCAGCGCCGTCTTCAGTAACGAACACTTCCCCGTGTTGGGTTGGGCTCATGGTGCCTGGATCGACGTTGATGTACGGATCCAGTTTCATCATGGTCACATTGAGGCCACGGGCTTCAAGAATGGCTGCGAGGGAGGCTGCGGCAATGCCTTTACCCAGAGAGGATACGACCCCGCCGGTCACAAAAATATAGTTCGTTGTCATGCTGAACCTGAGAAGTTAGGGTGAAACGATGGAATAACCAGGACGGGAAAGTAGTATACCCGAACACGACGAGCGCCACAAACTTTCATTCTCCGTCTCCTTCCCAGGCCATGACAAACATAAGGAGTGAGAAAATAGCCCCTTTTGGGTAAATGTTTTTGACACAAATCAAGCGCTTGTCATTTAAAAAATCACACAAATTGCGCTTGATCGCAAAATTTCGTTAGAGATCATGTTCCTGGCGTTTTACTTCCTGCCAGACTTCTTCCATCGCCTCGAGGTCAATGCCGCTCATTTCCAGGCCGCGCGAGGCCACAATGCGCTCAACTTCGCGGAAGCGACGTTCGAATTTAATGTTCGCTTTTTGCAGGGCGGTTTCCGCTTTTACACCGAGGTGGCGAGAAAGGTTGACGGTCGCGAACAGCAGATCGCCCATCTCCTCTTCCAGCTTTGCTTCATCCACAACGGCCTGCTGCGCTTCATGCATCACTTCGTCGATCTCTTCGTGCACTTTTTCCAGCACCGGGCCGAGAGAGGTCCAGTCAAACCCTACCGCCGAGCAGCGCTTTTGAATTTTGTGCGCGCGCATCAGCGCAGGAAGGTTCAGGGGAATGTCGTCCAGCGCCGAGTGCTGGGATTTTTCAGCGCGTTCGGCGCTTTTGATCTGCTCCCAGCGCGCCAGCACTTCCGCACTGTTGCCTGCGGAGGCATCGCCAAAGATATGCGGATGACGGCGCTCCAGCTTGTCGCTGATAGCGGCGCAGATGTCGTCAAAGTTAAAGCGCCCCTCTTCCTGCGCCATCTGTGCGTAGAACACCACCTGGAACAGCAGGTCGCCCAGCTCACCGCGCAGGTCGTCGAAATCTTCGCGCGAAATCGCGTCCAGCACTTCGTAGGTCTCTTCCAGCGTGTAAGGCGCAATGGTGGCGAAAGTCTGCTCTTTATCCCACGGGCAGCCGTTTTCCGGGTCGCGCAGGCGTTTCATGATGCCAAGCAGGCGGTCGATTTGAGTCATAGTTCTGTCCTGATGTCAAAATGCCGGGTGGCAGCGTTGCCTTACCCGGCCTACAGAAGAGGATGTTCAGCCGCCGTGCAGACGACGCGCGTCAATCACATCCGGCACCTGGTTCAGTTTACCGAGCACCCGGCCCAGCACCTGCAGGTTATAGATTTCGATGGTCATATCGATGGTGGCAAGCTGCTCGCGGGTATCGCTGCGGCTGGCAACGCCCAGCACGTTGACCTTCTCGTTGGCGAGAATGGTGGTGATGTCGCGCAGCAGGCCACTGCGGTCGTTGGCAGTTACGCGCACCACCAGCGAGTAGCCAGCGGAGTAGCTTTCACCCCAGACGGCTTCCACGATACGTTCCGGCGCATGCGATTGCAGCTCAGCAAGCTGATCACAGTCGGAGCGGTGAATTGAGATCCCGCGCCCCTGGGTGATAAAGCCGACAATATCGTCACCCGGTATCGGCTGGCAGCAGCGGGCAATATGGTGCATGAGGTTACCCACCCCTTCAACCACCACGCGGCCATTGTCCTTGCTGCGCTGCTGCGGAGCGTAGGTTTTCTGCTGGAGCTGTTTCAGCGCTGCCGCATCCTGCTCTGCCGCGCTTGGCTTGTTGAACTGCGCTTGCAGGAAGTTCACCATCTGGTTCAGGCGGATATCGCCGCCGCCAATCGCCGCTAACAGTTCGTCGAGCTCGTTGAAGTTGTAGCGCGGCAGCAGGAACTTCTCCGCCTCTTTCAGGTTTATCCCGATATGCTCCAGCTCGTCGTCAAGGATCTGACGACCGGCAAGGATATTCTTGTCACGATCCTGCTTGCGGAACCAGGCGTGAATTTTAGAGCGCCCGCGGCTGGTGGTCACGTAACCGAGGTTTGGATTCAGCCAGTCGCGGCTTGGGTTTGGCTGCTTCTGGGTGATGATTTCAATCTGGTCACCCATCTGTAGCTGATAGGTAAACGGTACGATACGTCCGCCGATCTTCGCCCCGATGCAACGGTGCCCCACGTCGCTGTGAATGTGGTAGGCGAAATCGAGCGGCGTAGAGCCTGCCGGCAGATCAACCACATCCCCTTTCGGGGTAAAGACGTAGACGCGATCGTCGAAGACCTGACTGCGCACTTCGTCGAGCATTTCGCCGGAGTCGGCCATCTCCTCCTGCCACGCAATCAGCTTACGCAGCCAGGCGATACGGTCCTCGTGACCGGAGCGCGCGCCGCCGGAAGTGCCTTCTTTGTACTTCCAGTGCGCGGCGACGCCCAGCTCGGCGTCTTCGTGCATCTGTTTAGTACGGATCTGAATTTCCACAGTTTTGCCGCCGGGGCCGAGCACCACAGTGTGGATGGACTGATAGCCATTCGGTTTGGGGTTCGCGACGTAGTCATCGAACTCATCCGGCAGATGGCGGAAGTGAGTATGTACTATCCCCAGCGCGGCGTAGCAGTCCTGGAGACGCTCCGCCACGATACGCACGGCGCGCACGTCAAACAGCTCGTCAAAGGCGAGGTGTTTCTTCTGCATTTTGCGCCAGATGCTGTAGATGTGCTTCGGACGCCCGTAGACCTCGGCGCGCACATTCTCCTCTTTCATCGACTGGCGCAGCCCGCTGACAAATTCCTCGATATAGTGTTCGCGGTCGATGCGGCGTTCGTGCAGCAATTTTGCAATGCGTTTGTATTCCGCCGGATGCAGATAGCGGAAGCAGTAATCTTCCAGCTCCCACTTCAGTTGCCCGATACCCAGACGGTTCGCCAGCGGCGCATAGATATTCGTACACTCTTTGGCGGCCAGGACGCGCTCGTCTTCCGGCGCATCCTTCACTTCGCGCAGATGGGCAACCCGTTCGGCCAGCTTGATCACCACGCAGCGAAAATCATCCACCATCGCCAGCAGCATGCGGCGGACGTTATCCACCTGCTCGGAAGAGACAGAATCCGTTTGCGCGGCTTTCAGTTGACGGATGGCGGCCATATCACGCACGCCGTGGATGAGCGCCACGACGGACTGGCCGACGCTTTCACGCAGCACGTCTTCCGTCACCACGTTAGCATCTGCCAGTGGGAACAGCAGTGCGGCCTGTAGCGTTTCGATATCCATGTTAAGCATGGAGAGAATTTCAACCATCTCCACGCCGCGCCACAACAGCAGTTCAGCGTCCGGATGCCCCTGCGTTGTGCGTAAACAATAGGCCCAGGTTTCGGTTAAGCGTTCACACGACTGCTGGCTGGAAATCCCCAGACTTGCGATCCATTTTTGAGGGTCAAACTCACCAGCTTTATTTAAATGTGCACTTCTTACCGCAACCATCGTCCTCTCCTTTAGGGACAAGGGCCTGTCGAAGTCGACAAGCCAAACTCATTAGATGTGCTCGAACAACACCATTGATTCCAGATGTCCAGTGTGCGGGAACATGTCCAGCATTGCCAGACGCCGAATCTGGTAACCCCCGCTCAATAATGCTTCGCTGTCACGGGCCAGCGTCGCCGGGTTACAGGAAACATAGACGACGCGTTCAGGCGCGAGTTTAATTATATGCTGCATCACGCCCGGCGCACCTGCGCGCGCCGGATCGAGCAGGATCTTATCAAAGCCCTGCTTAGCCCACGGTTGCTGAGTAACATCATCCTCAAGATTTTGATGAAAGAATGTCACATTTTGCAAGCCGTTCTGTTGGGCGTTCTCTTGGCCTTTCGCCACCAACGCCTCAACGCCTTCCACCCCGACCACGCTTGCGGCTTTGCGGGCCAGCGGCAGGGTAAAGTTACCCATACCGCAGAACAGATCGAGCACCCGATCGGTGGGCTGGACGTCAAGCCACGCCAGCGCGTTCGCCACCATCTGCTGGTTCACGCCGTCATTGACCTGGATAAAATCCCGCGGGCTAAACGTTAAGCGTAGCCCGTCTGACGCATACCAGGGCGCGTCTCCGCTAACCTGCTCAAGTATCTCGCTTTGCGGCGCGAGGAAAAGCGCAAGCTCATGAGAATGCGAAAAGCGTTCCAGTTTTTCGCGATCTGCCCTGGACAGCGGTGCGGTGTGGCGCAGCACCATCAGCGGGCCGCCGTTGGCCAGCACCAGTTCGACATGGCCCAGCGAACGCACACCATCCAGCGATGCAAGACAGTGGTGCACGGCCGGGAGCAGTGCCTCAAGTTGGGGCACCAAAACAGGGCATTGCGTGATGGAGACGATATCGCTGGAGCTGGCTTTGCGAAAACCCATCTCCAGCCTTTCAGTTTTTGGCTGGTAGCTTAGACTCAGGCGAGCGCGGCGACGGTAGCCCCACGGCTGGTCAGCAACGATGTCACTGACGTCATGTTTTAGCAGGCGGGCCAGCGCGTTGCTTTTACTTTTTTGCTGTAATTCTGTGCTGGCATGCTGTTGCTGACAGCCTCCGCAAACGCCAAAATGGGGGCAGCGAGGCGTCACGCGCTCCGGGCTATCATTAAGACGGCGCTTGACCTGGCCGCGCGCATACTGGCGTTTGTCTTCCGTCAGCGTAATATCTGCGCGTTCTCCTGGCAGCAAACCTGTGATAAACAGTGTCTTACCCTTGTGACGCGCTACCCCCTGTCCAAAAGGATCGAGGTCAGAGGCTTCAACAGTTATGATCTGACGCGTCGTCACGCGTCGTTTTGCAGAGTAGAATTGCGCCATCGCCGAGATTGTTCTCAAATAAACATAATTAGCCTGATTGTCCCATAACGGAACTCCATGACCAACTACAGCCTGCGCGCGCGCATGATGATTTTGATCCTCGCTCCTACCGTTCTCATCGGTTTGCTGCTGAGCATTTTCTTTGTGGTGCATCGCTATAACGATTTGCAGAGACAGCTTGAAGATGCCGGGGCCAGCATTATCGAACCGCTGGCCGTCTCCAGCGAGTACGGTATGAACCTGCAAAACCGTGAATCCATTGGTCAGTTAATCAGCGTGCTGCACCGCCGTCATTCAGAGATTGTGCGCGCCATTTCCGTTTACGATGAGCATAACCGTCTTTTCGTCACCTCGAATTTCCATCTGGATCCCACGTCGCTGAAAATCCCGGAAGGTACCCCTTTCCCGCGTCATCTCACGGTCCTGCGGCGCGGCGATATCATGATCCTGCGCACGCCGATTATCTCAGAAAGCTATTCACCCGACGAATCCGCCCAGTCCGATGCGAAGTCCAGCAATAATATGCTGGGATATGTGGCGCTGGAGCTGGATCTCAAGTCGGTGCGGCTCCAGCAGTACAAAGAAATATTCATCTCCGGCGTGATGATGCTGTTCTGTATCGGCATCGCGTTGATCTTCGGCTGGCGGCTGATGCGCGACGTCACGGGGCCTATCCGTAACATGGTGAATACCGTTGACCGGATCCGCCGGGGTCAGCTGGACAGCCGCGTGGAAGGCTTCATGCTCGGCGAGCTGGATATGCTGAAAAACGGCATCAACTCAATGGCGATGTCGCTGGCGGCTTATCACGAAGAGATGCAGCACAACGTTGACCAGGCCACCTCTGACCTGCGCGAAACGCTGGAGCAGATGGAGATCCAGAACGTGGAGCTGGATCTGGCGAAAAAACGCGCTCAGGAGGCGGCCCGTATTAAGTCTGAGTTCCTGGCAAACATGTCACATGAGCTGCGCACGCCGCTGAACGGGGTGATTGGCTTCACCCGTCTGACGCTCAAAAGCGAGCTCAACCCGACCCAGCGTGACCACCTGCATACCATTGAACGCTCAGCCAACAACCTGCTGACCATTATTAACGACGTACTGGACTTCTCGAAGCTGGAAGCGGGCAAGCTGATTCTGGAGAGTATCCCCTTCCCGCTGCGCAGCACACTGGATGACGTGGTCACGCTTCTCGCCCACTCCTCGCATGATAAGGGGCTGGAACTGACGCTCAATATCAAAAATGACGTACCGGATAACGTCATTGGCGACCCGCTGCGCCTGCAACAGGTCATCACCAATCTGGTGGGCAACGCGATTAAGTTCACCGAGAGCGGCAACATCGACATTCTGGTCGAAAAAAGGGCGCTCAGTAATAATAAGGTCCAGATTGAAGTTCAGATCCGGGATACCGGCATCGGCATTCCGGAGCGCGATCAGTCGCGTCTGTTCCAGGCGTTCCGCCAGGCCGATGCGAGCATTTCCCGTCGTCACGGCGGAACGGGCCTGGGTCTGGTGATCACCCAAAAGCTGGTGAAAGAGATGGGAGGCGATATCTCCTTCCACAGCCAGCCTAACCGGGGCTCGACCTTCTGGTTCCATATCAATCTTGATCTTAATCCGAACGTGCAAACCGACGGTCCGGTCACCGACTGCCTGAAAGGGATGCGTCTGGCCTATGTGGAACCGAACGCCGCCGCGGCGCAGTGTACGCTGGATGTATTAAGCAGCACGCCGCTGGAGGTGGTCTACAGCCCGACCTTCTCCGCGCTGGCGAACGATCATTACGATATTCTTTTGCTGGGGATTCCGGTGACGTTTACCGGAGAACTGACCATGCAGCAGGAACGGCTGGCGAAGGCGGCCTCAATGACGGACTACCTGCTGCTGGCTCTGCCGTGCCACGCCCAAATCAACGCCGAAGAGCTTAAAAACGACGGGGCGGCGGCATGTCTGCTGAAACCCCTCACCGCCACACGGCTGTTACCTGCGTTGACCGAATATTGCCGTCTGACGCATCAGTCCCTGCCGCTGGAAAACGACGAACATAAGCTGCCGATGACGGTGATGGCCGTGGATGATAACCCGGCAAACCTTAAGCTGATTGGCGTGCTGCTTGAGGATCAGGTTCAGCACGTTGAGCTGTGTACCAGCGGCGCCGAAGCCGTAGAACAAGCCAAACAGATGCAGTTTGACCTGATCCTGATGGATATTCAGATGCCGGGCATGGATGGCATCCGCGCCTGCGAATTAATTCGTCAGCTTCCGCACCAGCAGCAGACGCCGGTGATTGCCGTGACGGCGCACGCGATGGCGGGACAAAAAGAGAAACTGCTGGGTGCGGGCATGAACGATTATCTGGCGAAACCGATTGATGAAGAGAAGCTGCACAGCCTGCTGCTGCGCTACAAACCGGGTCACATTGGCGGGACGTACACCATTTCAGCTGAATCGCCGGAAATCAGCGTTAACCAGAATGCCACGTTTGACTGGCAACTGGCGCTGCGCCAGGCAGCAGGCAAAGCCGATCTGGCCCGCGATATGCTGCAAATGCTGGTGGACTTCCTGCCTGAGATCCGTAACAAGGTTGAAGAACAGCTGGTGGGCGAAAACTCTGAAGGGCTGCTGGAGGCCATCCATAAACTGCACGGTAGCTGCGGCTACAGCGGCGTGCCGCGGTTGAAAAATCTCTGCCAGCTGCTTGAACAGCAGCTCCGCGCGGGTACGCCAGAATCCGATCTTGAGCCGGAGTTTCTGGAGCTACTGGACGAGATGGACAACGTGACGCGGGAAGCGATGAAGGTGTTAGGAAGCTAAGACAAAAGCCCGGTGGCGCTTCGCTTACCGGGCCTACAGGAGCACGAACGTTAACTCGACATCCCCTGCCCCACCTTTATGGTCGCCGCAATATTCCTTGCGGCCATCTGTACATTCTGTTGCGCATTTTCCAGCGCATCCTCCAGCGAGCAGATGGTGTAAATCACGCTGAATACCGCATCCAGTCCGTGCTCGTGCACCACGCCAACATCCGCCGTCAGGCTGCCGGCAATGCCGATAACCGGTTTGTTATAGCGTTTCGCGACTCTCGCCACGCCAACGGGCACTTTGCCGTGGATCGTCTGGCTGTCGATACGCCCTTCGCCCGTGATCACCAGATCGGCGTCCGCGACCTGTTCATCGAGATGCAGGGCATCGGTGACAATCTCAATCCCCCGACGAAGCTGTGCCCCGCAAAATGCATACAGCGCCGCCCCCATTCCGCCAGCTGCTCCGCCCCCCGCCAGGTTTAAGACGTCAATGTCCAGATCCCTGGCGATAATGTTTGCGTAATGCGCAAGCGCGTTGTCCAGCGTCCTGACCATCTCCGGCGTCGCCCCTTTCTGCGGACCGAATACCGCAGAAGCGCCAGTCTCGCCGATCAGGGGGTTGGTCACATCGCAGGCCACTTCAATTCGACAGTCTGCCAGCCGCTCATCCAGCCCACTAAGATCGATATGCGCAAGGCTTGCCAGTTCGCCGCCGCCCGGCCCAACGGGCTGTGCTTTCGCATCCAGCAGTTTTACGCCCAGCGCCTGCACCATGCCTGCGCCACCGTCATTGGTCGCGCTGCCTCCAATGCCAATAATGATATGCTTAACGCCCGCATCCAGCGCATGACGGATCAGTTCCCCGGTCCCCCACGAGGTGGTGATTAACGGGTTACGCTTTGCAGGAGCAACAAGCTCCAGACCGCTCGCGGCCGCCATCTCGATAAACGCGCTTTTCCCGTCTCCGGATAACCCGAAAAACCCTTCCACGCGTTCTCCCAAAGGCCCGGTAACGGGAACATGGACAAGACGCCCATGGGTGGCTGCAACCATAGCTTCCACCGTCCCTTCGCCACCATCGGCAACCGGTAATTTGACGTACTCCGCTGAGGGGAAAATTTCGCGAAAACCGATCTCTATCGCTGTCGCCACCTCCAGCGCGCTCAAGCTTTCCTTATACGAGTCCGGAGCGATAACAATTTTCATAAGCCATCCTTACGCATGTTAGTTACGTTAAGCATACACCACGTAAGGGACCGCTCATGGGAGCGGTCCCAGTTGGCTTATCGTACCATGCACGGACGTTTATTGTCGAATGACCACTCTGGGATCAGGTACTGCATCGCCAGCGCATCATCACGTGCGCCCAGCCCGTGTTTCTGGTAAAGCTCGTGCGCTTTCATGACCTGATCCATATCCAGTTCAACGCCCAGCCCCGGCGTAGCTGGAACCTGCACCATCCCCCCTTGATCTCAAACGGCTGTTTAGTCAGGCGCTGATTGCCCTCCTGCCAGATCCAGTGGGTGTCGATAGCGGTAATGTTGCCCGGCGCAGCAGCCGCTACGTGGGTGAACATCGCCAGCGAGATGTCGAAGTGGTTGTTGGAGTGCGAGCCCCAGGTCAGGCCGAACTCATGGCACATCTGCGCCACGCGAACCGAGCCCTGCATCGTCCAGAAGTGCGGGTCTGCCAGCGGAATATCCACCGATTGCAGCGAGAGCGTGTGCCCCATCTGGCGCCAGTCGGTCGCGATCATGTTGGTGGCGGTTGGCAGCCCGGTGGCGCGACGGAACTCCGCCATCACTTCACGTCCAGAGAACCCCTGCTCTGCGCCGCACGGATCTTCCGCGTAGGCCAGCACGCCTTTGAGCTGCTTACCAATTTTGATCGCCTCTTCAAGCGACCAGGCACCGTTCGGATCCAGCGTGACGCGCGCCTGCGGGAAGCGCTTCGCCAGCGCGGCAATCGCCTCAGCTTCTTCTTCACCCGCCAGTACGCCGCCTTTCAGCTTGAAGTCATTAAAGCCATATTTTTCATACGCGGCTTCAGCCAGGCGCACCACCGCATCCGGGGTCATCGCTTCATCGTGACGCACACGATACCAGTCGCATTTTTCGTCCGGCTGGCTCTGGTACGCCAGCGGGGTGAGTTTGCGGTTGCCGATAAAGAACAGGTAGCCGAGCATTTCCACTTCGCTGCGCTGTTGGCCGTCGCCCAGCAGGGAGGCGACATTGACGCCCAGATGCTGGCCTAGCAGATCCAGCATCGCAGCTTCAATGCCCGTGACCACATGGATAGTGGTACGCAGATCAAACGTTTGCAGACCACGGCCACCCGCATCACGATCGGCAAAGGTCGTACGCACGCTGGTCAGCACATTTTTGTACTCGCCCAGCGTTTTACCTACCACCAGCGGAATGGCGTCCTCCAGCGTTTTACGGATCTTCTCCCCGCCCGGGATTTCACCGACACCGGTATGCCCTGAGTTGTCCTTGATCACCACAATATTACGGGTGAAGAACGGCGCATGGGCGCCGCTCAGGTTCATCAGCATGCTGTCATGTCCCGCGACAGGAATGATCTGCATGGAGGTGACTACAGGGGTAGAAAATGTGCTCATCGTTCGATCCTTTTATCAGTGACGTCCAAATACAGGGCGCTTACGGTCAAATGTCCAGCCGGGGATAAGGTACTGCATCGGGCCTGCGTCGTTGCGCGCGCCGCCCGGCAGTTTTTTATACGCTTCATGCGCCTTGTGGATCTGATCCCAGTCAAGCTCCACGCCCAGCCCCGGCGCATCCGGTACGGCAATGGTGCCGTTTTTGATTTCAAGTGGATTTTTGGTCAGGCGCGCTTCGCCTTCCTGCCAGATCCAGTGCGTATCGATGGCGGTCGGGTTACCCGGCGCCGCCGCGCCAACGTGGGTAAACATCGCCAGCGAAATGTCGAAATGGTTATTGGAGTGGCAGCCCCAGGTGAGCCCCCAGTCATCGCACAGCTGCGCCACGCGCACCGCGCCGGAAAGGGTCCAGAAGTGCGGATCAGCCAGCGGTATGTCCACCGCATTCAGCATCACCGCGTGGCCCATTTCGCGCCAGTTAGTGGCGATCATGTTGGTCGCAACCGGCAGCCCGGTAGCGCGGCGGAATTCGGCCATCACCTCGCGACCAGAAAAGCCCTGCTCGGCGCCGCACGGATCTTCCGCGTAGGTCAGCACGTCGCCCAGTCCTTTGCACAGCGCGATAGCTTCATCCAGCCGCCAGGCGCCGTTCGGATCGACGGTGATGCGTGCCTCCGGGAAGCGTTTTTTCAACGCGCGCACGCTGTCAATCTCCTGTTCGCCCGGCAGAACGCCGCCTTTCAGCTTGAAGTCTTTAAAGCCGTAGCGATCCTGCGCCGCCTCTGCCAGGCGTACCACCGCCTCGCCAGAGAGCGCTTCCTGATGACGCAGGTGATACCACTCGTGGCTGCCCGGCGAGCGCTCCAGATACGGCAGATCGGTTTTCGTCCGGTCGCCAACGTAGAACAGATAGCCTAGCACCGTTACTGCATCACGCTGTTTGCCTGGCCCCAGCAGTTCGCAGACCGGCACATTCAGCGCCTTGCCCAGTAAATCAAGGAGAGCCGCCTCCAGCGCCGCCACCGCGTTAACGCGCAGTTCAAACGTCCAGGCGCCTTTGCCGAAGGTATCAAAATCAGCCGACTGGTTGCCCTTATGCACCCGCTGAACCACCTTGTTCAGGCGGGCGACCTCCTGCCCAACCACCTGCGGGATGGCGTCGACCAGCGTCTGGTAAATCACCTCTCCGCCAGGCGCTTCCCCGACGCCGGTATTCCCTGCGCTGTCGGTCAGCACCACGATGTTGCGGGTGAACCAGGCGTTATGCGCGCCGCCAATGTTGAGCAGCATGCTGTCCTGACCCGCCACCGGGATGACTTTCATCTCCGTCACGATCGGGCTTGATTGCGTTGTCATCATCCGCGCTCCCCAACAGGTTTCAGTTCGATTCGTTTGATGTCCCCCACCAGCACCAGGTAACTGAGTACCGCCACCAGCGCATGGACGCCTACATAAATCAGCGCACCATTGAAGGAGCCGGTGGTGCCGACGATGTAACCGATAGCGATTGGGGTGACAATGCCGGAAATGTTGCCAAACATGTTGAACAGACCGCCGCTCAGGCCGCTGATCTCTTTCGGCGCGGTATCTGCCATCACCGCCCAGCCCAGCGCGCCGATGCCTTTACCGAAGAAGGCCATCGCCATAAAGCCGATAATCATCCACTCCGCGCTGACGTAGTTACAGAACACCATGGTCATGGAGAGCAGCATGCCGAGCACGATTGGCGTTTTACGCGCAATATTCAGCGAACCGGTGCGACGCATCAGCCAGTCGGAGATGACCCCGCCGAGCACCCCGCCCACGAAGCCGCAGATGGCTGGCACGGAGGCGACAAAACCCGCCTTCAGAATCGACATCCCGCGCGCCTGCACCAGGTAAACCGGGAACCAGGTGATGAAGAAGTAGGTTAAGGCGTTAATGCAGTACTGGCCGAGATAGATACCGATCATCATCCGTGAGCCGACGAGCTGTTTGATCTGCCCCCATTTCTGGCTGAACGGGACTTTTGCTTTCTGGGTTTTCTGATCCATGTTGATCAGCGCCCCGCCTTCAGCAATGTAGTCCAGCTCTTTCTTGTTCACGCCCGGATGCTGGTTTGGTTCGTGGATCACTTTCAGCCAGATAAAGCTGATGACGATCCCCAGCCCGCCCATGAAGAAGAAGACGTGCGACCAGCCCACTTCGTGCGTCAGCCAGCCCATAATTGGCGCGAAAATAACCGTCGCAAAGTATTGCGCCGAGTTAAAGATTGCTACCGCCGTTCCCCTCTCCTGCGCCGGGAACCAGGCGGCCACAATGCGGCTGTTGCCCGGGAAAGATGGCGCTTCCGCTAAACCCACCAGGAAGCGGAGGGTAAAGAGCGCAATGATAATGCCGAAGCCGCTGAAGATATCCACGAAGCCCTGTAACAGGGTAAACATCGACCAGATGAAAATGGACCAGAAATAGACCCGTTTTGAGCCAAAGCGGTCCAGCAGCCAGCCGCCAGGGATTTGGCCGATTACGTAGGCCCATGAAAATGCGGAGAAAACATAACCCATACCCACCGGATCAAGTCCGATGTCCTTTGCCATCTCAGAGCCGGCAATGGATAACGTGGCACGGTCGCCGTAGTTGAAAGAGGTGACGATAAACAGCATCACCACTATCCAGTATCGGGCGTTGGTGCGCTTCTCAGCGCTGCTCGCCGCGTGGCTTAATGTACTCATTGTTGCACTCCTGAAACATAGCTTTCGCCTGGTTCATTCTGTACAGCACCTGTAGGGTAATCAGAATGAGAGATTTGTGTTTGGTTTTGGTACGGCCCGAAGCCGTTTTATAGTGACGGGAAAAGTATATGAAGGAGTGACCGGTTCTCTCACCGTGCAGAAACACAACATTGACGGGCGTGGGGAACGTGGATTGGGGCATAAGCCCAAAGTGGTGGAAGATACTTCACGGAATTGAGGATATGGTGCAGCTTCGTTGCCGGGTGGCGGCTACGCCCTACCCGGCCTACAGCTCGTATAGTACAGGGTTAGTTCAGGAGCGTGGCCCAATGTTCAACCCAGGGATTTGACTCGCTTTCCGGTTCGGGGTGCTCGCCAGCATCAATCAGTAACATCTCGCCGACCCGCTGAGCGTGCTGTTCCTGCAACAGCGCGTCGAACTTCTTACCGCCGCCGCAGAAATTGGCGTAAGAGCTATCGCCGAGGGCGATGATGCCATAGTGAACATCTGGCTGATAGCCAAGCTGGTCTTTAATGCCCTGGAAAAGCGGGACGATGCTGTCCGGGAGATCGCCCTGCCCGGTGGTGGAGGTCACCACCAGAATGTATTTATCTTTATACTTTTCCCAGTCCGCCAGCTCCGGGTCTTCATAGACCGTTGCTTTATGGCCCTGATTGACGAGGATTGCTTCTGCTTCCTCCGCAACCAGCAGCGAGTTGCCGTACATCGTGCCGACAAAAATACCTACTTCAGCCATGCTTTGCTCCCGTAATTATTGCGCTTGCTGTTCATCCTGAACGTTGCCTGCGGCAAACTCAACCCTTTCATTTTCGGGGAGTTGTCCCAGCCAGCCAAACTGTGACACCGCCTGCATCCAGACCTCGTCCAGCCCCGCGCGAATAGTCAGCGGTTCGCCGGTAAACGGGTGCGTCAGGCTTAGCTCGCTGGCGTGCAGCATCAGTCGGTTACAGCCAAAGTGCTCTGCCGCGCTGCGGTTCTGCCGCAGATCGCCGTGCTTGCTGTCGCCGATAATTGGGTGGCGCAGATGTGCAAGGTGGCGGCGAAGCTGGTGCTTGCGCCCGGTTTTGGGCAAAAGCTCAACCAGACTGTATCGCGTAGTGGGAAATTTGCTGGTCGCCACCGGCAGTTCTGTGGTCGCCATACCGCGATAGTCGGTCACCGCAGGCTGCGGACCTTTATCTTCGCGGGCAAATTTATCGGCGATTTTATCCAGTTCCTCCACTAGCGGATAATCCAGCGTGGCGGAATCCGTCAGCCAGCCGCGCACAATGGCGTGGTAGCGCTTCTGGATCTGGTGCTGTTCAAACTGCTGCGACAGCAGGCGCCCGGCCTCACTGGAAAGCCCCATCAGCAGAACGCCAGAGGTTGGCCGATCCAGACGGTGGGCAGTAAAGACGTGCTGACCGATTTGGTCGCGCACGGTTTGCATAACAACCACTTTCTCATCGCGATCGAGCCAGCTTCGGTGTACCAGCCAGCCGGACGGTTTATTCACCGCCACCAGCCACTCATCCTGATACAGGATCTCAAGCGTCATGCATCGTCACCGGCGAAAAGCGTATCCAGCTTTTCCAGCTCAACCAACATAACGTCGCGCGCCGGGTGAGTCGCCTCCAGCGCCATTTCGTAATAGGGAGAGACGGCAAACGGCTGGGGCAACGCGTGTCCCCCTTCCAGCAGCGCGTGCATGCGCGGAATTAATACCCACTGGAGCCATTCGAATGGAGACAGCGTATCCAGACAAAACGGCTGGGTGCTGGCGAACGCGTCTGGCTGCGGCGCACTTTCCTGCCACAGCTGATGCTGGCGCATAAGGGCTTCGATGGCGTGCAACTGCGCACGAACGCTATCGTGATGCGTCATAGTAACCTCAACTGAAAAACGGAATGGCGCGAAGCATAGCATTGCGGAAGACAGAAATAAAAAAAGGGAGCACTGTAAAAACAGTGCTCCCGGTTCGTTTCGCAGCATTCCAGCTACAATACGTGCTCCCTGCTCATCCGTGACAACTTTTCCTGATGCCCGAAGGCCTGGTCATCCCTTTACCTTTTGCTTCCTGCTCACATCATCCTGACGTGTAGGTTTCGTCCTGAAACGTCCTGGCCATCCTGACCCACCGACCATCCTGACCGGCTCACGTTCTCCTTCCTGGAGGTGTCCCTTACGCATCCTGCGTGATCCACTTTGCTTCATCCTGAAGCCTTCCTGCGGCGTCGTCCTGACGTGTTCCTGGTGAGAAACGCCATCATCCTGATGTTCGTTTCTCGCGTCGGCATCCTGTCGACACAGATAGAATCCGCTATTCTGCCTCGTCTTACAACCCACCCTGTAAGCAAGGTAAGCCTGGCGAAACGGGGATAATCGTTTCAGGAAATCGCTAACCCGTTGAAAGGGAAGTTGATATTAATCTGAAATCCCTAAGACAATGCTAATTGTTTCGGCGATGTCTCACAGTGCGTGTAAGAGATCTCTCACACGTCCAGTAGCATCATGGATTACAGAAGCGGCTCAAGTCGGGTAAGAAAATCCGCAAGAGAAGGCGCGAGAACGTCGCGATTGCGGGTGCCGAGCGTCTCTTTAATGACCTCGCCAGACAGGTTGCAGACTGAAATGACGTCCAGTTCACTGTCGAGCGTCGCAATAAAGAGAGTCGGGGAGAGCTTAAGGCGTTTTTGCGTGACCAGGTGACCAATGAGGTTTTCCTGAACGCGTTGAAGATCGTCTTCGCTCCAGGTTTGCAGCAGCGTCAGCGGCTGTCCTGCAAAACATGCAGTCATATCCCCGGCAAACTGCGTGGTATAAATTGCATGAAGCGCAGGTTGTATCACAATGTCCATTGCGCGTTCAACCGCATTTACATTCTGCTCGC
The DNA here is from genome assembly GCF_013375955.1 of Enterobacter sp. DSM 30060. NCBI lineage: Bacteria > Pseudomonadati > Pseudomonadota > Gammaproteobacteria > Enterobacterales > Enterobacteriaceae > Enterobacter > Enterobacter sp. DSM 30060. The sequence goes on from NZ_CP056118.1 coordinate 720,570, forward strand.
CCGTGAACGGTTTCGGTTGCCAGATAACGTAATCATCCTGCGAAGCGATAATGCACGGTGACGGCACGCCATATAAGTCAGTACTTTGCGGCCACGTCCCCCGCTTTTCATGCCAGGCATCGCAATAGCGGGTCGTGAAGGACGTCAGGGCATTTGCAGTTTCGATATCCACCGATTTCTCTCTTCTTGTAAGACAGGATAAACTCAGCCCCTAAGTGTACCTGTAAAGTGGCTATGAAACATGTCTTACGAAAATCATCAGGCGTTAACGGGCTTAACGCTGGGTAAATCGACCGATTACCGCGACACCTACGACGCAAGCCTGCTTCAGGGTGTGCCGCGCAGCCTGAACCGCGATCCGCTTGGCCTTCATGCCGACGCGCTGCCGTTCGTCGGCGGCGACATCTGGACGCTGTACGAACTCTCCTGGCTGAATGCGCGCGGTCTGCCGCAGGTGGCCGTGGGCCATGTCGAGCTGGATTACGCCAGCGTAAACCTGGTTGAATCCAAGAGCTTTAAGCTCTATCTCAACAGCTTTAACCAGACCAAATTTAACAGCTGGGACGAGGTACAACAGACGCTTGAACGTGATTTAAGCGCGTGCGCGCAGGGGAACGTAACCGTCTCGTTATACCGTCTGCATGAGCTGGAAGGTCAGCCCATCGCCCATTTCCACGGCACCTGCATCGACGATCAGGACATTGATGTGGAGAGCTACGAATTTAGCACCGACTATCTGGAAAACGCGGCGGGCGGAAAAGTGGTCGACGAAACGCTGGTAAGCCATCTGCTGAAATCCAACTGCCTTATCACCCATCAGCCGGACTGGGGCTCGGTACAGATCCAGTATCGCGGCCCGCAGATTGACCGGGAAAAGCTGCTTCGTTACCTGGTGTCATTCCGTCATCACAACGAATTCCACGAGCAGTGCGTGGAACGCATCTTCAATGACATCCAGCGTTTCTGCCAGCCCGAAAAGCTGAGCGTTTATGCCCGCTATACCCGTCGCGGCGGCCTGGACATTAACCCATGGCGCACCAATACCGATTTTGTGCCTGCCACCGGACGGCTGGTGCGCCAGTAAGATAAATATTTTCACAATATGCGGGCGGTATTCCGCCCGAAGTGTTGTGAAACGTCATAAGCCAGGGCTATTGTAATCAACAGGGAAAGACGATAATCGTCCCATAAGGAGCTCACTTGATTACACATATTAGCCCGCTTGGCTCTATGGATATGTTGTCGCAACTGGAAGTGGACATGCTTAAACGCACCGCCAGTAGCGACCTGTATCAACTGTTTCGTAACTGTTCACTTGCTGTACTGAACTCCGGAAGCCTGACCGACAACAGTAAAGAGCTGCTGTCCCGCTTCGAAAGTTTTGATATCAATGTGCTGCGCCGCGAGCGCGGGGTGAAGCTGGAAGTGATCAACCCGCCGGAAGAGGCGTTTGTCGATGGGCGTATTATTCGCTCACTTCAGGCCAACCTTTTTGCCGTGCTGCGCGACATCCTGTTTGTTAACGGACAGATCAGCAACGCCGGTCGTTTCCAGCATCTCGATCTGGAAAGCTCCGTTCATATCACCAACCTGGTTTTCTCCATTCTGCGTAACGCCCGCGCCCTGCACGTTGGCGAAGCGCCGAACATGGTCGTCTGCTGGGGTGGTCACTCCATTAACGAAACCGAATACCTGTACGCCCGCCGCGTGGGTAATCAGCTCGGCCTGCGCGAGCTGAACATCTGTACCGGCTGCGGTCCTGGCGCGATGGAAGCGCCGATGAAAGGCGCGGCAGTAGGACACGCGCAGCAACGCTATAAAGAAGGCCGTTTTATCGGCATGACCGAGCCGTCGATCATCGCCGCTGAGCCGCCTAACCCGCTAGTTAACGAACTGATTATTATGCCGGATATCGAAAAACGTCTTGAGGCGTTTGTCCGTATCGCGCACGGCATTATCATCTTCCCAGGCGGCGTAGGTACGGCGGAAGAACTGCTTTATCTGCTCGGGATCCTGATGAACCCGGCCAACAAAAATCAGGTTCTGCCGCTGATCCTGACCGGCCCGAAAGAGAGCGCCGACTACTTCCGCGTGCTGGACGAGTTTATCGTGCATACGCTGGGGGAAGACGCGCGCCGTCACTACCGCATTATTATTGACGATGCCGCAGAAGTGGCCCGTCAGATGAAAAAAGCGATGCCGCTGGTGAAAGAGAACCGTCGTGATACCGGGGATGCCTACAGCTTTAACTGGTCCATCCGTATCGCACCGGATCTCCAGATCCCCTTCGAGCCGTCGCATGAGAACATGGCGAACCTCAAACTCTATCCGGATCAGCCGGTGGAAGTACTGGCAGCTGACCTGCGTCGCGCCTTCTCTGGCATCGTGGCGGGGAACGTGAAGGAGGTGGGGATCCGCGCGATTGAGGAGTTCGGGCCGTATAAAATCCACGGTGACCCGGAGATGATGCGCCGCATGGATGACATGCTGCAGGGCTTTGTGGCTCAGCACCGCATGAAACTTCCGGGTTCTGCCTATATTCCCTGTTACGAAATCATCAAATAAAGCGTCCTTTCCCTCCTCTCAAGCCGGATTGTCATCCGGCTTTTTTATTAGTGATGTAATTCATAGCGATCTTCAATGTTATTAACAAATCTGGTGCCCGCGCAAACGATTACCTCGTTTTTGAAACCGTAAATAATCAGCCTTAATCGAAATTACCTGCCAGAAAATCCTAAAATCCTATTTCTTTACAGCGAAAGACACCTATCTCGCGGGTCAGCCTTTTCGAAAACATGTCGTTAATGGTAGCCTTCGCGCCCGTAAATCCTCTTTGATGTTTTTTTAACAGATAAATGGTCTAAATATGCCCACATCATAAGTGGATTATTGCATTTGGGATCGCGATCACTGATAGATTCATAACGAGAATGTATCTTTCCGCCCGCCAATAGTTACGGGCAAAAATTATTAAAAAACCGTCACTGAACGAATTTCATATTACCGTCAGGCACTTTTTCATCGGATTTGACTAAAAACCTGACAATTTGCTTCCTCCAGGAGATACAGATGGAAACCACTCAAACCAGCACCGTTGCTTCGATTGAATCCCGAAGCGGTTGGCGCAAAACGGATACCATGTGGATGCTTGGCCTGTACGGCACGGCAATCGGCGCTGGTGTACTGTTCCTTCCTATCAACGCAGGTGTCGGCGGTCTGATCCCGCTGATCATCATGGCCATCATCGCCTTTCCGATGACCTTCTTTGCACACCGCGGCCTGACCCGCTTCGTGCTGTCCGGTAAAAACCCGGGCGAAGACATTACTGAAGTCGTTGAAGAACACTTCGGCGTCGGCGCAGGTAAGCTGATTACCCTGCTCTACTTCTTCGCGATTTACCCGATTCTGCTGGTGTATAGCGTCGCTATCACCAACACCGTTGAAAGCTTCATGATGCACCAGCTGCAGATGACCCCGCCGCCGCGTGCGATCCTGTCCCTGATCCTGATCGTCAGTATGATGACCATCGTGCGCTTTGGCGAGCAGATGATTGTCAAAGCGATGAGCGTGCTGGTATTCCCGTTTGTTGCAGCCCTGATGGTGCTGGCGCTGTACCTGATCCCACAGTGGAACGGCGCTGCGCTGGAAACTCTGTCTCTGAGCAGCGCATCCGCAACCGGTAACGGCCTGCTACTGACCCTGTGGCTGGCGATCCCGGTAATGGTGTTCTCCTTCAACCACTCGCCAATCATCTCCTCCTTCGCGGTGGCGAAGCGTGAAGAGTACGGCAATGGTGCAGAGAAGAAGTGCTCCAGCATCCTGGCTCGCGCACACATCATGATGGTACTGACAGTTATGTTCTTCGTGTTCAGCTGCGTGCTGAGCCTTTCCCCGGCGGATCTGGCGGCGGCGAAAGAGCAGAACATCTCTATTCTGTCCTATCTGGCAAACCACTTTAACGCACCGCTGATTGCGTGGATGGCACCGATCATCGCGATTATCGCCATCACCAAATCCTTCCTGGGCCACTACCTGGGCGCACGTGAAGGCTTCAACGGTATGGTGATTAAATCTCTGCGCGGTAAAGGCAAGAGCATTGAAATCAACCGTCTGAACAAAATCACCGCGCTGTTCATGCTGGTGACCACCTGGGCGGTAGCCACCCTGAACCCAAGCATTCTGGGCATGATTGAAACCCTGGGCGGCCCGATTATCGCGATGATTCTGTTCCTGATGCCGATGTACGCGATTCAGAAAGTGCCAGCGATGCGTAAATACAGCGGCCATATCAGCAACGTGTTCGTTGTTGTGATGGGTCTGATTGCCATCTCCGCTATTTTCTACTCGCTGTTCAGCTAATACCTCCTGCGCCGTCTTCGGATGGCGCACTCCTCCCCTCTGACTGAAGCAATGGACGCATCATGATTAGCGTATTCGATATCTTCAAAATCGGTATTGGTCCTTCCAGCTCTCACACCGTCGGACCAATGAAAGCCGGTAAACAATTCACGGATGACTTGATTGCACGCGGCATTTTGCACGACATCACCCGCGTGGTTGTCGATGTATACGGTTCCCTTTCCCTGACCGGTAAAGGCCACCATACCGATATTGCCATTATCATGGGGCTGGCGGGTAACCTGCCGGATACCGTTGATATTGACTCCATTCCTGGCTTTATCCAGGACGTGAACACCCATGGTCGTTTGCTGCTGGCCAACGGCGAGCATGAGGTTGAATTTCCGGTTGACCACTGCATGAATTTCCATGCGGATAACCTGTCGCTGCACGAAAACGGCATGCGCATTACCGCGCTGGTCGGCGATAAAGCGGTTTACAGCCAGACGTATTACTCCATCGGCGGCGGGTTTATCGTCGACGAAGACCATTTTGGTCAAACCAACGGCTCCGCCGTTGAGGTGCCGTACCCGTACAAAAACGCGGCCGATTTACAGCGTCACTGCCAGGAGACAGGCCTATCTCTCTCCGGCCTGATGATGAAAAATGAGCTGGCCCTGCACAGCAAAGAGGAGCTGGAACAGCACTTCGCAAACGTCTGGGAAGTGATGCGCAGCGGCATTGAGCGCGGGATCACCACCGAAGGCGTGCTGCCGGGGAAACTGCGTGTTCCACGTCGTGCGGCTGCGCTGCGCCGCATGCTGGTCAGCACCGACAAAACCACCACCGACCCGATGGCCGTTGTCGACTGGATCAACATGTTCGCGCTGGCGGTGAACGAAGAGAACGCCGCGGGTGGCCGCGTCGTCACCGCGCCAACCAACGGGGCGTGCGGCATTGTTCCGGCGGTCCTGGCGTATTACGACAAGTTTATCCGTGAAGTGAATGCAAACTCACTCGCGCGGTATATGCTGGTCGCCAGTGCGATTGGCTCACTGTACAAGATGAACGCCTCGATTTCCGGCGCGGAAGTGGGCTGTCAGGGTGAAGTGGGCGTAGCCTGCTCTATGGCGGCGGCGGGTCTGGCCGAACTGCTTGGCGCAAGTCCTGCGCAGGTTTGTATTGCGGCGGAAATCGGCATGGAACATAACCTGGGGCTGACCTGCGATCCGGTCGGCGGACAGGTCCAGGTGCCATGCATTGAGCGTAACGCCATCGCCTCTGTGAAAGCGGTGAACGCGGCCCGTATGGCGCTGCGCCGCACCAGTGAACCGCGCGTGTGTCTCGACAAGGTTATCGAAACCATGTACGAAACCGGTAAAGATATGAACGCCAAATACCGCGAAACCTCCCGCGGTGGCCTGGCGATGAAGATCGTTACCTGCGATTAAGCCTCTCAGGAAGCCTCGTTTTGCGAGGCTTCTTCCTGTTTTCCCCACCGTTCATAGTTTCATGCTGCGCTCAGTGTTACCCTTCCCCCATTAGACAGAAGGGAGATTATCTGTGGCCGTTCATTTGCTTATCGTCGATGCACTTAACCTGATTCGCCGTATTCACGCGGTACAGGGCACCCCCTGCAAGGACACCTGTTTACACGCGCTGGAGCAGCTCATTCGCCATAGCGAACCCACCCACGCTGTTGCCGTATTCGACGATGAAGCACGCAATACCGGCTGGCGGCACCAGCGCCTGCCGGACTACAAAGCCGGGCGTGCGCCGATGCCGGACGATCTGCACGCCGAAATGCCCGTTATACGCACGGCCTTTGAACAGCGCGGCGTTCCGTGCTGGGGCGCACACGGTAATGAGGCTGACGATTTAGCCGCAACGCTGGCGGTTAAAGTCGCGAGCGCCGGGCATCAGGCGACTATCGTTTCAACCGACAAAGGCTACTGCCAGCTGCTCTCTCCAACGGTCCGCATCCGCGACTACTTCCAGAAACGCTGGCTGGACGCGCCATTTATTGCCAGCGAGTTTGGCGTATCGCCTGAGCAATTGCCGGATTACTGGGGGCTGGCGGGGATCAGCAGCTCCAGAGTGCCGGGTGTCGCCGGTATTGGACCCAAAAGTGCCGCACAGCTGCTGACGGAGTTTCAGAATCTGGAAGGGATTTACGCAAGGCTTGAGGAAGTGCCGGAAAAATGGCGCAAGAAGCTGGAGGCGAATAAAGAGATGGCGTTTATCTGCCGGGAAATCGCAACGCTACAGACGGATTTACAGCTGGACGGGAATTTACAGCAGTTAAGGTTAGAACGTTAAAACAACTACACGATTTTGTAGGCCCGGTAAGCGCAGCGCCACCGGGCGTTACAAACGTTATCGCTCGTCGCGACGCCCACCCACGGCCGCCCACCAGCGACGGATATGCACCGTCACTTCTTCACGGTCGTGATACAGCTGACGCGCCTGGATTTCCGCGTTAATCCCGTGTTCGTCCAGTTGCTGCTGAATATAAGCCAGGTTCTGCGACACCTCTTCGTAACGCTTTTTCATCGGCAGCTTGAGGTTGAAAATCGTCTCACGACACCAGCCGTTCACCAGCCAGGAGGCCATCAGCGCCGCGACTTTCGCCGGTTTTTCTACCATGTCGCACACCATCCAGGAGATGTTGTTACGGGTAGGACGGTAGCGGAAACCATCTTCACGCAGCCAGGTGACCTGCCCGGTGTCCATCAGGCTTTGCGCCATCGGGCCGTTATCCACAGACGAAACCCACATGTTGCGTTTCACCAGCTGATAGGTCCAGCCGCCGGGGCACGCGCCAAGATCGACGGCATACATGCCGTTTGCCAGACGTTCGTCCCACTCGTCCGCCGGGATAAAGACGTGGAACGCCTCTTCCAGCTTCAGGGTTGAACGGCTCGGCGCGTCTGACGGGAAGCGCAGACGCGGGATCCCCATAAAGAACGGCGAGTTATTGGTGGTATACGAGTAGCCGGTGTAGCAACATCCTGGCGCAATAAAGAAGATATGCACGACTGGACGCTTTGGCGTTTCGTAGTTTGTCAGCACTCCCGCATCACGCAGTGCCGCGCGGAGCGGCACGGTAAACTTACGGCAGAACTTCATCAGCTCTTTGCTTTCATTGGTGTCAGCCACTTCCACGCGCAAATCGCCGCCCTTCTCCACCACGCCCTGCAACAGGCCAACAATCGGCGTGATGCGATCTTCCGGCGGAAGATCTTTCAGCAGTTCGCCCGCGACAAACATCTGACGGGCGAAAATCAGCGAGCTGAACGGCAGTTCGCGCGCCAGCTTGTCGGCATCATCAGGCTGATAGCATTCAAATACCACATAGCCCGCGTTCTCTTTGACGCGAGCGAATCCGAAGACTTCACGCTTCGCCGCTTTATCGGTGATTTCCGCGGCGCACTCTTTCTCAAACCCCGGGCGACAATATAAAACAACCTTATTCATGAACAACGCCCTTGCGTTTCAGACGGATAGCTCCGATAAACATTAAAACCCAACCCGCCAGGAAGCTGACGCCGCCGACAGGTGTAACAAACGCCCACAGGCGTAAATGCGACAGCGCCAGACAGTAGAGACTGCCGCTGAACAGTACGGTACCCAGCGCCAGAAAGACGCTGCTCCAGTAAAACCAAATGCTGATACGGCGCTGCATCGCCACCGCCAGCCCAAAAATTGCCAGCGTGTGGAACGCCTGATATTCAAGGCCGGTCTGGATCCAGCCCATCTCCACAACGCCCAAAGACTTGCTTAAGACATGCGCGCCAAACGCGCCCAGAGCTACAAAAATAAAGCCACTCACCGCGGCGAAAATCAGCATGAATCGGCTGGTCATATTTAAGTCCTGAATTAATGCGTGCCCGGCACACAAACGTTATTGTTCATACCTGAAGCGGAATTTTTCTTGCTCGCTTGCCGCTTTCGCCAGTATCCACTGCCGGAAAGCGGCTATTTTACCCAGTTCTGCCTGACTGTCATGACAAACCAGATAAAATGCATTCTTGCTGACCAGTACGTCGTTAAATGGGCAAACCAGACGGCCTGCCTCAATTTCGGACTGCGCCATGACGTTATTCGCTAATGCCACGCCCTGCCCGTGAATGGCAGCCTGTAACACCATCGCGCTGTGGCTAAAAATGGGCCCCTGCTGCACGTTTATATGATTAAGACCTAACTGGCGGGTATAAGTTTGCCAGTCGCGACGCGACGCATCGTGCAAAAGCGTGTGTTGCGCCAGATCGGCGGGCGTTTTGAGCGCTTTCTCCCCCGTCAGCAGCAGCGGTGAACAGACCGGCAGCAGATATTCTGCGTATAATTTTTCAACACGCAAGCCCGGCCAGTTACCACGACCGTAAAAAATCGCGACATCCACATCGTCTGCAAGCTTGTCTTCCTGACGGTCCACCGCCTGGATTCGGACATCGATTCCCGGATAAGTTGAGTTAAAGCTTGAGAGTCGCGGCACCAGCCACTGAATGGCAAAACTGGGCAATAAACTCACAGTCAGGGCGCCTTTTGCGCTCCGTGCCTGAAGCTTACGGGTGGCTTCCGTCAGCTGGGAGAAAATCTCTTTAATATCCTGAAAATAGCTCTGCCCTTCTTCGGTCAACAGCAACGAACGGTTGCGTCGACGGAACAGCTTAAGCCCCAGAAAATCCTCCAGAGACTTGATTTGATGACTTACTGCGGCCTGTGTCACAAAAAGCTCATCGGCTGCGCGGGTGAAGCTGAGGTGGCGTGCTGCTGCATCAAAAACACGTAATGCATTTAGGGGTGGCAATCGCTTGGACATGGTTATCTGGCTTAGACGTTAACGAGATTTAACATATAGGAAACAACGTTTAACCTATTAGTTTTTTTTATCTGAGCCATTATAATTTGTCCGTTGAGGAACTACCAGCAAATACCTATAGTGGCGGCACTTCCTGAGCCGGAACGAAAAGCTTTTTTTGGAATGCGTGTTCTGAAGGGCTTTTGGCTTACGGTTGTGATGTTGTGTTGTTGTGTTTGCAATTGGTCTGCGATTCAGACCACGGTAGCAACGCTACCAATTTTTCACTTCCTGTACATTTACCCTGTCTGTCCATAGTGATTAATGTAGCACCGCCAACTTGCGGTGCTTTTTTTTCGCTTATCTAACTGTTAATGCTCGATTTCCTTCATCTCTTTCACGTCACTGCGATTGATCTGCTGTTTGTTCCCGTTAGCATCTTTGTATGAAATCATCCCGGTATCATTATCGGTTGTCGGTTTCCCTTCAGAGACGATAGATCGACCATCGTTGGTATGCATTACGTAGTTATTACCAGAACATGCGCTCAGGGCAAAGGTCAACGCACAGGCAGAAATGATTGCAGCTGTCTTTTTCATGATTATTCTCCTTTAGCAATTAATGCTATTCAAACCTCGATTTATAACAGGCTAAAACATCCGCCTAACACTATTTAGCATAACCTGCTTTTTCAGACTCGCCAGGATAAGCAGACAAATCTGATAGATATCAACTTCCTTGCCCTGCCGATGAATTTGCGCGACGATCGTAGAATCGATATGAGGAATTCCATGAACGCTTTCAGTCCTGCGCAGTTTCGCGCACAGTTTCCTGCGCTGGCCGATGCCGGCATTTATCTTGATAGCGCCGCCACGGCCCTTAAGCCGCAAGCGGTGATTGAGGCAACCCGCCAGTTTTACAGCCTGAGCGCCGGGAACGTGCATCGCAGCCAGTATGCCGACGCGCAGCGCTTAACGGCGCAATACGAAGCCGCACGGGATCAGGTCGCGCGCCTGACCAATGCTGACAGCGGTAAGAACATCGTCTGGACGCGGGGCACTACCGAGGCCATTAACATGGTGGCGCAATGTTACGCGCGTCCGCTGTTGCAGCCCGGGGATGAGATCATCGTCAGCGAGGCGGAACACCACGCCAACCTGGTGCCCTGGCTGATGGTGGCCGAACAAACCGGGGCACGGGTTGTAAAACTCCCGTTGGGTACAGACTTCCTGCCTGACGTGGCGCGTCTGCCTGAGCTGATTACGCCGCGCAGCCGTATTCTGGCGCTGGGGCAGATGTCCAACGTCACCGGCGGCTGTCCGGATCTGGCGCGCGCCATTGAGATTGCCCATGCCAGCGGCGTGGTGGTAATGGTCGACGGCGCGCAGGGTGTGGTGCATTTTCCGGCTGACGTTCAGGCGCTGGATATCGACTTCTATGCCTTCTCAGGGCATAAATTGTACGGGCCAACCGGTATCGGCGCGCTGTACGGCAAACCTGAACTGCTGGCCCGGATGACGCCGTGGCTCGGCGGCGGCAAGATGATTACCGAAGTCACCTTCGACGGTTTCAAAACGCAGGATGTGCCTTACCGCCTGGAAGCCGGTACGCCGAACGTGGCAGGGGTTATCGGTCTGAGCGCAGCGCTCGAATTTCTCGCAGATACGGACGTGGCTCAGGCTGAAAGCTGGAGCCGGGGCCTGGCGACGCTGGCAGAAGAAGAGCTTAAGAAACGCCCCGGGTTTCGCTCGTTCCGCGTCCAGGACTCCAGCCTGCTCGCCTTTGATTTTGCGGGCGTACACCATAGCGACATGGTGACGCTGCTTGCCGGATACGGCATTGCCCTGCGCGCAGGACAGCACTGCGCCCAGCCGCTGCTGGCGGCCATGGGGGTGAGCGGTACCCTGCGCGCCTCGTTTGCACCGTACAACACAAAAAGTGACGTCGACGCGCTGGTTTCCGCCGTCGACCGCGCCCTGGAATTACTGGTGGATTAATGACAAGTTCAGCCTTAGCCGGGCATCCGTTCGGCACCGTTATCACTGAAGAGACGTTAAAACAGACCTTCGTCCCGCTCACGCAGTGGGAAGATAAATATCGTCAGCTGATCCTGCTGGGCAAACAGTTGCCCACGCTGTCAGACGAACTGAAATCACAGGCGAAGGAGATAGCTGGCTGCGAGAACCGCGTCTGGCTTGGGTTTAGCATATCCGGTGAGAAACTGCATTTCTTCGGCGACAGCGAGGGACGCATTGTTCGCGGTCTGCTGGCGGTGCTGTTGACCGCAATCGAAGGGAAAAGCGCCGCAGAGCTGCTGGCGCATTCTCCGCTGGCGCTGTTTGATGAGCTGGGACTTCGCACGCAGCTTAGCGCCTCGCGCGGTCAGGGACTGATTGCGCTAAACGACGCGGTGCTGGATGCCGCCCGTCAGGCTCAGGCCTGACGTTCCGCCTTCGCCATCATCTTCTTCAGGGCGTGAGAGACCGCCACAAAGCCGAAGGAGGCGGTCACCATGGTGGCCGCTCCAAACCCTGAGGCACAATCCATCCGCTTTGGCCCTTCCGCTGTGCTTTTCATTGCACAGACCGAACCATCCGCCTGCGGATAAACCAGCGCTTCTGTCGAGAACACACAGTCCACGCCCAGCTTGCCTTTACTGTTCTTCACCACGTTGAAGTCGCTTTTTAAGCGCTCGCGCAGCTTAGCAGCCAGTGGATCCTGAATGGTTTTCGCCAGATCTGCCACCTGGATCTGCGTCGGATCAATTTGTCCACCCGCGCCGCCCGTTGTCACCAGCGGCACCTTGTAACGACGACAGTAAGCGATCAGCGCCGCTTTTGGCCGCACGCTGTCGATGGCGTCAATCACATAGCTGTAGCCTTTGCTCATGTACTCCGCGACGTTATCTGCCGTCACAAAGTCGTCAATCACCGTTACGCGGCACTCCGGGTTGATGAGACGAATACGCTCCGCCATCACCTCGGACTTCGCCAGACCGACGTTATCACGCAGGGCGTGGATCTGACGGTTAGTGTTAGTGACGCAGACGTCATCCATATCAATCAACGTAATTGCGCCAATGCCGGTTCTCGCCAGCGCTTCTGCCGCCCACGAACCCACGCCACCAATGCCCACCACGCAGACATGCGCATCCGCGAACAGTTGCAGGGCTTTTTCACCGTATAACCGTGCCGTGCCGCCGAAACGCTGGCGCCAGGCATCGCTGATTACCACAGACATAAAACCTCAGATGTAAAAAGGGTGAGGTATTCCTCACCCTGAACCGTAATCCGTCTTGCGCTCAGAATACCACACTCAGCCGCTAAATACGTTCCCGGTACCCGGCGCTGTCTTCAGCACCCACACGCGCCCGTAGTGGTTATACCAGCCTGCACGGTGGCCGGCATCCGGACCGATGCCCTGATAAATGTCGAAGTGCTGGCCTTTAATCGCCCCGCCCACGTCCAGCGCCACCATCAGGCGTAATTCATACTTGCCGTTGAATTTGCCGTTGTTGTCGAGGAGAGGAACTTCCGCCAGCAGCGTGGTACCCGCCGGGATAATCGAACGATCCGATGCCACAGAAGCGCGGCCAATCAGCGGGACGGCGCTCGCCCCTTTCACCGGCGCAAAGTTCTGCGGTTTGAAGAAGACAAACGATGGATTCTGCTCAAGCAGCTCACGCACTTCCGCTTCGCTGTGTTTTTCGCCCCACTCGCGGATCGCCTGCATCGACATATCTTCTCGTTTCACTTCACCACGGTCGATGAGCACCTTACCGATGCTGCGATAGGCATGGCCGTTTTTCCCGGCATAGCTAAAGAAGTTCAGCGGCGAGCCGTCGCCAAAATCAATATAGCCGCTGCCCTGCACGTCCATGATGAAGTTATCCATCAGCGAGTTGCTGTAGGCCAGCACGTAATTTTCGCTAAGCGCACCGGCATAGATTTCAGCGCGGGACGGGAGACGACCGCGTTTTGGCGGCATGCGGTAAATCGGATACTGGAATTCGCCCTGACGCGTGTGTCGTGCCTGGACAACCGGGGTGTAGTAGCCGGTAAACTGAACGTTACCGTAGTTATCTGCCCCTTCCATCTGCCACGCATCGATACCAAACTGGCGCATATTGCGCGTATCACCGCCAGCGCGCAGCCAGTCCTGCACTGCACTATAAACGTTGTTCTGTGAGCCATACAGGCGCGGCGACGCTTTGCGGATCTGGTATACCTGCTCGGAGAAATCCCCGGCATTGATTGGAGCACCCACGGCATCTGGCTGGTTAACTAAAGAGAAAGGCTGGGATAACTTCCCGTCTTTATACTGTTGACCGCGATCGGTCGGTTTGGAAGAGCAGGCCGCAAGAATCGCTACCATTGCGCCTGTCATCAGATACTTCACCCAACGTCCTTTCATTATATCTCGTCTTTTAGTTGCCCAATTCCGCGTGATGAAGATAACAAACCCACCGTGGTAATGAAATGCGATCGCCTTCCCTTTGGCAAATTCTGGACAAAAAATAGTCCAAAGTGGCTATTCCCGTTCATTTTGCATACAAAATAATGAATTATGCGAAAAAGGGGTTGCATCACAAACCTATCCGAGTATAGTGCGCTTCCACGGACGCGGGGTGGAGCAGCCTGGTAGCTCGTCGGGCTCATAACCCGAAGGTCGTCGGTTCAAATCCGGCCCCCGCAACCAATTAAAATTTGATGAAGTATCTTCTACGACTGTAGAAAGACGGACGCGGGGTGGAGCAGCCTGGTAGCTCGTCGGGCTCATAACCCGAAGGTCGTCGGTTCAAATCCGGCCCCCGCAACCAATCAAATTTGAAGAAGTAAGTTTCTACAAGTGTAGAAAGACGGACGCGGGGTGGAGCAGCCTGGTAGCTCGTCGGGCTCATAACCCGAAGGTCGTCGGTTCAAATCCGGCCCCCGCAACCAACACTTCTTAAAACAATAAACACCCTTAAGGGTGTTTTTTTGTATCTGCCGTTTGTGAAAGTGCCGGGCGAGATACCCGGCGTAATACCCTATCCCCGCCGCGCCAGCGTTTCCCCGTCTGAGAAATAGGCCCGAATACCCGCCAGAATCGACTCCGCCACTTCCTGCTGGAATTTAGCCGTCTTGAGCTTGCGTTCCTCTTGCACGTTACTGATAAACGCGGTTTCGACCAGAATGGACGGAATATCTGGCGCTTTCAGTACCGCAAATCCGGCCTGCTCGACGCTGTTTTTGTGCAGCTTGTTGACCCGGCCCAGTTTGCCCAGCACCGCTTTACCAAACTTCAGACTGTCGGTAATGGTCAGCGACTGCACCATATCAAACAGCGTATGGTCGACGTAACGATCCCCGCTTTTGCTCACGCCACCGATTAAATCCGAGGCGTTCTGCGTGTCCGCCAGGTATCTCGCGGCGGTACTGGTCGCCCCTTTCGTTGACAGGGCAAACACCGACGATCCGCTCGGCTGGCGGCTGGTGAAGGCATCCGCATGAATAGAGACAAACAGATCCGCGCGCTGCTTCTGCGCTTTCGCCACGCGGACCTTCAGCGGGATAAAGACATCTTCGTTGCGCGTCATGTAGGCGCGCATATTGCCCTCTTTGTCGATTAACGCCTTCAGACGACGGGCAATTTGCAGCACCACATCTTTTTCACGGGTGTGATATTTCCCAACGGCGCCGGAATCTTCTCCGCCGTGGCCAGGATCGAGCATGATCACAATCGGACGATCGCGCCCCGCCCTGCCCGGCTTAGGACCACTTTGCGCAGGTGGGACCTGCCGCTGGAGATCGCCTTTGTTGTAATCTTCAAGTAACGCCAGGAGCGGATCCTGAATATCCGTTGCATTCGCCGGATAGAGATCCATTACCAGGCGCTCCTTAAAGGCGGCAACAGGCGCAAGGGCAAAGAGCTGCGGTTTCACGTTCTGCTTCAGCTCAAACACCATGCGCACGGTTTGCGGATCGAACTGCCCGACGCGCGCCGATTTGATAAAAGGATCGTCGCCACGGATCTGCGCCGCCATGCCTTTAAGCACGGAGTTGAGATTCACACCTTCGAGATCAACCACCACACGTTCAGGATTGCTGAGGGCAAATTGTTTGTATTTCAGCACGCGGTTGGACTCGACCGTCACGCGCGTATAGGTCGACGACGGCCAGACGCGCACCGCGACTACCTGGCTTGTGGCGGCAAGACCCACCTGGCTGACGCTAAGCAACCACATCGCCCCGGCCCCTTTTAACAGGCGGCGGCGGCTTATTGCTGAATTGGATCCCGACATGCTTCTCCCGAGCAAGAAATCTGATTGATGAACAAAACGCCCAAATTGACCGAAAACTTTAACGAATGACGCATAAACTGTCATCTATAAAAGGGTAAACAATCATACGTTAACGCACGGATTACTTATTATTTTCTGTGGATCGCAGAAAATTTTGGCTTGCACACGCGGCCACAATCGAATAAAAATACATAAATAACGAATAAACATTCATTAAGGGTTGTGTCATGGTTAAGGAACGCAGAACCGAACTGGTCCAGGGATTCCGCCATTCTGTTCCCTATATCAACACCCATCGGGGGAAAACCTTTGTCATCATGCTTGGCGGCGAAGCCATTGAGCATGAGAACTTTTCCAGTATCGTCAATGATATCGGCCTGCTGCACAGCCTCGGCATCCGTCTGGTGGTGGTGTATGGCGCACGTCCGCAAATCGAAGCCAACCTGGCCGCCCATCACCATGAGCCGATCTACCACAAACATACCCGCGTGACGGATGCGAAAACCCTCGAACTGGTCAAACAGGCGGCGGGTCTGTTGCAGCTCGATATCACCGCCCGCCTGTCGATGAGCCTGAGTAATACGCCGCTGCAGGGCGCGCACATCAACGTGGTGAGCGGCAACTTTATCATCGCTCAGCCGCTCGGCGTGGACGATGGCGTGGATTACTGCCACAGCGGCCGCATCCGGCGCATTGATGAAGAAGCCATTCACCGCCAGTTAGACAATGGCGCGATCGTCCTGATGGGACCCGTTGCCGTTTCCGTAACGGGTGAAAGTTTTAATCTGACCTCGGAAGAGATTGCCACCCAGCTGGCCATCAAGCTGAAAGCGGAAAAAATGATCGGCTTTTGCTCCTCACAGGGTGTCGTGAACGATGAGGGCGTGATTGTGCCAGAACTTTTTCCGAATGAAGCCCAGGCGCGCGTCGAAGCGCTGGAAGCACAAGGCGATTACTATTCCGGTACCGTGCGTTTTCTGCGCGGCGCCGTCAAAGCGTGCCGCAGCGGGGTACGCCGCAGCCACCTGATCAGCTATCAGGAAGACGGCGCGCTGTTGCAGGAACTGTTCTCCCGGGACGGGATCGGTACGCAGATCGTAATGGAGAGCGCCGAGCAGATCCGCCGTGCTACCATCAATGACATCGGCGGCATTCTGGAGCTGATCCGTCCGCTGGAACAACAGGGCATTCTGGTTCGCCGCTCCCGCGAGCAGCTGGAGATGGAGATCGACAAGTTCACCATCATCCAGCGAGATAACCTGACCATTGCCTGTGCGGCGCTTTATCCGTTCCCGGAAGAGCAGATTGGCGAAATGGCGTGCGTTGCCGTGCACCCGGATTACCGTAGCTCCTCGCGGGGGGAACTGCTGCTTGAACGCGTGGCGGCACAGGCGCGCCAGATGGGTCTGAGCAAGCTGTTCGTGCTCACCACGCGCAGCATTCACTGGTTCCAGGAGCGCGGCTTCACGCCGGTGGATATTGATTCTCTGCCGGAAAGTAAGAAAGAGATGTACAACTACCAGCGCCGCTCGAAGGTGTTAATGGCGGACCTGGGATAACAATCACCCTCTCCTGTCGGAGAGGGTGATTACTCAGACAGATTCAAAAATCGCGCTTAATCCGCTTCTGCGCTCGGTGCGAGTGGCAATCGCCTGTCCCAGCACGCGTTCATCCGCATACAGCGACAGACGCTGGCGCGCACGGGTAACGGCGGTGTAGACCAACTCACGGGTTACGACCGGCGAAAGCTGTGTCGGCAGGATCAGCGCCGCATGGTTGAACTCTGAGCCCTGAGACTTGTGTACCGTCATCGCCCATGCCGTTTCATGCTCTGGCAGACGGCTGGGCTGGACGGACTTCACGCTGCCGTCCGGTAGCTGGAACCAGACGCGCAAACCGTTACCGCGATCGAGCGCAATACCGATATCCCCGTTGAACAGCCCCAGCGTACTGTCGTTGCGGGAGATCATCACTGGCCGGCCTTCATACCATCGCGAATGCTGCTGACGGTTAATTTTGCGTTTCTGCACGAGCAGCTGCTCCAGCCTGTCGTTCAGGCCCGCAACGCCGAACGGCCCTTCCCGCAATGCGCACAGAAGCTGGTATTCGCCAAATGCGGCAATGACCTGCCCGGGCTGACTGCGCTGCTGCACGCAGCTCAGAAAACGCTGGTATCCCTGGAGAGCCTCCTCAAGCATAGCCTGATACTCTTCCCCGCTTTGCAGCGATTTCTTTTCAATGTCAGTGAAAGAGCCGTCAAACACCGTGCGCGTGGCATGCCGATCGCCACGGTTGACCGCCGCAGCCAGCTGGCCGATGCCGGAGTCGCTACCGAAACGGTAGCTTTTTTGCAGCAGGCACAGGCTGTCACGCAGTGCGCCTGCGACCGGCGAGTGATCGGGTTCAAGCGAGCAGCCGGTCAGGCGGGCAAGCTCCTGCGCCCGCGCGGCGGTATAACCGTAGCTGGCGTAGGTACATATATCCCCCAGTACCGCCCCGGCTTCCACGGAGGCGAGCTGGTCGCGATCGCCCAGGAAAACCACGCGCGCATGCGGCGGCAGAGCATCGATCAGGCGCGACATCATGGTCAGGTCAATCATGGAGGCTTCATCCACCACCAGCACGTCCAGATGCAGCGGATTACCCGCATGGTAGCGCAGCCGCTGGCTACCCGGCTGCGCGCCGAGCAGACGGTGCAGGGTACTCGCTTCACCCGGGAAAAGCGCAAGCTGCTCCTGAGTGAGCGGCAGCTGTTGCATCGCACCGCCCAGTGATTCGGTCAGTCGCGCCGCTGCTTTCCCGGTGGGCGCCGCCAGACGAATACGACATCGCTGCTCGCCTGATAGCTGGATCAGGGCTGCCAGCAGCTTTGCGACGGTCGTGGTTTTCCCGGTCCCCGGGCCACCTGAAATCACCGAAATCCGCCGCGTCAGGGCGACGGCCGCCGCCACTTTCTGCCAGTCTGTAGGCTCACCGGAGTCAAACAGCCTGTCCAGTGTCTGGCGAAGCTGCGCTTCGTCGCAGGGAAGCGGCGCGTTGGTCTCACTAAAGAAACGCGCTACCGTCAGTTCGTTTCGCCACAGACGGTTCAGATATAAGCGCTCCCCCGTCAGGATCAGCGGCGCCTGGTTTTCTCCCGGCCCGACGGCCGACGATTCGCGCAAAATTTTCTGCCAGTCCACCCTCTCCCCCAGCAGCGCAAAGCAGGACTGGAGGACAGGCGACATTTTCTCGTCAACAACCAGACGCGAGAGCGGCAGACACACATGCCCCTCTCCGGCGTCTTTACTCAATAGGGCAGCGGCAAGCATCACGGCGGGCTGGTCAGCGGCAATCATCATGGCAAACTGCACATCCAGCTGACGCAGCACGCGTTGCTCTACCGCTTCCAGCAATAAGTCCTGCATCGTCATGCCATCTCCTCCGTGTTTGCTGCAAACAGGTTATCCATTTTATTAATCAATTCCGCATCCGGACGGGTGCTGAAGATCCCGGAGCGCGGATCGGCAGCGTCGACCCCGCGCAAGAAGAGGTAGATGACGCCACCAAAATGATCGTCGTAGCGGTAATCCGCAATACGGTGGCGCAAATAGCGGTGCAGCGCTAGCGTGTAGAGCTGATATTGCAGATCGTAGCGATGCATTTGCATGGCTGCCGCCATCGCCTGCTGGGTATAGGCTTCGCTGTTCTCGCCCAGCCAGTTCGATTTGTAATCCAGCAGGTAGTACCGTCCTTCGTGACGGAAAACCAGGTCGATAAAGCCTTTCAGCATGCCCTGCACTTGACGGAAGTTCAGCGGCGGGCAACCGGCTGAGAGCGGATCGTACTGACGGATAAGCGCATCGAGCGCGTCGGCCTTAAGCGGGCCTGCGACAGGCAGATAAAACTCCATCTCAACCTGCTTATTTCTGGCCGTTAGCTGACGAAGAGCGAAGCCCTGCTCAGTCAGCGGTGCCTGCAAAATGGCGTTGATCCAGTCAGTGAGAACGGGCTGCCAGTGCGCGTCATAGCCCCCGCTCTGTAGCATCTTCAGCACCCACTCCTCACTGACAGGCTGAGTAAAATCAAGCTCTTCAAAGAGGCTGTGCAAAAAGGTGCCCGGAGACGCGCCGCGTGGGAACTGATGCGGAGTTAACGTCGGTTCAACCGGAATATCACCCACCCCTGCGGCATCCACGTCCAGCTTCGGCATGAGATCCAGCGCAATACTTTGCCCATGCTGTTGCAGGCCAGAATAGCTGGTGACGCGCCAGTCGTCGGCAAGCACCCGCGTGATCTGGCGCGCATTAAGATCGGTCGCGGGCTCTTGCGCCATTTGCCAGCGGCTATTGTCTGGCAGAGACGGGATATGCAGCGCGATATCGTCACCGCAGAGCGACTCAATGCAGAGGCGCAACCCCGCCGCATCTTTCGGCTCGCCACGCTGAATAAGCCGCCCTAACGCGCTTAAATGGAAATCGCTTTCCCCTGTTTTCTCCCCGCGACGGCGGAAAACCGGGGCGACGCCCAGGCTGCAATGCCAGACAGAACGGGTCAGCGCCACGTAAAGCAGGCGCAAATCCTCCGCCAGACGCTCCGCTTCTGCCAGTTCAACGCTGGTCTCCGCCTTGCTGAGATCGAGCACCGCATCGAAAGTCTCGCGGTCATGGTAAAAGGCCTGATCCTGAACCCGGTAGTTCGCGATGAAAGGCAGCCAGACCAGCGGATATTCGAGACCTTTGGATTTGTGAATGGTGACGATTTGCACCAGATGCTTATCGCTCTCAAGACGCATCTGCTGGCTTGAAGAGTTACTGTTTGGATCCGCGATTTGCTGCGCCAGCCAACGCACAAGGGCATGTTCACTTTCAAGCTGGGTACCCGCTTCCTGTAACAGTTCGCTGATGTGTAAAATATCGGTCAGACGCCTTTCACCGCCGGATGTCGCCAGCATATTTTCGGCAATCTGACG
The DNA here is from genome assembly GCF_013375955.1 of Enterobacter sp. DSM 30060. NCBI lineage: Bacteria > Pseudomonadati > Pseudomonadota > Gammaproteobacteria > Enterobacterales > Enterobacteriaceae > Enterobacter > Enterobacter sp. DSM 30060. Next base: position 740,943 of record NZ_CP056118.1, read on the forward strand.
CCGTGTCATCAGCTCGCGCAGCATCGCCATGACGCCGCGCTTTTGCCAGCGTTCACGGTAATGGACAAACTCTTCTACCACCGCATCCCATGCGTTTTCGTCATGGTTGAGTTCATCAATATCCCGTGCGTTCAACCCCAGCATAGAACTGGCCAGCGCGCTTCGAAGCGTATTTTCGCGCTCCGGCGCCAGCACCGCCTGAAGCAACCAGAGCATTTCCTGGGCTTCCAGCGTGTCGAACACGCTGTCGCGGTTAGAGAGATACACTGACGGAATATCCAGCAACGTTAGCGCATCGCGGATTAACGCCGCTTCCTGACGACTGCGCACCAGCACGGTAATATCAGAGGCCTTTACAGGATATGCCTGTTCCCCCTTCCACAGTAGTGCCTCGCCGCGCGCGCCTGCGCTTAGCCAGTCACGGATTTGCGCGGCGCAGTGCTGGGCCATCGCCGCCTGATAATCGGCAACGCCATAGCCTTCCCCCTCAAGCAGCCAGAAGGTCATGGCGGGTTGTACCGCACCGCTGACTTCGAAGCGCAGGGATGCGTTTTTTGGGGCGGATTTCACCGGCAGGAAAGGGATTTCATTGAACATAAACGCCGTCTCCATACGGCTGAACAGCGCATTGACGCTCTCAACCATCCCCGGAGCGGAGCGCCAGTTGGTATCTAACGTGTAATGCGCGACCACCTCACTACGGGCTTTCATATAGGTGAAGATATCTGCCCCACGGAAGGCGTAAATGGCCTGTTTAGGGTCGCCTATCAGCAGCAGGGCAGTGTCGGGCTGCTGTCGCCAGATGCGGCGAAAAATGCGGTACTGCTGGGGGTCGGTGTCCTGAAATTCGTCAATCATCGCCACCGGAAAACGGGTACGGATCGCGCTGGCGAGCGCTTCACCATTCTCGCTGGACAGGGCTTCGTCCAGGCGGCTCAGCATGTCATCAAACCCCAGCTCGCCCCGGCGACGTTTTTCGCGCGCGACTGCCTGGCGGATCTCCGTCATGGCGCGGGTGATCATCAGGTCATTGAGCGTTAATGGCTCCGCAAGCAACGCTTCAATCGCCACAAACAGGGGATGCTCAGGCACAATACCGTCGGCTTTGGTTCGCTCGGTCAAAAAGCGCTGCGAAAATTTTTCCAGTGCGTCCGGAAGCTGGTAACCCCGCGTCTCCTCCTGGGCCCAGGCGCTGATCTTTTCGATCCACTTCCCCTGGTTCCCACGGTTGAACTTGCGTCTGTCGATGCCTGAGTTTTCGATGATTGCATCAATTTCACCAACCGACTCATTCCACTTCTGCTTAAGCGCGGTAATTTTGGCGACGATCTTTTCATGGCGCGAGGCCAGCGTTTCATCGGCAGGCGGAGGAGATTTAATGACCGGCGCTTCGCCTTGCAGGTAACGGTCGATGGCGCGAAGAAGCTCTTCCGGACCTTTCCACAGGGCGTGAACCGCTTCAGCAATGTCGCGCTGCAACGGATAACAGTGACGACGCCAGAAATCCGCACAGGCCTGATAGCGAAGCTCGAATTCATCTTCAATAAGCTGCTGCTCAAAGAGCATGCCGGATTCAAACGCATTCAGGCTCAGCATGCGCTGACAAAAACCGTGAATGGTGAAGACGGACGCTTCATCCATTTGCCGTTCGGCCAGCAGCAGCCATTGCGCAGCCTGTTGCTTATCCGCAATCTCGTCCAGCAGGCACGCGTAGAGGGGGTTATCCGTCGTCTGACGCAGACAGGCGATGCGCAGCTCATGAATGTTGCTGCGAATACGGCCACGCAGCTCGGCAGTGGCCGCTTCGGTGAAGGTTACCACCAGCAGCTCTTCCACGCTTAACGGGCGCGAAAAAGCGGCGTTGCCGCCGAGCCCCAACAGCAGACGCAGATAGAGCGCGGCGATGGTATAGGTTTTTCCCGTTCCCGCTGAGGCTTCAATCAGTCGCTCACCCTGTAGAGGTAAACTTAGGGGATCAAGCGGCTCAGCGGTATGGGTCATTCTTTCTTACTCCAGGGCATAGTTTGTTGCAGCGCGCTGACGCTCTTCCAGACGGTCCACTCTTTTGATTTTACGTAGTCCGTTTTCCCGTTCTGGCTGCCAGAAACCTGAGACAGGATGGCCATACCCTGCGGTTTAACTACCGCCTGATGGAAGAAATCGGCAACTTTTTGTGGCGTCAGCTGTTTTATTTCGGCCACTATTTTATCACGCGAATCAAATTTCATATTACCGCGATCAAAATCTTTGCTCAGCTGCGAGGCCTCTTCACCCAGCGTCTGCGGCGGTTGCATCACCTGGGCGATAACCGCCTGCTGGATCTGGGCAAACTCTTCCGGCTTCATGGCGCGCAGTTTTGCTTCCGCCTGCGGGAAGAATGCCTGATAACGTTGCCACAGGTAAGCAGGTTGTTTGTCGCTGCTTTGCAGAAGGAAGCCCAACCCCCACTGACGGCCCACATTCATCGAGAAAGCGAATACCGCATAACCCAGCTGCTCTTCGGTGCGCAGCTGGTTGTAAAACCACGGCTGAATAATTTGACCGAGCACCGCACTCTGGGCAGAGCTGGTAAATTCGTCATATCCGACAGGGACAAACACCGCGGCCAGCGCGGAATCCGTGCTGCTTCCCGCTTTTTCGAAGATCGCATTCTGCTTTTTCTCTACCAGCACATCCTGGTTACGGCACCACTCATCGCCTTTTGAACCCAGTTGCGCACGCACGTTTTGTGCCAGCGTTTTAGCCTGATCTTCGCTCATGTTCCCTACAACCAGGAACTCCGGACGAGTATTGGTTTTCAGCGAATCACGGTAAGCCAGCACCTCTTTTAAGGTGACTGAGGGCAATAACGCGCGGCGATCTTCGCGCTGGAAATAAGGAATTTGGGACAACATCTGTGCTGGCATAATCGCCTGATCGTAGGCTTTACCCTTCTCGGCAGAATCCATCATCTGGGCATACCAGGACTTAGCCTGCTCGAGCTGTTCTTCCGTAGGCGTATAGCTGAAATAACCGTCCAGCAGCGCCTGGAACAGCTGCGGCAAACGCTGGGTATAGCCGTTGGCATTCACCATCAGACCGTTATTGGCATTGGTGGAGAAACTGATACCGCCAACGGCAGCCTGGTTGCTGAGCTGATCGAGGGCAATACCGGCCAGATAATCGTTAAGCGCAAACAGCACCTGGTTTCTGGCGCTGTCCATTGCTTTAGGATTACGCAGCACTACGCTGACATCCGCTTTTGGCTCGTCGCCGAAATAGCGGCTTGGGGTGTAGACCACGCGCAGCGTCGGCTCATCAACAATCAGCTCCGGATGCGGATAGGCCTTTGCGGGTTTGATCAGCGAGAAATCGTCCGGGATGTAGGGGTTAAGCTCCGGTAACTTCAGCGCAATTTCCCCCGCCTTTTTCTGCCAGCCCGCGAAGGTCTGTTCGCTGATTTTTTCAACCTGATACGGGGCATCAACGAAGTAGGCCATTTTGTTATGCGGTTCGTTCGGGCTGATATACCAGACGCGGGCATTCTGCGGAGTCATCATCGCCAGACGCGCTTTGAGCGCCCCGGCGTCATACTGATCGGCAATATTTACCGCATCCAGCGTATGTTCCACCGGCACGCGGATCATGGTATCTGCCAGCCACTCGACGTAGTCCATATCACGCGTAATAGAGGGATAGCGGAAATCGAGATCCAGCACGTGCGCCAGCTCGTCGAAGTAGCGTTTATCGACGCCTTTGTCGCGCAGCAGAGAGAGATAACTGAAAATGGCCGCAACGACGTCGTCACGGTGAGCCAGCCCTTTATCGGTCAGCGTCGCGGAGATGGCCAGCACGCCGCTATTCCCGTTTACGACGGGATCGGAGTCAGCGCGAATACCTTCCACCAGCCCCTGCTTTTGCAGCCAGTCGGAGAGCGTACCCGGGCTGCGGTTACCGATAAGATAAGTCACCAGCTCGTCGGTTTTGCTGCGGAACTGCGCCGTGTTGTTATCAATACGGAATTCAACGCGTAACACCTTGCGCGGCAAGGCCGGCACATAGTGAATAACAATGCCTTTTTGCGCGTCCGTGACAACCGGCACGTTAATCTGCGGCAGATCGATATTTTTATTTGGCACCCTGCCATAGGTCTGCGCAGCCATGTTTGCCAGCGTCGGCAACGGTTTATTGCTGTAGATAACCGCTTTCATCAGATTGGCGGAATAGTATTTTTCACGAAACGCATGCAGCGCATCGAGCACCGGGCTACCCGGCTTGTCGCTCAGCGTTTCAAGGTTGCCGCCTGAGAAGCGCGAACCCGGGTGCGCCGGATTGATGGTTTCAGCGCTAACCTGCGCCATGCGCATACCGTCTCGCGTGCGCGCCATCGTCAGTTCGGCGTTTACGGCGTTGCGTTCCCGGTCAGCATATTTTTTATCCAGCAGCGGTGCGGCTATGGCATCCGCCAGACGGTCCACCGCCCCGTCAAGCGCATCATTTTCCACTTCCAGGTAAAACGCGGTACGATACGGCGCAGTGCTGGCGTTGTGGCTGCCGCCATGCATTTTCAGAAATTCGGACAGGCTGTCAGGCTGTGGGTATTTTTTAGACCCCATCAGCGTCATGTGCTCAAGGTAGTGCGCCAGTCCCGGATGGGCGTCAGGATCTTCCAGCGATCCGACCGGCACAACCAGTGCGGAGAGCGATTTAACCGCCTGAGGATCGGAAACCAGCAGCACGGTCATCCCGTTATCAAGACGAATCGCCTGATACTGACGGGTGTCCTTATCGCTCTTACGGATTGTTTCCTGGACAGGTTGCCAACCGGAATCGGCCTGAGTGACGGGAGCCCAAAGGGCGATAAACAAAACAAACGCTTTGAACAAGGTGCTGCCTGGCATTACGACCTCTTTATCACGGCTACATCATTAACAACGTGCGTGCTGGACACGCCAGCATCTCTTTCTCTGGGTACATCAGTCCGTGATAAGAGGTGCATCATAAATGAACACCCCGTGCTGTGCAATTTTTATACAGCACTCAGGACTGCTTAAATTTGAACAACGGTAACAGGTAGCGTTGCGCCTCTTCCGTGATAATGTCGAAATATTCTGGCTCCAGCGTTCGCCATAAACGTTGATACCAGACATCGTCGCCCTCGCCACGTACCATCATGTTCCCTTCGTAGGCCTGCAAAAACTTGCTGCGCGCTTTCTGGAGCGAAGCCTCATCCGTTAACATGGCATCATTCTGCGCGTCGTAACAGGCTTTTATCCATGCCCCCCCACTTTCAGGCAGCAAAAGCAGAGGCTTGTTCATGCCCTGACGATAACCTTCAATATAAAGCGACAGATACGTCAACGCCTGCTCAGGCTCCATCGGCGGGAAGCGCCACTCGCCGTCCTTACGTACAAACAACCGGCTTTCACCTTCGTGACCACTCGCACTGTAGACAAGATGTTCGAGCCAGAGTTGCAGGCCATGTGAAACGCTGATCATAGATGGGCGCCAGCGCAGCAGCCCGTCAGACTGCACGTGCGTGAGCCAGCCGCTGAGGTGCATACCGTTACAATCGAGATCAATTTCAATGCTGCTCGCCGGTTGCCGACACGCGATAACCCGGTCAGCAAGCGCTTGCATCTCCTCACACTGGGCATCCCAGACGATTTCGCCGAACGCACCATACGGCAGTAATCCCGACGCCCTGTAACGTCGGAACAGTTTACTGGCGTCTTCTTCGTCAACCAGCGCATTCAAAAGCTGGGAATTAAGCTTAAAACGCTCCAGTCCATCAAGAATAAACGGTTCCGCATCAGGGATTTCGCTCTCTTCCGAGCGGAAGTTCACCTGCAAGCGTTGCTGGAAAAAAGCCCGAACCGGATGGGCCCAAAAGCGCTGCAGCTGCTCAAACGTAAGGGTGTCTATGGCGCGCGGTTCGAGCGCCTGAATGAAATCGGTTTGCGGTGTGCCCGCGTTCTTCGCAGCGGGAAGCCACTCGCGGGCGTAGCTTTGCAGTTCATCAGGAACGTAATTGACAGGATCAAACGGCATACGGCTATGGTGACAGGTAATATGCGCTTTCACCCGACGTTCGCTTTCGTCGCAGTTACAGGCCTCATCGCCCGGCAGATAGTGACTCTGCCCGATGTAGTCCACCAGCTCCTGCACCAGCACGGACGGGAAACGCTCGCTGTTGTCCTGAATTGAACGGCCGATATAGCTGATATAAAGCCTGCTTTGCGCAGACATCAGCGCCTCAAGGAAGAGATAACGGTCATCATCGCGGCGGCTGCGGTCGCCCCGCTTCGGCTGTGCGCTCATGAGATCAAAGCCCAGGGGTGGCAGCGCACGTGGATAAATACCGTCGTTCATGCCAAGCAGACAGACTACTTTGAACGGGATTGAACGCATCGGCATCAGGGTGCAGATATTCACCGGCCCAGCAAGGAAGCGCTGGCTGATGCGCTCCTGATCGAGACGTTGCGTCAGCTCATCACGCAGAAGCGAAAGGGGAACCGCCTCGTGATAGTGCGAATTAACCCCCTCATCAACGATGGCCTGCCACTGCTTCTCGATAAGCGCCATGGCGGCTTCCGTTTCGCTGTCCGGCAGGAAGAAGTCATTTAGCATTTCGCGGCAAATCGGCAGCCACTCTTCGAGTGGACGGGGCTGCATCAATGCACGGCGCCAGCGGTTGAGCTGCATCAGCAGCGAGGCTAAGTGACCAACCAGTTCCGCAATTAACCCACTGGACTCATCGTACGGCAGCACGTCATTCCATTCGCCGTGGATGCTCTCCATCGCATACCCCAGCAGCATACGCGTCAGGCCAAACTGCCAGGTATGCTGGCCAGTCGCGGGCAGCTCAAACTCCTGGACGTTATCATCGTCGATTCCCCAGCGGACGCCGGATTCGTTGACCCACTGGCGCAGGTAGCGCAAGCCCTCTTCGTTAATGCTGAAGCGTGCGGCCAGAACAGGCACATCCAGTAATGCCAGCACATCCTCAGAGATAAACCGGCTATCAGGCAGCGAAAGCAGGCTGATAAAGGCCTGTAGCGCCGGGTGTGACTGACGAGCACGGCGGTCAGAGATCGCGTAGGGAAGATAGCGGTCGCCCGTTGCGCTGCCAAATACAGCCTGAATAAACGGGCTGTAGCTGTCGATATCCGCCACCATCACCACGATATCGCGGGGTGTCAGGGTTGGGTCGTCCTGCAACATGGCCAACAGGCGGTCATGAAGAATTTCAACTTCACGCTGTGGGCTGTGGCAAACGTGGATCGCGATACTGCGATCGTCAGGATCCAGTTTTCGCTTCTTATCGCTTCGCGCAAACTCCTCGGCAGTGATCCCGGCCACGGCACGGTTTTCTAAATCCAGAATATCAAGCTGAATATTGTGCAGCAGGCTGTCCGGCGTAATATCCGCAAACGCGTCCACGTCCCCCTCTCCCGAGGAGGTGATATCTGAAAGCAGATAAATATAGTCGCGCCCCAGCTTGCCCCACGAGGCAAGTAGCGGGTTCGGCAGGTTCTGAATCCCCTCTTCATCGAAAAGCTGCGCCGCGTTTTCACTGTCTTTAAACAGCGGCACGGCGCGTTCCTCAAAGAGGCGTTTACGCTGGCGGGTGACCAGCCGTGAAAGCCAGCGCGGATCCTGAATATCTCCCCAATAGTGCCGACATGGGTTGGTAAAGAGGATATGGATATCAATGTGCTTACCGAGCGCTTTTAGCGCGTTCAGGTAGACAGGCGGCAGCGCGGAGATACCGCAAATGAACACGCGTGACGGCAAACGGGCTGGCCGTTCTGCAGTGTTCTCGAGTATTGAGATAAAGCGATCGTACAAGTTAGCACGGTGCCATTTAGGCTGACCGAGCTGCCCGGTATGCTCGACCAGCGCTTTCCAGAGCGGCGCCTGCCAGATTTGCGCTTCCGGTAACCCATCGACTAATTCTCCCGCTTCCCAGCGAATCAGCCATTCTGCGCGGTAAACCAGATACTGGTCATAGAGGTCAGCAGTGCGTGAGGCCAGCTGAAAAAGTTTGCGCTTGTCGGTGTCGTCATTCAGATAGTGGCGCAGCATGGCGAACTCATCATGCTCCAGCATGTCCGGCAGCAGCGTCATCAGTTTCCAGGCCATGCTTTGTTTGTTGAAGGCACTCTGCTCAGGAATATCCGGCAGGACGCGTACAAACATCTCCCAGATAAAGCTCGCGGGCAGCGGAAAATCGATATTCGCCGCAATGCCAAACTTCTGCGAAAGGGACATTTGTAGCCACTGCGCCATACCGGTGCTCTGCACCAGCACCATTTCTGGCTCAAACGGATCGTCAAGACGCTCTTGCTCAACGATATACTCCATCAGTGCTTCCAGCACATCCAGACGATTTGAGTGGTAAACCCTTAGCATAAACGCTCCCGACTAGCGGCTAACCGGGCAATGCAGACGCGTCAACGCGCCCTGCCGCCCCAGAGGAGAAATAAGTGTGACCGTGATGCTGACACATCCGGACTGTGTTGTCTGCCCCCGACTGACCTGCCAGCCCGGCGGGAGCGTTAATGTTGAGATCTGCGACTGATTCCACGCATGATGCCATAGCTGACGATACTGGCTAAGCGCCGCATACCGGGCTGCCAGCGCGCGATGATATCCGGATAACGCCGTCACAACTACAACCAGCAACATCATTGCCAGCAAAACCTCAACCATGCTAAATCCTTTTTGTCTGCTCAGGGTAACTGACATAGCGCACTTTCCTTAAGGGGGCAGAAGTCGCTCCAGCCGTGGGCAGAAAAGCGTATTTGTCCTTCCGCGATATCCCCGCCTCGCCATAGCAACAGATCGTCATTTCCGGCAACAAGCAAAACACGCTCCTCAAACAGCCTTACACAGACCCGCAGACCTTGTGTCTGCTTGCACTGAACCTCTGGCTGTAAAGCCCAGTCTTGAACGCGTCCCCACTCCAGTGCAGATTGCAAGGCAGCCTGCTGGCGAACAGACAAACTCTCGCCATTCACCAACGTACTAAAGGTTTGCAACTGCTGGTTTAATCCGGTGAGGATCAGCGTGCCGAGCACCAGCAATAGCAGGACCAGCGCCAGCGATGACATGCCCCGCTGACGATTCACAGATTAAACCCCGTTACGGTGTGGCGAGCCGAAAAGGGTGCGGTCAGTTCACCTTTGCGGCGGGCACGCAGCTCGATACTGATGACCGGCGCAAAGCCAGCACGATCGGTTTTAGTGACCATAAACTGCTCTATCAGGACCCGATCCGGGTCAGTGAGCTTATCCCATCCCTTACCTTCACAGGATGTCGCGCCCCGCAGCGTTTCGAGCGTTCCGGACTCAAGCCGGAATCCCGTGCTGTCATTTTCTGACGCGGTGCTATCCCACTGGCCGTTGCTGTTTGCATCCCACTGCACAATTGCACATCGTCCTTGCCTGCCGATGATCACCCCCTGCCCCTGGCAATGCCCTGCACAATATCCTGCTCGCTGGAACTGTTTACCCATCGCAAGCAGGCGTTGCCACACCTCATCTTCCAGCTCCCGTTGCCCGGATTGCAGTAAAACACCCCGCTGTAGCTCCGGTAAAAAACGTGACGTGCTGAGTAACAGAATGCTGCTTATCGTCATCGCAATCAGGACCTCCAGCAGGGAAAACCCTTTTTGTTTTACTGGCATAGACTTTCTCCTGCGGCATTACACAGCCTGATACGCCCACCATTTGAGACAATAACCCACCACGCACCGGCGCGGCTCTGCACGCGAATATGTCCGGCCCATGCGGTATCCCTTAAGCCGTAAAATCCCAGCGCAGGCGTTACGTCGCTCAGCGTGACCTCCGGCCATAACGGTTTCATCACGAACGGGCCGCCGCTGTCGCAGCCCGGGACCACAGCGCTGACAAGGCAGGCCTGATTCCCGTCAGCGTGAAGCGCGATCCTGTGCTCGCTGTTGTGACGATTTGCGTCGTTTCGTAAGAACGCCAGGTAATCCCGCACCTGACAGGCTGTCTGCCAGAGCCGCTGCCGCTGTTGCCAGCTGTCCCAGCCATAAAGACCCGTCGCGCTGAGGATCACAACCAGCGAGATGGCGAAAAGGGTTTCGATAAGCGTAAAGCCATGTTCGTTTTTCATGGCGGAAGTGTGGCGGAATGGCAGAAAAGGCACGAGCGTTAAACCAGAACATTACGAGCCGCTTTCCGGAGATTTTCACCCGTTGCAACGCGTTACATCGTCTCTGGAAACAGGCTCGAAGAACAAAACGAGCGCGAAAAAAAACCGGCGCTAAAGAGCACCGGTTGTGTCAGGATTCGCCGTATCAGATGGCGACAGGGGCTTTGATGCCAGGATGCGGGTCGTAGCCTTCAATCTCGAAGTCATCAAAACGGTAATCGAAGATCGAGTCCGGTTTGCGTTTGATCACAAGCTTCGGCAATGCACGCGGTTCGCGCGTCAGCTGGAGATGCGTCTGTTCCATATGATTGCTGTAGAGGTGGGTATCACCGCCCGTCCAGACAAAATCGCCCACTTCAAGATCGCACTGCTGCGCCATCATGTGCACTAACAGCGCGTAGCTGGCGATGTTAAACGGCAGGCCGAGGAACACGTCGCAGGAGCGTTGATACAGCTGGCAGGAGAGTTTGCCGTCCGCCACGTAGAACTGGAAAAACGCGTGGCAAGGCGCCAGCGCCATTTTATCCAGTTCACCCACGTTCCAGGCAGAAACAATGATACGGCGCGAGTCCGGGTCATTTTTCAGCTGGTTCATGACGGTCGTGATCTGGTCGATATGGCGGCCGTCCGGGGTAGGCCACGCGCGCCATTGCTTGCCGTAAACCGGCCCCAGGTCGCCGTTCTCATCTGCCCACTCGTCCCAGATGGAGACATTGTTTTCATGCAGATAAGCAACGTTGGTATCGCCTTGCAGGAACCAGAGCAGTTCATGAATGATCGAGCGCAGATGGCAGCGCTTCGTCGTCACCAGAGGGAAGCCTTCTTGCAGATTGAAGCGCATCTGGTGGCCAAAAATGGAGAGCGTACCGGTGCCGGTGCGGTCGTTTTTCGGCGTGCCCTCGTCGAGCACTTTTTTCATCAATTCAAGATACTGTTTCATGATTCCTCAGGAAAGTTGTTGCTGTGGACGACGACGATACGCCCAAATCATCATAATGGCACCCGCGACAATCATCGGAATGGAGAGGATCTGCCCCATGCTGATGTACTGTACCCACTCGCCGGTAAACTGTGCATCCGGCTGGCGGAAGAACTCGACGATGATACGAAACGCGCCGTAGCCAATCAGGAACAGACCAGAGACTGCCCCCATTGGGCGCGGTTTGCGGATATACAGATTCAGGATGATAAACAGCACCACACCTTCCAGCGCCAGCTCATAAAGCTGAGACATATGACGCGGCAGAACGCCGTAGGTATCGAAAATGGACTGCCACTCAGGATGCGAAGGCAGCAGCGCGATATCCTCTGCGCGGGAGCCCGGGAACAGCATGGTAAACGGCACGCTCGGATCGACACGCCCCCAGAGTTCGCCGTTGATGAAGTTGCCCAGACGCCCTGCACCCAGCCCAAACGGGATTAATGGCGCAATAAAATCAGCCACCTGGAAGAAGTTACGTTTGGTGCGTTTGGCGAAGATAACCATCACGAGGATCACACCAATCAGTCCGCCGTGGAAGGACATGCCGCCGTCCCAGACGCGGAACAGATAGAGCGGGTCGTTCAGGAATACCGGGAAGTTGTAGAACAGGACATAGCCGATGCGCCCGCCCAGGAATACGCCAAGAAAGCCAGCATAAAGCAGGTTTTCCACTTCGTTCTTCGTCCAGCCGCTGCCCGGACGACTGGCGCGACGACCAGCAAGCCACATGGCAAAGACGAAGCCCACCAGGTACATCAGTCCGTACCAGTGAAGCGCTACAGGTCCTATTGAGAAAATAACCGGATCGAATTCCGGAAAATGCAGATAACCACTGTTCATCTGTCACCACAAGATGTTGTTATTCCGCTGAAAGTGGACAGCGGCTGAATTGCATTCCCGCCGTTGGCAGGTGCTCCAAAGTTGCGAATCATAGCATAAGGCAGGCGCGGAGGATGCGCCTGAGATGTAAAAGATGTGTATAGGGTTTTATGCGCGCTGTTCCCCCTCACCCCATTCCTCTTCCTCAAGGGAGAGGGGGTCGTCCGAGCAGTCATTATTTTGTGGGGATCAGCGGCCGCCGCGGATCAAACCGCCCATGCCGCGTCGCTCCATAAACGCCGCCACCTGATGGCGCACTTCGGCTGCCAGCTGTGCTTCCAGGCTACGCGCGGCCAGCTCATGCGCCTCATCTTGTTCGATGTGACGTAACAGGTATTTCACGCGCGCAACGGAACGTCCGTTCATTGACAGGTGACGGAAACCGAGGCCAATCAGGATCGCCACGCACATCGGATCGCCGGCCATTTCACCGCACAGGCGCAGGTCGATATTATGCTGCTCGGCTTCGCGGGCGATCATCGCCAGGGCACGAAGCATCGCCGGATGCAGGCTGTCGTAGATACTGGCCACGCGGGTATTGTTGCGATCGACCGCCAGAATGTATTGCGTTAAGTCGTTGGTGCCAACGGAGATAAAATCAACGCGGGTCGCCAGCTGCGGCAACATAAAGACCATCGAAGGCACTTCCAGCATCACGCCAATACGGGGTTTAGGGATCGCGTAGCCGATCATCTCTTCCACTTCGCGCCCTGCACGTTCAATCAACCGCCGCGCTTCGTCGATCTCGTCAATACTGGTGACCATCGGCAGCAAAATGCTGAGATTCCCCGTGGCCGCGTTGGCACGCAGCATCGCACGAACCTGGATAAGGAAAATTTCCGGCTGATCGAGGGTAATGCGGATCCCACGCCAGCCGAGGCAGGGATTCTCTTCACTGATGGGCATATAGGGCAGTTGCTTATCCGCGCCGACGTCGAGGGTGCGCAACGTGACGGGTTTGTCGTTAAACATCTGCAACATGCCCTGATACTGCGCAACCTGCTCCTCTTCTGACGGGAAGCCGCTTTGCAGCATGAACGGTATTTCGGTGCGGTAGAGACCAATGCCATCGATGCGGCTGCCGAGCTTCTCTTCATGCTCGGGGCTTAATCCCGCGTTGAGCATCACCTTCACCCGCTCACCGCTCTTGAGCTGCGCGGGCAGGTTGACGTCATCTTCCGCCAGCTTGCTTAATTCATTCTCTTCGCTGATAAGACGCTGGTACTCCTGAAGGAGAACCGGCTCAGGATCCACCAGCAACTCACCGCGATATCCGTCCACCACCAGCGTACGGCGATGCAGTACGGAGGGCTGAATATCCGCCCCCATCACGGTCGGAATACCGAGCGCACGCACCATAATGGCGGCATGAGAGTTAGCTGCGCCATCGCGCACCACCACGCCCGCCAGCCTGTCCTGCGGTAATTCCGCCAGCGTCGTCGCCGAGAGTTCATCGGCCACCAGCACAAACCGGTTCGGCCAGGCATTCGCCCCCTGAATAGTATCATCGAGGTGGAACAGCAGACGTTGCCCAAGCGCGCGTAAATCGCCGGCGCGCTCTTTCAGATAGCCGTCAGTCAGTACCGCAAACTGCTCGGCAAATTTTTCAATGACCTTTTTAACCGCCCACTCTGCCACCGACCCCTTATCGACCTCGGCAAATAACTCACGACGCAAACGCGCATCGGAAAGCAGGTGTGAGTAGAGATCGAAAATGGCCGCCGTCTCTTTTTGCGCGCCAGCGGCAAAGCGTTTGCTGTAGCGACGAAACTCATTCGCCGCCTCTTCCAGCGCAGCGGTGAGCCGTTCGCGCTCAAGCGCCTCATCCAGCGTAGAGGCTTCGTAGACCTGCTCCATCAGCGGGAGCGTGGCATCCATCCAGCCTTCGGCAATAGCGACCCCCGGCGAGGCCGGAAGCGCGCGAATACGCGTATGACGATACTGACCAAAAAGGGCTGTCAGTTGGGACTGAGAGAGGATCGCCGCCATCTGCGTTGCCAGCGTGACGAGGAAGGACTCCTCGCTTTCATCGTACTGGCGCAGCTCGCGCTGCTGAACAACAAGCACGCCAAGCAGCTGGCGGCGCTGAATAATCGGTACGCCAAGAAACGCGCGGAAACGCTCTTCTTTGACGGAAGGGATATATTTGAAGCTGGGGTGTTTTTGCGCATCGGCAAGGTTGATTGGCTCCGCCAGTCGCCCGACCAGGCCAACAATACCTTCATCAAACGCGAGCGTGACGGTACGTCCCCGTGGTTTTTTTAAACCGCGGGTTGCCATAAGGTAGTAGCAACGTCGGTCATGGTCGGCCAGGTAGACCGAACAGACCTCGGTTTCCATCGCAAGACAGATGTCCGTCACCAGAATATTCAGCGCCTCGTTGAGGCGAGGCGCACTGGCGACCTTTTCAACTATTTCTCGCAAGCGGGTGAGCATGATTTGCGTAGCTTAACCTCTTTTACGTCGCCAGGCAGGTGCGCTCTGTGGCTTCGGAGTCGTCTCCTGAAGCTGCATCACAACACTTGCGAACTCTTTCATCACCCTACGGTATACATCGCGCTTGAATGACACGACCTGACGAACCGGATACCAGTAGCTTACCCAGCGCCAGCCATCAAACTCTGGCGTGCTGCTGGTTTGCATATTGATATCTGAATCGTTGCCCACCAACTGCAAAAGAAACCACTTCTGTTTCTGGCCGATACAAACCGGCTTTGTGTCCCAACGCACCAAACGTTTCGGTAACTTGTAACGCAACCAGTTGCGGGTCGAAGCCAGGATGCGAACATCTTTTCGGCTTAAACCAACCTCTTCAAACAGCTCCCGGTACATCGCTTGTTCTGGGGACTCTCCAGGATTGATCCCGCCTTGCGGGAACTGCCAGGAGTGCTGACCATATCGCCGGGCCCACATCACCTGGCCCTGACGATTACAAATTACTATTCCTACGTTTGGGCGGTAGCCATCGTCATCAATCACCGGACTACCCCAAACTAAATCTGATATATGAATGATTGTTTCACACTACAGGGAGGCGGTAAACCACTCTCTTACAGGCCTGCAACCTAATAACATTTGAATAACTCACAATTTTGTGAGGAGTTATAAACAGATGAGGGCGACTGAGACCATTTTTATTCACCTTTTCTGTGGATATAGTTGTGAAGAAGTATGGAATTACCGATGAACAACCTTGTGGCCCGGCGAATCGGCAATTTTCATCACTTAAAATAAATTATTTAAATTCATCTAGTTAAACGTAAATTTAGGGTATCAAAGGCGATTAACGTGACGATCGTCACATCAAAGATCTTCCTGGTGATGAAAGATCGAACAGCGTCGGTTTTACCCACAGATTGTGCCAATAAGTTAGGCACAATTTGTGTGAAAATTCGATTTTCATCGCACGTCAAGGCTGTAAATTGAAACAGTAGTGGCGGTTATTCGCAGTTATCCCATTTTTCTGTGGATAACATGGTGTAAGATCCTGTTTATTGTCAGTGACCAGAATTGCACAACCTGTTTTTTAGCCATGGCGCGACGGGATACATTCGTAAAAAACATAATATAAATCATCCACATGGAATATATACTCAGAAAAAAGTAAACTCTATCCACAAGGGATAAAATATCAGTTCATTTTTTAACCAAAAGGTTGTCAGCATGCATTCTCTCGCCCCACTGCTCTCTCCTCCCGTCAGTGAAGCCCAGTTGCTCCAGCAGGCACAACGTCTGGCAGGCTATGCACTGGGCGAGCTGGCCGTGATGGCGGGGTTGACGATACCCAACGATCTGAAGCGCGATAAAGGCTGGATCGGCGTGTTGCTTGAACGTTGGCTGGGCGCAAGCGCGGGCAGTAAACCCGAGCAAGATTTTGCGGCGCTGGGGGTGGAACTGAAGACGATCCCCATTGATAGCCTGGGGCGGCCGCTGGAAACTACCTTTGTCTGCGTTGCGCCGCTAACGGGTAATAGCGGAGTGACATGGGAAACCAGCCACGTCAGGCATAAGCTGAAGCGGGTGTTGTGGGTACCCGTTGAGGGTGACAGGCAGATCCCGCTGGCAGAGCGTCGCGTTGGCGCCCCGCTGCTCTGGAGCCCGGATGAAGAAGAAGAGAGACAGCTTTCCCAGGACTGGGAAGAGCTGATGGACATGATTGTGCTGGGACAGGTTGAGCAGATCACCGCCCGGCATGGCGAAGTGCTGCAACTCCGTCCCAAAGCCGCCAACAGCAAAGCGCTCACTGAAGCGGTAGGTGCACAGGGCGAACCGATCCTGACGCTGCCGCGCGGCTTCTATCTTAAAAAGAATTTCACCGGTGCACTGCTGGCACGACACTTCCTGTTGAAAACATAGTTTTTTACCAATTTTGCGCTCCGGCTAACATAATCTCCTCCTTTTTAAGATTTCCCCCCTTTCACCTGTCGTAATATCAGGTTATTACTACACTATGATTTGATACGAGCCAGGTGAGGATGAGAACGATGAAAAAATGGGCAGTAATTATCTCAGCAGTCGGTTTAGCGTTTGCGGTATCGGGTTGTAGCAGCGACTATGTCATGTCAACGAAAGATGGTCGTATGATCCTGACCGATGGCAAACCCGAAGTCGACGACGATACCGGTCTGGTGAGTTACCGCGATCGCGAAGGCAATCAAATGCAAATTAATCGCGACGAAGTCTCCCAGATCATCGAGCGTTAAACAGATAAAGGTCAGTAGCTTGCTGGCCTTTTTGAATTTTTCCTTCCCCTTTTGCCTTCCCTCTGCCATGTTTATATTCCTTTGTCGGGAGGTTCCTGACGCGGTCTGTATGTCTAAAAAAGGAAACCGGCTATGCATTATCACCGTATCCCCCATAGCGCTCTGGAGATCAGCCAGCTGGGGTTAGGCACCATGACATTTGGTGAACAAAACAGCGAAGCCGATGCCCATGCACAACTCGATTACGCCGTCAGCCAGGGCATTAACCTGATTGACGTGGCGGAGATGTACCCAGTTCCTCCCCGCCCGGAAACTCAAGGTCTTACCGAAACGTATGTCGGCAACTGGCTGGCGAAACGCGGCAATCGCGAAAAGCTGGTCATCGCTTCTAAGGTTAGCGGCCCTTCCCGTAATAACGATGCCGGGATCCGCCCTAACCAGATCCTCGATCGCAAGAATATCCGTGCTGCGCTGGATGCCAGCCTCAAGCGCCTGCAAACCGACTATCTCGATCTTTATCAGGTGCACTGGCCGCAGCGTCCGACGAACTGCTTCGGTAAGCTTGGCTACACCTGGAACGAGAGTGCTCCGGCCGTCACCCTGCTGGAAACACTGGAGGCGCTTACGGAATGCCAGCGCGCGGGTAAGATCCGCTACATCGGCGTTTCCAACGAGACGGCGTTTGGCGTAATGCGCTATCTGCATCTGGCTGATAAACACGACCTGCCGCGGATCGTGACCATCCAGAATCCGTACAGCCTGCTGAACCGCAGTTATGAAGTGGGTCTCGCGGAAGTGACGCAGTACGAAGAGGTGGAGCTGCTAGCCTACTCTTGCCTGGGCTTCGGAACCCTGACGGGCAAATACCTGAACGGCGCGAAACCGGCTGGCGCGCGTAACACGCTTTTCAGCCGCTTCACCCGCTATAGCGGCGAGCAGACGCAAAAAGCCGTGGCGGCCTATGTGGATATCGCGAAGCGTCACGGACTCGATCCGGCGCAGATGGCGCTGGCCTTCGTGCGTCGTCAGCCGTTTGTGGCAAGTACCCTGCTCGGCGCAACGACAATGGATCAGTTAAAAACCAATATTGAGAGTTTCCACCTGAACCTGAGTGAAGAGGTCTTAGCGGAGATTGAAGCGGTGCATCAGGTTTATACTTACCCGGCACCTTAAGTTGACGATTTGCCCGGTGGCGGCGTTGCCTTACCGGGCCTACAAAATCCGCCAACATCACGAAACGTAGGCCGGGTCAGGCGGAGCCGCCACCCGGCAAAGATATCACCGCCGACGCTGCCAGACCCACAGCCCGGTAATCGCCAGCGCAAACAGTGCGCCAAACCCCACCCCGATTGCCACAACCGGCGCACCTGCTTTTACCGCCAGCGAGTAAATCCCCAGCATCAGCAGCATCGCCATGTTTTCGCCAAGGTTTTGCACCGCAATGGCGTTGCCAGCCCCGACGGTCTGCTTGCCGCGCTCCTGCAAAAGCGCGTTGAGCGGTACCACAAAGAAACCGCCTAATACGCCGATCAGTAACAACAGGGCATAGGCAGGCAATATGGCATGTTGCAGGGAGAAGAACAGAACGCCGACGCCGATCAGGATCCCTGCAGGCATGCAGCGCGCAACGGTTTCAAGCGTTACCAGTTTGGCCGCAGCCCCGGCCCCGACCACAATCCCGACGGCGACCATGGCATTCAGGTAGGTCGGCGTGGCGTTGTCTGTTATACCCAGCGCCACCGGCACCCACAGCACCAGCAGGAAACGCAGCGTAACGCCGGCCCCCCAGAACATGCTGGTGCCCATCAGCGAGAAGCGTGTTTCACCGTTACGCCACAGTACGCGGCAGGCGTTGAAGAAGCTGCCGGTCATTGGCCCGAAGCGCCAGGATTGTCCTGGACGCGCCACGGCCAGTTTGGGGATAAACAGGTTGGCGATCACCGCGCCACCGTACATCAGTGCGCAGATGCCAAGCGCGGCGAGTACATGCCAGTCTGCCAGTACACCTCCCGCCACCGAACCCAGGAGAATCGCCGCAATGGTGGAGGACTCCATCAGGCCGTTGGCCTTCACCAGCTTATCGCCGGTGGTGAGCTCACCCAGAATGCCGTACTTCGCCGGGGAGTAAGCTGCCGCGCCAATGCCTACCAGCGTGTAGCCAACAAACGGGTTGATACCAAAGCAGATGCTTGCCGCGCCCAGAAGCTTAAGACTGTTGGCAAACATCATGACCCGACCTTTGGGGAAGCTGTCCGCCACCTGGCCAACAAACGGCGCAAATACAATGTAAGCACCCACAAACACCATCTGTAGGATCGGCTGGCTCCAGTCGGGATAAAACTCAGCTTTCAGCAACGCCAGCGTAGCAAACAGCAACGCGTTATCGCCGAACGCGGAAAGAAACTGGGCGGCGATAACCGCCATCATGCCTTTCGACCAGATTGAAGTGTTAGTGTGTACTGACTCACGCATTATGCTGTTCCGCCTCTTCAACCATGCCCTTCAGGGTCACAAAATCGGGTTTACCGCTGCCCAGCACCGGTAACTGTTTGAGGTAACGAATATCACGGGGGACCGCCAGCTCGGGGATACCATGTTCGCGCGCATACCTGAGAAGCGCATCACGCTTCAGTTCACCGTCGGTAGTAAAGAGCACCAGCGCCTCGCCTTTACTGGCATCACTTTTCACCACGGTCGCATGCATTTTCTCCGCCGAGACTGCGGTCGCCAGCGTCTCGACCATTTCAAGAGAGACCATTTCCCCGGCGATCTTGGCGAAGCGTTTTGCACGTCCCTGGATCTGCACGAAGCCCTGATTGTCGAAGCGCACGATATCGCCCGTGTCGTACCAGCCCGTTTCAACCTCGCCATTGACGTTCTCGGCCGTCGGCGCCTCAAGCACGCCCGGGTTTTCCACACGCAGATAGCCGTTCATGACGTTCGGCCCTTTCAGCTGAAGACGTCCGCCGTCTTCAATACCCGGTACCGCCAGCAGACGCGCGTCCAGCCCCGGCAGAATGCGGCCAACCGTTCCCGGTTTTGCCGCCATCGGAACGTTGATGGAGACCACCGGCGCGCACTCCGTCACACCATAGCCTTCAAGAATCCGCAGGCCAAACTTGTCCTGCCAGATCTGGCGCGTACTTTCCTGGAGTTTTTCCGCCCCCGCCACCACGTAGCGCACGCGGAAGAAATCATACGGGTTGGCGAAGCGCGCGTAATTTCCGAGGAAGGTGGACGTCCCGAACAGCACAGTGCAGTTACGGTCATAAACCAGCTCCGGCACAATGCGGTAGTGCAGCGGGCTTGGGTAGAAGAACACCTCGGCACCGGTCAGCAGCGGCGTAAAGAGACCCACGGTCAAACCAAATGAGTGGAACAGCGGCAGCGCCGACATAAAGCGATCGTTGGCGGTAAAGTCAGCGATGGTTTTAATCTGTTCGACGTTTGCCAGAATACTTTTGTGGCTATGAACCACACCTTTCGGGTTGCCTTCAGAGCCGGAGGTAAAGAGGATAATGGCATCATCCTCCGGCTGCTGCTTAACCTGCGCCAGACGCGGCATCAGCAGGTGCGCGAAAATCCACAGCTTGTCGGCGGTCGTGACGTCTGCTTTCAGATCTTCCAGGAACACCCAGCGCACCTGCGTCAGCTGTTCCGGCAGGTGCCACAGCTTGCCTTTGTCCAGGAACTGGCGGGAGGTAAAGATGGTGTTGATTTGTGCTGCGGTAATCGCGCTGGAGAGCCCTTTCACGCCCGCCGTGTAGTTCATCATCGCCG
Organism: Enterobacter sp. DSM 30060; assembly: GCF_013375955.1. NCBI lineage: Bacteria > Pseudomonadati > Pseudomonadota > Gammaproteobacteria > Enterobacterales > Enterobacteriaceae > Enterobacter > Enterobacter sp. DSM 30060. The sequence continues at coordinate 761,451 of NZ_CP056118.1, forward strand.
GAATGCGGCCCCGGGAGACGGCACCAAAGATCACCGCCGCGCTGATACCCGCGTTTGGCAGCATCAGGCCGATCTTTTCGCCCTGTTTGCTGTACTTTTCCAGGATACGCCCGACAAACAGCGTTTTGGTCAACAGCTTACGGTAGGTATCCGGCGTAAAGTTGATGTCTTCGATGCAGTTTTTCTTTGCACCGTAGCGATACTGCGCCGACAGCAACGATTCATACAGCGTTTCGCGCGGGCGTACGGCCATGCGCGCTTCCATCATAATCTGGTGCAGCATTTCCCCGGCGATTTTACGGCGGTCACGCGCGCGCGGCGCCTCGGGCATCGGCAGTGACGTCGGCGGTAATATATGCAGCGTAATTTTCGGGAACAGACGCTGCTTCACCAGCCCTTTCAGACGGCTGAAAAAGGTCAGCTCAGCCCCGTCGATGCGTAGCGGCACGACGGTGGCCTGAGACTTCGCCGCGACAAAACCGGCGCCGTCGTAAATTTTCATCAGGGAGCCCGTCACTGAAATCCGCCCTTCCGGGAAGATAACCACCGGACGCCCCTGCCCAATCAGACGCACCAGATGTTTAATCATCATCGGTTTGGTAGGGTCGAGCGGGACAAAATCAATCAGCGGCCTGAGCCAGCGCATGTACCATTTTTCACTGATGGAGCTGTACACCGCAAAGACGGGCCGCACGGGCAAAAAAAGCGCCAGCAATACGCCATCAAGAAAAGAGACGTGATTCGGTGTGATAAGAACACGCTCGCCATAGAGTGCCTGCGTATCGCCAGTCACGCGAATGCGAAACAGGACACGAAACAGTGTGCGGAAGAACCCAAAAAGCATTTCAACTCCCTTTGCCAGCCAGTGTGAAAGGTATAAATGGTGGCAGATTACACGAGAAGTAGTGAGGGAGCGATAGCAAAAACAGAGGCGAAAAAAAACCTGCGCATCCGCGCAGGTTGGTGCAAGTGAAGAGTACGAAAACGTACCAGGAATTCTCACCAATCAATACCTCTGGGATCTTGATTGTGGCCTCCGGCGACAGGCTTCGCCAGCAGGAAAACGCAAGGGAATGAGCCGAAGTGCAACCAGGTGTGAATAATCTCTTTTGCTGTTACAGGTTGAACTTACAGGCAAAAAAAAACCTGCGTAAAACGCAGGTTGGTGTAAATCGTGTTAATCAACCGAAGTTGATTCCACCTATCAATACCTCTGGGATCTCGACTCTAGCAATTCACAACGCATCGTTGCCAACGGACAATCGCAACAGCCTGAGGCAAAGTGTAACTAAAGGTTCAGATTGACATTATTCAGACATGACTGGCCGTGTAACGATTACACCACGAGGGATGTTCTGCTTCACGTTTGCAGAGGACGCTCACCCGCTCCCCTTGAATGCACGCCGCTTTTCCGCAACACTAGTTAGTGTGTAAACGCTTACCCCTATAAGAAGGTATTGAATGGCGACAATTAAGGATGTGGCTCGTCTGGCCGGTGTTTCCGTCGCGACCGTCTCCCGCGTGATCAACAACTCCCCAAAAGCGAGTGATGCATCACGCCAGGCCGTGCAAGACGCCATGGAAAACCTGAATTATCACCCTAACGCCAACGCACGCGCCCTTGCCCAACAGTCGACAGAAACCATCGGGCTGGTGGTCGGGGATGTATCCGATCCGTTTTTCGGTGCGATGGTCAAAGCCGTAGAACAAGTTTCTTATCACACCGGTAATTTCCTGCTGATTGGTAATGGCTACCACAATGAACAGAAAGAACGCCAGGCCATTGAGCAGTTGATCCGTCATCGCTGTGCGGCGCTGGTGGTCCATGCCAAAATGATCCCCGACGCCGAACTGATCCATCTGATGAAACAGATGCCGGGGATGGTGATTATCAACCGTATTATTCCCGGATTTGAAACCCGCTGCGTGGCGCTCGACGACCGTTACGGCGCATGGCTCGCAACCCGTCACCTGATCCAGCAGGGCCATACCCGAATTGGTTATCTGTGCTCCAACCACCCAATTTCCGATGCGGAAGATCGCCTTCAGGGCTATTACGACGCGCTGCGCGAAGCCGGTTTGCCGTGCAACGATCGTCTTGTGGCGTACGGAGAACCGGATGAGAGTGGCGGCGAGCAGGCGATGACGGAGCTGCTGGGCCGCGGGCGGAATTTCACCGCCGTAGCCAGCTATAACGACTCCATGGCCGCCGGCGCAATGGGCGTGCTGAATGATAACGGAATCGACGTCCCGGCAGAAATTTCGCTGATTGGCTTTGATGATGTGCTGGTGTCGCGCTACGTGCGCCCTCGCCTGACCACCGTGCGCTACCCGATTGTGACCATGGCAACGCAGGCGGCAGAACTGGCGTTAGCGCTGGCCGAGCATCGCCCGCCACCGGAAATTACCCACCTGTTCAGCCCAACCTTAGTGCGCCGTCACTCGGTGGTATCGCCCGCGGAAGCCGTGAGCGAACAGCGATAGAGATGGACGGTTTTATCCGGGTATTCCAGGGCATCACCGATGTAGTGCCAGCCGTAACGTTCGTAGAAGTCGCGGCAGGCAGACCAGAGATGAAGCTCGTGATACCCGGCGCGTCGCGCGTAGCCGATAACATGCTGCTGAAGTTTTCCCGCCAGCCCGTTTCCCCGCGCGGCTTCATCGACATACAGCGCAGCCAGCCAGGGATGAAGATCCTGCCGGGAAATTAAATCGCAACGCCACAACCCAATGGTGCCCAGCAGCTGGTCATCCTCAACGGCAATAAAGGTGAGCGGTAACTCGCCTGGCGTCAGGCTGTGCTCGACAATGCTCTGGAAAAAGGCACGCGGCATACCTTCACCAAACGCGTTCCAGATCCAGTCGATCACCTGCTGTGTAAACTGCGGCGCAGCGTGAAGCGGCAGTATATTCACACCAGCTTCCCCTGGAAAAGAGGGACCGATTCGAAGAGATAGCCGTCAAAATCGGGCGCGTCTTCGTCTGACAGCTCGAGCAGGCTCTTTTTGACGTTTTCAAGATGCTGGAACATCGCCTGCCACGCCCCCATCACGTCGCGGCGGCGGAGCGCAGCGAGAATGGTTTGCCTGTCTCCGAGCCACTTCAGGCGCCAGGCGCGGCTGGCGATATGGCCATTGAACTGCTGCCACAGCGGACTGCTGTCCATGTGATGCCAGACGCTCTCAACCGTCGCCAGCAGCATCTGGTTTTGTGTGGCCCCAGCCAGCACCAGGTGGAACATTTTGTTGTTGTCCTGGCTGCGATCGTCGACGGCAATCGCCCGTTGCTCTTGCTCGATAATGCGGCGCAGGTTGTCGATGTCCGCCCGTGTCGCCATTTTTGCGGCAAAGGCAGCGATGTTGCTTTCAAGCAGTTGACGCGCCTGGAGAATTTCAAACGGCCCAACGTCACTGTTCAGAAAACGCTCTTCCTCGTTTTCATGCTCTTCCGGAATGCGCATCACGTACACGCCTGACCCCTGGCGAATATCCACCGTTCCCTGAAGCTCAAGCATCAGCAGCGCCTCGCGCACGATAGTGCGGCTGACGCCATACGTCTCGGCGATGTTGCGCTCCGGCGGCAGACGCGATCCCACGGGATAATGCCCCTGGATAATCTGCGCCCGTAAATCCTCGCCAATCTCCTGGTACTGTTTTTTTTCCGGCAGGATGACAGCCTTATCCACGTTTTCACCTGTGTTTTTCAGTTAATGCGCGGGCCGGACGTCCTCCCGGCCAGTTTGTGCGCTATTTTACCAGAAGGCTTACTTCCATTCATCGTCTACCCTGAGCGTCAGCACACGCTCATCGCGCAGCTGGCGGAACCAGGACGCTGATTTCTTTGCCCGCCGTGCGCGTTGATTTTCAAGGTCGATCTCAATCAGCCCGTAGCGGTTTTTAAACGCGTTCATCGGGGAGACATTGTCGGTGAAGGCCCACAGCATATAACCGTGACAGTTCGCCCCCGCCTCCCGCGCCAGCAGCGTGTAGTAGAGATGTTCGCTGATAAACGCGATGCGGTACGTGTCGTCAATGACACCGTCACGATTGCGATACTGCACTTCGTTCTCCACGCCCATCCCGCTTTCCGCCACAAACCAGTCAATGTTGCGATAGTCGTTTTTAATCCGCATCGCCATGTCGTAAATAATGCGCGGAAAGATCTCCCAGCCGCGGGAGGTGTTCATACGCCGTCCGGGCAGCTCAAACGGCTCGTAGTAGTACGCCGGATGGAACGGCGTCTCCGGGTGCCAGGCGCGGGACGGGGCTTTGACGCGATGCGGGTAATAGAGGTTAATGCCCAGCTCATCGACGGTGTTGTCGGCAATCAGCGCCAGCTCGTCAGCCGTGTAGTCCCACTGCACCTGATGCTGCGCCAGCAGGGTAAAGAGCGCCTGCGGATAGCGCCCGTGCACCAGCGGGTCGAGAAAGACGCGGTTGTAGAACAGATCGTACATCTCTGCCGCTCGCACGTCATGCGGCGCGCGGGAGCGCGGATAGGTCACTTCCGGGTTAAGAATACAGCCCACCGTGCCGTCATACCCTTTCTCGCGAAACAGCTTCACCACTTTCGCCGTCGCCAGCACCTTATGGTGGTTCCACTGCATCCAGGTGCTGGTGCTCTGCTCATAGGGCCAGCGCAGCGCGTCAAGGTAGACGCGCGTCTGGACCACAATCGGTTCGTTGAAGGTAAACCAGCGGGTGACTTTGCCGTGAAAGCGCTCAAATACCTTTTCTGCATAGCGAACGAACAGCTCGACGACGTGCTTTGACGCCCAGCCGCCGTAGGTCTCCAGCAGCACGCCCGGCAATTCGTAGTGTTCCAGGCAGATCATCGGCTCAATGCCCTGACGGTGCATTTCATCGAACAGCGCGTCGTAATACGCGGCGTACTCTTCATCTACCGTCGCATTTTCATAGTCGGTTAAAAAGCGCGACCAGTTGATCGAGGTGCGATAGTGCGTCAGTCCCGCCTGTTTCATCAGCGCTACATCTTCGCGGAAGCGATTGATAAAGTCGGTTGCCACCGCCGGACCATAGCCGTTATGCCAGACGTGACGATCGTTCATGTACCAGAGATCGATCCACGAATCCTGCCCCGGCTTTTTGCCGCTCCAGCCCTCGGTCTGCCAGGCCGATGCCGCCGCGCCCAGAATAAAATCTTGCGGTATGGCTATCTGTTTTGTGCTCATCGTATCCTCATGCGTTATCGGTGGCTTGTTGCAGTGCGGCCTGCTCTGCGCGGCGTGAAGCAATTTTCACAAACGGCAGATAGATAATCACCGCGGTCACGATGCAGATAAACTGGGTGATGACCGCCCCCATGGAGCCCGCCGTTGACAGCCAGGCGTTGATCAGCGGCGGCGTGGTCCAGGGCACCATTACCACGGCTTTCCCGGCAAATCCGGTCACGGTGGCAAAGTAGCCAATCGAGCCCGTCACCAGCGGCGTGATGATGAAGGGGATAGCCAGGATCGGGTTGAGCATGATTGGCATACCGAAGATCACCGGCTCATTGATATTAAAAATACCCGGCCCGATGGAGAGCTTGGCTATCTCCTTCATCTCTTTACGTTTGGTGGCAATCATGACGGCTATCAGCAGGCCGATGGTCAGGCCGGAGCCGCCGATGCTCATATAGACGTCCCAGAACGGCATGGTGATGATGTTTGGCACCTCTTTGCCCTGCTCGAACGCGCTCATGTTAACGGTGATTGCCCCCAGCAGCAGCGGCTCGCGGATCGGCTTGATCATCTGGTTGCCGTGAATACCAATCACCCAGAACAGCTGGGCGACAAACATCAGCAGCAGGATCCCCGGCAGGCTTTGCACCACGCGCTCCAGCGGCTGTTGCACCACCTGGTATACCGCGTCGTAGAGATACATGCCGGTAACCTGATGAAACACGAAGCCAAAGGTGGCGATGGCGGTGGTGGTGATAATGGCCGGGATCAGCGCAGAGAACGACGCGGCAACGTTCGGCGGCACCGTGTCCGGCATCCTGATTTTCAGCCCCTTGCGGTTTTCCAGCCAGCAGTAGATCTCCACCGACAGGATGGCGATAAACATACCGAGGAACAGGCTGCGGGTATCTGAGAACTGGCGCAGCAGCACATCTTTCACCACGTGCATCTCACCGTCCACCAGCATTTCCACCGTGGTCGGCGTCACGCAGATAAAGCAGATCACCGCCAGCAGGCCGGGGAACAGGGACTTAATGCCGTTAATACGCCCCAGCTCAATGCCGATTAAAAACACCGCGCCGATGTTGAGAAAGTTCAGCGTAGCGTAGTTGAGCGCGCTGGTGATCGGCTTTAAGGCCGCGAGAAACGACAGCGACTGAAAGCTCGCCAGACCGTTTTTCGGATCCAGCACCATATTGGAGATCAATACCGAGAACGCCCCCACTATTATGACTGGCATTAAGGTAATAAACGCAGACTTGATCGCCTGGATATAGCGATAGCTGTTGAAGGTAGTGGCAAAACTGCCCAGAGCGTCGATCAGTTTTTCCTGAAATGCCATAGGGTAATACCTCAGTAAAAGGGCTTTTATTGAATAAGGTGTACAGCCGGATACTATTGGTATGCCAAAAATAGCGTCCACAGGCGATTTGTTCTGTGATTAAGCTCCCAACGCCGTTAGAGGTATTCCAGATTATGATTTATCACCATTTTGGTATACCAATGACAGGCATTTATTCCGCGGGCGAGGATCGTTACTGAAAAGCGTGATCGTTATGGGGTTTTGTCCTTCCCACGTCGCTTATGCGCCGGATGGTCTGTGTTAAACTGCAAACCATTACGTGGAAACAGGAATTTCGAATGGCAACAATGCTGGATGTCTCACTGCGTGCGGGCGTGTCGAAGGCCACCGTTTCGCGCGTGCTGAACGGCACAGGTCAGGTTAAAGAGAGCACGCGCCAGCAGGTATTTCGCGCGATGGAGGAGCTGGGCTATCGTCCGAACTTTCTCGCGCGCTCGCTGGCTAACCAGACCAGCAACAGCATCGGTCTGGTCGTCTCGACGTTCGACGGTTTTTACTTTGGTCGTTTGCTACAGCAGGCGTCACGGCAGACCGAAACGCACGGTAAACAGCTGATTGTTACCGACGGTCACGATGCCCCTGAACAGGAAGAACTGGCGGTGCAGATGCTCGCCGACCGCAAGTGCGACGCCATCGTGCTTTACACGCGATACATGAGCGAAAAGACGATCCTGAAGCTGATCAACAGCGTGCAGACGCCGCTGGTGATCATTAACCGCGAAGTGAGCCAGGCGGCGGATCGCTGCGTCTTCTTTGAACAGCAGGACGCAGCCTTCAAAGCGGTGGATTACCTGATAAGCCAGGGCCATCGGGAGATCGCCTGTATCACCGTCCCGATCCACACCCCAACGGGTAAAGCGCGGCTGATGGGCTACCGTAAGGCGCTGGAGAAGCACGGTATTCGTCTCGATGAGCGGCGGATTAAATACGGCGATGCAGGCATGACGCGGGGTTACGAGCTGTGCAAAGAGCTGATTGCGGAAAAGACATCGTTCAGCGCCCTGTTTGCCTGTAACGATGACATGGCCCTGGGCGCCTCCAAAGCATTACACCAGGCCGGGCTGAAGATCCCGCAGGATATTTCGCTGTTTGGTTTTGACGATGCCCCCAGCGCAAAGTGGCTGGAGCCTGCCCTGTCGTCGGTGTATTTGCCGATCGACAACATGATCGTGACGGCGATCGACCAGGCGATCCGGCTGGCAAAAAACCAGCCGGTTGAAGCGATCCCACCGTTCACCGGCACGCTGGTGTTACGCGATTCGGTGACAACAGGGCCCTGGTTTAATCAGACCAGCTCTAACGCCAGCAATTCCTGAATGGTCTGGCGACGGCGAATCAGCCGCGCCACGCCATTATCAAACAGCACTTCCGGCAGCAGCGGACGGCTATTGTAGTTCGAAGACATAGACGCCCCGTATGCACCGGTATCATGCAGCACCAGATAATCTCCCGGTTTTACCTCTGGCAGCGAACGGGTTTCGACTTTCCCGCCTTCCTGCTGAGTAAAGACGTCACCGGATTCACACAGCGGGCCGGCAACAACGGTCTCGATGCGCGGGGCGTTGACCAGATCGCGGCCATCGGCGGCAAGCGCGGTGATGTGATGATAGCTGCCGTACATGGACGGGCGCATCAGGTCGTTGAAGCCAGCATCAATCAGCACAAAGTGACGGCTTCCCATCTCCTTCACGCTCCGCACCTGCGCCACCAGCACGCCAGCTTCGGCGACCAGGAAACGACCCGGCTCAATCTCCAGCTTCACCGCATGGCCCAGATGAGCGGCGATGCTGTCACACGCGGCGCTCCACAGGCCGTAATAGTGATCCGTGTCGATCGCCTCTTCCCCTTCGCGGTAAGGGATCGAAAGCCCTCCCCCGGCGGAGATCGCCTCCAGATCCTGACCAAAATCGATAACCTGACGCACCATCGCGCCACAGACCTGCTCAAGATGGCCATAATCCACGCCGGATCCGATATGCATGTGAATACCCACCAGCTTAAGGTTGTAACGTTGTAAAACCTCCAGCGCCGCAGGCATATCGGCATACCAAATCCCGTGCTTGCTGTTTTCGCCCCCGGTGTTGGTTTTCTGACTGTGACCGTGACCAAAGCCCGGGTTGATGCGCAGCCAGACGCGATGGCCCGGGGAAACCTGCCCAAGCTGTTCCAGCATATCCACCGAACCGGCATTCACCGGGATTTGCAGCTCGTGCACGCGCGCCAGCGTGGCGTCGTCTATCAGGTCAGCGGTGAAGACGATCGCGTCGCTATCGGCCTTTGGATCAAACCCGGCCGCCAGCGCACGTTCGATTTCACCCAGCGATACGGAGTCAACCTTCACGCCCTGCTCGCGCATCAGGCGCAGGATATGAATATTGGAGCAGGCCTTCTGCGCAAAACGCACCACGTCAAACTGATGCAGCGCGGCGATTTTCTCGCGAACAATCTGCGCATCGTAGACCCACACCGGACAGCCGAATTCGGCAGGCAGGCGCAGCAGGTTATCGGCGTTTAAATCGGTTTCGGTCTGGTTGAGCGGGCGTGGCATGGTCGTCTCCGGTATTCTGTTTTTTATCATTACGCCATAGCCTGAAGAGAATAAAAAATATCGTTTTATCGTGAGTCTATGCAAAAATGATATGGACCACGCTCAGCCATCAGGTGCCCTATGCCCGCCGTTAACCTACGCCATATCGAGATTTTTCATGCGGTGATGACCACCGGCAATCTCACTGAAGCCGCGCAGATGCTGCACACCTCGCAGCCGACGGTCAGCCGCGAGCTGGCGCGTTTTGAGAAAGTGCTGGGGCTGAAGCTGTTTGAACGCACCCGCGGCAGGCTGCATCCAACGGTGCAGGGTTTACGTCTTTTTGAGGAGGTTCAGCGCTCCTGGTACGGGCTGGACAGGATCGTGAGCGCGGCGGAGAGCCTGAGGGAGTTTCGCCAGGGCGAGCTGTCCATCGTCTGCCTGCCGGTCTTTTCTCAGTCATTCCTGCCGGTACTGCTACAGCCGTTTCTGGCCCGCTATCCGGAGGTCAGCCTGACCATCGTGCCGCAGGAGTCGCCGCTGCTGGAGGAGTGGCTTTCGGCCCAGCGCCACGATCTGGGTCTGACCGAAACCCTCGTCACGCCAGCGGGAACGGAACGCACGGAGCTGCTCTCGCTGGATGAGGTCTGCGTGCTGCCTGCCAGCCACCCGCTTGCTTTCAAAGCAGTTCTGACCCCGGCAGATTTTCACGGTGAGAACTATATCAGCCTGTCGCAGACCGACAGCTACCGGCAGCTTCTGGATGGCCTGTTTGCCGAACATCAGGTGAAGCGGCGGATGGTGATGGAAACGCACAGTGCGGCATCAATTTGCGCGATGGTGCGCGCGGGCGTGGGTATTTCGGTGGTGAACCCGCTCACGGCTATGGACTACGCCAGCAGCGGCGTGGTTCTGCGCCGTTTTAGCGTTTCCGTTCCCTTTACCGTAAGCCTGATCCGCCCGCTGCACCGGCCCGCCTCAGCGCTGGTTGATGCCTTTAGTGAACACCTGATTGCGCACGCGCGTCAGGTGGCGCTTCGCTTACCTGACCTGCAAAAACCTTTATGACAGCATAAACTCCACCGCATCCGCGGCATGGATGGCGGCGGTATCAAAGACCGGTATCGGGCTTTGGTCTGCCGGCACCAGCAGGCCAATTTCGGTACAGCCGAAGATGACTCCTTCCGCCCCCTGCTGCGCCAGTTTCTCAATCACGCTGACGTACCAGGCGCGCGAAGCTTCGCTGAAGGTGCCGAGGCACAGTTCATCAAAAATAATCTGGTTAATGCGCGCCCGGTCTGCCTCCTCCGGGATCAGGCTTTCAATCCCGAACTGGCTACTCAGCCGCCCGCGGTAAAAATCCTGCTCCATGGTGTAGCGCGTCCCCAGCAGCGCCACGCGCGTCATGCCGGCGGCACGTATGGCACGCCCGGTGGCATCCGCGATATGTAAGAACGGCAGCGAACAGCGGTCTTCAATATGCGACGCCACCTTATGCATGGTGTTGGTACACAGCAGAATACCCTGCGCGCCCGCACGCTCCAGGCCAAGTGCGGCGTCTGCCAGCATTTGCCCGGCTTTGTCCCACTCCCCGCTCGACTGGCAGGCTTCTATTTCATGGAAATCCACGCTGTGCAGCAGCAGGCTGGCCGAATGCAGACCGCCCAGACGCTGTTTGACGCCTTCATTAATCAGGCGGTAGTACGGGATCGTTGATTCCCAGCTCATGCCCCCTAACAGACCGATCGTTTTCATCTTTCCTCCTGTACGTTTCACCCAGTGAAGCAAACTTGTGATCGCCTTTCCAGTTATTTGGCTAAACGTTTTCTTTTCGCTGCGGCTGAGATAAGTTAAATGAAACAATGTTTCATTACATGACAGGGCGAAAATATGTTTATTTTCCATAAAGAGACCACGCTTGAGGATTTGGGCAACGGCGTGACGCGTCGTATTCTGGCGCACGACGGCAGGATGATGGCGGTGGAAGTGAATTTCGAGCAAGGTGCGATTGGCCCGCTGCATAACCACCCGCATGAGCAGCTCACCTACGTTCTCTCGGGGGAATTTGAGTTCACCATTGGCGAGGAAAAGCATGTGGTGACGGCGGGCGACACTCTCTATAAAAAGCCGCACGTGATGCACGGCTGCGTTTGCCTCAAACCCGGCACCTTGCTGGATACCTTTACGCCGGTACGCGAGGATTTCCTGAAATAAAAAAAGGCGCTCATCAGAGCGCCTTTTTTCATGTTATTCCGTAACCGGCTCAGGAAGTTGTTCCGGCAGCGGGTTGCGGGAGCGCATTGCTTCGCGCAGCAGCACGCTGCCACAGGCGAACAGCCCACCCAGAATACCCGCCAGCAGCACGATCAGTGCTTTGCCCGGGCCATCTTTTTTCACCGGCATAGAAGGAGAGAGCTGGTATTTGAACGGCTCCAGGCTCACGTCTTCGAAGGAGAGTTTTTGCAGCTGCGCCAGATAGTATTCGCGGTTCTGGAAATCGGCGTTCAGCTCAGAAACATCCTTCAGATTTTTTTCAATCTGCAATTTCTGCGCAATCCCGTCCGCGCCAAGCGCGACGGAGTAATCCGGATCGTCTTTCACCGCTTGTCCGTTACTGTAAACCGGCTTTTTGATCCCTGCCGCGTTCGCCACTTCCAGCGAGTAGTTAAGGCGTTGCAGGTTGGTATTGTGGATATTGGTCAGTCGAACCCGATCCAGCTCCAGCTGCTGCTGAACCGTTTTGGTTCTCAGGATCAGCTGATCGCGGATGTTTTGCATGGTCTCCTGCTCGACGATGCGGGAAATGTACTGAATGTAACCATTCAACACTTTCTGCGCGTCCTCTGCCGTTGGGGCAGTGAAGCTTAACGTCCAGGAGAGATACGGTGCTTTATCAGCATTTTTTTCCTGGGTGTTATCAATAGCCTTCATCTTTTCGGCGATATTGACCACCGCGCGGTGCAGCTCCAGCGGGTCAACCTCGGCGCCATCGAGCTGAGCCATCACGTAAGGAGAGCTCTTCATGTACTCTTCAAGCAGGGACTGAGACTGAAACTTTTTGATAAACAGATTAAATACATCCGCACGGGTAACTTTAACGTCCACATCAAGCACCTGCAGCGTCACCATCATCTGGCGCAGCGAACTCCACTGCGTCTGTTCCGCTGGCGTAATGACCGCTTTACTGGTCCATTTTTGCGGTATCAGGAAGGCGATTGCCAGGCCGACCAGTGCAAATGCAAACACAATGGTAATGATGCGTTTTTTTGCTGCCAGCAGGACGTCCAGCAGACCCAGGAGATCTATTTCTTTAGCGCTCACCGCCGGGGGAGCATAGTGAGGAAAGTTGAGATCCGTATGTTGTTTGAAATCCATTGCTGACATAACTGTTCTTCTTTTAAGGATGCAGTGAAATTCTGCCTGACTGGTTCCGGTTTGAGAAATCATACAAGAATGTAAGAATTATCTGAATGCCGAATTGGTACATCTGTAGACCTGCTATCAGATCTGGTAGTTAGCCACGCTGCGTGACTATTGTTTTTCCCGTTTCCACTTGTGCTTCGTCTCGCCTCCTCGCAGTCCCGACGAACGTCCGTGAAAGTCAAAAATGCCACCTCCCTCACTATATTGAAACAGCGTTTCGACGCTGATCACATTTCCATCATTAAGCGAATGACGCAGAAATAAATCGCAATAATATAAAATAAAACGATGTTTTAGTATCCAAGAACGGCGGTTCAGCTCTTTTGAAACCCAACGCATTTAGCGCAAAGAGGAAGGCAAAAAAGCGTTAATAAACAATTTTATATTTAGCCGACGCCAGATATTGCACCCTAAAATTCAGCTCTCATGCCGCGCGATGCTGGCCTGGGAAGATGTAACAAAGCAGATTCCGTTTTAAACCATTGATCGCCAGGTAGGTATGTATGAATGAAAACAAGCTGCTGGGGCTCGCATGGATATCACCCTACATCATCGGGTTGATACTCTTTACGGCATTCCCCTTCGTCTCATCATTTTTCCTCAGCTTTACGGATTACGATTTGATGAGTCCGCCGGTGTTTAACGGCATCGAAAACTATCGCTACATGTTTACCGAAGACACGCTCTTCTGGAAATCCATGGGCGTGACCTTTGCATACGTATTTTTAACCATTCCGTTAAAGCTCGCCTTCGCATTAGGGATTGCCTTTGTCCTGAACTTTAAATTACGCGGCATCGGATTTTTCCGTACTGCCTACTATATTCCGTCGATCCTCGGCAGTTCCGTCGCCATTGCCGTATTGTGGCGCGCCTTATTTGCGATCGATGGCCTGCTGAACAGCTTTATCGGCGTATTTGGTTTTGACCCGGTGAACTGGCTGGGTGAACCGTCACTGGCGCTAATGTCCGTTACCCTGCTGCGCGTCTGGCAGTTCGGTTCCGCGATGGTCATCTTCCTGGCCGCGCTGCAAAACGTACCGCAGTCCCAGTATGAAGCGGCGATGATCGATGGCGCATCGAAATGGCAGATGTTCATGAAGGTGACCGTGCCGCTGATTACGCCGGTGATCTTCTTCAACTTCATCATGCAGACCACGCAGGCGTTCCAGGAATTTACCGGGCCGTACGTGATCACCGGCGGCGGGCCGACCTATTCGACCTACCTGTTCTCGCTCTACATCTACGACACCGCGTTTAAGTATTTCGATATGGGTTATGGCGCGGCGCTGGCGTGGATCCTGTTCCTGGTGGTGGCCGTCTTCGCCGGTATCGCCTTTAAATCGTCGAAATACTGGGTGTTCTACTCCGCCGATAAAGGAGGCAAAAATGGCTGATATTCAACAACTCTCCACGGCAAGAAGCATCGCCGAACGCGAAGTAGCCCGCACGCTGCGCAGAGAGAAAATCAATGCCACCGTTCGCTATGCGATCCTGCTGTTTGTCGGCCTGCTGATGCTTTACCCGCTGGTGTGGATGTTCTCCGCGTCGTTCAAACCGAACCACGAGATCTTCACCACCCTGAGCCTGTGGCCTGCACATGCCACCTGGGACGGCTTCATCAACGGCTGGAAAACCGGCACCGAGTACAACTTCGGCCACTACATGCTGAACACCTTTAAGTATGTGATCCCGAAAGTGATCCTGACCATTATCTCCTCCACCATCGTGGCGTATGGCTTTGCCCGCTTCGAGATCCCGTGGAAGAAGTTCTGGTTCGCCACGCTCATTACCACCATGCTGCTACCCAGCACCGTGCTGCTGATCCCGCAGTACCTGATGTTCCGTGAAATGGGCATGCTGAACAGCTATATGCCGCTGTACCTGCCGCTGGCCTTCGCCACCCAGGGGTTCTTCGTCTTCATGCTGATCCAGTTCCTGCGCGGCGTCCCGCGTGACATGGAAGAGGCGGCGCAGATTGACGGCTGTAACTCCCTTCAGGTGCTGTGGTACGTGGTTGTGCCGATCCTTAAACCGGCCATTATCTCCGTCGCCCTGTTCCAGTTCATGTGGTCCATGAACGACTTTATCGGGCCGCTGATTTATGTCTACAGCGTGGATAAATACCCGATTGCACTGGCGCTGAAAATGTCCATCGACGTCACCGAAGGGGCGCCGTGGAACGAAATTCTGGCAATGGCGAGCATCTCCATTCTGCCATCCATCATTGTCTTCTTCCTGGCACAGCGCTACTTCGTACAGGGCGTCACCAGCAGCGGAATTAAAGGTTAAGAGGGAAATACCATGGCTGAAGTTATTTTCAACAAGCTGGAAAAGGTCTACTCCAACGGTTTTAAAGCGGTACACGCTATCGATCTTAAAATCGCCGAAGGGGAATTTATGGTGATCGTCGGCCCATCCGGCTGCGCCAAATCCACTACTCTGCGCATGCTGGCGGGACTAGAAACCATCAGCGGCGGCGAGGTGCGTATCGGCGACAAGATCGTGAACAACCTCGCGCCGAAAGAGCGCGGGATTGCGATGGTGTTCCAGAACTACGCCCTCTATCCACACATGACGGTGCGCGAGAATCTGGCCTTTGGCCTCAAGTTGAGCAAGCTGCCGAAAGATCAGATTGAGTCCCAGGTGAATGAAGCCGCCAAAATTCTCGAGCTGGAAGAGCTGCTCGACCGCCTGCCGCGCCAGCTTTCCGGCGGCCAGGCGCAGCGCGTGGCGGTAGGCCGTGCGATTGTGAAAAAACCGGATGTGTTCCTGTTCGATGAGCCGCTTTCAAACCTCGACGCCAAACTGCGCGCCTCGATGCGTATCCGTATTTCCGACCTGCACAAGCAGCTGAAGAAATCTGGAAAACCGGCCACCACCGTTTACGTGACCCACGACCAGACCGAAGCGATGACCATGGGCGACCGCATCTGCGTGATGAAGCTTGGCCATATCATGCAGGTGGATACGCCGGACAATCTCTACCACAAGCCGAAAAACATGTTCGTGGCGGGCTTTATCGGCGCGCCGGAGATGAATATACGCAAAAGCGTGCTGGTCGAAAAAGCGGGACAGCTGCACATCGCCATTGGTGATGAAACCATGCCGCTGAACGCGGAGAAGCAGGAGAAAGTCGCCGCTTACGCGGGTCAGGAGATCTTCTTCGGCGTGCGCCCGGAATTTGTGTCGCTCTCTGATGAGCCCTTCCCGAACGGCGGCTGTAGCGGGGAGATGGTGCGCGTTGAGAACATGGGCCACGAATTCTTTGTGTACCTGAAGGTCGCGGACTACGAACTGACCGCCAGAATCCCGTCCGATGAAGCTAAACCAATGATTGATAAGGGACTTCATCGTAAGGTGTATTTCACGTTTGATATGAATAAGTGTCATATTTTTGACGCAAAAACTGAACAGAACCTCTCTCTCTGATGGAGTGATAAAAATGAAAAAAGTGCTTTTAAGCGCAGCTATCTCCGCGACCCTGGGCCTTACCGCTTTGCCATCGATGGCGCAGAATGTGGATTTACGGATGTCCTGGTGGGGCGGCAACGGCCGTCACCAGGTCACCCTGAAAGCGCTGGAGGAGTTCCATAAGCAGAACCCGGACATCAACGTGAAAGCGGAATACACCGGCTGGGACGGTCACCTCTCCCGTCTGACCACCCAGATTGCGGGTGGAACCGAGCCAGACGTAATGCAGACGAACTGGAACTGGCTGCCGATCTTCTCCAAAACCGGTGACGGCTTCTACGATCTGAACAAGTTGAAGGAGGTGATCGACCTGTCGCAGTTCGATCCCAAAGAGCTGCAAACCACCACCGTGGATGGCAAGCTGAACGGCATTCCGATCTCGGTGACGGCGCGGGTGTTCTACTTCAATGACGAAACCTGGAAAAAAGCGGGTATTGCGTACCCGAAAACCTGGGACGAGCTGATGGCGGCCGGTAAAACCTTCGAGAGCAAGCTCGGTAAGCAATACTACCCGGTGATCCTCGAGCACCAGGATACGCTGGCGCTGCTGAATTCGTACATGATCCAGAAGTACAACATTCCTGCGGTGGATGAGAAAACCAAAAAGTTCAGCTACACAAAGGAACAGTGGGTGGAGTTCTTCCAGACCTACAAAAAGCTGATCGACAGCCACGTCATGCCGGACACAAAATACTATGCCTCGTTTGGTAAGAGCAACATGTATGAGATGAAGCCGTGGATCCAGGGAGAATGGGGCGGCACCTATATGTGGAACTCCACCATCAACAAATATTCCGACAACCTGAAGCCACCGGCGAAACTGGAGCTGGGCAGCTACCCAATGCTGCCGGGCGCCACCGACGCGGGCCTGTTCTTCAAACCGGCGCAAATGCTGTCGATTGGTAAGTCGACCAAAAACCCGGAAGCGGCGGCGAAGCTGATTAATTTCCTGCTCAACAGCAAAGAAGGGGTCGATACGCTGGGCCTTGAGCGTGGCGTACCGCTGAGCAAAGTAGCGGTGCAGTATCTGACTGAAGACGGCACCATTAAAGAGGACGATCCTTCCGTGGCAGGCCTGCGTCTGGCGCAGTCGCTGCCGGCGAAACTCACCGTCTCGCCATACTTTGACGACCCACAGATTGTGGCGCAGTTCGGTACTTCTTTGCAGTATATCGACTACGGGCAGAAAACCGTGGAAGAGACGGCCGCTGACTTCCAGCGTCAGGCGGAGCGTATTTTGAGACGTGCGATGCGGTAAACACTAAGCCGCTTACCCGGCCTACACGGTATCGTAGGCCCGGTAAGCGAAGCGCCACCGGGCAATTACATTACACGCCGATATTACGTAGTTTCTCCCCTCTCATCAGCTTGCGTTCAATATGCTCCAGGGTCACGCCCTTGGTTTCGGGGATCAGCCAGAAGGTCACACCGATAAACGCCACGTTCAGCACCGTATAGAGCCAGAAGGTGCCTGCCGCGCCAATCGCATCCAGCAGCGTCAGGAAGGTCGCGCCAATGATCATGTTCGACACCCAGTTGGTGGTGGTGGAACAGGTGATACCAAAGTCGCGGCATTTCAGCGGCTGTATTTCAGAGCACAGGATCCACACCACCGGCGCGGCGCTCATCGCGTAACCGGCGATACACATCATGGTCATGCCCACGGAGAGCCAGGAGAGGCCGCTTGACGCCGTGCCGTTATCGAACTGCATCAGGCAGTAGCCAAGGATTAAGGTGCCGAGCGCCATCACGCTAAAGCCAATTTTCAGGGCGGGTTTACGTCCGGCCTTATCAACGGTGAACACCGCGATAAAGGTGGCGAACATAAAGGTCAGCCCCACCACCAGCGTGGCGATCATCTGCTGTTCGGTGGTGGTAAAACCGGCCATTTTAAAAATGCGCGGGGCGTAATACATAATGATGTTCATCCCCGTAAACTGCTGCATCGCCTGTAACAGCATGCCGAGGAACACTGCGCGGCGCACGTTGCGGTTCGCCTTAAACAGGGACCAGCCGCCCTGCTTCAGCTTCAGGCTTTCGCGGATTTCGTTCAGCTCTTCACGCGCTTTTTCAGACGTGTCGCGCAACATGCGCAGCACCTCTTCCGCCTCCACGTGACGCCCTTTTTGCGCCAGCCAGCGCGGGCTGTTCGGCAGGAAAATGACTAACACAATCAGCAGCAGCGCAGGCAGCGCCAACACGCCAAGCATTGCCCGCCAGTTGCCGCTGTAGCTGAAGTACGTATCCGACAGAAACGCCAGCACGATACCGAGCGTCACCATCAGCTGATACATACTGATCATCTTCCCGCGCACGTTCTCACTTGCCATTTCAGAGAGATAAAGCGGCGCGGTGTAGGACGCGATACCCACCGCTACGCCAAGCAGCACGCGTGAAAGCAGCAGCACTTCTATGTTTGTCGCAAACGCGGAGCCGATGGAGCCTGCGACGAACAGGATCGCCCCAACCATCAGGCTGTATTTGCGCCCGAGACGGAACGACAGCCAGCCGTTAAACAACGCGCCGATGGCCGCGCCCAGCATCATGCCGCTCACCACCCACTCTTGCAGGCGGTTGCTTAACGTAAAGTGGTCGGTAATAAAGGGCAGTGCGCCAGCGATAACGCCGATATCCAGACCAAACAGTAGACCGGCTACGGCGGCCGCAACAGAAACAAACTGGTTCATGCGTCGGGTATCGCGCAGCGCAGCGGGCATAAGGGTAGAGTCATTTATAGATGTCATAGTTTCCTGCCTCAACAGCGAAATTCGTTAAGTGAAATTACGAGATACCGGAAGAAAGTGTCAGGTCGGAACTGGTGAAGATATGGATTATTTCGCTACGACATACCGTTCTGTGATGGACATTACAATTTCAAATCAGGGTGGTTTAACCTTATTTTTTATTAATTAGTTAATATTTAAGCAATAAATGTGTGATACCCGTCATTTATTCCTTTTTAGTATGGATTTTTCATCTTTAAGGATATGGATAAAGCCAATTTTAGCGCAAAAAAAACCTCCACCCGAGGGCAGAGGTTCTTTATTAAGGCTGAATTAACGTGCCAGCCAGCCGCCGTCAACGGCGACGGTATAGCCGTTAATGTAATCCGAAGCCGGAGAAGCCAGGAACACAACCGGGCCCATCAGATCGCTCGGCAGACCCCAGCGACCCGCTGGAATACGTTCCAGAATTGCCGCGCTGCGCTCTTCATCAGCACGCAGCTGCTGGGTATTGTTGGTGGCCATGTAGCCCGGCGCAATCGCGTTGACGTTGATATTGTGCTGCGCCCACTCGTTCGCCAGCAGACGGGTCACGCCCATCACGGCGCTCTTCGATGCGGTGTAAGACGGTACGCGGATGCCGCCCTGGAAAGAGAGCATGGAGGCAATATTAATGATCTTCCCGCCTTTCCCCTGCGCGATGAAGTGCTTCGCAGCCGCCTGGGACATAAAGAACACGCTCTTGATGTTCAGGTTCATCACGTCGTCCCAGTCCGTTTCGCTGAAGTTAATCGCATCTTCACGGCGAATCAGGCCCGCATTGTTGACCAGAATATCGATATGCCCGAACTCCGCCACCGCGCGATCCAGCAGTTCAGGGATCGCATCGATTTTGCGCAGGTCCGCAGTCAGGCTCAGGAAACGACGGCCCAGCGCGGTGACGCGCTCGATGGTTTCCGTTGGCTCTACGATGTTAATCCCGACGATATCACAGCCCGCTTCCGCCAGACCTAACGCCATACCCTGCCCCAGCCCGGTGTCACACCCGGAAACCACAGCCACTTTACCCTGCAGAGAAAATGCATCCAGAATCATGTTTGTTCCTTAATCGTTCAGCGCCTGTCACCAACAGGCAGATGTATGCTTAACTGCCTGCGACTAGCGCAGATCCTTAACAGCGACGTGGTCCATGTCATCGAAGACCTGGTTTTCACCGACCATACCCCAGATAAAGGTATAAGCTTTCGTTCCCACGCCAGAGTGGATGGACCAGCTTGGCGAAATGACCGCCTGCTCGTTGTGCATCACGATATGGCGAGTTTCCTGCGGCTGTCCCATCATGTGGAACACGCAGGCATCTTCATCCATGTTGAAGTAGAAATAGACTTCCATGCGGCGCTCGTGGGTATGGCACGGCATGGTGTTCCACAGGTTGCCCGGCGCAAGCTCGGTCAGCCCCATGCTGAGCTGGCAAGTTTCCAGCACATCCGGTACGAAGTATTTATTGATGGTGCGGCGGTTGCTGGTGAGGTTGTCACCAAGGGTCACCGGGGCAACGTCCGCTGGCGTGACTTTTTTGGTTGGGTAAGTCGTATGAGCCGGGGCGCAGTTGTAGTAGAACTTCGCCGGTTTGCTGCCATCGATGCTGGCGAACACCACTTCTTTCGCGCCTTTTCCGACGTACAGCGCGTCACGGTGACCTATTTCGTAGCACTGGCCATCGACGGTTATGGTGCCCGGCCCGCCAATGTTAATCACGCCCAGTTCACGGCGTTCGAGGAAGTAGCTCACGCCCAGCTGTTTGCCCACTTCACCGCCCACGGAGACGGTTTTCGCCACCGGCATAATCCCGCCCACAATAATGCGGTCAATATGGCTGTAGACCATGGTGTACTTGTCGGCTTCGAACACTTGCTCAACTAAAAACTCACTGCGCAGCCCCTGAGTATCCAGCGTTTTTGCGTGCGCACTGTGGATGCTTTGTCTGACGTCCACGTAAACCTCCAGAATTGATCGTGCCCGAAGGCAAAGATGAATAACGAAACAATGTTCCGTTTTCGTGATGAACACATATTATCCCCTGTACATGGGGTTTTCAATTACATTTAAAACAACGTTTCATTTTTTCTGTATGTTTATGCCAGAAATGGTGTTTCGATCACGATAAATCTTTAAGCCCCTCAATCTGGTTAAAGAAACTGAGAATTTGCGCTGTCAGTCACACATAATGAAACGATGTTTTGATAATTTAACACCTAGTTTTCAACCTACATTACGCGTTCAAAGGAGTGCATTATGGCTAAAGGTATGCGGGTCAAGCTGAACTACGAGGTCAGCCGCGATCCGGATACAGGCGTGGAAGTTACCCGCCTGACCCCACCGGAAGTAACCTGTCATCGCAACTACTTTTACCAGAAGTGCTTCTTTAACGATGGCAGCCACCTGCTGTTCGCCGGGGAGTTCGACGGTCACTGGAACTATTACCTGCTGGATCTGAAAAACGCCGAAGCGGTGCAGCTGACCGAAGGCGCGGGCGATAACACCTTTGGCGGGTTCCTCTCTCCGGACGATCAATCCCTCTACTATGTGAAGAACGATCGCACCCTGCTTGAGGTGGATTTACAGACGCTGGCAGAGCGCGAAGTGTACCGTGTCCCGGAAGAGTGGGTTGGCTACGGCACCTGGGTCGCGAACAGCGACTGCACAAAACTGGTGGGTATTGAGATTGCCAGACGTGACTGGACGCCACTCAACGACTGGAAAATTTTCCACGACTTCTTCCACAAAGGGCCGCACTGCCGCCTGCTGCGCGTTGATCTAAAAACGGGTGAAAGCACCACCATCCATGACGAGAAGATCTGGCTGGGACATCCGATTTATCGCCCGTTCGATGACAATACCGTGGCCTTCTGTCATGAAGGGCCACACGACCTGGTTGACGCCCGCATGTGGCTGGTCAACGAAGATGGCAGCAACGTGCGGAAAGTGAAAACGCACGCGGAAGGGGAAAGCTGCACGCATGAATTTTGGGTGCCGGACGGGTCCGCGCTGATCTACGTCTCTTACCTGAAAGGTCAGCAAGGGCGCACCATCTCCCGCTTCAATCCGGACACCGGCGTGAATGAAGCGGTAATGAACATGCCCGCCTGTTCGCACCTGATGAGCAATGTTGACGGCACCATGCTGGTTGGCGACGGTTCCGGCACGCCTGTCGATGTGAAAGACACCGGCGGCTACACCATTGATAACGATCCTTATCTGTATGCCTTTGACGTGGCGAAGAAAGCCTATTACCGCATTGCCCGTCATGACACTTCCTGGGCTACGGTGGCGAACAGCCGCCAGGTAACCCACCCGCATCCGTCCTTCACGCCGGACGAAAAAGCGGTGCTGTACAGTTCCGATAAAGACGGCAAACCGGCCCTCTATATCGCGAAACTCCCCGAGCAACCTGAAATGTTGCATGCCTGAATGAGTTAGTGTTTCTGTAACTGGCCTTGCCCTCCGATTCGGAGGGCTTTTTTTTGGGTGATTGCGGCGCTTTTTGCCGGGTGGCGCTAACGCTTACCCGGCCTACGAAACGACTGATTGGAGAGAAAGTGTAGCCGGGTAAGCGCATCGCCATCCGGCATACGAAACGACGGAGTGGAAGGAAAGTGTAGGCCGGGTAAGCGCAGGGCCACCCGGCATACGAAACGACGGAGTGGAAGGAAAGTGTAGGCCGGGTAAGCGCAGGGCCACCCGGCATACGAAACGACGGAGTAGAAGGAAAGTGTATGCCGGGTAAGCGCAGGGCCACCCGGCATACGAAACGACGGAGTGGAAGGAAAGTGTAGGCCGGGTAAGCGAAGCGCCACCCGGCGGTTTTTAGCGAAGAAGCCGGATTATCAGAAGGAGTACGCCACGCCTAAACGGAAACGGGTCTGGCGTTCGTCAGTGTCTTTAACCCCCACGTTGCCCACCTCAACATACGGTGCCCAGTTTTTATCCCATTTGTAGGCCAGCTTGGCGTTATATTCATTGGAATAATCTTTATTGTTATTTCGGGCCACGCCTTCAGAGCTTTTCGCGTAAACATAGTTCAGCTCGGTACGCCAGTCACCTAATACCCAACCGACCCACGCATCACCACGGTTAACTTTATCATCGTCCTTATTTGAGCTTGACGGGTAGCGGGTATATTCATAACGGTAACGCGCGGCCACGTAGAAGCCATTATCGAAACTATATTGCACATGCAGATTCGGTTTATAAATGGTACGACTGTCTGTGCTTTCAATCGTAAACGCAGGCGTCAGGGCGATATTGTCTGTCGCTTTCCAGCGCCAGCTAATCTGATCTTCGTGACCGTTCCCCACCACATCCGCGAATGGCTGATCTGCCTTGTCCCCGCCTGATTTCCACTTCGCCTCGACTGAAAAACCGAAGCCATTGTCAAAGCGGTGCGAGACGGCAACACGGTCGGCATTCGAGCCGCTGTCAATATATTCGTGACGCAGATCGACGGTAACGGCGCTAGCCGCAAAAGAGGCACTAATAATGGAAGCAAGGAGCAGAGATTTCTTAAACATGAAAAAACCCTCAATTAAAATAACGTTTCGTTTTTATGAAACTTGAGTTTATTTTTTATGCACCGTTATTTTAGTGACAAGGATCGAAATTATTTGTTTCATTTTTTTTGGCAAAGATCGACGTGAACCTCATCAACAAAAAAGGCGTATAACGCATAAATTCCAGGCGTGAGATCACACTAAGAACTTCACAAAGCGAATAATTCACCGCGCAATAATTATTTTGGGCTTAAGAAAGAACGCAGAAGTGTTAAAAAAGGATTCTGCGGACATAAAAAAACCTCCCGAGGGAGGCTTTCTGTGCGCAGAGGGGGAAATTACCGTTCGATAGCCAGGGCTACCCCCTGCCCTCCGCCAATGCAGAGCGTTGCGATCCCTTTTCGGGCGTTACGCTTTTTCATTTCGTGGACTAGCGACACCAGAATGCGGCAGCCGGAAGCGCCAATAGGATGACCGAGCGCGATCGCACCGCCGTTGACGTTGACCCGCAGCGGATCCCATTCCAGCATTTTCCCGACCGAGATCGCCTGTGCAGCAAAGGCTTCATTGACTTCAATCAGATCTACATCGTTCAGCTGCCAGCCCGCCCGCTCAAGACAGCGGCGCGTGGCATAGACCGGGGCGATCCCCATTAACGCAGGATCAACACCCACGCTGGCAAACGCTTTGATGCGCGCCAGCACCGGCAGCGCCAGCTCCTGGGCTTTGCTTTCACTCATCATCATCACCGCCGCCGCACCGTCGTTAATGGATGATGCGTTACCTGCCGTTACAGAACCGAGCGTTTCGAAGGCCGGATCGAGTTTTGCCAGCCCTTCTGCGCTGGCATCGGTGCGAGGCTGCTCGTCGGTATCAACGATGAGCGCTTCGCCGTTCTGGCGTTGGGTACTGACCGGGACAATTTCATCGCGAAAACGGCCGGAGTCGATCGCTGCACGCGCTTTTTGCTGCGAGCTAAGCGCATACGCATCCTGAAGCTCGCGGCTGATGCCGTATTCCCGCGCCAGGTTTTCCGCCGTTACGCCCATATGGTAGTCGTTGAAGGCGTCCCACAGCCCGTCATGAACCAGGCTGTCAAGCAGCTGACTGTTCCCGAGCTGCGCGCCGGTCCGGCTGTCGGTCAGGACATGCGGGGCGCGGCTCATGTTTTCCTGCCCTCCGGCAATGACCACGTCCGCTTCACCGCACTGGATGGCCTGCGTCGCAAGATGGAGCGCTTTCAAACCTGAACCACAGACGTCGTTGATGGTAATCGCCGAAACGGTATTAGGCAGGCCGCCCTTCAGCGCCGCCTGGCGCGCAGGGTTTTGTCCCGCGCCAGCGGTCAGCACCTGGCCGAGGATCACCTCATCAATTTCATGTGCGGCAACCCCGCTGCGTTCCACCAGCGCTCTTACCACCACGCTGCCGAGATCAACCGCAGAGTGACGCGCAAGCGCTCCCTGAAAACAGCCGATAGCCGTACGTAACGCACCCACTATAACGACATCTTTCATCACGACCTCTGTGCAAAATGACATGACGATAGTAGAGGATTGTTATCAACAATTGACGCAAATGTTTAAAATTAGTGAGTTTAGTCACAGGATTATCGTGCGTCCTGCAAGTACTGGCGCAGCCAGCTTCCGGCGACGCCGGGCGGGGTTCTTTTGTTCCATACCAGATCGATGGCAATCGACCTCGGCCAACCCGGCACGTTCAGCTGCACCAGCGATTTCGATGCGGCAAATTCGTCGACCAGCGCGCAGGGTAACGCGCACCAGCCAAAGCCCTGTACCGCCATGCTCAGCAGCAGCAGATAGTTCGGCGCAGACCAGACCGGCCCGCGCGCAAGGGGCGCTTCCCGTTCAAGATAGGTACTCAGCCGCAGCTCGCGCCAGCCATGCAGCTCGTCCGCCTGCGTCTCATGTTGCCCTGCCAGAGGATGTCCGGCAGAAACGTAAATAGCCATCCGCGTCTGCATAGGCAGACGGGTCGCGCCAATATCGGTCGGGTAGCTGTCGCGTGCTTCCGTCAGGCCAATTTGCGCCCGCTCCTTTTGCAGCAGATCGATCACGTCCTCCTCTTCCCCAATCAGACACTCAAATTCGGTGTGCGGAAAACGCTGGTCGAACTGGCTCATCATCTCTTCCAGCACGGCCGGGTTAAGCGTATCGGAGAGAACAAAGGTAAAACGCGCCTCCGTTTGCGCCGTTAAGGATACGGCCAGCTCATCAAGGCGCGCGCTGGCGGCGAGGATTGACTGGACATAGCCCAGCACCTGTTCACCCTGGGCGGTTAACACCGGGTGACGCGCCGAGCGATCAAACAGTTCAAAGCCAAGGTCAGCTTCAAGGTTGGCGATGGAGGTGCTGATGGTGGACTGGCTTTTACGCAGCCGTCGTGCCGCAGCTGAAAACGAACCTGCGGCGACAGTTTCAACAAACGCGGTCAGTGCTTCGGGAGAATAACGCATGATGTATCTACTTTATCGATGGATACCATCTTTTATATATCACCTTAAGCGATAAGAATAGGCCGCATCAACGCCCATACTGGCGTCTATATGAGGTAAATATGCAACATCAGGATGCACTCCAACGTAAATTGCCGGAGCGGATCTTCCATGCCGTCTGTTTTGAAGGTATTGCTACGGCGATCCTCGCCCCTACGGCCGCGTGGCTAATGCAGCGCTCGGTGGTTGAAATGGGGGGTCTCACTATTATTCTGGCGACCACGGCAATGCTCTGGAACATTATCTATAACTTTGGCTTCGACCGTTTCTGGCCCGTTCAGCGGGTGAAGCGCACGGCAAAAGTGCGCGCCCTACATGCGCTGGGTTTTGAATGCGGCTTTATTGTGATTGGCATAACCATCGTTGCCGCCGTGCTGGGCGTGACGCTGCTCCAGGCCTTCACGCTGGAGATTGGCTTCTTCCTGTTCTTCCTGCCGTACACCATGCTCTACAACTGGGCGTATGACACCCTGCGGGAGAAAATTATCAAGCGCCGCCAGCAACGTCGCGCCCTGGCAAGCGAATGACCTTCCGGCCGGAGACCTTCTCCGGCCCAACCCCAGCGAAGCAACGGCGACCTCAACGCATAATTATGGTAAATTGCACTCCTTTTTGTTCGTTTTATAGTTGATACGTTGCTCTAATGTCGAAAATTTGGTCAAAAGAAGAGACTCTCTGGAGTTTCGCCCTCTACGGCACTGCCGTGGGCGCAGGAACCCTGTTCTTGCCCATTCAGCTCGGCTCTGCTGGCGCGATTGTCCTGCTGATCACCGCCCTTGTGGCGTATCCCTTAACCTACTGGCCGCATAAAGCGCTGGCGCAATTTATTCTGTCGTCGAAGACGAAAGGCAACGAAGGGATCACCGGTGCCGTTTCCCATTACTACGGCAAAAAGATCGGCAACCTCATCACCACGCTCTATTTCGTGGCCTTCTTTGTGGTGGTTCTGATTTACGCGGTGGCGATAACCAACTCACTTACTGAACAGCTGGCGAAACGGATGACGGTGGATACCAGCGTGCGGATGCTGGTGAGTTTTGGCGTGGTGCTGATTTTGAATCTGATCTTCCTGATGGGGCGGCACATCACCATTAAGGTGATGGGTTTCCTTGTCTTTCCGCTGATCGCCTATTTCCTGTTTGTCTCGCTGTATCTGACGGGCAGCTGGCAGCCGTCGCTGCTGACCAGCCAGATGGCCTTCGACCAGCATACGCTGCACCAGGTGTGGATATCGATCCCGGTGATGGTTTTCGCTTTTAGCCATACCCCGATCATCTCGACCTTCGCCGTAGATCGTCGCGAGAAATACGGTGAAGAGGCTATGGGTAAATGCAAAAAAATCATGAAAGTGGCGTACCTGATCATCTGCCTCAGCGTGCTGTTCTTTGTGTTCAGCTGCCTGCTTTCGATTCCACCGTCCTATATCGTGGCGGCAAAAGAGGAAGGGGTGACGATCCTGTCCGCGCTGTCGATGATGCCTTCGTCCCCGGCATGGCTGGGCATTTCCGGCATTATCGTGGCAATTATAGCGATGTCGAAATCGTTCCTCGGCACCTATTTTGGCGTGATTGAAGGGGCAACGGAAATTGTGAAATCGTCGCTGAATCAGGTGGGGGTGAAGAAAAGTCGCGCCTTTAACCGCGCGGTTTCGATTCTCGGCGTGTCGCTGATTACCTTTGCGGTCTGCTGCATCAACCCGAATGCGATCTCGATGATTTACGCCATCAGCGGTCCGCTTATCGCCATGATCCTGTTCATCATGCCGACGCTGTCGACGTACCTGATCCCGTCGTTAAAACCGTACCGCTCCATCGGTAACATGCTGACGCTGATTGTGGGTGTGCTGTGTGTGTCGGTGATGTTTGTCGGTTGAGTGTGCTGCCCGGCGCAATGCCGGGCATCTGTTTTACGCCCGAATATCGTCATACTCCCGCGTATTATCAAACTCATGCTTCGCAAACGGACACAGCGGGATAATTTTACGGTTCTCCCCGCGCATCTTCTCTACCACCTTCGCCACCAGCTGCTTACCCACACCCTGCCCTTTCAGGCTCGGATCCACATCGGTGTGCTCGATGATGCTCAGATGCTCGCCGGTCGGGACAAAGACGATCTCCGCAACCTGATTGCCTTCGGCGTCGTTGACATAAAACTTGTTATGGCCTTCAAGAATATCCATGGTTCCTCACTTATTTTAGGCGGTACTTCAGCGCACCGCTCGGGCAGGTATCAATTACGCGCGCAACAGTTTCTGCATCCACTTCATCCGGTGCGATCCAGGGTTTACGCTTCAGGTCGAACAGCGCCGCGCTGCCGCGTACGCAGTTGCCCGAGTGTTTGCAGATCCCTGTGTTGAAGTAGACATCGATTTTCTCACCGGTATAGGCCCGGTACCCTGCATCCAGTAGCTCCTGATCCATGACATTGCCTCTGTAATTATTGTGGTGACAAATGCAGCATACCCTCACCCGATCCGCCTGACCACGTCAAAAACGACGATCGGATACACTGTTTCGGCTCGTTATTTTACTTCTCGTTTAAGACTATTCCGATTATAAAGACTCAGGTCGGTAAGATATATTTTTGCGCTACGTCAATTCTTGTAATCATTTCCGCCGCGTTCACATTAAGATTATTAGCTAAGCGGAATCCTAACGACACAATTTATTTCCCCCTAAGCAATGGATTTACTTCCGATTTTCAAAAATCGTAACGAAGCGGTATTTCCCCCGCATCTCTGGAAATGGTGCAAAACAACCCAGACAGGAAATTTGACTCTTCTCACATAACGACTAATGTTAATTTCTGAACGACAACTGATACGAATTACTTATCGTATCACCTGACATAAACGCAACATGAGGGTTGATATATGGCAGAGCAACATCGTGGTGGTTCCGGTAATTTCGCGCAAGACCGTGAAAAAGCATCAGAAGCTGGACGTAAAGGCGGCCAGCACAGCGGCGGTAATTTCAAAAACGATCCGCAACGCGCATCTGAAGCGGGTAAGAAAGGGGGACAGAACAGTCACGGCGGGGGCCGTAAATCTGATAACTCCTGATCTTATTTAAAGCTCTTATAAATATACCGAGAGCATGCTGCGGGCCTGTCGGCTCGCAGTACCTTCCCTTTATTTCACTGGAGCGAATATATGAATATGAAAACTGTTGAAGATGTATTTATTCACCTGTTATCCGATACCTACAGCGCTGAGAAGCAGCTGACCCGCGCGCTAAGCAAGTTAGCCCGTGCCGCATCAAGCGAGAAGCTGAGCGCTGCCTTCACGGCTCACCTTGAGGAGACGCAGGGACAGATCGAACGTATCGATCAGATTATTGAGCAGGAATCCGGCCTCAAGCTGAAGCGCATGAAATGCGTTGCAATGGAAGGCTTAATTGAAGAAGCCAACGAAGTTATTGAGAGCACTGAGAAAAACGAAGTGCGTGACGCTGCATTAATTGCCGCCGCACAGAAAGTCGAGCACTACGAAATTGCCAGCTACGGCACCCTGGCCACCCTGGCTGAACAATTAGGCTATAAAAAAGCCGTTAAACTTCTTGCAGAAACACTGGAAGAAGAAAAAGAAACCGATCTCAAATTAACCGATCTGGCTGTCGGCAATATTAATCAAAAAGCCCAGAAAGGATAAATAAAAATTTGATGAGCATCAGCACCAACAATTAACCAGAAAATAAATCACAGGAGTTAATTATGAATCATGTAGAACACTACCATGATTGGCTACGCGATGCCCATGCGATGGAAAAGCAAGCCGAATCCATGCTGGAATCAATGGCCAGCCGTATTGATAATTATCCCGACTTACGTGCACGAATTGAACAACACGTTAATGAAACTAAACACCAAATTACCGTGCTGGAAGAAATTCTCGACCGCAATAATATTTCCCGTTCGGTCATAAAAGATTCCATGAGCAAAATGGCGGCGCTCGGCCAGTCCATTGGCGGCATGTTCCCTTCCGACGAAATTGTTAAAGGCTCCATCAGCGGCTACGTTTTTGAGCAGTTTGAAATTGCCTGCTACACCTCTCTGCTGGCCGCGGCCAAACAAGCGGGCGATACCGCCTCCATTCCAGCCATTGAATCCATTCTGGAAGAAGAGCGCCAGATGGCGGACTGGCTGATTCAACATATTCCACAGACGACGGAACAGTTCCTGCTGCGCTCCGACGCGGACGGCGTTGAAGCGAAAAAATAACGGAAGAGGGAGAAACTATGTTTCGACACGTAAAACAGCTGCAATACACGGTACGCGTAGCCGAACCGAATCCGGGTCTGGCTAATCTTCTGCTTGAGCAGTTTGGCGGGCCACAGGGCGAACTTGCCGCGGCATGTCGTTACTTTACGCAAGGATTGAGCGACGACGATCCCGGTCGTAAAGATATGCTGATGGATATCGCGACCGAGGAGTTAAGTCACCTGGAAATTATCGGCACCCTGGTGGGTATGCTTAATAAGGGTGCGAAAGGTGAACTGGCGGAAGGCGTTGAAAATGAAGCGGAGCTGTACCGGTCCATGACCGAAAACGGCAACGACAGTCATATCACTTCCCTGCTCTACGGGGGCGGTACTCCGCTCACTAACTCCGCAGGCGTACCGTGGACGGCGGCGTACGTGGATACCATTGGCGAACCCACCGCGGATCTGCGCTCTAACATTGCGGCCGAGGCGCGCGCCAAAATTATCTACGAACGGCTTATTAACGTAACGGACGATCCAGGTGTTAAAGATGCGCTGGCGTTTTTAATGACGCGTGAGGCAGCACACCAGCTTTCGTTTGAGAAGGCGCTCCAGTCGATTCGTAACAACTTCCCACCGGGTAAATTGCCGCCAATCGAAGAGTACACCAACAAGTACTACAATATGTCTGAGGGGGGAGAAGTTCGCGGAAGCTGGAACAGCGACAAGCACTTCGACTACGTGGAATCTCCTCAGCCAGCGGTCGATGGCGGTGACGGCGGCGCAAGCGTAACGCTTACAACAGAGCAGGCTACGCTGGTCAAAGCAATGTGCGCACGTACGAAATCCGATCCTAAAGCCGATCCGCTTACCGGTGCCGAGCTTGGCGCGGGTAAGAAAAAACCGTAACCGGTTTTGCCAGGCAGCCTGAGGCTGTCTGGCAATGCCTTGTGGGCTATCAGTTCCAGAGGTACGGAGCATGTTCGAGCTTGATGCGTTTCATCTGGCCAGGATACAGTTCGCCTTTACCGTCTCTTTCCATATTCTCTTTCCGGCAATCACCATCGGGCTTGCGAGCTATCTGGTGGTTCTCGAGGGCATGTGGCTTCGCACAAAAAATGATGTCTGGCGCTCGCTTTACCATTTCTGGCTGAAAATTTTCGCCGTTAACTTTGGTATGGGCGTGGTTTCCGGGCTGGTAATGGCTTACCAGTTTGGGACTAACTGGAGCGGATTTTCCCAGTTCGCAGGCAGCATAACCGGCCCTCTGCTCACTTATGAAGTCTTAACCGCCTTCTTCCTCGAAGCCGGTTTCCTGGGCGTGATGTTGTTCGGCTGGAACAAGGTCGGCCCCGGCCTGCACTTCTTTGCCACCTGCATGGTGGCGCTGGGCACGCTGATGTCCACCTTCTGGATCCTCGCCTCCAACAGTTGGATGCATACCCCGCAGGGCTTCAGTATTCAGAACGGTCAGGTCATTCCCGAAGACTGGCTGGCCATTATTTTTAACCCCTCATTCCCTTACCGTCTGATCCATATGTCCATCGCCGCCTTCCTGTGCAGCGCCTTGTTTGTGGGCGCGTCCGGGGCATGGCATCTGCTGCGCGGCAACGACACGCCCGCTATTCGCAAAATGTTCTCCATGGCCATGTGGATGGCGCTGCTGGTCGCGCCCATCCAGGCAGTCGTTGGGGATATGCACGGCCTGAATACGCTTGAGCATCAGCCTGCCAAAATCGCCGCGATTGAAGGCCACTGGGAAAATCCGCCCGGCGAGGCTACCCCGCTGCTGCTGTTCGGCGTACCGGATATGGAGGAGGAGCGCACCAAATACGGGCTTGAAATTCCGGCGCTCGGCAGCCTGATCCTGACGCATAGCCTGGATAAACAGGTCCCGGCGCTGAAAGATTTCCCGAAAGAGGACCGCCCGAACTCGCTCATCGTCTTCTGGTCTTTCCGCATTATGGTCGGCATGGGGCTGCTGATGATTACGCTTGGTGTGCTGAGCGTCTGGCTGCGCTATCGCCGCCGACTCTATCACTCGCGACCATTCCACTGGTTTGCCCTGTTCATGGGGCCAGCCGGACTGCTTGCGCTGCTCGCCGGGTGGGTCACCACCGAAGTGGGCCGCCAGCCGTGGGTCGTCTACGGCTATCTGCGCACGATAGATGCGGTGTCTCTGCACAGCACGTTGCAGATGAGCATCAGCCTGCTGGCCTTTATCGTGGTCTACTGTTCGGTATTTGGCGTGGGTTATGTGTATCTCGCCCGGTTGATAAAGAAAGGGCCGCAGCCTGTCGGCACGCTAACGTCTAATACGTCGGGCACCCCTGCCCGTCCGCTGTCCGCCGCCGAGTCTGTTCCGGAAGAGGAGAAGATCTGATGGGCGTCGATATCCCGGTCATCTGGTTTGCCATTATTGTCTTCGCCACGCTGATGTACATCATCATGGACGGTTTCGATCTTGGTATCGGCATGCTGTTCAGCTTTGTGGGCGATGCCAAAGAACGCGACGTGATGGTGAACAGCGTCGCACCGGTCTGGGACGGAAATGAAACCTGGCTGGTTCTCGGCGGCGCAGGGTTGTTCGGCGCGTTTCCGCTGGCCTACGCGGTGATTATCGATGCCCTGACCATCCCGCTCACGGCCATGCTGATCGGGCTTATTTTCCGCGGCGTGGCATTTGAGTTTCGCTTTAAGGCGACCCCTTCCCACCGCAAATTCTGGGACTATTCTTTTGCTGGCGGTTCCCTGCTGGCAACCTTCAGCCAGGGGATCGTGGTCGGCGCGATGATCAACGGCTTTGACGTGGAAGGGCGACGCTTTGTGGGCTCCTCGCTGGACTGGTTAACCCCGTTTAACCTGTTCTGCGGGCTGGGTTTGATTGTCGCCTATACCCTGCTGGCTACCACATGGCTGATCATGAAAAGCGAAGGCGCGCTGCAAAACCGGATGCGTGAGCTGACCCGCCACGTGCTGCTGGCACTGATCGCCGTCATTGCGGTGGTGAGTATCTGGACCCCGCTCGGCTGGCAGTTTGTCGCCGAGCGCTGGTTTACACTGCCTAACTTCTTCTGGTTCCTGCCGGTTCCGGTTCTGGTGGCGGTATTCAGCCTGTGGATCTGGCGGCTGACGCGCAATCCCGACAGCCATGCCCGTCCGTTCCTGTTAACGCTGGGCCTGATTTTCCTCGGCTTTAGCGGACTGGGCATCAGCCTGTGGCCACACATTATCCCGCCGCACATCACCCTGTGGGAAGCCGCCGCGCCGCCTGCCAGCCAGCTGTTTATGCTGATCGGCACGCTGTTAATCATCCCGGTGATCCTGGTTTACACCGCCTGGAGCTACTACGTCTTCCGGGGCAAAGTGTCTGATACCGAAGGTTATCACTAAGGATTGCTATGGCAGGCTGGCATACACGCGCCATTATTTACCAGATTGATACCGCCCTGTTTTACGATCTTAACGGCGATGGTTGTGGCGACATCGCCGGGATCGCCGCGAAGTTGCGCTACATCCGCCGGATGGGCGCGACGGTTATCTGGATCACCCCGTTTTACCTCACCCCTTTTCTCGATGAAGGCTATGACGTAAGCGACCATTTGCAGGTCGATCCCCGCTTCGGCAAGCTCAACGATATCATCGCCTTTATTGAACAGGCGCGGGAGCTGGGGATGAAGGTCATTATTGAGCTGCTGATCCAGCACACCTCGGATGCGCATCCCTGGTTTCAGCAAGCCCGCCGCAACCCGCAGTCACCCTACCGTGACTATTATCTCTGGTCTGACACGGACGAGGACGATACGCCACCGATGTTCCCCGGCGTGGAAAAGAGCGTCTGGACATGGGACGACGAAGCGGGGCAATACTACCGGCATATGTTTTATCACCACGAGCCGGATCTCAATCTGGCCTCCCCGGCGGTGCTGAAGGAGGTTGAGAACATCATCATCTTCTGGCTAAAGCTCGGGGTGTCGGGCTTTCGCCTGGATGCAGCGTCGCACCTGACAAAACAGGCCGGGCGTGGAGATCAAAAACGCGGCCTGTGGATCCTGGAGCATCTGCGCCGTCTTATCGAACAGCGCAATCCGGACGCGATCCTGCTCGGCGAAGTCGACGTGGAGGTCGACGCCTACAAAGATTATTTTGGTCAGAATGACCGGCTCAACCTGGTGCTGAATTTCTGGCTCAATAAGTACTTTTACGTCAGCCTTGCAGAGAAGAGCGCACGACCGCTGCGCAACGCGGTGAAAAAGATGATTGTGCCGCCGGACTCCTGCTGCTTCGCCAACTGGCTGCGCAATCATGATGAGCTGGATCTGGAAGGGATAGGCAAAAAAGCGAAGAAGACCGTCATTGATGCCTTCGCCCCTGATGAAGAGATGAGCGTGTATCAGCGAGG
The DNA here is from genome assembly GCF_013375955.1 of Enterobacter sp. DSM 30060. NCBI lineage: Bacteria > Pseudomonadati > Pseudomonadota > Gammaproteobacteria > Enterobacterales > Enterobacteriaceae > Enterobacter > Enterobacter sp. DSM 30060. The sequence continues at coordinate 795,806 of NZ_CP056118.1, forward strand.
GATCCGCCGCCGTCTGGCGCCGATGCTTAAGGGCGATCGAAAGCGGCTGGCCTTTTGCCATGCGGTCTTGTTTTCGCTGCCGGGCGTACCGGTCATGCGCTACGGGGATGAAATTGGAATGGGCGATGATTTAGATCTGGAGGAGCGTTACGCCGTACGCACCCCGATGCAGTGGGCCGGATCGCAGGGCGGCGGTTTCTCAGATGCCGACCCGGAAACCTTTATCGCCCCAATGATAGACCATGGTCCGTACCGCTATCAAAAAATCAACGTGGCGGATTCGCTGTTGCACCGCAACTCACTCCTGCACTGCATTATCGATATCGCCAATACGCGCTCGGAGTTTCCTGAGATCGGCGTCGCGCCGTTTCGTCTTATTACTATCGACAACGATGCGGTACTGGGGATCTATTACGAAACCGACACGCGCAGCATTCTGACCTTCGTTAACTTCAGCGATAAGCCCGTTAATTTTACCGCCAGAGGGATCCGGCATGCGACCTGGACCGCATGCCTGGCGGACAAACGCTACGTCGACGCGCTGGTATGCGGCAAAACCGTCGCGCTTAACCTCAGCGGCTATGGCTACCGCTGGTTCTGGACCGATCGTACCGCACTGCGCTGATTATCGTCTCCGCGAGAGCAGCAGACGCGCCACGATCGCGCCCGTGACGGCGAGGGAGCCGAGCAGCACTTTCCCCGGCATGCCGGAGGTAACGCTGGTGGCGCGCTCTTTTGCTTCGTCGGTGAAGTGCCCGTGGATTTTATGCAGGTCGTTAACCGGCTGATCCAGATAGTCCTGACGGTCATCCGCATTTAGCGTATCGGTCATCTGCCCTTCCCAGGCCTTTTTAACCATCAGCCGGTCCAGAAAACCGGGGAAAAGAAACTGCCCGACAATCGACTGGACGGTGCTGCTGCCCACCCACAGCTCCCGCACCGGTTTCTGCGCCACCTTAAAAATAGCGCTGGCGGCCACTTCCGGCTGAAACACGGGAGGAACCGGGCGCATCGCCCAGGCAAATTTATTCCTCGCCCACTCGAACTGCGGCGTATTGAGGCCCGGCATCTGTACCATTGCGATCTGCACCCGGCTGTTTTCATGCATCAGCTCGGTGCGTACGGCATCGGTAAATCCGCGGATCGCGGCCTTCGCGCCACAGTAGGCTGACTGCAAGGGAATGGAACGGTAGGCCAGCGCGGAGCCAACCTGAATAATCGTTCCGCGATCGCGAGGGGTCATTAACTCCAGCGCGGCGCGGGTGCCGTTAACATAGCCCAGATAGGTCACCTCGGTGACGCGGCGAAACTCCTCCGGGGACATGGTGCGAAACGGCGCCAGCATCCCGCCCATAGCGTTATTCACCCACACATCGATGGCTCCAAGCCGGTATTCAATTTCGTTAGCAGCATCGGTCACCGCCTTGCTGTCCGCCACGTCGGCCTGAACGGCACACGCGTTGATCCCGAAACGGCGCAACTCCTCTTCTGTGGAGCGCAGGCTCTGCTCATCGCGGGCAATAATGCCTACATCGTAGCCCGCTTTAGCAAAGTGCAGCGCCGTGGCTTTCCCCACGCCCGCCGTACCGCCGGTAATAACGATAACAGCCATAGCCTTTCCCCTTGTCTCAGACGTTATCCCATCCGGAGAGTATTTCGATCAGTTCAGACAGCGAATAACGCACCGCTTTTTCCACCACATCCTGACATTCACCGGAAAACAGCACGGTGCGGGTTTCCGTCTGTCCGCGAATATTCCAGCCGAAGCAGACCGTACCGGCTGCCGTGCCATCGTCTCCGCCTTCCGGTCCCGCATAGCCGCTGATGGCAACACCAATATCCGCCTCGGCAATATCGCGAATTTTAGCGGCCATCTCAGTAACCGTTTGTTCACTGACGGCGGTGAAGCGCTCAATCGTTTCGTGCCGCACGCCGAGGATCCTCTCCTTCGCCGCATCGCTGAACACCACCATGCCAACGTCATAAAATTCCGCCGTGTTCTCTTCGGCACAAAGCGCAACCGCGAGATTACCGCCGGTGCAGGACTCCGCCGTGGTTAGACGCAGTCCTCTTTCTGTGAGCGTCATGGCAAGCTTTTTCGTCAGCTCGCTGATGGTCGTATTATTATCGTGAATAAGGTTGCTCATGGATGTGCCCCTTAGTTAATTTTCTTCAGGAATAATTGAAATATGGCCGTTACGCTCAAGGATCGCGTACTTAATATCCTTTAATTCCGTTATGCCGTGGTTCTGGCGTGCTGAAACCAATATATCATCGCAGGATACATCGACTTTTTTCAGTTTATCCGCAATGGGAATACCATTCTCTACCAATATCACCGGGGTGCCATCAAGAACATTCTCAACAGAAGAAGAATATTTTTTAATCAGGCCAAAAATAATATCCACCACCACCAGCGTTGTTATTGTAATCATCGCACCGGTGACGGAAAAATCTTCGCCCAGTAGCGCCTGCTGTGTCGCCTCACTGATAATTAAGAGCAAAATAAGGTCAAAGCTGGTCATTTGCAGCAGGGCGCGCCGTCCGGCGACTTTAAACACGATCACCAGAAACAGGTATATTGCCAGGGCACGAAAAACCATGTCCATATTCGACTCCTAGGGGTAAATAAACTGCCAGAAGCGGATATCTGGCCCGTTGTTTACGCGGATGCTGTTTGTCCATTTCCCTGCTTTTGTCGGCGTGATGAACAGCAGGACGGTGAACTTATCGCTCTGTTTCAGATTGTCGTAAACGAGAAACAAGGTGTTCCCCCGGCTATACATGCTGTCCGGCTGCGGCCAGACGCTGCCCGGCTCATATACGTCGCTGCTTTCGCTGGTCAGGCTGAGAATATATTTACCCTCAGACGTCACCGGAAACGTCAGCGTCATCCGCGATTCGGTCTGGCGGCGGCCGAAGCGCTCATAGCTCAGGTTCAGGGATTTTGCTTCGTTTGTTTTCTCCACGTCGCTAACCGCACCGCTGGAAAACAGGCCGGCTAATGCGGCCACGATAATACCTAACAGTACAATAAAACCCACCTGACGAAATGCATACTCAAACGTCAGTAAACGATAACTCTCTTTTATCCCAGGCACTTTTTCATTTTTTGGTTCCATGGCTTTTGTCACCGTTTCGCTTAATTGCCGAAATTTTTGATTTTTCTACGCAAATGCTTTTAAGACTTATCACATTTGCCACATAAAGGAATAGCAACAATACTTAATAAGTCAAGACATCCAAAATGAAGGATATCAGATGAAATTATCAGTGATTTCAGCCTTGTTAATATTAATTATCCCTTCCGCATGGGCAGATAATAACGGCGGGTTACAAAAGGGTGAAGCGCCGCCACCGCCGCATGCCCTGGACAGTGGTTATCGTGGTACCGATGATGCGCGCATTATGACCATTACTCAGGCAAAAGAGATGCATGATGGCGCCTCTATTTCATTGCGCGGCAATCTTATTGATGGCAATGGCGATAAATACGTATTCCAGGATAAAACCGGGAAAATCGACGTTATTATCCCGAAAGCCGTATTTGACGACAGAACCGTGGAACCTGACAACATGATCAGTATTAGCGGCTCGCTCGATAAAAAATCATCCCCACCCGTAGTGCGGGTCAGCCACTTGCAAAAATAATTCAGCGAAGCGTTAACGCTGTAACTATCCATCAAATCTCACCCCTAACAAGGAGTTAGCTATGAGTGATAATGAACAACGTACGAACGCTTACCCAACGCCACCTTTCCCGGAGCAGCCCCAGACGCCACCGGGCCTGGCCTCTGAAATGGACCCTGTTCCCGATCACGGCGAGACAAGCTACAAAGGGCATGGCCGGCTTACCGGTAAGAAGGCGCTAATTACCGGGGGCGATTCTGGCATCGGACGCGCGGTAGCCATTGCCTATGCCCGCGAAGGGGCAGATGTCGCCATTAACTATTTGCCGGAAGAGGAAGAAGACGCTGCGGAAGTGATCGCCCTGATTAAAGCGGAAGGACGGAATGCCGTCGCGCTACCGGGCGATGTGCGGGACGAAACTTTTTGTCAGAACCTGGTGGAACAGGCCGTCGGAAAACTGGGCGGGCTGGACATCCTGGTGAATAACGCAGGCCGACAGCAGTACCGTGAGACGCTGGAAGAACTGACCACTGAAGATTTTGACGCGACCTTTAAAACAAACGTCTATGCGCCTTTCTGGATCACAAAGGCGGCGTTGCGCCACATGAAAGCTCCCGCTTCCATCATTAACACCTCATCTGTACAGGCGGTAAAACCGAGCGCCGTACTGCTTGACTATGCGCAGACCAAAGCCTGTCTCGCGGTATTTACCAAAGCGCTGGCGAAACAGCTGGGTCCGAAAGGGATCCGCGTGAACGCGGTAGCGCCCGGACCTTACTGGACCGTGCTCCAGCCCAGCGGTGGGCAGCCACAGGAAAAAGTGAAACATTTTGGCGAGAGTACCCCTCTGGGACGCCCGGGACAGCCCGTGGAGATCGCACCGCTGTATGTCACTCTGGCCTCGGATGAGTGTTCATACACCTCCGGGCAGGTCTGGTGTTCAGACGGCGGCGACGGCGTCATCTAGCGCTCAAGCAGCGCAGAGTGTAGGCCGGGTAAGGCGAAGCCGCCACCCGGCAAATTGTTGTTGGCTAATGCTAAAAGGCTGCGAAAGCAGCCTTTTTTACTTTTAAGGGGTGACGACAGGAAACCAGAAACTGAAGCTCTCCATGCAGCGCAGCATTTCGTCTACCTTCGCGGCGTTGCCGACGATCGTCACCTCTCCTGCCTGTTGCGCCTTTTTCAGCGTGGTCTCCTTAAGGATCATTTTGTTCAGCGTTTCGCGGCTGAGCGTAATGGTTGCATCCGGATCTTCTGCCTGGATATTGGCACTGTGGTTTAGCACGCCATTCTCCAGCTCCAGCTTATACCTGCCGCCCTCGCGGCCTAAATCAACGTTAAAAATGCCTCTGGCATTCGCCGCTCTGACGCCGTTAAGGTGAACGCCGAAGTAGTCAAAAATCATCTCAGTTGACATGGCACGGACCGCATCCGGGCTGGCGGTTTTGGGCGTCGGCTTTATCTTCACGCCGTTACGCAACTCTTGCGCACCGGTGAGGTAGGCGTTACGCCACGGCCCTGACTCCGCATGGTATCCCAGCTGTTCAAACGCATCGGCTTCCAGTTCGCACGCCGCCTTATTATTCGGATCGGCAAAAACGACTTTACTGACCACCTGAGCCACCCAGCGATAATTCCCCCGGGCATAATCGACACGGGCTTTTTCAAGGATCGCGCGGGCTCCGCCCATGTAATCGACATACTTTTTCGCCGCCTCGACCGGAGGCAGTTCATCGAGCGTCGCCGGATTGCCGTCGAACCAGCCAAGATAGTAGACATAGGTGGCTTTGACGTTGTTGCTTACCGAGCCGTAATAGCCACGGCCTGCCCAGGATTTAGCCAGCCCGTAAGGCAGGGCGAAATTAGCGGCTATTTCATCCCTCGTCAGCCCCTTATTCGCCAGTCTGAGCGTCTGGTCGTTGATATAGCGGTAGATATCACGCTGGCTTTTCATCAGCTTCACCACTTTTTTGTTACCCCACGTGGGCCAGTGGTGCTGCGCGATAATGATTTCCGCTTTATCACCCCAACGATCAATGGCGTTATTGATGTACTTTGACCATGCCAGCGGATCGTGTATTTTAGCCCCGCGCAGCGAGTAGGTATTGTGCAGGGTGTGAGTGACGTTCTCTGCTGCTTCGATCAGCTTTTTCTCTTCCACATACCAGAGCATTTCAGACGGTGCTTCCGATTCCGGCGTCAGCATAAAGTCATAGGTGAGACCGTCAATGACCTCTTTCTGCTCCTCTTCGGTAATAGAGTGAGTGGGCGCGATGAGCGTGACCGTTCCGGCTGAGGTGGTAGTCCCCAGACCTGCCCCCACCTGCCCCTTCACACCGGGTTTCAGCAGGTTTCCGTGGATATAGCTGGCACGGCGGCTCATGGCGTTTCCGGCCATGATATTTTCCGATACCGCCTCTTCCATAAAACCGGCTGGCGCATAGACTTTCACTTTGCCGGACATTACCCCGGCTTCATCAATTACGCCACGCACGCCGCCATAATGATCGACGTGGCTATGGGTATAAATAACGGCAACAACCGGACGTTTGCCGCGATGCTTAACGTAAAGATCCATGCCCGCTTTAGCCGTTTCCGCAGACACCAGCGGATCGATAACCGTGATCCCCTCTTTGCCCTCTATGATTGTCATATTCGACAGATCGAGGTTGCGGATCTGGTAGACGCCTTCCGTGACTTCAAACAGACCGCCGATATTATTCAGCTGCGCCTGACGCCACAGGCTCGGGTTGACGGTATCCGGCGCTTTTTGCCCTTCTTTGATTAAAGCGTATTTCTGGGGATTCCAGATAACGGCGCCTTTTTCACCTTTAATCACCGCAGGTGGCAGCGGGGCAATAAAGCCTTTATGCGCATTTCGGAAATCGGTTTTATCAAAGAAGGGCAGTTGACCATAAAGTGCATCATTCATTTGTTTCGTATGGGCAGTGGCTTCCTTCACCTCCTTTTGTGCCAGGACAGGCAATGAGATCAACGAGGCCAATAGCAGACCAGCAACGGCCATCGCACTAACGAGAGTTTTAAATTTCATACATCCTCGAGGCGTCATATTCACGCTGGCGGTACAAGGGGGGAAAGGAGGCTATCACCGGGCTTTTCTTTTACCTATGGAAATAACGTTTATAAATAAATAAGTTTATTCTTTCGTCGCTGCGGCCTTCAGGGATAATGCTGAGTCCAATTATTTCCCCGGAGTGATTCGATGAAGAGCCTGCCGTTCTTTTTCGCTATATTAAGTCTGAGCACATTAACAGCATGTAGCTCTCCACCACCAGACAACGTTGAAAAGATTAATCATCTGCAAATTCCGCTGGTATTACCGGGGGAAAAACCGCCGCAGGCACAGATATCTCATATCGCGTCTCTTTATCAGGAAAATAAACAGCAGATCGATAACTTAACGCGCAGCGTAAAATCACAGTATCTTCAGGACACTACCGCAAAAGAAATTTTTGTTGCGGACAGCGCTGTTCAACGCGTTTACGCCTCGCTGACCAAACTGGAACAGTTAGATATGGTTAATCAGCAATACCTGAAAGACAATAATGTCACGGGCCTGCAAAATATTCATATTATGCTTGAACCGTTATTCGCCAGCTGACAACAAAAAACCCGGCAACATAGCAGCCGGGTTTTTCTTAATCGCCATATCACATGCATCAGTCGTACTGACCAAAGCGATAGCTAAGCCCTGCGGTGACGGAACTCAGGTCGCTGCTCACACCGATCTGGTTTGCATTACCCACATTGCTTACCCACTGATATTCCAGGCGGCCAGCCCAGTTTTTATTGAAGGCGTATTCAGTACCCACAGCTGCAAGCGGGCGCACACCGGTTTCAAAACGATTGTGACCACTTACATCGGATTCAGCGCGATAGCCCATCGCACCGGCACGGCCGTAGATATCCCAGTCATTGGTCAAGGCATAGCTGGCCTTCAGGGACATTTGCAGACCCTGCGTCTTCATTTGCGCCCCTGCGCCATGCTGACCCTTGATCTGCATGTTGCCTAAATAATCATAACCGCCTTCTACCGCAAGCCATGGGGTAATCTGGTAACCCGTATAAACACCCCCACCGACATTATCATGGTCAAAATCGAAGTGGTCGGAATTATTGTTATCAAACGCTTTTGAACCCATATTGGTATCAAAATAGTGTGACCAGCCGAATTTCGCTCCGCCATACCAGGTGCCCGCATCAGCGGCGGCGAACGCGGAAGTGGCGGTAAACGCATTAACCATAATCAAAGCGAGAACTGTCTTTTTCATAAATATACCGTTTACTTAATAAAGATAAAACTTAGAAAGCAAACGATATAGAAAATTAACAGCCTCGTTAATTCCATTTCTGTTTAATTTTAAACTTCCCCTAGAATGATTCAGGTAAGTGTCTGACTTCAAGCAAATACCCACCGCGCTTAAAGGAGATATATTCCCCCTGTTTAAGGGCGGATAATACATTGAGTATACTACTGCGAGAAAGCAGCGTACGATCCTGAATATATTCCAGTATCGTGGTACGCAAACGCGTCTCCTCCGGGAGCAAAATCATTTCCTGAAGGTGGTTACGAATAACGGAATAGGTACGCTGCTGGAGTACCTGCGCATCACGGAATATCAAATAGGCCGTATGGTATGAGAGCAGCGCTGCGACATCCTCCCAGACGCCCTCGGCACGGAATAACTCGGCCGCCTTGTCCGCATCGAGACGTAAAATGGTCGACTCCCTTTCCGCACGGAGAAAATGGCCTTGCGTAGGCTGGATCATCTCAGCAATACCAAACAAATGCGGCTCGTAAACGGTCACGACCACCAGTCCATCCGATGTCCGCAGCAGGGACAGCTCCCCTTCCAGAAAGAGGTACATCTGCTGTTTCCCCTTCCGTAACCAGGTGAGTCGCTTACGTGGAACAACGTGCACTTTCTCCGCTATCGGCTCAAGGATAGCGGTCAGTCGTTCGATGGATTTTTCGGGTCGAACAGGCGGTAAAATATGCATGGTACAACCTTCTGACATTCAGTATCTGCCATTATAGACCATATATTTTAAGCGGTTAGGCGATCAAAACTGATAGCTGTAGTTGACGCTGGCAAACCAAAGATAAGGATGGTCGTAACTTCCGGCAAACGCCACCGGCGATTTCACATGCGACGACTGCATATGAAGATACGACACGGCAATACCAATATTGCTGGCCGGGGTGATTTGATACTGGGCTCCCGTACCAAATCGCCACTCATCGCCGGTAGGTAAGGTTAAGGCCACATCGCTCTGGCTTTCATACGGCGAGCTGTCGAACGCCACACCGGCATTCAGTCGCCACTGAGGCGTTGGACGATACTGCACGCCCACCGCACCGTGCCACGTGTCCTTCAGGCGGCTGACGTTGTTAAGCTGCTGGTCCCCGACGACGATTTGCGGCGCGCCGAACTGGCTCCAGTCCTGCCAGCCGAGATCGCCCATAACCGACCACTGCGGGTTAATGTCATGCACAAGGCTGAGCATAATTTGCTGCGGCGCGCTGATTTGTGCTGACACCGGCAGGTCGTAGGTACCGTTCTGTAGACGCGCGTTGCCGTCAATATTGAAGCTGTAGTCCGTTTCGCTGTTCCAGGTAATACCAGCTCGGGTCTGGTCAGTTAGCTGCATCAGCAGCCCAAGCCGATAGCTCATGGCCAGGTCTTCATCGCGTCGCCGGTAGTCATCATCGTTAACGCTGCGAGTCAGCGAGAAGTAACCGTAGTTAACGTTGGCGGACGCGCCAATCGAAAGACGGTCGTTAAGCTTATAGGCCAGCGAGGGGCTGAGCGTCATGGCTACCATGGTACTCTTTTTAATCAGCCTGTCGCCCGCCCAGCTGCCGTAGTCGATCCCCAGGCCGTAATTACCGTAAAGCCCGACCCCGGCATAAAGATTATCGGTCACCTTCTGGCTATAAAAGGCGCTGGCATTCGGGATGGTTTTCATCACATCGCCGGGGCTTTGATGGGCATCGTTATCCAGCTGGTTGTCGATGGAGCCATCCATAACCTGTAACCCACCGGTGACCATATGATCCGGTAAGCGCGTCATGCCAGCCGGGTTGGTCATAATTGTAGAGGCATCCTGCGCACGAGCCGCCTGCCCTGCTCCGGCAAGCGCGGTATCTTCGGTGCCAGCTTCATAAAAATAGAGGGCGCTGGCATGGGCACTGGAGGCAGCTAATAAGCCAGCGCACAGGAGGAGTCGTGTTTTCATCTGCGATCCGGGAAATAAAAAATTTGCCGACAGATATAACAGGGGCGATTGATTACGTAAAAAGAAAGAGGGTTTAATTTTAAATTATGCGCGCGCGTAATTATATTTATGACACTCCAGCGACAGCCGGAACAAAGGCACCGTGATTCTGCATGCACCAGGAGAGGAATTTCTTACAATGCCGTTTGTACTCGTTCGGCTTAAGACAAGCGTTACTCACTACTGGGATCGCCCTTATCCTCTCGCATGGATTCGATAAACTCCCGTTGCTCCGGTGTGAGTTCAAGCTCATCCAGCAGGCGATCTAACTCTTCTTCAGGCGATTCCTTTTGATTCTTTCTCTTCCCGCTAGCCATACTCACCCTTGAGTTATTAGGATTAATCTCAGGGTATCCAGGGTACAGGAAATGTGCAACTTAACGTGTTACGTTGAAAACCAGAAGCAGCAGATAGCCGATGCTGGTTATAGCGTTATTCGCTGGTTCAGCGATGAAGCAGTGAGCGGTGCAGTTGTAGTGGTCAACAAAAACTGGCCACAGTGTTAGAGTTTTTCCAGTATCGGTTTTCCGATTCGTTTGGTGGTAACCCACCATTATATTCGTGCGGTCTGAGCACGAATATCCAACGATATAGTCCGTTATTGCGTGAGCTGTATCGCTGAAGCTTACGTAACCCGTCACCGGCACCCATTCGTTCTTCAGACTCCTGAAGAAGCGCTCCATTGGACTGTTATCCCAGCAGTTTCCACACCGGCTCATACTCTGCTTAATCTGATATCGCCACAGTAACTGCCGGAACTGCCTGCTCGTATAATGACTACCCAGGTCACTGTGGAACCTCACCCCGACGGGCTTACCGCGCGTTTCCCATGCCATTTCCAGCGCTTTTATGGTGAGTCTGCTGTCCGGTGAGAACGACATTGCCCAGCCCATTGGTTTTCTTGCAAACATGTCGAGTACAACGGCGAGGTACGCCCAGCGTTTACCTGTCCAGATATAGGCCACATCACCGCACCACACCTGGTTGGGCTCCGTTACGGCGAACTGTCGCTCAAGATGATTCGGGATAGCAACGTGCTCATGACCGCCACGCTTATACTGGTGAGTCGGTTGCTGGCAACTGACCAGCCCCAGCTCTTTCATTAGCCTGCCAGCGCCCCATCTGGTAGCCTCTCTGGGTTGCCATTGTGGCGATGCTTCTTGTTCCGGCCGAACCACGGCTAATGCCATGCAGCTCAAGTACCTGACTTCGTAATACAGCTCGTCTGCCGTCAGGCTTTTCAGGACGGTTTTTCCAGTATTTATAGCTGCTGCGATGAACCCCGAACACCTGGCAGAGAGTGACCACAGGATAACGCGTCCTGAGTATCCCGATTATCGAGAACTGTTCAGGGAGTCTGACATCAAGAGCGCGGTAGCCTTTTTAGAATTTCGTTTTCCATTTCAATACGTTGTAGCTTTTTCTCAAGCTCACGTATTTCGATTTATTCCGGCGTTATCGGGGAGGCTTTTGGCGTTTTGCCCTGATGCTCATCACGCAGTTGTTTGAACCATTTTGTCATCGTGGAAAGACCAACATCCATTGCCCTGGCAGCGTCAGAGATGGTGTAATTTTGGTCGACAACCAGCTGAGCGGATTCGCGTTTGAATTCAGGACTAAAATTTCTTCTTTTCATTAAAGCACCTGTGTTGTTCTGAGGTGAGCATATCACCTCAGTTCAGGTGGCCAAATTCAGTGTGCCACTACGGACATTCAGTTATTCAGTTCCTTAGTTAGTTCTGCTTCGCCAGTAGCAGCATCAAAGCGCAGGTAAAAGAGAGCACTATTCATCTGCTCTGGCTTCGTCCATATTTCCGCCTCCCTCGAACCGCCTTTCTGTTTGGTATAGCCCAGCTTAGACAAATAAGCCCTCATCGGCTCGACGTTAGATACTCCCCTAAAAATGATTGTGTTTGAGGGGGCGTATCCATCTCCGGGATGTGATTCAAAGTAATAATTATTCGATATACGCGGAGCCTTCTCAATATCTTTATCAGTCAGGGAGTGATAATTGAAAAAATCATTTTCAGTGTATGTGGTAGCTTCATTGATACCGGATGCAACAAGATAGACAAATAGCCAGCATAGGATAACACCCGTAATTAATATCAGGATGCTCCATTTAAAGAATTTACGCATTATCACTTCACCCCTGTGTACCCAAGTGACGTCCCATTGTCTGTAATAACTTTGACATTACCAGAGCTGAAATCGTCCCACGGCTTCAGCCATGTCATAAAATGCGGGAGGTTCACCGTGTACGGCTGGTGACGCACACACGGATCTTCCGGGTCAGGGAACAGAATCGGACGGAAACCACGGTTTTTATGGGAACCAATAGCACCGTAATGATCCCAGCGACGAACGGCGGCATCATAACTGACAGGTTTTAGGCGGTATCCGTACCGTCCTGGCATGATAGCTCGATGGAATCCGAACAGATCAGAAACCAAGTCTTCACCACTAAAGCCACTATCAGTGTACCAGGAGAAAGCCCGCAGGCTTTGCAAGCCTTCAAATCGAGCTGCTGTGTTCATCATCATCGCCAGCATGATTCTGTTAATATCTTCGGTACTCCGGCCACGTTTAATCTCCCAGCGAGAGAACTTGCCTACACCGAATTGTGAGTTGAATTTCACAAAGTGCATGTCCTGCCGATACATCACCATGTAGGAAGGTTTGCCGCTAAGCTCCCCCGCGATAAACTGGCTTTTAAGCTCCATGATATCACTACCCCGAGCGTGCCCCATGTCAACCCAGCCAAGCACCTCAGTATAAACGACACCCCTTCGCAAAACGTCAAACTGCGCACCATCCTTTATCTCCGCTCTGGTGCTCATCCTTTCATCTCCTTGAAAGATTTATGTTGCCAATGTTATAGCCTATTTTTAAGCAGAATTGTTCAGGCTTCGGCCTTAATGTTTATGACTGTTCTGGTGCTGACGTTGTGGCTTTATGCGATTGCAGGAATGGTTTTACCTGCTGCGAGTTCTGCTTTAATGGCTTCACGATCAATAGAGCGACCTTTGCCCCGTCCGGTGATCCTGCCTGCGGCTTTTGCTGCTTCGTAACCTTCACGCTGGCGCTCCAGCATCGTTTCACGTTCCATCTGTGCGACTGCTGCCAGTACGGTCAGCATCATATTACCTGCTGGAGAGTTCTTCCCGGTCTTAAAATCCTCTTTGTGGAACTGAACAACTACACCCCGTTCTGTTAACCGCTCAACCATTGCCTGCAAGTCAGCAGTGTTACGGCAAAGGCACAGGAAGACAGCGTTTCGCCTGTTGTAATAAAGCGAGGCAAATTGCAACGCAAGCAAAGTAGTGTAACGCAGTGATAACACCAGGATATTTTATGCAGATTCAGTGAAATTATTAGGCGGCTAATCGATCCACTCAGCGGATCTATAATAGAGCCGGGGATATTTTAAGCAGGAGGATGTAAACTGGGAGGATAAAGAGACGGGACACCTACGGGGGCGGGTTGTGTAAGTATTTCCTGTTGTCTTCGACCTTATTGCACGTAAAATGACCAGACACATTTTGGAAAGGAGTCTTTAATGGATATTGCGTTGCTTAACAGGGGCTGGAACAGAACATGGTCAGATACCATGGTAAATCTGGAAGCCCGGAAACTCGTCGAAACTGCAAATCGGCTATCAGCATTCTATTTGCAAGATGGGATAACACGTATCAAGTTTGTCGAAGAGATAAAACAGGTTGTAGATAAAGAATTTGAAACTGCACGACGGGCCAAAACCGATGAAGAATGCATTGCATGCATCAAAAATCTGCGTGCTGAAACAGATAATCTACAAGAACAAGAGCGCCTGTTAAGAACCAGAGCCGCACAGCTTTACGCGAAGGTCGAATTTGTTAAGGAAAATAATAAAATCGTCGGCTACATAATTTCAGCTATTCACATTGTGGTTTCTGGAATGGCAATTGCTGGCGGTGCGTTGATGGTCGCTACGATGACACCTTTAGGTATGCTGGCAGGGGCTATCCTTGTAACAGATGGCATTAACGGTCTGGCAAAAGAAATTATTCCTGGTATATATGGAAAACAATATAAAACAGAGGGGCTTGTGGCTGATGGCACTTTGGAAGCGGCCCAGTTTATGGGTTTCAAGCCTGAAACAGGACTTGCGATTTATAACGCTATTACGTTAACTGCAAGTGTATATAGCATCTTTGGATTAGCCAGAAGACCCGAGGCATGGAGGCTATTTAAATGGATGCCCCGTGATTTCTATCGCAGGGTCGATACGATGAGCCGTCCAAAATTAATAATGAAAATAGTAGGTTATGGACTTAAGGCCAAAGTAATATTTGACCTGCTTGCTACTGACACATCGAACCATTAGTCTCTGAATTTTCTCCAGAACCGCCAGGATTTATAAGAAAGGACTGGCGGCTGAATAAATGCAACGATGACTATTGCGATCAGAATTGATATCCCACCACCCACGACGGTTTCTTTCGCAGAAAACAATACTAAAATGATAAAAACCATCAGACATGCCGATGTTATCCATAAAACAACCCTGAATCGATTAGCCAGATCCTGAATCGCTTCCCCCAAGGTTCCGCCATAGCTTTCAACGTTGTTTTTTATCTTCTGCAAATCCGATGGTGTAAACCCTGAACGTAACAAAGCCTCGTCAGTCACTTTCATATCGTCTCGTCCCTAATCTTCCAGAAGTGTTTTCCCAATCGCTGATTGTGCAAGCAATCATACTGATGAACTTTACAGCAATCCACATGATGTTTAAGCAATGTATCAGATTTCAGACAATAGAAGCCATAAAGCCCCGTTGGTGATACAGCAACAAGTGGAGCCGTTAGGCGACAGGTACGGGTATAGAACAGTGGGTAGTTTTAGTTGTACCTGCTAAAGCAGAGCAACGTAACTAACTGATAAATATAACTTCTTGATTTATGAGGAGACTGGAGCGGGCGAAGGGAATCGAACCCTCGTATAGAGCTTGGGAAGCTCTCGTTCTACCATTGAACTACGCCCGCTTTGAGGTGCGTAAGGCATTATAGACCTTACGCCTCTTCATACAAGCCTTTACCCCACTAAGTGGCGATTAAATAATCACTTAGCACTTCGGTTTACTGCCCTGCACCGGAAGATAACGCTGCGGATCGATGGCCGTGGCCTTATAGCGGATCTGGAAATGCAGCTTCACCGTATCCGTCCCGGTACTGCCCATGGTCGCAATCTTCTGCCCCGCCTTCACGTTCTGGCCATTATTCACCAACATCGTGTCGTTATGCGCATATGCCGTAATGTAGTCCTCACCATGCTTAATCATGATCAGGTTACCGTATCCACGAAGCTGGTTACCGACATAGACCACCTTCCCGGCCCCTGAAGCGTAAACCGGCGTGCCGCGTGCGGCAGCGATATCAATTCCTTTATTGCCCCCTTCCGAGAGCGAGTACGGCGCAACCACTTTTCCGCTTGCAGGCCAGATCCAGCAGCGCTGACCGACCGGCGGCCAGGATGATTTAGGCACCTGATAGGATGGCGTCACTTTGGCTGTTTTACGCGTTGAGGACTTATTCCCTGAGGAGGAACCGCCGTTAACCTTGAGCTTTTGCCCTATCTCAATGGTATAGGGTGGAGAAATATTATTCAGGCGCGCCAGCTCCTTCACGCTGGTCCCCGTGGCACGTGAGATGCGGTAGAGCGTGTCCCCGCGCTTAACGGTATAGACGGCACCGGAATAACTGCCCATATCCGAAGATTTACTCCCCGAGCATCCTGCTACAAGTAGCGTCAGCGTCAGGCAGAAAACGGCAATGATCGGGTTTCTCGTCAGGCTTCCTGCAAACAAAACTGCTCCTCGGTCAGCGTGAATGGCGCACTATGATAGCAGCCCAAACTGATGCGGGTCATGCCCTTTTCCGCTCTGTGGGCCAAACCGTTCGCATAAGAATGCAGTATAATAATTCCGCTGATGGTGCTGAACCATTAAGCATTATGGCACTGGAGCATCAATGAGTATTCAAGAACACGTTATTTTGGTAAATGACCAGGGAAAGGTGATTGGCACTCAGGAGAAGTACGCCGCGCACACGTCACACACCCCGCTTCACCTGGCCTTCTCTTCATGGCTGTTTAACGCTAAGGGAGAATGTCTGATTACCCGGCGCGCCTTAAGTAAAAAAGCCTGGCCCGGCGTGTGGACCAACTCCGTTTGCGGACATCCACAGGCCGACGAAGCGACAGAGCAGGCGATTATCCGCCGCTGCCGCTTTGAAGTCGGCGCCGAAATCATAGACATCACTCCCGTTGCCCCGGAGTTCCGCTACCGTGAAGCCGACCCTTCAGGGATCGTTGAAAACGAAATCTGCCCGGTCTATGCCGCACGCGTAACGAATACCCTCGCAATCAATAGCGACGAAGTGATGGAGTATCAGTGGGTGGAGCTGGACGCGCTCTTCCGCGCGCTGGACGCCACACCGTGGGCATTTAGTCCGTGGATGGTGCAGGAAGCGAACACTGCGCGCGAAAAACTCAGCGCTTTTGCGGCGCAATAAAAAAGCCCCGGCGATGAACGCACGGGGCTTTTTTTACGACTTAACGGCTTATTTCACCGGACGCATCGCCGGGAACAGGATCACGTCGCGGATGGTGTGGCTGTTGGTAAACAGCATCACCATACGGTCGATACCAATACCCAGGCCAGCCGTCGGCGGCAGGCCGTGTTCCAGCGCGGTTACGTAGTCTTCGTCGAAGAACATCGCTTCGTCGTCGCCTGCCGCTTTCGCGTTAACCTGATCCTGGAAACGCTGCGCCTGATCTTCTGCATCGTTCAGCTCGCTAAAACCGTTACCGATTTCGCGGCCACCGATGAAGAATTCGAAGCGGTCAGTGATTTCCGGGTTCTCGTCATTACGACGCGCCAGCGGAGACACTTCCGCCGGGTATTCGGTGATGAAGGTCGGCTGAATCAGGTGCGCTTCGGCCACTTCTTCGAAGATCTCGGTCACGATACGGCCCAGACCCCAGCTCTTCTCAACCTTAATACCGATGCTTTCAGCGATCGCTTTCGCAGAGTCGAAGTTATCCAGATCCGCCATATTGGTTTCCGGACGGTATTTCTTGATCGCTTCGCGCATGGTCAGTTTTTCGAACGGCTTGCCGAAGTCGAACACTTCTTCACCGTAAGGGACCTGCGTGGTGCCCAGAATATCCTGCGCCAGGGTACGGAACAGGGATTCGGTCAGCTCGATCAGATCTTTGTAATCCGCATACGCCATATAAAGTTCCATCATGGTGAACTCTGGGTTATGACGTACGGAGATGCCTTCGTTACGGAAGTTACGGTTGATCTCGAACACGCGGTCGAAACCACCGACCACCAGACGCTTCAGGTACAGTTCCGGCGCGATACGCAGGTACATGTCCAGGTCCAGGGCGTTGTGATGGGTGATGAACGGACGGGCAGAGGCACCGCCTGGGATCACCTGCATCATCGGGGTTTCTACTTCCATAAAGTCGCGGTTAACCATGAACTGGCGAATACCGGCCATGATCTGGGAGCGAATTTTGAAGGTCTTACGGGATTCATCATTAGAGATGAGATCCAGGTAGCGCTGACGATAGCGCGCTTCCTGATCCTGCAAACCGTGGAACTTGTCCGGCAGCGGGCGCAGGGCTTTGGTCAGCAGACGCAGTTCGGTACAGTGGATAGACAGTTCACCGGTCTTGGTTTTGAACAGTTTACCTTTTGCGCCCAGGATGTCGCCCAGGTCCCACTTCTTGAACTGCTCGTTGTAGATGCCTTCCGGCAGGTCGTCACGAGAGACATACAGCTGAATGCGGCCGCCAACGTCCTGTAAGGTCACGAAGGAGGCTTTACCCATGATACGACGGGTCATCATGCGGCCCGCCACGGACACTTCAACGTTCAGCGCTTCAAGCTCTTCGTTCTCTTTACCGTCGAAGTCTGCGTGCAGTTGGTCTGAGGTGTGGTCACGACGAAAATCGTTCGGGAACGGCACGCCCTGCTCGCGCAGCGCTGCCAGCTTCTCGCGGCGGGTTTTCAGTTCGTTATTAAGATCGACTACCGCGTCAGCGCCCTGTGATTGTTGTTCAGACATGTTGGTTCCTCATAACCCTGCTTTCAAACTTGCTTCGATAAATTGATCCAGGCTGCCGTCCAGCACCGCCTGCGTGTTACGGGTTTCAACCCCGGTACGCAGGTCTTTGATGCGGGAGTCATCAAGGACGTAAGAACGGATCTGGCTGCCCCAGCCGATGTCGGACTTGTTGTCTTCCATCGCCTGCTTCTCAGCATTTTTCTTCTGCATCTCCAGCTCATAAAGCTTCGCTTTCATCTGCTTCATGGCCTGGTCTTTGTTCTTATGCTGGGAACGGTCGTTCTGGCACTGTGTTACCAGCCCGGTTGGAATGTGGGTAATACGCACCGCAGATTCCGTACGGTTAACGTGCTGACCGCCCGCGCCGGATGCGCGGTAAACGTCAATACGCAGGTCCGCCGGGTTGATGTCGATATCGATATCTTCATCCACTTCCGGGTAGACAAACGCGGAGCTGAAGGAGGTGTGGCGACGGCCACCGGAATCGAACGGGCTCTTACGCACCAGGCGGTGAACGCCGGTTTCAGTACGCAGCCAACCGTAGGCGTAATCGCCAATAATCTTAATGGTGACGGACTTGATACCCGCCACTTCACCTTCGGACTCTTCGATAATCTCGGTTTTGAAACCGCGCGCTTCAGCCCAGCGCAGGTACATGCGCATCAGCATGCTGGCCCAGTCCTGCGCTTCGGTACCGCCAGAGCCTGCCTGAATATCGAGATAGCAGTCAGCGCTGTCGTATTCGCCGGAGAACATGCGACGGAATTCCAGCTGCGCCAGCTTCTCTTCCAGCACGTCGAGCTCTGCCACGGCTTCGTTAAAGGTTTCTTCGTCGTCGGCTTCGACAGCCAGCTCCAGCAGCCCAGAAACATCTTCCAGACCCTGCGCCATTTGATCCAGCGTATCTACGATGGCTTCGAGGGAGGAACGTTCTTTACCCAGCGCCTGCGCGCGTTCAGGTTCGTTCCAGACGTCCGGCTGTTCCAGCTCGGCGTTTACTTCTTCGAGACGCTCTTTCTTGGCATCGTAGTCAAAGATACCCCCTAAGAACGTCAGAGCGCTCCGTGAGGTCCTGAATGCGGTTTTTTACCGGATTAATTTCAAACATGGTCTGTTTTCTTTTATGAGCTTGTCAAAATGCGGTGATAAGAGCGGGATTGTACCGAATCCACGCCCTTTTTTATAGAGATTACTGACGCTAAATTGGCCAGATATTGTCGATGATGATCTGAAGGGTGCGGTTACCGCGGAACTCGTTAATATCCAGCTTATAGGCCAGCTCAGCCTCGCGCACGCCGTTGTCCGGCCAGATGGAGGTATCAACGTTAAAGGCGATGCCGTCGAGCAGCGGCCCGCCGCCGACCGGTTCCACCATCACTTTGAGATGGCGTTCGCCCACGATGCGCTGTTGCAGCAAACGAAAACGTCCGTCGAAAAGCGGCTCCGGGAACATCTGCCCCCACGGGCCGGCATCGCGCAGCATCTGCGCCACCTCCATGGTCATTTCAGCCGGAGAAAGCTCGCCGTCAGAAACCACTTCACCCTGCAACAGAGACGGATCGATCCACTCGGTGACCAGTTCGCCAAACAGACGCTGGAACTCCTCGAACTTCGCCTCTTCCAGCGACAGGCCTGCCGCCATCGCGTGACCGCCGAACTTAATCATCAGGTTCGGATGAAGCGTGTCGAGACGCTCCAGCGCATCGCGCATATGCAGCCCCTGAATGGAACGACCGGAGCCTTTCAGCGTGCCGTCCCCGGCGGGGGCGAACGCGATCACCGGGCGGTGGAAACGCTCTTTAATACGCGACGCCAGAATGCCCACCACGCCCTGGTGCCATTCGGGGTGATACATCGCCAGCCCGCCCGGCAGGGTGTCACCGCTGCGCTCCAGCTTTTCGCACAGGGTCAGCGCTTCGGCCTGCATCCCCTGCTCAATCTCTTTACGGGTCTGGTTGAGTGCGTCCAGCTCACTGGCCAGCACGCGCGCTTCGCCGATGTTGTCGCACAGGAGCAGCGCAACGCCAACCGACATATCGTCCAGCCGCCCCGCCGCGTTCAGGCGCGGGCCGAGGGCAAAACCCAAATCGCTTGCCGCAAGCTTCAGCGGATCGCGGTTGGCAATTTCCAGCAGCGCCTTGATCCCCGGACGGCATTTGCCCGCCCGAATGCGGCTCAAGCCCTGCCAGGTGAGAATACGGTTATTGGTATCGAGCGGCACCACGTCCGCCACGGTTCCCAGCGCCACCAGATCGAGATACTCCGCAAGATTCGGCACGGCAATCCCGCGCGATTCGAACCAGCCCTTATCACGCAGCAACGTGCGTAACGCCAGCATCAGATAAAACGCCACCCCTACTCCGGCCAGCGATTTCGACGGGAAATCGCAGTCGCGCAGGTTCGGGTTAATGATGGCTTCGGCGTCTGGCAGGGTTTCTCCTGGCAGGTGGTGATCGGTGACCAGTACCGGGATCCCCAGCGCATGGGCATGATCGACCCCCGCATGAGAAGAGATCCCGTTATCCACGGTCATGATCATCTGTGCACCACGGGCATGGGCCTGATCGACCACTTCCGGGCTGAGGCCGTAGCCGTCTTCAAACCGGTTCGGCACCAGGTAAGCCACGTTATCGCAGCCCAGCGCACGCAGGCTGAGTACGCTCAGCGCGGTACTGGTTGCGCCGTCGGCATCGAAATCGCCCACCACGACAATCCGCGTCCCGTCACGGAACGCGTCGTAGAGCATTTCAGTCGCTTTTTCGATGCCACTCAGCGCTTGCCAGGGCAGCATGCCTTTAACGCTGCGCTCAAGATCGCTTGCCGTACGCACGCCACGGCTGGCGTACAACCGCTTTAACAGCAGCGGAAGCGTATCTGGTAAATCCGCGGTTTCAACCGCATCGCGGCGGCGCAGTTTTATCGGGGCTTTCACGCGAATTATTTACCACCCGTCTGTTTCTGGTGTTCGTCGAGGAACGCTTTCATCTCTTTTGGACCCTGGTAGCCCGGCACCACATAGCCGTTGCTCAGCACAATGGCTGGCGTACCGCTCACGCCAAACTGTACGCCCAGCGCGTAGTGGTTAGCGATGTCGATATCGCAGGAGGCGGGCTTCACGCCTTTGCCGTTCATCGCGTCATCAAAGGCCTTGTTGCGGTCTTTCGCACACCAGATCGCTTTCATATCCTGCTCAGGCTGACTCTGCACGCCAGCGCGTGGGAAGGCCAGGTAACGCACGGTAATGCCCAGCGCGTTGTAGTCTTTCATCTCTTCATGCAGCTTGTGGCAGTAGCCGCAGGTGATGTCGGTGAAGACGGTAATGACGTGCTTTTCCTGCGCCGCTTTGTAGACAATCATCTCTTTTTCGAGCGCATTCAGGTTTTTCATCAGTAGCTGGTTGGTGACGTTCACCGGCTGCGCACCGCTCACGTCGTACATTGGCCCCTGAATGATGTGCTTTCCGTCTTCGGTCACGTACAGCACGCCGCTGTTGGTCAGCACCGTTTTCATGCCAGCCACCGGCGCTGGTTGGATCTCGCTGCTGGCGACGCCGAGTTTCGTCAGAGACTGTTTAATGGCGGCATCATCCGCATGGGCAAAACCGGAAACCGAAGCTGCCAGCAGGGTGAACAGCGCTAAAGACTTTTTCATATATGATCCTGTAACAATTCGTCGGCACTCACGCGCGAGGGTGGTGCTGTTGGTGTAGCTGCCGCAGGCGTTCCGTCGCGACATGGGTGTATATTTGCGTCGTTGAAAGATCGCTGTGTCCAAGCAACATCTGCACCACGCGTAAATCCGCGCCGTGGTTTAACAGATGCGTCGCGAAGGCGTGACGCAAAACGTGCGGCGACAGCTTCTCACTGTCAATACCCGCCAGTGTGGCGTAATGTTTAATGCGATGCCAGAACGTTTGTCGCGTCATCTGCTGCGCGCGCTGGCTCGGGAATAATACATCTATGGAGACGCCGTTCAGCAGCCACGGACGCCCGTGTTCCAGATACGTCTCCAGCCAGTAGACCGCCTCTTCACCCAGCGGCACCAGCCGTTCTTTGTTCCCTTTACCGATAACGCGCACCACGCCCTGACGCAGGCTGATATCGCTCATCGTCAGGCCCACCAGTTCAGAAACGCGCAAGCCCGTGGCATACAATAGTTCAAGCATGGCTTTATCGCGTAACTCCAGCGGAAGGTCAACTGCGGGCGACTGTAATAATCTCTCAACTTGCGCTTCGCTGAGATCTTTTGGCAGCCGCTGAGGCAGTTTAGGCGATGCCAGCAGTGCGCTCGGATCATCCGCGCGGATCTTCTCGCGGTAAAGGTGCTGGAACAGGCGGCGCATGGCGCTCAGCAGACGTGCGGAGCTGGTGGCTTTGTACCCCCCTTCCATCCGCTCAGCCAGTAACCCTTGCAGGTCATCGCTTTGCGCGCTTTCAAGCGTCAGCCCACGATGTGCCAGCCACTCGACCAGCAGCGTGAGATCCCGACGATAGGCGCTGAGCGTATTTTCAGCGAGGTTTTTCTCCAGCCACAGCGCGTCGAGAAACTGTTCGATGAGTGCGAGATCCTTTTCCACATCAGCCCCTTTGGTTCTGCAATCTGGCCATTATGCCTGATTGCCATCGGTTTCTGGTACACTACGCGCAAAGTCATAGCAAGAATTGAGATAGTTACGCGATGAATATTGGTCTGTTCTATGGTTCCAGCACCTGCTACACCGAAATGGCGGCGGAGAAAATTCGTGACATCATTGGCCCGGAACTGGTGACGCTGCATAACCTGAAAGATGACGCGGTTGCCTTGATGGAGCAGTACGATGTGCTCATTCTGGGTATCCCTACCTGGGACTTTGGTGAGATTCAGGAAGACTGGGAAGCCATCTGGGATCAGCTCGATTCAGTCAATTTTGAAGGCAAAATCATTGCGATGTACGGCATGGGCGACCAGCTGGGCTACGGGGAGTGGTTCCTTGACGCACTCGGCATGCTGCACGACAAACTGGCGCCAAAGGGCGCGACCTTTATCGGCTACTGGCCTACGGAAGGCTATGAGTTCACCAGTCAAAAACCGATAATTGCCGACGGTCAGCTGTTTGTCGGGCTCGCGCTGGATGAAACCAACCAGTACGATCTTAGCGACGAGCGCCTCCAGAGCTGGTGCGAGCAGATTCTGGGTGAGATGGCCGAGCAGTTCAGCTGATTTACTCCTGCGTCGGCTGTTGCACGATCAACCGGCGCAGATCTCGCCACTCCGCAGGATCCATACTGTCAGCTGCCAGCCACAGGTGCTGGCGACGATTGTCCTCGACCCGACGCAGCCGTAGCATCATCCCGGTGTTGAGCATCCACGGCGTCCCTATCATTTCCCACTCTTTTCCCTGCCAGCGCAGGCGAGAATCCATCAGCAGCTTAATTTCACCCTGACGGGCGTTGATTCGACGCTGGCTGCGCACGCTGTCAAACACTACAAACGACAGCAAAAGCAGCCACAGAGGGGTATAGCTTAGCGGCCACGGCACCAATAACACCATTGCCGCGACCAGACCGTGGAGCAGTAAGGACATCCACTGTGAGCGCCACGAGACGCGAAGATCAGATTGCCACAGGACCACGTTCCTGATTCCGTGTTTGAATTAATTGCACCATCCGTTGCAACTCGGTGTCGGCGGGCTTGCCGTGATTCATCAGCCAGTTGAATAAATCCGGATCGTCGGACTCAAGCAGACGGACAAACAGGCGCTTATCGTCATCGCTTAAGCTGTCGTACTCATACTCGAAGAAAGGCATGATGGAGATATCAAGTTCACGCATGCCGCGACGGCACGCCCAGTGAATACGGGCCTTGTTGTTAATATCCATGTTCTGTTTCCTGCATTACGTTTGGCACAGTCGGTATCCCGTTCGGTATTCATTATTGCTCTCCGGGAACACCTGCTAGTGTAACGTGTTTTTGACCGTTTCTTTACTGGAATATTGCGAACCTCGAGCAGGCTTCCTGAATAATCCTTATAAAGACAGCGGATTACACTATTTTGCGTAGCGCCACGCATAACCGCGTAATGGCACGAATGGCCTGCTGAAAGCGCTTGCATTGAATACAGTCTCTTTTACCATTAGGTATTATCAAAGCGTTAAGCAATTCAGGACATCACTATGGCATTTACACCATTTTCTCCTCGCCAGCCCGCCGCCTCTGCGCGTCTGCCGCTGACGCTGATTACTCTTGATGACTGGGCACTGGCGACACTGACCGGTGCAGACAGCGAAAAATACCTGCAAGGCCAGGTCACGGCGGACGTGGCGCAGTTGACTGAGCACCAGCATCTGCTGGCCGCGCATTGCGATCCAAAAGGCAAAATGTGGAGCAACCTGCGTCTGTTCCGCCGTCAGGACGGATTCGCCTTCATTGAGCGTCGCAGCCTGCGTGACGCCCAGCTTAAAGAGCTGAAAAAATACGCGGTCTTTTCTAAAGTCACCATCGCCCCGGACGATGAACACGTTCTGCTGGGGGTAGCGGGTTTCCAGGCGCGTGCAGCACTGAAAAACCTGTTTGCCGAGCTACCGGATGCCGGAAAACAGCTGATCAGCGAGGGAGAAACCTCCATTCTGTGGTTCGAACACCCTGCGGAGCGCTTCCTGCTGGTAACCGACGAAGCAACGGCGGAACGCGTCACTGACGCCCTGCGCGGTGAAGCACAGCTCAACAACAGCCAGCAGTGGCTGGCGCTGAACATCGAAGCGGGCCTGCCGGTGATTGACGCGGCAAACAGCGCGCAGTTTATCCCGCAGGCGACAAACATCCAGGCGCTGGGTGGTATCAGCTTTAAGAAGGGCTGCTACACCGGACAGGAAATGGTGGCGCGTGCGAAATTCCGCGGCGCGAACAAACGTGCCCTGTGGACGCTGGCTGGTCACGCCAGCCGTGTGCCGGAAGCGGGTGAAGATCTCGAGATGAAGATGGGCGAAAACTGGCGCCGTACCGGCACCGTGTTAGCCGCCGTCCAGCTCGATGATGGCCGCCTGCTGGTGCAGGTTGTCATGAATAATGATATGGAGCCCGACAGCGTGTTCCGCGTGCGGGACGATGCAAACACGCTCAGCATTGAGCCGCTGCCGTATTCACTGGAAGATTGATGCTGTATCGCCCGGTGTTGATATTCTCCCTCTCCCTGTGGGCTGAGGGATCCCCAGTAATTTGAAAGCAAAAGCGATAACGTTGCCTCAGAATAACTGAGGGCTTTCAGCGATGCCTCGGTCCGGCTGTAAATCGCTGAGGCGTTTCCTGTAGGCCGGGGCGAGGCGCAGGGATGCGCCGAGAGGGCGGGCTTTACAGGGATGTTACCTCCGCCCGTCCCCGATAAGCCGGAAGGAATAAGCCGAAGGCACCGCGAAGCGGCGATTTTCCGCCGGAAGCCCGGGTCGCCAGGGTGGTGGCGACTGAGCCACCCTGGCACGTTCACCGGTCATGTCGTGACAGAGTAGCAAGGAACATAAAGTGAACGGAATGACCACCACCGCCGTATGTTCCCCTCACCCTAACCCTCTCCCCGGAGGGGCGAGGGGATTGCTCAGTGCTCGCATTAATTTGTGGGGAACCCTCAGCCCTGTGGGAGAGGGTCGGGGTGAGGGCATCAGACCGCACCTTACAAAAAAACTACACCTGACCAACATACAGATAAATTGCCAGAAAGTGGCACACGCTGCCGCCCAGCACAAAGCCGTGCCAGATGGCATGGTTGTACGGGATACGCTTGCAGACGTAGAAAATCACGCCCAGCGAGTAGATCACTCCGCCCACCGCCAGAAGCGTCACGCCTCCCACCGCCAGCTTAATGGCTAACTGATACACCACAATCAGCGACAGCCAGCCCATTGTCAGATAGGTGACCAGCGACAACACTTTGAACCGGTGCGCGATGGTCAGCTTGAACAGGATCCCCAGCAGCGCCAGGCTCCAGATCACAATCATCAGGCCACGCGACAGCGGTGAGTTGAGCCCCACCAGCAAAAATGGCGTGTAGGTGCCTGCAATGAGAAGATAGATTGCGCAGTGGTCAAATTTCTTGAGCCATATCTTCGCCCGTTGATGCGGAATAGCGTGATACAGCGTTGAGGCAAGGAAAAGCAGGATCATACTCCCGCCATACAGGCTGTAGCTGGTAATGGCCATCGCGCTGGCGTTGGTATCTACCGCCTGCACCAACAGCAATACTAAGCCGACAATCCCAAACACCAGGCCGATGCCATGGCTTATACTGTTGGCTACTTCCTCAGCCAGCGAATATCCCTGTGCGATTAATGGTCTGCTCACCATACTTAACTCCGGGAAAACAAAAGATGATTATTCATCGCCAGTCTATGCTAACTGAGAATGATTCCAGTGAACACCTGTTAGCTAAAATAAATCCCCAATAAGAATTTATCTTTATAAATCAAACAAATACAAACCAAACCCACCGCACAGATGTAAATAATTTCATTAACACCTGAGTAATCAAGGAGATAAATCCGTCTCTCACCCTTCGTCATCATGGTATGCTTCAGGGATAGTGTCCGACAGCGAGTTTAGCCATTGTGAGTATGTTCAGCCATTCCGCCATTGCCAGCCTCAACAATCTGGAAATGATGGTCTACAACTATGTCATTAAGAACCGTGACAAAGTGATGTACATGACCATCCGCGAGCTGGCGGATGCGGCGGGAGTCTCTACCACTACTATCCTGCGCTTCTGCCGAAAGCTCAACTGCGAAGGCTACTCGGAATTTCGGGTGCGCTTTAAACTCTATCTGGAGCAGAACGAGCCGCAGCAGGCGAATTTTGGTGCCAGTGAAATTATCAGCTTCTTTAAAAGCGTAAATAACGAAGAGTTCGATGCGTTATTAGATAAAGCCGTCGATATTATTTTATCATCTGAACGAATTATTTTTGTTGGCGCAGGCACGTCCGGATCGCTGGCAAAATATGGCGCACGTTTCTTTTCAAATATCGGGAAATTCAGCAACCATATCGACGATCCTTATTTCCCGGTCACTAACGATATGGCTAAAAATGCACTGGCCATTGTACTTTCCGTCTCCGGAGAAACCGAGGAAATCCTGCGCTTCGCCAGCCAGTTCAGCCTGCATCGCTGCAAGGTGCTCTCTGTCACCAGCCACGAACATTCTCGTCTCGCGAAACTGGCGGACTTTAATCTCTCCTGGCATGTCCCCCAAACGCGCATAGGCGGCGTTTACGATATAACCACCCAAATCCCCGTCATCTATATTCTGGAATCATTAGGCCGGAAACTGGCGAAGAAATTAACAGAATAAAACATCCTGTTTTTTTGATGTGACAAATTACAATTTCCGCAAAATGTTATATCGTGACATTTATTTCCGCTTTGCTAGACTCGAAATCAATAAGTCCTAAATTGAGAATAGCAAAGATGAAAAAACTCACTTTACCGAAAGATTTTTTATGGGGCGGCGCGGTGGCGGCGCACCAGGTTGAAGGCGGCTGGAACAAAGGCGGCAAAGGGCCAAGCATTTGCGACGTGCTCACCGGCGGCGCACACGGCGTTCCGCGTGAAATCACGCAGGAAGTGATTGAAGGCAAATATTACCCGAACCACGAAGCCGTCGACTTTTACGGCCATTACAAAGAAGACATCAAGCTGTTTGCCGAGATGGGCTTCAAATGTTTCCGTACCTCTATCGCCTGGACGCGCATCTTCCCGAAAGGCGACGAAACTCAGCCAAACGAAGAGGGGCTGAAGTTTTACGACGACATGTTCGATGAACTGCTGAAGTACAACATCGAGCCGGTGATCACCCTCTCCCACTTTGAAATGCCGCTGCACCTCGTTCAGGAATACGGCGGATGGACCAACCGTAAAGTAGTCGATTTCTTTGTACGCTTCTCGGAAGTGGTATTTGAGCGCTACAAAAATAAGGTCAAATACTGGATGACCTTCAACGAAATCAACAACCAGCGCAACTGGCGTGCGCCGCTGTTCGGCTACTGCTGCTCTGGCGTGGTCTATACCGAGCACGACAACCCGGAAGAGACCATGTACCAGGTGCTGCACCACCAGTTCGTGGCCAGCGCGTTGGCGGTGAAAGCCGCCCGCCGCATTAACCCGGAGATGAAAGTCGGCTGCATGCTGGCGATGGTGGCGCTCTATCCGTACTCCTGCAAGCCAGAAGATGTGATGTTCGCTCAGGAATCCATGCGCGAGCGCTACGTCTTTACCGACGTACAGCTGCGCGGCTACTACCCGTCTTACGTGCTGAACGAGTGGGAACGCCGTGGCTTCTCCATCAAAATGGAAGCAGGCGACGAGCAGATCCTGCGTGAAGGCACCTGCGATTACTTAGGTTTCAGCTACTACATGACCAACGCGGTCAAAGCGGAAGGCGGCACCGGTGATGCCATTTCCGGCTTCGAGGGCAGCGTGCCGAACCCACACGTCAAGGCGTCCGACTGGGGCTGGCAGATTGACCCTGTGGGCCTGCGTTATTCACTGTGTGAACTGTACGAGCGCTACCAGAAGCCGCTGTTTATCGTGGAAAATGGTTTCGGCGCCTACGACAAGGTGGAAGAGGACGGCAGCATCAACGATGACTACCGCATCGACTACCTGCGCGCCCATGTGGAAGAGATGATGAAGGCGGTGACCTGGGACGGTGTGGATCTGATGGGCTACACCCCGTGGGGCTGCATCGACTGCGTCTCCTTCACCACCGGCCAGTACAGCAAGCGCTACGGCTTTATCTACGTCAACAAGCACGACGACGGCACCGGTGACATGTCCCGCTCCCGTAAGAAGAGCTTTGAGTGGTATAAAACCGTCATTGCCAGCAACGGCGAAACGCTGTAATGGCTTGCCCTCTCTGCAAGCGGAGAGGGCAAACTGCTTATCTTCCAGACACTTCTTTACAGCTTTTGCGTTGCCAAAATATGTTCGCCCGATAATATAGGCATCCTGAATATTTGAGGCGAACATGATTAAGCGACAACGCAACGCTATCCTGCTTGTAGCCCTGGCCTGCCTGGTGGTACTGATATGTACCGCCCAGCGGATGGCCGGGATGCACGCGCTTGTCATGAACGTCACCGCCACGAGCCAGTCTGTTCAGCAGGGGCAGGAGAGTGCCGACGCACCGGTAACCCCGTGTGAGCTAAGCGCCAAGTCGCTGATGTCGGTCCCGCCTGTTTTGTTTGAAGGCGCCCTGATTGCCGTCACCCTGCTGCTTGCGTTGCTGGCAGCCAGTCCACCGCGCCGCGAACGGCAGTGGCCTCCCCGCGTTATCTCCCCGCCCCGGTTAAGGGTGCATCTGCGATTATGCGTCTTCCGTGAATGAGCCTTCGCCTGTTACTTCAGGTTAATTCATCATTTACGGAGAAAATTTATGTTTACTGTATTCAGGCGACTGCTGGTCTGCCTGCTTTGGCTATGGCTGCCCCTCAGCCAGGCTGCCGACAGCGGCTGGCTGCGCGCCGCCGATAATCAGCACGCCAGCGTCAGGCTGCGTGCGCAACCTGAAAGCACTGGCGAAACCCGCCTGCTGCTGGACGTCGCCCTGCAAAAAGGCTGGAAAACCTACTGGCGCTCGCCGGGCGAAGGCGGCGTCGCACCCGCGATTAAATGGCATCAGCCCGTCGAGGCGATCTGGCGCTGGCCTGTGCCGCAGCGTTTCGACGTCGCGGGCATCACCACGCAGGGCTATCACGGCGATGTCAGCTTTCCCCTCACTCTGCGGGGCGACGTCCCGACGATCCTGAACGGCGTGCTGACGCTCTCCACCTGTAGCAACGTCTGTATTCTTACCGACTACCCGTTTTCACTGAACATGACCGCATCCGCAGGTGCCGGTTTTGATTACGATTTCAGTCGGGCCATGGGCACCCTTCCGCTCAGCGGCGGGTTGACCTCAACGCTTAACGCCACCTATGCCCCCGGCAAGCTGACCGTAACGGCGCAGCGTGACGCAGGCTGGCAGGAGCCGTCGCTGTTTATCGACGGTATGGATGATGTTGATTTCGGCAAACCGGCCCTCACCATGCGCGGTGATTCGCTGGTTGCCACCGTGCCCGTGACGGACAGCTGGGGCGAGGCCGCGCCCAACCTCAGCGGCAAAACCCTGTCACTGGTTCTGGCCGATAGCGGGCAGGCGCAGGAGTCCAGCCTGAGCATTCAGCCGGGGAACGCCGCGCCGACGCTCCCGTTAGGCTGGGTGCTGCTGATGGCGCTTGCTGGCGGTCTGATCCTTAACGTCATGCCCTGCGTACTGCCCGTGCTGGCCATGAAGCTGGGCACGCTGATGCAAACCGAACGGCAGGCGCGCGGTCAGGTACGCCGACAGTTTCTTGCATCGGTAGCCGGGATCGTGATCTCGTTCCTCGCACTGGCGCTGATGATGACGGTATTACGTTTAGGCAATCAGGCGCTCGGCTGGGGGATCCAGTTCCAGAACCCGTGGTTTATTGCCGCGATGGCGCTGGTAATGGTGCTCTTCAGCGCCAGCCTGCTGGGGTTGTTTGAAATCCGTCTCCCTTCCGGCGCCAGCACCTTCCTCGCCACGCGCGGCGGCAACGGGCTTGCGGGTCATTTCTGGCAAGGCGCGTTTGCCACGCTGCTGGCGACACCCTGCACCGCGCCGTTCCTGGGGACGGCGGCCTCGGTCGCGCTGGCGGCACCGCTTCCCCTGCTGTGGGGGATCTTCCTGGCGATGGGTATCGGCATGAGCCTGCCGTGGCTGCTGGTGGCGGCCTGGCCGGGGCTGGCCCAGCGGTTGCCGCGTCCGGGGCGCTGGATGAACGTTGTACGCGTAGTGCTGGGGATGATGATGCTCGGCTCATCGCTGTGGCTGCTGAGCCTGCTGACGGTGCACATTGGCAGCCTGCCGGTCATTACGCTGGGCGTGCTACTGATCCTTGCGCTGCTGCTGGTCACCGCCTGGCGCTACCGCTGGCAAACGGCACTGCGCGCCGGGGTATTAGCTGTACTGGTGGCCGGGGTAGTCGCGTTTGTTTCCGGCTCCGGCGGCGAGGGCTCCCGCCGCGATCGTATTCACTGGCAGCCGCTCAGCGAGCAGGCCATTGTCCGCGCGCTGGCGGAGAACAAACGGGTGTTCGTCGACGTGACCGCCGACTGGTGCGTGACCTGTAAAGCCAATAAATACAACGTGCTGCTGCGCGACGACGTGCAGGATGCGCT
Organism: Enterobacter sp. DSM 30060; assembly: GCF_013375955.1. NCBI lineage: Bacteria > Pseudomonadati > Pseudomonadota > Gammaproteobacteria > Enterobacterales > Enterobacteriaceae > Enterobacter > Enterobacter sp. DSM 30060. The sequence goes on from NZ_CP056118.1 coordinate 827,054, forward strand.
CTCCGCCCCGGACGTTGTCGCCCTGCGCGGCGACTGGAGTCGTCCCTCAGATACCATCAGCCAGTTTTTAACCACGCGCGGCAGCGCCGCCGTGCCGTTTAACCAGATCTACGGACCGGGATTATCTCAGGGCCACGTGCTGCCTGCGTTGTTAAGCCGCGAAGCGGTGCTGAGCACCCTATCCGATGCAAAAGGAAAATAACATGAGAACCTTCGTTGCCTTACTTCTGCTGTCGTTATCAACGTTCGGTTTCGCCGCACCGTCAGATGACGCTTCCAACGACCAGCTGGCAAAACTGCTGTTTAACGACCCCAACAGCCCGCGAACCGGCGCGACATCGCCGAAGCTCACCATCGTCTCCTTCACGGACTACAACTGCCCGTATTGCAAGCAGTTCGACCCAATGCTGGAGAAAATCGTGCAGGAAAATCCCGACGTGCAGCTCATCATCAAACTGCTGCCGTTCAAGGGGCAAAGCTCGGTAAATGCCGCGAAAGCGGCGCTCTCAACGTGGCAGCAGGCGCCGGATCAATTCTGGGCACTACACCAGCGGCTGATGATGAAAAAGGGCTATCACGATGACGCCAGCATCGCCGCCGCGCAGGTGAAGACCGGGACGGACAGCATTAAAACCGATGATAAAACCATGGACAGCGTAAAGATGAACCTGATCCTGGCGCAGGTGCTGAATATTCAGGGCACCCCGGCGACCATCATCGGTGACCAGATGGTGGCGGGCGCAATCCCGTATGACGATCTGGAGGGGTTGGTCAAAGAACAGCTGGCAAACGCCCGTGGCAAGTAAGCTTCCGCGCCTGCTGCGCGAGCTGGCCGTGTGGCTGCTGATTGGCGTAGCCGTGAGCCTGGCGGTGGACTATTTCCGCCAGCCCGCGCTGCCGCAGAATTTCTCCGCGACGGCACTGCACACCCTCGACGGTCAGCCCGTCGATCTTATCGCCATGAGTAAGGAGCGACCGCTGCTGGTCTACGTCTGGGCGACATGGTGCGGCGTCTGCCGCTACACCACGCCGTCGGTGGCGGCGATTGCCGCGGACGGGGGTAACGTGATGTCGGTTGCGCTGCGCTCGGGCGATAACGCGACGCTCGAAACATGGATGAGAAAGAAGAAGGCGATGATGCCCACGGTCAACGACGCCAGCGGAGAACTGGCGCGTCAGTGGGACGTTCAGGTGACGCCAACGCTTGTGGTGATCTCTCACGGTGAAGTGAAGTCGATCACCACCGGCTGGACCAGCGGCTGGGGAATGCGCCTGCGCCTGTGGCTGGCGACGTAACGTTACTTCCCGCCAGCCAGCTCCAGGAAGCTACCGGTGACATAGGAGGCTTTGTCGCTCAGCAGCCAGGTAATGGCCTGGGCGACCTCCTCCGGCTGACCGCCACGCTGCATCGGTAACATCGACTTCACCCGATCCACACGCCCCGGCTCGCCGCCGGAGGCGTGAATATCGGTATAAATCAGGCCTGGCCGCACGCAGTTAACGCGAATGCCCTGCGCCGCCACCTCCAGCGCGAGGCCGGTTGTCAGGGAATCCACGGCCCCTTTGGAGGCAGCATAATCCACATACTCCCCCGGTGCGCCCAGTCGTGAGGCCGCCGAGGAGACATTCACAATCGCGCCGCCCTTGCCGCCGTGTTTATGCGACATGCGCTTCACCGCCTCACGGCAGCAGAGAAAATAGCCAGTGACGTTGGTGGACAGCACGCGGTTAATACGTTCAGCTGAGAGGTGTTCGATGGAGGATTGTTCAAACAAAATCCCGGCGTTGTTCACCAGCGCGGCGAGCGGCTCACCTTCGCGATCGATGCTGTCGAACATCGCCATCACCTGCGATTCATCGCTGATATCCGCGCGCACGGCAAAGGCCTTACCACCCGCGTCCACGATCTGATTAATGACCTCTGTCGCGGCTTTGATGTTGTGATGAAAATTCACCGCAACGGTGTAGCCTTCGCTTGCCAGCTGTAGCGCGGTGGCTTTACCAATACCCCGGCTGGCGCCGGTGACCAATGCAATTGCCATTCTTTTCTCCCAATAAAAAAGCCGGGTGGCGGCTTCGCCTTACCCGGCCTACGTTACTACAGGAACAACGTTACTGGTATTCGCTCATCGGTACGCAGGAGCAGAACAGGTTACGGTCGCCGTAAACATCATCAAGACGTTTCACGGTTGGCCAATATTTGTTTGCCACACCTGCCGGGAAGACAGCCAGCTCGCGGGTATAACCGTGGTTCCACTCTGCCACCAGTTCGTTCTGGGTATGCGGGGCGTTGACCAGCGGGTTATCTTCCAGCGTCCATTCCCCGCCTTTCACGCGGTCGATTTCGCTGCGGATCGCCAGCATCGCGTCGATAAAGCGATCCAGCTCCACCTTGCTTTCAGACTCGGTCGGCTCAACCATCAGCGTTCCTGCAACCGGGAAGGACATGGTTGGCGCGTGGAAGCCATAGTCGATCAGGCGCTTGGCAATATCCAGCTCGCTGATGCCCGTCTCTTCTTTCAGAGGACGAATATCGAGGATGCATTCGTGCGCCACGCGACCATCGCGGCCGGTGTAGAGCACCGGATAGGCGTCTTTCAGACGTGTTGCGATGTAGTTGGCGTTGAGGATCGCCACCTGGCTGGCCTGCTTGAGCCCTTCCGCGCCCATCATGCGGATGTACATCCAGCTGATTGGCAGGATAGAGGCGCTGCCGAACGGTGCCGCGGAGACCGCGCCCTGACGGGTCAGCATGCCTTCAATCTGTACCACGCTATGGCCTGGCACAAACGGTGCCAGGTGCGCTTTGACGCCGATTGGGCCCATGCCCGGGCCGCCGCCGCCGTGCGGAATGCAGAACGTTTTATGCAGGTTGAGGTGCGACACGTCCGCGCCAATAAAGCCCGGAGAGGTGATGCCCACCTGGGCGTTCATGTTCGCGCCGTCGAGGTAAACCTGGCCGCCGAACTGATGCACCACTTCACATACTTCACGGATCGTTTCTTCGTACACGCCGTGGGTGGACGGGTAGGTCACCATGATGCAGGAGAGTTTGTCGCCTGCCTGCTCGGCTTTCGCGCGCAGGTCGGCCAGATCGATGTTGCCGTTTTTGTCGCACGCCACAACCACCACTTCCATTCCTGCCATCTGGGCAGAGGCCGGGTTGGTGCCGTGGGCAGAGCTTGGGATCAGACAGATATCGCGGTGGCCTTCGTTGCGGCTTTCGTGATAGTGACGGATCGCCAGCAGACCGGCGTATTCACCCTGCGCACCGGAGTTCGGCTGCATGCAGAGCGCGTCGTACCCGGTCAGCTTCACCAGCCAGTCGGAGAGCTGGTTGATCATCATGTGATAACCTTCCGCCTGCTCAGCCGGGCAGAACGGGTGCAGCTCGGAGAATTCAGGCCAGGTGATTGGGATCATCTCAGCCGCGGCGTTCAGCTTCATGGTGCAGGAGCCCAGCGGGATCATCGCCTGGTTCAGCGCCAGATCTTTACGTTCCAGAGAGTGCATGTAACGCATCATCTCGGTTTCGCTGTGATAGCGGTTGAACACCGGGTGAGTCAGGATCGCGTCGTCGCGCAGCATGCTTTCCTGAATGGAGCGGCTGTCGAGCGCAACCTCTTTGTCGAGCGTATCAACGTCCAGACCCTGTGCGTCACCCAGCAATACGTTGAACAGGGTCAGGATATCGTCACGGGTGGTGCTTTCGTCCAGCGTAATGCCGACCGCATTGTGAATGTCGCTGCGCAGGTTGATTTGTGCTGCCTCGGCGCGTGCCAGCACGGCCGCTTTGTCTGCCACCTCGACGCACAGGGTGTCGAAGTAGTGCTCATGACGCAGCCTGAGACCTTTCTGTTGCAGACCGCAGGCCAGGATATCGGCCAGACGGTGGATGCGGCTGGCAATGCGTTTCAGACCTGCCGGACCGTGGAACACCGCGTATAAGCTGGCAATGTTAGCCAGCAGCACCTGCGAGGTACAGATGTTGGAGTTCGCTTTCTCGCGGCGGATATGCTGCTCGCGGGTCTGCATCGCCATGCGCAGCGCGGTGTTACCGGCGGCATCTTTCGATACGCCGATAATACGGCCTGGCATGGAACGTTTAAATTCATCTTTCGCGCCAAAGAACGCCGCGTGCGGGCCGCCGTAGCCCATCGGCACGCCGAAGCGTTGCGCTGAGCCGAAGACAATATCCGCGCCCTGTTTACCTGGCGCCGTCAGCAGCACCAGCGCCATAAAATCAGCGGCGACGCTAACAATAACCTTACGGGATTTGAGCTCGGCGATCAGCGCGCTGTAATCATGCACTTCCCCGGTGGTGCCCACCTGCTGTAACAGCACGCCGAAGACGTCCTGGTGATCCAGCACTTTGTCAGCGTCGTCGACAATCACCTCAAAGCCGAAGGTTTCCGCACGGGTGCGCACCACGTCCAGCGTCTGGGGATGCACGTCCGCCGCGACGAAGAAGCGGTTGGCGTTTTTCAGCTTGCTCACGCGCTTCGCCATCGCCATCGCTTCAGCGGCGGCAGTGGCTTCATCCAGCAGCGAGGCAGAGGCGATATCCATACCGGTCAGATCCAGCGTCACCTGCTGGAAGTTCAGCAGCGCTTCCAGACGGCCCTGGGAGACTTCTGGCTGATACGGGGTGTAAGCGGTGTACCAGCCCGGGTTTTCCAGCATGTTACGCAGGATCACCGGCGGTAACTGCACGTTGGTGTAGCCCATGCCGATGTAAGACTTATAGCGCTTGTTAAGGCCGGCGATGGCCTTCAGCTCCGCCAGCGCGGCGAACTCCGTCGTGGACTCGCCTACCTGCGGCGGTGTGGCAAGCTGGATGTCTTTTGGCACGATCTGGCCGATCAGTGCGTTTAATGAATCCGCGCCAACTGTCTTCAGCATCTCCTGCTGTTGCTGAGCATCCGGCCCAATGTGACGTTCAATGAAGGCGCCACGGTTTTCAAGCTGGCTTAAAGTCTGTGTCATGAGCGATGGTTCCTGAAACGTGCAGTGAATCGTAATTATCTGTAACGCTGTTGCCCGGTGGCGCTAACGCTTACCGGGCCTACGTAGATCTGTAGGCCGGATAAGCGCAGCGCCATCCGGCACAACGTTATTCGTCTTCCAGTAGTGCTTCGTACGCGGTCGCATCCAGCAGCGCGGCAACCTGCGCTTCGTCGCTGGCTTTGATCTTAAAGATCCAGCCGCTTTCATAAGGCTCGCTGTTCACCAGCTCCGGGGAGTCGCTCAGCGCGTCGTTCACGGCAACAATTTCACCGCTCACCGGAGCGTAGATGTCAGAGGCCGCTTTAACGGATTCCGCCACCGCACAGTCGTCGCCTGCGCTCACGGTTGCGCCCACTTCCGGCAGGTCAACAAACACCATGTCGCCCAGCAGTTCCTGCGCGTGCTCGGTGATCCCAACGGTGTAAGTGCCGTCCGCCTCTTTGCGCAGCCACTCGTGTTCTTTGCTGTATTTCAGTTCTGCTGGCACATTGCTCATTGAAGTTCTCCTGATAAAAATAGTTAGGCGACCGGCTTACCGGCGCGAACAAAAATCGGTTTGGTCACGTTGACCGGCATTTCGCGGTTGCGGATCTGCACCACCGCCGTTTCGCCAATCCCCGCTGGCACGCGTGCCAGTGCAATGCTGTAGCCGAGCGTCGGGGAGAACGTTCCGCTGGTGATCACGCCTTCGCGATGATTGCCATCGGCATCGGTGAAGCGCACCGGCAGCTCGCCGCGCAGAACGCCTTTTTCTTTCATCACCAGGCCAACCAGCTGTTCAGTGCCCTTCTCGCGCTGCATCTCCAGCGCTTCACGGCCAATAAAATCACGGTCAGCCGGTTCCCACGCGATGGTCCAGCCCATGTTGGCCGCCAGCGGTGAGACGCCTTCGTCCATCTCCTGACCGTAGAGGTTCATCCCCGCTTCCAGACGCAGCGTATCGCGCGCGCCCAGGCCCGCAGGCTTCACACCCGCCTCCACCAGCGCACGCCAGAAATCGGCGGCCTTTTCGTTTGGCATTGCAATTTCGTAGCCCGCTTCACCGGTGTAGCCGGTGGTGGCGATAAACAGATCCCCCGCCTGCACGCCGAAGAACGGCTTCATGCCTTCGGTTGCTTTGCGCTGCTCGTCGCTGAACAGAGACGCGGCTTTCGCCTGGGCGTTTGGCCCCTGCACCGCAATCAGCGACAGATCGTCACGAACGGTGATGTCGATGGCGTAAGGTTCAGCGTGTTGGGAAATCCAGGAAAGGTCTTTTTCGCGGGTGGCGGAGTTTACAACGAGGCGGAAGAAATCTTCGGTGAAGTAGTAGACGATGAGGTCGTCAATCACGCCGCCAGAGGCATTGAGCATGCCGGTATAGAGCGCTTTGCCCGGCGTTTTTAGTTTGGCGACGTCGTTTGCCAGCAGATAACGCAAAAACTCCCGGGTGCGGCTACCGCGCAGGTCGACAATCGTCATATGAGACACGTCGAACATACCGGCATCGGTGCGCACCGCGTGGTGCTCATCAATCTGCGAGCCGTAGTGCAGCGGCATCATCCAGCCGTGGAAGTCCACCATGCGGGCGCCGCATAACACGTGCTGTTCGTACAAAGGAGTCTGTTGAGCCATCTTTTCCTCGTTGAAAAATTCACCGTGAAACCCGGTGTCGACCTCGCGATCGAGGGCCGACGCAAACGTTCTCTTTTACCTGAACTTACCACCGAAACCGGCGGTTAACCATAAGGTAAAACGGGTCATCACATTAGCTTATGACCAAAAATCGCTGAAAAGCCTACAGAGTTATTCACTGGTAAAATGCGATTAAACCCGCATAAAATTAACATCGAGCTAACAGGATTTAGCAGATGGTGATATTTCGTGCGGAAAAACGGGCCGAATTTCCGTAACATAAAAATAGTAAGATTAGATTTTCTAATGCGAAAAATGACGTGAAATTAGATTATTTCAAACGAGGAGATTTCCCCGGCGCGAAGGCCGGGAAAATAAAGTGTGACGGGGATCGAGATTAACGTAACCAGTCGGGAAGATCGTTAAGACCCATTGCCTGACGAAGAAGCTGCGGTTTGACGCCGGGAAGGGTGTCGGCCAGTTTGAGGCCGATATCGCGTAGCAGTTTTTTCGCCGGGTTCGCTCCGGCAAATAGCTCGCGGAAGCCCTGCATACCCGCCAGCATCATCGCCGCACTGTGTTTGCGGCTGCGCTCGTAGCGACGCAGATACAGATGCTGACCAATATCTTTACCTTCCCGATGCAGACGACGCAGCTCTTCAACCAGCTCGGCCGTGTCCATAAAGCCGAGGTTCACCCCCTGCCCGGCCAGCGGATGAATCGTATGCGCCGCATCCCCTACCAACGCCAGACGGTGCGCCGCAAACTGACGCGCGTAGCGACCGGTTAACGGAAACGCCTGGCGTTCGCTTTCAAGCGTGCACAGGCCCAGACGGTTATCAAACGCCACGCATAGCGCCTGATTAAAGGCGTCCGGCGTCGCCTCCTGCATCTGCTGCGCTTTCTCCGGCTCTAAAGACCAGACGATGGAGCAGAGATGCGGATCGGCAAGCGGCAGGAAGGCCAGAATGCCATCATTGTGGAAAATCTGGCGCGCCACGCCGCCATGCGGCTCTTCGGTGCGGATTGTGGCAACCAGGGCGTGATGACGGTAATCCCAGAAGGTCAGCGGAATATCCGCTTTGTTACGCAGCCAGGAATTGGCGCCGTCGGCACCCACTACCAGCCGCGCGGTCAGCATGTCGCCGCTTTCAAGAGTTATAAACGCGTCGTTTTCGCCCCACGCCACCTGCTGAAGTTTCGCCGGTGCGATCAGCGTGACGTCGCTGCACTGCTGCGCTTTTTGCCACAGCGCGTGGTGGATCACCGCGTTTTCAACGATGTGCCCAAGGTGGCTGTAGCCCATGCTTTCATCGTCAAACGCGATATGGCCGAAGCTGTCTTTATCCCACACTTCCATGCCATGGTAACAGCTGGCACGCAGCGCCACGATTTCAGACCAGACGCCAAGGTGCGTCAGTAGCTTTTCGCTGGCGGCATTGATCGCCGAGACGCGCAGCTCCGGCGGTGCATCCTGCGCCACAGGCTGCGGCGCATTTTGCTCAAGCACCGCCACGCGCAGGCCGCTGCCCTGTAAACCACAGGCCAGCGCCAGTCCTACCATTCCGCCGCCGACAATGGCGACATCAACATTTTGCACGGTGATTACTCCTTAACGCGCGACCCAACCCAGGGTCCGCTGCGCCAGCACGTCACGTGCCGGAATGAACAGTTCCATCGCCATCAGCCCAAGGTTGCGACCCGCAACCAGCGGTGCCCAGCGATTGGCAAACAGGTGGACTAAACCGTCGGTAACGCCAATGGTCGCCGCTTTGTCCGCCTGACGTCGTTTCTGGTAATGGCTCAGCACTGAGTATGCGCCACAATCCTGTTGTTCGCTCCACGTCCGCGCCAGTAGCTCAGCCAGGCTCATCACGTCGCGCAGGCCAAGGTTAAAGCCTTGCCCGGCGATGGGGTGCAGCGTCTGCGCGGCGTTGCCGACCAGGGCGACGCGATGGGAGACAGTCTGCGATGCGGTCGTCAGCGCGAGCGGATAGGCCACGCGTTTTCCGGCCTGGGTGATACGCCCAAGCCGCCAGCCGAAGGCTTTTTGCAGCTCGGAACTAAAACGTTCGTCGGACCAGGAGAGAACCTCATCGGCCCGGTCCTGCGCATGGCACCACACCAGCGAGCAGCGCCCGTTCGACATCGGCAGCATGGCCAGCGGGCCGTGCTCCGTGAAGCGCTCAAATGCCCTGCCGTTATGCGTGCCAGCCGTAGAGACGTTAGCGATGACCGCCACCTGCCCATAGGGTTCAGAGCGCAATTCGACGCCGCACTGCGTGGCGATCGCGGAGCGTGAACCATCCGCCGCCACCAGCAGTTCCCCCTCCAGCGTGGTGCCGTTGTCCAGCGTCACGCTGACGGCTTCGTCACGGCGGCTAAAGCTGGCGACGCGCGCCGGACAGTGCAGCGTGACGCCAGGCGCGTCCTGTAACAGACGGAACAGCCGCAGCCCTACGTCATGCAGCTCGACAACCTGCCCCAGCGCCTCGATCCGGTAATCGTGGGCATCCAGCGTTACGAACCCGGCGTGCCCGCGATCGCTGACGTGAACGGTGCCGATCGCCGTCGCGCAATCCGCTATCGCCTGCCAGATCCCAATACGCGCAAGCTGCTGACAGGTTCCCTGCGCCAGCGCGATAGCGCGGGCGTCGAAACCGGGATGATCGGCCGCCTGCGGCGCGACCGCCTCAACCAGATGCACCGGAAGCTGGCCCTGGGTTAACTGCGAAATAGCCAACGCCAGAGTAGCGCCGGTCATGCCTCCGCCAACGATGATCACGCTCATCCGCGTGCCGCCGCCATCAGCGCCTCGATGTCGTCGGCTTTTTTCACCACGGTCGCGGTCAGGTTTTCGTTACCGGTTTCGGTGATGACGATGTCATCTTCAATACGAATGCCGATCCCGCGGTACTGTTCCGGCACCTCGGCATCCGGCGCGATGTACAGCCCCGGCTCAACGGTCAGCACCATGCCTGGCTCCAGCACGCGCGAACGTTCCGGACCGTATGCCCCCACGTCATGCACATCCAGCCCCAGCCAGTGGCTCAGGCCGTGCATAAAGTACGGGCGATGGGCGTTTTCGGTTATAAGGGTATCCACATCGCCTTTCAGAATGCCAAGCTTCACCAGCCCGGTAATCATGATGCGCACCACCTCGCCCGTAACCTCCTGGATGGAGGTGCCAGGGCGGAACAGCGTCAGCGCGGTCTCCAGAGACTCAAGCACGATGTCATAGATTTCACGCTGCGCTGGGGTGAATTTACCGTTCACCGGGAAGGTACGGGTGATGTCGCCCGCGTAACCCTGATATTCACAGCCGGCGTCAATCAGCACCAGATCGCCGTCGCGCAGTTCACTTTCGTTTTCGGTGTAGTGCAGAATGCAGCCATTTTCCCCGCCGCCTACGATGGTGTTATAGGACGGGAAGCGCGCGCCGTGACGGTTAAATTCATGGTGAATTTCCCCTTCAAGCTGGTACTCGAACATACCGGGACGGCACTTTTCCATGGCGCGGGTATGCGCCAGGGCGCTGATTTCGCCCGCGCGGCGCATCACATTCAGCTCTTCTTCAGACTTAAACAGGCGCATCTCATGCACCACCGGTCGCCAGTCTGTCAGGGTTGCGGGTGCAGACAAATTCTGACGTGAGCCTTTACGCAGCTTATCCAGCGCAGTGAAAACAATCTCATCCGCATAGGCGTATTCACCCTGCGCGTGGTACAGCACGTCCAGGCCGTTGAGCAGTTGATAGAGCTGCTGGTTGATTTCGCTGTAGGCCAGCGCGCGGTCCACGCCCAGTTTTTCCGGCGCCGCCTCCTGACCTAAGCGGCGGCCAAACCAGATTTCCGCGGTCAGATCGCGCACGCGGTTGAAAATCACGCTGTGGTTGTGGGTGTCATTGCTTTTAATCAGCACCAGTACCGCTTCCGGCTCGTTAAACCCGGTGAAGTACCAGAAATCACTGCTCTGGCGATAGGGGTATTCGCTGTCGGCGCTGCGCGTCACTTCCGGCGCGGCGAAAATCAGGGCAGCGCTTCCCGGCTGCATTTTTGCCAGCAGCGCCTGACGACGGCGAGAATACTCTTGACTGGAGATAACCATGACACCCTCCTGTGCGTTATTTTTCTTAGTGTAATGTTGGCTTGCGAACTTCCGGCGCGGTCGGCTGCGAGCGCGTAAAGTTGTCGTGGCACAGCAGAGACGCCACGCGCACGTACTCGATGATCTCTTCGAGAGACATCTCCAGCTCTTCCTGGTCTTCGTCTTCATCGTAGCCGAGCTGGGCGATGTTACGCAGATCGTCGATCGCTTCACCCGCTTCGCCGGTCACTTTATCCAGTTTAGGCTGGGTTACGCCCAGGCCAAGCAGATAGTGGTTTACCCAACCCGCGAGCGCATCAGCGCGATCGAAGACGCTGACATCGTCGCCTTCAGGCAGATAAAGCTGAAAAAGAAAGCCATCGTCTTCCAGGGAATCGCTGGTTGCGGCGTGCATTTTACGCAGCGCTTCCGCCAGTTCGTGGCCAAATGCCAGCCCTTCGTTGGTGAGGTCGTGGATCAGCGGCAGCCATGAGCTGTCGCTGTTTCCGCCGCACAGTATGCCGCTGATCAGACCGTGCATTTCGGCAGGGGTTAGACCGACTCCCTGCTGGTTCAGTAACTGGTTTAAATCCTTGTAACCAGGCATTTCGTTCTGTATAGACATACGCATTCGTCATCAAAGGGAGGATATTCATGATATGCTACCACTTTGGACCCTGGTGATACCAGAAAAGGGCTTGTATCTTCACATCAGGGTAGCTATAGTGTCGCCCCTTCGCAGCCCCCGGGGCAGTAAGCGAAGGCAGCGCAGTCAATCAGCAGGAAGGTGGCATGTCTGCACAACCCGTCGATCTCCAGATTTTTGGCCGTTCACTGCGAGTGAATTGTCCGCCTGAACAAAGGGATGCTTTGAATCAGGCTGCGGACGATTTGAATCAGCGGTTGCAAGATCTAAAAGAACGCACTAGAGTCACAAATACTGAGCAGCTGGTTTTCATCGCCGCGTTGAACATCAGCTATGAACTGACTCAGGAAAAAGCGAAGACCCGCGATTACGCGGCAAGCATGGAGCAGCGCATTAAAATGCTCCAGCAGACCATTGAACAGGCATTGCTTGATCAAGGTCGCAGTCCTGAAAGACCGGGACCAAAGTTTGAATAACACTTCTCAGTTGACTATGGTAGAGTAACTGTGAAGACAAAATTTCTCTGAGATGTTTGCAAGCGGGCCAGTCCCCTGAGCCGATATTTCATACCACAAGAATGTGGCGCTCCATGGTTGGTGAGCATGCTCGGTCCGTCCGAGAAGCCTTAAAACTATGACGACACATTCACCTTGAACCAAGGGTTCAAGGGTTACAGCCTGCGGCGGCATCTCGGAGATTCCCTCTCTCTTCTTCTACCAACTACCATGACTCAATTCCCTGAAGTTTCTGCTTCACGCCAGGATATCCGTCAGCTCATTCGCCAGCGTCGTCGTGCCTTAAGCGCCGAACAACAGGCACAGTTTGCCCAGCAGGCCGCCGCCCGTATGATGGCCTATCCGCCTGTGGTGATGGCAAACACCGTCGCCCTGTTTCTTTCGTTTGATGGTGAGCTGGATACCCAACCGCTTATCGACCACCTCTGGCGCGCCGGGAAAAAAGTTTATCTGCCGGTGCTGCATCCCTTTAGCCGGGGCAATCTGCTGTTTCTGCACTACCATCCGCACAGCGAGCTGGTGGTGAATCGTCTGAAAATCACCGAACCCAAACTCGACGTGCGCGATGTGCTGCCGCTATCTGAACTGGATGTGCTGATTACGCCGCTGGTGGCGTTTGACGAGCAGGGACAGCGCCTGGGAATGGGCGGTGGTTTTTACGACAGAACGCTACAAAACTGGCAGCAGTACGGATTGCAGCCGGTGGGCTATGCGCATGATTGTCAGGGCGTGGAGGCATTACCCGTAGAGAAATGGGATGTGCCGTTACCGGCGGTGGTGACGCCCAGTAAAACCTGGACCTGGTAGAACAAAGCCGGGTGGCGGCTACGCCTTACCCGGCCTACATAAATCCTCGAACATTGTAGGTCGGGTAAGCGTAAGCGCCACCCGACACACAGACCGCACGAACATTGTAGGTCGGGTATGCGTAAGCGCCACCCGACACACAGACCTCACGAACATTGTAGGTCGGGTAAGCGTAAGCGCCACCCGACACACAGACCGCACGAACATTGCAGGTCGGGTATGCGTAAGCGCCACCCGACACACAGACCTCACGAACATTGTAGGTCGGGTAAGCGTAAGCGCCACCCGACACACAGACCGCACGAACATTGTAGGTCGGGTAAGCGTAAGCGCCACCCGACACACAGACCGCACGAACATTGTAGGTCGGGTAAGCGTAAGCGCCACCCGACACACAGACCGCACGAACATTGAAGGTCGGGTAAGCGTAAGCGCCACCCGATACACAGACCGCACGAACATTGTAGGTCGGGTAAGCGTAAGCGCCACCCGATACACAGACCGCACGAACATTGTAGGTCGGGTAAGCGTAAGCGCCATCCGATACACAGACCGCACGAACATTGTAGGTCGGGTATGCGTAAGCGCCACCCGACACACAGACCGCACGACCGTTGTAGGTCGGGTAAGCGTAAGCGCCACCCGACACACAGACCGCACGAACATTGTAGGTCGGGTAAGCGTAAGCGCCACCCGACACCACAGACCGCACTATCAGTACAGCAGACGCGCGCGAATCGTCCCCGGAATGGCCTTCATGCTCTGCAATGCTTTCTCGGCAATGTCTTCATCCGCTTCAATATCAATCACCACATAACCCATCTGCGCGTTCGTTTGCAGATACTGCGCGGCAATGTTGACGCCCTGTTCGGCAAAGATCTGGTTGATAGCAGTCAGCACGCCCGGACGGTTTTCGTGAATGTGCAGCAGACGACGCCCGCCGTGTAGCGGCAGAGACACTTCCGGGAAGTTCACCGCAGAGAGCGTTGAACCGTTGTCGGAATATTTGCTCAGCTTGCCCGCCACTTCCAGGCCGATATTCTCCTGCGCTTCCTGAGTAGAACCGCCGATGTGCGGCGTCAGGATCACGTTGTCGAACTCGCACAGTGGAGAGGTGAACGGATCGCTGTTGGTGGCCGGTTCCGTCGGGAACACGTCAATCGCCGCACCCGCCAGATGCTTACGCTTCAGCGCATCGCACAGCGCAGGAATATCGACCACTGTACCGCGCGCGGCGTTGATCAGCAGTGAGCCCGGCTTCATCAGCGCCAGCTCTTCCGCTCCCATCATGTTTTTTGTGGACGCATTTTCCGGCACGTGCAGGCTGACCACGTCGCTCATGTTCAGCAGGTCAGAAAGATGCTGCACCTGCGTCGCGTTACCCAGCGGCAGTTTGTTTTCGATATCGTAGAAAAACACGTGCATGCCAAGGGATTCCGCCAGAATACCGAGCTGCGTACCGATGTGGCCGTAACCAATAATCCCGAGTTTTTTACCACGCGCTTCGTAGGAGCCCGCGGCCAGTTTATTCCACACGCCGCGGTGCGCTTTGGCGTTAGCTTCCGGAATACCGCGAAGGAGTAGCAGCAGCTCGCCAATCACCAGCTCCGCCACGGAACGGGTGTTGGAGAACGGGGCGTTAAAAACCGGGATACCGCGTTTTGCGGCGGCATTCAGATCAACCTGATTGGTACCGATACAGAAACAGCCAATCGCCACCAGCTTTTCCGCCGCAGCAATAACGTCTTCAGTCAGTTGGGTACGGGATCGCAGGCCAATGAAATGGGCATCACGGATGGACGCTTTCAGCTCTTCAGTATCCAGCGCGCCTTTGTGAAATTCGATGTTGGTGTAACCTGCAGCGCGAAGGCTATCGAGCGCTTTCTGGTGCACGCCTTCAACCAGCAGGAATTTAATCTTGTCTTTCTCCAGTGATACCTTTGCCATTTACCCGACCCTGTTTTTATCTGAACTGATGTTGTGCTGGATATAAATCCCATGCAGCCAACATATCAAAAAAAACTATTGCAGCAATATGAACGTTTGCGTCGGCACTCTGAAGAAAAGTCATACAGAGCAAAATGACAGAGGAAAATGCTATGGAAATTTACAAACGCGGAAGGATCGGCAAAAGAGGCGGAAAAACGTGACACAAGTCACCGAATTTAGCTTTTCAAAATTTTTTAGCGGGGGGAGCGCTCCCCCCGTCAGATCATTTTACGATGGTTTTTACACCGTCAGCCGTGCCGATCAGCGCCACATCCGCGCCACGGTTGGCAAATAACCCTACTGTAACGACGCCCGGAATGCCGTTGATCGCATTTTCCAGCGCAATGGCATCGAGGATCTCAAGGCCGTGAACGTCGAGGATCACGTTGCCGTTGTCGGTCACCACACCCTGACGGTATTCCGGACGACCACCCAGCTTCACCAGTTGACGTGCCACGGCACTGCGCGCCATCGGGATCACTTCGACCGGCAGCGGGAAACTCCCCAGAATGTCGACCTGCTTGGAGGCGTCCGCGATGCAGATGAACTTATCCGCCACGGAGGCAATGATTTTTTCACGGGTCAGCGCCGCGCCACCGCCTTTGATCATCTGCATGTGGCCGTTGATTTCATCCGCGCCATCAACGTAAATGCCCAGACGGTCCACTTCGTTGAGGTCGAAAACAGTGATGCCGAGGCTTTTCAGCTTTTCCGTGGAAGCATCGGAGCTCGAAACCGCGCCCTCGATTTGCCCCTTCATCGTGCCCAGCGCATCGATAAAGTGCGCCGCCGTCGATCCCGTACCAACACCGACAATGGTACCCGGCTGTACGTACTGGAGAGCGGCCCATCCTACTGCTTTTTTCAGTTCATCCTGCGTCATGATCGTTTTGCCTGTGGTGTGAAAACTCAGGGCGCATTATAGAACACGTCGAATGGATTTCGTCTGCCACGAAGGGAAAATTGTGTCATAGTGCAGATTAAGCAAAATTAAGGAGTCAGCCAGAGCAATGAAACGTCCGGACTACAGAACACTACAGGCACTTGATGCAGTTATTCGTGAACGCGGTTTTGAGCGCGCGGCGCAAAAGCTGTGCATCACCCAGTCCGCCGTATCACAGCGTATCAAACAGCTTGAAAACATGTTCGGGCAGCCGCTGCTGGTGCGTACCGTACCGCCGCGTCCAACGGAGCAAGGACAAAAGCTCCTCGCCCTGCTGCGCCAGGTTGAACTGCTGGAAGACGAGTGGCTGGGCGATGAACAGACCGGCTCCACGCCGCTGCTGCTGTCGCTGGCGGTGAACGCCGACAGTCTGGCAACCTGGCTGCTGCCGGCCCTTGCGCCGGTGCTGGCCGACTCCCCTATCCGCCTGAATCTCCAGGTTGAAGATGAAACCCGCACCCAGGAACGTCTGCGTCGCGGCGAAGTGGTTGGTGCCGTCAGTATTCAGCCTCAGGCGCTGCCAAGCTGTCTGGTGGATCAGTTGGGCGCGCTGGATTACCTCTTCGTCGGTTCAAAAGCCTTTGCCGAGCGCTATTTCCCGAACGGTGTGACCCGCGCCGCGCTGCTGAAAGCGCCTGCCGTCGCGTTCGACCATCTGGACGATATGCATCAGGCCTTCCTGCAGCAAAACTTCGATCTGCCGCCGGGCAGCGTGCCGTGTCATATCGTTAACTCGTCCGAAGCCTTCGTGCAGCTTGCACGTCAGGGAACCACCTGCTGCATGATCCCGCATCTGCAGATTGAGAAAGAGTTGAAAAGCGGTGAGCTGATTGATTTAACTCCGGGGCTGTATCAGCGCCGGATGTTGTACTGGCACCGTTTTGCGCCGGAAAGCCGCATGATGCGCAACGTCACCGACGCGCTGCTGGCGTTTGGGCATAAGGTGTTAAGACAGGATTGAAAAACAAGCCGGGTGGCGGCTTCGCCTTACCCGGCCTACGGGTTACTGAGCTGGCTTTTCAGTCGGCTCCAGCTGGAACACCACATCAACCTGATCGTCGAACTGAATGGTTGGCTGCTCGTAGGTTTCCTGAGCAGAAACCGGCGCGGCATCCGCTTTCATCATCCGCACCATCGGGCTTGGCTGGTAGTTTGAAACGTGGTAACGCACGCTGTAAACCGGACCGAGCTTGCTCTTGAAGCCGGATGCCAGCTGCTGTGCCTGATGAATGGCATCATCAATCGCCGCTTTACGCGCTTCGTCTTTATACTTCTCCGGTTGCGCAACGCCCAGCGAGACGGAACGAATTTCGTTCAGCCCTGCCTTCAGCGCACCATCCAGCAATCCGTTGAGCTTATCAAGCTGGCGCACGGTCACTTCTACAGTACGCACGGCGCGATAGCCTTTCAGGATGCTTTTGCCGTTCTGGTAATCGTAATCCGGTTGAGTACGCAGGTTCGCAGAGCTGATGTCTTTTTTCGCGACACCGTTCTGTTCCAGGAAAGAGAGGTATTGCGCAACACGATCGTCTGCCTGTTTCTTAGCGGAAGCAGCATCTTTCGCCGCCACGTTCACTTCAATTGCCAGGGTTGCAACATCCGGTACCGCATCCACGCTTGCCGTACCTGAAGTGACAATGTGCGGGCCGTTTGGCAGTTCATTCGCCTGCACCGACACCGCACCTAAACTTACTAATGCCGCCAGGGCCATCACCTTAAACTTCACTGTCATTCCTCCATGTTGCGAAGAGTGCCCTGTTAACAGGGCTCATGCCGGCAAGCTTAGCGGGTCTTGTTCAGATGTCCATAAGACAACGCTTAGTTGAACAATCCCTGTACGTGATGAATGCCCTCTTTCGCCAGCTGGAAGGCAATAAACCACATCACCAGCCCCACCAGGGTATTGATAATGCGCTGCGCTTTGGCGGTACGCAGTCGTGGCGCCAGCCACGCCGCCAGGATCGCAAGACCAAAGAACCAGAGGAAGGAGGCGCTGACCGTACCGAGCGCAAACCAGCGTTTGGGCTCAACGTCCAGCTGTCCACCCAGGCTGCCGAGCACCACGAACGTATCAAGATAAACGTGCGGGTTAAGCCATGTCACGGCGAGCATGGTGACGATAATCTTCCAGCGCCCTTGCTTCATCACTTCGGCGCTCGCCAGCTCAAGATTGCTGCTCATGGCCGTTTTCAGGGCGCCAAACCCGTACCACAGCAGAAACGCTACGCCGCCCCAGGTAACCAGCGCCAGCAGCCACGGCGACTGCATCAACAGGGCGCTGCCGCCAAAAATCCCGGCGCAAATCAGCAGCAGATCGCTCACCGCGCACAGCAGGGCAATCATCAGATGGTACTGACGGCGAATGCCCTGATTCATCACGAACGCATTTTGTGGACCAAGGGGAAGGATCATGGCCGCACCTAACGCAAGCCCTTGAAAATAGTAAGATAACATAACGTAATTCTCGCAGAGTTGTCCTTGGGCAGACTATACTGCGGGAACGACATTAGAGGAAATGGATAATATTAATTGGGGATTAGCGAGGCTAATAAAAGAAAAGCCCGGTGTCGCTGACGCTTACCGGGCCTACGGAGACGTTACTCTGCTTCTTTGACTTTTTTGACGTTTACGTCCATCTGCGGGTACGGGAAGCTGATGCCGTTAGCATCGAAGTCACGCTTAATGCGCTCCAGCACATCCCAGTATACGTTTTGCAGATCGCTGCTTTTGCTCCAGATGCGCACCACAAAATTAATGGATGATGCGCCCAGTTCATTCAGACGAACGGTCTGCTCGCGGTCCTTCAGAATACGGTCATCTGAAGCAATGATGTTGGTAATCAGAGACTTCACCTGATCGATATCGGAATCGTACGCCACGCTGATGATCAGCTCGTTACGACGCACCGGCTCGCGGGAGAAGTTAATGATATTGCCGGCAATGATTTTCCCGTTCGGTACCACCACAATACGACCGTCGACAGTACGCAGAGTGGTAGAGAAAATCTGTACCTGCAACACGGTACCCGCGATCCCGCCTAAATCCACGTATTCACCGGAACGGAACGGACGGAAGGTTACCAGCAGTACGCCCGCCGCCAGGTTCGACAGCGAACCTTGTAATGCCAGACCAATGGCCAGACCGGCAGCACCGAGCACAGCGATGACGGATGCCGTCTGCACGCCGACACGCCCCAGCGCCGCAATCAGCGTAAAGGCGATGATGCCGTAACGCACCAGCGCGGAGAGGAAATCGGCGACCGTGGCGTCAATGTGACGTGCAACCATCACCCGGTTGACCGCGTTCGATACGATACGCGCCACGATCATCCCGACAATGATGATGGCAATAGCGGCAACAATATTCACAGCGTAGCTCAGCAGTAGCGCCTGGTTGCGCACCAGCCAGTTACCCGCGTGATTGATGCTGTCTACAACATCAAGTTGTTCCATTTATTCTTCCTTTTGCTAAACCAAAACACAAAATCTATCCCTTAAGGGGACAGGCAGGTCAGTAAAGGGTAAACAAAAAGAGCGGGTAATGCCAAACAGATCACAAAATCAGGTATTGCAGGATATTGAAAAAGCATAAAAAAAGGCCCGCATTTGCGGGCCTTCTGATGTGCTGTCAGCAGTACAAATTACAGAACGTCAACCGCGTTCAGTTCTTTGAATGCCTGCTCCAGACGAGTAATCATAGAAGTCTGGGCAGCGCGCAGCCATACGCGTGGATCGTAGTATTTCTTGTTCGGCTGGTCTTCGCCTTTCGGGTTGCCCAGCTGACCTTGCAGGTAAGCTTCGTTGGTTTTGTAGTATTGCAGGATACCGTCCCAGGTTGCCCACTGGGTGTCGGTATCGATGTTCATTTTCACTACGCCGTAGCTTACGGAATCTTTGATTTCCTGAGCAGAAGAACCGGAACCGCCGTGGAAGACGAAGTTCAGGCTGTTGTGCGGCAGGTTGTGTTTCTTAGACACATATTCCTGAGAATCACGCAGGATGGTCGGGGTCAGAACCACGTTACCTGGCTTGTACACGCCGTGCACGTTACCGAAGGATGCTGCGATGGTGAAGCGTGGGCTGATTTTGCTCAGCTCGGTGTAAGCGTAATCAACGTCTTCTGGCTGAGTGTACAGAGCAGAAGCGTCCATGTGGCTGTTGTCCACACCGTCTTCTTCACCGCCGGTGCAACCCAGTTCGATTTCCAGGGTCATGCCCATTTTGGACATACGCGCCAGGTACTTAGAGCAGATCTCGATGTTTTCTTCCAGAGACTCTTCGGACAGGTCGATCATGTGAGAAGAGAACAGTGGCTTACCGGTTGCTGCGAAGTGTTTTTCACCTGCGTCCAGCAGACCGTCGATCCATGGCAGCAGTTTTTTCGCGCAGTGGTCAGTGTGCAGGATAACCGGAACACCGTAGTGCTCAGCCATCTGGTGAACATGATGTGCGCCAGAGATAGCACCCAGGATAGCAGCGCCCTGAGGAACGTCAGTTTTCACGCCTTTACCTGCGATGAACGCAGCGCCGCCGTTAGAGAACTGAACGATAACCGGTGCTTTAACTTTTGCAGCGGTTTCCAGTACGGCGTTGATGGAGTCGGTACCTACGCAGTTAACTGCTGGCAGAGCGAAGTTGTTTTCTTTAGCTACCTGGAACACTTTCTGTACGTCATCACCAGTGATAACGCCAGGTTTTACGAAATCAAAAATTTTAGACATGTTGCTTAGTCCTGTATCTTCGGCCGTTAGAAAAGGTGCGAGCTCTGATAAGCGCGCTGAAAATTGGGCAGGTTTCCCTGCCCCTGAATGGCTTACTTCTTAGCGCGCTCTTCGAGCATTGCTACTGCTGGCAGGACTTTGCCTTCCACGAATTCGAGGAATGCGCCGCCACCAGTGGAGATGTAGGAGATCTTGTCAGCGATACCGAACAGGTCGATAGCTGCCAGGGTGTCACCACCGCCTGCGATAGAGAACGCTTCGCTGTCTGCGATAGCGTTAGCCACGATTTCAGTCCCTTTGCGGAAGTTCGGGAATTCGAACACGCCGACAGGACCGTTCCACAGGATAGTTTTTGCGTTTTTCAGGATTTCAGCCAGTTTCTGTGCAGAAACGTCGCCCAGGTCCAGAATCTGCTCTTCATCTTTGATGTCATTAACAGATTTAAGGGTTGCGGTAGCAGTTTCGGAGAACTCGGTCGCCACGCGAACGTCAGTTGGAACCGGGATATCACAGGTGCTCAGTAGACGTTTGGCTTCGTCAACCAGATCCGCTTCGTACAGGGATTTACCCACGTTGTGGCCTTGCGCAGCAACGAAGGTGTTCGCGATACCACCGCCAACGATCAGCTGGTCAGCAATTTTGGACAGAGAATCCAGAACGGTCAGTTTGGTAGAAACTTTAGAACCACCAACGATAGCGACCATCGGACGAGCAGGTTCTTTCAGTGCTTTACCCAGAGCTTCCAGTTCGTCAGCCAGCAGTGGACCTGCACAGGCGACGTCTGCGAATTTACCGATACCGTGGGTAGAAGCCTGCGCACGGTGAGCCGTACCGAATGCATCCATCACGAATACGTCGCACAGCGCAGCGTATTTTTTGGACAGGGTTTCGTCGTCTTTCTTTTCACCTTTGTTGAAGCGAACGTTTTCCAGAACAACCAGCTCACCTTCGGCAACTTCCACGCCGTCCAGGTAATCTTTCACCAGGCGAACCGGGTTGGACAGTTTGTCTTTCAGGTAATTAACAACCGGCAGCAGAGAGAACTCTTCGTTGTACTCGCCTTCAGTTGGACGGCCCAGGTGGGAGGTGACCATCACTTTAGCGCCCTGCTTCAGAGCCAGTTCAATGGTTGGCAGAGATGCACGGATACGCGCGTCGCTGGTCACTTTGCCATCTTTAACCGGTACGTTCAGATCGGCACGGATGAAAACGCGTTTACCTGCCAGATCCAGATCGGTCATCTTAATTACAGACATGGTGAATCCTCTCGTTGATTCTTAAAGTTTTGCAAGCGCAAGGTGCGCTCTACCTGAAACCTTTTGCGGCCATGGCTAACGTGGTGTCGAGCATTCGGTTAGCAAAGCCCCATTCGTTATCACACCAGACCAGCGTCTTGATGAGGTGCGCACCACTGACTCGCGTCTGCGTGCCATCCACGATGGCGCTGTGCGGGTCGTGGTTAAAATCTACTGAGACCAACGGTAATTCCGTATAGTCAACTATACCATGAAATGCTCCCTGTGCCGCTTTTTGCAGCAACAGGTTGACTTCACAAGCTTTTACCGGTTTTTTCACCGTCACGCTAAGATCGATTGCGGTGACGTTTATCGTCGGGACGCGCACGGCAATCGCTTCGAAACGGTCGTTAAACTGCGGGAAAATACGCGTGATCCCGGCAGCCAGTTTCGTATCCACCGGAATGATGGACTGGCTCGCCGCGCGAGTGCGTCGTAAATCCGGATGGTAGGCGTCGATAACCTGCTGATCATGCATGGCGGAGTGAATCGTGGTCACGGTACCGGATTCAATGCCATACGCATCGTCTAACAGTTTAATGACCGGAATAATGCAGTTGGTGGTACAGGAGGCGTTGGAGACAATGCGGTGTTCAGCCTGCAGCTCGTGCTGGTTAACACCAAACACGACGGTGGCGTCGAGGTCGTGACTGCCGGGATGGGAGAACAGCACTTTTTTCGCGCCAGCATTCAGATGCGCTTCGCCATGTTCACGGTTACCGTACACGCCGGTACAGTCCAGCACCACATCCACACCCAGTTCGCGCCAGGGCAGCTCTTCAATACTGTTCTCATGCAGCACGCGGATGGCATCGTCACCGACGAACAGCTGTTCCCTTTCCTGGCGAACGTCCCAGGCAAAGCGACCGTGGCTGGTGTCATATTTCAACAAATGCGCCATGCCCGCAGCATCCGCCAGTTCATTGATTGCCACCACGGTGATTTCCGCACGACGCCCGGATTCATATAAAGCACGAACCACGTTGCGCCCGATGCGACCGAAGCCATTAATCGCTACGCGTACGGTCATAGATCTCCTGCAAAGCTATCCCTGAGTTTGAGGTGGCTGAAAGAGTAATCCAGCGACGCCCGAAGGGGAATCCTTGCTGTCACAAACTGCGATTGATTGGTCAATTGTCGAACATTTAATCGACTGAAACGCTTCAGCAAGAATAAGCGAATCGGGGAATAAAAGGAATCTCTGTCCAGATGAATAAGCGAGCTATATGACTTGCATCACATTTTCGGTGGAATAATTTACAGAGCAGTTACATGTCTGAGGAATCGTGCATACAAAAAAGCCGGGCGGCGCTAACGCTTACCCGGCCTACATTTTATGCCATTTGTAGGCCCGGTAAGCGTTAGCGCCACCGGGCAAAACGGCAATTACAGCAGTTCTTTCGCTTTAGCGACAACGTTCTCAACGGTGAAGCCGAACTCTTCGAACAGCAGCTCTGCCGGAGCAGATTCACCGAAGGTGGTCATACCGACGATAGCGCCGTTCAGGCCCACGTATTTGAACCAGTAATCAGCGATACCCGCTTCCACTGCCACGCGAGCGGAGACCGCTTTAGGCAGTACAGATTCCCGGTACGCGGCATCCTGCTTGTCGAACGCATCGGTAGACGGCATGGAAACCACGCGCGCTTTCACGCCTTCAGCAGTCAGTTTTTCCCATGCGGCAACGGCCAGTTCAACTTCAGAACCGGTCGCGATAAAGATCAGCTCAGGCTGGCCCGCGCAATCTTTCAGCACGTAACCACCGCGGGCGATGTTTGCCAGCTGCTCTGGGGTACGTTCCTGCTGCGCCAGGTTCTGACGGGAGAGGATCAGCGCAGTCGGGCCGTCCTGACGCTCAACGCCGTATTTCCACGCCACCGCAGATTCAACCTGGTCACATGGACGCCATGTGCTCATGTTCGGGGTCACGCGCAGGGAAGCCACCTGCTCTACCGGCTGGTGAGTTGGACCATCTTCGCCCAGACCGATGGAGTCGTGGGTGTAGACCATCACCTGACGCTGTTTCATCAGCGCGGCCATACGCACGGCGTTACGTGCATACTCTACGAACATCAGGAAGGTAGAGGTGTACGGCAGGAAACCACCGTGCAGAGCGATACCGTTGGCAATCGCGGTCATACCGAATTCACGTACACCATAATGGATGTAGTTACCGGCAGTGTCTTCGTTGATTGGCTTAGAGCCAGACCACAGGGTCAGGTTAGATGGCGCCAGGTCAGCGGAACCGCCGAGGAATTCTGGAAGCAGAGGACCAAACGCTTCGATCGCATTCTGAGATGCTTTACGGCTGGCGATTTTAGACGGGTTCGCCTGCAACTTCGCGATGAACTCGTTCGCTTTCGCGTCGAAGTCAGACGGCATGTCGCCTTTCATACGACGGGTGAATTCAGCCGCTTCCTGTGGGAAGGCTTTCGCGTAAGCCGCGAACTTCTCGTTCCAGGCTGCTTCTTTCGCCTGGCCCACTTCTTTCGCATCCCACTGCGCGTAGATTTCAGATGGGATTTCGAAGGCAGGGTGTTTCCAGCCAAGCGCTTCACGGGTCAGTGCGATTTCCGCGTCGCCCAGTGGTGCGCCGTGGGAGTCGTGAGTGCCCGCTTTGTTCGGAGAACCGAAGCCGATGATGGTTTTGCACATCAGCAGGGACGGTTTGTCGGTCACGGCGCGCGCTTCTTCTACGGCACGTTTAATCGAGTCAGCATCGTGGCCATCAACGCCGCGCACAACGTGCCAGCCGTAGGCTTCGAAACGTGCGGCGGTGTCGTCAGTGAACCAGCCTTCAACGTGACCGTCGATGGAGATGCCGTTGTCGTCGTAGAACGCAACCAGTTTACCCAGCTTCAGAGTGCCTGCCAGGGAACACACTTCGTGAGAAATGCCTTCCATCATGCAGCCGTCGCCCAGGAACGCATAGGTGAAGTGGTCAACGATGTCGTGGCCAGGACGGTTGAACTGTGCCGCCAGGGTCTTCTCAGCAATCGCCATACCCACGGCATTCGCAATGCCCTGACCCAGCGGACCGGTAGTGGTTTCAACGCCAGCGGTGTAGCCCACTTCCGGGTGACCTGGAGTTTTGGAGTGCAGCTGACGGAAATTTTTCAGCTCTTCGATTGGCAGATCGTAGCCAGTGAGGTGCAGCAGGCTGTAGATCAGCATAGAGCCATGGCCGTTAGACAGCACGAAACGGTCGCGGTCTGCCCATGCCGGGTTCTGCGGGTTGTGGTTAAGGAAATCACGCCACAGGACTTCGGCGATGTCAGCCATGCCCATAGGGGCGCCCGGGTGGCCGGATTTGGCTTTCTGTACTGCGTCCATGCTCAGCGCACGAATAGCATTAGCAAGCTCTTTACGTGAGGACATTTTAACTCCAGATCGGACTGTTAAAGGCCATGCCCTTGACGACAGCGCGTTTTGGGCTACGCCGGAAAAAAGTGCCAACAATGTAACCCAAGCCGCAGGGCATGTACATGGACCATTCTTTTGCAGCTTAAGAAATCTCTGGATCATGCTCGCATGTTGCGCAATCTACTCGCCCGCCCCTGTAGATATTCCTTATACTTAGCCCGACACCGGCTTCGTTGACGGTGCATTTTTCGGAATTAATTCAGATTAACGAGTACGGAAGCAACATCATGAAAATGCGTGCAATTGGGCTGGCTGTGGGAACAACGCTCCTGCTAAGCGGCTGTCAGAATATGGATTCTAACGGCCTGATGACCTCAGGCGCAGAAGCTTTTCAGGCCTACTCATTGAGCGATGCGCAGGTGAAAGCGCTGAGCGACGAGGCCTGTAAGGATATGGATGGAAAAGCTACGCTTGCCCCGGCAAACAGCACCTACACGCAGCGTCTGAACAAGATTGCTTCCGCGCTGGGCGACAACATTAACGGTCAGCCGGTGAACTACAAGGTGTATATGGCGAAAGACGTCAACGCCTTCGCGATGGCTAACGGCTGTATCCGCGTTTACAGCGGCCTGATGGACATGATGACCGACAACGAAGTGGAAGCGGTGATCGGCCATGAAATGGGTCACGTTGCTCTCGGTCACGTGAAGAAAGGGATGCAGGTTGCGCTGGGCACCAATGCCGTGCGTGCTGCGGCGGCCTCTGCGGGCGGCATTGTCGGCAGCCTGTCCCAGTCGCAGCTGGGCGACGTGGGTGAGAAACTGGTTAACTCCCAGTTCTCCCAACGTCAGGAGTCGGAAGCGGATGACTACTCTTACGATCTGTTGCGCAAACGCGGCATCAATCCATCGGGTTTAGCCACCAGCTTCGAAAAACTGGCGAAACTGGAGGAAGGCCGTCAAAGCTCCATGTTTGACGATCACCCGGCCTCCGTTGAACGCGCGCAGCATATCCGTGACCGCATGGCGGCAGACGGAATTAAATAAAACTTCGGCCCGGTGCGCGCCGCGCTACCGGGCAACAAGGCTCAATCAGTACAGCGTTTTCTGTGGCGGCCCGGCAAACTTCAGGGCGCCAATCTGCCCCATCCGCACTTCCACCACCGACGGCCCCGGCATCGCCAGCGCTTCCGTTATCACCGCATCAAAGTCCTCAGCCCGCTCAACGCTCCAGGCCTGTAGGCCAATCGCCTGCGCCAGCAGGGTAAAATCCGGTGTATGCAGCGCGTTATAATACTGACGCCCGCCAAAATATTTATCCTGAATACCGCGCATTACGCCGTAGCCCCCGTCGTTCATGATGAGCAGCGTCACGTTGGCTTTCTCCTGCGCCAGCGTCGCCAGCTCGCCTAAATTGAGGCTCAGGCCGCCGTCGCCCACCAGTCCCACCACCTTACGCTGCGGGTTGGCAATCGCGGTGCCGATGGCCATCGGCAGCCCCATACCAATCGCCCCGGCGAGGGAGTGGATGTTCAGCAGCGGACCGTTAGCCCTGAACAGACGGCTACCCCACAGGCTGCCGGACACGGTGATATCGCGCACCAGCAGGCCGTCTTTCGGCAGGGCTTTTTCTATGGCGTCGTTAAGCTTCGCATAGGCGCCGCACTGCTCGCGCAGCCCCTGCTCAGCTTGCCCGACCGCCTGCTGCACCTGCATATCCCACTGGGCGTTGCCCCACTCGCGGCCCTGCACTTTTTTAGCCAGCGCGCCAAGCAGCGCTGAACAATCTGCTATCAACGTGCTATCCATCAGGTAGTTACGGCTGGCCGCCGCCGGGTCGATATCAATCTGCACGCGCGGGGACGGCAGCTCAAGCGTCCAGGAGCGGGTTTCGTTGCTGCGCAGACGTGAACCGGCCACCAGCGTAAAATCACACTGCGCAATCAGCGCCTCCACCGACGGCGAGTTGTGGAACGCCCGCAGGCTGGCGCGGTGGTCGTCCGGCAGCACGCCGCGCGCGTGGGTGCTGGAAATCACGGTGATGCCCGCATCCGCCAGTTTTTTCACCGCCTCAGCGCTTCCCAGCGCCCCGCCGCCCAGCCACAGCAGCGGCTGTTTCGCCTGTTTGAGCTGCGCCCACAGCGCGTCAACCATCCCGGTATCCACGGCTGGAACCGATGCCGGTTTTACCGGGGCGGTTACCAGCGACAGCGGAATTTTGGCGCCCTGAATATCAATCGGGATTTCCACCGAGACCGGTCCGCACGGTGGGGTCTGCGCGTCCTGGATGGCTTTATGCAGAATGGCTATCGCCTGATTCGCATTGCTGATACGGTACGCCCGTTTTGAGCTGGCCTTCAGGAAGGTCAGCTGATCGCGGGTTTCATGGATAAACCCGGTGTCGGCGTCCAGCCAGGCTTTCTCTACCTGCCCGGTTAAATGCAGCAGCGGCGTGCAGGCATTCATCGCTTCCACCAGCGCGCCTACCGCGTTCCCGGCCCCCGCGCCGGTGCTGGTCAGCGCCACGCCGAGGCCGGAAAAGCGCCCGTGAGCATCGGCCATGGTGACGGAACCGGCTTCACCGCGCGCGGGTACAAAGCGGATATTGCCCCGCTGCCCAACCGCATCCGCTATCGGCAGGTTGTGAATGGAGATGACGCCGTAGATGGCCTCAACCTGATACTGCTCCAGCGTTCTGGCGATGGCGTCGCCGACGGTTATCATTTCGCTCATTGCTCACCCTTTCTCAGTCGCACCAGTGGTTGACGCTGTTACCCGTCGCCAGATAAATGCTCTTTTGTTGCATCCAGGCTTTCAGCCCCTGGATACCCTTCTCGCGGCCCAGACCGCTCTCTTTAAAGCCCCCGAACGGGGTCGAAATCGCAAAAACTTTGTAGGTGTTGATCCACACCGTGCCTGCCTCCAGCTGCTCGCTGAGACGCAGGGCGCGCCCGGTATCGCGCGTCCAGATCCCCGCCGCCAGGCCGTAAACCGAGTCGTTCGCCTCGCGAATAAGCGCCGCTTCATCGCGAAACGGCATCGCCACCAGCACCGGGCCGAAGATCTCTTCCTGACAGGCGCGGGCGCTGTTGTGTAGCCCTTCGATAATGGTTGGCTGGAAGAAGCTGCCGTTTGCCAGAGCGGGATCGGCGGGGATCTCGCCGCCGCACAGCACGCGGCCCCCTTCCCGCTTCGCAAGTTCGACGTACTCGATCACGCTCTGGCGATGTTTCTCGCCGATCAGCGGTCCGACATGCACGCCGTCGGTAAACGGATGCCCGACGCGCAGCCCGCGAGTTAATTCCAGCAGCCTCGCCATCAGCGGGGCGTAAATACTCTCGTGGATAAACAGCCGCGATCCGGCGATGCACGCCTGCCCCGCCGAGCTGAAAATGCCGTAGCAGATCCCGCGCGCCGCCTGTTCGATATCGGCATCCTCCAGCACGATGGTCGGCGATTTGCCGCCCAGCTCCAGCGAGGCCGGGATCAGTTTTTCCGCCGCCACGTGCGCCAGATGACGGCCCGTAGTGGTTCCGCCGGTAAAGGAAATTTTGCGCACGCGAGGATGACGCGCCAGCGCATCGCCAATCACCGAGCCTTTGCCCGGCAGCACGCTCAGCAGCCCGGCGGGCAGCCCGGCCTGTTCAAAAATCCGCGCCAGCTCCAGCGCCATCAGCGGCGTGGCTTCGGCGGGCTTGAGGATCACCGCGTTCCCGGCGGCAATCGCCGGTGCGACCTTCTGCATTTCGCTGGCAATCGGCGAGTTCCACGGCGTGATGGCCGCCACCACGCCAAGGGGCTCGTAGCGGCTCAGCGTCAGCAGATCCGGCTGGCGCGGTGTCGGAAGTTCACCCTCCAGCAGCTCGCAGGCGGCGGCAAAGTAGCGCGCCGTTCCCGCCGCGCTCATCACCAGCCCGCACGCTTCCGCCAGCGGCTTGCCGTTATCCCGGCTCTGCATCTGCGCCAGTTCATCCACACGGGATTTAATAAGATCCGCCACCTTGTGCAGGATCTTCGCCCGCACGTGCGGCAGGCTGTTACGCCAGGCGGGATCGCGCCAGGCGCGCTCTCCGGCGTCTACCGCCTCCTCCAGGTCATCCAGACTGGCGGCGTTCAGCGTCGCGTTGATCGACCCGTCTGCCGGGAAGTGGCTCTGCATCGGGTTACCTCCGCCGTGTCGCCACTGGCCGCCGATAAAAATCTTCAGATCGTCCATCGTCACTCCTCAGCTCAGGGCCAGCTCGCGGCAGGCGCGCACCGCGCTCAGTGCCGCCAGGGTGGAGGTTTTAGGGTTAGACGCCAGCGGCAGCCCGCTCAGCTCCAGATGGAATTCGCCAAACAGCCCTTCGACGTGCAGCGTGTGGGTGTTACGTTTCGTTGCCGGGTCAACCATCAGCTGCACGCGGGTGTCATCCATCCCGACGCCGCCGAGCGCCACGGTCGCCGCTACGTTGGCGTTCGCCGGGAACAGCCGCGCCGCCTCGCGAGCGCTGCCTTCAAAAAAGACCTTTGCCTCAGCCACTGAATTCAGATCGATAAGCTGCTCGGCATAGCTGCCGCGCCAGCTGGCCGGGCTTTTGCGCGACTGATAGGTGACGCGTTCAAGCCCACCCTCTTTCGCTGCCGCCAGCCCGTCGATACCGGCCACTGCACCGGAAAGCAGAGTCAGTTTTCCGCCCGCGGCGAGCAGACGCTGCTCCAGCGCGCTGTCCGCCAGCGCGCCGGTGGAAATGACGGCCAGATGCCAGCCGCGACGCAGGATCTCTTCCCCGTACTGGGCCACCGCCTGCTGGCTGGCGCATTCCAGCACCAGATCCGGCGTTTGCGCGCACGCCATTGGCGACGTCAGCGCCTCGACCGCATCGCCAAACTGGTCGTGAATGGCGGCATGGTGAGACGCGCGCGCCACGATCCAGCCGATAGCCACACCGGCGGGCAGGCGCTCAATCACCGCCTGCGCCATGGCACCAAAACCAATCAACATTACCTTTTTCATGATGCGTCCTTACAGATGGCGACAGAAGCCGCCGGAAACGTCCAGCGCGGCGCCGGTGGTAAACGAGGCCAGCGGCGAGGCGAGGAACAGCAGCGCCTGCGCGGGCTCCTGCGGCTTGCCGAGGCGCGCCATTGGAATGCCGCGCTTGCGCGCGATATCCGCCGTCCACTCCGGCCAGCTCTGGCTTTTGTCCGCCCGGTTTTCAAAGCGGCGCTGCCACTGGCCGGACTCCACCATGCCGAGCAAAATGGAATTGACGCGAATGCCTTTACCCACCAGCTCTTTCGAGAGCGTCAGCGTCATGTTCAGCAGCGCGGCACGAGCAGCGGAGGTAGCGATCATGTGCTCCTCCGGCTGTAGCGCCAGCAGGGAGTTGACGCAGGTAACAGAGGCAATGTCTGACTGCTCCAGCAGCGGCTGAAACGCCTGCACCGGATTGATGACGCCAAACAGCTTCAGCTCTGCCTCGTGCAGCCACGCCTCGCGCGGGGTGTCATGGAAGTGCGCCACGTAGCCCTGCCCGGCGTTGTTGATCAGCAGATCAGCCGCGCCAAAGCGCGCCTGCACCGCATCCGCAAAGGCCTGAACCTCGTCGGCGTTCAGCACGTCGCAGCGGTAAGAAAAAATCTCCCCGTGGGGGAATTCGTTTTGCAGCGTCGCATGGGCGCTGGCGAGCCGGTCCGGGTCACGGCCGCAGAAGGCGACTTTCGCCCCTTCCCCCAGCAGCAGGCGCAGCGTTTCAAAGCCAATGCCAGAAGAACCGCCGGTGACTACCGCTACGCGCCCGTCAATTTGTGCATTCATCGCGCACCTCTTCGTTAATGCGTAAAAGCTGTTGGTTGAAAAACACGTCGTTATCGAGATAGCTGGCGTGCCCGGCCTGCGGAATGGCGGTAAACGGCATGCCGTAGCGCAGCGCCAGCCCCTGCACCAGTTCGGGCTGCGTTATCGCGTCCTGCTCGCCGCACCAGATTTCAAACGTGCCGGAGTATCGTTTAAGCCAGCCGTGAATGTCGTCATGCGCCAGCATCCACGCGGCGGCAAGGTAGCCTTCCGGGCGCAGCGTGCGCATGCCCGCCGCGACGGTGGCGATATCTTCCGCGCGCGCGCCGGGGCGCAGCAGTTTCGCGGCACGGGTCTGGGCGAGGATTTCGCCGCCCAACGCCATCTGCTGCTCGCGGTTGCGCCAGACCTGCTCCCGCTGCTCCGGCGCGGCATTGCCGTAGCCCTGCGCAGCGTCGGCCAGTACAAGATGAATGACGCGATCCGGGAACTTCGCCGCAAAGGCACTTGCGACCAGTGCCCCCAGGGAATGGCCCACCAGCACCGCCTGCCAGACACCGGCGCGATCCAGCATCGCCGCCAGCACGTCGGCGTAATCCCCCGCGTTTGCCCGCGCGACGGCCAGCATCGGGCTTTCGCCATAACCGGGCATGTCCCACGCCAGCACGCGAAAACCGTTCAGCGCCATCTGCTTGTGCCAGGACGCAGCGCCAGAGCTGATCCCGTGTAGCAGCATCAGCGGAATGCCGCTTCCCTGTTCACGAAAACCCGTCATGGTGCCCCCTTAGTTCCGCTTCACTTTCGAGAGCGGATGGTCGGACGGATAGGTCGGGATTTCCGGCTTGTTGGTCCCCAGCATGACGCACATCAGCGCCTCTTCTTCCCCGTGGTTAAACAGGCCGCGATAGATGCCCGGCGGGACGGAGATCAGGTCACGCTCGCGCAGCACGGTTTCGGTGTAGTTGTCGCCGTCCTGGATCATCAGCGTGATCTGCCCCTTGAGCATGAAGAACACCTCTTCCACGTCGTCGTGCAGGTGCAGCGGCCCTTCGCACTTCGACGGCAGTACCATGGTGGAGAAGGTGAAATGGTCCGCCTGCACGGTGTTGGTGTCGTTCGCCACGCCGGTTGCGCCGGTGCCGATGTAGCGCATCTGCGCCCGGCGGTATTTTGGGTCAAAATCGGCCTGGAACTTCAGCGCGTTCCAGTCGTATTTACGGCCTTCGAAGCGCGCGATGCGCGACTCGACCCACTCCTCCATCGTCAGATGGTCAGGTTTGATGCCCGTTTTGTGGGTTACGGTTGAATCAGTCATGACACTCTCCTCAGTAACGTCTCAGCAGCGGCAGTAACAGGACGCAGCCCACCGCCGCCATCACCGCCAGAAAAATCAGCCCGGAATCCATGCTGTGGGTGAAGGCGATAAGCGCGCCCATCACCGCCGGCGACAGCGCGCCTGCAAAGTTTCCCAGCCCGTTGAAAATGCCGCCCGCCGTGGCGCTCACCCGGGGATGGGTGGCCTTCGCCAGCAGGGCGAAAATGTTGGGCGCGCCGGTGCCCCACATAAAGGTGCTGAAGCTCATCGCCGCGATGACGGCGAGCGGGGTATCGAGGTGCATTACCGCCGCCAGCCCCACCGCCGCCCCCGCCATCGAGATAAAGCAGGCCGCCGCGCGCTTATCGACCCTGTCCGAGAGCCACGCGCCAATCACTTCCCCCGCCAGCATGGCGATGAACGGCATCGACGACAGCCAGCCTGCATGCTCAAGGTGAATGCCTTTGCCTTTGATCAGGTAGCCCGGCAGCCAGCCGTTGATGCCCCACAGGTAGGTCAGGAACGCGATGTTAAAGATGCAGATGATCCAGAAGTGCGGGCTGACGAACAGCTCGCGCCGCGCGGCACGCCGCTCGTCCTGTGACGCCTGCGAAGTGCCGGGTTTAGCCTCCAGACGGATCCCGCGCAGGCCGATGCGCACAAAGATAAGCACCGGCACGGTCAGCATGGCCATGACAAAGAAGGTGCTCTGCCAGCCGAAGGTGTTCAGCAGCCAGAGGGAGAGCGGGAAGCCAATTGCCGCCCCTACCGGTGTGCCCAGCAGCCACAGCATGGTGGCGCGCGCCTGCAGATGCTGCGGGAAGTTGTGGCGCACGATGGCGAAAGCCAGCGGGAACAGCGGCCCTTCCGCCACGCCCAGCAGGATGCGCAGGACGATCATCAGCGTGTAGTTATGGGTAAAGCCCATCGCCACCATCAGCACGCACCACACAACCATCATCCCGGTGAGCAGGCGCAGCGGCGCGATTTTGTCGCCTAAACCGCTCAAAAATACCGACGAAAAGCCGTAGCTCAGCAGGAAGGCGCTCATCAATATGCCGAGGCGCGTGGTGTCGAAATCAATGCCCATCGCCTGCTGGAAATGGGTATCCGAAAAGAGCGCCGCGATGCTGATTTTGTCGAAAAACGCCAGCAGCACGCAGGCCAGCAGCGACAGCGGGATGGCCCAGCGCACCGCTTTTTCGGGCGTGCGGGTCCCCTCACCGCTCGCCTCAACCGGCGCGGTGTTCGTCTCTAGTGTGGTCATCTCTCCCCCTACGGGTGCGGGTTAGCTATCGCAGTGACATCAGTGAAAATGTCGGGTCGGCAAGCGGTACGTTCGACAGATCCCGCCCCGCCGCCATCCAGCGCTTCGCCAGCTTGACGGTGCGCGCATCGTTGAACGCCACCAGCTGCGTCAGCCGCCCGTTTTCATCCAGCGAGAAGAACAGCGCATCTTCACGCACTATCGTTTTACTCTCCGGCTGCGGAATACCGAGGATCTGAATATTGTGCTGATATTGATCCGACCACAGCCACGGCGCGTCGTCATAACCTGGCGCATCGGGGTTGAGCATCGCTTTCGCCGTCGCCACCGCCTGATTCTGGGCGAAGGCCCAGGACTGGATGCACAGGCCGTAGTGATGGTGCTGGGCGACATCTCCTGCGGCAAAGATGAATGGATCCGAGGTGCGTCCCTGGGCATCCACCACGATCCCGCGCCCGGTTTTCAGCCCCGCATCAAGCGCCAGCTCCAGATTGAGATCGACGCCGATCCCGACCACGACCGTATCAAAGGTTTCACGGTTGCCGTCGCAGTGGATGACCGGCAGTCCGCCGTCGTCCTCCAGCTCCAGCGCGCCGCAGCCGGTACGGATATCCACGCCCTGCTCGCGGTGAAGGGCCTCCAGGCGCTGCGACACCTCGCCGCTCACCGAGCGCATGCACAGCGCAGGCTGCTGCTCGAACAGGGTGACCGCCATGCCGCTTTTCCGCGCGGAAGCGGCAATCTCAAGGCCAATCCAGCCGCCGCCGACGATCGCCAGTTTGTGACTTTCCGCCAGGCGACTTTTCAGGCGCTGCGCGTCCTGCCAGTGGCGCAGGGTATAAACCTGCGGATGGCTGGCCCACGCCTGCGAAGGCAGGCGCGCCCGACCGCCGGTAGCGATTAAAAGGATGTTGTAACTAAGACGTTCGCCGTTGCTTAAACGCACGATTTTCTCTTCACGATCGACTGATTCAGCACGCAGCGGGCGGTACCAGATCAGGTTCAGCGCCTGCTGTGCTTCTTCGCTAAACAGCCGCGGAAGCGCGGAGTCCGGCTCCAGCAGAGACGCTTTTGACAGCGGCGGCCGCTCGTAGAAATCCCATTCCTCTTCCGCTACCACGCAAATCTCGCCGTCGAAGCCCTCGTCACGCAGGGTTTTCGCCGCCCAGCCGCCCGCCTGGCCGCCGCCGATAATGACAATGCGCGATGTCATACCGCCTCCGGCTTTTTCTGCTGACGGCGCGTGTCGTGGTCAATCCCGCCCTCCACCGCCCATTCGGTAAAGGAGACCAGGGAGTGCTCCAGCTCGCGCGGCTGCCAGTTTTCGGTCAGGTAGTCGTCGTTGGTGTAATACTCAAACGCGCCGCCGGTCGGGCTGTTGACGTACCAGAAGTACGCCGACGACACCGGATGACGGCCCGGCCCGATAAAAGTGCTCCAGTCATGTTTATTCATCGCGATACCGCCGCCGATCACCTCGTGGATGTCGCGCACGGTGAAAGCCACATGGTTAAGGCCGCGCTTGCGGTTCGGCAGTTGCAGCAAGAACAGGTTGTGATGGCCGCCACGTGCCCCGCAGCGCAGGAACACGGCGCGGTTGATATAGCGATCCGAGACCTGGAAGCCGAGCACCTCGCGGTAGAATTTCTCTACTGCCGCCAGCTCTTCCACGAAGAACACCACATGCCCCACGTTGATCGGCTGGGCGCGATCGTAAACCGGGCTGGGTGTGTCGATACGGCGGGCGTCGCCCCACTGGTTTATTGGCTCGACGTTAAGCTCCACGTCGGTCTGCTGGGTCACCTGCACGCGCAGCGTCATGCCGTTCGGATCCAGGCATTCCAGCGCGTCGCCCACTTCACGAAAACCTGGCTGTTGCGCCAGCTTCGGGCGCAGCGCATCCAGCTCAGACTGGCTGGCAACCGCCCAGGTCATGCGGCGCAGGGTGTTGCCCGCTTCAAACGCGGGCGGCAGGTCGGGGCTGTCGATCGGGTTAAGCTCCACGCGCGCGCCGCTCAGGGTGGTGAAACGCTGGCCGCTGGCATCGCCCGTCAGGCCAAAATCACGCATAAATTTGGCGCAGTGCGTCAGGTCTTCCACACCAAATTCCAGCTTTTCAATTCCGGTTATACTCATCGTTCATTGCCTCATCTGGCCCAGATTGGGCGTAAAACATGCCCGACGCAGTCAAGCGCCTGAGGTTAACTCACTGATTTAACTGGCCTGTGACAGATACCCTAAGAAGCCAGAAATTTTATCCGCCGCGAGGCGAACCTCGTTTTGCAGGCGCTCGCGGTCGCTCTGTGGGATCTCCTCCGACGGCACCAGAATGCTGACCACCGCCGCCACGCGGCCGCTTCGGTCATACACCGGGTAGACGATGGAAGAGATGCCGTGGCGGAAGAAGGATTCGCCGATGACATACCCACGGGCTTTGTCCTGCTGCACCATCTGCCACAGGGCTTCACGGTCGTGAAGCTGCCCCGGCGTGTTGCCCGGCAGACGCTCATGCGGGAACAGCTGTTCGAAATCAGCGCGGGAAATATCGGTCAACAGCATGCGGCCCAGCGAGGTGCAGTGCACCGGCAGACGGGTACCAATGCTGACCTGGTTGATACGCGACCCGGCGGCGCTGACGCGGGCAATGTAGATAATGTCGCGCCCGTCGCGGATCGCCAGATGGCTGCTGCACTGGCTCACGTCGCGCAATTGCTCGATCACCGGCTGGCCGACCTGCGCCACGTCCAGCGAGGCGATGTACTCAAAGCCAAGACGCAGCACGTTCATGCCCAGCGAAAAGGTATTGGTGCGCGTGTTGCGCTCCAGAAATCCCATGTACTCCAGCGTCTGTACCACGCGATAGGCGGTGGCCTTCGGCATATCCACCAGCCGATGCAGTTCGGCAAAGGTCAGATCGCGATGCTGCTCGCCAAAGGCCAACAGCAGCTGTAAACCGCGCTCCAGCCCCGGCACCAGATACTTCACTTCCTGATCGTTTGCCATCATCGCCCTACCTTAGTTAAAGACAAAACCGCCGTTGACCGGGATCAGCTGTCCGGTGATGAACCGCGACAGATCGCTTAACAGCCAGACCACGCTGCCGGTGACGTCTTCCGGCTGCTGTGCCCCGGTTAACGCGCGGCCGTTTTCGTAGAGTTGATGCCGTTCGGCGGGGACATATTCCGTCGCCTCGACGCGGGTTAGCCCCGGCGCGATGGCGTTAATGCGTATACGCTTTTCACCCAGTTCGCGCGCCATTGAGCGAGTCATGGCAATCACGGCGCCCTTGCTGGCGACGTAGGCCATCAGGCGCGGCGCGCCCCACAGCGCGGTGTCGGACGCGACGTTCACGATGCCCGCCCCCTCGCGCAGCAGCGGCACCGCGGCGCGCGTCACCAGCCAGGTGCCTTTGACGTTGACGCTCATCACCCGATCCCAGAGATCCGGATCGTAATCGAGCATATTTTTGCCGCCGACGCCCGTCGCCATCGCCGCGTTGTTCACCAGACCGTCAATCTGCCCCTGCTCGCCAATCGCGCTGAACACCTGCTCAATGGACTGCGGATCGGCCAGATCGATAACGTGCGATTCGATCGCATATCCCTGCTCACGCAGCCGGTGGGCGCTCTCGGCCAGTTCGCCCTTCAGGATGTCGCACATCACCACCGCCGCGCCCTGCTCCGCGCAGGCCTGGGAAAAGTGGTAGCCCAGCCCGCGCGCGGCGCCGGTTATGACGATGCGCTTACCGCTCAGCAGCCCGTTCATCAGGCGGCCCCCTGCTGTGCTTCACGCATCGCCAGCTGCTCTTTGGCGGCCTTTTGCATCATGCGACGCAGGCGCGAGAGGCCAACGTCGTGCTGATACAGGTATTCATGATCGCGGGCGTTTGGCGCCAGGCTCTCCAGCACCACGCGGTCCTGCTCCAGCACTTCCCAGTGCAGTTTTTCCAGACGGTTGCGGTACATGAAGCGCCACATATCGCGCTGCCAGCCCTGCACCCGGCGAATGCGCCAGAAGAAGACGCGGCAGTTGTCGTTATCTTCCGGCACCACCATACCGACGATAAAGAAGTGGCCGCCCGGCCCGAAACGCTTCTTGTACGGAATGGAGAGACGCATCCAGCAGGTGCCGCTGTTGCCCAGCTCCACCCAGTCGAAGTTGACGCCGCTCTGCCCTTTCTTCTCAAAGATAAAGCCGGTTTTGGTCGGCTGGAGCACCATGTCGGCCTTGCGATCCCCTTCCGCCATCGAGTGCGAGGAGGAGTGCAGATAGGTGCCGTGCATCGGGTCCATCACGTTTTCCAGCGCGTACTGGTAATTGCATTTCCACGCGGCGGTGCAGAGGAAGTTGCTGAAGCTGTCCGTGTCGGCGAGTTCATCCGGGAAGGTCAGTTCGTCCGGCTGCTGATCCGCGGTGACGCCAAACCAGAGGAAGATGGCGCCGTGCGCCTCCTGCACGTTATAGCTGCGCACGCACTGCTGGCCGACCAGCGGACATTTATCCACAGCGGGCACGTCTTTCACCTCGCCGTTGCCCGCCACCTCTACGCCGTGATACCAGCAGGCGATGCGGTCGCCGAGGTTCCAGCCCATCGACAGGCGCGCGCCGCGGTGCGGACAGCGGTCCTCCAGCGCCTGCACCTGGCCGTCTTTGTTGCGCCAGACCACAATCTGCTCGCCCAGGCGGGTGATACCCACAGGAGCAGACTGCACTTCCCAGCTCGCCAGCACCGGATACCAGAGGCCGCGCAGGCCTTTATCCAGATAGTGTTGTACGGTCGTCGTCATCGCGTTGCCCTCAGTAGCCGTTAACCTGTAAGAATGCCTGGAAGCTGGCGTCGCTCCACGGCTCACCCTGCTGGTCGTGCATGCGCACCGCGTTCAGCCCGTTTACCAGCTCCGGCAGGGTTTCAACGCCCTGTTCGAAGAGCTCTTCCAGCGTCGCAATCAGCTTCACCTCCCAG
Source organism: Enterobacter sp. DSM 30060 (assembly GCF_013375955.1). Classification (NCBI taxonomy): domain Bacteria; kingdom Pseudomonadati; phylum Pseudomonadota; class Gammaproteobacteria; order Enterobacterales; family Enterobacteriaceae; genus Enterobacter; species Enterobacter sp. DSM 30060. The sequence continues at coordinate 865,362 of NZ_CP056118.1, forward strand.
CTTTCCGGCTCGCGGCTGCGGGTCTGCCAGATCAGGTTCTGGTACTCGCCCGGTTTGTAAATGGCGCCATTACCGCCCTCTGCCGGCGGGGTAAACTGGCGGCTTTCCGGCAGCGCCGGGTTGTAGTTCAGCGTGTCGCTCATGCCACGGTCTCCTCAACAAAGGTAATCTGAATCTGGTTTTCAAAGACCCGAACCGGGTAACGGTTGAGGTTGCGTCCTCCGGGGCCGTGCAGACATTGGCCGGTTTTGACGTCGAACACCGCCTCGTGCAGCGGGCATTCCACCTTGCCGTCTTCTACGAAGCCCTGACTCAGCAGGGCATAGGCGTGGGGGCATACGTCTTCCAGCGCGTAATATTCACCGTCGATCAGGTAAACGCCGATCTCTTTCCCGTCGACGTTGCCGCTAAAAGGGAAATCTTCCTGTACTTGTTCTGCGTCACATACGCCTATCCAGCTCATCACGATCCTCCAGGCTTTTGTTTCATATATGAAACTCTGTTTCTTATTTAATACGGTCAATATAAAAGCGATGAATGTTTCGTCAAGCGACAATGTGACGAATTTGTTAATCGATCGGCAATTAATTAACTAAGTGTGCAAGGGATCACGAAAAAATGCAGCGATATGAAATTTTCATTATTACAGCGTGAGAAATACGTTTTTTTAATGGTCTCTTATTTTGAATAAAAGATATTGACTTCCTTTCTTTTTACTCTTTAAAAATAAATTAACGTCACCTCTTTCGCGTTTCACCGGTGAAACTGATTTTTAATTTATCTTTAATAAACAATGAGTTTCATAGGTGAATCATTTTAGCTCCGTGACAATCACATTGATGAAAAATATAAGTTACAAAAAACGTAAGGCGGACATGATGACGGCAAGATGGCAAGGCACGATTGCGCTTTTATTACTCATTATTATTTCGTACGTCGATCGGGTAAATATCTCGGTAATGATTTTAAACCCGGAATTTGCCGAACATTTTCAGTTAAATGAAAACAGAATGTTACAGGGTCTACTCATGACCTGCTTTCTTCTGGGTTATGGTTTTTCCGCTCTATTATTAACGCCGGTTATTGAAAGCAAACTTCATTATCGGCAGGGATTATTAAGCAGCATTGCGATTTGGGCCGCGGTCTGCGCGGTTTCGCCTTTGTTAGGCTCGCTGACGGGAATGGTCATCGCCCGCGAAATAACCGGGGTTTGTCCACACCTTCACGCTGGCCTGGGGAATGTTGCTGCTGCGCATGCGCCGCGCAGCAGCAATCAGCGCGTAAGGCTTATTCGCCTTTTTTCGCCGCCTGGATGTAGAGCATTTCCAGCGCCAGGGTCGCCGCGGCCAGCGCGGTGATCTCGGACTGGTCATAGGCCGGAGCCACTTCCACCACGTCCATCCCGACAATGTTCAGATCCTTCAGGCCGCGCACCAGCTTGATGGCGCGGTCTGACGTCAGGCCGCCGATCACCGGCGTACCGGTACCCGGTGCGAATGCCGGATCCAGGCAGTCAATGTCGAAGGTCAGGTAGACAGGCATATCGCCGACGATCTGCTTGACCTGAGCCAGAATATCGTCCACGCCGCGATCGTTCACCTGGCCCGCGTCGAGTACGGTGAAGCCGTTGTCTTTGTCGAACTCGGTGCGGATGCCGATCTGCACGGAGTGGTTCGGATCGATCAGGCCTTCTTTCGGCGCGGTGTAGAACATGGTGCCGTGGTCGAATTCGCAGCCGTTCGCGTAGGTGTCGGTATGCGCGTCAAAGTGCACCAGCGCCATTTTACCGAAGTGCTTCGCGTGGGCGCGCAGCAGCGGCAGTGTCACGAAGTGGTCACCGCCGAAGGAGAGCATGCGTTTACCGGCCGCCAGCAGCTTCTCGGCGTGCGCCTGCAATTTTTCGCTCATTTCGCGCGCGTCACCGAAGGCGTACACCAGATCACCGCAGTCCACCACGTTCAGGCGCTCGCGCATGTCGAAGTTCCACGGGAAGCGGTTGTGCTCCCAGGCCAGGTTGGTGGAAACCTGACGAATTGCCGCCGGGCCATGACGTCCACCCGCACGACCGGACGTTGCCATGTCGAACGGTACGCCGGTGATCACCCAGTCAGCATCGCTGTCGTAAGGCTGGAAGTTCATCGGAAAGCGTAAAAAACCAAACGCGTTAGATACCAGAGAATTATCGTACTGATGACCTAAAGTGCTCATGTCCTGACCTCTTATAAAGTCGATACATTAAAAACAGATGAAAAAAAATCCCCTCCGCGTCGTTAAACCCGACGAGGAAGGGATTGATTCGTAAATCGCATAGTGGGGCGAATTATCGCCGTTAATTCATACGGGTTCAAGTGAGTATAGGGCATTGTGCGGTCTGTTGCCCTCACCCCGCCCCTCTCCCACGGGGAGAGGGAGTTTACCTACTCATCTTCCAGGTAGGTGTACCCGTACAGACCCGCTTCAAACTCTTCCAGGAACTGCTGCTGCAAGGCATCGTCCAGACCGGTGTTTTTGACCTGATCGCGGAACTGGGTGAGCAGTTTTTTCGGATCCAGCTGAACGTATTCGAGCATATCCGCCACGGTGTCTCCTTCGTCGGACAGCTCAACCTCCACGCTGCCGTCAGGGAAGACAAACACGTCAACCGCTTCGGTATCACCGAACAGGTTGTGCATGTTGCCGAGGATCTCCTGATACGCACCCACCATAAAGAAGCCCAGCATTGGCGGGTTCTCCGGATCGTACTCCGGCATTGGCATGGTCGTAGCGATACCGTCACCGTCGACGTAGTGGTCAATCGCGCCGTCGGAGTCACAGGTAATGTCCAGCAGCACCGCGCGGCGTTCCGGCGCATGATTCAACCCTTCCAGCGGCAGAACCGGGAACAGCTGGTCGATACCCCAGGCATCCGGCATCGACTGGAACAGGGAGAAGTTGACGTACATTTTGTCCGCCATACGTTCCTGCAACTCGTCGATAATCGGACGGTGTGCGCGGTTGCTCGGATCGAGCTGCTTCTGCACTTCATGGCACATGTTCAGATAGAGCTGCTCCGCCCACGCGCGTTCCTGCAGGCTAAAGGTGCCTGAAGAATAACCGACGTGAATGTCGTGCAGATCCATCTGGCTGTCGTGCAGCCATTCGCGCAGAGAACGACGCGTGCCCGGCTCGTGCATCTCCTGCCAGGTTTCCCACATGCTTTGCAGGGAACGTGGGGCATCGTCTGCCGGAGGCGTGGCTTCAGTGATTTCGCTGCGCTCAACGCCGATGATGTTAGAGACCAGCACCGTATGGTGCGCAGTGACCGCGCGGCCGGATTCGGTGATCACCGTCGGGTGCGGCAGGCCGTGCTCTTCGCAGGCATCGCCAATCGCCCAGATAATGTTGTTGGCGTATTCGTTCAGGCCGTAGTTGACCGAGCAGTCAGACTGCGAGCGTGTCCCTTCGTAATCCACGCCCAGGCCACCGCCCACGTCAAAGCACTGAATATTTACGCCAAGCTTGTGCAGCTCAACGTAGAAACGTGCCGATTCACGCACGCCGGTGGCAATGTCGCGAATGTTGGCCATCTGCGAGCCAAGGTGGAAGTGCAGCAGCTGAATGCTGTCCAGACGACCGCGCTCGCGCAGAATTTCCACCAGCTGAAGCACCTGGTTCGCCGCGAGGCCGAACTTGGATTTTTCACCGCCGGAAGACTGCCATTTACCGGAACCCTGCGACGCCAGTCGCGCACGCACGCCAAGGCGTGGGATCACGTTCAGACGCTCGGCCTCTTCCAGCACGATCGCGATTTCGGTCATCTTCTCGATCACCAGATAGACCTTGTGGCCCATCTTCTCGCCAATCAGCGCCAGACGAATGTATTCGCGGTCTTTATAGCCGTTACAGACGATCACCGACCGGGTCATGCCCGCGTGCGCCAGAACCGCCATCAGCTCCGCTTTGGAGCCAGCTTCCAGGCCCAGCGGTTCGCCGGAGTGGATCAGGGACTCAATCACGCGACGGTGCTGGTTTACCTTGATCGGGTAAACGAGGAAATAGTCGCCGTTATAACCATACGATTCCCGCGCGCGTTTGAACGCGGCGTTAATAGAACGCAGGCGATGTTGCAGGATCTGCGGGAAGCAGAACAGTGCAGGCAAGCGCTGACCCTGGGCTTCACGGGCTTTCACCAGCTTAGCGAGATCCACGCGCGCTTCCGGGACGTCCGGATCCGGGCAGACACTGATGTGGCCCAGCTCGTTAACGTCGTAGTAGTTATTGCCCCACCAGGCAATATTGTAAGTGCGCAGCATCTTGCTGGCTTCCTGGGAGCTCATCGCAACCTCCTGCATAGAACGTAGTACACCCTGTTCGCCTGCTGACGAAGGCGAAAGCGAAGACATGTCGTCAGACATAGCGAACCTCAACTCTTTGTATTAAGTGTAAAACAGTTGACTACTATCGCAGCGTTATACGGCGATAACAACCCATTAACGGCTCCATTTCCCAGCAGAGTATGCTGAAATCCAGACCGTGCGACCGGTTTCTTATTCATATCATTGTAAAACACGTATCCGAACTCTGTATGACAAGGTTCGGCGAAACCACGAGAAAACTCCTGTATTAACAAGAGCGCCCTTGTTCAGTTTTCACAAAGCGTGACCGGCTCTGGAATCCTGAGAAGCACCGAGATGGGTATAACATCGGCAGGTGTTTAGACCAGAAGTGCGGGTGGGAATCAAATGCGCGCCAGAACGACTGCGCTGAATGAGCGGAAAACAAGGGTTCATTATCTCGTATCACCTCCACGGCCGCCTCTGCTGAAACGGACCACAAGCCAAAGCTAAAAGTTCACTGCTTAACCCGGCTGGAAGTGGCGACACGATGTGTTCATCGAGCGCTTATTTTATATGAGCCGCGCGCCGCGTTTTATACCGAGAAGGTCGCTAAAAAGCAAAACAAAAATGCGCAGGTTGCCAGCGCCGTCAGGAAAAATTTCCAGCCGTGTTTTCAACGCAGTGAGAGGTGAGTCAAAAAAAACTGGAAATCGGGTGAAGAAGTGACCTAAAATAGACGTCCAGATGTTAATCCATCCATACCGATTAACACTCAGACTGCCAGTGTCAAAATCCTGCAGGCCTTGGTAGAATTATCTCCTTTGGCTATTCCACACAGCAGTTCGAGCTAACCAAATTCCTTTTAGGTGAAATAAAACATGGCAAAACACCTGTTTACGTCCGAGTCCGTATCAGAAGGACATCCTGATAAAATTGCTGACCAAATCTCCGATGCGGTGCTGGATGCGATCCTCGCGCAGGATCCAAAGGCGCGCGTAGCGTGTGAAACCTATGTCAAAACCGGCATGGTTCTGGTTGGCGGTGAGATCACCACCAGCGCATGGGTTGATATCGAAGAGATCACCCGTAACACGGTGCGTGAGATCGGTTATGTACATTCTGATATGGGCTTTGATGCCAACTCCTGCGCCGTACTGAGCGCTATCGGCAAACAGTCCCCGGACATCAACCAGGGCGTTGACCGTGCCGATCCGCTGGAACAGGGCGCGGGCGACCAGGGCCTGATGTTCGGCTACGCGACCAACGAAACCGACGTGCTGATGCCAGCGCCGGTGACTTACGCACACCGTCTGGTGCAGCGTCAGGCTGAAGTGCGTAAAAACGGCACCCTGCCGTGGCTGCGTCCGGATGCGAAAAGCCAGGTGACCTTCCAGTATGACGACGGGAAAATCGTCGGCATTGATGCCGTGGTTCTTTCCACGCAGCATGCTGAAGATATTGACCAGAAATCCCTGCAGGAAGCGGTGATGGAAGAGATCATCAAGCCGGTTCTGCCAACTGAATGGCTGAGCTCTGCGACCAAATTCTTCATCAACCCAACCGGACGCTTCGTTATCGGCGGCCCAATGGGTGACTGCGGTCTGACCGGTCGTAAAATCATCGTAGATACCTACGGCGGCATGGCGCGCCACGGTGGCGGCGCGTTCTCCGGTAAAGACCCGTCTAAAGTGGACCGTTCTGCGGCGTACGCTGCACGTTATGTGGCGAAAAACATCGTTGCTGCGGGCCTGGCTGACCGCTGTGAAATTCAGGTTTCCTACGCCATCGGCGTGGCTGAGCCAACCTCCATCATGGTGGAAACCTTCGGTACTGAAAAAGTGCCTTCTGAACAGCTGACCCTGCTGGTGCGTGAGTTCTTCGACCTGCGTCCATACGGTCTGATTCAGATGCTGGATCTGCTGCACCCAATCTACCAGGAAACCGCAGCGTACGGTCACTTTGGTCGCGAACATTTCCCTTGGGAAAAAACCGACAAAGCCGCCCTGCTGCGTGATGCTGCCGGTCTGAAATAAACGACTGCCAGCAGCTTAAACAGGCCAGCCTTTGTGCTGGCCTTTTTTATGTCGGGTGGCGGCTATGCCTTACCCGACCTACGGGTAGTGAATTTTTGTAGGCCGGGTAAGGCGCAGCCGCCACCCGGCAATGTTTGGAACCGTTTACACCTCACTCTCTATACCCCGCTTTCAGAATATTCTCTTTGCATGATCGCATTTCTTCTGCTGTTACATTCCCTTTCAGTTAAGTCTGAAATTTGTGCAAACGCGATGCATATCAATTAATTTACCTCTATATTTTCAAAGCTTTAATTATTTTTACGGTTACAAACTAGTGTAACCGATTACACCGTTGTGATTTGACTCACATATTTTTATGAGCCGCTCACCTACTCTTAATATCGTAAAAACTGATAACCCAACTGGAGGGCATAATGCCTGACAATAATAAACAGGGGCGTACGTCCAATAAGGCAATGACGTTCTTCGTCTGCTTCCTCGCCGCTCTGGCAGGATTACTCTTTGGCCTGGATATTGGCGTAATTGCCGGTGCATTACCTTTCATCACCGATGAGTTCCAGATTAGCGCACACACTCAGGAATGGGTGGTCAGCTCCATGATGTTCGGTGCCGCCGTCGGCGCGGTCGGCAGCGGCTGGCTCTCCTTTAAGCTCGGGCGTAAAAAGAGCCTGATGATCGGCGCGATCCTGTTCGTTGCCGGCTCACTGTTCTCTGCCGCTGCGCCTAACGTTGAAGTGCTGATCCTTTCCCGCGTGCTGCTCGGTCTGGCAGTGGGCGTGGCGTCTTATACTGCCCCGCTGTACCTGTCTGAAATCGCACCGGAAAAAATCCGCGGCAGCATGATTTCCATGTACCAGCTGATGATCACCATCGGTATTCTGGGGGCTTATCTTTCCGATACCGCCTTCAGCTACAGCGGCGCATGGCGCTGGATGCTGGGCGTCATCATCATTCCGGCCATTCTGCTGCTGATTGGTGTCTTCTTCCTGCCGGACAGCCCGCGCTGGTTCGCCGCCAAACGCCGCTTCCACGATGCCGAACGCGTGCTCTTACGCCTGCGTGATACCAGCGCCGAAGCCAAAAACGAGCTGGAAGAGATCCGCGAAAGCCTGAAGGTCAAACAGTCCGGCTGGGCGCTGTTCAAAGAGAACAGCAACTTCCGCCGCGCGGTGTTCCTCGGTGTGCTGTTACAGATCATGCAACAGTTCACCGGGATGAACGTCATCATGTATTACGCGCCGAAAATCTTCGAACTGGCGGGCTACACCAACACCACCGAACAGATGTGGGGCACCGTGATCGTCGGCCTGACCAACGTGCTGGCGACCTTTATCGCTATCGGTCTGGTGGACCGCTGGGGGCGTAAACCAACCCTGACGCTGGGCTTCCTGGTCATGGCCATCGGGATGGGCGTGCTGGGTACCATGATGCACATGGGCATTCACTCCCCAACGGCACAGTACTTCGCCGTGGCGATGCTGCTGATGTTTATTATTGGGTTTGCGATGAGCGCCGGTCCGCTGATTTGGGTACTGTGCTCTGAGATCCAGCCGCTGAAAGGGCGTGATTTTGGTATCACCTGCTCTACCGCAACCAACTGGATTGCCAACATGATCGTCGGCGCAACGTTCCTGACCATGCTCAATACCTTGGGTAATGCCAATACCTTCTGGGTCTACGCCGGTCTGAACCTGTTCTTTATTGTTCTCACGATCTGGCTGGTTCCTGAAACCAAACATGTTTCACTGGAACACATTGAACGTAACCTGATGAAAGGTCGTCCTCTGCGCGAAATCGGCGCACACGACTGATCCTCCTGCGGGAGGCGCCTCTTGCGCCTCCCCGCTTCCCGCTTTATGCTCTGCCCCTATGAAATCTCCCCGTCTCCCCATCGCCATTCAGCAAGCCGTTATGCGCAGCCTGCGGGAAAAACTCGCCCAGGCCAACCTGAAGCTCGGCCGCGATTATCCTGAACCGAAGCTGGTCTATCAGCAGCGTGGCACCGCGGCAGGCACCGCCTGGCTGGAATCGTATGAGATCCGCCTGAATCCGGTGTTGATGATGGAAAATCAGCAGGCGTTTATCGAAGAAGTGGTGCCGCACGAGCTGGCCCACCTTTTGGTGTGGAAACACTTTGGCCGCGTCGCGCCGCACGGCAAAGAGTGGAAATGGATGATGGAGGCGGTGCTCGGCGTTCCGGCTCGCCGCACCCACCAGTTCGAGCTGGAATCGGTACGCCGCAATACGTTTCCCTACCGCTGCCAGTGCCAGCAGCACCAGCTTACCGTCCGCCGTCACAACCGCGTGGTGCGCGGCGAGGCGACCTATCGCTGCGTAAAGTGCGGCGAACCACTGGTGGCGGAATAATCGCTCGAACTTTCAGGAACTTTCCTGATCTGACTGATTGCATACGGGAACAACATTCGTTACGTTGCGGGCTCGTTTTGACACGGAGTGTAAGATGTCCCGTAATGTTTCTCTCGCAGTCGCTTTTCTGGCGGCGGCGCTCTCCGGCCATGCTCTGGCCGACGGTATTCACAGTTTCTCACAGGCAAAAACCGCAGGCGTAAAGATTAACGCCGACGTACCGGGTGATTTCTACTGCGGCTGTAAAATTAACTGGCAGGGTAAGAAAGGGGTCGTGGATCTGGGATCCTGCGGCTATAAGGTGCGCAAGAACGAGAACCGCGCCAGCCGAATCGAATGGGAACACGTTGTTCCGGCCTGGCAGTTTGGCCACCAGCGCCAGTGCTGGCAGGACGGTGGACGTAAAAATTGCGCAAAAGATCCGGTCTACCGCCAGATGGAAAGCGATATGCACAACCTGCAACCCGCCGTGGGTGAAGTCAATGGCGACCGCGGAAACTTCATGTACAGCCAGTGGAACGGTGGCGAAGGCCAGTACGGTCAGTGCGCCATGAAGGTCGATTTCAAAGAGAAACTCGCCGAACCGCCTGCCCGCGCGCGCGGCAGCATCGCCCGCACTTACTTCTATATGCGCGACCGCTACGATCTCAACCTTTCCCGCCAGCAGACGCAGCTCTTCAATGCCTGGGACAAGCTCTACCCGGTGACGGACTGGGAATGCCAGCGCGACGAACGTATCGCCAAAGTCCAGGGGAATCACAACCCTTACGTCCAGCGGGCTTGCCAGGCGCAAAAGAGCTAACCTACACTACGGCAATTCGCTTATATCGCATGACACATGGAATTTCTGACTATGCGCATCCCTCGCATCTATCACCCTGAACTGATTACCCCAGGCGGCGAAATCGCCCTGTCTGATGATGCCGCAAACCACGTAGGCCGCGTGCTGCGCATGGGCGCAGGCCAGGCGATTCAGCTCTTTGACGGCTCTAATCAGATTTTTGACGCTGAAATTACGCGCGCCGATAAAAAAAGCGTGCACGTGAAGGTGCTGCGTGGCGACGTGGACGACCGGGAATCCCCGCTGCACATTCACCTTGGCCAGGTGATGTCGCGCGGGGAAAAGATGGAGTTCACCATTCAGAAATCCATTGAACTGGGTGTAAGCCTCATTACGCCACTTTTTTCTGAGCGCTGCGGCGTTAAACTGGATGCGGAACGTCTGAACAAGAAGATCCAGCAGTGGCAGAAAATTGCCATTGCAGCCTGTGAACAGAGTGGCCGCAACCGCATCCCGGAGATCCGCCCGGCGATGGATCTGGAGGACTGGTGTGCAGAAGAGGAAAGCGGGCTTAAGCTTAATCTTCATCCGCGCGCCAGCGCCAGCATCAATACGCTGCCGCTGCCCGTTGAGCGCGTACGCCTGCTGATTGGCCCGGAAGGCGGCCTGTCGGCTGACGAAATCGCCATGACGGCGCGTTACCAGTTTACTGATATTCTGTTGGGACCTCGCGTTCTGCGCACTGAGACAACGGCACTCACCGCCATTACCGCCCTACAGGTGCGATTTGGCGATCTGGGTTGAAGCAAAGCCTGACCCATAACCGGAGAAGAACATGATTAAGCTCGGCATCGTGATGGACCCCATCGCAAACATTAACATTAAGAAAGATTCCAGCTTCGCTATGCTGCTGGAAGCGCAGCGTCGCGGCTATGAACTCCACTATATGGAGATGAACGATCTGTACCTGATCAACGGTGAAGCCCGCGCACGTACCCGCATCGTTAACGTCGAGCAGAACTACGAAAAATGGTACGAATTCGGCACCGAGCAGGATATTGCCCTGGCCGACCTTAACGTCATCCTGATGCGTAAAGATCCGCCGTTCGACACCGAATACATTTACTCCACCTATATCCTTGAGCGTGCCGAAGAGAAAGGCACGCTGATCGTCAACAAGCCGCAGAGCCTGCGCGACTGCAACGAGAAGCTCTATACCGCATGGTTCTCTGACCTGACGCCGGAAACGCTGGTCACCCGCAGCAAAACGCAGCTGAAAGAATTCTGGCAGAAGCACGGCGACATCATCATGAAGCCGCTGGACGGCATGGGCGGCGCATCGATCTTCCGCGTGAAAGAGGGCGACCCGAACATTGGCGTGATTGCCGAAACGCTGACCGAGCTGGGGACCCGCTACTGCATGGCGCAAAACTATCTGCCGGCCATTAAAGACGGCGACAAGCGTGTGCTGGTTGTAGACGGCGAGCCGGTGCCGTACTGCCTGGCGCGTATCCCGCAGGGTGGTGAAACCCGTGGCAACCTGGCGGCCGGAGGTCGTGGCGAACCGCGTCCGTTAAGCGAAAGCGACTGGGAAATTGCCCGCCGCGTCGGCCCTACGCTGAAAGCCAAAGGCCTGATCTTCGTTGGCCTCGATATCATCGGCGATCGTCTGACCGAAGTGAACGTCACCAGCCCGACCTGCATTCGTGAGATCGAAGCGGAATTCCCGATCTCGATCACCGGAATGCTGATGGACGCTATCGAAAAACGTTTACAGAAATAACCTGTGACAGCGCCTGTGTTTATCCCCATACTGGGCGCTGTCGCTTTTTAAACCAGGAAACAGTACCTCTGACAATGAATTTACAGCATCACTTTCTTATTGCCATGCCTGCTCTCCAGGATCCGATTTTCCGCCGCGCCGTGGTCTATATTTGCGAATACAACGAAGACGGCGCAATGGGGATTATCATCAATAAGCCGCTGGAAAACCTTCAGGTCGAAGGCATTCTGGACAAGCTGAAAATCCCTGCTGAAGCGCGGCTGCCGGAAATCCGTCTTGATAAACCGGTGATGCTCGGCGGACCGCTTGCAGAAGATCGTGGCTTTATCCTGCATACCCCGCCGGTTTTCTCGTCCAGCATTCGTATCTCCGATAACACCGTCGTCACCACCTCTCGCGATGTGCTCGAAACACTGGGCACGGCAAATCAGCCTTCTGAGGTGCTGGTTGCGCTCGGCTACGCTTCCTGGGAAAAAGGGCAGCTGGAACAAGAAATTCTGGACAACGCCTGGCTGACGGCCCCTGCGGATATGAATATCCTGTTTAAAACCCCTATCGCCGATCGCTGGCTTGACGCGGCAAAACTGATTGGCATTGATATTCTGACCATGCCTGGCGTTGCGGGGCACGCGTAATGAGCGGCACCCTTCTCGCCTTTGACTTCGGCACCAAAAGCATCGGCGTCGCTGTGGGTCAACGGATCACCGGCACCGCCCGCCCGCTCACGGCGCTGAAAGCTAACGACGGCACGCCGGACTGGAACCTTATTGAGCGCTTGCTCAAAGAGTGGCAGCCGGACGACGTGATTGTCGGTCTGCCGTTGAACATGGACGGCACCGAGCAGCCGCTTACCGCCCGCGCGCGCAAGTTCGCGAACAAAATTCATGGCCGCTTTGGTGTCTCCGTTAAGCTGCACGATGAACGTTTGAGCACCGTCGAGGCACGCGCTGGCCTGTTCGAGCACGGTGGCTTCCGGGCGTTGAACAAAGGCAGCGTGGATTCAGCTTCAGCCGTCATTATCCTCGAAAGCTATTTCGAACAGGGTTACTGAGCGCCGGGGCCTACAGCCGCCCCTGCGCCCGTCGCTCCGCCAGACTCTGCTCAAAGTTCTGCATCCCCGCCTGCTGCCCCGTTTGAATAATGCCCGGCAGTTGCCAGGTTTTGCCTTCGCGGATCAGGTTTGCCGCCGCCGACGTATTCACCAGTAGCTCATACAGCGCCACGCGCCCGCCCTGGACATCCTGACGCAGCTTCTGCGCCAGTACCGCACGCAGGCTTCCCGCCAGCTGATTACGAACCGGATCTTTCTCCTGCGCCGGGAAGGTATCGACCAGGCGCTCGATCGCCTGCGCCGCACCGCGCGTGTGCAGCGTGGCCAACACCAGATGGCCAGTCTCAGCCGCCGTCAGCGCCAGGCGTATCGTCTCGCTGTCGCGCAGCTCACCAAGCAGAATCACATCCGGATCTTCACGCAGCGCACTGCGCAGGGCCTCGGCAAAGGACGGGCTATGCTGGCCTATCTCCCGCTGCCGGATGAGGCAACGTTCACTCTGGTACATAAACTCCACCGGATCTTCCAGGGTCAGAATGTGCCCGTCCGTATGGTGATTGAGAAAATCGACCATCGCGGCCAGGGTGGTCGATTTCCCGCTGCCGGTGGCGCCGGTGACCAGAATCAGGCCGTTGTCATTGGACAAAAGCTCCGGGATCGCGCGCGGCACGCCTAGCGCAGAGAGCTGCGGACACGTTAGCGGCAACAGGCGTAGCGCGATCGAAACGCCGTGCATATGCTTAAACGCACTGCCGCGCAGCCGCTGACCGCCTGTGAGGGTAACGGCAAAATCTACCTGCCCGTTTGCCCACCAGGCACCCTGCTGCTCGTCGTTGAGCCACGCTTTTAATAACGCCTCCACATCGGGGGGCGGAAACGGCGCAGGTTCAAGACGGCCTGACCTGCGCCAGCGCGGTGGTGAATCACTGCACAGGTGTAGATCGGAGACGTTATGCTTTACACTAAGGGCCACAATTTCTTCCACATCCATAGACAACTCCTCGGAAAATGAACGACATTGCGCATAACCTGGCACAGGTCCGGGACAAAATCTCAGCCGCGGCAACGCGTTGCGGCCGTGCTTCAGAAGAAATTACGTTGCTTGCAGTCAGCAAGACCAAGCCTGCGAGCGCCATCGCAGAAGCGATAGCCGCCGGTCATCGTGCCTTTGGTGAAAACTATGTGCAGGAAGGCGTAGATAAGATTCGCGCTTTCCGGGAGCGGGGAAATACAGACCTGCAGTGGCACTTTATCGGTCCGCTACAGTCGAACAAAAGCCGTCTGGTAGCAGAGCACTTCGACTGGTGTCACACCATCGATCGTCTGCGTATCGCTACCCGTTTGAGCGACCAGCGCCCTATGGAGATGCCAGCGCTTAACGTGCTGATTCAAATCAACATCAGTGATGAAAACAGCAAGTCCGGCATTACGCTGAGCGAACTGGATGCGCTGGCGGCGGACGTGGCGGCGCTGCCGCGCTTAACCCTGCGCGGACTGATGGCCATTCCGGCACCAGAGTCAAGTTATGAAAGGCAGTTTGCCGTAGCACAGCAAATGGCTGTAGCATTTGAGGCGCTTAAAGCGCGCTATGACACGGTAGACACGCTTTCTCTGGGCATGTCGGACGATATGGAAGCCGCCATCGCGGCAGGCAGCACCATGGTGCGCATCGGCACAGCAATTTTCGGTGCGCGCGATTACACCCAATAATAAGGAAACCTGAGGAACGCCATGAAGACGTTGACTTTCCTGCTTTCAACGGTCATTGAACTGTATACGATGGCGCTGCTACTGCGCGTCTGGATGCAGTGGGCCCGTTGTGATTTTTACAATCCATTCTCACAATTTATCGTGAAAATCACGCAGCCCATTGTGGGGCCGCTTCGCCGCATCATTCCGGCAATGGGGCCGATTGACAGTTCATCTCTGCTGATGGCGTTTATTCTGAGCGTTATCAAAGCGATCGTGCTGTTTATGGTCATCACTTTCCAGCCGATTATCTGGATTTCAGCCGTTCTGATCCTGGTTAAAACCGTCGGCTCGCTGATCTTCTGGGTCCTGCTGGTGATGGCGATTATGAGCTGGGTAAGCCGGGGCCGTAGCCCGGTGGAGTACGCGTTGATTCAGCTGACTGAACCATTGCTGCGTCCGATCCGTAGCCTGCTGCCTGCGATGGGCGGAATCGACTTCTCCCCGATGCTTCTCGTTCTGCTGCTGTACGTGCTGAATATGGGTATCGCGGAACTGTTACAGGCGACGGGTAATATGCTGCTGCCGGGGCTGTGGATGGCGTTATGAGTGCAGTTAGCCCCTGCGCCGACGGGTTGGTTTTACGGCTGTACATTCAGCCGAAAGCCAGCCGCGACAGCATTGTTGGGCTGCATGGCGACGAGCTAAAAGTCGCCATCACTGCCCCGCCCGTTGACGGCCAGGCGAATGCGCATCTGACTAAATATCTGGCAAAACAGTTTCGCGTCGCTAAAAGCCAGGTCATCATTGAGAAAGGTGAACTTGGCCGGCATAAACAGGTAAAAATCCTTAACCCGCAATCTATCCCGACGGAAGTCGCGGCTCTGACAAAACAGGACTAAACCATGCAGAAAGTTGTTCTCGCCACCGGTAACGCCGGTAAAGTGCGCGAGTTGGCCTCGCTATTACATGATTTTGGGCTGGACGTGGTGGCTCAGACCGAGCTGGGCGTGGACTCCGCCGAAGAAACCGGCCTGACGTTTATCGAAAACGCCATTCTGAAAGCGCGCCATGCGGCGCAGATCACCGGGCTGCCCGCGATTGCCGATGACTCCGGTCTGGCCGTGGATTTTCTGGGCGGTGCGCCGGGGATTTACTCCGCCCGCTATTCCGGGGTGGACGCCACCGACCAGCAGAACCTGGAAAAGCTGCTTGTGGCCCTGAACGACGTCCCTGACGAACAGCGTACCGCGCAGTTCCACTGCGTGCTGGTCTACATGCGTCACGCGGAAGATCCCACGCCGATTGTCTGTCACGGCAGCTGGCCGGGCGTGATCACCCGTGAAGCGGCGGGCAACGGCGGCTTTGGTTACGACCCGATTTTCTTTGTCCCGACCGAGGGCAAAACCGCTGCGGAACTCACCCGCGAAGAGAAAAGCGCGATCTCCCACCGTGGACGCGCCCTGAAACTGTTACTGGAAGCACTGCGTAATGGCTAATTTGCCACCTCTGAGTCTTTATATTCACATCCCATGGTGCGTGCAGAAATGCCCGTACTGCGATTTCAACTCGCACGCGCTGAAGGGCGAAGTGCCGCACGATGATTACGTCGCGCATCTGCTGGCCGATCTGGATGCCGATGTACCGTACGCACAGGGACGTGAAGTGAAGACCATTTTTATTGGTGGCGGTACGCCGAGCCTGCTTTCAGGCCCGGCGATGCAGACGCTGCTGGACGGTGTGCGCGCACGCCTGAAGCTGGCAGCGGATGCTGAAATTACGATGGAAGCCAACCCGGGCACCGTTGAGGCCGACCGTTTTGTCGAGTATCAGCGCGCGGGCGTGAACCGTATCTCCATCGGCGTGCAGAGCTTTAGCGAGCCAAAGCTGAAGCGTCTGGGGCGCATTCACGGCCCGGAAGAGGCAAAGCGCGCGGCAAACCTGGCAACGGGGCTTGGGCTGCGCAGTTTTAACCTCGATTTGATGCACGGCCTGCCGGATCAGTCCCTCGAAGAAGCGCTGGACGATTTGCGTCAGGCAATTGAACTGAACCCGCCGCATCTGTCGTGGTATCAGTTGACCATTGAACCGAACACCCTGTTTGGTTCCCGTCCTCCGGTGCTGCCGGACGATGACGCGCTGTGGGATATCTTCGAGCAGGGCCACCAGCTTTTGACCGCGGCGGGGTATCAGCAATACGAAACCTCGGCGTATGCGAAGCCGGGCTATCAGTGTCAGCACAACCTGAACTACTGGCGCTTTGGTGATTATCTGGGGATTGGCTGCGGGGCACACGGCAAAGTGACCTTCCCGGACGGGCGCATTCTGCGTACTGCCAAAACGCGTCATCCGCGCGGGTTTATGGAAGGCCGCTACCTGGAGCGTCAGCATGACGTCGAGGCGGTGGATAAGCCGTTTGAGTTCTTTATGAACCGCTTCCGTCTGCTGGAAGCCGCACCGCGCGCGGAGTTTGCGCTCTACACCGGGTTGTCAGAGTCGGTGATTCGTCCGCAGATTGACGATGCGCTGGCGCAGGGGTATCTGACCGAGTGTGATGAGTACTGGCAGATCACCGAGCACGGTAAGCTGTTCCTAAACTCCCTTCTTGAGCTGTTCCTCGCTGAAAATCCTGAAGGCTGATTCAGGATTTTACATCCCGTTCTGCTGGTTGAGGGAAAGGCTGGCAGAGTGTGGGGATGGAAAAATCAAAACAACTCCGCAAACAAATGACACCCGAAGAATTACGCCTCTGGTATCTGCTCAGAGGTCGCCGCTTCTTTGGGTATAAGTTTCGCCGACAGATGCCGGTTGGGCCGTACATCGTGGATTTTGCCTGCTTTAAGGCGAAACTGATTGTTGAGCTGGACGGGGGGCAACATCAGGATAAAGAGGCCTATGACTCTCGTCGCACCGAGTTTTTGAATGCGAACGGCTGGGAAGTCGTACGGTTCTGGAATCATGAATTCAGGGCTAATGAGGAGGAGATGCTGATGGCTATTCTGCAACGATTGCAATGCCTGATGCCCTCACCCTAACCCTCTCCCACAGGGAGAGGGAACTGGTTACCCCCTCTCCCCTGGGGAGAGGGCCGGGGTGAGGGGCCCTACGCGCAGAGGCGTTACTTCAGCGTCCCCACCAGCGCCTTCCGGCTGTCTTCCAGGGACACCACGCGTTTACACACGTCTTTGCCGAACTGCTGGAAATCGGCTTCCTGATTCTTCCACTCGTTCTGAATCGAGGTTTGCAGTCCGCCCAGGCTACCCAGTACACCCTGCAACGGATTACCGCCGCCTTTCAGCACCGCTTTGGCGCCCATCTCGTTGATGCTGTCCTGGAGAATGCCGCCCATCGCCTGGTTCACCAGCTGCTGACCGTCGGCTCGCACCTGATCGATCGCCTTATAGTGGAACGTCAGGCCATCAGAGCGCGTCTCAATAATGCGGTTCATCTGTTCTTTCAGCTGTTTATCCAGCTTCGTCAGGCGGGTGCGCATATTGCTGCTCTCCCCCACCTCTTTGGTGATGATTTTATCCAGCGCCACGCGGCCCTTCTCAACGCGGGTCAGCGCGCCATCGTTTATCCATGGCAGCGCGGTACGCAACTCGGCCTGGTAGTCCATCGCCTGCTCGCGCTGGGCGGCCGTCAGGTTTTGCTGTTTGCCGTTAAACGTCACGTTGCCATCCGGCGTGATCACCAGATTGCCATTCTCGCCCTTAACCTGCACGGTTTGCGGGCTTAATACCACGTCGTCACGCGGGGTGACGCTACATTTATACTCCGCATGGGCGGTGGTTCCGATTGCCAGTAAAGCAACCGCCAGCAACGTTTTACGCATCTTCAACACTCCCTCAGACAAAATGGGCCAGCTAATGCTGGCCCCGTTCTTGCTTTATTAGTCCCACCAAACGTCGAAAAGTTCGCTGACGCGGACATCTTCCAGTTTGTGGTCTTCAAGCCATTTGCGTACCAGCGCCTGATGTTCTTCGGTGCATTTCCCTACTTCCTGGGTGCAAATCAGACCTTCCCACGCCAGATAGCCGCTACCGTCGAAGGCCAGCTTGTTGGGTTCGATCACCTCGTTGATGAACGCATCAACGTCCTGATCGATCTGCTCAACGCTGGTGCCTTCCGGGAAACGCCAGGCAACGGAGAAACCCACTTCCTGGAATTCTTCGATGTGCATCTTTTTACGCAGACGACGGCTACGATTCTTTGCCATTATTTCACCCTCTCGAACATTAAGTCCCATACGCCGTGACCAAGACGATGGCCACGCTGTTCAAATTTTGTCACCGGACGTGAATCCGGACGCGGTACGTAGTCGTTGCTTTCAGACTGGTTTTTATACCCGTCCAGCGACGACATCACTTCCAGCATGTGTTCCGCATAAGGTTCCCAGTCGGTCGCCATGTGGAAGACGCCGCCCAGCTTAAGCTTACTTTTCACCAGCTCGGCAAACGGTGCCTGAACGATACGGCGTTTATTATGACGCGCTTTGTGCCACGGGTCAGGGAAAAAGAGCTGAACCATGTTCAAAGAATTGTCAGGAATCATTTTGTGCAGCACTTCCACCGCGTCGTGACACATAACGCGCAGGTTCTCAACGCCCTCTTCATGGGCCGTTGCCAGACACGCACCGACGCCTGGCGAGTGCACTTCAATACCGAGGAAGTTCTGCTCCGGTCGCGCTTTCGCCATAGTGACCAGCGAGGTGCCCATGCCAAAACCGATCTCCAGCGTCACTGGCGCATCGCGGCCAAACAGCTCGGTAAAGTCGAGCGGCTGCTCGCTGAACTCAACGCCCATCACCGGCCAG
This sequence comes from Enterobacter sp. DSM 30060, assembly GCF_013375955.1. Taxonomy (NCBI): domain Bacteria; kingdom Pseudomonadati; phylum Pseudomonadota; class Gammaproteobacteria; order Enterobacterales; family Enterobacteriaceae; genus Enterobacter; species Enterobacter sp. DSM 30060. Next base: position 884,201 of record NZ_CP056118.1, read on the forward strand.
TAGTTATCCAGCGCGTGTTGCTGCCCTTTTGTCAGGCGGCCCTGACGGCGGACAAAGCTGCGAATACGGCGCAGCGGGCGACCGTTTTCATCAAATTCCGGTGAAATGACGTCGTTTTTCATAAAAGAGTTGTCTGCTTGTGAGAGTGTACGGGAAACGGGCATTATCCAAAGTTAAGGCTTCTATGCAAGCATGGGAAAGATCCGGTTTACAGCAGATTGACGCTGTGCTGCAATCTGCCTCCCTGATTAAGCGAATCGATGACCATGCAAGCCTCTCAATTTTCAGCCCAGGTGCTGGACTGGTACGACAAATACGGGCGTAAAACCCTGCCCTGGCAAATTGAAAAAACGCCTTACAAAGTATGGCTCTCCGAGGTGATGTTGCAACAAACGCAGGTCGCGACGGTCATTCCTTACTTCGAGCGTTTTATGGCGCGCTTCCCGACAATCACCGATCTGGCCAACGCGCCGTTAGACGAGGTACTGCACCTGTGGACAGGCCTCGGCTATTACGCCCGCGCGCGCAACCTGCACAAAGCCGCACAGCAGGTCGCCACCCGCCACAACGGTAAATTCCCGGAGACCTTTGACGAGGTGGCGGATTTGCCCGGCGTCGGGCGTTCAACCGCAGGCGCAATCCTTTCCCTGTCTTTAGGCAAGCATTTCCCTATTCTCGACGGCAACGTCAAGCGCGTGCTGGCACGCTGCTACGCCGTAGAAGGCTGGCCGGGCAAGAAAGAGGTTGAGAAGCGCCTGTGGGAGATCAGTGAAGCGGTCACTCCGGCGAAAGGGGTGGAGCGTTTTAACCAGGCGATGATGGATCTGGGCGCGATGGTCTGCACCCGTTCAAAACCGAAGTGCGAACTCTGCCCGGTAAATAACCTCTGCGTGGCCTATGCGAACCACTCCTGGGCGCAGTATCCGGGGAAAAAACCGAAGCAGACGCTGCCTGAACGCACCGGGTACATGCTGCTGATGCAGCATGGCGACGAGGTGTTTCTCGCCCAGCGCCCGCCGAGTGGCCTGTGGGGTGGTCTATACTGCTTCCCACAGTTTGAGGATGAAGCTTCGCTTCGGGCATGGCTTGAACAGCGCGGCATTGCGGCCGATACCCTGACGCAACTCAACGCGTTCCGTCATACCTTCAGCCATTTCCATCTGGATATTGTGCCTATGTGGCTTCCCGTGTCCTCATTCACCTCCTGCATGGATGAAGGCACCGCTCTCTGGTATAACTTAGCGCAACCGCCATCAGTCGGGCTGGCGGCTCCCGTGGAGCGCCTGTTACAGCAATTACGTGTCGGTGCAATGGTTTAGCATCGGCAAGACAAAGAGGAATGAGTATGGCCAGAACCATTTTTTGTACTTTCCTGCAGCGCGACGCTGAAGGCCAGGATTTCCAGCTCTACCCGGGCGACCTGGGTAAACGCATTTACAACGAGATCTCCAAAGAAGCCTGGGGACAGTGGCAGAAAAAACAGACCATGCTGATCAACGAGAAAAAGCTCAGCATGATGAACCCGGAACACCGCAAGCTGCTGGAGCAGGAGATGGTGAACTTCCTGTTCGAGGGTAAAGACGTCCACATCGAAGGCTATACGCCACCGGAAAAATAATACTCTGCGGCTGCTGCCCGGCGGCGCTGCGCTTGCACGGGCCTACGGTTATGTAGGCCGGGTAAGCGCAGCGCCACCCGGCAACAGCAACCTCAAAGCAAACACAACACGCACTCCCGGAATGATGAAAAAACTATTAGCGCTAGCACTTGTTGCGCCGTTGCTTGTGTCTTGTTCTTCCAAAAAGGGCGATAGCTATAACGAAGCCTGGGTTAAGGACACCAACGGTTTTGACATTTTGATGGGGCAGTTTGCCCATAACATCGAGAACATATGGGGATTTAACGAAGTTCTTATTGCCGGACCGAAGGACTACGTTAAGTATACCGACGCCTATCAGACCCGTAGCCACATCAACTTTGATGACGGTACGATTACGGTTGAAACCATCGCGGGGACTGAACCTGCGGCGCATTTACGTCAGGCCATCATCAAAACCCTGCTGATGGGCGACGATCCGGGATCTATCGATCTCTACTCTGATGCCGATGACATCACTATCTCCAAAGAGCCATTCCTGTATGGGCAGGTCGTTGACCAGACCGGTCAGCCGATTCGCTGGGAAGGGCGCGCGACGAACTTCGCAGACTATTTGCTGCAAACGCGCCTGAAAAGCCGCACCAATGGCCTGAAGGTGATCTATAGCGTTACGATCAACCTGGTGCCGAACCACCTCGACAAGCGTGCGCATAAGTATCTGGGCATGGTGCGTCAGGCGTCGCGTAAGTATGGCGTGGATGAGTCGCTGATCCTGGCGATTATGCAGACCGAATCCTCGTTCAACCCGTATGCGGTGAGCCGTTCCGACGCGCTGGGGCTGATGCAGGTTGTGCAGCACAGCGCCGGTAAAGACGTGTTCCGCGCGCAGGGGAAATCCGGTACGCCGAGCCGCAGCTACCTGTTTGACCCGCAAAGCAACATTGATACCGGTACCGCATATCTGGCGATGCTGAACAATGTTTATCTCGGCGGGATTGATAACCCGACTTCACGTCGCTATGCGGTGATCACCGCCTACAACGGCGGCGCGGGTAGCGTCCTGCGCGTCTTCTCGAACGATAAAGTTCAGGCCGCTAACATCATCAACAGCATGGCGCCGGGGGACGTGTACTCCACGCTGACCACTCGCCACCCGTCTGCGGAATCCCGCCGCTATCTGTATAAGGTGAATACGGCGCAGAAGAACTATCGTCGTCGCTAGAAACCAACACCACCCCTCACCCTGCCCTCTCCCCAAAGGGGAGAGGGTGTTCAAGTTCCTTCTCCCCTTTGGGGAGAGGGTTAGGGTGAGGGGGCATCAGACCGCACCCATCTCATCCCACCCATACAAAAATGCTATTTGCATCACAATCCAAACTGCAAATTAATGTGGATTGCATTTTTTTGCGGGAGGTAACAAAACATATCGTTGCCAACTGATAGAATTGCATCAAATAACAACCCTGAATGTTCCTATAACAACATATCTCCCGCTCACTTGTGAGGAAAGTAACATGAACCTTAAGCTGCAGCTTAAAATCTTGTCGTTTCTGCAGTTCTGCCTGTGGGGTAGCTGGCTGACTACACTCGGCTCCTATATGTTTGTGACGCTCAAGTTCGATGGTGCGTCAATCGGTGCCGTCTACAGCTCGCTGGGTATTGCGGCTGTTTTCATGCCAACGCTGCTCGGTATCGTGGCAGATAAATGGTTAAGTGCGAAATGGCTGTATATGCTTTGCCATCTGGTGGGTGCGGGGACGCTGTTTATGGCGGCCGAAGTGACCACGCCGGGGGCGATGTTTATGGTGATCCTGCTTAACTCGCTGGCGTATATGCCAACGCTTGGCCTGATCAACACCATCTCCTACTACCGCCTGAAATCTGCCGGTCTGGATATCGTCACCGACTTCCCGCCAATCCGTATCTGGGGCACCATCGGCTTTATCATGGCAATGTGGGGCGTGAGCTTCGCGGGCTTCGAGCTGAGCCACATGCAGCTGTATATTGGTGCCGCGCTCTCCGTGCTGCTGGCGCTGTTCACCCTGACGCTGCCCACCATTCCGGTTTCTAACCAGCAGAAAAACCAGAGCTGGAGCACCATGCTTGGCCTGGACGCCTTCGCCCTGTTCAAAAACAAGCGCATGGCGATCTTCTTTATTTTCTCCATGCTGCTGGGCGCGGAACTGCAAATCACCAACATGTTCGGTAATACCTTCCTGCACAGCTTCGATAACGATCCGCTGTTTGCCGGGAGCTTTATCGTTGAACACGCGTCGGTGATGATGTCCATCTCGCAGATCTCTGAGACGCTGTTCATCCTGACCATCCCGTTCTTCCTGAGCCGCTACGGCATCAAGAACGTCATGCTGATCAGTATCGCTGCCTGGATGTTGCGCTTCGGTCTGTTCGCCTACGGCGACCCAAGCGCGTTCGGCACCGTGCTGCTGGTTCTGTCGATGATTGTTTACGGCTGCGCCTTCGACTTCTTCAACATCTCCGGCTCGGTGTTTGTAGAAAAAGAGGTGAAACCTGAAATTCGCGCCAGCGCGCAGGGCATGTTCCTGATGATGACCAACGGCTTCGGCTGTATTCTGGGCGGCGTGGTGAGCGGTAAAGTGGTTGAGATGTATACCACCAACGGCATCACCAACTGGCAGCCAGTGTGGCTGATCTTCGCCGGGTACTCACTGGTGCTGTTCTTCGCGTTCATCGTGCTGTTCAAGTACAAGCACGTACGCGAACCACACGGTGCGCAGCCGATCGCGCATTGATTGTTGTGCCCGGTGGCGCTGCGCTTACCGGGCCTACAAAACCAGATCGTAGGCCGGGTAAGGCGTAGCCGCCACCCGGCTATTTTATTGCAGACAGCACCCACCCCACCGACAGCAAATCCGCGCTGCCGCCCGGGCTCAGGTTGCGTTCAATCAATGCCTTATCCATCTTCAGCAACGCCTCGCAGTCCCAGCCGTTAGCCAGTAATTCCCGCGCGTAGCCCTTAACGTAGCGCAGCCCCTCAATGCCGCCGCGCGAAACGAGATTGCTGTCCTGATTTACCGCCATCAGGCGCAACAGCAGGCCGTGAAGCGACTGACCGTTCCACGCATCCAAAGCCTTACGCACCGTGGCAAAGCCGCTTTCTGCCTCACCGCGCGCGCCGGTTAAACCGTACTGCTGAAACTGTCGCTCTCCCGCCGTTGCCTGCCCGCTGCGCCCGCCCAGTTCCCGCGCCACCAGCCCACGACAGATGTTACTTACCTCACAACAGAGGCTATCCGCAGAGATATTTTTTACACGTCCGGCGGCGAAGCAGAGCAAACCAAGGGCAAAAATCCCGCCCTTGTGCGTGTTCACCCCGCCCGTGGCGGCGTACATTGCCTGCTCACAGGCCATTCCCATCGGGCGGATAATCCGCAACTGCTGATCGGCAGGTTTGGCCGCATGTGCTTCACCCAGTTCCGCAAAACGGGCAAACCACGGCGTAATCGCCGCAATGCTGCGGAGGAATAAGGTATGGTCCATATCGCGATGGGAGCCGTTATTGAGCCTGTCCACCAGCCCCGGTTTGGGCGTCAGCTCCAGCTCCTGCCACAGCGCCTCTGCGGCAAGCGCAGGAACATCAACCGGGCGCGGTTTAGTCGCGAGCAAACCAGTCATCTATCATTTTCTCCACGCGGGAAACCACCTGCTCAACGGGATGGTGCCGAGAACGGGAACAAGCGTGGGCAGGCTCGTCGCAAATCAGACAGCGCCTGAGGTGTGAACCCAACGACTGACGGCCAACGTGGCCGTTTTCAGGGCAGATCACATCCAGATCCCACAGTCTGCCGAGCGGGTGCGTCTGCTCCAGTTCAGCACAGTGCGCTTTAATTTCCGCCGCCGGATGCGCGACGCACCACAGCGCTTCAGGTCCGGTGGGTAGCCAGAGCACCTGGCGGTCCAGCACCTGCCAGCGGTTTTCCCACAGCAGCTGGTCGCACATCTGTAACGCCACGCCCATGGTGTTGCGATAGCGCAGGCTGTCTTTAATTTGCCCGGGCGTGACCAGCGTTAGGGAGATCACCGGTTGTTGATGGTGCGTAAGCCAGTCAGCCTGACGGGCTGCGCGGCGCTCTTTCGCCGCCAGCAGCGCGTCCAGGCTGACACCCGTCCGCACAGGTATCGCAATAGTCATATTCACTCCTTTACCTGTCGAACGGTGTCGATCACGCTGCCGTCGCGGTAGCGGATCACCCCGACAATTTTGTCGGTGAACTCAATCGGTTTCGGTACGCCGGTCAGGGAAATCGCCCGCTCATAGAGCGCGTTGATATCTACAACCTTCAGGCCTGCTTCCATGAGTCGTTCGCGGATCTCCGGGCGCGCCGGGTTGACCGCAATACCGTGGTCGGTGACCAGCACGTCAATGCTCTCCCCCGGCGTGAGGCGCGTGGTAACGCGCTTCACGACGGTCGGGATGCGGCTTCGCAGCAGCGGCGCGACCACAATGGTCAGGTTGGCTGCCGACGCCACGTCGCAGTGCCCGCCGGATGCGCCGCGCATCACGCCGTCGGATCCGGTGATGACGTTGACGTTAAAATCGACGTCGATTTCCAGCGCGCTGAGGATCACCACGTCGAGCTGGTCGCAGCTTGCCGCCTTGCTGCCGGGGTTGGCGTAGACGTTGGTGGAGATCTCCACGTGGTTCGGGTTGCGCGCCAGCGAGGCCGCCGCCTGGCCGTCAAAGCACTGGGTGTCGAGCAGCTTTTCGATGAGCCCCTTCTCGTGCAGATCCACCAGGCTGCCGGTAATACCCCCGAGCGCAAAGCGCGCCTTCACGCCGCTGCGCTCCATCTTCTCTTCCATAAAGCGGGTGCAGGCGGTGGCCGCCGCGCCGGAGCCGGTCTGCATCGAGAAGCCCGGTTTAAAGTAACCAGAGTGTTCAATCACGTCCGCCGCATAGCGGGCAATCATCAGCTCGCGCGGGTTGCTGGTGACGCGCGCCGCACCGACGCTGATTTTCGCCGGGTCGCCCACGCTCTCCACCTGCACGATGTAGTCCACCTGATCCTGCACCAGGCTGGCGGGCATATTCGGGAACGGCACCAGTTCTTCGGTCAGCAGCACCACCTTACGGGCAAAGTGTGCGTCCACCATGGCGTAGCCCAGCGAACCGCAACACGATTTGCCCTGCGTGCCGTTGGCGTTGCCAAACTCATCGCTGCACGGCACGCCAAGAAATGCCACGTCGATATTCAGCTCGCCATCCTGGAGCAGCTTCACGCGCCCGCCGTGGGAGTGAATTTGTACCGGCTCGTCCATCAGCCCGTGGGAGATGGCCTCCGCCAGCCTGCCGCGCATACCGGAGGTGTAAATTCGGGCGATCACGCCGCTTTGAATATGCTCGATCAGCGCGTCGTTGCAGGTCATCAGCGAGCTGGAGGCCAGGGTCAAATTTTTAAAACCCATCCGCGCCAGCAGCGCCACAACGGTGTTGATCACCCGGTCGCCTTCGCGAAAGGCATGGTGGAAAGAGATGGTCATCCCGTCCTGCAAGCCGCTGCGCATGACGGCTTCTTCGAGGGAGGCGCAAAGCTTACGGTTGTGTTTCGCCTCGCTGTCCGCCAGCCACGGCGTCGCGCTGTGGGCGGTATCAAAAGGCTTCAGATCCCGCAGATGGGGGAAATTCACATGGAGAAGTTCTGTCTGATTCATTATGTCATCCTTACCGACGCACGCCGGAGGCCGCCGCGCGCTCCAGCACCACCTGCGCGTGGTTAATAATCGGTGCATCCACCATTTTGCCGTTGAGCGACACCACGCCCAGGCCGTTACGCTCGCCCTCTTCTGCCGCTTCAATCACCCGTTTGGCGTGCTCCACCTCTTCCCGTGTCGGGGCGTAGGCGTTGTGCAGCAGGTCAATCTGGCGCGGGTTAATCAGCGATTTGCCGTTAAAGCCCATCTTGCGGATCAGATCGACCTCGCGCAGGAACCCGGCTTCGTCATTAACGTCTGACCACACCACGTCGAAGGCGTCGATGCCTGCCGCGCGGGCGGCGTGCAGCACGGCGCAGCGGGCGTAGAACAGCTCGGTGCCGTCGCCGCGCTCGGTCTGCATGTCCATTACGTAGTCAAAGGCGGCCAGCGCGATGCCGATCAGGCGCGGGGAGCTGCGGGCAATCGCCACGGCGTTGATGACGCCAATGGCCGATTCAATCGCCGCCATCACGCGGGTGGAACCCACTTCGCGCCCGCACTCCTGCTCAATGCGCTCCAGGTGGCCTTCCAGCTCGTAGATATCGTCCGGGGTGTCGGTTTTCGGCAGGCGAATCACGTCTACGCCCGCGCGCACGGCGGCCTCCAGATCCAGCAGGCCAAACGGCGTGCTCAGCGGGTTAATACGCACCACGGTTTCGATATCCTGATACATCGGGTGCTGCAACGCGTGGAACACCAGCATGCGTGCGGTGTCTTTCTCGCGCAGGGCCACGGCGTCCTCAAGGTCAAACATGATGGAGTCGGGGCGGTAGATAAAGGCGGTGGAGAGCATGGCGGCATTGGCGCCCGGCAGGAACAGCATACTGCGGCGGAGTTTGCTCATTTCAGCGCCCCCCAGTTGATGACCTGTTCATCGGCGGCACGCAGAAGCGCGCTTTGCAGGCGGGCGCGGATCACACAGTCCAGCGCCCCTTTGTCTTCAATAATGATTAATCCCTGGTGCACGTTCATGGCGCGCAATGTGTCGTTGACCACCTGGCGTATTTGCTCGCCAAACTGCTTAATCACTTCACTGTGGATGACAATCTCCAGCTCACCGTGAGCGGGGGCGATTTTCACCATCAGGTCGCTGGACTCCTGCGTTCCGGCCAGCGCCTCCCTTACAATATTCATGATAAATTCCTGATAGTTATGCGACTTCCGCACTCGCACGATAATGTGCTTCGAGGTGCGCGAAGGTGGAGTCCGGAACAATCTCCCGGATCCGGGAAAACTGCTGTGTCTTGAGTAAACGGCGCACTTCCGAGGCCGAAATGGCGTTACCGGTGGCCTTGATGCGCGGCATCTCCACCACGTCAATATGCGAGGCCAGCAGGTCGTGCAGCGTCTGGTTGTACTGGCGGGTGATATCGCAGAACGGCTCCGAGCCGATGAAGCGGTGCGTGATGCCCAGCGCCGGGGCGATGAAGTCCCGGAAGATCAGCACGTCGATCTCGCTCCACGCCTGCTGCACTTTACCGGTCTCCTTCAGGAAGTAGGCCGGAAACGTGGCGCGGGAGATGATGTACTGCGAGCCTTCATGCACCACCACGTTCGACAGGTGCGCCACGCCCGCGCGCACCATCTCAAGGCGCGCGCTGAACGGGAAGAACGAGGCGTCTTCACGCACCACGAACAGATGCAGAGCATCGCACTGCGCCGCCGCCTGCTCCACCAGATGACGGTGACCGAGGGTGAACGGGTTGGCGTTCATCACGATGGCACCAATCTTCTCCCCACACTTGCGGCTAGCGCGCAGGGATCGGCAGTAGCGCACGATCCCTTGCGGAGTGTTCTCCATTAGCACCGCGTTGTTCCCGCTCTGGGCAACCGGCCAGAAACCGCTGCGGCCAAAGCGTTCCTTATTGCACGGACGGGTGCAGAGGAAGAGGTGAAAATGGCCGCGCTCCAGCGCCGCATTTTCCACCTCTGCCAGCAGACGCGCGCTGAGGTTTTCCCCACGAAGCTGCTCGTTGACCGCCACGCACTTGATGACGTTGGCAGCAAGCCCGGCGCAACCCACCAGCTGCGCGCCGGACCAGGCTTCAACAAACAGCGTGATGTCGTTGTCCAGGCCAAGGCCGCTGTCTGCCAGCAGGTAGCGGATCTGGCTTAAGCGTTCCGGGTGTTTCGCCACAACGGTGTGGCGAAAATCAATGGGTTGCGATTGCATGCTGCCGCCTTACTCAGTGCGCTGCCGCGAGCCCGACGGCTGGCGCTTCCACGATCACGTTGCTCAGATGACCGATATGCTCGATCTCTACCTCAATGCGATCCCCCTCCTTCATAAACAGTGGCGGGTTGCGCTTTTTACCCACCCCGCCAGGCGAGCCGGTGATGATCACGTCGCCCGGGCTGAGACGGGTGAAGGTGCTGATGTATTCGATCAGCTCCGCCACCTTGTGGATCATGCTGCTGGTGTTGTCCTCCTGCACCATGCGGCCGTTCAGCCAGGTGCGGATCGCCAGGCTGTGCGGGTCCAGGATCTCATCCGCCGTCGCCATCCACGGGCCGAACGCCCCGGTCTGCCGCCAGTTTTTCCCGGCGGTGAACCAGGTGTGCTGCCAGTCGCGGGCGGAGCCGTCCATGTAGCAGCTGTAGCCCGCCACGTGGCGCAGGGCGTCGTCGCGGCTGATGTTCTCCCCGCCTTTGCCGATGATCACCGCCAGCTCGCCTTCGTAGTCGAATTCGCTGGAGTGGCGCGGCTTCAGCACCGGTTCGTTGTGGCCGGTCTGTGAATCCGGGAAGCGGACAAACAGCGTCGGGGCCGGGTTGTGCTGGTCAAACTCCTTGCGCTTGTCGGCATAGTTCATGCCCACGCAGAGAATTTTTTCCGGCTGGACAATCACCGGTAAGAAGGTGATGGCGTTCAGCGGTACATCCACCGCGTCGTTCAGAAAACGGGTGGCCTGCGCCAGCCCGTTCCCCTGCAACAGCGCTTTAAGGTCGCCATAGCGGTCGCCCAGGCGGCGGCCTAAATCAATCACGCCCCCGGCCTGAACGATGCCGTAGCTGCGTTTACCCTGGTATAAAAAGCTTGCGAGTTTCATTGTTCTTTCCTGAAAACTTAAACGAGGAAGTTGCCCAGAATCAGCAGTGAGACAGAGACGTTAATCGCCCCGCCGATACGGGTAGCAATCTGGGCGAATGGCATCAGGCTCATGCGGTTGCCTGCGGTCAGGATCGCCACGTCACCGGTACCGCCCTGCCCGCTCTGACAGCAGGAGACGATGGCGACATCAATCGGGTGCATACCAATCTTTTTGCCAACGAAGAATCCGGTTGCCACCAGCGCGGAAACGGTGCTGATAATCACCAGCAGGTTGCTGACGGTGAACGCCGCCACCAGTTCATGCCATGGGGTAATCGCCACGCCAACGGCGAAGAGAATCGGGTAGGTCACGGAGGTCTGGAAGAATTTGTACACCACCTGAGAACCCTCCAGCAGACGCGGAGAGGCGCCATTGCAGAGCTTCACCAGCACCGCCATAAACAGCATACCGACCGGCGCTGGCAGACCAATCAGCTTGTGGCCGAGCATGCCCAGCATGTACAGCAGCACCGCCAGCAGCGCGCCGGAGGCGATGGTGGTCACATCCGCTTTGCCGGAGAACGCGGGTTGAGAGACGGTGGCATCGGCGTTGGCGCGGTTAGGCATCAGCTGGCCTTCACCGGTCAGGTGCGGGTAGCGTTTCCCGAGCTGGTTGAGGCAACCGGAGATGATGATCGCCGTCAGGCCGCCGAGCATTACCATCGGCAGCACGCGGCCGAGCGCCACGCCCTGATCCATGTGCAGCAGGGTGGCATAGCCGATAGAGAGCGGGATCGCCCCTTCCCCGACGCCGCCCGCCATGATCGGCAGAATGATAAAGAAGAAGATCTGGAACGGCTCAAGGCCCAGCGCCAGTCCAACGCCCATGCCGACAATCATGCCGACGATTTCACCGCACAGCATCGGGAAGAAGATGCGCAGGAAGCCCTGGATCAGCACGGTGCGGTTCATGCTCATGATGCTGCCGACAATAATGCAGCAGATATAGAGGTAGAGAATATTGGTGGATTTATAGAATTTGGTCGTGGACTCAACCACCACGTCCGGCAGCAGGCCGTAATAGACCAACGCGGAAGGGATAAAGGTGGCGCAAATTGCCGCCGCGCCGAGCTTGCCGACAATCGGCAGGCGTTTGCCGAACTCACCGCAGGCAAAGCCGAAGAAGGCCAGCGTGGCCACCATGACTACGATGTCGCTCGGCAGTTTTCCGCCCAGGCAATCTATCGCAATCAGCGCGCCCGCCAGAACGAACAGTGGCAGAGGAATAATGCCGATTTTCCAGGTATCCATAATATGCCACCAGCGCTCTTTGAGCGATGGCCGCTGAATATCAATCGGGTCGTGGGTAACAGAGAATGAATCGTCAGTTGTGCTCATAATAAGCCCCTTAGTTATTTTGTGCGTTCAGCTTAGAGTCACAAAGGCTTACTTTATGTGAGGAATGGCATATTAAAAGCGAAGTTTTAATGGCCGCTATGGTTTTAATGGTTTCTTTTATTTAATGTGATTTATGCCTTATTTATTGCCGTGGTTTTTATGGTTTCTTTTCTTAACTCAACAAAGAAATAACATTTATTCATTTAGCCTTAAGAGGATGAGACTTTCGGAAAAATCTTTTACAGGCTGCGCTGTGCAAGGGATCACAAGTTTTCGGCAAAGCGGGCATCCTGGCCTTAAAAGATGATATATTCTGCCGACCTGTTGATATCTCGCGTGATAGTTATGAAAGTATCGTTTCAGATCAAGCTGTTTATTTCGCTGGTCGCCTTTTTCTCAGTGCTGTTCGCATTACTGGGCGGATATTATTATGTCGATGTCGGCAGGCAGCTTTATCAGGAAATGAGCGCGCGCGCAAAAATACAGGCCGAAGAAATTGCGCTTATTCCTTCTTTGCGAAAAGAAGTCGAACAAAAGGATATCCAGGGCATCCATGACTTTATGCAGAAAATAGCTGCCCGCAGCGACGCCAGTTTTATTGTGATTGGTGACAATAAAGGGCTGCATCTTTTCCATTCCGTGTTTGCCGACCGGGTAGGCAAAACGCTGGTTGGCGGAGACAACGACGAGGTATTACACGGCAAAAGCACCATCACCATCCGCAAGGGCGGGTTAGGCATTTCGCTGCGCAGCAAAGCGCCCATTTTTAATGATGCCGGGCAGGTGGTGGGGATTGTTTCGGTAGGCTATCTCACAAGCTATCTGGACACCATCACCGTCAGCAAGGTGGTTAATATCCTGATTGCCGCCGTGCTGCTGCTTATCGCCCTGTTTATTTTCTCCTGGTTCTTCACCCGCAGCATCAAGAAGCAGATATTCTCTCTGGAGCCGCGCGAAATCGGCCTGCTGGTGCGTCAGCAAAAGGCGATGATGGAATCCATTTATGAAGGGGTGATTGCCATCGACGACGATCTCCGCATTGAGGTGATTAACCAGGCGGCGCGTAAATTATTAGGCTTACGCCAGCCCGCCCGCGAACTGCGGGGTCAACTCATCAGCCAGGTTATCGCGCCCGTCCCGTTCTTTAACGCGCAAACCATGCTTGCGAAAGACACCCACGATGAGATCTGTCGCTTTAACGATCTCACGGTCATTGCCAGCCGGGTGCGGATCATGCTGGAAGATGCGTTGCAGGGTTGGGTGATCACCTTTCGCGATCGCAACGAGATCGACTCGCTCAGCGCCCAGCTCAGCCAGGTGAAGCGCTATGTTGATAACCTGCGCATCATGCGCCATGAACAGCTGAACCGCATGACCACGCTGTCCGGCCTGCTGCATATGGGCCGTTATGACGAGGCGATCCGCTACATACAGGCGCAGTCGGAACACGCTCAAGAGCTGCTGGACTTTATCTCGTCCCGCTTTAGCTCCCCGACGCTGTGCGGTTTGCTGCTTGGAAAGGCCGCCCGCGCGCGTGAAAAAGGCGTTGAGCTGAGCTTCGATCCAGCCTGCCGAGTGGACAAACCCTTCCTGCCGCTGCTCGAATCGGAACTAGTCTCGATCATCGGGAACTTGCTGGATAACGCCATCGAAGCGACCCAGCGCGCCCCGCTCCCGCATGCCCCGGTAGACGTGCTAATAAAGTTGAACGAGCAGGAACTGATTATTGAAGTCGCCGACCAGGGCGTCGGCATCACACCGGAGATCCGCGACCGGATCTTTGAGCGCGGCATCACTACCAAAACGCGCGGCGATCACGGTATTGGCCTGTATCTGATTGAAAGCTACGTCACGCAGGCTGGCGGTGCAATTGAAGTTGCCGATAACACCCCACGCGGTGCCATTTTCTCACTGTTTATTCCCGCCACGGGAACGGTCCGGCACCCCGTACAGGAACTGGAAGATACCGACTATGCAACATGAACTTATCGACGTACTGATTGTTGAAGACGAGAACGAACTGGCGCAACTGCACGCGGAGCTTATCGGTAAACATCCGCGCCTGAGGCTGGTGGGGATTGCCGCGTCACTGGCCGACGCGCAGGTACAACTGGAGAGCAAACAGCCGAAGCTGATGCTGCTGGATAACTATCTGCCGGACGGCAAAGGCATCACCCTTATCAGCAACCCGATGCTCACCCGCGCCAACTGCTCGGTGATTTTCATCACCGCCGCCAGCGATATGGACACCTGTAGCCAGGCCATTCGTAACGGCGCGTTCGACTACATCCTCAAGCCGGTTTCCTGGAAACGCCTGAGCCAGTCGCTGGAACGTTTTGTGCAGTTTGCCGAACAGCAGCGCGTCTGGAAGATTGTCGACCAGCAGAACGTGGATTCACTCTATCAGCTACAGGCGAAAAATTATCGACTGGACAACGGCAGCAAAGGGATAGAGGAGAACACGCTGGCGCGGGTGCAAACGCTGTTTAACAACAAGGCGGCGCACTGCTTTACGGTGGATGAGGTGGTGAGCGAGACGGGCCTGAGTAAAACCACCACCCGGCGCTATCTGGAACACTGCGTGGAGGTGGGTTTTCTGACGGTGGAGATGCTGTACGGGAAGATTGGGCATCCGAGAAGGATGTACCGGCGTAGTGCGACTTAACTCCCCTCACCCCGGCCCTCTCCCCAAAGGGGCGAGGGTGAAAAGACGGCTCCGTGCAATCCCCTCTCCCCTTTGGGGAGAGGGTTAGGGTGAGGGGCCCTACTTTAACACGTACCCATACAGTCGCTTGATCCCGTCGGCATCCTTCTCGCTGTAAACGCCCTGCAACTCTGGCGAGAAACCCGGCAGCATATTAATGCCCTCTTCCAGCGCCAGGAAGTAGCGCTGTACTGCTCCACCCCAGACTTCCCCCGGTACCACGCACAGCACGCCCGGCGGGTATGGCAGCGCACCTTCGGCGGCAATGCGTCCTTCGGCGTCACGAATACGCACCAGTTCGACGTTCCCGCGAATGTACTCCTGGTTGGCATCCTGCGGGTTCATCACCACGGCAGGCAGGCTCTCCTGGCGGAACATCGCCTTCTGTAAATCCTTCACGTTAAAGCTGACGTAGAGATCGTGCATCTCCTGGCACAGCTGACGGATCGTATAGTCGCGGTAACGCACCGGGTATTTCTGATAGATGGTCGGCAGCACATCCACGAGCGGCGTATCGTCTTCAATATGCTGTTCAAACTGCCCCAGCATCGCCACCAGCTGCATTAGCTTCTCCGCGCTCTCGGCTGGCGTCAGCAGGAACAGGATGGAGTTGAGATCGCACTTCTCCGGCACAATGCCGTTTTCGCGCAGGTAGTGGGCGAGAATGGTCGCCGGAATGCCGAAATCGGTATAGTGCCCTGTTTCCGCATCAATGCCCGGCGTGGTCAGCAGCAGCTTGCACGGATCGACGAAATACTGCTCGCGGGCATAGCCTTCAAAACCGTGCCATTTTGCACCCGGTTCAAAACTAAAGAAGCGACGCTCGCTGGCGATAGCCTGCGTGGGGTGATCCTGCCATGGCCGCCCCGCCACCACCGGTGGGATAAAGGGTTTGATCATATTGCAGTTGGCGATAATGGCTTTGCGCGCTTCAATGCCCAGCTCGACGCACTCAGCCCACAACCTGCGTCCGCTCTCACCCTCGTGGATCTTGGCGTTCACGTCCAGCGCCGCAAACAGCGGGTAAAACGGGCTGGTGGAGGCATGCAGCATGAACGCATTGTTCAGCCGCTTGTGCGGGCAGAAGCGCGATTGACCGCGAATATGGTTATCCTTTTTATGGATCTGTGAGGTTTGCGAGAACCCGGCCTGCTGTTTGTGGACCGACTGGGTCACGAAAATTCCCGGATCGTTCTCGTTCAGTTCCAGCAGAAGCGGAGACGTTTCCGCCATCATCGGGATAAATTGCTCGTAGCCGACCCAGGCGGAGTCAAAGAGGATGTAGTCGCAAAGGTGACCGATCTTGTCGATCACCTGACGGGCGTTGTAGATCGTGCCGTCGTAGGTGCCGAGCTGAATGATCGCCAGACGGAACGGGCGCGCCTCGGCGGCTTTCTGCGGCGCGACGTCACGGATCAGTTCCCGCAGCCAGGCCTCATCAAAGCAGTGTTCATCGATCCCGCCGATAAAACCAAACGGATTACGGGCTGCCTCAAGATAGACAGGCGTTGCCCCGGCCTGGATCAGCGCCCCATGATGGTTGGACTTATGGTTGTTACGATCGAACAGCACCAGATCGCCACGGGTCAGCAGCGCATTGGTCACCACTTTATTGGCCGCCGACGTGCCGTTCAGCACGAAGTAGGTTTTATCCGCGTTGAACACTTTCGCCGCGAACTTTTGCGCGTGCTTGGCAGAACCTTCGTGGATCAGCAAATCACCGAGCTTCACGTCGGCATTGCACATATCGGCACGAAACACGTTTTCACCGAAGAAGTCGTAAAACTGCCGCCCGGCGGGATGTTTTTTAAAAAAGGCGCCGTGCTGGTGACCCGGACAGGCAAAGGTGCTGTTTCCCATCGCCACATACTGGCTCAGGGTGTCAAAAAAGGGTGGCAGCAGGTTCTCTTCATACCGGCAGGCGGCAGATTCCAGTTCCAGCAATTCTTGTGCTTTACCCGAGATGATCGCCGTGACACCCTCTGGCACCTCTCCTGGCTCTGTTGAGAACATAAATACTGGTAGCTGAAAGCCCGTACGCTTCAGCAACGCAAGAATGCCGCTGTAGCTTTCAACAACCGTAATGACGACTGCCGCCACATCGGTGAAATCGGTGTTATCCAGCATAACCTTTTCGCGATGCGTAGAAACTTTGGATACCAGCTCACGGCTGACGGCAATTTTCATGGTTTTCATAAGCGCAAATACCCTCACCGAACGGTGAGACAGGAAGGAGAAAATTCGCGCAATCATGTCACCTTTTATTTTCAGGTGCAAGAAGGAATCAGTATGCGTTACGCCTCCCAAAGCTAAGCATAATCAGGGACGGACGTGCCATAATCATGCAATGCCAGTGCTTAAATAACAGGAGTTAAACGTGGTGATTGGACCCTTTATCAATGCGGGAGCCGTATTGCTGGGCGGTGTACTTGGGGCAGTATTAAGTCAGCGGTTGCCGGAGCGTATTCGCGTCTCCATGCCCCCCATTTTTGGCCTGGCGTCGTTAGGGATTGGTATCCTTTTAGTGGTGAAATGCGCCAACCTGCCGGTGATGGTACTGGCGACGCTGCTCGGCGCGCTGATCGGCGAGTTTTGCTATCTGGAAAAAGGCATTAATCACGCGGTAGGCAAAGCCAAAAATCTGATTGCCCGACCGGGCAAGGCAAAGCACGGCACGCACGAGTCGTTTATTCAGAACTACGTTGCGATCATTATTCTGTTCTGCGCCAGCGGCACGGGGATATTCGGTTCGATGCAGGAAGGGATGACCGGCGATCCCAGCATATTGATTGCGAAAGCGTTTCTGGATTTCTTTACTGCCACCATCTTTGCCACCACCCTCGGCATCGCCGTGGCGGCGATTTGTGTACCGATGCTGCTTATACAGCTGGCGCTGGCCACCTGCGCCACGCTGATCCTGCCGCTGACGACGCCTGCGATGATGGCGGACTTTACCGCCGTCGGCGGCCTGCTGCTGCTGGCGACAGGGCTGCGCATCTGTGGCATCAAGATGTTTGCAGTGGTGAACATGCTCCCTGCCCTGCTGCTCGCGATGCCGCTTTCCGCGCTCTGGACGCACTTTTTCGCTTAAGTTTGCGACGAAATGGTGAGAGAGTGTGCAGTCTGCAACGAAAACAACAAATTTCGTTGACGTCGGAGGGAGGATCGGGTTTAATGCGCCCCGTTGCCCGGATAGCTCAGTCGGTAGAGCAGGGGATTGAAAATCCCCGTGTCCTTGGTTCGATTCCGAGTCCGGGCACCACTTATTTATAACCCTCGCTTCGGCGGGGGTTTTTGCTTTCTGAGTCAGCAACTCGTTGTTTGAACAGTAGTTACCGCCCTTATCTCTCCTCCGGCCCCGCTTCCCGGTGGTACAACTGGCGTTGTTTACCGCCTTACCGCCACACAGAAGCAGAAAAACCTGACCTTCACCGATCTATTTGAGCATTACAAATGCACATATCAATTGGACAGAGCCCGACAGAGCGGCATCACGTATCCGTGATTACCCCCCATCGGCTAACTGTTTTATTAGATTCATCGGTGGTAAATCCATCCGGGACATCCTGAAAAGTGACCTTTCGGCGTTCCGTACACTGCTGGAACAGGCCCTGGCTAACCGCAGTAAAGTAGGCCGAGGAACGAAGCTGTAAAAAGCGACTTCTACTTCAGACACCGTAACCACATTGCTACTATATTGTGTGTGCGTTGGCACGCATGGCTGTCATGGGGGCGTTTATCAGTCTAAGCAGAGGCCGGTAAAGCAATTGAGAGGAACTACAATGGATGCAGCATTACTTAACATGATGCGCTCAGATGGAAGAAATAAAGCCTGGGCGGAAACTATGGTGAATATGGAAGCCAGGAAACTGGTAAATACAGCCAACACTCTGTCGGCTTTTCATCTCAGCGATAGTTTGACTCGAATGAAGTTTGTTCAGGTAATTCGGGACCTCATAGAACATCAGTTTACGTTAGCTCGTCGGGCTAAATCAGATGAAGAATGCATGGAATGCGTTAAAATTCTCAGAGAAGAAAACAGTAACCTGCTGGAACAAGCGCGTTTATTAAGAACGAAGGCAGCGAAGCTTTACGCTAAAGTCGAGTTTATCCGAGAGAATAACAAAATTGTTGGGTATGTGATCTCGGCTGTTAGTGTTGTCCTGGCTGGTGCTGAAATAGCCGCAGGATTTACCCTCATAGGCACTATGACCCCTCTCGGGGTTCTTGCTGGTGCGATTCTGGTTACTGACGGGACAAACAGCATCAGTAAAGAAGTGGCTCGCTACGCAACTAACAACACTACCAGTGAAGGGCTGGTCGCGAATGCCGCGATGTCTACAGCTGAGTTTATGGGCTTTAGTCGTGAGAATGGGTTAGGTGTCTACAAATCAATTTCACTGGCCGCTAATGCGTACACCATTTTTGGCTTGTTACGGCGACCTGGTACCTGGCGACTGTTTCGTTATCTCCCTGCTGACTATTACCGAAAGGTGAGCACACTGAGCCGCCCGCAGCTTACAATGAAAATAGCGGGTTATGGCGTGAAAGCTAAGATTATTTTTGATCTGTTGTCCGTCAGCGACCCGTCCCAGAATTAGTCAGCATTTTACGATAACGCCAGGATTTGTAGCCAAGTTTTGCTGGCGTTATATACCAGATGAAAGGTAGTACAATCAATAATGTGAGCGCAAGTGTCAGGCTTGTATCCTTGGATGCAAGTAAAAGAGTTAAAGCCAGTATGATGAAGGCAATAATAGTTATCCACTTCATAGCCTTAAAACGATTGGCCAGATCATGAGTTACGCTATCAAACGAACCACCGTAATTTTCAATATTGTTTTTTAACTTTTGAAGATCTCGTTTGCTAAAACCTGATTTTAAAAGTGCCTCTTCGCTGGTCATTCTGTTATCCGTCCCATAACTCACTGAAACCTGTGACGAAGTTTAACTTAATTTGGCGGATAAATCGCTACCTGACGATATTCGTCAAATTTATATATATCAACGAGTTGAAGATATCTTAGAGTATACGCTCGAAAACTGACATTATTGCCCACTGCGGAACTTCGCTGGTAGCAACTCTAATGACTCCTTCGGGGCCGTTTCCAACATCTCCCGCCCTGCCCGGTAGAAGCAACATGCAGATCACCACAGGAGGCTGAATCATGCACGATGAAATCATTAATCAGGCCCGCGAAATCCTCCCTCAGCGGCTCAACCATACCGACACATTGGCATCACAGCAGGACACCGCGTACTATCTGGCCCTACAGTGAAGCGCAATGCTGCTATTATCTATTCCCCTATCCACGACACCCTGACCATTGCGTCAGCAGCGCATGCAGTTTAGCCGGCTCCAGAGGCTTGCGCAGCACCAGATACCCTTCCTGCTCCGCCTCCAGCAGAACCGGTGAATTAAATTCGCCGCTGACTATCGCGCCGCTCATATCCGGCAGACGGTCAAAAAGCGCTTTCAGGATATCGAAGCCGCTTTCGCCGGATCGCAGGCGCTGGTCGCACAGCACGGCGAACGGCGTAAAGCCGTCGTCGATGATGGCAAACGCTTCTTCAGCGGAGGCCGCACAGCGTACATCGATTCCCCAGACGCTCATCAGGCTCTCCCAGGCAGACGTCACCAGCGGGTCATCATCGACGACCAGGCAGGAACCGTGCAGCGGTGCATAGCGTACCGGCGTGGCGGTGTTATCAGCGGCGGGCGGGGTGTCCAGCGCGCTATCTTCGCCAGCATATTGGGTAAAGCGCATCCAGAAGCGGGAGCCTTTACCTTCAATGGATTGCATCCCGTATTTCACCTTCATCAGCTTGGCACAACGGGCCACTACGGCCAGTCCCAGCCCGTGTCCGGCGCTGTCGATCTTCCATGCCAGCTCGGGGCGGTAGTAAGGTGAGAAGATTTTGCCCTTCTCTTCATCGGCGATACCGACTCCCGTGTCCCACACCTCCACCATACACTCGTCACCGCGCGGTCGGATGGCGACCAGCACCCCGCCCTGGAGCGTGTAACGAAGGGCGTTTTGAATCAGGTTAATCAGGGACTGTCGCACCAGCAGCGAATCGCCCATCACGTAGATACGGCGTTTAGGCCGCCGGATGCACAGCCTAAGCGCGCGGCTGTTGGCCTCTTCGCGAAACAGCGTGATGACCGAGTCGAGCAGAGCACCGATATCCACTTTGGCCGGGGCAGAGAGGACATTCCCGGATTCTATTTTGCTGAGATCGAGCAGAGAGTTGAGCATTAAATGTACCGAGCGAACGCTCTGCTGCAGGTCAAGAAGCTGTGGCGTCAGGCTATCGTCCCGGTTTCGGTGGAGGATGGCTTCGATCAGAAAGCCCATAGCGTGTACGGGCTGGCGCAGATCGTGGCTGGCGGTGGTCAGAAACTGATTTTTATCCAGCAGTGCCTGCTCCGCGTCCTCTTTGGCCTGACGAAACTGTTCCGCCAGGCGTGAGCTTTTTTCCTCAAGCAGTGCCTGCTGAATAAAGAACGCATGGGAAGTTAACGCATGGCGGTAAATTGCGAAGCCGTAAAGCAGATTCAGCATGAGCACGTTGAACATCAACTCATCCAGCCGCCAGATAATACCGAGGTTCAGCACCCCCCAGGAGGCGAAGAAAAAGCGCGTAAAGGTGCTGATGACCGGCGTCAGATGCGTCGCATTGGCGGCGACGATAGCGGCGATGCTGATATTAAGTAACAGGAAAAAGTCAAAATTCTGCGTCTGTGGAGTAATTAAATAGAGCGAAGAAATGCCCAGCCCGTGAATAAAGGCGATATTATTAATACGCGGAAGCCAGCGTCGCAGGACGTCCCTATCACCGTTTTCTTTCGCTTCACGCTGATAGCGTCGGTGCAATAGTCGTATCGCCACGGCACATAGCAGATAAATAATTATCCAGATAATCGTTGGGCCGAGGTCGTCCCCAAGCATATAAATCCAGATGGCGAAAGGAATACCCACAAAGGGCACAGCACTAAAGCTAAATACCAGCCGCAGAAAGGTGTTGTTTAGCAAACGGATCTGCGCCGGAGCAGAGATACCTTCGTTTTGTAAGCTCTGGAAAAACCTCATTCCGACGGTTCCTGCTTGCCGTGCAGAAGCGTGATGGCTTCGACCCGGCTGTTAACACCTATCTTTTTCAATATATTGCTGATGTGTTCTTTGACCGTGGGCTCAGAAATTGAAAGCTGCGCGGCGATTCGTTTATTTGGCAGGCCGCGCATAATCATATTTAATACGTCTATTTGTCGCGGCGTTAAGTTAAATTTACTTAACTTCTCATTATTTGCCTTAACGGAAATTTCGTTTCCCTCAGGAAACCAGGTCTGATTATCAGTGAGTGCGAAAACGGCCCGCGAGAACATCTCAGGTGGCTCGCTTTTCAATACAAAACCGTGTCCCCCGGCGGCATTAACTTTGCGCCAGATGTCATTATTGTCATCCCCGCTGACCACCAGGAGTCGTACCTGTGGGTAAAGTTGTTTTACTTCTTTGAGTAATTTCAGGGCCGTTCCGGAAGAGAGCCAAAAATCGATTACCAGCAAACGTGGCGGGCCATGATCCCTAATTTGGCGGTAGCAATCATCCTCATTCGTCACCACACACGCCTGTTTAAACTGGCAATGTGTAATCAGAAAATTGGCGATGCCGCTTGCTACCAATGGATGGTCATCAACGACTAACGCATAATTCTGTCCCAAAGGAGCCTCCTTTTACCTTCGCATATCTTAGAGTACAGATGAATTATTATCTACCCACCCTACTTTAGGAGGGTTTTTTCGATTAGGAAAGAGAAATATATTATTCGCTGATTTGGGTAAAAGAAAACATAAATACAATCAGTGAAATTAACTGGTTGGATATCAAGGATAATTTATGAAAAAACCACTAATCGTTTTAACCGTTACGTTGATGCTAGCCGGTTGTTCCACGTTGAAAACCGATCAGGCTATTCCACTCCTGCAAGCGGAGACCGCTAAAATGCTGGGACTGGGATCATCGGATGAAATAACCGTGACCAACGTTAATGGCGCCCAGCCGGACGCACTGGGAGGACAAAAACTGTCTTATCGCGCCACGACAGAAAAAGGGCGTATTTTCGATTGTTCATCAATGATGATGCCGGGGATTTTAGGATCCGCACCGACGCTAAGCGCGCCAACCTGTACACCTGTTGTCACACATAAATAATTAACGCCGCATCAAAAGGCGTACATAAATAACGCCTTTTACATTTTCTGACTTATCTGAGTTTTCATAAAAACGATTTTCCAGACATCACGCTAATGAGTACGGAGATAGCCCGTGAATAACTCTACATCGCATGCTTTAGCGGTTAAGACGCCGCTTTCCAGACTTTACCTCGCTCTATTTTCCGCGCCGCTGTTAGTGTTTTTACCTGCCGATATCGCGCGTGCAGCCGATGCCTTTTTTGATGGCGACTCGCGTATTACCGAAACGCTGGGTTACACCGGAGATGTTTATGTTGGACGTAATCAACGCGGAAACCTGCTGATCGATAATGGCAAAATCACCGCCTATAACATCAATATCGGTCGGCTGTTCGACGGCAAAATTTATGAAAGCGTGGTCACGGTCCGTGGGCCAGACGCTGAGCTTAACGCGGTGAACGATCGGTACGTCCTGCGCGGCGACCTGAATCTTGGCCTCGGCACCCTGCGAGTCGAAGAGGGCGCGCTGGCCAGCGCAAAGGAGATTGTTGTCGGCACCACCCGGGGCTACGACAGCCACCTTATCGCCACGGGTGCCGGCTCTCGCGTGACCAGTAATTTTCTGAGCGTAGGCACCGATCTGGGCGCACGCTCCACGCTGGCAATTGAGGACGGCGCGGCGCTCAATACCGCCTACGATGCGCGCATCGGGAATGGTACCGGGCCGGGTGAAACCGACACGCTGAGCCCGAAAGCCACCGTCACGGGGAGTGGCTCACAGTGGAACGTTGGCCGTACGTTGACGCTTTATGGCGACCTGGACGTACTGAACGGCGGAGCGGTTAACGTTGGCGGCGTGCAGGTGGCGGGCGTCTCCGGCGCAGGGAAAACCGCCGAGTTGGTTATTGCGGGCAAGGACTCGCGCTTTACCAGCGGCAGCAGCGTGAGCGTGGGCGATTACGGCAATGGCGTGCTGTCTGTGATTGACGGCGGTTCATTTTCCGCTGGCAGCAATGCGCTGATCGTGGGGACATCGGGTTCCGGCTCGAACCGGGGTGCGCTCATCATCGGCAGCCGCGGCAATATGGACACCGGCACGGGTTTAACTGAGCCAACACCTGGCACGGCGGGCGGCGCAGGTACCCTCGATGCGAAGACGGCAATCAGCCTGCGTGGCGGACTGTTCGGCAGCTATGTCTACTTCAACCATACCGACGGAAATTACATCTTCAGCAACACGATGAGCGGTGAAGGTGATGTGATCAACACCTCCGGGCAAACGACGCTGAACGGCGATCTTTCCGCACTCAAGGCGAACGTAACCGCGCGGGGCGGTAAAGTTATCATTGCCAGCAATATTAATACCCAGCCAGAAGACGATATTTTTGATGTTCAGACGCTTAGCGCCGAGAACGGCGGTACGCTGATCCTCAACGCGACGGCGGGTTCAGACGTCAGCGACGGGGTCGGTTACAGCAGCGCCGCGTCAATCAAGTCCGGCGGCACGCTGGGCGGCAACGGCACGCTGGGCCAGACCGAGATCCAGTCTGGCGGGCATATCTCGCCTGGCGACGGCAATATCGGTACGTTGACGCTGAAACGCTATCTGAACTTTATCGGCGAATCCTTCTATGACGTGGATATCGCGGGCGATGGCAGCAGCGACCAGCTACTGGTATCGGGCAAAACCACCATCAGCGATCGGGCTAAGGTACAGGTCACCGCGCTGGATCCGCAAACCAGCTATAAAACGGGCCAAAGCTACCGCATTTTGACCTCCGACGGGGGAATTGACGGTGAGTTCGCCGGAGCGATTTCCAAATCCGCCTTCCTGGACGTGGCGCTTGAGCAAAGCACCAACGCCGTCGATCTGACCATCGCGCAGAAAGAGACCGGAGGTGAAAATCCTGGGGGCGAGAACCCGGGCGGTGAAAATCCCGGAGGCGAGAACCCGGGCGGTGAAAACCCCGGAGGTGAAAACCCGGGCGGTGAGAATCCTGGCGGTGAAAACCCGGGTGGTGAGAACCCGGGTGGAGAAAACCCGGGCAGCGGCAAGCCGGGCATTTTCCAGACCGTGGCCCAAAGCAGCAACCAGTGGAATACCGCTGGCGCGCTCTCCACTCTGACGCAAAGTGGCCCGTCGCTGGCGCTGTATAACTCGCTGTTGCTGCTGAGCGCGCCGGAAGCGCGCGAGGCGTTCAACCAGCTGTCTGGTGAAGTTTATCCATCAATGCAGTCCAACCTGATCGCTGGCAGCACGCAGGTGTTTAACGTGTTAAACCAGCGTATGCAGCGCGCGTTTGATAACGACAGCCTGCCGATCCCACCGTTAGCCATGTCGCTGGTGCAGCAGCCGGAGCCGCAAAACAATGGCGTCTGGGGCCAGACCTTCGGCTCCTGGAGCCGAAACAGCGGCGACGGAAACGTGGGCAAGCTGGACGGCAACACCACCGGCTTCCTGCTGGGGGCAGATCGCAAGCTGGCGGATCATAACGTGCGTGTCGGCGGCTACTTCGGCTACAGCCGGGGTGATTACGACGTCGACAGCCGTCGCTCCTCAACGGATACCGACAACTATCACCTTGGCCTGTATGCGGCGGGTCAACAGGATGCGTTCTCCCTTCGCGGCGCGCTGG
This sequence comes from Enterobacter sp. DSM 30060, assembly GCF_013375955.1. NCBI lineage: Bacteria > Pseudomonadati > Pseudomonadota > Gammaproteobacteria > Enterobacterales > Enterobacteriaceae > Enterobacter > Enterobacter sp. DSM 30060. The sequence continues at coordinate 909,494 of NZ_CP056118.1, forward strand.
GTTACACCTGGCACAAGATCGAGGGCGAGCGCAATGTTGATTTCAGCGGCTTCTCGGATCGGCTGAAGTCAGATTACGACGCTAACTCGCTGCTGGCGTTTACCGAAGCGGGCTACCGTTTCGGCCAGCCAGACAGGAATATTGAGCCGTTCGTCAATTTATCGTACATCCGGCTGCATACCGACAGCTTCAGGGAAGACGGCGGTGCCGCTGCGCTGAGCGTCCGTAACGAAACGATGAACACCTTCTATTCCACACTCGGGGTGCGCGGTGTGACCGAGCTGCCGAAGAACGTTAACCTCTACGGTTCGCTGGGCTGGCAGCACGCTTATGGCGATAAAAATACCTCTTCGCGCATGGCGTTTGCGGGCAGCGACGCGTTCATTACTCAGGGGCAAGCCGTGGATGAGGACGTAATGGTGGGTGATATCGGCGTGAGCGTACAGCTGTCGCGTGCTGCGACGCTGGATGTGGGTTATCAGGGACAATATGGTGCGGATACCCGCGTCAACTCGGTGAACGCCAATCTGCGCTGGTCGTTCTGAATTATTTCCATTAAAAGAACCCGCCCTCGTGGCGGGTTTGTGCTTTTGGCTTCTGACGAAGCTAGGGATCGTTCCCAGCCGCGTCCAGCAGTTTGTTTTTAAAGATAAACAAACACGCCTCGTTGAAGTTCCCTGCCCCTAACCGCTCCGATAGCGCCGTTCGCTTGCGATAGAGGCTTTTAACCGACATATTCAGCTTATCTGCAATCTCTTCCATTGACCTCCCTGCCTTCAGCAACCGGAGCATTATCGCTTCATGTCTACTCAGCCGTAAGTTAAGCAGCCATTTGGTTGTCAGACGCCAGCCTTTCATATCAAGCACCAGATTGAATAACGACGCCATATCCGGAGGCGTAAGCGACGTGTTCATAAACAGCTTCATACTGTGCAGATCCTCCTCTCGAGGGCGCATATCCAGCATAACGCAGCAGATGGTTTTTCTCGTTCTGGCCGGATGGCGTATCAGGTAATCATATAAACGGAGCGGCGTACGGCTATCAATCAGTACAGTATATTCATTTGCGTCGGTATCAAATATGTTTCTGTCTATCGAACAGAGGCAAATTATATCCGGGAAAAATAGCCGCATCCCCCTGACAAGGAAACAATCCTGAGTCACTAACACTATTGAAGTCGCCACTAATCATCCCTTTTAGATTAAAGCAAGCCCGCCTCTTAAGAAACAAGGACGCTTTCGTTTATAGCGCTTTACATTAACGGCAAATGTTTTCTGGCTTTGATCATCCCTCAATATGACATTGGTGAGCTAGACTTTTTGCAGACTATCACTCAATGCCTGTCGTTAATTATAAATAAAAAAGAATTTCAGAAAAGTCACTTCTCTGAACATTAAGAATTTTTGTCATGAAACTTCCCAAACATGCCCCAGAAAGTACTTTAATTAACTCAGCAGAACTTCATTCCAAATATAAAAAAACTGCAAACAGCAAAAGGAAAAACATTTAATATCAATCAGTTAAAAAGAACAACCCTGCACTGAATTATCTAAAAAACTTACTTCTTCCAGAATTATCTCAAAACCTCCCGGCCGCTTTTCAACTTATTTATCCCCCAACACATCGGGTGTACATTAAGTCCAATCAGACCACTGAGTTGAGGGCGCATAATTACCTTTAAGTAAGTACCCCATAACGTAGCATCATTCAGATTTAATGTTCTCCTTTATGCCCTTTAACGCAGAGTTAAAAGGCGGCCGTGTTATGCAATGGATTCACGATAAACAAATGGCAAATAGATATGGAAAGATCGCTTAGCTTCACTACGTTATTCTTTTATCGCACCACAATATTATTGTTCCTGCTTTTACTCTTTCCTGTTCTGGTTCAGGCTGATGAATCCGTTTATGAGCATCAGATACAACAGGCACGTAACGGTAATTACGCTCTGTTTCTTGATTACCTACAGCGCTATGAGCAACAGCATGCTTTAACACCTGGACAGGTTGCGGACTGGTTACAGGTAGCCTCCTGGGCAGGACGCGATGATGAGGTTATTCGAGTCTGGCAGCGTTATGGTATTTATATGCCGCTGCCCGCTCGCGCCATCGCTGCTGTCGCCCAGTCCAGAAGAAACCAAAAAGCCTGGCCATCCGCCTTATCGCTGTGGAAAGAGGCGCTCAGCCTTGCGCCGGATAACGACGATTACCGCATCGGCTATGTTAAGACACTGGCCGATGCCCGCAGAGATCGCCTCGCGCTTTCGAAAGCCCGGCAGTTGGTTAAGGACGATCCTTCTCCCACGCACCTTGAGACGCTCTCCTATGTCTGGATGCGCCAGGGAAAAAACGGGGACCGGCTGCTGGCGGACATGCGCGCGCTAAACGCCGCACCAGGGAATAACGCCCTTCTTCGCGAGACGATCGATGCGTTAACGGATAACCGGGTAAGCACGCCCGCACTCTGGCTGTCGCAAAGCGCAGCGATGTCCCCCGCGGAGCGTCGCCGCCTTGAGCGTAACGCCGCGGCTGAAAAGGTACGCCTGGCGGATGTGCCTGGCAGAACGGAGAAAGAGCGGCTGCGGCTGGCACAAAACGCATTAGATCGCTATCACGTCCTGCTTTCCCGCTGGCAAAACGAACCGCAGGCGGCTGAAGACATCATCCTTGCCCGTATCGATCGGCTTGGCGCGCTGTATGCGCAGGGTGATTACCGGCAGGTTATTAGCGAATATGAGGCGCTGACGACCGCACAGCATCCGGTGCCGGACTGGGCCATCGGCTGGGTGATCTCTGCATATTTGCAGGAGAAAAACACCGTCGCCGCCTTCTCGCTTGTACAACGCTATCCACACTACGCCTCCGATCCGCAGGATGAGGAGCATGCGCTTTTCTACGCCTGGCTGGATACGGGGCAGTATCAGGCCGCCCGCCGCTACGTTGAGCGCGAGACCCGCAGTGTTCCCTGGACCCGCTACGATTTCGGATCCCCGACCGCTCAGCCGAACGATCGGTGGCTCACCGGACAGTCACTCAAACTTAACTATTTGCTGGCGACCAACGCCCTGCCCGAGGCCGAAAAGCTGTCGTATCGTCTGGCGTCAACGGCGCCGGGAAATCAGGGATTACAGATTGATTATGCCGCCCTGCTTCAGGCCAGGGGCCTGCCGCGCGCGGCCGAGCAAAAGCTTAAACGAGCAGAGGCGCTCGAACCCACGAATCTGGAGCTTGAAAAACAGCAGGCTTACGTCGCAATGGACCTTCAGGAGTGGCGCCAGATGGATTTACTGGCTGATGACGTAATTGCTCGCGCCCCCGCCGATCGCAGCGCCCGTCGCCTGGACAGGCTCAGAGCGGTCCACCATATGTCAGAGCTGCGTCTGAACGCGGGTAAAGGATTGCACTCAGATAACCCCGTCAGCGGTAGCCACGACATGAGCTGGGACGCCACGCTCTATGGCCCACCCGTGGCGGATAACTGGCGGCTATTTGCTGGCGCCCGCTATGCACAGGGGAATTTCGACGAAGGTAAAGGCATCAGCCGCCACCTGTTGGGCGGCGTTGAGTGGCGCCCACGTGACCTCACGCTCGAAGCCGAGCTCTCCAGCAACCGCTATCACGGCACAAACAGGCCGGGTGCACGGCTCTCAACAACCTACAGCCTGAGTGATAACTGGCAGGTCAGCGGTAGCCTCGAGCGCTTATCACGCGCGACACCCTTACGGGCATTACGCAATGGGATCAGCGCCAACCGGGGTGAAGGTGGGGTGCGCTGGTATCAAAACGAGCGACGTGAATACCAGTTCAACGCCGCCGTCAGCCGCTTCTCAGACCACAACCGCCGTCAGGAATACACCCTCTCTGGGAAAGAGCGTCTCTGGCAGACCCCGACCCTGACGCTGGATCTCGAACCGGGGATCGCCGCCAGTAAAAACAGCCTGCGGAATACGCTCTATTACAACCCGGCACGGGATCTGTCCGTGACGGCAGCCCTGTCCGTTGACCATGAGATGTACCGCCACTACGACACCCTCTGGAGCCAGCAGTTCGTGGCAGGCGGCGGCAGCTACTGGCAGAAAAATCAGTCGCCTGGCGCCATTACCCTGCTGGGTTACGGGCAACGCATTCAGTGGAACAACGTTGTCGATACTGGCGTGATGCTGAACTGGGATAAACGCCCTTACGACGGCAAACGCGAGAGCAATCTCTCCGTCACGTTAGATGCGACTTTACGCTTTTAAGGATGAATATGCTGAATACACGTTTTTCTGTAAGCCTGATCGTCATCGGCTGGCTCTGCCTCAGCGCGAGTCTCTGCGCGCAGCCGCTCTCCTTTATGGCTCCTGAAGAGAGGCCGCAGCTGGAGGCCAGCAAACCCTGGCCGGAGAATCAGTTTCTGGTCCTGGCCTACCACGACGTCGAAGATGATGCTGCCGATCAGCGCTACCTCTCCGTTCGCACCAGCGCGTTAAACGAGCAGATAAGCTGGCTTTTGCACAACGGCTATCACGCCATCAGCGTGCAGGACATTGTGGATGCGCATGAAGGAAAAAAAGCGCTGCCGCCGAAAGCCGTTTTGCTCAGCTTCGACGACGGCTACAGCAGCTTTTACACCCGCGTCTGGCCCCTGCTTCAGGCCTGGAACGTTCCTGCGCTGTGGGCGCCGGTGGGCAGCTGGGTGGATACGCCGGCAAATCAAAAAGTTAACTTCGGCGGTCTGATGACGCCCCGCGATCGGTTCGCGACATGGGACATGGTGCGCGAGCTCAGCCGCTCCCCGCTGGTTGAAATCGGCTCGCATACCTGGGCCTCGCATTACGGCATCCCGGCCAACCCGCAGGGAAGCCGTGAACCCGCTATCGCCAACCGTTTTTTCGATAACGCGACGGGGCATTACGAAACCGATGAACACTTCAACCAGCGGATCGCCGCAGACGTACGGAAAGTCACCGAAAAAATCACCCAGGTGACGGGAAAAGCGCCGCGTGCCTGGGTGTGGCCCTATGGGGCTGCCAACGGTACATCGCTCGCTATCGCCCAGAAACAGGGCTATCAGCTGGCCTTTACCCTGGAGGACGGGCTGGCAAACGTGCGCGACCTCGGCAACATCCCGCGCCTGCTGATTGCCGGAAATCCGTCGATAAAAACCTTTGCCAACACGGTTAGCCGCGTTCAGGAGTTTGACCCGGTGCGCGTCATGCATGTTGATCTCGATTATGTCTACGATCCCGATCCGGCCCAGCAGACGAAAAACATCAATAAACTCGTCCAGCGGGTCTACGACATGAAAATCAGCCATGTGTTTCTCCAGGCGTTTTCGGATCCGCGGGGCGACGGCAGGATCGGCGCGCTCTATTTCCCCAACCACCGGCTTCCGGTCCGGGCCGATCTTTTTAATTTTGTCGCCTGGCAGCTACAAACCCGCGCGGGAGTGAAAGTCTTTGCGTGGATGCCGGTCCTCTCTTTCGATCTCAGTCCAGCCCTGCCGCGCGTGCAGCGCCGGGATCGTCAAACGGGAGAGTTGACCGTGGCCGCCGAGCCCTATATCCGGCTCTCCCCCTGGAGTCCGCAGGTTCGCCAGCAGGTGACGGAGATCTATGAAGATCTGGCCCGCTATGCCAGCTTCAACGGGATCTTGTTCCATGACGACGCGGTGCTGACGGACGTTGACGATGCCGGGCAGGAGACGACGCGCCAGAAAAGCCAGCAGCTTATCGGGTTTACCCAGGCCCTGAGCCAGGCGGTGAAAAACATCCGTGGCCCGCAGATCAAGACCGCGCGCAATATGTTCGCCCTCCCCATTCTGCAGCCCGAAAGCGAAGCGTGGTTTGCGCAAAATCTGGATGATTTTCTGGCGGCCTACGACTGGACGGTGCCGATGGCAATGCCACTGATGGAGTCCGTCCCGGCAGAAGAGAGCAATGCCTGGCTGACGCGTTTAGTCAACGCCGTCGCCGCACGCTCCGGCGCGCTGAATAAAACGATTTTTGAGCTACAGGCCAGGGACTGGGCGCAGAAACCGCAGCGTGCCGTAGCCGATGAACGTCTGGTGGAGTGGATGCAGGTGCTCCAGCTGAACGGCATCAAAAATTACGGTTATTACCCCGACGACTTCCTCAACAACCAACCTGATATTTCGCGTATCAGGCCTGAATTTTCTTCGTACTGGTATCCTGACAATGACTGATCGCATTATCGCCTTCTCTATTTTGTGTCTGGTATTCGGGTTGCCGTTAGGCGTAGCCGCGCTGTTTACCGGCGAACTGATTCTGGACTTTGTCTTTTTCTGGCCGCTGTTTATGTCCGTGCTCTGGGTAACCGGCGGCCTCTATTTCTGGTTTCAGCTTGAACGGCACTGGTCGTGGGATAACGCAACACCCGCGCCTGCCTTAGCCGGTGAACCGTTAATCTCGATTCTTATTCCCTGCTTTAATGAGGAACGCAACGCACGGGAAACCATTAGCGCCGCGCTGGGTCAGCGGTACTGGAATGTTGAGGTTATCGCCATCAACGACGGCTCTTCGGACAATACCGCGCAGGTGCTGCATCAACTGGCGCAGGAGCAGCCGCGCCTGCGGGTGATTAATCTCGCGGAGAATCAGGGGAAAGCCGTGGCGCTCAAGGCTGGTGCGGCGGCGGCCCGGGGCGATCTGCTGGTCTGCATTGACGGCGACGCCCTGCTCGATCGCGATACGGCCGCGTATCTGGTGGCACCGCTGATTCAGTATCCCCACGTTGGGGCCGTCACCGGAAATCCGCGTATTCGCACGCGCTCAACGCTGATTGGTCGTATTCAGGTGGGCGAGTTTTCTTCCATTATTGGTCTTATCAAGCGAACGCAGCGGATCTATGGCCGGGTCTTTACGGTCTCCGGCGTCATCGCCGCCTTTCGCCGACAGGCGCTGGCGGATGTCGGGTACTGGAGCCCGGATATGATCACAGAGGACATTGACATAAGCTGGAAGCTTCAGCTGCGCCACTGGGATATCTTTTTCGAGCCGCGGGCGCTGTGCTGGATCCTGATGCCGGAGACGCTCAAGGGGCTGTGGAAACAGCGTCTGCGCTGGGCTCAGGGCGGTGCAGAGGTGTTTCTGGTTAACCTGCGCAAAATGGCCCGCTGGGAGCATCATCGGATGTGGCCCCTGTTTCTCGAGTACGCGCTGTCAACGCTGTGGGCGTTTGCCTATGGAGCGACCGTGGTGTTGTTCATTCTTAGCCATATTATCCCTCTTCCCGCGAACCTGGCCGTTGCGAGTCTGTTTCCCCCGGCGTTTACCGGGCTGCTGCTGGGGGTGATGTGCCTGCTGCAATTCCTCGTCAGTTTGTATATCGAGCGGCGCTACGAGCGGAAAGTGGCAGGCTCGCTGTTCTGGGTGATTTGGTTCCCGATGGTGTACTGGATGATTGGCCTGTTTACCACCCTCGTGGCATTTCCGAAAGTCATGCTTAAACGTAAACGCGCCCGCGCGCGCTGGATCAGTCCGGACCGGGGAAAAGGGAGCATTCAATGAACGAGAATACGTTAATTTTGACTGAACATCGGCTGGCACCGCGTCTTTTCGATGCCGCATTAACGCTGATAGCCTGGGGAGGATTCCTGTTTTTCCTGTATGCCAGGCTGTGGATGCAGTTAACCGAGGCGAGCGATCACCGCTGGAGCGTGATTATCGCCTCCTTTAATACAGTGCTGGTTTATCTGCTGATTGCCGCGTTCAACGGCTGGCTGCTGATCCTGTGGTATCAGTACAATCGCCGCCGCGCGCATGTGAGGCGGCGTCATCCGCAAATGTTGCGCCATGACGAGCTTGCCCAAAGTTTTAACGTCACGCCGCACATTATGTCCGAGATGAGCCAGTACAACCTGCTGACGGTCTATCATGACCAGATCGGCCGCATCATTGATCTGAAGATCAGCGAGCAGCAGGTCGAGGAAGAAGAGTAATAAAAAGCCCCCGCAGCATACCCTGCGGGGGCTTTTTTATAACAGGGAGACGTTATTTATCCTTCACCACAATCAGCGGTTCAATATCGCTCTCTTTCTTCACCACCAGCGAGTCATCCCCACGCAGACAGGTTCCGCCATAGTTTCCGCCCACGGTAAAGGTGCAGACCTGTATGTATCTGCCGTCAACCTTTGGCAGGCACCATAGCTGCTGGTAGATATTTTTGCGGTCAACAAACTTGCCGCTGGACTGGTCCAGCAGTTGATCCTGGGCGCCGATCAGATCGATATTGCTCCCGCAGCGTCCGGCTATCGGTTTAACGGCATAGCCTGTCCGTTTCAGCAGCGCATTCACCTCAAAATCGGTATCCAGCAGGTAACGGTGGTTCGGGAACAGCTGCCACAGCACCGGCAGGATCGCCTTGTTACCTGGGATCACCGTCCACAGCGGTTCAAAGACCAGCACTTCCGGGCGCAGCAGGACGTCAATCAGGCGCACTTCACCTTGCGGGTGACCGGTACGGATGGGCACGGCGGCGTACTCGGTTTCGCTCACCTCGCGGATCTGCTCGATCGCCGTTTCCCACGCCCAGGTTTTCCATACGCAGTTGACGTGACGGCCTTCATCATCAATCAGTTGCCCGGCAGCATACCAGCTCAGCGCGCCCAGTCCATGCAGGATTTTGGTTTCAAACCCGGCCTGGATCAGCGAGCGCTGAATAAAGAGCGCGTGGTAATCCTCTTCGATATCGTTGTCCTGCATGATATGGACGAACGGCCGCGCGTGGCTGTGCTTCCAGGCGCCGGTCAGCTCCTCCAGCAAGCCTTCCGCCGGATTGTGGCCGGTGCCGCGATAGCCGTTTTTCACCCACTCTTCAAGAATCAGCCCGCCCTCGGTATGGCAGGAGGCGGAATCCGCGTTGTACTCGTAAACCTTAATGCCGCGCTCATCCATGCAGAAATCCATACGACCGGTGATCATATGGTGACGACGCCACTGCCACGAGAGGCGCAGACGCGGCCAGAGAATTTTCGGGATGTCGAAAAGCGCGAGTAAGCTGTCGTCTTTCAGCACCTTGTCGGTGGCATGAAGGTACATCAGGTGCAGTTCGTTGGTGGCTTTGATAAGCTCCTGCTCGGCACTTTCGGTAATGGTGAAGTACTGGCAGGGATCGTTGTTAATAACGTGGCCATTCGCGCGAACGTACGCCTGTTGCAGGGCGTCGTTTTCATTGAGCCATTTTCCGTCGAACTGACGGTTGTTCTTCAACCGCGCGCCGCTGATTTTCAGCAGCTCACCGTCGATCTCCGGCTGAGGAATACTGTGTTCCGTCTCCTCCGTCTGGATCATCCAGCCGAGGATCTCGGTATCGCTGAACGTATCATGAAGCGTATAGCAACCGTTCTCAACGCTCAGACGCAGCTCGCGCGTCCACTGCTGCCCCATCGGCAGCGGAGAGTGAATAACGTTCTGCTCGGCAATGCGCACTCTGTCGTCCAGCAACTGGGTGATGACGGCGACGTGGCCGGTCTCTTGAAATTCACCGCCCTTTTGCCAGATGAGCAATGCACCGGCCTGCGGCGCGCGCTTCGAGCCATTAGCAAAGGCCTGTAGCGGCAGGATGTTGTCATTCACCACCTGGCGTAAAAAACGCAGGGAGAAGATCTCCCACGCCATCCCGACGTCGGTAAAGACAAACCCGTGGTTGAGAAACAGGAAACGGCGCGCAAACTCAACGCACTGCCATTTATGGCCCATGTATTCGTTGCCGATATAGCTGCGGAATTCCGCGTCTTCCGGATAGTGACGCGGATCGAGACTGCCGTAATTTGAAGAGTAAATCGCCACGCCACCCGGCGCATAGCCTAATAACGTCCCGAAGGGTGCGTCACTGCTTAACGTTCCTTTACGCATGTGTCCAACCTAAAACAGGCAGGCGGCAATTTTTTTGTGGGGTTGTCGTCGTCTGCACGTTGTAATTAACTGACAGAGGTGGCGTTATCATACACCCGCCCTGCCCATTACGCTCGCATCGTTAAACGGTTCCCCTATCTCCTGCTACACTGCCTCAACACAACACCAAAAAGGCAGGCCAACATGTCAGATAACACCTATCAGCCACCGAAAGTGTGGGAATGGAAACAGAATAACGGCGGCGCGTTCGCCAATATCAACCGTCCCGTCTCGGGCGCTACGCACGAGAAAGAGCTGCCCGTGGGCGAGCACCCGCTCCAGCTGTACTCTCTGGGTACGCCGAATGGACAGAAAGTTACCATCATGCTGGAAGAGCTGCTGGCGCTGGGCGTGACGGGCGCGGAATACGACGCATGGTTAATCCGCATCGGTGAGGGCGATCAGTTCTCCAGCGGTTTTGTCGACGTGAACCCGAACTCGAAGATCCCGGCACTGCGTGACCACTCCACCACCCCGCCGACGCGCGTCTTTGAATCCGGCAATATCCTGCTCTATCTGGCCGAGAAATTTGGTCACTTCCTGCCAAAAGATCCGGCAGGACGAACGGAAACCCTGAACTGGCTGTTCTGGTTACAGGGCGCGGCCCCGTTCCTCGGCGGCGGTTTTGGCCACTTCTATAACTACGCGCCGGTGAAGATTGAGTACGCTATCGATCGCTTCACCATGGAGGCTAAACGCCTGTTCGACGTGCTGGACAAGCAGCTGGGGCGCGGTCGTTATGTAGCGGGTGAGGAATATACCATTGCGGATATGGCAGTCTGGCCATGGTTTGGCTGCGTGGCGCTGGGCAGCGTCTACAACGCCGCCGAATTCCTCGACGCCGGGAAGTACACCAACGTGCAGCGCTGGGCAAAAGATGTGGCGAATCGCCCGGCCGTTAAACGCGGGCGCATTGTTAACCGCACCAACGGCGAGCTGAACGAGCAGCTGCATGAGCGCCATTCAGCGAGCGACTTCGATACCCAGACGGAAGATAAACGTCAGGATTGACCCATGACCGGGCGGTTCGCCGCCCCTCTTCTGCGATGAGAAAAATGAGTCAGCACGCGTGAGCAAGGATCCTCGAATGTCAGACCAGACGCTAAAAGCGACCCGACAGCAGAGCATCATCACCCTGCTGAGTAAAAGTGACTGGCTGACCACCGATGCCCTGGCTGAAAAGCTCTCCGTCAGCAAAGAGACGATCCGCCGGGATCTGAAGTCGTTACAGCAGCAGGGGAAACTTCTGCGCCAGCACGGGCGTGCGCGTCTGATTCACCCGGACAGCCGCGACAGCGGTGAACCCTTTGGCGCACGCCTGAAAAGCCATTATGCCGACAAAGCCGATATTGCCCGACACGCGCTGGGCTGGATCAGCGAAGGGATGACCATCGCCCTCGACGCCAGCTCGACCTGCTTTCATCTGGCGCGCCAGCTTCCGGATATCGAACTCACCGTGTTTACCAATAGCCTGCCTGTCTGCCACGAGATGGCGAAGCGCGAGCGGATCACGCTTATCTGTTCCGGCGGAACGCTTGAGCGTAAGTATCGCTGCTATGTTAATCCGGCGCTGGTGACGCAGCTTAAAGGGCTGGAGATCGATCTGTTTATCTTCTCGTGTGAAGGGGTTGATGAGCATGGCATCCTTTGGGATCCGTCCGAGCACAACGCGGGCTTTAAGGCGCTGCTGTTAAACCGGGCCAGCCAGTCGCTGCTGCTGATCGACAAAAGTAAATTTATGCGGGCAAGCGAAGTGAAAATCGGTCAGCTGTCGCAGGTGACACAGATTATTCAGAGCGATAAATGTCAGGCCGCCAGAGACGGCCTGACGCGATGATGTTACGCGGAGAGACGGAACTTCTGCACTGAGCGCTGGAGTTCTTCGGTCTGCCGTTCCAGTGCGGCCGCAGCGGCGGAAACCTGCTCCACCAGCGAGGCATTCTGCTGGGTCACGCCGTCCATCTGCGTGATGGCTACGCCGACCTGAGAAATACCTTTGCTCTGCTCCTCTGACGCGGTGGCGATCTGCTTCATAATGACAGTCACCTCCGTCACGTCGCGCAGGATAGCTTCCATCGTCGTGCCGGTATCGTTCACCAGCTGCGCCCCCTGCTCCACGCGGGCAACGGAATCCGCAATCAGCCCTTCGATCTCTTTTGCCGCATTCGCGCTGCGGCTGGCCAGATTACGCACCTCACCCGCCACGACAGCAAAACCGCGCCCCTGCTCCCCGGCCCGAGCCGCTTCCACCGCGGCGTTCAGCGCCAGAATATTGGTCTGGAAGGCGATGCTGTTGATAACGGTAGTGATTTCAGCAATTTTCTGCGAGCTGTCCGAAATGCCGCTCATGGTCGTGACCACATCGTCTACCAGCGACCCGCCGCGTCTGGCCGTACTGGAGGCGACATCCGCAAGCTGGCTGGCCTGGCGCGCGCTTTCGGCGTTCAGCTTCACCGTTGCGGTAAGCTGCTCCATGCTGGCCGCGGTCTCTTCCAGCGCAGCGGCCTGCTCTTCGGTACGCGAAGAGAGATCGTTATTCCCGCTGGAGATCTCCGTTGCCCCACGCCAGATATTCTCGCTGCCGGAACGAATCGTGCTGACCGCCTCCCGCAGGCTGTCCTGCATGGCGCTTAGCAGCGGAACCAGTTGCCCCACGCAGTTGCGGCCAATGGGCTCAATCGGCTGGCTGAGATCGCCCTGCGCAATCTGGCGGAACTGCTGACGGATACGCTCCAGCGGTTTTACCAGCAGCGCCACCAGGTAGCGGTCGGTGAACAGCAGGATCAGCAGACCCACGATCGTGGCGGTGATAATCACCGTCCGGGTCATGCTGGTCAGGCTGTCGACCACAACGCGCGTACTGTCGAGCGCCTTCACCGCAGAATTGTTAAAGTTCTCAACCGCGGCGCCAAACGCGCGGCTTAGCGGCGGCGTAACGTTGTTGGCATGCTGACGATAGCCTTCGAGCGTCGCCTGCTTTGCCTGCACCATCTGAGGCGTAACGCCCCGATCGAGCAGCGCCTGCCAGGTGGAAATCACCTGCGCAGAGACCTTTTCATCCATCGGGCCCGGGGAGATAGCCTTCATCTCTGCCAGCTTTTTACTCATGTTATCCAGCGCCTGCTGAGCAGGAGCCAGGTCCGGCGTGCCGCCCGCTGCTTTAGCTTCCATCGCCCGGCTCAGGCGGGTGACGAAACGGAAATACTGATCGTTGCCCTGGCTCAGCACCGTCATTTGCCTGACCAGCTGGCGGTCAACGTCATTACCATCAGAAACACGAGACAGAGACCAGGTGCTGTAAAGCCCCACGCCTGCCCACATGACACAAAAGATCCCCAGTACCGTCAGCATGACGAAACGGATGGTGAAATTACGAAGCATCTTCATTGAGTATTCCTTGCCGTGAGGGTGAATTCGCCCAGAGGCGAGTACTACCCTCGTTATCGGCAGGGACAGGGGAAAAGATAACCCTTTGTGATGATTTATTTAAGCCGGGCTTATCATTCCAGATATTTTTTAAACCAGCTTAACGTTCTCGACCAGGCCAGCTCGGCTGCGGGCTGGTCATAGCGTGGGGTTGAATCGTTGTGAAATCCATGGTTTACGCCGGGGTAGATATACGCTTCATAAACCTTATTATTTGATTTCAGCGCGGCCTCATAGGCAGGCCAGCCCTCGTTAATATTTTTGTCCAGCTCGGCATAATGAAGCAGGAGCGGCGCGCTAATTTTTGGCACATCCTCCACCCGCGGCTGACGACCATAGAAGGGCACCGCGCAGTCGAGTGCCGGATACGCTACGGCGGCGGCATTCGATACGCCGCCGCCGTAGCAAAAACCGGTAATCCCCACCTTCCCGGTGGCTTCCGGATGATTTTTCATAAACTCTATGGCGGCAAAAAAATCGTTCATCAGCCTTGTCGGGTCGACCTTCTGCTGCAAAACCTTTCCTTCGTCGTCGTTGCCGGGGTATCCCCCCACCGAGCTCAGGCCGTCGGGAGCCAGCGCGATATACCCCGCTTTCGCCACGCGTCGTGCCACGTCTTCAATATACGGATTCAGCCCCCGGTTCTCATGCACGACCACTACCGCGGGCGTTTTCGCGGTAGCTTTGGCCGGCTTCACCAGGTAACCGCGCACTTCGCCGTGACCATTGGGCGAGGGATAAGTGATGTATTCCGGAAGAATATCGGGATCGGTGAATTTAACCTGCTCCGCGAGGGCGTAGTTGGGTTTAAGCATATTAAACAGCATCAGCGCCGTTACGCCGCCTGCGGCATAGCGCGCCGCGAGATTCAGAAATTCGCGTTTGCTGATTTTACCGTGGGCGTAATAGTCATAGTAATCAAGCAGCTCTTGCGGAAAATCTTTGGCAGTCAGGCGCGTCATCGCTTATCTCCATGATTTATGATTTGATAAGCTTAGAATAAAAACGCTGTTTCGAAAATTCACCGATAAGAAAGGAGACATCATGTCCTGGCACCCTTACACCAGCCGATACGAAAACATGCAGTACCGATACTGCGGCAAAAGCGGCCTGCGCTTACCGGCGCTGTCGCTGGGTCTGTGGCACAGCTTTGGCCACGTTCAGGCGCTCGATTCCCAGCGCGCGCTGCTGCGTAAGGCCTTCGATCTCGGCATTACCCATTTTGACCTTGCCAACAACTACGGCCCCCCTCCAGGCAGCGCTGAAGAAAATTTTGGCCGCCTGCTGCGAGAAGATTTTGCCGGGTATCGCGACGAGCTGATCATCTCCACCAAAGCGGGCTACGACATGTGGCCAGGACCGTATGGTTCGGGTGGTTCGGGTGGTTCACGTAAGTATCTGCTCGCCAGCCTCGACCAGAGCCTGAAACGCATGGGCGTGGAGTATGTGGATATTTTCTATTCTCACCGCGTAGACGAAAACACGCCGATGGAAGAGACCGCCGCCGCGTTGGCACACGCGGTGCAGAGCGGAAAAGCGCTGTACGTCGGCATATCGTCCTACTCCACGGAACGCACGACGGTGATGGCCGAATTGCTGCGCGAGTGGAAGATCCCGCTTTTGATCCACCAGCCGTCTTACAATCTGCTTAACCGCTGGGTCGACAAGACTGGTCTGCTGGACGCGCTGGAGAAAAACGGAACGGGCTGTATCGCCTTTACCCCGCTGGCGCAGGGCCTGCTGACCGGAAAATACCTGAACGGTATTCCGGACGGTTCACGTATGCAGCGCGAAGGGAAAAAAGTGCGCGGCCTGACGGAGAAAATGCTGACCGAAGCCAACCTGAGCAGCCTTCGTCTGCTGAACGAGATGGCGCACGCGCGCGGGCAGACGATGGCGCAGATGGCGCTAAGCTGGCTGTTGAAAGATACACGTGTAACGTCAGTGCTGATTGGCGCGAGCCGCCCGGAGCAACTGGAAGAGAACGTTCAGGCGCTGAATAACCTGTGCTTTACCGAAGATGAACTGACGCGGATTGACCAGCACGTGGCGGATGGTGAGCTGAATTTGTGGCAGGCGTCGTCGGATAAATAAATAGTGCGGTCCGATGCTTTCGCCCCTCACCCTAACCCTCTCCCCAGAGGGGAGAGGGAACTTGAACACCCTCTCCCCTCTGGGGAGAGGGCAGGGTGAGGGGCGCTGTAAATTTATTTCTTACTGATCTTATCCAGATAGCCCATCACAAACGCCGACAGTACAAACGTCAGGTGGATAATCACATACCACATCAGCTTATTATCCGGGACGTTTTTAGCATCCATAAAGACACGTAACAGGTGAATAGACGAAATCGCCACAATCGACGCCGCGACTTTATTTTTCAGCGATGAGGCGTCCATTTTCCCCAGCCAGTTGAGCTTTTCTTTGTGCTCGGCGATATCAAGCTGAGAGACGAAATTCTCATAACCGGAGAACATCACCATCACCAGTAATCCTCCTACCAGCGTCATATCCACCAGCGACAGCAGAACCAGAATCAAATCGGCTTCTGCCACGGAGAAAATGTTTGGCAGGACGTGGAATATCTCCTGGAAGAACTTGATCGTCAGGGCGACCAGTGCCAGAGAGAGACCAAAATAGACGGGTGCGAGCAGCCAGCGAGAGGCATACATTGCGTTTTCAAAGAAGCGTTCCATAAAATCCTGTCTGCAAACGAAACCAGCGCTCAGTATATCTCAACTATACCTCGTTGGGATCCACATCCGGACGCGCATACTCCGGCCAGACCAGTGCGACCAGTTCCGGGTAGGCTTCCAGGCTAAACTCGCGAAAACACTGGCGCAGATTTAATACGTCTAAATCGGAATACGACACCTTCTCGCCATTCAGACAGCGTTTTTTGATATTGTCGTAATATTTATAGACCGCCGAATTAAGGTCGCTACAGCGGCGCTGCGCGTCGAACAGGCCGGGCGTATCATTAATTTCGGCCATTTTCATTCGCTTAATTGTCGCATGGAGAAAATCGATATATTCGTGATTCACCCGCCAGTACCAGACTGGCGTCACGGCGTTCATCAAGACGGAGAAATGATCTTCCCCCTCCTCTTTGGACATCAATTCAGGCTGCGGTGGTTCACTGGCGTCATTTGACACTTTCGTTTTATTGAACTCTTGCATCAATAAAAGCACGCCAGCGGTCAGTAATAGTAACGTTACGACCGTGAAGAAAATGCTGTTCATGGGTAGGCTCCATTTTTTTTGATTTTAAAATTGCCTCATGATATTGTCAACGAATCTCACCCTTTTTCCAACCCCACCCTTTTGAAATTAAAGGAAATTAAAATGCTGCCCGACAATCTTGTCCCGGCAAAGTACCACATTACGCCTGTGGAACAGCCTTCGACGGAAGCAGATAAAGAGGCGAATTTCACTCAAGGAAAAAGAAAACTCTCCGACTATGAAGCCGATATATTAATTGGTGTTTCACGCACCGGCAAATCCCGTAATATGGTGCTGGAAGAGCACGATCGCCATTTAAAAGAACGGTTATTTCGTGCCATCAAGATTGAAGCCTTAGTTCATCTGCTAAATGATTTACAGGCCGAAGGGGAAATAGATGCCCAGGCTCTAAGTCAAATAATGGCCGAGAAAACACAGCAAATAAATGAAGCTGGCAATGAAATTTGGCTTAACTTAATTACGCGTGAAAAAAGCAATCCCATTTTTTATAACCTGGGGGATGATTAACGTGAATGATGATAGCGGTAATAACGTTTATTTGACTTTAGATGATAAGAAAAGCGATGAATTTATCTTAAAGCAGAATCTCGACGCCCTGAAAAAGATAAAAAATGACGAGATGACGCGAATAACGCAGGACTTGGTTTCGATTCCGGCCACGCTGGTGCGCCTGAAATGGCAGAACCGTCGGGAAATTTATGCCTTGCAGGCCAAAGAGGAGATTTACGGCGCGGTGATGAACGCTATTATTGAGCAGCGCCCTGAGCTTAAAGAGAAGATCCTTGGGCGACTGGAGACGAACTATCAGTACCTGCTGGCACGCGAGACAGCCACCCTGCGCCTGACCCGTAAACTCTCGGAAGGCAACTATCGCACATCAAACGTCACCTGCGTGGCGCTCGATGAAGAGGCGTCAACAACATCTTCTAACTGCTGACAACGTGGTTCGCCCGGCGGCGCTAGCCTGAGATTGTAGGCCGGGTAAGGCGAAGCCGCCACCCGGCACGGAAGGCGGCTTCGCCTTCGTTTTACTTCGCGGCCGCTTTCTCTTCGCCGACCAGACCAATCTTCA
Organism: Enterobacter sp. DSM 30060; assembly: GCF_013375955.1. Lineage (NCBI taxonomy): Bacteria > Pseudomonadati > Pseudomonadota > Gammaproteobacteria > Enterobacterales > Enterobacteriaceae > Enterobacter > Enterobacter sp. DSM 30060. The sequence continues at coordinate 927,131 of NZ_CP056118.1, forward strand.
GGTATCCCGCCTGATGCAGCGTGTCCATTACCTTCATCATGGTTTCATAATCGACGGTTTTATCCGCGCGGAAGAAGACGGTGGTGTCTTTCTTGCCGCCGGTCAGCTGGTCCAGCGCCGGAATAACCGAGGCATCCGTCACCGGATCGTTGCCCAGGAACATGGACTTATCGGCCTTCACGGACAGGTAGACAGGCTTTTCCGGACGCGGCTGCGGCTGGCTGGAGGACGCAGGCAGATTCACCTTCACGTCCACCGTCGCCAGCGGCGCGGCAACCATAAAGATAATCAGCAGAACCAGCATGACGTCGATAAACGGCGTCACGTTGATCTCATGCATTTCACCGTTATCGTCCAGATTTTCATTAAGACGCATTGCCATACAATCAACCTACGCGTAGTTTGGACGCCGCATGCACCGGTTTAACGGCGCTGGCGTTCAGGTCCAGATCGCGGCTTTGCAGCAGCAGAACCTGCGCGGCAACGTCACCCAGTGTGGCTTTGTAACTGCCAATCATGCGCGCGAAGATGTTATAGATAACTACCGCAGGGATAGCGGCAACCAGACCGATAGCCGTTGCCAGCAGCGCTTCTGCGATACCCGGCGCGACGACCGCAAGGTTAGTGGTCTGCGTCTGGGCGATACCGATAAAGCTGTTCATGATGCCCCAGACGGTACCGAACAGGCCGACGAACGGGGAGATAGCGCCGATAGTCGCCAGGTAGCCGTTACCGCGGCCCATATGACGACCCACGGCCGCAACGCGACGCTCCAGACGGAAGCCGGTACGCTCTTTAATGCCTTCGTTATCTTCACTGCCTGCGGAGAGTTCCAGCTCGTTCTGCGCTTCGTTCACTAACAGGGTAGTCAGGCTTTTCGCATGGAAGGATGAGGTGATATCAGAAGCCTGATCCAGAGAGCGGGCTTCCGCCAGCTGCTTCTGCTCACGCTTGAGGCGGCGTTTTTGTGAAAGAAGTTCGGCGCTCTTGCTGAAGAAGATAGCCCAGGTGATCACGGACGCCAGAATCAGGCCGATCATCACAACCTTAACGACGATGTCAGCATGTTGATACATGCCCCAAACGGAGAGATCCGTCTGCATCAAATTATTACCCACTCTGTATCTCCAGGACGCAAATCACACAATCTGAACGTAATAATATCAAAACGTCGTCGAATTGATAGTAGTTCTCATTAGTATTTACATAGTGCCGTAATTTTCGCTCACTTTCCTTGCGCTTACGCAGTAAAAATTTCTTATGCGAATATTTGATAATATTTTCTGCTTATTCGATAAGCATCCGGATGCACATTCTGACAATCGTGGTAGTCTGGACGTCCAGACGTATAAAAATAGGGTTAGCGAACATGACTAAAAAGCAGCTTGAGACCACGCTGGTGCAGGCAGGACGCAGTAAAAAATACACCCAGGGCTCGGTCAACAGCGTGATCCAGCGTGCCTCCTCGCTGGTGTTTGATACCGTCGAAGATAAAAAAATCGCCACGCGTAATCGCGCGAAGGGCGGGCTGTTTTACGGTCGCCGTGGCACGTTAACCCATTTCTCGTTGCAGGAAGCCATGTGCGAACTGGAGGGCGGCGCGGGCTGCGCGCTGTTCCCGTGCGGTGCGGCGGCGGTCGCCAATACCATTCTGGCGTTTGTTGAACAGGGTGACCACATCCTGATGACCAATACCGCCTACGAGCCAAGCCAGGACTTCTGCACCAAAATACTCAGCAAGCTCGGCGTCACCACCAGCTGGTTCGATCCGCTGATTGGGGCCGGTATTGCCGGGCTTATTCAGCCCAACACGCGCGTTGTGTTCCTGGAATCTCCCGGCTCCATCACCATGGAAGTACATGACGTCCCGGCCATCGTGAAGGCGGTGCGCAGCATAGCGCCGGAAGCGATCATCATGATCGACAACACCTGGGCGGCAGGTGTGCTGTTTAAAGCCCTGGAATTTGACATCGATATCTCCATTCAGGCGGCGACCAAATACCTGATTGGCCACTCAGACGGCATGATCGGTACGGCGGTATCTAATGCCCGCTGCTGGGAGCAATTGCGTGAAAACGCCTACCTGATGGGCCAGATGGTGGATGCCGATACCGCCTACATGACCAGCCGGGGCATCCGTACGCTCGGCGTGCGTCTGCGTCAGCATCACGAAAGCAGCCTGCAAATTGCACAGTGGCTGGCGCTGCATCCGCAGGTGAAGCGCGTTAACCATCCGGCGCTGCCGGGCAGCAAGGGCCACGAATACTGGCAACGTGACTTTACGGGCAGCAGCGGGTTGTTCTCATTTGTTCTTAAGAAGCGCCTGAATGACGCCGAGCTGGCAAGCTATCTGGATAACTTTACCCTCTTCAGCATGGCCTATTCATGGGGTGGGTTTGAATCGTTGATCCTGCCCAATCAGCCGGAGCAGATTGCGGCCCTGCGCCCGGGCGGCGAGGTGGACTTCGAGGGGACCTTAATCCGCCTGCATATCGGGCTGGAAAATGTGGACGATTTAATTGCGGATTTATCGGCAGGATTTGAGCGCATCGTGTAAAGTGCTGGCTGACATGTACTCCCTGGACGCTATTCTGAACACCGCAAGCAGAAAAGTCTGTATGAGATGCGCCTGCGATCAACCCCGACAGGCAAAATTGGGAGTACAATAGCGTTATATCTGCTGTTCCACAGGAAAGTCCATGGCTGTTATTCAAAATATCATCACGGCGCTCTGGCAACACGATTTTGCCGCGCTGGCGGACCCACATGTCGTCGGGATTGTCTATTTCGTGATGTTCGCGACGCTGTTTCTGGAAAATGGATTACTGCCAGCCTCATTTTTACCCGGTGACAGCCTGCTCCTGCTCGCAGGGGCGTTAATCGGCAAGGGCGTGATGGACTTCGCACCAACAATGGTGATCCTCACCTCTGCGGCCAGTCTCGGCTGCTGGCTGAGCTACCTGCAAGGGCGCTGGCTTGGAAACACCCGCGTGGTGAAAGGCTGGCTGGCGCAGCTGCCGCATAAATATCATCAGCGCGCGACCTGCATGTTTGACCGTCACGGCCTGCTGGCGTTGCTTGCCGGGCGTTTTCTGGCGTTCGTTCGCACCCTGTTGCCTACCATGGCGGGTATTTCAGGCCTCTCTAACCGCCGCTTCCAGTTCTTCAACTGGCTGAGCGCCCTGCTCTGGGTGGGCGTGGTTACCACGCTCGGCTACGCGCTGAATATGATCCCCTTTGTTAAGCGCCATGAAGACCAGGTGATGACCTTCCTGATGATCCTGCCGATTTTCCTGCTGGTTGCAGGGCTGGTGGGGACCATTGCGGTGGTGATCAAGAAAAAGTATTGCAGCGCATAAATAAAAGCCGGGTGGCGCTACCGCTTACCCGGCCTCCGTTTCCCCTCACGCTCCCTGCATGGTTCTGATACGTGACGCATCTTCCCCCGGCGTGACGCCGAAGTAACGCTTAAATTCCCGACTAAACTGCGACGCGCTTTCATACCCGACCCGCATCGCCGCGGCGCTGGCCTTCATGCCATCGTGGATCATCAGCATCCGCGCCTTATGCAGACGGTAAGTTTTGAGGTACTGCAACGGCGACGTGCTGGTGACGGATTTAAAGTTATGGTGAAACGCCGAGACGCTCATATTGGCTTCCGCCGCCAGCTGATCAACGCTGAGGTTTTCCGTGTACTGGCTCTCGATGCGCTTCAGCACGCGACTAATGAGGCTGAAGTGCGTTTGCCGGCTTACCAGCGCCAGCAGCGCCCCGCCGCCCGGTCCCAGCAGCACATGGTAAAGAATTTCGCGGATAATCTGCTTTCCGAGAATACGCGCGTCCAGAGGCCTTTCCATCACGTCTAACAGGCGTTCAATCGCGCAGAGAATTTCCTCCGATAAGGTCGCGGAGTTGATACCGCTTGCCGCCATCGACGGCCGGAAAAGTTCGTCCTCCCCAATCTCCATCAGCAACTCCTGCAACTGGAGAATGTCGACGTTGACGCGGATCCCGGCCAGCGGTACCTCCTCTGTCGCGAAAGTTTCACATTCGAAGGGTAAAGGTACTGTCAGAAGCAGATATTCATTGGTGTCGTAACGGAACACGCGCTCATTGATATAGCCAATCTTATGGCCAGAAAAGAGAAACACGATGCCGGGCTGATACATCACCGGGGTGCGCGTTCCGGGCTGGGTACCGTAGAGCAATCGGATATCCGGCAACAGCTCAGCCGAATCATTTCCGTTATCTATCAGTCTTTTAATCTGCGACGTTAGCTGGCGGCAGATGGCATCACGGTTCATTTTCAGTTACTCCGGGTACGGTTTCCGACGCTAACAGTGTGCGCATTTTCTTACCGTTTCTCCAGAGCGCTGTAGAAATGGGCAAGACATCGGCAGGAATGTGCATTGAGAGGATAGCGCCTGCCCGCCACAATGTGCAGCATCAGGTTGCCTTCTGCGCCACCACGATTTTCTACCCACTACAGGGAACAAGCCATGAACAACTTTAATCTTCACACCCCAACCCGCATTCTGTTTGGTAAAGACGCTATCGCTGACCTGCGCGCGCAAATCCCGACGGACGCCCGCGTCCTGATTACCTACGGCGGCGGCAGCGTGAAAAAAACCGGCGTACTGGATCAGGTTTACAGCGCTCTGGAAGGGCTGGACGTACGCGAGTTCGGCGGTATCGAGCCTAACCCGTCTTATGAAACGCTGATGAACGCGGTAAAAATCGCCCGTGAGGAGCAGATCACTTTCCTGCTGGCGGTGGGCGGCGGTTCCGTGCTGGACGGCACCAAATTCATCGCGGCGGCAGCGCATTACGCTGACGGCATCGACCCGTGGCATATTCTGGAAACGGGCGGCAGCGACATCAGCAGTGCGATCCCGATGGGCTCCGTGCTGACGCTGCCGGCCACCGGCTCTGAGTCCAACAAAGGCGCGGTCATCTCCCGTAAAACCACCGGTGACAAGCAGGCCTTTATGAACGAACATGTTCAGCCCGTGTTCGCGATCCTCGATCCGGTTTACACCTATACCCTGCCTGCGCGTCAGGTGGCGAACGGCGTGGTCGACGCCTTTGTTCACACCGTTGAGCAGTACGTCACTTACCCGGTGAACGCCAAAATTCAGGATCGTTTCGCGGAAGGCATTCTGCTGACGCTGATTGAAGAAGGTCCGAAAGCGCTGAAAGAGCCTGAAAACTATGACGTGCGTGCTAACGTGATGTGGGCTGCAACACAGGCACTGAATGGCCTTATCGGTGCAGGCGTGCCACAGGACTGGGCGACCCATATGCTCGGTCACGAGCTGACGGCGATGCACGGCCTGGATCACGCCCAGACGCTGGCGGTGGTTCTGCCTGCGCTGTGGAATGAAAAACGTGACGCTAAACGCGCCAAACTGCTCCAGTACGCCGAACGCGTGTGGAACATCACCGAGGGTTCCGACGATGCGCGTATTGATGCCGCAATTGAAGCCACCCGTCACTTCTTTGAAAGCCTGGGCGTGCCAACGCGTCTCTCTGACTACGGCCTGGACGGCAGCTCCATCCCTGCCCTGCTGGCGAAGCTGGAAGCACACGGTATGACGCAGATCGGCGAGCACGGCGACATCACCCTGGACGTCAGCCGTCGTATTTACGAAGCGGCACGCTAAGCGTTTTTAGGATCCTGACTTTCGTTTTTTGACATTTCGTCCAGACTTAATGCACATCACATCGTCGGAGGTTCCCTCCGGCGATGAGCACCTGAAGGAGGAAAAATGGCAAACCAAACCGTAATCAAGCTACAGGACGGCAACGTGATGCCCCAGCTGGGGCTAGGTGTATGGAAAGCCGGTAACGACGAGGTCGTCTCCGCCATTCATAAAGCCCTGGAAGTCGGCTATCGGTCCATTGATACCGCCGCCGCCTATAAAAACGAGGACGGCGTGGGGACCGCGCTTGCCAGCGCTGGCATTCCCCGCGATGAGTTATTCATCACCACCAAGCTGTGGAACGACGATCAAAAGCGTCCCCGCGAAGCGTTGCAGGAGAGCCTGGAGAAACTCCAGCTCGATTTCGTCGATCTTTATCTCATGCACTGGCCGGTACCGGCTATCGACCATTACGTTGATGCCTGGAAAGGGATGATTGAGCTGCAAAAAGAGGGGCTGATAAAAAGCATCGGCGTCTGTAATTTCCAGGTTCATCATCTGCAACGCCTGATTGATGAAACGGGCGTCGCGCCGGTGATTAACCAGATTGAGCTACACCCGCTGATGCAGCAGCGCCAGCTTCATTCGTGGAACGCCACGCACAAGATCCAGACCGAATCCTGGAGCCCGCTGGCTCAGGGCGGCGAAGGGGTGTTTGACCAGAAAATTATCCGCGAGCTGGCGGATAAGTACGGCAAAACGCCGGCGCAGATCGTCATTCGCTGGCATCTGGATAGCGGTCTGGTGGTGATCCCGAAATCGGTCACGCCATCGCGTATAGCCGAGAACTTCGACGTCTGGGATTTCCGCCTGGATAAAGACGAGCTGGGTGAAATTGCGAAGCTGGATCAGGGCAAGCGTTTAGGGCCGGACCCGGATCAGTTCGGCGGGTAGTTTCCCCTCACCCTAACCCTCTCCCACAGGGAGAGGGAATGCTTTCCACCCTCTCCCTGTGGGAGAGGGCCGGGGTGAGGGCATCATCGTTATCCGATCTTACGTTTTCCCGTTTTTTTCGTCCCCGAAGCCCCACCGTTCGAACGCTGATGCACAATTGGCGTGTGCTTGGTCAGCGCCGGGCGCGTATTGCGGTTCTGGCGGCGCGCTTCGCGCATCTCTTCCAGCGTTGGCGCAGGCACCAGGCAATCACGACGCGAGCCGATCAGGTGCTTTTTCCCCATCTCTTCCAGCGCCTGACGGATCAGCGGCCAGTTTTTCGGGTCGTGATAGCGCAGCAGCGCTTTGTGCAGACGGCGCTGTTTATCCCCTTTCGGCACCACCACGTCTTCGCTCTTATAACCAATCTTACTCAGCGGGTTTTTGCCGGTGTAATACATGGTCGTCGAGTTGGCGAGCGGCGACGGGTAGAAGTTCTGCACCTGATCCAGACGGAATCGACGCTGCTTCAGCCACAGCGCCAGATTCACCATGTCTTCATCACGGGTGCCGGGGTGCGCGGAGATGAAGTATGGGATCAGATACTGCTCTTTCCCCGCCTGTTTTGAAAAGGTATCAAACAGCTGTTTAAAGCGGTCATAGCTGCCCATGCCCGGCTTCATCATTTTGGACAGCGGGCCCTCTTCGGTGTGCTCCGGGGCGATCTTCAGATAACCGCCAACGTGGTGCGTCGCCAGCTCTTTGATGTAGCGCGGATCTTCCACCGCAATGTCGTAACGCACGCCGGAGGCGATCAGGATCTTCTTGATGCCTTTCAGGTCACGGGCGCGACGGTAAAGGTTGATCGTCGGCTCGTGGTTGGTGTCCATATGCTCGCAAATGCTCGGATAGACGCAGGAGAGACGACGACAGGTCTGCTCAGCGCGCGGCGATTTGCAGCGCAGCATGTACATGTTAGCCGTTGGACCACCCAAATCGGAGATTACGCCGGTAAAGCCCGGGACCGTGTCGCGAATCGCTTCGATCTCGTTAACAATCGACTCTTCGGAACGGCTCTGAATAATACGACCTTCGTGTTCGGTGATCGAACAGAAGGAGCACCCGCCGAAGCAGCCGCGCATGATGTTGACCGAGAAGCGGATCATCTCGTACGCCGGAATACGGCTGTTGCCATATGACGGATGCGGCACACGCTTGTACGGCAGGGCAAAAACGCTGTCCATCTCTTCGGTAGAGAGCGGGATCGCCGGCGGGTTAACCCAGATATAACGCTCGCCGTGCTTTTGCATCAACGCGCGGGCACAGCCCGGGTTGGTTTCATGGTGCAGAATACGGGAGGCGTGTGCGTAGAGCACCTTGTCAGCTTTGACCTTCTCATATGACGGCAGCAGCACATAGGTCTTTTCCCACGGCTTCGGACGCGGCGGCTGCACCACCACGGCCTTTGCTTCCGCTTTCTTCGGCTCAACTGGTTTGTTATCCGCGCACGGCAGATCGTCACCGTACGGGTGCGGGATAGGGTCGATTTTGCCCGGCATATCGATAATGCGGGAATCCACCCCGCTCCAGCCCGGCAGCGCCTCTTTCACCATGATCGCGGTGTTGCGCACGTCGCGGATCTCGCTGACCGCTTCACCCTGCGCCAGGCGATGCGCCACTTCCACCAGCGGACGCTCGCCGTTGCCGAAGATCAGCATGTCGGCTTTCGAATCCACCAGCACCGAACGGCGCACGGTGTCAGACCAGTAGTCGTAGTGCGCGGTGCGGCGCAGGCTCGCCTCGATGCCGCCCAGGATCACCGGCACGTCTTTCCATGCTTCTTTGCATCGCTGGGTGTAGACGAGGGTCGCGCGATCGGGACGTTTACCCGCCACGTTATCTGCCGTATAAGCGTCGTCATGACGCAGCTTACGGTCCGCGGTATAGCGGTTGATCATCGAGTCCATGTTGCCCGCGGTCACGCCAAAGAACAGGTTAGGTTTACCCAGACGCATAAAGTCGTCTTTGCTGTTCCAGTCAGGCTGAGAAATAATCCCCACGCGGAAACCCTGAGCTTCCAGCATACGGCCGCAGATCGCCATGCCAAAGCTCGGGTGATCGACATACGCATCACCCGTCACCAGAATGATATCGCAGCTGTCCCAGCCCAGTTGATCCATCTCTTCCCGGGACATCGGCAGGAACGGCGCCGGTCCAAAGCAGGCTGCCCAGTACTGGGGCCAGGAGAAGAGGTCGCGATCCGGCTGGATCAGGGAAATTGCGCTCATAATGCTTCCGAAGAAAAAATAGACAAAAGGAGCGGGATTATACGCTGGTTTATCGGGGGAAATGAAGGGGTATTTATTGCCCGGTGACGCTACGCTTACCGGGCCTACGGGCCTGTAGGTCGGGTAAGGCGAAGCCGCCACCCGACTCGTTTTACGGTGCCGGATTCACCAGCATCTGCCCTACCGACCCCCTGTCCATCATCTCCAGCGTCTGGCTGTGGAACAGGAACGGGAAGTGCGGCCATGACGGCTGTCCATAGTAGACGAGCAGTTCTACCTGCCCATCCACCCAGACGGTGTCTTTCCAGCCCCTGTCTTCCGGGAACGGCATCGCCCCGTTGACGTTGCGGATCAGGAATGACACCCCTTCAATATGGAACGACTGCGGCATCTCCGAGCGGACGGTCCAGCGCTCCCAGGTTCCCTGCTGGGCGGTGATATCAATACGGTTTACGTCCCACAGCGCGCCGTTGATGCCCGGATCGTCGCCAAGGCTGATATCGCGACTGCGTACTGCAGGGCCGGTCACAATTTCCTGCGGCAGCAGGCGCATCGGCAGACTGTCGGTCACCAGCGGCAACAGGCCGGTCGGGCGCAGCGTCAGCACCAGCGTGGAGACCAGAACGCTCGACGGTTCAAAGAAGCCGCGAATGCGGTCAACAATGCTTGCCGCTTCGCCGCAGGTCACGGACACTTCATCCCCGTTGGTCATATCCACGAGGATTTCACGACGTTCGCCCGGCGCCAGCGCCAGCTGTTTCACCGACACCGGCGCAGGTAATAACCCCTGATCGCCTGAAATCACATGCAGGGCGCGGCCGTCGCTCATTTGCAGCAGGTAGCGGCGCGAGTTAGAGGCATTCAACAGACGCAGGCGCACCCAGCCACGAGACACTTCGACATACGGGCTTTGCGCGCCGTTAACCAGCAGCGTATCGCCCACAAAGCCACCGCTGCCCGGCTCGCTGTACTCCGGCGTACCGAAGTTATCCAGACGCTTGTCCTGAATAATGATCGGGAAATCATCAACACCGTAGTGATTCGGGATCGGCAGCGTTTTACTGACCTCATCTTCAATCAGCCACATCCCGGCCAGGCCGTTATAGACCTGCTGGGCGGTGCGGTTCGGGGTGTTGGCGTGATACCACAATGTCGCCGCGCTCTGACGAATCGGGAGGACGGGCGCCCAGTCGGCATTCGGCGACATCATGCGCGCCGCGCCGCCCATCAGCGGCCCCGGCACCTGCAACCCACTGACGGTCATTGCGACATTTTCCGTCGTCCGGTTACTGTAGATGAGCTTGACGTCATCCCCATTCCACACGCGAATGGTCGGCCCGAGGTAGCGTCCGTTAATGCCCCATACCTGCGCGCGCGTTCCCTGGGTAAAGGACCAGTGGCTACGCTGAAGCGTGAGGAATAGCGGCTGCCCGCGACGGGATTCAATCAACGGCGGAATAGGCAGCGGCTGTTGCTGCCCGGCGGCGCTGGCTGTCCGCGGCATCGCACCCGCACAAAGGGCGATACCCGAAGCCTGAATAAACTGACGCCGACTGAGTGACATATAAGCTCCATCTGAAACGACTAACAACGCGGGAATTCGTTTTCCCTTGAACGAAACCGGGTTAAATCTTACCGGCGGCTTCTCGCTCTGCAACTTCTTTATCGAGCTGTGCAATGTGCTGAGCCATCAGCTCGCGGCAGTGCGTGGCCAGCTCGCGCACCTGGTCTTTACCGTATTTGGAGGTATCCACCGGCGGTAGCATTTCGACAATGACCAGTCCGTTTTTCAGACGGTTAAGATTAATCTTATTCGATGTATTGGAAACGCACACGGGAATAATTGGAACGCCTGCCGCAATTGCAGCATGAAACGCGCCGGTCTTGAACGGCAGCAGGCCGCGACCGCGGCTGCGCGTCCCTTCCGGGAACATCCAGATTGAGATCCGGCGCTTTTTAAACTGATCCACCACTTCCGCAATGGTGCCATGCGCTTTCGCACGGTTGTTGCGGTCAATCAGCAAGTTACCGGTGAGCCAGTACAGTTGGCCGAAAAGCGGGATCCACAGCAGGCTCTTTTTCCCGACGGTTACGGTCGGCGGAATAACAATATTTGAGGCCGTCACCATATCGTAGTTGTTTTGATGGTTAGCGATATAGATGGCGTTACCGAAATTCTCCGCCCCTTCAGGCAGACGCTTTTCAACCTTCAGGCCGAACAATGGCGCAAGGCGACCAAACATGTGCCCGAACGTCGCGACATGTTTTGGGTTACGCGGGCTGAACAGGCAATAAATCGATCCGAAAATACAGACCAGAATGCAGTAAATAACGGTAAGAATAAGACGAACAATGTATAGCATAGCGACCTCTGAAGCCCTGACAGCTGACAATTATACTTCACCTGTGGCCAGGTAAGGACTTTATTACGAGCGCGTATTGTTAATCGCAACGCACGAATTAACAACGTTTTTACGGGAAATTTTATGGTAATCCCCCTCCGGAAAGAGGGGGGGATGAAACAGGTTACTCTTCGCTGTCGTCCGCTTTGCTGCGCGCCGGCGAGTCGATCTCCACGCGGTCGATGCGCTGCAGGCCACGCATCAGTGAGCCGCGACGTCCGCGCTCGCCAACCACCTTCTGCAACTCTTCCGGACGCAGTTTGATCTTACGTTTGCCGACATGAATGGTCAGCGTGCTCTGCGGCGGCAGCAGGAAGAGATGCGCCAGGCTATCTTCGCCTTTTGCCGCTTCCGCTGACGGGATACTGATGATCTTGTTGCCCTTCCCTTTCGACAGCTCCGGCAGATCGCTGACCGGGAACATCAGCATGCGTCCGGCAGCGGTGATCGCCAGCAGCATATCGCTTTCGTTCTCGATGATCAGCGGCGGCATGACGTGTGCGTTATCCGGCAGGCTGATCAGCGCTTTACCGGCGCGGTTACGCGACACCAGATCGTTAAAGGTGCAGATAAAGCCGTAGCCAGCATCAGACGCCATCAGCAGTTTTTGATCGTCGGCTTCCATCAGCATATGGTCAACCGTGGCGCCCGGCGGCAGCGTCAGCTTGCCCGTCAGCGGTTCGCCCTGCCCGCGCGCGGATGGCAGCGTGATCGGATCAATAGCGTAGCTGCGGCCCGTGGAGTCGATAAACGCCACCGGCTGGTTGCTCTTGCCCTTCACCGCCGCCTTGAAGCTGTCACCGGACTTGTAGCTCAGACCCGGCGCGTCGATATCGTGGCCTTTGGCGCTACGCACCCAGCCGCTCTGGGAAAGCACGATGGTCACCGGCTCGGACGGCAGCATGTCGTGCTCGTTCATCGCCTTCGCTTCTTCGCGCTCATGCAGCGGAGAACGACGGTCGTCGCCAAAGGCGTCGGCATCGGCCTGCAACTCTTTCTTCAGCAGGGTGTTCATCTTGCGCTCGGACGCCAGAATCGCCTGAAGCTGATCGCGCTCTTTTTCCAGCTCGTTCTGCTCGCCGCGGATCTTCATCTCTTCCAGCTTAGCGAGATGGCGCAGCTTCAGTTCGAGGATCGCTTCAGCCTGGGTTTCGCTGATGCCAAAGCGCGACATCAGGGCAGGCTTAGGTTCGTCCTCGGTACGAATGATCTCAATCACTTCGTCAATGTTGAGGAACGCCACCAGCAAACCTTCGAGGATATGCAGGCGCTTAAGCACTTTCTCCAGGCGATGGTTCAGACGGCGGCGCACCGTATCGCGGCGGAAGGCCAGCCATTCGGTGAGGATCTCCAGCAGGTTTTTCACCGCCGGACGACCGTCCAGACCAATCATGTTCAGGTTGATGCGGTAGCTTTTTTCCAGATCGGTAGTGGCGAACAGGTGGTTCATCACCTGCTCCATATCCACGCGGTTAGAACGCGGCACAATCACCAGACGGGTCGGGTTTTCGTGGTCCGATTCGTCGCGCAGGTCGTCCACCATCGGCAGCTTTTTATTGCGCATCTGGGAGGCAATCTGCTCCAGCACCTTCGCGCCGGAGACCTGGTGCGGAAGCGCGGTGATCACCACGGCGCCATCCTCTTTGGTCCATACCGCGCGCATGCGCACGGAGCCGCGGCCGTTCTGGTAGATTTTACGGATTTCCGCACGCGAGGTGATGATCTCGGCTTCGGTCGGATAGTCCGGCCCCTGCACGATCTCCAGCAGATCGTCCAGCGAGGTTTTTGGCTGCTCAATCAGGGTGATGGCCGCTTTCGCCACTTCACGCAGGTTGTGCGGCGGAATGTCCGTCGCCATGCCCACGGCGATACCGGTCGTGCCGTTCAGCAGGATGTTCGGCAGACGCGCAGGCAGCATTTTCGGCTCCTGCATCGTACCGTCGAAGTTTGGCACCCAGTCGACCGTACCCTGGCCCAGCTCGCCCAACAGCACTTCGGCATATTTAGACAGACGGGATTCGGTATAACGCATCGCCGCGAAGGATTTCGGATCGTCCGGCGCCCCCCAGTTCCCCTGACCATCCACCAGCGGATAGCGGTAAGAGAACGGCTGGGCCATCAGCACCATCGCTTCATAGCAGGCGCTGTCACCGTGCGGATGGTATTTCCCCAGCACGTCACCGACGGTACGGGCGGATTTCTTGAACTTGGCGGTCGCATTCAGCCCCAGTTCGGACATCGCATAGACGATGCGGCGCTGAACGGGCTTCAGGCCATCCCCGATAAACGGCAACGCCCTGTCCATGATGACGTACATGGAGTAGTTCAGGTAGGCGTTTTCCGTGAATTCATGTAGCGCGAGGCGCTCTGCCATATCGCTCATTACGTGTGATTCCTCAACTCAGAAACCGATGGGTTTCAGGCAATATTGCCGCAGATACTACCTCATCTGGCGAGTTGAGTCACAAAGAAAAAGGGCCGCTCATGCGGCCCTTTCCGGGTTATTTGTTCAGCTTGATAACCTGCTTCACGTCGATTTCAAACTCGTTCCAGTCTTTATCGATTTTACCCTGGAGTTCGACTTTATCCTGGGGCGTCACCGTCACGCCGTTCCAGCGCTTGTGGTCGATCTCCACCACCACCGTGCCGCTTTCATCGCGGAAGGTGTAACGGTCATCGGACAGGCGCTCGGTAATATTACCGCGCAGCTTCACCCAGCTGTCGTCCTTCATATCTTTGACTTTAGCCGCGGTAGTGAGGTTGGCGTTATTATCGACAAAGCCACCCTGCTGGGTTTGCGTCTGGGTCTGTGTCGCAGATGGGCCAGAGAAGCCACCCTGTGCAGCAAAAACAGGGGCAGTGGTCATCATCATGATGGCAGCAATTGCAGCGTATTTTTTCATCTTAATCTCTCCCTTTAATGTCGTTTCACAATCCATTAAACAGGGTAAACCTTAACAACTTCTTAAGGGGAAAATTTATTTATTTTTACTGTACAGCAGGCGCTTGCAGAAGGTTTACTGACGGCATCAAGGAGGAAATATGCGCATTTTACTGGTAGAAGACGACAAACTCATCGGCGATGGCATCAAAGCGGGCTTAAGCAAAATAGGCTTTAACGTGGACTGGTTTACCGACGGTAAAACCGGGCAGGCGGCCCTGTACACCGCGCCGTACGATGCCGTGGTGCTGGACCTGACGCTGCCGGAAATCGACGGGCTTGAGATCCTGCGCGCCTGGCGCGAAAGCGGTAAGAGCGAACCGGTGCTGATCCTCACCGCGCGGGATGCGCTGAATCAGCGCGTCGAAGGGTTACGCCTGGGGGCGGATGATTACCTGTGTAAGCCGTTCGCGCTGATTGAAGTGGCAGCCCGCCTCGAAGCGCTGGTGCGCCGCAGCCACGGGCAGGCGCGCAGCGAGCTGCGTCACGGCAAGGTCACGCTCGATCCGGCAAGTCTTGTCGCCACGCTGGAGGGCGAAACGCTGGTGCTCAAACCCAAAGAGTTCGCCCTGCTGGAACTGCTGATGCGCAACGCGGGCCGCGTGCTGCCGCGCAAGGCCATTGAAGAGAAACTCTACAACTGGGATGATGACGTCTCCAGCAACGCCGTCGAAGTCCACGTTCATCATTTACGCCGCAAGCTCGGCAGCGAATTTATCCGCACCGTGCACGGCATCGGTTATACCCTGGGTGACGCATGAAACTGACCCAACGCCTGAGCCTGAAGCTGCGCCTGACGCTCCTCTTTTTGCTGCTGTCCCTGGCGGCCTGGTTTGCCGCAAGCGTGGTGGCCTGGCACCAGACGACCGACAAGCTCGATAAGCTGTTCGATACCCAGCAGATGCTGTTTGCCAAACGGCTGCTGACGATGGACGTGGACGAACTCCGCGCCCCGGAACGCATGCGCGAGGTGCCGAAAAAAGCCAAACACGGCCATCTTGACGACGATGCGCTGGCCTTCGCAATCTTCACCGCAGACGGCAGCATGGTGCTTAACGACGGTGAGAACGGGCGCGACATACCTTATCACTACCGCCGGGACGGATTTGATGACGGTCGGTTGCAGGATGACAACGACGAATGGCGTTTCCTGTGGCTGACCTCCCCGGACGGGAAATACCGCGTGGTGGTTGGCCAGGAGTGGGAGTACCGACAAGATATGGCGCTGGACGTGGTCAGCTCGCAGCTGACGCCGTGGCTGGTGGCGCTGCCCGTAATGCTGCTGTTGCTGATTGTCCTGCTGAGCCGGGAACTGAAACCGCTGAAAAACCTGGCGCAGACCCTGCGTTCACGCTCGCCGGATGCGACCGATACGCTGCCCACACACGGCGTGCCGACGGAGGTTCGCCCGCTGCTTGATGCGCTTAACCATCTTTTCGCCCGTACGCAGGAGATGATGGCCCGCGAGCGCCGCTTCACCTCGGATGCCGCTCATGAGTTGCGCAGCCCGCTGGCCGCGCTGAAGGTGCAAACCGACGTGGCGCAGCTTTCCCTTGACGATCCCGAGGCGCAGTCTAAAGCGCTGGGGCAATTGCATGCGGGCATCGACCGCGCCTCCCGGCTGGTGGACCAGCTTCTCACCCTGTCGCGCCTGGATTCACTGGATAATCTTGATGACGTCGAACCCGTGATGATGGCCGATTTGCTGCAATCCGCGGTGCTGGATATCTGGCATCCGGCGCAGCAGGCGGGCATTGATATTCGGCTCAACGTCAACGCGCCCGAGGTAATGCGTCACGGACAGCCGCTATTGCTGAGCCTGCTGGCGCGTAACCTGCTGGACAACGCCGTTCGTTACAGCCCGCGCGGCAGCGTGGTGGACGTGACGCTGAACACCCTAAGCTTTACCGTGCGCGACAACGGCCCGGGCATTTCAACCGATGCGCTGGCGCGTCTCGGCGAGCGCTTTTATCGTCCACCGGGCCAGGACGCCACCGGCAGCGGTCTGGGGTTGTCTATTGTGAAGCGCATCGCGGCGTTACACGGGATGCGCGTCTCGCTGGGCAATGCGCCTGAAGGGGGCTTTGAGGTGACCGTCAGCTGGTAGCCATTATTGCGCTGAGCGCAAAAGACTTTGCACATTTTGCTTATTTTTCCGCTCCGTCCTCGCGCGTAGAATACCTGGCATACTCTCAGCATCGAGGACAAATAATGAGCAACATTCTGATTATCAACGGCGCGAAAGAATTTGCGCACTCTAAAGGCCAGCTCAATGACACCCTGACCGAGGTCGCGGATGGTTTCCTGCGCGACGCCGGACATGATGTTAAGGTCGTGCGCGCGGACAGCGATTACGACGTGAAGGCCGAAGTGCAGAACTTCCTGTGGGCCGAAGTGGTTATCTGGCAGATGCCGGGCTGGTGGATGGGCGCACCGTGGACCGTGAAAAAATACATGGACGATGTGTTTACCGAAGGTCACGGTTCGCTGTATGCCAGCGACGGCCGCACCCGCTCAGACGCGTCTAAAAAATACGGTTCCGGCGGCCTGTTGCAGGGCAAGAGATACATGCTCTCCCTGACCTGGAATGCCCCGCTTGAAGCGTTCACCGAGCAAGATCAGTTCTTTGAAGGCGTAGGCGTAGACGGCGCGTATCTGCCATTCCACAAGGCGAATCAGTTCCTGGCTATGGAGCCGCTGCCGACCTTTATCGTCAATGACGTAATTAAAATGCCGGACGTCCCACGCTATATCGCAGAATATCGCAAGCATCTCGCGGAAATTTTTGCTTAACTGGTAGCCTGGAATTAGAAGGAGTTAATTATGCTTACCGTTATTGCTGAAATCCGTACGCGTCCTGGCCAACATCACCGCCAGGCGGTGCTGGATGAGTTCGCAAAGATCATCCCGACCGTACTGAAAGAAGAAGGCTGCCACGGCTACGCGCCAATGGTGGACGCCGCCACCAGCGCAAGCTTCCAGGCGACCGCGCCAGACTCGATCATCATGGTTGAGCAGTGGGAAACCGTCGCGCACCTTGAAGCGCATTTGCAGACCGCGCATATGAAAGCGTGGAGCGACGCGGTGAAAGGGGACGTTCTGGAAACCCATATTCGTATTCTGGAGCAAGGGGTTTAAGTTCTGTGAAATTTACCGGGTGGCACTGCGTTTACCCGGCCTACAACTTCCCTCCCAGGCCCGGTAAGCGTTAACGCCACCGGGCTTTTTTTATCACCTTAACACTCAACTGCTATGCTTATTCTGACTTCATGTTAAACAGGAGGATGGAATGGGTCTTTTTAATTTCGTAAAAGAAGCAGGCGAAAAGCTGTGGGACAATCTGACCGATCATAAGGGTCAGAGCGACAAAATCACCGAGCACCTCAAGAAACTCAACATTCCCGGTTCCGATAAGGTTCAGGTTGACGTCACCGACGGCAAAGCCAGCGTGACGGGCGACGGGCTGACGCAGGAGCAGAAAGAAAAAATCCAGGTCGCCGTCGGCAACATCGCAGGCGTCAGCGAGGTGGAGAACAACATCACCGCGACAGATGCCAAAGATGAAGCTACTTACTATACGGTGAAATCCGGCGATACCCTGAGCGCGATCTCTAAAACCGTGTACGGCGATGCTAACCAGTACAACAAGATTTTTGAGGCTAACCGCCCTATGCTCTCCAGCCCCGATAAAATCTATCCCGGCCAGACGCTGCGTATTCCTAAAGCATAACGTCTAAAACAGTCGGTTCACGTCGCGCAGAGGAACAGAATGAAAATAGCTTGTCTTGGCTGGGGTTCGTTAATCTGGAAAAGCGGCGCGTTACCGGTAGCCGGTGAGTGGCAGACCGACGGGCCTTCTTTGCCCGTCGAGTTCTGTCGGGTCAGCGATGGCGGTGAACTGGCGACCGCCATCTGTATGAATGCCCCTGCCGTGCCGGTGCTTTGGGCATGGCTGGAGGCCACAACGTTGAGCGTGGCCTGCCGCGCTTTGCGTGAGCGCGAAGCCATTCCCGAGGATCGCTGCGATGGTATTGGCTCGCTGCTAATCACCGGACGCGACACGGGTATCCTGACAACATGGGCCAGGGAGAAAGGTATTGAAGCGATCATCTGGACCGGGCTCCCGCCGAGAAGCGCGTCACAGGAAGGCAGGGTTCCTGCCGTGGACGAAGCCATCGCTTATCTCGACGGCCTCAGCGGAGAGACCCGCAGCCATGCGCAGGACTATATTTGCCGCGTGCCTGCCCAGCTTGATACGCCCTACCGGCGCGTCATTAAAGATGTGCTTGGATGGTAATCCCCCGGCCAGTTACCAGTACAGTTTCCAGCTCCGGGTGAAACGCACCAGCGCCTCAACGTAGAAGTAATCTCCCCAGCTTGCGCACTCATCCACGCCTTTGTTGCTCCCGAGGTGGTAAACCGAGTGTTTAAGCAGCCCGTTGCCCTTTTCTTCTCTCCCCATCAGATAGTGTTTCGTCAGTGACGACATAATGCCTTTAGCCCACTCCATATAGCGCTCGCGATCCGGATCCGTGACCGGCAGGTGTTTCACCAGCTCCAGCAGCCCACATACCGCAATCGCCGCCGAGGAAGAGTCACGCAGCGCGTCGGTGCCCACCAGCGCCAGATCCCAGTGGCAGACGTAGTCTTCGGGCAGGCGATTGAGGAAGTAGTTCGCCAGCCGTTTTGACAGGGCGATCATCGTCTCGTCGCCGGTATAGATATAGCTCAGCAGGAAGCCGTAAATTCCCCACGCCTGCCCGCGTGACCAGCAGGAGTCGTCGGCGTAGCCCTGCTGGGTGTTGCCGTAGCGCGGTGCGCCGGTTGTCACATCCATATAGTAGGTGTGGAAGGTGGAGGCATCGTCACGAATGAGGTACGTCGCCGCCTGCATGACGTGCGCTTTTGCGGCGTCGGCAAAGCGCGGATCGCCCGTCTGCTCCGTTGCCCAGTAGAGCAGCGGCAGGTTCATGTTGCAGTCGATGATCATCCGCCCGGCCTGGTCCGGATCGGAGAGATCGCCCCACGCCTGGATGATCTTCGCCTTCTCGTGGAAGCGTTCCAGCAGAGCTTCCGCCGCCAGCAGCGAGAAGCCTCGCGGTTTCCGGTCAGCCGCCACGCGGCTACGCAGGAGAGCGTGTAGAGGAAGCCTAAATCGTGGGTGTTGGTGTCGTTGCGCCCGGCGATGCGCAGGCCAAACGAGCGCACGTGTTTTTCCGCCATCGCGCGGAATTTTTCCTCGCCGCTCATCTCCCATGCCAGCCATAGCTGCCCGGTCCAGAAGCTGGTGGTCCACTCCACGTTGTCAGTCAGCGGATAAAAACCGTTCTGGCAGGTTTCCGCCGGGAATTTGTCGCCGAACTCCGTTAAATGACGGCTAATCAGGTCCAGAACGTGGCTGCGCGCCGAATTCAGTTCATCGCTGAATGCGCGGGAGTCAACGGGCGCAGCGATAACAGGCAGACGTTCTTCTTTGATACGACTTAACATATTTCGGTTCCTTCTTTGACGGCGTAATTTATCGTGTTGACGTTTCTGCTACGTTCAGCGCACGAGCCCCGCGCCATTTGCTCTGACAGGCGGATAACGTAAAAGCAGAAATAAGGGTAAAGGTCAGCGCCGTTGCGCCCATGATGATATAGGTGTGCTCAAAGCCAATACGGTCATACATATAGCCAGCAGGGGAAGAGACCACCACGTTGCCAACGTAGAGCATCGCCTGATAGCCGAGTAAATACATGGTGGCATTGACGCGCTTGTCGAAATGCTCGGCGATATATTTAAATACCGACACCAGCAGGAGACAAATTTCCAGACCGTACAGCGGCTTAAGCACTGAAATTAACAGGTGAGAATCACACATGCCGGAAATAATCAGACGCGCCCCGACCACCAGCCCGACAATTAATAGCCCGCGTTTGGCGCCAATAAAGTTCACAAACAGCGGGACCACCATATACATGACAAATTCCATGCCCGACTGCACGGTCCCGAGATAACCGAATACCGCGTTGCCCTCATGAATATCATCGAAGAAGGTGACGAAATAGCGCGAGAACTGCTGCTCGGCGATAAACATCATCCACGCCACGCCCGCCACGTACAGGCAGAAGGCCCAGAATTTGCGGTTTCGCAGCAGGGCGTAAACGTCTGACGGGGCGATTTTCTCTTTCGTCAGCACCTCGCCCGCGTGAATGGAGTTAGTGTTCACTTTCAGGCTCAGCAGGACGATCAGCATCACCACCGATGCCACGCTGCCGAGAATAAAGTTATACGCCGGTGAGAGGTTAAAAAGCAGGCCGGAGAAGGACGATGCCACCGCCCAGCCGAGCGAACCCCACATGCGAATTTGCCCGAACTCCATGCCGTTTAAGCGGCTAAAGCGGTCGGAATACGATTCGCACGCCGCCACACCCGCGTACCAGGCAAAGCTTAAATAGAGCGCGCCGATAATAATCCCCAGCAGGGTATTAGACATTAACAGCGGCTGGTATACGTAAATAAAGAACGGCGCCATCAGGGCCGACATGATCACCACAAAATAGAGCAGGTATTTGCTCATGCCGATCTTATCGAGAATATAGCCGTAGATCGGTTTAAGAATAACGGAGAATATCCCGTTCACCGCAAAAACGGTTCCAATCACCGAGCCGCTGAGATTGGCTTTCTGGCCAAGCCAGATCGCCAGCAGTCCAATACTGGCAGACCAGGTAAAGAAATAGAGAAAGATAAAGCTACTGATTTTGTAATATTCAGTTCTGTTAGTTGTCGATGTGCTTTTCATATCATCCTCGCCGACGTGTAGGGCCAGATTTTTATAATGTGAACGACAGCTTACGTTCGCTTCCGGGTTCGCTAATGACGACCCGGCTATGGGTTATATTCAGCTGCGGCGTCGCCGCAACGGGCTGTTTTCCGCCAGCCAGAACGGCGCAACAGAGCCAGCTTTCCCCTTGCGGGAGGTCGGCCTTTAACAACGGAATGGAAGCGCACTCCGCAAACATAATGCTGCTGTTCGGCGGCGTGACGATGCTGTCTGGCTGACGGTGAATGACCGGCGAAAGATCGACAATGACGCTGCTGCCGTTTTCAGCCATCAGATAACAACCGCGATCGCGCACCTGGTGGGCGGTTTTCATCACCGCAAAGCCGCCCTCGACGGTTTGCAGAGTGCGCGCGCTGTTGATGCGGTGCAGGCGCAGGTGCCACTCCCCGAACGGGATCTGCCAGGTCGCAATCTGCACGTCGCGCCACGGCGACCAGCGCGAGAAAATGTTATGTTCATCTACCCGAACCTCTTCGCACTCGCGACGACCACGGAAATAGTCATCTCCGTCCGCCAGCAGCAGCATCGAATCGCAGGCGGCATGCTTCAGGCCAAAACGCCCGCGCTCAATGGTGAATCCGAAGCGGCTGGAGTAGGCAAATTTGGTGTATTTCGCTTCGGTGTTAACGTAGTTATTCAGCTCCAGCTGACCAGCCGTGAGCATGACGACGTGCTGCGAAGCTTTCGAATGCATCAGGATCTGCTGCGCATGCGGGATCACATGTTTTTCAGCAAGCGCGGGCAGCGGCTGCTCGTCGGCCTGCCAGAACGGATGCGCCTCCGGCAGCGCCAGGATCAGGTAGGTTTTCAGCGCCCAGTACGGTGAACCGGGGGAGTTGTAATCCTCGCACATCGCCAGGTTCGGATACGCAAACCCCAGGGTAAGAATACCGTCGCGATCGACAATCGACTGCTGCTGCCACCAGCGCAGATGCCGCAGCACAATGCCCTTCACGATACCCGGGGTGAAGACGTCCAGCTGAGAAAAAGCCACCGCGCTCCAGAAGGCAACCATGGCAAAGCGGTAGGTCAGGCTGCGGCCAAACGGCACCGAGGCACCATCGGCGGCGGACCAGTAGATAAAGTCTTCCGCGAACAGACGCGAGCGCTCGCGCAGCACCTTTGCCCTCGCCTCGTCGTCACTCAGGGTGGCGTAAATCAGGCCGTAAAAATGGAAAGCCATGGAGATGTAATAGTCTTTCGGGCGGCCGGGACCGTCGGAGTACCAGCCGTCGCCGAGGTAGTAGGCGTCCATCAGCGTAAAGCGACGGTCAATGGCGGCCTGGTCGTACGGCAGCCCGGCGCGCTTAAAGCCGAGCTGAACCATAATGGCAAAATAGTTCCAGTTGCTGTCCGGCATCTGCGCGTCGGTGATTTGGTTGAGCCACGCGTGCAGGTTCATCACCTCGCGTCCGGTAAAGCGCGCGGTGAGCGTCTCCCCCAGCAGAGCAAGTCCCAGACCGTAGGCCGCCATCTCCACCAGACGCTGATCGTACGGGCCGGTTTCGCCCCAGTAGCCTGTGCTTTGCGGGTCGGTACCGATCTTGATGGCGGTAAGGTACTTCTCGCTGAACGGCGTGCTTTCGCCGGACGCCATCAGCGGAAACAGCCCCCACAGCGCGCGGGAAAGTCCCTCCATCTGCGCAATATCCGCTGTGTAATGGGCGCAGGTATCACCCAGCGAGAATCGTGAACGGTTCGCCGGAAATTGCGTGTCCAGCGCCTGTAAAAGTGCATTCAACGACGCCACTACATCCTGGCGTGAAGACAACGGATTTGATTTTTCTTTGTTTGCCGCCCACATCGGTTCGCCCTCGTAATCAACTGCGGCAAAGCATAGTGAATCCGCAAGGGGCAGAAATGTTAGCCGTGTCACAGGCATGAACGATGAATAAACCTCCAGTTGAGAAAATTTAAAAAGGTGGTTTATAAAGACGGTCAGACGGGAAAAAGTTGAGTTTTATTGCACTATGCGCGACACGCCGACATCCGATCTTCTGGAACTGATCGCCCTGAACGATACCGTGGCCTCGTTCAGCCGCCTGTTTGCCAATACCGTGCGCTACCATCACTGGCACCAGTGTCTGGAGATCCTCTATGTGGAAGAGGGCTTTGGGGTGGCGATTGTCGATAATCGTCACTACACCATGCGCCCCGGACGGCTGTTTTTCTTCCCGCCTTTTACGCTGCACAAGGTCATGGTGGACGAACAGGCGGAGGCAATTTACCGCCGCACCATTATTCATCTCGACCAGCACGCGGTGCTGAAGATCCTGCGGGATTTTCCCCAGACCCGGCAGCGTCTGGAGCGGCTGTCACGCCGTGGCGGCGAAGCGTGGGTCGCCGATTTAGCCCACTTCCATCACCATATCGACCATCTGTTTAGCTGCTATAAACCGCCGATGAACGGCGAGAGCATCGCCAGCCTGCTGATAGGCCTGTTCGCGATGCTGCCCGAGGATCGCGACGGCGAGCCGGGAAACAGCCAGGGGATCGCCAGCCAGGTGATGTTTTGGCTCGACGAGCATTATCAGGAGAAATTTCGTCTGGATGCGCTGGCCAATGAGCTGGGAAAATCCCGCAGCTACGTATCGCGAAAATTCCATGCGGAAACGGGCGAAAAAATTCACGACTACCTGAATACGCTAAGGTTGCGTAAGGCGTGTGAGTGTTTACTCCACACTGATTCGAGCGTGCGTGACATTGCCGCACAGACGGGTTTTTCCGACGTGACGTGGTTTATCAGCGCGTTTAAAAAAGGGATTGGCGAGACGCCGCTGCAGTACAGGAAGAACCATCGTGCGGTTTGACGCCCTCTCCCACAGGGCTGAGGGTTCCCCACAAATTAATGCGAGCACTGAGCAATCCCCTCGCCCCTCCGGGGAGAGGGTTAGGGTGAGGGGAACATACGGCGGTGGTGGTCATTCCGTTCACTTTATGTTCCTTGCTACTCTGTAACGACATGACCGGTGAGTGCCAGGGTGGCTCAGTCGCCACCACCCTGGCGACCCGGGCTCCCGGCGGTAAATCGCCGCTTCGCGGTGCCCTCGGCTCATTCCTTCCGGCTTATCGGGTACGGGCGGAGGCAACGTCCCTGTAAAGCCGCCCTCTCGGCGCATCCCTGCGCCTCGCCCCGGCCTGCAGGAAACGCCTCAGCGATTTACAGCCGGACCAGGGCATCGCTGACAGCCCTCAGTCATTTAGAAAGCAACTTTATTGCTTCTGCATAAAAAAATTACTGGGGATCCCTCAGCCCACGGGGAGAGGGGGAAAATCAACCGCTCTTCTTGCCCGGCTTTAATCCGCGGTGTAACTCGTTGATGCGCTTCATCGACTTGATGGTGCGCTGCGGCTCGGTGGAGGCGACGGACAGAATAATCATCTCCAGGCACAGCAGCACCGTGCCGTGCAGCGGGATTTTGCCCTTCTCGCCGCCGCGCGGGACGTGGATCACTACGCTTGCCTCTTTGCTAAAGCGCGAGTCCGTGGCGTTGGTCAGCAAAATGGTGGGAATACCCAGGCGCTTCGCTTCGCGCAGCGTGGTCTGTCCCTCCCGGTGCGCGGATTTTTGCGCCATCATTACCAGCACGTCACCGCGCTGTAGGGCAATCAGCTGTTCGGCGAGGCCAATACCGGTGCGGTTGAGCGGGATCGCAGGCAGGCCTATACGGCTAAACAGTCGCGAGGTGTACTCAGCCAGAATGCCGGATGCGCCAATGCCAAAAATAGCGACCTGTCTCGCCTGCGCCAGCAGCGACACCGCCTGCGCCATCGCGTAGCGGTTGCCCGGTTCGGACAACACCGCGCAGGTGTGTTGATGGCCTTCCAGCACAAAATCGATGCTCGCGTCGACGTCGCTGGTAAGCGTGTTTACCGTCGTGGACATCTTCTCACTGGAGGTGACCACCGGGCCAAACCACTGCTCCAGGGTCTGCTTGAGATCCCGCAGCCCGCCAAACCCAAGCGCCTGAATGGCACGTACCACGGTGGCGTCCGAGGTGTGTAGCACAGCGGCAATCTCCATTGCCGTCTGCTCCATAACCGCTTCACGATTTTCATTGATATAGCTCGCCACCTGCAGCAGGCGCGGCGTCAGCTGGTGCGCCCGCGAGCGGAGGCGGTCGCCGTAGACATCAATTTTTCGGATCATCGAGCGGCCTCCGGCAGCGGACGGCCCGCTATCTGCGACTGCACCTGCGCGGCCATCAGCCCCAGCGAGGCAAATGAATTTGAGATCGCTTCCTCGCGGGAGATGAGCACGTAATGCCCGGTTCGGCAGGCGTTGAGAAACTGACACCAGCCCGGCATCACCGCATCCATCGCCGCCAGCTCGTCCTGCGGTTTTCCGCCGGTGTCCCCGCGCCAGGTTGCAAAGACAAAATCAGCATCCAGCTCCGGCAGGCGCTCGGCGCTGACGTCGATGCGCCCGCCCTCCGGGATGCTCTCAATCAGCGGCGGGAACCTGAACCCTGCGTCCCGCAGCACGCGCCCAAGCGAGTGGTAGCTGTGCATGGCGTTGATTTTGCCCTGATTGGCCTGAATCACCGAGACGGTCAGTTTGCTCGTATCGATGGTCGCCTTTAGCGCCTCGATCTGCTCCTGATAGCGACGCTCCAGAATCTTCAGCCGCGCCTCTGTCCCGGTAAGCTGCGCCAGCTTGCGGTAGATCTCCGGCGCGCCGCCGTCGAGGTGATCGATACTCACCGTCGGGGCAATTTTTTCCAGCTGTTCGACCGGCGTGTTGCGGGTCGGCTCGGTGATGATAAGATCCGGCTTCGCCGCGGCGATGGCTTCAATATCGATATCGGCGGTGCCGATGAATGTGATGTCGGAATTATCAAAATCGATGCCCGTCAGCATGCCGCTGGAGCGCAGAAAATGGCTGCCGTCCGGTCGGGTACGGCCATGGCTGGCAACCGGCGGTACGCCAAGCTCGATCAGCGGAATGGTGATATCCAGGTCGTGCAGGGACACAATCCGCTTCGGGTTAACCGGCACCACCACTTTGCGGTTCAGGTCGTCAGTAAACGTCTGCGTTGGCTCTGCGGCTCCTGCAGCAAAACCCACCAGCACCAGCATTGCAAAAAATACGCGCATTTCTATCCCCTAAAATCGATCCCGACGCTGCCAGAGCAGCAGCAGGAAAAACGGTCCGCCAATCAGTGAAATGACAATTCCCGCCGGCAGCTGCAACGGGAGAAATGCCAGCCGCCCGACGTTATCCGCCAGCAGCACCAGCAGCGCGCCCAGTACGGCACTTCCCGTCAGCAGTGCCGTTTGCCCTCCGCGCAGCAGCAGGCGCGCCATGTGCGGGGCAATCAGCCCGACAAAACCGATACTCCCCACGCAGGAGACGCAGGCAGCGGTGAGCACCACGGGGGCAAACACGCGCAGCAGCGCGAGGCGTGAAGTCCGCACGCCCAGCCCCGTCGCAGTGTGGTTGCCGAGCAAGGCTACGTCTGCGGCGCGCGCGGTAAAGAGCAGCAGCGCAAACGCCGGCACTGTCCAGGCAGCAGCGATGCTGACCAGCGTCCAGCTTGCCGCATGCAGACTCCCCGCCAGCCACAGCATCGCCGTCTGGACGTCGCGCACGTCGGCGGTCGTCATAAAGACCCCCATCGCGGCGGCAAACGCCCATGACACGCCGATGCCGATCAGGATGAAACGCGGGCGCGAGATATCACGCGCCAGCGCCACTACCAGCAGCGCGGTCAGCAGCCCACCGGCCATGCCGATAAGTGGACGCCAGTACGGCCCCAATCCCGGAAACTGAAAAATCAGCAGCAGCACCGCCGCGCTACAGCCCTCTTTCACGCCGATAAGTCCGGGGTCAGCAAGGCCGTTGCGGGTAATGGACTGCATGGCCGCCCCCGCCATGCCGAGCATTGCGCCGCACAGCACCGCCATCAGCAGGCGCGGCAGGCGGATATCCATCACAATGTAATGCGCATCCGCCGTCAGACGTTCAGGATAAAACAGCGCACGTCCGATGGCGGAAGCAGGAATGGGCAGCGAGCCGTGCGTCAGGCCAAAACTTAGCAGCAGTAAAACGGCAAGGGTTAAAACGGTCAGATACAGCAGCGCCCTCGGGCGAACCAGCGCCGAGAAGGAGGAAAATCGTACTGCCCTCAATCCAGCCCGGTTCATTTGAACATCCTTGACGCCATAAGGATAAAGACCGGCGCGCCGACCAGCGCAGTCATCACGCCGGTTGCCAGCTCATACGGCGTAAACAGCGTGCGGGCGGCGATATCCGCCATCAGCAGAACCAGCGCCCCGCAGAGGGCTGAGAGCGGCACCATCACGCGCAGGTCCACCGATACCAGACGGCGAATCAGCTGCGGCACAACGAGTCCGATAAACCCGATCGGTCCGGCAACTGAAACCGCCGCGCCGCACAGCAGGGCGATGGCCAGCAGCGCGAGCAGGCGCGTTTTCAGCAGCGACACGCCAAGCCCCTGCGCCATTCTGTCCCCCAGCGCCAGCATGTTCAGCGACGGCGACAGCCAGAGCGCCAGCGCAAAACCCACGGCAGCGGCCCCCGCGGCGCTAGCGGTCGTCTCGCCGATGACTCCCGCCACATCCCCCGCAAGCCAGGTCCGCATGGCCAGCAGCGTCTGTTCATCCAGAATCAACACCGTGGCGGTTATCGATGAGGCAAATGCCGACATCGCCACGCCGCACAGCGTGACCTTCATCGGCGTGAGACCGGTACGCCCGGATGAGGAGAACGTTAGCACCAGCAAAAAGAGCGCGGCGGCGCCAGCTGCGGCTATCAGAGGGCGGCCAAACGGCAGCGACAGCCCGAGGGCACTCGTCAGCACCACCGCCAGCGCCGCCCCTGCATTAAGCCCCAGGATATGCGGCTCGCCGAGCGGGTTGCGGATCACTGACTGCAGCAGCACGCCCGCGACGCCGAGCGCCGCGCCCGTCATCAGGGCGGCGCACAGTCGCATCAAGCGCAGCCTGACGATCACGCTATGCTCAAAATTGCGCGGGTCGAAGTGGAAAAATGCGTCTACTACCGTCCGGGGGGCGATAACGCGCGCCCCGATGCTCAGGTGCGCAATCGCGCCTGCCAGAAGCAGCAGCGTAAAGAGAATAAAGGCCACAGACGTGCGCATCATGGTTTGTCGACAGCCTGACGGAACGGCATAAAGAACGGCTTGCCGGTCAGCGGGTTAACCGACATATGCACGTCGACATCAAACACCGCTTTGATCAGCTCCGGCGTGCAGGCGTCGCCCTCATGCAGTACCCCCTCAACCTTTCCCTGACGTAAAAAGACCAGCGAATCACCGTAGTTCACGGCGAAGTTGAGATCGTGCAGAACCACCACCACGGTGCGCCCGTGCCGGCGCGTCAGCGTGTGCAGCAGTTCGAGGATCTCCACCTGGTAGCGAAGATCGAGGTACGTCGTGGGTTCATCCAGCAGGATGTAGGGCGTTTGCTGCGCCAGCACCATGGCGATCCAGCAGCGCTGGCGCTGGCCGCCGGACAGGCTTTCAACCAGATGATGGGCAAACTCTGCCGTCCCGGTCAGGCGTAACGCCTCCTCCACGGCCCGCTCGTCTTCCTCGCTCCACTGGCGCATCACGTTCTGCCAGGGGAAACGTCCGCGCGAGACCAGCTCAAATACGGTTAACCCTTCTGGAAGCAGCGGAGACTGCGGCAGGATCCCGAGCTGGCGGGCGACCGCTTTGGTTGGCTGCGAGTGGATGGCTTTGCCGTCCAGCACCGCGCTGCCGCCGAGCGGCTGAAGCAGCCGCGCGAGGGTACTTAACAGCGTCGATTTTCCGCAGCCGTTTGCGCCCACCAGAACAGTCATTTTCTGCTGGGGGATCGCAAGGGAGATATCATCAACGATGATTTTTTTCTGGTAACCCGCGGAGAGGTTCTCAAGAACCAGTCCCGGCTTTTTGATGTAGTGAGCCACGTGAACGCCAACGTAAGAAAAAAAACCAACAAATAAAAATAAAACTCATTCTCTTTTGTGAGTTTGCCGCCGCGCTATGTAGTAGTCAAGCGAAGATATACCCTGTAAACCCCAGGGATAACTGAGCATCGCTTCACAAATCAAAATTCCTTTTTATCAATTATTTTCAATGCCTTAAACAGGAAATCAACGCGTATTAGCCAGAGAGAAACCTCTGTAGCGAAATTTTTATTTATTCCATTTACTACTACATTCCCTCATGCTTGAATGATTCTCAATTACAAGTCCGATGCCGTAGAGGCTAACGGACAGACCGTAAGGGCAATGACTCACACATTCTTCCGCGAGCATTTCATCGCAGGATATTTTGGGAAAACAGATGTAATGGCTAAGTTCACACCTTCATTCGCCGGGGTAAAAGGGCGCGCGCTCTTTTCACTCCTGTTCATGGCGCCTCTGGTGCACGCAGCAGCAAAAGACGGTGAGACGCTTACCGTCACTGCCGACCCTTACGCTTCCACCGACGCCACCAGCGGCTATCAGCCCCTGAACACCTCCACCGCCACGCTGACCAACATGCCGATGCTGGACATCCCGCAGGTGGTCAATACCGTCAGCGATGAAGTGCTGGAAGACCAAAACGCGACCACGCTCGACGAGGCGCTGTATAACGTCAGCAACGTGGTGCAGACCAACACCCTGGGCGGCACGCAGGATGCTTTCGTGCGCCGTGGCTTCGGCGCAAACCGCGACGGCTCGATCATGACCAACGGCCTGCGCACCGTGCTGCCGCGCAGCTTCAATGCCGCAACCGAGCGCGTGGAGGTGCTAAAAGGCCCGGCCTCGACCCTTTACGGTATTCTCGACCCCGGCGGCCTGATTAACGTGGTGACCAAACGCCCGGAGAAAACCTTCGGCGGCTCGATTTCTGCCACATCAACCAGCTTTGGCGGCGGTACCGGACAGTTTGACGTCACCGGTCCGATTGAAGGTACGCGTCTGGCCTATCGCCTGACGGGGGAGTATCAGGACGAGGATTACTGGCGTAATTTCGGCACCGAACGCAGCACCTTTATTGCCCCGTCTTTGACCTGGTTCGGCGATGATGCCACCGTGACCGTGCTCTATTCGCATCGCGACTATAAAACGCCGTTCGATCGCGGAACGATCTTCGATCTCAACACCAAAAAGGCCGTCGACGTCGATCGCAAAACCCGCTTTGATGAGCCATTTAACGTGACCGACGGTCAGTCCGACCTCGCTCAGCTTAACGCGGAGTATCGCCTTAACAGCCAGTGGACCGCGAAGTTCGACTACAGCTACAGCCAGGATAAGTACAGCGATAACCAGGCTCGCGTGATGGCCTACGATTCAAAAACCGGCAACCTGACCCGCCGCGTGGATGCGACCCAGGGTTCGACCCAGCGTATGCACACAACGCGGGCAGATTTGCAGGGGAACGTGGACATCGCGGGCTTTTACAATGAGATCCTGACCGGCGTGTCGTATGAGAATTACGATCTGCTGCGTACGGACATGATCCGTTGTAAGAACGTTAAGGATTTCAATATTTACAACCCGAGCTATGGCAGCCTCGGCAAGTGCACCACCGTCTCGGCATCCGACAGCGATCAAACCATCAAGCAGGAGAGCTACTCCGCTTACGCGCAGGACGCGCTGTACCTGACCGATAAATGGATCGCCGTTGCCGGACTGCGCTACCAGTATTACACCCAGTACGCGGGCAAAGGCCGTCCGTTTAACGTCAACACCGACAGCCGCGACGACCAGTGGACGCCGAAGCTGGGCCTGGTATACAAGCTCACGCCGGCAGTCTCCCTGTTTGCTAACTATTCCCAGACGTTTATGCCGCAGTCGTCCATTGCGAGCTACATCGGCGACCTGCCGCCGGAAACGTCGAACGCGTATGAAATAGGCGCTAAATTCGACCTGTTCGACGGCATTACCGCCAATATCGCGCTGTTTGATATCCACAAGCGCAACGTGCTGTACACCGAGAGCATCGGTGATGAAACCGTCGCCAAAACCGCGGGCCGCGTGCGCTCGCAGGGTGTCGAAGTGGATCTCGCCGGATCGCTGACCGAGAACACCAACATTATCGCCAGCTACGGCTATACCGATGCGAAGGTGCTGGAAGACCCGGACTACGCGGGCAAACCGCTGCCGAACGTGCCGCGCCATACCGGCTCCCTGTTCCTGACGTACGATATTCACAATGCGTTTGCCGGGAATACGCTGACAATTGGCGGCGGCGGGCACGGCGTGAGCCGTCGTTCAGCGACTAACGGTGCGGATTATTATCTGCCGGGCTATTTCGTGGCGGATGCATTTGCGGCGTACAAAATGAAGCTGCAATATCCGGTGACGCTACAGGTGAACGTGAAGAATTTGTTTGATAAGACCTACTACACGTCGTCGATTGCGACCAATAACCTGGGCAACCAGATTGGCGACCCGCGTGAAGTGCAGTTTACGGTGAAGATGGAGTTTTGACGTCAGTGCGAGGCGTTCCCCTCACCCTAACCCTCTCCCCAGAGGGGCGAGGGGATCGATCGTAGGCCCGGTAAGCGCAGCGCCACCGGGCAAAAAAAAGCCCTGCATCGCAGGGCTTTTTCAGCATCAGGCCTCAATATCCGCCATATCGCCTTTCTCCTGCAGCCAGTTACGTCGGTCTTCCGAACGTTTCTTGGCAAGGAGCATATCCATCATGGCGTTGGTTTGCTGTTCGTCTTCGTCGCTGATCGTCAGCTGCACCAGACGGCGCGTGTTCGGATCCAACGTCGTTTCGCGAAGCTGCATCGGGTTCATCTCGCCCAGCCCTTTAAAGCGCTGCACGTTCGGTTTGCCCTTCTTGCGCTTCAGCTGTTCCAGCACGCCCGCTTTCTCTTCTTCCGTCAGCGCATAGTAGACTTCTTTGCCAAGGTCGATACGGTACAGCGGCGGCAGCGCCACGTGGACGTGACCGTTTTTCACCAGCGCGCGGAAGTGCTTCACGAACAGCGCGCACAGCAGCGTGGCGATGTGCAGGCCATCGGAGTCCGCATCCGCGAGAATGCAGATCTTGCCGTAGCGCAGCTGGCTCAGATCGTCGCTGTCCGGATCGATGCCGATCGCCACGGAGATGTCGTGTACTTCCTGCGAGGCCAGCACTTCATCAGACGAGACTTCCCAGGTATTCAGGATCTTACCCTTGAGCGGCATGATCGCCTGATACTCACGATCGCGCGCCTGCTTGGCCGATCCGCCCGCCGAGTCCCCTTCCACCAGGAAAAGCTCGGTGCGGTTGAGATCCTGCGCGGTACAATCCGCCAGCTTGCCCGGCAGCGCGGGGCCGCTGGTCAGTTTTTTACGCACCACTTTCTTCGCCGCGCGTAGACGACGCTGGGCGCTGGAGATCGCCATTTCAGCCAGCATTTCTGCGGCCTGAACGTTCTGGTTCAGCCACAGGGTAAACGCATCTTTCACCACGCCGGAAACAAACGCCGCACACTGGCGTGACGACAGGCGCTCTTTAGTCTGACCGGCAAACTGCGGATCCTGCATTTTCACGGAAAGCACGTAGGCGCAGCGGTCCCAGATATCTTCTGCGGAAAGCTTCACGCCGCGCGGCAGAATGTTGCGGTATTCGCAGAACTCGCGCATCGCATCCAGCAGACCCTGACGCAGGCCGTTGACGTGCGTCCCACCGAGCAGCGTTGGGATCAGGTTGACGTAGCTTTCCGTCAGCAGCTCACCGCCTTCAGGTAGCCACAGCAGCGCCCAGTCCACCGCCTCGGTATCACCTTCGAAATTCCCGACGAACGGTTTTTCCGGCAGGGTCGGCAGGCCGTTAACCGCTTCGCACAGGTAGTCGTTCAGACCCTTTTCGTAGCGCCAGCTCTGTTCGGTGTTGTTAACGTGATCTTTAAAGGTGATTTCTACGCCTGGGCACAGCACCGCTTTGGCTTTCAGCAGGTGCGTCAGGCGGGAAACAGAAAAGCGTGGGCTGTCGAAGAAGCTTTCGTCAGGCCAGAAATGGACGCTGGTGCCGGTGTTGCGTTTACCGCACGTCCCGACGACCTGCAAATCCTGCACTTTTTCGCCGTTTTCAAACGCGATGTTATACACCTGTCCGTCGCGACGGACGTTCACTTCCACGCGCTTTGACAGAGCGTTAACCACGGAGATCCCCACGCCGTGCAAGCCGCCAGAGAACTGGTAGTTTTTGTTGGAGAACTTACCGCCCGCATGCAGACGGCAGAGGATCAGCTCAACGGCAGGAACCCCCTCTTCCGGGTGAATATCCACCGGCATGCCGCGGCCATCGTCGATGACTTCCAGCGACTGATCGGCGTGCAGGATAACGTCCACGCGTTTGGCATGACCTGCCAGCGCTTCGTCCACACTGTTATCAATTACTTCCTGGCCCAGGTGGTTTGGGCGCGTCGTATCGGTGTACATCCCCGGGCGGCGGCGAACCGGCTCAAGCCCGGTGAGTACCTCAATGGCATCAGCGTTATAGGTTTGCGTCATGATTTAAGCTAGCAATTCGCATTGATTGTCAGTGGCTGTGCAGTCCAAGAAAATCGACAATCTGGGTGAAATGATCTTCAAAGCCCGTGAAAGCATGGTTTCCGCCCTCTTCTACAGTCTGGCGGCAGGATGCGTAATACGCCACTGCCTGGCGGTAATCCAGCACTTCATCTCCCGTCTGTTGCAGCAGCCAGATAAGATCGGGCGCTTCAAGCGGGTCGACCTGCATAACTTTGAGATCGTAAATATGGCGTGACTCTAGCACATATTGTTGGCCGGTGTAGGGGTTCTCGTTTTCGCCAAGAAAGTCCCTTAACAGCTCAAATGGCCGGACCGCCGGGTTAACGACGACAGCGGGCACCATAAAGCATTGCGACAGCCAGGTGGCGTAGTAGCCGCCGAGGGACGAGCCGACAACGCCAAACGATTCGCCGCCGTGTTCAAGCACAATCGATTCCAGCATTTCTGCCGCGTCCGCCGGATAAGGGGGCAGCTGCGGAATAATCATCTCCACGTGCGGATGATGTTCGCTCAGCCACTGGCGAAACTGCGTCGCCTTTGCGGAACGCGGAGAACTGTTGAACCCGTGCAGATAGAGGAGCGTCGACATCAATAGCCTTCTGAAGCGGTATCCGGGCGGAACTGCGCGCCAGCCAGACGGCACACTTCGGTGGTCAGCGAGCCGTCGGCATGCAGGTCCAGCCAGCGCCAGCCCGGTCCGATGGTGTCCAGCGTGAAGTTAGCGCAATGGGGCTTGAACTGCACGCAGGTGGACGGCGTCGCGAGCAGGCGGCGACCGTTCCAGTCGAGATCCTGTTCCTGGTGAATGTGCCCACACAGCAAATTTTTCACGCGCGGGAATTTCGCCAGCACGCTATCCAGCGCCGCAGAGTTGCGTAAGCTGTGCTGATCAAGCCAGCTACAGCCCGCCGGCAACGGATGATGATGCAGTAACAGCAGCGTATTACGATTCGGTTCGGCGGCCAGTTTTGTCTCCAGCCAGTCAAGCTGATAGTCGCTCAACTCACCGTGCGGAACGCCAAACACCTGACTGTCGAGGAGCAGAATTTGCCACTGGTCCCCCGTAAAGACACATTTTGCCGGCGAAATCCCCGCCTCCTGAAGCGAACTGTACATGGCGGGCTGAAAATCGTGATTGCCCGGTAGCCAGACGCAAGGCACACTAAAGCTCGCAATTCCTTCGGCGAAATGCTGATAGGCTGCGGAGGATTGATCCTGCGCCAGATCGCCTGTCGCGACGATCAGATCGCATGGCCGCTTTTCAGCATGGATCGCGTCAAGAACCGCCTGATAACTCTCCCAGGTGTTCACGCCCAGAAGCGTCTCATGCTTTTCGGCAAAAAGGTGGGTGTCGGTGATTTGTAATATCCTGACTGGCGCCCCACCAGCAACAGTCAGGTTCAACAGGCTTTCCAAATGGTGTCCTTAGGTAGGTTTATGACGCTAACAAACCGGAATCGCCATTGCTCCATGTGCTAAACAATATCTTAGCCAGTCGGCTAAAAACTGGTTAATTTGATGCTTTTCGTCGCGTTGATGCAACTTTTTATTCGGATAATCATACCGCGCTTTGAAGCGAAAGATCTGCTGGCTTGAACACACTTCAGCGACCATCGCATCATGATAAAGACGTACCGTCATTGACGGCAGGCTCCAGTAGCTGATGCTCGGCGCCGTTTGCTCAATCGCCACCAGCGTAGTGTAGCGCGTTGATTCTGTTATCGTTAACCGATACTGCGCGTTGCTCACCTGATAGCTTACCGTTTCGCCGGGCGCGTCGTTTCGCGGCAGCAGGCGGCGCAGCTGGGCGAAATTGGTTTCGCACAGGCGCATCATTTCTGGGAAGTCAGGTGTATAGCGCTTCATTTTTTCCACTCGTTTCGTAAATTCTGATGATGCAGTTGCAGCCATTGCAAGGCGATGACAGACGCTGCGTTGTCGATTAAACCCTCTTCTACCCATTGGTAAGCCTGCTCCCGACTCACCACATGAACCCGAATATCTTCGTTTTCATCTGCCAGACCGTGGATCCCTTTCGCTGTCGTGGCGTCCACTTCGCCCACCATAATAGATGAGCGTTCCGTTGTTCCCCCCGGACTTGCCAGGTAGCTCAACACCGGTTTCGTCCGACCGATCGCCAGGCCTGCCTCTTCCAGCGCCTCACGGCGAGCGACGTCTTCGACCGACTCACCCTCCTCGATCATCCCGGCCACCATCTCCAGCAACCACGGCGTTTCGCTGGTATCATACGCCGCAATACGGACCTGCTCGACCAGCACGACTTCATCACGCACTGGGTCAAAGGGTAGCAAGACTGCCGCATGCCCGCGCTCAAAAATTTCGCGTTTGATTTCACCGCTCATTTCACCGTTAAACAGGCGATGCCTGAAACGGTAAAGTTCCATTGAAAAAAAACCGCTATAAAGCGTTTCTCGTGCAATAATTTCTACATCGTTTTTGGCGAAGGTGACAGGCACGTTTTCTGGTTTTTGCATCGGTCGAGTCCTGGTAGCAATGGTGATGAAATTGTGAATTTCAAGGCTGTTTGGCTGCCGTTTGTATGGCTATATGGTAGATTGGAGCAAATTACCGCCAGATGGCACGTTACGCCAACCTTTTGGTGTGGATGATTCTGTTAGAATCGGCAATTATTTTTAATTAGATCAGCGCTAATACTGCTTCACAACAAGGAATGCAAATGAAGAAATTGCTCCCCATCCTTATCGGCCTGAGCCTGACGGGCTTCAGTGCAATGAGCCAGGCAGAGAACCTGTTACAGGTCTACCAGCAGGCACGTCTGGGCAACCCTGATTTACGTAAATCAGCGGCCGATCGTGATGCTGCGTTTGAAAAGATTAACGAAGCACGTAGTCCACTGCTGCCGCAGTTAGGCTTAGGTGCAGATTATACCTACACTAACGGTTTTCGCGATAACAATGGCATCGACTCGAATGCCACCAGCGCCTCTTTACAGCTTACACAGACCCTGTTCGACATGTCCAAATGGCGTGAACTGAGTTTGCAGGAAAAGAGCGCAGGCATTCAGGATGTCACCTATCAGACCGATCAGCAAACGCTGATCCTGAATACCGCGACCGCCTATTTCCAGGTGCTGAGCGCGATTGACGCGCTCTCCTATACCGAAGCGCAGAAACAGGCGATTTACCGTCAGTTAGATCAAACCACCCAGCGTTTTAATGTGGGTCTGGTTGCGATCACTGACGTGCAGAACGCCCGTTCACAGTACGATACCGTACTGGCTAACGAAGTGACCGCACGTAACAACCTCGACAACGCACTGGAAGCACTACGTCAGGTCACCGGTAACTACTATCCTGAGCTGGCCTCTCTGAACGTGGACAGTTTCAAAACAGACAAACCACAGGCGGTTAATGCTCTGCTGAAAGAAGCGGAAAACCGTAACCTGACCTTATTGCAGGCGCGCCTGAGCCAGGATCTGGCACGCGAGCAGATCCGCCTTGCACAGGATGGTCACCTGCCAACCCTGAGCCTGAGCGCCTCTACCGGCGTATCGGATACCAGCTACAGCGGGTCTAAAACGACGTCTCAGGCCTATGACGACAGCAACGTTGGCCAGAACAAAGTGGGCCTTAGCTTCTCTCTGCCGCTGTACCAGGGCGGGATGGTTAACTCTCAGGTGAAACAGGCGCAATACAACTTTGTGGGTGCCAGCGAGCAGCTGGAAAGCGCGCACCGCAACGTGGTGCAGACCGTGCGTTCTTCCTTTAACAACGTCAATGCCTCTATCAGTAGCATCAACGCTTACAAACAGGCCGTTGTCTCTGCGCAAAGCTCTCTGGACGCGATGGAAGCAGGCTACTCCGTCGGTACGCGTACCATCGTTGACGTGTTAGACGCAACGACCACGCTGTATAACGCGAAACAGCAGCTCTCCAGCGCACGTTACCAGTACCTGATTAACCAGCTGAACATCAAACAGGCGCTGGGTACGCTGAACGAGCAGGATCTGCAAATGCTGAACAGTACGCTGGGTAAACCGGTATCCACGTCGCCTGACAGCGTGGCGCCGGAAAATCCAGAGCAGGATGCCGCGGTTGATAACTTCAACGCTAACGGCAGCGCACCGGTTGCACAGCCAGCGGCAGCGCGCAGCACCTCACCTGCGAGCAGCGGCACGAATCCGTTCCGTAACTAAGTGTGTCATCAGGCCCAGTGCGGCCTGATGCCCTCACCCCAGCCCTCTCCCACAGGGAGAGGGAGCACATTAATCCCCCCCGAACGTAAGCCAACGTAAAGATCCCCCGGATTTCGCCCCTCTTCGCTTCATTTTCAACCACTCATCCTCTATCCTGAGCGTTAATACCCCTGGGTCCTGGAAGACAAATATGAAACGGACAAAAACGATGAATCACGCGTCGTTCCGCAAAAGCTGGAACGCACGCCACCTGACACCTGTCGCGCTGGCGGTCACCGCCGTCTTTATGCTGGCAGGCTGTGAGCAAAGCGACGAAACGGTGTCGCTATATCAAAACGCTGACGATTGTGCTAGCGCAACCGGTAAAGCCGCCGAGTGTACGACGGCCTATAACAACGCCCTGAAAGAGGCAGAACGTACCGCGCCGAAATATGCCTCACGCGAAGACTGTGTAGCCGAATTCGGCGAAGGCCAGTGCCAGCAGGCTCCTGCTCAGGCAGGTATGGCGCCGGAAAACCAGGCGCAGGCACAGTCCAGCGGTAGCTTCTGGATGCCTCTGATGGCGGGTTATATGATGGGCCGTCTGATGAGCGGCGGCGCGGGCTACCAGCAGCAACCGCTGTTTAGTTCTAAAAACCCAAACAGCCCGGCGTACGGTAAATACACCGATGCCACCGGCAAGGGTTACGGTGCTGCAACGCCTGGCCGTACGATGACCGTACCGAAAACCGCGATGGCACCGAAACCAGCCACTACCAGCACCATTACCCGTGGCGGCTTCGGTGAGTCTGTGGCGAAACAAACCACCATGCAGCGTAGTGCGACCGGCTCTTCGACTCGCTCAATGGGCGGCTGATCATGGAACGAGTCAGTATTGTCGAGCGCCCGGACTGGCGCGAAAAAGCCACCGAATACGGTTTCAACTTTCACACCATGTACGGCGAGCCGTACTGGTGTGAAGACGCTTACTATAAGCTCACGCTCGCGCAGGTCGAAAAGCTTGAAGAGGTGACCGCAGAACTGCACCAGATGTGCCTGAAGGTGGTAGAGAAAGTCATCGACAGCGATGAGCTGATGACCAAATTCCGCATTCCGAAGCACACCTGGAGCTTTGTTCGTCAGTCCTGGAAAACGAACCAGCCTTCGCTCTACTCTCGCCTCGATTTGGCATGGGATGGCGTGGGTGAACCGAAGCTTTTAGAAAACAACGCAGATACGCCCACCTCCCTGTACGAAGCCGCGTTCTTCCAGTGGATCTGGCTGGAAGATCAGGCGAATGCCGGAAACTTGCCGGAAGGCAGCGACCAGTTCAACAGCCTTCAGGAAAAACTGATTGAGCGTTTCGCCGAACTGCGTGAACAGCACGGTTTCAACCTGTTGCACCTCGCCTGCTGTCGCGATACCGAAGAAGATCGCGGTACGGTTCAGTATTTGCAGGACTGCGCAGCCGAAGCGGAAGTGGCGACGGAATTCCTCTATATCGAAGAGATCGGTTTAGGTGAAAAAGGTCAGTTTACGGACACGCAGGATCAGGTGATCAGCAACCTGTTCAAGCTCTACCCGTGGGAATACATGCTGCGCGAAATGTTTTCTACCAAGCTGGAAGACGCCGGTGTGCGCTGGCTGGAACCAGCCTGGAAGAGCATTATCTCCAATAAAGCCCTGCTGCCGATGCTGTGGGAGATGTTCCCGAACCACCCGAACCTGCTGCCTGCTTACTTTGCCGAAGATGATTTCCCGCCGATGGAGAAATACGTCGTTAAGCCAATCTTCTCCCGTGAAGGCGCGAACGTCTCGATTATCGAAAACGGTAAAACGCTGGAAGCGGTTGAAGGGCCGTACGGTGAGGAAGGGATGATCGTCCAGGCGTTTTATCAACTGCCGAAGTTTGGCGACAGCTATACGCTGATCGGCAGCTGGCTTATTAACGATCAGCCTGCCGGGATTGGTATTCGCGAAGATCGCGCGCTGATTACGCAGGATCTGTCGCGTTTCTACCCGCATATTTTTATTGAATAAGACTTGCCGGGTGGCGGCTTCGCCTTACCCGGCCTACATGTCGAGCGTAGGCCCGGTAAGCGCAGCGCCACCGGGCATGTTTTACCCCACCTGCACCGACAGCATACTTAAGCTCCCCATCTCAATACCGTCGACCGGTGTTGTGATAACCTCCTGACCATCCCATGCGCCTAATACATACAGCAATGGCAAGAAGTGTTCCGGCGTCGGGTTAGAGAGCGAACCGCCGTCGTGATCCAGATAGTTCACCAAAGGGTGCCGTTCGACCGGCCCTTGCCAGGTCAGGTTGTCTTTTACATAGTCATTAAAGGCTGTTGCCCAAGGGTACGGCGTATTTTCACCGTGCCAGCGTACCGTACGCAGGTTATGCACCACGTTGCCACTGGCAATCAGCATGATGCCCTCATCACGAAGCGAAGCCAGCTTACGTCCCATCTCCATGTGCCAGGCAGCCGGTTTGGTGCTGTCGATACTCAGTTGCACCATCGGGATATCCGCATCAGGATACATCTTAATCAGCACGCCCCACGAGCCATGGTCAAAGCCCCAGGCCTCTTTATCCAGGGTGACCGGGAAAGGTGCCAGCAAATCCACCAGCGTTTGCGCCAGCTCAGGCGAACCGGGGGCCGGATAATGCGTATCGTACAGCGCCTGCGGAAAACCGCCAAAATCATGGATCGTTTTTGGCGCTTCCATGGCCGTCACGCCGGTACCCCGGGTAAACCAGTGCGCAGAGACCACCACAATTGCCTTCGGACGCGGTAACGTCTTACCCAGTTGACACCAGGCGCGGGTATAGACGTTATCTTCCAGAACGTTCATGGGGCTGCCATGGCCTAAAAACAGTGCTGGCATACGAGAAGGAGACATGGTGATATCCTTAGAGGAAGTGACAAAGTGATGGGCCTACATTACGCGCATTCAGGTGAAGATGAACGTAGATAACCGTGAAGATCATCATCAGGAAATTTGAATGCCAGATATCGCTTAAGGAGAATGCATGTCAGTACCTTTGATTTTGACCTTACTTGCGGGCGCCGCGACCTTTATCGGTGCGTTCCTTGGGGTACTCGGTCAAAAACCCTCTAATCGCCTGCTGGCCTTCTCGCTGGGTTTCGCCGCCGGGATTATGCTGCTTATCTCGCTGATGGAGATGCTGCCCGCCGCGCTTCACGCCGAAGGGATGTCGCCTGTTCTGGGCTATGGCATGTTTATCATTGGCCTGCTGGGTTATTTTGCACTCGACCGTATCCTTCCTCACGCGCACCCGCAGGATCTAATGCAAAAAAGCGTTGCCCCCATCCCTGGCAATATCAAACGCACGGCCATTCTGCTGACGCTGGGTATCAGCCTGCATAACTTTCCGGAAGGTATCGCCACCTATGTCACGGCCAGCAGCAACCTGGAAATGGGTTTTGGTGTCGCGCTGGCCGTTGCTTTGCACAATATTCCTGAAGGACTTGCCGTTGCCGGGCCCGTTTATGCCGCCACGGGTTCAAAACGTACAGCTGTCTTTTGGGCGGGTATCTCCGGGATGGCTGAAATTCTCGGCGGCGTGCTGGCGTGGCTGATCCTCGGTAGCCTCGTATCCCCGGTTGTAATGGCTGCAATTATGGCTGCCGTGGCCGGGATTATGGTCGCGCTATCTGTCGATGAGCTGATGCCGCTGGCAAAAGAGATCGATCCCAACAATAACCCAAGCTACGGCGTGCTGTGTGGAATGTCAGTGATGGGGATGAGTCTGGTTCTGCTACAAACGGCAGGTATTGGTTAAGAATTAATGCCTCCGTTTCATACGGAGGCATTATACTATTCAAAATAACAATCCTATATATTTATCCTATAATAACTCACCAAATATAAACCCATTAGAATTTCAAAAAAAGACGCCTCTTAAGATAGCCTGAAAATATTAATTAAAAGCACCTACAAATATATTTAAGTCACGTTAATCGCGTATTCCCACCCCAATCCGTATACTTTGCAAGTATTCTGAAATTAATATTCACATTATGAATCACTTTGAAAAAGGATATTTCCATGTATATGGGTAAGAAATTACTGTTAGCAGCGGCTATGGCTGGCATTGTGTCGGGTTCTGCTTTTGCTGAAGATCAAGGCTCTGGCAAAATCAAATTCAAAGGTGTTGTTATTGACGCACCGTGCAGCATCGCACCAGACAGCGTTGATAAAGAAGTCGATCTGGGTGAAGTGACTACGGCCGTTATCAACGCCAACAAAAAATCCACGCCGGTTCCGGTCGATATTAATCTGGAAAACTGCCAGCTTGACGATCCAGCAGACGAAACCGACACGCCAATTACCAAAGTGGATGTCACATTCACCAGCGCAGCGACAGACGCGACAGACACCAGCCTGATGAGTAACACCTATGCAAGTGGTGCGCAGAACGTGGGTGTACGTCTGCTGGATAATGCGGAGGCTGCTATCACGCTGGGAGAATCCAACGAGGTTGAGTTGCTGGCAGGATCAACCACCCAGACGCTGCATTTCAAAGCGGTTATGGAAGTCCCCACGGGTAAAACTGCGACGGCAGGCCAGGTTGAAGCCACGGCTAACTACGTCCTGTTGTACAAATAGTTCTGTTACGTAACAGTATTAGCCGACTGGTAATTCATACCGGTCGGCATCCTTTATATATTCGAGTAACAGGATGATGACATACAAATTACAATGGATAATCATCATTGCATCCCTGTTAATGACGAGACTTACCTCTGCCACTGAATTTAATATAAACGCCATTGATAAAGATCAGCGCGGCAGCGTCGATTTATCACGTTTTAAAGATCAAATATCGGTTACGCCGGGAAGCTATTTCGTTACCGTTTCAGTTAATGATATTCCGCTGGCAAATGGCTGGCTCCTTCGCTGGAGAGAAATAAATAACGCGGTTCAGGTGTGTATTCCTCCCGAACTGGCCGATACATTTGCGTTACAGGATGAGGTTCGTCACACTTTGCCAGAAAAAGAGGGATGCGTTGATTTCGCCGCCAGACCAGACATCAGATTTACGTTTGAGCAAGATAGCCAATCCCTGAATGTGACGATCCCCCAGGCGTGGCTGCAATACCGTGCGGTAGACTGGATGCCGCCATCCACCTGGGACAACGGCGTGCCGGGCGTACTGCTGGATTACAATCTTTTTGCCAGCCATTATCAGCCCAATAGCGGCAGCAGCAATAACAACGCCAATACCTATGGCACCGTCGGTGCGAACATGGGCGCGTGGCGCCTGCGAAGCGATTACCAGTACACGCGAAGCGATACTGAAGCAGGCTCAGAGCAGGATGGCCGTTTTTCACGCGTATATATGTTCCGCCCTCTGCCCTCAATCGGAGCGAAACTAACGCTGGGTGAAACGGATTTCCAGTCCGCAATTTTTGACGCCTTTACCTATACCGGCGCATCGCTAATCAGCGAAGAACGTATGCTGCCATGGTCGCTGCGCGGCTATGCCCCGCAGATTACCGGGATAGCGCAAACCAACGCCACGGTGACCGTAAGCCTTGCCGATCGCGTGATTTACCAAAGTAAAGTGCCACCAGGCCCGTTTGTTATTCAGGATCTTAACCAGTCGGTTCAGGGCACGCTGGACGTCAAAGTCACGGAAGAGGACGGCCGCGTCAGCACCTTCCAGGTCTCTGCCGAGTCCGTGCCGTTTTTAACGCGCAAGGGTCAGGTTCGCTACAAGTTCGCGGCGGGTAAAGCGCGCCAGGGTGCCTCCCATGACGTTGAAGATAACGCCTTCATGAGCGGCGAATTTTCCTGGGGCATGCTGTCACACACCTCCCTGTATGGCGGCACGCTGACTGATGGCGACGGTTATCGTTCCGTCGCTGCCGGGATCGGCCAGAATATGGCCTGGCTGGGGGCGCTCTCTTTTGACGTCACGCAGGCCACCAGCCAGCTGCCACACCAGCGCAGTCAGACGGGTTACAGCTATCGCATTAACTACAGCAAGCGTTTCGATACCACCGGCAGTCAGCTTACGCTTGCCAGCTACCGCTACTCAGACCCCCAGTTTTTGAGCTACGCCCGCTACCTTGATTATGACGACGGTGACCGCCAGTCGGAGAAACAAACCCTGAGCGTGACGGCAAGCCAGTACATTTCAGC
Organism: Enterobacter sp. DSM 30060; assembly: GCF_013375955.1. NCBI lineage: Bacteria > Pseudomonadati > Pseudomonadota > Gammaproteobacteria > Enterobacterales > Enterobacteriaceae > Enterobacter > Enterobacter sp. DSM 30060. Next base: position 970,989 of record NZ_CP056118.1, read on the forward strand.
GTTATCCCTGAACCTGTACGTCAACATGCTGCGTCAGACATGGTGGAATGATTCACCTTCCACGACCGGCAGCATCACGGCGGGCTACAACTTTGATATGGGCCGCTGGAAGAACCTCGGCGTAACCCTGTCCTGGAGTAAAACGCATTACGATGAGGAAGACGAAAGTGACGATACTCAGTTCTATCTCTCGCTCAGCGTACCGCTCGATCCCGATCATCGTCTTAACTATGACCTGCGTAACAGCGACACGCTGAGTCATAACGTGTCGTGGTATGACACGTCGGATCGCAATAATACCTGGGGCGTTTCCGCAGGCGCGGAGAGCGGAAAGCCAGATTCCGGCGCGCAGGTCAGCGGGAATTATCAGCATTATTCTACGTACGGCGATCTCAATCTCTCAGGCAGCTATAAAGCTGACGAATATAACTCCCTCAGCGCGAGCTGGAGTGGTTCCTTCACCTCAACGGCGAAAGGCGCCGCGCTGCACCGGCGAAGCTACGGTAATGAACCTCGTGTGATGGTCAGCACCGACGGGGTAGGCAATATCCCGCTGAACATGTCGCGAGATGAGACCAACCGTTTTGGCATCGGCGTTTTACCGTCATTCTCCAGCTATTCTCCCTCCAGCGTGCAGGTCAATCTGAACAACCTCCCTGATGGCGTGGACGTAGACAACCGCGTCGTGACCTCAACCTGGACTGAGGGAGCCATTGGTTATCGTCAGATTGCCACGCGCGCAGGTAAGGACGTGACAGGCGTTCTGCGAATGTCATCAGGAGCGCCACCTCTCGGGGCGATTGTTCGCCTGGAAGAAAGCGATTTGCAGGTTGGGATGGTGGCCGATGAAGGCCGCGTCTGGCTGGCCGCCGTTGAGCCAGAACAGCAGTTTCGCGTGACATGGGGCGACAACCAACAGTGTCGCTTCTCGTTACCTTCTCACTTAGAAAACAGTATGCAGTTGATACTGCCGTGTCAGTAAGAAATCATCATGAAATTAACGCCGTTTAAAAGCCTGTGCCTGATGCTAACCAGCACAGCATTTGCTACCCACGCAGCCATTAATCTGGACCGCACGCGCATTGTTTTTCCAGAAAGCGACAAGGCCAGCAGCCTGAAAGTGGACAACCAGAGCAAGGTGCTGCCTTATCTGGCGCTCTCCTGGATTGAAGATGAAAAGGGACAAAAAGAAGATACGCACTTTATGGCGCTTCCCCCCATTCAACGTATCGAAGCGGGCACCTCGTCGCAGATAAGGATTGTTAAACAAGCCGCTACTCGCCAGCTGCCAGGAGACAGGGAATCGCTGTTTTATTTCAACCTGCGTGAAGTACCGCCAAAAAACACCAGCGCCAGCGAGGAGCGCAGCGTGATGCAGGTAGCAATGCAGAGCCGAATTAAGCTGTTCTGGCGTCCAGAAGCGATTAGCAAAAAATCCGGCGAACTGACTGAAATGCGAATGGAAATTTCCGCCAACGCGGATGGGCTCACGGTCCACAACCCTACGCCGTACTACATCACGCTGGCGTGGCTGAGCAAAAATGCTAAAACCATGCTGCCGGGTTTTGACAGTCTGATGATTGCGCCTTTCGCCACGGCAACCGCGTCTACCGGCGATTACCACGGTAGTTATTACAGCATCGGCTATATCGACGATTACGGTGCCCTGAAAAAAGTCGACGTGCAGTGCACCGGAACGGCGCAATGTAAACTTACCGAACGGAAAATCGATAAAGATGCGAAAGCTCGCTAGTGTCCTGCTTACATTGCTGCTTTCAGCGCTACCTTTGGAAGATGCGATGGCGCTTAACTGTTATCTGGGTGGCTCTGGCGGTTCCGTCGAGGAGACAAAAACGATCTCCCCCTTTGCCATACCCAGCAACGCCCAAATTGGCCAAAAAATATGGGAGTCTGATGACATTAAGATTCCGGTGACGTGTGATAACAACGTCTCGAGCAATTTTAAGCCGGAAGATGTCTTTGCCTGGGTAAATCCTTATCCTGCCGCAACCGATCCCTATTATGAGCTGGGCGTCACCTATGAAGGTATAGATTACGATGCTACAGGTCAGCCCAACGGCGTGGATACCCGCCAGTGTCTGGACAACAATAACATCACTATTTACACCCCTGCTCAAATCCGCCAGATGGGGTGGGAGAATCGCATTTGCTCTGGTAATCCGGATGATATCCATATTTCGCGCACGTTCGTCGCCCGATTACGACTTTTCGTGAGAATAAAGGCTGTGCCGCCGCATGGCTATGTCAGTTCGCTCAGCGATTACATCGTTGTGCAATTTGACGGTAAGGGTGGCGTTAATCAGATGGCCGACGCGAAGAACCTGAAGTATCACATCAACGGGCTGCAAAACATTACGGTCCTTGATTGCGGGGCGACGTTTAGCATTTACCCTGAGAATCAGGAGATCGACTTCGGCACCTTCAGTGCGCGCGACATTGTGAATCAGCAGAAGCGTATTCGCACGTTTTCAATTCGAACCACCAAAGTGCAGGATGCCCAGTGCTCGGACGGATTTAAGATGGACTCGTCATTTTACACAACCGAAACGCTCAGCGCAGACGACACCGCGGTACTGATAGGGAATGGGTTAAAGCTGCGTATTCTTAACGGAACGGAGCCTTACACATTCAACCAGTACAAGGAATACGCCGATTTTACGGGCGATATGATGAATCTTGAGCAAAACTACACGGCTGAACTTTCGCGGGATGAAGGAAAAGCGATTCAGTCCGGGCCGTTTGAAACCGTGGTACTGTTCAAAATTAACTACCACTAGAAACAAAAAAGCCGGGTTTCCCCGGCTTTTTCACATCAGCATGTTCAGCTGGCTTTACGCTCATGCGCCCGGCGGTATTCAACCAGGTCTTCAATCGTCACCACTGGCATATTGTGCAGACGCGCAAAGGTGATGCACTCCGGCGCGCGCGCCATGGTGCCATCATCGTTGGTCAGTTCGCACAGCACGCCTGCGGGTTTGAAGCCAGCCAGCGTCACCAGATCGATGGTCGCTTCGGTATGACCACCACGGGTCAGCACGCCGCCCGGCTGCGCGCGCAGCGGGAAGACATGACCAGGGCGGTGCAGATCGGAGGGTTTTGCACCATCAGCAATCGCTGCACGCACGGTAGTCAGGCGGTCAGCCGCCGACACCCCGGTGGTGACGCCATGTGCCGCTTCAATGGTCACGGTGAAGCCGGTACCAAAGGCGCTAGTGTTGTTTTCAACCATCATCGGCAGATCAAGCTGCTGGCGACGGTCTTCGGTGATGCACAGGCATACGATGCCGCTACCGTGACGGATGGTCAGCGCCATCTGCTCAACGGTCATGTTCTCGGCGGCAAAAATCATGTCGCCTTCGTTTTCACGGTTTTCATCGTCAAGCACCATCACACCGCGGCCTTCGCGCAGTGCATCCAGTGCATGTTCAACACGTTGAGTTGAAGTGCCAAAAGAGGAAAGTAGCGTCTGATTCATGGTAAAAAAACCTCATTAACTTTATGGTTACCAGAATCAGGGCAGTCTTAGGAGCGCCGTACAAGCGGCAAAAAAATAACGTGAGCGGGCCTTGCCCGACTGGATCGTTACTCTCTCCCATCCGGACTCTAACCGTCGGCCCCGGAATTACACCGGATCTGCTGACCTTTGAGAATTCACCCAAAGCGCTCGCGGGCTTTCAGCGTTAAGCTGATTTACCGCCGGTGGGGAATTTCGCCCCGCCCTGAGAATAAGCGAGATAACTATAACGCTATTGATTACCCTGGGCAATGCATAAGCTTCAAACAATTTTGTTTAACCCGCGGCATGACGCGCTACAATAGGCACTAACACCTTTTCATCAAGGGAAACGACAATGATTGACCCAAAAAAAATTGAGCAGATCGCGCGTCAGGTTCATGAGTCCATGCCGAAAGGTATTCGTGAGTTTGGTGATGACGTTGAGAAGAAAATCCGCCAGACGTTGCAGGCACAGTTGGTTCGCCTTGATTTAGTCAGCCGCGAAGAGTTTGACGTGCAGACGCAGGTGCTGCTGCGCACCCGCGAGAAGCTGGCGCTGCTGGAACAGCGTCTGAGCGAGCTGGAGAGCCGCAATGCGCCGGAAGAGGTGAAGCCAGCGCCAGCTATTCCACCGGTGGATGACCAGGCATAGTGCGGCCTGTTGTGCCCGGTGGCGGCTACGCCTTACCGGGCCTACATGAACGCGTAGGTCGGGTAAGGCGCAGCCGCCACCCGACATAAAAAAACGGGCCAACTGGCCCGTTTTTTACTGACTGTCTTTCTGGATCTTCTTAATGATGTTAGTGGTTGAACACCCGTCCTCAAAGTTGAGCACCATCACTTCACCGCCATTCGCCCAGACCTCTTCGCTACCTGCGATTTGCTCTGGCTTGTAATCACCGCCCTTCACCAGCAGGTCAGGCAGAATTCCGGCAATCAGGCGCTGCGGGGTGTCTTCTTCAAATGAGACCACCCAGTCCACCGCTTCCAGCGCGCCGAGCACTATCATGCGCTGCTCCAGCGGGTTCACCGGACGCGTTTCACCCTTCAGACGTTTGGTTGAGGCATCGCTGTTGACCGCCACAATCAGGCGGTCGCCCAGCTTGCGCGCATTCGCCAGATACGAGACATGACCCGCATGCAGGATGTCGAACACGCCGTTCGTCATCACCACTTTTTCACCGCGTTTGCGCGCGGCGGCAACGGCCACTTTCAGCTCGTCTTCGGTCATGACGCCAAAGCCGGTATCCGCACGCCCACGCACCGCATTTTCCAGCTCGATTGGCGAAACGGTGGAGGTTCCGAGTTTACCGACGACCACGCCCGCCGCGGCGTTCGCGAAGTAGCACGCTTCTTCCAGAGTGTTACCCGCCGCCAGCGTCGCCGCCAGCACGCCGATCACCGTATCACCGGCACCGGTCACGTCGTACACTTCCTGCGCCTGGGTTGGCATATGCAGCGGCGCCTTGCCCGGTTGCAGCAGCGTCATGCCCTGTTCTGAACGGGTCACCAGCAGCGCAGACAGCTCGAAATCAGCGATGATTTTCATGCCGCGCTCAACCAGCTCTTCTTCAGTTTTGCACTTGCCCGCCACCGCTTCAAACTCAGAGAGGTTGGGCGTCAGGAGGGTTGCGCCGCGATAGCGCTCAAAATCGGTGCCTTTCGGGTCGATCAGCACCGGAACGCTGGCTTTGCGCGCCAGCTGGATCATGGTCTGCACGCTCGCCAGCGCACCTTTGGCATAATCAGACAGCACCAGCGCGCCGATATTGCCCAGCGCCTGGCTAATGCGCTCGTGCAGCGGCTCAGGATCAACGCCTTCGAACCCTTCCTCAAAGTCGAGGCGGATCAGCTGCTGGTTACGCGACAGCACGCGCAGCTTGGTGATGGTTGGGTGGGTCGGAACAGAAACGAAGTCGCACTTCACGTTCACGTCCGCCAGCGACTGGCTCAGCGCACGCGCCGCATCGTCAATGCCGGTCAGGCCCACCAGACGCGAATGCGCGCCCAGCGAGGCTATGTTCATCGCCACGTTTGCCGCGCCGCCTGGACGTTCTTCAATGGTGTCGACCTTAACTACCGGCACCGGCGCTTCCGGAGAGATACGGCTGGTCGGCCCATACCAGTAGCGATCCAGCATCACATCCCCGACAACCATAACTCCAGCACGTTCAAACTCTGGCAGTGTTACTTTCATTCCTGACTCCAGAAAGATTCACAATTTGCGCGCGATAATATCACACTTGTTTTGTTACGCACGGTTCCACCAGCCACTTCTGCCAGCTTGCGGTCACCTGCGCGCGTTCATCGGTGAAACCGTCCTGCGCCACATGGCCCGGCTGTTCCTGTAAGGCCAGATGGTGCAACTCATCACGCAGCGTGGTGTAGGCGCGGGTTAATGCCTGCGCCTCCTGCTCATCCATAATGTCGTTCTGCGCCAGCAGTTCCAGTATGCGCACGTTATCCGACCAGCGGGTCAGCTTCGGCTTATCGTGCGCGTGCAGCAGCACCAGGTACTGAGTGATAAACTCGATATCGGTAATGCCGCCTTCATCGGCTTTAATATCAAAGCGATCGCGATGTTTGTTGCCAAGGTGCGCGCGCATCTTCTCCCGCATTTCCCGCACTTCGGTTTGCAGCGTACTGCCCTCGCGCGGGGTCGTCATGACCGCCTTGCGGATCGCATCGAACTGCGTTTTGAGCTGCGGATCGCCGTATACCACGCGGGCGCGCACCAGCGCCTGATGCTCCCACGTCCAGGCTTCGTTCTTCTGATAGTCGGCGAAAGCCTCCGTCGAGGTAACCAGCATGCCTGCCGCGCCGGACGGGCGCAGACGCGCATCCACTTCATACAGAATGCCGGATGAGGTGCGAGTGCTGAACAGGTGCATGATGCGCTGGGCCAGGCGCAGGTAGAACTGCCGCCCGTCGATTTCGCGCTCGCCGTCGGTCATCACGTCAACCGGACAGTCGTGGAGGAAAATCAGATCCAGATCGGAGCTGTAGCCCAGCTCCCAGCCGCCCAGCTTGCCGTAACCCACCACCGCAAAACCGCGGCCTTCACGGTCAGCAAGGTGCTTCGGCTGCCCGTAGCGGGCCACCATCTGCACCCACGCCTGGTGGACCACCGCGTCGATGATCGCTTCCGCCAGCCAGGTTAAGTGATCGCTCACTTTCATTACCGGCAGGGTACCGGCGATATCTGCCGCCGCCACGCGCAACATCTGTGCCTGCTTAAACTGACGCAGCGCCTCAAGCTGTTGCTCTTCGTCCTCTTCCGGCACGCGCAGCAGATACTGACGCAGCTCGTCGCGGTAAGCATCCGTCGCCGTCGGCTGATAGAGCGTATTCGGGTCGAGCAGTTCGTCGAGCAGCAGCGGATAACGCGCCAGCTTGTTCGCCACCATCGGGGAGGCGGCGCAAAGGGAAATCAGATGCTTCAGCGCGCCGGGAAACTCACTTAACAGTTCAAGGTAGGTGGTACGCGTGACGATCCCGCTCAGGAGCGGCATCATGCGCGACAGCGGCACCGGCGCATCCTCGCGGGAGCAGACATCGCTCAGCAGATGCGGCATCAGATGATCCAGCACCTGACGACCGCGCGGGCCAATGGCGCGTTTGTTCAGTTCGAGGCGGAAGTCGGCGATTAACGCCACCACGCGATGGCGGGCATCGTCGCTTAAGTGCGCCAGCACCGGCGTGGTGTCATCTTCCTGAAGCGCGTCCTGCCACAGTTCGCGCCAGTGCTCGGAGAGCGCATCGTCCTGCGATTCACTTTCGTCGTCGCCGATCAGATCGTTAAAGATGCGGCGCACGCCCGCCATATGCGCTTCCAGCCGTTCCGTCAGCGCCGCCCAGTCATCCACCCGCATCCCCCAGGCCAGACGCGCCCGGTTCAGCTCATCGCCCGGTAACGTCTGGGTCTGTTCGTCGTTGATACTTTGCAGCAGATTTTCCAGACGACGCAGGAAGAGATAAGCGTCACGCAGCGTTTGCGCGTCGCCTTCCGGCAGCAGATGCAGCTGATCGATAGCGCTGAGCGTCGGCAACAGCGAGCGGGATTGCAGAGAAGGTTCACGCCCGCCGCGTATCAGCTGGAAGACCTGGACGATAAATTCGATCTCACGAATACCGCCCGCGCCGAGCTTGATGTTGTCCTTCAGGCCACGGCGACGCACCTCGCGGGCAATCATCCCTTTCATATTTCGCAGGGACTGGATCACGCTGAAGTCAATGTAGCGGCGGAACACGAACGGGCGCAGCATGGCGCGCAGCTCGTTGGCGTAGGCATCGTCACTGTCGCCCATGATCCGCGCTTTGACCATCGCGTAACGCTCCCAGTCGCGACCCTGCTCCTGGTAATAATCTTCCAGCGCAGCAAAGCTCAGCACCAGTGGCCCGCTGTCGCCAAACGGACGCAGACGCATATCCACGCGGTAGACAAAACCATCCTGGGTGGGCTGATCCAGCGCCTTAATCAGCCGTTGCCCCAGGCGGGTAAAGAACTGGGCGTTGTCCAGCTCGCGACGACCGCCGCGCGTGGAGCCGTTTTCCGGCCAGGCAAAAATCAGATCGATGTCTGAGGAGAAATTGAGCTCGCAGCCGCCCAGCTTGCCCATCCCCAGTATCAACAGCGGTTGCGGAACCCCGTCTTCGCTGCACGGCGTGCCCCACTCTTTACAGCAGGCGGCGTAGAGCCAGTCCCGAGCGGCGACGATCAGCGTCTGCGCCAGCTCGCTCAACTGCTGCAAGGTGCTCTCTTCACTCACCAGCTCCAGCGCCTGCGCCCAGGCAATGCGTACCATCACCCGGCGGCGGAACTGACGCAGAACGCGCATCAGCGTGGGTTCATCTGCCACCTCTGCCAGCGCGGTTTGCAGCCAGCCAGCATAATGCCGCCACTCGTCAGCCTGCGGCGGCGCGCTTTCCAGCGCTGCCAGCCAGTCCGGGTTAGCGCTGACGCTCTCCTGCACAAAATCACTGAACGTGAGCACGCTTTTCGCCTGCTCGCTTAACGATGACGCGGGTAACGACTCAGGCAGGCGTTCACAAACGGTCTGCCAGTGCTGCTGTAACTGCGAAGAAAGCGGCATATCAGGGGTTCCTTGCCAGAATTAACGTTTTCCGCTGTGCAGCCAGTACGGATCCTGCGAAATGGCCTCGTTGCGGAAATGCTCGATCTCAATCTGCTGACGGGTCTCGATGGCATGCTTAAGCCCCTGCCAGTTCTCCAGCCAGGCCTGCGCCTTCACGCCCTCATACGCACCTGACAGCAGCAACATGCTGTCGATGTTACGCGCCAGGCGGGGAAGCTGATCGCCATACTGGTCGCCCAGCGGATGCGCGAAGGTGGTTCGCAGCTCGGCCGCGTGACGGGAGAGGTGGATATCCGCAAAACGTTTGAAGTTTTCCGCGATTTTAGTCTGCCCTTTCGCATCGAGGAAAATGCGCCAGCCGCGCGTCACCAGAAATTCGGTCAACGCCAGTTTCGCGCTGGCGTTTTGCGGGCTGTAGATCGCCGTTTGTGCCGACACGTCAGAAAGCATCAGCGTTTCGGTTTGAGTGAGCAGATCACGTAAGTGAGCGCTGGCTTTACGCGGTACAATACCGCCGAACAACGCCAGGGTGTGACGCACCAGACCCATAGCAGCGAGCACCTGTTTTTTGGCATTTTTCACGTTACGCGCCCACAGCTCCTCGTGGTACTGCCACTGAGAGAGCGCCAGCTCCAGCGCCGCTTCCATGCCCTGCTCAACGGAGGCTTTCGGCACAACGCGCAGAATCGGGGTTTCTCGCAGCACGCGTGGCGCATTCCCGGCGGCCAGGTGATAGCCGCGCGCCGCTTTACTCAGGCTGCCCTGACGCAGGCCAGGCTGGTTCACCAGCTTGTGCGCCAGCTTCAGCACGTCGCTCGCGTCGCCTTCCAGCAGTTCAAGCTCCAGCTCGCAGATCGGCTCCTGCTCTTCACCAGCCTTAATTTCACCCCGATCAAACGCGATCTCAATACGGCTCTTGCCTTCCGTCACCAGCCATTTCTCGCGCCAGAAATCGGTGCTGAACAGCGGTTGCGCCTCTGCCGACAGCGTTGCGGGCAGCGTCCCTTCCGGCCACACTTCCGCCGGAAAACGATCCAGCTCAAGTTCTGGCTTACTGATGTCGATATTGTATTCCGGACGCTGGTGCAAACCGCCCACCACGCGACCGGCGATTTTCATCGTCATCTCGTAGCGCCCGTTCGCACCACGGATGCGCAGGCCCATATCGTGGTTGCGCAGCCAGTTGTCCGGCGTTTCGTAATAGATGTTGAGCAGCTGTACGGGTTCATGGTGCTCGCCGGACAGCGTATTCAGATGCTGGCGGAGCGCGTCAGCGCTGTCTTTTTCGACGATAAACTTTAATTCGATCTCTTGTGCCATAGCCTTGTACTTTTGCGTGCGTCACAGACGCGTCGATGAAGGCGAACTTCCTCGCCATTTGTTTGTCAGTACATAGTATTTTGCGCCAAATTGCCACGCAATGAGCAATTTGACGGGCGTAAAAGTTTAAAGCGGTGGAAATCATGACACAGATGATTCCGATTGATGATGAATCCTTTGCGTAGCGACACTGATACCACTACTATCGTTCCACTTTTTATGAAAATAACGACTGATATGCTTAAATTACGCCTGATTGGACTTACTTTACTCGCTTTTAGCGCCGCAACCGCGGTCCACGCTGAAGAGAAACGTTACGTTTCTGATGAACTGAATACCTGGGTACGCAGCGGCCCTGGAGACAATTATCGCCTCGTGGGTACGGTAAATGCCGGCGAGGAAGTGACTCTGCTGCAAACTAACGCAGACACCAATTACGGTCAGGTTCGTGACAGCTCTGGCCGCACCTCATGGATCCCGCTGAAAGAGCTAAGCACAGTGCCAAGCCTGCGCACCCGCGTGCCGGATCTGGAAAATCAGGTGAAAACCCTGACCGATAAGCTGAACAACATTGACGGTACCTGGAACCAGCGCACCGCAGAGATGCAGCAGAAAGTGGCGCAAAGCGACAGCGTGATCGCCGGTCTGAAAGACGAAAATCAGAAGCTGAAAAACGAGCTGATCGTCGCACAGAAGAAAGTAAACGCCGCTAATCTACAGCTGGATGACAAACAACGCACCATCATCATGCAGTGGTTTATGTATGGCGGCGGCGTACTGGGCGTCGGTCTGGTGCTGGGTCTGGTGCTTCCTCACCTTATCCCAAGCCGTAAACGTAAAGACCGCTGGATGAACTAACTCGTCTTCTCTGCCACACTTACGTATCATCTTGCGAAAAGAGAAAACGGGAGTGTTGGCGTGAAGAGTTATCTGGTCGGTGGTGCGGTACGTGATGCGTTATTAGGTCTGCCGGTCAAAGATAAAGATTGGGTCGTGGTCGGTGCCACGCCCGAAGCGATGATTGACGCGGGCTACCAGCAGGTAGGCCGCGATTTTCCTGTGTTCCTCCATCCGAAAAGCCGCGAAGAGTACGCCCTGGCGCGTACCGAACGGAAATCGGGTTCCGGTTATACCGGCTTCACCTGCTATGCCGCGCCGGATGTCACGCTGGAGCAGGACTTACTGCGCCGCGATCTCACCATTAACGCCCTGGCGCAGGACGAAAACGGACATATCATCGACGCCTACGGCGGCCAGAACGATCTGCGCGATCGTCTTTTACGCCATATTTCCCCCGCCTTTTCTGAAGATCCGCTTCGCGTACTGCGCGTGGCGCGTTTTGCCGCCCGTTATGCCCATCTGAGCTTCCGTATCGCCGACGAGACGATGGCGCTGATGACGGCCATGACCGACGCGGGCGAGCTGGAACACCTGACGCCAGAACGCGTCTGGAAAGAGACCGAAAACGCCCTGACCACCCGCAACCCACAGGTCTTTTTCCAGGTTCTGCGCGACTGCGGGGCGCTGAAAGTGCTGTTCCCGGAAATAGACGCGCTGTTTGGCGTGCCCGCCCCGGCGAAATGGCACCCGGAAATTGATACCGGCATTCACACCCTGATGACGCTGAGCATGGCCGCTATGCTCAGCCCTGAAGTGGACGTGCGCTTTTCCACCCTCTGCCATGACCTCGGCAAGGGGTTAACGCCAAAGGAGTTGTGGCCACGCCACCACGGGCACGGTCCGGCTGGCGTAAAGCTGGTTGAAGGGCTTTGCCAGCGCCTGCGCGTGCCGAATGACATTCGCGATCTGGCAAAACTGGTCGCCGAGTTCCACGACCTGATCCACACCTTCCCGATCCTGAAACCCGCCACCATCGTCAGGCTGTTCGATAACATCGACGCCTGGCGCAAGCCGCAGCGCGTGGAGCAAATTGCGCTGACCAGCGAAGCGGACGTGCGCGGCCGTACCGGGTTTGAAGCGTCCGATTATCCGCAGGGTCGTTTGCTGCGCGAGGCGTGGGAAATCGCAAAAGCGGTGCCAACGAAAGAGGTGGTGGAGGCAGGGTTTAAAGGCCCGGAGATCCGCGAAGAGCTGACGAAACGGCGGATTGATGCGGTTGCGGCGTGGAAGGAAAAACGTTGCCCTCAGCCGAAAGACTGAGGGCGGTCGGTCATCAGAAGAAGACCACGTACACGGCAGCCGCGACGATAAAGCGGTAGATCGCGAACGGAATAAACGAGATACGCTTAATCAGTTGCAGGAAGGTTTTGATGGCAATCAGCGCCACGATAAAGGCGGTGATAAAGCCCACGGCGAACATCGGAATGTCGCCTACGGTCAGGAAGCCGATGCTTTTGTAGAGATCCAGTGCGGTGGCGCCCATCATCATCGGTACCGCCAGCAGGAACGAGAACTCAGACGCCGCGTAACGGCTCACGCCCATCAGCATCCCGCCGGAAATGGTTGCCCCTGAACGGGAGAAGCCCGGCCACAGCGCCAGACACTGGAAGCAGCCAATCATAAACGCCTGGCGATACGTCATATCGTCCAGACCTTCTGCACGCGGGGTTTTTGGCTTCAGCACTTCGGCGGCAATCAGCAGGAAGCCGCCGACAACCAGCGCGTACATCACGTTAATCGGGTTGAAAAGCGATTTTATGGTGTCGTGGAACACCAGCCCCAGCACCACCGCCGGGATCATCCCCAGCAGAATATGAATCAGCGTCAGGCGCCCCTTGCCCTCTCCTTCACGCTGCGGTAAACGCCCGAAGTGGATGCCGATCAGACCAAACAGACGACGCCAGAACATGACGACCACCGCCAGAATAGAGCCCAGCTGAATCACCACCTCAAACGTCTTTGCGGTATCGCCTTCAAAGCCCAGGAGATGGCCAACGATAATCATATGGCCCGTACTGGACACCGGCAAAAACTCCGTCAATCCTTCGACCACACCCAGAATTGCCGCCACCAGCAGCGAGTGCATATCGCTCATCTATAAACCCCTAAAAAGATATAAAAAAACGGTGTCCCACGCGGACAACCGTGAAAGATACAGCTTTAAGACCGATATAACCTAAAATGGTTTAGCAATTATGACGTTAAATCTTTCCTTTCAGATTTGTGCCACGCTCGATAATCACGCCCACATTGGCGGCGCGCGCCACCGCTCCCGGCTTGCTTAGTTTGATGCGCACCCACGGGGAGTTAAATTTGCTCAGTAGCAGGTCCGCTACCTCTTCCGCCACGCGTTCCACCAGCGCAAAACGTTGTCCTTCCACGTGGCCGATGACCGCTTCACTGATGTCGGCGTAGCTCAGACAGTCATTCACATCATCGCTTTTTGCTGACTTGCGGTTATCCCAGCCCATTTCGATATCGAACACCAGTTTCTGCTCGATGGTCTGTTCCCAGTCGTAAACACCAATTGTGGTGATTACCGAAAGTTGCTCTATAAATACAATATCCATCACGACCTGCCTGCTTTTTGGCTAAACCGGATACCACTTCCGGCGAATTATGCGTATTATCCACAGATGCTGAGAATACAGATACATTTTCAAAACGGAACAGCGTTATGAGTGCAATCGCGCCTGGAATGATTATCCTCGCCTACCTTTGCGGCTCAATCTCCAGCGCCATTCTGGTCTGCCGCATCGCCGGGTTGCCTGACCCGCGTGAAAGTGGTTCCGGGAATCCGGGGGCGACCAATGTACTACGAATTGGCGGCAAGGGAGCAGCCGTAGCGGTTTTGATTTTTGATGTTCTGAAAGGAATGCTCCCCGTCTGGGGTGCGTATGCGCTGGGCGTCACACCCTTCTGGCTGGGTCTGATTGCTATCGCCGCCTGCGTCGGCCATATCTGGCCCGTTTTCTTTGGTTTTAAAGGCGGTAAAGGCGTTGCAACCGCGTTTGGCGCGATTGCGCCGATCGGCTGGGATCTCACTGGCGTGATGGCGGGCACCTGGCTGCTGACCATCCTGCTGAGCGGCTATTCATCGCTGGGCGCCATCGTCAGCGCGCTGATCGCTCCGTTTTATGTCTGGTGGTTCAAACCGCAGTTTACCTTCCCGGTATCGATGCTCTCGTGCCTGATCCTGCTGCGTCATCATGACAACATTCAGCGCCTGTGGCGTCGCCAGGAAACCAAAATCTGGACGAAGCTCAAGCGTAAAAAGAAAGACGCTCAGTAAACCGTTCGTTATGCCTTATAACCAAATGTGATTTTTGTCCCCTTCTGCCTGTGGTAACTGTTAGGTACACAACACAACCACATAAAAGAAAATGGCAGAAATCACAGACACAACTCCCCTCCCAACGGCAGGAAACACCCCGGATGGCGACATCAAGTGGGTACGCAGCGCATCGGACGTTTCACGTCTCGTTAATGACGGCTCTCAGGGCCGGGCCAATGCCCGCATCGTGGTCGGTATCGCGCTCGGGGGAATTTTTCTCGATGCCTACGATCTCGGCGCGCTGGCATTCGGCATCAAAGACATCACCCGCGAATTTAACCTGACGCCCGCTGGTACCGGCATGGTGGCTTCAGCCATTACCTTTGGTGCCATTGTCGGGGCGCTGCTCGGCGGCTATCTTACGGATAAAATCGGGCGCTACCGCGTCTTTATGGCCGACATGGTGTTCTTTGTCGTCGCCGCCATCGCCTGTGCGCTGGCTCCGAACGAATATGTGCTGGCGGGCGCACGCTTTGTGATGGGTCTTGGCGTCGGGATCGACCTTCCCGTGGCGATGGCGTTTCTCAGCGAGTTCGCCAGGCTGAAAGGCCCGGGGAATAAAGCCTCCAGCGTGGCAATGTGGTGCCCCACCTGGTATGCGGCCATCAGCATCTCTTATCTTCTGGTGCTCTTCTTCTACGCCGTGCTGCCGGAAGGCCACAGCGACTGGCTCTGGCGTCTGATCCTTGGCTTCGGCGCGGTGCCCGCGCTGGTGATTATCGCCATCCGCAGCCGCTATATGAGCGAATCCCCGGTCTGGGCGGCGAATCAGGGCAATCTGAAGGAGGCGGCGTCCATCCTGCGGCAGTCGTACAACATTAATGCCCACGTGCCGCAGGATGCGCTTGACCAGCCCGCGCCGGTGGTCAATAAGGCAAAATGGTCGAACTACCTGAATCTGTTCCGCGGTATCTACCTGCGGCGTACCACGCTCGCCACGCTGCTGTCGGTTGTCTCCTCGTTCGCCTATAACGCCGTAGCCTTTGGCCTGCCGGTGATCATTTCCAGCTTCTTTGTGCAGTCGATGCTGACCACCATTCTGATCTCGCTGGCGCTTAACCTGCTGTTTGCGTTTGTCGGCGGGCTGCTGGCAGTGCGCTATGTTCCGCGCTTCGGCGCGTGGCGAATGTCACTGGCGGGTTACGCCTGCCAGCTGGTGGCGCTGCTCGGTCTGGCGCTGATTGGCCGCCCTGACGGGGCCACGGAAGGCGTGGTCGCCGTCGCGATGCTGGCGCTGTTCCTGTTTGGCCAGGGTTTTGGTCCGGGTGCGCATACCATGACGTTTGCCTCCTTGAGCTACCCGACCTCGCTGCGCGGCGTGGGCGTGGGGCTTAACCAGACGCTGATGCGCAGCAGTTCAACGCTGTCACTGTTTCTGTTCCCGCTACTGGTCGCGTCGCTGGATACCGCCGTGTTCTGGGTGATTGCGCTGGCGCCGTTTATCGGCCTGGTATCGCTGCTGGCGATCCGCTGGGAGCCGTCGGGGTATGATGTGGATGCAGAGGATTATCGCTAGCCTTTCTTGCCGGGTGACGCTGCGCTTACCCGGCCTACATTACTGAAACCGGCTCACATGAGCCGGTTTTTTATCCATAAGCGACTCATATGACAGCCTTCATTTCCGCCAGGGCATACTGAAACGTACCCCGATAGTGTGGAAATGGAAGCACCATGTTAGCAACTCAGGTCACTGATAATTCATACAAAGGCTGGCAGGCCACGCTTGCCCTCCAGTTTTGTTATACCCCTGAGAAAACCCTCCTCCATTCCGCGCGTCACACCGGGCCGCTCACCGTTCAGCGCCCGTTTTATCCCGAAGGGGAAACCTGTCACCTTTACCTGCTGCATCCACCAGGCGGGATTGTGGGCGGGGATACGCTGGATATTTCCGTGCGGCTCGACGCCAAAAGCCATGCCCTCATCACCATGCCCGGCGCCAGCAAGTTCTATCGCAGCAGCGGCCCGCTGGCCTGTCTGAATCAGCATTTTTACCTCGACGAAGAGGCCACGCTGGAGTGGCTGCCGCAGGACACCATAATTTTCCCCGGCGCTAACGCCGCGCTGCGTTCCGTCTTCCACCTTAAGGCCACCAGCACGCTGCTGGCGTGGGAGCTGTACTGTCTGGGCCGTCCGGTGATAAACGAAACCTTCAGCCACGGCACGCTGGAGAGCCGCCTTGAGGTGTGGGTGGATGGCGAGCCGCGTTTGATTGAGCGACTGCATCTTAACGATGGCGATCTGTCGCCCGTCGCAGGCCATCCGTGGGTCGGCACGCTGCTGTTCTACCCGGCCCGGGAAGCTCATCTTGATACAGTGCGCGAGCGGCTCGCCCCGCTGGAAAACTTTGGCGGGGCGACGCTCACCGACGACCTGCTGTCGGTGCGTTTTCTCTCCCACGACAACCTCATTTGCCAGCGGGTGATGCGCGATATCTGGCAGTCGCTTCGCCCGCTTTTAACCCCCAAAACCGCCTGTTCGCCGCGTATCTGGCAGACATAAGAGAAACGCTATGGAACTGACTCCCAGAGAAAAAGACAAGCTGTTGCTGTTCACCGCCGCGCTGGTTGCCGAACGCCGCCTCGCGCGCGGGGTAAAGCTCAACTACCCGGAATCGGTCGCGCTGATCAGCGCCTTTATTATGGAAGGCGCGCGCGATGGCGAAACCGTCGCCTCGCTGATGGAAGCCGGCCGCCACGTCCTGACGCGCGATCAGGTGATGGAGGGCGTGCCGGAGATGATCCCGGATATCCAGGTGGAAGCCACCTTCCCGGACGGATCCAAGCTCGTCACCGTCCACAATCCGATCGTGTAAGGAGCGCGTGATGATCCCAGGCGAATACCGGATCCAGTCCGGCAACATTGCACTCAACGTCGGGCGCGAAACCCGAAGTGTGATCGTGGAAAACCACGGCGACAGGCCGATCCAGGTCGGCTCGCATTACCACTTTTACGAGGTCAACCCGGCGTTGAAATTCGATCGCGAAGCCACCCGAGGCTACCGACTCAACATCCCTGCCGGCACTGCCGTGCGCTTCGAGCCCGGCCAGAAGCGGGAAGTGGCGCTGGTGCAGGTGACGGGCGCGCAGCGCATTTTTGGTTTTCGCGGCGAGGTCATGGGCGAGGTGAAACATGGCTGAGATTTCACGCCAGGCGTATGCCGATATGTTCGGCCCCACTACCGGGGATAAAGTGCGGCTGGCCGACAGCGAGCTGTGGATCGAAGTGGAAGACGATCTCACGATCTACGGCGAAGAGGTTAAATTCGGCGGCGGAAAAGTGATCCGCGACGGCATGGGACAGGGGCAGATGACCGCCGACGACTGCGTGGATCTGGTGCTCACCAACGCGCTGATTGTCGATCACTGGGGGATTGTGAAAGCGGATATCGGCATAAAAGATGGGCGGATCTTCGCCGTCGGCAAAGCCGGAAACCCGGACATTCAGCCCGGCGTGACGATCCCGATTGGCGCGGCAACGGAAGTGATCGCCGCCGAAGGGAAGATCGTCACCCCTGGCGGGATCGACACCCACATCCACTGGATCTGTCCGCAGCAGGCGGAAGAGGCGCTGGTCTCTGGCGTCACCACCATGATCGGCGGCGGCACCGGCCCTGCGGCAGGTACAAACGCCACCACCTGCACGCCGGGGCCGTGGTATATCGCCCGCATGTTGCAGGCCGCCGATACGCTGCCGGTGAATATTGGCCTGCTGGGCAAAGGGAACGGTTCAAACCCGGACGCGCTGCGCGAGCAGATCGCGGCTGGCGCCATCGGGCTTAAGATCCACGAAGACTGGGGCGCGACGCCTGCGGCAATCAACTGCTCGCTGGAGGTCGCTGAAGAGATGGATATTCAGGTGGCGCTGCACAGCGACACACTGAACGAGTCCGGTTTTGTCGAAGACACGCTGGCTGCCATCGCCGGGCGCACCATCCACACCTTCCACACCGAAGGGGCGGGCGGCGGCCATGCGCCGGATATCATCACCGCCTGCGCGCACCCGAATATTTTGCCCTCCTCCACCAACCCGACGCTGCCCTACACGGTGAATACCATCGACGAGCACCTGGACATGCTGATGGTCTGTCACCATCTCGACCCGGATATCGCCGAGGACGTGGCGTTTGCAGAATCCCGTATTCGTCGGGAAACCATCGCCGCCGAAGACGTGCTGCACGATATCGGCGCGTTCTCGCTCACCTCGTCAGATTCACAGGCCATGGGCCGCGTGGGGGAAGTGATTATCCGCACCTGGCAGGTGGCGCACCGCATGAAGGTGCAGCGCGGCGCACTGCCGGAAGAGACAGGCGAGAACGACAACTTCCGCGTGAAGCGCTATGTCGCCAAATACACCATTAATCCGGCTCTTACCCACGGCATCGCCCATGAGGTCGGTTCTATTGAGGCGGGCAAGCTGGCGGATCTGGTGGTCTGGTCCCCCGCTTTCTTTGGCGTCAAACCGGCCACCATCGTCAAAGGCGGGATGATCGCCTGCGCGCCGATGGGCGACATCAACGCCTCGATCCCCACGCCGCAGCCGGTGCATTACCGCCCGATGTTTGGTGCACTTGGTGCCGCACGCCACGCCACGCGGCTGACGTTTGTCTCGCAGGCCGCTGATGCCAGCGGCATTCCGCAGCGGCTCGGATTGCAAAGCGCCACTGCGGTGGTGAAAGGCTGCCGGACGGTGAAAAAGGCCGACATGATCCACAACGATTTACAGCCGAATATCACCGTTGACTCGCAAACCTATGAGGTTCGCGTCGACGGCGAATTGATCACCAGCGAACCGGCAGAAGTTTTGCCGATGGCGCAACGCTATTTTCTGTTTTGAGGAGTGATGATGATTTATTTAACCCAACGCCTGGACCACGCGCACCCGATTACCGCCAGCGTCACGCTGCCGATTGACGTGCGGGTGAAAAGCCGCGCCCGCGTGGCGCTGAACGACGGTCGCGAAGCCGGGCTAATGCTGCCGCGCGGCCTGTTGCTGCGCGGGGGCGACCTGCTGACTACCGACGACGGCAGCGAAGTGATCGAAGTGATCGCCGCCCCGGAGTCGGTTTCCGTGGTGCGCTGCGCCGACCCTTTCCTGCTCGCCCGCGCCTGTTATCACCTGGGCAACCGCCACGTACCGCTGCAAATCATGCCCGGCGAACTGCGCTACCACCACGATCACGTTCTCGACGACATGCTACGTCAGTTCGGGCTGGAGGTGACCTTCGCCAGCCTGCCCTTTGAACCGGAAGCGGGCGCTTACACCAGCGATGCCCACAGCCATGGCCACTCCCACGCTCATTCACATTAAGGACTCATCATGCGTAAGTATTTACCGCTGTTTCTGCTGGCCTTTTCCGTTCCGGCGCTTGCCCATCCCGGGCACGGAACCGACAGCTTTCAGGCAGGTTTTCTCCATCCGCTGACCGGGCTGGATCACCTGCTGATGCTGACGGGGGCTGGCGTGCTGTCCGCCCTGAGCGGCCGCAAGCTGCTGCTGCCGTTAGCAACGCTCGGCATGATGCTTGCTGGCGCCGTTGCGGGCAGCCTGCTCGGCGGCTTTAGCGGCATGGAGATGCTGATTATCGCCTCGCTGGCGGTCTGCGGCGTGATGATGTTTAAGACTGAAAATCGCCTGCTGCTGGCGGTTCCAGCCCTGGCGATGTTCCATGGCTGGGCGCACGGCGTGGAGATGTCCGGCCACAGCTTCTGGCTCTTTACCAGCGGATTTATGTTAGCCAGTGCCACGGTGCTGTGCGCCAGCTTCGCGGCAGGGCTGCTGCTGCGCCGTCACGACGGCCTGCGTAAAACCTTCGGCGGCGGGCTGATCGTCTCTGCCCTGCTGGCGTTGATGAGCTGATGGAGCACGCCCGCCAGCGGCTGCGCCTGATGCAGCTCTCCAGCAGTAGCCTGCCGGTCGGATCGTTTACCTGGTCACAGGGGCTGGAGTGGGCTGTCGAGGCCGGGTGGATCACGGACGCTGAGGCCTTCAGGCGCTGGCAGATCCAGCAGATGGAGCAGAGCTTTTTCTGCGTCGACCTGCCGCTGTTTATCCGCCTGTACTGTGCCTGCGAGCAGCAGGACGTCGCGGCAGCAAAACGCTGGACGGCATACCTGCTCGCCTGTCGGGAAACGCGCGAACTGCGCGAGGAAGAACGCAACCGCGGCGCAGCCTTTACGCGCCTGGTTAAAAGCTGGGAACCCGCCTGCCCGGCAGAATGGCTGCCGCTGTTGATGCAGAGCCAGCTCGGCGGTATGGCGTGGCTCGGCGTGCGCTGGGGCATTAGCGCGCGCGAGCTGGCGCTGAGCCTCGGCTACAGCTGGATTGAGAGCGCGGTGATGGCGGGCGTCAAGCTGGTGCCGTTTGGGCAGCAGGCCGCACAACAGCTGATTATCGACCTGAGCGACCATTTTGCCGCTGGGTTTGAACAGGCATTTTTACGTGGCGACGACGCGCTGGGGGCAGCTACGCCGCTGTCCGCCATCGCCTCCGCGCGCCACGAAACCCAATATTCACGACTATTCCGTTCCTGAGGAGTCAATATGGCTGATTACAAACATCCCCTGCGCGTTGGCGTGGGCGGCCCGGTAGGGTCGGGCAAAACCGCCCTGCTGGAAGCGCTCTGCAAGGCGATGCGCGACACCTATCATCTTGCGGTGGTGACTAACGATATCTACACCAAAGAGGATCAGCGCATCCTGACCGAGGCGGGTGCGCTTGAGCCAGAGCGCATCGTAGGGGTGGAAACGGGCGGCTGTCCGCACACCGCCATCCGCGAAGATGCCTCAATGAACCTGGCAGCGGTGGAAGCCTTGAGCGAGAAGTTCGGCAATCTGGATCTGATCTTCGTCGAAAGCGGCGGGGATAACCTGAGCGCGACCTTCAGCCCGGAGCTGGCGGACCTCACCATCTACGTGATCGACGTGGCCGAAGGGGAAAAAATCCCGCGCAAGGGCGGGCCGGGGATCACCAAATCCGATTTTCTGGTGATCAATAAAACCGACCTCGCGCCGTACGTGGGGGCGTCGCTGGAGGTAATGGAGCGCGACACTAATCGCATGCGCGGCGAGCGTCCGTGGACCTTTACCAACCTGAAGGCGGGTGACGGGCTGGCGACGATTATTGCGTTTCTGGAAGAGAAAGGGATGCTGCGGATGTAGTGCGGTTTATTGCCGGGTGGCGGCTTCGCCTGACCCGGCCTACGATTTTTGCAGACCCGGTAAGCGCAGCGCCACCGGGCAAAAGACTTACGCCTCAGGCAGCTCCGCCAGCGGCCAGCGCGGACGCACGGACACGCTCAGGTCAGCCGTGGCGCCAGCGTTCAGGCGCACCATCCCGGCGTAGGCGATCATCGCCCCGTTATCGGTACAAAATTCCGGACGCGCGTAGAACACTTCCCCACGACGCTTTTGCATCATTTCGGCAAGCTTCGCGCGCAGCGTACGGTTGGCGCTCACGCCACCGGCCATCACCAGGCGCTTAAAGCCCGTCTGATCCAGCGCACGCTTGCACTTGATCATCAGCGTATCCACCACCGCATCTTCGAACGCGCGGGCGATGTCGGCACGCGTCTGCTCGCTGTCGTCGTTATTGCGAATGGTGTTCGCCGCGAAGGTTTTCAGACCGGAGAAACTAAAATCCAGCCCCGGACGATCGGTCATCGGACGCGGGAAGACAAAGCGCCCTTCCGTTCCCTGCGCGGCCATTTTCGACAGCATCGGGCCGCCAGGATAATCCAGGCCAAGCAGCTTGGCAGTTTTGTCGAAGGCTTCACCGGCCGCGTCGTCGATCGATTCGCCCAGCAGCTCATACTTGCCAATGCCCGTTACGCTAATCAGCTGCGTATGACCGCCGGAGACCAGCAGCGCCACAAACGGGAACGCTGGCGGATTGGCTTCCAGCATCGGAGCCAGAAGATGTCCTTCCATATGGTGAACCGGAATGGCCGGAACGTCCCACGCGAAGGCCAGCGAACGCCCTACCGTTGCGCCGACCAGCAGCGCGCCAACCAGGCCCGGTCCTGCAGTATAGGCCACGGCATCAATATCTTTTGCACTTAACCCGGCCTCTTTCAGTGCCGCCTTAATCAGGGGAACCGTTTTACGCACGTGGTCACGAGAGGCCAGTTCAGGCACGACGCCGCCGTAGTCAGCGTGCAATTTCACCTGACTATACAGTTGGTTGGCCAGAAGCCCTTTTTCGTCGTCGTAAATCGCGATGCCGGTTTCATCGCAGGATGTTTCAATACCCAGTACACGCATGACTTGTTTTACCTCGTTTCAATACCGCGCAGTGTAGAGCCTGGGCGGGTTGATGTAAAACTTTGTTCGCCCCAGGAAGAAGCCTCGTGTATACTCTTCCCCCTTATAAAAGTCCCTTTCAAAATCGCATCGGTGCTTTACAAAGCAGCAGCATTTGCAGTAAAATTCCGCACCATTTTGAAATAAGCTGGCGTTGATGCCAGCGGCAAACCGAATTTATTAAAGGTGAGAGTTACATGCCGGTAATTAAAGTACGTGAAAACGAGCCGTTCGACGTAGCACTGCGTCGCTTCAAACGTTCATGCGAGAAAGCAGGTGTTCTGGCTGAAGTTCGTCGTCGTGAGTTTTATGAAAAACCAACGACCGAACGTAAGCGCGCTAAAGCTTCCGCTGTGAAACGTCACGCGAAGAAACTGGCTCGCGAAAACGCACGCCGTACTCGTCTGTACTAATCTGTTGAGGGCCACAGCCCTCAATTGACAGACAGAGTTGTAGTCGTAAGGCCGTGCTTCCGGAAGGAATGCGCGGCTTGTTTTCGTTTATAAGTCGCTTAAATTTTTGGGGCATATGGCCGGAAGAATCCCACGCGTTTTCATCAATGACCTGCTTGCCAGAACCGACATCGTCGATCTCATCGACGCGCGGGTGAAGCTAAAAAAGCAGGGCAAGAACTACCATGCGTGCTGTCCGTTCCATAACGAAAAAACCCCCTCTTTCACCGTAAACGGTGAAAAGCAGTTCTACCATTGCTTCGGCTGTGGCGCACACGGTAATGCCGTCGATTTTTTGATGAACTACGATAAGCTCGAGTTCGTTGAAACCGTCGAAGAGCTGGCGGCGATGCATAACCTTGAAGTGCCGTATGAAGCAGGCAGTGGGCCAAGTCAGATCGAGCGCCATCAGCGGCAAACGCTATATCAGTTGATGGATGGCCTGAATTCGTTTTACCAACAGTCTCTTAAGCACTCTGCGGCTGAGCCTGCGCGTCAGTATCTGAACAAGCGCGGACTGAGCGACGATGTGATTGCGCGTTTCGCTATTGGTTACGCCCCGCCCGGCTGGGACAACGTGTTAAAGCGTTTTGGCGGCAATAGCGAAGATCGTAAATCCCTCATCGACGCAGGCATGCTGGTCACCAACGACCAGGGACGAAGCTACGACCGCTTCCGTGAACGGGTGATGTTCCCGATCCGCGACAAGCGTGGCCGGGTGATAGGCTTTGGTGGTCGCGTGCTGGGTGATGCCCTGCCGAAATACCTTAACTCCCCGGAAACCGATATTTTCCATAAGGGCCGCCAGCTTTACGGTCTTTATGAGGCACAGCAGGATAATGCGGAACCTCCGCGTCTTCTGGTCGTCGAAGGCTATATGGATGTTGTTGCGCTGGCGCAGTACGACATTAACTATGCCGTTGCGTCGCTGGGAACGTCCACCACGGCGGACCATATCCAGTTGCTGTTCCGCGTCACCAACAACGTGATTTGCTGTTACGACGGTGACCGCGCAGGACGCGACGCCGCCTGGCGAGCGCTGGAAACCGCGTTGCCGTATATGACCGACGGGCGTCAGCTACGCTTTATGTTCCTGCCCGACGGTGAAGACCCGGATACGCTGGTGCGTAAAGAGGGCAAAGCGGCATTTGAAGCGCGGATGGAGCAGGCTCAGCCGCTCTCCACGTTCCTGTTTAACAGCCTGATGCCGCAGGTTGATTTGAGTACCCCTGACGGGCGCGCGCAGCTCAGCACGCTGGCGCTGCCGTTAATCAGCCAGGTGCCCGGCGAAACGCTGCGCATCTATCTGCGTCAGGAGTTAGGCAACAAGCTCGGCATTCTGGATGACAGCCAGCTTGAACGTTTAATGCCTAAACAGGCTGAAAACGGCACGGTACGCCCCGCGCCTCAGCTAAAACGCACAACCATGCGTATACTGATAGGGTTGCTGGTGCAAAACCCTGAACTTGCTCCGCAAGTGCCGTCACTGGCGGGTTTGAACCACGAAAAATTGCCCGGACTTGGCTTATTTTCAGAATTGGTCAACACTTGTTTGTCGCAGCCAGGTCTGACCACCGGACAACTTTTAGAGCATTATCGCGGCACAAAAGAGGCCGCTACCCTTGAAAAACTGTCGATGTGGGACGATATAGCAGATAAGGATATCGCAGAAAAAACGTTCACCGACTCACTCAACCATATGTTTGATTCGATGCTTGAGTTGCGCCAGGAAGAGTTGATAGCTCGCGAGCGCACCCATGGCTTAAGCAGCGAAGAACGCCGGGAGCTCTGGATGATTAACCAGGAACTGGCGAAGAAATAAAAAATTTAACGGCTTAAGTGCCGAATATCGATCGGGAAGCCCCGGCAGCCGCACTGAGAGGCAGCGGCAAAAATATAAGTACGCCCTCGCTTTAAAGGTTGGCAGCCCTATCGCCGACACCAATCAAACGAATTAAGTGTGGATACCGTCTTATGGAGCAAAACCCGCAGTCACAGCTGAAACTTCTTGTCCAACGCGGTAAGGAGCAAGGCTATCTGACCTATGCCGAGGTCAATGACCATCTGCCGGAAGATATCGTCGATTCAGATCAGATCGAAGATATCATCCAAATGATCAATGACATGGGCATTCAGGTGATGGAAGAAGCACCGGATGCCGATGATCTGTTGCTGGCTGAAACCTCCAACAACACTGATGAAGATGCGGAAGAAGCTGCTGCACAGGTACTGTCCAGCGTGGAATCTGAAATCGGGCGTACCACTGACCCGGTCCGCATGTACATGCGTGAAATGGGTACCGTTGAACTGTTGACCCGCGAAGGCGAAATTGACATCGCAAAACGCATCGAAGACGGGATCAACCAGGTTCAGTGCTCTGTTGCCGAATACCCGGAAGCGATTACCTATCTGCTGGAGCAGTACGATCGCGTTGAAGCGGAAGAAGCGCGTCTGTCCGATCTGATCACTGGCTTTGTCGACCCGAACGCTGAAGAAGATATGGCGCCAACCGCCACTCACGTCGGTTCTGAGCTGTCTCAGGAAGAGATGGATGACGACGAAGACGAAGATGAAGAAGAAGACGACGACAGCAGCGACGACGACAACAGCATCGACCCTGAACTGGCGCGCGAGAAGTTTGCCGAGCTGCGTACTCAGTACGAAGTGACGCGTGACACCATCAAAGCGAAAGGCCGCAGCCATGCTGCCGCTCAGGAAGAGATCCTGAAGCTGTCGGAAGTGTTCAAACAGTTCCGCCTGGTGCCAAAACAGTTCGACTACCTGGTGAACAGCATGCGCGTGATGATGGATCGCGTACGTACCCAGGAACGTATCATCATGAAGCTGTGTGTTGAACAGTGCAAAATGCCGAAGAAGAATTTCATCACCCTCTTCACCGGCAATGAAACCAGCGAAACCTGGTTCAACGCCGCTATCGCGATGAACAAGCCGTGGTCTGAAAAGCTGCACGACGTGAAAGAAGACGTACAGCGCGGCCTGCAAAAGCTGCATCAGATTGAAGAAGAGACCGGCCTGACCATCGAGCAGGTGAAAGACATCAACCGTCGTATGTCTATCGGTGAAGCGAAAGCCCGCCGTGCTAAGAAAGAGATGGTTGAAGCGAACTTACGTCTGGTTATCTCTATCGCCAAGAAATACACCAACCGTGGCCTGCAGTTCCTGGATCTGATTCAGGAAGGCAACATCGGTCTGATGAAAGCGGTAGATAAGTTTGAATACCGTCGTGGTTACAAGTTCTCCACCTATGCTACCTGGTGGATCCGTCAGGCGATCACCCGCTCTATCGCAGACCAGGCGCGCACCATCCGTATTCCGGTGCATATGATTGAGACCATCAACAAACTCAACCGTATCTCTCGCCAGATGTTGCAGGAGATGGGCCGCGAGCCGACGCCGGAAGAGCTGGCTGAACGCATGCTGATGCCGGAAGACAAGATCCGTAAAGTGCTGAAAATCGCTAAAGAGCCAATCTCCATGGAAACACCAATTGGTGATGATGAAGATTCGCATCTGGGTGATTTCATCGAGGATACTACCCTCGAGCTGCCGCTGGACTCTGCCACCACCGAGAGCCTGCGTGCCGCTACGCACGACGTGCTGGCTGGCCTGACCGCCCGTGAAGCGAAAGTGCTGCGTATGCGTTTCGGTATCGACATGAACACCGACCACACGCTGGAAGAAGTGGGTAAACAGTTTGACGTGACCCGCGAACGTATCCGTCAGATCGAAGCGAAGGCGCTGCGTAAGCTGCGCCATCCGAGCCGCTCTGAAGTACTGCGTAGCTTCCTGGACGACTAACCCATGTAAACCGCAAAAAGCTCCCAATCGGGAGCTTTTTTTTTGTTTATTCCCTCTCCCTGTAGGAGAGGACCAGGGTGAGGGCATCAGGCCGCAGAGGAGCTAAAGCCCCCTCACCACCAGCGCCTCATCAAGTTCCCGATACGCCTCCACCAGCTTGTCCAGCGTCGCCCTGTTCAGCCCGCTCGGATTCGGCAACACCCAAACCTGCGTTACGCCAATGGTAATGTTCTGCTTACCCCACTTCGCACCGCGCTGGCTGAACGCCTGCTCGTAGGCCTGCTTGCCGAGGATCGCCAGCGCCGCGGGCTGGTAGTCTTCAATCTTCTTCACCAGTTCCCGCCCGCCAGTACGCAGCTCATGCAGATTTACTTCGCTCGCCTGCACCGTTGGACGCTCGACCAGCATGGTGATGCCACAGCGCGTATCCAGCAGTTGCTGCTCTTCTTCCGGCTTAAGCTGTTTGTCGGTAAAACCGGCCTGGTGGATCACCTTCCAGAAGCGATTTCCCGGATGAGCAAAGTGAAAACCGGTGTGCGCCGAGGACTTGCCCGGGTTGATTCCGCAGAACACCACCCGCAGGCCAGGGGCCAGAATATCGTTGATCATCTCTACTCCTGTCTATGCATCTTAAGATAAGTATAAAGGATTGATTATGCGTTGTTTATAAAAACAGCAGGCAGGTGTGAATGGCTGGATTGATGAGGGGAGTTACTTTATAATTCACCGCCACGGCCCCTTAGCTCAGTGGTTAGAGCAGGCGACTCATAATCGCTTGGTCGCTGGTTCAAGTCCAGCAGGGGCCACCAAATTTTAGCTTTAGAATCATCCCGTTAAGCCACTCAATTGAGTGGCTTTTTTGTTACTCAATACATGAGTGTCGCACGAAAGTAAGAGCGTCTCCCGCTCATCAAGGTTTTGATAAAGCCCTGTCCCGGGCAAAGAGGGGTTTACTCATTACTCCGGAGGTTCGTTCCGCTTGATAAGAAGGAGCTAATGGTGGAGTATCGGAAAGCAGCCCACCAGCGTGGGGCAATTAACATCATTACGAATAATGGTGCGCCCAGCTTATACGAGCTCTACCGCGATAATGGCTTTACGGTGCATGAGTTCGATAACCAGCAAAAAATATCATGTAAGGATGATAATCGAAATCGCGTCAACAATATTATTGCTGTGCTTTAGCGCTCAAAAAGTAATAAAAAAGATCATTGAAAGTTATAAACCCAGAGAGTTATATTCACCAAGCCAATTAATCACCAAGAATTGATCTGTTTTTGTGATAATTGAGTCATTTTTAAGACCCCCATCACATTCTAAGACATTTCTAACGAGCATATTAATATCCGTAGGCAGGGGCTTAAAAAAATAGAAGCTATAAGTAGATCTATTTAATCTTATGCCCTCACTCGTCCCACCTGATATAAGGATATATGTATGAACATCGTAGAAGAAGCGGTTAAAAGCATCAATACAATGTACGAAGGCGGCTCAGCACCTCTCTCTGAATATAAATTCCAATCTCATGAACTTGCCCAAAAACAAGCGCAAATGTTATTCACCAATGATCGGGGTGATATCGAAAAAGACGCTCAATTCAGAATGAATCAGACGGGTAACATTTTCTATGTTTCAACTTCACCAGAACTAATCGAAAAAACAAAAAAACTATTCGATAGTGTAACGGTTTTATTCGCGGCAATGACGGCAGGGTTAAACGCATGTGAAAAATCACTGTTTGACTATGACACCTGGCGCTCGGTCATTGGCAAATCAGGCTTCTTTGTTGAAGTACAGAAAACTAGAAATATGATGACGATTAAAAATAGCGGCGTTACTGTAAATACCCAGATTGTTCAGCAGTTGCTGCCAGGGCTGACTTCTGGCAGCGCAATGGAAATTGCCAAAGGCGTTCTGAGTGCAGTTAATGGTGAGTTTCAGGCGTCTGAACGTGCGGAAGAAGCTAAGATCGGACATCTCCTTTTCATCTGTGAAGAGCTTTTTGGTGCCCCAAGCGTCACAGTGCGCTTGTTCTTTGCGTCTAAAAAATCGCATAGCACCTTTACGAACTCTCCATGCCACAAGTCAGTTTCGACTACTTTTGAACAACTGCAAGAAGCGAATACATACCTGTTCGTATCTCCTGAAAGTATCGCTGAATATGCGAAGCGATTCACTGAGCAACCGGAAGAGTATTTAAATCTCATTGAGCGTTTCAAAGAAATGATCAACCCGCGTAAATAATTTTGGTTACAAAGTATAGGCTGCACATTGCAGCCTATATAAGTAACTCTTAGTGATTTCAGCTTACACTATTACCCATACAACTTACTGGAGGTGATTTCGTATGGTTAATCCATTCAAAATCATATTAGTTTCTCTGGCAATCGTAATTATTTTTGCGAATCAGTCCATTGCAAACATATATGTGTGTGACCAAGATCCATGCACTACCTGGAAACCAATAACAGATGCACAACGGGCAATGGAGTCTTTCGATGAGTTAAAAACAAGGGTTGATGTGGCTTTAATAAATTCATCAAATGATCGTATTAAAAAAGGTGTCTCCGATGCGAATTTGAATCTTTATCTAAAGTCGAATTTGTGGCATAAGGGTGGTAGTGCGCCTAAATCATACGAGCATCTGACAGCTTATGTCTATGAAGATAATGTACATGTAGAGACCTGCCATATCCATTCCTACAAGACGAAACTATTCGGACCTTACGTCACCACTTGTTAAAAATAACAGGATCAAAGGAGACAGGGCCGCAAGCGGCCCTGTCGGTATTTTTACTGCTTGGTGTGCGGCATCACGCCTTGCAGGTTAAACTCAACACCTTGAGCCTCGAAGGTTTTGTACTTAAGACTATCAGCCTTAAATTGAACTCCCCCGAACACCAGCGCAACAATGATGACAACAGACAGAAGTAGATCACGAAGATTTACGTTCATTATGCCTCCTTGCGGAGCCGCACCCTTTTTCCCTTAGTTAATCCGGGCGTTCACAATGGGTGCAATCAAAATTTGTGAACTTGGATTGCTAGGGTCGGCGTGGTTGTAAGGCTTTCATACCCGGCGGGGGCTAACCCGCTGAAAGGCCTAAGGCAAGAGCTATCTCGCCAATTTAGTGGCTCTCTTTCGAAAGCATCTAAGGGGCGAGAATGCCCATTGCCAACACTACACATCCAGCACTCGGTTCACGGGTGACATTGTGCCAAAAAATGCCACTATATCAACTGCTTTTTTGAAGCATGTACTATCATCATCAAGGACTTAAAGTTTACAAAAAGTGAATAAAATACTTGATAGGAAGTGACAAAAAGGTAGACTGTCCTTGTGAACTTGGATTGCTAGGGATAACGCAAAGTGAAACGCTAGCTACGTTTTACTTCGAAGGGCCGCTAACCCTTCCAGCGTATCGAATTACCTGTATATGCAGGCGATGAAAGCCACCTTTTGGTGGCTTTTTTCGTTTCTGGCACCCAGCTCTTTGACCAGTGGAGTCTTGTTAGCCTCTTTTCTGACTCAACCACCAAATCTCATCACTATGTCCATCATCATAATTCAAGGCGCGATCTGTTCAGGCCATGAAGGCTTCCCGCCCCCCCCTGCCGTCGCAGGGGAGACGTTCTTTACAGTTAACGGTATACCTGCGCAGGTGAATGGCATGCCATTTGACAAGCACAGCGACAAAAACAGCTCCCTTGATGGCGTCGCTATATCTACTCACCCCTGGTACACCTCAACCTCATGGGAGTTGTGTGCATGGGCGATCCGGTCTCCTGCGGTTCTGTGGTTGCATCCGGCGATCCGCTTATCTTCATTCTCAGAGGCCTTCATGCTTGAACAACAGTACCAGATCGACGCTTTCAATGCGCAATGCGTACGCAAAGCTGGTGGGCTTACCCCGCCCGATTCTGCTACGCTGTACCGCTCAGCAGTAAAGCGTATAAATCAGCTCGTTTCTGAACTCAGCGCACTTTTACCCGAAACGATCACTTACCCGCCCAGCCTCGCTGGGGTCATTTCGACGCTCGACGGTATTACTGAAGACCTCACTGATGCCGCAACCCTTTTTGAGGCAGTGATTGAGCTTATCGAAAGCAATGCAGATGTCGCCACGCCGCAAGCTGTACTCTCCCTCGTTAATAGCGTGTCAACTTCGGATCCGAAATTCGCATTCACCATTCTGAACCACATTTTGATAGCCGTGGGCACGGCGCACCCAGCAGATCCTGGGGCACCGGTCGTTATCCCAGAGGATTTACTGGATGACGTTTCAGATGCCGTTGAAGCCTTTGCGGAAGATACCGGGCCATATAGCAAGCACATACGGAGCCCACCACACGTAGCCCGGCCTGTCGCTTCCCCTCACAAACCCTAAAAACTAAAGAAATCCCCCATCGCGCCGATCATCATCCGTGTGTATTATTTCCAGTAGCTTTTACAACAACTAACCTTAACTCAAATACTTAAGCGCCAGAGCGAAAGGCATCATGAGCACACCGATCAAACGGCTAGAAATCATTAAAAATGCCATTGAGCTGGAAGATGACGACATCATCCGGAGCCAGTTGAAACGTCTCAAAGAGGAAGCCTTTGACGATAATCTCCTGTCCATCGTCGCGGCGCTTGAGCAGAAAAATTACACCGCAGCCCTTCGCGCTATCACCGCCTGGCTGCAAAGCCAGCGCGCCGTTACCCCGTGGCGTGACCCGCAACTGGCGGCCAGCAAGCTGGAGCTGAAAGCTCTGGAAGAGCGCTTGCGCGATCTGATTGATCGCCGTAACGCCCGGGTACAGCAGCTTGATGAGTTCAACGATCTCTATTTCTCCCGCCTCGGGCCGTTGATGCAGCAGATCCTCGCCCTGCGTAAAACGCTGGCGGAGCTTAACCTGCGTCGTCAGCAGGCGGAGACGCGTCGTCGGGAAGAGGATTACCGCCGCTGCCAGCGCTATATGGCGCAGGCCGTAGAGGATCTGACAACGCTCACCCGGCGCTGGCGAGATCTGCCTGCGGATTCCGTTCAGGCGGCAGAGGCGCGCAAGCATCTTCAGCAGCAAAGTAATCTGATTGCCAACCTGCTGGCCGAAGCGATGGAGCTGGAGACCGGTTTAACGCGTGAAGAAGAACCAGCACGTCAGGCGCGCGATGAGGCCAACGAAGAGTACAAAAAGTATCGCGAACAGCATCATGATGCCGAAATGCGCCTGCGTAAAGGCAAGGCTCTCTCTGAAGAGGATCGGAACGAGCTGAAGCGGCTCTGGCGT
The DNA here is from genome assembly GCF_013375955.1 of Enterobacter sp. DSM 30060. Classification (NCBI taxonomy): domain Bacteria; kingdom Pseudomonadati; phylum Pseudomonadota; class Gammaproteobacteria; order Enterobacterales; family Enterobacteriaceae; genus Enterobacter; species Enterobacter sp. DSM 30060. The sequence continues at coordinate 1,002,997 of NZ_CP056118.1, forward strand.
CAGGCGAGCAAGCTATGCCACCCGGATCTGGTTGCCGATGATTTAAAAGAGGAAGCCAACAGGATGATGGTGCAACTCAACCAGGCCAAACAGCGCGGCGACGTGAAGGCCATTCGCTCGCTGGTCGCCCGTCTGCAACAAGGGTTTGAACCGATGATGGCGAGCGACAGGCTGAACGACCTGGAACGTATTCGCAAAAAAATGGCGCAGGTGCGTGAGCAAATCGACACCCTGGTGAACGAGCTGGCAGAGCTGGAGAAGGAAGAGTCCTGGCTGCTCGTCTCGTCGCTCAGCAATATGGAAGCCTACTTTGCCCAGCAGGAGAAAGCGCTGAGAGAGGTATGCGCCTCGCTCGAACATCAGGTGAGCGAAGCGCAGCTGGATCCCGCAGCCTGATTATTTGGCGTGCCAGTACGCACTGGCACGTACCAGTTGTGGGTCAATTGCGTCGGTTTCAAACTGACGGCTCAGGCGTTTCACCACCTTCCCCTCTCCGGTCAGCCAGATAAAGTAATCCTCTTCCGGCACGGCCAGCGCTGCAAGATGGTCGGCTACCGCCTGCTCGTTGTGGCCGATAACCCAGGTGATGTTGAACCCGCTCAGGTGCGCCAGATAGTCCTGGTACGCCGCATCGCCCACGGTGACGATGGCGTGGATCGCCGGGGGAACAGGCAGTTTTGCGATGCTTTCTAAACGGCGGCGCAGCGCGGGCATACCCGACTCGTCGCACACGTACAACTGCCAGGCGTAATCTTCCGGCACCACCAGCGAACCACGCGGACCGCCGATGGTCAGCTTGTCGCCCACCTTCGCCTCTACCGCCCAGTTGCTGGCAATGCCGCCATCATGCACGAAAAAATCGAGCGCCAGCTCGTGTTTTTCGTCATCGTACAGCGGGGTGTAGTCACGCGCCTGCGGACGCACCCCGTCGCCCCAGTCGATGCCTTCATCGGTCACCACAGGCGGCACGAAAGGGGTGCCCGGTGCCGGGAAAAAGACTTTGGTATGGTCGTCAAAGCCGCGAGAGCTAAAGCCCTCCAGCGCCTCGCCGCCTAGTACAATGTGCTGAAATCCTGCGCTGACTCGCTCAGTGCGCATCACGTTCAGCTCACGAAAACGCAGGTCATTGCGGACACGTTGAGGGTAACGGGTAGATGCCATGTTGATGCCCTTCTCAGGTGAATACGATATATCGGAATGAATTTTTAATGATAATGATTGCTATTAACTCAGAAATCAAGATCTTTTAGATTGCATCTGAATATATCTTAGATATAGTTTAGATATATCAAATTGAGGAAGAAACATGCGACACGAACACGACGGCGGCGGACGCCGGCCACGATTTTTTGGCCATGGTGATTTGCGGCTGGTGATCCTGGATATCCTGACCCGCAACGCGAGCCATGGTTATGAGCTGATTAAAGAGATCGAGAACCTGACGCAGGGACATTACACGCCAAGCCCTGGCGTGATCTACCCGACGCTGGATTACTTGCAGGATCAGGCGCTGATCACCATTACCGAAGAAGAGAACGGCCGTAAGCGGATTGCGATTAACGCCGCCGGGCAGCAATGGCTGGATGACAATCGGGAACAGCTGGAGCAGATCCAGACGCGTATCAAGGCGCGCTCCGTCGGGTTCCAGCTGCGCAAAAACCCACAGATGAAGCGGGCGCTGGATAACTTCAAAGCGGTTCTGGATCTGAAGGTTAATCAGGGAGAACTCAGCGACGCGCAGTTAAAACAGATTATCGGCGTGATTGACCGCGCGGCACTGGAGATCTCCCAGCTGGATTAAGCCAGCACGCCGTCGCTCACGCGGAACACGCGGACCAACTCTTTCAGGTGCATCGCCTGTTCGTTAAGGGATGCCGCCGCCGCAACGGACTCCTCCACCAGCGCGGAGTTCTGCTGGGTGGTGGCGTCTATCAGGCCAATCGCGCTGTTGATCTGCGAGATACCTTCCGTCTGTTCATGGCTGGCCTGGCGAATTTCACGCAGGATGACGTCCATCTCTTCCACGTTGCCGACCATGCCGTTGATAAGCCCGCTGGCTTTCTCCACAAGGTTCATGCCGTCCTGCGTCTGGCTTGTGGAGCTTTCAATCAGCTGGCGGATCTCACTCGCTGATGTTGCACTTTTCTGCGCGAGCTGGCGTACCTCGCCCGCCACCACCGCAAAGCCGCGACCATGCTCACCTGCGCGCGCCGCTTCGACCGCCGCGTTCAGCGCCAGAATGTTGGTCTGGAAGGCAATGGCGTCGATCAGGTCGATAATGTCGGACATCCTGTTCGATGTTTCGTTAATCAGGCGCATTTTGCTGGTGACCTGCTTCATCATCTCGCCGTTGTTTTTTACCACGGCAGCCGCATCGGCAGACAGGTTCGTCGCTTCTCCGGTGTGGGACGCGGTGTTCTTCACCGTGGCGGTAATCTGCTCCATCGACGCGGCCGTCTGCTCAACGGAACTGGCCTGCTCCTCCGTGCGGGCAGCCAGATCCTGGTTGCCTGCGACAATCTGCGCGGCGGCGCTGGAGATGTTTTCCGATCCGGTTTGCACCTGCTGCACAATCTCCAGCAGGCGCGTTTTCATCTCCATCAATGCGGTGAGGAGCAGTCCGGTTTCATCTTTACCGTGCGAGGTAATACTGCCGGTGAGATCGCCATCGGCGATGGCCTCCGCAAAATTCACCGCGTCGTTCAGCGGGCGGGTAATGGATCGCACAATGAACCAGCCAGTCAGGCTGGCTGCCGCGACGCTGAAAAGCGTAATCAGGATCAGCAGCAGACGATTAGTGCGGAAATCGCCTTCCACCTGCTCGCCCGCACTCTGCATTTCATGATCCTGGATCGCAATCAGCGCCTGCACTTTCGCTTTATAAGACTGTTGCAGGTCCAGGGTGTTGGTCATCATCTCGTTTATCGCGCCCGCACGGTCGTTATTCTGCACGGCCTGCAAAATGCGGTAGCGCGAGTCAAGATATTGCTGGCGTACGCCGTGGATGTCCGCCAGCACCTGTTGGGATTTTTTATCCTTGAGAGCGTTGTCCAGCTCGCTCAGGATTGCGGTGATGCGCTCGCTTATCGCCTTCAGACGCTGTTCTGATTGCGTCGTGTACGTTCCCTGTTCGTCCAGCAGCATGAGCTGCTGCGTGCTGATAAATTCCTGGAAGTTGTCGATTAACTGGTTCGCTTTTACCGTAGTTGGATAGTCGCTGGTAAGAATGGTTTGCATTCCATTGTTTGCCCGATTCAGGCTCATCAGAGACAAGCTTGCGCTGACGACCATCAGGACAATAAATAATCCAAACGCCAGAAATAATTTCGTGCCGATCTTTACGTCATGTATGAACATATTTACCCCATCGATGTGATTATTTCTCAGACGATCGCTGTTATCGGTAGGAAACTCGCTAACTTTATGACTTTGATCGTTTTTTTATTTCTCACTTTCAATGAATCCGGGGCATAGCAATTAAAAATCGGGTACTTTTTTTAGTTACTTAATATTTCATTAACAACATAACTTATTCTGAAAAACAAAAAAGCCGTTTACCCCGGAGGAATAAACGGCTTTATCGAAGCATGCATTTCTTAATGCAGCACGGTAACCGCATCTTCAAGACGTCCGGCCCGGTGCTTAACCATCGCGGAAATCTGCGCGCTCTCTTCGACCAGGTCAGCATTTTTCTGCGTAATGCTGTCCAGTTCTGCCACGGCACGGGTCAGCTCTGTCAGGCCTGTCGCCTGCTCGGAGGTGGAGTGGCTGATCTGCGCGATAAGCTGCGTGACGTTTTTCACCTGCTCGACAATATCATCCATGGTACGTCCCGCGGCGTGGACCTGATCGGCGCCCGACTGCACTTTGCTGGCGCTGGCGTCGATCAGCTTGCGAATATCGTTAGCCGCGTTCGCGCTGCGGCTGGCAAGATGACGCACTTCGCCCGCCACCACCGCAAAGCCTTTCCCCTGTTCGCCCGCGCGTGCCGCCTCAACCGCGGCGTTCAGCGCCAGAATATTGGTCTGGAAGGCGATGTCATTGATAAGCGAGGTAATAGAGCCAATGCGCTGGGTACTGTCGGCAATGTCATCCATGGTTTTCACCACGGTCTGCATCACGGTGCCGCCCTGCGTGGCCGCGCTGCTGGCAGCCATCGACAGCTTGTCGACTTCGGCTGCGGTCTCGGAGTTACTTTGTACCGACGCCGCCATCTGGTTCATTGTTGCCACAGTCTGCTGCACGTTAGCCACGGTCTGGCGCGTGCGGTCGTTGAGATCTTCATTGCCCTGCGCCAGCCTGTCGCTGCCGTCGCGCACGCTCACCACCTGGCTGGAGACGTCGTTGATAAGCCAGCGGCACATCAGCCCCAGTTGTCCGACGGCCCGCAGCGTCAGCCCCAGTTCATCGCTGCGGTTAAGATGCTGCACGCTGTTACGCTCGCCGGTAGCGACCCTGAGCGCCTGCCGTGCGACGTTTTCCACCGGGCGGACAATCTGTTGCTCAAACACCAGGGTGCCAAGCAGCATCACCACGGCTGCCGCCGCCAGCGAAGCCCAGCCCGCGGCACTGGCAACCAGCGTTGCGGCCATCACCGCGAAAAGTACCGCCATTACGCTACGCACGCGCCAGCGCAGCGGCATCGCCGGTAATTTGCCGAGCCAGCCTTTGCGTACCACCAGCCCTTTATGAATGCGTTTTTTGCTACGTCCTTCATTGAGCGCCTTATAAAGCGGCTCCACCGCGGCGACCTCGTCCTCGGTGGCGCGGGTACGAATGGACATATAGCCCGTCATCTGACCGTTACGCACCATTGGTACCGCATTGGCGCGTACCCAATAGTGATCGCCATTTTTACGTCGGTTTTTGACAATCCCGCTCCAGGGCTCGCCCTTTTGCAGCGTGTACCACATGTCGGCAAAAGCCGCTTTCGGCATATCGGGGTGGCGCACAATGTTGTGCGGCTGCCCGAGCAACTCCTGAAGCGTAAAGCCACTCACTTGCACAAAGGTGTCGTTAGTGTGGGTCATGTAGCTGTGGAGGTCGGTGGTCGACATAAGCGTGGTGTCATCGTCCAGCGGATATTCATTCTGGGTGACATAGTCAGGAGAGGACATAGTGAGCATCCCTTGCAGGTTATTTGAATGTTAATTTTGTGGCTTATGTTTTTTCGGCGATAAAAAATTTATCTTTAGTTGTTAAATATGATTGAGATCGCAAATCTCGGTTAAACCGCACTTTTCGTACGCTTTTCTAATTAATTGATTTAAAATACTTTCGACACGAAACTACCTACAAAGCATGATCCCCCGGCGCACACTTAAGGCGCATTTCCTGCCCTGGAGCAGTGCAATTGACGAAACCCCATCCCCGGCTCGTTATCCCTTATCCCGTGCGGCGCGCGATGGCATGATTAAATATTGTGCAACTTTGATTTCACCTGGCGTTTATCCCGATTTTTGTTAAGGCATCTGAGGTGGCGTAATCCCTGCAATACTTAACTCAGTATCATGTGATACGCGATCCCCGGGAGCATATTTTGAACAGGTTACCTTCCAGCGCCTCGGCTCTTGCCTGTACCGCGCACGCACTGAATCTCATTGAAAAGCGAACGCTTGATCATGAGGAGATGAAACAACTTAACCGTGAGGTCATTGATTACTTTAAAGAGCATGTGAATCCTGGTTTTCTGGAGTATCGCAAATCTGTTACCGCCGGCGGGGATTACGGAGCCGTAGAGTGGCAAGCGGGGAGTCTGAATACGCTTGTCGACACCCAGGGACAGGAGTTTATCGATTGCCTGGGTGGTTTTGGTATTTTCAACGTGGGGCACCGTAATCCAGTTGTGGTTTCCGCCGTACAGAATCAACTTGCGAAACAACCTCTCCATAGCCAGGAACTGCTCGATCCGCTTCGCGCCATGCTCGCGAAAACGCTGGCAGCCTTAACGCCCGGTAAGCTGAAATACAGCTTCTTCAGCAACAGCGGCACCGAATCGGTCGAAGCGGCGATTAAACTCGCCAAAGCGTACCAGTCGCCGCGCGGGAAATTCACCTTTATCGCCACCAGCGGCGCGTTCCACGGGAAATCCCTGGGCGCACTGTCGGCGACCGCCAAATCCACCTTCCGCAAACCGTTTATGCCGCTGCTGCCGGGCTTCCGCCACGTGCCGTTTGGCGACATCAACGCCATGCGCACCATGCTGAGTGAATGCCGTAAAACCGGCGACGACGTGGCGGCGGTGATCCTGGAGCCGATTCAGGGCGAAGGCGGGGTGATCCTCCCGCCGCAGGGCTATCTGCCCGCCGTGCGTCAGCTGTGCGATGAGTTTGGCGCGCTGCTGATCTTCGACGAAGTGCAGACCGGGATGGGGCGTACCGGCAGGATGTTCGCCTGCGAGCATGAGAACGTTCAGCCAGACATTTTATGCCTGGCGAAAGCGCTCGGCGGCGGCGTGATGCCGATTGGCGCAACGGTCGCCACTGAGGAGGTCTTCTCGGTGCTATTCGACAACCCGTTCTTACATACCACCACCTTTGGCGGTAACCCACTGGCCTGTGCGGCAGCGCTGGCCACCATCAACGTGCTGCTGGAGCAAAACCTGCCTGCGCAGGCGGAGCAGAAAGGCGACATGCTGCTGGACGGCTTCCGTCAGCTGGGCCGGGAATACCCGGATTTGGTACAGGATGCGCGCGGGAAAGGGATGCTGATGGCGATTGAGTTCGTTGATAACGAAACCGGTTATAGCTTCGCAAGCGAGATGTTCCGCCAGCGGGTACTGGTGGCGGGAACGCTTAACAACTCGAAAACCATCCGCATTGAGCCACCGTTGACGCTCACCATTGAGCAGTGTGAGCAGGTGCTGAAGGCGGCGCGTAAGGCGCTGGCGGCGCTGCGGGTGAGCGTGGAAGAGGCATAAAAAACGCCGGGTGGCGCTACGCTTACCCGGCCTACAACATACTGCAGATGTCGGCCCGGTAAGCGTTAGCGCCACCGGGCAAACACCGCACCATCCTCCCGTATGCCCGGTAAGCGCAGCGCCACCGGGCAAACACCGCACCATCCCCCCGTAGGCCCGGTAAGCGCAGCGCCACCGGGCAAAACGCTACTCCGGCAACAACCCCACAAAGCAGCGTTTTTTGCGCGGCTCTGACATCAACTCTTCGAGCTTGTCCACGCACGCCAGATAGTGTGGCGTTTGCTTATGCGCCAACACCGCCTCTTCGTCTTTATAGGCCTCATAGATAAAGAACCGGGTTTTCACCCTCGGGTCCTGCAAGACGTCAAAGCGCAGGTTTCCCGGCTCCTGGATCGCCCCCTCGTGGTTGGCGCGAAATACCTCCAGAAACTCATCCACCCGCTCGGGTTTGATGTTGATTTCCACCAGCGTCACGTTTATTTTGCTTCTCCCTGTTTCTCTTCCTGCCAGAACTGGAACGCCTCACGGGCGCTCATGTTCTCGTGAACCACTTTCTTCACCGCCTTCAGCATGGCGAGCGGCGCGCTGGACTGGAAGATGTTGCGCCCCATATCCACGCCGGACGCGCCCTGGTCAATCGCCCGCCAGCACATCTCAAGCGCCTCATGCTCCGGCAGCTTTTTGCCGCCCGCGATAACAATCGGCACCGGACAGCTGGCGGTCACTTTTTCAAAGCCCTCGTCCACGTAGTAGGTTTTGACGAACTGGGCCCCCATTTCGGCAGCGATGCGGCTGGCGAGCGAGAAATAGCGCGCGTCGCGCGCCATCTCTTTACCCACGCCCGTCACCGCCAGCGTCGGCATGCCGTAACGCGCCCCCGCATCCACCAGCTTGATGATGTTGTTGATTGACTGATGTTCAAACGGGCTTCCGATATAGACCTGCGCCGCCACCGCGCAGACGTTCAGGCGCAGCGCGTCTTCCATCGCAACCGCCACGCACTCGTTAGACAGCTCGCCCAGAATCGAGTTACCGCCGGAGGCGCGCAGCACCACCGGTTTGTTCGTCGCGGCAGGTACCTGGCTCCTGAGGATGCCGCGGGTACACATCAGCACGTCGGTTTCGCCAAACAGCGGCGCGATGGAGAGATCGATACGCTCAAGGCCGGTGGTCGGTCCCTGAAAGTAACCGTGGTCAAAGGCTAGCATCACCGTGCGGTTGCTCTGCGGATTGAAGATGCGCGAAAGCCGGGACTGCATGCCCCAGTCGAGCGAACCGCAGCCCTTCAGGGTGTACGGCACATTCTGCTGCGGCGTACCGATGCCAAAATCCTTGCCGTCTTTGATGTCGTCTAAATCAGCCATTTGCTCCCCCGTCAGAAATCGTATTTGCTGATGTTCTCTTTGGTGAACACCACCCGCTCCGGCAGCAGCACGATGCCGTTGCCCTTCGCCTCATACTGGTAGCCCTGCACACTGTTCGGCTCGACCTTCAGCGTCCCGATATCTTTCACCTCCACGCTGTCGCCAGGGTTAAGATCGCCCTTTTTCAGCAAACGATCGGCGACATTGACTGCAATTTTGCCCTGCTGCACCACGTCCCACAGGCCGAAGGCTTTCACCGTGCCGCGCTCAACGTACGGACGCATCACGTTTGGCGTGCTGAAGCCGACAATCGCCACCCCTTCCCGCTTCAGGTTTTCCGCCGCCTGTGCCGCCGCCGGCAGGGCGTTGGCGTCCGGGGCGATGATCGCATCCAGATCCGGATAGGCTTTTAAGATCCCCTCGGCGGTTTGCAGGGATTTAGTGGCGTCGTTATAGCCAAACTGCGTGGTGACGACCTGCCACTGGGGATGGTCTTTCTCGATTTTGGCCTTCGCCTCTTTCACCCACTGGTTCTGGTCGGTGACGGTGGGGCTGGAGTAGAAGAACGCCACTTTCGCGTTCGGTTTGGTGACCTGCTTGCCTGCCATCTCCACCAGCAGGCCGCCCAGCTGTTCCGGCGTGCCCTGGTTGATGTAAATGCTGCGGCACTCCGGTTTGGTGTCGGAATCCCAGGTCAGGACCTTCACGCCGCGCTGCATCGCGCGCTTCAGCGCCGGGCAGAGACCGTCCGGCGACACGGCAGAGACGATGATGGCGTTATAGCCCTGGTTGACGAAGTTATTGATCAGTTGCACCTGGCCGGAGACGCTCGGCTCGGTCGGGCCGTCGTAAGTCACGTCCACGCCAAGTTCTTTCCCCGCCTCTTTCGCGCCGTTGCCGCCGCTGGTGAAGAATCCCACACCCACCAGTTTTGGGATAAAGGCAATGCGGTCCGCCGCCTGCGCCGAAGCGAAGCTGAGGGCCATTGCCAGGACGAGCAGTTTTGTTTTCATCTTACGCTCCGGATAGTTTTCTGAAGAGAGAACGCACCCATTCACGGTGCAGACTCAGCGAACGCCCCATCACCACCACAACCAGCAGCGCCCCTGACAGCGCGCTCGACACCTGGTTGGGGATACCAACCATCTGTAAACCCTGTTGCAGGTACCCCACCAGCAGCGCCGCCAGCGCCGTACCGACAACCGAACCTGAGCCGCCGTAGATATTCGCTCCGCCGAGCACGGCGGCGGTGAGCGCAGGCATCAGTAAATCGCGCCCCAGATCCGAACGCGCGGAGCCGAAATAGGAGACCATCACCAGCGCGGCAATCGCCGAGGCCACGCCCACCAGGCCGTACAGCGCATACGGCATACCGTTCACCGACAGCGCCGCATAGCGCGCCGCGCGCGGATTCTGGCCAATTAAAAACAGATGCCGACCAAAGCGCCCGCGATGGGTAATCAGCCAGAAGAAAGCGGTAATCACCGCGAACAGCACCAGCGGGATCGGCAGGCCCAACACCGTCAGGTTAGCGAACGCCGTGAAGCTGTCCGGGAAGCCGCCGATCCCCTCGTAGCCCGTCGCACCCGCTATGCCGGAGAGCAGCAGCGCCCCGCCGCCGTACAGGTAAAGCGTGCCGAGGGTGATCACTAAAGGGCTGATGCCGGTGTAGTGGATCAGCGCCGCATTCAACAGTCCGCACAGCAGGCCGAGCAGCAGCGTCAGCGGGATGGCGACCGCCATCGGCCACCCCGCCTGCATCATCACCCCCAGCGCGATAGCGCACAGGCCGATGGTTGAGCCGAGGGAGATGTCGATCCCGCCGCTGATAATCACCAGCGTGAGCGGTAGCGCCACGATACCAATGCAGATAAAGTCGCTGGTGCTGAACAGCAGCATATTGATGTCGAGCATGCGCGGGTTGATGGCGCCGAAGAGCAGGATCTCCAGCACCAGTAAAATCAGCAGCGCGCTTTCCCAGTTAAGCCTCATTTACGCCACCTCTTTGTTGCGTTTGGGAAGCGGGGTGACGTGCTTTCCCCCTCTGTTACCCGGCTGGAAACGGCTGTATTTCAGCGCCCGCTGATGCCGTGAGAGCGCCTGACGCAGCCGCCCGTCGAGCACCAGCACGCCCAGCAGCACCAGCCCGGCGATAAAGTCATTCCACCAGGCCGGCAGCCTGAACAGCACCAGCACGGTGTCGATTTGGGTGAGGAAGAACGCGCCGAGGAAGGCGCCGATCAGCGTGCCGGTGCCGCCCAGCAGCGAGATGCCGCCGAGCACGCAGGCGGCGATGGCCTTCATCTCCAGCCCGCTGCCGGTCTGGTTGGGCACAAAGCCAATCTGCGCGGCAAAGACGATCCCGGCGCAGGCCGCGAGTATGCCGTTGAGGGTAAAGGCGATCATGCGGGTGCGGTTGACCGCCACGCCCAGCTGACGCGCGGCGGCGAGGTTATCCCCCACGGCGTAGAAATCACGGCCAAAGGCGGTGCGCGACAGTATCCACGCGCCTGTGACCACGATTATCAACACCACAATGCCGAGCGGCGAAATGCCGACGGCGGCAGGCTCAGAGAGGGATTTCAGCCCCGGCGGCAGCCCTTCAATCCACTTCCCGCCGGTCCACAGCAGCATCGCTCCGCGATACAGCCCCAGCGTGCCGAGGGTGGCGACAATCGCTGGAATGCGCAGCCCCACCACCAGAAAACCGTTGAACGCCCCCGCCAGCGCGCCAATCGTCAGCGCGAAGAGAATGGAAACGGGCAGACTGTAGCCGCTGTTGAGCGCTACGCCGACGGCAATGGCGGACAGCCCGACAGTGGAGCCGACGGAGACGTCGATATTACGGGTCAGCATCACCAGCGCCGCGCCGATGGCCAGCAGGATCAGGATCTGCGAGCTGGCGAAGATCATCCCCAGCGTCTGTAAGCTCAGGTAGGACGGGTTCAGCGCCACCAGCACGGCGAACAGGGCCAGAATGGCGAGAAACGCGCTCAGCTCGCGGTTTTTCAGTAAGATCTTCATGATTGCCCTCCAAACGCCAGCGCCATCATCCGGTCGAGGCTGACGGCCTGGCGCGGCAGTTCGCCGCTGAGCACGCCCTGATGCATTACCAGCATCCGATCCGCGAGGCCGGGAAACTCATCAAGATCGCTTGAGATCATCAGCACTGCCACGTTCTGCGCCGCCACGCTTTTCAGCAGCTGGTAGATATCGGCGCGCGCCGATACGTCCACGCCGCGCGTCGGTTCATCGACGATCAGCAATAAAGGATTAGCCTCCAGGCAGCGCGCCAGCAGCACCTTCTGCTGATTACCACCGGAGAGCGTGCGCACGGTTTGATCCGCATGGTTGAGCTTGATCCCCAGCGCCCGGTGGTAACGCTCCACTACCGCAGACTCCCGCTTTCGCTGCTGCCAGAGCGACGGCTCGTTCAGCGTCACGGTGTTCCAGCGGACAGGCGCGTCGAGAAACAGGCCGGACACCTGCCTGTCTTCCGGCAGATAAACCAGCCCTTTTTTCAGACGGGAACTGACCGGATCGGCGGTGATCTCCTGGTTCTCCAGCCACACTCGCCCGCCGCGTACCGGACGCAGGCCGTAAAGCGTTTCGGCAAACTCGGTACGCCCGGACCCCACCAGCCCGGCCAGACCGACGATCTCCCCGGCATAAATCTCAAGGCTGAGATCGATAAACCCTTCCCCGGTGAGATCCTCCACCCGCAGCACCGGGAAATCCTGCGCCTGGGTTCGGCGGTTGCCCGGCAGCGCCAGCCACAGCTTTTGCGTATCGCTTAGCGACTTTTCCCGGCTGACCGGCGTCATGGCGGCGATCAGGGCGTTATCGTCAAAGTGCGCGGTTTCGCCGCTCAGCACCACCGCGCCGTCGCGCATCACCGAGACGTGGCTCGAAATCATGCGAATTTCCGGCAGCTTGTGCGAGATAAAAACAATGCCAACGCCGAGATCCTGCAGCGCGCGGATCTGGCGAAACAGGCGTTCGGTCTCGCCCGGCGTGAGCGATGCCGTGGGTTCGTCGAGGATCAGAATTCTGGCGTTGCGCATCAGCCCGCGCAGGATCTCCACCATCTGCTGATCCGCGACTTCCAGAGTGCTGGCAGCGGCATCGAGATTAAGCTGACATTGCAGCTGCTGGAGTTTCTCCGCCAGCCGCTTTTCCCGATCTCGTTCGCGCGGCAGACGAAACAGGATGTTTTCCCGCACCGTCAGGTTGGGGAAAAGCAGCGGCTCCTGTGGCACCAGATAAATGCCTAACCGGTGCGCCTGCGACGGGGTAAGCCGTGCAAAAGACTCGCCCGCAACCGAAAGCTCACCGCGATCCGGCGTTTCAACCCCGGCGATGATTTTCATCAACGTCGATTTTCCCGCGCCGTTACCGCCCATCAGCGCATGCACCTGCCCAGCAAGCAGCGTGAAATCAATGCCTTTTAACACAGGCACGCCAGAGAACTGTTTGCAGATGTCACGTGCCTCGAGAAGTGGTGTCATCATCGCTCCGCTATTGAACAAATGATTTTTAGATTTAATAATGTTCAAAAGCGTAGACGGTGAACTATATTTACAACCGTGCAGGGATCACAGTTTTATCGATTGAGATTCAGATAAACCGGAAAGGATCGAAAAGATCCGTTTTGTCGCGTGGCTCACATTTTCACGCCGCACCATCACGAACATATGATCTAAATTTTTATAAGAGTTCAACTATGAGCGATAAACGCACTGCGGAAGAAGGACGGTTTGCCGGGCTGGCACTGGCGGAAGAGGAGCTGGTGGCGCGAGTGGCCTGGTGCTACTACCACGACGGGCTGACCCAGAACGACATCGGCGAGCGGCTCGGGCTGCCGCGCCTGAAGATCTCCCGCCTGCTGGAGAAAGGCCGTCAGTCCGGGGTGATCCGCGTGCAGATAAACTCCCGCTACGAGGGCTGCCTGGCGCTGGAAACCGAGTTGCAACAACGATTTGGCCTGAAGCTGGTGCGCGTGATGCCCGCCCTGAATACGCCGCCGATGAACGTGCGGTTAGGCATTGGCGCGGCCCAGTCGCTGATGGGCGTGCTGGAGCCCGGCCAGCTGTTAGCGGTGGGCTTCGGTGAAACCACCATGAGCAGCCTGCAACACCTGAGCGGCTTTATTAGCTCACAGCAGATCCGCTTGGTGACGCTCTCCGGCGGCGTGGGGCCGTATATGACCGGTATCGGCCAGCTGGATGCGGCCTGTAGCGTCAGCATGATCCCTGCCCCGCTTCGCGTGTCATCCGCTGAAGTCGCCGGGATCTTAAAGCGCGAAACCAGCGTGCGGGACGTGATCCTCGCCGCCACCGCCGCTGACGTGGCGGTGGTCGGCATTGGCTCGGTGAACCAGCGCCGTGACGCGACGATACTGCGCTCCGGCTATATCAGCGAAGGTGAACAGTTGATGTACGCCCGTAAAGGCGCGGTGGGCGATATCCTTGGCTATTTCCTCAATGCCGAAGGGGAATGCGTCGAGGAGCTGGAGATCCACAAAGAACTACTGGGCGTCACGCTCGATGAACTGGCACAGCTGCCCACCATCGTAGGCGTGGCCGGGGGGGAAGAGAAAGCCGATGCGATTTATGCCGCACTTAAGGGCCGCCGTATTAATGGCCTGGTGACGGAAGAGACGACAGCCCGCGCGGTGCTGGCTCTGGCCATTTAAGAGCCCTCCCTGCGCTAACAATGAGGCATGCTCATGAGTTACCTTTTAGCGTTAGATGCAGGGACAGGCAGCGTTCGCGCCGTTATTTTCGATTTGCAGGGCAACCAGATTGCCGTTGGCCAGGCCGAGTGGAAACACCTTAGCGTCGAGAACGTGCCGGGCTCGATGGAGTTCGACCTCGACACCAACTGGCAGCTGGCCTGCCGGTGTATTCATCAGGCGCTGGAGCGCGCGCGCCTGAGCGCGGCGGATATTCAGTCCGTCGCCTGCTGTTCGATGCGCGAAGGGATTGTGCTGTACGACCGCAACGGCGAGGCTATCTGGGCCTGCGCCAACGTCGACGCCCGCGCCAGCCGAGAGGTAGCTGAACTCAAAGAGATCCACGACTACCGGTTTGAATCCGAAGTGTATGACGTTTCCGGCCAGACGCTTGCCCTCAGCGCCATGCCGCGCCTGCTGTGGCTGGCGCACCATCGTCCGGATATTTATCGTAAAGCCGCCACCATCACCATGATCAGCGACTGGCTGGCGGCGAAGCTCTCCGGCGAGCTGGCGGTGGACCCGTCCAATGCGGGCACGACGGGCATGCTGGATCTCTTCTCCCGCGACTGGCGTCCCGCGCTGCTCGACATGGCCGGGCTGCGCGCCGATATCCTCTCCCCGGTAAAAGAGACCGGCACCGTACTGGGGGCCATCACCAAAGCAGCCGCACAACAGAGCGGCCTGCGCGAGGGCACCCCGGTGGTGATGGGCGGCGGCGACGTGCAGCTGGGCAGTCTGGGGCTGGGCGTGGTGCGCGCCGGACAAACGGCGGTGCTGGGCGGCACCTTCTGGCAACAGGTGGTGAACCTGCCGCAGGTGCGCACCGACCCTGAGATGAACATCCGCGTAAACCCGCACGTTATCACCGGCATGGCGCAGGCAGAGTCGATCAGCTTCTTTACCGGGCTGACCATGCGCTGGTTCCGCGACGCCTTCTGCGCCGAAGAGAAGCTGATTGCCGAACGCATGGGAATGGACCCCTACTCCCTGCTCGAAGAGATGGCGAGCCGCGTCCCGCCGGGCTCCCACGGGGTGATGCCGATCTTCTCCGACGCGATGCATTTCAAACAGTGGTACCACGCCGCGCCGTCGTTTATTAACCTCTCCATCGACCCGGAAAAGTGCAACAAAGCGACGCTGTTCCGCGCGCTGGAGGAGAACGCGGCGATCGTCTCGGCCTGTAACCTGGCGCAGATTTCGCGCTTCTCCGGCGTGACGTTTGAGAGCCTGGTGTTTGCCGGCGGCGGCGCAAAGGGCGCCCTGTGGAGCCAGATTTTAAGCGACGTCACCGGCCTGCCGGTGCGCGTGCCAGAAGTCAAAGAGGCAACGGCGCTCGGCTGCGCCATTGCCGCAGGAGCTGGCGCGGGGCTGTTCGCGGATATGGCCTCGACGGGCGAGCGGCTGGTGAAGTGGAGCCGCGAGTTCACGCCAAACCCGCAGCACCGGGAGCTGTACGACGGCATGATGCAGAAATGGCAGGCGGTGTACGCGGACCAGCTCGGGCTGGTGGACAGCGGGCTGACAACCTCGATGTGGCAGGCGCCGGGCCTGATGCGCGACACACGCCCCTCACCCTAACCCTCTCCCCAGAGGGGAGAGGGGACTGCTCCGTGCGGCCTTTCACCCTCTCCCCTCTGGGGAGAGGGCCGGGGTGAGGGGTGAAGTTCTTTGAGATCTATCACAATCATTCGATCCCGCTTTTACCTTTCTGCCGCCGCTGGCTAAATTAGTAACTCATCCGACCACATAACAATAATTTTACACTGGAAGAGACTATGAGCCGTTACCCGTCGTTATTCGCCCCTCTCGATCTGGGGTTCACTACCCTCAAAAACCGCGTGTTAATGGGCTCAATGCACACCGGGCTGGAGGAGCGTCCGGACGGGGCTGAACGTCTGGCAGCCTTCTATGCCGAGCGCGCGCGCCACGGGGTGGCGCTGATTGTCACCGGCGGCGTAGCCCCTGCCCCTTCCGGGGTAACAATGGAGGGCGGCGCGGTGTTGAACGATGCGACACAGCTGCCGCACCACCGCATTGTGACCGATGCGGTTCACAACGAGGGCGGCAAAATCGCCCTGCAAATTCTGCATACCGGGCGCTACAGCTATCAGCCGAACCTGGTTGCCCCCTCGGCTATTCAGGCACCGATTAACCGCTTTACTCCCCATGCCCTCAGCCATGACGAGATCCTGGCGCTGATAGATGACTTTGCTCGCTGCGCCGCGCTGGCGCGGGAAGCGGGTTACGACGGCGTGGAGGTGATGGGCTCAGAAGGCTACCTGATCAACGAATTCCTTGCCGCACGCACCAACCAGCGCGACGACGAATGGGGTGGTGACTATGCCCGCCGCATGCGTTTTGCCGTGGAGGTGGTGCGTGCGGTGCGTGAACGTGCGGGTGCGGATTTTATTATCATCTTCCGCCTGTCGATGCTCGACCTGGTGGAAGGCGGCGGCACCTTCGACGAAACCGTGCAGCTGGCGCAGGCGATTGAAGCCGCTGGTGCCACCATTATCAACACCGGGATTGGCTGGCACGAAGCGCGCATCCCCACCATCGCCACGCCGGTGCCGCGTGCGGCGTTCAGCTGGGTTACGCGCAAGCTGAAAGGCAAAGTCTCCGTTCCGCTGGTGACCACTAACCGCATTAACGATCCGCAGGTGGCGGACGATGTGATCTCCCGCGGCGACGCCGATATGGTGTCGATGGCGCGTCCGTTCCTCGCGGATGCCGAACTGCTCTCCAAAGCGCAAAGCGGCCGTGCGGATGAGATCAACACCTGTATCGGCTGTAACCAGGCGTGTCTGGATCAGATCTTCGTCGGCAAGGTCACCTCCTGCCTGGTGAATCCCCGCGCCTGCCATGAAACCAAAATGCCGATCGTTCCTGCGACCAACAAGAAGCGTCTGGCCGTGGTGGGCGCAGGACCCGCTGGCCTGGCGTTTGCGGTCAATGCCGCCTCGCGTGGGCACAGCGTGACGCTGTTTGATGCGCTGGCGGAAATCGGCGGGCAGTTTACTATCGCCAGACAGATCCCCGGCAAAGAGGAGTTCTATGAAACGCTGCGCTATTACCGCCGGATGATCGAGGTGACGGGCGTCGATCTGCGGCTCAATCAGGTTGTCAGCGCGGCGGATCTGATCGGTTTCGACGAGGTGATCCTCGCGAGTGGGATCGCCCCGCGCACCCCTGCGATCGAGGGTATCGATCATCCGAAGGTATTGAGCTATCTGGACGTGCTGCGCGACAAAGCGCCGGTTGGCGAGAAGGTGGCGATCATCGGCTGCGGCGGGATCGGTTTTGATACCGCAATGTATTTAAGCCAGCCGGGCGAAGCCACCAGCCAGAACATCGCTGAGTTCTGCGTGGAATGGGGCATTGATACCAGTCTCAGTCAGTCCGGCGGTTTACGCCCGGAAGGTCCGCAGCTGCCGAAAAGCCCGCGTCAGATCGTGATGCTCCAGCGTAAAGCCAGCAAGCCGGGTGAAGGGCTGGGGAAAACCACAGGCTGGATCCACCGCGCCACCCTGCTCTCGCGCGGGGTAAAGATGATCCCGGGGGTGAGCTATCAGAAGATCGACGACGACGGGCTACACGTTCTGATCGGCGGTGAGCCGCAGCTGCTGGACGTGGATCATGTGATTTTGTGCGCCGGGCAGGAGCCGAAGCGCGATCTGGCCGATCCGCTGCGTGAGGCAGGGAAAACGGTACATTTGATTGGCGGGTGCGACGTGGCGATGGAGCTGGATGCGCGGCGGGCGATTGCGCAGGGGACAAAACTGGCGCTGAGTATTTAACGGCATCGCCCGGTGGCGCTTCGCTTACCGGGCCTACGGGTCCGAGGCCATTGTAGGCCCGGTAAGCGAAGCGCCACCGGGCATTTGAAACCGTAGGCCTGTGCAAGCGAAGCGCCGCCAGGCAAAGCGATCTTACCGACGACGCCCCAGCTTCACCGATTTCAGCACCACGAATTTGTTATTGGTGGCAATGGTGACGCAGTTGCCGAAAATTTTCTTCAGCTTGTGGAAGTAGTCCAGGTGGCGGTTCGCCACGATATACAGCTCGCCGTTGATTTTCAGGCAGCGGCGCGCGTGGTGGAACATCTCCCACGCGACGTTATCCGTCAGGGCGTGCTTCTGGTGGAACGGAGGATTGCAAAACACCGCGTTGAAGCGGAAAGGCTCTACGCCGGACAGCGCGTTATTGATCATAAACTCGCAGCGATCCAGCGCCTCCGGCAGATTGGTTTCCACGTTCAGACGGCTTGAAGCCACCGCCATTGGCGATTCGTCGCTGAACACCACGCTGGCCTCCGGGTTCTTCGCCAGCAGCGTCAGGCCAATCACGCCGTTACCGCAGCCGAGATCGACAATCTCCCCTTCCAGGTTTTCCGGCAGATGTTCCATAAAGAAGCGTGCGCCGATATCCAGACCGGTACGGGAGAAGACGTTCGCGTGGTTGTGAATGGTCCAGTCGGTCCCTTCCAGCTTCCAGCTCAGGGTCTCTGGCGCGTCGGCCAGTTCCGGCGCGCTGAAGGTACAGTTGATCAGGCGCGCTTTTTTCCAGGCCAGCGTCGTAGTGGTCGGGCCGAGCACTTTCTCGAACAGTTCCAGCGTCGAGGTGTGAATATCACGCGCCTTGGCGCCCGCGATGATGCGCGTTTCTGGCGTCACGACTTTACGCAGCGCGCGCAGTTGCTGCTCCAGCAGCGCCATGGTTTTGGGCACTTTAATCAGAACCACGCCTGGCGCCTGCGGGTAGTCCGCGGTGCTGTCGAGGAACTTCACGCTGGATTCGTCGATATCGTTGTGACGCAGGTTTTCACGCGTCGCCAGCTCGCTTAAGTAAGAATCGCCGATACTGTAAGGCGCATGTTCCGCGAGCGCACAGCCCAGCGCGCCAAACGCGTCATTCAGGATCAGTACCGGGCCGCGGATTTCAGTCTCATCCAACTGCTGCAGCAGATATTCATCCGCCGCTTCCCACGCCTGAAGCGGGTTCACGTCGTCCGTTTCCGGGAAACGTTTAAGGTTGAGTGAACGGAAACCGTTGTCTAAGTGGCTCATCGGCCCTCCTGAATGGTAAAATTTGGCGTATCCCTGAAAAGGGTGCGTGAGTATACCCGTTTTCACACTATTTTGGGGTTTTGATGAACCAGCTGACTTATCTCCAGGGCTACCCGGAGCAATTACTATCCCAGGTTCGCGACCTGATCGCCGCGGGAAAGCTCGGCGCGGTGCTGGAAAAACGCTACCCGGGCACGCATGATTTCGCGACTGACAAAGCCCTCTGGCAGTATACGCAGGATCTGAAAAGCCAGTATCTGAAGAGCGCCCCGCCGATCAACAAGGTGATGTACGACAACAAGATCCACGTGCTGAAAAACGCGCTCGGCCTGCATACCGCCATCTCCCGCGTGCAGGGCGGCAAGCTGAAGGCTAAGGCGGAGATCCGCGTCGCGACCGTCTTTCGCAATGCACCGGAAGCCTTTCTGCGGATGATCGTGGTGCACGAGCTGGCGCACCTGAAAGAGAAAGATCACGACAAAGCGTTCTATTCCCTGTGCTGCCATATGGAGCCGCAGTACCACCAGCTGGAGTTTGATACCCGTTTGTGGCTGACGCATTTATCGTTAAAGAGTAATGCGCAGTAGCGCACGCGAAATGTCATGAGGACGTGCTACAGTGGCTTTAGGTTCCCTGCTACGGAGTACGTAAACGTTTATGATACGTTTCGCAGTCATCGGTACGAACTGGATCACGCGCCAGTTCGTCGACGCCGCCCACGAAACCGGCAAATATAAGCTCACCGCAGTCTATTCCCGCAGCCTTGAGCAGGCGCAAAGTTTTGCGAATGACTACCTGGTTGAACATCTGTTCACCTCACTCGATGAGATGGCGCAAAGCGACGCCATTGACGCGGTCTATATCGCCAGCCCGAATGCTCTGCACTTCCCGCAAACGAAGCTGTTCCTCAGCCATAAAAAGCATGTGATCTGCGAGAAGCCGCTGGCGTCGAATATCCACGAAGTGGAAGCCGCCATTGCGCTTGCCCGCGAAAACCAGGTGGTGCTGTTTGAAGCGTTCAAAACCGCCAGCCTGCCCAACTTCCTGCTGTTGCAGCAGTCCCTGCCGAAAATTGGCAAAGTGCGTAAAGCCTTTATCAACTACTGCCAGTATTCCTCGCGCTACCAGCGCTATCTGGACGGCGAAAACCCGAACACCTTTAACCCGGCCTTCTCGAATGGCTCGATTATGGATATCGGTTTTTACTGCCTGGCCTCTGCGGTTGCGCTGTGGGGGGAACCACACGGCGTGACGGCCACCGCCAGCCTGCTGGAGAGCGGCGTGGATGCACACGGCGTTGTGGTGCTGGACTACGGTGATTTCAGCGTGACGTTGCAGCACTCGAAGGTCAGCGACTCCGTGCTGCCAAGCGAAATTCAGGGCGAAGACGGCTCGCTGGTGATCGAAAAAATCTCCGAATGCCAGAAGCTCAGCATCGTTCCGCGCGGCGGAAAAGCGCAGGAGCTGACGCAGCCTCAGCATATTAACACTATGCTTTATGAGGCAGAGGTCTTCGCCCGTCTGGTAGAAGACAACGAAGTGAACCACCCGGGACTGGCGATCAGCCGCACCACGGCGAAGCTGCAAACGGAGATCCGCCGACAGACCGGCGTAATCTTCCCGGCAGACGGCGTGAATGTGGAAGCCGTCGCGTAAAGCTGTGTAATGAAATCGTGCAGACCATTGACGAAATCGATGGTCTGACATAATTTGTTACCTGCAAAGGGGAGTAACTTCTTCGCCGGTGGATCGTCATTACGATGCGTGCAAAACCGCATCCGGTCGCCGGGCAACCTTCGTGGTTGTAAGTGAGACCTTGCCGGAAGGCGAGGTCTATGCATAAAAAGCTAACGGCTATCGTCTTCTGACCATAGCCGTTTTTGTTTTTTTATGTGTAAGGAAAATAGTATGCATTCTGTCGGCACTCCAATGCTGTGGGGCGGATTCGCGGTTGTCGTGCTCATCATGCTGGCGATCGACCTCTTTTTGCAGGGTCGTCGCGGCGAACACGGCATGAGCGTTAAGCAAGCCGCCGTCTGGTCGCTGGTATGGGTTACCCTCTCACTTCTTTTCTGCGCCGCCTTCTGGTGGTATCTGGCCTCAACCGAAGGTCGCGCGGTGGCCGATCCTCAGGCACTCGCCTTCCTCACCGGCTATCTGATTGAAAAAGCGCTGGCGGTTGATAACGTCTTCGTCTGGCTGATGCTGTTCAGTTACTTCGCCGTGCCTGCGGCCCTGCAACGCCGCGTGCTGGTATACGGCGTGCTGGGCGCCATCATTTTGCGTACCATCATGATCTTCGCCGGTAGCTGGCTGATTACCCAGTTCGAATGGCTGCTGTACGTGTTTGGTGCGTTCCTGCTGTTCACCGGGGTCAAAATGGCGCTGGCGAAAGAAGACGATACCGGTATCGGTGATAAGCCGCTGGTGAAGTGGATCCGGGGTCATCTGCGCATGACGGACAAGATCGAGAGCGAGCATTTCTTCGTGCGTAAGAACGGCCTGCTGTTCGCCACCCCGCTGCTGCTGGTGCTGATTCTGGTCGAGCTGAGCGACGTGATTTTCGCGGTGGACAGTATCCCGGCTATCTTCGCGGTCACTACCGACCCGTTCATCGTCCTGACCTCGAACCTGTTCGCCATCCTCGGCCTGCGTGCGATGTACTTCCTGCTGGCGGGCGCGGCAGAGCGCTTCTCAATGCTGAAGTACGGTCTGTCAGTGATTCTGGTCTTTATCGGTATCAAGATGCTGATTGTTGATTTCTACCATATCCCGATCGCCATTTCGCTCGGCGTGGTGTTTGGCATTCTGCTGGTGACGCTGATTATCAATACCTGGGTTAACCGCCAGCACGATAAGAAGCAGCAGGCTTAGTGCAACGTTCGGTGCGGGCTGATGCCCTCACCCCACCCCTCTCCCACGGGGAGAGGGGGAAATGCAATGCAGGCCGGGTAAGCGCAGCGCCACCCGGCACTTTCGTTAACCAATAGTTAAAAAACATGACGCAACACGTAAAATCCAGCATTTTACGCTTCCGCCTTTCGCTGCTTTCCCTGATACTCAACCAGGCAAACAAATACTTACATCCGGATACAAATGTGACTTAGAGCACATCCAGGATGGAACGCAATTTCACTCAGGAATAACGTATGAGCACACAATCTAAGGGCCTGCTTGCGCGCCTGGCGCAGGGCAGTCTTGTAAAACAAATTCTGGTCGGGTTGGTACTGGGTATTCTGCTGGCGATGGTGTCAAAACCTGCGGCGGAAGCGACGGGACTGCTCGGCACCCTTTTCGTTGGCGCACTGAAGGCCGTCGCCCCGGTACTGGTGCTAATGCTGGTGATGGCGTCGATTGCCAACCACCAGCACGGACAAAAAACCAACATTCGCCCTATTCTGTTCCTGTATCTGCTGGGAACCTTCTCTGCTGCCTTAACGGCCGTTGTGTTTAGCTTCCTGTTCCCGTCCACGCTGCACCTGACCAGCGCGGCCGGTGATATCACCCCGCCGTCCGGGATTGTGGAAGTCCTTCGCGGCCTGCTGATGAGCATGGTCTCTAACCCCATCACCGCACTGATGAACGGAAACTACATTGGCATCCTGGTCTGGGCGATTGGTCTGGGCTTCGCGCTGCGTCATGGCAACGAGACCACGAAAAACCTGGTTAACGATTTGTCCAATGCAGTGACCTTCATGGTGAAGCTGGTGATTCGCTTTGCACCAGTCGGTATCTTTGGTCTGGTTTCTTCGACGCTGGCCACCACCGGTTTCGACGCACTGTGGGGCTACGCGCAGCTGCTGGTCGTCCTGGTCGGCTGTATGCTGCTGGTGGCGCTGGTGATCAACCCGCTGCTGGTGTTCTGGCAGATCCGCCGCAACCCGTATCCGCTGGTGCTGACCTGCCTGCGCGAGAGCGGCGTGTATGCCTTCTTCACCCGCAGCTCAGCGGCGAACATACCGGTGAACATGGCGCTGGCGGAGAAGCTGAACCTGGACCGCGATACCTATTCGGTGTCGATTCCCCTGGGTGCAACCGTGAACATGGCCGGTGCGGCGATTACCATCACCGTGCTGACGCTGGCGGCGGTGCATACGCTGGGTATTCCGGTAGATCTGCCAACCGCGCTGCTGCTGAGCGTCGTTGCATCACTGTGTGCCTGTGGCGCATCCGGCGTGGCGGGCGGCTCTCTGCTGCTGATCCCGCTGGCCTGTAACATGTTCGGTATTCCGAACGAGATTGCCATGCAGGTTGTCGCGGTCGGTTTCATTATCGGCGTATTGCAGGATTCCTGCGAAACCGCGCTGAACTCCTCTACCGACGTGCTGTTTACCGCCGCAGCCTGTCAGGCGGAAGATGCGCGTTTAGCGAAGAACGCCCTGCGCAGTTAAAAAGAAAAGCCCGGTGGCGGCTACGCCTTACCGGGCCTACAAGGTAAATGCAAAACGGCAACATGTGTTGCCGTTTTTAGTGTTTGCACCCTCTCGCTGTGGGAGAGGGCCGGGGTGAGGGCACCAGCCCGCACCCGACTTATAGCGTCACACCACTCTTAAAGATCGCCAGCTCGCGGAAGTCGTTCTTCTCGTTGCAGGTCTGCCTGCCGCTGGCAAATTCCACAATCGTGTCCACGAATTCGCTCAGCAGCTGCGGCATCGCTTTGCCGTGGATCAGTTGGCCCGCATCAAAGTCGATCCAGTGCTTTTTCTTCGCCGCCAGTTCGCTGTTAGTGGCGATTTTCACCGTCGGCACAAACCCGCCGTACGGCGTACCGCGACCGGTACTGAACAGCACCATATGACAGCCCGCTCCCGCCAGCGCGCTGGTGGCGACCGCATCGTTGCCCGGTGCGCTGAGCAGGTTCAGGCCGTGCGTTTTCAGCCGCTCACCGTAGCGCAGCACGTCCACCACCTGGCTGGCGCCCGCTTTTTGAGTGCAGCCCAGGGATTTCTCTTCAAGCGTGGTGATCCCGCCCGCTTTGTTACCCGGCGAGGGGTTCTCGTATATCGGCTGGTTATGGGCGATGAAGTACTGTTTGAAGTCGTTGACCATGGTGACGGTCTTCTCAAAGATCTCTTCGTCGCGGCAGTGGCTCATCAGAATGCGCTCTGCGCCGAACATCTCCGGCACTTCGGTCAGCACCGTAGTGCCGCCGTTGGCAATCACGTAATCCGAGAAGCGACCCAGCATTGGGTTAGCGGTAATGCCGGAAAGGCCATCAGATCCGCCGCACTCCAGGCCAAACTTCAGTTCGCTCAGCGTGCCCGGCTCGCGCTTGTCGTGACGCATCACCTCGTACAGCTGATGCAGCTGTTCAACGCCCGCTTCCACTTCGTCGTCCTGGTGCTGACACACCATAAAGTGCACGCGCTCAGGGTCAAATTCGCCCAGCGTGTCGCGGAAGGCGTCAACCTGATTGTTCTCGCAGCCGAGGCCGATCACCAGCACCGCGCCCGCGTTCGGGTGGCGCACCATGTTTTGCAGCATGGTGCGGGTATTGATGTGGTCGTCGCCCAGCTGGGAACAACCGTAGGTGTGGCTGAACAGATGCACGCCGTCGGTGCCTTCAGCATCATTAGTCTCTTTCAGGAAACGCGTCTGAATTTGACGCGCGATCCCGTTCACGCAGCCGACAGTCGGGAGGATCCACAGCTCATTGCGGATCCCCACCTCGCCGCTGGCGCGGCGGTAGATCTGTACCTCACGATCGGCCGCCTGTCCTTCTTCTGGCTGGAAGTCAGGTTGATAGCTGTACTCGTCCAGATCGCTGAGATTGGTGCGGGTATTGTGGGAATGAATGTATTCACCCGGCGCAATATCCGCCAGCGCATGACCGATGGGCAAACCGTACTTCACCACGTTCTCCCCTTTCGCGATGGGGATCAGGGCAAACTTATGTCCACGTCCAATGGCCTGGCGTAACGTCACCGACTGGTTGTCGAAGGTCACTTCCGTCCCTTCGGCTAAATCGGCCAGCGCGACGGCAACGTTATCCAGCGAATGGATTTTGATGTATTGCATATCAACCTCAAACGGCCTTAGTTCAGTTCAATGGCGAAGTAGTCACGCGCATTGTTAAAGCAGATGTTTCTCACCATTTCGCCCAGCAGCTGGATATCCGCTGGCGCTTCACCCGCGTGCACCCAGCGGCCAATCATCTGGCACAGAATGCGGCGGAAATATTCATGGCGGGTATAGGAGAGGAAACTGCGGCTGTCGGTCAGCATGCCAACGAAGCGGCTCAACAGGCCGAGCTGCGCCAGCTGCGTCATCTGACGCTCCATGCCGTCTTTTTGATCGTTAAACCACCAGCCGGAACCGAACTGCATCTTGCCCGGCATCCCTTCGCCCTGGAAGTTGCCGATCATGGTGCCCAGTACTTCGTTATCGCGCGGGTTCAGGCAGTAGAGAATGGTTTTTGGCAGCAGGTTTTGCTCGTTCTGTTTGCTCAGCAGTTTTGACAGCTCTTCCGCCAGAGGGCGGTCGTTGATGGAGTCGAAGCCCACGTCCGCGCCCAGCAGTTTGAACTGACGCTGGTTGTTATTACGCAGCGCGCCGATATGGTACTGCTGAACCCAGCCGCGACGGGCATATTCCGCACCGAGGAACACCAGCACCGCGGTTTTGAACTGGGCGACTTCATGCTCGCTCAGGGCTTCGCCGGAGAGACGACGCGCCAGGATGCTGTCCAGCTCGGCTTCGCTGGAATCCGCGAACAGCACCACGTCCAGCGCGTGGTCAGACACTTTACAGCCGTGTGCGGCAAAGTGATCCAGACGTTTGGTCAGCGCGGTTTGCAGATCGTCAAAGCGACGAATGTCGGTATCCGAAACTTCCGCCAGCTTCGCCATGTAGTCGTTAAAGGTCGGCAGCTCGATGTTGAAGGCTTTATCCGGGCGCCAGCTTGGCAGCACTTTGATGTCAAACGTGCTGTCCTTCGCGACAACCGCGTGGTGCTCCAGGGAGTCGATCGGATCGTCGGTTGTGCCCACCATCTTCACGTTCATCTGCTGCATGATGCCGCGCGCCGAGAAGCTATCCTGCGCCAGCAGTTCGTTGCACTGATCCCAGATTTCATCCGCCGTGGCGGGAGAGAGCAGCTTGCCGGTGATACCAAACGGACGACGCAGTTCGAGGTGCGTCCAGTGGTATAACGGGTTACCGATGGTGTGAGGAACGGTAGCGGCCCAGGCGTCAAACTTCTCGCGATCGGTCGCGTCGCCGGTACACAGGCGCTCGGCCACGCCGTTGGTGCGCATTGCGCGCCACTTATAGTGGTCACCCTTCAGCCAGATATCATACAGGTTTTTGAAACGGTAATTTTCGGCAACCTGCTGCGGCGGTAAATGGCAGTGGTAGTCGAAAATCGGCTGGTCTTTTGCGTAGTCGTGGTACAGGCGGCGAGCAAATTCGGTATCTAACAGGAAATCTTCGGTCATAAACGGTGTCATTATCGTCTTCCTCATTACGGGAGCGTCAGAAAGCTTATGTTCAGATGCTGCAAAGTTATCACACCAATTTCCAGAGTCCGACGTTTTTTTCGTGAGTTAGATCAATAAACGTCGACAAATAAATTACCCTCAAAGGGGTAAACCTTCTTGCAGGCCGCGCCAGATCTGGCTTTGCGCACGCCGCATAATATCCCTACAAAGATTCACTCTTTTGTGATGTCACTCACCTTTTAAAGTTGTATGACAAGTTATCTTTTCGCCGTCGCAAACTATAAGCCGACGGAATGCATTACCGGTGTTTGTTACATCGGATTTAACGGTACGGAAGCCGACTTAGCACGATGACTTATGGCAAGGTTCGGGCCGTTCCGGGACAGGTTCCCGGTTACGCCCCTCCCGTTACAGAACAGCTCCCGGCAACGGTTGAGTTGTTGCCGTGTCCCGACACGGAAATAACATAACGATGAGGTTTTACATGCGTAAAATTAAAGGGTTACGTTGGTACATGATCGCACTGGTGACGCTCGGCACCGTGCTGGGCTACCTGACACGTAACACCGTGGCAGCAGCGGCGCCAACGTTGATGGAAGAGTTACATATCTCCACACAACAATACTCTTACATCATTGCGGCGTATTCTGCCGCTTACACCGTAATGCAGCCTGTTGCAGGTTATGTTCTTGATATTCTGGGTACAAAAATTGGTTATGCCTTCTTCGCTGTAGCATGGGCCGTCTTCTGCGGGGCGACGGCGCTGGCTGGCAGCTGGGGCGGGCTGGCGCTGGCGCGTGGTGCGGTAGGTGCTGCCGAAGCGGCGATGATCCCTGCGGGTCTGAAAGCCAGCTCTGAATGGTTCCCGGCAAAAGAACGTTCAATCGCTGTCGGTTACTTCAACGTGGGTTCCTCCATCGGGGCGATGATTGCTCCGCCACTGGTGGTGTGGGCGATTATGATGCACAGCTGGCAAATGGCGTTCATCATCTCCGGTGTGCTGAGTTTTGCCTGGGCCATGGCGTGGCTGATCTTCTATAAACACCCGCGCGATCAGAAAAAGCTGTCTACCGAAGAACGTGACTACATTATTAATGGTCAGGAATCTCATCATCAGACCGACAACGGCAAGAAAATGTCCGTCTGGCAGATCCTGGGTACCCGTCAGTTCTGGGGTATCGCCCTGCCACGCTTCCTGGCGGAACCGGCCTGGGGTACGTTCAACGCCTGGATCCCGCTGTTCATGTTCAAAGTCTACGGCTTTAACCTGAAAGAGATCGCGATGTTCGCCTGGATGCCAATGCTGTTTGCAGACCTGGGCTGTATCGTCGGCGGCTACCTGCCACCGCTGTTCCAGCGCTGGTTTGGCGTGAACCTGATTGTGTCCCGTAAGATGGTGGTCACCATGGGCGCCCTGCTGATGATTGGCCCTGGCATGATTGGCCTGTTCACCAGTCCTTACGTGGCTATCGCCCTGCTGTGTATCGGGGGCTTTGCTCACCAGTCTCTGTCTGGCGCGCTGATTACGCTCTCGTCCGACGTGTTTGGTCGTAACGAAGTTGCCACCGCCAACGGTCTGACCGGGATGGCCGCCTGGACCGCAAGTACCCTGTTCGCCCTCGTGGTCGGCGCGCTGGCAGACACCATCGGCTTCAGCCCGCTGTTCGCGGTACTGGCCATCTTCGACCTGCTGGGTGCAGTGGTTATCTGGACGGTGCTGAAGAGTAAGTCCGCCGAGGAACTGGCGAAAGAGTCCCTTGGGGGACCGGCGACGCAGAGTTAGCTTGTTGTGCCGGGTGGCGGCTTCGCCTTACCCGGCCTACAACACCCGATAAAACCGTAGGCCGGGTAAGCGTAGCGCCACCCGGCAAAAACGTCGCAAAAGCCGCCTCCGGGCTGCTTTTTTAATGGCGAAATCTGGAGAGTGGCACGCAAAAGTGGTATAACAAATCATTCGCCGTACCCTGCCTGGAGAGCATATGGAAATCACCGAATCACGTCGTTTATATCAACAACTTGCCGCCGAGCTGAAAGATCGCATCGAGCAAGGGGTCTATCTTGTCGGTGATAAACTTCCCGCTGAGCGTTTTATTGCGGATGAAAAAAGCGTCAGCCGTACGGTGGTCCGCGAAGCCATCATCATGCTGGAAGTTGAAGGGTATGTTGAGGTACGCAAAGGTTCCGGTATTCACGTGATTTCCAGCCAGGCGAAACACTCCCCCACGCCGGACGAAAGTCTGGAATTTGCCAGCTACGGTCCGTTTGAGCTTCTCCAGGCTCGCCAGCTGATTGAAAGCAATATCGCAGAATTCGCAGCGACGCAGGTCACCAAGCAGGACATCATGAAGCTGATGGAAATCCAGGATCATGCGCGTAAAGAAAAATGTTTCCGCGATTCCGAATGGGACCTGCAATTCCACGTCCAGGTCGCCCTTGCGACTCAAAACACGGCGCTGGCGGCAATCGTTGAAAAAATGTGGACTCAGCGCGTTCACAACCCGTACTGGAAGAAACTGCACGATCACATTGATTCCCGCACGGTAGACAACTGGTGTGACGACCACGACCAGATTCTTAAGGCCCTGATTCGTAAAGATCCGCATGCGGCGAAACTGGCAATGTGGCAGCATCTGGAGAACACTAAACAGATGCTTTTTAATGAAACGAGTGATGACTTTGAATTTAACGCTGACCGCTATCTTTTTGCTGATAATCCGGTGGTTCACCTCGATACCGCGACCAATGTCGCAAAATAACCTCCTGAACTGCTGGCAGGCGCACCGCCGCGCCTTCCGGCCAGACAGGGTAAGAAAACCTCTATAGTGTCAGCCTTTGTAAAATCTCTCGCTCCCCTCCGTGGCTTACGCCAAAATCGTGTTTCCCCTCAAATTCTGTGACGCAGAACGTCGGGCTTTGTTACAATTGGATTCACTTCGTTATTTTGTAAGTTAGTGCTTGCTAACCAGCCAATTAACAGGGAACAGTGTTGGCCACACATCATTGTGTCCGCGAGCGACCATAATGAAATCATAACAATGTCGCCGTGCTGTTTTCCCGAATGACAGGCGTGACGTTAACCGATTTCCAGGAACACTGAATGGAACTTTTGACCCAACTACTGAACGCCCTCTGGGCTCAGGATTTCGAAACGCTGGCCAACCCGTCCATGATTGGCATGCTCTACTTTGTGTTATTTATGATCCTGTTCCTTGAGAACGGTCTGCTGCCTGCTGCCTTTTTACCGGGCGACAGCCTGCTGGTGCTGGTTGGGGTGCTCTGTGCAAAAGGGGCGATGGCTTTCCCACAAACGGTTCTGCTGTTGACCATTGCCGCCAGCCTGGGTTGCTGGGTGAGTTATATTCAGGGGCGATGGCTCGGCAACACGCGAATCGTTCAGAACTGGCTTTCGCATCTTCCGGCACATTATCACCAGCGAGCGCACCACCTTTTCCATAAGCACGGGCTCTCCGCCTTGCTGATTGGCCGCTTTATCGCATTCGTACGCACCCTGCTGCCGACCATTGCGGGCTTGTCCGGCCTGAGCAGCGCGCGCTTCCAGTTCTTTAACTGGATGAGCGGCCTGCTGTGGGTTCTGATCCTGACCACGCTCGGCTACGCGCTCGGTAAAACGCCGGTCTTTATGAAATATGAAGACCAGCTGATGTCTTGCCTGATGCTGCTGCCCGTCGTCCTGCTGGTGTTTGGCCTGGTCGGTTCACTGGTCGTACTGTGGAAAAAGAAATACGGAGCCAGGGGTTAACGATGGTTATCTCCCCGCTCGCGCTGCGCCGCTTCTCTTACGCCATCGTCGCGCTAATGATGTTCAGCGCTCTCATCCTGCTATGGTCTGCCCTACAGCACCAGGAGTCGACGCTGACTATCCGTCCTGTGAGTCAAGGAACCAGCGTGCCGGATGGTTTTTCCATCTGGCATCATCTGGACGCTAACGGGATCCGCTTTAAGAGCATCACGCCGCAAGACGATGTGCTGCTGATAAAATTTGACTCCAGTGCGCAAAGCGCCGCGGCGAAAGCGGTGCTGGACCGCACGTTGCCGCAGGGTTACATCATCGCGCAACAGGATGATGACAGCCACGTAGCCTCCTGGATGTCACGGTTACGCGACACGTCGCATCGATTTGGCTAACGACTAATATTCCGAATATTTTCACCCACTTTGGTGAAACTCCCGTTTACTTACTATGCTTAAGTACGCGGAGCACCCCTCAGATGTTCTCCGCATAGTTCTGGAACACGGCTTACGCCGTAACACAATGGAAGGTTTCTATAATGAAATACCGCATCACCCTGGCTCTGGCCCTTTTTTCTTTAAGCACAGCTTCCTTCGCTATGTCTCTTTGTCAGGAGAAAGAACAGGATATTCAACGCGAAATCAGTTATGCCGAAAAGCATAACAATCAGCACCGGATCGACGGACTGAAAAAAGCGCTGAGCGAAGTGAAAGACAATTGTACGGACAGCAAGCTGCGTGCCGATCATCAGGAAAAAATCGCTGAACAGAAGGACGAGATAGCCGAGCGCCGTCAAGACCTGCAAGAAGCGAAAGAGAAAGGTGATGCGGAAAAAATTGCCAAGCGCGAGAGGAAGTTGCAAGAGGCGCAGGACGAACTGAAAGCGCTGGAAGCTCGCGATTATTGAGTTAACGGAAATCTCAACAGGAGAGAATCATGTCAAAAGATACAACTTCAGAACATCTGCGCGCTGAGCTGAAATCCCTGGCGGACACCCTGGAAGAGGTGCTGAACTCTTCTGCCGATAAATCGAAAGAAGAAGTCAGCAAACTGCGCAGCAAAGCGGAGCAGGCACTGAAAGAGAGCCGTTACCGTCTGGGTGAAACCGGTGATGCACTGGCGAAACAGACCCGCGAAGCGGCTGCGCGCGCAGACGAATATGTACGTGACAATCCATGGACAGGCGTTGGTATTGGTGCCGCAGTGGGTGTGGTGCTGGGTGTCCTGCTGACGCGTCGTTGATTATGGAAGATCCACGTCACGCACAAGGGCCTGCTAAAAACGTCCTCGGCATCGGCCAGCGTATTCTTACGACGCTGGTCGGGATTGCCGAAACGCGCGTCCGGCTTGCGGTAGTGGAACTGGAAGAGGAGAAAGCCAATCTCTTCCAGATGCTGCTCATGCTTGGGCTTACGATGCTCTTTGCCGCGTTTGGTCTGATGAGCCTGATGGTGTTAATCATCTGGGCTATCGATCCACAGTATCGACTGAACGCGATGATTGCGACTACCGTGGTTCTGCTGGTGGCGGCGCTGATAGGCGGTATCTGGACCCTGCATAAAGCGCGCACGTCGACCTTCCTGCGCCATACGCGCCAGGAGCTGGCCAACGACCGCGCCCTGCTGGAGGATGATAAGTCGTGAGCGACAAAGCCGAACGTCAAAAGCGGAAAGCGTATCTGCTGAGCCAGATCCAGCAGCAGCGGCTGGACCTGTCCGCCAGCCGTCGCGACTGGCTGGAGCTGACCCAGCGTTACGATCGCGGCTGGAATACTCTTCTGAGCCTGCGATCGTGGGCGCTGGTGGGTAGCAGCGTGATGGCGATCTGGACGATTCGTCATCCAAACATGCTTATTCGCTGGGCACGCCGTGGCTTTGGTGTCTGGAGCGCATGGCGTCTGGTGAAAGCAACGATTCGTCAGCAGCAGCTGCGCTAGCCTTCTCGCCGGGTGGCGATGCGCTTACCCGGCCTACGGTAAAAAAGTAGGCCGGGTAAGGCGTAGCCGTCACCCGGCAAAATCTCTCTATGCTCCCTTACTCAATATCTTTGAAAAAGATTGACAGTTTTCCTTGCTAACATTTGCCATCCGCCCCGTTTACACTCCTCTCCATCGACAGCAAAGACGCGGTATCTACCCGAATTTGCAAGCAAATAACGTTTAGCCGCTGATGTGGTTTCCTGGAGAGTAAAATGAAAAAATTAGAAGATGTTGGTGTATTGGTAGCGCGTATTCTGATGCCTGTGCTGTTCATCACCGCAGGCTGGGGCAAAATTACCGGCTATGCGGGTACTCAGCAGTATATGGAAGCGATGGGCGTGCCGGGCTTCCTGCTGCCACTGACCATCCTGCTTGAGTTCGGCGGCGGCCTGGCAGTGCTGTTCGGTTTCCTGACCCGCACCACAGCGCTGTTCACCGCAGGCTTTACCCTGCTGACCGCGTTCATCTTCCACAGCAACTTTGCGGAAGGCGTGAACTCCCTGATGTTCATGAAAAACCTGACCATCGCGGGTGGCTTCCTGCTGCTGGCTATCACGGGTCCGGGCGCCTACAGCATCGACCGTCTTCTGAATAAGAAGTGGTAAGCACGCTATACTGATTAAATTCAAAGCGAGGAGACATCTCCTCGCTTTTGCTATCTGACGGAGGAGTAAAAAATGGGACAACTCGTAGACGGCGTCTGGCAGGATGTCTGGTATGACACCAAATCCACCGGTGGACGCTTTAAGCGCTCTGTTTCGGCCTTCCGTAACTGGCTGACCGCCGACGGCGCGCCCGGCCCGAGTGGCGAAGGGGGCTTTGCGGCGGAGAAAGATCGTTATCATCTGTATGTTTCTCTCGCCTGTCCGTGGGCGCACCGCACGCTGATTGTGCGCAAACTTAAAGGTCTCGAATCGCTAATTCCGGTTTCGGTGGTCAACCCGCTGATGCTGGAAAACGGCTGGACGTTCGACAGTGACTTCCCGGCCGCGACGGGTGATGAGCTTTATCATCACGATTTCCTGTATCAGCTCTATCTGCGCGCCGATCCGCACTACACCGGACGCGTAACGGTGCCTGTGCTGTGGGACAAGAAAAACCAGACGATCGTCAGCAATGAATCCGCTGAAATCATTCGCATGTTCAATACCGCGTTTGACGCGCACGGCGCCCGCGCCGGGGATTACTATCCGGTTGAGCTGCGCGAGAAAATTGACGAGCTGAACGGCTGGATCTACGACAACGTCAACAACGGCGTCTATAAAGCCGGTTTTGCCACCAGTCAGGAAGCGTACGACGAAGCGGTCGGCAACGTGTTTGGATCCCTGGAACGTCTGGAGCAGATCCTCGGCCAGCATCGTTATTTAACGGGCGATCGCCTCACCGAAGCAGACATCCGCCTGTGGACGACGCTGATCCGCTTCGATCCGGTGTATGTCACCCACTTCAAGTGCGACAAGCATCGCATCAGCGATTATCTGAACCTGCACGGTTTCCTGCGCGACATCTATCAGATGCCGGGTATTGCGGAGACGGTCAATTTTGACCATATTCGCACCCATTATTTCCGCAGTCATAAGACCATCAACCCAACGGGCATTATCTCCATTGGTCCGTGGCAGGTTCTGGATGAACCACACGGGCGCGACGTGCGTTTCGGATAATTATTTAGGGAATCAATTGATTCCCTTTTTTAATTCACGGCATACATCTATCCTTATCTCGATCGCTTAGAAAACAAGTGATTGACTGACTAAGAGGCAAGGAAAAATGGACTGGTATTTAAAAGTACTGCGCAACTACGTTGGATTTGGTGGCCGTGCCCGCCGTAAAGAGTACTGGATGTTCGTTCTGGTGAACTTCGTCCTGATTATGGTGCTGGGTATTGTGGACAAAATCCTCGGCTGGGAACGCGAGGGGGGCGAAGGCATTCTCACCACCATTTATGGTGTGTTGGTTCTGCTGCCTTCATGGGCCGTACTGTTTCGTCGTCTTCACGACACCGATCGTTCGGCGTGGTGGCTGCTGTTGCTGTTGATCCCGCTTATCGGCTGGATCGTGATTTTGATTTTCAACTGTCAGAGCGGAACGCCGGGAGAAAACCGCTTTGGTCCGGATCCGAAGATCTGCGCATAAAAAAAAGCCCGGTGGCGCTTCGCTTACCGGGCCTACAAATTACGATTTTATTTATTATATTGCGTGAAAAGCTTCGGAATTTCGCGTAAACACCATGATTTGGCTTCGCCCATGCTGTCACGACGCCACGCCATAATAATATCCACTTCGCTGGTGTATTCCGGGCTGACAACGCGCAGCCGTCCCTCTGCAATGTCCTTTTCGACGAACGGATACGGCATGGTCGCCACGCCCAGCCCCGCCAGCAGCGCCTGACGCTTATCTTCCAGCGACGTCACCGTCAGACGCGGCTGTTTATCCAGCAACTGCACCGTTAACACCGGGCGCTCGCGCGCGGTATCCGCCACCGCCACGCCGCGGTATTTCACGCGCGTGACCTCAGAGAGCGGTTCCGGCTCCTGATGGATCGGGTGACCCGGCGCAGCGACGTAGACGTTCATCACGCTGTACAGTTTGCGCGAGTTAATTTCTGACGATGAGCGGAAATGCATATCCGGCGCAATAACGATATCCGCCCTGCCCGTCTCAAGACGCTCCCACGCCCCTGCCAGCACCTCGGTGATGATCGACAGCTGCGTATTGGCCTTCGCCGCCAGGCGGTCCACCAGCGGGAACAGCGCCTCGGTGGGCACCAGCGCTTCGGTCACTAACGTCAGATGGGTTTCCCAACCGCGCGCCAGCGCTTCGGCATCGGTCGTCAGTTTATCCGCCGCTTCCAGCAATACGCGGCCGCGCTCTAACAGCATCCGCCCAACGTTGGTGAATTTTGTTCGATGACCAGAGCGATCGAAGAGCACAACATCCAGCTCCTCCTCCAGCTTTTGCATGGTATAGCTCAGCGCAGACGGAACGCGCCCCAGTTCATCTGCCGCCGCGGCAAAACTGCCGCGCCTGTCAATCGCGTCCATGACGCGAAGCGCCTCAAGCGTCAATGCTCTCTCTTTAGCCATCTCGTTCTCATTCAGGAAATTTGAACATACCGGGCAGAATATCTGGCTAACATTGCAGCGTCCATACCTTTACCATTGATTTAGTGTAAAGAGAGGTCAAGTTTATGATTACGACAAGAACAGCGAAACAGTGTGGACAAGCCGATTTCGGTTGGTTGCAGGCCCGCTACACCTTTTCCTTTGGACACTACTTTGACCCTAAACTTCTCGGTTACGCTTCACTGCGCGTATTGAACCAGGAAGTGCTCGCCCCGGGCGCGTCCTTCCAGCCGCGCACGTACCCGAAAGTCGATATCCTGAACCTGATCCTGGAAGGCGAGGCAGAATACCGCGATAGCGAGGGCAATCATGTCCAGGCGAAGGCTGGCGAGGCGCTGTTAATTTCCACGCAGCCGGGTATTAGCTATAGCGAGCATAACCTCAGCAAAGACAAAACGCTGACCCGCATGCAGCTGTGGCTGGATGCCTGTCCGGAGCGGGAAAATCCGCTGGTGCAAAAAATCGATCTGAAGGGCGATAAACAGCAGCTGATTGCATCCCCTGATGGCAGCAAAGGCAGCCTGCAGCTGCGCCAGCAGGTGTGGCTGCACCATATCGAACTGAAAAAAGGTGAACAGGCAAGCTTCCAGCTTCATGGCCCGCGCGCCTATCTGCAGTCCATTCACGGAACGGTGCATGCGGTGACGCACGCGGAAGAGAAAGAGGCGCTCACCTGCGGAGACGGTGCGTTTATTCGTGATGAAGCGAATATCACCCTGGTGGCGGATACGCCGCTGCGCGCGCTGCTGATTGATTTGCCGGTTTAACCCCCCCCTCACCCTAGCCCTCTCCCCATAGGGGAGAGGGAACGATCGAGCCCCTCTCCCCTATGGGGAGAGGGATTGGGGTGAGGGGAAATTTTTACACCTTACTCGCCATAATCTCAATTATCTGCCGGTCCGTTGCCTGCATCGAGCGGCACGCCAGCGCGCACAGGTTCGCGATCGACTGCTCCACGTCGTGCGCCACAATCCCCTCATTACCCGTCACGGCAGTATCATCCAACGCCATCATCACGGCTTTCCAGGCGCTGGTGACGCTGGTCGAGACCTTCATTGCGCAACTGTTAGACGCCCCGTCACAGATCATCCCGCTGACGTCGCCGATCATACTGCCGATCGCCATGGAAATTGTCTGGTAAGAACCGCCCATCAGCCACGCCATCCCTGCGGCGGCCCCCATTCCGGCCGTTGTCGCCGCGCACAACGCGGACAAGCGCGGAAGCTGGTAATGGATATAGATCGCCGACAGGTGCGAGAGCATCAGCGCCCGCGCCAGCCGTTCGTCATCGGCCTGAACGTGCTCAGCCACCACCACCACCGGCATGGTGGCGGTGATGCCCTGATTCCCGGAACCCGAGTTGCTCATCGCCGGCAGTGTCGCGCCCCCCATGCGGGCATCCGAGGCTGCGCTGGTGCGGATAACAATGTCTGACCCCAGATCCTGCGCCATCCATCCGCGTGTGCGCTGTTTATTGAGCGTCGCACCAATATGCAACCCCCAGTTGCCACGTAAACCTTCGCGGGAGAGCGCATCGTTCAGCCGTCCCGCATCGAGGATAAAGCGGATCGCGTCGAACGGCACCAGCTCTACAAACTCAAGGATCTGCGACAGCGTGGTGGTCGAGAGCACCGCCAGCGGATCGTCGCTGTTCTGGCTCTGATTATCGTCAAGCCTGAAGCGCGTTTCGCCCTGACACACCATCTCCACCACACGGGTGTGCCCGCCGGCGATGGTCACCATCGCCGAGGATTCACCGACGTAAACGCAGGCACGTGAATAGAGGATCTCATCGCACGGCTCCTGCAATTTTACCTGCACCAGACCCGCGTTCAGCAGTGCTTTGGCGCGCGTTAGCGCCTCGGACGACGCGTCTTTCAACACCTCCAGCCCGGCGTGTGCATTACCGCCTGTCGCCCCCAGCGCGGCCGCGATGGGTAAACCGACCATACCGGTACCGGGCACCGTTACGCCAAGCCCGTTTTTCATCAGGTTCGGCGATACCCACGCCTCGATACGCGTCACCTCACCGTCAAGCTGTCCGGCAGCCATCGCGCACGCCAGCGCCAGCGAGACGGGTTAGGTACAGCCCAGCGCAGGCTTTACCTCTTCCTGCACCGCGCGAATAAAATGGTTCCATAAAGGATTAATTTGCTCAGACATCGTTACGACCTTATTTAACCTCATGAGAAGGCGAGGAAAGGAGAAACACAAAGCAGCAGCCCGGTAATCACAATAATCACCAGCGATACGCCTTTATATTTATGAAGTGCGGGCACTTTGTAGACCAGCCACGCCGGAATTAAGCAGCCCACCATCCCGAAAATAGGGCTACAGATGGAAGTGAAGCTCAGCACCGGCGCGTTTAACACAATCGCGCTCCAGGCCAGCAGGATGGCGAACAGCATAATCCCGCGCTGGACGGCATTTTCATTGATTTTCTCCGCCGGCATTTTGCGGCGCAGGATGTTCATCACAATGCCCTGCGTCGCCTCACGAAAGCCGAGATAGACGCCAAAGAACGCGGTCATCACAGCGAAAATATTGAGGATTACGCTGACAATTTTGACCCAGCCCGCGCCGTCACCGCTGATAAACTGTGCTGCGATTGCCAGGGCGGAAATATTCTGCTCGTAGGCTTTTACCGCCTCGTCGTGCCCCATCGCCAGGGTGAAGGAGACAGCGTAGAAAAAGACCGTCACAAACAGCACGCCAAAGGCGATATTCATTGCCCGCAGCGCTTTATGCCGCGCCACCTCAACGGATTTTTCCCGTGAACGATAGGAAATCACCATCGGGCTTAATGTCTGAATAAACAGAATGGAGGTTAAGGTGAAAGGCAGCGTAATAATGGCGTTTTTAATCAGCAGCCCCATTGGCGGCAGCATGCCGACGTTGGCTAAATGCCAGAGGCCAATCATCGAAAGCCCCAGCGCCGCCACCACAAATAATTTGGTCAGCACCATCAGGCTGGAGACTTTAAACAGCAGCTTTTCACCGCGCGACGAAATGGCGACCAGAATGCAGATCAGGAATAAGCCGTAGAACGGATTTTCCGAGAGCAAACCGTCGGTTACGCCGAAGGTGTGTAAATAGGATGCGCTGTCGTTGGTAATGGCCGTCGAATAGACAAACATCCAGATCACCAGCATCACGAAATAAAGTGCACCCAATAAGATGCCCCAGTTTTTGCCTAAATATCCGCTAATAACGCTCGGATAGTCTTTACATTCCGGCGATTCCGCCAGCGTATTAATAAACAGGCGCTGGAACAGGTACATGGCCGGATAACCAATTATCGACGAGAGTAAAAATACCCATAGCCCCATTAATCCAACCTGCACCGGAAGAAAAACAATGCCCGCGCCGATAGCCATCCCAATACTCATGATGACCCAGCCCGTATCGGTGCTGTCGAATTTAATCGCCTCTCGCCATTCGCTTTCGCTCATTCCCGCCCGCCTTGCCGCAGGGGAATCACTCACAATCACACTGCTGTTTGTTGCCATATTCATTGGGCACTCGCTTATTTTGTAGGGTAACGATTTGTTTTTATAAGGTTCCGATCGCCAGCGATTGCGAGTCAGAGGGTGCAGGTGTGAGTTATTGGTATGGGGAGATCATATCCGGAGCGCGGGAGAAAAAGTCACAACTTTTATATGGATTTCCTAAGGCAAGAGGAAAATATTACTTCGGGATAGCAGAAAAGAGAGTGAGTTTTCTAAAATTGACGGTGTTCACAAAATTAAAAGCCTCCTCATCTGAGGAGGCTGAAGAGGGGGCCTGTGTTAGATCGTC
Organism: Enterobacter sp. DSM 30060; assembly: GCF_013375955.1. Classification (NCBI taxonomy): domain Bacteria; kingdom Pseudomonadati; phylum Pseudomonadota; class Gammaproteobacteria; order Enterobacterales; family Enterobacteriaceae; genus Enterobacter; species Enterobacter sp. DSM 30060. The sequence continues at coordinate 1,042,174 of NZ_CP056118.1, forward strand.
TGCGTAAACGTCCTCGAAATCACGTCCTGCTGCTGCTCGCGGGTCAGAGCGTTAAACCGCACCGCATAGCCTGAAACGCGGATCGTCAGGTTCGGATAGTTCTCCGGATGGGCGATGGCATCCAGCAGCATCTCCCGGTTCATCACGTTGACGTTCAGGTGCTGCCCGCCCTCGATGGTCGCTTCGTGGTGGAAGTACCCGTCCAGCAGCCCGACAAGGTTGGTTTTGCGCACCAGCTCGTCCTTGCCCAGTGCCTGCGGCACGATGGAGAAGGTGTAGGAGATCCCGTCTTTGGCATAGGTGAACGGCAGCTTGGCGACCGAGGTCAACGACGCCACCGCCCCTTTTCTGTCGCGCCCGTGCATCGGGTTGGCGCCAGGCGCAAACGGTGTACCGCCGCGACGTCCGTCCGGCGTGTTGCCGGTCTTCTGCCCGTAAACCACATTGGAGGTGATGGTCAGGATCGACTGCGTCGGCACGGCGTTGCGGTACGTCGGCAGCGCCTGGATTTTCTTCATAAAGCGCTCAACCAGATCGCAGGCGATACTGTCCACGCGATCGTCGTTGTTGCCGTATTGCGGATAGTCGCCTTCGATGACGAAATCGACCGCCAGACCGGTGTGGTCGCGCACCGGTTTTACCGTGGCGTATTTGATGGCTGACAGGGAATCCGCCGCCACCGACAGCCCGGCAATGCCGCAGGCCATGGTGCGGTAAACGTCCCGGTCGTGCAGCGCCATCAGCGAGGCTTCGTAGCTGTATTTATCATGCATGTAGTGAATGAGATTCAGCGCACTGATGTACTGCACTGCCAGCCAGTCCATGAAGTGATCGAGGCTCGCCATTACGGTGTCGTAATCCAGTACCTCATCCAGCAGCGGCTCGGTTTTCGGCCCCACCTGGATCTTCAGCTTCTCATCCACCCCGCCGTTAATCGCGTACAGCAGCGTTTTCGCCAGGTTGGCGCGTGCGCCGAAGAACTGCATCTGCTTGCCGATCACCATCGGACTGACGCAGCAGGCAATGGCGTAGTCGTCGCTGTTAAAGTCGGCACGCATCAGATCATCGTTCTCGTATTGCAGCGAGGAGGTGACGATCGAGACCTGCGCGGCGTATTTCTTGAAAGCGATCGGCAGCTGTTCGGACCAGAGGATCGTCAGGTTTGGCTCCGGCGCAGGCCCCATGGTGTGCAGGGTATGCAGATAGCGGAAGCTGTTTTTGGTCACCAGCGTACGGCCATCCAGCCCCATGCCGCCAATCACTTCCGTGGCCCAGATCGGATCGCCGGAGAAGAGCGTGTCGAACTCCGGCGTGCGCAGGAAGCGCACCATGCGGATCTTCATGATGAAGTGGTCGATCAGCTCCTGGGCCTGCACCTCGTTCAGCCTTCCTGCCTGCATGTCGCGTTCAATGTAGATATCGACGAACGAGGCCGTGCGCCCCAGCGACATCGCCCCGCCGTTCTGGGATTTCACTGCGGCAAGGTAGGCAAAGTAGACCCACTGCACCGCTTCCTGCGCATTCATCGCCGGACGTGAAATATCAAAGCCATAGTTCGCCGCCATCTGCTGGATCTGGAGCAACGCACGTTTATGCTCCGCCAGCTCCTCGCGCAGGCGGATCGTGGCCTCCAGATCGTCTCCGCGCTCCAGTTTCCCCTGGAGATCGGCGAACTGAAGTTCACGCTCGCGCACCAGAAAGCTAATGCCGTACAGCGCCACGCGACGGTAGTCGCCGATGATGCGTCCGCGCCCGTAGCCGTCCGGCAGACCGGTGAGCACGCCGGATTTTCGGCAGCGCATCATCTCCGGGGAATAAACGTCAAATACGCCCTGGTTGTGGGTTTTGCGCAGGTCGGTGAAGAGATATTCAAACTGCGGATCCATCTCGCGACCGTAGGCTTCGAATGAGCTGCGGATCATATTGATTCCGCCGTACGGATGCAGGGCCCGCTTGAGCGGCTTGTCGGTTTGCAGGCCGACGATCGTCTCCAGCTCCTGGTCAATATAGCCCGGCCCGTGCGCGGTAATGGTGGTGGCGATGTTGGTGTCAAAATCCACCGGAGCGTGGGTGGCATTCTCCTGGCGAATGCCGACCATCACCTTCTGCCACAGCGCCGTCGTTGCTGGCGTCGCCTGCGCGAGGAAAGCTTCATCGCCTTCATAAGGGGTGTAGTTATGCTGAATAAAATCGCGCACGTTAACGGCGTTTTTCCATTCTTCACCGCGAAACCCGGCCCATGCGTCGCTGTAAGGCGCGACGCCCGTATCGATTGTTACTTTCATCAGATTCTCGCTTTATCAGGCGTAAGCCGCAGCCGGGGTGACCTTCCCAAGACGGAGGGCGTCCAGCGCGATCATTTTTTCTTCATTGGTAGGGATCACCGCGCAGGCCGCGCGTGACGACTCGGTGGAGATCACGCGCTCACCCGCGCTGCCCGGCAGGGCATTTTTGGACTCGTCGAGGATGATGCCAAACACCTTCAGGTGCTCCACCACCAGCGCGCGTATGAGCACAGAGTTCTCACCGATCCCGCCGGTAAACACCACGCCATCCAGACGGTGCAAGGACGCGGCATGACCGGCGATATGTCGCGCTATGCGGTGGACAAAGGTCTTTATCGCCAGCCGCGCCCGCTCGTTGCCGTCATGCCAGGCTTTCTCCAGCACGCGCAAATCGGAGGAGATGCCGGAGATCCCCAGCAGCCCGGACTCTTTGTTGACCACGCGCTCCAGATCCTCGAACGACTGCCCGGTCTGCCGGGCAATCCACGCCATCGCGCCAAAATCTACGTCGCCACAGCGTGTGCCCATCACCAGTCCTTCAAGCGGCGTCATCCCCATGGACGTGTCCACGCTTCTGCCGTTACGCACCGCGCAAATGGACGCCCCGTTGCCGAGATGGGCAATCACCAGGCCGCTGTCTTCGGCGGAGAGCCCGAGAAGCGCGTGCGCCTGCGCCGCCACGTAGCGGTGAGAGGTGCCGTGGAAGCCGTAGCGGCGCACGCCCAGCTCTTCAAAATAGCGGTACGGCAAGCCGTACAGATACGCCTGCGGCGCCATGGTCTGGTGGAAGCTGGTATCAAATACCGCCACCTGCTGCACCCCGGGGAAGAGTCGCTCTGCGGCTTCCACGCCGCTCAGGTTAGCGTAGTTATGCAGCGGCGCCAGCGGGGAGACCTGGCGGATCTGCTCCATCACCTCTTCCGTGATCAGGGTCGACTCGCTGAAGAGATCGCCGCCGTGGGCAATGCGATGGCCAATCAAAGCCACGCTGCCCATCAGGTCGCGCTTCTCCAGCTCCAGGGCGATGGCGGCCAGCGCCCCTTCGTAGTCCTGATGAGCCAGTCTGACTGGCTCACCCCCATTCACGGAAATAAAGGCTTTTTCTGTGTTGATGCCGTCCGCAATGCCCGTCAGCAGGGCATCGCAGCCTGCGGCGTCCAGCACCGAAAACTTAACAGAGGACGATCCGCAGTTAATGACCAGTACTACCGGAAACTCAATCATGGTATGGCTCCGCTCTTCCTGAGCTTTGGTTTAAAACAGTTTGTACACGATATTCAGAATGGTCAGCAGGCCGACCACGGTTACGAAGATGTTCTCGGTCCGGCCTTTGTATTTCGCCAGCGCCGGTGCTTTGCGGATGGCGTACATCGGCAGCAGGCACAGCAGAGAGGCGATAATTGGCGCGCCCATGGCTTCAATAAGGTCCAGAATGTTCGGGTTGGCATAGGCCACAATCCAGGTGGAGCCCATGATGAAGACCATGCTGATGGTGTTCAGCTTGCCCACGGAGACGTTCTTCTTGTCGCCCTTGTAGCCGAACTTAACGATCAGGCCGTTCAGCCCCTCCAGCGTGCCCAGGTAGTGACCGAAGAAGGATTTAAAGATAGCGACCAGCGCGATGATGGACGCGCCGTACTCCAGCACCGTGGCGAACGTGGATTTACTGCCTGACATCGACGCAAAGTGGTTCGCCAGGTAAGAGAGCACCGGAATGTTCTGCGCTTTGGCGTCCGCCATGTTCTGCGGAGAGAGCGTAAACAGGCAGCTAAAGGCGAAGAACATCACCACCGCCACCATCAGCAGGCTGGCGCGACCGATGATTTTGGAACATTTCTGCTCGGTGAATTCTTTACCAAACTCCGGCTCGTACTCTTCGCGCTTGGAGACCACAAACGAGGAGACGATAGGCGAGAAGTTGAAGGAGAAGACCATAATGGAAATCCCCAGCCACACCGTGACAAGAATGCCGTCATGACCGGTGAAGGCAATATCGCTCAGGTTAACCTGGTCGATCACCGCTGAGTTCCAGTACGGGATCAGCGAGAGAGAAATCAGCACCAGGCTGGCGATGAACGGGAACACCAGGTAGCTCATCACCTTCACCATCAGGTCTTTACCGAACCAGATCACAAAGGCCATCAGCAGCAGCAGGAACAGCGCTACCACGCCGCGGTTCAGGGCAGGCATCTGGAGCTGGTTTTCCCAGAAGGTCATAAAGGTGTTGGTAATGGTGACGCCGTAAATCCACAGCAGCGGGCAAATAGCAAAGAAGTAGAGGAAGGTGATCACCACCCCGCCGGTCTTACCAAAATGCTCCTCCACCGTTTCGGTGATGTTGCCGGAGACGTTACTGCCGGACAAACACAGACGCGCCAGCGCGCGGTGGCAGTAAAACGCAATCGGGAACGCGAGTACCAGCATCAGCAGGATAGGGATCAGGCCGCCAAAACCTGCACGGATAGGGAAGAACAGCACGCCTGCGCCAATGGCGGTACCAAACAGGCCGAGCGTCCAGGTGGTATCCGATTTACGCCAGGTGGACGTTTTTGTCTGGCCAACGATAATGCTTTCTGTGTTGCTCATAGGTCACCTTTATGCGTCAACGAAGCCGGTAATTTGGGAAACACGGGAGAGATCAATATTGCCACCGGAAATAATGCAGACGGTTTTACGGCCCTGAATATAATGGTCCAGCTTGCCGCTTAATAACGCCGCGCACGCCAGCGCGCCAGCACCTTCCGTAACCACTTTATTTCGCTGAATAAGCGCGATCATGCTGTTGCGAATCTCGTCTTCGCTGACCAGCACAATGTCGTCAACCAGTTCACGAACGATTTCGAAGGTTAAATTACCCGGGCGAGACACGTCGCAGCCGTCCGCTAATGTGCCGGTAATGCGGTGGTTCGTTATTTCACCGGTCTGATACGACGCCGCCATTCCGTGCACGTTTTCAGACTGCACGCCGATAATATTGATAGTTGGGTTGATGGATTTAATTGCTGTCGCAATACCGGCAATTAAACCACCGCCGCCGATGGGGACAATCACGTTATCCACGTCGTATAAATCTTCGAGGATTTCCAGGCCGATGGTGCCCTGACCGGCGATCACTTTCGGATCGTCGTAAGGCGGGATAAATATGCGCCCTTCCATCTCGACGATTTCGCTCACTTTGGCGATAGTGTCGTTAAAGTTCTCGCCATGCAGCACAACTTCGGCGGAGTAGTCGCGCGTGGCGGCCACCTTGGATTTCGGCGCGCCCATAGGCATTACCACTTTGCCGTCGATGCCGAGCATGGCGCAGGAGAGCGACACCCCCTGCGCGTGGTTCCCTGCGGAACAGGCAACCACGCCCTTGCGTTTTTCCGCATCGGTCAGCGAGCTTAATTTATTAAACGCCCCACGTATTTTAAACGAACCGGTACGCTGCATATTTTCAAATTTCAGGAATATCTCACCCTTACACCGTTCGCTCAGATAATTTGAACGCGGCATACCGGTTTTATAGATCTTTCCCGCCAGTCTTTTTCTCGCGTCCTGAATATCTTCAATGGTCACCGGGAGATCGTAAGTAATGTGCATAATATCCTCGTTATAATAATTCATTATTTTCAGGCAAAGTCAGGGTATCAGAGCGTTAAAAATCGTCGCTCCGGGTATTTTAAATCATCATTATTTCTATCGTCGTTTTTCGATATTCATCGACGAATATTGTTTTGCCAGTTCAACTAATACTGACGCCGATTTTTTAATACTGTAATTTTTTGACCACACGGCGGCATAACGCGCCACAGGTAATGCATCTTCCACCGGCAGGACAATAAACTGGTCCGAGCCGAATGGCGCAATCATGTCACGGGGGATCACCGTCAGGTAATCGGCATTGAGGACAAGGTTATAGATGGTGACGACAGAATCGGTCTGGACGATGTTTTCAATGCTGATGTGGTTATCTTGCAGGGTGGTCAGGAGTTCGTTGTAGTAGCCCATATCGGTTTGCGGCATCACCCACTGCTCGTGTGTGAGCGATGCCAGTCTGGTCGGGCCGGTGCACGTTCGTGATTTACTCGCCACCAGCACAAACTCAGATTCAAAGAGTGGCTCAACGTGAAGATCCTGGAGCAACATCCCGTCGCTCAGCGTGCCGATGGCGAAATCCAGCCGGCCATCGCGAATGGCGGGCAGGAATGAAGAGAGCTGCGCTTCATACATTGAGACGCGCGCCTTCGGGAACACTTCCTTGAATTTTTTGATCATCCCGGACAGGAAGGTGAAGCCAATCAGCGACGGATAGCCGAAGGAGACGTCCATGACGGTACTGAAACTGAGGCTGTTGATCTCGCTCACCATGTTTTTCATTTCGCGGGTGATCGACTCAGCGTAGGACAGCAGCACCTGACCGGCGGCAGTGAGTTTTACGCCGGTGTTTTTACGCACCATCACTTCCACCCCAAAGTAAGATTCGATGTCGCTGATGATTTTGCTGACGGCAGGTTGCGTCAGCCCCAGTTGTCTTGCAGCAGAACCTATAGAGCCACTTTTGATGACTTCCTGAAATACCACGAGGTGCTGTGTTTTCGGTAGAATAATAGTATTCATAATATTCTGCGCTTATTTCCCTATGACGCAGCGGATTCTACCCAATATTGTTTCAGGGGGTATGTGCTGTTACTCACAATTTGCCAGGATGCCCTTTTTACAACCACATTTAAAATCGATTTATAATCTTATTATTCAAACAGTTAGATAGCTAAAAATACGCAATTACGCTGATATTGATCAACAAAATCCGCGGTAATAAATTTATTTTATGGCAATAACCAGCATGAATTTTTTTGCCTTAACAATATTAATAAAGACTATCTTTCAGGCAATTAAAGGTTAATAAACCATCATTATTCTTTTAAAACATTTTTGTGGTTTATCAACTTTATCAGGAATATTTTCTCAGCTTCCGGTTAAAGAGTGGGATATATCACACATTCACCAGAAGAATGTTTTTAGATTCAATATTAAATTATCAAATGAATAACATTCAGCATCACTGATTCAACATTCACAACATCTGTTCAACACTAAAATTTTCTAATTTTATAGCGTTAAATTTTGTGATTACGATCATGCGCAGCAGATGAAAGGAACGCATAATCGGTAAAGCAGTGAAATGTGCTTGGCGTCGCAAAATTGAGAATTGATGTCGTTTGGCGCTTCGCTGACCCGGCCTGCAACCTTCAGAAAACAAAAACCCCGCCGAAGCGGGGTTTCGTAAGAAGTTGAAGCTGACCGATAAGTCAGCTTTGTATCCCATGCAATCAAGCACCAGAAGCGGTGGAATGCGGGTTGTAGCCCACAATGTATCCCATTCTGTATCCCATTTGAAGTGTACGATACGCCGATCTGCTTGCAAGGGATCAAATGCCAAGAGCTGGGGATGCATCCATCCTGGGGTGTTCATATGCATTTAGCTCCGTGATAGTCACACCTGCACTTATTCACTTAATTAATCAAGGAAAGTTTGCTGGCTCCCCTTGCGTTTCTGTGGAAAAATTGAGCTTCGAACTTTCAGACAACAGAGGGATGCTTATGTCGGTTTTTCAGGACTGGCTGCTCAGGATAGCTGGTGACAATTACTTTCTCTATATCAAACGATTGTCTGCCAATGATACTGGCGCAACAGGTGGACATCAGGTAGGACTATATATTTCTTCCGACATCGCTGAAAAACTACTTCCTTCCATCAACAATACCCAAGAACTGAACCCGTCTGTTTTTCTTACCGCGCATGTTTCATCACATGAGTATCCGGACAGCGAGGCTCGGGCTATCTATTACAATAATCGTTTTTTTGGCGGGACCCGGAATGAGAGAAGAATCACTCGCTGGGGAAGAGGAAGCCCACTCCAAGATCCTGAAAATACAGGAGCCCTTACGCTTCTGGCCTTCAAGCAGGATGAGCAAGGCGGTGATAGTTCAGAGGTGAACATATGGGTCTGCGTCAATCCTGATGAAGAGAATATTATTGAGTCCGTTATAGGGGAAGTCATCCCTGGGACGCTTTTATTTGGGCCATCCAGTGAAATTCTGGGGGGATTGTCTCTACAACATGTCCCAGTGAATCATAAATACAATATACCTGACGCCTGGAAGCAGCAGTTCCCATCAGGTAGTGAAATTATCCAGTATGCTGGCGGGCACTACGCAAAAAACTCCAATGACCCAGACGAACAGTTGATCGATCGACGCCGTATAGAGTACGACATTTTTCTTCTGGTAGAAGAGTTTCACGTACTGGACATCATTCGTAAGGGGTTTGGCTCAGTCGATGAGTTCATTGCACTGGCAAATTCCGTCAGTAATCGCCGAAAATCAAGAGCGGGAAAGTCACTTGAGCTACATCTTGAACATCTTTTCGTTGAGCATGGTCTACGACACTTTGCCACGCAAGCAGTAACTGAGGGCAATAAAAAACCTGACTTTCTATTCCCATCTGCTGAGGCTTACCACGATATCGGATATCCCGAAGAAAATCTCCGTATGTTAGCCGTGAAGACAACATGCAAAGACCGTTGGCGTCAGATACTAAACGAGGCGGATAAAATTAGGCAGATACACCTTTTCACTCTACAGGAGGGAGTTTCTCAGGCTCAGCATAGTGAAATGCGAGATGCAGGGGTAAAACTGGTTGTACCATCATCATTACACAGGAAATATCCGGAAGCGGTGAGAGGTGAACTAATGACGCTGGGGGCTTTTATCGCTGAGCTCACAGGGCTTTACGCAGAACTGCCATAAGAAGCTCCCGGCATGTGGAAGCCGGGAGTATCCGTTATGTCTTATCAGGCTTGGCAGAAATAGCCTTGAGAATGTAAGGCTCCAGTAGTCTGGCTACTGCTTCAAAGACAGGGACCACAACGGAATTACCGAACTGACGATATGATTGAGTGTCAGAAACCGGAATCCGGAAAGGCTTGCCGTCTGGCGTTTCAAAGCCCATGAGGCGTGCGCACTCGCGGGGAGTCAGTCTACGTGGTCGGCGAGCTTGGTTTTCAGCATTCGCAAAATCGACTTCACCTACTGCCATATCCCAGCCACGGTCTATCAGAATCTCGGATCCATCTTTATGGTAACGAGCAGAAAGTGTGCGGGCCACGCTTTCTTTATCTTCGGGGTTAACGAGACCAAAACCAAAACCGTTGCCCTTAGCTGCATGCTTTTTAGCATAGTTGTAAAGGTACTCCCAGAGTTTAGGCGTGAGGATATATTTGCTATCAACCACTGGTTCCAGTAGCTCTCCAAAGGATGGACGTTGTTCGGGATAAAATCGACTGACATCGCGGAGGGTAAAGCCATTGTGAATATTCAGGTCGCGACGGAAACCCACCAGAACGATACGTTCACGATGCTGAGGAAGAAAACGCTTACCATCTATGACTTTAGGATCACTTTTCCCCATGTCATTTGCATCGGCAACTTCATAACCCAACTCGTCAAGCGTTTCCATGATGACCTTAAAGGTTTTACCTTTGTCATGGCTTTTCAGGTTTTTGACGTTCTCAAGCACAAAAATGGCTGGTTTTTTTGCCCGGATAATGCGTGCCACATCAAAGAAAAGTGTTCCTTGAGCCTCACACTCAAAACCATGTGCGCGACCCAGCGAATTTTTCTTACTCACTCCCGCAAGGCTGAAGGGCTGGCAAGGGAAGCCAGCCAGAAGCACATCATGGTCTGGAACATGTTCGTCGATGTAGGCATAAGCATCTGTCTCTGATACCTCTGGCTTGTCACTAAGGGTGACTTCTCGGATATCGAGATTAAATGTATGCGCTTGCTCGTCATTAAACCAGTTAGCTTTATAGGTGCGTACCGCTTGTTTATTCCATTCGCTTGTAAAGACACACTGGCCCCCGATCGCTTCGAATCCCTTACGAATCCCGCCAATCCCGGCAAAAAGGTCAACGAAACGAAACGCGTACTCTGGATGATTTGCTGGCGGTTCCGGAAGCATTTTTCGAAGAAGTGCCTCTTCGGCTGAGCTCAATGACTTGGGGGAACATTTATCATTGATCCAGCGGTTAAGCGTTTCCCGGCTCCAATCGTTTTTGCCAACTTTTCTTAAGAGCTCAGCCACATACTTTTGATCATAGATTTCCAGTACCTGCTCAATGAGTTTTCTATCATTTTCCTGTCGCTGCTTTTCTTCTGCTTCTACTTTTTCAAGAAGATCCTGCGCCAGTAATTCAAATTCTGACATAATGCCTCCAATGGGTCTCATGAGTGACACTCTATCACTCATTTAACCCAGATGGAAATTTTATTACTGTTTATTTAAACAGTGTTTTACATATTTTCTATCAATACTTGAAATCTGTCTCCAATAACACTGCACGCAAGACTAAAAATTATTTAATATCAAAAGGATACTAACAAAAACTTAGGTTAGTAACTGGTTTACCGCGCCAATGCTTAAAGAGTTAAGCACCGTTCAAAAGAGCTCCGCCTTACTCACTGGCATCTCCGCCGAATATCAGTAGGCAATTAATCACTCCTTTCCAATGAGCATGAAATTTATCTTTTAAAATCAATTGATTAGTTAAAGATTCAATATTTTTAGGCTTGTCTAATCAATCGCTTAATCATCCTATATATTGGTGTGTAGAAAAAACACTGACTGACTTTGCCCCTCTTGAAAGAGCAACGTAAAGATGCCTCGCGTTCATTCCACGGCCTTGAGCATTAAGGATCAAACAATGGTCTGCTTCAAGCCCTTTCAATAGTAACGTGGAACCTATTGCCCTTTTTGGTATTCGATTATCTCCTACTTGTCGTAAACGCTCGCGAATGATAGAAGCTGACTCAAACATACTTTTCTGTGGACTACCAATAGACATAGATATTGTATCTTTTAAGGCTTTAAAGGCTGCTTTACGATAAACACGTGCCCCGTCATTCTTTTCCAATTGCAGAAGAGCAGATAAAATACTTGACCGTGAATTGGAATTTACAACATCACATAATGCTTGTTCGCATTCTGTAGCCGGTTTTTCATTACGACCGTTTAGAATGGTATCAATACGGCGCTTAGTTACTGCTGCATCAACATTCGTAATCATTTTAGATACATTATCTACGATTGAATCAGCAAGTGATTTACCTTTCTTTTCGTCAAATTCCTGAGCTGCCGTTATAATTCCCGAAAGTTGGACCTGTTCAACAACATCTATACGGGGATTTCCCTGAGCATAACTGTGACGAGATTGTTCATCCATAGACGCTCCAATGACTAATAAGCTGTCATTAGGATAGAGTTCTAATATCGATCGTTCGACTTTGTAATTGCTGGAACGATCAGTTTGATAATCTCCACTAAGGGGATGCCAAAAAATGTGCTGGGGGCAAGAACTCAAATCGACCTTTTCTCCAGACATTAAAATTTCACGAGCCTGAAGAATCCATTCTCCCAATATTGGAGAATTGGCATTATTCCATCGCCAAGGTGTCGTTAGGGTTCCTAACAATGGAAACTGTTGCTCAACCTCAGACACCCAGTCAGGCATTGCACCACTAAAATCAAAGATACATTGCATAGGATCACCAAAAACTACTGTCGGTAATTGGTTGGAAAGTGAAACGATTAACTGGTGCTGATCCATATTACAGTCTTGATACTCATCAACATAAAGTCGTGAGTACGATGCTTTAAGAATTTTAGACAGAGCACCAGAAGCAATGAATGTGTTAACAACCCGCCGCATCTCGGGATAAAATAGCTTAGGGCTTTCTGCCGACGAGTGCATGGGGCAAGATGCAGCAAAATTGTGAGCAACTCGTAATGCCCAACCATCGATAGTTGTTACCACAAAATTTTGGTTTGCTATTTTAAATTTCCTAAGCCTCTTCTTAAGGGCTGCAACCCCAGCAGTTGTATGAGTTAGAACCAAAATAGGTTTACTGTGTGGATTATTTAAAGCGGCAACGATTAGCTGTGTTTTACCGCATCCAGCGGGAGCTACAACAGACCCACGTTCAGAAGTAAGTATTTGGTTTATATTCATTGCTGATGGCCTTCTTCACAAGCCCACTGATAAATTCCATTCAGTACAATTTGGAACTCATTTTTAAAAGTTTTGAAGTTTGGTCCAATATATTTTCGTGATAACTCTTCAGATTTCGCTATATTTTTAAACCACTTATAGCTTCCTGCTGCCTGATATAAGGCCATGCGCATTCTTTCTTCCGGCTGGTTTAAACAATTCTCCAATTTAAACTGATTAGCTGACTTGTTTTCAATATGCTGGGCAACCTCTTGTCGACCATTAAGTTCTATAGCAAGGTTGATTAGCTTAGGAATAAGCGTAATATCACACCAAGAAAAAATGGCACCCTCTGTTGATAAACCATGCCCCCACTCATAAATCCTTACACCTTTTGCAATACATTGCGCTGTTTGGCCCGCATGTGCGGCATCTTGAATATCTGAATCCTTAAGGATTGCCGTAGGATAACCGAGACTTGAGAAAATCTCAGCACGAACAAAATAATTACTTCCGCCGTTCCCGTCAGTGCAAAAAACACCTTTAGATAGAAAGCCTTCGTGATTGATATCTTGACAATATAATTCTAATCCTCGAATAATTCCGACTTCAGTAGCACCTTCACCAACTATTACCTTTTTACTAAAAAATGCCTCAGCACAAGCTCTCAGCGTCGCCTGCTGATCATCACCACCACCTAAGCTGAGAATATTATGAGATATACCATCGGCCTGATGCAGGGGAGGTTTTTTTCTTATAACATGTAATTGCTTTGACTGTAATTCTCGCAAAACATATGGTGAATGAGTAGTTAAAAATACTTGTTGTAATGGGTTCTCTTCTTTCGCCCCTAATTCGTTAAGGAGCCTTGATATTCTGTATGGTTCCAGCCCATACTCGGCCTCATCAACCAGTAACATTGTTGACTGACTCGTAGCTTTCTGTATACCGCTAATAAGTAACCGGGAGGATCCAGTACCTAACTGCCGCAAAGGAGTCCCATCGCTACCATGCAGACTAATAGCTCCGTTAGACAAGGTGATTCCATTAACGTCTAATAATGCCTTAAGCTCTCCTAAAGGCACGCCCAATTTGTTACCTATTGATTTTACGTCTTCAAGAACTTTATCCAAACCTTCTATCGGATTAGCAGCAAACGCATTACGAGTCTGTCGTGATAATTGTGTTAAGACAGATGTGACATCAAACCTCTCCTCCGAAAGTTTGTTAAGCACTGATCGACTACCCCATGCGAGATTATTGTAAGGAGTAACACCTAATCTTGATGGAGAAATCATCTCACGATGTTTCCATGGAAGACGACGCTCAACTCCGTCAACATCTGCTCTTAATGAATAGAGCCGCCAATCTGGTTCTAAATCACTCTCAACAACAAGTTTTAACGTTAATACAGGTTCATAGTCCAGATGTGGTTCATCATGAATTTCACATGTTTCAGAATTAAATGATCTTAAAAAAGGCCCATATCTTTCAAAGTTCAATAATTCATCATTAAGCATTCCGATCGTTATAGAAATAGTGATCTTTTTAGTTACATCTAAGCCATAGAAATCAGCATCATTAAATGTGTAAGATCTCCTTGCCCCAAGAGCAAGGTCAATGGCATCAAGAATCGTCGATTTGCCTGAGTCGCCAGGACCAATTAAACAGTTGAGACCAGGGGATGGTGACCACGAAAGTTTTTTTATTACCCGAAAATTCTCTACCTCTATATGACGAATCTTTGGCATGAGATTGACTTCCTTTTACACTTTATAGTTAGAAATATCAATGTATCAGCTTTCAGTTATCGTCTAAAGAATCATCAATTCTGTTTACCCTCTCAAATCACAAATTTCTTACCTTCATCTTAGAGATCTCTTTAGGGTATACCTCACTGACAACGTGATATTTAGTATCATTAGGGTATCGATAGTAGAGAATTGATAACGTTTCATCCGTACTGTATACTTTGAGTATTGAAATGAAACCTCAAAGAGACAAATGATGAACGTCCTAATTTATGCACGAGCCTCTACCAGAGAACAAGATTCCACACGTGCTGTCCCGGCGTTGCGTGAGTTTGCAGGGGAACGTGGATGGGCTATCAGCAAGGAATATGTCGAGAATGCTTCCGGTGCTTCCCTTGAACGTCCTCAGCTATCTCTGTTGCTTGATGAGGCTGATAACGGGGATTTATTGCTGGTAGAGTCTATCGACCGCCTGAGCCGTCTGGAGGCCGCACAATGGGAAAGTTTGAAGCGTACCATTCAGGATAAGGGATTAAAGCTGGTGGTGGTGGATTTGCCCACCTCATGGAATATGCTTCAAGGGAAAAAATCTTCCCTTGTAGTGGACGGCATCATGGCGGCAGTTAACAACATGCTGATCGATATGCTGGCTACCATGGCCCGTCAGGATTATGAGACTCGTCGTGCACGTCAAAAGCAAGGTATCGAGAAAGCAAAAAAGGCGGGTGTGTATGTCGGTAAGGCTAAGGATGAAAGAGCGAGGGAGGTTGTTAAATCATTACTCAGTGCAGGACACAAACCCGCTAAAGTGATGGAACTGGCTGGCGTATCACGCGCCACTTTTTACCGCATCAAAAAGGAAATGGCGTGATTGCTCACGCCTAATTTTAAGCCTCAGAACACAAACTAAGCGTATAGATAGCGGTCTGCCCGTCGTTGTTAGTTGGGCGCATAACGAAAACAGGATCACTACCGTTGTCAATATAAGTGACCGCTATTCCACCGTCAGGGGTGGCATACATCTTCGCAATACTTTTCTCTCCAATGAAACCCAGCCGCCAGGTTTTACCACCCATGCTGACCTTCATGCTTTTGTCCTGCACATCGAGGCGAGTCTCGACTGAAGATTTTTGGCTACCAGAATCGATCTGCCCTTCCTGAATGGCCTTACAGGTGAATGTGGTTGCACTTGAGGCGAAGGGGAGAATGATCAGCGCCGTGAGAATCAATCTTTTCATGGTCTTCCTTTTTTGGTTGTCAGTTAAGAATTCATCGGGAGCCATTATAAAATTGTTAATTGACAAAAACGATCAATTTCTATTGAATCGATCGATAAAATTGATCAACATTGAAACTATAACATTTATGTGCAGTTGTTATGAATGGATAGATTTTGATAACGAAATCAACGGGAGGAAGTTGTGAGAAGAGAAATGGTGGTGATATGTGGGCTACTGTTTTCACCGTTGGCGGCAGCAGGACAGATCACAATGTCCGCTCCTCAGCAGGAAACGACGGAGAGTGGAAAGACGCTCTGTACGTACCAGAACAGCATTTATCTGTTCACCTACGTCACCAAAGGAAAATGTCCATATACCAAAACCTTTCAAACCGATGATGCAGAGTAAGTGCACAGCAATGTGATGAAAACGCCACTCCTGCCGTACATTTTATCAATCACAAGTGCCTGTGGAGGCAATAAACCGCCCATCTTCAATACGCCAGCGCCACGCTCGGTTTCCACTCACGTTCAGATAGAACTCTTCCAGATCGTAATTAATCGGCTCACGCGATTCTGCTGGTAGGATTACATCGTTCAGATCCTGCTGCAAAACCAAGAAACCAGGAACTACCTCTACGAAAGGCAATCCCTCCCATTCGTTGTAAACACCGTTTATAGCGCCTGTTGGCGCACCCAACGCTCTTAACTGAGCATCAATTTCAGAGTTTTTTTGTCTTGCCATAGATAAAGTCTCTGGCGCTCTGCTGCGCCATTTGGGGAATGATGAATCCTGTCCGATATTCCTCGGATCAGGGGATAGATAAGTTTTTTTAATTTCGCGTTTACACGAAGTTGTTAAGCAAACATGCGTTTTCGTCGTGGTGGCGACCTTCGCCATTAGCCAAGGTGCCACGCATAACGAACGATTGGACACGTGTTATGTTCCAACTGGGTTGTCACAGTCTTAATGAATAAGAAAAAAAGATTTAGGGCCGTTAGGGACGCTTGCCCCGTTTAGGCCTTATTTCCCAAGGGCTGGGATAGTACGGCTCTATTTTGTCAGGGCCGTTTTAGGGCTGTTATGCAGCTTCGATCTGAGGGTAGTATTTCGACAGATACCATTCACGTGCGTGTCCCTTATCCATGTCAGAATGATACCAAAGCGCACCCTTTGTTAACGGAGTGTCCTTAAATCGAGTGAGAGTGAATAATCTTGCGCTGGTATAACCGTGTTTACTTAGCCAATCCGTTGCTTCATTGTCCCGACTGAATGCCGGACAACCTTCACGAAAAGCATTGAAAGAGAACACTTGGTGGCTTTCGGTGAATACTGCCGCTTCTGACTCTGCCGGGGAGACACTTGCCTGTTTCATCCGTTCCAACGCTGCGCTGTGTGGTGGTCGGTATGGATTGAAGTCACTGAGATCGTATTGCATGAACCAACGATAGATGGCCTCCAGCCCGCCAGCTTCTAACCAGTCGCTAAGGCGTACGATGAATGCTGCTGTTTCATCGTGATCCACTTGGTGCTTAATGAAGTGTGTCGCATAGTGGCGGCGGTCGTTATCGTCCACTTCTATTGGCGTTGGACTGTTGCTAAACGTCATGAATCGCGTGTATGTCGCTACCTTACGGGCATTCTCGTATAACGGTCTAATGTCCACTGTTGGTTCGGTCTGTATAGACTTCAGTGATTCTGCAACTCGGCGGCTTGCTTTCGGAGGATCATCGAAAACAATTATCAGATTATCGGCTAACGCGCCGTTATGTTTTTCGGTCAGCTGAGCGTAGCTCGAATAATGTTTGGTTTGTCCCGCCAACAGTGGTGTCAGTATTTGCTGAAAGAGGAACCCTTTACCCGTTCCGGTATCAGATGGGATCACGAGATGCCATGTTGGGCGTTCTTCTGGACGCTGGAAGCAGTGTGCTAACCATGCGCAGACGTTGGTGCGATCCGTTTCATCCGGGAACATCCTCACTAAGTATTCGAACCATGGTGTAAGGATGTCTACTGGAGCCTTGTCACTGGAGAATCTGCGATATGTGTTCAGTGTCCCATCCTCAGAAAGGCCAGACGGCAACGCCGGATTGAAGATGCTTTGAGCGATGAATGGAAGTGTTCTAAATACAACTGACTGCCATTGTGGGTTCCATGAGCCTCCTGAAAAACGAGCGTAATGTACTGCAAGGGAATCGAGACCGTGATCAGTGCATGTGTTGATGTTGCGTAGCTTAACTCCACCAGGCAGTGAAATCAGGGCGTATCCTTGACTACGCAGGTGTAACGAGAAGGCTTCAACTGGAAGTGTGGCTGAGTGTGTGGTCGTCTTTTGGATCATAGGTATCGTGCTCCTGTGCGTCGTATAAAAGTTTAATAATCTGTGCTGCGCGTGAACGGTGTTCGCGCGTTTCGTCTAACCATTGTTCAATGTCTTTTGGAACGATTAACTGCATGGCTTAGTTTCCTGTTGTTGAAGGCTTTTCATAAAGCAAATGGTCGTAGTACGCCCATGCTGTCCCGTAATAAACGCCGAGGTTTCTGATGTACTTCAGGAAATGTTCCCAGCTAAGGTAGTGCCAGATCTCCAGAGCGAACTCATAAATTTGCGTGGTTACTGCATCATTACGTCCCAACCATGCATCAAATAACGGCTGAGCGAACTGCTGCGGCTTCCAACCCTGCTGAATTAGGAAGGCTCGCACCTTTCCCTCAAACGTGTTTGTTGAGCGATTGAGGACCAACCTACATGTCCCTGTATCGTGGTCATGGTCGATGCATGGAGAATTTAGTCTGGTGCCGGTAATAGGGTCTTTACCATCCTGGAGTGAGGACATCATTTCTCTGTAAGCCGGGCGTTGCCGGGAGGCTAACCGCCGGGAATCTGACGGCATAGCGAACTGTTGAAATTGTACGTCTACCATCACACCTCGAATGCTGCGAAGATCGCTTGTTCAGTAGTGATAGCGTCTTTGGCTGACTGTTCGGCTGCTACTGCTTCCTGCTTTCGCTGGCGTTGTTGACGGACGATTTCCAACACTTCTGCGGCGATATCAGACTTCAGACGTTCAGATGCCGCCGCTACAGCCTCCTGGCGTTCCTGTACCAGCAGAATCTCCGGTTTAAACATGCTCACCTCGAAGAAAGGCGAAGATTGATAATGGTTGCAGGCTTGAGGATTGAGGATGTAACCGTTGTCCAGATAAGCAGCCGCCTTAGTGATGACCAGCGGGAACACCTCGTTGAAGACGATGGTGGTGCTGACTTCGGACAATGCTACTTTTTCCGCTTGCGTGATACGTTCGTCATAAAGACGCTGGATGAGGGCTGTTTGTTCTTTAGTTAGTTTCATTAATAATGCGCTCCTTTGCTTTTAGGATTTTGTTCAGGTTGATAGATTTGCAGCACTTACAGCGGAATGGGCTATCGTAGCTGGTAGCTGCTTGACTTAGGAAATAGCCATCATGTTGATGGATAAGCTCGTTTTTTTCATACTCATTAAGATGCAGGTGGGCGTTGTTGTAGCCCCACTTGTTCACATAATCTTCGAAGGTAAAGACGTGATGCTGCTGGTATTCAAGCCACAGAAGGAAGCCGATTCGCTTCGGTGTCTGCGGCAGTCCTGCCATCTTCAGCCGCGATTTGCACGCGTGCCATGTGGTGTGGTCTACCTTGCCGCGCAGACGTGCGGAGTCCGTTACGTCGATTGACGCTAAGTTTTTATTTTCCAAATAATGATTTCCTGATGGTAATAAAAAACCCGCAAGCGGATTGATCCAGCCTACCAAGGAGAAGAGGCAGAAACTGGCACCTGCGGGATTTTATGTGTTTCGGTGGGTTGTCGGGGAAATCTTCCCCTTAACTACATAGTAACACGAATCATTCTCATTTGTCAAGGGGTTTATTATCTTTGTTATTGGAATCAATAAACTACACAATACTAAGTGGCGACACACTTGATGAGAGACACACTTTGTGTGCCATAATTTATAAAAGTAGGGGGAGAATTCCCCCTGCACTTACAGAGGAGTTTGTGGGAGTTTAGTCCCAGCAAATACCATCAACTATTGGAAGTAAATTCGTCACAGTAAACTTGTGGGTGTATCGCTGGGTTTGCCCTTCCCCACTATGCTCATGTCCGACCACCTTCTGAACTGGCGTAAGCTCGTTAGTTTTTCGCGCTTCTGTAATAAAAGTGTGGCGAAGGCTGTGCACAATGCGGCGAGCGCCATAGTCATTGAGATAAGGGATCTCAAGAGCCTCACGAATATCGTGGAAAAAGTGGGTGATCTGGTTGAAGTTAGTCAGGTCAGGGAAAAGCGAATCGCCAGCAGAGAATCCCTCTACGTAGTCCAAAAATCCAAGCTCAAGCAGATTAAGTGATAGCGGTACTTGCCTCGTACCTGCTTCGGTTTTGGTATCATCAATCATGATGTAGTAACGCTGGGAATCATCATCAAGACGAACATCCGAACGCTTTAGTTTGGCGATCTCTGCCCGACGTGCACCAGTATAGGCAAGGAGGAGCGGTATCCACTTTTTCCAACCTGATAGAGTTTTGAAGTGGGCCACCAGCCTGCGCATTTCTGTTTTGCTATAGTCTCCATAGCTTTTGCTGTGCGCTTCATAACGGACGTTTAGCGTCGGTGAAGATGCCAGTATATCCATTTCAGATGTTAGGTAGGTAGAGAACAACCCCTGGCATAGCTTCAGATAATCTTTAACGGTCTTCGGTGCCACAAGATCATCTTCGGGAATATCATCAAGATCTAAGCACTCTCGAACCGTCATCTTGTTATATGGCTTCTTGTTCTGAAGGGGTAGGCCCTCCACCACTTCGAGCAAGTTTTTGATATCGCGGCGGGTAATTTGATTCACTGGCGTATCAGCCCCCAGTACTTCCCTGATAACCGTGAAGTACTTTTCGTTTCCCTTCCGAATCTTTGGATTCCAATCTGATTTGAACACCAGAAAACCATCCCATGCCTCTTGCAGTGTCATCACTGGCGCAGGCTCTTCAACCGGAGACACTGCGACAGGTAGAGGAGTTTTCTGTTTCAGATCGTTGAGGATCCGGGAGTACGTCGAAAAATCTTTACTCAGAAAAGCTGCATTGGCCTTCTGAGACTGGTGCAAAAGAATATCGTACTTTGACGCTGCGGCGGCAATGGCACTTTCCATGCCCGTTATGTCGAAACGCAAAGCCAGAGACTCAAGAAAAAAGGATTCTGTCGGGGATGCTTCACCGTTGAGGAGTTGATCTTCGTAGAACTCTTGAAAAAACGCTGCGAACACCTGACCTACATCAGGTGATAACGGCGGAGTTTCATCTCCCCTAATTTTTCGCTGGCGAGCGTCAGAGGGGATATTCTCAACATAACCATAAATCTCCGCATGTTGTGCGGCAACAAAAGCATCAATGTCATGCTGGGAGAGTTTTTTCATCATTCGTATGATTCTCTGTAACTGATCGCGGTGGATAGTACCAGATCGCAAAAGAGTGAAGAATGGCGTTAATCGGGAGATCAGAAACTGGCATCGACGCGGGCTATCCGTACCAAGCGAGCAACGGAAAAACTGGTTATCAGACAATCTGAGGTAAGCGTAGAAAACGCCATTACGCTGAAGCGTATGAGGTAGGTAACAATCGTTGATGTATCCCATGCTGTATCTCATTTGTGCCTCTAAGTGCCTGAGATACATCAACTTATTGTTTTTAAAAAAGTTGAAGCTGACCGATAAGCCGGGTTCTGTCGTGGACAGTCATTCATCTAGGCCAGCAATCGCTCACTGGCTCAAGCAGCCTACCCGGGTTCAGTACGGGCCGTACCATGTGAACCCCTATTTGGCCTTGCTCCGGGTGGAGTTTACCGTGCCACGGACTGTTACCAGCCGCGCGGTGCGCTCTTACCGCACCCTTTCACCCTTACCTGATCCCGCTTACGCGGGCCATCGGCGGTTTGCTCTCTGTTGCACTGGTCGTGGGTTTCCCCCCCAGGCGTTACCTGGCACCCTGCCCTGTGGAGCCCGGACTTTCCTCCCCTCCGCCCGTCTCCCCCGAAAGGGACGACGACGAAGCGGCGACTGTCTGGTCAGCTTCGGCGCGCAGTATAGAGGGTTTGCGCGCCGCTGTCACCCCTGGCTACGCATGCCTACCTGCAATGTGGCCGCGATATTGCGCGAGGCGCGGTAAATGTTGTCGTACGCTCCCTGGAACGCCTCTTCCAGTGAACCGATGCGGGTCAATACGCTGAACACCGCGTCGATGCCGTACTGATGCACCACACCAACATCCTGCGTCAGACTTCCGGCAATCCCTATCACCGGCTTATGGTATTTTTTGGCGACGCTCGCCACGCCGACGGGCACTTTGCCATTAATACTCTGGCTGTCGATGCGCCCTTCTCCCGTCAGCACCCACGTGCAGTCGTGAATATGTTCTTCAAGATTGAGCGCCTGAGTGACAATCTCAATGCCGCTTTTCAGCTCAGCGCCCAGGAAGGCCATCAGCGCCGCGCCCATGCCGCCCGCCGCTCCTGCCCCCGGAACCGGGTTGACGTCAATGCGCAGCGATTTTTTGATCACGTTGGCGTAGTGGCTAAGACTGGCGTCGAGTTCGAGGATCATCTCCTCCGTGGCGCCTTTTTGCGGGCCAAAGATACGCGACGCGCCGCTTTCACCGACCAGCGGATTCGTCACGTCACAGGCGACGCGGATTGCGCACCCCTGAAGACGCGGGTCAAGATCCGAAATATCAATACGGTTCAGCGCCATCAGGCTGCCGCCGCCGTAGCCGATCTCCGTCCCGTTCGCATCCGTAAACCTCGCGCCCAGCGCCTGCATCATACCCGCGCCCCCATCGTTGGTTGCGCTCCCGCCGATACCGATAATGATGTTGCGCGCGCCTTTATCCAGCGCGCGGAGGATCAGCTCCCCCGTCCCGCGCGACGTCGTGACCAGCGGGTTACGCTGCGCGGGAGGAACAAGTACCAGGCCGCTGGCGGCGGCCATCTCGATAAACGCGGTGGTACCGTCGCCCGAGATCCCCCAGCTGGCCTTCACCTTTTCCCCTAACGGGCCGGTGACGACAGCCTGCTGCCAGGTGCCCTGCGTCGCGGCGATCATCGCTTCAACCGTACCTTCTCCGCCGTCAGCAACGGGAACAGACACGTAATGAGCGTCGGGGAAAATTTCCCGAAATCCTTTTTCTATCGCCTGCGCCACCTCAGTGGCAGACAGGCTTTCTTTATAAGAGTCTGGCGCGATTACGATTTTCATAGTTGTATGCCTGAGCCGTAGGCCCGGTAAGCGTAACGCCACCGGGCGGGACGTCATTAGCGAGCAATTTCAACCTTCGCCAGCTTTTCGTAATAGCACGCTAACGCGCTGTGATCGGCGGTGCCCAGACCGTCCGCACGCAGCGCCTGCATCATCTCCATGACGGCGGCAGTCAGCGGCAACTGCGCGCCCACGCCGTGGGAGGTATCCAGCGCATTCGCCAGATCTTTAATGTGCAGATCGATGCGGAAGCCCGGCTTGAAGTTACGATCCATCACCATCGGTGCCTTGGCATCCAGCACGGTGCTGCCCGCAAGACCACCGCGAATGGCCTGATAGACCAGATCCGGATTAACGCCCGCTTTGGTGGCCAGCGTCAGTGCTTCGGACATGGCCGCGATGTTCAACGCCACAATCACCTGGTTTGCCAGCTTGGTGACGTTGCCTGCGCCAATTTCACCGGTATGCACCACGGAGCCAGCCATGGCTTTCATCAGGTCGTAGTATTTGTCGAACACGGCTTTATCGCCCCCCACCATCACCGACAGAGTACCGTCGATGGCTTTCGGTTCGCCGCCGCTGACCGGCGCATCCAGCATCTCCACGCCTTTCGCTTTCAGCGCCTCGCTAATTTCGCGGCTCGCCAGCGGTGCGATAGAACTCATGTCGATCACCACCAGGCCCGGCTTCGCGCCGTCGATAATGCCGTTCTCACCCAGCGCCACCTCTTTCACGTGCGGGGAGTTTGGCAGCATGGTGATAATGACATCGCACTGCTCGGCGATCGCTTTTGCAGTTGTCGCCGTTTCTGCGCCAGCCGCAATCACTTCTGCCACCGCGTCTGAATTACGATCTAAAACCACCAGTGAGTAACCTGCTTTGATGAGGTTTTTGCTCATTGGTTTGCCCATGATACCCAGGCCAATAAAACCCACTTTCAGCGTCATAATCTGTTTCCTCAATGATGGTTATTTTTTAAAAGCGTCTGCTAATTTCTGCGTGGCGGCGCGGAATACGCCGAGGTCGCTGCCGACGGCGACAAACGTTGCGCCCCACTCCAGGTAGCGGCGGGCATCGGCTTCCACCGGCGCCAGAATGCCGCACGGTTTACCGTGCGCTTTGGCACGGGCAAAAATGTGCTGGATTGCCCGCTGCACGTCCGGGTGGCTGGCGTTGCCCAGATGACCAAAGGCGGCCGCCAGATCGCTCGGGCCGACGAAAATACCGTCGACACCTTCGGTCGCGGCAATGGCGTCGACGTTATCGACCCCCTGCTGGCTCTCGATCTGAACCAGAATGGTGATGTTCTTGTTGGACTGGGCGAAATAGTCCGGCACGGTGCCAAACATGTTGGCGCGGTGAGAGACAGACACGCCGCGGATCCCTTCCGGCGGATAGCGGGTGGCAGCTACGGCCAGCACCGCTTCTTCTTCCGTTTCAACAAACGGGATCAGGAAGTTGTAGAAGCCGATATCCAGCAGACGCTTGATGATCACCGGCTCGTTGGTAGGTACACGCACCACCGGTGCGCTGTGGCTGCCTTTCAGCGCCATCAGCTGCGGAATAAACGTGTTGATATCGTTTGGCGCATGTTCGCCGTCCAGCACCAGCCAGTCGAATCCGGCCAGGCCCAGCACTTCGGTGCTGATGGGGTTGGCCAGCGCAGACCAGCAGCCAATCTGAATCTGATGCGCCGCAAGGGCCGCTTTAAATTTATTCGGGAAGATGTCGTTACTCATTACGTATACCTTTTTTAATTCCGCAGTTTTAGCCAGTAGCTTTTCTTATTTATTCCGACTCAGCGTCAGCGTTATATTTATTTACTGACTGAATTTTGGCGTTATAAAATCGTCATTCAGTATAATCGTCACCACCCGGCAGCACATTGTCTCAATGCTCAATTATCCAACGGGGTTAGCACGCTATTTTGAGCATTTGCCCAATGCAGTGGGCGCTGATGCACAGAATCAACGATTAGTGTTTCGGGAGCGATCGCGATCACATTCTCACTTTTCCTCTCCTGACATTCTTTATTTCCTCAATAAGAAACGATTAACCATCTGGCTATATTTAGTATCAGATATTTTGCTGGAGATGAGTGAACAATGGCCGATATTGAAATTCGACAGGCGGCGCCGACGGCGTTCTATATAAAAGTGCACGATACCGATAACGTGGCGATTATTGTCAACGACAATGGCTTAAAAGCGGGTACCCGGTTCCCGGACGGGCTGGAGCTGATTGAGCACATTCCGCAGGGGCATAAAGTCGCACTGGTCGATATCCCGGCGCAGGGCGAAATCGTGCGCTACGGCGAAGTCATCGGCTATGCGGTGCGCGCTATCCCGCAGGGTAGCTGGATTGAGGAGTCGCTGGTTGAGCTGCCCACCGCCCCGCCGCTGGAGACGTTGCCGCTGGCTACCCGCGTCCCTGAGCCGTTACCTCCGCTGGAGGGTTATACCTTCGAAGGTTACCGCAACGCGGATGGCGGCGTGGGAACCAAAAACCTGCTTGGCATCACCACCAGCGTGCATTGCGTGGCGGGTGTCGTGGATTACGTGGTGAAAATTATTGAGCGCGATCTGCTGCCGAAATACCCCAACGTTGACGGCGTGGTGGGGCTTAACCACCTGTACGGCTGCGGCGTGGCGATCAACGCGCCCGCAGCGGTCGTGCCGATCCGCACGATCCACAATATCGCCCTTAACCCGAACTTTGGCGGCGAGGTGATGGTGATTGGCCTCGGCTGTGAAAAATTGCAGCCAGAACGCCTGTTGCAGGGTACTGAGGATGTGAAAGCCATTCCGGTTGACGAGGCCAGTATTGTGCGTCTTCAGGATGAACACCATGTCGGCTTCAGATCGATGGTCGACGACATTTTACAGGTGGCAGAGCGCCATCTGGAGAAGCTGAACAAACGCCAGCGTGAAACCTGCCCGGCCTCTGAACTGGTGGTTGGGACACAGTGTGGCGGCAGCGATGCGTTTTCCGGCGTCACCGCTAACCCGGCGGTAGGTTATGCCTCCGATCTGTTCGTGCGCTGCGGCGCCACGGTGATGTTCTCTGAAGTCACCGAGGTGCGTGATGCTATCCACCTGCTCACGCCGCGCGCCGTTAACGAAGAGGTGGGCAAACGCCTGCTGGAGGAGATGGCCTGGTACGATAACTATCTCGACATGGGCAAAACCGACCGCAGCGCCAACCCGTCTCCGGGTAACAAGAAAGGCGGCCTGGCGAACGTGGTGGAAAAGGCCCTCGGGTCGATTGCCAAATCCGGCCAGAGCGCGATTGTGGAAGTGCTCTCACCTGGCCAGCGACCAACCAAACGCGGTCTGATCTACGCGGCAACGCCTGCCAGTGATTTCGTGTGCGGCACCCAGCAGGTAGCATCCGGCATTACGGTACAGGTCTTTACCACCGGACGCGGCACGCCGTACGGCCTGATGGCGGTACCGGTGATCAAAATGGCGACCCGCACCGAGCTGGCAAACCGCTGGTATGACTTAATGGATATCAACGCGGGCACCATCGCCACCGGGGAAGAGAGTATTGAAGAGGTGGGCTGGAAGCTGTTCCACTTCATTCTGGATGTGGCAAGCGGGCGGAAGAAAACCTTCTCCGATCAATGGGGATTGCATAACTCGCTGGCGGTGTTTAACCCGGCACCGGTGACGTGATGGCCCCTCACCCTGCCCTCTCCCCACCGGGGAGAGGGTAAAAAAACCGCACCGAGCAGTCCCCTCTCCCCTATGGGGAGAGGGTTAGGGTGAGGGGAAAAGCCTCTTTAGACCAGCACCACATCGATCCCGCTTTTGCGTAACCCTTCCAGGCTTTCCGCCGGAATACCTTCATCAACGATAATCATGTCGATCCGCTGAGTATCAATGATTTTATGCAGGCTTGAACGGTTAAACTTGCTGGAATCAGTGACAACGATAATACGCTCCGCCACCTCGCACATTTTCCGGTTCAGACGGGCTTCATCCTCGTTGTGCGTACTCACCCCCCGATCGAGATCGATGGCATCGACGCCCAGGAACAGCAGGTCAAAATGGTAATTCTGTAAGGACTGCTCCGCCTGGTCACCATAGAAGGACTGCGACTGACGGCGCAAGTGCCCGCCGGTCATCAGCAGCTCTACGCCCTCCGCTTCCAGCAGCGCGTTTGCCACGTTCATCCCGTTGGTCATGGCAATAACATCGGTATGCTGGCGCAGCATGCGAGCAATTTCAAAGGTCGTGGTGCCGGAGTCCAGAATAATGCGGTGACCCGGCTTCACCAGTTCAGCCGCCGCCTGCGCGATGCTGCGCTTCACAGCCGTATTAAGGGAACTTTTGTCCTCAACGGACGGCTCCACGCCGGGGGCATTGCCTTCGCAAATCAGCGCGCCGCCGTAAGCGCGAACGGCAATCCCCTGCTTTTCCAGAAAGGCCAGATCGTTACGGATCGTCACCGTCGACACGCCGTATAAAAGAGAAAGATCGTTAACCTGCACGCTTCCCTGCGCCCGCAACCGCTGAATGATCTGCTCTCGCCTTTCACTGGTGCCGGTGATGCGCTTCTCTGCGGATGAATCGGTGCTGCTCATACGAGCTCCTTAGTAAATAAACTTTCGTTTCATTTCGTTTTGCTTATTAACGCCTTTCTTTTGAGGGAATGCAAGCCCTGTATGGTGAGCAGACGCAAGCTTAACCGCCGCTGAAACCTTTCATTATGTTTCTTTTGTGAAACAGATCGGAAAACTATTATCTTTCGTTTTATTTTTACCCCACCATAATGCAGTATAAAATGAAACAAAACGAAAGATGAGTACCAACACCATCCGAAATGGAGAGGAAAGTGAAACATCTGACAGAAATGGTGGAACAACATAAACGGGGGAATACAAACGGGATTTACGCCGTCTGTTCCGCACATCCATTGGTACTTGAAGCTGCAATTCGTTACGCCCATTCACAACAGACGCCTCTGCTGATTGAAGCCACCTCAAACCAGGTGGATCAGTTTGGCGGCTATACCGGTATGACGCCCGCCGATTTTTATGGGTTTGTCTGCAATCTGGCGGGATCCCTCGGTTTCCCCACCTCACAGCTGATCCTTGGCGGCGATCATTTAGGTCCTAACCGCTGGCAAAACCTGCCAGCTTTGCAGGCGATGGCGAACGCCGACGATCTGATCAGAAGCTACGTGGCGGCCGGATTTAAAAAAATTCACCTCGATTGCAGCATGTCCTGCGAAGACGATCCGGTTCCTTTAACCGATGCAATCGTTGCCGGGCGTGCCGCTCGGCTGGCTAAAATTGCCGAAACCACCTGTCTCGAGCAATTTGGCGTAGCGGATCTGGTCTACGTTATCGGCACGGAAGTTCCGGTTCCCGGTGGGGCACACGAAACGCTGACCGAGCTTGAGGTCACCACACCAGAGGCGGCACGTGCCACGCTTGAGGCACACCGCCACGCATTCGAGAAGGAAGGGTTAAGCGACATCTGGCCGCGCATTATTGGCCTGGTGGTTCAGCCTGGCGTTGAGTTCGACCATGCGCACGTTTGTGACTATCAACCGCATAAAGCCGTCGCACTGAGCAAGATGGTTGAAGCCTACGACACGCTCGTATTTGAAGCACACTCTACCGATTACCAGACGCCGCAGGCGCTGCGCCAGTTGGTGAAAGATCACTTCGCCATTCTGAAAGTCGGCCCTGCGCTAACCTTCGCGCTGCGCGAAGCGCTGTTCTCACTGGCTGCAATTGAAGAAGAGCTTTTGCCGGCAAAAGCCTGCTCAGGACTGCGTCACGTCCTGGAAAACGTGATGCTCGATCGCCCGGAATACTGGCAAAGCCACTATCACGGCGACGGCAATGCCCGTCGCCTGGCCCGCGGTTACAGCTATTCCGACCGCGTGCGCTATTACTGGCCAGACAGCCAGATTGACGAGGCTTTTGAGCGACTGGTACGCAACCTGGCGGATGAACCGATCCCACTGCCGCTGATCAGCCAGTATCTGCCGTTGCAGTACAGCAAAGTTCGCGAGGGTGCTCTCAGGTCCATACCACGGGAGCTCATTCTCGACCACATTCAGGACATACTCCAGCAGTACCATACCGCCTGCGAAGGCGTAACGACTCAACACGCATAATTAAAAAAGAGGAAAACGCTATGCCAAACATTGTCTTATGCCGCATTGATGAACGCCTGATCCACGGTCAGGTGGGCGTACAGTGGGTGGGGTTTGCGGGGGCGAACCTGGTGCTGGTGGCAAATGACGAGGTTGCAGACGATCCGGTTCAGCAAAACCTGATGGAGATGGTGCTTGCGGAAGGCATCGCCGTGCGTTTCTGGTCCCTGCAAAAAGTGATCGACAACATTCATCGCGCCGCCGACCGGCAGAAAATTCTGCTGGTTTGTAAAACACCGGCTGATTTTTTAACGCTGGTCGAGGGCGGCGTGCCCATCACCCGTATTAACGTCGGAAATATGCATTACGCCAGTGGCAAACAGCAAATTGCCAAAACGGTATCTGTAGACGCGAACGATATCGCCGCGTTTAACGGCCTGAAGGCGGCCGGAGTGGAATGCTTCGTTCAGGGCGTTCCAACAGAGACTGCTTTGGATCTCTTTAAACTGCTCTGAGGGATTCACAATGGAAATCAGTCTGTTGCAAGCTTTCGCGCTGGGGCTTCTCGCCTTTATCGCGGGCCTGGATATGTTTAACGGCTTAACACACATGCACCGTCCGGTGGTGCTCGGGCCACTGGTTGGCCTGATTCTGGGCGATCTGCACACCGGAATTCTGACCGGCGGTACGTTAGAACTGGTCTGGATGGGTCTCGCGCCGCTGGCGGGCGCGCAGCCGCCAAACGTGATTATCGGCACCATCGTTGGCACCACATTTGCCATTACCACAGGCGTGAAGCCGGATGTCGCGGTTGGGGTCGCCGTGCCGTTTGCCGTGGCGGTTCAGATGGGGATCACTTTCCTCTTCTCGGTGATGTCCGGCGTGATGTCCCGCTGCGATCGCATGGCGGCTAACGCAGACACCCGTGGTATTGAACGGGTCAACTATCTGGCACTGCTGGCGCTCGGCGTCTTCTACTTCCTGTGTGCGTTTCTGCCCATCTACTTCGGGGCTGAACATGCGAAAACCGCGATTGATGTCCTGCCGGAACGTCTGATCGACGGTCTGGGCGTCGCGGGCGGTATCATGCCAGCTATCGGCTTCGCCGTGCTGCTGAAGATCATGATGAAAAACGTCTACATCCCTTACTTCATTATCGGCTTTGTCGCCGCGGCCTGGCTGAAACTGCCGGTGCTGGCGATTGCCGCGGCTGCGCTGGCGATGGCGCTGATCGACCTGCTGCGCAAATCGCCTGAACCGACGGCGCCTGCGGCCCAGAAAGAGGAATTTGAAGATGGCATCTAATCCAACCACCCTGCCGGGCGTGTCTGAAAGTGAAGAGACGCTGCTGACCGGCGTGAATGAAAACGTCTACGAAGACCAGAGTATTGGCGCTGAGCTAACGAAAAAGGATATTAACCGTGTCGCCTGGCGTTCCATGCTGCTACAGGCCTCGTTCAACTACGAGCGAATGCAGGCCTCCGGCTGGCTGTATGGGCTACTGCCCGCGCTGAAAAAGATCCACACCAATAAGCGCGACCTGGCGCGCGCCATGAAAGGCCATATGGGCTTCTTTAACACCCACCCGTTCCTGGTGACCTTCGTCATCGGCATTATTCTGGCAATGGAGCGTTCCAAGCAGGATGTGAACAGCATCCAGAGCACTAAAATTGCCGTCGGTGCACCGCTCGGTGGCATTGGTGACGCCATGTTCTGGCTAACCCTGCTGCCTATTTGCGGGGGGATTGGCGCCAGCCTGGCGCTACAGGGATCCATTCTTGGCGCCGTGGTCTTTATCGTGCTGTTTAACGTGGTACATCTCGGCCTGCGTTTTGGTCTGGCGCACTATGCCTACCGGATGGGTGTCGCCGCGATCCCGCTGATCAAGGCCAACACCAAAAAGGTTGGTCATGCTGCGTCCATTGTCGGGATGACGGTGATTGGTGCGCTGGTGGCAACCTATGTGCGCCTGAATACCACACTTGAGATCAAAGCCGGGGATGCGGTCGTCAAACTGCAAACCGACGTGATCGACAAACTGATGCCCGCCTTTCTGCCGCTGGTCTACACCCTGACCATGTTCTGGCTGGTACGCCGTGGCTGGAGCCCGCTGCGCCTGATTGGTATCACCGTGGTGCTGGGCGTTGTCGGTAAATTCTGTCACTTCCTGTAAAAGCAAAGAGGTTGCGATGTTAGGCATTATTTTGACGGGTCATGGCGGTTTTGCCAGCGGGCTGGAACAGGCGATGAAGCAAATCCTCGGCGAACAGCCGCAGTTTATCGCCATCGATTTTCCGGAAAGCTCCACCACTGCGCGGCTGACCGCGCAGCTTGAGCAGGCAGTGAATGATTTGGATGCAGAGCACGATATCGTGTTTCTCACCGATCTTCTCGGCGGTACGCCGTTTCGTGTGGCCTCTACCCTCGCGATGCAACACCCCGGCAGCGAAGTGATCACCGGCACCAATCTCCAGCTTTTGCTGGAGATGGTTCTGGAGCGCGAAGGGTTAAGCAGTGAAGCATTTCGTTTGCAGGCGCTGGAGTGCGGCCATCGCGGCCTGACCAGCCTGGTGGATGAGCTTGCACGCTGTCGCGAGGAAGCGCCCGCCGAGGAAGGGATATGAGCCAGCTGCTGCGCGCGCGTCGTCTGCTTACCGGGCAGGGCTGGCTGGATGACCATCAGTTGCGCATGGATAGAGGCGTCATCACCGCCATCGAGCCGATTCCGGCAGGGGTTAACACCCGCGAGGCAGACCTGCTTTGCCCGGCATACATTGATATCCACGTCCACGGCGGCGCGGGTGTGGATGTGATGGATGATGCCCCCGACGTGCTGGACCGGTTAGCCATGCATAAAGCGCGAGAAGGCGTGGGGGCGTTTCTGCCTACCACCGTCACCGCTCCGCTGGAGGCGATCCATGGCGCGTTACGGCGCATTGCCCGACGCTGTCATGTCGGTGGCCCCGGTGCGCAGGTCCTGGGCAGCTATCTGGAAGGCCCGTACTTTACGCCGCAGAACAAAGGGGCACATCCGCAAGAACTGTTTCGCGAACTGGATCTCGCGGAACTTGATGATCTGATTGCGGTTTCGCAGAACACGCTGCGGGTAGTGGCGCTTGCTCCGGAAAAAGCGGAAGCCCTGAAGGCGATCCATCACCTCAAGCAAAAAGGGTTACGCGTCATGCTGGGTCACAGCGCCGCTACATACGCGCAAACCCTGGCCGCATTTGATGCAGGCGCAGCCGGGCTGGTGCACTGCTACAACGGCATGACGGGGTTACACCACCGGGAGCCCGGCATGGTTGGCGCTGGCCTTACGGACCCACGCGCGTGGCTGGAGCTTATTGCCGACGGGCATCACGTTCATCCTGGAGCCATGCGGCTGTGTTGTTGCTGCGCGAAGGATCGTACGGTGCTGATTACCGATGCCATGCAGGCGGCGGGTATGCCTGATGGACGCTATACGTTGTGTGGTGGAAATGTCGAGATGCAGGGCGGCGTTGTCCGCACGGCCTCAGGCGGGCTTGCGGGCAGCACGCTCGCGCTGGATGCCGCCGTGCGAAATATGGTGGAGCATACGGGGGTCGCCCCAGAGCAAGCTATCCATATGGCTTCACTGCATCCCGCCCGTCTGCTCGGTATGGATCACTTGCTGGGATCGTTAGCGCCGGGCAAACGCGCCAATATTATTGCGCTGGATGCGGGTTTACACCTCCGGCAGGTCTGGATCCAGGGTCAGGCTCTTTCCCTGTAGCCCTTTCACAGTGTGCCCTGTTGGCCTTACGGAAGACGATCGTAAGGCCTTTCTTTTCCTTTCCTTGACTTTCTCCTTTCCTTTCGCGATCACACTTTTCGTTTTATTTCTTTTACGCCATTGAACTTTCGATTTCTTTTCTATAGATTTTATTTAACTGCTAAAGTGAACAAGTGAAACGAAACGAAAGATAGCGACACGTTTGCCAGCGTCTGATGTGGAATTCACACGACTAAGGACTGAGTTATGCCACAAACCACTACCGCCGCCACCGGCACCTGGACCGAAAAAGAGATCCGCCAGCAGCCAGCCAGCTGGCTTCGCTCGCTCAACAATATTGATAACCTGCGCGCGTCGATCGACAGTTTTCTGACACCACTGTTGCGCAAGCCCGATCTGCGGATCGTTCTGACCGGCGCGGGTACGTCCGCTTTTATCGGCGACATCATTGCGCCATGGCTTGCCAGCCACACGGGGAAAAACATCACCGCGATACCTACGACCGATCTGGTCACCAACCCGATGGATTATTTCAGCCCTGCGCACCCGCTGCTTCTGGTCTCTTTCGCCCGTTCTGGCAATAGCCCGGAGAGCGTCGCCGCCGTTGAGCTGGCGAATCAGTTCGTACCGGAGTGCTACCACCTGTCGATCACCTGTAATGAAGCGGGCAGCCTGTACCAGAATGCCGTCGACAGCGATAACGCCTGCGCTCTGCTCATGCCAGCCGAAACGCACGATCGCGGGTTCGCGATGACAAGCAGCATCACCACCATGATGGCGAGCTGCCTGGCGGTATTCGCACCGGAAACGATCAACAGCAAAACGTTCCGGAACGTGTCCGATCGCTGTCAGGCGATCCTCACTTCGCTTGGCGATTTCAGCCCCGGCGTCTTTGGTAACGAACCGTGGAAACGCATTGTTTATCTGGGCAGCGGTGGATTACAGGGCGCCGCACGGGAGTCTGCGCTGAAAGTGCTGGAGCTGACCGCCGGCAAACTGGCGGCATTCTACGATTCGCCAACGGGTTTCCGTCACGGGCCTAAGTCACTGGTGGACAACGAAACGCTGGTCGTCGTGTTTGTCTCCAGCCATCCGTACACGCGTCAGTACGATCTGGATCTGCTCGCCGAGCTACGTCGCGATCGTCAGGCTATGCGGGTAGTAGCCATTGCAGCCGAAACGGATCCGGTCATTGAAGCTGGCCCGCATATCCTGCTGCCGCCTTCTCGTTCATTTAACGATATGGAGCAGGCGTTCTGCTTCCTGATGTACGCCCAGGTCTTCGCACTGACCCAGTCTCTGCACGTTGGCAATACGCCAGATACGCCATCCGCCAGCGGTACGGTTAACCGTGTGGTCCAGGGCGTCGTTATTCATCCGTGGCAGGCTTAAGAGGACAGGCTCATGAGTATTATTTCCACCAAATATCTTTTGCAGGACGCACAGGCAAAGGGCTATGCCGTTCCGGCCTTTAACATTCATAACGCCGAGACGATCCAGGCGATCCTCGAAGTCTGTAGCGAAATGCGATCCCCGGTGATCCTCGCGGGTACGCCGGGGACGTTTAAACATATTGCGCTGGAAGAGATCTACGCCTTGTGCAGCGCATATTCCCTTACTTATGACATGCCGCTGGCGCTACACCTCGATCACCACGAATCGCTGGATGACATTCGCCGCAAAGTCCATGCCGGCGTACGTAGCGCAATGATCGACGGTAGCCATTACCCCTTCGAACAAAACGTCAAGCTGGTGAAATCGGTCGTCGATTTCTGTCACCTCAACGACTGTAGCGTCGAGGCCGAACTGGGCCGACTGGGTGGAGTGGAAGATGACATGAGCGTCGACGCCGAAAGCGCGTTCTTGACAGACCCGCAGGAAGCAAAACGCTTTGTCGAACTGACAGGCGTGGACAGCCTCGCCGTTGCCATCGGAACCGCGCACGGTCTCTATACCAAACGCCCAAAAATCGACTTCCAGCGGCTGGCCGAGATCCGCGAGGTAGTGACAGTGCCGCTGGTGCTGCACGGTGCGAGCGATGTTCCGGATGAGGATGTACGCCGCACCATTGAGCTGGGCGTCTGCAAAGTTAACGTCGCAACAGAGCTGAAAATCGCCTTCTCTGACGCAGTCAAGGCCTGGTTTGCCGAGAACCCACAGGGCAACGATCCGCGCTTCTACATGCGCGTCGGCATGGATGCCATGAAAGAGGTGGTCAGAAGCAAAATCACCGTTTGCGGCTCGGCGAACCGCCTGCTGCTTCCGGCTGAAGCCTGAACCCATCGCGCATAACGTTAGTACCGAAAAAATAACTATAAGCCTCGCAAATATGAAGGCGCGTCCTTAAGCCGGACAGCGCCTTCCATTATCCTAAAAATCCGAGGAGTCCCTACATGACACAGGAAAAGTCGTTTAAATCGAAAGCGTGGGAGTTTTTCCAGAGCCTGGGAAAGACGTTTATGTTCCCGGTTTCGCTATTGGCCTTTATGGGGTTGTTGTTAGGTATCGGTAGTTCTGTCACCAGCCCTTCCACCATCAAAAGTTTTCCCTTTCTGGGCGGCGAGTTAACGCAGCTCACCTTTGGTTTTATCGCCATGGTCGGTGGCTTTGCTTTTACCTATCTGCCGCTGATGTTTGCCATCGCGATCCCAATGGGCCTTGCCAGGCGTAATAAAGCGGTGGGCGCTTTTGCCGGATTCGTTGGCTACATGCTGATGAACATGAGCATCAACTACTACCTGACCGCCACCCACCAGCTTGCGGATGCCGCCACCATGAGACAGGTGGGACAATCCATCGTGCTTGGCATTCAAACGCTGG
The DNA here is from genome assembly GCF_013375955.1 of Enterobacter sp. DSM 30060. Lineage (NCBI taxonomy): Bacteria > Pseudomonadati > Pseudomonadota > Gammaproteobacteria > Enterobacterales > Enterobacteriaceae > Enterobacter > Enterobacter sp. DSM 30060. Next base: position 1,077,430 of record NZ_CP056118.1, read on the forward strand.
AGATGGGCGTGCTCGGCGGTATTGTGGTAGGGGTGATCACCTACTTCCTGCACGAACGCTTCCAGGACACGGTGCTGCACGACGCATTTGCCTTCTTTAGCGGCATTCGTTTTGTACCGATTGTTACCGCCCTCACCCTGTCGCTGGTCGGCCTGGTCATCCCCCTGCTGTGGGAATATGTGGCAATGGGCATTGCCGGGATTGGTCATATCATCCAGAGCACCAGCGTCTTTGGACCGTTCCTGTATGGCGTGGGCGTGCTGCTACTCAAACCTTTTGGCCTGCATCACATTCTGCTGGCGATGGTGCGCTTCACCCCGGCGGGCGGCATTGAGATGGTTAACGGCCAGGAAGTGGCCGGTGCGCTGAACATTTTCTACGCCGAGCTGAAAGCGGGTCTGCCGTTTAGCCCGCACGTTACGGCATTTTTATCGCAAGGGTTTATGCCGACCTTTATCTTCGGCCTGCCTGCCGTGGCTTACGCTATCTACCGCACCGCGCGCCCGGAAAACCGTCCGGTGATTAAAGGGCTGCTGCTTTCAGGCGTGCTGGTTTCAGTTGTCACGGGTATTTCAGAGCCGATTGAGTTCCTGTTCCTGTTTATTGCCCCTGTGCTTTACGCGTTTCATATCGTTATGTCTGGCCTGGCGCTGATGGTGATGGCGCTGCTCGGCGTCACCATCGGCAACACTGACGGCGGTATTCTGGATCTGCTGATCTTCGGCGTCATGCAGGGGATGTCGACCAAATGGTATCTGCTGTTCCCGGTGGGTATTGCCTGGTTTGCTATCTACTTCTTCGTCTTCCGCTGGTACATCCTCAAGCACGATATAAAAACGCCAGGCCGTGAGGTTGACGCGCAGGGTGCGCTCCAGGCGGTGGAAGCCAATACCCGGGCACGTGGAAAATCAAAATACGATCATGGGCTTATTCTTCGCGCGCTTGGCGGTAAAGAGAATATTGAGTCGCTCGACAACTGCATTACCCGCTTACGTCTGGTGGTGAAAGATATGGGGCTTATCGACCAGCAGGCGCTGAAGGCCGCTGGCGCCTTGTCAGTCGTGGTGCTTGATGCCCACAGCGTTCAGGTGATCATCGGCCCACAGGTGCAGTGCGTCAAATCCGGTATTGAAGCCTTAATTTAACAGGGGGTCGTTGTGTTTGATTTCGACAGAATCATTGAGCGTAAAAGCGATAAATGCCGTAAATGGGATCATGCGTTTGTGTGTTCGCGTTTCGGTGATGTCCCGGAGGGATTTATCCCGCTGTGGATAGCAGACATGGATTTCACCTCGCCACCCGCCGTGATTGAAGGCTTCCAGCGCATCGTGGAGCATGGCACCTTCGGTTACACCTGGTGCTTCGACGAATTCTACGATGCGGTCATCGCCTTCCAGCGCACCCGTCATCAGGTTGAGGTGCATAAGTCATGGATCACCCTGACCTACGGCACCGTTTCTACGCTGCACTATACGGTTCAGGCGTTCTGCAATCCCGGCGACTGCGTGATGATGAACACCCCGGTGTATGACCCGTTTGCGATGGCGACACAGCGACAGGGCGTGCGGGTGCTTGCAAATCCGCTGAGCGTGAAGGAAAACCGCTATCAGCTGGATTTTAATCTGATTGAAGTTCAGCTCAAAACTCACCGTCCAAAACTGTGGTTCTTCTGCTCGCCGCATAACCCTTCGGGCCGAATCTGGCACGCGGATGAGATACGCCAGGTGTCCGATCTCTGTAAGCGCTACGGCACGATTCTGGTGGTTGATGAGGTTCACGCCGAGCACATTCTGGACGGTACATTCGTCAGCTGTCTGACTTCGGGCTGTGCCGCCCAGGACAACCTGATTGTGCTGACCTCCCCCAATAAAGCCTTCAACCTTGGCGGGCTAAAAACATCCTACTCAATGATTCCAGACGATTCGCTGCGCCAGCGTTTCCGCCAGCAGTTGGAGAAGAACTCCATTACCTCGCCGAATATCTTCGGCGTGTGGGGGATTATTCTGGCCTATCAGCAAGGTCTGCCATGGCTCGACGCGCTGAATGGTTATCTGCGCGGCAATGCCCGCTACCTTGCGGATGCCATCCAGACCCACTTCCCTGCATGGAAGATGATGAACCCGGAGTCGTCGTATCTCGCCTGGATAGACGTCAGTGCGGACGATCGCAGTGCGACGGCGCTAACCCAACATTTCGCCAAACAGGCTGGCGTGGTCATCGAAGATGGCAGCCACTACGTACAAAACGGCGAAAACTACCTGCGTATTAACTTCGGCACCCAGCGCTACTGGCTGGAACAGTCCATCAACCGAATGCTGAAGCATTACTGATAAGGATCTTACCCCGATGAAAACAAGGCTCACTCTCTCGCTGCTGGCTCTCTGTGTTTCTCATGGCGCGGCGGCAGCAAACTACGCGCTCAGTAACAACAATATTGCCCTTTCGTTTGATGATGCAAATGCAACGGTAGTAGTAACGGACAGCAAAGCTAACCATCCACTCACGCCCCAGGAGTTGTTCTTTCTGACGCTGCCGGATGAAACAAAAATCCACACCGCTGATTTCAAAATCAAGCACGTCGAAAAGCAGGACAACGCGATAGTCATCGACTTTACGCATCCGGATTTTAACGTAACGGTGAAACTGAACCTGGTGAAGGGAAAATACGCCAGCGTCGGCTACACCATCGCCGCCGTCGGGCAGCCGCGGGACGTAGCGAAAATGACCTTCTTCCCGACGAAGAAGCAGTCTCAGGCACCTTACGTTGACGGGGCGATTAACAGCTCGCCAATCGTGGCCGACTCGTTCTTCATCCTGCCAGACAAACCGATTGTGAATACTTACGCTTATGAAGCCACCACGAACCTCAACGTGGAGCTGAAAACGCCAATTCTGCCTGAGACACCGGTCAGTTTTACCACCTGGTTCGGCACTTTCCCGGAAACTAATCAGCTGCGGCGCAGCGTAAACCAGTTTATCGATGCCGTGCGCCCGCGGCCTTATAAGCCTTATCTGCACTACAACAGCTGGATGGACATTGGCTTCTTTACTCCTTACTCCGAGCAGGATGTCATTGGACGGATGGACGAATGGAATAAAGAATTTATTGCCGGACGCGGGGTGGCGCTGGACGCGTTCCTGCTGGACGATGGCTGGGACGATCGCACCGGACGCTGGCTGTTTGGCCCGGCATTCAGCAACGGTTTTGGCAAAGTCAGGGAAAAAGCCGATAGCCTGCATAGCTCGGTTGGGCTGTGGCTTTCACCGTGGGGCGGTTACAACAAGCCGCGCGATATTCGCGTCTCGCATGCAAAAGAGTATGGTTTCGAAACCGTAGACGGCAAGCTGGCGCTGTCGGGGCCGAACTACTTTAAAAACTTTAACGACCAGATCATTAAGCTGATTAAAAACGAGCACATTACCTCGTTCAAGCTCGACGGAATGGGTAACGCCAATTCGCATATCAAGGGCAGTCCATTTGCATCGGATTTTGACGCGTCCATTGCCCTGGTGCACAACATGCGCAGCGCAAACCCGAACCTGTTTATCAACCTGACCACCGGGACCGACGCGAGCCCGTCCTGGCTGTTCTATGCAGATTCAATCTGGCGTCAGGGCGATGATATCAACCTGTACGGTCCCGGCACGCCAGTGCAGCAGTGGATGACCTACCGGGATGCCGAAACTTATCGCTCCATCGTACGCAAAGGCCCGCTGTTCCCGCTGAACTCCCTGATGTACCACGGGATCGTCAGTGCAGAGAACGCTTACTATGGACTGGAGAAAGTACAAACGGACGGTGATTTTGCCGATCAGGTCTGGAGCTACTTCGCGACCGGAACTCAACTTCAGGAGCTGTACATCACGCCGTCCATGCTTAACAAGGCGAAGTGGGACACCCTGGCACAGGCGGCGAAGTGGTCGCGTGAGAATGCCAGCGTGCTGGTGGATACGCACTGGATTGGCGGTGACCCAACTTCGCTTGAGGTTTACGGCTGGGCCTCATGGAGTAAAGACAAAGCGATTTTTGGTTTACGCAACCCGTCGGATAAGCCGCAACGTTACTACCTGGATTTAACCAAAGATTTTGAGATCCCGGCAGGAGAGCGCTCGCAGTTTACCCTGAAAGCCGTGTACGGCAGTAATTCGACCGTACCAGAGGAGTATAAAAACGCTGTGGTGATTACGCTGCAACCGCTGGAAACGCTGGTGTTTGAGGCGATGCCGGGAAAATAGTGAGGCTTTGACACGGTGTAGGCCGGGTAAGGCGAAGCCGCCACCCGGCAAAACAGGCGGCAGGGGCTTACTCCCCCTGCTGCTCCAGCGCATATTTATACAGCGCATTTTTCTTCACGCCGTGGATCTCCGCCGCCAGCGCCGCCGCTTTTTTCAGGGGCAGTTCAGCCTGTAGCAGGGTCAGCGTACGCAGCGCATCGGCAGGCAGGGCGTCTTCCTGCGCTTTATGCCCTTCGACAATCAGCACCATTTCGCCCTTGCGGCGGTTCTCATCCTCTTTCACCCACGCCAGCAGTTCGCCAACCGGCGCGCCGTGAATGGTTTCCCAGGTTTTGGTCAGCTCGCGCGCCAGCACCACGTAGCGGGATTCGCCCCAGACGGTAACCATATCCTCCAGGCTTTCCAGCAGGCGGTGGGTTGATTCGTAAAAAATCAGGGTACGCGGCTCTGCTTCCAGATCCTTTAACACGTCGCGACGGCCTTTGGATTTAGCAGGCAGGAAACCTTCGTAGCAGAAACGATCGGACGGCAGGCCCGCCGCACTTAATGCGGCAATAGCAGCACACGGCCCCGGCAGCGGCACAACGCGGATCCCTGCTTCACGGCAGGTGCGCACCAGATGGTAACCCGGATCATTGATAAGCGGCGTACCCGCATCGGAGACCAGCGCGATGTTCTGCCCTTCTTTCAGCTTCGCCACCAGCGTTTCGGCTTTTTGTTGCTCATTGTGATCGTGCAGGGCAAACAAACGGGCGTTAATGGCAAAGTGCTGCAGCAGTAAACCGGTATGACGGGTGTCTTCAGCAGCAATTAAATCAACAGCTTGCAATACAGTGAGTGCACGTTGGGTAATATCAGACAAATTCCCGATAGGAGTAGGTACAATATAAAGCTGGCCTTGAGAATTATCTGCCGTTTCGTGTTGTTTCATTGTTTCGTCCGTATTGCCGATTTAATATTGAGCATTGCGTAAAAAAATCACTGGATACAGTATGGTACCGTTAACGTTTCTTCGAAAAAAAGCCGCGCACAGCGTGCCCCTCCTGCTGGCAGCCCTGATCTTTACCGGCTGCGGCACCCAGGCACCCGACCAGAGCACTGCTCATATGCAGGGATCCGCTCAGGCTGATTCTGGCTTTTATCTGCAACAAATGTCGCAGAGTTCAAATGATACCAGGATCAACTGGCAATTACTCGCCATTCGTGCGCTGCTGAAGGAAGGAAAAACCCAGCAGGCCGCCGAGCTGTTCAGCCAACTGCCGCAGGATCTTAACGACGATCAGCGCCATGAGCAGACGCTGCTGTCGGCAGAACTGAAGGTCGCGCAGAAAGATTTCGACGGCGCGAAGAAGATCCTCGGCACTATCGAACTGAGCGCGCTGGATAAGAATCAGCAGGCCCGTTTCTGGCAGGCCGGTATCACCGCTGAGCAGGGTCGCCCCTCCCTGACGCTTCTCCGCGCGCTGATTGCCCAGGAGCCTCTGCTCGCGGGTGCGGACAAGCAGAAAAATATTGACGCAACCTGGCAGGCACTCGCCTCCATGACCCAGGATCAGGCCAGAGCGCTGGTGATCAACGCCGATGAAAATGTCCTGCAAGGCTGGCTGGATCTGCAACAGATGTGGTTCAACAACCGCAGCGATCCGAACATGCTGAAAGCCGGCATTACCGACTGGCAAAAGCGCTACCCGCAAAACCCGGGAGCAAAAATGCTGCCAACGCAGCTGGTGAACGTGCAAAACTTTAAGCCCGCCTCCACCAGCAAAATCGCCCTGCTGCTGCCGTTAAACGGCCAGGCAGCGGTGTTTGGCCGCGCCATTCAGCAAGGTTTTGAAGCCGCGAAAAACGGCACTACCGCCGTCACCGGCAGCGCCGTTCCGGCGCAGGCAGCACAGGCGGCGAATGTGAATGACGTCGTCAGTCCGTCAGCCGCCGAAACCAGCGACCTGACCACCGCGCAAACCCCTGCCCAGGGCACCATGCAGAATCCGGTTACCGCCCCAACGACGCAACCCGCTACCTCAGCGCCTGCGGCAACACAGGCCCCGGCTGAAACTCCGGCGCCCGCGACGGCAGAACAACCTCAGCCGCAAACCGCGCAGCCGGAACAGCAGCCAGCAGCCCAGCCGCAGGCTGTGGCCACCACCAGCGCTAACCCTGGTGCAGAGTTGAAAATCTACGACACCAGCGCCCAGCCGCTTGACCAGGTGCTGGCGCAGGTTCAGCAGGACGGGGCCAGCATCGTTGTCGGCCCGCTGTTGAAAAACAACGTGGAAGCGCTGATGAAGAGCAACACCACGCTGAACGTGCTTGCGCTTAACCAGCCTGAGCAGGTTCAGAACCGCGCCAATATCTGTTACTTCGCCCTCTCTCCGGAGGATGAAGCCCGCGATGCGGCCCGTCATATTCACGAGCAGGGCAAGCAGGCGCCGCTGCTGCTGATCCCACGCAGCACGCTGGGCGACCGCGTTGCCAACGCCTTTGCGCAAGAGTGGCAGACCCTTGGCGGTGGCGTGGTGTTGCAGCAGAAATTTGGCTCAGCTTCCGAACTGAGAGCGGGCGTGAACGGCGGGGCAGGTATTGCCCTCAACGGTAGCCCGGTATCCGCCAGCCTGCCGCAGCAGCAGAGCGTCACCATCGGCGGTCTGACGATCCCAGCCCCCCCTACCGACGCGCAAATCAGCGGCGGCGGTAAAGTGGATTCGGCATACATCGTCGCTACGCCGGAAGAGATCGCCTTTATCAAACCAATGATCGCCATGCGTAACGGCAGCCAGAGCGGCGCAACGCTCTACGCCAGCTCCCGCAGCGCACAGGGTACCGCAGGCCCGGATTTCCGTCTGGAAATGGAAGGACTGCAATACAGCGAGATCCCTATGCTGGCAGGCAGCAACCCGCAGTTGATGCAGCAGGCGCTGGGCGCGGTGCGCAATGATTATTCCCTGGCGCGCCTGTACGCGATGGGCGTCGATGCCTGGGCGCTGGCAAACCACTTTACCCAGATGCGCCAGGTACCGGGCTTTGAGCTTAACGGGAATACCGGCGATCTGACCGCCGATCAGGATTGTGTGATTAACAGGAAGTTATCATGGCTCAAATACCAGCAGGGGCAGATTGTCCCGGCCAGTTAAGCCGCAAAGAGACCGGCGACGCGTGGGAGCTAAAAGCGCGCCGCTGGCTTGAAGGCAAAGGACTGCGCTTTGTCGCCGCCAACGTTCGCGGGCGCGGCGGCGAGATTGACCTGATTATGAAAGACGGTCAAACCATCGTGTTTGTTGAAGTACGCTACCGACAGTCGTCCCGTTTTGGCGGTGCTGCCGCCAGCGTGACGCTCGCCAAACAACAAAAATTATTACAGACTGCCCACTTGTGGCTTGCCCGCCATAATGGGAGTTTTGATACTGTGGATTGCCGTTTCGATGTGGTAGCCTTCACCGGAAATGCGATCGACTGGCTTAAAAACGCGTTTGGCGAAGACGCATAAATAAGATTTTAAAGGGATACCGTGCTCGAACGAATAAAAGTGTGCTTCACAGAAAGCATTCAAACGCAGATTGCCGCAGCGGAAGCCCTTCCGGACGCGATCTCGCGTGCAGCGATGACGCTGGTTCAGTCGCTGCTCAACGGCAACAAAATCCTCTGTTGTGGCAATGGCACGTCCGCCGCCAACGCACAGCATTTTGCTGCCAGCATGATCAATCGCTTCGAAACCGAGCGACCGAGTTTACCAGCCATTGCACTAAACACCGATAACGTGGTCTTAACTGCGATTGCCAACGATCGTCTGCATGACGAAATTTACGCCAAGCAGGTGCGCGCCTTAGGCCATGCCGGAGACGTGCTGCTGGCGATCTCCACGCGCGGTAACAGCCGGGATATCGTTAAGGCGGTTGAAGCGGCAGTAACCCGGGACATGACGATTGTCGCCCTGACCGGTTACGACGGCGGTGAGCTGGCTGGCCTGCTGGGGCCGCAGGATGTGGAGATCCGCATTCCTTCGCACCGTAGCGCCCGCATCCAGGAGATGCATATGCTCACGGTGAACTGCTTATGCGATCTGATCGATAACACGCTTTTCCCTCACCAGGATGATTAAGGAGTTCTCATGAAGGTTTTATCGGCCCTTGCAGTCGTGATGTCTGCATTACTGCTTCAGGGATGCATCGCTGCCGCTGTAGTCGGTACCGCAGCGGTCGGCACCAAAGCAGCGACCGATCCGCGTACCGTTGGGACGCAGGTGGATGACGGTACGCTTGAGCTGCGCGTAAACAGTGCGCTGTCGAAAGACGAACAGATCAAGAAGGAAGCACGCATTAACGTGACGGCTTATCAGGGCAAAGTTCTGCTGGCAGGCCAGGCGCCAACCCCTGAACTCGCCTCGCGCGCCAAACAGATCGCGATGGGCGTAGAAGGTACGGCGGAAGTGTTTAACGAGATCCGCCAGGGCCAGCCGATTGGTCTCGGCACCGCGTCATCTGATACCTGGATCACCACCAAAGTGCGTTCCCAGCTGCTGGGTACCGACCAGGTGAAATCCTCAAACGTGAAAGTAACCACTGAGAACGGCGAAGTGTTCCTGCTGGGCCTGGTGACAGAACGTGAAGGGAAAGCGGCGGCGGATATCGCCAGCCGGGTGAGCGGCGTGAAGCACGTCACCACCGCGTTTACTTATATCAAGTAATTCACACCTGACTGTAAGCCCGGTAAGCGCCAGCGCCACCGGGCTTTCTTTCACACCAGCGCCATACTCCCTACAATCACTCCGCTCAACGCCACCAGCCCCGCCGTCAGCCACAGCGCTTTCGCCGGGAATGACTTACGCAGCATGATCAGCGACGGCAGGCTCACCGCCGGCAGCGTGATGAGAAGCGCCAGCGCCGGTGCGGTACCCATGCCAGCCATCATCATGGTCTGAATAATCGGGATCTCCGCCGCGGTTGGGATCACAAACAGGCAACCGGCCACCGCCATCGCAATCACCCACATCAGCGTGTTGTCGATAGCGCCATCCGCATGCGGGAACAGCCAGACGCGCGCCGCCCCGAGCACCAGTACGGCCAGGATATAGACCGGGATTGTGCTCCAGAAAAGCTGCCACAGCGCTTTGCCCCAGCGAGCTAAGAAACTGCCCTGCGGATCGCTGAGGTCCAGCTCAACGGAGGCAGGCCCGGCCTCGTTGTCTTTCACCAGGTGCTGCACCAGCGTAGCGACAAGCACCACCGTCAGCAGGCCAGCCGCCAGACGGATAAACGCGAAATGCCAGCCGAGAACGAAGCCCATAAACACCAGCGTTGCCGGGTTCAGCAGGGGGTTACCCATCCAGAAGGCAAGCGCGCCGCCCATCGACACGCGCTGTCGGCGCATACCCGCCGCCACCGGTGCAGCGCAGCAGGAGCACATCATGCCCGGCAGGGAGAAAATCGCTCCCAGCAGCGTGCCCTGCAGGCGCGGTTGTCCCAGGGTTTTTATCAGCCAGTTACGCGGGATAAGTACCTGAATCAGCGAGCCCAGCAATACGCCCAATACCGCCGCTTTCCAGACGGCAAGAAAATAGACCATTGCGTAATCCCACGCCGCGCGAAGCGGGCTGGAATCGGCCTGCGCGAGAATCGATTTACCGATGCTGTGGGTGTCGGCGGCGGTGAAGGCTTTACCGTAGTACGGCTGCCATTTCACATACCAGAGGCCAATGATGACCACGAGAAAGAAGAGTGCGGGCTTCCACCACTGAACAGGTGTTGCCGCCTGAGATGAAGACTGACCAGTCATACCATTCCCCGGAAGGTGTAATTTAATAAGCCGGGGAAGTTTACGCCTCGCCCTGCGCGATTTCACGCAGTTTTGCCGAAGGGATAATATTAACCCCCTCTTGCGACGGAGCCAGTGCCTCTTTCAGCATCGCCTGCGCGACATCCCGCGCCTCGATGGACTTCCAGTTACCGGGCAGGATGCGAAACAGCGGAGCGAAAAAAGACTCGTTAAAACGCCGTTCGTCGCGGTGGCCCATCAGCATGGAAGGCCGTACGATGGTCAGGCGCTCCCATTGCTGCGCGATTAACGCCTCTTCCATTTTGCCCTTCACCTGGTTGTAAAAAAACGGCGAGCCTGCGTTCGCGCCGTGCGCGCTGACCACCAGGAAATGCTTAGCACCCAGCTTCTTGGCCGTCAGGGCGGTATCTACCACCAGCGTGTAATCTGCATGGACAAAGGCTTCTTTACTGCCCGCTTCCCGTCGGGTAGTGCCAAGGCAGCAAAAGGCGATATCAATGGGATCCTGCACCTGCGCCAGCGCGTCGGTAAGCTGGGGATCGTGCGGGTTATAGACGCCGGTGATATCCAACAGCGGGCGACGCGTCGGGGCGGCGATATAGTTGATATGCCGATCCTGGATCAACAGCCGCAGCAAATGTCCACCCACCAGCCCGGTTGCGCCGGTAATCAGTACCTGACTCATCTTGTCCCCTTTACAGAATTGTCCGTTTGCGATCTGGGCCTGCTCTACCACACTTAAAAGTCTGTTACCGGTAAGTATTTACCACAAACGGGAAAAAAACAGTCTGAAGCGAAAACAACGGAGGAAGCATGGGTAAAAAAATCGCAGTCTTGATTACCGACGAGTTTGAAGATTCAGAATTTACGTCGCCAGCAGAGGCATTCCGCAAGGCGGGCCACGAGGTGGTCACCATCGAAAAAGAAGCGGGTAAAACCGTGAAGGGCCACAAGGGTGAAGCCAGCGTGACCATTGACGAATCCATTGATAACGTCAGCCCGTCGGATTTCGACGCCCTGCTGTTACCGGGCGGCCATTCACCGGATTCCCTGCGCGGGGACGAGCGTTTCGTCACCTTTACCCGTGACTTCGTCGGCACCGGTAAACCGGTGTTTGCCATTTGCCACGGCCCGCAGCTGCTGATCAGCGCCGAGGTGGTACGCGGGCGTAAGCTCACCGCGGTGAAACCGATCGTTATCGATCTGAAAAACGCCGGTGCCGAGTTCTACGATCAGGAAGTGGTGAACGATAACGATCAGCTGATCACCAGCCGTACGCCGGACGATCTTCCAGCGTTTAACCGCGAAGCGCTACGCCTGCTCGGTGCGTAACCAGTGCAGCTTCTTGCCAAAGCCCAGGGTGTTGTCGGTAAATTTCAGCTCATCGAGGCGGATTTCCCACACCGGGGCTTTTAGCGCTGCGGCCACAGGGAAGCGGCGCGTATAGCGTTTACGCTGGGCGTCGCTTTCCTCACCTTCCAGGCGACGAATTTCGCCTTTGAACTGGACCCCGCGGATCAGCGCAACGGTTTTAGGCTGACCATTTACCGTGCCCGCCACTTTTGCCTGTTGGCCCGTCATCTGCGCATGCCGCGTTTTGTCTTCGCTCATCACGTAAAAGGCCACGCGCTCGGGATCGTAGTAATAAAAGGCATTTGCGCACCACATCTCCTCGTCTTTACAGACGCACCAGGTCACAACATGCTGCTTTGCCAGCCAGCGGTTAATGGCGGCCAGTGTTTCCATTTTCGCTCTCTCTCATGCTATGGTGCGTTCACCTTAACATACTGAATCTGTTTACCGTGTGCTGGTTTCTCTATCTTGTCCGAACCGCTGATAACGCACTCTACACCGGGATCACTACCGATGTGGCACGGCGTTTTTTACAACATCAAACGGGAAAAGGGGCGAAAGCACTGCGGGGGAAAGGTGAACTTCAGCTGGCGTTTTCAGCCGCCGTGGGCGACAGATCCCTGGCGCTCAGGCTGGAATACCGCATCAAGCAGCTGACGAAGCGCCAGAAAGAGCGTCTCGTCAACGGGGACGGCTCTTTCGAGGCGCTACGCGAAAGCCTGCTTAAAAACGATTGAAATGATCGTGGTACTCCACCAGACCGGTAACGCCGTCGAGCGAATCGTCCGCCAGAGGATGTACCAGGAAAGATGTTTCCGTGCCTGGCCAGTGGCAGCGCAGATCGTATCTGGACGCTGGCTCAAAGCCTAAACGCTCGTAGAACGCCGGATCGCCCAGAACGACGACAGCGGCATAGCCGAATTCATTCAGGGAATCCAGCCCTTCATAGACCAGCTGGCGTGCCAGGCCCTGTCCACGGTAGTTTTCATCCACCGCCAGCGGCGCCATGCCGACCCACTGTAACTCTTCGCCCTGCACAATCACCGGACTGAACGCCACGTAGCCGACTACCTGCCCTTCATCGTCGGTGGCAACCAGGCCCAGCGTAATCAGGCCATCTTCGCGAAGATCGTGAACCAGTTGAGCTTCGGCGTCGCCTGCAAAAGAGCGGCGTAACAACGCATCGATACCCGGCGCATCAATCCCAATTTCGACTCGAATCAGCATGGTTCACCTACTGAAGTGTGTTTACTGTCCGGCGGGGTTTTTAGCCCGGCCTCAACGAAATCTGCCATTTGCATCAACATCATACGCAGTGCTTTCGGCATCTGCTCCAGCTCAATGGCATCCATTAAATTTTTGACGTACAGACCGAGCTCCGTGTCGCCTTCAATCACCAGACGACGCTGGAAGAAGAGGGTGTCCGGATCCTGTTTGCGCGCGGCGATCATCAGCAGATCGCTGGCATCCGCGCTAAAGCTGACATCCGCCTCGGCGGTTTCACGGACGATAAGCCGATCGTTCTCTACGGAAGTAAACCAGCGCAACCCGATATCGCGTACTTCAATCTTTAACCAGCGGCCTTCCAGAAACTCAAGCTCACCGTCCTGTAGCGCCTGGCGGAACTGCCAGCTCAGTACCTGTTCCAGCACCTGGCGTTTAAGCGCGAACGGCGCCAGTTTTACCGGCACGCTCAGCATTGATGGACCGAATTGTACGAGACGTGAACGCAGTTTATCCAGCACGAGCTTTACTCCCTGATAGCTATAATCCTGCTATTTTGCCATATCCCGACAAGAAGATAGCGGCGTAAATCAACAAACCGTTGTCCGGTATACCTCATTATTGGTGCCATCAATACGCCATTAGCTGCCTTAAATCAAAAATTGTCGCGTATGGGTTAATTAAAATCCCAGCTCGTTAACATTTTTTACGATCCCTGCGATCGACAACATCGGGATAAATTATGGAGCTGCTCTGCCCTGCCGGAAACCTTCCGGCGCTTAAGGCGGCCATCGAAAATGGGGCCGATGCGGTCTATATCGGGCTGAAAGATGATACCAACGCCCGCCATTTTGCGGGTCTTAACTTTACGGAGAAAAAGCTTCAGGAAGCCGTTAACTTCGTTCACCAGCACCGGCGCAAACTGCACATCGCCATCAATACCTTTGCCCATCCTGATGGCTACGCCCGCTGGCAGCGCGCCGTGGATATGGCGGCCCAGCTGGGTGCCGATGCGTTGATCCTGGCCGACCTCGCTATGCTTGAGTATGCGGCAGAACGTTATCCGCATATTGAGCGCCACGTCTCTGTTCAGGCATCGGCCACCAATGAAGAGGCCGTGCGTTTTTATCATCGACACTTTGACGTAGCCCGCGTGGTACTTCCGCGCGTGCTCTCTATTCATCAGGTTAAGCAACTGGCGCGCGTCACGCCAGTGCCGCTGGAGGTTTTTGCCTTCGGCAGCCTGTGCATCATGGCCGAAGGCCGCTGCTATCTTTCTTCCTATCTTACCGGGGAATCGCCAAACACCGTCGGTGCCTGCTCGCCTGCCCGCTTCGTTCGCTGGCAGCAAACGCCGCAGGGACTGGAGTCGCGCCTGAATAACGTGTTAATCGACCGCTATCAGGACGGTGAAAACGCGGGCTACCCGACGCTGTGCAAAGGCCGCTATCTGGTGGACGGCGAGCGCTACCACGCGCTGGAGGAGCCCACCAGCCTCAACACGCTGGAGCTGCTGCCGGAACTGCTGGCCGCCAACATTGCCTCGGTGAAAATCGAAGGCCGCCAGCGTAGCCCGGCCTACGTGAGCCAGGTGGCGAAGGTGTGGCGTCAGGCCATCGACCGCTGCATGGCGGACCCGCAAAACTACGCCCCGCAGGCGGCCTGGATGGAGACGCTCGGCGCGATGTCCGAAGGCACGCAAACCACGCTCGGCGCGTATCACCGTAAATGGCAGTGAGATAATCATGAAATATTCATTAGGGCCGGTGCTTTACTACTGGCCAAAAGAGACGCTGGAAGTTTTTTACCAGCAGGCGGCTAACAGCAGCGCCGATGTGATTTACCTCGGCGAAGCGGTGTGCAGCAAGCGCCGCGCCACCAAAGTGGGCGACTGGCTGGATATGGCGAAAAGCCTGGCCGGCAGCGGCAAGCAGGTGGTGCTCTCGACGCTGGCGCTGGTGCAGGCGTCCTCTGAACTGGGCGAGCTGAAGCGCTACGTCGAAAACGGTGAGTTCCTGCTGGAGGCGAGCGACCTGGGCGTGGTGAACATGTGCGCCGAGCGTAAGCTGCCGTTTGTCGCCGGACATGCGCTGAACTGCTATAACGCGGTGACCTTGCGCCTGCTGCTCAAACAGGGGATGACACGCTGGTGCATGCCGGTTGAGCTCTCCCGCGACTGGCTGGTCAACCTGCTAAATCAGTGTGACGAGCTGGGCATTCGCAATCAGTTTGAAGTCGAAGTGCTGAGCTACGGCCATCTGCCGCTGGCCTACTCTGCCCGCTGCTTCACCGCGCGTTCCGAAGATCGCCCGAAAGACGAGTGTGAAACCTGCTGCATTAAGTACCCGAACGGACGCAGCATGCTGTCGCAGGAGAATCAGCAGGTGTTTGTCCTCAACGGCATTCAGACTATGAGCGGTTACGTCTATAACCTCGGCAACGAGCTGGCGTCAATGCATGGGCTGGTGGATATGGTGCGTCTTTCGCCTCTCGATACCGGCGTGTTCGCCATGCTGGACGCCTTCCGCGCCAACGAAAACGGCGCCTCGCCGCTGCCGCTGACGGCAAACAGCGACTGCAACGGTTACTGGAAACGTCTCGCCGGGCTGGAATTGCAGGGGTAAAAAAGCTCACTTTGTTAACAACGGTTATCATTTTTTAATGCAGTATTAAAGATTGACCGTCGACAAAGTGAGCTGTTATGAATGACAAAACCATTCCGTTTTCGGTGCTGGATCTGGCACCGATTCCACAAGGCTCCTCGGCAAGAGAAGCCTTTTCGCACTCTCTGGATCTGGCTCAGCTTGCCGAAAAACGTGGCTATCACCGCTACTGGCTGGC
Source organism: Enterobacter sp. DSM 30060 (assembly GCF_013375955.1). NCBI lineage: Bacteria > Pseudomonadati > Pseudomonadota > Gammaproteobacteria > Enterobacterales > Enterobacteriaceae > Enterobacter > Enterobacter sp. DSM 30060. The sequence goes on from NZ_CP056118.1 coordinate 1,092,853, forward strand.
GGAGCACCATAATATGGTGGGCATCGCCAGCGCCGCCACCTCAGTACTGATTGGCTATCTGGCGGCGAATACCACTACTTTGCACCTTGGCTCCGGTGGCGTGATGCTGCCGAACCATGCCCCGCTGGTGATTGCCGAGCAGTTTGGCACCCTGAATACACTCTACCCCGGTCGCATTGATTTGGGTCTTGGCCGCGCGCCGGGCAGCGACCAGCCGACCATGCGCGCCCTGCGTCGCCATATGAGCGGCGATATCGACAACTTCCCGCGTGATGTAGCGGAGCTGGTAGACTGGTTCGATGCGAGCGATCCTAACCCGCACGTGCGCCCGGTGCCGGGCTACGGCGAGAAAATCCCGGTGTGGCTGTTAGGCTCAAGTCTGTACAGCGCACAGCTTGCCGCACAGCTGGGGCTGCCGTTCGCGTTCGCTTCCCACTTCGCACCGGATATGCTGCATCAGGCTCTGCATCTCTACCGCACAAACTTCAAGCCTTCCGAGCGTCTTGAGAAGCCGTATGCGATGGTGTGCATCAATATCATTGCCGCCGACAGCAACCGCGACGCGGAATTCCTGTTTACCTCCATGCAGCAGGCGTTTGTGAAGCTGCGTCGCGGCGAGACGGGCCAGTTGCCACCACCGGTAGAAAATATGCATCAGCTGTGGTCGGCCTCCGAGCAGTATGGCGTGCAGCAGGCCCTGAGCATGTCGCTGGTGGGTGATAAGGCGAAGGTGCGTCACGGTCTGGAGGCAGTGCTACGAGAAACGCAGGCGGATGAAATTATGGTCAACGGCCAGATTTTCGATCATCAGGCGCGTTTGCATTCATTTGATCTGGCGATGCAGGTGAAAGAGGAGTTGGTGGGGTAGTTTTTTGCCGGATGGCGGCTTCGCCTTATCCGGCCTACGCGATCCCTGTAGGCCCGGTAAGCGTAGCGCCACCGGGCTTTCTGTTTACTGATACACAGGCAACAGATTAAAACTCGACAACATGTGCACCACCGCGTTGCCGAGACCAAATACGAGGATCAGCGCAATCATCGGTTTTCCGCCCCAGACGCGGAATTTCGGGCTGCCGAAGCGCTTACGTGATTTACGCGCCAGCAGCGCCGGTACAATCGCCGCCCAGATGGTAGCCGCCAGTCCTGCATAGCCGATGGCGTACAGGAAACCGTTCGGCCACAGCAGGCCGCCCACAATCGGCGGCAGGAAGGTTAACAGCGCCGTTTTGAAGCGCCCCATCGCAGAGTCATCAAAACCAAACAGATCTGCCAGGTAGTCAAACAGGCCCAGCGTCACACCGAGAAATGAGCTCGCCACCGCAAAGTTAGAGAAGACCACCAGAAGCAGATCCAGACTGCGGCTGTTCAGCACGCCACTCAGCGCCTGTACCAGCACATCAATGTTGCCGCCCTTCTGCGCAATGCCGATAAATTCCGGACGCGGGATGTTACCCATCGTCCCCAGCAGCCAGATCACATACAGCCCCAGCGCCAGCAGCGTGCCGTAAATCAGGCATTTCACGATGGTGCGCGGATCCTTGCCGTAGTACTTCATCAGGCTCGGTACGTTGCCGTGGTAGCCGAACGACGCCAGACAGAATGGCAACGTCATAAGCAGGTATGGCGTGTAGGAGGTGTTCACTTCCGCAACGTTAAACAGCGTGGCCGGCGTGACGTGCCCCAGCAGGCTGCCGAAGGTCAGGAAGAAGGTGATGACCTTGGCGCCCAGCACGATCGCCGTCATGCGGCTGACCGCTTTGGTACTCATCCAGACGATAAACGCCACGCCCAGCGCGAAGCAGAGACCCGCCAGACGCGCCGGAACGTTCAGCGACATCTCGGAGAAGGTGTGATGCAGAATCGACCCGCTCGCTGAAATGTACGCGTAGGTCAGGATATAGAGTACAAACGCGATGGACAACCCGTTCACCAGGTTCCAGCCTTTGCCCAGCAGATCTCGGGTGATGGTGTCGAAGCTGGAGCCAATGCGGTAGTTCAGGTTTGCTTCAAGGATCATCAGCCCGGAATGGAGCATGCAGAACCAGGTGAAAACCAGCGCCGCCAGCGACCAGAAGAACCACGCACCGGACATAACCACTGGCAGGGAGAACATCCCGGCACCAATAATGGTTCCGCCGATGATCACCACGCCGCCAAGCAGCGAAGGTGACGTTTGGGTGGTGGTTAGTGTTGCCATGCGGCCTTATCTCCAGTCAAAAATGTGGTGTGCATTTTAATGTGATGCACTGTACCAGTACAAGAGTACAAAAGGAATAAAAAAAGCCCCGATAACAACTATCGGGGCTGTATATTTTACTTTACGTCAAAAGCGAAAAGGCTTACGCGTCACCGAAACGACGACGGCTGGTGCCTTCTTCGCGGCGTGGGCCACGATTTTCACGGCGCTCGCCGGAGAAACGACGAGGTTCGCCAGTGCGACCTTCGCTACGACCGCCTTCACGACGCTCGCCACCGAAGCTGCGACCACCGCCACGGCGTTCGCCACCGCGGTCAGAGCGAGGCTGTGCATCACCCATCAGTTGCATGTTCATTGGCTTGTTCAGAATGCGGGTGCGAGTAAAGTGCTGCAGTACTTCGCCCGGCATGCCTTTTGGCAGCTCGATCGTTGAGTGTGAACCGAACAGCTTGATGTTACCGATGTAACGGCTGCTGATGTCGCCTTCATTAGCGATCGCGCCAACGATGTGACGAACTTCAACACCATCATCACGGCCCACTTCAATGCGATACAGTTCCATTTCGCCAGCGTCACGACGCTCGCGACGTGGACGGTCTTCACCACCACGCTCTGGACGGTCACCGCGTGGACCACGGTCGTTACGGTCGCCACGACGTTCGAAACGATCGTCACGGTCACGGAACTCACGCTTAGGACGCATCGGTGCATCAGGTGGCACGATCAGGCTACGTTCGCCCTGCGCCATTTTCAGCAGTGCTGCGGCCAGGGTTTCCATATCCAGCTCTTCGCCTTCAGCGACAGGCTGGATCTGGGACAGCAGCGCACGGTACTGATCCAGATCGCTGCTTTCCAGCTGCTGCTGTACTTTCGCGGCGAATTTTTCCAGACGGCGTTTGCCCAGCAGTTCTGCGTTTGGCAGCTCAGCTTCTGGAATGGTCAGCTTCATGGTGCGTTCAATGTTACGCAGCAGACGACGCTCGCGGTTCTCAACGAACAGCAGCGCACGGCCCGCACGACCCGCACGACCGGTACGGCCGATACGGTGAACGTAAGACTCGGAGTCCATTGGGATATCGTAGTTTACAACCAGGCTGATACGCTCAACGTCCAGACCACGTGCTGCCACGTCGGTTGCAATCAGGATATCCAGACGACCGTCTTTCAGACGCTCCAGAGTCTGCTCACGCAGCGCCTGGTTCATGTCGCCGTTCAGCGCTGCGCTGTTGTAGCCGCTACGCTCCAGCGCTTCAGCCACTTCCAGGGTCGCGTTTTTGGTACGTACGAAGATAATCGCCGCATCAAAATCTTCCGCTTCCAGGAAACGGACCAGCGCTTCGTTTTTGCGCATGCCGTATACAGACCAGTAGCTCTGGCTGATGTCCGGGCGAGTGGTCACGCTAGACTGAATACGCACTTCCTGCGGCTCTTTCATGAAGCGGCGGGTAATACGACGGATCGCTTCTGGCATGGTTGCAGAGAACAGAGCGGTCTGATGACCTTCCGGGATCTGCGCCATGATGGTTTCAACGTCTTCGATGAAGCCCATACGCAGCATTTCATCTGCTTCATCCAGTACCAGGCCGCTCAGCTTAGAGAGGTCCAGGGTACCGCGCTTCAGGTGATCCAGCAGACGGCCCGGCGTACCGACAACAATCTGTGGGCCCTGGCGCAGGGCGCGTAACTGCACGTCATAACGCTGGCCGCCGTACAGGGCTACCACGTTTACGCCGCGCATATGTTTAGAGAATTCCGTCATTGCTTCAGCAACCTGAACAGCCAGTTCACGGGTTGGAGCCAGGACGAGGATCTGCGGCGCACGCAGGTCCGGATCAATGTTGTTCAGCAGCGGCAGCGAGAATGCTGCGGTTTTACCGCTACCGGTCTGGGCCATGCCCAGCACGTCACGACCAGAAAGCAGGTGTGGGATACACTCAGCCTGGATCGGAGATGGTTTTTCGTAACCCAGATCGTTAAGGGCTTCAAGGATAGGAGCCTTCAGGCCCAGATCTGCAAAAGTGGTTTCGAATTCAGCCATGTAGTACAAGTGCCTCGATATTAATGGCGGCCAGTCTACTTAGCTCATCGTGAAAATGATTAGCAATTTTCATTGAAAAGTGTGAACCGGCTCAAATTAGGTGTATTGACGAACAACAACGCCCTCACCAGTGAAGGTGATGGCAATCAAAAGATTACGGGCTGATGTTTATGTCGTCAGCTATTGCTGGTCCGATTCTGCCAGGTCGTCTTGCTCCTGGCCCAAGAGCGATAATTCCAACAATGCATAACGGTGCTCAACGAAGTTATGTACGTTGTTAGCAACCGCTAATTTGAACAGTGCCGTAGCGCTGTCCATATCCCCCAGACTTAGGTAGTACTTACCTAAATAGAAGTTGGTTTCACTGAGATGCTCAGCGAGCGAGGTGTTATCCGTTGCGTCCGCCTTGAGGCGTTCCATCAGCGTTGCTTCGCTAATGTTGCCCAGGTAGAACTCGACAATGTTCCATCCCCACTGTTCCTTGTCCGATTTCTCGAAGCGCTGTTTCAGTGCTTCTTTGGCCTGCTTCTCATCGAGCTTCTGCTCAACGATGTAAAGCCACAGGCTGCGGAAAGGATCATTAGGATCGTCTTGATAAAACGCCAGCAGATCATCTTGCGCTAACTTATCACGACCGCCGTAATACAATGCGATACCGCGATTCAAGTGCGCGTAGTTGTAAGTTGGATCAAGCTCAAGTACAGAATCAAACGCTTCATAGGCAGCATCAAAATTGCCTGCCTGCGTTAAATAAATGCCTAAGTAATTGAATACTTCAGGCATATCAGGTCGAATTGCCAGCGCTTGTGAAAAATCATTTCGCGCTAATGCCCTCAGACCGAGACTATCATACAACACTCCGCGCTCATATAAAAGCTGTGCGCGTTCGTCATCGGTTAAAGCCCGACTGGCAAGTATTTGTTCCATGCGTGCCAGAATCACTTCCTGCTGCAAAGTCGGTTGCAATGGCACTGCGAGGACTTCGCTCTTACGCCAGGCAGAGTTGCTGCATCCTGCCAGCGTTAAAGCTGTCGCAACGAAACACCAGCGCAAAAAAGGCTTCATTTCCCACTCCCGAAGACAACTATTGGATGAACGTCCTGTCCCCCGGCGGCTTAACAAGGCGTCCTGCCTGATAATAAGCCCTCCGCCTGCGCGGAGGGCAAATGGCAACCTTACTCGCCCTGCTGTTCAGCAGCCGGAGCTTCCGGCGCCGCAGCAGGCTGAGACTGCTCGGTTGCTTCTTTAATGCTCAGACGGATACGGCCCTGGCGGTCAACTTCCAGAACTTTCACCGGTACTTCCTGACCCATTTGCAGATAATCGGTCACTTTCTCAACGCGCTTGTCAGCGATCTGAGAGATATGTACCAGACCTTCTTTACCGCCACCGATGGCAACGAATGCGCCAAAGTCAACGATACGGGTCACTTTACCATTGTAGATACGGCCCACTTCGATTTCTGCTGTAATCTCTTCGATACGGCGGATAGCATATTTCGCTTTCTCACCGTCGGTTGCTGCGATTTTCACAGTACCGTCATCTTCGATTTCGATGGTGGTGCCCGTTTCTTCGGTCAGTGCACGGATAACAGAACCGCCCTTACCGATAACATCTTTGATCTTGTCTGGATTGATCTTGATGGTGTGAATACGCGGAGCGAATTCAGAGATATCACCGCGTGGTGCGTTGATAGCCTGTTCCATCACGCCCAGAATGTGCAGACGCGCACCTTTAGCCTGGTTCAGAGCAACCTGCATGATCTCTTTGGTGATACCTTCAATTTTGATATCCATCTGCAGGGCAGAGATACCGTCGCGGGAACCCGCCACTTTGAAGTCCATATCACCCAGGTGATCTTCGTCACCCAGAATGTCAGACAGAACAACGAAGTTGTCGCCTTCTTTCACCAGACCCATTGCGATACCCGCAACGGCGGCTTTGATCGGCACGCCTGCATCCATCAGCGCCAGAGAGGCACCACACACGGAAGCCATGGAAGAAGAACCGTTGGATTCAGTGATTTCAGACACGACACGTACGGTGTACGGGAATTTGTCTGCTTCTGGCATTACTGCCAGCACGCCGCGCTTCGCCAGACGACCGTGACCAATTTCACGACGCTTCGGTGAGCCAACCATACCGGTCTCGCCCACAGAGTACGGAGGGAAGTTGTAGTGGAACAGGAAGCTGTCAGTGCGCTCGCCCATCAGTTCATCGATGTTCTGTGCGTCACGTGCAGTACCCAGGGTAGCGGTAACCAGCGCCTGGGTTTCACCACGGGTGAACAGCGCGGAACCGTGAGTACGTGGCAGCACGCCAGTACGCACATCCAGACCACGGATCATGTCCTTTTCACGGCCATCAATACGCGGCTCGCCTGCCAGTACGCGACTACGAACAACGTTTTTCTCAATAGCGTGCAGGATTTCGCTCAGCTCGTTAGCGTCCAGCGTTTCGTCTTCCGCGATCAGGGTTGCGATGGTTTCATCTTTGATCACGTCAACCTGAGCATAACGCTCCTGTTTGTCTGTAATGCGATATGCATCGCTCAGACGAGATTCTGCCAGTGCAGCTACGCGTGCGTTCAGCGCGTCGTTTACCGCTTCTGGCTGCCAGTCCCAACGTGGTTTACCGGCTTCTTTCACCAGGTCGTTGATGTTCTGGATAACAATCTGCTGCTGGTCGTGGCCGAAGACCACTGCGCCCAGCATCTGGTCTTCACTCAGCAGTTCTGCTTCAGATTCAACCATCAGAACTGCTGCTTCAGTACCGGCAACAACCAGGTCCAGCTTACTCTCTTTCAGCTCTTCCTGAGTTGGGTTCAGCACGTACTGGTCGTTGATGTAACCGACGCGCGCGGCACCGATTGGGCCATTGAATGGGATACCAGACAGTGACAGGGCAGCAGACGCACCGATCATCGCTACGATGTCCGGGTTAACCTGTGGGTTAACGGAAACAACGGTTGCGATAACCTGCACTTCATTGACGAAACCTTCCGGGAACAGCGGACGAACCGGGCGGTCAATCAGACGCGCGATCAGGGTTTCGCCTTCGCTTGGACGGCCTTCACGACGGAAGAAGCCACCCGGGATTTTACCGGCAGCGTAGGTACGCTCCTGGTAGTTCACGGTCAGTGGGAAGAAGTCCTGACCTGGTTTAGCTTTTTTCTGGCCAACTACGGTAACGAATACAGCAGTGTCATCCATGCTTACCATTACGGCAGCAGTAGCCTGACGAGCCATCATGCCGGTTTCCAGCGTGACGGTATGCTGACCATACTGGAATTTACGAACGATCGGATTCAGCAAAATTCTGTCCTTTCTTAAATGTTTGAAAGCACACCTCAGGTGTGCTGACGATTTAACCCGACCTTCTTCGCATCCTCGCGACTAATGACAACCGACACCCCCATGGGTGAAGCCTCTCATTAGCCGCGCGAACCTCTGCAATGAAGATCATTTATAGCAACAATACAATAGTTTCCCCTGAATTGCTGCCGTCTGGTTGAAAAAAGGGGCCATCAGGCCCCCTTTTCTGAAACTCGCAAGAATTAGCGACGCAGACCCAGACGCTCGATCAGCGCGGTGTAGCGTGCAACATCTTTACGCTTCAGGTAGTCGAGCAGTTTACGACGCTGAGAAACCATACGCAGCAGACCACGACGGCTGTGGTGATCTTTTTTGTGCTCTGCAAAGTGACCCTGCAGGTGGTTAATCTGTGCAGTCAGCAGTGCAACCTGAACTTCGGTAGAACCGCTGTCGTTAGTACCACGACCAAACTCAGAAACGATTTTAGCTTTAGCTTCAACGCTTAGAGACATTTTCAAACTCCAAAGTATAAAGAATGTAAGGATGCCGATCTCTAATTCAGCTATCCCATGTACGCCCCGCAGATTGTTAAACAATTTACCAGGCGTTAAGCGGCGATATTCTACTCGTCTCCCCTGCTTATCGCAAGGTGAGGCGTTATCACCGTCACGCTTCGACCGGGTATTCGACGACCAGACGACGCGGGGCAACGCGCCCTTCACCGTCCATTTCGCCCATCCCGATAAACTTGCCTTCCTCCCCTTCCGTCACACGGACCAGGCCCTCAAGCGGCGCCCCCGTTGTGCGGACCGGGTTTCCGTTCTTAAAGTAAACGGACGATGTTAAAGGAAGATTAACAACCGGGAAATTTGCTGCCGGACTGTCCATTGGCATCAGCAGCGGATCCAGCAGATCTGCCGACGCAATTCCCTGCGCTTGCGCCTGTTCAGCCAGGGCGTGCAGATGCTCAAGCGTTACCATACGTTCGACCGGATACTTGCTGACCGCCAGACGACGCAGATAAATCACATGCGCGCCGCAGCCCAGCTTTTCACCGAGGTCGTCAATGATGGTGCGGATGTAGGTCCCTTTCGAACAGTGTACTTCCAGCTCCAGCTCATCACCTTCGTGGCGAATGAACAACAGCTCATACACGGTAATCGGACGGGCTTCACGCGGAACGTCAATGCCCTGACGCGCATATTCGTAAAGCTTCTTGCCCTGATATTTCAACGCCGAATACATCGACGGCACCTGCATTGTGTCGCCCCGGAAGCTCTCCAGCGCCGCATCAAGTTGCTCTGCGCTGAAGGTTACCGGGCGCTCTTCAACCACCTGACCATCCGCATCGGAAGTGTCCGTGCGCTGGCCCAATTTGGCAATCACGCGGTAGCGCTTATCGGAATCCAGCAGATACTGGGAAAACTTTGTCGCTTCACCCAGGCAGATCGGGAGCATCCCGGTTGCCAGCGGATCCAGCGCGCCGGTGTGCCCCGCGCGATTGGCGTTATAAATACGCTTTACTTTTTGCAGCACGTCGTTGCTGGATGCGCCCTGTGGTTTATCCAGCAACAGCACGCCATGCACGTCACGACCGCGACGACGAGGACGACTCATCAGTCCTCCTTGCTGTCGTCCGCCGGGTTAACACGACGCTCATCGTCATGTTTCACCACGCTGGTCACCAGGTTGGACATACGCATACCCTCAACCAGCGAGTTGTCGTAGAAGAAGGTCAGCTCCGGCACAATACGCAGACGCATCGCTTTGCCAAGCAGAGAGCGGATGAAACCAGAGGCTTCCTGCAGCGCTTTAATGCCGTTCTTCACGGCGTCTTCATCCTGGTCATTCAGGAATGTCACAAACACTTTGGCGTACGCCAGGTCGCGGGACATTTCCACGCCAGACACGGTGGTCATCATCCCCACGCGTGGATCTTTGATTTCACGTTGCAGAATGAGAGCGATCTCTTTCTGCATCTCCTGCGCGACGCGCTGTGGGCGACCAAATTCTTTCGCCATAATAAATTCTCCAGACAAAAAAGGGGCTTAAGCCCCTTTTTAAAATTACTGCCGGGTGGCGCTTCGCTTACCCGGCCTACGCTAATTAATCTTCAGTTGACGAAGATTACGCGATGGTACGCTGAATTTCGATGATCTCGAACACTTCGATCATATCGCCAACGCGAACGTCGTTGTAGTTCTTAACACCGATACCACATTCCATGCCGTTACGAACTTCGTTAACGTCATCTTTGAAGCGGCGCAGGGATTCCAGCTCACCTTCGTAGATAACCACGTTGTCGCGCAGTACGCGGATTGGGTTGTGACGCTTAATGGTCCCTTCGGTAACCATACAGCCCGCGATCGCACCGAATTTCGGTGATTTGAACACGTCACGTACTTCAGCCAGACCGATGATCTGCTGTTTCAGCTCAGGAGACAGCATGCCGCTCATCGCTGCTTTCACTTCGTCAATCAGGTTATAGATGACGGAGTAGTAACGCAGATCCAGGCTTTCAGCATCGATAACTTTACGCGCAGATGCGTCAGCACGAACGTTGAAGCCAACCAGGATAGCGTTGGACGCGGCTGCCAGGGTTGCGTCGGTTTCGGTGATACCACCTACGCCAGAACCGATGATCTTCACTTTCACTTCGTCGGTAGACAGTTTCAGCAAGGAGTCGGAGATCGCTTCCACAGAACCCTGTACGTCCGCTTTCAGAACGATGTTCACTTCGTGAACTTCGCCTTCAGTCATGTTGGCGAACATGTTCTCGAGTTTAGATTTCTGCTGGCGAGCCAGTTTCACCTCACGGAATTTACCCTGACGATACAGCGCCACTTCACGTGCTTTCTTCTCGTCACGTACCACGGTTACTTCGTCACCGGCAGCCGGAACACCGGACAGGCCGAGGATTTCCACTGGGATGGACGGACCCGCTTCCAGCACTTCCTGACCCAGTTCGTTACGCATCGCACGAACGCGACCGTATTCGAAACCACACAGAACGATGTCGCCCTTGTGCAGAGTACCTTCGCGAACCAGAACGGTTGCAACCGGACCACGACCTTTATCCAGGAAGGATTCGATTACCGCGCCGCTCGCCATACCTTTACGAACCGCTTTCAGCTCCAGAACTTCAGCCTGAAGCAGGATAGCGTTCAGCAGGTCGTCGATACCGGTACCTGCTTTTGCAGAAACAGGGATAAACTGCGCTTCACCGCCCCACTCTTCCGGCATAACGCCGTACTGTGACAGTTCGTTCTTAACGCGATCCATATCGGCTTCTGGCTTATCGATTTTGTTGACTGCAACAACCAAAGGCACCTGCGCCGCTTTCGCGTGCTGGATAGCTTCAATGGTCTGTGGCATCACGCCATCATCGGCAGCAACAACCAGAACAACGATATCCGTTGCCTGAGCACCACGAGCACGCATTGAGGTAAACGCTGCGTGGCCTGGGGTATCCAGGAAGGTGATCATGCCGTTTTCGGTTTCTACGTGGTAAGCACCGATATGCTGGGTAATACCACCCGCTTCGCCGGAGGCAACCTTAGTAGAACGAATGTAGTCAAGCAGAGAGGTTTTACCGTGGTCAACGTGACCCATGATGGTCACAACCGGTGCGCGCGGTTCAGCCGCTGCGCCCGTATCACGGTCGCTCATTACTGCTTCTTCCAGCTCGTTTTCACGACGCAGGATAACTTTGTGGCCCATCTCCTCGGCAACCAGCTGTGCGGTTTCCTGGTCGATGACCTGGTTGATGGTGGCCATTGCGCCCAGCTTCATCATCGCTTTGATGACCTGAGAGCCTTTCACCGCCATCTTGTTAGCCAGTTCGCCAACGGTGATGGTTTCGCCGATCACAACGTCACGGTTAACGGCCTGAGCTGGCTTCTGGAAGCCCTGCTGCAGAGCGGAACCTTTACGCTTACCGCCTTTACCACCGCGAACCGCTGCACGTGCTTCTTCACGGTCAGCTTTAGATTCAGCGTGCTTGTTACCTTTTTTCGCAGGACGCGCCGCTTTTGTACTGCGAGTACGGCCACGACCACCTTCAACTTCACGGTCGTTATCGTCTTCTGCCTGGCGCGCATGCTGAGAAGTGGTTACGTGATAATCGCTGTTGTCTTCAGTTGGTTCAGCGGTATTCACACCGTTCTTCTCGTTTTCTTCTGCCATGCGACGCGCTTCTTCGGCGACGCGGCGAGCTTCTTCTTCAAGCTTGCGGCGGGCTTCTTCTTCCGCTTTACGCTTCAGCTCGGCAGCTTCATTTTCACGGCGGGCTTTTTCAGCCTGGGCAGTTTTGGTCATTTCGTCGGTCTGTTGATTGCTCACTTTGTCTTTTTCCGCAGCGTCACGCTTCGCTTTTTCACCGGCGTCGCGTTTCGCTTTTTCTGCGGCCTCACGTTCAGCTTTTAATTCTGCTTCGCGTTTAGCAGTGGCTTCTGCCTCACGCTGAGCTTGTTCTTCCGCTTCACGCTGTGCCTGCTCTTCCGCAGCAAGGCGTTCTGCCTCTTGCGGATCACGTTTTACAAAGGTGCGCGTCTTGCGGACTTCAATTTGTACCGATTTGCTTTTGCCACCGGTACCAGGGATGTTCAACGTGCTACGCGTTTTGCGCTGCAGCGTTAACTTGTCAGGCGTAGAGCCGTGTTCACGGTTCAGGTGCGCTAACAAGGTTTGTTTTTCTTGCGCGGTCACCGAGTCATCAGCGGCCTTCGGGATCCCTGCATCAGCAAATTGCTGTACCAGGCGGTCCACGGAGGTCTGAATCTCAGCAGCCAGCGATTTTACAGTTACATCAGTCATGCTGTTCCTTCCTGCTACAGTTTATTACGCTTCGTCGCCGAACCAGCAAATATTACGTGCGGCCATGATGAGTTCGCCGGCTTTCTCGTCGGTTAAACCTTCGATATCAGCCAGGTCATCAACGCCTTGCTCAGCGAGATCTTCCAGCGTACAAACACCACGGGCAGCCAGCTTGAACGCAATCGCACGATCAAGACCTTCCAGATTCAGCAGGTCATCAGCCGGCTTCTTATCGCCAAGGCTTTCTTCCTGAGCCAGCGCCAGGGTGGTCAGTGCGTTTTTAGCGCGTTCACGCAGGGCTTCAACGGTTGGTTCATCCAGACCGTCAATTTCCAGCAGCTCTTTCATTGGCACGTAGGCCAGTTCTTCCAGCGTAGAGAAACCTTCTTCAACCAGCACAGTGGCGAAGTCTTCGTCAATGTCCAGGTATTTGGTGAAGGTATCGATCGCCGCGTGGGCTTCAGCCTGATGCTTGGCCTGAAGGTCATCAACGGTCATCACGTTGAGTTCCCAGCCGCTCAGCTGTGACGCCAGACGTACGTTCTGACCGTTACGGCCAATCGCCTGCGCCAGGTTGCCCGCTTCTACAGCGATATCCATGGTGTGTTTGTCTTCGTCAACAACGATAGACGCCACATCAGCCGGTGCCATTGCGTTGATCACGAACTGCGCCGGATTGTCGTCCCACAGAACGATATCAATACGCTCGCCGCCCAGTTCGGTAGAAACCGCCTGAACACGTGCGCCACGCATACCGACGCAAGCACCGACCGGGTCGATACGCTTGTCGTTGGTTTTCACCGCAATTTTCGCACGGGAACCCGGATCGCGGGCCGCCGCTTTGATTTCGATAACTTCTTCGCCGATTTCCGGCACTTCGATACGGAACAGTTCAACCAGCATTTCTGGTTTAGAACGCGTCACGAACAGCTGTGCACCACGTGCTTCAGGACGTACGGCATACAGCACACCACGAATACGGTCGCCTGGGCGGAAGTTTTCACGCGGCAGCATGTCTTCACGCAGGATAACGGCTTCAGCGTTACCCGGCAGCCCTTCGGATTTGATCTCCAGAGAGATGTTATCGCGGTTCACTTTCTTCACCACGCCAGTGATGATTTCGCCTTCCTGATCGCGGAACTGATCGACAACCAGCGCGCGCTCGGCTTCGCGAACTTTCTGCACGATAACCTGCTTCGCGGTCTGGGTGGTGATACGGTCGAAGGTGACAGATTCAATCTGATCTTCAACGTAGTCACCCACGTTCAGACTTTCGTCTTCAAAACGTGCCGCTTCCAGGGTGATCTCTTTGGTCGGTTGGGTCACTTCTTCAACGATTACCCAACGACGGAATGTATCGAAGTCACCGCTTTTACGATCGATTTCTACGCGAACATCGATCTCTTGTTCGTATTTTTTCTTGGTTGCTGTAGCCAGTGCACTTTCCAGCGCTTCGAAAATCTTCTCACGCGGCAGTGATTTCTCGTTGGAGACGGCTTCAACAACAGCCAAAATTTCTTTGTTCATCGCGGGCTTTTCACCTCAATCCAGACTGTTAAAAGTGGGGAACCAGGTTCGCCTTCTGGATATTACTCAGCGCGAACACTTCATCTTTGCCTTCGACTGTCACCGTGATCATTTCACCATCAACGGCTTTGATAATTCCCTGCCATTTACGGCGGTTCTGTACGGCCATACGCAGAACGAGAGCCACTTCTTCACCGGTAAAGCGCACATAGTGCTCGGCCGTGAACATCGGACGATCGAGGCCAGGTGAGGAAACTTCCAGGTTGTACGCAACGGTAATCGGATCTTCAACATCAAGAACCGCACTCACCTGGTGGCTGACATCAGCACAATCATCAACATTGATGCCATCTTCACTATCAATATAGATGCGCAGCGTCGATGTGCGGCCGCGAACGAATTCGATGCCGACCAGTTCGTAGCCCAGTGCTTCGACCGGTGCAGTAATCATCTCTGTTAATTTTTGCTCTAATGTGGACAAGCCCACCCCCAAGACATAAAAAAAGGGCGTAAAGCCCAGTTATTCTGTAGTCAGATAACAAAAAACCCCGATAAATCGGGGCTTTAGATAACTGAACCCTATAGCCACAACTGTGGCCTGGAGCACTTTCCGAAAGAATTTTTTCAAATCCAGCTACGAAGGCTCTAAGTCTTCACAGTATATTTGAAAAAGAACTTTATAGGAAAGTGGTTGCGGGGGCCGGATTTGAACCGACGACCTTCGGGTTATGAGCCCGACGAGCTACCAGGCTGCTCCACCCCGCGCCTGAAACGTGGCAAATTCTACGCGTTTTGGACAGAATTTGCAAATAATGCTGGGATTTGGTACCGAAGACGGGACGTAAAATCGGCGTTTAGTATATTGATAGTTGACCCCACCTGTCAACCCAGCTTCTGCCAGACAGAACAGACCAAATTTTTTACAAAAAACGCACGAGTCTCTTTCGGTCTTCGACAAAAGATGATTAAATGAATACTCACTTATTTTGCATAAAAATGCACAAGAGAGCGAAAGCGGTCTCTAATCAGTCAATCAAGCAGGGTTTTATTCTATGACGACGATTCTCAAGCATCTTCCGGTAGGACAACGTATTGGCATCGCTTTCTCAGGCGGCCTGGATACCAGCGCTGCACTGCTGTGGATGCGCCAGAAGGGAGCGGTTCCGTATGCATATACTGCGAACCTGGGTCAGCCGGACGAGGAAGATTATGACGCGATCCCTCGTCGTGCCATGGAGTATGGCGCAGAGAACGCACGTCTGATTGACTGCCGTAAGCAACTGGTCGCTGAAGGCATTGCCGCTATCCAGTGCGGTGCTTTTCATAACACTACCGGCGGCCTGACCTATTTTAATACCACTCCGCTGGGTCGTGCTGTCACCGGCACCATGCTGGTCGCCGCCATGAAAGAAGATGGCGTGAACATCTGGGGTGATGGCAGTACCTATAAAGGCAACGATATTGAACGTTTCTATCGTTACGGTCTGCTGACCAACGCCGAGTTGCAGATCTACAAACCGTGGCTGGATACCGACTTCATCGACGAACTGGGTGGCCGTCATGAAATGTCTGAGTTTATGATTGCCTGCGGCTTTGACTATAAGATGTCCGTTGAGAAAGCCTACTCAACCGACTCCAACATGCTGGGTGCGACGCACGAAGCGAAAGACCTGGAATTCCTGAACTCCAGCGTAAAAATTGTTAACCCGATCATGGGCGTAAAATTCTGGGATGAGAACGTGAAGATCCCGGCGGAAGAAGTGACCGTGCGTTTCGAACGCGGTCATCCGGTTGCCCTGAACGGTAAAACCTTCTCAGACGATGTTGAACTGATGCTGGAAGCAAACCGCATCGGCGGTCGTCACGGTCTGGGTATGAGCGATCAGATTGAAAACCGTATCATCGAAGCGAAAAGCCGTGGCATTTACGAAGCTCCGGGGATGGCGCTGCTGCACATCGCTTACGAGCGTCTGCTGACCGGTATTCACAACGAAGACACCATTGAGCAGTATCACGCTCATGGCCGTCAGCTGGGCAAACTGCTGTATCAGGGTCGCTGGTTTGATCCACAAGCGCTGATGCTGCGTGACGCCCTGCAACGTTGGGTGGCGAGCGCAATCACCGGCGAAGTGACGCTGGAACTGCGTCGCGGCAATGATTACTCCATCCTCAATACCGTGTCTGACAACCTGACCTATAAAGCAGAGCGTCTGACCATGGAGAAAGGTGAGTCAGTATTCTCTCCGGACGATCGTATTGGCCAGCTGACCATGCGTAACCTGGACATCACCGATACCCGTGAGAAGCTGTTCAACTATGTTGAGAATGGCCTGCTCTCCGCGAATTCCGGTAATGGTCTGCCGCAGGTTGAGAACCTGGAACACAGCGATAAGAAGTAATCGACAGCAAGACATGCAAAAGGCGCCCAATGGGCGCCTTTTTTGTGGTCTTCGTAGGCCCGGTAAGCGCAGCGCCACCGGGCAAAACGGCGGGCGGCGCTGCGCTTACCCGCCCTACAATAGATCGGAAACACAGAATGTACAGACGAAAAAAAAGACGTCTTGCGACGTCTTTCTTCTGGAATATTGGTACCGAGGATGGGACTCGAACCCACAAGCCCGTTAGGGCACTACCACCTCAAGGTAGCGTGTCTACCAATTCCACCACCTCGGTACTGAATACTTACTGCGGGATATCGCTGGTTGGCTTAGCCGGTGCAGCTGGCTGAGTTTGCTCAGTTTTTGCTGGCGCGCTCAGATTTTCCCACTCGCTTCCTTTACTGGTCTTGTTGCTGTTGATATTGCCCAGCACCAGACTGATGATGAAGAACAGCGTAGCCAGAATCGCCGTCGTACGGGTCATGAAGTTCGCAGAACCACTTGAACCGAACAGCGTACCGGAAGCGCCTGCTCCGAAGGAGGCTCCCATATCAGCGCCTTTACCTTGCTGCAGCATAATCAGCGCTACGAGAGCGATGGCTACAATAAGGAAAATAACTAAAAGAGCTTCGTACATAATCAACCTGTTCCTTGCGGATTTGCCGCATACCAATGCTTCGACCAATTAGCAGGATTTTGTTTCCCACTGAAGCGGGTGTGAATACTAACCAAAGCGAATCACCTTCGCAAGGGCATTTTCGAGGCATTGTATCAACTGCGGAAAAAAACAGCAAAAAGCCATTTATTGCTTAAAACAAAGGCGGCAAACGCCGCCTTTTTAAACACTTATTCTGAAAGATTATGCAGCTTTCACTGCATCCGCAATGCGGTGCGCAAATTCAGTTACCTGCGCTTCGTCTTCACCTTCCACCATCACGCGGATCAGCGGCTCGGTACCCGACTTACGCAGCAGGACGCGTCCACGGCTGCCAAGCGTCGCTTCCACCTCTGCCATCACCGCTTTCACGTTATCATTTTCCAGCGGGTCGCCTTTACCAGCGGTGAAACGCACGTTCACCAGGATCTGCGGGAACATTTTCATGCCGCTGCACAGATCGTGCAGGCTCATATGGTTACGCGCCATCGCGGCAACAACCTGAAGCGCCGCCACAATGCCGTCACCGGTGGTGGTTTTATCGAGCAGGATCACGTGGCCGGAGTTTTCCGCGCCAATGCGCCAGCCTTTTTCCTGAAGTTTTTCCAGCACGTAGCGGTCACCCACTTTCGCGCGAACAAACGGGATGCCCAGCTGTTTCAGCGCCAGCTCCAGACCCATATTGCTCATCAGCGTGCCCACCGCGCCACCGCGCAGTTGCCCCTGACGCAGGCCTTCACGCGCAATGATGTAGAGGATCTGATCCCCGTCGACCTTGTTACCTTCGTGGTCAACCATGATCACACGATCGCCATCGCCATCCAGGGCAATACCCAGATCGGCTTTTTCAGCCAGTACACGCGCCTGCAAGGCACGCACGTCTGTCGCGCCGACTTCTTCATTGATGTTCAGACCGTCCGGCTCGCAGCCGATGGTGATCACTTTCGCGCCCAGCTCGCGGAAAACATTCGGCGCAATGTGATAGGTCGCACCGTTTGCACAGTCCACCACAATTTTGAGGTGTGCCAGGCTCAGTTCATTCGGAAACGTGCCTTTGCAGAATTCAATGTAGCGGCCTGCGGCATCGACAATACGGTTGGCTTTACCCAGCTCAGCGGAGTCGACACAGGTGATCTCTTTCTCCATTTCCGCTTCAATCGCCTCTTCCACGTCATCCGGCAGTTTAGTGCCGTCGATGGAGAAGAATTTGATACCGTTGTCATAGAACGGATTATGAGAAGCTGAAATGACGATGCCCGCTTCCGCACGGAAGGTACGAGTCAGATAGGCAACAGCAGGGGTCGGCATTGGCCCCGTAAAGGAAGCTGAAAGCCCCGCCGCCGCCAGCCCGGCTTCCAGCGCGGACTCCAGCATATAACCCGAAATACGGGTATCTTTACCAATAATGATCTTACGGGAGCCATGACGCGCCAGTACCTTACCCGCCGCCCAACCCAGCTTCAGGACAAAGTCAGGGGTAATTGGCGCATCGCCTACGCGCCCACGGATGCCATCGGTACCAAAATATTTACGATTACTCATAGCGTTTGTTTTCCTTCGCTGCCAGTGTGGCTTCCACCACACGCATGGCTTCTACTGTTTCTTTTACGTCATGGACGCGAATGATGTGTGCACCTTGCATCGCGGCAATCACCGCGCAGGCCAGACTGCCGCTCAGACGTTCATTCGGCCCGACATTCAACAACTGACCAATCATCGATTTTCTCGACATTCCCACCAGCAGTGGCAGGCCGAACTGATGAAACTCTGATAAGCGCGCAAGCAACGCGTAATTGTGTGAGAGATTTTTACCGAAACCGAAGCCCGGGTCGAGCAGCAATTTCTCTTTTGCGATACCCGCACGTTCACAGCGTTCGATATGCTCAATAAAGAAGCGGGTGACGTCGGCAAACACATCTTCATATTTTGGCGCCTCCTGCATTGTCTTAGGCTGGCCCTGCATATGCATCAGACACACCGGTAGCCCGGTTTCAGCGGCGGCTTCAATTGCGCCCGGCTCGGTCAGCGAGCGGATATCATTGATAATGTGAGCGCCCACTCTCGCCACTTCACGGATCACTTCGGGTTTGGAGGTATCAACAGAGATCCACACTTCAAAGCGCCGGGCGATAGCCTCCACCACCGGCACCACGCGCGCCAGCTCTTCTTCCACCGAAACCTCCGCCGCGCCAGGCCGCGTTGACTCCCCTCCAACGTCAATGATGGTGGCACCCGCGTTGATCATTAAATTCGCGTGTTTAACCGCGTCGATAAGCGAGTTATGCGTGCCGCCGTCAGAGAAGGAATCAGGCGTGACATTCAGGATCCCCATCACATGCGGATGTGAAAGGTCGAGATGCGAGTCCTGGGCGAAGAGTTTCATGGCTAAATCCCTGTTATTTGCATGGTTATATAAAAAAGAAAAACCCCGGAGCACGCTCCAGGGTTTGATGTACAGACAAACGCTTCAACAGCAGTGACTTACTTGTCGCCCAACTGCTCTGACATGGTGTTGCCCGGGTTTGGCGTACGCGGTTCATCGACCGGACGCGGTGCACGCGGGGTGCCATTGTTGTCAGAATTGTTAGACGCGCCTGGGTCTTCCCAGCCTGCTGGCGGACGCACTTCGCGGCGAGCCATCAGGTCGTCAATCTGCGGCGCATCGATGGTCTCATATTTCATGAGCGCATCTTTCATCGAATGCAGGATGTCCATATTGTCATTCAGGATCTGACGGGCGCGAGCGTAGTTACGCTCAATCAGCGCTTTCACTTCCTGGTCGATGATACGAGCCGTTTCATCGGACATATGTTTCGCTTTTGCCACGGAGCGGCCCAGGAATACTTCGCCCTCTTCTTCTGCATAGAGCAGCGGACCGAGTTTGTCGGAGAAGCCCCACTGGGTCACCATGTTACGTGCCAGGTTTGTCGCCACTTTAATATCGTTCGACGCACCGGTGGAAACATGTTCCGCACCGTAGATGATCTCTTCTGCCAGACGACCGCCGTACAGGGTTGAAATCTGACTTTCCAGCTTCTGACGGCTGGCGCTGATCGCGTCGCCTTCAGGCAGGAAGAAGGTCACACCCAACGCACGACCGCGTGGAATGATCGTCACCTTGTGTACCGGATCGTGTTCCGGCACCAGACGACCGATAATCGCGTGGCCCGCTTCGTGATATGCCGTGGACTCTTTCTGCGCTTCCGTCATCACCATGGAGCGACGTTCCGCACCCATCATGATTTTGTCTTTCGCTTTCTCAAATTCCACCATGGACACTACACGCTTGTTACCGCGAGCGGCAAACAGTGCTGCCTCGTTGACCAGGTTAGCCAGATCCGCACCGGAGAAGCCTGGAGTACCACGCGCGATGATTGCCGCGTCGATATCTGGCGCCAGCGGTACGCGACGCATATGCACTTTCAGGATCTGTTCACGACCACGAACATCCGGCAGACCGACCACAACCTGACGGTCGAAACGGCCTGGACGCAGCAGCGCAGGGTCGAGTACGTCTGGACGGTTAGTTGCCGCGATAACGATGATACCTTCGTTACCTTCAAAGCCGTCCATTTCAACCAGCATCTGGTTCAGGGTCTGCTCACGTTCATCGTGACCACCGCCCAGGCCTGCGCCACGCTGGCGGCCAACGGCGTCGATTTCATCGATGAAGATGATGCACGGTGCTGCCTTCTTAGCCTGCTCGAACATGTCACGCACACGAGATGCACCGACACCCACGAACATTTCAACGAAGTCAGAACCTGAAATAGTAAAGAACGGGACCTTCGCTTCACCCGCGATGGCTTTTGCCAGCAGGGTTTTACCGGTACCCGGAGGGCCGACCATCAGGACGCCTTTCGGGATCTTACCGCCCAGTTTCTGGAAACGGCTCGGCTCACGCAGGTATTCAACCAGTTCACCCACCTCTTCTTTTGCTTCGTCACAACCTGCTACGTCAGCAAAGGTGGTCTTGATCTGGTCTTCCGTCAGCATACGCGCCTTGCTCTTACCGAACGACATGGCACCTTTGCCACCACCGCCCTGCATCTGGCGCATAAAGAAGATCCAGACACCGATAAGAAGCAGCATCGGGAACCAGGAAATGAAGATAGAAGCCAACAGGCTTGGTTCTTCCGGCGGCTCGCCTACCACTTTGACGTTTTTGGTCAGAAGGTTATCAAGCAGCTTAGGATCGTTCACCGGGATGTAAGTCGTGTAACGGTTACTATCTTTCTTGGTAACGTTGATCTCACGTCCGTTGATACGCGCTTCGCGAACCTGGTCCTGATTGACCTCTTGCAGGAAGGTAGAATAATCCACCTTGCGGCCATTCGACTCGCTGGGCCCAAAGCTCTGGAAAACTGACATCAGCACAACGGCAATGACCAGCCAGAGTATTAGGTTTTTCGCCATGTCACTCAAGGGATTAACCTCATATTACAACTGTGTTAAAAACAGCGTCAGGATACTCTATATCCAGTTTCATTCAAACTTTCGCCTGAAATCTACCGGTTATCATTTTCGCCCGGTCGCTACAATATACACTTCACGGGAACGGGCCCGGGAAGAGTCCGGCTTACGAACTTTGACCTTCGCAAACAGGGAGCGAATTTCCTTAAGATACTCCTCGAAACCTTCGCCCTGAAACACCTTCACAACAAAACTACCACCAGGCGCTAGTACATCACGACACATTTCTAACGCTAGTTCCACCAGATACATGGCGCGGGGGATATCCACCGCCGGTGTTCCACACATATTTGGTGCCATATCCGACATGACAACCTGGACCTTACTGTCACCTACACGATCAAGTAATGCTTTAAGCACTAATTCATCACGAAAGTCGCCCTGAAGGAAGTCGACACCGACGATGGGATCCATTGGTAAAAGATCGCATGCGATGATTCGGCCCGTTCCGCCGATCTGCGTAACCGCATACTGAGACCATCCGCCAGGTGCCGCACCGAGGTCGACCACCGTCATTCCCGGTTTAAAAAGTTTGTCACTTTGCTGTATTTCATCAAGTTTAAACCAGGCGCGGGAACGTAACCCCTTTTTCTGCGCCTGTTGAACATATTTATCGCTAAAGTGTTCCTGAAGCCAGCGGCTGGAGCTGGCAGAACGCTTTTTACCTGTCATTTAACATTTCCGTCCTGGTTCATCGTTACTTGCCTGTGACGTAAATTTCTACGCAGCTATTTGGCGATATTAGGGAGATGGCGGTAGAATGAACCGTTTTCAATCCCAACGTAAGCAAAAATATACGATGAATCTGAGTACTAAACAAAAACAGCACCTTAAAGGTCTGGCACATCCGCTCAAGCCTGTAGTGATGCTTGGCAACAATGGTTTGACCGAAGGGGTGCTTGCCGAGATTGAACAAGCGCTGGAACACCACGAGCTGATCAAGGTGAAAATCGCCTCTGAAGACAGAGACACTAAAAACCTGATCGTGGAAGCCATCGTGCGCGAAACCGGCGCCTGTAATGTACAGGTCATCGGTAAAACGCTGGTGCTCTATCGCCCATCTAAAGAGCGCAAAATCTCGCTGCCACGTTAAGGATATCCTGAATCAAACACATTTTCTGTGTGAAACGAGGGATTTCTTTCAGCAGGCGAGCAAAATGCCATGCTCCTTGAGTTGATAAAAGGCCGCTATGCGGCCTTTTTCTTTTCTTTACAATGTATCAACATCTTAGAAGAGAAGCGAATTACAGGTATTCAACCTTAATAATTTCGTATTCCACTTCGCCACCCGGGGTGCGGATAATCACAACATCATCCTGCTCTTTGCCAATCAGGCCACGAGCAATCGGGGAGTTCACCGAAATCAGGTTCTGTTTGAAGTCTGCTTCATCATCACCCACGATGCGATAGGTTTGCTCTTCGTCGTTGTCCAGATTCAGGACGGTGACGGTAGAGCCGAAGATCACGCGACCGTTGTTTGGCATTTTAGTGATATCGATAACCTGCGCGTTGGACAGTTTCGCTTCGATATCTTTGATGCGCCCCTCGCAGAAACCCTGCTGCTCACGCGCCGCGTGGTATTCAGCATTCTCTTTCAGGTCGCCATGCTCACGCGCATCCGCGATAGCGGCGATGATTTCAGGGCGACGTACGGATTTCAGAAAATCCAGCTCTTCGCGCAGTTTTTCGGCACCACGTAAGGTCATCGGAATAGCTTGCATTTGTTATACCTCTTAAACATTCCTGTTGGGAGCAGTGTTCCCTGCTCCAGCCCACCTGAACAGGCCAGAAGCAAAAAGAAAACCGACCCGGGAGCAACGCCCCAGGTCAGCAGCAATTTTTCAATTTGATACGCATTTTACCGCGAAGTTCACTATGGGTCATCGTTTACTTTACAGTGCCATGCACCGTAGTATGACGGTTTGTTTTCGGGTTGTTAGCGCGAGATTATGCGATTTTCCAGTTTTATCATCGGATTGACTACCAGTATAACGTTCACCGTTCAGGCCGCGAATGTTGATGAGTACATTAATCAACTGCCCGCCGGCGCGAACCTTGCCCTGATGGTGCAGAAGGTTGGCGCGCAGGCTCCCGAGATTGACTATCACAGTCAACAGATGGCGCTGCCTGCCAGTACCCAGAAGGTGATCACTGCCCTCGCCGCCCTGCTCCAGCTCGGGCCTGACTTCCGTTTTACTACCACCCTTGAAACCAGAGGTAACGTTGAGGGTGGCGAACTGAAAGGCGATCTTATCGCCCGTTTTGGTGGCGATCCCACCTTTAAGCGCCAGGATGTCCGCAACATGGTGGCGGTACTGAAAAAATCCGGCGTAACAAAAATTGATGGCAACGTGCTGATCGACACCTCCATTTTCGCCAGCCACGATAAAGCGCCTGGCTGGCCATGGAACGACATGACGCAGTGCTTTAGCGCCCCGCCAGCCGCCGCCATCGTTGACCGTAACTGCTTCTCCGTATCGCTTTACAGCGCGCCAAAACCCAATGACTTAGCGTTTATCCGCGTGGCGTCTTACTACCCGGTCACGATGTTCAGCCAGGTGCGGACGCTGGCGAAAGGCTCCCCGGAGGCACAGTATTGTGAGCTCGACGTGGTACCGGGCGATCTCAATCGCTATACGCTCACCGGCTGCCTGACCCAGCGGGCCGATCCCCTCCCGCTGGCCTTTGCCATTCAGGATGGCGCAGGCTATGCCGGTGCCATTTTTAAAGATGAACTGAAGCAGGCGGGCATAACCTACACCGGAACGCTGCTGCGCCAGACGCAGGTGAATGAACCAGGCACGGTGATTGCCAGTAAACAGTCCGCGCCACTGCATGATTTGCTTAAGATTATGCTGAAAAAGTCGGATAACATGATTGCCGACACGGTGTTCCGTATGATTGGGCACGCGCGCTTTGGTGTGCCAGGAACCTGGCGGGCCGGTTCTGATGCCGTACGTCAGATCCTGCGCCAGCAGGCGGGTATCGATCTGGGCAATACGATCGCTGTCGACGGTTCCGGTTTATCGCGCCATAACCTGATCTCACCGGCCACCATGATGCAGGTGTTGCAGTACATCGCTCAGCATGACGCTGAGCTAAACTTTATTACAATGCTGCCGCTCGCCGGACACGATGGGTCACTTCAGTACCGTGCGGGCCTTCACGCTGCAGGCGTGGATGGCAAAGTGTCAGCCAAAACGGGTTCCCTGCAGGGCGTTTACAACCTTGCCGGTTTTATCACGACAGCCAGCGGGCAACGCATGGCCTTTGTGCAGTATCTGTCCGGCTATGCCGTCGAACCGGCTGACCAGCGCAATCGTCGTATTCCACTGGTGCGTTTCGAAAGCAGGCTCTATAAGGACATCTACCAGAATAACTAGCGATGAAACTACTGATAGTTGAAGACGATCTGTTATTACAGGAAGGGTTAGCGCTGGCACTGGAGAATGAGGGCTACGCCCTGGATTGTGCCGCCACGGCGGCTGAAGCAGATGCCTTGATCCAGAGCGGAGAATACAGCCTTGTGATCCTGGATTTGGGACTGCCGGATAAAGACGGCGCGACGCTGCTCTGCCAGTGGCGTCGTCGCGGAGTGGAGAATCCCGTATTGATTCTCACCGCCCGCGATGCCATTGAAGACAGAATTAACGGGCTGGATTCTGGCGCTGACGATTATCTGGTAAAACCCTTCGCCCTTGCCGAGCTACAGGCTCGCGTACGGGCGTTAATCCGCCGCTATCAGGGCCACAGCGACAACCTGCTGACGGACGGGGATATCACCCTCAATCTGCAAACTCAGCAGGTGCTGCGCCAGTCTCAGCCTGTGGAAGTGACCCCAAAAGAGTTCGCTCTGCTGACGCGTCTGATCATGCGCAGCGGGCAGACCGTGCACCGTGAAACGCTGCAACAGGACATCTACTCCTGGCAGGACGATCCAGGATCAAACACGCTTGAAGTTCACATTCATAATCTGCGCCGCAAGCTCGGTAAAGATCGCATCAAAACCGTACGTGGCGTGGGTTACCGTCTGGAGAGCCAGAAATGAACAGTATGCGCCGGCGATTAATGGTGTTGCTGGCGGTTATACTGCTATTTTTTCAACTGGTTAGCGTAGTCTGGCTGTGGCATGAGAGCCGCGAGCAAATCGGTTTTCTGGTGAATGAAACGTTGTCTGCGAAAGCGCGCAACAACCATGTCGAAAAAGAGATCCGCGAAGCCATTGCCTCCCTGCTGGTCCCTTCTCTGGTGATGGTCGGTTTTACCCTGTTCTTCTCATTCTGGGCCGTCACCTGGATCACCCGACCACTCAACAAACTTCGCGTCAGCCTTGCGAACCGTTCGGCGGATAATCTGACTCCCCTGCCGATGTATTCTGATATGGAAGAGATAGGCGCTGTGACCACATCGCTCAATCAACTCCTCGCCCGGCTGGATCACACTATTCAACAGGAACGCCTGTTTACCGCCGATGCGGCACACGAGTTACGTACGCCGCTTGCGGGGATCAGGCTCCATCTGGAACTGATGGCTCAGTCCGGTTCCCCGCAGGCCACACCACTGATAAACCGGATCGATCAGTTGATGCACACGGTGGAACAGCTGCTGATGCTGGCGCGTGCCGGACAGGCGATGGCCAGCGGCCATTACGATACCGTGAACTGGACTGAGACGATCATTGCACCGCTCAGCCTGGAGCATGAAGCCAGAGAGCATACGGTGATATGGCCTGCTCACAGCCCGCTGACGGTACAGGGCGACGCCGTCCTGTTACGTCTGATGCTAAGGAACCTTCTGGAGAATGCCGCCCGCTACAGCCCGGCAGGCACAACCATTGAAGTGGCATTAACAGCGACGGAAAACGGTACCCAGGTGAGCGTTACCGATCAGGGGCCGGGTATTGATGAGGCACACCGCCAGTCGATCACCGAACCTTTCCGACGTCTCGACCAGCGCTACGGCGGCAGCGGCCTTGGGCTGAGCATCGTACAGCGTATCGTACAGCTCCATCATGGCTATTTAACGCTGGAGAACGGCGCTGAGGGCGGCCTCATCGCCAGCTGTTGGTTACCGGCGAAAATAGGATAAAAAAAAGCCCCGTTAAGGGGCTTTATACTGAGGTTAGTGCTTGTAGATGAACTCGACGCCTTCTTCGTCGTCTTCATCCCAGTCATCGTCCCAGTCTTCATCATCTTCATCCGCTTCCAGCTCTTCGAGCTGCTGGCGGTGGTAGTCATCCCACATGAATTCAACTTTTTCAGGCTGTTTTGCCTCTTCTGCCTGAACAACCGGATTCTCGATGATAAAGGTCATCACATCCCAGCAGAGATCTTTCACGCCAACCTGGCTGGCGGCAGAGATCAGGTAGTACTTATCTTCCCAACCCATCGCTTCGGCAATCGCTTTCGCTTTCGCTTCAGCTTCCGCTTTATCCATCAGGTCGATCTTGTTAAATACCAGCCAGCGCGGTTTTTGCGCCAGTTTTTCACTGTATTTCTCCAGCTCACCGATAATGATACGGGCGTTTTCAACCGGATCGGAACCGTCGATTGGATCGATGTCGATGAGGTGCAACAGTACGCGACAACGCTCAAGGTGCTTCAGGAAGCGAATCCCCAGACCGGCGCCTTCTGCTGCCCCTTCAATCAGACCCGGGATGTCAGCGACCACGAAGCTCTTCTCGTTATCCATACGGACAACGCCCAGGCTCGGTACCAGCGTCGTAAACGGATAATCCGCCACTTTTGGTTTCGCCGCAGAGACCGCACGGATAAACGTCGATTTACCGGCGTTTGGCATACCCAGCATCCCCACATCCGCCAGCAGCATCAGTTCCAGTTGCAGGTCGCGCTTATCACCCGGGGTACCCATGGTTTTCTGACGCGGGGTACGGTTAACGGAAGATTTGAAACGGCTGTTACCCAGACCGTGCCAGCCGCCTTTCGCCACCATCAGGCGCTGACCGTGTTTGGTCATATCACCCATGGTTTCGCCCGTGCCCTGATCGATGACACGCGTACCTACCGGCACTTTGATCGTCACGTCTTTACCGCGTTTACCGGTACAGTCGCGGCTCTGGCCATTCTGCCCACGTTCGGCGCGGAAAGATTTTTCGAAACGGTAGTCGATCAGCGTGTTGAGGTTTTCATCCGCCTCCAGCCACACGTCGCCACCGTCCCCACCGTCACCGCCGTCAGGACCGCCACGAGGAATATATTTTTCACGGCGGAAGCTTACACAACCGTTACCGCCATCACCTGCCACGACCAGAATCGTCGCTTCATCAACAAACTTCATTTTACTCTCCGTAACTCATTCGCCTGAGCGGGGGACTATTACAACCGCTTCATTTTTGCGCCAACGCCCCCAGAGACGATGACCAATGGCGGAATACATCGCGCCCGCAACCACGACAAACGCACCGAGATAACCCAACAGGTTGAGCATCGGCTTGACGAAGACATCGGGCCAGGCCATTGATAACAAATCTGAAAATAACAGCGTAAACAGCGGGGTAAGCGTGATTAAGGCGCTCACCTGTGCTGCCTGCCAGCGCGCCATGGCTTCAGCCAGCGCGCCATAACCGACCAGCGTGTTCAGCCCACAAAAAAAGAGGCACGCCAGTTGCCAGTCGCTGAGCTGGGTAATCACCCCCGGCTTAGCTAACGGCAATAATGCCAGTGTACACAAAGTGTACAGCAAAAAGAGGATCTGCTGTGAGGCAAGTCGACGCAATAACACCTTTTGCGCGACGCCATAACTCACCCAGACCGTTGCTGCACCCACCCCAAAAATGACACCCCAGGTGTAATCCGTCAGGCGGGTAAAAATCTCGATCAGACTGGTGTTAAAGAACATCACCAGACCGCAAAGCAACATGCTTGCCCCGATGATCTGCGTACCGCGCATCTTCTCCTTGAGGATGAATACGCTGGCGACCATCATGCCGACCGGTGATAGCTGACCAATCACCTGCGACGCTGTAGGGCTAAGATATTGCAGGGAAGAGCTGAACAGAATGAAGTTACCGAACAGACCGCCCGTCGCGATAGCCAGTAACACCAGCCAGCGCGGTTTTCGGAAGATGCGCAGCGGTGGCAGCTTACCTTTGACGGCCAGAATGGCGCCCAGGCCTATACTTGCCATCAGGAAGCGATAAAACACCACCGTGGGCGGTTCCATCACTTCCAGTACCTGCTTCATTGCAATTGGCAGTGCACCCCAGCACATTGCGGTAGTGAGCGCCAAAAGAATACCAATGCCGGCCTGCTGCTTCATGCCCGTTTTCCCTACAGAAAATTTTCCGGGTTTCCAATGTAAAAAGCCCCGCAACACGTTGCGGGGCTTTAATCCGTTACCGGACCGAGAAAACCTTACTCAGCAACGATGCTGATGTATTTACGGTTGTTCGGGCCTTTAACTTCAAATTTCACTTTACCGTCTGCTTTAGCAAACAGAGTGTGGTCACGACCGCAACCTACGTTGGTACCCGCGTGGAACTTGGTGCCACGCTGACGAACGATGATGCTACCCGCCAGAACGGATTCGCCACCGAAACGCTTAACGCCCAGGCGTTTAGCTTCTGAATCGCGACCGTTACGTGTGGAGCCGCCAGCCTTTTTATGTGCCATTTAAATCTCTCCTCAGGTCTTAGGCGCTGATGCCAGTAATTTTCACATCAGTGAACCACTGACGGTGGCCCTGCTGCTTACGATAGTGTTTACGACGACGAAACTTAACGATTTTAACTTTCTCGCCACGACCGTGAGCAACAACTTCAGCTTTGATAACGCCGCCATCAACGAAAGGAACGCCGATTTTGACTTCTTCACCGTTTGCGATCATCAGAACTTCAGCGAACTCAACAGATTCGCCAGTTGCGATGTCCAGCTTTTCCAGGCGAACGGTCTGACCTTCGCTTACTCGGTGTTGTTTACCACCACTTTGGAAAACCGCGTACATATAAACTCCGCTTCCGCGCACATCCTCGTATGATTCAGAGTGCGCTATAAATATTCACAATAGGGCGCGAATATTACGCAAAACGCGAGCCTTTGACAAGTGCTACCATCAATACATGAAGAAAAAAAACACAACACGTACGGTAACGTTTATCTGAGCCATTTTTTCAGTACAATCAGCAATACTATTTATAAACCGAAACCCTTTGTGTACCCATCTCGTGTGGGATAAACAGGATAAAAAGCCCGGCTTTTGCGATGAATTTAGAAAAAATCAATGAGTTAACCGCGCAAGATATGGCGGGTGTGAATGCAGCAATCCTGGAGCAACTCAACTCTGACGTTCAGCTGATCAATCAGTTGGGCTATTACATCGTCAGCGGCGGCGGTAAACGTATTCGTCCGATGATTGCCATTCTGGCCGCACGCGCGGTTGGCTATCAGGGAAATGCCCACGTCACGATCGCGGCGCTGATCGAATTTATCCACACCGCCACCCTGCTTCATGACGATGTTGTGGATGAATCAGACATGCGTCGTGGCAAAGCCACCGCCAATGCCGCGTTTGGTAATGCGGCAAGCGTTCTGGTAGGGGATTTTATCTATACCCGAGCCTTCCAGATGATGACCAGCCTTGGCTCGCTGAAGGTGCTGGAAGTGATGTCAGAAGCCGTAAACGTTATCGCTGAAGGCGAAGTCCTACAGTTGATGAACGTCAACGACCCGGATATCACCGAAGAAAACTATATGCGGGTGATTTACAGCAAGACCGCACGTCTGTTTGAAGCCGCCGCGCAGTGCTCCGGCATTCTGGCAGGCTGTAGCGAAGCTCAGGAAAAAGGGCTTCAGGACTATGGCCGTTACCTCGGCACCGCGTTCCAGCTGATTGATGATTTGCTGGACTACAGCGCGGATGGCGAAACGCTCGGTAAAAACGTTGGCGATGACCTGAACGAAGGCAAGCCAACGCTGCCGCTGCTCCACGCGATGCGCAATGGCACACCAGAGCAGGCGAAAATGATCCGGGAGGCTATCGAGCAGGGAAATGGTCGCCATCTTCTGGAACCGGTACTGGAAACAATGGCCATCTGTGGTTCCCTTGAATGGACGCGTCAGCGTGCTGAAGAAGAAGCAGACAAAGCCATCGCCGCAATTCAGGTCATTCCCGACAGCCCATGGCGTGATGCGCTAATCGGCCTCGCGCACATCGCCGTCCAGCGCGACCGTTAATCCCCTCCTCATCTCCCTGCGATCTCGTAGGGAGGTTCCAGTACGCACCAATAAATTACATTTACGCGTAAGCTCATCAGGTTACAGGCCGTATGTATAAAGCCGTGCCTTATTCTGAATATTGCTTCTCGTAACATGAACTTTTTAGAACAGATGTTCGAAGTGAGTATAGTAATGCTGTCTTTTCACACGAAACGACGTGGACGATAACGAACACAAGGACAGCATTATGGATACAAAATTCATCGACTGGCATTCTGCTGACATTATTGCGGCACTGCGTAAAAAAGGGACATCGCTGGCTGCCGAATCACGTCGTCATGGGCTGAGCTCGTCGACGCTGGCAAACGCCCTGACCCGCCCATGGCCGAAGGGGGAACTGATTATTGCGACGGCGCTGGATACGCATCCGTGGGTGATATGGCCGTCACGCTATCACGATCCCATTACCCATGAATTTATCGACAGAACGCGCATGATGCGCCAGAGCAAAGCGAAGAAAGCACATCAGGACTGATGCACCCGGATTTACAGGAACAGCAATCCCCCGGCCTGTTCTGGCAGGGGGGTGCCGGAACGATTACTCGCCCTTCACACGCTCGATATTCGCACCCAGCGCGCGCAGTTTGTCTTCAATACGCTCGTAACCACGATCGATGTGGTAGATACGATCGACAACGGTAGTCCCTTCTGCAATACAACCTGCCAGTACGAGGCTCGCAGACGCGCGCAGATCGGTCGCCATCACCTGCGCACCGGACAGTTTTTCAACGCCGTGGCAAATGACCGTGTTGCTTTCAATCTCAGCATGCGCACCCATACGGATCAGTTCCGGTACGTGCATGAAACGGTTTTCGAAGATAGTTTCCGTGATGAAGCCTGTGCCTTCGGCCACCAGGTTCAACAGGGTGAACTGTGCCTGCATATCCGTCGGGAATGCCGGATGTGGCGCAGTGCGCACGTTAACGGCTTTAGGACGCTGCCCGTGCATATCGAGGCTGATCCAGTCTTCACCAATTTCAATGTCCGCACCCGCATCGCGCAGTTTCGCCAGCACCGCATCCAGGGTATCCGGTTGTGCGTTACGACAAACAATCTTACCGCCAGAAATGGCAGCCGCTACCAGGAAAGTACCGGTTTCGATACGGTCTGGCAGTACGCGGTACACACCACCACCCAGACGTTCAACGCCTTCGATGGTGATACGGTCTGTGCCCTGCCCGCTGATCTTCGCCCCCAGCGCGACCAGGAAGTTCGCGGTATCCACGATTTCCGGCTCTCGGGCGGCGTTTTCGATGATGGTAGTGCCTTCTGCCAGCGTAGCAGCCGACATGATGGTTACCGTTGCGCCCACGCTCACTTTGTCCATGACAATGTGCGCGCCTTTCAGGCGACCATTGACGGACGCTTTAACGTACCCCTCTTCCAGCTTGATCTCCGCGCCCAGCTTTTCCAGACCGAAGATATGCAGGTCGACTGGACGGGCGCCGATAGCGCATCCGCCCGGCAGTGAAACCTGTCCCTGACCGAAACGCGCCACCAGCGGGCCAAGCGCCCAGATGGAAGCACGCATGGTTTTCACCAGCTCATACGGCGCTGAGAAGTTGTTCACGTTGCTGGCATCGATCCAGACGGAACCGTTACGCTCCACTTTGGTGCCCAACTGGCCGAGCAACTTCATGGTCGTGTCGATATCTTTCAGCTTCGGTACGTTCTGGATCTCTACCGGCTCTTCTGCGAGCAGCGCAGCGAAAAGAATGGGCAGCGCGGCGTTTTTAGCGCCAGAAATTGTGACTTCGCCCTGGAGACGCGTGGGTCCCTGTACACGAAATTTATCCATCGTTTGCTCTCTTATAAATTCAACCGTGCTGCGGGCGCTTCGCCCTCAGCTCAAAAACCGTTTAGTTTGCGATCGCGTGCCCACTCCTGTGGGGTGAACGCTTTAATCGACAGGGCGTGGATGCGGTTATCCGCAATGTATTCCATCAGCGGCGCGTACACAGCCTGCTGTTTCTTCACGCGACTCATTCCGTCGAACATCTCACCCACAGCAATAACCTGGAAGTGACTGCCATCGCCAGAGACGTGGGCTTCCTGAAGGGAGAGTGCATTCATCAGCACTGTCTGGATTTCATTATTTTCCATGGGGTCTACATCATCTGATAGTGAAAACAAGCTCAACATCTTAGAGCAAAGTGGCGCGGTCTTAAACAAGCAAAAAGCCCCGACGCGTAAACTGTCGGGGCTTTCGGAAGTAACGTACTGAAAAAGTTAGCGAGGTAATACGTCTTCAGGCAAATTGTAAAGCTGTGCAAGGGTTACGACATTATCGCTTACCCCCGTCAGGGTGACGCTACTCCCCTGCTTTTTGCCCGTGGCCACCAGGTGCGCCAGCAGGGCGATACCGGCGGTATCTACCCGCGTGACGCCATGGAGATCAATCAACGTCACGCCCTGCATCGCGTTATGGCGAGCGTCCCACAGCGGGTTAAGCAGATCCTGATCCAGCTCTCCCGTCAGCGTCAACGTCTCGCCGTCACGCGCCCAGCTAAGCTGCTGTGACATTACTTCTTCTCGTCCAGGGTAATTTTCTGACGAGAGATGGACTGAAGCTGAGCCGTCAGGCCATCGATGCCTTTGGTGCGCAGCAGATCGCTCCACTCGTTCTGTTTAGTGGTGATCATGCTGACGCCTTCAGCGATCATGTCGTACGCCTGCCAGTTTCCGGTCTGGCTGTTTTTACGCCACTGGAAGTCCAGGCGTACCGGTGGACGACCGTTTGGATCGATAATCGTCACGCGGATAGGAATGATGGTGGCATCGCCCAGCGGCTGTTCAGGAGCAATCTGATAGGTCTGCCCGTGGTACATCGCCAGCGCCTGGCCGTAAGCCTGTTTCAGGTATTCACGGAACGCCGCAAAGTAAGCCTCGCGCTGCGCCGGGGTCGCGTCTTTGTAGTAACGGCCCAGCACCAGTGCGCCCGCGTACTTGATCTGCACATACGGCAGCAGTTCCTGATCCACCACATCACGCAGATAATCAGGGTTAGCGCGGATTTTGGGCTGTTCGTTTTTAAGACGGTCGAAGGTTTTCTTCGCGGCCTCATCCATCAGTTTGTACGGGTTACTCTGATCCGCAGCGTGCGCCGCGGTTAGAGGGGCAATGACCAGCATGGCAACCATTAACAGTCGTTTAAACATGAATGACTTCTCCTGAAATTAATTCGTCGCGCCTGGCGTCGGTTCGACGTTGGTGTGGTCTTCACTCTGCGCAGGGGCATCGTCAGACTTTTTATCATCCCCTTTACTGTTGTAAAGGAACTGACCAATCATATCTTCCAGCACCATCGCTGACTTGGTATCCTGGATTACGCTACCGTCTTTAAGGATAGACGTTCCCAGCTCAGGATCTTCAAAACCAACGTTAAGGGCCAGATATTGCTCCCCCAGCAGGCCAGAGGTGCGGATAGAGAGCGAGCTGGTGTCCGGAATGTGGTTATAGCGTTCTTCGATATCCATTGCGACGCGCGGCAGATAGGTTTTCTCATCAAGCGTAATGTCAGCGACACGTCCAATAACGACGCCACCAATACGGACCGGTGAGCGCGCCTTCAGGCCGCCGATATTATCGAAAGTCGCGTAGACGCGATACGTCGGCTCGGTGCGAACAGAGGTGATGTCCGCCGCGCGCAGGCAGATAAACAGCGCGGCCAGCAGCGCCAGAAGCAAAAACACGCCAACCCAAATTTCATTTTTTCTCGTTTGCATGAACTCAATTCCCAAACATCAGTGCGGTGAGCACAAAATCCAGACCTAAAACGGCCAGCGACGAATGTACGACAGTACGCGTCGTTGCACGGCTAATGCCCGCCGACGTCGGAATGGCATCGTAACCATTAAACAACGCAATCCAGGTAACCGTCACAGCGAAAACCACGCTCTTGATCAGACAGTTCACCAGATCCATCCGCAGATCGATGGCGTCCTGCATGGCAGACCAGAAGAACCCGGCATCAATGCCTTTCCAGTTGACGCCAACCAGCGCGCCTCCCCAGATACCTACCGCCACAAAGAGGATAGTCAGTAACGGCAAGGAGATAACCCCGGCCCAGAAGCGCGGCGAGATCACCCGGCGCAGCGGATCGACCGCCATCATCTCCATACTGGAGAGCTGCTCTGTGGCGCGCATCAGGCCAATTTCAGCCGTCAGCGCTGATCCGGCACGCCCGGCGAACAGCAGCGCTGCTACAACCGGCCCGAGTTCACGCAGCAGCGAGAGCGCCACCAGCATGCCAAGGCTGGTTTCCGCGCTGTAGGTTGTCAGCACCAGATACCCCTGCAACCCCAGCACCATGCCAATAAACAGACCCGACACGATGATGATAAGCATCGACAGCACGCCGACGTTATAAAGCTGCCGCACCAGTAACGGCGCATGCTTGCGGAACTCCGGTTTGCCAACCAGCGCGTTGAACAACATTAATCCGGCACGCCCGAACGTACTGATGGTTTTTAGGCCACGGTGTCCAAGACCCGCCAACGCATTTAACAGCATGAGTGGATTAACTCCCTATTCCCAGTAAATCGTCATGATAGTCGCCCGCCGGATAGCGGAAAGGCACCGGCCCATCTGCGATACCGTCCAGGAACTGCCGCACGCGCGGATCGCCATTCTCCTGCAACGCCTGAGCGCTGCCGTGGGCGACGATCTTTTTGTCAGCCACAATATAGGCGTAATCAGCAATGCTCAGCACTTCCGGCACGTCGTGGGAAACCACCACGCAGGTTACGCCAAGGGCGCTGTTCAGCTCCGAGATTAACTTCACCAGCACGCCCATGGTGATAGGGTCCTGCCCGACGAACGGTTCATCGAACATGATTAAATCGGGTTCCAGGGCAATAGCACGCGCCAGCGCGGCGCGGCGCGCCATCCCACCCGAGAGTTCGGACGGCATAAGTTTCGCAGCCCCCCGCAACCCCACAGCTTCGAGCTTCATCATCACCGTGCTGTGCAACAGCGCAGGAGGAAGATGGGTATGCTCACGCAGCGGATAGGCCACATTGTCAAATACGTTCATATCGGTGAACAGCGCACCCGACTGAAAGAGCATGCTCATCCGTTTGCGAACCGTGTAGAGGCGCGAGCGAGACATCTCCGGGACGTTTTCACCGTCGAAGAGAATTTCGCCGCTATCAGGGGGGATTTGCCCGCCGATAAGACGCAGCAACGTCGTTTTACCGATCCCTGACGGCCCCATGATGGCGGTGATTTTACCGCGCGGCACGGTCAGCGAAATATCATCAAATATCACCCGGTTGCCGCGAGAAAAACTGACGCCCCGGACATCGACTATATTCGCCATCGTTTGGCTCATTTATGGTTCCTTACTTACCTTGCTTCACTGCTGGCATGAAGCGTAAATCAGCCCTAAACCCCGCATTTTTACAGAATATTCACTATTGGGGTTAGCGAAAGCTGGCATTTGTTTTACTTTTCCGGCGCATAAAGTCAAAATTAGGAATTCGTCACGTCTCAGACTTCATCTGGCGCTAAAATTCGTGCGCAGTGGACCAGCGAGTATACCTGAAGAAAGGACTTTTGATGCTTTTAGCAACAGCACTGTTAATAATTGGTTTACTGTTGGTGGTCTACAGTGCTGACCGTTTGGTCTTTGCCGCATCCATTCTCTGTCGACTCATTGGCATGCCGCCCATCATTATTGGGATGACGGTGGTCAGTGTAGGCACATCGCTTCCTGAAATCATCGTTTCTGTTTCAGCCTCGTTGCATGGCCAGGTCGACCTCGCTATTGGCACTGCGATTGGCTCTAACATCGTCAATATCTTGCTGATTTTAGGCTTAGCCGCATTACTGCATCCATTTCGCGTACATTCCGATGTTTTGCGTCGTGAATTGCCGCTAATGTTAGTCGTCAGTCTGCTGGCAGGCTATGTGCTTTATGACGGGGTGCTGAGCGTCGGTGACGGTATATTCCTGCTCGCCCTGGCCGTGATCTGGTTGCTTTACAGCGTGAAGATCGCACGTCTGGCGGAAAAACAGGGTAATGATAGCCTCACGCGTGAGCATCTCGCCGAGCTGCCACGGGAAGGGACCTTACCCGTCGCCCTGCTGTGGCTGGGCGTCGCGCTGATTATAATGCCAATGGCCACGCGGATGGTGGTCGATAACGCGACGGTGCTGGCGAACGCGTTTGCGATGAGCGAACTGACAATCGGTCTGACGGTCATCGCCATCGGCACCAGCCTGCCAGAGCTGGCTACCGCCATCGCCGGGGCGCGTAAAGGGGAAGATGATATCGCCATCGGCAATATCATTGGCTCGAATATTTTCAATATCGCGATCGTGACGGGGCTGCCGGCATTAATCTCACCGGGGCCGTTTAACCCTATGGTCTTCACGCGCGATTACGGTGTGATGCTACTGGTCAGCGTAATTTTCGCCCTGCTCTGCTGGCGGCGAAAAGAGCAGATCGGCAAAGGCGCGGGCGCGCTGCTGACGGGTGGATTTATCGTATGGCTGGCGATGCTGTACTGGCTCTCGCCACTTCTCTCTGGGTAAACGGAAACGCATTATGTCGCAAATAGAATTGCAGCCGGGTTTTGACTTTCAGAAAGCAGGCAAAGACGTTCTGGAGATTGAACGTGAAGGTCTGGCGCAGTTAGATCAGTACATTAATCAGGATTTTAGTCTGGCCTGTGAGAAGATGTTCTACTGCGCCGGTAAAGTCGTGGTGATGGGGATGGGCAAATCCGGCCATATCGGGCGCAAAATGGCGGCGACCTTTGCCAGTACCGGCACGTCGTCATTCTTCGTTCATCCCGGTGAAGCCGCGCACGGTGACCTCGGCATGGTTACGCCGCAGGACGTGGTTATTGCGCTGTCCAACTCCGGGGAATCGAATGAAATCCTGGCGTTGATCCCGGTGCTGAAGCGTCTGCACGTACCGCTGATTTGCATGACCAGCCGCCCGGAAAGCAGCATGGCGCGTGCGGCAGATATTCACCTGTGCGTGAAGGTGCCGAAAGAAGCCTGTCCGCTGGGGCTGGCGCCGACCTCCAGCACAACCGCCGCGCTGGTGATGGGCGATGCCCTTGCCGTTGCGCTGCTGGAAGCCCGCGGTTTTACGCCTGAAGATTTCGCTCTGTCTCACCCCGGCGGCGCGCTCGGGCGCAAACTGCTGCTGCGGGTCAACGATATTATGCACACCGGGGATGAGATCCCGCACGTCAGCAAAGAGGCCTCTTTGCGCGACGCGTTACTGGAGATCACCCGTAAAAACCTGGGCATGACGGTTATCTGCGACGATCTGATGAAGATTCAGGGCATTTTCACCGACGGCGACCTGCGCCGGGTATTCGATATGGGTGTGGATGTCCGAACGCTGGGCATCGCTGATGTAATGACACCAGGCGGGATCCGCGTCCGTCCGGGCACGCTGGCGGTAGATGTACTGAACCTGATGCAGTCCCGTCATATTACCTCAGTGATGGTTGCCGATGGCGACCAACTGCTGGGTGTGGTACATATGCATGATCTGCTGCGCGCTGGCGTAGTGTAATGAAGGATAAGACAATGAGTAATGCGGGTGCATCCCTTGCAACCTGTTATGGCCCGGTGAGCGCCCACATGATGGCAAAGGCGGAAAATATCCGCCTGCTGATCCTCGATGTGGATGGTGTGCTCTCCGACGGTCTGATTTATATGGGCAATAACGGCGAAGAACTGAAAGCCTTTAACGTTCGCGACGGTTACGGTATCCGCTGTGCGCTCACGTCCGGTATTGAAGTTGCAATCATCACCGGGCGGAAAGCTAAACTGGTAGAAGATCGGTGTGAAACGCTGGGCATTACCCATCTCTATCAGGGGCAGTCTGATAAGATGGTAGCCTTCCGGGATCTGTTGGGAAAACTGGCCATTGCACCAGAGAATGTGGCATACGTCGGGGATGATTTGATCGACTGGCCAGTCATGGCGGAGGTGGGTCTGAGCATCGCCGTGGCTGACGCGCACCCGCTGCTGATCCCGCGTGCTGATTATGTTACCCATATTCACGGTGGCCGCGGCGCCGTCCGTGAAGTCTGCGATCTGCTTCTGCTGGCGCAGGGCAAGCTTGATGAGGCGAAAGGGCAATCGATATGAGTAAAACCAGACGTTGGGTTATCATTCTGCTTGCGCTTGTCGCCCTGGTACTGATTGGCGTAAACCTCGCTGACCGCGAAGATACGCAAGCGGAAGTGGTTAACACGAGCGACCCGACCTATAAAAGCGATCACAGCGACACCGTGGTCTATAGCCCGGAAGGCGCGCTGAACTATCGCCTCGTTGCTCAGCATGTAGAATATTTTTCAGATGACGGTACTTCGTGGTTTACCCAACCGGTCATGACCACCTTTGATACGGACAAAGTGCCGACGTGGTCTATCAAGTCTGACCGGGCAAAACTGACAAATGACCGTATGCTTTACCTGTATGGTCACGTTGAAGTCAACGCCCTGACCGCTGACGCGCAACTGCGAAAAATTACGACGGATAACGCCCAGATCAACCTGGTCACCCAGGATGTCACGTCGCAGGATTTAGTCACCCTGTATGGCACAACATTTAATTCCAGCGGTTTAAGAATGCGCGGGAACTTACGCAGCAAAAACGCCGAGCTGATTGAAAAGGTTAGAACCTCCTATGAAATTCAAAACAAACAAACTCAGCCTTAAAGTTGTTATCGCCAGCGCGCTGCTGGCGGCCAGTCTTCCCGCCCTTGCTGTGACTGGCGACACCGAACAGCCGATTCATATTGAATCTGATACCCAGTCTCTGGATATGCAGGGTAACGTCGTCACCTTTACCGGCAACGTGGTCATGACCCAGGGCACCATCAAAATCAACGCCGACAAAGTGGTCGTTACCCGACCGGGCGGCGAGCAGGGCAAAGAGATTATCGATGGTTATGGCAACCCGGCCACCTTCTACCAGATGCAGGACAACGGCAAGCCGGTGAAAGGCCATGCCTCGCATATGCACTATGAACTGGCGAAGGATCTGGTCATCCTGACCGGTAATGCTTACCTGGAACAGCTGGACAGCAATATCAAAGGCGACAAAATCACTTATCTGGTGAAAGAGCAGAAAATGCAGGCCTCAAGTGAAAAAGGCAAACGCGTCACGACCGTTCTTGTGCCTTCGCAATTGCAGGACAAGAACAACGGCCAGGCTCCGGCACAGAAAAAGAGTAACTAATTCGTTATGGCAACTTTAACTGCAAAAAACCTCGCGAAAGCGTATAAGGGCCGCCGCGTCGTCGAAGATGTCAGTCTGACCGTCAACTCCGGCGAAATCGTGGGTTTGCTTGGCCCTAACGGGGCGGGTAAAACCACGACCTTCTACATGGTGGTGGGCATCGTCCCGCGTGACGCCGGCAACATCATCATCGATGATGAAGATATCAGCCTGCTGCCACTGCATGCCCGCGCGCGTCGTGGCATCGGCTATCTGCCGCAGGAAGCCTCCATCTTCCGCCGCTTAAGCGTGTTCGACAACCTGATGGCCGTGCTCCAGATCCGTGACGATCTGACCAGCGAGCAGCGCACTGACCGTGCGAACGAGCTGATGGAAGAGTTTCATATCGAACATCTGCGTGACAGCCTCGGTCAGGCGCTGTCCGGTGGTGAACGCCGCCGCGTTGAGATTGCGCGCGCGCTGGCAGCAAACCCGAAATTTATCCTGCTGGATGAACCGTTTGCGGGCGTTGACCCCATCTCCGTTATCGATATCAAACGTATTATTGAGCACCTGCGCGACAGCGGGCTTGGCGTACTGATCACGGACCACAACGTTCGCGAAACGCTGGCCGTGTGTGAGCGCGCCTACATAGTGAGCCAGGGCCATCTGATTGCCCACGGCACGCCACAGCAAATCCTCGAAGATGAGCATGTTAAGCGCGTGTACCTTGGGGAAGACTTCAGACTCTGATAGGGTAGAGGTTAAGTCACGCCGAACCGGAGAAAAACGCTCTGAACATGAAGCAAGGTTTGCAATTACGGCTCAGCCAGCAACTGGCCATGACGCCGCAGCTACAACAGGCAATCCGTCTGTTGCAGCTGTCCACGTTAGAACTCCAGCAGGAGCTCCAGCAGGCGCTGGACAGCAATCCGCTGCTGGAGCAAACCGATCTTCATGACGAGGTAGACGCTCAGCAGACGCAGGACACAGAAACGCTCGACTCCGTAGATGCGCTCGAACAGAAAGAGATGCCGGAGGAACTGCCGCTGGATGCCAGCTGGGATGAAATCTACACCGCGGGCACCCCTTCCGGGACGCGTGCAGATTACCAGGACGATGAACTCCCGGTCTACCAGGGCGAAACTACCCAGTCGCTTCAGGACTACCTGATGTGGCAGGTGGAGCTGACGCCTTTCTCCGATACCGATCGCGCCATTGCCACCTCGATTGTCGATGCCGTTGACGACACGGGCTATTTGACCGTGACGCTGGACGAGATTCTGGAAAGCATAGGCGATGACGAGATTGAACTGGAAGAGATCGAAGCCGTCCTGAAACGCGTTCAGCGTTTCGACCCGATTGGCGTCGCCGCGAAAGATCTGCGCGACTGCCTTCTGATCCAGCTTTCGCAGTTTGCCAAAGAGACACCGTGGATTGACGAAGCCCGGCTCATCATCAGCGAGCATCTGGATTTGCTGGCAAATCACGACTTCCGCACCCTGATGCGCGTCACGCGCCTCAAAGAAGAGGTGCTGAAGGAAGCGGTGAATCTGATCCAGTCACTCGATCCGCGTCCGGGGCAATCTATCCAGACCAGCGAACCGGAATACGTTATTCCTGATGTGCTGGTGAGAAAACACAATGGCCGCTGGGTCGTTGAACTGAACGCCGACAGCATTCCTCGCCTGCAAATCAACCAGCAATACGCCTCCATGTGCACCAGCGCCCGTAACGACGCTGATAATCAATACATTCGCAGCAACCTTCAGGAAGCACGCTGGTTGATTAAGAGTCTGGAAAGCCGTAATGACACGCTGCTGCGCGTCAGCCGCTGTATTGTCGAACAGCAGCAGGCATTCTTTG
This sequence comes from Enterobacter sp. DSM 30060, assembly GCF_013375955.1. NCBI lineage: Bacteria > Pseudomonadati > Pseudomonadota > Gammaproteobacteria > Enterobacterales > Enterobacteriaceae > Enterobacter > Enterobacter sp. DSM 30060. The sequence continues at coordinate 1,134,541 of NZ_CP056118.1, forward strand.
AGCAGGGCGAAGAGTTTATGAAACCGATGGTGCTGGCGGACATCGCCCAGGCCGTCGAGATGCATGAATCAACCATTTCCCGCGTGACCACGCAGAAGTATCTGCACAGCCCACGCGGTATTTTTGAGCTTAAGTATTTCTTCTCCAGCCACGTGAACACCGAAGGCGGCGGCGAAGCCTCGTCAACAGCTATTCGCGCACTGGTGAAGAAGTTGATCGCCGCGGAGAACCCCGCGAAGCCACTCAGTGACAGTAAGTTAACCACCATGCTGTCCGATCAGGGTATTATGGTGGCACGCCGTACTGTCGCGAAGTATCGAGAGTCTTTATCCATTCCGCCGTCTAACCAGCGTAAACAACTGGTTTGACACAACCGATAAGGAAGACACTATGCAGCTCAATATCACCGGACATAACGTCGAAATTACTGAGGCTTTACGCGATTTTGTAAACGCTAAGTTCGCGAAACTCGAGCAGTATTTCGAGAGGATCAACCAGGTCTATGTTGTGTTGAAAGTGGAGAAAGTGACGCATATCTCGGATGCGACCCTGCACGTCAACGGAGGGGAACTTCATGCCAGTGCGGAAGGGCAAGACATGTACGCGGCTATCGACGGCTTGATTGATAAGCTTGCGAGACAGCTCAATAAACATAAAGATAAACTGAAACAACACTAATTGTCCGGGCAGTTAACGGGTGCAGGACGGCCTGTTGTGAAACACAACAGGCCATTTGTACAGTTAGCGCTTAGGTGAAATTATGATAAACAACGATTCCGCTCTTCAACTGAGCAATGTCCTTAACCAGGATTGTACCCGCAGTGGCGTTCACTGCCAGAGCAAAAAACGTGCGCTGGAAATCATCAGTGAGCTGGCCGCAAAACAGCTGGGTCTGCCGCCGCAGATCGTGTTTGAAGCCATTCTGACCCGTGAAAAAATGGGCAGTACCGGCATCGGCAATGGCATTGCGATCCCGCATGGCAAGCTGGAAGAAGATACGCTGCGTGCCGTGGGGGTGTTTGTGCAACTGGAAACGCCTATCGCTTTTGACGCCATCGATAACCAGCCTGTGGATCTGCTCTTCGCGCTGCTGGTTCCTGCCGATCAGACCAAAACCCACCTGCACACGCTGTCGCTGGTTGCCAAACGTCTGGCGGATAAAACCATTTGTCGTCGACTGCGCTCAGCTCAAAGTGATGAAGAGCTTTATCAAATTATCACTGAAGCAGAAGGCAAACAGGATGAGGCATAATCGGGAAAGGGCCTTCAGAACGGCTTCCCTGAGGAGAAACGGAACATGGTGCTGATGATCGTCAGCGGTCGTTCGGGGTCCGGGAAGTCCGTGGCCCTGCGCGCGCTGGAAGACATGGGATTTTACTGCGTAGATAACCTGCCGGTAGTGCTGTTACCCGATCTGGCGCGGACGCTGGCGGACAGGCAAATCTCTGCCGCCGTCAGTATTGACGTGCGTAACATGCCGGAATCGCCGGAAATCTTCGAGCAGGCAATGAACAGCCTGCCGGAATGCTTCTCGCCTCAGCTCTTGTTCCTGGATGCTGACCGCAACACGCTGATCCGCCGTTACAGCGATACACGTCGTTTGCACCCGCTCTCGAGTAAAAATCTTTCGCTGGAAAGCGCCATCGATAAAGAGAGCGATCTGCTTGAGCCGCTGCGTTCCCGGGCCGACCTGATTGTCGACACCTCAGAAATGTCCGTCCACGAGCTGGCGGAAATGCTGCGTACTCGCTTACTCGGCAAGCGCGAGCGCGAACTGACGATGGTGTTTGAATCCTTCGGCTTTAAGCACGGTATCCCTATCGATGCGGATTACGTTTTTGATGTGCGTTTCCTGCCGAACCCACACTGGGATCCGAAACTGCGTCCGATGACCGGTCTGGATAAGCCGGTGGCGGCGTTCCTCGACCGACACACAGAAGTACACAATTTTATCTACCAGACGCGAAGCTACCTTGAGCTATGGTTACCTATGCTGGAGACAAACAATCGTAGCTACCTGACGGTGGCGATTGGCTGTACCGGCGGTAAACATCGTTCGGTCTACATTGCCGAACAGCTGGCCGATTACTTCCGCTCACGCGGGAAGAACGTTCAGTCCCGTCATCGCACGCTGGAAAAACGCAAAACATGACCGTAAAACAGACCGTCGAAATCACCAATAAGCTGGGCATGCATGCGCGCCCGGCGATGAAGCTGTTTGAACTGATGCAGGGTTTTGATGCTGAGGTGCTGCTGCGCAACGATGAGGGAACCGAGGCAGAAGCTAACAGCGTGATTGCGCTGCTGATGCTGGATTCTGCCAAAGGCCGCCAGATTGAAGTTGAAGCCACCGGCCCGCAGGAAGAAGAAGCGCTGGCGGCAGTGATTGCCCTGTTTAACGCCGGGTTTGACGAAGACTAACGTTCGCCATGTCGGCGGGTAGCGCTGCGCTTACCCGCCCTACATAAGATTATTTCGCTCCATAAACCCTTCCCCACCCAGCTGACGCATCTGGCGCATAATCCACGCCTGGCGGCTTCGCACGTAGCCTGACGGGGTGCTGGCCTTAAAACGCAGCGGGTTCGGCAGCACGGCGGCAAGGAGTGCCGCTTCGGACATAGTCAACCTGCTGGCGGGCTTGCCAAAATAGCGCTGCGATGCCGCTTCGACGCCAAACACGCCGTCACCAAACTCCGCGATATTCAGGTAGACGGTCAAAATGCGTTTTTTGCTCCACACCGTCTCGACGCCCAGCGTCAGCCCGGCCTCCAGCCCTTTTCTCACCCAGCTGCGACCGTCCCATAAGAACAGGTTTTTTACCGTCTGCTGAGAAAGCGTCGACGCGCCGCGGACGCGGTTTTCATGACGTTCATTATGATCCAGCGCCTTCTCGATAGCCGCCACGTCAAAACCCCAGTGCTCCGGGAATTTCTGATCTTCTGCCGCAATGACCGCCAGCCCCATCCACGGGGAGATTTCATCCATGCCGACCCAGTCTGAGTGGGCAACATAGCCAAAATCACCCGAGAGCCAGGCGCTAATTTGCCGCTCTGCCATCACGGCCGAGAACGGGACGGGCAGGATGCTGAACAGCGCAATGCCTCCGCCCCAAAAAACGGTCAGGACCAGCACAATACGCAGCAGGATCCGTTTTAACCACCCGCCAGGGGATAATTTACGGCTCATTCGGTAAGAACCAGCACTCTGTCCACCAGCTTTTCAATGCCTGCAGCAGCCTCGGCAATGTTCTGCGCCAGCATATACGCCGGCGTGGTGACGATTTTATTGTCCTCATCCACCACAATGTCGTCTACCGGACATGGCACGTGTTCGCCGCCCATATCTTCGACAATTTCAGCAGTATCAATGTCGGTTCCGATCGTGAGCCGCAGCGGGAAATCAAAAATTTTCGGCAGCATGGCTGGCGCAATGCAGATAAAGCCCTGCGGCTTACCTGCCGCATGCATCGCCAGCGATAGCGCTTTCAAATCGGGATCGACATGGCACGCCGCGCCTTGCGTTGCAAACGTGCTCAGGTTTTTCGCCGCGCCAAAGCCGCCCGGCACGATGAGCGCATCAAGTTCAGCGGCATCGGCCTGTGCCAGCGGATGAATATCTCCACGCACAATACGTGCTGCTTCAATCAGCACGTTACGGCTTTCCGCCATTGGCTCGCCGGTAAGATGATTAACCACGTCTGCCTGCGTTTTATCCGGAGCGAAGCAGATAACGTCGGCCCCCTGGCGCGATAATGCCAGCAGCGTTAATACGGTTTCATGTATCTCTGAACCATCGTAAACGCCACATCCGCTCAGCACGACACCCACTTTCTTCATTCTGACGATCCTTCTAAGCAACTCGCTGAAGCACATTAAAAATTCTGATTAAAACGCTATGCTTCACACATTTCACTGATTCATGTAACAAACTGTTTAAGATTTGCTATCTTATCTGCGTGCGGCCTCAATTTTCAGGCGGCGTCCATGCGAAAACAACCCACAAAAATCAGGCGCAGCCACGATTTCCCTGGTGTTGGCGCAGTATTCGCGCACCCCGGTATAGCCGGGGTCATTTTTTTCTGGCATCTACCCAGGCTTTCAGCACTGCCACATCGTTTTGCCACTCCTGTTTCATCTCTTCGACCCAATCACCTACGTTATCTTCCCAGGCAGGTAAATCAGGCGACTGAATCTGTTGGCCCAGTTGCTGGAGATGACGTAACCCGACCGATCCTGCCGCGCCTTTGATTTTATGTCCCTCTTCGACGATGCCCTTCTGGTCACGCGCCGTCAGGTTGGATTCGAGCACGTTCAGATAGCCCGGCATCATTTTTTCGAACACGGCCAGGCCATCGGTGATCAGTTTGGGTCCCACCAGATCGATATACTGCTCCAGCATGGCGGTATCCAGTATCGTTTGGGTTTTGGCGCTATCAACAGACGTCATGGTGCTCTCCTCTTCATCACAGGTATCCCAGAACTTCTTGATCATCGCCGTCAGGGCAGGTACTGCCAGCGGCTTGCTGAGCACGTCGTCCATACCGGCCTCGAGGTACTCTTTTTTATCTTTCAACACGTTTGCGGTCAACGCAACCAGCGGCGGCAACTCGTCAGGAGCATATTTGTGCGTCAGCTCGCGGGAGATATCCAGCCCGGTCATGTCCGGTAGCTGAATATCGAGCAGCACCAGGTCGTACTCGCCCGGCGTGAACATCTCCAGCGCGGCTTTGCCGGTCATCGCGACATCCACGCTGTTACCGAGTTTTTCCAGTACCGACCGGGCGACAATGACGTTCAGCTCAATATCTTCAACCAGCAGGACGTGCAGGGCTGGAAGCGGCATATCATCGTTCTCAAACGTATCTTCCACTTCTTCAGCAACAGCAGGGGCGTGGACGGTAAGCGTAAAGGTGGAGCCTTTACCCGGCTGGCTGGCAACGGTGATATCCCCACCCATACTTTTCGCCAGACGTTTCGACACCGCCAGGCCAATGCCCGTGCCGGTCGCCGGTTTACCGCCGTGGCTGTCTTTAACCTGATAATACATGGCGAAGATCTTATCCTGCTCATCCTGAGGAATGCCGATACCCGAGTCCTCAACTTCAAAGTGCAGCATGTCCCCCTCATCATAGCGAATGCGCACCGCAACCTGTCCCTTCTGGGTAAACTTCACGGCGTTGCTGATGAGATTCCACAGGATCTGACGCAGACGCGTGCCGTCCGTCACCACTTTATGCGGCAGCGGCAGCGTCGGTTCCATCACGAAGCTCAACCCTTTCTGCTGGGCCTGCAAACCTGACAGGTTCTCCAGGTCCGCGAGGAAGCCGGTAAAATCAACCGGCTGGTTGTCGAGCTGAACCTTACGGCGCTCCATCTTATCCATGTCGATAATATCATTGAAGATATTGCCCAGCGTGACCGCCGAAACGTGGATCGTTTTGAGGTATTTTTCCTGCTCGCTGGTCAGGTCGGTATCCAGCAGAATACGGCTCAGCCCCACGATACCGTTTAGCGGCGTACGAAGCTCATGGCTGATGGTGGAGATGAAGGTTGTTTTATCCCGGCTGGCGCGCTCCAGCGCATCCTGATATCGCTTACGCTCGGTGATATCACGGCCAAAGCCCATCAGACCATGACGTTTACCCACCCGGTCGTAATAAGGCACTTTGCGGATCTCAAAGCAGGCCTTGCGCCCGTCGGGATAATCCAGCCACTGCTCATAGGTCAACGAGACGTTATGACGGAACACCTTTTCATCCGTCTCCATCACTTTTGCTGCCGCCTCTTCGGAATAGACATCCTGAGGTTTCAGGTGTATCAGCTGCTTTTCGCTTTTCCCGGTCAACAGTTCCATGGCCCGGTTACAGCCGGAGAACTCTTTATCTTCATTACGGTAGAACACCAGATCCGGCGACGCATCGAGGAACGAGCGCAGGAAAGAGGATTGCTGTTCAAGCTGGATCTGCGTGACCTCACGCTCTTTCATCTCAATTTTCAGCTGCTCCAGCGTGGTCTGACGCTCGGCTTCCGCCTTCTCACGGTCTGAAATTTCCTGATTCAGCTGGGCAATGTTGTCCTTGAGCTGAACGTTGAGTTTAAGATCGCGCTCGCGCATCTCTTCCAGCTTATCCACCAGTTTCGATAAACGCTGTCGGGACTCTTCCAGCTGCTCAACCACCACGGAGAGGAAATAGACCGCCCATGGGGTGATCAGCAGGCCAAAGAAAATAGAGCGGATCACGTCGATGCTCTCGACCTGACCATGCAGAACCATGGTCACGGCCATTTGCACGACGATGGCCAGAACGACCAGCGCCAGCGCCAGCAGCATGGAAAAACGCACCAGCCCGAGCTTCATCATCAGGTCGACGTAGTACTGGGCCAGCATTCGAATTTGCTTCATAGAGGATCCCTTCACGACTTTATCGCTCAATAATACTCAAATTCACGGCGAGGCGTTGAAGGTTGTGAGAAAAAGTGCGGGGTGAAACAGGAGATTAGCCTCGCCCCCGGGCAAGCGGGAGCGAGGAAGAAGGTTTATCAGGAGCGTTTTAGCAGCATCCAGAGGCTGATCAGGAAGAAACTGGCGCTCGGCAACAGCGCGCCGATAATTGGCGGAATGCCATACACCAGCGTCAGCGGACCAAAAATCTGATCGAGGACGTAGAACACGAAGCCAAAGCTGATACCGGTTACCACGCGAACCCCCATCGGCACGCTACGTAGCGGTCCAAAGATGAACGACAGCGCCATCAGCATCATCACCGCCACGGACAGCGGCTGGAAGATTTTGCTCCACATGTTGAGCTGGTAACGCCCCGCATCCTGCCCGCTCGATTTCAGATACTTCACGTAGTTATGCAGACCGCTGATGGAGAGCGCATCGGGGTCAAGCGCCACGACGCCGAGCTTGTCCGGCGTCAGGTCGGTTTTCCAGGTACCGCTAACGGTCTGCGAACCGGTGATCTGTTTCGGGTTAGTCAGGTCAGATTCATCAACCTGGGATAACCGCCACAGCTTGTTGTTTGCATCAAATTTAGCAGAGGCGGCATAACGCACTGACTGCAAACGACGATCGTTATTGAAAGCATAGATACTCACGCCACCCAGCTCGTCATCCCCTTTCACGCGTTCGATATAGACGAAGTTCTGGCCATCTTTCGCCCATAATCCCTGCTGCGTGGAGAGCAGAGAACCGCCGTACATCGCCTGAGCACGGTAGTTACGCGCCATCTGTTCGCCCTGCGGCGCGACCCATTCGCCGATCGCCATGGTCAGCAGCACCAGCGGGATCGCGGTTTTCATCACCGACAGCGCAACCTGCATACGGGTAAAGCCCGATGCCTGCATCACCACCAGTTCGCTACGCTGAGCCAGCATCCCCAGGCCCAGCAGCGCACCCAGCAGGGCCGCCATCGGGAAGAAGATCTGCACATCTTTTGGTACGCTGAGCAGGGTGTACATCCCGGCGCCCAACGCGTCGTAACTCCCCTGCCCGGCTTTTTTCAGCTGGTCGACAAATTTGATAATGCCCGAGAGCGACACCAGCATGAAAAGGGTCATCATGATGGTGGTAAAAATTGTTTTACCGATATAGCGGTCAAGTACGCCAAACGCCTGCATTAGATGGCTCCTTTACGCGTAAACCGGGCACGAAGACGACGCACAGGCACCGTGTCCCACAAGTTGAGTCCGACTGCCAGCAGCAGATACAAACCATTCACGACCCAGGTCCAGATCATCGGGTCAATTTTACCTTTCCCGCCGTTAGACTTGATTGAGGTTTGCAGCAGGAAGAACACCAGATACAGCAGCATCGCTGGCAGCATCGACAGCACGCGGCCCTGGCGCGGGTTTACCACGCTCAACGGAACCACCATCAGCGCCATCATAAATACGGTGAATACCAGCGTGATACGCCAGTGCAGTTCAGCACGCGCACGATCGGTATCAGTATTCATTAAGGTGCGCATATCCATCTGCTCAGTATCCGTTGGATCGAGCGCGACGGCCTGGTGACCAATGATGGCCTGGTAGTTCTGGAAATCGGTGATACGGAAGTCACGCAGCATAGCCGTGCCTTCGAAACGCGTTCCTTTGTTCAGCGTGACAACCTGAGAGCCGTCTTTACGCTGCGCCAGCTGACCGGAATCCGCCACTACCACAGAAGGGCGAGCGTTACCTTTCGGGCGCAGTTGAGCAAGAAACACGTCATTGAAGCGGCTGCCATCGACGCTTTCGATAAACAGCACGGAGTTACCGTCGGTCGCCTGCTGGAACTGCCCCTGCGCCAGCGCCGCCAGCCCCGGGTTAGCTTTTGCTTCCGCCAGCACCTCATCCTGATGACGGGACGAGGTCGGCCCCGCCCACATGACGTTAACCGCGGCAACAATGCCCGTAAACAGCGCCAGCACCATGGCTGCCTTTACCAGTACGGCCTTACTGAGGCCGCAGGCATGCATCACGGTGATTTCACTTTCGGTATAGAGCTTACCCAGGGTCATCAGCAGACCAAGGAACAGGCTTAACGGCAGGATAAGCTGCGCCATTTCCGGCACGCCAAGCCCGAGCAGGGAAAGCACCAGATTCGTTGGGATTTCGCCATCAACTGCCGCGCCGAGGATCCTGACCAGCTTCTGACAGAAAAAGATCAGAAGGAGGATAAAGAGGATCGCCAGTTGGCTCTTCAGCGTCTCCCGAACCAGATATCTTATGATTATCACTTTAAATACGCCCGTTAAAACTCGTCTTATGCAGGAATTTAGCTTGTTTCATGGCTTAAACGTCATTTATTCTCTTGAGTCGTCGAAATCATCGCTAAGATTAAAAAACCCGGCGGATTCGCGCTTCATGACATTTATTGACGTGTCGAAACCGTAGTAACGTAAGATTAACACGAAGTCACCACAACGGCGGACATGAGTTACGAAAGGTTTCAATTCTATCCGTAGCCGCCGCCGTTGTCTTTAAGATTCAGGAGCGTAGTGCATGGAGTTCAGTGTAAAAAGCGGTAGCCCGGAGAAACAGCGGAGTGCCTGCATCGTTGTGGGCGTCTTTGAACCACGCCGACTCTCCCCGATCGCCGAGCAACTCGATAAAATCAGCGACGGCTATATCAGCGCCCTGCTGCGCCGTGGCGAACTGGAAGGCAAACCAGGGCAGACCCTGTTGCTGCACCACGTTCCAAACGTCCTGTCCGAGCGTATTCTGCTGATTGGCTGCGGTAAAGAACGTGAGCTTGATGAGCGCCAGTACAAGCAGGTTATTCAGAAAACCATTAATACACTGAATGATACTGGTTCGATGGAAGCCGTCTGCTTCCTCACGGAGCTGCACGTTAAGGGCCGCAACACGTACTGGAAAGTACGCCAGGCCGTCGAAACCGCAAAAGAGAGCCTCTACAGCTTTGATCAGTTGAAGACCACCAAAAGCGAGCCGCGTCGCCCGCTGCGTAAAATGGTCTTTAACGTGCCGACCCGTCGCGAGCTGACCAGCGGCGAGCGCGCCATTCAGCACGGTCTGGCGATTGCTGCCGGTATTAAAGCGGCAAAAGATCTTGGCAATATGCCGCCAAACATCTGTAACGCCGCGTACCTGGCGTCACAGGCGCGCCAGCTGGCTGACGCCTACAGCAAGAACGTCATCACCCGCGTTATCGGCGAACAGCAGATGAAAGAGCTGGGGATGCACTCTTATCTGGCGGTCGGTAACGGCTCCCAGAACGAATCCCTGATGTCGGTCATCGAATACAAAGGCAATCCGTCTGAAGACGCGCGTCCGATCGTGCTCGTTGGCAAAGGGCTGACCTTCGACTCCGGCGGTATCTCCATCAAGCCTTCAGAAGGCATGGATGAGATGAAGTACGACATGTGTGGCGCGGCGGCGGTTTACGGCGTCATGCGCATGGTCGCGGAACTTCAGTTGCCCATCAACGTGATCGGCGTGCTGGCGGGCTGCGAAAACATGCCTGGCGGCCGCGCTTATCGCCCGGGTGATGTGCTGACTACCATGTCCGGCCAGACCGTTGAAGTGCTGAACACCGACGCCGAAGGCCGTCTGGTGCTGTGCGACGTGCTGACCTACGTTGAGCGTTTCGAACCTGAAGCGGTTATCGACGTAGCTACCCTGACCGGCGCCTGCGTGATTGCGCTGGGGCATCACATCACCGGCCTGATGTCGAACCACAATCCGCTGGCGCATGAGCTGATCGGCGCGTCCGAACAGGCTGGCGACCGCGCGTGGCGTCTGCCGCTGGGGGACGAGTTCCAGGAACAGCTGGAGTCTAACTTCGCGGACATGGCGAACATTGGTGGTCGTCCTGGCGGCGCAATTACCGCAGGCTGCTTCCTGGCGCGCTTCACCCGCAAGTACAACTGGGCGCACCTGGACATTGCGGGGACCGCATGGCGCTCCGGTAAAGCCAAAGGCGCGACCGGACGTCCGGTGGCCCTGCTGTCGCAGTTCCTGCTCAATCGCGCGGGTTTTAACGGCGACGAGTGATGAAAAACGCCGGGTGGCGGCTTCGCCTTACCCGGCCTACAACGTCACTCAACCGTAGGCCGGGTAAGCGTAGCGCCACCCGGCTTTGCATTTAAATCCACGACAAGAAACCCCATATATGAAGAATGCAACGTTCTACCTTCTGGACAATGACACCCATCAGGATGGCCTCAGCGCCGTTGAACAACTGGTGTGTGAAATTGCCGCAGAACGTTGGCGCGCAGGTAAACGCGTCCTGATTGCCTGTGAAGATGAGCAGCAGGCGATTCGTCTGGATGAAGCGCTATGGGCGCGCCCGCCGGAGAGTTTTGTTCCGCATAACCTGTCGGGCGAAGGTCCACGCGGCGGGGCACCGGTGGAGATTGCCTGGCCGCAAAAACGCAACAGCAGCGCGCGCGACATTCTCATTAGCCTGCGGACAGACTTTGCAGATTTTGCCACCGCTTTCACAGAAGTGGTAGACTTTGTCCCTTACGAAGAATCTTTGAAACAACTGGCGCGCGAACGCTACAAAGCGTACCGCCTGGCCGGTTTTAACCTGAATACGGCAACCTGGAAATAATGGAAAAGACATATAACCCACGCGATATCGAACAGCCGCTTTACGAGCACTGGGAACAGCAGGGCTATTTCAAGCCTAACGGCGACGAAAGCAAAGAGTCCTTCTGCATCATGATCCCGCCGCCGAACGTCACCGGCAGTTTGCATATGGGGCATGCTTTCCAGCAGACCATCATGGATACCATGATCCGCTACCAGCGTATGCAGGGTAAAAACACCCTGTGGCAGGCGGGGACTGACCACGCGGGTATCGCGACCCAGATGGTGGTTGAGCGTAAAATTGCCGCTGAAGAGGGTAAAACCCGCCACGACTACGGTCGCGACGCGTTTATCGACAAAATCTGGCAGTGGAAAGCGGAATCCGGCGGCACTATTACCCGTCAGATGCGCCGTCTCGGCAACTCCGTGGACTGGGAGCGTGAGCGCTTCACCATGGACGAAGGCCTGTCCAACGCCGTGAAAGAAGTCTTCGTGCGCCTGTACAAAGAAGACCTGATTTACCGTGGCAAACGCCTGGTCAACTGGGACCCGAAACTGCGTACCGCCATCTCTGACCTGGAAGTGGAAAACCGCGAGTCTAAAGGCTCCATGTGGCACATCCGCTATCCGCTGGCCGACGGCGCGAAAACCGCCGACGGTAAAGATTACCTGGTGGTGGCGACCACCCGTCCGGAAACCCTGCTGGGCGATACCGGCGTGGCCGTTAACCCGGAAGATCCGCGCTATAAAGATCTGATCGGCAAATTTGTGGTGCTGCCGCTGGTGAACCGCCGTATTCCGATTGTGGGCGACGAACACGCCGACATGGAAAAAGGCACCGGCTGCGTGAAAATCACCCCGGCGCATGACTTTAACGACTATGAAGTCGGTCGTCGCCATCAACTTCCGATGATCAACATTCTGACCTTCGACGGCGATATCCGCGAAAGCGCAGAAGTGTACGACACCAAAGGCAACGAATCCGACGTTTATTCCAGCGACATCCCGGCTGAGTTCCAGAAGCTGGAGCGCTTTGCCGCGCGTAAAGCCGTCGTAGCCGCCGTTGACGCGCTCGGCCTGCTGGAAGAGATTAAACCTCACGATCTGACCGTGCCGTACGGCGACCGTGGCGGCGTAGTTATCGAGCCAATGCTGACCGACCAGTGGTACGTGCGTGCCGACGTGCTGGCGAAACCGGCTGTGGAAGCGGTTGAGAACGGCAGCATTCAGTTCGTGCCGAAGCAGTACGAAAACATGTACTTCTCCTGGATGCGCGATATTCAGGACTGGTGTATCTCCCGTCAGCTGTGGTGGGGTCACCGTATCCCGGCGTGGTACGACAATGAAGGCAACGTCTACGTTGGCCGCACCGAAGAGGAAGTGCGTCAGGAAAACAACCTGGGCGCTGACGTTGCGCTGCGCCAGGACGAAGACGTGCTGGATACCTGGTTCTCTTCCGCGCTGTGGACCTTCTCGACCCTCGGCTGGCCGGAAAACACCGACGCGCTGCGTCAGTTCCACCCAACCAGCGTGATGGTCTCCGGCTTCGACATCATCTTCTTCTGGATCGCCCGCATGATCATGATGACCATGCACTTCATCAAAGACGAAGATGGCAAGCCGCAGGTTCCGTTCCATACCGTTTACATGACCGGCCTGATCCGCGACGACGAAGGCCAGAAGATGTCCAAATCCAAGGGTAACGTTATCGACCCGCTGGACATGGTTGATGGTATCTCTCTGGAAGAGCTGCTGGAAAAACGTACCGGCAACATGATGCAGCCGCAGCTGGCGGAGAAAATCCGCAAGCGTACCGAGAAGCAGTTCCCGAACGGGATCGAATCTCACGGTACCGACGCCCTGCGCTTCACCCTGGCGGCGCTGGCCTCCACCGGTCGTGACATCAACTGGGATATGAAGCGTCTGGAAGGTTACCGTAACTTCTGTAACAAGCTGTGGAATGCTAGCCGCTTCGTGTTGATGAACACCGAAGATCAGGATTGCGGATTTAACGGCGGCGAAATGACCCTGTCTCTGGCAGACCGCTGGATCCTGGCGGAATTTAACCAGACGGTGAAAGCGTTCCGCGACGCGCTGGACAGCTACCGCTTCGACATCGCGGCAGGCATCCTGTACGAATTCACCTGGAACCAGTTCTGTGACTGGTATCTGGAGCTGGCGAAGCCGGTCATGAACGGCGGCACTGAGGCGGAGCTGCGCGGTACGCGTAATACGCTGATTACCGTCCTGGAAGGTCTGCTGCGCCTTGCGCACCCGATCATTCCGTTCATCACCGAAACCATCTGGCAGCGCGTGAAGGTAATTGCCGGTATAAACGCCGATACCATCATGCTCCAGCCGTTCCCGGCATTCGACGCCGCGAAAGTGGATGAAGCCGCGTCTGCGGATACCGAGTGGCTGAAACAGGCGATCGTTGCGGTACGTAACATCCGCGCGGAAATGAACATCGCTCCAGGTAAACCACTGGAGCTGCTGCTGCGCGGTTGCAGCGAAGCTGTCGTTCGTCGCGTCACCGAGAACAACACCTTCCTGAAAACCATGGCGCGTCTGGAAAGCATCACCGTGCTGCCTGCCGATGATAAAGGTCCGGTTTCCGTGACCAAAATTATCGACGGCGCGGAGCTGTTGATCCCGATGGCGGGCCTGATCGACAAAGACGCTGAGCTGGCTCGTCTGGCGAAAGAAGTGGCGAAAGTCGACGTGGAAATCGGCAAAATCGAAAGCAAACTGGCGAACGAAGGCTTTGTGGCCCGCGCGCCGGAAGCGGTCATCGCCAAAGAGCGTGAGCGTCTGGTTGCCTTCGCCGATGCGAAGACCAAACTGATCGAGCAGCAGGCGGTTATCGCAGCCCTGTAATGCTTTTACCCCTTACGCTTCAGGGCGTAAGGGGTATCCTTCCTGAAAACTCCTCGCTTGCACTCCCCTTTCTGTGGTGCTATTAACAGCAGTTGTGTGTCAATTTTTGTCATGAGTAATGCTATGAGCGTGATTACCCCCGTCGCGACGACAATGCGTCGGATCACTGAGCAGGACAACCCGGCTATCGCCGCCGTTATCCGCACGGTATCGGCCGAATATGGCCTGACCGCCGACAAAGGCTACACCGTGGCCGATCCCAATCTGGACGAACTTTTTCAGCTGTACAACCAGCCGGGCCATGCCTATTGGGTCATCGAGCAGGACGGCCAGGTCGTGGGCGGCGGCGGCATTGCCCCCCTGCTCTGCAGCGAGCCGGATATCTGTGAACTCCAGAAAATGTATTTCCTGCCAACGATACGCGGACAAGGCCTGGCGAAAAAGCTGGCGCTGGTCGCCCTGGAACATGCACGCTCACAGGGCTTTAAACGTTGCTACCTTGAAACCACCGCTTTCCTTAAAGAGGCCATTGGCCTGTATGAGCATCTGGGCTTTAAGCATATCGATGCGCCACTGGGCTGCACGGGCCACGTGGACTGCGAAGTCAGAATGCTGAAAAGTCTGTAAGTTTTGTTCCTGCCGTCTTCTGTTAAGCGTCTGTAAACTGAATGCTCTACACTCACAGTTCACACCAAAACAGGGGAAACGCGATGTCGAAGATAAAAAGCTACGCCGCACCGCAGGCGGGTGCAGAACTTGAGCTGTACGAGTACGATGCGGGCGAACTAAAAGCGGAAGACGTCGAAGTACAGGTGGATTACTGCGGGATCTGCCATTCAGACCTCTCGATGATCGACAATGAATGGGGCTTTTCCAGCTATCCGCTGGTTGCCGGGCACGAAGTCATTGGCCGCGTCGTGGCGCTCGGCAGCGCCGCGCAGGACAAAGGGCTGAAAGTGGGCCAGCGCGTGGGTATCGGCTGGACGGCACGCAGCTGCGGCCACTGCGACGCCTGTATTAGCGGTAACCAGATCAACTGCCTTGAGGGCGCTACGCCGACCATCCTGAACAAGGGTGGTTTCGCCGATAAACTACGCGCCGACTGGCAATGGGTTATCCCGCTGCCGGACAGCATTGATATTGAATCAGCAGGTCCGCTGCTGTGTGGCGGTATCACCGTATTTAAACCGCTGCTGATGCATCACGTAACTGCCACCAGCCGCGTGGGCGTGATCGGTATTGGCGGGCTGGGGCATATTGCCATCAAACTGCTGCACGCGATGGGCTGTGAAGTGACAGCGTTCAGTTCTAACCCGGCGAAAGAGCAGGAAGTGCTGGCGATGGGTGCGGATAAAGTGGTGAACAGTCGCGATCCCGAGGCGCTCACCGCCCTGGCAGGCCAGTTTGACCTGATCATCAACACCGTCAACGTCGATCTCGACTGGCAGCCGTACTTTGAGGCCCTGGCCTACGGTGGTAACTTCCACACCGTGGGTGCGGTGATGAAGCCGCTGCCGGTTCCGGCGTTTACCCTGATCGGCGGCGATCGCAGCGTATCCGGATCTGCTACCGGCACGCCATATGAGTTACGCAAGCTGATGAAGTTTGCCGGACGCACAAAAGTGGCGCCGACCACCGAACTGTATCCGATGTCAAAAATCAACGAAGCAATCCAGCACGTGCGCGACGGTAAAGCCCGCTACCGCGTAGTGTTGAAAGCGGATTTCTGATGTGAGTTTGCCGGGTGGCGGCTTCGCCTGACCCGGCCTACTTTCACTGCTGCGCCAATACGTTAAATACTTCCGCTACCGCGACCGCTCCCGGATCCATCACCCCATCCAGGTTCTCTTTATTGACATACGACGAGCGTCCCGCGCCGGCTTTCGCCATTTTTGCCGTTGCTTCGGCGCCCTGCTGCGCAGCCTGCGCCGCCGTC
Organism: Enterobacter sp. DSM 30060; assembly: GCF_013375955.1. NCBI lineage: Bacteria > Pseudomonadati > Pseudomonadota > Gammaproteobacteria > Enterobacterales > Enterobacteriaceae > Enterobacter > Enterobacter sp. DSM 30060. The sequence continues at coordinate 1,150,393 of NZ_CP056118.1, forward strand.
CGCAGATCGCCATCCCTTAACGCCTCCAGCGCCGGTTGCAGGGCGTCGATCAGCGTGCGATCCCCAAGATCTGCACCGCCATACTGCTTCATCTGCGCCAGTCCGCTCAACAATGCTTCTGGTAGCGGCTGTCCATCGTGAAGCTTTTGTCCTGCCGCCGTGAAGAAGATCGACATCAGCACCCCGCTCGACCCGCCCATTACCGTAGCCAGCCGCTCCCCCACCAGCAGGAGTAATGTCGGCACGTCGTTAAGGGGCAGGTTGTTCTCCTCAAGTCGCTGCGCAATATCCCGCGCCCCTTGCGCAAAGGTGGAGCCCGTATCGCCATCGCCTACTTTAGCATCCAGCGCGTTGAGGCGGTTTTCCAGCTGGATCAATGTCTTCGTTACCGAAGCGACGGCCTCGCTCACCTGCGGATTGTCCGATGGGGTATATTCCACGCGGTCACGAAGGGCGCTATGGGGGACGGTACGCAGGGGCGCGAACGCGACGGGCTTCTGCCAGCCCAGCGTCTCGACCTCGGCGTGAATCGCCTTCTCGAAGAAATCGTTGAGCTTCAGCAGCGTCAGAGAAAAGCCTTTCATATCCAGCGCACTCACCAGCGGCGCCGGGCCAATCAGATACGCTATGTTCTCTTTCAGCGCCGAATGCGCCAGCTCTTTGGTGAGCAGAGCCATCTCCAGCGCTGACACGCCGCCGAGGTTGTTGATCAGCACCGCAAAGCGCCCGTCACCCGCCTGCGCGCGTAACGGCGTCACCAGCGTGTCGATAATGGCTTTGCTGTTTTGCGTATCCACGACGGAAGCTCCCGGCTCGCCGTGAATGCCCAAACCCAGCTCGACATGGCCTTGTTTTATGCGCCCCTCTTCATCATCGCTGCCCGGCAGGTTGCACGTTTGCATCGCCACGCCCAGGCTCCAGAGGTTATCGCAGGCCTGTTGCGCTATATCCCGCACGTCGTTTAGCGATTTCCCCTGCTCTGCCGCATATCCCGCAATCTTATGCACCAGCGCCGTTCCCGCGATACCACGCGGCTGCTTGTTATCCGGCAGGGCAATATCATCCGCGACGATAACCATCTCCACCTTCAGGCCGTAGCGTTTGGCTTTTTCCGCCGCCAGGCCAAAGTTAAGCCGGTCGCCGGTGTAGTTTTTCACAATCAGCAGGCAGCCACGATCGCCCGTCACCGCCACAATGGCATTGAGGACCGCATCCACGCTTGGGGAGGCGAACAAATCGCCACACACCGCTGCGGTAAGCATGCCTTTACCGACGAACCCGGCATGTGCCGGTTCATGGCCGGAGCCGCCACCGGAGATCACCGCCACGCGGCTTTTATCCCAGTCGCCGCGTGCCACCACGCGGATGGCCGGATCGATATCCAGTTTGACGAGATTACCGTGCGGCGCGGAGAGAAGTATGCCTTCAATGGCATCGTTGACAAGCTGTTTGCGGTCGTTAAAAAAGAATCTGGACATAGTTTCCCAAAATTTTGTTTACCGTATGCAAAAGCATAGTCCGCACTGGATAATGCGCCGCAAAGTGAGGAATTTACGCAGACATTTTGCCGTCAGGTTGCCTATACTCCACCCAGGACTACGAGAGGACGTGCATCATGAGTACACCATTGTTAATCGCCAGGACGCTGGGAAAAGAGCTGTTTTTACTGCCCGCGATGGCGAACCGTCATGGCCTGATCACCGGCGCGACCGGGACGGGAAAAACCGTCACCCTGCAAAAGCTGGCTGAGTCGTTGTCCGAGGCTGGCGTGCCGGTATTTATGGCTGACGTGAAGGGCGATTTAACCGGGGTGGCTCAGGAAGGCACGGCGTCAGAAAAACTGCTCGAGCGCCTGAAAAATATCGGCATCACGGACTGGACGCCGCACGGTAATCCAGTGGTGGTCTGGGATATCTTCGGCGAAAAAGGGCATCCGGTGCGCGCCACCGTCTCCGACCTCGGCCCTTTGCTGCTGGCCCGTCTGCTTAATCTTAACGACGTGCAGTCCGGGGTGCTGAACATTATCTTCCGTATCGCCGACGATCAGGGCTTACTGCTGCTCGACTTCAAAGATCTGCGCGCCATCACCCAGTACATTGGCGATAACGCCAAATCCTTCCAGAACCAGTACGGCAATATCAGCAGCGCCTCGGTGGGCGCCATTCAGCGCGGGCTCCTGACGCTGGAGCAACAGGGCGCCGAGCATTTCTTCGGCGAGCCAATGCTGGATATCAAAGACTGGATGCGCACCGACAGCAGCGGCAAAGGCATCATCAACATTCTGAGCGCAGAGAAGCTCTACCAGATGCCGAAGCTCTACGCCGCCAGCCTGCTGTGGATGCTCTCTGAACTCTACGAACAACTGCCGGAAGCAGGCGATCTGGAAAAACCCAAACTGGTGTTCTTCTTTGACGAAGCGCACCTGTTGTTTAACGACGCGCCGCAGGTGCTGCTGGATAAAATTGAACAGGTTATCCGCCTGATCCGCTCCAAAGGCGTCGGGGTCTGGTTTGTGTCGCAAAACCCGTCGGATATTCCGGACAACGTACTGGGGCAACTGGGTAACCGCGTGCAGCACGCCCTGCGCGCCTTTACGCCAAAAGATCAGAAAGCGGTGAAAGCCGCGGCGCAAACCATGCGTGCCAATCCGGCCTTTGATACCGAAACCGCCATTCAGGCGCTGGGCACCGGTGAAGCGCTGATTTCGTTCCTCGATGCAAAAGGCAGCCCGACAGTTGTCGAGCGCGCGATGGTGATTGCGCCCTGCTCGCGCATGGGGCCAGTAACGGACGATGAACGCAACGGCCTGATCAACCACTCCCCGGTGTACGGGAAGTATGAAGACGAGGTGGATCGCGAATCCGCGTTCGAGATGCTGCAAAAAGGGGTGCAGGCGACTGCCGAATCGCAGAATGCGCCTGCCGCCAAAGGGCAATCTGTAGCCGTGGACGACGGCATTCTCGGCGGGCTGAAAGATATTCTGTTCGGCAGCACCGGGCCGCGCGGCGGCAAACGCGATGGCGTGGTGCAGACCATGGCAAAAAGCGCGACGCGTCAGATTACCAACCAGATAGTGCGCGGCATGCTGGGAAGTCTGTTAGGCGGCCGTCGCCGGTAGCGGTGGAACCCACGGGCGGCCAAGCGCCGACCCCTGTACGCCGTTCTCCTGTAGATAGCGGTCGATTTCCAGCATCCCCGTCCAGCGGTTCTCACACCAGAGCGGTGCCAGAAGCGTTGGGCGGCGGGCGCTTGCCGAGATGCGGTGGTAAACAATCTCCGGCGGCGTGTGGCGAATCATCTCCCCCGCCGTCACCGTATAGTCGTCGAGTTCGATACCACTTAACCGCCCCGCTTCCCAGGCTTTCGCCATAATGCTTCCCGTAACAATATGCAGCGGGTGCAGCTTAATGCCGTCCACGCCGGTCTCGACGACTTTTTCCAGCGTTTCAAGACCATGCTGCTGCCCTTCTCCCGGCAAGCCGACAATCAGATGCGAGCAGACTTTTAATCCACGCTCGCGGGCGAGACGCGTGGTGCGCTGGTAGCAGGCAAAATCATGCCCGCGATTGATACGGTGCAGGGTTTTGTCGTGCGCGGTCTGCAAGCCCAGCTCCAGCCAGATCTCGTAGCCCTTCTCTTTGTACTCGCTAAGTAAATCCAGCACGGCGTCCGGCACGCAGTCCGGACGCGTCCCCACGCACAGCCCGACAATGTTCGCTTGAGCAACCGTCTGTTGATACATAGCGCGCAGCACCTGCACCTCCGCCCACGTGCTGGTGTAGGCCTGGAAATAGGCCAGATATTGCTTCGCGCGGTTCACCAGACTCGCCTGATGGGCGAGCTGTTCAGCGATAGATTTATGCTGTTGAGCTTCATCAGCAAACGAGGCCACGTTACAGAAGGTGCAGCCACCACGCCCGATGGTGCCATCGCGGTTCGGACAGCTAAATCCGCCGTGCAGCGTCAGTTTGTGAACCTTTTGTCCGTAGCGCTGCAAAAGATCCCCACCAAACATATTGACTAATTTCTGTAACTGCATAATCTGATAGACCGTCCCGAAGAAAGGGGACAAGCCTGCCATTTTTAGCCTCTGTCGGCGATGACCTGGATCAATCGCCCTGGACGGCCTTTATCTATTTGAATAAATAATCACGATTACCGAGATTTCATTCACCCTGCACGTAATTACTTTTCCTTATGTTCTGATGGTTTTTTTCATTTATAGCGCCAGGTCTGAAAAACAGTGATTTTATGCGGGTTTGAATGCCACCCCAGATTATTATTCTGCTATAAATCTGCATTTCAGCACGCTGCATTGATAATACCGCTTTCATATAGTGAGTCAGATCACACTCCCCTGCACCTTCCCGGCGCTTTAAGTGGTTGTAAAAATAGTGAAATCATCAATAAAAACAACAATATGACCACTCTTTAGCACATTTTTGTATAAATAAGATTGCCATTTGACCTGTGTACCAATTCCCGATAAGTTGGAAATCCGCTGGAAGCTTTCTGGATGAGCGGCCTGCTCATCATATTTATGCAGTAATTGAGATTCCCTCTGAAGCAAGTCCTCAAACTTGTTTACCTGCGCGAAAGGATGAAAAAGAGGGCGAATGCGAGGTCCGCGTATGAAACGCTAACCCCGTCGCCATGCTCTTTCTGCGCCTGTGCGCCACGGTAAAGTTCAGTGGGAAGCCCGACGAGCCTGGGGAGGTTCACTGATATGTTGTACGATAAATCCCTTGAGAAGGATAACTGTGGTTTCGGCCTGATCGCCCACATAGAAGGCGAACCTAGCCACAAGGTAGTGCGTACTGCTATTCACGCACTGGCCCGTATGCAGCACCGTGGCGCCATCCTTGCCGATGGTAAAACCGGCGACGGTTGCGGTCTGCTGCTGCAAAAACCGGATCGTTTCTTCCGCATCGTGGCGGAAGAGCGCGGCTGGCGTTTAGCCAAAAACTACGCTGTCGGTATGCTGTTCCTGAATCAGGATCCTGAAAAAGCTGCCGCGTCACGCCGCATCGTTGAAGAAGAACTTCAGCGTGAAACCCTGTCGATTGTCGGCTGGCGCGATGTGCCAACCAACGAAGGGGTGCTCGGTGAAATCGCCCTCTCCTCGCTGCCTCGTATTGAACAGATTTTCGTCAACGCGCCTGCGGGCTGGCGTCCGCGTGATATGGAACGCCGTCTGTTTATTGCCCGCCGCCGCATTGAAAAACGTCTTCAGGACGATAAAGAGTTCTACGTCTGTAGCCTCTCTAACCTGGTGAACATCTATAAAGGTCTGTGCATGCCGGCTGACCTGCCGCGCTTCTACCTGGACCTGGCGGATCTGCGTCTGGAATCGGCCATTTGCCTGTTCCACCAGCGCTTCTCCACCAACACCGTTCCACGCTGGCCGCTGGCTCAGCCGTTCCGCTACCTGGCGCACAACGGTGAGATCAACACCATCACCGGTAACCGCCAGTGGGCCCGCGCCCGTACCTATAAGTTCCAGACCCCGCTGATCCCGGACCTGCACGATGCCGCGCCGTTCGTGAACGAAACCGGCTCGGACTCCAGCTCAATGGATAACATGCTGGAACTGCTGCTGGCGGGCGGGATGGATATCGTGCGCGCCATGCGTCTGCTTGTACCGCCGGCCTGGCAGAACAACCCGGATATGGACCCTGAGCTGCGCGCGTTCTTTGACTTTAACTCCATGCACATGGAGCCGTGGGATGGCCCGGCAGGCATCGTTATGTCCGACGGACGTTTTGCCGCCTGTAACCTGGACCGTAACGGTCTGCGTCCGGCGCGCTATGTCATTACCAAAGACAAGCTCATCACCTGTGCCTCTGAAGTGGGTATCTGGGATTACCAGCCAGACGAAGTGGTCGAGAAAGGCCGCGTCGGACCGGGTGAGCTGATGGTGATCGACACCCGCGGTGGGCGTATTCTGCACTCTGCTGAAACCGACAACGATCTGAAGAGCCGCCATCCGTACAAAGAGTGGATGGAGAAAAACGTGCGTCGTCTGGTGCCGTTTGAAGATCTGTCGGACGAAGAAGTGGGTAGCCGCGAGCTGGACGATGACACCCTCGCGAGCTTCCAGAAGCAGTTTAACTACAGCGCGGAAGAGCTGGACTCGGTTATTCGCGTGCTCGGCGAAAACGGCCAGGAAGCGGTCGGCTCAATGGGTGACGATACCCCGTTTGCTGTGCTCTCCAGCCAGCCACGCATTATTTACGACTATTTCCGTCAGCAGTTTGCGCAAGTCACCAACCCGCCAATCGATCCGCTGCGCGAAGCCCACGTCATGTCGCTGGCCACCAGCATCGGCCGTGAGATGAACGTATTCTGTGAAGCCGAAGGCCAGGCGCACCGTCTGACCTTTAAATCACCGATCCTGCTGTACTCCGATTTCAAACAGCTCACCACCATGACCGAGGAGCACTATCGCGCCGACACGCTCGATATCACCTTCGACGTGACCGAAACGAGCCTCGAAGAGACGGTGAACGCGCTGTGCGACAAAGCCGAGCAGATGGTGCGTAACGGCACCGTTCTGCTGGTGCTGTCTGACCGCAACATCGCGAAAAACCGTCTGCCGGTGCCTGCCCCCATGGCGGTGGGGGCTATCCAGACGCGTCTGGTGGACAAGAGCCTGCGCTGCGATGCCAACATCATCGTTGAAACTGCGAGCGCGCGCGACCCGCACCACTTTGCGGTGCTGTTAGGCTTTGGCGCCACGGCGATCTACCCGTATCTGGCCTACGAAACACTGGCCCGCCTGGTGGATACCCGCGCGATCGACAAAGACTACCGTGCTGTGATGCTGAACTACCGTAACGGCATCAACAAAGGTCTGTACAAGATCATGTCCAAAATGGGCATCTCGACCATCGCCTCTTACCGCTGCTCGAAGCTGTTTGAAGCGGTCGGTCTGCATGACGACGTTGCCAACCTCTGCTTCCAGGGCGTGATCAGCCGTATTGGTGGCGCAGGCTTTGCTGACTTCCAGCAGGATCTGGTGAACCTGTCGAAACGCGCCTGGCTGGCACGTAAGCCGCTGGAACAGGGCGGTCTGCTGAAATACGTTCACGGGGGTGAGTATCACGCTTATAACCCGGACGTGGTGCGCACACTGCAACAGGCGGTGCAAAGCGGCGAGTACAGCGATTATCAGCAGTATGCTGAGCTGGTGAACAACCGTCCGGCGGCGACGCTGCGCGATCTCATTGCCCTCAATCCGGGTGAGGAAGCGGTCAGCATTGACGAGGTTGAACCCGCATCTGAGCTGTTCAAACGTTTCGATACTGCGGCGATGTCTATCGGCGCGCTGAGCCCGGAAGCCCACGAAGCGCTGGCGGAAGCCATGAACAGCATCGGCGGCAACTCCAACTCCGGCGAAGGCGGTGAAGATCCTGCCCGTTACGGCACCAATAAAGTGTCCCGTATCAAGCAGGTAGCGTCCGGCCGTTTCGGCGTAACGCCTGCGTACCTGGTTAACGCCGACGTGATCCAGATTAAGGTCGCGCAGGGGGCAAAACCGGGTGAAGGCGGTCAGCTGCCGGGTGATAAAGTCACCCCGTACATCGCTAAGCTTCGCTACTCGGTGCCGGGCGTGACGCTGATCTCCCCGCCGCCGCACCACGATATTTACTCTATCGAGGATCTGGCGCAGCTGATTTTCGACCTGAAACAGGTCAACCCGAAAGCGATGATCTCCGTGAAGCTGGTTTCCGAGCCGGGCGTTGGCACCATCGCCACCGGCGTGGCGAAAGCCTATGCGGATTTGATCACCATCGCCGGCTACGACGGCGGCACCGGCGCAAGCCCGCTCTCCTCCGTAAAATACGCGGGTTGTCCGTGGGAGCTTGGCCTGGTGGAAACCCAGCAGGCGCTGGTCGCCAACGGCCTGCGTCACAAAATCCGTTTGCAGGTAGACGGCGGGCTGAAAACCGGCCTCGACATCATCAAAGCGGCGATTCTGGGTGCGGAAAGCTTCGGCTTCGGTACCGGCCCGATGGTTGCGCTCGGCTGTAAATACCTGCGTATTTGCCACCTGAATAACTGCGCAACGGGCGTTGCTACCCAGGACGAAAAGCTGCGTAAGAATCACTATCACGGCCTCCCGTTCAAAGTGACTAACTACTTTGACTTCATCGCCCGTGAAACCCGCGAGCTGATGGCGCAGCTGGGCGTGAAGCGTCTGGTGGATCTGATTGGCCGTACCGACCTGCTGAAAGAGCTTGAGGGCTTCACGGCCAAGCAGCAGAAGCTGGAGCTGTCTAAGCTGCTGGAAACCGCTCAGCCGCATCCTGGCAAAGCGGTTTACTGCACCGAGAACAACCCGCCGTTCGACAACGGCGTGCTGAACGCGCAGCTGCTGCAACAGGCGAAGCCGTACGTGGATGAGAAGCAGAGCAAAACGTTCTGGTTTGATATCCGCAACACCGATCGTTCCGTGGGTGCATCCCTCTCCGGTTACATCGCGCAAACGCACGGTGACCAGGGCCTGGCGTCGGATCCGATTACCGCGCACTTCAGCGGTACCGCGGGTCAGAGCTTCGGTGTGTGGAACGCGGGCGGCGTTGAGTTATACCTGACCGGTGATGCCAACGACTACGTCGGAAAAGGCATGGCGGGCGGTCTGCTGGCGGTGCGTCCTCCGGTTGGTTCAGCCTTCCGCAGCCATGAAGCAAGCATCATCGGCAATACCTGTCTGTACGGTGCAACCGGCGGTCGTCTGTTTGCCGCGGGCCGTGCGGGCGAGCGTTTTGCGGTGCGTAACTCCGGTGCCATCACCGTGGTGGAAGGCATCGGCGATAACGGCTGTGAATACATGACGGGCGGAATTGTGTGCGTCCTGGGTAAAACCGGCGTGAACTTTGGCGCGGGCATGACGGGCGGTTTTGCCTACGTCCTGGATGAAGACGGTGAGTTCCGCAAACGCGTGAACCCGGAACTGGTGGAAGTGCTGGACGTTGATACGCTGGCCATCCACGAAGAACACCTGCGCGGCTTAATTACCGAACACGTGCAGCATACCGGTTCTTCGCGCGGCGAAGAGATCCTGGCCAACTGGCCGGCGTTCTCTGCAAAATTCGCGCTGGTTAAGCCGAAGTCCAGCGATGTTAAAGCCCTGTTGGGTCACCGTAGTCGTAGCGCAGCAGAGCTGCGCGTGCAGGCGCAGTAAGGAATTCAGATGAGCCAGAACGTTTACCAGTTTATCGACCTTCAGCGTGTTGATCCGCCAAAGAAACCGCTGAAGATCCGTAAAATTGAATTTGTTGAAATCTACGAGCCGTTTTCAGAAGGCCAGGCCAAAGCACAGGCAGACCGCTGCCTGTCCTGCGGTAACCCTTACTGCGAATGGAAGTGTCCGGTCCATAACTACATCCCGAACTGGCTGAAGTTGGCCAACGAAGGGCGTATTTTTGAAGCCGCCGAGCTGTCTCATCAGACCAACACCCTGCCGGAAGTGTGCGGCCGCGTGTGCCCTCAGGATCGTCTGTGTGAAGGCTCCTGTACGCTGAACGACGAGTTTGGCGCGGTGACCATCGGCAACATCGAACGTTATATCAACGATAAAGCGTTCGAAATGGGCTGGCGGCCGGATATGACCGGTGTGCGTCAAACCGACAAGCGCGTGGCGATTATTGGCGCGGGCCCGGCAGGCCTTGCCTGTGCGGACGTGCTGACCCGTAACGGCGTGAAAGCGGTGGTCTTTGATCGCCACCCTGAGATTGGCGGCCTGCTGACCTTCGGTATCCCAGCCTTCAAGCTGGAGAAAGAGGTGATGACCCGCCGCCGCGAAATCTTCACCGGCATGGGCATTGAGTTCAAACTGAACGTGGAAGTGGGCCGTGACGTGCAGCTCGACGACCTGCTGAAGGATTACGACGCCGTGTTCCTGGGCGTGGGTACTTATCAGTCCATGCGCGGTGGCCTGGAGAACGAAGATGCGCCGGGCGTGTACGACGCGCTGCCGTTCCTGATTGCCAACACCAGGCAGATCATGGGCTACGGTGAGACCGCCGATGAGCCGTTCGTCAGCATGGAAGGCAAACGCGTGGTGGTGCTGGGCGGCGGTGATACCGCGATGGACTGCGTGCGTACCTCCATTCGTCAGAACGCGGCGCACGTCATCTGTGCTTACCGTCGTGACGAAGAGAACATGCCGGGCTCTAAGCGCGAAGTGAAAAACGCGCGTGAAGAGGGCGTGGAGTTCCAGTTCAACATCCAGCCTCTGGGTATTGAGGTGAATGCCAACGGTAGAGTGAGCGGCGTGAAGATGGCGCGCACGGAGATGGGCGCGCCGGATGCGAAAGGCCGTCGTCGCGCGGAGATCGTGGCCGGTTCTGAACACGTGATCCCGGCTGACGCCGTGGTGATGGCGTTTGGTTTCCGTCCTCACAGCATGGAGTGGCTGGCGAAGCACAGCGTAGAGCTGGACTCTCAGGGCCGCATAATTGCGCCGGAAGGCAGCGACAACGCGTTCCAGACCAGCAACCCGAAAATCTTCGCCGGTGGCGACATCGTTCGCGGCTCTGACCTGGTGGTCACGGCGATTGCCGAAGGCCGTAAAGCGGCTGACGGGATCATGAACTTCCTGGAAGTGTAAGCCCCTCTGACTCCCCGGCAGAAGCATAAAGCGGAACGCTGGGGAGCCTGTTTTCAGTAGCCTGCCCTTAAGTTAATGATACCTTTTTAAGCAAAAAAGCAGCGCAAACCCTGACGTAAACGTTTGCTTTCATGTAAAAACTGTATATTATGCGGCGGATTTTTTGGCCAAAATTCAAGGAGGCGTTGTGTCGCAAGATAACAATTATAGCCAGGGCCCCGTCCCTCTGGCGGCGCGGAAAGGCGTGATTCCACTCACTTTTGTGATGTTAGGGTTAACCTTTTTTTCCGCCAGTATGTGGACCGGAGGTACGCTCGGTACCGGTCTTTCCTATAATGATTTCTTCCTCGCAGTTCTCTTCGGCAATCTCCTCCTCGGTATTTACACTGCTTTTCTTGGCTACATTGGCGCAAAAACCGGCCTCTCAACCCATCTTCTTGCGCGTTACTCGTTCGGTATAAAAGGTTCCTGGCTTCCCTCCATGCTTTTAGGCGGTACGCAGGTAGGATGGTTTGGCGTCGGCGTAGCGATGTTTGCCATCCCGGTGAGTAAAGCCACGGGCATCGACGTCAATATCCTGATCGCGGTATCCGGTCTGTTGATGACCATGACCATCTTCTTTGGTATCTCAGCACTGACGATTCTGTCGATCATCGCCGTTCCCGCGATAGTTATCCTCGGCAGCTACTCCGTCTGGCTGGCGGTGCACGGCGTGGGCGGGCTGGATCATTTAAAAGCGATGGTGCCACAGACCCCGCTCAATTTTTCAGGCGCGCTGGCGCTGGTCGTCGGCTCCTTCATCAGCGCCGGAACGCTGACCGCCGACTTCGTCCGCTTTGGGCGTAACGCGAAAGGCGCCGTGGTGGTGGCAATGGTGGCGTTTTTCCTTGGCAACTCGCTGATGTTTATCTTCGGTGCGGCAGGCGCCGCGGCAGTTGGACAGGCGGATATCTCGGACGTGATGATCGCTCAGGGGCTACTGCTGCCCGCCATTATCGTTCTCGGCCTGAACATCTGGACAACCAACGACAACGCGCTCTATGCGTCGGGTCTGGGCTTTGCCAACGTGACCGGCCTTTCCAGCCGCACGCTGTCGGTGGTTAACGGTATTATCGGCACGCTCTGCGCGCTGTGGCTGTACAATAACTTTGTCGGCTGGCTCACCTTTCTGTCGGCGGCGATCCCTCCCGTCGGTGGGGTGATTATCGCCGACTATCTGATCAACCGCCGCCGCTACGCCAGCTTCCATAGCGCTACCTTTGTGCCGGTCAACTGGGTAGCCATTCTTTCGGTCGCGCTCGGCGTGGCTGCCGGGAATATTATTCCCGGTATAGTGCCGGTGAATGCGGTCCTCGGTGGCGTATTCAGCTACCTTCTGTTAACCCCCTTTGTCAGACGTACCTTTGCTACCGCCCCGGAGGCTCCCCATGCAGAATAATACCCTCACCATTCGTCAGGCCCGTTTACAGGGGCAAGAGGGGTTATGGCAGATCGCAATTGAAAACGGGCGCTTTAGCCGTATTGAACCGCAGGACGCGGCATCGTCACCTGCGGGCCAGGTGCTTGATGCTGAAGGCGGGCTGGTCATTCCCCCTTTCGTTGAGCCGCATATCCATCTGGATACCACTCAAACGGCTGGTGAACCGAGCTGGAACCAGTCTGGTACCTTATTCGAGGGGATTGAGCGCTGGGCTGAACGTAAGGCGCTGCTCACCCACGAAGATGTTAAGACCCGCGCAATGCAGACGCTGAAGTGGCAGATGGCCAACGGCATTCAGCATGTGCGTACTCACGTTGACGTCTCCGATCCCACGCTGACGGCGCTGAAAGCGATGCTGGAAGTGAAGCAGGAGGTCGCCCCGTGGGTCGATCTGCAAATCGTGGCGTTCCCCCAGGAGGGCATTCTTTCTTATCCCAACGGTGAAGCGTTGCTGGAAGAGGCGGTGCGTATGGGGGCGGACGTCATTGGCGCAATTCCGCACTTTGAATTTACCCGCGAGTATGGTGTGGAGTCGTTGCACAAAACCTTCGCACTGGCGCAGAAGTACGACAGGCTGATCGACGTACACTGCGACGAAATCGATGATGAACAGTCGCGCTTCGTGGAAACCGTCGCCGCGCTGGCGCACCGTGATGGGATGGGCGCGCGCGTTACCGCCAGCCATACCACAGCGATGCACTCCTATAATGGCGCCTACGCGTCCCGCCTGTTTCGTTTGCTGAAAATGTCGGGCATCAACTTCGTCGCCAATCCGCTGGTGAACATCCACCTTCAGGGCCGTTTCGACACCTATCCTAAGCGCCGCGGCGTAACGCGCGTGAAAGAGATGCTGGAGGCGGGGATCAACGTCTGCTTTGGGCATGATGACGTTTTCGATCCGTGGTATCCCCTGGGCACCGCCAATATGTTGCAGGTGCTGCATATGGGTTTACACGTCTGCCAGCTGATGGGGTACGGGCAGATTAACGACGGGCTGAATCTGATCACCACCCACAGCGCGAAAACGCTCAACCTGCAGGACTACGGCGTGAAGGTGGGTAATTCTGCGAACCTGGTTGTTTTACCGGCCGAAAATGGCTTTGATGCGGTTCGTCGCCAGACGCCAGCGCGTTATTCTGTTCGTCACGGACGGGTTATCGCCGAGACGGTACCCAGCCAGACAACGCTGCATCTGACGCAGCCGGAAGCGGTGACCTTTAAACGGTAATTATCGTTTCAGGAAATCTCATCCGGAGACGTATCAGCCTGTTTACGCTTTATCAGGTCTACAAACCGCAGCCTCTTTGCAGACCTGGTAAGCGCGGCGCCAGCGGTGAACTGGCGCGTCTATTTTCGATATTCTTTTGCAGAAAGAGATTATAAATAGACCAGCGTAATCACCGCCTCGCCGTCCAGCTTGATCTCTTGCCCGCTGCCAAGCCCGTTGGCGACAGCGGCGCTCACCTGTAGCGGAACAACCGCCGATGAGATCGGCTGCGGAATATCCGTGCCTTTTTGCACAAACGTATAGAAAAAGTCCTGCTGGGTCGGCAAGGGCAATAGCGTCGTGCGCGTCCATGGACCATTTTTGGTCGCGGCCCCGGCGATCTCCACCTGAACAGCGGCACTTTCGTCGGCTGCCGTCACGCCTGCCGCGTTAATTTGCACCCCATAACTGCCAATCGGCTTCTGCTCGCTGGTCAATCCTAAACCAAACAGGCGGGTCGTATCACGCACATAGGCACCGTTATTTATCTGGAATTTTACCCCTTCTTGCCCGGATTTATCTTTGCCAACGACCACGGAACTGGCACGGGTATCACGCGCGGTAATCGCAACTCCCGTAGAAGATTCACACGTCACCGATAGTGTAAGATCGCGAGTACCAAGCTGTGTGAATGCGCTGGAGGAGAGCGACCCCGCATAGCGCGTGCCGAAATCTGCCACACCGCCATTGCTCAACGCCGGTGTACAGGCGGCAGCGTCAACGGTGACATCCACATCAATATTGACCGTATCAGTTGCCCATACCGCTGAAGCGGCAGACATTCCGCAGAGTAATAGCGCTATACGCTTTTTCATTGTACATCCATCCTTACGCGTAAATTTCCGCGCCACACTTCTCTGTCCGTAATATGGTTACTTTTGAAGCGCGGTTTGATGGTAAGCGTGACAGACGCCGTTTTTCCCCGCAGCTCCTGACCGTTGATAAACGCAATCCCTTCGTTAAGCGCTGGCGCGATCTCTCTCACGCCGCCATTGGTAACCCACGGGTCGCCGGCATGGATAGCCGCCAGATTGACTGTACGATCGTCCACCGTTGCCTGCGCGGCAGTAATGCGCATGACGCCGTTATCACCAAAACCAAATTCATGCCCTTTCGGTACGTTACTGCCCAGAAAGAGACGAATACGCGACGGTTCATCGCATATCACGTTCAGGACAATCTGTTTCTCCGGCATCTCAATCAACGTGTTCCCTTCCGCCTGGCGCTCTGCGGCACTCATACGGCCATAGCTGAGTTTTTGCTGGCTTGATACTAACTGGCAGTCAGCCATAGCATGCAGAGAAAACGCCATTGCGCACACGGCTAAAATAAGCGCCTTCATTTACACACCTCATTGACAGTTTCATAGAATGTATCGGTATTTGCCTCTTTCGGAAGCTTCAGACCAAATGCACAGGTGCCGTTATCCAGTTTTGCCACCACCTGTTGAGCAGGTTCAACATCGTTAAAAAAGACCACGCCGTCATCCACTGAGGTCGTAAGATAATTTCCGTGCGAATCCTCAAGGGCGATCCCTTTCGGCAGCTTTTTACCGTTTGCCAGGGTAACGTTCACCAGTGCACGTCGCTGGGTTAACGCAGTAAAATCAAGATGCCCTACCGCTCCTTTGCCAAGCGTGACGACACGGGTTCCATTCCCGATATCCATATTTTTCGGCAATGTTTCCGTATCCACTTCTACCCGCGCTGGGCGCCAGGCTCCCACTGACGGTACCACTGCCTGACCACGGAAGTCGGTCCATACCGGCCCCTGGGGCGTGTCAATCCTCACACCGGAGACGGGTTTATCCAGAGCAGCGATCGCGAACGTGTCGCGGATCGCCCATGGAGAGAACGTAACGCCTTGTCCATGAACCGCGATGCCCCCCTGTAGCGATCCTGAATAGCTGCGGCTATTCTCGTTATCCGAACTGGCGCTCAGGCCAAGCTGCGTATAGTAAAGGTTGCTGCTTATCCCACCGTTTACATTATCGCGATTCGTGGCCTGATCGTGTTCAGCTCCCAGCGACCAGGATGTGGTATCACTTACAACGCCAAGCGCAGAGGCGCCATACCGCGTTTTATGGTCATCATGACGGCTGTACAGGCTAACGCTATTGCTGGCTCCAAAAGGAATACTGAGGTTGACGTAGAACAGATCGCCATCATCCTCATTCTCCTCATCTGCACTCAACTGATGTTGCCAGTTCATGGAAATCGTGGCGTACTTGAATGACTTGTTCCAACCCGCAGAGATGAAGCGGGAATCATCTGACTTATCATAACCCTGCGTTTGATAGTAGCTGGTGCTAAGCGTGCCTAAGTAGGGCACACTCCAGGTCAGCCCGGCGGAATACTCATTTTTATTACCGCTGTCGAAGTCATCATCCAGTGCTTCAAAAAGTTCGCGATAGTCTTGCGATTTATGCGTAACAGAGGCGTTAGCCCCCATGCCAAATGCGGGGTCAGAACTCCATGTTGCCGATAGCGTGTACCTCTGCCCTTTCAGTGAATCTTTCGAATCGTTGGACTGGTTCGCCTGGAGTGAAACAAGCCAGGCTGGTAGCGGCACTGTATCAAGGCTGGTGGCGACAGCCTGGTAATCTTCGCCTACGATTGAGCCTGCGTTGACATTCACCCGTTCGCTTAGTTTCCAGCCTCCAGAAAGGCTGGCTACCCATGGCGTTTCACTATAGCTATCGCTCACTCGTCCCAGCGCGAAGTGATATCCTGAAGGCGCCCCTGCGCTCTGGTTATACAGCGCTGCGGGCACCACATAGCTGTGCTGGCTGCCATCGGTTTCCACTACCGTCACGTTCAGATCGCTAACGCCGTTACGTACCGGCACATCGGTGAGATTAAACGGCCCGACCGGCACCAGTGTGCTGTACACCAGAACATTTTGCTGACGCACTTCAATACGGGCCTGAGGCGTATTGGCGATACCGGACACGCTCACTCCGCTACCGCCCTGTTGTAAGGCGCTTTCCGGTGAAAGCTCGATACCATAGATTCCCGTTCCCTGAAGAAGGGAGTTATTGATATTGACCTCGCCCGCCCTCAGGGTACTTTTCAGGGGGACAAAAGTATGCTGCAAATAGGTCGACGAGTTATTACTCTCGAATTCTCCGTCGCTCCGGCTCAGCAGTTGCTGAGTACGTAAGATCCAGTCGTCGAAATTGACCCCACCGTCCAGCATGGCCTGTGAATAGTCAGAGTGCCCGTCACCAAACTCATTGCGCGAGGAGAGAAGAGAATAATTCAACAGCGCAGCAGTGCCACCGGAAGTATAAGCTCCGATATCCGATTCGCTGTTTGCTACCCGATCCGCCGGTACAACCAGACTTAGAGATTCTTGCGCAGGCGAAGCCTCCACAATAGCGCTCGGGATATGACCGGTATAATCGTAGCAGCCGGACTCATAGTCAGAGGGAACTTTTAATCCTGCCTGCTCCATAAAAGGTTTGTCGAAACAGAGATCGCCGTTGTTGTCGAAACGAGCAATAACGTTGCCTTTATTATCACCATTCACCTTCAGAGCGACGGAAACGCTACCCGGTAAATACTTCGTCTTGCGGGAGAAATAATTTGATACGTCCGGGTTTATCCCCAGTGAACGAAGCGTTTCCTGATCAAAATTAATGGCAGCAGTCTCCATCTGCTGAGCCATCGCCTGGCCAGAACAGACCAGGCCAATGAGACAGGCGAGTAACGTTTTTTGCTGCATATCCTTTGCTGTCCTTATAGAGGCTTACTTCAAATCTGTAGTAAAGCGATCCCCTTTATAGCCGTAACGACTCGCCGGATAGAATTCAACTTTATTATCAGAGAAATTTGGTAATGTTGTTTTTATCGAGGTGTGAGGAAGGATGTAGGTCTTATCCAGCACACCCGCTTTTCCTGAGGGTAATGTTTTAAAGGATGCCGTTATACGAACAACGTAATCGCTGGGATTGTTGATAACCAGGCCATCACCCTTTTTGTTCCATGTCAAAAATTTCCATGGCTGCGTCTCCTCAGGTAGACCCGCAGGATGAATTACAACAGGAAGATCCTGGCGGATAGTCAACGCAACTTTATCTTCTCCTTTCTCCTTTGGAGGAATGCCTTCGAACGTGACGCGTTTAAGTTCTTCATACTTCATGGGTTTGCTGGTTTGCAGCAGAAAACGCATTCGCTGTGTTTCCCCGGCGTCGACACGGACTACAGGTTGAGAAACGATTAAACGAATAGATTTATCGCTATCAGGTAAATCTACAATGTTTGTATAAAGCAATGCAGGTTGCGAATCCGTATTTTTAACATTCATACTGGCTTCGCCTTTTTGTGCATCGACTAATAAAACCGATGTTTCTGGAACCATACCGGTGGCACAACACTTTGTCGCTACAGCCAACAACGCAAGATATAGAATTTTCTTCATGACTTTCCACTCACATAAATAAATAAAAATCATACCGGCATTATTTTTATTATTCTTGCGGCAGAGAAAGCTATTTTAATGCAAAAAAAGCGTGACAATGGCTTTTAAATACTCTAACCATTGCCACGTTAATTAAGCGTTAAATTATTAGAGATATACCAGACTAATGGTTGCGTTACCGTCCAGCGTAATTACGTCAGTCGTACCTAATACCGAGTTATCCTGCACTGCAGAGGTAACCAGCAACGGCACGCTAAGCTGTTTGAAGGCTTTTGGCTGCGTGGTACCGGCTGTTGCTACGGTATTCGCTTTTTGGTAGCCCGTGCAGCCATTAAGCGAGCAGAGGTAACCCAGGCCTGGCGCAACTTTCTCCCAGGAACGCTGACCTTCAGTGATGCTCCCTGTTACCAGGGTGTCAACATTCGCGCCATCCGCTGTGACCGCTTCAGTATTGATGGCAACGGTGTAAGCACCAATGCTCACGCCAGCGGTGGTTTTACCCAGACCAAAGGCACCAGCGGTGTTGCTGAAGTCTGATTTATCCGTACCGCTACCTGCGATAAACGCGGTTGAAGACAGGTTAACGCGACTGTCCAGGCGGTTATCGGTGGAGGTAAAAGCAACGCTCATGTTGCTTTCGCAACTGATATTTAGCGTGATGCTTTTCTGCCCCAATTGTACCAGCTTGTTTGTCGCACCGGTCGGTGCAATATTTTGGTTCAGTACCGTTCCATAATCTACAACGCCGCCATCAGGCAGGGTCGGCGTACATGCAGCCGGGTTAATCGTACCGACAACTTTCAGCGTAACATCGTTAGCGGCCTGGGCAGCAAAAGCGGATAAACCGAAGGCTACGGCGACGGTTGCTGCCGAGAGTACTTTTTTAAATTCCATTATTTTCATTTCCCGATTTATTTTCTACAGCATTTAGCAATAACGAATATCAAAGATAAACAAGGCTCAGCGTGGCATTACCGTCAAGCGTGATAGTATCGCCTGTACCCAATACAGTGTTGTCCTGAAGCGCAGTTGTAATGCGTAACGGCATATTCATAACTTTAAAAGCTTTTGGTGTGGTGGTTCCCGATGCAGCAGCCGTAAAGACACGTGTCTGGCCTGTGCCACTGTTAACTGGTGCAAAAGCACCCGTACTGGATTTTACCCAGGTATAATTTGATGTATCGGTACCTGTGGCTGCAATGAGATCAGCGACAACACCATCTGTTGTTGTATTAACGGGATCTGCTGCAATGACATAGGAGCCAATATTCACACCCGCACTCGTTTTACCCAAGCCATAGGCGTTTCCTGAAGCGTTAGCATTTACATTATCGAAAAAACCATTTTCAATATAAGCGGCGCTCCCCAGGCCCACACGAGTATCATGGCGGTTATCCGTAGAAGTCACCCCAACGCTGGTATCGCTGTCACAGGTAATAGTGAGAGTAATACTTTTAGCCCCCAACTGAACCAGTGTATTCGCCGTGCCAGTTGGATTGATGGTAGAAGCTGGCATTGTGCCATAATCTACCACTCCACCGTTTGGCAGTGAGGGTACGCAGGAACCAGGAACGATATTACCAATAACTTTCAACGTCACATCATTAGCAGCGTGTGCATTTGACATGGCGAGGGCTGCACAAATAGCAGCAGATGAAAATAATTTTTTAAAAGTGATATTCATAATTTGTCCTTAAAAGAAAATCCGTTTTTGTTAACGCACATATATATTTTCACAGGGTGATATCGGATACAATCAAATTAAAATAAAACATTATTGAAGATAAATTTAACTGTCCTACAGAAAATAACCCAACAAGATTAATCCCATGCCAATTAATAGACCTATATCTTTTGCAAAGACACAAGTTTTTTAGAGAGTAATTTTATGCAGAAAATAAAAAAACCTGCACAGTTGTGCAGGTTCGGAAAAATATTGTGCTTTATGAAGTTTATTTGACGACACGTAGTGCCGGACGACCACCGCGCGGAGGCGGATCGTCATCAGGGTCATTGTCGTCGTGATGATCGGGTTTATCGCCATCAATCACAGACATTACCGTGTCGCTTTCACGTTCATCGGATGTCCCATCATCGTTCAGGCTGGCGACCTCTTCATCATAAGCCGCTTCCGGTTCGAACATGGTACCTGCACCGTTTTCACGGGCGTAGATAGCCAGAACCGCAGCCAGCGGAACGGAAACCTGACGCGGCACGCCGCCGAAACGCGCATTAAAGCGCACTTCGTCGTTCGCCAGTTCCAGGTTACCCACTGCACGTGGCGCAATATTCAGTACAATCTGTCCGTCGCGTGCGTATTCCATTGGAACCTGCACGCCCGGCAACGTCACATCCACAACCAGGTGCGGCGTGAGCTGGTTATCCAGCAGCCATTCATAGAAGGCGCGCAGCAGATACGGACGGCGTGGTGAAAGTTGTGACATTTCCACAGTCATTAGCCTCGGCCGAGACGCATTTCGCGCTCCGGTTCAGTTAAGGATGCCAGGAAAGAGTCGCGTTCGAATACGCGAGTCATGTAGCCTTTCAGCTCTTTCGCGCCAGGACCGCTGAATTCTACGCCCAGGGTTGGCAGGCGCCACAGCAGCGGTGCCAGGTAGCAATCTACCAGGCTGAACTCATCGCTCAGGAAGAAAGGTTTTTGACCAAATACCGGCGCAATCGCCAGCAGCTCTTCACGCAGCTGTTTACGCGCAGCATCCGCTTCTGAAGAGGAACCGTTAACGATAACGTTCATCAGCGAGTACCAGTCTTTCTCGATACGCTGCATGTACAGGCGGCTTTCACCACGCGCAACAGGGTAAACAGGCATCAGCGGCGGATGCGGGAAACGCTCATCCAGGTATTCCATAATGATACGGGATTCCCACAGGGTCAGCTCGCGATCCACCAGCGTCGGTACGCTTTGGCTCGGGTTGAGATCGATCAGATCCTGAGGCGGGTTATCCTTTTCCACATGCTCGATCTCAAAACTGACACCCTTCTCGGCCAGCACGATACGAACCTGATGGCTATAAATGTCAGTAGGACCAGAAAACAGCGTCATTACCGAACGTTTGTTGGCAGCGACAGCCATGAAAACCTCCAGGTATATTCAGAATTTTTACTGCTACCAGCCCAACGGGGCCAGCCAGATGATGTATCGCCCATCCCAGAGAAAACACATTGTTCAAGAATCGAACAAAAATCGAGTATTCACCGATATTTGGGCATAAAATTGGATGATAGTTTACCAGATTTTGATGGCTTTGTGGTGAGGGGATGCCGGAAATGTGGAAAAAGAGAAGATATATGAAATGTTACTGTGGATAACCTGCGCATTATCCATAAAAAAACCCGCCGAAGCGGGTTTTTCGCCAATCGTTCTGCGTAAGCAGAATAGATTAACGTTTGGAGAACTGTGGACGACGACGTGCTTTACGCAGACCCACTTTCTTACGTTCAACCTGACGAGCGTCACGAGTAACGAAGCCAGCTTTACGCAGTTCAGAACGCAGGGATTCGTCGTACTCCATCAGCGCGCGGGTGATACCGTGACGGATCGCACCTGCCTGACCGGAGATACCACCACCTTTAACGGTGATGTACAGATCCAGTTTTTCTACCATATCAACCAGTTCCAGCGGCTGGCGAACTACCATGCGGGCAGTTTCGCGACCGAAGTATTGTTCCAGAGAACGCTGGTTAATTACGATTTTACCACTGCCCGGTTTAATGAAAACGCGAGCTGCGGAACTTTTGCGGCGACCAGTGCCGTAGTATTGATTTTCAGCCATTGCCTATAATCCCGATTAGATGTCAAGAACTTGCGGTTGCTGTGCCGCGTGGTTGTGCTCGTTGCCTGCGTAAACTTTCAGTTTACGGAACATAGCACGACCCAGCGGGCCTTTTGGCAGCATGCCTTTAACCGCGATTTCAATCACACGCTCAGGACGGCGGGCAATCATCTCTTCAAAGGTCGCTTCTTTGATACCACCGATGTGGCCGGTGTGGTGGTAGTACATTTTGTCAGTACGCTTGTTGCCGGTAACAGCAACTTTGTCAGCGTTCAGAACGATGATGTAATCACCGGTATCAACGTGCGGAGTATATTCCGCTTTATGCTTACCGCGCAGGCGACGAGCCAGTTCAGTAGCCAGACGGCCCAGAGTTTTACCGGTCGCGTCAACAACATACCAGTCGCGCTGTACGGTTTCTGGTTTAGCTGTAAAAGTTTTCATTAAAAGCTTACCCAAATAATAAGTTACACGTTGGTGAACACCCAAACGTTTAGTCAGTTGAGGTTCACACGACAAAGTCCGGCAAACCTACCCCTTCGAATAGCACATGCCGACACATAGAAAGTTTCGGGAAAAAAACCTTCTCGTAACGTGGGGTCGCAAGATTATAGAGAAGTTGAGGTCAAAGATCGACCCTTAAATGTGATTTGGGATGGGTTTTTCGGGGTTGCGTATTGTGCGGTCTGGTGCCCTCACCCCCAGCCCCTCTCCCACAGGGAGAGGGTAGCGTTTGTTAAGGCCTGGCGCCCTTACCTACAGCCCCTCTCCCACAGGGAGAGGGTAGCGTTTGTTAAGGCCTGGTGCCCTTACCCACAGCCCCTCTCCCACGGGGAGAGGGTAGCATTTATGGCATATGCTCACGCTTAAGGTACTCTTCGCTCTGCATCTCTTGCAGGCGCGACAGGCAGCGCTGGAACTCAAACTTCAGGCGCTCGCCCTGATAGATCTCATATAAAGGCACCTCGGCACTGACTACCAGCTTGACGTGGCGCTCATAAAACTCGTCCACCAGCGCGATGAAGCGGCGCGCTTCGCTCTCCATGAGAGGGGTCATGACGGGCACATCCCATAACATAACGGTATGGAACAGTCGCGAAAGCGCAATGTAGTCATGCTGGCTGCGGGCGTCCACGCAGAGCGTTGCAAACGAGACGGCCAGCGTCTGGTTCTCTACGCCAAGCGTCGGCAACGGACGATGATTAATCTCCAGCGCTGGCGCGTTATCCTGCGGCGCCCCTGCCAGCGCCAGCCAGAGTTTATCCATCTCGCGGGATGTGTCGGCATTCAGCGGTGAAAGCCACAGGTGCGCCTGCGTCAGCGTGCGCAAACGATAGTCGACGCCAGCGTCGACATTCATGATGTCGCAGTACTGCTTAATGGCATCTATGGCTGGCAGGAAACGCGCCCGCTGGAGACCGTTGCGATAAAGCTCATCCGGCGGGATATTTGAGGTCGCCACCAGGGTGATCCCACGCGCAAACAGCGCTTTCATCAGCCCCCCCAGCAGCATCGCGTCCGTAATATCGGAAACAAAGAATTCGTCGAAGCAGAGTACGTCCGTTTCCGCCTTGAAGCGGTCCGCCACGATTTCCAGCGGGTCGGTTTCGCCCTGGAGCGCCGTCAACTCCTCATGAACCCGCAGCATAAAACGGTGAAAGTGCAGACGCTGCTTACGCGTGCCGGGCAGGCTCTGGTAGAACATGTCCATCAGCCAGGTCTTACCCCGCCCAACGCCGCCCCACATATATAAGCCACGAACCGGTGCGTTTACCGTGGGCTCTTTTTTGCCCAGTAAACGGCCGAATGCCGCCTTCAGCCCACTGCTCTGCACCGCATCGGCGGGTTTCGCCAGAAGCTCCTGGTAAATCGTGTCCAGGCGGTTTACCGCTTCACGCTGGACATCATCCGGCTGGTGTGTGCCCTCACTCAGGGCGAGTTGGTAACGCGATGATGGGGACAGGTTTTGCATGATGTTATTGTTATTCCTTTAGTTAAACCTCATCAGCGCGCGTGGCTGATGAAAAAAAGGCCGTTCTACACTACGCGATGATACGTCAGGATTCCACTTCTGCGGAAATAGCGGTTATAGTGGCATAATCAGGCACAGGCAGGAGCCGAGCCAACACCCTACGGAACAACAAGACAACGGGAGAAGTTCATGACCTGGGAATATGCGCTAATCGGTTTAGTCGTCGGCATCATCATTGGTGCTGTGGCCATGCGTTTCGGTAACCGCAAATTGCGTCAGCAGCAGTCACTGCAATACGAACTGGAAAAGAACAAAGCCGAACTGGAAGAATACCGCGAAGAGCTGGTCAGCCACTTTGCCCGTAGCGCTGAGCTGCTGGACAACATGGCGACAGATTATCGCCAGCTCTACCAGCACATGGCGAAAAGCTCCAGCAGCCTGCTGCCGGAAATGACCGCGGAGAGCAACCCCTTCCGCAATCGTCTGGCGGACTCTGAGGCCGGTAACGATCAGGCACCGGTTCAGATGCCACGCGACTATTCAGACGGCGCGTCCGGCCTGCTGCGCGGTGGCGTAAAACGCGATTAATCGCACAACCTGAATAAATTTTACGGGCGCACCTTATGCGCCCGTCCTTTCTTCCCGTCCCCAGCTATTATTTAGTCAAACACCTCATTGTTCAGCGGTTGAAAATTCAATAACATCAAGATGTTTTTGGGGCCGTTCTTTTTCATTCCAGGATACGAGAGTCAGCATCGATGAAGAAAAAAAACCAGCTGTTGAGCGCCTTAGCGTTAAGTGTCGGGTTATCTCTCTCGGCGTCCTTCCCCGCCAGTGCGGCACTACCTTCGCAGGTGCCAGGACAAGAAGCCATTCCCAGCCTTGCGCCGATGCTTGAAAAAGTCCTGCCTGCGGTAGTCAGCGTTCAGGTGGAAGGGACGGCACGCCAAAGCCAGCGTATTCCCGAAGAGCTGAAGAAATATTTTGGCGAAGAGGCGCCGGATCAGCAGGCTCAGCCGTTTGAAGGCCTTGGTTCGGGCGTGATTATCGACGCGGCCAAAGGCTATATCCTGACCAATAACCACGTGATCAGCCAGGCTGATAAAATCAGCGTTCAGCTGAACGATGGCCGGGAGTTTGACGCCAAACTGATCGGCGGTGACGATCAGAGTGATATCGCCCTGCTACAGGTGCAAAACCCCAGCAACCTGACCCAGATCGCCATCGCCGATTCCGATAAGCTGCGCGTGGGTGATTTTGCCGTCGCGGTCGGTAATCCGTTCGGTTTAGGGCAGACCGCCACCTCCGGGATTGTCTCTGCCCTGGGGCGCAGCGGCCTGAATCTCGAAGGGCTGGAAAATTTCATCCAGACCGATGCCTCCATCAACCGGGGCAACTCCGGCGGTGCGCTGCTTAACCTGAACGGCGAACTGATCGGCATTAATACCGCTATCCTCGCACCAGGCGGCGGCAGCATCGGGATTGGTTTTGCCATTCCGAGTAACATGGCGAAAACCCTGTCTCAACAGCTGATACAGTTTGGCGAGGTTAAGCGCGGGCTGCTGGGCATTAAAGGCATGGAGATGAGCGCCGATATCGCCAAAGCCTTTAAGCTCAACGTCCAGCGCGGGGCGTTTGTCAGCGAAGTGCTGCCCAACTCAGGCTCTGCGAAAGCGGGCGTGAAATCCGGTGACGTTATTGTCAGCCTGAACGATAAACCGCTGAGCAGCTTCGCTGAATTACGTTCGCGTATTGCCACCACGGAGCCTGGCGCTAAAGTGAAGCTGGGCCTGATCCGCGAGGGCAAACCGCTGACCGTGGAGGTGACACTGGACAAGAGCACCTCTTCTTCCGCCAGTGCAGAACAGATCTCCCCGGCGCTACAGGGCGCAACGCTGAGCGACGGTCAGCTTAAAGACGGCACGAAAGGCATTTCTGTCACTGCCGTTGAGAAGAGCAGCCCGGCCGCGCAGGCAGGTTTACATCAGGACGACGTGATCGTGGGCGTGAACCGCACTCGCGTGCAGTCTATTGCCGAAATGCGTAAGGTGCTGGAGAGTAAACCGGCGGTCATTGCCCTGCAAATTATCCGTGGCAACGACACCCTCTACATTTTACTGCGTTAACCATTTGCGACTCCGGGCATCGCCGCTGCGTGTGATGTCCGGATAACTCATGTTATGCTGCAAACCGTTCCTTTTTTAACGACACACGCATCATGCTTTTAAAGCTCTTTCGTTCAATTGTCATTGGTTTGATCGTTGCCGGTCTGCTGCTGGTGGCTATGCCATCTTTACGCCAGTTCAACAAACTGTCGGCTCCTCAGTTCGACAGCACGGATGAAACGCCTGCAACGTACAATCAGGCGGTACGCCGTGCCGCCCCCGCCGTGGTTAACGTCTATAACCGCGGGCTTAACAGTTCCGCTCATAACCAGCTGGAGATCCGCACGCTTGGTTCCGGTGTGATCATGGATGACCGGGGTTACATCATCACCAATAAACACGTGATCAACGATGCCGACCAGATTATCGTCGCCTTGCAGGATGGCCGCGTGTTTGAAGCCCTGCTGGTGGGGTCGGACAGCCTGACCGATCTGGCGGTGCTGAAGATCAACGCCACGGGCGGTCTGCCGACTATCCCGATTAATCGCAAACGAACGCCGCATATCGGCGATGTGGTGCTGGCGATCGGTAACCCGTACAACCTGGGCCAGACCATCACTCAGGGGATCATCAGCGCGACAGGTCGAATTGGACTGAACCCGTCAGGGCGGCAGAACTTCCTGCAAACCGATGCCTCGATCAACCACGGTAACTCCGGCGGTGCGCTGGTGAACTCTCTGGGCGAACTGATGGGCATTAACACCCTCTCCTTCGACAAGAGCAACGATGGCGAAACACCGGAGGGGATTGGCTTTGCCATTCCGTTCCAGCTGGCGACCAAGATCATGGACAAGCTGATCCGCGATGGCCGCGTGATCCGTGGCTACATCGGTATTGGCGGGCGTGAAATCGCGCCGATGCATACGCAGGGCGGTGGTATCGATCAGATCCAGGGGATTGTGGTCAACGAAGTGGCACCTGGCGGCCCGGCGGCCAATGCAGGTATCCAGGTGAACGACGTTATTCTTTCCGTCAACGGCACGCCGGCGGTCTCTGCGCTTGAAACGATGGACCAGGTGGCGGAAATTCGACCGGGCTCTATCATCCCCGTAGAAGTCATGCGTAATGACAAGAAGCTCACGATTCAGGTCACCATCCAGGAATACCCGGCCACTAACTGACGGGCATAAAAAAACGGAGCTTAGCGCTCCGTTTTTTTTACCGGGACAAGATCACTTGTTAACGAACTCTTCGCCCAGCGTGATGTCTTTCTTCAGCGTATCCAGCATGCCTTCCATCGCGTTTTGCTCAAACGCGCTCAGCGTGCCGATAGACTTACGCTCTTCAACGCCGTTTTTACCCAGCAGCAGCGGCTGAGAGAAGAAGCGCGCGTGTTCACCGTCGCCTTCTACGTAAGCGCATTCAACCACGTTTTTCTCGCCCTGCAGCGCGCGAACCAGAGACAGGCCGAAACGCGCCGCCGCCTGGCCCATAGACAGGGTTGCAGAACCGCCACCCGCCTTCGCTTCCACCACTTCGGTGCCTGCATTCTGAATACGTTTGGTCAGGTCAGCCACTTCCTGCTCGGTGAAGCTCACGCCCGGGATCTGCGACAGCAGAGGCAGGATGGTCACGCCAGAGTGTCCGCCGATAACCGGCACTTCCACTTCCGTTGGCTGCTTGCCTTTCAGCTCAGCCACGAAGGTATTGGAACGGATGATATCCAGCGTAGTTACGCCGAACAGTTTGTTCTTGTCGTAAACGCCCGCTTTCTTCAGCACTTCTGCTGCGATGGCAACGGTGGTGTTCACCGGGTTGGTGATGATACCGATGCACGCTTTCGGGCAGGTTTCAGCGATCTGCTGAACCAGGTTTTTCACGATGCCCGCGTTGACGTTGAACAGGTCTGAACGATCCATACCCGGTTTACGTGCAACACCCGCGGAGATCAGCACCACATCGGCACCCTGCAACGCAGGACGCGCATCTTCACCGGAGAAGCCTTTGATTTTCACAGCTGTCGGGATGTGGCTCAGGTCAACCGCCACACCTGGGGTTACCGGAGCAATATCGTACAGGGAGAGTTCTGAGCCTGAAGGCAGTTGGGTTTTCAGTAGTAGGGCAAGCGCCTGGCCGATACCACCAGCAGCGCCGAGGACTGCGACTTTCATCCTAAACTCCTTATTATGGTTAACTTAAGTATCTGTAACTCCGTTGCGGCGACCATAATTCAGCACGTCATTAATTACAATTTTCATCGCTAAAGAATTTGAGGTCGCACGTCTTTGACCTTCACCCGAATACTATCAGGCTGTGGGCAACAACGAATTAAGAGGGGGTTACAATACACCCTGCCACGCCACCAAAACAACATCATTTTGATAACATTTAATTTACTTTTAAGCTTATTTGCGCGGCGTGACCCAGGCATGTTTTCTGATAACGAAATCTGATAAAATCTCTCCCTTTCATAACATTATTTCAGCCTGGTGCCAGGTAGATAATTTGCATAAAAATTCATCCACATGCATAATAATGTTGTTTCTATCGTCATATTCCGGGTGACTTATGCGAAGCTCGTCTAAGCAAGAAGAATTAGTGAAAGCGTTTAAAGCGCTACTCAAAGAAGAGAAATTCAGTTCTCAGGGAGAAATTGTTCAGGCGTTGCAGGAGCAAGGCTTCGACAACATCAACCAGTCGAAGGTCTCCCGCATGTTAACCAAGTTTGGTGCAGTGCGTACGCGCAACGCCAAAATGGAGATGGTTTATTGCCTGCCTGCTGAACTTGGCGTGCCAACGACCTCCAGCCCGCTGAAAAACCTGGTTCTGGACATTGACTATAACGATGCCGTGGTCGTGATCCACACCAGCCCGGGTGCAGCCCAGCTGATTGCCCGCCTGCTGGACTCGCTGGGTAAAGCAGAGGGGATCCTCGGGACCATCGCCGGCGATGACACCATTTTTACGACCCCGGCAAATGGTTTCTCGGTGAAAGACCTCTACGAAGCGATTCTGGTCCTGTTCGAACAGGAGCTGTAATCTTCTGCCCCGTAGCGCCTGGCTGCGGGGATCATTCTGCGGCCGCCTCGTTTTACCCTGCTTTTCTCTGCCTGCTGCTTTTGCAAATAGTGCTTTTTACCGCCTGTTAACATTCATTCAGTGAATGAGCTGCCGTAAAATCGCACTAAAAATCAAAGCCACCTATCCAATTGATTTACATAATAAAAAATCATAACACCTGCAGAGTAACGCCCTTTTTTATTCATTCCCGTTATAAAAAATGATGTTTTTAACACGTAATAACAGGCGAAACCATTAGTCTGGTATTAATTTTTTGCGTGATTAGTGTATACTTGATTTTGTGATGAGGGTCACAGAACAAAGACCCCAGTAAAATAATTGACGAGGTAAATAATCATGAAAATTAAAACCACTGTAGCTGCCCTGAGCGTACTGTCAGTCCTGTCATTCGGTGCGTTTGCAGCCGACACTATTAACGCCGAACAGGCACAATCCCGTCAGGCTATCGGGACCGTTTCTGTTGGTGCCATCGGTACTTCTCCGATGGACATGCACGAAATGCTGAACAAAAAAGCGGAAGAACAGGGTGCGTCATCTTATCGCATCATCGAAGCGCGCAGTGGCGACCACTGGCACGCTACCGCAGAACTGTACAAATAAACCCTCGTCGTATCTCATCATACGACTTGCCCCTGACCTCCCGGTCAGGGGCTTTTTTATCACTGGCGCACGTTGAAACGCAGTTGCCCTTCCAGCTCCTCCTCCGCTTCATCAAACAATAAAATCAATGCGCCAAAGCGTCTGCGCAGTTTTTCAGGCAGATGGGTAAATTCGATCTCCAGCGGTAACGGCAGCCTGTCGCCGGTAACCACATCCCACAGCATATCAAGATTGTTTACGCTGCCCCGCTCCAGGTCGAACGCCCGGATAAACTCGCGGTAGAAGTCTTCCTGACTATCAATTTCGTCAAAATCAAAGGTATAAATTTTCATTGCCAGCCACCCGGTACAGGCGGGCGGCAGATGCCGCCCTGTCTATTATAAGCCCCCGATATGCAGGGTTTTAACTTCCAGAAACTCCTCCAGCCCCAGCACAGACCCCTCGCGTCCCAGCCCGGACTCTTTTACGCCCCCAAACGGACCCAGCTCGGTCGAGACCGCACATTCATTAATTCCGATCATGCCGCTCTCAATGGCCTGTGAGACGCGGAACACGCGCGAGAGATTCTGGGTATAAAAGTAGGCCGCCAGCCCGTAAGGCGTATTGTTAGCGCGCATAACCACTTCGTCTTCCGACGTGAAGCGGAAGCAGGCGGCAACGGGACCAAAGGTCTCTTCTTCTGCCAGCTTCATGCCTTCATGGCAGTCACCGAGTACGGTTGGCATCCAGAAGTTGCCGCCAAGTTCGTGCGGTTTACCCCCAGCCAGCACCGTGGCCCCCTTCGCTACCGCATCTTCGACGTGCTCACGGACTTTCTCGACAGCCGAAGGCTCAATCAGCGGGCCGACAACGACGCCCTCGTCCAGACCGTTACCCACCTTCAGCGCCTTCACCGCATCGGCAAGCTGATTGACAAACTTGTCATAGACCGTCTCCTGAATATAGAAACGGTTTACGCTGACGCAGACCTGCCCGGCGTTACGGAATTTATTGGCGATGGCGCCTTTGACGGCGGCCTCAATATCCGCGTCCTCGAAAACGATATACGGCGCATTGCCGCCCAGCTCCATCGATACCTTTTTCATGGTCTCAGCGGAATTGCGAACCAGCGTTTTCCCGACGGCGGTTGACCCCGTAAACGAGATTTTGCGCACGTCATGGCTGGCCATAATGGCGTCACTAATTTCTGAGGTGCTCCCCGCGACCGCATTCAGCACACCATCCGGCACACCGGCCTGCTTCGCCAGCGTCAGCAGCGCAAAGGCGCTCAGCGGCGTGTTGTTTGCAGGCTTGATGACGCCGGTACATCCTGCTGCCAGCGCCGGGCCGAGCTTACGGGTGAGCATAGCCATCGGGAAATTCCATGGCGTGATAGCAGCAACCACCCCAACAGGTTCACGAGTGGCCAGAATACGGGAGCCGGGTTTAACCGGAGGAATGATTTCACCGTTAGCGCGCTTGGCCTGCTCCGCAAACCACTGAATAAAGCTGGCAGCGTAGTCCACCTCGCCCTCAGCCTCTTTCAGCGGCTTGCCCTGCTCGGTGGTCATCAGCCGCCCGAGCCAGCTTTTGTTCTCGATAATCAGTTCATACCAGCGATAGAGGATCGTGGAACGCTCTTTTGCCGTTTTTGCGCGCCATGCGGGAAAGGCTTTCGTCGCGGCCGCAATGGCCTCTTCGGTTTCGGCTTTCCCTGCTTTCGCCACTTTCGCAACCACCTCGCCCGTGGCCGGGTTTAGCACATCAAACGTGGTGTCGAGTGTTTTCCAGATACCGTTAACCAGATACCCGGTCTGAAAAAGAATACTGTCCTGAAGAGCCTGGGTTGTCATGTGTCCTCCCTTCCTGAATGTTTGAACCTGCAAGAATAAGTATAGCCACAAAAAAACCGACGCTTTTGGCGTCGGTTTTCTCTTCGTTAGCTGTCTGTCAGCGCATTCTGGTAGCGGTGCAGCATAAACACCAGCCGCTCTACCGGCTCGGTAACCTGCGGCGGGGCTTCCCAGACTCGCAGTTTCTCCTGGTAGATATCCAGCTCCTCCAGCAGTTGCTTAAAGTAGCGGCGACGTTTGTCATCACTGGATGCCGATATCACATGGTCCGCCGTTCGCCGTAGCTGGCGGTGGAAAGCGGACAAATCGTCGTTGATCGGCACTGGCGCGTTCCGCAGACGCTGGTGCGCGATAATCATGGTTAACGCCAGACGGAAGCGAGCGACATCGCCCGGGAATTTATTCAACAGCAGGAACAGTTGCTGGTAAAGGGCCGGAAGGTGGTTCTGCTTGCGCCGCGCGGTGTTGGTGGTCAAGGACGATACGGCGGCCGACACAAACTGATTGAGCAGCACGCGCCCTGTCCGCGCCTGAGAGTTATCCCGCACCAGCAGGATCACCATCATCGCCAGGAAACAGCCCACCAGCTGGCCTAATGCGCTATCCAGGAACTGGCTGAAATGGAAGGTCATCGGGTTATCCAGCACGAGGATGTTAATCGTACTCGCCAGCGCACCTAACGATCCCAGACGGCGTTTTTGTACCTCAATCCCGATAAAGAACGCCATCACCGCCAGGCTGATACAGAGCAAAAGCATGCTTTGCTGCGTTGAGGGGATGATTACCAGGAAGTAGAGCGCGCCAATGGGTAACGCCGCAATGGTGCCGTACAGAAAATCAATAGCGACCATGCGCGGGTTGGGCAGACGCATCGCCAGCGCGGTAACGACGGCAATCATCACCATCGCGCCGCTGCCGGACGTCCAGCCGGTCCACAGCCAGAACAGCGTGCCGAGTATACAGGCCAGGGTGGTACGCCAGAAGTTAACCATCGCATGATGACGCTCGGCGGATTCCGGTTTGATCACCACTTCGCCCTGTAACACCTCTTCTTCCGCCGCACTGATTTTGGTGTTGCTAATCACGCCGCGTTTCAGAAGCAGGTAGCGCGTTGCGGCGCCAACCCAGGTATAAATGGTGACTGGCGTATCCCGTTCGCCCGTCCAGGCAATCACACGACGCATGCGTTTAAGCTGTCGATGCACGTCCTGCACCGTCTCCACAGGCTCATCAAACAGTTCGCGGAAGGTATCCGTTACCACTTCGGGGCGAGTGTTCTGAATCAGGTAGGTTTCACACGCCTGGGTGATCAGCGTTAACGAGACGGTATTGATCGCTTTCAGACGACGATTGGCACGCTCCCAGCGGGAAGACTCCATATTGAGATTACTGCGCATCCCTTCCAGCGCCTGCGTGCGGCGCACCAGCGCGCTCCAGGCCTTGTCGACCTCTTCGCTGTCGCCGTGCTTAATGCACAGCTGCATGAGCTGGTACTGGGCAACAATCAGCGCGTCCAGCTCACGATCGACTTCCTGCTTGATGGATCGCGGAGAGAAGAGCAGATCGGCGACAATCGCGCAGACGATACCAATGACAATCTCGCTGCAACGTTCCACGGCGAACTGCGGAGCAAGCAGCGGTTCACTCTGAATGGTGATGATAATAATCAGCGCGGTATATCCCGCCAGGCCCCAGGCATACGAGTTCTCCACCTTCACCAGCGAAGAGACCCAGGTGCAAAAACCCGCCCAGATACAGCATACAATCAGCATCAGCAGCGGCGTGCGGATCATCAGGATGATAATGGTCAGGGCGGCGAAACAGCCGATAAAGGTGCCGATAATACGCAGCATCCCGCGATAGCGAATTGCCCCGGAGTAAGGCTCGCCACCCGCCGCGAAGGCAGGACCGGCGGCGACGATCGCGGCGGTCAGAACAGCCCAGCGCGGCGTTTCAAGCTGGAAATGGAAGCCAACAAACAGCGCCAGCACAATGGCGCATGCCAGCTTCACGGCGAAGCGGATGTGCTGGCTGGCGATGGAAAAAATGCCCATAGCGATCAACCAAACTCGCGCAGGCGATGGGCGATTTGACGGAAGATAGAATCCTGGCTGGCATCACGGTCTTTTTCACCGGTGATCACTACCGTCGCCGTGGTGCCTGCGGGCCAGAGGTTGCTCTGCTGCTCATCCAGACGAATGCGTACCGGTACGCGCTGCGCCAGACGAACCCACTCGAGGTTAGAATCGACGGTCGCCATCCCTTTTGAATCATTGGTACTGCTGGCGTTGGTCACCCCCGCGGCCACGCTGTCCACGGTTCCTTTCAGGACCCGGTTGCTGCCGAGCGGCGTGATTTCGGCGCGATAGCCCGGACGCACGCCTTCCAGCTTGGTCTCTTCCATATAGGCGAGGACGTAGAAAGAGTTCTGTTTCACCAGCGCCACGGCCGTAGAGCCGCGCGTGATAAACTCACCCGCATAGACGTTGAGGTTGGTTACCCAGCCATCGGACGGGGCGCGGATAACGGTACGTTCCAGATCGAGCTTCGCCAGATCGCGCGTCGCCTGCGCTTTTGCCAGCTGATGCAGCACGGTTTGCAGCACGTTATTGGACTGATCAATCTCTTCCCGGGACATGGCCTGGATGCCCAGCTTGTTACGACGTCCTGCTTCACGGCGTTTTTCAGCGGCCAGCGCGTTGTAATACGCTACGTCGGCTTCCGCTTCTTCCAGCGCTTTTTGATAGCGCGGCTGGTCGATAGTGAACAGTACCTGATCTTTTTTCACCAGCTGGTTATCGTGGACATTGACCGCCGTAATGAGACCGGCGACATCGGGCGCTATCGCGACCACCTCCGCGCTGAAACGCGCATCGCGCGTCCACGGGGATTCGGTGTAATAAACCCAGGCGCGAAAAATAGCGATGAACGCCAGGATGACCAGCGCCATAGTGATGGCAGTGCGGGAGATTTTTCTTGTTAGCGTTTTCACATCAACCTCAGACAAACATGCGCGATATTAAATAGAACAGGCAGCAATACAGCGCGGTATTAAACAATGCAGGATGCCAGACGAAATCATAAATCCCGGTAGGGACCAGCACCTTGCGCACCAGCCAGAAGATCGCCAGTGA
Organism: Enterobacter sp. DSM 30060; assembly: GCF_013375955.1. Lineage (NCBI taxonomy): Bacteria > Pseudomonadati > Pseudomonadota > Gammaproteobacteria > Enterobacterales > Enterobacteriaceae > Enterobacter > Enterobacter sp. DSM 30060. The sequence continues at coordinate 1,184,695 of NZ_CP056118.1, forward strand.
TAAAAGAAGCTCGAAAAATATCGGTGGGAACGACAGACCGAACACCACGATAACGGGAAACAGACTCATGTTGACCTTGATTAAAGAGATGCAGGTTACTGGATTATTAAGCTCACGCCGCCGCAGGAGAGCATGAATTGCCGGGCGAGAGTGGCGCAGCCGTTATGTAATTAATAATATATTAACGTAACTGTTATGCTGTTATCTATCATATGTGATCTAAATCACTTTTAAGCCAGAGTGAATAATGGAACGTCTAAAACGCATGTCCGTCTTTGCGAAAGTGGTTGAGCAAGGCTCTTTTACCGCCGCAGCACGTCAGCTACAAATGAGCGTCTCATCCATTAGCCAGACAGTGTCAAAACTGGAAGATGAGCTCCAGGTGAAGCTGCTCAACCGCAGCACCCGCAGCATTGGGCTGACGGAAGCGGGTAAAATTTACTATCAGGGCTGCCGTCGAATGCTGCATGAAGTGCAGGATGTTCACGAGCAGCTCTACGCCTTTAACAACACGCCTATCGGCACGCTGCGTATCGGGTGTTCTTCAACTATGGCACAAAATGTTCTCGCTGCCATGACGGCGGAAATGCTGAAAGAGTATCCCGGTTTAACCGTTAATCTGGTAACGGGTATTCCAGCACCGGATCTGATTGCCGATGGGTTAGACGTGGTGATCCGCGTTGGCGCATTGCAGGACTCGAGCCTGTTCTCGCGTCGACTGGGCAGCATGCCGATGGTGGTCTGCGCTTCGAAAAGCTATCTGGCACAGTATGGCGTACCGGAAAAACCTGCCGACCTGAGCAACCACTCGTGGCTGGAATACAGCGTTCGCCCAGATAACGAATTTGAATTGATCGCGCCAGAAGGGCTTTCCACCAAACTGCTGCCTGAAGGCCGTTTCGTGACCAACGATCCGATGACCATCTCACGCTGGCTGGTGGCCGGGGCCGGGATCGCCTACGTGCCGCTGATGTGGGTGATCAACGAGATCAACAGCGGCGAACTGGAGATCCTCTTCCCGCGCTACCAGTCGGATCCGCGCCCGGTGTACGCGCTCTATACCGAAAAGGACAAGCTGCCGCTGAAGGTGCAGGTCTGTATTAACTATCTGACGGACTATTTTGTGGAAGTGGCAGAGCTGTTTCAGGGGATGCGGGGAAGAAGGAAAGAGTAGGCCTCCCCCCTCACCCCGGCCCTCTCCCCAAAGGGGCGAGGGAGAAAAGACGGCACGGAGCAGTCCCCTCTCCCCGTTGGGGAGAGGGTTAGGGTGAGGGGAAAATGAAAAAATTACGCCGTGCCGCCCACCGTCAGGTTATCGACCTTCAGGGTTGGCTGGCCCACACCTACCGGCAGGCTCTGACCTTCTTTGCCGCAGACGCCCACGCCGTTATCCAGCTTCAGATCGTTACCGACCATGGAGATCTGCTGCATTGCTTCAATCCCGGATCCGATCAGCGTCGCCCCTTTTACCGCTTTGGTCACTTTGCCCTTCTCAATCAGATACGCCTCTGAGGTAGAGAAGACAAATTTACCGGAGGTGATATCCACCTGGCCGCCGCCAAAGTTCGGCGCGAAGATCCCGTAATCAACGGATTCGATAATCTCCTGCGGCGTGGATTTACCCGGCAGCATGTAGGTGTTGGTCATGCGCGGCATCGGCAGGTGTGCGTAGGATTCGCGACGACCGTTACCCGTTGGCGCAACGCCCATCAGACGCGCGTTAAGCTTGTCCTGCATGTAACCTTTCAGTACGCCATTTTCGATCAGCACGTTGTACTGGCCCGGCGTGCCTTCATCGTCGATAGAAATCGAGCCGCGACGGTCGAGCATGGTGCCATCATCCACCACGGTACACAGCTCGGAGGAGACAAGCTGCCCCATCTGACCGCTGAATACGGACGTCCCGCGACGGTTGAAATCCCCCTCCAGGCCGTGACCGACCGCTTCGTGCAGCAGCACGCCAGGCCAGCCTGCGCCCAGAACCACCGGCAGCGTACCGGCAGGTGCCGCCACGGCAGACAGGTTGACCAGCGCCATGCGCACGGCTTCTTTTGCCCACGCATCCGCGCGCGCTTCGCCGTCAACGTCGCCGAGGAACCAGTCGTAGCCAAAACGACCGCCGCCACCGCTTGAGCCGCGCTCGCGCTTGCCGTCGTCTTCCACCTGCACGCTGATAGAGAGGCGCACAAGCGGACGCACGTCGGCGGCCAGCGTACCGTCCGTCGCCGCCACCAGAATCAGCTCATAGACCCCGCTCAGACTGGCAGAGACTTCCTGCACGCGTTTGTCCGCCGCGCGAGCCACTTTGTCCACACGACGCAGGATGTCCAGCTTCTCTTCGCGGCTCATGCTTTGCAGTGGATCTATGCTGGTATAAAGCGCAGCGTGCTGCACTTCACCCAGGGTTTTCACGCGACCGTCGCCGGTATCGCGCACAATGGTTCGCGCCGCCTGCGCGCTCTGCTCCAGCGCGGCCAGGCTTATCTGGTCTGCATAAGCAAAACCGGTTTTTTCGCCGCTGACGGCGCGCACGCCGACGCCCTGGTCAATGTTATAAGAACCATCTTTAATGATGCTGTCTTCTAAAACCCAGGATTCGTGATAGCTCGACTGGAAATAGAGATCGCCGTAGTCGAGGCGGCGTTCGGTCAGTTGACCAAGAATGGAGAACAGGTCCTGATGGCTCAGGCCGTTCGCTGCGAGCAAATGTTCACTTACCAGGTTCAGACTCATCGTATTGCTACTCGTTCGTTGCCGCCAGTGGCGGTATAAAATCAATATTATTGAGAGTGAGGCAATTACCTGCCCACGTCAAATCATTGCTGTGCTTCTTTGCGCGGCTGGCGCAGCACTTCATTAATCTGCGGTTTATCGATTGGGCCGGTAATGCGGTAGCGCAGAATCGAGACTTTGCTCCAGAGCGGCCCCAGCACTTTGCTGGCGGCAAATACCGCCGCGCCGATTATCGGATTGACCACAAAAGCGGTAGCAACACCCACTGTAGCGGAGATTTCCGGGGCAACAACCGCTTCCATATCCAGCTCCCGGCGCACGAGGTTCACTGATCCTTTCATGGCGATGTCCGCTTCCAGGCCGTCCAGCAGCGTATCATCGGTATGCATCACGCCGTCCTTGATCCAGGCCGTTCCGCGAATGGAGTCATAATAGAAACCGTCGTTGAAGGTATCGCTGAAATCGAAGCGCAGCTTGCGCAGCAGCGCGTCAAAGCTCAGCAGGCGCAGTATTTGCCCTGCATGACCGGTGCTAACATCGGCAATTTGTCCCTTACCAAAACGGGTTCTGAGGATACCGTTCAGCGAGGCAACGTCCGGCTGCCACGGTGCCGCGCGCCAGTGCAGATCGTAATTCACATCGAAGGACGATCCGCGAAGCGGCGTGCTGATCCCAAAGAAGTTAGCCGCGGAGTCCAGCTTGTTGCCTTTAATATCGCCCTTCAGCGAGGTGCGCTGTTCACCCGGTTTGTTCACCCACTCGCCAGCGGCGGTCATGCGGCCAAAGCCGGTATCCACCAGCCCACCAGAGAGGCTCAGCGTATTGCCCTGAATAGCAAAATCACCGTCGATACGGCCATATTTCTGTCCCCACAGCCAGCACTCCGCGCAGCGCAGCTGGAGATCGGGCCAGTTGCTGAAATCCACGCGCGACGTTCCACTGCTGCTGAAAGGAGACGTACTTGTCGACTGTGTTTTAGACGCCGTAAAGGTCGGGTTGTAATAGAGATAACGGATAGCCGCCTGCCATGGCGCGTTATCGCGCATCGTCAACGAACCGTTAATTTCACGCCCCTGCGCCTCGACCTTTGAGCCGTTCACCGTCGGCCGGGAGACAATACTCAGGTTGTTCCACTGCTGCCCACCCAGCGTCAGCGCAGGCGTGCGCAAGGTAATGGACTGCGGGAACTGCGCCGTTTGATCGACGTTTTGCCCGACACCTTTCTGAAACAGTGCCAGCCACTCTGCGCCATCCATCGGCGGGAGATTCAGTTCAATGCCCGCCTGCTCCGGCAGCGGCGGCGTGGTACGGCTGTCCGTCGTCCAGATCGCCCTGTCCAGCGTCAGCTTGCGGTTAAGCAGCCAGCGGCTGTTGAAGTGGTTTGTTCCGCCAGCGTTTCCGGTTAAATCAAAGCTGTTGAGGTTGCCCGCAACCTTTACGTTGACGGGCAGTGCTTCACCGCTTTTCTTGTTCAGCGGTGCGGGAAGCTGGCTACTGAGGTTTTTTAGATCGCCCGTAATGTCGACGTTATAGCGCGCACCAGCATGATAAGGCAGGTCGATGGCGACCTTGCCATTCCATGACACCGCGCCGTCCACCGCATTCTCAATCGGCTTCGGCAGAACATCCATGCGTGACGGCTGCCAGTTCGCGTCCATATTGACCGCCACCTGGTAGGCTTTATCGCCCTCGGTGGTGGAGAAATCGATATTGACGGGTTGATTGAACCAGGTCGCTTTCAGCGGCTTACTTTTCAGATTGCCGTTAACAAAGCTGAACTGACCGCTAAGGTTTTTCAGCGTGCTGTCCAGCGGCTTGATATAGAGGCTGTTATTGTTCAGACGAACGTCGCCTTTGGCGGTGGTCATTTCACCGTCGAGCGGGATATCCAGATGTAAGCGAGCATTCACATCACCATCTAACTGCAACTGCTGGAGAGTGGCCGCCAGGGAGTCATCCAGCGGCGTATCTTCAAAATATGGGCCAACCGCTTTACCCGGCCCATTAATATCCGCATCAATCAGTAGTTTCTCTTTGGAGTAATCCGGGATGTTTGCCGTCAGGTTGCTTGCCGTTACGCCGCCCAGCGCAACGCTGTCCGTCTTCATCCACAAGCCGTCATTCAGGAAGTTGAGTTCGATATTCAGATTCTTCAGCGCGGGCCAGTCCGGCTGGAAGGCATAGGTGGCGTTGCGTAGCGGCACCAGAACCTGGAACTGGCCTTCGTTATGCTTATACGGGAACAGGTGCGGATTGCCGCCGTAGACCAGCGTGGCGTTGTCCGCCTGACCGCCCTGAATGGCGCCGCTGAGATAGTCTACCAGCGCTTTCCCCATCAGGTTTTCCGGGAAGTAGCGCCACGCCTGCGAACCGTCATCCGTGCTGATGCCTGCCAGAATGCCCAGCCACGGCTCATCGCCTTCAGGCTGTAGATAACGGAAATTACCGCGGGCATGTACCGCTTTGGCTTTTACATCAATATCGCGACCATCGAGCTGAAAACCTTTGTCATTCTTCAGCCAGTTGAGGGTGGCGTTTCCCTTTTCGATCTCCAGTGGCGCACGGAAGACCGTTTCGTACGGCATTTTTGCTTCCTGCATTTCTGCCGTCAGCCTGCCGTTTTCCACGCTTCCTTCCAGTTTACCGCTGAAGTGCTCGGCACCCGGCAGCAGCTTCCACTGTTTCCATGCGAGATTTTTCCATGCCGCCTGAAAACGCGTCTTTTCCGTGGCCTGGAGCGGAATATCCAGCGCCAGCCGGTTTATCTGCCCGCTCGGCTGCGTCGCCAGCCAGATTTCGCCCAGCTCCGGGGAGAGTTTTGCGGCCATTGAACGCAGCCCTTCGATCGCCGTCAGATCCAGGTTACTGGCGCGGATACGCAGCTCATCGCTGCGTTTACCGTTTATCCCGCCGACGTCCTGCTCCGGCATCCACGCCAGCGTCAGTGCGCCGCGCGGCCAGGGTTTGTTATCCATGGAGATGCGCGTATCCGGAATAGCGAACTGCCAGCCGCCTTTATCCTGCGTCACGTGTGCGGTGAGGTTATCGACGGAAAGCTGATGCTGATGGTTTTCCCCCTTCCAGCTCGCGCCCCCCTGCTTAAGCCAGATATCGCCGCTGGCGAACGCCCCGTTCGTCAGGGTCATCCAGCCTTCCAGGCTGAAGCGCGCGGTTTCCAGCTGCATGTTCTGCTGTAGCCACTCACCCAGCCACGGCTTCACGTCCACATCGTCCGCCTGTAGCCACACCCTGCCGTTGTTCAGCAGGCCATTGTCGTCGCGCAGATCCATCCGCACCTGCATAACGCCGTGCTGCCCGTTCAGGCTGGAGAGATTCACCTGCCCCTCGGCGCGGTGGCGATCTTTCCCGTTTAGCCAGGTCAGCTGTGGGATCGCCAGCTCAGCGCGCTGTCCGGAAAGGGTTATAAAGCTCACTTCGCTGTCGCGGAGATCGAAATGATCGAACTGACGCAGGAAGAGATCGCTGATACGGCTGGTTTCCAGCCCACGATCGCTGTCGCCGCTTTGCAGCGGCGTGTTGGTCATCAGCTGAAGTTGCCAGAAGGTGAGATCGCGAAACTGCCAGCGCAGATGCAGCAGGCTTTGCCAGACATCCAGCGCCAGGGTGACGCGTTTGATTTTAAGATGGCCGCCATCTTTCAGGCTGGCGCTGATATCCCGCGCATCAAGCGTCGGGCCAAAGTTCTGCCAGCTTGCCTCGATATGGCTCACGTCCACCGGCAGACCGGTGGCAGATTCGATTTTTGCCAGGATCTGCGGCCGCCAGCTGTCCAGATGCGGCAAGGCGAGACGCAGCCCGCTCACGAGCAACGCGACAATCACGACCAGCGTTGCCCCTGTAAGCAGTAAAATCCCCGGCAATCGCCTCACGCGTCTCTCCTTGTCAGCCTTAAATCTCGCAGCGAACTGCGTTTACATCATGACGACGTCAAACTGCTCCTGGTTATAGAGCGGCTCAATTTGCACTTTTACCTGTTTGCCGACAAAGATTTCCACTTCCGCCAGCGCGTGCGACTCTTCCCCTTTCAAGGCCTCTGCCACCGCAGGGGAAGCATAGACCAGAAAACGGTCTGAGTCGTAGGCATGATGGACACGGACAATCTCACGCATGATCTCGTAGCAGACCGTCTCCACCGTCTTTACCGTTCCGCGTCCATGGCAGGTTGGACACTCATTACACAGGACATGTTCCACGCTTTCGCGGGTCCGTTTCCGGGTCATTTCCACCAGACCGAGCTGCGAGAAGCCATTGATGCTGGTTTTCACGCGATCTTTACTCAGCGCCTGCTCCAGGGAGTGCAGCACGCGACGGCGGTGGTCTTCATTATTCATATCGATAAAGTCGATGATGATAATACCGCCCAGATTACGCAGGCGAAGCTGGCGTGCGATGGCCTGCGTCGCTTCTATATTGGTATTAAAGATGGTGTCATCGAGGTTGCGATGGCCGACAAACGCGCCGGTGTTGATGTCGACGGTGGTCATCGCTTCGGTCTGATCAATAATCAGATAGCCACCCGATTTCAGCTCAACCTTACGCTCCAGCGCACGCTGGATTTCGTTTTCAACGTCATAGAGATCAAATATCGGCTGGCGTCCGGTGTAATGCTCCAGCAGCCCCGGCATTTCCGGGATGTACTCGGCGGTGAACTCCAGTAAGGCTTCGTACGTCAGACGGGAGTCCACGCGGATTCGGTCGAGCTGCGCATCGGCGAAATCACGTAATACGCGCTGAGCGAGCGCCAGCTCACCGTACAGCCGGTAGCGGGTCTGGTTGCGTTTTTTACGCTCCATCACTTTGGTCCAGACGCGCTTCAGATAGGCCGCATCCGAGGCCAGGTCTTCTTCGCTGATCCCTTCCGCTGCGGTACGGATAATAAACCCACCCTGCTCGTCGCAGTAGGCGCTGACCACCTTTTTCAGGCGTTCACGCTCGCTTTCGCTCTCAATACGCTGTGACACGCCGACGTGCGACGCCCCCGGCATAAAGACCAGATAACGTGAAGGAAGGGTGATGTCGGTGGTCAGACGCGCGCCTTTGGTGCCCAGCGGATCTTTTACCACCTGCACCATCAGATCCTGGCCCTGACGCACCAGCTCAGAGATGTCGCGCACGGCAAACTGTTTTTGCTCTTCGCCTGCCACGCATTCGGTATGCGGCATGATGTCGGAGGCGTGCAAAAACGCCGCTTTATCGAGCCCAATATCTACAAAAGCCGCCTGCATACCCGGCAGTACACGACTGACACGACCTTTGTAGATATTGCCTACGATTCCGCGCCGCGCTTCACGCTCAATATGAATTTCCTGAAGAATGCCACCATCAATGTAGGCCACACGGGTTTCCGATGGCGTTACGTTTACCAACAATTCAGCCGTCATAATTATCCCTTCCCTCACGCAGTGAGTTAAAATTGCTCAGCAACTCATACGTTTCCACCAGCGGTAAGCCGACTACGGCGTGATAGCTGCCATTTATCTTCCTGACAAAACAGCCACCCAACCCTTGAATACCGTATGCACCTGCTTTATCCATAGGTTCACCGCTGGCGATATAGCCGGCGATCTCCTCGTCGGTGAGGACTCTGAACGTCACTTCCGTTACCACAAGGCAATCCAGAACGTACTGGCTGTCTGCCAGCGCTACCGCCGTCATCACCTGATGGGTTTGTCCGGACATGTTACGCAGCATCCGCGCAGCATGGTCTGCGTCGCGGGGTTTCTCAAGCACCTCACCATTGAGAATGACGATGGTATCGGCCCCCAGCACCGGTAAGTCACGCGGCACGCATGCAACGCCCGTCTGCGCTTTTTCACGCGCCAGACGGGAGACATACTGCTGAGCGCTTTCGCCCTCAGCACGTTTTTCTTCGATACCGGTAACGATGCGTTCGAAGGATACACCCAACTGCGCGAGCAGTTCCTGGCGACGCGGAGAACCGGAGGCAAGATACAAAGACGTCATAGAAACCTTTTATTGCACGGCAAACTGCTGGCGAATTTTACGCATCAGCAGGAACAGCCACGGCCAGAGCACACCGTTTACTACACTACTCCAGAACACTTCCGGTCGGAAAGAGACGTTGATCACTAAAAACTCTGCCCAGAAAACAACGATATCCGCAGCGAGCGACAACAACATCACCACCAGCGCCTGTTGCCAGAGCGCAAGGTTACGAAAGAGCTGGAATTTGAGTGCAACGAGATACGCAATAATGCTCATGGATAAGGCGCGGACGCCAAGCGTAGAGCCACTGATAAGATCCAGTATGGCACCCATCACAAAACCTGTGCCGACATTTACGCGGTGCGGCAGGGCAAGGATCCAGTAGAGCAAAATGAGTAATACCCAGTTTGGCCGGAAAACAAGAATGTCGTCCGGCCAGGGCATAATTTGCAGCAACAATGCAACGAGGAATGAGAGCCAGATTACCCAGCGCCCCTGGCTACGATAACTGGCCACTACTGCCCTCCACCCGAGACTTGCGGCGGTGGCGGCGCATCCGGTAGCGGCTGCGTTAACCCCGTCGCCGGAGCCGGTACGGGCGCAGGTGGCCCCATTGCATCCGGCGCAGGCAGCACCTGCGGCATCATCTGCATCAGGCGCTCATTGGCCACGCGATGCACATCTTCCGGCGTCATCGGGTTAGCGCCGTTGCGATCGGCGCCCCATAGCAGCAGCAGGTAGCGTAAACGCTGCAAGCCAGCCGTTGGACGCGCCTGGATCACGGTGTAGGCACGTTGAGTGTCGAGCTTCACGGAAGAGACAACCGCAACCGGGTAGCCTTCAGGGAAACGACCGCCCAGACCAGACGTCACCAGCACGTCACCCACGCGGATATCCGTGTTGGCGGGCAGGTGTTCCAGTTGCAGATCGTCCGTACAACCATTACCGGCGGCAATTACGCGAATATCGTTACGCAGCACCTGAATCGGCAGTGCATGGGTGGCATCGCAAATCAGCAGCACACGGCTGGTCAGTTTGGCAACCGCCACGACCTGGCCCACAACGCCTTTATCGCTGATGACAGGCTGACCTTCGTATACGCCGTTCACGCTGCCTTTATCAATCACCACCTGATCGCTGTATGGATCGTTTACGGTGGAGATCACCTGGGTGACCATTTTCTGTTCATCCTGGCGCAGCGGCGAGCCAAGCAGTTCCCGCAGACGCGCGTTTTCCTGCTTATATTGCCCCAGCATCAGTAGCTCGCTGTTTTTCAGCAGCAGTTCCTGGCGTAATGCACGGTTTTCGAGTTCGAGCTGGTCACGCGATGAAAGCGTTTGCGACACGGAGTCGAGCAGTTCACGGGGACCATTTGAAATAAAGTAGAAAGGACTGACGGCGGTATCCATGTACGTTCGGATCTGGCTGAACGTACCGAGGCGGCTATCGGCAATAATGACCCCGAGCGCCACCAGAACCGCCAGGATCAGGCGAAACTGTAGCGACGGGCCACGGCTAAAAATTGGCTTCATAGGCTATGCGTATTCTCGCGTCAGAGAGAAAGGGTAGCCATTTGCTACCCTCTCACACCCGACTACTCTTCGCTAAACAAGTCGCCGCCGTGCATGTCGATCATTTCCAGCGCCTTGCCACCACCACGGGCGACGCAAGTCAGTGGATCTTCTGCAACTACGACAGGAATACCTGTCTCTTCCATTAACAGGCGGTCGAGGTTACGCAGCAGCGCACCACCACCGGTCAGAACCATACCGCGCTCGGAGATATCGGAGGCCAGCTCTGGCGGGCACTGTTCCAGCGCTACCATCACCGCGCTCACGATGCCGGTCAGCGGCTCCTGCAACGCTTCCAGGATTTCGTTGGAGTTCAGGGTGAATCCGCGTGGCACGCCTTCTGCCAGGTTACGACCGCGAACTTCGATCTCGCGAACTTCATCACCCGGATAGGCAGAACCGATTTCATGCTTGATGCGCTCTGCGGTCGCTTCACCGATCAGAGAGCCGTAGTTACGGCGAACGTAATTGATGATGGCTTCGTCGAAACGGTCGCCGCCGATACGCACGGAAGAGGAGTACACCACGCCGTTCAGGGAGATAACGGCCACTTCAGTGGTACCGCCACCGATATCCACCACCATAGAACCGGTTGCTTCAGAAACCGGCAGACCCGCACCAATTGCCGCAGCCATCGGTTCTTCAATCAGGAACACTTCACGCGCACCGGCACCCTGAGCGGATTCACGGATTGCACGGCGTTCAACCTGGGTTGCGCCAACCGGCACACACACCAGTACGCGCGGGCTTGGGCGCATGAAGCTGTTGCTGTGAACCTGCTTGATGAAGTGCTGAAGCATTTTTTCGGTCACGAAGAAGTCAGCAATAACGCCATCTTTCATTGGGCGGATCGCGGCAATGTTGCCCGGCGTACGGCCCAGCATCTGCTTCGCATCATGGCCTACTGCGGCCACGCTTTTTGGCGAGCCAGCACGATCCTGACGAATGGCCACAACGGAAGGCTCATTCAATACGATGCCTTGTCCTTTTACATAGATAAGGGTATTCGCGGTACCCAGGTCAATGGACAGGTCATTGGAAAACATGCCACGAAATTTTTTCAACATACTAAGGGATAATCCTGAAAGCTGGGGCGGAAAACAAAATCCGCTTACTTTACCAACCACACGCAGCAGCGACAAGGCGCAAAAATCGTCTGCTACGGTGAAAATTAGTGCAGCACGTTTCCTTTGTTACAAATTCATCCCCTGAATCCCTCAGGGCTGAGTAAACAGCAGCGTCCCTCACTTTCACTTGTAACCTATAAAAGGTCGTTCACTGGCTTTTATGCTCGTCTTACTCAAAGCTACAGGCGCGATATTCTACGTGAAAACAAAGTAAACGGCAGGTCAAACAGAGTATCTTTGCAAATATTTTTTCACATTGGTGTCAAGCGGCTGAGAGGCGGCAAAAAAATCCCCCTGACCGCCCGTCACGCCGCGCTCTGTCAACATCTGCCATTCACTGCGTGAACGTACGCCTGCGGCAAATACTTGCGTTTGCGTTCCTTTGCACGCCTCCACCAGGCTTTGTACCAGCAGCTGGTTTTCCGTGCGCTTTTCGATATTCCTTACCAGACCCGGATGCAGCTTCAATAATTCGACATCCAGCTCTTTGATCCAGCTGGTGCTGACCAGGGTAAGACCCGCCTGTGTTACCGCCACGCGAGCCCCAAGCGCATTGATTAAACGCACAACCGAGCGCAACCGGCTGATGTGTTGACCTACATCTGCCTCTGCAAGTTCAAAAATAATGCGTTTGCGTTGCGATTTTTCGCATTGCATTAACGTGTCACGTAACCAACGCTGAAAACGCGGACGGATCAGCGATTCGACGGTCACCTGTAAAGCCAGATTTTCTTCAGGCCAGTACGATAAAAACGGAATGAGGCGGGTGATTTGCTGGCGGTCATACTCTTCGGACAATCCGAATTGCAGCACCATCGGCAAATACTCTGCGGAGATAACCTCCTCGGTCCCATCAAAAATACGGCACATCAGCTCACGATGATGGACATGACCATTTTTTATGACCGCCGGTTTTTGATAGATGCGCGGTCCACCCCGGCTCAGCATCTGTTCAATCAGGGTTCGCCAGCGTACGTTGCCGCGCCCTTTTTCCGGTAGCGTATCATCATAGACCGCCCAGCCGTTCGCCCCCTGCAATACGGCGTTGCGCGTGGCCGCTTCTGCATGTTCCATCACCTGCTCCGTCGACTGACCGCCGCGCCAGGCACAGATGCCCATATGCACCATATCGTCGCGGTCGAGCATTTTGCTCTGGGGTAGCGCATCGACGGCTTTCAACAGCTGGCTGGCGATACTCTCGGACTCCTTTAAGGTGCGATGCGGCAGCAAGACAGCAAAGTCGCTGCGGTGGTAGCGTGCCAGTAACGCGCCGGGGTAGCGCATAATAAAGGTGGACAGCAGGTTAATCAGCGTGAAGAGGTTCTCTTCCGCCACGCGCTGGCCCCAGGTATCACGGAGCAGATCGAAGTCGGGCAGGCGAATCATCATTACCACGCCATGCGTCCCCACCTTTTCGGGATCATCAAGAAGCGTAGCCAGCTGATTATCAAAGAAGAGACGGTTGTTAAGGCCCGTTTTGTTATCCTGCGCGGCGTAGGAGCGAATCAACGTGTCCATACGGCTACGCTGATCGCTGGCAAACTGGATTTCGGAGAGCAGCACGTCCAGGGCGCTACTGGTACGTGATGGCCATTCATAAACCGATCCCCGTACCTGCGGACCCCGCTCGCCATTCAGTATTCGCACCGAGCGTGTTTCCAGCAGTTCCTGGCCGGAAAGTTGACGACGCTGCCAGCGAACGGCGAGGAAAATCAGCAGGACGATCAAGGCAACGGCGATGGTTAAGGGCGCGGTGGTCATGAGCGAGCGTAAATAGTTGCTCATCGGATCCTGGTACATCAGATGGATTGTCATACCCGGATGTTTAAGTGAGCGTACCGTTATGTCCCGATACTGATCTACCGTGCCGGCAGGACGGTAGCTGCCCTGACGGGTATGGCTGAAAACGGTCTGCTTCCCCTGTTTAATGTCGATCTGCACGATATCCACAGGCACCATTAACTCATCCAGTTCACGCGAAAGTGCCGGGAAGGAGGTTGTAATCAGGCGAGTGTCGATAACCGATGCAACCGATTCTACCCGGTTAACCAGCTTATCCTGGATGGCATTATAAAAGCTCAGCGAGCAGCCGATTAGCGTGACAAATATGGTCAGTCCCGTCAGCAAGGTGATAAAAGCTGAGAACTTCGTCGTTAATCGCATCCTTGAGATTACTCCGTGGGTTGAAGGGGTCGCAAGTGAGCGCTAACTTGCATTTCAAATGCGGCATACTACCAAACCTGGTGTATCTGGCAATTTATTGCGTTAAATCGGCACTGCGTTTCATTGAGCGAGTATAGTCTTCAGTACATATTTTCCCATCATCAATCCTAGTGAGGACCCTGTATGCAGGCTTTGATCTTAGAACAGCAGGACGGCAAAACCGTTGCCTCGGTGCAAGCCATTGACGAGAGCCGCCTGCCGGAGGGCGACGTGACCGTAGATATCGACTGGTCAAGCCTGAACTATAAAGATGCACTGGCCATTACGGGAAAAGGTAAAATCATCCGAAATTTCCCAATGGTGCCAGGCATCGACTTGGCTGGCCGCGTGCATACCAGTGAAGATCCGCGTTTTCACGCTGGACAGCAGGTGCTGCTCACCGGCTGGGGCGTAGGTGAAAACCACTGGGGAGGACTGGCAGCGCAGGCGCGCGTAAAAGGTGACTGGCTGGTCCCGATGCCGAAAGGCCTGGACGGCCGTAAGGCGATGATCGTCGGCACGGCAGGTTTCACCGCCATGCTCTGCGTGATGGCGCTGGAAGAGGCCGGGATCCGTCCTGACTCTGGCGAAATTGTCGTGACCGGCGCCAGCGGTGGCGTGGGCAGCACGGCCGTCACGCTGCTGCACAAGCTGGGGTACCAGGTCGCCGCCGTCTCTGGCCGCGAAAGTACGCATGATTATCTACGTCAGTTGGGCGCAAGCCGTATTCTGAGCCGCGACGAATTCGCCGAGACCCGTCCGCTGGAAAAACAGGTCTGGGCTGGCGCTGTAGATACCGTCGGCGACAAAGTGCTGGCGAAGGTACTGGCGCAAATGAATTACGGTGGCTGCGTGGCGGCCTGTGGTCTGGCGGGTGGTTTTGCCCTGCCGACGACGGTGATGCCATTTATTCTGCGTAACGTGCGTCTTCAGGGTGTCGATTCGGTCATGACCCCAGCCGAGCGGCGGGCTGAGGCCTGGGAACGTCTGGCGCGGGATCTGCCAGCCTCATTCTATGAGCAGAGCGCCACTGAGATCACCCTGAGCCAGGCGCCAGAGTACGCCAATAAAATCATGGACAACCAGTTCCACGGTCGTGCGCTGGTTAAAATCGCCTAATCTTCAAATTTTCGTGACATATTCGCGCTAACCCTCCTCCTCCGTCATGCTTAGAAAAACGCCTGACGGAGGATGCCATGAAAACCCGAAAACTGACGGAAGCCGACGTAACGTCCGAGTCTGTCTTTATGCTACAGCGTCGCCAGATCCTGAAAATGCTTGGCATCAGCGCCACTGCCCTGACGCTCACCCCTGCGGCCCACGCCGATCTGCTCGACTGGTTTAAGGGCAACGACCGCCCGAAAGCCCCCTCTGGCGCACCGCTTAACTTCACGAAACCGGCGCAGTGGCAGAATAAACTGACGTTGACGCCGGAAGATAAAGTCACCGGCTATAACAACTTCTATGAGTTTGGCCTCGATAAGGCCGATCCTGCCGCCAACGCCGGGAGCATGAAAACCGATCCCTGGACGCTGAAGATTGATGGCGAAGTGGCAAAGCCGCTGACGCTGGATCATCATGACCTCACCACCCGCTTCCCACTTGAAGAACGCATTTACCGTATGCGCTGTGTGGAAGCCTGGTCGATGGTGGTGCCGTGGGTAGGTTTCCCTTTGCATAAACTGCTGGCGCTGGTTGAGCCCACCAGCAACGCGAAGTATGTTTCCTTCCAGACGCGCTATGCCCCGGACGAGATGCCAGGCCAGAAGGATCGGTTTATCGGCGGCGGGCTGGAGTATCCCTACGTTGAAGGTTTACGTCTCGACGAAGCCATGCATCCGCTTACGCTGCTCACCGTCGGGGTTTACGGCAAAGCGCTGCCGCCGCAAAACGGGGCGCCCATTCGCCTGACCGTACCGTGGAAATACGGTTTCAAGGGCATCAAATCGATCGTCAGCATTAAGCTCACCCGTGAACGCCCACCCACCACCTGGAACCTCGCAGCGCCAGATGAGTATGGTTTTTTTGCCAACGTTAACCCGCACGTTGATCATCCACGCTGGTCGCAAGCGACGGAACGTTTTATCGGTTCCGGCGGCGCGCTGGATGTTAAACGCCAGCCAACGCTGCTGTTTAACGGCTATGCAGATGAGGTGGCATCCCTCTATCGTGGGCTGAATTTACGGGAGAACTTCTAAGTGCGTTTAACGGCAAAGCAGATAACCTGGCTGAAGGTACTCCTGCATTTAGCCGGATTGCTCCCCTTTATCTGGCTCTTTTGGGCAGCCAGCCAGGGACAGTTCAGTGCCGATCCGGCTAAAGATATTCAGCATTTTACGGGTCGGATGGCTCTGAAATTTTTGCTGGCGACCTTGCTCGTCTCACCGCTGGCGCGCTACGCTAAACAGCCATTGCTAATACGTACCCGTCGGCTTTTGGGGCTATGGTGTTTTGCCTGGGCGACGCTGCATCTCACCAGTTACGCCCTGCTGGAACTGGGCATTAACAACCTGGCACTCCTTGGCAGCGAACTGGTTACGCGTCCTTATCTGACGCTGGGTATCGTAAGCTGGCTGGTTTTGCTGGCGCTGACGCTGACATCCACGCAGTACGCGCAGCGAAAAATGGGACGGCGCTGGCAACTGCTGCACAACTTCGTCTATCTTGTCGCGATCCTCGCGCCCATCCATTACCTGTGGTCGGTGAAGATATTATCTCCTCAGCCGGTCATCTACGCCCTGCTGGCATTGGCCCTTTTAGCATGGCGTTACAAGAAGTTCCGCCAGTGGGTACGATAGTCCACGAAACTGTGCGTTTTCCCGCAGATTATTTATCAGCCGCGAATCTTTTTCGGATAGCGGTTGATAATCTTCCCTGATAAGACCAGTATTTAGCTGCCAAATGCTACGAAATCGTTATAATGTGCGACTTCGGTTTTCCGGACAGGGGTTTTTGGCCTCTGAAAGGGTGACAATTGCGTGTTGAGGGTATATGTTGTTTTTTACCCGAAAATCGCAGGAGATAGCGGCACAATGGCTGACAAATTCCAAATTTTAGTATTGAACGGACCGAACCTGAACATGCTCGGCACCCGTGAGCCAGAGAAGTACGGCACGCTGACATTGAGCGAAATTGTTAACCGTCTGGGTACGGAAGCAGCCTCGCTGAATGTGGATTTGGACCATTTTCAGTCAAACGCGGAGTACGCAATCATCGACCGTATTCATCAGGCTAAAGACACTGTGGACTATATCCTGATCAATCCGGCCGCGTTTACGCACACCAGTGTTGCTATACGCGACGCACTGCTCGCGGTGAGTATCCCGTTTATCGAGATCCATCTGAGTAACGTGCACGCCCGAGAGCCGTTCCGCCACCATTCCTACTTGTCAGATATCGCCGCTGGCGTGATATGTGGGCTGGGTGCAGACGGCTATTCATACGCTTTACAGACAGCGGTAAAACGCTTGTCACAATCACACTAAACAAGAGTACGGAACCCACTCATGGATATTCGTAAGATTAAAAAACTGATCGAGCTGGTTGAAGAATCAGGCATCTCCGAACTGGAAATTTCTGAAGGCGAAGAGTCTGTACGCATCAGCCGTGCAGCCCCAGCCGCTAGCTTCCCGGTAATGCAGCAAGCTTATGCTGCGCCAGTGCAGCAGCCTGCGCTCTCCGCAGCCGTTGCACCAGCAGCAGAAGCCGCACCTGCAGCAGCTGCAGAAATCAGTGGTCACATCGTACGTTCCCCAATGGTTGGTACTTTCTACCGCACCCCGAGCCCGGACGCGAAAGCGTTCATCGAAGTGGGTCAGAAAGTCAACGTAGGCGATACCCTGTGCATCGTTGAAGCCATGAAAATGATGAACCAGATCGAAGCAGACAAATCAGGTACTGTGAAAGCGATTCTGGTCGAAAGTGGTCAGCCGGTAGAATTTGACGAGCCGCTGGTCGTCATCGAGTAACGAGGCGAACATGCTGGATAAAATTGTTATCGCCAACCGTGGCGAGATTGCACTGCGTATTCTTCGTGCCTGTAAAGAACTGGGCATCAAGACCGTGGCCGTGCACTCAAGCGCGGATCGCGATTTAAAACACGTATTGCTGGCGGATGAGACGGTCTGTATCGGTCCGGCTCCGTCCGTAAAAAGCTATCTGAACATCCCGGCGATCATCAGCGCCGCCGAAATCACTGGCGCGGTCGCGATTCACCCGGGTTATGGTTTCCTCTCTGAGAACGCCAACTTTGCTGAGCAGGTTGAACGCTCTGGCTTTATCTTCATTGGCCCGAAAGCCGACACCATTCGCTTGATGGGTGACAAAGTGTCTGCCATCACCGCGATGAAAAAAGCCGGCGTGCCAACCGTACCGGGCTCTGACGGCCCGCTGACCGACGATATGGATGCTAACCGCGCCCATGCTAAACGCATTGGCTACCCGGTTATCATCAAGGCGTCTGGCGGCGGCGGCGGTCGCGGTATGCGCGTTGTACGCAGCGATGCTGAACTGGCGCAGTCCATCTCCATGACCAAAGCGGAAGCGAAAGCGGCTTTCAGCAATGACATGGTGTACATGGAAAAATACCTGGAAAACCCACGCCACATCGAAATTCAGGTGCTGGCTGACGGTCAGGGCAACGCGATCTATCTGGCTGAACGTGACTGCTCCATGCAGCGTCGTCACCAGAAAGTCGTCGAAGAAGCGCCAGCGCCGGGCATTACGCCGGAACTGCGTCGCTACATCGGTGAGCGTTGCGCCAAAGCGTGTGTCGATATCGGCTATCGCGGGGCGGGTACCTTTGAGTTCCTGTTCGAAAACGGCGAGTTCTACTTCATTGAGATGAACACCCGTATTCAGGTTGAACACCCGGTGACCGAAATGATCACCGGCGTTGACCTGATCAAAGAACAGCTGCGTATCGCAGCCGGTCAGCCGCTGTCCATCAAACAGGAAGAAGTTGTGGTTAAAGGCCATGCGGTAGAGTGCCGTATCAACGCCGAAGACCCGAACACCTTCCTGCCAAGCCCGGGTAAAATCACGCGTTTCCACGCGCCGGGTGGCTTTGGTGTGCGCTGGGAGTCCCATATTTACGCCGGTTACACCGTACCGCCGTATTATGACTCAATGATCGGTAAGCTGATCTGCTACGGCGAAAACCGTGACGTGGCCATTGCCCGCATGAAGAACGCCCTTCAGGAGCTGATCATCGACGGGATCAAAACCAACGTAGATCTCCAGATGCGCATCATGAGCGACGAGCACTTCCAGAATGGTGGTACTAACATCCACTACCTGGAGAAAAAACTCGGTCTGAACGAGAAGTAAGAGACCAGTGTTGTTAAAAGGCCGGATTATCCGGCCTTTTTTATTTCTGGGGATCGCAAAGCCCCATCATGTACAATCCCCGCTTTCTTCATCCACAAGGGACAAAAAATGGACAAACGTTTTGTTCAGGCCCATAAAGAAGCGCGCTGGGCGCTGTGGCTGACCCTTCTCTATCTCGCTGCATGGTTAGTAACTGCTTACTTACCTGATTCAGCGATTGGCATTACCGGCCTCCCGCACTGGTTTGAAATGGCCTGCCTGCTGCTGCCGCTGGTGTTTATTGTGCTGTGCTGGGCGATGGTGAAATTCATCTATCGCGATATCTCCCTGGAGGACGATGATGCAGCTTGAAGTCATTCTGCCGCTTGTCGCTTACCTGTTCCTGGTGTTTGGCCTGTCGGTTTATGCGATGCGTAAACGTTCGACCGGCACCTTTCTGAACGAGTATTTCCTCGGGAGCCGCTCAATGGGTGGCGTCGTGCTGGCCATGACGCTGACCGCTACTTACATCAGCGCCAGCTCGTTTATCGGTGGCCCGGGCGCCGCTTATAAGTACGGACTGGGCTGGGTACTGCTGGCCATGATCCAGCTGCCTGCCATCTGGCTCTCTCTGGGCATACTGGGTAAAAAGTTTGCCATTCTGGCCCGTCGCTACAATGCCGTGACGCTGAACGATATGCTGTTTGCCCGCTATCAGAGTCGCTTGCTGGTATGGCTGGCAAGCCTGAGTCTGCTGGTGGCGTTTATTGGTGCGATGACGGTGCAGTTTATCGGCGGCGCACGTCTGCTGGAAACGGCAGCCGGGATCCCCTACGAGACGGGTCTGGTCATTTTCGGTGTGAGTATCGCGCTGTACACCGCGTTTGGCGGGTTCCGTGCCAGCGTTCTGAACGACACGATGCAGGGAATGGTGATGCTCATTGGCACTCTCGTTCTGCTGGTGGGTATCGTGCATGCCGCAGGGGGCCTGAGCCATGCGGTTGAAACCCTGGAAGCGATCGATCCGAAACTGGTCTCGCCGCAGGGGGCGGATGACATCCTCTCTCCAACCTTTATGACCTCGTTCTGGGTGCTGGTGTGCTTTGGCGTGATTGGCCTGCCGCATACCGCCGTGCGCTGCATCTCATATAAAGACAGCAAAGCGGTACACCGCGGGATTATTATCGGGACAATTGTGGTGGCAATCCTGATGTTTGGTATGCACCTGGCGGGCGCGCTGGGACGCGCGGTGATCCCTGACCTTACCGTACCGGATCTGGTCATTCCAACCCTGATGGTGAAAGTACTTCCGCCGTTTGCTGCCGGAATTTTCCTCGCCGCACCCATGGCGGCCATTATGTCGACCATCAACGCTCAGTTGCTGCAAAGTTCCGCTACGATCATTAAAGATCTCTATCTGAATTTGCGCCCTGAACAGGTCGAAAATGAGCGACGCCTCAAGCGCATGTCGGCGGTGATTACCCTGGTGCTGGGGGCGTTGCTGCTGCTGGCCGCGTGGCGTCCACCGGAGATGATCATCTGGTTGAACCTGCTCGCCTTTGGCGGGCTGGAAGCCGTTTTCCTGTGGCCGCTGGTGCTGGGGCTGTACTGGGAACGCGCGAATGCCGCGGGTGCATTAAGCGGCATGATTGTCGGGGGCGTCCTGTATGCCGTTCTCGCCACGTTGAAAATTCAGTATCTTGGCTTTCACCCGATCGTGCCTTCGTTACTGTTAAGTTTACTGGCGTTTGTGGTGGGTAACCGTTTTGGCCGTCCCGTTCCACCCGCCACCCTGATTTCTACTGATAAATAAAGAGTTTTGCCATGCCGTGGATCCAATTGAAACTGAACACAACCGGCGCGAACGCCGAAGAACTGAGTGATGCGCTGATGGAGGCCGGTTCGGTCTCTATCACGTTCCAGGACACGCATGACACGCCGGTCTTTGAGCCGCTACCAGGCGAAACGCGCCTGTGGGGTGATACGGACGTTATCGGCCTGTTCGATGCAGAAACCGACATGAAAGAGGTCGTGGCGATTCTGGAAAACCATCCGCTGCTGGGCGCGGGTTTCGCGCATAAAATCGAACAGCTGGAAGACAAAGACTGGGAACGCGAGTGGATGGACAACTTCCATCCAATGCAGTTTGGTCAGCGTCTGTGGATCTGCCCAAGCTGGCGCGACGTTCCCGATGAAAATGCGGTCAACGTAATGCTGGATCCGGGTCTGGCGTTCGGCACCGGTACCCACCCGACAACCTCCCTGTGCCTGCAATGGCTGGATGGCCTGGATCTGGAAGGCAAAACCGTGATCGACTTCGGTTGCGGATCCGGGATCCTCGCTATCGCGGCGCTGAAACTGGGCGCGGCAAAAGCCATCGGGATCGACATCGATCCGCAGGCGATTCAGGCCAGCCGTGATAACGCCGAGCGTAATGGCGTTTCCGATCGCCTTGAACTGTATCTGCCCGATGCACAGCCAGAGGCCATGAAAGCCGATGTGGTGGTCGCGAATATCCTGGCTGGCCCGTTACGCGAGCTGGCGCCGTTAATCAGCGTGCTGCCGGTTGAAGGCGGTCTGCTGGGCCTGTCCGGTATCCTTGCCAGCCAGGCAGACAGCGTCTGTGAAGCCTACGCCGATCTCTTTGCGCTCGACCCGGTTGTCGAGAAAGAAGAGTGGTGTCGCATCACCGGTCGTAAAAAATAAGCCTTTGGCGTGGTCGTCTGACCACGCCTTTTCCCTTCGGTTTTTTCTCCCCCCTTCATCCTTTCTTCGATAAAATAACCTCACAAATCATAATGTTACTCATTGATTTGGATAATAAAATTCACAGGAAGAATACGATGAAACACATTTCAGGCAAGGCAGCGCTGCTGGCGCTGAGCATGATTTCGGCTACGGCTTACGCATCACACTGGAGCTATCAGGGAGAAGGCGCACCGGAACACTGGGGCGAACTGGACGAGGCGTACAAGACGTGTAAAAGCGGAATGTATCAGTCGCCGGTCAACATAGACAACACGGTCAAAGCCCACATCTCTCCGCTGGAAACGCACTATATCGACGGCCCGGTCATTCTGACAAACAACGGCCATACTATCCAGGCGAGTGAAAATGCCGATACACGCGACAGCATCACGCTTGATAAACAGCGCTGGACGTTACAGCAGTTCCATTTCCATGCACCATCCGAAAACACGGTGCACGGTAAAAAATACGCAATGGAAATGCATCTGGTCCATAAAAACGCTGACGGCGAACTGACGGTCGTTGCCGTTATGTTCGATCAGGGCGCGGCAAACGCTGCACTGGATAAACTCTGGGGCGTGATGCCAGGACAGGTTGACCAGAACGTTACAATTAAGCCAACCCTCGATATGAATAAATTACTGCCTGCGGATAAAACCTACTGGCGTTTTAGCGGCTCCCTGACCACACCACCGTGCTCAGAAGGGGTGACATGGTTGGTGCTCAAGCATCCGCTGACCGTCTCTGCTGAACAGCTGCAAAAATTCACTCACACTACGCACCACGAAAACAGCCGCCCGGTTCAGCCGCTTCATGGCCGTCTGGTTGTTGAATAAGCCGATTTTTTGCGCTGATATCCTGTGCTGAAATGCGACGCAGATCGCAAAGAAGCGCCATAATCTGCTGCATATCGCAGCAGATTATCCCGGCCAATTGATTCATTTATTCAGAAATGATGAGAAGTTACGGGAAATTGTAAGCGCCCACAAAATGTTCATTTCTTCATAACACAATGATTTAAATAGCGAATAATCTTATCCGAAAAGAATGACTGGCGATTCCTTGATCTACAACAGAGGATTGTTCAAAGTTTGGCCTTTCATCTCGTGCAAAAAATGCGTAATATACGCCGCCTTGCAGTCACAGTATGGTCATTTCTTAACTCATGCGCATCGGACACCACCAGCTTAGAAATCGCCTGATCGCAGCCCCAATGGCAGGTATTACCGACCGGCCGTTCAGGACGCTGTGCTACGAGATGGGAGCAGGATTAACCGTTTCCGAGATGATGTCGTCTAACCCGCAGGTTTGGGAAAGCGACAAGTCCCGCCTTCGGATGGTGCACGTGGATGAGCCAGGTATCCGCACCGTGCAAATTGCCGGAAGCGTGCCTGAAGAGATGGCAGATGCCGCGCGTATTAACGTGGAAAGTGGCGCCCAGATTATTGATATCAATATGGGTTGCCCGGCCAAAAAGGTGAATCGCAAGCTTGCAGGTTCAGCCCTTCTGCAATACCCCGACCAGGTGAAGTCAATCCTGACGGCGGTTGTCAGCGCAGTGGACGTTCCTGTTACGTTGAAGATTCGCACGGGTTGGTCGCCGGAACACCGTAACTGTGTAGAGATTGCCCAACTGGCCGAAGACTGTGGCATTCAGGCCCTGACCATTCATGGACGCACTCGCGCCTGTTTGTTCAACGGTGAAGCTGAATACGACAGCATTCGGGCAGTTAAGCAGAAAGTTTCCATTCCGATTATCGCGAATGGCGACATAACTGACCCGCTTAAAGCCAGAGCTGTGCTCGACTATACGGGAGCTGATGCTCTGATGATAGGACGTGCCGCTCAGGGAAGACCCTGGATCTTTCGGGAAATCCAGCATTATCTGGACACTGGGGAGCTGCTTGCCCCGCTGCCTCTGGCAGAGGTTAAGCGCTTGCTTTGTTCGCATGTTCGGGAACTGCATGACCACTACGGCCAGGCAAAAGGGTACCGAATTGCGCGTAAACACGTATCCTGGTATCTCCAGGAGCACGCTCCAAATGACCAGTTTCGGCGCACATTCAACGCCATTGAGGATGCCAGCGAACAGCTGGAGGCGTTGGAGGCATACTTCGAAAATCTTGCGTAATGAAATAAAGAGCTGACAGAACTATGTTCGAACAACGCGTAAATTCTGACGTACTGACCGTTTCTACCGTTAACTCTCAGGATCAGGTGACTCAAAAGCCCCTGCGTGACTCGGTTAAACAGGCACTGAAGAACTATTTTGCTCAACTGAACGGTCAGGATGTTAATGACCTGTATGAGCTGGTACTGGCTGAAGTTGAACAGCCACTGTTGGACATGGTGATGCAATACACCCGTGGTAATCAAACCCGCGCTGCCCTGATGATGGGCATCAACCGTGGTACCCTGCGTAAGAAATTGAAAAAATACGGCATGAACTGATACTAATCAGTTAAATGCTTGTTTAAAAAGGCGCTCTTCGGCATGGGGAAGCGCCTTTTTTATTGCCCGGATGGGCGACCGTCAACGCTTTGTAAACCTTCTCCTTCCCCACTTTTCAACGCCCGCTTTTCGTGTATATTTCCACCACCTTACAGGCTCTCTTTTCGCGGAATGACACATGATTCGTAAATACTGGTGGCTGGTCGTTTTTGCTGTCTCTGTTTTCATTTTCGATGCGCTGCTGATGCAGTGGATTGAACTGATGAGCACCGAAACCGATAAATGTCGCAATATGAATTCCGTGAACCCGCTAAAACTGGTCAACTGCTCAGAGCTGGACTAGCCTCTTCCATCCTGTACCCCTCTGTTATCACCCAATAAAAACAGGGGCTTAAATCACTTTTCGTCATTTCCTGACGATGATAATGTCTGTGCCCTTTCCAACCGCTCTTGCTTAACGTCTCACAACGAGTGAACAGACCATGCTGGTTAGCCAATACAACCAAATCCTCGTCGTCATCTCCTTTATTGTCGCCATTCTTGCCGCCTATACCGCGCTGAATATGGCTGCGCGCGTTGCCGGAAGCCAGGGCGTCGCTGCACGCGTCTGGCTGGCAGGTGGCGGAGTTTCGATGGGGATTGGCGTGTGGGCGATGCATTTCATCGGTATGCTGGCGATGGATCTTTCCATGAGCATGAGTTACAACGCGACCCTGACCGTGCTTTCGATGATTATCGCCATCAGCTCGTCAATGTTCGCCCTGTGGCTCGTTAGCGGCGAGCAGCTACATTTGCGCCGACTGCTGCCTGGCGCCGTCGTGATGGGTGCAGGCATAGTTACCATGCACTACACCGGTATGGCTGCCCTGGAGGTTACTCCGGGTATTGTCTGGGATAAAACGTGGATGGCTATCTCTGTGGGCATAGCCCTTGCCGCTTCACTGGCCGCTCTTTGGCTGACGTTCCGTTTACGTCAGGAAGCTGCACGAATGGCGTTGATGCGTCTGGGGGCGGCGATCACCATGGGCATCGCTATCGCTGGCATGCATTACGCCGGCATGGAAGCAGCACAATTTCCAATGTCGACGATGGTCCACCATCATGGTATTAACGGGAGCTGGCTGGCGATACTGGTTAGCGTGGTCGCGCTCGCTATTCTGGGGATTACGCTGCTGGTATCGATGTTCGATGCCCGCCTTCAGGCTCGTACCTCGCTGCTGGCCTCATCCCTGGCAGAAGCTAACCGTGAACTCGCACAGCTGGCGTTGCATGATACGCTGACGCGCTTACCCAATCGTATTCTGCTTGAGGATCGCCTCGATCAGGCCATCAGCAAGGCCGATCGCGAAGGAAGCCCTTTCGCGCTGATGTTTATGGATCTTGATGGCTTTAAAACCGTCAACGATGCCTATGGTCATGATGTCGGTGACAAGCTTCTGGTTGCGGTGACTCAGCGTTTGCTGTTGCAGTTGAAAGGTCAGTACACGCTGGCGCGTATCGGTGGGGATGAATTCGTCCTGCTGGCCGAAACCACTACCCCGGATGATGCTGCCTCACTGGCAAATTCACTGGTACGCGTCATTGATAGCCCGTTCCATCTCGATCCTTACGAACTGATGGTCACCCTGAGCATTGGCATTGCGCTCTATCCACACGATGGCAAAACCGATCGTGAACTGATGTTTAACGCTGATGCTGCGATGTACCATACGAAACATATGGGTCGTAACGGTTATCACTTCTTTCAGCCGTCAATGAATACGCTGGCGCAGACGCATCTTCAGCTGATGAATGATCTGTGGCAGGCCATCGACCGTAATGAGTTACGTCTGCTTTATCAACCTAAATTCCACGCCCCTGCCGGGCCGGTCATCGGATTCGAAGCGCTGTTACGCTGGCAGCATCCCAAACAGGGATTACTGCCCCCCGACCTGTTTCTACCGCTTGCAGAGAAAACCGGGCTGATTATTCCAATTGGAAACTGGGTAATCGACGAGGCCTGCCGCCAGCTTCGAGAATGGCACCTTCAGGGCCACACGGACTGGTCAATGGCGGTGAATCTTTCTACGTTGCAGTTCGAACAGCCGTCGCTGGTTAAAACGGTTCTCGATTGTCTGACGCGCCATAGCGTACCGCCCGGCATGTTGATCCTGGAGGTGACCGAAACCACGGCGATGAGCAATCCGGACGAAAGCGTTCGTGTCCTGACAGCGCTGACGGATGCGGGCGTAAAAGCCTCGATAGACGATTTTGGTACAGGTTATTCAAGCCTTCTTTATCTTAAGCGACTCCCTGCCTGCGAGTTGAAAATCGATCGTGCTTTTGTAAAAGAGTTAAGTGGAGAGAGTGAAGATGCGACGATCGTCTCGGCGATTATTGCCCTGGCAAAAACGCTGAATCTGAAGGTCGTGGCAGAAGGGGTCGAAACCGCAGCGCAGCAGACCTTTCTGACAGAACTGGGATGCAATACGCTACAGGGTTATCTGCTGGGCAAACCGATTACCGCGCAGGCTATTATGGAACAGTGCCAGCACGGGGAGATGTCACCATCCCGTATGCAATCATGAGGCTGTATCGTAGAACACTGGCGCCACTCGAGTGATATTTAGTGTCGCAAGAATATTATCCACCAGCGCCGGCGCCTGTTTGTACAGATTAAAACTGTTGCTATCCATTAACCAGTTTTTAATGACTCCGCTAAAAAATGCGTGGAAAACAATCAGCGCCAGTTCAATATTAGTTTGGGAAGAAATAATGCTACGCGCAACGCATTGTCTCAACGTCCTGCGAAGATAAGTATCGTTTAAACCGATCCGCTTGCGTATTTCACATTCTGAAATCACATCGTCATGAAATTCACACTTATGATACAGAATTTGTAAAAGAGCATACTGACGTGGCTCGCTCGCAATATATTGCAGCGCGACAATAAACTGTTCACGAAGCATTAACAAAGGGTCATCTTTTTCAGAAAGTATTAACCTGTCACGAATCATTTCACGCAGCGGCAATTGCTGTTCCCAGATGGCGTTAAATATTTCCGCTTTACTCGAAAAATGCCAGTAAACCGCCCCGCGAGTAAGTTGAGCAGCATCGGCGATGTCGGTAAGCGTGGTATTAGCCACGCCACGTGTCGCGAATAGCCCGATAGCGGCTTCAATCAGCTGCTGCCGGGTCTTTTGAGCCTCTTCTTTCTTTTTACGCGCCATAGCCTGCTACTCATTACTTATACGGTTGATACGACATCAAACGTTATTAAAGGGTCGTGTAAGTCAAAGTATTCACCATAACCCGTTTTAGTTTTGCACAAAAAAAGTCAATTCATTTAATTTATAATTCATACGAATAAATTGAGCGAATCAAATTCATTAAATAAATAGTTTGTATTTACTCATAAGTATTCCGTTGATTATCCTGACAGAAGCCGGATTTCGAATACACTGGTTCAGAATCTGATTTTGCTTTTTATTGCCTCCATCAGCACTTATAAATTAAAAAACCTTGAATACCCTCATTATTATACGCAGCTACATTTCTTTTTTTGCCTCACACCCTTTCACCGACTTATGGCATATATCGGTTCAAGGGTAGTTTAAGGAACAGTAATGACGAATCACTTCAGACGCTTACCCTTATCCGGTTTCATTGTCTGTGCTGCACTGCTCGCCGGGTGCGATGGGCAAGAAAACCCACAGCAGCATGGGCAAGCTCCTCAGGTCAGTGTTCATATTGTCAAAAGCGCGCCACTGGCCGTAACGACGGAATTGCCAGGCAGAACTGACGCTTATCGTGTAGCGGAGGTTCGTCCCCAGGTAAGTGGTATCATTCTGCACCGTAATTTTACCGAAGGCAGCGACGTCAAAGCGGGTGAATCACTTTATCAGATCGATCCGGCCACCTATCAGGCAGCCTACGACAATGCGAAAGGTGAACTGGTAAAAGCGCAGGCGGCGGCAAACATAGCCCATCTGACGGTAAAACGTTACCTTCCGCTGGTCGGTACGCAATATGTGAGCAAGCAGGAGTATGATCAGGCGGTGGCAACCGCCCAGCAGGCGGATGCAAGCGTCGTTGCCGCGAAAGCTGGCGTTGAGAGCGCGCGGATCAATCTTGCTTATACGAAAGTCACATCGCCAATCAACGGGCGCATTGGCAAATCCAGCGTCACTGAAGGGGCGTTAGTCACTAATGGTCAGTCAACCGCACTGGCGACAGTTCAGCAGCTCGATCCCATTTATGTCGATGTAACGCAATCCAGCAGCGATTTTATGCGTCTGAAGCAGCAGACGAGCCTGCAAAAGGGAGACACCAGCAGCGTTGAGTTGCTGATGGAAAATGGCCAGCCTTATCCGCTGAAAGGAACGCTCCAGTTCTCTGATGTCACGGTAGATGAAAGTACCGGCTCAATCACCCTTCGCGCTCTCTTCCCTAACCCTCAGCATATGCTGTTACCGGGTATGTTTGTCCGTGCACGCATTGACGAAGGCACACAGCCTGATGCCATCCTTGTTCCCCAGCAGGGGGTAACCCGTACACCTCGCGGTGATGCAACCGTGCTTGTGGTAAACGATAAAAACCAGGTGGAATCTCGCACTGTCGTTGCACCGCAGGCGATTGGCGATCGGTGGTTGATCACGGAAGGTCTGAAAAATGGCGACCGCGTCATTATCAGCGGCC
Source organism: Enterobacter sp. DSM 30060 (assembly GCF_013375955.1). Classification (NCBI taxonomy): domain Bacteria; kingdom Pseudomonadati; phylum Pseudomonadota; class Gammaproteobacteria; order Enterobacterales; family Enterobacteriaceae; genus Enterobacter; species Enterobacter sp. DSM 30060. The sequence goes on from NZ_CP056118.1 coordinate 1,213,478, forward strand.
TGCAAAAAGTTCGCCCTGGCGTCACCGCCGTGGCTATTCCTGATACCGCCGCGACTCCAGCCAGTTAAGGGATAACGAGATGGCTAATTTCTTTATTCAACGGCCTGTTTTCGCCTGGGTGCTCTCCATCATTCTGATGATTGCGGGCGGGCTGGCCATTTTAAAACTGCCGGTGGCGCAATATCCAACCATTGCGCCGCCAGCAGTTGCGGTGACAGCGACCTACCCTGGCGCTGATGCCCAGACGGTCCAGGATACCGTGACGCAGGTTATCGAACAGAACATGAACGGAATCGACAATCTGATGTACATGTCGTCCACCAGTGATTCTGCCGGTAACGTCACCATCACCCTGACGTTCGAGTCGGGTACGGATCCTGATATCGCGCAGGTGCAGGTTCAGAACAAACTCCAGCTCGCTATGCCGCTGCTACCGCAAGAAGTACAGCAACAGGGGATCGGCGTGGAAAAATCCAGCAGCAGCTTCCTGCTGGTCGCGGGATTTGTGTCGGATAATAAAAACCTCACTCAGGATGATATCTCCGACTATGTCGCTTCTAACGTAAAAGATGCGATCAGCCGTACTTCCGGCGTCGGTGATGTGCAGCTGTTCGGTGCGCAGTATGCAATGCGCATCTGGCTGGACAGCAACGCGATGAATAAATATCAGCTCACGCCGTTGGATGTCATTAACCAACTGAAAACGCAGAACGACCAGATTGCTGCGGGCCAGTTGGGAGGTACGCCGTCCGTACCAGGGCAGCAACTGAACGCCTCAATTATTGCTCAAACGCGCCTCAAATCGCCGGAGGAGTTTGGCCGTGTGACGCTGAAGGTGAACCAGGACGGTTCAATGGTCCACCTGAAAGATGTGGCCCGCATTGAGCTGGGTGGCGAAAACTACAACATGGTCACCAAAATCAATGGCCAGGCAGCAACGGGGCTCGGGATCAAGCTGGCGACTGGCGCAAACGCGCTGGATACCGCTGCCGCCATTAAGAGTAAACTGGCGCAGTTGCAGCCCTTCTTTCCTCAGGGCCTGAAAGTCGTTTATCCGTACGACACCACACCTTTCGTGAAGATCTCAATCCATGAAGTGGTGAAGACGCTGTTTGAAGCGATCGTTCTCGTGTTCCTGGTGATGTACTTGTTCCTGCAAAACCTGCGGGCAACCCTTATTCCGACTATTGCCGTGCCCGTGGTGCTACTGGGTACCTTTGCGGTACTGGCTGCGTTTGGTTTCTCCATTAACACCCTGACGATGTTCGGGATGGTATTGGCGATAGGTTTGCTCGTCGATGATGCCATCGTGGTGGTTGAGAACGTAGAACGCGTCATGGTTGAGGACAAGCTGCCGCCAAAAGAGGCGACCCAGAAGTCGATGGAGCAAATCCAGGGCGCTCTGGTGGGCATTGCCATGGTGCTTTCAGCGGTGTTTATTCCGATGGCATTTTTTGGAGGTTCAACCGGGGCTATCTATCGTCAGTTCTCGCTGACCATTGTCTCCGCGATGGCCTTATCGGTGCTGGTGGCGTTGATATTAACGCCTGCTTTATGTGCAACGCTGCTCAAACCGGTTTCCAGCGACCATCATGAAAAGAAAGGTGGATTCTTCGGCTGGTTTAACGCGCTTTTTGATAAGAGCGTGGAGCACTACAGCAACAGCGTGAGCGGCATTTTACGTAAGACCGGACGCTATCTGCTGGTTTACGTCATCATCGTCGGCGGCATGGCAGTACTGTTCCTGCGCCTGCCTTCCTCCTTCCTGCCGGAAGAGGATCAGGGGGTGTTTATGACGATGGTTCAGCTGCCAGCAGGGGCGACGCAGATGCGTACCCAGCAGGTACTCGATCAGGTTCAGGACTATTATCTGACGAAAGAGAAAGCGAACGTTGAATCGGTCTTTACCGTAAACGGATTTAGCTTTAGCGGGCAGGGGCAGAACTCCGGTATCGCTTTCGTCAGCCTGAAGCCATGGGAAGAACGCCCGGGCAAGGAAAACGGCGTTGAGGCGATTGTCAGCCGCGCAACGAAAGCGTTTAGCCAGATCAAAGATGGTCTTGTATTTCCGTTTAACCTCCCTGCCATTATTGAACTGGGTACCGCAACAGGCTTTGACTTTGAACTGATTGACCAGGCAAACCTGGGACATACGCAGCTCACGCAGGCACGTAACCAACTGCTTGGCATGGTAAGGGAACATCCTGACTTACTGGTCCGCGTGCGTCCTAACGGACTGGAAGATACGCCACAGTACAAACTGGATGTCGACCAGGAGAAGGCCCAGGCGCTGGGTGTGAGCATATCTGATGTCAATCAGACCATCTCAACAGCATTGGGTGGCACTTATGTGAACGACTTTATCGATCATGGACGCGTGAAAAAAGTTTATGTCCAGGCTGATGCTCGCTTCCGTATGTTACCAGGAGATATTAACGACCTGTATGTGCGTAGTGCTAACGGCGAAATGGTGCCTTTCTCTGCCTTTAGCAGCTCTCACTGGGTGTACGGCTCACCTCGTCTGGAACGTTACAATGGGATGCCATCAATGGAGATCCTCGGTGAGTCTGCGCCAGGCAAAAGTACCGGTGAGGCAATGGAGATGATGGAAAGCCTTGCGTCGAAACTGCCTTCCGGAATTGGCTACGACTGGACGGGGATGTCTTATCAGGAACGTCTTTCCGGAAATCAGGCTCCAGCACTGTATGCCATTTCACTGATTGTGGTGTTCCTGTGTCTGGCGGCTCTCTATGAAAGCTGGTCAATTCCATTCTCGGTCATGCTGGTTGTGCCCCTGGGGGTGATCGGCGCGCTTCTGGCTGCATCAATACGTGGGCTGAACAATGACGTTTACTTCCAGGTTGGTCTGCTTACGACAATTGGTTTATCAGCCAAAAACGCCATACTGATCGTTGAGTTCGCCAAGGATCTTATGGATAAAGAAGGCAAAGGGATTATTGAAGCCACGCTGGAAGCCTCACGTATGCGTCTGCGCCCTATCCTGATGACCTCTCTGGCATTTATCCTTGGTGTTATGCCTCTGGTCATCAGTAGTGGCGCAGGTAGTGGGGCACAAAACGCTGTCGGGACGGGCGTGATGGGAGGGATGCTGTCAGCCACTCTGCTGGCCATTTTCTTTGTTCCTGTTTTCTTCGTTGTTGTCCGGAGACGGTTTACAAAGCATAAGGATTAATGAAAATCATAAAGGCACCTCTGGTGCCTTTTTAATTTCCTGTCAGCATTCTAATAAAAAGACATCTCTTCACATTTCCTCCATAAATAATCAACGCCCCTCTTTTTTCTCCATGATTTTTACAATCCACACAATTTGAGATTATTCCCCGTGCTGTATGGTATTAGTGCGGTGGTAAAATAATCATCAATTCGTAAATTGCCGCATCGGCTCTTAAGCGAATAAGCGATCATATTGAGGTAACATCATGAAAAGATTCCTTTCCGTTGCACTTCTCGCTGCGCTGCTTGCTGGTTGCGCGCACGACTCTCCCTGTGTACCGGTATACGACGATCAGGGGCGACTGGTTCACACCAATACCTGTATGAAGGGGACTACCCAGGATAACTGGGAAACAGCAGGTGCGATTGCCGGTGGCGCCGCAGCAATAGCTGGCCTGACTCTCGGTATTGTCGCCCTGACTAAATAATACTTTTAAAAGCGCGGCCATCGCCGCGCTTTTATTTTATCTAATCAAAGGGATGTATATTTCCCCTCTCAGATATCATCAGATAATTTTTAGATTCAGTATCCTGTTTTTTTATAGCCCTATTTCCTTACCTATACAACCTCAGTCTGAATCACTGAATTGATTTAACGCTGCTGCGAGTAAGCATTATGCATTCCGTGAATTCATTTATAGCTGGGTTAAGACGCTTTAATACGTCAGTAAGGTATTAACGGCACTCGTTGGAATATCTGATAAGGAAATTGGTTTAGCTGAGGGCATAACGCAAAAAGGCCATCCTTTCGGATGGCCTTTTTGCTTGTTTGATGTCTGGCAGTTCCCTACTCTCACATGGGGAGACCCCACACTACCATCGGCGCTACGGCGTTTCACTTCTGAGTTCGGCATGGGGTCAGGTGGGACCACCGCGCTAAAGCCGCCAGACAAATTCTTTTACTTCTTGCCGAACTTTAACCTAAGTATAAAGTGGTGCTGATACCCAGAGTCGAACTGGGGACCTCACCCTTACCAAGGGTGCGCTCTACCAACTGAGCCATATCAGCACGCTAAATTTGATGCCTGGCAGTTCCCTACTCTCACATGGGGAGACCCCACACTACCATCGGCGCTACGGCGTTTCACTTCTGAGTTCGGCATGGGGTCAGGTGGGACCACCGCGCTAAAGCCGCCAGGCAAATTCTGTTAATCTGTATCAGGCTGAAAATCGTGTCTGTCTCTTCGCCGAAACAGCTTCGGCGTTGTAAGGTTAAGCCTCACGGTTCATTAGTATCGGTTAGCTCAACGCATCGCTGCGCTTACACACCCGACCTATCAACGTCGTCGTCTTCAACGTTCCTTCAGGAGACTTAAAGTCTCAGGGAGAACTCATCTCGGGGCAAGTTTCGTGCTTAGATGCTTTCAGCACTTATCTCTTCCGCATTTAGCTACCGGGCAGTGCCATTGGCATGACAACCCGAACACCAGTGATGCGTCCACTCCGGTCCTCTCGTACTAGGAGCAGCCCCCCTCAATTCTCCAGCGCCCACGGCAGATAGGGACCGAACTGTCTCACGACGTTCTAAACCCAGCTCGCGTACCACTTTAAATGGCGAACAGCCATACCCTTGGGACCTACTTCAGCCCCAGGATGTGATGAGCCGACATCGAGGTGCCAAACACCGCCGTCGATATGAACTCTTGGGCGGTATCAGCCTGTTATCCCCGGAGTACCTTTTATCCGTTGAGCGATGGCCCTTCCATTCAGAACCACCGGATCACTATGACCTGCTTTCGCACCTGCTCGCGCCGTCACGCTCGCAGTCAAGCTGGCTTATGCCATTGCACTAACCTCCTGATGTCCGACCAGGATTAGCCAACCTTCGTGCTCCTCCGTTACTCTTTGGGAGGAGACCGCCCCAGTCAAACTACCCACCAGACACTGTCCGCAACCCGGATTACGGGTCTACGTTAGAACACCAGCCATTAAAGGGTGGTATTTCAAGGTTGGCTCCACGCAGACTGGCGTCCACGCTTCAAAGCCTCCCACCTATCCTACACATCAAGGACCAGTGTTCAGTGTCAAGCTATAGTAAAGGTTCACGGGGTCTTTCCGTCTTGCCGCGGGTACACTGCATCTTCACAGCGAGTTCAATTTCACTGAGTCTCGGGTGGAGACAGCCTGGCCATCATTACGCCATTCGTGCAGGTCGGAACTTACCCGACAAGGAATTTCGCTACCTTAGGACCGTTATAGTTACGGCCGCCGTTTACCGGGGCTTCGATCAAGAGCTTCGCGTTGCCGCTAACCCCATCAATTAACCTTCCGGCACCGGGCAGGCGTCACACCGTATACGTCCACTTTCGTGTTTGCACAGTGCTGTGTTTTTAATAAACAGTTGCAGCCAGCTGGTATCTTCGACTGATTTCAGCTCCGTCCGCAGGGACTTCACCTACACATCAGCGTGCCTTCTCCCGAAGTTACGGCACCATTTTGCCTAGTTCCTTCACCCGAGTTCTCTCAAGCGCCTTGGTATTCTCTACCTGACCACCTGTGTCGGTTTGGGGTACGATTTCGTGTTACCTGATGCTTAGAGGCTTTTCCTGGAAGCAGGGCATTTATCACTTCAGCACCGTAGTGCCTCGTCATCACACCTCAGCGTTAATAAGGTACCGGATTTACCTGGAACCTCCGCCTACATGCTTAAACCGGGACAACCGTCGCCCGGCTGACATAGCCTTCTCCGTCCCCCCTTCGCAGTAACACCAAGTACAGGAATATTAACCTGTTTCCCATCGACTACGCCTTTCGGCCTCGCCTTAGGGGTCGACTCACCCTGCCCCGATTAACGTTGGACAGGAACCCTTGGTCTTCCGGCGAGCGGGCTTTTCACCCGCTTTATCGTTACTTATGTCAGCATTCGCACTTCTGATACCTCCAGCACCCCTCACAGGACACCTTCAACGGCTTACAGAACGCTCCCCTACCCAACAACACATAGTGTCGCTGCCGCAGCTTCGGTGCATGGTTTAGCCCCGTTACATCTTCCGCGCAGGCCGACTCGACCAGTGAGCTATTACGCTTTCTTTAAATGATGGCTGCTTCTAAGCCAACATCCTGGCTGTCTGTGCCTTCCCACATCGTTTCCCACTTAACCATGACTTTGGGACCTTAGCTGGCGGTCTGGGTTGTTTCCCTCTTCACGACGGACGTTAGCACCCGCCGTGTGTCTCCCGTGATAACATTCTTCGGTATTCGTAGTTTGCATCGGGTTGGTAAGCCGGGATGGCCCCCTAGCCGAAACAGTGCTCTACCCCCGAAGATGAGTTCACGAGGCGCTACCTAAATAGCTTTCGGGGAGAACCAGCTATCTCCCGGTTTGATTGGCCTTTCACCCCCAGCCACAGGTCATCCGCTAATTTTTCAACATTAGTCGGTTCGGTCCTCCAGTTAGTGTTACCCAACCTTCAACCTGCCCATGGCTAGATCACCGGGTTTCGGGTCTATACCCTGCAACTTAACGCCCAGTTAAGACTCGGTTTCCCTTCGGCTCCCCTATACGGTTAACCTTGCTACAGAATATAAGTCGCTGACCCATTATACAAAAGGTACGCAGTCACCCCATAAAGAGGCTCCCACTGCTTGTACGTACACGGTTTCAGGTTCTTTTTCACTCCCCTCGCCGGGGTTCTTTTCGCCTTTCCCTCACGGTACTGGTTCACTATCGGTCAGTCAGGAGTATTTAGCCTTGGAGGATGGTCCCCCCATATTCAGACAGGATACCACGTGTCCCGCCCTACTCTTCGAGTTCACAGCATGTGTGCTTTCGTGTACGGGACTATCACCCTGTACCGTCGGACTTTCCAGACCGTTCCACTAACACACAAGCTGATTCAGACTCCGGGCTGCTCCCCGTTCGCTCGCCGCTACTGGGGGAATCTCGGTTGATTTCTTTTCCTCGGGGTACTTAGATGTTTCAGTTCCCCCGGTTCGCCTCGTTAACCTATGTATTCAGTTAACGATAGTGCAACGGATTGCACTGGGTTTCCCCATTCGGACATCGCCGGGTCAAAGGTTCATATCACCTCGCCGGCGCTTTTCGCAGATTAGCACGTCCTTCATCGCCTCTGACTGCCAGGGCATCCACCGTGTACGCTTAGTCGCTTAACCTCACAACCCGAAGATGTTTCACTTCTGATTGCGAAAATTTGAGAGACTCGAACACACCATTAAAGATGTGTCGTTTCAATTTTCAGCTTGATCCAGATTTTTAAAGAGCAAATATCTCAAACATGACTCGCAAGTCAGTTTTGAGATATGACGGCAGGTGACTTTCACTCACGAACCAGCAAGTGGCGTCCCCTAGGGGATTCGAACCCCTGTTACCGCCGTGAAAGGGCGGTGTCCTGGGCCTCTAGACGAAGGGGACGTACAGTCTCAATCGCAAGACGCCTTGCTATTTATTTTTCATCAGACAATCTGTGTGGACACTACAAAGGCAGGTTCTTTAAGGTAAGGAGGTGATCCAACCGCAGGTTCCCCTACGGTTACCTTGTTACGACTTCACCCCAGTCATGAATCACAAAGTGGTAAGCGCCCTCCCGAAGGTTAAGCTACCTACTTCTTTTGCAACCCACTCCCATGGTGTGACGGGCGGTGTGTACAAGGCCCGGGAACGTATTCACCGTGGCATTCTGATCCACGATTACTAGCGATTCCGACTTCATGGAGTCGAGTTGCAGACTCCAATCCGGACTACGACGCACTTTATGAGGTCCGCTTGCTCTCGCGAGGTCGCTTCTCTTTGTATGCGCCATTGTAGCACGTGTGTAGCCCTACTCGTAAGGGCCATGATGACTTGACGTCATCCCCACCTTCCTCCAGTTTATCACTGGCAGTCTCCTTTGAGTTCCCGGCCTAACCGCTGGCAACAAAGGATAAGGGTTGCGCTCGTTGCGGGACTTAACCCAACATTTCACAACACGAGCTGACGACAGCCATGCAGCACCTGTCTCAGAGTTCCCGAAGGCACCAAAGCATCTCTGCTAAGTTCTCTGGATGTCAAGAGTAGGTAAGGTTCTTCGCGTTGCATCGAATTAAACCACATGCTCCACCGCTTGTGCGGGCCCCCGTCAATTCATTTGAGTTTTAACCTTGCGGCCGTACTCCCCAGGCGGTCGACTTAACGCGTTAGCTCCGGAAGCCACGCCTCAAGGGCACAACCTCCAAGTCGACATCGTTTACGGCGTGGACTACCAGGGTATCTAATCCTGTTTGCTCCCCACGCTTTCGCACCTGAGCGTCAGTCTTTGTCCAGGGGGCCGCCTTCGCCACCGGTATTCCTCCAGATCTCTACGCATTTCACCGCTACACCTGGAATTCTACCCCCCTCTACAAGACTCTAGCCTGCCAGTTTCGAATGCAGTTCCCAGGTTGAGCCCGGGGATTTCACATCCGACTTGACAGACCGCCTGCGTGCGCTTTACGCCCAGTAATTCCGATTAACGCTTGCACCCTCCGTATTACCGCGGCTGCTGGCACGGAGTTAGCCGGTGCTTCTTCTGCGGGTAACGTCAATCGACAGGGTTATTAACCCTGTCGCCTTCCTCCCCGCTGAAAGTACTTTACAACCCGAAGGCCTTCTTCATACACGCGGCATGGCTGCATCAGGCTTGCGCCCATTGTGCAATATTCCCCACTGCTGCCTCCCGTAGGAGTCTGGACCGTGTCTCAGTTCCAGTGTGGCTGGTCATCCTCTCAGACCAGCTAGGGATCGTCGCCTAGGTGAGCCGTTACCCCACCTACTAGCTAATCCCATCTGGGCACATCCGATGGCAAGAGGCCCGAAGGTCCCCCTCTTTGGTCTTGCGACGTTATGCGGTATTAGCTACCGTTTCCAGTAGTTATCCCCCTCCATCAGGCAGTTTCCCAGACATTACTCACCCGTCCGCCACTCGTCAGCGAAGCAGCAAGCTGCTTCCTGTTACCGTTCGACTTGCATGTGTTAGGCCTGCCGCCAGCGTTCAATCTGAGCCATGATCAAACTCTTCAATTTAAGTTTGATGCTCGTGAATTAAACTTCGTAATGAATTACGTATGTTCACTCAGAGACTTGGTATTCATTTTTCGTCCGAGGACGTTAAGAATCCATGTCACTTTGAGTGCCCACACAGATTGTCTGATAAATTGTTAAAGAGCAGTTGCGACGCGCTTCAGCGCTCTGTCGCGAGGTGGCGTATATTACGCTTTCCTCTTTCAGAGTCAACCCGTTATTTCAGGATTTTTCTCTTCAACCGACCGGGTAGTCTGTGAAGTGATTCACATCTGCCGTGTCGATGGAGGCGCATTATAGGGATCCCAGTTTTTAGCACAAGTATTTTTTAGATCTTTTTTTCCAACTGATGATTTTCCGTGCTTTTCGCTGAAAACCCACCCGATCCGCTTAAAAATTGACGCATTTTGCCTTGCCTCGCTCCAGGAATACGATCAAAGTCTTCTTTAATAACGCTCATCTGTATCGAGGTAGATATGTTTGCAGTATTACGTCCTTATAAACATCTGTTCCCCCAAAAAGGCGATCGCGTGATGATCGATGCCAGCAGCGTGGTCATTGGTGATGTTCGCATGGCCGATGATGTCAGCATCTGGCCACTTGTCGCGATCCGGGGCGATGTTAACTACGTTGCAATCGGTGCACGCACCAATATTCAGGACGGCAGCGTGTTGCATGTGACTCATAAGTCATCTTATAACCCTGAAGGCAACCCGCTCATTATTGGGGAAGATGTTACCGTCGGCCATAAAGTGATGCTCCACGGCTGCACGATCGGTAACAGGGTTCTCGTTGGGATGGGATCGATTTTGCTGGATGGCGTCATTGTAGAAGATGACGTAATGATTGGCGCAGGGAGTCTTGTTCCGCAAAACAAGCGTCTTGAAAGTGGGTATCTCTATTTAGGCAGCCCGGTTAAACAGATCCGCCCCCTAAAAGAGACGGAGATCGAAGGATTGAAATACTCAGCGAACAATTACGTTAAATGGAAAAATGACTATCTGGATCAGGATAACCAGACCCAACCCTGATCGTCTTCCTGCTGATCGCGGATCAAATCGCTGGCATCCTCTTCCAGGTCCCAGCGATTTTCGCAAAAGACCGCTAACGGATCTGCCCCCCCAAAGCGCTGAAGCAACGTTTCCCCTTTAATCGCACAGGTGAGCTGCATTCCATGCACCAGCACCGGGAAACAAACCGCTTGCTTGTTTTCATCCCAGATTTCTCTGTCGGGAAAATGAATCGCCTGATTCACGCCGTCAGTTCCTGTTTCAGCTTTTCAATCACCGGTTCTACAGCGGGTAACAGGCCATGCCAGAGTAGCACCGCATGAGCCGCCTGCCCCACCAGCATTCCCAGACCATCAGCCACGTGTTTTGCCCCCTGTTGTTCGCACCAGGTCAGAAAAGGCGTTTTCCCTTTTTGATAAAACATGTCATAGGCGTAGATGTGGGAATGAATCAGGGATGCAGGAATCGCCGGGATCTCTCCATTAATACCGCTTGAGGTGGCATTAATCACAAGATCAAATTCGTGACGCGCGAGATCGTCAGGTGCTACCGCAGCTACGCTGCCTGTGTGTGCGAACAACGCCGCCAGCTCTTCTGCTCTGGAGAAAGTACGGTTGGTGATTGTCACCGCACAATCCAGCGAAAGAAGAGGAAGCAATACGCCGCGCGAGGCGCCACCCGCGCCGATCAGCAGGATCCGAAAGCCTGGTTTAATAAACGACAATCGCTCCAGATCGCTGAGTAAACCAATCCCATCGGTGTTATCGCCCAGAAGGCGACCATCTTCAAGCCGCTTAAGAGTATTGACGGCGCCAGCGAGCGACGCACGTTCGGTCAGTTCATCCGCGCGCCCGAAAGCCTCTTCTTTAAAAGGCACCGTGACGTTCGCACCTTTACCACCCGCATCAAAAAAGCTATTCAGCGTCGGTATAAATGCATCAACAGGCGCAAGAACCCGACCATATGGGTGATCTATATGCAATTGCTCCGCAAACAGCCGATGGATCAGAGGCGACTTGCTGTGCGCGATCGGGTTACCAAAAACAGCATAGGTTTCCATCACATTATCCCTGGCGAAAACGTTCGCCGGTCAAGGCATCGCGAATTTCTGACGGGTTAAGACGACCACCGGTTTCACCCACGGCAACAGGGAAATCATTCCCGAACTGCGCCAGAACTTCTTCGGTTGTCCGACAAGGGGGAAGCCCGGTCAGGTTGGCGCTGGTTGAAACAAGAGGTTTACCAAATGCCTGGCATAACTCCACCACCAGCGGATGGTCGGTGACACGTACCGCGAGTGAATCGAAACGCCCGGTTAACCAGCGCGGCGTTGTCGGCTGTGCAGGAAAAACAAACGTCACGGGACCAGGCCACGCAGAGAAAATGGTTTCCCGCTGTGCAGGTGTCAGCATGGAATCATCAATATAAGGCTTAAGCTGCTCGTAGTTCGCAGCGATCAAAATCAATCCTTTTTCGACAGGCCGCTGTTTTAGCGCCAGCAGACGGTTAACGGCGACTTCGCTGTCAGGATCACACCCGACCCCGAAAACGGCTTCTGTTGGATAGGCGATGACTTCTTCTTTTTTCAGGATTTCCACCGCCTGCGCGATGGAGCCTGATGGCAGGTTATTATTCACTGATTTGATCCGCCGAAACCGGCTTTCCACATTGTTTACTGGCGCAAAAGCGTTTCAAGCCTTGCGCGGTTTTCTTCTCTATAAGTAACGGATAATCGCAATGAGAGCAGACGCCCGCTACTGGTTTGAAATTGATGACGAACTGGCATTCAGGATAGCGATCGCACGAATGGAAGGTCTTGCCATAACGAGAGCGCCGCTGCACCAATTGGCCACGCTGGCACTGAGGGCAGGCAATTGCCGTTTCATCTGGCTTATCAATTTGTTCCGTATGTTCACACTCCGGGTAGCGGCTGCATCCGATAAACATCCCGAACCGCCCCTGCCGCAGCGCCAGTTCACCGCCACAGAGAGGACAAAGCTGTCCCTCCAGAATTTTGACGATATGTCCATCCGCCTGGCTTTTCAGGGGACGGACATAATCACATTCCGGATAGTGTGAACAACCGAGAAACGGACCGTGTTTCCCGGACCGAATAACAAGTTCTGCCCCGCACTGTGGGCAGGGCTCGTTTTTATGCACCGTGAAGAGTGCTGATTTGGCCATAACAACTCTTGTTGCTGCACATAGAATTAATGCAGCATACCTTCATTCACTTCAAAGAGTAATTCTTCCATTTGCTGATAGGCATTTTCACAGCCTGGAATGTTGAACAGAACCATCAGGATCACCCATTTCAGATCTTCCAGTTCAAACTCAGCAGTATCCAGCGCCATGACGCGCTCTATCACCATCTCTCTCGTTTCGAGGTTTAGCACCTGAATCTGCTCGAGGAATAAAATGAATCCCCGGCAGCTGGCATCCAGCCTTTCACACTCTTCAGCTGTATAGATGCGCACAGACAATGGGTCAGAAGCAAGCTGCATCGGTTCGGCGAGGCCGTCCTGATAATCAGCCAACTTATCCAGCCACATCAACGCATTATATATATCTTCCCGCTCAAAACCTGCGTCGGTCAGATCCCGTGTTAATTTGTCCTGATCCACCTGCATTTCTGCTTCGTTGTGGATGTAAGTCTCAAACAAATACATCAGTACGTCGAACATGGCATGCCCTCCTTAATCGGACATAGCCGCCGGGTACAGCTGCGATCCACCCTGCTAACTCCAGTTCGAGTAGCTGTGCTACCGTTACTGGCACAGGTTGGCCGGCACGTTCAGCGACAACGTCAACAGGTGTTACCTCATCTCCTACGTTAGCCAGGAGCTTGGGAAATGGCAATGCTACTGCCTCCTGATCCGATGAAATATGTCGCTTTTGGAGATCATCCTGCAACCAATGCAGTCCATACTGCAAATTTTCAAGGATATCTTCTTTGCAGGTCACCAGCGTCGCCCCCTGTTTTATCAGCCAGTGAGGGCCTTCGCAGCCGGGGTTCCCCAACGGGCCGGGCAGCGCAAAAACTTCACGCCCCTGCTCCAGTGCGCACCTTGCGGTAACCAGCGATCCACTCCGAATCGCAGCTTCGACCACCAGCACACCCTGGCTTAACCCACTGATGATCCGGTTACGCCGTGGAAAGTTACCCGGTCTGGGCGGTGTTGAGAGTGAAAACTCAGACACTATTGTCCCCTCTGAAGCGATAAGTTGCTCAGCCAGAATGTGATGACGACGCGGATAGAGACTAAAAAGACCATTGCCAAGCACGGCGACACTTCGCCCTTTTGCAGACAACGCCGCATGATGTGCTACACCGTCGATGCCGCAAGCCAGACCACTGGTGATCGTAAAGCCACATTGGGACAGCTGTTCGCTCAGCATTTTCCCCCAACGCTCGCCATACCACGAGGGCGCACGGCTGCCCACAACCGCAAGCTGCATGCTATTAAGCACGTCAACGCGGCCTCGCACAAATAGCGCCCCGGGAAAATCAGGGATAGAACGCAACAATGGCGGGAAGCGAGGATCATCCGCCGTGAGAAGGTGGTTGTCGGCGTGTTCCAGCCATTCCAGACTACGTTCAAGCTCACTCTCACTGAACGAAAAAAACTTTACGGCATGTTTGGGCGAAAGCCCTGACGCGTTGACAGCTTCAGCATCGACGGTTGCCTGGCGAAGCAGCCTCTGCGCAATCTCCAGCATCGCATCACCGTATAACGACCCGATGTTTATAAGCCGTAACCATATCTCTGTGGACGTCATCCTTTTCCCTGCCATAAGCAGCCTCAGCAATCTTTGCGATTGGTCACTGATGCTGTCAATCGACCGGGGATTTGTCTAGAATAGAAGTAATATTCTTATCAACTCCTGAACACGACTCTGGAAATTTATGGCAGTTTTGCAAGTGTTACATATTCCTGACGAGCGCCTTCGCATCGTCGCGGAACCGGTTAAAGAAGTGAATGCAGAAATTCAGCGTATCGTCGATGATATGTTCGATACCATGTACGCTGAAGAAGGCATTGGCCTTGCCGCGACCCAGGTAGACATTCACAAACGTATTATTGTGATCGACGTTTCTGAAAATCGTGATGAGCGCCTGGTGCTGATCAACCCTGAGCTGCTGGAAAAAAGCGGCGAAACAGGTATTGAGGAAGGCTGTCTGTCTATCCCTGAACAGCGCGCTTTGGTGCCACGTGCCGAAAAAGTTAAAATCCGCGCACTGGATCGTGACGGCAATCCGTTTGAGCTGGAAGCCGACGATCTGCTGGCGATTTGCATTCAGCATGAGATGGATCACCTGGTCGGTAAACTGTTTATCGATTACCTCTCACCTCTGAAGCAACAGCGTATTCGTCAGAAAGTTGAGAAACTGGATCGTTTGCGTTCTCGCGCTTAACGCCCCCGGATACAAGGAATAACGTGTCTACATCACTACGTATAATCTTCGCGGGTACCCCTGATTTTGCAGCGCGTCATCTCGACGCGCTGTTAACGTCTGGCCATCAGATTGTTGGCGTATTTACTCAGCCGGACCGTCCGGCTGGCCGCGGTAAAAAACTGATGCCTGGCCCGGTTAAGGTACTGGCAGAAACACATGGTTTACCGGTTTTCCAGCCTGCGTCATTACGACCTGAGGAAAACCAGAAGTTAGTGGCAGACCTGAACGCGGACGTGATGGTAGTTGTGGCTTACGGCCTCATTCTGCCGAAAGCGGTACTCGATATGCCCCGCCTGGGCTGTGTGAACGTTCATGGTTCTTTGCTCCCACGCTGGCGTGGTGCAGCCCCTATTCAGCGCGCTCTGTGGGCAGGCGATGCTGAAACTGGCGTGACAATCATGAAGATGGACGTAGGTTTAGACACGGGCGACATGCTGTATAAACTGGCGTGTCCCATCACCGCAGAAGATACCAGCGCCACGCTGTATGACAAGCTGGCGGATCTCGGCCCGCAGGGGCTGATTGAGACGCTGCAACAGCTTGCTGACAATACAGCGACACCTGAAGTGCAGGATGAGGCACAGGTGACCTATGCTGAGAAACTGAGTAAAGAAGAAGCCCGGATCGACTGGTCCCTGTCAGCAGCTCAACTCGAACGCTGCATCCGCGCCTTTAATCCATGGCCGATGAGCTGGTTGATGATTGATGAGCAGCCAGTGAAAGTCTGGAAAGCTTCAGTTATTAACGGCAATGCATCGGCAGAGCCCGGTACGATTAGCGACGCCAGCAAAAACGGTATCCAGGTTGCGACCGGAGAAGGGATACTGAATCTTGAATCGCTGCAACCGGCCGGTAAAAAGGCAATGAGCGCGCAGGATCTATTAAATTCTCGTCGTGAATGGTTCATCCCTGGCAATCGCCTTGCCTGAACAAATTTATTCTTAAGGCCCGGTGTTTCCGGGCATTTTTATTTTTACGGTTATGAAAAGACAAAATCTACGCACTATGGCGGCTCAGGCCGTTGAGCAGGTTATCGAGCAGGGCCAGTCACTGAGTAATGTCCTGCCTCCACTGCAACAAAAGGTTTCCGATAAAGACAAAGCCCTGCTTCAGGAGCTGTGCTTTGGCGTGCTGCGCACCCTCTCTCAGCTTGAGTGGTTGATTAACAAGCTGATGTCACGCCCGATGAGCGGCAAGCAGCGTACCGTGCATTATTTGATCATGGTCGGTTTCTACCAGCTTCTTCATACCCGCATTCCACCTCATGCTGCGCTGGCCGAGACAGTGGAGGGTGCCGTTGCGATTAAACGTCCTCAGCTAAAAGGATTGATCAACGGCGTGCTGCGTCAGTTCCAGCGTCAGCAGGACGAACTGCTGGCAGAATTTGCGCAAAGCGAAGCGCGCTTCCTTCACCCTGAATGGCTGCTGAATCGCCTTAAAAAAGCCTACCCACAGCAATGGCAAGACATTGTGGATGCCAATAATCAACGTCCGCCGATGTGGTTACGCGTCAATCGTAACCATCATACACGCGACGCATGGCTGGCCCTGCTGGAAGAGGCCGGAATGAGCGGCTTCACACACGCTGCTTATCCTGATGCGGTTCGTTTAGCCTCCCCTGCACCGGTACATGCATTACCCGGTTTTGAAGAGGGCTGGGTAACGGTACAGGACGCATCTGCTCAGGGCTGCATGACCTGGCTTGAGCCGAAAGACGGGGAGCAGATCCTCGATCTCTGTGCGGCGCCAGGGGGGAAAACAACGCACATCCTGGAAGTGGCGCCGCAGGCCAGCGTGATGGCCGTGGATGTTGATGAGCAGCGCCTTTCACGCGTCTATGACAACCTTAAGCGTCTGGGTATGAAAGCACAGGTTAAGCAAGGCGATGGACGCAAACCCGCTGACTGGTGTGGTGATACCCGGTTCGATCGCATTTTGCTGGACGCCCCCTGCTCAGCAACCGGCGTGATTCGTCGTCATCCCGATATCAAATGGCTGCGTCGCGATCGTGATATCAAGGAGCTTGCCCAGTTGCAATCCGAAATTCTGGATGCCATCTGGCCGCATCTCAAACCCGGCGGAACCCTGGTGTATGCAACCTGCTCTGTTCTCCCGGAAGAGAACAGTCAGCAAATTGCGGCTTTCCTGAAACGCACCCCGGACGCTACGCTGCACGATACGGGAACGCCTGAGCACCCGGGTCTGCAAAACCTGCCGGGCGCAGAAGAGGGTGATGGCTTCTTTTACGCTAAGCTAATCAAAGAGTGATGTTGAGAACAGGTCACGAAAGATGAAAATTATCATTCTGGGCGCAGGGCAAGTTGGCGGAACGCTGGCGGAAAATCTCGTGGGTGAAAACAACGATATCACCATTGTGGATACCAATGGCGATCGCCTGCGCGTTTTGCAGGACAAGTTCGACCTCCGCGTTGTTCAGGGGCACGGCTCTCATCCACGTGTGCTTCGGGAAGCGGGCGCGGACGATGCCGACATGCTGGTTGCAGTAACCAGTTCTGATGAAACCAACATGGTTGCATGTCAGGTGGCCTACTCGCTTTTCAACACCCCAAACCGCATCGCCCGCATTCGTTCTCCGGACTATGTCCGGGATGCGGAGAAGCTGTTTAATTCCGAAGCGGTACCCATCGACCATCTTATTGCGCCTGAACAGCTGGTTATCGACAGTATTTATCGTCTGATTGAGTACCCGGGCGCGTTGCAGGTTGTGAACTTTGCTGAAGGGAAAGTAAGCCTGGCGGTCGTGAAGGCTTATTACGGGGGCCCGCTGATTGGTAATGCCCTGTCGACAATGCGCGAGCATATGCCACATATCGATACGCGTGTTGCGGCGATTTTCCGTCACGACAGACCTATTCGTCCGCAAGGTTCCACCATTGTAGAAGCCGGGGATGAAGTCTTCTTTATTGCGGCTTCTCAGCATATCCGTGCGGTGATGAGTGAACTACAGCGTCTCGAAAAACCGTATAAACGTATTATGCTGGTTGGCGGCGGTAATATTGGCGCAGGTCTGGCGAGACGGCTGGAAAAAGACTACAGCGTGAAGCTGATCGAACGGGATCAACAACGCGCGTCAGAGCTGGCTGAAAAACTTCAGAATACCATCGTGTTTTATGGCGATGCTTCGGATCAGGAATTGCTGGCCGAAGAGCATATCGATCAGGTTGATCTTTTTATTGCCGTCACCAACGACGACGAAGCGAATATTATGTCCGCCATGCTCGCTAAACGTATGGGGGCGAAAAAAGTTATGGTGCTTATCCAGCGTAAGGCTTATGTCGATCTGGTACAGGGTAGCGTAATTGATATTGCTATTTCACCCCAGCAAGCCACCATCTCTGCCCTGCTAAGCCATGTGCGTAAAGCGGATATTGTCGGCGTGTCATCTCTTCGTCGTGGTGTTGCTGAAGCCATTGAAGCCGTCGCTCACGGGGATGAAACGACGTCACGCGTTGTTGGTCGCGCAATCGATGAAATTAAACTTCCACCAGGCACCATTATCGGCGCAGTAGTGCGAGGTAATGATGTGATGATCGCCAATGATAATTTACGTATTGAGCAGGGTGACCACGTTATTATGTTCCTGACCGATAAAAAATTTATTACCGACGTCGAGCGTTTATTCCAGCCAAGCCCGTTCTTCCTGTAATGATTTGGGTGCTCAGACGAGGGCACCCAAATATTAACCTTCTAATTTTCATGCCTTTTATTTTTCATAACGATTATTTATCCCCAATGGCAATTAGCTAATCATTTGTTAAACTTATAGGCGTCAGCTGGCACAAGGAGAACATAATGAGTTTTATTAAAGAATTTCGCGAATTTGCGATGCGCGGGAATGTGGTGGATTTGGCTGTGGGTGTCATTATTGGTGCGGCGTTCGGTAAGATCGTTTCATCATTAGTCGCCGACATTATTATGCCGCCGTTAGGACTGTTGATTGGAGGCATTGATTTCAAACAATTCGCCTTCACCCTTCGGGAAGCTCAGGGCGATATCCCTGCGGTTGTAATGCACTACGGCGTATTCATTCAGAACGTATTTGATTTCGTGATCGTGGCATTTGCCATTTTCATGGCGATCAAACTTATCAACAGACTTAACCGTAAAAAAGAAGAACCGGCTGCTGCCCCGCCAGCACCAACTAAAGAAGAAGTCTTACTGACTGAAATTCGCGATCTGTTAAAAGAGCAGAATAACCGCGTTTAATCAGGCGAGAGAAACAGAAAGGCCAGTGGTAAAAAAGCGATTAGCTTGCTTGCCACTGGCCTCCCAGTTACCACGTTGTGCATGTTTACCTTTACGCAAATAACTCCCTTTTCCCTTCTTGTTCTTCTCAACACGCTGTCTAAAAAGCGGGTCGTGAAGCAATGCCTCAATGGCGTTATCCTTAATTTGTCCCTTAGTATGCTGATAGCGGCTCATCATTTCTCCTGAGCATAGTTAATATCGGCGGGAGTCTAGTCCGTGGCTGATAAAAAATCAACAACCCTGAGTTTCACTACTGGCGCCCTGTTCAAGGGCTTCCAGTATTGAGCAATAAACACTGCTGTGAGCAGTACCGCAGCACGCGTCATTCAGCCTTTGTAGAGATCGTTGCATGGCCTGCAGCTCCTGAATTCGTCCTTCAACTTCATCCAGCCGGGCCTGAACGATGCTTTTAGATTCCTGACACGTATGATGTTCAGGATCGATACGGATCGACAGCAGTTCACGGATCGACTCCAGCGTGAAGCCGAGTTGCCGGGCATAGCGGATAAAACGAAGGCGTTGCAGGTCGTTATCCGTATAAAGGCGAAATCCACCTTCTGTTCTGACCTCATGATCGATCATCTGCTGCTTTTCGTAGTAGCGGATAGTATCCGGCGTTACGTTAGCAAGCTTCGCAAGTTCACCTATGCGGTACATGGCTACTCCTCGTTTATTTTTTGCATTAACCTTTCACTGTACTCACCATGCAAAAAGTCAGTATTCATTCCCGTCTGGCGCAGTTTTATTTCGATGAGCGCTAATCGACGGCTGATTTCGGAGTACCGCGGGTCATTCTTATGAATGCCTTTAAGCAGATCGGCAAGCTCGACGGCTTCATTGCGTTGCTGAAGTTCAGGGGGTAAACAACCTGCATTTTTCAGTAAGCGATAACCGGCTCGTAATTCAGGGGGAATGTGTGAATCATCGTCCAGCACCAGTGGCTCACCGCTACCGGGGAGATTTTCAAACTCGCCTTTGTTTTGGGCATCGCTAATATGGCGTTCAGCCCACTGATCGAGCAACCACATAATGAACTCCAGGGGATGAGCAGAAAAGATACAGACATTGTAGATAAGTGGAGATTCTGCGGATATAAAAAAACCCGCCGAGGCGGGTTTTTTTACGTTACTACAGATTACTCTGCAGCAGCTTCTGCTTTCTCTGAACGATCAACCAGCTCGATGTATGCCATCGGCGCGTTGTCGCCTGCACGGAAGCCACACTTCAGAATGCGAGTGTAACCACCGGCACGGCTCGCGAAACGCGGGCCCAGTTCGTTAAACAGTTTTGCCACGATCTCGTTATCACGAGTACGGGCGAATGCCAGACGACGATTAGCAACGCTGTCAGTCTTGGCAAGAGTAATCAGCGGCTCAACTACGCGACGCAGCTCTTTCGCTTTAGGCAGGGTCGTCTTGATGATTTCATGACGAACCAGTGAACCTGCCATGTTGCGGAACATAGCCTGGCGATGGCTGCTGTTGCGGTTCAGTTGACGACCACTCTTACGATGGCGCATGACCTTATCCTTCTCAGTAAAACCTTAACCTGTGATCCGGTTACTCGTCAGCAATGCTTGCTGGTGGCCAGTTTTCCAGGCGCATGCCCAGAGACAGACCACGTGAAGCCAGCACGTCTTTAATCTCGGTAAGAGATTTTTTACCCAGGTTCGGCGTTTTCAGCAACTCAACCTCGGTACGCTGTACCAGATCACCGATATAGTGGATAGCTTCTGCCTTGAGGCAGTTAGCAGAGCGGACAGTCAATTCCAGATCGTCAACAGGGCGCAGCAGGATCGGATCGAATTCTGGTTTCTCTTCTTTCACTTCCGGCTGACGTACATCACGTAAGTCAACGAAAGCTTCCAGTTGTTCTGCCAGGATGGTTGCCGCACGACGAATCGCCTCTTCAGGATCGATTGTGCCATTGGTTTCCATTTCGATGACCAGCTTGTCCAGGTCGGTACGCTGTTCTACACGCGCTGCTTCAACATTGTAGGCAATACGCTCTACAGGGCTGTAGCATGCGTCGACCAGCAGACGGCCGATTGGGCGCTCATCTTCTTCCGAATGAATTCGGGCAGAAGCCGGCACATAACCACGACCGCGCTGAACTTTGATACGCATGCTAATAGCTGCGTTCTCATCGGTCAGGTGGCAGATCACGTGCTGCGGCTTGACGATTTCAACATCACCGTCGTGGGTGATGTCGGCTGCAGTCACAGGGCCAATGCCAGATTTATTCAGAGTAAGAATAACTTCATCTTTACCCTGAACTCTCACCGCCAGCCCTTTCAGGTTGAGCAGGATTTCAAGGATATCTTCCTGAACGCCTTCTTTGGTGCTGTACTCATGAAGTACACCATCAATCTCAACCTCGGTCACCGCGCAACCCGGCATCGATGAGAGCAGAATACGGCGCAGTGCGTTACCCAGAGTATGGCCAAAGCCACGCTCTAAAGGCTCAAGGGTCACCTTGGCGTGCGTCGAACTCACTTGCTCGATATCTACCAGGCGCGGTTTTAGAAACTCTGTCACAGAACCCTGCATTGTGTCCTCTCTTTGGTACTAAGCTTTACTTGGAGTAAAGCTCGACGATCAGGTGTTCGTTAATGTCCGCAGACAGATCAGAACGCTCAGGCTGACGCTTGAACGTACCTTCCATCTTGCCAGCATCAACTTCCAGCCAGGTTGGCTTTTCACGCTGCTCAGCCAGCTCCAGAGCGGCTTTCACGCGAGATTGCTTTTTCGCTTTCTCACGAATGCTAACAACGTCATTCGCTTTAACCTGATAAGAAGCGATGTTAACAACACGACCGTTTACCATGATTGCTTTATGGCTAACCAACTGGCGTGATTCAGCACGAGTCGCGCCGAAGCCCATACGGTATACAACGTTGTCCAGACGACCTTCCAGCAGAGCCAGCAGGTTTTCACCTGTGTTGCCTTTCAGACGTGCTGCTTCTTTATAGTAGTTACGGAACTGACGCTCCAGCACACCGTAGATACGGCGAACTTTTTGCTTTTCACGCAACTGCACACCATAGTCAGACAGACGCGGTTTACGCGCACCGTGCTGGCCAGGAGCTTGTTCAATTTTACACTTGGTATCGATCGCGCGAACGCCAGACTTAAGGAATAAGTCGGTGCCCTCACGACGGCTCAGCTTGAGCTTAGGACCCAAATATCTTGCCATTTTCTATCTCCAACTAACCTAAAAAACGAGCGTTATACGCGACGTTTTTTCGGCGGACGACAACCGTTATGAGGGATCGGAGTCACATCAGTAATATTCGTGATGCGGAAACCAGCGGCGTTCAGAGCGCGAACAGTAGATTCACGACCCGGACCCGGACCTTTAACCATAACTTCCAGATTCTTGATGCCGTATTCTTTTACGGCTTCAGCGCAACGCTCTGCTGCAACCTGAGCTGCGAACGGAGTGGATTTGCGAGAACCACGGAAACCGGAACCACCGGCTGTTGCCCAACCCAATGCGTTACCCTGACGATCAGTAATAGTAACGATGGTGTTGTTGAAAGAAGCATGGATATGAGCCACGCCGTCAGAGACTTGTTTTCTTACACGTTTACGTGCACGAACTGGTGCCTTTGCCATTATTCAATCACCCCGATTATTTCTTGATCGGTTTGCGCGGACCCTTACGGGTACGTGCGTTGGTCTTAGTACGCTGACCGCGCACTGGCAGACCACGACGATGACGCAAACCGCGATAGCAACCAAGATCCATCAGGCGCTTGATGCTCATGCTGATTTCACGGCGCAGATCACCTTCAACGACAAATTTGGCAACTTCGTCACGCAGCGTGTCGATTTGTTCTTCAGACAGCTCACTGATCTTAACATCTTCAGCGATACCCGCTGCAGCCAGAATGGCTTTGGAACGGGTCTTGCCGACGCCGTAGATCGAAGTTAATGCGATCACAGCATGTTTCTGATCAGGAATGTTAATGCCTGCTATACGGGCCACTATGCACTCCTACTATTTAATATGTACGCACCATGCTGAAAAGCCCGTTTTCAGGATACTCAAATGGAAACGTACAGACATACAAAAGATTGGCTGGCTAATCTAGCCAGCTCAACCCAACTTTGCAAGAAAAATATGCGAAATAATCAGCCTTGGCGCTGTTTATGCTTCGGCTCGGCACTGCAAATCACACGGATGACACCATCACGCTTAACGATTTTGCAGTTACGGCATAATTTCTTGACGGAAGCACGAACTTTCATTTTTACTCTCCGTAACTTCTCAGACGACCATTTAGCGGCCGTAGCCTTTCAGGTTCGCCTTCTTCAATGCAGACTCATACTGACTGGACATCATCAGAGTTTGCACTTGAGCCATAAAGTCCATAATCACGACAACAACGATAAGCAGTGAGGTCCCACCGAAGTAGAACGGTACTTTCATTGCATCACGCATGAACTCCGGGATCAGGCAGATAAAAGTAATATAAAGCGCACCAACCAAAGTCAGGCGAGTCATTACTTTATCGATATACTTCGCCGTTTGCTCTCCCGGACGAATTCCTGGTACAAATGCACCGGACTTCTTCAGGTTATCTGCTGTTTCACGCGGGTTGAAGACCAACGCCGTGTAGAAGAAACAGAAGAAGATGATCGCAGACGCATAGAGTAACACATAAAGTGGTTGCCCAGGCTGCAAATACAGCGAAATTGTTGTCAGCCAGTTCCAACCAGTACCGCCCCCGAACCATGACGCGATGGTTGCCGGGAACAGAATAATACTGGAAGCGAAGATAGCCGGGATAACCCCCGCCATATTCACTTTCAGCGGTAAATGTGTGCTCTGTGCAGCATAGACACGACGACCCTGCTGACGTTTAGCGTAGTTCACCACAATGCGGCGTTGACCACGTTCAACGAAGACAACAAAGAACGTCACTGCAAATACTAATACTGCAACCAACAGCAACAGGAGGAAGTGCAGGTCGCCTTGACGCGCTTGCTCGATAGTATGGGCGATGGCCGGCGGGAGACCCGCAACGATACCGGCGAAGATAATGATTGAGATACCGTTACCGATACCACGTTCAGTAATCTGTTCGCCGAGCCACATCAGGAACATGGTCCCTGTGACCAGACTTACAACAGCGGTGAAATAGAATGCAAAGCCTGGGTTTAATACCAGGCCCTGCATACCAGGCATATTCGGAAGACCGGTAGCAATACCGATCGACTGGAATATTGCCAGCACCAGAGTGCCGTAACGGGTGTACTGGCTAATCTTACGACGTCCAGACTCCCCTTCTTTCTTCAACTCTGCCAGGGCCGGATGAACGACCGTCAGCAGCTGGATAATAATCGATGCCGAAATGTACGGCATAATACCCAGTGCGAAAATAGAAGCACGGCTGAGAGCACCACCAGAGAACATGTTGAACATTTCAATGATGGTGCCTCGCTGTTGCTCAAGCAGTTTGGCAAGTACAGCGGCATCAATACCAGGGATCGGAATAAAAGAGCCAATACGGAACACAATCAGCGCGCCGATTACAAACAGCAGTCTGCGTTTCAGCTCGCCAAATCCACCTTTGGCACTTTGAAAATCTAATCCCGGTTGCTTAGCCATCTGCTACTTATTCCTCAATTTTACCGCCAGCAGCTTCGATAGCAGCACGAGCACCTTTAGTAACACGCAGGCCACGAACAGTTACCGGAGTAGAAACTTCACCAGACAGGATCACTTTCGCGAACTCGATCTGGATACCGATAATGTTAGCTGCTTTCAGCGTATTCAGGTCTACAACGCCGCCTTCAACTTTCGCCAGGTCAGACAGACGGATTTCCGCTGTAATCGCTGCTTTGCGAGAGGTGAAGCCGAACTTCGGCAGACGACGGTACAGTGGCATCTGGCCACCCTCGAAACCGCGACGTACGCCACCGCCAGAACGAGAGTTCTGACCTTTGTGACCACGACCACCGGTTTTGCCGAGGCCAGAACCGATACCACGACCCAGGCGTTTACCCGCCTTTTTAGAGCCTTCGGCCGGAGACAGAGTATTTAAACGCATCTCTTACTCCTCAACTTTAACCATGAAGTAAACCGCGTTGACCATACCACGAACAGCAGGAGTATCCTCGCGCTCAACGGTATGACCAATACGACGCAGACCCAGGCCAAGCAGCGTTGCCTTGTGTTTCGGCAGACGACCGATTGCACTGCGGGTTTGAGTGATTTTAATAGTCTTTGCCATGGTCAATTACCCCAGAATTTCTTCAACGGATTTACCACGCTTGGCAGCGACCATTTCTGGAGAATTCATATTTTCCAGGCCATCAATAGTTGCACGAACCACGTTGATCGGGTTGGTGGAACCATATGCTTTAGCCAGAACGTTATGAACTCCAGCAACTTCCAGAACGGCGCGCATTGCACCACCGGCGATGATACCGGTACCTTCGGAAGCTGGCTGCATGAATACACGAGAACCCGTGTGAACACCTTTAACTGGGTGTTGCAGGGTACCGTTGTTCAGCGCGACGTTAATCATATTGCGACGGGCTTTTTCCATCGCTTTCTGGATCGCTGCTGGAACTTCACGCGCTTTACCGTAACCAAAACCAACGCGACCGTTACCATCACCCACTACAGTCAGAGCTGTGAAGGAGAAAATACGACCACCTTTAACGGTTTTAGATACGCGGTTTACCGCGATCAGCTTTTCCTGCAGTTCGCCAGCCTGTTTTTCGATGTGAGCCATCTTACACCTCTACCTTAGAACTGAAGGCCAGCTTCACGGGCAGCATCTGCCAGTGCCTGGACACGACCATGATATTGGAACCCGGAACGGTCAAAGGAAACATTGCTGATGCCTTTTTCCAGAGCGCGTTCTGCAACAGCTTTACCTACAGCTGCAGCGGCGTCTTTGTTACCGGTATACTTCAATTGTTCTGAGATAGCTTTTTCTACAGTAGAAGCAGCTACCAGAACTTCAGAACCGTTCGGTGCAATTACCTGTGCGTAAATATGACGCGGGGTACGATGTACCACCAGGCGAGTTGCACCCAGCTCTTTGAGCTTGCGGCGTGCGCGGGTCGCACGACGGATACGAGCAGATTTCTTATCCATAGTGTTACCTTACTTCTTCTTAGCCTCTTTGGTACGCACGACTTCGTCGGCGTAACGAACACCCTTGCCTTTATAAGGCTCAGGACGACGGTAGGCGCGCAGATCTGCTGCAACCTGACCGATCAGCTGTTTATCAGCGCCTTTCAGCACGATTTCAGTCTGAGTCGGGCATTCTGCAGTGATTCCGGCCGGCAGCGGATGCTCAACAGGATGTGAGAAGCCCAGAGACAGGCCTACTGCATTCCCTTTGATAGCTGCACGATAACCTACACCAACCAGCTGAAGCTTTTTAGTGAAGCCTTCGGTAACACCAACAACCATTGAGTTCAGCAGGGCACGCGCGGTACCAGCCTGAGCCCATCCATCCACGAAACCATCACGTGGACCGAAGGTCAGAGCGTTATCTGCATGTTTAACTTCAACAGCTTTGTTGAGGGTACGAGTCAGCTCGCCGTTTTTACCTTTGATCGTAATAACCTGACCGTCGATTTTGACATCAACGCCGGCAGGAATAACGACCGGTGCTTTAGCAACACGAGACATTCTTTCCTCCGATTAGGCTACGTAGCAGATAATTTCGCCACCAAGACCAGCCTGGCGCGCTGCACGATCAGTCATAACACCTTTAGAGGTAGAAACAACTGCGATACCAAGACCAGCCATTACTTTTGGCAGCTCATCTTTTTTCTTATAGATGCGCAGGCCTGGGCGGCTGACACGCTGAATGCTTTCTACAACAGCTTTACCCTGGAAATACTTGAGAGTAAGTTCCAGTTCCGGCTTGGTGTCGCCTTCAACTTTAAAATCTTCGATAAAACCTTCTTCCTTCAGCACGTTGGCAATTGCCACTTTCAGCTTGGCGGAAGGCATGGTGACCGCAACTTTGTTCGCGGCCTGACCGTTACGGATACGGGTCAGCATATCCGCGATCGGATCTTGCATGCTCATCTGTCTTTACTCCCGTGATTCAATTGGTAATTACCAGCTAGCCTTTTTCA
Organism: Enterobacter sp. DSM 30060; assembly: GCF_013375955.1. Lineage (NCBI taxonomy): Bacteria > Pseudomonadati > Pseudomonadota > Gammaproteobacteria > Enterobacterales > Enterobacteriaceae > Enterobacter > Enterobacter sp. DSM 30060. Next base: position 1,240,559 of record NZ_CP056118.1, read on the forward strand.
AGCCTGGTACTTCACCGCGCATGGCGGCTTCACGCAGTTTGATACGGCTCAACCCAAACTTGCCCACATAACCATGTGGACGACCTGTTTGACGACAGCGGTTACGCTGACGAGACGGGCTGGAATCACGCGGCAGAGACTGCAGCTTGAGAACCGCATTCCAACGATCTTCGTCGGAAGCGTTCACATCAGAAATGATCGCTTTCAGTTCAGCGCGTTTAGCGAAGAATTTATCAGCTAAAGCTACGCGCTTTACTTCGCGTGCTTTCATTGATTGCTTAGCCATTCAGTAACCCTACCTTACTTGCGGAACGGGAAGTCAAAGGCAGCCAGCAGAGCACGGCCTTCTTCATCAGATTTCGCAGTAGTGGTAATGGTAATATCCAAACCACGCACGCGGTCGACTTTATCGTAGTCGATTTCTGGGAAGATGATCTGCTCACGGACACCCATGCTGTAGTTACCACGACCGTCGAAAGACTTAGCGGACAAGCCACGGAAGTCACGGATACGTGGAACAGCAATAGTGATCAGGCGCTCAAGGAACTCCCACATGCGTTCGCCACGCAGAGTTACTTTACAGCCGATCGGATAGCCCTGACGGATTTTGAAGCCTGCAACAGATTTGCGTGCTTTGGTGATCAGCGGTTTTTGACCGGAGATTGCTGTCAGGTCAGCTGCTGCGTTATCCAGCAGTTTCTTGTCAGCGATCGCTTCACCAACACCCATGTTCAGGGTGATCTTCTCGACCCGAGGGACTTGCATGACAGAATTGTAGCTAAACTCAGTCATGAGTTTGTTAACTACTTCGTCTTTGTAGTAATCATGCAGTTTCGCCATCGTACTACTCCAAATTACTTGATAGTTTCGCTGTTAGACTTGAAGAAACGGACTTTTTTGCCGTCTTCGAATCTAAAGCCTACACGGTCAGCCTTACCGGTAGCCGCATTGAAGATTGCAACGTTAGAAACCTGAATAGCAGCTTCTTTTTCAACGATGCCGCCTGGTTGGTTCAGGGCCGGAACCGGCTTCTGATGTTTCTTAACCAGGTTGATACCTTCAACGACGAGTTTGCCGGAAGACAGAACATTTTTTACTTTACCGCGTTTACCTTTATCTTTACCGGTTAACACGATAACTTCGTCATCACGACGGATTTTCGCTGCCATGATTCGCTCCTTAGAGTACTTCTGGTGCCAGAGAGATAATTTTCATGAACTTCTCAGTACGAAGTTCACGAGTTACCGGCCCAAAGATACGCGTGCCGATAGGCTGCTCGCTGTTATTGTTTAAAATAACGCATGCATTACCATCGAAGCGAATGACAGAACCGTCAGGGCGACGAACACCCTTCTTGGTGCGCACCACTACCGCCTTCAGCACATCACCTTTTTTGACCTTACCACGTGGAATTGCTTCCTTGATGGTGATCTTGATGATGTCGCCTACGCCTGCGTAGCGACGGTGCGAGCCACCCAGAACCTTGATACACATTACGCGACGTGCACCGGAGTTGTCGGCGACGTTCAGCATAGTCTGTTCTTGGATCATTTTAGTGCTCCGCTAATGTCAACTACTACCTGAGACTCTAAAATCAGAGCCGTTAAAAAGCCCCATATCGAGGGCGCGGCATTATAACACCGCTTCTGCAATATGGGTAGAAAAAATAAACGGCTCATTGCTGAGCCGTTTATTCGTATTGAGAATGCGTACTCTATTACAGAACCGCTTTCTCTACAACGCGAACCAGCGTCCAGGACTTAGTCTTGGACAGTGGACGGCATTCACGGATTTCAACCTTGTCGCCGATACCACATTCGTTGTTCTCGTCATGTACGTGCAGTTTGGTCGTACGCTTGATGAATTTACCGTAGATCGGGTGTTTCACAAAACGTTCGATAGCTACAACAATGGATTTCTCCATTTTATCGCTAACAACACGACCTTGCAGAGTACGGATTTTATCGGTCATTACGCACCCGCCTTCTGAGTCAGTAAAGTCTTAACGCGCGCAACATTGCGACGCACTTGCTTCAGCAGGTGAGTCTGTTGCAGCTGGCCACTTGCAGCCTGCATACGCAGGTTGAACTGCTCACGCAGCAGGTTCAGCAGCTCAGCGTTCAGCTCTTCAACGCTTTTTTCACGCAGCTCTTTTGCTTTCATTACATCACCGTCTTAGTTACAAAGGTGGTTTTGATAGGCAGTTTCGCTGCTGCCAGGCCGAAGGCTTCACGGGCCAGCTCTTCCGGAACACCGTCCATTTCATAAAGGACTTTGCCCGGTTGGATCAAGGCAACCCAGTACTCCACGTTACCTTTACCTTTACCCATACGAACTTCCAGTGGCTTCTCGGTGATCGGTTTGTCCGGGAATACACGGATCCAGATCTTACCTTGACGCTTAACTGCACGGGTCATTGCACGACGTGCTGCTTCGATCTGACGTGCAGTCAGACGACCACGGCCAACAGCTTTCAGACCGAAAGTGCCGAAGCTAACATCCGTACCCTGCGCCAGACCACGGTTGCGGCCTTTGTGCACTTTACGGAATTTTGTACGCTTTGGTTGTAACATCAGCGACGCTCCTTATTTACGGCCTTTACGCTGCTGCTTTTTAGGTTGAGCAGCCGGTTTTTCCGGTTGTTCAACAGCAGCCATACCACCCAGGATCTCACCTTTGAAGATCCATACCTTAACGCCGATTACACCGTAAGTGGTGTGCGCTTCAGAGGTGTTGTAGTCGATGTCAGCACGCAGAGTGTGCAGCGGTACGCGACCTTCGCGGTACCATTCGGTACGTGCGATTTCCGCGCCGCCCAGACGGCCGCTAACTTCAACTTTGATACCCTTAGCGCCCAGACGCATTGCGTTCTGTACAGCACGCTTCATAGCACGACGGAACATAACACGACGTTCCAGCTGAGAAGTGATGCTGTCAGCAACCAATTTAGCGTCCAGTTCAGGCTTACGAACTTCAGCGATATTGATCTGTGCAGGAACGCCAGCGATATCCGCTACGACCTTGCGCAGTTTTTCTACGTCTTCGCCTTTCTTACCGATAACGATGCCAGGGCGAGCAGTGTGAATAGTCACACGGATGCTCTTAGCTGGACGCTCGATAACGATACGAGATACAGACGCTTTAGCCAGTTCCTTAGTCAGGTACTGACGTACTTTAAAATCGCTGTCCAGGTTGTCAGCGAATTCTTTGGTGTTCGCAAACCAGGTAGAGTTCCATGGTTTTACAATACCCAGGCGAATACCATTAGGATGTACTTTCTGACCCATTGCTAGTCTCCAGAGTCTCAGCGATCGGACACAACCACAGTAATGTGGCTGGTGCGCTTCAGGATGCGATCTGCACGACCTTTCGCACGCGGCATAATGCGCTTCATGCTTGGGCCTTCATCTACGAAAATTTTCGCGACTTTCAGATCGTCGATGTCAGCGCCATCGTTGTGTTCAGCGTTAGCAATGGCAGATTCCAGTACTTTCTTGACCAATACCGCAGCTTTCTTGTTGGTATAGGTCAGGATGTCCAGGGCCTGCGACACTTTCTTACCGCGAATCAGGTCAGCAACAAGGCGAACCTTCTGTGCAGAAGAACGAGCATGGCGATGTTGAGCTAAAGTTTCCATCTCTTCCTCCTACCTTATTTCTTCTTCGCTTTTTTATCAGCAGCGTGGCCGCGATAAGTACGAGTCGGTGCGAATTCACCCAGTTTGTGACCAACCATTTCGTCGGTAACAAAGACTGGAACGTGCTGACGACCATTATGGACAGCGATGGTCAAACCGATCATGTTAGGAAAGATCGTTGAACGACGGGACCAAGTGCGCAGGGGCTTCTTGTCTCCGCTTTCCACCGCTTTCTCTACCTTCTTCAGCAAGTGCAGGTCAATAAAAGGACCTTTCTTGAGAGAACGTGGCATGGCTTATCCTCTAAAATTATTTGCTACGGCGACGTACGATAAATTTATCAGTACGCTTGTTGCTGCGGGTCTTCTTACCTTTGGTCTGAACGCCCCACGGAGTTACCGGGTGCTTACCAAAGTTACGACCTTCACCACCACCATGTGGGTGATCGACTGGGTTCATCGCAGTACCGCGAACGGTAGGACGAACACCACGCCAGCGTGCAGCACCAGCTTTACCCAGAACGCGCAGCATATGCTCAGCATTGCCAACTTCGCCCAGAGTAGCGCGGCAGTCTGCTTCGACTTTACGCATTTCACCAGAACGCAGACGCAGGGTGACATAAGCACCGTCACGCGCAACGATCTGAACGTAAGTACCGGCGGAACGCGCCAGCTGACCGCCTTTACCTGGTTTCATTTCTACGTTATGAACGGTAGAACCAACCGGGATATTGCGCATCGGCAGGGTGTTGCCTGCTTTGATTGCAGCATCAACGCCAGACTGAATCTGGTCGCCAGCTTTCAGGCCTTTAGGGGCCAGGATGTAACGGCGTTCGCCATCTTTGTACAGAACCAGCGCGATGTTCGCGGAACGGTTCGGATCGTACTCAAGACGCTCAACAACTGCTGGGATACCGTCTTTGTTGCGTTTGAAGTCAACAATACGATAAGCCTGCTTGTGGCCACCACCGATGTGACGAGTGGTGATACGGCCATTGTTGTTACGACCACCGGATTTGCTGTTTTTTTCCAGCAACGGAGCAAAAGGTTTGCCCTTGTGCAGCTCAGGGTTAACCACTTTAACTACGTGGCGACGACCCGGAGATGTCGGTTTACATTTAACAACTGCCATTGTATTACTCCTCCGACTTACTCAGCGCCGCCAACGAAGTCCAGGTTCTGGCCTTCTTTCAGGGTGACGTAAGCTTTTTTCCAGTCGCTACGACGACCGATACGCTGTCCGTGACGTTTAACTTTCCCTTTAACTACCAGGGTGTTAACGACTTCGACTTCGACTTCAAACAGTTTCTGCACAGCAGCTTTGATCTCTGCTTTGGTCGCGTCTTTAGCAACTTTGAGAACGATGGTGTTTGTTTTTTCCATCGCAGTAGACGCTTTTTCAGAAACGTGCGGTGCGCGCAGCACCTTCAGCAGACGTTCTTCACGAATCATGCCAGCATCTCCTCAACTTGCTTAACAGCATCAGCAGTCATTACGACTTTGTCGAAGGCGATCAGGCTAACCGGGTCGATACCAGTCGCGTCGCGTACGTCAACCTTGTGCAGGTTACGCGCGGCCAGGAACAGGTTCTCGTCCAGCTCACCGGTGATGATCAGCACATCTTCCAGAGCCATGTCTTTCAGTTTCTGTGCCAGCAGCTTAGTTTTAGGCGCTTCAACAGAGAACTTCTCGACAACGATCAGACGATCCTGACGTACCAGTTCGGACAGGATGCTTTTCAGCGCGCCGCGGTACATCTTTTTGTTAACTTTTTGACTGTGGTCCTGTGGACGCGCAGCGAAGGTCACGCCACCTGAACGCCAGATCGGGCTCTTGATAGAACCTGAACGCGCACGGCCGGTACCTTTCTGGCGCCATGGCTTTTTGCCTGAACCAGTTACTTCAGCACGAGTCTTCTGAGCACGAGTACCCTGACGAGCACCAGCTGCATAAGCAACAACAACCTGGTGAACCAGCGCTTCGTTGAAATCACGACCGAAGGTAGTTTCGGAAACAGTCAGCGCGCTCTGCGCGTCTTTCAATACTAATTCCATTGCTATCCCCTTACGCCTTCACAGCTGGTTTAACGATCAGGTCGCTACCGGTTGCACCCGGGACCGCACCTTTAACCAGCAGCAGGTTGCGCTCAGCGTCAACACGTACTACGTCCAGGCTCTGAACGGTTACACGTTCGTTGCCCAGCTGACCTGCCATTTTCTTGCCTTTGAACACTTTGCCCGGAGTCTGGTTCTGACCGATAGAACCCGGAACGCGGTGAGACAAGGAGTTACCGTGAGTAGCGTCCTGGGTACGGAAGTTCCAGCGCTTAACGGTACCAGCAAAACCTTTACCTTTAGAGGTACCGGTTACGTCAACTTTTTTAACGTCAGCAAACAGCTCAACGCTAATGTCCTGACCTACGGTGAACTCTTCGCCTTCAGCAAGACGGAATTCCCACAGACCACGGCCAGCTTCTACGCCAGCTTTAGCGAAGTGACCCGCTTCTGGTTTGGTTACACGGTTAGCTTTTTTAGCACCAGTGGTCACCTGAACAGCGCGGTAGCCATCGTTAGCCAGATCTTTAACCTGGGTAACGCGGTTTGCTTCAACTTCGATTACGGTTACTGGGATTGAAACGCCATCTTCAGTGAAGATGCGGGTCATGCCCACTTTTTTACCGACTAAACCAATCATTGTATCAACCTCTCAATCGCTCGATGACCTGATTAACCCAGGCTGATCTGCACGTCTACACCGGCAGCCAGATCCAGACGCATCAGAGCATCAACGGTTTTCTCAGTTGGCTCAACGATGTCAACCAGACGCTTGTGAGTGCGGATCTCGTACTGATCACGCGCATCTTTGTTAACGTGCGGAGAGATCAGAACGGTAAAGCGCTCTTTGCGGGTCGGCAGCGGGATCGGACCACGGACTTGCGCACCAGTGCGCTTAGCAGTCTCGACGATTTCCGCGGTTGATTGATCGATCAGACGATGATCAAACGCTTTAAGGCGGATACGGATTCTTTGGTTCTGCATGAGACCAGAGCTCCAATTATTTTATAAACGAAAATGATTACTCCTCAAACCCATTACGATTGATGGGAGAGTGTAACCGTTCTTACGTAGCTCCCCAATTGGGAGCATTGTTGAGTAACAAAGTGAGCTACTCTGGTTCAGATTGAACCCGCCGTCAATTACGACAAGCCCGCGCATTATACGTAAATCAGCGAAAGACGCAAGTGCCGTTTAGAAATTAAGCGCCAAAGTCGTACTCTGCGTAAGGCCTCGCAATTTTTTATGCAAAGTATCCCTTCTCAACTCTTTGTCTGAAGCCGTTGCGCAATTGGTGTTTTTACACATTGCCGGGCATGCTGATTATTACGAGTATGCGCTCAAACCATTTTGAGGCTCTCGCTATGCTAATGTCCCTCCCCTTTCTGCTGATCTATTTTGCGTTATCGGCCTTGCTTGTACGCACCGATATTCGCACGGGGCTGCTTCCCGATAAATTCCTTTGCCCGCTGCTATGGACGGGCCTGCTCTACCAGCTTTGTCTTCATCCTGATTTTTTGCCGAGCGCGGTACTGGGTGCGACCGCAGGATACGCCGGATTCGCCGTTATCTATTGGGGATATCGACTCATCTGCCGATGTGAAGGGATGGGGTATGGCGACATAAAATATCTGGCGGCGCTGGGAGCATGGCATGGCTGGTGTGTACTGCCAGTACTGGCATTAGTGGCCGCGTTAATGGCTCTGCTGTATCTGGTTGGTTTCTCGTTGTTCAACCCTGATAAGCAGGCATTAAAAAACCCACTGCCTTTTGGGCCATTTCTGGCGGCAGCGGGTTTATGCGTTGGCTGGGAAAACCTGATTAACTTTCCACTTTGATCTGTGACTGAAGGTAGTTCTGTAGGCCAATTTTGCTAATAAGATCCAGTTCGGTCTCAAGCCAGTCAATGTGCCCTTCTTCATCGGCCAGGATCTGGATCATCATATCCCGGCTGACGTAGTCATGTACGCTGTCCGCATAGGCAATGGCTTCACGCAGGTCTTTTGCACCCTCCAGCTCTAGCCGGAGATCAGAACGCAGCATCTCTTCGACATCTTCTCCGATGCCCAGTTTTCCGAGATCCTGTAGGTTAGGAATGCCTTCGAGGAATAAAATACGCTCAATATATTTATCGGCGTGTTTCATTTCATCAATGGACTCATGGTATTCAACATCGTTGAGGCGAGTCAGTCCCCAGTTTTTGAACATTCTTGCATGGAGAAAATACTGATTGATTGCGACAAGCTCATTTCCCAATAATTTATTGAGATAACTTATGATTTTAACATCACCTTTCATTATATAGTCCCTCCGCTTCCACTCATTGAAGCGTAGATCGGGCTACAGGGATGTCAAAAAAAAGATGGAGGCTTACGCGATCTCTTTGAATTCCGGGATCTGCATCAGTTCGTCCTGCATGATCTCACGCGCTGCGCGAACGCATTTACCGCATTGATTTCCCACCGGAACAAACTTACGAAGCTGCTGGAAAGATTGTGGTTGAAACTGGCGAACGGCCTGACGAATTTTTTTGTCGCTTACACCATTACATAAACAAACGTACATAAAGACTCCCGTTCAAAATATGCGCAAAGTGTAAGTGAGAATGGTTATGATTACAATAGCACGGGCGTCGGAATACGTGGCGGGAGAAAGCAAAAAATGCGAATTTTTATGACAATGCCCAACGGCAGAAAACAAAAAAGGACGCCGAAGCGTCCTTTTTATTTCAGGGATAATTAATTAGCCCAGAACTTTAGCAACAACGCCCGCGCCAACGGTACGGCCGCCTTCACGGATTGCGAAACGCAGACCGTCATCCATCGCGATTGGGTGGATCAGAGTCACAACCATCTTGATGTTGTCGCCTGGCATTACCATCTCTACGCCTTCTGGCAGTTCGATGGTACCGGTCACGTCAGTTGTACGGAAGTAGAACTGCGGACGGTAGCCTTTGAAGAACGGAGTATGACGGCCGCCTTCGTCTTTGGACAGAATGTACACTTCAGATTCGAACTTGGTGTGTGGCTTGATTGAGCCTGGCTTCGCCAGAACCTGACCACGTTCGATTTCTTCACGCTTGATACCACGCAGCAGAACACCAACGTTCTCACCAGCACGGCCTTCGTCCAGCAGTTTGCGGAACATTTCAACGCCAGTACAGGTAGACTTCGCAGTCTCTTTGATACCAACGATTTCAACTTCTTCACCAACTTTGATGATACCGCGCTCTACACGACCGGTAACAACGGTACCACGACCGGAGATGGAGAATACGTCTTCGATTGGCAGCAGGAATGGCTTGTCAATCGCACGCTCTGGTTCTGGGATGTAAGAATCCAGGTAGCCAGCCAGTTCGATGATTTTCTCTTCCCACTCTGCTTCGCCTTCCAGCGCTTTCAGCGCGGAACCACGAACGATTGGGGTATCGTCGCCTGGGAAATCGTACTGAGACAGCAGTTCACGAACTTCCATCTCTACCAGTTCCAGCAGCTCTTCGTCATCAACCATGTCGCATTTGTTCAGGAACACGATGATGAAAGGAACGCCTACCTGACGACCCAGCAGGATGTGCTCACGAGTCTGAGGCATAGGGCCGTCAGTCGCAGCAACAACCAGGATCGCGCCGTCCATCTGCGCAGCACCGGTGATCATGTTTTTAACATAGTCGGCGTGGCCTGGGCAGTCTACGTGTGCGTAGTGGCGAGTCGGGGTGTCATACTCAACGTGAGAGGTGTTGATGGTGATACCACGAGCTTTTTCTTCTGGTGCGTTATCGATCTGGTCGAAAGCACGAGCAGCACCGCCGTAGGTTTTAGCCAGTACGGTAGTGATTGCAGCAGTCAGGGTAGTTTTACCATGGTCAACGTGGCCGATAGTACCAACGTTGACGTGCGGTTTTGTACGTTCAAATTTTTCTTTAGACACGGCTATATTCCTTACTATAGTGCTCTCCCCTTCGGAGAGAGCACGGGACTTAGGTTTTAATCCTGTGGATTACTTACCACGGGCTTCGATAACGGCCTGAGCAACGTTGTTCGGCGCATCATCATACTTCAGGAATTCCATAGTGTATGATGCACGACCTTTGGTCAGAGAACGCAGCTGAGTTGCATATCCGAACATTTCAGACAGCGGAACTTCAGCGTGGATCTTAACGCCAGTTACTTCGGATTCCTGACCACGCAGCATACCGCGACGACGGCTCAAGTCACCGATAACGTCACCGGTGTTCTCTTCCGGAGTTTCTACTTCAACCTTCATGATTGGCTCAAGCAGAACTGGTTTTGCTTTCTTAAAGCCTTCTTTAAAGGCAATAGACGCAGCCAGTTTAAACGCCAGTTCAGAGGAGTCAACGTCGTGGTAAGAACCGAAGTGCAGACGAACACCCATGTCTACAACCGGGTAACCAGCCAGAGGACCAGCTTTCAGCTGCTCCTGGATGCCTTTATCAACGGCAGGGATGTATTCGCCAGGAATCACACCACCTTTGATGTCGTTGATGAACTCGTAACCTTTAGGGTTAGAGCCCGGCTCCAGTGGGTACATGTCGATCACAACGTGACCGTACTGACCGCGACCACCAGACTGCTTAGCGTGTTTACCTTCAACATCGGTAACTTTCGCGCGAATCGCTTCGCGGTAAGCAACCTGAGGTTTACCCACGTTCGCTTCAACGTTGAATTCACGCTTCATACGGTCAACGATGATGTCCAGGTGCAGTTCACCCATACCAGCGATGATGGTCTGGTTAGATTCTTCATCAGTCCATACGCGGAATGATGGGTCTTCTTTCGCCAGACGGCCCAGAGCCAGACCCATTTTTTCCTGGTCAGCTTTGGTTTTTGGTTCAACCGCGATGGAGATTACCGGCTCAGGGAATTCCATACGCTCCAGAATGATCGGGTGATCCGGGTCACACAGGGTGTCACCAGTAGTCACGTCTTTCAGACCGATAGCAGCAGCGATGTCGCCCGCACGAACTTCTTTGATCTCTTCACGTTTGTTAGCGTGCATCTGTACGATACGGCCAAAACGTTCACGCGCCGATTTCACGGAGTTCAGGATGGTGTCACCGGAGTTAACCACACCAGAGTAAACGCGGAAGAAGGTCAGGTTACCCACGAATGGGTCGGTAGCAATTTTGAACGCCAGCGCAGAGAACGGCTCGTCATCACTTGCGTGACGCTCAGCCGGAGTATCTTTACCATCGTCCAGGATGCCGTTGATCGCAGGAACGTCAACCGGGGATGGCAGGTAGTCAACTACCGCATCCAGCATTGCCTGAACACCTTTGTTCTTGAACGCAGAACCACAGGTTACCAGAATGATTTCGTTGTTCAGAACACGCTGACGCAGAGCAGATTTGATCTCTTGCTCAGTCAGTTCTTCACCACCCAGGTATTTCTCCATCAGCTCTTCAGAAGCTTCTGCTGCGGATTCGATCAGGTTCTGGTGCCATTCGTCAGCCAGGTCCTGCATCTCTGCCGGGATATCTTCGTATTCGAAGGTAACGCCCGCATCTGCTTCGTTCCAGTTGATGGCTTTCATTTTCACCAGGTCGATAACACCGGTGAAGCCTTCTTCAGCACCAATTGCCAGCTGAAGCGGAACAGGGTTCGCGCCCAGACGGGTTTTGATCTGGCCAACAACTTTCAGGAAGTTAGCACCCATACGGTCCATTTTGTTAACGAACGCGATGCGTGGAACTTTATATTTGTTAGCCTGACGCCATACGGTTTCAGACTGTGGCTGAACACCACCAACTGCGCAATAAACCATTACCGCGCCGTCAAGAACACGCATGGAACGTTCTACTTCGATGGTGAAGTCAACGTGCCCTGGGGTGTCGATGATGTTTACGCGATGCGGTTCGTACTGCTTAGCCATACCTGACCAGAAAGCAGTAGTCGCTGCGGAGGTGATAGTAATACCACGCTCCTGCTCCTGTTCCATCCAGTCCATGGTGGCTGCGCCGTCATGAACTTCACCGATTTTATGGTTTACACCGGTGTAGAACAGAATACGTTCGGTAGTAGTGGTTTTACCGGCGTCGATGTGCGCACTGATACCGATGTTACGGTAGCGTGCGATGGGTGTTGTACGAGCCATTTGATTCCTCGTTTATATCTTTAGGCGTTCAGTTAAGTTACCCAGAGCGGGCGGCTTCTCTGAAGCGCCCGCCTGGTGACTACGACTCCGAAGGGATTACCAACGGTAGTGTGCGAACGCCTTGTTGGCTTCTGCCATACGGTGAACGTCTTCACGTTTCTTAACTGCAGTACCTTTGTTTTCTGCAGCATCAGAAAGTTCGTTCGCCAGACGCAGAGCCATGGATTTATCACCGCGTTTACGAGCAGCTTCAACGATCCAACGCATTGCCAGAGCATTACGACGAACCGGACGAACTTCAACTGGAACCTGATAAGTAGAACCACCAACGCGGCGAGACTTAACTTCTACAGTCGGGCGCACGTTGTCGAGAGCGACTTCGAAAGCTTCCAGTTCATTTTTACCAGAACGCTGAGCCAGGGTCTCCAGCGCGCTGTATACGATTGCTTCTGCAGTAGATTTTTTACCATCTACCATCAGGATATTTACAAATTTTGCCAGCAGTTCTGATCCGAATTTCGGATCTGGAAGAATTTTACGCTGACCAATGACGCGACGACGTGGCATGGGATTACTCCGTTGTTAATTCAGGATTGTCCAAAACTCTACGAGTTTAGTTTGACATTAAGATAAATCAGTTTGGCCTTACTTAACGGAGAACCATTAAGCCTTAGGACGCTTCACGCCGTACTTGGAGCGAGCCTGCTTACGGTCTTTAACACCTGAGCAGTCCAGCGCACCACGAACGGTGTGGTAACGAACACCCGGAAGGTCTTTAACACGACCGCCACGGATCAGGATCACGGAGTGCTCCTGAAGGTTGTGACCTTCACCACCGATGTAGGAAGTCACTTCGAAACCGTTAGTCAAACGCACACGGCATACTTTACGCAGTGCGGAGTTTGGTTTTTTAGGAGTGGTGGTATATACACGAGTACATACGCCACGTTTCTGCGGGCAGGCTTCCAGCGCAGGCACGTTGCTTTTTGCAACTTTGCGTGCACGTGGTTTGCGTACCAGCTGGTTAACTGTTGCCATTAAATAGCTCCTGGTTTTAGCTTTTGCTTCGTAAACACGTAATAAAACGACCTCATACAATATGAGGACGCGAAATTTTAGGGCTACGTCGAAAAGGTGTCAAGAAATATACAGCGATCTCAAATCACCAGTTCATTTGACTGGCGTGCGTCACAGTAAGATTGACGAAATCAGTATAGCCAACCACGTCAATTTTGGCTGAAATTTGACCAGAAAGACCCCGCGCATCCAGATCCTCTTTAAGCGCAGAGACTGTTATGGGGGCATTAGCGAGGATTTCAACAAAACGGCTGCCATCAAGCGCCGCGAGCACGCCATCCTGAATCAGCAGCAGATCATCGCCTCCGCGCAGCATGCTCAGTAACGTGTCGATATCGCATTGCCACGGTGAACGGCTCAGGGTATGGAGCATGATAGCCTCAGAAAGTCAGAACGGTATCGTAGTGAGAAAGTTGTTCGCGCAGCGCAGAAGATGTCAGGATCGTCACGTCCAGCACGAACGGTATTTTCTCATTTAACCCACGAGCGGCCAGCGAGTCGGCGCACACATAGAAGGTTTCAATGTCATAGAGCGGCAGAACTTTAAAGGTCGCAATGTAGTCGCGCGCAAGAATAGCCTGCGGTTGTTGGCCTGCCAGAAGCTGGAATACGCCATCGCCTAAAAAGAAGACGCCAATATCTTCGGTTAAAGCCGAGGTCGCGAGCAATGCATCCAGCCCTTCCCGGCCTGAAGCGCTGCCATGCGGGGCAGAAGTAAAAACAAACGCTACGCGCTTCATCAAAATTGCACCACTCTGTCGCAGGTCAACGCCGCCTGTGCTAATGCGCCTAATCCGCTGAGCGAAAAGCCCGGTTGCAGGTTAGCCCCTGCCAGACCAAGGCGTTCGGCTTCAGTCGCATCCGTCACGCCGCGACGCAGTGCCGCCGCGACGCAGATATGCAGGTCGACGCCCTGCGTTTCGTTTAATTTTTGCCAGGCGCGCACAAGGTCAAACTCATCGCTCGCCGGGGACGTAAACTGGTTCGCGTTATAGACCCCTTCACGATAGAAGAAGACGCTTGCCAGTTCATGACCGGCATCAAGCAGCGCATGGGCAAACTGTAGCGCGCTGCTGGCCTGCTGGGTACCGTACGCCGGGCCCGTCACCATTAACGCAAAACGCATTACTTGTCTTGCCCCAGGAAGTCGCCGCTTTTGAACTGGCGAATATAGAGATAAACCGTGTGTTTGGAGATATTCAGGCGATCGGCCACCTGGTTGATGGCATCTTTGATATCAAAAATCCCTTTCTCATAGAGGTTCAGGACGATCTGACGATTCTTGGCGTTGTTGGATACGTTGCGATCGGCATTCACCTCTTCAATGGTGAACTCCAGCGTCTGTGTCACGAGATCCTCAACAGAAGAGGCAAAGTTCACCGATGAGCCCACGTCCGGCGTATCTGGCGGAATGAAAGTGCTCATGATTTGCGAGAATGGCACATCAAGGTTCATGTTGATGCACAGCAGACCGATCACCCGGTGTTCGCGGTTTCGAATCGCGATAGTTTCTGATTTCATCAGCACGCCGCTTTTGGCGCGGGTGAAATAGCATTTTGAGACGCTGCTGTCCGCGCCGGTCATGTCATGCAACATACGCAATGCAAGGTCGGTGATTGGCGAACCAATTTTACGGCCAGTGTGCTCACCATTCGCAATGCGGATAGCGGAACACTTAAGATCTTGCAGGGAATGCAATACGATTTCGCAGTGGGAACCAATGAGCATCGCTAACCCGTCCACTACCGCTTCGTAGGATTTCAGAATATCGAAGTCGGTCTGGTCAAATGGACGTTGATCCAGCAAATCAAGTTCACTGGTTTCGTTGGTTAAAAGCGACCTGGACATGAAAAAAACACTCCTTTTCAGGAGCCTGTCGTTAGGTTTTCAGGGCAGGCTCATTATCTACACGGACAACTAAATTAATACAGCGTGTATAACGCTTTCCAGTGTTAATTATATCTGCCCCACAATAAAAAAACCGCCGCCTGTAAAGGCGGCGGTTTTTTTCAGCATTACTTCTTAGCTGCTGCGGCTTTGTCGTCAGCCGGTGCGTCTGTTTTCGCATCCGCTTTTGGCGCCGGTTTGATGTCCAGCAGTTCTACATCAAATACCAGCGTAGAGTTAGCCGGGATACCCGGAACGCCGGTTTTGCCGTAAGCCAGATCCGGTGGGATGACCAGCTTGATTTTACCGCCTTTCTTGATGTTCTTCAGGCCTTCGGTCCAGCCCGGGATCACACCGTCCAGACGGAAGGAGAGAGGCTCACCGCGAGTATAAGAGTTATCGAACTCTTTACCGTCGATCAGCGTACCTTTGTAGTTAACTACAACGGTGTCGCTGTCTTTAGGCGCGTCGCCGGTACCTTCTTTCTCAACTTTATAGATCAGGCCAGTAGAAGACGTTTTAACGCCTTTCTCTTTAGCGAACTTATCGCGGTAGGCTTTGCCTTTCGCTTCGTTATCTTTAGCGTCTGCTTCCATCTTGGTCTGAGCGGCGCCTTTCACGCGCGCTTCAAACGCTTGCAGAGTCTGCTCGATTTCCTGGTCAGACAGTTTGCTCTTGTCTGCGAACGCATCCTGAACCCCTGCGATCAGCTGATTTTTGTCCAGTTTGATGCCCAGTTTCTCTTGTTCTTTCAGAGAGTTTTCCATGTAACGGCCCAGAGACGCGCCGAGTGCGTAGGCGGATTTCTGGTCGTCATTCTTGAATGCCGCTTTGCTGTCTGTAGTCGCAGCAGGCTTCGCAGCAGTATCAGCAGCGAAAGACAGCGGCGCATTGAGCGCTACAGCCATAGTGGTCGCCAGCAGCGTAACTTTAAACAGTGATTTCATCCATATCTCCAGGACCTGAGGTCTCTCACCCCAGTGTTAAACGTAAATGAGTGACGTACTATAAAACGTTGTGGAAGAAATCTACAGACAGACTCCCCCGAATGTCGCTTCTTTTCAGACTATTTTTGTTTAAATAAGTTTCTTGTCAGGGAGATGGATACTGTACTTAAGGAAAAAGTCAGATAAACTTCGCCGCCGCTGGTCCATTATGGCGCATGAGAGATAAACGAGGTGAATGATGAAGGATACAACGATCGAAGCGAGACTGGCTGAGCTGGAAAGCCGCCTGGCTTTTCAGGACATCACCATCGAAGAACTGAACCAGACCGTGACGGCTCATGAGCTTGAAATGGCAAAAATGCGCGATTTGATGCGACTTCTCACTGAAAAAGTGAAGGCAACGCAGTCGTCGCACATCGCCTCTCAGGCTGAAGAGACGCCACCACCTCATTATTGAGGCGTAAAAAAAGCGGGATTATCCCGCTTTTTTATTTTCCGCAGTACGGAATCAGTGGCAGCCGCAGCCGCCGTTACCGCAACCACCTTTACCGTGGCCGTGGTCATGACCATGATCGTGGCCGTGACCACCGCAGCAGCCGTCGTGGCCGTGATCGTGGTCATGGTCGTGACCGTGCGCACCATGAACGTGGCCATGAGCCAGCTCTTCTTCGGTCGCTTCACGGATAGCAACAACTTCTACGTTGAACTTCAGGTTCTGACCAGCCAGCATGTGGTTGCCGTCAACCACAACGTGGTCGTCTTCAACTTCTGTGATTTCAACCGGAACCGGACCCTGGTCAGTTTCAGCCAGGAAGCGCATGCCAACCTGCAACTCGTCAACGCCCATGAACACGTCTTTAGGAACGCGCTGAACCAGGTTGTCATCATACTGACCGTAAGCGTCGTTCGCGCCGACAGCAACGTCGAATTTGTCGCCAACTTCATGACCTTCCAGCGCCGTTTCCAGGCCGGAAATCAGGGAACCGTGACCATGCAGGTAGTCCAGCGGCGCACTCACCGGAGACTCATCAACCAACACACCGTCTTCTGTACGTACCTGATAGGCCAGGCTGACCACCAGGTCTTTTGCTACTTTCATGATATCTCCTGAGCGTGGGAAAATTGCTGGCGCAGATTGTAGCGGAATTCTGCACCCGTGTACCCTTAAGCTTAAAAAAACTCAGAGCATATCGCTAGTCTGGATGAAAAATGCCGATCACTTGCTCTTCTTTGCGAACGTGATCGCGGGCTTCTTTGTCGGCCTCACGCATCTGGTGACCGCACTTAACACATTCAACAATATCGATATTATTCTCCCGCCACATGGCCAGCGTATCTTGCGCCTGGCAGGACGGGCATTTTGCGCCCGCGATAAAGCGTTTACGTAAAGCCATCTTTCGTTACCCTTTATTCAAATTCATCCCAGCCGTCGAGCTGGCGTCGTTCCTGTTGCATCTCACGCTGGAAGATCTCCTCCAGTTCGCGACGCGCTTCCCGCACGCGGGAGATCTGCGCCGTGTCGCTGTGCACAGGCATCAGTTCACGCAGCATTCGCATATCCAGCCGGCGGAAATGCATCTGGGCGCGTTGCGCCTGGTGAGGATGCATACCCAGCGAAACCAGCGCCTTGCGCCCCAGCTCCAGCGCGCTGGAGAAGGTTTCGCGGGAGAAGTGTTTCACACCCGCCTGCAAAAGTTCGTGAGCCTCAACACGTCCGCGCGCACGCGCCAGAATATGCAGATGCGGGAAATGCTGCTGGCACAGCTCCACCAGCTTCATTGTGTCTTCCGGATCGTTACAGGTGATGACGATGGACTCCGCAGCCTCTGCCCCCGCCGAGCGCAACAGCTCAAGCTGCGTCGCATCCCCGTAGTACACCTTATAACCATATTTGCGCATCAGGTTGACGGCGCTGATATCGCGCTCCAGCACCGTAATGCGCATTTTATTTGCCATCAACAGGCGACCAATCACCTGTCCGAAGCGGCCAAAGCCCACGACGATCACCTGCGGTTTATCATCTTCCACCCACGGCGCTTCGTCTTCATCGTCTGCGGGATTAAGACGGCGCGACAGCAGTTTGTCCACCAGCTTCATCAGCAGCGGCGTGGTCATCATCGACAGCGTGACCGTCACCAGCAGCAGCGCCATCTGGTCATCTTTGAACAGCTTCTGAGACGACGCAGTGGAAAACAGCACAAACGCAAACTCTCCGCCCTGACTTAACACGCTGGAAAACTGCATCCTTTCCGAGCTGCGCAGCCCGTAAATCCGCGCGAGGAGATACAGCACCAGCGTTTTGACCGCCACCAGCACGGCGACACTCGCAATAACCCACAGCAGATGGGTATAGAGCACGCCAAGATTAAGCGCCATACCCACCGAGATAAAGAACAGCCCTAACAGCAGTCCCTTAAACGGATCGATGGCGGTCTCCAGCTCGTGGCGGTACTCGCTTTCCGCAAGCAGCACCCCGGCGATAAACGTCCCGAGCGCCATCGACAGCCCCAGCGCATCCATAAACAGCGCTGAACCAAGCACCAGCAGCAGCGTTGCGGCGGTGAAGACCTCGCGTACGCCGGATGCCGCAATAAATCGGAACACTGGACGCAGTAAAAACCGTCCGCCGATCAGCATCCCCGCGAAGGCCAGCACCTTCATGGAGATCTTCATCCAGTCGAAATGATCGTCTCCGGAGCCTGCCAGCAGCGGCACCAGCGCCAGCGCCGGGATCACCGCTAAATCCTGGAACAGCAGCACCGAAAAGCCCAGTTGCCCCGCCTCGTTGCGGTTCATCCCTTTGTCGCGCATCAGCTGAAGCGCCATCGCCGTCGACGACATCGCAAGACCGATCCCGCCAATCACCGCGGCCTGCCAGGAAAACTGCGTCAGCATCAGCAGGCCCGCCAGAATGGCGGCGCTGAGCAACACCTGCGCCGCCCCGACGCCAAAAATAGATTGCCGCAGTTGCCACAGCTTGGACGGATTAAGCTCAAGCCCGATGATAAACATCAGGAACACCACGCCCAGCTCGGAGAAGTGGAGAATTTCATCCACATCGCTGATAAACCCAAGCCCCCAGGGACCAATGGCTATCCCCGCCAGCAAATAGCCCAGCACCGCGCCAATGCCGAGACGCGCGGCAAGGGGGACCGCGACGACGGCGGCAAACAAAAACAGCACCCCGGCGAGGAGTAAATTCGAACCGTCCATTAGCGTCCTCCCGCCGGAATCGGTGACGCCAGCCATTCGCCATAGGCCCTGGCATGGCTCGCCAGCGCTTTCGGATCCTGCCGCCGTGCCCAGTAGATAATAATCGGGCTCATCCAGTGCATACGGCACATCGCCGCCGTCAGCTCAAACGGCCGCAGAATGTCGCTCATGGGGTAACGGTTCAGCCCGTCGTGACGGTAAGCGCTTTCCGGCTCACCGGTGGTGATGACACTCCGCCAGTACTTTCCCGCCAGCTGGTTGCCCCCCACCCCGCTGGAAAAGCCCCGGCTCAGCACGCGGTCCAGCCACTCTTTCAGCAGCGCCGGACAGCTATAGGTATAAAGCGGATGCTGGAACACAATCACGTCGTGCTGACGCAGCAGTTCCTGCTCGTAAGGAATATCAATAAAGAAATCGGGGTAGTGCGCGTAGAGATCGTGCACCGTTACGTTACTGAGCTGTGTGGCCGGCTTAAGCAGCACCCGGTTTGCCACCGAGTCCTGTGATTCCGGATGGGCATACAGCAGCAGCACTTTCGCTGTCTGAGACATCACTCCCCTCCCGGTTCTGTTTTTGTGTATTGTTGTCGTTTTGGGCTACCATGGCGGCCCGGTGGGGAAATTGGCCCACACCTTACATTATCATAATGACAAATTAACATAGTCGGAACATACGGCGCTTCTATGATTGTTTTCTCCTCGTTACAAATTCGTCGCGGCGTGCGCGTCCTGCTGGATAACGCGACTGCTACCATCAACCCGGGCCAGAAAGTGGGGCTGGTCGGCAAAAACGGCTGCGGTAAATCCACCCTGCTGGCACTGCTGAAAAACGAGATAAGCGCGGATGGCGGGAACTTTACCTTCCCGGGCAACTGGCAGCTCGCCTGGGTAAACCAGGAGACCCCCGCGCTGAGCGAACCGGCGCTCGACTATGTTATCGACGGCGACCGTGAATACCGCAAGCTCGAAGCGGAGCTCAACGCCGCCAACGAACGCAACGACGGCCACGCCATCGCCACCGTCCACGGCAAGCTGGACGCCATCGACGCCTGGACCATTCGCTCCCGCGCCTCCAGCCTGCTGCACGGCCTGGGCTTCAGCAACGAACAGCTTGAACGCCCGGTGAGCGATTTCTCGGGTGGCTGGCGTATGCGCCTTAACCTGGCGCAGGCGCTGATCTGCCGCTCTGACCTCCTGCTGCTCGATGAACCGACCAACCACCTCGATCTCGATGCGGTTATTTGGCTGGAGAAGTGGCTCAAGAGCTATCAGGGCACTCTGATTCTGATCTCCCACGACCGCGACTTCCTCGACCCGGTGGTGGATAAAATCATTCATATCGAACAGCAAAGCCTGTTCGAGTACACCGGCAACTACAGCTCTTTCGAGCGCCAGCGCGCGACGCGCCTCGCCCAGCAGCAGGCGATGTATGAAAGCCAGCAGCAGCGCGTGGCGCACCTGCAAAGCTTTGTGGATCGCTTCAAGGCCAAGGCGTCAAAAGCCAAGCAGGCGCAGAGCCGCGTCAAAATGCTGGAACGCATGGAGATGATTGCCCCCGCGCACGTGGATAACCCGTTCCACTTCAGCTTCCGCGAGCCGGAGAGCCTGCCGAACCCGCTGCTGAAGATGGAAAAAGTGAGCGCGGGCTATGGCGATCGCATTATTCTCGACTCTATCAAGCTCAACCTGGTGCCGGGTTCACGCATCGGTCTGCTGGGGCGTAACGGCGCCGGTAAATCAACGCTGATCAAGCTGCTGGCGGGCGAGCTTAACCCGGTCAGCGGCGAAATCGGGCTGGCGAAGGGCATCAAGCTTGGCTACTTCGCTCAGCATCAGCTGGAATTTTTACGCGCCGATGAATCGCCGATCCAGCACCTGGCGCGCCTGGCGCCGCAGGAGATGGAGCAGAAGCTGCGCGACTACCTCGGCGGCTTTGGCTTCCAGGGCGATAAGGTGACTGAAAATACAGCGCGTTTCTCCGGCGGCGAAAAAGCGCGTCTGGTGCTGGCGCTGATCGTCTGGCAGCGTCCAAACCTGCTGCTGCTCGATGAACCGACCAACCACCTCGATCTCGACATGCGTCAGGCGCTGACCGAAGCGCTGATCGAGTTCGAAGGGGCGCTGGTTGTCGTTTCGCACGATCGCCACCTGATCCGCTCCACCACCGACGATCTCTATCTGGTTCACGGCGGCAAAGTGGAACCGTTCGACGGCGATCTGGAAGATTACCAGCAGTGGCTGACGGACGTGCAGAAGCAGGAAAACCAGCCGGAAGAGTCAGCGAAAGACAACGCCAACAGCGCCCAGGCGCGTAAAGACCAGAAGCGCCGTGAAGCGGAACTGCGCACCCAGACTCAGCCGCTGCGTAAAGAGATTACCCGTCTCGAAAAAGAGATGGAAAAGCTTAACGCCACGCTTGCCGCCGTCGAAGAGAAGCTGGGCGACAGCGAACTGTACGATCAGAGCCGCAAAGCGGAGCTGACGGACTGTCTGCAAACGCAGGCGAAAACCAAATCCAGTCTCGAAGAGTGCGAAATGGCATGGCTGGACGCGCAGGAACAGCTGGAAGCGATGCTGCAAGCCGACTAACACGCCGGGAGGGTTATGGGCTTCGATACCACGAGCGAGATTACATTCCGTAAGCTCAGCATCTTCATGACGTTCATGGACAAGGGCAATATCGCACGTACCGCCGAAACGCTCGGCCTGAGCGGTGTCAGTGTTCACCGCGCGCTGCATACCCTCGAAGAGAACGTCCGCTGCCCGCTCTTTGCTCACAAAGGGCGTAACCTGATTGCCCTCCCCTCCGCATGGACGCTGCTGGAGTATTGTCAGGAGGTGATGCAGGTGATGGAGCGCGGGCTGGAAGAGTCGCGCAAGATTGCCGGTATCGGCCAGGGACGGTTGCGCGTCGGTACGCTTTACTCGCTGACGCTGGAAACCGTGCCGCGCCTGATAATGGGCATGAAGCTGCGCCGTCCGGATCTGGAGATGGATCTGACGATGGGCTCGAACGAAACCCTGCTCCATATGCTGGATGAGGGGTCGCTGAATGCGATTTTAATCTCTATCTCCGAGAGCGATATCGACCGTAACAGCCTCGAAGTGCTGCCCCTGTTCCATGACGATATTTTCCTTGCCGCACCGGCCTCTGCCACACTGAATACCAGCGGTCCCGCCGATCTGCGTGACTATAAAGATCAGAAGTTTGTCGCCCTCGCGGAAGGGTTCGCCACTTACGCCGGGTTTCAGGAAGCGTTTCATATTGCCGGTTTCGAGCCGGAGATTGTGACGCGGGTAAACGATATTTTCTCGATGCTGAGCCTGGTGCAGGCGGGGGTCGGGTTTACGCTGATGCCGGGCAGGATGAAGAAAGTGTACGAAAATTCGGTGCAGCTACTGAAGCTGGCACAGCCGTACCAGATGCAGCAGCTGATTGCGATCGTCTTTGCCCGCAACCGCGAGCAGGATCCGAGCCTGCGAGCATTGGCCGCGGAAGGGCGGATGTACGCCAGAAGTTTGCAGGACGGAGCCTGAGGCCTTGCCGGGTGGCGACGCGTTGCGTCTTACCCGGCCTACAAAATAATACAACCGAACCCGTAGGCCCGGTAAGGCGCAGCCGCCACCGGGCAAAAAAACTCACGCACGAAGCCGCCCCGCCAGATGCACCGCCACGTCCACCCCGCTGCGCTCCAGCGAAATGGATTCGCCTTCCCACGCCGCATGCCGCGTCAGGCAGGTTAATATGCCTCCCGGCGGCATCTCAATCGCCAGCCGCGCTTCACGCTCGTTAGCGGAAATCACCGCCTCCTGCCAGCGCACGGTTCGCGCCATGTTCATTGCCAGATCGTCGGCAATTTTCTCCGGCTGCCAGAGCACGCGTCCGGTACTGCCGCTCAGGTACGCGCAGCGGGGACGGGAAAGCGTGACCGATTCAAACGCCGCTGCCAGCTTCTTCGCCGGTTCCGCCAGCAGCGCGCAGTGCGATGGCACGCTCACCGCCAGCCGTTTGGCCTTGCTTGCACCCTTCGCCAGCGCGCACTCCGCCACCTGCGCCATACCGTCATCGGTTCCGGCAATCACGATCTGCGTTTCGGCGTTCAGGTTAGCGATATAGGTTCCAGTCCCCTGAATCAGGTTTTCCACCTGCGGCAGGGTCAACCCCATAATCGCCGTCAGGCCGTAGCCGTGCGGATACGCCTGCTCCATCAAATCACCGCGCAGCGCCACCAGCTTCAGCGCATCCGTAAAGTCCAGCGAGCCTGCGATAACCGCCGCAGGATAAGCGCCAATGGACAGACCGCTGACAATATCCGGCGACACGCCGCGACGTTCCAGCTCGCGCGCCCAGGCCACGCCGGCAATCAGCAGTGAAAGCTGAACCGCACGGGTGTGGGTTAACGAGGATGCGCTGTCCAGGGTATCGACTTCCGCCCCCAGCACAGCACGGGCCTGCTCCAGCTCCGTTCCCGGCAGGTTTTGCAGCATACCTTCGTGCTGTGTGCCCTGCCCCGGAAAGGTAAACAGTATTTTCATTACTCCTCCCTGTGCCATGGATCCGCTACCAGGCGCGGTCCACATTGCGTTTTTAGCAGCGTTTTGCCGTCGCGTAACCATTCTGCCAGCGCGAATCCGCCCTCGGGCGTGTCCACCTGCGTATCCGCCCGGCACAACGCACGGCTGAGCTGAGCCTGCCAGTCAGTAAACGCCTCAGGGGAAACGGTACGCGGGGCGCGGATCAGCAGATCGAGATCGCTATCGGCGTGGATCACCGGAATGCCGGTCGCCAGCGCGTAACCCGTACTGCCGGTTATCCCCCACGTCCACGGCCACGACTGCTGCGCAAGCTGAAGCGCCACCTGAACCGGCGGCTGAGTGACAAACGGCGAACGCAGCAGGTCGGCGGCAACGCTCAACTCTTCGGGCGACACCACGCGCAACACGTTCTCAGGCTTCACCCATCCGGCCGCCCGCTGGTCGCGGCGCAATCCGCGCACGCCAACGGGAATACGGCCTTCATTATCAACATCACGCCGCACCACTACCGGCAGCCCGGTATGCCAGGCCGCGTCTGCCCAGGATTCGGTAATCCCTTCCAGGGCGTCGCGCGCGGTAAGCCAGATGAGGTCGTGTGGGCGTAATGTTGCGGTCATGATTACATTCCTGAAGTCAGCGAGATAAACAGCGGCAGCGACAGGATACACAGTATGGAGCTCAACAGCAGCACGGCTTCAGCATCCGGCGACTGCACGCCAAAGCGGTTACCGAACACCACGCCAAAGAAGCCCGCAGACAGCGCAATCATCAGGATGGCGGTGATCGCCACGGAGCCGTGCAGACCGAAGATTAAAACAATACCCCAGGCAATCGCTGGCTGGATCAGCAGCTTGGCGATAGTGGAAGTGATCACCATGGTGTTGATCTGAAGCTTACGCGCGGAGAGGATCACCCCGGTCAGGAACAGCGCCGCAGCGGTCGCGGACAGTCCCAGCGGTTTAATCGCCGCCAGTACCAGCTCCGGCATTTTGATGCCGATAGCGGACAGGATCACCCCCAGCAGCGGGCCCATCACGATCGGTTTTTTAATGGAGCGCCACATCAGCACCGGCAGCATGGAAAGCGTTGAACCGGAGTTATTGCCCTCGGCGCGCGCTTTTTCACGCTCCAGAATAAGCAGGCAGAACGGGGTCATCAGCACCGAACCACAGGCGATGGAGACCGCCACGGAGAGTGAAGTAGAAGAACTTTCACCCAGCACGCTGCCCAGAATCGGCAGGCCGAGCGCCGCATAGTTTGGCAGAGCGACGGTCAGCGTCAGTACGGCCGCATCCTGCGGAGATTTTTTAAAGACTTTGGTGGCGAGGAAGTAGATGGCCGCATAGGTGATCCACATCGCCAGGGTGAGAACCAGGATCAGCGGCGACTGCGCCACAATGCCGGTCCACGGGGTTTGCACGGTGGCGCTGAACAGCGCGGCAGGGAGTGCAAAATCCATAACGAAGATATTCAGCAGGGAAACATTTTTGTTATCGACCATCTTTGCTTTACCGGCCCAGAATCCCAGCAGCATGATGACGAAAATCGGTGCAAGAGCATGAACAATTACGTAAGTCATAAATCACCTGTAGTAAAAAAGTTTAAGCACTGGCGCGATGTTTATTATTTTCAGGATGCAGGTTCCCGCGTGGACGCAACGGGCGCGCCCACGGGGTAATGCATCTGGCAGGTCTCTTTTTACTTACCAGCTGGCTCGCATACGTTCACGTACGAGCGCCGAGCTGCGGCGGTTGTCAGCACCCAGACGGTTTTTCAACGTGGTGTCCTGACGAGCGTCGCTGATGGCCTGTTGCAGGGTAGTTTTCACCCGCGTCAGATCGCTTTCGGAAGGGGCATCCGGGTTGCTGATATCCAGCAGGTCGGAGAGCAGCCCCAGCGTGGCGTAGTTGCTGATGTCGTACGCCATTGGCGGAATGGTTGCCGCCAGTTTTTCCAGCGCCTCCACGGTACGCAGCGTAATGCGCGCCGCAGACTCTTTGCCCATGGCATGGATCAGCACGCCTTTATCGTTGAAGGCAATCAGGCGGTTGGCCTGGTAGCCGTGCGCCAGAAACGCGCCGGACATGGCCTTACCGACGATAAGACCAATCACCGGATGCCCCGCCAGCCGCGCATTGGCATAGGCGGCAGCGGCGCCGGCCAGCGCCTGGTGGATACCAAACGCCTCTTCGCGACGGCCATAGGCCTGGCTTGGGACATCGATCACCGCCACAATCGGGCGCTTCACGGCTTTATCTGCGTCAGCGGCGACGGTTTCGCTGACCACTTTTGCCAGCGTCCAGCCCTCCAGCAGCCCCACTTCCCCTTGCGCCGCGCGCGGGAAGTGGTTGTTGGCGTCCGGCACCACGGCGACAAAGCGCACCGTTTCACCGTTCAGCTCGCCGTCTGCCGCCTGCACGGACGGGCATAACCCCTCCAGACGTTTTGCGTTCGGGGCCAGAGTTTCCAGCCAGAGTTCGCCACGGCTAATTGAGTTAGTCATCATTTCACCTCCCGGGCAAAAAGCGCTTTAATCTGTTCGGCATCGGCCTGTTTGCGGGTGTCGAAATTCGTCAGACGGTTCAGGTAATCGTCATAGTTATCGGTGCGATGTTTCGCCGGTACGCCTTTGGCGATGGCCTCGTTCATCGCGGCTTTCACCGCGTTCACGCCGTCGCCCACCAGCGCGTCCACCAGTCCACTTTCATAGCGCACTTCGCCGCCGGTCATGCTCCAGATAAACGGACGGTCGCGGGAGTCATACTCTTCAATGCCCGCTTCCTGCTCAATAACCTGCGGGCCGTTGAGGCCAAGACGCGCTTCGCGGGTCACAATCAGGTAGCTGCACAGCGCCGCGGCGATAGACATCCCGCCGAAGCAGCCCACGGTCCCGGCGACAATCCCGACAACCGGGGTATAGCGACGCAGGTCAACGATCGCGGCGTGGATATCGGCAATCGCCGCCAGGCCGAGGTTGGCTTCCTGCAAACGTACGCCGCCGGTTTCGAGGCACAGTACCGCCTGAGTCGGAATGCCGTTGCGGTTATCTTCCGCCGCCAGCTCCAGCGCCGCCGCCATTTTGGCACCGGACACTTCGCCCATGCTGCCGCCCTGGAAGGTGCCTTCAATCGCCACCACCACTGCAGGCTGGCCGTTGATGGTCCCTTTCGCGACTACCATGCCGTCATCGGCCTGAGGAACAATCCCCTGTGGCCCAAGCCACGGAGAGATAATGCCTTCAAACGGATCCAGCAGTTCGCGGTAGCTGCCGTCGTCGAGCAGCGCCTGCGCACGCTGGCGCGCTTTTAATTCGATAAAGCTGCTGTCATCACGCATGGTTCACCCCTTCAAAAACCTGTTCGATACGAATGCGTGCCACGCCCGGCGTCGCGCCGAAGTCGTGGATGGTCAGCTTACCTGCGGGCAGGCTGCTGACGGTTTGCAGGCGATTGAACAACGCCTCCCAGCGCCCACGGCTGTTATCGACGGAGGTGGTGATATCAATGGTTAAGGTCTGGCCCGGTTCGGCGGTGAAAAGCACCTCCATATCCCCGGAACCGACTACCCCTGCCAGCGCCCTGCCGCTTACTTCGCGGCTGGCGGGCACGGTCAATGTGATTTTTTCCATAACATCCTCTTAATGCTTTGAATAGGGCGTTTCGACGCGGTCAAGAAACAGCGTGGCGGCAAGCAGGTCTGCGGCTCCGCCCGGCGAGGCGTTAAGCGTCAGCATCTGACGGTCTAACCGCGCCAGCGCCTGCTGCCCCGCAAGTGTTGCGCATCCTCCCGCGTTCAGCACCGCACGGGCACCGTTCTGCATGGCATCCAGCCCCTCCATGCCGGCGCGTGACAGCACGCAGGTGTCGGTGAGCGAGGTCATGATCGCCATCAGCGCGTCGAGTCTGGCCTGCGTTTCGCTGCTGCCGTTGAGACGGCTAAGGTGAAGCTGCGGCAGCGCGCGCTGCATGATGTGCGGAAACGCCTGCTGAGCCTCTTCACGCGCGCCCGGTACACGGTAGCGGTGCGTGACGCGTAACCCCTTGCTGAATACTTTCGGCGCCGCGTCATCCGGCAGTTTCGCCAGCTGAGCGGCGGTGTTCGCGACGGTTTGCGCCCGGGCATCGCCGCCCAGCATCGCCACCGCGCTCACCAGCAATCCCAGCGCCCAGATCGCGCCACGGTGTGTGTTCACGCCGTCGGTAGCGGCCATCATCTGCCGTTCGCCTTCACGACCCAGGCGGCCAACGGTTTGCCTGAGGGCAATATCCGCCGGACGCTGCCAGCTCTGTTGCGCCAGCGCCTGAAACGTGGGGGTCAGGCTGTGAGCGGAGCGCTCCATCAGCGCAAGCGATAAATCGTGATGCGCGCCGTTCCCCCGGCTGTCCACCAGACCGGGCTTCGGGCTTAAACGTGCTTCGTCAATCAGACACTGCGTGGCGGTTCGCGCCAGCCATTCGGCACCGCCTTCAACCTGGATCTGGGGCAGAAGTTTCATTACCAGCTCCGGAATTTCGCAGGTGGGTTATACAGGCCGCCGGACCACTCAACGAGGTCAGCCACGCTGCCCGCAGCCAGCAGAGAGCGGGTGGCATCGGTACGACGAATGCCCATATCTTCCGGATACACAACCTTGCCGCTCTGGCGCAGTTCCGCCACGCGTTTGGCGTCAACGCCCAGACCGATATCGGTGATACCCGCCACGGCGGCGACCATGGCGCGACGCTCTTCCAGATCTTTCGCCCGGTAGAGGTAAGCAATCCCCTCTTCCGTCAGCACGTGGGTGACGTCATCGCCGTAAATCATAACCGGCGCCAGCGGCATGCCGGAGGCTTTCGCCACGTCTACGGCGTCGAGTTTCTCCACGAAGGTTGGCTTCACGCCCGCCTGGAAGGTTTCCACCATCTGCACAACCAGCTTTTTACCGCGCTGCATCGGGTCAGGCTCGGTGATCATGTTCAGCCAGGCCGGTGTGGCGTGGCGACGACCGTGCGGATCGTGGCCCATGTTTGGTGCGCCGCCGAAGCCGGAGAGACGGCCGCGGGTCACGGTTGAGGAGTTAGCGTAACCATCAACCTGTAGCGTAGAGCCGATAAACATATCGACCGCGTACTGACCAGCCAGCTGACAGAAGGCGCGGTTAGAGCGCATGGAGCCGTCAGCACCGGTAAAGAACACGTCCGGACGGGCGCGGATGTACTCTTCCATCCCCAGCTCGCCGCCGAAGCAGTGGACGCTCTCCACCCAGCCGCTTTCGATGGCCGGGATCAGCGTTGGATGCGGGTTCAAAGTCCAGTGTTTACAGATTTTGCCTTTGAGTCCGAGCTGTTCGCCGTAGGTTGGCAGCAGCAGTTCGATCGCTGCGGTATTAAAGCCAATCCCGTGGTTCAGGGACTGCACCTGGTGTTCAGCGTAGATGCCTTTAATCGCCATCATCGCCATCAGGATGTGTTCCTGTTTAATCAGGCGCGGGTCGCGGGTGAAGAGCGGCTCAATAAAGAACGGCTTGTCCGCCACCACCACGTAATCGATCCACGAGCCCGGAATATCGACGCGCGGCAGGTCGCACTCGTCGTCCACCAGCTCGTTCACCTGTGCGATGACGATGCCGTCGTGGAACGCGGCGGCTTCCACCAGCGCCGGGGTATCTTCGGTACTCGCCCCGGTGTAGAGGTTACCTTTACGGTCCGCTTTAAAACCGGCAATCAGCGCCACGTTTGGCGAAAGGTCAACGTATAAACGTGAGTAGAGTTCGATGTAGGTGTGAATCGCCCCGATTTCGAGCTGACCATCCTCCAGCAGCTGCGAAATGCGCAGGCTTTGCGTACCGGAGAAGGAGAAGTCGAGCTTGCGGGCGATGCCTTTCTCAAAGATGTCCAGATGTTCGCTGCGGCCCACGCTCGGCATGATCATATGCAGATCGTGCACGATTTGCGGGTTCACTTCGGCCAGTGAACGGGAAAGGAAATCCGCCTGCTTCTGGTTGTTGCCTTCCAGAACGACTTTGTCGCCTGGTGCGATCAGTTTTTCCAGCATGGCGACAAGATCGCCGGATGGCAGTACCTTGCCCTGCACCGGTACGGACGCCAGACGACGCGCTTTCTCGCTGCGTCGGGTGTTCCATTGCCGGGTGGGTGTTTGCCCAGATAACATTATTAACCTCCTGATTCAGCACATCATTCTGATTTGCTTAACGTTGAGTAAAGTGTGCGCTCTGGTGAGAAAGGCATCAATTAAGCGTAGGACGTAATCATTAGCCTGAGAGTAATAATCAAGGTAAAGAAATGTGATCGGGATCAGTTCATGTTTCGGAAAAACGGGCTAAACGGGGTACAATTCGGAAGGTATAGTTAATTTCTGACAAGAATCAGCATCGCCCTTATGACCCAAATCATTCCCTCAGACTTCGACATTGCAGCCGAAGAGAGCGCAGAGTTCGTGCCCATGCGCGGTGTGGCTAACCCTCACCTGCAAACCATGCTGCCGCGCCTGATCCGCCGCAAGGTGCAGTTCAACCCCCACTGGCAGCGCATTGACCTGCCGGACGGTGACTTTTTGGATCTCGCCTGGAGCGAAGATCCGGATCGGGCCAGACATAAGCACCGTCTGGTGGTGTTTCACGGCCTGGAAGGCAGCCTGCACAGCCCTTACGCACACGGTCTCATTGAGGCGGCGAAAGCCCGCGGCTGGCTTGGGGTGGTGATGCATTTTCGCGGATGCAGCGGCGAGCCTAACCGTCAGAAACGCATTTATCACTCGGGTGAAACCGAGGACGGCTCCTGGTTCCTGCGCTGGCTAAGAGACAATTTCGGCGAAGCACCAACGGCAGCGGTGGGGTATTCGCTGGGCGGGAATATGCTGGCCTGCCTGCTGGCGAAGGAGAGCGACGCCGTACCGCTGGATGCGGCGGTGATTGTCTCTGCGCCCTTTATGCTGGAGCAGTGCAGTTATCATATGGAAAAGGGGTTTTCGCGGGTCTATCAGCGTTATCTGCTCAACCTGCTGAAAGCCAACGCCGCACGTAAACTTAAGGCCTATCCGGATACGCTGCCTGTGACGCTGCAACAGCTCAAACGCGTGAAGCGCCTGCGCGAGTTTGATGATTTGATCACCTCTAAAATTCACGGCTTTGCCGATGCGATTGACTATTACCGTCAGTGCAGCGCCATGCCTTTACTGAATCAAATCACGAAACCCACGCTGATTATCCACGCCAAAGACGATCCATTTATGGATCATCACTCGATCCCCGCCCCTGACTATCTGCCGGATAACGTGGAGTATCAGCTCACCGAGTTCGGCGGGCACGTGGGCTTTGTTGGCGGCACGCTGCGTCGGCCAAAAATGTGGCTTGAGACGCGTATACCCGACTGGTTAACGGCCTATCTGGACGGTAAAAAATGATTATTCCCTGGCAGGATCTCTCTCCCGACACGCTCGATAATCTGATTGAAAGCTTTGTCTTGCGCGAAGGCACCGATTATGGTGAACATGAACGTTCGCTTGAACAAAAGGTCAACGATGTGAAGCGCCAGCTTAAAAGCGGCGACGTGGTGCTGGTATGGTCCGAACTGCATGAGACGGTGAATATCATGCCCCGCAACGCGTTTCATGGCTGATCTTACACTTTTCCAGTCAGGGAGTTGCTATGTCTGCCAGACATCCGGTTATTGCCGTTACGGGTTCGAGTGGGGCGGGAACCACTACCACCAGCCTCGCCTTCCGCAAGATTTTCGCCCAGCTTAACTTACGGGCGGCAGAGGTAGAGGGCGACAGCTTTCACCGCTACACGCGCCCGGAGATGGATATGGCCATCCGCAAGGCGCGCGATCTGGGTAAACACATCAGCTATTTTGGCCCTGAGGCCAATGACTTCGGCCTGCTGGAGCAAACCTTCCGTGAATACGGGCAGAGCGGCACCGGGCAGTCCCGCAAGTATCTCCACACCTACGATGAAGCCGTGCCCTGGAACCAGGTCCCCGGCACGTTCACGCCCTGGCAGCCGCTGCCGGAACCGACTGACGTGCTGTTTTACGAAGGATTGCACGGCGGCGTGGTGACGCCTCAGCACGACGTGGCGCGCCATGTGGATTTGCTGGTGGGGGTGGTGCCGATTGTTAACCTTGAGTGGATCCAGAAGCTGACGCGTGACATGAGCGAGCGCGGCCATTCGCGAGAGGCGGTAATGGATTCGGTGGTGCGCTCCATGGAAGATTACATCAACTTCCTGACGCCGCAGTTCTCCCGAACCCACATTAACTTCCAGCGCGTCCCCACCGTGGACACCTCCAACCCGTTCGCCGCAAAAAGCATCCCTTCCCTGGACGAGAGCTTTGTGGTGATCCACTTCCGCAACCTGGAAGGCATCGATTACCCCTGGCTGCTGGCGATGCTACAAGGTTCGTTTATTTCGCACATGAATACGTTAGTGGTACCGGGCGGAAAAATGGGGCTGGCGATGGAGCTGATCATGACGCCGCTGGTGCAGCGGCTGATGGAAGGAAAGCAAATCGCGTGAGTTGTTTTGCCCGGTGGCGCTGCGCTTACCGGGCCTACGGGCGTGCTTTTGTAGGGCGGGTAAGCGAAGCGCCACCCGCCAAAAATTAAGCCTCGATCACTTCATACGAATGGGTGATGTTTACCGCTTTCTCCAGCATTAATGCCACAGAGCAGTATTTCTCCGCAGACAGGTCAACCGCACGCGAGACCGCCGCATCCTTCAGTTCTTTGCCGGTGACGATAAAGTGCAGATTAATATGCGTGAACAGGCGTGGCGCCTCTTCGCGACGTTCTGACGTCAGCTTCACTTCACAATCGGTCACGTCATGACGGCCTTTTTGCAGGATCGACACCACGTCGATCGCGCTGCATCCACCTGCCGCCATCAGCACCATTTCCATCGGGCTTGGGGCTTTATCGCCGGAGTTGCCATCCATCAAAACCTGGTGCCCGGAAGCAGACTCGCCCAGGAACGTTAACCCTTCAACCCATTTCACGCGCGCTTGCATATTCACTCACTCCAACGTTGCATTTTTTATGACAGATTACGTGTACGTTACATTTCTCGCAACGGAAGGCGACCTGCGTCATGCTGAAGCGAGACACCAGGAGACACGCGGCGAAAGCTATGCTAAAACACTCTGGATGCTACAGTAATACATTGACGTTACACATGTATGCAGAGGACATCAAACTTTACTGGCTGCGAAACGTTACGACAGCCGACTTCCCAGGTATGGGTAAGAATTCGATTGCAACCCCAGAGTCCGGATGCATCTTATGACTCTGGTGACAGCTTATAACAGAGGATAACAGCGCATGGTGCTTGGCAAACCGCAAACAGACCCGACTCTCGAATGGTTCTTGTCTCATTGCCACATTCATAAGTACCCATCAAAGAGCACGCTGATTCACCAGGGTGAAAAAGCGGAAACGTTGTATTACATCGTTAAAGGCTCGGTGGCCGTGCTGATCAAAGATGAAGAAGGGAAAGAGATGATCCTTTCTTATCTGAACCAGGGCGATTTTATCGGTGAACTGGGCCTGTTTGAAGAAGGCCAGGAACGTAGCGCCTGGGTTCGTGCAAAAACAGCATGTGAAGTGGCTGAAATTTCTTACAAGAAATTCCGTCAGCTGATTCAGGTCAACCCTGACATCCTGATGCGTCTTTCTTCCCAGATGGCACGCCGTCTGCAAGTGACCTCTGAGAAGGTGGGTAACCTCGCCTTCCTGGACGTGACCGGTCGTATCGCGCAGACTCTGTTGAACCTGGCGAAACAGCCAGACGCCATGACCCACCCTGACGGTATGCAAATTAAAATTACCCGCCAGGAAATCGGTCAGATCGTCGGCTGCTCCCGTGAAACAGTGGGCCGTATCCTGAAGATGCTGGAAGACCAGAACCTGATCTCCGCCCACGGTAAAACCATCGTGGTTTACGGGACCCGTTAATTCCGGTCAGACGGCGTGCCGCCGCAGGGTGGCACGCCGTTTTTGTCTCTACTCCTTATGTGGCGCAGGCTGATCTATCACCCGGAAGTTAACTACGCACTGCGACAAACGCTGGTGTTGTGTCTTCCCGTGGCCGTGGGCCTGATCCTCGGACATCTTCAGCAAGGCCTGCTGTTTTCCCTCGTGCCCGCCTGCTGCAACATTGCCGGTCTGGACACCCCGCATAAACGCTTTTTCAAACGCCTGATTATTGGCGGCTGCCTGTTTGCCGGCTGTAGCCTTGCCGTGCAACTCTTACTGGCCCGCGACATTCCTCTGCCGCTGATCCTGACCGTGCTGGCGATGACGCTTGGCGTAACCGCTGAAATCAGCTCGCTGCACGCCCGCCTGCTTCCTGCGTCGCTGATTGCCGCCATCTTCACCTTAAGCCTTGCGGGCAATATGCCGGTGTGGGAGCCATTGCTGATCTACGCCCTCGGCACGCTGTGGTACGGGCTGTTTAACTGGTTCTGGTTCTGGTTGTGGCGGGAACAGCCGCTTCGCGAATCCCTGAGCCTGCTCTACGTGCAGCTTGCTGAATACTGTGAAGCAAAATACACCCTGCTCACGCAACATACCGACCCGGAAAAATCCCTGCCGCCGCTGCTGACACGCCAGCAAAAAGTGGTGGATCTGATCAGCCAGTGCTATCAGCAGTTGCACATGCTTGCCGCCAACAAAAATCATGAATATAAGCGGCTGCTGCGTACCTTCCAGGTCGGGCTGGATTTGCAGGAGCATATTTCCGTCAGCCTTCATAATCCGGAAGAGGTGCAAAAGCTGGTGGAGCGCAGCCATGCGGAAGCGGTGATCCGCTGGAACGCGCAGACCGTCGCGGCGCGCCTGCGGGTGCTGGCTGACGATATCCTCTATCACCGCTATCCGACGCGCTTTAACATGGACAAACAGCTCGGCGCGCTGGAAAAGATTGCGCGTCAGCACGCGGATAACCCGGTCGGGCAGTTTGCCGCCTGGCATTTCAGCCGCATCGCCCGGGTGTTGCGCACCCAGCGCCCGCTTTATGCCCGGGACCTGATGGCCGATAAGCAAAAACGACTGCCGTTGCTGCCTGCGCTCAAAAGCTACCTGTCGCTGAAGTCTTCCGCCCTGCGCAACGCCGCAAGAATTAGCGTCATGCTCAGCATCGCCAGCCTGATGGGAATGGCCCTGCACCTGCCGAAACCCTATTGGATCTTAATGACCGTGCTGTTTGTCACCCAGAACGGCTATGGCGCCACGCGGGTGCGCATTCTGCATCGGGCGGGCGGCACGATGGCGGGGCTGATTATCGCGGGCGTAACGTTGCACTTCCACGTGCCGGAAGGGTATACGCTGGTCGGCATGCTGGCGATTACGATGGTGAGTTATCTGATCATCCGTAAAAACTACGGCTGGGCGACGGTGGGCTTTACGGTAACGGCGGTGTACACCCTGCAGTTGCTTACGCTCAACGCCGATCAGTTAATTATTGCCCGCCTGGTCGATACCCTGATTGGCTGCCTGATCGCCTTTGGCGGCATGGTCTGGCTGTGGCCGCAGTGGCAAAGTGGATTACTGAGGCAAAACGCCCACGACGCGCTGGAGGCGGATCAGCAGGCCATTCGCCTGATCCTGAGCGACGACCCGCAGCCGTCTCCGCTGGCCTACGAGCGCATGAAGGTCAACCAGGCGCATAATGCCCTGTTCAACTCCCTTAACCAGGCCATGCAGGAGCCGGGCTTCAACTCGCACTATCTGGCAGATATGAAGCTGTGGGTCACGCACAGCCAGTTTATCGTCGAACACATCAATGCCATGACCACGCTGGCGCGCGAGCACACCATGCTGACGCCGGATCTGGCGCAGCGCTATTTGCAGTCGTGTGAAATTGCCCTCCAGCGCTGTCAGCAGCGTCTGGAGTACGACGCTCCGGGCGAGTCAGGGGATTCGAACATTCTGGAAGCGCCGGAGACGCTGACCCACGGGCCGATGAGCACCCTTGAGCAGCATTTACAGCGCGTTCTCGGGCATCTCAACACCATGCACACCATTTCGTCGGTGGCATGGCGTCAGCGTCCGCATCACGGGATATGGTTAACGCGCCGGTTAAAACGAACCGCGTATTAGCCTCTGACGATCTTCGCCACCGCCGCGGAAAAACGGGTTAACCCGTCTTCGATGTCTTTGTCTTCCACCACCAGCGACGGCGCGAAGCGCATCACGTCCGGCCCGGCGTTGAGCACCATGACGCCTTCGTGCGCGGCGGCGTGCAGGAAATCGCGCGCGCGGCCTTTGTACTGAGGCTTCAGCTCGGCGCCGATCAGCAGTCCCATCCCGCGGATTTCACTGAAGACATCAAACTGTTCGTCAATCTGCTGAAGATGTTTCACAAAAAGGGCGCGTTTCGCATTCACGCCATTCAGGACGTCCGGCGAATTAATGATGTCGAACGCCGCTCCCGCCACGGCGCACGCCAGCGGATTACCGCCGTAAGTGGAGCCGTGTGAGCCCACATGAAATGCGGAAGCAATATCCTGGGTGGTTAGCACCGCGCTGACCGGGAAACCGCCGCCGAGCGCTTTCGCGCTGGTCAGAATATCCGGCGTTACGCCGTAGTGCATATAAGCGAACAGGTCTCCGGTACGCCCCATCCCACACTGCACTTCATCAAACACCAGCAGCGCCTGGTGCTCGTCGCACAGCTCACGCAGACCTTGCAGAAATTCCGGGGTGGCCGCCGTGACGCCGCCTTCCCCCTGAATGGGTTCGACCACCACGGCACAGGTGTGATCGTCCATCACCGCTTTAACGGCGTGCAGATCGTTAAACGGCACGTGGATGATATCCGCAGGTTTCGGACCAAAGCCGTCGGAATACTTCGGCTGGCCGCCAACGGAAACGGTAAAGAACGAGCGACCGTGGAAGGCGTTATGGAAGGCGATGATTTTGGTTTTGTAAGGACTATGACGCGTGGTTGCGTAGTAGCGCGCAAGCTTAAAGGCGGTTTCGTTGGCTTCGGTGCCAGAGTTCATAAACAGCACGCGTTCGGCGAAGGTGGCATCGATGATCTTACGCCCCAGACGCAGCGCCGGTTCGTTAGTGAACACGTTGCTGGTGTGCCACAGCGTTTCGCCCTGCGTTTTCAGCGCGTCCACCAGCGCAGGATGGCAATGGCCCAGCGCCGTCACCGCAATACCGCCTGCGAAATCAACATACTCGTTGCCCTGCTGATCCCAGACGCGGCTGCCTCTCCCTTTCACCGGGATAAACTCAGCCGGTGCATAAATCGGCAGAATCACTTCATCGAATGTCGCGCGGGTAATTGCTGGTTGTTCAGTTGCCATGTCATGACCATCCATTTTTATGTCACAGTGATTGTGAAAATATAATCACAAAATATGCATAAAAAATCACAACAAGGCAACAGATATTCAGCGATTAAGGAAATTGGCCAGCAGCGCGTGCCCCTGTTCGCTGAGAATGCTTTCCGGGTGGAACTGCACCCCTTCCAGATCGTACTCGCGGTGGCGAATGCCCATGATTTCCTGCGTCTCGCTCCAGGCTGTCACTTCAAAGTCTGCGGGCAGGGTCGGCGGATCAATCACCAGAGAATGGTAGCGCGTCACGGTTAACGGATTGTTTAGCCCCAGGAATACGCCGGTACCGGTGTGCGTGATCGGTGAGGTTTTGCCGTGCATGACTTTTGCGGCACGGACAATGCTGGCGCCAAAGACCTGCGCAATGGCCTGGTGACCCAGGCAGACGCCCAGAATCGGCAGCTTGCCCGCATAGTGGCGGATTACCTCCAGCGAGATGCCGGACTCCGACGGCGTACACGGCCCGGGCGAAATCACGATTTTCTGGGGCGCCAGCGCGTCAATGTCAGCCAGCGCGATCTCATCGTTACGGCGGACAACCACCTCTGCCCCCAGCTCACAAAAATACTGGTAAAGGTTCCAGGTAAAGGAATCGTAGTTATCAATCAGCAGAATCATGGCGGCTCCTGAAAAAATGGCCGCCCTATTTTACTCAGATCCCCGCGCTTCGCTCACAACTTTGGCAAAGATAGCATTCAGGGCGGTCAGATCACCCATCGCCCCGCTCTGGTTGGCAGATGCCCAGTCGTCCGGGTCGATCCCCTGCCAGTTCAGCACGTAGCCCGCATGGATCGCCAGCTGTTCAAAGAAGATCCGCTGAGCCACGCCATTACCGCTCATAAACGGATGTAACATGTTGATTTCACAGTAGTAATGACTGATTCTGTCTGTAAACTCTTCTTTCTGAAGGCCCACCAGATATTTATCGCTTTCCAGCGAAGCCATCAGCTCATTACCCACCTTCTCGATGTACTCGAAATGGCAAAATGGAATGTCGCCCTTGGAGATATCGGCGGTGCGCAGCTCGCCAGCGCCTTTCATTTCGTTGCGGAATAAATGGCGGTGAATAAGGCACAGATGGGGTAAACCCGGTGCAGAAGGCCCCAGTGCCAGCGTCTTGATATCGGGTTCAGCGGGACCCTTGCCTTTTTCAAGGAGGCAACTGGCCTGAAGATTGACGCTACGCTGTTGCTCCCAGAGTCGGGATTTTTGCTTGTCGGTGAGTTTTTTCACTACGCCTCCCTGAATAGTCCGTTTGCCACAAGTATAAGCAGCAAAACGCGCTTTCGCAGGGAGGGCGGAAAGACACGGGCAGGATGTGCCCGTGTGAGGGAACGATTACGGCAGCACTTTCGCGGAGAGAATCACCACTGGCTTAGACGGCACATTCTGGTATGGACCGACATCGTGAGTCTGAACCTGAGAGATCTTGTCCGCCACGTCCATGCCTTTCACCACTTTACCGAACACCGCGTAGCCAAAGTCGCGCTGGCCGTGGTCCAGGAAGGCGTTATCCGCCACGTTGAGGAAGAACTGGCTGGTGGCGCTGTCTTTATCCGCCGTACGCGCCATAGAAATGGTGCCGCGCTTGTTCAACAGGCCGTTATCCGCTTCATTTTTGATTGGCGGGTTAGGCTTTTTCTGCTGCATCTGCTCGTTGAAACCGCCGCCCTGAATCATAAAGCCCGGGATCACGCGGTGGAACGTGGTGTTGTTATAAAAACCACTGTTCACGTAGTCGAGGAAGTTTTTCACAGAAACAGGGGCTTTTTGGCTATCCAGCTCCAGCTCAATATTCCCCGCAGAGGTAGTCAGCAGGACGTGAGGGTCTCCTTTGGCTGCCAGCGCAGCAGGGGAAACGGCAGAAAGAGCAAACACAGCTGCGACAGCCGCCAGTGTTGATTTGAGCATGAGAATTCCTTAACAAAGCGCAGTATAAAAAGCGAATGGCTTGATTCTAAAGAGCAGTATGACCCCAGACCAGTCTTTTACCTAATTTTACGAAATTGAAACAATTATTACCGCGCAAACGATTGCTCACCCCGCGATTTAATGTGATCTCCATCACGTTAAAGCCTGCAATTGTGCTCAATATTTTCTGAAAAGATTTAATTAGATCACTTTCGCGACTAAAATCTGCCCGCTCAAACGCAGTCATTGCGTTTTTCTTTACTTTTAACAGGCCAGACATGACTAACAGCAATCGCATCAAGCTCACATGGATCAGCTTCTTCTCCTACGCCCTGACCGGCGCGTTGGTGATCGTCACCGGGATGGTGATGGGAAATATCGCAGACTATTTCCAGTTGCCCGTTTCCAGCATGAGCAATACCTTCACTTTCCTGAACGCGGGGATCCTGATCTCTATTTTCCTTAATGCCTGGCTGATGGAAATCGTGCCGCTGAAAACCCAGCTGCGCTTCGGCTTCGTGCTGATGGTTGCCGCCGTGGCGGGCCTGGTGCTGAGCCACAGCATCGCCCTCTTCTCTGCCGCCATGTTCGTGCTGGGCCTGGTGAGCGGGATCACCATGTCGATCGGTACGTTCCTGATCACCCATATGTATGAAGGTCGCCAGCGCGGCGCGCGTCTGCTGTTCACCGACTCCTTCTTCAGCATGGCCGGGATGATTTTCCCGATGGTCGCCGCGTATCTTCTGGCGCGCAGCATTGAGTGGTACTGGGTGTACGCCTGCATTGGTCTGGTCTATGTCGCGATCTTTATTCTCACCTTCGGCTGCGAGTTCCCGGTGCTGGGCAAAAAAGCGCAGACCACGTCTGAGCCAGTTGCGAAAGAAAAATGGGGTATCGGCGTACTGTTCCTTTCCATCGCCGCGCTGTGTTACATCCTGGGCCAGCTGGGCTTTATCTCCTGGGTTCCTGAGTATGCGAAAGGTCTGGGCATGAGTCTGAACGACGCGGGTAAACTGGTGAGCGATTTCTGGATGTCTTACATGTTCGGCATGTGGGCGTTTAGCTTTATCCTGCGCTTCTTCGACCTGCAACGGATCCTGACCGTTCTGGCGGGTCTGGCAACCGTGCTGATGTATCTGTTCATCAACGGTTCCCCGGAGCATATGCCGTGGTTCATCCTGACCCTGGGCTTCTTCTCCAGCGCGATTTATACCTCGATCATCACCCTTGGCTCTCTTCAGACCAAAGTGGCCTCGCCAAAACTGGTGAACTTCGTGCTGACCTGCGGCACCATCGGCACCATGCTGACCTTCGTGGTCACGGGCCCAATTGTGGCGCACAGCGGCCCGCTGGCGGCGCTGCATACCGCTAACGGTCTGTACGCCGTGGTGTTCATCATGTGTTTCGTGCTGGGCTTTGTGACCCGTCACCGTCAACACAACCCGGTAACAGCTACCCACTAATCGCCGTAACCCCTTTGCGTACTGCAAAGGGGTTTTCCCCTGCTCACCCGCCCTGCCCGCCGATGGGTAAAAAACCCCACCAAAATTGTGCGAAAAACAAGCAAGCACAAAAATCAAACAATATCCGTAACTTATAAAAATCCTGACAAATCATAGATATACCCCCTAAGGGGTAGGTGAAGGCGTATTTGATTTGCATCAATAAGTGCCCCTGCTGAATCGTTAAGGTAGGCAGTAATAGAAAAGAAATCGAGGCAAAAATGAGCAAAGTCAGACTCGCTATCATCGGTAACGGCATGGTCGGCCACCGCTTTATTGAGGATCTTCTCGATAAAGCCGATGCTAACCAGTTCGATATTACCGTGTTCTGTGAAGAACCCCGCAAGGCGTACGACCGTGTGCACTTGTCTTCCTACTTCTCTCACCATACCGCCGAAGAACTCTCTCTGGTGCGTGAAGGTTTCTACGAGAAGCATGGCGTAAAAGTGCTGGTGGGCGAACGCGCTATCACCATCAACCGTCAGGAGAAAGTGATCCACTCCAGCGCCGGACGCACGGTTTTTTACGATAAGCTGATCATGGCGACAGGCTCGTATCCGTGGATCCCGCCGATTAAAGGTTCGGAAACCCAGGATTGCTTCGTTTACCGTACCATTGAAGACCTCAACGCCATTGAATCCTGCGCACGTCGAAGCAAACGTGGCGCGGTTGTCGGCGGTGGTCTGCTGGGTCTGGAAGC
The DNA here is from genome assembly GCF_013375955.1 of Enterobacter sp. DSM 30060. NCBI lineage: Bacteria > Pseudomonadati > Pseudomonadota > Gammaproteobacteria > Enterobacterales > Enterobacteriaceae > Enterobacter > Enterobacter sp. DSM 30060. The sequence goes on from NZ_CP056118.1 coordinate 1,281,475, forward strand.
GGCAGGCGCACTGAAAAACCTCGGCGTTGAAACCCACGTCATCGAATTTGCCCCGATGCTGATGGCGGAGCAGCTGGACCATATGGGTGGCGACCAGTTACGCCGTAAAATCGAAAGCATGGGCGTGAAGGTTCACACCAGCAAGAACACCAAAGAGATCGTGCAGGAAGGCACTGAAGCGCGTAAAACCATGCGCTTTGCCGACGGCAGCGAGCTGGAAGTGGATTTCATCGTCTTCTCCACCGGCATTCGCCCGCGCGACAAGCTGGCTACTCAGTGCGGTCTGGCCGTTGCGCAGCGCGGCGGGATCATGATCAACGATACCTGCCAGACCTCCGATCCGGACATCTACGCCATCGGCGAATGCGCCAGCTGGAATAACCGCGTATACGGTCTGGTTGCACCTGGGTACAAAATGGCGCAGGTCGCCGTTGACCATATCCTCGGCAGCGAAAACGCCTTCACCGGCGCAGACATGAGCGCGAAGCTGAAGCTGCTGGGCGTGGACGTGGGCGGTATTGGCGATGCGCATGGTCGCACCCCGAACTCCCGCAGCTATGTTTATCTGGACGAAAGCAAAGAAGTCTACAAACGTCTTATCGTCAGCCAGGACAACAAAACCCTGCTCGGGGCGGTGCTGGTGGGCGACACCAGCGACTTCGGCAACCTGCTCCAGCTGGTGCTGAACGCCATTGAGCTGCCGGAAAACCCGGACGCGCTGATCCTCCCGGCGCACGCCTCCAGCGGTAAGCCGTCCATTGGCGTGGATAAACTGCCGGACAGCGCGCAAATCTGCTCCTGCTTCGACGTGACCAAAGGCATGCTGATCTCCGCCATTAACAAAGGCTGCCACACCGTTGCGGCGCTGAAGGCGGAAACCAAAGCCGGGACCGGCTGCGGCGGCTGTATCCCGCTGGTTACCCAGGTGCTGAACGCCGAGCTGGCAAAACAGGGCATTGAAGTGAACAACAACCTGTGCGAGCACTTCGCTTACTCTCGCCAGGAGCTGTATCACCTGATCCGCGTGGAGGGCATTAAGTCCTTCGACGAACTGCTGGAGAAACACGGCCAGGGCTACGGCTGTGAAGTATGTAAGCCTACCGTCGGTTCCCTGCTGGCGTCCTGCTGGAACGAATATGTGCTCAAACCAGAACACACTCCGCTTCAGGACACCAACGATAACTTCCTGGCCAATATTCAGAAAGACGGGACTTACTCGGTGATCCCGCGTTCTGCCGGGGGAGAAATTACCCCTGAGGGGCTGGTCGCCGTGGGCCGTATCGCCCGTGAGTTTAATCTGTACACCAAAATCACCGGTTCCCAGCGTATCGGCCTGTTTGGTGCGCAGAAAGATGATCTGCCGGAAATCTGGCGTCAGCTGATTGAGGCGGGCTTCGAAACCGGTCACGCATACGCTAAGGCGCTGCGCATGGCGAAAACCTGCGTGGGCAGCACCTGGTGCCGCTACGGAGTGGGCGACAGCGTGGGCTTCGGCGTCGAGCTGGAAAACCGCTACAAAGGTATCCGTACGCCGCACAAAATGAAGTTCGGCGTCTCAGGGTGTACCCGTGAATGTGCGGAAGCACAGGGTAAAGACGTGGGTATTATCGCCACCGAGAAAGGCTGGAACCTGTACGTGTGCGGTAACGGCGGGATGAAACCTCGCCACGCCGATCTGCTGGCTGCCGATCTCGATCGCGATACGCTGATCAAATACCTCGACCGCTTCATGATGTTCTACATTCGTACCGCCGATAAGCTGACCCGTACCGCGTCCTGGCTGGATAATCTCGAAGGCGGCATCGACTATCTGAAGTCAGTCATTATCGACGACAAGCTGGGCCTGAATGAACAGCTGGAATCCGAGATGACTCGCCTGCGCGAGGCGGTTATCTGCGAGTGGACCGAAACCGTGAACACGCCAGCGGCGCAGACGCGCTTCAAACACTTTATCAACAGCACCCAGCGCGACCCGAACGTGCAGGTGGTGCCGGAGCGCGAACAGCATCGTCCAGCGACCCCGTATGAACGTATTCCGGTGATGCTGGTGGAGGAAAACGCATGAGCCAGTGGGTAAACATCTGCAACATTAACGACATTCTGCCAGCAACCGGCGTCTGTGCCCTGCTGGGCAACGAGCAGGTAGCGATTTTCCGCCCTCACCACGATGAACAGGTTTTTGCCATCAGCAATATCGACCCGTTCTTCGAGGCCAGCGTGCTCTCCCGCGGTCTGATTGCGGAGCACCAGGGCGAACTGTGGGTTGCCAGCCCGCTGAAAAAGCAGCGCTTCCGCTTAACCGACGGGCGCTGCATGGAAGATGAAAGCTTCTCGGTCAAACACTACGACGTCCGCGTGAAGGACGGCGAGGTGCAGCTGAAAGCGTAACCCCTCGCCTTTTCAATAGGAAAGGCTTATGACCCCTTATGGGTAACGGCAGGAAAAACCGTATGTTCTGTACGATTCCTGCTGTTATCCTGACGTCAATTCTTCCCCCGCCATGAATGCTGTGAGGTAACGTCGTGGATCACCTGCCGATTTTTTGTCAATTACGCAACCGCGACTGCCTGCTCGTGGGCGGCGGCGATGTGGCTGAACGCAAGGCGCGCCTGCTGTTAGAGGCGGGCGCCCGACTGACCGTTAACGCCCTCACCTTCGCCCCACAGTTTGACGTCTGGGCGCAGGAAGGGATGCTCACGCAGGTGCAGGGCGAATTTGATGAATCCCTGCTGGATACTTGCTGGCTGACCATCGCCGCAACGGATAACGATGACGTTAACCAGCGCGTCAGCGACGCCTGCGAAGCGCGCCGCATCTTCTGTAACGTGGTGGATGCGCCGAAAGAGGCGAGCTTTATCATGCCATCCATTATCGACCGCTCGCCGCTGATGATTGCGGTGTCGTCCGGTGGCCGCTCGCCCGTTCTTGCCCGTCTGCTGCGGGAAAAACTGGAAGCCGTGCTGCCTCAACACCTTGGTCAGATTGCCCATTACGCCGGGCAGCTGCGTTCCCGCGTGAAGCAAACCTTCGCAACCGTGGGCGAACGCCGTCGCTTCTGGGAGAAGTTCTTTGTCAACGACAGGCTGGCGCAGTCGTTGGCCAATCAGGACACCAAAGCGGTTGAAGAGACGACCGAGCAACTCCTCTCTGAACCGCTGGATCATCGCGGTGAAGTGGTACTGGTGGGCGCGGGTCCCGGCGATGCGGGCTTGCTGACGCTGAAGGGTCTCCAGCAGATCCAGCAGGCGGACATCGTGGTATATGACCGTCTGGTCTCTGATGACATCATGAATCTGGTGCGCCGCGATGCTGACCGCGTATTCGTCGGCAAACGGGCAGGTTATCACTGCGTACCGCAGGAGGAGATCAACCAGATCCTGCTGCGGGAAGCGCAAAAAGGTAAGCGCGTGGTGCGTTTGAAAGGGGGCGATCCGTTTATCTTTGGTCGCGGCGGCGAGGAGCTGGAAACTCTCTGCAACGCGGGCATTCCGTTCTCCGTGGTGCCGGGCATTACGGCGGCATCCGGCTGTTCTGCCTATTCCGGCATTCCGTTAACCCATCGCGACTATGCCCAGAGCGTGCGCCTGGTGACAGGCCACCTGAAAACCGGCAGCGAACTGGACTGGCATAATCTGGCCGCTGAAAAGCAGACGTTGGTCTTCTATATGGGGCTAAATCAGGCAGCCACGATTCAGGCGAAACTGCTGGAGCACGGCATGGAAGCAGATATGCCGGTCGCGCTGGTAGAAAACGGTACCGCCATTACGCAGCGCGTGGTCGATGGCGTACTGACGCAGCTGGGCGAGCTGGCGCAGCAGGTTGAAAGCCCGGCGCTGATCGTGGTGGGCCGCGTGGTAGCACTGCGTGAAAAACTGAACTGGTTCTCCAACCACTAACGCACAATCTCTCTCCCGGGAGTAGTCTTGAAGCGGACTACTCCCTTCTTACCTCAGTCGATAACATACCGCCCGCGTAATGGAACTTTTCCATTTATTCCCTCGTGTTACATCCAATTTTTTGATTTTATTGACAAGGAATGCGTATGTTCAAACTGGCAAAAGCTGCCGTACTGGTCGGCCTGTTAACAACTCTGACGGCCTGCACCGGTCACGTTCAAAATACTAAAAATAATTGCAGCTACGATTACCTGCTGCATCCGGCAATCTCCATTTCGAAGATCATCGGCGGTTGCGGCCCGGCGGCACAGCAGTAAGCGTTTTTCAGGCGTAAAAAAACCGGGAATTTCCCGGTTTTTTTGTTTCGTCAGTTTTGTCGGGTGGCGGCTCCGCCTTACCCGACCTACACGGTCCTGTAGGCCGGGTAAGCGTAAGCGCCACCCGGCAAAGCGGCTTAAGGTTTCGCCACAAACCCAATCGCCTCGTACACCGCTTTCAGGGTTTCGGAGGCGCGCGCGCTGGCTTTTTCCGCGCCCTCTTTCATCACTTTTTGCAGGAAAGCTTCGTCGTTACGGTAACGGTGATAGCGCTCCTGCAACTCGGTCAGCATGCCGGAAACGGCGTCTGCCACTTCACCTTTCAGGTGGCCGTACATCTTGCCTTCAAAGTGTTTTTCCAGCTCAGGGATGCTCTGTCCGGTCACACCGGAGAGAATGTCCAGCAGGTTGGATACGCCCGCTTTGTTCTGCACGTCGTAGCGCACCACTGGCGGCTCGTCGGAGTCGGTCACCGCACGCTTGAGCTTTTTCACCACCGATTTCGGATCTTCCAGCAGGCCGATAACGTTGTTGCGGTTATCGTCAGACTTGGACATCTTTTTGGTCGGCTCCAGCAGCGACATCACGCGCGCGCCGGATTTCGGAATAAACGGCTCAGGCACTTTGAACACGTCGCCGTAAAGCGCATTGAAGCGCTGGGCGATATCGCGGCTCAGCTCCAGGTGCTGCTTCTGATCTTCGCCCACTGGTACCTGGTTGGTCTGGTACAGCAGAATATCTGCCGCCATCAGCACCGGATAATCAAACAGACCGGCGTTGATGTTTTCAGAGTAGCGCGCAGATTTATCCTTGAACTGGGTCATGCGGCTCAGCTCGCCGAAATAGGTGTAGCAGTTCAGCGCCCAGCCCAGCTGCGCGTGCTCTGGCACGTGAGACTGAACGAAAATGGTGCTCTTCTCTGGATCGATACCGCACGCCAGGTACAGCGCCAGCGTATCGAGCGTCGCCTTGCGCAGCTTCTCGGGATCCTGACGCGCGGTGATAGCATGCAAATCCACGATGCAGTAAATGCAGTGGTAGTCATCCTGCATGCTCACCCACTGACGTAACGCACCCATGTAGTTACCAATGGTCAGTTCACCTGAAGGCTGTGCGCCACTAAAAACGATGGGCTTAGTCATTATTCAATTCCTGATGTTCACTGTGCGAGAGCCCGAGTGCGGGCAACAAATCTTTGAAGTGGTCGAACACAACGTCCGGCTCACTCAACGTAATGGCTTCACCGTAGTTGTAGCCGTAGGTCAACCCAACAGACGGGCAACCTGCCGCTCTGGCAGCCAGAATATCATTGCGGGAATCCCCGACAAAGAGCAGCTCCGCAGGCGCTAATGATAATTTTCCTGCCACCAGCAATAGCGGTTCCGGATGCGGCTTTTTATTCTGCACGTCATCGCCGCCCACAATTACGGAGAAGTATTTCGCGATATCCAGCGCTTCCAGCAGAGGCGCAACGAACGGTGTTGGCTTGTTGGTCACCAGCCCCAGCGGGATGCCTTTCGCATGTAGCGCGCTCAGCGTTTCAGCGACATCCGGGAACAGGAAGCTGCCCTCTTCGACGGTCTCTTCGTAGAAACGGTCGAACAGTTTGCGCAGAATACGCTGCTGCTCATCCTGGGGAATATCCGCGTGGTCAACACTCGGTTTCCCTTGCGCAGAACGCTGAGAGGCACGTTCCTGACGAGCCCAGGTCAGCGCGCGCTCCATCAGCACGTCTGCACCGTTACCAATCCACGTCACGACGCGCTCTTCGCCCGCAACGGGGAGTTCAAGGGCATACAGCGCCTGATCGACGGCGCGGGTTAATCCTGGCGCGCTGTCGACCAGCGTGCCGTCGAGGTCAAATGCTACACCCCGAATAGCCTGCAATTTATCCATGACTTACCTTCGCCAGTTCACGGCGCATTTCATCAATGACTTTTTTGTAATCCGGTTGATCGAAGATGGCGGAGCCTGCGACGAACATATCCGCCCCTGCCGCCGCAATCTCACCGATGTTATTGACCTTCACGCCGCCGTCCACTTCCAGACGAATATCATAGCCAGACTCATCAATGCGGCGGCGCACTTCACGCAACTTGTCGAGCGTCTGAGGAATAAACGACTGGCCGCCAAAGCCCGGGTTGACGGACATCAGCAGGATCACGTCCAGCTTGTCCATCACGTAGTCGAGATAGCTCAGCGGGGTCGCCGGGTTAAAGACCAGCCCCGCCTTACAGCCGTTCTCTTTGATCAGCTGTAGCGTGCGGTCAACGTGTTCGGAGGCTTCCGGGTGGAAAGTGATGATGCTGGCACCCGCCGCGGCGAAATCAGGCACGATGCGATCAACCGGTTTCACCATCAGATGCACGTCAATGGGCGCGGTGATCCCGTAGTTACGCAGCGCTTTAAGCACCATCGGACCGATGGTCAGGTTGGGAACGTAGTGGTTATCCATAACGTCGAAATGGACGACATCCGCGCCAGCCGCGAGAGCTTTGGCAGTGTCTTCACCCAGGCGGGCAAAATCGGCCGACAGAATTGAGGGGGCAATCAAAAACTGTTTCATCCGCATCTCCTTGAAATGTGTTTACCGGCGGGCAAAGGCTCAGGGTCGATAAAGCGCCAGAAGTTCGTCCACCTTTTTACGTGTGCCGCCGTTGCTGCTAATGCTACGCCGCACTTTTACCTGAAAATGCTTCGCGGCTTTGTACCATTCGCGCGTATCAGGCGTGTCGTGATTCGAAATTAACACCGGAATTCTTTTGCTGACCAGCTTTTCCGCCATCTCAGCCAGACGCGCCTGCTCGGCCGGGCTGAAGCTGTTGGTGTGGTAGGCGGTGAAATTTGCCGTGGCAGACAGCGGCGCGTAAGGCGGGTCGCAGTAGACCACCGAGTTTACGCCCGCCAGCTCCATGCACTCTTCATAGGAGAGACAGTAGAACTCGGCATTCTGCGCTTTTTCAGCAAAGTGATACAGCTCGTCCTGCGGGAAATAGGGACGCTTATAGCGGCCAAACGGCACGTTAAACTCGCCACGCAGATTATACCGGCACAGACCGTTGTAGCCATGGCGGTTGAGATAAAGAAACAACAGCGCGCGACGGAACGGGTCCTGGCTCTGATTAAACTCAGCGCGGAACTGATAGTAAATGTCCGGGTTGTTGTTCTCTGGCGTAAACAGCTTCCGCGCCTCTTCCACATACTCATCGGTACGCAGTTTGACGATGTTATAGAGGCTGATAAGGTCGCTGTTGATATCCGCCAGGATATAACGAGAAAAATCGGTATTCAGGAATACCGATCCAGCACCCACGAAGGGCTCGATAAGACACTCGCCTTTCGGCAGGTGCTTTTTAATATCGTCGAGCAGGGGGTATTTCCCCCCTGCCCATTTCAGAAAAGCGCGATTTTTTTTCATGCTGACTAACTGATTACACCTTCTCCGGCTGTGGAGAAAGCTCCGACAGCATCCTGCGCTTTAAACATTACTTCAGATCGGCCTGCACCTGATGAATCGGCTTCGCCCACGGGTTTTTCGCCTGCACATCGGCTGGCAGCGTGGAAACGGCACGTTTTGCTTCATCTTTTGAGGCATAAACTCCGCTTACCAGAACGTACCAAGGCTGTCCGTTACGGGTCGTCTGATAAACCACATAGTTTTTCAGATTCGATTTCTTCGCCCAGGCGTTGAGGTTGTCGTAGTTAGACGAACTGCTCAGCTGCAACGTGTAGTTGCTGGATGATGCGGATTTCAGAGAACCCACGTTACCCGTCGTTTTACCTGCCGCGGTGCTGGATGCGCTAGCGGTTGGCGTAGCAGCCGGTGCCGCAGTTGCAGCAGGCGCGGTTGTGGTCGCCGTTGCTTTAGGTGCAGCGGTTGCCGCAGGCGTTGGCGCTTTAACCGGTTGGCTCACCGCAGGTTTTGTCTGCGCTGGCGCTTTCGTTTCTGGCGCTTTTGCCACGGTCTGCGGTTTCGTCTCACGCTTCGGCTCAATCACAGCCTGCTTACGCTCCTGACGCGGCGCAGTCGGCGTCTGGCGCGGTTTGGTTTCCGTTGCCGCCGTTTGCTGCTGGGCATTGCTGCCATGAACTGGCGCAACGGTGGCAGGTTCAGTAGGCAGCGTGGAGTTCACCACGGCAGCGTTAACCTGCTCCTGATTCTGCGGCTGCGTCAGCGCGTTATTCAGATCGCCCTGAACTTCAACACGCTGCTGGCCCTCCGGCGTAACAGGCGCCTGGCCCTGAGTTGGGGTCGCAGAGACGGGCGGGAGAGAGATATCCTGACCGGCGCTGGTGTTACCTGCGGTCTGCTCTGCGGAAGTGGTGCCCGGCGCTGGCTGAGCGCCATTCGCCTGGTTGCTCGCATCGTTACCAGACAGGTCGATGCTCTTCTCGGCAGACGCTGTCTGCTCGGTAGAATGGGTAGAAGGTGCTTTTAGCGCGAAACCAATGCCGACAATCAGCAATACCAGAACCAGAACGCCAAGGCCCATCATGATGTACTGACGGGAGGCCGGTTTTGCCGCTACCGCTTTTTTACGTTTGCGCGGACGACGTTCAACAGGCTGTTCATCCATTAACTCTTCTTCGGATTCATACTCCTCGTCTTCACGCTCATTTCGCGCGTTACGGCTACGCGAAGGGCGACGATCGTCTGCATCCAGATCGACATCGTCAAAGTTGATCTGCGGCTCGTTATCACGTTCTGAAGATTGACGAGAACGACCAGTACGACGATCGCTGGGATCGGGTTTCAGCTCGTCTTCTGGTTTGAATTCATCCATTTAACACCCCACTCAAAGGCTTCTGCCAACGACTCTGCATTTACCTGAAGCTAAAACGACCACCTGTTACAGCAGCCTGACCTTTCTAGTTGTTACGCCTGCTGACAATCAGCAATAGCGCCAAGTACGACTTCGTGCGGCACTCCGCCGCGCACTTCACTTTTCCCTATTGCAAGCGGGAGTACCAGACGCATCTCACCTGCCAATACTTTTTTATCGCGCATCATGTGGGGAAGGTACGCTTGCGCAGACATTTCCTGCGGACCATTCACCGGCAAGCCAGCACGTTTAAGCAACGTGATGATACGTGCTGTCTCTTCCGGCCTGAACTGCCCCAGACGTTCAGAGGCACGGGCCGCCATGACCATTCCGGCAGCGACAGCTTCACCGTGAAGCCAGTTACCGTAGCCCATTTCGGCTTCGATCGCATGACCAAACGTATGCCCCAGATTCAGTAAAGCACGTAAGCCGGTTTCACGCTCATCTGCGGCAACGACTTCTGCTTTCAGCTCACAGCAACGGCGAATACAGTAGGCCATTGCCTGCCCATCGAGGCGCAGCAGCGCATCCATATTCTCTTCCAGCCAGGTGAAGAACTCACCGTCAAGAATAATGCCGTATTTGATCACTTCTGCAAGGCCGGACGCCAGTTCGCGCGCTGGCAAGGTTTGCAGACAGTCGAGATCCACCACCACCGATGCAGGCTGGTAGAACGCGCCAATCATGTTTTTGCCGAGCGGATGGTTAACCGCCGTTTTACCGCCCACAGAAGAATCGACCTGTGAGAGCAACGTGGTTGGAATTTGAATAAAGCGCACACCGCGCTGGTAGCTGGCGGCTGCAAAACCGGTCAGATCGCCCACAACGCCGCCGCCCAGGGCAAGCAGTGTTGTATCACGACCGTGCGGTTTTTGCAGAAGTGCGGTAAAGACGGTATCCAGTACCGTCAGGCTTTTGTACTGCTCGCCATCGGGCAGAATCACACTGTCGACCTTCACGCCCGCCTGCTCAAGCAGGTGGCGTACACGGTCGAGATAAAGCGGAGCCAGCGTCTCGTTGGTGACCAGCATCGCCTGATCACCCGCTTTCAGTGGTAAGAAGGAAGCTGGATCGTTAAACAAACCAGCCGCGATGGTGATAGGGTAACTACGTTCCCCGAGAGTAACTGTAATCCTCTCCATGACGCGACATCCACCTTAAATGCTTTTACCCGCAGGCGAGTGTATATAAAGCCAGAATCAGTTGCTTTCCAGCATATGAATAATCTGGTTTGCAACCACTTTAGCGCTTTGATCGTCAGTACGAATGGTCACATCAGCAATCTCTTCGTACAGAGGATTGCGTTCATCGGCCAAAGCTTCCAGAACTTCACGTGGCGGTGTTTCAACCTGCAACAACGGGCGCTTTTTATCACGCTGCGTGCGTGCCAGCTGTTTTTCGATGGTCGTCTCAAGATAGACCACTACGCCACGGGCGGAGAGACGGTTGCGGGTTTCGCGAGATTTTACAGAGCCGCCGCCTGTTGCCAGCACAATGCCCTGTTTTTCCGTGAGTTCGTTGATCACTTTTTCTTCTCGGTCACGGAAACCTTCTTCGCCTTCTACGTCGAAGACCCAGCCCACATCCGCTCCGGTTCGTTTCTCAATCTCTTGATCAGAATCGTAAAATTCCATATTGAGTTGTTGAGCTAACTGACGCCCAATAGTGCTTTTGCCGGCACCCATAGGCCCAACCAGAAAGATATTGCGTTTCTCTGCCATTTTTTCGGTACTACTAAGACTATTCGTTAATGGTAATCCCCGCTGCGCAGACACCCGGCGTAGCAGGACATGAACTGAAACCTCATTTGCAATAGAGCGAGAGTCAGACGAAAAATTATCTCAATACTCCGGCTTGTTTGGCAACTGATTAAATCACCGTTCCCGGCGCATAAGGAAATAAGACGTAAGTCCAACTCAAATCGGTACTCCTTGTATGCTAATTCATGCCCCACGTCAAACATCTGCAACAAACTGAATGCAAAATCATTGCGGGGATCGTTACCCATTAATGAATACTGACCAGACGTGGCGTGATAAACACCACTAACTCGCGCCGTTCGTTATCTTTTCCGTCATGGCGGAACAACTGACCCAGCCACGGAATGTTGCCCAGCACGGGCACGCTGTCGCGTCCGGTTTTATTCTTTTGCGAAAAGATCCCGCCCAGCGCGAGCGTTTCCCCACTTTTTACCTCTACCTGCGTTTCGATCTCCTGCTTATCAATCGCCAGCGTTTCGCCGTCCGCCTGTTGCAGCACCTGGCCAGGCATATTTTCACTGATATGCAGCTTCAGTCGAACGCGGCCGCCCGGGAGCACCACCGGCGTGACCTCCATGCCTAATACCGCCTCTTTAAACTCAACGGAGGTCGCCCCGCTTTCGCCGCTGGAAACCTGATACGGGATTTCGCTGCCCTGCTTGATGCTGGCCGGCTGCATGTGTGACGCCAGTAGCCGCGGGCTGGCGATGATATCCACCTGCTGCTTTTGCTCAAGCGCCGACAACTCAAGATCCAGCATCCTGCCGTTGATGCGCCCGATATTAAACCCAACGTGTGTGGTTGCACTGGCCACCGACAGGTCAGCGCCCAACGTCGTGACCTGACCCACCTTACCGGCCTCCGTTGCGTCAGCGAGGTTCCATTTCACCCCCAGTTCACGCAGGCTTTTTTCACTAATGGTCACAATCTGCGCCGCCAGTTCTACCTGCTCGACGGGCAGATCCATCTGCGCTGCCCAGCGCTGGAGCATATCCACCACCGACTTGTTATCCCTGACCAGGAGACGGTTGGTGCGCTTGTCGACGGAGAGACTGCCTTTCGGGCTTAAGAGCTTTTCCGCCGCTTTTTGCAATTCGGCCGCATCCGCATAAGCAAACGGAATGCTGTGAGAGAGCAGCGGAGCGTCGAGCAGACGCTGGGCCCGCTCCTGCTCTTTACGCGTCTGTTGCTCCCGCTGCCAGGCCGCCGTATGCACATAAAAAATGCCGCCCTCTTCCCGCAATACCAGCCCGGCACTGTTCACTACCGTCTGAAGCGCCTGCCTCCAGGGCACCCGCGTTAGATTCAGCGAAAGCGAACCGCTGACATCCGGCGACACCACCAGATTGCGATCCTCCTGCGCTACCATCGCCTGTAATACCTGCACCACCGGGACATCATCCACCAGCAGGGTGACCGGTTTTGGCGTCGCGGCCCACAGGGGCTGGCTGAGTGCCGCCAGTAACAGCCCTATCCATATCTTCACTTTTTTTCGTTCCTTCTCGCTGCCATGTCCATCGCTTCGGCTCGCACATCTCGCCGACATCAACGGTCAGTTGTTGTGTATCTATCGCACTCACCCGCCAGCCTGGCGGTAACCGCATCTGCGTTTTTACCCGGTGCCAGCGGTTCTGCCCGTCCTGCATAAGGCCGATATCCCTGCTGCCGCTGACTACTCCCTGATACCGCCACTGGCTGAGTTGCCCTGCTGCGCAACGCTCTTCCGGCGCGGAGAAGGGATCCCGCATCCCGGTCAGGAAAAGCGGAGAAAGCAGGATCAGCAAACGGGTTTTACTGCGCATGACCTATCTCCAGTTGCAGGCTAAGGCGTAGCTGTTTTCCCTGTGGGGTGATGGAAAACGCGCTCACCCGCACGTTCTCAAGCGCCAGCCGGGAAAAGAGCGCCGGAACTGCGCCCCACAAGGCATCCAGCGCCAGCTCTCCCCCACTCTGCTGCGGTTTCCAGTACACCAGCCTTGCGTCCTCACGCTGAAATGCCAGCGGAGAAAAGGGCTGCACCGGCTTCACTTGCGTAACCACAGGTCGCCGCCCGGCCTTTGGCCACAGCGAGGCGTTGATTCGCTTCGCACTGCTGGCCTGCGCCTGAATATCGGCGTAGCACAGAGCAGCGGGTCTGAGCAGCGCTCCCCAAATCGCAAACGCAACGATCCCCGACGCGATCAACCAGCAAAGGACGCGCCGGGAAGGACGTGCATCTGTCCAGCGTTGATACCAGATGCCCACTGGCTACCTCCGGCTATGCAGTTGAAAAGAGAACATCCATCGCCCCTGGCTATCCTGTTGCAGTTCGCCTGCCGGTCCGGGGTTAAACCCCGTCACCCTTTTCAGCGCATCGGTCATGGCGGAGAGCGTCGGGAGTGAGGTGGTATAGCCCGTCAGGATCAGCGAGGGTGGCTGATAACGCAGCGCCGTCAGCCACGCCTGCCGGGGCATTGCACTGGCAAGGGATTCAAGCGCGGGTTGCCATGCCACCGTCTCAGGCGGCTGCGAAGGGGGTTCCAGCCCCGCAGACTGCGGCTGACGGGCTTTCAATACCTTCTGCACCGCACGCGTTCCCGCCAGATCGCTCTGCAACGCCTGTGACGCGAGAGTCTGCGTCGCCCGAAGGCTGACGCCTCCCGCCAGCATCACCAACAATGAGGCGGTAAACAGCAGCCCCCAAAAACGCAGGCGCTGATTACGTTGCTGCCGACGCCAGGGTAAAAGATTGGGCATGCTCATTACGGCGCCTCGCTCATGGCCAGCGCCAGGGCGACGGTGTAATTAGCACCACATTCTGGCAACGGCGGCTGACACAGCGTCACCGCTTCCCACGGATCGCGGGCAGCATCAAACACGGCGATATCAGAAGGAGAAAGCGCAAGCAACGCCGCCAGCTCATTCACCGTCGCCGCTTCTGTGGTGTAGCGCCGCCCCCACTGGTGACGCATCGCCCACAGCCACTGGTCTTTATCCCTCCAGGCTACGCACCGGACGGGGGCAACAGCAGAGAGAAGATTAGCCAGCGCGCCGGCATCCGGGACGATTGCGGCCAGGCGCAAACGCAGCGCTTTCGCCAGCGACAACAGGGTATCGACCTCTCTGTTTTGCGCGGCGGTAACCTGAAAAGTGTTGCTGAACGTATCCTGCGCGTAGTCAAAGCAGAGCGTATCGGGAGGCATCTCCAGCTCACGCGCTAATGCGGCGCCTACCCAGGTGAGCTGTTCGCTGTCACGCAAGTTAACGGATGGACGGGGCAACGCGCGTTGCAGAACGCGCGTTGCCGGAAATGAGAGAAATACCCGATGCGAGTGCGGCAATGTTTTCCGCCAGCCACGTAATGCGTTAACCAGTTGTTCTGGCTTAAGTATTTTGCCTTCACCCATAACCCCGTCCGACAGCGGCACCGCCCACCAGCGCCGTAAACGCCAGCCGGCCCGCTCTCTGGTCAGCGCCACGGCAATCACCTTATCCTGTTGAATATGAACGCCTGTTTGCCACGTTTTAAAAGCCATGCTTCACGATCTCCTTATCGCCCGTCGGAGTGACGGCTATATCAATGAATCAGGCTTGCCTTTATACTACCGCGCGATTGTTTAGAAACTGCCCAGGCTAAACCAAATGGGAAATCTCCGGTGAAGTTCGTAAAGTATTTATTGATCCTTGCAGTCTGTTGCATTCTGCTGGGAGCAGGCTCGATTATTGGTTTGTACAAATATGTCGAGCCGCAACTCCCTGATGTCGCCACACTTCGTGATGTGCGGCTTCAGATCCCTATGCAGGTCTATAGCGCCGATGGTGAACTGATGGCGCAATACGGCGAGAAACGTCGTATCCCACTGACCTTAAATCAAATTCCACCCGTGATGGTGAAGGCTTTTATCGCCACCGAGGACAGCCGTTTTTACGAGCACCACGGTGTCGATCCGGTCGGTATTTTCCGTGCGGCAAGCGTGGCGCTGTTCTCCGGTCATGCCTCTCAGGGGGCAAGTACCATTACCCAGCAGCTGGCGCGTAACTTCTTCCTCAGCCCGGAAAAGACGCTGATACGTAAGATCAAAGAAGTGTTCCTCGCGATCCGCATTGAGCAACTGCTGAGCAAAGACGAGATCCTTGAGCTTTACCTCAACAAGATCTATCTGGGCTACCGCGCCTATGGTGTAGGGGCTGCGGCTCAGGTCTATTTCGGTAAGTCGATCGATCAGCTCACGCTGAGCGAAATGGCGACCATTGCCGGCCTGCCAAAAGCGCCATCAACGTTTAACCCGCTCTACTCGCTGGACCGCGCCACCGCGCGCCGTAACGTTGTGCTATCGCGTATGTTGAGCGAAGGCTACATCAGCCAGGATGAGTACGATCGGGCACGCAGCGATGTGATTGATGCCAATTACCATGCACCGGAAATTGCTTTCTCATCGCCGTATCTGACGGAAATGGTTCGCCAGGAGATGGTGCGCCGCTACGGCGACAAAGCATATGAAGACGGCTATCGCGTTTATACCACCGTGACCCGCAAGGTGCAGCAGGCTGCCCAGCAGGCGGTGCGTAATAACGTGATGGATTACGATATGCGTCACGGCTATCGCGGCCCGTCCAACGTGCTGTGGAGAGTGGGCGAAGGCGCATGGGACAGCAAAAAAATCACTGATTCCCTGAAAGCGCTGCCGACCTATGGCCCGCTGCGTCCGGCGGTGGTCACCCAGGCCGATCCGCAGGAAGCGGTGGCGATGATGGCCGATGGTACATCCGTTTCGCTGCGTATGGAGGGTATCCGCTGGGCGCGTCCGTACCGTTCTGACACCCTTCAGGGGCCTACTCCACGTAAAGTGACGGATGTGGTACAAACCGGACAACAAATCTGGGTGCGTCAGGTAGGCGATGCCTGGTGGCTGGCACAGGTGCCGGACGTCAACTCTGCCCTGGTCTCCATCAATCCGCAGAACGGTGCCGTGATGGCGCTGGTTGGCGGGTTCGATTTCAACCAGAGCAAATTTAACCGCGCAACCCAGGCGCTGCGTCAGGTCGGTTCGAACATCAAACCGTTCCTGTATACCGCGGCGATGGACAAGGGGCTAACGCTCGCCAGCATTCTCAACGACGTGCCAATCTCCCGATGGGATGCCGGTGCGGGCTCTGACTGGCAGCCGAAGAACTCTCCGGCGCAATACGCTGGCCCTATCCGTCTGCGTCAGGGCCTTGGCCAGTCGAAGAACGTGGTCATGGTTCGCGCGATGCGTGCGATGGGCGTTGATTATGCGGCAGAGTATCTGCAACGCTTCGGCTTCCCGGCGCAAAACATCGTTCATACCGAATCTTTGGCGCTCGGCTCCGCGTCCTTCACGCCGCTCCAGGTCGCACGTGGCTACTCGGTAATGGCAAACGGCGGCTTCCTGGTCGATCCGTATTTCATCAGCAAAATCGAGAACGATCAGGGCGGCGTACTGTTTGAAGCGAAGCCGAAAATTGCCTGCCCTGAATGCGATATTCCGGTGATTTACGGCGACACGCCAAAATCCAATGTCCTTGAAAACAAGGATATGGAAGATGTTGCCATCTCTCAGGAACGTCAGAATCTGGCGGTGCCGCAGCCTCAGCTGGAACAGGCCAATCAGGCGCTGGTCGCCCAGAGTGGCGCGCAGGAGTATGCTCCACACGTGATCAGCACGCCGCTGTCGTTCCTGATTAAGAGCGCGCTGAACACCAACATCTTTGGCGAACCGGGCTGGCAAGGCACCGGCTGGCGAGCGGGCCGCGATTTGCAGCGCCGCGACATCGGCGGCAAAACAGGCACAACCAACAGCTCAAAAGATGCCTGGTTCTCAGGTTATGGCCCGGGCGTTGTCACCTCGGTCTGGATTGGTTTTGACGATCACCGCCGCACTCTGGGGCGCACAACCGCTTCTGGCGCGATTAAAGATCAGATTTCCGGTTACGAGGGCGGGGCTAAGAGTGCGCAACCGGCCTGGGATGCTTACATGAAGGCCGCTCTCGAGGGCGTGCCGGAGCAGCCGCTAACGCCTCCGCCGGGCATTGTCACGATCAATATTGACCGCAGCACCGGACAGCTCGCGAATGGCGGCAACAGCCGTGCCGAGTATTTCATCGAGGGTACGCAGCCAACCACGCAGGCGGTGCATGAGGTGGGTACCGAAATCATTGATAACGGCGAAACGCACGAGCTCTTCTGACGCCAACAAAAAAGCCGGGCGGTGGCGACGCCTGACCCGGCCTACAGCGTAATGCAAAACGGCAACCTTCGGTTGCCGTTTTTAATGGTGGCGCTACAAACGCCCCTGCCCCTTCAGCCACTCCCGCACCAGGAACAGTGCGCTCACGTTGCGTGCCTCGTTAAAGTCAGGATCTTCCAGCAAATCCATCAGATGAGCCAGCGGCCAGCGAACCTGCGGCAGCGGTTCCGGCTCGTCTCCTTCCAGCGATTCAGGATAGAGATCTTCCGCGACAACAATGTTCATTTTGCTGGAGAAATAGGACGGCGCCATGCTCAGCTTTTTCAGGAACGTCAGCTCTTTCGCGCCAAAGCCGACCTCTTCTTTCAGCTCCCGGTTTGCCGCTTCAAACACCGTTTCGCCCGGATCGATCAGTCCTTTGGAGAAGCCCAGCTCGTAGGATTCTGTGCCCACGGCGTATTCACGAATGAGGATCAGGTGCTCGTCGACGATAGGCACTATCATCACCGCTTCACGCGAGGAGGGGCGCATACGCTCATAAACACGACGCACACCGTTGCTGAACTCCAGATCCACACTTTCAACATTAAACAGACGCGATTTTGCGACGGTTTCAACATTCAGAATGGTGGGCTTTTGTAAGGGTTTGGTCATCTTGACGGGTCTTTGCTGGGTGAACTGGCTTTATTGTGCGATACGCCGCACGGTTTCGGCAATGTCAATTGCTCTTTATTTACATTTATGCAACGTAACTGTAGGCAATTCTCATTTCAAAACAAATGTCAAGAGGTTGAAAAGTTTCCAGGAATTTGCTGATATCGCGCCGGAACAGGCTTTGTTATCATTACCGGTCACTGGGATGCGCGTCAACATGCTCAAGTTAGACTCCATACTTGCCGATAGCCGACCACAGAATCTCATTCATTGTACAAAAGGTGCGACTGACAACACCTGTAAGAAGATAAGTAAGATGGGGAAAGCATGAGCACCATTTTGATTTTTCTCGCTGCTGTGCTGGCCTGCGCGTCGATTGCGGTGTGGGTATTCAGGCGCCGCGTACATCGCCGTTATCGGCTGCCCTTTTTGAACGCGTTTGCCGGGGCAAACACGCGCAAGCTTTCGCCAGAGGAACGCAGCACCGTTGAGCAGTATCTCGACACGCTGAACCGATCCCGGCTTTCGCCTGGCCCTACCGGCGCCAGCACCGCCCCCGTATCGCTCAACCTGAACGCCCAAAGCGACACCGTTCTGTGCGTAACGCGCTCTATTACCCGCTACGGCATCACAACCGACGATCCCAACAAATGGCGTTACTATCTCGACTCTGTTGAAGTGCACCTGCCTCCCTTCTGGGAGCAGTATATCAACGACGAAAACAGCGTCGAGCTCATCCATACCGATACGCTGCCGCTGGTTATCTCCCTTAATGGTCATACTCTGAGCGAATATGTTCAGGAAGCGCCACGCTTTGCGCTGGAACGCGCAAGCGGAACGCAGGCCTCTATTCGTGGTGAAGAGACAGAGCAGATTGAACTGCTCAACATCCGCCAGGAAACGCATGAAGAGTACGTCCTGAGCCGCCCGGATGGCATTCGCGAAGCGGTGCTGATTGTCGTCTCGTTCCTGCTCTTTTTCATCTGCCTGCTGACGCCGGACGTGTTTGTTCCGTGGCTCGCGGGTGGCGCAGTACTGCTTCTGGCCGCCGGGCTGTGGGGCATATTTGCCCCGCCGGCAAAAACGTCATTACGCGAAATTCACTGCCTGCGCGGAACCCCAAAACGCTGGGGACTGTTCGGCGAGAACGATCAGGAACATATCAACAATATCTCGCTCGGGATCATCGATCTTATCTATCCGCGCCACTGGCAGCCGTGGATTGCGCAGGACCTGGGCCACAAAACGGATATTGATATCTATCTCGACCGCCACGTTGTACGCCAGGGACGTTACTTATCCCTGCACGACGAAGTAAAAAACTTCCCGCTTCAGCACTGGCTTCGCAGCGCGGTGATTGCCGGTGGCGCCGCGTTAATCTTCCTCATGCTGCTGCTTTTCGTGCCGCTGGATATGCCGATTAAATTTACCCTGTCATGGATCAAAGGGGCGCAAACCGTGGAAGCCACCAGCGTACAGCAGCTCGAAGAAGCGGGTGTACGCGTGGGGGATACGTTGCGGCTGAAAGGCACCGGGATGTGTAATATCCACTCACCGGGCGCCTGGAACACGCGCCAGAACTCGCCGTTCGCGCCGTTCGACTGCTCTCAGATCATCTGGAATGACGCCTCTCCGCTGCCGCTTCCGGAATCGGATGTGGTCAATAAGGCCACCGCGCTCACCCAGACGATTAATCGCCAGCTCCATCCAAAACCGGATGATGATTCTCGCGTCAGCCCTGCCCTGCGTTCGGCCATTCAGAAGTCCGGCATGGTGCTGCTGGATGACTTTGGCGAAATCGTCCTGAAAACAGAAGATCTCTGCTCAGCTCAGGATGACTGTATCCGGCTGAAGAACGCGCTGGTCAACCTCGGCAACAGCAAAGACTGGGACGCGCTGGTGAAACGCGCCGAAGCGGGACGCCTCGATGGTGTGAATGTGCTTTTGCGTCCGGTCAGCGCCGAGTCGCTGGATAACCTGGTGGCGACCTCTACCGCCCCCTTCGTGATGCGTGAAACCACCCGTGCCGCCCAGGCGCTTAACAGTCCGGCGCCGGGTGGTTTTGTGATTGCCAGCGATGAAGGCAGCGACCTGGTGGATCAACCCTATCCGCAGGTTTCGCTGTATGACTATCCTGCCCAGGAGCAGTGGAGCGAATTCCAGCGTCTGGCGCAGATGCTGATGCAGACGCCATTCAGCGCGGAAGGGATCGTCACCACCCTCTTTACCGATGCCAACGGCACGCGTCATATTGGCCTGCACCGTATGCCGGATAGCGCTGGCCTGTGGCGCTATGTAGGGACATCCCTGCTGCTGATTGCGATGCTGGCGTGTATTATCTGGAACGGTTATCAGGCCGTACGCCGCTATCAGCGCTCCCGCACGCGACTGGCAGAAATCCAGGCCTACTACGAAAATTGCCTAAACCCGAAACTGATCTCCTCTTCTGAGAGCCTGATCGGATAACGTCTCTGCGCGACAAGTTGTGCTACCCTGTCGCGCACGTTTCTTCTGGCTGGAGTTCCCCCTTATGCATCTTAATATCGACTGGCAGGCGGTCGATACCGTCCTGCTTGATATGGACGGCACGCTGCTTGATCTCGCCTTTGATAACTATTTCTGGCAAAAGCTGGTTCCGGAAACGTACGGTGAACAGCAGGGGATCTCCCCGGCGGAAGCGCAGGAATTCATTCGTTCGCAATATAGCGCGGTGCAGCATACGCTAAACTGGTACTGTCTTGACTACTGGAGCGAGCGACTCGGTCTGGATATTTGCGCCATGACCACCGCCCAGGGCGCACGCGCCGTTCTGCGCGAAGATACGGTCCCGTTCCTGGACGCGCTGAAAGCCTGCGGTAAGCGCCGTATTTTGCTGACAAATGCGCATCCCCATAACCTGGCCGTGAAGCTGGAACATACCGGTCTTGCTTCGCACCTTGATTTATTGCTTTCCACCCACACATTTGGTTATCCGAAAGAGGATCAGCGGTTGTGGCATGCCGTGGTGGAAGAGACCGGTTTACAGCCGGAACGCACGCTGTTCATTGACGACAGCGAGCCGATTCTGGATTCTGCGGCCGCATTTGGCATTCGCTATTGTCTGGGCGTGACCAATCCTGATTCCGGCCTGGCTGAAAAAAGCTATCTGCGACATCCGGGGCTGAACGACTATCGCCGGATGATCCCCTCACTCACCGTGAAGGAGACGCCATGAAAGAAAAACCCTCTGATGGGGTAAGACTGGATAAATGGCTGTGGGCCGCCCGTTTTTACAAAACGCGCGCCCTTGCCCGAGAAATGGTTGACGGCGGAAAGGTGCATTACAACGGTCAGCGCAGCAAACCGAGCAAGCTGGTTGAACTGAATGCCACGTTAACGCTTCGCCAGGGCAACGATGAGAAAACGGTGGTGGTGAAAGCCATTACCGAACAGCGGCGGCCCGCAACCGAAGCCGTTTTGCTGTATGAAGAGACGGCCGAAAGCATAGAGAAGCGCGAGAAAACCGCGCTGGCGCGCAAAATGAACGCGCTGACTATGCCTCACCCGGACCGGCGACCGGATAAAAAAGAGCGCCGCGATCTGATGAAATTTAAACACGGTGAGAGCGAGTAACCCTCACCTGCATGAGAGATGAAAATGGCCCAACACGACCAATTACACCGCTATCTGTTTGAACAATTCGCCGTGCGCGGCGAGCTGGTCACCGTATCCGAAACCTGGAAACAGATTCTGGAAAACCACAACTACCCGCTGCCGGTAAAAACCCTGTTGGGCGAACTGCTGGTTGCCACCAGCCTGCTGACCGCCACGCTGAAGTTTGCTGGCGATATTACCGTCCAGTTGCAGGGCGATGGCCCAATGTCGCTGGCGGTGATCAACGGCAATAACCAGCAGCAGATGCGCGGCGTGGCGCGCGTTCAGGGCGATATCCCTGAAAATGCGGATCTGAAAACGCTGGTCGGTAACGGCTACCTGGTCATCACGATTTCGCCTGAAGAGGGGGAACGCTATCAGGGCGTTGTCGGTCTGGAAGGCGATACGCTTGCCGCCTGCCTGGAAGATTATTTCATGCGTTCCGAACAGCTGCCAACCCGTCTGTTCATCCGCACCGGTGAAGTGGATGGTCAGCCTGCTGCCGGCGGTATGCTGCTTCAGGTTCTGCCTGCGCAGGATGCGCAGACCAATGATTTCGAACATCTGGCAACGCTGACGGAAACCATCAAAGCGGAAGAGCTGTTCACCCTGTCGGCGACCGACGTGCTGTGGCGTCTCTACCACGAAGAAGAAGTGACGGTTTACGATCCGCAGGCGGTGGAATTTAAGTGCACCTGCTCCCGCGAGCGTTGTGCTGGCGCCCTGAAAACGCTGCCGGATGAAGAGATCGACAGCATCATGGCGGAAGACGGTGAAATCGATATGCACTGTGACTACTGCGGTACGCACTACGTGTTCAATTCGATGGATATCGCGGAGATCCGCAATAACGCCTCTCCGGCGGATCCGCAGGTTCACTAAGCTCTGAGCCTGTTGCCCGGCGGCGCTACGCTTGCACGGGCCTACAATGAATTGTGCAATTTTTTGATATGATTGCTAATTGTAGGCCGGGTAAGCGTAGCGCCACCCGGCAAGAAAGAGCACTAACGCCGCTGCGCATTATTGTAACTGTCGTAGCTCATATCGACACGCTCCCCAAAAATCTCAATATCCGCCCAGGGCTTCACGACAGATTTCACTTTCCTCTGCCTTAATGCGCGGTCAAGTTCTTCTCTGGTCAATGCCTCCGGCATTTTCCACGCGTCCCCGGCGATCCTCCAGCCCGTGTTGGTTTGTGTGTAAGCCACGATCGTGCGATCGGTAAATTGAAATAGCACGGCTTCAGGCTTGCCGTCGCCGTTAAGATCCAGCGGCATGAGTAAACAGTTACTCTGGGCGCTATCGCAGCTCTCAAAGCGATACTGATTGCTGAGCATGGCTTGCCACAATGCCTTATCAGGACGAGCCATTCCCGGTGCGAGCTGGACCTGTTTTTCCAGCATCGCGGCGGTCATCTTACCTGCTCCGCCAGCGTTCCTGGAGAGAAGACCATTTATTTCACGCTGGCGTTTTGGATTAGAGATAAACTGCGGATCGTTTTGCAGCGTGAGCATCGCCTCCCGCCCCTTTCGTCCAGCGTTACTGAGCATATACAGGCTGACTTGATCCGCAGTTATTCTGCCGTCCTGATAGCGGGCCATATGGCTTGCAACGCTTATTCGCCACGGATCCAGCACGGGGGTATGGATCAACGCCAGGAAGATGAGGGAAAGCAGCCCGGTCGTCGGGATGACGTACGCATGGATCTTCTGCGGCTCACGGCGCTGAATCAGAACGCTGGCGCAAAAACCGACCGCCCAGACCAGCGCCACGATGGTTATCAATACCCCGTACAGACGCTCGGGTGACCAGCCGTATTGCGAAATGCGTAGCCACAGCGCCCACCCCGCCAGAACCGGATACGCGGGTACGATAGCCACAGCAAGGCGAATCATCCCTCGCAGCGGGGCATAGTAAGGCAGCGTTTGACGCTGTGGATGCCACACTATCGTCACCAGGAATAACAGCAGCAGCGCTAAGGTGGTCAGCAAGCCCGCGGCGGATATTCTGGCTGAAATGGATTCAAAGCCGACAAAAGGCAACGCGCCAATAAAGAGCAGCGCCAGCGCCGCCATCAGGGGAAGCAGACCGGTGGCGATGAGGGTCAGCAGATTTTGCAGGGCAAGGATTAACCTTACCTGCATGCGCGTGAGCACGGCCGCACTGGCTGAAACCACGCCAATCGCCACTGAAATAAACCCGTCAGAATGAAAGAAAAGCCGATCAAAAAAGCCGATGCCGATAAGTTCGAAAAGCTCGGCCCAGAGGAAAAGCACCAGCCAGAAGAGACCATTCGAAACAAAAATAATGAGAAGTGTCAGCGCGTTATGCCAGTTTCGTTGATAAAAGTCACTGTAGAACGAGGTAGTCGGGACGGGATCCAGACGCCGCTGAAGCCATGGCAACACGAACAGCGTCATCAGCAGCAGATGAAAGCCGAAAACGAGCATCTCATCTCTGAGATTCCAGCTTTCGAGTCCTGCAACGCTCCACTTAAACCAGCCGCCCATACCCGCGACTGCCGCGCCGATCATCCCGAGTGACAGCCACAAAAATGGCTTTCTGAATGACGTCATGGCAAGAGACAACGTGGTTGTCATTACCACGGTGGCAGGTACTACACACATCAGCCACAGCGTATCCGATGGCAATTTTGCGTACTCGATATACCACGTAATTACATAGCAAATTACGCCCTGTAGAGCCCCCGCTAGCACGACGGCTACGCGCGTTGAAGGAGATAACGTCTCACGGTTTTCCATTTCTCATCCCTTGTTCATGAAAAAACTATTGTCTCATCAAGGCAAAACTCTGGCCCCCACCTCAAACTCTGAAAATAGCTGGCCCAAGAGACCTGAATCGTTTTCCCAATGTAACTCTTACGTAATTTTCTTTCATGTATGCGATTACATTCACATTCTTCTGGATAAATTCACCAGAGATTAACCTTTTAAGAACATTTTCCCCAACCAAAAAGCGATTCCTGCGATAATCT
This sequence comes from Enterobacter sp. DSM 30060, assembly GCF_013375955.1. Taxonomy (NCBI): domain Bacteria; kingdom Pseudomonadati; phylum Pseudomonadota; class Gammaproteobacteria; order Enterobacterales; family Enterobacteriaceae; genus Enterobacter; species Enterobacter sp. DSM 30060. The sequence goes on from NZ_CP056118.1 coordinate 1,305,741, forward strand.
GCCCGCCCTGTGACTGGAGTCGCAGCGTTTTCCGTTAGTAAGGGTTTTGACCAGATACGTAAATCTATGAGCCCCGTCGCGGTTAACATCCCCAGAAAAACCCTACAATTTCAGGCAGTACATATTGGCTAAGGAGCAGTGATATGCGTGTTAATGGTTTAACCCCGCAAGATCTCAAGGCTTATGGTATTCACGACGTCCAGGAAGTGGTCTACAACCCCGATTACGATACGCTGTATCAGGAAGAGCTCAATCCGGCACTGGAAGGATACGAGCGAGGTGTGTTGACGAATCTTGGTGCTATCGCCGTCGATACCGGTATTTTTACCGGCCGTTCGCCGAAAGATAAATACATCGTCCGAGATGATACCACCCGCGATACGCTGTGGTGGGCCGATAAAGGCAAAGGGAAGAACGATAACAAACCGCTCTCTCCTGAAACCTGGCAGCATCTGAAAGGGCTCGTCACCCATCAGCTTTCCGGCAAGCGTCTGTTCATCGTCGATGCTTTCTGCGGCGCTAACGCCGACACCCGTCTCTCCGTTCGGTTTATCACTGAAGTGGCCTGGCAGGCGCATTTCGTGAAGAACATGTTCATTCGTCCGACCGATGAAGAACTGCAAAACTTCACCCCTGACTTTATCGTGATGAACGGCGCGAAATGCACCAACCCGCAGTGGAAAGAGCAGGGTCTGAACTCCGAAAACTTCATCGCCTTCAACCTGACCGAGCGTATCCAGCTGATCGGCGGTACCTGGTACGGCGGCGAAATGAAGAAAGGGATGTTCTCGGTCATGAACTACCTGCTGCCGCTGCGCGGTATCGCCTCCATGCACTGCTCGGCGAACGTCGGTGAAAAAGGTGACGTGGCGGTGTTCTTCGGCCTTTCCGGCACCGGTAAAACGACGCTGTCCACCGATCCAAAACGTCGTCTGATTGGCGACGACGAGCACGGCTGGGACGACGACGGTGTGTTTAACTTTGAAGGCGGCTGCTACGCGAAAACCATTCGCCTGTCTGAAGAGGCAGAGCCGGATATCTACCACGCGATTCGCCGCGATGCGCTGCTGGAAAACGTCACCGTGCGTGCCGATGGCTCTGTCGACTTCGACGATGCGTCCAAAACCGAAAACACCCGCGTGTCTTACCCGATTTACCACATCGACAACATCGTGAAGCCGGTGTCGAAGGCGGGCCACGCCACGAAGGTGATTTTTCTGACCGCGGATGCGTTCGGCGTGCTGCCACCGGTTTCCCGCCTGACCGCCAGCCAGACGCAGTACCATTTCCTCTCCGGCTTTACCGCTAAGCTGGCGGGTACCGAGCGCGGTGTGACCGAGCCAACCCCAACCTTCTCCGCCTGCTTCGGCGCAGCGTTCCTGTCGCTACACCCAACGCAGTATGCGGAAGTGCTGGTGAAACGCATGCAGGCGTCCGGCGCCCAGGCCTATCTGGTGAACACCGGCTGGAACGGTACCGGCAAGCGTATCTCCATCAAAGATACCCGCGCCATCATCGACGCGATTCTGGATGGTTCATTGGATAACGCCGAGACCTTTACGCTGCCGATGTTCAATCTGGCGATCCCAACAGAGCTGCCTGGCGTGGATACGCGTATCCTCGATCCGCGTAACACCTACGGTTCACCGGAACAGTGGCGTGAGAAGGCAGAATCGCTGGCGAAACTGTTTATCGAAAACTTCGAGAAGTATACCGACACCCCGGCGGGTGCTGCGCTGGTGAGTGCGGGACCAAGGTAAAAGCAAAAAGGCAACGAAAGTTGCCTTTTTTAATGTTTTCTCCCTCTCCCCGTGGGAGAGGGCCGGGGTGAGGGCATCAGGCCCCACCCTTTTTTAACTCTCTTTCACCTGCCCCCGTAAAACCGGCACCGGTAACCATGCGCGAATGCTCAAACCCCCCCGTTCGCTGGTGCCAATTTCCAGCAGTCCGTTATGGTTATCAACAATACGCTGCACAATCGCCAGGCCTAAGCCGGTTCCGCTGGTGCTGCGCGCGCTGTCGCCGCGCACAAACGGCTGGAACAGGTGCTTACGCTGCTCAGGCTTGATGCCCGGGCCATCGTCTTCCACCTGGAACCAGGCGCGGTTGAGTTCCGTACCGCTGCTGACTTTGATCCAACCGTTGCCGTAGCGCGCCGCGTTGACCACCATATTCGCCACCGCGCGTTTTATGGAGAGCGGGTGCATACGTACCTGAATCTCACCCGCCTGAAGGTCGGTCGCAATTTCACGTTCGTAGCCGCTTTCGGCAGCAACAACTTCGCCCAGAACCGCGTTCAGATCCGCCATCTCCATCGGCATCTCCTGCCCGGTACGCAGGTAGTCGATAAACTGCTCGATGATGGCGTTACACTCTTCGATATCCTTGTTGATGGACTCTGCAAGATAACCATCCTGCTCGCCCATCATCTCTGTTGCCAGCCGGATACGTGTCAGCGGGGTGCGAAGGTCATGGCTAACCCCCGCCATCAGCAGCGTACGGTCGTCAGCCAGCTGTTTAACGCCTGCCGCCATGTGGTTAAAAGCACGCGTTACCGAGCGCACTTCCGATGCGCCATACTCGCGCAGCGGCGGTGGGATAATACCTTTACCAACCTGCAATGCCGCATGCTCCAGGTCGACCAGCGGTCGGTTCTGGATACGAATAAACAGCCATGCGCCGCCGATAGCCAGCAGCATGATCGCCAGGGTGTATCGGAACAGCGGTGAGAAGTCGCCCTGATGAATCTCGGTGAGCGGAACACGCACCCAGATGTTGGGTGACAGCCAGGTTTTCAGCCAGACAACCGGCGAGCTTTTATTGACCTCAACGCGCACTTCCGTCGGGCCGCCAAGCTGCTGCGCCATCTGCTGGCTAAGGAATTCATAGTGCTGCGCCCAGCGCAGGCCGGCATCTTCCGCCGCTTCGTTCGAGTAGAGAGAAATGCCCAACTCACGGTAGATTTCCCGACGGAATGCCGGGGGAACAACCAACTGCGTGCCGTCCTCCAGTTGCAGTTTGTCGGTCATCAGCATACGCACTTCGTATGCCAGCACCTTATTAAACTGCTGAAGGCTCGGCAGGATCGCAAAGTTCAGCACCACCAGGTAGGTCGTCACCAGGCTGACAAACAGCAGGGTGACGATCAATAACAGCGTGCGGGCAAACGAACTTCGCGGCGAGAAGCGCATTCGCCTCATGCTTTAGAGCCGTCCGGGACAAACACGTAGCCCAGACCCCACACGGTCTGAATATAACGAGGATGCGCCGGATCTTCTTCCACCATGCGGCGCAGACGAGAGATCTGCACGTCGATAGAACGTTCCATTGCGGAGTATTCACGGCCGCGCGCCAGGTTCATCAGCTTGTCACGTGAAAGCGGTTCACGCGGGTGGCTGACCAGCGCTTTCAGTACCGCAAACTCGCCGCTGGTGAGCGGCATTGGCTCATCTTCACGGAACATTTCACGGGTGCCGAGGTTCAGCTTGAACTTACCGAATGCAATGACGGCCTCTTCCTGAGACGGCGCGCCCGGCAGCTCGTTCGCCTGACGACGCAGCACGGCGCGAATACGCGCCAGCAGTTCACGCGGGTTGAACGGCTTAGGAATGTAGTCATCAGCGCCAATCTCAAGGCCGACGATACGGTCAACTTCTTCACCCTTCGCCGTCACCATGATGATTGGCATCGGGTTGCTCTGGCTACGCAGACGACGGCAAATAGAGAGCCCATCTTCGCCAGGCAGCATCAGGTCCAACACCATCAGGTGGAAGGATTCACGCGTCAGCAGACGATCCATCTGTTCCGCGTTCGCGACGCTACGAACCTGGAAGCCCTGCTCGGTCAGATAACGTTCCAGCAGCGCACGCAGGCGCATGTCGTCATCTACGACCAGAATTTTGTAGTTCTCTTGCATTGTGTGTACTCCCAAAGGTTCGGATAAGCCTGGAACAGCGTATTCTAAAAAAGTGCACGGGTTCGACCAGCAAATTCTGGTATAAATTCTAGACGAAATTGTTACAAAGCATATTTAACAGCAGCTTATCTGTTCATTTCATCACATAAATCATTATTAATCTTGTCTGTTACACTGTGCGCTACGTATTGTGCGCAAAGACAGTTAACCGGCATTAAAGGCAGCACCATGAAAACGCCTCTGATCACCCGCGAAGGGTACGAGAAACTCAAAAAAGAGATGGATTACCTGTGGCGCGAAGAGCGTCCGGAAGTGACCAAAAAAGTCACCTGGGCCGCAAGTCTGGGCGACCGCAGCGAGAATGCGGACTATCAGTACAATAAAAAGCGACTGCGCGAAATCGATCGCCGGGTACGCTACCTGACGAAGTGCCTCGAGAATCTCAAAATTGTCGATTACTCCCCGCAGCAGGAAGGTAAAGTGTTTTTCGGCGCGTGGGTCGAAATTGAAAACGACAACGGCGACACCCTGCGTTTTCGTATCGTCGGCTATGATGAAATTTTCGGTCGTAAGGATTACATTTCTATCGATTCACCCATGGCCCGCGCCCTGCTGAAAAAAGAGGTGGGCGATTTAGCCGTTGTCCAGACGCCCGCGGGTGAAGCAAGCTGGTACGTCAACGAAATCGAGTATGTTAAATAGTCCGAGAGCGCCCTCCCCGGCTGGCATTTTTTGGTGTCAGCCCGTATAACTATCCCCCTGATTTTCGATCCACAAGATGAACTGACCATGATGAAAGAGTCGCTCTGCCGCATTATTGCGGGTGATATTCAGGCCAGAGCCGAACAGGTAGAAGCTGCCGTTCGTCTGCTTGATGAAGGGAACACCGTGCCGTTTATTGCACGTTATCGTAAAGAAGTCACCGGCGGTCTGGATGACACGCAGCTGCGTAACCTTGAGACCCGTCTGGGCTATCTGCGCGAGCTGGAAGACCGACGTCAGGCGATCCTCAAATCTATCGGCGAGCAGGGCAAGCTGACCAGTGACCTGGAAAAAGCCATTAACGGTACCCTGAGCAAAACCGAACTTGAAGATCTCTATCTGCCGTACAAACCGAAGCGCCGCACGCGCGGGCAGATTGCGATCGAAGCCGGCCTTGAGCCGCTGGCCGACCTGCTGTGGAACGAGCCGTCTCACGATCCGGAAACCGAAGCCGCCAGATTTATCGACGCCGAAAAAGGCGTAGCGGACACCAAAGCCGCGCTGGACGGCGCTCGCTACATTCTGATGGAGCGCTTCGCCGAAGACGCGGCGCTGCTGGCCAAAGTGCGTGATTACCTGTGGAAGAACGCCGATATCGTCTCCACCGTGGTGTCCGGCAAAGAGGACGAAGGCGCGAAATTCCGCGACTACTTCGATCACCACGAACCCATTTCTACCGCGCCGTCTCACCGCGCGCTGGCGATGTTCCGCGGTCGTAACGAAGGCGTGCTGCAGCTCTCCCTGAATGCCGATCCGCAGTTTGACGAGCCGCCTAAAGAGAGCCACTGTGAGCAGATCATTATGGATCACCTCGGTCTGCGCCTGAACAACGCCCCGGCGGACAGCTGGCGCAAAGGCGTGGTGAGCTGGACCTGGCGCATCAAGGTGCTCATGCACCTCGAAACCGAGCTGATGGGCACCGTGCGCGAGCGCGCCGAAGACGAAGCGATCAACGTCTTCGCCCGTAACCTGCACGACCTGCTGATGGCTGCGCCGGCTGGCCTGCGCGCCACCATGGGTCTCGATCCGGGTCTGCGCACCGGCGTGAAGGTGGCCGTGGTTGACGGCACCGGCAAGCTGGTTGCCACCGACACCATTTACCCGCACACCGGTCAGGCAGCGAAAGCGGCTGTCGTGGTCGCCGCGCTGTGCGAGAAGTACAACGTTGAGCTGGTTGCCATCGGTAACGGTACGGCGTCCCGCGAAACCGAACGTTTCTATCTCGACGTGCAGAAGCAGTTCCCGAAAGTGACGGCGCAGAAAGTGATCGTCAGCGAAGCGGGGGCATCTGTCTATTCCGCCTCTGAGCTGGCAGCGCAGGAGTTCCCGGAACTGGACGTTTCCCTGCGCGGTGCGGTCTCTATCGCCCGTCGTTTGCAGGATCCGCTGGCGGAGCTGGTGAAAATTGACCCGAAATCCATCGGCGTGGGCCAGTATCAGCACGACGTGAGCCAGACGCAACTGGCGCGCAAGCTGGATGCGGTGGTGGAAGACTGCGTTAACGCCGTCGGCGTGGACCTGAACACCGCTTCCGTTCCGCTGCTGACCCGCGTAGCAGGCCTGACCCGTATGATGGCGCAGAATATCGTCGCCTGGCGTGATGAGAACGGTCAGTTCCAGAACCGCCAGCAGCTGCTGAAGGTGAGCCGTCTGGGGCCGAAAGCTTTTGAGCAGTGCGCGGGCTTCCTGCGCATCAACCACGGCGATAACCCGCTGGATGCCTCTACCGTTCACCCGGAAGCCTATCCGGTTGTCGAGCGTATCCTGGCCGCCACCCAGCAGGCGCTGAAAGACCTGATGGGCGACAGCAGCGCGCTGCGTAACCTGAAAGCGGTGGATTTTACCGACGAACAGTTCGGCGTGCCGACGGTCACTGACATCATCAAAGAGCTGGAAAAACCGGGCCGCGATCCGCGTCCTGAGTTTAAAACCGCGACCTTTGCTGACGGCGTGGAAACCATGAACGACCTGCTGCCGGGCATGGTGCTGGAAGGGGCGGTAACCAACGTCACCAACTTTGGCGCGTTTGTGGATATCGGCGTGCATCAGGACGGTCTGGTGCATATCTCTTCCCTCGCCGACAAGTTCGTTGAAGATCCGCACACCGTGGTCAAAGCGGGCGACATCGTGAAGGTGAAAGTGCTGGAAGTGGATCTTCAGCGTAAGCGTATCGCCCTGACCATGCGTCTGGACGAGCAGCCGGGCGACACTAACGCGCGCCGTGGCGGTAATGGCGGTGGCCGTGAACAGCAGCGTCCGGCAGCGAAAGCCGCGAAGCCACGCGGACGTGACGCACAGCCAGCAGGCAACAGCGCGATGATGGATGCTCTGGCAGCGGCGATGGGTAAGAAACGCTAATCCTGTAAATGCCCCTCACCCTAACCCTCTCCCCAAAGGGGAGAGGGAACTTGAACACCCTCGCCCTTTTGGGGAGAGGGCCGGGGTGAGGGGAAAAATTATATCGTAAAATATGAAACCGATTGCATATCCATATTTAAACCGCTATTTATCACTCCATTAACAAATACGCTTTTTATTCCTTCCCGGGTATTCCCGCAAATATTGAGCAAGGTCAAGCAGACCGCAAATTAATACGATTAACAACATCCCGTCACATTTTTATTATTGCTGATAAAAACTATTCTCATTATCATCGCAGTGTTGATTATTTAACCTCTCGTGGAATCAGGCGCTATGCAATTCACTCCAGAAAGTGCGTGGAAAATTATCGGTTTTACCCGTGAGATAAGCCCGGCCTATCGGCAGAAGCTACTGTCACTGGGCATGCTACCCGGCTCATCATTCCAGGTGGTGCGCGTGGCGCCGTTGGGCGATCCTGTTCATATCGAAACCCGACGCGTTAATCTGGTTCTGCGTAAAAAAGACCTCGCATTAATTGAAGTTGAATCTTTATCCCGTTAACAAGCCAGCGGTTTCAGTGAGTCTAAAACAATGAAAAAATTAACTATTGGCTTAATTGGCAATCCTAATTCCGGCAAGACAACCTTATTTAATCAGTTAACCGGCGCACGCCAGCGTGTGGGAAATTGGGCAGGCGTAACGGTTGAACGCAAAGAAGGCCTGTTCACCACGACAGATAATCAGGTCACGCTGGTTGATTTACCGGGGACCTATTCACTCACCACAATTTCATCTCAGACCTCTCTCGATGAGCAAATTGCCTGCCACTATATTCTGAGCGGCGACGCGGATCTGCTCATCAATGTGGTGGATGCCTCCAATCTCGAACGAAATCTGTACCTCACGCTACAGCTGCTGGAGCTGGGGATCCCCTGCATCGTAGCGCTTAACATGCTCGACATCGCCGAGAAGCAAAAGCTGCGCATCGACGTCGACGCCCTCTCCGCCCGTCTGGGCTGCCCGGTGGTCCCGCTGGTTTCTACCCGCGCGCGCGGCATTGACGCCCTGAAGCTGGCAATTGACCGCCACACGGGCAATGCCGACGTCGAACTGGTGCACTACGCCCAGCCGCTGCTGCGCGAGGCCGGGCAGCTGGCGCAGGAGATGGACAACGCCATGCCCGCCAGACAGCGCCTGTGGCTTGGCTTGCAAATGCTGGAAGGCGATATCTACAGCCGCGCCTACGCAGGCGATGCGGCGGATAAACTGAGCGTTGCACAGGCTCGCCTGAGCGACGAGCTCGACGACCCGGCCCTGCATATTGCGGATGCGCGCTATCAGGCCATCGCCGCTATCTGTGACGTGGTCAGTAATGCATTAACCGCTGAACCCAGCCGCTTCACCGCCGCCGTGGATAAGATTGTGCTCAACCGCTTCCTCGGTTTGCCAATCTTTTTACTGGTGATGTACGTAATGTTCCTGCTCGCTATAAACATCGGCGGTGCATTACAACCCATCTTTGATGGCGGCTCTGTCGCTATCTTCGTGCACGGTATTCAGTGGCTGGGCTACACCCTCCACTTCCCGGAATGGTTGACCATCTTCCTTGCGCAGGGGATCGGCGGCGGGATCAACACCGTCCTGCCGCTGGTGCCGCAGATCGGCATGATGTACCTGTTCCTCTCCTTCCTTGAAGATTCCGGTTACATGGCACGCGCCGCCTTCGTGATGGACCGCCTGATGCAGGCGCTGGGGCTGCCGGGGAAATCCTTCGTGCCGCTGATTGTCGGTTTTGGCTGTAACGTGCCGTCAGTCATGGGCGCGCGTACGCTGGACGCACCGCGCGAACGCCTGATGACCATCATGATGGCGCCGTTCATGTCCTGCGGCGCACGTCTGGCGATCTTCGCGGTCTTTGCCGCGGCGTTCTTTGGTCAGGAAGGGGCGCTGGCCGTCTTCTCCCTGTATGTGCTGGGTATCGTGATGGCTATTCTCACCGGCCTGATGTTGAAGCACACCATCATGCGTGGCGAAGCGTCGCCGTTCGTGATGGAACTGCCGGTTTATCACGTTCCGCATCTGAAAAGCCTGATTATTCAAACCTGGCAGCGCCTGAAGGGCTTTGTTCTGCGCGCCGGTAAGGTGATTGTAGTGGTCAGCATTTTCCTGAGCGCCCTGAACAGCTTCACCCTGAGCGGCCAGGCAGCGGACAACATTAATGACTCTGCCCTTGCCTCCGTCAGCCGGATCATTACGCCGGTCTTCAAACCGATTGGCGTACAGGAAGACAACTGGCAGGCAACCGTGGGCCTGTTCACCGGCGCGATGGCAAAAGAGGTGGTTGTCGGCACCCTGAACACGCTCTACACCGCGGAAAACATCCAGGAAGAGGAGTTCAACCCGGCAGAGTTCAGCCTCGGTGACGAACTTCTGGGTGCAGTAGAAGAGACCTGGCAGAGCCTGAAAGACACCTTCAGCCTGAGCGTGCTGGCGAACCCGATTGAAGCCAGCAAAGGCGACGGCGTAATGGCGACCGGAGCAATGGGTGTGATGGGCCAGAAATTTGGCAGCGCGTCGGCGGCCTACAGCTACCTGATCTTCGTCCTGCTCTATATTCCGTGCATCTCGGTCATGGGCGCCATTGCCCGTGAGTCCAGCCGCGGCTGGATGGGCTTCTCCATTCTGTGGGGGCTGAACATTGCCTACTCGCTGGCGACCGTGTTTTATCAAACCGTCAATTACAGCCAGCATCCGCGCTACAGCCTGGTCTGTATCCTCGCGGTGATCCTGTTTAACGTGATGGTGATTGGCCTGCTGCGCCGGGCACGTAGCCGCGTTGACGTTAACCTGCTGGCAACGCGCAAAACCCCAACGACCTGCTGTAGTAGCCCTGCGGGCGACTGTCACTGAGGGGAAAAAAGATGGCATCGTTGATTCAGGTCCGTGACTTACTGGCGTTACAGGGACGAATGGAGGCGAAGCAGCTCAGCCTCAGCCTGCATACGCCGCAGCCGATGATCGATGCCATGCTGGAAAGGCTGGAGGCGATGGGGAAAGCCGTGCGCATTCAGGAAGAGCCGGACAGTTGTCTGTCCGGCAGTTGTAAAAGTTGTCCGGAAGGTAAAGCCTGCCTCAGGGAGTGGTGGACGCTTCGCTGATAAAACCGGTCAGCGCTGAACAAAACTCAGCAGGATGAGAGATGAACGGCGCATGTGCCGCTTTGGCAACCACCATTGATTCACTCTCCGGCCACAGCGCATCCAGCAGCGGAACAACCTTGCGCGGGACCAGTCCATCCAGATAGCCATAAATACGCAGATGCGGCACCGTCAGTGACGCCAGCGGCTCACGCAGATCGGCCGTTTTCAGGATCTCCAGTCCACCGTTCAGCACCTCAACCTCCGGCATCGGCAGGGAAAGCACCGTCTGCTTCAGCATCCGCGCGTCCTGACGGGCGGTTTCAGTTCCCATCGTCTGCAACGCCAGGAAACGCTCCACCGTCCGCTGGAAATCTTCGCTCAACTGGTGCTGGAACCCGGCCAGCACCTCAGGTTTGATGCCCGGCCACGCCTCGCGGGCGCTGAAACAGGGTGATGAGGCAACGGTGATCAGCGCCTGGACCCGCTCAGGATGGCGCAGCGCAATCTGGCTTGCCACCAGCCCGCCCAGGCTCCAGCCGAGCCAGACGGCTTTTTGCGGCGCCGCTTCCAGAACCTGCTCCGCCATGTCCTCGAGCGTCATCGCGCCGTAGCCGTGGCTACGGCCATACCCCGGCAGATCCACCAGGTGTACCGTAAATTGCGAGGCCAGTTCCTCACTTATGCAACGCCACACTTCGGCGTTCAGTCCCCATCCGTGCAGCAGCACAAGATGACAATTTCCCGTCCCAACGGTCTGCCACCACAGCGTCTTCATCAGTTAACGTTCTCTTTTTTCACATGGAGATTGCGTATGCTAACAGTGCCCGGCTTGTGCTGGCTATGCCGAATGCCACTTGCGCTGAGCGCGTGGGGCGTCTGTTCCGTTTGCACGGGAGCGCTGGGTTACCTGAAGGGCTGTCCGCAATGCGGCTTGCCTGCCGTAAGCCAGACGCTCCCCTGTGGTCGATGCCTGAAAAAAGCGCCGCCGTGGAGCGCGCTGGTGGCAGTGGATGATTACGTTTTGCCGCTGAGTCGTCTGGTTCATCAGTTTAAGTTTTCCAGCCAGTTCGCGCTGGCGCAGCCACTGGCACGCCTGTTATTACTGGCGGTATTGCAGGCGCGAAGAACGCGTGGGCTACCGTCGGTCGACACGCTCGTGAACGTGCCACTCTTTCAGCGTCGGCACTGGCGGCGGGGATACAATCAGAGCGACCTGCTGTGCCGTCCGCTCGCCCGCTGGCTGGGTTGCCGGTACCCCGCCTCTGCGCTGAAACGTATTCATGCCACTGCCGTTCAGCACCGGCTCAACGCCCGGTCGCGCAAAAGAAACCTGAAAAACGCCTTTCGCCTTGAATTGCCGGTCAACGGTCTCCATATCGCGATTGTGGATGATGTCGTCACCACGGGCAGTACCGTGGCTGAACTTTCCCGACTGCTTTTGCAAAGCGGCGCCGCGTCAGTTCAGGTATGGTGTCTGTGCCGTACCTTGTAGCCCTTCTTCAATGGGCGTATGATTATACCCAGGTAATTTAGTCAACTATTAGGCCAAAGCTATGATCCGTATTTCCGATTCTGCACAAGCGCACTTTGCCAAACTGCTGGCAAATCAGGAAGAAGGGACGCAGATCCGCGTGTTTGTGATCAATCCAGGCACTCCGAATGCAGAATGTGGTGTCTCTTATTGTCCTCCGGATGCTGTGGAAGCAACTGACACTGCCCTTAAATTTGAACAGCTCACCGCATACGTTGATGAGCTGAGCGCGCCGTATCTTGAAGATGCGGAGATTGATTTCGTCACCGACCAGCTGGGTTCTCAGCTGACGCTGAAGGCGCCAAACGCGAAGATGCGTAAAGTCTCTGACGATGCCCCGCTGATGGAGCGTGTGGAATATCTGCTGCAATCGCAGATCAACCCGCAGCTGGCCGGCCACGGTGGACGTGTTTCCCTGATGGAAATCACCGAAGATGGTCTGGCGATCCTGCAATTCGGCGGCGGCTGTAACGGCTGCTCCATGGTCGATGTAACCCTGAAAGAAGGGATCGAGAAGCAGCTGCTGAACGAATTCCCGGAACTGAAAGGCGTGCGCGATCTGACCGAACACCAGCGCGGCGAGCACTCTTACTACTAATTCAGTGCCCGTCTGTATTGCCCGGTGGCGCTGCGCTTACCGGGCCTGCTTTTTCTTGCCTCCCCCTCTATATGTTGACCTGCGTCTCATAATTCAAATTTTGCCTCCCTGGGTGATTCTCAATCACGCCATGTTACCCGTATCATTCCCATGGGCACTCAACACCCTTATAACAGCCGACTAAACTTATCGTTTTCGCAGGCATCAGTATGAGTGCCGTTAATACTCTGTTCCCAGTTGGGACAACCGGAATTTGTCGTTGAAACAATGACGTTACCCATAACAATTCAAAGGCCAGGTCAATCATGCCATTAGTCATCGTCGCTATCGGTGTTGTGTTATTACTGCTCTTGATGATCCGCTTCAAAATGAACGGATTTATCGCTCTGGTTCTGGTGGCACTTGCAGTCGGTCTGATGCAGGGAATGCCGCTGGTTAAAGTTATCAGCTCCATTAAAGCCGGTGTCGGCGGTACGCTCGGCAGCCTGGCGCTGATCATGGGCTTCGGCGCCATGCTCGGTAAAATGCTCGCGGACTGCGGTGGCGCGCAGCGTATTGCCACTACCCTTATCGATAAATTTGGCAAGCAGCACATCCAGTGGGCGGTGGTGTTAACCGGTTTTACCGTCGGTTTCGCACTGTTCTATGAAGTGGGCTTCGTCCTGATGCTGCCGCTGGTGTTCACCATCGCCGCTGCCGCCAACATCCCGCTGCTGTTCGTGGGCGTGCCGATGGCTGCGGCGCTGTCCGTCACCCACGGCTTCCTGCCGCCGCATCCGGGTCCAACGGCTATCGCCACCATCTTCCATGCCGACATGGGTAAAACCCTGCTGTTCGGTACGATTCTGGCGATCCCAACGGTTATCCTGGCCGGTCCTGTTTATGCGCGCTTCCTGAAAGGCATTGATAAGCCCATCCCGGAAGGCCTGTACAGCGCCAAAACCTTCACAGATGCAGAGATGCCTGGCTTTGGCGTCAGCGTCTGGACCTCTCTGGTGCCGGTGATCCTGATGGCAATGCGTGCCGTAGCAGAGATGGTTCTGCCGAAAGGTCACGCGTTCCTGTCCGTTGCGGAGTTCCTGGGCGACCCGGTGATGGCAACACTGATTGCGGTCCTGATCGCCATGTTCACCTTCGGTCTTAACCGTGGTCGTTCCATGGATCAGATCAACGACACGCTGACCTCTTCCATCAAAATCATTGCCATGATGCTGCTGATCATCGGCGGTGGCGGCGCGTTTAAGCAGGTGCTGGTCGACAGTGGCGTGGATAAATACATTGCTGCCATGATGCATGAAACCAACGTATCGCCGCTCCTGATGGCATGGTCTATTGCCGCGGTGCTGCGTATCGCGCTGGGCTCTGCAACCGTTGCGGCGATTACCGCGGGTGGTATCGTTGCGCCGCTGATTGCGACCACGGGCGTAAGCCCTGAGCTGATGGTTATCGCGGTCGGTTCGGGCAGCGTGATTTTCTCCCACGTGAACGATCCGGGCTTCTGGCTGTTCAAGGAGTACTTCAACCTGACCATCGGTGAAACCATCAAGTCCTGGTCCGCGCTGGAAACCATTATTTCGGTGTGCGGTCTGGTCGGGGTGCTGCTGTTGAATATGGTGGTCTGATGCCCTAAGTCGGGTGGCGGCTACGCCTTACCCGACCTACATGAGCACGACCTGATAATAAAAAACCCGCCACTGGCGGGTTTTTTATTATTTCTTCGCGGCTGCTTTTCGCCGTTTATCCAAATCCTTAATCAGCCTGTTCACCCCGTCATCGGCGAACATCGCTTCAAGCGTAGTGGACAGCTTGCGACGCCAGTTTTTGTACTGATAGCTGGTGCCGGGAATGTTTACCGGCTCCGCCATATCAATCCAGTCTTCCGGTTGCAGACCGAGCAACGCGCTGTTACTGTCGGCAATATAGCGCTGTAAGCCCCGGTTAAGCGTTGGCGTCATCGACATCAGCGACGCCTTATGCCCGGCGCGCTTTGGCAGACAGCCATGCTTATGCAGCGCATCCAGCAGCCCCTGTTTCGCCAGCTCGCGATCCTGATACAACCCACGCAGAACCTCTTCATCCGGGTAGAGACCCAGCGTTTTGCCGAGCGTCAGGTCGCCGCTTTCCCAGTAGCCTCTGAGCGTAGGAAGATCATGCGTCGTCGCGACTGCCATTGACTGTTCAGGGTACGCTTTCGGCGCGCGGAAGGTTTTCTCATGGTCGTTTTCAAAATAGAGCACTTTGTAGGAGTAAACCCCGCTGTCGCGGAGCTTGCTGACAATCTCAACCGGCACGGTACCGAGATCTTCGCCAATCACCATGCACTGATGACGTTTACTCTCCAGCGCGAGGATTGAGAGCAGATCGTCCACCGGATACTGCACGTACGCCCCGTGATCGGCCGTTTCACCGTACGGGATCCACCACAGACGCAGCACAGACATGACATGGTCGATACGCAACGCGCCGCAGTTCTGCATGTTAGCGCGCAGCAGATCGATAAACGGCTCGTAGGCACGCGCCGCCATCACGTGCGGATCCATCGGCGGCAAGCCCCAGTTCTGACCAAGCGGGCCCAGAATATCCGGCGGCGCACCGACGGAGGCTTTCAGACAGTAAAGTTCACGGTCACACCAGGTCTCCGCCCCGCCTTCCGCCACGCCGACGGCCAGATCGCGATACAGACCGATCGGCATGTTATAGCCCTGGCTCACCTGCCAGCAGGCAGCAAACTGGCTGTACGCCAGCCACTGCAACCAGAGATAGAAATCCACCTCGTCGGCATGCGTCTCACAAAACGCCTTCACTTCCGGGGTATCCACGGACTGATACGCTTCCGGCCACACCGGCCAGCCCCAGCGCATCTCATCCTCCTGGACCTGATACGCATGCAGCGCATCAAACGCCGCCTGCCAGTAAAGGCTCTCGCCTTCCTGCATCACAAACTGGCGGAAGGCTGCCATCTGCTCGTCGTCACGCTTCGCAAAGCCCTTCCAGGCCAGACGCAGCGCCGCCATTTTCAGCGCGGTCACGGAGGCATAATCGACCCAGTCCGCATCGCGGGCCTGTTTCAGCATCTGTTGGGTGGTGTCCAGCTTCCACCACGCCTGCGCCTCTTTGCTGTTTTTGAAATCGTCTAACGCGTTAACGTCGATGTAGATCACGTTCAGCCAGCGGCGGGAAGACGGGCTGTACGGGCTCGCGCTTTCCGGATCCGCCGGATAGAGGGCGTGGATCGGGTTGAGGCCGATAAATGCCCCGCCGCGCTCACCAACAGATGCCAGCATCTTTTTCAGGTCGCCAAAATCGCCAATGCCCCAGTTGCTGTCTGAACGCAAGGTGTAAAGCTGCACACAGGCGCCCCACAGCTTTTTGCCTTCGAGTAGCGCCTGCGGCTCATAGCAGCGCTTCGGCGCGACGATCACCCGACAGTGGAAGCGGCTGTCATTCTGGGTGAGCGTCAGGCTGTGATAGCCCTCCGGCAGCTTCGCCGGAAGGGTGAGGGTTTTACCGCCGGTGGCATGGCCTTTATGCTGATGCCCCTCTTCGGTGGTGAGCAGCCAGCTGAACTCGCCGCGTCCTTCCACCGCCAGCGGCATCTTTTTGCCCGCGGTAAAGACCTTCACGTTCGGCACCGGCGCTCCCGACGCTTTCGCGTCGGTTTTGTGCATGGCATCCAGCAAACGTCTTTTGGTGTCCGCACCAATAGACTGCGGTTTGCCGTGCGCATTGATGTAACTGAGGCTAATTCCCGCCGCCTGCGCGGCACTGTCCAGACGTTTACTCTCCATCGCGCTTCCTTAGCGTTTTGCCTGCCAGATACGAGCCTGATAATCACGGATTGAGCGGTCAGAGCTGAACATACCGCAGCGCGCGGTGTTCAGGATACACGCGCGGGTCCAGGCATCCTGGTCGCGATACAGCACGTCGACCTGCTTCTGCGCTTCAACGTAAGCGGTGAAGTCCGCCATCACCAGGTACGGGTCGCCGCCCTGTTTGTCCATGCTGTGCAGCATCTGGTCAAACGCGTGCTTGTCGCCGTCGCTGTACTTTCCGCTTTCCAGCTCTTTCAACACTGCATCCAGCACTTTGTCTTTTTTACGCCATTTCACCGGGTCGTACCCTTTGGCTTTGATGGCTTTCACTTCTTCAACAGTATGGCCGAAGATAAAGATGTTCTCTTCACCGACCTTCTCGGCGATTTCAACGTTCGCACCGTCCAGCGTGCCGACGGTCAGCGCGCCGTTCAGGGCCAGCTTCATGTTGCCGGTGCCGGACGCTTCTTTACCGGCGGTAGAGATCTGCTCGGAAATATCCGCCGCCGGGATCAGCATTTCAGCCGCAGAGACGCAGTAGTCCGGCAGGAACACCACCTTCAGCTTGTCGCCCACTTTCGGATCGTTGTTGATCGCCGCCGCCACTTTATTAATGGCAAGGATAATGTTTTTCGCCAGGTAGTAGCCCGGCGCCGCTTTCGCACCGAACAGGAACACGCGCGGGACGCGGTCGGCCTGAGGGTTCTCGCGGATCTCTTTGTACAGCGCCAGAATGTGCAGCAGGTTCAGGTGCTGACGTTTGTACTCGTGCAGGCGTTTGATCTGGATATCGAAAATCGCATTTGGGTTAATTTCAATTCCGGTACGCATTTTCACGAACTCGGCCAGACGTACCTTGTTCTCCAGCTTAATGGCGCGGTACTGCTCGCGGAACTTCGCGTCGTCAGCGTATTTTTCCAGGTTGATGAGCTGGTCCAGATCGTTGGCCCACTCTTTCTTCAGGGTCTTGTCCAGCAGGCCGGCCAGCAGCGGGTTGCACTGTTTGATCCAGCGACGCGGCGTAATGCCGTTGGTCACGTTGTGGAATTTGGTCGGCCACAGCTGGTGGTATTCCGGGAAGAGGTCTTTCACCACCAGATCCGAGTGCAGCGCGGCCACGCCGTTCACCGCAAAGCCGCTTACCACGCACATGTTCGCCATGCGCACCTGTTTGTTGTGTACCACGGCCAGCTTCGCCCAAACGGCCTTATCGCCCGGCCAGGTTTTCTCCACCAGCGTTTTGAACTGGTCGTTAATCTTATTGATGATCTGCATATGGCGCGGCAGCAGCGTTTTCACCAGCTTCTCATCCCAGCACTCCAGCGCTTCCGGCATCAGGGTGTGGTTGGTGTAGGCGAAGGTGCGGCTGGTGATGGCCCAGGCGTCGTCCCAGCTCAGCTGATGCTCGTCGATCAGCACGCGCAGAAGTTCCGGGATGGCAATG
The DNA here is from genome assembly GCF_013375955.1 of Enterobacter sp. DSM 30060. Classification (NCBI taxonomy): domain Bacteria; kingdom Pseudomonadati; phylum Pseudomonadota; class Gammaproteobacteria; order Enterobacterales; family Enterobacteriaceae; genus Enterobacter; species Enterobacter sp. DSM 30060. The sequence continues at coordinate 1,323,305 of NZ_CP056118.1, forward strand.
GTTGGGTGCGTGTCGTTGAGCTGAATAACTTCGAAGTCCGGCAGCTGCGCCAGCTTGCGGCCCGCCAGGTGGTGGCGGCGCAGAATGTCCGCCACGGAGCAGGCGCACTGGAAGTATTGCTGCATCAGGCGCAGCTTTTTACCCGCCAGATGGTTGTCGTTCGGGTAGAGCACTTTGGTCAGCTTCTCGGCGTCGATACCCTGCTGCTCGGCGCGCAGGAAATCACCGTCATTGAATTTAGTCAGGTTGAATGGATGCGCGTGCTTCGCCTGCCACAGACGCAGCGGCTGCGCCACGCCGTTACGGTAGCCGAGCACCGGCAGATCCCAGGCTTCACCGGTAATGGTGAACGCTGGTTCCCAGAGCCCCTGCTTCGTGACTTTTCCGCCAATCCCGACCTGCACATCCAGTTGTGCGTTGTGGCGGAACCACGGGTAAGTATTACGATGCCAGTCGTCCGGCGCTTCCATCTGGTGGCCGTCAACGAACGACTGGCGGAACAGACCGTACTGGTAGTTCAGACCATAGCCAATGGCCGACTGGCCCACGGTTGCCATGGAATCCAGGAAGCAGGCTGCCAGACGTCCCAGACCGCCGTTACCCAGCGCCGGATCAATCTCTTCTTCCAGCAGATCGGTCAGGTTGATGTCGTGTTCTTTCAGCACATCGCCGACGTCCTGATACCAGCCAAGGTTCAGCAGATTGTTACCCGTCAGACGGCCAATCAGGAACTCCATCGAAATGTAGTTGACGTGACGCTGGCCTTTCACAGGCTTCGTCGCGGGCTGAGCGTCCAGCTGCTCTGCGAGCGCCCCGCTCACCGCCTGCCACCACTGGTGAGGCGTCATCTCGTTTGCAGCATGAAGGCCAAAACGCTGCCACTGACGCGTCAGGGCAGCCTGGAATTGAGCTTTGTTGAAAGTAGGCTGTGACATAGGGAATCGGCATCCTGTAGAGAGAAAACACATTTGGCGCTAGTGTGCCTGGCTCATTGCGCCTCTTCCTCCTCCTGTCGGGGATTAGGCAGGGAGGAGTAGCGGGGATGAGCATAAAAGTGTGATCGAGGCCACTGTGTAAGTGTGCGCTTCGCTGAAAAAGCGATCCCGGAAGAGCGTCAAAGAAATGAAATGCAGTTTCGGAGGAAATTAATCATCGCTGAAATGATTACTTACGTAGAATAATATTTCTCACGTACAGCGGCTTTCCAGCAACACTATTAAGCCAGAGCAACTTTCCCCAAAGTTAATTAACTTCACCGTCATTATCTCTTTCTGAAACCAGTTTCAGCGCAACCGCGCGCCATGCAGACAAGCCAGTAACAGCGCGGCATCCAGCCATTTATGAAAAGTTCCACCAATGATGAGAATGTTTTGTGACAGAGTGCAAATTCAGAGCCTCCAAACCCAGACATAACTTGCAATAGTTCCTCTATTGGCCGAACTTATAGATATTAATTACGAAGCGCAAAAAAAATAAATTCTCTCGTTCCCCACAGTGAAGTGAAAACTATGTTGATTCCGTCCAAATTAAGTCGCCCGGTTCGTCTTGACCATACTGTGGTCCGCGAGCGCCTGCTGGCTAAACTTTCCGGTGCGCATAATTTCCGACTGGCGCTGGTTACGAGTCCTGCGGGTTATGGAAAAACAACGCTCATTTCGCAATGGGCGGCAGGTAAAAGCGATCTTGGCTGGTACTCCCTGGATGAAGGTGATAACCAGCAGGAGCGTTTTGCCAGCTATTTAATTGCCGCGATTCAGCAGGCAACCAACGGACACTGCGTCACCAGCGAGGTGATGGTGCAAAAGCGCCAGTACGCCAGCCTGTCCTCTCTGTTCTCCCAGCTGTTTATCGAACTGGCCGAATGGCATCGCCCGCTGTATGTGGTGATTGATGATTATCATCTGATCACCAACCCGGTTATTCACGAGTCGATGCGGTTCTTCCTGCGCCATCAGCCGGAAAACCTGACGCTGGTCGTCCTGTCGCGCAACCTTCCGCAGCTGGGCATTGCCAACCTACGGGTGCGCGATCAGCTACTGGAAATTGGCAGTCAGCAGCTGGCCTTTACCCATCAGGAAGCGAAACAGTTCTTTGACTGCCGTCTGACTTCTCCGATTGAGGCGTCGGAAAGCAGCCGCCTGTGTGATGACGTTGCAGGCTGGGCCACGGCGCTTCAGCTGATTGCCCTTTCCGCGCGGCAAAACAATAGCCCAACGCACCAGTCCGCGCGCCGCCTGGCGGGCATCAACGCCAGCCACCTGTCGGATTATCTGGTGGATGAGGTACTCAACAGCGTAGACCTCACTACCCGCCATTTCCTGCTGAAAAGCTCCCTGCTACGTTCGATGAACGATGCGCTGATTGTGCGCGTCACCGGTATTGAAAACGGGCAGCTTCAGCTCGAAGAGATTGAACGTCAGGGTTTGTTCCTGACGCGAATGGACGATCCCGGCGAATGGTTTAGCTACCATCCGCTGTTTGGCAGCTTCCTGCGCCAGCGTTGCCAGTGGGAGATGGCCGCAGAGCTGCCAGAAATTCACCGCGCCGCCGCCGAAAGCTGGATGGCGCAAGGTTTCCCGAGCGAGGCTATCCACCATGCGCTGGCCGCCGGAGATGCCGGTATGCTGCGCGATATTCTGCTCAACCACGCGTGGGGACTGTTCAACCACAGCGAACTGACGCTGCTGGAAGAGTCGTTAAAAGCGCTGCCGTGGGAGAGCCTGCTGGAGAATCCGCGTCTGGTGCTGCTCCAGGCCTGGCTGATGCAGAGCCAGCATCGCTACAGCGAAGTGAACACCCTGCTGGCGCGCGCCGAGCAGGAAATGGAAAGCGAGATGGATGCCACCCTGCACGGCGAATTTAACGCCCTGCGTGCGCAGGTGGCGATTAACGACGGCGACCCGGAAGAAGCCGAACGGCTGGCGATGGTCGCGCTGGATGAGCTGCCGCTGGCGAATTTCTACAGCCGTATTGTGGCCACCTCGGTACACGGCGAAGTGCTGCATTGTAAGGGCGACCTCACGCGTTCGCTTTCGCTCATGCAGCAAACCGAACAGATGGCCCGCCGCCACGATGTCTGGCATTACGCCCTCTGGAGCCTGATCCAGCAAAGCGAGATTTTATTTGCTCAGGGGTTCCTGCAGGCCGCCTGGGAAAACCAGGAGAAAGCGTTCCAGCTGATCCGTGAACAGCATCTGGAACAGCTGCCGATGCACGAGTTCCTGTTGCGTATTCGCGCTCAGCTGCTCTGGGCATGGTCGCGTCTGGATGAAGCAGAAAGCTGCGCCCGCCAGGGCCTGAATGTGCTTTCGAGCTTCCAGCCGCAGCAGCAACTCCAGTGCCTGGCCCTGCTGGTGCAGTGCTCGCTGGCACGCGGCGACCTGGATAATGCCCGCAACCACCTTAACCGCCTGGAAAACCTGCTCGGCAACGGGCAGTACCATAGCGACTGGGTCTCCAACGCCGATAAGGTCCGGGTGATTTACTGGCAGATGACCGGCGATAAAAAGTCCGCCGCCAACTGGCTGCGTCACACGCCTAAACCAGAATTTGCCAATAACCACTTCCTGCAAAGCCAGTGGCGCAATATTGCCCGCGTGCAGATCCTGCTGGGTGACTTCGAGCCTGCCGAAATCGTGCTGGAAGAGTTAAACGAAAACGCCCGTAGCCTGCGCCTGATGAGCGATTTAAACCGCAACCTGCTGCTGTTAAACCAGCTTTACTGGCAGGCGGGACGTAAAAACGATGCCCAGCGCGTGCTGCTGGAAGCGTTGCAGCTGGCGAACCGCACCGGGTTTATCAGCCACTTTGTGATTGAGGGCGAAGTGATGGCCCAGCAGTTGCGCCAGCTGATTCAGCTCAACACGCTGCCGGAACTCGATCAGCATCGCGCCCAGCGCATTCTGCGCGAGATCAACCAGCACCATCGCCACAAGTTTGCGCACTTCGATGAGAACTTTGTTGAACGTCTGCTGAACCATCCGGAAGTACCGGAGCTTATCCGCACCAGCCCGCTCACACAGCGTGAATGGCAGGTGCTGGGGCTGATCTATTCAGGCTACAGCAACGAGCAGATAGCCGGTGAGCTGGCGGTGGCGGCAACCACCATCAAAACGCACATTCGCAATCTGTATCAGAAGCTGGGCGTGGCGCACCGTCAGGACGCGGTGCAGCATGCGCAGCAGTTGTTGAAGATGATGGGGTACGGAGTTTAGTTTTGTGCGGCCTGATGCCCTCACCCCGGCCCTCTCCCACAGGGAGAGGGAGAACAATTTGTAGGTCGGGTAAGCGCAGCGCCACCCGACACCACCGCTAGCACAACTCCAGCTGCAAATTGTTATCCTTAATCACCTGCAACACGCCCGCCGGCGGCATCTCGTCGGTGTAGACCGCATTCACCATGCTAATGCTGCCCATGTTGACCATCGCATTGCGACCAAACTTGGAGTGATCCACCACCAGCATTACGTGGCGTGAGTTCTCAATAATCGCGCGCTTGGTGCGCACCTCGTGGTAATCAAACTCCAGCAGCGAGCCGTCGGTGTCGATGCCGCTGATCCCCAGAATGCCGAAGTCGAGGCGGAACTGAGAGATAAAATCGAGCGTCGCTTCGCCGATAATGCCCCCGTCGCGGCTGCGCAGTTCGCCGCCCGCGAGGATGATGCGAAAATCGTCTTTCTGCATCAACGTGTTGGCCACGTTCAGGTTGTTGGTCACCACGCGGAGGTTCTCATGGTTCAGCAGCGCATGGGCGACCGCTTCCGGCGTGGTGCCGATATCAATAAACAGCGTCGCGCCGTTCGGGATCTGGCTCGCCACTTTACGGGCGATACGCTCTTTCTCTGCCGTTTGCGTCGCCTTACGGTCATGCCATGAGGTGTTCACCGAGCTGGACGGCAGCGCCGCGCCGCCGTGATGGCGCAGAATACGGTTCTGATCGGCCAGGTCGTTGAGGTCACGACGGATGGTTTGCGGGCTGACGGCAAACTGCTCCACCAGCTCTTCAGTACTGACGTATCCCTGTTTTTTTACCAGTTCGATAATGGCGTCATGACGTTGTGTTTGTTTCATGAAATATCCCTGGGAATTATGTTCGTTTTCGCGCATGGAGCGTATCGGCCAGCGCCATCGCCAGCCCGACCGCCAGGCCGGTAACGTGCGCACCATTGGCGATAGACATACCAAACAGATCAAACCATCCGGCAATAAGCCATATTAACGCAAAGGTTATTAATCCACGTTGTAAATAGATGCCGCTTTCCGGGTCGCGCTCGCCTCTGAGCCAGGCGTAACCCATCAGGGCGTACACCACGCCGGATAACCCGCCAAACCACGGACCGCTGAATTTATGCTGCACATAGCCGCTTAACAGGGCGCTGATAAGGGTGATCACAATCAGCTTGCCGCTGCCGAGCCGCTTCTCCACCGCCCCGCCGAGATACCACCACCACAGCAGGTTAAAGAGGATATGCATCACCGAGAAGTGCATCAGCGCATGCGTGAAGTAGCGCCAGACGTCAAATTGCAGAGAGGGATCGTACGGCCATGCGAGGGCAATCATCACGCTCTGGTCGCCCACCACGCTCATAATAATGAAGACGATGATGCAGGCTGCCATCAAAAGCAGCGTAAACGGTCCTGCGCGCTCGCGGAGGGTGGCGAGAAACGGAAAACGTTGATAGTGCAGGCCACTGTCGGTCTGGCCGGATTGCCAGCTTGCTGCCAGATAACGCGGGTCGCCCGGGTTTTCCAGGAAACGCGCCAGCTCGGCGTTCACGCGCCCAGCCTGGCTTTCGTCTGCCAGCCAGACATCCGTCTGTGTATGCTGCTGAATAGTCAGGATAATGCCCTGCGTCGCCATATAGTCGACAAACGCCTGGGCGACGCGCGGGTTGCTAAAAGAGGTGATCATCAACATGGGCAGCGGTCGCTTATTTCCACACAAAAGGGGACGGTATAGCGGGATCAGCGCTCAAACGCGTATTCAACTTCTGCCGGGAAATGACGATGCCATGCATCGAAGCCGCCATCGACGCTGTATACCGCGTCGTAACCCTGCTGGAGCAGATACTGCGCCGCGCCTTTACTGCTGTTGCCGTGATAGCACATCACCATCACCGGCGTGTCGAAGTCGTTATCGCGCATAAACGCGCCCAGCGTGTCGTTGGTGAGATGGAACGCGCCCGGCGTGTGGCCCATCGCAAAGCTCTGCGGATCGCGGATATCCACCAGCACCGCGGTTTTCTGGTGCATCTTCTGATGGGCTTCTTCTACGTTAATACATTCAAACTGATCCATGGTGTTCTCTTTCTGTTGTTCTGGTTGGGTGCGCTCTGGTGCCCTCACCCCAGCCCTCTCCCACAGGGAGAGGGAGAAAAGTTAGTCGCACGATTTTACCCCGTAGTGTACGTCCTGGCGGCGGGTAAACGCCATTATGTTATCCATATCACTCTAAATTGTTTTTTTGATGTTACCAAAAGCGCGTTCCTTTGCTATTATGAGCGATATCGAACATTTTTGAGCTTTAACGAAAGTGCATGAGGGTGTTATGGAAACCAAAGATCTGATTGTGATAGGCGGGGGCATCAACGGTGCCGGTATTGCGGTTGATGCCGCAGGACGCGGTTTATCCGTGCTGATGCTGGAAGCTAACGATCTCGCCTGCGCGACGTCGTCCGCCAGCTCCAAGCTGATCCACGGAGGCCTGCGCTACCTGGAACACTACGAATTCCGCCTGGTCAGCGAAGCGCTGGCCGAACGCGAAGTGCTGCTGAAAATGGCTCCGCATCTGGCGATCCCGATGCGCTTCCGCCTGCCCCACCGCCCGCACCTGCGTCCGGCGTGGATGATCCGCATCGGCCTGTTCATGTACGATCATCTGGGTAAACGCACCAGCCTGCCGGGTTCGACCGGTTTGCGTTTTGGCTCAGAATCGGTCCTTAAGCCTGAAATCGTGCGCGGTTTCGAATATTCCGACTGCTGGGTGGACGATGCGCGTCTGGTGCTGGCTAACGCGCAGATGGTCGAGAAGAAAGGCGGCGAGGTGAAAACCCGTACCCGCGCGATCGCCGCGCGCCGCGAAAACGGCCTGTGGATCGTGGAAGCGGAAGACGTGGATACCGGCGAGAAGTTTAGCTGGAAAGCGCGCGGCCTGGTGAACGCCACCGGCCCGTGGGTGAAACAGTTCTTCGATGACGGTATGCACCTGCCTTCTCCGTACGGCATCCGCCTGATCAAGGGCAGCCACATTGTGGTGCCGCGCGTGCATACCCAGAAGCAGGCTTATATCCTGCAAAACGAAGACAAGCGCATCGTGTTTGTGATCCCGTGGATGGACGAGTTCTCCATCATCGGCACCACTGACGTGGAGTACAAGGGCGATCCGAAAAACGTTGAGATTGAAGAGAGCGAAGTCAGCTACCTGCTGAAAGTGTACAACGCACACTTTAAGAAACAGCTGGCGCGCGATGACGTGGTCTGGACCTACTCCGGCGTGCGTCCGCTGTGTGATGACGAGTCTGACTCACCGCAGGCCATCACCCGTGACTATACGCTTGATATTCATGACGTAGACGGTCAGGCGCCGCTGCTGTCGGTGTTTGGCGGTAAGCTCACCACCTACCGTAAACTGGCGGAGCATGCGCTGGAAAAACTGGCGCCGTATTACAAAGGCATCGGCCCGGCGTGGACGAAAGGCGCCGTGCTGCCTGGCGGCGATATCGGCAATAACCGCGACGATTACGCCGCGAAGCTGCGTCGCCGCTTCCCGTTCATTACCGAAGGAATGGCGCGCCACTACGCCCGCACCTACGGCAGCAATACCGAACTGTTCCTCGGCGACGCGAAAGAGATTGCCGATCTGGGCGAGCATTTTGGCCATGAGCTGTACGAAGCGGAACTGCGCTACCTGGTGGAACACGAGTGGGTGCGCCGTCTGGACGATGCCATCTGGCGTCGTACTAAAGAAGGGATGTGGCTGAATGCCGAGCAGCAGTCTCGCGTGGCGCAGTGGTTGCAACAACATGCGGGAAAGCGTGAATTGTCACTGGCGTCCTGAGGGTGACAAAAAATGCCCGGTGGCGCTGCGCTTACCGGGCCTACAGGATCGAGTAGGCCGGGTAAGGCGGAGCCGCCACCCGGCTTTGTTTTACAACCTCACCGGATCAATATGCCAGATATTCTCGGCATACTCTTTGATGGTCCTGTCTGACGAGAAGTATCCCATGTTGGCGATGTTATGCATCGCGGCGCTGGTCCACTTCTCCTGCTGACGGTACAGTTCGTCCACCTTATCCTGACAATCCACGTAGCTGCGGTAATCCGCCAGCACCTGATAATGATCGCCAAAGTTAATCAGCGAGTCCACCAGGTCACGATAGCGCCCAGGCTCCTCAGGGTTAAACACCCCGGTGGCGATTTGCGTCAGCACCTGGCGTAACTCTTCATCCTCTTCATAATACTCACGCGGCGAGTAGCCCTGCTTGCGCAGCGCCTCCACCTCTTCCGCCGTATTCCCGAAGATAAAGATATTCTCCGCGCCCACATGCTCCAGCATTTCGACATTTGCGCCGTCCAGCGTGCCGATGGTCAGCGCGCCGTTCAGGGCAAACTTCATGTTGCTGGTGCCGGATGCTTCCGTCCCCGCCGTGGAAATCTGCTCAGAGAGATCCGCCGCCGGAATAATCAGCTGCGCCAGGCTTACGCTGTAGTTCGGGATAAACACCACTTTCAGCTTGTCGCCAATGTCCGGATCCTGGTTCACTACCTTCGCCACATCGTTGATAAGATGAATGATGTGCTTCGCCATGTAGTACGCGGAGGCCGCCTTACCGGCAAAGATTTTCACGCGCGGCACCCACTCCGCTGTCGGGTCAGCCTTAATGCGGTTGTAGTGAGTGATGACGTGCAGGACGTTCATCAGCTGACGCTTGTACTCGTGGATACGCTTGATCTGCACGTCAAACAACGCTTTCGGGTTCGCCACCACGTTGAGGTGCATCGCCAGCCACACCGCCAGACGTTTCTTGTTCAGTAGCTTGGCTTCCCGCACGGCTTTGTTCACCGTCGGAAAATCAATGTGTTGCTCAAGCTCGCTCAGCTGGCTCAAATCGGTGCGCCAGGTGCGGCCGATATTTTCGTCCAGCACGTCAGACAGCGGCTGGTTCGCCAGCGCCAGCCAGCGGCGCGGGGTGACGCCGTTGGTCACGTTGCAGAAACGCGTCGGGAAGATCTTCGCAAAGTCCGCAAACAGGGATTGCACCATCAGGTTCGAATGCAGCTCTGAAACTCCGTTGACCTTATGGCTGATCACCACCGCCAGCCAGGCCATGCGTACGCGGCGACCATTGGATTCATCAATGATCGAGGCGCGGCTCAGCAGGCCGGTATCGTTCGGGTACTGCTCCTGCAAGGTCTTGAGGAAGTAGTCGTTGATCTCGAAGATGATTTGCAGGTGGCGCGGCAGAATTTTGCCGAGCATATCCACCGGCCACGTCTCCAGCGCTTCACTCATCAGCGTATGGTTGGTGTACGAGAACACCTGGCAGGTCACTTCAAACGCGTCATCCCAGCTGAACTTATGCTCGTCAATCAGCAGGCGCATCAGCTCAGGGATCGACAGCACCGGATGGGTATCGTTGAGGTGAATAGCGGTTTTTTCCGCCAGATTCGCATAGGTTTTGTGCAGCTGATAGTGACGGCTAAGGATATCCTGAATCGTTGCCGAGACGAGGAAATACTCCTGACGCAGACGCAGCTCGCGGCCCGAATAGGTCGAGTCATCCGGATACAGGACGCGGGACACGTTCTCAGAGTGGTTTTTATCTTCCACCGCCGCGAAGTAGTCGCCCTGATTGAATTTACCGAGGTTGATCTCGCTACTGGCCTGCGCGTTCCACAGACGCAGCGTGTTGGTCGCATCGGTGTCGTAGCCGGGGATAATCTGGTCATAGGCCACGGCGAGGATCTCTTCGGTTTCCACCCAGCGGGATTTTTTCCCTTCCTGCTGAATACGCCCGCCAAAACGCACCTTGTAGCGCGTGTTGTGGCGCTTGAACTCCCACGGGTTACCGTACTCCAGCCAGTAGTCCGGCGACTCTTTCTGACGCCCATCAACGATGTTCTGCTTGAACATGCCGTAGTCGTAGCGAATACCGTACCCGCGTCCCGGCAGCGCCAGCGTCGCCAGTGAATCGAGGAAGCAGGCGGCAAGACGCCCGAGACCACCGTTACCCAGCCCCGGGTCGTTCTCTTCGTCAATCAGCTCTTCTAAGTCCAGCCCCATCTCTTCCAGTGCGTTTTTGACGTCGTCATAAATCCCGAGCGATAACAGCGCATTGGAGAGGGTGCGACCAATCAAAAACTCCATCGACAGGTAATACACCTGTCGCGTCTCCTGCGAGAGCTGGGCGCGGTTGGAGCGCAGCCAGCGTTCGACCATACGGTCACGCACCGCAAACAGCGTGGCGTTCAGCCACTCATGTTTGTTGGCAATAACGGGATCTTTCCCAATGGTAAACATCAGCTTATAGGCGATGGAGTGTTTCAACGCCTCAACGCTGAGCGTGGGGGAAGAGTAGCTAAATGGAGCATTCATATCAGTAACTTCGCCTCGTTACATCAAGCGTTGATAAAGGTCGCGGTAGGACTGCGCCGCAACGTGCCAGCCAAAGTCCATGGACATCGCCTGACGTTGTACGTAACGCCACAGGGATGGACGGGACCACAAGACGAAAGCACGCCGGATCGCCCGAAGTAGCGACCAGGCATTACTGTCCTCGAAAACAAACCCGCTGGCGATACCATCCGCCAGGTTTTCCAGGGAGCTGTCAGACACCGTATCCGCCAGCCCGCCCGTGCGGCGTACCAGCGGCAGCGTGCCGTATTTCAGACCATAGAGCTGCGTCAGGCCGCAGGGCTCGAAACGGCTCGGCACCAGAATCACGTCTGCGCCGCCCATGATGCGGTGCGAGAACGCTTCGTGATAGCCAATCTGCACGCCCACCTGCCCCGGATGTTCCGCCGCGGCCGCGAGGAAACCTTCCTGCAATACCGGGTCGCCCGCGCCGAGCAGCGCAAGCTGCCCACCCTGCTCCAGTAATCCCGGCAGCGCTTCCAGCACCAGATCCAGCCCTTTCTGGCTGGTCAGGCGGCTGACCACCGCAAACAGCGGTACCTTGTCGTTGACCTTCAGCCCCATCGCAATCTGTAGCTGACGCTTGTTCTCCGCTTTGTCCTCCACGGAGTCGCGACCATAGCGCGCTGCCAGCAGGAGGTCCGTTTCCGGATTCCAGATCTGTTCATCCACGCCGTTCAGAATGCCCGACAGACGACCTTCACGGTGGCGCTGTTGCAGTAGCCCTTCCATACCGTAACCGAACTCCGGCTGGGTAATTTCCCGCGCGTAGGTTGGGCTGACCGCCGTGATGTGGTCGGCGTAGTACAGACCGGCCTTCAGGAACGAAATCTGTCCGTTAAACTCCAGTCCGTGCATGTTAAAGAACGACCATGGCAGATCGATGTCATTCATATGATGCGCGTAATACATGCCCTGATACGCCAGGTTGTGCACCGTAAACACCGATTTCGCCGGATGCCCTTTCGCCGCCAGATACGCAGGAGCCAGCCCCGCATGCCAGTCGTGCGCGTGCACCACGTTCGGACGCCAGAACGGATCCAGCCCGACGGCCATCTCCGCCCCCACCCAGCCGAGCAGGGCAAAGCGCAGCACGTTATCGGTATAGGCGTACAGGTTGGTATCGTGATACGGGCTGCCGGGTCGGTCGTATAAATGCGGCGCATCAATCAGGTAAATCCCTACGCCATTGTAATGTCCAAACAGCAGGGTGATACGTCCCGCGAAGGTCTCGCGGCGGGTAACAACCTTCGCATCGGGAATACCACGCCGGATATCCGGAAAAGCGGGTAACAACACGCGGGTATCCACCCCTCCGGCAATTTGCGCCGCCGGTAATGCACCAAGAACATCCGCCAGTCCGCCCGTTTTTAACAACGGGAACATCTCAGAACATACGTGTAAAACCTGCATCATCGCTCCTGTTTGATTTGCAGCTTCCGCAACATTTCCCGTGTTACTAACACGATCCCCTCTTCCGATCGGTAGAAACGACGTGCATCTTCTTCCGCGTTTTCCCCAATCACCATCCCTTCGGGAATGACGCAGGCACGGTCGATAACGCAGCGACGCAGACGACATGAGCGCCCTACCCAGACATCCGGCAGCAGGACTGCCGAATCGATATTACAGAATGAGTTTATACGCACGCGCGGGAACAGCACGGACTGCACCACCACCGAACCGGAGATAATGCACCCGCCAGAGACCAGCGAGTTCAGCGTCATACCGTGGCTGCCGGAGCGATCCTGGACGAACTTCGCCGGCGGCAGCGATTCCATATGGGTGCGAATCGGCCAGTTCTGGTCGTACATATCTAGCTCAGGCGTCACGGACGCCAGATCGAGGTTGGCTTTCCAGTACGCTTCCAGCGTGCCGACGTCGCGCCAGTAAGGTTCCGCATTCGGATCGGACTGCACGCAGGACAATGGGAAAGGATGTGCATACGCCATGCCAGCTTTGGTAATTTTCGGGATGATGTCTTTACCGAAGTCGTGGCTGGAGTTTTCGTCTTTGTCGTCTTCTTCCAGCAGTTCATAAAGATAATCGGCATCAAAGACATAGATCCCCATGCTGGCGAGCGATTTGGTGTCGTCTCCCGGCATGGTTGGCGGATTCGCCGGTTTTTCGACAAAGTCGATAATCTTGTCGTCGCCATCTACATGCATCACGCCAAACGCGGTTGCTTCTGCAACAGGCACCGGCAGACACGCCACGGTGCAGCGCGCACCTTTTTCGACGTGGTCGATCAGCATGTGGGAGTAATCTTGCTTGTAGATGTGGTCCCCGGCGAGGATAACGATGTATTCCGCGTTGTAGCGGCGAATGATGTCGAGGTTCTGGGTCACGGCATCCGCCGTGCCGCGGTACCAGTTCTCCCCGTGAACGCGCTGCTGCGCCGGGAGCAGATCGACAAACTCGTTCATCTCTTCGCTGAAGAATGACCAGCCGCGCTGAATGTGCTGCACCAGCGTGTGCGACTGATACTGGGTAATGACGCCAATACGGCGAATGCCTGAGTTCAGGCAGTTGGACAGTGCAAAATCGATAATACGGAACTTACCACCAAAGTGAACGGCCGGTTTGGCGCGCTTGATGGTCAAATCTTTCAGACGGGTACCACGCCCGCCCGCGAGGATCAGGGCAACTGTTTTTAATGGTAGCTGGCGCGCCAACATTAACGGATCGTTCTTCTCTAATCTAACCATGACTAACTCCTTTTTTATCATCTTTGGAATACGCACACTCCGTGCGCAGGCCCGTGCCAGACAGCCATAACAACCGGATTATCCGCTCCGGCAAAGGGAGGAATGGCTCGCCATTCCCCGTCAGGTAAAACAATCTCTGCGACGTCATCCGTCGCGTTCAGCGTCACCAGCCACGCATCCGAAAGCAGGATTTGCAGACAGGGTATGCCGTGTTGCCACTCTTGCGCGCTTAACGGTTGCGCGTCTTTATTCAGCCAGCGAACGTTGCCGTCGCCCTCTTCCCACCAGCAGTCGGCGGTGAGCGCGGGGATGTGCTGGCGAAGATGGATCAGCGCCGCGGTGAAATGGGTCAACCCGCTGTTCGCTTCTTCCCAGTTGAGCCAGGTCAGGGTGTTGTCCTGGCAATAGGCGTTGTTGTTGCCGTGCTGGCTGTGACCGTGCTCATCGCCCGCCAGCAGCATCGGCGTGCCCTGCGACAACAAAAGCGTCGTCAGCAGCGCATGAACGCTGGCGCGTCGCCGCTCGATCACATCCAGACTTCCGCCTAACCCTTCTATACCATGGTTAAAGCTATGGTTGTTGTTAGTCCCATCGCGATTCTCTTCGCCGTTTGCCTCATTGTGTTTCTGATTGAAACAAACGCAGTCGCGCAGCGTAAAACCGTCGTGCGCCGTCACCAGATTAATGGTGGCCGACGGACGTTTGCCGTCACGCTTAAAGAGATCGCTGGAGCCGGCAAAGCGACCGGCAAACTCCCCCAGCGACAGATCGCGCGTCAGCCAGAAGCGGCGGACGGCATCGCGGAAGTGGTCGTTCCACTCGGCAAACAGCGGCGGGAAGTTCCCCACCTGATAACCGCCCTCGCCGATGTCCCAGGGCTCCGCAATCAGCTTCACCTTTGAAAGCACCGGACAGTTTTTGATGGCCTCAAACAGCGGCGCCTGCTGGCTGAACGCCGGGGTGCGCCCCATTACCGGCGCCAGGTCGAAACGAAAACCGTCCACGTGGAACGTCTCAACCCAGTATTTCAGGCACGCGTACGCGTAATGCGTAACGGCCGGATGACTGAGGTTGAGGGTGTTACCGCACCCGGTCCAGTTCTCGTAATCGCCGTCGTCCCTGATCCAATAATAGCTACGGTTATCGATTCCGCGCTGTGAGAGCGTCGGGCCATCAAGATCGCTTTCTGCACTGTGGTTCAACACCACGTCCAGAATGACCTCGATACCCGCCGCGTGAAGCGCCTTCACCGCATCGCGAAACTCATCCCGCGCCTTCTCCGGATGCACCGCGTAGCGCGGGTCGAGGGCGAACATCGCCAGCGGGTTGTAGCCCCAGTAGTTGCTTAACCCAAGACGCTGCAGCCGCGGCTCGCTGGCAAAATGCGCCACGGGCAACAGCTCCAGGGCGGTGATCCCTAAGTGCTTCAGGTACGCGACCATCGTCGGATGCCCAAGCGCTTTGTAGGTACCGCGCATCTCTTTGGGGATTGACGGATGCAGATACGTCAGCCCTTTGACGTGGGCTTCATAAATAACGGTGTTGCCCCACGGCGTGCGCGGCGGGGCATCGTCTTCCCAGTCGTAGAGATCGTGTACCACCACGCTTTTGGGCGCGACGGGTGCGCTGTCGCGGTGGTCTGGTTCGCCGTAGCCAACGTGGAACAGCGGATCGTCTTTAAACTCGCCGTCCACGCGGTGCGCACATGGGTCAATCAGCAGCTTCGCCGGGTTAAACCAGTGCCCCTGAGAGGGCTCCCAGGGGCCGTGTACGCGAAAACCGTAGTGCATCCCCGGCCGTCCTCCGGCCAGGTAGCCATGCCAGGTATCCCCCGTGCGCGCCGGTAAATCGTAACGGTGCTCGTTACCTTCCCCGTCAAACACACAGAGTTCCACCCGCTCCGCATGGGCGGAAAAGAGCGTGAAGTTCACCCCCTTTCCGTCAAAACTCGCCCCGAGCGGTTCGGGTTTACCTGCCGTAAGCTGCGTCATTCTCCCTCCCGCACCAGCCAGATTGTGCCAAGCGGCGGCAGCGTCAGGCTCAGGGAGTTCGGACGGCCATGGCTTTCAATGGCATCGCTCTGCACCAGCCCGCCGTTACCCGCATTGCTGCCGTGGTAGTGCATGGAGTCGGTATTGAGAATTTCGCGCCATTTGCCCGGCTGGTTTATGCCGAAGCGGTAGTGTTCGCGCGGTATCGGCGTGAAGTTGCTGGCGACGATGATCTCGTTACCGGCTTTATCACGTCGTACAAAGACAAACACCGAGCGCTCGTGGTCGTCCACCACAAGCCACTCAAAGCCGTACGGATCGAAGTCCAGCTCGTGCAGCGCTTTGTGGTGGCGATAGGTCAGGTTCAGGTCGCGAACCAGACGCTGCACGCCGTGGTGCCAGTTGTCCGCGCCTTCCAGCAGATGCCAGTCAAGGCTGGTGTCGTGGTTCCATTCGCGCCCTTGCGCAAATTCGTTGCCCATAAACAGCAGCTTTTTGCCCGGGAAGGCGAACATCCAGCCGTAATAGGCGCGCAGGTTGGCAAACTTCTGCCACGCGTCCCCCGGCATGCGGTCGAGAACGGATTTCTTGCCGTGTACCACTTCATCGTGCGACAGCGGCAGCATGAAGTTTTCGGTGTAGTTGTAGAGTAGCCCGAAGGTGAGCTTATCGTGGTGATACTGACGATAAACCGGGTCAAGCTTCATGTAGTCGAGCGTGTCGTGCATCCAGCCGAGGTTCCACTTGAACCAGAAGCCCAGGCCGCCCATTGCCGGTGGACGGGAAACGCCCGGGAAGTCGGTTGACTCTTCAGCCATGGTCACGGCGCCTTCCACCTGCTCGCCGATAATGCGGTTGGTGTTGCGCAGAAACTCAATCGCTTCGAGGTTTTCACGCCCGCCATACTCGTTTGGGATCCACTCACCCTCTTTGCGGCTGTAGTCGCGGTAGATCATCGACGCCACCGCATCGACGCGCAGGGCATCAATGCCGAAACGTTCGATCCAGTACAGCGCGTTCCCGACCAGGTAGTTTGACACTTCACGGCGACCGTAGTTGTAGATCAGCGTGTTCCAGTCCTGGTGATAGCCTTCGCGCGGATCGCTGTGCTCGTACAGCTTCGTACCGTCAAACTCTGCCAGCGCAAAATCATCCGACGGGAAGTGGCCCGGCACCCAGTCGAGGATCACGTTCAGTCCGGCGGCGTGCGCGGCATCAATGAAATAGCGGAAGTCATCGCGCGTGCCGAAGCGGCGCGTAGGCGCATATAGCCCGGTCGGCTGATAGCCCCAGCTACCGTCGAACGGGTGTTCGTTGATTGGCAGCAGCTCCAGATGGGTAAAGCCCATCCATTTGGCGTACGGCACCAGCTGGTCCGCCAGCTCGCGATAGCTCAGCCAGAAGTTGTTATCGGTGTGGCGACGCCAGGAGCCGAGATGCACTTCATAGACGGAGATCGGCGCATCAAAGCGGTTGGCCTGCTTGCGCTCCTCGCTCTGGACAACCTTCTCCGGCAGGCCGCAAATCAGCGAGGCGGTATTCGGGCGCAGTTCGGCCTCAAAGGCGTACGGGTCGGATTTAATACGCAGCTTGCCGTTGGCATCGATCATCTCGAATTTGTAGAGCTGACCGTTGTGCGCGCCGGGGATAAACAGCTCCCAGATGCCGGTTTCCCGGCGCAGGCGCATGGGGTGACGACGACCGTCCCAGTAGTTGAACTGCCCGACAACGGAGACGCGCTGGGCGTTTGGCGCCCATACGGCAAAGCGCGTGCCGGTGATACCGTCCATGGTATCCGCATGGGCACCCAGCGTTTCGTAGGGGCGTAAATGGGTCCCTTCGGACAGCAGCCAGGCGTCCATCTCTTTTAAGAGCGGGCCGAAGCTATAGGGATCATCAATCAGGTTTTGCTGACCGTGCCAGATAACGGCAAGCTGATAACGAAAAGGATTTTTACGGCGGGGCATGACGCCCGAGAAGAAGCCACGCGAGTCGAGGCATTCCAGATTACCCACCTTGCGGCCGGTTTTGGGTTCGATAACCCACACTTCTGTTGCATCCGGTAACAGCGCCCGAACTTCCAGTCCGGCCTCTGTACGGTGCATCCCTAGCACAGAAAAGGGGTCGGCAAAGTGACCCGCAATAAGCGCATTAATCACGTCTCTCGAAATACGATCGGACATGGTATTCATCCTGTTTTTTTATGTCGCCCTTTTTACGCGCTCCGGGACGACTTTTAATGTGACCTAAACGGTGCAGTTAATCCTCTCTGCTCCGCCCTACCCTCAGGTGAGAAATAAATCTTCCTTAAAGCATAGCCAACGTCGTGGGCCCTCCTGATAAAAAATAAGACATCTGCGTTTTACTCCATGTAGTACGCAAAAAAAGGGGGTGACATTCACCCCCGGTGTTTAACAAATTATTACGCCAGCTGGCGCAGCATGCGGCGCAGCGGCTCGGCGGCACCCCAAAGAAGCTGGTCGCCAACGGTGAACGCGGAGAGGTACTCCGGCCCCATGTTCAGCTTGCGCAGGCGGCCAACCGGGGTGGTCAGCGTGCCGGTAACGGCTGCCGGGGTCAGTTCGCGCATGGTGATATCGCGATCGTTTGGCACCACTTTCGCCCACGGGTTGTGCGCGGCCAGCAGCTCTTCCACGGTCGGAATAGACACATCTTTTTTCAGTTTAATGGTGAAAGCCTGGCTGTGGCAGCGCAGCGCGCCGATACGCACGCACAGACCGTCAACCGGAATGGTGTTCGCGGTGGCGAGGATTTTGTTGGTCTCAGCCTGGCCCTTCCACTCTTCGCGGGTCTGGCCGTTATCCAGCTGTTTGTCGATCCACGGGATCAGACCGCCGGCCAGCGGTACGCCAAAGTTATCCACCGGCAACTCGCCGCTGCGGGTGAGCTGAGTGACTTTACGCTCGATATCGAGGATCGCGGACGCCGGGTTTGCCAGCTCGGTCGCGACGCTCTGGTGCAGCTGGCCCATCTGGGTCAGCAGCTCGCGCATATGTCGCGCGCCGCCGCCGGACGCCGCCTGGTAGGTCGCTACGGAGACCCACTCCACCAGATCCTGTGCGAACAGGCCGCCGAGGGACATCAGCATCAGGCTGACGGTGCAGTTACCGCCAACAAACGTTTTCACGCCGTTGTTCAGGCCGTCGGTGATGACATCCTGGTTAACCGGGTCGAGAATGATGATGGCATCGTCTTTCATACGCAGCGAAGAGGCCGCGTCAATCCAGTAGCCCTGCCAGCCGCTTTCACGCAGCTTCGGATAAATTTCGTTGGTATAATCGCCGCCCTGGCAGGTCACAATAATGTCGAGTGCCTTCAGCGCTTCCAGATCGTAAGCATCCTGCAACGTGCCTGTGGTACCACCAAAGGACGGTGCAGCCTGGCCGAGCTGGGAAGTGGAGAAGAAGACCGGGCGGATGGCGTCGAAATCGCGCTCTTCAACCATGCGTTGCATGAGTACAGAGCCGACCATACCGCGCCAGCCGATAAAACCAACGTTTTTCATAGCATTTTTTTCCTGCAAGGGGTGTGTGCTGATTGTGCAAGCCAGTATTGAACTGGGATATGCTTCACATTACAAAATGCTGCCAAAGTCGCAAGCGAAATTAATCGATGATTGCCCGGCAATCAGAAAAAGTGCTAATCATCGCAATGACCACAATAAGTATCAGGGATAATTTAAGATGAGTGAAATCATTTCCGCAGCGGTTTTATTGATCCTGATTATGGATCCGCTCGGTAATCTGCCGATCTTCATGTCGGTGCTGAAGCACACCGAGCCGAAGCGCCGTCGGGCGATCATGATCCGCGAGCTGCTCATCGCCCTGCTGGTGATGTTTATCTTCCTGTTCGCCGGTGAAAAAATCCTCGCTTTCCTGAACTTACGTGCCGAAACGGTCTCCATTTCCGGCGGGATCATTTTGTTCCTGATTGCCATAAAGATGATTTTCCCGAGCGCGGAAGGCAGCAGCAGCGGCCTGCCTGCGGGTGAAGAACCGTTTATCGTGCCGCTGGCGATTCCGCTGGTCGCCGGGCCAACGATTCTGGCAACGCTGATGCTGTTGTCGCATCAGTATCCGAATCAGATGAGCCACCTGGTCATTGCCCTGCTGATCGCCTGGGGCGGGACATTTATTATCCTGTTGCAGTCATCGCTGTTCCTGCGCCTGCTGGGCGAGAAAGGGGTGAACGCCCTCGAGCGCCTGATGGGGCTGATTCTGGTGATGATGGCGACGCAGATGTTCCTGGATGGGATCCGGGCATGGATGAAAGGGTGAAGATGTAAAAAAGCCGGGTGGCGCTTACGCTTACCCGGCCTACGGGACCTGATTTTTTTGTAGGTCGGGTAAGCGTAAGCGCCACCCGACACACATACGGTCACTGAGATCTGGTGCCTCAATAATTCAAAATATTCATTCGTTTTGCGAGCCGCCTTCCAGAGCCTCTCTTGCCACCCCGCCCCCAACGCAGTATCTTCTTGCCGCGCCTGCTAAATCAGGCGTCAGGATTAGCCTCCTGAACTACCTCATCAGCGACACGAGTGTTATCGTGTCGTGCGCTTAGCTACACTTCAATGGTGGGCCAGGCGGGGGCGTCGCAAGACGCGCCGGTAGCTGATGAGGCCGGTAAGGCTAACCCTGTCTGGTTCCACCACCCGTGAGATTAGCCTCTCCAGTGGTGGATACACATTACTCATCAGAGGCGGTCATATGACTACTACCCCTAACTTTTCCCACGCTTTATTCACTACCCCGTTCGATCACACTACCGATTTCACCGAACTGGCAGACAACTGCGCGCAGTTTGTTGACGTGCTGGTTGAATGTGACGATCCAACCCAGAAGATGGCGCTGTGCGGACGGCTCTCAGCCTGCCTCGCCCTGCTCCAGCCAACGCTGCTTGAACCTGTTCCGGAATATTTAAAAGCCAGCCTGACGGTGGATGACCTGCCGCTGGACGTGCCGGTTTTTGAACCGGAGATCGATCAACTGGGGAGATACTGCCAGCTGCTAACGCAAATGCTGTTGGCTCGAACGCTCTCGGCGAGCGATGAAAGAGTCGCAGGAGATTTGTTGCAGGATTTAGTGGGGTTTTACAGTGAGACGCTGAAAGCGCCGCGCTGGTTGCGCACTCCTTTAGGTACGGTAGGCATTTGAAGCTTAAACTGGCTTTAACAGCAAAAAAACAACCCCGGGATCATTTTTATGATTCCGGGGTCGGTATCCTTTCGCTTTATATCGAAGAACTGGCACCACGACAAGGTGGGAGAAGAACTTTCAATTAGCTACGCTAGAAAGTATATCGGGCCATCTTTTGTATAGCAAGCAATACAAGGATATCCGATGGATGTACAACGTACATCCATCGGATATCCTTTTAACAAAAGCCAAATATGCCCATGAAAGCATTCAAAATGTAGAGATTAATCATCTGAAGATTTAGAATCTTATGCATTAAATTCAACAGATCAGAACTTCCATGCCTGAGTCCTATGATTACTCGGAACCAACCCGCTTACTTAGCCGTATTCGATTAAGTAGCTATACCACTTCGATGGCAACTCAAACTGATGCCCAGCTTTTAGGGGCATATTGTTGGAATCTTGCCATCGTCGGGGCATTTTATCCTCTTATTCAACTTGTTGAAGTAGCACTACGCAATGCGCTTCATCATGTAGCATCCTCCAAGTATCAAGGTGCTAACAACGAACATTGGTTTGGGATTGTTCCATGCAGGCAAGCTAATGATGAAAATGGCCAACCGATAACCGCAGAACAAGTGCGTAAGTTCCATGACTGCATAAAAAATGCAAAGAAGAGTGCTAAGCGCACGCTTGAAAGCAAAGGAATTGCGAGCCCCATACCAACCGTAGATCAGGTCATTTCTCAATGCGATTTTGCGACCTGGGAGTATCTCCTTGATAAGCATTTTTATGATGGTTCAGATAAAAATTTTCTTTGGCCACATGAGCTTACAAAAGTCTTTCGCAAACTTCCCAGAGTAGAGGAAACTAAAAACGCTATGTTTCATCAACGAGATGCGCTTCGTCGTCGCATTGAGGAAGTACGTTCGTTCAGAAACAGAATCTCTCACAATGAACCTGCGTGGATGACTGAAGGCGTGCAAAACAAGCAGGACATAATCGATCGCTTGATCGAGAAACTTGACCATATCATGGAGTTACTTTTCTGGATTTCACCAAAATTCAGGAAGTACGTCATGGATGTCGGTATCGAATCACGTGTCCGTCAGTTGATCTGTATGCGCGAGTTGAATCGATACATGCATTCTTATGAACGGTACGCTGTAGAGGATTTGCAGTTAATTGGCGAATTAGTATTGGAATCTAACAAAAATAACTATCGATGCTATTTTCATATAAACGGAGTGCCTGGCATTATCTCTCCAACCAATTCGTCTCTGTTACAATGAATAAGGGCTTCCATATGGAAGCCCTTTACTTTATCTATCAAAGGAATACGTTAGCTCAGCAGCGTAAACGCAATCATCCCGACAACCGCACCCGTCGTGCCGAGGATGGTTTCCATCAGCGTCCAGGTTTTCAGGGTTTGCGCTTCGGTTGCGCCGGTAAATTTACCGAACAGCCAGAAGCCTGCGTCGTTCACGTGAGAAACCACAATCGAACCGCCCGCGATACAGATAGAGAGCGCCGCCATCTGCGCGCCGGAGTAGTTCAGCTGTTCAATCACCGGCATCACCAGCCCCACCGCGGTTAAGCACGCCACGGTCGCGGAGCCCTGAATGATACGCACCGCCGCGGCCAGCACGAAGCAGGTGACCGCAATCGGCAGGCCCATCCCGGTCAGCGCTTCGCCCAGCGCCGGGCCAACGCCGGAATCCACCAGCACCTGCTTGAACACGCCGCCCGCCCCGATCACCAGCAGAATAATCCCCGCCGGTTGTAGCGCGGCACCGCATATCTCCATCACGCGATCTTTTGGCATGCCCTGACGCATCGCCAGCCCGTAAATCGCGACCAGACACGCCACCAGGATCGCAGTGAACGGATGGCCAATAAATTCGAACCATTCGTAAGCGGTTGACCCCACCGGCACAAAGCGGGCAGCGATGGTTTTCAGGCCCACCAGCACCAGCGGCAGCAGGATCAGTGACAGACTGAAGCCGAAGGACGGCATTTTGCCCTCGCCCAGGTGCGGCTCGGAGATGTCATCCGGAATGTGCAGCTCAACGTAACGGCTAATGAAGTTGCCCCACAGCGGACCGGCGATAATCATCCCCGGGATCGCCGCACACAGGCCAATCAGGATCATCCAGCCAAAGTCAGCATGCATCTGGGAAGCCAGCAGCATCGGCGCAGGCCCCGGCAGCAGAAACGCCGCCGCCGCCGCCACGCCCGCAAACAGCGGAATGACCAGCTTCACGAGGTTGGTACCGGTATGGCGTGCCATGGAGAACGCCACGCTAATCAGCAGCACCACCGCCACTTCAAAGAACAGCGGCAGCGCGCAAATCAGACCAGCCAGACCAATCGCGTAGTGCGCACGGCTGTGTCCGAAGGATTTCAGCATCTTGACGGCAATCTGATCGACCGCGCCCGTCTCGTGCAAAATCTTGCCAAACATCGCGCCGAGCGCGACTACGATGGCCAGGAAGCCGAGCGTGCCGCCCATCCCTTTTTCCATCGTCGCCGCAATTTTGTCGAGCGGCATTCCGGAAAAGAGACCGGCACCAATAGAAACCACCATCAAAGCAACGAAGGCGTGCATACGTGCCTTCATCACTAAAAACAGCAGCAGCAATACGGAACCCACTGCTGTCAAAACTAGCGTTAATGTACTCAAAACTTACTGCCTTTTATTAATAACCTCGATGGTGCTGGCAACAACACCTTCCAGCGGCTGATCGATATCAACCACTAAGACATCCTGTTCGTCAGCCCCCGGCTCCTGCAACGCTTCGAACTGCGTTACCAGCATCTGGGTTTTGAAGAAGTGGCCTTTACGCGCCTTCAGGCGGCTTTCAATTACCCCGAAATCGCCTTTCAGGTAGATGAAAGAGAGGTTCGGGTTGCCATCGCGCAGCAGGTCGCGATAGGTTTTTTTCAGCGCGGAACAGACTATCAGGGAGACTTTATTGGTGCGCTGCATCGCGAACGCGGCATCATTCAGCGCCTGCAACCAGGGTTTGCGGTCGTCGTCATTCAGCGGCTCGCCGGAAGCCATTTTCATGATGTTGCTGCGCGGATGGAGGAAGTCACCATCAAGAAACGCAGCCTGGAGTTGATGCGCCACTTCGCTCGCCACGGCAGATTTACCGCTACCGGACACGCCCATCAGGACGTAAACGTGGTGATCGTGATTAGTCGTGCTCAAAGGGTGTCCCTCAGTCAATTGTTACGGGTAACAGTTATCGGTAACATTGTCCTGCCGGGGCATAAGAGAAGCAATATCCAAACGTGCGCGAAGTGAATAAGTGTGAGCTACTTCAAATTTGTCGGATTAAATAGATCCACCCGGTGACAAGGTGAAACCTAAATCTAACATTTTAGGGGTAACTGCCTCACCACGAATGCGCGCCAGCAGGCGTTCTGCACCAATGCGGCCCATGCGTTCACGCGGGGTCAGGACGCTTGCCAGACGCGGCTCCATCACCTGGCCAATGTCGTGGCCGTGGAAGCCGGCAATCGCCATATCATCCGGGATTTTTAAACCCAGGCGCTGACACTCAAACGCGGCGCCGACCGCAAGGTCATCGTTGGTACAAAAAATACCGTCCAGTTGCGGATACTCGCGTCGCGCCTGACGCATCAGCTCAATACCCGACGTATAAGAGGAAGATTGCTCCACCATCACGCTGTACGGGGTTAAACCGGCGTCGAGCATCGCCTGCTCGTATCCCTTCTGTTTGATGATAGTACGTTCATCCAGACGCGCACCCAGATAGGCCACATGGCGATGACCGCGGGCGATGATCGCCGCCGTCATCTGACGCGCCGCTTCAAAGTTATCGAACCCCACGGCGATGTCGAGGCACGGCGACTGGCTGTCCATCAACTCCACCACCGGAATGCCTGCCACTTCAATCATTTTCAGCGTGCGCGGGGTGTGAGTACGTTCCGTTAAAATCAGGCCGTCAATGTTCCAGGAAAGCATCGATTCAAGACGTTCCTCTTCCAGTTCCGGCTTGTACCCATAGTGGGCGAGCATGGTCTGATAACCAAAGGCATCGGTCACGCTTTCGATGCCACGCAGCACTTCAGCGAAAACCTGGTTGGTTAAGGAAGGAAGCAGGACGCCCACCGCACGGCTGGTCGCATTGGAGAGAATATCGGGCGCGCGGTTGGGGATATAACCCAGTTCATCAAGGGCGGCGGCAATCTTGCCACGCAACGCCACGGAAACCTGCTCCGGGTTACGTAAAAAACGGCTGACCGTCATTTTGGTCACACCGACGCGATCGGCGACATCCTGAAGTACGGGGCGTTTCTTTTTCATCGTCCTGAGAAATCTTGAAGTGAGAGATTTGCTCAGTTTATCACGGACAAAGCTCAACCTTCCCCGTTTAAAGGGAAGGTTGAGAAATTATTTAGACCGGCGGCAGATCAAACAGCAGAATTTCACTTTCGCTGTCGGCATGCACGGAGAGCGCCTGCTCATCCCAGACTGCCAGGCCATCGGCGGTGGTGGCTTTGGTGCCATTGATGGACACCTCGCCTTTCACCACCTGGATCCACACGCGGCGGTTGGCGGCGATCTGGTGCACAGACTGCTCATCTTTCGCCAGCGCCCAGCGGTACAGCTCCATATCCTGATGCACTTTCAGGGAACCTTCACGCGCATCCGGGGAGAGCACCAGCTGTTTACCCTGTTTCGCATCGAAGCGGCGCTGTTCGTAGCGTGGCGTGATGCCAGTCTCTTCTGGAATGATCCAGATTTGATACAGGTGCAGTTTTTCCGTTTTGCTCGGGTTGTACTCAGAGTGACGCACCCCGGTCCCCGCGCTCATAATCTGGAACTCGCCCGCCGGAACCTGCTCTTTATTGCCCATGCTGTCCTGGTGCTCAACCGCCCCTTCCAGCACATAGGTCAGGATTTCCATGTCCTTGTGCGGGTGGGTACCGAAGCCCTGGCCTGCATCAATCACGTCGTCGTTAATGACGCGCAGCGCGGAGAAGCCCATGAAGTTCGGGTCGTAGTAGTCGGCAAACGAGAATGAATGCCATGAGTCCAGCCAGCCATGATTCGCATGACCACGTTCGTTTGCTTTGCGTAAGTAGATCATTGTTTTCACCCTCAGTTCGTTTCGATGGAGTAAGTGTGGACGCAAACGCTCAGGGATCATAGAGGGTGAAAATTGACTCCTCTGTTCAAAAATTTAGAACAAGCACAAAGGAGCCATTTTTGCTTATCTGGCGAGGGTTACCGTGGCAGGGGAAGCCTGTTCGAAGGCCCGTTCAAGGATTTCCAGGTTCGTCAGAACGTCAGATTCCTTGACGTAATTCGGCGTGCCGCTGGAGAGGGTTTCATACAGCGCATCGTAGACGCGTCCATAATCGCCCGTTTCCGGCTTCAGCTCTTCCCTGACCGTCAGGCCCTCGTCGTTCACGTACTCCAGCACGCCCACGGAATCATCTGCCGCAAAGCCCGGTTCGCCCGGCATGATGTTGGCCTTCAGGCTGGTCTCCTGCTGGTCGATGCCGTACTTGATAAAGGAGCCTTTCTTGCCGTGAACGATAAATTTCGGGTAGTCGATTTTCACCAGATGGCTGGTTTTGACGATGGCTTTGAGATCGCCGTAGAACAGCTGTGCTTCGAAGGTATCGTCCGGATTGGCCTTATTGCGCAGGCTGCGGATGTCGTACGCCACGTGGTCCGGGCGGCCAAACAGGGAGATGAACTGGTCCATGGTGTGTACGCCCAGACCGTAGAACGAACCGTCCTGCGGCAGGCCGGGTTTGGTTTCTGCCACCGGGCGGTAGTAATCGAAGTGGCTTTCGATTTCAACGATCTCGCCGAGCTTGCCGCTTTCAATTGCCTTTTTTGCCGTCAGGAAGCAGCTGTCAAAGCGACGGTTCTGGTACGGCGTGACGGTCAGGCCTTTGCTTTTTGCCAGCGCAAAGAGTTCCTTCGCTTCGGCGATGGTCGGGGTGAACGGTTTTTCCACCAGCACGTTTTTACCCGCTTCCAACGCGCGTTTCGCGTAGTCAAAGTGGCTGTCGGCGTGGGTACAGACCACCACCAGCTTCACCTGCGAATCATTTAACACTTCATCAAGATCGCTGGTGAAATGAATATGGGAATACTGCGGAGACTGCTCTTCTGGCTTCGCGCGGCGGCGATAGATATGGGCCACGTGCCAGGTCTCTTTTCGGTTAAGAACATACGGAAGGTGGTAACGCGTGGTGCTTTTGCCAAATCCAATAAATGCACAATGTAGTGTCATGGCTCAGTCCTTTTGGAAGGTTACTGAGTCTAACCATAACAAAAAAAAGCCAGCGAGAAGCTGGCTAAAGTAATACTGGAAGCAATGTGAGCAATGTCGTGCTTTCAGGTTCCCGTAGGAGGTCTTCCTGAATGCAGAGCAATAATAATCATTCTCATTCGCACTTGTCCAACACTTTTTGCAAAAAATAGCGATTGACTCAACTTTTAAAGTCACTGATGTTGGAAGGGACTTTTAACTGACTGAGGAACAAGGAATGAGTGAGATAGTGATACGCCACGCTGAACCGAAAGATTACGACGCCATTCGTCAGATCCACGCCCAGCCGGAGGTGTACCACAACACGCTACAGGTTCCTCATCCCTCAGAGCAGATGTGGCATGACCGGCTAACCGATCAGCCCGGTATCAAGCAGCTTGTCGCCTGTATTGATGATACCGTCGCCGGGCATCTGTGCATTGCCGTAGCCCAGCGTCCGCGCCGCAGCCACGTTGCCGATTTTGGAATTTGTGTGGGTGCGCAGTGGCAAAACCGGGGCGTCGCCAGCGCGCTGATACGCACCATGATTGATATGTGCGACAACTGGCTGCGCGTCGACCGCATCGAGTTAACGGTGTTTGTCGATAACGCACCGGCAATCGCGGTGTACAAAAAGCACGGGTTTGAGATTGAAGGCACCGGCAGGCGCTACGCCCTGCGCAACGGCGAGTACGTGGACGCGTATTATATGGCGCGGATGAAGTAACCCCTCACCCCGAAGGGGCGAGGGAGAAAAGACCGCACCGTGCAATCCCCTCTCCCCTATGGGGAGAGGGTTAGGTGAGAGGAGCCCTCAATACCCCGCCGTTAAATCATCCACCGACCGTGGGTCCGACGCGCCAAACAGGGCACCGTCCGGCCCGACCATAATGCTCTGGGTGCTGCCCATCGCCTCCTTCACCGCCACCTTCTGCCCGCGCTGCTCAAGCAGCTTGAGGGTATCCGGGCTAAAGCCCTTCTCCACGCGCAACTCGTCCGGCAGCCACTGGTGATGGAAACGCGGCGCATTGGTCGCTTCGGCGACGTTCATCCCAAAGTCGATGCTGTTCACTACCATTTGCAGCACGGTGGTGATAATCCGGCTCCCGCCCGGGCTGCCGGTCACCAGCCAGGTTTTGCCGTCTTTCACCACGATGGTGGGCGACATGGACGACAGCGGGCGCTTCTTCGGCCCGACCGCATTTGCATCGCCGCCGACCAGCCCGTAGACGTTCGGCACGCCCGGCTTGGCCGAGAAATCATCCATCTCGTTGTTCAGCAAAATACCGCTACTGCCCGCCACAATCCCGGTGCCGAAGGTGGTGTTAAGCGTGTAGGTCACCGCCACCGCGTTTCCGTCTTTGTCCACGACCGAGAAGTGGGTGGTCTGGTTACTTTCATACGGCGCCAGCTTGCCCGGGCGGATCTCGCTGGACGGTTTAGCCTTGTTGATGTCGATCTCATCGGCAATCGATTTGGCATAGGCTTTGTTGGTCAGCGCCTGCCACGGCACCTTCACGAAATCCGGATCGCCAAGATATTCCGAGCGGTCCGCGTAGGCGCGCTTTTCCGCCTCCGCCATCACCTGCATGGCATCGGCACTACCGAAGCCGAACTTGTGCATATCGAAGTTTTCCAGAATATTGAGGATCTGCACAATGTGAATGCCCCCGGAGGACGGCGGCGGCATGGAGAAGACCTCGTAGCCGCGATAGGTGCCGCTAATCGGCTCGCGCTCCACCGCCTTATATTCCGCCAGATCCGCTTTGGTGATCAGCCCGCCGTTCTTCTGCATCTCGTCGGCAATTTGATCGGCAATCGGCCCCTTATAGAAGGCGTCCGGACCGTTTTCGGCAATCAGTTCGAGACTTTTTGCGAGGTTCTTCTGCACCAGCTTATCGCCCTTTTTCAGCGGCTCGCCGTCTTTCCAGAAGATAGCCTTGCTGTTTTCATGATTGGGAATAACTTCGCTGCCGTAGGTTTTGAGGTCGTCCGCCAGCGCGTCGTTGACGACGAAGCCGTCGCGCGCCAGCCTGATGGCAGGCTGTACCACTTTATTCAGCGGCAGCGTGCCGTATTTTTCCAGCGCCAGCGAGAACCCCGCAACGGTGCCCGGCGTGCCGGAGGCAAGGTGCGAGGTCAGGGATTTTTTACTGTCCGGATTGCTCTGATCGTCGAGGAACATATCGCGGGAGGCCTGATTCGGTGCCATCTCACGAAAGTCGATGGCCGTAGTTTTACCGTCTTTCGTGCGCAGCATCATAAACCCGCCGCCGCCCAGGTTCCCCGCCTGTGGATGCGTCACCGCCAGCGCGTACCCGACCGCGACCGCCGCATCCACCGCGTTACCGCCCTGTTTAAGAATATCGACGCCCACCTGAGTTGCCAGCGCGTCAACCGAGGCCACCATGCCGTGCGTCGCCCGCTCGGGATGAAAAACATCCTCCTCCACGCCGTAAGAGACCGGAGGAGCGGCGGGCGGGTTGGCCGCCACGGTAAATGTGCCGCCTGCCATCAGCGCAGCGATGGCGACCCAGCGCAAAAAGGTTGGTTTCATCATTATTGTTCTCCAGGTGAAGGGGCCTATATTCCCCGCTTAAGCCTGGTTCACAACTCTTAAAAAATCATCGTTATGCCGGAATCAGGATAAACTTAAGAGAAGCCTCAAAGGAGGAGATAACCATGAAACGATTACCGATCCTGATCGCGCTGCTTCCGTTCGCCGCGCTCGCACAGCCGATAAACACGCTGAACAACCCGAACCAGCAGGGCTATGTCATTCCGAGCCAGCAGCGTATGCAGACGGAGATGATGAGCCAGCAACAGCAGCAGAAAGGGATGCTTAATCAGCAGTTAAAGACGCAGACCCAGGTGCAGCAACAGCACCTGCAAAACCAGATGAACGCTAATACCCAGCGCGTGCAGCAGGGCCAGATGCGCGAGCAGCCGCTGTCAAACTCAAACGGTGGGATGTTAGGGGGCGGGGTGTCGCAAAGCAGCGGTCAGCAGCATATGCTGCCGACCCAGCAGAACGGCAGTATGCTTAATAAATAAAGTTCGGCCCGATCTGGTCAATCGCATCGGTACAGATGCTGTCCACGCCCCAGCGCAGCAGCTCGGCCGCACGCTGGGGTTTGTTGACGGTGTAGACCAGGATATGCAGACCGGCCTCTTTTAACAGCATCACGCGCGCTTCATCCAGCAGCTTATGGTTGAGGTGGATCGACACGCAACCTAAGCGGGAAGTCAGCGCGCGCCAGTCTTCTCGCCACTCATCCAGCAGCAGCCCGCGCGGCAGCTCTGGTACGGCCGCCTGTGCCGCTTCCAGCGCGTCGATGTCAAACGACGACAGCAGCGGTACCGTCATCCCTTCCCACAGCTCACGCGCGGCCAGCGCGATGACTTTGCCCGTCAGCGGCCCGGTGCCGGTGGTCGGTTTGATTTCGATGTTGGCCATCATGCCGTGCTGGCGGCAGCGGTCCGCCACTTCCGCCAGCAGCGGCAGCGGTTCACCTTTGAATTCCCCGCTGAACCAGCTTCCGGCATCCACCTTCAGCAGATCGCGCCACGGCAGTTCGCCCGCCACGCCCCAGCCGTTGCTGGTGCGTTCAAGGTTGTCGTCATGCAGCAGGAAAATTTCGCCGTCCTTCGACAGCTTGGCATCGAACTCGATCATCGTGTGGCCGTAGCGCGCGCCAGCGTCAATTGCCGCCAGGGTGTTTTCCGGCGCCAGTTTACCGCCGCCACGGTGGGCGACAATGTGGGGGTAAGG
Organism: Enterobacter sp. DSM 30060; assembly: GCF_013375955.1. Lineage (NCBI taxonomy): Bacteria > Pseudomonadati > Pseudomonadota > Gammaproteobacteria > Enterobacterales > Enterobacteriaceae > Enterobacter > Enterobacter sp. DSM 30060. Next base: position 1,353,872 of record NZ_CP056118.1, read on the forward strand.
CCAGTTGCTCATACTCGTTGTCCTGTTTCACCGTCAAATAAGTGCAGGTGATTTTCCGGCATATGCAGCCACAGCGTGCTGCCTGCCTTCGGGCGCTCCTGATGCGGCAGGCGCACCACCAGCTTTTGTTCGCCCCAGCGTCCGTGCGCCAGGTTGTCTGCGCCCAGCATCTCCAGCGTGTCCATCACCAGCGGCACGCCGCCGTCCGCCTGAGACGTCAAACCAATATGCTCCGGGCGGATACCGAGCGTCATCTTACGCCCGGCGTAGCCACGATAGTACCAGTTGATCGGCAACGCCATCCCGCTTTCCAGCTCAAAATGGGTTCCTGCAGCATTGATCCGCCCGTCCAGCAGGTTCATCGCCGGGCTGCCGATAAAGCTCGCCACAAAACGGCTGGCCGGTTTTTCGTAGACTTCCACCGGGGTGCCAATCTGCTCGGCGATGCCTTTGTTCATCACCATCACGCGCTGGGCGAGAGTCATGGCCTCTACCTGATCGTGGGTCACGTAGAGGGACGTGGTTTTCAGGCGGCGATGCAGCTGCTGTAGCTCAAGGCGCATCTGCACGCGCAGCTTGGCGTCGAGGTTTGACAGCGGTTCGTCGAACAGAAAGACTGCCGGGTCGCGCACGATGGCGCGCCCCATCGCCACGCGCTGACGTTGGCCGCCGGAAAGCTCACGCGGGCGACGCTTGAGCAGGCCGTCCAGCTCCAGAATGCGCGCGGCTTCTTTCACGCGCTCCTCGATATGGCCTTTGCCCATGCCGCGAATTTTCAGCCCCCAGGCCATGTTCTCTTCCACGCTCATGTGCGGATAGAGAGCGTAGTTCTGGAACACCATCGCGATGCCGCGATCTTTGGGTTCCATCTCGGTAACGCGCTGGCGGTCAATCCAGATATCCCCGGACGTCACGCGTTCCAGCCCCGCCACCATGCGCAGCAGCGTGGATTTCCCACAGCCGGACGGACCGACCATGACGATAAATTCCCCGTCCGCCACGTCGAGCGTCAGCGGCTGAATGACCTGGGTTTTGCCGTCCCAGCTTTTGGTTACTGCCTGTAATTTTAAACCTGCCATCTTATTTCTCGCTATCGACCAGGCCGCGGACAAACGCGCGCTGCATGGCTAAAACAATGACTACGGGTGGGATAAGGGTGAGCAGCATCGCCGCCATCACCTGGTTCCAGAGGGTGGTGCCTTCGCCGGTGGCGATCATGCCTTTGATGCCTGCCACGGCGGTGCCGAGGTTGACGTCCTGAACGATCAGCAGCGGCCACAGGTACTGGTTCCAGCCGTAGATAAAGGTGATCACAAACAGCGCCGCAAGGTTGGTTTTCGACAGCGGCAGCACGATGTCGCGGAAGAAGCGCATCGGCGAGGCGCCGTCAATACGCGCGGCTTCAATCAGCTCATCCGGCAGGGTCATAAAGAACTGGCGGAACAGGAAGGTGGCGGTCGCCGAGGCCATCAGCGGCAGGGTTAAGCCCGCGTAGCTGTCGAGCATCTTCAGGTTGGCGATCACCTCCACCGTCGGGAAGATACGCACCTCCACAGGCAGCATCAGAGTGATGAAAATCATCCAGAAAAACAGGTTACGCAGCGGAAAGCGGAACCAGACGATGGCGAAGGCCGAAAGCATCGACACCGTGATTTTGCCGATGGTGATGCCGAACGCCATGATGAAACTGTTGAGCATCATCAGCCAGAACGGCGCGCTGTTGGCCCCCACGCCCTGGGTCCAGATAGTTTTCATGTTCTCGAAAAGATGCCCGCCGGGGACGAGCGTCATCGGCGTGTCGAACACCGCCCTGGTGTCCAGCGTGGCGGCGACAAACGCCACGTACAGCGGAAACAGGATGACGAGAATGCCCAGAATCAGCAGGGTATGGCTGAAAATCGTCAGCCCGCGACGGTTCTCAATCATTGGTAGCGCACCTTACTTTCGACATAGCGGAACTGCACCACCGTGAGGATGATGACGAGGAACATCAGCACCACGGACTGGGCGGCAGAGGCAGAGAGATCAAGCCCGGCAAAGCCTTCGCGGTAAATTTTATAAATCAGCGTGGTCGTCGCCTGTACCGGACCGCCCGCAGTGGCGGCGTCGATCACCGGGAAGGTGTCGAAGAAGGCGTACACCAGGTTGACCACCAGCAGGAAGAAACTCACCGGGGCGATCAGCGGCAGCGACAGCCGGAAGAAGCGACGAACGGGCCCTGCGCCGTCAATCGCGGCGGCCTCCACCAGCGAACGCGGGATAGACTGTAGCGCGGCGAAGAAAAACAGGAAGTTGTAGCTGATCTGCTTCCACACCGAGGCGAACACCACCAGGAACATGGCCTGACCGCTGTTCTGGGCGTGGTTCCAGTCATAGCCAAACTCGCCCAGGAAGTGGGTAATCAGCCCGCGCCCCGGGTTAAACAGGAAGATCCACAGCACGGCGGCCACGGCGGGAGCCACAGCGTAAGGCAGCAGCATCAGGGTCTGATACAGACGGCTGCCGCGCACTACGTAATCCACCAGCGCGGCGAAGAACAGCGACGCGACAAGACCGCTGACGGTGACCAGCGCGCTGAATTTGATCGTCGTCCAGAAGGAGTCCAGGTAGTAGCTGTCATGGAACAGCGCGGTAAAGTTGTCCAGCCCGACAAACTGGCTGGAAAGCCCGAACGGATCGACGCTTTGTACCGAGTACCACAGCGCTTCGCCCGCAGGCCAGATAAAGAAGATTACGGTGATGACCAGCTGCGGCGCGACCAGCAGGTACGGCAGCCAGCGGGAACGGAACACCGGACGGGATGATGACATAGGTTAGCTCAAGTAGGTTTTCGCCCCTCACCCCGGCCCTCTCCCCATAGGGGCGAGGGAGAAAAGACGGCTCCGTGCAGTCCCCTCTCCCCTATGGGGAGAGGGTTAGGGTGAGGGGTAAGATTTTAATTAAGACTTCGTCGACTGCTCAAAGCGGCGTAACAGTTGGTTGCCGCGCTCTACCGCTGAATCCAGCGCCTGCTGAGGCGTTTTCTTCCCGGTCCAGACGCTTTCCAGCTCTTCATCAACGATGGTGCGGATCTGCGGCATGTTGCCCAGACGCAGGCCTTTGGTGAACGGCAACGGCGGCTTGTTCAGCATCTGACGCGTCGCGATGTCCGCGCCCGGGTTCTTGCTGTAGAAGCCCTGCTCCCGAGTCAGGTCGTACGCGGCTTTGGTGATCGGCAGGTAGCCGGTCTTCTGGTGCCACTCGGCGGCGTTTTCCGGCTTCGCCAGGAAGTCGAGGAACTCGGCCACGCCTTTGTAGGTGCCGTTGTCTTTACCCTGCATCACCCACAGGCTCGCCCCGCCGATGATGGCGTTCTGCGGCGCGCCTTTTACATCAGCGTCGTACGGCATCATGCCCACGCCGTAGTTGAATTTGGCGTAGTGACGGATGTCCGCCAGCGAACCGGAAGACGCGGTAGTAATGGCGCAGTCACCGTTGTAGAACTTCTCGGTGGATTCGTCTTTGCGCCCGAAATAGCTGAAGTCGCCCTTCTTGTTCAGATCGGCCAGCAGCGCGATGTGCTTCACCTGCTCCGGCTTGTTAAATTCCAGAACCGCGTCGGTGCCATCGAAGCCGTTGTTTTTGGTGGCAACCGGCAGGCCGTGCCAGGCGCTGAAGTTTTCAATCTGGATCCAGCCCTGCCAGCCGCTGGCGTAGCCGCACTTCATCCCCGCCGCTTTCAGCTTCGCGGTGTACTCCGCCAGATCCTGCCAGGTTTTTGGCGGCTGTTCCGGATCTAAACCGGCTTTTTTGAAGGCATCTTTGTTGTAGTACAGCACCGGCGTGGAGCTGTTAAACGGTTGGGACAGCAGGTGGCCGGTTTTGGAATCGGTGTAGTAACCGGAGACGGTCGGCACAAACTGGGATTCGTCAAAGTTGATGCCCGCGTCTTTGAACACTTCATAGACCGGCTTGATGGCTTTGGAGGCCATCATGGTCGCGGTGCCGACTTCATAAACCTGTAACAGGGCTGGCGCATTGCCGGTACGGAAGGCGGCGATGCCCGCGCTCAGGCTCTGCTCGTAGTTGCCTTTGTACACCGGCACAATTTTGTAATCCGGGTGGGTGTCGTTGAAACGTTGCGCCAGGGAGTCAACCTCTTTACCCAACTCCCCTTCCATAGAATGCCAGAACGGAATGGTGGTCACAGCCATTGCGTTCGTCGCAAAAGCCAGACCGATTGCCAGACCCAAAGCTGTGTGTCGTAACGATGTCATTGTCATCTCTCTTATTATGCCGGATGCGCGATATCACGCGTTTTGTGCTCGCGAGGTAACATGACATGCTCGAATGACAGAAAAATAACTGTTTGTTTACAGATAGGTGACAGCCAGGCGTCAGAGGGATGATGGTTGTGTGAAGGGGTTAATATGAAAAAAAGCCGGGTGGCGGCTTCGCCTTACCCGGCCTACATGGAATCCGTAGGCCCGGTAAGCGCAGCGCCACCGGGCGATACAGACGGCTTAGCCTCCGAGGTACGCACTCCGCACCGCTTCGTTCGCCAGCAGCGCATCGCCGGTATCGGAGAGCACCACGCGGCCGTTCTCCAGCACGTAGCCACGGTCAGCGAGCTTCAGCGCCTGGTTGGCGTTCTGCTCGACGAGGAAGATGGTCATCCCCTCTTTGCGCAGCTGCTCGATGGTGTCGAAAATCTGCTGAATGATGATAGGCGCCAGCCCGAGCGACGGTTCATCCAGCAGCAGCAGACGCGGCTGGCTCATCAGCGCGCGGCCAATCGCCAGCATCTGTTGCTCCCCGCCGGACATGGTGCCCGCGCGCTGAATTCGCCGCTCCCACAGGCGCGGGAAGAGTTCGTATACCCATTTGATGCGGGTCTGGTATTCATCCCGGTGGGCGAAGAAACCGCCCATCGCCAGGTTCTCTTCGACCGTCATGCGCGAGAACACGCGACGCCCTTCCGGGACGATCGCTACCGCTTCACGCATAATTTTAGCCGTCTGCCAGTCGGTAATATCTTTGCCGTCAAACACAATCCGCCCGCTGGTGGCGCGCGGATCGCCGCACAGGGTGCCGAGCAGCGTGGTTTTCCCCGCGCCGTTGGCGCCAATCAGGGTGACGATCTCGCCCTGATTGATATGCAGGCTGACGTCGTGCAGCGCCTGGATCTTGCCGTAGTGCGCATTGACCTTGTCGAACGTTAACATCGCTTTTTCCATCTTATGCCTCACCAAGGTATGCGCGGATCACGTCCGGGTTGCTGCGGATCTCTTCCGGCGTGCCGTTTGCCAGCGGCGTGCCCTGGTTAACCACGTAGATACGGTCCGAAATGCCCATCACCAGCTTCATGTCATGCTCAATCAGCAGGATGGTGGTGTCGTGATGATCGCGAAGCTCGGCAATCAGCTCGTCCAGCTCTTTGGTCTCTTTCGGGTTGAGGCCCGCCGCCGGTTCGTCGAGCATCAGGATCTCCGGCTGGGTCACCATGCAGCGCACGATCTCAAGGCGACGCTGGTCACCGTAGGCGAGGTTGCTCGCCTGACGGTTGGCGTGCTGGAGCAGGCCGATACGGTCGAGCCAGGTGGCGGCGCGATCGAGCGCCTCCTCCTGCGCGCGGCGGAAGGCCGGGGTTTTCAGCAGGCCGGAAAAGAGGCCGGTTTTGAGCTGCTGATGTTGCGCCACCAGCAGGTTCTCAATCACCGTCATCTCACGGAACAGACGCACGTGCTGGAAGGTACGCACCACGCCCATGCGGGCAATCTGCTGGCCCGGTAGCCCTTCGAGGTGCTGGTCGCGCAGCATGATGGTGCCACCTGTCGGCTTGTAAAAACCGGTCAGGCAGTTGAATACTGTGGTTTTCCCTGCGCCGTTCGGGCCAATCAGGGAGACAATCTCTTTCTTGTGCAGATCCAGATTCACATTGTTGACCGCCAGCAGGCCACCAAAACGCATCATCAGACCGTTAACGGATAATAATGGCTGACTCATGCCTGCTCTCCTTTCGCTTCCGCGCTCTTAAGCTTCAGCTGTGGACGCGTCATCGGCAGCAAGCCCTGCGGACGCCAGATCATCATCAGCACCATCAAGCCACCCAGCATCAGCATGCTGTATTCGTTAAAGTCGCGCATCAGCTCGCGCGAGACCACCAGCAGGATGGCCGCGAGGATCACGGCGAACTGGGAACCCATCCCGCCGAGCACCACAATCGCCAGCACGAAGGCCGATTCGGCAAAGGTGAACGATTCCGGGCTGACGAAGCCCTGACGCGCGGCAAACAGCGTTCCGGCGAAACCGGCAAACGCGGCGCTGATGGTAAACGCGGTCAGCTTGATACGGGTCGGATTCAGGCCCAGGGAACGGCAGGCGATCTCATCCTCACGCAGCGCTTCCCATGCGCGGCCCAGCGGCATGCGCAGCAGACGGTTGATCACAAACAGGGTAATCACCACCAGCAGCAGCGCCACCAGGTAGAGCCAGATCACGCGGTCGGACGGGTCGTATTTGATGCCAAAGAAGTTGCTGAAGGTATCCCAGCCGCCTTCGCGGGCGGTACGGCTGAACTCCAGGCCGAAGAAGGTCGGTTTCGGGATCTGGCTGATGCCGTTCGGACCGCCGGTCACTTCGGTATTGTTGAGCAGCAGGATACGGACGATTTCGCCGAAGCCTAAGGTCACAATCGCCAGGTAGTCACCGCGCAGGCGCAGCACCGGGAAGCCGAGCAGGAAGCCCGCGGCGGCAGAGACCAGCCCCGCCAGCGGCAAACAGGTCCAGAAGCCGAGGCCGTAATAATGGTTCAGCAGCGCGAAGGTGTACGCGCCGATGGCGTAGAACCCGCCGTAGCCCAGCACCAGCAGGCCAGACAGCCCCACCACCACGTTCAGACCTAGCCCCAGAATCACGTAGATCATGGTCAGGGTGGCAATATCCACCGTCCCGCGCGATACCATAAACGGCCACGCCACGGCAGCCACCAGCAGCGCCACAAGGAACAGCTTCTGCTTCACGGTTGTACCGTCGATCGCCGGCAGGACGAATTTCGGCCCGGAGACGTTCTTCAGCGTCTTCTGGAACAGCGGACGCAGCAGCTGGAACAGGAACACCACGCCAGTACCGATTAACACCCACTGCCAGCGGATATCGGGGGCGGTATCCACCACCAGCTTCGTGCCGTCCAGCCCTAACTGGACGCCCATAAAGACGCCCGCCAGGACGAAGAACATGGCGGCAGAAAGCAGCGCCATCGCAAAATGCATCGGTTTCATACTTTCTCTACCTCCGGACGGCCCAGAATACCGGTAGGCATCACCAGCAGAACCAGAATCAGCAGGGCAAACGACACCACATCTTTATATTCGGTGCTCAGGTACGCCGAGGAGAGCGCTTCGGCCACGCCCAAAATCAGGCCGCCAATCATCGCGCCCGGAATGCTGCCGATACCGCCCAGTACCGCGGCGGTGAAGGCTTTCATCCCGGCCATAAAGCCGATGTACGGGTTGATTACGCCGTAGAACTGGCCGAGCAACACGCCCGCCACCGCCGCCATCGCTGCACCGATCACGAAGGTCAGGGCAATCACGCGGTCGGTGTTGATCCCGAGCAAGCTCGCCATCTTCAGGTCTTCCGCGCAGGCGCGGCAGGCGCGTCCCATGCGGGAGTAGCGGATGAAAACGGTCAGGGCCAGCATCGCCAGGAAGGTCACAATCCAGATAACCAGCTGCATGGTGGTGACAGAGGCAGAGAAGTTTTCGCTGGCCCCCACAATCCACTGGCCGTTAAACAGGCTTGGCAGCGCCACGTCACGCGAACCTTCTGTCAGGCTGACGTAGTTTTGCAGGAAGATGGACATACCGATGGCGGAGATCAGCGCAATAAGGCGCTTGGAGCTGCGCACCGGCCGGTAGGCCACCCGTTCGATGCTCCAGCCGTAGGCGCTGGCAATCACAATCGCGCCGACAAACCCGGCGGCCACCAGCAACCAGCTGCTGTCGATGCCCATCATCATCAGCGCGGCGATGATCATAAAGGAGACGTAGCTACCGATCATGTACACCTCGCCGTGGGCGAAGTTGATCATGCCGATAATGCCGTAAACCATCGTGTAGCCGATGGCGATCAGCGCGTAGGTGCTTCCCAGCGTGACGCCGTTAAACATCTGCTGCAAAAAGTAGAGAAACTGCTCGGACATATGCAAACCTTTTTATATCCGCCCGGTAAACCGGGCGGTGGGATTATTATCTGGCGACCGAGGACGAACCGTCGGCGTGCCACTTAAAGACACCAAATTCAAATCCCTTCAGATCGCCTTTCTCATCCCAGTTCAGCGGCCCAATCACGGTGTTCGCCCCGTGTGCTTTTAAATCTTTCACCAGATCCAGCGGCTCTTTGCTGCCGGTGCGATCCATGGCCGTGGCCAGCGACTGCACGGCCGCGTAGGTGATCCAGACGTATGGGCCACTCGGATCTTTCTTCTGTGCCTTGAGCGCATCCACGATAGCTTTATTCGCCGGATCCTGGTCATAGCGTTTTGGCATCGTCACCAGCATGCCTTCGGCAGAATCGCCCGCGATGTTCGACAGGGAGGCATTACCGACGCCCTCAGGCCCCATAAACTGGGTTTTCAGACCGGTGGCGCGCGCCTGGCGCAACATCTGCCCCATTTCCGGGTAGTAGCCGCCGTAGTAAACGAAGTCGATATTCTCTTTTTGCAGGCGGGCGATCAGCGCGGAGAAGTCTTTCTCACCGGCGGTAATGCCGTCGAAGAAGACGATATTCGCCCCGCCTTTTTTCAGGCCGTCCTGTACGGAGCGCGCCAGGCCTTCACCGTACTGCTGTTTGTCATGAATGATGGCAATGCGCTGTGGCTTAACGGTTTCGAGGATGTATTTGGCGGCGGTTGGCCCCTGCGAGGAGTCCAGACCGGCGGTACGCATAATGTGCTGGTAACCGCGCTGGGTCAGTTCCGGGTTGGTGGCGCCCGGGGTGATCATCAGGATGCCTTCGTCTTCGTAGATATCAGACGCAGGCTGCGTGGAGGAGGAACACAGGTGCCCGATGACGTACTGGATACCGTCGTTAACGATTTTGTTGGCGACCGCGACGGCCTGTTTTGGATCGCAGGCGTCGTCATACTCCACGCCCACCAGCTTGTCGCCTTTGATGCCGCCTTTAGCATTGATATCTTTGATGGCCTGACGCGCGCCGTTGAACTCCATATCGCCCCACTGGGCAACGGGGCCGGACATCGCACCCACTACCGCAACTTTAATGTCGTCTGCCATAGCGGCATGCGAGATCGACAGTGCGACCATCCCCGCGATTAACGTCTTCGCGTTCCTTTTCATCTCAGAATCCCCATTCGTGAAGTGATGTTTATATTTTGTTTTATTATGGTTAAAAAGCATTCTGTACTTTTAATGAACAACGCTATTTTTACCAGTGCCTTTAATGGTTTAGCGCAGGTTTTTAACAAAAACCAGACTAATATCTCTATTTTTCAGGCGATTAAGCAAAGATAATATTCTGAAATCAGACGGAGATAAACAAATAAAAGCGCAGTTAGCAGCATAAAATAACGGTACAAAGCGCCGAATAAATCACTACCATTCAGGTTAAAATTCTGCTTATTTTTCGATCCATGTGTTTTCAAACTGCCCATCGCGTTGCCAAAAAACTAATCACCTGGTAAATAGGAAGAAAAAGAGAAAGTGCCTGAGCAATTAAATTGAGTACACTGGCCGTACTCTTTTTGATTTGGACAAGCAGCTAATGAAACTGACTATCGTGCGTCTGGTGACCTTTAGCGACCAGGATCATATCGACCTGGGCAAGATCTGGCCGGAATATTCCTCTTCATCGCTGGCCGTCGATGAGAACCACCGCATCTATGCCGCGCGCTTTAACGAGCGCCTGCTGGCCGCCGTCCGCGTAACGCTGAGCGGCACGGAAGGGGCGCTGGACTCCCTGCGCGTGCGCGACGTGACCCGTCGTCGCGGGGTCGGGCAGTATTTGATTGAAGAGGTGATCCGCGAAAACCCGAGCGTGACCTCCTGGTGGATGGCCGACGTGGGCGTAGAGGATCGCGGCGTAATGGCGGCGTTTATGCAGGCGTTAGGGTTTACGGCGCAGGCGAACGGGTGGGAGAAGCGCTAAAAGAAAGCCGGGTGGCGGCTGCGCCTTACCCGGCCTACATTCATTATCTGCCGCATTTTCCCAGGCTGATTGTAGGCCCGGTAAGCGAAGCGCCACCGGGCAAAAGCGGGGCTGTGCGGCCTGATGCCCTCACCCCGGCCCTCTCCCACGGGGAGAGGGAGAAAACATTAAAAAAGGCAACTTACGTTGCCTTTTTGCTTTTATTTGGCGTCTGTCGCCGTGCCGTTGGCATGCCAGTCAAACACGCCGAACTCGAAGCCCTTCAGGTCGCCCTTCTCATCCCAGGACAGCGGCCCCATCACGGTTTCCACCGAGTTCGCTTTCAGCCAGGTGGCAATCTCCGCCGGATCGGCTGACTGGTTCAGGCCCGCTTGCAGAGACTGCAACGCTGCGTAAGTGGTCCAGACGAACGCACCGCTTGGATCCTGTTTCTTCGCCTTGATGGCATCTACAACAGGTTTGTTCGCAGGCACCTGGTCGTAGTTTTTCGGTTTGGTCACCAGCAGCCCTTCAGCAGACTCACCCGCGATGTTAGACAGGGAAACGTTCGCCACGCCTTCTGGCCCCATGAACTGTGTCTTCAGACCCGCCGCACGCGCCTGACGCAGGATCTGCCCCATTTCCGGGTGGTAGCCGCCGTAATAAACGAAATCGATATTTTCTTTCTTCAGACGCGCTACCAGAGTCGAGAAGTCTTTCTCACCGGCGGTAATACCGTCAAAGAACACCACGTTGGCATTCGCTTTTTTCAGGTTATCCTGCACCGCACGGGCCAGGCCTTCGCCGTACTGCTGTTTGTCATGAACAATCGCGATGCGCTGCGGCTTCACTTTTTCCACAATGTATTTCGCGGCGGTTGGCCCCTGATCCGAGTCCAGACCGGTGGTACGCAGGATCAGCTTATAGCCGCGCGCGGTCAGCTCTGGTGCCGTCGCAGCCGGCGTGATCATCAGAATGCCTTCGTCTTCGTAGATGTCAGACGCGGGCTGGGTGGAAGAGGAGCACAGGTGACCGATAACGTATTTGATCCCGTCATTTACCACTTTGTTCGCCACCGCGACCGCCTGTTTCGGGTCACAGGCATCGTCATATTTTACGATTTGCAGCTTTTCGCCCTTGATGCCGCCCTTAGCATTAATGTCTGCAACCGCCTGTTCCGCGCCCGTAAATTCCTGGTCGCCGTACTGTGCTACCGGACCGGACATCGCGCCCACCACGGCCACTTTAATATCGGCCTGCGCCATAGTGCTGAATGCCAACGCGATACATCCTGCCAGTAACGCTTTACCCTTCATGTTCATCCTGAGATTCCCCATTATTATGGTTATAACGATTGTTGTGATGTTGTTGTGTAGCGCTTTATTTCAATTATAGGCGTGCTGTTCGCGCTTTTTCAGCATACTCTGCTAAAACATACCCCATTTTTATGATTTTGGAATAGCTAATTTGAAATGAAAATATGATAAGCCCGACTGTCATTTCAGCCGGGCTTTTGGCTTTATCGTGTCAGCGAGGCGGAAATAATATCCAGCGCTTTACGGAACTGCGCTTCGGGGATGGTGAGCGGGTAGAGGAAGCGGATAACGTTGCCGTAGATGCCGCAACTCAAAAGCAGCAGCCCTTCGTTCAACGCGCGTTCCTGAACCTGACGGGTAAATTCCGGCGACGGCTGTCCGGTTTGCGGATCGGTAAATTCCACCGCCACCATCGAGCCCTGCCCACGGATATCGGCGATCCAGGGACAGCCATCCTTCGCTTTATTCAGCACCTCAACAAGATGATGGCCGAGATGAGACGCGCGCGTGCAGAGATCTTCCTCGTCAATCACGTCCAGCACCGCATGGGCCGCCGCAATCGCCAGCGGGTTACCCGCGTAGGTGCCGCCCAGTCCGCCCGGAGCGGGCGCGTCCATCACCTCTGCCCGGCCAGAGACGGCAGAGAGCGGCATTCCGCCCGCCAGGCTTTTCGCCATGGTGATCAGATCGGGCTTCACGCAGTGGTTTTCCATGGAGAATAGCTTGCCGGTACGGGCGAAGCCGGTTTGCACTTCGTCGGCAATCAGTAAAATCCCGTGGGTATCGCACAGGGCACGCAGCGACTGCATAAAATCAGCGGGCGCGACGTTGAATCCGCCCTCGCCCTGAACCGGTTCAATAATGATTGCCGCCACCTGATCGGGCGCGATATCGGCTTTGAAGATGCGCTCCAGGCTTTTTAACGCTTCGGCGGTACTGACGCCGTGCAGGCTGTTGGGGAATTGCGCGTGGTACACCGAGCCGGGGAACGGGCCGAAGCCGAGCTTATAGGGCGCCACTTTGCCGGTCAGCGCCATGGTCATAAAGGTACGGCCGTGGAACGCGCCGCCGAAGGTGATAAGGCCGGGACGTCTGGTGTACGCGCGGGCAATTTTCACCGCGTTTTCGACCGCTTCTGCACCCGTTGAGAAGAAGGCGGTTTTGGCTGGCCCCTCTATGGGTACGCGCTGGTTGATGCGCTCGGCAAGCGCCACATAACCTTCATAGGGGACGATCTGGTAAGCGGTATGGGTAAAGGCATGAAGCTGTTTTTCGATGGCGGCGATAACTTTAGGATGGCGATGCCCGGTATTCAGCACGGCGATCCCGGCGGCAAAATCAATATACTCGTTACCTTCTACATCCCACACCGTGGCGTTTTCGGCTTTATCGGCATAGAAGTTACACATGACGCCGATACCGCGCGGCGTCGCCTGTAAACGCCGGTCGTTCAGTTCGTTATTTTTCACCCTGTCACCCTCTGAAAGTCGCCTGCTTAGCGCATCAGTAAGTGTTTGCCAGGGGGAAGAAATTCGCCAGAGCGGGCGCTAAAAAAACAAAACCCCCAGACTCTCATCCAGGGGTTCTCGGTGTACTTCGCGGAAATTACGCTTCGATAGCGGCGCGAAGTTTTTTCATGGCGTTCTTCTCAAGCTGACGCACACGTTCAGCGGAGACGCCGTAGCGGTCGGCCAGTTCCTGCAACGTGGACTTGTTATCTTCGTCCAGCCAGCGGGCACGGATGATATCCTGGCTACGCTCGTCGAGGCCTTCCATCGCGAAGGTCAGCTTGTTTGCCGCCTGGTCTTCCCAGTTATCCTCTTCAATGCCGTCAGCAAAGTTAGAGGTTTTATCCTGCAGATACAGTACCGGGGCCATCGGCTGGCTGTCGGAGGCATCGTCGTCGGCAGACATATCAAACGTCATGTCCTGCGCGGCCATACGGGATTCCATCTCGCGGACGTCTTTGCTGGAAACGCCCAGCTCGCGCGCCACCATTTCCACTTCATCCTGATTGAACCAGCCCAGACGCTGCTTGGTTTTACGCAGGTTGAAGAACAGTTTGCGCTGCGCTTTCGTCGTGGCGACTTTCACAATACGCCAGTTACGCAGGACGTATTCGTGAATTTCCGCTTTGATCCAGTGCACGGCGAAGGAGACGAGTCGCACACCCACTTCCGGGTTGAAGCGACGTACCGCCTTCATCAGGCCAATGTTACCTTCCTGAATCAGGTCCGCCTGCGGCAGGCCGTAGCCCGCATAATTACGAGCAACGTGAACAACAAAGCGCAGGTGAGACAGGATCAGCGTTTTAGCTGCTTCCAGATCGCCCTGGTAATGCAGCTTTTCAGCAAGCTCCTTTTCTTCCTCAGCCGTTAACATCGGCCAGGTGTTCGCAGCCCGGATGTAAGATTCCAGGTTACCAACAGGGGCTAAAGCTAAAGTTTGCATTTCTTTGGTCATTCATTCCTCTCAATGTTTCTTCTGGTCCAGGTTGTCCCCGTCAGGCAACAACCATGCCAAAGCGTTTGAGCAACGAGATTAGCATTCACTCTTTTATCAGACAGTGATTTTATCCACAAGTTCCAGGTGCAACAGTGAATAAATTACGCACAAAATGTGACATGAAGATGATTACAGGGGAAGAGACAACAGGGACGCTTTCCCTGCAAGCGAACATCTCGGTGCAGGGAAAGATTATATCACGCTTTTATTAGTCGGGAGTAAAGTGGCGTAAATGTTGAACCGTTGCCAGCCATGCCGCCACCCAGCCGATCATGGAGCAGACCAGCAGCAACAGCAGGCACTCATCGAACCCTAAGCCACTGATATCAAACTTCGTTCCGAAAACCTGCGCCACCTCGGTGACGGCAGACGACAGCCGCATCACCAAAATTTCTGACAAAATCAATGAAAGAAATGCACCAGAAAAACCTAATAACGCGCCGCCATAGAGGAACGGGCGGAGGATGAAACCATCCGTTGCGCCAATCAGTTTCTGCACGTTGATGGTATCGCGACGGGCGAAGATGCTCAGGCGCACGCTGTTACCGATGACGAGGAACACCGCCGCCACCATCAGCACGCCGATCATCGCCGATACGCGCCCCACCAGCCCGGTCAGGGCGGCAAGACGGGCAAACCAGCTGTCGTCCATGCGCACTTCATCAATCCCATTGATGCGGGTAATGCGGTCGCGCAGGGTGTTGAGCGAATCGGTGCCCTGGAAATCGAGCTTCGGGATCACCACCGCCACGGCGGGCAGCGGGTTCTCTTCCAGCATATCCAGCGCGCCGCCGAACCCGGACCAGTTGCGGAATTCGCCCAGCGCTTCATCGCGGGAAAGATAGTTCACCTTCTCCACGCCCTGCTCGGCCTGAATCTGCCCCACTACCTGAGCCGCCGCGTTATCGTCGAGGGCTTTATCCAGATAAACGGTAATCTGCGGCGACGGATAGTACTGGGACGCCGCCTGGTTCACGTTTTTGTAAACCATGTAGCAGACGCTGGGCAGCGTCAGGGAGATGGCAATCACCATCACCGTCAGGAACGTCGCCAGCGGTTTGCTTTTTAGATCCTGCAACGCGCCCTGGAAGGCGTAGCGCACCTGTTCGTTGAAGACGTTGGTTTTACGGGAGTTCGGTTTCGGTGTCGCTTTGGCACGCTTAGGCGCATGGCGATTGCCGTCCCCGCCGCCCTGAGGCTTGCGGAAACGGTCAAACCGGTTGCTGAACTGCCGTATCTGGTTCATTGCATCACGCTTATTCACCGTGGCCTCCGTGCAAATGCCCGTCGCTCAGGGTCAGCATGCGGTACGAACGGCGTGAGATAAGCCCCATGTCGTGCGTCGCCATCAGTACCGTGACCCCCACGCGGTTAAATTCCTCAAACAGACGCAGGATCCCTTCAGAGAGGGCATCGTCCAGGTTACCGGTCGGTTCATCCGCCAGCAAGACGGCAGGCTTGTTCACCACCGCACGGGCGATGCCCACGCGCTGCTGCTCACCGCCGGAGAGCTGGATCGGGAAGTTCTTCGCTTTGTCCAGCAGCCCGACCTTATCCAGCGCCGCCGAAACGCGACGGCGGATATCATCGTAACTGGCGCCGGCAATAATCAGCGGGATCGCGACGTTATCGAAAACCGTGCGATCCATCAGCAGGTGGTGATCCTGGAAAATCATGCCAATCTGACGACGCAGGAACGGCACTTCACGGTTCTTAAGACGGCTAATTTCATGGCCGCTGAACCAGATTTTCCCGGCACTTGGCCGCTCGATCCCACAGATCAGCTTGAGCAGGGTACTTTTCCCCGCGCCGGAATGGCCGGTCAGGAATGCCATCTCGCCTGGCTGGAGGTGGAATGTTACCCCCTGTAGCGCTTGTCTCCCGCCGAGATAGGCCTTGCTGACGTGTTCAAAGCGAATCATTGTTAGTCCTCTCGGGCAAATAGTGCCTCAATAAAGTCGTCCGCTTTAAACGGACGTAAATCCTCAATACGCTCGCCCACACCGATGTAACGGATAGGAATGCCGAACTGGTCGGCCACGGAGAAGATCACCCCGCCTTTCGCGGTGCCGTCCAGCTTGGTCAGCGTGATCCCGGTCAGTCCTACCGCTTCATTGAACAGCTTCGCCTGGCTGATGGCGTTCTGTCCGGTGCTGGCGTCGATAGTCAGCATAATTTCATGCGGTGCATCTTCGTCCAGCTTCTTCATGACGCGAACGATTTTCTTCAGCTCTTCCATCAGGTGCGATTTGTTCTGCAAACGCCCTGCGGTATCTGCAATCAGCACGTCCACGTTACGCGACTTCGCCGCCTGGATGGCATCGAAAATCACGGACGCGGAATCCGCGCCGGTGTGCTGGGCAATGACCGGAATATTGTTGCGCTGGCCCCACACCTGGAGCTGTTCCACCGCTGCCGCACGGAAGGTATCGCCCGCCGCCAGCATCACCGATTTGCCCTGCTGCTCAAACTGGCGCGCCAGCTTGCCGATGGTGGTGGTTTTACCCACGCCGTTGACGCCAACCATCAGAATAACAAAGGGCATTTTGCCTTCAATATTAAGCGGTTCGTCAACTTTTGCGAGAATTTCACCCATCTCGTCTTTCAGCAGGCCGTACAGCGCCTCGGCGTCACGCAGCTGTTTGCGGTTCGCCCCTTCGGTCAGGTTGGCGATGATTTTCCGGGTGGTTTCCACGCCCACGTCCGCAATCAGCAGTTGCTCTTCCAGCTCCTCAAACAGATCGTCGTCGATCTTCTTGCCGCGGAACAGACTGATAAATCCGGAACCTAAGTTTTCTTTGGTTTTAAGCAGGCTGCGCTTCAGGCGCGCGAAGAAACCTTCTTTGGTCGGTTTTTCCTGCTCCTGAACGATCTCTTCTTCGGCCTGCTCTTCCACCGGCACGACGATGACCGCTTCTTCAGCCGCTTCCGCCGCCAGCGCCTGGGCCTCCAGCTCTTCGTCGGTCAGCTCTGGCTCAAGGGCCGCTTCTTCTTCCACCGCCTCAACAATTTCAACGGTTTCCGCTTCGGCCTGCCACTCTTCGGCAGAAACCTCTTCAGCTTTCACCTCTTCCGGCAGCGGCAGCGCTTCGTGTTCGATAGCGGCCTGCGGCGCTTCGGTAAGGGTTTCAACGATAACCGGCTCTGGTTTTTCGCTCTCCTGAACCTGTTCGGTAACCTCAACCACCTCTTCGGCAAAGGATTCAATCTCTTCTTTGCTGTGGGCTGGCTCTTCCGCTTCGACAACCGCAGCGGTTTCGACAGGCGTTTCAGGCTGTGACTGCTCTTCTACAACCTGCTGTTCTTCGGTTTTCTGTTCTGTTTCTTGCTCTTTTTCACCGAAACCCAACCAGGAAAAGAAGCCACGTTTTTTTTGTTTTGCCATCTGCGACTACACTCCTCGCGGCGCTATATACAGGGAAGCTAAAAAAATGATGAAATAGTCTAACACTTTACTTAATTGACATCACCGCCCGCAATCGCAGGGCATTGTTAACAGAGCTTTCCTGAGATGAAGAAACCCACCCGCGCCCCGGCCGGTCAAATTCGCATTATCGGCGGTCAGTGGCGAGGCCGGAAATTACCGGTGCCGGACAGCCCCGGATTACGCCCTACCACGGACCGCGTTCGCGAGACGCTGTTTAACTGGCTCGCCCCGTCAATGGTAGACGCCCATTGCCTGGACTGCTTCGCCGGAAGCGGTGCATTAGGGCTGGAAGCGCTGTCGCGCTATGCTGCGAGCGCCACGCTACTGGAGATGGAGCGCGGCGTCGCGCAGACGTTGCAGCAAAATTTGGCTACGCTGAAAGCAACCAACGCCAAAGTGGTGAATACCAACACGCTGAGCTTCCTCGCGCAACAGGGGACGCCGTTCAACGTAGTGTTTGTTGACCCGCCGTTCCGTAAAGGGCTGCTGGAAGAGACATTATCGTTGCTGGAAAAAAATGGCTGGCTGGCAGACGACGCGCTGATTTACGTTGAAAGCGAAGTGGAAAATGGTCTGCCGCCCGTTCCCGTTCACTGGGATCTGCACCGCGAGAAGGTCGCCGGCCAGGTGGCTTATCGTCTGTATCACCGTCAGGCACAAGGAGGATCCGATGCCAGTACTGATTAACGTAGGGCGCTTGCTGATGCTGGGCGTCTGGGCATTTTTGATTTTGAATCTGGTGCACCCGTTCCCGCGTCCGCTGAATATCTTCATTAACGTGGCGCTGATTTTCACCGCGTTCATGCATGCCTTGCAGATGGTGATGCTGAAAAACGGACTGCCGAAAGATAGCCCACCGATGACCGGCTGGCAGCAGCTACGGGTGTTTATTTTCGGCGTATTTGAGCTGCTGGTGTGGATGAAGAAGTTTAAGGCGCAGGTGAAGAAGTAACCCCCTCACCCTAACCTTCTCCCCGAAGGGGAGAGGGGACGCTTACACCCTCTCCCCATCGGGGAGAGGGCCGGGGTGAGGGGAAAATT
Source organism: Enterobacter sp. DSM 30060 (assembly GCF_013375955.1). Classification (NCBI taxonomy): domain Bacteria; kingdom Pseudomonadati; phylum Pseudomonadota; class Gammaproteobacteria; order Enterobacterales; family Enterobacteriaceae; genus Enterobacter; species Enterobacter sp. DSM 30060. Next base: position 1,372,286 of record NZ_CP056118.1, read on the forward strand.
ACTGCTCCGGTTCAAACCCTTCAAACCGCGACCCTTTGTAGCTCAGCGTGCCTTTCTCCCCCACCGTCAGCTGGTGGTACTGCTGCGCCTCCAGTCGGAAGGTCATCTCCAGCCCGCCGGTTTCCGGCTTAAAGCTCGCTTCATAGCGCATCGTTGTGCCCGCAGGCGTCACCTGCTGCTGGCGGGATCGGCGGTCATTAAGCGGTTTCTCGCGCTTGTTCGTCACCACCACGCGCTTTTGCATCAGCGGCGCGGCATCGTTGTCGGCCTTCTCACGGCGCTGCTGCACGAAGCGAAACGAGGCGGCAATGACGATAATCGCCAGCACGACAATAAAAAACAGCGGCATCTTGCTCATTGAAAAATCCCATCAGATTATGCGGAATTCAGGATACCTCGCCTGCCCCGGCATTGCCAAACGCCCGCTCGCGTCACTACACTGGATCAGAAACTGATCATTCAGCCTCAACAGTTACAGGGAGTTAATATGCTTTGGTCATTTATCGCTGTCTGTTTTTCCGCATGGCTTTACGTCGATGTGTCTTACCGTGGCCCAGCCTGGCAGCGCTGGTTGTTTAAACCCGTCACGCTATTGCTCCTGCTGTTGCTTGCCTGGCAGGCACCGATGTTTAACGCCATCAGCTATCTTGTCCTCGCGGGGCTGTGTGCGTCCCTGATTGGCGATGCCTTAACCCTGCTGCCGCGCCAGCGTCTGCTGTACGCCGTGGGGGCATTCTTCCTGTCGCATCTGCTCTATACCATCTACTTTGCCAGCCAGATGACGCTCTCCATCTTCTGGCCGCTGCCGCTGGTGCTGCTGGTGATTGGCGCCCTGCTGATCGCGGTGATCTGGTCGCGTCTGGAAGAGATGCGTCTGCCGGTGTGTACGTTTATCGCCATGACGCTGGTGATGGTGTGGCTGGCGGGCGAGCTGTGGTTCTTCCGTCCGACAGCGCCTGCGATGTCCGCGTTCTTCGGTGCCGCACTGTTGTTGTTGGGTAACATCGTCTGGCTGGGCAGCCACTATCGCCGCCGCTTCCGTGCGGATAATGCGATTTCTGCCGCCTGTTACTTTGCCGGACACTTCCTGATTGTGCGTTCACTGTATATCTAAATAACGCTTGACTCTGGAGTCGACTCCAGAGTGTATGCTGCGGTTAATGAGAAAATTATCATTACCGGAGACTGCCATGTCGACTCCAGAAATACCTAAAAAAGTTCCCCAATTCTCGGCACTTAAGCTCAGCCCGGTTCCGCCAAAAGAGGACTGCTGCTGCGAGGGCGCATGCGAAACGCAAACTCAAACGCTGCCTGAAAGCGGCAATCACTACAGCTGGGTCGTCAACGGCATGGACTGCGCGGCCTGCGCCCGCAAAGTGGAAAACGCGGTGAAGCAGGTGCCGGGCGTGAGCCACGTTCAGGTGCTGTTCGCTACCGAAAAGCTGCTGGTCAGCGCCGAAAACGACGTCAGCAGACAGGTTGAAGCCGCCGTCAGCAAAGCGGGTTATACCCTCCGCAGCGAAACGGCGCCCGCAGAAAAAACGTCCCCGCTAAAAGAAAACCTGCCCCTTATCACCCTCATCATGATGTTGGCCCTGAGCTGGGGGCTGGAGCAGATCAACCACCCGTTCGGCAACCTGGCGTTTATCGCCACCACGCTGGTTGGCCTGTTCCCGATTGCCCGTCAGGCGCTGCGTCTGATGAGAAGCGGCAGCTGGTTTGCCATCGAAACGCTGATGAGCGTGGCGGCTATCGGGGCGCTGTTTATTGGCGCGACGGCGGAAGCGGCGATGGTGCTGCTGCTGTTCTTAATTGGCGAACGCCTTGAGGGCTGGGCGGCGAGCCGGGCGCGTAAAGGGGTGAGCGCGCTGATGGCGCTAAAGCCGGAAACCGCCACGCGGGTTATTGATGGTCAGCGTGAAACGGTCGCCATCAACACCCTGCGCCCGGGTGACGTGATTGAAGTGCCCGCAGGCGGACGTCTGCCAGCCGATGGGGCCCTCGTTACCGCCACCGCAAGTTTTGACGAAAGTGCCCTGACCGGGGAATCCATCCCGGTTGCGCGCGCGGCGGGTGAAAAGGTGCCTGCGGGCGCCACCAGCGTCGACCGACTGGTGCAGTTGACGGTCCTTTCCGAACCGGGCGACAGTGCCATCGACCGCATCCTCAGGCTGATTGAAGAGGCCGAGGAGCGCCGCGCGCCGGTAGAACGCTTTATCGATCGCTTCAGCCGGATTTACACCCCCGCCATCATGCTGGTGGCGCTGCTGGTCACCGTCGTCCCGCCGCTGTTCTTCGGCGCACCGTGGGAGGGCTGGATTTACAAAGGGCTGACGCTGCTGCTGATCGGCTGTCCGTGTGCGCTGGTGATCTCCACCCCGGCGGCGATTACCTCCGGGCTGGCGGCGGCGGCACGTCGCGGGGCGCTGATTAAGGGCGGCGCGGCGCTGGAGCAACTGAGCCAGGTCCAGCACATCGCCTTCGATAAAACCGGCACGCTGACCGTCGGCAAGCCGCAGGTGACCGGCGTGTATCCGCAGGACATCAGTGAAGACGCCCTGCTGACGCTGGCCGCTGCCGTGGAGCAGGGCTCCACCCACCCTCTGGCGCAGGCGATTGTACGTGAAGCGAAGGGGCGCGGGCTGAACATCCCTCCGGCAACGGCCCAGCGAGCGCTGGTCGGGTCAGGGATTGAGGCTGTGGTCGAAGGCAAAAAAGTGCTGATCGCCGCGGCGGACGCGCGCTCTACTCCACAGGTTGAGGCGCTGGAGCAGACCGGGCAGACGGTCATTACCGTGATGCAGGACGGTGTGCCGATGGGCATGCTGGCGCTGCGCGACACCCTGCGTGACGATGCGAAAGAGGCCGTCGACGCACTGCACAGGCTGGGAGTACAGGGCGTGATCCTGACCGGCGATAATCCGCGCGCGGCGGCGGCGATTGCCGGCGAGCTGGGGCTGGAGTTTAAGGCCGGATTGTTGCCTGCGGATAAAGTCAGCGCGGTAACCGAGCTGAACAGCAACGCCCCGCTGGCGATGGTCGGGGACGGAATAAACGATGCCCCGGCAATGAAAGCTTCCAGCATCGGCATTGCGATGGGCAGCGGCACCGACGTGGCACTGGAGACCGCCGACGCGGCGCTGACGCACAACCGCCTGACCGGGCTGGCGCAGATGATAGAACTTGCGCGGGCAACGCGCGCCAATATTCGGCAGAACATCGCCATTGCGCTGGGTCTGAAGGGGATTTTCCTGGTCACCACGCTGCTCGGCATGACCGGACTGTGGCTGGCGGTACTGGCGGATACGGGGGCGACGGTGCTGGTTACGGCGAACGCGTTGCGGTTGTTGCGTCAAAGGTAAAAGTGAAACGGCAACCGGGTTGCCGTTTCTCGTGTTTGCCCCCTCTCCCCGCGGGAGAGGGCCGGGGTGAGGGCATCAGGCCGCACGCGTCACTGCATTCCTAACAGCCCCGGCAACCACAATGAAATCGCCGGAATGTACGTCACCATCCCCAGCACGACCAGCAACATACCGTAAAACGGCAGCATCGCCCGCACCACGTGTTCGATCTTCTGCTTACTCACCGCGCTCGCCACGAACAGCACCGACCCGACCGGCGGCGTGATCAGCCCAATCCCCAGGTTAACCATCATGATCATCCCAAAATGCACCGGGTCGATACCCAGTGCATTGGTCACCGGCAGCAGCACCGGTGTCAGGATCAGGATGATAGGCGCCATGTCCATCAGCGTGCCAATCAGCAGCAGCATGATGTTGAGGTACATGAGGATCACGTACTTGTTATCGGAGAGCGATGTGAAGAATTCGGTGATGCGCATCGGCAGTTGCATGTAGGTCATCACCGCCCCAAACGCCGCGGCAAAGCCGATTAAAATCATCACGATGGTGACGGTTTTCACCGTGCGGCACATCAGCTTCGGCAGTTCGCTCCACTTGTAGTCGCGGTAGATAAACATGGTGACGAAGAACGCCCACAGGCAGGCCACGGCGGCAGATTCGGTGGCGGTAAAAATCCCGGACAAGATCCCGCCGAGGATAATCACCACCGTCATCAGCCCCCACAGGGCATCGAGCATAATTTTCAGCGCCTGCCTGAACGGGATTTTGTCCCCCTTCGGGTAGCCGCGCTTGCGGGCGAAGCACAGGCAGAGCACCATCAGGCTCACCCCCAGCAGCAGGCCCGGCAGCACGCCCGCGATAAACAGCGTGGCGATGGAGACCGTTCCCCCCGCCGCCAGGGAGTAAATCACCGAGTTGTGGCTGGGCGGGATCAGAATCGCCTGCACCGACCCGCTGGCCGTCACCGCCGCCGCGTATTCGCGCGGATAACCCTTCTTCTCCATCTCCGGGATCATCACGCTGCCGATAGACGCCGTATCCGCCACCGACGAGCCGGAAATCGCGCCGAAGAACGTCGAGGCGACAATGTTCACCAGCGACAGCCCACCGCGGATAAAGCCGACGAACACGTAGGCGAAATTCACCAGCCGTCGGGCAATGCCCCCTTCCGCCATGATCGCCCCGGCAAGAATGAAGAACGGGATTGCCAGCAGGGTAAATTTATTGACCCCGCTGGTGATCTGGATCATCAGCGCCTCCAGCGGCAGGTCAATCCACAGCGCGCCCGCCACGGCGCTTAAGCCGACGGCGAAGGCCACCGGCATCCCCAGCGCCAGCAAAATGGCGAGGGTGAATAACAAAACAAAAGCATCCATTGTTCACCCCTTAACTGTGATTGCCGATCAGCACGACCGGACGGTTTTCCTGCGAGCCAAACAGCAGGCGTTCAAGCACAAACAGGATCAAAATGGCCGACCCGACAGGCAGAGGCAGATAGCTTTCGCCGGAGGTCAGGAGCGGAAACTCCGCCACCGGCTGCTCCCACAGCTCGACGCACAGCCAGTAGCTGTACCAGCACATCAGGCCAGAAATCAGCAGCATCAGCAGATCCACTACCCGCGCGCACAGCCTTTGCAGCGACGCGGGCAGGCGGTCGGTAAGCATGTTGACCGCAATATGCGACCCGGCGCGGTAGCTCACCGCCGCGCCGATGAAGGTAAACGTCACCATGCAGATAATGGCGATCGGTTCCGGCCAGGATTCGCCGCGATTGAGCACGTAGCGTGAGAAGATGCCGATGGGGATGACAATCGTCATCACCAGCAGCGAGAGACCCGCCACCGCCATGGCGAGCAGGTACAGACGATCCATCCACTTCAGGTAGAGTTCGGACATACGTACTCCGGATTACTGAACGTCAGCGATGGCTTTCATCAGATCCTGATGCTTGTCGCCATACTGCGCGCGCACCGGCTCAGTGGCTTTGATGAACACCGTTTTGTCGATATCGTGGAACTTCACGCCGCCAGCCTTCATTTTTGCCAGCGCCTGGTCGTTATACGCATTCCACAGCTTGCGCTGCTCGAACTGCGCTTCGCGGGCCAGCGTCAGGATCTTTTGCTGTTCGTCAGCGCTGAGCTTGTCCCATTTCACTTTGGAGTAGAGCAGCATTTCCGGAGTGATAAAGTGGCCGCTCAGCGTGTAGTTTTTGGCGATCGGCATGTAGTTGTGGGCGATAAAGGTTGGCGGGTTGTTCTCCGCGCCATCGATCACCCCGGTCTGCATGCCGCTGTAAACCTCGCTGACGCCCATCGCCACCGAGTTCGCCCCCATCGCTTTCAGCGTGGCCAGCGCCACCGGGCTACCCTGAACGCGGATCTTCTTCCCTTTCAGGTCTTCCGGTTTAACGATTGGCTCTTTGGTGATCAGGTTGCGGGTGCCGGAATCCATCCAGCCGAGGAAGACCAGGCGCGATTTCGGGTTGGCGGTCAGCTTGTCCCCAATCTGCTTGCCGATATCCCCGTCGATCACCTTGTGCATGTGGTCTTCATCGCGGAATACGTAGGGCAGCGTAAACACTTCGATATCCGGCAGGATGGCGGCAACCGGCGCCATAGAGACGCGGATCATGTCTATCGCCCCCATCTGCGCCTGCTCAATCATCTGCTTTTCATCCCCCAGCACGCCGCCGGGGAAGACCTTAATCTCCAGCTTGCCATCGGTTTGTTGTTTGAGTTTTTCACCCATCTGCTGAACCGCCACCACGTTCGGGTAGCCTTCAGGATGCACATCGGCGGCTTTGATGGTCTGGGCAGAAACGGTGCAGGCAAAAGCAGACAGGCACAGAGCAGCCAGTAACGGCTTGAGGGTCGTTTTCATTGAGTCAACTCCAGGGTAGTGAAATAAGCGTTAAAACGATGTTTTAGTTTTTGACGTTTAAAAATTAGACTACGGCTGGAAAAAGGAGGGTGAAGCGCCTCACAAAAAGCGCGAAATTTTGAAACGATGGTTCGAAATTGTGATGAGTACTTGTCGGGTGGCGGCTGCGCCTTACCCGACCTACTACACCCGTAGGCCCGTGCAAGCGAAGCGCCGCCGGGCATCAGGCCGCACTTACCCCTTACGAATCAAATATCGGTACGGCAAGGTCTCGGTTTGCTGCGCTACCAGTTCATGCTCCATAAAGGTACAAAAGCCGGGGATATCGCGGGTGGTAGCCGGGTCATCGGCGACGATTAGCAGCGTTTCGCCGCTCTGCATGTTACGGACGGTCTTACGCACCATCATTACCGGCTCCGGGCAACGGAGGCCCTGAGCATCAAGCGTGTGGTCTGGGCTGGAAAACAGGTCGGTCATGTTCTTCTCGTTCAGGTAAAAACGGCTGTAGTTTACGCCCCGCTATCGCCAATGCAAACCAGGTTAACGATTGCGTGAAAATTAGCCATTGCAAAGTGTCGTCAAAGCAGTATCATGCGGCGGCTTTATTGGGTTCCCTCACCCCAAATATTAATCAAAAAGGTACAATATGAACTCCTTTACACAATCGCAGCGCGTCAAGGCGTTGTTCTGGCTTTCGCTATTTCATCTGCTGGTGATCATCTCCAGTAACTATCTGGTACAGCTCCCCATCTCCATTTTTGGTTTCCATACCACCTGGGGCGCGTTCAGTTTCCCGTTTATTTTCCTTGCGACGGATTTAACCGTGCGTATTTTTGGCGCACCGCTGGCGCGGCGGATTATTTTTGCGGTGATGATCCCGGCACTGTTTGTCTCCTACGCCATCTCCTCGCTGTTTTACATGGGAAGCTGGCAGGGCTTCGAAGCCCTGACGCATTTCAACCTGTTCGTCGCGCGTATTGCCGCCGCCAGCTTTATGGCCTATGCCCTGGGGCAGATCCTCGATGTCCACGTGTTTAACCGCCTGCGTCAGAACCATCGCTGGTGGATGGCACCAACGGCTTCCACGCTGTTCGGTAACGTGAGCGATACGCTGGCCTTCTTCTTCATTGCCTTCTGGCGCAGCCCGGACGCCTTCATGGCAGAACACTGGATGGAAATCGCTCTGGTGGACTACGCCTTTAAGGTGCTTATCAGCCTGGTCTTCTTCCTGCCGATGTACGGCGTGCTGTTGAATATGCTGCTGAAAAGACTGGCAGATAAATCTGAAATCTCCGCATTGCAGGCAGGTTAAGGGTTCGCTTTATCAGTTGTGATAAGATGAACGAATGAGCCGCTATGGCCGTTTATCGAAAGGAAGAAGTCAATGCGCAATCTGGTTAAATATGTCGGGATTGGCCTGCTGGTTGTTGGCCTTGCAGCCTGTGATAACAGCGACACCAAAACGCCTGCTCAGGGCGCGTCAGCAGAAAGCAACGCCACCGGTCAGCCGGTGAGCCTGATGGATGGCAAACTCAGTTTCTCTCTGCCCGCGGACATGACCGATCAGAGCGGTAAGCTGGGCACCCAGGCGAACAACATGCACGTCTACTCCGATGCCACCGGGCAAAAAGCAGTCATTGTGATTGTCGGTGACGATACCAGCGAAGATCTGGGTGTGCTGTCCAAACGTCTGGAAGATCAGCAGCGCAGCCGCGACCCGCAGCTTCAGGTGGTGACCAATAAGTCTATCGAGCTGAAAGGCCACACGCTGCAACAGCTGGACAGCATCATCTCCGCCAAAGGCCAGACCGCTTACTCCTCCGTGGTTCTCGGCAAGGTAGATAATAAACTGCTGACCATGCAGATCACTCTGCCTGCAGATAATCAGCAAAAAGCGCAGGCAACCGCTGAAAACATCATTAACACCCTCGTGATCCAGTAATCGTTCACCAGGATGACGTGGCCTCCGTCGCTTGCGCCGGGGGCCATTTTTTTTCCATGACTTTAAGACTAACGCTCCAGACGAAGCGAATCCGGCGCACTACAATTAGCAAGCCCCCCGGAAAAAGGAATTCTTATGACTGCCAGCCCGCCCGACAAAGCCGGACTTCATATTTTATTAAAACTCGCCTGCCTGGTGGTTATCCTTGCGGGTATCCATGCGGCGGCGGATATCATTGTTCAGCTTCTGCTGGCGCTGTTTTTCGCCATCGTCCTCAACCCGCTGGTGACGTGGTTTTTACGCCGGGGCATCAGCCGCCCGGTCGCGATTACCATTGTGGTGATGGTGATGCTGGTTGTCCTGACGGCGCTGTTCGGCGTGCTCGCCGCCTCGCTGAGCGAATTTTCCACCATGCTGCCGCAGTACAATAAAGAGCTGACGCGCAAGCTGGTCGATCTCCAGCGCATGTTGCCGTTCGTGAATCTGCATATCTCACCGGAACGGATGCTGCGCCGGATGGATTCCGAGAAGGTGATGACCTACGCCACCACGTTGATGACCGGGCTTTCCGGGGCAATGGCCAGCATTCTGCTGCTGGTGATGACGGTGGTGTTTATGCTGTTCGAAGTGCGCCACGTGCCGTATAAGCTGCGTTTTGCCCTGAACAATCCGCAGATCCACATTGCCGGCTTGCATCGCGCGCTGAAGGGTGTGTCCAAATATCTGGCGCTGAAAACGCTGTTAAGCCTGTGGACCGGCGTGATCGTCTGGCTGGGGCTGGTGCTGCTGGACGTGCAGTTCGCGCTGATGTGGGGCGTGCTGGCGTTTTTACTGAACTACGTGCCCAATATCGGCGCGGTGCTTTCTGCCGTTCCGCCGATGATCCAGGCGTTCCTGTTTAACGGTTTTTATGAGTGCATGCTGGTAGGAGCGCTGTTCCTTGTCGTGCATATGGTGCTGGGCAATATTCTCGAACCGCGCATGATGGGTCACCGTCTGGGCATGTCGACGATGGTGGTGTTTTTATCGTTACTGATCTGGGGATGGCTGCTGGGACCGGTGGGCATGCTGCTCTCCGTGCCGCTCACCAGCGTCTGTAAAATCTGGATGGAAACCACGAAAGGAGGCAGTAAACTCGCCATCCTGCTGGGTCCGGGTCGGCCAAAAAGCCGTTTGCCGGGATAACCGGGTGGAAAGGGTTAAAAGTGACGTTTATTCGCCAGCGCGACGACAACATTGTACGATGTGCGCAGCAAATCGCGCTGGCGAAGAAAAAGTCACAGAAACAGGTTTATCGCGGACGCGCGTAGATGAAATTTACACTTACCCTTATCGACTGGCAGGCAAGAGCGCCAGGACTCAGCGATGCCGACGAATGGCAGGCATGGTCACGCCGATCTGACGCCATCGATCCTGATGCACCGCTGGCGAAACTGACCGATCTGCCGATGATGACCGCCCGCCGCCTGAATTCAGGCAGCAAGCTGGCCGTTGATCTTGGCCTGATGATGCTGCGCAAACACCGCATCGACGCCGTCGTCTACAGCAGCCGTCACGGGGAGCTGGAACGCAATTTTCGTATTCTCCAGGCCCTGGCGGCAGATCAGCCCGTTTCCCCCACCGATTTTGCCATGTCGGTACACAACTCGGCGGTCGGCAATCTCACTATCGCCGCGCGTCAGCCGGTTGTCTCTTCGTCGGTTTCCGCCGGTATGGATACCTTCCAGCAGAGCTTATGCGAGGTGCTGAGCCTGCTGCATGCGGGCTACTCACGCGTGTTGCTGGTAGATTTCGACGGTCTGCTGCCGGAGTTTTATCACGCCGGGCTGCCGCCGCAGATGCCCGTCTGGCCCTACGCGCTGGCGCTGGTGATTGAGGCCGGAAATACGCTCAGCTGTGAAACGCACGCCAACCGCAGGCCTGAAGAGCCCGCGCTGCCGCAAAGCCTGCAGTTCCTGCGCCATTACCTGCGGGACGAGCGCCAGTTTACCCTGCCGGGCGAGCGCCTGCTGTGGCAATGGACGCGCCAATGAGAGGGTTACGTTCCCGCCTCGATCGGGTATGGCGCATGCTGATGACCGGATTGTGCTTCGCCCTGTTCGGCCTCGGCGGGCTGACGCTGTCGCTGGTGTGGTTTAACCTGCTGCTGATTTTCCAGCGTGACCGCACTCAACGTCGCCGCCTGGCACGCCGCACTATTTCTGCCAGTTTCCGCCTGTTCCTCGCGGTGGTACGCGGTGTAGGGGTACTGGATTACCATTTCAACAACCTGGACGTTTTGCGCGCCGAGCGACGCTGTCTGGTGATTGCGAACCATCCCTCGCTGCTGGACTACGTTTTGCTGGCGTCGGTGATGAACGAAACTGACTGTCTGGTGAAAAGCGCGTTGCTGCGTAACCCGTTCGTCAGCGGCGTGATCCGCGCGGCGGACTATCTGATTAACAGCGAAGCCGACACGCTGCTTGCCGCAAGCCAGCAGCGTCTGGCCCAGGGCGACACCCTGCTTATCTTCCCTGAAGGCACCCGCACCCGGGTGGGGGAAGCCATTACCCTGCAGCGTGGGGCGGCGAATATCGCCGTTCGCTGCAACAGCGCCGTGCGCGTGGTGGTGATCCACTGTAGCGAACGGATGCTGGATAAACAGAGCAGCTGGTATAACGTGCCCCCCAACAAACCTGTTTTCACCGTGGATGTTCGCGAACGCATCAACATTCATGATTTTTATGATGCGAGTCAGCACGAACCCGCGCTGGCGGCAAGGCAGTTAAACCGGCATATGCAGCATCAGTTAACAACCGGTCTTCAATCTTTGTCAGGAACGAAAGATGCAAGCGCTCTATCTTGAAATTAAGAATCTCATTATCTCTACGCTGAATCTGGAAGAACTTACCCCAGAGGATATTGATACAGACGCCGCGCTCTTTGGCGACGGCCTCGGTCTGGACTCAATCGACGCCCTTGAGCTGGGGCTGGCGGTAAAAAATCAGTACGGCGTAGTGCTTTCTGCCGAAAGTGACGAGATGCGTCAGCACTTCTATTCCGTTGCCACGCTCGCGGCTTTTATTCATCAACAACGCGCCTGAGAATGACCGCTATGACAGAACAACAAACGATTTATCAGGAAGTCTCTGCGCTTCTTATTACGCTGTTTGAAGTCGCCCCGGAGGATATTACCCCTGAGGCACGGCTTTACGAGGATCTGGATCTCGACAGCATTGATGCCGTCGATATGGTAGTGCACCTGCAAAAGAAAACGGGCCATAAAATCAAGCCCGAAACCTTCAAAGCGGTGCGCACGGTGCAGGACGTCGTGGACGTTGTGGAACAGCTTCAGCGCGACGCGTAACGTGCGTTCGATTCCAGTTCTTCCCGCCCTGACGGGGCTGATGCTGCTGGCATGGCCGTTTTTGATCGGCTTTGGGCTGGCGAATAATAGCCTGCACGGGATACTGCCCGTGATGGCGCTGGTGCTGCTGTTACGCGTCTGCCAGGCCCGTCGGCAGGGCGGTCCCCTGCGTTATCTTTTCGTGAGCGTGGCGCTGGCTGGCATAGCGCTTTGCGCGGCGAGTTACGTCCTGCACGCGCACCAGTGGGTGCTGTTTTATCCGGTGGTGGTGAATCTGGTGATGCTGGTGGTGTTTGGTGGTTCGCTGTGGACGGCAATGCCTGTCGTTGAACGGCTGGCGCGCCTGCGTGAACCGGACCTCTCCCCTGTCGGGGTACGTTACACGCGCCGGGTTACCCGGGTCTGGTGCGGCTTTTTTATTATTAACGGGGCGATCGCGCTGTTTACCGTATTACACGCTGATATCCGTCTCTGGACGCTGTGGAACGGGATGATTGCCTATCTCCTGATGGGCACGCTGATGGCCGGCGAGTGGCTGGTGCGACAACGGGTGATGAAAAACGATGCTTAACCCTCTCCCGCTTAGCCAGTGGCTCAGTGCGCCCCGCCCTGACGACACCCCTGTCGCCTGGCAGGACAACCATCTCTGGACGCTTGGCGATCTGCGCCACGATGTCACTCAGCTGGTCGACACGCTGCATGATGAAGAAGGCGAGCGCTGGGCGCTGTGCATCGAAAACGGCTATCTGTTTATTGTCGCGCTGCTGGCGACGCTGCATGCGGGTAAAACGCCGGTCCTCCCCGGGCACAACCGGGCGGCGCAGCTTAACGAACAGCGGGCGCTGTTCAGCGGCGTCCTGAGCGACACCACGCTCGATTTTCAGGGGCGACAGCTGCGGGTGGCTTCCGCTCAGCGGGCAGGCCATCCCTTTTCACCGCTGCCTGCCATCGATGAGATGCGCACGATCGAGCTTTACACCTCCGGCTCGACCGGCACGCCGCAGCGGGTGAGTAAGCCGGTGGTCAGCCTGGATCGTGAGGCTCGTCTGCTGGCGGAACATTTTGGCGAGCGTCTGGCAGGCTGTCACGTCGTCGCTTCCGTGGTGCTGCACCACCTGTATGGCCTGACGTTTCGTGTCGTCTTACCCATGGCGCTCGGCCTGCCGCTGCACGCCAGCCTGCTAAACTATGCCGAGCAGCTCTCTGCCCTTCCCGACAATAAACGCTATCTTTTCATCAGCAGTCCGGCGTTTCTCAAGCGGCTGGACGCGTCACTGACGCCGCCCCCCGTCAACCTGCTCTTCTCCGCTGGCGGCGCGCTGCCCTGGCAGGAGGTCGCCGCGGTTCAGGCCTGGCTCAACGTCTGGCCGGATGAAATATATGGCAGCACAGAAACGGGGGTTATGGCCTGGCGCTACCGTCAGGAGGAAAGCATCCGCTGGCAGCCTTTCCCCGGCGTGACGTTTCACGGCGATCGCGTGACGTCTCCGCTGATCCCCGAGGCGGAGGGGGTCCTGCTGGATGATATCCTGCACTTCACGGCTGACGGGCAGTTCAGCCTCGTCGGGCGCCGCGGTCGGGTGGTCAAAATTGAAGATAAGCGCATTTCGCTCGATGACATTGAGCGCCGCCTGCTGGCGCTGGACGGCATCCGCGAAGCCGCCGCGCTGACGGTGACGCGCGGCGGGCGTCAGGGTATTGGCGTATTGCTGGTGCTGAATGAAGCGGTGCGTCAGCAACACGAACAGAGCAAAAAAGCGCAGGAGCTCGCCTGGCGTCGCGCCCTTCGCCCCTGGCTTGAACCGGTTGCCGTGCCGCGCTACTGGCGGATCGTTGATGAAATTCCGGTCAACAGCATGAACAAGCGCGTAACTGCGCAGCTACAGGAGTTGTTTCATGAAAATCCCTGAAATCGAACGCCGCGAGCCTGGCCCCGGGTATCTGGAGATAACCCTTTATCTTGATCCTGACCTGCTCTGGTTTAAGGGACATTTCGCCGTACAGCCGCTGCTGCCGGGCGTGGCCCAGCTCGACTGGGTAATGCATTACGCTGCCGCGCTGGCGCCGGGCTACCGTTTTCACAGTATTCAGAACGTGAAGTTCGCCGCCCCGCTGTTGCCGGAGAATACGGTCACGCTGCTCCTTGCCTGGCAGCCCGAACGCGAGATGCTGACCTTTAGCTACCAGCGCCATGCGGGTAACGAGCGCCACACCGCCAGCAGCGGGAAGATTCGCTTATGTCAGTAACCTTCCGTCCCTGCGTGCTGATCCCGTGCTATAACCACGGGGCGATGATGGCTTCGGTGCTGGCGCGCCTGGCGCCTTTCGATCTGCCCTGTCTGGTGGTGGACGACGGCAGCGATGAAACCACGCGCCGCACGCTTGAAGCGCTGGCGGCGGATCGTCCGCAGGTCACGCTGCTGCGCCTCGCCGAAAACAGCGGCAAAGGCGCGGCGGTGATGCAGGGGCTGAAAGCCTGTGCCGATCGCGGCTTCACCCACGCCGTTCAGGTGGACGCTGACGGCCAGCACGCTATTGAAGACATCCCCAAACTGCTGGCGCTGGCCGAACGCCATCCCGATGCGCTCATTTCCGGTCAGCCCGTTTATGATGACTCGATCCCCCGTTCGCGCCTGTACGGGCGCTGGATTACACACGTCTGGGTCTGGATTGAAACCCTCTCCCTGCAACTAAAAGACAGCATGTGCGGGTTTCGCGTTTACCCGATAGCGCCGGTAATGCGTTTGGCGGCGGGCACGCCGCTCGGCTGGCGGATGGATTTTGATACTGAAGTGATGGTGCGCCTCTACTGGCAGGGCAACACCAGCTATTTTCTGCCCACCCGCGTGACCTATCCGCCGGACGGGGTATCCCATTTCGATGCCCTGAAAGACAACGTGCGCATCTCGTTGATGCATACCCGTCTGTTTCTCGGCATGCTGCCGCGCATTCCTTCCCTGCTGATGCGTCGCCGCTCGCAGCACTGGGCGCAGCAGCAGGAGGTGAAAGGATTATGGGGCATGCGCCTGATGTTGCGCGTCTGGCAGTTGCTGGGGCGAAAGGCGTTTACCATCCTGCTGTGGCCGGTTACGGGCGTCTACTGGCTGACCGCCCGCGCTGCGCGTCAGGCGTCGCAGCAGTGGCTGACGCGGGTTAAAACGGTGATGGCACAGCGGCAAATGCCGCAACCCGCACGGCTTAACAGTTTTTTCCACTTCCTGCGCTTCGGTCATGCCATGCTGAACAAAGTGGCCAGCTGGCGCGGCGAAATGAAGCTTCATCGCGATCTGGTCTTTGCGCCAGGCGCGCAGGAGGCGCTGGGTCTTGACGATCCTCAGGGCAAACTGCTGCTCGCGTCGCATCTTGGCGATGTGGAAGCCTGCCGGGCGCTGGCCCAGCGCGAAGGGGCGAAAACCATCAACGCGCTGGTCTTTAGCGACAATGCTCAGCGTTTTAAACAGGTGATGGAGGAGATGGCGCCGCAGGCGGGCATTCACCTGATGCCGGTCACCGACATTGGCCCGGAGACCGCCATCCTCATTAAAGAGAAGCTGGATCGCGGCGAATGGGTGGCGATCGTGGGCGATCGCATCGCCGTCACCCCGCAGCGCGGCGGCAGCTGGCGGGTGATATGGAGCGAATTTATGGGCCAGCCCGCGCCGTTCCCGCAGGGACCGTTTATCCTGGCGTCCCTATTGCGCTGCCCGGTGGTGCTGATTTTTGCCCTCTGCCAGCAGGGAAAGCTGACCCTGCACTGCGAGCCGTTTGCCGACCCGCTGCTGCTGCCGCGCGGCGAACGCCAGCAGGCGCTACAGCAGACCGTCGATCGCTATGCGCAGCGGCTGGAGCATTACGCGCTCTTGTCGCCGCTCGACTGGTTTAATTTTTTCGATTTCTGGCAGCTGCCAGAGGTCAACGAGAAGGAGTAAAGGGTGCTGACCGATCCCCGCTTTACGGCTGAAGTTGAAATCACCGTTCCGTTCCACGACGTCGATATGATGGGCGTGGTGTGGCACGGCAACTATTTCCGCTATTTTGAGATTGCCCGCGAAGCGCTGCTCAACCAGTTTGATTACGGCTATCGCCAGATGAAAGCGTCCGGCTACGTCTGGCCGGTGGTGGATACCCGTGTGAAATACCGCGACGCGGTGACCTTCGAGCAGCGCATTCGCGTCCGCGCCCGCATTGAAGAGGTTGAAAACCGTCTGCGCATCGCCTATCAAATCTTCGACGCGCAAACCGGGAAACGCACCACCACCGGCTACACCATTCAGGTGGCGGTGGAAGAAGCAAGCCGGGAGATGTGCTTTGTCAGCCCGGCCATTCTGTTCGAACGCATGGGGATCGCGCCATGAAGTGGATAACGCTACTCGCGCTGCTGGTAAGCCCGCTGGTGAACGCGGTCACGCTGGATGAACTGCAACAGCGGTTTGCGGAGCAACCGGTGGTGCGCGCACACTTCGAACAGACCCGCACGATCAAGGACATGCCTCAGCCCCTGCGCTCGCAGGGGGAGATGCTGATCGCCCGTGACAATGGCCTGCTGTGGGATCAAAAAGCGCCGTTCCCGATGACGCTGCTGCTGGATGACAAACGGATGGTGCAAATCGTCAACGGTCAGCCGCCGCAGACCATTACCGCCGACACTAACCCGCAGATGTTCCAGTTCAACCATCTGCTGCGGGCGCTGTTCCAGGCCGACCGCAAGGTGCTGGAAGAGAACTTCCGCATCGATTTCAAAGACCTGGGCGAAGGCCGCTGGTCGCTGGTGCTGACGCCCGTTACCACGCCGCTGGACAAGATTTTCTCCACCCTTGATTTGAAGGGCGCGATCTATCTGGAATCCATTCGCCTGAACGATAAGCAGGGCGACACGACGGATATCGCCCTCTCCCGCCACCAACTGACGCCCGCCCGCCTGACCGATGCAGAACGCCAGCGCTTTGCCGCACCGTAACGCTCTGCGCCCGGCGCTGCTGTGGGCCGTGGTATGCCTGATCCTGCTGGGCGTGCTGCTGTCGCTGCTGCCCGGCGCGCGGCTGAACAGCAGCGTGCTCGCCATGCTGCCGAAACAGACGCTCGGCGCGATCCCTCCCGCCCTCAACGACGGATTTATGCAGCGCCTCGACCGCCAGCTCATCTGGCTGGTCAGCCCCGGTAAACAGCCGGACCCGCGCGTGGCGCAGCAGTGGTTAACTCTGCTGCAACGCAGCCAGGCGCTGAGTGTCGTAAAAGGTCCGCTGGATGCCGCCGGGCAACAGGCCTGGGGAGATTTCTTCTGGCAGCACCGCAATGGCCTGGTCGATCCGGCCACCCGCGCCCGCCTGCAAAACGGCGGTGAAGCGCAGGCTCAGTGGATCCTGTCCCAACTCTACTCCGCCTTTTCCGGCGTGAGCGGCAAGGAGCTGCAAAACGATCCGCTGATGCTGATGCGCGGCGCGCAGCTCGCGCTGGCGAAGAACAGCCAGAAGATGCAGCTGATGGACGGCTGGCTGGTGACAAAAGATGCGGCCGGGAACTACTGGTATCTGCTGCACGGCGAGCTGGCAGGCTCTTCATGATGCTGGCCCCCTTCCCCGGCATTCGTCAGATGGCGGTGTTCGCCGCCGCAGGGCTGAGCGCCTCGTGCCTGACGGTAATTTTCTGGCACCCGTGGTTGTGCCGTGGCATGCCGGTTCGCCCGATCCCCCTGAGAGGGATGATGCAGCGCTGGCTGAACGCCTGGCGCGACAGCAAAGCCCTCTCCGTCGGGCTGCCGGTAGCACTGGCGCTGCTCTCCGCCATCGGGATCGCCAGCCTGCGGGTGGATGACGATATCGCCCGGCTTCAGGCGCTGCCGCAGGACATTCTGGCGCAGGAAAAAACCATCACCGCCCTGACCGGGCAAAATGTCGATCAGAAGTGGTTCGTGGTGTATGGCGCGTCGGCTCAGGAAACGCTGGAGCGGCTGGAGGCGTTTGCCCCGGCGCTGGCGCAGGCGCAAAAAGCCGGAGAATTAAACCGCTGGCGCACCCTGCCGCTGAACTCGCTGGCGCGGCAGAACAGCGATCTGCAACTTCTGCGTAACGCCGCACCGACAGTGACGAAAATGCTGCAAAGCACGGGGCTGAATGCCGTCGCCCCGAATCTGAACGCCATGCCTGTCAGCGTGGAGGCGTGGCTCGCCAGCCCGGCCAGCGAGGGCTGGCGTTTGCTGTGGCTGACGCTGCCGAACGGCAAAAGCGGTGTGCTGGTCCCGGTCGATGGCGTCAGAAACAGCGCTGCGCTCGGTGAGCTGGCCGCCCGCCATCCCGGAGTCGTCTGGGTTGACCGTAAGGCCAGCTTCGACAGCCTGTTTGCACTCTACCGCGCGCTGCTGACGGGGCTGCTGGGCGTGGCGCTGGCGGTGATTGCCTGCGGCGCGGTGGTGCGCCTCGGCTGGCGAAAAGGGCTGGTGGCGCTGGTGCCGTCCGTGCTGTCGCTGGGCGGCGGGCTGGCGGCGCTGGCCGTGACGGGCCATCCGGTGAACCTGTTTTCCCTGCTGGCGCTGGTGCTGGTCCTCGGCATTGGCATCAACTACACGCTGTTTTTCAGCAACCCGCGCGGCACGCCGCTGACCTCCATGCTGGCGATTACCCTCGCCATGATGACCACCCTGCTGACGCTGGGAATGCTGGTGTTCAGCACCACTCAGGCCATCAGCAGCTTTGGCATTGTGCTGGTGAGCGGTATCTTCACCGCGTTCCTGCTCGCCCCGCTGGCGATGCCGACTAACAAAGAGAACTTACCATGACCCGTTTCATTCGCCTGGCGGCAGTGATGATGGCCCTGTTGCTGGCGGGGTGTAGCCATACGACGAACCGCGATGACGCGCGCCCTCAGGCCTGGCTCCAGCCCGGCACCCGCGTCACGCTGCCACCGCCGGGCATCACGCCTGCCATCCGCGCGCAGCAGTTGCTTACCGGCAGTTTTAAAGGCCAGACCCAGTCGCTGCTGGTGATGCTGAACGCCGATGGCGATAAAGTGACGCTTGCCGGCCTCTCCTCCGTCGGGATCCGCCTGTTCCTCGCCACCTACGACGACACCGGGATCCACACCGAGCAGTCGGTTGTGATGCCGCAGCTGCCGCCCGCCAGCCAGGTGCTGGCCGACGTGATGCTGAGCCACTGGCCGCTCAGCGCCTGGCAGCCGCAGTTGCCGAAAGGCTGGACGCTGAACGATACTGACACCAGACGCGAACTGCGCAACCCCGATGGCAAACTGGTCACGGAAATTGCCTACCTGAACCGTAACGGCAGGCGCGAACCGATTAGCATTGTGCAGCACGCTTTTCACTACCACATCACCATTCAATATCTGGGTGACTGAGATGATTTACCTTTCTGCCGTTGGCATGGTCAACGCGCTCGGCAACTCGGCTGATGAAATAGCGGCAAACCTGAACGCTGGCGTGGCCCCCGGGATGCGCCAGCGTGCGGGCTGGCTACAGGGCTTACCCGAGGCCGTGCTGGGCGGGGTGGAGGGTGATCTTCCCCCTGTTCCCGGGTCTTTTTCTGCGCATCGAAGTCGCAACAACCAGCTGCTGCTGGCGGCGCTGGCGCAAATCCGGCCCGCCGTCGATGCGGCCATTGCGCGCGTGGGGCGCGACCGCGTGGCGGTGGTGCTGGGCACCAGCACCTCCGGACTGGACGAGGGTGATGAGTACGTGCGCCGCGCGCAGAACGGCGAGCGCAGTCCGCAGTGGCAATATCCGCAGCAGGAGCTGGGCGATCCGTCGCGCTTTCTCGCCAGCTGGCTTGCGCTGGACGGCCCGGCGTATACCATCTCGACCGCCTGCTCCTCCAGCGCACGGGCGATCATCAGCGGCCGTCGCCTGATCGACGCCGGTCTGGTGGACGTCGTCATCGTCGGCGGGGCCGACAGCCTGAGCCGAATGCCGGTCAACGGCTTCAACAGCCTGGAATCCTTCTCCCCGACCCTGTGCGAACCGTTTGGCCGCAACCGTCGGGGGATCACCATTGGCGAAGCGGCAGCACTGATGGTACTGACCCGCGAGCCGGGCGAGATTGCGCTGCTGGGCGCGGGGGAATCCAGCGATGCGTACCATATTTCCGCCCCACATCCGCAGGGCGAAGGGGCGATCCGCGCCATCACCCAGGCGCTGAACGAGGCGGGCATGACGGCGGCGGACGTCGGTTATATCAACCTGCACGGCACCGCCACGCCGCTGAACGATCGCATTGAGGCGCAGGTGATCCACGATCTCTTTGGCGACCGCGTGCCGTGCAGCTCCACGAAACATCTTACCGGCCACACGCTGGGTGCCGCCGGGATCACCGAGGCCGCCCTGAGCTGGCTGATCCTGACCCGAGACCTGCCGCTGCCGCCGCAGGATTTTTCCCGCTACGCGCCGGACGACACCCTGCCCGCCTTCGGCCTACTGCACCAGAGCGCACCGCTGAATAAACCAGTGATCCTGTCAAACTCTTTCGCGTTTGGCGGCAACAACGCCAGCCTTCTGCTGGGGAGAGTATGATGCGCTACTTACCACCCGGGGATTATCTTCCTCACGACACGCCGATGCTGCTGCTTGAGAGCGTGGAAAGCGTCACCGATGACCGCGCCGTTTGCAACGTGACGGTGAACGATCGGGGCGTTCTGGCGCCGTTTCTGGACGCAGGCGGCAACCTGCCCGGCTGGTTTGCGCTGGAGCTGATGGCTCAGACCGTGGGCGTCTGGTCTGAATGGCACCGGATGCAAAAAGGGCTGCCGCACTGTGCGCTGGGTATGGTGCTGGGCGCGCGCGAGCTGGTATGCGACGCAGGGCATTTTGCCGCAGGCTGCACGCTGACCATCACCATCGAACGTCTGATGCAGGATGAGCGCTTTGGCAGCTTCGAGTGCACCATTCATGCGGATAATATTTCCCTCGCCACGGGCCGCGTGAACACCTTCCAGCCGAGCGAGGAAGAATTAACCACACTTTTTAACCAGGGAACACCATCATGAGATCCGTACTGGTCACCGGCGCCAGCAAAGGCATTGGCCGCGCTATCGCCCTTCAGCTTGCGGCGGACGGTTTCACCGTCGGCGTGCATTACCATCGTGATGAAGCGGGCGCGCAGGAGACGCTGGAGGCGATTGTCCAGGCAGGCGGCGCGGGCCGTTTACTCACCTTTGACGTGGGCAACCGCGAGCAGTGCCGTACGGTGCTGGAACAGGCGATCGCTGACCACGGCGCGTGGTATGGCGTGGTCAGTAACGCCGGTATTACCCGCGACGGCGCATTTCCGGCGCTCAGCGACGATGACTGGGACAGCGTGATCCACACCAATCTCGACAGTTTTTATAACGTCATTCATCCCTGCATTATGCCGATGATCGGCACCCGCAAGGGCGGGCGGATCATCACCCTGTCGTCGGTGTCAGGCATTATGGGCAACCGTGGGCAGGTGAACTACAGCGCGGCGAAAGCCGGGATCATCGGCGCCACCAAAGCGCTCGCCACCGAGCTGGCAAAACGCAAAATCACCGTCAACTGCATCGCGCCGGGGCTGATTGATACCGGTATGATCGAGATGGATGAAGCCGCGCTGAACGCGGCGATGTCGATGATCCCGATGCAGCGTATGGGCCAGGCCGAGGAGGTCGCCGGGCTGGCGAGCTACCTGATGTCGGATAAAGCAGGCTATGTGACGCGACAGGTGATATCGATCAACGGAGGCATGCTATGACCCGCCGGGTAGTGATTACGGGCATGGGCGGCATCACCGCATTCGGCGAGGACTGGCCGACCATCTCGCGCCGTCTGCGCGAGTATGAAAATGCGGTACGTACCATGACGGAGTGGCAGGCGTATGACGGCCTGCAAACCCTGCTCGCCGCGCCGATTGAAGATTTCACTCTGCCCGCTCACTATACCCGTAAGCGCATTCGCGCTATGGGCCGCGTGTCGCTGCTCTCAACCCGCGCCACCGAGCTGGCGCTGGAGCAGGCGGGACTGATCGACAACGCGGTGCTGACCAACGGTCAGACCGGCATCGCCTACGGCTCGTCGACGGGCAGCACCGGGCCGGTCAGCGAGTTTGCCTCCATGCTCACCGAAAAGCACACCCACAACATCACCGGCACCACCTACGTGCAGATGATGCCGCACACCACGGCGGTGAATACCGGACTGTTCTTTGGCCTGCGCGGACGGGTGATCCCCACCTCAAGCGCCTGTACCTCTGGCAGCCAGGCGATTGGCTACGCCTGGGAAGCGATTCGTCACGGCTACCAGACCGTGATGGTGGCAGGCGGCGCGGAAGAGCTGTGCCCGTCGGAAGCGGCGGTTTTCGATACCCTGTTTGCCACCAGCCAGCGTAACGACGCGCCCAAAACCACGCCGTCGCCGTTTGACGTTCAGCGCGATGGCCTGGTGATTGGCGAAGGGGCGGGCACGCTGGTGCTGGAAGCGCTGGATCACGCCAGAGCACGCGGGGCGACAATCTATGGCGAGATCGTGGGCTTTGCCACCAACTGCGATGCGGCGCACATCACCCAGCCCCAGCGTGAAACCATGCAGGTGTGTATGGAGCAGTCGCTGGCGATGGCGGGCCTTAGCCCTCAGGACATTGGCTACATTTCTGCCCACGGCACGGCAACCGATCGCGGGGATATCGCCGAGAGTCAGGCGACCGCCGCTATTTTCGGCGACAGCGTGCCCATCTCATCCTTAAAGAGCTATTTCGGCCATACCCTGGGTGCCTGCGGCGCGCTGGAAGCCTTGCTGAGTCTGCATATGATGCGGGAGGGCTGGTTCACGCCGACGCTCAATTTAAGACAACCGGATGAGCAATGCGGCGCTTTAGATTATATTATGGGGGAAACCCGCCCGATTGATTGCGAATTTATTCAGAGCAATAACTTTGCCTTTGGCGGCATTAATACCTCGATAATCATTAAACGCTGGGCGTAACTATGTACCAGTTTGTACTGGGAAAGATCTCCACCCTTAGCGCGGACCCGCTGGCGTCAACGCTCGCAGACATGGCACCTCAGGGTGCGCGATACGCTTCCTGGCTTGCAGGCCGGACGCTGCTCGCCAGAACTTTATCCCCCTCACCGCTTCCCGAGATAATCTACGGCGAGCAGGGAAAACCGGCCTTCGCTAACGGCCATCCGCTGTGGTTTAACCTGAGCCACAGCGGGGACGACATTGCCATGCTGATAAGCGATGAAGGCGAGGTTGGCTGCGATATCGAAGTGATCCGCCCGCGGGAGAACTGGCAGGCGCTGGCGAATGCCGTTTTCAGCCTCACCGAGCATGACGAGCTGGAGCGTGAAGCGCCGGAAGAACAGCTTTCCGCATTCTGGCGCATCTGGACGCGCAAAGAGGCGATCGTCAAACAGCGTGGCGGCAGCGCGTGGCAGATTGTCAGCATTGACAGCACCGCCCAGTCGCTCCCGGTCAGCCAGCTGCGCTTCGGCTCGCTGAGCCTGGCGGTCTGTACTCCTACGCCTTTCACCTTAACGGCGGAATCGGTGACTTACTCCGGTATTTCTGCAGCATAAAAAACGGCCATTCGGGTTAAAACCGAAATGGCCGTTGTGCATTTAACGCGTTGCTAAGCTTATTTTAAATTATCAGGAAAGTTTTTTGGCAACTCGCTGGCAACACACGCAATAACGCTATCGTCATTCGCACCGCAGTCGCGTACAAAAGTAATCGTCGCAAATTCATCAATCACTTCGGTTGGATACGCTGGCCCGGCATCACGGTAGCTGTTCATCAGCGGAATGTGATCGTTCTGGAAGCAGACGGTTTTTTCCGGATTATTCATGACCCAGCGTGGGAAGAAGATGGTGCCGTGGAACAGGCGGTCGCCCAGGTTCACAATCAGGCTCACGTCGGTACCGGTTGGCTCCGTCCAGGAAATTTTATAGATGCTTTCCCCAACACGGACAATGTAGGCCTGCTGATCTTTCACCCAACGATTGCCCACCAGACCGCTGTGAATACGGTAGTCGAGCGTGTTCTCGTTTTTAACGTAAATTTCGTAGTTCCAGCCATTGTCGTAGGTATATACCAGATGTTTGCCGACGAAGCCGCTTAAATCATGTTTATCGAAGGTGCTCATAAGATGTCTCCTTTGTTTTGATGAGACGATCGTACCCCTTCAAAAAATGAATGAATAACGCTATGTTTGAATCAAATTCATCCAAAATTTAGATTAATCATGCACAAGACGACGCTCGAACAGTGGGCCTTGCTGGAAAGAGTCATCGAGGCTGGCAGCTTCGCTAAGGCGGCGGAAGAGACCCATCGCAGCCAGTCCTCGGTCAGCTATAACCTGTCGCTTTTGCAGGAGCGGCTGGGCGTAGCGCTCCTGATGACAGAGGGACGCCGTGCCGTGCTGACCCCGGCGGGTGAGCTGTTGCTGAACCAGGTTAAACCGCTGCTGAAAGCCTTCGCCTATGTTGAAACGCGCGCTGCGACCCTGCGCAGCGGGATGCGAACCCGTATCGACCTGATGGTAGACAGTATTTTTCCGCGCAGCCGGCTGTTCGCGATTTTGCGCCAGTTTCAGCAGCTGTACCCGCAAACGCAGGTGCGGCTTACCGAGGTGCTGGAAAACAGCCGCGCAGATGCGCTCAATGATGAGGCCGACGTGATGGTCTTAACCCGCCGCCAGGACATTACCGGCCTGGGCGAATGGCTGATGAATATCGATTTTGTTGCCGTCGCGCATCACGCGCACCCGCTGTTTGCGCTGGATACACCGCTTAACGACGAGATGCTTCGACCGTGGCCGCGCATTCAGATCGCAGACAGCCAGCCCACCGTTCGCCCCACCGGGGAGTCGTGGACATTCTCCACCATCGATGCCGCGATCGAAGCAGTGATGTATCAGGTTGGATATGGCTGGTTACCGGAAGAACGCATTCAGACCCCGCTCCAGCAGGGCATCCTCAAAATCCTGCCCCTCAGCCACGGCGTTCGACGCGCCACGCCGCTGCACCTCATCGTTAAACGCTCCCTCAGCCCGCTGGACGAGCAGGTTGAGACGCTGTTGCGCCTTTTTAAACAGGAGCCGTCATCGTCAACTGCTACGCTTTAAGTTTTGAACCATAAAACGACAAGGAGTGAACGATGAAAATCGATTTAACGGGGAAAGTAGCGCTGGTGACCGCGTCCACCGGCGGTATTGGGTTTGCCATCGCCCGCGGACTGGCGGAGAGCGGTGCGGAAGTGATCGTCAACGGGCGCAGCGTCGACTCGGTGAACAAAGGCATTCAGGCGCTCCAGCAGGTGGTGCCAGGCGTACAGGTCCGTGCCGCCATCGCCGACCTGAGCTCGCAGGAGGGCGTTGACGAACTACTCAGGGTCGCCACGCACGTCGATATTCTGGTGAATAACGCCGGGATCTATGGCCAGCAGGATTTTTATTCCACCGACGACGAGACCTGGGAACGCTACTGGCAAACCAACGTGATGTCCGGCGTGCGCCTCTCCCGTGCCCTGCTGCCCGGTATGGTACAAAAAGGCTGGGGTCGGGTAGTGTTTATCTCGTCAGAATCGGCCTGCAATATTCCTGCGGATATGATCCACTATGGCGTGACAAAAACCGCCCAGCTCTCGCTGGCGCGCGGTCTGGCGAAGTTCGTGGCAGGCAGCGGCGTCACGGTGAACAGCGTGCTGCCGGGCCCGACAATGTCGGACGGTTTTGCCGCAATGATGAAAGACGAGATGGAGAGAACCGGCAAATCGCTGGAGCAGCTGGCGAAAGCGTTCGTGATGGAGAATCGCCCCAGCTCGGTTATTCAGCGCGCCGCAACGGTAGAAGAAGTGGCGAATATGGTGGTGTATGTCTGTTCCATGCAGGCCTCCGCGACTTCCGGCGCGGCGCTGCGCGTTGACGGTGGCGTGGTGGATGACATAGTTTGACCCGTCAGCCCACAGGTTCGAGAAAAAATGAGATCGGATAGAAGGACTGTGAAGGTAAAGCAGGTAAACTAGTGAACAGAATGTGTATTTCAGCTAAGACGTATTTATGACCAATATGATTGCCGACGAAGCCGTGGCGAAGTCCAGCGTGCTCTCTGTCTTTGACTTTGATGGTACGTTGACGCACCACGACAGTTTTATTCCGTTCCTGCGCTTTGCCTTTGGCAAGCGCTACTTTGCGGGTCGCCTGGTGCGCATGGCCCTGCCTACGCTGCACTGCGTGCGTCGCAAGCTGACGCGTGATGAGCTGAAAGAGGTGTTGATCAAAACCTTCCTGACGGGGGTGGATGAGCACTGGTTACGTCAGCAGGCAGAGGCCTTCTGTGAAAAATACTGGAACAAGCTGATGCGCCCGGAAGGGGTCATGGCTGTCGCCAACGAAGTTAATTCCGGTGCGGAAGTGACGATTTGCTCCGCCTCCCCGGCGCTGGTATTGCAGCCGTGGGCCGATAAGCTCGGCATTAAGCTGATTGGCACGCAACTGGAAGTGAAAGACGGCAAGCTGACCGGGCGGATCACCGGTAACAACTGCCGCTGCGCGCAGAAAGTGGCGAGGCTGGAAAAGGTGTATGGCGATCTGAACGCATATCACCTGCGCGCCTGGGGCGACACGCGTGGCGACCACGAGCTGCTGGCGGCGGCGCAGGATCCGCACTGGCGCCATTTCCATCATCCGCGCAAGCGCCGAAATTCACCGATTAAGGGTTAGGTGCGGCCTGGTGCCCTCACCCCGGCCCTCTCCCACAGGGAGAGGGAGAAAAGCAGTACATCAGGTCTCACGTTTTCCCGGGAACATCACGCTCGCAATAATCCCCAGCGCCAGTACCCCCAGCACCACAAACAGGCTTGCCGTGGCACCGATGTTATAACCGTGATGCCAGAAGTGATCGGTCGCATTCAGCCCCAGCTTGAACGCCACGAAGAACAGCAGTAACACTACCGCTTTCTCAAGATGCACCAGATACTGCTTCAGCGCTTCCAGCACGAAGTAGAGGGTACGCAGGCCGAGGATTGCGAACATCATGGCGCTGTAGATAATCAGCGGCTCGCGGCTGACGGCAATGATCGCGGGAACGGAGTCGAAGGCGAACATCACGTCGGACAGCTCTACCACCGCCACGCAGAGCAGCAGCGGCGTCGCGTAGCGCTTCGCCTTCTTCACACGACCTACCATCACATCCTTGTTTTCAGGCTTCTCCAGCTCGGCGTCCACCTCTTTTTGGGTCAGGATAAACGCGTGGCTGCTGATTTTTGGCCAGACCGGATAGAAGCGTTTTACCAGGCGGTACGCCAGATGGTTGGAGTAATCCTCGACTTCATCACTCTCTTCATTGCGTTTCAGCATCATCACCGCGGTCCAGCCGACGACCAGCGCAAAAATCACCTCAACGTATGGCCCCAGGCTTAGCAGGCTGGTGCCGATGGCAACAAAAATACCGCGGAACACAATCGCCCCCAGCACGCCCCAGTAGAGCACGCGGTGACGATACTTATCCGGCACGCCGAACCAGGCGAAGATCGCCATCATCACAAACAGGTTGTCGACGGAGAGCACCTCTTCCAGTGCATAGCCGGTGAGGAACAGACTGGCCATCTCCGCGCCGTGGTGCACGTATAAGAAGCCAGCAAACGCCATCGCCATCATGACCCAGAAGATGGACCACAAGGCCGCGCTTTTCAGCGAGATCGGTTTATCGTGACGGTGCATGAAGAGGTCGATAAACATCGCCCCAACGGCCATCACCACAAAGACAACAACGGTTTCCGTCGGGAAACCGAGATGAGCAGCAGACATAGACAACCCTTTTAAGAAGACAAAACACAACACCATGCAGGCTGGCGTAAACCAGAAGTGAGAATGGGGGAGCGTGTTATTCGCCTATACCCCACAAAACCGCAGCTCTTTGGCTGCGCAAGGTGTGTACTTTACCTCACAACGGGGGGTGGCGCATCTGTCGTTTAGGCTCACGAGGTAAAGCCCGTTAACTGTGAGTCACGTCTTATTTACATCATTTAAACCTTCCATTAACTGGATAAAAAGAAGGCGCCGACGCTATAGTGGTTTTGTTTAATAAAACCGAGTTGTACCTGATAAAACCAAGAACAGACCCTGCGAGGAACACATGACAGACATATTCGTAATGGCACTGCCGCCACTGAGGACATAGAAAGAGAGACTATGCGCAAGGTGATCTGGCGTATCCTCCCGTTTCTGATAGTCAGTTATCTGGTCTCCATTATCGATCGCGGCAATATCGGCATGGCTTCGCTACAGATGAATGAGGATCTCGGTCTCAGCAAAGCGGCATTTGGCTTCGCCAGTAGCCTCTATTTCGTGGCGTATTTTCTGTTTGAAGTTCCAAGCAATCTGGCAATGCAGAAAGTTGGCGCACGTCTGTGGATCCCCCGCATTATGATCAGCTGGGGGGTGGTATCCATGTGTATGGCACTGGTACAAAACACGACGTCGCTTTATATCGTGCGTTTTCTGCTGGGTGCCGCGGAGGCGGGCTTCTTCCCCGGCGTCGTACTCTTTCTGACCTGGTGGATCCCTTCCCGCTACCGTGCGCGAATTATCGCGTCCTTTATGGTCGCGATCCCGCTGGCCAATTTTATTGGCTCGCCGCTGTCCGGGTTGATTCTGTCGCTGGATGGATGGCTGGGTCTGCGCGGCTGGCATCTGCTGTTTATCATTGAAGGTTTACCCGCCGTCCTGCTGGGTATTGCCGCCTGGTTTGTTCTTCGCGATCGTCAGCACCAGGCTAACTGGCTTAACGCGGAACAGAAAAAATGGCTGGAAACGACGCTTGAAACCGAGCGTCAACAGCAAAAAAATATCGGACACCAGACGACATGGCAGTTGCTCAGGCATCGTCAAATCTGGCTGCTGGCGCTGATTTACGCAGGCGCGTCATCAGCGGGCACCACCATCAGCGTCTGGTCACCGCAGCTGCTGAAATCGTTCCACCTTGATAATCTGGAGACGGGTCTGTTCAACGCCATTCCTTACGGTCTGGCATCCGTACTGATGATTGTGTGGGGACGCAGTTCGGACCGAACCAACGAACGCCGCTGGCATACCGCTCTGACCCTTTTCATTATTGCCGCAGGCGTATTTGCCGCCTTTGTCAGCGTCTCTCTTTCCGCCACCATTGTTATCCTGAGCATCATGCTGATAGGGGCGTATTCAATGAAGGGGCCTTTCTGGGCGCTGGCGTCAGGCTGGATGAGCAGCACGTCGGCGGCTGCGGGCCTGGCTGCAATTGGCGCCATCGCTAACCTTATCGGCGGTGCGGTGATGGTCAACGCTTACGGTATTATCAACGAACGGACGGGTAGCCACACGCTGGCCATGCTTCCTCTGGCGGCGTTATGCGTCACGGGGGGTATCGCGGTATTGGTGATGGGACGCCAGGCCCGCAATGCTCAGTTGCATGAAAAGCAGGTCACCCATTAGACATAACAAAAGCGGGACGCACGTCCCGCTTTATGCTTAGAGACTCTCTTCCGCAGTATCCTGCGTTTCCCCATAAAACTGCTGGCAAAAAGGCTTACTGGCCCCCATTTTCTGTGACAGGCGGCTGGCGGTGGCATGCATTAGCTGGCTGATCCCCTGTTCACGGCGATCTTCAGTCAGTCTGGAGATGGGCCCGGTCAACGCCAGCGCCGCAATCAGCTTGTCATTGACGCCGAAGACGGGCATTGCGAACGCCGCAGTATGCGGGTCACGGGCGCCTGCGGTATAGAGCGGAACAGCGGGCTCCCCCTCTGGCAGCGCGTCATTAAGGCCCCAGTGGCGAAGCACTTTACTGATGGCAGAATCGTCCAGCGGAAACTGAGTACCCGGCAGATTGCTGTGACGCAACCCGTGCGATGCTTCTGCCCGGAACAGGCACAGACGTTGCCCGCCTTCTAACACATACCAGCTGGCGCTCTCCTGAGAGGCCTGTGATAACGCCTGAAGCTCAGGCTGCACCACCCGGGAAAGATGGAAAGATTGTTCATAAAGTTTGCCAAGGTAAAGCAGACGTGGGCCAAGCGCATAATTGCCGTCATCATGCCTGACGACATAGTTCATTCGCTCAAGCGAATTCATTAACCGGTAAACCGTGGTTTTGTGATAACCCGATAGCTGCGCCAGCGCGGTCAGCGTCAGGCTCTCATCGCCGGGACGGAAGCAATCCAGTAAAGCCAGCGCCTTTTCGACCGCTACAACGCCTTCGTTACCCATCATCATCTCCTTTTCTGCTCGGCAGTGAGTGTACCTCAATTTTTGTGAGTCACTTCGTGTTTACATCACAAACGCCATCGCAGATCTGGCTAATGGGAAAGTAACACCGCTATAGTTGTTTTGTATTGTACACCTGCATTGTACACAGTAAAACAATATGGAGGCATATATGTCCGTTTCTGAAAAATCATTGATTAATCGTCAGGTCGAACGCGTATCGGCTGAACAGGTTCACCAGGCTGCCGAGTATCAGGCCGCCATTCTGGCGGATGTTGCCGGTCGCCGCGGTACACTCCATGGTCGTATCAAACCGCTCGCGCCTCACATGGCCGTTGCGGGCCCGGCAGTCACCGTGGAGGTGCGCCCGGGAGATAATCTGGCCATCCATGCCGCAATGGCCGTAGCACAGCCTGGCGATGTGTTGGTTGTTGACGGGAAAGGCGACCTGACCTGTGCGCTGCTCGGTGAGATTATGGCGACGCAGGCCCAGGCAAGCGGTATTGCGGGCATCATCATTGACGGGGCGGTACGTGATGCCGATACCCTGAGTAAAGGGCACTACCCCGTCTTCGCCGCCGGTCTTAACCCCTGTGGCCCGACAAAATCCATTCCTGGCCGGGTTAATCACCCCATCTCTATCGCTGGTGCAACGGTACGAGCCGGGGATCTGGTGGTCGCGGATATCGACGGCGTGGTGGTGATCCCGCGTGATGAAGTGCAGGCCGTTATCGCCATGGCCAAAGGGAAACTCGAAACAGAGACCCGACGTATTGCTGCTATTCGTGAGGGCGATTTACGTCCACACTGGCTTAACGACGCGCTGCGTAAGGCAGGCATGTTATCTGACGGGGAGACGCTGTAATGGAAGACAAACGCGTTGTACTGGTCACGGGATGCGACCTGGCGGACCAGGCTGTCAACATGCTGCGAGACTTTGACGTGGTGTATGCCGGTCACCAGCCCACAGAAGATCAGCTGGTTACGCTGTGCGAACGGCACAATCCTGTGGCCATCCTGGTGCGTTACGGCAAAATAACCGCAAGGATCATGGATGCAGCCCCTGCATTACAGGTTATATCGAAACACGGAAGCGGCATTGACGTGATAGACCAGCCAGCGGCAGCGGCGCGTAATATCGCCGTTCGTTCCGCCCCCGGTGCCAATGCGGCAGCGGTTGCAGAACATACCTGGGCATTGATCCTTGCCTGTGCCAAATCCGTGGTCACCCTTGATAAACGCCTGCGCGACGGGCACTGGGATAAAGCCACGCACAAATCTATCGAGCTGGAAGGCATGACGCTGGGGCTTATCGGTCTGGGGGCGATTGGCTCGCGGGTTGCGCTGGTGGGGCAGGCATTCGGCATGCAGATTGTGGCGTATGATCCTTACGCTAAAACGATGCCTTCTGGTTGTGAACGGGCAAACACCTTACCCGACCTTTTATCCCGTGCCGATGTTATCTCATTGCATTGTCCGCTCACTGACGACAACAGAGGAATGATCAACGCAGACACGCTCGCGCACTGTAAACGTAACGCGATTCTGGTGAACACAGCGCGCGGCGGGTTGGTTAACGATGAAGCCCTGTTACACGCGCTGAAGGATGGAACCTTGCACAGCGCGGCACTCGACAGCTTTACCAGCGAGCCACTGACCGCCCCGAACCTGTGGCAGACCGTCGATAACGTCATCATTTCGCCGCATATTGGCGGCGTCAGCGCAGCGTCATACATCAAGATGGGAACCGTGGCCGCCAGCAATATTCTGGACGTTGTATACCTGACTGACGTCGCCGTCAGCCCCTGAAATGCAATGATGAATGACCGCGCCCGCTTGTCATTTACCCTCAGCTGTGTAGAGACATTAAAGTTGTATCCTTTAACCTGAAAAAGACTTTAAAGTTGTAAAGTTTTAAAAAAACACATACAAAACATGATGCTAAGTGTGTATCACACGCTGTTCCAACATTATGCCTTGATGTTCTTGCAGGAACTGCAATTTACAGGAGGAAAAAGGTGTTTTTGTAGTTATCTGGCGTTACGTGACAGTGTTGGTCAGATACTTCCACCTCTTCAGAGTTAAAGTTTGATATATGGGAAAAAAAACGCTCCCGGACGGGAGCGTAAGCCAGTGACTTCGGCGTCAAATGAGGGTCTAACAAGTGGAGCTGCGGGTTAATTCTGGGTGATCTGACTGCGATGCTTATCAGCCTGCTGCTGGTGAACAACGGAAGACTGACCATTATTCGCCTTCTCATGTACAGCTGCGGCCTTCTCATGCTCGCTCATTTCAGAAAATGACTTTGCTGTTTCGTTGGTAGCTCCGGGTTTAGCTTTCATCATTTTTTTATGCATTTCAGCCATGTCCTGGTGGGCAGCAGAATTGCTGTTTTGCATCATGTCATGGGACATTGCGGCCTGATCGTGACTGCTCATATCCATCATTGTCATGCTGTCTCCCTGAATTGCACTTTTTTCAGCAGATGACTGCATCTGGTGGGCAGGTGCCTGTGCATTATTTACCTGGTCATGCATGTTCATTGTCTCTGCAGCCATGGCAGATGAAGCGGCAGCCATAATGGCAACAAATGATACGAGAATCTTTTTCATGGTTGGGTCTCCGGTGTTTACATACCCAAACAATCAATGGCTTATAACAGAGAAAGCAGTTGATCTCAGGGCGGGTTAATCATCACTCCAGGAACCAGGTGATTGTGTTATCACGCTGCTCCTGATTTATGAATAATTATAAAAAACCGCCTCTGTTTATCGCGTGACTGAATGATGACAATTTTGTCACCTTCCAGGTTTCTCCTGAACAACGGGATTAATCCATTAACAGGCGCACTTTGAACACAATTTCACGCCCCTGCTGTTCTGCTGACAGCTCGCCGCCGTGAGCATGAATGATCGACCTTGTAATTGATAATCCCAGCCCCGCGCCTTCCGTGTTGTAGAACCTTGATGAGTCTGCGCGATAGAACCGGTCAAACAAACGTTCCAGATTAGCGGGAACCTGGCCGGACATCGTATTCGTAATCATCACGTTCACACAGTCACTGTCACGCTCAAGGTGTATCGCTGTACAGGTGTTATCGGGAGAATACTTGATTGCATTGGAAAGCAGGTTACTGAAAGCACGTCGGAGCATATCGCTGTCTCCGGCAACAACGCCCTCTCCTTCAACCGTGATTGTCTTTCCTGTTTCGTCTGCCAGGGGCTCGAACAACTCACGTAATTCATTCAGTTCGGCTGCCAGATCCACATCATGTTTATCCAGCCGCAGCAGACCATGCTCTGAACGTGCCAGAAAAAGCATGTCACTGGTCATTCGTGACAACCTTTTCAGTTCTTCCAGGTTAGCGAATAAAATTTCGCGGTAATGCGAAACATCCCTTTCCTTAGCCAGTGCAAACTGCGTCTGCATCATCAGATTACTGACTGGTGTGCGCAGCTCATGCGCGATGTCAGACGAGAAATCTGACAGTTTCCGGAATGCCCCCTCCAGGCGATCAAACATATTATTGAACTCCTGCATGGTCTCAGAGATTTCCGGCGGAGCCAGATCGGGATTTAGACGCTGATCCAGGCTGTGTACGGTCATGGAGGAAGCCAGACTGGTCATTTCCCGTAGCGGTTTCAGACCAATACGTGTGGTCAGCCAGCCCAGAAAAACAGAAATAAAGACCAGACCGATATTGAACCAGAACAGCCAGGTACTGAGTTTGTCCATAAACAGGGTGTGATACCCAGTATCCGTGGCAACCGTAATGATGACATGTTTGCTTTTACCCTGTTCCGGCGTCACGGCAACCCGCCGCGAGATACTGCGGTACACGGTGTTATTTTCTTCCGTCTGGATCATATAGTCGAGAATATCACCCGACTTATTAAGCAGGACCGCTGGAACAACAGAATTTTTGGCATAGAGTTCAACAATTTTTTCATTTTCCATGTTTTTTATAGAAATGAATAAGCCATTGTGCCCCACCATCGCATCGTTTATTTTTTCTGATAATGACTTAATATCCGTTTTGTTCCTGAACGTCTCTGTTTTAAGAAACTCTTCGGTGAGCTGAAGTTTACCTGTCAGAAAATCGCGGTCCTGATTATCGAAATAGCCATTAAGGGTGCTAATCAGGATAAAACTTGATAACCACCATACCGTAAGCATCACCGCAGAAAAAATCAGGCTCAGGCGTGTGGTCAGGGAAATTTTGAACCTCACTCTTCTCTGATCTCCAGGACATATCCGGCACCGCGAACGGTATGGATCAGTTTTGGCTCAAAGTCATCATCAATTTTACTTCTCAGACGTCTCACGGCGACATCAATCACATTCGTATCACTGTCAAAATTCATGTTCCAGACCAGGGACGAGATAAGACTCCTGGGTAACACTTCTCCGGTGCGTTGCAGCAGCAACTCAAGCAGAACGTATTCTTTACCGGTGAGATGGATCTTCTTCCCCGAACGGATCACGGTCCGGCGCACCATATCAACGGTCATATCGGCGATGGTGCAGACTGTTGCGGCCTGCGAGCGTGCCCGGCGCAGTAGGGTTCTTACACGTGCAACCAGCTCCGTAAAATCAAAGGGCTTAATCAGGTAGTCATCTGCGCCAAGCTCCAGTCCTTTCACTTTGTCCCGCACGTTGTCCTTTGCGGTTAAAAACAGGACCGGTTCTTCGTGCCCGGACTCCCTCAGTGCGCTGATGATTTGCCACCCGTCGAGGAAAGGCAGCATCACGTCCAGTATTATCAAATCATACTGTCCCTTCGACGCGGCCCCGAGACCATCGCGGCCATTATTAAAGAGATCGGCCTGATAGCCTTCCTCAACCAGTCCCTGCTGCAGGTAACGACCTGTTTTTTGTTCGTCTTCAACGATTAAAATACGCTGCATGGTCAACTCGCTGATATGAAAGTAAAAATCTCACGCATGAGCTTTGGCTGTCCCCTAGCTGACCTGAGACGGAGCAAGCATTCCGAGCCACGCTACGGCGCCCAGAATGATAATCGCAACAACGAATTCTGTCAGGATGCTGTTTCGCATCAGGGCAACGCTGCGATCATAATTCCCTTCCCTGACCATAACTTCAAGCCGGGGACCCAGGTGAAACCGGTTTGCTGCAGCCAGAAGAAGCATCAGAACAAACAGAGCCGTCTTGGCAAGCAATATCCTCCCCCAGGAACTGTTGAATAAGGGAGTTAAGTTACCCTCAGCAATATACAGATAGTTGACCAGCGCACTCAGGATCAGGGCTACAACAATCACCGTTCCTGCCGTGGCAAATTTTGCCAGGGAGTCAGATATCACAATGACGCTCTGTGCATTATGCTCGTTTCTGCGCATCAGCAGGATAGCAAATGCAACCAGAGCACCTGTCCAGGCACCTGCAGCGCCGAGATGGGTCAGATCGCTCAGTAAATGGAGATAGTAATGCAGACCGTCATGCATAACGGCGTGTCCTCCCCAGGCAAGTGTAGCCAGCGCCACGCCCCCACTCATCGTCATCAGCAGGCAGGACAATACTCTCTTATTAGTGTAAAGGAACAAAGCACCGAGTGTGGTAAACAGGGCACAGAGCCTGACAATCCAGCTAATACCCACATCAGTTTCTTCTATCACCATCTCGATAACATGGATGGATAATTCTCTGAGGTCAGTTACTCCACTCATGGCATTAGATACCAGGAGCATATTAATGCCAGTAAGAATGATGCCTGTAACAACAGCAAAAGTTATAAACGACCTGAAATTAGTCAGGTTATAGGTTTCATGTCTGACACCGCTTATTCCATATATCTGAAAAAATGGCAATCCAAATATTACCATCAAATCCAGATAAAGAAGAAAACGAATAACAATCATAATCAGGTCGTTCATAATATTACTTCACTGTAAAGGTGTAATTACCGGTAATAGGGTGCGTATCTGAAGAAACCGCGCGCCAGTCAACACGATAAGTGCCAGCGGGTAAAGGCTCTCGCGGAATAATGACCATCGATTTAGGGTCAGCGCCTGGCGCCACTTTTGCCGCGACCGGCATCGGAGAATGTGATGACATGCCTTTCATACCCGTCATCGTTAATTTTGCACCTGAGAATTTCACGGTCAGATTTTCCGAGAAATTAAGCTGAATCTTTTCCGGGGCCGCTACGGCTGAATCAGCCTGTGGCACAGAGCTTTTTAATTCCGGATGGGCCATAGCAGAGAAAGCAACGCCCATAACGAGGCCACCTGTAAGAATGGCTTTATTTAAAATCGACATTTTATTTACCTGTTTAGTTGAGTGTTTTATATCAGTGCGTTAAAACCAGATTCTGGCTCCCGCCAGGAATACTACCTGATGGTCTTTCTCACCTTCTCTTTTCGCCATATCGGATGTTTTCCCGTAAAGTTGATTCCAGGAAACGCCTATATAGGGTGCAAACTCACGGCGTATTTCATAGCGCAGCCGGAGCCCCAGCTCTGTGTCAGTCAGTCCCCTGCCGCGACCCCGCGATTCATCATCCTGACTGTAGAAATTCACCTCATAGGATGGCTGGAGTATGAGCCGGTTAGTCAGTAAAACGTCGTATTCTCCTCCCAGACGAAGGGCTGCTTTTCCGCCATTACTGACAAAACCCGTAATTTCAGACTCAAAATTATAGAGTGCCAGCCCCTGAAAACCGACAGCAGCCCAGGTCCGGGCAGAAGCAGGTCTGAAATCCTGCCTGACACCCGCAACCAAATCCCACCATGGGCCAACCGCATGTCCCCAGAGTAACTGCGCTTCAGCCGCCTCCGTTTCCCCATTGCTTCGTTCACCTTCACTCTTTAGCCAAATCCGATCTGTGTCGCCTCCAATCCAGCTGTTAACACTCCAGCTGAAATTGTTGGTGTTATCCGACCGTTGCCATTCCAGTTGATCCAGCAGAACCAGATAATTAATCGCACTGTCGTGAATCGCATGCCCCTGTAAATTGCCGAATGCAGCCTTCCGGTCGGCATCGGTAACAGGCGGAATTGGCGTTCTGCTCTCAGTTACAATGGGCTCCATTGACGTCATCTCAGTGAAATTCTCATCTGCTGGCATCTGCATGGCAGACATGTCGTGCCCGGCGTGGGGATCTGCAGAGACGGAGCCCGCCGCAATAGAAAGCTGTGAGGTAAACAAACCGGCGACCAGAACAGGTATGGCCTTCAAATTTCTCTTCATTCGCATCATTCCTCCACCCGGACTTCACGAAACATTCCCATTTCCATGTGATAGAGCAAATGGCAGTGATACGCCCAGCGGCCAAGCGCATCTGCTGTCACTCTGTAACTGCGTTTTGTACCAGGGGGAACATCTATTGTGTGTTTACGAACCATGAAATTACCGTTTTCATCTTCCAGATCGCTCCACATACCATGCAGGTGAATGGGGTGAGTCATCATGGTATCGTTGATCAGCGTGATCCTGAGCCGCTCACCGTATTTCAGCAGCACCGGTGCGGCATCTGAAAACTTGATTCCGTTAAATGACCAGGCAAACTTTTCCATGTGGCCGGTTAAATGCAGTTCTATGGTACGGCCAGGTTCACGTCCGTCAGGATCCTCAAAGCGGCTTTTCAAATCCGCGTACGTGAGAACCTTTCTTCCGTTATTTCGAAGACCAATACCCGGATCATTTAATTTCGGAGAGACGCTCATCGCCTGCATATCAACCAGTGGGTTATCCGTTTCTGACGCAGGATGACTTTGCATACCCGGCATTCCGGCCATCCGGGAATGATCCATACCGGCCATGCTGCTGTGATCCATGGGCGCGGAGGATGTCCCGCTATCCGGAAGGTCAGCACCGTCCATAGACATCATCTCTCCGCTGTTATCCATGCCTCCCATCTGGCTGTGGTCCATTCCTGCCATATCATGTCCCATTCCCCCCATACCCATATCTTCCATGGTCAACAGAGGACGGGGATCGAGGGGGGGAACGGCAGCACTTAACCCCTCTCTCGTGGCCAGTGTCCCTCGAGCGTAACCGGTCCTGTCCATGGATTGTGCGAAGATGGTATAGGCCTCACCCTGAGGCTCCACAATGACATCATAGGTTTCGGCAACGGCAATCCTGAATTCGTCAACGGTAACCGGGTTTACATACTGGCCATCTGCAGCCACGACCGTCATTTTCAGCCCGGGGATACGGATATCGAAATAGGTCATTGCCGAGCCGTTGATAAACCGTAAGCGTATCTTTTCACCGGGACGGAACAGTCCGGTCCAGTTTTTCAGCGGGGCCTGCCCGTTCATGAGATAGGTGTAGGTGTAGCCACTGACATCCGCGAGGTCAGTCGGATTCATTTTCATTTCAGCCCACATTTTCCGATCGGCAATGGTGGCTGACAGCCCCCTGGTATTCACGTCGCGGAAAAAAGAGCCAACGGTTGGTTTATTGAAATTGTAGTAATCCGACTGTTTTTTTAATTTTTTCAGCAGGCTGTGAGGATTTTCATCGGTCCAGTCAGACAACATGACCACATGCTCACGATCGTAAGTAAACGGTTCTGGCTCCCCGGCATCGATGATAATGGCACCGTATACCCCCTCCTGTTCCTGCAGACCGGAATGGCTGTGGTACCAGTAAGTCCCGTTCTGCTTAACCTTAAAGGTGTAAACGTAGGTATCATCAGGCTCTATGCCCATAAAACTCAGCCCCGGAACACCATCCATATTGGCCGGAAGAATAATGCCGTGCCAGTGAATGGACGTCTGTTCATTAAGACGGTTTTTGACCTTCAGGGTAATGGTGTCACCTTCTTTCCAGCGAAGAACGGGCCCCGGCAGGCCTCCATTGATTGTTTTGGCCTGAGGAAGTTGCGATTAAGTGGTCCGCAGCTCCCGATATGACGCCCCAAACCGTCCTTTATCGACGTCCTGTGGCTCAATTTTCCAATTTTCAGCCCAAAATCGTCTCTTCGTGGCTGATTTTGGCCCTGTTTCAGGCCAATTTCCTCATTTCAGGTAGATCTCGCCTGTGCCCGTATCAATTGGTCAACTCGAACCAGGTTCGCCAGGGTGAATAACATCGCCAGTTGACTGTCATTTTTAGCCAGCCCCTTGTACCTGGCTTTGACGAAACCAAACTGACATTTTACTATCCGAAATGGATGCTCAACCTTCGCTCGGATACTCGCTTTCAGGTATTCGTAACGGATGGCCAGCTTGTTCTTGCGCGGGTGTTGCTTCAATGCATTCACTTTGCCGGGACGCTTGGCGATAAGCCAGTCTGCGCTGACATCGCTGAGCTCATCGCGCTTTTCGGCCCCCTGATAACCAGCATCGGCTGAGATAAATTCTTCATCGCCATGCAGTAACTTGCCAACCTGATTGAGGTCGTGCTCGTTAGCCGCCGTGGTCACCAGACTGTGGGTCAGGCCACTTTTGGCGTCCACGCCAATGTGCGCTTTCATGCCGAAGTACCACTGGTTACCTTTCTTGGTCTGGTGCATGTCTTCATCACGGCTGTTGTGTTTGTTTTTGGTAGAGCTGGGGGCTTGAATGATGGTGGCATCCACCAAGGTGCCCTGGGTCATTAGAACGCCACACTCTGCTAGCCAGTGATTAACGGTACTGAAGATTTTGCGGGCCAGTTCATGCTGCTCCAGCAAATGCCGGAAATTCATGATGGTAGTGCGGTCTGGAATGGCTTTATCCAGTGACAGGCGAGCAAATTGGCGCATGGAGGCGATTTCATAGAGGGCATCTTCCATGGCCTCATCGCTCAGGTTGTACCATTGCTGCATGCAGTGAATACGCAGCATGGTTTCCAGCGGATAGGGCCTGCGACCATTACCGGCCTTGGGATACACAGGCTCGATAACGCCAAGTAATTTGTCCCAGGGAAGCAAGTCATCCATTCTGCCAAGGAAAACTTCTTTGCGGGTCTGGCGGCGTTTACTGGAAAACTCACTGTCGGCAAAAGTCAGTTGCTGGCTCATCCGGTTACTCATTCTGGGTTCAGGTTACAACACGATGATCTCACATCTCGGACTTATTCGCACCTTCCCTGACGCTCACTGCCCGTGATATTGACGGCCGTTTCACCAATGGTCAGGTCAAACTGAGTACCCTGCAGGGATGCGGCAACTGGCAGGCTCAGACTGGAACGCGCATTGAAACTCCATACGCCAAGACTTCCGGCTACGCCAGAGAGGGTTAACCCCTTCAGGAAAGTTCGTCGAGACGTTTTCAACAGCATGCGCATTCCCTTATTTAAAGTATGGTTACTGACAGAATTCGAGAACCGATTTAAATTAAATTACTGGTTCATCCACTTACAATGAAATGAATCTAGCACACCTTAAGAAACAAATTCATTACAATCGTGTAATGTACATAGCTGTATTACATTTACGTCATCTTCCCCACAGGTTGATTATTTTTATATATGATCATAAGGACATCTTTTATGTACCTCAGAAGGTAATTACACATGAATATATTAATCACGACCACTGCGTTTACAGCTTTATTTTGTGGGGCAGCTTTTGCTCAGTCCAGTGATATTGCCCATGAAGCACATCGATTTGTTAATAATGCCTCAGCCGTCAGTCATGTGAATTCCTCGACGCATGAAAACTTACCGGACAGGGTTAATAAAAACAACACGCCCTCATTCTCTGAAATGAATGAACATGAAAGGGCCATTGTTGCTCATTCATTTATGAACAACAGCGCGTCCTATGCGCATCAGAAAATGATTGAGGAACATAAAAAAATGCTGTCCGGCAGTGATGCAAATTCAAAGACCTCGTCTTCTTCTTTTAACGAACTGAATGCCGGAGAAAAAGCCGCTCTCGTGCATGAGCAGGTCAATAATGCCGGTGCGGAAGCACATCAGACGCAGGCAAGAAAGCTTCGCGGGCTGTATTCGACCAGGTAACTGCAGGCGGGTTAGTGCTTAGCGTCAGGTGCGCAGCAGGGCTTTACTGACGGGTTACGTAGCAGGACATGAGCCCCATATTGCTCTGCCGTAACCTGTTTCAGTCCCGTTAATCATCACCGTCGGGCTGGTCATACAGTTCCCAGAGCTTCAGGAGCAAACGGGAAACAAGATATGTTACAAAAATGACGACCATCAACGGTGCTCCCGATTAACTGACAGATGACACGCCTCCTGAAAACCCCTAGCATACGCCGCAGTGTTCATGCTAACGGCGAATTCCAGTAAATGTATTCTACCGATGTCGTAAAAGAAAATGCCTACCTTTCAGCCACCCGCTCGGGGCTGGAATCGAACGAGATCGCTACTCTTCAGCGCTCCTTGCCTTCCCGGTTTAATCTGCGGCATTTGAAAAAAAATGAATCATTAAAACTCGTACTGCAAAAGAAAGCGGGAAAATCACGTGTCGTGGCCTATAAATTTACGTCCGGTTCATTTAATTACACGGCGTATCGTATATCAGATAAAAAGTTCTATAACCTTTCCGATACTTCCGGGAAAGGCAGTCTCGATTATCCGTTACCGGCCACAGCAAGACTCAGTTCGCCTTTCAATCCTGCAAGACTTAACCCGGTATCGGGAAAAGTGAGTCCCCATAATGGCATTGATTATTCCATGCCCATGAACACGAAAATAGTCAGCGTCATCGACGGAAAAATCACCCGGGCCGAATACAACAGTACCATGGGATATTTTGTTGAAGTAACGGGAAAAGCCGGTGTTAAAACTCGCTATCTCCACCTCAATAAAATACTCGTTACTAAAGGGGCCAGGGTTACACGGGGAGGTGCTATTGCGTTATCCGGTAACAGCGGACGTTCATCCGGTCCTCATCTGCATTACGAGCTGGTCATCAATAACAACCCTGTTAACTCTCTGGCGTTCCGGGCAGCGGCACCCGCTGATAACAAACTCGAACAGCATGCCTTTGCGCATGCCAGAGACTACGAACGATACCTGGACTGATAACGGGACCGCGACGCGGCCCCGTCTGCCGGATTAATTTTTTTTATCGTTTTCACTTCCGTGATGTTGATGATCTCCATGCCCTCCGTGGCCGTGGAAAAGATGCATTAGCGGGCAGACCAGCAATAACAGATATGGCCAGTAACCTGCCACATGTGACCAGTGTTCGCGCAGGAGGGCAAATGCCGCGATCGCGGCGACAGCAATAAGCGCATAGGTGGTACTTTTCATACTGGACTCCTTCTGTTCGTAACTGACCCTTCACTCAGTGTTATTTCCCGAGCCTGACACTTTTCAGACGCAACGCATTCACAATGACGCTGACGGAGGAAAGAGCCATGGCCGCCGCCGCAATAACTGGCGACAGCAGTATTCCATACACAGGATAAAGCAGACCTGCAGCCACAGGCACGCCAAGTGCGTTGTAGATAAATGCAAAAAACAGATTCTGACGGATATTTTTCATGGTGATCTCTGACAGATGACGGGCCCTGTTCAGTATCATCAAGTCGCCTTTGAGAAGGGTGACTCCGGCACTTTCAATTGCCACATCTGTACCCGTTCCCATGGCTATACCCACGTCAGCCGCTGCCAGCGCCGGGGCATCATTCACACCGTCTCCGGCCATCGCAACCACATGGCCAGACTCTTTCAGTCGGGTTATCACTGCTTTTTTGCCATCCGGCAGAATTCCGGCTTCAACCTCATCTATTCCCAGTTTCCGTGCGACTGCTTCAGCAGTAAGCTGGTTATCCCCGGTGAGCATAACGATGCGGATCCCCGCCTGACGCAAAGCTTTAAGCGCATCCGGCGTGGTTGTTTTCACGGGATCCGAGATAGCTATCAGGCCTGCAAGGTCCCCGTCTGTGGCCACATAGATAACGGTAGCGCCTTCCATCCGCAACGTATCCGCAACGGCCTTTTGATTATCAATAACTATACTGTTTTCCTGCATAGCCAGTTCATTACCAATAACAACCCGTTGACCTTCGACATCGCCTGAGACACCTTTACCCGACGGTGCATCGAAATGAGTGACTGCGGGTATTGCGATCCCCTTTTCCTGTGCTGCTTTAACTACTGCCATACCCAGCGGATGCTGCGAGCCTTTTTCCACTGCGGCTGTTACACGCAAAAGAGATGTTTCCCCACCCGGATTGAGACTGATAATCCCTGTCACCGTAGGCGAACCTTCCGTGAGCGTGCCTGTTTTGTCGACAACCAGCGTGTCCACTTTTTCAAGACGCTCAAGGGCTTCGGCATTCCTGATTAACACCCCGGCCTGGGCTCCTTTGCCCACCCCCACCATTATCGACATCGGCGTGGCCAGCCCCAGCGCGCAGGGACAGGCAATAATCAGGACCGACACAGCCGCAATGAGACCGTGCGCCATCCTGGGCTCGGGCCCCCAGACAGACCAGATCACGAAAGCAACAACCGCGATAAGTATCACCAGAGGAACAAACCAGCCTGAAACGCTGTCAGCCATTCTCTGGATGGGGGCACGCGAACGCTGTGCATCAGCGACCATCTGAACAATTCGTGAGAGCATTGTTTCATCACCGACTTTCTCTGCACGGATGATGAGACTCCCTGTCTGATTAATGGTCCCCCCGATGACAGGGTCACCCTCCGTTTTGGTAACCGGCATAGATTCCCCGGTCACCATCGATTCATCAACGGTTGTTTTGCCTTCGATCACGATACCGTCGACCGGAATACTCTCTCCAGGTCTGATGCGGAGCTTATCGCCAGGCAGGACATCTTCCGCATTAATATCCGTTTCATGACCGTCATGATCCAGCCGTCTGGCGGTTTTGGGGGCAAGGTTCAGAAGCGCAGTAATGGCGCCTGAGGTTTGTTCCCGTGCCCGCAGCTCAAGAACCTGTCCCAGCAGAACAAGCACCGTAATAACTGCTGCGGCTTCAAAATAAACGGCCACCAGGCCATCCATGTTTCTGAACGATGCAGGAAACCAGGAGGGGAAGACGGTTGCAATGACGCTGTAAACCCAGGCTACGCCGGTCCCCATTGCAACAAGGGTAAACATATTCAGGGAGCGGTTACGTAACGACATTCCGGCCCGGGCGAAGAATGGCCAGCCACACCACAACACGACAGGGGAGGCCAGAAGCAGCTGCAGCCATGTGTTGTACTGTGGCGGTACTGTATTCCTCAACTCGGGAAACAGATGAGATCCCATTTCGAGTACCAGAACCGGAAACGCCAGCAACAACCCCAGCCAGAAGCGTCTTGTCATGTCGTGAAGTTCATCACTCGGCCCCGTGGATGCCGTAGCTACGAGCGGCTCCAGTGCCATTCCACAGACAGGACAGCTTCCGGGACCACTGCGGCGTATCTCCGGGTGCAT
Source organism: Enterobacter sp. DSM 30060 (assembly GCF_013375955.1). Classification (NCBI taxonomy): domain Bacteria; kingdom Pseudomonadati; phylum Pseudomonadota; class Gammaproteobacteria; order Enterobacterales; family Enterobacteriaceae; genus Enterobacter; species Enterobacter sp. DSM 30060. The sequence continues at coordinate 1,416,324 of NZ_CP056118.1, forward strand.
CGGACATGTCCACACACCTTCAGAATTCTCTTTTTCCGCCTGGTGGTGAGGCTGTTTTATCTGATCAGGGCTGACTTCGTGATGATCGTGGTGATGGTGATGGGAATGTTCACTGGCATCTTCGGTAAGATAACGATCGGGATGGGCTTTAAATTTACTCTCACAGCTGGCGGAGCAGAAATAAAGTTGATGGTCCTGGTATCGAATGCTGCTGTGCGCCCTGTCGGGCAGGATGGCCATCCCGCACACGGGATCTCTCACCTTATGCAATACGTGGCCCTCGTCCGGGGATAATGTCTGCTCAGAAGCAGTCTGGTTGTTGTGTTGCACTGCATTGTCATTTTTCACAGTAACTCTCCTTATGCATACCGAAGCATCTTCTGTCTTCAGGGTATGTCATGGATGCGATTACCACGAATATCGCCGGCACAGGAGTGCCTGCTACCGGCGTCCCGTTATCAGCCGTTCCGCTGACTATTCGATTCGCTGGAAGACTTTTTTACTTCCATCCGGTGAGAATGCGATAACATCGTAAGCCTCTTTTCGGGCTCCCATCTCCATTCCAGGACTTCCTGCTGGCATACCGGGGGTGGCGAGACCGTATATACCTGAACCAGACTGCATTGCCTTATGTATCGTTGTCGCAGGCACATGGCCTTCAATGATCAAATTACCGGCAACCGCGGTATGACAACTTCGCAGTCCTGCAGGAATAGCATGCTTTTCTTTCAGGGCTGACAGCGCCTGATCATTCATGACGTGAGTTCGTACTTCAAACCCGTCTTTTTCCATCGCCTTGCCCCACAGGGAACAACAGCCACAGTTTTCAGATTTGTACATATCAATCACTTTTTCACTCGCCATCGCGGGCAGTGAAAGGCCGAGAGCCAGCGCCATCAGAACCACTTTTTTCATACTCACCTCTGTATATTATCGATTTAAACCCTGACGTCAGGGTGAATCAGTAAAGAAGGACACCCACAGGGGGTGCCCTTTCAGGTTCAGGACACGCTTTTTTTATGTCTGCGCAGCCAGATTAATTTGTAGGCGGCAGGAATAATGAACAGGGACAGCAGCGGAGCCGTGATCATCCCACCAATCATGGGTGCCGCGATACGGCTCATGACTTCTGAACCTGCACCGGTTCCCCAGAGTATTGGCAGCAGACCCGCAATGATCACCGCCACGGTCATGGCTTTCGGCCGGACACGCAGTACGGCACCATGATAGAGGGCTTCATCAAGGCCTTCCGGTGTGAACGTCTCTTTACGGGACAATTCCGGGTGCGCTTCAATGGCATGACGCAGATACATCAGCATGACCACGCCAAACTCTGCTGCCACCCCGGCCAGAGCGATAAACCCCGTTCCGGTTGCGACAGACATATGGAAGCCCTGCCAGTACAGGAACCATATCCCGCCAACCAGGGCGAACGGCAGGCTCATCAGGATCAGCAGGGCTTCATCAACCCGGCGGAATGCCAGATACAACAGGATGAAGATGATCATCACCGTCATCGGCACCATCAGCTTCAGTTTCTTGTTGGCATGCTCAAGCAGTTCAAACTGTCCGGAGAATGACACGCTGGTACCCGGTCTCAGTTTCACTTTCTGACTGATCGCCGTTTTAATGTCATTAACCACCGACACCATATCCCTGCCGCGCGCGTCAATGTAAATCCAGCTGGCTGGACGGGCATTTTCCGTTTTCAGCATAGTCGGCCCGGAAACGACCTTAATATCCGCAACATCGCCCAGCGTGATCTGCTGCTTCATCGGGGTCAGGATCGGCATCTGTTTCAGGGCCTGCGGGCTGTTCCGGTAATCCTGCGGATAGCGGATATTAATCGGGTACCGGGCCACGCCTTCAACCGTTTCCCCTACCGTCGCGCCGCCGATGGCTGATGAGATGAACAGCTGCACATCGCCCACCGTCATTCCGTAGCGGGAGGCTTTTTCCCGGTTGATATCCACATCAATGTAGCGCCCGCCTTCCAGTCGCTCTGCGAGAGCAGACACTACGCCGGGTACGGTTTTGGCGACCGCTTCGATACTCTGCGCCGTTGCATCGATATCGGACAGAACCGTTCCGGACACCTTGATACCTATCGGGCTTTTGATCCCGGTTGAGAGCATATCAATACGGTTACGGATTGGCGGCACCCAGAGGTTTGCCAGCCCCGGTAAACGGACGGTCCTGTCGAGTTCTTCAATAATCTTGTCAATCGTCATGCCTGGACGCCACTGATCCTCAGGTTTGAGCTGGATCGTGGTTTCAACCATTTCGAGCGGTGCGGAATCCGTGGCGGTCTCTGCTTTACCGGTCTTGCCAAATACAGAGGCCACTTCAGGAACGCTTTTGATTAACTTGTCCGTCGTCTGCAGGAGCGCTGCAGCTTCAGCCGGAGAGACACCCGGCAGGGTCGACGGCATATACAACAGGTCGCCCTCGTTAATCTTCGGCAGAAACTCACCGCCCACCTGGCTCAGCGGCCAGATAACGGTGAAAATGGACAAGGCCGCAACCAGCAGGGTTGTTTTTGGCCAGTGGAGAACCCGCAACAGCAATGGATGATACGCTTTGATCAGTACCCGGTTCAGGGGGTTACTGGTCTCTGCAGGAATTTTCCCCCGGATCCAGAATCCCATCAGAATCGGAATGACGATGATGGCCAGCGCGGCCGCGCCCGCCATGGAGTACGTTTTCGTGAATGCCAGCGGGCCAAACAGACGTCCTTCCTGACCTTCCAGGGTAAAGATAGGAATAAAGGACAGGGTGATGATCAGCAGGCTGATAAACAGTGCGGGTCCCACTTCAACGGAGGCATCGGTAATCACCTTCCAGCGGGTGGCGTTGTCAATCTGCTCACCCGGATGCTGATGATCCCACTCCTCAAGCCGCTTATGCGCATTCTCAATCATCACAATGGCGGCATCCACCATCGCACCGACGGCAATCGCTATCCCTCCCAGCGACATGATATTGGCGTTCAGTCCCTGGAAGTGCATGACGATAAAGGCGATACACAGACCAAGCGGCAGAGAGATAATCGCCACCAGGGCAGAACGTACGTGCCACAGGAACAGGGCACAGACGATGGCCACCACGATAAACTCTTCCAGAAGTTTGGAACTGAGGTTATCAATCGCCCGGTCGATGAGCTGGCTGCGATCGTAGGTGGTCACGATTTCAACGCCTTCCGGCAGGCTGGCCTTCAGCGTCTCAAGTTTATCCCTCACTGCCGTGATAACGTCGCGTGCATTTTTACCCGACCGCAGGATCACCACGCCGCCAGCGACTTCGCCCTGGCCGTTCAGCTCGGCAATACCACGCCGCATTTCAGGCCCGGTCTGCACGCGGGCAACATCCCGCAGATAAACCGGCACGCCGTTCTCGCCTGTTTTCAGGACGATGTTATTAAAATCATCAATGCTCTGAAGATAACCGCTGGCACGGACCATATACTCAGCTTCGGCCATTTCAACGGATGAGCCACCGGCCTCCTGGTTAGACGATTCAAGGGCCTGTTTCACTTCGGGCAGGCTGATACCATACTGAGACAATTTTACCGGATTGACCTGAATCTGGTACTGTTTCACCACGCCGCCAACCGAAGCGACCTCAGCCACGTTCGGGATGGTTTTCAGCTCAAATTTCAGGAACCAGTCCTGCAGAGAACGCAGTTCTGAAAGGTCGTGTTTTCCGCTGCGATCGACAAGGGCATATTCAAATATCCAGCCCACCCCCGTGGCGTCCGGACCGATTTCAGAACTCACACCGGCGGGCAGTTTTCCCTGTACCTGGTTCAGGTACTCCAGCACGCGGGAACGGGCCCAGTACAGATCGGTGCCGTCTTCAAAAATGACATACACATACGAATCACCGAACTGTGAAAAACCACGCACGGTTTTTGCGCCAGGCACGGACAGCATGGTGGTGGTAAGTGGATAGGTGACCTGGTTTTCTACAATCTGCGGGGCCTGGCCGGGATAGCTGGTTTTGATAATGACCTGCACATCTGACAGGTCAGGCAAGGCATCGACAGGCGTGTTAATAATCGTCCATGTGCCCCAGATGCTGAGAAACAGGGCCCCCATCATGACCAGGAAACGGTTGGCGACAGAGCGCCGGATAATCCATTCAATCATCGTCGTCTCCTCAGTGCCCTGAATGCATATTTACAGGCTGGTCAGACATTGCTGGCATACTGCTTTCTGTTTTTTCAGGGTGGCGCATACGTTCCAGTGCGCCCGTAATATTGGCTTCAGAGTCAATGAGGAACAGGCCACTGACCACCACGGTATCGCCTTCATTCAGGCCGGAGCCGATGCCGGACTGTTGCTGTGACTCATGCAGAACGTGGATCTGTTTCGGCACAAACTTGCCTTCATCATCAACAGTAATCACGCGCTGTTCTTTGCCGGTATCGATAACGGCCTGGCTTGGTATCAGCAGCATCTCCTGGCTTCTGGTATTCAGTTTCAGATAGGCATTCATGCCCGGCTTGAGAAACTCATCCTTATTAGAAACCTGGAGACGGACCTGAAGCGTACGGGTTGTCTGATCCACGCTGGGAAGAATATTCCATTTTTCGACATGGAATGTTTTATCCGGATAAGCCGGTACCGAAATTTCAAACTGCGACGTATCTTTCAGCAGATAGGCGATAGATTCTGGCACTGCAGCGCTGATCCAGACCGGGTCCATTCCCTGAATCTGAGCCACCACCTTATCTTTCGAAATATTCATGCCGGTGCGCAGGTCAAATGCAGTAATGACACCATCAATAGGTGCTTTAATGGTAAAACGGGTCTGAATGCTCCGGGTAGAACGCAGTCTCTGAATATCCTCTTCCGGCATACCTGCCAGGCGAAGCCGTTCCAGAACGCCTTTAATTTGCGTGGAAGTACCACCGGTGCTGGATAACAGAAGGAATTCACTCTGTGCTTCCACCCAGTCCGGAATGGTAATATCGATAAGTGGCGTCCCCTTCTTCACATGATCGCCAATCGTCATGGGGTAGACTTTTTCGACAAACCCGTCAGAACGCGCCTGCACAATAACAAACTGATACTCGTTATAGCTGACATTAGCCGGGATTGTCTGAGAATAATTCAGCATTCCTCGCGTGACTTTTTGCGTTTTTAATCCCAGATTCTGAACCTGGGTTGGGTCGATACGGATCCCGCCACTGCTTTTATCGCCACTGTCATCAGCATATTTTGGCACCAGGTCCATATCCATAAAGGGCGATTTTCCGGGTTTATCAAATTTGGTATCCGGTTTCATTGGGTCATACCAGAAAAGCACCTTTCGTTCCGGTGCCTTTTGTTCTGTTTTTTCTGTCTTTTGTGCTGAGTTTACATACTGCCAGGCAGTAACCGATATCAGCCCCCCTGCTATGAGGCTGCTGATAATTATTGCAGCATATTTTATCTTTAAAGAAGCCATACAATTTTCCGCTAAAAAATCAAAACACCTGGCATATGCGCCTGACGGTTAACTCACACATATACCTATGTGAATGTACAGGCGCACAGGATGTAATCGCTCCGGACAGCCAATCAGGACTGCGTCACGTTAATGCTTTTGAGTAAGGAGATATTGCCCTGCTGAATAAACGAGAAATCGACATGGTTGCCTGTTTTCAGGGCATTAATAGCATCGTCTGCATTAACAAAAGTAAAGCGCATGGTCATTGCAGGCCAGCCCACCGCTGGAATTGCTTCATGCGAAATGGTGATTTTCTTAGTATTCATATCAATGTCTTTAACGACACCGGTGCCCTTGATAACTTGCTGTACCGAAGCATCACTGGCAGTATTCATATCGCCATGCTGATGTGTTTCAGCATGAAGACCGGCAGAAAACATGACAGAGAAGGCACCAAATAAAACGGCTTTAAGTGAATTACGCATTTTAATTTCCTGATTAATTAAATAAATTTACTCTACCCAACCGCCACCCAGCGCGGTAAACAGATTAATTTCGTTAACCTGCCGGGAATAGGTAAGATCGAGAATGGTTTGCTGGGTAGCGAAGAGGGAACGTTCTGCATCCAGCACTTCGATGTAACTGACAGCACCACTTGCATACAATCCTCTGGCACGCTGGAGAGTTATCTGAAGTGAATCAAGATAACGCTGCTGTGACTCAAGTTGCTGGCTAAGGCTGTCGCGCAGCGCAAGCGTGTCGGAAACATCCTTAAAGGCTGACTGAATTTTTTGTTCGTAATTAACCACCGACTGTTGCTGGCGAATTTCAGCCAGCTTCAGATTGGCTTTATTCCTGCCAGCATTAAATATAGGAATTTCAATTTTAGGGATAAAATTCCACATTCCACTTCCTGACGTAAACAGGCTGGACAGCTCCGTACTGCTTGCGGAAAGACCACTGGTCAGGGTAATTGAGGGGAAAAAGGCCGCTCGCGCTGCGCCAATATTGGCATCAGCCGCTTTCAGCTGATATTCCGCTTCCATAATATCCGGTCGCTGCAGCAAAATTTGTGAAGACAGATTTGGTGGCAATTTTACTGGGGCTATCTCCCCGCCTTTCATCCCTTTTTCTGACGGAAGTGCGCGGTACGTTCCCAGCACCAGTTGCAGGGCATTGTTTGCCTGAGCCAGATCGCCTTCTCGTTTGGCTATTTCGGCGCGGGTACTTTCGATTTGTCCTCGCGCCTGTTCAAGTGCCAGAACGTTCGTACTCCCGGTCACGAGCTGCTGCTCAACGAAAGCATAGGACTGTTGATAATTTTTCAGCGTTTCCCGCGCAATACGAAGTTGTTCGTACGCCAGTTGCTGGCTGAAATAGCTTTGTGAAACGTTGGATACCAGCAGGATGTGTACGGCCCGACGGGCTTCTTCGCTGGCAAAGTAGTTCTGGCGATCAGCATCACTCATGTTCTTAAGTTTGCCGAAAAAATCGAGCTCATAGCTGAGCTCCAGTCTCGCGTCGTACTCCTGTGTGGTCGGCTTGTCACCTTTCAGACCACCGCTGTATGTTATCCCGGATGAGGCATTCAGCTGGGGATAACGATCTGCATCCGTGACGTTGAACTGGGCTCGGGCCTCTTCAACCTTCAGGGCAGCCATTCTCAAATCACGGTTATTAGTCAGAGCTTCACCGATCAACCGGGTAACCTGGGGATCGACAAAAAAGTTACGCCAGCCCGTATCCTGATAGCCATTTACCGCTGGCGTCAGGCTGTTATGGGACAGTGAAAACTGCTGGGGTACCGGTGCTGCGGGCCGCTGATATTCAGGCGCAAGCGACACGCAGCCTGCCAGGATGAATATCGTGCTAATGCTGAGTAATTTTAATTTGAACATAACGCTTCTCGTCCAGGCAGACCTGGTAAATGGTTCAAATGAAGTCCAGAGTATTGATAGGGGTACTTTACCTAACGCTCTCTGTTTGCCGGGTGACAGGATAATGACAATGTTGTCATTTTTGCTGTAATCCGTTGATAACGATCGTGGGCGCAATAGAATGACATTAGCAGCCAGCCGGGGAGCAAGATGAAAATATTGATCGTCGAAGACGAAATTAAAACAGGTGAATATCTCAGCAAAGGGCTTACAGAGGCAGGGTTCGTAGTGGATCACGCTGATAATGGTCTTACCGGATATCATCTCGCCATGACAGCCGAGTATGATTTAGTCATTCTGGATATCATGCTACCTGATGTGAACGGCTGGGATATCATCCGCATGCTGCGCACTGCCGGAAAGGGTATGCCGGTCTTACTGCTGACAGCCCTCGGCACGATCGAACATAGGGTCAAAGGACTGGAACTGGGTGCGGACGATTATCTGGTTAAACCCTTTGCGTTTGCCGAACTGCTCGCCCGGGTGAGAACCCTTCTGAGGCGGGGAAACACGATGATCACGGAAAGCCAGTTTAAGGTGGCTGACCTCTCGATTGATCTCGTATCCAGAAAAGTCAGTCGCGCCGGAAACCGCATTGTGCTCACCAGTAAAGAGTTCAGCCTGCTGGAATTCTTCATTCGCCATCAGGGAGAGGTTCTTCCCCGCTCCCTGATTGCCTCTCAGGTCTGGGACATGAATTTTGACAGCGACACTAATGCGATCGATGTCGCAGTAAAGCGACTCCGCGCTAAAATAGACAACGATTACGAGACAAAGCTGATCCAGACAGTCCGGGGCGTGGGCTACATGCTGGAGGTCCCGGATGCATAGCAAACCTTCCAGACGCCCTTTCTCACTCGCTCTGCGGCTGACCTTTTTTATCAGCCTGTCCACGATACTGGCTTTTATCGCATTCACCTGGTTTATGCTGCATTCTGTTGAAAATCATTTTGCCGAGCAGGATGTCAGCGATCTTCAACAAATCAGCACCACACTGAACCGTATACTGCAGTCCCCGGTGGATCCGGATGATAAAAAAATAAGCAAAATAAAGGAATCAATTGCCAGCTACCGCAACGTTGCCCTTTTGCTCCTCAATCCCAGGGGGGAAGTGCTCTTTAGCTCAGCTCAGGGGGCGGCACTACGCCCGGCAGTGAATTCAGCAGATTTTAGCGAGCACAGCCGCGCACGGGATGTCTTTCTCTGGACGGTGGAGGATCCTGCGGGACCGATGGATACCGGGTCCGAAATGAAGATGGAAACATACAGGATTATCGCCTCCTCTGGTCAGGCGATATTTCAGGGCAAACAGCAGAACTATGTCATGCTGACTGGCCTATCCATTAATTTCCATCTCCATTACCTCGATGCGCTGAAAAAGAACCTGATTGCGATTGCCGTCGTGATAAGCCTGTTGATTGTTCTGATCATTCGAATCGCTGTCCGTCAGGGGCACCTGCCCCTTCGTAATGTCAGCAATGCCATTAAAAACATCACCTCCGAGAATCTTGATGCGCGACTGGAACCGACACGCGTTCCCATTGAGCTGGAGCAACTGGTTATCTCGTTCAATCATATGATTGGAAAGATTGAGGATGTCTTTACCCGCCAGGCCAATTTCTCTGCCGATATCGCGCATGAGATCAGAACGCCCATCACCAATCTGGTGACGCAGACTGAAATCGCACTGAGTCAGGATCGAACACAGAGGGAACTTGAGGATGTCCTCTATTCCAGTCTTGAAGAGTATAACCGGATGACCAAAATGGTCAGCGATATGCTGTTCCTGGCACAGGCAGATAATAATCAGCTGATACCTGACAGGGTCATGTTTGACCTCAGAGCGGAAGTCATGAAAGTCTTCGAGTTTTTCGAAGCCTGGGCCGAAGAACGCAATATCACGCTCAAATTTAACGGGATGCCCTGCCTGGTTGAGGGAGATCCACAAATGTTCAGAAGGGCGATCAATAATCTGTTATCCAATGCCCTGCGTTATACCCCGGAGGGACAGGCAATCACCGTCTCAATAAGAGAGCAGGAGAGCTTTTTTGACCTTGTGATTGAAAATCCGGGGAAACCAATCCCTGAAGAGCATTTATCAAGGTTGTTTGACCGTTTTTATCGGGTGGATCCGTCCAGACAACGAAAAGGAGAAGGCAGCGGCATCGGCCTTGCGATTGTGAAGTCAATCGTGGAAGCACATCACGGAAGAGTGCAGGTGGAATCGGACGTACACTCAACGCGTTTTATCTTATCCGTGCCCAGACTGGAGAAAATGATTCCGGACACCCAGTGCTGGGAATAAAGATTTAAATGACAAAGATGTCATTAGCCTGTCATGCAGCAAACAGAAGCCATTCGATATAATTAGTGCAACTTATCAGGAAGGCTGGATTGCTTTATCAATATCCGGCGTCAGTGGACGCCAGGAAATGAATATCCAGTCCCCTCCCGGAGAAATAAACACTTCCGAACCTGTTTCAGTTATGGAACTGAAAACACCGGTTGTACTCCCCCGGACATCACTAATTAAGAAATGGAGAGTTATCATGAAAAATATCGTATTAGCATCCTTGCTGGGCTTTGGCTTAATTTCTTCGGCCTGGGCCACTGAAACCGTGAATATCCATGAGCGGGTCAACAATGCACAGGCACCTGCTCACCAGATGCAGTCTGCTGCGGCTCCTGTCGGGATCCAGGGGACTGCACCTCGTATGGCCGGTATGGACCAGCATGAACAGGCCATTATTGCTCATGAAACCATGACGAACGGGTCGGCGGATGCGCACCAGAAAATGGTGGAAAGTCATCAGAGGATGATGGGAAGTCAGACCGTTTCCCCTACCGGGCCGTCGAAGTCATTAGCGGCAATGAATGAGCATGAAAGAGCTGCAGTTGCCCATGAATTTATGAATAACGGTCAGTCTGGCCCACATCAGGCCATGGCCGAAGCGCATCGTCGCATGCTCAGTGCAGGCTGACGGCGAGGGAAGTATCTGTGCTGTCCTTATTTCCTTGATAGATTTTTCCGTAACCGGATATATGGCAACATCTTTGCCCCCTACAGGGGGCATTTTTATCAGATTCTGCTACAGTTAACGGGCATCAACGCTAAAAGGATATTTTTTATGAAAGCCAGAAACACTTTATTTGCAGTATTAATGTTATCCCTGCCAGCGATTTCAGCAGAACATTCAGAAATGAAAATGACTGATATGTCTACCTCGGCTTCGTCACAGGAATATATGGCTGGCATGAAAGACATGCATGACAAAATGATGGCTGCCGTAAATGAGTCCGATCCCGACAAGGCTTTTGCGAAAGGCATGGTAGCGCACCATGAAGGGGCAATAGCAATGGCTGAGACCGAGCTCAAATACGGAAAAGATCCGAAAATGAGAAAGCTCGCGCAGGACATCATTAAAGCTCAAAAAGGTGAAATTGAGCAGATGAATAAATGGCTTGATAGTCAAAAGTAAACATTGTAGAAATGTCACGACAAGCGTGATTTTACATCGTTCCTGGGCGCGGGAGTCGGTTAATCTTTATATAATTCAAACCCGATTAATTTCGGGTTTTTACTACTCTGTACTCCGGTCCTTTGTTGAGGACCGGAATATATGCACCTGAGATGCTTATTTAATACATTATCTCGTCATGGATACAATGTCGCTCAGGATCTCAACCAGCTCGCTTCTCTCCTGCGTTCCGTCATGATAGGTTGATCTTGAGATGATTCTTTCTGATGTCATCTGAGGCCAGAATTTATCTAGTACATTATCGGGTTTCATTCCCACAGCCCGGCCGATTATTTTTTTAGCGTCACAGGTGTCCGTAAACGTGACGGCTACACCAGTAATTTCCTCGATAAGATCCGGGCACAGATAGTTTTCTATCTCACGTTTGCGCGTAGCGAAAAATACCTTACCGGCCTCCTCTACTTCTTTTTTACGCTTCTGGATGGACAGAACCTGTGCAGGGTCTCCCCCAATATCGGAGTCCAGAAATACGCACCAGGGAAGCCCCAGATCTTTGGCCAGATTCAATGTAACCCAGTGTTTGACGCTACCACACCCTCCTATGAGGACTGGCACTATTTTCACGTCCTCCAGAGAGGCTGGCAGCGCACCTGACTGTTTTAATGAACTGGCCGCATGCCTCAGGAAAGTAACATCCGACTTTCCCTCTACCAGAACAATCCCCTGCGCCCTTTCCATACCGGTCTCTGGCAGCACCCCCAGGCTTTCAGTGGCTTCCTTCAGCACTGCGTCATCCGGCATTTTTACTACGGGTTCACCCGCCTCATTTCGGGTAACATAACGTACGCCTTCGACAGGGATTAATCCGGCCAGCGCCGGGACATGGGTGGTGACGATAATCTGACGGTGCGGCTGGCCTGCCAGTGCCAGTAACGCTTTCATCAGCATCATCTGATAGTTCGGATGCTGTGACGTTTCAGGCTCCTCTATGGCATAAATCACATTTCTGGGCGTCCCCGCGACATTCTTTTCAGCCTCAGCCCGAAAAAATTCAACAGGATAAGCCTCCTTATCCCGCTGCCGCGCTTATTGATGGGGATGCCATTTTCCCCGTCCAGGGTGAAATTGAAGGTCCACTTGGGTTTCTCCTTAAATCGTGGAGTCAGTTCACTGGCGAGTTCGGGGGCCATTTCACGTAATTTATCCAGCGTTCTCTGTGCGACATCCAGGACGCTGTCCTGAATCTCATTTTCCAGCGCTGTAATTTTGTCCTGCAGCGCAGCCTGAGCGTCTTTTACGGCCTGCTGTAAGGGGTTTTTAGCTTCGGAATCCCCGTCGCTGCTTTCCCTGTCGGCTTTGAAAATCGCATACGTGGGCAGCAAATCGAGGATCTTACCCCATAATGATTTTGTGTCGGTTCCGAACTCTTTATCGACATCCAGCATAATTTCCGAACAGGTATAGGGGGCTGCGGCTTCCCTGATGGCCTGACGCCATAACGATGCAGTGCGTTTATCCGCCACATTTTTTTCAACTTCTTTTCCCACCGCCTTGAGCTCAGAAATTTTCATGCCCAGTAAATTTCTCAGGGGCTCCTCATCCGGGTGGATGCAGCGGATGCAGGTCTGCTCCGGTTTTCCTGAGGTCGTTGCTTTAAACGTTTTGACGATTTCAAAATTGCCGTCCTCATTCAGCAGATGTTCTGAGGCGAGCGTGGTCTGCACCCTGTCGTCGATCATGATAAAATCGGGCAGGTCATCAAATTCACAGGCTATTTCAAAACGGCCGTCCCCTTCTCTTAGGCTGAAACAGTTCATGTCATTCTTGTCAGCCTTCATTCCTTCTGTTTCAAAAAAAATAGCCAGCGCTTCCAGAAGCGTTGATTTCCCAAAGTCATTACGACCGACAATACCCGTCATGCTTTCATCAATAATGATTTCAGTAGAGTTTCTGTAGCCTCTGAAGTTTTTCAGTTTTAATTTTCTGAGCCGCATATGAAGTCCTGTGTGTAAGAAAGCGTTTTGCTGCAACCTGAATACAAAATATATTTTCAAATGCCTGCCAACAAGCAGGGATAACCGTTATTCAGAATATCTTAACGACATTTCGGGATTATGATCTGGTCGCGCTTTCAGAACTTTACTGCCCCTCAAAACACCGGAAACTAACTTGTGGTTGGTTACATGGCAAAGTTAAAACTCCAGAATCACGGGTAATGATTTCAATGCTTATTATATTTTTTGGAATTGACTCATGAGCTTTATAATTTAAATGATAATAATAACCATTCTTTTATGCGTAATATTTGCTACTGACACTGATGAATTTAAAAGAAGATAGATTTTCATTTACGGATTATTTCCTAAATTCATCGATAATGTGATCGACATAAAATTTTCACTGAAGAATGAAGAGATAATTTAAGGCCGAGCGAAATAGCTCAAAATGGTGTATTTAACATAACAGAAGAAATGAAAGGCTCTATCGCAACCTGATACTTCAGGCCGCTAAGGGGTTAATCTTGTTGAAGAAAAATTAGACCGGGAAGCGCCAGGCGTCACCATTTCTCCCGCCTGGCTGGAAGTGAAGAATAATTGTGCATAGCTCCGTATTCGGGCTTTGCATCTGACAATGGTTCCCTGGATGAAAGTACGATCTCCACTCCAAGGACGCTGAACACCCTAAACAAACGCTCAAAACCCGCACTTGCAGGGTTGGCCTCTAGTCGGGCATAAGTTTGCTGTGTTATACCCAAACGTTCAGAAACATCTTTTTGCGTCAGTCCATTGGCTTTGCGAAAGCCGATTAAAACAGGACGTAACTGATTCAAAGTCTTCAAAGCGTATTGAGTGTTCATAAGTGACCTTCCGTATCGACGAGTTAACAAGCATAACGCAGGGATTTACAGCATATAGGCTGTAATGCTCATTAACAGACTATAGGCTGTAATACGAATCCTGCCAAGATGCGGCATCTTTCAAATACAAGGCCGTATTGGGTAAGCAGTACACCGTTATATAGCACCCCTTGCCCCTTTGCTGGAGAGGGACCCACGTGATCGCAGGTCTTTTAGACGTTGTTGCTAACCGGCATCATACACAGGTGGTAACCCCCAGGGAAACTCTATGAGTGATAATTTATTCCTGCCCCAGTCAAAATATAAAACCTTATCTAACTAGCTTTCTTAGTATTTTATAAATGAAGTGAAATTAGCGAAGAAGTTTTACATTGTAAAGTGAGCAAAAATATTTACCATTCAACTGGCAAAATTTACAATCTGCAGCCCTTAGCCTGAGAAAATGCACATTAACAGAATAATCATCAAGTCCGATAGAGGCATAACTTACGTCCTCAAAAATATCAGAAATAAATGAGTTGAAATTACAAAAATTAACTTCACTTAACATCTTGAACACCGCAGAAATATATCTATCATGCATTATCTTGACTTCGATAACCTTAGATAAACTTGAATGCGACTTACATTTGAAGAGATCAAAGAGAAAGTAAATCAGCATATTTTTATTGTCCGAAATCCATTTTAAAATTTTATTACGTGCACATGGTAATATATACACTGGATTTTTGAAAGGGTTTGAAACGTCAACCACAAGGGAACAATAACCATGAGGATTTATTCCACTTATAATTAAGTCACTAAGTCCTTTCACTGCATTCAAATAGTTATCAAAACAAACCTCATATAAACTGGTACTATGAACTGCACATTTAGATTCAAACAACCATCTATGACGCAGATAACCAATGCCTTTAGAGTGTATATCTTCAACAATACATTTGTGACAGTAACGAATGTTTGAGATGTTTACCAATGGATATGAATTAGTTATGTGAAAATTTTTCCGACAGGCATCTTCAACAGCGTTAAAATACCCGTAAACACCAGAAGATAACGACACTATATTGGAAGTTAGTATATAACCATTTCTAGTGGCAAGAATGTCATATATATCCTGCAAGCTATGCAATTTGTACATATCAATCAGTTCGAAACGAGGAAAGGCATCGTACCTTAGTGCGCCATGCTTTGATATTATGTTCCTGCAATTGGATAAGTTATACATTATCTGTGAACGCAGAAGAAAACTGTGCCACAATTCATTTTCGTAAACCATATAACTCCCTCTTATTTAATTAGTTCCATTTTTCTGAGAAGTATCATTGTCATTGGTAGTTTATCTCTGTATTTCAAAAGCCAGCCATGCCCTCCCAGTAAAGCATCTAGACTTGTAAGTGACATCGAGTACTGCCCCTGAGATAAAACATCATTTATTAATGATGATGAGATAATATCTCTCTCGCTCCAGTCTACTCTTTTATTTTTATAGCATCGTATTGTTTTAGGAAGACAGGAATTAAGCCAGTCACATTCATGTTTATTTAGCCAA
The DNA here is from genome assembly GCF_013375955.1 of Enterobacter sp. DSM 30060. Taxonomy (NCBI): domain Bacteria; kingdom Pseudomonadati; phylum Pseudomonadota; class Gammaproteobacteria; order Enterobacterales; family Enterobacteriaceae; genus Enterobacter; species Enterobacter sp. DSM 30060. Next base: position 1,431,582 of record NZ_CP056118.1, read on the forward strand.
TAGAAACTTGCATAACAACTTTCTTTGACTAACTTTCGTGTTATAGAAACGGATTGATTATGTATAAATCTTAATATTTTCTGCTTATGACGCCGTCTTAAAGAATCTTTTTTACATTTTTTACGCCATGAGCATAAACCGTAACAAGATGAAATTACAGAGGATACAGCTCCTTCCGATAATGAGTTTTTCTCAGCTATGGATGCCAGACTAACCCCCCTTACAGCCATAGACTTGATAAGCAATTCAGTGAATATATTAATTTTTGTGTTTCGCTTAAACGCCCTCAGGTATTTTTTATAAATAAGTGTTTTAATGTAACATCTGCTGCGACTAAATTCCTTCCCAAGGTTGCTAACACTAGTATTATTTTCAACTATATGAAAACTGTATTTCTTATGACTTTTAAAGATTTCTTTCTTTTTATTAGTACGACTTCCTGCATACGTTGGCCAGCAAGTATTTAACAAACAATAACAAAGCAAAAGATGCTTTGTGGGATGCTGACAACATTTGTCTTTGAGTATAGGCTCCCAGTAATGATAATCAGTTAGGGATGTTGGTATAAGTCCCGATGAACCCTCCCCAAATAACTGGCACTTAGCATAAACATGTGCGTAGAATACATTTTTCTTTAAATTTCCATCCAATGATAATAAATTCAACTTTTTAAGTACATCCATGTAATTGGGGTGTGTAATATCTTTTCTTCTGATTATATTTAGGGACTCATAACAAAACTTAGCAAAATCGAAGTCTATCTCATTGCTAAGTTGTTCTGTATACGAAACAGGAGGCATCAGTCCAATACGTATGTGCGGTGAAGAAGGGACATGGATGCTTTCAAGCGCTACCGGATGCCGATGGCAGGTTGTAACCCCATGAAGCTGATGCGCCAGATGCCAATAAGTAACACCATAATGAAAAGTATCTTCACGAGCGCAAACCGGGCAAAACTTCAATAGTGTGCGCTGCCCTAGTGAAAAATTACTAAGGCGGCACAATCGATTAAGCCTGGCAGGGGTCGTGTTGAAATCCATAATTTCATTACGACTGATTGGTAGTGCCCAGGCAAAAAGAGGGAGTAAAGTCTGTTCATGCCAGAGCTGATCTGCACTTTCGGATGTATGAAGAGAAATAGCCTTTAATCCTGAATTGAGAATTGGATGGACGTTCATATCAGGTTTGTTGAAAATGATCGTTAACAGAGAAGATGGGGACATACCGTACACGGTAGTTGTCCGACAAAACCGGCTGAACAAGGATTCATCAGGCAAAACAGGCAACATTCTCATTTCCCACACCTCTCTTTGACCGTTACGAACTGTTACCTCATTACAATTTATTAAGTGGATCTATATTTATAAGCCCGCAACGCTGAAGAGCATCGTAGGTATTTTTCTTTTCAGCTGTTCTGTTGATAACAAGATCGTGGTCAAGAGACAGTATTTTCTCGTCGAAATTGCGCAAAACCTCGTCTATTTTTCCTACGAATTCCTTGTGCTGTGGCCTGTCTATATCCCCAGGGATCAAAGACTTTAGGGACTTCTCTGCCATGATTTTAGCCGAAGCATCACCCTCATTAGATGCAGAGAGCCATTTAGCTTCCTCATCTTCAGTCGCGGCCCCGGGAGTGGAGTATCCTTATATTCCTCCGTATGACTCACGAGTACCGGTACAGAGGCCGACAAGACTGCGCCAGTGATGATTTCATTGCCGCTACCGATAACCTTTAATTGTGCCCCCCGATAAATCATCTGAGCCAATCCAATATTGCCTTTAGATAAAATGAATAATTTTTCGTTTGACTCATCATTTAATGGAGTTTCAACATTTGTCCATTGTAATGGCCATAAATAATGAATAAACGATTGCCAGTCTTGTGAATCGTATCTAACATTCTTAATTTTCATGTAACCACCAGACTCTGCCCGCCTGGCAATTCTCATTTTCTTTGTCAGCGTCTCGTCAAAAGGATGATTTCCACAAAAAACCATAGATACCCCCATGGAATCTACAATTTCATGTAAAAAATCAATCAACTTACTCTCACCCCCGGTTCTTGAAAATTTAAGCCTCTGCATTTCATCAATAACAAGGATACCCAAAAATGATGATTTAATTCTTTGTGCAATCTGGCGAGCCAGAGCACCATTTCTAATCTCAGGTGTAGTTCGTTCAATACCAATTGCATCATCTAATTTTTGTAAAATCTCTTCACAAAGGTCTCTCACACTTGAATTGTATGGACAATTAATCTTTACCCATACAATTTGCTTACTGAAGCCGGGAAAAACTCCTTTATAGCTGCTGTGTTCTATAATCTGAGGGAAATGATCCATGACTTGCTCAATCATGGTAGTTTTTCCAGAACCACTCATTCCAACTATCGTAATAGTTTCAGCCTGGGATTTAAAATATCCACTTTCTGGCTCAATATCAGGACGCTCATTTCCATAGTAATGAAGATATTGAATTGTTCCGCTTTTTAAAGGATTACGAGCTGCATAGCTTTCCCTAAGTGCCCGTAAGATCATCTTATAAGCCTGGATAAGATTGGTTTGAGGGCAACGGAATTTCTTTATACGTTCGACATACTGCTCTCTAACATTCGCCGGGGCAGTCCAGCGGATTTTTTCGTCAATTTCGGGGAAATAACTCATTTCCAGAAGTACTTCATCTTCCGTAAGCGCTTCAGGAAGTGCTTCAATTAAGGGATTGCCACGATACTCAGGTAACTCCTGTTCTTTATATATCGCTGAAACGCGCCGTATAAGATTCATTATTCTGCGTCCTCAGTCTTCTTCTTACCTTTTAACCATCTTTGTTTCTCCTCCCGGCCAGGCAAAAGCAGAACATTACTGGATGAAGGAAGTAGGGGTTCAGATCTTCCATTAGCAACATGAGTTCGCCCTAATGAATCAAGTTCATTTTTCCTGTTCTTTTTAATATCTTTACCATGTACCCGGCGAGATTCGTATATTTCATTTAATCTTTCGTTACCTTTCCTGTTAAATTCATCTTTATTATTGATATTGCTGAGCGAATCCAGAGTAAATAAATTAATTTCTTTTTGAGTATCTACCCAATCAGCCATTACATCTGTATCAAGATGAGCTTTCCCTTTAAATACATCTCTTTTCTTAAGTAGGTAATGTTTTTTGAAAATGCTATTTTTGTCAAATCTTACATATATATAATCTACGCAATTGTCATCTATTCTTGCTTCACAAGTGGTTCTTCCAAATACTCTGACACCTGATGCAATTTCAGGATCACATTCATAAAAAAGATTATTGTACTGAATCCCACCGGCGGTAATGTTAGCGTTCACAGGGATTAACAATCGTGCGATCACTTCGTCGGCCCCAACGGCTCTTGCGCTGAATCTCCCGTGCTTTAAGCTTATCATCCAACTATTTTTTGGTGATATTACGAGATCATTTTCAATCAGTAAGGGATTGATATAAGCCAGTTCCTCATACGTTCTCTGATTATGTGCAAGTATCTCCCGAATCAGTAAAGACGTGACCTCCTGAATCGTTAAACAAGCCCTGGATTGCGGTGTTGGCTCTCCTTTAACAATCTTTCCCCTTCGTGTTGTTCCAATAAGCCTATGAATAACCTCATCATTCAGAATGCCGAAACAGCGTTCAACAATGCTTTTTCTGTCGCCTCTACCGACTGGCGCAAACTCAAGTTTTGTCAGGGGGGTCATCTCTTCCTGAGGTTTAAGACCAATCATCTCCCCGTTGTCACACATCAATGTTAATGGAATGTGAGAACAAGGCCAATCATCATCAGTAATAGAGATTCCAAATAATCTACAATATTCTTTTTTTGGCATAAAGCAATTTGCTAACGCTTGTCGGGCGGCTCGCCATGAAGCATGGTATAAAGAAACATGAAGGCCAACAATCATTCTTGTTGCACGATCCACCACTGTATAAATAGTAGGACGCCCAATGACTTTTCGTCTGTTTAAACTCGAAATAAGATGTACATCAGCGACAGTTGAGTCTATTTCGAAAACATCACCCGGCAAAACAGTTGTATTAGCCACACTACCTAAAAGCGCCCGCATTTTGAGGTCTATTTCTTTTTTCGTGTTCTTCTTATTTATCGAGAAATCTTTAGTGAAGAGTTTTTTATTCCAGTATGAAAATTGTTTTAAAGAAGGAACATATGGAGCTCTATTTTCTAGGTTTGCTGTTTTAATTTCATCCCTAAAATACAAATCAATATGTCTCTCTAATGTTTTCTTTATCGTATCTCCGTTAACTTTATAATGATACGTAATGAGAGATTTTCTAATATTATTTATATCTCTTTCATTAAGAATGAAAACACGTGATCGTTCATTAGGTAATGCTCTGTTTTTTTTGGAATTCCCAAGTTTAATTTCATGTTTGATTCTACTTTTCCCAGCGGCGCCACAGTTCGAGAATGCGGGTAGCAATGCATAAATATCCTGCCCATGTCGCCAATACAACGCCAGAAGCGTTCTGATAGTATATTGTGATATTTTTTTATTTCTTGAGTAATCCATTAAAAGGTGCGACTTTTTATGTAATGCATAGTCGAACAGAAACATTCTGTCATCTACAAGATCTTTAATGATATTGTAATTTTCATCTCGCCTTCCTCTGTCTTTATCTGTTAATTCTTTCTCATCTACTAACATATATGAAGGATATATATAATCTTTACAAGTTATGCTATTTGATTCAATATAATATTTAAACATTGAAAATGAGAAAGGGATTGGCTTACCCGTTCTTTCTGATTTTATTTTAAACAAAATTAACAAATCGACCTTTCTGTCAAAATCCAAAACACGGTAAAGTCCCTCTGCAAGCAAATCAGTGCCTTGAGAGAGCCAGACTGAATTCCTAATAATATCCATTTGCGTTCAGTCCTATATAGTGGTCATTGGAAATTATCTTTATCAGACCGGTTTCGAGTATTGGATATGATAAATCAACATTTATCATTTTTAATCCAATCATTGCCTGCAATAACATCATCGCTTCTTGTGCATCTACCCCAAAGATTGATGAAATCATTGCACGTAGTCCTACTATGGGATAAACATCTGGTTTAAGCTTCCATAGGATTTTATCAAGAGGATATTTATCATAAAATTCAGAACCATCTCTTAATACAGAAGTAGCCCAGCAAATGTTTTTACCGACGACGTTATTGAGTTCCGAGCCAACATAAATTTGAAACTCAACATCAATCAACTGCCAAAACATCCTCTCTATTTCAAGTTTTTGGGCTTCGCGTTCAGGTATGCTCTCGTTATGTTTTACTGCTATAGCTTTGTATCGAAGTCCGCCTTCAGGAGTTCTCAAGGTCAGTAAAAAATCGGTTGTCATAACATTCAGAACTTCGACAGGTACTCCTCTTACTCCCCTCACCATAGGATGTTGAAAATGTAGATGATTTGCTATTTGTTGGGTAAGCCGGAGAGGAAAGAGTGGGAATTGTTCCCGGATATCAATCACCGAGTCATTAAACTCAGCCAGATAGAAAAAGTTACTTTCGACAGAAGAAAGGAGATGATGGTTTCGAAACGTCTTAAGGCCAAAGACTATCGAACGGTTTCCACGGGATTTAACGTCCTGAGCTCTAAGCCAGGGCTGATAACTTTGGCCATAGCCCACTCCTATGCCGTCACCTAGCGCATTTTCATAATCCAAATAGGATTTGAGACGCCTACCCCTAGCCATGATCGTACCCTAAAAACGACATTGATACGTACCTATATGTGCATTTTATAGTCTCCAACCCTATAACCACACATTCAGTAAGTATACAACATTAGCGTCGTTTTTTGAGAATGGTTACAACTTTAGTGCTTTGTGTACAACTTTATTGTCCTCGGACATCAGCCAGCGCCTGCGCGCATGCCCAGGCACTGGCCCACGCCCACTGGAAGTTATACCCGCCGAGCCAGCCGGTCACGTCCATCACTTCACCAATGAAATAAAGACCCGGCACGTTGCGGGCTTCCATCGTGCGGGATGAGAGTTCGTGTGTATCCACGCCGCCCAGCGTCACTTCCGCCGTGCGGTAGCCTTCGGTGCCGTTTGGCTGCACGCGCCAGTTCGTCAGCGTCTCCACCAGCGTGTCCTGCTCGCGGCTGTTGAGCTGCTTAAGCGCAACATCCGGAATTTGCCCTAACACCTGCAAGCACTCCACGAGACGCTTCGGCAGCTGCATCGCCAGGGTATTTTTCAGGCTTTGATTCGGGTGCGCGGCGCGTTGCTCATTGAGGAAGGCGTCCAGATCGCAATCCGGCACCAGGTTTACGGAGACAAACTCCCCCGGCTGCCAGTAGCTGGAGATCTGCAATACCGCTGGCCCCGAGAGACCGCGATGGGTAAAGAGCAGGTTTTCGCGGAACACCGTGCCGTCTTCGGCCGTAATGACCGACGGCACAGACACGCCGGAGAGCGTCTGAAGCTGTTCCAGCAGCGGCTTATGCAGCGTGAACGGCACCAGCCCGGCGCGCGTGGGCAGTACCTTCAGGCCAAACTGCTCGGCGATTTTGTAGCCGAACGGTGAGGCACCCAGCCCCGGCATCGAGAGGCCGCCGCTGGCGATCACCAGGTTATCGGCGCTGACGGTTTCGCCGTTGAGTTGCAGCGTGTACCCTTGCTCGTTACGGGCGACGTCCAGCACTTCGGTGCGCAGGCGCATGACTACGCCGCCTTTCTCGCACTCGGCCACCAGCATATCCACGATTTGCTGGGCAGAGTCGTCGCAGAACAGCTGTCCCAGCGTCTTCTCATGCCACGCGATGCCGTGTTTACCCACCATTTCGATGAAATCCCACTGCGTGTAGCGCGCCAGCGCAGATTTACAAAAATGACGGTTCTGGCTCAAATAGGCCGCAGGCTCGACATAAAGATTAGTGAAATTGCAGCGCCCGCCACCGGACATCAGGATCTTGCGGCCAGGCTTTTTTCCGTTATCCAGCAGCAGCACACGACGACCCGCTTGTCCGGCCATTGCCGCACAAAACATACCCGCCGCACCGGCGCCAATTACTACGGCATCAAACCTTTCCACGTCAAAATCCTCTTCGTTAACTGCCGCGGATTGTAAAGTTTCCTCAGTGGTCGCACCAGCGTAAAAAGATATTACAAAGCCATTTCATTGATATTTAAAGATTATCTATTCAGGCACATTTCTCAAATCAGGTGGTATGTCAAAAAAAGTCTATATTTCACTTTGCCCGTTGCGCATTTGTCCTGGATAATGCGCCGCGTTCATGTCCTCAAAATGGCGTAACGTCCTATGCTACATTTGTTTGCCGGCCTGGATTTACATACCGGGCTTTTATTATTGCTTGCTCTGGTTTTTGTGCTGTTTTACGAAGCGATCAATGGCTTCCACGACACTGCAAACGCAGTTGCAACGGTTATCTACACTCGCGCAATGCGATCGCAGCTTGCGGTCGTTATGGCGGCGGTATTTAACTTTTTTGGTGTCCTCCTGGGCGGACTGAGCGTTGCCTATGCCATTGTGCATATGCTGCCAACGGATCTGCTGCTTAACGTGAGTTCCGGTCATGGCCTGGCCATGGTGTTCTCAATGCTGCTTGCTGCGATTATCTGGAACCTCGGTACCTGGTATTTCGGCCTGCCGGCATCCAGCTCTCACACCCTTATCGGCGCGATTATCGGTATCGGTTTAACTAACGCCCTGATGACCGGTACATCGGTTGTTGATGCGCTGAACCTTCCTAAAGTACTGGGTATTTTCGGCTCTCTGATCATCTCCCCTATCGTCGGTCTGGTGGTAGCGGGTGGATTGATTTTCATCCTGCGTCGCTACTGGAGCAACACGAAGAAACGTGCACGTATCCACCTGACGCCAGCAGAGCGTGAGAAGAAAGACGGCAAGAAAAAGCCGCCGTTCTGGACACGTATCGCGCTGATCATTTCCGCTATCGGCGTCGCCTTCTCTCATGGCGCGAACGATGGTCAGAAAGGTATCGGTCTGGTGATGCTGGTTCTGATTGGCGTCGCACCGGCAGGCTTCGTGGTTAACATGAACGCCTCTGGCTATGAGATCACCCGTACCCGTGATGCGGTAAACAACGTTGAGACTTACTTCCAGCAGCATCCTGATTTGCTGAAGAAAGCGACCGGCGTAGACCAGTTGATCCCTTCTCCTGACTCTGGCGCACTGACTGCACCGGGCGAGTTCCATTGCCACCCGGCAAACGCGATTAACGCGCTGGAACGTGCGAAAGGCATGCTGGCCGATATCGAAAGCTACGACAAACTGGCTGTAGAACAGCGTGGTCAGCTGCGTCGTATCATGCTCTGTATCTCCGACGTGACCGATAAAGTCGCGAAGCTGCCAGAGGTCAATGCTGACGATAAGCGTCTGCTGAAGAAACTGAAAGGCGATATGCTCAACACCATTGAGTACGCGCCAATCTGGATCATCATGGCGGTCGCGTTGGCGCTGGGTATCGGTACGATGATTGGCTGGCGTCGTGTGGCGACCACCATCGGTGAGAAGATCGGTAAGAAAGGCATGACCTATGCTCAGGGCATGTCCGCGCAGATGACGGCGGCAGTGTCTATCGGTCTGGCGAGCTACACCGGTATGCCAGTCTCCACCACCCACGTACTCTCTTCGTCCGTGGCAGGTACCATGATTGTTGACGGCGGCGGTTTGCAGCGTAAAACCGTGACCAACATTCTGATGGCCTGGGTGTTCACCCTCCCGGCGTCCATCCTGCTGTCTGGCGGTCTGTACTGGATTTCGCTGAAGCTAATTTAATCGGCTGAAGGCGACAAAAAAGCGGGTCAGGAAACTGGCCCGCTTTTTTTATGCTCAGTGCCATATCATCAGCGCAATCATACTCACCACAACCAGACCACACAGGGCGCTGGTCAAAATGAACTGACGACGCAGGCGCTCGCAGCGACGGATAAACTCTTCATCGTGGTGATCGCGGTAGCGCTGGTAGTAGATATACCCCACCAGACGCATCTGCTTGCTGGGCTGTCCGTGCGAGGTGAAGAACCCTCCACCGTCCACATATTGATAAAGCAACGGATCGCAACCACGAAGTACCACTAACAGCGCACGTAACGATGAGAAGTAGCGCGCCATATTCACTATGCAAACCACGCATAACGCCCAAAACAATGCGACGGTGCTAATCATACATCCTCCCCGGCGTCCACCCACGAAGCAAGGCTCCTGAGCTACCGCACCCCAATGCCCTGACAGACAGTTCAGTGAAAGAATGACTAAAAGTCGATCCGGTTCGCGTTTTAATATCCGAACGGCTCATTAAATAGTGTAGGAGATCCGTTAATTTTTTTGCCACAAGGTTAATCGTTATCAACACCAAAGCTTGAAAAATATGTTTAACTGGGCCGTAATGAAAGCATCAGACGACGGCTTTCCCATTTAGTCATCGATAACTTAAGGAAGGAGTAACACTATGGCTTACAAACACATTCTTATCGCGGTAGACCTCTCCCCGGAGAGTAAAGTGCTGGTTGATAAAGCAGTATCCATGGCACGTCCCTACAACGCGAAAGTTTCGCTGATTCATGTTGATGTGAATTACTCCGACCTCTACACCGGTCTGATCGACGTGAATCTCGGCGATATGCAGAAACGCATCTCCGAAGAGACTCACCACGCGCTGAGCGAGCTTTCTACCAACGCGGGCTATCCAATCACTGAAACCTTAAGCGGTAGCGGCGATCTGGGCCAGGTGCTGGTTGATGCGATTAAGAAATACGATATGGACCTGGTGGTATGCGGTCACCATCAGGACTTCTGGAGCAAACTGATGTCTTCCGCACGTCAGCTGATTAACACCGTACACGTGGATATGCTGATTGTTCCACTGCGTGACGAAGAAGACGAGTAAGTGCAAATAAGCCCGGTGGCGCTAACGCATACCGGGCCTACAAGCGGCACTGAATGTAGGCCGGGCAAGGCGAAGCCGCCACCCGGCTTTTTTTATTCCGGCGTACCTGAGTAGATATCAAAGCGATGCCCTTTGGTGGTCACCGCGTTAGTGGTCGCAACGTCCGCCAGCGGCGGCGCATAGTCAGGACGTTTCACCACCACCCGCTTCGTCGCCAGTTGACGAGCCGGCTCCAGCAGGCCATCGGCATCTAAATCTGGCCCCACCAGCGACTGAAACACCCGCATCTCTTTCTTCACCAGCGCGCTTTTCTGCTTATGCGGGAACATGGGGTCGAGATAAACCACCTGCGGGCGCGGGGTGATATCGGTCAGCGCCGTCAGGCTGGAGGCATGAATAAGTTGCAAACGTTCCTGTAACCACGAGCCGATTTCCAGGTCCGCATAGCCTCGCGTCAGCCCGTCGTCGAGCAGCGCGGCGACAACCGGATTACGCTCCAGCATCCGCACACGGCAGCCCACCGAGGCCAGCACAAACGCATCGCGCCCCAGCCCCGCCGTGGCGTCCACCACGTCCGGAAGATAGCTCCCTTTAATGCCAACCGCCTTGGCCACCGCTTCGCCGCGACCGCCGCCGAACTTACGCCGATGCGCCATCGCGCCGCCGACAAAATCGACAAAAATCCCGCCAAGCTTTGGCTCATCGCGCTTGCGCAGCTCCAGATGTTCCGGCGTCATCACCAGCGCCATCAGGTTCTTTTCATCATGTTCCAGCTCCCAGCGGGCCGCCAGAACAGATAAGGCGCCGTCACCGGCGCCTGTTTCATCTACTAAGCAGATCTTCACGTAGCAATCAGCCTTTGATTCCGTAATGCTCCAGCATCGCATCCAGCTGCGGCTCGCGGCCACGGAAGCGTTTGAACAGCTCCATAGGCTCTTCTGAACCGCCGCGGGTCAGGATGTTGTCGAGGAACGACTGACCGGTTTCGCGGTTGAAAATCCCCTCTTCTTCGAAGCGCGAGAAGGCATCCGCCGCCAGCACGTCGGCCCACAGGTAGCTGTAGTAGCCTGCGGCGTACCCGCCTGCGAAGATATGGCTGAACGCGTGCGGGAAGCGTCCCCAGGTCGGGCCTGGAATGACGGCAACCTGCTTTTTAATCTCAGCCAGGGTTTCGAGGATTTTCGCCCCCTGCTCCGGGCTGAACTCGGCGTGCAGGCGGAAGTCGAACAGGCCGAACTCCAGCTGACGCAGGATAAACATCGCCGCCTGGTAGTTTTTCGCCGCCAGCATTTTATCCAGCAGTTCTTTCGGCAGCGGTTCGCCCGTTTCGTAATGACCGGAGATAAACGCCAGCGCGTCCGGCTCCCAGCACCAGTTCTCCATAAACTGGCTTGGCAGCTCGACCGCATCCCATGGCACACCGCTGATACCGGCGACGCCAGCGGTTTCGATGCGGGTCAGCATGTGGTGCAGGCCGTGACCGAACTCGTGGAACAGGGTGATCACTTCATCGTGGGTAAACAGAGCAGGTTTGCCGCTCACCGGACGGTTGAAGTTACAGGTCAGGTAGGCAACAGGTTTTTGCAGGGAACCATCCGCTTTACGCATCTGGCCCACGCAGTCGTCCATCCACGCCCCACCGCGCTTGTTCTCACGCGCGTAGAGATCGAGATAGAAGCTGCCGCGCAGCTCGTTGTTCTCGTCATACAGCTCGAAGAAGCGCACGTCCGGATGCCAGACGTCGATGTCGGTACGCTCTTTCGCGGTAATGCCGTAGATGCGCTTCACTACCTCGAACAGACCGTTGACGGCTTTGTTTTCCGGGAAGTACGGACGCAGTTGTTCGTCGCTGATGCTGTAGAGGTGCTGTTTCTGTTTTTCGCTGTAGTATGCGATATCCCACGGCTGAAGCTCGTCCACGCCGAACTCCGCTTTTGCAAAGGCGCGCAGTTGGGCTAACTCTTTTTCACCCTGAGGACGGGCGCGTTTCGCCAGATCGGTCAGGAAGTCGAGCACCTGCTGTGGGTTCTCGGCCATTTTGGTGGCGAGGGATTTATCCGCGTAGCTGTCGAAGCCCAGCAGCTGTGCCAGCTCGTGGCGCAGGGAGAGGATCTCCGCCATCACCGGGCTGTTATCCCACTTACCGGCATTCGGCCCCTGATCGGAGGCGCGGGTGCTGTAGGCGCGGTACATCTCTTCGCGCAGGGCCTGGTTGTCGCAGTAGGTCATCACTGGCAGATAGCTTGGGATATCCAGCGTTAACAGGAAGCCTTCCTGCTCTTTCGCTTCGGCCTGGGCTTTTGCCGCCGCCAGCGCACTTTCCGGCATACCGGCCAGTTCGGATTCATCGGTAATCAGCTTCGTCCAGCCCATGGTGGCGTCGAGGACGTTGTTGCTGTACTGGTTGCCCAGCTCGGACAGGCGCGCGGCGATTTCGCCGTAGCGAACCTGTTTTTCTTTTGGCAGGCCAATCCCGGACAGTTCGAAATCACGCAGCGCGTTATCAACCGATTTTTTCTGCGCCGTGTTCAGTTCGGCATAATGGTCGCCGTCGCGCAGGTCGCGGTAGGCTTTGTAGAGCCCCTCGTGCTGGCCGACCCAGGTGCTGTACTCGGAGAGCAGCGGCAGGGTCTGTTCGTAGGCTTCGCGCAGCTCCGGGCTGTTTTTCACCGAGTTCAGGTGGCTCACCGGGGAGAAAATGCGCCCCAGCACGTCGTCCACTTCGGCCAGCGGCTGACACAGATTTTCCCAGGTGTACGGCGCGCCCTGCGCGACCACGTTCTCTACCGCCGCGCGGCAGTTTTCCAGCGACTGGGTAACGGCTGGAACCACATGCTCAGGGAGGATTTTAGAAAACGGTGGCAACGAAAAAGGCGTCAGTAATGGATTGGTCATAAACGCTGTCCTGTTGAAATAGATGAATGAAGCGCGCATCCGGCGCTGTGCATATTGTTTTCTGTAATGGGGTTAAGTGTAGAGGATTTCAATGCCGGAGGTTGTCGAAAAACGCCCTGTGGCGCTGCGCTTACCGGGCCTACGGGTAATCTGTGCCGTTCTGCTGTAAACTGTGGAAAATCGTCAATTCAGCGGAAAATCATTACCCATGCTCAGTTATCGCCACAGCTTCCACGCTGGCAACCACGCCGACGTCCTTAAACACACCGTTCAGAGCCTGATCATTGAAGCGCTTAAAGAGAAAGACAAGCCGTTTCTCTACCTGGACACCCACGCGGGGGCGGGCCGTTATCAGCTGAGCGGCGAACATGCCGAGCGTACCGGTGAATATCTGGAAGGCATCGCCCGTATCTGGCAGCAGGACGATCTGCCTGCCGAACTGGAGCCGTACATCGGCGTGGTGAATCATTTCAACCGCAACGGCCAGCTGCGCTATTACCCTGGCTCTCCGCTGATTGCCCGCCAGCTGCTGCGCGAGCAGGACAGCCTCCAGTTGACCGAGCTGCACCCAAGCGACTTCCCGCTGCTGCGCGCTGAGTTTCAGAAAGATAACCGCGCCCGCGTGGACAAAGCCGATGGCTACCAGCAGCTAAAAGCCAAACTACCGCCGGTTTCGCGTCGCGGCCTGGTGCTGATCGACCCGCCGTACGAAATCAAAACCGACTATCAGGCGGTGGTGGCCGGTATCAACGAAGGTTACAAACGCTTTGCGACCGGAACCTATGCCCTGTGGTATCCGGTAGTGCTACGCGCGCAAATTAAGCGCATGATCAAGGATCTGGAGGCGACCGGCATCCGCAAAATCCTGCAGATTGAGCTGGCGGTGCGCCCCGACAGCGACCAGCGCGGCATGACCGCGTCCGGCATGATTGTGATTAACCCGCCGTGGAAGCTCGAAGCGCAGATGAACAACGTGCTGCCGTGGCTGCACAAAACGCTGGTGCCAGCCGGTACGGGCCACGCCACCGTAAGCTGGATCGTGCCGGAGTAATCGCAGCCATCGGTGGAACCTATTGATTTCAGGTATACAATCGCGGCAATTCACGATTAAGGACAAAAGCTATGACTAAGCATTATGACTACATCGCAATCGGCGGCGGCAGCGGCGGCATCGCCTCCATCAACCGTGCGGCCATGTACGGCCAGAAGTGTGCGCTGATTGAAGCCAAAGAACTCGGCGGCACCTGCGTAAACGTGGGTTGTGTACCGAAGAAAGTGATGTGGCATGCCGCGCAAATCCGTGAAGCTATCCATATGTATGGCCCGGACTACGGCTTTGACACCACCATTAACCACTTCGACTGGGATAAGCTGATCGCCAGCCGTACCGCCTATATCGACCGTATTCACACCTCGTACGATAACGTGCTGGGCAAGAATAACGTCGACGTGATCCGCGGCTTCGCCCGTTTCGTGGATGCGAAGACGATCGAAGTGAACGGCGAGACGATCACCGCCGATCACATCCTGATCGCCACCGGTGGCCGTCCGAGCCATCCGAACATTCCGGGCGCGGAATACGGCATCGACTCCGACGGGTTCTTCGAGCTGCCTGCTCTGCCAGAGCGCGTTGCTATTGTAGGCGCGGGTTACATCGCGGTTGAGCTTGCTGGCGTGATTAACGGCCTTGGGGCGGAAGCGCACCTGTTTGTGCGTAAACACGCGCCGCTGCGTAGCTTTGATCCGCTAATCGTCGACACGCTGGTTGAGGTGATGAACGCCGAAGGCCCAACGCTGCACACCAACGCCGTGCCAAAAGCGGTGGTTAAAAATGCGGACGGTAGCCTGACCCTGGAGCTGGAAGATGGCCGCAGCCAGACCGTTGATTGCCTGATCTGGGCGATTGGTCGTGAACCGGCCACCGACAACTTCAACCTGGCCGCAACCGGGGCGAAAACCAATGAAAAAGGCTACATCGTCGTTGATAAGTTCCAGAACACCAGCGTACCGGGTATTTATGCCGTTGGTGATAACACAGGTGCCGTAGAACTGACGCCGGTTGCCGTGGCCGCGGGGCGTCGTCTTTCCGAGCGTCTGTTTAACAACAAGCCGGACGAACATCTGGATTACAGCAACATCCCGACCGTGGTCTTCAGCCACCCGCCAATCGGCACCGTCGGCTTAACCGAGCCGCAGGCGCGCGAGCAGTACGGCGACGATCAGGTGAAAGTGTATAAATCGGCGTTTACCGCGATGTATACCGCGGTCACCTCGCACCGTCAGCCGTGCCGCATGAAGCTGGTCTGTGTGGGCCCGGACGAGAAGATCGTCGGCATCCACGGCATAGGCTTTGGCATGGACGAGATCCTGCAGGGCTTCGCAGTGGCGCTGAAGATGGGCGCAACGAAAAAAGACTTCGATAACACCGTGGCGATCCACCCCACTGCGGCAGAAGAGTTTGTAACAATGCGTTGATATTGATGCCCCTCTTCAAAGGGGCATTTTTTTAACATTCATAAATCGTTGCAAAACGAATGCTCCGAAAATCGTGATCTAACGCACATATCCCTCCACATCCACCGAAGCGAATGTCTACGCTTATAAGACGCCCGGAAAAACCTGTCTTTTAGAACACACAACCGGAGGTCCTTATCACCATGTTCAACCAGAAACTACAGGCTACCGAGAACATCGAGTTCGAGATTGCAGAAGAGCTGCGCTACGAGACCGATCCCTGCGAGTTGAAACTGGATGAAATGATTGAGGCGGAGCCGGAACCCGAAATGATCGAGGGGCTACCTGCCTCCGATGCCCTGACGCCTGCCGATCGTTATCTTGAACTGTTCGAACATGTGCAGTCGACACGGCTGTTTGCGGACAGCAAAACTTTCCCAGACTGCGCGCCGAAAATGGACCCGCTGGATATCCTGATCCGCTACCGCAAGGTGCGTCGTCACCGTGATTTCGACCTGGCGCGCTTTGTGGAGAATCACTTCTGGCTGCCGGAGGACTACAGCAAAGAGTATGTCTCTGATCCCGGCTTCTCCCTGAAAGAACACATTGATAACCTGTGGCCGGTGCTGACGCGCGAGCCGCAGGATCATATCCCGTGGTCGTCGCTGCTGGCGCTGCCGCAGGCCTATATTGTCCCCGGCGGGCGATTCAGCGAGACCTACTACTGGGATTCTTATTTCTCCATGCTGGGGCTGGCAGAAAGCGGTCGTAACGATCTGCTGAAATGCATGGCCGATAACTTCGCCTGGCTGATTGAGCGCTACGGACATATCCCGAACGGCAACCGCACCTACTACCTCAGCCGCTCCCAGCCGCCGGTTTTTGCCCTGATGGTGGAGCTGTTTGAAGAGGACGGCGTGCGCGGGGCGAAGCGCTATCTTGAGCATCTCAAGATGGAGTACGCCTTCTGGATGGACGGGGCGGAATCGCTGCTGCTCAACCAGGCCTATCGCAGTGCGGTGCGCATGCCGGATGGCTCATTGCTCAACCGCTACTGGGACGATCGTGATACGCCACGGGATGAATCCTGGATTGAGGACGTTGAAACCGCCCGTCATTCCGGTCGTCCGCCGAACGAGGTGTATCGCGACCTGCGCGCCGGGGCAGCCTCAGGATGGGATTACTCGTCCCGCTGGCTGCGCGATCCTGCGCGGCTGGCCAGCATCCGTACGACGCAATTTATCCCCATCGATTTGAACGCATTCCTGTTCAAACTGGAGAGCGCTATCGCCAATATCTCAGCGTCGAAAGGGGATAAAGAGACGGCTGAACTATTCCGCCAGAAAGCCAGCGACCGGCGCGCGGCGGTGAACCGCTATCTGTGGGACGAAGAGAACGGCTGTTATCGTGATTACGACTGGCGCCGTGAAGCCCTGGCGCTGTTCTCTGCGGCCAGCATTGTGCCGCTGTATGTGGGCATGGCGACGCATGAGCAGGCTGAACGGCTGTCCGATGCCGTTAAAGCCCGTCTGCTCACGCCGGGCGGTATTCTCGCCACCGAATATGAAACAGGTGAGCAGTGGGATAAGCCGAACGGCTGGGCACCGCTACAATGGATGGCGATCCAGGGGTTCAAGCAGTACGGCAACGACTCGCTGGGGGATGAGATCGCCTGGAGCTGGCTGCACACGGTAAACCATTACTACAAAACCCATCATAAGCTGATTGAGAAGTACCACATCGCCAGCAGCACGCCACGCGAAGGTGGCGGGGGTGAGTATCCGTTGCAGGATGGCTTCGGCTGGACGAATGGGGTGGTGCGGCGGTTGATTGGGCTGTATGGGGAGCCCTGAGTCTCACCCCTCACCCTGACCCTCTCCCCTGAGGGGAGAGGGGACTTAACGGTGCGGCCTTTTCTCCCTCGCCCCTTTGGGGAGAGGGCCGGGGTGAGGGGGAAAAATAATCAGCGGATCACTTCATAAATGGCAGTCTGGATGGACTGCCATTTTTTTGTGCTGGCATCGGGCTGCGTCTTCGCGCGGCGCGTTGCCATATCGGCGTCGTGCTGCTGACGTTTCACTACCGCCGGGACGGTACAGAATGCTTTCAGGTACTGCTTACGCATAGACGTCAGCGATTCGCCGTTCGCCATCGCATGGCTAAGCGTATTAATAAAGCGTCGGCAGGGCTTTTGCTCTGTCATTTGCAGGCGGTAGCGCAACATCACTTCCAGCACGTCATCGTAGCCTGCCGACAATGCCTCCTCCGTCCATGACATTTTCCAGTCCATGCCACCCTGCAAGAACAGGAGCGCCACGCGGGTATCGTTGCGGCTAATCGCTGAACGGAAGTTGTTTTCATCCCAGGTGACACCCATGCGCGTCAGCGTTTCTCGCGAGGAAGGCGTTTCGCGCATCTCCTGCACCGGCGCGGGAGATGCCGTGCTGGCCACAGTCGGCTGCGGTTTACTGCTGGTTACCAGCCAGGCTCCTCCCACGACAATCGCGATAACCATCACGCCAACCGCTCCCCACAGCACGCCGGAAATCAGCTGTTCGCGCTGCTCTGGCGTACGCGCGGCGCGCTGAGTCGGTTTCTCTATGCTGTCACGCACTTCAAACAGATCGCCGCCTGTTGTGCGGTCTATTTTTTGCGCCTTTTCCCAGAATGCATGCAGCTCGCTTTCATCCACCGCCATCAGCGCCGCCGGGTTAACGCGTGTCCGCCCTTCCTCAAACGCGCGCTGAACGGAGCGGGTGATCTGCGTGTAATAGCTGTCGAGCAGCTGGATTTGCGCCCCGCTCAACGGCTGCTGCACGGTGATGCTGTTGCGGATTTGACGGATATCTTCGAGGAAGGTTTGCAGGGTTTTGCGGGGTTCTACCAGCAGCGTCAGCATGTCCTGGGCGTTAAACAGCGACGCGTAGTAGCGGCTAAATTCTTTCTTATCCACCAGCAGCTGGGCCAGCTCACTAAATAACATGCCGCTCAGAACATCATTAATTTCACCGTTTTTCAGCCAGCGACGCACACGTTCAGCATTAAACAAGGTCTTAAGATGATTATTCAGCCGCACCGGATCGGGCCATGCCTGCTGTATCAATCCTTTTATCATCAGCTCAATGGCACGCACCTGTTTCTGCGCCTGGAGCTGGCTCGCCTTGTCTGGCACCCTCCCGGTATCGTAGGTCAGAAGGGGCTGTTGCAGACGCAGATATTCAAGGGATGTGACGAAGCGCATCGCCGCAATCAGCTGGTTTTCGCTGACATCCTGCCCGCTTTCATACTGGGGAACGCGCTGCTGAAGCAAGCGTAATTGCAGCGTAAAGGCCGTCATTTCCGCATCATTCAGGTTCAGCTTTCTGGCTACGGCACCCCACCCGCCCAGCCCCAGGCGGGCGCTATCCAGTTGTTCCAGAAACCAGCGTGGATCTTTTCCTTCAGAAACATGTACATTCAACAGAAGTAAGATTTCAACAGACGCCTGGCGGATCGCCGCCAGACAGTGTTCAAACTGTTCGCGGGTATGATGCGATGAGCTAATCATCATTGTTTTCCTTGAGAGACAATGAGTACCGCCAAAGCGGCATTAAAAGTCGTTTTTCTTTTTATTTATAGGAGGTTAAACATACCTGACTTTCTGTTGAAATAAAGTGACAACCCTATAATCATTTGCAATGTCTCCGGAGGATCGTCATGCCCGCCTTAACCACCGCGCGTCTCACCTGCTTGCCGCTGCAAGAGCAAGACTGGCCCTTTTTTCTGTCGCTACAGCAAAATCCTGACGTGATGCGTTTTGTCGCCCATGAGCGTAGCGAGGCTGACATTCGGGAGGCCTTTGTGTCTCGTCTGTTGCCGTGGGCACCGGGCAGCTCGCACTGGCTCTGCCTTGTGGTGCGTGAGACGGCCAGCCAGACGCCGCTGGGCGTAACCGGCTATGTGCACCGGGAAGCAGATTGTGCCGAAGTCGGTTTTCTCTTTGCGCCCTCTGCGCAGGGGAAAGGTTACGGCTTTGAATCTCTGCGGGCGGTGTGTGATTTCGCGCTGACCCAGGGCAATATCCGTCGGCTCACCGCGACCGTGACGGCGGGAAATATCGCCTCAAGGCGACTGCTGGAAAAAACAGGTTTTCAGCTGGAAGGTGAGTTGCGCGAGAGTTATTTCCTTTCAGGGCAATGGCATAACGACTGGCTATTCGGTTTACTGAAAAAGGAATATCCGTTCAGTAAAACCTGATCAACGGCCATTTGGCGGATATTCCCCGGGCTGTTTTCCCTTTATAGTTCCGCCATAAAG
The DNA here is from genome assembly GCF_013375955.1 of Enterobacter sp. DSM 30060. NCBI lineage: Bacteria > Pseudomonadati > Pseudomonadota > Gammaproteobacteria > Enterobacterales > Enterobacteriaceae > Enterobacter > Enterobacter sp. DSM 30060. The sequence goes on from NZ_CP056118.1 coordinate 1,451,146, forward strand.
AGGAAACGCTTATGACGGGTTATGCAATGCAGATATCTTCTGCTGCAATCGCATTAATTAAAAAACAGCAGGGTCTTTCCCTGGAGAAATACCGTGACGAAAAGGGAATATGGGTTATAGGTTACGGTCACGTGATTCGCCAGTGGGAAAAATTTAACGGCCTCATCACGCCGACTGAGGCGGAGAATTTGCTTTTCAATGATATTCATTTATGTGAGTCGCTGCTGCGGGAAATGAACAAACGCCCATTAACCCAACAGCAGCATGATGCACTGGTATTAACGCTCTTCAGTTTTGGGGAAGATTCCCCTCTGCCAGAGAAGATCCTTCAGGCCGTCGCCCGGGTATAGTACATCGCGGCCTGCGTCCGGTTTTTGACATCAAGACGACGGAAAAGCGTCTCAAGATGGGCTTTTACCGTTGCCGCACTGATATTGAGATTACGACCTATCTCTTTATTTGACTCTCCGGCCGCCAGTAATTTCAATACCTCACGCTGGCGCTCACTTAACAATGACAGCTCATCATGAGAGGAGTGCTGGTTCATCCACTCGCCGGGAAAACAGACCATCCCTCGCGATACAGAATCCAGCACGGCGGAAAAGCGTTCGGGATTCGCATTACGAGGGATTATTGCTACCACGTTGCGCTGTAGCATTTGCTCAACCCAGCGAGGCTCTTTTTTCGTTAACACCAGCACCACGCGCGCTGTTGGAAAACGATTCATAATCTCTTCCGGTAAAGCCACACCGTTATCATGAATTAAATACCCATCTATCATGACGATAGCGGAAGGTGACGCGGATAAGTGTGCCCATAATTCATCAGTCTGACGAGTTTCTGTCAAATCTATTTCCGGAATTAATTTCTGCAAACTGCACTTCGCTCCATGAATAAATAATGACTGCCTGTCAAACATGATTACTCGCATCGTATTACTCCTCTGAGAATAGCGAAGGGGGATTCTACAGAGGCATTTTTTAAGAAAAAACTCAATGAATGGAGAGGTTACAATTCACCCAGCTCTCTTTATATCTTTCATCATTTAGACACACCTGCTTTAAGGATTTCCTTAAGAGGGTTCCCTCCCCCTTAAGTCTGAACATTACAGGAACATACCGCCTGAAACTTCAATACGTTGCGCATTCATCCAGCCCAGTTTGTCACTGAGCAACGCCGCAATGGCGTCACCGATATCATCGGGCAGGCCCACCCGTCCCAGCGCCGTCTGCGAGGCCAGCAGCTGGTTAAGCTCCGCATTATCCCTTACGCGTCCGCCTCCAAAGTCGGTTTCAATCGCGCCAGGCGCGATGATATTGACGGAAATTCCGCGCACGCCAAGCTCTTTTGCCTGATAGCGGGTCAGCACTTCCATCGCCCCTTTCATTGCCGCGTAAGTCCCTGAACCTGGCTGAGTAAAACGGGCCAGACCGCTTGAGACATTCAGGATCCGTCCTCCGTCTTTTATGAGCGGCAGCAGCTGTTGTGTGAGGAAAAACGGACCTTTGAAGTGAATATTCACCGCATCATCAAACTGCGCTTCTGTCGTCTCGGTATAGGGTGCGTATAACCCTGTACCTGCGTTGTTCACTAAATAGTCAAAGGTGTCACGTTGCCAGACGTGTGTAAGGGTTTCCTTCACCTGTTGAGCGAAGCGCGCAAAACTTGCCGTATCGCCGACGTTAAGCTGCAATGCTGCCGCTTTTCTACCTTTTCCCTCAATTTCGCGTACAACTTCCTGCGCCTCCTGCTGACTGCTGTTCCAGGTCAGGATGATATCTGTCCCTTCCGCAGCAAGCTTCAAAACCGCATTTTTACCCAGGCCGCGGCTACCGCCCGTCACTAATGCAATACGTTCACGCATAATTCACCTCGTTTCGACTGCGATGAAGATTGAGAATGAGCTTATTAGATGGTAGAAAATCAATAAATAGTGCCGCCAACGCTTCACTGTTTCATTTCAAACAACAATGACCCATATCTATGGATAAAATATACGCAATGCAGCTTTTTCTTCGCGTCGCGGAACTGGAGAGTTTTACCCGCGCGGCGGAGACGTTAAGCCTGCCGAAGGGGAGTGTCTCGCGGCAGATCCAGGCGCTGGAGAACGCGCTTGGCACTCAACTGCTGCACCGCACTACCCGCCGCGTCAGCCTGACGCAGGACGGCATGGTTTATTACGAACGCGCAAAAGATCTGCTGATGAATCTGGACGAACTGGACGGCATGTTTCTGCACGACCCTTCCACCATCAGCGGTCGGCTACGTGTGGATATGCCCGTTGCCATTGCACGAAATGTCGTCATTCCGAAACTGCCTGCATTTTTACAACAGTTTCCCGGCATTGAGCTTGAGCTAAGCAGCAGCGATCGTCTGGTCGATGTCATCCGCGAAGGATTTGACTGCGTGGTTCGCGTGGGAAACTTGAAGGACTCCGGGCTTATCGCCCGCCCGCTTGGGAAGCTTTCAGTGATTAACTGCGCCAGCCCGGATTATCTCACGCGATTCGGCTACCCTGAGACGCTGGATGATTTGGGCTCACACGCCCTCATTCATTACTCCGCCACGCTGGGCACCCGTCCTCTGGGTTTTGAGTATTTCAACGGCAGCGCGACCCAGTGGATAAAAACGGGAGGCGTTTTGACGGTTAACAGCACGGAAACCTACCAGGCCGCCTGTATCGCCGGGCTTGGCATTATTCAGGTCCCGCGCGTCGGGGTGCGTGATGCCCTGCGCACGAAAAAACTCGTTGAGATCCTGCCGCAATATCGGGCTGAACCAATGCCCGTCTCCCTCATTTATCCCCACCGCCGTAATCTCTCCCGTCGGGTGCATGTGTTTATGGAGTGGCTTACCGAACTCACAAAAAGTTACGTGGACTAGTCGCAAGCTATAATTCAGTAACATCCAGCTCAACGAAAAGGAAAATGCGCGTGACGCCGGAAAATAACCCGCAACGACCGACTCAACATTTAGATTATGAACCCATCAAAAAGATGGATAACGAGCCTGAAGCGCCGAAGGAGCCTGGAACGACCAGCAAAGCGCTGGGCACCGTGACCGGCATAGCCGAAAAAATTCAGCAGATACCCGCGATTGCTCACCTGATCCGCGCCGCTGAGCGCTTTAACGACCGCATGGGAAATCAGTTTGGCGCGGCGATCACCTACTTCTCTTTCCTGTCGATGATCCCCATCCTGATGGTGTCGTTTGCTGCCGCCGGTTTTGTTCTGGCGTCTCACCCGACGCTGTTGCAGGACATCTTCAATAAGATCCTGACCAACGTCAGCGACCAGACGCTCGCCACGACGCTCAAAAGCACCATCAATACCGCCGTGCAGCAGCGTACCACCGTGGGTATCGTCGGGTTGCTGATTGCGCTCTATTCCGGGGTTAACTGGATGGGCAACCTGCGTGAGGCCATTCGCGCCCAGTCGCGTGACGTCTGGGAGCGTACGCCGCAGGATCAGGAGAAGATATGGGTGAAGTATTTGCGCGACTTTATCTCGCTGATTGGTCTGCTGGTGGCGCTGGTCATCACGCTCTCTATCACCTCGGTCGCCGGTTCTGCGCAGCAGATGATTATCTCCGCGCTGTATCTGGACTACATTGAATGGCTGAAACCGGCCTGGCGCGGCATAGGGCTTGCTATCTCCATCTTTGCTAACTACCTGCTGTTCTTCTGGATCTTCTGGCGTTTGCCCCGCCATCGGCCGCGCAAGAAGGCGCTGATCCGTGGGACGTTGATTGCCGCCATTGGCTTTGAGGTGATCAAAATTGTGATGACCTATACGCTGCCATCGCTGGTGAAGTCCCCCTCCGGCGCGGCCTTTGGTTCGGTGCTGGGGCTGATGGCCTTCTTCTATTTCTTCGCACGCCTGACGCTGTTCTGTGCCGCGTGGATCGCCACCGCAGAGTATAAAGACGACCCACGCATGCCGGGAAAAACCCACCACTGATGTCCTGTCGGGCTGATATTTCAGCCCGATTCATCATTTCAGCATATAAATCCAGACCGTAACTTTTATTTAACTCAAAACCAGTTTTAATGACTGATATTTAAAATGTGTGAAGCATTTCATGGAAGTGTTTTCGCTGGCCTGAAAATTATCCGCTTTTTGTTGCTTTTATGACCATGTCACGCCTTTGTTACAGATTGAAATGTCGCTTTTGCTGTGCCTAATATGGCCCTTCGTTCGTCCAAAAATAAGAAAATATTATGCAAGCAACAGCCACCACACTTAACGAAGGGGCGGAACACGTTCCGGTCAACTCCCGCAATAAAGTCGTCGTCGCATCGCTGATTGGCACCGCCATTGAGTTCTTCGACTTTTATATTTACGCCACCGCTGCGGTCATTGTCTTTCCGCATATTTTCTTCCCACAGGGCGACCCGACGGCAGCCACGCTACAGTCTTTAGCTACCTTTGCTATCGCCTTCGTTGCGCGTCCTATAGGTTCAGCGGTCTTTGGCCACTTTGGCGATCGCGTCGGTCGTAAAGTGACGCTGGTTGCCTCGCTGCTGACGATGGGGATCTCCACCGTCGCCATCGGCCTGCTGCCGACCTATGAAACTATCGGCATTCTGGCGCCTGTGCTGCTGGCGCTGGCGCGCTTTGGTCAGGGCCTGGGGCTGGGCGGGGAATGGGGCGGCGCGGCGCTGCTGGCGACCGAGAACGCCCCGGCGCGTAAGCGTGCCCTGTATGGCTCTTTCCCACAGCTGGGTGCGCCGATTGGCTTCTTCTTCGCGAACGGCACCTTCCTGCTCCTCTCCTGGCTGCTGACCGATGAACAGTTCATGAGCTGGGGCTGGCGTATTCCGTTCGTCTTCTCTGCCGTGCTGGTGCTGATTGGCCTGTACGTGCGCGTGTCGCTGCACGAGACGCCGGTCTTCGCTAAAGTCGCCGCGGCGAAAAAGCAGGTTAAAGTTCCGCTGGGGACGCTGCTGACCAAACACCTCCGCGTGACCGTGCTGGGTACGTTCATCATGCTGGCGACCTACACGCTGTTCTATATCATGACCGTGTACTCCATGACCTACAGTACCGCCGCCGTACCGGTCGGACTGGGCCTGCCGCGTAACGAAGTGCTGTGGATGCTGATGATGGCGGTTATTGGATTTGGCGTGATGGTGCCCATCGCGGGCCTGCTGGCGGATAAATTTGGCCGTCGTTCAAGCATGATCGTCATCACCTCGCTGATCATCCTGTTCGCACTGTTTGTCTTCCCGCCGCTGCTGGGTTCAGGTAGCCCTGCGCTGGTGATGGCGTATCTGCTGATTGGTCTGAGCCTGATGGGGCTGACCTTTGGCCCAATGGGCGCGCTGCTGCCGGAGCTGTTCCCGACTGAAGTGCGTTATACCGGCGCGTCGTTCTCCTATAACGTTTCGTCTATTCTGGGCGCCTCGGTGGCCCCGTATATCGCCACGTGGCTTCAGGCGAACTATGGTCTGTTCTATGTGGGTGTCTATCTGGCGGCCATGGCAGCGTTGACGCTGATTGCGCTGCTGCTGACGCACGAAACTAAGCATCAGACTCTGTAAGCGAATGCCGGGTGGCGGCTACGCCTTACCCGGCCTACGATTCACATGTAGGCCGGGTAAGCGCAGCGTCACCCGGCAAGAACAGGCCACACCTTACTTCTTCATCTGCGACAAAATCGTCCGACACTGATTCGCTTCGCCTTCTGACGGCGAAATCAACGCCAGCAGCGCCGCCGCAGGGGTGACCAGCGTGGCGAGGGCGGCGGCAACCGCACCGCGCGCAATCAGCGGCCCGGCCTTCACGCCCGCCTGCGGATCTTTGAAGGTCCCGCGAACGTAGAGCGGCGAGCGCAGGGTGATGATGCGAATGCCTTTACTTTCCGGATCGATGGTTAAATCCAGCTGCTCGGACGCCATGCTGGCGGTACCGGTGATGTTGATAACCGCGTTTTCCGTGTCGAATGCGAAAATCTGCGGACGCGCCACACCGTTGACCAGGTCCACGTTTGCCGCCGCGCAGTTCACGCGCACTTCATCGTCTCCGAAGATTTGTCCGACGATGAAGTTACCGACGTTCAGCCCCAGGATTTCCATCAGGTTACGGCTCACCAGCCCGTCGTTCATTAGCAGCTTCAGGTTGCCGTTTCCGCTGCCTAACAGCGCGGCCACAGAGTTACCCGTGCCGCGAATGTCCGCATCGCCGTTCATCTCACCGAGGGTTTTCTGCATCAACTCCACGTCCGGCATCAGCTCTTTCAGCTTCAGACGACGCGCCTGGATCTCCGCCCTTCCCTGCATCGGCTTTTTATCCCCCTCCAGGTGGATATTCGAGGAAATGGTTCCCCCGGCCATGCCAAACTTCAGCGGTTGCAGGCGCAGATCGGCGTTTTTCAGGATGATATGGGTCGAGAGGTTGCTCAACGGCAGCGTGCTGCCATGCTCAATTTTACGTCCTTTGAAGCGCACGTCCGCATCCATTACGTCCCACTTGTCGGTTTCGAAGCGGTCATAGGGCAGCACTTTACCCGCAGGCTGAGCGTCCTTTTTGACCTCTTTTGACTTCGTGCCTTTACCCGAATCTACGCCAATCAGCGGACCAAGATCGGCCAGACGCAGCTGGCGGGATTCAACGTCCCCCTCCAGTTTCGGGCGCGGTTTTCCGGTGGTGTAGGTCAGCGTGCCGTGTATATCGCTATCGCCGATGCGGCCGTTGAACCCCCGGTAGTCAAAGACGGACGATTTTTCAGCGTCGATTTTTGCGAACAGCCGCCCGTCCGTTTCAAACGGCGGGGTATCCGGCAGCAGCACGCCGGTGAGATCGTACAGTTCACCCAGCGAATCCCCGGCAAACTTAAGCTGGAGGTCGACGCCGCCCATGTTCATCGGGTCGTTAACCGTGCCCACGAACGCCACGCGGGTATTGCCCGAGCGGAAGTCCGCCTGCACCGGGAATGGCGTACCCTCGCTCCTGAGCGCCAGCATGCCGCCGATTTTGCCTTTGCCGGTGAGCGGCTGGCCGTTGTAGCGTCCTTTCGCCGTCAGGCCGAAGACGTAATCGCCCGCTTTGCTGTCATCGCCTTTGGCTTTACTGCCCGTCACTTCGCTAAACGGCAGCGGCTTGCCCAGCGGATCGACGAGGATCTCCACGTCAGCCTTACTTACTTTATCGTCAATGGCGATCCGCCCCCGATCGAACAGAATATTGTCGAGGCGGAAAGACCACGAAGAGGGCTGCGCATTCGGATCTTTATCGCCGCTGCTGGCGAGATCGAACGTCCAGTTGTTGGTTTTCTCCGACAGGCGAATCAGCCGCGCGTCGGGCTGCTGAAGTTTGATCCACGGCAGATACACCGTTTTGGTTAACAGGGCTAACGGCGCCAGCGTGGCTTCCACGCGCGGCAGGTGGATCATGGTCACTTCGGGGATGTCCGGCGGGTTGCCAAGAATGATGTCGTCAGCGTGAACGTGCGGCCAGGGCACCCAGCTTCGCCAGCCGGTTTCCTCTTTCTGACGCTCCCACACGACCCCCAAATCGCCACGTATTGCGAAGGGGCGGTTTAGCTCGGTCGAGACTTTCTGGTTGATGGTCGGTTTGAGGCGGTTCCAGTCAAACGTGGCGATAATGATGATTAAGACCACGATCAGCAACAAGAAAATCCCTGCTGTCCAGGAAATCACCCTGGTTGTTTTTGTCATTGTTGTCCCCTTTCCTGATGAACTTGCCTTTAAAACTATAGTTCAGACAAAGGGAAGCGGGCAGATCAGAGGGTGGTTATCACCTTTTCCAGGGTATCCATGGGGACAGGACGAGAGAGGAAATAACCCTGTGCCGCCGCTGCCGGAGAATTTTGCACGTCGCGCCACTCTTCCAGCGTTTCTACGCCTTCCACAATGACGCCCTGGCAATAGCGGTTCATCAGTTGCAGGAGCATCGTAAACAGGTTCCGTCCTTCCGGTGTCTGGCGCAGCATGATAAACAGATCGCGGGCCACTTTGATGTAGTCATAACGCACTTCGCTCAGGGCGGAGAAGTTCGCCATACCGGTACCGAAATCATCCAGCCACAGCGGGCCAAACTCACACATCGAGGCAAATGAGGAGTCCTGCGGCAGCTGAACATGTTCCACCAGCTCGAAGCGCATCCACGGCAAGGTGGCAATCAGCGCCTGCAGCGTCGCATTCTGACGTAACGCCATCAGGGTTGGACCATCCACGTTCACCGAAGCCAGAATACCGTGCTGCTCGAAGAACGCCTGCTTCGTCGCCAGCATTCTCAACTGCTCTTCCAGCACGTCGATGCGCTGACGCACGGCAACCTCCGCAAAATAGCGGTCCGGCGCGATACGCTGCGAAGGGTTCGATGGATGAGTGACGACCGTTAACACCTCAATTGCCATTAACCGACCGTCAGTACGGTAGATAGGCTGATAGGTATACGCTCGCTCACATTGCAGCCAGTAGCGATGCTCCTGCAAGTTCTCAATACTTGCCTCAGGCGTAGTGCTCAGCCGCTGGATAACCTGCTCTGACTTCATTTCGGATGTCCTGTTGTATGGGATAGCCTTTCTGGACTCGTCACTGAGTTATCGGCCCGCCAGGTGAGAACTTTATGTTCAATTCAGCGGGAAAATGAAATTAAGATGACAGAAATATGCCGGAACACGCGCTGGCTCAAAAAAAATAATGGAACGTCGTTTTAATATGGTTGACCGTAAAAAACACACAGCGCACACTACCCTTAATTACTCTGTTCAGGTTCACGACTATGTCTAAGAAAATTGCCGTGATTGGCGAATGCATGATTGAGCTGTCCCAGAAAGGCGCGGAAGTCAGCCGCGGTTTTGGCGGCGATACATTGAACACCTCCGTTTACATTGCCCGTCAGGTCGCCCCCGACGCGCTGAGCGTGAGCTACGTTACCGCGCTGGGAACGGACAGCTTCAGCCAGCAGATGCTGGAGGCCTGGCAGGGTGAAAACGTTGAAACTTCGCTGATCCAGCGAATGGAAAACCGTCTGCCGGGTTTGTACTACATCGAAACCGACAGTACCGGCGAGCGCACCTTCTATTACTGGCGTAATGAAGCGGCTGCCAAATTCTGGCTGGAAAGCGATGCCGCCGCTGCGATTTGCGAAGAGCTGGCCACCTTCGATTACCTCTACCTGAGCGGGATCAGCCTGGCGATCCTGAGCCAGCAGAGCCGTGAAAAGCTGCTGTCACTGCTGCGCGAATGCCGTGCCAACGGCGGTAAGGTGATTTTCGATAACAACTACCGTCCGCGCCTCTGGGCCAGCCGCGAAGAGACGCAGCAGGTGTATCAGCAGATGCTGGAATGCACCGATATCGCCTTCCTGACGCTGGACGATGAAGATGCCCTGTGGGGTGAAAAGCCGGTTGATGAGGTCATTGCCCGGACGCAGGCCGCTGGGGTCAGCGAAGTGGTGATTAAGCGCGGGGCGGAGTCGTGCCTAGTGGCGGTGGCGGGTGAAGCCGTGACAGAGGTGCCGGCAGTGAAGCTGGCGAAAGAGAAAGTGATCGATACCACTGCGGCGGGCGATTCTTTCAGCGCGGGGTATCTGGCGGTACGTTTGACGGGAGGTACGCCAGAAGCGGCAGCGCAGCGCGGACACTTGACGGCCAGCACGGTGATTCAGTATCGCGGAGCGATTATTCCGCGCGAGGCGATGCCTGCTTAAGGAATGGGCGGGCTGATGCCCTCACCCTAACCCTCTCCCACAGGGCTGAGGGTTCCCCACAAATTAATGCGAGCACTGAGCAATCCCCTCGCCCCTCCGGGGAGAGGGTTAGGGTGAGGGGAACATACGGCGGTGGTGGTCATTCCGTTCACTTTATGTTCCTTGCTACTCTGTAACGACATGACCGGTGAACGTGCCAGGGTGGCTCAGTCGCCACCACCCTGGCGACCCGGGCTCCCGGCGCATCCCTGTGCCTCGCCCCGGCCTGCAGGAAACGCCTCAGCGATTTACAGCCGGACCAAGGCATCGCTGACAGCCCTCAGTCATTTAGAAAGCAACTTTATTGCTTCTGCATAAAATCCCTCAGCCCACAGGGAGAGGGAACGCAGGGCCTTACTGGCCCTGCGGAATATCGCTCGCATCCTGGTGCAAATCATCGGCCGCCGCCTGCGCTGGCTGCGACGGCGTCGCCATGATGGCGTTCCAGGTGGCCTTTAACTCTTTCATGTCATATTCCGGCTCACCTTTCGGCTGCAACAGAATCAACGCCATATCCTGAGACAGCTGCTGCCGCAGATCCTGATTCAGCATCTCCACGGTCAGACCGTTCAGGAAATCCTGACGTAATTTCTGATACTGCTCCGGCGCGATGTCCACGACCTGATTCTGTAAGGAGCGAATGCGCTGGCTGATTAAGATATCGGTATCGGCGCGGGCATAGGTGGCAAACAGTTTCTGCAATTCGAGGGATTTCTGCGCCACCAGGGCGTTAAATTCCTCTTCAGACAGGCCCTCTTTACGCACTTTAGCCAGCTCTTTCGCCACCACGCCGAGATTGGCATTCAGCTTATCACCCGGCGATTCGACGTTAATGGCGCACTGGGCGCGCTGGAACAGCACGCGGCAGTCAAAGCCCAGACCAATGTCTTTCACGTTGTTCTTGCTGAGCGTCTGCTGAACATGCCAGAACAGCGCTTCACGCGCCAGGTCCGCACGCCAGTAACGCAACAGCGCCGAGGACTCGCGGATCGGCTGCCAGGCGGTATCCCACATCATCGAAAGACGATCCTGACGCACGGTATCCGTCATGATACTGACCGTCTCAGGACGCAGCGGGGACAAAGTAGGAACAGGGGCGGGCGTTTCACGCTTCCCTTTTAGATCGCCAAAGGCTTTGTTGATCTGCTCTATCACCGCACGGCTGTCCACGTTGCCCACTACAATGAGGGTCATGGCATCCGGGGTGTACCACTGCTGGTAGAAAGATTTCACCTGCTCTGGATCCACCGGCTGTTTCAGCGGTTCTGCCGGGTCGTGGCCAAGCAGCGTGGACCCTTTCAGGCGGTAGCGCCACCAGCCTTCTTTGGTATCCGTCGGCCAGGTCGCCACCATGTCGCTGTTGCTCAACGCATAGTTTACGGTCTCAGGCGTAATCGCCAGTTTGCCGGTGGCATCGGATAGATAGGTAAGCGCTTCTTTAAGCAGATCGTTACGGTTGTTGGGCAGGCTCAGATTAAACATGGTGTAGTCATAGGAGACCACAGCCGGGGGCAGCGGGCGTTTAGGATCGATGGCCTGTTGCCATAAAGAACGCACCTGAACCGCCTGCAAACTGCCGCTCTGGGTGAGCGCCAGTCGAGGAATAAAATGGCTTAAGCCGGTCTGCTGGGTGCTTTCAGTGAGGGAGCCGGTATTCACAGCCAGACGAATTTCAATGCGATCGCTCGGACGTTGCGGAGTGGATAACACCTGCCACTGGAATCCGTTCGCCAGTGTTCCCTGTTGCCAGGCCGGGTCTGGCTGGAGCGCATCTGCCTGCACATAACTGGCTGCTGCCATCATCAGCAAACCGCCGGTTAAGAGTCGAATTTTTGTGCCCTGCATGTGAACCCCTGATCAACATTCCTGGTTAAAGAGAGTGTCTCGCGACGTGAGCACTCAAAGATGACGATGAAAACCTTCCGATTAGACAGCGTGTTCGGCTAAACGTCACGGGCGGAAGCGAAATATACCCAAAAAAATTTTGTCGAAATATGACAGGTATGAGCGGTTATTATGCGCAGGTGCCCGCATCCCCACAAGGGAATACGGGCATTTATGAGGGATTAAGAGGATAAACCGGGGGTTTTGTCCTCAGATGTGCGATTATTCAGCGTATCGTTAAGTTTCTTGTGATCCAGCTCTTTTACCCACTTCGCCACCACAACCGTCGCCACACCATTACCAATCAGGTTGGTTAACGCGCGGGCTTCAGACATAAAGCGGTCGATACCGAGGATCAGGGCCAAACCCGCCACCGGCAGATGGCCAACCGCTGAGATAGTGGCCGCCAGCACGATAAATCCGCTACCCGTTACGCCCGCCGCCCCTTTCGAGGAGAGCAGGAGGACGACCAGCAGCGTAATCTGATGGAAGATATCCATGTGGCTGTTGGTGGCCTGAGCAATAAAGACCGCCGCCATCGTCAGGTAAATCGAGGTGCCGTCCAGGTTAAAGGAGTAGCCCGTAGGAATAACCAGCCCCACCACTGACTTACGGCAGCCCAGCTTTTCCATTTTATCGAGCATACGCGGCAGCGCGGACTCAGAAGAGGATGTGCCGAGGACAATCAGCAGCTCTTCACGAATGTAACGGATAAATTTGAAGATGCTGAAGCCGGTCGCACGAGCGATGGAGCCGAGCACCACCACCACAAACAGAATACAGGTGATATAGAAGCAGATAATCAGCTGGCCAAGCTGTACCAGCGTGCCGACGCCGTATTTCCCGATGGTGAAGGCCATCGCGCCAAAGGCACCAATCGGGGCCAGACGCATAATCATGTTGATGATGCCGAAGATAACCTGCGAGAAGCTTTCAATGACGTTAAAAATCAGCTGACCTTTGCTGCCAAGACGGTGCAGGGCAAAGCCAAACAGCACGGCAAACAGCAGTACCTGGAGGATATTTCCGCTGGCGAACGCGCCAATCACGCTGCTCGGGATCACGTCCAGCAGGAAGGCAACAATCCCCTGATCTTTCGCCTGTTCAGCGTAAACCGCCACCGCTTTCGCATCCAGCGTGGCCGGGTCAACGTTCATGCCCGCGCCAGGCTGTACCACGTTGACAATAATCAGGCCGATAATCAGCGCGATGGTACTGACAATCTCGAAGTACAGCAGGGCAACCGCCCCCGTACGCCCGACCGCCTTCATGCTTTCCATGCCGGCGATACCGGTCACCACGGTACAGAAGATGACCGGCGCGATGATCATTTTGATGAGCTTAACGAACGCGTCGCCAAGCGGTTTCATTTGCGCGCCCAGCTCCGGGTAGTAGTGACCGAGCAGAATACCGATGGCGATGGCTGTCAGGACCTGGAAGTAAAGACTTTTGAAGAGTGAGGTTTTCATAGGGTGTCCCTGGAAAGAATAACTACAGGCTTTGTAAGGTTATGGTTAACCTGCGGCTTTAAAATAACACCCACATAACAGGACAGAAATAAACGGGGTTCAAATTTGAAACACAAATGTTAAGAACTTTGAGCTGGCTCGCACAAGCCAGCAACAAAATTACACTTTTGCGTTATTGCCAGCGTCGGCGAGATAGCGTCGCTCAAAGGTATCCGTCGGCACGGCGCGGCCAAACAGGAAGCCCTGACCGCTCTCCACACCCGCCGCAGCCAGCCACTCGCGCTGGGCTTCGGCCTCAATACCTTCGGCAGTCACGTGCAGGTTCAGGCTGTGCGCCATCTGGATAATGGCCTGCACCAGGCTGCAATCCTCCGGTAGCCCTTTCACAAAGGTTTTGTCGATTTTCAGGACGTCCACCGGCAGGGTTTTCATGTGCTGGAGCTGACGCAGGCCGGAATACCCCATACCAAAATCGTCAAGCGCAATGCGGATCCCGGCATTACGCAGCGGTTTCAGAATGGCGACAGCGTCGTCAGGATTGTCAATACAACGGCTCTCGGTGACTTCCAGGATCAACGTGTGGGGCTGGATGCGGTAGCGATGGATCAACTCGAGCATATCCGGCACCATAGTCGGGTGCATCAGCTGTAGCGCAGAAAGATTCACCGACAGCGGCAGCGTGATGCCCCGTTGTTGCCAGGCCGCAAGCTGGCGGCACGACTCTTCCAGCACCCAGTATCCGACGGTGACCATCAGGCCGCAGGACTCGATACGTTCGATCATCCCCTCAGGCAGCTCCCACGTGCCGTCCGGCTGCTGCATGCGCAGCAACGCTTCGGCGCTGGTCACTTCACCCGTGCGCAAATCCACCTGCGGCTGTAGCCAGAGCGCAAACTGGCGATTGTCCATCGCCGTCAGAATGTCGCTCTCTTCCGTCAGGCGCTGCTGGGCTTTTTCCATTTGCTCCGGATCAAAGAACTGGATCTGGTTTTTGCCTTTTCGGCGCGCGGTAAACGCTGCTGAGAAAGCCCGACGGTATAACTGCTCGGCGGTCAGACCACCGTAGTACATTGCGATACCAATGCTGGCACTTGGGCGAAGCTGGATACCCTGAATGGGTAGCCGCTCATTTATGACAGTGAGTACTTGCTGACCTAACGTAATAGCGTGCCACGGCTCTTTTACACCGTGCGCAATCACCACCAGGTCATAGCCGCTGACCTGGGTAAGTACCATGCGCGGCGCCAGCACAGATTTGATTTTTTCCACCAGCGTCAGTAATAGCATCTCGCGCTGGCTCTCTTTCAGCACGCCCGTCGTGTCCTGCAAGGTCTCGCAGGCAATCACCATCAGCGCGGTGGTCTGCTGGCGAGCGACGGTCTGCTCCAGCAGGGCCATTAAAAACGCTTTGTTTGGCAGGTCGGAAACCGGGAAACGGGTGGCGTTATTACTGACCTCTTCCTGCTGACGCAGGACACGCTGCTGGTTGATATTGTAACTGCGGACCAGCATGCCGATTTCATCGTCGTGATGCAGACGCGGCAAGGGAAGCTGATGCCCCATGTGCTCCTGCGGAGAGAGGTCATTCAGCTCCCGGGCTATGCGGCGCAACGGATGCACAATTAACCGGTTGATGCACCACGTCAGCGCCACGCTCAACATTAAGGTTAAAAGTAAGTAAGTAGTCACTAACGTAGCAACCCAACTCATGACGAATTTATACATGCGGTACGAGTCCGCCTGTAGTACCAGATAGGCCAGCGGCTGCGGGTTAGCCGGTCTTTCCAGGGAATAGAGAGGCAGGGAAATCTGCACCGGCAGTTCAAACAGGCGCATCACCATCATCGGGACGGGACGCTCCGGAATAAAGCTCATCCGCAGCGCCTGGAACTGGTTCGGCAGCACGACGTCGGCGCGGCTCACGATACCGGCGGGCTGAATGCGTTTCAGGATGGATTCCGCCTCGGGGATATCCCCTTTCAGGATCGAGGCCGACAGGGGTTCCCGCACCGAGCGGGCAATACTTTCCAGTTGCGAAGCCGTGTTATAGCGATTCTGCTGTACGGAATGAAACAGCAAAATGACGCAGAAGATGAAGACAAACAGCATTGTGACGGCAGACACCATCGCCATCTGTTTGATCGTTAAGGAACGGCTGACACGCAAAATGACTCTCCACAAAACTCGAAGCGCAGGGCGCACCAGGGCGTAAACCTGGTGCGCCCGAGTATACCCGATAGCTGCACTTTTAAGAGAGACTTACAATTAGATTAAGCAAAAATCCGATCACCAGTCTGCATAAGGCACCAGCGGTTCCGGCGGTAAGTCCATATCACCCTGCCAGCCTGCGGCAGAATACCGAACATAGAGCAGCGCATGGCTCGGGGTATAGTCTTTCGCTTCCTGAATATCGACGCCCAGACCGACAAACCAGTTGGACGTCACACGGCGTTCAACAATCGCCCTTGCGGTATAACCCGTCCCTGACGAGCTACTTCCGGTTCCCATCACACCTTTATCGGTATAACGGCCTGGCTCATTGTCCGGGATCAGCCCCTGCAACGGATAACGCATCACATCCTTTGTTTTTGAATGGGACCATGAGACGGAACCGCCCAGCTCCCATGACCAGTTCTCTGTGCGTTTACGCCAGTTCACCGGTAAGGCGAACGACACATACTCCTGGGGACTGTAGTAACCGCCCTGGCCCAGCGAATAGCCACTTAAATCCTTATCGTAATGCCAGAGCATATTGGACACGCCGACCGTCAGACGCTCGTTGTTCTGATTGATAAGCTTGTAGTAATAGCCGGTCATCCAGCGGACCCGCCAGTTATCTTCGACATTCTTCCCGGTGAGGCTGTCGGCACTCAGGCTTGACCAGATCCCGTTAGCTTCGCCTTTGTCGTAGCTCATGCTCACGCCGCCACCGGTAGCACGCACGCCGCCCCAGGTGGTGTCGGTATTGGGATCTTTTTGCCCGGCGAAGGCCAGCACAGAGCTGGAAATCGGACGACGATGGGCGTTCAGGGTGTAGCCAATCGGCCCCAAATCGTTGCTGTAGCTCAGGCTGCCCACCACATCGACCACGTCGAAGCCCATCGGCGTTGTACCGATGTCCCACGCCCAGGTTTTGTTCTGCCAGCCGACGGCCACGCTGGCGCCGTTGGCCGACTGGTTCGTGCTGCCGTGACATGGCGTTTCGGCGCAGGTACCCCACGTTGGATCGTAGGTTCCATTGTCCGTATCAAAGGAACCGGCGTTCATATTGACCAGATCGCTACGGAAGAACATGCGGCCATCCGATAGCGGCGCATCCACCTGGAGCATAGTGGTGTGCGCTTTCAGGTCGGAATAGCCCCCCGTGCCGCTGGATCCCCAGTAGTCGTGTTGCAGCGTGACGTTCAGATCCTGCTGACGATAAAGATCGCCTGCATCGCTGCGCACGCCGCGCTTCAGCCAGTCATCTTTCTCATCGTTACGCGTAAGACGCGTAAAGCTGTCGTTATCGGTCGGACGGGTCGTCGTGATGCCCGATGAGACCATCGCATCCTTCCAGGTTTCCAGCGCCTGCTGAGGCTGGCCGTTTTGCGCCTGGAAGCGGGCGGCATCACGCATCACCAGCGCACTTTCCATAGAAGGCGGCTGCGATTTTGCCTGAGGAACAATGGTGTTGAAGGTCTTTTCTGCCACGGCTGAATCGCCCAGACCGGCCTGCGCCATGGCGATCCGGCGCTGCATATTGAGGGAGAGCGGTTCGCCGTTTTGTGCCGCGGGCAGTTTCGCCAGCTCAGCGCGAGCGGCGTCCCTGTTGCCCTGAGCAAGATTGACTTCGGTCAGGCCGAGAATTGCGTCTTCGTTCTGCGGTTCCCGTTGCAGGACGGTGTTGTAGGCGGTTTTCGCGGCCTCGTGATCGCCACGCTGTTCAGCCCAGTCCGCCAGCGTTAAGTCAATACGGGTGGACGGGGGCTGCTGGCGAAGCAGCGCTTCCGCCTCCTGCTCTTTTCCACCGTCGCGCAGGCGGTTGGCGTTTTCCAGCACCTGGTTACTTTGCAGGCGGTCCGCCAGCGCCTGGATGTTGCCGTTCCACTTGTCGCGCGGCAGCGTGTTCAGATGCGCCAGCGCGGCCCGGTCCCGATCGTTACCGGACAGGTACAGCCCACTGGCGTAAACCTGATCCGGATCGCCCGGTTTCTGGCTTGCCAGCTGACGCATCAGGTTATCTGCCTGGCTGCGCTGACCCGCGCTATACAGATCGCGTGATAGCCGGTAGGTGATCCACACGTCGCCCGGGGAAAGCGCAAGGCGTCGGCGCTGAATTTCTGCGGCCTGCGCATAGTTTCCCTGGCTTTCCAGCTGTTCAGCCTGAGCCGAGAGCTGCTCGTTCGTCAGGCTACGTTCAATATCATCAATGCTGCGGCGCTGGCTGGCAGAGAGCGACTGAATAAACTGCGTCGCCTTCTCCGGAGACTGCTCGCGATAAATATTGGCAAGACCGCGTACCGCGTTGCTGTTGCCGCTGTCCATCCGCAATGCCTGGCGATAATAGCGTTCCGCCTGGGCTGTCTTGTTGGCTTTCAGGGCGTTATCCCCCTGCTGGATCAGCAGCCAGTATCGGTTAACCTTCAGCAGGCTGTCCCATTTGCCCCGGTTGTCGCTCTGCGGATCAAGGGCGATCGCCTTTTCAAACTGCGCAACCGCGCGGGCGCGATCGCCTTTCTGCGAATAGGCCTGCCCCAGCGCGCCTACGGCTTCACTGTCGGCGTGGTTGGCGCTGACTGCTTTCTGCAACTCCGTTACCGCTTTACTGCCCTGCCCGGCATCCACTGCGGCTAACCCTTCGGCTTTGGCGCGAAACGCCGGATCGGCGAGCTGTTTTTGCTGCGCTTCAAGCTGGGCGCGCGCCGCCGTCACGTTATCGCCATCGCTGAACACGCTCAGGTATTGTTGCAGCGCGGTAACGCTGGCGCTGCTGGCCGGCTGATCTTTGATCTGCTGGTACCACATGTCCGACGCCTGACTGCGGCCATTGTTCGATTTGGCCATCTCCTGTAACACCGCAAACCCTTCATCACGCCGTCCGCTCTGGAACAGAAGCTGCGCCAGCGAAGCCTGTAGCGGGGCGTTGCCCGGACTGCTGGCGTTGATTTTCTTCAGCTGATTAATGGCCAGATTGCGGCGGGCAGGCTCTTTCGCCACCACGTTCCAGTACTCCGTCGCGATGTCGCCGCTGGGCGGATTACCGTCAAACAGTTTGTCATACGCGGCAATAGCTTCCTGCGTGTGCCCGGTGGTGGCGAGCAGGCGAGCCTGCTGGAGGGCCTGGCGACCATCCGGCGTGGAGAGCAGCATGGTCGTACGGGAGGACTGGTACGCACTGGAATCGGGTGCCATTCCTTTCAGGCGATCCAGCTCTTTTTGCGCGCCCGCCGTATCCCCCTGTCGTAACAGGTAGCGGAAGCGAGCGGCAATCACGTCCGGGTTGTTGGGGTCGATCAGCTCAAGGCGATAGAGCGACTGGCGCACCAAATCCTCACGCTGGGTGGATTCCCCCAGACGAACCTGTTCCAGCAGCTGTCTCTGCTGCGGGGAGTTGGCGGCCTGGGCCAGGGGCATGAGCGCCAGGCCAAGCGATAAGGCGAGTAGATTTAGTGTGAACGTGCGCATTCCTGGCCCCAATCCGGTAGTAATTCACCTTGCGCGGTGAAACGAAAACGATGCTGATCCCACCCTTGTCCAAAGAGGGTCAGAACGTAGCTGTAATAAGCATTGTTATCGGGAAAACGATCGGCGACACGCTGGCGTTGCACCGCCTGCGCGTCCCGTTCTTGTAAAAATGGAAGCAGGGAGGCAGAAAACCCTACCGGCCCATCTCCGGTACGTTTCCCGGTCGCTACGTCCACTTTTTCCGGCGGTAAGCCTTGTTTGATTGTGGTGGTCGCCATGGGCTTGAAACGCGCCAGTAGCCGGGCTTTTTGCGGATCGTTATCGTTCATCATCCCTACCCACAGATAGACGCGAATCGCATCGTAACTGCCGATCAGGGTCGTATCCTGCTTCAACTGCCAGCCGCCCTTTTTCTGGTATTTCACCCAGTTCGGGGAAAATCCTTTTGGCGCGGTCTCCAGCAGCAGACGCAGGTTGGTTTCACGGAGCGTTGTCCACGGTGCGCCGAAACGGGTGAAATAGCTCGCAAGCTGCGGCGGCAGGTAGCTGGGGTTGAAGCGCCAGACACTCTCTTCGGCAAAACCGACTTTACCCGGCAGCAGCATAGAACCCAGCCCCGGCACCTTCACCACTTCCTCACTGGCAATGCGCGTCAACAGCGCCTTACCCGTGCGCGTGTAATCGGGATTTTTCCACAGCCGCCCGGCTTCCAGCAGCGACCAGGCAATCCAGATATCGGCATCGGACGCGGAGTTAGGGTCGATAACCGCCCAGGTGTTGTCGTCCTTTTTTCCCCATAGCCACGCCGGGAGATGTTGGGCTAAATCCCCCTCGGCAAGGTTATCGCGCGTCCATGTCAGCAGCAGATCGAACGTCTTGCGATCGTTTGCTGCCAGGGCAAAGAACAGTCCGTAGCTTTGCCCTTCGGAGGTGGTGATTTTGCGCGCGTCACTGGGATCAATGACGCGCCCACTTTCGCTCATATAATCCTGCCTGAACGTCTCCCAGGCAGGCCAGCGACAGGCGGCATGCAGATTCGCCGCCGCCAGCATCAACGCTGCGACTACACACCCGCGAAAGATTTTCATCACGGCTTACTCATGGTCCGGGTTAAGACGACGACGGCTGATGATTCGCAGCAGACGCCACAATACCCACGCCAGCAATACAACGCTGAGCGCAGCCAGCACAGCCAGCAGCACCGGGTGGTTAGAGAGGGCGTACCACAGGCGTTCGAACCACGGCAGATGACCGACGTAATAGACATCCCCCACGCGCAGGCTGTTTACCCCCCGACTCACGGATGACCGAGACGGAACCGAACATTGCCGCCCGTTTACCGCTGTCGTTCATGGCCGTGTTGAGCAGCTCATAGCCGCGCGGGCTGTCCGCAAGCAGGGCGATCACGCTGCGCTGGTCGTTATACGGAGACTGGAAACCGACAATCGCAGCCATCGGACCCGTTGAGCTTACGGTCGTCCTGATATTGGCCTGGCGATCGCCGCTGTCCGGCATGATGCTCGGGAACTCGGTCTGACGCAGCGGCGTGTTGACCCATGACTGAGCCGCCTGCACCAGCAGATCGACGCGCTTCTCGTCTTTCAGCTTGTCCGGAATGTTGCCGATGACCATGATATCGGCATCTTTGTTCTGGATCTGGCTACCGTCATCCGTCACCGTCACGTTGATAGCCGGTAAGCCGGTTTGCGCCCCGACGGTGCCCATGGTGTCCAGCAGCGTGGCAACCTGGCCTTCGTTGGCCGCTTTTGGCATCACGACAATCGATTCAGAGAGATCAGCCATGCGGCTGAACGGGAAACTGGCGTTAGCAAACGCACGCAGATCCGGCATCGCGATAAAGTGGTAATACTTCGAGAAGTCGATTGTGGAATCATCACCAATCACCACGTGGTTTTGCACCGGCTGGAAGGTAATACAGTTTTCCACCGATCCACCCGGCATCGGGTTCATGTACTGGAAGTTAAACCGCAGCTGGTTCACCGCACCGAGCTTCAGCGCCGGGATCGACACATCGGTTTTGCCATCCAGCAGCCCCTGCAATACAGGCAGACGAAGCATCAACCGGTTTGTCTCCTGGCTGCTGGTCAGGCTGAAGGATTGCAGGAACTGGTTGTTGAGGCTGATATCCATGCGCGAGCTGTCTTTGGTTACCGGCGCGGTGTAACGGTAGTTCAGGTTGATATCAATACCGTTGGTGCGCAGCAGATAGAGATCCGGCGGCAGGTTCAGCGACAGGCTGACAGGAGAAGGTTCAAGCCCGGTTGACTGCAATTGCTCTTCATAGGTTTTCAGCTCGCCGAAGGTAATCGCGCGGTCGGTGCGGACCCAGTTCGGCGCATCATAAGGCTTACGTGCCAGCAGCGGTTTCACCTCATCCACCACGACGCTATTACCGCGGAACAGGATATTGCCCTGCGCAATGCCTTTTGCCGCCTGCACCAGATCTTTATCATCATGCCCGAAGATCACCAGCAGCTTCACGTACGGATTGTCGGGATGGCTGATCATCTCGATGGTGGGCGCTTTCACCTCTGGATGGTCCCGCAGGAATGCCGGGCGTTTGGCGTTGGTGGCAAACACAATCGCGTTTTTGTCCGGCATTTTGTCGTACATAACCGGGAAACTCTGGCCACGCCAGCCGGAGCGGGAACCAAACCAGGATGCCACGATAGAGGCCGCCAGCTGTTCGGTCACATCAGGAGAGCCCGCAAACACCATTGGCAGGTTCAGTGGACGGTTATCACGCGGGTCGAAGAACGGCACCGGGAAGGCGGAGAGATCGTTTTTCAACGCCAGCGGCTGATAGGTCATCTGAAGCGAAGAGTTACGACCAACATCCAGCCACAGGGTGCTGCTGGCCGGGTTTTCACAGACATCGCGGTAATGGCCGACAAATTCCAGACGCACGCGGTTAAAGTCGCTGATAAACAGCGGGTTAATCGGCACCTGAGCCAGGGTTTTCTTACCCAGTTGCTCTTTGGTGACGGGCAGGACGTCCATCAGCTCATCATTCAGATAGACCTTAAGCTGGGATTGCACCGGCAGCAGCGACGGCGATGGCGTGTATTCCAGGTTGAGCATCGCTTTCGACACGACTTCATCGCTACGCATACCGAATTCGACACCGCCATTTGGGTTGATGCCGCGCAGAACCATGCTGCCCGGAGGAGGCGCGATCTGGGCGAACGTCAGCTTAACGTCACGCGACGGCGTATTTTCCGCAACCACCGGTGCACTGGCTCCCGGCACGCCAGGCATAACCTGCCCAACCACCGGGTTGTCGGCGGGCAGCGTATTCCCCGTCGTCGGCTGATTCGGGACGACGTTTTCCGTCTGCCCCGGCGCCGCCGTCACTACCGGATCGGTCGCTTGCGCGACGACAGGCACCGTTGGCGCGGGTGTGGTCGCTGCGTTATCAGGCGCCGCGTTAGCCACTGTTGCAGGGAGCGCACTCATCCCCATTGCCACTGCACATAACCAGGAAAGTTTTGTTTTCATCGCGTTATCATCATTGTTGAGCCATAACCGGGTCCGCCTGCTTCGCTTCATCTCGCTCAGGTCGACGCGGAATGAACGACACGACCCAGGAAACCAGTGAAGTAAGTGACCGGAAAATTAATTTCACCGACGACGGGGCAAATTCTGCAAGGTGACGATAGCCACGGAACCCCAGCTTAAGAATATCCAGCAGGCTTTCCAGAGGCTTATCCTCAGGGAAGCTGTCCTGCCAGAGAGCCCACGTATCCGCGCGGGCAAACGTACACTGCACAAAATCAATGTGTTGCTTTTTAGTCAGCGGCATCAGTTGCAGACCCACTTCATTTCCTCTCACACGCACCACCTGCGTCGGGAAGACATACTCCTGCTGGCCGCGCTTAAGCAATAGGTTGACCTTCTGCCCCTCAAGCACCTTCGCCTGACCGTTGATCTTGATACCCAGACCGCCATCCGAAAAGTCATGTACGGTACAGGAGAAGAGATGTCCATCGTCGCGGGCAATGGCCGCTGGCATGCTGATTTCGACGCGATGCGCGCGGCGAACCTGTTTGCTCTCCACCGATACCGCCACCGCGCCACCGAGGATAATCAGGTTATAAAACACCCACGCCATACTCACGAAGACCGTCAGAATTTCGTTTTCCGGGCCGTAGAAGTAGCGCCAGACCCCAACAATCACGCCCACAATATTCAGCAGCACCAGGAAGATATAGGGCCGGGAGATCACCCAGTCGACATACTCCTCTTCCACCAGCCCGCCCTTCGCGGTGACGTTGAATTTCCCTTTATGCGGGTTAATCAGCGCCACCATGGTTGGCGGCGCGATATACCAGGCCAGCACCGTTTCGTAGATTTCACTCCAGAACGAATGGCGATATTTCCCCTGAATCTTCGAGTTCGTCAGGCTGGCGTGGATCATGTGCGGCAGAACGAACAGGGCAATCATCAGCGCAGGCGCATAGATGATGTAAGCGTGAAGAAGCAGGAACGCCAGCGGCGCAGTGAGGAAGATAAGCCGTGGAATACCCGACAGGAAGTGGAACATGGCGTTGACGTAGCACAGCCGTTGCGCCAGTTTCAGTCCTTTACCCATCAGCGGGTTATCGAGGCGGAAAATTTGCACCATGCCGCGCGCCCAGCGAATACGCTGGCCGATATGCGCCGACAGGGATTCCGTGGCCAGCCCCGCCGCCTGAGGAATGCGCATGTAGGCGGAGGTATAGCCAAGACGGTGCAGACGCAGCGAAGTGTGCGCATCTTCCGTGACCGTCTCGACGGCGATCCCGCCAATTTCATCCAGCGGTTTACGGCGGATCACCGCACAGGAGCCGCAGAAGAACGTTGCGTCCCACATGTCGTTCCCGTCCTGCACCAGACCATAGAACAGTGTGCCCTCGTTCGGGGTTTTACGAAAACGACCGAGGTTACGTTCAAACGGGTCCGGTGAGAAGAAGTGGTGCGGCGTCTGCATCATCGCCAGCTCTTTCTCCTTCAGGAACCAGCCCATGGTCATTTGCAGGAACGAGCGCGTTGGCACGTGGTCGCAGTCGAAAATAGAGACGAACTCCCCTTTGGCATATTTCAGCGCATTGTTGATGTTACCGGCCTTAGCGTGTTCATGCGTGGTACGGGCGATGTACTCAACCCCTACTTCGTCCGCGAACTGGCGGAACTCGGCGCGGCCACCGTCATCGAGGATCCAGATTTTGATTTTATCCTTCGGCCAGTCGATACCCAGCGCGGCGTAAATGGTGTTTTTCACCACCGACAGGTCTTCGTTGTAGGTCGGCACGAAGAGGTCCACCGTTGGCCACTGGGTCGTGTCTTTTGGCAGCGGCACCGGCTGTCGATTCAGCGGCCAGATAACCTGGAAGTAACCCAGCACCAGCACGATCCAGGCGTAGGTCTCAGCAAACAGCAGCACTAACCCACACACCAGGCTGACCGGATCGTCCCAGTTCAGCGTTGAGGTATATCGCCACCAAATGTAGCGGCAGGAAACGGTCAGCGACAGCACGATCAGCATCAGGGCAGAAAAACGCCCCGGAATGCGCCGCACCAGCAGAGCCACGCCCCACAGCAGGATCAGGAAGGTAAACTGTGCCAGCGGGTTGAAGGGCTGGGTAATACAGACCAGCGCCAGTATGAGTGAGAACACCACCACCACGCCGAGAATAAAACGCCGTAAGCCCGGGTGAAGGTGCCCGAGCTCTTTGTGATTATCTAAATGACCTGTTCTATCGCCAACCCGGTCGGGTAGCCGGTTAAGCCACTGGTGATAGTGTTCACGTAAGTTCTGCACGCGATCGAAGCTGCGCCAGCGGGACGTTTTTTTCTCCGCACCCGTTGAGGTCGCCAGAAGCCAGATGGACTGTATAGCGTAGCGCGCGGGATCGAGCGGACGCGGCTTGTCAGGGTTGATATGCGGATAGAGTTCACCGTGGCGCGCACGAATACGTTGCCAGCGTGGATGTTCGAGGGGGATGAACATCCACGCCAGAATCATCCAGAAGCAGCCCAGCGCAGCGCTCAGCGATGAGGCGCCGTGATGACGGTAATGGCGGTAGCGTTCACTTAAGCGCGAACTGACCGGCGGGATGAGCAACCAGTTGGTCAGGCGGCTCATACTGAACTCCCGGCAGGCTCCGGCCGTTTCGCAAAGTGCAGCAGACACCAGTTGGCCAGCGTCAGGATCTCTTCTGCCGCCAGTGAATCACTACGGTACTCCCCAAGCGGTTGTTTGGAAGCGAGGCACTCCGCCATCGCTTCGTCACGATGAATAACCATTGGCAACAGGCGGCGCTGACTCTGGAGCCAGACCTGGTACAGATCGTCCTGGATCTGGCTGCCAATGCGCAGATCGTTAATCAGAATATGGGCATTGGCAGGCATTGCCTGTTGATGCAGACGGATATGACAATTCGCATCTACGTTCGCAATGGAGAGCACATGGTCGCACTGCGACAGAAGCTGGCGGGTCAGCGACGCGGCGCCGTGCGGCAGGTCCAGCAGGATCCACTGATAGTGTCCGCTCTCTTTCAGACTCTGCAAAGCGGTGGTGAAGCGAGAGAACAGGCGCTGAAACGCAGCTTCATTCCCGCGTTCGGTTTCCGTCATCTGACCAAAGGGAAGCAAATCGAGCTGGGAGGTATAGCGCAAACCCGCATCCCGCCAGTCTTTATCGTCCAGAAGCGCGCGCCCCCAGCCGTTTTCATGCGTAAAGTCGACATTGAATGACATGCGCAGCAAATTATCGGAGCAGGCATCAATAACCAGTACTGATTCACCTAAAACCTGTAATGACCACGCCAGCGCCGCGGTTACGGAAGTTGTACCCACTCCACCACGGACGCCCTGTAATCCTAGTACGGCCATCAATGGCTTCCTTATTGTTGTTGGGCAAACTCAGCTAATAACGGCCAACGTTTAATAGCCGCAGCCAACTGTTCCCGCTGGGAAATATCGGTGTAATCTATTTCAGGCAATGAAAAAGCCTGCGTGAGCGCCAGAAAATCGTTTTGGAATGTGTAACCCAGGCTTGGGTCGACTGGAGTTGCGGGTTCGTTATTTTGCATTCTTATTTCATCCCTTTGAGTAAAATCATAAGATTCAGATGCAGCGAGGCGTCCTGCCCACGAAATTTCATTTACATGCTAAATCTGATGTTCTTTAATTTCAATGTTAGGTTTATTTCTACGCTTTCGCTAGTAAACTGAGAGACATAGAAATTCGACGAAAAGAGGGACACCGTGGACTCCATATTTTCTATTGGCATCCAGTCATTATGGGACGAATTGCGCCACATGCCAGTCGGAGGAGTCTGGTGGGTTAATACGGATCGTAATGAAGATGCCATCAGTCTGGTAAACCAGACGATAGCGGCGCAGGGTAAGGATTACCGCGTGGCCGTCATTACGATGGGCGATGAGCCAAAGTCAATCATCAGGCTCGAAACTGACCGTGGACCCCAGACAGTACGATTATTTTCCATGCCAGCGGAGGCCGACAGTTTATACTTTTTGCCCCGCGATATTCAGTGCTCTATTGTTCCTGAACACTATTTACTGATTCTTAAATGTTCTCAAAACGGTCTACAAAATATCCCGTCTGAAAAACTGCTGAAATGGCTGGGAAGAATCAGCAGATGGGCAAAAAATCAAAATTGCACCTTATTGGTTGTTAACCCGGGCAGTAATAACGACAAACTTTTTTCACTTTTAATGAGTGAATACCGTTCCCTCTATGGCCTGGCCAGTATTCGTGTCCAGACTGACAGCCATCTTTACGACGTGGCTTTCTGGTGCAATGAAAAAGGGGTGAGCTCCCGACAGCAGCTTACCCTCAAAAATGTCGGGGACGAGTGGCATCTTGCTCAACAGGAAGAGACTGTTGTTCAGCCACGTAGTGATGAAAAGCGCGTTCTGAGTCATATTGCGGTACTGGAAGGTGCGCCTGCACTGTCTGAGCACTGGTCACTGTTCGAAACCAACGAGGCCTTATTTGATGAGGCACGCACCACGCAGGCGGCGACCATTATCTTCTCGTTGATCCAGAATAACCAAATCGAAACGCTGGCACGGCACATTCACACATTACGTCGCCAGCGCGGCAGCGCGTTAAAAATCGTGGTACGTGAAAATAATACCAGCCTGCGCGCCACCGATGAGCGCTTATTACTGGGCTGCGGCGCGAATATGGTCATTCCCTGGAATGCTCCCCTGTCGCGCTGTCTGACGCTGATCGAAAGCATTCAGGGCCAGCAGTTTAATCGATATGTTCCGGAAGATATCAGCACCCTGCTTTCAATGACGCAGCCGATGAAACTGCGCGGCTACCAGAAATGGGACACCTTCTGCGATGCGGTGGGCAACATGATGAGCAATACGCTTTTACCGGCAGACGGAAAAGGGGTGATGGTTGCCCTGCGTCCTGTGCCGGGCATTCGCGTTGAGCAGGCGCTCACCTTGTGCCGCCCTAATCGTATCGGGGATATCATGACCATTGGCGATAATCGCCTGGTGCTGTTCCTCTCCTTCTGCCGGGTGAACGATCTGGATACCGCCCTGAACCATATCTTCCCGCTGCCTACCGGGGATATTTTCTCGAACCGCATGGTCTGGTTTGAAGATAATTTGATCAGCGCTGAGCTTGTCCAGATGCGAGCCCTGGCACCTGAAAAATGGGCCAAACCATTGCCTGTAACAAGTGGTGCCAAACCGGTTCTGAACGCGAAACATGACGGGCATGTATGGCGTCGGGTTCCTGAGCCGCTACGCTTAATGGATGAGAACAAGGAGAGCGTTCCATTATGAATATCAGCGATATCATCCAACTGGTTGTTCTGTGCGCGCTGATTTTTTTGCCGCTTGGCTACTATGCACGCCATTCCCTGCGCCGTATTCGCGATACGATCAGATTACTGTTCGTCAAACCTCGCTATATTAAACCCGCCGGAACACTGACTCGCGCTTCAAACGTCAAGGCAAACCGAAAACATGACTAATTCTACCTATACCTCTTCGGCGCCATCGCCACTCTGGCAATACTGGCGCGGTCTGTCCGGCTGGAATTTCTACTTTCTGGTGAAGTTTGGTCTGCTGTGGGCAGGCTATCTTAATTTCCACCCGCTGCTTAATCTGGTGTTTATGGCATTCCTGCTGATGCCAATCCCGAACCTCAGGCTGCACCGTATACGTCACTGGATTGCTATCCCTATCGGTTTCGCCCTGTTCTGGCATGATACCTGGCTACCCGGCCCCGAAAGCATTATGAGCCAGGGCTCCCAGGTCGCAGGTTTCAGTGCGGACTATATGCTCGATCTGGTTGAGCGCTTTATTAACTGGCAGATGATTGGCGCGGTATTTGTCCTGCTGGTTGCCTGGCTGTTCCTGTCTCAGTGGATCCGGGTGACGGTGTTTGTCGTCGCGATTATGATCTGGCTAAACGTCCTGACGCTGACGGGCCCGAGCTTCTCGCTGTGGCCAGCCGGTCAGCCGACGACAACCGTAACCACCACGGGCGGTTCCGCCGCCGCTACCGTCGCGACAGCAGGGGATACGCCTGTGGTTGGGGATATTCCAGCGCAGACGGCGCCACCGACATCTACGAACCTGAACGCGTGGCTCTCCAGTTTTTACGCTGCGGAAGATAAGCGTCAGACGAAATTCCCGGACGCGCTGCCTGCTGATGCTCAGCCGTTTGAGTTGCTGGTCATTAACATCTGTTCTCTGTCCTGGGCTGACGTTGACGCGGCTGGTTTGATGTCGCACCCGCTGTGGTCGCATTTCGATATTCAGTTCAAAGACTTCAACTCGGCCACGTCGTACAGCGGCCCGGCGGCTATCCGCCTGCTGCGCGCCAGCTGTGGGCAGCCCTCGCATAAGAACCTCTACCAGCCGGCAGCTAACCAGTGTTACCTGTTTGATAACCTGGCAAAACTGGGCTTTACCCAACACCTGATGATGGGCCATAACGGTCAGTTCGGTAACTTCCTGAAAGAAGTGCGTGAACAGGGTGGCATGCAGGCCCCACTGATGGACCAGAAAGGGCTGCCAGTGACGTTACTGGGCTTCGATGGCTCGCCGGTCTATGACGATACCGCCGTACTTCAGCGCTGGTTCGACACCGTCGGTAAAGAGGAAGGGACGCGTAGCGCGACGTTCTATAATACGCTGCCGCTTCACGACGGGAACCATTATCCGGGCGTAAGCAAAACGGCCGATTACAAGGCCCGTGCGCAGAAGTTCTTTGACGAGCTGAACGCGTTCTTTAACGAGCTGGAAAAATCAGGTCGTAAAGTGATGGTGGTGGTGGTCCCGGAACATGGTGGAGCGCTGAAAGGCGACAGGATGCAGGTGTCTGGTCTGCGCGATATCCCAAGCCCGTCCATCACAAACGTTCCGGCCGGGATTAAGTTCTTTGGCATGAAGGCACCGCATCAGGGCGCGCCAGTTGAGATCACCCAGCCAAGCAGCTATCTGGCCATCTCGGAACTGGTTGCTCGCGCTGTAGACGGTAAGCTGTTTGTGGAAGATAGCGTGAACTGGGATCAGCTCACCAGCGGGCTGCCGCAGACGGCGGAGGTATCGGAAAACGCCAATGCGGTGGTGATCCAGTATCAAAATAAGCCTTATGTCCGACTGAATGCCGGGGATTGGGTGCCGTATCCGCAGTGACCTGCTACACCCTCTCCCCTGTGGGGGAGAGGGTTACTCTGCACTTCGTAACGAAATTTCACCGCCCACCCAGGGCTTAATCACGCCATCCTGTTCAAGCAGCAACGCGCCCTGCGCGTCAATGCCGCGTGATGTGCCGTAAATCTCTTTATCCCCAATCAGCAGCTTCACCGGTCGGTTAATAAAGTTATCCAGCTTTTCCCAGCGGGAAAGGAATGGCGCTAACCCCTCTTGTTCAAAGAGCGTCAGCGAACTACGCAACTCATTGATCATGCGGACGGCAAGCGTATTGCGATCGATGGTGATCCCCGCTTCCTGTAGGTTGGTCCAGGCCTGGTTCACGACATCGTTCTGCACGTTTCGCATCACCATGTTCAGCCCCGCCCCAATGACGATCTGTGCGGCATCGCCTGTTTTTCCCGTCAGTTCGACCAGGATCCCCGCCAGCTTTCGATCGTTGAGATACAGATCGTTGGGCCATTTTACCCGCACCTGATCGGCACCCAAATCATGCAGCACCTCTGCCATCACAATGCCGATGACCAGGCTCAGCCCGATGGCCGCAGCTGGCCCCTGTTCAAGCCGCCAGTACATGGAAAGGTAGAGGTTGGCGCCAAATGGCGAAAACCACTTACGCCCCCGGCGGCCACGTCCTGCCTGTTGGTACTCGGCAACGCAGGCATCACCGGATTTCAGCTCGCTCAGGCGATCCAGCAGATACTGGTTCGTCGAATCAATGACCGGCAATACCGCGACGTTACCGTGTCCAATCTGGCTGCGGATGATCTCTTCATTCAGTAACTGGATTGGTTCCGGCAGGCTGTAGCCTTTTCCCGGCACCGTAAACACATCCACGCCCCAGTCGCGGAGCGTTTGAATATGTTTATTGATGGCAGCGCGGCTCATGCCCAGCTGTTCGCCCAGCTGCTCGCCAGAATGAAACTCGCCATCAGCAAGAATACCGATGAGAGTTAACGGAATAGTATTGTCCTTCACGCAATGGTCTCCACGGCATTCACTTCGCCCGTTCGGCCAATAAAGCGAACTTCAGGCTCCAGCCAGACGTTAAATTTTTCGCCCACGCGCTGGCGAACATGGTGCGCCAGGTTGACGACATCCTCACTTGTCGCGTTGGACTGATTGATCAGCACCAGTGCCTGCTGACGATGAACAGCAGCGCCACCAAGCGTAGTACCTTTTAATTCACATTGATCGATAAGCCAGCCTGCGGCCAGCTTCACGCTGCCATCCGCCTGAGGATAATGCGGGGCCGTTGGCCAGCCAGCGAGAAACGCTTTCGCATTTTCGCTGCCGATCACCGGATTTTTGAAGAAACTGCCCGCATTTCCATTCACTTTCGGGTCCGGTAGCTTGGTCATTCGCATGTGGCAAACGGAATCAAAAACCTCACGCGGTGTGACGGTAGCCGGATCGAGACGGGCCAGATCGCCGTAAGTCAGAACGGGTTTCCATGCTTTCGGCAGACGCAGGCCAACGGCCACAATGACAAAACGATCCTGATAGTCGTGCTTGAAAATGCTGTCGCGATAGCCAAAACGGCACTGCTCTGCGGTCAAACGCTTCGCCGTTCCGGTCGCGAGTTCGATGCAGTCGACATATTCGCAGACGTGTTTCAGTTCGATGCCGTAGGCACCGATGTTTTGAATAGGAGATGATCCTGCACAGCCCGGGATGAGGGCCAGGTTTTCCAGTCCGGGCATCCCTTTTTCAAGGGTATATTGCACCAGATGGTGCCAGTTTTCGCCAGCACCCACGTGTAAATGCCAGCTGTCAGCGCTCTCTTTACGCTCAATCCCCATGATGCGATTAACGATTACCGTCCCCGCAAAATCATCGAGAAACAGGACATTACTTCCTTCGCCCAGAATAAGTACGGGTTCACCGTTTTCTGTTGCGTTTTGCCAGGCATTCAGCAACTGCTGAGCACTGTCGGCACGTACAATTTGATTAGCATTCCGTTGAATACCAAAGGTATTCCAGGGCTTAAGGGAGTGATTCATAGACGCTATCCTGATGCAAAAACCGGGATAGTTTACCGTATATACGAAGGGATGGGTGATTAGTTTATGGAAAGGAAGCAGGTGCAGAAACGCAAAAAGGCCATCCTTTCGGATGGCCTCTTCACTTGTTTGATGCCTGGCAGTTCCCTACTCTCACATGGGGAGACCCCACACTACCATCGGCGCTACGGCGTTTCACTTCTGAGTTCGGCATGGGGTCAGGTGGGACCACCGCGCTAAAGCCGCCAGGCAAATTCTGTTAATCTGTATCAGGCTGAAAATCGTGTCTGTCTCTCTTCGCCAAAACAGCTTCGGCGTTGTAAGGTTAAGCCTCACGGTTCATTAGTATCGGTTAGCTCAACGCATCGCTGCGCTTACACACCCGACCTATCAACGTCGTCGTCTTCAACGTTCCTTCAGGAGACTTAAAGTCTCAGGGAGAACTCATCTCGGGGCAAGTTTCGTGCTTAGATGCTTTCAGCACTTATCTCTTCCGCATTTAGCTACCGGGCAGTGCCATTGGCATGACAACCCGAACACCAGTGATGCGTCCACTCCGGTCCTCTCGTACTAGGAGCAGCCCCCCTCAATTCTCCAGCGCCCACGGCAGATAGGGACCGAACTGTCTCACGACGTTCTAAACCCAGCTCGCGTACCACTTTAAATGGCGAACAGCCATACCCTTGGGACCTACTTCAGCCCCAGGATGTGATGAGCCGACATCGAGGTGCCAAACACCGCCGTCGATATGAACTCTTGGGCGGTATCAGCCTGTTATCCCCGGAGTACCTTTTATCCGTTGAGCGATGGCCCTTCCATTCAGAACCACCGGATCACTATGACCTGCTTTCGCACCTGCTCGCGCCGTCACGCTCGCAGTCAAGCTGGCTTATGCCATTGCACTAACCTCCTGATGTCCGACCAGGATTAGCCAACCTTCGTGCTCCTCCGTTACTCTTTGGGAGGAGACCGCCCCAGTCAAACTACCCACCAGACACTGTCCGCAACCCGGATTACGGGTCTACGTTAGAACACCAGCCATTAAAGGGTGGTATTTCAAGGTTGGCTCCACGCAGACTGGCGTCCACGCTTCAAAGCCTCCCACCTATCCTACACATCAAGGACCAGTGTTCAGTGTCAAGCTATAGTAAAGGTTCACGGGGTCTTTCCGTCTTGCCGCGGGTACACTGCATCTTCACAGCGAGTTCAATTTCACTGAGTCTCGGGTGGAGACAGCCTGGCCATCATTACGCCATTCGTGCAGGTCGGAACTTACCCGACAAGGAATTTCGCTACCTTAGGACCGTTATAGTTACGGCCGCCGTTTACCGGGGCTTCGATCAAGAGCTTCGCGTTGCCGCTAACCCCATCAATTAACCTTCCGGCACCGGGCAGGCGTCACACCGTATACGTCCACTTTCGTGTTTGCACAGTGCTGTGTTTTTAATAAACAGTTGCAGCCAGCTGGTATCTTCGACTGATTTCAGCTCCGTCCGCAGGGACTTCACCTACATATCAGCGTGCCTTCTCCCGAAGTTACGGCACCATTTTGCCTAGTTCCTTCACCCGAGTTCTCTCAAGCGCCTTGGTATTCTCTACCTGACCACCTGTGTCGGTTTGGGGTACGATTTCGTGTTACCTGATGCTTAGAGGCTTTTCCTGGAAGCAGGGCATTTATCACTTCAGCACCGTAGTGCCTCGTCATCACACCTCAGCGTTAATAAGGTACCGGATTTACCTGGAACCTCCGCCTACATGCTTAAACCGGGACAACCGTCGCCCGGCTGACATAGCCTTCTCCGTCCCCCCTTCGCAGTAACACCAAGTACAGGAATATTAACCTGTTTCCCATCGACTACGCCTTTCGGCCTCGCCTTAGGGGTCGACTCACCCTGCCCCGATTAACGTTGGACAGGAACCCTTGGTCTTCCGGCGAGCGGGCTTTTCACCCGCTTTATCGTTACTTATGTCAGCATTCGCACTTCTGATACCTCCAGCACCCCTCACAGGACACCTTCAACGGCTTACAGAACGCTCCCCTACCCAACAACGCATAAGCGTCGCTGCCGCAGCTTCGGTGCATGGTTTAGCCCCGTTACATCTTCCGCGCAGGCCGACTCGACCAGTGAGCTATTACGCTTTCTTTAAATGATGGCTGCTTCTAAGCCAACATCCTGGCTGTCTGTGCCTTCCCACATCGTTTCCCACTTAACCATGACTTTGGGACCTTAGCTGGCGGTCTGGGTTGTTTCCCTCTTCACGACGGACGTTAGCACCCGCCGTGTGTCTCCCGTGATAACATTCTTCGGTATTCGTAGTTTGCATCGGGTTGGTAAGCCGGGATGGCCCCCTAGCCGAAACAGTGCTCTACCCCCGAAGATGAGTTCACGAGGCGCTACCTAAATAGCTTTCGGGGAGAACCAGCTATCTCCCGGTTTGATTGGCCTTTCACCCCCAGCCACAGGTCATCCGCTAATTTTTCAACATTAGTCGGTTCGGTCCTCCAGTTAGTGTTACCCAACCTTCAACCTGCCCATGGCTAGATCACCGGGTTTCGGGTCTATACCCTGCAACTTAACGCCCAGTTAAGACTCGGTTTCCCTTCGGCTCCCCTATACGGTTAACCTTGCTACAGAATATAAGTCGCTGACCCATTATACAAAAGGTACGCAGTCACCCCATAAAGAGGCTCCCACTGCTTGTACGTACACGGTTTCAGGTTCTTTTTCACTCCCCTCGCCGGGGTTCTTTTCGCCTTTCCCTCACGGTACTGGTTCACTATCGGTCAGTCAGGAGTATTTAGCCTTGGAGGATGGTCCCCCCATATTCAGACAGGATACCACGTGTCCCGCCCTACTCTTCGAGTTCACAGCATGTGTGCTTTCGTGTACGGGACTATCACCCTGTACCGTCGGACTTTCCAGACCGTTCCACTAACACACAAGCTGATTCAGACTCCGGGCTGCTCCCCGTTCGCTCGCCGCTACTGGGGGAATCTCGGTTGATTTCTTTTCCTCGGGGTACTTAGATGTTTCAGTTCCCCCGGTTCGCCTCGTTAACCTATGTATTCAGTTAACGATAGTGCAACGAATTGCACTGGGTTTCCCCATTCGGACATCGCCGGGTCAAAGGTTCATATCACCTCGCCGGCGCTTTTCGCAGATTAGCACGTCCTTCATCGCCTCTGACTGCCAGGGCATCCACCGTGTACGCTTAGTCGCTTAACCTCACAACCCGAAGATGTTTCACTTCTGATTGCGAAAATTTGAGAGACTCGAACACACCATTAAAGATGTGTCGTTTCAATTTTCAGCTTGATCCAGATTTTTAAAGAGCAAAACTTCGCAGTGCACCTTTTCAGGTTCACTCTGAAGTTTTCTTGAGTTCGCAGTAAAGGATGGTGGAGCTATGCGGGATCGAACCGCAGACCTCCTGCGTGCAAGGCAGGCGCTCTCCCAGCTGAGCTATAGCCCCATCGTTTGTAATCTCTGTACCGCTCATCCTTTAAAAGGAGTTTGGTAGGCCTGAGTGGACTTGAACCACCGACCTCACCCTTATCAGGGGTGCGCTCTAACCACCTGAGCTACAAGCCTGCAGAGATTTTTTACTGCTGTTTTTCATCAGACAATCTGTGTGGACACTGCAAAGGCAGGTTCTTTAAGGTAAGGAGGTGATCCAACCGCAGGTTCCCCTACGGTTACCTTGTTACGACTTCACCCCAGTCATGAATCACAAAGTGGTAAGCGCCCTCCCGAAGGTTAAGCTACCTACTTCTTTTGCAACCCACTCCCATGGTGTGACGGGCGGTGTGTACAAGGCCCGGGAACGTATTCACCGTGGCATTCTGATCCACGATTACTAGCGATTCCGACTTCATGGAGTCGAGTTGCAGACTCCAATCCGGACTACGACGCACTTTATGAGGTCCGCTTGCTCTCGCGAGGTCGCTTCTCTTTGTATGCGCCATTGTAGCACGTGTGTAGCCCTACTCGTAAGGGCCATGATGACTTGACGTCATCCCCACCTTCCTCCAGTTTATCACTGGCAGTCTCCTTTGAGTTCCCGGCCTAACCGCTGGCAACAAAGGATAAGGGTTGCGCTCGTTGCGGGACTTAACCCAACATTTCACAACACGAGCTGACGACAGCCATGCAGCACCTGTCTCAGAGTTCCCGAAGGCACCAAAGCATCTCTGCTAAGTTCTCTGGATGTCAAGAGTAGGTAAGGTTCTTCGCGTTGCATCGAATTAAACCACATGCTCCACCGCTTGTGCGGGCCCCCGTCAATTCATTTGAGTTTTAACCTTGCGGCCGTACTCCCCAGGCGGTCGACTTAACGCGTTAGCTCCGGAAGCCACGCCTCAAGGGCACAACCTCCAAGTCGACATCGTTTACGGCGTGGACTACCAGGGTATCTAATCCTGTTTGCTCCCCACGCTTTCGCACCTGAGCG
The DNA here is from genome assembly GCF_013375955.1 of Enterobacter sp. DSM 30060. Classification (NCBI taxonomy): domain Bacteria; kingdom Pseudomonadati; phylum Pseudomonadota; class Gammaproteobacteria; order Enterobacterales; family Enterobacteriaceae; genus Enterobacter; species Enterobacter sp. DSM 30060. Next base: position 1,487,049 of record NZ_CP056118.1, read on the forward strand.
TCAGTCTTTGTCCAGGGGGCCGCCTTCGCCACCGGTATTCCTCCAGATCTCTACGCATTTCACCGCTACACCTGGAATTCTACCCCCCTCTACAAGACTCTAGCCTGCCAGTTTCGAATGCAGTTCCCAGGTTGAGCCCGGGGATTTCACATCCGACTTGACAGACCGCCTGCGTGCGCTTTACGCCCAGTAATTCCGATTAACGCTTGCACCCTCCGTATTACCGCGGCTGCTGGCACGGAGTTAGCCGGTGCTTCTTCTGCGGGTAACGTCAATCGACAGGGTTATTAACCCTGTCGCCTTCCTCCCCGCTGAAAGTACTTTACAACCCGAAGGCCTTCTTCATACACGCGGCATGGCTGCATCAGGCTTGCGCCCATTGTGCAATATTCCCCACTGCTGCCTCCCGTAGGAGTCTGGACCGTGTCTCAGTTCCAGTGTGGCTGGTCATCCTCTCAGACCAGCTAGGGATCGTCGCCTAGGTGAGCCGTTACCCCACCTACTAGCTAATCCCATCTGGGCACATCCGATGGCAAGAGGCCCGAAGGTCCCCCTCTTTGGTCTTGCGACGTTATGCGGTATTAGCTACCGTTTCCAGTAGTTATCCCCCTCCATCAGGCAGTTTCCCAGACATTACTCACCCGTCCGCCACTCGTCAGCGAAGCAGCAAGCTGCTTCCTGTTACCGTTCGACTTGCATGTGTTAGGCCTGCCGCCAGCGTTCAATCTGAGCCATGATCAAACTCTTCAATTTAAAAGTTTGATGCTCAATGAATTAAACTTCGTAATGAATTACGTGTTCACTCGTTGAGACTTGGTATTCATTTTTCGTCCGAGGACGTTAAGAATCCATGTCACTTTGAGTGCCCACACAGATTGTCTGATAAATTGTTAAAGAGCAGTGCCGCTACGTTTTCGCTGCGGCGCGGGGTGTGCATATTACGCTTTCCCGCTTCAGAGTCAAGCGTTTATTTTGCTTTTCTCTGCTGACCCGGCGGCTTGCGTGCCGTTGTTCCGTGTCAGTGGAGGCGCATTATAGGGAGTTCTTCTGAAGTGACAAGCACTAAATACAAAAAACTTTTCGTTCGCTCACTTTTCAAACTCAACGCTTATTTAACCCGCGAATCGTCCGTTAAACGTGCAATTTCACGGGCAAAACTGGCCACTTGATCCCAGTCGGTATAAACCACTTCTTTACGCGTATCCGTTTCCCCGCCCGTCATCTTCATGATCAGGCGGATCATAAAGCGGTCATACCAGCGGTAACGCGGGTAACGCAGCGCGCCCGCAAAGACAGAACAGATATCGGGCTGCCATGGCGAGCTCAGCAAAAACTTACGCGTATAGCTGTTAGTCTGCGGTGTACGCTTCTCTGCTTTACGGGCAACCAGGTTGACCGAGTAAAACGCGCCGGGCAGCTTAGCGAGCTCCGCCGTATGCTTTTTCACAAAGCGATCCAGCGCCGGATGGAAATGACCGTAACGAATTGAAGCGCCAATGACCACACGGTCGTAATCCTGCCAGGCAATCTGTTCAGTTCGATTCAGGTTCACCACATCAGAATAAATGCCCAGCTCTTTGAGTTCAGAAGCCAGATATGAAGCAATCTCACGCGTTTGCCCATCACGCGTTGAGAAAAGAATTAACGTTTTCACCAATGTCTCCTTACTCACGCCAGAATGTTGGGGTAAACAGCACCAGCAGCGTAAAGACCTCAAGACGACCAAACAGCATATTGGCGATTAAGATCCACTTTGCCACCGGGTTCATACTGGCGAAATTATCCGCCACGACACCCAGCCCCGGCCCCAGGTTGTTTAACGTTGCCACCACAGAGGCGAAGGCAGAGAAATCATCCACGCCCGTGGCGATAATCGCCAGCATACTGACAATAAAAACCAGCGCATAAGCGGAGAAGAATCCCCACACCGCTTCGAGGATACGCTCCGGCAGTGCACGATTGCCCAGCTTGATGCTGTAAACCGCATTCGGGTGGACGAGACGTTTAAGTTCACGGTTCCCCTGCTTGAACAGCAGCAGAATACGGATCACCTTCAGGCCGCCGCCCGTCGACCCGGCACAGCCGCCGATAAACGCAGAGCACAACAGCAGCACCGGCAGGAACAGCGGCCAACGCGCAATACTGTCCGTGGTGAAACCGGCGGTTGTCGCCATCGATACCACCTGGAAGAAGGCCTGGTTCAGGGTCGTGACCGCCGAGTTATAGACATCGTGGAACCATAGTACCAGGGTACAGATGATCACCAGGGTCAACTGGACGCCAATAAACATCCGGAATTCCGGGTCGCGCCAGTACACCTTCAGGCTCCGTCCGCTAAGCAACGAGAAGTGTAGACCGTAGTTACAGCCTGAGATCAGCAAAAAGATGGCAATGATGGTATTGATCGTCGGGCTGTCGAAGTACCCAACGCTGGCATCGTGGGTGGAGAACCCGCCGATAGCGATAGTGGCAAAGCTGTGCCCGATGGCATCAAACGCAGGCATCCCGGCAAACCACAGCGCCAGCGCGCAGGCCACCGTCAGCAGGACATAAATAAGCCAAAGGGTTTTCGCCGTCTCCGCAATACGCGGGCGCATCTTGTTATCTTTCAACGGGCCAGGCATTTCAGCCCGGTAAAGCTGCATCCCCCCGACGCCCAGAATCGGCAGGATAGCCACCGCCAGCACGATGATCCCCATACCGCCGAACCACTGGAGCATCTGCCGGTAAAAGAGAATTGCATGCGGGAGTGAATCCAGCCCCACAAGCGTGGTGGCCCCGGTGGTCGTTAATCCGGAGAACGATTCAAAAAACGCATCCGTGACGGTGAGATTCGGTTGTTCAGAGAAGATAAACGGCAGCGCACCCACGCTTCCCAGTACCGTCCAGAACAGGACCACGATCAGAAAACCCTCCCGGGATTTCAGTTCACCTTTCTCACGGCGGTTTGGCCACCACAGCAGGGAGCCAATCGTCAGCGCGACAAAAAAGGTTTGCGTAAATGCACGCCCCGCGCCGTCCCGGTAGATGAGCGCCACCAGTCCGGGAATGATCATTGTCCCGGAGAAAAGTATGACCAGCAATCCAACGATTCGGGTAATGGCACGAAAATGCATCTCTGCCGCTTCCTTAGGTATTCAAAATTGTGAGGTGGGGATTATTCTTCAATCGGCAGTAATTGCAATGAACCGCGACTAAAATCAGCGAGTTTTGCTGAAAAAGCAGCCAGTTCCGCCTGAGGAAGCGCCACGCGTAATTGCACCATTGCCTGATAATCACTGTGTGCGATGACGCCGTTAAACTGTTTAAGCAGTGCTTCGATACCCGATAGCTGGGCGTAATCGCATAACAAAGTATATTCCGTAAGTGGCGTTTTGCGGGTTGTTATCAGCAGATTAAGCGCCTGCTGGACACCCCCTCCGTAGGCTTTAACCAGCCCTCCGGTGCCTAACAAAATGCCCCCGTAGTAGCGGACCACGACAGCGGTGATTTCACCCACGCCGCTGCCCATCAACTGGGATAGCATCGGTTTTCCGGCCGTACCCGCCGGTTCACCGTCGTCAGAAAACCCGAGCTGCTGTGAGTCGTCTGGCGGCCCTGCGACCCACGCCACACAGTGATGGCGGGCATCGGGGTGCTGCGCGCGGACGGACTCGACGAACGCCTTCGCCGCCTCCACGCCGTCAGTATGCGCCAACAGCGTGATAAAGCGGCTTTTCTTGATTTCCTCAATAAAGGTGACCGGCTCGGCCGGTATCAGCCAGCTTTCCATCAGGCCAGCTTCAGATCTCGCGTCATGTTCTCGATGCTGTTCTCGTGAATAACCACGTTATCTTCGATACGAATGCCGCCATACGGCTTCAGCGCTTCAATTTTCTCCCAGTTGAAGTGCTTGCTGAACTGCCCTTCGCGCCACGGCGCCAGCAGGGATTCAATAAAGTAGATACCCGGCTCGATGGTCAATACCATACGCGGCGCCAGAACGCGGGTGCAGCGCAGATAAGGATATTTAGACGGTGCCGCCAGGTGCGTACCGGTATCATCCTGCATAAAGCCCGCGACGTCATGAACCTGTAAACCCAGCGGGTGGCCGATACCGTGCGGCATAAATGGCCCGGTCAAATCGTTCTCAACCATCGCCTCTTCGCTCATGTCTTTGACAATCTGATGCTTACGCAGCAGTTTAGCGATGCGCTGATGGAACTGGATGTGATAATCCACATAGCTGGTTCCGGCCTTCATGGTGCCAATCAGCGCCAGCTGTTCATCGTTCACGTCTTTGATCAATTGCGCAAAATCAGTATCCGCATTCGCCGCCCAGGTACGGGTCAGGTCTGCCGCATAGCCATTGTACTCAGCCCCCGCGTCCAACAGGAAGCTGCGCATCTCAGCCGGAACCTGATGATCCAGTTTGGTGTAGTGCAGAACCGAGGCATGTTCATTCAGCGCCACGATGTTGCTGTACGGCACGTCGGTATCGCGGTGGCCGGTCGCCGTCAGGTAGGCCTGATTGATATCGAACTCGCTCATACCGGACTGGAACGCTTCGTGCGCCGCACGGTGGCCATTCACCGCCGTTTTTTGCGCTTCACGCATGCAGTAAAGTTCGTAGTCGGTCTTGTAGGCGCGATAGTAGTGCAGATAATCCAGCACGCCTTTCGGGTTGAGTTTATCTGCCGGAATATCCAGACCCAGCGCACGCTCAGGAACCGGACCAATGTAGCCGATGTTCCCACGCGCCGCTGGCAACTGGCTGCCAATGCCGTCTGCTTTTGGCAGCGCAATCACGTCAATTTCTTCGGTCCAGAATGAGGTCGGCAGCGGCTCCACGTTGTGCCAGTAATCGACCGGCAGGTAGAACCACAGTTTCGGCTTGTTCACGCCATCCACCAGCAGCCAGCAATTTGGAACCTGCGTGACAGGCACCCAGGCTTTAAACTGCGGGTTAACCTTGAAGGGATAAGCGTGGTCATCAAGAAAAGTATTCATCAGCTCGCCGGAGTGGATCAGCAGGCCATCCAGCTTGAAGCGGGCCAGTACATCGCGGGTACGTTCCTGTAGGGTAACGATATGATTTTTATAAAGCGAAGCCAGTGAGTCCATCATTCTTCCTTTCGTTTTTTTGACCTCAAGTCATCGCATCTTAGCACACCTCACTCCGGCTGCGTGATTTCCACCGACCGTGATCAGTGCAGCAATTTCTTAATGACTAATTTGCATTTTATTAACATAAATTCCACACTCCGTTTCATCTGGTATGACCAGATCCAATTGCTGGATTCAGGAGACCGACATGCTCTACAAAGGCGACACCCTGTACGTAGACTGGCTGGAAGATGGCATTGCCGAACTGGTGTTCGATGCCCCCGGCTCAGTGAACAAGCTTGATACCGCGACGGTGGCCAGTCTTGGCCAGGCACTGGATGTACTTGAAAAGCAATCAGATTTGAAAGGGCTGCTGCTGCGCTCCAACAAAGCGGCCTTTATCGTTGGCGCGGATATCACCGAATTCCTGTCGCTGTTCCTGGTGCCCGAAGAACAGCTGAGCCAGTGGCTGCACTTTGCGAACAGCGTCTTTAATCGTCTGGAAGATCTGCCTGTCCCGACCCTTTCTGCCGTTAACGGTTACGCGCTGGGCGGCGGCTGCGAATGCGTGTTAGCCACTGATTACCGTCTGGCGACCCCAGACCTGCGCATCGGCCTGCCGGAAACCAAACTGGGCATTATGCCGGGCTTTGGTGGCTCGGTGCGTATGCCGCGCATGTTGGGTGCCGACAGCGCGCTGGAAATCATTGCCGCAGGTAAAGATGTCGGCGCGGAACAGGCGCAGAAAATCGGTCTGGTGGACGGCGTGGTTAAGCCTGAAAAACTGATTGAAGGCGCTGTAGCCATTCTGCGTCAGGCGATTAACGGCGATCTCGACTGGAAAGCCAAACGTCAGCCAAAGCTGGAGCCGTTGAAGCTCAGCAAAATTGAAGCCACCATGAGCTTCACCATCGCCAAGGGCATGGTGATGCAGACGGCGGGTAAACACTACCCGGCGCCGATCACGGCGGTGAAAACCATTGAAGCGGCAGCCCGTCTGGGCCGTGATGAAGCCCTGAAGCTGGAAAACCAGAGCTTTGTCCCGCTGGCGCACACCAACGAAGCCCGCGCGCTGGTTGGTATCTTCCTTAACGATCAGTTTGTGAAGGGCAAAGCCAAACAACTCACCAAAAACGTTGAAACGCCAAAACACGCGGCGGTACTCGGCGCGGGCATTATGGGTGGCGGCATCGCCTACCAGTCTGCCTGGAAAGGCGTGCCGGTAGTGATGAAAGACATCAACGAGAAATCCCTGACGCTGGGCATGACCGAAGCGGCCAAGCTGCTGAATAAACAGCTTGAGCGCGGCAAAATTGACGGTCTGAAGCTTGCAGGCGTGATCTCCACCATCCAGCCAACGCTGGAATACAGCGGCTTTGAGCGCGTGGACGTAGTGGTTGAAGCGGTCGTTGAGAATCCGAAAGTCAAAAAAGCAGTGCTGGCCGAAACGGAAGAGAAGGTGCGTCCTGAGACCGTACTGGCCTCTAACACCTCCACCATTCCTATCAGCGAACTGGCGAGCGTGCTGAAGCGTCCGGAAAACTTCTGCGGGATGCACTTCTTTAACCCGGTGCATCGCATGCCGCTGGTCGAAGTGATCCGTGGGGAAAAAACCTCCGACGAAACCATCGCCAAAGTGGTGGCGTGGGCGAGCAAGATGGGCAAAACGCCAATCGTCGTTAACGACTGCCCGGGCTTCTTCGTTAACCGCGTGCTGTTCCCGTACTTCGCCGGTTTCAGCCAGCTGCTGCGCGACGGCGCAGACTTCCGCAAAATCGACAAAGTGATGGAAAAACAGTTCGGCTGGCCGATGGGCCCGGCGTACCTGCTGGACGTTGTCGGCATCGACACTGCCCATCACGCGCAGGCGGTGATGGCGGCGGGCTTCCCGCAGCGCATGCAGAAAGATTATCGCGACGCCATTGACGCCCTGTTCGACGCCAACCGCTTTGGGCAGAAAAACGGTCTGGGCTTCTGGCGCTATAAAGAAGACAGCAAAGGCAAACCGAAGAAAGAAGAAGATCCGGCGGTGGATGGCCTGCTGGCCGACGTCAGTCAGCCAAAACGCGACTTCACTGACGATGAGATCATCGCCCGGATGATGATCCCGATGATCAACGAAGTAGTGCGTTGCCTCGAAGAAGGCATTATCGCCAGCCCGGCAGAAGCGGATATGGCGCTGGTGTACGGCCTCGGCTTCCCTCCGTTCCACGGCGGCGCGTTCCGTTGGCTGGATACGCTCGGCAGCGCTCGCTATCTCGATATGGCTCAGCAATATCAGCACCTCGGTCCGCTTTATGAGGTGCCGGAAGGTCTGCGTAACAAAGCGCGCCATAACGAACCCTACTATCCAGCAGTTGAGCCAGCCCGTCCGGTTGGCACGCTGAAAACGGCTTAAGGAGTCACAATGGAAAAGGTTGTCATTGTTGATGCAATTCGCACCCCGATGGGCCGTTCAAAAGGCGGTGCATTCCGTAACGTGCGTGCGGAAGATCTCTCGGCGCACCTGATGCGTAGCCTGCTGGCGCGTAACCCGGCGCTGGACCCTGCTGCGCTGGACGATATTTACTGGGGCTGCGTCCAGCAGACGCTGGAGCAGGGTTTCAACATCGCCCGTAACGCGTCTCTGCTGGCGGAGATCCCGCATTCGGTTCCGGCGGTCACCGTCAACCGTCTTTGCGGTTCGTCGATGCAGGCGCTGCACGACGCGGCACGGATGATCATGACCGGCGATGCGCAGGCCTGTCTGGTGGGCGGCGTGGAGCACATGGGCCACGTGCCGATGAGCCACGGGGTCGATTTCCATCCGGGCATGAGCCGCAACGTGGCGAAAGCCGCCGGTATGATGGGCCTGACCGCCGAGATGCTCTCCCGTCTGCACGGCATCAGCCGTGAAATGCAGGATGCCTTTGCCGCGCGCTCACATGCCCGCGCCTGGGCCGCCACGCAGTCTGGTGCCTTTAAGAATGAGATCATCCCAACCGGCGGTCACGACGCAGACGGCGTACTGAAGCAGTTCAGCTACGACGAAGTTATCCGTCCTGAAACCACTGTTGAAGCGCTTTCTACCCTGCGTCCGGCGTTTGATCCGGTCACCGGCACGGTAACGGCGGGCACCTCGTCTGCCCTGTCCGACGGTGCCGCCGCCATGTTAGTGATGAGCGAAAGCCGCGCCCGCGAATTAGGCCTGACGCCACGCGCCCGCGTGCGTTCGATGGCAGTCGTGGGCTGCGATCCTTCCATCATGGGTTACGGTCCGGTCCCGGCGTCAAAACTGGCGCTGAAAAAAGCGGGGCTGAGCGCAAGTGATATCGACCTCTTTGAGATGAACGAAGCGTTCGCCGCGCAGATCCTGCCGTGCATTAAAGATCTGGGGCTGATGGATCAGATCGACGAGAAGATTAACCTCAATGGCGGCGCGATAGCCCTCGGTCACCCGCTGGGCTGCTCCGGGGCGCGTATCAGCACCACGCTGATCAACCTGATGGAACGCAAAGATGCCCAGTTCGGACTGGCGACGATGTGTATCGGGTTGGGTCAGGGGATCGCGACGGTGTTTGAGAGAGTGTAAATGTAAATAAGGAAAAGTATCTTAAAGCCAATGACGTCAGAACAAGGCGGCAAGCGAGCGAATCCCGATGAGCTTACATTAGTAAGTGATTCGGGTGAACGAGCGCAGCCAACGCAGTTATGGCGCCATTGGCGAAGAGAGACAGTTTAGTTGCCGTTCTTCCCGCCTGTCAGGGGCGGGTTTTTTACATTATTGCAGCAGCGAAATATCCGCCACGCGCAGGAACAGCTCACGCAGTTTCTCAAGCATCGAGAGACGGTTAATACGCAGCTCTTTATCTTCCACGTTCACCATCACCTTCTCGAAGAAGGCATCGATGACGTCACGTAGCTCCGCCAGCTCCACCAGTGCTTCCTGGTAGCGACCTTCCGCGAAATACGGCTCCAGCTTGTCGCGCAGCACCACAACCTGCATCGCCAGAGAAATCTCTTCCGGCTCTTTCAGGGTTGCAGCGTTTACGCGTTCGTTCAGCGTCTCGTCGGATTTCGCGAGGATGTTGGATACACGCTTGTTGGCCGCGGCCAGCGCAGACGCCGCTTCCAGCGTACGGAAGTGGGATACCGCCTTCATACGCGCATCGAAATCTGCCGGACGGGTCGGACGACGCGCCAGCACCGCCTGAATGGTATCAACGGAGTAACCTTCGTCCTGATACCACGCGCGGAAACGACCGAGCATAAAGTCGATAACATCATCCACAACCTTCGCGTTGGTCAGCTTATCGCCGTACAGACGGACCGCTTCTTCGGTCAGCGTTTGCAGATCGAGATTGAGGTTCTTCTCTACGATGATGCGCAGCACGCCCAGCGCAGCACGACGCAGCGCAAACGGGTCTTTGTCGCCTTTCGGATGCTGACCGATACCGAAGATACCCGCCAGGGTGTCCATCTTATCGGCAATCGCCACGGCGCAGGCAACCGGGTTAGACGGCAGATCGTCACCGGCAAAGCGCGGCTGATACTGCTCGTTCAGGGCCACAGCCACGTCTTCCGCTTCGCCGTCATGACGCGCGTAGTGCATGCCCATCACGCCCTGGGTGTCGGTAAATTCGAACACCATATTGGTCATCAGGTCGCACTTGGAGAGCAGGCCCGCGCGGGTAGCGTGGTTAACGTCGGCGCCAATTTCACGGGCAATCCAGCCGGACAGCTCCGCGATACGGTCAGTCTTGTCGCGCAGCGTACCCAGCTGCTGCTGGAAGAGTACGGTTTGCAGACGCGGCAGGTTATCTTCCAGACGTTTTTTACGGTCGGTGTTGAAGAAGAACTCGGCGTCCGCCAGACGTGGACGCACCACTTTCTCGTTACCGGAGATAATCTGGCTCGGATCTTTCGATTCGATGTTCGCGACGAAGATGAAGTTTGGCAGCAGCTGGCCGTCGTTGGCGTAAACCGGGAAGTACTTTTGGTCACCCTTCATGGTGTACACCAGCGCTTCAGCCGGAACGGCCAGGAATTTCTCTTCGAATTTCGCGGTCAGCACAACCGGCCATTCGACCAGAGAGGTCACTTCTTCCAGCAGGCTATCGCTCAGATCGGCATTACCGCCAATTTTGCGCGCCGCTTCTTCGGCGTCAGCTTTGATTTTGGCTTTACGCTGTTCGTAGTCAGCAATGACCTTACCGCGCTCCAGCAGGATCTGCGGGTACTGATCAGCATTGTCGATGGTGAACTCCGGCTCGCCCATAAAGCGGTGGCCGCGGATCACGCGATCGGACGCCACGCCCAGAATGGTCGCCGGAATAACGGTATCGCCCAGCAGCAGGGTCACGGTGTGAACCGGACGCACAAAGTGTACGTCAGACGCTCCCCAGCGCATCAGCTTAGGAATCGGCAGCTTAGCCAGCGAGGTCGCAATCATATCTGGCAGAAGCGCTTCCGCGCTTTCGCCTTTCACATGGGCACGATACAGCAGCCATTCACCTTTGTCGGTGGTCAGACGTTCGGCCTGATCGACGGTGATACCGCAGCCGCGCGCCCAGCCTTCAGCCGCTTTGCTCGGCTTGCCTTCCGCGTCGAACGCCTGGGCAATGGCCGGGCCACGTTTTTCAACTTCGCGATCCGGCTGGGACGCCGCCAGGTTTGCCACTTTCAGCGCCAGACGACGCGGCGCAGCAAACCACTCAATTTTACCGTGCGCCAGGCCAGCGTTATCCAGCTCAGCAGTGACGTTCGCAGCGAAAGATTCAGCCAGGCTGCGCAGGGCTTTTGGTGGCAGCTCTTCAGTGCCGATTTCCACCAGGAAAGTTTTCTCAGACATGGCCGCCTCTTATTTGTTTCGGTTGCACATCGGGAAGCCAAGGGCTTCACGGGACGCGTAGTAAGCTTCAGCAACGGCTTTGGTCAGGGTACGAATACGCAGAATGTAGCGCTGACGTTCAGTCACGGAGATCGCTTTGCGGGCATCCAGCAGGTTGAAGCTGTGGGCAGCCTTCAGAATACGCTCGTAGGCAGGCAGCGGCAGCGGAGTCTCCAGCGCCAGCAGCTGCTGGGCTTCTTTCTCGTACTGCTCGAAGCAGGTGAACAGGAAGTCCACGTCCGCGTATTCGAAGTTATAGGTGGATTGCTCCACTTCGTTCTGATGGAACACGTCGCCGTAGGTGGTTTTACCCAGCGGGCCGTCGCTCCAGACCAGGTCGTAAACGCTGTCTACGCCCTGAATGTACATGGCCAGACGTTCCAGACCATAGGTGATTTCGCCGGTGATCGGTTTACATTCCAGACCGCCAACCTGCTGGAAGTAGGTGAACTGGGTCACTTCCATGCCGTTCAGCCACACTTCCCAACCCAGACCCCAGGCACCCAGCGTTGGGTTTTCCCAGTTATCTTCCACGAAACGAATGTCGTGAATGGTCGGATCCATACCCAGCTCTTTCAGTGACCCGAGGTACAGTTCCTGAATGTTGTCGGGTGATGGCTTAATCACCACCTGGAACTGATAGTAGTGCTGCAAACGGTTCGGGTTTTCGCCGTAACGGCCATCGGTCGGACGACGGGATGGCTGAACATAGGCGGTCGCCATTGGCTCTGGCCCTAACGCGCGCAGGCTGGTCATCGGGTGTGAGGTGCCTGCGCCAACTTCCATGTCCAAAGGTTGAACAATGGTGCAGCCCTGACGAGCCCAGTAATCCTGTAAGGTCAGGATCAGGCCCTGGAAGGTCTTGGTATCAAACTTTTGCATAGTATTTCGTGCTGGATACGTGTGGTTTTAAATGGAAGGGATCAGTATACCCGCTGGCTGCAAGATATACAGTACGAAACGGGGTTGTTTAGGGAAAATTGGGGAATAAGCCCTACAGCCAGAACCTGCGAAGGCTCTGGTTGCTGCTTATACGAGCAATTTAGCGCATTGAGAGATGTAAAAACTGGCCGTCTGCATCAAAAGAGCAGACAAAGCCCTCTTTACGCGCCGTATAGCCTTTCAGTTCATAGCTGCCCTGAAAGCGCTCGAAGCCGTTAATATGAATTTTCTGTGCTTCGGAATTATAGCGGTGAGCCGCCTGATCCCTGCACAGCTGTTCCATATTCAGGGAACGCTCCGGGCTCATTTTCCCCTGCTGCGCTTTTTGGACTGGAGCCTCCTGAGAAGCACTGCACCCTGCTAATAAAAGCAGCAGAAAGAGTGACGCCCCACGCTTCATCATCATTTTTATTACCGCCCTGGTCAGTGGCTGTTATTTTTAGTAGCAACACGTTTATAGATTAATGTTCAACATTCTGCGAATCTCGCCAGCTCCCGACAAGACAGCCTGGCTAAACTCAGAATTTTCCAAGGGAAAAGTTTTACGCAATCGCAGTCACACTTTCTTTATCAGGAATACAGAGGAACTGATGCAGTCAAAAATTAACTGGATTGATAACCTGCGGGGAATAGCCTGTCTGATGGTGGTGATGATCCACACTACGACCTGGTATGTCACGAACGCGCACAGTATCAGCCCTGTTAACTGGGATGTCGCCAATATTCTGAACTCAGCCTCACGCGTGAGCGTCCCGCTGTTCTTTATGATTTCCGGTTTTCTCTTTTTTGGCGAGCGTAGCGCGCAGCCGAGACATTTCATCCGTATTGTCTCCTGTTTGCTGTTTTACAGCGCCATTTCGCTGCTCTATATCATCCTGTTCACTTCAATTAATGCTGAACGTTCCCTGCTCAATTTGTTGCAAAAACCGGTGTTCTATCATCTGTGGTTTTTCTTCGCGATAATGGTTATCTATCTGGTTTCGCCGTTAATTCAGGTAAAAAACGTTAGCGGTAAAATGCTGCTGGCCTTGATGGTAATAATCGGGATCGTGGCAAACCCGAATACCGTCTCACAGAAAATTGATGGCTTTGAATGGCTGCCCGTTAACCTCTATATCAACGGCGATACGTTTTATTACGTGCTGTACGGCATGCTGGGGCGCGCCATCGGCATGATGGAGACGCAAAAGAGAGGAATAAACTGGCTTTGCGCGGCAGCATTTATCGCCGGTGTGTTTATTATCTCTCGAGGGACGCTGCACGAGCTGCAATGGCGCGGAAACTTTGCCGATACCTGGTATCTCTACTGCGGGCCGATGGTCTTTATCTGCGCGGTTTCGCTGCTGACTCTGGTTAAAAACACCCTGAATACCCGCCCGCTTCCGGTGCTGGGGTTTATCTCTCGCCACTCGCTGGGCATTTACGGTTTTCACGCGCTGGTGATCCACGCCCTGCGCACCCGCGGCGTTGAGCTTAAAAGCTGGCCGGTGCTGGATATTGTCTGGATATTTACCGTTACGCTGGTTGTCAGCCTGCTGCTCTCAATGCTGCTGCAACGCATCGATACACGCAGGTTTGTGAGCTAACCCGGTTGAAGGCTGGCAGGCCGGGTAAACGTTAGCGCCACCCGGCTCCTGTTTATGACATTAGCGGTAAAAGCTGCTGATAGATTTTGCGGAAAACGTCTCGTCTTTCAGCGTAGCGAGCATGATTTTTCGCATCAGGACGATGCTGCTGTTCAAGCGGCAGCTGGGGCAAAAGCTGGGGCAGTGGTTTATCCCGGTTCAGCGCAATTTGCGCCAGCCGTGCCGCACCGAGCGCCGGACCAACATCTCCCCCAGTACGATAGTCCAGCTGCAACCCGCTGATATCAGAAAGCATTTGCCGCCAGTAGCTGCTTCGTGCCCCGCCGCCAATTAACGTAATGCTGGATGGCGTCAGGCCACAGTCATGCACGACATCCATGCCGTCCGCCAGCGCATAGCCGACCCCTTCAAGCACCGCGCGCGCCAGCTCTGCCGGGCCGTGCTGATGGGTAAGGCCGAAGAAGACCCCTTTCGCTTCCGGGTTGTTATGCGGCGTCCGCTCGCCGGAAAGGTACGGTAAAAACCAGACCGCACCGGCAGTATCATCCGCCTGCTGTGCCGCTGCGATAAGCGCCGGGACGTCCGCCATTCCGGTCAGCTTTGCCGCCCAGTCGAGGCAGGATGCCGCGCTCAGCATCACCGACATCAAATGCCATTTACCCGGCAACGCGTGGCAGAAGCTGTGTACGGCGCTTTGAGGGTTACTACGATAGCCGTCACTGACGGCAAAATAGACGCCGGAAGTGCCGAGCGAGAGCATGGCCTGTCCTGTCTCCACCATCCCCACGCCGACCGCACCCGCCGCATTATCGCCACCGCCGGCAACGACAGGTACGGCTGGCATATTCCAGCGTTCAGCAACAGAAGGCTGCAAAGCGCCCGTGATATCACTGCCTTCAAACAGCGCAGGCATATGATCGCGCGTCAGCTGGCAGGCATCCAGCATCGCTTCGCTCCAGTCCCGTTTCGCCACGTCGAGCCACATCGTGCCCGCGGCGTCAGACATGTCGCTGGCAAAATCCCCCGTCATGCGAAAACGCAGGTAGTCTTTCGGCAACAGAACCTTCGCCACCTTACGAAAAATCTCAGGCTCATGGCGCTGCACCCACAGGAGTTTTGGCGCGGTAAAACCGGGCATCATCAGATTGCCCGTAATCTCGCGGGACGCAGGCACACGCTCCTCAAGGATCGCGCACTCTTCCGCACAGCGGCCATCGTTCCAGAGAATAGCCGGGCGCAGAACGCGATGCTGGCTATCCAGCAGCGTGGCGCCATGCATTTGCCCGGCAATGCCCAGCGCTTTCACGTCGCGCAGGCTGTGCTGCTCACCTAGGGCTTTCATCGCGCGGTCCGTCGCCTGCCACCACTGCTCCGGATCTTGTTCCGACCAAAGTGGCTGCGGGCGTGAAACCTGCAACTTTTCAGTCTGCGTGGCTAACACATCTCCCTGCTCGCTTAACAGGATGGCTTTCACCCCCGACGTGCCAAGATCGATCCCGATATACATGTGGTGACTCCTTTGACAGAAATGCCCGGCGGCGCTGCGCTTACCGGGCATGAATGCTGTTATTTATCGAACAGGTAGTGATTGACCAGGTTTTCCAGCAGTTCCTGATGGCCGCTCTGATGCTGCGGTGCCAACTGATGCTGTTCAGCGTACTTCGCGATCTCCGCAAGCGATAACTGACCTTTCAAAATTTGCTGGCCCAGCTCACTGTTCCAGCCGCTGTAGCGCTTCGCCACGCGCTTATCCAGCTCACCGTCTTCAATCATACGGGCCGCCACCTTCAGCGCCAGCGCCATGGTGTCCATCGCGCCAATATGCCCGTAGAACAGATCGTATTTGTCGGTGCTCTGGCGACGCACTTTGGCGTCGAAGTTCAGGCCGCCGGTGGTGAAACCGCCCGCTTTGATGATTTCGTACATCACCAGCGCATTCTCTTCGACGCTGTTCGGGAACTGGTCGGTATCCCAGCCCAGCTGCGGATCGCCGCGGTTCGCATCCACCGATCCGAAGATGCCCAGCGCAATCGCAGAGGCGATTTCGTGATGGAACGAGTGGCCCGCCAGCGTGGCGTGGTTAGCCTCAATGTTCACTTTGATCTCTTTTTCCAGACCAAACTGCTTCAGGAAGCCATACACGGTGGCGACATCGTAGTCGTACTGATGCTTGGTTGGCTCCTGTGGTTTTGGCTCAATCAGCAGCGTACCGCGGAAGCCGATTTTGTGCTTGTGGTCCACAACCATCTGCATAAAGCGGCCAATCTGCTCACGCTCCTGGCGCAGGTCAGTATTCAGCAGCGTTTCATAGCCTTCACGACCGCCCCAGAGAACGTAGTTCTCACCGCCCAGCTGATGCGTGGCGTTCATCGCAGTCACCACCTGGGTTGCCGCCCAGCTGAAGACTTCCGGGTCCGGGTTGGTTGCCGCGCCCGCGCCATAGCGAGGGTTGGTAAAGCAGTTAGCCGTACCCCAGAGCAGCTTCACGCCGCTTTGCTGCTGTTTTTCAGCCAGCACGTCGACCATCTGCGCAAAATTGTTCAGATACTCTTTCAGGGATGCCCCTTCCGGCGACACGTCCACATCGTGGAAACAGTAGTACGGTACGTTCAGCTTATGGAAGAACTCGAACGCGACGTCGGCTTTACGCTTCGCCAGCTCAATGGCCTCGCCCGGCTGTTGCCATGGGCGGTCAAAAGAGCCCACGCCGAACATATCGGCACCGTTCCAGCAGAAGGTGTGCCAGTAGCAGGCGGCAAAGCGCAAGTGATCTTCCATGCGCTTACCCAGCACCAGCTCATCCGGGTTGTAGTGACGAAATGCTAAAGGATTGGTCGTTTTCGTGCCTTCGAAACGAACGCGATCGAGTTGGTCGAAATAAGCTTGCATATTGAGCTCCATAATCAGGGTATGCGGCGTGGTCTTGCTTCTGGAGTAATAGTGAATAGACATTGGAGGTTGCTCAATTACGTTATTTCACACTGCTATTGAGAGAATGCGCAATTGTGCGCTGGCTCGCAAAATAATGTGCAGACAAACTATTTTTCGGCGCGCATTCCAGAATCAAATGTAATTAATAGGTTACGCTTTTTAAAATCCGATCGCGGTCATAAATTCAGAAATAAACCAAATATCGTAATGAGAAGATAAAAATCTGTAATTGCCAGCAGGCCTTTCCACGTTAAAAATTTGCTGCGTCTCAGCAGTGAATGTTTCTTTTATCTCAGCTACACATACCCCTACAAAAAGGCCTAATAATTATGAAGATAAAGAACCTGACCCTAACGCTCTGCACTACTCTCCTGCTTGCAAGCTTTGCCGGCCACGCCAAAGAGGTCAAAATCGGCATGGCGATTGATGACTTACGCCTGGAGCGCTGGCAAAAAGATCGCGATATCTTTGTTAAAAAAGCGGAATCTCTCGGTGCGGAGGTGTTCGTTCAGTCCGCTAACGGCAACGAAGAGACGCAAATGTCGCAAATTGAGAATATGATCAACCGTGGCGTCGATGTGCTGGTCATTATCCCGTATAACGGCCAGGTATTAAGCAACGTGGTGAAAGAAGCAAAACAGGAAGGCATAAAAGTCCTGGCTTATGACCGCATGATTAATAATGCGGATATTGATTATTATATTTCGTTCGACAATGAAAAGGTGGGTGAATTACAGGCTAAAAGCTTGATCGCAAAAGTGCCTCAAGGGAATTATTTCCTGATGGGCGGCTCGCCTGTGGATAACAACGCCAAACTGTTCCGTCAGGGACAAATGAAAGTGCTGAAGCCGTATATCGACGAGGGCAAAATTAAAGTCGTCGGCGATCAGTGGGCTGACGGCTGGTTACCGGAAAACGCGCTGAAAATTATGGAAAACGCGTTGACCGCAAATAACAACAAAATCGATGCAGTGGTGGCCTCTAACGATGCTACTGCGGGTGGTGCCATTCAGGCGCTGAGCGCGCAGGGTCTGGCCGGGAAAGTCGCTATTTCCGGACAGGACGCCGACCTTGCGGGTGTAAAACGCATTATCGCGGGTACCCAGACTATGACGGTCTATAAGCCCATTACCGAGCTTGCCAATACGGCCGCCGAAATTGCCGTTGAGCTGGGAAATGGCCAGCAACCTAAAGCAGACGCGACGTTAAATAACGGCCTGAAAGACGTGCCAGCTCGCCTGCTTACCCCTATCGAAGTCAACAAAGAGAATATTGACGCCACGGTGGTGAAAGACGGTTTCCATAAGAAGAGTGAACTGTAATCCAGCGCAGCCCCTGCCCGGCGGGGGCGCATCGACCTGCCCTGTTCATCTGTCGGGCTATGCGGAGCAGTTATGTCTTATTTACTTGAAATGAAAAGCATCACCAAAGCCTTCGGGGCGGTGAAAGCGGTCGACAACGTAAGCCTGCGGCTGAACCCCGGCGAAGTGATGTCGCTGTGCGGCGAAAACGGCTCGGGGAAATCCACGCTGATGAAGGTGCTGTGCGGGATCTATCCGCACGGCAGCTACGAGGGCGAAATCGTCTTTGCCGGTGAGGTGCTTCAGGCCACGCACATTCGTGATACCGAACGTAAAGGCATCGCTATCATTCACCAGGAGCTGGCACTGGTGAAGCACCTTACCGTGCTGGAAAATATCTTTCTTGGGGCCGAACTCTCGCGCCACGGCGTACTGGATTACGACACCATGACGCTGCGCTGCGAAAAACTGCTGGCCCAGGTGAGTCTCGCTATCTCACCGGATACGCGCGTGGGCGACTTAGGTTTGGGCCAGCAGCAGCTGGTGGAGATCGCCAAGGCGCTAAATAAACAGGTACGCCTGCTGATCCTCGACGAGCCAACCGCCTCGCTCACCGAACAGGAAACCGCCGTTCTGCTCAATATCATCCGCGATCTGCAAAACCACGGTATCGCCTGCATCTATATTTCGCACAAGCTCAATGAGGTGAAAGCTATTTCCGACACCATCTGCGTCATCCGCGACGGGCAGCACATTGGCACGCGTGAAGCAGAAGGCATGAGCGAAGATGACATCATCACCATGATGGTGGGTCGCGAACTCACCGCACTGTATCCCAACGAACCACACACCATAGGCGAAGAACTCCTGCGCGTGGAAAACCTGACGGCGTGGCATCCCGTTAACCGCCACATCAAGCGCGTGGATAACCTCTCCTTCTCGCTGCACCGTGGCGAAATTCTCGGTATTGCGGGTTTAGTGGGTGCGGGAAGAACCGAGGCCGTGCAGTGTCTGTTTGGCGTCTGGCCGGGGCGCTGGGAAGGCAAAATTTATATCGACGGTCAGCCGGTAAAAATCGACAACTGCCAGCAGGCCATTGCCAAAGGCATTGCCATGGTGCCCGAAGACCGCAAAAAAGACGGCATCGTGCCGGTCATGGCGGTGGGAAAAAATATCACGCTGGCGGCGCTCAGCCAGTTTTCCGGCGCGCTGAGCAGCCTGGATGATGCCGCAGAACAGCAGTGTATTCTTCAGTCACTTGCCAGGCTCAAGGTGAAAACCTCCTCGCCGGAACTGGCGATAGGTCGCCTGAGCGGCGGCAACCAGCAGAAAGCGATTCTGGCGCGCTGCCTGTTGCTTAATCCGCGCATTTTAATTCTGGACGAACCCACGCGCGGGATCGATATCGGCGCGAAGTATGAAATCTACAAGCTGATCAACCAGCTTGTGCAGCAAGGGATTGCCGTCATTGTTATCTCGTCCGAATTGCCTGAAGTGCTGGGGCTGAGCGACCGCGTGCTGGTCATGCATGAAGGGAAACTCAAAGCCAACCTGAACAACCAGAACCTGACGCAAGAGCAGGTGATGGAAGCTGCCTTAAGGAGCGAACGCCATGTCGAAAAGCAACCCGTCTGATATCAAAGTCGCTGTTCCGACGCCCGGTGCGTTCGCAGGACTTAAATCGCTGAATCTGCAAGTTTTTGTAATGATTGCCGCCATTATCGTCATCATGTTGTTCTTTACCTGGATGACCGATGGCTCCTATTTGAGCGCACGTAACGTCTCTAACCTGCTGCGTCAGACCGCCATCACCGGGATCCTGGCGGTGGGGATGGTCTTTGTGATTATCTCAGCGGAAATTGACCTGTCGGTAGGGTCGATGATGGGTCTGCTCGGCGGCGTGGCGGCAATTTTTGACGTCTGGCTCGGCTGGCCGCTGCCGCTGACGATTGCGGTCACGCTGGTACTGGGTCTGCTGCTAGGTGCGTGGAACGGCTGGTGGGTGGCCTACCGTAAAGTCCCGTCGTTTATTGTCACCTTAGCAGGGATGCTGGCCTTCCGCGGTATTCTGATTGGGATCACCAACGGCACTACCGTCTCCCCGACCAGCGCCTCGATGTCCCAGATTGGCCAAAGCTACCTCTCTGATGGCGTCGGTTTTACGATCGGTGTGGTTGGGCTGATGGCGTTTGTCGCGTGGCAATGGCGAGGACGCATGCGTCGCCAGGCGCTGGGGCTGGCCTCGCCTGCCTCAACCTCGGTTGTCGGCCGTCAGGCGCTTACTGCGGTGATTGTGCTGGGGGCCATCTGGCTGCTAAACGATTATCGCGGTGTCCCAACGCCCGTTCTTCTGCTGGCGCTGTTGCTGTTAGGTGGGATGTTTATGGCCACACGTACCGCATTCGGTCGCCGTATTTATGCTATCGGCGGCAATCTTGAAGCCGCGCGTTTATCTGGTATCAACGTAGAGCGCACCAAACTCGCCGTCTTTGCCATCAACGGCCTGATGGTAGCCATCGCGGGGCTGATCCTCAGCTCACGTCTGGGTGCGGGTTCCCCGTCTGCCGGTAATATTGCCGAGCTGGACGCCATCGCCGCCTGCGTGATTGGCGGGACCAGCCTCGCCGGAGGTATTGGCAGCGTGGCGGGGGCGGTGATGGGCGCATTTATTATGGCTTCGCTGGATAACGGGATGAGTATGATGGACGTGCCGACGTTTTGGCAGTATATCGTCAAAGGGGCCATTCTTTTGCTGGCAGTCTGGATGGACTCTGCCACCAAGCGGCGCGCCTGAGAACCGTATCGTGACTAATTTGGGAAAGTGAGCCATGTTTGAAAAGCGTCACCGCATTACGTTGTTATTCAATGCCAACAAAGCCTATGACCGTCAGGTGGTTGAGGGGGTTGGTGAATATTTGCAGGCGTCGCAATCCGAATGGGATATTTTCATCGAAGAAGATTTCCGTACCCGTCTGGAGAACATCAAAGACTGGCTGGGAGACGGGGTTATCGCTGACTTTGACGACCCCGTGATTGAACAGTTGCTGAGTGGCGTCGACGTACCTATCGTGGGCGTTGGCGGCTCTTACCATTCAGCGGAACATTACCCCCCCGTTCACTACATCGCCACGGATAACCATGCCCTGGTTGAGACCGCCTTCCTCCATTTAAAGGAGAAAGGCGTCCATCGTTTTGCGTTTTACGGATTGCCCGCCACCAGCGGAAAGCGCTGGGCGATGGAGCGTGAGTATGCCTTCTGCCAGCTGGTTGCCCAGGAGAAGTATCGCGGCGTCGTTTATCAGGGGCTGGAAACCGCGCCAGAAAACTGGCAGCACGCACAGAATCGCCTGGCTGACTGGCTGCAAACGCTGCCGCCCCAGACAGGGATTATCGCCGTGACGGACGCCCGCGCCCGCCACGTATTACAGGTGTGCGAACATTTGCATATTCCTGTGCCTGAAAAGCTGTGCGTGATTGGTATTGATAACGAAGAGCTTACACGCTATCTGTCGCGCGTGGCGCTCTCATCCGTGGCGCAGGGTACCCGTCAGATGGGCTATCAGGCCGCGAAGCTGCTGCACCGACTGTTAGACAACGAATCCCTGCCGCTCCAGCGTCTGCTGGTTCCGCCCGTTCGCGTGGTCGAGCGTCGCTCAACTGACTACCGTTCCCTAAACGATCCGGCCGTGATTCAGGCGATGCACTACATTCGCAATCATGCCTGCAAGGGGATTAAGGTCGATCAGGTGCTGGATTCGGTCGGCATTTCACGTTCGAATCTGGAGAAGCGGTTTAAAGAGGAAGTCGGTGAGACGATCCACGCCGTGATCCATGCGGAAAAGCTGGAGAAAGCGCGCAGTCTGCTGATCTCCACCTCGCTGTCGATCAACGAGATTTCACAGATGTGCGGCTATCCGTCGCTTCAGTATTTCTATTCGGTGTTCAGGAAAGAGTATGACACCACGCCGAAGGAGTACCGGGAACGGTACAGTGAAGTCCTGCTCTAGAAAAAAGAACGCCTTCCAGTGGAAGGCGTTTTTCATTACATATGAGCGGCAATCAGACGCTGGTTATCCTGGTACATTGAGAACAGGTAGTTGTTGTAGCGCTGTCCCTGGGTGGAATAACCTTTCAGCTTGTGGATCATCGCCGTGGCCGTCACTTCCTGATCCGCCTTACGCAGCTGCGCGCGTGACTTACGGAACGAAGAGTAGGCCGGGTGGGTGTTCAGATTCACCACATAGGCATTCACGGAATCTTTCACCGATTCAAACTGTGAATAGCCCTTCACCTTGCCGGGTGCATTAGTACAACGACCTTTTGCGCATTTCATGCCAAACAGATTGTTGTTGTTGCGCGCCAGCTTCGAGGTGCCCCAACCGCTTTCGGCGGCGGCCATTGTCGCGACCATACTGCCTGGAATAATGTCCACACGCTCTAACAGAGTGTTCCACGGCACACGACGCGTGTTCCCGCTCCACTTCACTTTATAGCGTTTGGCGATGTCTTTCAGGCGAGTGCGCTCAGACGGCGACCAGCGGCTATCGTACTGTTTGGCGATCAGCCAGTTACGATCCGCAGTAATCGCGGCATTTTGACTTTTAATGTAAGGCATTACCGTCCGGAGAAACGCTTTTTTCCTTGGTGTCCCGGAAGGGTATTTTCGCAAATCAGGAAGTGAACTACTCTTTGCACTATTGCGAGAATACTCTTGTTTACTGCTAACCTTACTGCTTGTCGTCTTTATTACGTGGGCTTTCTTACTCGTTGTATCCGTGTGCGTCTTTGCAAGCACCTCACCTGAAAATGCCATGGTGAGTAACATGAGTATCGCGGCCCCATATCGTCGAATGGGAGTCGATATCATTAGGTCTCCTGGTCGGATATAAGCATTCCAACACCTTATTTTCTTCAAAATTTGAGAGCGGAATCTCAAATCGTACCAAAAATAGTCTTCAAGAGCACGTCTATAAATAGTCCAATTCCGAAACTATGTCATCCGGAACATGCTCATTAAAGCACCAACACTGGAAAAATGTGCGCGATATCGCAGATAACTGCCTAATTTTGCGCGGGATCACTCATCCCTACGCGTCCTCCTGGCAGAAAGCCTCAGAGGAGGAGTTTTTCCCCTGAGCCGAATGGCACACTGGTCAAAAATGCCGCGACAGGAAAATGGAATGAAACGCACTGCATTAGCTGTTCTGATGTTACCCGCATTCGCGCATGCCGACTGGTCATCGCCGGGATTTGACGCATTCAACGCTGAAGGTACCGGCGTCTTTACCAGCCAGGCAACGCTTGCGAAGGGTACCCGTCCACTGACGTTGAGTCTTGACAACGCGTGCTGGCAGCCGACAAAGGCCATTAAGCTCAACGAGATGCTGTCGCTCAAACCGTGCGAAGGCACGCCACCGCAGTGGCGATTATTCCGTGACGGCGTTTATCAGATGCGTATTGATACGCGCTCTGGAACGCCGACGCTGATGCTGACGGTACAAAGTGCGGCGCCACAGCCTGTCGCAAACGTTACCCGCCAGTGCCCGAAGTGGGACGGCAAACCGCTCACGATCGACGTCGTTAACACGTTCCCGGAAGGCACGGTGGTGCGTGATTTTTACAGCAAACAGACCGCGACCGTTCAAAATGGCAAAGTGACTCTTCAGCCAGCCGCCAACAGCAATGGCCTGCTGCTGCTTGAGCGCGCCGAAACGGACAAACCCGCGCCGTTCAGCTGGCAAAACGCCACCGTCTATTTCGTGCTGACCGATCGCTTCGTGAATGGCGACCCCACCAACGACAACAGCTATGGCCGCCATAAAGATGGTATGCAGGAGATAGGTACTTTCCACGGCGGCGATCTGAAAGGGCTTACCAGCAAACTGGATTACCTTCAGCAACTGGGCGTGAATGCGCTCTGGATAAGCTCCCCGCTGGAGCAGATCCACGGCTGGGTTGGCGGCGGCACCAAAGGGGATTTCCCCCACTACGCGTATCACGGTTATTACACCCAGGACTGGACGAAACTCGACGCCAACATGGGCAACGAAGATGATTTACGCCAGCTTGTCGACGACGCGCACAGGCGCGGTATCCGCGTCCTGTTTGACGTTGTCATGAACCACGCGGGCTATGCGACGCTTGCAGATATGCAGGAATATCAGTTTGGCGCACTCTATTTACAGGGAGATGAGCTGAAAAAAACGCTCGGCGAACGCTGGACTGACTGGAAGCCAGGCGCGGGTCAAAGCTGGCACAGCTTCAACGATTACATCAACTTCAGTGACAAAGCCGCATGGGAAAAATGGTGGGGTAAAAAATGGATCCGTACCGATATCGGTGATTACGACAACCCGGGCTTTGACGACTTGACCATGTCCCTGGCCTTCCTGCCGGATCTGAAAACTGAATCAAAAACCCCGTCAGGTTTGCCGAACTTTTATCAACACAAGCCCGACACCAACGCGAAAGTGATGACGAATTTCACGCCGCGAGATTACCTGACCCACTGGCTTAGCCAGTGGGTACGTGACTACGGCATCGACGGTTTCCGGGTCGATACCGCTAAGCACGTTGAGCCTGAAGCCTGGCAGCAACTGAAAAAACAGGCCAGCCAGGCGCTGGCCGCGTGGAAAGCCGCCAACCCGGACAAAAAACTCGACTATGCGCCGTTCTGGATGACCGGTGAATCCTGGGGCCACGGCGTGATGCAGAGCGATTATTACCGCCACGGCTTCGATGCGATGATCAACTTTGACTATCAGGAGCAGGCGGCGAAAGCAGTGGACTGTCTGGCAGATATGGATTTGACCTGGCAGCAAATGGCAGAAAAGCTGCAAAGTTTTAATGTGCTGAGCTATCTCTCCTCCCACGATACGCGTCTGTTCCGTGAAGGGGGCCAGCGCGCCGCTGAGTTACTGCTGCTGGCGCCGGGAAGCGTGCAGATCTATTACGGCGATGAATCAGAGCGTCCATTTGGCCCGACAGGCTCCGATCCGCTACAGGGAACCCGTTCGGATATGAACTGGCAGGACGTCACAGGTAAACAGGCGTTAACTGTCGCCCACTGGCAGCTTCTGGGGCAGTTCCGCGCCCGTCATCCGGCTGTGGGTGAAGGCAAGCAAACAACGCTGTCAATGAAAGAAGGCTACGGCTTTGTGCGCGAGCACAAGGGCGATAAGGTGATGGTGGTGTGGGCGGGTAATCAGTAGAACAGCCCCCTCACCCTAACCCTCTCCCCAAGGGGCAAGGGGATTGCACGGTGCGGTCTTTCACCCTCGCCCCTTTGGGGAGAGGGCCGGGGTGAGGGGACATTCATCAGAACGATTCACTGCAATAATCCCTCTCCACCATACAAAACAACAAATCCGACCACATCCGCCGATTTGCACCAACACGGTGCTGGCGTTATGGTTACTGCCTTTCATATTAAGCCCGACAGATCACCTGCTATGACGTTTTCACAATTCGGCGACAAATTTACCCGCCATTCAGGCATTACCCGCCTGATGGAGGACCTCAACGACGGGCTGCGCACCCCAGGCGCTATCATGCTTGGCGGCGGAAACCCGGCTCAAATTCCGGAGATGAACACCTACTTCCAGACGCTGCTGGCAGACATGCTGGAAAACGGTAAAGCAACCGATGCGCTATGTAATTACGACGGCCCTCAGGGTAAAACAGAACTACTGACGCTTCTGGCGACAATGCTGCGGGAAGCGCTGGGTTGGGATATCGAACCACAGAACATTGCACTGACAAACGGCAGTCAGAGCGCGTTTTTCTACTTATTCAATCTGTTCGCCGGACGCCGCGCCGACGGCACCACGAAAAAAGTGCTGTTCCCGCTGGCACCGGAGTATATCGGCTATGCCGATGCCGGCCTCGAAGAAGACCTGTTTGTTTCCGCACGTCCGAATATCGAGTTGTTGCCAGAGGGCCAGTTCAAATATCACGTCGATTTTGAACATCTTCATATCGGTGAAGAGACGGGCATGATCTGCGTATCTCGTCCCACCAACCCGACGGGGAACGTGATCACCGACGACGAGCTGATGAAGCTGGATGCGCTGGCGAATCAGCACGGCATCCCGCTGGTGATCGATAACGCCTATGGCGTACCGTTCCCGGGGATCATCTTCAGCGAAGCGCGTCCGCTGTGGAACCCGAACATCATCCTCTGCATGAGCCTCTCCAAGCTGGGCCTGCCGGGCAGCCGCTGCGGCATTATCATTGCTAACGAGAAAATCATCACCGCCATTACCAACATGAACGGCATTATCAGCCTTTCCCCTGGCGGCATCGGCCCGGCGATGATGTGCGAGATGATCAGGCGTAACGACCTGCTGCGCCTGTCAAATGAGGTGATCAAGCCGTTTTACTCTCAGCGCGTTCAGGAAACTATCGCCATCCTTCGCCGCTACTTACCGGAGGAACGCTGCCTGATCCATAAACCGGAAGGGGCAATTTTCCTGTGGCTGTGGTTTAAGGATCTGCCCATTACGACAGAGCTGCTTTATCAGCGTCTGAAAAAGCGTGGCGTGCTGATGGTGCCGGGGGATTACTTCTTCCCGGGACTGGATAAACCGTGGCCGCATACGCACCAGTGCATGCGCATGAACTACGTCCCGGACCCGGAAAAAATCGAAGCGGGTGTGAAAATTCTCGCCGAAGAGATTGAGAACGCCTGGCGCGAGGCCGGTTAATAAAACCTCAGGCCAGATTACGCAGCCGTTCCGCGCGTAGTCTGGCGGGGTCTATGCAGCGCAGCGCGTGGGTGGGACAGGCTTCGACGCAGGCGGGACCGCCCTCGCGATGCATGCACAAATCACATTTCAGCGCCTGAACGCGATCTCCCACAACCCGAACCTGCATTGCCCCGAACGGGCACGCCACCATACAGCTTTTGCAGCCGATACAGCGAGCCTGCTCAACGAGCCAGGCTCCCGCAGCACGGTGAATGGCCCCCGTCGGGCAGACATTCGCGCAGGGCGCATCTTCACACTGGTGGCAGCCCACGGCTGTGGTGAAGGTTCCCCCCTTAACCACGCGGATACGTGACGTAATCGCTTCTGGCGTGGCGCTGCTTTGATGCGACATCATGCACGCCGCCTCACAGGTGCGGCACCCGATACATTTTTCAGGATCCGTCAGAATAAATCGGTTCATCAGTTACGCCTCGCGCACGTTAAACCCCAGTTCTTTCGAGATAGCTTCCGCCGTGTCACGCAGCGGTTTTAACAAGTTTTTCTCGCCCACCTGCTTCATGCGCGACGTCGACAGCGAAATGGAGATGGCATAGGGCACGCGCCCGTGAATATCAAAGACCGGCACGGCGATACATGACACACCCAGCTCGTTCTCTTCTTTATCCATCGCCATACTGTGATCGCGAATTTCCGCCAGCTCATCATACATCGCGCTCAGTTCGGTGATGGTGTTGCGAGTCAAAGGTTGGATCTGTTCCTGGTGGCTTTCCCAGTAGCTCGCCACGTAATCCTGATGACCAAACGCCATATAGATTTTGCCCATCGCAGAACAATAGAGCGGCATATGCTGGCCGATATATGCGCGCGTGCGCAGCATACCGGTTGTCGGCTCAAGCTTATAAATCAGGATCGCGTGATCATCTTCACGGCTGGAGAAGTTGACCGTTTCGCCGGTGGCAATGTTCAGCGCCTCGAGGTGCGGCGCCGCCACGTGAATAATATTGAGCGATGAAAGCGCCTTTTGCCCGACGGCGATAAATTTGGTGGTCAGACGATAGCTCCCTGCCGCCGGCGCCGGCGTCACGTACCCGCACGACTGCAACCCCTGCAATAACCGGTGCACGGTGCTTTTATTCAGCCCCGCCAGTTCTGATAAATGCGCAAGCGGACACCCGTTCGGATAGTTACTGAGGATTTCAATCAGCATCAGGCCGCGAAACAAGCTCTGGCTACCTGCTGGCCTCTCTTTTTCTTGCGTCATTTCGCTCTCTTTTATGCTCATCAAATGGCTCCTGTTTATCGCGCCCTGATGGTAGCGCAAAGTGTGGTTTAGTTCACGATCTCAACAAAAAAAACACAACCATTTGATTTTAATCGATTTTGAAAAGCGTGAATGTCGTTGATCTGACAAAATTTGATCGTTATATTTGAAATCAGATTTCGCATAGTGAAATTTAGCGATAAAAAAGCACTCGCACTTGCCCCTAAAAAAACAGGAGAACAGGGATGAAAGTGACCTTCGAAGAGTTGAAAGCGGCGTTCAATCGGGTTCTGCTCGATCGCGGTGTAAAAGCGGATACCGCAGACGCCTGCGCCGAGATGTTCGCCCGCACCACGGAGTCCGGCGTTTATTCACACGGCGTCAACCGCTTCCCGCGATTTATTCAGCAGCTTGACGCAGGCGACATCATCCCTGACGCCCAGCCGAAACGCGTAACGACATTAGGCGCCATCGAACAGTGGGATGCCCAGCGTTCCATCGGCAACCTGACGGCGAAGAAGATGATGGACCGTGCTACCGAGCTGGCGTCCGATCACGGGATCGGCCTGGTGGCGCTGCGTAACGCTAACCACTGGATGCGCGGCGGCAGCTACGGCTGGCAGGCGGCGGAGAAAGGCTATATCGGCATCTGCTGGACCAACTCTATTGCCGTGATGCCCGCGTGGGGATCAAAAGAATGCTGCATCGGCACAAACCCGCTGATCGTCGCTATCCCGTCGAATCCAATCACCATGGTCGATATGTCGATGTCGATGTTCTCCTACGGCATGCTGGAGGTGAATCGCCTGGCCGGACGCGAATTACCGGTCGACGGCGGCTTTGACGATGAAGGCAATCTGACCAGAGAGCCGGGCGTGATTGAGAAAAACCGTCGCATTCTGCCCATGGGCTACTGGAAAGGTTCCGGCTTGTCGATTGTGCTCGACATGATCGCCACCCTGCTCTCTGACGGCGCGTCCGTCGCGGAAGTGACCCAGGACAACAGCGATGAATACGGCGTATCGCAGATCTTTATCGCCATCGAAGTGGATCGCCTGATCGACGGTCCAACCCGCGATGCCAAACTACAGCGCATCATGGACTTCATCACCACCGCAGAACGCGCTGATGAAAATGTCGCCGTCCGTCTGCCAGGCCATGAGTTCACACGCCTGCTGGAGGAGAATCGCCGCCACGGCATCACGGTTGACGACAGCGTGTGGGCGAAAATCCAGTCTCTGTAAGGAGTGGGTCATGATATTCGGACATATTACACAGCCAAATCCATGTCGCCTGCCGCTGGCGATTGAAAAGGCGCTTAATTTTCTGCGTACCACGGATTTCACCACCCTGGCGCCGGGCGTGATCGAAATTGAAGGCCGCAACATTTTTGCCCAGGTTCTCGACCTCACCACAAAGGAACAGCACGAGAACCGCCCTGAAGTCCATCGCCGCTATCTGGATATCCAGTTTTTGGCCTGGGGCGAAGAAAAAATCGGTATTGCTATTGATACCGGAAATAACAAAATCAGCGAATCATTGCTGGAGCAACGGGATATTATTTTTTATCACGACAGCGAACACGAGTCGCTTATCGAAATGATACCTGGCAGTTACGCCATATTTTTCCCGCAGGATGTTCACCGTCCTGCCTGTATTAAAAACAAGGGATCCGCAATTCGTAAAATTGTGGTGAAAGTGGCCATCAGCGAATTAGATTAATTTTCTGATAAATACAGGAATGCGAAATGACCAACACCGGTTTTATTATTGGTGCGTACCCCTGCGCACCCTCGTTTCACCAGAAAGGGGAGCAGGAAGAACACGCCTTCTGGCGGGAACTTTCCGACACGCCAAATATTCGCGGGCTGGAACAACCTTGCCTTGAAAATCTCCATCCGTTTGGTGATGAATGGCTGTTTCGTCATACGCCGGGCAACTGGCAGATCGTTGTTACAGCCGTTATGGAAACCATGCGCCGCCGCGGCAGTAACGGCGCGTTTGGCCTGGCGTCCGCGGACGAAGAACAACGTAAAGCGTGCATTGAATATTACCGCCATCTGCATCAAAAGATTGATGCCGTTAACACCCGCTTTCCCGGGAAAGTGGTCGCTCTGGAAATGCAGGCCGCACCACAGGCGGGTAATGATTCTGTCGAGCAAGCGACAGAAGCATTCTCCCGCTCGGTAAGGGAAATCGCGAGCTGGGACTGGGGCTGCGATCTGGTGCTGGAACACTGTGATGCGATGAATAGCCCGGCGCCGCGTAAAGGGTTCTTGCCCTTAGAGCAGGTGCTGGAGGTAGTGAGAGAGACCGATATCAGCGTCTGTATCAACTGGGCACGTTCGGCCATCGAAGGTCGCAACACCGCCCTTCCGCTGGAACATGTTCAGGCGGCACTCGCTGCCGGGAAACTGGGGGCGCTGATGTTTTCGGGCACGACCCCTCGCGGTGAGTACGGAGAATGGCAGGATCTGCACGCGCCGTTTTCTTCGTTCTGCGCCGACAGTCTCATGTCCACTGAACATGTAAAAACGCTGTTTACTGCGGCGAGCGCCGCAACATTGAAATTCTCCGGTATTAAATTACTGGAAATAAATGCTAATGCTGACGTCAGCCATCGCATCGCTATTTTGCGCGACGGCATTAGCGCTATGAATAAAGCATCACAATAAAAATAAAGAATACATTTTCCGGTTACCTTCACTGAGATATTAACTATGAATATTTCTTCTAATGCTCTACACGCGGACATTCCGCGCCAGCGCTGGCTAAGGATCATTCCCCCTATTCTTATCGCCTGCATTATTTCCTATATGGACCGCGTAAATATAGCTTTTGCGATGCCCGGCGGTATGGACGAAGAGCTGGGCATTTCCGCCACGATGGCGGGCCTGGCGGGGGGGATCTTTTTTATTGGCTATTTGTTCCTGCAAGTTCCCGGCGGCAAAATTGCCGTGCACGGCAGCGGTAAGAAGTTTATCGGCTGGTCGCTGGTTGCCTGGGCGGTGATCTCGGTTCTGACCGGGCTTGTAACCAACCAGTATCAGCTGCTGGTGCTGCGCTTCTTACTCGGCGTGGCGGAAGGCGGGATGCTGCCCGTTGTGCTCACGATGATCAGTAACTGGTTCCCGGATGCCGAGCGCGGCCGCGCCAACGCGATTGTGATCATGTTCGTGCCCATCGCCGGGATCATCACCGCCCCACTATCGGGCTGGATTATCACCGCTCTCGACTGGCGCTGGCTGTTCATTATTGAAGGTCTGATGTCCGTTGTTGTGCTGGTGCTGTGGGCGTTCACCGTCTACGACCGGCCGCAGGAAGCGCGCTGGATCTCTGAGGCCGAGAAAAACTACCTGGTACAAACACTGGCGGCAGAGCAGCAGGCCATTGCGGGTAAAGAGGTGAAAAACGCCTCGCTCAGCGCAGTGCTGTCTGACAAAACTATGTGGCAGCTGATCGCCCTCAACTTCTTCTACCAGACCGGCATTTACGGTTACACCCTCTGGCTGCCCACCATTCTGAAAGAACTGACGCACACCAGCATCGGCCAGGTGGGAATGCTCGCCATTCTGCCTTACATCGGCGCCATTGCCGGCATGTTCCTGTTCTCTACGCTCTCTGACCGCACCGGCAAGCGCAAGCTGTTTGTTTCCCTGCCATTGATTGGCTTTGCGCTCTGCATGTTCCTCTCCGTGGCGCTGAAAGAGCACACCTGGCTGGCCTATGCCGCGCTGGTGGGCTGTGGCTTCTTCCTGCAATCCGCAGCGGGCGTGTTCTGGACCATCCCGGCGCGTCTGTTCAGCGCTGAGATGGCGGGTGGCGCACGCGGCGTGATTAATGCCCTGGGCAACCTCGGCGGGTTCTGCGGTCCTTATGCGGTAGGCGTACTGATCACCCTGTACAGCAAAGACGCAGGCGTTTACTGCCTGGCGGTTTCGCTGGCGCTGGCATCGCTGCTGGCCCTGATGTTACCGGCGAAATGCGATGCCGGAGCAGAGCCCAACCCCACGGTGAACTCGCATAAGCGTGCGGCCTGAGGCCCTCACCTGATTCACTAAACCAAACCGTAGGCCGGGTAAGCGAAGCGCCGCCCGGCAATTAAGCGAGAAGAAGATGAGTGAAAAAGAGCCCTTCTGGCTGGGTATCGATTGTGGCGGTACTTATCTGAAAGCCGGTTTATACAACAGCCAGGGCAAAGAAGTCTGTATTGAACGCCGCTCAGTGGCCACGCTCAGCCCACGCGCTGGCTACGCCGAGCGGGATATGCACCAGCTCTGGCAGCACTGCCACAAAACCGTCGCCCTGCTGCTTAAAAATTCAGGCGCTGACGGCGGTCAGATTAAAGGCGTTGGCATTTCAGCCCAGGGCAAGGGGCTATTTTTGCTCGATAAACAGGATCGCCCCCTGGGTAACGCCATACTCTCCTCCGATCGCCGTGCGCTGGAGATCGTGCAACGCTGGCAGCAGGACGGTATACCCGAAAAGCTCTATCCGCATACTCGCCAGACGCTGTGGACGGGGCATCCGGCCTCACTCCTGCGCTGGGTTAAAGAGAACGAGCCGCAGCGGTATCAGCAAATCGGCAGCGTGATGATGGCGCACGATTACCTGCGCTGGTGTCTGACCGGAGTCAAAGGCTGCGAAGAGAGCAACATCTCGGAATCCAATCTCTACAACATGAATACCGGGCAGTACGATCCGCAGCTCACGCGCTGGCTCGGCATCAGCGACATTGACGGTGCCCTGCCGCCTATTATCGGTTCAGCAGAAATTTGCGGGGAAATCACCGCTCAGGCAGCCGCACTGACCGGTCTCACGGCGGGTACTCCCGTCGTTGGTGGACTGTTTGATGTGGTTTCCACCGCGATCTGCGCCGGGCTGCATGACGAAAATACGCTGAATGCCGTAATGGGGACCTGGGCCGTGACCAGTGGGATTGCCCACGGCATCCGCGACAACGAGCCGTTCCCCTACGTCTATGGCCGCTATGTCCATCCGCAGCAGTTCATCGTTCACGAAGCCAGCCCCACCTCGTCCGGCAACCTGGAATGGCTGACGGCCCAATGGGGCGAAATGTCATTCGATGAGATTAACCACGCCGTGGCCAGCCTGCCAAAAGCTGAAAGCGATGTGTTCTTCCTGCCTTTCATCTACGGCAGCAACGCCGGACTGGAGATGACCAGCGGCTTCTATGGTTTGCAGGCGCTGCATACCCGCGCGCACCTTCTCCAGGCGGTTTATGAAGGGGTGGTATTCAGCCACATGACCCACCTCAACCGTATGCTCGAACGCTTTCCCCACGTGCAGACCCTGCGCGTGACGGGCGGCCCCACCCATTCGGACGTGTGGATGCAGATGCTCGCGGACGTCAGCGGCCTGGCGATTGAACTCCCGCAGGTGGAAGAGACCGGCTGTTCCGGTGCGGCGCTGGCCGCGCTCGTCGGTACAGGTCTCTATCCCGATTTTTACGCCGCTCAGCGCGCCCTCAGGCATGACATCCGGATGATTGAACCTGACATGCGTGCCCATGCCGCCTACCAGCGCAAATATCACCGTTACCAGCTACTGATTTCAGCATTACAGGGCTATCACGCCCGTGTTAAGGAGTACGACCTATGAGCCGACCATTATTGCAGCTGGCGCTCGACCACACCTCACTTCAGGCCGCGCAGCGGGATGTCGCGACGCTTTCCGATCACGTCGACATCGTCGAAGCCGGCACCATCCTGTGTCTGACCGAAGGGCTAAACGCCGTTCGCGCCCTGCGCGCGCAGTGTCCGGATAAAATTATCGTGGCGGACTGGAAAGTCGCCGATGCCGGAGAAACGCTGGCTGAGCAGGCGTTTGGCGCAGGCGCAAACTGGATGACCATCATCTGTGCCGCCCCGCTGGCCACCGTTGAACGTGGCCACGAGGTCGCACTGCGCGGCGGCGGCGAGATCCAGATGGAGCTGTTTGGCAACTGGACGCTGGACGACGCGCGCGCGTGGCACCGCATCGGGGTGAAGCAGGCGATATACCACCGCGGGCGCGACGCACAGGCCAGCGGCCAGCAGTGGGGCGAGGCGGATCTCAGCAAAATGAAGGCGTTGTCCGATATCGGGCTACAGCTTTCCATCACTGGCGGTATCACCCCCGCTGACCTGCCGCTGTTTAAGCAGATCAACGTCAAAGCCTTCATTGCCGGGCGCGCGCTGGCAGGCGCCGCCAATCCGCCGCAGGTGGCACAAGCATTCCATTCGCAAATTCGCGACATCTGGGGAGAGTAACCATGCGTCAGCATCCGTTAGGCATTTACGAAAAAGCGCTGCCAAAAGATCTCTCCTGGCCGGAGCGCCTGGTTCTGGCAAAAAGCTGCGGCTTCGATTTTGTGGAGATGTCGGTGGATGAGACCGACGAGCGTTTATCGCGCCTTGAATGGAGTACCACGCAGCGCGCCTCTCTGGTGGAAGCGATGCTGGAGACCGGCGTGGCCATCCCGTCGATGTGCTTGTCTGCCCATCGTCGCTTCCCGTTTGGCAGCCGCGATGACACCGTGCGCGAACGCGCCCGCGAGATCATGACCAAAGCCATCCGGCTGGCCCGTGATTTGGGTATTCGCACCATCCAGCTTGCGGGTTATGACGTGTACTACGAGGAGCATGACGAGGGCACGCAACAGCGCTTTGCCGAAGGGCTGGCGTGGGCCGTAGAGCAGGCCGCTTCCGCGCAGGTAATGCTGGCGGTAGAGATCATGGACACCGCGTTTATGAACTCCATCAGCAAGTGGAAAAAGTGGGACGACATGCTCGCCTCGCCGTGGTTCAGCGTTTACCCGGACGTCGGCAACCTGAGCGCGTGGGGCAACGACGTCACCGCCGAGCTGACGTTGGGCATTGACCGCATCGCCGCTATCCATCTGAAAGACACCCGGCCCGTAACCGAAAAAAGCCCCGGCCAGTTCCGTGATGTGCCGTTTGGCGAGGGCTGCGTCGATTTCGTTGGCGTGTTTAACACGCTAAATCAACTTAACTATCGCGGCGCATTTCTGATTGAAATGTGGACCGAAAAAGCCAAAGAGCCGGTACTGGAGATCATCCAGGCGCGCCGCTGGATTGAAGCACGAATGCAGGAAGGAGGCATGACATGTTAGAACAACTCAAAGCCGAGGTGCTGGCGGCAAATCTCGCCCTGCCCGCCCACCAGCTGGTGACGTTCACCTGGGGCAACGTCAGCGCGGTTGACCGTGACAGCGGCATGATGGTGATCAAACCATCCGGCGTGGAGTACGACGTGATGACCGCAGAAGATATGGTGGTGGTAAATATCGCCACGGGTAAAGTGGTCGAGGGGAGTAAAAAACCCTCCTCCGACACCCCGACCCATCTCGCGCTGTATCGTCGTTACCCGGAAATTGGTGGCATCGTGCATACCCATTCCCGCCACGCCACCATCTGGTCGCAGGCGGGGCAGGATTTACCCGCATGGGGCACGACGCACGCGGACTATTTCTACGGTGCGATCCCCTGCACGCGGCTGATGACCACGGCTGAAATCGCGGGTGAATATGAATACCAGACGGGGGAAGTCATTATCAAAACCTTCGAGGAGCGCGACATAAGCCCGATGCAGGTCCCGGCGGTGCTGGTACACTCTCACGGCCCGTTTGCCTGGGGCAAAGACGCTGCCGATGCGGTACACAATGCCGTGGTGCTGGAAGAGTGCGCCTATATGGGGCTTTTCTCGCGCCAGCTTGCACCACAGCTTCCGGTTATGCAGCAGGAATTGCTGGATAAGCATTACCTGCGCAAGCATGGCGCAAATGCCTATTACGGCCAGTAATCATCCGGAATTAATATGCTCTTTACAGTACCGCCGTTTCCAGACGGCGGGCGTTAACCCGGTATGTTTCGAGAATATCTGCCGGAAATAACCCACGTCATTAAAACCGCACCGGGTGGCCACTTCAGTTAATGAGGCCGCATCGTTCAGCAACAATTTTTCAGCGGCCCTGACGCGCTGGCGGTGTATTGCCTCCGTCAGGGTTAAATGAAACGTCCGGCGAAATACTCGCCCCAGGTAATCTGCGTTGCAGTGCAGCTCTTTCGCCAGCTGTGAAGTGGATATGGGCAAATGAAAGTGAGTGCGGATAAGCTGTTTGGCCTTCCACGCCATTGCTGCGCCCGCATCATCCGCTTTATCTTCATATCCCGGCGAGAGCGATATCTGCTGCAAAATTAACAGCAAAATTATCTCCAGCGCCTGGCTACGCTGTAATTTTTCCTGCTCGCTTAAAAACTGACGGAATAACGCAATAACATATTGCGGATCCCGCACGCTACAGTGTTGCTCAATCGACAGTGGCGTCGCACCTGGCAACACAGGCAAGCCTTCATCCACCTCAAAATGCAGCCAGTAAAATTTGAGATCGCCCGGAAAATCTTCCACGCCGACATGCCGCCGCTTCGGCCAAAGTAATAAACTCTCGCCGGCGTTTACCTCAAACAGCGTATTTTCCTCCTGGATCGTTAATGTCCCTTTTTCGACAAAGATTATCTCCCACGAAGATAATTTTCGTGCGGGATGACGACCCACGCCCCGGGAGATAAATAACCCGCCATTTTGAACCTTAATCGGAAGTGCTATGGATAATTCAAGCATGGATATTCAATTTCCCGCTTTTATGGTGGCTAATATTGCGTTTATTGTTTGATTATTAATAAATATCAGCAGAACAGCTCGATCAAACTCACAGTTTTACCATCAGGTCGGAATCGTCACCTTTTTATACTTTTCCCTTCCCTTGTTGGTCTGCCCGTTGAATGCAGAATAAATGGGGTACCTTGCACAAATACGATAAAAAATCGTTTATCGAGGAGTTACCCCATGACTTCCACACCGATTACAGACGCAGAAGTTGCAAAACAGGCAGCCGATGACCGACTGTCAGTCCGCGAGAAAATTGGCTACGGCCTGGGCGACGCGGGCGGCACGGTAATTACCTGCCTGATCATGAACTTCCTGACCTTTTTCTATACCGATGTATTTGGCCTGACGCCCGCGCTGGTGGGCACGCTGTTTATTGCCCTTCGGGTATTTGACGCGATTTCCGATCCAGTGATGGGCGTGATTGCCGACCGCACGCAGAGCCGCTGGGGGCGTTTTCGTCCGTGGCAGCTGTGGGTCGCGCTTCCCATCGGGATCGTCGGCGTGCTGACCTTCACCGTCCCGGACGCCAGCATGGGCGTGAAAATCGCCTGGGCGTTCGGCACCTATTTGCTGTTGTCCGTAGGCTATACCGCCATCAACGTGCCGTATTGCGCGCTGATCAACACCATGACCACCCGCCACAACGAGGTAATATCCTGCCAGTCCTGGCGCTTCGTACTGTGCGGCGTGGCGGGCTTTCTGGTCTCCGTTGGCCTGCCGTGGCTGGTGTCAGAGCTGGGACAGGGCAATACCGCCCGGGGTTATCAGCTGGGCGTCGGCGTACTGTGCGCCATCGCTGTGGTGATGTTCTTGTGCTGCTTCTTCTGGGTGCGCGAGCGCGTCCCGCTTGCGCTGATGGGGAAATTTACCCTGCGCGAGCACCTGGCGGGCCTGCGTAAAAACGATCAGCTGCTGCTGATGCTGGTGATGTCGTTTCTGCTGATCAACGTCTTCAACATTCGCGGCGGCGGGTACATGTACTTCATCACCTACGTGCTTCAGGGCAGCACGGCGTACACCTCGCTGTTTTTCACCATGGTGACCTTTGCCGCCATTCTGGGCGCGGTGATCGTCAACCCGCTGTCGCGGCGGATTGATACCGTCAAACTCTACTACTACACCAACCTGGTACTCGCTGCGCTTGCTATGGGAATGTGGTTCCTGCCAGGTGGCCCGGCGCACCAGACGCTCTGGCTTATCGTGATTTTAAGTAACGGCGTGATCCTGGGCTTCACCCTGCCGCTTCACTTCTCGCTAATGGCCTTTGCCGATGACTACGGCGAATGGAAAACCGGCGTGCGCTCCTCGGGGATGAATTTCGCCTTCAATCTATTTTTCATCAAGCTCGCGTGGGCATCCAGCGCCGGGATCATCAGCCTGGTGTTTATTGCCGTGGCCTATCAGCCAGGCGCGGGCAACCAGACACCCGCCTCATTGCAGGGCATCACCGCCATGGAGACGCTACTCCCTGCCCTTTTCCACCTGCTGCTGGCGGTCGCTATCCGCTGGTGCAGGCTTAACAATCCCGTGATGTCGCGCATTGCCACCGATTTGCGCCAGCGTCATGTACAGTCCTGAGGAGAACGATATGACCATAATGGAAGCCGACCTGCATCAGCTGAAAATCAACGACCCGTTTCTTGGTCAGTACCAACGGCTGGTCCGCGATGTGGTAATCCCCTACCAGTGGGATGCGCTTAACGATCGCGTGGCGGAGGCTGAACCCAGCCACGCCATCGCCAACTTCCGCATCGCGGCCGGTCTGGAACAGGGGGAGTTTTACGGGATGGTCTTTCAGGACAGCGACGTGGCGAAATGGCTCGAAGCCGTGGCGTGGTCGCTGTGCCAGAAGCCGGATGCCGAACTGGAAAAAACCGCCGACGAGGTGATCGAGCTGGTCGCAGCGGCGCAGTGTGAAGATGGCTATCTCAATACCTATTTCACGGTGAAAGCACCGGCCGAGCGCTGGACCAATCTGGCCGAGTGCCACGAACTGTACTGCGCCGGGCATATGATTGAAGCGGGCGTGGCGTATTTCCAGGGAACCGGAAAGCGCCGCCTGCTGGACGTGGTGTGCAGGCTGGCGGATCATATCGACAGCGTGTTTGGCCCGGGCGAAAACCAGCTGCACGGCTATCCGGGCCACCCGGAAATCGAGCTGGCGCTGATGCGGCTGTACGACGTCACGCAG
Source organism: Enterobacter sp. DSM 30060 (assembly GCF_013375955.1). Taxonomy (NCBI): domain Bacteria; kingdom Pseudomonadati; phylum Pseudomonadota; class Gammaproteobacteria; order Enterobacterales; family Enterobacteriaceae; genus Enterobacter; species Enterobacter sp. DSM 30060. The sequence goes on from NZ_CP056118.1 coordinate 1,525,614, forward strand.
GAGCCACGCTATCTCAATCTGGTGAAATACTTTATTGAGGAACGCGGCACACAGCCTCACTTCTACGATATCGAATATGAGAAGCGCGGCAGAACGTCATACTGGAACACCTATGGCCCGGCGTGGATGGTCAAGGACAAAGCCTACAGCCAGGCGCATCAGCCCCTTGCCGAACAACAAACGGCCATCGGCCACGCCGTGCGTTTTGTCTATCTGATGGCGGGCATGGCGCATCTGGCGCGCCTGAGCAACGACGAAGGGAAACGTCAGGATTGCCTGCGGCTGTGGAACAACATGGCACAGCGCCAGCTGTACATCACCGGCGGGATTGGCTCGCAAAGCAGCGGCGAGGCATTCAGCAGCGATTACGATCTGCCCAACGATACGGTCTATGCCGAAAGCTGCGCCTCCATCGGCCTGATGATGTTTGCCCGCCGAATGCTGGAGATGGAGGCGGACGGCCACTACGCCGACGTGATGGAGCGCGCACTATACAACACGGTGCTGGGTGGCATGGCGCTGGACGGTAAGCATTTCTTTTATGTGAATCCGCTGGAAGTGCACCCGAAAACACTGGCCTTTAACCATATCTATGACCACGTGAAACCGGTGCGCCAGCGCTGGTTCGGCTGCGCCTGTTGCCCGCCGAATATTGCGCGCGTGCTGACCTCGCTGGGGCACTACATTTATACCGTTCGCCCGGACGCGCTGTTGATCAACCTGTACGTGGGGAACGACGTCGCCATTCCGGTTGGGGATAACATCCTCCAGCTGCGGATTAGCGGAAACTATCCGTGGCATGAGCAGGTGAAAATCGAGATTACCTCACCAGTTCCGGTGACTCACACGCTGGCCCTGAGGCTGCCGGACTGGTGTGCGGAACCGGCTGTTTCGCTCAATGGTCAAGCCATTACAGGCGAGGTCTCCCGTGGATACTTATACCTCAACCGCAGCTGGCAGGAAGGCGACACGCTGACGCTGACGTTACCGATGCCGGTCCGCCGCGTGTACGGCAACCCGCAGGTGCGCCAGCAGGCGGGGAAAGTCGCATTGCAGCGTGGGCCGCTGGTTTACTGCCTGGAAGAAGCCGATAACGGCGCAAATCTGCATAACCTTTCTTTGCCGCAAGACAGCGCGTTTCGGGTATTTGAAGGCAAAGGCATTTTCGCGCACAAGATGCTGATACAGGCGGAAGGGATCGGGTGTCAGGCGAAGGACACTGATGCCTTGTGGCAGTACGACCACTCGCCGGTAGAACGTCAGCCCCAGACGCTGACCTTCATTCCGTGGTTCAGCTGGGCAAACCGGGGAGAAGGGGAAATGCGGATATGGGTGGATGAAGGCTGAATAACTGCGGCCTGTTGCCCTCACCCCAGCCCTCTCCCACGGGAGAGGGAGTAAAAAGTAGGCCGGGTAAGGCGAAGCCGCCACCCGGCTTTAACCCGGCTCAGGCCGCCCGGGACGGCCTGAGCCGGGAGATTAAAACAGCCCCAGCGGTTTATCGGAGTAGCTGACTAACAGACATTTCGTTTGCTGGTAGTGCTCCAGCATCATTTTATGGGTTTCGCGCCCGATGCCCGACTGTTTGTAGCCGCCAAACGCCGCATGAGCCGGATAGGCGTGATAGCAGTTTGTCCATACGCGTCCGGCCTGAATGCCGCGGCCCATTTTATAGGCCAGATTACCGTTACGGCTCCAGACGCCCGCCCCCAGGCCATACTGCGTGTCGTTCGCGAGCTCCAGCGCCTCGTCCATGGTTTTAAACGTGGTGACGGCCAGCACCGGTCCAAAAATTTCCTCCTGAAAAACGCGCATGTTGTTCTTACCGAACAGGATAGTCGGCTCAAGGTAGTAGCCCTCCTGCAAATCGCCGCCCAGCACCTTACGACGACCGCCGGTCAACACATCAGCCCCCTCTTTTTTACCGATATCAATATAGTTGAGGATGGTTTCCAGCTGGCCATGCGATACCTGCGCCCCCATCTGGGTAACGTTATCCAGCGGATTACCGCTGCGAATCGACTCCACGCGCCGGATCGCCCGCTCCATAAAGCGCTCATAAATGGATTCCTGCACCAGCGCGCGGCTCGGACAGGTGCAGACTTCGCCCTGGTTAAACGCAAACAGCGCAAACCCTTCCAGCGCTTTGTCGAAGAAGGCGTCCTCTTCATCCATCACGTCGGCAAAGAAGATGTTCGGCGATTTCCCGCCCAACTCCAGGGTGACCGGAATGATGTTCTGGGTCGCGTACTGCATAATCTGCTGACCCACTTCCGTTGAGCCAGTAAACGCCACTTTGGCGATACGCTTTGAAGTAGCCAGATATTCGCCGATCTCTCCCCCGGCCCCGTTGACCACGTTAATGACCCCCGGCGGCAACAGGTCGCCAATTACCTCCATCAGCAGCAGCACCGAAAGCGGCGTTAAGCGTGCAGGTTTCAGCACAACGCAGTTACCCGCCGCCAGCGCGGGCGCCATTTTCCAGCTCGCCATCAGCAGCGGGAAGTTCCACGGAATAATTTGCCCCACCACGCCGAGCGGCTCGTGGAAGTGATACGCCACGGTATCTTTGTCAACTTCACTTATTCCCCCCTCCTGGGCACGGATGCAGGACGCAAAATAGCGGAAATGGTCGATCGCCAGCGGCACGTCCGCCGCCATGGTTTCGCGGATCGGCTTGCCGTTGTCCCACGTTTCTGCGGTCGCCAGCAGCTCCAGATTCTGCTCCATCCGATCGGCGATTTTGAACAACATGGCCGCTCTGTCCTGAACGGACATTTGCCCCCACTTATCTTTCGCCTTATGCGCCGCATCCAGCGCTAAATCGATATCCCGTTTGCCCGAACTGGCAATTTCACACAGCGGCTGGCCGGTAACGGGCGTCAGGTTGGAATAGTATTCACCGTCGACGGGCGCCACCCAGTCGCCGCCGATAAAGTTGTCATAGCGGGGCTTCAGCTTAAGGGGAAAACCATACTCGCCAGGCTGGATACGCGATGAGGGAGGATTGTTTGTCATGACCGTCTCCTTGCTGTTGTTGTACAACAAGGGTAGTTCCGGCTGATGATTTTCTCGCCAGCGGGTAGCGGGTTTACGAGCCGCATCACGGATTACCGTACTTTACGTTTCGTTTCTGCCGCCGCAGCCATACTTAATAGCTCAAGGGCTCATGAGGAATGATGCAATGCAGCTATTTATCGGCTTTGACGTGGGTGGAACCCACATCAAACACGGCGTAATTAATGAAAACGGCGAAGAACTGACATCCGATGAATATGATACGCCGGACGATGAAAGCACCTTCAAAGAGAAGTGGAAAACGGTAGTGGATAAATACTGCCAGGAGCACGAGATCGCCAGCATTGGCGTGAGTTTTCCAGGACATATCAATCACCATACCGGCGAAGCGGCCAAAGCCGGGGCGCTGGACTATCTTGACGGCGAAAACCTGTGCGAACTGTTCGCACAGCTGACCGATCTCCCCGTGACAATCGAAAACGATGCCAATTGCGCGGCGCTGGGCGAGCGCTGGCAGGGCGCGGGCAAGGACTATGAGCATTTCGTCTGCATCACCATCGGCACCGGCATCGGCGGCGGTATCGTCATGGAGGGCGATCTCTACCGCGGGTCGCACTACCGGGCGGGTGAGTTTGGCGTGCTGCCCGTAGGCAATGAGGGCGAACCGATGCATGAAGTGGCGTCCGCCAGTGGCCTGATGAAAGCCTGCCGCCGCGCGCTGGCCGTGTCGGAAGATGAGATGCCTGATGGTGAGGAGCTGTTTAAACGCATGGACAGCGACGTGCATCTGCGCGAGGCCATTGAAGCGTGGGCGCATTGTCTGTCGCGCGGTATTTACAGCGTGATCTCTATGTTTGATCCGCAGGCGGTGCTGATTGGCGGCGGCATTAGTGAGCAGGAGAAAATCTATCTCCTGCTGGATAAATATTTACAGCGATTCGAGGAGTGGGAAGCGCTCCGGGTGCCCATCCTTCCCTGCGAGCTGGGTAACCAGGCGGGAAGGCTGGGCGCGGTCTGGCTGGCTAAGCAGAAGCAGGCGCGCAGCGCTTAACGCTTACGGAAATAACTGCGCGTCGCGTAGCACATGGTCATTGCCACGACGACGCGTAAACCCGATGCGGTTGAAATACTCCAGGATCTGAATCGCCAGTTTGCGTCCTACGTTCAGCCGATCGCGGAAGTCTGCGGCGCAGGTTGATCCGCGCGCCTGATCCAGCTCCCGGATCAGGTTCGCAAACGCAACGATCCGATCGTTGCGGTAATAACGATCTTTCACGATCGCCACAATCATGCCCTGCTGCGCCGCATGCCGCAGTACCTGACGCATCAGCTGCTCATCGGTATTGGTTTCACGCGCCAGATCGCGCACCCACCAGGGTTCATCGCCAAACAGCGCCGCCACTTTTTGCCAGACCGCGTCCTGCTCAGCGGTAAAACCGGCCTTGTGTTCCGGCAGGTGCAGCCAGCCGTGATGACTTGCAATCACGCCGCTTTCACGCATGTTTTCAATCAGCAACAGCACCAGCGCGTCGTCTTCCATGGGCAACGCCATACGCCGCAGACGTTCACGGCCCGGACCGGGCTCATCCTGATGCTGTTCATGATAGGTCGCCAGCGTGCTCAACACTTTACGCTGCCAGCGCGCCGCCACCGGCGCGTTCAGCAGGCTGTTGCCAGCCTGAATAAAACCCGGCTCCTGCGTCAGAAGACGCAATCCTTCACCGCTGAGCTGGCGCGCCCAGGCGAACGCAGCCAGATCCACCGCACCACGCTCAAGGTGGATATCTAACGCAGACTTGTCGTCACGGGCCTGGGCCAGCGAGGCCAGCCACGCTAAATACTCGGGCTTACGCTTGCCGCGACGGGGCGGATTCAGCATCACCACGCGGGCGCCCGCCAGGGTTTCGCGCGCGGAGATGTCGCGCAGAACCAGGCGGTCGTTATCCGCCAGCCAGAGCGGGGAGTCGAACACCAGTTCGGCGAGATCGTTTTCCAGCAGCGACACGCGTCCGGTGATGTGGCTGGCCGCGTGATGGATATGCAGCGGCTGCCACTGGGTCAGCGGCGTGTGGGTCTGTAGAGAAACGATAATCCGTTCAGAAGGCTCCGGCGGCGCGTCGGCCAGCAGCCAGTCGCCGCGGTTAAGCTGGTCTTTTTCGGCATCACCAGCAATATTCAGCGCGATACGCTGCCCGGCGTGGGCCTGTTCCACCGGCTGGTTTTGCGCGTGAAGCCCGCGCACGCGCATGGGTTTGTTCACGCCCGTCAGCCACAGGGTATCGCCCACGTTAACTTCGCCACTCAGCGCGGTACCCGTCACCACCAGCCCAGCCCCTTTCACGGTAAACGCCCTGTCGATCGCCAGACGGAAGCGGTGATGGCTGGCATGCTCACGAGACGGGATCTGCTGCAAATGGTCGCGAAGAGCGTCGATACCGCGGCCTTCTGTCGCCACGGTGACAAACAGAGCGGCATCCTTAAAACCGTATTCACTCAGCGCCGCCAGTACCTCTTCACGCACCTCGTTGATACGCGGCTCATCCACACGGTCCGCTTTGGTAAGGGCGACGGTCAACTGCGGGTTTCCCGTCAGTTGCAGGATCGCCAGATGCTCGCGCGTTTGCGCCATCACCCCGTCATCGCACGCGACAACCAGCAGAGCGTGATCGATCCCGCCCACGCCCGCGAGCATATTGGAAAGAAACTTCTCGTGGCCGGGCACATCGATAAAGCCCAGCACGCGACCGTCGGGCTGTGGCCAGTAGGCGTAACCCAGGTCAATGGTCATGCCGCGCTTTTTCTCTTCCGGCAGGCGATCGGCATTCACGCCCGTAATGGCCTGCAATAACGTGGTTTTGCCGTGGTCAACGTGACCGGCGGTGGCAATAATCATTTCAACATCATCTCCAGAAACCGCCCTTCATCTTCCAGGCAGCGTAAATCCAGCCACATACGACCATCACCGATCCGGCCAATCACTGGCGTCGGTAATGCACGCCAGCGCGCCGACAGCGCCTCAAGCTGGCTTCCGCGTCCGTCGCGCGGGGTGAACGTCAGCGCTTCGCTCGGTAACCTGTCCACGGGCAGCGAGCCGCTGCCAATTTGCGACAGGCAAGGCTCGATACGAACTTCAAACTCAGGGTAATGGGGAGCAACCTGCGGCAGTAGCGCTTCCGCCCGCGCGCGAACAGAGGCTTCATCACGGCTCAGCAAACGCAACGTGGGCAGGCGGTCAGCCAGTTTCTCCGGGTGGAGATAGAGCCGCAGCGTGGCTTCCAGCGCGGCCAGCGTCATTTTATCGGCACGCAGGGCACGCTTCAGTGGGTGCTGCTGTAGCTGCGCAATCAGCTCGCGCTTGCCGACGATAATCCCCGCCTGCGGCCCACCCAGCAGTTTATCGCCGGAGAAACTGACCAGGCTTACGCCCGCAGCAACCATTTCCTGCACCATTGGCTCTTTCGGCAGACCGTACTGGCGCATATCCACCAGCGACCCGCTGCCGAGATCGGCAATCACCGGCACGTTTAGCTCGCGCCCGATGGCGGCCAGTTCGGCCTCTTCCACCGTTTTGGTGAACCCCTCAATGTGGTAATTACTGGTATGCACTTTCATCAGCAGGGCGGTGTTTTCATTCACCGCAGCGCGATAATCTTTTGCATGGGTACGGTTGGTTGTGCCCACTTCATGCAGCGTGCAGCCCGCCTGGCGCATGACATCCGGAATACGAAATGCCCCGCCGATCTCCACCAGCTCGCCGCGAGAGACGACAACCTCTTTTCCGCTCGCGGTGGCCGCCAGCATTAACAGCACCGCCGCCGCGTTGTTATTCACAATGCAGGCATCTTCCGCGCCGGTGATCTGGCAGAGAAGATCCGCCAGCGCGCGATCGCGATGCCCGCGCCCGGCGCCGTCCAGATCGTACTCCAGCGTCACCGGCGAGCGCATGGCCCGGGTGACGGCCTCTATTGCTTCTTCTGCCTGCTGTGCCCGGCCCAGATTGGTGTGCAGAACCGTGCCCGTCAGGTTAATAACCGGGCGCAACGCGCTTTGCGCGTGCTTGCTCAGCCTCCATTCAACTTCCTGCGCCCATGCCTCGCACCAGCCGGGTAGCGCGTTTTCAGCCTGAATATGGCGACGCGCATCGTCCTGAAGCTGGCGTAGCATGTCGACCGTTGCAGTATGGCCAAACTGCTCCAGCACCGCAGTGATGCGCGGATCACGAAGCAGACGATCGGTAGCGGGGATCTGGCTGTAGAGGGAATGATGAGTAGTCATGAATGCGCCTGGCGAGTAAATATCTTCCCCCCTCCCGACGGGAGAGGGAGTTAACATGTGGGGGGATTGTACCGCCTCCCGCCAGGAAGTGTTATAACCCGCATCAAGCCTTTGGTGGTTCAGTCCGGGCGAAACTTTCGCGCTGGAAGAGCGTCTCCGCCAGTTTGACCAGCAGCGGACGATCCACGCACCAGCCCGGCGAGACGCGGCGGAAATTAAGGTAGCCAATGGCGCAGGCGATGGCGATCGTCGCCAGATTCAGGCTATCGCTCTGAATTTTCCCGTCGCGGATCAGCTGTTCGCACATATCCAGGCTGCGGCTGATTTTTTCGCGCTGGCGCAGCAGCTCATTTTCTGACTGCTGGGCGGCGGGCCTTGCCTGCTCGCGTACGGACGTTAATGCCGCATCCATAATGCCATCCGCCAGGGCTTCAATTTGCTTCATCGCCAGCGCTGCTTTTGGATCCGCCGGCAGCATGGCTGGCGCAACGCCAAGCAGCTCGATGTACTCCGCAATGATCGGGGAATCAAACCAGTAGTCGCCCTCGTCCGTTACCAGCGCCGGGACTTTCCCCAGCGGGTTGTACTGCGCAACGCCGTTCTCTGCGTTGTACGGTTGTTCATTTACGAATTCAAATTCAATCCCTTTCTCCAGCAGGAGAATCGAAATCTTACGCACGAAAGGACTGGTATAACTGCCGATGAGTTTCATTGCTTATCCTTAATGCCCATAAAGAGGTCAGTATGGATCAAGCCGTGAAAAAAGGCAGGTGTACGTATCGCATTCCTGCCGTGAGGGGATACGGAAGAAATCTGCATAAAAATATTTTGTGAATCAAATCACAATCTGGAAACAAACAGCCAACTTAACATTGTGATATTAATCACAAAATAGCCCTCATTTTGGCGTAATTCTGAGCAATGTATTTTTTTTACACACCCATTATGTGATAGCGATCACTTCATTAATATCCTCACCCCCTACATTCATGTGATTCAGATCACACAAAATTCCGCTGTCTGGACAGTTGAACGATTCAGTGCCAGATTTCACAGCATCAGAACAGGGCCCGGCTACCTCTGCCGCCGCACATTAACGATAAACCTCGGGCCACAAGCCTAAGCGTAAACATAAGAAGGGGTGTTTTATGTCATCCGATTTCAAGATCAAAGTGCAAAGCTTTGGTCGTTTCCTCAGCAACATGGTGATGCCAAATATCGGCGCGTTTATCGCGTGGGGTATTATCACCGCATTATTTATTCCGACAGGGTGGTTGCCTAACGAAACGCTGGCGAAACTTGTTGGCCCAATGATTACGTACCTGCTGCCGCTGCTCATCGGTTATACCGGTGGTCGTCTGGTGGGCGGTGACCGTGGTGGTGTCGTGGGTGCCATCACAACCATGGGGGTGATTGTCGGTGCGGATATGCCGATGTTCCTCGGTGCGATGATTGCCGGTCCTCTGGGCGGCTGGGCTATTAAGAAATTTGACGTCTGGGTTGATGGCAAGATCAAATCCGGCTTCGAAATGCTGGTGAACAACTTCTCCGCGGGCATCATCGGGATGATCCTCGCGATTCTGGCGTTCCTCGGCATTGGCCCTGCGGTTGAAGTGCTCTCCAAACTGCTGGCGGCGGGCGTTAACTTCATGGTGGCGCATGACATGCTGCCGCTGGCGTCTATCTTCGTTGAACCGGCGAAAATCCTGTTCCTGAACAACGCCATCAACCACGGTATCTTCTCACCGCTGGGTATCCAGCAGTCACACGATCTCGGCAAGTCCATCTTCTTCCTGATTGAAGCGAACCCGGGTCCGGGTATGGGCGTTCTGCTGGCGTACATGTTCTTTGGTCGCGGCAGCGCGAAACAGTCTGCTGGCGGCGCGGCGATCATTCACTTCCTGGGCGGTATTCACGAAATTTACTTCCCGTATGTGCTGATGAACCCACGTCTGATCCTGGCCGTTATCCTTGGCGGTATGACCGGCGTGTTCACCCTGAGCGTACTGGGCGGTGGTCTGGTGTCTCCTGCTTCTCCAGGCTCTATTCTGGCGGTGCTGGCGATGACCCCGAAAGGCGCCTACTTCGCGAACATCGCGGCGATCTGTGCGGCCATGGCCGTCTCCTTCGTGGTCTCCGCTATCCTGCTGAAAACCAGCAAGGTGAAAGAAGACGACGATATCGAAGCGGCAACCCGTCGTATGCATGACATGAAAGCCGAATCCAAAGGCGCAACGCCGCTGGCGGCGGGTGATGTCTCTAACGACCTGAGCCACGTGCGTAAAATTATCGTGGCCTGTGATGCCGGTATGGGTTCCAGCGCAATGGGTGCGGGCGTGCTGCGTAAGAAAGTGCAGGATGCGGGTCTGACCAACATCTCCGTGACCAACAGCGCGATTAACAACCTGCCGCCGGACGTTGACCTGGTGATCACGCACCGCGATCTGACCGAGCGCGCCATGCGTCAGGTGCCGCAGGCGCAGCACATTTCCCTGACCAACTTCCTCGACAGCGGCCTGTACACCAGCCTGACCGAACGTCTGGTTGCGGCCCAGCGCCATGAAGATAACGAAGTGAAAGTGCGCACCAGCCTGCAAGACAGCTTCGACGAGAGCAACGCGCATCTGTTCAAACTGGGCGCAGAAAACATCTTCCTTGGCCGCACGGCGACCAATAAAGAAGAGGCCATTCGCTTCGCCGGTGAGCAGCTGGTGAAAGGCGGTTACGTTCAGCCGGAATACGTTGAGGCGATGCTGGAGCGTGAAAAGCTGACCCCAACCTACCTGGGTGAATCCATCGCGGTTCCGCACGGTACGGTTGAAGCGAAAGACCGCGTGCTGAAAACCGGCGTGGTGTTCTGTCAGTATCCTGATGGCGTGCGCTTCGGTGAAGAAGAGGACGACATCGCCCGTCTGGTGATTGGTATCGCCGCTCGCAACAACGAGCATATCCAGGTGATTACCAGCCTGACCAACGCGCTGGATGACGAAACGGTTATTGAGCGTCTGGCCAACACCACCAGCGTTGAAGAAGTTCTGGCTCTGCTTAACAAGTAACAGCGCCTCTTCCCTCTCCCCCGGGGAGAGGGCTAGGGTGAGGGGAAACGTTCCTCACCCCAGCCCTCTCGGGTAAAAACATTGATGAAGGTTAACACTATGAAAGCATTACATTTTGGCGCAGGTAATATCGGACGTGGCTTTATCGGTAAACTGCTGGCAGACGCGGGCATTACCCTGACATTCGCCGATGTGAATCAGGTGGTTCTGGATGCCCTGAATGCCCGTCATAGCTATCAGGTTCACGTGGTGGGTGAAAACGAACAGGTTGAAACGGTCTCTGGCGTCAACGCGGTAAGCAGCATTGGCGACGACGTGATTGACCTCATCGCGAGCGTTGATCTGGTCACCACAGCCGTGGGTCCGGTGGTGCTTGAGCGTATCGCCCCGGCGGTCGCGAAAGGCCTGGCGAAGCGTAAAGCACAAGGCGTTGAAACGCCGCTGAACATCATCGCCTGTGAAAACATGGTGCGCGGCACCACGCAGCTGAAAGGCCACGTTCTGGCCGCTGTGGCTGATGAAGATAAAGCCTGGGTTGAAGCGCACGTTGGTTTTGTGGATTCCGCCGTTGACCGCATCGTTCCGCCATCAGAATCCGCCACCAACGACCCGCTGGAAGTAACCGTGGAAACCTTCAGCGAGTGGATCGTTGATAAAACCCAGTTTAAAGGCGCGCTGCCGACCATTCCGGGAATGGAATTAACCGATAATCTGATGGCATTTGTCGAACGTAAACTCTTCACGCTGAACACCGGGCATGCTATAACCGCGTACCTCGGGAAATTGGCCGGTCATCAGACGATTCGTGACGCGATCCTCGATGAGAACATCCGTGCGGTGGTCAAAGGGGCAATGGAAGAGAGCGGCGCGGTGCTGATCAAACGCTACGGTTTTGATGCTGATAAACACGCAGCATACATCCAGAAAATCCTCGGTCGTTTTGAAAACCCGTATCTGAAAGATGACGTTGAGCGCGTGGGTCGTCAGCCGCTGCGTAAACTGAGCGCGGGCGACCGCCTGATTAAACCGCTGCTGGGCACGCTGGAATACGGTCTGCCGCACGCTAACCTGGTGAAAGGGATAGCTGCCGCGATGCACTACCGCAGCGAGCAGGACCCGCAGGCGATTGAGCTGGCTCAGCTGATTGATGACAAAGGCGCACAGGCTGCGCTGGCGCAGATTTCCGGTCTGGATGCCAACAGTGACGTGGTTGCGGAGGCGGTCAGCGCATACAACGCAACCAAATGATGCAGAGTCCGGCGCAGGTTAGCCTGCGCCCGAATAACAGATTGTCAGATATGCAGGCAATAATGGAACAAACCCAGGCCTTTGAAAATCGTGTGCTTGAGCGTCTGAATGCTGGCAAAACCGTACGAAGTTTCCTGATCACCGCCGTCGAGCTGTTAACCGAGGCGGTGAACATTCTGGTGCTTCAGGTGTTTCGCAAAGACGACTACGCGGTAAAGTATGCTGTAGAACCGTTACTGGACGGAGACGGACCGCTGGGCGATTTATCGGTACGGCTGAAGCTGATTTACGGTCTTGGCGTGCTCAACCGTCAGGAGTATGAAGACGCCGAGCTGTTAATGGCGCTGCGCGAAGAGCTCAATCATGACGGCAATGAGTACACCTTCACCGATGATGAGATCCTGGGGCCCTTCGGCGAACTGCACTGCGTAGCCGCGCTCCCTCCCGCACCTCATTTTGATGACAGCGACCCTGAGCTGTACATGATGCAAAAGCTGCGTTATCAACAAGTTGTCCGCTCCACCATGGTGCTTTCCCTGACTGAGCTGATTTCTAAAATCAGCTTAAAAAAAGCGTTTCAGAAGTAAGCCCGCACACATTGGTGTATCCTTCCCTGTAAATTCCCCGTTTTCAGAGTTATTTGTCATGAAAGAAGTCGAAAAGAACGAAATTAAACGCCTGAGCGACCGTCTGGATCTGATCCGCCATCAGATGGCTGGCCTCTCCCTTGTTGATTCCGCCGAGAAATATGCCGAGCTGGAAAAAGAGTCCGTGAAGCTGGAGGCGGAAATTGAGCGCCTGCGCGATGTGAAAGGCCAGAAGCTGAGTAAAGAGGCGCAGAAGCTGATGAACATGCCGCATCGCCGCGCGATCACCAAAAAAGAGCAGGCCGACATGGGCAAGCTGAAGAAAAGCGTCCGTGGCCTGGTGGTGGTGCACCCGATGACTGAGCTTGGCCGCGAAATGGGCCTGAAAGAGATGACGGGTTTTAGTAAGACCGCGTTCTGATCGCTCTCCCCTGCCGCTGCGCAGGGGAAACTCAGTTGTAAATCAGGTTAAACGTGGCCATCGCATCCGCTTTTCCCGCCGTTACGTTCTCTTCCGTCTGAATGTAATGCGCATCAAACCAGAAGGTCTGCGTCTGGTTATCCCCTACCTGGCCAAGCGCTGACACCTGCGGGGTGTTCCACGATACCACCTGCCCCTGAACCGAACCGGTATTGTCACCGTAAAGCAGTTCGATCCCGACACCGCTGGCGCTATCCTCCTGCTTCGTCAACGCCAGCGCCCGATCGTTGCCCGGCGTGGTATCGCCAAAGAAACCCATCTTAACCGCCGTGTTATTTTCACAGGTCACCGGAATGCTGAAGCGTCCGCCTCCGGCACGGGAGCCGATGCCGTGAAATTCACGCTGGCTCACGCTCCCCATGGGAACAAGAATGCTGCGAGAGCCCACTGAGCAGCTGGTACGCCTGACGGTGAAGCTGGCGAGATGAATCTGTACTGGTGTCGCCACGTTGGTGGCGCTGGCTTGATTTTCTCCCGCCTGCAATATCAGCGATCCGACATTTTGCTCCTGGGAGTTGGCGTTATCGTCAGGCATGGGGCTGGTCGTCGGGATTTTGTAAAACACCACCCAGAACTGCAATTTATACGTTGGGGCGCTGGCAAAGGCAGGATTCTGTGAGGCATCGCAGATACGCCGGGACTCGTTGCCGTCTACCGGGCTGGTGCCGTCAATATACTGTACGGCATCCGCACCACAGTACTGCTGCTCGCGGAACCCGAGCGCGTAGCCGATGCCGTCAATCTGGGTTTTGTAGACGTGCCGCGACGCACCGTCTTCCCCCACCACGGTGCCGACGGGGTTATCCAGCTCGACAAATCCGATACTACGCCAGGGGTCACTACCGCCATCACAGTTGTAGAAGTCTTGCCCGGTAGACTGTATCGGCGCGGAAACCGGCGTCCAATCCGCGGTGCCGGGAGCATATCCAATGGCGTAGGGTACCTGGACAACCCACTGATCGCGCGTGGTGCGGCAGGGCGAGGCCTGAGCGTGCGCATGAAAACTCAGCATGCCAAAAAGCGAAAGAAGGCTCAGATAGAAAAACCAGTGAATAAAACGACGCATGATATTCCTCTAATGGCACTCAACGGACAGCGTGGCGATACCGGGGGCCATATGAGCTTTCCCCAGTCTGAAAGGTGTCTGGCATTGCTGCTGCTCCCCGTTTTCATACCAGGTGACGCGCAGGGTGCCGCGCTCTGGTACCCCGCTCAGGTAGGCCTGACCGCCGTCAGCGACCATGCTTCGGTTTGCAGAATGGCGGTTCTGCTCCACCACTTCAGCCTGCGCGCCAAACGGCAACGGTTCGCCGTGGTAGCGCAGGGAAAACAGAACGCGATAACCAATGTGGGTTGTGTAATTGGCCAGCACCACCGCGCCGCTGGTGGGAATGAGCGTCAGACCGCTTTGCTCAATGTCGACGTTCTCACCCAGCGTCGCCGTATCAAGGCTGACGGTATTTTTGCGATACGCCGAGAGCGTTGGCATGACCGCATAGCCGCGGCTGTCGGTATGGATCCCGTTGTAGCCCTCCGGCTCAACGTTCGCCGCGCCGGGCACGCGCAGCAGGGCGACGGTATCGCCCAGCGGCTGGCTAAGCGTGACGCCATACTGCGTGGCGATAACGCCTCCGGCGAGTCCAAGACTCGCGTTGCTACCGTTTCGGCTGTGGTCATAACCGAGGCTGACGTTGCCGTAGCCACCGTTGTATTGCAGCGCCAGGCTGGTGCTGTCGGCCTCTCCCTCACTGGTCTTACTCTGCTGAACGCTGTAATTCAGGTTGCGGTTCGCCAGCGCGCTGCCGTTGAGCGACACCTGCTGCGTGGTCATCCCACGATTGTTGTGGTTGGCGTAGTAACTGACCGAACTGCCCGGCAGCCAGTTGCCAAGCGGAACATTGACGTTAAACGACACGGTGCGATCGGGATGCTGCTCAAGCGCTGAGTCGGTGTAGTCATACCCCGCGCCCCAGGAAATACCCCGCCAGCTGGTGTACCAGCCAATGTGGATGGTTTTATCCTGCCCGGACGTATGCCAGTAATCCTGCATCCATGCCGAGACGCTGAGGCTGCCGAACTGACCCAGCGTCTGTGAAAAAGTGACCTGCGAGCGGCTACGGCGATTATTGAGTTGCAGCTGTTGGCTGTCAGACTGATTCAGTTCACTAAATTCGTAGTAATTGCGCGAGGCATAGCGATAGCTCGCCAGGTTGAAGGCGGTGCCGGTAGCGCTGAAATCTTTCTGGTACTGAATGCGCCACGCCTGCCCCATCGCGCTTTTGCCGTCGGGTAAACGGCTTTTTGCCAGCGTATCATCAATACCCAGCGAGCCAAATGCGCCAAACCCTCTGCCTACGCCAATTGCACCGGCCTGATAGTTGCTCGCCGTACGAAAGCCGCCATACACCGTCATCCTGGAGAGCAGACCGTAGAAGAAAGCGCCTTCAACAAATTCGGGCGAACGCGCATCACCGGAGCCGGAGTGAAATCGTCCTGCATTGAGACTGTATTTCAGGCTGCCCTGGCGTCGCATAAACGGCACCGCAGAATAGGGCTGGGTAAAGACGCGCGTTGAGCCGTCACTTTCCGTGACCGTAACCTGTAGATCGCCACTTTGTGCGCCCGGGAACAGATCGTTAATGATAAATGGCCCGGCGGCCACCCAGGTTTCATAGATCACATAGCCATTTTGCGAAACGGAGACTTTAGCGAAGCTGTGTGCGACGCCGCGGATGGTTGGTGCGAAGCCGCGCTGGCTGTCGGGCAACATGCTTTCGCTTGATGAGAGCTGTACCCCGCGAAACGCCACGCTATCGAAGACGTCGCCTGCGGTCCAGGCATCGCCGATCCGTAGCTGGCTGTTAAGACGGCGAATATCCCGGGTCAGCCAGCTACTTTGCGACTGAAAATGGTCGCCGCCCGCGTCGCTGTAGCTCCAGGCCGAGGTGTTACGCAGCCGCCACGCCCCCAGATTGATGCCGTTACGCAGGCTCAGATAGCTGGATGTCGTGACCCCGCTCTGATGACGGGCCTGACCGCCCGACAGACTGTAATCAGTAAATGCCGCCGGGATACCATCGTCCCACTGCGACTGCGGCACATAGCCACGGCTGCGGTGTTTCATTGCCGCCTGCGGCAGGCTGAGAAAGAGACGCTGCTGGTTGAAATCATAAGAAGTTCGCGCTGCCGGAATAAAATCCTCGAGGTGCGTGAACGTTTCTCCCTCCTGCAACCGGGAGAATGCAGGAATGGCCCCTACATTTACGCCAAGCGCTTCCAGCAGCGATACGCTAAAAACGGGTTGCAGGCTGCCTTTCTCATTGACGAAGGTGATCTCCTGATGCCGCTCCTCGCGTCCGTTAATCTCCAGCGTCACGAGCCAGGTGCCTGGCATCTGCCCGCCCTTTTCAGAGAAATAGTGCAGATCCGCCGTTTTCTGTTCGGTAGAGGAAAGCTCCAGCGCGGCGGGATCAAAGTAATCCTCGGCCATCCCCGCGCGGCTGAAGCTAAGCAGCAACACCGAAAGCGGCGCGTAACGAAACAGGCGAAAAGACATGGTCTTAAAGAGGCTGGGTGTGGGTGGCGGTGATGGCACCAAAATCATTAATAGCCGACCAGCTTACGCCCCCGGAGGCGGACACAGGCCATTCCCGGGTTTCCCCTGGACCGATCATGCCCGGCTGCTCAATTTTATGCCCGCCAACGGTCAGACGATAAAAAGAGACGTAGTATGGCGTCGGGTTAGCGGCCTTAAGCCCTTTTCCCGTTCGCGAAAACGTTATTTTCTGCCAGGCCGTGGCGGCGTCCCCTTTCAGGTTGTCCGGGCGGTAGAAGATTTTAAATTTCGATTTGACGTTTACCTGTAATTCGTTGCTGCTCTCTTTTGGCTTTGGCGCTATCGCTTTAATATCGAGCCAGAATACAGATTCACGATCTGTGGGCAGCGGAGCGCCGGTATATTGAATACGCAGCGTGTTGGTCTGCTCCGGATCAAGTCTGAACAGAGGTGGTGTGACAATAAATGGCGCAGCGTTATTTTTATCCGGCCCATCGCCTTCAACCCACGACTGAATAAGATAGGGAACCGCACTTTCCATATTAGAAACAGAAAATGCCACCTCCTTGCTGTTTTGCGGGTATACGATCCGTGTTCCCCCCATTACAACGCCAGCGGAAACTGACGCAGAACTAACCATTAATGCAGTGAGCATAATATACGATAAACGTTTCATCATTATTATCTCTGGAGGTGGCTGACAGTGAAATCAGTTATAAACCATCAGGAAGTTGGATACGGCGTTAACATCGCCGGCGTTGATTTCCGTGCCATCTTTGTCAAGTGCGGCATAGAAAGTTAATTCAGCATTGCCTTCATCATCCGGTGCGGTTGTTTCAGATACCGTACCCGGTTTAATCGCCGTGCTGCGATCGCTGTTATAAAGCTTCACGCCGACACCCGTCGCCATACCTTCACCTGGCGTAACCTGAAGCAGTGTGTCATTCACCGTATCTTTGGTTCCGTCAAACAGTACCGCAACCGATTCAACCGTCTCCGGGCAGTTTTCCACGTTGATTTTGAACTCGCGCGGCGTCGTTTCGTTGTGATCGTCAAAGTAGCTTTTTGCCCACGCCCCAAGGTCTACCGTTTTGTTTTTAGAGGCCGGAGTAATATCACAGGAAATAAGGGTAATCTTCCCAGTAAAATTGATCACCCCGCCCGTACTTTGCGAACCCGCACCGGTATCCAGAGAAGCATTAACGCCAGAATCACTGCTTGCCAGTACTGATTGAGAAGATAACAGCAGCCCCGCCGCGGCAATCGCCAGCGCCACATTTTTGATTTTCATTTGGAACACTTTCCCCTCTGTAAATTAAACAGATATAGACTTGTTGTACCAGGTACAATAACCGCTATAAGGATTTAAAAACGCCACCGAAAGGTTTTTAGCAGAATGGGTGACGCGACCTTATAGAATAAAGCAGGGTCCATCCCATGGTGATAATCCGTATATTTTCAGAAGGCCATACACAGATATCCTTCAACTGAGGAATGACTTCTGGCCGAAAATAACACTGAATACATTGTGGTTAGTAATAAATTTAAAATCTTCTGTTACGTTGCTTCTGAATAAATAGTAAATCAAATGCCTTTTAACGTCTACGCATTGAAAAGCAATATGCCGCGTCTGTAAACACTCAGAAATTAACACTCAACTAACAAATTTAACCCCTTTCGATTGCCATAATAATTATTAATCTGCTTTTAATACCGCAACTAAATTACAAGAGAGTCAACTGATCATTGTTTGATCAATTTATTTCAGAATATTATTAGCCAAAAAATGTCTGTTCAGCGCAAAATTCTTACCCTTTATCCTGAAAAACCGCAATTGAACAGGATATTTCCTTATCGATCATCAATTGATCGTTTGTAATACACTGTTAAAATCTATATGTGAAATTTACCTTAATTAAAATTTTTTGCTACAGCTTAGATTTCGCATTTTTAACCAAAAAAAATTTTTATTTATAGGAAATATATCACTATGCTCACACATATACAGCTTCTCAAAAACACAAATAAAACAAAAAAACCTCATTCAATTCACGCAATATTATCACCTCTCCTTTTTATATAACCTCTTTTACGCGCCGTATCTGCTTAAAAGGCGAATGTAAGGCTCTCCACCTGACCACCGCTCCCAATGCACACGGTGATTTGATTTTGCGGGTTTGGTCCTACCAATCACGTACAAAGCTATCCATCGTTCACAATTTCGATGCTCAACTTCACAAAACAATTGCTGAATATCAACACTTGGTTAACCATTTGTTGTCATTAACCCTACATCACAATATTGGAAGGACCACTTTTACACTAAGTGTGACGCAGAGATGAGCAGAGACTCACCCGACGAACACTGTGTGGTCCTCAGGAGACCTGCATGAGCCTCTGGCAACAAAACTACGATCCGGCCGGAAATATCTGGCTGTCGAGCCTGATCGCATCGCTACCGATCCTGTTTTTCTTCTTTGCGCTGATTAAGCTCAAGCTGAAGGGCTACCTCGCCGCGACGTATACCGTTGCCATCGCCCTGATGGTGGCGTTGTTCTTCTACAAAATGCCGGTCGATCGCGCGCTGGCCTCCGTCGTCTATGGCTTCTTCTACGGCCTGTGGCCGATTGCGTGGATCATCATCGCCGCCGTCTTTGTCTACAAAATCTCGGTCAAAACCGGGCAGTTCGACATTATTCGCTCGTCGATTCTCTCCATCACGCCGGACCAGCGTTTGCAGATGCTGATCGTCGGCTTCTCCTTCGGAGCATTTCTGGAAGGGGCGGCAGGATTCGGCGCACCGGTGGCCATCACCGCCGCCCTGCTGGTCGGTCTGGGCTTTAACCCGCTGTATGCCGCTGGCCTGTGCCTGATTGTGAATACCGCCCCGGTGGCGTTTGGCGCGATGGGCATTCCTATTCTGGTGGCGGGCCAGGTGACCGGGCTGGACAGCTTCGAGATCGGCCAGATGGTGGGCCGCCAGCTGCCGTTCCTGACCATTATCGTGCTGTTCTGGATCATGGCGATTATGGACGGCTGGCGCGGCGTGAAGGAGACCTGGCCTGCGGTGATGGTAGCGGGCGGTTCGTTCGCCATTGCCCAGTATCTCAGCTCCAACTTCCTCGGCCCGGAACTGCCGGACATCATCTCTTCCCTGGTGTCGCTGGTCTGTCTGACGCTGTTCCTGAAACGCTGGCAGCCGGTACGTATCTTCCGCTTTGCTGACATGGGCGCATCACACGTGGATCAGACGCTGGCGCGCACCGGCTATACCGCCGGACAGATTGTACGCGCATGGTCACCGTTCCTGTTCCTGACCGCCACCGTGACGCTGTGGAGCATTCCGCCGTTTAAGGCCCTGTTCGCCCCGGGCGGCGCGCTGTACGACATGGTGATTAATATCTCCGTGCCGTTCCTCGACAAGATGGTCGCTCGTATGCCGCCGGTGGTACACGACGCCACGCCGTATGCGGCAGTGTTTAAGTTCGACTGGTTCTCAGCCACCGGCACGGCGATCCTGTTTGCCGCTATCCTTTCCGTAGTGTGGCTGCGCATGAAGCCTGCCGCCGCGGTGCAGACCTTTGCGGCGACGATTAAAGAGCTGATGCTGCCGATTTACTCCATCGGCATGGTGCTGGCGTTCGCGTTTATTTCGAACTACTCCGGCCTGTCGTCGACGCTGGCGTTAGCGCTGGCGCATACCGGCCACGCGTTTACCTTCTTCTCGCCGTTCCTCGGCTGGCTGGGGGTGTTCCTGACCGGTTCAGATACGTCATCTAACGCCCTGTTTGCCGCCCTACAGGCCACAGCCGCGCAGCAGATTGGCGTCTCGGACGTGCTGCTGGTCGCCGCGAACACCACCGGCGGCGTGACCGGGAAGATGATCTCACCGCAGTCCATCGCCATTGCCTGTGCCGCGGTGGGGCTGGTAGGCAAAGAGTCGGATCTGTTCCGCTTTACCGTTAAACACAGCCTGATATTTACCTGCATGGTGGGCGTGATCACCACATTGCAGGCCTATGTCTTAACCTGGATGATTCCATGATAGTGATGCCCAGACGCCTGTCCGACGAGATTGCCACTCGCGTACGGGCGCTGATAGAAGAACAACAGCTGGAAGCGGGCATGAGATTGCCCGCCGAGCGTCAGCTTGCCGCCCAGCTTGGCGTGTCGCGCAATTCACTGCGCGAGGCGCTGGCGACGCTGGTCAGCGAAGGGGTGCTGCTGAGCCGTCGAGGCGGCGGCACCTTCGTGCGCTGGCAGCATGACGACTGGTCCGAACAAAACATCGTGCAGCCGCTTAAGACGCTGATGGAAAACGACCCGGACTACAGCTTTGACATCCTCGAAGCGCGTCACGCCATCGAAACCAGCACCGCGTGGCACGCGGCGATGCGGGCAACCGAGGCCGACAAAGAGAAGCTCAAAGCCTGCTTTGAGGCCACGCAAAGCAGCGACCCGGACATCGCCTCCCAGGCGGACGTGCGTTTTCACCTCGCGATTGCCGAGGCCTCGCACAACGTGGTTCTGCTGCAAACCATGCGCGGGTTCTTCGACCTGCTGCAATCCTCCGTGAAGCAGAGCCGCCAGCGCATGTATCTGGTGCCGCCGGTATTTGCCCAACTGACCGAACAGCACGAGGCGGTGCTCAACGCCATTCTGGCCGGTGATGCCGAGGCCGCGCGCAAGGCGATGATGGCGCATCTCGGCTTCGTGCATACCACCATTAAACGATTCGATGAAGATCAGGCCCGACAGGCGCGTATTACCCGTCTGCCTGGCGAGAGTGATATTTCCAGGGAGAACAAAGCATGATTATTTCCGCAGCCAGTGACTATCGCGCCGCGGCACAGCGCATTTTGCCGCCATTCCTGTTCCACTACATTGACGGCGGGGCGTACGCCGAATATACCCTGCGCCGCAACGTGGAGGACCTGTCGGAAGTGGCCCTGCGCCAGCGCGTGCTGAAGAATATGTCTGACCTGAGCCTTGAGACGAAGCTGTTTAACGAGACGCTCTCCATGCCGGTGGCGCTTGCGCCCGTCGGCTTATGCGGCATGTATGCCCGCCGGGGCGAAGTGCAGGCCGCCGCCGCCGCAGATGCCAAAGGCATTCCGTTTACCCTTTCCACCGTGTCCGTCTGCCCGATTGAAGAGGTCGCCCCGACCATCAAGCGCCCGATGTGGTTCCAGCTCTACGTCCTGCGCGATCGCGGTTTTATGCGTAACGCCCTTGAGCGCGCCAAAGCGGCGGGCTGCTCCACGCTGGTCTTTACCGTCGATATGCCCACGCCCGGCGCCCGCTACCGTGATGCGCACTCCGGCATGAGCGGTCCGAACGCCGCGATGCGCCGCTACTGGCAGGCGGTGACGCACCCGCAGTGGGCGTGGGATGTCGGCGTGAATGGCCGTCCGCACGATCTGGGCAATATTTCGGCCTACCTGGGTAAACCGACCGGGCTGGAAGATTACATCGGCTGGCTGGCGAACAACTTCGATCCATCCATCTCCTGGAAAGACCTGGAGTGGATCCGCGAATTCTGGGACGGCCCGATGGTGATCAAAGGGATCCTCGATCCGGAAGATGCCCGCGACGCGGTGCGTTTTGGCGCCGATGGGATCGTGGTCTCTAACCATGGTGGCCGCCAGCTTGACGGGGTGCTCTCCTCCGCCCGCGCCCTGCCAGCCATTGCCGATGCGGTGAAAGGCGATATTGCGATTCTGGCCGACAGCGGCATCCGTAACGGGCTGGACGTGGTGCGCATGATTGCCCTGGGCGCAGACAGTGTGCTGCTGGGCCGTGCTTACCTGTACGCGCTGGCCACCAGCGGCCAGGCGGGCGTGGCGAATCTGCTGAACCTGATCGAGAAAGAGATGAAGGTGGCGATGACCCTGACCGGTGCGAAAACAATCGGTGAAATCAGCAAAGACTCTCTGGTGCAGGAGCTCAGTAAGCTGCCTGCGGCGCTGGCCCCCCTTTCTCAGGGAAACGCGGCCTGATCTCCCCCGGTTAGCCTCCCCTTCTTCCGCGCCCGGCTTTACCCTCGGGCGCTTTTTTTGTTGAAAATAACACCTGCGTAACATTCTGGATAAGAAAATTTGACACAACCCGCCCTCCGCAATTGTATAGACAAGCAAATACAAGAACACAAAAACAACATCACATCGGAGGGGAACGTATGACGTATTCAGGTCGGGTGGATATTCAGCAGGTGATCGATGAGAGTCCTTTTTCAGGGTTTCACTGGCTTCTTATTGTGCTGGGCTTTCTGGTGCTGGCGATCGATGGTTTCGATACCGCCGCGATGGGTTACATTGCGCCTACGCTGTCGGCGGAGTGGGGAATACATAAACAGGATCTGGGGCCGGTGTTGAGTGCGGCGCTACTGGGGCTGTCGCTGGGAGCTCTTATTGCAGGTCCGGTATCGGACCGTATGGGACGCAAGCGCGTACTGGTCTTTTCATGCCTGTTCTTCGGCCTGGCGAGCCTGGGCACGGCCTGGGCGCAAAGTCTGAATACCCTGACGCTGTGGCGATTTCTGACCGGTCTCGGGCTGGGCGCCGCGATGCCTAACGCCATCACGCTGATCTCAGAGTTTGCCCCCCAGCGCTGCCGCGCCATGGCAATTAACACCATGTACTGCGGCTTTCCGCTGGGTGCGGCGGGCGGCGGGGCGATCTCGTCCTGGCTTATCCCTCACCATGGCTGGCGAAGCGTGCTGCTGACCGGCGCGATTGCGCCGCTGATTTTAACGGTGCTGCTGGCGCTGCTGTTGCCGGAGTCGGTGAAGTTTCTGGTGCAGCGCGGGAAAGACGTCGCGCAGGTTCGCCGCATCGCCAGCCGGTTCGCCCGCAGCACGCTGGATAGCGTCACAGGCTTTTTCCTGGCGGAGGAGAAGGTCGCGTCGAAAAAAGGCAGCGTGTCGCAGCTGTTTTCCATGCCCTGGCTGCCCGGCACCCTGATGCTGTGGGTCACCTACTTTATGGGACTGGTGATTTATTACGTCCTGCTGAGCTGGATGCCAACGCTGATGCAGGGGATGGGGTATGCGCTGGCGGAATCCGCCTGGCTCACCTCGCTGTTCACCTTCGGCGGCACCGCTGGCATTCTGCTCGCGGGCTGGATGATGGACCGCTGGGAAGCGCACAAGGTGGTCGCGTGTGGTTTCGTGCTGACGATGGGCCTGATTCTTTTACTCGGCATTGAGCATAATCATATCGCCCTGTTTGGCGGGTTAATCTTCCTGATGGGGATCGCGATGAACGGCGCGCAGTCGGGGATGCAGACCCTGGCCGCCACCTTTTACCCTACCGAGTGCCGCGCGACGGGTATCGCCTGGATGCAGGGGATCGGCCGCTTCGGCGGCGTGGCGGGCACCATGACCAGCGCCCAGCTTCTCTCCATGCAGTGGCAGGCGGACAGTATTTTGATGATCCTCAGCGTGCCTGCTCTCGTGGCCGCGGCGGCAACCGTCTACAAAATGCTGTATAGCCGCTCGCAGGAGCCGGGCGTCGCCTAGTCCCTCTCTTTTCTGCTATTCTGCCCCCCGCAATTAAGGGGGCAGCATGCTTAACATCGTCTTATTCGAACCAGAAATCCCACCCAATACCGGCAATATCATCCGCCTGTGCGCCAACACCGGTTTTCGTCTGCACATCATTGAGCCGATGGGCTTTACGTGGGACGACAAACGTCTGCGCCGCGCGGGGCTGGACTACCATGAGTTTACTGCCGTCGTTCGTCATCACGATTACGCCGCGTTTCTGGACGCAGAGAAGCCGCAGCGCATGTTCGCCCTGACCACCAAAGGCACGCCAGCGCACAGTGCCGTAAGCTATCAGGACGGAGATTATCTGATGTTTGGTCCGGAAACCCGCGGCCTGCCGGCCACCATTCTGGATGCCCTGCCCGCTGAGCAAAAAATTCGTATTCCGATGATGCCGGACAGCCGCAGCATGAACCTGTCGAATGCGGTGTCGGTGGTGGTCTATGAGGCGTGGCGCCAGCTGGGTTATCCCGGCGCGATACTGCGTAGCTAAAACAGTTCGGGTGGCTTGCGCCACCCGATTGTCTTTTTAGTCTGCTACTGCGATACGTTTCATATCGGTCATGTAGCCACGCAGTTTCTGGCCCACTTTCTCGATTTCGTGGCTGCGAATCGCTTCGTTTACGTCACGCAGCTGCGCGTTATCAACCGCACCTTCCGCAATCGCTTTACCCAGATCGCCTGCTTGCAGGGTAGTCATGAACTCTTTCAGCAGCGGTACGCAGGCGTAAGAGAACAGATAGTTACCGTACTCGGCGGTATCGGAGATCACCACGTTCATCTCATACAGACGCTTACGGGCGATGGTGTTTGCGATCAGCGGCAGCTCGTGCAGCGATTCATAGTACGCAGATTCTTCAATGATGCCGGAATCCACCATGGTTTCGAACGCCAGCTCAACGCCCGCTTTCACCATCGCGATCATCAGTACGCCTTTATCGAAGTACTCCTGCTCGCTGATTTTACCCTCGAACTGTGGTGCCGTTTCGAACGCGGTTTTACCGGTCTCTTCGCGCCAGGTCAGCAGTTTCTTATCGTCATTCGCCCAGTCCGCCATCATGCCGGAAGAGAACTCGCCGGAGATGATGTCGTCCATGTGTTTCTGGAACAGCGGTGCCATGATGGTTTTCAGCTGTTCAGAGAGTGCGAACGCGCGCAGTTTTGCCGGATTGGACAGACGGTCCATCATCAGCGTAATGCCGCCCTGCTTCAGCGCTTCGGTGATGGTTTCCCAGCCGAACTGAATCAGTTTTTCCGCGTATGCCGGGTCGGTGCCCTCTTCCACCAGCTTGTCGAAGCACAGCAGAGAACCCGCCTGGAGCATGCCGCACAGAATGGTCTGCTCGCCCATCAGGTCAGATTTCACTTCCGCAACGAAGGAAGATTCCAGTACGCCCGCACGATGGCCGCCGGTGGCCGCTGCCCAGGCTTTGGCAATCGCCATGCCTTCGCCTTTCGGATCGTTTTCCGGGTGAACGGCGATCAGCGTCGGTACGCCGAAACCACGTTTGTACTCTTCGCGCACTTCGGTGCCCGGGCACTTCGGTGCCACCATCACTACGGTGATGTCTTTACGGATCTGCTCGCCCACTTCAACGATGTTGAAGCCGTGGGAGTAACCCAGCGCGGCGCCGTCTTTCATCAGCGGCTGTACGGAACGCACAACGTCTGAGTGCTGCTTGTCTGGCGTCAGGTTAACCACCAGGTCCGCCTGCGGGATCAGCTCTTCGTAGGTACCTACTTTGAAGCCGTTTTCGGTCGCTTTACGCCAGGAAGCGCGCTTTTCAGCAATCGCTTCTTTGCGCAGGGCGTAGGAGATATCCAGCCCGGAGTCACGCATGTTCAGGCCCTGGTTCAGACCCTGTGCGCCACAGCCAACAATGACCACTTTTTTACCCTGAAGGTAGCTCGCGCCATCAGCAAATTCATCGCGCGCCATGAAGCGGCATTTGCCCAGCTGCGCCAGCTGCTGGCGCAAGTTCAGTGTATTAAAGTAGTTAGCCATGGGTGATACCTCGTGATGTTGTGCGTCTTATTGTTCGGTTCGCGTTTTAGCGAGAATGTACCCACATTACAACAGGAAATTTATTGCGGGAATTGATATATTCACAACGTCACATTGCAATTTATGCAATGTAAAAAGAGGGAGTGGAATCGGTGGATTTACGCGATCTGAAAATGTTCCTGCATCTGGCGGAAAGCCGTCACTTTGGCCGCAGCGCCCGGGCGATGCACGTCAGTCCTTCCACGCTGTCGCGCCAGATCCAGCGCCTTGAGGAAGACCTCGGCCAGCCGCTGTTCGTGCGCGATAACCGCACCGTCACCCTCACGGAAGCCGGTGAAGAGCTGCGCATCTTTGCCCAGCAAACCTTGTTGCAGTACCAGCAGCTGCGGCACACCATCGACCAGCAGGGGCCGTCGCTTTCCGGCGAGCTGCATATTTTCTGCTCCGTGACCGCCGCCTACAGCCATCTTCCCCCCATTCTCGACCGCTTCCGCGCGGAACATCCGTCGGTTGAAATTAAGCTCACCACCGGCGATGCCGCCGACGCGATGGAAAAAGTGGTCACGGGCGAAGCGGATCTCGCGATTGCCGGGAAGCCGGAAACCCTGCCGGGCGCGGTAGCGTTCTCAATGCTGGAGAATCTGGCGGTAGTACTGATTGCCCCGGCGCTGCCCTGCCCTGTGCGCAACCAGGTCTCGGTGGAGAAACCGGACTGGTCGACGGTGCCGTTTATCATGGCCGATCAGGGGCCGGTGCGCCGCCGCATTGAGCTGTGGTTCCGCCGCCAGAAAATCAGCAACCCGTCGATTTACGCCACGGTCGGCGGCCATGAGGCGATGGTGTCGATGGTGGCGCTCGGCTGCGGCGTGGCGCTGCTGCCAGAAGTGGTGCTGGAAAACAGCCCGGAGCCAGTGCGCAATCGCGTGATGATTTTAGAACGCAGCGACGAAAAAACGCCGTTCGAGCTTGGCGTGTGCGCACAAAAAAAGCGGCTGCATGAGCCGCTTATTGATGCGTTCTGGAAGATATTGCCGAACCACTAAAGCCGGGTGGCGCTGCGCTTACCCGGCCTACACGCAGCTCAACCCTTAGCCCGCGAGGAAGAAGCGGAACGCCGGGTTGTGGGTTTCGTCATGGCACTCATAGCCCAGCTCGTTCAGGCGCGTTTCGAAATCCGGCTCGTGCTCGCCCAGCTCGAACGCCGCCAGCACGCGGCCGTAGTCGGTGCCGTGGCTGCGGTAGTGGAACAGAGAAATGTTCCAGTGGGTGCCCAGCGTGTGCAGGAACTTGAGCAACGCGCCCGGCGATTCCGGGAACTCGAAGCTGAACAGGCGTTCCTTGAGCGGCTTGGATGGACGGCCACCGACCATGTAACGCACGTGCAGCTTCGCCATTTCGTCGTCGGAGAGATCGACCACGCTGTAGCCGCCGTCATGCAGCAGGCTGAGGATCTCTTTGCGCTCCTCCACGCCACGGCTCAGACGCACGCCGACAAAAATGCACGCATCTTTGGCATCGGCAAAGCGGTAGTTGAACTCCGTTACCGAACGGCCGCCCAGCAGCTGGCAAAACTTCAGGAAGCTGCCCTTCTCTTCCGGAATGGTCACCGCCAGCAGGGCTTCACGCTGCTCGCCCAGCTCACAGCGTTCGGACACGTAGCGCAGGCCGTGGAAGTTCACATTGGCGCCGGAAAGCACGTGCGCCAGACGCTCGCCGCGAATGTTGTGCTGGGCGATGTATTTCTTCATCCCCGCCAGCGCCAGCGCGCCGGACGGCTCCGCCACCGCACGCACATCCTCGAAGAGATCTTTCATCGCCGCGCAGATAGCGTCGCTGTCGACGGTGACGATATCGTCGAGATACTCCTGGCACAGACGGAACGTTTCATCGCCAATGCGCTTCACCGCCACGCCCTCGGCGAACAGCCCTACGCGCGGCAGATCCACCGGATGTCCGGCGTCCAGCGCCGCCTTCAGGCAAGCGGAGTCTTCCGCTTCAACCGCAATCACTTTGATCTGCGGCATTAGCTGTTTGATCAGCACCGCCACACCAGCGGCTAAGCCACCGCCGCCCACCGGAACGAAAACGCGGTCGAGATGGGCATCCTGCTGCAAAAGTTCCAGCGCCAGCGTACCCTGCCCGGCAATCACCATCGGGTGATCGAACGGCGGGACCCAGGTGAAGCCCTGCTGCTGCGCCAGCTCAATCGCTTTGGCTTTCGCTTCGTCAAAATTCGCGCCGTGAAGCAGCACTTCCCCGCCAAAACCGCGCACCGCGTCGACTTTGATATCCGCCGTGGCAACCGGCATCACGATCAGCGCTTTCAGCCCTAAACGGGCCGCGGAGAACGCCACGCCCTGCGCGTGGTTGCCCGCCGACGCGGTAATGACGCCGCGCGCTTTCTGCTCATCCGTCAGCCCGGCCATCATCGCGTAGGCGCCGCGCAGCTTGAAGCTGTGCACCGGCTGCCTGTCTTCGCGCTTCACCAGAATGACGTTGTCGAGGCGCGAGGAGAGTTTGTCCATTTTTTGCAGGGGCGTGACCTGCACGGCTTCATAGACCGGCGCGCGCAGCACCGCTCTCAGGTATTCCGCCCCCTCGGGGGCGGCGGATAAGGGTTGTGACTCGGCCATCATTAGCCCCCAAGTTTAGATTTATCGCGCACCGCGCCTTTATCTGCACTGGTGGCAAGGCTTGCGTAGGCACGCAGGGCGAAGGAGACTTCACGCTGGCGGTCTTTCGGCGTCCAGGCTTTGTCGCCGCGGGCTTCCTGCGCTTCACGACGGGCCGCAATCTCCTGGTCACTCAGCTTCAGCTGAATGCCGCGGTTCGGAATGTCGATTTCGATCAGGTCGCCATCTTCGATGATCGCGATATTGCCGCCGCTTGCCGCTTCCGGGGAGACGTGGCCAATGGAGAGGCCTGACGTGCCGCCAGAGAAACGACCGTCGGTGATCAGCGCGCAGGCTTTGCCGAGGCCCATCGATTTCAGGAAGGTAGTCGGGTAGAGCATCTCCTGCATGCCCGGACCGCCTTTCGGCCCTTCGTAGCGAATGACCACCACGTCGCCTTCCACCACTTTGCCACCGAGGATAGCGTCTACCGCCTCGTCCTGGCTTTCATACACTTTTGCCGGACCGGTGAATTTGAGAATGCTGTCGTCCACGCCTGCGGTTTTCACGATGCAGCCGTTTTCCGCAAAGTTACCGTACAGCACGGCCAGACCGCCGTCTTTGCTGTAGGCATGTTCCAGCGAGCGGATGCAGCCTTCGGCGCGATCGTCATCCAGTGTGTCCCAGCGGCAATCCTGCGAGAACGCCTGCGTGGTGCGAATACCTGCCGGACCGGCGCGGAACATCTTTTTCACCGCGTCGTCTTTGGTCAGCATCACGTCGTACTGGTCCAGCGACTCCGGCAGCGTCAGGCCGAGCACATTTTTCACGTTGCGGTTCAGCAGCCCTGCGCGATCCAGCTCGCCGAGAATACCGATGACACCACCAGCACGATGCACGTCTTCCATATGGTACTTCTGGGTACTCGGCGCGACTTTACACAGCTGCGGCACTTTGCGGGAGAGCTTGTCGATGTCGCTCATGGTGAAGTCGATTTCGGCTTCCTGCGCGGCGGCCAGCAGGTGCAGAACGGTGTTGGTGGAACCGCCCATGGCGATATCCAGCGTCATGGCGTTTTCGAACGCCGCTTTACTGGCGATGTTGCGCGGCAGCGCGCTGGCATCGTCCTGCTCGTAGTAGCGTTTGGTCAGCTCAACGATGCGCTTGCCCGCGTTAAGGAACAGCTGCTTACGGTCGGCGTGGGTCGCCAGCAGCGAGCCGTTACCCGGCTGAGAAAGGCCCAGCGCTTCGGTCAGGCAGTTCATGGAGTTGGCGGTGAACATCCCGGAACAGGAGCCGCAGGTCGGACACGCGGAGCGTTCCACCTGGTCGCTCTGCTCGTCAGAGACTTTCGGGTCCGCACCCTGGATCATCGCATCGACCAGGTCGAGCTTGATGATTTTGTCGGAAAGCTTGGTTTTACCCGCTTCCATCGGGCCGCCGGAAACGAAGATCACCGGAATGTTCAGGCGCAGGGAGGCCATCAGCATCCCCGGGGTGATTTTGTCGCAGTTGGAGATACAGACCATCGCATCGGCGCAGTGGGCGTTAACCATGTACTCCACCGAGTCGGCGATCAGCTCGCGCGACGGCAGTGAATAGAGCATCCCCCCGTGGCCCATTGCGATACCGTCATCCACCGCAATGGTGTTGAACTCTTTCGCCACGCCGCCGGAGGCTTCGATTTGCTCGGCAACCAGCTTACCGAGATCGCGCAGGTGCACGTGGCCCGGCACAAACTGGGTGAAGGAGTTCACCACGGCGATAATTGGCTTGCCGAAATCGGCGTCGGTCATTCCGGTGGCGCGCCACAGTGCGCGGGCACCCGCCATATTACGGCCGTGGGTGGTGGTGGCTGAACGATACTTAGGCATGCTTTATTTACTCCCGTCTGACTATTAAATGGGACGGTGCGTGCCGTCCCAAATTTATATTTAGTGATTAACCTGATCCAACCAGCCGTATTTGTCTTCTGTTTCGCCGGTGAACAGGCCGAAGAAGGCTTGCTGAATGCGTTTGGTGACCGGACCACAGCGGCCTTCGCCCACCTGAATGCCGTCGACGCTACGCACCGGTGTAATTTCAGCCGCGGTACCGGACATGAACACTTCGTCAGCCAGGTACAGGGATTCGCGGGACAGCACCTGCTCGCGTACTTCGATACCCAGATCTTTTGCCAGCTTGATGATGGCGTCGCGGGTGATGCCCGGCAGCGCGGACGAGGTGAACGGCGGGGTGAACAGAATGCCGTCTTTCACTTCAAACAGGTTTTCGCCCGCACCTTCGGAGATGTAGCCATTTACATCGAGCGCGATACCTTCCTGGTAACCGTGACGGCGCGCTTCGCTGCCAACCAGCAGTGAGGAGAGGTAGTTACCGCCCGCTTTAGCCGCGGTCGGGATAGTGTTTGGTGCCACGCGGTTCCAGGAAGAAACCATTGCGTCGATCCCCTGATCCAGTGCTTCCGCGCCCAGGTAGGCGCCCCACGGGAACGCAGCAATGATCACATCGGTGTTATAGCCAGCGGGCGGATTGACACCCATGCCGACATCACCCACGAAGACCAGCGGACGAATATAGGCACTGGTCAGTTTGTTCTGGCGGATCACCTCGCGGCAGGCTTCCATCAGCTCATCAACGCTTTGGGAGACCGGGAAACGATAAATTTTGGCTGAGTCATGCAGACGCTGCATGTGTTCGCGATGGCGGAACACCACTGGTCCTTTGTGAGAATCGTAGCAACGGATGCCTTCAAACACGGAGGTGCCGTAGTGCAGCGCGTGGGACATCACGTGAACTTTCGCGTCTTCCCAGCGAACCATCTCACCATTGAACCAAATGTAATCAGCTTTTTTTGTCGTCATTTTTTCGTCCTGTCACGCTTAAGCGCGGATTTGTTGTGATGTGGTTGTGCTCTGGCAGATGGCAACATGGGCAACGTCTACCAGTTTTGATAACTGACTAAACAGTAAGTCGACCGGCCGCGGGCTGGCAACGGTTAATTCGATACTGATATTTTGTGCATCCGTGGCCGTTTCCATATTCATAGAGCAAACCTGAAAACCACGGTGACGGACCACACGCAATACGCGTTCTAACGTTTCCGGGTTGAAGCGAGCCTGCACGGCGACCTGATGTTGCATCATGATAATTTCTCCAGCATTTGTGAGTTACTGGCACCGGGCGGTACCAACGGCCAGACGTTCTCAAGCTCGTCGATTGAGACATGAAGCAGGTATGGCCCTTCGCTTGACAGCATGGTGTCGAGTGCCGCTTCAACCTGGTCTTTACGGGTGATGTGCTGGCCAGGAATGCCGAAGGCGCTGGCCAGGGTGAGGAAATCGGGGTTGTCGGTCAGGGTCGTTTCGCTGTAACGCTCCTGGAAGAACAGCTGCTGCCACTGGCGAACCATGCCTAAACGCTGGTTATCGAGCAAAACGATTTTCAGCGGTAACTGCTTACGCTTCACGGTGCCGAGCTCCTGGACGTTCATCATGAAGGAGCCGTCACCGGAGATACAGATAACGGTATCGTTCGGGCGGGCAACCTGTGCGCCCACGGCAGCGGGCAGGCCGAAGCCCATCGTGCCTAAGCCGCTCGAGGTGATGAAGTTCTCCGGGCGGGTGTAGGTCATGTGCTGGGCTGACCACATCTGATGCTGGCCGACATCCGTCGTCACCACGCTGTCTGCGGGTTTGCGGTCGGACAACTGTTTCAACAATAGCGGCGCATAGATGGCCTCGCCGGGGTGGTCGTAACGCCAGGCGTGTTCAGCGCGCATATCGGCGGTGTGCTGACGCCATGGGTTGATATCCAGCGGCTGCTCCAGCGCCGGTAACAGCGCGTTGAGATCGCCCTGCAACGCGACATGCGCCTGACGCAGTTTGTTCATCTCCGCCGGGTCGATGTCCATATGGATCACTTTGGCGTTCGGCGCAAAGGTGTTCAGCTTGCCGGTGACGCGGTCGTCAAAACGGGCGCCGACGGCGATGAGCAGGTCACACTCCTGCACCGCCAGGTTTGCCGCTTTGGTGCCGTGCATCCCTAACATGCCCAAATAGTATGGATAGTCCGCGTCGACCGCGCCCAATCCTTTCAGCGTGCAGGTGGCGGGCATTTGCGTTACTGCGATAAATTCGCGCAGGGCAGGAACGGCCTGCGCCATGCCCACGCCGCCGCCTACATACAGCATCGGCTGTTTCGCCTGCGCCAGCATCTGGCGAGCCTCTTCAACCTCCGTATGGGGAAACACGTTGTCGCTTTCAACGGTGGAGAAGTGCGGTTCCAGATCGCCGAGTGCAACCTGAATATCTTTCGGGATATCTACCAGAACCGGACCAGGACGGCCAGAGCTGGCAACCTCGAACGCTTCGGCCATCACGCGCGGCAGCTCTTCGAGAGACTGAACGAGGAAGCTGTGTTTGGTGCAGGCAAGCGATAAACCGAGCACATCCACTTCCTGGAAAGCATCGGTGCCGATGAAAGGAGAGGCCACCTGGCCGGTGATCGCCACCACGGGTACGGAATCGAGCAGCGCGTCAGCCAGGCCGGTGATCAGGTTCGTTGCGCCCGGACCGGAGGTGGCCATACAGACGCCGGTTTTACCGGTCGCACGGGCATAACCGATGGCGGCCATCGCTGCGCCCTGCTCGTGTCGGCACAAGAGGTGTTCCACGCCGCCGTCATACAGTGCATCGTAAATCGGCATAATTGCGCCACCCGGATAACCGAATACGGTTTCGACTCCCTGCGCGCGCAACGCATGTACTACCCATTGTGCCCCATTCATAGTTAGTTCCCCGTCATAAATCTGGAGAAACAGAATTTTGTGCTAGTCGTCATTCTCTGCTCCTCATTTAAGTTTTTTAGTCATAAAAAAACCCCCGGACCTTTCGGTGCGGGGGTCTTAGTTCGTTAAGGCTTGATTTCTAAGCCTTTCCTCGTCCAAGTGCAGCCCCGCACGGTGGGATAATAATCACCACCACGCTAATCACGACCAGGCTAATCACTCGTAGAAGGGCTGTCATTTTCAGTTCTTTTTGCATCTTGTTCGAAGGAATACCTAAAGAGTTACCACAGATATTTCATCTGACACAAGATTTTTTTATGACCCATTTCTGTAGCAGGCGAACTATTTCTTTCAAAATCGTTGTTTTATATAGGGAAAAAATAGAAATGAAGATTTTTCATTTTTTTGTCCTGTTTCATCAGGCAAGGCGCGCATGATTTCTTTTCTGCGAGGCCGATTCCACCGACATGTAATGATTACATTTAGGCGCTAAAAGGCTGGAACGAGCGCCGTAATTCAGTGAATTAGCGCTAAACAGGAAAAAATGATGCTGGCATAGTTACCGCCAAGGAGGGGCTTATGTCACTGTCAGTTGTTTATACACGCGCGGCCATCGGCGTGAAGGCACCGCTTATTTCTGTAGAGGTTCATTTAAGTAATGGACTGCCCGGACTGACGCTGGTCGGCTTACCCGAAACGACCGTTAAGGAGGCCAGGGATCGCGTGCGCAGCGCAATTATTAATAGCGGTTATGCTTTTCCGGCGAAGAAGATCACCATCAACCTTGCGCCCGCCGATTTGCCAAAGGAGGGAGGGCGATATGATTTACCTATTGCTATAGCGCTTCTCGCGGCTTCTGAACAGCTCAATACGCCAGGGTTAAGCTCGTGCGAGTTCGTGGGTGAATTAGCGCTTACAGGCGCGTTAAGAGGCGTTCCCGGAGCAATCTCGGGTGCGCTTGAAGCCATACGCGCGGGAAGGCAAATCATTGTGGCCAATGAAAATGCCTCTGAAGTCAGCCTTATCGCCGAAAAGGGGTGTCTTGTCGCGGGACATTTGCAGGAGGTTTGCGCCTGGCTGGAAGGCCGACACGAGCTTGCCGAGCCGCAGGAGAATGAGGAGGTAGTGGCAGATTCTCCCGATGACCTCAGCGATATTATGGGTCAGGAACAGGGTAAACGGGCGTTAGAAATAACGGCCGCGGGTGGGCATAACCTGCTACTGATAGGTCCGCCAGGCACGGGGAAAACGATGCTGGCGAGCAGGTTGAGCGGCCTGCTGCCCCCCCTCAATAATCACGAAGCGCTGGAAAGCGCCGCGATATTTAGCCTGGTCAGTTCAATATCGCTGCATAAACAGTGGCGCCGCCGTCCTTTCCGCTCGCCACACCACAGTGCGTCTCTTACCGCGATGGTGGGCGGGGGCTCAATTCCCGGACCGGGTGAAATCTCACTGGCACACAACGGCATTCTGTTCCTGGATGAATTGCCAGAGTTTGAACGCCGCGTGCTGGATGCGTTGCGGGAGCCGATTGAATCCGGCGAAATCCATCTGTCTCGTACACGCGCCAAAATAAGCTACCCTGCGCAGTTTCAGCTGGTCGCCGCGATGAACCCTAGCCCAACGGGCCATTATCAGGGCAACCATAACCGCTGTACGCCGGAGCAGACGCTGCGCTATCTGAGTAAGCTGTCCGGCCCCTTCCTCGACCGTTTTGATTTATCTCTCGAGATCCCCCTGCCACCGCCCGGTCTGCTGAGGCAAACCGGTATCAAAGGCGAAAGCTCAGCAGTGGTGCGAGAACGGGTTATTGCGGCTCAGGCGCGGCAGTATGCTCGTCAGAACAGGCTGAATGCCCGGCTGGATAACAGCGGGATCCGACAGTTTTGCTCTCTCAACGCCGAAGATGCAGGCTGGCTGGAAGAGACACTGACGCGGTTTGGGCTATCCATTCGCGCGTGGCAGCGTTTGTTGAAAGTTGCGCGCACGGTCGCTGACGTGGAGGGCTGCCCCAGAATAGAGAGGCGACATTTGCAGGAGGCATTAAGCTACCGTGCGATCGATCGGCTGCTGTTGCATCTGCAAAAAATGCTGGCATAAAAAAGGGGCCGTAGCCCCTTCTCTTCTTAATCGTCAGACTCGGTGTAGTCTTCTGCACCTTCCATCTGCGGCTTGCCGCCAGACAGCGTATGGAAACGCTTAGGACGCTTAATGCGAGCCATATACTTGATCCATACACGTTCTGCATCAGACTGCGGCTCACGCTCACCACGACAAACAGAGACAAACTGTTTTTCATCTTCGGTTGCCGGTTCGCGCTTACCCAGATCCAGCTCGTTAAAGGCATAACCATGGCGCTCAAGAAGTTGAGCTTCTTTGATAGTGAAATCGCCGTGACGAGAGAACCCGCGCGGATAATGTTTATTATCGAAAAAACGATTAGTCGTCGTAAAGCTTTCCGCCATCCTACACGCTCCTAATTCTTTGGCCGAGCTATTTATGGCGCGGAGTATTAGTTACGCTTGACAGAGTGTAAAACAAAACATTTAAATCATAACGACAAATAATTTTGTGGAGAAAGATGTGGATACGGAATTGCTAAAAACTTTCCTCGAAGTGAGCAGAACGCGACACTTTGGGCGAGCAGCTGAAGCCCTCTACCTGACGCAGTCAGCAGTCAGTTTTCGTATTCGACAGCTGGAAAATCAACTGGGTGTGAACCTTTTTACCCGCCATCGCAACAATATTCGTCTAACCCCGGCCGGTGAAAAGCTATTGCCTTATGCAGAAACCCTGATGAATACCTGGCAGGCAGCGCGAAAGGAGGTTGCGCACACATCCCGGCATAATGAATTCTCGATCGGTGCCAGCGCTTCACTATGGGAATGCATGCTCAGCCAGTGGCTTATGCGGCTATATCGCACACACAACCATCTGCAATTTGAGGCGAGGATTGCGCAACGCCAGTCGCTGGTTAAGCAACTCCACGAGCGGCAGCTTGATCTGCTGATCACCACAGAAGCCCCCAAGATGGATGAATTTAGCAGCCAGATTGTTGGACAGTTTAGCCTGGCGCTCTATGCATCCGAGCCTGCAATGATGAAGGCCGACCTGAATTATTTACGCCTGGAATGGGGGCCTGATTTTCAGCAGCACGAGACGGGGTTAATTGCCAGCGATGATATCCCGCAACTCACGACAAGCTCTGCGGAGATCGCATGCCAGCATCTTCCCACACTGAAAGGCTGTACATGGTTACCTGTTCGCTGGGCGGATAATAAACCTGCACTCCATGTTGTCACCGATTCAACAACGCTCTCCAGGCCGCTGTATGCCATTTGGCTGCAAAACAGCGATAAGCAGTCGCAGATAAAAGATCTGTTAAAAACCAGCATACTGGATTAACGCAAAAGCCTGCGGAAACGCAGGCTGCTTATTCTTCAGGAAGGTGTTGAGCCGTTTTACAGGCAAAAAAAATCCTTTGCCGAAGCAAAGGATTCTATATGGCAGGGGCGGAGAGACTCGAACTCGCGACACCCGGTTTTGGAGACCGGTGCTCTACCAACTGAGCTACGCCCCTAAATTTTTTTGCCATTAAGCCTGCCCTTTGGGCAGGCTTAATGTCTTAATAAGTGGCGGAACGGACGGGACTCGAACCCGCGACCCCCTGCGTGACAGGCAGGTATTCTAACCGACTGAACTACCGCTCCACCGAATACTTCTGTAACCACCGGATTAATGCACCGGCTTACTACTTAATTTGATGCCTGGCAGTTCCCTACTCTCACATGGGGAGACCCCACACTACCATCGGCGCTACGGCGTTTCACTTCTGAGTTCGGCATGGGGTCAGGTGGGACCACCGCGCTAAA
Source organism: Enterobacter sp. DSM 30060 (assembly GCF_013375955.1). Lineage (NCBI taxonomy): Bacteria > Pseudomonadati > Pseudomonadota > Gammaproteobacteria > Enterobacterales > Enterobacteriaceae > Enterobacter > Enterobacter sp. DSM 30060. Next base: position 1,562,659 of record NZ_CP056118.1, read on the forward strand.
GCCGCCAGGCAAATTCTGTTAATCTGTATCAGGCTGAAAATCGTGTCTGTCTCTCTTCGCCAAAACAGCTTCGGCGTTGTAAGGTTAAGCCTCACGGTTCATTAGTATCGGTTAGCTCAACGCATCGCTGCGCTTACACACCCGACCTATCAACGTCGTCGTCTTCAACGTTCCTTCAGGAGACTTAAAGTCTCAGGGAGAACTCATCTCGGGGCAAGTTTCGTGCTTAGATGCTTTCAGCACTTATCTCTTCCGCATTTAGCTACCGGGCAGTGCCATTGGCATGACAACCCGAACACCAGTGATGCGTCCACTCCGGTCCTCTCGTACTAGGAGCAGCCCCCCTCAATTCTCCAGCGCCCACGGCAGATAGGGACCGAACTGTCTCACGACGTTCTAAACCCAGCTCGCGTACCACTTTAAATGGCGAACAGCCATACCCTTGGGACCTACTTCAGCCCCAGGATGTGATGAGCCGACATCGAGGTGCCAAACACCGCCGTCGATATGAACTCTTGGGCGGTATCAGCCTGTTATCCCCGGAGTACCTTTTATCCGTTGAGCGATGGCCCTTCCATTCAGAACCACCGGATCACTATGACCTGCTTTCGCACCTGCTCGCGCCGTCACGCTCGCAGTCAAGCTGGCTTATGCCATTGCACTAACCTCCTGATGTCCGACCAGGATTAGCCAACCTTCGTGCTCCTCCGTTACTCTTTGGGAGGAGACCGCCCCAGTCAAACTACCCACCAGACACTGTCCGCAACCCGGATTACGGGTCTACGTTAGAACACCAGCCATTAAAGGGTGGTATTTCAAGGTTGGCTCCACGCAGACTGGCGTCCACGCTTCAAAGCCTCCCACCTATCCTACACATCAAGGACCAGTGTTCAGTGTCAAGCTATAGTAAAGGTTCACGGGGTCTTTCCGTCTTGCCGCGGGTACACTGCATCTTCACAGCGAGTTCAATTTCACTGAGTCTCGGGTGGAGACAGCCTGGCCATCATTACGCCATTCGTGCAGGTCGGAACTTACCCGACAAGGAATTTCGCTACCTTAGGACCGTTATAGTTACGGCCGCCGTTTACCGGGGCTTCGATCAAGAGCTTCGCGTTGCCGCTAACCCCATCAATTAACCTTCCGGCACCGGGCAGGCGTCACACCGTATACGTCCACTTTCGTGTTTGCACAGTGCTGTGTTTTTAATAAACAGTTGCAGCCAGCTGGTATCTTCGACTGATTTCAGCTCCGTCCGCAGGGACTTCACCTACATATCAGCGTGCCTTCTCCCGAAGTTACGGCACCATTTTGCCTAGTTCCTTCACCCGAGTTCTCTCAAGCGCCTTGGTATTCTCTACCTGACCACCTGTGTCGGTTTGGGGTACGATTTCGTGTTACCTGATGCTTAGAGGCTTTTCCTGGAAGCAGGGCATTTATCACTTCAGCACCGTAGTGCCTCGTCATCACACCTCAGCGTTAATAAGGTACCGGATTTACCTGGAACCTCCGCCTACATGCTTAAACCGGGACAACCGTCGCCCGGCTGACATAGCCTTCTCCGTCCCCCCTTCGCAGTAACACCAAGTACAGGAATATTAACCTGTTTCCCATCGACTACGCCTTTCGGCCTCGCCTTAGGGGTCGACTCACCCTGCCCCGATTAACGTTGGACAGGAACCCTTGGTCTTCCGGCGAGCGGGCTTTTCACCCGCTTTATCGTTACTTATGTCAGCATTCGCACTTCTGATACCTCCAGCACCCCTCACAGGACACCTTCAACGGCTTACAGAACGCTCCCCTACCCAACAACACATAGTGTCGCTGCCGCAGCTTCGGTGCATGGTTTAGCCCCGTTACATCTTCCGCGCAGGCCGACTCGACCAGTGAGCTATTACGCTTTCTTTAAATGATGGCTGCTTCTAAGCCAACATCCTGGCTGTCTGTGCCTTCCCACATCGTTTCCCACTTAACCATGACTTTGGGACCTTAGCTGGCGGTCTGGGTTGTTTCCCTCTTCACGACGGACGTTAGCACCCGCCGTGTGTCTCCCGTGATAACATTCTTCGGTATTCGTAGTTTGCATCGGGTTGGTAAGCCGGGATGGCCCCCTAGCCGAAACAGTGCTCTACCCCCGAAGATGAGTTCACGAGGCGCTACCTAAATAGCTTTCGGGGAGAACCAGCTATCTCCCGGTTTGATTGGCCTTTCACCCCCAGCCACAGGTCATCCGCTAATTTTTCAACATTAGTCGGTTCGGTCCTCCAGTTAGTGTTACCCAACCTTCAACCTGCCCATGGCTAGATCACCGGGTTTCGGGTCTATACCCTGCAACTTAACGCCCAGTTAAGACTCGGTTTCCCTTCGGCTCCCCTATACGGTTAACCTTGCTACAGAATATAAGTCGCTGACCCATTATACAAAAGGTACGCAGTCACCCCATAAAGAGGCTCCCACTGCTTGTACGTACACGGTTTCAGGTTCTTTTTCACTCCCCTCGCCGGGGTTCTTTTCGCCTTTCCCTCACGGTACTGGTTCACTATCGGTCAGTCAGGAGTATTTAGCCTTGGAGGATGGTCCCCCCATATTCAGACAGGATACCACGTGTCCCGCCCTACTCTTCGAGTTCACAGCATGTGTGCTTTCGTGTACGGGACTATCACCCTGTACCGTCGGACTTTCCAGACCGTTCCACTAACACACAAGCTGATTCAGACTCCGGGCTGCTCCCCGTTCGCTCGCCGCTACTGGGGGAATCTCGGTTGATTTCTTTTCCTCGGGGTACTTAGATGTTTCAGTTCCCCCGGTTCGCCTCGTTAACCTATGTATTCAGTTAACGATAGTGCAACGAATTGCACTGGGTTTCCCCATTCGGACATCGCCGGGTCAAAGGTTCATATCACCTCGCCGGCGCTTTTCGCAGATTAGCACGTCCTTCATCGCCTCTGACTGCCAGGGCATCCACCGTGTACGCTTAGTCGCTTAACCTCACAACCCGAAGATGTTTCACTTCTGATTGCGAAAATTTGAGAGACTCGAACACACCATTAAAGATGTGTCGTTTCAATTTTCAGCTTGATCCAGATTTTTAAAGAGCAAAACTTCGCAGTGCACCTTTTCAGGTTCACTCTGAAGTTTTCTTGTGTTCGCAGTAAAGGATGGTGGAGCTATGCGGGATCGAACCGCAGACCTCCTGCGTGCAAGGCAGGCGCTCTCCCAGCTGAGCTATAGCCCCATCGTTTGTAATCTCTGTACCGCTCATCCTTTAAAAGGAGTTTGGTAGGCCTGAGTGGACTTGAACCACCGACCTCACCCTTATCAGGGGTGCGCTCTAACCACCTGAGCTACAAGCCTGCAGAGATTTTTTACTGCTGTTTTTCATCAGACAATCTGTGTGAGCACTACAAAGGCAGGTTCTTTAAGGTAAGGAGGTGATCCAACCGCAGGTTCCCCTACGGTTACCTTGTTACGACTTCACCCCAGTCATGAATCACAAAGTGGTAAGCGCCCTCCCGAAGGTTAAGCTACCTACTTCTTTTGCAACCCACTCCCATGGTGTGACGGGCGGTGTGTACAAGGCCCGGGAACGTATTCACCGTGGCATTCTGATCCACGATTACTAGCGATTCCGACTTCATGGAGTCGAGTTGCAGACTCCAATCCGGACTACGACGCACTTTATGAGGTCCGCTTGCTCTCGCGAGGTCGCTTCTCTTTGTATGCGCCATTGTAGCACGTGTGTAGCCCTACTCGTAAGGGCCATGATGACTTGACGTCATCCCCACCTTCCTCCAGTTTATCACTGGCAGTCTCCTTTGAGTTCCCGGCCTAACCGCTGGCAACAAAGGATAAGGGTTGCGCTCGTTGCGGGACTTAACCCAACATTTCACAACACGAGCTGACGACAGCCATGCAGCACCTGTCTCAGAGTTCCCGAAGGCACCAAAGCATCTCTGCTAAGTTCTCTGGATGTCAAGAGTAGGTAAGGTTCTTCGCGTTGCATCGAATTAAACCACATGCTCCACCGCTTGTGCGGGCCCCCGTCAATTCATTTGAGTTTTAACCTTGCGGCCGTACTCCCCAGGCGGTCGACTTAACGCGTTAGCTCCGGAAGCCACGCCTCAAGGGCACAACCTCCAAGTCGACATCGTTTACGGCGTGGACTACCAGGGTATCTAATCCTGTTTGCTCCCCACGCTTTCGCACCTGAGCGTCAGTCTTTGTCCAGGGGGCCGCCTTCGCCACCGGTATTCCTCCAGATCTCTACGCATTTCACCGCTACACCTGGAATTCTACCCCCCTCTACAAGACTCTAGCCTGCCAGTTTCGAATGCAGTTCCCAGGTTGAGCCCGGGGATTTCACATCCGACTTGACAGACCGCCTGCGTGCGCTTTACGCCCAGTAATTCCGATTAACGCTTGCACCCTCCGTATTACCGCGGCTGCTGGCACGGAGTTAGCCGGTGCTTCTTCTGCGGGTAACGTCAATCGACAGGGTTATTAACCCTGTCGCCTTCCTCCCCGCTGAAAGTACTTTACAACCCGAAGGCCTTCTTCATACACGCGGCATGGCTGCATCAGGCTTGCGCCCATTGTGCAATATTCCCCACTGCTGCCTCCCGTAGGAGTCTGGACCGTGTCTCAGTTCCAGTGTGGCTGGTCATCCTCTCAGACCAGCTAGGGATCGTCGCCTAGGTGAGCCGTTACCCCACCTACTAGCTAATCCCATCTGGGCACATCCGATGGCAAGAGGCCCGAAGGTCCCCCTCTTTGGTCTTGCGACGTTATGCGGTATTAGCTACCGTTTCCAGTAGTTATCCCCCTCCATCAGGCAGTTTCCCAGACATTACTCACCCGTCCGCCACTCGTCAGCGAAGCAGCAAGCTGCTTCCTGTTACCGTTCGACTTGCATGTGTTAGGCCTGCCGCCAGCGTTCAATCTGAGCCATGATCAAACTCTTCAATTTAAAAGTTTGATGCTCAATGAATTAAACTTCGTAATGAATTACGTGTTCACTCGTTGAGACTTGGTATTCATTTAGTGTCCGAGGACATTAAGAATCCATGTCACTTTGAGTGCCCACACAGATTGTCTGATAAATTGTTAAAGAGCAGTGCAACGCGGCTTTCGCTCACCGTTGCGAGGTCCCGTATATTACGTTTTCCTCATTCAGAGTCAAGCAATTATTTTCACTTTTCTCTGTTGGCGTTCATCTCTGAACCCCGCTGTCCCGGCGGCTTGTAAGCCGTTGTTCCGTGTCAGTGGAGGCGCATTATAGGGAGTTCTCAGACGTTGACAACCCCTCTTTGAAAAAAAACGTTCAACCGTCTCTTTTTTGCTCAAAACCGTGCTACAGCGCCAGTTTTTCGAGCGTTTCGAAGCCATAACGACGTAAAACGGGCAAAAGTTGTTCGGTTTCTTTTGTTATCGCCATACAGAAAGCGATGTTCGCATCCGCTGATTTCGCATCCGGCGCCTCGTGCTCCAGTAGCCAGGCCGTCCGACGCGCAATCGCAGCACCGGAATCCACCAGCCGGGTCCCTTCAGGCAAAACCTTTAACAGCTCTTCCTGTAATAGCGGGAAATGGGTGCAGCCGAGAACAACCGTATCCGGTGGTTCCTGCATCCGCAGCCATGGACGCAGAATGCGACGCAGCTCTTCAAGCGATACCGCCTCGCCGTGCAGTTTCGCTTCCGCCATTTCCACCAGCTCCGCGGAGCCGAGCATGGCGATCTGGCATTCATTGGCAAAGCGCTCAATAAGCTCACGCGTATAAGGACGTTTTACCGTACCGCGTGTCGCCAGCAACCCCACGATACCGTTCGCCGTCAGACGCGCCGCAGGTTTGATTGCCGGGACAACGCCCACAACCGGGAACGGGAATTTTTCGCGCAGGGCAGGAAGAGAGACCGTGCTTGCCGTATTACAGGCAATAACCGCCAGCGCCAGGGGATAGCGCTTTTGTACCGCGGTGACGATTTCAATCACACGCTCAACGATAAAGTCTTCACTCTTTTCCCCATACGGGAACGCGACGTTATCGAAGGCGTAGATGTAATGGAGATCCGGCAGGAGCTGCCGAATCTCATCATAGACCGAAAGCCCACCGACGCCGGAATCAAACACCAGCACGGTGGGACGCGGATCAGAAGGTGTAGCTGCCAGACAAGGTGTATTCCCGTCCTGCAGTTTGGTAGCCATAAACTGTCTCGTAATCTTTATCGAACAGGTTGGCTATTTTACCACGAACTGTGAGATGTGAGGTGACAGGATATGAAACCGCGACGTCCCACAGGCTGACGCCGCCCATTTTAACTTTCTCTGACGGATAGGTTCCAAAGTCGGTGTCGTAGCGCGTGCCGAGATAGTGATACGTCAGGCTCCAGTCAACATCATAGATCTGCGTATCAAGCTGATATTTCACCTGCTGTTTAGCACGACGGTCCAGAAGTTGATTGGTTGCCGCATTGCGGGCATCCACATAGTCGTAGCCCACAGTATGCGTCAACGGACCCGTATCAAACGACGCTGTCGCTTCTACACCTTTAATGCGTGCTTTGCCGACGTTGTAATATTGCTGCAGGTTATTGTTGAAGTCGATGAGATTATCAACGTCATTACGATAGCCGGATACGCGCCAGCTTACGCCTGCCGTCAGGCCTTCAAACGCCCCTTCCCACTGTTTGCTCTCTTCAGGATCAAGATGGGTATTGCCGTAGAAGCCATAGAGCTGACCCAGATTCGGCGCTTTATAGGCCGTGCCATAAGAGGCTATGAAGCGGTAACCGTCAACGAACTCCCAGGCTGCGCTACTTTGCCAGGTACCATGGCGACCAAACTGAGAGTTGTCATCGCTGCGGGCCGCCGCCTCCAGAGTGAAATCTCCAAACTGCTGCAACCCAGTCAGGTAGACGCCAGTGTTACGCAGGTCATAGGCGTTGGTTACGTAGTTGGTACCCGGCTCGGTGCTCTGTTTCTGCCAGTCAACGCCCGCGCCGATGTTGCCATGTCCCACGTCAACTGAGTTGGTCCACTGAACATTGTACTGTTTGATTTCATCCAGGGTTGCTGTGGAGTCATAGCGTCCAAGGTGCGGATCGTAATTGTAATCTTTGCTGTGACTGTAGCTGGAGAGCAACTGTGAATGGAAAACATCCCGGTTAAACCGCAATCCGGCATCCCAGGTCTGGCTATAGAGTTGGCGGGTATCAACCAGCACATCAGGGGTAAATGAACTGTAATAGCCGTCATAGGCGGTACGGTTGCTGTAACCATAGCCGCGAACGAAACCACTCCATTGCTCAGAGAAAGCATGCTCCAGTGCGCCGTAGAGCGTTTTATTCATAAAGCCGTCGCGATCGGTCTGGGCAAGGCCGCCGTTATTACCGTCAGCAACGACGTCAAAGCCTTTTGTGTAGGTGTAATCCCCCGCCAGCGTAACGCGCGTACTTTCACCCAATGTTTGCTGGGTGCTGCCACCATAATTCTGGAAGCCGTGTGTCCCAACGCCAGCATTCAGCGTTGTGCCATCCTTCGCACGCGTAGTGATAATGTTGACTACACCACCGATCGCATCCGAGCCGTACACCGCCGAACGCGGTCCACGAAGATATTCGATGCGCTGCACCAGGGAGATCGGAAACTGGCTGAGATCGGACGACCCCGTGACGCCCGCCTGGTTAAGACGGATCCCGTCGACGAGAATCAGGACATGGCTGGAGTTCGTACCGCGTATAAAGAGAGAAGAGAGCTGCCCCATCCCGCCATTTTGTGCCGTATCTACGCCAGGCAGGCGACGCATGACATCCAGAACCGTGGTGGATTGCCAGCGGTCGATATCGGCCCGCGTCACGACAGAAGTCGCAGCCAGAACAGATTTTTCAGGTTGTTCGAAACGGTTTGCTGTCACCACCAACGAGTCGGCGCTTTCCTGCGCCCAGCCCGAAAATGCCGTGACGGAAAACGCCGTCAACAGCGATACTTTTTTAATCATTGTTAAAGCATCCACAATATAAGAAGGATGCCGCAGGCCTCATCGATAGCACGCGATGATGAAACCAAATGCGACGTGATCCCGGCAGGTCTTCGGGCTGGGTGGCGTTATACGGATGAAGACTTCCCGTTTTCACAGTGTCTACAACTCTCATCCCGCCAGTCTTTACCGCTGCGCGTCAGCTCCAGATTTGCACTGGATTCCCTTTTCACTCTCAGGAGACCGGAAACAGAATGCTACAATTAGACACGTATAGATGTCCAGATAGCTATTAGCCATTAAATCTGGACATCCACTGCACAATCCCTACAATCCCCGCGTAATTCTTTATCACTCAGGACGCATCATGACCCCCGAACACCTCCCGACAGAACAGTACGACGCACAGCTGGCAGAAAAAGTTGTCCGCCTGCAAAGTATGATGACGCCTTTCAACGCGCCCGTTCCCGAGGTGTTTCGTTCTCCGGTCAGCCACTACCGTATGCGCGCTGAGTTTCGCATCTGGCACGATGGCGATGACCTGTACCACATCATTTTCGATCAGCAGACGAAATCCCGGATTCGCGTAGACAGTTTCCCGGCGGCGAGTGAGCTTATCAACCAGCTAATGACGCTGATGATCGACGGTGTGCGCACTAATCCGGTGCTGCGCAACAAGCTGTTCCAGATTGACTACCTGACCACCCAAAGCAATCAGGCCATTGTCTCTCTGCTCTATCACAAAGCGCTGACCGACGAATGGCGCGAGCAGGCAGAAGCCCTGCGCGATGCGCTGCGCGCGCAGAACATCAACGTGCACCTGATTGGCCGCGCGACCAAAACCAAAATCATGCTGGACCAGGATTACATCGACGAGCGTTTGCCGGTGGCAGGAAAAGAGATGGTTTACCGTCAGGTGGAGAACAGCTTCACCCAGCCGAATGCGGCAATGAACGTGCAGATGCTGGAGTGGGCGCTGAATGCGACGGAAGGGTCGACGGGCGATCTGCTGGAGCTCTACTGCGGTAACGGCAACTTCTCGCTGGCGCTGGCGCGTAACTTCGAACGCGTGCTGGCGACGGAAATCGCCAAACCGTCGGTGGCCGCCGCGCAGTACAACATCGCCGCTAACCATATTGATAATGTGCAGATCATTCGTATGGCGGCAGAAGAGTTTACCCAGGCGATGAACGGCGTACGTGAGTTTAACCGCCTGCAAGGGATTGATTTGAAGAGCTACCAGTGTGAGACAATTTTTGTCGATCCGCCGCGCAGTGGCCTGGACAGCGAAACCGAGAAGATGGTGCAGGCGTACCCGCGTATTTTGTACATCTCCTGTAACCCGGAGACGCTGTGCAAGAATCTGGAAACATTAAGCCAGACGCACAAGGTTGAACGTCTGGCGCTGTTCGATCAGTTCCCATATACGCACCATATGGAGTGCGGCGTACTGCTCACGGCGAAGTAATGTGGGCCTTGTAGGGCAGGTAAGCGAAGCGCCACCTGCCAAAAAAGCCGGATGGCGCTTCGCTTATCCGGCCTACAATGACAAAACCCTTTACTCTGGTAACTGGCTCTTGCGGCTACGCATGCGCGAGCCAATCCAGAACACCAGCGCCACAGACAGCACCGCAGGCAGGAAGTTAGAACCGATATCCGGATACTCTGCACGCACGACGGTGCTGTACAACAGTACACCCAGAATAAAACAGGCTGCGGCCAGCCCCGGTAACCCAACCGGCATGGTGCGATTCAGATAACGTTGATGCAGGCAATACACCGTCAGCACCAGCGCGATAATCGGGAAAATCGAGAACGGTACAATTGAGCTGAAAACCGCCGCAAACGTACCATTGATGGATAAGCCAGCGATCAATGCCAGCAACAGCGTTCCTTTATCCTGACCTGACTGTTTCATTACTCACCTTCACTCATCGTTTTGATGTGCCAACTTCTCTTGTTCACGGCGATACCAGTAGTAAGCACCTTTAGAAATCATTCGCAGCTGCAATACCAGTCGCTCTTCGAGTTGCTTACGTTGCTCAATGCTGACATCCAGCGCTTCGGCACCCGCGCTGAAAACAATGGTCACCATCGCCTCGGCCTGTGCTTCCGTAAACGCACGCGGCATATGGTTTTCGAGTTCAAGATAGTCGGCAAGTTCCGCGATGAAATGCTGAATTTCACGCGCGACGGCGGCACGAAACGCCGCCGACGTGCCAGAGCGCTCGCGCAGCAAAAGGCGAAACGCGTTAGGGTTATTGCCGATAAATTCCATAAATGTCGACACGGAGGTGCGGATCACGCTGCCGCCTTTGGCAATACGCTGACGCGCCTGACGCATAAGCTGGCGCAGCATCAAACCGCTCTCGTCGACCATGGTCAGGCCCAGTTCATCCACATCACGGAAATGACGATAGAAGGACGTTGGCGCAATCCCGGCCTCGCGCGCCACTTCGCGCAGGCTTAAACTGGCAAAACTCCGCTCAGCACTCAGTTGACTGAATGCGGCTTCCACCAGCGAACGCCGGGTTTTCTCTTTTTGTTGTGCTCTTACGCCCATCACGATAGTTGAATCCTTCCAAAGGCCCGTTGGCACTATACCAGAGAATAAAATTAATCTGTTTACCTGGCTTTGTGAATGATTGTTTACGCGCGGTTTGTGCTCCACTGCCCGAAAAAAGCACAACGATAATTGGGTTACCCAGGCAATGATGTTATGATTCTGTTGCTTTTATGTATAAGAACAGGTAAGCCTTGCCATGCCACATTCCTACGATTACGACGCAATAGTTATTGGTTCCGGCCCCGGCGGCGAAGGTGCTGCTATGGGTCTGGTAAAACAGGGAGCCAGAGTAGCGGTTATTGAGCGCTACCATAATGTCGGCGGCGGTTGCACCCATTGGGGCACCATCCCTTCGAAAGCCCTCCGCCACGCCGTTAGCCGCATTATCGAATTTAACCAGAACCCTCTTTACAGCGACCACTCCCGACTTCTTCGTTCTTCCTTTGCCGATATCCTGAATCACGCAGACACGGTCATTAACCAGCAGACGCGCATGCGTCAGGGTTTCTATGAGCGCAACCACTGTGAAATTCTGCAGGGTAACGCGCATTTTGTGGATGAACACACCCTGGCGCTGGAGTGCCACGACGGTTCGGTTGAGACGCTCACCGCTGAAAAATTTGTGATTGCCTGCGGATCGCGCCCATATCATCCGGCAGACGTGGACTTCTCTCATCCACGCATTTACGACAGCGACTCCATCCTCAGCCTGCACCACGAGCCACGCCATGTGATCATCTATGGCGCGGGCGTGATTGGCTGTGAATATGCGTCGATTTTCCGGGGAATGGAGGTCAAAGTTGATTTGATCAACACCCGCGACCGGCTGCTGGCGTTCCTCGATCAGGAGATGTCAGATTCCCTCTCCTACCACTTCTGGAACAGTGGCGTGGTGATTCGCCACAACGAAGAGTACGAGAAAATCGAAGGCTGCGACGACGGTGTGATCATGCACCTGAAATCTGGTAAGAAGCTGAAGGCGGACTGCCTGCTGTATGCCAACGGCCGTACCGGCAACACGGATTCATTGCAGCTGGAGAATATCGGGCTTGAAACCGACAGCCGCGGTCAGCTCAAGGTCAACAGCATGTACCAGACTGCGCTGCCGCACGTTTACGCGGTCGGCGACGTTATTGGTTACCCAAGTCTGGCCTCCGCTGCTTACGATCAGGGCCGCATCGCCGCACAGGCGCTGGTGAAAGGTGAAGCGACGGCGCATCTGATCGAGGACATCCCGACGGGCATCTACACCATCCCGGAAATCAGTTCTGTCGGCAAAACCGAGCAGCAGTTGACGGCCATGAAGGTGCCTTACGAGGTGGGTCGTGCCCAGTTTAAACACCTGGCGCGCGCACAAATTGTGGGGATGAGCGTGGGTACGCTGAAGATCCTGTTCCATCGCGAGACGAAAGAGATCCTCGGTATTCACTGCTTTGGTGAACGTGCCGCGGAAATCATTCATATCGGCCAGGCGATCATGGAGCAAAAAGGTGGTGGCAACACCATCGAGTACTTCGTTAACACCACCTTTAACTACCCGACCATGGCGGAAGCCTATCGGGTAGCTGCGCTGAACGGCTTAAACCGCCTGTTTTAACGCGTTGTCGAAATGGCCATCCATTGCACCACGGATGGCCTCTGCCAGCTGCTCATAGCGGCTGCGCAGCGGTGAACCCGGACGATAAACCAGGCCGATCGTGCGACGCGGCTCTGGCTTAATACACGGCAGATAGACCACGCCATCACGCTTACGCTCGCGCGGCACGGCCAGCGCAGGCAGCAGCGTAATGCCACTTCCCGCCGCGACCATGTTACGCAGCGTTTCCAGGCTGGTTGCGCGGAAATGGGTATCTTCATCTGCACCCGCTTCGAAGCAGAAGCCCATCGCCTGATCGCGCAGACAGTGGCCGTCTTCCAGCATCAGCAGCTTTTCTCCGGCCAGATCGGCCATCGGCACGCGATCGCGGTTCGCCCACGGGTGATCTTCATAGATCGCCAGCATCATCGGCTCATCGAACAGCGGTACTTCAATAAAGGCTTCACTCTCTTTGACCAGCGCCAGGATCGCGCAGTCGAGCTTGCCGCTGTCTAACTGCGCCAGCAGCTGATGGGTTTGCGCTTCATGCAGGTACATTTCGAGTTTCGGGAACGTCTGGTGCAGCAGCGGAATGATTTGCGGCAACAGATACGGGCCAACGGTTGGGATCAGGCCAATATGCAGCGGGCCGGACATCGCCTCCCCCTGCTGGCTTGCCATTTCCTTGAGCACTTTGACCTCGCGCAGTACGGTGCGCGCCTGATCCACCAGCAGCAGACCTGCCTGCGTGAACAGTACCTTACGACTGGTGCGCTCCAGCAGCATCACGCCCAGCTCATCTTCCAGCTTGCGGATCTGACCGCTCAGCGTTGGCTGGCTGACGTGGCAGGAGTCTGCCGCGCGGCGAAAATGGCGATGCTCAGCTAACGCTACCAGGTATTCAAGATCACGAATATTCATTATTCATCCTCCGTCGCCACGATAGTTCATGGCGATAGATAGCATAGCAACGAACGATTATCCCTATCAAGCATTCTGTTGAATAATACATCACATAGACGAGGCGGCACGTGTTTGACCCAAAACGACCCCGCACCGTCAGCGAGTTTCTCTCAAAACTCGAAAAACTAAAGCCAACGTGAACTTTCGCGGACCCCGTGGTCCGCTTTTTTTTGCGTATAAAAAAGCCCGGCACTAAGCCAGGCTCCGTTTTTCTCCCTCTCCCTGTGGAAGAGGGCCGGGGTGAGGGCACCAGCCCGCACAAATCAAACCAACCGGTTTTTCGCGTCCGTAATCGCCTGCGCCACCTGCTTCGGCGAGACTCCACCTTTCGCCGCACGCTTATCCAGGCAGGATTGCAGGGCCAGAATCGGGTAGACATCCTCCCCAATAACCGCACTGAATTTCTGCAGGTCGGCAAGCGCCAGCTCTTCAAGGGCTTTACCCTGACGAATCGCTTCCACTACCGCTTCACCCACAATATGGTGCGCCTCGCGGAACGGTACGCCTTTCGCCACCAGGTAGTCTGCCAGCTCAGTTGAGTTAGCATAGCCCTGCTGCGCCGCTTCCTGGCAGCGCGGACGTTTCACCTGAATGCCGTCCAGCACCAGCGCGCCCATATGCAGACAGTCCAGCCAGGTGTCGAGCGCGTCGAACAGCCCCTCTTTGTCTTCCTGCATGTCTTTGTTGTATGCCAGCGGCAGCCCTTTCAGGGTCATCATCATACCGGTCAGCGCGCCCTGCACGCGGCCACATTTGCCGCGGATCAGCTCCAGCGCATCCGGGTTTTTCTTTTGCGGCATCAGGGAGGAGCCGGACGTCACGCGGTCGGACAGCTCGACGAAGCCCGCTTCGCCAGAGTTAAAGAAGATCAGGTCTTCGGCAAAGCGCGACAGGTGCACCATCCCGATAGAGGCATTCGACAGCAGCTCCAGCACGTGGTCACGGTCAGAGACGCTGTCAAGGCTGTTGCGGGTGGCGGAAGCAAAGCCCAGCCAGCCTGCCAGCTGCTCACGGTCGATTTCATAAGCCGTACCGGCCAGCGCGCCGCTGCCCAGCGGGCTGACGTCCAGACGCGTTAAGGTATCCTGTAAACGGCTCTCATCACGCGCCAGCATCTCAACGTAGGCCAGACACCAGTGCGCAAAGGTCACCGGCTGTGCGCGTTGCAGGTGGGTATAACCCGGCATCACCGCATCCTGATTGTTCTGCGCAGTGTCCACCAGCGCGCTCTGCAGCTGACGATTCGCCGCCAGCAGTTCGCCGACGGTCTCTTTACACCACAGCTTCAGGTCGGTCGCCACCTGGTCATTACGGCTACGCCCGGTATGGAGCTTTTTACCCAGCTGGCCGACTTTGTCGATCAGTTTGCCTTCCACCCAGCTGTGAATATCTTCGGCATCGCTCTGGAGGATTTGCTGCGGATCCAGACGCACCTCTTCCAGCAGATTATTCAGCGCCTCTTCCAGCTGCTGCTGTTCCTCTGCGGTCAGCACGCCCACGGTCACTAGCGCTTTGGACCAGGCCACAGAGCCGACAATATCCTGTTCGGCCAGGCGGTAGTCGAAGCGCAAAGAGTCGTTGAACTGTTTGAACCGCTGATCCGCTGCCTGTGTAAAACGCCCACCCCAAAGTGCCATAACGAATTTCCTTAATGATGATATTTTTGCCCGGTGGCGCTGCGCTTACCGGGCCTACAAAATTCACGTAGGCCGGATAAGCGAAGCGCCATCCGGCACAGAATCTTAAGCCAGAATACGCGTACCAATCGGCGTACCGTTAAACAGCGCCGGGAGTTGCTCCGCGTGACGCCAGGAGGCGATATCCACCGGACGACCCAGCGTGCGCGCGGCATCCAGCGCCGCGTTCACCTTAACGATCATGCCGTCGGTGATAATGCCCTGATCGATCAGCTGTTCGGCTTTTGCGGCGGTCATTTCCGCTATACGCTGGCCTTTGCCGTCCAGAATACCGCTCACGTCGGAGAGCAGGATCAGGTCTGCGCCCAGCGTGGCCGCCAGCGCGGTTGCCGCCTGGTCCGCATTGACGTTCATCAGCTCGCCCTCTTCGGTCACGCCGATTGAGCTCACCACCGGCAGGAAACCACCTTCCAGCAGGGTGTTAATCAGCTTAGGCGAACCTGGCTGCGCCAGTCCAACATGGCCAAGCGCTTCGTCGAGCTGGGTCACTTTCACGCTATCGCCATCGCCCAGACAGAGACCAACGGACGCGATGTGGTGCTTCTTCGCCCACGCCAGCAGCGTTTTGTTCGCCGTCCCCGCCAGCGCACCAGTAATAATGTCAATCTGGTCGGCAGGCGTGACGCGCAGGCCATTTTTCTTAATCACCGGCAGGTTGAGCCCTTTCATCAGCTCGTCCACCACACAGCCGCCGCCGTGGACAATCACCAGCGGACGTTGATGTGATTCACGATAGTTCACCAGCGCGGTAAACAGGCGCTCCAGCGCTTCTTCGCTGTCCAGCAGTACACCACCGAGTTTGATAATTAATGGGTTCATCATCACACCTTAAATAAGAGCCTGCGTTTCAGGGAAGCCGAAACGAATATTTGCACACTGCATTGCCTGTGCGGCAGCGCCTTTGAGTAAGTTATCTTCCGCGGCGACCACAATCAGGTGCTCGCCCTGCACGGCAAAGCCGATGTCGCAGAACGGCAGGCCAACCACGTTTTTCAATGCCGGCACGCCTTTGTCGTACAGACGCACCAGCGGTTTATCCGCGTATGCCTGCGTGAAGGCCTCGCTCACCTGCGCCTGGGTCACGCCCGGCTTCAGGCGGCAGGTAATGGTTTCGAGGATCCCGCGCGGGAAGCTGCCGAGGTGCGGGGTAAAAATCACCTCCGCGCCCAGATGCGTGGTGATTTCAGGGTGATGACGGTGATTGAACACGCCATACGGCTGAAGGCTCACTTCGCAGAAGCTGTTGGAGATAGCGGCCTTGCGCCCTGCTCCGCTCACGCCGCTGGTGGCGTTGATCACCGGCCACTGGTGCAGATCCAGCAGACCGGCGTCGATCAATGGCTTCAGCGAGAGCTGCGCCGCCGTCGGGTAGCAGCCCGGCACGGCAATCAGGTTCGCTTCTTTCAGTTTATCGGCGCTCCACTCCGCCAGGCCGTACACCGCTTTTTCAAGCAGATCCGGATGCTGATGGGTGAAACCGTAATATTTTTCGTAGAACGCGCTGTCGTTTACGCGAAACGCGCCGGAGAGATCGAAGACCACGCAACCGGCTGCCAGAAACTGCGGCGCCAGGTCGTGACTGACCTCGTGTGCGGTGGCTAAAAACACCACGTCAACGCCGTCGGTAAACTCGCTGATGTCAGACATGGCCTGCAAAGGCAAATCAACCACGCCCTTAAGTTGTGGATGCAAATCGGAAATTAACTTTCCGGCATCATTGCTTTGCGCTGACACGGTCAAAGCGGTTATGGTCATATGTGGGTGGCGATTCACGTAGCTTACAAGCTCTGCGCCCGCATAACCGCTAGCGCCTACAATCAGCGTATTCAACATCGGGTTCCTTTATGCTCAACGTTAATGTATTTTTATTCACATTTATTGCATGAATATTGATACTATCACGACCTAAGGTGTGTCAACAATGAAAATGAACTTACCGCCATTTATCGAGATTTACCGCGCCCTGATTGCCACACCGTCCATCAGCGCAACGGAAGAAGCGCTGGATCAGAGCAATGAGTCTTTAATCAATCTGCTGGCGGGTTGGTTTAGCGATCTTGGGTTTAACGTTGAGGTTCAGCCCGTCCCCGGAACACGTCACAAATTTAACCTGCTCGCCAGCACCGGACATGGCGCTGGCGGCCTGCTGCTGGCTGGTCACACTGACACCGTGCCGTTTGACGATGGCCGCTGGACCCGCGATCCGTTCACCCTGACAGAGCACGACAACAAGCTCTACGGTCTCGGCACGGCGGACATGAAAGGCTTCTTTGCTTTTATCCTCGACGCGCTGCGTGACGTGGACGTGACAACGCTGAAAAAGCCGCTCTACATTCTGGCGACCGCCGATGAAGAGACCAGCATGGCAGGCGCACGGTATTTCTCTGAAAACACGTCGATTCGCCCGGACTGCGCGATCATCGGTGAACCTACCTCTCTGCAACCGATTCGGGCGCACAAAGGCCATATTTCTACCGCAGTGCGCGTGCTGGGCCAGTCTGGTCACTCCAGCGATCCGGCGCGCGGCGTGAACGCCATTGAGCTGATGCATGACGCGATTGGCCGCATCATGACCCTGCGCGACGATCTGAAAGAGCGCTATCACTACGAGGCGTTCACCGTGCCGTATCCGACGCTGAACCTCGGCAGCCTGCACGGCGGTGATGCGTCCAACCGTATCTGCGCCTGCTGCGAACTGCATATGGATATCCGTCCTCTGCCGGGCATGACGCTGAGCGATCTGGATGGTTTACTGAACGAAGCGCTGGCACCGGTCAGCGAGCGCTGGCCGGGACGTCTGACGGTCTCCGAACTGCATCCGCCGATTCCAGGCTACGAATGCCCGCCTGACCACCAGCTGGTTCAGGTGGTGGAAAAACTGCTCGGGGAGAAAACCGACGTGGTGAACTACTGTACCGAAGCGCCGTTTATTCAGACCCTGTGCCCGACGCTGGTTCTGGGCCCTGGCTCCATCAACCAGGCCCACCAGCCGGACGAATATCTCGAAACCCGCTTCATCAAGCCCACCCGCGAACTCATTACCCAGGTTGTGCATCACTTCTGCTGGCATTAAAACGGCCCCTCACCCTGCCCTCTCCCCAAAGGGGAGAGGGTGTTCAAGTTCCCTCTCCCCTTTGGGGAGAGGGTTAGGGTGAGGGGAGTAAATCCCGCGATCTCCGTCACATTCCCATAAGCATCTCTTATCTGACGCAATACGAATTAAATTTCGTAAATTGCCCGCATTTATTCATCTGCTGAACCGTTTTCGCAGCAATTGACGACGGGGGTTTTACGTGGCTTTATAAAGGGAGATGACAAAATAATGTCCAGAAAATTTTCGCCTGGGCATAAACAAAAATGATGGGGTGACTGGGTTTTTATGAACGAACAATATTCCGCGTTGCGTAGTAATGTCAGTATGCTCGGCAAAGTGCTTGGAGATACCATCAAAGATGCGTTGGGGGAGAACATCCTCGACCGTGTTGAAACCATCCGCAAGCTGTCCAAATCTTCCCGCGCCGGTAACGAGGCCAATCGTCAGGAGCTGCTCACCACCTTGCAGAACCTCTCTAATGATGAGCTACTGCCCGTTGCCCGCGCCTTCAGCCAGTTTCTGAACCTGGCAAACACCGCTGAGCAATACCACAGCATTTCGCCAAAAGGCGAAGCGGCCAGCAACCCGGAAGTCATTGCCCGCACCCTTCGTAAACTCAAAGACCAGCCCAACCTCAACGAAGCGACCATCAAAAAAGCGGTGGAATCCCTTTCGCTGGAGCTGGTGCTGACCGCACACCCAACCGAAATCACGCGTCGTACGCTGATCCACAAAATGGTGGAAGTGAACAACTGTCTGAAGCAGTTGGATAACAAAGACATTGCCGACTACGAACGTAACCAGCTTATGCGCCGCCTGCGCCAGCTGATTGCTCAGTCCTGGCACACCGATGAAATTCGTAAGCATCGCCCAAGCCCGGTCGACGAAGCCAAATGGGGCTTTGCGGTGGTGGAAAACAGCCTGTGGGAAGGGGTGCCAAACTACCTGCGCGAGCTGAACGAACAGCTGGAAGAAAATCTGGGCTATCGCCTGCCGGTCGACTTTGTGCCGGTTCGCTTCACTTCCTGGATGGGCGGCGACCGCGACGGCAACCCGAACGTGACGGCGGAAATCACCCGTCATGTCCTGTTGTTAAGCCGCTGGAAAGCAACCGATCTGTTCCTGAAAGATATTCAGGTGCTGATCTCCGAGCTGTCGATGGTAGAAGCGACGCCGGAACTGCGCGCGCTGGCCGGTGAAGAAGGTGCCAGTGAGCCGTACCGTTTCCTGATGAAAAAACTGCGCGGTCAGCTGATGGCCACGCAGGCCTGGCTGGAAGCGCGCCTGAAAGGCCAGCGCCTGCCGAAGCCGGAAGGTCTGCTGAGCCAGAACGAACAGCTCTGGGAACCGCTGTACGCCTGTTATAAATCGCTTCAGGCCTGCGGGATGGGCATCATTGCCAATGGCGAGCTGCTCGACACCCTGCGCCGCGTGAAGTGTTTCGGCGTGCCGCTGGTGCGTATCGACGTCCGTCAGGAAAGCACCCGTCATACCGAAGCGCTGGGCGAGCTGACCCGCTATCTCGGCATTGGCGACTATGAAAGCTGGTCCGAAGCCGACAAACAGGCGTTCCTGATCCGCGAGCTGAACTCCAAGCGCCCGCTGCTGCCGCGCAATTGGGAGCCAAGCAATGACACCCGCGAAGTGCTCAACACCTGTAAAGCGATCGTGGATGCGCCGAAAGGATCGGTGGCCGCCTATGTGATCTCCATGGCGAAGACCCCGTCCGACGTGCTGGGCGTTCACCTTCTGCTGAAAGAAGCGGGCATCGACTACGCTCTGCCGGTAGCACCGCTGTTTGAGACTCTCGACGACCTGAACAACGCCAACGACGTGATGACCCAGTTGCTGAACATCGACTGGTATCGCGGCTTTATTCAGGGCAAGCAGATGGTGATGATTGGCTATTCCGACTCCGCGAAAGATGCGGGCGTGATGGCAGCCTCCTGGGCGCAGTATCAGGCGCAGGATGCGCTAATTAAAACCTGCGAAAAAGCCGGTATTGAACTGACCCTGTTCCACGGACGCGGCGGTTCAATTGGTCGTGGCGGTGCGCCTGCACACGCGGCGCTGCTCTCCCAACCACCAGGAAGCCTGAAAGGCGGACTGCGCGTGACCGAGCAGGGCGAGATGATCCGCTTCAAGTACGGCCTGCCGGAAGTGACCATCAGCAGCCTGTCGCTCTATACCAGTGCGATCCTGGAAGCCAACTTGCTGCCGCCGCCGGAGCCAAAAGAATCCTGGTGCCGGATTATGGACGAGCTGTCTGACATCTCCTGCGATCTGTATCGCGGCTACGTGCGTGAAAACAAAGACTTTGTGCCTTACTTCCGCTCAGCCACGCCTGAGCAGGAGCTGGGTAAACTGCCGCTCGGCTCGCGCCCGGCCAAGCGTCGTCCTACTGGCGGCGTTGAATCCCTGCGCGCCATTCCGTGGATCTTTGCCTGGACGCAAAACCGTCTGATGCTGCCAGCCTGGCTGGGTGCCGGTGCGGCGCTGCAAAAAGTGGTGGAAGACGGTAAGCAGAGCGAACTGGAAACCATGTGCCGCGACTGGCCATTCTTCTCTACCCGTCTGGGCATGCTGGAGATGGTCTTCTCGAAAGCCGACCTGTGGCTGGCGGAATACTACGATCAGCGTCTGGTGAAACCCGAGCTGTGGGCGCTGGGTAAAGAGCTACGCGAGCTGCTGGAAGGCGACATCAAAGTGGTGCTGGATATCGCTAACGACTCCCACCTGATGGAAGACCTGCCGTGGATCGCCGAGTCTATCCAACTGCGTAACATCTACACCGACCCGCTGAACGTTTTACAGGCTGAACTGCTGCACCGTTCGCGTCTGGCGGAAGAGGAAGGTAAAGAGCCGGATCCGCGCGTTGAACAGGCGCTGATGGTGACGATTGCGGGCGTTGCGGCGGGGATGCGTAACACCGGTTGATCGGTTTTGCCGGGTGGCGCTTACGCTTACCCGGCCTACAATAGGCTTTTCGTAGGCCCGGCAAGCGCCAGCGTCGCCGGGCAATACCCTGGTATCCACACCATGCACCACGATATCCCCCACATCCTGAATGACCTGATCAACGGCACCTTGCCGCTGCGTCAGGTGCATTTCCCCCCTTCGGCTAAACCGCTCCCCCGAACGTCACCTTGCCTCGTGCTTAGCTTTGATACGGCCTGCGAAGCGTTATTTTTTTCATCCGGTAATATTCCGCTTCAACCCGCCTTTTCGCTCAACATTAGCTTCGGCAAGCAACAACTGACTCTTCAGCTCGAGCGCGACAACACGCTTTTGCAACAGCAACAGGTTGCCAGACGCGGGCCGCGAGTGGGCGCATTCCTTTTGCAGACGCTCGCTGAATTGCAAATGCAGCCAGACGATCGGGAAACGGCCAGACTGGTGGTATTAAGTTTGCTCAGCCACTGTCGCGATCTGCTGGGCAGCGATATCCATACCGCCAGCCGCAGCCGTGCATTATTTGAAGCGATTCGTCACTACATCGAAGAACATCACGCCTCTGCACTGACCCGTGAATCGGTGGCGCAGGCGTTTTATATTTCACCGAACTACCTTTCTCATCTTTTTCAAAAAACAGGCAGCGTGGGGTTCAACGAATATCTTACGCAAACACGCCTCGAGCACGCGCGTCAGCTTCTTAAAGGCTACGAGTTTAAAATCAAAGATATCGCTGCAAGCTGCGGATTTACGGACAGTAACTACTTTTGCCGTCTCTTTCGCAAGCACACTGAACGTTCCCCTTCCGAATATCGACGCCAGTATCACAGCCAGCTGATCGCCAAAAAGTAGCATTGTGATCGCTCTCTCACTTCGCCAGGGACATTACATTTATCCAGTATTTGGCAAAATTGACCTGTATTCGCCGCGACTGGGTGCGCCGTATCCTTTATTCAACCTTTCTGACTTAAGGAAAAATAATGGAACTGTACCTGGATACCGCCAACGTGGCAGAAGTTGAACGCCTGGCGCGCATTTTTCCCATTGCGGGCGTGACCACCAACCCAAGCATCGTAGCCGCCAGCGGCGAATCTGTCTGGGAGGTGTTGCCGCGCCTGCAGCAGGCTATCGGCCCGGAGGGCAGGCTGTTTGCCCAAACCATGAGCCGCGACGCCGAAGGAATGGTGGCGGAAGCAAAACGGCTGAACAATGCCCTGCCGGACATCGTGGTAAAAATTCCCGTCACTGCACAGGGGCTCATCGCGATTAACGCGCTGAAGAAAGAGGGAATTACCACGCTGGGAACCGCCGTTTACAGCGCCGCTCAGGGGTTACTGGCCGCGCTGGCAGGAGCGAAATATGTCGCACCGTATGTAAACCGCGTCGATGCGCAGGGCGGTGACGGCATTCGCACGGTACAGGAACTGCAATCCCTGCTGGAACAGCATGCGCCAGAGAGCATGGTGCTGGCTGCCAGCTTTAAAACGCCGCGCCAGGCGCTGGATTGCCTGTTGGCAGGATGTGAGGCAATCACGCTTCCCTTAGACGTAGCGCAACAAATGCTCGGCACGCCAGCGGTAGAGTCAGCCATAGAGAAGTTCGAGCAGGACTGGAAAAACGCGTTTGGTAACCTCAACCTCTAAGGGAGAAATGTTATGGACCGTATCATTCAATCGCCGGGGAAGTACATCCAGGGCGCTGATGTTCTCACTCGTCTCGGCGACTACCTGAAGCCGCTGGCGGCTCGCTGGCTGGTGGTAGGCGATAAATTTGTGCTGGGTTTTGCCGAAGAAACCCTGCGTCAGAGTTTTAAAAAAGCCGGACTCCATGCCGAAATTGCACCGTTTGGCGGCGAATGTTCGCAAAATGAAATCGATCGCCTGAAAAAACTGGCCGACAGTACCGACTGCCTGGCGGTGCTGGGTATCGGGGGCGGAAAAACGCTGGATACCGCCAAAGCGCTGGCGCACTTTATGGACGTGCCGGTGGCTATTGCCCCGACCATTGCCTCCACCGATGCGCCGTGCAGTGCCCTTTCCGTGATTTATACCGACAGCGGCGAGTTCGATCGCTACCTGATGCTGCCGCACAACCCGAACATGGTGATTGTCGATACCAGGGTGGTGGCGGGCGCACCTGCGCGCCTGCTGGCCGCCGGGATTGGCGATGCCCTGGCAACCTGGTTTGAAGCGCGCGCCTGTTCGCGTAGCGGCGCCACGACCATGGCGGGTGGCAAGTGCACGCAGGCAGCGTTAGCGCTGGCTGAACTGTGCTACAACACGCTGGTTGAAGAGGGCGAGAAAGCGATGCTGGCGGCGGAACAACACGTGGTGACGCCTGCTCTGGAACGCATTATTGAAGCCAACACCTATCTGAGCGGCGTGGGCTTTGAAAGTGGCGGGCTGGCGGCGGCACACGCCATTCACAATGGCATGACGGCGGTGCCGGATGCGCACCATTTCTACCACGGTGAAAAAGTGGCATTTGGTACGCTGACGCAACTGGTACTGGAGAACGCGCCGGTAGAAGAAATCGAAACCGTTGCGGCGCTGTGCCATAGCGTCGGGCTGCCAATTACGCTGGCGCAGCTGAATATCAAAGAGGATATTCCGGCTAAAATGCGGCTGATCGCGGAGGCGTCCTGTGCCGAAGGGGAAACCATTCACAACATGCCTGGCGGCGTAACGCCGGATCAGGTCTATGCGGCGCTGCTGGTGGCGGACCAGTATGGACAGCGATTCTTGCAGGAGTGGGAGTAATAGAAAAACCGGGTAGCGCTGCGCTTACCCGGCCTACATGGCACTTTAATTTGTAGGCCGGGTAAGGCGTAGCCGCCACCCGGCACAAGGGTTACTTCACGTCAAACCGATCCAAATCCATCACTCGCGCCCATACGGCAACGAAGTCGCGGACGAACTTCTCTTGTGCATCGCTGCTGGCGTAAACTTCGGCCAGCGCGCGGAGGACAGCGTTGGAACCGAAGACCAGATCGGCGCGGGTGGCGGTATATTTCACTTCCCCGCTGGCGCGATCGCTACCGGCAAACAGCTCGTTTGAGTCGTCGGTCGCTTTCCACTGGGTGTTCATATCCAGCAGATTGACGAAGAAGTCGTTGCTCAGCACGCCCTCGCGGTTAGTAAACACGCCATTCTTGCTGCCATCGAAGTTTGCACCCAGTACGCGCAAACCGCCGATCAACACCGTCAGTTCCGGCGCGGTCAGGGTCAACTGCTGGGCTTTGTCGATCAGCAGCGACTCCGTGGTGGACACATCCACCTGCGCGCGATAGTTACGGAAACCGTCGGCAATCGGTTCGAGCAGGTTAAACATCTCGATATCCGTCTGATCCTGACGCGCATCCACACGACCTGGAGTGAACGGTACGTTGACGTAAACGCCTGCCGCTTTCGCCGCCTGCTCAACGCCCACGACACCCGCCAGCACAATGATATCGGCCAGTGACGCTTTGTTGGTGGTGCGCTGGATCGCTTCCAGAGCCGGTAATGCCCGCACCGCCGCGGCGTTAACGTCCCAGTCGCGCTGAGGTGCCAGCGCCAGACGCGCGCCGTTAGCGCCGCCACGCTTGTCGCCGCCGCGGAAGGTCGATGCCGACGCCCAGGCCACGGAAACCAGCTCGCTCACGGAGAGACCCGAGGCCGCGATTTCCGCTTTCAGGCTTTCAATATCTTCCTGCGTCGGATGGAACACCGGCTGAGGCAGCGGATCCTGCCAAATCAGATCTTCTTTCGGTACTTCCGGGCCGATGTACCGCGCTTTTGGCCCCATATCGCGGTGGGTCAGCTTGAACCACGCGCGCGCAAAGGCTTCGTTGAAGGCCTGCGGATCGTTCAGGAAACGACGAGAAATTTTCTCGAATTCCGGATCAAAACGCAGCGTCAGGTCGGTGACCAGCATGGTTGGCTTGCGTTTTTTCGACGGGTCGAACGGGTCAGGCATAATTTCCGGCGCATCCACCGCTTCAAACTGTATTGCGCCCGCCGGGCTACGCGTCTGCACCCATTCGTATTTGAACAGGTTCTCGAAGAAATAGTTGCTCCACTGGGTTGGGGTTTGAGACCAGATAACTTCCAGCCCGGAGGTGATGGCGTCAGCGCCAATACCGGTGCCGTGCGTGCTGGCCCAGCCCAGGCCCTGCGCTTCAATAGGCGACGCTTCAGGGTCAGTGCCCACGTGCGTGGCTTCGCCTGCACCGTGCGTTTTACCGAGCGTATGGCCGCCTGCAATAAGCGCAACGGTCTCTTCGTCATTCATGCCCATGTTGCCAAAGGTAGCGCGGATCGCCGCCGCCGCAGACAGCGGTTCACCACTGGCGTTTGGCCCTTCCGGGTTAACGTAAATCAGGCCCATTTCTGTGGCGGCCAGCGGGCGCTTCGCCAGCGCTTCCGGGTCACGGTGAGTCAGCCAGGCTTTTTCATCGCCCCAGTTCACGTCCAGATCCGGTTCCCAGACGTCTTCACGCCCGGCACCGAAACCAAAGGTGCGGAAGCCGGAGTTCTCCAGCGCCACGTTACCCGCGAGGATAAACAGGTCGGCCCAGGAGATTTTTTGTCCGTATTTTTGCTTAATTGGCCACAGCAGACGGCGAGCCTTATCCAGGCTGACGTTGTCAGGCCAGGAGTTCAGCGGCGCAAAACGCTGCTGACCGCGACCGGCACCGCCGCGACCATCAACGGAGCGATAGGTACCCGCACCGTGCCAGGCCATACGGATAAACAGGCCCGCATAGCTGCCCCAGTCGGCAGGCCACCACGGTTGTGAGTCGGTTAACAGTGCTTTGAGATCGCCCTTAAGGGCGGAATAGTCGAGCTTACTGAATTCTTTGCGGTAGTCGAAGTCTTCACCCAGAGGGTTTGAACGGCTGGAGTGTTGATTAAGTAAATCGATGCGGAGTTGTTTAGGCCACCACTCTTTGCTGCCGGTACCTGCACCCGCGCTGTGATCGACGCCGCCCTGGTGGAACGGACATTTGCCGGCGGATGCCGCGTTATTGGTCTCGTCTGACATGCTCATCGCTATGCTCCCTTTACAGTGTTACCGTTACGATATACACCACTAGCGATAAGAGATAGTTGAATTAATCCACAGATTCGATAGCTAATACCTTTTAACTTTCTGTTCGAGTAAAAATCCCTCACTTTATGAGGGTTTTTTACTTTATAACACCGGGCGGACACCCAGCGTATGGCAAATGGCGTAACTCATCTCCGCGCGGTTAAGCGTATAGAAGTGGAAATCCTTCACCCCTTCACGGCTTAAAATCTTCACCATATCCATCGCGATATTGGCCCCCACCAGCTTGCGTGTTTCCGGGTCATCGTCCAAACCTTCGTACATTTTGGACATCCACAGCGGAATGCGCACGTTGGTCATATCCGCGAATTTCTTCGCCTGTTTGAAGTTCGAGACCGGCAGAATGCCAGGGATGATTTCGACATCAATACCCGCCGAGACGCAGCGGTCGCGAAAGCGTAAATAGCTTTCCACATCAAAGAAGAACTGAGTAATGGCGCGATTGGCACCTGCGTCCACCTTACGCTTCAGGTTAAGCAGATCCGCCTGGGCGCTTTTCGCTTCCGGGTGAACTTCCGGGTAAGCGGCAACGGAAATATCAAAGTCAGCAACGTCTTTCAGCAGGGCAACCAGATCGGTGGCGTACATGTCCGGCTTACCGCTCCCCGGCGGCAGGTCGCCGCGCAGGGCAACGATATGACGAATGCCGTTGTTCCAGTAGTCCTGAGCAATCGCGCGCAGTTCATCAGGGGTGGCGTCGATACAGGTGAGGTGCGGTGCCGCTTCCAGACCGGTTCGGTCTTTAATGCCCTTAATGATGCTGTGCGTGCGGTCACGCTCACCGGAGTTGGCGCCGTAGGTTACGGAGACGAACTTCGGCTTCAGGCTGCTCAGGCGATCGATAGAGCTCCACAGGGTTTGCTCCATTTCACTGGTGCGCGGCGGGAAAAATTCAAAAGAGACGTTAATCTGGCCGTTTACTTCGGCCAGGCTCTGATTCAGGGCTTCCCGCTGGTTGGCGTGAAAAAAGCTCATACCTTACCTCTATCTTTCGCGTGTCATTGTTTGTTGTGTTGTGAACTTCTATACGTTTAGACGTCCAGATGTAAAAATGACGGAAAAGCGGGATGACGTCAACAGAAATAATCAACATTAACGGTGAGGTTTGTTCAGGGAAGATGAAGGGCGTTCATGATGGGGGGTGAGAAGGCCCCTCACCCCAGCCCTCTCCCCAAAGGGGCGAGGGGGGAAAGACCGCACCGAGCAGTCCCCTCTCCCCTAAGGGGAGAGGGTTAGGGTGAGGGGTTACAGTAGCTTAGCCAGGCGATTAATGTCGGACTGAATGGCTCCGGCGGTCACATCGCGTCCCGCACCCGGGCCACGGATCACCAGCGGGTTATCGCGGTACCAGCGGCTTTCGATGGCGAAGACGTTATCGCACGGCAGCAGCGCCGCCAGCGGATGTTCAGGACGTACCGCCTCCACGCCCACGCGCGCTTTACCGTTCGCCTCGAAGCGCGCCACGTAACGCAGCACCAGGCCCATCTCGTTTGCCGCTTCCAGACGTTGCACCATCTGCTCGTTCAGCTCGTCGCCGTTCTCAAAGAAGTGATCGACAGATCCTTCCTCGCAGCCCGCAGGCACCAGAGACTCAACGCGTACCTGACCCGGCTCAATGTCGTAGCCCGCTTCACGCGCCAGGATCACCAGCTTGCGCATCACGTCTTTACCGGCAAGGTCAACGCGCGGATCCGGCTCGGTTAAGCCCTGCTGCCACGCCTGATCCACCAGGTCGGTGAACGGCACGGTGCCGTCAAATTGCAGGAACAGCCAGGAGAGCGTGCCGGAGAAGATCCCGCTCAGCGCCAGAATGCTGTCGCCGCTATCAATCAGATCGCGCACGGTATGGTTAACCGGCAGACCTGCGCCAACGGTGGCGTTATACAGCCAGTGACGACCCGTTTTTTCGAACGCGTCGTGGATCTGGCGATATTTATCAGTGCTGCTCGCGCCTGCCAGCTTGTTGGCGCTGATGACGTGGAACCCGTGGCTGGCAAAATCCAGATACTGATCGGCCAGTTGCTCGCTGGCGGTAACGTCCAGCACCACCAGATCGTCGTACGGGTGCGCGCGCATCCACAGGAAAAGCGACTCTTCGTCCTGCTCAACCGCTTCATCGTTAAAGAAGGCCAGCGCCCGACTGGCGTCCAGCCCTTCGTAGTTCAACAGGCTGCGGCGGCTGTCCACCACGCCTGCCAGAATAAACTCAAATCCGGTACGCGCCGAAAGCGTCACCTGCTCGCGGGCGAATAGCTCCAGCCAGCGGGAACCGATGTTCCCTTTCCCGAACAGTACCAGGCCGATGCGTTTTTCCGCACGGAACAGGGAGGTGTGCAGGCCCTGAATCAGGCTTTCGGTTGGCCCCTTGCGCAGAACGGCAACCAGGCTGATGCCCTCTTCCGACTGCCAGGTGAACTCCACCGGCTGCCCTTTCAGCTGCTGCCAGAAGCGGTGGCAGTGCAGCGGGTTACGGGTGACGCCCGCGCCCACCATTGCCACCAGCGCCAGTCCCTGACGCAGGCGAAGCTCGCCCGGCAGTCCCGCTTCATCCAGAATCTTCAGGGCGCTGTCCACCACTTCAGCGGTATAGCAGAACTGCAACAGCTGGCGATCGTTATGCACGCCAACGGCCAGCGGACGCACCTGGGCACGTTTCAGGATGGTGTCGATATCTTTGTGCGCCAGTTTGAAATCCTGGCCCGCAGGCACCTGGAACTCAATCAGGCAGATGTCATCGTGGCTGGTGACAATGCGCGCGCCCGTACCGGATGCCAGCACGCGCTCGATGCGAGTGGAACCCTGATCCGGCGTGTAGCTACAGCGTAGTTGCAGGTCGATGTCGCTGCCGGAAACCGGCTGTAGCGTGCGCGCGTGCAGCACTGGTGCCGCCAGACGCGCCAGCTCGCTCGCTTCGTCGAGACGCAGCAGCGGCAGCAGGCAGGCATCTTTTACTTTGCGCGGGTCCGCGCTGTAGACACCGGCCACGTCGCTCCAGATGGTGACGCGGGACACGCCCGCCAGGGCGCCAATCTGCGTTGCCGAGTAGTCAGAGCCGTTACGGCCCAGCAGTACGGTTTCACCTGCGTTGCTGCGACTGATAAAGCCGGTCACCACAATACGTTTACCCGGATGTTGCACCAGCAGCTGTTGCAGCAGCGGGTAGGACAACCCTTCGTCCACCTGCGGCTGTGCGGCGCGTTCGGCACGCAGGAAATCACGCGCGTCGAGCCAGGCGGCTTCCACGCCAAGATGTTGCAGCACGGCGGCCATCAGGCGCGCAGACCACACTTCACCATGGCCAACCACTTCCGCATACACCGCATCGGTAATGCCGCTGTCCAGCAGAGCTGCCAGACGCTCAAGGTCGTGAGTAAAGGCGCTTATCAGTCCGTCCGCCACGTCCGCAGGCAGCAAACCGGCAATCAGTTCACTCTGGTAACGACGTAAGGACTGTTGCACCTGATGCGCAGAGAGGCGATCGGTCTGGCTCAGTTTCAGCCAGCTAATCAGCTGGTTGGTGGTGCTGCCCGCCGCAGAGACAACCATCATGTCCCCCGGCTGTGAATACTCGGTCATGATCCCTGCGACACGCAGATAACATTTCACATCAGCAAGACTACTACCACCAAACTTGTGCAGCTGACGACCCTTCGCCCCTGCCTGCGCTATCACACTCATGATTACCCCTTGGCTGCGACCCGGAAGCCATTTTCCAGATCGGCAATTAAATCTTCAGAATCTTCAATACCGGTCGAGATACGCAGCAGCGTCTCGGAAATCCCGGCGGCGGCACGTGCTTCGGGTGCCATACCTGCGTGCGTCATGGTTGCGGCGTGGGAGATCAAGCTTTCAACTCCCCCTAAGGATTCCGCCAGCGTAAACAATGACAACCCGCTCAGGAAGCGACGCAGCGTTTGCTCGTCACCGTCCAGTTCAAAACTTAACATCGCGCCAAATCCTTTCTGTTGGCGCGCGGCAATCTCGTGCCCCTGGTTTTCCGGCAGCGACGGGTGATAAAGCTTCTTCACCAGCGGCTGGGTTTTCAGGAAATCCACGATCGCCTGGGCATTACGCTGCGCCACGTCCATACGCGGTGACAGGGTGCGGATACCACGCAGCAGCAAATAGCTGTCGAACGCGCCCGCGGTGACGCCAATGTTATTGGCCCACCATGCCAGTTCAGTGACAACATCAGGATCTTTGGCAATCACCACACCCGCTACCACGTCAGAATGGCCGTTCAGATATTTCGTGCATGAATGCAACACCAGATCGGCACCCAGTGCCAGTGGGTTCTGAAGGGCCGGACTGAGGAACGTATTATCCACTACACTTATCGCTCCCGCATCCCTTGCGAGCTGACAAATTTTCGCAATATCGACTACGCGCAACAATGGATTGCTTGGACTTTCCACCAGAACCAGCTTCGGCTGTTCGGCTAACGCCTGTTTCAGCGCCTGTTCGTCGTTTTGATCGACAAACAACACGCGGTAGCAGCCACGTTTCGCCAGGCTATCAAACAGACGATAGCTGCCGCCGTAGCAGTCGTGCGGCGCCACCAGCAGATCGCCAGGTTTCAGGAACACCGTGGTTACCAGGTGAATGGCAGACATGCCGGTATTGGTTAATACCGCCCCTGCGCCGCCTTCCAGTTCCGCCAGCGCGCGCTGGGTAACGTCACGCGTAGGATTGCCGCGACGCGAGTAGTCATGCGCGCGAGGTTCATTAAATCCGGTGAAATTATAGGTGCTGGAGAGATGAATTGGCGGGACAACGCAGCCGTACTGCTCGTCATCATTCAATCCGCTACGCACTGCGATGGTGGCCTGTTTACGCGTCATGGTGAGGCTTCCTGGCGAATGAGGTGAAAAGTCAGGCACCAGAGTAAACATTGAAAGTATGGACGTCAATACATCTGGACATCTAAACTTCTTTGCGTATAGATTGAGCAATGCGCAAATAGCCGTTAAAATTATATGCTTTAGGACACGCTACAGCGGCAATATCCGTGCCTCGGTATCGTCTCTACGGTAAACTACGAAAGATTACGGTTCAAAACTGATGGTTACCGGTTTTGCACCTTTAGATTAATGACTGAGAGGATTAAAGGTATCTCATGGCTGAATGGAGCGGCGAATATATCAGCCCATACGCTGAGCACGGTAAGAAGAGTGAGCAAGTCAAGAAAATCACGGTGTCCATTCCTCTGAAGGTGTTGAAGATCCTCACCGATGAACGTACGCGTCGTCAGGTGAACAACCTGCGTCACGCCACCAATAGCGAACTGCTGTGCGAAGCGTTCCTGCATGCGTTTACCGGCCAACCGTTGCCGAACGATGACGATCTGCGCAAAGAGCGCAGTGACGAAATTCCAGAAGAGGCGAAGGTGATCATGCGTGAACTGGGTATCGACCCGGATACGTGGGAATACTGATAAGCGGATACAAAAAAGGCACCTTGCGGTGCCTTTTTTTCGGGAAACTTATTTAGCGCCCGGGATGCTGAAACGCTTGTTGAAGCGGTCAACACGGCCACCGGTTGCAACATCACGCTGCTTACCAGTGTAGAACGGGTGGCATTTGCCGCACACGTCCAGGTTCAGATCGTGACCCACGGTAGAGCGGATCTGGATAGAGTTACCGCAAGAGCAGTTTGCAGTAATCATTTCGTATTTCG
The DNA here is from genome assembly GCF_013375955.1 of Enterobacter sp. DSM 30060. Taxonomy (NCBI): domain Bacteria; kingdom Pseudomonadati; phylum Pseudomonadota; class Gammaproteobacteria; order Enterobacterales; family Enterobacteriaceae; genus Enterobacter; species Enterobacter sp. DSM 30060. Next base: position 1,594,244 of record NZ_CP056118.1, read on the forward strand.
GGTGAATATCTTTTTTCATGGGAGAACCTCAGTTAAGGCCGCGTCGCTCTTCCAGCCCTAACGCCAGACACCACGCGATGTTGAATGTAAGTTCTTTGGCGTAAAGTACACCAAAGGCGGCGAATCATACAGAATTTAACCAACGTATGCAAACTGATCCGCACGCCGCTTTCACTAATGTGTATACTAACGCGCCACTTTTCAAGTCAGGAAGATTCGATGCCCGTCGCTCACGTTGCCCTGCCCGTTCCGCTTCCCCGCACCTTTGACTACCTGCTGCCCGACAGCATGAGCGCCAAAGCGGGCTGTCGCGTGACCGTGCCGTTCGGTAAACAGCAGCGCGTGGGGATCGTCGTCTCCGTCAGCGATAAAAGCGAGCTGCCGCTTACCGAGCTGAAATCGATCGTTGAAGTGCTGGACGATGAACCTGTTTACTCTCACAGCACCTGGCGACTGCTGTTGTGGGCGGCAGATTATTATCACCATCCTATTGGCGACGTATTGTTCCACGCCCTGCCGATTATGCTGCGTCAGGGTAAGCGCGCCAGCCATGCGCCAATGTGGTACTGGTTTGCCACCGAGCAGGGTCAGGCGGTCGACATTAACAGCCTGAAGCGCTCGCAAAAACAACAGCAGGCGTTGGCCGCGCTACGCCAGGGGAAAATCTGGCGCCATCAGGTCGACGAGCTCGAGGTGAGCGAAACCGCGTTGCAGGCATTAAGGAAGAAAGGGCTGAGCGAGCTGGCCAGCGAAGCACCTGCCCTTCACGACTGGCGCGACGGCTTTTCCGTCTCGGGCGATCGCCTGCGTCTGAATACCGAGCAGGCCACCGCCGTGGGCGCGATTCACAGCGCCGCCGATCGTTTCTCCGCCTGGCTGCTGGCGGGCGTCACCGGCTCCGGTAAAACCGAAGTGTATCTGAGCGTACTGGAAAATGTGCTCGCGCAGGGCAAACAGGCGCTGGTAATGGTGCCGGAAATCGGCCTGACGCCGCAAACCATCGCCCGTTTCCGTGAACGCTTTAATGCGCCCGTTGAGGTTCTGCACTCCGGCCTGAACGACAGCGAGCGCCTCAGCGCCTGGCTGAAAGCGAAAAACGGCGAAGCGGCGATTGTGATTGGCACCCGTTCCTCACTCTTTACGCCGTTTAAAAATCTCGGCGTTATCGTGATCGATGAAGAGCATGACAGCTCCTATAAACAGCAGGAAGGCTGGCGCTATCACGCCCGCGACTTAGCCGTGTACCGCGCCCACAGCGAGCAAATCCCCATTATTCTGGGGTCCGCCACCCCCGCGCTTGAAACGCTGCACAACGTTCGCCAGCGTAAATACCACATGCTGCGCCTGACGCGCCGCGCGGGGAATGCCCGTCCGGCCATTCAGCATGTGCTGGATCTGAAAGGCCAGCAGGTGCAGGCCGGGTTAGCGCCTGCGCTGATTAGCCGCATGCGCCAACATTTGCAGGCGGGCAACCAGGTGATCCTGTTTCTGAACCGCCGCGGCTTCGCGCCTGCGTTGCTGTGCCACGACTGCGGCTGGATTGCCGAGTGCCCGCGCTGCGATCACTACTACACCTTCCACCAGGCTCAGCGCCATTTACGCTGCCACCACTGCGACAGCCAGCGTCCGGTACCCCGTCAGTGCCCGTCCTGCGGCTCAACGCACATCGTGCCGGTGGGTCTGGGGACGGAGCAGCTCGAACAGGCGCTGGCGCCGTTCTTCCCGGATGTACCCATCTCGCGTATCGACCGGGACACCACCAGCCGCAAAGGGGCGCTGGAGCAGCAGCTGGCGGAAGTGCATCGCGGCGGCGCGCGCATCCTGATTGGCACTCAAATGCTGGCGAAAGGGCATCACTTCCCGGACGTGACGCTGGTCGCTCTGCTGGACGTCGACGGCGCGCTGTTCTCCGCGGATTTTCGCTCCGCCGAGCGTTTCGCACAGCTTTATACCCAGGTTGCTGGTCGCGCCGGTCGAGCGGGTAAGCAGGGCGAAGTAGTGCTGCAAACGCACCATCCTGAGCACCCGCTGCTGCAAACGCTGCTGCACAAAGGCTATGACGCCTTCGCCGACCAGGCGCTGGCCGAACGTCAGACGATGCAGCTTCCTCCGTGGACCAGCCACGTCATCATCCGTGCGGAAGATCATAACAACCAGCAGGCGCCGCTATTCCTGCAACAGCTGAGAAATCTCCTGCAGGCCAGCCCACTGGTGGATAATCAGCTGTGGATTTTAGGCCCGGTACCCGCGCTCGCCCCGAAACGCGGCGGCCGTTTCCGCTGGCAACTCTTACTTCAGCACCCTTCGCGTATCCGTTTACAGCAGATCGTCAGCGGCACGCTGGCGCTGATTAATACCCTGCCGGAAGCGCGAAAAGTGAAGTGGGTTCTGGACGTCGATCCGATTGAAGGCTGAAGACGGATCGAAAAATTTAATGCGCCTCACACTTTTTATGAAAATTCTGTAACCGATTCCATTAACTATCTGTAAAAATGGTGCGGTCCGCAGTTCGGTGTTCAGGCGAGGAGAAGACGTTGAAGTCCAGGAAAGAGGTTGCCTCGGCGACCATGAAAGACGTTGCCGAGAAAGCACAAGTCTCAACAGCAACCGTGTCCCGCGCATTGATGAACCCTGACAAAGTCTCCCAGGCGACCCGAAACCGGGTTGAAAAGGCGGCGCTTGAGGTCGGTTATTTCCCGCAAGCCATGGGGCGCAACGTTAAACGCAACGAATCCCGCACCATCCTGGTGATCGTGCCGGACATCTGCGATCCCTTCTTCAGCGAAATCATCCGCGGCATTGAGGTCACGGCCGCCGCCCAGGGCTATCTGGTGCTGATTGGTGATTGTGCCCACCAGAACCAGCAGGAAAAAACGTTCATCGACCTGATCATCACCAAGCAGATTGATGGCATGCTGCTGCTTGGCTCACGCCTGCCGTTTGATGCCAGCATTGAAGAACAGCGCAATTTACCGCCAATGGTCATGGCGAACGAATTCGCGCCGGAGCTGGAGCTGCCGACCGTTCATATCGATAACCTCACCGCTGCGTTCAACGCCGTGAACTATCTTCAGGAGCTGGGGCATAAGCGTATCGGTTGTATTGCCGGACCAGAAGAGATGCCGCTGTGTCATTACCGGTTGCAGGGCTACGTTCAGGCGCTTCGCCGTACCGGGGCTGTTGTCGATCCGCACTACATTGCGCGCGGTGATTTCACCTTTGAAGCGGGCGGGCAGGCGCTGGAAAAATTGCTTGCCTTGCCAGAACCGCCTACCGCGGTCTTCTGCCACAGCGACGTGATGGCGCTGGGGGCGTTATCCTACGCCAAACGTCACGGCCTGCGCGTGCCAAAGGACCTGTCGATAATCGGTTTTGATAATATTTCGCTTTCGGAGTTTTGCGATCCGCCGCTTTCGACTGTTTCGCAGCCGCGGTATGACATTGGCCGGGAAGCGATGCTGCTTTTGCTGGATCAGTTGCACGGTCAAACAGTTAGCAGTGGGTCACGACTACTGGATTGTGAGCTGATTGTGCGCGGCTCTACCCAGGCATTAACTTAAAGTAAATACCTTTCGACACCCTTATCTGGTCAAAGCCCCGTCGCTTAAGTAACATGGCGGGCTGACGAACGAATAAATACAGCGAAACGATAGTGGCACAACGAGATTATGTACGTCGCGGCCAGCCGGCACCTTCGCGACGCAAAAAGAGTAGTTCAAAAAGCAAGCAACGTAGCCTGTCTGCTGTCTCCCCAGCCATGGTCGCCATTGCTGCGGCTGTGCTGGTGGCCTTTATTGGCGGCCTCTACTTCATTACGCATCATAAAAAAGAAGAGTCTGAAGCCCTTCAGGGTAACAAGGTCGTCGGCAACGGCCTTCCTCCGAAGCCTGAAGAGCGCTGGCGCTACATTAAAGAGCTGGAAAGCCGCCAGCCTGGCGTACGTGCGCCTACCGAGCCTTCTGCCGGGGGTGAAGTGAAGAATGCCGATCAGCTGACGGACGAACAGCGCCAGTTGCTCGCTCAGATGCAGGCGGACATGCGCCAGCAGCCTACGCAGTTGAACGAAGTACCGTGGAACGAACAAACCCCGGCGCAGCGTCAGCAAACGTTGCAGCGCCAGCGTCAGGCACAGCAGCAAACGCAACAGCAGCAGTGGACGCAGACGCAGCCGGTACAACAGCCGCGTACACAACCGCAGCAGCAGACGCGTACCGTACAAACGCAGCCTGTTCAGCAGCAGCCGAAAGCCCAGCCGCAGAAGCAAACAGCACAGCCGTATCAGGATCTGTTGCAGACGCCTGCACATACCACTGCGCAACAGCCAAAAACGCAGCAGGCTGCGCCGGTCACTAAAGAGACCGAGGCACCAAAGCAGACGGCTGAGAAAAAAGATGAACGCCGCTGGATGGTTCAGTGCGGTTCGTTTAAAGGCGCTGAGCAGGCAGAAACGGTGCGAGCTCAGCTGGCATTTGAAGGATTTGACTCACGCATTACCACCAATAACGGCTGGAATCGCGTGGTGATTGGACCGGTCAAAGGCAAAGAAAACGCAGACGGCACCATTTCCCGTTTGAAAGTGGCTGGCCACACAAACTGCATTCGACTCGCCTCCGGGGGTTGAAACCCCCAAAATCCCCCCCATCTATCATTTAATTCAGCCCTGAGCACAGGCTCAGGGCTTCTGTTTCCCGAATCTGTAACCAGGGGGTCTGCTCGTGACAACAATAGTAAGTGTACGCCGTAACGGCCAGGTGGTAATTGCCGGTGATGGCCAGGCCACGCTGGGTAATACCGTCATGAAAGGCAACGTGAAGAAAGTACGTCGTCTTTATAACGACAAAGTGATCGCCGGTTTCGCAGGCGGCACGGCTGATGCCTTCACGCTGTTTGAACTGTTTGAACGCAAACTGGAAATGCATCAGGGTCATCTGGTGAAAGCCGCCGTTGAGCTGGCAAAAGACTGGCGTACCGACCGCATGCTGCGCAAGCTCGAAGCGCTGCTGGCCGTGGCTGACGAAAACGCCTCGCTGATCATCACCGGTAACGGCGACGTGGTTCAGCCTGAAAACGACCTGATTGCCATCGGCTCTGGCGGCCCGTACGCCCAGGCCGCAGCCCGTGCGCTGTTGGAAAATACCGACATGAACGCGCGCGATATCGCGGTGAAAGCGTTGGATATTGCAGGTGATATCTGCATCTATACCAACCACAATCACACCATCGAAGAATTGACCTCCAAAGCGTAAGGATCGCCCATGTCTGAAATGACCCCACGCGAAATTGTCAGCGAACTGAACAAACACATTATCGGCCAGGACAACGCCAAGCGCTCCGTGGCTATCGCACTACGTAACCGCTGGCGTCGCATGCAGCTCGACGAAGAGCTCCGCCATGAAGTGACGCCAAAAAATATTCTGATGATCGGCCCGACCGGGGTGGGTAAAACCGAAATCGCCCGTCGTCTGGCCAAACTGGCTAACGCGCCGTTCATCAAAGTTGAAGCCACCAAGTTCACCGAAGTGGGCTATGTGGGTAAAGAAGTGGACTCCATCATCCGCGATCTGACCGATTCAGCGATTAAGATGGTGCGTGTCCAGGCGATTGAGAAAAACCGCTATCGCGCCGAAGAGATGGCCGAAGAGCGTATTCTCGACGTGCTGATCCCACCGGCAAAAAATAACTGGGGACAGGCTGAACAGCAGCCTGAACCTTCTGCTGCGCGTCAGGCATTCCGCAAAAAACTGCGTGAAGGCGAGCTGGACGACAAAGAGATTGAGATCGATCTCGCTGCCGCGCCAATGGGCGTTGAAATCATGGCCCCTCCGGGCATGGAAGAGATGACCAGCCAGTTGCAGTCCATGTTCCAGAACCTGGGCGGGCAGAAACAGAAAGCGCGTAAGCTGAAAATCAAAGACGCGATGAAGCTGCTGATTGAAGAAGAAGCCGCGAAGCTGGTTAACCCGGAAGAGCTGAAACAGGACGCTATCGACGCGGTTGAGCAGCACGGTATCGTGTTTATCGACGAAATCGACAAAATCTGTAAGCGCGGCGGCAACAGCTCCGGCCCGGATGTTTCCCGCGAAGGCGTTCAGCGCGACCTGCTGCCGCTGGTGGAAGGTTGCACCGTCTCTACCAAGCACGGCATGGTGAAAACTGACCACATTCTGTTTATCGCGTCAGGTGCGTTTCAGGTTGCCAGCCCATCCGATCTCATTCCGGAACTGCAGGGTCGTCTGCCAATCCGCGTTGAGCTGCAGGCGCTGACCACTGAAGATTTCGAACGTATCCTGACTGAGCCAAACGCTTCTGTGACCGTACAGTACAAAGCGTTGATGGCGACCGAAGGCGTGAATATCGAGTTCACCGACGATGGGATCAAACGCATCGCTCAGGCCGCATGGCAGGTCAACGAAACCACCGAAAACATCGGTGCGCGTCGTCTGCACACCGTGCTGGAACGCCTGGTGGAAGATATCTCTTACGATGCGAGCGACCTTAACGGTCAAACCATTACCATTGACGCAGAGTATGTGGGCAAACACCTGGATGCGTTAGTGGCAGATGAAGATCTGAGCCGTTTTATTCTATAATCGCGTTCAATGCATTTTCATCACTGTTGATGGGGGCTATGGCCCCCATTTTTATTGGCTAAATAACTATGACTGATATCAGCCGTACGCAGGCGTGGCTCGAAAGTCTGCGTCCAAAAACGCTTCCTCTGGCTTTTGCCGCCATTATCGTCGGTACCGCACTTGCCTGGTGGCAGGGGCATTTCGATCCCCTGGTGGCTGGTCTGGCGCTTGTCACCGCCGGGCTACTGCAAATCCTCTCTAATCTCGCCAATGATTACGGCGATGCGGTAAAAGGCAGCGATAAACCTGATCGTATCGGGCCGCTGCGCGGGATGCAAAAAGGGGTGATTACCCAGGCACAGATGAAGCGGGCGCTGATTATCACCGTGGTGTTGATTTGCCTGTCCGGCCTGGCGCTGGTGACGGTCGCCTCGAAAACCACCAGCGATTTCATTGGCTTCCTGGTGCTGGGCTTGCTCGCCATTATTGCAGCAATTACCTATACCGTCGGGACGCGTCCTTACGGGTATATTGGTCTGGGCGACATCTCCGTACTGGTGTTCTTCGGCTGGCTGAGCGTCATGGGAAGCTGGTACTTGCAGGCGCATACGGTGATCCCCGCCCTGTTCCTGCCCGCGACCGCCTGCGGTCTGCTGGCGACGGCGGTGCTGAATATCAATAACCTGCGCGACATCGACAGCGACCGTGAGAACGGTAAGAACACGCTGGCCGTGCGTCTGGGCCCGGTGAATGCCCGCCGCTATCACGCCTGCCTGCTCATCGGCGCGCTGGTCTGCCTGGCGCTGTTCAATCTGATCTCTCTGCACAGCCTGTGGGGCTGGCTGTTTGTGCTCGCCGCACCGCTGCTGGTTAAGCAGGCCCGCTATGTCATGCGTGAACTCAGCCCGGCTGCCATGCCGCCGATGCTGGAGCGCACGGTAAAAGGCGCGTTGCTGACTAACCTGCTGTTCGTCATCGGGATTGTCTTAAGCCAGACGCTGAGTTAGCTGACAAATATCAATTAACAATTGATGATTTTGCCAACAAGGCATTTCGCACGATATACTGAACACATTCGCAGCAACAGAGCGTTAAACCTATGAAATACGATACCTCCGAGCTTTGTGACATCTACCAGGAAGATGTCAACGTCGTTGAACCCCTGTTCTCCAACTTTGGTGGACGGTCGTCGTTTGGCGGACAAATCATCACGGTGAAATGTTTCGAGGACAACGGGTTGCTATACGATCTGCTCGAAGAGAACGGCCGTGGCCGCGTTCTGGTGGTCGACGGCGGCGGTTCCGTGCGCCGTGCATTGATTGATGCTGAACTGGCGGGAATTGCCGTCCAGAACGAGTGGGAAGGCATTGTGGTGTACGGTTCCGTGCGTCAGGTGGACGATCTCGAAGACATGGATATCGGGATTCAGGCCATCGCGGCCATACCGGTAGGCGCAGCGGGCGACGGCATCGGCGAAAGCGACGTGCGCGTTAACTTCGGCGGCGTGACCTTCTTCTCGGGCGACCACCTTTATGCTGACAATACCGGCATTATCCTTTCTGAGGATGCGCTGGATATTGAGTAGTTAATCGGTAAGCGAGATGCATAAAAAAACCGCCAACAGCAATGTGGCGGTTTTTTTGTCCCTCGGGATTCGCGGTCCGTTGGGTGATATTGCAACCTTTAACCAGGATTTTTATCTTACCCTGATTCATTCCTCAGGTAACCCCTGTCGACCCTTTATGAATTCCTAATTATGTGTGGGAACCTTAACTCCGCAGGTGTTGCTCATTATGATGCTGTGTCCCTTTCCGCCATCTCGCAAATGGGCGCCGGTCCAGGGAAAGGTGTATTCACAACCGTAAAGCAACCTTTAACCGGGCTTGTGTCCACCGACTTATCACCGGTGGTGAACGGTGTAGCGGTAAGCAGCAGGGACCGCATAATGAAACGCTATTTATGTATCGCGTTCATTGTCGCCAGCGTACTCGTTGTAAAGAGTGATGAACCGAGTGGGTTTGTTGCTTATGCTATGACAGCGCAGGACAAGTAGCGTTAAGGCCGCCTCTGGCGGCCTTTTTTATGGTTGAAATCCGTGAGCAATAACCATAAAAAAGCCGGGTGGCGGCTTCGCCTTACCCGGCCTACTCAATTCATTCCCAAAGGAAATCAGACTTCTTCCATACGTCCCAGCAGTGCCTGCAGGCGATCCTGCCAGCCGTTCTGCTGTTCGCGCAGCTGGTTGTTTTCGCGCTCCAGTTCTTCACGGCTGTGCTGAGCATTCTGAACTTCCTGGGACAGGGAGTTGTTTTTCTCTTTCAGCTCTTCAATTTCCATCTGCAGCAGGGTGATGGTGTCGATCGCCTGCTGTACTTTCGATTCCAGTTTCTCAAACACTTCTAAAGACATGATGCTACCTCTCCTGAATTGCAAGGCGACGCTTTAACGTAAACGCGCACGACATATACCGTCGATTGTATGGAGCGCGGCGCTCTGTGTCCAGCGACACACCGCGCAGATCGCGGTTTGCAACACTTTTAGGTCTGGTCCTGGTGCGTTCGCGGCATATACCCCTAAATTGTTAACTCTTTAGTTAATGAAATGATTCAGCTCACATTATACCGTTGATGCAAAAACGCGCTTTATGGCGCGAAAACGCTCATTTTATTGACACAGACCACACATTTTGATTTCGATATTTCTCGTTTGTGCTCGTTAACGATAAATTAACACTATGTCTACAGGGCATCGTGGCTGTCACGGGCGGTCACGCAAACAATAAACATTACTCTTTTGCAGGATTCCGATTATGAGTCAGACATCAACCTTAAAAGGCCAGTGCATTGCCGAGTTCCTGGGTACCGGGTTGTTGATATTCTTCGGAGTAGGCTGTGTCGCTGCACTGAAAGTGGCAGGTGCCAGTTTTGGTCAGTGGGAAATCAGTATTATCTGGGGTTTGGGCGTGGCGATGGCCATCTACCTGACCGCAGGGGTTTCCGGCGCACATCTTAACCCGGCGGTGACCATCGCGTTGTGGCTATTCGCGTGCTTTGACGGACGCAAAGTTGTCCCTTTCATCATTTCACAATTTGCCGGCGCCTTTTGCGCAGCGGCGTTAGTTTACGGGCTTTATTACAATCTTTTCACCGACTTCGAACAGACGCATCATATGGTGCGTGGCAGTGTCGAAAGTCTGGATCTGGCAGGCATTTTCTCAACGTATCCGAATCCGCATATTAATTTTGTGCAGGCGTTCGCAGTTGAAATGGTGATTACCGCTATTCTGATGGGCGTCATTATGGCGCTGGGCGACGACGGAAACGGCATTCCGCGCGGCCCGCTGGCACCACTTTTGATTGGCCTTCTGATTGCGGTAATTGGCGCATCCATGGGTCCGCTGACCGGCTTTGCGATGAATCCGGCGCGTGACCTGGGTCCAAAAACCTTCGCCTTCTTTGCAGGATGGGGCGATGTCGCCTTTACCGGCGGCAAAGACATTCCTTACTTCCTGGTACCGCTGTTCGGGCCAATCGTAGGGGCGGCGCTGGGCGCATTCGGCTATCGCAAATTAATTGGTCGCCACTTACCGTGCGACACCTGTGTGGAAGAGGAAAAAGAGACGACTTCCACCACACAACAAAAAGCTTCGCTGTAATCTGACTACGGGACACATACCATGACCGAAAAAAAATATATCGTTGCGCTCGACCAGGGCACTACCAGCTCCCGCGCTGTCGTAATGGATCATGACGCGAACATTGTCAGCGTGTCTCAACGCGAATTTGAGCAAATCTATCCGCGTCCAGGCTGGGTTGAACACGACCCGATGGAGATCTGGGCGTCACAAAGCTCCACGCTGGTGGAAGTGCTGGCGAAAGCCGACATCAGTTCTGACGAGATTGCCGCTATCGGTATCACCAACCAGCGTGAAACCACCGTTGTCTGGGAGCGCGAAACCGGTAAGCCCATCTACAACGCCATTGTCTGGCAGTGCCGCCGCACCTCAGAGATCTGCGAAAAACTGAAGCGCGACGGAATGGAAGAGTACGTGCGCAGTACAACCGGTCTGGTCATTGACCCCTATTTCTCCGGCACCAAAGTGAAGTGGATCCTCGATCACGTGGAAGGTTCACGCGAACGTGCACGACGCGGCGAGCTGCTGTTTGGCACCGTCGATACCTGGCTTATCTGGAAGATGACTCAGGGACGCGTTCACGTCACCGACTACACCAACGCCTCGCGCACCATGCTGTTCAACATCAACACCCTGGAGTGGGATGACAAGATGCTGGACGCGCTGGACATTCCGCGTGCGATGCTGCCAGACGTGCGCAAATCTTCAGAAGTATACGGCCAGACCAACATCGGCGGTAAAGGCGGCACCCGTATTCCTATCGCCGGTATTGCCGGTGACCAGCAGGCGGCGCTGTTCGGCCAGCTGTGCGTCAAGGAAGGGATGGCGAAGAACACTTACGGCACCGGCTGCTTTATGCTCATGAACACCGGCGAGAAAGCGGTGAAATCAGAAAACGGTCTGCTGACCACCATCGCCTGCGGCCCACGCGGTGAAGTGAACTATGCCCTGGAAGGGGCGGTGTTCATGGCGGGTGCCTCCATTCAGTGGCTGCGCGACGAGATGAAGCTGATCAGCGATGCGTTTGACTCCGAATACTTCGCGACCAAAGTGAAAGACACCAACGGCGTATACGTGGTGCCAGCGTTTACCGGTCTGGGCGCACCGTACTGGGATCCGTACGCCCGCGGCGCGATTTTCGGCCTGACGCGCGGTGTGAACTCAAACCACATTATTCGTGCGACCCTGGAATCCATCGCCTACCAGACGCGCGACGTGCTGGAAGCGATGCAGGCGGACTCCGGCATTCGTCTGCACGCCCTGCGCGTGGACGGCGGTGCGGTAGCCAACAACTTCCTGATGCAGTTCCAGTCCGACATTCTGGGTACCCGCGTTGAACGTCCTGAGGTGCGAGAAGTAACGGCGCTGGGCGCGGCGTATCTGGCAGGTCTGGCGGTTGGCTTCTGGCAAAACCTTGACGAGCTTCAGGAAAAAGCGGTGATCGAACGCGAATTCCGTCCTGGCATCGAAACCACCGAGCGCAACTACCGCTACAGCGGCTGGAAGAAAGCGGTGAAACGTGCCCTGGCATGGGAAGAGCACGACGAGTAAGACAGACTCACCCCTCACCCTAACCCTCTCCCCAAAGGGGCGAGGGGACTTAAAACACCCTCTCCCCTTTGGGGAGAGGGCCGGGGTGAGGGGCTCAGACTGCACCACCCCTCCCCCTCCCCACTCTGTGATAAACTTCGTGCAATTCCTTTTGATTGTACGAGTACCTCATGAAACGTGAACTTGCTATCGAGTTTTCCCGCGTCACCGAAGCTGCCGCCCTCGCAGGCTACAAGTGGCTGGGCCGTGGCGACAAAAATACCGCAGACGGCGCAGCCGTCCACGCCATGCGCATTGTGCTTAATCAGGTCAATATCGATGGCACTATCGTCATTGGCGAAGGCGAAATCGACGAAGCCCCGATGCTCTACATCGGTGAAAAAGTCGGGACGGGCAAAGGCGATGCGGTGGATATCGCGGTCGACCCGATCGAAGGCACGCGCATGACGGCGATGGGCCAGGCCAATGCGCTGGCGGTGCTGGCGGTGGGCGATAAGGGCTGCTTCCTCAACGCGCCAGATATGTACATGGAAAAGCTGATTGTCGGTCCTGGTGCTAAAGGCGCTATCGACCTTAGCCTGCCGCTGGATGCCAACCTGCGCAATATCGCAGCGGCGCTGGGTAAACCGCTCAACGAACTCACCGTGACCATCCTGGCGAAACCGCGCCACGACGCCACCATCGCTTATCTGCAAGCACTCGGCGTGCGCGTATTTGCCATTCCTGATGGCGACGTTGCCGCCTCTATTCTGACCTGCATGCCGGACAGCGAGGTCGACGTGCTTTACGGCATCGGCGGCGCGCCGGAAGGTGTGGTCTCTGCGGCAGTGATCCGCGCGCTGGACGGCGATATGCAGGCGCGTCTGCTGCCACGCCATGAGGTCAAAGGCGACAGCGACGAGAACCTTCGCATTGGTGAAGACGAACTGGCGCGCTGTGCGGCGATGGGCATCGAGGCCAATAAAGTGCTCGCGCTAAACGAGATGGCTCGCAGCGATAACGTGGTCTTCTCCGCAACCGGCATCACCAAAGGCGATCTGCTGGATGGCATCACCCGCAAGGGAAACATGGCCACCACTGAAACCCTGCTGATCCGCGGCAAATCCCGCACCATTCGCCGCATTCAGTCCATTCATTATCTCGACCGCAAAGACCCGGACGTACAGACGCACATTCTGTAAAACCGTTTGATCGATAGAGCTTTCCGGCCCGAATGGGCTGGAAATGTTTCCCACAAGTACGGAAGATAGAAGAGAGAAACAGCACAGGAGAAGATCATGGCGGACTGGGTAACAGGTAAAGTCACAAAGGTACAGTTCTGGACCGATGCGCTATTTAGCCTCACGCTGCACGCTCCCGTTCATCCGTTTACCGCCGGGCAGTTTGCCAAGCTCGGGCTGGATATCGACGGTGAACGCGTACAGCGCGCCTACTCTTACGTTAACGCGCCTGATAACCCGGATCTCGAATTCTATCTGGTCACCGTCCCGGACGGTAAGCTCAGCCCGCGCCTCGCCGCGCTGAAACCGGGCGATGAGGTGCAGATTGTCTCCGACGCGGCGGGGTTCTTCGTGCTGGATGAAATCCCCGACTGTGACACGCTCTGGATGCTGGCGACCGGCACGGCCATCGGCCCGTATCTCTCTATCCTGGAGTACGGCAAAGATCTGGAGCGCTTTAAGAATATCGTGCTGGTTCACGCCGCGCGCTACGCCGCAGACCTGAGCTATTTGCCGCAGATGCAGGCGCTGGAACAGCGATATGGCGGGAAGTTAAAAATTCAGACGGTGGTCAGCCGCGAAACCGCAGCTGGCTCGTTAACCGGCCGCGTTCCGGCGTTGATTGAAAGCGGCGCGCTGGAAGAGGCGGTGGGTTTACCGATGAATACCGAAACCAGCCACGTGATGCTGTGCGGTAACCCGCAAATGGTGCGCGATACGCAGCAACTGCTGAAGGATACCCGGCAGATGACGAAACACCTTCGCCGCCGACCGGGCCATATGACCGCCGAACACTACTGGTGATCAGCGGTACTTCACCTCAAGGGTATCTTTTCCGTATTTGTTCTCGCTCTGGGTGCCGATAAACGCGCCCAGTTCGACAACCATCATCACAAAGATAACCGTCGGCAGCAGTCTGCCCACCACCCACGGGAGGATGGAGGGCAGCATTGACCAGTTCCCCGCCACCAGCATCCACGCCAGAATAATCAGAAAAGCCCAAGCGCCGGAGCGACCGCGATCGTGCAGACGTTTCACCACCACGGCGGCGGTTGGCCACAGTAAACAGACCAGCGCAAAAGCCGCAGTTTGCGTGCTCAGCCAGGCGTTATAGGCAACAAAAAACAGAAGCAGCATGGCGACAACCCACGCTGCCATCCAGATCCAGAAGTCACGGCGTCCAATACGCCCTTTGAATGAAAACAACCACTGCTGTATGGTCATGTAAGGTTCCTTATTATTGTTTAGCCCGCATTTTACCCTGGAGTTGTGACCTTTTGACAAGCCGACCAGATATCGTTTTAATCATGGGCAATGACGGCCAGGGGCAAAGTTGATGAAAAGTTCGGCACACTCTCTTTATTTGTGTTTAGCGATGCTGAGCGCCAGTTTTTCTCTGCACGCCGCGGAACCGGCTTCCCCGGTCACCGCCCCCTACCTTCTGGCGGGCGCCCCCTCTTTCGATCAATCTATCAGCCAGTTCCGCGAAGCCTTCAATAAAGAAAACCCCTCGCTTGCGCTGGGGGAGTTCCGTGCGATTGACGGTGCCCGCGATACGCCAACCCTGACCCGCGCTGCCAGCAAAATTAACGAGAATCTATATGCTTCCACTGCCCTTGAGCGCGGAACGTTAAAAATCAAAAGTATGCAGATCACCTGGCTGCCGATTCAGGGCCCAGAGCAGAAAGCGGCGAAAGCGAAAGCGCTGGAGTATATGAGCGCTATTCTGCGCGCCTTTACCCCCACCTTCACGAAAGCGCAAAGCCAGCAAAAGCTGCAAAAACTGCTTACCGCCGGGAAAAACAAACGCTATTACGCCGATACGGAAGGTGCCGTTCGCTATGTCGTCGCAGATAACGGCGAAAAGGGGCTGACCTTCGCGGTTGAACCGATTAAGCTGGCCCTATCAGACGCACTCGAGGGGGCGAATTAATGACAAAAAGCAAAGCCTTTCGAGGGAAAATCTCTATACTGATTCACAGACCATGCTGCCCTTAAGGGTGGCCATATTCCTTAATTCGCTTATTGAGCGTGGAGAATTGAAATGCGACATCCTTTAGTGATGGGTAACTGGAAACTGAACGGCAGCCGCCACATGGTAAACGAACTGGTTGCTAACCTGCGTAAAGAGCTGGCTGGCGTGACCGGCTGCGCGGTTGCTATCGCTCCGCCGGATATGTACCTGGATCTGGCTAAACGTGCCGCTGACGGCAGCCACATCATTCTGGGCGCGCAGAACGTTGACGTTAACCTGTCTGGCGCGTTTACCGGTGAAACCTCCGCTGAAATGCTGAAAGACATCGGCGCGAAATACATCATCATCGGCCACTCTGAGCGTCGCACCTACCACAAAGAATCTGACGAGTTCATCGCGAAGAAATTCGCTGTGCTGAAAGAGCAGGGTCTGATCCCGGTTCTGTGCATCGGTGAAACCGAAGCAGAAAACGAAGCGGGTAAAACCGAAGAAGTGTGCGCACGTCAGATCGACGCTGTGCTGAAAACCCAGGGCGCGGCAGCGTTCGAAGGCGCGGTTATCGCTTACGAGCCAGTCTGGGCGATCGGTACCGGCAAATCTGCAACTCCAGCGCAGGCACAGGCGGTGCACAAGTTCATCCGTGACCACATTGCAAAAGCAGACGCGAAAGTGGCTGAGCAGGTCATCATCCAGTACGGCGGTTCCGTTAACGCATCAAACGCAGCTGAGCTGTTCACCCAGCCAGACATCGATGGCGCGCTGGTTGGCGGCGCATCCCTGAAAGCAGACGCTTTCGCGGTGATCGTTAAAGCGGCAGAAGCGGCTAAGAAGGCGTAATTGCCTTTGGGGCGGGTGGCGCTTCGCTAACCCGCCCTACAAAACCACTACAAACGTCCTAATACGCTAAACCACAAATAATCCAGCGGCAGCAGCACCAGATACGTCGCAATCGCCAGCGCCAGGCAGAGCAGCATCCCCGCCTTCGCAGGCACTTTCCCTAAGCCCATCGCCACCACGATCGGCGACGCCTGATACGGCAGCAGCGGCGTGGAATACCCCAGCACCTGAATCATGATCACCGACAGCAGCGGGAAGCCGGTCGCGTCGGAGAAGCTCTGCGCCAGCGTGGTGTACAGCGCCGGAACGCCGTTGGCGGTCATAATGAAGTTGAGCGCCGTGGTGATCCCCGTCAGCGCCAGGAAGCTGGTAAACGGGCGGTCTGCATCCAGCGGCATGATATGGAGCAACGCATCGCCTACGGCCGCACCGATACCGGTCTGCGTCACCGTAATGGCCAGCCCGAGTATACCCGCGACGTAAATACAGGTGCGCATATTCACCCCCGCCGAGAACTCCTCGCCGGTGATAAATCCGATGCGCGGCAGCATAACGATGACCGAGGCCGCCAGCCCTGTCCACGCTGGGCCCACGCCGTGCCAGCTCTCCGTTACCCACATCGTCAACACCACCGCCAGCAGCCAGGCGAGTCGTTTTTCGTCACGCCCCATCGATTCCGATGGCGCGAGATCCTTCGCCGGTTTTGGGTTGCCGGGAAACAGCCAGCAGATCAGGCCAATCAGAATCAGGCCTTTGAGAATACCCAGCACCGGCGTGTGCAGCAGCAGATACGGGACATAGTTGAGGTGGATGCCGTATGAGCCCTCCGCCGCGCCGCTCATCACCAGGTTTGGCACGTTAGCGGGCAAAATAGTGGCCGAGAGCTGGAAGGTGCCAAACCCGACCGCCAGCGCCAGGCCAAACCAGGCCCGCGAGCCATCAGGAATGCCGGCCCGCTTCGCCATCGCGGCGACAATCGGCATCAGCAGCGCAATACGTCCCATGTTCGACGGCATCACGAATGCCAGGGCATAGCTCAGCAGCACAACGCTTGCCACCATCAGCACCCAGGAGTCGGTAAGCTTTGCCGACAGCGCCCGGGCGGCCCTGTCCGCCAGGCCGGTTTTCCGAATCGCCACGCCCAGCACAAAGCCGCTGAACACCAGCCAGAAGGCAGACGAGGCGAAGCCGCCAAAGATCACTTCCGGCGGGGCGATTCTGGCGGTCATCGCCGCCGTAAAGAACAGCAGCGCGGTGATAAATTCCGGCAACAGCGACGTCGCCCACAGCACGATGGTGACGCCGACGATCAGCGAGGGAAGCAGCAGAGGATGTGTTAACCAGAGCGACATACCTGTCTCCTGTAGAATTTTTCAGCAAGTCTACGGCGACAGGCAGGGCGAGTAAACGCTATTTATAGTGGGGTCACTTCAGGATATCGCATTGATGATCCTGCAATTCCTCAGCCGACGCACGGTTAAAGGTCAGCAGGTTACGCTCCGTCGCCAGCAGTACAAACGAGCCGTCCGACTGCTGCGCCATCGCCAGCGCGAAGCGTCCCATATGGTCGCGCGCTTCCGGCAGCTCTTCCGCCAGCATCATAAACGGGCTGCGCTGCACCAGTTCGTTCTCCGTCACCCGACGGGCAAGGTACTCATGCCCTTCCAGCCCGCCCGGAAGCGGTAGCCACTGGGTGCTGATTTGCCCCTGCGCCGCGTTCAGCTTCTCGCGCACGTCCGGGCGCAGGCAGGAGATGTGGATATGAAAATGGTTCTGCGTGCGCCCGGTCGGGGAGTTGATGGTCAGAGAAACAGCGCTGTCAGGCACGTCGGCTCCCCGTTTCATGCTCATAAAATGACGAGACTGCCATGCCAGCCAGAAGAAATTCGGTGTCTGAGGCTCAGTCAGCAGCGGGCTTTCGGTGCCGTTGATACGGTACGTGGGCATCAGCAGGTATTGCAGCGGTCCGTTGCGGTCCTTGAACACCACGTAGCCCGCATCTGGCATCACCTGCGCACACGGTGCCGGGTTACGGTTATGCAGCTGGTTGGGCACACACTGGTCGAGAACGATATGACGCAACGCATTCGGATTACCCGCTTTCATCCAGTACACGCCGCCTGCGGCAAGGGCGATAACGATCAGAATCAGTAAGATAATTTTTTTCACAACGCGTTCCCTGTTTTCAATAGAGGCAAAAGAGTAACGCAAAATGATGACCAAATAAAAAACCCGGTGGATTTCTCACACCGGGTTACCGTGTCGTTCTTTGTAAAACGCTTAGCGCTTGCTGATCTGGTCGAAGGTGCCGCCGTTAGAGAAGTGCTCTTTCTGCGCTTTGGTCCAGCCGCCAAAAACATCATCGATAGTAAACAGCTTCAGTTTCGGGAAGGCGTTTTCGTATTTCTTCGCGACGGCCTCATCGCGCGGGCGGTAGAAGTTTTTCGCCGCAATTTCCTGCCCTTCCGGTGAGTAGAGGTACTTCAGGTAGGCTTCCGCCACCGCTTTGGTGCCCTTCTTATCAACAACCTTATCGACGACGGAGACGGTCGGCTCAGCCAGGATGGATTCGCTCGGGGTCACGATCTCGAATTTGTCTTTACCCAGCTCGTTGGTCGCCAGCAGGGCTTCGTTTTCCCAGGCAATCAGCACGTCGCCGATGCCGCGCTCGACGAAGGTGTTAGTTGCGCCGCGCGCGCCGGAGTCCAGCACTTCGACATTTTTAAACAGCGCTTTCACGAATTCCTGCGCTTTAGCCTGGTCACCGTTGTTGTGGTGCAGGGCGTAGCCCCAGGCCGCCAGGTAGTTCCAGCGTGCGCCGCCGGAGCTTTTCGGGTTCGGCGTGATGACAGACACGCCCGGCTTAATCAGGTCGTTCCAGTCTTTAATCTGTTTCGGGTTGCCTTTGCGCACCAGGAAGACAATGGTCGAGGTGTATGGCGCAGAGTTGTCCGGCAGGCGCTTGATCCAGTTTTTGTCGATACGGCCACGCTCCGCGATCGCGTCTACGTCATAAGCCAGCGCTAGGGTAACCACATCGGCTTCAATGCCGTTGATCACCGATGTCGCCTGCTTACCTGAACCGCCGTGAGACTGGCGAACCACCACGTTATCGCCGGTTTCCTGTTTCCAGTGCGCCGCAAAAGCTTTGTTGTACTGGTCGTACAGTTCACGCGTCGGATCGTACGACACGTTCAGTAACTGAATGTCCTTTGCCAGAACGCTGGTCGATGCCAGCAATAATGTTAACCCCACGCCCCATTTATTCATCGCCCGGCTCTCTTGTGTAGTGTTTTGATGAATGCAGCGTGCCAGAAAGCTAACCGATGATTAAAGAATAAAAAAAGATTGGCTATAACGTGGAGGAATAAAAAAAGGATGGGCACAAAAAAGCCGGGTGGCGGCTACGCCTTACCCGGCCTACGATCCGTGCTTTTGTAGGCCCGGTAAGCGCAGCGCCACCGGGCAACAGAGCCGATCAGTACAGTTTTTTCGCGCAGTCCAGCCAGTCACCTTTGAACGGACGCTTCATGTTTTCAATGGCGTCGATGATGTCATGGTGAACCAGTTTCTCGTTCTGAATACCGACGCAGCGGCCGCCGTGGCCCTGTAGCAGCAGCTCGATCGCGTACGCACCCATGCGGGACGCCAGGATACGGTCGTACGGGCCTGGGGAACCGCCACGCTGAATGTGACCCAGAACGGTCGCGCGGGTTTCGCGTTTGGTTTCGGTTTCGATGTACTTCGCCAGCTCGTCAACGTCACAGATGTGCTCGGTGATAGCAACGATGGCGTGTTTCTTACCTTTCGCGATGCCGGCTTTGATCTCTGCGACCAGATCTTCACGGCTGAACTCTACTTCCGGAACTACCACGAACTCACAGCCACCGGCAATGGCCGCCGCCAGGGTCAGGTCACCGCAGTAACGGCCCATCACTTCAACAATGGAAATACGCTGGTGAGAGGAAGAGGTGTCACGCAGGCGGTCAATCGCTTCCACAACGGTACCCAGCGCGGTGAAGTAACCGATGGTGTAATCAGTGCCTTTGATGTCGTTGTCGATGGTGCCAGGCAGGCCGATGCACGGGAAGCCCATTTCAGTCAGACGTTTTGCACCCATGTACGAGCCGTCGCCGCCGATAACCACCAGCGCATCCAGACCCCGTTTTTTCATGTTTTCGATAGCCACTTCACGGATGTGTTCGTCACGGAATTCCGGGAAGCGCGCGGAACCGAGGAAAGTACCGCCACGGTTGATCATGTCAGACACGCTGTAGCGGTCGAGCTGAACCATGCGGTCTTCATACAGACCCAGGTAACCGTCATAGATACCAAAAACTTCCAGACCTTCCGTCAGCGCTGCACGGACAACCCCACGGATTGCCGCGTTCATACCCGGCGCATCACCGCCGCTTGTCAACACACCGATTTTCTTAATCATGACTACCTCTGAACTTAGGAATGCAAAATTGAAATCTGCTGCCGGAAGAAACTGTTCAACCGTCGAATACTGCAAATAGTATATCAATCCCTTCCAGCTGAATTGATTCAGGTCAGGCCATATGGCGGTAATTTATCCACAAAATGCTGGTCTGGCTCACTTTTTTACAACGAATTACGAAAGCTCAAAACGCCCTGGGGACGACAGAGCACGGATCCTGGTGAATAATGACGTCTGACCCAGGGAAACGCTGCAAAATCGCCTGCTCCACCTGTTCAGCGACCATATGCGCCTGAACCAGTGGCAGGTTGTCTTCCATTTCCAAATGAATCTGAATAAAGCGGGTCGGCCCTGACTGCCGCGTACGAAGATCGTGAGCACCACTGACGCCAGGCCAGTGGGTCACGATGGCATAAATTTCATCACGTTCTGCATCCGGAAGCGCACGGTCAAGAAGCGACTGTACCGCGTCATACCCCATCCGCAACGCGCTGTATAAAATATAGATCCCTATCCCTAACGCAAACAACGCATCGGCACGATGCCAGCCATACCAGGCCAGACCGAGCGCAATAAGAATAGCCCCATTCATCATAACATCAGACTGATAATGAAGCATATCGGCCCGTACAGCCTGGCTTTGTGTTTTGCGTACAACCCAGCGCTGGAACGTTACAAGAACAAGTGTGCTTATAAGTGCAACTACGGTTACGACCACACCAACGCCCGGATCGTTCATCGGAGAAGGCGAAATAAGATGCTGAATGCCGGTCAAAAACAGGAAAAGCGCGGAGCCCGAAATAAACATACTTTGTGCCAGCGCGGCCAGCGATTCCGCTTTGCCGTGGCCAAACGTATGCTCTTCATCTGCCGGTTGCAGCGAATAGCGCACCACCAGCAGGTTGGTCAGCGAGGCGGCAATATCCACAAGTGAATCCACCAGCGCCGCCAGAATACTAACCGACCCGGTGTACCACCACGCGAAAATTTTAATGATCAGCAAACACGACGCCGTCACCGTCGCGGCTATTGCGGCCCGGCTTACCAGCCGTCCATAGGATTGATTCATAAACACTCCTGTCATGCCATGGCGCTAGTATAACGGATGGCGGTGGAGTGAAAGGATGAATAAAGCGTTAACAACACTGAACGATGGGCAAAAAAAACCCCCACATCATGTGGGGGAAGACAGGGATGGTGTCTATGGCAAGGAAAACAGGGTTTACTGGTTACTACGGGTACTGCTATTGCTACTGAAAAGCGTCATATCTGAGCTTCGCTGCATCCGTGCAACCTCACGCAACTGGTTCATACGTTGCTGATGTTTGGTATTCAAAACCGCTTGCTGCTCGGGCGTTAGCAGGTGGAACATCTGGTTGCGAACCTTCGCCATTTCTACCTGGCGGGCAACCTGTTCCTGCG
This sequence comes from Enterobacter sp. DSM 30060, assembly GCF_013375955.1. NCBI lineage: Bacteria > Pseudomonadati > Pseudomonadota > Gammaproteobacteria > Enterobacterales > Enterobacteriaceae > Enterobacter > Enterobacter sp. DSM 30060. Next base: position 1,615,896 of record NZ_CP056118.1, read on the forward strand.
CCATTTTTTCTGCCTGAGCGCGTACAGCGCTTTCGTCAAAATTTTCTGCGGTGACAAGGCGATGCATTGTCTCCATTTCGCTAACATTAACAGGGGGCTGGTCGTGTCGTGCCCTCTGCATCAGATCTCGCATCTGTTGACGCTGATGTTCGGTTAAACTTATGCCGTCAAACATATGGCTTTGGCTGCTGTGCTGCGTTGCGCCCTCTGCTGAGGAACCGTTATCGCTGTTGATAGCTACAGCAGCCTGGCTAAACGCACAGAAGGCCAGCGTTGAGGCCATGACGGCAGCGGTAACTTTGCGCATCACTTGCTCCCAAAATCTTTCGTGTCGCGATTCAACGAGAGACAGTCTACGATTCAGGCTGCAAACATGCGTCAGGGGGTGTAAAACAACGTAAAGTCATGGATTAGATAGCCTTGATGTCGTAATTTCTGCCTCGGAGGTATTTAAACAATGAATAAAATCCTGTTAGTTGATGATGACCGAGAGCTCACATCTCTTTTAAAGGAGTTGCTCGACATGGAAGGTTTCAACGTCCTGGTTGCCCATGATGGGGAACAGGCGCTGAGTCTCCTTGACGACAGCATCGATTTACTTTTGCTCGACGTCATGATGCCGAAGAAAAACGGTATTGATACGTTGAAAGAGCTTCGCCAGACACACCAGACCCCCGTCATTATGCTGACCGCGCGCGGCAGCGAGCTTGACCGCGTACTCGGCCTTGAGCTGGGTGCGGATGACTATTTACCTAAGCCGTTCAACGACCGTGAACTGGTGGCCCGTATTCGCGCGATCCTGCGCCGCTCTCACTGGAGCGAGCAGCAGCAGAATACCGACAACAGCTCACCTACGCTGGAAGTGGACTCCCTGAGCCTGAACCCGGGCCGCCAGGAAGCGAGCTTCGACGGTGAAACGCTGGAGCTAACCGGCACCGAGTTCACCCTGCTGTATCTGCTGGCGCAGCATCTCGGCCAGGTGGTGTCGCGTGAACACTTGAGCCAGGAAGTGCTGGGCAAACGCCTCACCCCGTTTGACCGCGCCATCGATATGCATATCTCGAACCTGCGCCGTAAACTGCCGGAGCGTAAAGACGGTCACCCCTGGTTTAAAACCCTGCGTGGTCGCGGTTATCTGATGGTTTCCGCTTCATGATAGGCAGCTTAACCGCCCGCATCTTCGCCATCTTCTGGCTGACGCTGGCACTGGTTTTAATGCTCGTTTTGATGTTGCCAAAACTCGACTCACGCCAGATGACGGAGCTGCTCGACAGCGAGCAACGTCAGGGCGTGATGATCGAGCAGCACGTGGAAGCGGAGCTGGCAAACGATCCGCCGAACGATTTAATGTGGTGGCGCAGGCTGTTTCGCGCTATCGACAAGTGGGCGCCCCCCGGACAACGTCTTTTACTGGTCACCAGTGAAGGCCGCGTGATTGGGGCCGATCGCAATGAAATGCAGATTATCCGCAACTTTATTGGCCAGGCGGATAACGCCGATCACCCGCAGAAAAAGAAATATGGTCGGGTAGAAATGGTGGGCCCTTTCTCGGTGCGGGATGGGGAAGATAACTACCAGCTCTACCTGATTCGCCCCGCGAGCAGTTCCCAGTCCGACTTCATCAACCTGCTGTTTGACCGTCCGCTGTTGCTGTTGATTGTCACCATGCTGGTTAGTTCCCCACTGCTGTTATGGCTGGCGTGGAGCCTGGCGAAACCGGCGCGTAAGCTGAAAAACGCGGCGGACGAAGTGGCGCAGGGCAACCTGAGGCAGCATCCGGAGCTGGAATCCGGGCCGCAGGAATTCCTGGCCGCCGGAACCAGTTTTAACCAGATGGTGAGCGCGCTTGATCGAATGATGACGGCCCAGCAACGTCTGCTGTCGGATATCTCCCACGAGCTGCGGACGCCGCTCACGCGTTTACAGCTGGGTACCGCCCTGCTGCGCCGTCGCAGCGGTGAGAGCAAAGAGCTGGAGCGTATTGAGACGGAAGCGCATCGCCTGGACAGCATGATCAACGATCTGCTGGTGATGTCGCGCAATCAGCAGAAAAACGCGCTGGTGAGCGAAACGGTGAAAGCCAATCACCTCTGGCATGAGGTGCTGGACAACGCGGCGTTCGAAGCGGAACAGATGGGCAAATCCTTCACCGTCAATTTCCCGCCGGGCCCGTGGCCGCTGTACGGTAACCCCAACACGCTGGAAAGCGCGCTGGAGAATATCGTGCGTAACGCCCTGCGCTACTCGCACACGAAGATTGAAGTGGCGTTTTCGGTGGATAAAGACGGGATCACTATCATCGTGGACGACGACGGTCCAGGCGTCAGCCCGGAAGATCGCGAGCAGATTTTCCGTCCGTTCTACCGTACCGACGAGGCGCGCGACCGTGAATCTGGCGGTACGGGGCTGGGTCTGGCAATTGTTGAAACAGCCATGCAGCAGCACCGTGGCTGGGTGAAAGCCGATGACAGCCCGCTGGGCGGGCTGCGGCTAACGCTGTGGCTGCCGCTGTATAAGCGTTCGTAATCCCCTCACCCTAACCCTCTCCCCATAGGGGAGAGGGGACGGCTCGGTGCGGTCTTTTCACCCTCGCCCCTTTGGGGAGAGGGCCGGGGTGAGGGGCAATTATTTCCCCCATAATCTCCGCGAACTGCTCTCGATCTTGCCGCTTATCCGCCGCTTCTGCATCGTTCTGGTCCAGCTGGTGGATAATCCTGCCGCTGACAGCAGGCGGTGAAACTGTTCATCGTCGAACGGCATATGCCAGGCAATGGCACAGGCCTCGAATACCGACACCTCACTCAGGCGCGAAGCCAGCTCAATCGGCGCATCCGCCGAAACCTGTCCCGCCTGCACAACGCGATACAGCCAGCCGGTTTTACCCGCGTTTTGCAGCTGGGCCGACATATCCTGAATGCCAAAATGGTAGTTAAGTTTGAAGCACGGCGAGCGCGGCTGGGTGACCTGAATCAGAGCATCGCCCCAGCGATAAATATCGCCAATAAAGACGTTCTTCTCCGTCAGCCCTTCCGTTGAGAGATTTTCGCCAAACGCGGGGGCGACGAAAAGGTCCGCCTGTTCAGGAAATTCGGTTTTCCAGTGCTGATAGTGCTCGCGCGGATAGTGGCACAGCGCACGATCGGGCCCGCCGTGGATTTTCTTTTCGGCCTGCTGGTCACCCGCCAGACCAAGCTCGGTAAGCGTCAGCTCACCGTCGACCTGCACTTTGGCTATAGCGCTCGAGCGACTGCCTTCGTACTCCCTTACCTTGCCTGTAAACACATTCACCGGGTAATGCATCTCCACTCCTTCAGATACAAAAAAAGCGAGTCATCAGACTCGCTTCTCACAGGCGTCAATGCAACCTTATTTTTTAGCGGCGAAACGCGCTGCTGCTTCGTCCCAGTTCACTACATCCCAGAAGGCTTTGATGTAGTCAGGGCGACGGTTCTGGAACTTCAGGTAGTAAGCGTGTTCCCACACGTCCAGACCCAGAATTGGGAAGCCGGATGCGCCAGAGATAGCTTCACCCATCAGCGGGGAGTCCTGGTTTGCGGTTGAAACGACCGCCAGTTTGTCACCTTTCAGGACCAGCCACGCCCAGCCAGAACCGAAACGGGTTGCAGCGGCTTTTTCGAATTCCGCTTTGAAGTTGTCAACGGAACCGAAGTCACGCTCGATAGCCGCTTTCAGGTCGCCCTGAAGGGTGGTGCCGGTTTTCAGGCCTTTCCAGAACAGGCTGTGGTTAGCGTGACCGCCCGCGTTGTTGCGCAGCACGGTTTTCTTGTCTGCTGGCAGCTGGTCCAGTTTGGTGATCAGCTCTTCAACAGGCAGATTAGCGAACTCTGGCAGGCTTTCCAGCGCAGCATTCGCATTATTCACGTAGGTCTGGTGATGTTTAGTGTGATGGATTTCCATCGTCTGCTTGTCGAAATGCGGTTCCAGTGCGTCGTAGGCATACGGCAGGGATGGCAGTGTATAACTCATAATCCTCTCCATTATTGTCGGGCGGCACAGCTGTTAATGCCGCGTAAGCAGTTGGTTCATTATAGTTAATTAAATGATATTGAAAATGATTATCAATGCCGTAGTTTTTATAAGGTTATTCGGTTTTTGAGAAATGAAGGAATTGTGAGTCTGCTCACGCGGTTAACGAGCTGATTGCCATTCAAAACAAAAGTGCGGCAACCTTCTGAAGGTTCCCAAACCGCCTAATTTTTACACTCATCAAGTCGGCGGGAAGCCTCCGGCTATAAAAACGATGAGGATGTAAAAATGAATCATGCGATTACGATGGGTATTTTCTGGCATTTGATAGGCGCGGCCAGTGCAGCCTGTTTCTATGCCCCGTTTAAAAAGGTGAAAGGCTGGTCATGGGAAACCATGTGGTCCGTTGGCGGTACCGTGTCCTGGCTGATTTTGCCGTGGACAATCAGCGCCATGCTGCTGCCCGATTTCTGGGGCTACTTCTCCTCCTTCAACGCCTCCACCCTGCTGCCGGTATTCCTGTTCGGCGCGATGTGGGGTATCGGTAATATCAACTACGGCCTCACCATGCGCTACCTCGGCATGTCGATGGGGATTGGCATCGCGATCGGCATTACGCTGATTGTTGGCACCCTGATGACGCCAATCCTCAACGGCAACTTCGATGTGCTGATCAACACCCAGGGTGGGCGAATGACGCTGCTGGGCGTGCTGGTAGCGGTGATCGGCGTGGGAATTGTCACCCGCGCGGGCCAGTTGAAAGAACGCAAGATGGGCATCAAAGCCGAAGAGTTCAACCTGAAGAAAGGGCTGCTACTGGCGGTGATGTGCGGCGTCTTCTCGGCGGGCATGTCGTTCGCGATGAACGCCGCCAAACCGATGCACGACGCCGCTGCAGCGCTGGGCGTCGACCCGCTGTACGTTGCCCTGCCAAGCTACGTGGTGATCATGGGCGGCGGCGCGCTGGTAAACCTCGGCTTTTGCTTCATTCGTCTGGCAAAAGTGAAGAATCTGTCGGTAAAAGCCGACTTCTCGCTGGCAAAACCGCTGATCGTCACCAACGTCCTGCTTTCCGCCCTCGGCGGTCTGATGTGGTATCTGCAATTCTTCTTTTACGCCTGGGGTCACGCCAGTATTCCGGCGCAGTATGACTACATGAGCTGGATGCTGCACATGAGCTTCTACGTGCTGTGCGGCGGGCTGGTTGGGCTGGTGCTGAAAGAGTGGAACAACGCCGGGCGTCGTCCGGTTGGCGTGCTGAGCCTGGGCTGCGTGGTGATAATTATTGCGGCCAATATCGTCGGCCTCGGCATGGCGAACTGATTACGCTGCCTTTCGACTGCGATGACGCCACTGAACCGGCGTCATCCCCACCTCACGGTTAAACACCACCGAAAAGTAGTTACTGTCCTCAAAGCCGCAGCGCATCGCCACTTCACTCACCATCAGCTCAGTATGCTGTAACAGATACTGAGCGTGGCAGATGCGCAGCTGGCGCAGATAGTGGTTTACCGTCATCCCCGTCTGGGTGCGGAACTGCTGGCGCAGCGCGCGCTCGCTGCACTGCTCCTGCTCGCAGAATTTTTCCAGCACGAAACTCTTGTTAAGACTGCCCGCAAGCCGGGTGATGAGCTTATCCAGCAGCGCTTCCTGCGTGGTGGCAGAGGGATTATCCGTAGCGTAACGATGGCGCTTCAGGGTCATCACCAGCTGGGCAAAAAGCAGCTCCGACATCTGGTTTGCCACCGGATCGCTCTTCTGGCTCTCCTGCTCCAGCTGGGAAATCGTCTGGCGCACCTGAGCCATGCCGTTGCTGCTTAAGCGCCAGTGCGGTTCGCCTCTGGCATCATGTAAACCGGGGATATTGCCCGCCCAGTCGACATTCAGTTTAAGCCTGTCAGGGCAGTAGATGACGTTCTGCAACACCAGATCGTTAACCGAGGCGTAAGAGTGTTTATCTTCGGCGCGGATGTAGAACAGGTCTCCGCGCGTGATGCGGTAGGGACGGTCGTTGAGGACGTGCAGGCCGTTGCCCCGCCACACCAGCACCAGCTCGCAGAACTCGTGGGTATGCTCGGCAAAGACGTTTTGCGGATAGCGGTCCGCCACCGCGACGGCCTGACTCGCGGAGGCAAAAAAATCATCTTTACGAAGAATTAACTGAGCAGCCACACCACAACCTCGACGGCGAATAACCGGACATTATTAGCCTTTCTGCGGTAAAAAAACGGTGACTGCCCTCGCGTTACTGAAGCAACGCGTCTTTCCCCTGACGGATATCGCGCGGCGACCAGCTAAATTCCCGACGAAACAGCGTTGAAAAGTGGTTACTGTCGCCGAAACCGCAGCGATAGGCGATATCCGTGACGCTTTCATCCGTGTGCCTTAAAAGGTGACGCGCTTTGATCAGGCGCAGACGGTTGAGGTAGCGCTGCGGCGTCAGCCCGGTATGCTGCTTGAGCTGACGATGCAGCGTGCGCAGCGAGAGCGAAAAGTCATCCGCCAGCGTTTCCCAGCAGACATCTTCGGCAAAATGATCTTCCAGCCAGGCCATCAGCTGATTCAGGCGCGCATCGTTATTTTCCAGCCCTTCCACCAGGCTGCTGCGCCGCAGCAGCACCAGCAGCTGCATAAACAGCATCTCGCGGGTAGCAATGGCGTGCGTCTCCTGTCCATCCTCGCTCTGCTCCATCTGGCTTACCAGCTGACGCACCTGCTGCAACGTGGACTGATTCACCCGCCAGTGCGACGGGTAGTGGCCGTCCTTCTCCTGCGGCAACAGCTGATTCAGCCCGGAGAGAAACTGAAACGCATCCGGAGAACGATAGAGCACATTGGTCAGGCACAGGTTATCGGTATGTTCATACAGGTGCCTGTCGTGATCGCGCACGAAGCACACCGTACCGCCGCTGATGGTATACGGCTGACCGTTAAACACGTGGATGCCCGTTCCGTGCTCAACAATCACAATTTCATGAAAATCATGATGATGTTCCGGGAACGCAGCCTGAGGCAGCCGTGGCTCAATCGCAACCGGCGAAGCCCCCGAAGGAAAAAAATCGACGCTGTGCAGTACGGTCATAACGGCCTCTACCAATGAGAAAAGTTCTCAAAATAGTAATTAAGGCCTTCCCCGCTCACCTTAAATTTTTGACAGCAAACCGCGCAAAAGCTGCCGGTTTTTCAAGAAACAGGCGGAAAGATCGGGAAATGCGGTCAGCGTCACACTGCCTGCAAACCCCGCGATTACTGGAAACTGTGAACTCCCTCACGTTCATCTTTGCTTTCTTGCCAGCGCGAGATTTGGTCTGTCAGTGGCGAGAAGGTGGCTATTTCTTCCCTTTCTTACACTCCTCGCTAATGACTTAAGAAAGGACCCGACCATGACTTTTCGCCATTGTGTGGCTGTCGATTTAGGCGCATCCAGCGGCCGTGTAATGCTCGCCACCTGGGACTGCGACCTGCACACCCTTACGCTTCGCGAAATGCACCGTTTCGCCAATTGTCTGCAAAAACAGGACGGTTTTGTTACCTGGGATATCGACGCCCTGGAAGCAGAGATCCGCACCGGACTTCACAACGTCTGCGAAGACGGTATTCGCATCGACAGTATCGGCATTGATACCTGGGGTGTGGATTACGTGCTGCTGGACAGTCACGGCGAACGCGTCGGCCTGCCGGTCTCCTACCGCGACAGCCGCACCGATGGGCTGATGGCGCACGCCATCGCGCAGCTTGGCAAGGAGAACATCTATGGTCGCAGTGGCATCCAGTTCCTGCCGTTTAACACGCTGTATCAGCTACGTGCGCTGGTTGAGCAACAGCCTGAGCTGGTCGAAAAGGTGGCGCATGCGCTGCTGATCCCGGACTACTTAAGCTACCGTCTGACCGGCAATATGAACTGGGAATACACCAACGCCACCACCACGCAGCTGGTCAACATCAACACCGATAACTGGGATGAACATCTGCTGGCCTGGACGGGCGCCTCGCCGTCCTGGTTCGGCGCACCAACCCATCCGGGCAATGTGATCGGCCACTGGCTTTGCCCGCAGGGGAATGAAATCCCTGTTGTCGCCGTCGCCAGTCACGACACCGCGAGCGCGGTCATTGCCTCGCCGCTCGCCGACAAAGATGCGGCCTATCTCTCTTCCGGCACCTGGTCGCTGATGGGCTTCGAGAGCAAAACCCCGTACACCAGCGATGCCGCGATGGCGGCGAACATCACCAACGAAGGCGGTGCCGAAGGCCGCTACCGGGTGCTGAAGAACATCATGGGGCTGTGGCTGCTCCAGCGGGTGCTGAAAGAGCAGGCCATCACCGACCTGCCCGTGCTTATCGCGGAAACCGAAACGCTGAATGCCTGCACCTTCCTGATCAACCCGAACGACGATCGCTTTATCAACCCGGTGCACATGAGCGCCGAAATCCAGGCCGCCTGTTTTGAAGCGGGGCAGCCGGTACCTTCCCGCCCCGCCGAGCTGGCACGCTGCATTTTTGACAGCCTCGCCCTGCTGTATGCCGACATCCTGAGCGAGCTGGCTGACCTTCGCGGCAAACCGTTCACACAACTGCATATCGTGGGCGGCGGCTGCCAGAACCAGCTGCTGAACCAGCTCTGCGCGGATGCCTGCGGCATTACCGTGGTGGCAGGTCCGATTGAAGCCTCCACGCTCGGCAATATCGGCATTCAGCTGATGACCCTGGACGAACTTTCAAACGTCGACGATTTCCGTTCGGTGGTGACGGCGAATAACAGCCTGACCACCTTCACCCCCCATCACTGCCATGAAATTGCCCGCTACCGGGCGCAGTTTCAGCAAAAACGACTGACTAAGGAGCTTTGCGCATGACCACTCAACTTGAACAAGCCTGGGACCTGGCTAAACCGCGTTTCGCCGCCGTCGGCGTGGATGTCGAAGAGGCGCTGCGCCAGCTCGACCGTCTGCCCGTCTCCATGCACTGCTGGCAGGGTGATGACGTCGCCGGTTTCGAGAACCCGGGCGGTTCCCTGACGGGGGGTATTCAGGCCACGGGTAACTACCCGGGCAAAGCGCGCAACGCCACCGAACTGCGTGCGGATCTGGAGCTGGCGCTGAGCCTGATCCCCGGGCCAAAGCGCCTGAACCTGCACGCCATTTATCTCGAATCCGACGAGCCGGTCGCGCGTAACGAAATCAAACCGGAACACTTTAAGAACTGGGTGGAGTGGGCGAAGGCCAACCGGCTGGGTCTGGATTTTAACCCATCCTGCTTCTCGCACCCGCTGAGCGCGGACGGGTTTACCCTTGCGCACGCCAACGACGAAATCCGCCAGTTCTGGATCGACCATGTCAAAGCCAGCCGCCGCGTCTCGGCGTATTTCGGCGAGCAGCTTGGCACGCCATCGGTAATGAATATCTGGATCCCGGACGGCATGAAGGACATCACCGTAGACCGACTGGCCCCGCGTCAGCGTCTGCTGGCCGCGCTGGATGAAGCTATCAGCGAAAAACTGGACCCGGCGCACCACATCGACGCCGTCGAGAGCAAGCTGTTCGGCATTGGCGCAGAGAGCTACACCGTGGGCTCAAACGAGTTCTACATGGGTTACGCCACCAGCCGCCAGACCGCGCTGTGCCTGGATGCCGGCCACTTCCACCCAACCGAGGTGATCTCCGACAAAATCTCCGCCGCCATGCTCTACGTGCCGCGCCTGCTGCTGCACGTCAGCCGCCCGGTGCGCTGGGACAGCGACCACGTGGTGCTGCTGGATGACGAAACCCAGGCCATTGCCAGCGAAATCATCCGCCACGACCTCTTTGACCGCGTACATATTGGCCTCGACTTCTTCGACGCCTCCATCAACCGCATCGCGGCGTGGGTTATCGGCACCCGCAACATGAAGAAAGCCCTGCTGCGCGCGCTGCTGGAGCCTGTCGCCGCCCTGAAACAGCTGGAAGAAAACGGCGACTACACCGCGCGCCTGGCGCTGCTGGAAGAGCAGAAATCCCTGCCGTGGCAGGCGGTGTGGGAGATGTACTGCCAGCGTCACGATGCGCCTGCGGGCAGCCAGTGGCTGGACAACGTGCGGGCATATGAGGAAGACGTGTTGAGTCAGCGCGGGTAACTGCCCCCTCACCCCTGCCCTCTCCCCAAAGGGGAGAGGGAGCAAACCATCCCCTCTCCCCTTTGGGGAGAGGGTTAGGGTGAGGGGTTCAACCTCACCGCGATAACTGGAAATGAAAACTATGCAGACCATCACCACTTCCTGGTTCGTCCAGGGCATGATCAAAGCCACCTCTGACGCCTGGCTCAAAGGCTGGGATGAGCGCAACGGCGGCAACCTGACGCTACGCCTGGACGACGCGGATATCGAGCCATTTGCCGCCGATTTCCACCAGAAGCCGCGCTATATCGCCCTGAGCCAGCCGATGCCGCTGCTCGCCAGCACGCCGTTTATCGTCACCGGTTCCGGGAAGTTCTTCCGCAACGTCCAGCTCGACCCGCAGGCCAACCTTGGCGTGGTGAAAGTGGACAGCGACGGTGCGGGCTACCACATTCTCTGGGGTCTGACGGACGACGCGGTACCGACATCCGAACTCCCGGCACACTTCCTCTCCCACTGCGAGCGCATCAAGGCGACCAATGGCAAGGACCGCGTAATCATGCACTGCCACGCCACCAACCTGATCGCCCTGACCTACGTGCTGGAAAATAATTCTGATTTCTTCACCCGCAAACTGTGGGAAGGCAGTACCGAGTGTCTGGTGGTGTTCCCGGACGGCGTCGGCATTCTGCCGTGGATGGTGCCGGGCACCGACGAAATCGGTCAGGCAACCGCAACGGACATGCAGAAGCACTCACTGGTGCTGTGGCCGTTCCACGGCGTCTTCGGCAGCGGCCCGACGCTGGATGAAACCTTCGGCCTGATCGACACCGCCGAGAAATCCGCGGAAGTGCTGGTGAAGGTCTATTCCATGGGCGGCATGAAGCAGACCATCACCCGGGAAGAGCTGATCGCCCTGGGCAAACGCTTTGGCGTCACCCCCATGCAGTCGGCGTTAGATCTTTACCAATAACAACATCGCGCCCCGCTCATTGAGACGGGGCGAAAACCACCTGCAATCCCTACAACTAACTCAAGTCAGTGGAGTAAAAGCAATGAAAATAAAAGCAAGCTTGATCCTCACCGTTGCCGCTCTGGCGTTGTCCGGTTCCGCTTTAGCAGAAGTGAAAATCGCCCTGGTGGCGAAGTCCTTAGGAAATGGATTCTTCGAGGCAGCGAACGTCGGCGCGCAGGAGGCGGCCAAAGAGTTAGGCGATGTGAAAGTGATTTATACCGGCCCGACCACCACCACGGCGGAAGCGCAGATCGAGGTGCTGAACGGGTTGATCGCCCAGGGCGTGGATGCGATCGCGATTTCCGCGAACGATCCGGACGCCGTCGTGCCGGTGCTGAAAAAAGCGATGCAGCGCGGCATTAAGGTTGTGTCGTGGGACTCCGGGGTGGCGAAAGCCGGACGCCAGATCCACCTCAACCCGTCCAATAATGCCCTGATTGGCGAAACCAACGTGAAGCTCGCCGCCGACGCGCTGAAAGCGCTGAATGTCGAGAAAGGCGACGTGGCGGTGCTGAGTGCCACGCCAACCTCCACCAACCAGAATACCTGGATTGCGGAGATGAAAAAGGTGCTGCCGAAGTACCCGTCCGTCAATCTGGTGACCGTGGCCTACGGAGACGATCTCTCTGACAAAAGCTACCGCGAAGCGGTCGGCTTGCTGAAAACCTACCCCGAACTGAAAGTGATTGTTTCGCCATCGTCCGTGGGCATCGTGGCCGCTGCGCAGGCGGTGAAGGACCAGGGCAAGATTGGCAAAGTGTACGTCACCGGTTTAGGCCTGCCGTCCGAGATGGCGGGCGCGGTGAAGTCCAGCGCGAGCAAGAGCTTTGCCATCTGGAACCCGATCGACCTCGGCTATGCGGCAACCTACCTGGCGGATGACCTGGTGAAAGGCACGGCCACGAAAGGTGAGGCCAGCATGGGCAGACTGGGCAAAGTGAAGCTGGATGCTGACGGCAACGGCGCGATGGCCGAGCCGTTCGTCTACGATGCCAGCAATATTGATAAGTTCTCGAAAATCTTTTGATGCAATTTGTAGGCCGGATAAGCGTAGCGCCATCCGGCAAAAGGCGGGTGGCGCTGCCGCTTACCCTCCCTACAAATTCCTCTGTCCAGGAGAACTATCATGACCCCATTGCTACAGCTTTCTGGCATCACCAAGGTGTTCCCCGGCGTGCGTGCTCTTGAGAACGTGCAGCTTGCGCTGTGGCCCGGCAAAGTGACCGCCCTGATAGGCGAAAACGGCGCGGGCAAGTCGACGCTGGTCAAAGTGATGACCGGCATTTACCAGCCCGACGAGGGAGAAATTCTCTACAAGGCGATCCCCGTTCACCTTCCGACGCCGGAGTCGGCGCATAAAATGGGCATCACCGCCATTCACCAGGAAACCGTCCTGTTCGATGAACTCTCGGTCACCGAGAATATCTTTGTCGGTCAGTACCTTCACAAAGGCTTCCTGAAAAAGCTCGACTGGCCGGAAATGCACCGCCGGGCGCAGGCGATCCTCACGCGGCTGGAAGTGCAAATCGACCCGCGCGCGACGCTGAAAACCCTGAGCATCGCCCAGCGTCACATGGTGGCGATTGCCCGCGCGCTGTCGTTTGAGGCGCAGGTGGTGATCCTCGATGAACCGACGGCGGCGCTGTCGCAGCATGAAATCCTCGAGTTTTACCAGATTGTGGAGCGCTTAAAGCAGGAGGGCAAAGCCATCCTGTTTATCTCCCACAAGTTCGACGAGATTTTTGAGCTGGCCGATCACTACACTATTTTGCGCGACGGCGCGTTCGTCGGTGCAGGTGCAATAAATGAGATCACCGAGGAGCGGATGGTGTCGATGATGGTCGGGCGCGCCATTACCCAAACTTTCCCTAAAATCGACTGCGAAAAAGGCGAGACGGTGCTGGAGGTGAAAAACCTCTGCCATCCGACCGAGTTTGCGCATATCTCGTTCTCCCTGCGTAAAGGGGAAATCCTCGGCTTTTACGGGCTGGTGGGGGCCGGGCGTACCGAGCTGATGCAGGCGCTTTCTGGCGTCACGCGGCCATCGTCCGGGGAAATTATCCTCAACGGACAGCCCCGGCGCTTCCGCCAGCCTGCGGATGCGATCAAAGCCGGTATCGTCTGCGTGCCGGAAGAAAGACAGAAACAGGGGGCGATTATCGCCCTGCCGATTGCCCAGAACATCAGCCTGCCTCAGCTCAGCAAGCTCAATCCGAACGGTGTGCTGCATGACGACCGTGAATGGAAGCTGGCGGACGAGTACGCCAAACGCCTGCAAGTGAAAGCCTTCAGCTGGAAGCAGGCGGTGGAGACCCTCTCTGGCGGCAACCAGCAAAAGGTCGTGATCGGCAAATGGCTGGCGACGCACCCTGACGTGATTATCCTCGATGAGCCGACAAAAGGCATCGATATCGGCTCAAAAGCAGCCGTGCATCAGTTTATGTCCGAGCTGGTCAGTCAGGGGCTGGCGGTAATTATGGTCTCGTCCGAACTGCCGGAAGTGATGGGCATGGCGGATCGCATTATCGTCATGCACGAGGGGCTGATGGTGGCCGAGTACCAGGCGGGAGACGCGACGGCGGAAACCATCGTCAGCGCCGCCAGCGGTGCAAAACAGGAGGCGGCATAATGCTTAGCTCACTCTTAAAACACCGCGAAGCCCTGCTGGGCGCGGTGATTATCCTGATGATCGTCGCCATTGGCAGCCGCGTGCCATCGTTTATCGCGCCGGGCAACCTGGTGGAGATGTTTAACGACACCGCCATTCTGATCGTCCTCGCGCTCGGGCAGATGATGGTGCTGCTCACGAAAGGCATCGACCTGTCGATGGCGGCCAATCTGGCCCTGACCGGGATGATTGTCGCCCTGATTAATTTCCATTACCCGGACGTGCCCGTCTGGGCGCTGCTGATCCTTGCCAGCGTGCTTGGGCTGCTGATGGGCGCGATAAACGGCCTGCTGGTGTGGAAGCTGGGCATTCCGGCGATTGTGGTAACGCTCGGCACTATGAGCATCTACCGCGGAATGATCTTTTTGCTCTCCGGCGGCGGCTGGGTGAACTCAAACCAGATGGGTACAGATTTCCTCGGCCTGCCACGTGCGTCAGTGCTGGGCTTGCCGGTGCTGAGCTGGTGCGCCATCGCCGCGCTGCTGCTGGTGGGCTACTTCCTGCGCTACAGCCGCACCGGACGAGCGCTCTACACCGCAGGCGGTAATGCCACGGCAGCGTACTACACCGGGATCAACGCCGGAAAAATGCAGTTCATTAGTTTCTGCCTTTCCGGTCTGCTGGCCGGGTTCTGCGGCTACCTGTGGATATCGCGCTTTGCCGTTGCGTATGTTGACGTCGCTAACGGTTTTGAATTGCAGGTGGTGGCAGCCTGTGTGATTGGGGGGATCAGCACCATGGGCGGTACCGGGCGCGTGCTCGGCTGTCTGTTTGGCGCACTGTTCCTCGGGGTGATTAACAACGCCCTGCCGGTGATCGGCGTCTCCCCGTTCTGGCAGATGGCGATTTCCGGCACGGTAATTGTGATAGCGGTGCTGCTGAACGAGCGCGGCAATAAACGTAAAGGCCGATTGATACTGCGCGATGCGGCGCTGGCACGTCAGAAACTGGCGGTGAAATCATGAGCAAAATGATGACATCTGAAGCAATCAAACCCACTTCTGCGCCGGGCATCTTCCAGCGTCTGCTGTGCTGGGAGGGCTTCCTGCTGGCGGTGACGCTGGCGGTGTTCGTGGTGAACGCGCTCGCCTCACCCTACTTTCTCAATATCTGGAACCTCTCCGACGCGACGTTCAACTTCACCGAAAAAGCGATCATCGTGTTGCCGATGGCGATGCTGATTATCGCCAGGGAAATTGACCTGTCGGTAGCCTCCACCATCGCGCTAAGCTCCACGGTGATGGGCTTTTGCGCGGCAGCGGGCGTCGATACGCCACTGCTGGTCTGCGTCGGATTAGGCGTCGGGCTGCTGTGCGGACTGTTCAACGGCATTCTGGTGACGCGCTTTAACCTGTCGTCCATCGTCATCACCATCGGCACCATGAGCCTGTACCGCGGGATCACCTACATCCTGCTCGGGGACCAGGCGCTGAACAGCTACCCGGAGAGCTTCGCCTGGTTCGGCCAGGGCTACGTCTGGGGCGCGCTGTCGTTTGAGTTCGCGCTGTTTATCGTGCTGGCCGCTCTGTTTGCCTTTGTGCTGCACCGCACCAACTTTGGCCGCCACACCTACGCCATCGGCAATAACCCGACCGGCGCGTGGTACTCCGGCATCAACGTGAAGCGCCACAACCTGATCCTCTTCGCGCTGGTTGGGCTGATGTCCGGCCTGGCGTCGGTGCTGCTTACCTCGCGTCTGGGCAGCACCCGCCCGACCATCGCGATGGGCTGGGAGCTGGCGGTGGTGACGATGGCGGTGCTCGGCGGCGTCAATATTCTCGGTGGGTCCGGCAGCATGGTGGGCGTGATTATCGCCGCCTTCCTGATGGGGCTGGTGACCTTCGGCCTGAGCCTGCTCAACGTGCCCGGCATTGTGATGTCGGTGATTATCGGCGCGATGCTGATCGTGGTGATTTCGCTGCCGATTATTACCCGCCGGATGATGCAGCGAAGACGGAATTAAATTGCCCCTCACCCCTGCCCTCTCCCCTGAGGGGAGAGGGTGAAAAGCCGCACCGAGCAGTCCCCTCTCCCCTCCGGGGAGAGGGTTAGGGTGAGGGGAACGGATTACCTTAAAAGCATATTAAGGAGAATTATCATGAGCTTTATGTTGGCACTCCCCAAAATCAGCCTGCACGGCGCGGGCGCGATCGGCGATATGGTCAATCTGGTGGCAAACAAACAGTGGGGAAAAGCGCTGATTGTCACCGACGGCCAGTTGGTGAAGCTGGGCCTGCTCGACAGTTTGTTTAACGCGCTGGACGCCCATCAGATGTCGTATCACCTGTTCGATGAGGTATTCCCGAATCCGACGGAAGCGCTGGTGCAAAAAGGCTATGCGGCATATCAGGATGCGGAGTGTGATTACCTGATTGCCTTTGGCGGCGGCAGCCCGATTGATACCGCCAAGGCAATCAAAATCCTCACCGCCAACCCCGGTCCGTCAACCGATTATTCCGGCGTCGGCAAAGTAAAAAACGCGGGCGTGCCGCTGGTGGCGATCAACACCACCGCAGGCACGGCAGCGGAGATGACCAGCAACGCGGTGATCATCGACGCCGCGCGTCAGGTGAAAGAGGTGATCATCGATCCGAACATCATCCCCGAAATCGCCGTGGACGATGCCAGCGTGATGCTCGATATTCCGGCCTCCGTAACCGCCGCAACCGGCATGGACGCGCTAACCCACGCCATTGAAGCTTACGTGTCCGTAGGTGCACACCCGCTGACCGATGCAAACGCGCTGGAAGCCATTCGTCTGATCAACCTCTGGCTGCCGAAAGCGGTCGACGACGGTCACAACCTGGAAGCGCGCGAGCAGATGGCTTTTGGGCAGTATCTGGCGGGCATGGCGTTTAACAGCGCCGGGCTGGGGCTGGTGCATGCTCTGGCGCACCAGCCGGGCGCGACGCACAACCTGCCGCACGGCGTCTGCAACGCCATCCTGCTGCCGATCATCGAAAACTTTAACCGCCCGAACGCGGTCGCCCGATTCGCCCGTGTGGCACAGGCGATGGGCGTTGACACGCGCAGCATGAGCGACGAAGCGGCCAGCATGTCCGCCATTCAGGCGATTCGCGATCTGAGCGCCCGGGTCGGCATTCCGTCCGGATTTAGCCAGCTCGGCGTCACCAAAGCCGATATTGAAGGCTGGCTGGATAAAGCGCTCGCTGACCCGTGCGCGCCGTGCAACCCACGTACCGCCAGCCGCGATGAGGTCCGCGAGCTGTACCTGGAGGCATTATGATCCGCAAAGCGTTTGTGATGCAGGTAAACCCGGATGCGCACGAGGAGTATGCGCGCCGCCACAACCCGATCTGGCCTGAGCTGGAAGCGGTACTGAAAGCCCACGGCGCGCACCACTACGCCATTTACCTCGACAAAGCCCGCAACCTGCTGTTTGCGACAGTGGAGATTGAATCGGAAGAGCGCTGGAACGCGGTGGCAAACACCGACGTCTGCCAGCGCTGGTGGAAACATATGGCTGACGTTATGCCGTCTAACCCGGACAACAGCCCGGTGAGTGCGGAGCTGAACGAGGTGTTTTACCTGGACTGATGTGTTAACGCTGCTGCCCCTGCGGTAGCAGCAATCTCCCGCCTGCCACTCAGCGTAAATGCCGACACCACCGTAATCGCCAGCACGAAGCAGCCCAGCATCAGGTACGTCTCCTGGAAGCCGACCCGGTCATACATATTTCCGGCAAAGGCGGAGAGGAAGATCGCCGCCGACTGTTTGGCAAACTGGAAGCCAATCAGGTAGATGGTGGCCGACAGGCGCGTATCAAACACCCCGGTGATGTACTTGAATGCCCCCACCAGCAGGAACGGGACTTCCAGCGCGTGCAGCATCTTCAGGGCAATCACCTCCACGGCGGTTGTGGCAAACGACGATCCGATAATGCGCGTCGCCATGATCACCCCGGCAATCAGCAGCGTGTTTTTCGCACCGATGCGGTTAATGATCCACGGCGAGCAGAACATGATGATCGCGTTACAGATTTCCCCCGCTGTGGTGGCGAAACCAAAGGCGCGGGTCCCCTCCTGCGGCGTGGCGAAGAAGGTTTTGAAGAAGGTAGCAAACTGCTGGTCGAAGACGTCATATACGCAGGCCACGCCAATCACGTACAGGATGAACATCCACATTCTGCGCTGGCGGAACAGGTTGAACACGGTTTTAGCAGTGATCTGCCGCTGGTTCGCGCCCAGGGCGTTCATGACCTGCGCCGTCTGGTTGGGCTTCGGTTTCGCGACCATCAGCAGCAGCATCAGCAACAGCGCCGCCGCCGATCCCATCCAGAAAACATACGACGGATCGATGCCGAACAGGATGCCGCCCGTTGAAGCGCACAGCCCCCAGCCGAGGCAGCCAAACATGCGCGCCTTACCGTACTCAAAAAAGCTGTTGCGGCTCACGCGTTCAATGTAGGCCTCAATCGCCCCGGATCCGGCTGAAAAAACAAAGCCGATATACACCCCGCCGCTCAGCGCGCCCAGCCAGATATTGGCTTTCAGCAGTGGTGCAAAGACGTACAGGAAAAACGGCGCGAACAAAAACAGCAGCACCGAAATGATCCACAGCAGGTGTTTTTTCAGCCCCAGCTTGTCCGAAATGACCCCCAGCACCGGCTGGAAGGCAATGGCCGACAGCGAGATGCAGGAGAACACAATCCCGGTATGGGTTTTGTTCAGGCCGATGATGTCCGACAGCCAGATCGGCAGGAACGGAAAACAGGTGGCCATGATGAAGAAGTAGAGAAAGAAGAACAGCCCGAAGATCCAGAAGTTAGGGTTGTCTTTGTGGGTACAGGTTGTTGTGTTCATTATTTTTATCCTCAACGGAGGGCCGGTTGCCCGGCCCGTCACCCTTACACGCGTTCCACACCAATCAGAATGGCGGTTTCCGGATCCAGAATTGGCAGCGCAATACCCGCCTGCATCAGCCATTCACCGCTTACCGTTTGCGGCGCGTCCATCCACGCCGGCAGCTTGCGCATGGTGTGCCCGCCCTCGCCCGTAATCTGAATGTTCGGGTGATCGAGCAGCGTGATGCGGTACTGCGCGCTGGCGTCTAACCCCGGCATGCGCAGCGGCATCATCAGGGTGTAATCCGGCATCGCGAGCTGGCTGACCAAAAACAGCCCCTGCGTCTTGTCTTCGCTCACTATACCCTGCGCCAAAGTGGTGGCGTCCGGCATATCCACACGCCACTGGGTGCCGCGATGAATGACCTCGCGCCACCGCTTATACAGCGCGGCGTAATGGCGATAGCCTTCACGCTCCTGCGCATCGACGGTGAGCGGATCCAGCTCCAGCCCCATGTGACCAAACAGCGCCGTCAGCCCGCGGAACTGAATGCTGTGCTGGCGGAAGGTGGCGTGACATTTATGATGACCGATATGCGCCCCCATCACCTCCGGTGGGAAGAAGTAGCTCATGCCGCGCTGGATAGTGTTGCGCTCCAGCGCGTCGTTATTGTCGGACGCCCAGAAGCGGTGGCAGCGGGTCAGCACTTCATAATCGATTCGCCCGCCACCCGACGAGCAGGATTCAAACTCAATGTGCGGGAAACGCTCGCCCAGCACGTCCAGCAGGCGATAAAACTGGCGGGTCTGGGCATCGGCGGCGGCTTTGCCCTTGTGCCCTGGCTGCACCAGCTCGCGGTTCATGTCCCACTTCACGTAGTCGACCGCATGCTCGCCCAGCAGCCAGCTCATGCGCTCGACCAGATAATCAAAGGCCTGCGGAATATTAAGATTGAGCACCAGCTGATGTCGCCCGGTCGCCTGGGCGTAGCCCGGCAGCGCCAGCACCCAGTCAGGGTGCGCGCGATACAGATCGGAATCCGGGTTAATCATCTCCGGCTCAACCCAAATACCAAACTCCATGCCAAGCTGTTTAACGTGATCGATCACCGGCTTAAGGCCGTTCGGGTATTTTTTCTCGTCCAGATACCAGTCGCCCAGCGCCGCGTGGTCATCGTTGCGGCCTTTGAACCAGCCGTCGTCGATAATAAAGCGCTCCACGCCCAGCGCTGCGGCCTCGTCGGCCATGCGCATGATGTAGTCCGGATCGTGGTTGAAGTAGATCCCCTCCCAGGTGTTGAGGTGCACCGGGCGCGGTTTATCTTCCGGGAAGCGGATAACGTTGTCGCGCAGATAACGGTGGAACTGCTGGCTCATGCCGTTCAGCCCGTGCGGGGAGTGGCTGGCATACAGGCGCGGCGTCCAGAGCGTTTCCCCCTCTTCAATCGCCATTTCACCCGGCAGGTAGAGCGCTTCGGCCTGCATATAGCGGCGGCCATCGGTTTTCACCTCTGCGCGCAGGCGGTGGTTGCCGCTCCAGCCCAGATGCACACCCCAGACGTGGCCGTGCATTTCACTGAATGACGGCGTACCTGAAATCAGTGCCGGGAAATGTTCGTGGGAGGTTTTACCCCGGCGGTTTTCAATCACGAAGCTGTCGTGCTCAAGCATCACGCGGTGCGGCTGAAACTCCCTGATCCAGCGTCCGTGGAAGGCCATCACCTCCTGCGCGCGCTCGGCAATCGGGAGCGTCACGGCAAAGCGATCCACCTGCCACGCCTGCGTTTTCAGGTTGGTTAACCCATGGCGCACCACCAGTACGCCGCTGGCATCCAGCGTTAATTCACTGGTCAGGCGCAGGCCCGCCTGTTTATCTTCCGCCGTTACCGTCAGGGTTTGCCCCTGCTGTTGTACGCCTGTGGTGGTGAAGACAGGCGATCCGTCCAGCCCCTGACGATGCCCCTCGATGCCGGGCGAACCAAACAGGCCGTGCCCCAGCTCTGCCATCAGCGTGACGGGGGAGTCGACGTCCAGCCTGCCGTTAGCAACCGGGCGCGCAATACTCAGGACATCCTGCGGCGAGAAGTGCTGAAGGTGCGGCCCCCAGTAGAGAATTTCGGCGAAAGGGTGGGTTTTTAGCACCACGTCAACCGTATTGCTTTCAAGTCGAAAAATGGCATCTTGCATCGGACATCTCCTGTCATCGGGATGTCCTGAGTTTTGATCCGAAACGTTTCGGATATAAACCACAACGTTTCGGATCTGTGATCGAGTTTTGAATTTTTGGTGTAATCAGGCCGTCTGGCCTGGGGAAAATTCCGGCTGCCAGAGCACCTGAAGCGTATCAATGTCGTCGCCGTTAATCAGCTGGCGCACCATATCGGCAATCTGTTTCCCGACGCCCTGACGGGTAGACTGGATCACCGCCGCGACGTCGATATCGACAATGCTGTCCTGCGGTAAACCGTCATAGACCACCAGCGAGACGGCATTTTCACCGGTTAAGCGCCCCATCTGCGCCAGAGCCATCGCTGCGCCGTCGCCGTGAGTGTTGCAGTCGGTAATGATGGCCGTGGGCGGCTGCGGCAGGGAGAGAAGTTCTTGCGTGGTGGCATACCCCACGCGGCGCGAAGGGGGCAAGGCGCGCAGCCATTCGCTGGAAAGACCGGCTTCCCGCAGCGCGTCCAGGAAGCCCTGGCGACGCTGGGTGATGAATGCCTGGTTGTTGCTTTCGCCCAGCAGCGCAATGCGCTGATGGCCTTTCTCGATCAGCCAGCGGGTGGCCTGATACGTACCGGCATAGTTGTCGAAATCGAACCACGCGTACGGCTGCGGCAGCTGGCTGCGGCCGAGCGCCAGGAACGGGAACCCGGCGGCCTGAAGCTGCTCAAGACGCGGATCGTGATCCAGCGTATGCGCCACTATCAGCGCATCCACGCGTCGGCTCTGCACCATGCGCATATAGCTGTGTTTGTCCGCCAGATCGTCGTCAGCGATGAGCAGCAGGTCAATCTCATGTCGCGCCAGTTCGTGGCTAATTTCGCCGACCATGTCCATAAAAACGCTGTTATTGAGCGGAACAGGATGCACCGGAAACACCAACCCGACGGCGTCGATTTTGCCCATCTTCAGGCGACGGGCAAAGGTATTTGGTCGGTAGCCACGGCGCTGGGCCTCCGCTTCCACGCGGGCGCGCGTCTCAGCAGAAACGTCGTCATATCCGTTGAGGGCGCGGCTGACGGTGGTAACAGACAGCCCCAGTTCTTTGGCAATGGCTTTAAGCGACATGATTTTCCGTATCTTCGTTAGTTTTGTTCCGCCACCAGCAGCGCGTGCGTATCTGGCTCCAGCGCCTTAAAGATATGCGGCTGGTCAGCGGGATAGCAAATGTAATCCCCCGGGCCGAGCTCTTCCGCCGCGTCGATCAGGCCGACCATCGCCCGCCCCTGGGTCACGATAATATGCTCAACCGACCCTGGCGGATGCGGCTGGGAAATACGGTCTGCCCCCGGCTGAGTCAGCAGCAGGTAGATATCACGACGCGCCCCCGGCGGACACGCCGCGAGCAAAATCGCCTCGTAGTTCGCCTGCCCGGCGACAACTTTTGTGCCCTCGCCGCGGCGGATCACCTGCGTGACGGGCTGCTGTGGCTCCAGTAACCGGGCAAACGGAATATCCAGCGCCACGCAAAGCGACCAGAGCGTTTCCAGGCTAGGGTTGCCGTTGCCAGACTCCAGTTGTGAAAGCGTGGATTTGGCGATCCCGGCACGGCGGGCGATCTCCGCCAGCGAAAGTCCGGTTCGCAGGCGTTCTCGCACCAGGCTTCTGGCGATTACGCTGATTGGCTGCGTCATAATAACGGCCTCATTCTCTCTATAACGAACGAATCGTTCGCCTTGTAAAACGTTTTTGATGCGTTCATTATAATGGAAATACGTTCGATATGGCTAAAATGGTATGAAGAATCACCTCTCTTGCCTGAAAGGCGACACGATAAAAGCGATCGTCCTGGTCTGCCTCGCGGTGGGCGTGGTCGGCATGTCCTACGGCTCGCTGGCGATGGCCTACGGCTTCCCGCTGTGGGTGCCATTTGTCCTCTCCCTCACGGTGCTGGCAGGCGCATCCGAGTTTATGTTTATCGGCATCGTGGCGAGCGGCGGCAATCCGCTGGCGGCGGCCGCTGCGGGTTTACTGGTAAACGCGCGCCATGTGCCGTTCGGCGTGACGGTGCGTGACCTGGTGGGCAAGCGCGGCCTGAGCTTTCTGGGCTGTCATATCATGAACGATGAAAGCGTGGTGTTTGGCCTGTCGCAAAAAACCGCCGAGCAGCGTAAAGCGGCCTACTGGCTGTGCGGGTTAGGCGTTGCAATCATCTGGCCGCTGGGCGCGGTGCTGGGGGCGATGGTCGGCAAGCTACTGCCAGACCCGGAAACCATCGGGCTGGACGCGGTGTTCCCGGCGATCCTGCTGGCGTTAGTGGTGCCGGCATTTAAAAACCGTACCACGCTGATCCGCGCCTGTAGCGGCGCGTTGTTGTCGCTGGCAGCCGTGCCGTTCGCACCGGTGGGCCTGCCGGTGCTGCTCTCTTTGCTCGGCCTTGCCGCGAGGAAAAAATAATGGAAAACATGACGGTCTTTATTCTCGGCATCGCCATTCTTTCTGCCGGAACCTATCTGATGCGTCTCGGCGGGGCAAAACTCGGCAGCCGGCTGGCGCTTTCTGAACGGTCGCAGGCGCTGCTTTCAGATGCGGCTACCGTTTTGTTGTTCTCCGTCGCGCTGGCGACAACGTTTTATGAAGGGGACCATTTTGCCGGGATGGCGCGCGTGCTGGGGGTGGGGTTCGCGGTGTTTTTGGCCTGGCGCAAAATGCCGTTAATTGTGGTGATCGTCGCGGCGGCGGTGGTGACGGCGCTGCTGCGTCTGGCGGGCATAAACTAAAAAAGCGCCCCAGGGGCGCTCTTTCGACGGTACTGCGAAATTATTTGTTCAGTTCAGCGGTCATGTGTACGCGGTTACCGGTGAATGCCTGAGTAATTTTGTAGGATGACGCGCCCGCTTCCTGAGCCTGTGCGGCGATTTTAGCTTCTGCACCGTCCAGCGTAGAGGCGGATGCGGTCACAGTCTGCGCAGCGAAAGAACCGAAAGATGTAGCCAGAGCGATTACTGCGACAAAAGTTTTGATGCTTTTCATGAGATAAACCCTTTCGTTAAGTTGTTTAGATAAGGCACCGTGCCTTGATGAGATAAATACTAGACCTCATCATGAACAACTAAAAGCGGAAGGATTTGCTATACTCATTCAAAATTACTGATTAACAATTAATCGCTGCGGATGGGTGTAAATTGTCGCCCTGCCTGGCTTGCAGAACCCCACCAGCGTCAGGTTGCAGCGCTCCGCCACTTCAACCGCCAGCGTGGTTGCCGCTGACACCGCAAACAAAATTTCCACGCCGCACATGGCGGATTTTTGCACCATCTCGTAGCTGGCGCGGCTGGAAACGAGCGCGGCCCCTTGCTGCCAGACGTTGTTTTCCCGAGCGCGACGGCCCAGCAGCTTATCCAGCGCGACGTGGCGGCCAACATCTTCATGCCCGCCTGCAATGCTCCCCGACGGCAATACCCACGCCGCCGCATGCGTACAACCGCTGAGCTGGCCGATGGGCTGAACGTCATTCAGGTGCTCAAGCGCCCGATCAAGATGCGCCAGATTGAACGTCTGGGTGAACGGCAGCGGGATAATGGGTTTGCCGATATCGTTAAGCTGTTCAACACCGCACACGCCGCAGCCGGTACGTCCGGCCAGCGCCCGGCGGCGCTCTTTCAGCCCCATAAAGCGGCGGCTGGAGAGTTCGATTTGCACTTCGAGACCGTTACAGGCCGGTACGACGTCCATGCCGTAGATCTCCTGCGGATGCGCAATGATGCCTTCCGAGAGGGAGAAACCGATGGCGAACAGCTCGAGATCTTTCGGCGAGGCCATCATCACCACATGCGAAATCCCGTTGTAAACCAGGGCAACGGGGACCTCTTCCGCCAGAAAATCCGGCGTGGCATGTGAAATGTGAGGCGGTCTGTGTACCGACAGTTCCACAATGCCCGCAGGCAGTGGCGACGCGTGGGTAGCACGGTTTTGTTTAAACACGACGGTATTCCTGAACAACCACGGAAGTGAGCCTGCTATTGCACCACAAACAGCGGACCTTACGCATAGTATGGATCAACTTTTCAGCATCCATTCTCCTACTCAATTCGGAGGGGTGCAACCGGTCATCTGCTACACACCCTTAACATCCGCAGAGAGAAATGTGATTGATATCACACTTTATAATCAATGCCGTGATAATACGTTCACTTTGTTTTAACGCCGTTGGAACAGGCGTACCGACATTGTGGTATTCTGGGCTTATCCCTCGGAGAAATGAGGGATTAACGCAAATTTTTCTCCTTTGCGGTTAATTCTCAACCGCAAAGTAAAACTACATAGCAATGTCGTAATGAACCAAGGAGTGACCCATGCAGGTCAGCAGAAGGCAGTTCTTTAAGATCTGCGCTGGCGGTATGGCAGGCACCACGGCGGCGGCACTGGGCTTTGCGCCCGGCGTAGCGCTGGCGGAAACTCGGCAGTATAAACTGCTGCGCACCCGCGAAACCCGTAACACCTGTACGTACTGCTCCGTCGGCTGTGGGCTGTTAATGTATAGCCTCGGCGACGGTGCGAAAAACGCCAAAGCATCTATTTTCCACATCGAAGGCGATCCGGATCATCCGGTCAACCGTGGTGCGCTGTGTCCGAAAGGGGCCGGTCTGGTAGATTTTATCCACTCCGAAAGCCGCCTGAAGTTTCCTGAGTACCGCGCTCCCGGCTCTGACAAATGGCAACAAATCAGCTGGGAAGAGGCGTTCGATCGCATCGCTAAGCTGATGAAAGAAGACCGCGATGCCAACTTTATTGCGAAGAATGCCGAAGGCACCACCGTTAACCGCTGGCTCTCCACCGGCATGCTGTGTGCTTCAGCGTCCAGTAACGAAACCGGCTATTTAACCCAGAAATTTACGCGCGCACTCGGTATGCTCGCGGTCGACAACCAGGCGCGTGTCTGACACGGACCAACGGTAGCAAGTCTTGCTCCAACATTTGGTCGCGGTGCGATGACCAACCACTGGGTCGACATCAAGAACGCCAACCTTATTGTGGTGATGGGCGGTAACGCCGCTGAAGCGCACCCTGTCGGGTTCCGCTGGGCGATGGAAGCCAAAATCCACAACGGCGCGAAGCTGATTGTGATCGATCCCCGCTTTACGCGTACAGCGTCAGTGGCGGATTTCTACACCCCTATTCGTTCAGGTACTGACATCACTTTCCTGTCAGGCGTATTGCTGTACCTGATGACCAACGAAAAATATAACCGCGAGTACACCGAAGCCTATACCAACGCCAGCCTGATCGTGCGTGAGGATTACCACTTCGAAGATGGCCTGTTCAGCGGTTATGACGCCGAAAAACGCAGGTACGACAAAACCAGCTGGAACTACGAGCTGGACGAAAACGGCTTTGCGAAGCGCGACACCACCCTGCAACACCCGCGCTGCGTGTGGAACCTGCTGAAAGAGCACGTGTCCCGCTATACGCCAGAGGTTGTCGAAAACATCTGTGGGACGCCGAAGGCGGACTTCCTGAAGGTGTGCGAGCTTATCGCCGAAACCAGCGCCAAAGATAAAACCGCGTCGTTCCTGTATGCACTCGGCTGGACGCAGCACTCCATCGGCGCGCAGAACATCCGCACCATGGCGATGGTTCAGTTGCTGCTCGGCAACATGGGGATGGCAGGCGGCGGCGTTAACGCCCTGCGCGGTCACTCCAACATCCAGGGTCTGACCGACCTTGGCCTGCTGTCTCAGAGCCTGACGGGTTACATGAACCTGCCGAGCGAGAAACAGACTGACCTGCAAACCTATCTGACGGCCAGCACGCCAAAACCGCTGCTCGAAGGCCAGGTAAACTACTGGGGCAACTATCCGAAGTTCTTCGTCTCGCTAATGAAAGCCTTCTACGGCGACAAGGCGACGGCGGAAAACAGCTGGGGCTTTGACTGGCTGCCGAAGTGGGACAAAGGGTACGACGTCCTCCAGTACTTCGAAATGATGCACCAGGGCCAGGTCAACGGCTATATCTGCCAGGGCTTTAACCCGGTGGCGTCGTTCCCGAACAAGAACAAGGTTGTCGAGTCTCTGTCGAAACTGAAGTACCTGGTGACGATTGACCCGCTCAATACCGAAACCTCGACGTTCTGGCAGAACCACGGTGAGTCGAACGATGTCGACCCGTCGAAGATTCAGACCGAAGTGTTCCGTCTGCCGTCCACCTGCTTCGCGGAAGAGAACGGCTCTATCGTCAACTCTGGCCGCTGGTTGCAGTGGCACTGGAAAGGCGCGGACGCCCCGGGCATCGCCCTGAACGACGGCGAGATCCTGGCCGGTATCTTCTTACGCCTGCGTAAAATGTACGCGGCTGAAGGCGGCGCAACGCCTGAGCCGGTGCTGAACATGACCTGGAACTATTCGACGCCGGAAAACCCTGCGCCGGAAGAAGTGGCCATGGAGAGCAACGGTAAGGCGCTGGCGGACGTTATCGACCCGGCGACCGGCACCGTGCTGGCGAAGAAAGGCGATCAGCTCAGCACCTTCGCACACCTGCGTGACGACGGTACGACGTCAAGCGGCTGCTGGATCTTTGCCGGTAGCTGGACGCCGAAAGGCAACCAGATGGCCAACCGCGATAACGCCGACCCGTCGGGCCTCGGTAATACGCTGGGCTGGGCATGGGCATGGCCGCTTAACCGCCGCATCCTCTATAACCGTGCCTCTGCTGACCCGCAGGGCAACCCGTGGGATCCGAAGCGTCAGCTACTCAAGTGGGACGGCGCGAAATGGGGCGGCGTGGATATTCCGGACTACAGCACTGCCGCACCAGGCAGCGATGTCGGGCCGTTTATCATGCAGCCTGAAGGGATGGGGCGCCTGTTTGCTATCGATAAGATGGCGGAAGGTCCGTTCCCGGAACACTATGAGCCGTTTGAGACGCCGCTGGGTACTAACCCGCTGCACCCGAACGTGGTCTCTAACCCGGCAGCCCGTATCTTCAAGGGCGATTTTGAAGCGCTGGGTAAAAAGGACAAGTTCCCGTATGTCGGCACCACTTACCGTCTGACTGAGCACTTCCACTACTGGACCAAGCACGCGCTGCTGAATGCCATCGCGCAGCCGGAACAGTTTGTGGAGATCGGCGAGAAGCTGGCGAACAAACTCGGCATCGCCCATGGCGATACCGTGAAGGTCTCCTCTAACCGCGGCTACATCAAAGCCAAGGCGGTGGTGACCAAGCGTATTCGCACGCTGAACGTTCATGGTCAGCAGGTGGATACCATCGGCATCCCAATTCACTGGGGTTATGAGGGCGTGGCGAAGAAAGGGTTCATTGCGAATACCCTGACGCCGTTCGTCGGTGATGCGAACACGCAGACGCCGGAGTTTAAGGCCTTCCTCGTGAACGTGGAAAAGGTGTAACGGAGACGACTTATGGCTTATCAATCTCAAGACATTATCCGTCGTTCCGCGACTAACGGTTTCACGCCCGCGCCTCAGGCGCGGGACCACCAGCAGGAAGTGGCGAAACTTATCGACGTGACCACCTGTATCGGCTGTAAAGCCTGTCAGGTGGCTTGTTCAGAGTGGAACGACATCCGTGACGAAGTGGGTCACAACGTCGGGGTGTACGACAACCCGGCGGACCTGACCGCCAAGTCCTGGACGGTAATGCGTTTCTCGGAAGTGGAACAGAACGACAAACTGGAATGGCTTATCCGCAAAGACGGCTGTATGCACTGTGCGGATCCGGGCTGCCTGAAGGCGTGTCCGTCAGAAGGGGCTATCATTCAGTATGCCAACGGCATCGTCGACTTCCAGTCTGAGCAGTGTATTGGCTGCGGCTACTGCATCGCGGGCTGTCCGTTCGACGTGCCGCGCATGAACCCGGAAGACAACCGCGTCTACAAATGTACGCTGTGCGTTGACCGCGTAAATGTCGGTCAGGAGCCAGCCTGCGTGAAGACCTGCCCAACCGGCGCTATCCACTTTGGCTCTAAAGAGGATATGAAAACGCTGGCGGCAGAGCGCGTGAGCGAGCTGAAAACCCGTGGTTACGATAACGCGGGCCTGTACGATCCGGCCGGGGTTGGCGGTACGCACGTGATGTACGTGCTGCACCACGCCGACAAGCCGAATCTGTACCATGGCCTGCCGGAGAACCCGGAAATCAGCGCCACCGTGAAGTTCTGGAAAGGTATCTGGAAACCGCTGGCCGCGGTCGGTTTTGCGGCCACCTTTGCAGCGAGCATCTTCCACTACGTCGGCGTTGGTCCGAACCGCGCGGAAGAGGAAGACGATAACCTGCATGAAGAGAAAGACGAGGTGCGCAAATGAGAAAACGTGACACCATCGTGCGCTACACCGCGCCGGAACGCATCAACCACTGGGTCACCGCCTTCTGCTTCATGCTGGCGGCGATAAGCGGGCTGGGGTTCTTCTTCCCCTCCTTCAACTGGCTGATGCAGATACTGGGCACGCCGCAGCTGGCGCGCATCCTGCACCCGTTCGTGGGTGTGGTGATGTTTGCCTCGTTTATCATCATGTTTTTCCGCTACTGGCACCATAACCTAATCAATCGGGATGATATCTTTTGGGCGAAGAATATTCGTAAGATCGTCGTCAACGAGGAAGTGGGTGATACCGGGCGTTATAACTTCGGCCAGAAATGCGTATTCTGGGCGGCGATTATCTTCCTGGTCCTGTTGCTGGTGAGCGGCGTGATCATCTGGCGTCCGTACTTTGCGCCTGCTTTCTCAATCCCGGTGATCCGATTTGCGCTGATGCTGCATTCATTTGCCGCAGTGGCGTTAATTGTGGTTATCATGGTGCATATCTACGCCGCCCTTTGGGTGAAAGGCACCATTACCGCGATGGTGGAAGGATGGGTAACCAGTACGTGGGCGAAGAAACATCACCCGCGCTGGTACCGTGAAGTCCGCCAGAAACAGGAAAAGTCATCTGAATGAGTATTCGCATAATCCCGCAAGATGAGCTGGGGTCGAGCGAGAAACGCACGGCGGATTATATTCCGCCGTTGTTGTTCCCCAGACTCAAGAACCTCTACAACCGCCGCGCAGAGCGTCTGCGCGAGCTGGCAGAGAACAACCCGCTGGGCGATTTTCTGCGTTTTGCCGCGCTGGTCGCCCATGCGCAGGAAGTGGTGCTATACGACCACCCGCTGCAAATGGATCTGACCGCACGCATCAAAGAAGCCAACGCGCAGGGCAAGCCGCCGCTGGACATTCACGTTCTGCCGCGCGACAAGCACTGGCATAAGCTGCTGCATTCGCTGATTGCCGAGCTGAAGCCCGAAATGAGCGGCACGGCGCTGGCGGTCATTGAGAACCTGGAAAAAGCCTCAGAGCAAGAGCTGGAAGAGATGGCGAGCGCGCTGTTTGCCTCCGACTTCTCGCTGGTGAGCAGCGATAAAGCGCCGTTCATCTGGGCTGCGCTGTCGCTCTACTGGGCGCAAATGGCGAGCCTGATCCCGGGTAAAGCCCGCGCTGAATATGGCGAAGCGCGCCAGTTTTGCCCGGTGTGCGGCTCAATGCCGGTCTCCAGCATGGTACAGATTGGTACGACGCAGGGGCTGCGCTACTTGCACTGCAACCTGTGTGAAACCGAGTGGCACGTGGTGCGCATCAAGTGCAGCAACTGCGAACAGACCCGCGATCTGAACTATTGGTCGCTGGAAAACGAAGACGCGGCGGTGAAAGCCGAAAGCTGCGGCGACTGCGGGACCTACCTGAAGATTCTGTATCAGGAAAAAGACCCGAAAGTCGAAGCGGTAGCCGACGATCTCGCCTCGCTGATCCTGGACGCGAAGATGGAGCAGGAGGGCTTTGCCCGTAGCTCGATCAACCCGTTCCTGTTCCCGGGGGAAGGGGAGTAATCTCCACTAAAGCCCGGCGAGCCTCTGTGCAACCGGGCTATTTACTGCGATAGGGCTGGGATGACATGTTGAGGGTCGTTAGCAATGGCGCGCAATAGCGCTTTAGCGGGGCCTGTAGGTGAGCGTCTGCCTTGTTCCCAGTTACGCAACGTATCAACGCTAACTGAGATTAAGTTCGCGAATTTACTCTGCGACAACCCGGACGCCTGACGAATTTCTTTTATTTTCATCGCATCAATTTGAAACGTACGCGACGGCTCTCGTTGGCCCTCGGCAATTTCGTTGATTTGCGCAATGCTTTGGGTTAATCGCTCAAACAGCGCCTTATCCATTTACCACCTCTCAATCATCTTTTTCAGTATGGCTTTTTCACCCGCGGAGAGGTCATCTTTGATCCCTTTGCGATAGATGAGCAGCAACCTGATTTCACACTCACGCGTACGGTGAAAATATATAACTCTGACTCCACTACGCTTTCCCTTACCGCCAGCAAGCCAGCGAATCTTTCGCAAGCCTCCCGTATTCTGGATCAGATCGCCGTAATCCGGTTGCGTTGCCAGGAATATTTGGAACCTATGATATTCGTCGTCATCCAGTAACGTTTTGACGTCTTCTGTAAAAATATCCGTTTCAATGAATAGCATATATTCATACGCCATTGGCTTATAGTAGCAAACATCCAATGTACGTCAATGACGTACCCCTAGCTGATTACGTTAATGGGATACGCTAAATAAAGCGAAGTATAATTCCTGCTACGTTGTGTATTTGCGAGCCGCTTTCCAGACGACTGCTACTCCTCCTCGTTCCCGCCCTCTTCATACGCGCCATACGGCTTCGCAGGCAGAACGATATAGGTGCCTTCAAACACCGCGCCCGGCGTTTCATCGCCGAACAGCTCAACCTGCATTTGTACGCGTGCTTTACGCCCACGCGCCAGACGGTCGAGATCGCCGCCCAGTGCGCCCAGGTCAGCTACCGCGCTCGGCTTGCCGCTGATCGGCGCGCTGTAGCGGATATGGGCATCGGCCAGAATAATGGTGCCGCCGAGATGACGTTCGCGCAGCATCAGCCAGATCAGTCCCCAGCCGGTGAGCGTGGCGAGTGAAAAAAGGCTACCGGCAAACAGGGTATGGTGTGGGTTCTGGTTGCCGGTTTCCGGCATGGTGGTAATAAATTTTTGCCCGGTATATTGCTGAATACGCACGCCCATTTTTTCACTGAGCGGAATGTGCTGATACCACGCCTGCTGGAGCTGCCCGCACCAGTCGGCACGATGGAGAATATCGTCCAGGGTGGCGATGGGTTTGATCATCAAAAAGTGACGAATCGGCGTAGTTTGCGGGGCGGTGATTTCCCCCTGATTCACGAAACCAAGCTTGGCAAAGAACTCGACGGCATCTTCACGGGCGCTACAGGTGACGCGCTTGACCCCTTCCTGACGGGCGACGGATTCCAGCGTCATGGCCATTAGCGTTCCGAGGCCTTTGTCCTGCACGGAGGGGTGAACGGCCATAAAGCGGATTGAAGCTTCGTTGTCGGCATTGATATACAAACGCCCCACGGCAACCAGATTGCCCTCTTCATCAACCACCATCTGGTGGTGCGCCATCGCGTCCCAGGCGTCGCGTTCAGACCCTTTCGGTTGATGCAGTGGCTTGCGCAGCATTTCCCAGCGGAAATGGTAATAAACCTCTAACTCTTCTTCCGTTTGCGGTACTCGAAGGTGATACATAGCTGTACTCTCTCTTGTTACCCGCGGCCAGGCCGCCAGTTGGCTCATACCTGGAGCCAGAATGTGACGGGGCCATCGTTCACCAGCGAAACCTGCATATCCGCAGCGAATCGTCCGGTTTGTGTATTCATGTCCTGTTGGCGACAGCGCTCAACAAAGTACTCGTAAAGGGCTTCTGCGCGATCCGGTGCCGCGCCCTTCGAAAAACTCGGCCGCATGCCGCGTTCGGTATCCGCAGCCAGCGTAAACTGGGACACCACCAGCACGCTGCCGCCCGCCTGCTGAACGTTCA
Source organism: Enterobacter sp. DSM 30060 (assembly GCF_013375955.1). Lineage (NCBI taxonomy): Bacteria > Pseudomonadati > Pseudomonadota > Gammaproteobacteria > Enterobacterales > Enterobacteriaceae > Enterobacter > Enterobacter sp. DSM 30060. Next base: position 1,648,524 of record NZ_CP056118.1, read on the forward strand.
GGTTCATCTTGCCTTCCGCATCGCTGAAAATGCGGTAGCCCAGCACGCGCTCACACAAGCGGTTGGCTTTTTGTTCGTCATCATCCTTTTCGACACCCAGGAGCACCAAAAGTCCTGGGCCGATTTCACCCGTCACCTCATCCGCCACGGTGACGCTGGCACGGATTACGCGCTGAATCAATGCAATCATGGTTGGTCTGCTTCTTGTTGTTTTTCAGCTTCTGCTGCTTTTTTAAGTTCGCGGTAGACCCCGAGAGTGACAGTTATTTCGGCGCCAAGCAAGACGATGCACCACGTCCAGTAGACCCAGACAAACAAAATGGGGATCACCGCCAGTACGCCGTAAATCAGCTGATAAGAGGGGAACATGGTGATATAAAGCGCGAATCCTTTCTTGCCCAACTCAAAGAGCAACGCCGCGACCAGCGCACCCACCACGGCATCACGGTTGGGTACGCGCGTAGTTGGCACCACGCTATAAAGCAGCCAGAACGAAAGCCACGATAAAATCAGCGGGAAGATGCGCAGCACGTTATCGATCACGCTGTTTAAATCGCTCGCCCAGCGCAGCGAAAGAAGGTAGGAGCTGATCGCCAGGCTCGCCCCCGCCAGCAAGGGGCCGAGGGTTAAAATCATCCAGTAGACGGCAAAGGAATAGACCTTTGGGCGGACTTTTTTGCTCCGCCAGATAGTGTTGAGCGCACTGTCGATGGAGTACATCAGCAGCAGCGCGGTAACAATAAGCCCACACGCCCCCACCGCCGTCATCTTGCTGGAGTTAGCGACAAACTGTTCAATGTAGTTCTGGATCACATCGCCGGTGGCAGGAATAAAGTTTGCGAAAACAAAATGGCGAAGCTGCATGCTCACATCGGCAAACATCGGAAACGCCGAAAAAAGCGCAAAAATCACCGCCACCAGCGGAACCAGCGAGAGCAAGGACACGTAAGCGAGATTGCCCGCCAGCGTGGTCATGTTGTCCTCATCAATGCGATGCCAGAGGAGTTTCAGCCACGCCCTCAGCGGGCGCGTGTGGTGATTGGCTTTTTGATGAACGGTTTTTAGCATAACTGCTTCGCAAAGTAGTTCGGTATCGTCTCTTTTCCGGTCACCAGAATGGAGGTGATACCTAACTGATTAGCCCCTTCTATATTATCGGCGTTGTCGTCAAAAAAGACCGCATCCGCTGCCGTGAATCCTTCTTCCTGCAATACCGCCTGATAGATGCGCGCCTCAGGTTTACGCATCCCCATCTCCTGGGAGAGATACACTTTATCTGCCGCCGCGTGAATTTCCGGGTATTCATCCGGCCAGAAGGTGGTATGCAGGCGGTTGGTATTAGACAGCACGACAACGCGATGCCCCTGCTCGCGCAGCTTGTGCATGATGTCGATCACTTCGGGGCGGATCGCGACAAATATAGCCTGCCAACCGTGGGAAAATTGCTCGTAGCTTAACGAGAGACCCATTTCCTGACAGAAACGCTCTGCGAACGCTTCGTCGCTGATCTCACCGCGCTCGTGCAAATGGAAAGTCTCACCCATCGCGAAATTCTGCTTTAACGTCGCCAGCGGAACACGGCTAAAATCGCTCCATGCGCCCAGCACCCGGTTAAAATCGATATCGACGATTACATTTCCTAAGTCAAAGATATAAAGCATGTTTATCTCCTTTCGCCGTGGAAAAGTAACTGTAGCGGGAAAGAGAAAGTTTAGCTATGCGCCAGATTCAGCTTAGAGAAAGGAAAGGCCCGAATCGCAATATCGGGCCATAAGACGATCAGCCAGCCTGCTGCTCTTCTCCGGAATTCACTTCGACAACCTCAACCTTGCTGGATTTTAGGTGACTTTGCAGCGCCGGGCCGGGCAGCTCATCGGTGAACAGTGCCGTCGCCTGCGCCACGTTGCCAATTTCAACCGCTGCGGAGGCGTGGTATTTCGTATGATCGGCCGCCAGTAAAATGTGACGGGAGTGGGCAATCATGGTTTTCACCACGCTGGCTTCGTTAACGTCAAATTCCATCATCGCGCCGTCGTGCTCTATCGCCCCCACGCTGGTCACGAGGTAGTCCGCCCGGAAGCCAGACACAAACGCCGTTGCCGCAGGCCCGATAATGCCGCCGTTATGCGGGCGCAGCGTACCGCCAGGTACCATCACCTCAAAACGCGGGTTCTTATAAAGAATGTGCGCCACCCGCAGGCTGTTGGTGATGATGCGCAGATGATTATGGTTAAGCAGTGCCCGGGCAACGTGCTCCACGGTCGTCCCGATAGTGATAAAGATGGTCGAGCCATCCGGGATATAGTCCGCAATCGCTTCGGCAATCGCCCGCTTCTCTTCGGTAAGCGAAACTTCACGCTGTTCGAATGCCGTATTGACCACGCTGGATGCCCTGCCCGCACCGCCGTGATGACGGGTGATCAGCCCCTGCTCGCTAAGCTTGCGGATATCCCGGCGCACGGTTTGCGTCGACACATCCAGCAGCTGCGCCAGCTCATCAATGTTCATATAGCCGCGATCGGCAATCAGCGTCAGCAGCTGATCGTGACGCGGGTTGCCGGTCAGTTCGGTAAGGCTCATGGGCTGTCCTCTGAAAACCATCACGCCCCGCATTTTATACAAAAAGTGACAAAAAAGAGCGGGTTTGATCACAGTCGGGTATACCCGCGCGCCCGCCGGGCTTTGTGCATTTCAGTGCTGCGACGGCGCTGGCAAAACGCACGGCGTCTGCGGCGGGCAATTTCTGCCCCAGGCTGACCGCCAGCGCACCGTGGAACACGTCGCCCGCGCCGGTGGTATCAATGACCTTCACTTCAAATCCAGGCTGATGACATAGCGCGCCGTTTTCCAGCCAGAAACAGCCGTCTCGCCCCTGCGTGACATACACATGTCCATTTGTGAGCATTTGTGCTTTTTTTAATGCGTCTTCTGTTTCATCCAACTGCGTTAAACGCCGCAGTCCCGGCGCAGAGAAGGCCGCGTGATCGCTTAAGGCGATCAGCTCCGCGATATCCTGCGGGGTAACATCCGCATCCAGCAACGTCAGAACGCCCTGCTGACGGGCCAGGGTAAATGCCTGTTTTGCCCCGTCATGCCAGCGCACGTCGGCTAAGACAATGTCCCACTGAGAGAAGTCGATTTCATGCAGCCAGCCTGCCTCGGCGGGCAGATCGGGGCTGGGGTAGTTGGCAATCACTCTTTCCCCACCTGCGTCCACCAGCACCGCCGATTGCGACGATCGGGCCCCCTTAACTACGCGCGTATAGCGGGTGTTCACCCCCAGGGATTCCAGCTCCGCAAGCAACCGTCTGCCGGTATCGTCGTCCCCCACCCGACCAATAAAATCCACTTCCGCGCCCAGTTTCGCGGCTGCCACTGCCGCCGTTGCCGCCGGGCCGCCGCCCACTTCCGTGTAGTCTTTTGCGACATATTTCCCACCTTCTTTTGGTAAATCATCGAGATACCAGATGCGATCCAGCACGGTAATGCCGACACAAACGATGCGAGTCATGGTGATTCCTTCTGCGATTTCTGATGCCTTCATTTTAATTTCACCAAATGTTTAAAAAGTGACCCGTGTCAATTTTTTGACTATAAATTACAAATACGATCAAAAACAGACACCACAAACGCGCAAAAATTGACACGATGTGACAGGAGAGAGGCATGTCAGCAATCGCATTTATCGGTTTAGGACAGATGGGCGCGCCCATGGCGAAGAATCTGTTGAAACAGGGCCACCAGCTTAACGTTTTTGATGTGAACCCGCAGGCGGTTCAGGCGCTGGTAGAGAGCGGCGCCCGGACGGCGGCAACGCCCGCACAGGCAGCAACGGATGCCGAATTCGTGATCACTATGCTGCCAAACGGCGACCTGGTGCGCAGCGTGCTGTTCGGCGAGCACGGCGTGTGCGAAGGATTATCCCGCGACGCGCTGGTCATTGATATGTCCACCATTCACCCGCTGCAAACCGACGCGCTGATCCGCGACATGGCAGAGCAAGGCTTCAGCCTGATGGACGTGCCCGTCGGGCGCACCTCTGATCATGCCATCGCCGGTACGCTACTCCTGCTGGCAGGCGGCACGGCAGAGCAGGTTGAGCGCGCCACCCCCGTCTTAATGGCGATGGGTAATGAACTGATTAACGCCGGCGGGCCGGGAATGGGCATCCGCGTGAAGCTCATCAATAACTACATGAGCATCGCCCTGAACGCCCTTTCCGCCGAGGCCGCCGTACTGTGCGAAGCGCTTGGCCTCTCCTTTTACGTGGCGCTCAAGGTGATGAGCGGCACACCTGCGGGCAAAGGCCACTTCACCACGTCATGGCCGAACAAGGTGCTGAAAGGGGATCTTTCACCCGCCTTCATGATCGACCTTGCGCATAAGGATCTGGGGATAGCCCTCGACGTGGCCAACCAGCTGCATGTCCCAATGCCGCTGGGCGCGGCTTCACGAGAAGTTTACAACCAGGCACGCGCCGCCGGGCGCGGGCGCGAAGACTGGACAGCCATTCTTGAACAGGTTCGCGCATCTGCCGGGCTGAAAAAATCACACTGATACGAAAGGACTGAGGAATGACGATGTACACCCTGAAAGATATCACCCGACCTTCCGGCGGTTTTGCGATGCTGGCCGTGGATCAGCGCGAAGCGATGCGCCTGATGTTTGCGGCGGCAGGCGTGCCGGTACCGGTAACCGACCAGCACCTGACGGATTTTAAAGTCAACGCGGCAAAAATTCTGTCGCCGTACGCCTCTGCCATTCTCGTCGACCAGCAGTTCTGCTATCGCCAGATTGTCGAGCAGCGGGCCGTGGCCAAAAGCTGCGCGATGATTGTGGCAGCCGACGAGTTTATTCCGGGGAACGGTATTCCGGTCGACAGCGTGGTGATCGACAAGAGCATTGACGCGCAGGCGGTCAAACGCGACGGCGGCAAGGCGCTGAAGCTGCTGGTGCTGTGGCGCAGCGATGAAGATCCGCAGCAGCGCCTGGAGATGGTGAAAGCGTTCAATACGCTGTGCCACGATAACGGTCTGTTGAGCATTATCGAGCCGGTTGTGCGTCCACCGCGCCGCGGCGCCGCGTTTGACCGCGAGCAGGCGATTATCGATGCGGCCAAAGAGCTGGGCGACAGCGGTGCCGACCTCTACAAAGTGGAAATGCCGCTGTTTGGTAAGGGCACGCAGCAGGAGCTGCTGGCGGCCTCGCAGAAGCTGAACGAGAACATCGCCATGCCGTGGGTGATCCTCTCGTCCGGCGTTGACGATAAGTTATTCCCGCGCGCGGTGAGCGTGGCGATGCAGGCGGGGGCATCGGGCTTTTTAGCCGGTCGCGCCGTCTGGTCCTCTGTGATTGGCCTGCCGGACACCGAGTTGATGCTGCGTGATATTTCCGTACCAAAACTTCAGCGTCTGGGTGAGATCGTCGACGAAATGATGGCTCGCCGTTAAGAAAGGATCCGAACATGAAATGGTTTAATACCCTGAGCCATAACCGCTGGCTCGAACAAGAGACCGACCGCATTCTCGATTTCGGTAAAAACGCCGCCGTACCGACCGGCTTTGGCTGGCTGGGCAATAACGGGCAGGTGCGTAGCGATATGGGCACCCATCTGTGGATCACCGCCCGCATGCTGCACGTTTACGCGGTGGCGGCGAACATGGGACGTCCTGGTGCGTACGCCCTGGTTGAGCACGGCATTAATGCCCTGAACGGTCCGCTGCGCGACAAGCAGCACGGCGGCTGGTACGCCTGCGTAAACGATGAAGGCGTGATTGATGCGTCCAAGCAGGGCTATCAGCATTTCTTCGTCCTGCTGGGCGCGGCGAGCGCCGTCACCACCGGCCATCCGCAGGCACGCAAGTTGCTGGACGACGCCATCGAGGTGATTGAGCGCTACTTCTGGAGCGAACAGGAGCAGATGTGCCTGGAGTCCTGGGATGAAGCCTTCAGCAAAACGGAAGATTACCGCGGCGGTAACGCCAACATGCACGCCGTGGAAGCCTTCCTGATCGTTTATGACGTGACCCACGACCGCAAATGGCTCGACCGCGCCCTGCGCATCGCCTCGGTGATTATTCACGACGTGGCGCGCAAAGGGGAGTACCGCGTTAACGAGCATTTCGACACCAACTGGAACCCGATCCGCGACTACAACATCGATAACCCCGCCCACCGCTTCCGCGCCTACGGCGGCACGCCGGGGCACTGGATTGAGTGGGGTCGCCTGATGCTGCACCTGCGCGCCGCCCTGGAAGCGCGCTGTGAAACCCCGCCGGAATGGCTGCTGGAAGATGCGAAAGGCCTGTTCCACGCCACTATCCGCGACGCCTGGGCACCCGACGGGGCCGATGGATTTGTCTACTCCGTAGGCTGGGACGGCAAGCCAATCGTCCGCGAACGCGTGCGCTGGCCAATCGTCGAAGCGATGGGTACGGCTTACGCGCTCTACACCGTCACCGGTGAGGCGCAGTACGAAGCCTGGTATCAGAAGTGGTGGGATTACTGCATCAAGTACCTGATGGATTACGAAAACGGTTCATGGTGGCAGGAGCTGGACACCAATAACGAAGTGACCACCAAAGTCTGGGACGGCAAGCAGGATATTTACCATCTGCTGCACTGCCTGGTGATCCCCCGCCTGCCGCTGGCGCCGGGCTTAGCGCCTGCCGTAGCCGCCGGATTACTGGATAGCCTGGCCAAATAATAAAGACGGAGTTTTTATGCGTACCCTACACAATATTGACCTGAAAAATAACGAAAGTGGTTTTACCCTGCGCTGGCAGGACCGTCTGATTTTATCCCACTCTGCGGATGCCCCTTGCCTGTGGATCGGCGCAGGTGAGGCGGATATCGAGATGTTTCGCGGCAACTTCAGCATCAAAGACAAGCTCAACGAAAAGATTGCCCTGACGAACGCGACCGTTACGCAGCAAAGCACGGGCTGGGCAATCCGCTTTACCCGCGGCGACGCGGTGAGCGCGACGTTATTGGTGGGCGTGGATGGTGAAGGCCGTCTGGAGCTGAAGCTGAAAAATGACGCCGCCAGCCATAACCGCATCTGGCTGCGGCTGGCAGCTCAGCCTGACGATCATATCTACGGCTGCGGCGAGCAGTTCTCGTATTTCGATCTGCGCGGCAAGCCGTTTCCGCTGTGGACCAGCGAGCAGGGCGTGGGCCGCAATAAGCAGACCTATGTCACCTGGCAGGCCGACTGCAAAGAGAACGCGGGCGGCGATTACTACTGGACCTTCTTCCCGCAGCCTACCTTCGTGAGCACCCAGAAGTACTACTGCCACGTGGATAACAGCTGTTATATGAACTTCGACTTCAGCGCGCCGGACTTCCACGAGCTGGCGTTCTGGGAAGATAACGCCACGCTGCGCTTCGAATGCGCAGAAACCTACGTCGATCTGCTGGAAAAACTGACCGGCCTGCTGGGGCGTCAGCCTGAACTGCCGGACTGGGTTTACGACGGCGTGACGCTGGGTATTCAGGGTGGCACCGAGGTGTGTCAGCAGAAGCTCGACGCCATGCGCGAGGGCGGTGTGAAGGTCAACGGCATCTGGGCGCAGGACTGGTCCGGCATCCGGATGACCTCCTTCGGCAAACGCGTGATGTGGAACTGGAAGTGGAACAGCGCGCTCTATCCGCAGCTTGATGAGCGGATTGCGCAGTGGAAACAGGAAGGCGTGCAGTTCCTCTCCTATATCAACCCGTACGTCGCCAGCGATAAAGATCTCTGCGAAGAGGCGGCGAAACGCGGCTATCTGACCAAAAACGCCAACGGCGAGGATTACCACGTTGAGTTCGGCGAGTTCTACGCGGGCGTTATCGACCTGACCAACCCGGCAGCCTACGGCTGGTACAAAGAGGTCATCAAAAAGAACCTGATCGAACTGGGCTGCGGCGGCTGGATGGCCGATTTCGGGGAATATCTGCCGACCGATACCTTCCTGCACAACGGCGTTAGCGCGGAGATCATGCATAACGCCTGGCCTGCCCAGTGGGCGAAATGTAACTACGAAGCACTGGAGGAGACCGGCAAGCTCGGGGAGATCCTGTTCTTCATGCGCGCGGGCTACACCGGCAGCCAGAAGCACTCGGTGATGATGTGGGCGGGGGATCAGAACGTCGACTGGAGCCTGGACGACGGTCTGGCGTCCGTCGTACCGGCGGCGCTGTCTCTGGCGATGACCGGGCACGGGCTGCACCACAGCGACATTGGCGGCTATACGACGCTGTTCGAGATGAAGCGCAGCAAAGAGCTGCTGCTGCGCTGGTGCGATTTCAGCGCCTTTACGCCGATGATGCGTACCCACGAGGGCAATCGCCCTGGCGACAACTGGCAGTTCGACAGCGACGCCGAAACCATCGCGCACTTCGCGCGCATGACCACCGTGTTCACCACTCTGAAGCCGTACATCAAAGCTGCGGTTGCGCAGAACGCGAAAAGCGGCCTGCCGGTGATGCGTCCGCTGTTTCTGCACTACGAGGACGACGCGCGCGCCTACACGCTGAAATACCAGTACCTGTTTGGCCGCGATCTGCTGGTGGCGCCGGTTCATGAAGAGGGACGCCGCGACTGGTCGCTCTATTTGCCGCAGGACAGCTGGGTCAATGCGTGGACGGGGGAAACCTGCCAGGGCGGTGACGTGACCGTTGATGCCCCGCTCGGCAAACCGCCGGTCTTCTATCGCCAGCAAAGCGAATGGGCAGATCTGTTTAGCACCTTACGTCATATCTGATAAGGCTCGCCCGCGGGGAAACCTGCGGGCAGACGGAGAACAATAATGAGTCAACATACTTCTGACCCGGCAACCCTGCGCCTGCCGTTTAAAGAAAAACTCGCCTACGGGATGGGCGATCTCGGCTCTAACATCCTGCTGGATATCGGCACGCTGTATCTGCTGAAGTTCTACACCGACGTGCTGGGACTGCCCGGTACTTACGGGGGGATTATCTTCCTGATTGCGAAGTTTTTTACCGCCTTCACCGATATGGGCACCGGGATCATGCTCGACTCCCGGCGCAAGATTGGCCCGAAAGGGAAATTCCGCCCGTTCGTGCTGTATGCAGCCTTCCCTGTGACGCTGCTGGCGATTGCCAACTTCGTCGGCACACCGTTTGAGATGACCGGCAAAACGGTGATGGCAACGGTGCTGTTCATGCTGTACGGCCTGTTCTTCAGCATGATGAACTGCTCTTACGGCGCGATGGTGCCCGCCATTACCAAAAACCCGGACGAGCGAGCCTCGCTGGCGGCCTGGCGTCAGGGCGGCGCCACGCTCGGCCTGCTGCTCTGTACGGTGGGCTTTGTACCGGTGATGAACCTCATTGAGGGCAATGACCAGCTTGGCTACATCTTTGCCACCACCCTCTTCTCGCTGTTCGGGTTGTTCTTTATGTGGTGGTGCTATAAGGGCGTAACCGAGCGTTACGTTGAGACGCAACCTGCTAACCCGGCGCAGAAACCGGGGCTGTTGCAGTCGTTTCGCGCCATCGCCGGGAACCGTCCGCTGTTTATCCTGTGCATCGCTAACCTGTGCACGCTGGGTGCCTTTAACGTCAAACTCGCCATTCAGGTCTACTACACGCAGTACGTGCTGAACGACCCGATCCTGCTGTCGTACATGGGCTTCTTCAGCATGGGCTGTATTTTTATCGGCGTCTTTATGATGCCTGGCGCGGTGCGGCGCTTTGGTAAGAAAAAGGTCTATATCAGCGGGCTGGCAATTTGGGTGGCAGGCGATCTGCTTAACTACTTCTTTGGCGGCGGCTCGGTGAGCTTTGTGGCGTTCTCCTGTCTGGCGTTCTTCGGTTCCGCGTTCGTGAACAGCCTGAACTGGGCGCTGGTCTCCGATACCGTGGAGTACGGCGAGTGGCGCACCGGCGTACGCTCCGAGGGGACGGTCTATACCGGCTTTACCTTCTTCCGCAAGGTATCGCAGGCGCTGGCGGGCTTCTTCCCGGGGATCATGCTTACGCAGATTGGCTATGTGCCCAACGTGGTGCAATCCGCCAGCACGGTTGAAGGGCTGCGGCAGCTGATATTTATCTACCCGAGCCTGCTGGCGGTCATCACCATCGTGGCGATGGGCTGCTTCTACAACCTCAACGAGAAGATGTATGTGCGCATCGTGGAAGAAATTGAGCTGCGCAAACGTACGGCATAAATGACGTGATTGAGCGCCCTGCGGGGCGCTTTGAGGATCGACCATGACACACAATACTGATCCGTTAACCCTGAAATTGAGCCTGCGAGAGAAGTGCGCCTACGGGATGGGCGATTTTGGCTCGAACCTGATGCTCTGTATTGGCACGCTGTATCTGCTGAAGTTTTACACGGACGAGCTGGGCATGCCCGCGTTCTACGGCGGCATCATTTTTCTGGTCGCCAAGTTCTTTACCGCGTTTACCGACATGCTGACCGGGGTGCTGCTGGACTCCCGGCGTAATATCGGCGCGCGGGGGAAATTCCGGCCATTCATTCTCTACGCCTCCGTCCCGGTGGCGCTGGTGGCCACGGCGCAGTTTATGGCCAACGACTTTAGCCTGACGGTGAAAACGGCCCTCGCCACCGTGCTCTTCATGATGTTTGGCCTCTGCTACAGCCTGATGAACTGCGCCTACGGTGCAATGGTTCCGGCCATCACCAAAAACCCGAACGAGCGCGCGCAGCTTGCGGCGTGGCGTCAGGGCGGCGCAACGGTAGGACTGTTGCTCTGCACCGTCGGCTTTATGCCGATTCAGGCGCTGTTCGTCAGCCAGCCCTCACTCGGCTATCTGGTGGCCGCGCTGGTGTTCGTCACCGGGGGGCTGTTCTGCATGTGGTGGTGCTACAGCGGGGTGAAAGAGCGCTACGTCGAGCTTACGCCCGATCACCATAAGCCCGGCATTCTGAAATCATTCTGCGCAATTTTCCGCAATCCGCCGCTGCTGGTGCTGTGCATCGCCAACCTCTGTACCCTCGCCGCGTTTAACATCAAGCTGGCGATTCAGGTCTATTACACCCAGTATGTGCTGAACGATCTGCATCTCCTGTCGTGGATGGGCTTTTTCAGCATGGGCTGCATTCTGATTGGCGTGTTTCTGGTGCCCGGTGCGGTAAAGCGCTTTGGCAAGAAACCGGTCTATCTGGGCGGGCTGGCGCTGTGGGCGGTGGGCGACGTGCTGAATTTCTTCTGGGGGACCAGCTCCCTGCTGTTTGTGCTCTTTTCCTGCATGGCCTTCTTCGGCACGGCGTTTGTGAACAGCCTGAACTGGGCGCTGGTGCCGGATACGGTTGATTACGGCGAGTGGAAAACCGGGATTCGCGCCGAAGGGTCGGTGTATACCGGCTATACCTTCTCGCGCAAAATCTCCGCGGCGCTCGCCGGTTTTCTGCCCGGTATCATGCTGACCCAGATTGGCTACGTTCCCCATGCCGTGCAGAGCGCGGGCACGCTGCTGGGTTTGCGTCAGCTGATTTTCCTCTGGCCGTGCGGCCTGGCGATCGTTGCTGCCGTGACCATGGGGCTGTTTTATAAACTCAACGAAGCGCGCTTCGCCTTTATTATCGAGGAGATTGGAAAACGGAAAAAACAGACAGCAAATACCCCTGAGATAACCACCAACAATAAAGCGTCAGCAGTCACTTTATAACTATAAATCCGGCCAATATGTCCTTCCTGTTAATCAGGAGGGAGGCCTTTCTGTACCTGATACATGGACAAATTATGAATAGAATCATCACCGTACTGATCGTGTCGTCTGTGTCCTGCCCGGTTTTTGCCGGGGCCTATGTCGAAACGCGCGAAGCGTACAATACGGCCTCTGAGCTGCACGAGGTGATCCTGCGTGCGGGCTATAACTTCGATATGGGCGCGGGGCTGATGTTCACCAACGCTTATAACGTGGGGAAATGGGACGAACTGAAGCACAGCTATAACGAAATCGAGGGTTGGTATCCGCTCTTCAAACCGACCGACAAACTCACCTTCCAGCCCGGCGGCTTGATCAATGACAGCAGCGCAGGATCGGGTGGAGCACTCTATTTAGATACTAACTATAAATTTACGGACTGGTTCAATCTGACGTTCCGCTATCGCTATAACCATAACAATTACGATACGCCGGACTATAACGGGCAGATGGATAAAAACGACACGCACGAATTCGCCAACTACTGGAATTTCAAAGTGACGGATGCGTTTTTCTACACCTTTGAGCCGCACTTTTTCCAGCGGGTGAATGATTACCACAGCAAAAATGGCAAAGATCATCACTGGGAAATTACCAACAAGTTCAGCTATAAAATCGACAGAAACTGGCTGCCGTACCTCGAACTCCAGTGGCTGGACCGATGGAATGATTACAACCGCGAGCAGTACCGGATTCGGTTAGGGTTACGTTATTCCTTCTAATAAAAAAGCCGCTGATCGCTCAGCGGCTTTTCGTTGCCGGGTGGCGCTTGCGCTTTACCCGGCCTACGGCATAACCGAATTACTCTTCTTTCGCACCGCGCATAGCACGTTTACGATCGTTCTCGGTCAGGTGACGTTTACGGATACGAATTGACTGAGGCGTCACTTCTACCAGTTCGTCATCATCGATGAATTCCAGAGCCTGCTCCAGCGTCATCTTGATCGGTGGAACCAGAACCGTTGCTTCGTCAGTACCGGACGCACGCATGTTGGTCAGTTTCTTACCGGTCAGGCAGTTTACCGTCAGGTCGTTAGAACGGCTGTGAATACCGATGATCTGGCCTTCGTAAACTTCAGCACCGTGACCCAGGAACAGCTTACCGCGATCCTGCAGACCGAACAGCGCAAACGCAACCGCTTTACCCTGACCGTTGGAGATCAGTACGCCGTTGTTACGCTGGCCCACTTCGCCCGGACGGATGTCGTCATAGTGGCTGAAGGTGGAGTACAGCAGGCCGGTACCGGAGGTCATGGTCATGAACTCAGAACGGAAGCCGATCAGGCCACGGCTTGGAATCACGTAGTCGAGACGTACGCGGCCTTTGCCATCTGGATTCATGTTTTTCAGGTCGCCTTTACGCTCACCCAGTGCCTGCATGACAGAACCCTGGTGCTGCTCTTCAACGTCCAGCGTTACGTTTTCGAACGGCTCTTGTTTACGGCCATCGATTTCGCGGAAGATAACTTTCGGACGGGATACCGCCATCTCGAAACCTTCACGACGCATGTTCTCAATCAGAACAGACAGGTGCAGCTCACCACGACCGGAAACGCGGAATGCATCAGCGTCTTCGGTTTCTTCAACGCGCAGCGCAACGTTGTGCACCAGCTCTTTGTTCAGGCGGTCAAGGATCTGACGAGAGGTAACGAACTTACCTTCTTTACCACAGAACGGAGAGGTGTTGACGTTGAAGAACATGGATACGGTTGGTTCATCAACGGACAGGGCCGGCAGCGCTTCGACGTTCTGCGGATCGCAGATGGTATCGGAGATGTTCAGTTCACCCAGACCGGTAATAGCGATGATGTCGCCCGCTTCAGCGATGTCGCTCTCGATACGCTCAAGACCCAGGTGAGTCAGTACTTTACCGACTTTACCGTTACGGGTTTTGCCTTCGCTATCGATGATAGTGACCTGCTGGTTAGGCTTCACTTTACCGCGCTTGATACGACCAATGCCGATTACGCCAACATAGTTGTTGTAGTCGAGCTGGGAGATCTGCATTTGCAGGGTGCCTTCCAGGTCAACGTTTGGCGCAGGAACGCGGTCAACAATCGTCTGGTACAGCGGAGTCATGTCTTCCGCCATGTCTTCGTGATCCAGACCGGCGATACCGTTCAGCGCAGACGCATAAACGATAGGGAAGTCCAGCTGTTCGTCGGTCGCGTCGAGGTTAACGAACAGGTCGAAGACCTGGTCAACAACCCAGTCAGGACGCGCGCCAGGACGGTCAACCTTGTTGATCACAACGATAGGTTTCAGGCCGTGGGCAAATGCTTTTTTGGTCACGAAGCGCGTTTGCGGCATAGGGCCATCAAATGCGTCAACCACCAGCAGCACGGAATCCACCATGGACATCACGCGCTCAACTTCACCACCGAAGTCGGCGTGCCCTGGGGTATCAACGATGTTGATACGGTAGTCATTCCATTTGATAGCGGTGTTTTTGGCGAGGATGGTAATCCCACGCTCTTTCTCCAAATCGTTGGAGTCCATCACACGCTCTTGAGTTTCGGCACGAGCATCAAACGTACCGGACTGCTGTAGCAGCTTGTCAACCAGGGTAGTTTTACCATGGTCGACGTGCGCGATGATGGCGATATTACGCAATTTTTCGATCACAACTTTGCCTCAGGCATTTAGAAATAGCGCGTTATTGTACACGGATTAATCGCACTACAAAACAGGATCACAAACATCCCCCGCAAACAAGTATTGCAGAGATGCTTTGTGATCGCTTTCACGGAGCGGTAAAAGGGCACTTTAACGTAAATTGCACCAATATGGTGCTCAATGTTCACACTGAAGCACTATAATGGTGCAACGAATCCAATGTGGTGCAGCCCTTCTGCACTATGGTGCGCATGATAACGCCTTTTTGGGGTGTTTTAAAAGTTGGCACAGATTTCGCTTTACAGAAATACAGTAAAAATATGGCAGCCCAGCCGATTTGAAGACCTCGTTACCACGACGACAATGACCAATCTGGAGAGTTAAGTATGTCCGCTGAACACGTTTTGACGATGCTGAACGAACATGAAGTGAAGTTTGTTGATCTGCGCTTCACCGATACCAAAGGTAAAGAACAGCACGTCACGATCCCTGCTCATCAGGTGAACGCCGAATTCTTTGAAGAAGGCAAAATGTTTGACGGCTCCTCCATTGGCGGCTGGAAAGGCATTAACGAATCCGACATGGTTCTGATGCCAGATGCAACCACTGCGCTCATTGACCCGTTCTACGAAGAACCTACGCTGATCATCCGCTGCGATATCCTGGAACCTGGCACGCTGCAAGGCTATGACCGTGACCCACGCTCCATCGCAAAACGCGCTGAAGAGTACCTGCGTTCTACCGGTATTGCAGACACCGTTCTGTTCGGGCCAGAGCCAGAGTTCTTCCTGTTCGACGACATCCGTTTTGGTGCTTCCATTTCTGGTTCCCACGTCGCTATCGATGACATCGAAGGCGCATGGAACTCTTCCACCAAGTACGAAGGTGGTAACAAAGGTCACCGTCCGGGCGTGAAAGGCGGTTACTTCCCGGTTCCTCCGGTCGATTCTTCTCAGGACATCCGTTCTACCATGTGTCTGATCATGGAAGAGATGGGCCTGGTTGTTGAAGCGCACCACCACGAAGTGGCAACGGCTGGCCAGAACGAGATCGCTACCCGCTTCAACACCATGACCAAAAAAGCGGATGAGATTCAGATCTACAAATACGTTGTACACAACGTTGCGCACCGTTTCGGTAAAACCGCGACCTTCATGCCAAAACCAATGTTTGGCGACAACGGTTCCGGCATGCACTGCCACATGTCCCTGTCCAAGAACGGCACTAACCTGTTCTCTGGCGACAAGTACGCGGGTCTGTCCGAGCAGGCGCTGCACTACATCGGTGGTGTTATCAAACACGCTAAAGCGATCAACGCCCTGGCGAACCCAACCACTAACTCCTACAAGCGTCTGGTCCCTGGCTACGAAGCACCAGTAATGCTGGCGTACTCTGCCCGTAACCGTTCTGCTTCTATCCGTATCCCGGTGGTTGCGTCTCCGAAAGCGCGTCGTATCGAAGTGCGCTTCCCGGACCCGGCGGCTAACCCATACCTGTGCTTCGCAGCACTGCTGATGGCCGGTCTGGACGGTATCAAGAACAAGATCCACCCGGGCGAAGCCATGGACAAAAACCTGTACGACCTGCCGCCAGAAGAAGCGAAAGAGATCCCACAGGTTGCCGGCTCTCTGGAAGAAGCCCTCCAGGCGCTGGACGCAGACCGCGAGTTCCTGACCGCTGGCGGCGTGTTCACCGATGAAGCTATCGACGCTTACATCGCGCTGCGTACCGAAGAAAACGACCGCGTTCGCATGACGCCGCACCCGGTTGAGTTCGAACTGTACTACAGCGTTTAATTGATTTGTTTTACCCGGCGCATACGCGTCGGGAGTCGTTGCCGTGGAAACTTTAGCCCATCTTCGGATGGGCTTTTTTCTCCACCAACAACCTGATCTCACGCGCTTTTTACCTCTAAAACGCTATACTGCACTAAAATAGTGCAACGACTCCAGGAGACTGCTGAATGGCAACTGGCACGCTGCCCGATGCTGGGCAGATCCTCAATTCTTTAATTAACAGTATTTTGCTGGTCGACGACGAGCTGGCGGTGCATTACGCCAACCCGGCGGCGCAGCAGCTGCTCGCCCAAAGCGCCCGTAAACTGTTTGGCACGCCGCTGCCAGAACTGCTGAGCTATTTCTCGCTGAATATTGGCCTGATGCAGGAGAGTTTGCAGGCGGGTCAGGGCTTCACCGATAACGAAGTGACGCTGGTGATTGACGGACGCTCGCATATTTTGTCCCTCACCGCACAGCGCCTGCCAGATGGCATGATTCTGCTGGAAATGGCGCCGATGGATAACCAGCGTCGTCTCAGCCAGGAGCAGCTTCAGCATGCGCAGCAGATTGCGGCGCGCGACCTGGTGCGCGGGCTGGCCCATGAGATCAAAAACCCGCTGGGCGGCTTACGCGGTGCGGCACAGCTTTTGACCAAAGCGCTTCCTGACCCTGCCCTGGCGGAGTATACCAACGTCATTATTGAGCAGGCGGACCGTCTGCGTAATCTGGTCGATCGCCTGCTCGGGCCGCAGCAGCCAGGGATGCACGTTTCAGAAAGCATTCACAAGGTCGCGGAGCGGGTGGTGAAACTCGTCTCGATGGAGCTGCCGGATAACGTCACGCTGGTGCGTGACTATGACCCAAGCCTGCCGGAGCTGGCGCACGATCCGGACCAGATTGAACAGGTGCTGTTGAACATTGTGCGTAACGCGTTGCAGGCGCTGGGCCCGGAGGGTGGCGAAATTATTCTGCGTACCCGCACCGCGTTCCAGCTGACGCTGCACGGCGTACGTTATCGTCTGGCAGCACGTATTGATGTGGAAGATAACGGACCGGGGATCCCGCCGCATCTCCAGGACACCCTGTTCTACCCGATGGTCAGCGGTCGCGAAGGCGGCACCGGGCTGGGGTTATCCATAGCCCGAAATTTGATTGACCAACACTCCGGCAAAATTGAATTTACCAGTTGGCCGGGACATACCGAGTTTTCGGTTTTCCTGCCGATTAAAAAATAAAGGTGACGTTTATGCAACGAGGGATAGTCTGGGTAGTCGATGACGATAGCTCCATCCGTTGGGTGCTTGAACGCGCGCTCACAGGAGCGGGATTAAGCTGCACGACGTTTGAGAGTGGCAGCGAGGTGCTCGACGCGCTCACCACCAAAACGCCGGACGTTCTGCTCTCGGATATTCGCATGCCGGGTATGGACGGACTGGCGCTCTTAAAGCAGATCAAACAGCGCCACCCTATGCTTCCGGTCATCATAATGACCGCCCACTCCGACCTGGATGCTGCCGTCAGCGCGTACCAGCAGGGCGCGTTTGATTACCTGCCAAAACCGTTTGATATCGACG
Source organism: Enterobacter sp. DSM 30060 (assembly GCF_013375955.1). Lineage (NCBI taxonomy): Bacteria > Pseudomonadati > Pseudomonadota > Gammaproteobacteria > Enterobacterales > Enterobacteriaceae > Enterobacter > Enterobacter sp. DSM 30060. The sequence continues at coordinate 1,666,174 of NZ_CP056118.1, forward strand.
AAGCCGTTGCGCTGGTTGAGCGCGCTATCAGCCACTATCAGGAGCAACAGCAGCCCCGCAATGCCCCCGACTTTGGACCGACGACGGACATCATCGGTGAAGCGCCGGCCATGCAGGACGTGTTTCGCATCATCGGGCGTCTGTCGCGTTCGTCTATCAGCGTCTTGATTAACGGTGAATCAGGGACCGGTAAAGAGTTGGTCGCACACGCCCTGCATCGCCACAGCCCGCGAGCGAAAGCCCCCTTTATCGCCCTGAACATGGCAGCGATCCCTAAGGATTTAATTGAATCTGAGCTGTTCGGCCACGAAAAAGGGGCGTTTACCGGAGCCAATACCATTCGTCAGGGACGCTTTGAACAGGCTGACGGCGGCACGCTTTTCCTGGATGAAATCGGCGATATGCCGCTGGATGTACAGACCCGACTGTTGCGCGTGCTGGCAGATGGACAGTTTTACCGCGTGGGAGGGTATGCGCCGGTGAAGGTGGACGTACGCATTATCGCCGCGACGCACCAGAACCTGGAGCTGCGCGTACAGGAGGGGAAATTCCGTGAGGATTTATTCCATCGTCTGAACGTGATCCGCGTCCACCTGCCGCCGCTGCGCGAGCGTCGGGAAGATATCCCGCGTCTGGCGCGCCATTTCCTGCAGGTGGCGGCCCGCGAGCTGGGCGTGGAAGCCAAGCAGCTTCATCCGGAAACGGATGCCGCCCTCACCCGTCTGGCGTGGCCGGGCAACGTGCGTCAGCTGGAAAACACCTGTCGCTGGCTGACGGTGATGGCCGCCGGCCAGGAAGTGCTGATTCAGGATTTACCGGCAGAACTGTTTGAAGCCACCGTGCCCGAGAGCACCGCAGGACATACGTTGCCGGACAGTTGGGCAACGCTGCTGGCGCAGTGGGCAGATCGCGCTCTGCGTTCCGGTCATCAAAACTTGCTCTCTGAAGCCCAGCCTGAAATGGAGCGCACGCTGTTGACCACCGCGCTTCGTCATACCCAGGGCCACAAACAGGAAGCGGCTCGCCTGTTGGGATGGGGTCGAAACACCCTGACGCGCAAGCTGAAAGAGCTGGGAATGGAGTGATCTTACTCCGCTGTGTAAAGGTTACTAATTGAGCGCAAAGTGCCGTTATTTTGCGCTTTACTGTTCCGATGAGTTTTGTATGATCGTGCCCGGAAACTGGAGGGGTGCATCATGCTGGAATCATTAGTGACCTTGCTTTCGAGCGGTGCAGCAGAAAGCCACACGCCACAAACTGCCGTTGCGGCGGTATTGTGTGCGGCACTGGTTGGGCTGTTTAGCTAACGAGCTGTCGATGAAAAGCCGGGTGGCGGCTTCGCCTTACCCGGCCTACATAAGTGCGAGTTGTAGGCCGGGTAAGCGAAGCGCCTCCCGGCATTGCAACTTAAATCACGCGCGAGAACTGCTGTAAACGCGCTTTCTGGCGCAGATAGGCATCGAAGCACATGCAGATATTACGAATCAACAGACGCCCCTTCGGCGTGACGACCACCGCGCTCTCCGACACATCCACCAGCCCGTCCTTCGCCAGCGGCGCCAGAAGCTTCAGGTCTTCGGCAAAGTAATCGCTGAATTGCAGATCCCATTGCGACTCCACCTCGCGGAATTCGAGACGGAAGTTGCAGATAAGCGCCTTAATCACATCACGACGGATGCAGTCGTCGCGCGTTAACGCAATGCCGCGCCACAGCGCGTTGCCCGTTTCATCAACCTGCTGGTAATACAGCTTCAGCTCTTTTTGGTTCTGGGCGTAGCAGTCGCCAATCATGCTGATAGCGGAGACACCCATTCCGAACAGATCGGTATCTCCCTGGGTGGTGTATCCCTGGAAGTTACGATGGAGAACACCTTCGCGCTGGGCAATCGCCAGTTCGTCGTCAGGGCGGGCAAAGTGATCCATCCCGATAAACTGATAGCCGGTTTCGGTCAGCGAGGCGATGGTCTCCTGCAAAATGTCCAGCTTCTGCTGGGCGGAAGGCAGATCCGCATCTTTGATTTTGCGCTGCGCGGCGAACAGCGACGGCAGGTGCGCATAGTTAAAGACGCTCAGACGGTCCGGGTTGAGCTCAGCCACGCGTTTAAGCGTGTAGGCGAAGCTCTCCGGCGTCTGCTTCGGCAGGCCGTAAATCAGGTCTATATTCGTTGAGGTAAAGCCGATCTCACGCGCATGGTTGAGTAAGGCAAAGATAAACGCTTCGTCCTGCTCCCGGTTGACCAGGCGCTGCACTTCTTTGTTGAAGTCCTGTACGCCCATACTCAGGCGGTTGAAGCCTTCGGCGCGTAAATGATCCAGCACATCCAGCTCGATTTCACGCGGATCGACCTCGATCGAAATTTCAGCGTCGTGGTTAAAACTGAAATTGCCGCGCAGAAGCGCCATCAGGCGGCTGATCTGCGCTTTGTTCAGATAAGTTGGCGTACCGCCGCCCCAGTGAAGCTGGCTGACGTGACGGCCTTTAAACAGCGGTGCGCGGTGCAGAATTTCCTGTTCAAGCGCATCGAGGTATTGATCGGCTTTGTGCTGCTGGCGGGTAACGATTTTATTGCAGCCGCAGAAGTAGCAGAGCTTGTGGCAGAACGGAATATGGACGTAGAGCGACAGCGGGCGCTCGGGATAGCGCGCCACAGCATGCTGAAAATCCGCCTCGCCGAAAGCGTCAGAAAACTCCAGCGCGGTGGGGTATGAGGTATAACGCGGCCCGGAATAGTTATATTTCTGGATCAGGGCCAAATCCCAGTCGATAGATGGTACAGACATGCTCACTCCTTCCGTTGGTGTCGCGTTCGTATACGGCGGCCCGTTCTGGTCCCGTTGCGGGCCATCATTCGGGTGCGCAGCCACTTCTGTCGCCGCGACAACCGCCGTAGTTTAACGAATAACCACACCAGATAACATATAACCGGAAGGGTTATAAGCAGGACGAGTGTACCTGCCGGGTGCAAATGTTAGTTTCCACCTTTCAGCAGACGCATCATATCTTCCTGCTTTTCGTCTTCCTCTTCGTCTTCTTCATCATCGTAGGACAGACCCAGCTTCTGCATCAATTCATCAATGCGATCCAGTTTGGCATCTACCCAGGACTGCTCTTCAGCGGTCAGGGTTTCACCCTCTTCAAGACGTTCCAGCAGCGCATCCAGGCGCTCATCGTTCTCCAGCATATCCAGCTCAGCCTGCGGTGAAAGCATAGGTTTCTCGCTCTTTGGTTTGTGCTGCTTAGTGACCGGCGTGTCTGTCACGCCCAGTGGAATGGGAGTTTTACTGCCGATACGAGGATCTTTCTGCTGTTTGCCTTTTGCAGAAGCGCCTGCGGCACCGCCACCGTTAGCACGGCTACCCGCAGTATGGCCACGATGCTTTTTATCGCGTTTGCGATCGCGCGCTTCCTGATTCAGTTCTTCGCGCGTTTTGCGGCGGGCTTTTGCAGGGCGTTTCGCGCCCGCAGCGGAGGTCGGTTTTTTCATGATGTTTTATCTTTAAGTCGTTTTCTTCAGTATAGAATTGCGGCGAAATCTAGCAGAAAGCAAGCAAAGAAAAAAGGCGACAGAGCAATCTGTCGCCTTTTTTCCTGACTCACAACCCTTAACGGGTCAGACATTCCCTGTTTGCCTTCAACAAACCCTGTTTATCCCTTGGCTACTACCGTCCGTGATACGGTTCCGTTTCCTGTTAAAAACGCCTCCAGGCGCCGGTCGTCCTGACAATCCTGAGTCTTCGCCTCCTGGCGCTCCTGACCCTTATCCTTAAGTCGTTTTCCTGCTGGCATCCTCGCCTTGACGCACACTTTACCTTGTTCTCTTAAACTAACAAGCAACGAAAAGGTACTAAACCGGATTTTCAGATAATTACTCATTAATAACTCTTTGAATTTTAATATTTTGAGTTTTTTAGCGCCTGCGATTTCTCTTAAATTTCTCATACGCTTAAGGGCAGATCTCTTACATTCCGTAGGGCTTTCACTTACACGTCAATGACGAAGGGAAAAGCCTTTTGCCCGCATTCAGGTATAATCCCCCGCAGATTACGATTTTTGGAGACGACCACGTGACTACCTGGAACTACCAACAGACGCATTTTGTCACCAGTGCGCCCGATATTCGCCACCTGCCCTCAGACACAGGGATTGAAGTGGCATTTGCTGGCCGCTCCAATGCGGGAAAATCCAGCGCCCTGAATACGCTGACCAATCAGAAAAACCTGGCGCGTACCTCAAAAACACCTGGCCGTACTCAGCTGATTAACCTGTTTGAAGTGGCTGAAGGCAAACGCCTGGTCGACTTACCGGGCTACGGTTACGCGCAGGTACCGGAAGAGATGAAGATCAAATGGCAGCGTGCGCTGGGTGAATACCTGGAAAAACGCATGTGTCTGAAAGGTCTGGTGGTGCTGATGGATATTCGACACCCGCTAAAAGATCTCGACCAGCAGATGATTGACTGGGCGGTGGCAAGCGATATTGCGGTGCTGGTGCTGCTGACAAAAGCGGATAAGCTGGCGAGCGGCGCGCGCAAGGCGCAGGTGAACAAGGTGCGTGAAGCGGTGCTGGCATTCAACGGTGATGTACAGGTTGAACCGTTCTCCTCGCTGAAAAAGCAGGGTGTGGACAAACTGCGACAGAAGCTAGACAGCTGGTTTAACGATCTGGAACCGGCGACAGAAGCGGAAGCAGAGTAACAACAGGCGCGGCGATGACCGCGTTTTTTTCGCCCGAAACTTTCCTTCCCGCAATAAAAAACGCCCCAGTCATTACTGACTGGGGCGGCTAAAATATTCAGCCAAATCCGATTACGTGAAGTAAAAGGTCTGAAAGATAGAACATCTTACCTCTGTACCCTACGTCGTTAACTCTACTCTTTTTTTGTCTCTTGAAAAAGCACTTTTTGTAGTTTTTTTTCATTCTTTACATAGGGAATTCTAATGATCGTCACAAAACGCGCGTACTTATGTTGCTTACTTACATAAAACGCGCGTTATTCCGATAACGCTTAGTGAGCCTGATCCCAGTTTTCGCCGCTACCCACTTCCACCAGCAACGGAACGTCCAGCTTCATGCTGTTTTCCATCAGTTCATGGATCTTCTGAGAGACCTTTTCCAGGTCGTCTTTATGGACTTCAAATACCAGTTCATCGTGTACCTGCATGATCATTTTCACGCGCGGTTTCTCTTTTTCCAGCCAGGCATCAACGGCGATCATCGCGCGTTTGATGATATCTGCCGCAGTGCCCTGCATCGGGGCATTGATAGCAGCACGTTCAGCGCCAGCACGGCGCGCGGCGTTGCTGGATTTGATGTCCGGAAGGTAAAGACGACGGCCATCCAGCGTTTCAACGTAGCCTTTCTCTTTCGCCTGCGCGCGGGTACGCTCCATATATTCCAGCACGCCCGGATAGCGCTCAAAGTAGAGATCCATATACTTCTGCGACTCTTTACGCGGAATGTTGAGCTGGCGTGAAAGGCCAAATGCGCTCATGCCGTAAATAAGGCCAAAGTTAATCGCTTTAGCGCTACGACGCTGTTCGTTTGTCACGCTGTCCAGCGGCAGGCCAAACACTTCGGCAGCTGTCGCCCGGTGGATATCCTTCCCTTCAGCAAATGCCGTCAGCAGGCCTTTGTCACGCGACAGGTGCGCCATAATACGCAGTTCGATTTGCGAGTAGTCTGCGGAGACAATCAGATAATCCTCTGGCGCAATGAAAGCCTGGCGTATACGGCGGCCCTCTTCATTACGCACCGGAATGTTTTGCAGGTTAGGATCGGTTGACGAAAGCCGCCCGGTCGCCGCTACAGCCTGGTGATAGGAGGTGTGCACGCGACCCGTTTTCGGGTTGATCATCAACGGCAGTTTGTCGGTATAGGTCGATTTCAGCTTCGCCAGACCACGGTACTGCAGGATAACTTTTGGCAGCGGATAGTCCAGCGCCAGCTCTTCCAGCACCTCTTCAGAGGTTGAAGGCGCGCCGCCCGGCGTTTTCTTCAGCGGTTTAATACCCTGCTTTTCAAACAGGATGGTTTGCAGCTGTTTCGGTGACGACAGGTTAAATGCCTCTCCAGCAAGCTCATGCGCTTTCTGTTCAAGCTCGGTCAGGCGCTGCGCCAGCTCGCCAGAGTGATTATGCAGCACCGTTGGGTCGATTTTGACGCCGTTACGCTCAATGCGGGACAGCACAGGCACCAGCGGCATCTCAATGTTCTGGAAAACATTCAGCGGCCCTTCGTGCTTCTGCAATTTCGGCCACATTTTGAGATGCAGCTGTAGCGTAACATCAGCGTCTTCCGCGGCGTAGCGGCCTGCTTCTTCCAGCGCGATCTGGTTAAAGGTCAGCTGATTTTTGCCCTTACCGGCAATTTCTTCAAAGGTGATGGTTTTGTGTTTCAGCCAACGATCGGATAAGGAATCCATATCATGGCGGCCCGCCACGCTGTCCAGAATGTAAGATTCCAGCATGGTGTCAAAAGCGATACCACGCAGTTCAATGCCGTAGTTTTGCAGAATACCGCGGTCGTACTTCAGGTTTTGCCCGACCTTCAGCGCTTTCTCGTCTTCCAGAATCGGCTTCAGCAGTTCTAAGGTGCGCTCGCGCGAGATCTGCTCCGGCGCATCCAGATAGTCATGCGCTACCGGAACATAGGCTGCCATACCCGGCTCCGTCGCGAATGACAGGCCCACCATATTGGCAGATATGTTATCGAGACTGTCCGTTTCGGTATCGAACGCAAATACCGGTGCTTTTTTCAGCTTTTCAATCCAGGCGACGAGCTGCGACTCTTCAAGGATGGTTTCATAGTTATCGAATGAGAGCGCTGCCGCTTCTTCTTCTGCCTGCTCTTCGGCATCGACAACAATAGTTTCTTTCGGCTTCGCCGCAGCTTTTGCCCCTTTCGCCTGAAGCCATTTCCCGGCTTCGACATCCGTGGTCCAGCGTTTAAATTCGTATTTTCTGAACAGGCCAAGCAGTTCTTCTGCGGCGGGTTCCTGCACTTCAAGCTGGTCGCAGGTAAGTTCCAGCTCGACGTCGGTTTTGATGGTGGCTAACTGATAAGAGAGGTAAGCCACCTCTTTGTTATCGGCGAGCTTTCCGGCCATGGTTTTTGCACCACGGAAGGTAAGTCCGGCAATTTTGTCGGACTCAGCGTACAGCGTATCCAACCCACCTAACCCTTGCAGCAGCGCCTGAGCTGTTTTTTCGCCCACGCCCGGCACGCCAGGGATGTTATCCGAGGAATCCCCCATCAGGGCGAGGAAATCAATAATGAGTTCTGGCGGCACGCCATATTTGGCAACCACTTCTTCCGGGCCAAGAATGGTATTGGTCATGGTATTAATCAGCGTGATCCCAGGTGTTACCAGCTGCGCCATGTCTTTATCACCGGTACTGATCAGCACCGGGCGGCCAGCCTTTTCAGCTTCGCGCGCCAGGGTGCCAATAACGTCGTCAGCCTCAACGCCCGAGACAGCCAGCAAAGGCAGCCCCATCGCTTTGACCATAGCGTGCAGCGGTTCAATCTGCGCACGCAGATCGTCAGGCATGGGAGGACGGTGAGATTTGTAATGCTCAAATAATTCATCGCGGAAGGTTTTCCCCTTCGCATCAAACACCACGGCCGCATGGGTTGGGTGGTATTGCAGAATCAGGCTGCGTAGCATATTCAGCACGCCGTACATTGCGCCGGTAGGTTCCCCTGCGCTGTTGGTCAGAGGAGGAAACGCATGATACGCCCGATAAAGGTAAGAAGAGCCATCGACGAGTATAAGTGGGTTTTCTGGGATCTGAACCATAATGTCCGTGCCTTTAATTAATTTATGGGTAAAGGATGCCACAGAAGGATGAAAACATCAGGTTTTAGCGCTTTATACAGAAAAAGATTTTGCGATCGTGAAGATCGATCGCAAAAACAAACTGTGGATAAGTTTGTGCATATTTTTAATACAGGTGAATAACAGTTCTATAAAACTGATACTGAAAACTTATTTATCAAATAAAATCAATTAGTTGAAATTAGATCACTTAAGATCCCACCCCGCTGATGGTTATTTAGTCTATGTGGATATAAGACGTAAGCACCCTGTCTATATAGAAAATTTCGCTGCATGGCAGGAAAAGCCGCAGCCTCTTCGTGCGAAAGCGCCCTGGTCTGGGCCAATATCTGATAAGATCGGCGCCCAGCACCGGATAGCCGGCTGCTTAATTACAGCTAACTATCTGAAAAAATTCATTATGTCGAAAATACTCGCTGCGATAACCTTATTGCTAAGCGTCATTTTAACTATTCTGGTTACCATCGCCTGTTCTGTGCCAATCATCGTTGCCGGAATAATTAAGCTCCTGCTGCCCGTCCCTCCGGTATGGCGTGCAGTGTCTGCTTTTTGTAATTTTATGATGTACTGCTGGTGTGAAGGGCTGGCGATCCTGTTGTATCTGAACCCCTGGTTAAAGTGGGACGTTCAGGGCCTTGAGAAGCTGAATAAAAAGAACTGGTATCTGCTGATCTGCAATCATCACAGCTGGGCCGACATCGTTGTATTGTGCGTGCTGTTTCGCAAACATATTCCGATGAACAAATACTTTCTGAAACAGCAACTGGCATGGGTGCCTTTCATTGGTCTGGCCTGCTGGGCGCTGGATATGCCGTTTATGAAACGCTATTCACGCAGCTATCTGATTCGTCATCCGGAACGCCGCGGTATGGACGTGGAAACTACGCGCCGTTCTTGCGAGAAGTTTCGCGCGCATCCCACCACCATAGTTAATTTCGTCGAAGGTTCGCGCTTTACCGAAGAGAAGCGCCAGCAGACTCGCTCTCCGTATCAGCACCTGTTGCCGCCAAAGGCAGCGGGTATCGCAATGGCCCTCAACGTGCTGGGTGAGCAGTTTGATAAATTGTTGAACGTAACGCTCTGCTATCCGGAAAACGACAGGACGCCGTTCTACGATATGCTCAGCGGCAAGCTGACGCGTATCGTAGTCCGCGTTGATCTGTTGCCCATCGATACGGAACTGCACGGTGATTACGTTAACGATAAAAACTTCAAACGTCGTTTCCAGCTTTGGCTCAATACACTCTGGAAAGAGAAAGACGAACAGATAGCGGAGTTAAAATCTTCATACAAAAACGCCGGTCAATGACCGGCGTTTTCTTTATGTTTGTTACTTCATCTCAACCAGGTGTTTCACGGTATCAGCGTACTGTTGTACGAAGATATCCATACTGGTGGTGTCCATACCACGCATATTTACCTGGTATTTACCGTTAACATACATCGCTGGCACGCCCTGCAACTGGAAGTCAGCGGCAGCTTTTTCCTGCTGTGCCACGAGAGATTTCACCACAAAACTGTTCCAGGCAGCGTCGTAGTCTTCACCTTTCACACCGGCATCAACAAACACTTTACGGATATCTGCCGTAGTTTGTACGGTCTGGGTTTTCTGTACGGCTTCAAACATAGGCGCGGTGATCTTATCTTCCACACCCAGCGCAATCGCAACCGCCCATGCCTGAGTCAGATCTTTACCCAATGGGCCAAGGAACTCAACGTGGTATTTCGTCATTTTGGTGCCTTCCGGCAGCTTTTTCTTCACGTTGTCAGAAACATGAAGTACCTGCTCAAACTCGTAGCAGTGCGGGCAGTAGAAGGAGAAGAACTCCAGCACCTGAGGCTCGCCAGCTACAGGCTTGTCCAGCGTAATGTACTGCTTGCCGTCGGTAAACTGCGCAGCAGTTGCGCTAAATGCCAGAATCATACCAGCCAGCGCCAGCCAAATTTTTTTCATGATTAACTCTCTCCTGGGTGTGTCCAATTAATACATCGGCGTTAATTGCAGAGGGGGTTCCTGTAGAACCTTAACCTGCTCGGTAAATGTGGATATCTGGTTGCGCCAGTAATCCTCCCCGGTAAGCCAGGGGAAATTTCGGGGAAAAGCCGGGTCTTCCCAACGCCTGATTAACCACGCGAGATAATAAACAAATCGCATCGCACGTAAAGGCTCTATCAGGGCAATTTCGTCTGAATTAAAGGGGCTAAATTCTTCATAAGCTTCAATTATGGTCTCAAGCTGCATGCGCTGCTCGGCTTTATCACCGTTAAGCAGCATCCACAGATCCTGCACCGCAGGTCCCATACGAGCGTCATCAAGATCGACAAATAGCGGGCCGTCGCGCCAGAGAATATTCCCGGCGTGGCAGTCACCGTGCAGGCGTAGAGCGGTAATATCATCCCGCCAGCAGGCTTTTACAGCATCAATAAGCTTATCGGTCGCCGTGAGGAAATTATCCTTAAGCGCCTTTGGGATCAGCGCCGATGTTTCGAATACCTCTCGCGGCTCAATAAGATATTCCTGAACACCAATCGTCGGTCGGGCAACAAACGATTTTTTACGTCCCGTCTGATGAATGCGCCCCAGATAACGGGCAACCCATTCCATCTGATCGATATTATCTGCCTCAAACTGTCTTCCGCCCAGGCTCGGAAATACCGCGTAGTAAAAACCCTGATGGGTCAGCAGCGTTTGGTTATTAAATTTGAGCGGTGCCGCAACGGGAACATCGTCATCCAGCAGATCGTGGGCAAACTGATGCTCTTCCTGAATTTGTTCTGCGGACCAGCGCTGTGGCCGGTAAAACTTTACGACAAAGCGCTGGCGCTCTTCGTCCTGAAATTGGTAGACACGGTTTTCGTAGCTGTTTAAAGGGGTTAACCCGGAATCCACCCGAATACCCTGCTCGAACAGCGCATCCATAATGGTATCCGGGTGTAGTGTCTGGAAAGTAAAAGCCTGGTCGTTCATCCGATCATCCGGAAATTATACGAATGATTCAGGATATCATCTTGTGGCGATTTCGGTGGCTCCGCTTACAAGCTTTTACTCTTTAATTACGCCTCGGGCGCGCAGTAATGCGGTTTTAAAATCCTCTTCATAATCTTTCTGAATACCAGGAATAACAGCATCTTTAGCCGAGTCACGCATTTTGAGGTGGTAGATCAGGATGTCGTCAGAAAGGTCTGCCAGTTCGCCATCAAAACCTGACTCTTTCGCCAGTTTCTGTAAAAATTGCATCAGATTCAGCTCTGGCTCTTTTTGCCAGGCCGGCTGGAGAAGCTCAATGACTTCATTAAGACGTTTACATTTCATGGTAGTGCTCCTTTCATTTAGAGAGACACGTTAGCAGGGTCAATCCCACAATAAAAGAGGCGATATTCGTGAATCAATGCCAGGAAATCATCGGGGTCGTTCTTGCCGGAGGCAGGGCAACGCGAATGGGCGGAAAAGATAAAGGTCTTCAGCTCCTGAACAACACCCCCTTATGGCAGCATGTTGCTGATACCCTGGCAAATCAGGTGTCGTCGATGGCGATCAGCGCTAACCGACATGTTGATATTTATCAGCGCAGTGGATATCCGGTTTATCAGGATAAGCTTGTGGACTACCCCGGCCCGCTGGCGGGAATGCTTTCCGTTATGCAGCAGTCGCACGGAGAGTGGTTTCTCTTTTGTTCATGTGATACGCCCTTCATCCCGTCCTGTCTGGTTGAACGTCTGGTGCAGCGGTGCGAGGGTGCTCCCGTCGTCTGGGTACACGACGGCGAACGCGACCATCCGACGATCGCATTGATTAATCGCTCGTTAATATCTGCGCTGGAAGATTACCTGGCCGCAGGAGAGCGACGCGTCATGGTATTTATGCGCCAGTCAGGAGGGCATTCCGTTGATTTCAGCGACATGAAATCGGCGTTTGTGAATGTAAACACGACGGAAGATTTGCAGATGATGCAGGAGAAGAAATGATACCCGTATTAGCGATCTCTGCCTGGAGCGGCACCGGGAAGACTACGCTGCTAAAAAAGCTGATACCTGCACTTTGCGCTAAAGGTATTCGTCCCGGATTGATTAAGCACACGCACCATAACATGGATGTCGATAAGCCGGGGAAAGATAGCTATGAGCTGCGTAAGGCTGGCGCTGCACAAACGATGGTGGCGAGTAACCAGCGCTGGGCGTTAATGACAGAAACTCCGGATGAAGCACCGCTGGATCTCGCTTATCTTGTCAGCCGGATGGATCATTCCACGCTGGATCTGGTGCTGGTTGAGGGGTTTAAGCACGAGGCTGTTGCGAAGATCCTGCTGTTCAGAAACGGTGCCGGGCATGATGTAAGTGAGTTAACGCTGGATGAACATGTGATTGCTGTGGCCAGTGACGCTGCGTTGACGCTGGAAGTACCGGTTCTGGATTTGAATAATGTGGAGGGGATTGCAGAGTTTATTTTGGCGTGGTGTGCAGTCTGAGTTGCCGGGTGACGGCTTCGCCTTACCCGGCCTGCCGTTTTTCAGCAAACAAACGCAAAAAGGCCATCCTTCCGGATGGCCTCTTCACTTGTTTGATGCCTGGCAGTTCCCTACTCTCACATGGGGAGACCCCACACTACCATCGGCGCTACGGCGTTTCACTTCTGAGTTCGGCATGGGATCAGGTGGGACCACCGCGCTAAAGCCGCCAGGCAAATTCTGTTAATCTGTATCAGGCTGAAAATCGTGTCTGTCTCTCTTCGCCAAAACAGCTTCGGCGTTGTAAGGTTAAGCCTCACGGTTCATTAGTATCGGTTAGCTCAACGCATCGCTGCGCTTACACACCCGACCTATCAACGTCGTCGTCTTCAACGTTCCTTCAGGAGACTCAAGGTCTCAGGGAGAACTCATCTCGGGGCAAGTTTCGTGCTTAGATGCTTTCAGCACTTATCTTTTCCGCATTTAGCTACCGGGCAGTGCCATTGGCATGACAACCCGAACACCAGTGATGCGTCCACTCCGGTCCTCTCGTACTAGGAGCAGCCCCCCTCAATTCTCCAGCGCCCACGGCAGATAGGGACCGAACTGTCTCACGACGTTCTAAACCCAGCTCGCGTACCACTTTAAATGGCGAACAGCCATACCCTTGGGACCTACTTCAGCCCCAGGATGTGATGAGCCGACATCGAGGTGCCAAACACCGCCGTCGATATGAACTCTTGGGCGGTATCAGCCTGTTATCCCCGGAGTACCTTTTATCCGTTGAGCGATGGCCCTTCCATTCAGAACCACCGGATCACTATGACCTGCTTTCGCACCTGCTCGCGCCGTCACGCTCGCAGTCAAGCTGGCTTATGCCATTGCACTAACCTCCTGATGTCCGACCAGGATTAGCCAACCTTCGTGCTCCTCCGTTACTCTTTGGGAGGAGACCGCCCCAGTCAAACTACCCACCAGACACTGTCCGCAACCCGGATTACGGGTCTACGTTAGAACACCAGCCATTAAAGGGTGGTATTTCAAGGTTGGCTCCACGCAGACTGGCGTCCACGCTTCAAAGCCTCCCACCTATCCTACACATCAAGGACCAGTGTTCAGTGTCAAGCTATAGTAAAGGTTCACGGGGTCTTTCCGTCTTGCCGCGGGTACACTGCATCTTCACAGCGAGTTCAATTTCACTGAGTCTCGGGTGGAGACAGCCTGGCCATCATTACGCCATTCGTGCAGGTCGGAACTTACCCGACAAGGAATTTCGCTACCTTAGGACCGTTATAGTTACGGCCGCCGTTTACCGGGGCTTCGATCAAGAGCTTCGCGTTGCCGCTAACCCCATCAATTAACCTTCCGGCACCGGGCAGGCGTCACACCGTATACGTCCACTTTCGTGTTTGCACAGTGCTGTGTTTTTAATAAACAGTTGCAGCCAGCTGGTATCTTCGACTGATTTCAGCTCCGTCCGCAGGGACTTCACCTACATATCAGCGTGCCTTCTCCCGAAGTTACGGCACCATTTTGCCTAGTTCCTTCACCCGAGTTCTCTCAAGCGCCTTGGTATTCTCTACCTGACCACCTGTGTCGGTTTGGGGTACGATTTCGTGTTACCTGATGCTTAGAGGCTTTTCCTGGAAGCAGGGCATTTATCACTTCAGCACCGTAGTGCCTCGTCATCACACCTCAGCGTTAATAAGGTACCGGATTTACCTGGAACCTCCGCCTACATGCTTAAACCGGGACAACCGTCGCCCGGCTGACATAGCCTTCTCCGTCCCCCCTTCGCAGTAACACCAAGTACAGGAATATTAACCTGTTTCCCATCGACTACGCCTTTCGGCCTCGCCTTAGGGGTCGACTCACCCTGCCCCGATTAACGTTGGACAGGAACCCTTGGTCTTCCGGCGAGCGGGCTTTTCACCCGCTTTATCGTTACTTATGTCAGCATTCGCACTTCTGATACCTCCAGCACCCCTCACAGGACACCTTCAACGGCTTACAGAACGCTCCCCTACCCAACAACGCATAAGCGTCGCTGCCGCAGCTTCGGTGCATGGTTTAGCCCCGTTACATCTTCCGCGCAGGCCGACTCGACCAGTGAGCTATTACGCTTTCTTTAAATGATGGCTGCTTCTAAGCCAACATCCTGGCTGTCTGTGCCTTCCCACATCGTTTCCCACTTAACCATGACTTTGGGACCTTAGCTGGCGGTCTGGGTTGTTTCCCTCTTCACGACGGACGTTAGCACCCGCCGTGTGTCTCCCGTGATAACATTCTTCGGTATTCGTAGTTTGCATCGGGTTGGTAAGCCGGGATGGCCCCCTAGCCGAAACAGTGCTCTACCCCCGAAGATGAGTTCACGAGGCGCTACCTAAATAGCTTTCGGGGAGAACCAGCTATCTCCCGGTTTGATTGGCCTTTCACCCCCAGCCACAGGTCATCCGCTAATTTTTCAACATTAGTCGGTTCGGTCCTCCAGTTAGTGTTACCCAACCTTCAACCTGCCCATGGCTAGATCACCGGGTTTCGGGTCTATACCCTGCAACTTAACGCCCAGTTAAGACTCGGTTTCCCTTCGGCTCCCCTATACGGTTAACCTTGCTACAGAATATAAGTCGCTGACCCATTATACAAAAGGTACGCAGTCACCCCATAAAGAGGCTCCCACTGCTTGTACGTACACGGTTTCAGGTTCTTTTTCACTCCCCTCGCCGGGGTTCTTTTCGCCTTTCCCTCACGGTACTGGTTCACTATCGGTCAGTCAGGAGTATTTAGCCTTGGAGGATGGTCCCCCCATATTCAGACAGGATACCACGTGTCCCGCCCTACTCTTCGAGTTCACAGCATGTGTGCTTTCGTGTACGGGACTATCACCCTGTACCGTCGGACTTTCCAGACCGTTCCACTAACACACAAGCTGATTCAGACTCCGGGCTGCTCCCCGTTCGCTCGCCGCTACTGGGGGAATCTCGGTTGATTTCTTTTCCTCGGGGTACTTAGATGTTTCAGTTCCCCCGGTTCGCCTCGTTAACCTATGTATTCAGTTAACGATAGTGCAACGAATTGCACTGGGTTTCCCCATTCGGACATCGCCGGGTCAAAGGTTCATATCACCTCGCCGGCGCTTTTCGCAGATTAGCACGTCCTTCATCGCCTCTGACTGCCAGGGCATCCACCGTGTACGCTTAGTCGCTTAACCTCACAACCCGAAGATGTTTCACTTCTGATTGCGAAAATTTGAGAGACTCGAACACACCATTAAAGATGTGTCGTTTCAATTTTCAGCTTGATCCAGATTTTTAAAGAGCAAATATCTCAAACATGACTCGCAAGTCAGTTTTGAGATATGACGGCAGGTGACTTTCACTCACGAACCAGCAAGTGGCGTCCCCTAGGGGATTCGAACCCCTGTTACCGCCGTGAAAGGGCGGTGTCCTGGGCCTCTAGACGAAGGGGACGTACAGTCTCAATCGCAAGACGCCTTGCTATTTACTTTTCATCAGACAATCTGTGTGGACACTACAAAGGCAGGTTCTTTAAGGTAAGGAGGTGATCCAACCGCAGGTTCCCCTACGGTTACCTTGTTACGACTTCACCCCAGTCATGAATCACAAAGTGGTAAGCGCCCTCCCGAAGGTTAAGCTACCTACTTCTTTTGCAACCCACTCCCATGGTGTGACGGGCGGTGTGTACAAGGCCCGGGAACGTATTCACCGTGGCATTCTGATCCACGATTACTAGCGATTCCGACTTCATGGAGTCGAGTTGCAGACTCCAATCCGGACTACGACGCACTTTATGAGGTCCGCTTGCTCTCGCGAGGTCGCTTCTCTTTGTATGCGCCATTGTAGCACGTGTGTAGCCCTACTCGTAAGGGCCATGATGACTTGACGTCATCCCCACCTTCCTCCAGTTTATCACTGGCAGTCTCCTTTGAGTTCCCGGCCTAACCGCTGGCAACAAAGGATAAGGGTTGCGCTCGTTGCGGGACTTAACCCAACATTTCACAACACGAGCTGACGACAGCCATGCAGCACCTGTCTCAGAGTTCCCGAAGGCACCAAAGCATCTCTGCTAAGTTCTCTGGATGTCAAGAGTAGGTAAGGTTCTTCGCGTTGCATCGAATTAAACCACATGCTCCACCGCTTGTGCGGGCCCCCGTCAATTCATTTGAGTTTTAACCTTGCGGCCGTACTCCCCAGGCGGTCGACTTAACGCGTTAGCTCCGGAAGCCACGCCTCAAGGGCACAACCTCCAAGTCGACATCGTTTACGGCGTGGACTACCAGGGTATCTAATCCTGTTTGCTCCCCACGCTTTCGCACCTGAGCGTCAGTCTTTGTCCAGGGGGCCGCCTTCGCCACCGGTATTCCTCCAGATCTCTACGCATTTCACCGCTACACCTGGAATTCTACCCCCCTCTACAAGACTCTAGCCTGCCAGTTTCGAATGCAGTTCCCAGGTTGAGCCCGGGGATTTCACATCCGACTTGACAGACCGCCTGCGTGCGCTTTACGCCCAGTAATTCCGATTAACGCTTGCACCCTCCGTATTACCGCGGCTGCTGGCACGGAGTTAGCCGGTGCTTCTTCTGCGGGTAACGTCAATCGACAGGGTTATTAACCCTGTCGCCTTCCTCCCCGCTGAAAGTACTTTACAACCCGAAGGCCTTCTTCATACACGCGGCATGGCTGCATCAGGCTTGCGCCCATTGTGCAATATTCCCCACTGCTGCCTCCCGTAGGAGTCTGGACCGTGTCTCAGTTCCAGTGTGGCTGGTCATCCTCTCAGACCAGCTAGGGATCGTCGCCTAGGTGAGCCGTTACCCCACCTACTAGCTAATCCCATCTGGGCACATCCGATGGCAAGAGGCCCGAAGGTCCCCCTCTTTGGTCTTGCGACGTTATGCGGTATTAGCTACCGTTTCCAGTAGTTATCCCCCTCCATCAGGCAGTTTCCCAGACATTACTCACCCGTCCGCCACTCGTCAGCGAAGCAGCAAGCTGCTTCCTGTTACCGTTCGACTTGCATGTGTTAGGCCTGCCGCCAGCGTTCAATCTGAGCCATGATCAAACTCTTCAATTTAAGTTTGATGCTCGTGAATTAAACTTCGTAATGAATTACGTATGTTCACTCAGAGACTTGGTATTCATTTTTCGTCCGAGGACGTTAAGAATCCATGTCACTTTGAGTGCCCACACAGATTGTCTGATAAATTGTTAAAGAGCAGTGCCGCTACGTTTTCGCTGCGGCGCGGGGTGTGCATATTACGCTTTCCCGCTTCAGAGTCAAGCGTTTATTTTGCTTTTCTCTGCTGACCCGGCGGCTTGCGTGCCGTTGTTCCGTGTCAGTGGAGGCGCATTATAGGGAGTTCTTCTGAAGTGACAAGAGGTAATTTAAAAAAAGTTTCTGACCGTGTTTTTTTTCACCAAAAGCGATGAGATCAAGCTACAAATTGTTCTAATTGATGTATCTGCAACCACAATCACCCCTGAGATGGCATAATTAGCCGCATCAATATTTAAGGAATAAAAGCGATGCCATTAAGCGCACAACAGCTGGCAGCTCAAAAAAACCTGTCCTATGTGCTGGCAGAAAAGCTGGCTCAGCTGATCTTAGCGGGTAAATATGCCCCAGGTAGCATCCTGCCCAGCGAGATGGAGCTGGGGGATCAGTTTGGTGTAAGCCGTACCGCCGTTCGCGAAGCGGTAAAAACATTAACGGCGAAAGGGATGGTGCTTCCACGCCCGCGCATTGGCACCCGCGTTATGCCTCAGGGGAACTGGAACTTTCTCGATCAGGAGTTACTCACCTGGTGGATGACCGAAGATAACTTTAATCAGGTCGTCGATCACTTTCTGGTCATGCGCAGCAGTCTTGAGCCTCAGGCCTGTCTGCTTGCCGCCACGCTCGGCACAGCAGAGCAAAAAGCGCAGCTCAATACTTTTATGGAAGAGATGGTGGATCTGAAAAAGCACTTTAACCGCGAGCGCTGGATAGAGGTCGATATGGCCTGGCATGAACATATCTATAATATGAGCGGAAATCCTTTCCTGACCTCCTTTGCTTCTTTATTCCATTCTGTGTACCACACTTACTTTGCCTCTATCACACAGGATGAGGTGGTGAAGCTGGATCTGCATCAGGCGATAGTCGATGCCATTCAGGAAAGCGAGGGGCAGCGAGCCCTGAGTGCGTGCCAGGCGTTGCTGGCCGCGCCAACCCACCAGCAGGTAAATAAATGACAGAGAAAAAAGCACGCAGTATGGCCGGATTGCCGTGGATTGCAGCCATGGCGTTCTTTATGCAGGCACTGGATGCCACTATCCTCAATACCGCCCTTCCCGCAATAGCCCAAAGCCTTAACCGCTCCCCACTGGCGATGCAATCCGCCATCATCAGTTATACCCTGACGGTGGCGATGCTCATTCCGGTCAGCGGCTGGCTGGCCGATCGTTTCGGCACGCGCAAAGTGTTTATGCTGGCGGTGACGCTGTTCACCCTCGGTTCTCTGGCTTGCGCCCTTTCTACCTCTCTGACGGAACTGGTTATCTTCCGCGTTCTACAGGGGATAGGCGGCGCGATGATGATGCCCGTCGCGCGTCTGGCGTTATTGCGCGCCTATCCGCGCAGCGAACTGCTCCCGGTGCTCAACTTTGTGACTATGCCGGGGCTGGTCGGCCCGATACTTGGCCCGGTTCTCGGCGGCGTACTGGTGACCTGGGCAAGCTGGCACTGGATCTTCCTGATTAATATTCCGATTGGTGTGGCAGGGCTAATCTATGCCCGCAAATATATGCCGAACTTCACCACACCACGACGCAGCTTCGATATGGGCGGCTTCTTCCTGTTTGGCCTGAGCCTGGTCCTGTTCTCCAGCGGGATGGAGCTGTTTGGCGAGAAAATCGTAGCGACGTGGCTGGCGCTGGCCATTATTCTTAGCGGTATTCTGCTGTTCCTTCTATATATCCGTCATGCGCGTCGCCATCCGACACCGCTTATCTCTTTATCTCTGTTTAACACCCGAACGTTTTCCGTCGGGATCGCGGGCAATATTGCCTCGCGTCTGGGCACGGGCTGCGTACCGTTCCTGATGCCGCTGATGCTCCAGGTCGGTTTCGGCTATCCGGCCCTGATTGCTGGCTGCATGATGGCCCCCACAGCGATGGGCTCAATTCTGGCAAAATCGACGGTCACGCAGGTGCTGCGCTGGTTTGGCTATCGTAAGACGCTGGTTGGCGTGACGATATTTATTGGATTGATGATTGCGCAGTTCTCCCTGCAATCTGCGGCGTTACCCATCTGGATGCTGATCCTGCCGCTGTTTGTGCTGGGTATGGCCATGTCGACGCAGTTTACGTCGATGAACACCATCACCCTTGGGGACCTCACCGACGAGAATGCCAGCAGCGGCAACAGCGTACTGGCGGTCACTCAACAGCTGTCGATCAGCCTCGGGGTTGCCGTGAGCGCGGCGGTACTGCGGTTTTATGAAGGGTTTGACGGTACAAATACCGTTGAGCAGTTCCACTATACCTTTATCACCATGGGCGCGCTTACCGTGGTATCGGCGGTGGTCTTTATGTTGTTAAAACCAAAAGACGGCCGGAACCTGATTAAAGAGCGTCATAAAGATAAGGCTAAACCGAACCGCGTTCCATCAGAACAGGAGTAAGCTGCAAACGTTGCTGTTGCAGCGTGGGCTGAGCCATGCGGTGGATCAACACATCGATGGCCAGCTCACCCAGTTCATCCTTCGGCTGATGAATGGTGGTCAGCGGCGGCGTCATGTAGCGCGCCAGTTCGATATCATCATAACCGACGATCGCCATGTCGTCCGGAACACGTAATCCCGCCTGATACAACGCCTGATAAGCTCCGAATGCCATCGCATCGTTACCGATAAACACCGCCTGCGGGCGCGGCTCTTGCGCCAGCAGTTTCTGCATAGCTTCAAATCCACCATTAAATTCGAAATCGCCGGTGATGCGATAGCCATCAGGAATGGCAAGCCCCGCCCGTTCCATGGCCGAAAGATAGCCTTCCAGACGCAAGCGCGCCGGGGTTTTATCCAGCGGGCCGGTAATACAGGCAATGCGGGTATGACCTTTGTCGATCAAATGCTGAGTCGCCATATCGCCACCCAGCAGCGAGTTATCCTGGATCAGATCGCTGGTGCCGTCGAACGGCGCCCAGTCCATCATGACCGTAGGAATAGAAGGGTAGCGCTGGATAATCTCTTTCGAGGGTTGATGCGTTTCGGTACAGAGCAGCAGCAGCCCGTCGACGCGTTTTTGCATCAGCGTCTCCAGGTTTCGGTTCATGCGCTGCTCATCGCCTTCGGTATTGCACAGCACCAGGCTGTAGCCGCGCTCGAAGCAGCTGCGCTCCACGCCGCGCACCAGTTCAGAATAAAAAGGGTTGGTACTGGCGGTGATCAGCATGCCGATGGTGCGCGTCTGGTTAAGCTTCAGGCTGCGGGCCAGCGCAGACGGCGCATAGTTGAGTTCTTTAATTGCAGCGTCAACTTTCTCCCGAATCGCCTCGCTGACGAAGCGATCCTTATTGATAACGTGGGAGACAGTCGAGGTAGAAACGCCCGCCATACGGGCGACATCTTTCATTGTGGCCAAGCGTTACCCCTGCTGACTTAAGAATTCATCAATCTCTTTACGCCATGGAACAGAAGGCTGAGCGCCTTTACGCGTCACCGCAATCGCGGCGGCGGCATGCGCGAAGCGAATCGCGTCATCCATTGCTTTTCCTTCCAGCAGCGCCGTTACCAGCGCACCGTTGAAGGTGTCACCTGCGGCGATGGTATCAATGGCTTTGACCTTAAAGCCCGGTACGCGACGGCCTTCGCCATTGACGCTAGCCCACACCCCACGGCTGCCGAGGGTGATGATCACGGTGCCGATGCCTTTATCATGCAGCGCAAGCGCGGCACGCGCGGCATCGTCATCATTTTCGACACGGATACCCGTCAGCTTTTCCGCTTCGGTTTCGTTCGGGGTGATGATATCCACCAGCGCCAGCAGCTCGTCTGATAATACACGGGCAGGCGCCGGGTTAAGTACGACAGACGTATGATTTTCATGCGCAATTTTCGCAGCGGCCAGCACGCTTTCAACCGGTGACTCTAGCTGCATCAGCAGAGCTTCCGCTCCGGCGATGATCCCACGCTGCGCTTCGACGCGTTCAGTCGTTAACGCGGCATTAGCCCCCGCATGAATACCGATGACATTCTCACCTTCCGCATTGACAAAAATCAGCGCCACGCCGGTAGATTCCCCTGCAACCACGCTGACGGGTGCGATGTCGATGTTGTCGCTTGCCAGCTGTTTGCGTACGCGCTCGCCGGTATCGTCATCACCCGTACAGGCGATAAACGCGATATTTGCCCCGCTGCGTCCGGCGGCAACTGCCTGGTTTGCACCCTTACCGCCGAACGCGACCTGATACTGATTGCCGGTGACGGTTTCGCCCGGAGTGGGGAACGTTTCAAGGTTAAGAATGTGATCGGCATTGATACTGCCAAGGACGACGAGGTTGCCTGCGGTTTTCATGTATTGAGGTGTCCATCTGAGAGCGCCACCGGTATTACCCGGTGGCGTATGCCACACTTTTCTTTTATTTGGTGTCCCTCAGGCAGCCAGCGACTGCCTGAATCGCCTTTACTGCTTAATGACCAGTTTCAGGTCAACAGGATATTTGGCCTGAACTTTTTCGCCCTTCAGCACTTTATCGGCAGTTTGCACGCCAGTCGCGCCAATCTGCTCAGGCAGCTGAGCAATGGTCGCAGCCAGTTTGCCATCATTTACTGCTTTTTCACCATCCGGCGTGCCGTCAAATCCGACAACCATCACATCTGATTTACCCGCAGTCTGGAGCGCACGCAGCGCACCGAGCGCCATTTCGTCGTTCTGTGCGAATACCGCCTGCACATCAGGATGCGCGGTCAGCAGGTTCTGCATGACGTTCAGACCCTTTGTACGGTCGAAGTCTGCCGGCTGGCTCGCCAGCACGTTAAATTTGTGCGCCGCTACAGCCTGCTGGAAACCTTCACCACGTTCACGGGCCGCGGAAGTCCCGGCGATACCCTGCAACTCGATCACTTTCGCGCCTTCACCTGCTTTCTTCGCGATGTAGTCACCGGCGATTTTGCCGCCCAGTACGTTATCAGACGCAATATGGCTAACAACGTCGCCTTTGGTCGCCTGACGGTCCAGGGTGATTACCGGGATCTTCGCCTGGTTTGCCATCTTCACGGCGTTACCGACCGCGTCGGAATCGGTTGGGTTGATCAGCAGGATTTTGGTACCACGAACGGTTAAGTCCTGAACGTTAGCCAGCTCTTTCGCCGGGTTGTTCTGAGAATCCAGCACCACCAGGTTGTAACCCAGTTTGTCTGCTTCTTTCTGCGCGCCATCCTTCAGGGAGACGAAGAACGGGTTGTTCAGGGTAGAGACAACCAGCGCGATGGTATCTTTCGCCATGGCGTTAGCACTTACGGTTGCGCTCAGCGCGACAGCAGAAACCAGGGTAGCCAGTTTTTTCATGTTCATATCTAAGATGTCCTGTAGTGTCGTCAGTTACTGTTTTTTGTTGTCTACCAGTACCGCCAGCAAAATCACCACTGCCTTAACGATCATCTGGTAATAGGAGGAAACACCTAACAAATTCAAGCCATTATTCAGGAAACCGAGGATCAGTGCGCCGATCAATGTCCCAACAATGCGACCTTTACCGCCCGCAAGGCTCGTACCACCCAGAACCACTGCCGCGATGGCATCCAGCTCATAGCCCGTACCCGCCGTTGGCTGCGCGGAAGAGAGGCGCGCCACTTCGATGATGCCCGCCAGAGATGCCAGCAGACCGCACAGGGAGTAAACGATAATTTTAACTTTGTTGACGCTAATACCGGACAGACGCGTTGCCGATTCGTTACCGCCCAGCGCATAAATATAACGACCCAGACGGGTATGATGCAGCATGTACCATGCCGCCAGGAAGACGATAGCCATAATCCAGACTGGCGTCGGGATACCCAGCGGGCGTCCGATACCAAACCAGCCAAACAGATCGGCGTTTTCGGTAAAGCCGGTATTCACCGGGCTACCGTTGGTGTACACCATGGTGACGCCGCGCAGCAGCAGCATCATCACCAGCGTGGCGATGAACGCCTGTACGCGGCCTTTTGCCACAATCACGCCGGTTACCGCGCCAATCGCCGCGCCAGCCGCCAGCGCAGCGGCAACGGCCACCAGCGCGTTGACCTCAATACCGACAATCGACGCGGCAATCGCACCGGTGAGCGCCAGCAGGGAACCGACGGACAGATCGATACCCGAGGTCAAAATCACCAGCGTCATCCCCACCGCCATAATGGCGTTGACGGAGGTCTGCTGAAGAATGTTGAACAGGTTATTAACGGTAAAAAAGTTCGGGCTCATGGTCGAGACAATCGCGATCAGCACCAGCAGGGCAATCAGCGATTTTTGTTCCATCAGCCATGCCTTTGTGAAATAGCGGCGACCAGAAACAGCCTGGGTAGTCATCTTCTTACTCCTGATTCACGCGATTAAGCTTGCCCACAGCGGCAGCCATCAGAACTTCCTGGGTGGCCTGCTCGCGAGTGAATTCACCACCGAGATGCCCTTCATGCATGACGATAATGCGATCGCTCATGCCTAATACTTCTGGCATCTCGGAAGAGACCAGAATGATGCTCAGACCGTCGGCCTTGAATTGGTTAATCAGCTGATAGATCTCTTTTTTCGCGCCCACGTCAACGCCGCGAGTTGGCTCATCGAGGATCAGTACTTTCGGGCGAGTCATCAACCCGCGGGCAATCGCCACTTTCTGCTGATTACCGCCGGACAACAGGCCAATCGCCTGCTCCATCGATGGGGTTTTAACGTTAAAGAGACGGATAAAATCGCTGACCGCCTGCTGCTCATCTTTGTGTTTCAGGCTGCCGCCGCTGCGGCTGAAATAGCGTAGCGCGGTCAGGGACATGTTCTCTTTTACCGACATGCCCAGCACTAAGCCGTCACGCTTACGGTCTTCGGAGATATAGACAATGCCGTTCGCCAGGCCATCCTGCGGCGAGCGGGTGACCACCTCATGGCCGTCAAGGGTAACGTAGCCGCTGGTGCGCGGCAGTGCGCCATAGAGCACTTTCATCAGTTCGGTACGTCCAGCGCCCATCAGGCCCGCGACGCCAAGGATCTCGCCCTTGCGCAGGGTAAAGGAGACTTCATCCACACCCGGCCCGCAGAGGTTATCCACCTTCAGGCGGATCTCTCCTGGCGCTTTGTCCAGACGCGGATACTGTTCTTCGAGCTTACGTCCCACCATCATTTCAATCAGCGAATCTTCGGTCAGCGTGGCCACTTCACGCTCGGCAATGAACTGCCCGTCGCGGAAGACGGTGACGTCGTCGCAGATCTCGAAAATTTCTTTCATGCGGTGAGAGATATAGACAATGCCGCGCCCCTGGGATTTCAACTCACGGATCACGCGGAACAGGGATTCGGTTTCGGTATCGGTCAGGGCGTCGGTCGGTTCATCCATAATGATGACCTTCGACTCGAAGCTCAGCACCTTCGCGATCTCCACCATCTGCTGATCGCCGATGGAAAGGTCGCCCACCAGTCGGTCGCTCTTAAAGCGCAGATTCAGCTTCGCCAGCAGTTTGTCCGCTTCGGCATACATGGTTTTCCAGTCGATTTTGCCAAACCGGTTCACGAACTCACGGCCGAGGAAGATGTTCTCCGCAATGGTGAGCTGCGGGATCAGGTTCAGCTCCTGGTGGATGATGCCAATGCCCGCTTCCTGAGAGGATTTCGGGCCGTTGAAGGTGGTCTCTTTACCCAGCCACAGCAGCGAACCGGCATCGCGTTGATAGATCCCGGTCAGCACTTTCATCATGGTGGATTTGCCCGCGCCGTTTTCGCCCACCAGCGCCATTACGCGCCCGGAATAGACGTTCAGCGCCGCGCCAGAGAGGGCTTTAACGCCCGGGAACGACTTATCGATCCCTTTGAGTTGCAGTAATGCGTCCATGATGGCCTCAGAAGGTGACGCCAGCACAGAGAATGATATTCGCATACGGGGAACACTCCCCGCTGCGAATCACCGCCTGACTGTCTGCGGTTTGTTGTTTGAACTGCTCGTGCGTTGTGTAACGAATTTCTATGGTGTTTCCCTGGTGCTGTTGCAGTTGCTCAATGTGGCTGAGCAACGTTTCGTGGAGTTGCGGATTATGTTGTTTGATTTCCGCCGCGAGAATGGCCGCCTCAACCTGCATCTCCGCCGTCACGACTTCCAGTACCTGCATGAACGAGGGTACGCCCTGCGTTAACGCCATATCGATACGGGTTGTGCTGCGCGGAACCGGTAAGCCTGCATCGCAAACCACCAGCGTATCGGTATGCCCAAGACGGGAAATCACCGATGATATTTCTGAGTTGAGTACTGTGCCTTTCTTCATTTTTTGCTCCACTAGCGAAACGTTTCGCTAAAAACAGTGTAGCCGCAGAAGTGTTCAGAAAACCATCATGACGTAACGGATTTGTGATCGGCGTCGAAACGTTTCGCTAAGTGAAATGCAAAGGAGGTAAATGCAAAACGGTAACCGTCAGGTTACCGTTTTTTATGGTTGCGCCCTCTCCCTGTGGGCTGAGGGTTCCCCACAAATTAATGCGAGCACTGAGCAATCCCCTCGCCCCTCCGGGGAGAGGGTTAGGGTGAGGGGAACATACGGCGGTGGTGGTCATTCCGTTCACTTTATGTTCCTTGCTACTCTGTAACGACTTGACCGGTGAACGTGCCAGGGTGGCTCAGTCGCCACCACCCTGGCGACCCGGGCTCCCGGCGGTAAATCGCCGCTTCGCGGTGACCTCGGCTTATTCCTTCCGGCTTATCGGGTACGGGCGGAGGCAACGTCCCTGTAAAGCCGCCCTCTCGGCGCATCCCTGCGCCTCGCCCCGGCCGGAAGGCAAACGCCTCAGCGATTTACAGCCGGACCAGGGCATCGCTGACAGCCCTCAGTCATTTAGAATGCAACTTTATTGCTTCTGCATAAAAAAATTACTGGGGATCCCTCAGCCCTGTGGGAGAGGGGCAGGGTGAGGGCATCAGGCCGCACTGAGAATTAAATCTCGACCTGCGTCCCCAGCTCAATCACGCGATTGGGCGGGATCTCAAACTGGTCAGGCGCACGCAGGGCGTTACGTTGCAGGATGAGATACAGCTTGCCGCGTAGGCGCAGATACCATGGGCGCTTGCCGATGATCAGCGACTCGTGGGACATAAAGAACGATGTCTCCATCATACGGCAACTCAACCCTTCCAGACCGCAGCGGTGGAATACCTCTTCCACGTTCGGCGTTTCGCGCCAGCCGTAGCTTGCCACCACGCGCCAGAAGGTTGGCGACAGCTGCTCAATCTGTACGCGTCGCACGTTGTGAACATACGGCGCATCTTCGGTACGCAGCGTCAGCAGGATCACGCGCTCGTGCAGCACTTTGTTGTGCTTAAGGTTATGCATCAGCGCAAACGGGATCACGTTCAGCGCACGAGACATATACACCGCCGTACCCGGCACACGCACCGGCGGGGATTTCTCCAGCGAGGCGATCATCGCCTCCAGAGAATTACCGTGCTCATGCATACGTCGCAGCAGGCGGAAACGTTCGCTCTTCCACGTCGTCATCACGATGAACATCACCAGACCCAGCGTCAGCGGCAGCCAGCCACCGGAGACAATCTTATCGAGGTTCGCAGAGAACAGCGGTACGTCGATGCAGAGGAAGCCAACCAGGATCAGCCCCACGAGGAACTTATTCCAGTGCCAGTTACGGTACGCCACGGTGGTAGAGAGAATAGAGGTCAACACCATCGTTCCGGTTACCGCGATACCGTACGCCGCCGCCAGGTTACTGGAGTGCTCGAAGCTGACGATAACAATCACCACCGCGAAATAGAGCAGCCAGTTGACGAACGGAATGTAGATCTGGCCTGACTCCATCTCAGAGGTATGGATAATGCGCATTGGGGAGAGATAACCCAAACGCACGGCCTGACGCGTCAGGGAGAATACGCCGGAAATAACAGCCTGAGAGGCAATGACCGTCGCCAGCGTCGCCAGGATCAGCATCGGAACCAGCGCCCAGTCCGGCGCCAGCAGGAAGAACGGGTTTTTAATCGCTTCAGGATGGGCAAGCAGCAGCGCGCCCTGGCCGAAGTAATTCAGCACCAGTGAAGGCAGAACAACGCTAAACCAGGCGACGCGAATTGGGAGTTTCCCGAAGTGGCCCATATCTGCATACAGCGCTTCAACACCGGTAATGGAAAGCACTACCGCGCCCAGCGCCACAAACGACACCACTTTATATTCCAGGAAGAAATGCACCGCCCACATTGGGTTCAGCGCGTGCAGGACATCCGGGTTGGCAATAATACTGCGTAAGCCCAGCGCCGCCAGGATCAGGAACCAGGCCAGCATAATAGGCGCGAACAGCTTACCCACCAGCCCGGTACCGTGTTTTTGTATAGCAAACAGCAACGTCAGCACGATAATAGCGAGTGGCACCACCCACGTATCAAGCTGTGGCGCGACAATCTCCAGCCCCTCTATGGCCGACATCACCGAAATCGCTGGCGTAATCACGACTTCCCCATAGAAGAAGCTGCCGCCAATCAGGCCAATGATGACCAGCACGGAGGTCATTCTTGCAGACGTATTGCGCCCCGCAAGGGACATCAGGGTCAGAATACCGCCCTCGCCCGCGTTATCAGCCCGCATAACGAAAGAGAGATACTTAAGGGAGACCACCAGGATCAGCAGCCAGAAGATGAGCGAGAGGAAACCAAATACGGCGTCACGCTCTACACCAAAACCAAACTGACCGGACAAACATTCACGAAGCGTATAAAGCGGGCTGGTGCCGATATCACCGTAGACAACCCCGATCGCTGCAAGCGTTACTGCGGGTAATGATTGCTTATTATCAGTGCTCATAGACTAGTCTTTTCGTTTGAATAACAAATGTGTGCTTAGTCCCTTGGCCCACAAAAAGCGCACAGTATGCACGATTCAATGCAAAATCGTACCCCTAAATGCAGCCGCATTAATGTAGCGCAAAGAAAATAGCGCCGCACTTCAGCCTATTACCAGGCCAGACCGAAACGTCTATACTCGCTTCAATTAGCCGCCACGACGGCGAAAGGATGCAAAACTATTATGGCTCACTCACATTTATTAGCAGAAAGAATTTCCCGCCTCAGCAGTGCGCTGGAGAAAGGCCTTTACGAGCGTAGCCACGCCATTCGCCTCTGTTTACTGGCGGCGCTGAGCGGGGAAAGCGTGTTTCTGCTGGGTCCGCCGGGCATTGCCAAAAGTCTGATCGCACGCCGCCTCAAATTCGCTTTCCAGAACGCTCGCGCATTCGAGTATTTGATGACGCGCTTCTCCACGCCGGAAGAAGTTTTCGGCCCGCTCTCCATTCAGGCGTTAAAAGATGAGGGACGCTATGAACGTCTGACGGCGGGCTATCTCCCGGAAGCGGAAATCGTCTTTCTTGATGAGATCTGGAAAGCCGGCCCGGCCATTCTGAATACCCTGCTGACGGCAATCAACGAACGCCGCTTCCGCAACGGCGCGAGCGAAGAGAAGATCCCCATGCGGTTGCTGGTGGCCGCGTCTAACGAACTTCCCGAAGCCGACAGCAGCCTGGAAGCGCTGTATGACCGCATGCTGATCCGCCTGTGGCTGGATAAAGTCCAGGACAAATCGAACTTCCGCTCAATGCTGGTAAGCCAGCAGGACGAAAACGAAAATCCGGTGGCACCATCATTACAGGTCACGGACGAAGAGTATGACCAGTGGCAGGAAGAGATAGGTAAAATTAAGCTGCCCGATGCCGTCTTTGAGCTGATCTTCATGCTGCGCCAGCAGCTTGATTTATTGCCCTCCGCGCCTTACGTCTCCGACCGTCGCTGGAAAAAAGCCATTCGTCTGCTTCAGGCAAGCGCCCTGTTCAGCGGCCGCGATGCTGTCGCCCCCATCGATCTGATCCTGCTGAAAGACTGTCTGTGGCACGACGCAGAAGGGATGAATCTGATGCAGCAGCAGCTGGACGTTTTGATGACCGGGCACGCGTGGGGTCAGCAATCCATGCTTAATCAACTGGGGGCGATTGCCCAACGTCGTCTTCAGCTTCAGCAGCAGCAAAGTGACAAAACCGCGCTGAAGGTGAACCGTCTTGGCGGGATGTTTGCCCGTAAACCGCACTATGAACTGCCAGCCGAGCTGACTGACGCCTCGCTCACGCTTCTTCTTCAGCAGCCGCTAAAGCTTCATGATATGCAGGTGGTGCACGTGACGATCGAACGCGTTGCGCTGGTTCAGTGGCTGGATAAGGGCGGCGAGATCCGCGGTAAACTCAACGGTATCGGCTTTGCACAGCCGCTGTCGATGGAAGTCGACAGCAGCCAGCACCTTGTGATCCGCGACGTCAGCCTTCAGGGATCGCGCCTGGCGCTGCCGGGCACGGCCTCTGACAGTCTTCCGGAGGAGATCAAACAGCAGCTCGAAGCGCTGGATAACGAATGGCATCAGCAGCACACGCGCTTCAGCGAGCAGCAGAAATGCCTCTTTATCCATAGCGACTGGTTAGGTCGCATTGAAGCCAGCTTGCAGGATGTCAGCGCGCAGATTAAACAGGCGCGTCAATGCTAACGCTGGACACGCTTAACGTCATGCTGGCGGTTAGCGAGGAAGGGTTGATCGAAGAGGTCGTCATTACCCTGCTCGCTTCACCGCAGCTGGCGGCCTTCTTTGAAAAATTTCCGAAGCTCAGAAAAGCAATGACGGACGATCTTCCCCGCTGGCGCGATAACCTGCGCCAGCGGTTTAAGGAGACGGAAGTCCCGCCGGAACTGACAGAGGAAGTGGCTGGTTACCAGCAGTGCCAGCGGCTTTCAACGCCGCAGTTTATTGCCCAGCTACAGCAAACCCTGACGCTGCTAGATAACGTTCACTCCCCGTTTGCCAGCCAGGCCAGAGCGCTGGTCACGGACAACCCCAGCTTTACTCCCGCCCTGCATACGCTGTTTTTACAGCGCTGGCGGCTCAGTCTTGTCGTTCAGGCCACCTCTCTCAACCAGCAGTTGCTGGACGA
The DNA here is from genome assembly GCF_013375955.1 of Enterobacter sp. DSM 30060. Taxonomy (NCBI): domain Bacteria; kingdom Pseudomonadati; phylum Pseudomonadota; class Gammaproteobacteria; order Enterobacterales; family Enterobacteriaceae; genus Enterobacter; species Enterobacter sp. DSM 30060. Next base: position 1,696,656 of record NZ_CP056118.1, read on the forward strand.
AGAGCGCGAACAGCTGTTAAGCGAAGTTCAGGAGCGGATGACGTTAAGCGGCCAGCTAGAACAGGTGCTGGTGGAGAATGAAAACGCCGCCGGTCGACTCTGGGATATGAGTGCCGGTCAGTTAAAACGTGGCGATTATCAGTTGATCGTGAAGTACGGCGACTTTCTGGCACAACAGCCGGAGCTGATGAAGCTTGCAGAACAGCTTGGTCGTTCCCGGGAGGCCAGGTCAATTCCAAAGAAAGATGCGCCGATGGAAACCTTCCGTACGCTGGTACGCGAGCCCTCCACCGTACCGGAGCAGGTGGACGGCTTACAGCAAAGCGATGATATCCTGCGCCTGTTGCCTACGGAACTCAGCACGCTGGGAATGACCGAACTGGAGTATGAGTTTTATCGCCGTCTGGTGGAAAAACAGCTTCTTACCTATCGGTTGCATGGCGAAGCCTGGCGCGAAAAAATCAGCCAGCGCCCGGTGGTGCATCAGGACTTTGATGAGCAACCGCGCGGTCCATTCATTGTTTGCGTAGATACGTCCGGATCGATGGGGGGATTTAACGAGCAGTGTGCAAAAGCGTTCTGCCTGGCTCTGATGCGCGTGGCGCTCGCCGATCGTCGTCGCTGCTACATCATGTTATTTTCCAGCGAAGTGGTGGGGTATGAACTGACCAGCCCACAGGGGCTGGAGCAGGCGATCCGCTTTTTAAGCCAGCGCTTTCGCGGCGGCACCGATCTGGCCAGCTGTTTTCGCAGCATCATTGAGCGCATGCAGGGCGGAGACTGGTACGACGCGGATGCGGTGGTGATTTCCGATTTTATTGCCCAGCGGCTGCCCGACGACGTCGTGAATAAAGTGAAGGAGATGCAGCGCGTGCATCAGCACCGCTTCCATGCCGTGGCGATGTCTGCACATGGAAAACCCGGCATCATGCGCATCTTCGATCACATCTGGCGCTTTGATACCGGGTTGCGTAGCCGCCTGCTCAGACGCTGGCGACGTTAATTAAAGAAGAGAACCGACGCTCTCACGTACCTGCTGCGGCCAGACCCCACACTGTACCTGACCGATATGGGACAGTTGCAACAGCAGCATGGTCAGACGAGACTGGCCAATACCACCGCCGATGGTCTGCGGCATTTCACCGCGCAGCAGCGCCTGGTGCCATTCCAGTTGCAGACGATCTTCATCACCGGTCACGGCCAGCTGACGCTTCAGTGCTTCAGCATCCACGCGGATCCCCATCGAAGAGAGTTCAAACGCATCTTCCAGAACCGGGTTCCAGACCAGAATATCGCCGTTCAGACCGGCATATTCGCTCTCGCCCACGGTGCTCCAGTCATCGTAATCCGGCGCACGGACGTCGTGACGTTTACCATCAGACAATTTCCCGCCAATGCCGATCAGGAATACCGCGCCCAGCTCTTTGGCGATCGCGCGTTCACGGCCTTTGGCATCCAGATCCGGGAAACGGCTCAGCAACTCCTGACTGTGAACAAAGTGGATCGTTTCCGGCAGGAACGGTGCCAGACCAAACTCTTTGCTCACGGCCGCTTCGGTCGCTTTGATCCCGGCGTAGATCGCCTCAACGGTGGATTTCAGCGTACCGACGTGACGCTCGCCGTCACCCATTACGCGCTCCCAGTCCCACTGGTCAACGTAGACAGAGTGAATGGGGGAGAGGCGGTCTTCATCGGGGCGAAGGGCTTTCATATGCGTGTAAAGCCCTTCGCCCGCGCTGAAGTCGTGTTGTCCCAGGGTTTGACGCTTCCACTTCGCCAGGGAATGAACCACTTCGAACTGGGCGTCTGGCAGTGTTTTCACTTTTACCTGTACCGCTTTTTCGCAACCAGACAAGTTATCCTGCGTCCCGTCACCCACGCGGCTCAGAATCGGCGCCTGCACTTCAATAAGGCCAAGCTTCTCTTCCAGCTGCCGAGAAAAATGGGATTTAACGAAACTGATCTGGCGTTGTTTTGCGATGTAAGCGGTTTTCATTATTTATACTCCTGCGTCCTGTTGATAATGATTAAGCAACAGAACAGGCGCTTAATTCAATAACCCATCAACAAAAAGCCACCTTCACTTTTGATTCGTTAAAATAAGACGCTAGAATAGAAGGAATCATTAATCTTCATAAGAAAAACCTATGGAAAATTATCAGATCGACAATCTGGACCGCGGCATTCTGGAAGCGCTCATGGCCAACGCACGCACCGCGTATGCCGAACTGGCGAAACAATTTGGCGTCAGCCCGGGGACCATTCACGTTCGCGTAGAGAAAATGAAGCAGGCCGGGATCATCACCGGCGCACGCATTGATGTCAGCCCGAAGCAACTCGGCTACGACGTCTGCTGCTTCATTGGCATTATTCTGAAAAGCGCCAAAGATTACCCCTCCGCGCTGGAGAAGCTGAACGCGCTGGATGAAGTCACTGAGGCGTACTACACCACCGGGCACTACAGCATCTTTATAAAGGTCATGTGCCGATCCATCGACGCTCTCCAGCAGGTACTTATCAACAAGATCCAAACAATCGATGAAATTCAGTCCACCGAAACCCTGATCTCTCTGCAAAACCCGATCATGCGTACTATCCGCCCGTGATCGGGCAATTTCATTCCCACATTTTCCACAGGTAGATCCCAGCTCGTTCACAGCGTACAATGGCCGCCTCTTTATCTGAGCGAGCGATCAATGGCGGACATTACTCTTATCAGCGGCAGCACCCTGGGCGGTGCGGAATATGTAGCGGAACATCTGGCTGAGAAGCTGGAAGACGCGGGCTTTTCTACACAAACGCTGCACGGACCGCTGCTGGAAGATCTCCCGACTGACGGGGTCTGGCTGCTGATCACCTCCACGCACGGCGCGGGCGATCTGCCGGATAACCTGCAACCTTTATATGACGAACTGCTGGAACAACAGCCCGATCTGGCAAACGTCCGGTTTGGCGCTGTAGGGATCGGCAGCCGTGAATATGACACTTTCTGTGGCGCCATAGAGAAAGTAGAAGCTGCGGTGACCGCCTGCGGAGCAAAACAGCTGGGTGAAACACTGAAGATCAACATCCTCGATCATGATATTCCCGAAGATCCAGCTGAGATCTGGCTCGCGGAATGGAAAAATTTACTCAAAAACGATTAAAGATCGTGCGATCAGATGTGGATAACTCTGGTTAAAAGCTCGTATTAACCCGTAGTTATCCAAAGAACAACGTTAGTTTAGTTTTTGACCTGTGTATAAAGTGGCGATCTGATCCCAGCTTATACGGTCCAGGATCACCGATCATTCACAGCAAACGATCCTTCCTAACTGCATGATCTTATTTATGGGATCGGACTTATCCACAAAGGTCTGCGATCCTAATAAGAGATCACAATAGAACAGATCTCTAAATAAAAAGATCTTCTTTTTAATAGCCCAGGATCCCAATGCTTTCTCGAAAGACTAAAGTTGAGTAGAATCCACGGCCCGGGCTTCAATCCATTTTCATACCGCTTTACGCGAGGCAGACCACCATGTTTTATCAGGATCCTTTTGACGTCATCATCATTGGCGGGGGTCACGCAGGCACTGAGGCCGCAATGGCCGCAGCGCGAATGGGTCAGCAGACCCTGCTTTTGACACACAATATCGACACGCTGGGACAAATGTCCTGTAATCCGGCGATTGGCGGCATTGGGAAAGGACACTTGGTAAAAGAAGTGGATGCACTTGGCGGCCTGATGGCGAAAGCGATCGATCATGCGGGCATTCAGTTTAGGATACTAAACGCGAGTAAAGGTCCGGCTGTTCGCGCCACCCGTGCACAGGCAGACCGCGTGCTTTACCGTCAGGCTGTGCGCACCGCGCTGGAAAACCAACCGAACCTGATGATCTTCCAGCAGGCTGTAGAAGATCTTATCGTGGAAAACGATCGTGTTGTTGGCGCCGTGACCCAGATGGGTCTCAAGTTCCGCGCAAAAGCGGTGGTGCTGACGGTCGGGACATTCCTGGACGGTAAAATCCATATTGGTCTGGACAACTACAGCGGAGGCCGTGCGGGCGATCCGCCGTCGATTCCGCTGTCTCGTCGTCTGCGTGAGCTGCCGCTGCGCGTAAGCCGCCTGAAAACCGGTACGCCGCCGCGAATTGATGCGCGTACCATTGATTTCAGCGTACTGGCACAGCAGCACGGTGATAACCCGATGCCGGTATTCTCGTTCATGGGCAATGCGGCGCAACATCCGCAGCAGGTGCCGTGCTACATCACGCACACCAATGAAAAAACCCATGACGTGATCCGCAATAACCTCGATCGCAGCCCAATGTACGCCGGCGTGATCGAAGGGATCGGCCCACGTTATTGCCCGTCGATCGAAGATAAAGTGATGCGCTTTGCCGATCGTAACCAGCATCAGATCTTCCTCGAACCTGAAGGGCTGACCTCGAACGAAATTTACCCGAACGGCATCTCCACCAGCCTGCCGTTCGACGTGCAGATGCAGATTGTGCGTTCAATGCAGGGGATGGAAAACGCGAAGATCGTTCGTCCTGGCTACGCTATTGAGTACGATTTCTTCGATCCGCGTGACCTGAAGCCGACGCTGGAAAGCAAATTCATCCAGGGTCTGTTCTTCGCAGGCCAGATTAACGGCACTACCGGGTACGAAGAAGCTGCCGCACAAGGGCTGCTGGCCGGTCTGAACGCCGCTCGCTTCTCTGCCGAGAAAGAGGGCTGGGCACCGGCGCGTTCTCAGGCTTACCTGGGCGTTCTGGTCGACGATCTCTGCACGCTGGGGACCAAAGAACCGTACCGCATGTTTACTTCTCGTGCGGAATATCGCCTGATGCTGCGTGAAGACAATGCCGATCTGCGTCTGACCGAGGTGGGCCGCGAATTGGGTCTGGTGGATGACGAACGCTGGGCGCGCTTCAACGAGAAGCTGGAGCGTATCGAACAGGAACGTCAGCGCCTGAAAACCACCTGGGTGAATCCGCAGGCGGAAACTGCTGCTGAAGTGAACGCTCACTTAACTGCGCCGCTTTCGCGCGAAGCCAGTGGTGAAGATCTGCTGCGCCGTCCTGAAGTCACCTACGAGAATCTGGTCAAACTGACCGCGTTCGCACCGGGCCTTGAAGACGCTGAAGCGGCTGAACAGGTCGAGATTCAGGTGAAATACGAAGGTTACATCGCGCGTCAGCAGGATGAGATCGAAAAACAGCAGCGCAACGAAAATACGCTGCTGCCGGAAATGCTGGACTATCGTCAGGTGACGGGGCTTTCCAACGAAGTGATCGCTAAGCTGAACGATCACAAACCTGTGTCGATTGGCCAGGCCTCACGTATCTCCGGTGTCACACCTGCCGCGATTTCGATTCTGCTGGTGTGGCTGAAAAAGCAGGGTATGCTGCGCCGCAGCGCGTAATTAACATTGCTTTTGGCGGGTGGCGCTTCGCTTACCCGCCCTACTTAATCGTAGGCCCGGTAAGCGGCAGTGCCACCGGGCGAAAAATCTCTCAATAGGTATCCACCGTGCTCAATAAACTCTCTCGTCTGCTGGAACAGGCAGGTATTTCGCTCACCGATCACCAGAAAAATCAGCTGGTGGCCTATGTCGATATGCTGAACAAATGGAATAAAGCGTACAACCTCACCTCCGTACGCGATCCCAACGAGATGCTGATTCGCCATATTCTCGATAGCATCGTTGTGGCGCCGTATCTTACCGGTGAACGTTTTATCGACGTGGGCACCGGTCCGGGCTTGCCGGGCGTTCCGTTGTCTATTGTTCGACCGGAGAGTCATTTCACGCTGCTGGACAGTCTGGGCAAGCGCGTACGCTTTTTACGACAGGTTCAGCATGAGCTGAAGCTGGAAAACATCACGCCCGTGCAGAGCAGGGTAGAGGAGTTCCCTGCAGAGCCACCGTTTGACGGCGTTATCAGCCGCGCATTTGCCTCACTCAATGACATGGTGAGCTGGTGCAAACACCTGCCGGCGAATAAGGGCCGTTTTTATGCGCTGAAAGGACAACTTCCGGGGGACGAAATAGAGCAGCTTCCGGACGGTTTTGCAGTGGAATCCATTGAAAAACTCCAGATCCCTCAGCTCGAAGGTGAGCGTCATCTGGTGATAATTAAGCCAAACACATTTTAAAAAATTAATAAAAAATGTGGAATTTGTGCTGTTCTGATGGTGTTAAAAAGCAGCACATCCAGTCTGATTTGGCCGTAGTTAATTTAACCTTGTTGTCACCATGGATTTTCTTATGGTTAACCTGAAGTGATTCGTTCACCCTGAAGATAGTCAACCATGAAAATATCAGCCTGCTAAAAGTGGGTAAAGGCAACAAGAATGAAATGTTAAATATTTATTAAGAATGTCAATAAAAGGTTTTTGTTGTATACGGCTCTGTTTTAAAAATAGTTGCGATTTTTTTGCTTTAATTTCAATCGGATGAAATAAATCGTTTTACGTCTTTGATAAATACCACTTTATCGCAAATGTGTATTTTGTGATCTCGTGCACGCTTTATCACCAACGTTTCCGCGCTGTTTGCAGTTTTGCCTGAAGGTTGGCACTGAGTTCAAAAGTTGAAAAATAGGACTGGGGAAAAATATTTAAACATTTATTCACCTTTTCGCTACTTAATGTTTGAAATCACGGGTACGCGCCGTATAATTTGACCGCTTTTTGATGCTTGACTCTGAGCCTTAAAGGACGTTTTATACGACACGCGGCATACCTCGAAGGGAGCAGGAGTAAAAACGTGATGTCTGTGTCGCTCTTGAGTAGAAACGTTGCTCGTAAGCTTCTGTTCATTCAGTTTCTGGCTGTGATAGCAAGTGGACTGCTGTTTAGCCTCAAAGACCCCTTCTGGGGCATCTCCGCCGCGTGCGGAGGTTTGGCGGTGGTTCTGCCAAACGTGTTGTTTATGATTTTTGCCTGGCGTCATCAGGCGCATACACCCGCCAAAGGCCGCGTGGCCTGGTCCTTCGCTCTCGGCGAAGTGTGTAAGGTGTTACTGACCTTTGCTCTACTGGTGATGGCGCTGGCGGTTTTGAAAGTGGTATTCATGCCGCTGATAGCAACGTGGGTTTTGGTGCTGGTGGTACAAGTTCTGGCTCCAGCTGTAATCAATAACAAAGGGTAAAAGGCATCATGGCTTCAGAAAATATGACGCCGCAGGATTACATAGGTCACCATCTGAATAACCTTCAGCTGGACCTGCGTACATTCTCGCTGGTGGATCCACATAACCCCCCGGCCACCTTCTGGACGATCAACATCGACTCCATGTTCTTCTCGGTGGTTTTGGGTCTTCTGTTCCTGGCCATGTTCCGCGGTGTTGCTAAACGAGCGACCAGCGGTGTTCCAGGGAAATTCCAGACGTTCATCGAGATGATCATCGGCTTTGTCCATGGCAGCGTCAAAGACATGTACCATGGTAAGAGCAAGCTGATTGCTCCGCTGGCCCTGACCGTGTTCGTTTGGGTCTTCCTGATGAACCTGATGGACCTTCTGCCTATCGATTTCCTGCCGTGGATCGGCGAGCATGTCTTCGGTCTGCCTGCCCTGCGCGTGGTTCCGTCTGCCGACGTGAACATCACCCTGTCGATGGCGCTGGGCGTATTTATCCTGATTCTTTTCTACAGCATCAAAATGAAAGGCGTAAGCGGCTTTGTGAAAGAGCTTACCTTGCAGCCGTTCAACCACTGGGCGTTTATTCCGGTCAACCTGATCCTGGAAGGCGTTAGCCTGCTGTCCAAACCTGTTTCACTGGGTCTGCGACTGTTCGGCAACATGTATGCGGGTGAGCTGATTTTCATTCTGATCGCGGGTCTTCTGCCGTGGTGGTCACAGTGGATTCTGAATGTGCCATGGGCCATTTTCCACATCCTGATCATTACGCTGCAAGCCTTTATCTTCATGGTTCTGACGATCGTCTATCTGTCGATGGCGTCTGAAGAGCACTGATTTTTTACCAACACTACTACGTTTTAATTGAAACAAACTGGAGACTGTCATGGAAAACCTGAATATGGATCTGCTGTACATGGCTGCCGCTGTGATGATGGGTCTGGCGGCTATCGGTGCTGCGATCGGTATCGGCATCCTCGGGGGCAAATTCCTGGAAGGCGCAGCGCGTCAACCTGATCTGATTCCTCTGCTGCGTACTCAGTTCTTTATCGTTATGGGTCTGGTGGATGCAATCCCAATGATCGCTGTAGGTCTGGGTCTGTACGTGATGTTTGCTGTCGCGTAGTAGTTGTTTTAAAACCCCAAGCCACAGAAATTTAAGAGGTATTGTGCTGTGAACATGAACGCAACAATCCTCGGCCAGGCCATCGCGTTTATTCTCTTTGTCTGGTTCTGCATGAAGTATGTATGGCCGCCTTTAATGGCTGCCATCGAAAAACGTCAGAAAGAAATTGCTGACGGTCTGGCTTCCGCAGAACGCGCTAAGAAAGATTTGGACCTTGCACAGGCCAACGCGACAGACCAGCTGAAAAAAGCGAAAGCTGAAGCTCAGGTAATCATTGAACAGGCTAACAAACGCCGTTCTCAGATCCTGGACGAAGCCAAAGCTGAAGCAGAACAGGAACGTACTAAGATCGTGACACAGGCTCAGGCTGAAATTGAAGCTGAGCGTAAACGTGCTCGTGAAGAACTGCGTAAGCAGGTTGCGATTCTGGCTGTTGCTGGCGCCGAGAAGATCATCGAACGTTCCGTGGATGAAGCTGCTAACAGCGACATCGTGGACAAACTTGTCGCTGAACTGTAAGGAGGGAGGGGCTGATGTCTGAATTTGTTACGGTAGCTCGCCCCTACGCCAAAGCAGCTTTTGACTTTGCTGTCGAACACCAAAATGTCGATCGCTGGCAGAATATGCTGGCGTTTGCCGCTGAGGTGACGAAAAACGAACAAATGGCCGAGTTGCTTTCTGGTGCGTTAGCGCCTGAAACCCTCGCCGCGTCGTTTATCGCCGTGTGCGGAGAGCAACTGGATGCCAACGGCCAGAACCTGATTAAGGTGATGGCGGAAAATGGTCGTCTCCGTGTGCTCCCGGATGTTCTCGAGCAGTTTGAGCACTTACGTGCCCTTAGTGAAGCTACCGCTGAAGTTGAAGTAACTTCCGCGACTGAACTGAGTGATGAACAGCTTGCGAAAATCACCGCCGCGATGGAAAAACGTCTGTCACGCAAAGTTAAGCTGAATTGCAAAATCGATAAGTCTGTAATGGCAGGCGTAATCATCCGTTCGGGTGATATGGTCATTGATGGCAGCGTACGCGGCCGTCTTGAGCGCCTTGCAGACGTCTTGCAGTCTTAAGGGGACTGGAGCATGCAACTGAATTCCACCGAAATCAGCGAACTGATCAAGCAGCGCATTGCTCAGTTCAGTGTTGTGAGTGAAGCTCACAACGAAGGTACTATTGTTTCTGTAAGTGACGGTGTTATCCGCATCCACGGCCTGGCCGATTGTATGCAGGGTGAGATGATTTCCCTGCCGGGTAACCGTTACGCTATCGCACTGAACCTGGAGCGCGACTCCGTAGGTGCCGTTGTGATGGGTCCATACGCTGACCTTGCCGAAGGCATGAAGGTTAAGTGTACTGGCCGTATTCTGGAAGTGCCGGTTGGCCGTGGCCTGCTGGGTCGCGTTGTTAACACCCTGGGTGCGCCAATCGACGGTAAAGGTCCGGTTGAGCACGATGGCTTCTCTCCAATCGAAGTTATCGCACCAGGCGTTATCGACCGTCAGTCCGTTGATCAGCCAGTGCAGACGGGTTATAAGTCCGTTGATGCCATGATCCCAATCGGTCGTGGTCAGCGTGAACTGATCATCGGTGACCGTCAGACCGGTAAAACCGCGATGGCAATCGACGCCATCATCAACCAGCGTGATTCCGGCATCAAATGTGTGTACGTGGCTATCGGCCAGAAAGCGTCCACCATTTCCAACGTGGTTCGTAAACTGGAAGAGCACGGCGCATTGTCTAACACCATCGTTGTGGTAGCTACCGCGTCTGAATCTGCTGCACTGCAATACCTGGCACCATACGCTGGTTGCGCAATGGGCGAATACTTCCGTGACCGCGGTGAAGATGCGCTGATCGTATACGATGACCTGTCTAAACAGGCTGTTGCTTATCGTCAGGTTTCCCTGCTGCTCCGTCGTCCACCAGGACGTGAAGCATTCCCGGGCGACGTATTCTACCTCCACTCTCGTCTGCTGGAGCGTGCTTCCCGCGTTAACGCGGAATACGTCGAGAACTTCACCAAAGGTGAAGTGAAGGGTAAAACAGGTTCTCTGACCGCTCTGCCGATCATTGAAACCCAGGCGGGTGACGTTTCTGCGTTCGTTCCGACCAACGTAATCTCCATTACCGATGGTCAGATCTTCCTGGAAACCAACCTGTTTAACTCCGGTATTCGTCCGGCGGTTAACCCGGGTATCTCCGTATCCCGTGTGGGTGGTGCTGCTCAGACCAAGATCATCAAGAAACTGTCCGGTGGTATCCGTACCGCGCTGGCACAGTATCGTGAACTGGCTGCGTTCTCTCAGTTCGCATCCGATCTGGACGAAGCAACCCGTAAACAGCTGAGCCACGGTCAGAAAGTGACCGAGCTGCTGAAGCAGAAACAGTACGCGCCAATGTCTGTTGCTCAGCAGGGCCTGGTACTGTTCGCGGCTGAACGCGGTTACCTCGAAGATGTGGAACTGGCGAAAATCGGTAGCTTCGAAGCCGCTCTGCTGGCTTACGTCGACCGTGATCACGCTCCGCTGATGCAAGAGATCAACCAGACCGGTGGCTATAACGACGAAATCGAAGGCAAGCTGAAAGCTATCCTCGATTCCTTCAAAGCAACCCAATCCTGGTAATCGTCCGGCGGCTTGTCTCAGGACAAGCCGTCTGGCATTGAGGAGAAGCTCATGGCCGGCGCAAAAGAGATACGTAGTAAGATCGCAAGCGTCCAGAACACGCAAAAGATCACTAAAGCGATGGAGATGGTCGCCGCTTCCAAAATGCGTAAATCGCAGGATCGCATGGCGGCCAGCCGTCCTTATGCAGAGACCATGCGCAAAGTGATTGGTCACCTTGCAAACGGTAATCTGGAATATAAGCACCCTTACCTGGAAGAACGCGACGTTAAGCGCGTGGGCTACCTGGTGGTGTCGACTGACCGTGGTCTGTGTGGCGGCTTGAACATTAACCTGTTCAAAAAACTGCTGGCGGATATGAAAGGCTGGTCCGATAAAGGCGTTCAGTGCGATCTGGCACTGATTGGCTCTAAAGGCGTCTCTTTCTTTAACTCCGTTGGCGGCAACATTGTCGCTCAGGTGACCGGTATGGGTGATAACCCGTCCCTGTCCGAACTGATCGGCCCGGTTAAAGTGATGTTGCAGGCCTACGATGAAGGCCGTCTGGACAGACTGTACGTTGTCAGCAACAAATTTATTAACACCATGTCTCAGGTGCCTACGCTCACTCAGATGCTGCCGTTACCGGCATCAGAAGATGACGAGCTGAAACAGAAAGCCTGGGATTACCTGTATGAACCCGATCCGAAACCGCTGCTGGATACCCTGCTGCGTCGTTACGTTGAATCTCAGGTTTATCAGGGCGTTGTAGAAAACCTGGCCAGCGAGCAGGCCGCACGAATGGTGGCGATGAAAGCCGCGACCGATAATGGCGGCAGCCTGATTAAAGAGCTGCAGTTGGTTTACAACAAAGCTCGTCAGGCCAGCATTACTCAGGAACTCACCGAGATCGTCTCGGGGGCCGCCGCGGTTTAACCAGGTTTACGAATTACGTAGAGGATTCAAGATGGCTACTGGAAAGATTGTCCAGGTAATCGGCGCCGTGGTGGACGTCGAGTTCCCTCAGGACGCCGTACCACGCGTGTACGACGCGCTTGAGGTACAAAATGGTAACGAGAGCCTGGTGCTGGAAGTTCAGCAGCAGCTCGGCGGCGGTATCGTGCGTACCATCGCCATGGGTTCTTCCGACGGTCTGCGTCGTGGTCTGGAAGTGAAAGACCTTGAGCACCCGATCGAAGTCCCGGTAGGTAAAGCAACACTGGGTCGTATCATGAACGTATTGGGTCAACCAATCGACATGAAAGGCGACATCGGTGAAGAAGAGCGTTGGGCTATCCACCGCGCGGCACCTTCCTACGAAGAGCTGTCCAGCTCTCAGGAACTGCTGGAAACCGGCATCAAAGTTATCGACCTGATGTGCCCGTTCGCGAAGGGCGGTAAAGTTGGTCTGTTTGGTGGTGCGGGTGTAGGTAAAACCGTAAACATGATGGAGCTGATCCGTAACATCGCGATCGAGCACTCCGGTTACTCCGTGTTTGCGGGTGTTGGTGAACGTACTCGTGAGGGTAACGACTTCTACCACGAAATGACCGACTCCAACGTTCTGGATAAAGTATCCCTGGTTTACGGCCAGATGAACGAGCCACCAGGAAACCGTCTGCGCGTTGCGCTGACTGGCCTGACGATGGCTGAGAAGTTCCGTGACGAAGGCCGTGACGTTCTGCTGTTCGTTGATAACATCTACCGTTACACCCTGGCCGGTACTGAAGTATCTGCACTGCTGGGTCGTATGCCTTCAGCGGTAGGTTATCAGCCTACGCTTGCGGAAGAGATGGGTGTTCTTCAGGAACGTATCACCTCTACCAAAACTGGTTCTATCACCTCCGTTCAGGCGGTATACGTACCTGCGGATGACTTGACTGACCCATCTCCAGCCACCACCTTTGCTCACTTAGATGCAACCGTGGTACTGAGCCGTCAGATCGCGTCTCTGGGTATCTACCCGGCCGTTGACCCGCTGGACTCTACCAGCCGTCAGCTGGATCCACTGGTTGTTGGCCAGGAACACTACGACACCGCGCGTGGCGTACAGTCCCTGCTGCAACGTTACCAGGAACTGAAAGACATCATCGCCATCCTGGGTATGGATGAACTGTCTGAAGAAGACAAACTGGTGGTAGCACGTGCGCGTAAGATCCAGCGCTTCCTGTCCCAGCCGTTCTTCGTTGCGGAAGTATTCACCGGTTCTCCAGGTAAATACGTTTCCCTGAAAGACACCATCCGTGGCTTTAAAGGCATCATGGAAGGCGAATACGATCACCTGCCAGAGCAGGCGTTCTACATGGTTGGTTCCATCGAAGAAGCCGTGGAAAAAGCCAAAAAACTTTAACGCCTTAATCGGAGGGTGATATGGCAATGACTTACCACCTGGACGTCGTCAGCGCAGAGCAACAAATGTTCTCTGGTCTGGTCGAGAAAATCCAGGTAACGGGTAGTGAAGGTGAACTGGGTATTTTCCCGGGTCACGCACCGCTGCTCACCGCCATTAAGCCTGGTATGATCCGCATCGTTAAACAGTTCGGTCATGAAGAGTTTATCTATCTGTCCGGCGGCATTCTTGAAGTGCAGCCAGGCAGTGTGACCGTTCTGGCCGATACCGCTATTCGTGGCCAGGATCTCGACGAAGCGCGAGCCCTGGAATCGAAGCGTAAGGCTGAAGAGCACATTAGCAGCTCTCATGGTGACGTGGATTACGCTCAGGCGTCTGCGGAGCTGGCCAAAGCGATCGCGAAACTGCGCGTTATCGAGTTGACCAAAAAAGCGATGTAACACCGGCTTGAAAAGCACAAAAGCCAGTCTGGATCCCAGGCTGGCTTTTTTTTTCGGCCTTAATTCATGATGAAAAAGATGTAGAATTTTAAGCATCAAACGTTTTTACTTCTCACACAAACTACCGTCAGGATGCGTATGTTAAACAGTGCGATGAGCGTGGTGATCCTTGCTGCAGGCAAAGGTACCCGCATGTATTCCGATCTGCCTAAAGTGCTCCACACACTGGCAGGAAAGCCAATGGTGCAGCATGTTATTGATGCAGCTAATGAATTAGGCGCCAGCCAGGTGCATCTGGTTTATGGACATGGCGGCGATCTGCTGAAAAAAACGTTGCGTGACGACAATCTCAACTGGGTGCTTCAGGCAGAACAGCTGGGTACGGGTCATGCAATGCAGCAGGCTGCACCCTTCTTCGCTGATGATGAAGACATCCTGATGCTCTACGGCGACGTCCCGCTGATCTCCGTTGAAACCCTCACTCGCCTGCGTGAAGCCAAACCGCAGGGTGGCATTGGGTTGTTAACCGTCGTGCTGGACGATCCAACCGGCTATGGCCGCATTACGCGTGAAAACGGCAAGGTAACCGGGATTGTTGAGCATAAAGATGCCACTGACGAACAGCGTCAGATTCAGGAGATCAACACCGGCATCCTGATTGCGAACGGTGCAGATATGAAGCGCTGGCTGTCCAAACTCAATAATAACAACGCGCAGGGTGAATACTACATCACCGACATCATTGCGATGGCGTACCAGGAAGGGCGTGAGATTGCCGCCGTTCATCCGGCGCGTATCAGCGAAACGGACGGGGTAAACAACCGTCTACAGCTGTCACGCCTGGAGCGTATTTACCAGTCCGAGCAGGCAGAAAAACTGTTGCTGGCGGGCGTGATGCTGCGCGATCCGGCGCGTTTCGATCTGCGTGGCACGCTGACCCACGGGCGCGACGTTGAAATAGATACTAACGTTATCCTGGAAGGTAACGTCACGCTGGGCAACCGCGTCAAAATCGGCACCGGCTGTGTGATTAAAAACAGCGTGATCGGTGACGACTGCGAAATCAGCCCGTACAGCGTTGTAGAAGATGCGCGTCTGGATCCCGCCTGTACCATCGGCCCGTTTGCGCGTCTGCGCCCGGGCGCTGAGCTGCTGGAAGGCGCTCATGTAGGTAACTTCGTGGAAATGAAAAAAGCACGTCTCGGTAAAGGCTCGAAAGCCGGTCATCTGACCTATCTGGGCGATGCGGAAATTGGCGACAACGTGAACATCGGTGCAGGGACGATTACCTGTAACTATGACGGTGCCAATAAGTTTAAAACCATCATCGGTGATGACGTGTTTGTAGGTTCCGATACCCAGCTGGTGGCGCCTGTTACCGTGGGCAAAGGCGTGACCATTGCCGCCGGGACAACCGTTACGCGCGATGTGGCCGAGAACGAGCTGGTGTTAAGCCGCGTTCCGCAGGTCAGTAAGCAGGGCTGGAAACGCCCGGTGAAGAAAAAGTAACGACAATATACACCCCTCACCCTGACCCTCTCCCCATAGGGGAGAGGGGAACTGAATGGTGCGGTTTTCACCCTCTCCCCTTTGGGGAGAGGGCTGGGGTGAGGGGATAACATAATCCTCCCCCCACCAGCAGTACCCATAAAAATAACCCCACTCTCTACAAGGCTCGGGGTGCCCGGAAAGGGCAAATACAGGTCAGCGACAACGCATGGCATAACGCCATAATCAGGAATCTAACTATGTGTGGAATTGTTGGCGCAGTTGCGCAGCGTGATATTGCTGAAATCCTTCTCGAAGGTTTACGTCGTCTGGAATACCGTGGTTATGACTCAGCCGGTCTGGCTGTCGTCGATGCAGAAGGTCATATGACCCGTCTGCGTCGTCTCGGTAAAGTGCAGATGCTGGCCCAGGCGGCGGAGGAACATCCGCTGCACGGTGGCACCGGTATTGCGCATACCCGCTGGGCGACTCACGGTGAGCCATCTGAAGGCAACGCACACCCGCATGTGTCTGAACACATTGTGGTGGTGCATAACGGCATTATCGAAAACCACGAACCGCTGCGTGAAGAACTGAAAGCGCGCGGCTATACCTTCGTCTCTGAAACCGACACCGAAGTAATTGCTCACCTGGTGCACTGGGAGCTGGCACAGGGCGGTACACTGCGTGATGCGGTGCTGCGCGCTATCCCTCAGCTGCGTGGTGCTTACGGTACGGTGATCATGGATTCCCGTGACCCGTCCACGCTGCTGGCCGCGCGTTCCGGTAGCCCGATGGTGATTGGTCTGGGCATGGGTGAAAACTTTATCGCTTCCGACCAGCTGGCGCTGCTGCCGGTTACCCGTCGCTTTATCTTCCTGGAAGAGGGCGACATTGCCGAGGTGACACGTCGCAGCGTGACCGTATTCGACACGAAAGGCGAGCAGGTTAAGCGCCAGGAAATCGAATCAAACCTGCAATACGACGCGGGCGACAAAGGCGCTTACCGTCACTACATGCAGAAAGAGATCTACGAACAGCCAAACGCCATTAAAAACACTCTGACCGGGCGCATCAGCCATGGTGAAGTGGATCTGAGCGAGCTGGGCGCCAATGCCAACGAAATGCTGAGCAAAGTCGAGCACATTCAGATCGTGGCCTGCGGTACCTCTTACAACTCCGGTATGGTCTCTCGCTACTGGTTTGAATCCCTGGCGGGCGTGCCGTGCGACGTCGAAATCGCATCTGAGTTCCGCTATCGTAAATCCGCTGTGCGCCGTAACAGCCTGATGATCACCCTTTCCCAGTCTGGCGAAACGGCCGATACCCTGGCGGCGCTGCGTCTGTCTAAAGAGTTGGGTTACCTGGGTTCGCTGGCCATCTGTAACGTACCGGGCTCCTCGCTGGTGCGTGAATCCGATCTGGCGCTGATGACTAAAGCGGGCACCGAAATCGGCGTCGCTTCCACCAAAGCGTTTACCACTCAGCTGACCGTTCTGCTGATGCTGGTGGCGAAGCTGGCGCGTCTGAAAGGCGAAGATGCTTCCGTTGAGCATGATATCGTTCACGGTCTCCAGGCGCTGCCGAGCCGTATCGAGCAGATGCTGTCTCAGGACAAGCGCATTGAGGCGCTGGCTGAAGATTTCTCTGATAAGCACCACGCTCTGTTCCTGGGCCGTGGCGATCAGTACCCTATCGCGCTGGAAGGCGCGCTGAAGCTGAAAGAGATCTCCTACATCCACGCGGAAGCCTACGCGGCAGGCGAGCTGAAACACGGTCCGCTGGCGCTGATCGACGCGGATATGCCGGTTATCGTGGTGGCACCGAACAACGAACTGCTGGAAAAACTGAAATCTAACATCGAAGAGGTGCGCGCCCGTGGTGGTGTACTGTACGTCTTTGCGGATAAAGATGCCGGTTTCGCCAGCAGCGACAACATGCACATCATCGAGATGCCGCATGTGGAAGAGGTGATTGCGCCGATCTTCTACACCGTACCGCTGCAACTGCTGGCTTACCACGTCGCGCTGATCAAAGGCACCGACGTTGACCAGCCGCGAAATCTGGCGAAGTCCGTTACCGTAGAATAATCCTTCCAGGCTCCGCCATCCGGTGGAGCCTTTTTTTATGACAATCCGTCATTTTCAGCTATTTTATCAGTGTCACATAAAGAAAATATTACTGAAAACAAGCTGTCATAATAATCATTAAGTTTATGATTTACTTATGGATTTTTGCTTAATTTTAAGTGAAATTTTCTTTGTCATAAAACTGTCATATTTCGTACATTTATCTGTCACCTGTTTGTCCTATTTTGCTCATCGTAGCCACTTAAACAATGATTTACGAAATCCTTGCAGGAGACATTATGAAAGTTATGCGTACCACTGTCGCAACTGTTGTCGCCGCGACCTTATCTCTGAGCGCTTTCTCTGCTTTCGCAGCAGCAAGCCTGACTGGCGCTGGTGCAACCTTCCCTGCGCCGGTGTATGCCAAATGGGCGGATACCTACCAGAAAGAGACCGGTAACAAGGTCAACTATCAGGGTATCGGCTCCTCCGGTGGCGTAAAACAAATTACCGCGAATACCGTTGATTTCGGCGCATCCGACGCTCCGCTGTCTGATGAGAAACTGAATCAGGAAGGCCTGTTCCAGTTCCCGACCGTGATCGGCGGCGTTGTGCTGGCTGTTAACATCCCTGGCCTGAAATCAGGCGAGCTGGTGCTGGACGGCAAAACCCTGGGTGATATCTACCTGGGCAAAATCAAAAAATGGGATGACGAAGCCATCACGAAACTGAACCCGGGCGTTAAGCTGCCTTCGCAGAATATCGCGGTGGTTCGTCGTGCTGACGGCTCTGGTACCTCTTTCGTGTTCACCAGCTACCTGGCGAAAGTGAACGAAGAGTGGAAATCTAAAGTCGGTTCCGGCTCTACCGTTAACTGGCCAACCGGTCTGGGCGGTAAAGGCAACGACGGTATCGCTGCCTTCGTACAGCGTCTGCCTGGCTCTATCGGCTATGTAGAGTACGCTTACGCGAAGCAGAACAACCTGGCTTACACCAAACTGGTTTCTGCTGACGGCAAACCGGTTAGCCCGACCGAAGAGAACTTCGCTAACGCCGCAAAAGGCGCTGACTGGAGCAAATCCTTCGCTCAGGACCTGACCAACCAGAAAGGCGACGATGCATGGCCTATCACGTCTACCACCTTCATTCTGGTCCACAAAGAGCAGAAGAAGCCTGAGCAGGGTGCTGAAGTGCTGAAGTTCTTCGACTGGGCATACAAAAACGGCGGCAAACAGGCGAATGACCTGGATTACGCCAGCCTGCCAGACAGCGTGGTTGAGCAGATCCGTGCTGCATGGAAAACCAACGTGAAAGACAGCAGCGGTAAAGCGCTGTACTAACAGGATATTTTTGACGAAGATGGCGGGTGGCGCGCAGCGATCCCGCCCTACGGTTCATCCTGTAGGCCCGGTAAGCGCCAGCGCCACCGGGCATATTCGTAAGACGTCTCATAAAGAAGAGTAATTTATGGCTGCAACCAAGCCTGCATTTAACCCTCCGGGTAAAAAAGGTGACATGATTTTCAGCGCGCTGGTGAAACTGGCTGCGCTGATTGTGCTATTGCTGCTGGGCGGCATTATCGTGTCCCTCATTTTCTCCTCCTGGCCGAGCATTCAAAAATTTGGTTTCGCCTTCCTGTGGACCAAAGAGTGGGATGCGCCGAACGATATCTACGGTGCGCTGGTGCCGATTTACGGCACGCTGGTGACCTCTTTTATCGCTCTGCTGATTGCAGTGCCGGTAAGCTTCGGTATTGCCCTGTTCCTGACGGAGCTGGCACCAGGCTGGCTGCGACGTCCGCTGGGTATCGCCATTGAACTGCTGGCGGCCATCCCAAGTATCGTTTACGGCATGTGGGGCCTGTTTATCTTTGCTCCGCTGTTTGCGACGTACTTCCAGGAGCCGGTGGGTAATGTTCTCTCCGCCGTTCCGTTTGTGGGCGCCCTGTTCTCTGGCCCGGCATTCGGTATCGGTATTCTGGCGGCTGGCGTGATCCTCGCCATCATGATTATTCCGTACATTGCGGCGGTCATGCGCGATGTCTTCGAACAAACCCCGGTGATGATGAAAGAGTCGGCCTACGGCATCGGCTGCACCACCTGGGAGGTTATCTGGCGCATCGTCCTTCCGTTCACCAAAAATGGGGTGATCGGCGGCATCATGCTGGGCTTAGGCCGCGCGCTGGGTGAAACCATGGCGGTGACCTTTATCATCGGCAACACCTACCAGCTCGACAGCGTGTCGCTCTACATGCCGGGGAACAGTATTACCTCTGCGCTGGCGAACGAATTTGCCGAAGCGGAATCCGGGCTGCACGTCGCAGCGCTGATGGAACTGGGCCTGATCCTGTTTGTTATTACCTTTATTGTGCTGGCTATCTCCAAGCTGATGATTATGCGTCTGGCTAAAAACGAGGGGGCACGCTAATGGCGACTCTCGACATGCAAAACACCGCTCAGCTTGCGGAATCTCGTCGCAAAATGCAGTCAAAGCGCCGGATTAAAAACCGCATTGCGCTGACGCTTTCCATGGCCACGATGGCGTTCGGCCTGTTCTGGCTGATCTGGATCCTGATGTCCACCATCACCCGTGGTATTGATGGAATGTCCCTGGCGCTGTTCACCGAGATGACGCCGCCGCCAAACACGGCGGGTGGTGGTCTGGCAAACGCCCTGGCGGGCAGCGGCCTGCTGATCCTGTGGGCGACCGTTTTCGGTACGCCGTTGGGCATCATGGCGGGTATCTATCTGGCGGAGTATGGCCGCAAGTCCTGGATCGCTGAAGTCATCCGCTTTATTAACGACATTCTGCTTTCTGCCCCGTCGATTGTGGTAGGTCTGTTTGTTTACACCATCGTGGTGGCGCAAATGGAACACTTCTCCGGCTGGGCGGGTGTGATTGCGCTGGCGCTGTTGCAGGTGCCTATCGTTATTCGTACCACTGAAAACATGCTGAAACTGGTGCCGGACAGCCTGCGTGAAGCGGCTTACGCGCTGGGCACGCCGAAATGGAAAATGATTTCGGCGATCACCCTGAAAGCGTCCGTCTCGGGGATCATGACCGGTATCCTGCTGGCTATCGCCCGTATCGCTGGTGAAACCGCACCGCTGCTGTTTACCGCCCTCTCCAACCAGTTCTGGAGTACGGACATGATGCAGCCGATCGCCAACCTGCCGGTGACGATCTTTAAATTTGCGATGAGCCCATTCGCGGAATGGCAGCAGCTGGCCTGGGCCGGGGTGCTGATCATCACCCTTTGCGTACTGTTGCTGAACATTCTGGCGCGCGTCATTTTCGCGAAGCAGAAACACGGTTAAATTTTTACGGCGCGGCACATCGCGGCGCCGAATGAGGAAATGAGTCAATGAGTATGGTTGATACTGCCCCGGGTAAGATTCAGGTTCGTGATTTGAACTTCTACTACGGCAAATTCCATGCCCTGAAGAATATCAACCTGGATATCGCGAAGAACCAGGTCACGGCATTTATCGGTCCGTCTGGCTGTGGTAAATCCACGCTGCTGCGCACCTTTAACAAAATGTATTCGCTCTATCCGGAGCAGCGCGCAGAAGGTGAAATTCTGCTGGACGGTGACAACATCCTGACCAATACCCAGGATATCGCCTTGCTGCGTGCGAAAGTGGGGATGGTGTTCCAGAAACCCACGCCGTTCCCGATGTCGATCTATGACAACATCGCCTTTGGTGTGCGTCTGTTTGAGAAGCTCTCCCGTGCGGATATGGACGAGCGTGTGCAGTGGGCATTGACCAAGGCCGCATTATGGAACGAAACCAAAGATAAACTTCACCAGAGCGGGTACTCTCTCTCCGGTGGTCAGCAGCAGCGTCTGTGCATTGCGCGCGGTATCGCCATTCGCCCGGAAGTCTTGCTGCTGGATGAGCCGTGCTCAGCCCTGGACCCGATCTCAACCGGGCGTATCGAAGAGCTGATCACCGAGCTGAAGCAGGATTACACCGTGGTGATCGTCACTCACAACATGCAGCAGGCTGCCCGTTGTTCTGACCACACGGCGTTTATGTACCTGGGCGAGTTGATTGAGTTCAGCGATACGGACGCGCTGTTCACCCGTCCTGCGAAGAAACAAACCGAAGATTATATTACTGGCCGCTACGGTTGATTTGCCTTAGTGCATGTGGAGAAACCATGGACAACCTCAATCTTAATAAACACATTTCCGGCCAGTTTAACGCAGAGCTGGAAAGCATTCGCACCCAGGTGATGACCATGGGCGGCATGGTCGAGCAGCAGCTTTCTGATGCGATTACGGCAATGCACAACCAGGACAGCGAGCTGGCGAAGCGCGTTATCGAAGGCGATCACAACGTCAATATGATGGAAGTCGCCATCGACGAAGCGTGCGTGCGCATCATTGCCAAGCGTCAGCCAACCGCGAGCGACCTGCGTCTGGTAATGGCGATCATCAAAACTATCGCCGAGCTGGAGCGTATTGGTGACGTGGCGGATAAAATCTGCCGCACCGCGCTGGAGAAATTCTCCCAGCAGCACCAGCCGCTGCTGGTGAGCCTGGAGTCTCTCGGTCGCCACACCGTGCAGATGCTGCACGATGTGCTGGACGCTTTCGCGCGCATGGATCTGGACGAAGCGGTCCGTATCTACCGTGAAGATAAGAAAGTTGACCAGGAATACGAAGGCATAGTGCGTCAGCTAATGACCTACATGATGGAAGATTCCCGTACCATTCCAAGCGTGCTGACCGCGCTGTTCTGCGCGCGCTCAATTGAGCGTATTGGCGACCGCTGCCAGAACATTTGCGAATACATCTTCTACTTCGTGAAGGGACAGGATTTCCGTCACGTGGGCGGCGACGAGCTGGACAAGCTGCTGGCGGGTAAAGATCCGAAAGAGTGATGTGTGTGGCGGGTGGCGCTATCGCTTACCCGCCCTACGATCCTTGTAGGCCGGATAAGCGTTAGCGCCATCCGGCTTTGTTTTTTCAGCGAGTAATATCCCACCCGCGCGCCTTCCACAGTTTCGGCAGCTGCGCCAGGTCTGTAAAGGTCGTCACTTTTGGATGATCGATCGGCTTGTTGTGCGGATCGGCGCAGAAGTAAAACACCTCCATCCCCGCATCAATCCCCGACTGCGCGCCCGCAGACGAGTCATCCACCAGGATGCAGTTCTCCACGTTGACGTTCATCGCCTTCGCCGCGTGGAACATCAATGCCGGATCCGGCTTCCAGCGCTGGATATCGTAGCCGCTGAACAGTTTTTCCGGGAAGTGGTGCAACATGTCCAGCTTGCCGAGTGAGTGCTGCATTTTGCTGACCGGGCCGTTAGAGACCACGCAGATCGGCACCGTCATCGCATCCAGCAGCGCGTTAGCGCCGGCGATAACTTCCAGCTCGGCGTCGAAGAGGCGTGCGACCTCGGCGCGGTACACCGGTTCCAGATCCGCTTTCGCCAGATCCACCCCGTGCTCTTCGTTAATGATGTCGATGATCTCGTACAGCTTCACGCCCTTAAAGCGTTTAAACACCTCTTCGAGATCGAGCGTAATGCCAAATTCCTGGAACATGGCGACATACGCGCGGGAACAAATGACCTCACTGTCGACCAGCGTACCGTCACAGTCGAAAAATACCGCTTCAATTCCGGACATGCCTTTCCCTTTTAACAAGTTTAACGTTTACGTACGACAGTTTAACGAGACGCAATCGTTGCCGTATAAGCAAAATCAATGAAAAAAGTATCCCGTAACCGCCACTATTGTCGCATTTTGGTATAGGATAGCGACGAATTTTCCCTCCTTGTTCGGAAATTGATGATGAGTCAACAACACACTACCCAGACATCTGGTCAGGGGCTGCTTGAGCGCGTGTTCAAACTGCGCGAGCACGGCACAACGGCACGCACCGAAGTGATCGCCGGTTTTACTACCTTCCTGACGATGGTCTATATCGTTTTCGTTAACCCGCAAATTCTGGGCGTGGCTGGCATGGACACCAGCGCCGTCTTTGTTACCACCTGTCTGATCGCGGCCCTTGGCAGCATCCTGATGGGCGTTTTCGCTAATCTGCCCGTGGCGCTGGCCCCGGCAATGGGTCTGAATGCGTTCTTTGCGTTCGTGGTGGTTCAGGCGATGGGCCTGCCGTGGCAGGTCGGGATGGGCGCTATTTTCTGGGGCGCGGTCGGCCTGCTGCTGCTGACCATCTTCCGTGTGCGCTACTGGATGATTGCGAACATTCCCGTGAGCCTGCGCGTGGGCATCACCAGCGGTATCGGTCTGTTTATCGGCATGATGGGGCTGAAAAACGCTGGCGTAATCGTGGCGAACCCGGAAACGCTGGTGAGCATTGGTAACCTGACCTCTCACAGCGTGCTGCTGGGCGTGCTGGGCTTCTTTATTATCGCGATCCTGGCGTCGCGTAACATTCACGCTGCGGTGCTGGTCTCTATCATCGTGACCACGCTGCTGGGCTGGATGCTGGGTGACGTGCATTACAGCGGTATTGTCTCTGCGCCACCGAGCGTTTCTACCGTGATTGGTCACGTTGATCTGGCGGGCTCGCTGAACCTGGGTCTGGCCGGAGTGATTTTCTCCTTCATGCTGGTCAATCTGTTTGACTCCTCCGGTACGCTGATTGGCGTGACGGACAAAGCGGGTCTGGCGGACGAGAAAGGCAAATTCCCGCGCATGAAGCAGGCGCTGTATGTGGATAGCATCTCGTCCGTTGCGGGTTCTTTCATCGGCACCTCGTCTGTTACCGCTTACATTGAATCCTCTTCCGGCGTGTCCGTGGGCGGCCGTACTGGCCTGACGGCGGTAGTCGTGGGTCTGCTGTTCCTGCTGGTGATCTTCCTCTCTCCGCTGGCGGGGATGGTGCCACCGTACGCGGCAGCTGGCGCGCTGATCTACGTCGGCGTGCTGATGACCTCGAGCCTGGCGCGCGTGAAGTGGGAAGATCTGACGGAAGCCGTTCCGGCGTTTATTACCGCGGTGATGATGCCGTTCAGCTTCTCGATCACCGAAGGTATCGCGCTGGGCTTTATCTCGTACTGTGTGATGAAGATCGGTACCGGCCGTTTCCGCGAACTCAGCCCGTGCGTGATGATTGTGGCGCTGCTGTTTGTGCTCAAGATTGTGTTTATTGACGCGCACTAAGTTGCGGTTTGTGGTGTCAGGTGGCGCTTCGCTTACCTGACCTACTGACGAGTGTAGGCCCGGTAAGCGCTAGCGCCACCGGGCTTTTTTATCAGCTTTTAACCCGCTTAATATAATCCCCAAACGCAGTCAACTGACCAGAGAGATGATCACGCGTACTCTGATCCACCACTTCACCCGTCTGCGGGTCGACTTTGTTCTGAATCACGCCGCCCATAAATTCCGGCTTGTTCATCACCATCGCATCCAGGAACACCAGGATCTGTCGCAGGTGATACTGGCAGCGCGCACCGCCGATGGCGCCCATTGAGCTGGTCTGGATCAGCACCGGTTTGCCTGACAGCGGCTGCTCCGGTAAACGGGATAACCAGTCAATCGCGTTCTTCAGACCCCCCGGAACCGAGTAGTTATATTCTGGCGTTACAATCACTACACCATCAGCCTGACGGATCTGCTCGGCTATCGCCTCCACGCTGTGCGGGAACCCTTCTTCCTGCTGAACGTCAGCATCATAAAGCGGGATGTCGCCAATAGACGGCAGGGCGCTGATCTCCATTCCCGCAGGCGCCAGCTGTGGCAGCGTGCGCGCTACCATCCCGTTAAACGAACCTTTGCGCAGGCTTCCCAGTAACGTAACAACTTTCAACGTATCAGACATGATTACTCCT
This sequence comes from Enterobacter sp. DSM 30060, assembly GCF_013375955.1. Taxonomy (NCBI): domain Bacteria; kingdom Pseudomonadati; phylum Pseudomonadota; class Gammaproteobacteria; order Enterobacterales; family Enterobacteriaceae; genus Enterobacter; species Enterobacter sp. DSM 30060. The sequence continues at coordinate 1,721,666 of NZ_CP056118.1, forward strand.
GTTTCATCATGATGACCCTGGACGGATCAGCTATGGGTGTATGCTTTTTCTGCCGGTAAACTGGTTAATCGCATCAGGCGCGCGGCGGGCTCGTTGGCGCGCTCAGGTACATCCGGAAGACTACGCCAACCGCGAATACTGTCAAACTCCCAGATTTTCAGCCGTTCGATGGCGGGGCTCACCGCAACGGACCAGATCAGTACGTCCTCAGCGTCGCTGAGCGCCTCTACCAGCGAGGCTTTCGCGGCACGCAGGCGTCCGGAGCCGGGAAGCAGCTGCAACAGGCTGGCGTCGTCTGATGCCGCGCCGCTCAGTTTACGGATGCTCTGGCGAAGGGTGATGAGCTGCGCTCTGGCTTCAACGGGATCGTTCTGGTTACGTATCCACAGCTTTTCATTGCTGGAGAGCGGGTATTCATCGAGCGCGTTAGCACCATGGAAGCTGCGCGTGACGCGTTGCAGCTCCATATCCAGGCCGCAATCACCTTCAGTCGTCAGCGCGACGCCAACAATGTTGCCGGTATACGCAATGGAAAAATGGGGGAGTGCCGGGTCCGCAAAAACCGGGCGACCTTCTGGCTGGGTGAGTATGTCCGGTAATTCGCTGGTGCCGTACAGCATAAAAAGCAGTTCTGCGAGGAGCGCTCTGGAAGCTAAAAACCGCGTCCTGCGGTGTTCAGGTAGTTTGAGCGCCTCACTGTGACAGGCTGAAGAAATTCTGGCCGATACGAGATGCCCTTCCGTTAATGTTCCTCGTGCAAAGTGCGTAGCCATTTTTCGCTCCCTGATAATGGTCGTAGTCGGTTAAACGGTTACATGATTATCGCTTAACTCAGCTTCTGTTTTAATCAGTAAATAGAAATAAGAGAAGCCTGAGGACCGAACTTTACATTATCTTAGGCAAAAACCTGACCTGGCGCGGTATACAGGGCTTTTATAGTTTCGCGCAGCCAGATAATTTTCGGATTATGGCTGTTCCGCTTATGCCAGATTAGCGTGAAGGGTACGGTCAGCTTTTCTGCCTGCGCCTCATCGATGGGAATGGGAAGGCAGACCAGATTACGCTGGTGGAGTTGATTGTAGTGATGGCAGTAGTAGGGCGCAGTGGCAATGTAGTTGTGGTCCGGCTGAGCCGCCATAAACATCGACTGTTCAAAGCCGGGCAGGCTCATGGCGACGTTGCGCTCGCGGCCCATCTCTTTTAGCACTTCATCAAGCGCCCAGGTATCGCTGCGCTCCCAGAAGATGCTGATATGCGGGTAGCGCAGAAACGTCTCAAGGTTCCACGCTTCGTGAAGTGCCGGATGATCTTCTCGCAGATAGACGCACGGACGGTCGCTGAACAGGATTTCGTAGTCAATAAACCACGGCATCAGCTTTAGCAGCTCGCGGGAGCGCGGGTGCGTTTCGCGGCCGGTAAAACCGAGATCGACCTCCCCGCGCGTAATGGCGTCCAGCGAATCATAATCCCACTGGCGCAACTTCACCGTCGCCTGTGGGTAGCGCTCATTCACCTGCTCCAGCAGGGTGTTAAAGCGAATCAGCATCAGCGGCGTTTCGGCGGCGAGCACAAACTTGAGCCCGCCTGGAGAGCTATGGTGGAATTTATCGACGATCTGATTGCCAATCTGCATCCAGTCGGCCAGATCCTGTTCCAGACTCACCGTTAGCGGCGTGGGCAGTAGCCCTAAAGGCGTTTTCACAAACAGCGGATCGTCGAACCAGTCGCGCAGCTTCGCCAGCGATTTACTCACCGCGGACGGCGTCACGTTCATTCGCTTCGCGGCTTTGGTGACGCTGCGCTCCTGCAACAACAACTGCAGGCAAAGTAAAAGATTAAGATCGAGACTGCTGATGGGCTTCTTCATAGTGCGCCGCGGGCTGGATGACCATAAGTAAGGTAATGCAGAGTATGCTACAGCCAATCAGAACCCCGATCAGCATATTCAGCGCGTTAAGGCCGATCACCGCCGCCAGCCAAATCCACAGCGACGAACCGCAGACCTGCGCAATGCCCAGCACCGAGCTTGCCACGCCTGCCCGCAGTGAGAACGGGCCAAGCGCCTGACTCATCGCCACGCCGAAGCCGCCGGAGAATCCGGCGCAGATCAGGGTCATACCCACCAGCATCAGCGCATGTGAGGTGGCGGTCGCCAGAATCACGCCTGCGGCGAGAAACAGCGTCTGTGAAGCGAGCATCAGCGTGCGCTGGCGGAAGATATTGAGCGCAAAGGGCATCGAGAATGAAACCGCCATGCTGACCATCGCATTGAGCGCCATCACCGTCGAATACTCACCGCGATCGAAGCCTATCGTCTCCATCAGTAACACCGGGGAAACGTTTACATAGGTGAGGATCACCGCCACGCTGAGCGTGATGATGGCCAGGCGGCTCAGGATAAAGCGCCCTGACAGGAACATTGTGCTTTCCTGAGCCATTGAACACAGTACCGATGCCAGCGTAAAGATAACCGCCCCCGTAATGGCGACGGGTTGACGGCCGGCTCTGTCCGCGATTTTCCCGGCAAATACCATTGATGACGCCATACCCGCGAGGTAGGCCGAAAACGCGATGTGCAGTTGCGCCTCGCTGGCACCCAGATCGCGGGCAATATGCGGTAGCCCCACCAGATACATATCAATACCGGACGGATACAGCAGAACTAATGCGAAACTACAAAACAGAAAACGAGCCATAAATCCCCCATAGATGCAGGCAAGCAGGATAGGGGGCATGGGGGGATTAAGCGAGTTGCCATTGGGACAATGGTGATTTCCCTGGAGGAAATCACCATGTTCTATCGGGAATTACTTACCAATACAGAAGCTTGAGAAAATTCGTCCAAGCAGATCGTCCGACGTAAACTCCCCGGTGATCTCGCTCAGGTTCTGCTGCGCCAGACGCAGTTCCTCCGCCAGCAGCTCGCCGGCCCAAGCGCCGATCAGCTGGGCTTTGCCCTGCTCAAGGTGGCGAGCCGCCTCTTCCAGCGCCTGCAAGTGACGACGACGCGCCAGGAAGCCGCCCTCCATACTGGTGTCGAAGCCCATGCTCTGTTTGAGATGGTTACGCAGGGCTTCCACGCCTTCCCCGGTACGGGCCGACAGACGAATAAGTGAGTGGCCATTCACATCGCTGATGCCCAGCGTTTCGCCGGTAACGTCGGCCTTATTGCGCACCACGGTGATCGGCAGTTTGGCCGGGAGACGGGCGATAAAGTCTGGCCAGATTTCAGCCGGGTCAACGGCGTCGGTCGTGGTGCCGTCCACCATAAACAGCACGCGGTCGGCCTGCTCGATCTCCTGCCAGGCGCGTTCGATACCGATACGCTCGACTTCATCGCTCGCATCGCGCAGGCCAGCGGTATCGATGATGTGCAGCGGCATGCCGTCGATATGGATATGCTCGCGCAGGACGTCGCGGGTGGTGCCGGCTATGTCGGTCACGATCGCCGCTTCACGGCCGGCCAGAGCGTTCAGCAGGCTTGATTTCCCGGCGTTGGGGCGACCAGCAATCACCACCTTCATGCCCTCACGCAGCAGGCTGCCCTGGCGCGCTTCGGCGCGAACGGCATCCAGATCGTTCATCACCTGGTTGAGCTGGGCTTCGATTTTGCCGTCAGAAAGGAAGTCAATCTCCTCGTCCGGGAAGTCGATAGCCGCTTCAACATAGATTCGCAGGTGAGTAAGTGCTTCCACAAGGTGATTCACGCGTGCGGAAAATGCCCCCTGCAACGAGTTCAGCGCGGAGCGGGCTGCCTGTTCGGAACTGGCGTCGATCAGGTCGGCAATCGCTTCGGCCTGAGCCAGGTCGAGCTTATCGTTCAGGAAGGCACGCTCGGAGAACTCACCCGGCTTCGCAATGCGCAGGCCAGGCAGGGTCAGAATACGTTTCAACAGCAGGTCGAGGATCACCGGGCCGCCGTGACCCTGAAGCTCCAGCACGTCTTCGCCGGTAAAGGAGTTTGGGCCGGGGAACCACAGCGCAATGCCCTGGTCCAGCGAGGTGCCGTCGGCATCTTTAAATGGCAGATAATCAGCGTAGCGCGGCTTTGGCAGTTTACCCAGCACCGCTTCGGCCACCTCACGCGCCTTCAGGCCGGAGATGCGCAGAATGCCTACACCACCGCGTCCCGGTGGGGTTGCCTGGGCGACGATAGTGTCGTTATGGCTCATGGTTGCTCTCGTTCAATACAAATAAAAAAGGCGGTCAATCGACCGCCCTTATTTTAGCGTTAAGTTACCGAATCAGGACTTTTTCTTTTCGCGGCTATGCAGGCCACGTTTTTCCAGACCACGGTAAATCAGCTGCTGCTGGATGATGGTCACCAGGTTGCTGACGATATAGTACAGCACCAGACCTGACGGGAACCACAGGAAGAACACGGTGAAGATGACCGGCATAAAGGTCATGATCTTCTGCTGCATCGGGTCAGTCACGGTGGTCGGAGACATCTTCTGGATGAAGAACATCGTCACGCCCATCAGGATCGGCAGGATGTAGTACGGGTCCTGTGCGGACAGGTCATGGATCCACAGGGCGAACGGCGCGTGGCGCAGCTCAACGGAACCCATCAGCATGTAGTACAGCGCAAGGAAGATTGGCATCTGAATCAGCAGCGGGAAGCAACCACCCAGTGGGTTCACTTTCTCTGCTTTATACAGGGCCATCATCTCCTGGCTCTGACGCTGTTTGTCATCGCCCAGACGCTCACGCATAGCCTGAATCTTCGGCTGTAGCATACGCATCTTCGCCATGGAGGTGTACTGCGCTTTAGTCAGCGGGTACATGATGCCACGAACGATAAAGGTGATAACGATGATGGAGAAGCCCCAGTTACCCAGGAAGCTGTGGATGAACTTCAGCAGCTTAAACAGCGGCTGAGAGATGAACCACAACCAACCGTAATCAACGGTCAGATCCAGGTGCGGCGCAACGGCAGCCATTTTGTCCTGGATTTCCGGGCCGACCCACAGGGTGCTTGCCAGCTTACCGGTTTGACCCGGCTGCACCAGAACCGGCTGAGATTTGTAGCCGATGGCTGCAATACCGTTGCCGAGGTTCGCGGTGTAGAAGTTGTTCGTACCGTCGTTATTCGGTACCCACGCCGTCGCGAAATACTGTTGCAGCATTGCGACCCAACCGCCTTTAGAGCTGACGTTCAGGTTTTCGTTATCGGCAATGGTGTCGAATTTGTATTTCTCGTACTTGGTATCTGGCGTGGAGTAAGCCGCGCCACGGAAGGTATGCAGCGCAAAGTTGCTGCTTCCGGTGTCACGGTGAGACGGCAGATTGATGGACTGCTTCAGCTGACCAAAGGTAGAGATTTCCAGCGGTTTCGCACCGGTGTTCTGTACGCTGTAGCCCACGTTCACCGCATATTCACCGCGTTTCAGGGTGAAGGTTTTGGTGAAGGTGTTGCCTGCCGCGTCGGTGTAGGTCATCGGAATAACCAGTTCGTTCTGGCCATCAGCCAGCACAAAGGTGTCATTCTCGACGTTATACAGTGGACGCGCACCGTTCGCCGGGTTATCCGGGCCATCACGACCGGTCAGGCCGCTCTGTGCCTGGTAGATAAACTCAGGCGTGGTTTCCAGTAACTGGAACGGTTCGGTAGACTTCAGCTCTTTCGGGTAGGTCAACAGCAGCGCCTGCTCAACATCACCACCACGGGTGTTGATAGTCAGCTCAAGCACATCGGTCTTAACCGTAATCTGTTTCCCCTGGCCACTGGCCGGTACGCCCTGGTCGGCGGCGCTACCCGCTGCGGTGGTCGTGGTCTGCGTGGTCTGCTGCTGGGGTTGAGGATTTTTATCCTGCTCCCATGCCTGCCAGATCATGAAAGACACGAACAACAAAGCGATGATAAGAAGATTGCGTTGCGAATCCATCGTTAGTGTTCTCTGGTATCAAAAGGTCCTGGAGGGACGGGGTCGTCTCCACCTGGGTGTAAAGGGTGGCATTTTAATACGCGTTTCACCGTCAACCAACTGCCTTTTATCACTCCAAACCTGCGCAATGCCTCAATTCCGTAGCTTGAGCATGTTGGCGTGAAACGGCAATGTGGCCCGAGTAGCGGACTAATCAGGCGTTGATAGACCCGAATGAGGGCTATCAGGACCCGCGAGCCAGGCGACAGTGGCGGCGCCATAATTTTTCCAACGCTTCCGAGAGAGCACGGTTATCGAGGTCGGCAACCCCTTTTTTAGCCACCACCACGAAATCCATTGAAGGCAGTTCGTGCTGACGTAAACGGAAGCTTTCACGCGTCAGACGTTTAATCCGGTTGCGTTCATGCGCACGCTTAACGTTTTTCTTGGCGACTGTGAGACCGATGCGGGGATGCCCCAGCGAATTTTGGCGGCCGAGGATGGTGATTTGCGGCGTGCCAGCCCGTAGTGGCTGCTGGAAGACGAAAGTGAAATGAGTGGGAGTTAACAAACGTAACTCCCTGGGAAATGCGAGCTTAACCACTCAGGGGTTAGCTTTATTACTTGGAAACGGTCAGACGAGCGCGGCCTTTAGCACGACGACGTGCCAGAACCTGACGACCATTTTTAGTAGCCATACGAGCACGGAAGCCGTGAGAACGGTTGCGCTTCAGTACAGACGGTTGAAAAGTGCGTTTCATGGCGATTTCTACCTAAACTTGAATAAATTCACTGACTTTTGCGTATACCCGAACGAGATTCGAACGACTAACGCCTCAGCGTGGGTGATTAAAGAGGCCGGATTGTAATAATTGTACACTCCGGAGTCAATTCTCTTTCCTTAAATCCCTGCGTATTTCCGCACGATTTCGCGTGGAAAATGAGCAACGAACGACGCAGGAAGATGAGCATCACGCGCCGGGTCGAGGATTATACGGGCTCGCCAACAAAGCGCAAGGATCCTCCTGGATCTTCGTTAGATCATTTAAGCCCAAAATTGTCTGTGCTCATTAAATTTTCCAATATGCGGCCTAAATCGCGAGGCACTCGCGTCAGGATCGTTTACACTTACCCGATTCCGGATCTTCCTGTGGATAAATCGGGAAGAATCTGTGAGAAACAGAAGATCTCTGGCTCAGTTTAGGCTATGATCCGCGGTCCTGATCGGGATCCAGCGATCCTGGCCGGGCATAAACACAACATCGTTCAGGCTCTATCAACGATAGCGTGTATAACCGCAGATAGCGGTTCGCACATCACCCTGATGGGGTCATGTCGATGTGCGCCAACAATCATGAATATTCAATAGTTTTCTTTTATTGTTCGAGTGGAGTCCGCCGTGTCACTTTCGCTTTGGCAGCAGTGTCTTGCCCGATTGCAGGATGAGTTACCAGCCACAGAATTCAGTATGTGGATCCGCCCATTGCAGGCGGAACTGAGCGATAACACGCTGGCTTTGTACGCGCCAAACCGTTTCGTGCTCGATTGGGTAAGGGATAAATACCTTAATAACATCAATGGACTGCTGAACGATTTCTGCGGGTCAGATGCCCCACAGCTGCGTTTTGAAGTGGGCACAAAGCCGGTCACCCAAACCGTTCGTGAAGTTGTCAATGTGGCAGCCCCTGCACAGGCGGCGCCCGCTCCAGCGCCTCGCGTTGCACCGGCTCGTCAGGGCTGGGATAACGTTCCAGCCCCCGCTGAGCCTACCTACCGCTCTAATGTTAACGTGAAACACACGTTCGATAACTTCGTTGAAGGTAAGTCGAACCAGCTGGCGCGCGCGGCGGCCCGCCAGGTTGCCGATAATCCCGGTGGTGCATACAACCCGCTGTTCCTTTATGGCGGCACGGGTCTCGGTAAAACGCACCTGCTGCATGCGGTGGGCAACGGCATTATGGCGCGTAAGCCCAATGCCAAAGTAGTGTATATGCACTCCGAACGCTTCGTTCAGGACATGGTAAAAGCCCTGCAAAACAATGCGATCGAAGAGTTTAAACGCTACTACCGTTCCGTTGATGCGCTGCTGATCGATGACATCCAGTTCTTTGCCAATAAAGAACGATCGCAGGAAGAGTTTTTCCACACCTTTAACGCCCTGCTGGAAGGCAATCAGCAGATCATTTTGACCTCGGATCGTTATCCAAAAGAGATCAACGGCGTTGAAGATCGTCTCAAATCCCGCTTCGGCTGGGGCCTGACCGTGGCGATCGAGCCGCCGGAGCTGGAAACCCGCGTCGCGATCCTGATGAAAAAAGCCGACGAGAACGACATTCGCCTGCCGGGTGAAGTGGCGTTCTTTATTGCCAAGCGCCTGCGTTCCAACGTTCGTGAGCTGGAAGGGGCACTGAACCGCGTTATCGCCAACGCCAATTTTACCGGTCGTGCGATCACCATCGATTTTGTGCGTGAAGCGCTGCGCGATTTGTTGGCATTGCAGGAAAAACTGGTCACCATCGACAATATTCAGAAGACGGTGGCTGAGTACTACAAGATCAAAGTGGCAGATTTACTGTCTAAACGTCGTTCCCGCTCGGTGGCGCGTCCGCGTCAGATGGCGATGGCGCTGGCAAAAGAGCTCACCAACCACAGCCTGCCGGAAATCGGTGATGCGTTTGGTGGACGTGACCATACGACCGTGCTGCACGCCTGTCGCAAGATTGAGCAGTTACGCGAAGAAAGCCACGACATAAAAGAAGATTTTTCCAATTTAATCAGAACATTATCATCGTGACGCTATGAAATTTACCGTTGAACGTGAACATTTATTAAAACCGCTGCAACAGGTGAGTGGCCCATTAGGCGGCCGCCCTACGCTGCCTATTCTTGGAAACCTGCTGCTTCAGGTCGCTGACGGTACGCTGTCGCTGACCGGCACAGATCTGGAAATGGAAATGATCGCGCGCGTTACGCTGACTCAGCCGCACGACGCGGGCGCGACCACGGTTCCGGCACGTAAATTCTTTGATATTTGCCGTGGGCTGCCGGAAGGCGCTGAAATCGCCGTACAGCTGGAGGGCGACCGCATGCTGGTGCGCTCTGGCCGCAGCCGTTTCTCCCTCTCCACGCTGCCCGCTGCGGACTTCCCGAACCTGGATGACTGGCAGAGCGAAGTTGAATTTACCCTGCCGCAGGCGACGATGAAGCGTCTGATTGAAGCCACGCAGTTCTCCATGGCGCATCAGGACGTTCGTTACTACTTAAACGGCATGCTGTTCGAAACCGAAGGTGAAGAGCTGCGTACCGTGGCTACAGACGGTCACCGTCTGGCGGTCTGTTCCATGCCGATTGGCGATTCACTGCCAAACCATTCGGTGATCGTACCGCGTAAAGGCGTAATTGAACTGATGCGTATGCTCGACGGCGGCGACACCCCGCTGCGCGTGCAGATCGGTAGCAACAATATTCGTGCCCACGTGGGCGATTTTGTCTTCACATCGAAGCTGGTAGACGGACGTTTCCCGGATTATCGCCGCGTATTGCCGAAGAACCCGGACAAAACGCTGGAGGCAGGTTGCGACATCCTCAAGCAGGCGTTCGCGCGCGCCGCTATTCTCTCCAACGAGAAATTCCGCGGCGTACGTCTGTACGTGAGTGAAAACCAGATCAAAATCACCGCCAACAACCCGGAGCAGGAAGAGGCAGAAGAGATTCTGGACGTCACCTACGCCGGGGCTGAGATGGAAATCGGCTTCAACGTCAGCTATGTGCTGGATGTGCTGAATGCACTGAAATGCGAGAACGTTCGCATCCTGCTGACTGACTCCGTTTCGAGCGTACAGATTGAAGATGCCGCATCACAGTCGGCTGCTTATGTTGTCATGCCAATGAGACTGTAATGTCGCTCACCCGTCTGTTGATCCGCGACTTTCGCAACATCGAGAGCGCGGATCTCGCTTTATCCCCTGGCTTTAATTTCCTGGTTGGCGCGAACGGCAGCGGCAAAACCAGCGTGCTGGAAGCCATCTATACGCTCGGTCATGGCCGGGCGTTTCGCAGTTTGCAGATTGGTCGCGTGATTCGCCACGAGCAGGATGCGTTTGTGCTGCATGGGCGCTTACAGGGTGCCGAGCGGGAAACTGCCATCGGCCTGACCAAAGACAAGCAGGGCGACAGCAAGGTGCGCATCGACGGCACCGACGGCCACAAGGTGGCGGAGCTGGCACTGCTGATGCCGATGCAGCTGATTACGCCGGAGGGGTTTACTTTACTCAACGGCGGCCCCAAATACAGAAGAGCGTTCCTCGACTGGGGATGCTTTCACAATGAAGCCGGTTTCTTTAACGCCTGGAGCAATCTGAAGCGTCTGCTTAAACAGCGTAACGCCGCATTGCGCCAGGTCACGCGCTACGCCCAGCTGCGTCCGTGGGACATGGAATTAATTCCTCTTGCGGAACAAATCAGCCGCTGGCGTGCCGAATACAGCGCAGGTATCGCCGAAGACATGGCCGATACCTGCAAACAGTTTTTACCCGAGTTCTCTCTCACCTTCTCTTTCCAGCGTGGCTGGGAAAAAGAGACGGATTATGCCGAGGTGTTAGAGAGAAGCTTCGAGCGCGATCGCATGTTGACCTACACCGCGCACGGCCCGCACAAGGCGGATTTCCGCATTCGTGCCGACGGTGCGCCGGTGGAAGACACGCTGTCGCGCGGGCAGCTGAAGCTCCTGATGTGCGCGCTACGCCTGGCGCAGGGGGAGTTCCTCACCCGCGAAAGTGGGCGACGCTGCCTGTACCTGATAGATGATTTTGCCTCGGAACTTGACGACGCGCGGCGCGGGCTACTTGCCAGCCGCTTAAAAGCCACGCAGTCGCAGGTTTTCGTCAGCGCCATTAGCGCTGAACACGTTATGGACATGTCGGACGAAAATTCGAAGATGTTTACCGTGGAAAAGGGTAAAATAACGGATTAACCCAAGTTGAAATGAGCGAGAAACGTTGATGTCGAATTCTTATGACTCCTCCAGTATCAAAGTCCTGAAAGGACTGGATGCGGTGCGTAAGCGCCCGGGTATGTATATCGGCGACACGGATGACGGCACCGGTCTGCACCACATGGTATTCGAGGTGGTAGATAACGCTATCGACGAAGCGCTCGCGGGTCACTGTAAAGACATCGTGGTCACGATCCATGCGGACAACTCCGTGTCCGTTACCGATGACGGTCGTGGCATCCCAACCGGTATTCACCCGGAAGAGGGCGTATCTGCTGCGGAAGTGATCATGACCGTTCTGCACGCAGGCGGTAAGTTCGATGATAACTCCTATAAAGTTTCCGGCGGTCTGCACGGCGTAGGCGTATCCGTGGTAAACGCCCTGTCGCAGAAGCTGGAGCTGGTTATCCAGCGCGAAGGCAAAATTCACCGCCAGATTTACACCCATGGTGTGCCGCAGGCACCGCTGGCCGTTACCGGTGATACCGACAAAACCGGTACCATGGTGCGTTTCTGGCCGAGCCTTGAAACCTTCACCAACGTCACCGAATTCGAGTACGAGATCCTGGCGAAACGCCTGCGTGAACTGTCGTTCCTGAACTCCGGCGTGTCGATTCGACTGCGCGACAAACGCGACAACAAAGAAGACCACTTCCACTACGAAGGCGGTATCAAGGCGTTCGTTGAGTATCTGAACAAGAACAAAACGCCAATTCACCCGAATATCTTCTACTTCTCTACTGAAAAAGACGGTATCGGCGTGGAAGTGGCACTGCAGTGGAACGATGGTTTCCAGGAAAACATCTACTGCTTTACCAACAACATTCCACAGCGCGACGGCGGTACGCACCTTGCGGGCTTCCGCGCGGCGATGACCCGTACCCTGAACGCCTACATGGACAAAGAAGGCTACAGCAAAAAAGCGAAAGTCAGCGCCACCGGCGACGATGCCCGTGAAGGCCTGATTGCCGTGGTCTCCGTGAAGGTGCCGGATCCGAAATTCTCCTCACAGACCAAAGACAAGCTGGTCTCTTCTGAGGTGAAATCGGCGGTTGAACAGCAGATGAACGAACTGCTGAGCGAATACCTGCTGGAAAACCCGTCCGACGCGAAAATCGTGGTGGGTAAAATTATCGATGCGGCGCGTGCCCGTGAAGCGGCGCGTAAAGCCCGTGAAATGACCCGCCGTAAAGGCGCGCTGGACCTGGCAGGCCTGCCGGGCAAACTGGCTGACTGCCAGGAACGCGATCCGGCGCTTTCTGAACTGTACCTTGTGGAAGGGGACTCCGCGGGCGGTTCTGCAAAGCAGGGCCGTAACCGCAAGAACCAGGCGATTCTGCCGCTGAAGGGTAAAATCCTCAACGTTGAGAAAGCGCGCTTCGACAAGATGCTCTCTTCTCAGGAAGTGGCGACGCTCATCACCGCGCTCGGCTGCGGCATCGGTCGCGACGAGTACAACCCGGACAAACTGCGCTATCACAGCATCATCATCATGACCGATGCGGACGTCGACGGCTCGCACATTCGTACGCTGCTGTTGACCTTCTTCTATCGTCAGATGCCGGAAATCGTTGAGCGCGGCCACGTCTACATTGCCCAGCCGCCGCTGTATAAAGTGAAGAAAGGCAAGCAGGAACAGTACATTAAAGATGACGAGGCGATGGATCAGTACCAAATCGCGATCGCCCTTGATGGTGCGACCCTGCACGCAAACTCCAGCGCGCCAGCGCTGGCCGGTGAACCGCTGGAGCGTCTGGTCTCCGAGTTCAACGCCACGCAGAAAATGATTGGCCGTATGGAGCGTCGCTATCCGAAAGCGCTGCTGAAAGAGCTGATTTATCAGCCGACCCTGACCGAAGCCGATCTGAGCAACGAGCAGACCGTCACCCGCTGGGTGAACACCCTGGTGAGCGAGCTGAACGAGAAAGAGCAGCACGGCAGCCAGTGGAAGTTTGACGTTCAGCAGAACGCTGAGCAGCAGTTCGAGCCGATTGTTCGCGTGCGTACCCACGGCGTCGATACCGACTACCCGCTGGAGCACGAGTTTGTTACCGGTCCGGAATACCGCCGTATCTGCACCCTCGGCGAGAAGCTGCGTGGTCTGATCGAAGACGATGCGTTCATCGAACGTGGCGAGCGTCGTCAGCCGGTAGCCAGCTTCGAACAGGCGCTGGAGTGGCTGGTGAAAGAGTCCCGTCGTGGCCTCTCTATTCAGCGTTATAAAGGCCTGGGCGAAATGAACCCGGATCAGCTGTGGGAAACCACCATGGATCCGGAAAGCCGTCGCATGCTGCGCGTCACCGTTAAAGATGCAATCGCAGCGGATCAGCTGTTCACTACCCTGATGGGTGACGCGGTTGAACCACGTCGCGCCTTCATCGAAGAGAACGCCCTGAAAGCGGCGAATATCGATATTTAATCGTCGTTATACCGCACGATAACAGGCCGCGCTTTTAGCGCGGCTTTTTTATGGGCGCAGGCATATCCAGCGACATCACGGACGGTAAACGGCTCGCCAGCGTATCTATCGCTATTCTAACCCTCAGCGGCAGATGCGGCGTCTGCTGCCAGACTGCATGAACGTCGAAGCGCACGTCCGGTGCCTGCTTTAAAAGCGGGATGAGTTTTCCCTGATGTATTTCTCTGCGGGCCATCCAGCAGGGCAACCACGCAAGGCCGTGTCCGGCCAGCGCAGCGTCGCAGATTGCCTGTAAATCATCCATATTGAGCGATGAGCGGGGAGTAAAGGTGTGCGATCTCCCTTCGCTATCCATTAGCTGCCAGGGCAGCACTCTGCCTGATCGCAGATAGTTAATGGCAGTGTGGTGGGGTAAATCAGCAACGTTTTCTGGCTGGCCGTTCTTCATCAGGTAATCCGGGGCGGCACACAGCACCATGCGATGCTCGCCCAGCCTTCTGGCGACCAGCAGGCTGCTGTCCTGCAGCGTGCCGTTACGTACCGCCATATCAAAGCCTTCCTCTACCAGATCCACCACGCGGTCGCTGAATGACATTTCAAGCTCAAGCCCAGGATGTTCCTGCGTCAGTTCTATCAGCAGTGGCGCGACGCACTGGCGACCAAACAGAACCGGCATGGCGACGCGCAGGCGGCCGCTGACCTGCTGCTTCCCTGTTTCAAGCAGCGACTCCGCGCCCCGAATCTCCTCCAGCGCGCGAAGGCAGCGTTCATAAAACAGAGCGCCGTTGTCGGTCAGCCTCTGGCTGCGGGTGGTACGCTGGAAAAGACGTACGCCCAGCCGCTCTTCAAGACGAGCAATGCTTTTTCCTACCGCCGAGCGCGACAAATGCAGACGGACGGCGGCCTGCGCAAAACTTCCCGCCTCAACGGCGGCCACAAATACAGGTATATCCTTCAGCGTATCGGTCATGGATTGTATCCACTGCGTCATCAATTATGGGAAAACTTATCGCCACTGGCGACCAGGCGTCAACGGTAGACTGTCAGTCCTAAAGCTTATTTGATGGCAGGAGAGAAAAAATGACAGAAACAATGCAGCGCTGGTCAATGAACGCCCTTGGGCGCGAGAGCCTTCAGCTTGTTCAGGTGCCTGTGCCACAGCCCGGCCCGGGTGAGATCCGCGTGCGGGTGAGTGCCGTTGCGCTCAACTACCGGGATAAAATGGTGATTGAAGGTACGATGCCGATTCCGCTTTCCTTCCCGTTTACCCCAGCATCTGACATGGCAGGCGTGGTGGACAGCATTGGCGAAGGCGTTACGCGTTTCAAACCCGGCGCACGCGTCATCTCAACCTTCTTCCCGGAATGGATCGACGGCAAGCCGCAGGCAGACGCGCGCGATTTGCCCTATAAAATGTCCGGTGGATACTTCCAGGGCATGCTGGCCGAATATGTGATTGTGAGTGAAAACGCGCTGGTGGCGTCCCCGGAAAGCCTGGATGACGCTGAGGCCAGCACGCTTCCTTGCGCGGGGCTTACCGCATGGTTCGCGCTGGTGGAGCGCGGTCATTTACGCGCCGGGCAATCGGTGCTGGTACAAGGCACGGGCGGTGTGGCGCTATTCGCTTTGCAGATAGCAAAAGCGCACGGCGCAGAAGTTATTGTTACGTCGGGGAGTGATGAAAAACTGGCTCTGGCCAAAAAGCTGGGAGCCAGCCAGGGCATCAACCGACTGAAAGGCGACTGGGCTGAAAATACGCTGGCACTGACGCAGGATCGCGGCATCGACCATATTATCGAAACCGTGGGTGGGGAGAATCTGAGACATTCCCTTCGCGCGGTAGCCGTTCACGGGCGTATCTCCGTTATTGGCGTGCTGGCCGGAACGGACATTTCCCTGCCTGCTGGCGAGCTGCTGCTGAAATCCCCCGTCATTCAGGGAATTGGGGTTGGACACCGCCGGGCGCTGGAAGATTTTGTCCGTGCTGTTGATGTCACGGAGTTAAAACCGGTGATTGAACATCGCTATCGTTTTGACGAACTGGAACAGGCGCTTGAGCATCTGGATCGCGGTGCGTTTGGCAAAATCGTTCTCACCCGCGAGTGAGTTCTTGTTCCCGGGATAAATATAAAAGGGGCTTTTTGTTACGCAAGGTAGCTCTATTTTTGTGTGCTTAATCGCGTTAGCATGAAATAGCACTCATTTATCCCGGGGACCTCATGGCTATCAAACTCATTGCAATCGATATGGACGGCACGCTGCTGCTGCCAGACCACACTATCTCTCCTGCCGTTAAAAATGCGATCGCCGCCGCACGCGAAAAAGGCGTGAACGTGGTGCTCACCACCGGACGCCCGTATGCCGGGGTGCACAGCTACCTGAAAGAGCTGCACATGAATCAGCCTGGCGATTACTGCATCACCTATAACGGCGCTCTGGTGCAAAAGGCAGCAGATGGCAGCACGGTGGCGCAAACTGCACTGAGCTATGATGACTACCGTTTCCTGGAAAAACTCTCCCGCGAAGTGGGCTCTCACTTCCACGCGCTCGATCGCAATACGCTTTACACCGCCAACCGCGATATCAGCTACTACACGGTGCACGAGTCCTACGTTGCAACCATTCCACTGGTGTTCTGCGAAGCGGAAAACATGGACCCGGCAACCCAGTTCCTGAAAGTGATGATGATTGATGAACCTGCGGTTCTCGACAAAGCCATCTCACGCATTCCGGCTGAGGTAAAAGAGAAATACACCGTGCTGAAAAGTGCGCCGTACTTCCTCGAAATCCTTGATAAACGCGTCAATAAAGGCACGGGCGTCAAATCGCTTGCCGATGCGCTGGGCATCAAGCCTGAGGAGATCATGGCGCTGGGCGACCAGGAAAACGATATTGCGATGATCGAATATGCAGGCATGGGCGTGGCGATGGATAACGCGATCCCGTCGGTGAAAGAAGTGGCGAACTTCGTCACCAAATCTAACCTGGAAGACGGCGTGGCTTATGCGATTGAGAAATTTGTCCTGTCCTAACAGCTGTCTGTAATCATCAGCCTCGGTTATCAACCGGGGCTTTTTTTGGCGCTGAATTTATTGAATTGTTCTTTTTGTGATCTTTATTGTAGTACAACATTAACTGATTGTACTACATTGTCACCAAGGCAATGGCGAAAGGACTCACGTTTGTACTGCAAAAGTGAGGCGAAATTCAGCGGTCGCGGTAAAGTAGTGATGGACTTACAGAGCACAAGGACTCTCCATGACACTCAATAAAACCGATCGCATTGTCATCACGCTGGGCACTCAGATTGTGGGTGGCAAATACGTTCCCGGTTCGCCGCTGCCAGCAGAGGCTGAACTGTGCGAGGAGTTTGAAACCTCGCGCAATATCATCCGGGAAGTGTTCCGCTCGCTGATGGCGAAGCGGCTGATTGAAATGAAGCGCTATCGCGGCGCGTTTGTTGCGCCGCGTAACCAGTGGAACTACCTCGATACCGATGTTCTGCAATGGGTACTGGAAAACGACTACGACCCACGGCTTATCGGCGCGATGAGCGAAGTCCGAAATCTGGTGGAACCGGCCATCGCCCGCTGGGCGGCAGAGCGCGCAACGTCAGGTGACCTGGCACAGATTGAGTCGGCGTTAAACGACATGATCGCCAATAACCAGAATCGGGAGGCGTTCAACGAGGCGGACATTCGCTACCACGAGGCGGTATTGCAGTCGGTGCATAACCCGGTGTTACAACAGCTTAGCGTGGCGATCAGCTCGCTACAGCGAGCAGTTTTTGAACGTACCTGGATGGGCGATGAGGCCAACATGCCGAAAACGCTTCAGGAACATAAAGCGCTGTTCGATGCGATACGGCATCAGGACGGCGATGCGGCAGAGCAGGCGGCGCTGACCATGATCGCCAGCTCGACTCGAAGGTTGAAGGAAATCACATGACATCACGCTACATCGCAATTGACTGGGGATCGACCAATCTGCGCGCCTGGCTCTACCAGGGTGAGCAGTGTCTGGAAAGCAGGCAATCAGAAGCAGGTGTGACGCGCCTGAACGGTAAATCCCCCGAAGCGGTGTTAGCAGAGGTGACACAAAACTGGCGCGACGGTACTACGCCAGTGGTGATGGCTGGAATGGTCGGCAGTAACGTGGGCTGGAAGGTTGCGCCTTACCTGTCGGTTCCGGTGCATTTCACCGCCGTTGGCGAGCAGTTAACGTCCGTTGGCGACAATGTCTGGGTTATTCCCGGTTTATGCGTCTCTCGCGACGATAACCATAACGTGATGCGCGGCGAAGAGACGCAGCTGCTCGGGGCGCGCACCCTTTCTCCTTCTTCTGTCTACGTCATGCCCGGGACGCACTGCAAATGGGTCCAGGCGGATGCTGAGCAAATTCATGATTTCCGCACGGTGATGACCGGCGAACTGCACCACTTGCTGCTTAAGCATTCGCTGGTGGGGGCCGGTTTGCCGGAGCAAACCCCTTCGCCGGAAGCGTTTGCCGCCGGGCTTGAGCGCGGGATCGCATCCCCTGCCGTTTTGCCGCAACTTTTTGAGGTTCGCGCCTCGCACGTGCTGGGAAATCTTCCGCGCGAGCAGGTCAGCGAATTTCTGTCCGGCCTGCTGATTGGCGCAGAAGTCGCCGCCCTGAGCGACGGGTTCGCCGGGCAGCAGGCCATCACGCTCGTCGCGGGTTCATCGCTGACGTCTCGTTACCGCCAGGCGTTCCACGCTATCGGACGGGATGTTGCTGCGGTGGAAGGCGACACGGCATTTCAGGCAGGCATAAGGAGCATCGCTCATGCAGTGGCAAACTGAACTTCCCCTGATCGCGATTTTGCGCGGTATCACGCCCGGTGAGGCCTTAGCGCACGTTGGCGCGGTGATCGACGCCGGGTTCGACGCGGTGGAAATCCCGCTCAACTCCCCGGAATGGGAAAAAAGCATTCCGGCAGTTGTTAATGCGTTCGGTGATAAGGCGCTGATTGGTGCTGGTACCGTATTACAGCCGGAGCAGCTGGATGAACTGGCGAAGATGGGCTGCAAGCTTATCGTCACACCGAATATCAACCCCGAGGTGATCCGCCGGGCGGTGGATTACGGCATGACCGTATGCCCGGGTTGCGCCACGGCCACAGAAGCCTTTGCCGCCCTCGATGCGGGCGCACAGTCTCTCAAAATTTTCCCGTCGTCGGCCTTTGGCCCGGATTACATCAAAGCGCTGAAAGCGGTCTTACCCGCCAGCGTGCCGGTCTTTGCCGTGGGCGGCGTCACGCCGGAAAACCTGGTGCAGTGGATAAAAGCGGGTTGTGCGGGCGCGGGGCTGGGCAGCGATCTCTATCGTGCCGGACAGCCCGTTGAGCGTACCGCACAGCAGGCGGCAGCATTTGTGAAAGCGTATCGAGAGGCAGTGCAATGAAAATAACCAAACTTACCACGTACCGTTTACCCCCGCGTTGGATGTTCCTGAAAATCGAAACCGACGAAGGCGTGGTTGGCTGGGGCGAGCCGGTGATTGAAGGCCGTGCGCGCACCGTTGAAGCCGCGGTTCACGAGCTGGGTGAATACCTGATTGGCCAGGATCCGGCGCGCATCAACGACCTGTGGCAGGTCATGTACCGGGCGGGATTTTACCGTGGCGGTCCGATCCTGATGAGCGCCATCGCCGGTATCGATCAGGCGCTGTGGGATATCAAAGGCAAAGTGCTGAATGCCCCGGTCTGGCAATTAATGGGCGGCCTGGTGCGAGACAAAATCAAAGCCTACAGCTGGGTGGGCGGTGACCGCCCTGCGGAAGTGATCGACGGTATCCGGCAGCTGCGCAACATCGGTTTTGACACCTTCAAACTCAACGGCTGCGAAGAGATGGGCGTTATCGACAACTCGCGCGCGGTAGACCGGGCGGTGAACACCGTGGCGCAAATCCGCGAGGCTTTCGGCAACGAGATTGAGTTTGGCCTGGATTTCCACGGCCGCGTCAGCGCGCCAATGGCCAAAGTGCTGATTAAAGAGCTGGAGCCGTATCGCCCGCTGTTTATTGAAGAGCCTGTTCTGGCCGAGCAGGCGGAATACTATCCAAAACTGGCTGAACAGACGCACATTCCCATCGCGGCGGGGGAGCGTATGTTCTCGCGCTTCGAGTTTAAGCGCGTGCTGGAAGCGGGCGGCATTGCGATCCTGCAACCGGACCTCTCCCACGCGGGTGGCATCACCGAATGCTACAAAATTGCCGGCATGGCAGAAGCCTACGATGTGGCGCTGGCGCCGCACTGTCCGCTTGGGCCGATTGCGCTGGCAGCCTGTCTGCATGTGGACTTCGTCTCCCGTAATGCAGTGTTCCAGGAACAAAGCATGGGCATTCACTATAACAAGGGCGCGGAGCTGCTCGACTTTGTGAAAAACAAGGAAGATTTCAGCATGGAAGGCGGTTTCTTTAAACCTTTAACGAAGCCGGGCCTTGGCGTGGAGATCGACGAAGCCAAAGTCATTGAGCTGAGTAAAAGTGCGCCGGACTGGCGTAACCCACTGTGGCGTCATGAAGACGGTTCCGTAGCCGAGTGGTAAATCGCCGGATGGCGCTACGCTTATCCGGCCTACTCTCTCGTAGGCCCGGTAAGCGAAGCGCCACCGGGCAAAAAAAACGTACATAGAAAAAATATAACCCTCTGTAAATTACAGGGCATGGTGAGCGGCTTCGCTATGCCCAAAATCTGGAGACAGATTGCGATGGATATTCCAGTTACTGCTACAAAAACCGGGCGTCGCCGCTACCTGACGCTGATCATGATCTTTATTACCGTGGTCATTTGCTATGTAGACCGCGCCAACCTCGCCGTGGCCTCGGCCCATATTCAGGAAGAGTTTGGCATCACCAAAGCGGAAATGGGCTACGTCTTCTCGGCGTTTGCCTGGCTGTATACGCTCTGCCAGATCCCCGGCGGCTGGTTCCTTGACCGCGTGGGGTCACGTCTGACCTACTTTATCGCTATTTTGGGCTGGTCCGTGGCGACCCTGTTCCAGGGCTTCGCCACCGGGCTGATGTCGCTGATAGGCCTGCGCGCCATCACCGGGGTGTTTGAAGCGCCCGCGTTCCCGACCAACAACCGCATGGTGACCAGCTGGTTCCCTGAACACGAACGTGCTTCCGCTGTTGGTTTTTACACCTCCGGGCAGTTTGTTGGTCTGGCGTTTCTGACGCCGCTGTTAATCTGGATCCAGGAGCTGCTGAGCTGGCACTGGGTGTTCATCGTCACCGGCGGGATCGGTATTATCTGGTCGTTAATCTGGTTTAAGGTCTATCAGCCGCCGCGTCTGACCAAAAGCATCACCAAAGCCGAACTGGACTACATCCGCGACGGCGGCGGTCTGGTGGACGGCGATGCGCCAGTGAAAAAAGAGGCGCGCCAGCCGCTGACCAGAGCGGACTGGAAGCTGGTCTTCCACCGTAAGCTGGTGGGCGTATATCTGGGCCAGTTCGCGGTGACCTCCACGCTGTGGTTCTTCCTCACCTGGTTCCCGAACTATCTGACCCAGGAAAAAGGGATAACCGCGCTGAAGGCGGGCTTTATGACCACCGTTCCCTTCCTTGCGGCGTTTTTCGGCGTGCTGCTCTCGGGCTGGCTGGCGGATAAGCTGGTGAAAAAAGGCTTCTCACTGGGGGTTGCGCGTAAAACGCCGATTATCTGCGGACTGCTGATCTCTACCTGCATCATGGGAGCGAACTACACCAACGATCCAGTGTGGATCATGACCCTGATGGCGGTAGCGTTCTTCGGGAACGGTTTTGCCTCCATCACCTGGTCGCTGGTGTCGTCCCTGGCACCGATGCGGCTGATTGGCCTGACCGGTGGCGTGTTTAACTTCGTTGGCGGCCTGGGCGGGATCACCGTGCCGCTGGTCATCGGTTACCTGGCGCAGGACTACGGCTTTGGTCCGGCTCTGGTGTATATCTCTGCCGTGGCGCTGATCGGCGCGCTCTCCTACATCCTGCTGGTAGGTGACGTGAAACGAGTAGGCTAATCCCTTCGGATGTTTTACCCTGATGCGATAACCGCGCATCAGGGTATTTTCATGAAACAAATCACCTTCGCTTCCCGCAACCACCAGCTCACCAACATCAACATCTGGACGCCAGACAGCCAGTGGCTTGTCTATGATGTCCGCCCGTCCGGCGCGTCGTTTACCGGTAAAACCATTGAGCGGGTCAACGTCGGTACGGGCGAGGTTGAGGTGATCTACCGTGCGACTGACGGCGCGCATGTCGGCGTGGTGACCGTTCATCCTGCCGGGGAGAAATATGTTTTTATCCACGGCCCGAAAAAACCGGATGCAGACTGGCAGTATGATTTTCACCATCGTCAGGGAGTGATTGCGCACAACGGCCAGGTGAGCAATCTTGATGCGATGGATATCACCGCGCCTTACACGGCGGGGGCGCTGCGTGGCGGCAGCCACGTTCACGTTTTTAGCCCGAACGGGCAGTTCGTCAGCTTTACCTACAACGACCATGTACTGCACGCGCGCGATCCGCTGCTGGATTTGCGTAACGTCGGGGTGGCGGCGCCTTTTGGTCCGGTAAACCCACAGGGGAACCATCCGCGGGAATATGCCGGAACCTTCTGGAGCGTACTGGTAAGCCGGACAACGCCGAACCCGCAACCGGGCAGCGATGAGATTAACCGCGCCTATGAAGAGGGCTGGGTGGGCAACGACAGGCTGGCGTTTATCGGCGATACGGTGTCTGCGAAAGGCGAGAAAGTGCCCGAACTGTTTATTGTGGACCTTCCCAAGGACGAGCAGGGCTGGAAACGGGCGGGCGATGCGCCGTTGCAGGGGACGCCGGATACAATGCCCGCGCCGCCTGCGGGCGTCATGCAACGCCGCCTTACCTTCACCCATCAGAAGGCGCATCCGGGGCTGGTGAATGTGCCGCGCCACTGGGTGCGTAGCAATCCACAGGGGACGCAGATTGCGTTTTTAATGCGGGACGATAACGGCATTGTGCAGCTGTGGCTTATCTCCCCTGAAGGCGGTGAGCCGCGTCAGTTGACCCACGCTGAGAGCGATATTCAGTCGGCCTTTAACTGGCATCCTTCCGGCAACGGGCTGGGATTTGTGCTTGCAGGCCGCATTGCCTGCTGCGATGCGCAGACCGGAAAGGTGACGTTTTTGACGTCCGATCATGGCAACCCGCCGTCTGCTGACGCTGTGGTGTTTTCCCCGGACGGACGTTTTGTTGCGTGGATGGAAGAGAAGGACGGTTTCCGCCAGCTGTGGCTAACGGAAACCGCACAGAATTAGCGCGGGGTCATCTCTGCGGGCGGGATGACGGAGTTAGTCGCCAGCGTCTCCTGCTCGCTTTTCTCAACGCGCGAACGCACTGAGCTGTCGGTGCGGAACATATCCCACGGCAGCAGAAGCGTATCGGCAACCGCCGTAAACGGCATATCAAGAATCGCCAGAGATTTGGTACCCCAGTTTGTCTCATCATCAGAGATCATGGCGGCACTGGCGCGCGTCCCCGGATATGTTCCTTCTTTACCGCCGGTGTGCGACATCACGCTCGAACACCCGCAAAGTAAAACAACCCCGCTGAACGTCGCCAGCTTAATCAGAACATTTCTCATCATCACTCAGTCATCATTAGTAGCACGGCATTGACCTGCAACTCAGGGTTATAGCGAGGCGCGTCCAAAATGGATAGCTCAAAACTCCCGCACTGTGGTCGCCATCGCAATTTAACCCTTTGTGCTGTGCCCCTGAGTCTATGCGACAACCAGCAAAGTGCAAAAAAATCTCACATCAACAGGCTTGAAAAGGCCGTATCCAGACCCATTTTAAGAATGTAACCCGATAACGAACACGCCTGATGGGTGTTCGGGGAAGCAGAAGCCTGTCCATGGTGGAAGGCTACATTTTCTCGCTGATTCCAGGAGTTTTTATCTATGCGTAATTTCGATCTCTCTCCGCTATACCGTTCTGCCATTGGTTTTGATCGTCTGTTCAACCACTTAGAAAACAACCAGAGCCAGAGCAACGGCTATCCTCCTTACAACGTTGAATTGGTTGACGAAAACCACTATCGCATTGCGATTGCTGTCGCCGGTTTCGCAGAGAGCGAACTGGAGATCACCGCGCAGGACAATCTGCTGGTGGTGAAAGGCTCCCATGCGGGCGAGCAGAAAGAACGAACCTACCTCTACCAGGGCATCGCAGAGCGCAACTTTGAACGCAAGTTCCAGCTGGCTGAGAACATCCACGTCAAGGGCGCGAACCTGGTGAACGGCCTGTTGTTTATCGAACTGGAACGTGTGATTCCGGAAGAGAAAAAACCGCGTCGTATCGAAATCAATTAATTAAGCGGGTCGCGGCTGCGGCCCACCTGAAATTGCTTGCCGTAAAGGGAGCATATGCGAATCCGCAAGGGTTTGCAGGTACAACTGCGCACAAAAATAAACTGTGCCGAACTCGCTTCTCAGAAGGAGATTTAGTATGCGTAACTATGATTTTTCCCCCCTGCTGCGTCAGTGGATCGGTTTTGACAAACTGGCTAACGCGCTGCAAAGCGCAACCGAACAGCAGACGTTTCCGCCGTACAACATCGAAAAAAGCGATGATAACCACTACCGCATCACGCTTGCGCTGGCCGGGTTTCGTCAGGAAGATCTCGACATCCAGCTTGAGGGTACGCGCCTGACCGTTAAAGGGTCACCGGAAAAACCAGACACCGAGACCAAATGGTTGCATCAGGGGCTTGTCACTCAGCCGTTTAGCCTGAGCTTTACCCTGGCAGACCATATGGAAGTTTCTGGCGCGACGTTCACTAACGGGCTGCTGAATATTGACCTCACCCGTAACGTGCCGGAAGCTATCGCGCCGCAGCGCATCGCCATTAGCGAACGCCCGGCGTTGAATAGCTAATTCACTTTTTTGCCGGGTGGCGCCTCTATGCTGCGATGCGTCATCGGTTAGTTCTGCAATATGGCCGAGGTAATATCCATTTTTTGTTGGCAAAAATCGTTTCGGGAATATGCTTTCAGAAACAGATAATCGAGGCGATGAAATGGACACGTTGCTTTTACCCGGCCAGAATCCGCGTGCCTGGGCGGAAACCATGATCAACCTGGAGGCCAGGAAACTGGTTAGTACGGCCAACACGGTAGCGGCTATGCATCTTCAGGATGGATTTATCCGTATCCAGTTTGTGGATGAGATCAGGGCATTCATCAGGGCCCAGTTTGAGGCCGCACGCAGGGCAAAAACGGATGATGATTGTATGGCCTGCCTGCAGGCATTGCGCGCCGAGAACACTAGTCTGCTTGAACAGTCCCGCTCCCTCAAAACCGGCTATGCAAAACTCTATGCCGAGGTGAAGGTTGTCCGGGACGAGAACAAAATTGTGGGCTACATCATCTCGGCTGTTGATGTGGTGGTGGCCGGAGCGGCTATCTTTGGTGGGATCGTCATGATCTCCTCCATGACGCCGGTGGGGGTGGTTGCCGGGGTGGTGATTGTCGTAAATGGCTTCAATACGATTTCACGGGAAGCCGCGCACAACCTCCTCAGTGATAAGCAGACGGAGGGGATTTTCGCAGACGGCTCGATGGAGATCGCTGAATTTTTGGGCTTTAGCCGGCAGCAGGGTCTGGGGGCCTATAAGGCTGTCACACTCTTTAGTGAAGTCTATGGCGCGTATGGCCTGAGGCTGAAACCCGAAGCACAACGGCTGTGGTACTGGACCAGGCCCGATTTCTTCAGGAAAGTATCCGACACGCCACGTCCCGCGATGGCGCTTAAAATTGCAGGATGGGGTGTTAAAGCCAAAGTGGCGCTTGATTTACTAACTATTGAGCCTTCCGGGAAATAGTCTTCTGCAGGCGGAATGCTTTCCAGCCCAGCGCAGGAGGAAAGGTCACCCAGGCAATGATCAGAACAACAAAGGAACTCATGCCCCCGGAAAGAATGTGTGTCCTGCTGCCGGCGATGAGGGTGACAAGCATAACCAGAACCAGCGCGACCGTGATCCATACCGACACCCGGAAGCGCCTTGAGAGCGCATCGATAAGATGCTGCATAGTGCCTCCGCCTGCTACAAGCCGGCCCTGTAAATTGTCCACTTCGCTCTTACTGAAACCTGCTTCAAGCAGGTCTTTCTCACTGATAGCCATAACGTCCCCCCTAATCAGGCGAAAGTATACGGTATCAAGCCAATAATCCCCAGGTGGCCAGCAATAATGTTTCTGCGGGCAGGTTCAGGATATGTGATAACCCGTTTAAACAACTCTGTGACAGCACGACGCCAGCGACCGCCAGTTGCTTCACTTCAGGTGACCGTTTTGCGTTTACCTTCGGCTTTTTTGTGCGCCATCACCCATACAACCGCCGCCAGCTCTGAGAGAATCCCTGGTATAACTAAGGTTATGCACAGGATGTGGAACATGAGTGATATCGCGTTAACCGTCAGCGTGTTGGCCCTTGTCGCGGTAGTGGGGCTATGGCTGGGGAATATCAAAATCCGCGGCGTCGGGTTTGGGATTGGCGGAGTGCTTTTCGGCGGGATTTTTGTCGGCCATTTTGCCGACCAGCTTGGGTGGGTGCTCAGCGCCGATATGCTGCATTTCATCCAGGAGTTCGGCCTGATCCTCTTTGTGTATACCATCGGTATTCAGGTGGGGCCGGGCTTCTTCGCTTCCCTGCGCGTCTCCGGTTTACGCCTTAATCTCTTTGCCTTCGGCATCGTCGTGATGGGTGGGCTGGTCACCGCCATTCTGCACAAACTCTTCGCTATTCCGCTGCCCGTCGTGCTGGGCATCTTCTCCGGCGCCGTAACCAATACGCCCGCGCTCGGGGCGGGCCAGCAAATTCTGCGCGATCTGGGTATCCCTGCTGATGTCGTCGATCAGATGGGGATGAGCTACGCCATGGCCTATCCGTTTGGCATTTGCGGTATTTTGCTCTCCATGTGGCTGGTGCGCGTGCTGTTCCGCATTAACGTCGAGCAGGAGGCGAAAGAGCATGAAAGCACGCTGACCAACGGCCATGCGCTCATTAAAACCATCAACATTCGCGTCGAAAACCCTAACCTGAATAATATGGCGATACAGGATGTTCCCATTCTGAACAGTGCGACCATTATCTGTTCACGCCTGAAACGTGACGACACGCTGATGGTGCCTTCACCTGACACCCTCATTCAGCACGGCGATCTCCTGCATCTGGTAGGGCAACCGGCGGATTTAAACAATGCCCGGCTGGTGATTGGTCAGGAGGTGGATACCTCGCTCTCAACCCGTGGAACGGACATGCGCGTGGAGCGCGTGGTAGTGACCAATGAGAAGGTCCTGGGCAAGAAAATACGCGATTTGCAGGTTAAAGAGCGTTATGACGTGGTGATCTCCCGGCTAAACCGCGCTGGTGTCGAGCTGGTGGCCAGCCAGGATGCCAGCCTGCAATTCGGTGATATTCTCAACCTCGTCGGGCGTCCTTCATCCATTGATGCCGTAGCGAACATGGTGGGCAACGCCCAGCAAAAACTCCAGCAGGTGCAGATGCTGCCGGTCTTTATCGGCGTCGGGCTTGGCGTCATGCTTGGCTCCATCCCCCTGTACGTGCCCGGCTTCCCGGTAGCACTGAAGCTGGGGCTGGCAGGCGGGCCGCTCATTATGGCGCTGATCCTCGGGCGTATCGGCTCCATCGGTAAGCTCTACTGGTTTATGCCGCCGAGCGCTAACCTGGCGCTGCGGGAGTTGGGCATCGTGCTGTTTCTGGCGGTGGTGGGGCTGAAATCCGGTGGCGATTTTGTCGATACTCTGGTGAACGGCGAAGGGATGAGCTGGGTAGGCTACGGCGTATTCATTACCGCCATCCCGCTGATAACGGTCGGATTACTGGCGCGTATGTTCGCTAAAATGAACTATC
Organism: Enterobacter sp. DSM 30060; assembly: GCF_013375955.1. Classification (NCBI taxonomy): domain Bacteria; kingdom Pseudomonadati; phylum Pseudomonadota; class Gammaproteobacteria; order Enterobacterales; family Enterobacteriaceae; genus Enterobacter; species Enterobacter sp. DSM 30060. The sequence continues at coordinate 1,748,867 of NZ_CP056118.1, forward strand.
TCACGCTGTGCGGCATGCTGGCCGGTTCCATGACCGATCCGCCCGCGCTGGCGTTCGCCAATAACCTGCACGCCACCAGCGGCGCGGCGGCGTTGTCCTACGCCACGGTCTATCCGCTGGTGATGTTTTTGCGCATTATCACCCCGCAACTACTGGCGGTGCTGTTCTGGGGGATGGGCTAATAAGTCTTCCGGGTGGATACGCCGCAGATGGTAGTCCACCTGGTAATCGCTGGTGTTCCGGAACATCACGGAATAGTTGAGGAACTCGCCGCTGTCGCTGTAGGAAAGAGAGGTGATGCGCAGCAGCGGCGTCTGTTCCGGCAGATTCATATAACCGGCCAGCTGTTTATCTGCCAGCACTGGCGTCAGGCTCTCGTAGTTGCCGCTAATGGTGATCCCGCACTCCTTCTCGATGTAATCAAACTTAGACCCTTCGAGATGCGCCAGGGAAAGATTGCGGAACAGCTTCACCGGCATAAAGCTGTCCTCCAGCATCAGCGGTTTTCCGTCCACGTAACGTACCCGCCTTGAAAAATAGATCCGCTCATCAACCTGAATCCGCAGCTGGCTGGCGATGGCGGGCGGCGCGGGCATCACTTCAAACTGCAACACCTTGCTCTGCACTTCTTTCCCCTGCTGGCGCAGTACCTCCACCAGCCCGGTCAGGTTAGTCGTTTCATGATGAACGTCTTTGCGCGCCACGAACGTCCCGCTGCCGTGTCGACGTTCAACCAGCCCCCAGCTTACCAGCAGATCCAATGCCTTGCGGATGGTCATCCGGGCTACGCCAAACTCCTTTGCCAGCGCTTTTTCGCCGGGTAACGGGCTGCCAATGTTGTAGTCCGACGAATTGAGCCGTAGCCGCAATCTGTCGGCAATAGATTTGTAGATCACCTGTAGACCTCTGCTCGCCCGTTATGGCGTGGATTACGTCTTAACTTGTCCATATTTGCTATCAAAAGTAGACCTGATTGGTCAAATTAAAACCATGAATGCGATCACGAATCGCAGCGGCACGCCATGTTCCCGCATCAGTAACTTCTTATGCTCACCTCAGGCCAGTAAAAAATCATAAAGGCCTCTACCCCTACAGGTTGTTTCATGAGGATTTAAAAATGCTCAGTCAAATACAACGTTTTGGCGGCGCCATGTTCACCCCGGTTTTACTGTTTCCCTTTGCCGGGATCGTGGTCGGGATCGCCATCATGCTTCGCAACCCGCTGTTTGTCGGCGAAGCTTTAACGGCCCCCGATCATCTGTTCGCGCAGATTGTTCACATCATCGAAGAGGGCGGCTGGGCGGTGTTCCGCAATATGCCGCTGATTTTTGCTGTCGGCTTACCGATTGGCCTGGCAAAGCAGGCGCAGGGCCGCGCCTGTCTGGCGGTGCTGATTAGCTTTCTGACCTGGAACTACTTTATCAACGCGATGGGGATGACCTGGGGTCACTTCTTTGGCGTCGACTTCTCTGCTGAACCCACTGCTGGCAGCGGGCTGGCGATGATTGCCGGAATCAAAACGCTTGATACCAGCATCATCGGGGCGATTATCATTTCCGGGCTCGTCACCGCCATCCACAACCGATTTTTCGACAAGCCGTTGCCAGTCTTCCTGGGGATTTTCCAGGGCACCTCGTTTGTCGTTATCCTCGCGTTCTTCGTGATGATCCCCTGCGCCTGGCTGACGCTGCTGGGCTGGCCGAAAGTGCAGATGGGCATTGAGTCCCTGCAGGCGTTCCTGCGCTCTGCCGGTGCGCTCGGCGTATGGGTCTATACCTTCCTGGAACGCATTCTGATCCCAACCGGATTGCACCACTTCGTCTACGGTCCGTTTATTTTCGGCCCGGCGGCGGTAGAGGGCGGCATTCAGGTCTACTGGGCGCAGCACCTGCAGGAATTCAGCCAGAGCACTGTGCCGCTGAAAACACTGTTCCCTGAAGGCGGCTTCGCCCTGCACGGCAATTCGAAAGTGTTTGGCTCGGTCGGGATTGCGCTGGCGATCTGGTACACCGCGTCGCCGGAGAACCGCGTCAAGGTTGCGGGGCTGCTGGTTCCGGCCACGCTTACCGCCGTGCTGGTGGGTATTACCGAACCGCTGGAGTTCACCTTCCTGTTTATCTCGCCGTTGCTGTTTGCCATCCACGCCGTGCTGGCCGCAACGATGGCGACGGTGATGTATACCTTCGGGGTGGTGGGGAACATGGGGGGCGGTCTGCTGGACCAGTTCCTGCCGCAAAACTGGATCCCGATGTTCCATAACCACGCCTCGACGGTATTCACCCAGATTGGCATCGGCCTCTGCTTCACCGCTCTCTATTTCGTGGTCTTCAGGACGCTTATCGAACGTCTGAATCTAAAAACGCCGGGCCGGGAAGAGAGCGAAATCAAGCTCTACAGCAAGGCCGACTATAAGGCGGCGCGTGGGCAAACCACCGCCCCGGCAGCAGCCAGCCAGCAGGTCGGACAGGCCGCTGGGTTCTTACAGGCGCTCGGCGGCGCAGCAAATATCGAAAGTATCAATAACTGCGCCACCCGCCTGCGTATCGCCCTGGTGGATATGACGAAAACCCAAAGCGACGACGTCTTCAAAGCCCTGGGCGCACACGGTGTGGTGCGGCGCGGCAACGGCATTCAGGTGATTGTCGGTCTGCACGTTCCTCAGGTGCGCGACCAGCTGGAATCGCTGATGAAAACCCCTTTAACAAACGAACAAACCACTCTGACAGAGGCTATATCATGAAAAAATTCTCAGTTGTTATTGCAGGCGGCGGCAGTACATTCACGCCTGGTATCGTCCTGATGCTGTTAGCCAACCGTGACCGTTTCCCGCTGCGTGCGCTGAAGTTCTATGACAATGATGGAGCACGTCAGGAGGTTATCGCCGAGGCGTGCAAAATCATCCTCAGGGAGCAGGCGCCTGAGATTGAATTTAGTTACACCACCGATCCGAAAGCAGCCTTTACCGATGTGGATTTCGTGATGGCGCATATTCGCGTGGGCAAATACCCGATGCGTGAAAAAGATGAAAAAATCCCGCTGCGCCACGGCGTGCTGGGCCAGGAAACGTGCGGGCCGGGTGGCATCTCCTACGGCATGCGCTCCATCGGCGGCGTGCTTGAGCTGGTAGATTATATGGAGCAGTACTCCCCGAACGCTTGGATGCTGAACTACTCCAACCCGGCGGCGATTGTCGCGGAAGCCACGCGCCGCCTGCGTCCGAACGCGAAAATCCTCAACATCTGCGACATGCCGATCGGCATTGAAGGCCGTATGGCGCAAATCGTCGGCCTGAAAGACCGCAAAGAGATGCGCGTGCGCTACTACGGTCTGAACCACTTCGGCTGGTGGACGTCGATTGAAGATCTGAACGGATACGATCTGATGCCGAAATTGCGCGAATACGTGGCGAAAAACGGTTATGTTCCACCTTCGGAAGATGCGCATACTGAAGCGAGCTGGAACGATACCTTCGCCAAGGCCAAAGACGTACAGGCGCTGGATCCGGACACCATGCCGAACACCTACCTGAAGTATTACCTGTTCCCGGACTATGTGGTCGCCCATTCCAACCCGGAGCGTACCCGCGCCAATGAAGTGATGGATCACCGTGAGAAGCATGTATTCAGTTCATGCCGGGCGATTATCGAAGCCGGTCATTCTTCTGCCGGTGAACTGGAAATCGACGAACATGCGTCGTACATCGTCGATCTGGCGACCGCGATTGCCTTTAACACCCAGGAACGCATGTTGCTGATTGTGCCTAACAATGGGGCTATCCATAATTTTGACGCCGACGCGATGGTAGAAATTCCGTGTCTGGTCGGCCACAACGGACCGGAGCCGCTGACCGTGGGTGATATTCCGCACTTTCAGAAAGGGCTCATGAGCCAGCAGGTGGCGGTGGAAAAACTGGTGGTGGACGCCTGGGAGCAGCGCTCGTATCAGAAACTCTGGCAGGCGATTACCCTGTCGAAAACCGTACCGAGCGCATCGGTGGCGAAGGCGATTCTGGACGATCTGATTGAAGCTAATAAGGATTACTGGCCAGAGCTGCACTAATCTTTCTGACCGGCATCGCCAGATGCCGGTCTCCTTGTCCTGGCTGAATTACGCTATGCTGAAGCCTGCATGATGCACGACAAGGAACCTTCATGAACATTTCCCGCCTCGGTGAAGCGCCGGACTACCGCTTCTCACTGGCTAACGAACGCACGTTCTTAGCGTGGATCCGCACCGCCCTGGGCTTTCTGGCCGCAGGCGTCGGCCTTGATCAGCTCGCCCCCGATTTTGCCACTCCGTTGATTCGCGAAGTGCTGGCCCTGCTGCTGTGCCTGATTGCCGGCGTGCTGGCGATTTATGGCTATCTGCGCTGGCTGAGAAATGAAAAAGCGATGCGTCTGAAGCAGGATCTCCCCTACACGCGCGGTTTGCTCATCATCAGTACGATTTTGCTGATGGTTGCGGGCGTAGTGATGTTACTGGTGCTGTATGCCGGATAGCCGCAAAGCGCGGCGGGAAGCGGACCCCGGGCTTCAGCCGGAGCGAACCTCGCTGGCCTGGCTGCGCACGCTGCTTGGGTATGGTGCGTTGATCGCGCTTGCCATTAAGCACAACTGGCACCGCACGGGGGCGCCATTCTGGATCTCCATTGTTGTGCTGGCGCTGGTAGCCATCATTTTATGGCGCTACACCCGCAGCCGTAACCTGATGGACGTGGCGCAGAGCGACTTTGTACAGCCGAAGGCGGTGCGGGATAAGTTCCTTATCGCCCTGGCCGTGCTGTCGCTGTCACTGCTGTTTGCGGTCACCCACATTCAACAAATTTTGCACCTGTAGGCCGGGTAAGGCGCAGCCGCCACCCGGCATATTTACTTCCCTTTCGCTAAATATTTCGCCATCTCGTCTTCCGGCACCATGCCGCCGCCGGTCGCCCAGACCAGGTGTGTAGTGTTAGCATTCGCCGTTATGCGTACCGGCCCGGCCATCCCCGCCAGCGCCGACGGCTCCAGACAAATGCCTTCTTCCTGCGCCAGCCAGCCGAGCAGGTCGTACATGCTTTGATCGGCGAGGGTATAGAACCCGTCAAGCAGACGCTCCATCGCGCGGCCCACGAAGCCAGACGCGCGACCTACCGCCAGACCGTCCGCCGCCGTCACGTTATCAATACCCAGATCCTGCACGGCGATTTCATCGTGCAGCCCGGTGTAAACGCCCAGCAGCATGCACGGGGAGTGCGTGGGCTCGGCGAAGAAACAGTGGACGTTATCGCCAAAGGCCAGCTTCAGGCCAAACGCCACGCCGCCGGGGCCGCCGCCGACGCCGCACGGCAGATAGACATTCAACGGATGTTCAGCATCCACCGCGCGCCCCTGCGCGGCAAACTGCGCTTTCAGGCGCTCACCTGCAACCGCATAGCCCAGGAACAGCGTGCGTGAGTTCTCATCGTCAATAAAGAAACAGTTTGGATCGCTTTCCGCCGCTTTGCGCCCTTGCTCCACCGCCACGCCATAATCCTGCTCATATTCCACGACGATCGCGCCGTGGCTGCGCAGTTTGGCTTTCTTCCACTCGCGGGCGTCTGCGGACATATGCACCGTGACCTTAAAGCCGATGCGCGCGCTCATAATGCCGATGGACACCCCCAGGTTGCCGGTTGAACCCACCGCGATGCTGTACTGGCTGAAGAAGGCTTTAAAGCGTGGCTCCAGCATGATGCTGTAGTCATCTTCAACGCTCAGCAACCCGGCTTCCAGCGCCAGTTTTTCCGCATGGGCCAGCACCTCATAGATACCGCCGCGCGCTTTAATGGAGCCGGAAATCGGCAGATGGCTGTCTTTTTTCAGCAGCAGCGTGCCTGGAATGGCCTTGCCAGACTCTTTCTCCAGCCGCTTTTGCATCGCCGGGATCGCGACCAGTTCGGATTCGATAATCCCGCCCGTTGCCGCCGTTTCCGGGAAGGCTTTCGCCAGATACGGCGCGAAGCGTTTCAGGCGCGCATGCGCGTCGTCCACGTCGGCTTTGGTCAGCCCGACATATGGCAACCCTTCCGCCAGCGTCGTGGTGTTCGGATTAAGCCAGGTGATCTCTTTCAGGGCAATCAAATCCGCCAGCAGCGGAAACCGGTCAATGAGGCCGGTCAGGTCAGTCGTTTTCATAATCTGTCTCAGAATTTAGTTCGTTTTGACTCTACACCAATTGTGAAAAAGCATGCTAAATACAGAGTAAAGCATTTGATTATTTGCAAGGGGCGTCGTGTTAAAGCCGTTAATTGTCACCGTGTTAGCGCTCGCTTCCGGCTGGGCCTGTGCCGCTGAGCCACCCCTGACGGCTGCCCGTTACGCGCAGATGTTGGGCGTCGGAATGGATGTCGACTGGGCCCGCACCGAGCGCGGTATACGCGAATTCGACCCGTTGGTGGTCCGTGATTTCCAGGCGAAAGGCATACATCATGTCCGTATTCGGGTGGCGGGCGAACCGACGGAAGCGCGGCTGATTCACCTGCGTAAGCTGGTGGAGGCTTGCGAGCAATACGGCGTCATCCCCATCATCGCCTATCAGGCCGATGAATATAAAAACGATCCGAAAGCGGATACCGAAAAAGCGGTGATCAACTGGTGGATTGCCGTGGCGCACTATTTTGGTCAGCGCTCGCCGTTGCTGGGGTTTGACCTGATCTACGAACCGGCGGACAAGCTCAACCACAACGTTGCTTCGCTCAACCGGGTGTATGAGAAAGCGATCAAAGACATTCACGCCATTGATGCCAGCCGCATGATTTTTATCGCCCCTCGTCTGCGCGCCGCGCCGGAGGATTTATCCAGCCTGAAGCTGCCCGCACACAGCCAGAATTACCTGCTGGCGGAATGGCATATTTTCCCCTGGGGTCCGCTGAAAACGAACGGCAAATACCCGTGGACGTCCGGAACCGTGGCTGAGAAAGCGGCTATCCGTAACCGAATCAATGCCGCGCTGCACTGGCAGCAAAAAACCGGGCACGTTAGCTGGGTCGGGGGCTGGGGCGTGGGGGAGTCAAACCACCTCACGCCAACCGCTTCGCAAATGGCCTTCGCCAACTTTATGGCCTGCGAGCTGCAAAAGGCGAAAATCCCGTATGCGCTTAACGCGGACTTCCAGTTTTACGACGGGGAAGAGGGTGCCTGGCGGCCTGCGCCAGAGCCGTTATTACAGGCGATGATTGCGCCCGTGTGTGAAAAGCCCGGCGAGAAGCCGGGCCATCATGCGGTTAAACCGGCTGTTCGTGATGCGGGACGCGCGACGCCAGCGGCAGCCAGCACAGCAAAATCAGCAGCCCCATCAGGGTCATCAGCAGGCCCAAACTCGCCTGCCCGGTCTGCGGCATCATAGCCGAAAGCCAGGCCAGCGCGCCGGAACCGATATTCTGTAAACCGCCGACCAGCGCGCCTGCCGTGCCCGCGAGGAACGGGAACGGCTCCATTGCGCCGCTGGTGGCGAGCGGGAACAGCATGCCTGCGCCGAAGAAGAACAGTGCCGCCGGGATGAGCAACGTCCAGACCGACATCACGTCAAACAGCCCCGGGATCCACATCATCAGCCCGGCCAGCAGACAGCTGATCACCGACTGCCACATCAGCGTAGAGAAGCGTTTGTTCGGACGTCCGGCGAACCATGCGCCGAAGAACGCCGCCGGGATCGGCAGAATAAACAAAATGCTCACCACCATGCTGCTCAGGCCAAGACCTGCGCCCAGCAGCACGCCGGAACAGGCTTCAAACACCGCAATGCCCGCCAGGCCGCCGATTAGCATCAACAGATAACAGGTAAACGACCCATTACCGAACAGCGTTTTGTAGCTGGCGATGAGCTTCGTGCGCGGCGCGTCCTGCGGACGTGTTTCCGGCATCCAGCGCGCCATGCTGAAGGTGACAATAATGCACAGCACCAGCAGGAAGGCGTAACAGGCGCGCCAGGACCAGACGGTGTCCAGCAGACCCCCAATCAGCGGGGCGAGCAGCGGGCTGACCAGAATGCCCATATTTAACAGACTGTTGGCGTGGCGAAGCTGGGTGCCCTGGTACATATCACGCGGCAGGGTACGCGCCATGACCCCGCCGACGCCGGTGCCCACGCCCTGGAGGGCGCTGGCGGCAATCAGGATGGTCAGGCTGTGCGTAGTAATGGCAATCACCGTCGCCACCATGAAAATGCTCATGCCCACCAGAATGACCGGACGACGCCCGACGCGATCGGACAGGGGACCATAAACCAGCTGTGAAACGCCATAGGTCAGCAGGTAGGCTGCCATCACGCTCTGTACTGCACCTTCGCGGACGCTCAGATCTTTTGCCATATCGGCAATCGCCGGAATGTAGATGGTTTGCGCCATCTGCCCGACGGCCACCAGTAACACCAGCATCAACAATAAGTTCACGTTCCGTTGCTTTTTCATGTCGCTGAATACTTTTGCCAAAAGAGATAAATAAAGAATAAGTGACTACGCATTCCCATAAATGCGCGAGGAATCTACCACAGAGAGATGACAATTTAAGCATTACTGTGATGAATGACAGAAGGCGTGAAGGCAGGATTTGTAAACAAGATCGGCAACTAATGTTGCCAGCGAATTACGCCAGGCGCAGCAGGACCGCACCGGCTGCAATACCCAGCGCCGCCGCGATGCGCAGGCCCACAACCTTCTCTTTTAAAAGCACAAATGCGATGAATGCGCCGAAGAGAATAGAGGTGTCACGTAGTGCGGCGACCACCGCCAGCGGCGCCTGAGTCATCGCCCAGAGTGCCAGACCGTAAGATCCCATCGTCCCGACGCCGCCGAGCAGTGTAACGCACAGGAGACGAACAAATATGGCCAGCTTGCGGCAGTCGGCTGGGGCGAGAAGGGGAGTAAAATCAGCGCAATAAGCGCGGCTGAACCGCTGACCCCGATCGCCGAGTAGAGCTTGTCCGTTCCGGCTTTAACGATGGCGTTCCAGCTGGCATGCAGCAGTGCGGCGAACAGTAAAATGCAGAAAACGGTGATGGACATGGCGGATCGGTTGGTGAAATGTCATCCAACTGTAACATTCCCCCGTCGAGGCTGCCAGCCGCTTACACTGCGCAAAAAAGGCGGTGCGTCACCCGGGGCTCGTCTGACACCAGCCTGAAGCCCGCCCGATGATAAAATCCGTACGCGGTTTCCGGCGCATGGGTATTAAGAAAATCAAACCAGATGCTGGCATCCGCCATCACCACGGTCAAAAGTTGTTTTCCAATCCCCAGCCCACGGCACTTTTCGCTGACGTAGAGATGACGAATACGTCCGGCGCGCGGCTGCTGGCTGAATGGATCGCGATTTAGACCGCACACGCCCACCAGCCTGCCGTTAAGAAACGCACCCAGCAGCTTTTCACCCGGCGCGTTAAAGCGATTCTCACCGCGCTGCCAGTTCTCTTCCAGCCTGCGCAGCATATTGAAATTTAACGCGATACTCTCGGCCTTCAGGGCGATATAGCCCGGTTCATCAGGCGTAACAGGCTCAATTAACAGACGCGACATAGCATTCCCTCGTTATTAAAGAGGGGCGGTTGCCCGCCCCTCTCAGGTGCGACTTGAACCTGAATCACTTAACGTATTTCAGGACAGCATCAAGCAGTTGCAATACAGCAACAATGAGTTTGAGGACAAGTATGACCATATCCACGACGCTCATACGCGTCTCCTTTTGGTTAAAAGGAGCACGATGCTGGCGTACCTTTCCGCCGCCTGTGGCCAGCACCTGGATTGACGTAACACAGTGTGCTCACTTCAGGGGTTAAGGCACTGACGGCACCACCCGTTTCAGCCAGGACTTCGTTGCGCCGGTAAACTGCGGCCCCCTCGCTCACTGCGAACACCCTCAGTATAGATAAATACTGTATGCATGAACAGTATTTTATGGACAAATTTTGGAAGGCGATCCATACTCAAAAACGTCAAAATCCGTGCCGGAATTGCGCGTTCGTCTTCGATCGCGTATACTTTTCGCGTTGACGTAACACAGTGTGTTCTGCGGCAACCAACCGCACAACCCTGATAAAAACCTCGCTTAGGCGGGGTTTTTTGTTTTCTGACGAAGTGAAAATAGTATCCTCCGTTGACTTATTGGCAATAGGTGTTATCGTTGCCATAATGGCAACGGACGCGGCAGGCAAGCAGGATGCATTTAATCTCAATGAAGGCAATTTTGGATGCGGTAAGCCAGTTCCCGCAATACAGAGAAGAGCTTCTCTTTTTAGGACGAGTTATTGAAAAGAGCCACTGCCCGACGCCCGCTGCACTGAGAAAACTTTTCCCAACGCTGGATAACTTCAAGTATCTTGATAAGCATTATGTTATTGATATTGCAAATAACAATCTCAGAGTAGTGGCTCTCATATTCTTTGAAAGCCAAAAGTTTTATGTGCGCCATGTTTTTACTCATAAGGAATATGACCGTTTTACGGAGAAACATCGCACTAAGGGGAAGAAATGATGATCGTCGCTGATGCAATGAAAGCTACGCACGCCCTTGTTGCGGCCGTTCCTTTACTGGGTGAACAGCCGAGCGAGAAAGATTATAAGGATGCGCTTGAGCTGGTTGAGTATCTCCTTATGAACGAGCCCAATAGCCCCTTGCTGGATATTGTTTGCGCCAGAATTAGCCATTACGAAGCTAATCGGCCAGAGATAGTCGCATTACGCAAGGAGATGGAGTCCGTTCCCGTCGGAATTGCAGTTTTGAGAACCTTGATGGATCAATACAATCTGACGATATCGGATTTTAAGGATGAAATTGGTAGTAAATCGATGGTTTCACGAGTTCTGAATGGTCAGAGACAGCTTACTCTGAACCATATTAAAAAGCTGGCGGCCAGATTTGGGGTATCACCTGCGCTATTTATTGAGTGAGTAAAAACCCTTTATTGAGTGTCATCGCCCAACAAACAAAACGTGATCCCTGACGCATTTTTGCGCAGTTGAAAATATTTCCATTGTCACATCCGAAAACCTGTGTTTGTATAAATTCTATCAATGATTCCAAACACAGGTCCCCAATGACTTCATCCATCTTCACGTCGACCCTACTAAAAACTGCGCAACCTGCCGCAGTGGTCGTCGTGCGTGTGGTGGTGGTCGTCGGCAATGCGCCGTAGGGACTGGATCAACACACGAATCCAAAACCCCGCCGGCGCAAACCGGGCGGGGTTTTTCGTTTAAGAGCCTCCCCGGAAAGTCGGCCCAGAAGAAAAGGACTGGAGCATGGCAAGTTCGGGCACAACATCCACAAAAACGCGTTTTACAGGCGCGCAGCTGATTGTTCATTTACTGGAACGACAGGGCATCACCACCGTTGCGGGCATCCCGGGTGGGACCGTGCTGCCGCTGTATGATGCGTTAAGCCAAAGCACACAGATCCGCCACGTGCTGGCGCGCCACGAGCAGGGCGCAGGCTTTATCGCTCAGGGCATGGCGCGTACCCAGGGTAAACCAGCGGTCTGTATGGCCTGTAGCGGGCCGGGCGCCACTAACCTGGTGACCGCCATCGCCGATGCGCGCCTCGACTCCATTCCGCTGATCTGCATTACCGGCCAGGTGCCGTCCTCGATGATCGGTACCGATGCGTTCCAGGAAGTGGATACCTACGGTATCTCTATCCCCATCACCAAACATAACTATTTAGTTCGCGATATCAGCGAGCTGCCTCAGGTGATCAGCGATGCGTTTCGCATTGCCCAGTCTGGCCGCCCGGGTCCGGTGTGGATAGACATTCCTAAGGATGTCCAGACCGCAGAAATTGAGATCGACGTGCTGCCGGAGCCGGGCGAGCGTGCCCCGGCGCCGGAATTCAGCGCTGAGAGCGTGCGCGATGCCGCCGCCATGATTAACGCGGCGAAACGCCCGGTGCTCTATCTGGGCGGCGGGGCGATCAACGCCGCGGATGAAATCCGTCAGTTCGCTGAAAAAGCCAGCCTGCCTACCACCATGACCCTGATGGCGCTCGGCATGCTGCCAAAAGCGCACCCATTGTCTTTAGGGATGCTGGGCATGCACGGCGCGCGCAGCACCAACTACATCCTGCAAGAGGCGGATTTGCTGATTGTTATGGGGGCGCGTTTTGATGACCGGGCGATCGGCAAAACCGAGGAGTTCTGCCCGAACGCCAAAATCATTCACGTGGATATCGACCGCGCCGAGCTGGGTAAAATCAAGCAGCCGCACGTGGCGATTCAGGGCGATGTGGCCGAGGTGCTGGCACAGCTGATCCCACAGACGGAGGCAAACGACCGCGCCGACTGGCGCCAGCTGGTGGCCGATCTGCAACGCGAGTTCCCGGGCGCTATCCCAACCGAGGGCGACCCGCTGAGCCACTATGGCCTTATCAACGCCGTTGCCGCCTGCGTGGATGACAGCGCGATTATCACCACCGACGTCGGCCAGCATCAGATGTGGACCGCCCAGGCGTATCCGCTTAACCGCCCGCGCCAGTGGCTGACCTCCGGCGGCCTTGGCACCATGGGCTTCGGCCTGCCAGCAGCGGTTGGCGCGGCGCTCGCCAACCCGGACCGTAAGGTGATCTGCTTCTCCGGTGACGGCAGCCTGATGATGAACATTCAGGAGATGGCCACCGCAGCCGAAAACCAGTTAGACGTCAAAATCATTCTGATGAACAACGAGGCGCTGGGCCTGGTACACCAGCAGCAGAGCCTGTTCTATAAGCAGGGCGTGTTTGCGGCGACCTATCCGGGGATGATCAACTTCATGCAGATTGCCGCTGGTTTTGGCCTGCACACCTGCGATCTGAACGCCGAAGAAGATGCCCACGCGGCGTTGCAGGATGCGATTTCTCGCCCTGGCCCGGCGCTGATCCACGTGCGTATCGACGCGCAACAAAAAGTGTATCCGATGGTGCCGCCGGGTGCGGCCAATACTGAGATGGTGGGGGAATAAGCCATGCAGAAACAATGTGATAATGTCATTCTGGAACTCACCGTCCGCAACCACCCTGGCGTCATGACCCACGTCTGCGGGCTGTTTGCCCGACGGGCGTTTAACGTGGAAGGCATTCTGTGCCTGCCGATTCAGGGCAGCGAGCACAGCCGCATCTGGCTACTGGTGAACGACGACCAGCGTCTGGAGCAGATGATGGCGCAGATCGACAAGCTGGAAGATGTCACCAAAGTGGCACGCAACCAGTCCGATCCCACCATGTTTAACAAAATTGCGGTGTTTTTCGAGTAAATCACTTAAGGTAAAAGGCTTTTGCCGGATGGCGCTGCGCTTATCCAGCCTGCAAGGACGTTACACGTAGGCCGGATAAGGCGTTTACGCCGCCATCCGGCGTGTTCACGCATCAGGATCAAACCATGACCACCATCGCCCTTATCGACGACCACCTTATCGTCCGCTCCGGCTTTGCCCAGCTTTTAAACCTCGAACCGGATTTTCAGGTCGTGGCCGAGTTTGGCTCCGGTCGCGAGGCGCTGGCGGGCCTGCCGGGACGCGGGGTGCAGGTCTGTATCTGCGACATCTCAATGCCGGATCTCTCCGGGCTGGAGCTGTTAAGCCAGCTGCCGAAAGGGATGGCGACCATTATGCTCTCGGTCCACGACAGCCCGGCGCTGGTCGAGCAGGCGCTCAACGCGGGCGCGCGCGGCTTCCTCTCTAAACGCTGTAGCCCCGACGAGCTGATTGCCGCCGTGCGCACCGTATCCACCGGCGGCTGCTACCTGACGCCGGATATCGCCATCAAGCTGGCGGCGGGACGGCAGGATCCGCTCACCAGACGCGAGCGTCAGGTGGCAGAGAAACTTGCCCAGGGCATGTCGGTAAAAGAGATTGCCGCGGAGCTGGATCTGTCCCCGAAAACCGTGCATGTTCATCGCGCCAACCTGATGGAAAAACTCAACGTCAGTAACGATGTCGAGCTGGCGCGCCGTATGTTTGACAGCTGGCAATGAGTCCCGTTTTTTCACGGCTGATCGCCGTCGTCGCCAGCTTTTTTATCTTCTCCGCCGCATGGTTCTGCCTGTGGAGCATCAGCCTGCATCTGGTGGAACGCCCGGAGCTGGCGGTGCTGCTGTTCCCCTTTGGCCTGCGTCTGGGACTGATGCTTCAGTGCCCGCGCGGATACTGGCCCGTTTTGCTCGGTGCAGAGTGGCTGATGCTGATCTGGCTGGCGCAGGAAGTGGCGCTGGCGCATCTGCCTTTATTGATGACCGGAAGCCTGCTTACGCTTCTCCCGGTCGCCCTGATTTCCCGCTACCGTCACCAGCGCGACTGGCGCACGCTGCTGCGTCAGGGGGCGGCGCTGATTGCCGCCGCGCTGCTGCAGTCGCTTCCGTGGGTCGGCGAGAAGGAGATGCTCAACGCCCTTCTGCTGACCCTCACCGGCGGCCTGACGCTGGCACCGACCTGCCTCGTTTTCTGGCACTACCTCACCAGCACCGTCTGGCAGCCGCTCGGCCCGGCGCTGGTCTCCCAGCCGGTGAACTGGCGCGCCCGGCACCTGATCTGGTATCTGCTGCTGTTTGTGGTGAGCCTGTGGTTGCAGCTTGGTCTGCCCGCTGAATTATCACGCTTCACGCCGTTTTGTCTGGCGCTGCCGATCATCGCCCTCGCCTGGCACTACGGCTGGCAGGGGGCGCTGATCGCGACCCTGATGAACGCCATCGCGCTGATCGCCAGCCAGACCTGGCACGATCATCCGGTAGATCTGCTGCTCTCGCTGCTGGCCCAGAGCCTGACCGGGCTGCTGCTGGGGGCGGGCATCCAGCGCCTGCGCGAGCTGAACCAGTCTCTGCAAGCCGAGCTGGCGCGCAATCGCCGTCTGGCGGAGCGTCTGCTGGAGACGGAAGAGAGCGTGCGCCAGGAGGTTGCCCGCGAGCTGCACGATGACATCGGCCAGACCATCACTGCCATCCGCACCCAGGCGGGCATTGTCCAGCGCCTGGCGGCAGAAAACACGGGTGTGAAGCAGGGCGGGGCGCATATCGAACAGCTTTCGCTGGGTGTCTATGACTCCGTTCGCCGCCTGTTAGGGCGGCTGCGCCCGCGCCAGCTTGACGATCTGTCCCTGGAGCAGGCGGTGCGTTCCCTGATGCGCGAGATGGAGCTGGAAAGCCGCGGGATAGTCAGCCATCTCGACTGGCGCATCAATGAAGCTATCCTGAGCGAAGGTCAGCGCGTGACGCTGTTCCGCGTCTGTCAGGAGGGGCTGAACAACATCGTCAAACACGCCAGTGCCCGCGCGGTCACGATCCAGGGCTGGCAGCAGGACGAGCGCTTGATGCTGGTGATTGAAGACGACGGCTGCGGCCTGCCGCCGGGATCCGGCCAACAGGGCTTTGGCCTGGCGGGCATGCGCGAGCGCGTGAAGGCGCTCGGCGGCACGCTGACAATCTCCTGCACCCACGGGACGCGCGTCAGCGTCAGTTTGCCGTTAAGGACGCACCATGTTTAAAACCCCCGCCAGCGCCGCCCCGCTAGGCAACAAAGCGGAAATCGACGCCCGCTACCGCTACTGGCGACGTCATATCCTGGTCACTATCTGGCTCGGCTACGCGCTGTTCTACTTCACCCGCAAAAGCTTCAACGCCGCCGCGCCGGAGATCCTCGCCAGCGGCGTGATGGCGCGCACCGACATCGGCCTGTTGGCGACGCTGTTTTACATCACCTACGGTCTGTCGAAGTTCTTCTCCGGCATCGTCAGCGACCGCTCCAATGCGCGCTATTTCATGGGCGTTGGGCTGATCGCCACCGGCGTGGTGAACATCCTGTTTGGCTTCTCCACCTCGCTCTGGGCCTTCGCCCTGCTGTGGGCGCTGAACGCCTTCTTCCAGGGCTGGGGCGCGCCGGTCTGCGCCCGCCTGCTCACCGCCTGGTACTCACGCAACGAGCGCGGCGGCTGGTGGGCGATATGGAATACCGCGCATAACGTCGGCGGGGCGCTGATCCCGATGGTGGTGGGGGCTGCCGCGCTGCACTACGGCTGGCGTGCGGGGATGATGATTGCCGGTGGCCTGGCAATTATCGCCGGGCTGTTCCTCTGCTGGCGCCTGCGCGACAGGCCGCAAACCGTCGGCCTTCCACCGGTGGGCGACTGGCGGCACGACGAGATGGAGATCGCCCAGCAGCAGGAGGGGGCCGGGCTGTCCCGCCAGCAGATCCTCACCAAATACGTACTGAAAAACCCCTACATCTGGCTGCTGTCGCTCTGCTACGTGCTGGTCTACGTGGTGCGCGCGGCCATCAACGACTGGGGCAACCTGTACATGTCCGAGACGCTCGGTGTGGATCTGGTGACCGCCAACTCGGCGGTGACCATGTTTGAACTGGGCGGGTTTATCGGCGCGCTGGTGGCGGGCTGGGGCTCGGACAAGCTCTTCAACGGCAATCGCGGGCCGATGAACCTGATTTTCGCCGCCGGAATTTTGCTCTCCGTCGGCTCGCTGTGGCTGATGCCGTTCGCCAGCTACGTGATGCAGGCGGCGTGCTTCTTCACCATCGGTTTTTTCGTCTTTGGCCCGCAGATGCTGATCGGCATGGCGGCGGCAGAGTGCTCCCACAAAGAGGCGGCAGGCGCGGCGACGGGCTTTGTCGGGCTGTTTGCCTACCTCGGCGCATCGCTCTCCGGCTGGCCGCTGGCGCGGGTGATCGACATCTGGCACTGGAGCGGGTTCTTCGCGGTGATCGCCATCGCGGCGGGCATCTCCGCCCTGCTGTTGCTGCCGTTTTTGCACGCGCAGGCACCGCGCGAAGCGTGACGCGCCTCACCTTTTGCTGTCGAGTCGCGCAAAACTAAGAAATTTTCCCGGTTTCACCTGGACGCTGTCTCAGGCATCTCTCCTGGCTGGTTTTTACAATGCTGCAAAAATCAGCTCAGGAGTAACTCAGTCATGCTGGCCTTCTTAAATCAGGTGCGCAAGCCGACCCTGGATCTGCCGCTCGATGTGCGGCGCAAAATGTGGTTCAAACCGTTCATGCAGTCCTATCTGGTGGTCTTCATCGGCTACCTGACTATGTACCTGATCCGCAAAAACTTTAACATCGCGCAGAACGACATGATCTCCACCTACGGGCTGAGCATGACGCAGTTGGGGATGATTGGCCTGGGCTTCTCCATCACCTATGGCGTGGGGAAAACCGTTGTTTCCTACTATGCGGACGGCAAAAACACCAAGCAGTTCCTGCCGTTTATGCTGATCCTCTCTGCCATCTGTATGCTCGGCTTCAGCGCCAGCATGGGCGCGGGCTCCGTCAGCCTGTTCCTGATGATCGCCTTTTACGCCCTGAGCGGTTTCTTCCAGAGCACCGGCGGGTCGTGCAGCTACTCCACCATCACCAAATGGACGCCGCGCCGCAAGCGGGGGTCGTACCTCGGCATGTGGAACATCTCCCACAACCTCGGCGGAGCGGGTGCGGCAGGCGTGGCGCTGTTCGGCGCGAACTACCTGTTCGACGGTCACGTCATCGGCATGTTTATCTTCCCGTCGATTATTGCCCTGATTGTTGGCTTTATCGGCCTGCGCTACGGCAGCGATTCCCCGGAATCGTACGGCCTCGGCAAAGCCGAAGAGCTGTTCGGGGAAGAGATCAGCGAAGAGGACAAAGAGACCGAAGAAAACGAGATGTCCAAATGGCAGATCTTTGTTGAGTACGTGCTGAAAAACAAAGTGATTTGGCTGCTCTGTTTCTCGAACATCTTCCTGTACGTGGTGCGCATTGGTATCGACCAGTGGTCCACAGTGTATGCCTTCCAGGAGCTGAAGCTTTCTAAAGAAGTGGCGATTCAGGGCTTCACCCTGTTTGAAGTGGGCGCGCTGGTCGGCACGCTGCTGTGGGGATGGCTCTCCGACCTCGCCAATGGCCGCCGCGCGCTGGTGGCCTGCGTCGCGCTGGCGCTGATTATCGCCACCCTTGGCGTCTACCAGCACGCCAGCAACCAGTACATTTACCTGGCGTCCCTGTTCGCGCTCGGCTTCCTGGTATTTGGTCCGCAATTACTGATCGGTGTGGCGGCAGTGGGCTTCGTCCCGAAAAAAGCGATCGGCGCCGCCGATGGGATTAAGGGCACCTTCGCCTACCTGATCGGCGACAGCTTCGCCAAGCTGGGTCTGGGGATGATCGCCGACGGCACGCCGATTTTCGGCCTTACCGGCTGGGCGGGCACCTTCGCCGCGCTGGATGCCGCCGCGATTGGCTGTATCGTCCTGATGGCGATGGTTGCGGTGCTGGAAGAGCGTAAGATCCGCCGTGAGAATCGTGCGCAGAAATTAAAAGTAGCCTGAGTGTGCAGGTAACTTCTTTGCCCGGTGTGTGATGCCGGGCTTTTTTATTTTGCACGGCCTACCTTTACTCCGCTTTACACACTCGCTCCTCTCTATGCTCTACAGTGTTTTTGCTGCCGCCTTTCGTGCAGCCTTAGCCCTTTTGCTAACGGAGAGCTTGCATGTTAACCCGACGATTATCCTGCCTTGCGCTGCTGATGGCGCTGGCGTCCCCCGCAATGGCCGCGGATGCCCCCACCTACGGCGAGAAGCTGGAAGGTTTTGACTACGGCTGGCCGGTAAAACACTTTACCTTTACCTCGCAGAACCAGCCTCTGGATATGGCTTACCTGGACGTGAAACCGGAAAAACCCAACGGCCGCACCGTGGTGCTGATGCACGGCAAAAACTTCTGTGCTGGCACCTGGGACGGCACTATCCGCGCGCTGTCGGCCGGTGGTTACCGCGTGATCGCCCCTGACCAGATTGGTTTTTGTAAATCCACCAAGCCGGAGCATTACCAGTACACCTTCCAGCAGCTGGCGGATAACACCCACGCGCTGCTGAAAACGCTGGGCGTCGAGCGCGTGACGGTTATAGGACATTCGACCGGCGGCATGCTGGCAACCCGCTATGCGTTGATGTGGCCGCAGCAGGTAGAGCAGCTGGTGATGGTGAACCCGATTGGTCTGGAAGACTGGAAAGCGCGCGGCGTGCCGCATATTACGGTCGACCAGTGGTACCAGCGCGAGCTGAAAGTCAGCGCCGACGGTATTCGTCAGTACGAGAAAAACACCTACTACGCCGGGGAGTGGAAACCGGAGTACGAGCGCTGGGTCACTATGCTCGCCGGGCTGAACAACGGGCCGGGCAAAGCTCGCGTGGCGTGGAACTCGGCGCTGCTCTACGACATGATTTATACCCAGCCGGTTGTCTATGAATTTAGCGAGCTGAAGATGCCGGTATTATTGATGATCGGCACGAAGGACAATACCGCCATCGGGAAAGATCTCGCCCCACCGGAGATCCGCAAGACGCTCGGCAATTACGCGGTGCTGGGCAAAGAGACGGCGGAGCGCATTCCGCACGCGACGCTGGTCGAGTTTAACGACATGGGCCACGCGCCGCAGATGCAGGATCCTGAACGTTTCCACGACGCGCTGCTGAAAGGGCTTCAGGCGCGCTGACGGGTCTCCAGCAACAGCCCGCGCAGCCACGCCTGCGCGGGATTGCTTTCATCGCAATTATCCAGCTTTTTTCGGTTCACTATTCTGGCCGTTCCCGCTGTTGACGCGCTGCGTTTCCCGCTATGATGGGCGGCTAGTCTAAGGAGAACGCATGGTCTGGATAATGCTGGCAACGCTTGCCGTGGTATTTGTGGTTGGATTTCGTGTCCTGACCTCAGACTCCCGCCGCGCCATCAAACTTTTAAGCGAGCGGCTGGGCATCACCCCGATGCCAGTCGAGTCGATGATCGATCAGTTCGGTAAAACGCCGGGCAATGAGTTTATCCGCTACCTTGAGCGCCCCGACGAGGCACATCTGCAAAATGCGGCGCAGGTGCTGCTCATCTGGCAGGTCTGCATTGTCGACGGCAGTGAAGAGAATCTGCATACCTGGCACCGTATGCTGCGTAAAGCCCGCCTTGCCGCACCCATTACCGATGCGCAAATTCGACTGGCACTTGGCTTTATGCGCGAAATGGAGCCCGATCCGCAGGAGCTGAACGCCTTCCAGCTGCGCTATAACCAGCTATTTCTGCCGGAAGAAGGTGTGTTTTATCTGCACTGATCCCCTCTAAAACCACAAAAGTTGTCAAATCGTTAAATCCGTCACACTTTTGATGATAAACTGCGCGACTTTTCCGCACGTTTTTATCTCAGGTGATGCCATGACAGAACATATCCAGCCCACGACTCCGCCGCAGGCCAAAGAGGTGTCTCGCCCCAACTGGTCGGCGGTTTTCTCCGTGGCGTTCTGCGTCGCCTGCCTGATCACCGTTGAGTTTCTGCCGGTCAGCCTGCTGACGCCGATGGCGCAGGATCTGGGCATTTCCGAAGGCGTGGCGGGGCAGTCCGTTACCGTCACCGCCTTTGTGGCGATGTTCGCCAGCCTGTTTATCACCCAGGCGATTGGCACCATTGACCGTCGTAAAGTGGTCATCCTGTTCAGCGTGCTGCTGACGCTCTCCTGCCTGCTGGTCTCTTTCGCTGAAAGCTTCACCCTGCTGCTGCTGGGTCGCGCCTGCCTGGGGCTGGGGTTAGGCGGCTTCTGGGCGATGTCGGCCTCGCTGACCATGCGCCTGGTGCCCGCGCGCACCGTGCCAAAAGCGCTGTCCGTTATCTTCGGCGCGGTCTCTATTGCGCTGGTGATTGCCGCGCCGCTGGGCAGCTTCCTTGGTGGGATTATCGGCTGGCGTAACGTCTTTAACGCGGCGGCAGTGATGGGCGTGCTGTGCATTATCTGGGTGTGGAAAGCGCTACCGTCTCTGCCGGGTGAAGCGGCGCACCACAAACAGAACATGTTCGCGCTGCTCAAGCGTCCGGGCGTGCTGGCGGGGATGACCGCCATCTTCATGGCCTTTGCCGGGCAGTTTGCCTTCTTTACCTATATTCGCCCGGTGTATATGACCATGGCGGGCTTTGACGTGGATGGCCTGACGCTGGTGCTGCTGAGCTTCGGTATCGCCAGCTTCGTCGGCACCTCACTGTCGTCTCAGTTCCTGAAGCGCTCCCTGAAGGTGGCGCTGGCGGGTGCGCCGCTGGTGCTGGCGATCAGTGCCGCGGTGCTGGTGCTGTGGGGCAGCGACAAGTGGGTCGCATCGGCGATTGCGATTGTCTGGGGCTTTGCCTTTGCGCTGGTGCCGGTGGGCTGGTCGACGTGGATCACCCGCTCGCTTGCCGATCAGGCGGAAAAAGCCGGGTCGATTCAGGTGGCGGTGATCCAGCTGGCGAACACCTGCGGCGCGGCGGTGGGCGGCGTAGCGCTCGACCATCTGGGGCTGACGTCACCGCTGGTGATCTCCGGTACGCTGATGCTGCTGACCGCGCTGCTGGTGGCGGGGAAGGTTAAGGCGAAGTAGTCAATTCTCCCCTCACCCTAACCCTCTCCCCGCAGGGGAGAGGGGACTGCTCGGTGCTGTCTTTTCACTCTCGCCCCTTTGGGGAGAGGGCCGGGGAGAGGGGACATTCGCTTAAGCCGATGCCTTAACCCTTCTGCGTGAATCCATCGAAATCAGCACCACCGACGACACAATCAGCAGCGTTCCCAGCCAGTCCGGCAGGGTGAATGCCACCCCCAGCAAAACCACCGACAGCAGCGCGCTGCTCAGGGGTTCGGCGCAGCTCAAAATGCTTGCCTTCGGCCCGCCGATCATCTGCGCGCCCTTCAGATACAGGCTGAACGTCAGCGCGGTGCCAATCACCACCAGGTAGAAAAACGCCAGCAGCAGGCCGCCGTCAATGGCGAAGGTGGTGCCGCGTCCGGCGTAGAACGGCGTCAGCATTAGTCCCGCAATCAACATACTCCAGCCGACAATCGGCAGCGTGCCGTAGCGGGCGATAAGCGTTGATGGATAGGTGGTGTAAAACGCCGCAGCAAACGCCGAGGCGATACCGAAGAACAGTGCGGCAGGCGAGATGGAGAGCGACGTCGGGTCGCCGTGGGTCACCAGCAGGAAGGTACCCACAAGCGATGTCAAAATCGCCGACAGGACAAACATGCCGGGACGCTTCTTCCGCGCCAGGGCGAACCACGCCACGATGATGGTTGGCGACAGGAACTGAAGCACGGTGGCCGTAGCGGCGTTGGATTTTTCAATCGTCAGCAGGAAGGTGAGCTGCACGGTGAGCGCGCCAACCAGTGAGAAAAACAGCAGGCTGAGGGCGTCCTTGCGGTTTTTGATGACCGAGAAAATCTTGTCGCCGTGAACGAAGGAGAGCGTCAGCAGGATCACGCCGGTAAACAGCAGGCGAACCATGGTCAGGTAAGGTGAAGAAATGTGGCTTTTCTCCATGATGTACTGCGCGCAAACCCCGGAACTGCCCCATAAAACGGCGGCGATCAGGACGTTGAGCATCCCTTTGCGTGTGGAACCCATGTTCTCCCCTGTTATGTTGTCGTTAATTGGCCAACAGCATAGCATGGTTGTGTGCGGCCTGATGCCCTCACCCCGGCCCTCTCCCACGGGGAGAGGGGGAAAATCGTAGGCCGGGTAAGCGTAGCGCCACCCGGCATGTTGTTGACCTTAGAACCACGCCTCCCACATCGCGCCGACGTTGAAGTCGTCCAGCGTCTCATCTTTGGTGTTGTTCACGCGCGCGGTGCGTTCGTTGTCCACTTTGCCGCCGGTCACGTAGAAGCGCAGCATCGGACGGAACTCCGGCCCCATGGCGATAGACATGTTCTGCGACAGGGTCAGCTTCCAGCCCTTGTTGTCGCCGCCGTTGTCGTAATCTACGTGCTGCCAGCCCGCTTCCAGCCAGGTGGAGTGAACGTCGTTCCACCAGTGCATCGGGCGCACGATGGCGTTGTAGTTCTTACGGTTGTCGGTGTCATCACGGCTGTTGTCATAGTCGTGGAAGGCGAGGATGTACTCCACCTGCGTGGCCTGGGTGAATTTATACAGCCCTTCGAAGCTGGCGTAGACCGTGGTCAGATCTTCGGTTTTGTTGAACACGCTGTTGTCCGAATTATCGGAGTAGCGGGCGATCACCTTGTTCACGCCGCTATCGTTGGTGTGGCTCAGCACCACGCCGCCCTGCCAGGCGTTCAGACGCTCGTCGCTCTCAACGGCTTTGGAGTCAAAACCGTAGTTGGCGTACAGCTCCAGGTCGATCGGGCCGAGCTTCATGCCGTGGATTTTTGAGGTGGCAGCGTAGTTGCCCTTGTCACCCGTGCCGGAACCGCCGGTACAGGTGATGCGCGACGGGTTGGCTTCATCTTCCATCACTTCCGGGCTACAGGATTCCACCGCCGCCACGGCAGCCACGTCGAACTGCACGCCGCCGATGTCGAAGTTCTTCACCCCGGCGCCCTGGCCATCGTGGTTCATCCAGAAGTAATCGTTGATGCCCTGCTGCGGACGCTGGTGGAAGTCACGACCGGCCCAGAAGTAGGCGTTCGGGTTGGAGGCCATAATGTTGGTCACCCCGGCGTAAGCTTTTTTGAGGTTAACTTCGTCGCCCCAGTGGTCGATCATCACGTTGATGTCCCAGATGGCGCCGTTATCACCCTTGAAGGCCTTGGAGAGCTGGAATTCCCCGCCGTTGCCTTCGTTACCCAGACGACCAATCGCGGACGCGCCGTTGTAGGAGCCGTCCACCGCCACATACTTCTGGTCAGCGGCCTGGAAGTGCGCGCCGTAGCGGGCGTAGCCGGTAAATTTGATGCCAAACGGAATCGCCATGTCCGGGGATTGCGCTGCGCTCTGCGGCTCGGTGATGACGTCTGCTTTTTTCGCGACCGCCGCATCCATTTTCGCCTGACGCTCGGCCAGGGCTTTATCCACCGCTTTCGCCACAATGGCGTCGATTTGCTCCTGCGTAAATTCTTGCGCGAGCACGGAAATTGGACAAAGCGCGGCGATAACCGCCATGGTTAATGGAAGTTTTTTAATCGTATTCATGGTTATCTCAATATAGTTTAATTTTATTCAGACAATAACCATCCCGCTCCGATCTGACAGAATATGTCGCTATCATCAGAACAAGTGGATTTCTAGTTTTAGGTACAGAGGTATTACATTAATTTATTTCGCCATAGACTATCTCTGATATAAATGAATAATCTCTTCAGATAATTCACGCGCTAATAGCGAATTCATTAAATGATCCTGCGCGTGCACCATAATTAAGGTCATCGGCTGGCGGGCTTCGCCCGCGTCCTGCTCGATCAGTTTGGTCTGCATCTTGTGTGCCTGGCGCGCGTAGCCATCGGCTTCACGCAGCAGGCTTTTGGCTTCGTCAAGGTTGCCCTGGCGCGCCGCATGCAGCGCTTCGAAGCACAGGCTGCGGGACTGACCGGCGTTGACGATAATTTCCATTACGGCTTCTTCTAATGCGATCATCATTTTTACTCTTTATCAAAGCAATTATTTAAGGCGGTAGCGGCAAACCACTCTCCGCTTTTTTTAATGGTGCGCTGCTGCGTCTCCAAATCGAGCTGAATAAAACCGTAGCGGTTTTTATAGGCATTGCACCACGACCAGTTATCAATAAACGTCCACATATGGTAGCCCAGGCAATTGCAGCCTTCGCTAATACCTTTATGCAGCCACGCTAAATGCTCAGAAATAAATTCGATGCGGTACCGGTCGTTTATCTGACCGTTTTCAATAAAGCGCTGCTCGTTTTCGACACCCATCCCGTTTTCAGAAATAAAACAGCGGGGGTTACCGTAATTGTCGCGCAGGTTAACCAGAATATCGTAAATACCCGGCTCGTAGATTTCCCAGCCGCGGTACGGGTTCATCTTACGGCCCGGCATCTCGTAGCTATCAAAGAACCACTCCGGCATAAACGGCGCCTGCGGGTTCACCGCGCTGTCGCGACACTTCACGCGACGCGGCTGATAGTAGTTAACGCCGAGCAGGTCGATTTTCCCTTCCGCAATCAGGAAACCGTCTTCCGGCTTGCAGGCGGGTAGCTGATCGTAAGATTTCAGCAATGCCACCAGGTCGGCCGGATACTCCCCGCGCAGCACCGGGTCGAGGAAGCTGCGGTTAAACATCAGATCCGCGATATGCGCCGCCTTCACGTCCGCCGGGTTCTGCGAACGCGGGTATGACGGCGTCAGGTTCAGCACGATGCCGATCTCCCCCGCGTAATGCCCGGCGCGGTAAGCCTGAACGGCCTTCGCATGGGCCAGCACCGTGTGATACGCCACGGTGGCCGCCCGACGAAAATCCACCACGTTGGGGTAGTGGAAGTCGTACAGATAACCGCCTTCCACCGGCACGATCGGCTCGTTGAAGGTAAACCAGTGCAGCACGCGGTCGCCAAACAGCTCGAAGCAGATCTGCGCATAGCGGGCGTAGGCGTCCACTACGTCACGGTTTTCCCACCCGCCTATCTCCTGCATCGCCATCGGCATGTCGAAATGGAACAGGGTGATAAACGGCGTGATGCCCTGTTCATTCAGCTCATCAATAACCTGATTATAAAAATCGACCGCGTCCGGGTTCACTTCACCGATACCGTCGGGGATCAGGCGCGCCCAGCTAATCGAGGTGCGAAAGCTGTTGTGGTTCAGCTGCTTCAACAGCTGAATGTCCGTTTTCCAGTGCTGATAAAACGTGGAGGTGTGCTGCGGTCCCACGCCGTTGTGAAAACGGTTCGGCTCGCGGGCAAACCAGTAGTCCCACGTGGTTTCACCCTCTCGTGTCCCTTCCGTCTGGAGAGCGGAGCTTGCGCTGCCCCACCAGAAGTTATCGGGAAATGCGTATTTCATGACCCTTCCTCTTTGACTTAATTGCTAACTGTTTCAGCGGTGCCGACGGTTGCCTGGGCTTTCTGCTCTTCATTTTTGATGAGCGTACGCTCATAGGCGCGCAGGAATGGCAGGTACATCAGGGCGGACATCACCATGCAGACCAGGCACATCACCACCGGGCTCAGCGCCCAGTTCGCCGCCCACGAGGCGCCAATCGGCGCGGGCGTGGTCCACGGGGTTAACGAAACCACCTGGGCCAGCCAGCCGAGTTTGGTTGCGCCGTACGCCAGGCAGGCATTGACCAGCGGAACAAACACGAACGGGATAAACAGCATCGGGTTCATGATGATCGGCGCGCCGAACAGAATCGGTTCGTTGATGTTAAAGAAGCTTGGCACAACGCCCATTTTGCCGATGGTGCGCAGGTGAGTGGCGCGGCTGCGCAGCAGCAGGAACGCCAGCGGCAGGGTCGAGCCTACGCCGCCAATCAGCAGGTAGTGATCCCAGAAACCTTGCAGATAAACGTGCGGCAGCGCCGCGCCCGCCGCCAGCGCCGCCTGGTTTGCAGAGAGGTTCGCCATCCAGAACGGGTTCATGATGCCGGTGACAATCAGCGACCCGTGGATACCGGCAAACCAGAAGATCTGGCACAGCAGAACGGAGAGCAGAATCGCGGGCAGCGAGTCAGACGCGGACACCAGCGGCTCCAGCAGGTGCATAATCGCCTGCGGGATGATCATCCCGGTCTGCGCTTCAATGAACAGGTTCAGCGGATGTAGGGTACCAATCACCACCATCACCGGGATCAGGATCTCAAACGAACGCGCCACGCCGGTCGGCACCTCTTTCGGCAGGCGGATGGTGACGTTGTTCTGCTTCAGCCACGCGTACACACGGGTGGAGTAGATCGCGGTGATAAGCGCAGTGAAGATGCCCTGACCCGACAGATACTGCGTCGAAATTTTGCCGTCGGCATACGGCGCGGCGACCAGCAGGAAGGCCATAAAGGCCAGCAGACCGGACATCACCGGATCGAGGTTAAACTGACGTCCCAGGCTCGCCCCAATCCCCACCGAGATGAAGAAGGTCATCACGCCCATGCTGAGGTTAAAGGGCAGCATCAGCTGTTCGCGGTAGGTCTCGGAGAAATCCAGCCAGCCGCGGGCGAAGCTGTTGGTGGTATCCGCCGAAAACGGCGGGAAGATAAACACCAGCATAAACGAGCCGATGATCATAAACGGCAGCGCGGCGGTAAAGCCGTCGCGGATTGCAATCACATACTTTTGCTGACCGAGCTTCGCGGCCAGCGGCGTAATTGACTGTTCAATCGCCGCGACCATGGATTGATATAACGAACTCATGTGAACACCTTTTAGTGTGCCGCTTCGATGAGCGACAGAGCATAGTCCAGTACTTTATCGCCACGCTGCATGCCGTAATCCATCATGTCGATGGGCTGCACCGGTATGCCTTGCGTCGCTGCCTTGTCTGAGAGCGTCTTTAACATGTATTTCACTTGCGGTCCGAGAAGCACCACCTGATAGTGCGGAAACTGCGTATCAAATTCGGATACGCCATACGCATCTATCTTCACGGGCAAGCCCCGTTCTTTTGCAACATCGATCATTTTGCTGACCAGCAGGCTGGTGGACATCCCGGCAGAGCAGCACAGCATAATCTTGAACATCGACGACCATCCTCAAAATGTAAAAAGTTATTGCGATGATGATTGGACATGATACGGAAACCGGTTTCCATTCATAAAAGACAGAAGTGTGACAACCATCAATATCCACTACTTATGACGCTAATTAACCGGATGTGGGTCACATAATTTGGCTGTTTTGACATCAAATTGAGTGGAAACGGAAAATCGGTTTCCATGGAAAACGGAAACGGATATACTCCGTTCTGGCTATAATGTGAGCCGTAGCGGTGATGGAAATTACAGACGCCAGTTGCGTCTGACAGGGGAGAGAGATGTCTACAATCAACGATGTATCGCGTCTGGCCGGGGTGTCCAAAGCCACGGTATCACGGGTGTTGAGCGGGTCGCGTGGCGTTAAAGAAGCCAGCCGACAGGCTGTTCTGAGAGCGGTGGATGAGCTGAACTATCGTCCGAACGTGATCGCCCAGTCGCTGCTCAGCCAGTCGACGGGCTGCATTGGGGTGATTTGCGCGCAGGAGAACATTAACCAGACCACCGGTTACCTGTACGCGCTGGAAAAACACCTCAGCCAGCATCAAAAACATCTGCTGCTGCGTTTCGCACACACGAAAACAGAAGTGATGAACGCTCTTGAAGAACTCTCCTGCGGCTTATGTGATGACATTCTGGTGATTGGCGCGCGTTTCCCGCTGGACGTGGACATGGACAACGTCATTCTGGTCGACTGTATGGAAGCCGATAACGCCAACAGCATTCAGTTCGATCACGCGTTCGCGGCTGAAACGGCCTGCAACTATCTCACCAGCCAGGGGCGTCGCCAGATAGCACTGATCCACCCGCACGGCAGCGGCTTTGCCGATCAGGTGCTGCTGGGTTACAAACATGCGCTGGAGAAAAACTTCCTGCCCTTTAATCGCAACCTCGTGTTTATGGACGCGACTTCATCGTCCGTTGCGCTTCAGGAATTACTCAACAACGCGTCCACGCTGAACTTCAACGCGCTGCTGGTGGCAGACGAGCAGGAAGCCCAGCGGGTGATCCCGCAGTTACAGGCGTTTAATAAATCGGTACCGGAAGACATCATGGTCTTCAGCCTCGGCGGTTCGCTGCATCTTCCGGGTATTCCGGTGATCCCGGCCATTGAGTATTCCATGGACGCCATGGCGGCGCGCATCGTGAGCTGGCTGACGGCGAAAACGCAGATGCTCGGGTCCTACGTTCTGCGTGGGGATTTGATTATTCCGGATGTGCGGAAGCGTTAAACATGTGATGTAGGCCGGGTAAGGCGCAGCCGCCACCCGGCGCTCAACCCTCAGTAATCTTCCATACAATCCACCTGACTTACTGCATCCCAGTAGGCGTCCAGGTTGTCACGCTTCACGGCGGTGATGGCATTTTTGATCAGCAGCTGATTGGCCTCAGACGACAAAATCATCGCCTGCCAGGCCTTATCGCTCTGCTTTTTCTGCGGGGTACAGGTTTTCTTCACATCTTTCAGGACCTGCTGTTTTATCTGGGCCTCTTTCTCCGGAGCGCTCTTCTCCTGCGCGTGAACAAACGCAGCGAAAATCAGGCAAACGAGCAGGCAAACCAGGTGTGCAGATTTCATTGAAACCTCCGGTAAAGTCACAGGCTTTCCCTGAAATGTATCGTTACATTCAGGCAGGCGATTCCAGCCGAAAGTATGAATTTACTTTTCACCTGGTATGAGAATCGCCCACCGATGAGGTTACTGAACCCCTCCACCCAGCGATTGCCACAGCGTGATGCGGTTTTCCAGGTCGGTTTGCTGCAAGGCAATCAGTGATTCCTGTGCCGACCACAGCGATCGCTGCGCGGTGAGCACCGTCAGATAATCGCCCGCGCCAGCCTTGTAACTGCGCGTCGCCACATCCAGCGTTTTTTGCTCCGCCGCCACGTATTCACGCTGGGCATCAAGCTGTTCGCTCAACGTTTCGCGCCGCGCCAGCGCGTCGGCCACGTCCTTGAACGCGCTCTGGATGGTCTTCTCATAGGTGGCGATTAGCCCCTTCTTCTCCGCTTCCGCATAGCGCAGCTGCGCCATATTGTTGCCCCCGCTAAACAGCGGCAGGGTGATGGACGGCGCGAACGACCAGACCTTCATGCCGTGGCTGAACAGGGATGACAGCGAATCGCTGCCGACGCCCGCGCTGGCGGTCAGTGAAATGGTCGGGAAGAAGTTGGCGCGTGCCGCGCCGATGTTGGCGTTAGCGCTCAGCAGGTTATGTTCCGCCTCCTGAATGTCCGGGCGACGCAGCAGCGCGCTGGAGCTGACGCCCGCCGGGATCAGCGTGATGGCGTTATCGCTCAGGCTCTCCAGCGTGCCGGGCAGCAGGTTCTCGGGCACCGTATCGCCCGCCAGCAGGTTAAGGGCGTTTTTGTCCTGCATCACCAGCGTCTGGTAGCTCGCCACGCTGGCGCGCGCCTGCTGGTAAACCGCCATCGCTTCACTGACGTCCGTGGCCGCTGCCACACCTACTTCCTGCTGACGTTTAACGATTTTGAGCGAGTTCGC
The DNA here is from genome assembly GCF_013375955.1 of Enterobacter sp. DSM 30060. Classification (NCBI taxonomy): domain Bacteria; kingdom Pseudomonadati; phylum Pseudomonadota; class Gammaproteobacteria; order Enterobacterales; family Enterobacteriaceae; genus Enterobacter; species Enterobacter sp. DSM 30060. Next base: position 1,778,763 of record NZ_CP056118.1, read on the forward strand.
GGCGCTCTCCAGGGTGGATTTCGCCAGCGCCAGATTGCTGTTATCCGCCGCCAGCGTCACCCAGGCCGTGGTCAGCTCGCTGACCATTGTCAGGCGCGTGTTCTGCGCGGTGAACTCGCTGGCAAGCCAGGTTTCCCGCGCGGCACGCGACAGGCTCTGGTTGCGGCCAAACAGATCCAGTTCGAAGCTGGAGACCGTGCCGTTGGCTTCGTCGCTCGTCGCGACGCCGCTCGCCAGCGTACGGCTGCGGGTATGACTCAGTTCCGCGTCCACCGTCGGGAACAGGGACGAGCGCGTTTCGCCATACTGGGCACGGGCGGCGTCGATATCCGCAATCGCTTTTTGCACGTCGCGGTTGCTGTTGAGCGCCATCGTCACCACGCTTTTCAGCCGCGCATCATTCATCACCTGCTGCCACTGGCTCACCACGGCGCTGGCTTCGCCGTGCGCGCCGGGTAGGGTGGCCGGAACGGGCGCGTCCGGGCGCTGATACGTGGGATCTAATGACACACAGCCTGCGCTCAGCAGTGCTAACGCTAAAACAGTTACACGAAACATTATGACCTCCGGTTTGCGTGCTTACCGGAGAACAGACGTTTCACCAGTACAAAGAATAAAGGAACAAAGAAGATAGCCAGCAGCGTCGCGGCCAGCGTCCCGCCGATAATGCCTGTACCGATCGCCACGCGGCTGTTGGCCCCGGCGCCGGTGGCAATCGCCAGCGGCGTCACGCCTGCGATAAACGCCAGCGAGGTCATGATGATCGGACGCAGACGCGTCTGGGCGGCCCGCAGGGCGGCGCGCGTCAGTGAGTAGCCTTCGGCCACTTTGGCTTCGGCAAACTCGACAATCAGAATGGCGTTCTTCGACGACAGACCGATGGTGGTCAGCAGCGCCACCTGGAAATAGACATCGTTGCTCAGGCCGCGCAGGGAGGCGGCAATGGCCGCGCCCAGCACCCCAAGCGGGATCACGAGGATCACCGAAATGGGCACCGACCAGCTCTCATACAGTGCCGCCAGGCACAGGAACACCACGAGGATGGAGAGGGCATAAAGGCTCATCGCCTGACCGCTCGCCAGTTTTTCCTGCAACGACAAACCGCTCCACGCCCAGGTGCTGCCGGACGGCAGGTTATTCGCCAGCTGCTCCATTTTGCTCATCGCCGTACCGGAGCTGGCGCCGCTGGCGTTCTCGCCCTGAATTTCATACGCCGCCGAGCCGTTGTAGCGCACCAGGCTTTCCGGGCCATACTCCCAGCGGGTAGTGGCGAAGGCGGAGAATGGGGTCATAGTGCTGTCGCTGCCGCGCACATACCATTTGTTGAGATCCGACGGTACCGCGCGATAGTCGCTGTCGCCCTGGATGTAGACCTTTTTCACGCGGCCACGGTCAATGAAGTCGTTCACGTAGGTGCCGCCCCAGGCGCTGGACAGGGTGTCGGTGACGTCGCTCAGGGAGAGCCCCAGCGACACGGCTTTGTTGTTATCGATATCCACCTGAAGCTGCGGCATCTGCGGCAGATCGTTGGCGCGCACGGCGTGCAGCGAGCTGTCCTGATTCGCTTCGCCAATCAGCTGGTTACGCAGTTTCAGCAGCGCGTCGCGGTCGGTGCCGCCGCTCGCCATCAGCTCAAAGGTAAAGCCGTTGCTCTGGCCCAGACCGTCCACTGCCGGCGGTGTCATCGCAAAGATGGTGGCATCGCGGATGGCGCTCAGCTCCTGCGTGGCGCGCAGGGCAATGGCCTGCGCGGTGTTTTCCTCGCCTTTACGCTCTGACCAGTTTTTCAGGGAGACGAACGCCATCCCGGCGTTCTGGCCGCTGCCGCTGAAGCTGAAGCCTTCAACGGTAAAGATCACGTCGGTATTGGCTTTCTCTTTGGTGAGGAACCACTCGCGTACCTGGCGGCTTACCTCTGCGGTACGCACCGCGGTTGCGCCGGCAGGGAGGGTGTACTGCACCATGATTTCTCCCTGGTCTTCGGTTGGCAGGAAGCTGCCCGGCAGTTTCAGCATGGCGAACCCCATCGCGCCGCAGAGCAGGGCGAAGATCACCAGCATGCCGCCGGAACGGCGCAGGGCGCGCAGAACCTTATTCTGATAGCCGTGCTCGGTCTTACTGTAGAAGCGGTTAAACGCGCCGAAGAAGCCCTTTTTGTGCGGAGCGGTGTGATTCAGGATCGAGCCGCACAGCGCGGGCGTCAGGGTCAGCGCCACCACCACGGAGAGGAACATCGCCGAAATAATGGTGACCGAGAACTGACGGTAAATGACCCCGGTAGAGCCGCCGAAGAAGGCCATCGGCAGGAATACCGCAGAGAGCACCAGCGCAATGGCGATCAGTGCGCCGGAAATTTCGCCCATCGATTTTTCGGTCGCTTCCCGGGCGGGCAGCCCTTCGTCGCGCATAATACGCTCGACGTTTTCCACCACCACGATGGCGTCATCCACCAAAAGTCCTATCGCCAGCACCATGGCAAACAGCGTCAGGGTGTTGATGGAGTAACCGAACAGCGCCAGTACGCCGAAGGTGCCCAGCAGCACCACCGGCACAGCCAGCGCCGGGATCAGCGTCGCGCGGATGTTTTGCAGGAACAGGTACATCACCACCACCACGAGGATAATGGCTTCGAACAGGGTCTGAATCACGTCCTCAACGGAGATCTTGATGAACTCGGTGCTGTCTTTCGGGTAGGCCACGTCGTAGCCTTCCGGCATCGACTTTTTGAACTCGGCGATCTTGTCTTTTACCGCCGTGGCGGTGTTAAGCGCGTTGGCGCCCGGCGAGAGCATCACCGCCATACCCGCCGCCGGGTGGCCGTTCAGCTTCGCGGTGGCGGTGTAGTCTTCGCTGCCCATCTCCACGCGCGCGACGTCGCTGATGCGCACCACCGCACCGTTGGACTCGCTCTTGACGATGATTTTTTTGAACTCATCGACCGTTTGCAGACGCGACTGAGCGCGAACGGTGGCGGTCAGCTGTTGGGCGTTCGACGAGGGCAGCGCGCCGATTTTACCGGCGGAGACCTGCACGTTCTGCGCTTCAATCGCGCTCTGCACGTCGGAGGGCATCAGCGAGTACGACGCCAGCTTAGCCGGGTCGAGCCAGATGCGCATCGCGTATTCTGCACCGAACACCTGCAGGCTGCCGACGCCATCCACGCGCGCCAGCGGATCCTGCATATTACTCACCAGCCAGTCGGCGATATCCGAGCTGCTGGCGGTGTCGGTTTTATCATATACGCCCATGATCAGCAGGAAGTTGCTCTGGGATTTTTCGACGGTGATCCCGGACTGCTGCACCTCGGTCGGCAGGCGCGATTCCGCCTGCTGGACTTTGTTCTGCACCTGTACCTGAGCGGTGTCCGGATCGGTTCCCTGTTCAAACGTGACGTTGATGCTCACCGAACCGTCCGAGCTGCTGGTGGAGGTGAAGTAGAGCAGGTTATCCAGCCCGGTGAGCTGCTGCTCGATCACCTGCGTCACGCTGTTCTCCAGCGTTTGTGCGGAGGCGCCGGTGTAGGTGGCGGATATTTTGATCGACGGCGGGGCAACGTCCGGGTACTGCGCAACGGGCAGCGTGCGGATCGCCAGTATCCCGGCGAGCATGATGAGAATGGCGATAACCCAGGCAAAGACCGGGCGACGCACGAAGAAACGGGAAAACATCAGGCGTTTCCTCCGTTGGTTTTCATCTCTTCAGCTTTCACTTCCTGCCCGGCGGTGACTTTGTCGGTGCCTTCCACAATCAGCTTATCGCCCGCCTTCAGGCCATTCAGCACCAGCCATTTATCGCCGTAGGTGTCGCCCGTTTCCAGCTGACGCTGCTCGACCTTGTTGCTGGCGTTCACCACCAGCGCGGTGGCGGTACCTTTGGCGTCGCGGGTGATGCCCTGCTGCGGCGCGAGGATCGCGTCATTCATGATGCCTTCATCCACTCGGGCGCGGACGAACATGCCCGGCAGAAGCTGATGCTGCGGGTTCGGGAAGACAGCGCGCAGGGTGACTGAGCCGGTAGACTCATCCACCGCCACTTCGGTTAACGCCAGATGGCCTTTTTCGCTGTAGCTGCTGCCGTCTTCGAGGATCAACGACACGTTCAGCGTATCGCTGTTGCTGGCGAGGGTTTGCTTGCGTAATCGCAGCAGATCGGCGCTGGAACGGGTTAAATCGACGTACATACTGTCCAGCCCGCGAATAGTGGCCAGCGCGGTATCCTGCTGGGCGGTCACCAGCGCGCCGGGGGTCACAGAGGAGATGCCGATACGTCCGGCAATCGGCGCGGTGACGGTGGTCCAGTTGAGGTTAATGCGGGCACTTTCCAGCGCGGCTTTCTTTGACTCGACGCTGGCCTTGTCCTGCGCGCAGGTGGACTTCGCGTCTTCCGCATCCTGACGTGATACGCCGTCGTCCTTCACCAGCTGCGCATAGCGTCGGGCTTTCTGGCAGTCGGCCTGCACCAGCGCCTGCGCCTGTTTTAGTGCGGCGGCAGCTTCATCATAAGCGGCGCGGTAGCTGGAAGGATCGATCTGATACAGCGCCTGCCCGGCCTTGACCGTATCGCCTTCGGTGAAGAGCCGTTTCTGAATAATGCCGCCCACCTGAGGGCGCACTTCGGCGCTCATCGCGGCGGCGGTGCGGCCGGTCAGCTCGCTGACCACGGACACCGGCTGGCTCATGAGTGTGACAATCCCCACTTCCGGAAGAGGACGCTGGGGAGCAGATGTTTGCGCATTATCGCACCCTGTCAGGAGGAGTAATGCTGCGATGGAGGTTGTTATGGTTTTCATAATCTTTTTCCAGGGTGAACGAAGCCTGCCCTGTTAATCGCTTAACAGGGAGGAGGGCTAATTAAAAGCACAGCGATCCCGCATCTCTGGCAGAGCCAGAAATGAAAAAAGGGAAATTACTTATTTCCGCTAATTATTCACATGCGATTACTTCGCAGAGAAAAGCATATTTAAAATATTCTGGTATATGGGCTCTAATTGTTCTGACGGTACTTTTAAAGGCGTGAGTCGACGGTAAATCGTGCCTTCGATCATCACGGCGGTAATCTCCACGCAGCAGCGAATATGCTCATCGCTCAGGTGGGGGAACTGCTTTTTCAGGTGCTCACAGGCGTTGGCGAACATGCGGGCTTCGGCTTCGATCAGCATGTTTGCCACCAGCGGATTGCGCGTGGCCTCTGCGGACATTTCGAGCATTAGCGCGTCATCATCTTCGTTAAGCGTCTGGCGCCAGGCAAGCGCCTGCGGCATCCCTTCAACCAGGGTTTTGCCCTGCATCTCCTCAATACGTGAGTCGATAATGCGCCGGATCATCTCTTCAATGATCGCGTCTTTGTTACTGAAATAGCGATAGATTTGTCCGACGCTGAGCCTGGCTTCGCTGGCGATCTGCGACATGCTGGCAGCGTGAAATCCACTGGCGCGAAAGCAGCGGCGCGCGGCGGTGATGATTTCGTCCTGCCGTAGTTTTTGTCGTTCTTCCAGCTTTGTGCTCATCGTCGGCTACCGTAAAAAGTGAGAATGATCGTTCTCATTATACGTTTTCGGAGCCTATTGGAAAGGTTTTTTTTATTTACATATTGAATGAATATTTCCTTGTTTAAACAATGGAGGAAATAAGGAGTTTTTATGAAGGTTAAGCTGTGAGATATTCAGATTGCGCTGAAAATAAGGAGAGATTTATGCACCTGAGCATTACAGATAAAGTCACGGCTGAAGAAAAAGAAGAATTATTAACGGGGCTAAGAGCCTATAACGCGCAGTATTTAGATCTGGCGACGTTTAGTGGCGATATTGGCGTATATGTGCGAGACGACAGCGGCGTCATGCTGGGCGGGTTAATCGGCGTACGTAAAGGCGACTGGCTGAATATCGACTTTCTGTGGGTCAGCGACAGGGTGCGGGGAACGGGCGTCGGCAGCCAGCTGATCAAAACGGCTGAAGAGGAGGCCCGTCGTAAAGGGTGTCGTCACGCGCTGGTGGATACGGTCAGCTTCCAGGCGCGTCCGTTCTATGAAAAACAGGGTTATCAGGTGCAGATGTCCTTACAGGATTACCCTTATCAGGGAATGCAGAGACACTATCTGACCAGGGATCTTTAACCGCCGATCCCGTTGCCGATCACGGCTAACACGTGGCGCACAACGATCTCCGGCGAGAGGGCATTAAGCCTCTCGTCATTGCGCATGCGAGAGAACGGCACCAGCACCAGGCTCAGCAGCGTCGTGAACAGCAGTTCGGGGGCTAGCGCCGGATTCAGCTTTCCTTCCTGCTGCCAGCCTTTGATGGTTGCCAGCGTGGTGTGATATTTCTCATCGCCAAAGCGCTCCTGCAAATGCGTACGCAGTACCGGCATCTCGCCGATCACCTCCTGCATCCACAGCGGGGCAAACCAGCGATACTTTTCCGCCAGTTCGGCCAGCACCCTGACCATTTCCGTCAGGGCATCCACCGGCGAATCCCGGTTGTCGGCGAAAATCGCCCCGATCCGCTCACGTAACGGCAGGAAGCGCTCCTCAATCATCGCATCCAGTAATTGTTCTCTGGAGTTGAAGTAGTAGTGCAGCATGGCGGGCGTCACGCCGGCTTCGCGGGCAATAGCGTTCAACGACGTATTGGCGATCCCCTGGCGGGAAAAGAGATTCAGGGCGATATCCAGCAGCTGTTCGCGGCTGGCGGTAACGCGCTTGCCGCCGCGTGGCCGACCGGGGCGGCGGGGTTCAGAATTGTCCTTTTGTGCTGACATGGTCACCGTATCTCTTGATCTTATTCATCACTTCCACAAATATTAATTATACGATTAATTAATTTCAAGTGATGTCTTATGGAGTCCGACGTAATGACTCAACCTGCGAAAAAGGCGCCGTCGATTAAGCTGCTGTTCAGCGCACTCCTGCTGGTGATGCTGCTCTCGGCGCTGGATCAGACCATTGTCTCCACCGCGCTGCCGACCATCGTCGGCGAGCTGGGCGGGCTGGATAAGCTCTCCTGGGTGGTGACAGCCTATATCCTCAGTTCGACCATCGTGGTGCCGCTGTATGGCAAATTCGGCGATCTGTTTGGCCGAAAAATCGTTCTGCAAATCGCGATTGTGCTGTTTCTTGTAGGGTCCGCGCTGTGCGGTCTGGCGCAGAACATGACCCAGCTGGTGCTGATGCGCGCCCTGCAAGGGCTGGGGGGCGGCGGTCTGATGGTGATCAGCATGGCTGCCGTGGCGGACGTGATCCCGCCTGCCGATCGGGGTCGCTATCAGGGGTTGTTTGGCGGCGTGTTTGGCCTGGCGACGGTGATAGGGCCGCTGATCGGCGGGTTTATCGTTCAGCACGCATCCTGGCGCTGGATTTTCTACATCAACCTGCCGCTGGGGCTGTTTGCGCTGCTGGTGATTGGCGCGGTATTCCACGGCAGCGCGCGGCGCAGCAAGCATGAGATTGATTACCTGGGGGCGATTTACCTCAGCATGGCGCTGCTGTGCATCATTCTGTTTACCACCGAGGGCGGTACGATCCGCCAATGGAACGACCCGCAGCTGTGGTGCATTCTGGCCTTCGGCCTGACGGGGATCGCCGGGTTTATTTACGAAGAGCGGCTGGCGTGGGAGCCGATTATCCCGCTGTCGCTCTTCCGCGACCGCAGCTTCCTGCTCTGTAGCCTGATTGGCTTTATCATCGGCATGTCCCTGTTTGGCTCGGTAACGTTCCTGCCGCTCTATTTACAGGTGGTGAAAGACGCCACGCCAACGCAGGCCGGCTTGCAGCTGATCCCCCTGATGGGCGGGCTGTTGCTCACCTCCATCATCAGCGGGCGCATCATCAGCCGCACCGGGAAATACCGTCTGTTCCCGATCCTCGGCACGCTGCTCGGCGTGGTGGGGATGGCGTTACTGACGCGCATTTCAATCACCTCCCCAACCTGGCAGCTGTACCTGTTTACCGGCGTGCTGGGCATGGGGCTGGGACTGGTGATGCAGGTGCTGGTGCTGGCGGTGCAGAACAGCGTGTCAGCCGATCAATACGGCGTAGCGACCTCTGGGGTGACGCTGTTCCGTTCCATTGGCGGGGCGATTGGCGTTGCGTTGTTTGGCGCGGTGTTCACCCATATTCTGCAATCAGGGCTGATCGACAGGCTGCCGGAAGGGGCGGAACTGCCGCGCGAACTTAATCCCGTTGCCATTCACCATCTGCCTGATGCCCTGCGTCTGGACTATCTGGATGCGTTCGGCTCGGCTATCCATGCGGTGTTTATGCTGGCGGCGGGGATTATGGTGCTGGCGTTTGTGCTGTCGTGGTTTTTGCGCGAAGCGCCGCTGCGTCGGCAGGCGTGAGGTTAGCGGTTCTGCTTGCGCCTGGACTACCGTAGCCTGATGCCCATCGCCCGGTGGCGCTACGCTTACCGGGCCTACACTTCGCCCGTTACGTAGGCCGGGTAAGCGCAGCGCCACCCGGCAACAGGCCGCATATAACTTAACCGTCTTACTGATTCCTTTTCGTTTTTTAGCCTGCCGTCTCGTTGTCGATATAGTCTTCAAAACCACTGTCGAAAGGAACTGTCTCGTGAAATTTCAGTTGAGTGCTCTGGTGCTCGCGGCCCTGCTGCTGGCAGGTTGCGATCAAGGCGGCAATGATGCCAAACACATTAAAGTCGGCGTGATTAATGGCGCTGAGCAGGACGTGGCGGAAGTCGCCAAAAAGGTGGCAAAGGAGAAATACGGTCTGGATGTTGAGCTGGTGGGCTTTAGCGGCTCGCTGCTACCCAACGATGCCACCAACCAGGGCGAACTGGACGCCAACGTCTTCCAGCATCGCCCGTTCCTTGCACAAGATAACAAGGCGCACAATTACACGCTGGTCGCCGTGGCCAATACCTTCGTCTTCCCGATGGCGGGTTACTCCCGAAAGATTAAATCGGTGTCTGAGCTGAAGGACGGCGCAACCATTGCGATTCCAAACGATCCCACCAACCTTGGTCGCGCGCTGTTGCTGCTGCAAAAAGAGAAGCTGATTACCCTTAAACCGGATGTGGGCCTGCTGCCGACGGCGCTGGATATTACCGCGAACCCGAAAAACTTACAGATTATGGAGCTGGAAGGGGCGCAGCTGCCGCGCGTGCTGGACGATCCGAAAGTGGATGTGGCCATCATCAGTACCACCTATCTTCAGCAAACGGGGCTGTCTCCGGTACATGACAGCGTCTTTATTGAGGACAAAAACTCGCCTTACGTGAATATAGTGGTCACGCGTGAAGACAACAAAGACGCCGAAAACGTGAAGGAATTTATCCAGTCCTATCAGTCGCCGGAAGTGGCGAAAGCGGCGGAGACCATTTTTAACGGTGGCGCGGTGCCGGGCTGGTAAGCCACGGTAAGCTGGCCCTCACAGCTTTACGCGGGCATCGGTGCGGCTTTCGGGCCACAGAAAACCCTGGCCAGACTGTGCGCCAGACGTGCGGGCGCGCGCCAGATCCCGCGAATTCTCGATGCCTTCGATAAGAATTGATTGCGCGATACCTGCCCTGACCTCCTGCACAAACGGGGCAAGCGGCGCTCGCTCGCGCAGCGCTGAGCGGTCAATTTTTACCCCATCCAGCGGCAGCGCAAGCCGCGCGAACGCCTCAGCCAACTCCCGGGTTAAATCGTCCAGCCAGATTTGCCATCCCGCCTCTTTTAACCGAACAAGCGTGGCATGAAGACGATGTTGCTCAGCCTTACTCAGCCGTGTGATGGTGAGAGGATCCTGAATTTCAATCGTTAACCGCTGCTGATGGCGTAACGCCAGCAACAACCGGATAGCGCGTTCGTCGAGAAGGTGCTCTGCCGGAAGGTTTAGCCAGTAAGCGTCCCGGGCGGGTATCTGTAACAGGGTGTTGGCCTGCCAGAAGAAGATTTGCAGCGCGCTGCGCGAAGGCAGAGAAGCAAACAATATCTCCAGATTGACGTTATGGATCTCCACGAGAACTTCATGCGCGAACATCTGGCCCGAATGAAGATCGACAAGCGGCTGGAATCGCAGCCCTGAGATACGTTGCAACAGGGGAGAGGGAAGAACGGTATACATGGAACAGCCTTCAGGAAATGAAAAAAAGGTTCCCGCGGACACGGGAACAAAAGGCAAACGACACACGGTCAAATTCTTAATTCAGGATCCAGCGAATGCTCTGGTAAAACGAGGGGCCACGCACGGCCTTAAGCTTGTTCATGGCGTTGTTTTTATAAAAGTAAACCAGCCTGACGTTACACCCCAGCTGACGGGCGATTTGCTTGGTTTTGAGATTACAGGAATAGCCGCGCAATACGCTGGCCTCCTCGCTGGACAGCCTCGCCGGGGTGCGTAAGCGGGTAGTCATGCCTACGTTGTAACGACCAGACTCTTGCGGCGTCTGGCTCATCAGTATTTGCCACAGCGCTTTGATATCCCCCAGGGAGACTCTTTTGCTGATTACCCCATCAACATGTTTGAATTTCAAATAGCCAGCGGATAACGAATAGATATAGATCTTCGCCGTCACTTGTTTCTGTTTAATACAGAGAATGTCGTCATTCGTCGTCACCCGGAAATGACGCGTATTCAACGGATCATAAATGATGATATCAAAGAGTTGTTCACTCATAGCAAGTTCTTCGATATGGGTAAACCCATGGAAAATAACGTCGTGTTTTTCATCAGGCTCACGCTTTCCGAGCGATTGCAGGCCAATCATCGTGAATTCGCAGCTGTCAACAACGGCAACGTGAATTGTTTTTTTATTTTGCATTGGCATTCTCCTTTCGCTGAGTAAACAGTCCATATAAGAGAAAATGGCGGTTCGCACTCTCTTATTAAAAGAATGGCGAGCACTTTTTAAATAACGCGATGCGATGGCATCAATGTAAGCCAATACAAACCGTCGAGTAAAGCCGATGCCAATTATTAGAGGAAGATAAAATTGAAAAATGGTTTTAATGGTATATGCAATTGTTTTAATCTTCTAATAATATTCATGCCAGATTTTTATTCTGTGAATGGGCGGTTAATAAGCATCAGAAGGTTGATTGATGGGGTTTATCCACCGTTTTTTCAGTGGTTTACTGTTATTCCTGAAAGAAAAATTGTGATCGCGGCAGGGTTATCGACAAGGCTTTATCTGCAAGAGGAAACGGCGTGCAGAATAAAATAGAATTTTTTCTATAAATTTAATGTCCTTGTTCAGATTTTTAAGCCTGAGAAGGATAAAATCCTGGCGTGAAGAGGTTGTGAGTGATGAGTACATAAACTATTATCATTTTCCTCCGGTCACGAGAATTTAGAAAAGACATGAATAATACTGAACGTATCGTAAAGGTAATGGTGTTTTACAAAATAAATATATTTAAAGAGATAATATTCCGGGCGCTCCATGATCTTTTACCCGATTACGTACTGAACATTACTCAGGTCGATTCCACTGAACAGGCGCTGGCGGCGGTGGCGGATAATAACGTGGATGTTTTCTTCACTGAATTTAATTATCTGCTTAATCATAAAGAGTGGAGTGCGGAGGTCAGCAGCCGTTTTACATCTTTATGTAAAACCCATCACGTCAGGCGTGTTCTGTTGGTGCCCGAGCTGCCTTACGGGCTGTTAAAAAAAGTTCTGGAGATGAAATTTGAATTAACCATCAGTCAGCAGGATGAATTGACTGAACTGAAAAAAGAATTACCCGCGTTGCTCATGGCAGACGGGCAAACACCGTCGATCTCTTCGTGGCTCAGGCGGGTAATGCGGTCCGGTTCCCGGGCGCGCTCCATCCTCTCGGCCAGAGAGTGGGAGGTGCTCCATCTTATCGTGGAAGGATTTTCAACGACGGAGATTGCCCGTCATCGAAACCGTTCGGTCAGTACCATTGCGACGCAGAAGCACAATGCGATGAAAAAGCTGAATCTTTCCAACCACAGCGAACTGATTAAGTATGTGCAAGCGGTTGGAAAGATGGATAAATAGCTCACATCAGGGATAGATAATATTCAGCGTAGCCGATGTATTGATCTTACCCTGGCTCACCTGGGCGGGCGCCCACACGTAATAGTACGCCGCCATCGGAAGGGTGAAATGTTCGTCCAGCGCCGCGCCAGCCGCCACGCTGAAAATCATCGTGGCGTTGCCACGGCTGGTGGTTGAGGTAGAGAAGGTCACAGGCGTTTGTGGGGCGTCACGTTTTATCAGGCGTAGCCCCACGCCCTGCGCCGCGCTACTGCCGCTGTCGATCAGCACCGAGCTGTCGGTTGAGAGCAGCTGCGTGCTGGACAGAAACATCTCAATTGCCCGATCGGAATTGCCGTTAACCCCGACGTTCTGACAGCTCATGTTCAGTGAAAAAGGCGTCAGCCCCGGCTGTGAGGATGCACTGAGCTGGGGAATGCCGAGCGTCGGCAGCGCTACGGTCAGCCCCGCATTATCAAAGGAACAGGTAGTCAGTTTTGGCGCGTATTTGATGATCATCGGCTGACCAAACATATCCCGGTTGTCGTAAGGCCACTTGAACCCGCTGAATAACCACTGCGCTATCTTGATGACCTGATTGATTGGCCAGGTGATGATTTCCCAGAAGGATAACCCACTCATGTCGCTGACGAACAGAACGTCGCTCATGTTCGCCGTATCCCCCGTCAGGGTAGTGCCGCTCTGGTTAACGAGGGTGAAGCGAACCGTAAACGGTGTGTTCAGCTCAGACGCCGTATGGCTACCGCTGGCAGTCAGGGTTTTATTGGCCGGGGGATTGGTGATCTCCGCCCGCACCATATACTTGTTATTGCTGAACCCGAGGATGGTCGCGTATTTGCTGTCGGTCGAGAGGATCGGTGTGTAAGAAAATTCACTGTTACCCGTCGTACAGTTGAAAGAGCCGCTGTACTGGGTGCTGAAGCTGCCGGTCCATGTGGGCGTGGCCGGGCTCAGCTTATCCGATAAATCAATGGTAATCGGTGTGCCATAAACGATGCTGCTGCCGGAGCAGGTGGCATAGCTCATCCCACTAATACTGGAGAGGAGCAGGAATATGAATGATCGTAACATTTTGATAATCCGTAATTAATGGCAAACCGATGAGGGGCTGTTCAGCCCCCAGGCTGGGGCGGAGATTTCGCACTTCCCGCCGCGGAGATGCACGTTGAGCGCGCGTGGCGGCTGTTCAGCGCGGATATACAGTACGCTGGCCTGGCCGACATACCCGACAGATTCACCGTGTTCATCCAGCACTTCGGTACCAAAGGGCAGCGGTTTGCCGTCGGCACGCGTCGCATGAAGTACCCATGACTGGCGTTTGTCGGTTTCGAAGCGGATGTAGCTCACCGCCCCGTCGTAAGGGGCCACGTTAGCCATGTTGCCGATCACCTCCGCGCCAGCGCTGTTTTCCGTTTGCGATAACGTAATGGCGTTTTTGCGATACGGGGTGGCGTAAGGCACCAGCGCCACGCCATCGCGGTTCGTCATAATGCTTTCATCGCCGTTCACCATCAGTCCCTCCGCTTTTGGCGCATCGACGATAGTCATGGTTGTGCCGGTTTCGTTTGAGGCGAGAACGTGCCACGGGTAGGCCACCAGGCTTCCCCGTCCGCTGAGCCCGGTCTGGCGGTAGTCGGAGGATTCGCTGTAAGAGCCACCGAGTGTCGCGAAGTTCGAACGGTACGCGGCGTTAACGCTTGCCGCATTTTTACCCCCCCGCGCATTACTGCCGGAGAGGGTGTAGCTCAGTCGGTTCGACGCCAGCGCGTTCCCGCTCATGCTGATATTGCTCTGCTCGTAATGCGAATCGCTGGCCGTCAGGCTGGAGGTGATCCAGGCATTATTATCAAACAGCGAGAACGGCAGGCTGAGGGAGAGGTAAAGGCGCGTCTCTTCTTCACTGTCCCTGTTCCGTACCCGGCTGGCCGACAGGGTATAGCTGGCGCGGCCGATGGCGTTGGAATAGCCCATCTGGTATTCGCGCGTGGTTTGCTGTGAGTTCCAGTAATCGCGCTGTGTGCCGGAGACAAATACCGTGCCCCAGTTATTGAGCAGGCGCTGATTAAGGTTAAGCGTAAAGGTATTCTTGGGCTGCGCCGCGCGCAGGGCATCCCAGGTGCTTAGCGACATGTCGGGCGCAACGCCAAACCGATCTTCATAGTCGTCGTACTGCGCTCTCAGGCGCTGATACCCTTCGCGCGAATAGAGCGCGTCGCTGAAGCTGTAATAGCCTTTAGTGGAATAGCGATATGCCGCCAGGGTGAAGTTGGTGGCGGTGGTATCGATAAATTTGCTGTACGACACGCGATAACTCTGACCGCTGCTGGTGCGATCCTGTAGGGTGGTTTTGGCGTGGGTGACATCAAACGAGACCGCGCCAAACGGAAGGTTCCACCCGGTACCGACAAGCCCGGCCTGGTAGTTATCGCTAATAATCGTCCCGGTATACCCGGTGATGAGGTTATTAAACCCGTAGCGCAGCGTGGCCTGCATGAATGCGGGTTCGGCATCGAGCGTGTTCTGGTGCACTTTACCCGCCACCACGCTGTACTGACTCACCCCTTCTTTTAGCATCCCGGGCACGGCGGAAAACGGCACCGTGAAGGACTGCTGTGAACCGTCCGCTTCACGCACCACCACCAGCAAATCGCCCGCAGAGCCGGTAGGCTGAATGCTGTCGAGGGTAAACTGGCCCGGCGGTACGTTCTCCTGATAGATCACGTTGCCATTCTGGATAACTTTCACCAGGGCGTTCGTCCGTGCCACGCCGTGAACCACCGGTGAAAAACCCTGCTGTGAATTTGGGCGCATCTTCATGTCCGACGCCAGCGACACGCCGCGCACGCGCAGGGAATCAAACAGATCGCCAGGAATATAAAAGTCACCCAGCGTCAGGTTGGATTTCAGCGAGGCCAGGGGACGGCGCAGGTAGCGGGTATTATTCTGCCAGCTACTCTCTCCGCTGGCCGTTTTCCGCCAGGCGCTGCTGTCGCGAAACTGCCAGCCGAACAGGTTGGCGCCGGAATCCAGCCCGGCATAAAAATCATCATTTGTGTCTTTCGCAGCGCCTTTTGCACGGGTGTTATACCAGGTCGTGTTCCACGAGAGCATCAGCGCCGGGATCCCCTCATCCCAAAACTGGGGGGCAATGTAACCTTCTTCAGTACGCAGCACAGCCGCCTGCGGAACGGTAAGCGCCAGACTCAGGGTGCTGGTATCGGTTTTGACTTCACTGCCCTGAACCAGATCGCGCAGCTGCACCTGCCCGTGCGCAATGGCGGGCGCAGGTACGGACGTGGTGTTGATGCCAAGCGACCGGGCATCTTTCCAGGCAAGGCGGATGTCGTCACGCTGCTCGCCGTAGATGACGGTATAACGTCCCTTCCAGCTGCCGTTTACGTAGATATCCATCTCCTGATTGCCGGCAGGCATGGCGTTGTTTTCGGAAAAGCGAGACAGATCGGACTCACCGGATGCGCCAGCAAGCAGGGAGGGATCAAACGAGACGGCCCCTGATTTATGCGAAAGCAGAAGCGTGCAGACTGCCAGCAGACAGAGTCTGTTTTGTTTCATTTTCATGGTGAGTCTTTCCGATCACTGACTGGTGAAAGTCCGGGTTTTATACGCGCCAAGATCGTCCACATACATCAGCTGGAAGGTCTGTCCGCGCTTAACCGTATTTTTTGCGGCGACCGTCAGCTGCCCAAACGGGGAAACCATCGGGGACTCCTGGAGCATTTTCGTTTTACCCAGCGAAATATTGGCGACCGTAATATGGAACGGACTGTTATTTGTAATGCGAAAGCGATCGCCTTCGGCGGCGAGCGTCAGTTTCGCCACCGCGTCATCCAGCGTGCCTTTCAGCGCAGCGGGCCGGTAAAAAAGTTTGATACGGGATTTAATCGCCAGCTGAACGGTATTCTGATTTTGCAGATTTTCAGGTCTGGGCGGAATGTCGAGGACATTCAGGAAAAAGACGGATTCGCGATCCGCAGGCAAGCTGGACGGCAGCTTTTTAATACGAAGCTGTTGGCCATTATGTTCGTTAACTTTTATCACCGGCGGCGACAGCAGAAACGGCACATTGGCTGTTTCCGGCGTGGAATTAATATCACCGTCATCTATCCAGGATTGCACCAGAGCAGGCGCATCGCCCGTATTCATTAACTGGACGATCACCTCTTTGTTATTTTCAGGATAAAGGACACGGGTGCCATTAATGACAATATTGGCCCATGAGTGACCGGTGCTTAGCAGTAAGCCTGCCAGCAAAATTGCCTTGCGCATGATTGCAACCTTAAATACAGGCTCTGCGAAAACAGAGCCTGAATAATCATTATTACAGGTAGGAAATGGTATACGTTACGTTGGAGCTTAACTCGCCCACGGTGGCGGCAGCGGCGTTCGTTTTATAGTAATAAACATCCAGCGTCAGCGTCTCGGAATCTGGCGCGGTCGCTGTACCCATAATATCCGTAGTGTAAGGCTGGTTCAGGGTAATTGGCGTAGACGAACCTGGCTCCACTAACGCAAAACCGACATTACGTGCCACACTGGCATCGCTTTCGTTCACGCTGTTATTCAGCAGGTATTTACCGTCAGTGGAAATATTATCCGCGCTGGAGAAATACACTTTCAGCGGGGTACCGGTTGTTCCGGCTGCTGGTGAACAACCTGAGAACGTCAGCGCAATAGATTTTTTATTCTTAGTGATCAGGCCAACCGTGGTGCCTGCATCTTTTACCGAAATAGGGGAAAGCGCAACGGTAAAGTCCGCGCTTTTACCGCCGTTAATGGTACAGGTTGTATCGGTAATAGCGCCGGTAAAGTTAATGATACCACCCGCTGAATTGTCTGCGGCAACTGCGCTGGTAGAAGCAATAGCGGCGGCCAGCAGTGATACGGTCATGATCGATTTGAACATGATAAACTCCATGAAGATTTGTGTTATTTAAAATGAATGTTAATCGGCTACACATGTCCCTGATGTACCGGCTAGACGCATGGCGACTCGGGAGAATGCTTTGACGATATTATGTTGCACTAAAAAAGTACATAACAAAACATTATTCCAACAACTTCTAAAGTTTAAGATTATAATCTTGCGAGTTAGTTTTTTTTAATGTTTTAACCTAAATGCGTTAGTTCGAATATTTTTATTAATGATTTAATAATTGTTAATTAATGAAGCTTTATGAATTCATCTCTCAATTAATATCACGCGACTTGACCACACAAACTTTAGACTTATTATTGCCTGGCAAATGCACATAATTTTAACAATGGCGTAATAATAATATGAAGTATCTCATTGATCTTACAATGCTTTATGAAGTCGACACCGGTATGATCATGATTAATGGAGAGGAAGAGTCATCCATTAAGTTATCTAACCAGGCGGGTCGTCTGCTTTATGAACTTATCATCAATAATGGTAAAACTCTCGACAGAGACGACCTGATAAAGAAGGTCTGGGAGGATCATGGTTTCTCTGGTTCTTCGGTGAGTCTGAATGTTGCCATAAGTGAAATCAGAAAAGCATTTCGTACATTAGGATGCGATCCTTTACTGATAAAAACGATACGTGGCAAGGGATTTAGCCTTGCCGCGCATATTGAACATCACACGGTCAGGCCGCCGGTCGTTTCAACGCTTAGTGAGCAATCTGCCTCTGAAGCATTCGATACGCTAGCGCATAAGAAAGATGCCGATCCGCCTAAACAATTAATATCGCTGCACAGACTCTTTATTTCTCTTTGCACGTTATTACTGATTACCGTTATCGGCACCGCTGTTTTACTGTTGCACCAAAGGGATTCCTATGCCGAGAGCCTGAAAGATTCTGATATGCATCTGCTCGGTAAAGTGGACCGGTGTACGGTGTACCTGATCGATAAGAATATGTATCAGCCGCGACAGCACTACTTTAATCACGTAAAAGAGGTCATTGCCAGTCAACATATCGACTGTCAACACCAGGTTGCAGATGCTTACTATTCCAGGTTTAAAAAGTCGCAGATAGAAAATTATTTCCTGGCCATCTGTTATCAGCAGGACAGTATCGACGATTATAAGAACTGCATTTCTTACAGAAGCCTGACCGGGAGTTAAAATATGTCAAGGACTAAAATGAGTGTACTGTTCAGTATCGTACTGGCGCTGTCTGCCATCGCGTTGTTGTGGATCTATTTTACCAGAACGCAGGATGAGGGGTTTGGCTGCCAGTCAGATACCATTTCCTGGAAAACCTATTCCACGGGTGAGTTAACCGATATGTCGCTAACCACGCTTTTCCTGTTTAACAACAAAGATGTTGTGACGGTTATTCATAAAGGCGTACTCAAGAAAGAGGGCAAAAGCTACCTGATTGACAGAAATTACACGCTCAGCGTGGAAAAAGTCGACGGAAGCAATATCTTTTATATTAAGGATAAAAAGCTGAATAAGTCTGAAGATGATGCGGCGCCGGATGGCGTTGTAAACGAAATGTTACTTGATAATATCAACTTCTTCTATATTACCCGCGTTAAACCGCACGCCTGGTTAATTAAGGGGCTGGTTTTGCCTGTAATGATGTGTGTGGCTGTTCCGACGTCCTGATATTTCTCTTTATTGAAAAATCGATATTTATCTATTGCTCGGGAAATTGAGTGATTTACTCAATATGTAACAATAAGATACGAGAAATTTATTTATATTTTTATTGTTATTCTCCGGCGAGTGAATTTTTCTGTATTGCCTCGTTATTTTGCGGCTGTCTATACTCCGCCTCGAAAAAGGGGCTCCCCTTTTTATACACGTGGATTCTTTTTTGAAGGACTAAATAAATGAACAAACTGAACGCTATCGTTCTGGGCTCCCTGTTGTCTGTTTCTGCCCTGAGCGCAGTTAATGCAGCAGAAACGACGGCTTCTGCCACCTGGCAGGCAACCGCGACCAAAGACAGCGAATCCGACCTGGTTGTTACGCCAACGCGTGCTTTGAACTTCGTTTACAGCGCCAATACCAAATCTTTCAACACCGATACCGGTCTGTTTGATGTGGCTATCCGTGGCGATCACTCTACGGCGACCAGCTTCAAACTCGAAGCTATCCTCGACGATTCAAACAACACGCTGTTCAGCGTGGGCGGTGAAGCGACCAAGCTGAAAGTGGGTGCGCGTTGGGGCGGTAACGACCTGGGCTCTATCGGTGGCACCGTGGGGGCGAAATCAACCGCATGGACCACGCTGGTTGATTCTTCTTCTAACACCGGCGTCTCTTCTGGCCTGTGGAACCTGACCACCAGCGCAGGCGCGGCGGCAGATACCGAAATTACCGGCCAGGACAAATTCGTCTTCTACGTTGACTCCGCTCAGGACAACGCGGGTACTGCGAAAGAGTTCAAAGACCTGACCAACAGCCTGTGGGAAGGGACCGTATCTGTTGCGTTCCGCGCAACCTGGGGCTAAGGCCTGATCGATCCAGGGGCGCAAGCCCCTGTTTAGGGAAATAGCATGTTTAACCTCAAATCCGCCTTCTTATTTTTATTATTTATCTCTTCCTCCGCGCTGGCCATTAATGTGGGAAAAGTCACCACCATTATTCCTGCGGATGCTGACTCCACCGCCAAGGAAATAAAAAACGAAGCAGACAGCGTGCGTATTGTTTCTGTTCGCGCACAGCGGATCAGCAGCCCAATGGATGAAGGGATCGTCATTAATCCGGAGAAAGTGGACGAGCTGTTGCTGACGCCCACGCGCATGGTAATGCCCGCCGGTACCAGCAATATTGTCAAATTTTACTATCACGGGAACGCCGATAACAAAGAGCGTTACTACCGCATTACCTTCACGGATGAAGGGGTGAGCGAAGAGGTGGACAGCGGTTCACCAAAAAACGGTACCGGGATGACGCGCGCGGTGGTGAGCACCATTCTGGTGGTTCAGCCCCGTGATAAGAAGATCGACTTCGTCTATGTGGCGGGAAAAATAACGAATAAGGGCAACACCGCTTTTCGCGTCAATGCGACCGGAACCTGCCTGAAGCCGAATCCGGAATCACCGACTACGCCGTGTACCAAAAACTTCTACCTGATGCCGGATACCTCGCGCGCTATCGAGGATATCAACGTTACGGATAACCATTTTCATCTCGGAATATGGGACCTGAAACAGTTCATACCTGTTAAGTAAGGATGCATGGTGAAAAATAAATTAGTGTTGCCGGTGATGATGGCTTGCGCATCCGGCACGCTGCCCGCGCTTGCGCATGCAGCCTCAAGCTCCGTGGTTATCGCTAATTACCGTTTTCCCGACTCGCTTTATGCACTGCTGGAGCAGGGGATCAAAATTCCCGTCTATCTGGTGAATACGCGTTCACACTCAGCACAACAAGGGAACCACGAAGGCACGGCGAGCGAATATGTTCGTATCGGTGACGTGACGCTCTTTGCAAAAGATCTGAAGCTGGGGCTGAGGGACGTTCAGGTCCAGGAGTCTGATAACGGCATTCGTCTGTCAAAAGAGATGAGAACGTTATTGCAGAGCATTAACGACAAGCAGTTTGATGACCAGATGCGCATTCCGGTAAGTACGGGGTCCGCGTTCGAGCTGGATCAGAAAAAAATGCGCCTGTTGCTGAATCTGTCGCAGAGCGACTACGGGGTGAATATTCGCCCGCGTGAGGTGGACATTGATGCGCCGGAGTCTGACGACCTGAGCGGCACGTTCTCCTACAACCTCGGGGCGTATCACACCGAGAGCGGCTACGGTGACAGCTGGTCGTCGGGCTATCTGAACGCAAGAAACTGGATCTCAATGGGCGTTGATCATGTGCTGATCGACGGCTCTGGCTACGTCAACGAGAGCAGCAGCGATACCCAGATGAATGCGGTTATGTGGGAGCGCGACTATCAGGGGATGCGCTACGCCGCGGGCATGCTGAACGGCTGGGCGATGCAGTCTCTGGCGAGCGTCAGCGGGATTTCCGGCGGTGAAGTCTACGGCGTTTCCATGGGTAACCAGGCCAACTCCCGTAAGCGCGATAACACGCTCTCTCTGACGCCTGTGGTGGTCTATTTCCCCACGGCGGGCGAGGCCCGTATTCGTCGTGACGGGCAGCTTATCGGGATTCAGCGCTTTGACGTCGGCAACCATGAAATTGACACCAGCAGCCTGCCCTACGGGATCTACAGCATCGAAGTTGAGGTGGTGAGCGGAAGCCGCACCGTGTCGCGTAGCATGTACACCGTGAATAAGTCGTTCTCCAGCAACGTGTCGGAAACGCTGCGCTGGCAGATGTGGGGCGGGATGTATAGCCGCGATAAATCCGTCGTCAATTATAAAAAATACGCGAAACACAAAAACGAGCAGGACAACACCTACTACTACGATTACGACACCAAACATAAAGACACCATGTCGCTGGTGGGGGCCTCGTTCAGCAAGCGCAGCGGGATGGTCGACTGGAACGCCTCCACCTACATGATGCGGGAACACATCGTCAGCGAGCTGTGGGCCTCCCTGAACCTGACGGGCTATTTCTCGGTGAATACCCAGACCATGGCCGCCTCCGACGGAACGTACCGCGCCAACTACGGCGCGAATCTCAGCCTGCCGTGGCAGATCGGTTCGGTCTGGTACTCCCATGAACAGCTCTCCAGCGGCAAGTTCCTCGATATCTATGAGAGCAAGGGCAACACCTGGGGCGCCTCCTTTAGCCTGCCGTCGTTCGGCCTGCCCTCAGCGGGCAACCTGAGCCTGATGCGTCAGGAGGACGACCTCTATCGCTATAAACGCTATCAGCTGGACTACTCCCAGGGGTTATACGCCGGTCGCTACGGTACGGCGCGCCTGCGGGTGGGGATGTCGCGCAACAAATACGACGGGTATTACGAAGAGAAAGATCGCTACGTGATGCTCGATTTCGCCATACCGCTCGGCAATACCGTGTCGGTTGGCGTTTCCCACAATCGCGATACCGGCACGGCGCTGAACGTCAGCGCCAGCCGCCAGTTTGAAGGCGATTACCTGAAATCGGCCACCGCCAACGTCTCGAAAGCCTTTAACAGCCGCCAGGATCGCAGCGTAAGCGGCGGCGGCAGCGTGAACTTCGACACGCCGTGGAACAGCAACATCCTCAGCGTCCAGAGCGGCATGAGTAAAGGATGGAACTCCACGCTGACCAGTGACGGCAGCGTGGGCTGGTCCAAAGAGGCCATCGCCGCCGGGAAAGGCACCGAAAGCGCAGGGGTGATTGTCAGTACCGGTCTCAAATCTGATGAAGCGCTGACCCTGAAGCTTAATGGCCGGGCAGAACGCATCAAAGGGGATAAAACCTGGCTGTCGCTGCCGGCATACCAGGCTTATGACCTGGAAGTGATGAACAGTGAAACCGGTACGGAAAGCTATGAGATTGGCGCGAATGCGCGTCGCCATATCACGGTTTATCCGGGCAATACCGTGGTGATGAAGCCGCAGGTGAAGAAAATCGTCACCCTGTTTGGCCGCCTTGTGGATGCAAACGGCAATCCGATTGGCGCCACGCAGATCAAAAACCACGTTGGGCTGACCCGGACGGAGAACGACGGACGCTTCGTGATCGACGTTGATAAGAACAACCCTGTCCTGAGTATCGCCACGCCGGACGACAGCGTCTGCGAAGTGCGCCTGGACATTGAGTCTAACCGCGGTGCGCTGTGGCTCGGGGACATCTCCTGCGACAAAGGCGATTTCGTCTGGCAGGAAGCAAAAGGAACGCAGGAACGTGACGATGAAAAAGATATTCGCTCTTAATTTGCTGCTGATGAGCGCGGTGGCCCATGCGCAGGAGCTGCCCTATTTCGCCATTAATAATCCGGACAATAACGGTACGGGAAACAGCGCGGGGCTGTTTAGTCTGAACAGCACCTCGACCGCGTTTTTACACGGTTCGCGTGAGTGGCCGACGCTGAGCGCGAAAACGAATAACGGTATCGCCACTTACATCCCGGACAACAGCTACAGCGGTCCGGCAGGCAGCGCGCTGACCATCGACTTTTCGGTGACCGGTTCCAGCGCCTCTCCGTTCTTTAAAGGGACGGCGTGTTCCTCGTCCTGCGGCAACACGGGGTACACCCCGACGACCCGCTATACCGATACGTCGATGGTGGTTAAGCCGCCGGTGATGGAGCCCGGCACGTCATACGGGCGCTGGGTCCTGGGCGATCCGTTCTTTAACTATCTGCTCAACGCCGCGCCAGGGGATGAAGTGACCATCACCTCCACGCCGCAAATCAGCTCCATCAACAAAGTGACCACCACCAATACGCTTCACAAGGTGGGCACGCTGACCATGACCAACTCCAGGGCGCTCAACCTGGGGATTGACCCGATCAGCGGCGAGGTGACGATAGTCGATGGATCAACGGGGGCCACCTGCACCAAATACACCCGCAACACGATCTCTGGCGTGCTGTGCGACCTGCTTGAATACACGTTTGTTGGGGAAGATATCTCCGGTTACAACGGGGGGCTGGCGCTCACCTCTTCCCGCGTCAACAGCGTGCTGCAATCGCACATGAACGGCGGCACCGGGCTTGCCGCCGAGCTGACCTTCGATGAAAACACCTGGTACAGTATCTCCGGCGGTATCCTGAGTGATACGCGTGTCCTGGCAAACACCTTCCTCGCGGCGCCGCAGAAAAACGGCGGCAAAGCGTACCTTAAAATATTTTTGCCGAAAGCGTTAATTCTGAGCGTGGCGCAGGCGGGGGACGGCAGCAGCATTGGCAATATCGTCAGCCTGTGCCTGACGCCCGGCAACAGCTCGCTGGCGGCGGATTTCTGCTTCCAGCCGGGGGGCGGCCTGGTGATTAACCCTATTCAGCCGGGGCTGGAGATTACGCCCGACAACCCGGATTACGCCCTCGATCCTGACGGTCTGGGCGGCTCCGGGAAAGGCGCCATCGGCGAAACGCCCATTGAGATCCCCTACACCATCACCTACAGCGGGGCGCAAAAAGATGCGGCGATTGCGGTCACGGTAAAAGTCACCGGGCCTACTCAAAGCCTGAATGGGGTGGACTACTGCGCCTTCAGCGGCAACGGCTTTACGGTTCCCATTCCTGGCAACGTGCTGGTGGGGAAAAGCCAGACGCGCATGGCGCATAACTGTAAAGGCGAGGTACTGTCGATCCCGGCGCCGGCCACCCATGCGGAAGAGTGGGACAAAATGAGTTCCGGCGTGACCGATATGTGGCTCTGGAAAACACCGCTGATCCTCCAGTTCGTTATGGATAATCCGGTATCGAAGACCACCTATGACGGAAATAGCTGGTTTGGCGAAGTGACCGCGCAGGGAAGAATAGATGTTAGCGCATCCTGGAATTAATCAACCATGACTGGAAAATTCCTGGCTATTTTTGCAATAAATTGCTTCATTTCCACAGGGGCAAATGCTTTAATTATCGAAAGTCTGAATATTGATTTTCTTCCCGAAAGAGAAGTTGTTTTTCAGCCGATAAAAAACGATACCAGCGAACGTCAGAATTATACCGTTTCGCTTATTCAGGTAGACGTTCCTAAAGAGAAGGGAAAAGAAACCGAAATAAAAGACGGCGAAGTCATGTATTCGCCTAAGCAATTAACGCTGGGGAGCGGTGAGCGCGCGGGTTTTAAATTTTACTATACCGGCCCGCATGACAACAAAGAGCGATACTATCGCGTAAAATTCACCGAGACGCCGCTCCAGGCAAAGGTCATCACGCGCAAAGGCCAGCGCATCCAGTCGGATGTGGTGGTCTCGCTTGAGGCTATTTTGATTGTCCGTCCATGGACACGACATTTTGATTATGCGTTTAGCAACGGGGTGGTGAGTAATACCGGGAATACCTATTTTAAATATGTTTCCTCGGTCGGGTGCAGTACGCAATACAATAATTCAAAATATATTCCTCCAGGGCAACGGCTGGAAATAGATAATGCCGGGCAGGCTGCAAGGCGAATGATTATTTATGGCAATAAAATCATTCCGCTGACCACCTGCCCGTAGCAACCGCTTTCCTTCATAAAAGGAAATTAGCCTTTAGCATCATGCTAAAGATCCATCACTACAGGAGATAAAAATGAAAGCGATTTCATTCGTAGAAGCGAAAGACATTATTGGCGGCGCGTTAAACCCGTTCGCTGGTCTGGTTAAAGGTGCACAGCTGGGTTACGACACTGGCGCCAGCATCATGGGCATGGTTGGCGGTGTGGTTGGCGGAGTTCTGGGTGGCGCAATGGGCTTCCTGGGCGCGCTGGTTGGTAGCTACAACTAATTCACGTTTACAGGAAAAGTATCATGCAAGTTATCGATTTCAAAAAAGCACAGGCCATCATCGGTGGTTGGGATCCGTTTGCTGCCGCTATTCAGGGCGCAAGCGCGGGCTATAACGCGGGCAGCCAGATGTTAGGCGCGCTGGGCGGCACCATCGGCGGCGTATTCGGCCTGGTGGGCGGCTTCATCGGCGGTTTCTTCAGCGCTTAAGCGAGAAGCACGTTGTACGCATGGCCCGCATTGCCGGGCCATTTTTTTATTTCAGCCACGGATCATTATGTTTTCGCTCTTTCAGTATAAAAAACAGGGAAAGACCCCTATTATTCGCCAGCATGAATTTACCGAATGTGGACTGGCCTGCCTGGCGATGGTGTTGGGGCACTATGACCACCATGTCTCCGTCAGCCAGCTGCGCCGGGAGATTTCCGTTTCCGCCGATGCGGGAACCTCAATGGCGGAATTGTTGACCCTTGCCAGCGATAAAAATATGTCTGGCCGGGTGCTTAAAGGCGAAATCACTGAAATAGAAACGTCTGAGCTGCCGCTCATCGCCTTCTGGCGCGGCAACCATTTCGTGGTCATCGTGAAGATCGACAGCCGCAGCGTGACCGTTCACGACCCGGCCAGCGGCGTGCGTCGTTACCGCCTGAAAGAGGCGGAAAAACTGTTTTCCGGCTATGTGCTTGAGCTTAAGCCCACGCCGTGTTTCGAAAAGAAATCCCCGGATGAAAAGCTCACGCTTGGCCGGTTAGCCAATAAATCTCCGAGCCTGTTCCAGCGGCAGCTGCTGCTGTTTGTGCTCTGTATTTTTACTCTCATCACCATGCTGGCGAGCCCCACCTACGTGCAGCTGATTATGGATGAGGCCATTTCCCGCAGCGACAGCGATCTGGTGATCCTGCTCACCGCGATCTTCGCTATCGTCTTTATCTTTGAAGTCATCGGTAAATTCCTCAAGCAGCTGCTTGAGATCCTGATGCGTAACATTGCCTATGACGATTTAAGCCAGTCCGTGCGCCACTACATGCTGCGCACCCAGACCAGCTGGTTCCGCTCGCGCCCGCCGGGCATCGTGCTGGCTATTGAAAAATCGCTCCACGCCTGCGCGGAGTTCATCAGCAATGGTTACGTGCAAATTCTCTTTTCCAGCCTGATCGCCGTCACCAGCCTGCTGTTTATGCTGCTGTATAACGTCAAAATTGCGCTGCTGACGATGCTGCTGATGGGCGTGTTTTTCCTGATCCGCTTTTCGCTGATCGGCCCCTATCAACGCGCGGTGGATGACTCCATCGAGCGTACCGCCCAGTATGAATCTCTGCTGGTAGAGACACAGAAAGGGATCATTACGCTCAAGGCGAACAATATGGAGCAGGCCCGGGATGCGGTGATGGACAAATCCCAGCGCGAACACATCGCCGGGCTGATGCGTAAAGAGCGGCTGCTGGCCCGTTTTGACGTGGCTTCGCTGCTGGTGATCAATGCCGAGCAGCTGCTGGTGGTCTGCTTTGGCGCGTGGCTGATCCTGGAAGGGCAGATGAGTATCGGGATGCTGTACGCCTATATCAGCTATAAGCGCTATTTTTCCGATGCCATGGTGCAGGTGGCGCAGAAGCTGCTGGACAAAAATGCCCTTAAGGGGCCGCTGGATCGCGTGGGCGACCTGCTGTTTGCCCCCTCTGAAACCAGCCAGTTTGGGAAGCGGATTGTCACCTCGCCGGTCTGTCTGCAATTTGAGGATGTCTCATTTGCTTATCCAGGCCGGGAGGCCACGCTACAGCATATCAACATGACCCTGAAGCAGGGCGAAGAGGCGGTGATTGTGGGCCAGAGCGGGTCGGGAAAAACCACGCTGCTGCGTCTGATCTCCGGCATGTTGCTGTCATCGTCTGGCACGCTGCGGATCAATAAGATCCCCATTGAAGAGTGCGATCTTTCCTCGCTACGCCAGCACATCCGCATTGTCCATGCAGACGATATTCTCTTCACCGGCTCGATTCTGGACAACATCGCCTGCTTTGACAGCGCGCCGGATAAAGAGCAGGTCATCGCCGCGTGTCGGCTGGCGGAAGTGGACCACGTCGTCGCCCGTCTGCCGCACGGTTACGAAACGGAGATGCTGCCGGGGAACACCTTTTTCTCGGCCGGGGAGATGCAGCGTCTGGTCCTGGCGCGCGCCCTGTACAGCCAGCCTAAGCTACTGCTCTGCGACGAAGTGACGGCGAACCTGGATAAGACCACCGCGCAAAAGGTGCTGGCGAACCTGCGTAGCCTGGGGATTGGCCTGGTATTTGTTACCCACTCGCCGGACGTGGTGGGCTGTCAGGGGCGTCTCTATACCATGGAAAACGGCACCCTGCGGGAGAGTGAGCAATGATGTTTCTGCCGCGTCTCTATGCCCGACTCTGCGCGCGCCAGGCCGGACGCACCTTAATGGCAAACCGGATTGCGCAAAACTACAGCCAGTTTATGCCCTGCCCGGAGGCCGATGTGCCGGCTGATTTTCTGCATCAGAACGCCCATGAGCTGAGCGGGTTTAACTTCGTGGAGCAGATCTTCCCGCCCGCGCTGTGGGCGCGCAACGTTCGCTTCGATCTGCATGCGTACGTGGCGCAGTGGACGCAGGATCAGGGGTTTTACAGTTCGCCTCGCACCCTGCTTCTGGGCATGCGCTGGGCGGGCTTTGGCCTGATCGTGGATGCGCTGCTCGCCACCGCGCCAGATGATGTGCGCTTTCAGTTTATTACCCGTCACCCTGCGCTGCACAAGCTGATGGCCGCACACGACGGACGGCGCGTCGGCTCGTTTTTCGCCCCTCAGCGCCTGGTGACGGTGCTGCTGATGGATGAACGCCTGCCGGATGCGCCACTGTTCCCAATTCAGGCAGGCGATCGCAAGGCGTGGTTAACGGACGTCTCCACGCGGTTTTTATCGCGTTATGGCTACAGCGTCCGAACGCTGCTGCCGGTCTGTTCGCTGCACGCGGTAGAGTTTGGGCTGGAGAGCCAGGCGTATGCGCCAGAGGATTACCGTCTGGCCGCCGCCGACACGCTGAACGCGCTGCGCAAAACCCCCACGCTCTGGAGTGGATGGGACGATCTTTCAGTGATTTATCATGGATGACATATCGTGAAATTAAAAAACCGAAGCCGACAGCGTCGGGCGCTAATCCCGCACCACTTCTCAAAAAGCTATCAAATCAACGCGCCGCGGCTGAAAACCGTGCTGACGCTGTTCATCGCCTTTTTTCTCTGCCTGCTGGTCTTTGCGATTGCTTTCAACTTTTCGGAAACCACGCTGGCACGCGGGGTGCTGATCCCGGCGCAGGGCGATGTGGAGGTGCGCGCCAGAGAGTCCGGAACCCTTGTTGATTTTGCCGTCCGGCCCGGCCAGTACGTGAAGGAAAACGATCCGCTGTTCACCGTGTCGCAGGACTATGGCGGCAAGCAGGGCTCGGTGGTGCAGTTTGACCGCCAGCAGATGGAAGCGGAGAAAAAGCGCAGCGAGCAGCGCATCCAGGCCATTGAGGACTCGATTGCGTCGTATCGCAAAAATCTGGCGCAGCAGCTGGCTCTCACTGACAAGCAGATCGCCGTTTCCCGCGATAAGGTGAAGAAGCTGCGCGCGCTGTTAAAAAACAGCACCGACACCTACGAGGCGTGGAAATCCGTCTCCGGGAAGGGCTATGTCTCCAAAGTGGATCTCGATAAAAGCCATAACGATGTGCTCAACGCCCAGCTCAACCTGACGCTGGAGGAGAGCACTATTCTTGAGCTTGAGGCGCGCAAAACCAGCCTGACCGACAGCACCCAGTCGCAAATTGATTCGCTGAGCGAAGAGCAGCTGTACGTGAAAAACCGCATCAGCGAAATCGATCGCAACCTGTCCAGCCGGGGGAGTTCCACCATGGCGATGCTGGCCCCTTCAGATGGCTACGTGGTGGCGATTAACTTCCCGCCAGGCCGGGCCATTACGCAAAACAGCGAGGTGGTGGTGGTGATCCGTAAAAATACCGCGGCGACGATGGAGGGGTACCTGTATGTTCCGGCAACGGGGGTGGGGCGCGTGGCGAAAGGCGATAAGGTTAAGCTGCGCTTCGACTCCTGGCCCGTGGACAAATACGGTTCCGTGGAGGCGACGCTGTCCGATTTCTATGAGGTAAACATTGATGCCCATTCGGCGCTGATCCCGCTCCAGGAAGGGCAGAACTACTACCTGGCTAAAGTGCGCGTCCCCTCCTGGTTTACCGACCCGGACAAGAAAAAGCGCATGCTGATGGGCGGGATGACGGTGAACGCCGATATCGTTATCGATCGTAAGCCGCTTATCAATCTGCTGATTGCGCCGCTGGAAAGGGTGCGCAAGCGGTTTATCGATTGACCCGATTTCATTTTGAAGCATTTATGCAGGCACTTTTCTGAATTTAATCAAAGTGGTATTGCCTTGTTATCCTTAACAAATATAAGGGTTTAACCTTTATCTCTTTGATTAATGGATTATGCTATGGACACAGTAGAGGAATCTGGCGGGACGTATTTCTATCACGGGAATGCGAACGTAACCCCACAGGAGCTATTTTTGCTGATATTCGCTGAGGGTCTGGCGAACCATCTGGGCGTAACTGTGGAGACTGCTGCAACAATCCTGGCGGGGCAGCCTATATTACCCAAGCGTAAGGTGTTGGGTGCGTCCGGTTCGCGTACAAGTATCGCGTCCAAGGTAGCGCGTCGCATTTTAAAGGGGGTCCACTTTCCTGAAGGCATGAGAGTGGAGACTATCATCGGTATGGGTAAAACCAGACAGACAAATAAGGTTGGGGCCGTCGTGGGAAGAGCAGTTCCCTTTGTTGGCTATGCCCAGGCGGTAATTATCTTTGCCCTAGTTGCCAGAGAAACCAGAAACAAGTACAACCTCATTGCCCGACCGAAAGATCGGATTGCCTGGACCTATTTCTAATGTTGTTGCCGGATGAGCAGGAATTTTTAGATTACATTACTGAGAACTACAGTGAGCGCAAGCGTCCTGCCCTGAAGGAATGGACCTTCCAGGAGCATTTTAACCTCGTACCTGAAGATCTGGAGGAGATGCTGCTCGACCTTTTCAACCGGTATGAAATTGAGCACAGCAACTTTGTCATGGATAACTACTTTGAGCCCGAGCTTTTTTGGTTCCAGTTTGGGCTAAGAAAGAAGTTTCGAGATCGTCAGTACAAGCCGCTAACGCTCGAAATGATAATTGAGTCTGCCAAAGCGGGGCGCTGGTTGTATGATTAAGGGGCTAAGCGCCCCTTGTGCGTTCTATGCTGACTGGCGTTCGTTCCATGCATCGCTGAAGATAATGTTCCCGTCGTTATGCTTCCAGGTAATCTTCTCGTAACGCAGTTCGACCGTTTCCATATGGTTTTCGTTAGGGTTATCCCCTGGCGCCATTGCCGGTGAAATCGAAACTATTCGCACGCCTTCAAGCAGCATGTTGAAGTATTCCTCTTCCTGACCAGAGTAGTTGATCCGATACCATTTTATTTCTGCTGACACCAGGCTTTGACCTGTCGCAACTGCTTTATAAAGATATGGGCTAGAGCAGTCGAATTCTTTAATGATCAGCATAGGGGAATGCATACGTGTACCGGTTATTTTGCCGGTTGCGTTATCTGTTGGGATCATGAGATTGTGGTGGAACCCTTTAACCTCAATGCTGCACTCTCTGTGCTGAACATCAACTCCGCCTTTGATTAATGCTCCACCGTCGTCCTTAAGCCATAAGTATGCTGGTATAGACATTTCCCTATTTCCTTATTTTGTTGAATAACGTCATTATTGCGCTTGAAAACCCCATACCTATTTTTCCATCAAGTATGTCAATACGCTCCAGCGTATGTCCGCTATCCGCATGGAAAGGTGAAACCAGATCATGTTTACTCCCAATCGATGTCCTTTTAAGACATTGACCAGGCAGATTTTAACCAAAATAAGGAGTTAACTTATGACGCTTCCAGAAAAGATAAAAAGCGGTTCTCTCAGCACTACCGGTGAGGATGACAATTACCCCAGCCGCTCCATCCGCGTCTCCCCCTCCATCATCGACAGCTGATACAGCGAAAACGATCGGTGCTTCTCAATCAACTGCGCCAGCTCCGGCGAGTGGCTGGTGAGCCAGATCTGCGAGTAGCGGCTGGCCTCGGCAATGAGGCTTGCCAGAGCGGGCAGCATCTGCGGATGCAGGCTGTTTTCCGGTTCGTTGAGGGCGATAAATGCGGGAGGGCGCGGGCTTAGCAGCGCCACCGCCAGGCACAAAAAACGCAGCGTGCCGTCGGAGAACTCTGCCGGTTCCAGCGGTCTGCTTAGCCCCTCGCGCTGCATCATCATGCGGAAGCGACCGCCGGTGTTGTCGCTGTAAAACACGCAGCCGGGGAAGGCCTGGTCGAGAATGCGTATCAGCAGCAGCTCGTCGCCAATTTCGACAATGGTCTGAAACGCGGCGGCCAGGTTCGCGCCGTCGCTGGCCAGCACCGGGGAACGAAAACCCACCTGCGGCGCACGGATCGCCGAGCCGGATGAGACGGAAAACTCATGATAAAAGCGCCAGTTACGCAGGGACTCGCGCATCTGCGACACTTCGGGATAGAGGTGCGGTTCGCCGAGCTGCCCGAACACCGACTCGTTCTCATACAGCGTACCGCTGTGGGTCACTTTTTCGTGATGCACGTTGTTCAGGAAAACCGCCTGATTCTTACGCTTCATCAGCTGTGACGACGGACGACGGTGCTGGCCGCTCAGCCAGATAGCTTCCTCTTTGATCACCGGATCGAGCTGAAACTGTGAGGGATAGGGCAGCTTTTCCACGAACCCGACCTGAAGCTCATATTCATAGGTTTCCGTTTCCACCGCCAGGTTCATGCGCCGCAGCTGGTCGCTGCGGGTTTTGCCCGCCCAGAACACTTTCAAAATTCCCCCCTCGTTTGCCAGCGCTTGGGAGAATTGCCCCTGCGCCGCGCTGTGCATCAGGTAAATCGCTTTATAAATATTGGATTTTCCGGTGCCGTTGGGGCCGAACACGATGTTGAGCTGTTCCAGCTCAAGCGACATATCGCGAATTGAGCGGTAGTTCTGAATATGCAGATTTTTGATCATCGGGGTACTCCGCTGTGCATGCTTAACCTGTACAGAATTACAGTATTTTACGCTGAGCGCAAAAAAAAGACGACAGTGAGGGTGTCGTCTAAACGGGGTACAGCTTTGGGCCTCTGTGGGTCAATGGGCCTTCGCTTCTTTCTTATCAGGTAACGGCCAGACGCAGACCCAAATCATCAGGATAGGGATCAAAGTAGTTTTGCGTCATCAGATAGCGGTCAGGGTATTCAGCCAGATAATGCTTAAGCAACGTCAGCGGCGCGAGGATCGGCAGCAGTCCGTCCCGGTAATGCAGGATCACATCACGCAGTTCTCCGCGCTGGCGGCTGTTCAGCTGGTTACGGAAATAGCCCTGAATGTGCATCAGCACGTTAGTATGATTCTTCCGCGAAGCGGGTTTTTTCAGGATATTCATCAGTTTGTCGCGATAGGCCACGAAAAACGCGTCCAGATCGTCCCACTCATGCAGTGATGCCACAAACGGACCAATTTCACGGTAGCCTGCCTGATGGTGCGCCAGAAGCTGAAGCTTATAGCGGCTGTGAAAGTCCAGCAGGGCACGGCGCGTCAGGCCATTTTTACGCATTACGTTCAGTTCGTGGAGAGCAAAAACGCGCTCAACAAAGTTTTCCCGCAGTACCGGATCGTGCAGGCGACCGTCTTCTTCGACGGGCAGCCAGGGGAAAGTTTCAAGGAGGGCGGCGGTGAACAGCCCGACACCCTCCTTGCGGCCCCGGTTGCCGTTTTCGTCGTACAGCCGCACGCGCTCCATGCCGCAGCTAGGGGATTTTGCACAGACGATAAACCCTGACAGATCGCCGATTTTCAGCAGATAATCTGCCGTAAATGCGGCCATCTTCTGCGTGACGTCATCGTGCGGCGCTTTGCTGAATCGCATTTCTGTCTCGCCGCCGGTGGTCATCACCAGGCGCAGCGCCGGACGAGGCGTGGGCAGGCCGATAGCCATTTCAGGGCATACCGGGCGGAAAGCGACCCACTGCGCCAGCTCATCCATCACAAAGCCCATACGCTTATGTCCGCCGTCAAAGCGAACGGCGGAACCGGTCAAACATCCGCTAATACCCAGCACAGGTTTTGTTGTCATGATGTGCACCTCCCGATCTCATATCTAAAAGTTACACAACAATGCGTATTTGTCCAAGTATTGACGGGATTATTTTTTAATCGTCTTTAAAATCAAGAGCAATCAGCTGCCCTTGTAGGTTGAGTAACCGTACTGGCTGAGCAGAAGCGGGATGTGCAGTTTTTCATTGGTGCGGGTGACGGTGAACAGCACCGGCACTTCCGGGAAGAAGGAGTCCAGCTTTTTGCCGTGGAAGTAATCTGCGGTTTTGAAGGTCACTTTATACACGCCTGGCGCCATATCCTGATCCTGCGGATAGAGCGATTTGATGCGCCCGTCGTGGTCGGTTTTACCGCTGGCAATCGGGGTCCACTTGTTCTGCTCCTGCTTTTCCAGCGTGACGGCCACATCCGCTGGCGGCATACCGGTTTGCTGGTCCAGAACGTGGACGCTCAGGGTGCCTGCCGGGGCGCTGAACGCGGCAGGGGCGAAAGCCATTGTAGCCAGCATCATCAGAGGGAGTGTCTTTTTCATCGTGTTTTCCTGTTGAGTTGTCGGTGACAGGAAAACGTTAGCACTCGCTGCGCGAAAAAATATTCAACTTTTCGTGAAGTTTGCCACAGCAGAAAATAATCAGAGGATAATTACCTCAAGGGAAACCTGCTGCTGCCACTGCGCAACCTGCTTTTTCCGCGCGGCGGTAAGTTTACCGCTGGTAACCAGCAGCCATTTGCGATCCGGGAAAATTTCCGGGGCCAGCGCGGCAGGGGGAACCGGCAGTATGTCGATGCGGTGGCCCTGGCCGGTGCGCGTCAGGGCTTCAAGCCAGATCTCACACGGGTCGTTCAGATGCCAGCCGCTGATGAGGATGTTATCGCCCGGCGCTTTTTTATCGGCCTCAAGGCAAAACGAGGTGTAGGCGATGAGGATGCCGTCGAGGATCTCACGCAGCGTCATGGCGGCGGCGACGTTGGCCGATATCTGGCTGCGCAACGGACGCAGCACGTTAGTGACCAGCTCTGGCCTTGGGTATTCGCGTCCGGCGTCGTAAATCATCTGACGCAGGGATTCAATTTTCCCCTCCTGCAACTTTTGCAGCATGGCCTGTTGCAGGGTTTGCCAGTTATTGGCGCGGCGCGGAACAGGGCGTTCCAGCAGTGATTTTACCTGGCCGATGGGTACGCCTTTTTTAACCCAGTCGAGGATTTTCAGCGCCTGCTGAACGTCCTCATCGCTGTACAGGCGGTGACCGCCGTCCGTACGCTCGGGTTTGAGTAATCCATAGCGTCGCTGCCACGCCCGCAGCGTGGTGGCGGTGATGCCGCTGAGTCTGGCGAATTCGCCGATGGAGTAAGCCATGTCTGCATCCGAAGAGAAGGAGTAGTCTCAATATACTACGAATATTCCCCGACGGGATGAAGCGCCGCACGGGTGCGCTACACTTAACGTCCAACCGCGTAAATGAAAGGAGTTCTCATGAGGCTATGGCCTGTCGTTACCGGTGTCGCCATTGCGCTGACGCTGGTTGCCTGTAAATCTCCCACGCCGCCGAAAGGCGTGCAGCCCATTACCGGCTTTGATGCCAGCCGCTATCTCGGCAAATGGTATGAAGTCGCCCGACTGGAAAATCGCTTCGAGCGCGGTCTGGAACAGGTGACCGCGACGTACGGCAAGCGCAGCGATGGCGGTATCAGCGTACTGAATCGTGGCTATGATCCGGTGAAGAACAAGTGGAATGAGAGCGAAGGAAAGGCGTACTTTACCGGCGAACCGACTACGGCTGCGCTGAAGGTTTCGTTCTTCGGCCCGTTCTACGGCGGCTATAACGTGATCAAGCTGGACGATAAGTACCAGTACGCGCTGGTCAGCGGCCCGAACCGCGACTACCTGTGGATTTTATCGCGCACCCCGACCATTCCGGATGCGGTAAAACAGGACTACCTGAATACCGCACGCGATCTGGGATTCCGGGTCGATCAGCTGGTGTGGGTTAAACACTGACCTACTGATACGAAAACGTAATGCTCGCCAGGGCGTTAGCCGAGCCGGGGACCAGCTCTCCGGTTCGGATGTACTGCGCCTGGAACGGCAGCGACAGCGTTTGTGCTGCGCTGGTGGTCTGGATGAAAAACTGTCCCGTCGTGCCTGCGGCCGAGCTGTCTGACCCCATCATCAGCGGCCCGGTACCGTTATAGAAAAACTGTACGCCAATGCCGGAGGCCGTGGAGTCCCCGGTCAGCGTCACGACCGAGGTGGTATTTGACGGCGTGGTCTGATCGGTCATTACTGCGTTAACCGCCACGTTCTCATCGCAGGTCAGGCTGACGTTAAACGCCTCCGATGGCGAGGTGCTGCCTACGCTGGGTAGCGTGTGAACATCAATGGTGCCCAGGTCGACGTTGGCGCTTTTCGTGCCTACCGTGCAGCCGCTTGCCGTCACCGTGATGGTGGTCGGGTTGATGATCACCTGTGCGGTTTTCACTTCGTTGTTATAGGCCGTCAGGATCGCCGCATTAATGGTGGGGGTCTGGTATACGCCGGATTTCAGCGGAACGCCGGTCTTGATAAACGTCACTTTTGCCGACCAGCCCAGTGTGGAGGCGTAACCGTTAGTCCCGTCGGCCGGATAACTCTGCGTAATGCCCGTCTGCATCGGGACATAGGTGGTGCCGTTATAATCTTTAAGCCCAAGAATGAAGCCGATGCCGGGCACGCCCGTTTCAAATACCATGTAATTTGCGCCATCAAGAATAACCGTGATGCCGGTGGCCGTTACGCTGCTGCTCGGCTCCAGCGTCCCTTTGGAGCAGGTAAATACCAGGCCGCACCAGAAGACTTCCGAGACGCTCGCAGTGGCGCTCCATTCAGAGCCGATCGTCTTTCCGGGCACGATGGAGTCTGCCGGGCCGGACCAGGACATGGGCGTGGGTGAAAGTGTGATATCCGATGTCCAGGAGAGGGCAAGTGCCTGAGACGTCATGAAAAACAGGCCTAAAAACAGTAAACGCATTATTGATACTCCGTCGTCCAGGTCGCCACTGCCGAAACGTCTCCGGCATTGACCGGCGCACCCGTGGCGGCCAGTCGCGCATAGAAGGTCATTTTTACGCTGTCATCCCCCGCCGCGCCGTAAGCAGTGGTTTGGGTGTCCAGCGGGATAAGTACGCTGTCTTTATCCAGAATCTGCACCGCCACGCCGGTCGCGCCGCCGTCAGCGACTTTCAGAAGCTGCGGATTCTCGTCATCCGGCGTACCGCTGAAGCGGATTTTCACGCCAGCAAAGGTAGGGCCGCACGCTTCAAGGGTGAGCGTGAAGGGCGTTTTGATATTGCTGACTGCCCCCGCCTCGCTAAATTGCTTTACGCCGAGGGTGCCCAGCGGCACGTTTTGCTCCTTCGAATCTTCCGAGACAATACAGGTATTGCCGATCACGTTGCCGGTCACGGAAACCAGCACGTCATAGCCGCGTACGGGGACGGTGATGAACATCAGCAGGATCAGGGGGAGAAACCGGACGGTTACTGACATATGACCTCCTGGGAATACAGCCCGGTGCGGGCCTGATAATTTTTCGGGTTCAACGCATAGCGGATCGTGCAGCGCTGGGCGCTGTCGCGTCCCCATACGGCATGCAATGTTCCCTTCGCTGACAGGCCGGTCAGATACACGCTGCCGCCATCGCCGACGATACCGCTGGCGTTGTCATCCTCTGACGAGACCAGCGTGCCGAAGGGGAGCACGTCTTTAGCGTGACGCACGATAAACATCGCTTTTGCCCCCTGACGCGTGGTGAGGGTGGCGCGAACCAGTGCCCCGTCGGTGGGGATTTTATTGGCGATGGCGTTCTCAAGCTCCACGTCATTGCCCACGGTGGTGACATCCAGCGCAACCTGATTAACGCGATACGGCGTGGCGTACGGGATCACCGCATAGCCCCGGCTGTCGGTTTTGATGCCCTTGTGGTTGAGCACGGCGACATGGCTGGCGCCCGGGGCTTTCACCAGGATATTGGTGTTCCCGAGCGGCTGGCTCAGCGTCAGGCCATCCTCATGCAGCACCGCACCGCCGCTCATCCCGTAGCTGAGGTTGCGGGAGTCACCGGCGTAGCTGTGGCCCAGGTTATACTCTCCCCACGCGCCCTCGTATTGCAGCGCGGCATCGCCGCCGTAGTGCTGCTGCGCGCTGTAGCGCTGGTTGACGCTATAGAAAAGATTCTCCTGTCCCGGCAGATAACCACTGACACCGGTACTGGCGGTGGTGCCAGCGGGATCCGCATGGGTAGCGGTAAAACGGAGACGGGTCGACAGCGCCGGGTTACCCAGCGGCACCGACAGGGACAACGCAAGGATATTGTCTTTCTTGTTGTCGTACAGGCTAGAGCTACGCTGGGCGCTGATGCCAAGCGACAGATTACGAAACGTTGCGTTCCACGCGAACTGCAAACTTTGCGTGGTTTTTGACGTATTCCAGTAGGTTTGTTGATCCCAGGACAGCGACAGCGCGCCGTATTCGCCCATCGGCTGCGACAACAGCAGCTGATTTTTTGCCTTACGCGACATATGCAGGTTGTAAACCGTGTCGTAGCGGGTGGTGACGGTGCCATCGTCTTCTACGGTCTGTTCTGGCGCTCCGCCCGCCATGCCTTTGTAAGTGGTATCGCTGAGGGTATAAAACCCTGCCGTTGAGTAACGCAGCGAGAAGAAATTGACCCGCGTACCGATATCGTTCAGCAGCTTGCTGTACCGCAGGCGCACCGAATCCCCGGTGTAGTGCTGATTATCAGCCAGCTGGCTGCGGGCATGGGTGAGGTCGAGGGAGTAGGCGCCAAAGCGGCCGAGATTCTGCCCTATACCTAAGGCCAGGCCGTTGTAGCGATCGGAAAACTGCGCCCCGCCATAAAACGTGAGACCGTATCGCCAGCCCAGGAACAGCTCGCCCTGCGCGAAGGAGGGCGAAATCTGATTGCCCGCAGGGCGGTATTTCCCGGCCCCCAGAGCATATTTGACCTGACCGTTACGCACCAGATTCGGCACGCTGGCAAAGGGCAGGGTGTATTGCGTCTGGCTGCCGTCGCTCTCCTGAATGGTGACCGCGAGATCGCCGCCGGAAGAGGTCGGATAGAGATCTTTCAGCACAAACGCCCCCGGCGGAACCGAGGTTTGATAGATAACGTTACCGTTCTGGCGAACCGTCACCGTGGCATTGCTGCGCGCAATGCCGCGCACTTCAGGCGCGTAACCGCTCAGGCTGGCGGGCAACATATTGTCATCGGTCTTCAGGGCAATCCCACGCAGGCCAACGGCGTCAAACACCTGCGATGAGGTGAACGTTTCACCGGCATAAACCTGGGCACGCAGGGCGCGGATATCCCGCTGTAGCCAGGTCTGGACGTGGGTGAGCTCGTTACTCTCTTTGGTCCACGTGGTGAAATCACGCAGCCGCCATGCGCCCAGGTTGGCGCCGCTGTTCAGGCTCACAAACAGCTGTTGTTCCCGCGTGCGCGTCTCGCCCCGGTAGTCATTATTCGCGCCATTGACCACATAGTTCAGCCACGCGGCAGGGATGCCGGATTCCCAGCTCTCCGGGCTGACGTACCCGCGCGGCAGAGCGCGCATCGCGCTTTGCGGTACGGTGAAGTTGAGGGTAAGCGTCCTCTGGTCAAAATCAAACCGGGTATCGGCGAACGACCGGGTTAAAAAAATGCAGCGCTGCGCAGGCGACAGCTCACCCCCTTTCGCCTGACGGCTGTCGATGCCAAGTGCGGCGAATTGCGCAGGTGTAAGGCACGGCAGGGCTTCACCGGCGGTGTTTTCAGCGACGCGAAACGTGACGTTACCTGTGAACGCGAACTGGGTGTTGATATACACGTTAAGATTGTACTCGCCCGGCGGCAACGCGCTCCCGGCGTTGACCCAGGCGAGATCGGCACTGTTTGCCTGTTCGCCGTTGAGAAACGCAGGATTAAAGTGCAGCTCGCTTTCGGCAGCCACGGCTTGCCGAATCACCAGGGCGATCGCCGTGGCGCACAGGATTTTAATTTTCATGTGGTCACGCCTTACTGTTTTTATTATTGGGACAATGACGTGCGGGTGACGGGCGTCCAGGCCCCATAATCGTTAATCGTCTGGTAGCTCATGCTGGTCGCATGGCTGAAGGTGTCTGCCAGCGTCACGCTGGCTTTCGGCGGCACCATGACGGGCGACACCGGCCTGCCATCAATTTTCAGATTAATGGTGGTGAGGTAATACGGCGTTGGGTTGGTCAGCGTGACCTTGCCCGCGCGGTAGGCGCCTGCAAGGTTTTTCCATGCCTCTCCTGCGCCTTCCCGAAGCGACTCAGGGCGATAAAAGACCTTGATGCGGTTGGCAGAGGCGAATTGCAGCGAATTGCCGGAACCGTTTTTAACCTGCTGTGGGATAGCTTTGACCGTCATCCAGTACAGCGTTTCGCGATCGGCTGGCAGTGCGTTGCCGCTGAACATGATTTTCACCGCGCTTTCGCTGGCGGGCTTCATGACGTACAGCGGCGGCGTGATGACGAAGTCGTTGGTACGGCTCCCTTTCTCGTCTTCCATCCATGACTGGATCAGGAACGTGGCATCAGGGTGGGTATTTCTTACCTGCATCATCGTCTGCGTCGTCGCGCCTGCGTAGACCAGCCGCGTTGCACCCAACCCCACGCCGCCTGCATACACGGCGGATGAACATAACGTGCCAGCCAGACAAATCCATGTGTTTACGCGCATTGTGCGTCTCCTGAAAGCTGAGTCAGACCCGGCCAGCAGACCGGGCCTGAAGATTACGAATAGGTCACGGTGTAGGTTGCGACCGCGCTGGCATCACCCGCCGTGGCGTTGCCCAGTGGGGAGTAATATTTCGCGCTGAAGTTCAGGGTGTTCGCCCCCGCACGCAGGGGGATCGCTGCTGCCGGCTCACCCAGCCTGACGAAGTTGCCCTGTTCATCATAAAGACGGATAGCGACATGCTGCGCCGAGCCCGCGCCGCCGTTTACTCCCGCGGCCAGGCTATTCACATCGGTACTGTCCGGCGTACCGGTGAAGGTGATAGCCACAGTCGTTGCGGCAATGGGGTTATCTTCCGTGGACGCGGAGGTATCGGCGATTTCGCAATCTTCCAGCGTGATGGAGAAGGCTTTTGCGGTACTGGCTTCACTGCCTGCGGCAGCCAGCGTGGCGGTACGCACTTCACCCATGTCGACGTCGATATTGGCGCTACCGGCGCTGATGGCACAGGCGGAGGTCACCACTTTACCGCTGAAGTTAACCGTGCCGCCGCTGGTGGTGGCGGCCAGTGCTGAGCCCGCTGGCAGCAGGGCGGCAATGCTTAATGCCAGTAGAGATTGGCAAGTAAGGCGTGCTTTCATTTCATGGTTCCTTGGTTTTTTTATTACGAGATTTGCTCTGAAAGCGGCAGGTCTAACTGGTTAAAAAGACCAGCAAATCTGTCTTATTCCTGAGCCCGAGTTTCCTTATCGCTGAGCTTTTTAAAGCGCTCACGCGGCGATAAGAAAGTTTCTCCAGTTCTGCGATGTAACGTATATCCAGTCCGTTCCTGAGTTCCTTTAATACCCTCCTTTCTCCTGGCGTCAGCGATAACGCCGCTGGCTGCTTTTGGGGCCGATAATGGCTATCGACCATTTTTGCTAGCTTTATCCGCCACTGATAAACCGTGTTCTGTAGCGAGATATAGGCATCAATATCTTCCCTGGCCCATAACAGGGAATGGGCAGAGGTTGAGTACAGGCAGATAATCACCTCTGGATGCGTGGCTTTGATTTTTTTTAAATATTTTAGTGAGCCATACCCTGTATGGTATTTCTCTGCGCCGGATATAAATAAGATATCGATACGAATCGATGAGAGCGCCTTATCCAGTTCCTGATAACCTCCTTCGATGATAATGATGTGTAGGTCATCGCGGATGCTGCGTAATAACGTTTTAATGCCGTTTCTTGCATAATGATCGCCGCCCATCAATGCAACAGTAATATGCTGTGTTATTTGGTTATTGTTCGTCATGTTATTCCTCGATTTATAATAGTAATCAGGCGAATTATTTATAAGGGTATCGCCAGTATTCTCGAAGCAATGACGTATTGCATAGTGTAGGCCTACTATACGTCGGCCAATAAAGAGGTAATCTGAATTAATCTAAAATTGTATTAATTACTAAGATCGAGACCGGTTACGACGCTTCCCTCTGATTGGTCTTATTCCGCTTCGCTTTCTGTAAATTATGATAGCCGCTATTTTTAATGAAAATTTAGCTTTGATAAATGTTTTGTAAGGAATTTGTCGTCTGATGTCAGTGCGGGTGTGAAGTTGCTGACGGGGAATAACAATTTACGAATGTTATCATCGATAAAAACTGATAGAGTGGTGGCTGAAAAGCATACAAAAACCATGTAAATTATTGATATTTGTCAGGTTGAGAAAACTTAAGGCTTAAGAGTACTGAATGTTTCAGACACGCATGTCCGTGGCGTACAATGTTTTTTTATGTAGATATTTGTCAATGTCAAGAGGCGAGGAGTGCGCCAAAAGGAAAGGCTCTGATAAAAGAGATGCTGTCGATAGTCAGATACTTCTGTGGAGCGGAAATTCACTTCACAAAACATCATAATGAGGATGATCGCGGATGAATCGGCTCTGCAAGCCACATTCTACAAGGGTTGAGTTCTTATGCAGGTTCAGTGAAGCTTAAGGGATGAAATATAAATTAAGATTTTTCGCCAATGGCGAAGATATACAGCATGCCGTTAATCAGTCACATTAATCCCGACGCGAATGTCATCACATACATGCGGTGACTCAGGTTCAACATTTGTTAACCGGAGAATTCATACTGCCCCTATGCATAAGCATTACATTATAAATAATATCGTCGAATTTCATCCTGCGGCCAGCACGTTACGTGATATCAACAATCCTGACCGTGTGGTTGTGTTAAATTCGCCAGCAGGCCGATGCCTGTTGTTATTAATCGACAGAGCGGGGTCGATTGTCACTCAGCAAGAGTTCCTTGATATTGTCTGGCAAAGCCGCGGCATGCTTGTCTCCTCCAATACCTATTACCAGAACATCTCCATTCTGCGCAAAGGGCTCAAAAAGATTGGTTTTGAAACTGACCCTATCGTTACCATTCCCCGTATTGGGCTGACGCTGGCAAGCGACACGCAAATAACCGTCAGAGAGTCTTCGCCTGTCACGCCTCAACCCGCAGAGGGACAATGTGTGGAGGCGCCAGCGATCGAGGAGGTCTCTGCATCCTCCGAGCCAGCAGCGCCCGTTGCCAGGAAGCCCACGCGCTGGCTGGCTGTCGTCATGGGGCTATTGGTCATCCTGGCCGGGGCAGGCGTGACGGGATATATGAGCGCCAGGGAAAACCGTTTTGTTGAGGATTACCGTTTTGCGGCATCCGTTGGGGCCTGTCGCGTTTATCTTGCGAACGACATTCAGACTCACGCTGAACGCGCTTCCGCGCTGACCTATGTAGAACAATTCAAGGCTGAATGCGCGCAATATCCCTGGGTTTACATCAGCTGGTACGCCCTGCTTCCTCGTGCGTCGGTTATTCGCTGCGACCGGCCAATGAAAGAACCGAACCGCTGTATATCTGATTATTTCCTGAAGGATAACTAGCATGACTCGTTTTCGGCAGATGCTGTATGTCATCGTGACGGGCCTCGTCACGGCAGGCGTGCTGACGGGCTATTACCTGTGGCACCGATCTTACGTTCAGCCTTTTTCATGCCAGGCTAATCTGGTACAGCACCATCCGGATGAGACGCTGACGGTCTGGCTGAATTACACCTTCGACGGGAAATTCGGCACCCTGAGCATGAATGGCCGGGCAAAGAGCGATCCGGGTAAAACCATCGACAGGAAAATTTCCTTTCGGGTGGAGAGAAAAGATCGCCTCTATTTGCTGACGTCAGAAAAAAATATGACTTTCCCGGACGA
This sequence comes from Enterobacter sp. DSM 30060, assembly GCF_013375955.1. Classification (NCBI taxonomy): domain Bacteria; kingdom Pseudomonadati; phylum Pseudomonadota; class Gammaproteobacteria; order Enterobacterales; family Enterobacteriaceae; genus Enterobacter; species Enterobacter sp. DSM 30060. The sequence goes on from NZ_CP056118.1 coordinate 1,822,198, forward strand.
TAATGTCGAAGACAGCTGGCTGGAAAAATATGAACCGCAATTTTTTGTCTATCCGGGCAAGAGTATTTATATGCGTATCAATGAACAACATAATGGTAACTATATCTTTACCTTAGGAACATTACCGACATATGTGTGTCGTGGTTCAAAAAAAGAATGATGTAAACGAGAAAAGCATTATATTTTCCTCCCGTCTCATTTATGCTTGATTTAAAATATCAGGATTATCTTAGAAATATAAAGTGCGACAGATCATGTTGCGATAATGTAATTAATTTTAAATTTGGCAAGTAAATGAAAAGTGTATTTTACTCCTCCGATGGGGGGAAATCAGTACCGGAAAAGTGTCTGCATATTGGGTTGATATTATGGCCCCGTTATTCACTTCTGGCGGTATCTGGATTGCTGGAAGCGCTGCGTTATGCAGCGAAAGCTCAGGATAAATTAGCATTTAAAATCAGCCTGATAAGTGAATTTCCTGATATCCCGATTATCAGCAATGCGGGGATTATCATGAGGCCGGATTCTCCCCATGGGCCGCCGGACAGTTTTAACTACCTTGCTGTTATCGGCGGTGAATTGCAGTATCTGGACTTAGGGTATCAGGGGGATAAAGCGTATCTGGCACATGCCCACCATGCCGGGGTTCCGCTCATTGGCATTGGCACCGGCAGTTTTGTCCTCGCACAGGAAGGATTGCTGAATGAACGACGAGCGTCCATCCATCCTTTCCACCTTGATGCATTTCGGCAGGCTTTCCCGCTGGTTTATGCTGAGCAAGGGTATGATTTCATCGACGATGGCGATGTGCTGACCTGCCCGGGCGGTATTTCCACCCTGACGCTGGCAACTGAGCTTATCCGCGCCCATGCCGGGGATGATATCGCCAGCACCACCTGTCAGCGTTTGTCGCTCGTTCCGCATGAAATTGCCACCCCACGTCCGGCGAATCTTGCGCTTATCCCTGACTCGCGGTTGCGCCGCGCCGTCATGCTGATAGAACAGTTCCTGACCCGGCCGCTCACTACCGCCGGGCTTGCGCGAGAAGTGGCATTGAGTGAACGCCAGCTCAACCGTCTGTTCCACGCAGAATTCGGCAAAACGGCCCGCGAATTTATCCGCAGCGCCAGACTGCGCTATGCTTGCTGGCTGCTGAAGAACTCGCAGCAAAGCGTGACGGATATTGCGCAGCGGATGGGGTTCAGCGACTGCGCGCACTTTATTCGTCATTTTCAGACGGAGTACGGTTGTACGCCTGGGGTGTGGCGCACGTCGCAGAATTAATTTTCTGAGGTGGATGTAAAATGTGGCTTATATAGTTGCGCCATCAACTACAGATACAATCGCGCTAGAGATGAAACGCAACCTGCTTGCCAGTGGGTAGTTCCACGTTAATGCTAAGTTTTCCGCCCATCGCTTCGATGTAACGCTTAAGCGTAGCAATCTTCAGATCGTTTCCACGCTGCTCCAGCTGTGTTACCGCAGGTTGACTTACGCCCATAAGATCGGCGACATGTTTTTGCGAAAGCTGGAGCTCTTCACGCAGAAGTTGCAGACCGGTTTCGAGGAACATTTCCTCTGCCATCTCCTGAATGCGCTGTTGGCTTTCCGGTGAGCGTGACGCAATCACTTCATTTAAGGTTTTCACTTGGCTGCCTCGCTGGCAGTTGTTCGATAAAACCGAACAACTGCATTTTCGACCCGTCCACCCTTATCAGAAATGCTTCATAAAGATAATGTCTGTAAGCTCGTAGTATGCCAGAAACAGCCGCTAAGCCAGGTGGTTTGTATTTGATTTTGCGAGGTGCTTTCCAGGAAGCTGTGTTTGAATCGCTGCAAGCGCGTCTTCTATCTCGGTGAGCTTTGCCTTCGTCCTTTTATAGTCGTCCTGCAACCTCTGCTCCTGCTCGTTATACGCCACCAGAACGATGCATCCTTTCATGACCTTTACTGTGACCTGCTGTCCGGTATCAAAACCCGCCGCGCGCAGCCACTTTCCGGAAAGGATTATTCTCGGCGTAGATTTGTCGTAAACATTCGGGCGGTATCCCACAATTACCGAACGCTCGGTTCCGGATTGGTCGGTGTCTGAGGTAGAATGCGAATCAGCCATAATCAACTCCTTGATAGTTGATGAGGTTAGACGCCCTTTAGTGCTCCAACACTGCTGGGCGTTGCAGAATTCCGAATCCATGTGGTAGGTACCACATGCAGATAAATTAACCGAAGTGGTACCTACCATGCAAGAGAAAAAGAAACCAAATTTTGACCGCACTAAGAGCACGATGAAGAATATTCGGTTCGAGGATGAGCTTTTGGAGCAGATTGAGAAGGCTGCGGGGAAAGGGAACTTTAGTAAGTGGGTCAAAGAGGCTTGTAGGCTTAGGCTTTTGAGTAAGTAGCAATCAAAACTTTTTTGATAGCGGTAAGGAATAATTAAATGATAAGTTTGAAATGCATAGTCCGAACTTATCATTTGTAAACATTATGAAATAAAACTTTATTAATTTATTTTTAACCGAATCTGCTTTTAAATTTTTGCGAACTAACTTTTCGTTGCATTTTACCATTGCAATTAGGACACAAATGTTGTTTCTCTCCATCTATTTTCCATGTGTAGTATTTTCTCTTGAAATAAGTATGGCAGATATCACATTGTCTTGGTTTTAATATGGCAACAAGTATTGCTATTAAAATTACAGCACCTACAATCCATTCCATAACAGCTTCCCTAGAATATTATTTCAAAATAAAGGAAAGGATAACACTCAATACTAAAATCAATAAGTGATCATGTTCACATAAGGGAACTGCAAGGTGGGACGATTTAATGTTGGACGTGTTTTTATTAAAAGAGTGGACATTTTTGGCGGAGATCACAGGAGTCGCATTTGGTGGTTAATCATGTTGAATTTATTGATTATTTTACTATGCGTTTTACTGATATGCCCCCGATTATGCCCCCACATGTTTTTCCTTAAGGATCAGTTGGCTGATTTATGGGCGTTTCAAGCCAAGGTTGGACTGTGCCCGATGAACATCCAAAGATGTTATCCAGGGTTCTTGATCCTGCCAGGAGAAACTCTTCTGGTCAATGCGCACAAGCTCGAATCGTTCCACAAGGAAATTAACAGCATCAGTAAGATTCACTCCCGCCTCTATATGTTCCTGAATCGTCGTATCGTTACTGAACGGTGTGTCGTTGATCGTGAGGCCGTAATGATGCTCTAAAATATACGTTAATAGTTTTTGCCAAACTTGGACAGGAGACAGGCGTGACGAAACCGTCACTGTTTTCGGTACAGTCGAAATATGCATGAGTTGATTCCCTGATAAAAGTAGAGGAAGGTGTTAACTGGTTATAGCTGATGGGGATAAATGGCGATATAAACGTAGCCATAAGAGCCGAGAGTGTCAGCTTCACAAGTAAGTCCATTGTGATGCAGTGTGACGCAGTGCTGGTTGTGAGGATCAAGCTCGCCAGTTGTCAGCATCCGCTCAAGCTGTTTCACCATTAGTGGAAACGCTTGGTCCAGACTCAATGCTTCTGCGTCACTGAATGAGCCATTAAATCCTGCCCGGTCAGCCAAAAAGTATAGGCGCTTGCCTTTCTGTACCAGACGAGCGCCGAAGCACGGCGTGATATTACGTTTTAATCCCCACTGAAGGCAGGATGTGTTCTTCGCCGATGTGCCGGATATGGTGGTCGACTGCATTAATATACTCCTTAATGATTGAGTGGGATGATTAGTTCACCGTCACGCAGCGAAGAATAGCGTACGGACCTGCCCGGTCCTGACGACGTTCAACAAAAACAGCGAGTACGCCGCTGATATGCTGAACTTCATATCCATAGTAATGGCATACACTGCCATGCCACTGGTAGTGGCCTGTACAGAAGGCAGATAGCCTGGATTCGGGATGCTGACGATAAATATGCATCGCCTGGCGCTTACTGATGATTTTCATTCTGCACCTCATAACAAGCCACATTCAGCAAAAGACACCACTTCGTTCCCGACCACAAGATGATCCAGCACACGCACTTCCACCAGAGCCAAGGCTTTAGCAATTCGCTGAGTGACATGTTTATCCTGCTGGCTAATTTCTGTCGTGCCGGACGGGTGGTTATGCGCCAAAATGACCGCAGCAGCGTTATGTTTCAGGGCTGATTTAACCACTTCGCGGGGATGCACTTCGGTATGGCTGAGCGTGCCGGTAAACAGTGTTTCCCGCTCTAGCAGGCAATGCTGATTGTCGAGATACATTACAATGAAGACTTCCCGCTCCAGGTGAGCCATCTGCAGTTGCAGCCAGGTTTTTGTAAGGCTGGCAGAGGTAAATGACTCACTCGGTTGACGCTGGTATTTCTCCAGCAGACGTAATGCTCGCTGGATGACTCGCTGCTCGTTTGCAGGAAATACCGGGGATAAATTGATCGTAGACATGGTTGCTCCTTAGAAAGAAAAGCCCTTCCGAATCTTCGGAAAGGCGTTAAGGGAAAATAGTGGAAGAGATCATGAAGCAAGCTGCAGCATATTCTCAGCCATCACCCAGAGGGCCCGGTTGAGCTTCACATCACCGTCAATACCTTTCACTGCTCGGGTATGGGCGCGCTTTCCTTTGGTTGTTCTCCCCGATAGCCCGCCTTTAATCAGGTTTTCCTGAATGCGCTGATAAGTGGTCCACAGGTCGTTACTCTCATCTTGCCAGCGGCGTGGGGAAAGTATCTGCGTCTCTGTCACCGGTTGGTGCTCCTCACCGAAGCGATATGTCAGCGCCGCTTTCGCCATAGCCTGCTGAGCGGGCGGCGGCAACAAAAGCGACTGCATGGAATCGCGTTTCTCTTCTACGCGGTCAAATATTCCCAGTACTTCGTAGGCCCCTTCGATGACTTTCTCTACTACGTTGCCTTTATGCGGCACGCGTACTTCGCCAAAACTCTCACCGCAAATCAGCCCATTTTGGCAAACTGCTCTGAATAACCCCGGTAGCATCTGATATGAGCTGGAGCCGTCGTGGCTGTTCAGCAGAATAATTTCGGGAACTTGTTTGCCAGTAATCTGGCCTTCACGACGCAGGCGCAGCATGTGCTTCGTATGCTCTCGTTTGCTCTGGTCGCGGACTCTGGTTTGACACGCGAAGAATGGCTGGAAGCCTTCGCGTTGCAAGTTATCGAGAAGGGTAATTGTCGGGATGTAGGTATAGCGATCACTACGGGATTCATGCTTTTCTTCGCTGAAGACACTGGGCACATAATGGGCCAGTTCGTCGCGAGTTAACGGGCGGTCACGACGAACAAGGTTGACTGCACCAAAGCGGCTGGCTAAACGGGTCATAGTTGATTCCTTTTAAAACGGGCATAAAAGCCACTCCAGTAGAGTGGCATTGGATGGAAGATAAAATGTTCAGGGAGAGGCTGGTGGCTGGCTCTGCTGTGGCGAGAGTTCTCTGTCAGGTAATGCCGGTGGTATTAGCTTTTCGGCCTGGTGATGTTGTAATCTCTGCAGAATAAAGGGTTTACTGTACTGGAAGTATCGAAGACACCACTCGTATTTAACGACTCGCCTTATGTTCAGAGGTAAGCGTTCATACGCTTTGCTGCACACCGATAAAACAAAGGCATCATCATTGATTCTGTCCTCTGCTATTGCAGCCAGCCCTTTGATAAAGGAATGCTTCAGCTTTTGTCGAGAGTTAGCTTCCTGGCGAGCTTCGGAAGGTGATAGTACGTCTGGTACAGGTGTTAGAACACAAACCGTGTTGCCTGATTGGGACTTTTCAGGCAAGCGTGGCGAGTTTTTTTATGAGCCTTATCAGGCTATAGGTCATCAGGCTGGCTCCCATTGTCTGGCATACGACCGACTTACTTCTCAGCAGAGTGAGGCCTGCGACGCTGAAAACAACGGGCCAGGTCAACCCAAATGATTCTGCATCTGGCGTTGTATCGTCCGGGGATTTTTTAGTTTTCATAGGTTGATCCAAAAGGCGTCCGGTATCGCAGGAAGCTTATACCGGACTAGAAGAGTAATTAGGGGAGATCGATTGAGGCTATTTCCTCAGAAGCGTTTGTGGGGCCACTGTAAATGCCGACGTATTCATTTTGAGGGAAGATAATTACTGCATTTTTCTTCGGGTCAAAAGAGCAACCATTTAATCCTGCAATTTCGGCGGTTTTCCCGGAGCTTGTGTTTTTAACAACCAGTTTGTTGTCAGCACAACTGCTACCTTTTACATAATTCACCACATAACCGTCCTGCTCTGCGACCGTTTCTCCAGCTGCTGGTTTTGGCTGAGAGTTACTTTCTTTATTCCTACTTACGCGTTTGCTGTTGTAAGGAATATATTGCGCAGCATCATTCCGCATGGTCGGTGGATCATTGTTCAGACCAAGATATACAGGACAACTGGGGACACCCACCTCGCAACTCTTTTCGACGATAGCACGTGACGGCCAGCCTTTTGTGCCGATGTAAGCAGCACCGGTTTCATCAAGGCAGTAGGTTTCCTCCCATGTGTCATTTTTATTCTGACCCGGCATAGTGCGGGTCGTTACGAGACAAGTCAGAGCCTTAACCGGTTTACTGTCGTAGCGGATAAAGTTCTGTTCAAGGGGTGATGCTGCGTACAGCAAAGGAGATATGTTCGCAGCAGCAGCCTTGCTCTGTGCCTCAGCGCTAAAACCAACTTTGTTGTTGAGTTTTACGCTGACTGCCGCATCGTTCATTTCGCGAAGCATTTCACCGCCTCTATCTGTTAGAAAGAACGTGTATCGCTCTGGGTGAATATTACCGGGAATTGTGATGGCAAAACTGAAGGCCGGGATTGAAAGGGTACAGAGTAAAATCAGGCGTGAAATGAATGTCGCCATATAAAGATATCCTCACTAATGATTAACAATGTGGGAGCATGGGCTACCCGATGGGGTGGTTAATGGCTGATGCAGTCTTCCCAGTTGAGGTTCTCCAGTGCGTCCCTGAGCCCTGCGGTATTGAACGGGTGAGATACGGATTTATTCATCCTGGTGATTTCAATTTTCCCATGGCTGTCTGTGTTTTTGAGTGCGATGAAAGCCGCCTTGCCTGGCAGGTAATGTACTGCGTTGATATTAATCCCCATGGCTTCCTGACCTTCATCTGGTACACCCAGGGGTTTCTTATCAGACCCGCTGTAGTTCAACATCAGATGATTGTCCCGGCAGGTGAGCGTCATGCGTTCTCCGGCGCTATTGTCGGTATTCAGTTCAAACTCCATCGCATTAACAGTGCCAAACCAGTTGCCCCATTGTTGCTCCTGGCCCATGGCGTGTACCGCCGCGCTGAACAGTGCCGTACTGAAAAAGAATGCGGAACTTATCTTCAACATAGAGAATCCTTGCTGTTGTTTTGCAAACGAAAAATGGCCCTTTGCTGAACAAAAGGCCACCTGATCGTATGCATTTGAGAGGGAATGGGATAATAGTTAATACAGATCAGTTTCAATAAATTGATCGTTATTATCTATAATAAAAACGATCAATTGACCACCTATTGATAGGTGAATGCTATCTTTTGATTGAGTATCGATCGGTATTGATGATCAATGAGATATTCGTCCAGACAAAGATATGCCGGTGTTCTCAGTAGGGTGATATAGGTTTGAAATAATCTGGAGTGAGTGATGTTGACAATTATGGGCCACTTTCATCGTGGCCTTTGTTATTTATAAATAGAAAACTCTAAAAAGGAATGCCATACCAGTTATTTACTGAGTCATCTTTGACTTCTTTGTTTTCTGCGGCATCAATTTCAGGAGTAGGTGTAATTTCATTTAGCTTTTCATTGGATGTTTGTAAGAGTAATTTATCATGAAGCTTTTCAGCTTCTGAAGGTATTTTTGCGATGATTTTCTCTGCATCAGTTACATTACTGAATTCCCGCCCTACTGGTTCTGACGTTGATTTTTCGCGAACCGTGACTTTCTTCTTTGTCTTCCTGTAAACCGATGATTCCCACGATTTCTTAAATCTGGATAAAAATTTATTGTCGTAACAATACATGCAAATATAAATACAACGTAGTGCAAGATACTTCTCAGTTGTCGTTGATGGCCTGAAAAGGCTAACGAAATGAGGGTTGTGGACGTATCCCTGTAAAGCTGCTTTGTACGCCTCATTAAAAATATGCTCAGAAGGTATATTGTCCTGATGGGGTTGAGTTCCTTTTGCTATCTTAGCTTGCGCTCTCTTTATTGAACCAATGATAACGTTAACCTTGTCCTTAGAAATATAGTCCCACGCCCATTGTATTTTTACTTTCTCAGATTTCTTTAGGGGGAGGTTATTTACTAAAGGAGAGTGTCTGTCCCACTCGTATCTTATCTTCGACATTATCAATAGTTTTGTTGAAAGATCCATCGATGACCTGTCAAAAAAATCTTTTATGCACTCAAGGCGTTCACTATGGCTTACAGGATACTGAATTTTAATCAGCCGGTGATAATACGTCCGGGTATAAACAGTGCACGGTTCATTTATATTAAAACTACCAAGTGCTTTATTTTTATTACTGAGAACCCTTATATACACCCAGGTAAAGTAACAGGCATCATTGCAGCGTTTAAACCAGTTGAATTCTTTTAATGGCAACATTGCATCTTTGGCTTTTTTAAAATTAGATGCATATGCACGAAGTATATCTGGGTCTTTATAAAACAGACGAAACGCGTCATTTATTGCCTCTGCTGCTAATCTATAATCTTCTCCATAAATTAGATCTGCGCTGTATTTCTTGCTGCTATCTTTCAAACGATAATTGTAAATAGCGACATCATCCCCGTTTAGCCACAGAAATAACCTGATATCACGCGAGCTTTTAATGTCGATCCATAACTCATCACTCACAAGGAATTACCTCTTTTTATTATGTGAACTGCAATTCACGTATAGTAGTTCATAGGGTAATTCATAGCAATAATCATAGTGTAAATCGTAGGGTAAAAGTCTAATGCAACCCCTGTAATTAGGCACTTTTTTAGTGAAAAACTGTCTATGAGAACACCATGAAATGGCTGTGTGAAAGTGTAGCTGCGCCAGATTTTTGATGTGTGGTTGATAGTTATCCCCGTCTCGACCGGCAATCCTTTTCTTATGAAATAGCGTCAGGGAAAAGTAAATCTGTACATATGAGGCCTATGACATGAAAGGATGCCATCCGGTGTCCTCCTGATACATTTTTGGAGACATGTCATGAGCACGATTAATATTCACGAGGATAAATTTGTCAGCATGCAGTTTATTACTGAACTAACCGGTTTGTCCGATAAGTGGTTTTATAAAATGGCGCAGGACGGTAAGTTCCCAAAACCGGTGAAATTTGGCCGCAGTTCCCGCTGGATTGAACGTGAGATAAAAGAATGGTTAGAAGCCCGTGTTAATGAGTCAAGAGCATAAAAGACTCCAAAGATAGGGATGAGAAGGTCACTAACTTCACACCATGATTTTATGCTCTCGTGCCTTATGGCACATGGCCTTAATGTGATTTGCAAAGTCGGTTTATTTATTATTGTATTTAATGTATTACCAATCATTAATTAACACATTCAATCACCAATCAATATCACTTCATATAAACACGCTATATCACACTCATTAATGGCGTCATACACTTAGACTTTGTTATCACACAGACACTATTTCTGATATTACTATTCATGCTTCATATCAGATGAAGCCCCTCGTCCAATAACCTCCTTTATACATTGCCAGCCAGTCATTACTGACTGGCTTCAGGGAAATACATTATGGACTTACCAGAATCATTCCTGTTATCTCATGCTGAATATCATATTGAGAATAATACTCCCCACATCATCATATCCGATGACAATGAGTTCAGATGCAAATTAGAACAGCTGGATAATTGCCTTAAAACTATCAGCAGAGGGCGTAAGTTACCTTTCACTATTTTGTATAACCGTTCAGGATACAAAGAGAGTGCAGAGTCAGCCATCATTCTTGATGCCATCCGTCATCTCAATATGTTGCCGCAAGATGCGATGAAAGTACGAATAGCTAATCCACGTATAGCTACATTTCAGCGTTTATTTAATAGCGCCGATTTATATTCGCGTGTCCATAACGGGAAAATAGTAGGGGCAGATACCGTTACCACAGCAGAAATGCTGAATAAGCTGATGCAGGATTACCGATTTACTGTGAGTCAGGCAGGATTTAAACAAGCATGCAGAAAGTACCAGCGGACTTCGGTTAAAAATCTGAAGGGAGTGATAAATTACATCAGGCATCTACAGGAGCGTCATTCCCGGCTGCTGGTCTTGCGGGTTGATTTATCATGGGCAAATGAGCATAAAGCTGACATCACTGCTGATGATGCCCGTAAGCATCGTCAGCAGCTGTTTCGCAATATGCAAAAGAATCCAATGTTTCGCCATGTCCTCGGGACGGTATGGAAACTGGAATATGGCCCACAACGTAAATTTCATTACCACATGCTATTTATCTTAAATGGTAATAAGGCACAACAGGATGGCGTGATTGCTCATGCTTTCGGGAGATACTGGAATGAAACTATTACTAAAGGTAAAGGCATGTTCTACAACTGCAACGCTTACAAAGAGCGTTATGAGGACTGCTGCCTCGGCAAACTGAAACGCGGTGACAGTAGTAAGGACAAGGGGTTACTTAAGGCGCTAAGTTACATCACCAAAATCGATGCCTGTGCACGTCTGGTTCTTCCGGGTAATGCCAGAACCTTTGGTCGCGGAGAAGTACGTTCATTGAAAAAAAGGAAGAGAGCATAAATATGCCGGTAAACCTAACCTGTTGTAACAGTCGGTAATGCTTCCTTCCCCCCTTCTATCTACAAAGCCAGCTAACCATGCTGGCTTTTTTCATTTGTTACGGAGTTCATGATGAATTACTTCGTCTTAGCCACTCACGCCGTCACCGTAGATGGTGAATGGGTTACACCAGAATCTGTTCAACAGGTTGATTTTGATTCATTGCTTTGTATTTACTGCAAACTGCAGATCGGTGTTCAGTTTAATCCTCTGACATCTACAAAAACGTTTGTGCACATACCGAGGCATATCAACAATGTTGCTCGGCTTAAAACATGTCGATTTAACAAGTTCCAAACAGTACCAGAACAAACCTCGCCAAAAACTATCCCGCCTCCAGAAATGCGCCTTCGACCTACTAACACGACGATACGGCAATGGCGATGCTGCTGGTGCGATACTCACTGGCATGGGGACAAGGTTTGTCCGAACTGTCGCGACTTGATTTATGTGTTAGAAGTTTAAGAGACAGTTTCGGTCGTTAGAGTTCGTAGGTTAAATCTGAGCGTGCCGACATCTACCATTGCCTCTCTTTTACCAGGAAAGGAAATTAGGTATATTTCTACAATTCCGGAAATATAGAAATGAGATGCAAATGGAGCTTTCAAAAGCAGCAGACACTCTGAAAGAGCTGGGACATCCTACGCGACTGAGCGTGTACAGAGAGCTGGTTAAAGCCGGACATGAAGGTTTACCGGTTGGCGAACTGCAGAAGCGGCTCGACATCCCTGCCTCTACGCTGAGCCATCATCTCTCATCGCTGATATCAGTTTCTCTGGTACGCCAGGAACGTCAGGGCAGAACGCTCTTTTGCCATGCTCGATATGAAAATCTTGAGGCTCTGATTGCCTTCCTGACAGAAGAATGCTGCTCAGGAGCTGACGACTGCCTCACCATGCCCCAGAAGACGGAGAAGTAAAATGACAGGTGATCTTAAGAATGTTGATTCGGGTTTGTTCGACACCTCAATCACAGAGGCAAGATTCGGCGTTCCTGCCGTGCCCCATCCTCCACGTATCCTCATGTTGTACGGCTCTGTACGCGAACGTTCCTACAGCCGACTGGCAACTGAGGAAGCTGCAAGGCTGCTGACTGCCATGGGCGCAGAGGTGCGGATCTTCAATCCTTCTGGCTTGCCTCTTCCTGATGATGCGCCTGATTCGCATCCTAAAGTCATGGAGCTGCGTGAGCTGGTTCGTTGGTCCGAAGGCATGGTGTGGTGCTCACCTGAACGCCATGGTGCGATGACCGGCATCATGAAGGCCCAGATTGACTGGATACCACTTTCGGAAGGCGCTGTTCGCCCTTCTCAGGGTAAGACGCTGGCCGTTATGCAGGTCTGCGGTGGCTCCCAGTCTTTCAATGCCGTAAATCAGATGCGCATTCTTGGCCGCTGGATGCGGATGATCACCATCCCGAATCAGTCCTCCGTGGCAAAAGCCTGGCAGGAGTTTGATGAAGATGGACGAATGAAACCATCGTCTTATTACGACCGCATCGTGGATGTGATGGAAGAACTGGTGAAATTTACTCTGCTGACAAGAGGTAGCTCAGCTTATCTCGTCGATCGCTACAGCGAACGTAAAGAGTCTGCAGAAGAACTTTCCCGGCGGGTTAATCAGAGCAAAATCTGAGGGCTAGGATGAGTGATGTAACGGCATTCAACAACTGCATGAGCGCGTTATGGCGGCAACATGAAGCCGAACTCTCTCGCTTCCTGACATCGAAGACAGGTGATAGCGAAAAAGCAGTAGACCTTCTGCAAGAGCTATTCCTGCGTGCCCGCGCTCATTCAGACAGTTTCTGCGAGATGGAGAATCCGCGAGCCTGGCTATATCGGGCGGCGAGGAATCTGCTGATTGATGAGTACCGCACCACCAGGGAGTTTGTTGAGCTGGAAGAAGATGCCCCATTAACAGACGCATCCCCTGATGCAATCTCAACGCTGGATATTTGCCTGCCTGAAACATTACAGGCTTTACCCGAAGATGAGCGATGGTTGATTGAAGAGTCCGACCTTAACCGGCGTCCCCAGCAGTCTCTGGCCGATGAACTGCGAATCACGCTTACGGCGTTTAAATCCCGTTTGATTCGGGCCAGAAAGCACCTGAAAGAAACGATGACAGAACTTTGTCAGATTGAGGCGGATGACACGACTCCCATCTGCTGCCACAAAAAAATGAATTAATCGCGCATCTTTTTCCCGTCAACTTCGTTTACCTCAGTGTAAAGCCAAATGACTAAACACTGAGGTAAACAGTCCATGTCAAAAATTGAGATCTTTGAAGCAGCAGGCTGCTGCGCAACCAGCAGCGTTGTGGTCAGCGACAATGCCGTCAAATGGAACGCCAGCGCCGAATGGGCGAAAAAGAATGGCGTTGATATTCAGCGCTACAGCCTTGCGAAGAACCCACAGCAGTTCCTGAATACCCCCGTCATCAAAGAGTTCCTGAACACATCAGGAATGGGGTCCCTCCCCGTCACCTTGCTCGATGGGAAGCTCGTGATGGCAGGCAAACTCCCGACGCGTGAAGATATCGCCCGTTGGTCAGGTATTCCGCTTACTCAGGACTGGAGTGAAGACAACACGCAACCACGCTGCTGCAGCATTCCACGTATGCCTTAATTCCAGAGGAGCTATTACTGATGAATATTCCATTTTTAAAAGACATTCCCCCGTTCATCTTCTTCACTGGCAAAGGTGGCGTGGGTAAAACATCTCTGGCCTGTGCTACTGCGGTATGGCTGGCCGATCAGGGTAAGAGAACGCTTCTGGTGAGTACCGATCCGGCTTCCAATGTCGGCCAGGTCTTTAGCCAGACTATCGGCCACCGAATCACAGATATCAGCACCGTAGAAAATCTTGCCGCGATGGAAGTTGATCCGATGGCTGCAGCACAGGCTTATCGTGACCGCGTACTCGACCCGGTTCGCGGGCTGATGCCAGCCGATGTGGTCAGCAGTATTGAAGAACAGCTCTCTGGCTCATGCACCACGGAAATCGCTGCGTTTGATGAGTTTACCGGTCTACTGACCAATCATGAGCTGCGGGAAAAATATGACCATATCGTATTTGATACCGCGCCAACCGGTCACACCATCCGCATGCTTGAGCTGCCGGGAGCCTGGAGCGGTTATCTGGAAGCGAACCCCGATGCCGCCGCTAACCTCGGGCCGCTGGTGGGGCTGGAGAAACAACAGCACCAGTACTCAGATGCGGTTAAGGCGCTCTCTGATGCTGCACTCACGCGTCTGGTTCTGGTTGCCCGCGCCCAGGCTTCGACACTGAAAGAGGTTTCCCATACGCATGATGAGCTGTCTGCTATCGGTTTGCGGCATCAACACCTTGCCATTAATGGTGTGTTGCCGCCATTTGTGGGTGAAAATGATCCGCTGGCGCAAAGTATTTTAGCTCGGGAGGAAAAAGCGCTACTTGCTATGCCAGAGAATCTGGCGAACCTTCCCCGCTCGCAGCTGTATCTGAAGCCATTTAATCTGGTCGGTCTCGAAGCCCTGCGTGGGTTATTTACAGAGAGCGAAGCCTCGATGTCTCTCCCAACTACCACGCTGAACACTCTGGATTTACCGAAACTTGCCTCGCTGGTGGATGAACTCAGCCTGACAGGTAAAGGTCTGGTAATGACGATGGGTAAAGGCGGGGTCGGCAAAACGGCTGTTGCAGCATCGGTGGCGGTATCTCTGGCAAAACGCGGCCATAAAGTCCATCTGACGACGTCAGATCCGGCAGCACATCTGTCTTATACGCTGGATGGCTCGATACCAAACCTTCAGGTCAGCCGTATTGACCCGAAAGTAGAGACTGAACGCTATCGTCGCTTTGTTCTGGAAAATCAGGGGAAAGGGTTAGATGCAGAAGGGCTGGCGGTGTCGGAGGAAGATCTCCGCTCACCATGTACTGAAGAGATCGCCGTCTTCCAGGCATTCTCGCGGATCATCAAAGAGGCAGACGATCATTTTGTCATTATGGACACCGCGCCAACGGGTCATACGCTTCTGCTACTGGATGCAACAGGGGCCTATCACCGGGAAATGGTGCGCCAGATGGGGCAAACACATGACCATGTGATGACACCAATGATGCAATTGCAGGACCCGGAGAAGACGAAGGTGATTATCGTGACGCTTGCCGAAACGACACCTGTACTGGAAGCAGCAAACCTGCAGCAGGATTTGCGTCGGGCTGAAATTGAACCATGGGCATGGGTAATCAATAGCAGTCTGGCTGCTGCGAAACCGTCCTCACCGTTCCTGGTAACCCGAGCCAGTCGCGAACTGCCGCTGATAAATGACGTTACAGAGCAGTTTGCAAAGCGTATTGCATTAACACCACTGCAGAACGAAGAACCAGTGGGTGCGGCTCTGCTGGCAAAAATGGCAGGCTAATAGATGGGGCTGCGGCCCCATCTTCTGTAGCCAAACTTTTGCTTATACAGATTATAAGTTTAAGTGCTTAACCTGCTGTCGCGAATTCCGGTAGTTTGTAAAACACCACTACTGGAGCAATTCGATGCACATTATCAAAGCTGAAGAACAGCACATTACCGCGATACGCAATATCTATGCTCACCATGTTCTGCATGGTACAGGTAGCTTCGAAACCGAACCTCCGGATATGCAGGAAATGCTTAACCGACTGAGGAGCATTCAGTCTCGGGGATTCCCATGGTATGTCGCCCTGCAGGGCGATACGATCATTGGCTACTGTTATATTTCCCGTTACCGCGAACGCCATGCTTATCGGTTCACGGTTGAAAATTCGATATATATTGATCCGGCTTATCAGCGCCAGGGCGTCGGAAAAGCACTGCTCGATCATGCATTAAAATGGGCCGAATCTCAGGGATATCGTCAGATGATTGCTGTTGTGGGTGACAGCGCTAACGTTGCTTCTGTTGCGCTGCATATCCGCGCAGGATTTACTGAAATAGGCACATTAAAGGACATTGGTTTCAAACATGGCCGCTGGCTTGACACGGTTTTGCTGCAAATGAAACTTGGTGAAGGCAATAGTACTCTGCCAGAAGGTTCAGATCTTATGCCTTGAGGCAGGAATAAGGGGGCGTCTGCCCCCTTTATGTTTATTTCAATCGCTTACCTGTTTCATCAACAACTTTCTCGCCGTCTTCCTTAGCAAATGCACCTTTTTGCGCATCCGGAAGAATATCCAGTACCACTTCGGAAGGGCGGCAAAGGCGCGTTCCCAACGGTGTCACCACAATCGGGCGGTTAATCAGGATCGGATGCTGAAGCATAAAATCGATTAACTGCTCGTCAGTAAACTTATCTTCGGCAAGCCCCAGTTCTTCATAAGGCTCGACATTTTTACGCAGCAGCGCCCGTACTGTAATCCCCATATCTGCAATAAGTTTGACCAGTTCATCGCGTGACGGTGGATTTTCAAGGTAATGAATAACGGTCGGTTCATTACCACTGTTGCGAATCATCTCCAGCGTATTTCGCGACGTGCCGCAGGCTGGGTTGTGATAAATGGTGATGTTGCTCATATCAGTATCTCATTACAAAGTGAAAGAGAGACGTAGCGCCAGCGCGGCCAGCGTTACAAACAGCACAGGCAGAGTCATGACGATCCCGGTGCGGAAATAGTATCCCCAGGTGATGATCATATTCTTCTGTGAAAGGACATGCAGCCAGAGCAGCGTTGCCAGGCTACCAATAGGTGTAATTTTAGGTCCCAGATCGCAGCCAATCACGTTGGCATAAATCATCGCTTCTTTGATAACGCCTGTTGCGGTGCTGCCATCAATAGAGAGAGCGCCAACCAGCACGGTAGGCATGTTGTTCATGATGGAAGACAGGAAAGCCGTCAGGAAGCCAGTACCGAGCGTCGCAGCCCAGAGTCCTTTATCCGCCAGTACGTTCAGCACACCTGCAAGGTATTCGGTTAGCCCGGCGTTGCGCAGACCGTAGACCACCAGGTACATCCCCAGCGAGAAGATAACGATCTGCCATGGCGCACCGCGCAGCACTTTACCGGTGTTAATGGCATGGCCTCGTTTAGCTACTGCAAACAGGATCACAGCGCCAACAGCCGCAATCACGCTAACGGGAATACCCAGCGGCTCAAGGACAAAGAACCCAACCAGCAGAAGAATTAAAACTATCCAGCCGGTTCTGAAGGTTGTCAGATCTTTAATCGCCTTTGCCGGTGCTTTCAGGAGAGCCAGGTCGTAAGTCGGTGGAATATCTTTGCGGAAGAACAGATGCAGCATCACCAACGTGGCGATAATAGCGGCAATATCCACCGGCACCATTACCGACGCATACTCAGTGAAGCCCAGTCCAAAGAAGTCCGCCGAGACTATATTCACCAGGTTCGACACGATAAGCGGCAGGCTGGCCGTATCGGCAATAAAACCGGCAGCCATGACGAATGCCAGCGTGGTGCCTTTGCTGAACCCTAATGCCAGTAGCATGGCGATGACTATCGGCGTCAGAATAAGTGCCGCACCATCGTTGGCAAACAGTGCCGCCACCGCTGCGCCGAGCAGAACGATATACGTAAAGAGCAAACGTCCGCGACCGTTACCCCAGCGGGAAACGTGCAGCGCTGCCCATTCGAAAAAGCCCGATTCATCGAGCAGAAGGCTGATAATAATCACGGCAATAAAGGTCGCCGTCGCATTCCAGACGATATTCCACACCACCGGAATATCGCCCACATGCACAACGCCAGATATCAGAGCCAGTCCCGCGCCCAGCATTGCACTCCAGCCGATCCCTAATCCCTTTGGTTGCCAGATAACCAAAACAATGGTCAGGACAAAAATAGCGCCTGCCAGTAACATAAAACCTCCTGACAGGGCGACTTTGTCGCCCTGTATATGCCAAAAAATTAACTCATCAACTCTCTGAGTTTTTCAATACCGGCAGGCTCTGACGCCAGCACAGGAACAAGCGCTATACGGTTAGAGTGCTGATTCTTAACAGCCTCAATCTGAGGCTGTTCCTGACAAGCGCGCTGGCAAAGCAACGGAGAGCGCGTATCCGCAATGGAAAGGCTGTTATTGATAATCCAGCCCCACGGATAAATCCCCGCTCTTTCAAGGTCAGCCTGCAGGTTTGCCGCTTCCAGCACCGGTGTGGTTTCAGGAAGCGTAACAAGCAGAACTTTGGTTCTATCCGGATCCTGAAGCTGCATCATTGGGGTAGTAAAATGACCTTTACTCCCCATTTTTTTGGCAATCTCTCGGTGGTAAGCCCCGGTCGCATCCAGCAGCAATAGCGTGTGTCCCGTAGGGGCGGTATCCATAACAACAAACCGTTTACCCGCTTCACGAATCACCCTGGAAAAGGCCTGAAACACGGCAATTTCTTCAGTACAGGGAGAGCGTAAATCCTCTTCCAGTAGCCGTTTCCCTGCTTCGTCCAGATCTCTTCCCTTCGTCTCAAGAACATGCTGGCGATAGCGTTCGGTTTCATCGTGAGGGTTGATGCTGCTGACCTGCAGGTTTTTGAGGCTGCCGTTCAGCGTTGTACTCAGGTGTGCAGCAGGATCAGAGGTCGTGAGATGCACGTCAAATCCCATGTCTGCCAGCCTGACGGCGATGGCAGCAGCCATCGTGGTTTTCCCTACGCCACCTTTGCCCATCAGCATAATCAGGCCGTGTTCACTGCGAGCGATATCATTGACCAGGCCAGAGAGCGATAAGTTTTCAGGCGTGTACAGGATGTTCGTTACCGGGAGCGGTAATGCCTCAGAATGGGTATCCAGCAGTCCCTTCAATGCTGAAACACCAACCATATTGACTGGCTGTAGTAATAGGGTATCTGTCGGTAGCTCAGATAAACCGGCAGGAAGATTTGCCAGTGCCTCCTGCTCACGTTGCCATATCGCAGCGGCCAGGGCGTCATGTTCAGCTTCGGCTTTAGGCAGCACACCATTAATAACCAGGTACTGGTTTTTCAGGCCAATTGCGGCGAGTTCTTCATGGGTGCGGGCGACTTCCTGCAGCGTAGATTTTTGCAGTCGTGCAACCAGAACCAGGCGGGTACGTTCAGGATCGGATAACGCCTCTACCGCATGAGCATACTGCTCACGCTGCTTTTCCAGCCCAGCCATTGGACCAAGACAGGAAGCACCATCCGGGTTACTTTCGATGAAACTGCTCCAGGCTCCGGGAAGCTGAAGAAGGCGAATCGTGTGGCCCGTCGGCGCTGTATCAAAAATGATGTGATCGAAACGGGTCAGCAGGGAAGCGTCTGTCAATAAACCGGTGAACTCATCAAACGCCGCAATCTCAGTGGTACAGGCTCCTGAAAGCTGCTCACTGATACTGTTAACAACGTCATCAGGCAACAGACCTTTAATAGGATCAACGATTCTGGCGCGGTATTGCTGGGCGGCTTCCTGCGGGTCAATCTCCAGAGCGGAAAGTCCAGGAGCTGCCGTCACAGGGCGAATGGTGTTACCGATAGCCTGATCGAATACCTGGCCGACATTCGAGGCAGGATCGGTACTGACCAGCAAAACCTGCTTACCCTGTTCGGCAAGGCGGATAGCCGTCGCGCAGGAAATAGAAGTTTTTCCTACGCCTCCCTTGCCAGTAAAAAACAGGTAAGGCGGGATATTCTGTAAGAATTTCATATGTCCTCCTGACATATTCAGCAACAGGAAGTATTACCACCACAGCAGCTGGTGGGAGTTAACCCGACCTTCTCCAGCGGAATACCGAACCAGCGAGCCAGCTCAGCACGTTTTGGGTATCGCCCTGCCATCACCGTTTCACCGTCCAACAGCAGTAGCGGAAGCCCTTCTGCGCCAGATGCTTCGAGGAATGCTTTCGCTTTCTCATTCTGAACAAAGCTCATGGGCTGCTGCGCCAGGTTGTAACGTTCAACCTGTACGCCACGTCCTTTCAGCCACTGCACATCAGCAGAAAAATCAACCAGAATCTGATCGACATCTGAGCCACATACGCCGGTACTGCAGCACATTGCCGGGTCAAACACCGTTAACGTCTTCATTCTAAATATCTCACATTCGTAAAAGCATATATGTCCAGGCAAATTTTTTAGATGCAAACAGCCTTACCGCTACCAGAGCAGTTTGCCGATGCCAGCTTACGGGCGATGGCCTGTACGTCGTCCTGTTGGCTTAACCAGGCCTGCTCAATCACCTGAGCGGCCCAGGAAGGAATATGCGGGGATAAGCGGTAGTGAACCCACTTACCCTGTTTACGGTCCAGCAATAGACCACTTTCCCGGAGCATTGCAAGATGACGGGAGATCTTGGGCTGCGACTGCTCCAACGCCGTGCAAAGATCGCACACGCACAGCTCTCCCATCTCCCTGAGCAGCAGCACGATGCCCAGGCGGGTTTCATCGGAGAGATTTTTGAACAGTTGTAATGCTATGATTTTCATTAAATTTAACGAGGCCTTGAAATTGTGTTGCTTAAAGAACAGAATCAATGCATATGGTAAAGCATATATTTATGATCATAGTAGACCCTTCGTTTCACCAAATCAACTAATAGATCTGCTGCAAAAAATGAGCAAAATTAGGTTGCATACTTTACGTGAAACCTCATTATAAATATGATTGTTTACTTTAAAGAGGGATTTTAAGTTGGAAATATCATATCTGAAACTTAAAGGTTTTAGAAACTTTAAAGATGCACATATCAATTTTAATTCGAACACTCTGATTATCGGAGCTAATGATGTTGGCAAAAGTAATATGCTGCATTCGCTAAGAATGCTATTAGATAAAAGTGTATCAGATTCAGAAATTGAACCAAATGAGCTTGATTTCCATTTAGAAAATGGGAATTCATGTGAAGAGTTTGAGATTATTCTTCATTTTAAAGATATCAATGAAGATGCGGTTCTTTCAATTTTGAAAGGTAATGTCAGTGACTCTGGTGAATCTTTTATTAAGTATGTTGCACAAAAATCTGATCTCAGCTACAAACTTTTTATAGGTGACTCTTTAGAGTCTTTACAAGAAATTAACTCTCGTTATTATCTTAAGTTCGTTAATCTAAAATATATTCAGTCACAACGAGATTTAGAAAGATTTATCCGCAAAGAAAAAAGACAACTCTTAAAAATTGCCCAACAATCATTGAACTCTGATGAAAGAAAAGAAGATGAAGATTTATTAGGAGAGATAAGTACAGATTTGCAGTTGATCAATGATAAAATATCTCAGCTTGTATATGTAGAAAGAGCTACAAAAGAAGTCAACGATGAGTTGAAAAAACTTGCACATCATTATTCAGAGTATTCTGTGCAACTAGATACTGGGGCAATTGGAATAAATGATTTTATTGATAATCTACAACTTGGAGCTAATACAAATGGTTCTAACGTAATGCTTGGAGGAGACGGACGGAACAATCAAATATTATTAGCATTATGGAAAGCGAAAAGTATTAAGGAACATGATATCGATAACGAAGTCATCTTCTATGTTATCGAAGAACCTGAAGCACACCTACACCCTCACCAACAAAGAAAATTGGCTGATTATTTGATAGCTGAACTCCCAGGTCAAACGATCATTTCATCACATTCTCCCCAAATAGCGGTAAACTTTGAGCCAGACTCTATAATAAGATTGCTTGACCGTGGGGGACACACTGTAGCCGCAAGTGAAGGATGCTCAAAAGGTATTTCAGATGGCTGGGAGGATATGAGCTATCGGATGAGTATATTACCAGCAGAATCATTTTTTTCAAATGGCGTTTTCTTAATCGAAGGGCCATCCGAAATTTTGTTTTATCATTCCTTAGCTAAAAGTTTGAAAATTGACCTAGATTATTTAAATATTTCATTGATTTCAGTTGATGGAATATCATTTAAAATATACGCAGCAATTCTAGATGCTTTAGAAATTCCATGGGTAATGCGCACTGATAACGATGTATCAAAGCTAAAAGATAAAGAAAAGTGGCACTATGCAGGGATTAATCGATGTTTAGATATAGCTGGTATAGAAAAGTTTGAGCATAGCGACAAAAAAATATCTTCTCAAGATACTCTTGCTAACGGTGATTGGCAAAAAGTTTCTGATGAAGTGAATAGATCTGGAATATATTTATCAAAAATTGATTTGGAAACTGATCTTGTAGAAGAATTAGGTGCTTCAATATTAGATGCACTAGATAAAAAAATAACCAAAGCGCAATAGAATATTTACAAAAGAAAAAAGCAATAAGAATGCGTATACTTCTTAAGAAAATTAAAAATGACCTTGATAAACTTAGTATGGGTGATTTGGTTAAACCGTTACACCATCTTGTAAAAATAGTTAAAGGTGAATGAAATGAGCGTTTTTTCACCAACCACTCAGCAAGCATCAGCCATTGACTACCCTAAAAGTATGGTAATAACAGCATGCCCTGGTAGCGGTAAAACTACAGTTATAAAAGAGAAAATTAGAAATATTACCGGTTGTCTTCCTGAGCATAAAGGAGTCATTGCTATTACTTTTACAAGGAAAGCAAGTGCAGAACTAGAGCGTAGATGTAAGGCCGATGGGCACGATATAAAACATAGTTTTTTTGGTACGATTGATAGCTTTTGCTTAAATGAAATAATCATTCCGTTTCTTCCCAAAATATGGGGTGGCAAACCAACAGAATGTAAAGTACTTAAGAAATTAGATTCTCCTTATAAATATTACTTAAAGGAGGATTTTTTTGGAACACCATCAATTGTTAATGTCAATGAAGACGCTGGCTATAAGAGACTGTATGATGAGGGAATGCTGTGGATGAGTTCATTTGCTGCCTTATCTTTAAAAATACTCAATGAATCTCCTGCAGCACAACGATATATAAAAGCGAGATATAGCCATATATTTATAGATGAATATCAAGACTCATCCTTATCACAGCATCAATTATTTTTAAAAATAAATGAGATCGGTTTATGTTCTATTGCTGTTGGTGATGTTTGGCAATCAATTTATGAGTTTCGAGGTGGAAATGCAGAGTTGTTACTTGACTTGGTTAGAGATAAAAGTATTTTTGAGCATTTTGAGATAAATTTAAATCATAGATGTCATTCATCAATAATTAATTATGCATCTCGACTACTAGATTCAAATTTCGTATTATTGCCAAGTGAAAGTATTAATGTTTATAGGAAGAGATTGCCTGGAAATCTTAAAGATGTTTCGATGACATTATCATCATGGATTTCAAAATGGTTAAATGTAGGTCAATGGGGCGTGGAGCAAGCAAGCCAAATAGCTATTTTTGCAAGAAAAGAACAGTCATTACTATTGCTATGCTCGGGATTGACATCAAATTTCAGGGTTTATATTGATACGCCATTAGATAAATTGGGCACAGAATGTTCAGATTTATATAAAGATCTTCTAGCGTATAGATACAAGGCAATAGGTACTGCGCAAGAATTAATTAATAAAGTATTTGATGGCTTAATCATGAATGACAACCATCAGTTTTTATTAAGGAAAAAAATTAAAATTCTCAGGAGTAATCTAACTGATGAGGAACTAATTAATTACTTCCATGAAATCGCTGGAATGCTAAACATTCAGTTTACTGAATCTAATGATAATGCAGTTTTGGAAATTATATCAGATGGTATGTACTTAAAGCAGTTTATGCCATTAGATAAAAATGAAGTTCAAGTAATGACACTTCACAAGTCTAAAGGACTTGAATTTAAAATAGTATTACATTTGGATATGGATGAATGGTCTTTTCCATATAGATTAGTAAATGAGGTTGATAGAAATATAGCACTTTATCCCAGTCTTCCACAAGAAACAAACCTTCATTACGTTGGTATTACAAGAGCTGAGAAATGCTGCGTATTAATTAATGCAGAGTTACGCCAAAACTCGACTGGGGCATTTAAGAAGTCTGAAGCATCTTACTTTTTTAAATTGCCCCAACTAGAGGGTCTTTATCGTTAGGAAATACAGGTGCATATTTTAATATGCACCATATTTGTTCTTATCTGCTTTAAATACCCACAATGGCTTATACATTAATAAAGATAATTAACATATTACATATTAATGGTTTTTAGGTCTGGAAAGTATACTGAACTATCTCTATCAACAATAAGGTTGTCAAGATAGTTCCCATACCACTGCATCATCTCCCTACGCCCCTCCAAATACTGCGCATGGTTGTAAGTCCCACGTATCGCGTTCTTATCCACATGTGCTAGCTGCGTTTCTATCCACGCTGAGTTAAAACCTTCTTCATGGAGGATGGTACTCATCGTGTGGCGGAAACCATGTCCTGTCAGCCTTCCTTTATATCCCAATAACTCAATAACCTGATTAACGCTTTCCTTTGAGATCGGCTTCGTTCGATCGTTACGTCCGACGAATACCAGTGGGTATAGCCCGGTAATAGGTTTAAGTGACTCAAAAAGTTCGACAACCTGATCCGACATCGGAACGATGTGTGGTCGTTTCATCTTCATCACTTCAGCAGGGATCTCCCAAAGCCGCTTTTCAAAATTGATATCCTCCCAGCGGGCAAAACGTAATTCCTGGGTTCGTACCCCTGTAAGCATAATGATTTGAGTCGCAGTCTTGGTAATAACGCTACCGGTGTAACCGGCAAGATCCCTAAGAAAGTGAGGGAGTTCTTCGGCTGTCAGGAATGGAAAATGTGTTTTCTTTGGTGTTGCGAGGGCTGTGGCGAGATCGGGTGCTGGATTGTATTCAGCGCGTCCGGTCACAATCGCATGACGGAAAACTTCACCGCAGCGCTGTCTGACTTTGCGCATCTTTTCTAATGCACCACGCTTTTCCATACGACGAAGGGTTTCCAGCAATTCCATGGGCTTAATTTCAGCTATAGGGCGCTTACCGATGTAGGGGAAAATATCCTTTTCAAAGGTATCAATAATTTCATCGCGATAGCGTAATGACCAACGATCCGCTCTCAACTGATGCCATTCACGGGCAATAGCTTCGAAGGTATTTTCATAGTTAAGCTTTTGGGCAATTTTCTCTGCTTTCTTTACTTCACCGGGATCGCTTCCGGCAGACAGCAGCTTTTTCGCAGCATCACGCTTTTCGCGTGCTTGAGCGAGAGAAATCTCGGGATAAACGCCGAAAGCAAGACGCTTTTCTTTACCTGCGTAGCGATACTTTAAACGCCAGTAACGTGAGCCGTTGGTAGTTACTTCAAGGTAGAGGCCGCCACCATCAGATAGCTTATACGGCTTCTCTTTGGGTTTGGCTGTATCAATTTGTCTGACTGTTAGCTTCATTGGGGGCATCTCAAAATAGGGCTATAAATCATGCCCCCCATTATGCCCCCAGAATGCACTTGATTCTGGTAGAGACAGTAGACCTCGGGAGAACATAATCAGCTTTAATTGCGGGTATTATAGGGGATTTACTTGAGACAGTGGAGTTCAGTAGAGGCTAATTGGCGGAAGATCACAGGAGTCGAACCTGCCCGGGAACGCTGGCGCCCCCAACTGGATTTGAAGTCCAGCCACCTCACCGGAGATGACGATCTTCCGCGCCTGCATTGCTACATGGAGGCGGGCGCATTATAGCTACTTTCAGGCATTTACCACATACCCCACACCACTTTTTTCACCGCTCTTTTGACCTTAACCCCCCTGTTTCAGCTAATTCTTAAGAAAATCCTCAGGTTAGCATTTTGTGCTCACCAACCTTTATCCCGATCACAAAAAACAAGAAACGTAATCTGCTAACCAGAAAACGCAATACCCGCTCCTGAAACAATGGTTTAAAAAACGGTAACCGGTCTCAGCGCCCCCTACAGCGTGAAGGATAAAAAGATGAGCGAAGTCCTGTCAGTAAAAGAGAAGATTGGCTACGGCATGGGAGACGCCGCCAGCCACATCATTTTTGATAACGTCATGCTTTATATGATGTTTTTCTACACCGATATTTTTGGTATTCCCGCCGGGTTTGTCGGCACCATGTTCCTGCTGGCCCGCGCGCTGGATGCGATCTCCGACCCGTGCATGGGGCTGATTGCCGACCGCACCCGCAGCCGCTGGGGCAAGTTCCGTCCGTGGATTTTGTTCGGCGCGATCCCGTTCGGCATCGTCTGCGTGCTGGCGTATACCACGCCGGACCTCAGCCTTAACGGCAAAATGGTTTACGCAGCCATCACCTACACGCTGCTGACCCTGCTCTATACCGTGGTCAACATCCCCTACTGCGCGCTGGGCGGCGTAATTACCAACGACCCGACGCAGCGTATCTCCCTCCAGTCCTGGCGCTTTGTGCTGGCGACGGCGGGCGGCATGCTCTCCACGGTGCTGATGATGCCGCTGGTGAACCTGATCGGCGGCGACGATAAGGCGTTCGGCTTCCAGGGCGGGATCGCCGTGCTGTCGGTGGTCGCGTTCCTGATGCTGGCGTTCTGCTTCTTTACTACCAAAGAGCGCATCCAGGTGCCGCCAAGCACCACCTCCATGCGGGAAGACCTGCGCGATATCTGGCAAAACGACCAGTGGCGCATCGTCGGCGTGCTGACCATCCTCAACATTCTCGCCGTTTGCGTGCGCGGCGGCGCGATGATGTATTACTGCACCTGGATCATGGGCTCGCCGGAGGTGTTCGTCGCGTTCCTGACCACCTACTGCGTCGGCAACCTGATTGGCTCGGCGCTGGCGAAACCGCTCACCGACTGGAAGTGCAAGGTCAGCATCTTCTGGTGGACCAACGCCGCGCTGGCGGTGGTCAGCGTGGCGATGTTCTTCGTGCCGATGCATGCCACCGTGCTGATGTTCGGCTTCATCTTCGTTATCGGCGTGCTGCACCAACTGGTGACGCCGATTCAGTGGGTAATGATGTCCGATACCGTCGACTACGGCGAATGGACCAACGGCAAACGTCTGACCGGCATCAGCTTTGCGGGCACGCTGTTCGTGCTGAAGCTCGGCCTGGCGCTGGGCGGGGCGATGATCGGCTGGATGCTGGCAGGCGGCGGCTACGACGCGGCAGCCAAAACCCAGAACAGCGCGACCATCAGCATCATTATCGGTCTGTTTACGCTGGCTCCGGCGATCTGCTACGTGCTGAGCGCCATTATCGCCAGGCGCTACTACACGCTGAAAACCCCCTTCCTGACCAAAATCCTGCGCGAGCTGGCGCAGGGCGCGCGCCGCAATCAGCAGGAGTTTGAAAACCTGCCGGTCAGCAAAGAATTGCAGAACTAAGAGGACGTAAGCATGAAAATCAGTGATGGAAACTGGCTTATCCAACCGGGCCTTAACGTGACGTATCCGGTACAGGTGTTCGACGTGGAGCAGCAGGGCAATGACCTGGTGGTGTATGTGGCGCCGCGTGACGTGCGCGCACGCACCTGGCAGCTCGACACGTTGATGTTCACGGTGCGCCTGTTTGCTCCGCAGGAAGGGATTGTCGGGGTGCGCATTGAGCACTTCCAGGGCGCGCTGAACAACGGCCCGCACTATCCGCTGAACGTTCTGAAGGATGTAAAAGTTGAGATTGAAAACAACGCCGAATTTGCCGAGCTGAAAAGCGGCAGCGCCAGCGTGCGCGTCACCAAAGGCGAGTTCTGGGCGCTGGATTTCCTGCGCAACGGCCAACGCATTACCGGCAGCCAGCTGAAAAACAACGGCTACGTGCAGGACAGCAACACCGACCGCAATTACGTGTTCGAGCGGCTGGATCTCGGCGTGGGGGAAACTGTGTATGGCCTGGGCGAGCGCTTTACCGCCCTGGTGCGCAACGGTCAGACGGTCGAAACCTGGAACCGCGACGGCGGCACCAGCACCGAGCAGTCCTACAAAAACATCCCGTTCTACCTGACCAACCGCGGTTATGGCGTGCTGGTGAATCATCCGGAAAACGTCTCGTTTGAAGTCGGCTCTGAAAAAGTCTCCAAAGTGCAGTTCAGCGTGGAAGGGGAGTATCTCGAGTACTTCGTGATCGACGGCCCGACGCCGAAAGAAGTGCTGAACCGCTATACCCGCTTCACCGGCCGTCCGGCGCTGCCGCCTGCGTGGTCGTTCGGCCTGTGGCTGACCACCTCCTTCACCACTAACTACGACGAAGCGACGGTCAACAGCTTTATCGACGGAATGGCCGAGCGCGACCTGCCGCTGCACGTGTTCCACTTCGACTGCTTCTGGATGAAAGCCTTCCAGTGGTGCGATTTTGAGTGGGACCCGGTGACCTTCCCCGACCCGGAAGGGATGATCCGCCGCCTGAAAGAGAAAGGGCTGAAGGTCTGCGTGTGGATCAACCCGTACATCGGCCAGAAATCGCCGATCTTCCGTGAGCTGAAAGAGAAGGGCTACCTGCTGAAGCGCCCGGACGGCTCCCTGTGGCAGTGGGACAAATGGCAGCCGGGGCTGGCGATCTACGACTTCACCAACCCGGACGCGTGCCGGTGGTACGCCGACAAGCTGAAAGGCCTGGTGGAGATCGGCGTCGACTGCTTCAAGACCGACTTCGGCGAGCGTATCCCGACGGACGTCCAGTGGTTTGACGGTTCCGATCCGCAGAAGATGCACAACCATTACGCCTACATCTACAACGAACTGGTGTGGAACGTGCTGAAAGAGACGGTGGGAGAAGAAGAGGCGGTGCTGTTTGCCCGTTCTGCCTCCGTGGGTGCGCAACAGTTCCCGGTGCATTGGGGCGGCGACTGCTACGCCAACTATGAATCGATGGCGGAAAGCCTGCGCGGCGGGCTGTCGATTGGCCTGTCCGGCTTCGGGTTCTGGAGCCACGATATCGGCGGGTTCGAAAACACCGCTCCGGCGCACGTCTACAAACGCTGGTGCGCGTTCGGGCTGTTCTCCAGCCACAGCCGCCTGCACGGTAGCAAATCCTACCGCGTGCCGTGGGCGTACGATGACGAGTCCTGCGACGTGGTGCGCCACTTCACCCAGCTGAAATGCCAGCTGATGCCGTACCTGTATCGTCAGGCGGCGCTGGCCCGCGAGTTCGGCACGCCGATGCTGCGGGCAATGATGCTGGAGTTCCCGGACGATCCGGCGTGCGATTACCTCGACCGCCAGTACATGCTGGGGGATTCGATGATGGTGGCGCCGGTGTTCTCCGAGGCGGGCGACGTGCAGTTCTGGCTGCCGGAAGGGCGCTGGACGCACCTGTGGCACAACGATGAAATCGAGGGCAGCCGCTGGCATAAGCAGCAGCACGATTTCCAGAGCCTGCCGGTCTATGTGCGCGACAACACGCTGCTGGCGCTCGGCAATAATAACCAGAAGCCGGACTATGCGTGGCACGAGGGGACAACCTTCCAGCTCTTCAACCTGAGCGATGGCGCAACGGCGGTAAGCGAAGTGCCTGCGGCGGACGGTTCTGTGGTGTTTACGCTGAAGGCGTCACGTCAGGGCGACGTCGTGACCTTTACCTGCGCGGGAGATGCGCAAAACTGGTCGGTGTGCTTGCGCAACGTGCAGAAGGTTGGCGGCGTGAAAGGCGGTTCACATGCGGGCAGCGAGTGGGGTGTGGTGGTGAAAGCCGAGGGGGATGAGGTGGTGATCCACCTCTGAGCTGGAAAAATGCCCGGTGGCGCTTCGCTTACCGGGCCTACGGTAATTATGCGGTCTGATGCCCTCACCCACGGGGAGAGGGAACCAAAACCTCGTAGGCCGGGTAAGGCGAAGCCGCCACCCGGCTTTTTACTGTGCCGGAGCCACCGCCGACACCATCCCGCGGGTCATGGTCTGTTGCACCTGCTGTTTATCCATATTCACCGCGCTAAGCTTCCCGTTCACCGTCGGCTTCAGCGGCGCATTCGCCTGCACGCTGCCGCTGGCGGTGAGCTGAATATTGCCGTCGCCCGCAATCGGCAGCGCTGGCCAGCCCCACTGCTGCAAAACGTTGAGTGGTACACCGCGCCCGTTCAGGCTCACGGTGGTTTGTCGCTGTGGCAGCTGTGACACGGTGGCGGTCGCTTCCAGGATCCCTTTCTCGGTAAAGGCGCTCAGGTCGGTAATGTTTACCGTTGCGGCGTTGGCATTCAGCGCCAGCGACGGGCGTCGCACGTCGACGCGGTTAAAGGTTGCTGCCGCCCCGTTCAGGGTTGCGTTACCGCCCCACACGCCCCACTTGTGGTCTTGCGCCAGACGCAGATTAGCGCCATAACCGTCGAGGGAGGTGATCTGCCATGGGAACGCCGGATCGATGTCGATCACCAGGTTGCGGCTCAGGCCGAATTTTTTCAGCGTCACGCTGTTCAGCCATGCCGGAAGCGGATCCATCCACAGCGTTTTCCAGTTTTCCGGAAGCGTATATTCCAGCCCGGCAATGGCAACGTCGTCCAGCACCAGCGCGTTCCCGTCGCGCAGCCAGTTGCCGGAGGTGCGCACCATGCCCCCTTCCCAGCGGGAAGTGAACTGACGCAGCGCAATGCCCTGCGGGGAGAATTCCGCGTTCAGGATAGGGTCAAAAAGATGCAGCGAGCCGTAGATAAATTCGCTGGCGTTCATGGATAACCGTCCCTCCTGGCTTTGCCAGTCCCCTTTACTCAGGGTGAGGTTACGCAGGCTAAGATCAAGGTCGGTTACCGCCCAGTCTGGCCCCTGTAGACGGGCATCGGTCACTTCCAGCCGCCCAATCTGTAACGAAGGCAGGGTGGAGAGAGGGGCGAAGAAATCCAGCAGCGATTTGTCGCTTTGCAGGCGTATCTCATTCAGACGCAGGGTGTCGATAACCCAGCCACCGTCGGCATTACGCAGAGCCGACCCCGTAAGCGAGCCGCGCGCCATATCGGCACCGATGGTATTCAGCACCACCTCTTTGCCGTTGAGTTGTCCCTGAATCAGCACGTTGTTGGCCGGTATGCCGTTGAGCGTGAGCGACCCGGCGCTCATCTGGATTTGCGCATTTTTCCCCAGTACGTTCCCCGCCTCGGGCTGCCACGGGCTGACGCCACCGGTCACCTTTTGCGCACTGAGATCCCACTCCGTATTCGGGCTGTTAAAGGCCATGTTATTCAGTTGCAGACGATCGGCCTGGAACGGCAGCGGCGCCGTCTGTGGAGATAAATTCAGCGTGCCATCGAACAGGGTGATGGCGTCCATATGCAGCGGGTCGGTGATCTGGCGGCTGCTTAAGCCAATATCCACTTTTTTAGCGACCAGCGTGGCCGGTTTGCCATCTCGTCCGAAGGTGACGTTTTCCAGAAGGATGTGAGAAGGGGATGAAAAGCGGTGATCCATCAGGTCAAAGTTGAGCTCGTAATCGGTATTCACCGTGATCCAGCTGCTGACCTGCGATGCGCCCCAGCGGGTCTGGAGCAGAAAATAAAAGGCGAGCACTACAATGAGCAGGGCTACCAGAAGATAGATAAGCAGCTATCCAATAAATTTCATGGTCTTCCTTCCCGCGAAACGCACATAAGGGTGTTATGCACGATTTATGCGCAATGCTCAAGGCGGGAATGGTGTAAAGAGATGTCACGGCAGGCATTGACAGCCTGCCGTGTGGGGATCAGTTCTTTTCAGGCGGGAAAATGAGATTCAGCACGATAGCGGTAATACCGCCCGCGGCGATGCCGGAAGAGAGCAGGTTTTTCACCCAGTCCGGGGCAAACTGCAAAATCATCGGCTGCTGGGAGACGCCAAGTCCTACGGCGAGAGACAGCGCAATAATCATGATTGCGCGGCGGTTCAGCGGCTCGCGGGAGACGATACGCACGCCGGAGGCCGCGATGGTACCGAACATGACCAGCGTCGCGCCGCCCAGGACCGGCTCGGGAATGTGCTGTACAAACCCGCTCACCGCCGGGAACAGGCCGAGGACCACCAGCATCAGCGCCACCACGAAGCCCACGTAGCGGCTGGCAACCCCGGTCAGCTGGATCACGCCATTGTTCTGGCCGAAGCAGGAGTTCGGGAATGTGTTGAACACCGCCGAGACAAACGAGTTCAGTCCGTTCGCCAGCACGCCGCCTTTCAGACGTTTCATGTACAGCGGGCCGGAGACCGGCTGCTCGGACACGTCGGAGGTGGCAGTGATATCGCCAATGGTTTCCAGCGAGGTGATCATAAAGACCAGCATCAGCGGCAGGAGCAGACTCCAGTCAATGCCCAGGCCGTAGTAGAGCGGCGTTGGCACGGTAATCAACGCGCTGTTGGTTGGGGTGGTGTTTTCCGGCAGCATGCCCAGCGCCCACGCCAGCAGGTAACCGGCCGCCATGGCGATCACCAGCGAAGCCACGCGCAGGTACGGGTTACGCTGGCGGTTAAGCAGAATAATGATCGCCAGCACTACGCCTGCCAGCAGCAGGTTTTTCGGCGCGCCGAAGGTATGGTCGCTCATTGCCGCGTAGCCGCCCCCGATGGAGGTCAGACCCACCTGAATCAGCGACAGGCCGATAATCATCACCACCACGCCGGAGACCAGCGGGGTGATCACCCGGCGCGCAAGGTGCAGAACGCGGGAGATGATCATCTCTGTGCAGCTTGCCAGCATCAGGGTGCCGAAAAGCGCCGCCATCATCGTCGGGACATCTGCGCCGCCGGTTTTCAGTGCCGTACCGCCCATGATCAGCGGCGCCACAAAGTTAAAGCTGGTGCCCTGAATCGACAGCAACCCCGAACCCACCGGACCCCAGGCTTTAATTTGAATGATGGAGGCTACACCGGAAGCGAACAGAGACATACTGATGATGTGTTGCGTATCCTGCGCCGGTAACCCCAGCGCCTGACAAATCAGCAGAGCCGGCGTGATGACCGCAACGAACATCGCCAGCAGATGCTGGCAGGCGGCAAACAGGGTTTGAGGCAGCGGGGGACGATCTTCAAGGCGGTAAATCAGTTCACTGTTTTGCTTCTGCGCAATCGGTTGCGCATCAGCAGACTCCAGAGTGTTAACAGACATCGGCGGCAATCCCACGGTGGAAAAGCGGGCATTTTAGCTGACCACCTGGTAAAAGCAAACGATTGCCAGCAAAAAAAAGAGAGAAAATCTGCCGGTGTGAGCAGGTTTTCTACAACGAACAGGAAAAAAAAATTACACTTTTCGCGCCGGCGGCTCATGACGAGCAACACCCGGCCCAGGATAACGCCGCGTGTGTATGGAACACGCGCATAACAGGAGCCTTTTATGATTCATCTCGATACGTTGTCGACCCTTGTTGCCGCAACGCTGGTTCTTCTGCTTGGTCGCAAGCTGGTACACAGTGTTTCCTTTCTGAAAAAGTACACCATTCCTGAACCTGTAGCCGGTGGATTGCTGGTGGCGCTGGCCCTGCTGGTGCTGAAAAAAAGCATGGGTTGGGAAATTGATTTTGATATGTCCCTGAAAGATCCGTTGATGCTGGCCTTCTTTGCCACTATCGGCCTGAACGCTAACCTCGCAAGCCTGCGTTCGGGTGGCAAGGTGCTGGGCGTGTTTTTGATTGTCGTGGTGGGCCTGCTGCTGATGCAAAACGCCATCGGCATCGGTATGGCGTCGCTGCTGGGGCTGGATCCGCTGATGGGTCTGCTGGCGGGGTCGATTACCCTGTCAGGTGGCCACGGAACGGGCGCGGCGTGGAGCAAGCTGTTCATCGAACGCTATGGCTTTGAAAACGCAACGGAAGTGGCAATGGCCTGCGCGACCTTTGGCCTGGTGCTTGGCGGGCTGATTGGCGGCCCGGTGGCGCGCTATCTGGTGAAACATTCCACTACGCCGGAAGGCAGACCAGACGATGAAATGGTGCCGACCGCGTTCGAAAAACCGGACGTTGGTCGCAGCATCACCTCGTTGGTGATGATTGAAACCATCGCCATGATTGCCATCTGCCTCACCGTGGGCAAAATCGTTGCGCAATGGCTGGTGGGAACGGCTTTCGAACTGCCAACCTTTGTCTGCGTGCTGTTTATCGGGGTGATCCTGAGCAACGGTCTGGCGCAGATGGGCTTCTACCGCGTCTTCGAACGCGCGGTGTCCGTGCTGGGGAACGTCAGCCTGTCGCTGTTCCTGGCGATGGCGCTGATGAGCCTCAAGCTGTGGGAGCTGGCCTCGCTGGCGCTGCCGATGGTGGCGATCCTGGCGGTACAGGCCGTGTTTATGGCGCTGTATGCCATCTTTGTTACCTGGCGCATGATGGGCAAAAACTATGATGCGGCGGTACTGGCTGCGGGTCACTGTGGATTTGGTCTGGGAGCGACACCAACGGCCATCGCGAATATGCAGGCGATCACCGAACGATTCGGCCCGTCGCACATGGCGTTTCTGGTGGTGCCGATGGTGGGCGCATTCTTCATTGATATCGTCAACGCGCTGGTCATTAAGCTCTATCTGATGCTGCCGATGTTTGGCTGACCGTCAGGCGTTGGAATACCGCTCGGTTTCCGGCATCCAGCGTTCAATTAACGCTGCCGCCTGTTCGGGGTAGCGTTCATGAATATGACGCGCAAGGCGTTGTACTTCGGGGATCATGGCCTGATCGCGCAGCAAATCCGCCACTTTAAATTCGGCGTTACCCGTCTGACGCGTGCCCAGCAGTTCACCCGGGCCGCGGATCTCCAGATCTTTTTGCGCAATGACGAAGCCGTCATTGCTGTCGCGTAATACCTGCAAACGCATCTGCGCGGTTTTCGACAGCGGGGCTTTGTAGAGCAGCACGCAGTGAGAGGCGATCGCACCACGGCCCACGCGGCCTCGTAGCTGGTGGAGCTGCGCCAGGCCCAGACGCTCCGGGTTCTCAATAATCATCAGGCTGGAGTTCGGCACATCCACGCCCACTTCGATAACCGTGGTCGCAACGAGTAAGTGCAGCTCGCCCTGTTTGAACGACTGCATCACCGCCTGCTTCTCGGCAGGCTTCATGCGCCCGTGAACCAGACCGACGTTCAGCTCCGGCAGGGCGAGCTTTAACTCTTCCCACGTGGCTTCGGCAGCCTGCGCTTCCAGCAGCTCAGACTCTTCAATCAGGGTACAGACCCAGTAAGCCTGACGCCCTTCCTGCGTACAGGCGTTGCGCACGCGGTCAATGATGTCGCTGCGGCGCGTGTCCGGAATGGCGACCGTCGTCACCGGCGTACGGCCCGGCGGCAGCTCGTCGATGGTGGAGGTATCCAGATCGGCATAGGCCGTCATCGCCAGGGTGCGCGGAATCGGCGTGGCGGTCATGATCAGCTGATGCGGGTGGAAGCCCTGTTGCAGACCTTTCTCCCACAGCGCCAGTCGCTGATGAACACCAAAGCGGTGCTGTTCGTCGATAATGACCAGCGCCAGGCCGTTAAACTGCACCTGTTCCTGGAAAATGGCGTGCGTGCCGACAATCATCTGCACCTGCCCGCTGGCAATGGCTTCCTGCTGCGCAAGACGTGCTTTGCCCTTCTGCTTCCCGGCCAGCCAGCCCACTTCGATCCCCAGTGGGGCGAACCAGTTACGGAAATTGTTGGCGTGCTGCTCGGCCAGCAGTTCTGTCGGCGCCATCAGCGCCACCTGCTTGCCGTGGGCGATAGCGCGTAAAGCGGCCAGCGCGGCAACCAGCGTTTTCCCGGAACCCACGTCGCCCTGCACCAGGCGCATCATCGGCACATTCAGCGCCATATCGCGTTCAATCTCGGCGGTAACCCGCGCCTGTGCGCCGGTGGGTTTAAACGGCAGTGAGGCCAGCAGCTTATCTTTGAGTTCATCACGCTGGCCTAAAGGCTGAGCGTGGAAACGCTGCGCACCGGCGCGCAGTGCCAGCATGCTCAGGTTATGAGCCAGTAACTCCTCAAGGATAAGACGCCGTTGTGCGGGGTGTTTACCGCTTTCTAAGTCTATGAGCTGAAGCGTCGGCGGCGGACGGTGCAGGGTGCGCAACGCCTCCGGCAGGCTCATCATGCCCTGCGCCAGCTCCGGCGGCAGCAGCTCGTTAATGGCGCAGGTATTGAGCAGCTCCAGCGCCTGGTCGGTGAGCTTGCGCAGCGTGGCCTGCTTAATGCCTTCGGTGGTTGGATAGACCGGCGTGAGCGTCTCCTGTAGCTCAGGTGAGCTGAGATCGCCCTGCACGCGGTATTCCGGGTGGATCATCTCCGCGCCGTATTTGCCCCGTTTGGCTTCACCGTACGCAAGTACGCGTCGTCCGGTGGCAAGGCTGTTTTTCATCGCCGCATTGAAGTTGAAAAAGCGCATGGTGAGAATGCCGGTGCCGTCGCTGATCTGGCAGGTCATCATCCTGCGTCCGCCAAAGGTGATGTTGCAGTTCAGCACTTCCCCTTCAACGGTGGCGTAAATAGCGGGCAGCAGATCGCCAATTTTATAAAGCTGAGTACGGTCTTCGTAACGCAGGGGGAGGTGGAGCAGGAGATCCTGCACGGTGTGCAGGCCAATCTTCGCCAGTTTACTGCTTTGTGCCGCGCCCACGCCCGTCAGGCTGTTGAGCGGTATGGCGTCCAGCAGGCGGCCTTTCATGATTTATCCTGCGTACTGCATGGTGGACCACCACTCGGCATCGGCTTCAATTTCGCCCTGCGCGTTGACGTGGGGGTAAGGCAATTTCTTCTGCTTCGCAACGCGAGCCAGCACCGGATAGCCACCTTCAAACAGCAGGCGCTGCTGCTCCTCTTCCGGCAGCATGCTGTTGCTGCGCTCGTACATTCCGGCATTCTGACGCTGGCGCTGCGCTTCATACAGGATCAGCGCTGAGGCGACCGACACGTTGAGTGACTGGACCATGCCGATCATCGGAATGATGATGTCCCGGTCAGCCAAATCCAGTGCTTCCTGCGTGATCCCCGTTTTCTCCTGGCCCATTAAAATGCAGGTCGGACGGGTGTAGTCGATCTCACGGAAATCCACGGCTTTAGCTGAGAGGTTGGTTGCCAGAACCTGCATGCCACGCCCTTTCAGGTGCGAGACCGCTTCACCAATAGTCTGGTGAGTTTTCACGGATACCCAGCTGTTGCTGCCTGCGGCGGTGGAGGCCATGGTACGCATACGTGCGCCTGGCCAGACGGCGTGGACTTCATGCACGCCGACGGCATCTGCGGTGCGGACGATAGCAGAGACGTTATGAGGTTTATGGACCTGCTCCATGCAGACCGTCAGATCAGGCTGACGCCTGGCGAGCATTTCGCAGATTCGCTCGTAACGTGTTGAATTCATAATGCTAGTTTCGGTTACGGGTGACTTTAATGACATCCGGCATCACGCGGATCTTGCGCATAATATTGGCCAGATGTACGCGGTCACGGGCGGTCAGGCGAATAAAGGCGCTGTAAACGCGGCCATCTTTTTCTTCAGTATTCAGGCTCTGAATGTTTGACGAGGCCGTGTTGATCGCTGCCGTCAGGTTCGCCAGTGCACCCTGGTGGTTAAACATATCCACCTTGATTTCAGTGATAAATTCCTGCGCTGTCTCTTTATCCCATTCGACCGCCATGAACTTCTCAGGCTCTTTCTGATAGCCACGGATGTTACGGCAAGATTCGTGGTGGATCACCAGCCCTTTACCCGGGCTGACGTGCGCAATAATCGGGTCGCCCGGGATAGGGCGGCAGCATTTGGCGAAGGTGATTAGCACCCCGTCAGCGCCTTTGATTGGCAGGTGACCATGATTTTGCGCGTTAGCAGGAACGGCTGTCGTTTCGCCCTGTTGCAGGTTCTTCGCCACGACCACGCTCATGGCGTTTCCGAGGCCAATCTCTGCCAGCAGGTCATCCAGCGAGGCGAGCTTCATACGCTCCAGCTCATGCTGAATGTTTTCTGGTGGGATCTCTGCCAGTTTGCGGCTGCCACCCAGCGCGTGATTGAGCAGACGACGCCCCAGGCTAACGGAGTCGTCGCGCTTGAGATTTTTCAGCAGCTGGCGGATTTTTGCGCGCGC
Organism: Enterobacter sp. DSM 30060; assembly: GCF_013375955.1. Classification (NCBI taxonomy): domain Bacteria; kingdom Pseudomonadati; phylum Pseudomonadota; class Gammaproteobacteria; order Enterobacterales; family Enterobacteriaceae; genus Enterobacter; species Enterobacter sp. DSM 30060. The sequence goes on from NZ_CP056118.1 coordinate 1,859,819, forward strand.
TTTTGAGCTCACGACAAAGTTCAGCCAGGCGGCGTTAGGACGTGCGCCCGGCGCGGTAATAATTTCGACAGTCTGCCCGCTGAAGAGCGGCTGCGACAGCGGATAAGGCTGCCTGTCGACGCGGGCACCCACGCAGGCATGGCCGATATCGGTATGCACGGCGTAAGCGAAGTCGACCGGCGTCGCGCCCGCAGGCAGTTCGACAATGCGCCCTTCCGGCGTGAAAACGTAAATCTCATCCGGGAAGAGATCGGATTTAACGCTCTCGATAAATTCAAACGAGCTACCTGCACTCTGTTGCAGCTCCAGCAGGCTCTGCATCCAGCGCTGGGCGCGGATTTGCGCGGTGGTGCTGCTTTCGCCGCCGTGCTCTTTATAAGCCCAGTGCGCCGCGACACCCATTTCCGCCATCTGATCCATGTCTTCGGTACGAATTTGCACCTCAACCGGAACGCCGTGCGGGCCAATCATGGAGGTGTGCAAAGATTGATATCCGTTCGCTTTTGGAATGGCGATGTAATCTTTGACGCGCCCCGGACGTGGCTTGTACAGGCTATGCATCTGCCCCAGCACGCGGTAGCAGGTGTCAGAGTCGTGGACGATGACGCGGAACGCGTAGATATCCATGATCGAGTGGAAACGTTGCTCTTTGAGCACCATTTTGCAGTAGATAGAGTACAAATGCTTTTCGCGACCGCTGACGCGGCACGGAATACCGGCTTCCTGCAAGCGCCCTTCGATTTCAGAGAGGATCTTTTGAATCATCTCTTTACGGTTGCCTCGTGCGGCTTTCACCACCTCTTTAATCACGCGATAGCGGTTCGGGTATAACGCTTCAAAACCCAGCTCTTCCAGCTCGGTTTTAATGTGATGAATACCTAAACGGTGCGCCAGCGGACTGTAGATTTCGAGGGTTTCACGGGCGATGCGGCGACGTTTATCCGGGCGAAGTGAGCCCAGCGTGCGCATATTGTGGGTGCGGTCAGCAAGTTTGATGAGAATGACGCGGATATCCTGCACCATCGCCATGATCATCTTGCGAAAGTTTTCGGCTTGCGCCTCTTTCTTATCGCGGAATTTCAGCTTATCAAGCTTAGAGACCCCTTCCACCAGCTCGGCAACGCTTTTGCCAAACAGCTGTTCCATGTCCTGGTAGGTGGCAGGGGTATCTTCAATCACGTCATGCAGCAGGGCGGCCATGAGCGTTTCGTAGTCGAGTTTCATCTCGGCCAGAATACAGGCCACCGCTACCGGGTGCGTGATATAGGGTTCACCGCTTGAACGTGTCTGGCCCTCGTGAGCGTCACGTGCAACGAGATACGCCTGCTGAAGACGCTTAATCTGGTCTTCAGGCAGGTAGGTTTGAATCAGTTGATTCAGGCTTTCAAACAGATACAAGGGCGACCCGCAGGTTTAATTAACGACGACCTTCAGCAATGGCGGTTACGGCCTGCAGTTCTGCGGCTTCCTGCTCTTGCTGCTCCTGGCGCTCACGCACGTCGAGGATCTGGTTGTTGATCAGACCTTCTTCGATTTCGCGAAGTGCAATAACGGTGGTTTTATCGTTTTCTTCCGGTACCAGCGGATCTTTACCGCCTACCTGCATCTGACGAGCGCGACGCGCGGCGACCAGTACCAGGTCAAAACGGTTACCAATTTTCTCTACAGCGTCCTGAACAGTTACGCGTGCCATACTTAAAATGCTCCACAGGTGAAGAAATGACTGGGCATGATACTGAAAGTGGGTTCAGTCTGCCAACAGTTTGGTGATTAATGCGTCATGTCGCTGCTTCTGGCGGCTCATACGCAGACGTTCTGCGCGAAGGATAGTTTTGAGATCGCTCAGCGCGGCATCAAAATCATCATTCACAATAAGGTAATCATATTCCGCGTAATGGCTCATTTCTGCAACAGCCTGTGCCATACGCTTCGCGATAACTTCTTCGCTGTCCTGGCCGCGACCCCGCAGGCGGCGATCCAGTTCATCTTTCGATGGCGGTAGAATAAAAATACTGCGCGAATCAGGCATTTTCTTACGAATTTGCTGCGCGCCCTGCCAGTCGATATCCAGGAACACGTTCACGCCGGTCGCCAGAACCTGCTCAATGGTTTCACGCGAAGTACCGTAGTAGTTACCGAATACTTCTGCGTGTTCAAGAAACGCGTCTCTGCCAATCATCGCTCTGAATTCGTCGTGATTCACAAAGAAATAGTGTTCACCGTGCACCTCACCCGGACGCGGTGCTCGCGTGGTGTGAGAAACAGAAACCTGTGTATCGTACAGCGGTTGGGTTTTTAACAGTGCCTGAATAAGGCTGGATTTACCCGCGCCACTAGGGGCAGAAACAATATAAAGCGTGCCTTGAGCCATGAGAGTCTTTTGTATGTGTTAACGAAGAAGTCCTACATACGGGCTTATTATACACGTCGCCGCTGTGTGACGTAGCCTTTGTCACACTTTTTCCCGTGGATGATTAAATTTTGCGTGCCGTTTTCAGGTTTTGTCTGCGGTTTGCAGCAACAAAAAGAAACGCTGGATAACGCCTCGTAAAGCGTAACGTTGCCATTCGCGTCGTTTTCAATACCGGGTTATACCTCCTCCAACGCAAAGGAGGGGTAATAATGTGGCGATGGATAAGCGGGTTTGCGCTGTTGTGGTGTAGCACCGGGTTAGCGGTATGCCCGGTATGGTCGCAGGCAAAAGCAGAAAAGGAAATTGTAGCGCTGAGCGCGCAGATCAAACGCTGGGACGATGCTTACTGGAAGCAGGGAGTCAGTGACGTTGATGACGGGGTTTACGATCAGCTTAACGCGCGGTTGAACCAGTGGCAGCGCTGCTTTGGTCATGTCTCTTCCGAAGAGAGACCGCCACCTCTGACAGGTAGTGTGACACACCCGGTTGCGCATACGGGCGTGCATAAGGTTGCCAGTAAAGCTGAGCTCAGCCAGTGGATGCGAGCCCGGCAACATCTCTGGATGCAGCCCAAAGTGGATGGCGTGGCTGTGACGCTGGTGTACCAGGGCGGGAAGCTTGTCCGGGCCATTAGCCGTGGCAACGGTGTGAAAGGTGAAGACTGGACGGCGCAGGTTCGATCAATCCCCTCTGTTCCGCAAAACCTGTCCGGCCCCCTGGCAAATAGCGTCTTACAGGGTGAACTGTTCTGGATTCATGAAAACCACATCCAGCGTCAGATGGGGGGGATGAACATGCGGGCAAAAGTGGCGGGCGCCATGATGCGTCATAACGATAGCGCACTTCTCAGGCAGCTCGGCGTGTTTATCTGGGCCTGGCCGGATGGACCTAAAGAGATGCAGGTATCTCTGGATGCGTTGTCAAAAGCCGGGTTCACCCTGACGGCGCGTTATACGCTGCCCGCCGCGTCTGTGAATGCGGTCGAAGCGCAGCGTTCAGCGTGGCATACAACAGCATTGCCCTTTGCCACGGACGGCATTGTGGTGCGTTCAGCGGATGAACCCGCGGGCGACGGTTGGTTACCCGGTGAAGGCCGTTGGGTTGTCGCATGGAAATATACGCCTGTCGCTCAGGTTGCTGAAGTGCGAGGGATACAGTTTGGCGTCGGGCGAACGGGCAAGGTGTCCGTTGTAGCCGAACTGGATCCAGTAAAGCTTGATGATAAACAGGTGCGGCGGGTGAGCCTGGGGTCGGTCACACGCTGGCAGCGGCTGGATATTGTTCCCGGCGATCAGGTTCTGATAAGCCTCGCCGGGCAGGGGATCCCCCGATTCGATCGAGTTGTCTGGCGGGGAGCGAACAGGGAAAAACCAGAACCTCCGGCACTGCAGTACCACTCGCTGACCTGTTTTTATGCCTCACCAGCGTGTATGGAACAGTTCTTTGCCCGGTTGACGTGGCTTAGCTCGAAACAAGGGCTAGGGATCGAGGGGTTAGGCGAGGCGGGCTGGCGAACGCTTCATCAGACGCATCGTTTCGAGCATATTTTTTCGTGGTTAACACTGACGCAGGCGCAGCTACAGTCCACGCCTGGCTTTTCCGCCGGGCGCGGGTTATCGCTCTGGCATCGTTTTAATATGGTGCGCAAACAACCTTTTATTCGCTGGGTCACAGCGATGGGGATCCCGCTGACAAAAGCCACGCTGAATGCGGTTGGGGCGGCGTCGTGGCAGGCGCTGAATCAGCGGAGCGCCGCTGACTGGCAGGCTTTGCCGGGAACAGGTGAAGAGAAGGCGCAGCAGGTCGTTAACTGGCTGCATGCGCCTCCCGTTGATAGGCTGGCAAGGTGGCTGGCTGAGCAGCACATTAACGGGTTCTGACCTTAATGCGCGTTGTGCTTGTAATGAAAAACCGGCAGGCCAAGCTTCAGACGCAATGCCAGCATACGCGCCGTGAAACCAAACAGCAGCGTGGAGATAACGACCACATCGTGGTTGGTGACATAGTGCTGCAAGGCGACATAAAGCACTGCCGCGGCAAAGGAGATGCCGGCGTACAGTTCCTTCTGGAAAACCAGCGGGATACGTTTGCAGAACATATCCCGCAGCACCCCGCCAAACACGCCCGTGATCACCGCCGCAATGGTGGCGATAACCGGGCCTTCACCCATATCGAGAGCAATTTGTGCGCCAATGATGGAAAAAACAATCAGCCCAAGCGCATCCAGCACCAGGAACAAGCGGCGCAGATGAGGCATCACCGGGGCTACAATCGTGGTTAACACGGCTGCCGTTGCCACGATAATGACGTACTCAGGGTTTTTAACCCAGCCGAGCGGATAATGGCCAAGCAGGATATCGCGCACGGACCCGCCGCCGAGCGCAGTGGCCGTGGCAATAATGATCACGCCGAAGGTGTCCATACGGCGACGTCCGGCGGCGAGCGCGCCGGTCATGGCTTCAGCGGTAATGCCAATAAGATAGAGAATGTGAAGCAGCATAAACCCTCCGGAATGAAGAGGAGGAGATTAGCGATTTGTGCGTAAGATCACGATTGAGATTTTCTAAGGCGAGGGGATTTGCCCTAAAGGAATTTATCAACGCATGCCAGGCGGGCTTTTGATAAGGCGGGAGGCAAAGATAGTAAGGATAAATAAGGATTAGAAAAAGTAATGGGTGATGTGCCAGACACCACCCTGAAAGGTATTACTCGATTGAATCTGTTTATTGAGTAGATGGTTTAAAGCTGCTTGTTTGCTGGTTTTTTGGTAATGCGTTTTTTTATTAGGTACACCCTTGTGTACACCGTAAAGTGATGTGCTTAAAGGCGCGTCTATTTTTTATCCAGCTTCTTGGCGGCAGATTCTAATTGTTTGATGCTTTTTTCCGGTGCGGGCAGATTCTCTGGCATTGTCCCGCCTAGCTCTTGGATTGTTTGCCTAACTTTCCGGCCGACCTCGAAGTGAGTTTCATTAGCTTTTTGCTTCGATTTAACATTATCTCTGCGGAGCTTTTCTTCTGCCTGAGTCGCTCGGAACAGGTTGGCAGCCAATTCGGTAGAACCCATGTGATCGAGTATCTTTTGGCTCTTTTTAAGCCCTTTTCGCTGATGGATAGCCTTTTGGTCTAACCCGCCATAAAGCCCCTTGTATCCGTGATTCTGGAAGATTGCAAAGTCCAGTGTTGTTTCAACACCAGCTTGCTGTGCTGCCTCGACCAATTGTTTATTGTGCTCTTTTAGTTCGTTCCTGAGAAAAAGGCGTTTCTCATCTTCGCGGAGTCGCTTGAACGTCTCATCGTCAGCTAGTTCCTGCCGCCTGGTCTGTATTGCAAAGTACGTTTGTCCCGCTGCTATAACGGGTTTGGTGGGGTCTCCGTTTTGAACGACTAAGTAGCTAGCGTACCGGGACAGTCTTATATCCTTTAGCTCCCTTTGCGCACCTGAACCAATTTTGACCATACCGAGGACATCCTCGAAATGGTCGTCAACATTGTGCCCACTGTTAAGGCACGCTTCTTTTGCTCGTTCTAAAACAGGAGTGAAATGACGATACTCTGAGTAATCCAGCAACTTTGCTAGCTCTCGTGCTGACCAATATTCCGATCCTTCGTCATCAACCTGCTTGATCTCTTCGAAAGGCTGGTGGTGCTCGTTCATTGCTCACTCCATGTATTAGCTTGATGTTTAAGGATGGCGGCTATCATTGCCGCTAATGGTAACGGCAAGACTCAATATCTCACATCCTGATTAATGTATGATAGAGGTATCCCACAATAAGGAACCTGCCAGCCATGAGAATGACCAGCCGCAAAAAAGAGATACTCAGTTACTTTGAGCCGGATAACCTCGAGTGGGTATCGGGTGAGATCGGCGCTCCGCCACTCGATGTGTCGGGCGTGGCCTACCTGCTTCACGGCATGGGATCGTTCGATAAACGACACCAGCTCGAATCAACCCGCCGCACGCTCGAAAGCATGGTTGCCGGTGGACTGCTTGAGCGAATGACAGTGTATGAATCGCGGCAGGTACGGCGCGGCGGTGAAACCAACGCAACGGTCGTGCGTTACGGTTTACCCGGTCAGTGCGCTGTTATGCGCGATACTGGCGGCGCTGATAACGCAATATCAGGCGAATATATGCGGGTCAGTTAAGAGCCTGCAATCTATCGTTGATGCTGCTCAGGTCGTAAACCCGGCGCTCAATATCCAGCATCAGGAAATTGTGGATCTCGGCCTGTTGAGGATTATCAGAATCTCTGGCCTGTAAGAGCAATTCATTGTATCCATGCAAACCACCTGAGTTTTCCGCCGGGGTGGTGCCTTTCCCGCGCAGACAGCCAATGGGCTGCTTACTAGTATCGTGTGTTCGCTTCTCCAGCACAACGAGGCAATCCCACCAGTCGCCAAAGTCATACGTGTAAACCAGCCTGTCCCCCTCATTCTGGAGCGCCGCCCATAGTGGCGTGATTGCCGCGTTACCCATGCTTTCATCCTCACCCCATACGCGATACTCGCTACCGGGATCACCTTTACGACCTTTCTCGAACATATACAGATGTTCGTCATTCCAGCCAAAAGCCAACTGGATCACCGCGTGAAGTTCACTAAAGGGGATTTGCTCTGGAACCAGCACACGCCGCCATATTGGTGGTTTGCTGTCTCGGATGGTTATCTTTAGCTGGTACATGCAAATCCTGAATAAATGCGAATCGGAAGGATAACGATACTGACGCACTCACAATTCTGTAAAGGTGAATAAAGGTAATTTGCTTAATACGCATAAGTTACATGCGGAATAATCCCGTATCTACCTGCGCGGCGCTGGCTTCCTCCACTGGTAGGCGGGTGATCGCATCATTTCGCGGAATTTGTCACGCCGGGCTATATCGGCATTAACTGAGCGTTCTATCTCCCGTTGATCTGCCGGGGTTAGCTGGTGGCCTTCGTGCTCCAGTTTGGCGGTGGTCAATAAAGCTATTTCGCGTGGTGTCATACGTCATACCCATCTGGAAGGATGAAACACGCCCGGATTAAATTTTATTTTTCGCGGGTATAAACATTCGATGAGGCGGGCAGTCCTTAAGGCTCAGGGTTGCAGAGATTTGGCCTCCCCCTCCCGGTGATAGTTTATTGCTTGATGTGGACGGCTTGCTATATTGGCGGCGAATGCAAATTGTCGCAGAAGTCTATCCCGTTCCTTGACGCCCCGTGCGGGCGTTTTGCTTTTACAAAGTCAGGCCAATGCCTCTGGCTGCTTTCCCCGTCTTACGCTCAATCACGCCCGTGATTCTATCTACTACCGGACTGAATGCCTGCCAGTAAGCCATCTCCATTGCTGACAACTCTGCCCGCTTCCTGTCAAACGTAGCCCAGCGCATCCCCTTTGGCTTCGGGAACATGCGAATGTCATTAAACAGATTATTGGTAAGGTCATTGTTGCCCCATATCGCGCATCGCTGCTGGCGTATCTTCATTCGCATCCTGTCCAGTCTGTCAGCGCTCTGGCTTTTGTAGTGGAGCTTCCAGCATTCCCGGCAGCCAATATCTTTTTTACCGATATACAGCTTTGCAGCCCGCTTCATACAGTGGGGGCAAACGTACCATTCCCGCACGCCATATCCGGCCTGCGTGGTTGTAGTGCGAATCGCCCGCGTCACGCCGTTGATTGTCATGGCGTAGCTGTCGGCTTGCCGGAAGGCATACAACGTTCCGCTTTCGGTCTGGGTATAAAGCTGTGTACCCGGTTCGGCGTCCGTCAGCCTGCGACGCATGTTCGTAAGGAATGGCAACCCTATGCGGGGCAGGTCGGTGGTATAGCTGCGTGTTCTGTCTCTCACTTTCCGATCCCTCCTCTGCGCAACGTTAGGAAATGTTAGGATTTGCGCTGCGCACTGCGCAAAATGAATACGAAATAATATGCGTATTTTACTGTAAATTGCGCACCACTTTTGTAATTTCAAATCAATAAAGCCAGTAACCGCGCGGGGTTGAGGATGGTTTGCGCATTGGTATCCGTTTCGTTTTGCGCAGATTTTTGGTGAACTGCGCAATTCGCAATTTACTGCGCCCAAAACCTTAGCAAAACTTAACATATCCGTGGTGCTACCAACTGCGAATGGACTAATCTGCGCCAGTAATATCAGTCCTCTCCGCTATTTTGCGAATTCGCATTTCGTTCTGCGCAATTTACGACGAATTCGCAATGCCGCCGTTAGAATTCGTCAGATGGTACGCACGCTGAATGCGCAGTTTTGCTGCGTACCTGACTGCGTACTGCGAACCAATGGCGCGAACCAGAATATTTTTGACAACCTAAATCACGTTCTGGCTTCCAGCCCGCGACTGGCGCGGGTTTAGCGCTACTAGGGTTTAAAATCTGTCAAGAACAGTCCAGAATTTACAGCCGTTCTGGTGCAAACCTTACTGCGAACTGTCGCACCCTTTAACACGACACAGAGTACCTCCTTCTAAATATCAGCAATCATGCCGCTGACTCTCGAGACTCTTAAGGATAGCGATAAAAAACCCGCGAAGCGGGTTTCGAATATGATCCAATATGTTAGCTAAAGAGAGCTTTTTTTCGCGCCTTCAATCTCGGCTTTGCAAATATCGTTATTAGTGAAGTTATACTGTAGAAAAATATACCCCTTCTCGGAACCGTCCGCTCTAGCTTCGATAGATACGGAGATCAGGTTATTTTTCAGTGGTTTTTCTTTAGTTCCTTTCCATTCCGCTGACAAAAACCGCTCCTTTTTATCCAAGGACATCATCCAGTATTTAGGCTCTTTCCAGATTGAACCTGATATCAAGAAATCATTTTTATCAGCTTTACCATAGATAGAGGATAGTGAGTCGCTAAGTTCCTCATATTTGGATTTTAAAGCAATGCCAAAACTATCAGTATCAATGCTTTTCCCCACTGCCCTTATTTGACATAGGCCAGCATCTGGGGAGATTAAAAGCCCATAAGCCTCAAATTCAGCATTCTTTTTCGGCAACGATGCGGATGTGTAAAGGTCAGCACTATTTGCCACAGGTTTAAGATCTTCGCCGGTCATATCCTCAATATTCTTTTTAGATAAACCAACATCTAAACCAAACGGTCCTTCGCCCGGGGGTAACAATGGTGCGTTAGTGGCTGCTGCCGATGGTTGTGGTGTTTGTTTTGCAGCAGCAACCGTATTAGCCTGCTCAGTGGGAACTTTGACCTCAGCCAATCCATACATCGCCGAAAGGTACCGCTGTTGTAGCATCGCCATTGTCTGTTCCTGAGTCGCAACAGTCGACAGTTTCAGCGCCTGGACAAGACCACCGCTGTATTGGCTTGCTTCCTTTTTGGCATCGCTGATTTGGACAGCAAGCTTATCAATTTCAGTTTTTAAAACCGCCGCCGCCTCTGGGTCTGGTTTAACACCGCTAATGGCTAAATCAATCTTAGCGCCCGACTCGATAGCGTTGATACGTTGTTCTAAAAGAGCTTTATTAGTTCCCAGCACTTCAAGCCTGGCCGTCGTGAGATTTTTGATTAATCCACCCGTGAACTGCCCCTGCTGCTCTGTTGCTGCGGCTATTTCTTTTTCCGTCTGCGAAAGCTCGCTCTTGAGATTGCTCACTTCCTGCTTTTGCTCAGGGGTTAATTCCTTTGGACCACACCCGGTTAGAAGAGTGGCAGCAATAACGCACGCTAAAATTGTTCTTTTCATGTCCCTATTCCCATTAGTGATATTCGGATAAATCCTAGCACGCAGCTAGTTACCCGTCAGTAGCCTAAGATCAAAACTGACTCAATGCTTCTATATAAGTAAAAATGTGTTGGTTCAGTTGGTTCAGTTGGTTCACTGCCCGCCAGCACGCACCAGCACTGGGTTTTGCTGAACCAACATCGGCGATTTTGTGTTGGTTCAGCGGGGCTTTCTGTTGGTTCACTGCCTGCCAGAGTGAATACCCCTATCAAAGCATGTTGGTTCAAAACGGGCATTTGTTGGTTCAGTGTTGGTTCAAAACGAAAATTAAATCCTTTATAAAACAAAAATCTTTACATATTGAACCAACTGAACTGACTGAACCAACACCCTTTTTACGCATGTGAGAAGTGCTATTCCTCTGATGGAGCGTAATCCTCTGGTTGGAAGGTCAGGACGTAAACGTTAATCTGTCGCCCGTCGATACGCGGTGATTTACGCTGATAACCACGCCCGCTGGCTGGCGGTTTCAGCATCCCGGCATTTTTCAGAACTTCGGCGAACTGCGTCGGGTTAAAGTTCTGCGCGATCTCCTTTTCGAATGCGCCGCGAAAGGTGTAGAAGATTACAGGGTCGCTATCGTGGTTCCCCTTCTGACGATACCCCGCCAGATCCTTAACGGGCATGTCGGCAGAACTGTAGGGGAACGGCGCGAAACGGCTGAACCCATACGCATTAAGAAACGCTTCCGTTTGCTCAATAATCTGCTGGTGCTCTTTGTTCCCCGTACCGAATTCACGCAACCACGCGTTGTAGCTGTGCTGTATCGCATCACGGCATGTCTGAGCATCCCATCCGGTGACAACTTCACCCAGCAACAAAGCAGCCTCCAGAATGGCAAAGCGTGCAGCCACGCGGTGAACCTGCTCGCCATAGTCGGCAGGAATAAGACTGCGCCAGCGGGCTTCACACTCACGCACGGTATCAATGGCCTGCTGCTGGTGGTCTGCCAGCCACCTGATCCACTCCCGCCCGGCAGTGCCGTGATGGTGCTGGTAAGCATCTTTCAGCGCGTCGGCGTGCTGTTTACCGTTCTGGTGTTCGTGGAAACGTACTGCCTTACTCAGCGGAATATTCAGCAGGCGCACCAGTTGCCCGGCTTTGGTCTTGCGTCCGGCGGTGGCGATGAAGGTTTCCAAGTCCATTTCACCAGTGCTGATCGCCACGGTTCGCCAGCGTTTTAAATCGCGGTTGCCACCCTCTTTTGCGCCCTGCAATTTCCCCACGCCGTTAAACAGCGCATAGGCAGACTGTGACACGCTTATCGGGTCTGCCCCCTGTCCAACTTCATCCAGGGGCATCAGCCCGTCATTGTGTGCGGCGGCTTCGTTCGCCAGCCCCAGCGCCGTGCCGTACCACGTCAGGCGCAGTAAGTCCGGGTTGCCGTATAAACTGCTCGCCACGTTCGCCGTGGTGGTTTTACCCGCGCTCGACTGTTCATAGAAGTGAATGCCGAAACCGTCAGCGCCAGCCAGCCCGATTAACGGTGCTGCCAGTGCGGCGGCAATGCCCGTCATCATCGCGTAGTTACCGTATGCCAGCCGCGCAACACTGTTACGCCAGCTCTCTGAGGTTCCCGCTACGCTGTACCCGGCGGCGGCAGAACTGCGTCCACTGAATAAAACGGGTTGCGCAGGTGCGCCGATAATTTCCCCATCCGGCATAATGTATGCCCCGCACTGCCAGCCACTAGCGTGAGCAACGCGCCACAATTCACGCGAGCCGCTACGCTGTAGCCAGTCAGCCAGAATCGCCCGCAAGCTGCTCTTGGTGGTGACGTTAACCCCGCCCGCTTTCAGGGTGCGCCATCCCTCGCGCTCGCCAATGTCAGCCAGGGGGATAGCCGCTGTTGTCGGTATGCCTGCGCCAAAGGCCAGCCAGCGCAATATCAGGTACTGATCCTTATCGTCCCGCCCGGTGCCGATAACGTCCATCGATGAGGCCAGCCAGCTTTCATTGTTGATAATCTCGCCGCTTTCCTTGTCCACCTTAGGCGTGATCCAGTAAACGCCATCTTTGCGGCTCTCAATGCGGGGTTTTAGCGGGTCTTTCTCTGGCTGGTCAGTTTTACCGCCCTCAATGGCCTGTAGTTGTGGTTTCACGCATTCCCCCTGCGGCTGGTACATCGAATCATTAAACGCAGCCGTAGCGACTTCCAGCCCGTGTTGATGGTGGTAGTCGTTCCAGTCAGCTTTGTAGTCTGTCGGCGGCACGGCAACATAGCCCGCCACGGCAGAAGCGGCTTTCTCCGCCCGTTCAGTGCCAGTATTGGGCTTGTCATCCAGTCGGTCGTTATCAGCGGCAATGATGATCTGCGCCTGTGGGTACTGCTGGCGCATAAACTCCGCCACTGGCAGCAGGTTGCCCGCATCAATGGCGCACACTGTCAGTGCGTCAGGCCGCATCAGGTGAGTAGATAAAGTCGTTGCCAGCCCTTCGGCAATGATCACCTTCTGCGGCTGTCCCGGTGCGTTAACGGCGTGATATGCCCCACGCTTTGCTGAACCTGTCAGGAGTCGTTTTTCACCCTGCGGGGTGATGGTCTGCGCCGCCACCACTGCGCCTGATTCATCCACCAGCGGCAGGAGTAACGAACCATCGGACATAACCGGGTAATTGAACCCGGTCAGCCCTTTTGATTGCAGGTAATCAGATTCGCCCTGTGTGACGTTCTGGCGCATTCCGGCATACAGACGGGTAAACGTTGCCCTTCGCTGCTCTGCGTCCTCTGCTGCCTGTTGCTGGCGCTCCTGCTCACGCTGCTGGCGGTCAGCCTCCAGTTGCTCCCTTCTCTGGCTCGCTGCCGTCTGGTCGGTTTGTGCTGCCCGGTAATCAATACCCAGCACATCAGCGGCAAGGTGCGCCGCCTCTGTTGTGTCGCAATTGTTCACCCGCTTGATTAAATCCAGCCCGTCGCCCGCGCCGCACTGATTGCAGATAAAGCTGCCGCGCCCGTTGTCGTCGAACCGGAAGCGATCCGTACCGCCACATGCAGGGCAGGGGGCATGACGGCGTGATGAATCAGGCACGTCGATAGACAGGCCAGCCAGCACATAAGGCCAGTTACCAGCGGCGGCGGTGGTCACTTCGCGGATAAGGTCGATATTACGCATTGTGTCGCTCCCTCAGTGCGCCGCTGGCATTTCAGGCCAGCCGTTTTCATCCAGATCAGCAATGAAGTGATCGTGTAGCTCTGCCAGCGTTTCACGTCCGAACGGGGTCAGCTCTCCGCGTTCCGCATCCAGCATGGCGCGGTAGAACACAATGGCGTTCTCTGTTCCTTGCTCAACGCCGTAGCGCTCAATCATTGCGCCCTCGATGTTGTTCGCCATCGCCAGCCGTTCAGCAAACGGGTAAATCACCATGCCCGCATTACCATTGGAGTAAATCGCCACCTGCGATGTTGTGCCGTCAGCCTCCGTGACGTAGGTTGTGCCGTTTTCGCGCTTCATCTCAGAAATGAACGTGGCAGCAATCAGCCAGCGCCACATAGTCAGGTTATGCTGCGCGGTGAAGTCGAACCAGCCACGCGCCCCGCCGTCAGCCACTGCAAAATGCAGGGCAAATCCTTCATCGGGTATTTCGTCATACCTGCCGCTATCGAGATGAGTTACCGCGTCTGAATAGGGAACAAGGCAAACATGCTCATACATCCCGGCATCATTGCGGGTCATGATGTTTACGCCGTCCGGTGTGGCTTCTGCGTGGAACAGGTCGGGATTTCCCGGTTTAATGGTCAGTATATTGCTCATGCTTTGCCCTCCCGTTCTGCCAATTCTTCAATCAGCCATGCGGCAACATCACCGGAAAGGCGCTTTAACAGAGTGGCGATTGCGGATACTTCGCTATCGGCAAGGTGGTGGGGGAAGTCTTCAACCAGACGGGCAATTATTTCAGTCTGGTGCGCGCGTTCTGCGACCTGCTCTAAGGTGAGTTCACGGCTCATGCTGCTACCTCCAGACGGATACGGCCTGCAAAGAAACAGACGTGATCCTGCGCCAGCGTGCGGCGGGCTTCGCGCTCAGTTTCAGCAGCAATGTGATGGATTTTGGCGGCTATTGTCGGCATATCGCGGCGAACGGCAGCGATTAACCAGATGAAATGCGGATTTTGGGTAGGGGTAGTAGCCATGATGGCAGCCTCTATACAGTGAATTTTGAATTCACCACCAAGAGACGCCAATCTCAGACTGGTGGTGAGCTGAACAAGGTTGGCGTAACCGGCCTGTATAGACACCGGCCTTCCTTTCGGAAGCCTCATCCAGCCCACCATAATTTGGGTGCGCAGGAATTTTGCCGACAAAAAAACACGCTTAGTGCGTGTCGGCACTATACAGGTTATCGGGACGCCAATCCCGACACCAGATTTTGCTGGTGCGCTATAACCATAAACCGGGTTGGCGATAGTCGGCAAGCCCTTTTTTATGGACTCCAGAAACTCACCTTCGCGCACGCGCGTACTGGTCTCGAAACTCTCCTCGTCACCACGACGAGAAAATGAGGAGCTGGCATTAGCTGGCACTGTTATGCCAGCTTTACCCTCATGCGTGTGCGCGATCCCGCGCAAGGTACACATCAGGCCAGCCAGGGGAAAGGCTTTATTCTGGACGGCGGCATTAAGCATGATTAGCCCCCAGATGTTTAGCTAACCAGCGCTGAGAGAGGCGGATTAGCTCGGCTTTACGCAGGTCATATCCCATACCCATATCAATCAGCGTAATGTTGGTACTCTCCAGGTAGGTGAGGTGTTCCAGTTGCCCGGCGTTCATGCTGTCGCGTGGTTCGCCAGTAATGCTATTCGCCTGCGCCCACTGCTTCGCTGTCATGCCACCCAAAACAATGCGGGCGATCATATTACTCTCGTTGCTGTAGTGGCGAGCCTGCGTCTGTTTACCCTGTTCTGCGCGGGCGCTTTCCAGTGCTACGCACATCGGTTTAAACAGGTTGGCGGCACCGATACGGGCTTTGAGCTGGCGGCGATACTGAGCGGCAATCTCTGGCACGCTGCGCTGTAGGGCTTCTTCACACTGAATAAAGTAACGGCGAACGGCGCGACCTTGTTCGTTTCGCTCAACCATTGCCAGTTCTTTAGCCATTCCCAGAGAAAGGCCATAATCTTTACTGCGACGGTCGCCGCCACGCTTTGTCACCCATCCGGGGCTACCCTGTTCAAAATTTGAACTTTGATTCCTGAAATCTGAGGAATCAAAAACCACGTAATCAGCACTCAGGCTAAAGCCATATTCATCAATGCGTAGTTTGATCCAGGTTGAAAAGTCGTTACCTACTCCGAGCGCTTTATGCAGTGCCTTAGCGCTAACAATACTGGCCTCACGCCCGCCAATTTGACCGGAAATAACGGGAACAATCGCGGCAAAGTCATTATTGCTATGTTCGCCCTGGCAAGTGTTGGATTGTGGGGCGGCCTCCGAATGGAATCGGCTTTTTTCGATAGTCATGTTTTCGGCTCCGTTATGCGGCGTTAAACGCGTCCGGGTAGAGGTTCAGAATGTCGGAAATATCCTGCTGAGATAACCCGTGATGTTCATTAATGGCGGCGTTATGGTTCACAAGCTGGATCACCTTGAGAACATCGCCACGGCAGGAAAAGCGGTAGCGCAGGTGTGCGCCGATACCATCCGGGTTTTTCTCGTCGATACGCTCCAGTTGAATATCAAGCTGGCGCTCCAGTTCAGACGCATAATTACGCCCGGATGAAAGACGGCAGTAGCGCAGAATATCATTTTCTGTCCATCCCTCTACGCCAGTGCGCAGCATATAGACTCGGGCGCGGTGTTTCTTTGGGGTTCGCTTAGGTACTTGTACCGGGCTGGTGGTCGGCGTAATATCAGACGTGCGAATATCTGAGTTAGCCGCCTGCTGTACGGGGCGGTTTTTCTTTTCCATTACGCCACCTTTCCCCGGCGCTCAGCCAGCCAGTTATTAATCTCTACCGCATCAAAGGCGGTCACGTTATCGGTGAGTTTTACCGGGCGCGGCAGAGTACCGTTCTTAACCCAGCGGTCAATAGTTGGCATGGAAACACCCAAAAGTTCCGGCATACGAAAACGGCGGATGTATCCAGTAGTGGGAAGTGCTGATTGTGCGGCTTGAGAGGCTGTCATATGTCCCGTAACTCCTGTGATAGCTGGTGATGGAAAGGCTATCAATAGCAGTTCACAATCTCGCCGAGTTTTAGAAAATTCCTCCGAGTTATGAGATTGTTTGCTTGAAGCTAACGGCACATCTTCATTGGCGAAAACTAACCATAATTACCTATAACCGGCTTTTTCCAACCAATCCCGTAAAGAGTCATCCGTTACGTCAGGAAATTTAACCTCATTTGCCATATGGCTTAATCTATCCATAATATTTTTGATGGAAAGCGTTTTTAGTTCGTCTTGCGTCACGCCTAGAGCATTTATTAGATAGGCAATAAATCTAGATTGCTTTGCCGTTTCCCTAATTTTTGGCTTAGCCTTAATTGATTCAGATACGGTCAATCTATCTTCTGGTAAATCTATACCTTGGACTCCACAATTGTAAATTAGCTCTATATCCTCCCTGCTTAGATAAACATCATTCATACTCAAAACAATTGGCTGAGCATCGTAGCAATACGCATAAACAGGTCTAATTAAAATATCATCTACCGACAGCACCGGGCGGTCTTCACCAACATATGGAGCGCCTAGTTTTGCAATAGGAATCGCGCAGAACAAATCTTGCGGAAAGACCATTAGCTCATCATTTTCAATTAAATACATCCCTTCCAAAACGGATGCCATACCATCAAAGTAGCCCACAAAATCCAGTGTTTTTTTATTTTTATCGATGATGAATGCGGTATCTATCATTGGCGAAGTTGGATTCAATCCGCCTCGTGAGGCTACAGGTATAAGGTCAATATATTCTTTTGAAATATCCCCATATTCATATGGGTTATCATAGTTATTCAATGTAACCGTCAGAGTACCTTCCACTGAACTTTGTTTAAATTCAATCATAGGATTCAGATGATTCATCCATGCTGAGAAGTCTGATAATTCGCACTTCAATAGTGTTGCTGCTCTGTTTAGTGAGCACCACGGTAATGGAGGGATGGAATTTTTTTCCCAGATATTACTTAATTTGCCATGTGCCATAACGTTACCTTTTACGTCATGCCTTTAAAGTGATTGAGCCAGGCGGTAAGGCTTCCCGCTTTTCACCCCGTCGGGCTAGGCTCAACCAGTTCAGTTAGTTTGCCTTTCTAATAGGCATCACGTTGTAATCCTCGCCACGTTCCAGCGCCACCAGCAGATCACACCACAACGTAAGTGCTGCTTTGCGTTCATCGAAATACTGGTAGCGGTTATAAATCCCCTCAACGCCCTTAATACGGTGATTCAGGCAGCGTTCAGCTACCACGGGATCCACACCTAACGCCGCAAGATGGGTGCGGGCAGTGCGCCGGAAGTCATGAATGGTGTAATTCGGTACGTCTGGCATTTCAGCGCGAACCTTTGCCAGCGCAACGGGTAGGGTGCTTTCCTGAATATGGGGAATCATCCGGCTTTGCATCTTTCTGGCTGGCAGCACCCATGCTGTATTACATGAGAATGTGTGAAGCTCACGTAGCCATGCTACGGCTGGTGGGGGGAGTGGTATGTCGATAGCATCGCCGTTTTTGCTGCGTTCTTCGGGTAAGTGCCAGATAGCCCCGTCTAAGTCGAACTCCTCCCAGCGGGCGGCGCATAACTCCATCTTACGCACACACAACGTCAGCAGTAGCTTGAAGGTAAGCTCGTTCTGACGGCTGAATCCCTTAGCCATACGCATAGCCTGAAACAGTCGGATTAGTTCATCACGAGTTAACCAGCGGTCACGGGCAACCTCTTTCCCCCCAGCGTCTGACACCTCAAAAGCTGAACAGGGGTTAATCTCCAGTGCGTGCCGTTTGATGCCGTAATCGAATATGCGGCGCGTCCAGCGTAGAACGTCTGTAGCGATGGTTGGCGCTCCACGGTCAACAATGCCTTTCAGCATGTCGTCAATGTGGCGGGGCTTCACGTCCTCCACCTTCATGTTACCAATGCAGGGGTTTATATCTTTGTCGATACGGCGGCGCAGAATGTCGGGGTGCTTCCAGCGCGGCAGTATCTGACGCTCAAAGTATTCAGCCGCCAGATCTGAAACGCGCATAGCGTTCATCTCTGCTTCCATCTTCGCCAGTGCTTCGGTTTTGCGCTCCTGCTTCTCTCCGGCAACGTCATAGCCCAGCGATACACGCGCCGATAATTCTTTGGCGGATTCTCTGGCTTTGGCTAATGACAGTTCAGCATAAGAGCCAATTAGCATAGCGCGGGACTTCCCGGCAAGTTTATAGCGGAATCTCCATGTAGGGATTTTGTCGGCCGCACGGTAACGCAGGTATAAACCGTTCCCATCTGCCCGCCCCTCGAATCGCTCCCCGCTCTTAATCCATGCACGGATCTGCATATCAGTCAGTTTTGGCATTTTGCGAATATCCAAACTTTGAATAGGGGGTGTACCCAAAGTGATGTACACAAACCTCATTGGGTACACCTTTGTGTACACTCTAATCATGCGCTTTGTTGCGTCGTTATGATAGCCCATGATAACAAAAAAGCCCGCTGGGTTGCGGGCTTGTTGTGATCTATGCGTCGTCTTGAATCTTGCTGATAGTTTACTCGATATTCTGAATCTGCTCGCGCATCTGCTCAATCAGGACCTTCAGTTCAATTGCTGAATTGGTCACCTCTGCATTGATAGACTTAGACGCCAGCGTGTTCGACTCGCGGTTGAACTCCTGCATCATAAAGTCGAGACGGCGGCCTACCGCTTCTTTCTTCTTCAGGATGTTGTAGGTCTCTTTAACGTGCGCTTCCAGACGATCCAGCTCTTCAGCCACGTCTACACGCTGCGCCATCAGCACCAGCTCTTGTTCCAGACGGTTGTTTTCCAGCTGGACTTCCGCCTCTTCCAGTTTGGCGACAAGACGCTCACGCTGCCATTGCAGCACTTCTGGCATATGAGCGCGCACTTTAGCCACTTCGGCGCTCACGCCTTCAAGGCGTTGCTCAATCATCGCTTTCAGCGCCTGGCCTTCGGTTTCGCGGGCAACGATAAAGTCATCCAGCGTGCCGTCGAGTGCAGCCAGGATTTCAGCGGTAATCGCGTCCAGATCCTGCTCTCCGGCGGCCATCACGCCAGGCCAGCGCAGAATATCAACCGGGTTGATCTCGCCTTCATCGCTTTGCATTTTGACCCAGTTCGCCGCATTAACCAGCTGTTTTGCCAGCTTTTCGTTCAGGATCAGTTCGCCCTGGGCACTGGCATCGGGCTCAAAACGCAAATTACATTCCACTTTCCCGCGGGTCAGACGCGTACGGATACGCTCACGCACCACGGGCTCCAGGCTGCGCAACTGTTCCGGCATACGGAAATATGTTTCCAGATAGCGCTGGTTTACCGAGCGCATTTCCCAGGTAGCGCTACCCCAGCTACCCTTGATTTCACGCCGGGCGTAGGCGGTCATACTGCGGATCATAGACATTCCCGTTTTTAAAGGAGAGATGGGGGGATTATAGCTTTCAGGGGCTTCTCAGGATAGGAATAAGCGTCCTTTATCCGTATAATGCGCAGCCACATTCGTTTCAAGCCGGAGAATCCATCATGCGTCCAGCAGGTCGTAGCGCCAACCAGGTGCGTCCCGTCACCCTGACCCGTAACTATACAAAACACGCTGAAGGCTCCGTGCTGGTTGAGTTTGGTGACACCAAGGTGCTTTGCACCGCGTCCATCGAAGAGGGCGTGCCTCGCTTCCTGAAAGGTCAGGGGCAGGGGTGGATCACCGCCGAATACGGTATGTTGCCGCGCGCAACCCATACCCGTAATGCCCGTGAAGCGGCAAAAGGTAAGCAGGGCGGCCGTACTATGGAGATCCAGCGCCTGATCGCACGTGCGCTCCGCGCCGCGGTTGACTTAAAAACGCTGGGTGAGTTCACCATCACGCTGGATTGCGACGTGATCCAGGCCGATGGCGGCACGCGTACGGCCTCCATTACCGGTGCTTGTGTGGCGCTGGCAGATGCGCTGAACAAGCTGGTTGCCGCCGGTAAGCTGAAAACCAACCCAATGAAAGGGATGGTTGCTGCTGTCTCCGTTGGTATTGTTAACGGCGAAGCGCTTTGCGATCTGGAATACGTTGAAGATTCTGCCGCAGAAACCGACATGAACGTGGTGATGACCGAAGATGGTCGCATCATTGAAGTGCAGGGCACGGCAGAAGGCGAGCCATTCACTCACGAAGAACTGCTCACCTTGCTGGCGTTGGCCCGAGGGGGTATTGAATCTATTGTAGCGACGCAGAAAGCGGCGTTAGAAAATTGATTTTAAGGCGACCAATGAGTCGCCTTTTTTTTGCCTGTAAGACTGAAAAGACAAAGGAGCAAATCCATGAAATCGTATCAGCGCCAGTTTATTGAGTTTGCGCTTAACAAGCAGGTACTTAAGTTTGGCGAGTTCACGCTGAAATCCGGTCGTAAAAGCCCGTATTTCTTCAACGCCGGGCTGTTTAATACCGGGCGCGATTTGGCACTGTTAGGCCGCTTCTATGCCGAAGCGCTGGTAGATTCCGGGATTGATTTCGATCTGCTGTTTGGCCCCGCGTACAAAGGCATTCCAATTGCAACCACCACGGCGGTGGCGCTGGCGGAGCACCATGACCGCGACGTACCGTACTGCTTTAACCGTAAAGAGGCCAAAACCCACGGTGAAGGCGGCAATCTGGTCGGCAGTGCGTTGCAGGGCCGCGTGATGCTGGTGGATGACGTGATCACCGCAGGCACCGCGATCCGTGAATCGATGGAGATTATCCAGGCTAACGGTGCAACGCTTGCGGGTGTGCTGATTTCGCTTGATCGTCAGGAACGCGGGCGTGGCGACATCTCTGCTATTCAGGAAGTGGAACGCGATTATGGCTGCAAAGTGATCTCTATCATCACGCTGACAGACCTGATTGCATATCTGGAAGAGAAGCCTGAGATGGCGGATCACCTGGCGGCAGTAAAAGCGTATCGCGAAGAGTTCGGGGTTTAATTGCGTTGCCCGGTGGCGCTACGCTTACCGGGCCTACCTGTTCGTAGGCCGGATAAGGCGAAGCCGCCATCCGGCGATGGCGTTACTGTAATTGTGCTGCCACTAACGGCCAGCGGGCGTCAAAATCGTCCGTTGGTCGATATTTAAACTCGCTGCGCACAAACCGGGAGAGCATCCCTTCGCAAAATGCCAGGATCTGGCTTGCCAGCAGCGTCTCATCCGTATTATATCCCTCACCTTCCCGCATTTTCTTCTCGCGCAGAACCTGACGAAGCTGGGCTTCGATACGCTCAAAAAGCTGGTTTATACGGCCTTGCAGACGATCCTGTTCAAACATCAGCGCGTGGCCAGTCAGAATACGGGTCAGACCCGGGTTACGTTCACCAAAGCCCAGAATCAGCAGCACAATCAGACGCAGACGCGTGCTGGTGTCTTTTTCATCCTTCAGAATCAGGTTGATGCGCGTGATCAGGCTATCTTCGATAAACTCGATCAGGCTGTCGAACATCCGGGTTTTGCTCGGGAAATGACGATACAGCGCCGCCTCTGACACGCCCACAGAGGCCGCCAGCTTGGCGGTGGTGATGCGTTGACTGCCGTCGCTGGATTCAAGCATCAGAGCCAGAGATTGAAGTATTTCTTCGCGACGATTCCTTTTCGCGGTTTGTTTTTCTGCCATGTTACAAAATACCCCTGAAAATAAGCACTTGTCAGGCTGGCAACCACACAGCGACCCGCAAACTGACGTTTGCGGTTTGTTATTGCATTATGGCGCTGTGAGATGCGTGTTTGTCGGGCGGTTATTTGCGCCCGGAATGGCCGAAGCCGCCTTCGCCACGGTCGGTAGCGTCGAAGTCTGCCACCAGGTTAAATTCTGCCTGCACCACCGGTACAAACACCATCTGCGCAATACGCTCGCCCGGTTCAATGGTGAAGCTGTCCTGGCCACGGTTCCAGACGGATACCATCAGCTGACCCTGATAGTCAGAGTCGATCAGGCCGACCAGGTTACCCAGCACGACGCCATGCTTATGGCCCAGGCCAGAGCGCGGCAGGATCACCG
Source organism: Enterobacter sp. DSM 30060 (assembly GCF_013375955.1). Taxonomy (NCBI): domain Bacteria; kingdom Pseudomonadati; phylum Pseudomonadota; class Gammaproteobacteria; order Enterobacterales; family Enterobacteriaceae; genus Enterobacter; species Enterobacter sp. DSM 30060. The sequence goes on from NZ_CP056118.1 coordinate 1,882,138, forward strand.
CTGCCAGTGACGGGTCAGCAATGTGAATCGCCAGCCCGGTCGGGATCAGGGTCGTTGCACCCGGCGCCAGTTCTACGGCGTCATCGAGACAGGCGCGCAGGTCAAGACCGGCAGAGCCGGAGGTGGCATACGTTGGCAGCGGAAATTGCTCGCCAACGCGCGGGTCCAGAATCTTAACGTCGATTTTTTTCATCATAACGGGTAACGATCTCGTCCAGTAATTGTTGGCCCAGGAGTTCTTTGCGCTCAAGCGGTAAGACTTTATCTCCATCCTGCCAGAAAAGGTGCAATGCGTTGCTGTCGCTGTTAAATCCTTGAGTGGACAGCGATACGTCGTTCGCGCAAATCAAATCGAGGTTTTTGCGGGTACGTTTTTGCCGGGCATATTCTTCCACATTATTCGTTTCTGCGGCAAACCCAACAACGTAAGGACGATGAGTTTTCAATGCGGCGACACCGGCAACGATATCCGGATTCTTCACCATTTTTATTGTTAATTCATCACCTTGCTTTTTAATTTTGGCGTCGGCAATGGTTTCGGCGCGGTAATCAGCGACGGCCGCACAGCCGATAAAAATATGCTGCTGTTGAGCATGCGCCTGTACGGCGGCTTCCATTTCCAGCGCGGTAGTTACATCAATACGCCGCACAAACGCAGGGGTGGTAAGCGACACCGGGCCGCTCACCAGCGTCACGTTCGCGCCGCGTTTGGCTGCCGCGGCAGCAATCGCAAAGCCCATTTTGCCGGAGCTGTGGTTGGTGATGTATCGCACCGGATCCAGCGGCTCGCGCGTGGGGCCCGCGGTAATCATGATGTTGAGATGTTGCAGATCGTTGACAGGCGAGAAATGGGCGGCGGCCATATCAACAATCGTCAATGGGTCGAGCATACGCCCTGGCCCCACGTCGCCACAGGCCTGGCTGCCGCTCTCCGGTCCCCAAATTAGCAGGCCGCGCGAGGCCAGCGTATCCAGATTATGCTGGGTAGCGGCGTTGCGATACATCTGCTGGTTCATTGCGGGTACAACCGCGACGGGCGCAGGCGTGGCGAGGCAAATGGTCGTTACCAGATCGTTCGCCATCCCGGCCGCCACGCGGGCAATTACATCTGCCGTGGCGGGGGCAAGGATAACCAGATCGGCCCATTTCCCCAGCTCAATATGGCCCATTGCGGCTTCGGCTGCCGGGTCGAGAAGGCTGTCGGATACCGGGTATCCCGAGACGGCTTGCAGGCTCAGCGGGGTGATAAAGGCTTTGCCGCCTTCGGTGATCGCGACCCGTACGTCGGCCCCGCGCTCGCGCAAACGGCGCACCAGGTCTGGCGTTTTATAGGCAGCAATACCGCCGCTGACGCCAAGAACGATTTTTTTACCGGCCAGGCTCATCATGATTCTTTCCTGTTGGGTTTCACCAGAGAGCGGGCATTTTATCACAATCCCTAAAACGGGGTGATGATGTCCTCAATTCACTTTGCGAGGCGCTACGCAAGAACGAAACGCCAGCGTCGAGCCCCGAATTTGCCTGTGGCAGCATAATGGCAAACAGAAGGAGGCCGGGCATGGAAGAGACTGAACTGCTGCTACCGCGTGAAAAAATGCTGCGCCATGGCGTCACATTGTTAAAGGACGACGAGCTGCTGGCGCTCTTTTTACGCACAGGCACGCCGGGGAAAACGGTATTTACGCTGGCGAAAGAGCTGATAGAGCATTTCGGCTCACTGTATGGATTGTTGACCGCCGAGCTGGAGGCGTTTACGCACGTTGAGGGTATTGGCGTGGCGAAATATGCCCAGTTACGGGGCATTGCCGAGCTGGCCCGGAGATTTTACAACGTGCGTATGGAAGAAGAAGACCCGATCCTCACCCCCGATATGACCCGCGAATTTCTGCAAAGCCAGCTTTCCGATCTGGAGCGGGAGATCTTTATGGTGATCTTTCTCGACAACAAAAACCGGGTACTGAAACATACCCGCCTTTTTTCGGGAACATTGAGCCACGTTGAGGTGCATCCGCGTGAAATTGTGCGGGAAGCGATAAAATTGAATGCAGCCGGCGTGATCCTCGCGCATAATCACCCCTCTGGCTGTGCAGAACCAAGCAGAGCTGACAAAGCAATTACCGAACGTATTATCAAATGCTGTCAATTCATGGACATTCGTGTGCTGGACCATCTGATAATTGGCCGCGGAGAGTACATTTTTTTTGCCGAACGTGGCTGGATTTAGGCCTTTTCTCGCGATCCATCGGGATCTTTGTCTGTTCGGGACTTGAGCACACCGCCGAGTCAGCGTATACTACGCCACCTTTGAGAATCTCGGGTTTGGCATTTGGGCCTGGCAATCGAGAGTTCAATAGAACTATGCGATGACCGGGCTGTAAAGCCTGACGAGGCGCCGATACCCCATACGAAGCTCGAGCTAATTTGATTTTTGGAGAATAGACATGTCCCGAGTCTGCCAAGTTACTGGCAAGCGTCCGGTGACCGGTAACAACCGTTCCCACGCACTGAACGCGACTAAACGCCGTTTCCTGCCGAACCTGCACTCTCACCGTTTCTGGGTTGAGAGCGAGAAGCGTTTTGTCACCCTGCGCGTATCTGCTAAAGGTATGCGTGTAATCGATAAGAAAGGCATCGATACAGTTCTGTCCGAACTGCGTGCCCGTGGCGAAAAGTACTAAGTACTTAAAGAGGAAATAAATCATGGCTAAAGGTATTCGCGAGAAAATCAAGCTGGTTTCTTCTGCTGGTACAGGTCACTTCTACACCACCACGAAGAACAAACGTACTAAGCCGGAAAAACTGGAACTGAAAAAATTCGATCCAGTTGTACGCCAGCACGTACTGTACAAAGAAGCTAAAATCAAATAATTTTAGTCTCCTTGTATTGAAAAACCCCGCAACTGCGGGGTTTTTTGCATTCTGCATCTCAACGGAGGAACCATGCCTGAATTACCTGAGGTAGAGACCAGCCGCCGCGGCATTGAGCCCCATCTGGTTGGCGCGACTATTCTTCATGCTGTCGTTCGCAACGGGCGTCTGCGCTGGCCGGTGTCCGATGAGATCCACGCGTTAAGCGATAAACCCGTCCTGAGCGTACAGCGCCGCGCGAAATACCTGCTGCTGGAGCTGCCTGACGGCTGGATCATTATCCATCTGGGCATGTCGGGAAGCCTGCGCATCCTCACCGAAGAGTTGCCTGCGGAAAAGCACGACCACGTTGATCTGGTGATGAGTAACGGCAAGGTGCTGCGTTACACCGACCCGCGTCGCTTTGGTGCATGGCTGTGGACCAAAGAGCTGGAAGGGCACAACGTGCTGGCGCATCTTGGACCTGAGCCGCTCTCAGAGGCGTTTAACGCGGATTATCTCAAAGAGAAGTGCGCGAGAAAGAAAACCCCGATCAAACCCTGGCTGATGGATAACAAGCTGGTCGTGGGCGTGGGGAATATCTATGCCAGCGAATCGTTGTTTGCCGCCGGGATCCATCCCGATCGGCTGGCCTCTTCGCTGTCTGCGCAGGAGTGCGAGCTGCTGGTCAGAGTGATTAAAGCGGTACTGCTGCGCTCAATTGAGCAGGGCGGGACGACGCTGAAGGATTTTCTGCAAAGCGACGGGAAGCCGGGCTATTTTGCGCAGGAGTTGCAGGTTTATGGTCGTAAGGGGGAACCGTGCAGAGCATGCGGGACGCCGATTATTGCCACGAAGCACGCTCAGCGCGCCACGTTTTACTGTCGTCAGTGCCAGAAGTAGGGTTACTTTAACTTTTCCATCAACGCCTGGTGGACGTTAACCGGCAGAAAGTGGGTAACGTCCCCGCGATGGCGCGCCACCTCTTTTACCAGCGAAGAAGAGATGAAGGACCACTCTTTGGAGGGCATCAGGAATACGCTCTCCAGCTCCGGCATCAGATGGCGGTTCATGTGCGCCAGCTGCATCTCATATTCGAAGTCTGCTACCGCGCGAAGACCGCGGATCAGGATATTGGCCTGCTGAGCACGGGCAAAGTTTGCCATCAAATCGCTGAATCCGACGACCTCAACATTCGACAAATGCGAAATCGCATCGGTGGCAAGCTGCACGCGTTCGTTCAGGTCGAACATCGGCTTTTTGCTCGGGCTGGCGGCAATGGCCAGAATCACCTTGTCGAACATACACGCCGCACGGGTGATGATATCAAGATGACCGTTAGTGATCGGATCGAAGGTACCCGGATAAATCGCTTTTGTGCTCATGGCTCACGTTTTCTCTGAGTAGCCGCGGTTCAGCGCCCACAGCTCGGTGTATTTATTGAAAGTATACTGGGCATTCACTACCGCCAGTAACCAGCCCTGTTTGCCGTCCAGCACGCCACCACGTAGCAGCAGCGTTTTCAGAAACGCGCCCAGCGTGTGGGTGAAGATGCCGGTCAGCGTGGCCTTCTTGCCGCGCGCATGCCGCTCCTGTGCCCAGGCGGTGGCATAGTTCAGCTGTTTCCGCTGGAAGCTGGCGAAATCGCGGCAGGTCAGATGAAGCAGATCGCCCGTCAGGGGGATGACCTGAGCGTTATCGCAGGCCAGAGACTCATGGACCAGGTTGTCGTTGTACTGATAACGCTCGCGGGCATAGAGGCGCATCACGCGGTCGGGGTACCAGCCGCTGTGGCGCATAAAGCGGCCCAGGAAATAGTTACGACGCGCGATACTGTAGACCGCGCCGGGCTGTGGCGCGGCAAGCACCGTTTGAATGGCCTGTCGGAGTTCCGGGGTGACGCGCTCATCGGTATCGATCATCAACACGTAATCGCCCGTGGCGTAACTCTGCGCACGCTGACGCTGAATACCGTAGCCCTGCCAGTCGGTGTCGGTAAAGACTTTTGCCCCGGCTGCACGGGCAACGTCCGCCGTATTGTCCGTACTTCCGGAATCGAGAATGACGATTTCGTCAGCCCAGGCAACAGAGGCCAGGCAATCCGGAAGCAGGTCGGCGGCGTTTTTGGCGATCATCACGACCGACAGACGCGTTGACATTAGTGGCTCCGCTGCGGCAGGTAAGGTTGCAGAAGTTGCAGCAGACGGGTCAGTGCGCCCTGGTTCTGATGCAGGACTTCAACGGCGTGACGACCGTACCACAGGCGGTAATCTTCGTCAGTCAGAAGGGTTGAGACCTCTTTGACCACCGAGTCCGCATCGGTCACGGTGATTAAGCCATCGGCTTGCTGCAATTTCGCGCAGATATCTTTGAAGTTAAACGTGTGTGGACCCATCAGCACGGGAATGGCGTGGGCTGCCGGCTCCAGCGGGTTATGACCACCGCGCTCCACCAGGCTTCCGCCAACGAAAGCAAGATCGGCAATCCCGTACAGCAGCATCAGTTCGCCCATCGTATCGCCAATCACCACCTGCGTGCTGCCAGAGGGGATTTCACCGCTGCTGCGCAGGGTGAAGCTGAAACCGCCTTTTTGCACCATCTCCCGGGCATCTTTAAAACGCTCAGGATGGCGAGGAACCAGAATCAGCAGTAAATCAGGGAATTTTTCCAGCAGCTGGCGGTGAGCCTGAAGAATAATGGCCTCTTCGCCGTCATGGGTGCTGGTGGCAATCCAGACCTGGCGACGCGGCGCCCACTGACGACGCAGCGTCACCGCACGGGCGGCGAGTTCAGGGGTGACGGAAATATCGAACTTCAGGCTACCCGTGACCGCAAGCTGGTTGCGCTTCAGGCCGAGGGCGATAAAGCGCGCGGCATCTTCTTCGTTCTGCGCGGCGATCAGCGTAATTTTGCTGAGCAGGCGACGCATAAATTTACCCAGCTTGCCGTACCCTTTCGCCGAGCGTTCCGACAGACGCGCGTTGGCGATAACCAAAGGAATTTTACGGGCATGCAGGGCGGAAATCATATTCGGCCACAGTTCGGTTTCCATGACGATCACCAGTTTAGGGCGAACGGTATTCAGGAAACGGTTCATGGCGCAGGGGAGATCGTACGGCAGGTAGACGTGATGCACGTCTTTACCGAAGGCAGACATCACGCGCTCTGAGCCGGTTGGCGTCATCGTGGTGACGGTGATGGGCAGTGACGGATAACGATGGCGTAAGGCACGCACCAGTGGAATGGCGGCCAGCGTTTCCCCAACTGACACGGAATGCAGCAGAATACCGTCCGGCGCCACTTTATTGCGGCAGTAGCCATAGCGTTCGGCCCAGCGTTTACGGTACGCAGGCGCTTTACGGCTACGAAGCAACAGTCGCAGCCACACCAGTGGCTGAATGATGTAGAGCAGGGCGGTATACAACAATTCCAAGCGATTATCCGTTTTTTTAGTTTCGGCCGGGAAATTCTAAGCATTTAAGCGTGCTAAAGCTATCTCTTATGCCAGATACCGTTTTAAACGGAAGTAGCGTCGGCCCAGGCGCCAGCGCAAACGCGGGCTTTTGGCACTTTTCCAGATGAGCTTCCAGATCCCGGTGTCGAAGAACTCTTTGATTATCATTGATTTCTTCGCTTCATCCTTCATGTTGTCGAAGGTATGAATAATTCCCAGACCCTCTTTGGCGATTTGCCAGTGACAGGCCGGGATATTTTTCACTTTATCCGGGTAGCGCTGGTTAATGGCATCTAGCATCTTCAGGATCTTCATGTAATGGCGCGCTGAGCGAATCAGCGTGTCGTCATTATCCGGGGTGTGCGATACCGAGGCGGAGTGAATGTAGTAGTCGTAAAAGCGTTCGCTGGTGTACTGAACGCGTTCTGCAGCAAGCAGCACCTCAGTCGTCCACGGGATATCCTGATGGCGCAGGCCAGGCTCGAAACGAAAGCCGTGCTGACGAATAAAATCGTGACGATAGATATTCAGCCAGGTCACATGCAGGAACTTACGTGAATCCAGCGCCGTTTTTAACCATGCCGCGCCATTCATGACGCTCGTTGAGGCGAGCTTATCTTCAGGGAAGATAGGGCGAGACGGTTTTTTGTTATTTTCCCAGACGTAGTTGCCATTGCAGGTGGCGACATCCAGGTTCTGCGTGACGGCCATATCCAGCAGACGCTGGTACATGCCGGGTTTGAAGACATCATCAATATCCGGGAAAGAGAGATATTGGCCGGTCGCAACGGCCAGGCCGGTATTACGCGCGATGGACACGCCCTGATTAGGTTGTTCAATAACCTGCATCTGTGGCAGCTGTTCGCGCCATTTTTCGACAATCTGCATCGAGCGGTCAGTAGAGCCGTCATTCACGATGATGACTTCCATACTGTCGATATGTTGATTTACAAGGCAGGTAAAGAACTGATCGAGAAAAGCTTCACCGTTATAAACGGCAACCACCACGCTTAATAAAGGCGCTGAATTTTGCATATGAAACCTGATTATTTTTGGTTGTCGACCAAAGCAATGTATTGCTGGCAAATGGCGTTGATACCGAACGATGCGATCGTTTCGCGATCAACAACCGGCGGAGAGGCATACAGTTCTGCCAGTGTTTTCGCCAGTGATTCGTCGGTTAACGCGGTCAGACCGCGCGCCAGGGGGCCAGTAAGGATCTCAGCAGGGCCGCCAGGGCAGTTTGTACTCACCGGTGGGGTCTGACAGATAATGGACTCTACCAGTACATTACCAAAACCTTCGCAGTCGGAACTTAACACTAAAAGGCGTGCACCTTTGATCCACGGATAAGGATTGGTTTCAAACGGGCGGAAGACGATCTTGTTTTCAATTCCCAGCTTAGCGGCAAGCTGTTTGAGCTGGTTAATTTTCACGTCAGAGCCTTTGCCCATCAACACCAGTGATGCGTCAATCTTGCTCATCGCGAACGCGCGAAGCAGCCGGTCGTGACGTTTGTGCTCATGAAAACGGCCAACGTGGATAATGTAATTCTGCCCCTGCATCTCAAAGGGCGCTTCCGCCAGACGCTGAATTTCAGGGATATCAAACGGGTTATGGATAACCGCTTTGCGCCGCAGGGGGATCGCGAGTACTTCAGACAGATCGTGCAGCACGGCGCCGGATACCGCCACCACGTTGCGGTTTTCATAGGTATGACGAATTTTATAATGCTTAAACCAGCGAGAAAGCCCGCTGCGATGGCGCAAATAGGAGAAGGAGAACATCCCGTGTACGCAAAACCAGACCTTATCGCGATCCAGCACGCGGCTGTGCGCCACGATACGGTCGGTTTTATGCAGATGCGAGAAGACGACGTCAAATTTACCGCTGCGTTCTGCCTGCTCAATGGCGCGATCCAGCAAACGGGCGCGACGCGGGATCTCGGTCAGCTTCCGCCAGGGTTTTTTACAGGTATCCTGCACGACCTGAAAATCGATGCCTTCCGGAATGGCGTAGTCGCACACCTTCCGTAAGGAGAAAAGGGTGACCTGATGCCCCAGTTCTGTCAGTCCGCTGGAGAGGGTGAGAACCGTTTTTTCGGCTCCTCCACCGGGTAAACCATCAATAATCATTAGGATGCGCATTATTAATCCAGTAATTTTTGATAAAGCGAAATAAGCTGACTTGATAGTTTTTCAGGGGTTGCTTCTCTAACGCGTTCACGCGCCGCAAGCCCCATATTGTTATTTTTTTCCAGTGAAGGGATGGACATGACGGCCTCCTTCAATGTGTGGATATCAAGTGCATCACAGTAAAACCCGTTCTGGCCTTGCTCAATAAATTCTGAACCACCGCAACTCTCTGACGTAATGACGGGCAATCCACAGGCCATTGCTTCAAGTATGACGTTAGGGAAAGGATCATACAGCGTCGGCAGCAGTAAACCATCAGAAAGCTGATAAAATGGCAGCGTCTCTTTTTGCATCCCCAGGAAACGGATTTGCCCCTCACAGCCTAATGAACGGGCGAGGTCGCGATAGCGGCTTTCCGCTTTATCCTGACCGACCACAACCAGCCACGCCGATGTTCCTGCTATAGCCTGAATAGCGCTTGCCAGCCCCTTGCGTTCAAACCCTGAACCCACGAAGCAGAAAATGACGGCATCAGCGGGTAAGCCAAATTGCTTACGCAGTACAGCGCGCTGCCTCTCTTCTGCCGGAACGAAGCGGCGGGAATCTATTGAATTATAAATCACATGTATCTTTTTTGCGTCAATATCAAAGTCTTCGACGATTTCGCGCTTGATCATCTCCGCATTACAGATAACGGCTTTCAACTCGGGAGCCTGGTACATTTCACGTTCGGCGTTCATCACGTAGCGGTGATAGCGATCGTGCATGAGCAGCTTCGCGCGCCAGGCGGGAAGAATACGCGTACGCTGTAGCAGCCAGCGTCGATGTACACCATCTCCGGCGCGGTAAATATCGCAGCCCGGAATACGTTCGTGGCTCTGTACAATATCAAACTGCTGTTGCTGCCACAGCGCGCGCGCGGCGTGTGCAAAGCCGCGTTCACGGCTGATGCGGCCCCACTTTCGTGGATCGCAAATATGAATATGCCAGTCGTCCTGCTTTTCGCCCTGCCACTCGCGGGTGATGACGTTGAGCTCAAGATTTTGATTGCTCAGCGCGGTGAGTGCCCTGGAGACAAAACGTTCTGCTCCCCCATCCGGCCGATATTTTTGGCGCACAATGGCCAGACGATGAAGCTTCATTGCAGGTATCTCCTTGCGGCGGAGACGACAGCATCAACGGGGATGGCGTCGAGATAACGTTCCGTCGTTTTTGTATCAATGGCGTCAGGGTTGGGAAGCGGGCCGTAGTTACCAGCCCAGATGACCTCGCCGTTAACCTGCCATGGCGACCAGAACGTCAATTTTGATGGGCCAAACAGCGCCACGCAGGGCGTCTGAAGGGCGGCGGCCATGTGCATGGGGACGGAGTCAACGCCAATGAACAGGGCTGCGTGATCGATAAGCGAGGCCAGCTGGCGCAGGGTTAACTGCCCTGCCAGCGACACAACACCCGTCTGCGGGGAGGCGGCAAGAATGCGGTCAATCATCGCCAGTTCTTTCTTATCCGGTCCCGCCGTAAGGACGATAGTGTGGCCGTCCTGCTGCAATGCGGCGATAGCTTGCGCCATTTTGCCTTCGTCCCAGCACTTAAAGAACCAGCGTGAAGTGGGTTGAATAACGATATAGCGTTCCCCCACGCCCTTTTGTGTCAGCTTGTGATGAGCATGGTGCCAGTCATCCGCGCTGTAAGCCATGGTGACGGCGGGTCTGGCGGCAACGGGTAATGGTTTCAGTATGGACAGGTTTTGTTCAACGGTGTGCAGGTTCTGATGGCTGGCGACCGAGACCAGTTCACTGTGACAAAAACGCCAGAAGGCATTATTGCGCTTGTTAAAAGCGAACCCGAGCCGAACCGGTGCGCCGGTGAAGCGGGTAACCAGCGCGCTGCGCCACTGATCGGCAAGATTGATCACCAGATGATAATGCTGAGCGCGTAAAGCACGAAGCAACTGCCACTCTTTTTGCAGGTGTTTCAGCGTCCCCAGCTGCTTCCATTTACGATCGATACCATAGATCGTACCGATTGCCGGATGCGCGGCGAGCATGTCTCGCGTCTCTTCATAGAGAAGGACGTCGATTTGGGCTTCAGGCCATTTCTGGCGCAATGAATTGATGACGGGGGTGGTGAGTAACATGTCACCATGATGGCGAAGTTTAATCAGTAAAATGCGCAAATCAGGCGTGTCAGGTAAGTTATTCATCATCATCTTATCGGCGTTGTACTGTTGGCAATTCTAATAGACCTGGTAACGACTTGCACTCTTTCTCCATAATGTCAGGAATTTCCCTGGAAGGGTTTACTCCTGCTTTCGGGCGTGCGTAACATAGCGCTAACTATTTTGTCTTGCGGACTCATTATGAAAAAACCAGCGTTTATCATCACGATCGATACCGAAGGGGATAATCTCTGGCAGAACCACCGGGTCATCAAAACGGAAAACGCGCGCTACCTGGCGCGGTTTCAGACGCTTTGCGAGCGTTTCGGCTTTAAGCCTGTCTGGCTCACCAACTACGAGATGGCCGTCGAACCGGTGTTCATTGAGTTCGCGAAAGAGGTCATAGCCCGGGGGCAGGGCGAGGTAGGAATGCATCTCCATGCCTGGAACAGCCCTCCGGAGCACGATCTGACCGGTGATGACTGGCGCTGGCAGCCTTATCTGATTGAGTTTTCAGACGAGGTCATGCGTGAGAAAGTGCTGTTCATGACCCGCCTACTGGAAGAGACCTTCCAGACAAAAATGCTCAGCCATCGCGCCGGGCGCTGGGCATTCGACAGCCGTTACGCCCGGTTACTGATTGAGCTGGGGTATCAGGTAGATTGTTCCGTTACGCCGCGCGTGAACTGGCGCAACGCGAAAGGTGCCCCACAGGGTAATGGCGGAACGAATTACCAGCATTTTCCCGATCGCGCCTACTTTTTGGACGTAGACGACATTTCCCGGCCGGGAAACAGCCTTCTCCTCGAAGTGCCAATGAGCATCCAGTATAAACACCCGGCATGGCTGAATTCCCTGAAGCAGGGTTACGATCGTCTGCGCGGTAAATACCGTTCTCCGTCAGTTAACTGGTTACGCCCGTCCGGCGGTAACGCGCAGGAGATGATTAAGGTTGCGCAGCAGTGCCTGTCTCAGGGAAATGACTACGTAGAGTTCATGCTGCATTCGTCGGAATTTATGCCTGGCGGCAGCCCTACTTTTAAAGACGAGGCCGCGATTGAGGGGCTTTATCAGGATCTGGAGCAGCTCTTTACCTGGTTATCAGATAAGACCGTGGGGATGACGCTGGCGGAGTTTTACCAGTACAAAAAATAGTTATGCCCGCCAGGCGGGCATATTTGCTATTGCTGCTTTGTTTGGGTGAAAGGTGTACTTAATGCAAACAAAACCATAAAGAAGATTAAGGCTTCTGAACTGAGCAGTATGACATCCGTCAGACCATACAAAAGCAAAAGTAGCATCGAGGTTAGCAGCAGTGCGTTTCTGTTTCGTAGGGCATACACAATCATCGAAACGAAGAAAAAGAGCATAACCGCCACGCCGGGGATCCCCTGCAATGAATATTTCTCTATAAATTCATTATGCAGGTGGACTTTGATGTACACGAGCGCGGTAGCAAGATGTGGATGACCGTCTTTTATATACTGCCGTGTCCACGTTTCACGCTCTTCAAGTGATTGCCCCAACGGATGTGCAAGACCATTCTCGATCCCGACAGTCCACATCGAAAAACGTGCGCCCAGTGACGTGCGGTCATAGCCTTGCTGATATTTCTCAACTTCAATTTGGGTTTGCGTTATTTTCGGTGCAATCAACGGCTTGTAGCTTACGACGACAATGCCGGCCACAATGCATAAAAAGATGAGAGTGGATTTGAGATGAATTTTTCTGAAATGATATAGCGTGAGCACTATCGCCAGAAGCAGATATAAACCCATCGCAGCACGGGTACCCGTCAACAGTATGACGAAGTAAGAGATTAATATAGTGAAACCCGCGACAACATACAGCTTCACGTTCTGCTGAAGGTAAAGACTGTATACGAAAGCCAGTGACAGGACAGAATAAACATAGGCTGAAACGGTGGCACGGTTAATTGCCATCTCAACGCGAGTCATACCTTGCGAGGCCTGCCACAAGCCATATCCTGTGGCGAGCACAAACCCTAAGGCCGCTGCGTAGAAGAAAAATTTCCTGAAGTTGTCTTTATCAATGTAAAACTTAAAGCGGTCAATATAGAAAATCAGGATACTCGCTAAAATTAACTTTTTGCTGGCGCCTAGATAGTCGCTGTAAAGATTGAGTCCCTCGTTATGATACTCATAGATTAAGTACCAGCCGAGGTTAAGTAACCCAATCAGCAAAATGGGCAGCGCTATAGTAAAAGGTCGAAGAGTGATTTTTTTATATTCGAAAGCCAGGCCAATAATACTGACGTAAATAGCAATATAGAAAAACTCTCTTTGCTTCCCTGAACTGACTAATGCCAGCATCAAAGAGATGAGGCTCAAAGCAATCGTCAGTTGATATAGCCGTGGTTTTATTTTTTCCATAACGCCTCAATAACCCTTTTTTTGTAGCTAAAACGAACATCGGTGGACAGGAAAAAAGACAATGTGTACATGGCCTTTACGCGTTGTTTCACGAGTTGCAATTGTTGGTCTGTAAGACAGGACCGATGGTTGCTGTAAATATCAAACCAGTGGCAATTGACAAGATGCCTGTAGCTTGACGGAAATGTTCTTTCCATCTGTAACGTGCATTCGACAAGCGTTGAAATTTTGCTGGCGTCCAGACTGCTCGACAAACTGTCGCGACGCTTGACGTAATAATAATGCCCCTGGCGTTGATAGACTATTTTGCTCGACTGCATCAACATTCCGGGGAAGACAGCGAAATCCTCATAACATAACATTGGAGGAATAGGGTTGCTTTCGTACAGGCTACGATGAATAAACTGGCCAATGAGATGCGCCTGAAAGTCTTTATGGCGTAAGAAACGAGCGACTGCTTCATGTTGTGACAATGGCACAGGATTGAATCCCTGCCAGTCTGAAGTCATTTTCCGGGGATCGCGAATCTCAAGCAAACGTGTCAGTAACATATCCGGACGTTGCGCTTTCAGAAAGGTAATTGCGTCCCTGAGGCTGCCCGGCTTTAAGCAATCGTCACTGTCGAGCATCGTAATATATTCACCGGATGCCAGTGCGACAGCACTGTTTCGTACCCGGCCGACGTTACGAAAGTTCACGGTGCGCGTTATGATCTGAGGAAATTTAGGTGACCACTCTTCAATTATTGCCTGCGTGGTATCCTCAGAACTGTCATTAAAAATAATAATTTCAGTGTCTTGAACGGTGGCTGCCAGCAGGCTTGAAAGCGTGGCATGCAGCGTAGCTTCAGCGTTATGCGCAGCAATAATGACGCTTAAAAAAGCCATAAAAATTAGTTTCCTTGAGCGTCGGTAGCGCTAGCCAGTGAGCGGGCTTTGGGTAATGTACGGATAAACTGCTGAAGATCGTGTAACGCGGAGTCAGTGACAGAGAATAGTGCTTCCCGTTCTTGCGGGAAGTAATAGCGCGTTTCAAACACATAAGAACAAATGTTGTTGTCATTCCCGATCAGCAACACATTGCCAAGCGGACGTTGTTCATAGTGACAACACGGACCAAACAGCAGGACTACCGGAACGCCAACGGCGTCTGCGATATACACATTCCCCGAGTCAGACGCGATATAACAGTCCATCTTAGAAATGGCCCAGGGAAGCTCTTCCAGCGAAATTTTGCCAATAAGATTGATAAAATTAGGGATTTTACCGTAAAGGCGGGTGATATCGTCCATCCACGACTGTTCATTTGGCGCGCCGAAGACATAAAACTCGCAGGGTAAATCAGCGAGTTGATCAACAATCCGCTTCCAGATAACCGGAGGAACGGTTTTGGCTTTATTGCCCGCCGCAATACTGATGCCGATGCGGATAACGTCAGGTTTATCAAGAGTGGCCGGCCAGGTCGTCGGTTTAAAGAGCGGCTTTGTGGCGTGCTTGGGAGAGTCTTGCCATGTGAGTGCGCGGTCGGCCAGTTTCAGGTAGTTCGTCACCGAAAGCGTTTTTTTGCCATGCTCAACGGTACCGTCAGCCGCAAGATAGAAAATCCCGTGATACCACCTGCGCGTGTAAATGGTTAAAAATTGTTTGTTTTTAGCATTGCAGACGGCGGCAAAAAAGAGGTTCACGCTGTTGGGTTGTAGCAGGTAGACGTTGTCGTAGCGGTTCATGATCCTGCACGCGAAGCACAGTTTACGCCACAGGTTGCGCTTATGCTGCTCAATAAAATAGATCTGCTCGATAGTCTCATCATGCTTCGCCAGCGCACCAACGCTGCGACTGACCAACACATCGCTTTTTTGCAGATATGCCAGTAGAGGTGTCGCATTAATAAAGTCACCGATTTTGGCTGTCTGAATGACAAGGTTTTTGCCCGTGTCTTTTCGAAACAGCTTCCGGAGGAGTTTCACCGGAAAGAGTAAAATCAGCAGAAATACATAACTCATGGGTTAAATATCCCTGTTGGAAAGCCGATGGCTGCCCTGTAAAAATGAAAAAATAGCATCTGCGCTAATATCCTTCGTTTGTTGCGTAGGGCTGACCATCTGATGCTGGTTTTTACCGTAACCCCCGATCAACCCCGGATCGGTCGGGCCGAAAATCGTGATATTAGGACGATCCAGTGCGGCGGTTAAATGGCTTAACCCTGTATCCACAGAAACGACGGCGTTAGCGCCCGCCAGCTGTGCGGCAACCTGCGCCAGCGTGAGTTTGGGTAACACCTCAACGTGGGAAAAGCCTGCTGCCAGACGTTCCGCACGCTGCCGCTCATGTTCTGCACCCCACGGGAGTTTAATATGGATACCGCAAGGTTGCATTAGTTCAATCAGCCTTCTCCAGTGCGTTTCCGGCCAGTGCTTATCGTCGCGCGTTGTGGCATGCAGGAACACCAGATACGGTTCAGCATGCTCCTCCGTCTCGCGCAAAAAATGCTGTGCAATAGCGTAGTCACCCTGGGCTTCAGGTTTTGCATAGCCCAGGCTTTTCGCGAACAGCTCGCGGGTACGTTCCACGGCGTGCTGCTGCTTCGCAATATGGTGGCGACGATTATAGAACAGGCTCGCCAGCGGTTCGCGGGCGGTTTGCCAGTCCATGCCGTGCTTTACGCCGTGCGCCAGACGCGTGACCAGCGCGGCGCTTTTCACCAGGCCCTGAGCGTCAACGATCGCGTCGTAACGCCGGGCCTGCACCGCTTCGCGGAAGGCTTTACGTTCGGCTTTAATCGGTGCGGAGAACCATGCTTTGCGCCAGCGGCGAATGGCCACCGGGATCACGCGGTCAACCGCTTCGTGCCAGGTGGGGATCTGCGCGAAGCCTTCTTCCACCACCCAGTCAAAACGAATGCCGGGAATGGCCCGCATCGCGTCCGTCAGTGACGGCAGCGTATGCAGCACATCGCCCATCGAAGAGGTTTTAACGATCAATACCCGCATTCGTTATCCTTCTTCGCTCAACAGAAGTTCGTTGAGCTCTTCGAGAACGCGCTGCGGCGTAATGTCGATCAGGCTCTGATGGTAGCCTTCTGCGGCATCACCTTTACGTACCTTGTGGTAGCCGGTGATCAGGCGAATTACGCGCGCTTTGTGCGACAGCGGCGGCGTGAAGTCCGGGCTGCTCGGGCCATACAGCGCCACCAGCGGACGATCCAGCGCGGCGGCGACGTGCATCAGGCCAGAGTCGTTGCTGACAACGGCTTTACAGGCGGCAATCAAAATAACCGCCTGCTCGAGCTGCGTTTCCCCGGCCAGGTTTCGGCACCAGGCCTGTTGCTCGGTGCTGAGCGTGGCGAGAATTTCATTGCCCGCCTCGTGATCTTTCGCCGAGCCAAACAGCACAATTTGATAGCCTTCGTCGATCAGCTGTTTCGCCAGCTCTGCGTAGTGATAGTGCGGCCAGCGTTTTGCCGGACCAAACTCCGCGCCGGGGCAGAAGCCAATCATCGGGCGTTCGGACGAAATGCCAAACGCGTTGCAGGTGTGGGATTTCTCCCCGTCGCTTACCTGGAGCTGCGGCCACAGTAGCGGCTGCGGCAGATCTTTCGCGCTGCGCATCACGCCTTTGTCGTAGGCCAGCGCCACGTAGCGTTCTACCATCAGCGGCCAGGCCTCTTTATCCAGCACACGGGCATCGTTCAGCAGGCCGTAGCGCATTTCACCGCGCCACCCGGTACGGTGCGGGATGCCCGCAAAGAAGGGCACAAGAGCGGATTTGAAGGAGTTTGGCAGGACATATGCGCGATCATAGCGTTTCTCGCGCAGGCTATGGCCGAGTTTGCGGCGTTCACCGATTTCCAGCGCCCCGTGGCCGAGCGGCATCGGGATCGCCTCGTTCACTTCCGGCATACGCGATAACAGCGGACGGCACCATGCGGGTGCCATCACGTCGATTATCGCCTGGGGATAACGCGCCTTGAGCGTGCGATAGAGACTTTGCGACATCATCATGTCGCCCACCCAGGACGGGCCGATCACCAGTATTTTCATTCACTTCATCCTTCAAGCTGTCTCTGCGTTGGCTGCCTGCGTTCACTCCAGTCACTTACTTTTGTAAGCTCCCGGAGATTCACTTAGTTGCCGCCTTGATACCGCTCGAATGATTTTGTGAATTTATATCGCGGTCACGGTTCAGCCAGGCCATATATTCCGTTACGCCTTCGGCAACGGTCTTGAACGGCTTGTCGTAGCCTGCGGCGCGCAGGTTAGTCAGGTCCGCCTGGGTGAATGCCTGGTAGCGGCCTTTCAGCTTATCCGGGAACGGAATGTACTCGATGCTGCCTTTCTTATGGTAAGCCAGCGTCGCGTCTGCCACCGCCTGGAAGGATTCCGCGCGGCCTGTGCCCAGGTTGAAAATGCCGGACACGCCGTTTTCCAGGAACCACAGGTTCACTGCCGCCACGTCGCCTACGTAGACGAAGTCACGCTTAAAGCCGTCGCTGCCTTCGAACAGTTTCGGACTTTCGCCGTTATTTAACTGGGTGTTCAGGTGGAACGCCACGCTCGCCATGCTGCCTTTGTGGCCTTCGCGCGGTCCGTAGACGTTGAAGTAGCGGAAGCCGACAATCTGAGAGTTGGCTTCTGGGAGGATCTGACGCACGTACTCATCAAACAGGAATTTGGAGTAACCGTAAACGTTCAGCGGCTGCTCATACTCGCGGGATTCGATGAAATCTGAAGTGCGTCCACCGTAGGTTGCCGCGGAAGAGGCGTACAGGAACGGAATTTCACGCTCCAGGCAGTAGTGCAGGATCTCTTTGGAGTACTGATAGTTGTTGTCCATCATGTACTTGCCGTCCCACTCGGTGGTGGAGGAACAGGCCCCTTCGTGGAAGATGGCTTCGATCTCGCCGAACTCTTCACCCGCCATAATCTGGATAAGAAAGTCTTCTTTATCCATGTAGTCAGCGATGTTCAGATCCACCAGGTTTACGAACTTGGTGCCGTCTTTCAGGTTGTCCACCACCAGGATGTCGGTGATGCCTTTGTCATTGAGGGCCTTAACAATATTGCTGCCGATAAAGCCCGCGCCGCCGGTAACGATGATCATAACTGTAACCTTTGAAGTGTGGAGTCCGGGGAACATCCCGAACGCTAATCTCTTTATCATATCATCACAATGCCCGGTCTTCAGCCATTCACCGATATGCAGCAGGGGTACACGTGATTTATGCTGCAAAAACGAGAAGAGATACGGCGTCATCTCGTCATGAACTATTGGTTTGGGTAATATGTGCCAAAATTTGCCGAGTCTGGAGAATTGCAATGCGTGGTGATTTTTACAAACAGTTAAACAGCGACCTCGACACCGCACGTGCGGAAGGGTTGTTCAAAGAAGAGCGTATTATCACGTCTGCCCAGCAGGCGGACATCACCGTTGCCGACAGCAGCCATGTGATCAACTTTTGCGCGAACAACTATTTAGGTCTTGCGAATCACCCTGAGCTGATTGCCGCGGCGAAAAACGGCATGGATACCCACGGCTTCGGCATGGCCTCCGTTCGCTTTATCTGCGGTACCCAGGACAGCCACAAGCAGCTTGAGCAAAAGCTGGCGAACTTCCTCGGAATGGAAGACGCGATTCTGTACTCCTCCTGCTTCGACGCCAACGGCGGTCTGTTTGAGACCCTGCTCGGTGCAGAAGACGCGATTATCTCCGACGCCCTGAACCACGCCTCCATCATCGACGGTGTACGCCTGTGCAAAGCGAAGCGTTTCCGCTACGCCAACAACGACATGGTTGAGCTGGAAGCCCGCCTGAAAGAGGCCCGTGAAGCCGGTGCCCGCCACGTGCTGATCGCCACCGACGGCGTGTTCTCCATGGACGGCGTGATCGCCAACCTGAAAGGCGTGTGCGATCTGGCGGATAAATACGACGCGCTGGTGATGGTGGATGACTCTCACGCGGTTGGCTTTGTCGGCGAAAATGGCCGCGGCTCCCACGAATACTGCGACGTAATGGGCCGCGTAGATATCATCACCGGTACGCTGGGCAAAGCGCTTGGTGGCGCGTCTGGCGGCTACACTGCTGCGCGCAAAGAGGTGGTTGAGTGGCTGCGTCAGCGCTCCCGCCCGTACCTGTTCTCCAACTCCCTGGCGCCGGCGATTGTGGCCGCCTCTATTAAAGTGCTGGAGATGGTGGAATCCGGGGCTGAGCTGCGCGACCGCCTGTGGGCTAACGCCCGCCTGTTCCGTGAAAAAATGAGCGCCGCAGGATTCACCCTGGCCGGCGCTGACCATGCGATCATTCCGGTGATGCTGGGTGACGCGGTTGTCGCGCAGAAATTTGCTCGTGAGCTTCAGAAAGAAGGGATTTACGTGACCGGGTTCTTCTTCCCGGTGGTACCAAAAGGTCAGGCGCGTATCCGCACCCAGATGTCTGCGGCGCACTCGCCTGAACAAATTGAACGTGCGGTGGAAGCCTTTACCCGCATCGGCAAACAGCTGGGCGTAATTGCCTGAGGACGTGTGATGAAAGCGTTATCCAAACTGAAAGCGGAAAAAGGGATTTGGATGACCGACGTGCCGGAGCCGGAAGTCGGTCATAACGATCTGCTGATCAAAATTCGTAAAACCGCCATCTGCGGTACTGACGTTCACATCTACAACTGGGACCAGTGGTCGCAAAAAACCATTCCCGTGCCAATGGTTGTCGGCCACGAATATGTCGGCGAAGTGGTCGGCATTGGCCAGGAAGTGAAAGGCTTCAACATTGGCGACCGCGTCTCCGGTGAAGGCCACATTACCTGCGGTCACTGCCGCAACTGTCGCGGTGGGCGTACGCACCTGTGCCGCAACACCGTCGGCGTGGGCGTGAACCGTCCGGGCTGCTTCGCGGAATACCTGGTGATCCCGGCGTTTAACGCGTTCAAAATCCCGGACAATATCTCTGACGACCTGGCCTCCATCTTCGACCCGTTCGGCAACGCGGTACACACGGCGCTCTCCTTTGACCTGGTGGGTGAAGACGTGCTGGTCTCCGGCGCGGGCCCAATCGGCATTATGGCGGCAGCCGTGGCGAAGCATGTGGGTGCGCGCAACGTGGTGATCACCGACGTGAACGAATACCGCCTGTCGCTGGCGCGCAAAATGGGCGTCACCCGCGCGGTGGATGTCTCGAAAGAGAGCCTGACAGACGTGATGGAAGAGCTGGGCATGACCGAAGGCTTTGACGTGGGTCTGGAGATGTCCGGCGCGCCACCGGCGTTCCGCACCATGCTCGACACCATGAACCACGGTGGCCGAATCGCGATGCTGGGTATTCCGCCGTCAGATATGTCCATCGACTGGAACAAAGTCATCTTCAAAGGGCTGTTCATTAAGGGCATTTATGGCCGCGAGATGTTCGAAACCTGGTACAAGATGGCTGCGCTGATCCAGTCCGGTCTGGATCTGTCCCCGATTATCACTCACCGTTTCTCCATCGATGAGTTCCAGCAGGGCTTCGACGCAATGCGTTCCGGCCAGTCAGGGAAAGTGATCCTGAGCTGGGATAAGTAATCAAAAAGGGGCCTGAGGCCCCTTTTTTACTGATTCTTTTTCTCTTCGTCCGTCAGGTAACGCACCTTGCGGGTGTAATCCTGACCTTTGAACAGCAGCTTATTATCCGGTGATTCCAGATACTTCTGCCATTCGGAAAGCGGGAAACCGCCGTGCGCGCCAATCACCTCTTTCGGCACAACGGCTTCCTGTCCGCCGATCTTCTTGGAGACCGGCCAGTTCATCCAGTCGCCCAGGTTAACCGTTTTGACATCCAGCATGTCCAGCAGCGCAGCGAGCGGCAGCTGATCGGTCGGCGGCTGCGTATCGTCCATCAGCTCCCAGGTATCCTGGAACAGCGTCAGCCACAGCGGGCAGATACGGCGCCAGGTCTTTTTGGTGGCGGCAAGAAACGCGCCGTTAACATGATCGACCAGATACGGGCGCACCGTTTCTTTGTAATACGCCGGCACTTTCTCCGCTGGCGCGCCGTCCAGCTTGGCAATCATTTTGCCCTGACGGAAGCTGGAGTAGATGTGCATATCCGCCATGTTGATCTCTGGCATTTTAAGCAGGTTGAGATCGGAGTCGATCATCAGCACACCTTCACCGCGCGCCTGCAACGGAGCGTTAAGCTTCACCAGACGACTGAGGTAGATCTGCTTATAGCGGTAACCTTCTTCACGTTTTGGAAGCGTGAGGGTAACAACGCGAGTTTTTGGCGGCAGTTCGCCGAAAGCGGATTCAGGCTGATCGCTGACGATAACAATCTCGCTGACGTCAGAGGCATAACGCTCTGCAAAGGTCGCTGACAATAACGCCTCTTCGACGAAATCTGCGCCCGTACACGGGATCACAATGGAATCAACCGCAACGAGATCGCGCGTGACCGGAAGGGAAGCGTAAGGAATGTTATGACGCCCGGTAATGTGGCGGTAGCGAGCATTCAGGAATTTAAACATGTTCTTCTCGTTTGGTTATTGCGCGCCAAGAACGGCCTCGACACCGTTAACATAGCTTTCAATGGCATACATGTTGCAGACATTCTGGTGCGCGGCAGCGGCGAGCCGGGCGCGCAGAGCAGGATCCTGCCAGATATTATCCAGATGTTGAGCAAGTTGCGACACGTCGCTCCAGGGAAACAGCAGGCCGGTCGACTCATGATCGATCAATTCTGCCGTGCCGGTCACCTTTGAACCAATCACGGGGATGTTGAGCAGCATTGCTTCCAGCACGACGCGGGGCAAGCCTTCGCTCTGCGAGGCCAGAATGAACGCGTCAAAAGTGGCGAGATAGTCAAAAGGCGTGTTCTGGAAACCGGTAAAAATGACGTGCTCAGCAATACCTGATGCATCAGCTTGTGCAGCCAGCGCGCCGCGTTCAGCCCCTTCACCGACCAGCACCATTTTCCATTTTGCCTGCGGGTGTCTCTGGCTGAACTGTGCCAGCGCCTCCAGCGTGTGGTGGTTGGCCTTACGAGGGATTAACGAGCCAATGCTGCCGAATACAAACGTATCGTCTTCAATATTCAGTCGCTGGCGCATCGCGCATCGGTCCGGCAAAGGCTGATGGATGTCGATGGCATTGTTGACCGTGGTACACAGCTCTGGCCGGACGCCATGCTGAAGTAGCACGCGTTCAACGCCGTGCGAGACGGCAATGATTTTTGTGGCATGGGCATTCACCAGCTTCACCAGCGGCGGGGTCAGCACCGGTTCAATCCGGCAGTGCTGGATTATCCGTGCACGCAGGTTTGCGCCCGCCAGATACCCTTCTTCATTAGAGCCTGGCTGGTTGTTCATATACAGCGTATCGAATCCACCTTCCCTGAAAATGGTCTCGATCTTGCTGACGTTGGGCCGGATACGCCACAGGGTATCAATATGCCGCGTAAATGCTTTGCGCGCCGAACGCGAGAAAAACAGCAGACCACGTCCCGCTTCTTTCAGGAGTTTTGCCCATGCCGGTTGCTTACGTTGAGGGATAACGAGTAATGGGATCCCAATGCTGTTGAGCACCTGGCCTATCGTTTGACCTTCAGCACGACTATAATCACTGTAAAAACAACAGGTAATGTCGAATTTGTCGCGGTTGATTCGCTTCAGAAGCTCAAGCATACTGTTGGTACCTCCCCCCCATTCTTTGCCTGTGTCCAGGAGGAGGATTTTACGTTTTTGCGGCATGTCTGAATCCGTATGCTACCCTTCATCTGACCGCATTATAAAGAATTTACTGAAATAAAATAGATTTTTTGTATTTCTTTGTCTTTTTATAAGGAAAGGTTTTAAACGCGCTTATTTTAAAAGTGCGATTTAAGACTTTAATCGCCTCTTCTCAATTCGATAGTATTAGCGCAAAAATTTTATGTTGTTTTTGAGAGAGTGAGAATATGTTTAAAATAACGGTTTGCTTATTAACGTTTAACTCCGAAAGAACGTTGCACGATGTTATTCCTCCTCTTTTAAAAATAGCAGATGAATTCGTTGTAGTTGATTCCGGCAGTACAGACGCAACGATATATATTTGCCAGAGTTATGGATTGTCGCCCATATTCAAAAAATATAGCTGGCACGGCGAGCAGATGAACCATGCCATATCCCATGCGCACAACGACTGGGTGCTGTGCATGGACAGTGACGAAATACTCGATCAAGAAACCGTTGGTGCTATTTTAAAATTAAAAATGGGCGATGAACCCGAACCGGATATGGCGTGGCGGATATGTCGTCACTGGTTTGTTCTGGGAGAAAATGTCCGAACGATTTATCCAGTCTCATCTCCGGATTATCCGGTGCGTCTTTTTAACCGTACGCAGTCGCGATTTAATAACCGGCCAGTAGACGATCAGGTTGAAGGTTTTCTCCGTTCTGAACGTATTCCTGGCTATGTCAGACATGATACGTTTTATTCACTGCATGAACTTTTCAATAAATTAAACGGATATACCACTCGCCTGGTTCAATATCAGACGATACGTCCCTCTCTTGGTCGCGGCGCGATCAGCGCTATCGGCGCATTTTTCAAATGGTATCTGTTTAGCGGTGCGTGGCGTAAGGGCAAAGTGGGTGTGGTGACAGGGTTTTATGCCACGGCGTACAGTTTTTTGAAGTATTTCAAGGCCTGGTATCAGGATCGGGAAAAGAAAGAGTCCGTTGCAAAAGAGCAGTCGGACTCTTATCTGGCAGAATAGGCGTTAGCCGATCAGGCTTTTTTTCCCCAACCCTGCCACTGTTGCTGGACGTATTTAACCAGCGTACTGCTGCTGATGCTTTCGCCAATCACCGTGAAGAAGCGGGTTGCATAGACCGGTTCAGGCGGCTGTTTCAGCGTGCAGTTCTTCACGCCGCGGAATGGATTACGCGGCTGCGTTGCGGGTGGTTGCGCGCTACCCGGACGGGAAGTATCCACCTGAGGTTCATTGAGCAGATCGCTCGGACGCACCAGCGTGATATCGGCGGGTAAGCCCGGCAACATTTGCTGCAAAACGCGAACGGTAGACGGATGCGGATGCCCAATGGCAATCGCCGAACCGTTACGGCGCGCCAGCTGTACCGCGCGGTTGAACTGCACGCGGATATCCGCTTCGTTCTGGGAGTCGTCCAGGAAGACTTTGCGCTTGATGACTTTTACACCCGTCCCCTGAGCGGCACGCATCGCCTGGCTGTTGCCGATGGTCATGCTGTCGAGGAAATAGAGATTGTAACGCTCCAGGGCCTGCATCACTTTCAGCATACCGTACAGGCTGGAGGTCATCGCGCTGCCCATATGGTTATTCAAACCCACGGCATACGGCACTTTATTGTACGCATCGCGGATGATGCGATCGATCTCGTCGCTGCTCATGTCCGGACGCAGGGTATCTTTTTCCAGCGGCTGCTTGCTGAGAGGGGCCATCGGCAGATGGATGAGGACCTGATGGCCGCCATTGTGCGCTTTGGTCGCCATTTCATGCGCGTGAGGCGCATTAGGCAGGACGGCGACAGAGATGGCTGACGGCATCGCCAGCACCTGATTTTCATAGTGTGGTCGATAACCGAAGTCATCAATCACAATCGCGAGTTTGCCTGCATAAACCGGTGCAGCCAGCGCCAGTGCGCTGACGACGGAAAAAACAATTCGACGAAATTGAAGCAAAACTTATCTTCCCAACCACGGCTGTGGATTGACCGCCTGACCCTGACGACGAATTTCGAAATAGAGTGACGGGCGGCCCTGACCGCCACTGCTGCCCACAAGGGCAATGGGTTGACCCGCGCGCACCTGAGTGCCAACGCTGACCAGCGCGCTCTGGTTGTAGCCGTAAAGACTCATGTCGCCTTTACCGTGCTCGACCACCACCACGAGCCCGTAACCCTGTAGCCAGTCGGCCAGGATCACGCGGCCATCGGCGATGGCTTTCACTTCGCTACCTTCAGACGCACCGATAACGATCCCCTTCCAACGTAGCTCACCCTGCAACTGTTCGCCATAGCGATGCAGGATCGTACCGCGAACGGGCCAGTAAGCCTGACCACGCGGGGAGCCGAGGCCGCCGGTACGCGATATCAGGGAACGTTCATTTTCAGTCGGTTTGTAGGTGGTGCCTTTCCGGGAGGCTTCCTGCTGCTTATTACGCACCGCCTGCGCTTCGCGCGCTTCTTTTTCGGCGCGCGCTTTGGCCGCGGCTTCTGCCCGGGCAATGCTGTTACGCAGTCTGGATTCGTTGGCGCGCATTTCGCTCAGCTGGCTTTGTCCTGCCTGGATAGAGGACTCCAGCCCGGCGAGCGTCTTCTTACGCTCATTGCGCGCCTGCTCAAGCTTCTCCTGCTGCGCCTGCTGATCGTAGAGCAGCGTTTGCTGCTGGCTCTGCTTCTCTTCCAGCTCGGCTTTTTGCGTGGTGACTTCTTCGCGCGTCTGTTTCAGCTGCGCAATGGTCTCCTGACGAGCCTGGTTGAGATAGCCGAAATAGGCCTGTAAACGCTGACCGCGCTGGCTCTCTTCACCGCTGAGGATCAACTGAAGGCCTGTGTGCTCACCCTGGCGGAAAGCGGCATCAAGCTGTGCAGCAAGGTTCCGCTCCTGGGCATCGCGCTGACGCTCCAGTTTCGCAATCGATGCGTTCATTTCATCGATTTGCTTATTAAGCTGGGCAAGGGTGTTTTGTGTTTCACGCAGCTTACGCGCGGCGGCGGAAATAGCCTCTTCCTGCTTTTTAAGCTGGGCAAGCAGGGCAGAGCGCTGCTGCTGCTGCTGGCGTACCACACGCTCTTTGGCGGCGATATCGGCCTGAATGGATTTGAGCTGGTCGCGGTCATCCGCGTGGGCAGATGCGGCGCACAGCAATACGCCAGCGCTGAGTGCGCTGGCGCAAAGCAGAGGTCTGACTGATAACCGAAACGGCTTCACGACCCATGTGATTGAAAAAATCGCCTTTCCCCTCATGGGGAGCGATTATTCCACGATGAACAGCGGCTTGCCAGTCATCTCTTCAGGGATTTCCATACCCATCAGCGACAACATGGTTGGCGCGATGTCGGAAAGCTTGCCGCCTTCCACTGCTTTCACTGACTTATCACCTACATAAATCAGTGGAACAGGCAGGTTGGTATGGGCGGTATGCGCCTGACCGGTTGCCGGGTCACGCATCTGTTCTGCGTTACCGTGGTCAGCGGTGATCAGCAGCTGGCCGCCCACGGATTCAACCGCTTTCGCGACCTGCTCAACGCAGTGGTCCAGCGCTTCAACCGCTTTAACGGCAGCTTCCATCACGCCGGTGTGGCCCACCATGTCGCCATTCGGATAGTTACAGATGATGGTGTCGTATTTACCGCTTTCGATCGCGGCCACCAGTTTTTCGGTCAGCTCCGCAGAGCTCATTTCTGGCTGGAGATCGTATGTGGCGACTTTCGGTGAGTTAATCAGGATGCGGTCTTCGCCTTTAAACGGCTCTTCTACGCCCCCGTTAAAGAAGAAGGTCACGTGCGCATACTTCTCAGTTTCGGAGATGCGCAACTGCGTTTTATCGTTTTTCGCCATCCACTCGCCGAAGGTATTTTCCAGGGAAGCGGGTGGATACGCGCATGGGGCTTTGATATCCGCTGCATACTCGGTCAACTGGATGAAATCGATCTTCGCCACTTTCTTACGGGCGAAACCGTCGAAATCGCTGTTGACGAAGGCGCGGGTGATTTCGCGCGCGCGGTCAGCACGGAAGTTCATGAAGATCAGCGCATCGCCATCTTCCATAGCGGCATCGGCCTGGCCTTCAGCGCGGATCACGGTTGCCTTCACAAATTCGTCGTTTTCATCACGCGCGTAAGCCGCTTCCAGGCCTTCAACGGCGGTCGGGAACTGGAACTCGCCTTTTGCCAGGGTCAGCAGATCATAGGCTTGCTCAACGCGGTCCCAGCGGTTGTCGCGGTCCATGGCATAGTAACGACCAACGATGGATGCCACGCGGCCTTTGCCCAGTGCGGCAAATTTATCTTCAAAGGCTTTCAGAGAACCTTTTGCGCTGCGTGGCGGCGTATCGCGACCATCCAGGAAGGCGTGCAGATAGATTTTTTCCGCACCGCGCTCGGCGGCCAGTTCAACCATCGCCATGATGTGATCTTCGTGGCTGTGCACGCCGCCTGCAGAGAGCAGGCCCATAATGTGCACGGCCTTGCCTGCGGCAACGGCTTTATCTACCGCTCCGGTGAGCGTTGGGTTGGCAAAGAATGTACGTTCTTTGATTTCAACGTCCAGGCGCGTCAGGTCCTGATAAACGATACGGCCTGCGCCCAGGTTAACGTGACCCACTTCAGAGTTGCCCATCTGACGATCCGGCAGGCCGACTTCCAGACCAGACGCATCAATCAGGGTGTGGGGACGTTTTGCCCATAGCGCATCCATAACCGGGGTTTTGGCGTTGAAAATGGCGTTATCCTGTTGATCTTCACGGTAGCCATAGCCATCCAGAATCACCAGTACCATAGGTTTTTTAGAAACCGACATTGCGACAACCTCATGCTCAAGAGACAAAAAATTTGCGTAATTTTACTACAGCTGAATCGATAAAATAGCCGCAGAAGATCAAAGAAAGCGCGGGGGCAAGGCTGTTCTCAGGCCATTTTGAGGCTTTTTTTACGTGGCATGCCGCAGAAAATAGATTAGCTTTATGTCGCTGGCTGTATTTGCCACAGCGCACAGGTATACTCCTGTCCTGGTTTTTTTAATCACTTAGTCGGGAGTTGTTACCCCCCATGCAAGAAATTATGCAATTCGTTAGCCGCCACCCGGTTCTGAGCATCGCGTGGATTGGCCTGCTGGTCGCTGTACTGTTCACCACATTTAAGGGACTGACGTCTAAAATTAAGGTGATCACCCGCGGTGAAGCGACACGTCTGATCAACAAAGAGGACGCCGTGGTTGTCGATCTGCGTCAGCGCGACGATTTCCGCAAGGGCCATATTGCAGGTGCTATCAACCTGCTGCCAGCGGAAATTAAAGCGAACAACATTGGTGAGCTGGAGAAGCATAAAGCCCAGCCGATTATTGTTGTTGACGGCACTGGCATGCAGGCGCAGGAATCTGCCAACGCACTGCATAAAGCAGGCTTTGAAAACGTAACGGTGCTGAAAGAAGGCATCTCCGGCTGGAGCGGGGAGAATCTTCCTTTAGTGCGCGGTAAATAAGGAGTTAAGTGATGGCCAATATTGAGATCTACACCAAAGCAACGTGCCCGTTCTGCCACCGAGCGAAAGCGCTGCTGTCCAGCAAAGGCGTAACGTTTAAGGAACTGCCGATTGATGGTGACGCGATTAAACGCGAAGAGATGATCCAACGCAGTGGTCGCACAACGGTTCCACAGATTTTTATTGATGCGCAGCACATTGGCGGCTGTGATGACTTGTATGCGCTCGACGCCCGCGGTGGACTCGATCCGCTGCTGAGCTAGAGACTTTAGGACAATTAAAAAGGGTTTTTCCATGTCAGAACAAAACAACACCGAGATGACTTTCCAGATCCAGCGCATCTACACCAAGGATGTCTCTTTCGAAGCGCCAAATGCGCCGCACGTTTTCCAGAAAGACTGGCAGCCAGAGGTTAAACTTGATCTGGATACCGCATCCACCCAACTGGCGGATGACGTGTATGAAGTCGTACTGCGTGTCACCGTGACCGCCTCCCTGGGCGAAGAAACTGCATTCCTGTGCGAAGTCCAGCAGGGCGGTATCTTCTCTATCGGCGGCATCGAAGGTAACCAGATGGCGCATTGCCTGGGTGCATACTGCCCGAACATCCTGTTCCCGTATGCGCGTGAATGCATCACCAGCCTGGTTTCTCGCGGTACATTCCCGCAACTGAACCTTGCGCCAGTCAACTTTGATGCGCTGTTTATGAACTATCTACAGCAGCAGGCTGGCGAAGGTGCCGAACAACATCAGGATGCCTGATGAGCACTGTTAATGCGTCAATGACTGTGATCGGTGCCGGCTCTTACGGCACCGCTCTTGCCATCACACTGGCAAGAAATGGTCACGACGTGGTCCTGTGGGGCCACGATCCAAAACATATCGCGACGTTGCAACACGACCGCTGCAACGTGGCGTTTCTCCCGGACGTTCCGTTCCCTGACTCACTGTATCTGGAAAGCGACCTCGCGACCGCGCTGGCGGCCAGCCGCAATATTTTGATTGTGGTGCCAAGCCATGTGTTTGGCGAAGTCCTGCGTCAGATTAAGCCGCTGATGCGTGCGGATGCGCGTATTGTGTGGGCGACGAAAGGGCTGGAAGCGGAAACCGGACGTCTGTTGCAGGACGTTGCCCGCGAAGCGCTGGGAACAGCGATCCCGCTGGCGGTGATCTCCGGGCCGACATTCGCCAAAGAGCTGGCTGCGGGCTTGCCGACGGCGATCTCGCTGGCGTCCACCGACCAGGCATTTTCCGACGATCTTCAGCAACTGCTGCACTGCGGCAAAAGCTTCCGCGTGTACAGCAACCCTGATTTTATCGGCGTACAGCTGGGCGGCGCGGTGAAGAACGTCATTGCCATCGGGGCCGGGATGTCTGACGGCATCGGCTTCGGCGCGAATGCGCGTACGGCGCTGATCACCCGTGGCCTGACCGAAATGTCACGCCTGGGCGAAGCGCTGGGCGCCGATCCGGCCACCTTTATGGGGATGGCTGGGCTGGGCGACCTGGTGCTGACCTGCACCGACAACCAGTCGCGTAACCGCCGCTTTGGCATGATGCTCGGACAGGGCAGCGATGTAAAAAGTGCGCAGGAGAAGATTGGTCAGGTGGTTGAAGGCTATCGCAATACCAAAGAAGTTCGCGAATTGGCGCATCGTTTCGGTGTCGAAATGCCAATAACCGAGGAAATTTATCAGGTATTGTATTGCGGAAAAAATGCGCGCGAGGCAGCATTGACCTTATTAGGTCGTGCGCGCAAGGACGAGCGCAGCAGCAATTAGCCGGGAAGTATCGTCACCTGAATGACCCAGCCAGCGCAGAACTGGCTGGTCATTAACTATCGTCTGGAGCAAGCAATGCCGTGTGAAGAACTGGATATCGTCTGGAATAATATTAAAGCCGAAGCCCGAGCGTTGGCCGACTGTGAGCCCATGCTGGCCAGTTTTTATCACGCGACGCTACTCAAGCACGAAAATCTCGGCAGCGCCCTGAGCTACATGCTCGCCAATAAACTGGCTTCCCCTATCATGCCTGCTATCGCTATTCGCGAGGTGGTGGAAGAGGCCTACGCTGCCGATCCGGAAATGATTGCTTCTGCCGCCTGCGATATTCAGGCCGTGCGCACGCGTGACCCGGCGGTGGATAAATACTCCACGCCGCTGCTGTATCTTAAAGGCTTCCACGCCTTACAGGCGTACCGCATCGGCCACTGGTTATGGAATGAGGGACGCCGCGCGCTGGCCATCTTCCTGCAAAACCAGGTTTCCGTGACCTTCCAGGTCGATATTCACCCGGCGGCGAAAATTGGCCGCGGGATCATGCTCGATCACGCCACCGGCATTGTTGTCGGTGAAACGGCGGTGATCGAAGATGACGTGTCGATTCTGCAATCCGTTACGCTGGGCGGTACAGGTAAAACCAGCGGCGATCGCCATCCGAAAATTCGTGAAGGGGTGATGATCGGCGCGGGTGCTAAAATCCTTGGCAATATTGAAGTCGGACGCGGCGCAAAGATTGGCGCGGGATCGGTTGTGCTCCAGCCTGTACCGCCGCACACCACCGCCGCTGGCGTCCCGGCGCGCATCGTCGGTAAGCCAGACAGCGATAAACCGTCGATGGATATGGATCAGCACTTTAACGGTATTCACCACACCTTCGAATACGGCGACGGTATCTGAACGCTGGAACACTCAAATAAAAAAGCCCGGTGAGTTAATGCACCGGGCTTTTGATTAG
The DNA here is from genome assembly GCF_013375955.1 of Enterobacter sp. DSM 30060. NCBI lineage: Bacteria > Pseudomonadati > Pseudomonadota > Gammaproteobacteria > Enterobacterales > Enterobacteriaceae > Enterobacter > Enterobacter sp. DSM 30060. The sequence goes on from NZ_CP056118.1 coordinate 1,913,044, forward strand.
TTGCGGTATAACACTTTGATAATGTGATAGCCGAACTGCGTATGCAGTGGGCCGGTTGGCTCCAGCACCGGGCAGGAGAAGACCACTTTATCAAACGCCGGAACCATCTGGCCCTGGCGGAACTCGCCTAAGTCACCACCGCGTTTGCCTGACGGGCAAATCGAGTGTTTCTTCGCCAGTTTGCCGAAGTCGGCGCCGTTTTTAATCTGTTCGAGCAGATCCTGTGCCAGTTTTTCTTCTTTAACAAGGATATGCAGTGCTGCTGCTGTTTTTGCCATGATCGTGCCTTGAGTCAACGAGTTTACGATCGGTATACTACCACGCGTTTTTCCTCCTCTCCCGACTTTCATTGAGTGATCATTTATGCGTTTAAACCCCGGACAACAACAAGCTGTCGAATTCGTCACCGGACCCTGCCTGGTGCTGGCGGGAGCGGGATCCGGTAAAACACGCGTGATCACCAACAAAATCGCCCACTTAATTCGGGGTTGTGGATACCAGGCGCGCCATATCGCGGCGGTCACCTTTACCAACAAAGCGGCGCGTGAGATGAAAGAGCGCGTCGGCCAGACGCTGGGCCGTAAAGAGGCGCGCGGGCTGATGATCTCCACCTTCCACACGCTGGGTCTGGATATCATCAAGCGCGAATACGCGGCGCTGGGAATGAAGTCCAACTTTTCGCTCTTTGATGACACCGACCAGGTGGCGCTGCTCAAAGAGCTGACGGAAGGGCTGATCGAAGATGACAAAGTGCTGTTGCAACAGCTGATCTCAACGATCTCGAACTGGAAAAACGATCTGATGACGCCGGCCCAGGCAGCGGCAAGTGCCAAAGGCGAGCGTGACCGCATCTTTGCCCACTGCTATGGCCTGTACGACGCGCATATGAAAGCCTGCAACGTACTGGATTTCGACGATCTGATCCTGCTGCCGACGCTGCTGCTTCAGCGGAATGAAGAGGTGCGCGAGCGCTGGCAGAACAAAATGCGTTACCTGCTGGTGGATGAATACCAGGATACCAACACCAGCCAGTACGAGCTGGTGAAGCTGCTGGTAGGACAGCGCGCGCGTTTTACCGTTGTAGGCGATGACGATCAGTCGATTTACTCATGGCGTGGCGCACGTCCGCAAAACCTGGTGCTGCTGAGCAAAGACTTCCCGGCGTTGCAGGTGATTAAACTGGAGCAGAACTACCGTTCTTCCGGGCGTATCCTGAAGGCGGCGAACATCCTGATTGCCAACAACCCGCACGTCTTTGAGAAGCGCCTGTTCTCTGAACTGGGTTACGGGACCGAGCTGAAAGTCCTTAGCGCCAATAACGAAGAGCACGAAGCGGAGCGCGTAACCGGCGAGCTGATTGCCCATCACTTCGTCAACAAAACTGAATACAAGGATTACGCGATCCTCTATCGCGGAAACCACCAGTCGCGCGTCTTTGAAAAGATGCTGATGCAGAACCGCATCCCCTACAAAATCTCCGGCGGTACGTCGTTCTTTTCGCGTCCGGAAATCAAGGATCTGCTGGCTTATCTGCGCGTGCTGACCAACCCGGATGACGACAGCGCTTTCCTGCGCATTGTAAATACGCCGAAGCGCGAGATTGGCTCTGCGACGCTGCAAAAGCTGGGTGAATGGGCGATGACCCGCAACAAAAGTCTGTTCACCGCCAGCTTCGATATGGGGCTGAGCCAGACCCTGACCGGGCGCGGCTATGACGCCTTAACCCGCTTTACCCACTGGCTGGGTGAGGTGCAGCGTCTGGCAGAGCGCGAGCCCGTGGCGGCAGTACGCGATCTGATCCACGGCATTGATTACGAATCCTGGTTGTATGAAACCTCCGCCAGCCCGAAAGCGGCAGAAATGCGCATGAAAAACGTTAACCAGCTCTTCAGCTGGATGACCGAAATGCTTGAAGGATCTGAGATTGACGAGCCGATGACCCTGACGCAGGTGGTCACCCGGTTCACGCTGCGCGATATGATGGAGCGCGGCGAGAGTGAAGAAGAAGCCGATCAGGTCCAGCTGATGACGTTGCATGCCTCGAAAGGGCTGGAGTTCCCGTATGTCTATCTGGTGGGGATGGAAGAGGGCCTGCTGCCGCACCAGAGCAGCATTGATGAAGATAACGTCGACGAAGAGCGCCGTCTGGCCTACGTGGGGATCACCCGTGCGCAGAAAGAGCTGACGTTTACGCTGTGCAAAGAGCGCCGTCAGTATGGTGAGCTGGTGCGCCCGGAGCCGAGCCGTTTCCTGCTGGAGTTGCCTCAGGACGATCTTATCTGGGAGCAGGAGCGTAAAGCTATTACCGCTGAAGAGCGGATGCACAAGGGTCAAGCCAACGTGGCGAACATACGCGCCATGCTGGCGAAAGCCAAAGAGAAAGGATAACAATTTTGTAGGCCGGGTAAGGCGAAGCCGCCCCCCGGCACGCTTCAAAGGGTCACTTCACATCAAGCGCCCAGTGCACATAGCTCTGCCACTGGCACTCCTGCTCGATCAACTCTGCTCCAAGCGGATGATCTTCTAGCCAATTTTCCGGCAGCGTCAGCGTCAGTTTTTCATCGTCTGCCACCAGCGTAATGGCCGGGAGGAGATCGTCGCGACGCCGGCTGGCAAACAGAATCGCCAGACGAAGTAAGCGGCAGAGATGTTCGGCCACGCGCGGCGGTACAGCGTTTTGCTGATGGAGGGAAGAGAGGTCAACGGCGTTGGTTTGATTCAGCAGCAGGGTCGCGAGCAATTTTTTCTGCGCGGGAGTGTAGCCCGGCAAATCGAGATTACGCACCAGCCAGGCTGCGTGTAGCGGCGCTTGTTTGTACTCAACGCTAAGCCCAATTTCATGTAATGCACACGCACTTAGCAGCAAATCGCGGCTTAACGGTTCGATATCCCAACGTGGTTTAACCTGATCCGCAAAGAGCGATGCCAGTTGGCCCACTCGCTGCGCCTGATCGGTATCCACAATAAAGCGGCGCTGGACGTTACGTAGCGTACGGCTTCGAATGTCCTGATCCACCGAAAGATGCAGCATCCCATAGACCAGACCTTCGCGCAGTGCGCCGCCTGCCAGGGTCATGCACTGGATGTTTAGCTCGGTGAAAATGGCGATGAGAATGGCTAGCCCGCTGGGGAAGACCAGCGCACGTTCGAGCGTCAGCCCTTCAATTTCCAGCTCTTCCAGACGACCACATTGAATGGCGCGCTGTTTAAGCTGCTGGAGTTTAGCAAGCGTGATCCGCTCATCCATCCCCTGCGCCATCATGATTTCCTGCAACGCCTGTACAGTTCCTGACGCCCCAACACACACTTTCCAGCCGTGGTAGCGCAGTTCGTCCATGACCGGACGCAGCACTTCACGCGCGGCATTTTCAGCCTCGTCGAAGTTTTCTTGCGCGAGATTGCGGTCAGTAAAGTAGCGCTCAAGCCAGGTTACGCAGCCCATCGACAGACTGAACAGCGAGGTCGCCTGGGCACCCGTGCCGGTCACCAGTTCAGTACTCGCTCCGCCAATATCCACCACCAGACGGCGATCGTCGCCCCCGGTAGTGTGCGCCACGCCCTGATATATCAGACGCGCTTCTTCTTCACCGCTGATGACTTGCACCGGGCAGCCGAGAATTTCCTGCGCTTTGGCAATAAAATCGACGGCATTAACCGCCAGACGGAGCGTCGCGGTCGCGACAACGCGGATTTGGGCATGCGGTATGTCCTGCAGACGCTCTGCAAAGAGGCGCAGACACTGCCAGCCACGTTCCATGGCTTCGGGAGAGAGGTGATTATCGCTGCTCAGGCCCGCCGCCAGGCGGACCTTGCGCTTGATGCGCGTCAGCGTCTGTATGCTTCCCGCCACCTCGCGTACAACCAGCATATGAAAACTATTCGAACCGAGATCAATTGCCGCATAGAGCGAGGTGGAACTGAGCATCATTTTTTAACCTGAACGACGACGATTACGCGGCGCACCGCCGGAACGACGCGGGCCATTACCGGTACGTGGACGGGTAAGGCGCTTAGGTGGCGGCAGTTCGCTCATCAGCGCGTCCGGATTGTATTTACTCTGTGGAATAGAGTGACCGATATAGGTCTCAATGGCCGGAAGGTTCAGCGCATACTCTTCACATGCAAGGCTGATGGAGTGACCGCTTGCGCCGGCACGACCGGTACGACCGATACGGTGTACATAGTCTTCACAGTCATCTGGCAGGTCATAGTTAAAGACGTGCGTCACGGCTGGAATGTGCAGGCCACGGGCCGCCACGTCGGTCGCGACCAGAATATCAAGGTCGCCACGAGTAAATTCGTCGAGAATGCGCAGGCGTTTTTTCTGCGCCACGTCGCCGGTCAGCAGGCCCACACGGTGACCATCTGCCGCCAGGTGGCCCCAAATATCTTCACAGCGGTGTTTAGTGTTCGCAAAGATGATCGCGCGATCCGGCCACTCTTCTTCGATCAGGGTTTGCAGCAGGCGCATTTTCTCTTCATTAGAAGGATAGAAGAGCTCTTCTTTAATGCGGTGCCCGGTTTTCTGCTCCGGTTCTACTTCCACATATTCCGCATTGTTCATCTGCTCGAATGCGAGTTCACGTACGCGGTATGACAGGGTTGCGGAGAACAGCATGTTCAGACGCTGGTTTGCCGCAGGCATACGGCGGAACAGCCAGCGGATGTCTTTAATGAAGCCCAGATCGTACATGCGGTCTGCTTCATCCAGCACCACGACCTGGATTGCGCCGAGGTTGATATGGTTCTGTTTAGCGTAGTCGATAAGACGGCCTGTGGTCCCAATCAGGATATCCACGCCGCTTTCCAGCACTTTCAGCTGTTTATCGTAGCCGTCGCCGCCATAGGCCAGGCCAAGTTTCAGGCCAGTGGCTTGCGCCAGGGGCTCAGCGTCTGCGTGGATCTGTACCGCCAGTTCTCGCGTCGGGGCCATAATTAGCGCGCGCGGCTGGTTAACTTTGCGGTCTGCAATCGCTGGGTGAGAAAGTAAATAATGAAACGTTGACGTTAAAAACGCCATCGTTTTGCCAGTACCGGTTTGCGCCTGCCCTGCAACATCACGACCGGCCAGCGTCAGCGGCAGGGCGAGAGCCTGAATGGGCGTGCAGTTATGAAACCCTTTAGTTTCAAGGGCTTCGATCACCTTTGGGTGCAGGGCGAAGTCGGAAAACTTCTGTTCTGTTAAATGTGTTTTGCTCATAGTGTGGTAGAATATCAGCTTACTATTGCTTTACGAAAGCGTATCCGGTGAAATAAAGTCAACCTTTAGTTGGTTAATGCGACATCAACACGTCGTTGGTGGAGACAAAACCAACGTACCAGGCTTATTCCTGTGGAGTTATATATGAGCGATAAAATTATTCACCTGACTGACGACAGTTTTGACACGGACGTACTTAAAGCTGACGGGCTGATCCTCGTTGATTTCTGGGCTGAATGGTGTGGTCCTTGCAAAATGATCGCTCCGATTCTGGATGAAATCGCTGACGAATATCAGGGCAAACTGACCGTTGCCAAGCTGAACATCGACCAGAACCCGGGCACCGCGCCAAAATACGGTATCCGTGGCATCCCGACCCTGCTGCTGTTCAAGAACGGTGACGTGGCGGCGACCAAAGTGGGCGCACTGTCCAAAGGTCAACTGAAAGAGTTCCTGGACGCTAACCTGGCGTAAGGTTTCTCCGCTGAGCGTCCAGAGCGCCTAATTAATGGTGAGCTCTGGACGCCCGGCTTTAGTCGTGCTAAGTTAGCTATGACTACGTTTTAAACATATCTTGTTGTTTGAATCTTGTTTTACCCGATACTTCCCGTTGTTAACTTAAACAGTGCGTGAAGTTGCTAGATTCCGGGCTTGTCACTCAATCCGTCTTGTCGTTTCAGTTCTGCGTTCTTTCCCTGTGACCAGACAGCGAACAGACATGAGGTGATGGCCGCTAAACAGGCATGGATGACCCTGCCATACCATTCACAACATTAAGTTCGAGAATCACCCCGAGTTTAAGAACCCACACCATTATGAATCTTACCGAATTAAAGAATACGCCGGTTTCTGAGCTGATCACTCTCGGCGAAAATATGGGACTGGAAAACCAGGCTCGTATGCGCAAGCAGGACATCATTTTCGCCATCCTGAAGCAACACGCTAAGAGTGGCGAAGATATCTTTGGCGACGGTGTGCTGGAGATACTGCAAGACGGATTTGGTTTCCTCCGCTCTGCAGACAGCTCCTACCTCGCCGGCCCTGACGACATCTACGTATCCCCTAGCCAAATCCGCCGTTTCAACCTCCGCACTGGTGACACCATTTCAGGTAAGATTCGTCCTCCAAAAGAGGGTGAACGCTACTTTGCGCTGTTGAAGGTTAATGAAGTCAACTACGACAAACCGGAAAACTCCCGCAATAAGATCCTGTTCGAGAACTTAACGCCGCTGCACGCGAACTCTCGTCTGCGTATGGAGCGTGGTAACGGGTCTACTGAAGACTTAACCGCTCGTGTGCTGGATCTGGCATCGCCAATTGGTCGTGGCCAGCGTGGTCTGATTGTGGCACCACCGAAAGCCGGTAAAACCATGCTGCTGCAAAACATCGCGCAGAGCATTGCTTACAACCATCCAGACTGTGTGCTGATGGTGCTGCTGATTGACGAACGTCCGGAAGAAGTGACCGAGATGCAGCGTCTGGTGAAAGGGGAAGTGGTTGCGTCAACCTTCGACGAGCCTGCTTCCCGCCACGTTCAGGTTGCGGAAATGGTTATCGAGAAGGCGAAACGCCTGGTTGAGCACAAGAAAGACGTGATCATCCTGCTCGATTCCATTACCCGTCTGGCGCGTGCCTACAACACCGTGGTGCCGGCTTCCGGTAAAGTACTGACCGGTGGTGTGGATGCCAACGCCCTGCATCGTCCGAAGCGTTTCTTCGGTGCGGCGCGTAACGTGGAAGAGGGCGGTAGCCTGACCATTATCGCGACGGCGCTGATCGATACCGGCTCCAAAATGGACGAAGTTATCTACGAAGAGTTTAAAGGTACAGGCAACATGGAACTGCACCTTTCTCGTAAAATCGCAGAAAAACGCGTCTTCCCGGCGATTGACTACAACCGTTCCGGTACCCGTAAAGAAGAGCTGCTTACCACTCAGGAAGAGCTGCAGAAAATGTGGATCCTGCGCAAAATCATCCATCCAATGGGCGAAATCGACGCAATGGAATTCCTCATTAACAAACTGGCGATGACTAAAACGAACGACGATTTCTTCGACATGATGAAACGCTCGTAACGCAAATAATCCCAGTAAACGCCACGTTTTTACGTGGCGTTTTTTATTTATGGACTATACGCTATTACCACACACTCCCAATTTTGACCGGTCGGTGCGACAATAAGAAGGTTTGCACAGTCAAAGAAATAATTGATTGAAAAACATACAAAGGGAGTTGTGATAAGCCTTCTTTAATCCTTCTGAGGCAGAGGCTTCATGGTTATACTTCCGGGACTAACATTTGTTGAGAGCAATCCATTGTGAATCTACTCACTGCAGTAACTGAGCTGATCAGTATTTTTTTATTCACAACCTGTTTTTTGTTCATTGCGCGCAAGGTAGCAAAAAGAATTGGGTTAGTGGACAAACCGAATTTCCGTAAACGACATCAGGGGCTTATTCCGCTGGTGGGCGGCATTTCGGTATACGCAGGCATCTGTTTCACATTCGGGATCGCGGATTACTATATCCCCCATGCCGCACTCTACCTGGCATGTGCCGGTGTGCTGGTACTGGTCGGCGCCCTTGATGATCGTTTTGATATCAGCGTGAAGTTCCGCGCGACGGTGCAGGCGGCCATTGGCATCATTATGATGGTGGTGGGCGGCCTCTATCTCAGAAGCCTGGGCTACGTGTTTGGTCCCTGGGAGCTGGTGCTTGGGCCGTTCGGCTTCTTCCTCACGCTGTTTGCCGTGTGGGCGGCTATCAACGCCTTTAACATGGTTGATGGCATAGACGGTCTGCTCGGTGGGCTGTCCTCTGTTTCGTTTGGCGCAATCGGCATCATTTTATGGTTTGACGGCCAGTACAGCTTGTCAATGTGGTGCTTTGCCATGATTGCCGCCATTCTGCCTTACATCTGCCTGAACCTGGGTGTGTTAGGGCGTCGCTATAAAGTCTTTATGGGCGATGCGGGCAGTACCCTGATTGGCTTTACGGTGATCTGGGTCCTGCTGGAGACCACGCAGGGTAAAACGCACCCTATCAGCCCGGTAACGGCTCTCTGGATTATCGCCATCCCGCTGATGGACATGGTCGCTATTATGTACCGTCGTCTACGTAAAGGGATGAGCCCGTTTTCTCCCGATCGGCAGCATATTCATCATCTGATTATGCGCGCCGGCTTCACGTCTCGTCAGGCGTTTGTGCTGATTACGCTAGCGGCTGCTATTCTGGCTGCGATTGGCGTTGCCGCGGAATACGCTCATTTCATTCCTGAATGGGTAATGTTGGTATTATTCTTGCTAGCATTTTTCATGTACGGTTACTGCATCAAGCGTGCATGGAAAGTCGCGCGTTTTATTAAACGTTTAAAACGCAGGATGCGTCGGAACAGTGGCAAAAACACAACATTAACTAAGTAAAACCGGGACTATGATGACTCAACCGTTGGCGGGAGCGAAATCAGTGGGCACTGAGAACGAGCTGGATATTCGTGGTTTGTTTCGAGTGTTATGGCAGGGCAAACTGTGGATTGTGGGGATTGGCCTGGGGTTCGCGCTGTTAGCGCTTGCCTACACCTTCTTTGCGAAACAAGAGTGGAGCGCCACGGCGATCACAGACCGACCAACGGTGAATATGCTTGGAGGCTACTACTCCCAGCAGCAATTCCTGCGTAATCTTGATATCAAGGCCAATCTGGCGACCCCGGATCAGGCCTCGGTGATGGATGAGTCCTACAAAGAGTTTGTGATGCAGCTGGCGTCGTGGGATACACGTCGCGATTTCTGGTCCCAGACAGACTACTACAAGCAGCGCATGGTCGGTAACAGCAAAGCGGATGCCGCGCTGCTGGATGATTTAATCAACAACATTCAGTTTATGCCTGGCGATGTGCTCCGTAACGTTAGCGACAGCGTGAAGCTGATTGCGGAAACGGCGCCTGACGCCAATAACCTGTTGCGTCAGTACGTTGCTTTTGCCAGCCAGCGTGCGGCCAGTCATCTGAATGACGAGCTGAAAGGCGCCTGGGCTGCGCGAACTATCCAGATGAAAGCGCAGGTCAAACGTCAGGAAGAGGTCGCTAAGGCCATCTTCGCCCGTCGCGTGCATAATATTGAGCAGGCGCTGAAGATTGCGGAACAGCACAATATTTCCCGTAGCGAAACGGATGTTCCGGCTGACGAACTCCCTGATTCAGAAATGTTCCTTCTTGGTCGCCCAATGCTTCAGGCACGTCTGGAAAATATCCAGGCCGTTGGCCCTGACTTTGACCTTGATTACGACCAAAACCGCGCCATGCTCAATACGCTCAACGTCGGTCCAACGCTGGACCCGCGTTTTCAGACCTATCGTTATTTAAGAACGCCTGAAGAGCCTGTAAAACGCGATAGTCCGCGTCGCGCATTCCTGATGATCATGTGGGGGATTGTGGGCGCACTGACTGGCGCTGGCGTAGCGTTATTACGTCGCCGCACAAACTAAGAACGCCGTCTACGATGAAGGCTGCGGCCTTCATCGTCTAATCGAAGAGAATCGATGTGAAAGTACTAACCGTATTTGGCACCAGGCCGGAGGCCATCAAGATGGCGCCTCTGGTTCATGCGCTGGCCAGAGATCCTGATATTGAAGCGAAAGTGTGCGTGACTGCCCAGCACCGTGAGATGCTCGATCAGGTCTTAACCCTCTTTTCTATCGTCCCGGATTACGATCTCAATATAATGAAACCGGGACAGGGACTGACGGAAATCACCTGCCGTATTCTGCAAGAATTAAAGCCTATTCTGGAGTCGTTCAAGCCGGATGTAGTGCTGGTGCACGGCGACACCACCACCACCGTGGCGACCAGCCTGGCCGCGTTCTATCAGCGTATCCCTGTTGGCCATGTCGAAGCGGGACTGCGTACCGGCAATCTTTATTCCCCGTGGCCGGAAGAGGCCAACCGTACGCTCACCGGTCACCTGGCGATGTACCATTTTGCGCCAACCGAGAACTCACGTCAGAACCTGCTGCGCGAAAATATCAGCGACAGCAAAATCTTCGTTACCGGCAATACGGTCATTGATGCGCTGATTTGGGTGCGTGACCGCGTGCTGGCTAACAGCGAGCTTCAGGCAGAACTCGCTGCGCGCTATCCGTTCCTGAACAACGGCAAGAAAACGATTCTGGTGACGGGACACCGCCGCGAAAGTTTTGGCCGTGGCTTTGAGCAAATCTGCCACGCGCTGGCTGAAATCGCCGCGCAGAATGAGGATGTGCAGATTGTCTATCCGGTGCACCTTAACCCTAACGTCAGCGAACCGGTCAACCGTATCCTGGGCCATGTGGAAAACGTGCTCCTGATAGAGCCGCAGGACTATCTGCCATTTGTCTGGCTGATGAACCACGCCTGGCTGATCCTGACCGATTCTGGCGGCATTCAGGAAGAGGCGCCTTCCCTCGGTAAGCCGGTACTGGTGATGCGCGAAACCACTGAACGTCCGGAAGCGGTCACTGCCGGTACCGTGCGTCTGGTGGGAACGGATCCGCATCGTATTGTCGAAGAGGTCACGCGCTTACTGCATGACGAAGAAGAGTATCAGGCGATGAGCCGTGCCCATAACCCGTACGGGGACGGGCAGGCTTGTGGACGTATTTTGCACGCACTTAAACACAATCGGGTAACGCTATGAGTTTTACTACCATCTCTGTTGTTGGTCTCGGCTATATCGGGCTGCCTACTGCGGCGGCCTTTGCCTCTCGTCAAAAGCAGGTTATTGGCGTAGATATCAACGCGCATGCGGTAGAAACCATCAACCGTGGCGAAATTCATATCGTGGAGCCCGATCTCGATCGTGTGGTGAAAAAGGCGGTGGACGGTGGCTTCCTGCGCGCCAGCACCACGCCGGTAGAAGCCGATGCGTACCTGATTGCGGTGCCTACGCCCTTTAAAGGCGATCACGAGCCTGACATGGTTTACGTCGAGGCGGCGGCAAAATCCATTGCGCCTGTGCTGAAGAAAGGGGCACTGGTTATTCTTGAGTCCACTTCACCTGTTGGGGCAACCGAGCAGATGGCACAGTGGCTGGCCGAGGCGCGTCCCGATCTCAGCTTCCCCCAGCAGGCGGGCGACCAGGCCGATATCAACATCGCCTACTGCCCTGAGCGCGTACTGCCAGGCCAGGTGATGGTGGAACTGATTAAAAATGACCGCGTGATTGGCGGCATGACCCCAGTCTGCTCCGCGCGCGCCAGCGAGCTGTATAAGATCTTCCTTGAAGGCGAATGCGTGGTGACCAACTCCCGCACCGCCGAGATGTGCAAACTGACCGAAAACAGCTTCCGCGATGTTAACATTGCATTTGCGAATGAACTGTCGTTGATTTGCGCCGATCAGGGGATTAACGTCTGGGAACTTGTTCGCCTTGCCAATCGTCACCCACGCGTGAACATCCTTCAGCCGGGGCCGGGTGTGGGTGGGCACTGTATCGCTGTCGATCCGTGGTTTATCGTGGCGCAGAATCCGGAACAGGCACGCCTGATTCGCACCGCGCGCGAAGTAAACGACCACAAACCGCACTGGGTTATCAACCAGGTGAAAGCCACGGTGGCGGATTGCCTCGCGGACAGCGGCAAACGTGCCAGTGAGCTGAAAATTGCCTGCTTTGGTCTGGCATTCAAACCGAATATTGACGATCTGCGCGAAAGCCCGGCAATGGAAATTGCCGAAACGATCGCAGCCTGGCACAGCGGTGAAACGCTGGTGGTTGAGCCGAATATTCATGCGTTGCCGGCAAAACTTGCCGGTCACTGCACCCTTACCGCACTGGATGACGCGCTGGCGACGGCGGATGTGCTGGTGCTGCTGGTGGATCACAATGCGTTTAAAGCGGTCTCCGCTGATGCCGTGCGTCAGCAGTATATTGTTGATACTAAGGGCGTTTGGCGTTGATTACTCTCAACGGCGTGCTGGAGTCCCTTGAGTGGGAAAGCGTATTTTTTTCGCTCCCCTCAGCGATAGTGCGTCTGCGCGATAACGCTCCTGCGTTGCAGGACGCAGACTTCAGCGCCTGGCAGCGCGTACAGGCTAAGATCCCGGCGGACCGCGCCGATCTGCTGGACGCGCTCCAGCAGCACGGATTCCGGCTGGTCGAGGGCGAGGTTGATCTCTCTGTTACCGTGGCCCGCCACGGCTCACCGGGCGCGGAAATTGCAACGGAGCAGGATATCCCCGCGCTGCGCAAGATGGCGGCGCTGGCTTTCGCTCAAAGCCGTTTCCGGGCGCCCTGGTATGCGCCCGATGACAGCGGCCGCTTTTATGCCCGGTGGATAGAGAATGCGGTTAAAGGCACGTTTGACCACGTCTGTCTGGTGTTCCGTACTGCCGGTGGGCAGATTCAGGGTTTTGTTTCGCTTCGCAGGCTCAACGAGCAAGAGGCGCGCATCGGTTTGTTAGCCGGGCGCGGCATGGGCGAAAAACTCATGCAGGCGGCGCTGCACTGGGCGGAGCAACAACAGGTATCGACGCTGCGGGTCGCAACCCAGATGGGCAACACCGCTGCGCTTAAACGTTATATTGCGAGTGGTGCCAGCATCGACGCCACCGCCTACTGGTTATACAGGTGACAAGATGATTCCATTTAACGCGCCTCCCGTTGTGGGCACTGAACTTGATTACATGCAGTCGGCTATGGGCAGCGGCAAGCTCTGTGGCGACGGTGGTTTTACCCGTCGCTGCCAGCAGTGGATGGAGCAACGTTTTCACAGTGCCAAGGTGCTGCTGACGCCGTCCTGTACCGCATCGCTCGAAATGGCCGCGCTGCTGCTGGATATTCAGCCCGGCGATGAAGTGATCATGCCGAGCTACACCTTCGTCTCCACGGCGAACGCGTTTGTCCTGCGCGGGGCGAAAATCGTGTTTGTGGATATCCGTCCGGATACCATGAACATCGACGAAACGCTGATTGAAGCGGCGATCACCGACAAAACGCGGGCGATTGTTCCGGTGCATTACGCGGGCGTGGCCTGTGAAATGGACACCATCATGGCCATCGCCAAAAAGCACAACCTGTTCGTGGTGGAAGACGCCGCGCAGGGCGTGATGTCCACCTACAAAGGTCGCGCGCTGGGAACCATCGGTCATATCGGCTGCTTTAGCTTCCACGAAACTAAAAACTACACCGCAGGCGGCGAAGGCGGCGCGACGCTGATTAACGATCGTGCCCTTGTGGAGCGTGCGGAAGTGATCCGTGAAAAAGGGACCAACCGCAGCCAGTTCTTCCGCGGTCAGGTGGATAAATACACCTGGCGCGATATCGGCTCAAGCTACCTGATGGCGGACTTGCAGGCCGCGTATCTCTGGGCGCAGCTGGAAGCGGCAGAGCGAATCAATCTGCAACGCCTCTCCCTGTGGCAAACCTACTACGACGCGCTGGAGCCGCTGGCTAAAGCCGGACGTATTGAACTGCCGACTATTCCGGCAGACTGCATCCACAACGCCCACATGTTCTATATCAAGCTGCGCGATAACGACGATCGCAGCAAGCTGATTGCCTGGCTGAAGGAGGCGGAAATTATGGCGGTATTCCACTATATTCCGCTGCACTCCAGCCCGGCTGGCGAAGCCTTCGGGATGTTTGCCGGTGAAGACCGCTACACCACCAAAGAGAGCGAACGTCTGCTCCGCCTGCCCCTGTTCTACAACCTCGCGCCGGTGAACCAGCGTACGGTGATCAATTCGCTTCTGAGTTATTTCGCCTGATATGTCTCTGGCAAAAGCGTCGGTGTGGACGGCAGCGTCCACGCTAGTAAAAATTGGCGCCGGGTTACTGGTCGTCAAGCTGCTGGCCGTCTCATTTGGTCCGTCAGGCGTTGGGCTGGCAGGGAACTTCCGCCAGCTGGTCACGGTGCTTGGCGTGCTGGCAGGTGCCGGGATATTCAATGGCGTCACCAAATACGTCGCGCAGCATCATGACGATGCCGAAAAGCTTCGCACGGTGGTGGGCACCTCCTCTGCTATGGTGCTGGGCTTCTCTACGTTGCTGGCCATCGTCTTTTTGCTGGCGGCGGCACCTGTTAGTCAGGGACTGTTCGGACACACGCACTATCAGGGACTGGTGCGCCTGGTGGCGTTCGTTCAGATGGGGATCGCCTGGGCGAACCTGCTGCTGGCGCTGATGAAAGGCTTCCGTGATGCCGCCGGGAATGCGCTGGCGCTGATCCTCGGCAGCATTATCGGCGTTATCGCCTACTACTTCTGCTATCGGCTGGGCGGCTATGAAGGCGCGCTGCTGGGGCTGGCGCTGGTGCCTGCGCTCGTTGTCGTTCCGGCAGCGTTTATGCTGATGCGCAGAGGCAATGTCCCGCTGAGTTACCTGAAACCGCAGTGGGACAAGATGCTGGCGGGGCAGCTAGGAAAGTTTACCCTGATGGCGCTCATCACTTCGGTAACGCTTCCCGTGGCTTACGTGATGATGCGAAACCTGCTGGCAGCGCATTACAGCTGGGATGAAGTGGGGATCTGGCAGGGCGTGAGCAGCATTTCAGATGCTTACCTCCAATTTATTACGGCTTCCTTTAGCGTCTATTTGCTGCCAACCTTATCGCGCCTGACGTCCAGGCAGGATATTACCCGCGAGATTTTTCGCGCCCTGCGTTTCGTGTTGCCGGCGGTTGCGATCGCCAGCTTTACCGTGTGGTTACTGCGTGATTTCGCCATCTGGCTGCTGTTTTCGGCGAAGTTTACCGCCATGCGCGATCTGTTTGCCTGGCAACTGGTCGGCGATGTGCTGAAAGTGGGGGCATACGTTTTCGGCTATCTGGTGATTGCGAAGGCTTCGCTGCGGTTGTATATCCTGGCAGAGATCGGCCAGTTTGCGCTGCTGACGGCATTTTCTCACTGGCTGATCCCCACCCACGGTGCGCTGGGGGCGGCGCAGGCCTATATGGCAACTTATATCGTTTATTTCGCTGCCTGTTGCGGCGTATTTTTACTTTGGCGTAAACGCGCATGACTGCACTGATACACATACTGGGATCGGATATCCCGCATCATAACCAGACCGTTCTGCGGTTCTTCAACGATGAACTGGCATCCGGCACGCCCGATGCGCGTGAGTTTATGGTCGTTGGACGCGACAGCGGCCTGAGCGCGGCGTGTCCGGCATTGCATATCACCTTCTGGCCAGACAAAGCGGCGCTGACGAAGGCCGTGGTTGCTAAAGCCAAAGCGGATCGAAGCCAACGTTTCTTCTTCCATGGACAGTTCAATACCGGACTGTGGCTGGCGCTGTTAAGCGGCGGGATCAAACCTTCTCAGTTCAGCTGGCATATCTGGGGAGCGGATCTCTACGAAGTCTCCCGTGGCTGGAAGTTCCGACTTTTCTATCCGCTGCGTCGTCTGGCGCAGGCGCGCGTGGGCTGCGTTTTTGCTACCCGAGGCGATCTCAACTATTTTGCTAAACAGCACCCGAAGGTTCGCGGGGAGCTGCTCTATTTCCCGACCCGTATGGATCCGGCGCTGAACACCATGGCGAATGACACGGTTCGAGAGGGCAAGCTGACCATCCTGGTGGGGAATTCCGGCGATCGCAGTAACGAGCATGTCGCGGCGCTGAGGGCGGTGCATCAGCAGTTTGGCGACACGGTGAACGTGGTGGTGCCGATGGGCTATCCCGCCAATAACGACGCCTACATCGATGAAGTTCGCCAGCAGGGGCTTGCGCTGTTTAGCGCGGAAAACCTGCACATTCTCAGCGATAAGCTGGAATTTGATGACTATCTCGCGCTGCTGCGAAAATGCGATCTGGGCTATTTCATCTTTGCCCGTCAGCAGGGGATTGGCACGCTGTGTCTGCTGATTCAGGCGGGCGTACCCTGCGTGCTCAACCGCGAAAACCCGTTCTGGCAGGACATGGCCGAGCAGCATATTCCGGTGCTGTTTACCTCTGACACGCTTAATGTCGAGGTGGTACGGGAAGCGCAGCGTCAGCTCACGCTGGTTGATAAAAATAGCATCGACTTTTTCAGCCCGAACTACCTCACGCCGTGGCACCGCGCGCTGCGTATTGCTTCAGGAGACAACGCATGAGCCAGTTGCAGTTTAGCGGCTTGCTGGTGGTCTGGCTGCTGAGCACGCTGTTTATCGCCACGCTCACCTGGTTTGAATTCCGGCGGGTACGTTTTAACTTCAACGTATTCTTCTCGCTGCTGTTTTTGCTGACCTTTTTCTTTGGCTTCCCGCTGACCAGCATCCTCGTGTTCCGCTTTGATGTTGGCGTCGCGCCGCCGGAAATCTTGTTGCAGGCGCTGCTCTCTGCGACCTGCTTCTACGCGGTGTACTACGTCACTTATAAAACGCGCCTGCGAGCGGCAAAAGACACCACCCCCCGTCGTCCGCTGTTTACCATGAACCGGGTAGAAACCCATCTGACGTGGGTTATGCTGATGACTATCGCCCTCGTCAGCGTGGCGATTTTCTTCATGCATAACGGCTTTTTACTGTTTAAGTTGCAGTCCTATAGCCAGATTTTCTCCGCCGAAGTCTCCGGCGTCGCGCTCAAGCGTTTCTTCTATTTCTTTATCCCGGCGATGCTGGTGGTCTTTTTCCTGCGTCAGGACAGCAAAGCCTGGCTGTTCTTCCTGGTCAGCACCGTCGCATTTGGCATTCTGACCTACATGATCGTCGGCGGCACCCGCGCCAACATCATTATCGCCTTCGCGATTTTCCTGTTTATCGGCATTATTCGCGGCTGGATCTCGCTGTGGATGCTGGCGGCGGCAGGCGTCTTTGGCATTGTGGGGATGTTCTGGCTTGCGCTGAAGCGCTACGGGCTGAACGTGGCCGGCGACGAAGCGTTTTACACCTTCCTGTATCTGACGCGCGACACCTTCTCGCCGTGGGAAAACCTGGCATTACTGCTGCAAAACTACGACAAAATCGAATTCCAGGGGCTGGCGCCGATTGTTCGCGATTTCTATGTCTTTATACCGACGTGGCTGTGGCCCGATCGTCCCGGCATTGTCCTGAACACGGCGAACTACTTCACCTGGGAAGTGCTGAACAACCATTCGGGTCTGGCGATTTCCCCAACCCTGATTGGCTCGCTGGTAGTGATGGGCGGAACGTGGTTTATCCTGCCTGGCGCGATCGCGGTAGGGCTGATAATAAAATGGTTCGACTGGCTATATACGCTGGGTAACGAAGAGACCAACCGCTACAAAGCCGCTGTTTTGCACAGTTTCTGTTTCGGTGCCATTTTCAATATGATCGTTCTGGCGCGCGAGGGGCTGGATTCATTCGTCTCACGCGTGGTGTTCTTTATGGTCGTTTTCGGACTCTGTCTGCTGCTGGCAAAACTGCTGTACTGGTTGTTTGACAGTGCAGGGCTTGTGCACAGACGTGAGCCACAGGGCAGCACAACGCTGTCGCAAGTCTGAGTAGGGATTATCATGACGGATACAACTTCAGCCCCGCGTTATGCGCTGCGCGGGCTACAGCTGATTGGCTGGCGTGACATGCAGCACGCGCTGGATTTTCTGTTCGCGGACGGGCAGATGAAGTCGGGCACGCTGGTGGCCATCAACGCAGAAAAAATGCTGGCGGTTGAAGATAATGCGGAAGTGAAAAGCCTGATTGAAGCCGCGGAGTTTAAATACGCAGACGGTATTAGCGTGGTGCGTTCAATTCGTAAAAAGTTTCCAGACGCTAATGTGTCTCGCGTGGCGGGTGCTGACCTTTGGGAGCGGCTTATGGAGCGCGCAGGCGCTGAAGGCACGCCGGTATTTTTGATCGGTGGCAAGCCAGAGGTGCTGGCGCAGACCGAACAAAAGCTGCGTAACCAGTGGAATGTTAACATAGTGGGCAGCCAGGATGGCTATTTCAGGCCGGAAGATCGCCAGGCGTTATATGAGCGCGTGCGCGACAGCGGGGCGAAAATTGTCACTGTCGCTATGGGGTCGCCGCGCCAGGAAATACTGATGCGCGATTGCCGTCTGGTCAGCCCGGATGCGCTTTATATGGGCGTTGGCGGCACCTACGACGTCTTTACCGGCCACGTTAAGCGTGCGCCCAAAGTCTGGCAAAACCTGGGGCTGGAGTGGCTCTACCGCCTGCTCTCCCAACCGACGCGTATAAAACGACAGATTCGCCTTCTGCGCTACCTCGCCTGGCACTACACCGGGAAAATGTAATCAATATGCAGCGCGATCTGCTGTTCGCGCTGCAACGCCCCCCGCAAAACTGCTGAGTTTATGTGCAATGCATTCATTTTTTTAATGCATTGTTTGCCATTTGCCAGAATTTAAGAAACCATTCGCTCCGTATTTCAGTACCCCTCAAAACAATACCCGGCAACAAGTCGGGAAACAGCAAACACAACCGAGGAATTATGGCAGAGAAAAAACCGGAGCTTCAGCGTGGGCTGGAAGCTCGACATATTGAACTGATCGCGCTGGGCGGGACTATCGGCGTTGGCCTGTTTATGGGCTCGGCAAGCACGCTGAAGTGGGCGGGGCCTTCCGTCCTGCTGGCGTATATTATTGCCGGACTGTTCGTCTTCTTCATCATGCGCTCAATGGGCGAAATGCTGTTCCTGGAGCCGGTGACGGGCTCTTTCGCCGTTTACGCCCACCGGTATATGAGCCCGTTCTTTGGTTATCTCACGGCCTGGTCGTACTGGTTTATGTGGATGGCCGTGGGGATTTCGGAGATCACCGCCATCGGGGTCTACGTGCAGTTCTGGTTCCCGGAGATGGCCCAGTGGATACCCGCGCTTATTGCCGTAGGGCTGGTGGCGCTGGCGAACCTTGCCGCCGTTCGTCTTTACGGCGAAATCGAGTTCTGGTTTGCGATGATCAAAGTCACCACCATCATCGTGATGATTGTCGTTGGCCTTGGGGTCATCTTCTTTGGCTTCGGTAACGGCGGGCACGCTATCGGTTTTGGTAACCTGACCGGGCACGGCGGCTTCTTTGCGGGCGGCTGGAAGGGCTTTCTGACGGCGCTCTGTATCGTTGTCGCCTCCTATCAGGGCGTTGAGCTGATCGGCATTACCGCAGGTGAGGCGAAAAACCCGCAGGTCACGCTGCGTAGCGCGGTAGGCAAGGTACTGTGGCGTATCCTGATTTTCTATGTGGGCGCGATCTTCGTTATCGTGACCATTTTCCCATGGAACGAGATCGGCACCACCGGCAGCCCGTTTGTCTTAACCTTCGCTAAGATTGGCATCACGGCGGCAGCCGCCATTATCAACTTTGTGGTGCTGACGGCGGCGCTCTCCGGCTGTAACAGCGGAATGTACAGCTGCGGGCGCATGCTTTACGCGCTCTCGCAAAACAAACAGCTGCCGGCGGTGATGGGTAAAGTCTCCCGCGTGGGTGTACCGGTGGCGGGCGTAGCGGTGTCGATTGTGATTCTGCTGATTGGCTCTTGCCTGAACTATATCATCCCGAATCCGCAGCGCGTGTTTGTTTATGTTTATAGCGCCAGCGTGCTGCCGGGGATGGTACCGTGGTTTGTCATTTTGATTAGCCAGCTGCGTTTCCGACAGGCGCACAAAGAAGCGATCGCCAGCCATCCATTCCGTTCCATTCTGTTCCCGTATGCGAACTATTTGACGATGGCGTTCCTGATTTGCGTATTAATTGGAATGTACTTTAATGAAGATACCCGCATGTCGCTGTTTGTCGGGATGATCTTCCTGGCTGCCGTCACAGCTGCATATAAACTTTTTGGCCTGGGTCGCCGTGGCTCCGCCCATAAAGTGGAGGAATAAGCGGCAAAATGTGCAAACCATAACCAAACGCGCATTTTTTTCAAAAAAGCACTAGACAGCGGGGTCGGAGGTACGTAATATCCAGCCCCGCAACGGCGCTAAGCGCCCGTAGCTCAGCTGGATAGAGCGCTGCCCTCCGGAGGCAGAGGTCTCAGGTTCGAATCCTGTCGGGCGCGCCATTTTAGTCCCGGCGCTAGAGCTGCGGTGGTCTGAGAAGTAGTCAGAACCGCGTGAAAGAATACAGTGGTGGCTATAGCTCAGTTGGTAGAGCCCTGGATTGTGATTCCAGTTGTCGTGGGTTCGAATCCCATTAGCCACCCCATTATTGAAAGAGTTGTGAATTGCGAAGGTGGCGGAATTGGTAGACGCGCTAGCTTCAGGTGTTAGTGTTCTTACGGACGTGGGGGTTCAAGTCCCCCCCTCGCACCACGACTTTTAATGAGTTGAACTAAAAATTCAAAAAAGCAGTACATCGGCGAGTAGCGCAGCTTGGTAGCGCAACTGGTTTGGGACCAGTGGGTCGGAGGTTCGAATCCTCTCTCGCCGACCAATTTTGAACCCCGCTTCGGCGGGGTTTTTTGTTTTCTGCGCTTTTTCATCCTGTAGCCATTCCCCGACAACACTCTATATCCTTGTCGCGATTCAGCGACATATAAGCCTTTAATAATAAAGAATTTATTATTTTCTCTCTTAACCTGTCTCCTGGTGACGACAGATTGCCGCCCTTAGCGCGAGTTTGTATGGCGTAAGGCGCCTCTTAACAACATAATTTCCTTTTATCTTAAAATGTTGCGCGATGTAAAAGTTATGCGTGTAAACCTGGCACATTACATGCAATAATATGCGTGTAGATGCTCATTCCATCTCTTATGTTCGCCCTACGGCCTCATAAACTCAGGAATGACGCAGAGCCGTTTACGGTGCTTATCGTCCACTGACAGATGTCGCTTCGGCCTCATCAAACACCATGGACATAACGTTGAGTGAAGCACCAAATATGTTGTCTTACAGACCTGTTTTAACGCCTGCTTTTATAGCAGGCGTTTTTTTATGGGTACAAAAAAGGAGGCCATCTGGCCTCCTGGATAATTACTGCTGCGTTCCGTTATTGTGTAGCGTAAGCAGAAGCCCATCACGCCGCATGGCTGCGGCCTCTTCCGGCTTGTGCTGCTTGTCCAGCGAATCAGCAAGCCAGGCGTAATCAAATGCGTCCGGGCGTTGCTTCAGCGCAGCGCGGAAGGCGAGACTCGCCTCCTGCCACTCGCCGTGTTTCATCAAAGACTGGCCAAGCGTACTCCACAGCAGCGGACGATCGCCCACGGTTTTGATCTGCTGGCGCAGTGCTTTTTCTATTTGTTCCGGATTGTTGGTTTTCAGACGCGGGATGACCATCACCAGGCGGTCATCATACTGTCGCTTGAGACCGTCGAGAAGGATCTCCTGCGCGGTGTCATGGTCGTCACACTCAATCAGATGTTCTGCCATCGCCACCTGAAGGGGAACCTGCTGGCGCGTTTTGCGGCTCTGGTTTTTCCACCAGGTTTTCAGGCCGTCGCTGCCAAGATCGGCGCGCGCCTGATCCATCAGGCCAATCCAGGCCAGACGCTGAAGTTCATCACGATGTTCATCATCGCCCACGTCGGCTTTCGCCATGGAAGGGATAATGTCCAGCAGCGAACCCCAGGCACCTGTCCGAATGTATGCCTGCTCCGCAAGACGCAGCACTTCCGGATGACGAGGGGTGATTTCCAGCAGACGGTCAACGCCGTGACGTGCGGCATGGTTTTCATTGCGCGCCAGTTGCAGACGAACGCGGGTGATCTCAACCGGAATCGGATCCTTAGTTGAGAGCTCAGATGCGCGTTCAAGATGCTGATTGGCGCGGGCCTCATCGCCTCGCTGTTGCGCCGCCTCAGCGGCCAGCAGATAGTTAACAACCGGCTGTTCTGCATGGTCGGCATTTTTCGACATCAGCTTTTCAACCTGCTGATAGTCGCCTTCGGCCAGCTTCAGCAACGCTTGCTCGGTCTGCTTACGGGCGCGACGGCGCTTACGGCCAACGAACCAGCCGCGCGTGTGAACGCCGGTACGGAAAATCCGACGCAGGATCCATTCCACTGCCAGCAGGACGACCACACCCAGGATCAGGATGATCACCAGCCCTGTCACGCTGGTTTCGACGTTGTAGTTATCGGTCTGGATCAATACGTAACCCTGGTGACCCGCGAGCATCGGCCCCAGTACAATTCCGGCGATCAGCAGAATGAAGAGTAAGAAGACTTTTAGCATCATCACTCTCCTTGCGGCGCGCTTTCAGGCGCTGGCGCGGCGGCAGGTGCTTCAGCCGGGCGCTCTGCCGGAACGCCCGGCTGGGCCAGCAGGTTACGCACGCGCGTCTGCATGATCTTCTCCAGAATCGGCTGGCTTTCCAGCTTGTCCGGCACGTTCATGGTGATGTTTTGCTGGCTCAGCTTGTCGATATCCTCCAGGAACGCGGTCGTGGTTGCGTCATTGGTATCGTAGTAAGCACGTACCCACGTTGAAACGTTATCCAGCGCCTGTTTGTAGGTCTCTTCCTGGTGACGTGGTACGGCCTGGGCAGCCACCAGCAGGCGGGAGCGAATGTTTTCGCGCAGATAGACATCCTGGTTCGGTGCCAGCAGCGGCACGGCGGTTTCATCGCGGCGGCGAATGGTAATAAAGCTGTCCATAAAGTTCTGCCAGCTCTTTTGCAGGTTGATACGCCATTCGCTCAGGGAGCTGGAAAGCTCGGTGCCGTCAGAATCCATCGGGGAGTCATCATCGTTGTTATCGGCCAGCTGAAGGTTATCAATCTGGTTTGAGAGCTGATTTACCTTAAGGATGATACCGTCGTAGTCGACCTGAGAAACCGCAGACAGGCTGGCGATATCTTCCGTAATAGCGCGGCGTGCGTTGATGAGGCTCGGATCGTTCATATCGGCCAGGCTTGCGTCGGCGCTTTTCAGCAGCGCGGCGGCGGTGGTGACATCCTGATCGCTCCAGAGCTTGCGCCCGGCCAGCTTCACCAGAAAATCGGCCTGTGAGAGCAGCCAGGTTTTGGCATCGGTTCCCGAAATCGTGGCGACTTTCTCCTGCACTTCGCTCAGCTGTTTGGTCAACTCTTCACGTTTGCTGTTCGCGTCGGCGAGGGCGGCAGCCTGCTGTTTGATCACGCCTTCCAGCTCAGCTTTTTGCGTCTCCTGCGCTTTCTGTAGGGCGGTGATTTGGTTAACCAGCGCGTCGCTGGTGGCCGTCTGGTTGGTGCCTTGTTTCTTCACCAGTCCGTAGAGACCCACGCCTGCGGCCAGCGCAATCGCGATGGCAATCACGCTCAGCGTGAGGCTGGTTTTATTGCTGCCGTTTTTCTTCTCAACGGTTTTGTCTGTCGTCTCTGGCTGTGACGTGGTGTCCACAGTCTCCCTGGTCTCTTCAACCACGGCGGAGGATTTTTCGTGTTCCGTCATTATGGCTTCCCATTTGAGAGTTATTGTAATGCGCGCAGCAGCGCATCGTTGTCGGCGTTATCAGCGATCCGAATATCCTGCCAGCCCAGTTCCCGGGCGTGGTTCGCCAGACGCTCGCTGACGACCAGAAGCCGACAGCGGAGTAACCAGTTTTCGCGATACCAAAGCGGAATCAGCGACCATAGCTGTTGTAACATTTCACCGCTGGTAACCACCAGCGTATTAATGCCGCGCGCATGCCAGCGCATGGCTTCTTCCGCGCCATCATAGTGTTTTGCACAGCGCTGATAGCACTCCACAAACGTCACGTCTGCGCCGCGTTCGCGCAGCGTCTCGCCCAGCAGTTCGCGGCCACCGTTGCCGCGCAAAATGAGCGCACGCTTTCCGGCAATAGTTTGTAATTCAGGTAATTGTAGCAAGACTTCGCTGATTTCCCGATCTAACGGGTAACGAACATCGATTCCGCTCGCGGTATGTAAGGCCAGCGCCGTGGTGCGCCCGATGGCGAAATAGCGGGGTGCGTGGGGCCAGTTAACGCCCTGCTGTTGTAGCTGCGCATGGGCAAATTCCACGGCATGCTGCGATAGCGCAAAGAGCAGATCACCTTCCTGCAAGGCACGCATCTGGTCAGCGAGCGTAGGCAGCTCGCGACCGGGGGAGAATTCAATCAACGGAAAACTCCAGGCCACCTGCCCCAGTGCGCGCAGACGGCTCACTAACTGCTCTCCTGCGGGAGAAGGGCGGGTGACAAGTATGCTCATGCAGGGGGCTCTCCGTTATAGACCTCAGCCAGAATTTCACGCGCGCCGTTACTCAGCAGCTCTTCCGCCAGCGATACGCCAAGCGCCTCGGCATCCTGCGGCTTGCCGCGACGTTCACCGCGAACCATCTGCGAGCCGTCCGGCGCGCCAACCAGCGCACGCAGCCACAGCTCACCGTCAGTTAATTCAGCATAGCTGCCAATTGGCACCTGACAGCCCCCTTCGAGGCGAGTGTTCATCGCGCGCTCGGCTTTTACGCGAACGGCGGTATCGTCATGATTCAGCGGCGCGAGCAGTGCCTGAGTACGCGCATCATCCAGACGACACTCAATGCCGACGGCACCCTGGCCGACGGCGGGCAGCGACAGCTCCGGCGGCAACGCCACGCGAATACGTTCTTCCAGCCCCAGGCGTTTCAGGCCCGCAACCGCAAGAATAATGGCATCGTAGTCGCCGTTATCCAGCTTGCCAAGGCGTGTGCCGACGTTCCCGCGCAGCGAGCGAATCACCAGATCCGGACGACGTTCAGCCAACTGACACTGGCGGCGTAAACTTGACGTGCCGACCACGCTGCCTGCCGGCAACGCATCAAGCGAGTCATAGCGATTAGAGACAAACGCATCGCGCGGATCCTCGCGCTCGCAGATGGTCACCAGCCCCAGCCCTTCCGGGAACTCAACGGGCACGTCTTTCATCGAATGCACGGCGATATCGGCGCGGTTCTCAAGCAATGCCAGCTCCAGCTCTTTGACAAACAGACCCTTTCCGCCCACTTTGGCCAGCGGCGTATCAAGAATGACATCGCCACGCGTGACCATTGGCACCAGCTCAACGCGTAATCCGGTGTGGCAGGCTTCCAGGCGCTGCTTAACATAATGTGCCTGCCAGAGCGCAAGAGGACTTTGGCGTGTGGCAATTCTCAAAACATTGTCTAACATGCTTGTTACCGTCATTATCAATCGCTAACCATCCTAACATTGTTGACACTCGGATGGCAGTTTTACGGTTGATGAAGAGTGAGAGGGACAGGGCGGCGTTCGCGTCAGCCACCGCCGTATTCAGGAATTTACACGTACAGAACGGTGCTACACTTGTATGTAGCGCATCTTTCTTTACGGTCAACCGGCAAGGTGTTAAATTGATCACGTTTTAGACCATTTTTTCGTCTGTACCACCAGAAAACAACAAGGCGAAAAAGGGTAACGGTTATTTTTTGAAATACTGCGGGTCCGCTGCTTGTTCTGTTTTGACTGGCGTGCGACACCCGGAAACATCAGGCGATACGTCTTGTACCTCTATATTGAGACTCTGAAACAGAGACTGGATGCCATCAATCAATTGCGTGTGGATCGCGCGCTTGCTGCCATGGGCCCTGCTTTCCAGCAGGTATACAGTCTACTGCCGACATTGTTGCACTATCACCATCCGCTAATGCCGGGTTACCTCGATGGTAACGTTCCCCAGGGCATTTGCCTCTTCACGCCTGATGAAACCCAACAGCACTATCTGACTGAACTTGAGCTTTACCGTGGTATGCCGCCGCAGGTTTCGCCGAAAGGCGAGCTGCCGATTACCGGGGTTTACTCCATGGGCAGCACGTCATCGGTTGGGCAAAGTTGTTCTTCTGACCTGGATATCTGGGTCTGCCATCAGTCCTGGCTCGACAATGAAGAGCGCCAGCTGTTGCAGCGTAAATGCAGTCTGCTGGAGAGCTGGGCGGCGTCGCTCGGCGTGGAAGTGAGCTTCTTCCTGATTGATGAAAACCGTTTCCGCCATAACGAAAGCGGCAGTCTGGGTGGTGAAGACTGCGGCTCGACTCAGCATATTCTGTTGCTGGATGAGTTTTACCGTACAGCGGTTCGCCTGGCCGGAAAACGTATTCTGTGGAATATGGTGCCGTGCGATGAAGAAGAGAATTATGACGACTACGTCATGTCGCTTTACTCGCAGGGCGTACTGACGCCAAACGAGTGGCTGGATCTGGGCGGTCTGAGCTCCCTGTCCGCCGAAGAGTACTTTGGTGCAAGCCTCTGGCAGCTCTATAAGAGCATTGATTCACCGTACAAAGCGGTGCTGAAAACCCTGCTGCTGGAAGCCTACTCCTGGGAATACCCCACGCCGCGTCTGCTGGCGAAAGATATTAAGCAGCGTCTGCACGACGGGGAGATCGTCTCCTACGGGCTTGATGCCTACTGCATGATGCTGGAACGCGTCACCGAATACCTGACGGCCATTGATGACGCCACGCGTCTTGACCTGGTGCGTCGATGTTTCTATCTCAAAGTCTGTGAAAAACTGAGCCGCGAGCGCGCCTGCGTTGGCTGGCGCCGTGAAGTGGTCAGCCAGTTAGTCAAAGAGTGGGGATGGGACGAAGCGCGTCTCGCCATGCTCGACAACCGCGCCAACTGGAAAATCGATCAGGTGCGCGAGGCGCACAACGAGCTGCTTGATGCGATGATGCAGAGCTACCGCAACCTGATCCGCTTTGCCCGCCGTAACAACCTTAGCGTTTCTGCCAGCCCACAGGATATCGGGGTGCTGACCCGTAAACTGTACGCCGCGTTTGAAGCGTTGCCGGGCAAGGTAACGCTGGTGAACCCACAGATTTCGCCTGACCTGTCTGAACCGAATCTGACCTTTATCTACGTGCCGCCGGGCCGCGCGAACCGCACCGGGTGGTATCTGTACAACCGTGCGCCAAGCATGGATTCAATCATCAGCCATCAGCCGCTGGAATATAACCGCTACCTGAACAAGCTGGTGGCCTGGGCCTGGTTTAACGGCCTTCTCACCTCACGCACCCGGTTGTTTATCAAGGGCAACGAGGTGGTCGATTTAGCCAAATTGCAGGAGATGGTGGCGGATGTCTCGCACCACTTCCCACTGCGTCTGCCTGCGCCGACGCCAAAAGCGCTCTACAGCCCGTGTGAGATTCGCCATCTGGCGATCATCGTCAACCTGGAATACGACCCGACGGCGGCCTTCCGCAATCAGGTGGTTCACTTTGACTTCCGTAAGCTGGACGTCTTTAGCTTCGGTGAGCAGCAAAACTGCCTGGTGGGCAGCGTGGATCTGCTGTACCGCAACTCGTGGAACGAAGTGCGTACCCTGCACTTTAACGGCGAGCAGGCGATGATCGAGGCGCTGAAAACGATCCTCGGCAAGATGCACCAGGACGCCGCGCCGCCGGACAGCGTGGAGGTGTTCTGCTACAGCCAGCACCTTCGCGGCCTGATTCGTACCCGCGTGCAGCAGCTGGTGTCTGAGTGCATCGAATTGCGTCTTTCCAGCACCCGGAATGAAACCGGACGCTTTAAAGCGCTGCGCGTCTCCGGCCAGACCTGGGGGCTGTTCTTTGAGCGCCTGAACGTGTCGGTGCAGAAGCTGGAGAACGCCATTGAATTCTACGGCGCGATTTCACACAACAAACTGCATGGCCTGTCGGTTCAGGTGGAAACCAACCACGTTAAGCTGCCGCAGGTGGTGGATGGCTTTGCGAGTGAAGGGATTATTCAGTTCTTCTTCGAGGAGTCGGGCGATAACGCCGGGTTTAATATCTACATTCTGGATGAAACCAACCGTGCCGAGGTGTATCACCACTGTGAAGGCAGCAAAGAGGAGCTGGTGCGCGACGTCAGCCGGTTCTATTCATCCTCGCACGATCGCTTTACCTACGGCTCAAGCTTTATCAACTTCAACCTGCCGCAGTTCTACCAGATTGTGAATGTGGATGGACGAGCGCAGGTGATCCCGTTCCGTACGCAGGCGATTACCCCTGCGGCGCCCGCTAACCAGGAAACTGCGCCGCTGTTGCAGCAGTATTTCTCCTGACCCTTTTCGCCGGGTGGCGCTAACGCTTACCCGGCCTACGGTCTGAGCCGCTGTTGCCGGGTGGCGCTAACGCTTACCCGGCCTACGGTCCGAGCTGCTGTTGCCGGGTGGCGCTAACGCTTACCCGGCCTACGGTCTGAGCCGCTGTTGCCGGGTGGCGCTAACGCTTACCCGGCCTACGGTCCGAGCTGCTGTTGCGGTTGGCGCTAACGCTTACCCGGCCTACGGTCCGAGCTGCTGTTGCGGTTGGCGCTCACGCTTACCCGGACTATGGTTCGAGCCGTTGTAGGCCCGGTAAGGCGTAGCCGCCACCGGGCAACAAAACTACCTGAAACTCACTGCCTCGCCCGCCTGCGCGGTCGCCGCCTGCTCCAGCAGATCCCAGAACGTTTCACCGCTGCGGTCGCAGATCCACTCGTCACCTTTTAGATCAAAGTGATAGCCGCCCTGTTTCGCCGCCAGCCACACCTGGTGAAGCGGCTCCTGACGGTTAATAATAATCTTGCTGCCGTTTTCGAAGCTTAAGGTCAGGATCCCGCCGTTGATTTCACAATCGATATCGCTGTCGCCGTCCCACTCGTCGATACGCTCTTCGATGGTCATCCACAGGGTATCGGCAAGGCGATGAAATTCACTGTCGTTCATGGTTTTATTCCTGTTTTTCGTGATGGCGGCAGTATAACGCTAAATAATTCCCGTTGCAGGAAAGCGGCAAACTCTTGCTTTTGTGTCTTCTCCTGCGATGATAGAAACAGATTTGAACTTACGGGCAACCTCTACATGAAAAACGTCTTCCGAACGCTTGTCGTTCTTGTCACTCTGTTTAGCCTGACCGGCTGTGGACTGAAGGGACCACTGTACTTCCCGCCAGAGGATAAAAACGCACCACCGCCGACAAAACCAGTGCAAAGTGGTATCGAGTCATCTACGCCGGATACCAACGATCGCGGCAATAACGGCGGCCCGACTCAGGTCAATCTCTGACGATTACGTTCTGTACCCGCGCAATGGAGCAAATGATGCAGTTCTCTAAAATGCATGGCCTTGGCAACGACTTTATGGTCGTCGACGCGGTAACGCAGAATGTCTTTTTCTCCCCGGAACTGATCCGTCGCCTAGCGGATCGACACGTGGGCGTGGGGTTTGACCAGCTGCTGGTGGTGGAGCCGCCTTACGATCCTGACCTGGACTTCCACTATCGCATTTTTAACGCCGACGGCAGCGAAGTTTCCCAGTGCGGCAATGGCGCACGCTGTTTTGCCCGCTTTGTTCGGCTGAAAGGGCTGACCAACAAGCGCGATATCCGCGTCAGCACCGCCAACGGCCGGATGGTGCTCAGCGTCACCGACGACGAACTGGTGCGCGTGAACATGGGCGAGCCGAACTTCGAACCCGCTGCCGTGCCGTTTCGCGCCAACAAAGCGGAAAAGACCTATATTATGCGTGCCGCCGAGCAGACAGTATTGTGCGGCGTCGTCTCGATGGGTAACCCGCACTGCGTGATTCAGGTAGATGATGTGCAAACTGCGGCGGTTGAAACGCTCGGCCCGGTGCTGGAAAGCCACGAGCGCTTCCCGGAGCGGGCGAACATCGGTTTCATGCAGGTGGTGAAGCGTGAACACATTCGCCTGCGGGTTTACGAGCGCGGCGCGGGCGAAACCCAGGCCTGCGGAAGCGGTGCCTGTGCGGCGGTGGCCGTCGGTATCTCGCAGGGGTTACTGGCGGAAGAGGTTCGCGTGGAATTACCGGGCGGGCGTCTTGATATCGCCTGGAAAGGAGCGGGTCATCCACTGTACATGACTGGCCCGGCGACACATGTTTATGACGGGTTTATCCATCTATGAAGCAACCAGGGGAAGAACTGCGGGAACCTGTAACGGAGCTGGATGACAGCGCTGTTGTGGATTACCTGCTGCACAATCCTGAGTTTTTTATCCGCAATGCACGCGTCGTCGAAAGGATGCGCGTACCGCATCCGGTTCGCGAGACCGTGTCGCTGGTTGAATGGCACATGGCGCGCTCGCGCAACCACATCAATCAGCTCGAAGAGAACATGACGCTGCTGATGGAGCAGGCCAGCAATAACGAAAGCCTGTTCTATCGTCTTCTGCACCTTCAGGCGCGTCTGGCTTCCGCGCACAGTCTCGAAGAGTTCCTCAACCGCTTCCATCGCTGGGCGCGCGAGCTGGGGCTGGCAGGCGCGACGATCCGTCTCTTCCCTGACCGCTGGCGCATTGGCGCGCCGTCCGGGTTTACCCATCTGGCGCTGAGCCGTCAGGCGTTTGAGCCGCTGCGCATTCAGCGTCTGGGCCATGAGCACCACTATCTGGGGCCGCTTAACGGGCCAGAACTGCTGGTGGTGCTGCCGGAAGCCAAAGCTATCGGCTCGGTGGCGATGTCGCTGATGGGGCGCGATGGTGACCTGGGCGTGATGTTATTTACCAGCCGCGACGCGCATCATTATGAACAGGGGCAGGGTACGCAACTGTTGCAGGAGATCGCCCTGATGCTGCCTGAGCTGCTGGAGCGCTGGATTGAGCGCGTATGACGGACGGACTGCTCGCCACTGACGTCACCCGTTTTCTGCGCTATCTTGGCGTAGAACGCCAGCTTAGCCCTATTACGCTGCTCAACTATCAGCGTCAGCTTGATGCCATCATGCAGATTGCCGATGAAATCGGCCTGAAAAGCTGGCAACAATGTGACGCCGCCACGGTTCGCGGCTTCGTTGTGCGTAGCCGTAAAAAAAACTTAAGCCCGGCGAGCCTGGCGCTCCGGCTCTCTGCCCTGCGCAGTTTCTTCGACTGGCTGGTCAGCCAGGGCGGTCTGAAAGCCAACCCGGCAAAAGGGATCGCCACGCCAAAGGCCCCGCGTCATCTGCCGAAAAATATCGACGTCGACGACGTAAACCGCCTGCTGGATATCGATCTCAACGATCCGCTGGCCGTGCGCGACCGCGCGATGCTGGAGGTGATGTACGGCGCGGGCCTGCGTCTCTCTGAGCTGGTGAACCTCGACTTAAAGCACCTCGATCTGGAATCTGGCGAAGTGTGGGTGATGGGCAAAGGCAGCAAAGAGCGCCGCCTGCCGATCGGCCGCAATGCGGTTTCCTGGATTGAGCACTGGCTGGATCTGCGCGGTCTGTTTGGCGCGGAAGAGGATGCGCTGTTCCTGTCGAAGCTCGGCAAGCGGATCTCGGCGCGTAACGTGCAGAAGCGCTTTGCGGAGTGGGGCATTAAGCAGGGGCTGAACAGCCACGTTCACCCGCATAAGCTGCGCCACTCTTTTGCGACGCACATGCTGGAATCAAGCGGCGACCTGCGCGGCGTACAGGAGCTGCTTGGTCACGCGAATCTGTCGACCACCCAAATCTATACCCACTTAGACTTCCAACACCTTGCCTCGGTGTATGACGCGGCGCATCCACGCGCCAAACGGGGGAAATAATGCGTTTTTACCGCCCACTCGGTCAGATCTCAGCCCTGACGTTTGATCTTGATGACACCCTTTACGACAACCGCCCAGTGATCCTGCGTACCGAGCAGGAGTCGCTGGCGTTTGTGCAAAACTACCATCCTGCGCTGAAAGCGATGCAGAACAAAGAGTTCCAGAAGCTGCGTCAGTCCCTGCGGGAAACCGAGCCGGAAATTTATCATGACGTGACCGAATGGCGCCGCCGTGCGGTTGAGCAGGCGATGCTCAATGCCGGCCTGAGCGCGCAGGACGCGGCCATGGGTGCTGAAGCGGCCATGGAAAACTTCGCCAAATGGCGCAGCCGAATCGACGTGCCGCAGGAGACCCACGACACGCTGGCGAAGCTCGCCGAAAAGTGGCCGCTGGTCGCCATTACCAACGGCAACGCTCAGCCTGAACTGTTTGGTCTGGGGAACTATTTTCAGTTCGTGCTGCGCGCGGGCCCGCACGGACGCTCGAAGCCGTTCAACGATATGTATCATCTGGCGGCGGAAAAACTGGATTTGCCGCTCGGTGAGATCCTGCACGTGGGCGACGACCTGACCACGGACGTCGCCGGGGCGATCCGCTGCGGCATGCAGGCCTGCTGGATCAAGCCGGAAAATGCCGATCTGATGACTACCCCGGATAGCCGTCTTCTGCCGCACGTGGAAATTTCACGGTTGGCATCCCTCACGACGCTGATATAATCATCAATTGTTCTGTATAAATTAACAGGGTTTTGGCGAATGGAAACATTTGCCCGCCCGACATGACGTGACGGTGCCAATGGACGTTTCTTACCTGCTCGACAGCCTTAATGACAAACAGCGTGACGCGGTTGCCGCCTCGCGTACAAACCTGCTGGTACTGGCTGGAGCGGGCAGTGGTAAGACGCGCGTGCTGGTTCACCGTATCGCCTGGCTACAGAGCGTGGAGAACTGCTCGCCGTACTCGATTATGGCCGTGACGTTCACCAACAAGGCGGCGGCGGAGATGCGCCACCGTATCGCACAGCTGATGGGCACCAGCCAGGGCGGCATGTGGGTTGGCACCTTCCACGGCCTGGCGCACCGTCTGCTGCGCGCGCACCATATGGACGCTAACCTGCCGCAGGATTTCCAGATCCTCGACAGCGAAGACCAGCTGCGCTTACTGAAACGTCTGATCAAGGCGATGAACCTCGACGAGAAGCAGTGGCCGCCGCGTCAGGCGATGTGGTACATCAACGGTCAGAAAGACGAAGGGCTGCGTCCGCACCACATTCAAAGCTTCGGTAACCCGGTTGAGCAGACCTGGCAGAACGTCTACAAGGCCTATCAGGAAGCGTGCGATCGCGCCGGTCTGGTGGATTTCGCCGAACTGCTGCTGCGCGCCCACGAGCTGTGGCTCAACAAACCACATATCCTGCAACACTACCGTGAACGCTTCACCAACATTTTGGTGGACGAATTCCAGGATACCAACAACATTCAGTACGCGTGGATCCGCCTGCTGGCCGGGGATACCGGCAAGGTGATGATCGTGGGCGATGACGACCAGTCTATCTACGGCTGGCGCGGCGCGCAGGTGGAGAACATCCAGCGCTTTCTCAACGATTTCCCCGGCGCGCAAACCATCCGTCTGGAGCAGAACTACCGTTCTACCAGCAACATACTGAGCGCGGCCAACGCCCTGATTGAGAACAACAACGGGCGACTGGGTAAAAAGCTGTGGACCGATGGCGTCGACGGCGAACCGATTTCGATTTACTGCGCCTTCAACGAGCTCGACGAAGCCCGCTTCGTGGTGAACCGCATTAAAACCTGGCAGGAGAACGGCGGTGCGCTGGAGCAGTGTGCCATTCTCTATCGCAGCAACGCCCAGTCGCGCGTGCTGGAAGAGGCGCTGTTACAGGTGAGCATGCCGTACCGCATTTATGGCGGTATGCGCTTCTTCGAACGTCAGGAGATCAAAGATGCGCTCTCGTATTTGCGTCTGATTGCCAACCGTAACGACGATGCGGCGTTTGAGCGCGTGGTGAACACGCCGACGCGCGGCATCGGCGATCGTACGCTGGACGTGGTGCGTCAGGCCTCGCGCGATCGTCAGCTCACGCTATGGCAGGCATGCCGCGAGTTGTTGCAGGAAAAAGCCCTCGCCGGGCGCGCCGCCAGCGCATTGCAGCGCTTCCTGGAGTTAATCGACGCGCTGGCGCAGGAAACGGCCGACATGCCGCTGCACGTCCAGACTGACCGGGTAATCAAAGATTCCGGCCTGCGCACCATGTACGAGCAGGAAAAAGGCGAGAAGGGCCAGACTCGTATTGAGAACTTAGAGGAGCTGGTGACGGCAACGCGCCAGTTCAGCTACAACGAAGAAGACGAAGACCTGATGCCGTTGCAGGCATTCCTCTCTCACGCCGCGCTGGAGGCGGGTGAAGGGCAGGCCGATACCTGGCAGGATGCGGTTCAGCTGATGACCCTGCACTCCGCGAAAGGTCTGGAGTTCCCGCAGGTGTTCATCGTCGGGATGGAAGAGGGGATGTTCCCGAGCCAGATGTCGCTGGATGAAGGCGGGCGTCTGGAAGAGGAGCGTCGTCTGGCCTACGTGGGCGTGACCCGTGCGATGCAGAAACTGACCCTGACCTACGCGGAAACCCGCCGCCTGTACGGGAAAGAAGTGTATCACCGTCCGTCGCGCTTTATCGGCGAACTGCCGGAAGAGTGTGTGGAAGAGGTGCGCCTGCGCGCCAGCATCAGCCGTCCGGTCAGTCATCAGCGTATGGGCTCGCCAATCTCGGAAACCGATACCGGTTACAAGCTGGGCCAGCGCGTGCGCCACTCGAAGTTTGGCGAAGGCACCATCGTCAATCTGGAAGGCAGCGGCGAGCACAGCCGTTTGCAGGTCGCGTTCCAGGGGCAGGGGATCAAATGGCTGGTGGCAGCCTATGCCAAGCTGGAAAGTGTGTAACTTTCAGAAAAATATCACTATTTTGTAATAATCTGCTAGCCTTATACGTTGAAGGTCAATTAATGCCCTTCAGCGTTCCGTTGCGTGTTGACGCCACAGTTATTGCTGGCGTAACATGCGCGCACGATTACGCTAAGAGGACATTCGCCTTGGACACACCCAGTAGATACTGGCTCAATTCCCTGTCATCCAGGAACAACTCCTAAGGCTATCTCCTCTTGCTGATGGCCTTAGTGGTTGTCAGCGACTGCATCATTCCCGTCGCGCTGAGTCAGGCTGTTTAATGGTCTGAAACCCAATTTGTTTCTGTGTGCCCACCGAACTGTCCGATATTTTTTGCATTGGGAGTCCCGGTCATGTTGAGCGCATTTCAACTCGAAAATAACCGACTGACTCGGCTTGAAGCCGAAGAGTCACAGCCCCTCATTGATGCCGTATGGGTGGATCTGGTCGAGCCGGACGACGATGAGCGCCTTCGCGTACAATCTGAACTGGGGCAAAGCCTGGCGACACGCCCGGAACTGGAAGACATCGAAGCATCCGCCCGTTTTTTTGAAGACGAAGACGGCCTGCACATTCACTCCTTCTTCTTCTTCGAAGATGCCGAAGACCACGCGGGGAACTCCACCGTGGCGTTTACCATCCGCGATGGCCGCCTGTTCACCCTGCGCGAGCGCGAACTGCCTGCGTTTCGTCTCTACCGCATGCGCGCCCGCAGCCAGGCGATGATGGACGGTAACGCCTATGAGCTGCTGCTGGATCTGTTCGAAACCAAAATCGAACAGCTGGCGGATGAAATCGAAAACATCTACAGCGACCTGGAAAAGCTGAGCCGCGTGATCATGGAAGGCCATCAGGGCGATGAGTACGACGAAGCGTTGTCCACGCTTGCAGAGCTGGAAGATATCGGCTGGAAGGTGCGTTTGTGTCTGATGGATACCCAGCGCGCGCTGAACTTCCTGGTGCGCAAGGCGCGTCTGCCGGGCGGTCAGCTGGAGCAGGCGCGTGAGATCTTACGCGATATCGAATCCCTGCTGCCGCACAACGAATCCCTGTTCCAGAAGGTCAACTTCCTGATGCAGGCGGCAATGGGCTTTATCAACATCGAGCAGAACCGCATCATCAAGATCTTCTCGGTGGTTTCCGTGGTGTTCCTGCCGCCGACGCTGGTGGCATCCAGCTACGGGATGAACTTTGAGTTTATGCCGGAGCTGAAGTGGAGCTTTGGCTACCCGGGGGCGATTATCTTTATGATCCTCGCCGGGCTGGCGCCGTACCTGTACTTCAAGCGGAAGAACTGGTTGTAAAAATCAGGCGGGTGGCTCTGCGCTTACCCGCCCTACAAAGCACCTAAATTCCTCTGCGAGTCCTGCGCTGGGTATAAATTGCATCCGCAACGAAAATCGCCAGCGCCACCCAGATAAAGGCGAACGTCACCATCTTATCCGCACCCGGCACCTCGCCGTAAAACACCACCGCCAGCAGGAACATCAGCGTCGGGCCGATGTACTGGAAGAAGCCAAGCGTGGAGAGGCGCAGACGCGTTGCCGCGCCGGTGAAGCACAGCAGGGGTATCGTCGTGACCACGCCCGCGGCCATCAGCATCAGGTTCAGCGACCATGGGTTACTGCCCATGTG
This sequence comes from Enterobacter sp. DSM 30060, assembly GCF_013375955.1. NCBI lineage: Bacteria > Pseudomonadati > Pseudomonadota > Gammaproteobacteria > Enterobacterales > Enterobacteriaceae > Enterobacter > Enterobacter sp. DSM 30060. Next base: position 1,949,113 of record NZ_CP056118.1, read on the forward strand.
GCTGGTGGCGCTGTCGGCAATACCGAACAGGTAGATCGCCGCGACAGGCAGCAGCCACAGGGTTTCAAACAGCATTCCCGTCTGCGCTTCCACGGCGATTTTTTTACGCACCAGGCCGTAGAAGGCAAAGCTGAACGCCAGCCCCAGGGCGATAACCGGCAGTGAACCGAAGGTCCACAGCTGCACCAGCACGCCGCAGAGGGCCAGAATCACCGCCACCCACTGCATCCGGCGGAAACGTTCGCCGAGGAAAATCATCCCCAGCACGATGTTCACCAGCGGGTTAATGAAGTACCCCAGGCTGGCTTCGAGCATGTGATGGTTATTCACCGCCCAGATAAACAGCAGCCAGTTTCCGCCAATCAGCACCGCAGAGAGGGCAAGCAGGAAGACCTTCTTCGGGGTTTTCAGTAGCGTTTTGACGCCTGACCACTGACGGCTGATGCTCATCAGCGCAATCATAAAGAAAAACGACCAGATGACGCGGTGAGTGAGGATCTCGTCCGCCGGGACATAGGCGATAAGCTTGAAGTACGCCGGCGCGATACCCCAAATAAAATAAGCGGCAAGGGCGAGTAAAACGCCCTGCCGCGTCTGTTTAGCATCCATCGGGAAAATCCGTTACAAAAAAGTGAAGTAATTTTACCCGAATTTGCCGTCTCAACCCACCATATAAGTGGCGGTTGCGCTGGCGATATAAACCTGCTCCTCGTTATGCAGCTCAACGCGGGCGACGGCAACTTTATTCCCGGCGCGCAGCAGGCTGCTGGTGCAGGTGAAGCGGTTTCCGCGTCCCGGTCGCAGATAGTCGACGCGTAAATCGATGGTGCCCATGCGCGACAGGCGCTGGCGTAATTCATCTTCGTTGATGGTGTCATGGCGCGTCAGCGTGCTGCCCACGCACACCAGACCGGCCGCCACGTCCAGCGCAGAGGCAATCACTCCGCCGTGCAAAATGCTTTGCGCCCAGTTACCGACCATCATTGGCTGATTATTGAAACTCAGCTGAGCGAAGTCTTTTTCGTATCGCTCCAGCTCAAGACCCAGTGCACGGTTGAATGGCATGTGATACACAAAAATCTCGCCCACGAGCTTTAAGGTTTCTTCGGCGGTGAGTGTGGCTGACATCTGACGTGGCATCCTTGTTGTTAACAAAATGTTTATTTTATGCTTCAGGATAAAGGAATGCCACTTTAAGAAACGAGGAAGCGGAAGTTATCGCAGAAGTCTGTAGAATGCCCGGACAAAACTATTCATTAAATGTCACAATTTCAGGAGAACACCACCGATGCGGACGTATCTGGGTTGGTTACTGGCGGCGGTTGCGCTGCCCCTCACAGCATATGCGCAGGAAGCGACGATCAAAGAAGTGCATGATAAACCTGCCGTTCAGGGCAGCATCATCGCCAATATGCTTCAGGAGCATGACAATCCGTTCACGCTCTACCCCTATGACACAAACTACGTGATCTATACCCAGACCAGCGATCTCAACAAAGAGGCGATAAGCTCCTATAACTGGTCTGACAATGCGCGTAAAGATGAGGTGAAGTTCCAGCTCAGCCTGGCCTTCCCGTTATGGCGCGGCATCCTGGGGCCGAACTCGGTGCTTGGTGCATCTTACACGCAGAAGTCATGGTGGCAGCTCTCCAACAGCGGGGAATCTTCACCGTTCCGCGAAACCAACTATGAACCGCAGCTGTTCCTCGGTTTCGCCACTGATTATGAGTTTGCAGGCTGGACGCTGCGAGACGTGGAGGTGGGCTATAACCACGATTCCAACGGTCGTTCCGACCCAACCTCACGCAGCTGGAATCGCGTTTATACGCGTCTGATGGCGCAGAACGGCAATTTCATGGTGGAAGTGAAGCCGTGGTACGTGGTGGGCAGCACCGATGACAATCCTGATATCACCAAATACATGGGCTATTATCAGCTTAAAGTGGGCTATCAGCTGGGTGACGCGGTGCTGAGCGCCAAAGGGCAGTACAACTGGAATACCGGCTACGGCGGCGCAGAGTTGGGCCTGAGCTACCCGGTGACGAAACACGTTCGTCTCTATACCCAGGTGTATAGCGGTTATGGCGAATCGCTGATCGACTATAACTTCAACCAGACCCGCGTTGGTGTGGGCGTCATGCTGAACGATATTTTCTAAGCTGCTCGAATGTTTTTGCGTTAAACGTTGAAGTTTCTCTCTCAGGCGCTGAAAATAGCGCCTGTTTCATTTCTGGCATATGGGGTTAACGTGGCGCAGGCGGAAGTATTGAATCAGGAATCGCTGGCTAAACAGGTTTTGCATGAAACCTTTGGCTACCAGCAGTTCCGTCCTGGCCAGGAAACCATCATTGAAACCGTGCTGGAAGGCCGCGATTGCCTGGTGGTCATGCCGACCGGCGGCGGAAAATCGCTCTGCTATCAGGTGCCCGCGCTGGTACTTAATGGCCTGACGGTTGTGGTCTCCCCCCTTATTTCCCTGATGAAAGACCAGGTCGACCAGCTGCTTGCCAACGGCGTGGCGGCGGCCTGTCTTAACTCGACGCAAACCCGCGAGCAGCAGCAAGAGGTGATGGCCGGGTGCCGCACCGGGCAGATCCGCCTGCTGTATATCGCGCCAGAGCGCCTGATGCTGGACAACTTCCTCGATCACCTGGCGCACTGGAACCCGGTGCTGCTGGCGGTGGATGAAGCGCACTGTATCTCCCAGTGGGGGCACGATTTCCGCCCGGAATATGCCGCCCTCGGCCAACTGCGTCAGCGCTTCCCTGAGCTGCCGTTTATGGCGCTTACCGCCACGGCGGATGACACCACGCGTCAGGACATCGTTCGCCTGCTGGGGCTGAAAGACCCCTATATTCAGGTCAGCAGCTTCGACCGGCCGAACATCCGCTATATGCTGATGGAAAAATTCAAGCCGCTGGATCAGCTCCTGCGCTACGTGCAGGAGCAGCGCGGCAAGTCCGGCATCATCTACTGCAACAGCCGCGCGAAGGTGGAAGACACCGCTGCGCGTCTGCAAAATCGCGGCTTTAGCGCGGCGGCATACCATGCCGGGTTAGAAAACCACATCCGCGCCGACGTACAGGAAAAATTCCAGCGTGACGACCTGCAAATCGTGGTCGCAACGGTGGCGTTCGGGATGGGGATCAACAAGCCTAACGTGCGCTTTGTGGTGCACTTTGATATCCCGCGCAATATCGAATCCTACTATCAGGAAACCGGTCGCGCCGGGCGTGATGGCCTGCCTGCGGAAGCGATGCTGTTTTACGATCCGGCGGATATGGCGTGGCTGCGCCGCTGTCTCGAGGAGAAACCGCAGGGGCAGTTGCAGGATATCGAACGCCACAAGCTTAACGCGATGGGTGCCTTCGCCGAAGCGCAAACCTGCCGCCGTCTGGTGCTGCTCAACTACTTTGGTGAAGGGCGTCAGGCGCCGTGCGGCAACTGCGATATCTGCCTCGACCCGCCGAAGCAGTACGACGGTCTGATGGACGCGCGCAAAGCGCTCTCGACTATCGGACGCGTGAACCAGCGCTTTGGGATGGGCTACGTCGTCGAAGTGCTGCGCGGGGCTAACAACCAGCGTATCCGCGACATGGGGCACGACAAGCTGCCGGTTTACGGCATCGGGAAAGACCAGAGCCATGAGCACTGGGTGAGTATCATCCGCCAGCTGATCCATCTCGGCTTTGCCACGCAAAATATTGCCCAGCACTCTGCGCTTCAGCTTACCGAAGCGGCGCGACCGGTCCTGCGCGGTGAGGTTGAACTGAAGCTCGCCGTTCCGCGCGTCGTCGCCCTGAAGCCGCGCGTGATGCAGAAATCCTACGGCGGCAACTACGATCGCAAGCTGTTCGCCAAGCTGCGCAAGCTGCGTAAAGCCATTGCCGATGAAGAGAACATCCCGCCATACGTGGTGTTCAATGACGCGACGCTGATCGAGATGGCCGAGCAAATGCCACTCAGCGCCAGCGAGATGCTCAGCGTCAACGGCGTCGGCACGCGCAAACTGGAGCGCTTTGGTAAAGAGTTTATGGCGCTTATCCGTTCCCACGCTGATGGTGAGGATGAGGAGTAGTCAGCTGGGCGAAAAAGTGCCAGGATGATGACTCACTACATTATTTCCCCGCGAGCTAATTATGTTAATGCTATTTCTCACCGTGGCGTTAGTGCACATCGTTGCGCTGATGAGCCCTGGCCCTGACTTCTTCTTCGTGTCACAAACGGCCGTCAGCCGCTCCCGCAAAGAGGCGATGATGGGTGTGCTCGGTATCACCATGGGCGTTATGGTCTGGGCGTCGGTTGCGCTGCTTGGTCTGAACCTGATCCTGGCGAAAATGGCGTGGCTGCATAACATCATCATGGTTGGCGGCGGTCTGTACCTGTGCTGGATGGGCTACCAGATGCTGCGCGGGGCGCTGAAGAAAGAAGAGAAAAAGCCGGAAGAGCCAAAGGTTGAGCTGGCAACGGGCGGCCGTAGCTTTGTGAAAGGGCTGCTGACTAACCTGGCGAACCCGAAAGCGATTATTTACTTCGGCTCTGTGTTCTCGCTGTTTGTAGGAGATAACGTCGGTGCGGGCGCGCGCTGGGGGATCTTCCTGCTAATCGTTGTTGAGACGTTCGCCTGGTTTACCGTTGTGGCAAGCCTGTTTGCTTTACCGGCGATGCGTCGCGGCTACCAGCGCATCGCGAAGTGGATCGACGGCATTGCCGGCGCACTGTTCGCCGGATTCGGCATTCATCTCATCATTTCTCGCTAAGCATGACGCGCTGACGCAAGCAGCGCGCCAACCAGCATAAACAGCGAACCAAAGACTTTGTTCAGGGCCTTCATCTGCTTAGGCCCTTTGATCCACGCCGCAATTCGCTGCGCCAGCGTCGCGTAACCAATCATCACAATGATATCGACAATAATGGTGGTCGCGCCCAGCACCACGTACTGCATCACCTGGGGCTGATGCGGCACGATAAACTGCGGGAACAGGGCGGCGAGGAACACAATGCTTTTCGGGTTGGTCAGGTTAACGAATACCGCGCGCTTAAACAGGTGGCCGCGTGTTTGCGTCCGGGAGAGCGTATGCAGATCAATCGAGCCTGCGGCGCGCCACTGTTGAATACCCAGCCAGATAAGATACGCTGCGCCAGCCCATTTCAGCACCTCGAAGGCCAGCACCGAACGGGAGAACAGCGTGCCCAGACCAATCCCCACCAGCACAATGTGAATGCCAAGCCCTGTCTGTAAACCGGCAATTGACGCCGCCGCGCCGCGATAGCCGTGATTAATGGAGGTGGTCATGGTGTTGATTGCGCCCGAGCCAGGTGAAAGGCTGAGGATGATGGATGTCAGCAGGTAAGCGAACCACCACTCGAAGGTCATTTGAAACTCCCGGATCGTCTGTTTTTATGCCACAATACGCTATTGTTGAGTCATTTTGTGACCGGTGACGAAAAAAACGATATTCCCTGAATTACGGGGGGTGGAAACCCAATGTTTCAGCAGAAAAAGGACTGGGAAACACGAGAAAACGCATTTGCTGCTTTCTCCATGGGGCCGCTGACCGATTTCTGGCGCCAGCGTGAGGAAGATGAGTTTATGGGCGTCGGGGATATCCCGGTACGCTTCGTTCGTTTCCATGATGAAAAAAATGACCGGGTGATTGTGGTTTGCCCCGGGCGCATCGAAAGCTATATCAAATATGCCGAGCTGGCGTATGACCTGTTCCATCTGGGCTTTGATGTGTTAATTATCGACCATCGCGGGCAGGGGCTATCCGGCCGGATGCTGCCGGATACCCATCGCGGCCACGTGGATAACTTCAGCGATTACGTCGACGATCTGGCCGCGTTCTGGCAGCAGGAAGTGCAGCCCGGACCGTGGCGCAAGCGTTATATTCTTGCCCACTCCATGGGGGGCGCGATCTCGACGTTGTTTTTGCAGCGCCATAAGCACCAGTGCGACGCCATTGCGCTGACCGCGCCGATGTACGGCATTGTGATACGTTTTCCTGACTGGATGGTGCGCCATCTTCTCGACTGGGCTGAGGGCCATCAGCGCATTCGTGAAGGCTATGCCATAGGAACAGGACGCTGGCGGGCGTTGCCGTTTGCCATCAACGTGTTAACCCACAGTCGGCAGCGTTATCGCCGCAACCTGCGTTTTTATGCCGATGAACCGCGTCTGCGGGTCGGCGGCCCCACCTGGCACTGGGTGCGGGAAGGTATTCATGCCGGTGAGCAGGTGCTGGCGGGCGTAGGCGATGATGACACGCCGACGCTCCTGATCCAGGCGGAAGAAGAGCGTGTGGTGGATAACCGCATGCATGACCGCTATTGTGAACTTCGCGCCGCGGCGGGTCATCCCTGTGAAGGGGGTAAACCGCTGGTCATCAACGGTGCGTACCATGAGATCCTTTTTGAAAAGGACGCTATGCGCTCAGTCGCGCTCAACGCCATTGTTGAATTTTTCAACAGGCATAACTGATTATTGTTTTCCACCAGAGGTTGAAATCCCTATGTACCAGGTTGTTGCATCTGATTTAGATGGCACGCTGCTTTCCCCCGACCACACCCTGTCGCCTTATGCGAAAGAGACCTTAAAACTCCTGACTGCCCGCGGCGTGAACTTTGTGTTCGCCACCGGCCGCCACCACGTGGACGTGGGGCAGATCCGCGATAACCTTGAGATCAAGTCGTACATGATCACCTCCAACGGTGCGCGCGTACACGACACGGACGGCAACCTGATTTTTACCCACAATCTCGATCGCGACATCGCCACTGATTTGTTCGGCATTGTGCATAACAACCCGGATATCGTCACTAACGTTTATCGCGACGACGAGTGGTTTATGAACCGTCATCGCCCGGACGAAATGCGTTTCTTCAAGGAAGCCGTCTTCAACTACTCCCTGTATGAACCGGGTTTGCTGGATCCTGAAGGGATCAGCAAGGTGTTCTTTACCTGCGAAAGTCACGAAGCGCTGCTTCCGCTGGAGCAGGCGATCAACGCCCGCTGGGGAGACCGCGTGAACGTTAGCTTCTCCACGCTGACTTGTCTGGAAGTGATGGCGGGCGGGGTGTCCAAAGGTCACGCGCTGGAAGCGGTCGCGAAGCGTCTGGGCTTTGATCTGAAAGACTGCATCGCGTTCGGCGATGGCATGAACGATGCCGAGATGCTCTCCATGGCGGGCAAAGGCTGCATCATGCAGAACGCGCACCAGCGCCTGAAAGATCTGCACCCGGAGCTGGAAGTGATTGGCACCAACGCAGACAACGCGGTACCTAAGTATTTGCGCAAACTGTTCCTTGAATAATCTTCATTTGATTGTTTATTGTTCAGATGTCAACTAAAGAGTTCGCTACAATGCCTCTCCTTCTTTCTGAGAGACAAGCATTGTGGCGCTACTCATTATCACCACTATCCTGTGGGCCTTCTCCTTTAGCCTGATTGGCGAATACCTTGCCGGATCGGTCGACAGCTACTTTTCGGTGCTGATGCGTGTGGGGCTGGCGGCGCTGGTGTTCCTGCCGTTCCTGCGTACCCGCGGGCAATCGCTGAAAACCATTCTGCTGTACATGCTGGTAGGCGCAATGCAGCTCGGCATCATGTACCTGTTCAGCTTCCGGGCTTACGTCTACCTCTCCGTCTCGGAATTTCTACTCTTTACCGTGCTCACGCCGCTCTATATCACGCTGATTTACGACCTGCTCAGCAGGCGCCGCCTGCGCTGGGGATATCTGCTGAGCGCGGCGCTGGCAGTCATTGGCGCGGCGATAATTCGCTATGACAAGGTGAGCGATCACTTCTGGACCGGGCTGATGTTCGTCCAGCTGGCCAATATCAGCTTCGCCATCGGGATGGTGGGCTACAAACGCCTGATGGAGACCCGCCCGATGCCGCAGCATAACGCGTTTGCGTGGTTCTATATGGGCGCGGCGATTGTCGCGATTGCGGCATGGTTTATGCTCGGCAACCCGCAAAAGCTGCCGACCACCACCGTGCAGTGGAGCGTTCTGGTCTGGCTGGGCGTGGTGGCCTCGGGGCTGGGCTACTTTATGTGGAACTACGGCGCGACGCAGGTAGACGCCGGAACGCTGGGGATCATGAACAACGTGCACGTGCCGGCGGGGCTACTGGTGAACCTCGCCATCTGGCAGGAACAGCCGCACTGGCCGAGTTTCCTTATTGGGGGAACGGTGATCCTGGCTTCGCTGTGGGTACATCGCCGCTGGGTCGCTCCGCGCTCCGCACAAACGGAAGATGGTCGCACGCGTGGTTCCGCGCTGAGCGAATAAACGCTTCCGTAATCGGCTGACGCTGCTCGCCGTCGCGCACGGCGGCGTACAGCCGGCTCCACAGTCCTTCACCCAGGGTTTTGGTAACCACCAGACCCTGGCGTTCAACCGTCTCGACCACCCAGTGCGGCAGCGCCGCAATTCCCATTCTGGCCGCCACCATCTGAATTAACAGCAGCGTGTTATCCACGCTTTTCAGCTGTGGGCTGATGCCCGCGGGTTGCAGGAAATGGCGCCAGATATCCAGACGACTGCGCTGTACCGGGTAAATCAGCAGCGTCTCCGTTGCCAGATCTTCCGGCGTGATACGCGTTTTGGCGGCCAGCGGATGGTCCGGGGCCAGCACCAGACGCACCTCAAAATCAAACATTGGCGAATAGTGCAGACCGCTGCGCGGCAGAATATCTGAGGTCATCACCAGATCCAGCTCACCCTGCTGAAGCGACGGCTGCGGATCAAACGTGACGCCGGACTTGAAGTCCATCTCCACCTGCGGCCACTTCTGGCGGAAGTTCTCAAGCGCGGGGGTCAGCCACTGAATACAGCTGTGACACTCAATGGCGATGCGCAGGGTGGTCTGCTGCGGCTCGTTGCAGGACTGCAACGCGCTGGCAATCTGCGGCAGCACCTGGTTCGCCAGCTGAAGCAAAATTTCGCCCTGCGGCGTAAAGCGCAAAGGCTGGCTCTTACGCACAAAAAGACGAAAGCCGAGGCGTTGTTCCAGATCGCTGAACTGGTGAGAAAGGGCAGACTGAGTCTGGTGCAGCGTGGCCGCTGCCGCCGCAAGAGAACCGCAGTTCCGCAACGCTTGTAGCGTTTTCAGGTGTTTTATCTCGATCATGAAAGTCCTTCACTTCGCCATGAACATTTTGCGCTTGAGGAATATACAGTACCTGCCAATTATAGATGTGTAAACATCTGGACGTCTAAATAACGAATTTCACAAGGGGCATACCATGACAATCCGCACTCACACTCTCGGTTTCCCTCGCGTTGGCCTGCGTCGCGAGCTAAAAAAAGCGCAAGAAAGCTACTGGGCAGGTAACGCCACCCGTGAAGAACTGCTGGCGGTGGGACGTGAGCTGCGCGCGCGTCACTGGGATCAGCAAAAACAGGCGGGCATTGACCTGCTGCCGGTGGGCGATTTCGCCTGGTACGACCATGTTCTGACCACCAGCCTGCTGCTTGGCAACGTGCCGGCTCGTCATCAGAACAACGATGGATCGGTGGATATCGATACCCTGTTCCGCATCGGCCGTGGCCGCGCGCCAACGGGTGAGCCAGCGGCGGCGGCGGAAATGACCAAGTGGTTCAACACCAACTATCACTATATGGTGCCGGAGTTCGTTAAAGGCCAGCAGTTCAAACTGACCTGGACCCAGCTTCTGGATGAAGTGGACGAAGCGCTGGCGCTGGGTCACCAGGTGAAACCCGTGCTGCTGGGGCCGATAACCTACCTGTGGCTGGGCAAAGTGAAAGGCGAACAGTTCGACCGCCTCAGCCTGCTGAACGACATTCTGCCGGTTTATAAGCAGGTGCTGATTGAGCTGGGCAAACGCGGCATTCAGTGGGTGCAAATCGATGAACCGGCGCTGGTGCTTGAGCTGCCGCAGGCGTGGCTGGACGCCTTCAAACCGGCGTATAACGCGCTCACCGGGCAGGTGAAGCTGCTGCTGACCACCTACTTCGAAGGCGTAACGCCGAACCTGAAAACCATTACCGCGCTGCCGGTTCAGGGTCTGCACGTTGACCTCGTTCACGGCAAAGACGATGTAGCAGAGTTGCACAAGCGTCTGCCAGTGGACTGGCTGCTCTCTGCCGGTCTGGTGAATGGTCGTAACGTCTGGCGTGCCGATCTCACCGAGAAATATGCACAAATTAAAGACATAGTCGGTAAACGTGAATTGTGGGTGGCCTCTTCCTGTTCCCTGCTGCATAGCCCGATTGACCTGAGCGTGGAGACCCGACTCGACCCTGAGGTGAAAAGCTGGTTTGCCTTCGCCCTGCAAAAGTGTGAGGAGCTGGCTCTGCTGCGCGACGCGTTGAACAGCGGCGACACGGCAGCGATTAGCGACTGGAGCGCTCCGATCCAGGCGCGCCGTCACTCGACGCGCGTGCATAACCCGGCAGTGGAAAAACGTCTGGCGGCCATCACCGCCCGGGACAGCCAGCGCCAGAGCCCGTATGAAGTGCGCGCCGAAGCCCAGCGTGCGCGCTTTAACCTGCCCGCGTGGCCGACCACAACAATCGGCTCCTTCCCGCAGACTACCGAGATCCGCAGCCTGCGCCTGGACTTCAAAAAGGGCAATCTGGATGCGAATCACTATCGCACCGGTATTGCGGAACACATCAAACAGGCGATTATCGAGCAGGAACGTTTAGGTCTGGACGTGCTGGTGCACGGTGAAGCCGAGCGTAACGACATGGTGGAATACTTCGGTGAGCACCTGGACGGGTTTGTCTTTACCCAGAACGGTTGGGTGCAGAGCTACGGCTCCCGCTGCGTGAAGCCGCCGGTGGTAATCGGCGACGTCAGCCGCCCGGAAGCGATTACCGTGGAGTGGGCGAAGTATGCCCAGTCTCTGACCGACAAACCGGTAAAAGGCATGCTGACGGGTCCGGTGACCATTCTCTGCTGGTCGTTCCCGCGTGAAGACGTAACCCGGGAAACCATCGCCAAACAGATCGCCCTGGCGCTGCGCGATGAAGTTGCGGATCTGGAAGCGGCCGGGATTGGCATCATTCAGATCGACGAACCTGCGCTGCGTGAAGGTTTGCCGCTGCGTCGCAGCGACTGGGATGCTTACTTACAGTGGGGCGTGGAGGCGTTCCGCCTCAACGCGGCCGTCGCGAAGGACGATACGCAGATCCACACCCACATGTGTTACTGCGAATTTAACGACATCATGGACTCCATTGCCGCGCTCGACGCCGATGTGATCACCATCGAGACCTCGCGTTCAGACATGGAACTGCTGGAGTCGTTCGAAGAGTTCGACTACCCGAACGAAATCGGGCCGGGCGTGTACGACATTCACTCCCCGAATGTGCCAAGCGTGGAGTGGATTGAATCGCTGCTGCAAAAAGCGGCCCAGCGCATCCCGGCGGAACGTCTGTGGGTAAACCCGGACTGCGGCCTGAAAACCCGTGGCTGGCCTGAAACCCGCGCGGCGCTGGCGAACATGGTGCAGGCGGCGCAGAATTTGCGTCAGGCTTGATGAAATGTAGGCCCGGTCAGGCGTAGCCGCCACCGGGCTTTTTGCTTTTACGCTTTTTTCCCGCCGTACTGGCTAAACCATGTCAGCATCCGCTGCCAGCCATCTTTCGCCGATTCCGCATGATAGCTCGGACGATAATCGGCATTAAAGGCGTGCCCGGCTTCCGGATACACCACAATTTCCGCCTTCGCGTTTGCTGCGCGCAACGCATGGCGCATGGTCTCGACCGTATCAAGCGGGATCCCGGTATCCTGACCGCCATAGAGCCCCAACACAGGCGCATTTAAATCCGTGGCAATATCAACAGGTTGCTTCGGTGAATTCAGCGTTTTTTCACCCACCAGCTTGCCGTACCAGGCCACGGCCGCTTTTAGCTGCGGGTTATGCGCGGCGTACAACCAGCTAATGCGTCCGCCCCAACAGAAGCCAGTCACCATCAGACGATGCGCATCGCCACCGTTGCGCGCTGCCCAGCTGGCAACGTGGTCGAGATCGGCCAGCACCTGCGCGTCCGGCACTTTGCTGACCAGGTTGCTGAACAGCGTCGGGATGTCACTGTAATCATTCGGATCGCCCTGACGGAAATAGAGTTCCGGCGCAACGGCCAGGTAACCTTCCAGCGCCAGACGGCGGCAGAGGTCGCGAATATGTTCATGAACGCCAAATATTTCCTGCACCACGATCACGATGGGCAGCGGGCCATCGGCGGATTTTGGCCGCGCGTGGTACGCTGGCATGTTCTCTCCCTGGGAGGGAATGGAGGTCTCGCCTGCGGTAATGGCCTCTTCAGGGGTTGAGACGATGGTTGAAGCATGCGGGGCCGCAGCAGGTGCAAAACCGGTTTTTTCAGTCATGGCATTCTCCGTACCAATGAATGGATTAGCGCAAAGATAAATATAGACACCAGGTTAACAACCCACAGTGCCTTATAGCGTCTATCTTTTGTGCAGCACCCGGCGATATAACTTGTTAATGTGATGTGAATCACTATTTTATGGAAATTAACTGCAATCATTTTCATTCATGGTGAGGTGTGTCACGAAATAATGCACATTGCTTCTGTAAAGTACCGTTTTACTTCTTCTGACAAACCGACCCACAGAGGAGTCACCTATGTCTAAGTCTGATGTTTTTCATCTCGGCCTCACTAAAAACGATTTACAAGGGGCTACGCTTGCTATCGTCCCTGGCGATCCTGAGCGTGTGGAAAAGATCGCCGCGCTGATGGATAAGCCGGTTAAGCTGGCAGCGCATCGCGAATTCACCACCTGGCGCGCAGAGCTGGACGGTAAAGCGGTGATCGTGTGCTCTACCGGTATCGGTGGCCCGTCTACCTCTATCGCCGTTGAAGAGCTGGCACAGCTGGGCATTCGTACTTTCCTGCGCATTGGCACCACAGGCGCCATTCAGCCGCACATCAACGTGGGCGACGTGCTGGTTACCACCGCATCCGTGCGTCTGGACGGGGCAAGCCTGCACTTTGCACCGATGGAATTCCCGGCAGTGGCTGATTTCGAATGCACCACCGCACTGGTTGAAGCGGCGAAATCCGTGGGCGCCACCACCCATGTGGGCGTCACGGCATCATCCGATACCTTCTACCCGGGCCAGGAGCGTTACGACACCTTCTCTGGTCGCGTGGTGAGCCGTTTCAAAGGCTCAATGGAAGAGTGGCAGTCGATGGGCGTCATGAACTACGAAATGGAATCTGCGACGCTGCTGACCATGTGCGCAAGCCAGGGTCTGCGTGCCGGTATGGTGGCGGGCGTTATCGTCAACCGTACCCAGCAGGAGATCCCGAACGCTGAAACCATGAAGCAGACTGAAAGCCATGCGGTGAAAATCGTGGTTGAAGCGGCGCGCCGTCTGATCTAATTCTCTCTTCAGTGCTAAAAGGCCGACATGCTCGGCCTTTCTTTTTTGCGTAACGCCTCGCAGGAAAACCCTTTCAAACTGGACGTTCATACAGCACAATTCTATTTTGTGCGGGTTAGACGTGGATGCAGGGGGCATTGTGGATATCTCAATCCTGGTTTATGCGGTAGTTGCGCTGGTGAGCGTGGGGATTGGCTGGCTCATTTGCGGCTACCAACATGCTCAGCAGAAAGCCGATCAGCTGGCAGAGCGCGAAGAGATCGTCGCCGAACTCAGCGCGACGAAACAACAGCTTGCGCTGTGTGACCACTGGCGCGATGAGTGTGAACTGCTCAATAACGAACTGCGCAATCTGCGCGACATTAACACCTCGCTGGAGGCCGATCTCCGGGAAGTGACCACCCGCCTTGAATCCACCCAACTGCACGCCGAAGACAAAATCCGTCAGATGATCAACAGCGAGCAGCGTCTTAGCGAGCAGTTTGAGAACCTTGCGAACCGCATTTTTGAGCACAGCAATCGCCGCGTGGATGAGCAGAACCGCCAGAGCCTGAACAGCCTGCTGACGCCGCTGCGTGAACAGCTGGACGGCTTTCGCCGTCAGGTGCAGGACAGCTTTGGTCAGGAGGCTCGCGAGCGCCACACGCTGGCGCATGAGATCCGTAATCTCCAGCAGCTGAATGCGCAGATGGCTCAGGAGGCGGTTAACCTGACGCGCGCACTGAAAGGTGATAACAAAGCGCAGGGAAACTGGGGCGAAGTGGTCATGACGCGCGTGCTGGAGGCCTCTGGCCTGCGTGAAGGATACGAATACGAAACGCAGGTCAGCATTGAAAACGATGCGCGCTCGCGAATGCAGCCGGATGTCATTGTTCGTCTGCCGCAGGGCAAAGATGTGGTTATCGACGCCAAAATGACGCTGGTGGCCTATGAGCGCTACTTCAACGCGGAAGATGACTATACCCGCGAAACAGCGTTGCAGGAGCATATCGCCTCCGTGCGTAACCATATCCGTCTGCTGGGCAGAAAAGATTATCAACAGTTGCCGGGGCTGCGATCGCTGGATTATGTGCTGATGTTCATTCCGGTTGAGCCAGCCTTCCTGCTGGCGCTCGACAGACAGCCCGAACTGATCACCGAAGCGCTGAAAAATAACATTATGCTGGTCAGCCCCACCACGCTGCTGGTGGCGTTACGTACCATTGCCAACCTGTGGCGTTATGAGCACCAAAGCCGAAACGCACAGCAGATTGCCGATCGCGCCAGCAAGCTGTACGACAAAATGCGGCTGTTTGTGGACGATATGTCCTCGGTGGGGCAAAGCCTGGATCGCGCGCAGGATAACTACCGCCAGGCAATGAAAAAACTCTCCTCCGGGCGCGGCAATTTGCTGGCGCAGGCGGAGGCGTTTCGCAGCCTGGGGGTGGAAGTTAAACGCGAGATTAATCCGGAACTGGTGGAGCAGGCTACGGCTCAGGACGAAGAGTTTCGTCTGCGTGAAGGCGATGGTGAGCAAAATAGCCGCAATGAAGACAATGGGTTAGCGGCGAGTTTATCCCCCGAAGCGCAGTCGGCGCGTTTCTTTCACGGTGGTTGAAACGTAGGGCAAATGCGCCCAATCTGTTACACTTCACGAACATTTGACTGATTAGCAGGCTCTGAGATGGTTGACGATTCACAAGACACAACGCACTTTGGCTTTCAGACTGTCGCCAAAGCGCAGAAAGCTGACATGGTGGCCCACGTATTTCATTCCGTGGCGGCGAAGTACGATGTGATGAATGATTTGATGTCGTTTGGCATTCATCGCTTGTGGAAGCGCTTCACTATTGATTGCAGCGGCGTGCGCCGTGGACAAAAGGTGCTGGATTTAGCCGGCGGCACAGGGGATCTGACCGCTAAATTCTCCCGTCTGGTTGGCGAAACCGGTCGCGTGGTGCTGGCAGATATCAACGACTCCATGCTGAAAATGGGACGCGAAAAGCTGCGTAACATCGGCGTGGTAGGCAACGTTGAATATGTTCAGGCCAACGCCGAAGCGCTGCCGTTCCCGGACAATACGTTCGACTGCATCACCATCTCCTTCGGCCTGCGTAACGTGACCGATAAAGATAAAGCGCTGCGCTCTATGTACCGCGTGCTGAAGCCGGGCGGCCGACTGCTGGTACTCGAGTTTTCTAAACCGATTATCGACCCGCTGAGCAAAGCTTACGATGCCTATTCCTTCCACGTTCTGCCGCGCATCGGCGAGCTGGTGGCAAACGATGCAGAAAGTTACCGTTATCTGGCCGAATCCATCCGAATGCACCCGGATCAGGACACGCTGAAAGCGATGATGCAGGATGCGGAGTTTGAAAACGTGGAATACTTCAATATGACGGCGGGTGTCGTCGCGCTGCATCGTGGTTACAAGTTCTGAGTGGAGGTTTCCCGTGCCCATTAAACCCTTAGTCACCGCAGGCATCGAGAATGTACTGAATGCCTTTCTGTATCGCGCCCCGGCGCTGAAAACCGCACGTCAGCGGCTTAACGGAAAGGTGCTGCGTATCGTTTTAAAAGAGTTCTCGACGCCGCTTGTGCTGGTCTTCAGCGAACGCCAGCTTGACGTTCTGGGGGAGTGGGAAGGCGAGGCTGACTGCTCGGTGATTACGCACATGAGCGTATTGCCAAAACTGCGTGACCGTCAGCAGATGACGGCGCTTATTCGCAGCGGTGAGCTGGAGGTCGAGGGCGATATTCAGGTGGTACAGAACTTCGTTGCACTCAGCGATCAGGCTGAATTTGACCCCGCGGAACTGCTGGCGCCCTATATCGGCGACATCGCGGCTGAAGGGATAAGCAAAACGCTGCGCACGGGTTCCACTTTCCTGCGTAAAGGCCTGCTCCGTCAACAGCGCTATGCTGCCGAGGTGCTGACCGAAGAGTGGCGTATGGCGCCTGGGCCTTTAGAAGTCGCCTGGTTTGCAGAAGAGACCGCGGCAGTTGAGCGCGCAGTTGATGCGTTAACCAAACGGCTTGAAAAACTGGAGGGCAAATGACGCCTGGTGAAATTCGGCGCCTCTATTTTATCGTTCGCACCTTTTTGAGCTACGGGCTCGACGAGCTTATCCCCAGAATGCGTATCACCCTGCCGCTTCGGCTTTGGCGTCGCACGCTGTTCTGGATGCCGAATCGCCATAAGGATCAGGAGCTGGGCGCACGCCTGCGTCTTGCGTTGCAGGAGCTGGGACCGGTCTGGATCAAGTTTGGGCAGATGCTCTCAACGCGTCGCGACCTTTTCCCGCCGCAGATTGCCGATCAGCTCGCGCTATTGCAGGACCGCGTCGCTCCGTTTGACGGAGAGAGAGCGAAGAAACAAATCGAAGAAGCGATGGGCAATATCCCCATCGAGACCTGGTTTGATGATTTCGACATTCAGCCTCTGGCCTCTGCCTCTATTGCGCAGGTTCACACCGCGCGCCTGAAGGAGAATGGCAAAGAGGTGGTCATTAAGGTGATTCGCCCGGATATCCTGCCGGTTATCAGAGCGGACATGAAGCTGATCTATCGCCTGGCTCGCTGGGTGCCGCGTCTGTTGCCGGATGGCCGCCGTCTGCGTCCGCTGGAAGTGGTACGGGAATACGAAAAAACGCTCATCGATGAACTTAACCTGCTGCGTGAATCGGCGAACGCCATTCAGCTGCGTCGAAACTTTGAAGACAGTCCGATGCTGTATGTTCCGGAAGTCTATTCTGACTATTGCAGTCAGAACATGATGGTGATGGAACGTATCTACGGCATCCCGGTCTCGGACGTGGTAGCGCTGGAAAAACAGGGCACAAACATGAAGCTGCTGGCCGAGCGCGGCGTGCAGGTCTTCTTTACTCAGGTTTTCCGCGACAGCTTCTTCCATGCTGACATGCATCCGGGCAACATTTTCGTCAGCTATGAGCACCCGGAAGATCCGAAGTACATTGGCATCGACTGCGGTATTGTCGGCTCGCTGAATAAAGAGGATAAGCGTTATCTCGCCGAGAACTTTATCGCTTTCTTCAATCGCGACTACCGTAAGGTGGCCGAACTGCACGTGGATTCAGGCTGGGTTCCGCCAGATACCAACGTGGAAGAGTTTGAATTTGCGATCCGTACCGTCTGTGAGCCAATTTTTGAAAAGCCGCTCTCAGAGATCTCTTTCGGGCATGTTCTGCTCAACCTGTTC
Organism: Enterobacter sp. DSM 30060; assembly: GCF_013375955.1. Classification (NCBI taxonomy): domain Bacteria; kingdom Pseudomonadati; phylum Pseudomonadota; class Gammaproteobacteria; order Enterobacterales; family Enterobacteriaceae; genus Enterobacter; species Enterobacter sp. DSM 30060. The sequence continues at coordinate 1,966,699 of NZ_CP056118.1, forward strand.
AACACCGCACGCCGTTTTAATATGGAAGTGCAGCCACAATTAGTTTTACTTCAGAAAACATTACTTTACGTTGAGGGTGTAGGCCGCCAGCTCTATCCTCAGTTAGACTTGTGGAAAACCGCGAAACCGTTCCTCGAATCCTGGATTAAGGATCAGGTCGGTATTCCAGCCCTGGTTCGCTCGCTTAAAGAGAAAGGCCCGTTCTGGATTGAAAAAATGCCAGAAATTCCTGAACTGGTTTACGACAGTTTGCGTCAGAGCAAGAACCTTCAGCACAGCATGGATAAAATCGCGCACGAGCTTCAATCCAGTCGCGTGCGTCAGGGGCAGTCCCGCTATCTCTTCGGAATTGGCGCGACGCTGCTGATAAGCGGCACGTTGCTGTTGATCAATCGTCCGGACTGGGAAATGATGCCAGCCTGGATTATGGCTGCCGGTGTGGTTGTCTGGCTTGCTGGCTGGCAAAAAACACGCTGAATTAGCGTCGCTATCGAGGGATTGCATACGTATAATGCGATCTGACTAATTAATCATCTATCACTGGGGAACACGCATGGGTGGTATCAGTATCTGGCAGTTAGTGATCATTGCCGTCATCGTTGTGCTGCTGTTCGGCACGAAAAAACTCGGATCAATTGGTTCCGACCTGGGCGCGTCAATCAAAGGCTTCAAGAAAGCCATGAGCGATGATGAGAATAAGCAGGAAAAAAGCGGTCAGGACGCTGATTTTACCGCTAAATCTATCGCCGATAAGCAGGACGAAGCCAAAAAGGAAGAGGCCAAACGTCACGATAAAGAGCAGGTGTAATTCGTGTTCGACATTGGTTTTGGTGAGTTACTGCTGGTCTTTGTGATTGGTTTGATTGTGCTGGGGCCGCAGCGTTTACCCGTTGCGGTAAAAACTGTCGTGGGCTGGGTGCGTGCGCTCCGTTCGCTGGCAACGACCGTGCAGAACGAGCTGGCGCAGGAACTGAAGCTTCAGGAATTTCAGGACAGCCTGAAAAAGGTTGAAAAGGCGAGCATGGACAACCTGACGCCGGAGCTGAAAGCATCCATGGATGAGTTGCGCGAAGCGGCTGAATCCATGAAGCGCTCATACAGCGTTAACGATCCTGAGAAGGCGAGTGATGAAGCAAACACCATCCATAATCCGGTGGTGAAGGGCAGCGAAGAGCAGCGCGAGGGTGTGACGCCTTCCAGCGCGGAACATCAGGCTGCTTCGCCAGAGCAATCGCCGCAGGAGCCCGAAGTGAAAAAGCAGGTGCCGCCGGAAGAGCCCGTGGTCAAAACGGCTGAGGTAAAACCCGCCGCGCCCGTTTCCGAATCATCCCCCTCGTCGAGTGATAAAGCGTAAACATGGCAGTAGATGATACTCAACCGCTGATTACGCACCTCATTGAGCTGCGTAAGCGTCTGTTAAACTGCATTATTGCGGTTTTCCTCATTTTTTTATGTCTGGTCTATTTTGCCAACGATATCTATCAGGTGGTTTCCGCACCGCTGATTAAGCAGATGCCGCTGGGCGCAACGATGATTGCAACGGACGTTGCCTCGCCGTTCTTTACCCCGATCAAGCTGACCTTCTGGGTGTCGTTGATTGCCTCTGCGCCGGTCATTTTGTATCAGGTCTGGGCATTTGTGGCACCCGCGCTGTACAGGCATGAACGCAAGCTGGTTATTCCGCTGCTGGTGTCCAGTTCGCTGCTGTTTTATATCGGTATGGCGTTCGCCTACTTCGTTGTCTTCCCGCTGGCCTTCGGCTTCCTGACGCATACCGCGCCGGAAGGGGTACAGGTGTCGACGGACATCGCCAGCTACCTCAGCTTCGTTATGGCGCTGTTTATGGCGTTTGGTGTCGCCTTCGAGGTGCCCGTCGCGATAGTCCTGCTCTGCTGGGTGGGGGTGACCACGCCTGACGATCTGCGTAAGAAGCGCCCGTACATCCTGGTGGGGGCATTTGTCGTTGGTATGCTGTTAACGCCACCGGACGTCTTCTCGCAAACCTTATTGGCGATACCCATGTACTGCCTGTTTGAAGTCGGCGTATTCTTCGCTCGTTTCTACGTCGGAAAGGGGCGTACCCGGGACGAAGAAGACGAGCCGTCTGAAGAGACCACTAAAGAATAAAACCAACCGCCCGTCAGGGCGGTTGTCATATGGGGATACGTATGTTTGATATCGGGCTTAACCTGACCAGCGCCCAGTTTGCGAAAGACCGCGATGAAGTGGTGGCGCGCGCGTTTGCCGCCGGCGTGAGCGGGCTGTTACTGACGGGAACAAATCTGCATGAGAGTGAGCAGGCACGGCAGCTGGCGCAACGCTATCAACACTGCTGGTCCACCGCAGGCGTGCACCCTCATGACAGCAGCCAGTGGGCGCATGAAAGCGCTGAGGCGCTTCATCGTCTGGCGGCTACGCCAGAAGTGGTTGCCATTGGCGAATGCGGGCTTGATTTCAACCGTAACTTCTCGACGCCTGAAGAGCAGGAGATGGCATTTACCGCCCAGCTCGCGCTGGCTGCAGAGCTGGGGATGCCGGTGTTTATGCACTGTCGCGATGCGCATGAACGTTTTCTGGCGCTACTGGACCCCTGGCTGGAGAAACTGCCAGGCGCGGTGTTGCACTGCTTTACGGGCTCCCGTCAGGAAGCGCTGGATTGCCTGAACCGCGGGCTTTACTTGGGTATCACGGGCTGGGTGTGCGATGAGCGTCGTGGGCTGGAGCTGCGCGAGCTGTTATCCGTAATCCCGGCCGATCGTTTGTTGCTGGAAACGGATGCGCCGTATCTGTTGCCCCGGGATATGCAGCCCAAACCGGCATCACGACGTAACGAACCGGCTTATCTGGGACACATTGCTGAGCGAGTGGCGTACTGGCGCGGGGAAGATGCGCAGTGGCTGGCAGCCCAAACCGATGACAACGTGCGTCGTCTGTTCGGCGTGCAGTTCTAAACTTTGCGGAAATCGGTGTTTTTAACGCTCTGCAACACCTCTTTGTTCAGCAGGTTGAGCAGCAGCATAGAACGCGCTTCACCGTCTGGTTCAGCGAAGATGGCCTGTAACCCTTCAAAAGCGCCTTCGGTGATCACCACGCTGTCCCCGGCATAAGGGGTTTCCGGATCGGTAATATCTTCAGGCTGCTGGTAGACAGAGAGCTGATGAATAACCGATGACGGTACTCTTGCCGGATGGGCGCCAAAACGCACAAAATGGCTGACGCCGCGCGTGGCGCTGATCGTCGTGGTGTGGATCACTTCGGGGTCGAACTCAACGAACAGATAGTTCGGGAACAGAGGCTCACTGACGGTCGTGCGTTTTCCACGCTGCATTTTTTCAAGCGTGATCACGGGCGTCAGGCAGTTAACAGACTGACGTTCAAGATGTTCCTGTGCGCGCTGAAGTTGCCCGCGTTTGCAATACAGTAAATACCAGGCCTGCATAATCACTCTTCCCATTGTTCGGGGCGCAAGCATACCAAAACCCTGGCGGGATCGCTAAGGTGATTATAATGGCGAAAAAGAGAGTAAGTCGTGGAAGTTCACGCTAATTTAACAAAATTACAGCATCACGCGGTCTTACGCCGTATAATGAAGCGCTTACAGAGAGGCCATGATTAACTGCATGAAATACCACGATCTACGCGACTTCCTGGCGCTGCTGGAAAAGCAGGGCGAACTCAAACGCATTACGCTTCCTGTTGATCCGTATCTGGAAATGACAGAAATCGCTGACCGCACCCTGCGCGCGGGCGGCCCGGCGTTGCTGTTTGAAAACCCAAAAGGCTACGCTATGCCGGTACTGTGCAACCTGTTTGGCACACCTCGCCGCGTGGCGATGGGCATGGGGCAGGAAGATGTCACGGCGCTGCGTGAAGTGGGCAAACTGCTGGCCTTTCTGAAAGAGCCGGAGCCGCCAAAAGGGTTCCGCGACCTGTTCGACAAGCTGCCGCAGTTTAAGCAGGTGTTGAATATGCCCACCAAACGCCTGCGCGGCGCGCCATGCCAGCAAAAAGTGCTGGAAGGCGATGCAGTTGATCTGACCAAAATTCCCATCATGCAGTGCTGGCCTGAAGATGCCGCACCGCTGATTACCTGGGGCCTCACCGTGACGCGTGGGCCGCATAAAGAGCGTCAAAACCTCGGCATTTATCGCCAGCAGCTGATTGGCAAGAACAAGCTCATCATGCGCTGGTTGTCCCACCGCGGTGGCGCGCTGGATTTCCAGGAGTGGTGCGCGGCCCATCCGGGCGAACGCTTCCCGGTTTCCGTCGCGCTGGGTGCCGATCCGGCAACCATTCTGGGCGCGGTGACGCCTGTTCCTGATACGCTGTCTGAATATGCCTTTGCAGGGCTGTTGCGCGGCACCAAAACCGAAGTGGTGAAGTGCATCTCCAATGACCTGGAAGTGCCAGCCAGCGCAGAGATCGTGCTGGAAGGTTACATTGAACAGGGCGAGCTGGCACCCGAAGGACCGTACGGCGACCACACCGGCTATTACAACGAAGTGGATAACTTCCCGGTATTCACCGTCACGCACATTACCCAGCGTGAAGATGCCATCTATCACTCTACCTACACCGGCCGTCCACCGGATGAACCGGCGGTACTTGGCGTGGCGCTGAACGAAGTGTTCGTGCCGATCCTGCAAAAGCAGTTCCCGGAAATTGTTGATTTTTATCTGCCGCCGGAAGGGTGTTCGTATCGCCTGGCGGTGGTGACGATGAAGAAGCAGTATGCCGGTCACGCTAAGCGCGTGATGATGGGCGTATGGTCTTTCCTGCGCCAGTTTATGTATACCAAGTTTGTGATTGTCTGCGATGATGACGTCAATGCCCGCGACTGGAATGACGTCATCTGGGCCATCACCACGCGTATGGATCCGGCGCGTGATACGGTGTTAGTGGAAAACACGCCGATTGATTATCTGGACTTTGCCTCGCCGGTTTCCGGCCTTGGTTCAAAAATGGGACTGGATGCCACGAACAAATGGCCTGGCGAAACCGACCGTGAATGGGGTCGCCCGATCGAAAAAGATCCTGCCGTGACCGCGCGAATTGACGCGATCTGGGACGAGCTGGCCATAATGAATAACGGTAAGGCAGAATAAGACCGTTTAGCCCTATAGACTTCCCGACAGAGAGAGCGAATGACAACCTTAAGCTGTAAAGTGACGTCGGTAGATGCTATTACCGACACCGTATATCGCGTCCGTTTGGTTCCTGAAGCGGCATTCTCATTCCGTGCCGGTCAGTACCTGATGGTCGTGATGGACGAGCGTGATAAGCGTCCTTTCTCTATGGCCTCAACGCCAGCAGAGAAGGAATTTATTGAGCTGCATATTGGTGCGTCTGAGCTTAACCTGTACGCGATGGCCGTGATGGATCGCATCCTGAAAGAGCGTGAAATCGTGGTCGATATTCCTCATGGCGAGGCCTGGCTGCGTGAAGACGAAGACCGTCCGCTGATCCTGATTGCCGGTGGTACAGGCTTCTCCTATGTCCGCTCTATTCTGTTGACGGCGCTGGCGCGTAATCCAAATCGCGATATCACCATCTACTGGGGCGGCCGTGAAGAGAAGCACCTTTACGATCTGTCTGAGCTGGAAGCGCTGAGCGTCAATCATCCAAACCTGCGCATCGAGCCGGTTGTCGAGCAGCCGGAAGAGGGCTGGCGCGGGCGCAGCGGTACGGTGCTGACTGCGGTATTGCAGGATCACGGAACGCTGGCCGGGCACGATATCTACATTGCCGGTCGCTTTGAAATGGCGAAAATTGCCCGCGACCTGTTCTGCAATGAGCGTGACGCGCGGGAAGATCGTCTGTTTGGCGATGCGTTTGCGTTTATCTGATTGTGAGACCCGCTTCGGCGGGTTTTTTACGCTCGGGCAATAGCGCTGGTGAAAATTTAACCTTGAAATGGGCGGCGCATTGCCGTTATTCTTGTTCCCGTTAAATTTCGCCCTCAGGAGCGCCCCCCAAAAATGAACAAACACGACTGATGAATTTCGATCCTTGCTCAACGCATCGCGTCGGCAGGGGATGTTTTGATTTCATTCAGGAGTGCTTATGGCTCATTTTGCGCAATCCCCCTCTTTTATTTTGCATCAGGTCACCTGTCAGTTTGCGACGGGCGATATCCTTTTTGGTCCACTGAATCTTTCTCTGGATGCGTCAGTGTGTGCGCTGGTTGGCCGCAACGGCAGCGGTAAAACACGCCTTCTGCGTCTGCTGGCAGGGGTTGATGAACCCGCCAGCGGTCACGTTGAGCGCTTTGGTTCACACGTCTATGTGGCGCAGCAGCAGGATATTTCTGCGGATACCACGCTTGCCGGATTGCTTGGTTACGACGCGATCTTTGCGGCGCGCACGCGCATCGACAGCGGTCATTATGAACCCGACGATCTCGACACGCTCGACGGTTACTGGGATCTGGCTGAACGGCTGAGCCAGGCTTTTATCGCTGCAAAACTTCCCCCTTTTGACCCGAGTAAACTCGCGGCAGAGTTGAGCGGCGGCGAGCGCATTCGTGCCTTGCTGTGCAGCGCATTCACCGCGGATGCTGACTACCTGCTGCTGGACGAACCGACCAACCACCTCGACAGGCAAGGCCGCAAGTGGTTCTACGAGCAGCTTTCCCGGTATCATGGCGGGGTGCTGGTGGCCTCTCACGACCGTGAGTTGCTGGCCCAGGTACCGCGAATCCTTGAACTGAGCGCGTTGGGCTTGCGCAGCTACGGTGGGAATTATGCTGACTATCGAACCCAGCGTGATGCTGAACAGCTGGCTGCCCGCGCCGCGCTGGAGCATGCTGCCACCGAACGCAAGCGTACCCGCGCCCGTATGCATAAAGAGCATGACGACAGCCAGCGTCGTTCGGCCAAAACGCTTCGCACGGTCGACAGCCTTAACATCGCCTCGTTTGAACGGGTCAAATACAAAGGGGCGGCGAAAGAGCGGATTGGTTCCTGGAAAAAACAGCATAGCGATCAAAATCATGCCCTGAACGCTGCGGTTAACCAGGCACGCGAGCGGGTTGAAGGGGATAACGCGGTGATGTTTACCCTGCCGGGCAGTGAAATCCCGGAAGGAAAACAGGTGCTGGTGCTGGAAGAACTGGTGCTTCCGCACGTGCCTGTCTCCCCGATAAACTGGCGAATGGATGGCCCGATGCGCGTGGCGCTACGCGGGCCGAACGGCTGTGGGAAATCCACGCTGTTGAAAGTGATGTTGGGCGAAACCGCCCCTGTTACGGGAACCTGTAAGGTCTCCGTCAGATGTGCTTATCTCGATCAGCATCTTTCCCGGCTGGATCTGTCGCAGTCGGTGATGACACACCTTAGCCTGGGCAATACGCCGCTCGAAGAGGGGGCGCTGCGTACCCGTTTAGCGCCGCTTCAGCTGGGCGCAGAGAAAGTGACACTTCCACTGGCCGATCTAAGCGGCGGCGAGCGCCTGAAGGCCGCACTGGCCTGCGTATTGTGGCGTGAAGCGGCAACGCAGCTGTTGCTTCTGGATGAGCCTACCAACCATCTTGATCTGGCTTCCGTTCAGGCCATTGAAGCGGCCCTGGCCGATTATCCCGGCGCGCTGCTGGTGGTGTCGCACGATGAAGCGTTTTTAGCAGGATTAAAGCTGACGCATGAGCTGGTGTGGGAAGAGTCGGGATGGCGATGTGAAAGCTTCTAAACACAAGCCCCCGCAAGGGCGGGGGCAAACAAACTTTATCAGGCTAACTGCTTGCGAAGGTCAGGGTTTGCCTGTATCAGGCGCATCAGCTTTAGCTCGGCTGGGGTAGGTTTTTCACGCTTTGACTCCCACTCCAGCACCATCGCTACGCTGACACCCATCGCTCTTGCGAATTCATCTGTTTTCAGGCCCGACCCTTTGCGTAAACGCTCAAATTCACTAAAAGGATTGGACTTTTGATTCAGGGTAACCGTCGGCGGTACATCTTTAAAAATAATCTGTTCCAGGCTGCTCAGCAGCTCAAACTCAGGATCTTTTAATTCCATTGAGAACTCCTCATAAATCACACATCGGGATCATGAACATCAGAGAGCATGTTAAGAATAGTCCCTAAACCAAACACAGGATCGTCACGGTTGTGATTAATTGTGCGATAACGATCGCTTTACCCGTTTCAGCTATATGGATAGTTATGCTAATTACCTGATTAATCATATGTAGGGATGCACAGGTATTTTTTTGTAAATAGTCAGTACAAAAACGGCAATACCCGTTTTGCATGAAAACTCTATCTTGCAAGGCTGACCTGGACTATCCTTGTCAGCGTTGGGCACGCGTGTGCCGGTGTGCGCTTTTTGGGTGAAAGGAGTAATAAAATGGCGACAGGAAAGTCCTGCTCTCGCTGGTTTGCGCCTATTGCGGCGTTGTTGATGGTTGTTAGCCTGAGTGGGTGTTTCGATAAAGAAGGCGATCAGCGCAAAGCGTTTATCGATTTTTTACAGAATACAGTGATGCGTAGCGGCGAGCGTTTACCAACGCTGACTGCGGATCAGAAAAAACAGTTTGGTCCATTCGTGTCGGATTACGCCATTCTGTATGGCTATTCACAGCAGGTAAGCCAGGCGATGGATTCGGGCATTCGCCCGGTCGTGGATAGCGTCAATGCCATTCGCGTTCCACAGGATTATATGACCCAGCGCGAACCGCTGCGCCAGTCCAACGGCGCCCTTGGGGTGCTGAGCCAGCAGTTGCAAAATGCCAAAATGCAGGCTGATGCGTCGCGCTCCGCGTTGAAGCAGGACGAGGATCTCAAGCCGGTTTATGACCAGGTGTATGAGAAAGTCGTGACCAAGCCGTCAAACGCCTTGCAACCACTGATCCCGGCGGCGCAAGTCTTTACTCAGCAGCTGGTTCAGGTGGGTGACTTTATTAATGAGCAGGGTACGCAGGTGAGCTTCGTCTCTAACGGTATCCAGTTCCCGACCTCCCAGCAGGCGAGTCAGTACAATACGCTGATAGGGCCGCTGGCGTCCCAGCATCAGGCCTTTAGCCAGGCCTGGAGCGCAGCGGTCGCTGCAACGGAATAAGAAAAACCCCCGCTTCGGCGGGGTTTTTTTATGCATGATGAAAATAACGCTTGTCATTCTTCTACCATATCGGTATAACTATCTTCGTCGGTTTGTTACACAGACCTAAAGCAGTTTAGTAAAGCAGTCCAGATTGTTATCCATAGATACCCTTCGTAGTGACCCTTCCTTCATCGCTTAAAAATCTGTAACGCAATCCATCAAGCCGGAAGGCACAATATATTTGTTAATAAGGTAATTTCTATGTCTGCTAAAATGACTGGTCTGGTAAAATGGTTCAACGCTGATAAAGGTTTCGGCTTCATTACTCCTGACGATGGCTCTAAAGACGTGTTCGTACACTTCTCTGCTATCCAGAACGATGGCTACAAATCTCTGGATGAAGGTCAGAAAGTTTCCTTCACCATCGAAAGCGGCGCTAAAGGCCCAGCAGCTGGTAACGTTGTAAGCCTGTAAGCTTCCAACCCAGTAGCACAAAATTCAAAAACCCGCCTTCTGGCGGGTTTTTTCGTTTCTACTGTTGTATCTGCGGGTTAACGCAGTTCTTATCCACTTTACCGCCGAGCGCGGCAATCAGGTTATCCACGGCGGTCGCCGCCATGTTGTAGCGTGTTTCGTGAGTTGCAGAGCCGATGTGGGGCAGGGCGACGACGTTTGGCATGTTCAGTAGCGGAGAATCCACCGGCAGTGGCTCCTGTTCAAACACGTCCAGACCGGCGGCGTGGATCTCACCGTTTTGCAGTGCCTCAATCAGCGCCTTCTCATCGACCACCGGGCCGCGACCTGCGTTGATGAAAATGGCCGATTTCTTCATCTTTTCAAACGCCGCCCTGCCGATGAGATGACGCGTTTCATCCGTCAGCGGCAGGATCAGGCAGACAAAGTCGGCTTCCTGCAACAACGTATCAAGCTCGCAGTAACGGGCGTTGAAACGTTCTTCAGCTTCAGCGTGATGACGGCGTGCATTATACAGAATGGGCATGTTGAAGCCGAAATGGGCGCGCTGTGCCAGCGCCAGACCGATACGGCCCATCCCAACAATCCCCAGCGTTTTGCCATGTACGTCCACGCCGAACCAGTCCGGGCCAATGCTTTTCGTCCATTCGCCCGCTTTCACGCGCTCAGCCACCTCCACCACGCGACGAGCAGTGCTGAGCACCAGCGCCATCAGCGTGTCGGCGACGGTTTCCGTCAGAGCATGTGGCGTGTGCATCAGCAGGATGTTGCGCGCGTTAAGCGCATCCACGTCGAAATTGTCGTAGCCCACAGAAACGGTTGAGGTTGCACGAAGCTTCGGCATTTTCTCCAGCAGCGCTGCATCCACCTTTTCGCTTGAACCCAGCAGGCCCTCGGCGCAGGCAAACGCGTCGGCGTGCTGTGCCACGGTTTGCGGGCTGAGGTTCTTTACCCGGGTAACGGTAAAGTGTTCCTCCAGGCGTTTTTGCAGATCTTCAGGCAGTGCTTTGTACAAAATGACGGACGGCTTCATGCTAATCTCCGTTGATTTAAAAGGATTCAGGCGTGGCGTGCGCCGACGGGTAGCTGTTGATTATTAGCAGGCTTAACGATCAGAGTAAGCCATACCGAGGCAAAAAGCGCCACCCCCATAAAGATGTAAGAAGCTGAAGGGCTGCCGGTGGCGCCGTTCAGATAGCCCACAAACCACGAGCCAAAGAACGAACCCAGCGCACCCATACTGTTGATCAGCGCCATCGCGCCCCCTGCGACGTTACGCGGCAGCATTTCCGGGATGATGGCAAAGAACGGACCATACGGGGCATACATGGCCGCACCCGCAATCACCAGCAGCGTATACGAGGCCCAGAAGTGGTTCGCGCCTACGGCCCAGGAACCAATGAAGGCAAAAGCAGCGATCAGCAGGAGTGGCCAGACGAACAGCTTACGGTTTTGCAGCTTGTCCGATGCCCAGGAGACGATAATCATCGCGATGGTTGCAGCCAGGTAAGGCACTGATGACAGCCAGCCCACTTCCACCATGCCAAGGTTTTCACCGCCGCTGCGGATAATCGACGGCAGCCACAGAACAAAGCCGTACACGCCAATACTCCAGGTAAAATACTGTGCGCACAGTAGAATAACGTTCCGGGAGCGGAAGGCTTCGCCGTAGTTACGCACCGCTTTCAGCCCCTGCTGCTCTTTATCCAGCTGCGCCTGGAGTGCGGCTTTTTCGTCTTCAGAAAGCCATTTTGCCTGGGCTGGCTTATCTTTCACCAGCACCCACCAGCAGAAGGCCCAGATAATCGCGGGAACCCCTTCGATGATGAACATCTCACGCCAGCCGAAGGACTGGATCAGATAGCCGGAAACCACCGACATCCACAACACGGTGACCGGGTTACCGAGTATCAGGAACGTATTGGCACGTGAACGCTCAGATTTTGTGAACCAGTTGCTGATGTAAATCAGCATTGCTGGCATGACGGCCGCCTCAACCACGCCGAGAATAAAGCGAATAGCCGCCAGAGCAGGAATGTTATTCACCACGCCAGTAAGCGATGCACATGCACCCCATAAGATCAGGCAGATGAAAATGAGCTTTCGCACGCTGCGGCGTTCAGCGTAAATCGCGCCGGGGATCTGGAAGAAGAAATAACCCAGGAAGAAGAGGGCGCCCAGCAGGGAGGAGACCCCTTTGGTGATCCCGAGGTCTTCGTTGATCCCGGCGGCGGATGCAAAACTGAAGTTGGCACGATCCAGGTACGCCAGGCTGTACGTGATAAACACGATTGGCATGATGTACCACCAGCGTTTTACTGCATTGGTCGAACTGTTCATAGGCTTGCCTCTGTTGTTGAGGTTGTTGCCGCCGTTGTCTGTAGGGTACACGGTGGCTTAATTATCTGGTGCGGATTGCTGCCCTCACCCTGGCCCTCTCCCACAGGGAGAGGGAATTCAGACTCCGAGCTCTGCTCGTGTTGGTAATCCTTCGCTGTCGCCCTGCACCTGAATCGCCAGCGAACCAATTTTGTTGCCTCGCGCCACGGCCTGCGACAGCGGTTTGCCCTCCAGCAGGGCGCTGATGACCCCGACGGCAAACCCATCGCCCGCACCCACGGTATCGACCACGTTATCGACTTTTACCGCAGCGACGGCGCCTTGCTCGCCGTCGGCAGTTTTGAACCATGCACCGTCAGCACCGGTTTTCAGCACCACGGCTTTTACTCCTTTGTTGAGGTAAAAATCAGCAATGCCTTCCGGCGTGCTCTCGCCAGTGAGGATCATTCCCTCTTTTACCCCCGGCAGTACCCAGTCCGCCTGAAACGCCAGTCGGTTGAGTTTCTCAACCATCTCCGCTTCGCTTTTCCACAGCACCGGACGCAGGTTTGGATCAAAGGAGATCGTTTTGCCCTGCGCTTTCATTGCCGAAGCGGCATGATCGAGTAAATCGTACGAACTGGCCGAGAGCGCCGCCGCCACGCCGCTCAGGTGCAGGTGGCGCGCAGAGGAGAAATACGCGGCGTGATAATCATCCACGGAGAGATGGCTTGCCGCTGAGCCTTTACGGAAATACTCCACGATGGGATCGGTTCCATTTTCAACTTTAGATTTCAGCTGAAAGCCCGTCGGGAAGCGTCCGTCGAGAGTCACGCCTGCGGCATCAATGCCCTCTTTTTTCAGCGAGTCGAGTACGAAATGGCCAAAGCTGTCATTTCCCACGCGGCTTACCCAGCCAACATTCAGCCCCAGCCGCGCAAGGCCGGTAGCAACATTCAGCTCAGCACCTGCAACGCGTTTGATAAAGTGCTCCACTGCGTTCAGCTCGCCTGTTTCGGTGGCGACAAACATCGCCATGGCCTCGCCGATGGTGATGACATCCAGCGTCTTGTGCATGGTTTACTCCTCGCGCAGCAGGTTGACGTAATGGCGGGTGACGGCGGTGAGATCCGTCCCTTCCAGCGGAAATTCGATACCGCGTGGCGCATCGGCAGGCAGTTGATTAAGCAGATCCCGCCAGCGAGAATCGGTCTGATCCGGCGCGACGGCGCGGAATTGCGCCTTATGCGGGACCGCGGCCTTCACATGAATGTAGCTCACGGCGGGAGCCAACTGACGTGCAGCCTCTTCCGGGGAGTCGCCAACCCACAGCCAGTTGCCCATATCGAACGTCAGCGTGACCGGCAGCGCCATTACCCGGCAGGCGGCTTTGAAGCGCTGCATCGGAGCGAGCTGACCGCAGTCGGTCTGGTCGTTTTCCACCACCAGCGTCATGCCGCTTTCATCCAGCAGTACGCGCAGGGCTTCAAGCGGTTGTTTGTCGCTGAAATGGCCCAGCGAGACTTTAAGCCACAGGGCGTTCAGGGTGCTGGCTTCGCTAAGGTAGCGCGGAAGATCCGGGTTGAGGGTTCCATCGGGCATAAACAGGGGGGCCGGGGCGGAGAAGCACGCCAGTAACCCCAGCAGTTCAATGGACTCGCCGAGCGCAGGCAGGGCCATTAACTCGTCGCTGCTGAAGAGCTCGCGGCGGATTTCAACGCCATCAGCCCCTGCGCCGGCAATAACGGGAAGCATCGCCCGTTGACCGCCTGCTTGTCGCACCTGATCCGCGCCATACGCGGCGGTGACCACCATAATTTTCCTGCTCATTTCCTGACTCCAGGGCGTAATCGATAGTATTACGCTAGATGGAACCGGTTCCAAAGAAAAGATCGGGATGCTGAATTTATGATCGCTGTCACGAAGGGGAAATTAACGGGCAGTAGAGCCGCGAACGACCAGCTCGCCAGAAAAAACCTGCTCGCGTACGGCGTCGCGGGTGCCTTCAATGCGGCGAACCACTTGTTCAACCGCGGCATAGCCGATCTGCCAGGTGGGTTGTTTGAGGGTGGTAATGCCTACGCCAGCAAGTTCAGCCCACTCCAGTTCATCAAAGCCGAGTAAGCCGATGTCGCTGCCCCAGTGCAGGCCAATGCGTTTAAGCGAGCGGGCAACCTGAAGCGTCAGCGCCCCGTTCGCGGAGATCACCGCTTTGCGCATACCCCGATGGCGGGTATGGAACTGGCGCAGGGTATTATCCAGCTGATCGGCTTCATGGAGGGAGATTTCGGCATTTTCGGCGATCACACCGGGATAACGCGCCAGCGTGGCACGAAATGCAGCCAGGCGGTCGCGGCGGGTGTTAACCATACCCAGCGGTTCGCTCAGGAACAAAATGGCTTCGAAACCCTGTTCAATCAGATGTTCGGTGGCAGTGGTGGCCGCCTGGGTGTTATCCAGCCCGACCACATCGCAGGCAAATTCCGGGATTTTGCGGTCAATAAGCACCATCGGCAGCGACGATTGTTGCAGGCGATTTAGTCCCTCTTCGCGCATCCCGACGGCATTGACCACGATCCCTTCCACCTGATAGCTGCGCAGCAGATCGAGGTAGTGCAACTCCTGATCAACTTCGTTATTGGTGTTACAGACCAGCGGGGTAAAGCCTTTCTCACGGCACGCCGCCTCAATGCCGCTGAGGACGTTAACGGAGTAAGGGTTGGTGATATCGGCGATGATGAGGCCAATCAGACGGGTACGACCCCGCTTGAGGCCGCGCGCCATCAGGCTGGGACGGTAGTTGAGATCGGCAATGGCCTGTTCAATTCGCGCCAGCAGTGCATCGGAAAGCAGGTGTTTCTCGCCGTTGAGGTAGCGTGAAATGCTGGTTTTACCGGTTTTGGCGGCTTTCGCCACGTCGCTGATGGTGGCCCGGGTTGGTTTGCTCATCGCTGATTTCCCTGAATTTAGTGAGAATACCTTAACGGGAAAATCTGACGAATCAAGCAATTTGCCGGGTGGCGGCCTGATGCCCTCACCCCAACCCTCTCCCACGGGAGAGGGCGCAAACACTAAAAACGGCAACGGGGTTGCCGTTTTGCTTTTACCTACTGCACAGGGCTCAACGTAATCTCAACGCGGCGGTTCTGCGCTTTGCCTTCCGCCGTGCTGTTGCTGGCGATCGGGTTAGCCGGACCCATGCCGCTGGTGCGGATGCGGTTCGCTTCTACGCCCTGGGTGATCAGCGAGCTGGCCACGGAATCGGCACGCTGCTGCGACAGACGCATGTTCAGATCCTGGCTGCCGGTACTGTCGGTGTAGCCAATCACGTTCACGGCAGTTTTGTTGTACTCTTTCAGCACCGCAGCCACGCCGGTCAGGGTGTTCGCGCCTGCGGGTTTCAGCGTCGCGCTGCTGCTGTCAAAGGTCACGTTGTTTGGCATGTTCAGGATGATGTTGTCACCGCTGCGCGTCACGCTCACGCCTGTACCTTTCATTTTGTCACGGAGTTTTGCTTCCTGCACATCCATGTAATAACCCACGCCGCCGCCCAGGGCTGCACCTGCCGCTGCGCCAATCAGCGCACCTTTACCGCGATCTTTCTTGGAGGAGGAGAGTGCGCCAACGCCAGCGCCCACCAGGGAACCAATACCCGCGCCAATGCCGGATTTACCCGCTTCGCGTTCGCCGGTGTAAGGGTTGGTTGTGCAGCCTGAAACAGCCAGAGCACCGCTCACCAGAGCGGCAATAACGAGTACGCGTTTTTTCATCTTATTTCCTTAATCCTTTTTATTCTTTGCCACGACGGACGTGGCAGTGGATTATGACGTCCGAATACGGAGAAAATTCAGTGTATAACTCTGAAATTTGTCACAAACGATAAACTGCCTCAATGAAAGGCCGTCATACCTGCACGCAACCAGGAGCGCACGCTTTGAGCACCTCAACAAAAACCATTCTGACCGCCGCCCACTGGGGGCCGATGCTGGTCGAAACCGATGGCGACACCGTGCTGTCGTCTCGCGGGGCTTTGCCTTCGCGCCATCTCAACTCTTTACAGACCGTCGTTCGCGATCAGGTACATAGCAAAACCCGCGTACGCTGGCCGATGGTGCGTAAAGGCTTTCTGGCGTCACCGGATAAACCGCAAGGTATTCGCGGGCAGGATGAGTTCGTGCGCGTGAGCTGGGACGATGCCCTGGCGCTGATCCATACGCAGCATAAACGCATCCGCGACAGCTATGGCCCGACGTCCATTTTTGCCGGCTCCTATGGCTGGCGCTCAAACGGCGTGCTGCATAAGGCCGCAACCCTGCTGCAACGCTATATAAGCCTGGCCGGAGGATATACCGGCCATCTGGGTGATTACTCGACCGGCGCGGCGCAGGCGATCATGCCGTATGTCGTGGGCGGGAATGAGGTTTATCAGCAGCAGACCAGCTGGCCGCTGGTGCTGGAGCATACAGAGGTGGTGGTGCTGTGGAGCGCCAACCCGCTCAATACCCTTAAAATTGCCTGGAATGCGTCCGACGAGCAGGGCGTTTCCTACTTCGATGCGCTGCGCAAAAGCGGCAAGCGCATCATCTGTATCGATCCGATGCGTTCTGAAACGCTTGATTTCTTCGGCGACAGCGCCGAGTGGATCGCGCCGCATATGGGCACCGACGTGGCGATGATGCTGGGTATCGCCCACACCCTGGTGGAGAACGGCTGGCACGACACGGAATTTCTGACGCGCTGCACAACGGGGTTCGATAAATTTGCCGACTATCTGACGGGCAAAACCGATGGTATCGCCAAAACCGCAGAGTGGGCTGCGGCGATTTGCGGCGTTGATGCCGCTAAAATCCGCGAACTGGCAGCGTTATTCCATAGCCATGTCACGATGCTCATGTCCGGATGGGGGATGCAGCGCCAGCAGTTTGGCGAGCAGAAGCACTGGATGCTGGTGACGCTCGCCGCGATGCTTGGGCAGATTGGCACACCCGGCGGCGGTTTTGGCCTTTCCTATCACTTTGCCAACGGCGGCAACCCGACGCGTAAAGCGGCGGTGCTGGCGTCCATGCAGGGCTCGGTGCAGGGTGGCGTGGACGCTGTGGATAAAATTCCGGTGGCACGCATTGTTGAAGCTCTGGAGAACCCCGGCGGGTTTTATCAGCACAACGGTCAGGATCGCCATTTCCCGGATATTAAGTTTGTCTGGTGGGCGGGTGGGGCCAACTTCACCCATCACCAGGATACCAACCGCCTGATCCGCGCCTGGCAGAAACCGGAGCTGGTGGTGATCTCGGAGTGCTTCTGGACCGCGTCAGCGAAACATGCCGATATCGTTTTGCCCGCCACGACCTCGTTCGAGCGTAACGATCTCACCATGACGGGGGATTACAGCAACCAGCATATGGTACCGATGAAGCGCGTCGTGGCTCCCCGGGATGAAGCGCGGGATGATTATGACGTCTTTGCTGACCTGAGTGAATTATGGGAAGCGGGCGGACGGGAGCGTTTCACCGAGGGCAAAACGGATCTGCAATGGCTGGAAACGTTTTACCAGATTGCCTGCCAGCGCGGGGCTGCGCAGGGCGTGACGCTGCCGCCATTTGCTGAGTTCTGGGAGGCGAATCAACTCTTCGAAATGCCGGAAAGCGAGCAGAACGCGCGGTTTGTGCGCTTTGCTGACTTCCGTCGCGATCCGGAAAATCACCCGTTAAAAACCGAAAGCGGGAAGATTGTGATCCACAGCGAGCGCATCGCCAGCTTTGGCTACGCGGACTGCCCGCCGCACCCGGCGTGGCTGGAGCCGGACGAATGGCATGGCAATGCGCAGCCGGGGCAGCTTCAGCTGCTGTCTGCCCATCCTGCCCATCGTCTGCACAGCCAGCTCAACTATTCGGTTCTGCGCGAGCAGTATGCGGTGGCGGGTCGTGAGCCGATCGCGCTGAATAGCGACGATGCAAAGGCGCGGGGGATTAACGACGGCGATCTCGTTCGCGTCTGGAACGCACGCGGGCAGGTGCTGGCTGGCGCCGTGGTGAGTGACGGGATCCGCCCAGGCGTGTTCTGCATTCATCAGGGAGCATGGCCGGATCTGGCGCTGGACGAGGGCGGTATTTGTAAGAACGGCGCCGTAAACGTGCTGACCAAAGATCTCCCCAGCTCGAAGCTGGGGAACGGCTGTGCGGGGAATACGGCGCTGGCATGGGTGGAGAAATATGAGGGGCCGGCGCTTCCCCTTACGGCATTTGATCCGCCTGCCAGCTCATGATCCACGTCGGGTGTTGGGTATCATCCTGCCAGGCGCTGTCTTCGATGCGAAAACCCTGAGCATGATAGAAATTCACCGCCCGCACGTTTTTCTGATACACCTCCAGGGTTAAATATGGGTAGTGCTGCTGAACATAGTTCAGCAGCGCACGCCCGATCCCCCTTCCGATGAACGCCGGGGCGACAAACAACGCCCCCACGAACTGGAACTGCATGACGCTGATAAAACCGCACAGGGTACCGTTTTCCTCCCAGACCCAGGTCTCGGCGGCGGGAAGGTAATCATCCCGCACTACCGCTTCATTCGCTTGCCAGTAACTTGCGTCGATAAACGGATGCGCCTCGGTGGTGCTCTCCAGCCACAGACTCAAAAGCGGAGCGGTATCCTCACTTTGCCATTTGCGGATCATGGTGGCCCTCCGGGTGGCAGAAGCAGCCCTTAATGTGGTCATTGACCAGCCCGCAGGCCTGCATAAAGGAGTAACAGATGGTGGTGCCCACAAACTTAAAGCCGCGTTTTTTCAGTGCTTTTGACAGGGCATCTGAGGCGGGGGTAGACGTTGGGATCTCTGCAAGCGTGGCGGCCTGCGTCACCTTCGGCTCGTTATCCACAAACGACCAGACAAAAGCTGAGAAGGGTTCGCCGTTTTGCTCCATCGCCAGATAAGCACGCGCGTTACCAATAATGGCCTGAATTTTACCGCGATGGCGGATGATACCGGTATCCAGAACCAGCCTTTCCACGTCTTCGTCGGTCATGGCGGCCACCGCAACCGGATCGAAATGGTGGAAGGCCTTGCGATAGTTCTCACGCTTTTTCAGAACGGTGATCCACGACAGCCCGGCCTGCTGGCCTTCAAGGCAAATCATTTCAAACAGTTTTTTACCGTCGGTTTCCGGCACGCCCCATTCCTTGTCGTGATAATCGATATAAAGCTGATCCTGGCTTACCCAGCCGCAACGTTGCATAGGTCATCTCCCTTCCTGATACGGTAAACGCAAAAATTTCAATCTGCCCGGCTTGACGTGTTTGCTAAAGAGGCAATAGTTAATACAGGGCTATACGCCCTAATACCTCTTCGAACAATGACATATATCGCCGAACTCGGCTCTTTCTGGAGTCGCTTTGATGATGTTAAAAAAAATCAGTGGTCGCCATGCTGCTTCTGGCCTGGTGGGTGTCTCAGCCTGCCTGCTTATATGTAACACCGCTTTTGCGTGGCAACAGGAATATATCGTTTCAGATGCACAAAGTAATACGACGGAACGTTATACATGGGACGCCGATCACCAACCTCGTTATGAAGATATTCTCGCGGAGCGTATCAACCATTCGCAGAATGCTGCGGGCTTTGCCCTGAACGACCCATCCGGTTCAGATGCGGAAACCGTTCTGAGCGTTGGCTGGAATTTTCCCGTGGCGGGACATTTTACCACCGGCCCCGTCATGGCGTGGCGCACTGATGGCGCTCCCCCTGCAACGGTGAATGCATTTGGTGAGGTAACTACCACGCAGCCGCTTACCGATCCCCTCTGGCATGCCAGCGTGAACTCGTTGGGGTGGCGCGTTGATACGCAGTATGGTGATTTACATCCCTGGGCGAAGATCAGCTACAACCAGCAGTCGGAGGAAGAATATTTGTACACCCTGGGCTTAAGCGCCAAATTTTAGGATTGTTACTTTTTTAAACGCTGCGGTAACATATTTAATACAATAACGGCGCGGGCTGTGGTGATAGTGGTCACTCACCTTTAAGCGTTTTCTTTTCCGGCAAGGTCATTCATTCCCGCTTCCAGGCATTTCATTCCGTATCTCCTGCATTTCATGCCGTTTTACCCCTGGCGTTTTGGGGTTTTGTTTATCGTGTCCTCAGCGAACTTCCTTAATTTCTCTTGCAGGACACTGCCATGAACACATCAACTTATAACCGCACGCGTTGGCTGACGCTTTTCGGCACCATCGTTACCCAGTTCGCACTGGGCTCGGTCTATACCTGGAGCCTGTTTAACAGCGCCCTGTCCGATAAGCTCGGCGCACCGATAAGCCAGGTGGCATTCTCCTTCGGCTTGCTGAGCCTTGGATTAGCGATTTCCTCTTCCGTGGCGGGCAAACTTCAGGAGCGCTTCGGCGTGAAGCGCGTAACCATGGCCTCCGGGATCCTGCTGGGCGTGGGCTTCTTCCTGACGGCACATTCAAACAACCTGATGATGCTGTGGTTAAGCGCCGGGGTGCTGGTGGGTCTGGCGGACGGCGCAGGTTATCTGCTGACGCTGTCTAACTGCGTGAAGTGGTTCCCGGAGCGTAAAGGGCTTATCTCCGCGTTTGCCATTGGTTCATATGGCCTGGGCAGCCTGGGGTTCAAATTCATTGACTCCCATCTGCTGGCCTCGGTGGGGCTTGAGAAAACCTTTATGATCTGGGGCGTGATTGTGCTGGTAATGATCCTCTTCGGCGCCACGCTGATGAAAGATGCGCCACAGCAGGAAGTGAAAACCGTTAACGGCGTGGTGGAGAACGATTTCACCCTCGCTCAGTCCATGCGTAAGCCGCAGTACTGGATGCTGGCGGTGATGTTCCTGACGGCCTGCATGAGCGGTCTGTATGTCATCGGTGTGGCGAAAGATATCGCGCAGGGGATGGTAAAACTGGACGCGGCGACGGCGGCGAACGCGGTAACGGTCATCTCCATCGCTAACCTCTCGGGTCGTCTGGTACTGGGTATCCTGTCTGACAAAATCGCCCGTATCCGTGTGATTACGCTGGGGCAGGTCATCTCCCTGGTGGGTATGGCAGCTCTGCTGTTCGCTCCGCTGAACGAGGCGACATTCTTTGCAGCAATTGCCTGCGTAGCCTTTAACTTTGGCGGCACTATTACCGTCTTCCCGTCACTGGTGAGCGAGTTCTTCGGCCTGAACAACCTGGCGAAAAACTACGGCGTCATTTATCTCGGCTTCGGTATCGGCAGTATTTGCGGTTCACTGATTGCCTCGCTGTTTGGCGGCTTCTACGTGACCTTCTGCGTGATATTCGCTTTGCTGATTATTTCGCTGGCGCTGTCCACCACGATCCGTCAGCCGCAGCGCGAACTGTATAAAGAAGCGCATGTATGATGCGATGAAAAGAGGCCGCAGGGCCTCTTTTATTTATTTCTAAATCGCTTCCGGACTTGCTATTTTGTAAAAATCTTCATCGATTCACATTCTCTGCTGCCACTTTTCTTCCCTGCTGTGGTCTACTTATCGCGCTTGTAGACGTTTCTGATAACGGTTTCTCTCGCATCTACTTACTCTGTCAGCTTTCTCACTGAGATTCGGCGGGTTTTTATACCCCTTCCCCCAGGGTTGTTTGCATGAAATATATTAGGTCTCTTACCCAGCAAAGATTGTGTCTGATGCTGGCTGTCTATATCGGTTTGTTTCTGAATGGCGCGGTGCTGTTCAGACGAGTGGAAGGTTATTTCGAACACCTCACTGTAAGAAATGGAATTTTTGCCGCGATTGAAGTGTTTGGCTCAATTCTGGCGACCTTCTTCCTGTTACGCCTGCTCTCTCTCTTTGGCCGTCGTACATGGCAAATTCTGGCCTCGCTGGTGGTGATTATCTCCGCCGCCGCAAGCTATTACATGACATTCATGAACGTGGTCATTGGCTACGGTATTGTGGCCTCGGTGATGACCACGGACATCGACCTCTCGAAAGAGGTGGTGGGTCAAGGGTTCATCCTGTGGACGATTCTGACCTGCCTGATCCCGCTCTTCTTTATCTGGAGTAACACCTGTCGCTACACCCTGTTACGCCAGCTGCGTACCCGGGGACAGCGCATCCGCAACGTCGCCGTCGTTCTTCTGGCGGGTCTGCTGGTATGGGCGCCTATTCGCCTGATGGAAAAGCAGCAAAAACGGATCGAAAAAGCGACAGGCGTGGATATGCCAAGCTACGGCGGCGTGGTGGCTAACTCGTACCTGCCGTCTAACTGGCTGTCGGCGTTAGGTCTTTATGCCTGGGCTCAGGCGGACGAATCCAGCGATGTGAAATCGCTGATTAACCCGACCAAAAAGTTCACCTACCAGGCTCCGGCTGACGGGCTGGATGATACTTACGTGGTCTTCGTTATCGGCGAAACGACGCGCTGGGATCATATGGGTATTCTCGGTTATGACCGCGATACCACCCCGAAACTGGCGCAGGAAAAGAATCTGGTGGCATACCGCGGCTACTCCTGCGATACCGCCACGAAGCTCTCGTTGCGCTGTATGTTTGTTCGCGAGGGCGGTGCGAGTGATAACCCTCAGCGCACTCTCAAAGAGCAAAACGTGTTTGCTGTTCTGAAGCAGCTTGGATTTAGCTCCGATCTGTTCGCCATGCAAAGTGAGATGTGGTTCTACACCAACACCATGGCGGATAACATCGCCTACCGCGAGCAGATTGGCGCCGAGCCGCGTAACCGCGGAAAGAACGTTGATGACATGCTGCTGCTCTCTGAGATGGAACAGTCGCTGAAAAACCATCCGCAGGGTAAGCACCTTATTGTTCTGCATACCAAAGGGTCACACTACAGCTACTATCAGCGTTACACGCGCGATTTCGCCAAATGGACGCCTGAGTGCGTCGGCATTAACAAGAACTGTAGCAAGCAGGAGTTGATCAATGCCTATGATAACTCGATTCTGTATGTGGATACCTTCCTCAGCCGGGTGATTGACCAGCTTCGCGATAAGAAAGCGATTGTGATCTACGCGGCCGACCACGGTGAGTCCATCAACGAGAAAGAGCATTTACACGGTACGCCGCGTAAGCTGGCGCCACCAGAGCAGTTCCGCGTGCCGATGATCATGTGGATGTCGGACAAGTATCTGGAAAACCCGGACAAAGCCAAAATGTTTGCCCACCTGAAACAGCAGGCAGAGATTAAGGTACCGCGCCGTCACGTTGAGCTGTACGACACTATTATGGGCTGTCTCGGCTATACCTCACCGAACGGTGGGATTAACGAAAACAACAACTGGTGTAAACTCCCTGATAACACCACAAAAGCCGCGCAGTAGCTGGTCTGGCGAGAATATCGCCAGTTGAATGGCTTTTTGAAAATAAGGGATTGACGAGGGCGCACCTCAGCAGTAAGATGCGCTCCGCATTCGGCGAGTAGCGCAGCTTGGTAGCGCAACTGGTTTGGGACCAGTGGGTCGGAGGTTCGAATCCTCTCTCGCCGACCACATTCTAAAAAGGGCTAACCGCAAGGTTAGCCCTTTTTGCATTAACGCGTTACCCCACACGAGTCCTCAAAATACCCCTTAGCCCTGCTTCCCCCCGCCTGCTTGCGGTTTTGTGACATAATCCATTGTATTTTTTTATATATAGTTTGATCTTTTTTCGCGTTGCTTATGGATAACCTCAGCATTTTTCGCTGTGCGTTTTAACGTTCGCGGTATTTAGTGCTCAGATAATCACCATTCTGTAAGAAAATTTACCCATTCTGAATAAAACTTAATCACTGGGTGTTGCGAAATAGGGAGGGGTTTGTGCTGCAACATGGCGAGTAGCATAAATTTCTCTGCTGAAAACTGGCATTCAGAGTTTTTTTAATCTTTGTTTGCGGTTTCTCACACTCCACGTAAATCCCCGCCACCTGTATTGACGTTTTCACATTCTGTTGACAGATTGTAGGGCACGAGGGGCATTTCAGGGAGGATCTGCGCTGCAACTCAAACGCTCTTCTGAAAGGATTCTCTATCCCTTTTAACGCCCTCGGGCATCACCGACCGGACCGGGTAAAAAATAAATAAAGGTCAGGCGGCGTAACACAACAAAGCAAAACATCACATTGGAGCACAATAATGAGTATTTCCTTGAAGAAGTCAGGGATGCTGAAGCTTGGTCTGAGCCTGGTGGCCATGACCGTCGCAGCAAGCGTACAGGCAAAAACCCTGGTTTACTGTTCTGAAGGCTCTCCGGAAGGCTTTAACCCACAGCTCTTTACCTCTGGTACGACTTACGACGCAAGCTCTGTACCGATCTATAACCGTCTGGTTGAATTTAAAACCGGTACCACGGAAGTGATTCCTGGCCTGGCTGAAAAGTGGGATATCAGCGAAGACGGTAAAACCTATACCTTCCACCTGCGTCAGGGCGTGAAGTGGCAGGACAGCAAAGAATTCAAACCTACGCGCGACTTTAACGCCGACGACGTAGTGTTCTCCTTCGACCGTCAAAAAAATGCCCAGAACCCGTACCATAAAGTGTCTGGCGGCAGCTATGAATACTTCGAAGGGATGGGTCTGCCAGACCTGATTGCTGAAGTGAAAAAAGTGGACGATAAAACCGTTCAGTTCGTGCTGACGCGTCCGGAAGCGCCATTCCTCGCTGACCTGGCGATGGACTTCGCCTCTATTCTCTCTAAAGAGTACGCGGACAACATGCTGAAAGCCGGCACGCCGGAAAAAGTGGACCTGAACCCAATCGGTACCGGCCCGTTCCAGCTGCTTCAGTACCAGAAAGATTCCCGTATTCTGTATAAAGCCTTCCCGGGCTACTGGGGCACCAAGCCGCAGATCGACCGTCTGGTCTTCTCCATCACGCCTGACGCATCCGTGCGTTACGCAAAATTGCAGAAAAACGAATGTCAGGTGATGCCGTATCCAAACCCGGCTGACATCGCGCGCATGAAGCAGGATAAAAATATCAACCTGATGGAGCAGGCGGGCCTGAACGTGGGTTATCTCTCCTTCAACACCGAGAAGAAACCGTTCGATGACGTGAAAGTGCGTCAGGCGCTGACCTACGCGGTGAACAAAGAAGCGATCATCAAAGCCGTTTACCAGGGCGCTGGCGTTGCGGCCAAGAACCTGATCCCACCAACCATGTGGGGCTATAACGACGACATTAAGGACTACACCTACGATCCTGAGAAAGCGAAAGCGCTGCTGAAAGAAGCGGGCCAGGATAAAGGTTTCACCGTTGAGCTGTGGGCGATGCCGGTACAGCGTCCTTACAACCCGAACGCACGTCGTATGGCGGAAATGGTTCAGGCTGACTGGGCGAAGATTGGCGTACAGGCCAAAATTGTGACCTACGAGTGGGGCGAGTACCTGAAACGCGCCAAAGCGGGCGAACACCAGGCGGTCATGATGGGCTGGACCGGCGACAACGGGGATCCGGACAACTTCTTCGCGACCCTGTTCAGCTGTGCGGCAGCGAAAGACGGTTCCAACTACTCTCGCTGGTGCTACAAGCCGTTTGAAGACCTGATCCAGCCGGCGCGTGCGACCGATGATCACAACAAACGTATCGAACTGTACAAGCAAGCGCAGGTTGTCATGCACGATCAGGCTCCGGCGCTGATTGTTGCTCACTCCACCGTGTACGAGCCAGTGCGTAAAGAAGTGAAGGGCTACGTGGTCGATCCACTGGGCAAACACCACTTCGAAAACGTGTCTGTTGAATAATAAGTAGGGTGTTCTCCCTCTCCCTGTGGGAGAGGGCAGGGGTGAGGGGCGTGCATGCATCCCCTCACCCTAACCCACTCCCGAAGGGAGAGGGAATTTACATTTGTGAGCAATACAGACGTCACGCTACTGAGCGTGCGTCATCAGAGAGAATCCGGGTTATGTTGCAGTTCATCCTCCGACGTCTGGGACTGGTTATCCCGACGTTTATCGGTATCACCCTTCTCACTTTTGCCTTCGTCCATATGATCCCGGGTGATCCGGTGATGATTATGGCGGGCGAGCGTGGTATCTCCCCTGAACGTCATGCGCAACTGCTGGCTGAACTCGGCCTTGATAAGCCGATGTGGCAGCAGTACCTCCACTACATCTGGGGCGTATTACACGGCGATTTAGGGATTTCACTGAAAAGCCGTCTTCCGGTGTGGGACGAGTTCGTGCCGCGTTTCCAGGCGACGCTGGAACTCGGCATCTGCGCCATGATCTTCGCGACCGCGGTGGGGATTCCCGTCGGCGTGCTGGCTGCCGTTAAGCGTGGCTCTATTTTCGACCACACCGCCGTTGGCCTGGCACTGACCGGCTACTCCATGCCTATCTTCTGGTGGGGCATGATGCTGATCATGCTGGTCTCGGTGCAGTGGAACCTGACGCCGGTCTCCGGACGTGTCAGCGATATGGTTTTCCTTGACGACACCAACCCGTTAACCGGCTTTATGCTGATTGATACGGCGATCTGGGGCGAAGAGGGCAACTTCATTGATGCGGTTGCGCACATGATCCTGCCTGCAATGGTGCTTGGCACCATCCCACTTGCGGTGATCGTGCGTATGACTCGTTCCTCCATGCTGGAAGTGCTGGGCGAAGATTATATTCGTACTGCCCGCGCTAAAGGTCTGACCCGTATGCGCGTCATCATCATTCATGCCCTGCGTAACGCCATGCTGCCGGTGGTGACCGTTATCGGTTTGCAGGTCGGTACGCTGCTGGCCGGGGCGATCCTGACCGAAACCATCTTCTCCTGGCCAGGCCTTGGACGCTGGTTGATTGATGCGCTGCAACGCCGTGACTATCCGGTTGTGCAGGGCGGTGTATTGCTGGTCGCGACGATGATTATCCTCGTCAACCTGCTGGTCGATTTGCTGTACGGCGTGGTGAACCCGCGTATTCGTCATAAGAAGTAAGGGGCCATCATGTCACAAGTTACTCAAAATAAAGCGGTTACCGCACCGGTGCCAATGACGCCGATGCAGGAATTCTGGCACTACTTCAAGCGCAACAAAGGCGCGGTCGTCGGGCTGGTATATGTTTCCATCATGATCCTGATTGCGGTGTTTGCGAACTTCCTTGCGCCGTATAACCCCGCGGACCAGTTCCGTGATGCGCTGCTCGCGCCACCGGCCTGGCAGGAAGGTGGTAGCCTGACGCACCTGCTCGGTACTGATGACGTTGGCCGCGATGTGCTGTCTCGTCTGATGTACGGTGCGCGCCTCTCTCTGCTGGTTGGCTGTCTCGTGGTGGTGTTGTCGCTGATCATGGGCGTTGTGCTTGGTCTGGTGGCGGGCTACTTCGGCGGCATCGTTGATAACGTCATCATGCGTATCGTCGATATCATGCTGGCATTGCCAAGCCTTCTGCTGGCCCTGGTGCTGGTCGCGGTCTTTGGTCCTTCGATAGGCAATGCCGCGCTCGCGCTAACGTTCGTTGCGCTTCCTCACTATGTCCGATTAACCCGTGCGGCCGTGCTGGTCGAGGTGAACCGCGATTATGTGACAGCATCTCGAGTGGCGGGTGCGGGGGCGATGCGCCAGATGTTCGTCAATATTCTTCCTAACTGCCTTGCACCGCTGATTGTTCAGGCGTCGCTCGGTTTTTCTAACGCCATTCTCGATATGGCCGCTCTTGGCTTCCTTGGCATGGGTGCGCAGCCGCCAACACCGGAATGGGGCACCATGCTCTCCGACGTGTTGCAGTTCGCGCAAAGCGCCTGGTGGGTCGTCACCTTCCCGGGTCTGGCGATTCTGCTGACGGTGCTGGCATTTAACCTGATGGGTGATGGTCTGCGTGATGCACTTGATCCCAAACTGAAGCAGTAAGAGGCACGAGATGGCGTTATTAAATGTAGATAAATTATCGGTGCACTTCGGCGATGAAGGCACACCGTTTCGTGCTGTGGACCGCATCAGCTATAGCGTAAATCAGGGCGAAGTGGTTGGTATCGTTGGGGAGTCCGGTTCCGGTAAGTCAGTGAGTTCACTGGCAATCATGGGGCTGATTGATTATCCCGGCCGCGTAATGGCGGAAAGCCTGGAGTTCAATGGTCAGGATCTGCAGCGCATTTCCGAAAAACAGCGCCGCCAACTGGTGGGAGCGGAAATGGCGATGATCTTCCAGGACCCGATGACCAGTCTGAACCCGTGTTACACCGTGGGTTTCCAGATTATGGAAGCCATTAAGGTGCACCAGGGCGGTAACAAGCAAACCCGTCGCCAGCGCGCTATTGACCTGCTGACGCAGGTGGGTATACCCGATCCGGCATCGCGTCTGGACGTTTATCCGCACCAGTTGTCCGGTGGGATGAGTCAGCGTGTAATGATCGCGATGGCCATTGCCTGTCGTCCAAAACTGCTGATTGCCGATGAACCGACAACCGCGCTGGACGTGACCATTCAGGCGCAAATTATTGAGCTACTGCTGGAGTTGCAGCAGAAAGAGAATATGGCGCTGGTGCTGATTACGCACGATCTGGCGCTGGTGGCTGAAGCGGCACACAAAATCATTGTGATGTATGCAGGCCAGGTGGTGGAGACCGGGAGTTCACACGATATCTTCCGGGCCCCGCGTCATCCCTATACGCAGGCGCTGCTGCGCGCGCTGCCGGAGTTCGCGCAGGATAAAGCGCGTCTGGCCTCGCTGCCGGGGGTGGTACCGGGTAAATATGACCGTCCTCAGGGCTGTCTGCTTAACCCGCGCTGCCCGTATGCGACGGATAAATGCCGCGTCGACGAGCCGGAGCTGAACCTGTTAGCTGACGGACGTCAGTCGAAATGCCACTACCCACTCGATGATGCCGGGAGGCCAACACTATGAGTACGCAACAAATGCTGTTGCAGGCCATCGACCTGAAAAAACATTACCCGGTGAAGAAGGGCCTCTTTGCTCCTGAGCGCCTGGTAAAAGCGCTGGATGGTGTCTCCTTTACTCTCGAACGCGGAAAAACGCTGGCGGTGGTAGGGGAATCTGGCTGTGGGAAGTCCACGCTGGGCCGTCTGTTAACGATGATTGAAGTTCCGACTGGCGGCGAGCTTTACTATCAGGGCCAGGATCTGCTCAAGCACGATCCGCAGGCGCAGAAACTGCGACGTCAGAAAATCCAGATTGTGTTCCAGAATCCGTATGGTTCGCTGAACCCGCGAAAAAAAGTGGGGCAGATTCTGGAAGAGCCGCTGCTGATCAACAGCAACCTGAGCAAAGAGCAGCGTCGTGAAAAAGCGCTGGCGATGATGGCGAAGGTGGGCCTGAAAACCGAGCATTACGATCGCTATCCGCATATGTTCTCTGGCGGTCAACGTCAGCGTATCGCCATCGCCCGTGGTCTGATGCTCGACCCGGACGTGGTGATTGCCGATGAACCGGTTTCGGCGCTCGACGTATCCGTGCGTGCGCAGGTGCTGAATCTGATGATGGATTTACAGCAGGATCTTGGGCTGTCGTACGTTTTCATCTCCCATGACCTGTCTGTGGTTGAGCACATTGCCGATGAGGTGATGGTGATGTATCTGGGACGCTGCGTAGAGAAGGGGACGAAAGATCAGATCTTTAATAACCCGCGTCATCCATATACTCAGGCACTACTGTCTGCGACGCCGCGACTGAACCCGGATGACCGTCGTGAGCGCATTAAGTTGACCGGCGAGTTACCAAGCCCGCTTAACCCGCCGCCGGGATGTGCGTTCAACGCCCGCTGCCGTCGCCGCTTCGGTCCGTGTACGCAGTTGCAGCCACAACTGAAAGATTATGGCGGACAGCTGGTGGCCTGCTTCGCGGTCGATCAGGATGAAAACGGCGAAAAGCCGCATGCATAAAGGAAAAAACCGGCGATAAGCCGGTTTTTTTACGTCTGAGATCTACTTCCGTAAACGAATCTGGTCAACGGCGTGTTTCTCACTCTTGGTGAGGATCAGGCTTGCACGTTCGCGCGTCGGCAGGATGTTCTCTTTGAGGTTGACGTAGTTGATCTCATTCCACAGCCCGGTCGCCACGTTGATAGCCTCTTCTTCAGAGAGCTGAGCGTAGTTGTGGAAGTAAGAATCCGGGTCGGTGAACGCCCCTTCACGGAACTTCAGGAAGCGGTTGATATACCAGCGTTGCAACAGATCTTCAGGCGCATCCACATAAATTGAGAAATCGACGAAGTCAGAGACAAACACGTGATGCGGATCGTGAGGGTAATCCATCCCGCTTTGCAGTACGTTTAAGCCCTCCAGAATCAGGATGTCGGGCTGCACCACCGTTTTGTCACCATCCGGGATGCGGTCGTAGATCAGATGCGAGTAGACCGGTGCGGTAACGTTCGGCACGCCCGATTTTAAATCAGAGACAAACTTTACCAGGCGGTGCATATCATAAGAGAGCGGGAAGCCCTTCTTCTTCATCAGGCCGCGTTCTTTCAACACCTCATTGGGATGCAGGAAGCCGTCGGTGGTGATCAGCTCCACGCTGCGGTGTTCCGGCCAGCGGCTCAGCAGCGCCTGTAGCACGCGCGCGGTGGTACTTTTACCCACTGCCACGCT
The DNA here is from genome assembly GCF_013375955.1 of Enterobacter sp. DSM 30060. Lineage (NCBI taxonomy): Bacteria > Pseudomonadati > Pseudomonadota > Gammaproteobacteria > Enterobacterales > Enterobacteriaceae > Enterobacter > Enterobacter sp. DSM 30060. The sequence continues at coordinate 1,997,017 of NZ_CP056118.1, forward strand.
GCCCGCAATACTGATGATATAAGGAATACGTTGACCGTTCGTGCCGAGGAACTGTTCCAGTACGGCCTGACGACGCAAGTTGGAGCTGATGTAAAAGTTAAGCAAGCGAGAGAGGGGGAGATAGATTTCTGCCACCTCTTCCAGGGAGAGATCTTCGTTTATCCCTTTTAGCCGTGCGATTTCACCTTCCGTCAGTGTCATAGGGACGGAGTCACGCAGGGCTGCCCACTGGCTACGGTTAAACTGAAGATAGGGCGTCATTAACGTTTGCTCTTTTTTGCTCATAAGCATGCTTCTGTGAACCATCACGAAACGGCGGGTGCGGGCTCATCACATAGTTAATTTTGGACAATGGGCAGGAGGTTAACACCAGATGAGAGGAATAATAAGAAAAAATATGGGAAAGCGATGCTTAACCGGGCAGGCATCACCCGGGGCTATAGCGTGCCGAAATCAGGCGTTCATGTTGGATTTTTAATCGCGAGCGGATGAATTTACAGCGGTTAGCCCTGGTTTCGAATAAAATGTGAGCGAAAGAACGTTTTATGCAATTTTTTAGTTGCATGACTGCGCAGGTCTCCATAGAATGCGCGCTACTTGATGCCGACTTAGCTCAGTAGGTAGAGCAACTGACTTGTAATCAGTAGGTCACCAGTTCGATTCCGGTAGTCGGCACCATCAAGTCCGGTGGGGTTCCCGAGCGGCCAAAGGGAGCAGACTGTAAATCTGCCGTCACAGACTTCGAAGGTTCGAATCCTTCCCCCACCACCACTTTCTGGCAGCGTCAACGCCGCCGGAGCTGGTTGGAAAAATTGACCAGCTCGAACAGAAAAGAGAGAAATCTCTTTTTTTGTTACAGAAAGAACTGGGTAGCCGAGTTTCAGGATGCGGGCATCGTATAATGGCTATTACCTCAGCCTTCCAAGCTGATGATGCGGGTTCGATTCCCGCTGCCCGCTCCAATACGTGCTGATATGGCTCAGTTGGTAGAGCGCACCCTTGGTAAGGGTGAGGTCCCCAGTTCGACTCTGGGTATCAGCACCACTTCACTTCTCCCTCCCTTTCTCTCTGTTTCAATGTAAATGTATTCAACAGTTCAGGCATTTTCGCCTGGTTGATGTGGTGATATCACCGATTTATCCGTGTCTTAGAGGGACAATCGATGTCTAAAGAAAAGTTTGAACGTACAAAACCGCACGTTAACGTCGGTACTATCGGCCACGTTGACCATGGTAAAACAACGCTGACCGCTGCAATCACTACCGTACTGGCTAAAACCTACGGCGGTGCTGCTCGTGCTTTCGATCAGATCGATAACGCACCAGAAGAAAAAGCTCGTGGTATCACCATCAACACCTCTCACGTTGAGTATGACACCCCGACTCGCCACTACGCACACGTAGACTGCCCAGGCCACGCCGACTATGTTAAAAACATGATCACCGGTGCTGCGCAGATGGACGGCGCGATCCTGGTTGTTGCTGCGACTGACGGCCCTATGCCTCAGACTCGTGAGCACATCCTGCTGGGTCGTCAGGTAGGCGTTCCTTTCATCATCGTGTTCCTGAACAAATGCGACATGGTTGATGACGAAGAGCTGCTGGAACTGGTAGAGATGGAAGTCCGTGAACTGCTGTCTCAGTACGATTTCCCAGGCGACGACACTCCAATCGTTCGTGGTTCCGCGCTGAAAGCGCTGGAAGGCGACGCAGAGTGGGAAGCGAAAATCATCGAACTGGCTGGCTTCCTGGATTCTTACATCCCAGAACCAGAGCGTGCGATTGACAAGCCATTCCTGCTGCCAATCGAAGACGTATTCTCCATCTCCGGTCGTGGTACCGTTGTTACCGGTCGTGTAGAGCGCGGTATCATCAAAGTTGGTGAAGAAGTTGAAATCGTTGGTATCAAAGAGACTGCGAAGTCTACCTGTACTGGCGTTGAAATGTTCCGCAAACTGCTGGACGAAGGCCGTGCTGGTGAGAACGTTGGTGTTCTGCTGCGTGGTATCAAACGTGAAGAAATCGAACGTGGTCAGGTTCTGGCGAAGCCAGGCTCAATCAAGCCACACACCAAGTTCGAATCTGAAGTGTACATTCTGTCCAAAGACGAAGGCGGCCGTCATACTCCGTTCTTCAAAGGCTACCGTCCACAGTTCTACTTCCGTACAACTGACGTGACCGGTACCATCGAACTGCCAGAAGGCGTAGAGATGGTAATGCCAGGCGACAACATCAAGATGGTTGTGACTCTGATCCACCCAATCGCGATGGACGACGGTCTGCGTTTCGCAATCCGTGAAGGCGGCCGTACCGTTGGCGCGGGCGTTGTTGCTAAAGTTCTCGGCTAATCGCTGATAACATTTGACGCAATGCGCAATAAAAGGGCATCATTTGATGCCCTTTTTGCACGCTTTCACATCAGAACCTGGCTCATCAGTGATTAATTTTGTCATAATCATTGCTGAGACAGGCTCTGCGGAGAGCGTATAATACGAAAAGCGAATAGCATTTCGATTGGTTTGCCTCGCACTCGCGGGGTGAAAATGTTTGTAGAATACTTCTGACAGGTTGGTTTATGAGTGCGAATACCGAAGCTCAAGGGAGCGGGCGCGGCCTGGAAGCGATGAAATGGGTAGTTGTAGCCGTGCTGCTGATTGTGGCGATTGTCGGCAACTATCTTTATCGTGACATGATGCTGCCGCTACGCGCGCTTGCAGTGGTAATTCTGATTGCTGCGGCGGGTGGTGTCGCGCTGTTGACGACGAAAGGCAAAGCGACCGTTGCGTTTGCCCGCGAAGCGCGTACCGAAGTCCGCAAGGTCATTTGGCCGACTCGCCAGGAAACATTGCACACCACGCTGATTGTAGCGGCGGTAACCGCTGTAATGTCACTGATCCTGTGGGGACTGGATGGTATTCTGGTTCGCCTGGTATCCTTTATCACTGGCCTGAGGTTCTGAGATGTCTGAAGCCCCTAAAAAGCGCTGGTACGTCGTTCAGGCGTTTTCCGGTTTTGAAGGCCGCGTAGCTACGTCGCTGCGTGAGCATATCAAATTACACAATATGGAAGAGTTATTTGGCGAAGTTATGGTTCCGACCGAAGAAGTGGTTGAGATCCGTGGCGGCCAACGTCGCAAAAGCGAGCGTAAATTCTTCCCGGGTTACGTGCTGGTTCAGATGGTGATGAACGACGCGAGCTGGCACCTGGTGCGCAGCGTACCACGCGTGATGGGCTTTATCGGCGGCACATCTGACCGTCCGGCGCCAATCAGCGACAAAGAAGTTGATGCGATTATGAACCGCCTCCAGCAGGTGGGTGATAAACCGCGTCCGAAAACGCTGTTTGAACCGGGTGAGATGGTTCGTGTTAACGACGGTCCGTTTGCTGACTTTAATGGCGTCGTCGAAGAAGTGGACTACGAGAAGTCCCGCCTGAAAGTTTCCGTTTCTATCTTTGGTCGTGCGACCCCGGTAGAGCTGGACTTTGCTCAGGTAGAAAAAGCCTAAGCAGCGATCAAAAAAGCGACGATTTAATCGTTGCACAGGGCGCGAGATTGGAATACAATTTCGCGCCTTTTGTTTTTATGGGTTCCGACCCGTAAAACGAATTTTATTCACGGGGAGCCTCTCCGAGGCGTTATTACCCAATCAGAGGATTTTAGAATGGCTAAGAAAGTACAAGCCTACGTCAAGCTGCAGGTTGCAGCAGGTATGGCGAACCCAAGTCCACCAGTTGGTCCAGCTCTGGGTCAGCAGGGTGTGAACATCATGGAATTCTGTAAAGCGTTCAACGCCAAAACTGAATCCATGGAAAAAGGTCTGCCAATCCCAGTTGTAATCACTGTTTACGCTGACCGTTCTTTCACTTTCGTTACCAAAACCCCTCCAGCAGCAGTTCTGCTGAAGAAAGCAGCGGGCATCAAGTCTGGTTCCGGTAAGCCGAACAAAGACAAAGTGGGTAAAATTTCCCGCGCTCAGCTGCAGGAAATCGCGCAGACCAAAGCTGCCGACATGACTGGTTCCGACATTGAAGCGATGACTCGCTCCATTGAAGGTACTGCACGTTCCATGGGCCTGGTAGTGGAGGACTAAGAAATGGCTAAACTGACCAAGCGCATGTCCGTGATCCGTGACAAAGTTGATGCGACCAAACAGTACGACATCAACGAAGCTATCGCTCTGCTGAAAGAACTGGCAACTGCTAAGTTCGTTGAAAGCGTTGACGTTGCCGTTAACCTGGGCATCGACGCTCGTAAATCCGATCAGAACGTTCGTGGCGCAACTGTACTGCCACACGGTACTGGCCGTTCCGTACGCGTAGCTGTATTTGCTCAGGGTGCAAACGCTGAAGCGGCTAAAGCTGCCGGCGCTGAACTGGTAGGTATGGAAGATCTGGCTGATCAGATCAAGAAAGGCGAAATGAACTTTGACGTTGTTATTGCTTCTCCAGATGCAATGCGCGTTGTTGGCCAGCTGGGCCAGGTTCTGGGTCCACGCGGCCTGATGCCAAACCCGAAAGTGGGTACTGTAACTCCTAACGTTGCTGAAGCGGTTAAGAACGCTAAAGCAGGTCAGGTTCGTTACCGTAACGACAAAAACGGCATCATCCACACCACCATCGGTAAAGTGGACTTTGACGCTGACAAACTGAAAGAAAACCTGGAAGCTCTGCTGGTTGCGCTGAAAAAAGCTAAACCAACTCAGGCGAAAGGCGTGTACATCAAGAAAGTTAGCATCTCCACCACCATGGGTGCAGGTGTTGCAGTTGACCAGGCTGGCCTGAGCGCTGCTGCAAACTAATGCCTTTACGTGGGCGGTGATTTTGTCTACAATCTTACCCCCACGTTTGCTAACAAAAGTTAGCGGCTAAAAGAATTGTTCGTTGGAGCCTGGCCTATCCAGGCCTCCGTCGAAGACCGCAGGTGTTTCGCAAGAAACTTAATCCCCTGCGTAGACGGTGACAGAACGCTAAGATTATTTTAAATACTCTGGCTTGTTTCTGCTCACCGTATTAAGACGCTCTTCCCGTTGGGTCGAGTGAAGTGAGTTCCGGAACATGAGTTCCGGCAAACATCCAGGAGCAAAGCTAATGGCTTTAAATCTTCAAGACAAACAAGCGATTGTTGCTGAAGTCAGCGAAGTAGCCAAAGGCGCGCTGTCTGCAGTAGTTGCGGATTCCCGTGGCGTTACTGTAGACAAAATGACTGAACTGCGTAAAGCAGGTCGTGAAGCTGGCGTATACATGCGTGTTGTTCGTAACACCCTGCTGCGTCGCGTAGTTGAAGGTACTCAGTTCGAGTGCCTGAAAGACACGTTTGTTGGTCCGACCCTGATTGCATACTCTATGGAACACCCGGGCGCTGCTGCTCGTCTGTTCAAAGAGTTCGCGAAAGCGAATGCAAAATTTGAGGTCAAAGCTGCAGCCTTTGAAGGTGAGTTGATCCCGGCATCGCAAATCGATCGCCTGGCCACCCTGCCGACCTACGAAGAAGCAATTGCACGCCTGATGGCAACCATGAAAGAAGCTGCGGCTGGCAAACTGGTTCGCACTCTGGCTGCTGTACGCGATGCGAAAGAAGCTGCTTAATCGCAGTTATCTTTATAAAGCATTTGCTTACGTATAAACTTATTCTGATTTTCAGGAACAATTTAAATGTCTATCACTAAAGATCAAATCATTGAAGCAGTAGCAGCTATGTCCGTAATGGACGTTGTAGAGCTGGTTTCTGCAATGGAAGAAAAATTCGGTGTTTCTGCTGCTGCTGCTGTAGCTGTAGCTGCGGGCCCGGCTGAAGCTGCTGAAGAAAAAACTGAATTCGACGTAATTCTGAAAGCTGCTGGCGCGAACAAAGTTGCTGTAATCAAAGCAGTACGTGGCGCAACTGGCCTGGGTCTGAAAGAAGCTAAAGACCTGGTAGAATCTGCTCCAGCTGCGCTGAAAGAAGGCGTGAGCAAAGACGACGCAGAAGCACTGAAAAAATCTCTGGAAGAAGCTGGCGCTGAAGTTGAAGTTAAATAAGCCAACTTTTCTGGTTGCAGCCTAAGTAATTAGGCTGATGGCTGGTGACTTTTTAGTCACCAGCCTTTTTGCGCTGTAAGGCATCAGCAGCATTTCACACTGTTTGACTGCTGGTTGTCCTGACAATGCTTGTTTCTATCGACGACTTAATATACTGCGACAGGGTGCTCGCTCTGTGTAAATCGCAATGAAATGGTTTAAGCGTGATAGCAACAGGTATTGCGGAAAGTATTCAATTTTCCGGTCCACAAAATGGTGTTGCACAAACTGTCCCTTCGTCGGACAGATGGGTCGACTTGTCAGCGAGCTGAGGAACCCTATGGTTTACTCCTATACCGAGAAAAAACGTATTCGTAAGGATTTTGGTAAACGTCCACAAGTTCTGGACATTCCATATCTCCTTTCTATCCAGCTTGACTCGTTCCAGAAGTTTATCGAGCAAGATCCTGAAGGGCAGTACGGCCTGGAAGCAGCCTTCCGTTCCGTGTTCCCGATTCAGAGCTACAGCGGTAATTCCGAGCTGCAGTACGTCAGCTACCGCCTTGGCGAACCGGTGTTTGACGTTCAGGAATGTCAGATCCGTGGCGTGACCTATTCCGCACCGCTGCGCGTAAAACTGCGTCTGGTGATCTACGAGCGCGAAGCGCCGGAAGGCACCGTAAAAGACATTAAAGAACAAGAAGTCTACATGGGTGAAATTCCACTCATGACGGACAACGGTACTTTCGTTATCAACGGTACTGAGCGTGTTATCGTTTCCCAGCTGCACCGTAGCCCGGGCGTCTTCTTCGACAGCGATAAAGGTAAAACGCACTCTTCCGGTAAAGTACTGTATAACGCACGCATCATTCCTTACCGTGGTTCATGGCTGGACTTCGAATTCGATCCAAAAGACAACCTGTTTGTCCGTATCGACCGTCGTCGTAAGCTGCCTGCAACCATCATTCTGCGTGCACTGAACTATACCACTGAGCAGATCCTGGACCTGTTCTTTGAGAAAGTGATCTTTGAAATCCGCGACAACAAGTTGCAGATGGAGTTGGTGCCGGAACGTCTGCGTGGTGAGACCGCGTCGTTCGACATCGAAGCCGACGGCAAAGTGTATGTGGAAAAAGGTCGCCGTATCACCGCGCGCCACATCCGCCAGCTGGAAAAAGATGATATCAAACACATCGAAGTTCCGGTTGAATACATTGCAGGAAAAGTAGCCGCGAAAGATTACGTTGATGAATCAACTGGCGAGCTGATCTGCCCGGCGAACATGGAGCTGAGCCTGGATCTGCTGGCTAAGCTGAGCCAGTCTGGCCACAAACGTATCGAAACGCTGTTCACCAACGATCTGGACCACGGTCCGTACATCTCTGAGACTGTACGCGTCGACCCAACCAACGATCGTCTGAGCGCGCTGGTTGAAATCTACCGCATGATGCGTCCTGGTGAGCCACCAACTCGCGAAGCGGCTGAAAGCCTGTTCGAGAACCTGTTCTTCTCCGAAGACCGCTACGATCTGTCCGCGGTAGGTCGTATGAAGTTCAACCGTTCTCTGCTGCGCGACGAAATCGAAGGTTCCGGTATCCTGAGCAAAGACGACATCATTGAAGTGATGAAGAAGCTCATCGATATCCGTAACGGTAAAGGCGAAGTCGATGATATCGACCACCTTGGCAACCGTCGTATCCGTTCCGTAGGCGAAATGGCGGAAAACCAGTTCCGCGTTGGCCTGGTTCGTGTAGAGCGTGCGGTGAAAGAGCGTCTGTCTCTGGGCGATCTGGATACCCTGATGCCTCAGGATATGATCAACGCCAAGCCGATTTCTGCGGCAGTGAAAGAGTTCTTCGGTTCCAGCCAGCTGTCTCAGTTCATGGACCAGAACAACCCGCTGTCTGAGATCACGCACAAACGTCGTATCTCTGCACTCGGCCCAGGCGGTCTGACCCGTGAACGTGCAGGCTTTGAAGTTCGAGACGTACACCCGACTCACTACGGTCGCGTATGTCCAATCGAAACGCCTGAAGGTCCAAACATCGGTCTGATCAACTCCCTGTCCGTGTACGCACAGACAAACGAATACGGTTTCCTTGAGACCCCGTATCGTAAAGTGACCGACGGTGTGGTTACCGACGAAATTCATTACCTGTCTGCTATCGAAGAAGGCAACTACGTTATCGCTCAGGCGAACTCCAACCTGGATGACGAAGGCCACTTTGTAGAAGATCTGGTTACCTGCCGTAGCAAAGGCGAATCCAGCCTGTTCAGCCGCGACCAGGTTGACTACATGGACGTATCCACCCAACAGGTGGTATCCGTCGGTGCGTCCCTGATCCCGTTCCTGGAACACGATGACGCCAACCGTGCATTGATGGGTGCGAACATGCAACGTCAGGCCGTTCCAACTCTGCGTGCTGATAAGCCGCTGGTTGGTACCGGTATGGAACGTGCTGTTGCCGTTGACTCCGGTGTTACAGCAGTTGCTAAGCGTGGCGGTACCGTTCAGTACGTTGACGCATCCCGTATCGTTATCAAAGTTAACGAAGACGAGATGTATCCGGGCGAAGCGGGCATCGACATCTACAACCTGACCAAATACACCCGTTCTAACCAGAACACCTGTATCAACCAGATGCCTTGCGTATCTCTGGGTGAGCCAGTTGAGCGCGGCGACGTGCTGGCAGACGGTCCGTCCACCGACCTCGGTGAACTGGCGCTCGGTCAGAACATGCGCGTAGCGTTCATGCCGTGGAACGGTTACAACTTCGAAGACTCCATCCTCGTCTCCGAGCGTGTGGTTCAGGAAGATCGTTTCACCACCATCCACATTCAGGAACTGGCCTGTGTGTCCCGGGACACCAAGCTGGGGCCAGAAGAGATCACTGCCGACATCCCTAACGTGGGTGAAGCTGCGCTCTCCAAACTGGATGAATCCGGTATTGTTTACATCGGTGCGGAAGTGACCGGCGGCGACATTCTGGTTGGTAAGGTTACACCGAAAGGCGAAACCCAGCTGACGCCAGAAGAGAAACTGCTGCGTGCTATCTTCGGTGAGAAAGCGTCTGACGTTAAAGACTCTTCTCTGCGCGTACCAAACGGTGTTTCCGGTACGGTTATCGACGTTCAGGTCTTCACTCGTGACGGCGTTGAGAAAGATAAGCGTGCGCTGGAAATCGAAGAGATGCAGCTCAAACAGGCTAAGAAAGACCTGTCTGAAGAACTGCAAATCCTCGAAGCGGGTCTGTTCAGCCGTATCTATGCGGTGCTGGTTGCCGGTGGCGTTGAAGCTGAGAAGCTCGACAAACTGCCACGCGATCGCTGGCTGGAGCTGGGCCTGACCGACGAAGAGAAACAGAATCAGCTGGAACAGCTGGCTGAGCAGTATGACGAACTGAAACACGAGTTCGAGAAAAAACTCGAAGCGAAACGCCGCAAAATCACTCAGGGCGACGATCTGGCACCAGGCGTGCTGAAGATTGTTAAGGTGTATCTGGCTGTTAAACGTCAGATCCAGCCTGGTGACAAGATGGCAGGTCGTCACGGTAACAAGGGTGTTATCTCTAAGATCAACCCGATCGAAGATATGCCGCACGATGCTAACGGTACGCCGGTAGATATCGTACTGAACCCACTGGGTGTACCGTCTCGTATGAACATCGGTCAGATCCTGGAAACCCACCTGGGTATGGCTGCGAAAGGTATCGGCGACAAGATTAACGCCATGCTGAAGCAGCAGGAAGAAGTCGCGAAACTGCGCGAGTTCATCCAGCGTGCCTACGATCTGGGTACCGACGTGCGTCAGAAAGTCGACCTGAACACCTTCAGCGATGATGAAGTTCTGCGTCTGGCGGAAAACCTGCGTAAGGGTATGCCAATTGCAACGCCGGTATTCGACGGTGCAAAAGAAGCTGAAATTAAAGAGCTGCTGCAACTGGGTGGTCTGCCAACGTCTGGTCAGATTACGCTGTTTGACGGCCGTACCGGTGAACAGTTCGAGCGTCCGGTAACCGTAGGTTACATGTACATGCTGAAACTGAACCACCTGGTCGACGACAAGATGCACGCTCGTTCTACCGGTTCTTACAGCCTGGTTACTCAGCAGCCGCTGGGTGGTAAGGCTCAGTTCGGTGGTCAGCGCTTCGGGGAGATGGAAGTGTGGGCGCTGGAAGCATACGGCGCAGCATACACCCTGCAGGAAATGCTCACCGTTAAGTCTGATGACGTGAATGGTCGTACTAAGATGTATAAGAACATCGTAGACGGCAACCATCAGATGGAACCGGGCATGCCAGAATCCTTCAACGTACTGTTGAAAGAGATTCGTTCGCTGGGTATCAACATCGAACTGGAAGACGAGTAATTCTCGCTCAAACAGGTCACTGGTGTCGGGTTAACCCCCGACACCAGATTGTGCTAACTCCGACGGGAGCAAATCCGTGAAAGATTTATTAAAGTTTCTGAAAGCGCAGACTAAAACCGAAGAGTTTGATGCGATCAAAATTGCTCTGGCTTCGCCAGACATGATCCGTTCATGGTCTTTTGGTGAAGTTAAAAAGCCGGAAACCATCAACTACCGTACGTTCAAACCTGAGCGTGACGGCCTTTTCTGTGCGCGTATTTTCGGGCCAGTAAAAGACTACGAGTGCCTGTGCGGTAAGTACAAGCGCCTGAAACACCGTGGTGTGATCTGTGAGAAGTGCGGCGTTGAAGTGACCCAGACCAAAGTACGCCGTGAGCGTATGGGCCACATTGAGCTGGCGTCTCCAACTGCTCACATCTGGTTCCTGAAATCTCTGCCGTCCCGTATCGGCCTGCTGCTGGATATGCCGCTGCGCGATATCGAACGTGTTCTGTACTTCGAATCTTATGTTGTGATCGAAGGCGGGATGACGAATCTGGAACGTAACCAGATTCTGACCGAAGAACAGTATCTGGACGCGCTGGAAGAGTTCGGTGACGAATTCGACGCGAAGATGGGTGCGGAAGCTATCCAGGCCCTGCTGAAGAGCATGGATCTGGAGCAAGAGTGTGAAACTCTGCGCGAAGAGCTGAACGAAACCAACTCCGAAACCAAGCGTAAAAAGCTGACCAAGCGTATCAAACTGCTGGAAGCGTTCGTACAGTCTGGTAACAAACCAGAGTGGATGATCCTGACCGTTCTGCCGGTTCTGCCGCCAGATCTGCGTCCGCTGGTTCCGCTGGATGGTGGTCGTTTCGCAACGTCGGATCTGAACGATCTGTACCGTCGCGTGATCAACCGTAACAACCGTCTGAAACGTCTGCTGGATCTGGCTGCGCCGGACATCATCGTACGCAACGAAAAACGTATGCTGCAGGAAGCGGTAGATGCCCTGCTGGATAACGGTCGTCGCGGTCGTGCGATCACCGGTTCTAACAAACGTCCTCTGAAATCTTTGGCCGACATGATCAAAGGTAAGCAGGGTCGTTTCCGTCAGAACCTGCTCGGTAAGCGTGTTGACTACTCCGGTCGTTCTGTAATCACCGTAGGTCCATACCTGCGTCTGCATCAGTGCGGTCTGCCGAAGAAAATGGCTCTGGAGCTGTTCAAACCGTTCATCTACGGCAAGCTGGAACTGCGTGGCCTGGCCACCACCATCAAAGCCGCTAAGAAAATGGTTGAGCGTGAAGAAGCTGTCGTTTGGGATATCCTGGACGAAGTGATCCGCGAACACCCGGTACTGCTGAACCGTGCACCAACTCTGCACCGTTTGGGTATCCAGGCATTTGAGCCAGTCCTGATCGAAGGTAAAGCGATCCAGCTGCACCCGCTGGTTTGTGCGGCCTATAACGCCGACTTCGATGGTGACCAGATGGCTGTTCACGTACCGCTGACGCTGGAAGCCCAGCTCGAAGCGCGTGCGCTGATGATGTCTACCAACAACATCCTGTCTCCAGCGAACGGTGAACCTATCATCGTTCCTTCTCAGGACGTTGTATTGGGTCTGTACTATATGACCCGTGACTGTGTTAACGCCAAAGGCGAAGGCATGGTGCTGACTGGCCCGAAAGAAGCTGAGCGTATTTATCGCGCTGGCCTGGCCTCTCTGCATGCGCGCGTTAAAGTGCGTATCACCGAATACGAAAAAGATGAAAACGGCGAATTCGTGGCGAAAACCAGCCTGAAAGACACGACCGTTGGCCGTGCGATTCTGTGGATGATCGTACCGAAAGGTCTGCCTTTCTCCATCGTCAACCAGGCGCTGGGCAAGAAAGCGATCTCCAAAATGCTGAACACCTGTTACCGCATTCTGGGCCTGAAGCCGACCGTTATCTTCGCTGACCAGACAATGTACACCGGCTTTGCTTATGCAGCGCGTTCAGGTGCATCTGTTGGTATCGATGACATGGTCATCCCAGAGAAGAAACACGAGATCATCTCTGAAGCGGAAGCTGAAGTTGCTGAGATCCAGGAGCAGTTCCAGTCTGGTCTGGTAACCGCAGGCGAACGTTACAACAAAGTTATCGATATCTGGGCTGCGGCGAACGATCGTGTATCCAAAGCGATGATGGATAACCTGCAAACCGAAACCGTGATTAACCGTGACGGCGTAGAAGAGCAGCAGGTCTCCTTCAACAGCATCTACATGATGGCCGACTCCGGTGCGCGTGGTTCTGCGGCACAGATTCGTCAGCTGGCAGGTATGCGTGGTCTGATGGCGAAGCCAGATGGCTCCATCATCGAAACGCCAATCACCGCGAACTTCCGTGAAGGTCTGAACGTACTCCAGTACTTCATCTCCACGCACGGTGCGCGTAAAGGTCTGGCGGATACCGCATTGAAAACGGCGAACTCCGGTTATCTGACGCGTCGTCTGGTTGACGTTGCGCAGGATCTGGTCGTCACCGAAGACGATTGTGGCACCCTCGAAGGTATCACCATGACCCCGGTTATCGAGGGTGGTGATGTTAAAGAGCCGCTGCGCGATCGCGTACTGGGTCGTGTGACCGCGGAAGACATCCTGAAGCCGGGCACCGCAGACATTCTGGTTCCACGCAACACTCTGCTGCACGAACAGTGGTGTGACCTGCTGGAAGCGAACTCTGTTGACTCTGTGAAAGTGCGTTCCGTTGTATCCTGTGACACCGACTTTGGTGTGTGTGCGCACTGCTACGGTCGTGACCTGGCGCGTGGCCACATCATCAACAAAGGTGAGGCTATCGGCGTTATCGCGGCACAGTCCATCGGTGAGCCGGGTACACAGCTGACGATGCGTACGTTCCACATCGGTGGTGCGGCATCTCGTGCGGCTGCTGAATCCAGCATCCAGGTGAAAAACAAAGGTAGCATCAAGCTCAGCAACGCGAAGTCTGTTGTTAACTCCGCAGGCAAGCTGGTTGTGACTTCTCGTAACACCGAGCTGAAGCTGATCGACGAATTCGGTCGTACCAAAGAGAGCTATAAAGTGCCTTACGGTGCGGTTATGGCGAAAGGTGATGGCGAGCAGGTTGCCGGCGGCGAAACCGTAGCAAACTGGGATCCACACACCATGCCGGTTATCACCGAAGTAAGTGGTTTCATCCGCTTCACTGACATGATCGACGGCCAGACCATTACTCGTCAGACCGACGAGCTGACCGGTCTGTCTTCTCTGGTGGTTCTGGATTCTGCTGAACGTACTACCGGTGGTAAAGATCTGCGTCCTGCACTGAAAATCGTTGATGCTCAGGGTAACGACGTTCTGATCCCTGGCACCGATATGCCTGCGCAGTACTTCCTGCCGGGTAAAGCGATTGTACAGCTGGAAGATGGCGTACAGATCAGCTCTGGTGACACCCTGGCGCGTATTCCTCAGGAATCCGGCGGTACCAAGGACATCACCGGTGGTCTGCCACGCGTTGCGGACCTGTTCGAAGCACGTCGTCCGAAAGAGCCTGCTATCCTGGCTGAAATCAGCGGTATCATCTCCTTCGGTAAAGAGACCAAAGGTAAGCGCCGTCTGGTTATCACGCCAGTAGATGGCAGCGAGCCGTACGAAGAGATGATTCCTAAGTGGCGTCAGCTCAACGTGTTCGAAGGTGAACGCGTGGAACGTGGTGACGTGGTCTCCGATGGTCCAGAAGCGCCGCACGACATCCTGCGTCTGCGTGGTGTGCATGCTGTTACTCGTTACATTGTTAACGAAGTACAGGACGTATACCGTCTGCAGGGCGTTAAGATTAACGATAAGCACATCGAAGTTATCGTTCGTCAGATGCTGCGTAAAGCAACCATCGAAAACGCGGGCAGCTCCGACTTCCTGGAAGGCGAGCAGGTTGAATACTCACGCGTTAAGATCGCTAACCGCGATCTGGAAGCGAACGGCAAAATCGGTGCGACCTTTGCACGCGATCTGCTGGGTATCACCAAAGCGTCTCTGGCAACCGAGTCCTTCATCTCTGCTGCATCGTTCCAGGAAACCACTCGTGTCCTGACCGAAGCGGCTGTTGCAGGTAAACGTGATGAACTGCGCGGTCTGAAAGAGAACGTTATCGTGGGTCGTCTGATCCCGGCCGGTACCGGTTATGCGTACCACCAGGATCGTATGCGTCGTCGCGCAGCGGGCGAACTGCCAGCTGCACCGCAGGTGACTGCCGAAGATGCATCCGCGAGCCTTGCAGAACTGCTGAACGCAGGTCTGGGCGGTTCCGACAACGAGTAATCGTTGATGCCGTAAATAAAAAACCCGCCTCGGCGGGTTTTTTTATATCTGCATTTTCAGTTTACCAGCGGGATGCGTCGATAAAGCTCAATCATGTCGCCCGCCAGATCCTGAATAACCATCGCGTTCATCAGATGGTCCTGAGAGTGAACGGTGATCAGGTTAACCGGAAGTTTCCCGGTCCCTTCGTCAAGACCGATGAGCTGCGTCTGGATCGTATGCGCATGTTTCACATATTCACGCGACTCTTCCATCGCTTTCTCGGCTTCGTCAAAGTCACCTTTTCGCGCCATCTGCAACGCTGTCAGGGCCGCACTGCGCGCCGCACCTGCATTGACCAGTAGCTCCATGATTGTGGTTTCTAAGTCTTCCATTATGACTCCAGCAGCTTGAGCGCTTTTTCCAGTACGGCATCACCTTTCATCATGCCGTAATCCATCATGTCGATAACCGCGACCTTTTTTCCGAGCGGATCGGCCTGCGCCTGGAGTTTTGCCTGTTCGTATTTAACCTGTGGCCCCAGTAATACGATATCAGCCGTCGCGATGTTATCTTTAAACTCCGCGACCGGAACGGCTTTAATGGTTACTTCGACTCCTTTTTTCTGCGCGGCATCTTTCATACGTTGAACCAGCATGCTGGTTGACATTCCCGCTGCACAGCATAAAACGATGTTCTTCATAGTCAGCCTCGATCTACATGTGTTTATTGATAATTATCCCGCGCAGACCGCTTCAACAACCGCTTTACCGCGATTGTGTGTCAGGCATCACAAAGAAATCGGCATTTTTCTGAAACCGGTTACAATTTTATACATGAAAGCATTCTGCCCGTCTTAACGGGCGGAATTTCAGGAAGGGTATTATCGGCTAGCCGTGTTTACGATGCGGTTTTTACCCTGTTGTTTAGCGGTATACAGCGCTTCATCTACGTTGCCGATAAATTGTTCCAGCGGTTCGAAGTGCCACTCTCCCACCCCCGCGCTGAAGGTTACTCGCAGGTTCTCTTCCCGCCAGGTCCGTTTTTCCACGGCGGTGCGCCAGGCTTCCAGTAGCGCGTGCGCGGAGTTCATCAGCTCGGCCGGGAAAATCACCCCGAACTCTTCCCCACCGTAGCGGTAAACGGAAACGTGGTGCGGCTGCATGATCTGAATACCTTCGCGCGCCACGCTGCGCAGAACAATATCCCCGCTCAGGTGGCCCCAGGTGTCGTTAATAGATTTGAAGTTATCGATATCGACCAGCGCAAGAACGAAGGGTTGATGAGCGGTCAGCAGCTCATCCACATCGTTGTCGAAAGCACGGCGGTTCTTGCAGCCTGTCAGCGCATCATGGGTGGCCTGACGGACATAGGCCATCTCACGTTCCTTATTGGTTCGAATGGTATGGCTGAGCATCGCCTCAAGACGTGGCGCCTGATTGACGTCTCCGGTTTTGATGGCGTTGATAATGTTCATCAGCACAGAACGCGAGGCATGGCGCAGGTAGAGCCCGAACAGAATGATGATGATTGCCGCCAGCGCAAATCCCCAGCCGACGACGGTGGTTTCATGCCGGGTGATGACGGAAAGCGTGGCATCGGAGACCCGATAAATCACAAACCAGTCCGGATTGGTGAAAGAGTAGTAGTAATACCAGGTTTTACTTTTGGGGTCGAAAAGATGCCCTTCGCCGCTGGTCATTTTGTCCATCAGCGCTTCGCTTACGTACTGCTTAAAGAGCGCCCCCGTGTCCGGATGCAGCACAACGGCGCCGTCACGTTCCACGACAAAAAACTCACCCTGAACCGGTGCCACCATCTGGCGCAGGGTATACCCCATGGAGGTTAAATCAAGATGGAAAGCGAGCGTGCCCTTCAGACGGCCTTCCGGTGAAATGACCGGTTTATAGAGGGTGACCGTAGGATGTTGGGTGAAATAGTCCAGATAGGGGCGGGTGTAGTGAGGAAAGTTGCTGGCTTCCGCTTGCCCGATAAACCATGGGCGTGTTCGTGCGTCGAACGACCTACTCTTCTCCGTTAGCATTACTTCCGGCGCGCGCAGATGGTGCCCTTCGGTGTCCGCAAGAGAGATAGACGACACCGTCGGCATCAGATTCTGCAAATGCATTAACATCTGCAAACCCTGTGCTGGATCGATATTTATCGTCTGATTCACTCTGTCTTCACGGGCGTAGTACATCGCAGCGCGACCAAGAATATAGTCATTTTCTCGCAGGATGGATTCGGTATAGTTCACCGCCAGATTATGGGTGAAGTTACCATTAATTTTATGATAATCCTCAATAAAATCCTTCCATTGTGAAAGGATGACCAGGATCGCGATTATCGCGAAACTGAACAGAATCCCCGCGAAGCTGACCATAATTGGTCGGGTGAAAGAGAGCTTTTTACTGTGGAGTGCCATGAGTTGTGCATCAATCCAGATGGTAGACGCGTTGCGTCTGTCGATATCCTCAGCATAGTCACTGTCAGATTGCTGGTAGTAAATTATACAGAAAGCGATTTCCGACGGGTTGATTTATCTTAAGAGTAGATAAGAAACGACGTATTTATTTTATCAATTGAAATTTTGTTTAAGGGGCGGAGGGCAGGGCGAAACGAGGAAGAAGCATTTTCACCCTGGTCAGCGTCCGTTGCTGACGTGGTTAATCCTAATAAAACCGGGCAGATCTCCTCAATCGCCCGGCGTTGATCTTACGAGCCGTCTCGTAACCTTTCCGCGTTGTTGCAGGCGGTTTCAGCGCAAATGCGAAGCTCTTCCCAGCCAGCTGTCCCAGTCTTTCCACACGGGCTGTAGCCCCTGTGCAGTCAGGGCTTCCGCCACCGCGTCGGGCCGTCGTCCGTCGTGCGGTGCAAACTGTTCCAGTTCCGGGCGATCGTCCGCGTAACCGCCCGGCTGCGTTTTGGAAAAGGCGCTGACGTTGTTGATCGCCAGAGGGATCGCGCGGTCGCGAAACGCGGGGGATTCACGCGTGGAGAGCGACAATTCCACTTCCGGCGCGAACAGGCGAAATGCGCACAGGGTTTGCACCAGCTGGCGCTCATCCATCAGCGAGGCGGGTTCAATGCCTCCCGTACACGGACGCAGCCGTGGGAATGAGATGGAATAGCGGCTTTGCCAGTAGTACTGCTGTAGCCACAGCAGATGCTCCGCCACCATATAGCAGTCAACCCGCCAGCTGTCGGACAGACCGATAAGCGCGCCCAGCCCAATTTTATCGATACCGGCGCGCCCCAGCCTGTCCGGCGTTTCCAGCCGGAAGATGAAATCCTGCTTCTTCCCTTTCAGGTGATGTCGGGCATAGGTCGCCTCATGGTAGGTTTCCTGATAAACCATTACGCCGTCCAGCCCAAGGGTTTTCAGTTCCGCATATTCCTCTTGCGACAGAGGCTGCACTTCCATTTGCAATGAGGCAAATTCGCGGCGGATGGCCGGAAGATGCTGGCGAAAATAGTCCATCCCCACTTTGCCCTGATGTTCACCCGTCACCAGTAAGAGATGTTCAAAACCCATCTCACGAATAGCCGCACACTCGCGGGCGATCTCATGCTCATCCAGCGTTTTACGCTTAATGCGGTTGCTCATTGAGAAGCCACAGTAGGTGCAGTCGTTGGCGCACAGGTTAGAGAGATAAAGCGGCACGTAAAAGCTCACCGTGTTGCCAAAGCGCTGGCGGGTGAGGCGTTGCGCGCGCTGCGCCATCGGTTCAAGGTATGCGCTTGCTGCCGGAGAAAGCAGGGCCATCAAATCCTCGCGGGTCACATGCCGGGCTGTTAATGCCCGCTCTACGTCCGCAGAGGTTTTACTGTTGATGCGTAAGGCAATATCGTCCCAGTTAAGCTGACGCCAGCGATCGATAAAGGTAGCCATCAGAGTGCCTCCAGAAAACCGGTCAGCGGGCTGGTGGCCTGCGCCTGAAAGCTGCGCGAGCCGGGGCCGGACTGTCGTGCCAGCAGACCGGACTCCACGGCAAGGCGGAACGCACGCGCCATCATCACCGGGTCGTCGGCCACCGCAATCGCGGTATTGACCAGCACCGCATCGGCCCCCATCTCCAGCGCCTGCGCGGCATGACTGGGTACGCCGATGCCCGCATCCACCACCACGGGCACGGTCGCCTGCTCGATGATGATCTCCAGCATCGCGCGGGTCTCCAGTCCCTGGTTGGAGCCAATGGGCGCCCCTAACGGCATCACGGCCGCGCAGCCGACCTCTTCCAGACGCTTACACAGCACGGGATCGGCACCACAGTAGGGCAGAACGGTGAATCCCTGCTGCACCAGCGTCTCTGCCGCTTTCAGGGTTTCGATCGGATCGGGCAACAGCCAGCGGGCGTCCGGATGAATTTCCAGCTTCAGCCAGCAGGTGCCGAGCGCTTCCCGGGCCAGATGCGCAGCGAAAATTGCTTCCTCGGCCGTTTTCGCACCGGAGGTATTGGGTAAGAGCGTCACGCCTGCCTCCAGTAAAGGCCCAAGAATGGCATCGTTGTGCTGACGCAGATCCACGCGCTTCATCGCCAGCGTCACCAGCTGGCTGCCGCTTTCACGAATAGCATCCACCATTAGCTGCGGGGAGGCGAATTTTCCGGTTCCGGTAAACAGATGTGAATCAAAGACTTTGTCGGCAATACGTAACATCTCAGCCCCCAGCGATAACCTGAAACAGCAGGATCTGGTCGCCTTCATTGACCTGCTGATGTTCCCACCGCTCGCGCGGCAGGATCTGTTGATTGAGCGCCAGCGCCGTTCCCGGCTTCAGCTGGCGCAGCGTGTCGAGCAGGGCGGCAACGGTGAGATCGTCGTCGCACGTCATCGGCTCATCGTTAAACAGAATGCGCATCGCGGCCTCCGCATACCGGGCAGCGGTTGGCGCGGTTTAACGCCAGATGGCGCCAGCCGCTGGAACGGGCGTCGAACAGCCGGAGCGTGTTGCGCTCTGTTTCCATGCCGCTGAGCAACTTGATGGCTTCCAGCGCCTGAAGGGTACCCATCACGCCCACCACCGGCCCAAGAATGCCAGCCGTGCGGCAGTTACGCTCCGGTTCAGCCTCGTCCGGCCACAGGCAGCGGTAGCAGCCCTGCGTCCACGGCGGCGTAAGCACCATTATCTGCCCGCCTAAACCGACTGCGCTGGCGGTGATCAGCGGCGTGTTCTGTGCAACACAGGCCGCATTAATGGCCTGACGCGTCGCCATATTGTCCGTGCAGTCCAGCACCACGTCGGCAAGGGCAACTTCGCGTTGCAGATCTTCTCCGCTCAGCCGCGTCTGGAGCGCCACCAGTTCAATATCGGGGTTAAGCTGGTTCAGCCGCTTGCGCGTAACCTGTGCTTTAGGCTGGTTAACATCTTCTGTCGTGAAGAGGATTTGCCGTTGCAGGTTGCTGAGGTGTACCTCATCGTCATCGGCCAGTACCAGCGTTCCCACGCCCGCCCCGGCCAGATACAGCGCGGCGGGCGCGCCCAAGCCACCCAAACCGACAATCAGTACCCGGCTGGCGAGCAGCTTTTGCTGCCCGTCAATGGCGATATCCTCCAGCAGGATCTGGCGGCTGTAGCGCATAAAATCACGATCTTTCATCGCCTGCTCCTGCCAGTTGTAAGAGCCGTGCGGTGGCGGCCTGCCAGTCTGCGGCCTGGGTGATAGCGCTGACGACGGCGATACTGCCGACGCCGGTTTCCAGCACGGCGGGCGCACGTTCAAGGCTGATCCCGCCGATGGCGACGGTGGGGTAATCGGCAAGGCGCTTAACGTGGGCTGCCAGCTGAGCCAAACCCTGTGGGGCAGACGGCATCTGTTTGGTTTGCGTCGGGAAAACGTGGCCGAGGGCGATGTAGGAGGGGCGGGCCGCCAGCGCCACGTCGATCTCCATATCATCGTGGGTGGAAACGCCCAGCCGCAGACCGGCGTCACGGATTGCGTTGAGATCGGTCGTTTCCAGATCTTCCTGTCCCAGATGCACGCCGTACGCCTGGTGTTTAACCGCCAGCCGCCAGTAGTCGTTGATAAACAGGCGGGCGTGGTAGCGACGTCCCAGCGCGATAGCGGCGGCCACATCGGCCTCCACCTCTTCGTCGCGTTTATCCTTGATGCGCAGCTGGAGGGTGCGAACGCCTGCCTCCAGCAAGCGCTCTATCCACGCCACGCTGTCCACCACCGGGTAAAGCCCTAAGCGGAAGGGGACAGGTGGGAAATCGGGCTGGTACATTACGCCTCCTCCTTTTTGAGGTAGATTTCGCCGCCTTTGGCGCGGAAGGTTTCGGACATGTCTGCCATGCCGACTTCAATGGTCTGCGCGGCGGCGTAGTCGCGCACCTCCTGGCTGATTTTCATCGAGCAGAACTTCGGCCCACACATGGAGCAGAAGTGCGCGACTTTGCCCGATTCCTGCGGCAGGGTTTCGTCGTGGTAGGCGCGGGCGGTGAACGGATCCAGCGCCAGGTTGAACTGGTCTTCCCAGCGGAATTCAAAGCGCGCTTTGGACATGGCGTTGTCGCGAATTTGCGCGCCCGGATGGCCTTTCGCCAGATCCGCCGCGTGGGCGGCAATCTTGTACGTGATCAGCCCCTGCTTCACGTCCTCTTTGTTTGGCAGCCCGAGGTGCTCTTTCGGCGTCACGTAGCAGAGCATGGCGCAGCCGAACCAGCCGATCATCGCCGCGCCGATCCCGGAAGTGAAGTGGTCATAGCCCGGCGCAATATCGGTGGTCAACGGCCCCAGGGTGTAGAACGGTGCTTCGTGGCAGTGCTCCAGCTCCTCGGTCATGTTGCGGCGGATCATCTGCATCGGCACATGGCCCGGGCCTTCAATCATCACCTGCACATCGTACTCCCAGGCGATTTTGGTCAACTCGCCCAGCGTGTGCAGCTCGGCAAACTGCGCCTCGTCGTTCGCGTCACGGATGGAGCCAGGACGCAGGCCATCGCCCAGCGACAGAGAAACGTCATAAGCGGCGCAGATCTCGCAGATTTCGCGGAAGTGCTCGTAGAGGAAGTTTTCCTGATGATGGGAAAGGCACCATTTCGCCATAATCGAACCGCCGCGTGAGACGATACCGGTCAGACGCTTCGCGGTCATCGGCACGTAGCGCAGCAGTACGCCCGCGTGAATGGTGAAGTAGTCCACGCCCTGTTCCGCCTGCTCCAGCAGCGTGTCGCGGAACGCTTCCCAGGTGAGGTTTTCGGCGATACCGTTTACCTTCTCCAGCGCCTGATAAATCGGGACGGTGCCAATCGGCACCGGGCTGTTACGCAGGATCCATTCGCGGGTTTCGTGAATGTAACGGCCGGTGGAGAGGTCCATCACCGTGTCCGCGCCCCAGCGCGTCGACCAGACCAGCTTTTCCACCTCTTCTTCGATGGAAGAGGTGACGGCAGAGTTGCCGATGTTGGCGTTGACCTTCACCAGAAAGTTGCGGCCGATAATCATCGGCTCGGATTCCGGGTGGTT
This sequence comes from Enterobacter sp. DSM 30060, assembly GCF_013375955.1. Lineage (NCBI taxonomy): Bacteria > Pseudomonadati > Pseudomonadota > Gammaproteobacteria > Enterobacterales > Enterobacteriaceae > Enterobacter > Enterobacter sp. DSM 30060. The sequence goes on from NZ_CP056118.1 coordinate 2,019,130, forward strand.
GATGTTGGCGGGAATAATCGCGCGCCCGGCGGCTACTTCATCACGCACGAATTCCGGCGTGATGTTCTCCGGCAGGCGAGCGCCAAACCCTTCACCCGGATGCTGGTGGCGCAGCACTTCGCTGCGAATGCGCTCGCGGCCCATGTTTTCGCGGATGGCGATGAACTCCATCTCCGGCGTGACGATACCCTGTCGCGCGTAGTGCAACTGGGTTACGCATTTGCCCGCTTTAGCGCGTTTTGGCGTCAGCAGGCCAGTAAAGCGCAGCTCGTCCAGACCGTCGTCGGCCAGGCGCGCGTTGGTGTACGCCGAGCTGCGCACGCTCAGTTCTTCGCAGTCGTTACGGGCGTCAATCCACGGCTGGCGAAGCTTTGCCAGACCCTGCTGCACGTTGATAGCAACATCAGGATCGCCGTACGGGCCGGAGGTGTCATACACCGGCACGGCTTCGTTGTCTTCAAACTGCGGGTGCTCTTTGCTGCCGCCGATAAGCGTCGGGCTGAGCTGGATTTCGCGCATCGGCACGCGGATATCGGCCTGTGAACCGGTGATGTAGATGCGCGTTGAGTTCGGGAAAGCGGTGCCTTCCAGGGTGTCGATGAAGCGTTGTGCGTGTTCGCGCTGTTCGCGGCGGGTCAGTTTTGTTGTAGACATAGCTCATTCCAGATGTGAAGGACATGGCTTGTCAGACGACGGATGAAGCAAGAGAAGATCGCCCGAAGGCGATACAACAGCAGTGTGACTCTTGTTCCCTTCGCAGGTATTAACCTGATCAGGTTCCGCGGATCCCGAATTAACGGTCTCAGCCCGTGCTTTCACACTGGGCACTCCGACAAGAAAAATCCCCCTCCGCAGAGGGGCGAATGGTTGTAAATTACTCGTTAACGATTAAGAACTCAAGCAGGGCGCGCAACGTTATCGCTGGTGCTGATAGTCAGGTTGTTGTCCAGCACGAGGGCGATGAGCTTGTCTTCCAGCGTGAATCGCTCTTCCAGTGCTTCGCCAAGGTCGGAAAGCGCCTGCTGAAACTCAAGATAGTTATCGTGATCGATAGCGTTCTCCAGCGTGGAATCGTAGTAGTCCATGATCTGCTGGGTGTTGGCTTCAAGCAACGGACAGAGTTTACTGGCCGCTAAATACGGCGTTGTCCCTTCCATTTCGCGGATAATGCGTTCATAAAGGTTGAAATGGCCGTCGGAGAGGTAGTCGACCAGGCTCTGACAAAAGTCGTCCAGCGCTTTTTCATTGAGTCGCATAAAGGATTCTTTGCCAGGCTTAAGACCAACCAGATTGTAATACGCCACAAGGAGATGCTTGCGCACATGTAGCCAGCGATCCACCAGGGTGTTACTTCCTCCAACGCGCTCAGTCAGGCTTTCCAGCTGGTTTAACATGGTCGACTCCATAAGGTTTAAAATGGGATCTGCTTATCCAAAATGTAACCACAATGCTAACAACATGTCAGTGAAGCGAAGGTAGTGCAATAGATATGGATCGTATTATTGAAAAATCAGATCTGGGTTGGTGGATCGTCAGCCACGAACAAAAATTATGGCTGCCCTCAGGAGAGTTGCCCTACGGTGCCGCGGAAACGTTCGATCTGGTGGGCCAGTCCGCGCTGAAGATCGGCGAGTGGCAGGGCGATCCCGTGTGGTTGATCCAACAGGCGCGCCGTCAGGATATGGGATCCGTACGTCAGGTGCTGGATCTGGACGTCGGCCTGTTCCAGCTGGCGGGGCGCGGCGTACAGCTGGCGGAGTTTTACCGCTCGCACAAATACTGCGGTTACTGCGGCCACACCATGCACCCGAGCAAAACCGAATGGGCGCTGCTCTGCGGCCACTGCCGTGAACGTTACTACCCGCAAATCGCACCGTGCATCATTGTCGCCATCCGCCGTGATGATTCCATCCTGCTGGCGCAGCATACCCGCCATCGCAACGGCATTCACACCGTCCTCGCCGGGTTCGTGGAAGTCGGCGAAACGCTGGAACAGGCGGTGGCGCGCGAGGTGATGGAGGAGAGCGGCATTAAGGTGAAAAACCTGCGCTATGTGACGTCGCAGCCGTGGCCGTTCCCGATGTCCCTGATGACCGCGTTTATGGCGGAATACGACAGCGGCGAGATTGTTATCGATCAGAAAGAGCTGCTGGAGGCGAACTGGTATCGCTACGACGATTTACCGCTGCTGCCCCCGCCGGGAACGGTGGCGCGTCGCCTGATAGAAGATACCGTGGCAATGTGTCGGGCCGAGTATGAGTAGTGTTACACTGACGGACTGACGCAATAAGGAACTGCAAAATGACCGAACTGAAGAACGATCGTTATCTGCGTGCGCTGCTGCGCCAGCCCGTTGATGTCACCCCGGTGTGGATGATGCGCCAGGCGGGACGCTATCTGCCAGAGTACAAAGCCACGCGTGCGCAGGCGGGCGATTTTATGTCGCTGTGCAAAAACGCCGAACTGGCCTGTGAGGTGACGCTCCAGCCGCTGCGCCGCTTCCCGCTCGATGCCGCCATTCTTTTTTCGGACATTCTTACCATTCCGGACGCGATGGGCCTTGGGCTCTATTTCGAAACCGGCGAGGGCCCGCGTTTTACCTCTCCGATCAAAAACAAAGCCGACGTTGATAAGCTGCCGATCCCCGATCCGGAAGGCGAGCTGGGCTATGTGATGAACGCCGTGCGCACCATCCGCCGCGAGCTCAAAGGCGACGTGCCGCTGATTGGCTTCTCCGGTAGTCCGTGGACGCTGGCAACCTACATGGTGGAAGGTGGCAGCAGCAAAGCCTTTACCGTCATCAAAAAGATGATGTACGCAGAGCCGCAGGCCCTGCATGCCCTGCTCGACAAGCTGGCGAAGAGCGTCACGCTCTATCTCAACGCGCAGATTAAAGCGGGCGCGCAGTCGGTGATGATTTTCGACACCTGGGGCGGCGTGCTGACCGGGCGTGATTATCAGCAGTTCTCCCTGTACTACATGCACAAAATTGTCGATGGTCTGCTGCGTGAAAACGAAGGCCGCCGCGTGCCGGTAACGCTGTTTACGAAAGGCGGCGGTCAGTGGCTGGAAGCGATGGCGGCCACCGGCTGTGATGCGCTGGGCCTCGACTGGACCACTGATATTGCCGATGCGCGTCGTCGCGTGGGGGATAAAGTGGCGCTCCAGGGCAACATGGACCCGTCCATGCTCTATGCACAGCCTGCCCGTATCGAAGAAGAAGTGTCGACTATACTGTCTGGTTTCGGCCAGGGCGAAGGCCACGTCTTCAACCTTGGTCACGGTATTCATCAGGATGTACCGCCAGAACACGCTGGCGTATTTGTGGAGGCGGTGCATCGGCTTTCTGCCCAGTATCACAAGTAAGGAGTGGTTATGGATCTCGCGTCGCTACGCGCTCAGCAAATCGAACTGGCTTCATCGGTGATCCGCGAGGATCGTCTGGATACGGACCCTCCGCGATACATTGGCGGGGCGGATGTCGGGTTTGAGCAAGGCGGTGAAGTGACGCGAGCGGCGATGGTGGTGCTGAAATACCCGTCGCTGGAGCTGGTGGAGTACAAGGTGGCGCGTATCGCCACCACCATGCCCTATATCCCCGGCTTTCTCTCCTTCCGCGAATATCCCGCGCTGCTGGCCGCGTGGGAGCAACTCTCGCAAAAACCCGATCTGCTGTTTGTGGATGGGCACGGCATCTCCCATCCGCGTCGCCTGGGCGTTGCCAGCCACTTTGGTCTGCTGGTAGACGTGCCGACCATCGGCGTGGCGAAAAAACGCCTGTGCGGCGCATTTGAGCCGCTCTCTGCCGAACCGGGCGCGCTGGCGCCGCTTATCCATAAAGGCGAGCAGCTGGCGTGGGTCTGGCGCAGTAAAGCGCGCTGCAATCCGCTGTTTATCGCAACCGGGCATCGGGTCAGCATGGACAGCGCCCTGGCGTGGGTGCAACGCTGTATGAAGGGCTACCGCTTACCTGAGCCTACCCGCTGGGCTGACGCCGTTGCCTCTTCACGTCCGGCATTCATTCGTTGGCAGGAAATTCAGCCGTGATTCAGGTAAACTGCGGCTAATTTTCGATTCGAGACATCATCATGTTACAAAACCCGATTCATCTGCGCCTTGAGAAGCTGGAAAGCTGGCAGCACGTGACGTTTATGGCTTGCCTGTGCGAGCGCATGTACCCCAACTATGCCGCGTTCTGTAAGCAAACGGAGTTTGGCGAAGGCCAGATTTATCGACGTATCCTGGATTTGATCTGGGAGACGCTGACGGTCAAAGACGCAAAGGTAAACTTCGACTCTCAGCTTGAAAAGCTGGAAGAGGCAATTCCTGCGGCGGACGATTACGACCTGTATGGCGTCTACCCGGCTATCGATGCCTGTGTGGCGTTGAGCGAGCTGATCCACTCCCGTCTGAGCGGTGAAACCCTGGAGCACGCCATTGAAGTCAGTAAGGCATCCATCACCACCGTCGCGATGCTGGAAATGACCCAGGAAGGCCGTGAAATGACCGACGAAGAGCTGCGTGCTAACCCGGCGGTTGAACAGGAATGGGATATTCAGTGGGAAATTTTCCGTCTGCTGGCGGAGTGTGAAGAACGTGATATTGAGCTGATCAAAGGGCTTCGCGCGGACCTGCGCGAGGCCGGCGAGAGCAATATTGGTATAATTTTTAACCAATGAGACAACAAAACGTGATTTAACGCCTGTTTTGTCACTCCTCGACTCTTCCCTTTCGCCCCCCGTCTGGTCTACATTTGGGGGGCGAAAAAAAGTGGCTATCGGTGCGTGTATGCAGGAGAGTGCTTTTTTGGCATTTTCGTCGCACTCGATGCTTAGCAAGCGATAAACACATTGAAAGGATAACTTATGAACAAGACTCAACTGATTGATGTAATTGCGGACAAGGCTGATCTGTCTAAAGTGCAGGCTAAAGCTGCTCTGGAATCTACCCTGGCTGCTATTACTGAGTCTCTGAAAGAAGGCGATGCTGTACAACTGGTTGGTTTCGGTACCTTCAAAGTGAACCACCGCGCTGAGCGTACTGGCCGCAACCCGCAGACCGGTAAAGAAATCAAAATCGCCGCAGCTAACGTGCCGGCATTTGTTTCTGGTAAAGCACTGAAAGACGCAGTTAAGTAAGACGCGTGGCAGTGAACAGTTTTAACGAAGGGGCGGCAACGCCCCTTTTGTCATTCTGGCGTGGACCGCTCGCGCTGGCAGGCGTACTGTTGCTGTCTGCCTGTAGTCATGATTCCTCACTCCCCCCGTTTACCGCCAGCGGCTACGCTGACAACCAGGGTGCGGTCAGGATCTGGCGCAAAGATTCCAGCGATGAAGTGCATATGCTTACCGCGTTCAGTCCGTGGCATAACGGCAATACCTCGACCGCAGAATACCGCTGGCAGGGCGATGCGCTGTCGCTCATTGAACTGAATATCTACAGTAAGACTCCCGAACACGTGAAGGTGCGTTTTGACGACCACGGCGAGCTGAGCTTTATGCAGCATGAGGTCAGTGGACTGAAACAGCAGCTTTCCAGCGATCAGGTCGCCCTCTACCGCTACCGTGCTGAACAACTTCGCCAGACCAGCGATGCGCTGCGTCAGGGCCGCGTGGTGCTGCGCCAGGGGCGCTGGCATGCCGACGGCACGGTGACCACCTGCGAAGGGCAGACAGTGAAGCCTGAGCTTGAATCCTGGGCAACCGAACACATTCAGCGTCGTCAGCGGCATTCATCTATGGAGGTGAGTGTGGCATGGCTGGAAGCGCCGGAAGGCTCTCAGCTGTTGCTGGTGGCGAACGAAGATTTCTGCACCTGGCAGCCGACAGAGAAGAGTTTCTGACGTAAATCCCCTCTCCCTTTGGGAGAGGGTTAGGGTGAGGGTGTGAAATTACTCTCCCTGCTCCCGCGCAATGGCACGATAGCCGATATCCTGGCGGCTGAAGCTGCCGTTCCAGTGAATATCCGCCATCAACGCATAGGCGCGCTTCTGCGCCTCTGCCACGGTATGACCCAGCGCGGTCGCACACAGCACGCGTCCACCATTAGTGAGCACGCGGTCATCGTCAGAGAGCTTTGTACCGGCGTGGAAAACCTTCGCACCGTCAATCTCTTCCAGCGGCAGGCCGTGGATCTCATCCCCGGTGTTGTAGCTACCCGGATAGCCACCCGCAGCAATCACCACACCTAAAGAGGCACGCTCGTCCCACTCGGAAGTTTTCTCATTCAGCTTGCCTTCGCACGCCGCCAGACACAGATCAACCAGATCGGACTTCATGCGCAGCATGATCGGCTGAGTTTCCGGATCGCCGAAGCGGCAGTTGAATTCAATCACCTTCGGGTTACCCTGCTTGTCGATCATCAGGCCTGCGTAGAGGAAACCGGTGTAGGTATTGCCTTCCGCCGCCATCCCTTTTACGGTTGGCCAGATGATGCGGTCCATGGTGCGCTGGTGTACTTCGTCAGTGACCACTGGAGCAGGGGAGTAAGCACCCATCCCGCCGGTGTTTGGACCCGTGTCGGCATTGCCTACGCGCTTGTGATCCTGGCTGGTGGCCATCGGCAGGACGTGCTCACCGTCAACCATCACGATAAAGCTCGCTTCTTCACCGTCGAGGAACTCTTCAATCACGATGCGGTGGCCCGCATCGCCAAAGGCGTTACCCGCCAGCATATCCTGCACAGCGGCTTCCGCTTCTTCAAGGGTCATCGCCACGATAACGCCTTTCCCGGCAGCCAGACCGTCGGCTTTAATCACAATCGGCGCGCCTTTTTCACGCAGGTAAGCCAGAGCAGGCTCTACCTCGGTGAAGTTCTGATATTCCGCCGTCGGGATGTTATGACGCGCGAGGAAATCTTTGGTGAAGGCTTTTGAACCTTCCAGCTGTGCGGCACCTTCCGTTGGGCCGAAAATTTTCAGGCCCGCGGCGCGGAAGGCATCTACAACGCCGATCACCAGCGGCGCTTCCGGGCCCACAATCGTCAGATCGATATTCTCGTTCCGGGCAAAGCTCAGCAGCGCCGGGATATCGGTTACGCCGATGGCGACGTTCTGTAGCGCGGGCTCCAGTGCGGTACCGGCGTTACCCGGTGCCACAAAGACGGTTTCAACCTGCGGAGACTGCGCTGCTTTCCACGCCAGGGCGTGCTCGCGCCCGCCATTACCAATCACTAATACTTTCATTTTCTGCTCCGGAAATTAATGGCGGAAGTGGCGCATGTCGGTAAAGATCATTGCGATGCCGTGTTCGTCGGCAGCGGCAATCACTTCGTCATCACGGATTGAACCGCCAGGCTGGATCACACAGGTGATGCCCACAGCAGCGGCCGCATCAATACCGTCGCGGAACGGGAAGAAGGCGTCAGAAGCCATGGCGGAACCTTTGACTTCCAGACCTTCGTCACCTGCTTTAATACCCGCGATTTTCGCAGAGTAAACGCGGCTCATCTGGCCTGCGCCTATCCCGATGGTCATGTTCTCTTTGGCGTAAACAATGGCGTTAGACTTCACGAACTTCGCCACTTTCCAGCAGAACAGCGCGTCGCGCAGCTCCTGTTCGGTCGGCTGACGTTTGGTCACCACGCGCAGGTCGGCTTCTGTCACCATACCCAAATCGCGATCCTGAACCAGCAGACCGCCGTTCACGCGCTTGAAGTCCAGGCCCGGCACGCGTTCCGCCCACTGACCGCAAACCAGCACGCGCACGTTCTGTTTCGCCGCGGTGATTTTCAGCGCTTCTTCGGATGCGGATGGCGCGATGATCACTTCGACAAACTGACGGGAGATGATGGCCTGCGCGGTTTCCGCATCCAGCTCGCGGTTGAAGGCGATAATGCCGCCGAACGCGGAGGTCGGGTCGGTTTTGTAGGCGCGATCGTAGGCATCCATAATGGAGGTGCTTACTGCGACGCCGCATGGGTTGGCGTGCTTGACGATAACGCAGGCCGGCTCGCTGAACTCTTTCACGCATTCCAGCGCGGCGTCGGTATCAGCAATGTTGTTATAAGAGAGGGCTTTGCCCTGTACCTGCTGAGCAGTCGCAACAGAGGCTTCTTTCACCTCTTCTTCTATATAGAAGGCTGCCTGCTGGTGGCTGTTCTCGCCGTAGCGCATATCCTGCTTCTTAATGAAGTTCAGGTTCAGGGTGCGCGGGAAGCGACCAGATGGATCTTTGCTTTCACCGTGGTAGGCAGGAACCAGGCTACCGAAGTAGTTGGCGATCATGCTGTCGTACGCGGCGGTGTGTTCGAAGGCTTTGATGGCGAGGTCGAAACGCGTATCAAGCGTCAGGGACCCTTCGTTGGCGTCCATCTCATTAATAATGGCGCTGTAGTCGCTGCTCTTCACTACGATGGCCACATCTTTATGGTTCTTGGCTGCGGAGCGCACCATGGTCGGGCCGCCGATATCAATGTTCTCTACGGCATCTTCCAGAGAACAGCCTTCGCGGGCGACGGTCTGGGCGAAGGGATAGAGGTTAACGACAACCATGTCGATGGGGGCAATATTGTGCTGCTCCATAATGCCGTCGTCCTGACCGCGACGACCCAGAATGCCGCCGTGCACTTTCGGGTGCAGGGTTTTGACGCGTCCATCCATCATTTCCGGGAAACCGGTGTAGTCGGACACTTCGGTTACCGGCAGACCTTTCTCTGCTAACAGGCGAGCGGTACCGCCTGTAGAAAGCAGCTCCACACCGCGTGCGGAAAGTGCCTGAGCGAATTCGATGATACCGGCTTTATCAGAAACACTGAGCAGAGCGCGGCGGACTGGACGACGTTGTTGCATGGTAAATCCCCTGGATTTCACGATTACAGAGAGCGTTAGATGAATTTTCCAGCGAAAAACTCATCTAACACACCTGACGAGGCCTCCTTGTTAAGCGCGAGCATTTTAACGAAAACGTTTGCGCAACGCTCGCATATTTTCACTTTTTCGAAGCGCTGTGGATAACTCTGTGCGTAAAAGGGTATAAGGCGGGGTTTTGCTGGGGAATGCAGCAGTCAGTCATTTTTCTGTCATTTAGCGGTTGCGGCCTGCGGAGAACTCCCTATAATGCGCCTCCATCGACACGGCGGATGTGAATCACTTCACAGACTACCCGGTCGGTTGAAGAGAAAAAATCCTGAAATAACGGGTTGACTCTGAAAGAGGAAAGCGTAATATACGCCACCTCGCGACAGAGCGCTGAAGCGCGTCGCAACTGCTCTTTAACAATTTATCAGACAATCTGTGTGGGCACTCAAAGTGACATGGATTCTTAACGTCCTCGGACGAAAAATGAATACCAAGTCTCTGAGTGAACATACGTAATTCATTACGAAGTTTAATTCACGAGCATCAAACTTAAATTGAAGAGTTTGATCATGGCTCAGATTGAACGCTGGCGGCAGGCCTAACACATGCAAGTCGAACGGTAACAGGAAGCAGCTTGCTGCTTCGCTGACGAGTGGCGGACGGGTGAGTAATGTCTGGGAAACTGCCTGATGGAGGGGGATAACTACTGGAAACGGTAGCTAATACCGCATAACGTCGCAAGACCAAAGAGGGGGACCTTCGGGCCTCTTGCCATCGGATGTGCCCAGATGGGATTAGCTAGTAGGTGGGGTAACGGCTCACCTAGGCGACGATCCCTAGCTGGTCTGAGAGGATGACCAGCCACACTGGAACTGAGACACGGTCCAGACTCCTACGGGAGGCAGCAGTGGGGAATATTGCACAATGGGCGCAAGCCTGATGCAGCCATGCCGCGTGTATGAAGAAGGCCTTCGGGTTGTAAAGTACTTTCAGCGGGGAGGAAGGCGACAGGGTTAATAACCCTGTCGATTGACGTTACCCGCAGAAGAAGCACCGGCTAACTCCGTGCCAGCAGCCGCGGTAATACGGAGGGTGCAAGCGTTAATCGGAATTACTGGGCGTAAAGCGCACGCAGGCGGTCTGTCAAGTCGGATGTGAAATCCCCGGGCTCAACCTGGGAACTGCATTCGAAACTGGCAGGCTAGAGTCTTGTAGAGGGGGGTAGAATTCCAGGTGTAGCGGTGAAATGCGTAGAGATCTGGAGGAATACCGGTGGCGAAGGCGGCCCCCTGGACAAAGACTGACGCTCAGGTGCGAAAGCGTGGGGAGCAAACAGGATTAGATACCCTGGTAGTCCACGCCGTAAACGATGTCGACTTGGAGGTTGTGCCCTTGAGGCGTGGCTTCCGGAGCTAACGCGTTAAGTCGACCGCCTGGGGAGTACGGCCGCAAGGTTAAAACTCAAATGAATTGACGGGGGCCCGCACAAGCGGTGGAGCATGTGGTTTAATTCGATGCAACGCGAAGAACCTTACCTACTCTTGACATCCAGAGAACTTAGCAGAGATGCTTTGGTGCCTTCGGGAACTCTGAGACAGGTGCTGCATGGCTGTCGTCAGCTCGTGTTGTGAAATGTTGGGTTAAGTCCCGCAACGAGCGCAACCCTTATCCTTTGTTGCCAGCGGTTAGGCCGGGAACTCAAAGGAGACTGCCAGTGATAAACTGGAGGAAGGTGGGGATGACGTCAAGTCATCATGGCCCTTACGAGTAGGGCTACACACGTGCTACAATGGCGCATACAAAGAGAAGCGACCTCGCGAGAGCAAGCGGACCTCATAAAGTGCGTCGTAGTCCGGATTGGAGTCTGCAACTCGACTCCATGAAGTCGGAATCGCTAGTAATCGTGGATCAGAATGCCACGGTGAATACGTTCCCGGGCCTTGTACACACCGCCCGTCACACCATGGGAGTGGGTTGCAAAAGAAGTAGGTAGCTTAACCTTCGGGAGGGCGCTTACCACTTTGTGATTCATGACTGGGGTGAAGTCGTAACAAGGTAACCGTAGGGGAACCTGCGGTTGGATCACCTCCTTACCTTAAAGAACCTGCCTTTGTAGTGCTCACACAGATTGTCTGATGAATGATGAACTTCTGAATGTACTTTTGAGTGCATTAAGAAGTTTTGCTCTTTAAAAATCTGGATCAAGCTGAAAATTGAAACGACACATCTTTAATGGTGTGTTCGAGTCTCTCAAATTTTCGCAATCAGAAGTGAAACATCTTCGGGTTGTGAGGTTAAGCGACTAAGCGTACACGGTGGATGCCCTGGCAGTCAGAGGCGATGAAGGACGTGCTAATCTGCGAAAAGCGCCGGCGAGGTGATATGAACCTTTGACCCGGCGATGTCCGAATGGGGAAACCCAGTGCAATCCGTTGCACTATCGTTAACTGAATACATAGGTTAACGAGGCGAACCGGGGGAACTGAAACATCTAAGTACCCCGAGGAAAAGAAATCAACCGAGATTCCCCCAGTAGCGGCGAGCGAACGGGGAGCAGCCCGGAGTCTGAATCAGCTTGTGTGTTAGTGGAACGGTCTGGAAAGTCCGACGGTACAGGGTGATAGTCCCGTACACGAAAGCACACATGCTGTGAACTCGAAGAGTAGGGCGGGACACGTGGTATCCTGTCTGAATATGGGGGGACCATCCTCCAAGGCTAAATACTCCTGACTGACCGATAGTGAACCAGTACCGTGAGGGAAAGGCGAAAAGAACCCCGGCGAGGGGAGTGAAAAAGAACCTGAAACCGTGTACGTACAAGCAGTGGAAGCCTCTTTATGGGGTGACTGCGTACCTTTTGTATAATGGGTCAGCGACTTATATTCTGTAGCAAGGTTAACCGTATAGGGGAGCCGAAGGGAAACCGAGTCTTAACTGGGCGTTAAGTTGCAGGGTATAGACCCGAAACCCGGTGATCTAGCCATGGGCAGGTTGAAGGTTGGGTAACACTAACTGGAGGACCGAACCGACTAATGTTGAAAAATTAGCGGATGACCTGTGGCTGGGGGTGAAAGGCCAATCAAACCGGGAGATAGCTGGTTCTCCCCGAAAGCTATTTAGGTAGCGCCTCGTGAACTCATCTTCGGGGGTAGAGCACTGTTTCGGCTAGGGGGCCATCCCGGCTTACCAACCCGATGCAAACTACGAATACCGAAGAATGTTATCACGGGAGACACACGGCGGGTGCTAACGTCCGTCGTGAAGAGGGAAACAACCCAGACCGCCAGCTAAGGTCCCAAAGTCATGGTTAAGTGGGAAACGATGTGGGAAGGCACAGACAGCCAGGATGTTGGCTTAGAAGCAGCCATCATTTAAAGAAAGCGTAATAGCTCACTGGTCGAGTCGGCCTGCGCGGAAGATGTAACGGGGCTAAACCATGCACCGAAGCTGCGGCAGCGACACTATGTGTTGTTGGGTAGGGGAGCGTTCTGTAAGCCGTTGAAGGTGTCCTGTGAGGGGTGCTGGAGGTATCAGAAGTGCGAATGCTGACATAAGTAACGATAAAGCGGGTGAAAAGCCCGCTCGCCGGAAGACCAAGGGTTCCTGTCCAACGTTAATCGGGGCAGGGTGAGTCGACCCCTAAGGCGAGGCCGAAAGGCGTAGTCGATGGGAAACAGGTTAATATTCCTGTACTTGGTGTTACTGCGAAGGGGGGACGGAGAAGGCTATGTCAGCCGGGCGACGGTTGTCCCGGTTTAAGCATGTAGGCGGAGGTTCCAGGTAAATCCGGTACCTTATTAACGCTGAGGTGTGATGACGAGGCACTACGGTGCTGAAGTGATAAATGCCCTGCTTCCAGGAAAAGCCTCTAAGCATCAGGTAACACGAAATCGTACCCCAAACCGACACAGGTGGTCAGGTAGAGAATACCAAGGCGCTTGAGAGAACTCGGGTGAAGGAACTAGGCAAAATGGTGCCGTAACTTCGGGAGAAGGCACGCTGATAGGTAGGTGAAGTCCCTGCGGACGGAGCTGAAATCAGTCGAAGATACCAGCTGGCTGCAACTGTTTATTAAAAACACAGCACTGTGCAAACACGAAAGTGGACGTATACGGTGTGACGCCTGCCCGGTGCCGGAAGGTTAATTGATGGGGTTAGCGGCAACGCGAAGCTCTTGATCGAAGCCCCGGTAAACGGCGGCCGTAACTATAACGGTCCTAAGGTAGCGAAATTCCTTGTCGGGTAAGTTCCGACCTGCACGAATGGCGTAATGATGGCCAGGCTGTCTCCACCCGAGACTCAGTGAAATTGAACTCGCTGTGAAGATGCAGTGTACCCGCGGCAAGACGGAAAGACCCCGTGAACCTTTACTATAGCTTGACACTGAACACTGGTCCTTGATGTGTAGGATAGGTGGGAGGCTTTGAAGCGTGGACGCCAGTCTGCGTGGAGCCAACCTTGAAATACCACCCTTTAATGGCTGGTGTTCTAACGTAGACCCGTAATCCGGGTTGCGGACAGTGTCTGGTGGGTAGTTTGACTGGGGCGGTCTCCTCCCAAAGAGTAACGGAGGAGCACGAAGGTTGGCTAATCCTGGTCGGACATCAGGAGGTTAGTGCAATGGCATAAGCCAGCTTGACTGCGAGCGTGACGGCGCGAGCAGGTGCGAAAGCAGGTCATAGTGATCCGGTGGTTCTGAATGGAAGGGCCATCGCTCAACGGATAAAAGGTACTCCGGGGATAACAGGCTGATACCGCCCAAGAGTTCATATCGACGGCGGTGTTTGGCACCTCGATGTCGGCTCATCACATCCTGGGGCTGAAGTAGGTCCCAAGGGTATGGCTGTTCGCCATTTAAAGTGGTACGCGAGCTGGGTTTAGAACGTCGTGAGACAGTTCGGTCCCTATCTGCCGTGGGCGCTGGAGAATTGAGGGGGGCTGCTCCTAGTACGAGAGGACCGGAGTGGACGCATCACTGGTGTTCGGGTTGTCATGCCAATGGCACTGCCCGGTAGCTAAATGCGGAAAAGATAAGTGCTGAAAGCATCTAAGCACGAAACTTGCCCCGAGATGAGTTCTCCCTGAGACTTTAAGTCTCCTGAAGGAACGTTGAAGACGACGACGTTGATAGGTCGGGTGTGTAAGCGCAGCGATGCGTTGAGCTAACCGATACTAATGAACCGTGAGGCTTAACCTTACAACGCCGAAGCTGTTTTGGCGAAGAGAGACAGACACGATTTTCAGCCTGATACAGATTAACAGAATTTGCCTGGCGGCTTTAGCGCGGTGGTCCCACCTGATCCCATGCCGAACTCAGAAGTGAAACGCCGTAGCGCCGATGGTAGTGTGGGGTCTCCCCATGTGAGAGTAGGGAACTGCCAGGCATCAAACAGAAAGAACCCCGTACCGGAAGGTGCGGGGTTTTTTGCTTTGTGCGTTCTGAAAAGTCGGGTGGTGGCCCCACCTTACCCACCCTACATGCTTTCCCTCCTTGAAACTTTCTCACCTTTCGCTTGCAGACTCGACATTAAGCCCGTTTCTGGGTATCGTTAGCTGTCTGGATGTCTAAACGTTTATACGTATGTTGTGAGGATTTAAGGTTATGCCGATTCGGGTGCAGGACGAGCTACCAGCCGTCAATTTCTTGCGTGAAGAGAATGTCTTCGTCATGACGGCTTCGCGTGCGACAGGTCAGGAAATTCGCCCGCTGAAGGTGCTTATTCTCAATCTGATGCCAAAAAAGATCGAAACGGAGAACCAGTTCCTGCGTTTGCTCTCCAACTCTCCGCTTCAGGTTGATATCCAGCTGCTGCGCATTGACGCCCGTGAGTCACGCAACACGCCTGCTGAGCATCTGAATAACTTCTACTGTAATTTTGAAGATATTCGCGATGAGAATTTCGATGGACTGATCGTCACCGGCGCACCGCTGGGTCTGGTGGAATTTAATGACGTTGCCTACTGGCCACAAATCAGGCAGGTGCTGGAGTGGGCAAAAGATCACGTCACGTCCACCTTATTTGTCTGTTGGGCGGTACAGGCCGCGCTGAATATCCTCTATGGCATTCCCAAGCAAACCCGCAGCGACAAACTTTCTGGCGTATACGAACACCACATTCTTCACCCGCATGCGCTGCTGACGCGTGGTTTCGATGACACTTTCCTGGCTCCGCATTCTCGCTACGCCGATTTTCCGGCACAGCTGATCCGCGATTACACCGACCTGGAAATCCTGGCCGAAACGGAAGACGGCGATGCCTACCTGTTCGCCAGTAAAGACAAACGCATCGCGTTCGTTACCGGCCATCCTGAGTACGATCCGCATACCCTCGCGTCAGAGTATTTTCGTGACGTTGAAGCGGGTCTGAATCCGGATGTCCCGTACAACTATTTCCCGAAAAACGATCCGCAAAACACGCCTCGGGCAACCTGGCGTAGTCACGGAAATCTGCTGTTCACTAACTGGCTCAACTATTACGTCTACCAGATTACGCCGTACGATCTGCGCCACATGAATCCGACGCTGGAGTAATCGTCTGCATTAAACGATCCTAAAGCGTTTCAGCTATTCAGATCAGGCACCTTAGGGTGCCTTTTTTATTTCCGAAAACCAACTCAACATCGTGAAAAATTTTAATCCCATATTAATCATACAGTTGTGATTGGATATGAATTAAAATGGAAATTGTTTTTGATTTTGGAAAAATTATAGATAGTCTTAATTCTGCTGAGCGAAAACTAAACAACGATCTTTCGCTCGCATCGGGGGCGTGATTTTGGATCTTTGATGAGGAGCAGAACGATGACTCAACAGGCAACAACGGTCGATGAACTGACCTTTACCCAGCCGAATGGTGAGCAAGAACAGCAAGTTTTGACGGCAGAAGCGGTAGAGTTTCTGACTGAACTGGTGACTCGCTTTACGCCACAGCGTAATAAACTGCTGGCGACACGCATTCATCAACAGCAGGAGATCGATAACGGCAAGTTGCCAGGGTTTATTTCGGAAACCGCTTCCATTCGTCATGGTGAATGGAAAATTCGCGGAATCCCTGAAGATTTACAGGATCGTCGCGTAGAGATCACCGGCCCGGTAGAGCGCAAAATGGTGATTAACGCCATGAATGCCAACGTCAAAGTATTTATGGCGGACTTCGAAGATTCCCTCGCGCCGGACTGGCAGAAATTTATCGACGGGCAGATCAACCTGCGCGACGCCGTCAACGGCACCATCAGCTATACCAACGAAGCCGGTAAAATTTACCAGCTCAAACCGAATCCGGCGGTGCTGATCTGCCGCGTACGCGGTCTGCATTTGCCTGAAAAACACGTCACCTGGCGCGGAGAAGCCATTCCGGGCAGCCTGTTCGACTTTGCGCTGTACTTCTTCCACAACCATAAGAACCTGCTGGCGAAAGGCAGCGGCCCCTATTTCTATCTGCCGAAAACCCAGTCCTGGCAGGAAGCGGCGTGGTGGAGTGAAGTCTTCAGCTACGCAGAAGACCGTTTCAGCCTGCCGCGCGGCACCATTAAGGCTACGCTGCTGATTGAAACCCTGCCAGCCGTATTCCAGATGCATGAGATCCTCCATGCGTTGCGTGACCATATTGTGGGCCTGAACTGCGGCCGCTGGGATTACATCTTCAGCTACATCAAAACCCTGAAAAACCATGCCGACCGGGTATTGCCGGATCGTCAGGTTGTCACCATGGATAAACCCTTCCTCAGCGCCTACTCGCGCCTGCTGATTAAGACCTGCCACAAACGCGGCGCCTTTGCGATGGGCGGTATGGCGGCCTTTATCCCGAGCAAAGATGCTGAGCGTAACAACCAGGTGCTCAACAAGGTGAAAGCCGATAAAGAGCTGGAAGCCCGTAACGGCCACGACGGGACGTGGATTGCCCACCCCGGTCTGGCCGACACGGCGATGGAGGTCTTCAACCGCGTACTCGGCGACAACAAAAACCAGCTGTTTGTCACCCGTGAAGACGATGCGCCAATCGCAGAAGAACAGTTGCTTGCGCCGTGTGCGGGCGAGCGTACGGAAGAGGGCATGCGCGCCAATATTCGCGTCGCCGTGCAGTACATCGAGGCATGGATCTCCGGCAACGGCTGCGTGCCGATCTACGGCCTGATGGAAGATGCCGCCACGGCGGAAATTTCACGTACCTCCATCTGGCAGTGGATCCATCATCAAAAAACGCTCAGCAACGGCAAACCGGTCACCAAAGCCCTGTTCCGTCAGATGCTGGCCGAAGAGATGCGGGTCATCCAGGACGAACTGGGCGAGCACCGCTTCAGCAGCGGGCGTTTTAATGACGCTGCGCGCCTGATGGAGCAAATCACCACCTCTGATGACTTAATCGACTTCCTGACCCTGCCGGGCTACCGCTTCCTGGCGTAATTCACCACATAACAATATGGAGCATCTGCACATGAAAACCCGTACCCAACAGATCGAAGAGTTACAAAAAGAGTGGACCCAACCGCGCTGGGAAGGCATTCGCCGTCCGTACAGCGCAGAGGAAGTGGTGAAGTTACGCGGCTCGGTTAACCCGGAGTGTACGCTGGCGCAGAACGGCGCGGCGAAAATGTGGGATCTGCTGCACGGGGGGTCTAAAAAAGGTTATATCAACAGCCTCGGCGCACTGACTGGCGGTCAGGCATTGCAGCAGGCGAAGGCCGGCATTGAAGCTATCTATCTTTCCGGCTGGCAGGTCGCGGCGGATGCTAACCTGGCCTCCAGCATGTATCCGGATCAATCTCTTTATCCGGCGAACTCGGTGCCGTCAGTGGTAGATCGGATCAACAATACCTTCCGCCGTGCGGATCAGATCCAGTGGGCGGCGGGCATTGAGCCCCACGATCCGCGCTTTACTGATTATTTCCTGCCGATCGTCGCCGATGCGGAAGCCGGTTTCGGCGGCGTGCTGAACGCCTTTGAGCTGATGAAATCGATGATTGAGGCCGGTGCAGCGGCCGTACACTTTGAAGATCAGCTGGCGTCGGTGAAGAAGTGTGGGCATATGGGCGGGAAAGTGCTGGTGCCAACTCAGGAAGCGATCCAGAAGCTGGTTGCCGCGCGTCTGGCTGCTGACGTGCTCGGCGTGCCGACGCTGGTCATTGCCCGTACCGATGCGGACGCAGCGGACCTGATCACCTCTGACTGCGACCCGTACGACAGCGAATTCATCACCGGCGAACGCACAAGCGAAGGGTTCTATCGCACGCATGCCGGTATTGAACAGGCGATCAGCCGCGGCCTGGCGTATGCCCCTTACGCCGACCTGGTCTGGTGTGAAACATCCACGCCGGATCTGGCGCTGGCGAAGCGCTTTGCCGATGCGATTCATGCGAGATATCCGGGCAAGCTGCTGGCCTATAACTGTTCGCCGTCCTTCAACTGGCAAAAAAATCTGGACGACACGACCATCGCCAGCTTCCAGCAGCAGCTGTCGGATATGGGCTACAAGTACCAGTTCATCACCCTGGCGGGTATCCACAGCATGTGGTTCAACATGTTCGACCTGGCGCATGCCTACGCACAGGGCGAAGGCATGAAGCACTATGTTGAGAAGGTACAGCAGCCAGAATTTGCGGCGGGCAAAGAGGGTTACACCTTCGTTTCGCACCAGCAGGAGGTGGGAACCGGCTATTTCGATAATGTGACCACGATTATTCAGGGCGGGACTTCCTCCGTCACGGCATTAACGGGCTCAACGGAAGAAGCACAGTTCTGATCTTTCCCCCTCTCCCCCCTCGGGGAGAGGGTTGGGGTGAGGGGGAATATATGTCGCGTGGTCTGGAATTACTGATAGCCCAAACTATTTTGCAGGGCTTCGATGCCCAGTATGGCCGCTTTCTGGAAGTTACCTCTGGCGCGCAACAGCGTTTTGAGCACGCCGACTGGCATGCGGTTCAGCAGGCCATGAAGCAGCGTATCCATCTTTATGATCACCATGTAGGTCTGGTGGTGGAACAACTGCGCTGTATCACCGACGGTAAAACCCCGGATGCGGAATTTTTACTGCGCGTGAAAGAGCATTACACCCATCTGTTACCCGACTACCCGCGCTTCGAGATTGCGGAGAGCTTTTTTAACTCCGTCTATTGCCGGTTATTTGACCACCGCTCATTATCTCCTGAGCGGTTATTTATCTTCAGCTCCCAGCCCGAGCGACGCTTCCGAACCATTCCGCGTCCGCTGGCGAAAGATTTCTTTCCCGATCGCGGCTGGGAAAAGCTCCTGCACCGCGTCTTAACGGATTTGCCGCTGCGCCTGCCGTGGCAGAATAAACCCCGGGATATCGGCTATATCCACGCGTATCTCAGTGAAACCTTCGGTGAGGCGGTGCTCAGCCGCAGCCATTTGCAGGTTGCCAACGAGCTTTTCTACCGCAATAAGGCCGCCTGGCTGGTGGGCAAACTGGTTACGCCGACAGCCATCGTGCCGTTTCTGCTGCCCATTCACCGTACCGACGACGGCGAACTGTTTGTCGATACCTGCCTGACTACCAGCGCTGAGGCGAGTATCGTATTTGGCTTCGCCCGCTCCTATTTCATGGTCTACGCCCCGCTGCCCGCCGCCCTGGTGGAGTGGCTGCGCGAGATCCTGCCGGGCAAAACCACCGCCGAGCTGTATATGGCGATTGGCTGTCAGAAGCATGCCAAAACGGAGAGTTATCGGGAATACCTGCGTTATGTCACCACGGCTGATGAGCAGTTTATCGAAGCGCCGGGTATCCGCGGCATGGTGATGCTGGTCTTCACGCTGCCGGGCTTTGATCGGGTGTTTAAGGTGATTAAGGATAAATTCGCCCCGCAGAAAGAGATGCCCGCAGCCCACGTCCGTGCCTGCTATCAGCTGGTAAAAGAGCACGATCGCGTCGGGCGAATGGCCGATACCCAGGAGTTTGAAAACTTTGTGCTGGATAAGCAGCAGATCGATCCGGCGCTAATGACGCTGCTCATGCAGGAAGCGCCGACGAAAATTACCGATCTTGGCGATAAGATTGCGATCAGTCATCTCTACATTGAGCGCCGTATGGTGCCGCTAAATATCTGGCTGGAACAGTCAGAGGGCCAGGCTTTACGTGATGCCATCGAAGAGTACGGCAACGCCATCCGCCAGCTCGCCGCTGCCAATATTTTCCCCGGGGATATGCTGTTTAAAAACTTCGGCGTCACCCGTCACGGGCGGGTGGTGTTCTACGATTACGATGAAATTTGCTACATGACCGAGGTAAATTTTCGCGATAT
The DNA here is from genome assembly GCF_013375955.1 of Enterobacter sp. DSM 30060. Classification (NCBI taxonomy): domain Bacteria; kingdom Pseudomonadati; phylum Pseudomonadota; class Gammaproteobacteria; order Enterobacterales; family Enterobacteriaceae; genus Enterobacter; species Enterobacter sp. DSM 30060. The sequence goes on from NZ_CP056118.1 coordinate 2,039,186, forward strand.
CCCGCCGCCGCGCTACCCGGAAGATGAACTGTCCAGCGAGCCGTGGTACAGCGTCTCGCCGGGCGATGTGTTTCCGGAGGAGTTTCGCCACTGGCTGTGTGCGGACCCACGCATCGGGCCGTTATTTGAAGAGATGCATGCCGATCTGTTCCGCGCCAGCTACTGGCGCGGGCTGCAAACGCGGATTAAAAACGGGCACGTGGAAGATGTCTACGCTTACCGCCGCAAGCAGCGGTTTTGCATCCGCTTTTCTCCCTCTCCCGCAGGGTAAGGGCATCATGTTTTCTCCCTCTCCCTGTGGGCTGAGGGATCCCCAGTAATTTTTTTATGCAGAAGCAATAAAGTTGCTTTCTAAATGACTGAGGGCTGTCAGCGATGCCCTGGTCCGGCTGTAAATCGCTGAGGCGTTTGCCTTCCGGCCGGGGCGAGGCGCAGGGATGCGCCGAGAGGGCGGCTTTACAGGGACGTTGCCTCCGCCCGTACCCGATAAGCCGGAAGGAATAAGCCGAGGGCACCGCGAAGCGGCGATTTACCGCCGGGAGCCCGGGTCGGCAGGGTGGTGGCGACTGAGCCACCCTGGCACGTTCACCGGTCATGTCGTTACAGAGTAGCAAGGAACATAAAGTGAACGGAATGACCACCACCGCCGTATGTTCCCCTCACCCTAACCCTCTCCCCGGAGGGGCGAGGGGATTGCTCAGTGCTCGCATTAATTTGTGGGGAACCCTCAGCCCTGTGGGAGAGGGCCGGGGTGAGGGCACCAGACCGCCCTCAATCCTAGCGAATCCCACCATACGCCAGCGTCACCTCTTTTGCGGCCTTAATCACCAGCGCACCCAGCTCGGTGACGCGGTCGTCGGTCATACGTGAAATCGGCCCGGAGATGGAGATGGCGGCAAACGGCTCGCGGTGTTCGTCGAAAATACAGGACGCGAGGCAGCGCAGCCCGAGGGCATGTTCTTCGTCATCAAACGAATAGCCGCGCTTGCGGGTCAGAGCCAGATCTTCTTTCAGATGCACCGGCGACACCAGGGTGGCGTGGGTGTAGGCGTGCAGACCTTTACGGTGCAGCAGACCCGTCACCTGCTCTTCGCTAAGCTGCGAGAGAAACGCTTTCCCTGCGCCAGAGGCATGCATCGGCAGCTTGCCGCCAATCGGTGCAGACATGCGCATCAGCTGCGTACACTGCACCTGGTCGATGATAATCGCCTGATGATCGCTCTGATCCAGCACGGCCAGGTTTACCGTCTCGCCGGACTCCTCCATCAGCTTGCGCAGAATCGGGTGGACAATCGCCAGCAGGTTGCGGCTTTGCAGGAAGCTGCTGCCGACGATAAAGGCATGCGCGCCAACCGCCCAGTGACCCAGCTCGCCCACCTGACGTACGAAGCCCAGCTGCTGCATGGTGGTTAACAGGCGGTGAGTGGTGGAGTTCGGCAGTCCCGCCTGCTGCGCCAGCTCCGTCAGGGCCACGCTACCATGCGATTCGGCTATCCATTCCAGCAGCTTCAGGCCGCGCGTTAGGGATTGAACCTGTCCGCCAGGTTGTGCAGCGGTGGTTGCAGCAGGTTTTCTGCCGCGTTTAGCGGGAACGGTCGTAACCATGACGAATTCCTTTTTCTGTATCGTGGAAATCATTTTCGTTTTATTTGGTGGTTTTGCAACCGCTTTCCTGACTGATCGGAGGAGTGATAGTGAACATGTCTCATGTTACCGCTGTGTGACTTTTCGACCCTTAGAGATTATGCCAGTATGGAACGCAGCCTTTTGGCCATGTTGAACGTTGTCGGGAGCAAGTGTGAGCAGCAAAGTAGAGCAACTGCGTGCGCAGTTAAATGAACGAATTCTGGTGCTGGACGGCGGCATGGGCACCATGATCCAGGGCTATCGTCTGAGTGAAGACGATTTCCGTGGAGAGCGCTTTGCCGACTGGCCTTGTGACCTGAAAGGAAACAATGACCTGCTGGTGTTGAGCAAACCCTCTGTCATCAGGGATATCCACAACGCCTACTTCGAAGCGGGTGCGGATATTGTAGAAACCAACACCTTCAACTCGACAACCATCGCCATGGCGGATTACCAGATGGAATCCCTGTCGGCGGAGATCAACTTTGAAGCGGCGAAACTCGCCCGCGCCTGCGCCGACGAGTGGACGGCCCGCACGCCGGACAAGCCGCGCTATGTTGCCGGGGTGCTGGGCCCGACCAACCGCACCGCGTCGATTTCTCCGGACGTGAACGATCCAGCCTTCCGCAATATCACCTTTGACCAACTGGTGGCCGCGTATCGTGAGTCCACTAAAGCGCTGGTGGAAGGCGGTTCCGACCTGATCCTGATTGAAACCGTATTCGACACTCTCAACGCCAAAGCCGCAATTTACGCGGTGAAAGAGGAGTTCGAGGCGCTGGGCGTTGACCTGCCGATCATGATTTCCGGCACCATCACCGATGCCTCGGGGCGCACGCTTTCCGGCCAGACAACCGAAGCGTTTTATAACTCTCTGCGCCATGCCGAAGCGCTCTCCTTCGGCCTGAACTGCGCGCTGGGGCCGGACGAGCTGCGCCAGTACGTGCAGGAGCTTTCGCGCATCGCAGAGTGCTACGTCACCGCCCACCCGAACGCCGGTCTGCCGAACGCGTTCGGTGAGTATGATCTGGATGCCGATACCATGGCGGCGCAAATCCGCGAGTGGGCCGAATCTGGCTTCCTCAACATCGTCGGCGGCTGCTGCGGCACCACGCCAGAGCACATCGCCGCCATGAGCCGCGCCGTCGCCGGGCTTGCACCGCGCAAGTTACCCGAGCTTCCGGTAGCCTGCCGTCTGTCCGGCCTTGAGCCGTTGACCATCGGCGACGACAGCCTGTTTGTGAACGTGGGTGAACGTACCAACGTCACCGGTTCTGCGAAGTTCAAGCGCCTGATCAAAGAAGAGAAGTACAGCGAAGCGCTGGACGTTGCCCGCCAGCAGGTGGAGAGCGGCGCGCAGATTATCGATATCAACATGGACGAGGGGATGCTCGACGCCGAAGCGGCGATGGTGCGCTTCCTCAACCTGATTGCCGGCGAGCCGGACATCGCCCGCGTGCCGATCATGATTGACTCTTCCAAATGGGACGTCATCGAAAAGGGGCTGAAGTGCATTCAGGGCAAAGGCATCGTTAACTCCATCTCAATGAAAGAGGGCGTCGATACCTTTATCCACCACGCGAAGCTGGTGCGTCGCTACGGGGCCGCCGTGGTGGTGATGGCCTTCGATGAAGTGGGCCAGGCCGATACCCGCGAGCGCAAAATTGAGATTTGCCGCCGGGCGTACAAAATTTTGACCGAAGAGGTGGGCTTCCCGCCGGAAGACATTATTTTCGACCCGAACATCTTTGCTGTCGCAACCGGCATTGAAGAGCACAACAACTACGCCCAGGACTTTATCGGCGCGTGTGAAGACATCAAACGCGAGCTACCGCATGCGCTAATTTCCGGCGGCGTGTCGAACGTCTCGTTCTCGTTCCGCGGCAACGACCCGGTGCGTGAGGCCATCCACGCCGTGTTCCTCTACTATGCCATCCGCAACGGGATGGACATGGGGATCGTTAACGCCGGACAGCTGGCGATTTACGACGACCTGCCCGCAGAACTACGCGACGCAGTAGAAGATGTGATCCTCAACCGTCGTGACGACGCCACTGAACGCATGCTGGATCTGGCGGAAAAATACCGCGGCAGTAAAGCTGACGAATCAGCCAACGTTCAGCAGGCCGAATGGCGTTCCTGGGATGTGAGAAAGCGTCTGGAATACTCGCTGGTAAAAGGCATTACTGAGTTCATTGAGCAGGATACCGAGGAAGCGCGTCAGCAGGCAGCCCGTCCGATTGAAGTGATCGAAGGGCCGCTGATGGACGGCATGAACGTGGTCGGCGATCTGTTCGGCGAGGGCAAAATGTTCCTGCCGCAGGTGGTGAAATCCGCCCGCGTCATGAAGCAGGCCGTGGCTTATCTTGAGCCGTTTATCGAAGCCAGCAAAGAGAAGGGCTCCAGTAACGGTAAGATGGTCATTGCCACCGTGAAGGGCGACGTGCACGACATCGGCAAAAACATTGTCGGCGTGGTACTGCAATGCAATAACTACGAAATTATCGATCTTGGCGTGATGGTCCCGGCGGATAAAATCCTCAGGACCGCTCGCGAAGTGAATGCGGATCTGATTGGTCTTTCCGGGCTGATTACGCCGTCGCTGGACGAAATGGTCAACGTGGCAAAAGAGATGGAGCGCCAGGGCTTCACTATTCCACTGCTGATTGGCGGGGCAACCACCTCGAAAGCCCACACCGCAGTGAAAATCGAGCAGAACTACAGTGGGCCGACGGTGTATGTCCAAAACGCCTCGCGCACCGTGGGCGTGGTCTCCGCGCTGCTGTCTGACACCCAGCGCGATGACTTTGTCGCCCGCACCCGCAAAGAGTATGAAACCGTCCGCATTCAGCATGGACGTAAGAAACCGCGCACGCCGCCGGTTTCGCTTCAGGCGGCACGCGATAACGATCTGGCGTTCGACTGGTCCAGCTATACGCCGCCGGTCGCGCACCGTCTGGGCGTGCAGGAGGTGACGGCCAGCATCGAAACGCTGCGTAACTACATCGACTGGACGCCGTTCTTCATGACCTGGTCGCTGGCGGGCAAATATCCGCGCATTCTTGAAGATGAGGTAGTAGGCGAAGAGGCGAAACGCCTGTTTAAAGATGCCAACGATATGCTCGACAGACTGAGCGCAGAGAAAGCCCTCAACCCGCGCGGCGTGGTGGGGCTGTTCCCGGCGAACCGCGTGGGCGACGATGTTGAAATTTACCGCGATGAAACCCGCACCCATGTGCTGGCCGTGAGCCACCATCTGCGCCAGCAAACCGAGAAAGTGGGCTTTGCCAACTACTGCCTGGCGGATTTCGTCGCACCGAAACTCTCCGGTAAAGCCGACTATATCGGCGCCTTTGCGGTGACCGGCGGTCTGGAAGAAGACACGCTGGCGGACGCGTACGACGCACAGCACGATGATTACAACAAAATCATGGTGAAAGCGATCGCCGATCGCCTGGCGGAAGCCTTTGCTGAGTACCTCCACGAGCGCGTACGTAAGGTGCACTGGGGCTACGCGGCGAATGAGAATCTCAGCAACGAGGAGCTGATCCGCGAAAACTACCAGGGCATTCGTCCGGCGCCGGGGTATCCGGCCTGCCCGGAACACACCGAGAAGGGCACTATCTGGAAACTGCTCGACGTGGAAGCGCATACCGGCATGAAACTTACCGAGTCGTTCGCCATGTGGCCGGGCGCGTCCGTTTCCGGCTGGTATTTCAGCCACCCGGACAGCAAGTACTTCGCCGTGGCACAGCTTCAGCGGGATCAGATTGAAGACTACGCCCTGCGAAAAGGCATGAGCGTGTCAGAGGTGGAACGCTGGCTAGCGCCGAATTTAGGCTACGACGCAGACTAACGTCACTTTTCCTTACAACAAACAGGGCACCGCTATGGTGCCTTGTCTCTTTCTTACGTTTAAACCCTTATACTGGAATAAAGTTCTTACTATATTGCCCGGCGGCGCTGCGCTGACCGGGCCTGCGCGTAGGCCGGATAAGGCGTAGCCGCCATCCGGCAAGATAACGCGCAACAAGCCTCAGGAAAACAGATAACGATAAGGAGGAAAACCCACTGTGTTGACGTTGTTACACCTGCTCTCCGCAGTCGCACTGCTGGTATGGGGCACCCATATCGTTCGTACCGGCGTGATGCGCGTGTTTGGCGCACGTTTACGTACCGTTCTCAGCGGCAGCGTTGAGAAGAAGCCGCTCGCCTTCTGTGCGGGTATTGGCGTCACGGCGCTGGTGCAAAGCAGCAACGCCACCACTATGCTCGTCACCTCGTTCGTGGCGCAGGATCTGGTGGCGCTCGCCCCGGCGCTGGTGATTGTCCTGGGCGCCGACGTCGGTACCGCGCTGATGGCACGTATCCTGACCTTCGATCTCTCCTGGCTGTCGCCGCTGCTGATTTTTATCGGCGTCATTTTCTTCCTCGGTCGAAAGCAAAGCCGTGCCGGGCAGCTTGGCCGCGTCGGTATTGGCCTCGGGCTGATCCTGCTGGCGCTGGAGCTGATTGTGCAGGCAGTTACGCCGATTACCCAGGCCAACGGTGTGCAGGTCATTTTCGCCTCGTTAACCGGCGATATTATGCTGGATGCGCTGATCGGCGCGGTGTTTGCCATTGTCAGCTACTCCAGCCTGGCAGCGGTCCTCCTGACGGCGACCTTAACCGCTGCGGGCGCGATCTCTTTCCCGGTGGCGCTATGCCTGGTCATCGGTGCGAATCTTGGCTCTGGCCTGCTGGCGATGCTCAACAACAGCGCAGCCAATGCTGCCGCCCGCCGGGTGGCGCTGGGGAGTTTGCTCTTCAAGCTGGTGGGTAGCCTGATCATTCTGCCGTTTGTGCACCCGCTGGCGAACCTGATGGACAACCTCTCTCTGCCGAAAGCGGAGCTGGTGATCTACTTCCACGTCTTCTACAACCTGGTACGCTGTCTGGCGATGGTGCCGTTTGCCGCGCCGATGGCCCGCTTCTGCGAGCGGCTAATTCGTGATGAACCGGAGCTGGACGCGCGCCTTAAACCGAAGCATCTGGACACCTCGGTGCTGGACACGCCCGCGCTGGCCATCGCGAATGCCGCCCGCGAAACGCTGCGCATGGGTGACGCGATGGAAACCATGCTGGAAGGGTTGCAAAAGGTGATGCACGGCGAGCCGCGCGAAGAAAAAGAGCTGCGCAGGCTGGCGGACGATATCAACGTGCTGTATACCGCCATCAAGCTCTATCTGGCGCGGATCCCACAGGACGAGCTGGCGGAAGAGGAGTCGCGCCGCTGGGCGGAAATTATTGAGATGTCGCTTAACCTGGAGCAGGCTTCGGATATTGTCGAGCGTATGGGCAGTGAAATCGCAGACAAATCCCTGGCCGCACGTCGGGCGTTTTCTGTTGAAGGGCTGAAAGAACTGGAAGCGCTGCACGAACAGCTGGTCAGCAACCTGAAGCTGGCGATGTCGGTCTTCTTCTCCAGCGACGTGCCGAGCGCGCGCCGCCTGCGCCGCAACAAGCACCGTTTCCGCATCCTCAACCGGCGCTACTCGCACGCCCACGTTGAGCGTCTGCACCAGCAGAACGTGCAGAGTATCGAAACCAGCTCGCTCCACCTGGGGCTGCTGGGAGATATGAAGCGTCTTAACTCGTTGTTCTGCGCGGTGGCATACAGCGTGATGGAGCAGCCGGATGAAGACGATGAGCGGGATGAGTATTAATCTCTGAAAGCGCCTCGCAAAACGGTTTTGTGAGGCGTGACTCCCCATAAAGAGCAATTTATTCTTCAACCCTTACATTTTTAAGGGAATAGGAAGTGCTCAATTATTACGCTACACTTCGCCAGTTCATGCGCATTCCAATGGGGGGTCTCATGCGGTGCTAATAGCATTAAAAAATCAGTGAATGTTTCCCTGTCGCCGGACATCCTTGAAGAGGCGCGAAGGCTTAAACTTAACCTTTCTGCCGTGCTAACGGCGGCTTTGCAGGAGCAATTTCGTGAACATCGGCGCGCAGAGTGGCTTGAAGAAAATAAAGCTTCTATTGACGCCATTAACCAGTGGGTTGATGAAAACGGCTCCTTTAGTGACTTTCAGAGGTCGTTCTGATGAAGCATGTACTGGTCGCTCCCGCCGTTGAGGTCGCGGGAAAACCCTGCGTGGTGATGATGCACATGATGGCAGGCATATCGCTAAAAGAGTTAGGTGAACGCGTTGCCGATCTTACTAACAGCAGTGCTTCATTGCGGGATGCACTCGATTTTCTGATCAGCGGTTACTAGGACTTTTTTGTCAGGCGCAAGGTAAGGTATATTTCGCCCTTCACAGGAGAAACTATGCTGCCAACTCAATCAACCCGATTAAACAAATACATTAGCGAGAGCGGGATCTGCTCACGTCGCGAGGCTGACCGTTACATTGAACAGGGTAACGTGTTTCTTAACGGCAAACGCGCCACCATTGGCGATCAGGTGGTACCTGGCGATGTGGTGAAAGTGAATGGTCAGGTCATCGAACCGCGTGATGCCGAAGACCTGGTGTTTATCGCGTTGAACAAACCGGTTGGGATTGTCAGCACCACGGAAGATGGCGAGCGGGACAACATTGTTGATTTCGTGAACCACAGCAGCCGCATTTTCCCGATTGGCCGTCTGGATAAAGACTCTCAGGGGCTGATTTTCCTCACCAACCACGGCGATCTGGTGAACAAAATTCTGCGTGCCGGTAACGACCACGAGAAAGAGTACATCGTGACGGTGAACAAGCCGGTGACGGACGAGTTTATCCGCGGAATGGGCGCTGGCGTGCCGATTCTGGGCACCGTGACGAAGAAGTGTAAAGTCAAAAAAGAAGCACCGTTCGCGTTCCGCATCACGCTGGTTCAGGGCCTGAACCGCCAGATCCGCCGCATGTGCGAGTACTTCGGTTATGAAGTGACGAAGCTGGAACGCACGCGCATCATGAACGTCAGCCTGTCTGGCATCCCGCTGGGCGAGTGGCGTGACTTAACGGATGACGAGCTGATCGAGCTGTTCAAACTTATCGAGAACTCCTCGTCCGAAGCGAAGCCGAAAGCTAAAGCCAAACCGAAAACGCAGGCGGTTAAGCGTCCGGTGGTGAAGGCACCGCAGGCGGAAGAGAAAGGGCGAGGCAAGCCGGGCAACGGAAAACGCTTTACCCAGCCGGGGCGCAAAAAGAAAGGGCGCTGATTAGCGCCTTCCACGGGTTGATGTGCTGGCGGACCAGGAAAAAGTCGCCTCTGCGTCGGGTTTATACGCCTGCTCTTTTTTCAGCTTGCGGGCTTTTTTCGCCGCGGCATCACGTTGCGCCATCAGCTTATCGATGTACTCTTTTTTAACCTGATTGGTTTCGGCGTTCGTCAGCGTGCGGCCATGCGCGATGCGGGCGCGGTCGAGAAGCGTTTTAAGTTCGCGCTGCTCGGCTTCGGTCATGTCTTTCTGGGTCAAACGTGGTGTAGCCATTGCTGAAGCCTCCTGATGGGGAGGCTTCAGTGTAAAGCAAGCCGGCTCAATTAACCCTGTTTCACCGCATCTTTTTTCGGTTGGTCATCAATCGGCTTACCGGACCAGTACCCTGCTAACAGCGAACCGGACAGGTTGTGCCAGACGGAGAACAGCGCTCCCGGTAGCGCCGCCAGCGGTGAGAAGTAAATTTTACCCAGCGCCGCCGCCAGGCCAGAGTTCTGCATCCCCACTTCGATCGCCAGCGTGCGGCAGGTGGATTCGTCGAAACCAAACAGCTTTCCACCCCAGTACCCGCCCAGCAGACCAATGGTGTTATGCAGCACAACCGCGACGATCACTACAAAGCCCACCGAAGCAATGTGCGATGCGGAACCGGCTACCACGGCGCTGATAATGGCAAGTATGCAGACCATCGAAAACGCGGGCAGATACGGCTCAACCGCTTTCACCACCCGCGGGAAGAGATGGTGGATCACCAGTCCCAGCGCAATCGGGATCACCACGATTTGCAGAATGCTGAGCAGCATGCCCATCACATCCACCTGGATATGCGCGTCCACGTACAGGCGGGTTAACAGCGGCGTGGCAATCACGCCCACTAGCGTGGAAACGGAAGAGATAGTGACGGAGAGCGCCACGTCGCCTTTCGCCAGATAGATCATGACGTTAGATGCCGTGCCGCTGGCGACGCTCCCCACCAGCACCATCCCGGCGGAAAGGTCGGGCGGCATCTTAAAGGCCATCGCCAGCAGCCAGGCCGCGAGCGGCATCACCAGGTAGTGCAGGAAAATCCCTGCGGCAACCGGTGCCGGGCGAGACAGCACGCGTTTGAAATCGTCAATTTTTAGATGCACGCCCATGCCGAACATAATCAGCATCAGTAGCGTGGTGACCCACGGACCAATGCCCGTGAACGTGGTGGGAGTGTAATACGCGAGTACGGAGAGCAGCAGCGCCCATAACGGGAACAGCCGGGTGATAGCGGAGAGCATAGTGAATTCCTTGCAGTATTGTCGTGTTGTTTTGTTATAAAAAAGCCGGGTCTGTGCCCGGCTTATGGATAATGTTTATCGTGCTAACGAATTTTATTCAAACAAATTCTGATGAAGTTTCTGCACAACCTGCTCGGCCTGATCGGCAGGGACCAGGAAGCAGAGGTTGTAGCTGGACGCGCCGTAGCAAATCATGCGGATGCTGAACGGGTCGAGCACGCCGAACACCTCTTTGCCCACGCCGCACGCGCGCGACAGCTTATTACCGATGATGGCAACCAGCGCCAGATCTTCTTCCACCTCCACGCGGCACAGCTCGGAAAGCTCAATCAGCAGCGACTGCGTCAGCAGGGTGTCGCCGGTAGAGGTGGAACCGGTGGTGTCGAGCGTCAGCGCAATGCTGACTTCTGACGTGGTGATCAGGTCCACGGAGATATTGTGGCGCGCCAGGATGCCAAACACTTCCGCCAGGAATCCGCGGGAGTGCAGCATATTATGGCTGTGCAGGGTAACCAGCGTCTGCTTACGACGCAGGGCCAGCGCGCGGAACAGCGGCGGGTTCTCGGTTTTCTTGCAGACCAGCGTCCCGCCCGCCTTTGGATCTTTACTGGAGCCAACGAAGACCGGAATGTCGCTGCGCACGGCGGGCAGCAGCGTGGCCGGATGCAGCACTTTCGCGCCGAAGGTGGCCATTTCAGCCGCTTCTTCAAAGGCGATCACGTCAATGCGTTTTGCCGCAGAGACCACGCGCGGGTCGGTGGTGTAAATGCCCGGCACGTCCGTCCAGATATCCACGCGGGTGGCATGCAGGGCTTCACCCAGCAGGGCGGCGGTATAGTCGCTGCCGCCACGGCCCAGCGTGGTTGTGCGCCCTTTGGCTTCGCTGCCGATAAAGCCCTGGGTGATCACTATGCCTTCATCCAGACGCGGGGCAAGCTGCTGGTTAGTGAGCTCTGCCAAAGCTTCAACGTCCGGCTCGGCGCGGCCAAAGCGGTCGCTGGTGCGCATTACTTTACGCACGTCGAACCACTGCGCCTGAATATTGCGCTCGCGCATGATCTCAACGAACAGCAGGGTGGACATCAGTTCGCCGTGGCTGACCAGTTCATCGGTTAGGGCGGTAGAGGTTGCCAGTGAAGCGGCTTCTGCCAGGGTAGTGATATTTTCCAGCAGGCGTTCCACTTCCTCACGAATGACGTTCGGGTTTTGCAGACGCTCAAGGATGTCGAACTGAATTTTGCGCAGTGCATCCAGCTTCACGAAACGCTCGGTCGCTTCCAGTCCTTCAGACAAAGAAACCAGCAGGTTCGTCACGCCGGCTGAGGCGGAGAGCACCACCAGGCGGGTATTCGGATCGGCCAGCACCACATCGGCGCTGCGGTTCATGGCAGCGTAGTCTGCCACACTGGTGCCGCCAAACTTGGCGACCACAAAACTCGTCATAACAACCTCATGTCAGGGAATGAATAGAGCGACCTTGGCACAAGAATGAAGCGAGAACAGGTGCAGGCGCAAAATACGGCCCTATAAATAAAATGCGGGGGAGGTCCTGTCAATGCTGGGATTATGCGGATTTTTCATGGGGGGGTACCCCTCAGAAACAGGACTTATAACAGGCCCATATATTATGCTCCTTTTTACCCCTTTTTGACCAACATTTCGCCACGCCGGAAGGGCGCGACAGCAGCTATACTTTTCGGGTCTTTTCACCTGCGTTTGATGCAGACCAGGGCAATGGCATAAAAACCATCACAATTTTTATTTGCAGGCGCTACAATCGACCGCAGTCACAATTCTCAAATCAGAAGAGTATTGCTATGAAAAACATCAACCCAACGCAGACCGCTGCATGGCAGGCACTACAGAAACATTTTGATGAAATGAAAGACGTCACTATCGCGGATCTGTTCGCGAAAGATGCCGATCGTTTCAGCAAGTTTTCCGCCACCTTCGATGACCTGATGCTGGTGGATTTCTCCAAGAACCGTATCACCGAAGAGACGCTGGCGAAGCTGCAAGATCTGGCGAAAGAGACTGAGCTGGCAGATGCCATCAAATCCATGTTCTCCGGTGAGAAGATCAACCGCACCGAAGACCGTGCCGTGCTGCACGTGGCGCTGCGCAACCGTAGCAATACTCCAATTATCGTTGACGGCAAAGATGTGATGCCGGAAGTGAACGCGGTGCTGGAAAAGATGAAAACCTTCTCTGAAGCGATCATCTCAGGTCAGTGGAAAGGCTACACCGGCAAAGCGATCACCGACGTCGTAAACATCGGTATCGGCGGCTCTGACCTCGGCCCGTTCATGGTGACCGAGGCGCTGCGCCCGTACAAAAACCATCTCAACATGCACTTCGTGTCCAACGTCGATGGGACTCACATCGCTGAAGTGCTGAAAAAGGTGAACCCGGAAACCACGCTGTTCCTGGTGGCGTCTAAAACCTTCACCACTCAGGAAACCATGACCAACGCCCACAGCGCGCGCGACTGGTTCCTGAAAACCGCGGGCGACGAAAAGCACGTGGCGAAACACTTCGCGGCGCTGTCCACCAACGGTAAAGCGGTGGGTGAGTTCGGTATTGATACTGCGAACATGTTTGAATTCTGGGACTGGGTGGGTGGCCGCTACTCACTGTGGTCTGCAATCGGTCTGTCCATCATCCTGTCCGTCGGCTTCGACAACTTCGTTGAGCTGCTCTCCGGCGCGCACGCGATGGACAAACACTTCTCCACCACCGCGCCTGAGAAAAACCTGCCGGTGCTGCTGGCGCTGATCGGGATCTGGTACAACAACTTCTTCGGCGCTGAAACCGAAGCGATTCTGCCGTACGACCAGTATATGCATCGCTTTGCGGCCTACTTCCAGCAGGGCAACATGGAATCCAACGGCAAGTACGTTGACCGTAACGGTAACGCGGTGGATTATCAGACTGGCCCAATCATCTGGGGCGAGCCGGGCACCAACGGTCAGCACGCGTTCTACCAGCTGATCCATCAGGGCACCAAAATGGTACCGTGCGATTTCATCGCCCCGGCGATTACGCACAACCCGCTTTCCGACCACCATCCGAAGCTGCTGTCTAACTTCTTCGCCCAGACCGAAGCGCTGGCGTTCGGTAAATCCCGCGAGGTGGTTGAGCAGGAGTACCGTGACCAGGGTAAAGATCCGGCTACGCTGGAACACGTTGTGCCGTTCAAAGTGTTCGAAGGCAACCGTCCAACTAACTCCATTCTGCTGCGTGAAATTACGCCGTTCAGCCTGGGCGCGCTGATTGCCCTCTACGAGCACAAGATCTTCACTCAGGGCGCTATTCTGAACATCTTCACCTTTGACCAGTGGGGCGTTGAGCTGGGCAAACAGCTGGCAAACCGCATTCTGCCAGAGCTGGGTGACGATAAAGCAATCGACAGCCACGACAGCTCCACCAATGGTCTGATTAACCGTTATAAAGCATGGCGTGCGTAATAAATATGTCATGAACAATGCCGGCGATATGCCGGCATTTTTTTATCGGATAATTCCTGATGTCTGTTAGTTATCTCAAATTCTGAATCTGAGTTTAATCCGAAAAACACGGTTACCCCGTTAATTGCTGAGGGTTATTTTAAGAAAATACGGAGTGATATTTTAATGGGTTTATATTATAACTGTTTGATAATGAATGGTTATCTATTTCAATAATTATTTTTTCTTTTCATTTTTAACCATTAGTCTGAAAACCTCATCCCTATTTACCCCCACGGTAAACCCACTGCTTTAGTTGTGTATACTCGAATCCGCCTGAATTTCTTTTCGGGCAAATCTCCATTCATTCATTGAAGGGAAATTGTTATGAAGAAAGTACTGTATGGCATTTTTGCCATATCTGCGCTTGCGGCGACGTCTGTCTATGCAGCTCCGGTCCAGGTCGGGGAAGCAGCAGGGTCGGCAGCGACGTCTGCGTCTGCGGGGAGTTCTACCGCAGCCAGCACCAGCGCCGTAAGTTCAGCCGTGGGTGTCGCGCTGGCGGCAACCGGTGGCGGTGATGGCTCCAATACCGGAACCACGACCACTACGACGACCAGCACCCAGTAATACCGGGTGTTTTAATCATAACCACACTTCGGTGTGGTTATTTCGCCCCTTCGGAGAAGAGTCGTGAAGCGACCTGCAATCATCCTGATTTGCCTGCTGTTGCAGGCGTGCTCAGCTACCACCAAAGGGCTGGGCCACTCACTGTGGGACAGCATGTTCGGCACGCCGGGCGTGCATCTGACCGATGACGAACTTCAGAACATGCCGTATGCCAGCCAGTACATGCAGCTAAACGATGGTCCGCAACTGTTTGTGGTGCTCGCTTTCGATGAAAACGGGCAGCAGAAATGGGTGACGCAGGATCAGGCCACCATCGTGACTCAGCATTCCCGAATCGTGAAAACGTTGCTCGGCGGCGACAACCTGCTTGAGATAAACAACCTGGCTGAAGATCCGCTCATCAAGCCGAATCAGATCGTCGATGGCGCAAGCTGGACGCGCACAATGGGCTGGACCGAGCACAAACAGGTGCGCTACGCCACGGCCCGCTCCACCTTCCGCTGGGATGGTACGGACAGCGTCAAAGTGGGCAGCGACGAAACGCAGGTGCGCGTGCTGGATGAAGAGGTGACAACCGATCAGGCCACCTGGCATAACCGCTTCTGGGTGGACGAAGAGGGGCAAATCCGCCAGTCCTTACAGTATCTCGGTGCCGGTTTCTTCCCGGTGAAGACCACCCTGATCAAGGCGGCGAAATCATGAAAATGTTCATTCACGTTGCGCTTCTCGCCAGCCTGGCCTCGCCGCTGGCGTGGTCTGCGGGAACGGTACAGGTCTACACCCCGGACAGCGAAAAACCTAAAACCTTAACCAATGCCGGGCATCTGCTCGATCTGGTGGGGCAGCCGAGGCTGGCGAAAAGCTGGTGGACCGGGGCGGTTATCAGCGAGCGTCAGGCGACGATTGTAGCGGAACAAAAACATCAGGCGCTGCTCGCCCGACTGAGCGGGCTGGCACAACAGGAAGATGCTGACGATGCCGCGGCCATTACTAGCCTGCGTCAGCAGCTTCAGGCGGTTAAGGTGACGGGTCGCCAGAAGGTGAATCTCGATCCGGATGAGGTGCGCGTCGCCGAAAACGGCAATCCGTCGCTGGAAGGGGACTATACCCTGTGGCTGCCGGCTCAGCCTTCCACCGTCACCGTGATGGGGCTTATCAGCAGCCCTGGCAAAAAGTCGTTTACGCCGGGCCGGGACGTCGTGAGCTATCTCGACGAGCAAAGCTTGCTCAGCGGTGCGGATAACAGCTATGCCTGGGTGGTCTATCCGGACGGGCATACGCAAAAAGCGCCGGTGGCTTACTGGAATAAACGCCATATAGAACCTATGCCAGGCAGCATCATTTTTGTCGGTTTTGCCGACCATTTCTGGACGAAAGCGTATGACGGGCTTAATGCCGATATCCTTCGCTCCCTGATACAGCGGATACCGGAATAATGAAAAAAACCTATCTCTACAGCATGCTTGCACTGTGCGTGAGTGCCGCCTGTCATGCAGAAACGTATCCGGCACCCATCGGCCCGTCGCAGTCCGATTTTGGCGGCGTGGGCTTACTGCAAACCCCGACCGCGCGTATGGCCCGCGAGGGGGAAATCAGCCTTAACTATCGCGATAACGATCAGTACCGTTACTACTCTGCGTCCGTGCAGCTGTTCCCCTGGCTGGAGACTACGCTGCGCTACACCGACGTGCGTACAAAACAGTACAGCAGCGTGGACGCCTTCTCCGGCGATCAGACCTATAAAGACAAAGCCTTCGACGTGAAGCTGCGCCTGTGGGAAGAGAGCTACTGGATGCCGCAGGTCTCCGTCGGGGCGAAAGACATTGGCGGGACCGGCCTGTTTGATGCGGAATACATCGTTGCCAGCAAAGCCTGGGGACCGTTTGATTTCTCGCTGGGTCTTGGCTGGGGTTACCTCGGCACCAGCGGCAACGTAACCAACCCGTTCTGTACCTACAGCGACAAATACTGCTACCGCGATAACAGCTACAAAAAAGCGGGTTCCATCAACGGCGACCAGATGTTCCACGGCCCGGCCTCGCTGTTTGGAGGCGTAGAGTATCAAACGCCATGGCAGCCGCTGCGCCTGAAGCTGGAGTACGAAGGCAATAACTACAGCGAAGATTTTGCCGGCAAGATTGAGCAGAAGAGCAAGTTTAACGTCGGCGCCATTTACCGCGTCACCGACTGGGCCGACGTTAACCTCAGCTATGAGCGCGGTAATACCCTGATGTTTGGCTTTACGCTGCGCACCAACTTTAACGACATGCGGCCGCGCTACAATGATAACCCGCGGCCCAAATACCAGCCGGAGCCGCAGGATGCGATCATTCAGCACTCCGTGGTAGCGAACCAGCTGACGCTGCTGAAATATAACGCAGGCCTGGCGGATCCGAAGATCCAGACCAAAGGCGATACGCTGTACGTCACCGGCGAGCAGGTAAAATACCGCGACTCCCGCGAAGGGATCGAGCGCGCCAACCGGATCGTCATGAACGATCTGCCGGAGGGGATCCGCACGATCCGCGTGACGGAGAACCGTCTCAACCTGCCGCAGGTTACAACCGAAACCGATGTTGCCAGCCTTAAGCGTCATCTTGAAGGCGAACCGCTGGGACATGAAACCGAGCTGGTGCAAAAACGCGTTGAGCCGGTGGTGCCAGAGAGCACCGAGCAGGGCTGGTATATCGATAAATCCCGCTTCGATTTCCATATCGATCCGGTGCTGAACCAGTCCGTGGGTGGGCCGGAAAACTTCTACATGTATCAGCTGGGCGCGATGGCGACGGCGGATCTGTGGGTGACCGACCACCTGTTGACCACCGGTAGTCTGTTCGGCAACCTTGCCAACAACTACGACAAATTTAACTACACCAACCCGCCGAATGATTCAAAACTGCCGCGCGTGCGTACCCGCGTTCGCGAATATGTGCAGAACGATATCTACGTGAATAACCTGCAGGCCAACTACTTCCAGTACTTCGGTAACGGCTTCTACGGCCAGGTTTACGGTGGCTATCTGGAAACCATGTTCGGCGGCGCGGGGGCGGAGGTGCTTTATCGTCCCGTCGACAGCAACTGGGCGTTTGGGATTGATGCCAACTACGTGAAACAGCGTGACTGGCGCAGCGCGCAGGACATGATGAAGTTCACCGACTACAGCGTCAAAACCGGCCACCTGACCGCCTACTGGACGCCGTCGTTCGCACAGGATGTGCTGGTGAAAGCCAGCGTCGGGCAGTACCTGGCGGGCGATAAGGGCGGCACGCTGGATATCTCCAAACACTTCGACAGCGGCGTAGTGGTAGGCGGTTATGCCACCATCACCAACGTTTCGCCAGACGAGTACGGGGAAGGGGACTTCACCAAAGGGGTGTACGTGTCGATTCCGCTGGATCTGTTCTCGTCAGGCCCAACCCGCAGCCGTGCGGCAGTGGGCTGGACGCCGCTGACGCGCGACGGCGGTCAGCAGCTTGGACGTAAGTTCCAGCTGTATGATATGACCAGCGATAAGAACATTAACTTCCGCTGATGCTTGTTTGCCCGGTGGCGCTGCGCTTACCGGGCCTACGAAAGTATTTTTGTAGGCCGGGCAAACGCAGTGCCGCCCGGCAGGAATGTTCATCTGGACAAAACATAAACAAAAAATATAGATCCCCGTCACATTTTTGCGTTATACAGGAACCTCGCCCTGGAGAATGAGGTGCTGTATGACATCCCTGACTCGTCCGCGCGTTGAGTTTATCTCAACGATACTCCAGACCGTGCTGAACCTCGGTCTGCTGAGCCTTGGCCTGATCCTGGTCGTGTTTCTGGGTAAAGAGACGGTGCATCTGGCGGATGTGCTGTTCGCACCTGAGCAAACCAGCAAATACGCGCTGGTGGAAGGCCTGGTGGTCTACTTTCTCTACTTTGAATTTATCGCCCTGATTGTGAAGTACTTTCAGTCCGGCTTTCACTTCCCGCTGCGCTATTTTGTCTATATTGGCATCACCGCCATTGTGCGGCTGATCATCGTCGATCATAAATCCCCGCTCGACGTGCTGATCTACTCGGCAGCGATCCTGCTGCTGGTGATCACCCTCTGGCTGTGCAACTCAAAGCGGCTGAAACGCGAATAAAAAAAGGGCGCTCCGAAGAGCGCCTAACAACAGTCACAAGTTGGTTCAATACAATACGTCTAAAGTTGAGGGTTGCAGTGGCATAACAGATGAAACTTAACCTTTCACACCGCCCGCCGTCAGGCCGTTGACCAGCCAGCGCTGGGCCAGCAGGAACACCACGGTAATCGGGATGGCAGAGAGTACGGCCGCCGCGGCAAAGTCGCCCCACAGGTAGTTTTGCGGGTTGAGGTATTGCTGCATACCGACGGCCAGGGTGTAGCTGTTCACATCGCGCAGTAACAGAGAGGCGACCGGTACTTCGGTGATCGCCGCGATAAACGACAGGATGAACACCACCGCCAGAATCGGCACCGACAGCGGCAGCAGCACCAGACGGAACGCCTGCCACGGGGTGGCGCCATCCAGCGCGGCGGCTTCTTCCAGTGAACCATCGATGGTTTCGAAATAGCCCTTGATGGTCCACACATGCAGGGCGATGCCGCCAAGATAGGCGAAGATCACGCCGCCGTGGGTGTTCAGGCCGATAAACGGCACGTACTGGCCCAGACGATCAAACAGGGCATACAACGCCACCAGTGACAGCACCGCCGGGAACATCTGGAAAATCAGCATCCCTTTCAGCAGGGTCGCTTTGCCAGGGAAACGCATACGGGCGAAGGCGTAAGCACAGGTGGTGGAGAGCGTCACGATGCCGATGGCAGTGATGGTCGCCACTTTTACCGAGTTCCACAGCCACAGCAGCACCGGGAACGGCGGCGGAGTGACGCGGCCATCCGCGTGTTCCACACTGAAGCCCAGCGCGAGTTTCCAGTGCTCCCAGGAGATTTCATCCGGGATCAGGCTCCCGGTGGCGAAGTTCCCCGAACGCAGGGAGATGGCGATAACCATCAGCAGCGGGAACATGATCGCCGCGATGAAAATCAGCAGGCCTAAGTGCGTCGCGAGGAGGCGCAGTTTCTGAGATTTGGGTTGTACCATAGCCATGTTCAGTGCCCTCCTTAGTCAAATTTCATACGTGTAGCTTTCAGGTTCACGATCGCCAGGGCGCCCACCAGCAGGAAGATCAGGGTGGCAATCGCCGCCGCCAGTCCGAAGTCCTGGCCACCGCCGCCTTCGAAGGCGATACGGTAGGTGTAGCTCACGAGCAGGTCGGTATAGCCTGCCGGCGTGGTGGTGCCGAGACGGTCCGGTCCACCGTTGGTCAACAGCTGAATCAGCACGAAGTTGTTAAAGTTAAAGGCGAAGCTGGCAATCATCAGCGGCGTCAGCGGCTTAATGAGCAGCGGCAGGGTAATTTTGAAGAAGTTCTGGAACGGACCCGCGCCGTCCATCGCCGAGGCTTCGTACAGGTCATCCGGGATGGCCTTCAGCAGCCCCATGCACAGGATCATCATGTACGGATAACCGAGCCAGGTGTTCACGATGATAATCATCGAGCGAGCGGTGGTCGGGTCGCTGAACCAGGCCGGTTTGATGCCGAACAGCGCGCTCAGCATCATGTTGATTTCACCGAAGCTCTGGTTAAACAACCCTTTGAAAATCAGAATCGAGATGAACGACGGCACGGCGTACGGCAGAATCAGCAGCACGCGGTAAATCGCTTTGCCCTTCAGGGATTCCCACTGGACCAGACAGGCCAGCACCATGCCCACGGCCACGGTCAGGATCACGGTCAGGATGGAGAAGACTACCGTCCAGACGAAGATGGCGAAGAACGGTTTCTGGATGCCTTCGTCGGTAAACACGCGGGTAAAGTTATCCCAGCCGATGGTAACGGTATAGCCCGGGCTGAGCTTGTCGTCGCCCCAGCTGCCGTCGGCATTCACCGACTGATAGAAACCAATGTCGTTATTCGGACGGTACTTCACGCCGCTCTGGTTGTTGGTCAGCGTGCCGTCATCCGCCAGAGTATAAAGCGGCTGCGTGCCGGAAAACTGGCGCAGCGAGCTCATGGTTACTTTGCTGTCATCGGGCAGCACAGCGGTGAGCTGGGTCAGCGCCTGGCGATTTTGAGTGATGATACGCAGGTTGGCACGTTCACCTTCCGGCAGGGCCGCGGCCTCTTTTAAGACCAGCTTCTGCTCGCCGCCAAATTTGAACGCGTCGGAAAGATAGTTTTTGCCGCTCTCACCGTCAGTGAGCGCTAACTTCCATTCATCTCCCGCAGGATACAGGCCGAAGTTAAAGGTTTTACCCGCCTGATAAGAACGATCCAGAAGCACCTGGGTGGCACGCTCCTGCGCGAGCTGGTTGGTGCTGCTGTAGTTAGTAAAGGCAATCGCGATGGTGCAGATCAGCGGAAAGAGGACAAACAGCCCCATCCCGGCAACACCGGGGTAGACATAGCGCCAGGCATACGCTTTACGGTTGGCGAAAATATACAGGCCAACCGAGCTTAAAATCAGCGTCATGATGGCAAAAAGGTATTCCCCTTGCACGTACATTAAAACAACAAGGTAACCCACCAGCAGACACAGCAGACCTATCACTGACCACTTCAGTGCGTCGCTTTGCCACCAGCGTTTCTTTTTAATGACATCCATGGGGTTCTTCCTCTACAACGGTGGAAACTTATCGTCAGGTGGCGCTGCGCTTACCTGACCTACGGATCGTGCCGTAGTCGTAGGGCGGGTAAGCGCACGCGCCACCCGCCGTTTTTCAGACTTACTTAGTAATACGACCCTGAGCATCTTTCAGCGCGGCATCAACAGTCTGGCGACCGCTTGCAGCGTTGATGACGGCGGTACGGGTGGCGTACCAGAACGCAGCCATCTGTGGGATGTTCGGCATGATTTCGCCTTTTTGGGCGTTATCCATGGTGGCCGCAATGCGTGGATCTTTCGCTAACTGATCCTGGAAGGATTTCAGCGCAACGGCGCCCAGCGGTTTGTCCTTGTTCACTTCATCCAGACCCTGATCGGTCAGCAGGTAGTTTTCCAGGAACTCTTTCGCCAGCTCTTTGTTCGGGCTGGCGGCGTTGATACCCGCGCTCAGCACGCCAACAAACGGTTTAGACGGCTTGCCGTTGAAGGTTGGCAGCAGGGTCACGCCGTAGTTGACTTTGCTCTTGTCGATGTTGGTCCAGGCCCACGGACCGTTGATGGTCATCGCGGTTTCGCCTTTGTTGAACGCCGCTTCCGCGATGGAGTAGTCGGTATCCGCGTTCATGTGTTTGTTCTTAATCAGGTCAACCAGGAAGGTCAGGCCTTTTTTCGCGCCCGCGTTGTCCACGCCCACGTCTTTCACGTCATATTTGCCGTTTTCAAACTTGAACGCGTAGCCGCCGTCGGCAGCAATCAGCGGCCAGGTGAAGTACGGCTCTTGCAGGTTGAACATCAGAGCGGATTTACCTTTCGCCTTCAGCTCTTTATCCAGAGCAGGGATCTCTTCCCAGGTTTTCGGTGGATTTGGCACCAGGTCTTTGTTGTAAATCAGTGACAGGGCTTCAACCGCGATTGGGTAAGCGATCAGCTTGCCGTTATAGCGAACGGCGTCCCAGGTGAACGGGAACAGTTTGTCCTGGAAGGCTTTGTCTGGCGTGACTTCTGCCAGCAGGCCAGACTGCGCGTAGCCCCCGAAACGGTCATGCGCCCAGAAGATAATGTCCGGACCATCGCCGGTTGCCGCAACCTGCGGGAACTTCTCTTCCAGTTTGTCCGGGTGTTCTACGGTGACTTTGATACCGGTGTCTTTCTCGAATTTTTTGCCCACTTCGGCCAGACCGTTATAGCCCTTGTCGCCGTTAATCCAGATAACCAGCTTACCTTCTTCAATTTTGGCGAGAGCCGGTGCGGAAATCATCATTGCTGCGAGGGCGGACAATGCGAAAACGCGTGCGCCAGTCTTGATCTTCATATCTGCCATCCTTTATTGGTGATGTGCTCGTGGATACATAAGGTGGTTCAACGTGACTCAGTCTCCTTATTTGACATCCTCTTTCCATCCTCCCAGTCCCTACGCCCCACCCCCTGTTTGTGTGATCCCTGTAACATAAATTTAAGTTATGAGTGCTGGCGCACATAAAAACCCATTGAATTTTGCAGGCCGCTTCACGATTTTCGCCTCAGCCCCTCCGCTGCGGTCGCAGAGCCTGCTCTCTCATCCTCCCGCCTCCTCCCCCATAAAAAAGCCGGGGGGTGGAGGATTCACGAAAGTAATGGAACACGCATAGTGAACTTATCTTGAATGTTTCTGTCGGTGACAGGTTGTAACGAAGGGAGAAGGGCATGGCGAGCGTACAGCTGCGTAATGTAACGAAAGCCTGGGGCGACGTTGTGGTGTCAAAAGACATCAATCTGGACATCCACGAAGGTGAGTTTGTGGTGTTCGTTGGTCCATCAGGCTGTGGTAAATCTACTCTGCTGCGTATGATTGCCGGTCTTGAAACCATCACCAGTGGCGATTTATTTATTGGTGATACCCGAATGAACGACATCCCGCCAGCTGAACGCGGCGTGGGCATGGTGTTCCAGTCTTATGCGCTTTATCCGCATCTTTCCGTTGCCGAGAACATGTCCTTTGGCCTGAAGCTGGCCGGCGCGAAAAAAGAGACCATTAACCAGCGCGTCACCCAGGTGGCGGAAGTGCTCCAGCTGGCACATCTGCTGGAGCGTAAACCGAAGGCGCTCTCCGGTGGTCAGCGTCAGCGTGTGGCGATCGGCCGTACGCTGGTGGCCGAGCCGCGCGTGTTCCTGCTCGATGAACCTCTCTCTAACCTGGATGCCGCCCTGCGCGTCCAGATGCGTATCGAAATCTCCCGTCTGCACAAGCGTCTTGGACGCACGATGATTTACGTCACCCACGATCAGGTCGAAGCGATGACGCTGGCCGACAAAATCGTGGTACTGGACGCCGGTCGCGTGGCGCAGGTGGGCAAACCGCTGGAGCTGTATCACTACCCGGCAGACCGCTTTGTTGCGGGCTTCATTGGCTCGCCAAAGATGAACTTCCTGCCCGTAAAAGTGACCGCGACGGCAATCGAACAGGTACAGGTGGAGCTGCCAAACCGTCAGCAGGTCTGGCTGCCAGTCGACAGCGCCAACGTACAGGTGGGGGCCAATATGTCCCTCGGTATCCGTCCTGAGCATCTACTGCCAAGCCACATTGCGGATGTGACGCTGGAAGGTGAAGTTCAGGTCGTCGAACAGCTTGGTCACGAAACACAGATTCATATCCAGATCCCCGCCATCCGTCAGAACCTGGTCTACCGCCAGAATGACGTGGTGTTGGTAGAAGAGGGTGCCACATTCGCTATCGGTTTGCCGCCAGAGCGTTGCCATCTGTTCCGTGAGGATGGCACTGCATGTCGTCGGTTGCACAAAGAGCCAGGCGTTTAAGCATTCCAATTACAAAGAAAAGCAATGATCTCAGGAGATAGAATAATGATTACTCTGCGCAAAGTCCCTCTGGCTGTCGCCATTGCGGCAGGCATCCTGTCTGCCCAGGCGGGCGCCGTAGACTTTAAAGGTTATGCTCGTTCCGGCATTGGCTGGACCGGAAGTGGCGGTGAACAACAATGTTTCCAGGCAACAGGCGCACAAAGTAAATACCGTCTCGGTAACGAATGTGAAACCTACGCCGAACTGAAACTGGGCCAGGAAGTGTGGAAAGAAGGCGACAAGAGCTTCTATTTCGACACCAACGTAGCGTACTCCGTTTCTCAACAGAATGACTGGGAATCCACCAGCCCGGCCTTCCGTGAAGCTAACGTGCAGGGTAAAAACCTGATTGAATGGCTGCCAGGCTCTACCATCTGGGCCGGTAAACGCTTCTATCAGCGTCATGACGTACACATGATCGACTTCTACTACTGGGATATCTCTGGTCCTGGTGCCGGTATTGAAAACATCGATCTGGGCTTTGGTAAACTCTCTCTGGCAGCGACCCGTTCTTCTGAGTCCGGCGGTTCTGCAACCTTCGCCGATCGTGATGCGAACGGCGACCGTATTTATGACAACGTGGTACCAAACGATGTCTTCGACGTCCGTTTAGCCGGTCTGGAAACCAACCCGGGCGGTACGCTGGAGCTGGGCGTTGACTACGGTCATACCAACATTCCTGACGACTACTACCTGCAACCTGGCGCCTCTAAAGATGGCTGGCTGTTCACCGCTGAACACACCCAGAGCATGATGAAAGGCTTCAACAAGTTCGTACTGCAATACGGTACGGATTCCATGACCTCTAACGGTAAAGGTATTCCACAGGGCGGCAGCATCGATAACGACGGCTCTATGTGGCGCGTGCTGGATCACGGTGCAATCACCCTGGCAGACCGTTGGGACCTGATGTACGTCGGTATGTACCAGAACATCGATCGTGACAACAACAACGGTACCGAGTGGTGGACCGTGGGTGTTCGTCCAATGTTCAAATGGACGCCGATCATGAGCACCTTGCTGGAAGTGGGCTACGACAACGTCAAATCTCAGAAAACTGACGACAAAAACAGCCAGTACAAAATCACCCTGGCACAGCAATGGCAGGCAGGCGACAGCATCTGGTCCCGTCCGGCTATCCGCGTCTTCGCAACCTACGCGAAGTGGGATGAGAAATGGGGCTACGCGAACAACGGCGATACGGGCTACACCTCTGGCGTAGCGTATAGCGACACCTCCGCGAAAACCTTCAGCCGTGGCGACAACGATGAGTGGACCTTCGGTGCCCAGATGGAAATCTGGTGGTAATTCGTTAGACCTGACGTAATGACCTAAAAAGAGGGGCGTGAGCCCCTCTCTCCTTAGGGTGCTGCGCGCTATTGCCTGGCCACCGCAGTGCTCACGCTATCAGAGGTAATAACAATGAAAATGAAGAAAAGTCTCGTCGCGCTGTGCCTCTCTGCGGGGCTGTTGGCCTGTGCGCCTGCGGTCACCTTTGCAGATGTGAATTTTGTTCCTCAAAATACCAGCGCTGCGCCAGCTATTCCGGCTGCGGCACTTCAGCAACTGGTGTGGACGCCAGTTGATCAATCGAAAACACAAACTACCCAGCTTTCAGCGGGGGGTCAGTCACTGAACGTGCCGGGTATCAGCGGTCCGGTCGCGGCTTTCAGCGTGCCGGCGAATATCGGCGAGCTGACCCTGACGTTGACCAGTGAAGTCAATAAACAGACCAGCGTCTTCGCGCCTAACGTGCTGATCCTCGATCAGAACATGACGCCATCCGCGTTCTTCCCAAGCGACTATTTCAGCTATCAGGAGCCTGGCGTCATGAGTGCCGATCGGCTGGAAGGCGTTATGCGCCTGACGCCAGCCCTGGGTCAGCAGAAGATTTATGTCCTGGTGTTCACGACTGAAAAAGATCTGCAACAGACAACGAAGCTTGTTGACCCGGCAAAAGCCTATGCGAAAGGCACGGGGAACTCTGTCCCGGATATTCCGGACCCGCTTGCCCGTCATACAACCGATGGTCTGATCAAGCTGAAAGTCTCCACCAACAGCGCCTCCAGCGTACTCGTAGGCCCACTGTTTGGCTCATCTGGCCCGGGTCCGGTAACGGTGGGTAATACTGCCGCGCCTGTGTATGCCGCGCCAGCCGCAGCACCAGCCGCAGCCCCGGCCCCGGCGAAAAAAGCCGAGCCGGTGCTTAACGATACTGAAACTTACTTTAACAACGCCATCAAGCAGGCAGTTAAAAACGGCGATGTCGATAAAGCGCTGAAACTGCTTGATGAAGCCGAGCGTTTAGGTTCAACCACTGCCCGTTCCACCTTTATCAGCAGTGTAAAAGGCAAGGGGTAACCGTCTCCCCACAGTGCTGATTTTGTTAGTCGTTTGGTGCGCCTTCGCGGGCGCACTTTTTTTGGCTAAGTTGCACCTTTGTTGCGATAGTGATCGTTAAATTCTGTTTGTCCGTCCTCATTTTGCCAATCTGCGATACAATGCTTTTACGTTATGTATCGGAGAGTCTGGCATGTCACACCCCGCGCTAACGCAGCTGCGTGCGCTACGCTATTTCGACCACATCCCTGCGCTTGACCCGGAACAGCTGGACTGGCTGCTGCTGGAAGATTCCATGACAAAACGTTTTGAGCAACAGGGTAAAACGGTCACGGTGACGATGATTCAGGAAGGGTTTGTCTCGCCTGCGGAGATTGCCAGCGAGCTGCCGCTGCTGCCGCAGGAAGAACGCTACTGGCTGCGTGAAATTTTACTCTGTGCGGATGGCGAGCCGTGGCTTGCCGGGCGAACGGTGGTTCCTGAGTCTACACTTTCCGGGCCGGAGCTTGCACTGCAACGCCTCGGCAAAACGCCGCTGGGGCGCTATCTGTTCACCTCGTCTGAACTGACCCGTGATTTTATTGAAATTGGTTGCGATGCCGATTTGTGGGGGCGCCGCACCCGCCTTCGTTTGAGTGGCAAGCCGTTAATACTGACGGAACTCTTTTTGCCTGCATCGCCGTTGTACTAAGAGGGAGAAAAAATGGAGTGGAGTCTGACGCAGAATAAGCTGCTGGCCTATCACCGCCTGATGCGTACTGATAAACCTATTGGCGCGCTGCTGCTGCTGTGGCCGACCTTATGGGCGCTGTGGGTTGCCACGCCGGGCGTACCGCCGCTGTGGATCCTGGCGGTGTTTGTGGCGGGTGTCTGGCTGATGCGCGCTGCGGGCTGTGTGGTCAACGACTATGCTGACCGGAAATTTGATGGACATGTTAAGCGCACCGCGAATCGTCCTTTGCCGAGCGGTCAGGTGACCGGGAAAGAGGCGCGCATCCTGTTTGTGGTGCTGGTGCTTCTCTCTTTCATGCTGGTGTTAACCCTTAACACCATGACCATTCTGCTGTCCGTCGCTGCTCTGGCGCTGGCCTGGGTCTATCCATTTATGAAGCGATACACCCATCTGCCGCAGGTGGTATTGGGTGCGGCATTTGGCTGGTCGATTCCCATGGCGTTTGCCGCGGTCAGCGAGTCCGTTCCGCTCAGCTGCTGGCTGATGTTCCTGGCGAATATTCTCTGGGCCGTTGCGTACGATACCCAATACGCGATGGTCGATCGCGATGACGATCTCAAGATTGGCATCAAATCGACGGCGATCTTGTTTGGCCGTCACGACAAACTGATCATCGGCATATTGCAGGTGTCGGTGCTGGCGCTGATGGTGGCGATTGGTAGCCTGAACGGGCTGAACTGGGAGTTTTACTGGTCCGTGCTGGTGGCGGGTCTGCTGTTTGCGTATCAGCAGAAGCTGATCGCGAAGCGCGAGCGTGAAGCCTGCTTTAAAGCGTTTCTGAATAATAACTACGTCGGGCTGGTGCTGTTTATGGGGCTGGCGATGAGTTATTGGTCATAAAAAAGCCGGGTGGTGGCTTCGCCTTACCCGGCCTACGATTTAGCAGAACATGTAGGCCGGGTAAGCGTTAGCGCCACCCGGCTTTAACATCACTCGCCCTGCGTCGAACTCTCAATCGTTAAACGCACATCCGCGGTAATCAGCTCTGCCAGCATCTGGTAAACCTTCATCGTCTCTTCCGGCTCAGCATCGCCCGTATCGCTAATGTAACCTTCGTCGCGCAGCGTCAGCACCAGGGAGCTGAATACCGCTTTGTCGAAGAATTCCGGGGCGTTAATGCCATGCAGAACGGACAGGCGCTGGGCCAGCGTCCGACTCTCTTTTTCCAGCGTACCGCGGTTGATTGACGGGTTAGCACTCAATAACCAGAAGGTAATGGCGTAGCGCTGCAACGTCTCACGCGCACCGGAAGCCAGGAGCTGCAAGGTTCGGGAACGTGACGGATTGATATGCAGTTCGTCATCACTGATGGTAATCAGCCCCTGACGACGCATCTCTGCGGACATTTTATCGAGCTCTGCCGCCAGCTCATCCTTACTCCAGCGCAGGAACAGCTCCGCTTTCAGCATCGGATAGATGGCCTGAATATGGCGCAGCAGCTCCTGACGCGAAATACGGCGGTGCTGGGTAATAATGGCAGCCATCAGTGACGGCAGCATCAGCATGTGAGTGATGTTATTACGGTAGTAGGTCATCAGCACGGCCTGCTCGCGCGGCAGAATGATGATGTCACCAATCGTATCTTTCTCGACTTCGAACTTGTTCATCTGCAACGCGTGATCGATCAATTCGCTGGCGGTGGCAGACGGCACGGTCGAATCCACGGAATACGGCACGTTGCGCATGATATCCAGATAGCAATCAATCTGCTCGGTCAGCTGTTCACGGGTCAGTGAACGCTGGCGAGAGGCCAGAAGCGCGGTACAACACAGGTTCATGGCGTTTGCCGCACCAGCATTGTTGATGCGTACCATCAGCTCGGATGCAATGCCGTTGACCGTTGGCGTCAGCCATGCCGGACGTACCGCTTCGATAGGATCAATAGACTCGCGCCACTCCGGAACATGATGGTTCAGATACGTCATCAGCGGCAGGGGCTCGCCAAAGTTCACGTAGCCCTGACCGAGGTTGCGCAATTTACTCAGACCACGCAGCATCTGCGGCAGACTCTCTTTCTCTTTGGTCGCACCGCGCAGCTCTTTCGCGTAGGTGCCCACTTCCATCACGTGTTCATAACCGATGTAAATAGGCACCAGCGTGATAGGACGCGTACCGCCACGCAGCATGGCCTGAATGGTCATCGACAGCGTGCCGGTCTTCGGATCGAGCAGACGACCGGTACGGGAGCGACCGCCTTCAACAAAGTACTCCACGGAATAACCGCGGCTGAACAGCTCGCCCAGATACTCCCTGAAAACGGTGGAGTAGAGCTTGTTACCCTTGAAGGTACGACGAATGAAGAACGCACCCAGACGGCGGAAAATCGGACCTGCTGGCCAGAAGTTCAGGTTGATACCGGCAGCAATATGCGGCGGCACCAGGCCCTGGTGATAGAGCACGTAAGAGAGCAGCAGGTAGTCCATGTGGCTGCGGTGGCAGGGCACATAGACAATCTCGTGGCCGTCATGCGCTAACTGACGCACGCGCTCGGCGTTGTGGACGTTAATCCCCTGATAGAGGCGGTTCCACGTGAAACCGAGGATACGGTCGGAGAGACGAATCATCTCGTAGGAGAAGTTTGCGGCGATCTCTTCCATCAGCGCGATTGCGTTCTGCTGCGCTTTCTCGTGCGAAATCTTCTTGCTGCGCGCTTCGTCTTCTACGGCACGGGCAATCGCTTTGGAAGCCAGCAGCTTGTTAAACAGATCCTGACGCGCCGGGAGACGTGGCCCAACGGCCGCCAGACGCTGACGTGCAAAGTGCATACGCGCAACGCGCGCCAGCTTTTGCGCAATGATTTTGTCAGTACCGTGTTCATCCGCCATGCGGCGCAGTGAAACGGAAGGCGAGAAGCGAACAAAGCTGTCGCGTCCCAGCCATGAGACGGCGAAGAATTTCTGAATGCCGTTGAGCATACGCAGCGGCGGGTTCTCTTCCCCTTTTTCACGCCCCGGACGACGGCCAAACATCACCGACACCGGCACCATCTGCACGTCCAGATCGGGGTTGCTGCGGTGCAGATCGAGGTAATCATGGAACAGCTTAATGGACTCTTCTTTCGGCGTGTAATAGGTGAACACGCGCGGTCCGCCATGGATGAACACGTAGCGCGGCAGCAGCGTACCGTCGACTTCCAGCGGTTCAAGCGGGTCAGGTAAATCGTGCGCCAGACATTGAGCGCGAAGCGTTAGCAGGTCTGCCTTCGAGTTATAAGGCAAAACGTACATAATAGGGCGCGACGTATCGAGCCCTAATTCCAGCGCAGGTTCTGCTGGGATAGACTTACTTTTTACCAGTACGCTTAATGGTAAATTAAGTAATTTGTAGTAAATTCGTGGCCAGCCGGACATAAACGATGTAAAGCCTCTGGTTAATAATGCAATTGCGGCGCAAGGATAACAGAAAGCGCGCAAAATTTCTGTTGTTACCCGTCATACTTCAGGTTGCAGCAAAACGCGCTGCGGCTTTAGTTACAGACGCTATTTATCATAAAAGGTTCTTTTAATGGCCAATAATACCACTGGGTTAACTCGAATCATTAAAGCTGCCGGTTATTCATGGAAAGGTTTCCGCGCCGCATGGGTTAATGAAGCCGCTTTCCGCCAGGAGGCGGTTGCTGCAATCGTTGCCGTTGTCATCGCCTGCTTCCTTGATGTTGATGCTATCACCCGCGTACTGCTCATCGGATCTGTCCTTCTGGTGATGATAGTGGAAATTCTGAATAGCGCTATTGAGGCCGTAGTTGACCGAATCGGGTCGGAATTCCATGAACTGTCTGGCCGGGCGAAAGACATGGGTTCCGCTGCCGTACTGCTGTCGATTATCACGGCGGCGATCACCTGGGTCACGCTACTTTGGTCGCATTTCCGATGAGCCTCGAGGAATAATTAAGTCCCTGGTTTTTTGTGCAGTTTTTGGTTCCAAAATCGCCTTTGACTGTATATACTCACAGCATAACTGTATATACACCCAGGGGGCGGTATGAAAGCGTTAACGACCAGGCAGCAAGAGGTGTTTGATCTCATTCGGGATCATATCGGCCAGACGGGTATGCCACCCACGCGTGCAGAAATTGCGCAGCGTCTGGGCTTCCGTTCTCCTAATGCTGCCGAAGAGCACCTTAAGGCGCTTGCGCGTAAGGGCGTGATTGAGATTGTTTCCGGCGCCTCACGCGGCATCCGTCTGCTGGTGGAAGAAGAGAGCGGTATTCCGCTGGTGGGCCGCGTAGCCGCAGGTGAACCTCTGCTGGCGCAACAGCACATCGAAGGGCACTATCAGGTTGACCCTGGCATGTTCAAGCCGAGCGCCGATTTCCTGCTGCGCGTTAGCGGAATGTCCATGAAAGATATCGGTATTCTGGATGGCGATCTGCTGGCGGTACACAAAACGCAGGACGTGCGTAACGGGCAAGTCGTGGTGGCGCGCATTGATGATGAAGTGACGGTTAAACGCCTGAAAAAACAAGGCAATACCGTGCAGCTTCTGCCTGAAAACAATGAATTCTCCCCGATTGTGGTGGATCTCCGCGAGCAGAGCTTCTCTATTGAAGGGCTGGCGGTCGGCGTTATCCGCAACGGTGAATGGCTGTAATCTCTTCCTGACAGGCTGTAGTTCCTCTACAGCCTGGCCTGTTTTCTGATTCCGGTAATTTCCATGGCATTGCTAACTTCTGCCGATAAGGCGTTGTGGCGTCTTGCGCTACCGATGATTTTTTCCAATATTACCGTTCCTCTGCTGGGGCTGGTGGATACGGCAGTTATCGGGCATCTCGATTCGCCGATTTATCTCGGCGGCGTCGCGATCGGCGCAACGGCGACCAGCTTCCTCTTTATGCTGCTACTTTTTCTGCGCATGAGTACGACAGGCCTGACGGCCCAGGCGTATGGTGCAAAAGATCCCCTGCGTCTGGCGCGTGCGCTGGTTCAGCCGCTCATTCTGGCGTTCAGTGCTGGCGCGTTAATCGTTCTGTTGCGTACGCCGCTGATTGATCTTGCGCTCCATATTGTAGGCGGTAGCGATGCCGTACTGGAACAAGCCCGGCGGTTCCTCGAAATTCGCTGGCTCAGCGCGCCCGCTTCACTGGCAAACCTGGTCCTGCTGGGCTGGCTGCTGGGCGTGCAGTATGCCCGCGCGCCGGTGATCCTGCTGGTGGTGGGTAACCTTTTCAATATTGTCCTCGATCTCTGGCTGGTGATGGGACTGCACATGAACGTCCGGGGCGCGGCGCTGGCTACGGCAATTGCCGAGTACGGGACGCTGCTGATCGGTTTGGGGATGGTCTGGCGCGTGCTGGCGATGCGCGGTATCACCCTGGATCTGCTGAAATCGGCCTGGCGCGGCAATATGCGTAAGCTGCTGGCGCTTAATCGCGACATCATGCTCCGTTCGCTCCTGCTGCAACTCTGCTTCGGCGCATTAACCGTTTTTGGTGCGCGTCTTGGGCCTGAGATCGTCGCCGTCAACGCAGTGCTCATGACGTTACTGACCTTTACCGCTTACGCGCTGGATGGTTTTGCTTACGCCGTCGAGGCGCATTCAGGGCAGGCTTATGGCGCGCGTGAAAGCGGCCAGTTACGCGAAGTCTGGCGTGCTGCCTGTCGTCAGGCGGGTCTGGTGGCGCTGGTCTTTGCTCTGGTTTACGCCTGTTTTGGTGGGCATATTGTCGCGCTTCTCACCTCGTTGCCCGCGCTACGTGAGCTGGCCGATCGCTACATCCTCTGGCAGGTAGTATTACCGGTGGTGGGCGTGTGGTGCTATTTGCTGGACGGCATGTTTATTGGTGCGACGCGAGGGGCGGAGATGCGCAACAGTATGGCCGTCGCTGCGGCGGGGTTCGGCCTGACGCTGCTGACCTTGCCGTATCTCGGCAATCATGGTCTGTGGCTCGCGCTGGCGGTGTTTCTCTCACTGCGTGGCCTTTCGCTGGCCGTTATCTGGCGTCGTCACTGGCGAAACAATACCTGGTTTCCAGCCCCGCACGATATATCGTAACGGTTAAAGATTCCGAATATAAAAATAAATGCCGAATCCTTAACTACAATAATAATCACGTCCAGCAGAATAGAACGAAGCGGACGACACTCATAGACGCTTAACACGAGGACACGATTATGAATAAAGACGAAATCGGCGGCAACTGGAAGCAATTCAAAGGTAAAGCGAAAGAACAGTGGGGTAAGCTGACAGATGACGATATGACCGTCATTGAAGGTAAGCGCGATCAGCTGGTAGGTAAAATCCAGGAGCGCTACGGTTATGAAAAAGATCAGGCGGAAAACGAAGTCAAAGACTGGGAAACCCGTAACGACTACCGCTGGTAACCGGCACTATCCCCAAGGGCGGCTCTGAGCCGCCTTTTTCTTTGGCCTTAACGCGGCTTTTTCTTCACCAGGATAGAGTGATCGTGCTGACAGGCATCCTGATGACGGCATGACTCCACCTCCACGCAGGCAGAACATAAGCCGTGGGCTTCGATCACATTATGACGCAGCGCAAAGCCCATTCTGGCTGCCAGCGTATGCATAATATCTTCCACACCTTCCGCACACTCTTCCTTCACCACGCCACAGCGATCGCAGATAAACATGGCGGACGTGTGAGTAGGCTGGTCAAAAAGATGGCACAGCACATAGCTGTTTGTTGATTCCACTTTATGCACAAACCCTTGCTCCAGCAGAAAATCCAGCGCCCGATAGACGGTCGGCGGTTTTGCCTGCGGCTCGCTTTCACGCAGCAGGTCGAGCAGATCGTAAGCGCTGATGGCACCCTGTTGCAGGCTCATCAGACGCAGTACCTCAAGGCGCTGCGGGGTCAGGCGCACATTGCGTTGCGCACAGAGCTTTTCAGCTTGCGCTAACAGCTCTTTTGTGGACTTGTCCATCGGGCACCTCGGATGTGGTAAGGGGTGAAAACCCTCACTTTATCATGTTCTGCTAAAAACACCGAGATCCGCCAGGCTGTGCTATACCTGACGCATCGCAAATCGGGAGATCGCATGATGAAAAGACCTGACTGTATTCGGCACTGGCGGGACGTGGAAGGCGCCGATGACGCAACGTATCCGGACAGCAATGAACGGTTTTCTATTGGCGCGCCGCTGGCCCGCAAGCTGGGTCTCGGCCGCATTGGTATTCACCATGAACGGCTGCCGCCCGGACGCCGTACTTCTTATCCGCATGCGGAAAGCGACGAAGAGGAGTTTGTTTACGTTCTGGAGGGTTACCCTGAGGCCTGGATCAATGGTTATCTGTGGAAGCTTGAACCCGGAGACAGCGTGGGATTTCCTGCCGGCACGGGGGTGTGCCATACCTTTATCAACAACACCGATGAAGAGGTGCGCTTACTGGTGGTGGGTGAGGCTAATAAAAAACATAACCGCATCTACTATCCCCTCAATCCGGTGTATGCCGTGACGCGCGAAGACCACTGGGTAGACCATCCGCCTCAGTTTTTTGGCCCGCACGATGGAAAACCTGGGCGAAAATAATTTCCTCTTCTATAAATATTGATGGTCGTCACACATTAGAACAGGCCGGGATGGAATTTAACTTAGGGAAATAGCGGGTCTTTTTGTACTTATTCACAGCAATAGTTCGTTCCTGTTTGGGTGATAACAGACAGGGTTAACTAATAACAAACTATTTACGAGCACACTGTGAAAAAACATTTTAAATTTTCGATGGTTAGCATTGCTGTCTCCTTTTTTATGGCAAATCAGGCGGGAGCAGCCAATACCTGGACGGAAGCGCGTAGCGACGCAATGGGCGGAACGGGTGTCGCGGCAGGGAGCTATGGCAGCGGGGCGTTAATCAACCCCGCGTTACTGGCAAAATCTAAGCCCGAGGATGATGTGACGGTCATTTTGCCGTCCGTTGGCGTGCAGGTGACCGATGAAGACAATCTTCAGGACGAGATTGATACCATTAACGATAAAATCAATCATTACAAGGACGTGGTTGATAGTCTGACCCCCATTGATATCATCACGGATCCATTAGGTTCGATCAATCAGTTCCAGGGCGCAGCGAAAGATCTCGCTGATGAGCTGGACTACCTGAAAGGCAAAACCGCACACGCCACCGCAGGGGCGGGGATTGCCGTCAGTATCCCTAACGATGTCCTTTCCGTGGCCTTTATGGCCAAAGGCTATGCACATGGCCGCGTCAGCTCTTCAATCGATCAGCAGGACATTGATTATCTGCGCGGTATACAACGAAGCGATGCGGTGGCTGCCGGTCTGGCGCTGGATGCCGCGCTAAACGGTTCCGATCAGATCACCAAAAACCTTAACTCTACGGCGTCTGGTCGGGCGGCGATTGTGTCCGACTACGGTATTGCGGTAGCCCGTCAGTTCGATCTTGGCGGCGTTCCGGTTTCCGTTGGCGTCACGCCGAAGCTGCAAAAAACCTGGCTCTATAACTACACTACTTCAATCTACGATTACGACAGTAATAAGTGGAACGACAGCCGCTACCGTACCGACGACACTGGCTTCAACGTCGATGCCGGTATTGCTGCTGATTTCGGTGAAAACTGGACGGTCGGCGTGAGCGGGCAAAACCTGATGTCGCGCGATATCGATACCAAAGATATCCGCATTCGCAACGGGCGTACGGGAGAGGTGGTGAGTTATAAAGACACTTATCAGATCCGTCCGCTGGTCACTGCCGGGGCCGCCTGGCACAACGATCTGGTCACGCTGACCGCAGATGGCGATCTGACCGAAACCAAGGGCTTTAAAAGCGAAGACACCTCCCAGTACGTTGGCGTCGGTGCCGAAGTCACGCCGCTGAGCTGGCTGGCAGTACGCGCCGGTTATCGTGCGGATATGAAGGGGAACGACAGCAACGTCTTTACCGGCGGTGTCGGTTTCGCGCCGTTCAACTCCGTCCACGTTGACCTGATGGGGCTTTATGGCGAAGACGAGACCTGGGGTGCAGGGGCACAGTTGAGCATGACGTTCTAAAGTGCACCGGAGGCGCTGCGCCTCCGGCTTTTCTTTGTGCTATAGTAGCGCCCCTTTTCCACCAGATGCTTAAAAGTTCGCCATGTCGTCAGAATTCCAGACCGCTTTCCCTGCACACCGTTTTTCCATTGCGCCAATGCTCGACTGGACGGACAGACATTGCCGCTATTTCCTGCGTCAGCTCTCCCGCCATACGCTGCTATACACCGAAATGGTCACTACCGGCGCAATTATTCACGGCAAAGGCGACTATCTGGCGTACAGCGAAGAGGAGCATCCGGTTGCGCTGCAACTCGGTGGCAGCGATCCGGCTGCGCTGGCGCAGTGCGCGAAGCTGGCCGAAGAACGCGGCTATGACGAGATTAACCTCAACGTCGGTTGTCCGTCCGACCGTGTGCAAAACGGCATGTTCGGCGCGTGTCTGATGGGAAATGCGCACCTGGTGGCGGACTGCATCAAAGCGATGCGCGACGTCGTCTCTATCCCGGTCACGGTCAAAACCCGTATCGGCATAGACGACCAGGATAGCTATGAGTTTCTGTGTGATTTCATCAACACGGTATCAGGGAAGGGTGAATGCGAGATGTTTATCATCCACGCCCGTAAAGCCTGGCTCTCAGGCCTCAGCCCGAAAGAAAACCGCGAGATCCCGCCGCTGGACTACCCGCGCGTGTACCAGCTGAAACGCGACTTCCAACACCTGACCATGTCGATCAATGGCGGTATTAAGTCGCTGGACGAGGCCAAAGCGCACCTCGAACATATGGATGGCGTGATGGTCGGACGCGAGGCGTATCAGAATCCGGGCATTCTGGCGACGGTTGACCGGGAAATCTTTGGCGTTGAGGGTGCTGACACCGATCCCGTGGCCGTAGTGCGCGCCATGTATCCGTACATTGAGCGCGAGCTGAGTCATGGTACGTATCTGGGCCACATTACCCGCCATATGCTTGGCCTGTTCCAGGGCATTCCTGGTGCGCGCCAGTGGCGTCGTTATCTCAGCGAGAACGCGCATAAAGCCGGTGCGGATATTGAGGTACTGGAACACGCGCTGCGTCTGGTTGCGGATAAACGTTAAATTTCGCTAAAAGATGGTCAAATACGCCACGCCCTGCAACACATTGCGGGGCGTTTTACTTTCAGAACAACAACTTATTTTTGGCATGATTCTTGTAATGATCGCAGCATCATTCGGGAACTCGTGGGAGAGCACCATGCTGGAACTACTTTTTGTGATTGGCTTCTTTATCATGCTGATGGTCACGGGCGTGTCGCTGCTCGGTATTCTGGCCGCGCTCGTTGTGGCCACGGTGGTGATGTTTGTCGGCGGATTATTTGCCCTGACGATTAAGCTCTTGCCGTGGTTACTTCTGGCGATTGCGGTGGTATGGGCCATACGGGCGATTAAATCACCAAAACTGCCGACTTATCAGCGTAATAACCGCTTCCGTTACTAAGGTATTGAGGGGTACGTCACATACCTGCAACTTTTCCGGCAGCAATCTTTAGAACAGAATAGGATTTACTTATCGAATCTGTCACTATGGCTGCCGCTAAAGAATTCATCGAGCTGTACCCTACATACAGCCGAACTAAAAAAAAGAAAGGGCTTCCCATGGGAAGCCCAATTTCTTTTTATGGCTCAGGGAATTAACAGACTTGAGCCCTGGGTTGCCCGGCTCTCCAGCACCTCATGCGCACGTTGCGCATCGGTCAGCGGATATTTCTGCGCTTCTGCCACATCCACTTTGATCACCCCGCTGGCGATCAGCGAGAACAGCTCGTTGCTGGCTTCCTCAAGTTCTTCCCGATTAGTGATGTAACCTTGCAGGGAAGGGCGGGTGACATACAGCGACCCTTTCTGATTCAGAATGCCCAGGTTCACGCCGGTGACAGCCCCGGAGGCGTTACCGAAGCTCACCATCAGCCCGCGACGTTGCAGGCAGTCCAGCGAAGATTCCCAGGTGTCTTTCCCCACCGAGTCATACACCACGCGTACCTTTTTGCCGCCAGTGATCTCTTTCAGCCGCTCAACGATGCTCTCTTCCCGGTAGTTGATCACCTGCCATGCGCCCGCGTCCAGCGCGCGCTGCGCTTTTTGCGCGCTGCCTGTGGTGCCGATCAGCTTCGCCCCCAGGGCTTTCGCCCACTGGCAGGCAATCAGCCCTACGCCACCTGCGGCTGCGTGAAACAGGAATTGCTCGTCAGGCTTAATTTCGTAGGTTTTGCGCAGCAGATAATAGACCGTCAGCCCTTTCAGGAATGAGGCGGCAGCCTGCTCGAAGCCGATCGCATTTGGCAAAAGCGCCGCTTTCTCGGCCGGAACGTTATGGATGGAGCTGTAAGCGCCCAGCGCCGACTGCGCGTACACCACGCGATCGCCTTCCTTAATGTGCTTAACCGCGCTGCCCACTTTGCTGACGATACCGGCCGCCTCGGTGCCCAGTCCGCTCGGCATCGACGGAGGCGGATAGAGACCGCCGCGAATATAGGTATCGATGTAGTTAATGCCGATCGCTTTGTTTTCAACCTGGATTTCGTTCTCGCCAGGTGCCGTGGGGGTAAACTCCACGGCTTGCAGTACGTCTGGCCCGCCATGTTTCTGGAACTCAATGCGTGTTGCCATGCTCCCTCCGTTAGAAAATTATGGTAATCTTTCGACCCACTCTTTATCTCGGTAACTCCATTCACTATGGCAGGAAACAAACCCTTCAACAAACAGACTGAACCCCGTGAACGTGATTATCAGGTCGCCGGGTTAAAAGTCCCGCCGCACTCGATTGAAGCGGAACAGTCGGTGTTGGGCGGTTTAATGCTGGATAATGAACGCTGGGACGACGTCGCCGAGCGCGTTGTTGCGGAAGACTTCTATACCCGCCCGCACCGCCACATCTTTACGGAAATGGCGCGTTTGCAGGAGTCGGGCAGCCCAATCGACCTGATTACGCTCGCAGAATCGCTGGAGCGTCTGGGACAGCTCGACAGCGTCGGCGGATTTGCCTATCTGGCAGAACTGTCAAAAAACACGCCAAGTGCCGCGAACATCAGCGCTTACGCTGATATCGTCCGTGAACGTGCCGTTGTCCGCGAGATGATCTCGGTGGCGAATGAGATCGCCGAGGCCGGTTTCGATCCCCAGGGGCGCACCAGCGAAGATCTACTTGATCTTGCCGAGTCCCGCGTCTTTAAAATCGCCGAAAGCCGTGCGAACAAAGACGAAGGCCCGAAAAACATCGCCGATGTGCTCGACGCCACCGTTGCGCGTATTGAGCAGCTTTTCCAGCAGCCGCACGATGGCGTGACGGGGGTGAACACCGGTTATGACGATCTCAACAAGAAAACGGCAGGTCTTCAGCCATCGGATTTGATTATCGTCGCGGCGCGTCCGTCGATGGGTAAAACGACATTTGCGATGAACCTCGTCGAAAACGCGGCGATGTTGCAGGATAAACCGGTTCTTATCTTCAGTCTTGAGATGCCCTCAGAACAGATCATGATGCGTTCTCTGGCATCCCTGTCGCGTGTGGATCAGACCCGCATCCGTACCGGTCAGCTCGACGATGAGGACTGGGCGCGGATCTCCGGCACCATGGGGATTTTGCTGGAAAAACGGAACATCTATATTGATGACTCCTCCGGCCTGACGCCGACGGAAGTGCGCTCCCGCGCGCGCCGTATCGCCCGTGAACACGGTGGTATCGGCCTTATCATGATTGACTACCTTCAGCTGATGCGCGTTCCGTCGCTTTCCGACAACCGTACGCTGGAGATTGCCGAAATTTCCCGCTCGCTCAAAGCGTTAGCCAAAGAGCTGCACGTGCCGGTGGTGGCGCTGTCGCAGCTAAACCGTTCTCTGGAACAACGTGCAGACAAGCGCCCGGTCAACTCCGACCTGCGTGAATCCGGCTCCATCGAGCAGGATGCCGACTTAATCATGTTCATCTACCGTGATGAGGTTTATCACGAGAACAGCGATCTGAAAGGGATCGCCGAAATTATTATCGGTAAGCAACGTAACGGCCCCATCGGTACGGTACGTCTGACCTTTAACGGCCAGTGGTCGCGTTTCGACAACTATGCCGGTCCTCAATATGATGATGAGTAATTTCTAAGGAATTCAAATGCAAGCGGCAACTGTTGTGATTAACCGCCGCGCTCTGCGACACAACCTGCAACGTCTGCGAGAACTGGCGCCCGCCAGTAAGCTCGTTGCAGTCGTGAAAGCGAACGCTTACGGACACGGTCTTCTTGAGACCGCGCGAACGCTCCCCGATGCCGACGCTTTTGGCGTCGCCCGTCTCGAAGAAGCTCTCCGCCTGCGCGCAGGTGGAATTACGCAACCGATTCTGCTCCTCGAAGGCTTTTTTGAAGCCTCGGACCTGCCGACCATTGCCGATCAGCACCTGCACACGGCGGTGCATAACGAAGAACAGCTGGCCGCGCTGGAAACGGCCGAACTGAGCGAGCCGGTCACCGTGTGGATGAAGCTCGACACGGGCATGCACCGCCTGGGCGTGCGCCCGGAGAATGCCGAAGCGTTTTATCAGCGGCTGTGCCAGTGCAAGAACGTGCGTCAACCGGTGAATATCGTCAGCCACTTTGCCCGCGCCGATGAGCCTGAATGCGGCGCAACGGAACAGCAGCTTGATATCTTCACCACCTTCTGCGAAGGCAAACCGGGGATGCGCTCCATTGCGGCGTCCGGCGGCCTTCTGCTGTGGCCGCAGTCGCACTTCGACTGGGCGCGTCCGGGGATTATCCTGTATGGCGTTTCCCCGCTTGAGAACAAACCCTGGGGACCGGACTTCGGCTTTAAGCCGGTGATGTCGCTGGTTTCAAAGCTGATTGCCGTGCGTGAGCACAAAGCAGGGGAGCCGGTAGGTTACGGCGGCACCTGGACCAGTGAGCGCGACACGCGGCTTGGCGTGGTAGCGATGGGCTACGGCGACGGCTATCCGCGCGCCGCGCCAACGGGTACGCCGGTACTGGTCAATGGTCGCGAAGTGAAGATTGTCGGCCGTGTGGCGATGGACATGATTTGTGTCGATCTGGGACCCGACGCGCAGGATAAAGCGGGGGACGATG
This sequence comes from Enterobacter sp. DSM 30060, assembly GCF_013375955.1. Lineage (NCBI taxonomy): Bacteria > Pseudomonadati > Pseudomonadota > Gammaproteobacteria > Enterobacterales > Enterobacteriaceae > Enterobacter > Enterobacter sp. DSM 30060. The sequence continues at coordinate 2,079,973 of NZ_CP056118.1, forward strand.
CGGTGATGTGGGGCGAAGGCCTGCCGGTAGAGCGTATTGCTGAAATAACAAAAGTGAGTGCTTACGAACTTATCACGCGCCTTACCTCAAGGGTCGCGATGAAATACGTCGACTAAACATGAGCGGGATGCGGTGCATCCCGCTTCTGTTAACATCCCCTCGATCTTCTCCTGCTTCCGGTTTATTGTTGAAAATCCTGCCTCATAACAATCCGGAGAACATCGCGTGTTTCAGAAAGTAGACGCCTACGCCGGCGACCCTATCCTCTCCTTGATGGAGCGTTTCAAAGAAGATCCTCGCAGCGACAAAGTGAACCTCAGCATCGGTCTTTATTACAACGAGGACGGCATCATTCCTCAACTGAAAGCCGTTGCCGAAGCCGAAGCGCGTCTTAACGCAACCCCGCACGGGGCTTCGCTTTATCTGCCGATGGAAGGGTTAAATACCTACCGTAATACCATTGCGCCGCTGCTGTTTGGTGCGGATCACGCGGTGCTCGCGCAAAAGCGCGTGGCGACTATCCAGACGCTGGGTGGCTCGGGTGCGCTGAAGGTAGGCGCAGATTTCCTGAAAAAGTACTTCCCGGATTCCGGCGTGTGGGTCAGCGACCCGACGTGGGAAAACCACGTGGCCATCTTTGAAGGCGCGGGCTTTAAGGTTGCGACCTATCCATGGTTCGACAGCGAAACCAACGGCGTACGCGTTGATGCGCTGCTGGAAAAACTGAACACTCTGCCGGAGCGCAGTATCGTATTGCTGCATCCGTGCTGCCATAACCCGACCGGTGCGGACCTCACCAATGCCCAGTGGGATGCGGTGATCGAGGTACTGAAGGCGCGTAACCTGATCCCGTTCCTCGACATCGCCTATCAGGGCTTTGGGGCGGGCATGGAGGAGGACGCCTACGCCATTCGCGCGATTGCCAGCGCGGGTCTGCCTGCGCTGGTCAGCAACTCTTTCTCAAAAATCTTCTCCCTCTACGGCGAGCGCGTCGGCGGTCTGTCCGTGGTGTGTGAAGACGCCGAAGCCGCGGGACGCGTACTCGGTCAGTTGAAAGCGACGGTCCGCCGTATTTACTCCAGCCCGCCGAACTTTGGTGCGCAGGTGGTCGCGACCGTACTGGGCGATGATCAGCTGAAAGCCACCTGGCTTGCGGAAGTGGAAGGCATGCGTAAGCGCATCCTGTCGATGCGTCAGGAGCTGGTTAACGTTCTGAAAGAGGCCGTGCCTGGACATAACTTTGATTATCTTCTCAAGCAGCGCGGGATGTTCAGCTATACCGGACTGAGCGCAGCGCAGGTCGATCGCCTGCGCGAAGAGTTCGGTGTCTACCTGATCGCCAGCGGCCGTATGTGTGTGGCGGGGCTGAATGCCGGCAACGTCCAGCGCGTGGCGCAGGCGTTTGCATCCGTAATGTAAGTATTCACTTACTTGCATGCTATATGTAGGCCGGGTAAGGCGCAGCCGCCACCCGGCTTTTTTGTTCGCGCCGGTGCCAGTCATTGTCCGGCGGCGCTTCGCTTACCGGGTCTACACGTTTCTTCTGCGCTTTGTGATCGTCTTCTTTTTATTCAGCTTCATAAGCAAAAACTCCTTTTCTTCCCCTCCCGCTGGGGTTATGGTCGGATAGTTTTTGACCATCCGCTCAAAATAAAAAGATAACAAACTGAATATTCAGGGGAAAACATGCGCAAGATCACACTGGCGCTCAGCGCCGCCTGCTTATTGTTCTCGCTTAATAGTACCGTTGTTGCGCGGGCTTCTGCACCCACGCCGCTTTACACCGGAACCACCGCCGCCATTCTTGCCGAACAGGCCCCCATTCATTGGGTTTCAGTGGCACAAATCGAAAACAGCCTGACGGGTCGCCCGCCGATGGCCGTGGGCTTCGATATTGACGATACCGTTCTCTTCTCCAGCCCCGGTTTCTGGCGCGGCAAAAAAACGTACTCCCCGGACAGCGAAGCCTATCTGAAAAACCCGGAATTCTGGGAAAAGATGAACAACGGCTGGGATGAGTTCAGTATCCCGAAAGAGGTTGCCCGCGCGCTGATCGCCATGCACGTAAAGCGCGGCGACAGCATTTACTTCGTGACAGGACGTAGCCAGACCAAAACCGAAACCGTCTCGAAAACGCTACAGGATGATTTTCTGATCCCGGCGGCCAGCATGAATCCGGTCATTTTTGCCGGGGACCAGGAAGGGCAAAACACCAAAACCCAGTGGCTGGAAAAGAAAAATATCAAGGTGTTCTACGGTGATTCAGATAACGACATCACCGCGGCGCACGACGTGGGAGCAAGAGGCATCCGGGTGTTACGCGCCTCGAACTCTACCTACCGGCCGCTGCCAATGGCCGGTAAATTTGGCGAAGAGGTGATCGTTAACTCCGAATACTGATGCATTAACGGCGGGGTGAATGCTTTTTTAAGCAAATCTCGCCGCGCGGGTTTTACCTTTCGCTTTCTTGCTGCACACTTAGAAAGATTCATCTTTCAACACGGAGCAGCACATGTGGTATCAACAGACCCTGACCTTAAGCGCAAAACCACGCGGATTTCACCTGGTGACGGACGAAGTCATCGGGCAAATCCGCGACCTGCCGCGCGTCAAAACGGGTTTGCTGCATCTGCTGCTTCAGCACACGTCTGCTTCTCTCACGCTCAATGAAAATTGCGATCCCACCGTCCGGTCTGACATGGAGCGGCATTTTCTGAAAACCGTCCCGGATAACGCCCCGTATGACCATGATTACGAGGGGGCGGATGATATGCCTTCGCACATCAAATCCTCTTTGCTGGGGGTCTCGTTGATGCTGCCGGTCCACAACGGACGGCTGCTGCTGGGAACGTGGCAGGGGATCTGGCTGGGAGAACATCGCATTCACGGTGGTTCGCGTAAAATTATCGCAACGCTACAAGGGGAATAAAGATGACAATTTCGGAGATACTTCAGTACTGCATGAGCAAGCCGGGCGCAGAACAGAGCGTTCACAGCGACTGGAAAGCCACGCAGATAAAAGTGGGTGATGTGTTGTTCGCGATGGTAAAAGAGGTGGAGGGACGTCCTGCGGCATCGCTGAAAACCAGTCCTGAACTGGCCGACTTACTGCGCCAGCAGCACGATGATGTCAGGCCAAGCAAGCATCTGAATAAAGCACACTGGAGTACGGTGTTTCTCGACGGCTCGCTGCCAGATTCGCAAATTTACTACCTGGTAGATGCGTCGTATCAACAGGCGGTAGAACTGCTGCCGGAAACGATCCGACAGCAGCTCTCCGTGTAACGATTACAGCAACGGTTTGAGGAAGCGCGCGGTGTGCGAGGCTTCGCACTCTGCAACGGTCTCTGGCGTACCGGAGACGAGGATTTCACCGCCGCCGCTGCCGCCTTCCGGGCCGAGATCGACAATCCAGTCCGCGGTTTTAATCACGTCCAGGTTGTGCTCAATTACCACGATGGTGTTGCCCTGATCGCGCAGCTGGTGCAGCACGTCCAGCAGCTGCTGGATATCCGCAAAATGCAGGCCGGTGGTCGGCTCGTCCAGAATGTACAGCGTCTGACCGGTACCGCGTTTGGACAGCTCACGCGCCAGCTTCACGCGCTGCGCTTCACCGCCGGACAGCGTTGTCGCTGACTGCCCCAGACGAATATAGGTCAGACCCACATCCATCAGGGTTTGCAGCTTACGCGCCAGCGCAGGGACGGCGTCAAAGAACTCGCGCGCCTCTTCGATGGTCATATCCAGCACTTCGTGGATGGTCTTGCCTTTGTACTTAATCTCCAGCGTTTCGCGGTTATAGCGCTTGCCTTTACACTGGTCGCACGGCACGTAGATATCCGGCAGGAAGTGCATCTCAACCTTGATTACGCCGTCGCCCTGGCACGCTTCACAGCGGCCGCCGCGCACGTTAAAGCTGAAACGTCCTGGCGTGTAGCCGCGCGAACGCGCTTCCGGTACACCCGCGAAGAGTTCACGGACGGGCGTAAAGACGCCAGTATAGGTCGCCGGGTTGGAACGTGGGGTGCGGCCAATCGGGCTCTGATCGATATCGATAACCTTGTCGAAATGCTCCAGCCCCTGAATGTCGCGGTACGGTGCAGGCTCGGCCAGCGTCGCGCCGTTCAGCGCCGTCTGCGCAATCGGGAACAGTGTATCGTTGATCAGCGTCGATTTACCGGAACCGGACACGCCGGTGATGCAGGTAAACAGCCCGACAGGCAGCGTCAGGGTCACGTCTTTCAGGTTGTTGCCGCGCGCCCCGGTTAGCTTCAGCACTTTTTCCGGGTTCGCCGCCACGCGTTGTTTTGGCACTTCAATTTTGCGCTTGCCGCTCATGTACTGGCCGGTCAGCGACTCGGGCACCGCCATAATGTCTTTCAGCGTCCCTTCTGCCACCACCTGTCCGCCGTGCACGCCAGCGCCCGGGCCGATGTCGATCACGTGGTCTGCGGCGCGAATGGCGTCTTCGTCGTGCTCAACCACAATCACCGTGTTGCCAAGGTTACGCAGGTGAACCAGCGTGCCGAGCAGGCGTTCGTTGTCGCGCTGGTGCAGGCCGATAGACGGCTCATCCAGTACGTACATCACGCCGACTAAGCCCGCGCCAATCTGGCTCGCCAGACGGATACGCTGGGCTTCACCGCCGGAGAGCGTTTCAGCCGATCGGGAAAGCGTCAGGTAGTTCAGGCCGACGTTCACGAGGAACTTGAGGCGATCGCCGATCTCTTTCAGCACTTTTTCGGCGATTTTCGCGCGCTGGCCGGAGAGCTTCAGGTTGTTGAAGAAGTCCATCGCGTGGCCGATGCTCATGTCTGAGATGGTCGGCAGCGCCGTGTTTTCGACAAACACGTGACGCGCTTCGCGACGCAGACGTGTACCCTCGCAGGTGGCGCAGGAGCGGTTGCTGATGAACTTCGCCAGCTCCTCGCGCACCGCGCTGGATTCGGTCTCTTTGTAGCGGCGCTCCATGTTGTGCAGCACCCCTTCAAACGGGTGGCGACGCACGGAAGTGTCACCGCGATCGTTCATGTACTTGAACTCGATGTTCTCTTTGCCGGAACCGAACAGGATCACTTTATGTACGTTCGCGCTCAGGCTGGCCCACGGGGCTTCAACGTCGAACTTATAGTGCTCTGCCAGCGATTTCAGCATCTGGAAGTAGTAAAAATTACGCTTATCCCAGCCGCGAATGGCGCCACCCGCCAGCGACAGCTCCGGGTTCTGGATCACGCGGTCCGGGTCGAAATATTGCTGAACGCCGAGGCCGTCACAGGTCGGGCACGCGCCCGCTGGGTTGTTGAACGAGAACAGGCGCGGTTCCAGCTCGCGCATGCTGTAGCCGCAAATCGGGCAGGCGAAGTTGGCGGAGAAGAGCAGCTCTTCCGCTTTCGCATCGTCCATGTCTGACACCACCGCCGTGCCGCCCGACAGTTCCAGCGCCGTTTCAAAGGATTCCGCCAGACGCGTCGCCAGATCTTCACGTACCTTAAAGCGGTCAATCACCACTTCGATGGTGTGTTTCTTTTGCAGCTCCAGCTTTGGCGGATCGGACAGGTCACACACTTCGCCATCGATACGGGCGCGGATATAGCCCTGGCTTGCCAGGTTTTCCAGCGTTTTGGTGTGTTCACCCTTACGCTCTTTAATGATTGGCGCCAGCAGCATCAGGCGTTTGCCTTCCGGCTGAGACAGCACGTTATCCACCATCTGGCTGACGGTCTGGGCCGCCAGCGGAACGTCATGATCCGGACAACGCGGCTCGCCCACGCGCGCATACAGCAGACGCAGGTAGTCATGGATTTCGGTAATGGTACCGACCGTAGAACGCGGGTTATGCGATGTGGATTTCTGCTCAATGGAGATAGCAGGAGACAACCCTTCAATGTGGTCGACATCCGGTTTTTCCATCAGCGACAGGAACTGACGCGCGTACGCCGAGAGCGATTCAACGTAACGACGCTGTCCTTCGGCATACAAAGTGTCGAAAGCCAGTGAGGATTTGCCAGACCCCGAAAGCCCGGTCACGACGATGAGTTTGTCGCGAGGGATTATGAGGTTGATATTCTTGAGATTGTGGGTGCGGGCGCCCCGAACTTCGATCTTATCCATTCACCTTTCCCGGTTGGAACACGGATTGCCTGATTTGTTTGAAGGACAAACGGCTGTCAGAAACGGCTAATTATGACACAAAATGACCTGTTTGAATATACAGTATTGGAATGCATTTTCTGATTCACTGTGTAACAATGTCGAGTCCGCGAGAGAACTCTGGAACATGCTACGCAACTATCAAAGTGTCGTATGGAAATGGTACACTCGCGCGTTTACACTATTAAGAAACGTATTCAGGAGACACGAACATGGCCAGCAGAGGCGTAAACAAGGTGATTCTCGTCGGTAATCTGGGCCAGGACCCGGAAGTACGCTACATGCCGAGTGGTGGCGCAGTTGCCAACATTACGCTGGCTACTTCCGAATCCTGGCGTGATAAAGCGACCGGTGAAATGAAAGAGCAGACCGAATGGCACCGCGTTGTGCTGTTTGGCAAACTGGCTGAAGTGGCCGGTGAGTATCTGCGTAAGGGTTCTCAGGTCTATATCGAAGGCCAGCTGCGTACCCGCAAATGGACCGATCAATCCGGTCAGGAAAAATACACCACGGAAGTGGTGGTCAACGTAGGCGGCACCATGCAGATGCTGGGTGGTCGTCAGGGCGGTGGCGCACCGGCAGGTGGCGGCCAGCAGCAGGGCGGTTGGGGTCAGCCTCAGCAGCCTCAGGGCGGCAATCAGTTTAGCGGCGGCGCGCAGTCTCGTCCGCAGCAGCAGTCTGCTCCGGCACCGTCTAACGAACCGCCAATGGACTTCGACGACGATATCCCGTTCTGATATCCAGACGCGTGAAACACAAAAAACCCAGACAATGTCTGGGTTTTTTATAACAGGCTATCAGGTAATCACCATCGGCCAGTCTGGCGGAGTGTGGCTCATGGCTTCAACCATCACCACTTTAATGTTTTCCCAGACGGCGGCCATATCCACCAGCGTAATGCCGAGCAAACCTGTCGCGAACCAGCATGCGGCACCCAACCCTAACAGGGTGCTAATCACAGCAAGACCTGCGTAGTCGGACTTTCGGAACTGAATGTTTAACGTGCTGGCCAGGAACATCAAAACCGCGCTCAACAACGGCCAGCGCAGGAGCACCATGCTGGTGGTAATGGTTGCCATAAAACCCATCCTCGACAAAACAGACGAACTGGAATGAAACAATGTTTCTCGTTACATAAGATGTGTGAACTATATCACATTTGCTGTTTTATTCGCCAGTATCGTATGAGGTAAAAGTGGGTTTATAACCGGGGAAAATATATCGTACTCGCCCAGATCGGCGCTTAGCCGGAATTTTTATTTTTAATTCATTCAGATAGCAAAACCTTTGCAAAACACCCTCGGCTGTATAGCGTTTACAGCAGTATGTCTATGGATTATGCTTGTGTGGAACAATAAATGTACCCGCAAAAATAATTCATCACATTGAATTATTTGGTTTTTTTTGGATTTTTATTCTTTTTTAACACTCAGCATACTCTTTGATTTCGTGGTCTTATTCTTTTATTCAGATATGAGTTATTGCGGTTGCTCTCTCGATTAATGACCTGCGAAAAGATAATGAAAGAAAAAAGACGCGAGATTATTAACGACAGCATGCAGGCTCTGCACGCCCTGGCGAAGCTGATGCCACAACTCAACGCGCAGTGTTCGCCGGTTGAAATGCTGGAAATCATCAACAGCGCACTGGGGGCAAATCTCTCGTGGGTCAGTGTCGAATCCGCAGACGGGCCGCGCGTGGTTTGTGCCGGCGACGTGACGTGTCACGCCTTCAACGTGGCGGATTTTCTTGCCAGCACCCTGTTGCAGCGGCATCACCGCGCCTGGCGCGTTATCTACTGGAAAGAGCATATTGGCCGGGCGGTATTTTCCCCTCAGCACCCGGGCTATGCGCGGCTGCAAAGCGGCGTGCTGTGTAAACTCTCAGCGCATGGCAGACAGTGCAGTGGTTATTTCTTTTTGGCTTTTAATGAAAAACTGACCTCGTTGCCGATATTGAAAAATATCGTGGTGGTATTGGTCGAGAAGCTAAAAGATTATTTTGATGACATCATCGTGAGGGAAAAAACAGCGCAAGAGATGCAGCGCGTCGTCACGCAATATAAAACTTTATTTGAACGTGCTCCGGTATTGATGAACGCCTTTGACAGACATAACCGGTGTGTATTGTGGAACGCCGAATGCGAAAAAGTCTTTGGCTGGAGTATGACTGAAATCGGCGAGCACCCCGATCCGCTGGCCCTGTTTTACCCGGATCCCGAGGAGCGACAGCGCGTGCAGGAGTCGGTTCGTTTCGCACCACTTAAGGATATGTACGAATGGCACCCGGTGCGTAAAGACGGGACGCCGTTAACCATCCTCTGGTCAAACATCCTTTTACCGGATAACTCCATTCTCAATATTGGCCTCGATATCACCGAACGTAAAAAAGCAGAACAGCAGCTGACCGTCAAAGCCACCACGGACGATCTGACGGGCTGTCTGAATCGCTCGACAATTTTACAGCGGCTCAAAATGGCGCTGGCTGCCAGTTCGCCGCAGGATGTCAGTAGCCACTTCTGTCTCCTGATGTTCGATCTCGATTATTTCAAGCAGATCAACGATCGGTGGGGACATCAGGTTGGCGATGCGGCATTGATTCACTTTTGCGACCGTATTCGCGAAGTGAGCCCGGCCGGGTCGGCACTGGGACGGGTAGGAGGCGAAGAGTTTGTTCTTCTGCTGGCGCGTACGGATGGTATGGCCGCTACGTTGCTCTCTTCCCGGCTGCGTGCCGCGCTGATCTCAAAACCGCTGCGTGTGGGCGATAAAACGCTGGTACTCTCTTTCAGCGCCGGGGTGGTTGAAGTCTGTCAGGGGCAACGGGATACTTCTGCCATACTGATGCGTGCCGATCAGGCATTATATGACGCCAAGCGTACGGGAAGAGGAAAAACGGTTCTGGCGTCTGATTATTTATAAATCAGCATAAGAACAAAGAGCAGGCTATTTCAGCCAACAAATTTTCCACACATGTCGCGGGTAATTATTATCCTTATCAGAAACGAAATGAATACTTTTAGTTTGGCTTACGGGAAAATATTATCGGCATCACGAATTTTAGGATTTTTAATACCAAAAGTCAGTTGCTAACTTCCCATGATTCATGCAACGTAATCACCTGTTTATCAAAGCAGCCGGTCTTCATTGCTACAGGCGTACAACATGCAGGGATACAGAGCGGGAAATGAATCGTAGCGCGCGGCGCAAAATGCTCAAAGCGGTCGGGATTATCATGGTAGTTATGCTGCCGGTGATGCTTGCGCTATGGTTTGCCCAGCTTAGAGCCGTGTCGGAAATCAGCGCTCAGCTGCGCACGTTTGCTGAACTTGCTTTAAACAAAACTGAACGGGTTATTCAACAGGTTGATATGGCCCGGGAAGACGCAGAAAAATATCAGGGTAAAGTGTGTACGCCGGAGCATCGTCAATATATGTTGAACGTTTCCCGCGGTCGCCTTTTTGTTGCCGATTTAATTTATGCTGAAGGCCAGGACTTTCTCTGCTCGACCCTTTTTACGCCGGATCATCCTTACATCATCCCCGCTGCCAATTACACACGTAAACCCGACGTTGCTATCTATTATTTTCGCGATACGCCATTTTTTAATGGTTATAAAATGATATATATGCAGCGCGGAAATTATGTCGCAGTGGTCAACCCGCTTTCGTACAGTGAGGTGATGTCAGACGATCGTTCCCTGTCGTGGGGAGTGTATGACACCGTCAGCAATGCATTCTTTTCTGTGAGTCAGAAAGCCAGTATTTCTTTATTGCATTCGATGCTCCGACATCAGGAAACGACTTTTCAGAAAGATGACCGTTTTTATACGATTGTAAAATCAGAGCAGAGGCCCATTGCGGCCATCGTTTCAACCTCCAATGCCCGTTTTTATAAAACGCTTTATCATCAGGCTACTCTGACGCTACCGCTGGGGATGATTTGCAGCATTATTATTTTGCTGGTGTGGTCGCGAACACACCGTGAATTCAATTCGCCTGGCCGACTTCTGCACCGGGCGCTGAATAAACGCCAGCTGTGCGTCCATTATCAGCCCATTATTGATATAAAAAATAACCAGTGCGTGGGAGCAGAGGCGTTGTTGCGCTGGCCAGGATTCAACGGTCAGGTTATGAGCCCGGCGGAATTTATTCCCCTGGCCGAAAAAGAGGGGATGATTGAGCGCATTACGGATTACGTCGTGGAGGAGGTGTTCACCGATCTGGGCCATTTTCTTGCCGCTCACCCCGATCTGTATGTCTCGATTAACCTGTCGGCGTCAGATTTTCACTCTTCGCGTCTTATCGCCCTGATCTCCGACAAAGCCCGCTTTTACTCGGTTCGCGCGCAGCAAATAAAAATTGAGGTGACGGAGCGGGGGTTTATTGACGTGCCGAAAACCACGCCGGTCATTCAGGCGTTTCGCCAGGCGGGGTATGAAGTGGCGATTGATGATTTCGGAACCGGCTACTCTAACCTGCATAACCTCTATTCGCTGAACGTCGATATCCTGAAAATCGACAAATCTTTTATCGATACCTTAACCACCAACAGTACCAGCCACCTGATTGCCGAGCACATCATTGAGATGGCGCAAAGCCTGCGGCTGAAAACCATTGCGGAAGGAGTCGAGACGGGGGAGCAGGTGAGCTGGCTGCTGAAGCGTGGCGTGCAGTATTGTCAGGGATGGCACTTCGCGAAAGCGATGCCGCCCCAGGCATTTATGGCCTGGCAGCAGCAACCCTTGCGTTAACACGCATTAATTGAGCTGATGGCGGTAGTCGCTCGGCGTACGGTCAAACTCGCGGCGGAAGACGCGGGAAAAGGTCTGCTGCGACACATAGCCCAGATCCATTGCGATATCAAAAATGGGCCGCTGCGTTGAGCGTAACGCCTGCGCCGCCAGCAGGAGCCTGCGCTGGCGAATGTAGTCACCCAGCGTTTGATGCATTACGGTGCGGAACATTCTCTGTAAATACCATTTCGAATAGCCCGACTTCTTAGCGACCACATCAATGTTCAACGGCTGGTCGATATGTTCATCAATCCATTCAATAAGCGTCTGAATAATTTGCTGATGCGACATAAGGTTACCCCTCTGTGGAGACATCTGTCCTGGTTGATTCGTCGTTTTCTCTGCGGGGGAGTATAATTCCTCAAGTTAACTTGAGGTAAAGAGGTTTTATGGAAAAGAGATTACCGCGCATCAAAGCGCTGTTAACCCCCGGTGAAGTGGCGAAACGAAGCGGCGTGGCGGTGTCGGCGCTCCACTTCTATGAAAGCAAAGGGTTAATAAAAAGTATCCGTAACGCCGGAAACCAGCGGCGCTATACCCGCGATGTGCTCCGCTACGTGGCGATTATCAAAATTGCGCAACGTATCGGCATCCCCCTGGCTACCATCGGCGACGCGTTCGGCGTATTGCCGGAAGGACACTCGCTGAGCGCGAAAGAGTGGAAGCAGCTGTCGTCCCAGTGGCGAGAAGAACTGGATCGTCGTATTCACACGCTGGTGGCCCTGCGCGATGAACTGGATGGCTGCATTGGTTGCGGGTGTTTATCACGTAGTGATTGTCCGCTGCGTAACCCGGGTGACAGGTTGGGCGAGCAGGGGACGGGGGCGCGGTTGCTGGAGGAGGATTGAAAGGTGTTTGCCGGGTAAGGCGCAGCCGCCACCCGGCAACAAGCATAAAGAACTAAAGCGCCACTAAGGGCGCTTTAGTTTTTTCCGGTCTTTGTCTTTCTCTCTATCCCGCTGGCTCACGGGAGGGTTTCCCCCGACATCAGTACTCCTCGTGTCGAGCTTGTGGAGGAGGTTCCGGTTTGTACTGACACTTTAATTCTATGCCCGGCCGCCGTTTTTGCCACCGGAGATGATGAGATTTTAGCCGAATTTTTTTCGTGAAGTTGTTCAGTTTTCTATAGTTAAAAAGTATGAATCACCGGAGAACATCATGCTAACGGTCCACCACCTTAACCAGTCTCGTTCCCATCGCGTCCTCTGGGCGCTGGAAGAGCTGGGTCTGACATATGAGATTGTGCGCTACCAGCGCGAAAAAACCATGCTCGCACCAGAAGCGCTCAAAAAAGTGCATCCGCTGGGAAAATCCCCGGTACTGGAAGATAACGGACTGGTTCTGGCTGAATCAGGCGCGATTCTGGAATATCTTCAGGAAACGTACGATTCGGCGTCACGATTCAAACCGTTAGATCCCGCCCATAAAGTGCAGTATCGCTTCTGGCTGCATTACGCCGAAGGATCTTTGATGCCGCTGCTGTTAATGAAGCTGGTATTTAACAGCCTCGGCAAACCCCCCGTCCCGTTTGGCCTGCGCACGCTGGGTAAGGCGCTGGGGCAGGGGGTGCAAAAAGCGTATCTCAACCGCCAGCTGGAAACGCATGCGCGCTTTATTAACGATCATCTTGCCGAAAACAGCTGGTTTGCCGGCGATACGCTGAGCATGGCTGATATCCAGATGAGTTTTCCCCTCTTTGCCCTGCTGGCGAGAGGCGGCATCGACAATCTCGACCACATAGCGGCGTGGAAACAGAGAGTGGAGGCACGTCCGGGCTGGCAGACAACGCTTGCGAAAGGCGGCCCGCTGACAATACCCGGCGGGGGATGAAATGTAACGAAATTGCGCATGGACGATAACGTTTGCGCATCCTCTGCTTAATTCTTCATCGTCATGAGGCAATTTTAGCGAAAAACGAGAAAGTTCAGTTGAAAAGGGCGGGTATTAGGCTAGATAATCGTTTGCCTACATTTGACCACCCGTTTTGTAAGCGCGGAGCTAAACGTTTGCTTTTTTTGTGACGCCCCTTTCGTCGCAAACGCAGCACAAGGATTTGACGTTTCGCTGGCAGTGGAGTCTCCACCACGCTTACGGACTTTCAATAAAAATTTTCAGGGGATGTTTTCTATGTCTACGCCATCTGCGCGTACCGGCGGTTCACTTGACGCCATGTTTAAAATTTCTGCTCGCGGCAGCACCGTGCGCCAGGAAGTTGTTGCCGGTCTGACGACGTTTCTGGCGATGGTGTACTCCGTCATCGTGGTGCCGGGCATGCTCGGCAAAGCGGGCTTCCCGCCAGCGGCGGTCTTCGTTGCCACCTGCCTGGTTGCGGGTGTGGGTTCGATTGTGATGGGCCTGTGGGCGAACCTGCCGCTGGCGATCGGGTGCGCCATCTCCCTGACCGCGTTTACCGCCTTCAGCCTGGTGCTGGGCCAGCATATCAGCGTCCCCGTAGCGCTCGGCGCGGTGTTCCTGATGGGTGTTCTGTTCACCGTGATCTCTGCTACCGGCATCCGTAGCTGGATTTTGCGCAACCTGCCGCAGGGCGTGGCGCACGGCACCGGTATCGGCATCGGCCTGTTCCTGCTGCTGATTGCCGCCAACGGCGTGGGTCTGGTCATCAAGAACCCGCTGGACGGCCTGCCGGTTGCGCTGGGTAACTTCGCGAGCTTCCCGGTAATTATGTCGCTGGTGGGTCTGGCGGTGATCATTGGCCTGGAAAAACTGAAAGTGCCGGGCGGCATTCTGCTGACCATTATCGGCGTGTCCATCGTCGGCCTGATTTTCGACCCGTCCGTTCATTTCTCCGGGATTTTCGCCATGCCGTCGCTGAGCGATGACAACGGTAACTCCCTGATTGGCAGCCTGGATATTGTGGGCGCGCTGAACCCGGTGATCCTGCCAAGCGTGCTGGCGCTGGTAATGACCGCGGTGTTTGACGCCACCGGGACCATCCGCGCGGTGGCGGGGCAGGCTAACCTGCTGGACAAAGACGGCCAGATCATTGACGGCGGCAAAGCGCTGACCACCGACTCCCTGAGCAGCGTTTTCTCTGGCCTGGTGGGTGCAGCGCCAGCGGCAGTGTACATTGAGTCCGCAGCGGGTACGGCGGCAGGCGGCAAAACCGGCCTGACGGCTATTACCGTTGGCGTACTGTTCCTGCTGATCCTGTTCCTCTCTCCGCTCTCTTATCTGGTGCCAGCTTACGCGACCGCACCTGCGCTGATGTACGTTGGCCTGCTGATGCTGAGCAACGTGGCGAAAATCGACTTTGCTGACTTTGTTGATGCCATGTCCGGCCTGATCACCGCGGTCTTTATCGTGCTGACCTGTAACATCGTGACCGGCATTATGATCGGTTTCGCCTCGCTGGTGATTGGGCGTCTGGTCTCCGGTGAGTGGCGCAAGCTGAACATCGGTACCGTTGTCATCGCCGTTGCGCTGGTGGCGTTCTACGCGGGCGGCTGGGCAATTTAAGTTATCCATTGATGCGAAAACGGGTGGCTCAGGCCGCCCGTTTTTATTTTCAGGACTCATCCCGTTGTCTTTTACGTTACTCTGGAGAGGATAGAATAAGAGGCACGACGCCTCAGGTTTGGCTTGAAAAGAAACACAGCAAACAGGGAACGCATGGAAATTTTCTTCACAATACTCATCATGACCCTTGTGGTCTCATTATCCGGGGTGGTTACACGCGTACTGCCCTTCCAGGTCCCCCTGCCTTTAATGCAAATAGCTATCGGCGCGCTGCTGGCGTGGCCGACGTTCGGTCTGCACGTGGAGTTCGATCCGGAACTGTTCCTCGTGCTGTTTATCCCGCCGCTGCTGTTTGCCGATGGCTGGAAAACGCCGACGCGCGAATTTCTTGAGCACGGGCGAGAGATCTTCGGTCTGGCGCTGGCGCTGGTGGTCGTTACCGTGGTCGGGATTGGTTTCCTGATCTACTGGGCCGTACCGGGGATCCCGCTTATACCCGCCTTTGCGCTGGCTGCCGTGCTGTCGCCGACCGACGCCGTGGCGCTGTCCGGCATTGTGGGCGAAGGGCGCATTCCTAAGAAAATCATGGGCATTTTGCAGGGCGAGGCGCTGATGAACGACGCTTCCGGCCTGGTCGCCCTGAAGTTTGCCGTGGCGGTAGCCATGGGCACCATGGTCTTTACCGTCGGCGGTGCAACCCTCGAATTCTTCAAGGTGGCGATTGGCGGTATCCTCGCAGGCTTTGTTGTAAGCTGGCTGTACGGTCGTTCGCTGCGCTTCCTCAGCCGCTGGGGCGGCGATGAACCGGCGACGCAGATCGTCCTGCTGTTCCTGCTGCCGTTCGCCTCTTACCTGATTGCCGAACATATCGGCGTGTCGGGCATTCTGGCGGCGGTAGCCGCGGGGATGACCATCACCCGTTCCGGCGTGATGCGCCGGGCGCCGCTGGCGATGCGTCTGCGCGCGAACAGTACCTGGGCGATGCTCGAGTTTGTCTTTAACGGCATGGTGTTCCTGCTGTTGGGCCTGCAACTGCCGGGCATTATGGAATCTTCGCTGATCGCGGCCGAAGCGGATCCAAACGTTGAAGTCTGGATGCTGTTTACCGATATCGTACTCATCTACCTTTCGCTAATGCTGGTGCGTTTCGGCTGGCTGTGGACGATGAAGAAGTTCAGCGTTCGCTTCCTGACCAAAAAGCCGATGGAGTTCGGCTCCTGGACCACGCGCGAGCTGCTGATTGCCTCTTTCGCGGGCGTTCGCGGGGCGATCACCCTTGCTGGTGTGCTCTCCATTCCTCTGCTTCTGCCGACGGGCGACGTCTTCCCGGCGCGCTACGAGCTGGTGTTCCTGGCGGCGGGCGTGATCCTCTTCTCCCTGTTTGTCGGCGTAATTATGCTGCCGATTCTGCTGCAGCATATTGATGCGGGTGACACCTCGCAGCAGCATAAGGAAGAGCGGATTGCCCGTGCGGCGACGGCGGAAGTAGCGATTGTCGCCATCGAGAAGATGGAGGAGCGTCTGGCCGCCGATGCCGAAGAGAACATTGATAACCAGCTGCTGAAGGAAGTCAGTTCACGCGTGATCGGTAATTTGCGTCGCCGTGCTGACGGACGTAACGACGTGGAAAGTTCGTTGCAGGAAGAGAACCTCGAGCGCCGTTTCCGCCTGGCGGCGCTGCGCTCCGAGCGTGCCGAGCTGTATCACCTGCGCGCGACGCGGCAGATCAGCAACGAGACGCTGCAAAAGCTGCTGCACGATCTGGATCTGCTGGAAGCGTTGTTGATAGAGAATCAGTAGCGCTGTAATTGCCCGGTGGCGCTGCGCTTACCGGGCCTACGTGCTCGATCGGTTCCCTCTCCCTATGGGCTGAGGGTTCCCCACAAATTAATGCGAGCACTGAGCAATCCCCTCGCCCCTCCGGGGAGAGGGTTAGGGTGAGGGGAACATACGGCGGTGGTGGTCATTCCGTTCACTTTATGTTCCTTGCTACTCTGTAACGACATGACCGGTGAACGTGCCAGGGTGGCTCAGTCGCCACCACCCTGGCGACCCGGGCTCCCGGCGGTAAATCGCCGCTTCGCGGTGCCCTCGGCTTATTCCTTCCGGCTTATCGGGTACGGGCGGAGGCAACGTCCCTGTAAAGCCGCCCTCTCGGCGCATCCCTGCGCCTCGCCCCGGCCGGAAGGCAAACGCCTCAGCGATTTACAGCCGGACCAGGGCATCGCTGACAGCCCTCAGTCATTTAGAAAGCAACTTTATTGCTTCTGCATAAAAAAATTACTGGGGATCCCTCAGCCCTATGGGAGAGGGTTAGGGTGAGGGTACCCAAAACCCCTCACAGCATTGCAACCACGCCTGTGCGCTGTGCGACAGATACACCCCTTCACGCCAGATCATCCCTAACTGCCAGTGCAGATCGCTCTCCAGCGGGATCCAGCGCAGCGTGTTTTTATCCAGCCGCTCGCAGATCGGCTGCGGCAGAATGGCTATCCCCACGCCCGCCTGTACCATCGCTGCCAGAAAATCCCACTGGCCGCTGCGCACCGCAATGCGCGGCTTTACGTTGTGCTGGTTGAACAGCGCCATCAGCTGGCGGCTTAAGGCGAAATCTTCGTTGTAAATCAGCAGCGGGTGTTCGCCGAGCAGCTCGGGTTTTACTGATTCAATCTTCAGCCAGTCGCCGGAGCGCGGCACCAGCACGCACAGCGGGTGGCTGAACAGCGGCAGCGTCGCCAGGCCGCTTTCCTCCTCTACGGGAAGGGCCGTCATGGCCACGTCCAGTTCACCGTTCATCACCGCCTGCTGCACGGTCAGGCCGCCAAACTCAGAGATTTTTAGCTCAACGCCGGGATAGCGCTGGCGAAACAGGCTAATCGGCCCGGCCATCATCATGCCGACCATCGGCGGAATGCCGAGCCGCAGCAGCCCTTTTGTCAGGTGGTTGATGTCCCCAAGCTCGGCCTCCAGCTGGCGGAACTCCGCCAGAATTGCCAGCCCGCGCTCGAACACCACGCGACCGGTATCGGTCAGCAGCAGCTTGCGCCCGTCGCGGATCAGCAGGGTACAGTTCAGCTCATCTTCGAGGTTTTTCAGCATCTTACTGATGGTAGGCTGGGTTACGAATAACTTCTCCGCTGCGCGGGTAAAACTTTGCTGGCGAACCACCTCGACAAAATAGCGCAGCGTTCTTATGTCCATGATTATTCCTCGAAACTATACCTTCGATGATTTTAATTCATTTCAGTCGATACCGTACGCTCACTATACTGGCGCCTCGTCTCATTTCTGAGGAAAACCCCCATGGCCGTGGCGTTAAGCCGTGTTACTCCTGCCGTTGTTCAACGACTCCAGGTACCGGTTCAGGTACTGCTCTACGCGGGACTGTTTGTTTTTGCTGAATATCTTGTCGACTGGCTGAACCTGCCTTTACCCGCCAACCTGGTGGGAATGGTGCTGATGCTGACGTTGATCCTCTGTCGCGCGTTACCCCTTAGCTGGGTGCGGGCCGGTGCGCGCTGGCTGCTGGCGGAGATGCTGCTGTTCTTCGTTCCGGCCGTGGTGGCGGTGGTGAATTATGCGCAACTGCTGATGGTCGACGGCTGGCGCATCTTTGCGGTTATCGCCCTGAGCACGCTGATGGTGCTGGGCGCCACCGCCTGGGTGGTGGATAAAGTGTATCGCTTTGAAATCAGCAGGCAGAAGCATGACTAACTTTCAGATAAGCGTGCTATGCCTGATTGCGACAGTCGTCATTTACTTTGCCAACAAGCGCCTGTATCGCCGCTTTCGCACGCTGCCGCTGATGCCGCTGGTCTTTACGCCGATCCTGCTGGTGCTGATGCTGGTCTTCGGCCATATCTCCTGGCAGAACTACATTGGTGAATCCCACTGGCTGCTGTGGCTGCTCGGCCCGGCGACTATCGCCTTTGCGGTGCCGGTGTATGACAACCTGGCAATTATTAAACGCCACTGGATGTCGCTCAGCGCGGGAGTCGTCACCGCGACGGTAGTGGCGGTGTGCAGCTCGGTCTGGCTGGCGCGGCTGTTTACCCTGTCTGATGAAATCCAGCGCAGCCTGGCGGTACGCTCGGTGACCACACCGTTCGCGCTGGCGGCGGCTAAACCGCTCGGCGGACAGCCGGATCTGGTGGCGCTGTTTGTGGTGGTGACCGGCGTGTTCGGCATGGCAGTGGGGGATGTGCTGTTTCTGCGCCTTTCCATTCGCGAAGGGATGGCGAAAGGGGCGGGGTTTGGCGCGGCGTCGCACGGGGCGGGGACGGCACGTTCGTATGAGCTGGGACAGCAGGAAGGCGTTGTTGCAAGCCTGGTGATGATGCTCTCGGGCGTGACAATGGTATTAATCGCGCCGCTGGTGGCGTGGGTGATGTTTTAAGTTCCCCGGCCAGAGCGACCGGGGAGAAAAGGTTTAGTGCGCGCGGCCCTGCTCAACACCCAGGCCGGTTTGCGAGCGGATAAACTGGGCGCGGAATTTCTCACGCTCCAGGTTACCCTCCGGCGAGTTGTCGGTCGCTGAGAAGAACCAGATCCCGATAAACGCCACGGCAATGGAGAACAGCGCCGGGTATTCATACGGGAAGATAGCGCTTTCGTGACCGAGGATCTGCACCCAGATGGTCGGGCCGAGGATCATCAGAATCACCGCCGTCAGCAGCCCCAGCCAGCCGCCAATCATCGCCCCACGGGTGGTCAGTTTTGACCAGTACATGGAGAGCAGAATGATCGGGAAGTTACAGCTTGCCGCAATCGAGAAGGCCAGCCCCACCATAAAGGCGATGTTCTGCTTCTCGAACAAAATCCCCAGCAGGATGGCGACGACGCCCAGCACCAGTACGGTGATTTTGGAGACTTTCAGCTCATCGCGCTCGCTTGCGCCTTTGCGGAAAACGTTGGCGTAGAGATCGTGCGATACCGCAGACGCACCAGCCAACGTCAGCCCGGCAACCACCGCGAGGATGGTGGCGAAGGCCACGGCAGAGATAAAGCCGAGGAACAGGTTACCGCCTACCGCGTCGGCCAGATGCACCGCCGCCATGTTGTTACCGCCGATAAGCGCGCCCGCCGCGTCTTTAAACGCCGGGTTTGCCCCCACCAGCATGATCGCGCCAAAGCCGATGATAAAGGTCAGTATGTAGAAGTAGCCCATAAACCCGGTGGCGTAGAACACGCTTTTACGCGCTTCACGTGCATCAGACACCGTGAAGAAACGCATCAGGATATGCGGCAGGCCAGCGGTACCGAACATCAGGCCGAGACCGAGCGAGAGCGCGGATATCGGATCTTTCACCAGCCCGCCCGGGCTCATGATCGCTTCCCCTTTCGGGTGCACTGACATGGCTTCGGTAAACAGATTATTGAAGCTGAACCCGACGTGCTTCATTACCATAAAGGCCATAAAGCTGGCGCCGAACAGCAGCAGTACCGCTTTGATGATCTGTACCCAGGTGGTGGCCAGCATGCCGCCGAACAGGACGTACATCACCATCAGCACGCCTACCAGCACCACCGCGACGTGGTAGTTCAGACCGAACAGCAGCTCGATCAGTTTGCCCGCGCCGACCATCTGGGCAATCAGGTACAGCGCCACCACCACCAGCGAACCGCAGGCGGAGAGCATGCGGATGGGGCCTTGTTTGAGGCGGTATGAAGCTACGTCTGCAAAGGTGTAGCGGCCAAGGTTACGCAGGCGCTCGGCAATCAGGAACAGAATGATCGGCCAGCCGACGAGGAAGCCGAGGGAGTAGATCAGGCCGTCATACCCCGAGGTATAAACCAGCGCGGAGATCCCGAGGAACGAGGCGGCAGACATAAAGTCTCCCGCAATCGCCAGCCCGTTCTGGAAGCCTGTAATGTTGCCGCCCGCGGTGTAGTAATCGTTACGGGAGCGCACGCGTTTCGACGCCCAGTAGGTGATGTAAAGCGTTAGTACCACGAAAATCAGGAACATGATAATCGCCTGCCAGTTGGTTGGCTGGCGCTGGACCTCGCCGGTAAGGGCATCTGCCGCATGGGCAGCAAAGGGAAGTGTGGCGGCAAGCGCCGTCAGGACTCGCTTCATGATGCTTTTACCTCGCGCAGAACTTCTCTGTTAAGACGATCGAATTCACCGTTCGCACGCCAGACATACACACCTGTCAGCACAAACGAAATAACGATAACGCCAATGCCAATTGGGATGCCGCGCGTAACGCTGGTTCCGGCGTGCAGCGGCGTACCGAGCCACTGCGGCGCAAAGGCGATCAGCAGAATAAAGCCGACGTAAATAACCAGCATGATGATGGAAAGGATAAAGGCAAACCGTTGCCGTTTTTCGACGAGCTCCCTGTAGTGCGCACTATTCTCTATCTGCTGACAAATATCGTTATTCATCACAGAGTCTCCAAAGGTAAGGTTGGTTTGTTTTTATCCCCTCTCCCCTATGGGGAGAGGGTTAGGGTGATGGAAGGAAGGTGCGGTCTGATGCCCTCACCCCGGCCCTCTCCCACGGGGAGAGGGAGAAAACACTAGGAAGGCATTGCGATGGCCTGCTTCTCTTCGAGCAGTTTGTCCACCACGCCAGGATCGGCAAGCGTTGAGGTATCACCGAGGTTGCTGGTGTCGCCCGCTGCGATTTTGCGCAGAATACGGCGCATAATCTTGCCGGAACGGGTTTTCGGCAGTGAGTCGGTCCAGTGCAGCACGTCCGGCGTGGCCAACGGGCCGATCTCTTTACGCACCCAGTTACGCACCTCGGTATACAGCTCTGGCGACGGCTCCTCGCCGTGGTTCAGGGTGACGTAGGCGTAGATCGCCTGGCCTTTGATGTTGTGAGGAATGCCGACAACTGCCGCTTCGGCAATCTTCGGATGCGACACCAGCGCAGACTCAATCTCCGCCGTGCCCAGACGGTGGCCGGAAACATTCAGCACGTCGTCCACGCGTCCGGTGATCCAGTAATAACCGTCTTCGTCCCGGCGCGCGCCGTCGCCGCTGAAGTACATGTTTTTAAAGGTCGAGAAGTAGGTCTGCTCGAAGCGCTCATGGTCGCCGAACAGGGTACGCGCCTGGCCAGGCCAGGAATCGACGATTACCAGGTTGCCTTCGGTGGCCCCTTCCTGAGGATTGCCTTCGTTGTCCACCAGCGCGGGCTGCACGCCGAAGAACGGACGGGTGGCCGAACCGGCTTTCAACTGCGTGGCGCCCGGCATCGGGGTGATCATGAAGCCGCCGGTTTCGGTCTGCCACCAGGTGTCCATCACCGGGCACTTCTCGTTGCCGATCTTCTTCCAGTACCACTCCCAGGCTTCCGGGTTGATCGGCTCGCCCACGGAACCGAGGATGCGCAGGGAAGAGCGGTCGGTCCCTTCGATGGCTTTATCGCCTTCCGCCATCAGCGCACGGATCGCCGTTGGCGCGGTGTAGAGAATGTTGACCTGATGCTTATCGACCACCTGGCACATACGCGCCGGCGTTGGCCAGTTAGGTACGCCTTCAAACATCAGCGTCGTTGCGCCGCAGGCCAGCGGGCCGTACAGCAGGTAGCTGTGACCGGTGACCCAGCCCACGTCGGCGGTACACCAGTAGATGTCGCCCGGATGGTAGTCGAAAACGTATTTAAAGGTGGTGGCCGCGTAAACCAGATAGCCGCCGGTGGTATGCAGCACGCCTTTCGGCTTACCGGTGGATCCGGAGGTATAAAGGATAAACAGCGGATCTTCCGCGTTCATCTCTTCCGGCTGATGCTGGTCGCTTGCGTTTTCAATCAGATCGCTCCACCACAAGTCTCGGCCCTCGTGCCAGTCAATGTTGCCGCCCGTGCGTTTGAAGACAATGACGTTATGGATGGATTTCACGTTCGGGTTTTTCAGCGCTTCATCGACGTTTTTCTTCAGCGGAATGCCGCGCCCGGCACGCACGCCCTCGTCAGCGGTGATCACCAGCTTTGAGTTCGAGTCGACGATACGTCCGGCAACCGCCTCCGGCGAGAAGCCACCAAAAATAACGGAGTGGATCGCGCCGATGCGCGCGCAGGCCAGCATAGCCACCGCGGCTTCCGGCACCATCGGCATATAGATCGCCACCACATCGCCTTTTTTAATGCCCTGGGCCAGCAGCACGTTGGCGAAGCGGCAGACATCGCGATGAAGCTCTTTATATGAGATGTGTTTGCTCTGAGAGGCATCATCGCCTTCCCAGATAATGGCCGTTTCGTTGCCGCGTTCGGCAAGATGGCGGTCCAGGCAGTTCGCCGCCAGGTTCAGCGTGCCGTCTTCATACCATTTAATGGAGACGTTGCCCGGCGCGAAAGAGGTGTTCTTTACCTTCTGATAAGGTTTGATCCAGTCGAGGATGTGGCCCTGTTCACCCCAGAATGCGTCAGGGCTGGAAATGGACTGCTGGTATTTCTCCTGGTACTGCTCCGGGCTTATCAGGCAACGGTCCGCAATGTTTGCGGGAATGTCGTGTTTGTGTATTTGGCTCATGGCTTTTTTTCTCCTTGTAAGATGTTAATAATATGTCGCAAAAACGTTAATAGTAGGGGCTTTACAAGCTTTGTTTAGTATTTGGGCGACAGATCACGCAATGTCTGAAGAGTATGAAAATTGAGCGAATGAAACTTTGAAGGGAAATAATTCATCTGAAGAATTATTCACTTTTTTGTTTGTAAAAGTTTTTTCATAACAATCGGTTATTGATGTGGATTGCTATTAATTACCGTCAATGACGCTTTTTGCAGTGAAATGCCTTGTTCTTTAAGGCTTGCGCAGCATGCCGTGCAAATGATACTCATACGGCGCGTTAAAAAATCCCATAAACCAACGCAACACAATTCATACCCTTTCAGTATGTCTCCATATTCATGCAGTTTTGCTGGTGCGGAGATTTCATTGAGGAAGTCAGTTTCTATGAAAAATTTGAAAGTCAGCCTGGCCTGGCAGATCCTGCTGGCCCTTGTGCTGGGCATCTTGCTGGGCAGTTACCTCCATTACCATAGCGACAGCCGCGAGTGGCTGATTGCGAACCTTCTCTCGCCAGCGGGCGATATCTTTATTCATCTGATCAAGATGATTGTTGTGCCGATTGTGATCTCGACGCTGGTGGTCGGTATTGCCGGGGTAGGTGATGCGAAACAGTTAGGCCGCATCGGCGTTAAAACCATTCTCTATTTCGAAGTGATCACCACGGTTGCCATCATTCTTGGTATCACCCTGGCGAACGTGTTCCAGCCAGGTTCCGGGATTGATATGTCGCAGCTGGCGACGGTGGATATTTCGAAATACCAAAGCACCACCGCCGACGTGCAGAGCCATTCGCACGGTCTGATGGGCACAATTCTGTCACTGGTGCCGACCAACATTATCGCGTCAATGGCGAAGGGCGAGATGCTGCCGATCATCTTCTTCTCGGTGCTCTTTGGTCTGGGGCTTTCTTCCCTGCCCGCGACGCACCGTGAACCGCTGGTAACGGTGTTCCGCTCTATCTCTGAAACCATGTTCAAAGTTACCCACATGGTGATGCGCTATGCGCCGGTGGGTGTTTTTGCGCTGATCGCCGTAACCGTGGCGAACTTCGGCTTTGCTTCCCTGTGGCCGTTGGCGAAGCTGGTGATTCTGGTGCACTTCGCGATCCTGTTCTTTGCGCTGGTGGTGCTGGGGATTGTGGCGCGCCTGTGCGGGCTGAGCATCTGGATCCTGATCCGCATTCTGAAAGATGAGCTGATTCTGGCGTACTCCACGGCAAGCTCCGAGAGCGTGCTGCCGCGTATCATTGAGAAGATGGAGGCCTACGGTGCACCGGCGTCCATTACCAGCTTCGTTGTACCGACCGGTTACTCCTTCAACCTGGATGGTTCAACGCTATATCAGAGTATTGCGGCAATCTTTATCGCTCAGCTGTACGGCATTGACCTGTCGCTGTGGCAGGAAATCGTGCTGGTGTTGACCCTGATGGTGACCTCAAAGGGTATCGCAGGCGTGCCGGGCGTCTCCTTCGTGGTGCTGCTGGCGACGCTGGGCAGCGTCGGTATTCCGCTGGAAGGCCTGGCGTTTATCGCCGGTGTGGACCGTATCCTCGACATGGCGCGTACCGCGCTGAACGTGGTGGGTAATGCGCTGGCGGTGCTGGTAATCTCCAAGTGGGAACACAAGTTCGACCGTAAAAAAGCACTGGCGTATGAACGCGAGGTGCTGGGTCGTTTTGATAAAACGGCTGACCAATGATGTAAAAATGCCGGGTGGCGGCTTCGCCTTACCCGGCCTACATAACCGTAGGCCCGGTAAGCGCAGCGCCACCGGGCAATAATTTACTCCCCGCTCAACGCATCAAACTCTTCACACCCGGTATCAAACCCTTCCGTACAGCTCAGGTTTAACCAGTAAAGCGCTTTCTGTTTATTCGGTGTGATAAAGCCTTTCTCACCCTGCCTGAACAGCATGCCTGCCCAGTACTCCGCATAGCCCGTCCGGGACAGAGCCGAACTCCGCTTGAACCACGCCGCAGCCTGCACGTCATCCTGAGGGACTTCAACGCCGTTGGCATAGATCAGCCCCAGCAGCTGTTGCGCGTCTACCGCCGAGTCGCTATCGATGTCTTCGGTCGACGTTTGCAGCAGTTTAATGGCCTGCGGGTAGTCGGTCTTGCCTGCTTGCGTGTTCACCAGCACCCGCGCCAGCATGATCGCGCCGCGTTTGCTGCCCGCAATGTTTGCCTGTTGGGCCAGAGCTTTGGCCTGTGCGTAGTCGCCCTGCGTAAAGAGGATTTGCGACAGCAGCGCCATGGCGTCGACATTGCCGCCTTTCGCCGCTTTCTCGGCCCACAGCGCCGCCTGCGCGCTGTCGCCGGAACTGAACCAGGTATCGGCAAGATAATACTGTGCGCGCGCATCGCCCGCTTCAGCCTGCTTTTTATACTGGCTGCCTATCTCATCGGCATGGGCAAACGCGGTTAAAAATAACAACAACAGAAAAAGGGTTTTCATGGATTCTTATCATCTGGGTACACGCCGCGCAGTATAATCGCGGTGACAGAAGAAAAAAACGGGTGCGTTAAGACCTCAGCATCCCACAAGCCGGGCGGAACACGGGTTCCGCCCGAAGAGGTTAGCCTGCATTACAGGCTAATTTAGCCGCCACCTCCTGATGTTCACTCTTTATTGAAAACTCACATAAGTTACCGCGAGTAATAAAGGTAAAGATCACTATCGTCAGGCAAATAATAAAGACGATGCCTAACGCAGTTTTTAATGGCGTCATGCCTTTTACTCCTTGTGAAAAAAAGAATAAGAGGCTACTCTCAACCTGTTGGGGGTTGAGGGGTAGCCTCGGGTAAATGCAAATTTCCCGGGGCTTTCCACTTTCTGTCCCTCAACAATGCTCAAGACAGAAAGTCTTAAGCACCCGCCGCATATCTTATCCCTCTGAATTAAAATGCAAAGATGTAATTAATTTTCGCGCAAATTACATTTTTCTGCGAGACGTCTTCAGAGAAATATATTGATATTATTAATAGCGATGCCAGAAATAATAATGGGGTGAATATCTCACCCCATTTAGTCAGCGATTAATTAACAGCTTCATCCCATTGCGCTTTCACGCAGGCGGGCTTTCAGCTTGTTATATTCGTCGATCACGTACTGTTCCGCTGCGCGCTGATCCGCTATGGGCTCCACGTTTACGGCGCAGTATTTATACTCCGGCGTTTTGGTTATCGGGCTTAAGTTCTCCGTCACCAGCTCGTTACAGGCGCCAATCCACCACTGGTAGGTCATATAGACCGCGCCTTTGTTCGGACGGTCGCTGACCTGCGCGCGGGTAATGATGCGGCCTTTACGCGAGTTCACCCACACCAGCGCTTCATCTTCAATACCGAGCCGTTCGGCATCGGCGGTGTTGATCTGCGCGTAGCCCGGTTCATCCGCCAGCGCCGCCAGCGCGGCGCAGTTGCCGGTCATGGAACGGCAGGAGTAATGGCCCACTTCACGCACGGTGGAGAGCACCATCGGATACTCGTCGGTGAGTTTATCGATCGGCGCGACCCAGTCGCAGGTGAAGAATTGCGCCAGCCCGTTCGGGGTGTCGAATTTTTCTTTAAAGAGGTACGACGTTCCCTGATCCGCCTCTGACTCATCCCGGCATGGCCACTGGATGTAGCCTAGCTCACCCATTTTTTCATAGGTTGCCCCATAAAAGTCCGGGCACAGATGCCGCAACTCGTCCCAGATCTCCTGGGTGTTGTTGTAGTGCATCGGGTAGCCCATGCGGGTGGCGATTTCGCTGATGATCTGCCAGTCCGTTTTCAGATCCCACTTCGGCTCGACAGCCTTGAAGAAGCGCTGGAAGCCGCGGTCTGCCGCCGTATAGACACCTTCATGCTCTCCCCAGGAGGTCGACGGTAAAATCACATCCGCCGCCGCCGCGGTTTTGGTCATAAAGATATCCTGAACAATCACCAGCTCCAGATCCTCAAACCCTTTACGCACCGCAGACAACTCGGCGTCGGTCTGGAGCGGATCTTCACCCATGATGTAGGCCGCACGCACTTCACCGTGCGCCGCGCGGTGCGGCAGCTCGCTGATGCGATACCCCGTGTGCTCAGGCAGGCTCTCCACGCCCCAGGCCTTCGCGAATTTCTCGCGATTTTCCGGGAATTTGACGTACTGGTAGCCCGGATAGGTGTCCGGCAGCGCGCCCATGTCGCACGCGCCCTGCACGTTATTCTGACCACGTACCGGGTTCACGCCCACATGCGCTTTACCCAGATTGCCGGTCAACATGGCGAGGCTGGTGAGCGAGCGCACGGTTTCCACGCCCTGGTAGAACTGGGTCACGCCCATACCCCACAGAATAGCGGCGGTTTTCGCTCCGGCGTACATCCGCGCCGCCTGGCGGATCTCCTGTGCGCTGACGCCGGTTATCGCCTCAACGGACTCCGGCGTATAGCCTTCGACAATCTTGCGATACTCTTCAAACCCTTCCGTACGGCTTGCGACAAACGCCTGGTCGTAGAGGTTCTCCTCAATAATGACGTGCCCCATAGCATTTAACAGCGCGATGTTCGAGCCGTTTTTCAGTGCGATGTGCATATCGGCAATGCGCGCGGTTTCAATTTTGCGCGGATCGCAGACGATGATTTTCGCCCCGTTCTGTTTGGCGCGAATCACGTGATTCGCGACGATAGGGTGAGAATCCGCCGGGTTATAGCCGAAGATGAACACCAGATCGGTGTTATCTATCTCATTGATGGCATTACTCATTGCGCCGTTACCGACCGACTGGTGCAGACCTGCAACCGATGGGCCGTGTCAGACGCGAGCGCAGCAGTCGACGTTATTGGTACCAATAACGGCGCGCGCGAATTTTTGCATCACATAGTTGGTTTCATTCCCGGTTCCGCGTGAGGAGCCGGTGGTCTGAATCGCATCCGGGCCATACTTGGCCTTGATGGCGCTAAGGCGCGTGGCAACATAATCCAGCGCTTCATTCCAGGAGACGGCTTCCAGCTTGCCGCCGCGCTCGCGGCGGATCATAGGGGTTTTCAGGCGCGGGGTGAGGATTTGGGTATCGTTAATAAAATCCCAGCCGTAGTACCCTTTCAGGCACAGCGTGCCCTGATTGGTTTTACCCTGCGCCGCTTCCGCCCGGACGATTTTGCCGTTATCGACCACCAGGTGGATCTTGCAACCTGAGGCACAATAAGGGCAAACCGTGACGACTTTTTTCATCACTTTGCTCCAGTTAAACAGTTCTTACCTGCCCAATATGCAGCTTCTATGCCATGTTTTTACTATGGGTATTTCCTGACTTTACGACCCTTTGCGGGGCAAAACCCTGACGAAAAACAGCCAATCGTCAAAATTGACGTGTCGAAAGGGCAGGGGATGTGACATGGATTGAATTTCCGTCACGTAAAAAACAATTCGGCTGGAGCCGGCGGCAGAATGGTTCAGACTTAACATAATTCCCTGACGGAAGCATGCGATGAAACCGGCGATTCTGGTGGTTGATGATGATGTCGCAGTCTGCGAACTGCTACAGGATGTGCTCAGCGAGCACGTCTTTACCGTGCTGACGTGTCACACCGGTCAGGAAGCGGTGAACCGTGTCCAGCAGGACTCCGGCATTGCGCTGGTTCTGCTGGACATGATGCTGCCGGATATCAACGGATTACAGGTTTTGCTGCAGATGCAAAAGCGGCGACCGTCGCTACCGGTGGTGATGCTGACGGGGCTGGGAAGTGAATCAGATGTGGTCGTTGGGCTGGAAATGGGCGCTGATGATTACATCGGAAAACCGTTCAATCCGCGCGTGGTGGTCGCCCGCGTTAAGGCGGTGCTGCGTCGTACCGGCGCGCTGGCCGCGGAGCCTGCCGCGCCGCGCGTTGAGGGTATTGCTTTTAACGGCTGGACGCTGGACACCACCCGCTGCGAGCTGAGCGATCCGCAGCGTAATACCGTGCCGTTAACCCAGGGCGAATATGGCCTGCTGCTGGCATTAACGCAAAACGCCCGCCGGGTACTGAGCCGTGAACAGCTGCTTGAACTGACCCACAGCGAAAGCGCTGAGGTCTTTGACCGCACTATCGACGTGCTGATCATGCGGCTGCGGCGAAAAATTGAGGTCAATCCGCACCAGCCTCTGCTGATCAAAACCATTCGCGGTCTGGGCTATGTTTTTGCCACGGACGTTTCCCATCATGAGAAAGCCGCCTGACCGTTCTCCTGAATAAACGTCTGAAGCTCGGCCAGCGTTTTCGCGCCGTCAATTGCATTAGCCGCCAGCAGGCTGGCCCGCGCGCAGGCGTGCGCCAGATAAATACTCTCCGTCAGCGGCAGGGATTCATGGCAGCCGTATAAAAAGCCCGCGCAAAACGCGTCGCCCGCGCCGACGCTGCCGATAATCTCGTCCTGCGTCAGCTTCCACGACGGAACCCATTGCCCTTTTTCACCCGGCGATTCACCCCATGCCCCTTCCGGACAGTGGATCACCACCCGCTGCCGCACGCCTGCCGCCAGCAGCTGTGCGGCAGCGTCGGCGATATGGGCCATGTTCAGCGCATCATGGCTGTCGCGGATCTCAAGCCCGCTAAACTCACCGGCTTCCAGCTCGTTAATCACCAGATAATCAAGATGGCGCAGGGCAGGGAGCACCAGCGGCTGATAGCGCGGGTCGCCCTTGCGGGACACCAGATCGAGCGAGGTTTCATACCCCTGATCGTGCATCTGTGCCAGTAACCGCGCGCTGCGGGTGCCAAATTCGTCATCCGGCATGTCCAGGCTGTCGAGCAGCAGCAGATAGCCGAGATGGAAGATCTTCAGCGATCCATCTAAACGATCGAAGGCGGGAAGATCCAGCAGGCGGTTGGCGCCCGGCGAGTGGAAAAAGGTGCGCTGTCCGCTGGGGTCGGTCATCACCTGCGACATCGACGTTGGGGAGAACGTCGTGCGCTGCACGCGCTGGCGATTGACGTGATACTGGTCGAGCATCGCCAGAATATAGTCTCCGTCGCTGTCTTCCCCAATCAGCCCCACCGCCTGTAACGGCAGGCCGACGTGCATTTTTGCCAGCGTCAGCAGAACGTTGAGCGGCGCACCGCCGGTTGAGCGTTCGCTGTGGGTGATTTCTGCCAGCCAGCCGCGCTCCGGCCACTGTACGATCTGGTGGACGTGATCCACCAGCATATTGCCTGCGGCGACGATCCCTTTGCGTTCCATTAGGCCTGCCCCGCACTGCCGAAGATGCGCATCTGTTCCGCAACCGTATCGGTAATGGCCTCTTCAATGCCCAGCAGCAGCTCGGCAAACTCATCGTAAAGCGGTTGGCGGTTCGCCATGCGTTGCTCAACGGCGGCAAGTGCGGCCTGCGACATGCCGGTATAGAAATTGATTTTATGAATACCGAGTTCAATGGCGCGGCGGAAATCAGAGTCGCTTATGCCAGAGCCACCGTGTAAAACCAGCGGCAGGCCCGTCTGCTGGCGAATGGCGTCCAGACGCGGAAAATCAAGCTTCGGCTCGCCCTTGTATTTGCCGTGCGCGTTGCCAATGGCAACCGCCAGCGCATCGATGCCGGTTGAATCAACAAATTCGCGCGCCAGCTGCGGGTCGGTAAAGAAGGCTTCATCCGCATGACCGTACAGCGCGCCACCTTCATCCCCGCCTACCGCGCCCAGCTCCGCCTCTACCGAGACGCCCACCGCGTGGCACATCTTCACCACTTCCCGGGTCTGGCGGATATTTTCCTCATAGCTCAGCGTGGAGCCGTCGAACATCACCGAGCTGAACCCTAAACGCAGGGCGCGCACCACCGCCTCAAAATGCAGGCCGTGGTCGAGGTTCAGCACCACGGGAATATCGTGGCGGGCAGCTTCGAATTTCACCGCTTCCACCAGCGACTCCAGAGACACGTACTTAAAATGCACTTCGGCGATGTTGATGATAAACGGCGAGCGTTCCTGCTTCGCGGCGGCAAACAGCGCGCGCAGGAAATGGGAGTCGAGCACGTTGAACGCGCCCAGGGCGTAGCGGTGTTCCCTGGCGTGGGCCAGACCGTCGGCAAGAGAAATCAATGGCATCATTCACTCCTTATATCCGAAACAGGTTGTACTCGTTGCACAGCACCAGCACCGCCGGTTCGTCTTCTTCAATGGTGTTGTAGCGGTCAATGGGCTGTAAAAAGTGGTTGTCGTGTTCATCGTCATTGACCGACGACACTTCGCCCACCAGCACGTCACCAAAGCCGCGTTCACCCCAGAAGCTATGGTACAGGCCGGGCGTCAGGCAGATGCTCTCCCCTGGCGTGAGGCGCAGCTGGCTGCCGGGCGCGTGCGTCTGCCGACAGCCGTCTATCGTGACGGTCACGTCGGTGTTTTCGGTCTCTTCATGCGCGCCCGCATTCCATAACTCAATAATCAGATTCCCGCCGCCGCGGTTAATAATGTCCTCCCGCTTGCGCCAGTGAAAATGCATCGGCGTCACCTGGCCGTCGCGGACGTGCATGATTTTTTCGGCATAGCACTTTTCATAGGGCACGCCGTTGGGGGAGCCGTTGCGCAGGGTGAAAAGCGTTAACCCCTGTGCAGCGAAGTTGTTGCCACCAAATGCCGTCACGTCCCAGCCGAGCCTGAGGTCAAACACCTCCTGCCAGGCGGCCTGGTCAAGCTGCTGCCATTTTGTCGGCGGAAAGCTGGCAAAAGGGGGGAGATGCACGTCGTGCATGGAGAAGAACTGCCGTGTGTGGCCGAGGATTTCATTGATGTCGGAGCGTTTCATGGGGACTCCTTACTTTTTTTGCCGCCCCCTCACCCTAACCCTCTCCCCAAAGGGGAGAGGGAACTTGAACACCCTCTCCCCTTTGGGGAGAGGGCCGGGGTGAGGGGCTTACTTAACCGTCCACCCCTTATACGTGCCGACGTTCTTTTTATCGATCATCGTCACCGGGATCAGCACGGGCTCTTTCGGCGCAGGTTTGCCCTGAAGAATGTCATAGCCGATCTCCACCGCCTTCGCCGCCATCACCTGCGGATCCTGCGCCGGGGTAGCAACAAACAGCGAGTTTTCACGCTTCAGGGCTTCTTCACCGTCCGGGCTGCCATCCACGCCAACGATAAAGAATTCGTTGCGTTGAGCCTGTTTAGCCGCCAGATCGGCGCCGATCGCGGTCGGATCGTTAATCGCGAATACGCCGTCGATCTTCGGATTGGCCGCCAGCAGGGAGGTCATGACCTCCAGGCCGCCTTCGCGGCTGCCTTTGGCGTTCTGATTATCCGAGAGCACTTTGATATCCGGGTGGCGCCTGAACTCGGTCTGGCAGCCCTCCACGCGGTTTTGTACCGCAGAAACCGGCGGTCCGTTGATGATCACCACGTTGCCTTTACCTTTCAGGCGGTCGGTAATGTACTTACAGGCCATTTCCCCCGCCTGAGTGTTATTGGAGGTGATGGTCGCATCGGCCCCTTCCGCCGCCACGTCCACCGCCACGACCACGATCCCCGCCTCTTTAGCGCGTTTTACCGCGGGGCCGATCCCTTTGGAATCCGCGGCATTGAGGATGATCATGTCTACTTTCGCCGCAATGAAGTTATCGATCTGCGACACCTGCTGGCCCAGATCGTACCCGCTGGAGACCAGCGTCACCTTGACGTTGTCCCCCGCCAGCTTGCGCGCTTCCAGCTCGGCACCTTTGGTGATCTGCACGAAGAACGGGTTAGCCAGGTCACCCACCGTCACGCCGATGGATTTCAGATCTTTTGCCTGCGCAAACGGGGTTGCGGCCAGCAGCGCGCCAGCACAGAGCGCGGTCACTAAGGGCTTCAATCTCATGCTGTATTCCTCACGTAGGGTATTGTTGTTATGCACTTTGATGGTGTCGGGTACGGTATTTGTCGATCAGCACCGCTATGATGATCACCGCCCCTTTGATCACCAGCTGCCAGAAATAGGAGACGCCCATCAGCGTCATGCCGTTGTTGAGGGTGGCGATGATCAGCGCGCCCACCAGGGTGCCGGTGATCGTGCCGATCCCGCCGACGAAGCTGGTGCCGCCGAGGATCACCGCCGCAATCGCATCCAGCTCGTACCCCGTGCCGAGGTTGCCGTTGGCGCTGTAGAGACGTGAAGCGCTCATCACGCCGCCTAAGCCCGAGAGCAGGCCACTCATGCCGTAGACAAACAGCAGCACCAGCCAGACCTTAATGCCGGTTAAGCGTGCCGCCTGCATGTTGCCACCAACCGCATAGATGTGAACGCCGAGGGTGGTGCGGCGCAGGATGAACCAGCACACCACAATCACCGCCAGGGCGATCACCACCAGCCACGGAATCGGGCCGAGGTAGTTATTGCCGATCCACTCGAAGTTAATGTTGGAGTTAATAACCGTCGTGCCGTCCGCCAACAGGTAGGCCGCGCCGCGCAGCGCCGTATAGGTGCCGAGCGTGACGATAAACGGCGGAAGTCCGGCGAAGGCCACCAGCGCACCGTTGAACAGCCCCAGCACCATACCGAGCATCAGCGCCGCCGGAATGGAGAGCATCGCAAATTCAGGGATAAGCGAGACCACCATCGCCGCCACTGCCGTGGTGCCCAGAATCGAGCCCACGGAGAGGTCAATCCCGCCGGTCAGGATGATGAAGGTCATCCCGGCCGCCAGGACAATGTTGATCGACGCCTGCCGGGTAATGTTGAGCAGGTTGCTCTCGGTGAAAAAGTTCGGGGCGATAAAGCCAAATACCGCCACAATCAGGATTAAAATCGGCAAAATGCCGATCGTTTGCATCAGATCGCTCATCAGCATTTTTTTGGCGGAGGCGGATTTCGCCACCTGCTGCGGATGGGTTGGAGTTGTCATAATTACACCGCCTGATGATGTGTGTCGTTTACGCCGGTTGCCAGCGTCATGATGTTTTCCTGAGAGATGTCGCGCCCGTGCAGTTCACCCGCAATGCTGCCTTCCCGCATCACGTACACCCGGTCGCTCATCCCTACTACTTCCGGCAGCTCGCTGGAGATCATCAGTATCGCAACGCCTTTGCGCGCCATCTGGTTCATGATGCGGTAGATCTCGCTTTTTGCGCCGACGTCTACGCCGCGCGTGGGCTCGTCCAGAATCAGAATGCGCGGGCCTATCGCCACCCAGCGGGAGATCAGCAGTTTTTGCTGGTTGCCGCCGGAGAGCCCGCCCGCGCGCACCTGTGAATGGGGCACGCGGATATTGAGCAGGGCGATGGCGTCATCGGAAATCGACTGCGCTTTTTTGCGGTTCAGCCAGCCGAAGGTGGCGTCGCGCTCCAGCGTCGCCATGGTGATGTTCTCCTGCGCCGCCAGCTCCAGAAACAGACCTTGCTCCTTGCGGTTCTCGGTAAGAAAACCGATGCCGTTCTCAATGGCCGCGCGCGGGGAGTGGATCACCACCGGTTCGCCGTCCACCTCAATCATGCCGCCGGTGGCTTTGCGCACGCCGAAGATCAGCTGCGCCAGCTCGGAACGCCCGGCCCCGACCAGCCCTGCCAGCCCGACGATTTCACCGGAGCGCACCTGCAAACTGCACGGCTGTACTTTTTTGCCGTCGGTGAGGTGGTGGACGTTAAGACGCGGGCTGCCGAGGGGAATATCGCGCTCTTTGTTAAACAGATCGCTGAGCGGACGGCCCACCATCATGCGCACAAGCTCGGAGGCGTTGAGCCTGTCGCGCGTCAGGCTGCCGACGTATTGCCCGTCGCGCAGCACGCTGACGCGGTCCGAGAGTTCATACACTTCCGCCATCCGGTGGCTGATGTAAATAATCGCCATGCCTTCATCGCGCAGGCGCAAAATCAGTTCGAACAGACGGTGGGTTTCGCGCGAGGAGAGGGCGGCGGTAGGTTCGTCCATCACCAGAATGCGGCTGTTGCGGCGCAGGGCGCGGGCGATCTCCACCTGCTGCTGCTCGGCGATCGTCAGCTTCATGACCAGGTCGGTGGCGCTGAACTGCGCGCCCAGACGGTCAATGACCGCCTGCGCCTGGGCAGCCATCTCTTTGCGCTGGACCAGCCCGCCGCGCGACAGCTCGCTGCCGAGAAAAATGTTTTCCGCCACGGTCAGGTTAGGAGCAAGCTGCATCTCCTGATAAATCAGGGTAATGCCTGCGGCCAGCGCATCCTTCGGCCCTTTGATATGAAACGGCTTACCGTCGATGAGGATGTCGCCGCTGCTGGCGGTATAGGCACCTGCGAGGATCTTCATCAGCGTGCTTTTTCCGGCGCCGTTTTCCCCCATCAGCGCGTGGATCTCACCGGGGAAAACCGTCAAATCCACGCCCTTGAGCGCGTGGAAATTGCCAAACGTCTTGGCAATATTGCGCATCTCTAAAACCGGGGTTCTGCTCATGGCGGATCTCCTGTGAATGTCGATATCTGCACTTCATCACAGGCGCGTAAATGCAAAATGTCAGAAGCTGTTCATATTTGTCATAGTTATGAATAGCTAATCGCCATCACATTTTCCTTTTCCCTCTCCCTGTGGGAGAGGGCCAGGGTGAGGGCACCAATCCGCAGAGGAGCCCAAACCCATGTCTTCACGCCCCCCGTTCTTCACCAGCGCCCGCGGACGCCTGCTGATTTTTAATCTGCTGGTGGTCGCCGTCACGCTGATGGTCAGCGGTGTGGCGGTGCTCGGCTTTCGTCACGCCAGCCAGATCCAGGAGCAGGTCCAACAGCAAACGCTGGATGACATGACCGGCAGCATGAACCTCGCCCGTGATACCGCAAATGTGGCAACGGCGGCGGTGCGGCTGTCGCAGGTGGTCGGTGCGCTGGAGTACAAAGGCGAAGCCGAGCGGCTGAAACAGACGCAGATGGCGCTGCGCCACTCGCTGGATCAACTTGCCGATGCGCCGCTGGCGCAGCAGGAGCCGGCGCTGGTGGCGCGAATTATTCGCAGGAGTAATGAATTACAGCAGAGCGTGACGGGAATGCTGGAGCGCGGGCAAAAGCGGCATCTGGAGCGTAACGCGCTGCTCAGCTCGCTCTATCAAAGCCAAAGCTACCTGCGTCATTTGCAGGATATCAACCGCCGTTACGCGAGCAATGTGCCAGACGCCCGACAGCTTGCAGAGATGGACAGGCTGATCGTTGCCGCCATTGATACCCCTTCACCGCGCGCCACGGTGCAGCAGCTGGATGCAGTAACCGCGGGGTTATCCGCGAGCGCCCTGCAACCGGTGGCCAACCTGGTGCTCCCGGATTTTAATGATGAGCTGCGCAAGCTCGCACCACTGTCGACGCAGCTGGAGGAGAGCGAACTGTCCATCAGCTGGTACATGTTCCACATCAAGGCGCTGGTGGCGATATTAAACAGCGACATTAATCAGTACGTTGAACAGGTGGCGCAGGCTTCCCGGCTTCGCACGGCCCAGAGCCATCACGAGCTGCAATCCATCAGCGTGTTTATCAGCATCTTCGCGGTGCTGGCGCTGATCATCACCGGCTGTGCCTGCTGGTATATTTACCGCAATCTGGGCTCCAACCTGACGGCTATCTCAAGGGCGATGTCGCGTCTCGCTCACGGGGAGCAGGATGTGTCGGTGCCCGCGCTACAGCGGCGTGATGAGCTGGGGGAACTGGCGCGCGCGTTTAACGTTTTCGCCCGCAATACCGCTTCGCTGGAGCACACCACGCGGCTGCTGAAGGAGAAGACCTCACAGATGGAGGTTGACCGCATCGAACGTCAGGGGCTGGAGGAGGCGCTGCTGCACAGCCAGAAAATGAAGGCGGTCGGGCAACTGACGGGTGGCCTGGCGCATGATTTTAATAACCTGCTGGCGGTGATTATCGGCAGTCTGGAGCTGACCGATTCGGCATCACCGGACGCGCCGCGCATCACCCGTGCGCTTAAAGCCGCGGAACGCGGAGCCATGCTCACCCAGCGTCTGCTGGCCTTCTCGCGCAAGCAATCCCTGCATCCACATGCGGTAGAGATGAAGCCGCTGCTGGAGAACCTGAGTGAGCTGATGCGGCACTCGCTTCCCGCCACGCTGACGCTGGATATTGAAGCGCAAACCCCGGCCTGGCCCGCATGGATTGACGTCAGCCAGCTGGAAAACGCCATTATCAACCTGGTGATGAACGCCCGTGACGCAATGGAGGGGCAAAACGGTGTGATTAAAATTCGCACCTGGAACCAGCGTGTGACCCGCAGCGACGGGCGCAGGCAGGATATGGTCGCGCTGGAGGTGATTGACCACGGCTGCGGGATGTCGCAGGAGGTGAAATCGCAGGTCTTTGAACCGTTCTTCACCACCAAACAGACCGGCAGCGGCAGCGGGCTAGGGCTGTCGATGGTGTACGGCTTTGTGCGCCAGTCGGGTGGTCGCGTTGAGATCGAAAGCGCGCCGGGGCAGGGAACCACCGTGCGGCTCCAGCTGCCGCGCTCGACGCTGCCCGCGTTCTCCGGTGATGTCGTGCTGGCGACCACGGCCCCGGCAGAAAGTGAGCTGCTTGTGCTGGTCCTGGAAGATGAGGCGGGCGTGCGTCAGACCCTGTGCGAGCAACTGCACCAGCTTGGCTACCTGACGCTTGAAGCCGAAAACGGCGAGCAGGCGCTGAACATGCTGGACGCGTCGCCGGATATCGGTATGTTTATCAGCGACCTGATGTTGCCGGGCGGCCTGAGCGGTGCGGAGGTGATCGGCCATGTACGCAGCCACTATCCGCAGTTGCCGGTTCTGCTGATCAGCGGGCAGGATTTGCGCCCGGCGCATAACCCGCAGCTGCCGGACGTTCCGTTACTGCGAAAACCGTTCACCCGCGCACAGCTGGCGCAGGCGCTGCGCAAGGTGATGGTAATTTGAGATTCCTCCGCTACTCCCGCTAACAGCCAGTCATTACTTTAAGGCCAGTTCACCTGCGAGTCTGGCCTTATGAAACGTTACTCTACCGCTCTGTTATTGGGTCTGCTGACTTTAACCAGCCAACTGGCGCATGCCGATGTGATTGATGATGCTATTGGCAATATTCAGCAGGCGATCAACGACGCCTATAACCCCGGCAGCAGCCGTAATGACGATGACGACGATCGTTACGATCGCAGCCGTCAAACCGACAGCCGCCAGTACGACGATCGTCGCCGGCAGTTAGAAGACCGACGCCAGCGCTTAGACGAGCGTCAGCGGCAGCTGGATGACGACCGGCGTCGGTTAGAGGAGGATGAGCGCCGGTTAGAGGATGATTACGATCGGTGGTAAACCCCGGTATCGCAACGCGTAGGCCGGGTAAGGCGCAGCCGCCACCCGGCAAAACCTAATCCAGCACCAGTACCATCCCGTCATACCCCGCTTCAATGCCGGACGGCAGCGGGTTATCCATCATCCACACGTCAAACTGATGGCTGATATGCGTCAGGATCACCTGCGGACAGCCAATCACCTCGTTCAGCGCAATCACCGTATTCAAATCACAGTGGTTGCGCGGCGTCTCCTGGCGCGGTTCATGGCTACAGTCAATAATCATCGCCTGCGGCTGATTATTTAGCAGAAACGTCACCGTTTTATCCGGTAGCCCGGCGGTATCAGAAAGCCACGCCACGCGACTGTGGGCGGACTCCAGCAGATAGCCAAATGTGAGTTTTGAATGGTTGAGCGGCAGCGGCGTGACCCGCAAGCCCTGAAGTTCAAA
Organism: Enterobacter sp. DSM 30060; assembly: GCF_013375955.1. Taxonomy (NCBI): domain Bacteria; kingdom Pseudomonadati; phylum Pseudomonadota; class Gammaproteobacteria; order Enterobacterales; family Enterobacteriaceae; genus Enterobacter; species Enterobacter sp. DSM 30060. Next base: position 2,118,535 of record NZ_CP056118.1, read on the forward strand.
CGTCACAAACGGCTCTACCATGTGGCTGAAATCCAGAAGGCCCGGATGTTTGAACAGGTCGTCACAGCCTGCGTCGTCCGGCGGACCGTAAACCGGAATGGTCGCTCCCACGCCCCAGCGCAGAGGAAACAGCCCCTGAACGTGATCCATATGATAGTGGGTAAGCAAAAACTGCCTGAAACTCCCTGCGGGCCAGTCGTCCATCAGGTGTGGAATACCTGCGTCCAGCAAGGTGACCGCATCGTTGAATTTCACCGCCGCGCTGCAGGGGCGACGGCGATAATTTTCCTGTAAACGCGCCCGTCGGCACGCCGCGCAGTCGCAGCCAAACACCGGCACCAGCTGCGCCCCTCCCGTTCCTGTTAGCGTGATCGTCAGACTCATAACGCACCTCTACAGCGGTTTGGTGAAGCGGAAATGGCTTTGCGTATACCCTTCACGAACATAAAAACGGTGCGCGTCCACGCGCTTCACGCTGGTGGAAAGCTCGGTCAGCTCGGCGCCTGCCTGGCGTGCGATCTCCTCTGCCCAGGCCAGCAACTGGCTGCCCACTTTTAATCCGCGCGCCTGCGGCATCACCACCAGCTCCTGGATCTCGCCGATCCAGCGGGCGTGGTGCAGGTGAAACTGCATGTGCAGGCCGATCATCCCGATGATCTTCCCGTCGAGCTCGGCCAGCTGGTAGCGCATATTGTGATCCTGCAAGTTGGCCAGATACCCGGCGTGAAACGCCTGATGATCGAACTCGGCCTGCTTAAGTTCGCAGATCAGAGCGTAAACTATCGGCGCATCGTCGGCGGTGGCGGGGCGAAGCTGGCAGTCAGGCATGCTGTTTCTCCTTCTGGCGAATAAGCGATAGAAAGGTCTCGACTGACTGTAGCAAACTTCCGTCGTTATTGAGGAGATGGCAACCCGACGGGGTGTAGCGCGCCGCCCGTTCCAGCCGCTGGTCGATCTCGCGTGCGTTTTCGCGCCCCCGCTTTTGCAGCCGGCTACGCAGAACCTCCGGGGAAACCTGCAAACAGACCGGGAGCAGCGCCGCTTCGTACCGGGCGCGAGCCTGCGGGAGATGCGCCCGTGAGCCGTTAACCAGCACGTCGAACCCCGCGTGCAGCCAGAGGTCGATCTCAATGCCGACGCCATAGTAGTAACCGTTGGCATGCCAGCTTAGCGCCAGCAGGTTTTGTCCGGCGCGGGTAAAAAACTCCTGCTCGCTCAGGGCGATATGGTTTTCGCTTCCGGCGTTGGCATCGCGCGTGATATAGCGGTGCGCCACCAGCAGCTGTGAGTGTTCCCGCTGCCGTAACGCCGACAGCAGGCTGTCCTTCCCGGAGCCGGACGGGCCCATTAACCAGATGAGTCTTCCCATCAGAACACCCTTTTTCCCTGACGCCAGACGTGGTCGATATGAATATGCTCGCCCTTACGGTGCGCCAGCACCAGATCGGCCCGTTTCCCCTCGGCAATTTCCCCGCGATCGTGAAGATTAAGCGCCGAGGCCGGGTTTTTCGTCACCAGACGAATTGCCTGCGGCAGCGTGAAGCTATTGCCTTCGTCGTCCGCGACGCGGAAGGCCGCGTCCAGCAGGCTGGCGGGGTAATAGTCAGATGAGAGGATATCCAGCAGGCCGAGGGAGGCGAGCTTGCTTGCCGCCACGTTGCCGGAGTGTGACCCGCCGCGCACGATGTTCGGCGCACCCATTAGCACGTTCATGCCATGCTTACGCGATGCCTCTGCCGCCTCGAACGTGGTGGGAAATTCGGCGATCACGCTCCCAAGCTGGTGGGATTCGCGAACATGGTCGTGCGTGGCATCATCATGGCTGGCCAGGGCAATATTACGGTCACGGCACATCGCGGCAATGGAGAGACGATTCGGCTGCGACCACCGCGCCGCAAGCTGGAGCTGCTCTTCTTCATAGCGCGCCATCTCGGCATCATTGAGCGCGTATTTGCCCTGATAGTATTCGCGATACTTTTCAATGTTGGCGAACTGGCGCTGCCCCGGCGAGTGATCCATCAGGGAAACCAGCGAGACCGGCTCGCGGCCCACCAGCTTTTCAAACAGCGGCAGGGTAGTGTGGTGCGGCAGCTCGCAGCGCAGGTGCAGGCGGTGCTCGGCGCGGTTGAGGCCGCGCTTTTGCGTCTCCTCCACGGCGTTGATCATCTTCTCCAGGTTCTCCAGCCGATCGCCGCCGTCGCGCACGTCGCCGATCGCCACCGCGTCCAGCACCGTGGTGATGCCGCTGGCGACCATCAGCGCGTCGTGGCTGCTCATCGCTGAATGCGCGGGCCAGTCGACCTTCGGGCGGGGCGTGAAAAATTTATCAAGATTATCGGTATGCAGCTCAATCAGCCCCGGCAGCAGCCAGCCGCCTTCGCCATCCATCGCGTCCGGTGAGCGGCTCTGGGTTTCAGCAAACGCGCGGATGACACCGTCCCGGACCTCAACCGAGCCGTTCACGACCTCATTTTCCAGTACCAGCCTGACGTTATTGATAATCATACGTTTGTCCCCATCGGGTGCAGTCTGTCCGCCACGCGATGGCGTACGGCGTCGTCGTGGAAGATCCCGACGATCGCCGCGCCGCGCGCTTTGGCCTGTTCGATCAGTTCCATCACCGCTGCGCTGTTCTTACTGTCGAGCGAGGCGGTGGGTTCATCCAGGAGTAAAATCGGGTAATCGACGATAAAGCCGCGGGCGATGTTCACGCGCTGCTGTTCGCCGCCGGAAAAGGTCGACGGGGCGAGGTGCCACAGACGCTCCGGTACGTTGAGACGCGTCAGCAGGCTGGCGGCTTTAGCGGCGCAGGTTTCGCGCGGCACGCCGAGATCCAGCAGGGGCTGCATGACCACGTCCAGGGCAGAGATCCGCGGGATCACCCGCAGGAACTGGCTGACCCAGCCGATCGTCGAGCGGCGTACTTCCAGCACCTTGCGCGCGGGAGCCTGGACCAGATCGACCCATTCATTGTTATGGCGGATATGGATATGGCCTTCGTCCGGCAGGTAGTTGGCATACAGGGAGCGCAGCAGGGTGGATTTTCCGCTGCCGGAATGGCCATGCAGCACCACGCATTCGCCGTTGCTGACCTCTAATGAGGCATTTTGCAGTACCGGCAGGCGGACACCGTTTTGCTGGTGGAGCACAAAGGTTTTACTGACATTTTCAACGTGGATCATTTTTGCCTCGCGATTCGTTTTGCCGGGTGGCGGCTTCGCCTTACCCGGCCTACGGGTGCGGTGTTCGTTTTGCCGGGTGGCGGCTTCGCCTTACCCGGCCTACGGGTGCGGTGTTCGTTTTGCCGGGTGGTGGCTTCGCCTTACCCGGCCTACGGGTGCGGTGTTCGTTTTGCCGGGTGGTGGCTTCGCCTTACCCGGCCTACAGGTGCGCTGTTCGTAGGCCGGGTAAGCGCAGCGCCACCCGGCAACAGCGCCCTCAATTCTGCAACACCGACGACACCAGCAGCTGGGTGTACGGATGATGCGGATCGTCGAGCACGCGGTCGGTCAGCCCACTTTCCACCACCTGACCCTGCTTCATCACCAGAAGACGGTCCGCCAGCAGGCGCGCGACGCCTAAATCATGGGTGACAATCACCACCGCCAGGTTCAGCTCCACCACCAGGCCGCGCAGCAGGTCGAGCAGGCGAGCCTGCACGGATACGTCCAGCCCGCCGGTCGGTTCGTCCATAAACACCAGCTTCGGATGGGTGACGAGATTGCGGGCAATCTGTAAACGCTGCTGCATGCCGCCGGAGAAGGTGGTCGGCAGGTCGTCGATGCGCGAGGCGGGGATTTCAACTTCCTCCAGCCAGTGCTGCGCCGTGGCGCGGATATTGCCGTAGTGGCGTGCGCCGGTGGCCATCAGCCGTTCGCCGATGTTGCCTCCCGCTGACACCTGACGGCGCAGGCCGTCCATCGGGTGCTGATGCACCACGCCCCACTCGGTGCGCAGCAGGCGGCGGCGCTCGGCTTCGCTCATGCCGTACAGCGATGCGCCCTCATACAAAATGTCGCCATTCTGCGGCGTCAGGCGCGCGGAGATGGACTTCAGCAGGGTGGTTTTACCGGAGCCGGACTCGCCGACAATGCCCAGCACTTCGCCCGGCCACAGCTCAAACGACACGTCGCTAAAGCCTTTGCCCGGCGCATAAAGGTGAGTCAGGTTGTTAACCGAAAGCAGCGGTTTCATTGGCTGTTCGCCTCGCTCTGTTGGCGGCAGTAATCGGTGTCGGAGCAGACAAACATCCGTTTGCCCGTGTCGTCCAGCACCACTTCATCCAGATAGCTGTGTTTGGATCCGCAGATGGCGCACGGCTCGTCCCACTCCTGCACCGTAAACGGGTGATCGTCGAAATCCAGGCTCTCTACGCGGGTAAACGGCGGTACGGCGTAGATGCGTTTTTCACGTCCGGCACCAAAAAGTTGCAGGGCGGGCATCATGTCCATCTTCGGGTTATCGAATTTCGGGATCGGCGACGGGTCCATCACGTAGCGGCCGTTCACCTTCACCGGATAGGCGTAGGTGGTGGCGATATGGCCGAAGCGGGCGATGTCCTCATACAGTTTGACCTGCATGATCCCGTACTCTTCCAGGGCGTGCATGGTGCGGGTTTCGGTTTCCCGCGGCTCGATAAAGCGCAGCGGCTCCGGGATCGGCACCTGGAAAATCAAAATCTGATCTTCCGTCAGCGGGGTTTCCGGGATGCGGTGACGGGTCTGGATCAGCGTCGCGTCTTCGGTTTTTTCAGTGGTGTTGACGCCCGTTACGCGCCTGAAGAAGTTGCGGATCGACACGGCGTTGGTGGTGTCGTCTGCCCCCTGGTCGATGACCTTCAGCACGTCCGCTTCGCCAATCACGCTGGCGGTGATTTGAATACCGCCGGTGCCCCAGCCGTAGGGCATCGGCATTTCGCGGCCGCCGAACGGCACCTGGTAGCCGGGGATCGCCACAGCCTTAAGGATGGCGCGGCGGATCATGCGTTTAGTTTGCTCGTCCAGATAGGCAAAGTTGTAGCCGCTTAAGTTAGCCATTGGCGCGCTCCCGTTGCAGGCGTTTCAGCAGTTCCAGTTCGGCCTGGAAATCGACGTAGTGCGGCAGCTTGAGGTGCGAGACAAAGCCCGCGGCCTCAACGTTATCCGCGTGGGCCAGCACGAACTCTTCGTCCTGTGCCGGGCCTGCAATATGCTCGCCGTAGTCCGGCGCCTGGAGCGCACGGTCAACCAGCGCCATCGCCATCGCCTTGCGCTCGCTCAGGCCATACACCAGCCCGTAGCCGCGGGTAAAGTGTGGATCTTCATTTTCTGGCGCGACAAAACCGTTGACCATTTCGCACTCGGTCATCAGCAGTTCGCCGATGTTCACCGCAAACCCCAGCTCTTCTGGCACAATTTCGACATCGAGATAGCCGCTGCGGATCTCTGCCGCGAACGGGTGGTTGCGCCCGTAGCCGCGCTGCGTGGAGTAGGCCAGCGCCAGCAGATAGCCTTCGTCGCCGCGCATCAGCTGTTGCAGACGGGACGAGCGCGAACAGGGATAGACCGGCGGCGTGCGGGTGATGTCATCCGGTGTGCTGCCGGTGTCTTCTTCCGCCTTCGCCAGCCCCTGGTTTGCCAGCAGGCTAAAGACGTGCGGGGAGGCGTCTTGTTCAGCATCAGAGGCGCTGAGCTGCGGTGTTTCACCGTTTGCCAGCAGAGCGAAGTCCATCAGACGATGGGTGTAGTCGTAGGTGGGGCCAAGCAGCTGGCCGCCAGGAATATCTTTATACACCGCAGAAATACGGCGCTCTAAACGCATTTCCGCCGTATTTACCGGCTCGCTCACCGCCAGCTTCGCAAGCGTTGTGCGGTAAGCGCGCAGCAGGAAGATGGCTTCCACGTTATCGCCGCTGGCCTGTTTCAGCGCCAGTGCCGCCAGCTCACGGTCCGCGATGCCGCCTTCGGTCATCACGCGGTCGACGGCCAGGTTTAACTGCTGTTCAATCTGGGCGACGCTCAGCTCGGGAAGAGCGTCATCCCCCCGGCGTCTGTGCGCCTGCAAGGCATGGGCGGCGGCGATCGCCTTCTCGCCCCCTTTGACGGCAACGTACATCAGCACACCTCCACGTGAGTGGTTCGCGGGATCGCCAGCAGGCGCTCGCCGCAGGTCAGGATCAGGTCGATACCGAGCGGGAACGGATGCGGGCGCTCGGTCAGCTCATGAATGATGCACTCCGGCAGCTGGGGGGCGACCATCCGCTCGTCGGCGATGCCTGCACCCGTCAGGCGAAGCATGCGACCACCGCTCAGGCTGGAGACCTGCAAAATCAGCGTGGCGCTGGTTTCCGGTGCGACGGCGCTGCCTTCGCTCAGGGCGTTAAGCTGCTCGTGGCTGATTTGCTCGTCTGCCACGGCGAAGACCGCCTGCTGGGGCTGCTCGACCAGCGGCGCGTTGGTATGAAAGCGCAGGTTCTGGCTGGCGATATCGTTCAGCAATGCCCCTGACAGCCATACCGGCGTGTCGTTGTCCGCCAGCGTCAGCAGCACGCTGGTAGAGGCGAGATTCAGCGGCAGCCAGCCCTGCGAAAGCTGGTGCAGCGAGACGATCACGCCGGGCTCGCTCATGGCTTTCAGCAGGCGACGGAAACTCTGTTGGGCATCCTGGACGGCCAGGGTAAAGGCAGGTTGAAGCGTCATGCGTTGTCTCCGCGAACGAGCGTAAAGAAGTCGACCCGGCTGGTATTCACTTCGGCCTGACGCGCGGCAAGGCGTGCGGCGCGGTCAGCTTCCAGCGGGGCAATAAGGGTTTCCATTAAGGTCTGAAAATGCGGCTGTTCCTGTAAAAGCGCGTCGATCACGGCGCAGCGCTCGGCGTGTGTTTTGTCGCGCCCAAGTACGTAGCCGTAGCCCAGCGTGCCGCTGCTCAGGCGGATCACCGCGCGGGTGAGGGTGGCATCGCCGGCGAAGAAGCGCTCGCCGGTGCCGCCCATGCGTGCCTGGATCTGCACCAGGCCGATCTCCGGCGCGCGGATCGTGTCGTAGTCCGGCGTCAGGCCGAGCGCGTTCATGCGGGCAGCCAGCGCAGCAGGCTGGCTGTGGGCCAGCACGCGCATCCAGCGCTGACGAGGGGAGGTGTCGAAGTGCATTCAGTGCTCCATGGTAAATTCAATCATGTCGGCGCGGGTCAGGCTGACGGAGTATTCCGTTGCGTTGACGTCGCCGTCACGGTGGTTGAGGGTGCGCACGCAGAGCAGCGGGGCCATGTTGGGGATCTCCAGCACCTTGCTCTCTTTAGCCTGCGCGCGGCGGGCGCTGATGCGCGTCTGGGTGCGTTTGAGCGCGATACCCGTCGCCTCCTGAAGAAAATCATGCAGGGAACCGCTGGCGAAATGTTGCAGCACGGGCCAGAGGGAGAGGTCCGCGAAGTAGTGGTCGATCTGACAGACCGCCACGCCGTTCACCCGGCGCAACGTGCGCAGGTGAACGACGTTGTCGCCCTCCTGAATCCCCAGCGCGTCCGCTACGTGGCGGGAGGCCGGGCGCAGGACAGACAGCAGCTTTTCGCTGGTGGGGTGGCTGCCCTGATCGAGCAGGTTCTGGCTAAAACGCGCCTGGGCATTGAGCGGGTAGTCAAACGGGCGCATCAGCACCAGCACGCCGACGCCCTGACGACGCTGGACCCAGCCGCGTTCCACCAGCTGATCGATGGCGCGACGCAGGGTGTGGCGATTCACTTCGTAGCGGTCGGCAAGCTGCTGCTCGGCGGGCAGGTAGTCGCCGCACCGATAGTGCGTGCGCAGCTCCACTTCGAGCTTTGCCGCAATCTCTTGCCAGCGGGTAGGATAACTGGTCGGATGTCTGGATAAGTGCATACCAATCAAAGCCTCGCTTCTCAGATGAAGTGCTTACGCAAGCGTTGAGAGAGGAAATCCAGCAGGCTGACGGTGACGATGATAAGCACCATCAATGCGCAGGTTTGCTGGAACTGGAAACCGCGAATCGCTTCCCACAGGGTGACGCCAATACCGCCTGCGCCCACCATGCCGACCACGGTGGCGGAGCGAACGTTGGACTCGAAGCGGTATAGCGAATAGGAGATGAGCAGCGGCATGACCTGCGGCAGGACGCCGTAGAGGATCTCTTCGATTTTGTTCGCGCCGGTTGCGCGGATGCCTTCCACCGGGCCGGGCTCGATGGCTTCAACCGCTTCGGAGAGCAGCTTGGAGAGTACGCCGGTGGTGTGGATGAACAGCGCCATCACGCCAGCGAACGGACCCAGGCCGACGGCGACCACGAACAGCATCGCAAAGACCATTTCGTTGATGGCGCGACAGGCGTCCATCAGGCGACGCATCGGCTGGTAGATCCACCACGGCACGATGTTTTCGGCGCTCATCAGGCCAAACGGAATGGAGAGGATCACGGCGAGGGCGGTGCCCCAGACGGCGATTTGCAGGGTGGTGGCCATTTCACTGAGGTAGTCCTGCCACTGGCTGAAGTCAGGTGGGAAGAAGTCGGCGGCGAAGGTCGCCATGTTGCCCGAGTCCCTGAAGAGCAGCAGCGGATCCATCTCCGCGCCCTTCCAGGAGATAACGAGCACCGCCAGCAGAACGGCCCAGCTTATGAGCGAGAACCAGCTGCGCTTTGGCGGCGGGAGGGTGATGGTTTGCATGTTGGCTCCTTAATCTGTTCTCCCTCTCCCTGTGGGAGAGGGCCGGGGTGAGGGCATCAGCGTGCGCCTTTCCCCCTCACCCTAACCCTCTCCCTTGAGGGAGAGGGGACTTGAGTTACTGCACCGCTTTATTCACGCTGGTCATCGCGCCGAGCGCGGCGGTCAGGCGGTCGAGATCGTCCAGCTGCGCCTGAATTTCCGACACTTTGCTGGTCTTCTCTTCTTCCTTCAGACCTTTGTTGTCCTTCACGCCCTGCATCTGTTTAAACAGCGCCAGCTGGCGAATCGGCACCAGCTGCAAATCGCTGGACGCGCGGAACGGTGCCCAGCCCAGGTGCGCCAGCACCGCTTTCTCTTCCGGCGTTTTGCCGTAGTTCATAAAGAAGTCGTAGACCTTGTCTTTGGTGCTTTCGGAGAGGTTTTTACGCCACACGATCGGGTCGCCCGGGATCAATGGCGATTTCCAGATCACCTTCAGCGCTTTCAGCTTGTCCGGCGCGGAGGTCTTCAGCTTGTCGAGGTTTTCAGTGTTGTTGGTGGCAACGTCTACCTGCTTGTTCGCTACGGCCAGGGCGTTGGTTTCGTGGCTGGCGTTGACCGTGCGCTTGAAGTCGCTGGCGGAGATGTTGTTTTTCGCGAAGACGTAGTAACCCGGGACGAGGAAGCCGGATGTAGAATTCGGGTCGCCGTTACCAAAGGTCAGCTCTTTGCGTTTGGCGAGCATATCGTTGAGGTTGTTGATCGGGCTGTCTTTGTTAACGATCAGCACGCTCCAGTAGCCCGGGGAGCCGTCTGCTGCAACGGTCTGGGCAAAGACCTGGCCGTTGGCGCGATCTACCGCTTCCATGGCAGAGAGGTTGCCGTACCACGCGATGTCGACTTTGTTGAAGCGCATTCCCTGGATAATGCCCGCGTAGTCCGGGGCGAAGAAGGCGTTCACTTTGATCCCCAGTTTGGTTTCCATATCTTTCAGGAACGGTTCCCACTGCGGCTTCAGGTTTTGCTGTGATTCCGTTGAAATGATGCCAAAGTTCAACGCTTTTTCCTGTTCCTCTGCCCAGGCCGGGCTTAACAGGGTGCTGATGCTGAACATGCTGGTGAAGGCCAGCGCGGCAACGGCTTTGTAGTTCATTTCCATTCCTCGTTATCGGGGCGTTAAGCAGCCTGCGCGCGTTCTTCGACGCGGTTTACGCTGCGGTAGAGATGATCAAAACGTTCGTTATCAAACTGATGGCTGGCGCCATCGAAGAACACGTGGCCCTGACGCAGGGCGACGATGCGCTCGCAGTAGCGCAGGGCGTAATCCACCTGATGCAGCGTCACCACCACGGTGATGCCGTCGTTCTGGTTGATGTCGCGCAGGGTTTCCATCACGATGCGGGCCGATTCCGGATCCAGCGAGGCGATAGGCTCATCGGCCAGAATGATTTTGGCTTTCTGCATCAGGGCGCGGGCGATGGCGACGCGCTGCTGCTGTCCGCCGGAGAGCGTTGAGACGCGCTGGTGGGCAAAATGCGCCATGCCGACGCGGGTCAGCGCCTGTAAGGCTTCTTGTTTCTGGGAAGGGGAGAACCAGCGCAGGCAGGTGCGCCAGAACGGGGTGCTGCCGAGCGCGCCAATCAGCACGTTCTCGAGCACCGTCAGGCGGTTCACAAGGTTGAACTGCTGAAAGATATAGCCCGTCTGCGCGCGGCTTTTGCGAATATCGCTCGCCAGACGCCCCGCATGCTGCACAGTGTTACCCAGCAGCTCGACGCGGCTTTCCGGCGTTTTGTCACAGGTAATGAGGCCGCTTAAGTGACGAAGAAGGGTGGATTTTCCTGAACCGGATGGCCCCAGCAGCGCCACCATTTCGCCCTGCTGGACGGTCAGATCAACGGCATGCAGCGCCTTGTTGTGATGGAAGGTTTTGCTCAGTTTCTCGACGCGAATGACAGTTTGCATGTGCTGGGCCTCACGATAAATGTGGCCTCATGCTGGCGCATCAATATGACATTCAGGTTAAGTGTTGGTTGCGGGAGTTTGAAGAGTTGAGGGGGATTTGATGACAATCACCGTAGGCCCGGTCAGCGCAGCGCCACCGGACGCTGTTGCCGGATGCGCTGCGCTCATCCAGCCTACGATTTAACGACGTTAATCATCCACGGCACGCCGTATTTGTCGGTTACAGTGCCGAATCCGTGCGCCCAGAAGGTCTCCTGCCAGGCCATTTCAATATTGCCGCCATCGGCGAGGTTGTCGAACCAGCGCTTGCCTTCCGACACATCCTGGGTGTCGAGCACCAGTGTGAAACCCGCGTATTGCGCGCTGCTGCCAGGCGGTATCCCGTCGCTCATCATAATGTCGCTGCCCGCGATGCGGACGTTAGAGTGGGCGATGGCGGTATCCGGAAAGTTCATGCCGGACGGACAGCCTTCTTCGCTGTTTTCGTCTTTAGGCATTTCGCCGAAGGTGATTTTGTAGAGGAGTTCTGCGCCGACGGCCTGCTGATAGAAGGCGGTGGCCTCCGCACAGTTGCCAGCGAAAGAGATGTAGGGACTTAACGGCATAATCTTTACCTCACGTAAGAAAAGCCCGTTAAGTGTAGTTCCCGAACGCCCGGTAAGCGAAGCGTCACCGGGCGGGTCAATCAGTTCTTTTTCACGAACTCAGATTTCAGTTTCATCGGACCGAAGCCGTCAATTTTGCAATCGATATTATGATCGCCTTCAACAAGACGGATGTTTTTCACTTTGGTACCAATCTTCAGCATGGAAGAACTGCCTTTTACCTTCAGATCTTTCACAACGGTAACGCTGTCGCCGTCTGACAGCAGGTTGCCGTTCGCGTCTTTCACAATCAGCGTATCGCTGTCCTGCGCAGGCTCCGCATCGTTCCATTCATGGGCGCATTCCGGGCAAACGAACATGCCATTGTCTTCATAGGTGTATTCAGAATTGCATTTCGGGCAGTGTGGAAGTTGCATGTTGGTATCCTCAAAAGTGTTAACACGCTGGAAAACGCCAGCTAAATGACGGCAGTGTGCCGAAAAAGGCAGCGAGTATAACGCAAATCCCCACTTTTGTCGGTGATATTGTTTTAGAAAAATAGCGCAAAAATGCGTAAAAGATGACACGAACTGTCAGTGAATTAAGGGAAGCTTATGCCCTGCACGGCAGTGATCGTTATGATGATAAATATATCGAATATTTTATTACAGCAAATTGCTACGCTGTGCCATTTCGGATAAGGTGAAGGAACAAGCCGTTATTTATCTATCCTTTCTGATGCTATACATCTTTTGGTGTCAGGGAATACCTCTCTTTTTTGGTGGGTAAATAACGATGATATCTCCTGATGTTTCCTGAAAATGCGTTTTGTCTATTTACTTTTGGTCTTCTGACCAGAGGGATGTTTTACACGTATTAGAAGGGTGAGATTTAAATTCTCATTATCTTCAGTTACTTGTATTAAATGAACATGTTTTCCATACGTGATCATATAAGCCTGAACAGTATAATTAAAAAAACGTGGCTTAATAAAAGTAATAAATTTGCGTTAAGGGAAGGCTTTTATCATGCACACACAGACCATATTTGAATTAAGCCAGGAAGCCGAACGTTTGTTACAGCTGGCTCTGAACAATCTTGATTCATTAAAATCAATGCCGATTGCAAAGCTGGATAGCACAGCCGCTGCCATGAGCGGCGTTAATAACAACGTTTTGCCATTACATTTTAGCGCGCGGGGTGTCGACGCTCAGCAGGCGTTGCTGAATAACGAATTACGCAAAATAACCCGCCTCGAAATGGTGCTGGCGATTGTGGGTACCATGAAAGCGGGAAAATCGACCACCATTAATGCGATTGTGGGCACGGAAGTGCTGCCGAACCGCAATCGTCCGATGACGGCGCTGCCCACGCTGATCCGCCATACGCCGGGCCAGAAGGAGCCGGTGCTGCATTTTTTGCACGTTGCGCCCATTGATACCCTGATTTCCCAGTTGCAGACGAAATTGTGCGATAAAGATCGCGGCAAGCTGGCGCGGCGTCTGGAAATCGACAAGGACATGAATACGCTGCTGGAGCGCATCGAAAGAGGTGAGGCGTTCGGAAAACATCACCTGGGCGCGGAGCCCATCTTTCATTGTCTGAAAAGCCTGAACGATCTGGTGCGGCTTTCGCAGGCGCTGGGCGTGGAGTTTCCTTTTTCTGAGTACGCCGCGATTGAACATATTCCGGTGATTGAGGTGGAATTTGTGCACCTCGCCGGTCTGGATGCGCACCTGGGGCAACTGACGCTGCTCGACACGCCGGGGCCGAACGAGGCCGGTCAGCCGCACCTGCAAAAAATGCTCAGCGAGCAGCTGGCGCGCGCCTCCGCCGTGCTGGCGGTGATGGACTATACCCAGCTTAAATCCATTTCCGACGCCGAGGTTCGGCAGGCAATTTCGGCGGCGGGGAAATCCGTGCCGCTTTACGCCCTGGTCAATAAATTCGATCAGAAAGATCGTAACAGCGACGATGAAGAGCAGGTACGGGCGATGATTTCCGGCACGCTGATGAAAGGGAATATTTCTCCGGGACAAATTTACCCGGTCTCTTCCATGTGGGCCTACCTGGCAAACCGCGCCCGCTATGAGATGAACACCCATGGGCGGCTTCCCGATCATCAGGATCAGCGTTGGGTGCAGGATTTTGCCGAGGCCGCGCTGGGCCGCCGCTGGCGTATGGCCGATCTCGACGATAGTGACCATATTCGCCATGCGGCGGATCTGCTGTGGGAGGATTCGCTGTTCGAACAGCCCATCCGCAAGCTGATTTACGCGGCTTACGCCAACGCCTCGCTGTTCGCCCTGCGGTCGGCATCGCATAAGCTGCTGAACTATGCGCAAAATGCCAGAGAATACCTGGATTTTCGCCATCAGGGACTGACGGTCGCCTTTGATGAGCTGGAGCGGAATATTAAGCGCCTGGAAGAGGACATGGCGATGCTGCGTCAGCGGCAGAGCGTAGTGAGCGATGAGGTCCAGCATGAAGTTGAAGAGGCGCTCAACGCAGCGGATACATTTCTGCTTAGTCAGAAAGGTGAACTTCACCAGGCGCTGGACGACATGTTTAGCCGCCCGTTAATTCTTGATTTAGCCGGGCGCGAGCCATCCAGCATGCGTACAGACGACACGGATGAGCACCAGCAGCTGGTGCTTGACGATGAAGGGCAGGCACAGATTGTCCTGAGCAAGATCCGATCGTCATGCGAGCAGATTTTGCTGAATGCGCAGAGCAGAATTAGCCGGGAGCTGGCGTTACGCTTCGATCAGCTGGAGTCTACGCTCGCCCGATCGTTGAATGAGGCGATGCGCCCCATCGAGATGCAAATTAAGGAACAGCTCAGTCATGCCGGCTTTCGGGCGCGGATTAGCTTTCCGGCGTTTCAGGCAAACCAGCTTAACTTCAATACGCGCGGCTTATTTAATGATGCCATTGTGCAGGACACCCCTCCCGCCAGTCAGCCTGCAGGGGCGGGCAGCGTACGTAATACCGTCTCGCGCTGGCTCAATCATCCCGGCTGGGGCTGGGAAGCGTATGTGGAGACGCGCACCCGATATGTCATCGATATCGCTCAGCTTCATGGCAAATTTACGCAGCATACCGATCAGTTTTGCGATCAAATACGTAAAGCTTTGGCCGCGCAGGTCGATGTCTCTGTTACGGCAGGTATGGCAACGTTTTTTGCAGAGTTTTCGTTGTGCCTGACCGGGTTACAGGAAAGCTTGCGTGATAGCCTTGCCGTGCGGCAGCAGAATGAGCATTCAACCCGGGCGCTTAGCCAGTTGTTGAAGCAAAGTATGACCACAGCGGCGTGGATTCAGGAAGATACCCGACTGTTACGCGATGATATTCAAACCTTATTCGCGGCAGAGCAACCATGACAACACAGCTACTGGACGGTCCCGGGCGGACGCTGGAGTGTATTCATCCAAAATTTATGGTCGATTTGGTCCAGGGGGCGGATGCTGCTCGTCACACCCTCCTGGGGCCACAGCAACTGCAATTTCGTGAGCGTTTGACGCAGGAGATCGTTACGCAGACCCGGTTGCGGCCATGGGCAATGGCGGGAATGCTCAACGAAAATGCAGCACTGCGGCTGGGTCTGGCGGAGAAACTGGCCGGTATGCTCGACCCCGGACACCTGGCGCTGACCCGCATGTCCGACAAGCTGGTAGCCCTGCGCCAGCAGGTTAATCCACGCCTCCCTCAACCTTCCGGATTGTTGCAACAGTACGAGGCGCTCTCCGCACATTTCAACCAGCGTGCCGCCTATAAAGAGAAAGCGCTCGCGCAGCGCGGCCTTACGGTTCAGGCGGGTGAGCACAGCGAGCAAATTTTTACCCGCTGGCGAGCCGGGCAGTATGAAGGCTGGTCGCTGGCTGGCCGCTGCTTTATCGTGCTGGAAGAGTTGCGCTGGGGCGCGTTTGGCGATGCCTGTCGTCTGGCGAATAGTGATGTGGCGGCCATGCTGAAAGATAACCTGCGCAGCATGGCCGCAAACTATCTGGCACAGGGGATTAACGCTTCTCCCACCACCCGGCATTTTTACCATCAGTGGCTGACGACGCCCGCTTCTCCTGGTCTGATGGATTATAAAGATATGCTTGGCTGGCTGGGGGACTGGTGTCAGGCGGATAAACATCCGGTGAGCTGGTCAGTGACGCAGAGCTGGCAAACGGTCGCGCTGGGTATGCCGAGACTCTGTTCGGCAAAACGGCTGGTGGATGGCATGATGGAAGAGATATTTAGTGCGTGATTGCCCCCTCTTTTTAAGGAGGGGGCGAACGACTTAGTGGTGCATTTCTACCGCTTTCGGCTCTGCCTGGGTTTCCGGAACCTGTCCAAAACGTCTGGCGTACAGCGCCGTGATGATCGGGACCAGAATCGCCGTCACAATCACGCTGGCGGCAACCAGGGCCGTGGCGGAAGCCGCCACCGGTTCAAAGGCCGGGTTAATCTGGGCGATAATCACCGGGTTAGCTACCGCAGCGCCTGCGGCCGACGAGGCGGCCACACCTGCGGTTCCGTTACCGCCCCCGATGACGCGGTCTGCAATAATTAGCGGAATACCCGTGATGACGATGACGGCAACACCCAGCACAATACCCAGCAGGCCGGTTTCCAGAATCACGTTCAGATTGATGGTATTGCCCAACGCGAAGCCGAAGAACGGGATCAGTACCGGGGTGGCTTTGCTGAAGAAATCGCGCAGATCGTGATCGAGGTTGCCTAGCGCAAAACCAATCAGGAACGGCAGGATCGCCCCGACAAAATGGTGGGGTTCAAAGGAGGCAAGGCCGGCAGAACCCAGAATCAGCATGGTCATCAGCGGACCCGACTCCAGGGACATCAGCACGAACGCGCCTGATTCTTCTTTGGTGCCATATTGATTCATCAGGCTGGCATAGAGACCGCCGTTGGTCATATCCATTGCTGAAACAATGGCCAGAACGGATAATCCGGCGAAGAATCCGGTCTGTATGCCATTCTCCGGAATGAACATCGCGCAGATCATGGCAACGACCCAGGCGACCGCAATTTTAGTAATGACCAGCGTCCCTGATTTACGTAATACCGTACCAGTTGCACGTAAATTAATAGATGCGCCGATGCAAAAGAACCAGACTGCCAGAATCGGCACCGTTCCGGTGATCATACCTTTTGTAAAACCGCCAAAATAAGCACCGGTATTCGGGGCCAGCGTATTTAATATCGCGCCAAGTACCAGCGGGACCAGCATCATCCCGCCCGGGATGCGTTCTATTGTTGCTTTAATCTTCATCATTAACCCTCACATCTCGCCCGCGTGGCTGGCGGAAATCTCAAAAAATAGATCAACAAATTCAAATGATTGCCTTTTTGAAGACCAATCTATTCGTTACTTATGCTGTAAAGCGAAATTCAGGTGCTTAGCATTCCTTCATTTGAAAGCCGCTGGGATATTGTGTTCGGGTTTATCATGCGATCTTTGGAATTGCGATTCAATGAAAATAAAACACTGTTTTAGTTATCTGCGTCACATATTGAATGTAAACAGGAATGCCCGCTGTTAATAATTAAATTTTGTGTAAATTCGATGTGAAGAAATGTGATTGTTTTTTGTTTTAAGAGGAATAATAACGGGTGTTAAGATGTGCTTGATAAAGGGGGTGAGAATGACCTTATTTATCGTGAATTGACAAAACCTGAAGCCAACTTACGAACCGGAAAAATATATGTGAAGTTGATCACATATATAAACGCTGGTAGGGTAAAAAGGTCTTTAACTGCCCAGACAGGCGTCAACAGGTTCGGTTGTATTGAGGTAAAACGTCAATGTAAGTAAACCTGCTACGCTTGAATAAGGAGATTCGCATGGAGCGGATCTCTGGTTCACAGCTTGCAAATGCGCTGTGAAACGGACGGGGCTGAGTCTACGAGGAAAGCTATGCTTAGAAGGAAAAAAGTAAAACCCATCACGCTGCGCGATGTCACCATTATTGATGATGCGAAACTGCGCAAAGCGATTACGGCGGCCTCGCTCGGTAATGCGATGGAGTGGTTCGATTTTGGTGTCTACGGCTTTGTTGCCTATGCGCTTGGTAAAGTGTTCTTCCCCGGTGCCGATCCCAGCTTGCAGATGATTGCCGCGCTGGGTACGTTCTCTGTTCCCTTCCTTATTCGCCCTCTCGGTGGCCTGTTCTTCGGCATGCTGGGTGATAAATATGGTCGCCAGAAGATCCTGGCTATTACTATTGTCATCATGTCGATAAGTACATTCTGTATCGGCCTTATTCCGTCCTATGCGACCATTGGTATATGGGCACCGATCCTGCTGTTGATCTGTAAGATGGCGCAGGGCTTCTCCGTTGGCGGCGAATATACCGGTGCATCGATTTTTGTCGCCGAGTATTCTCCGGACCGAAAACGCGGCTTTATGGGCAGCTGGCTCGACTTTGGTTCGATTGCCGGGTTTGTCATGGGCGCGGGAGTTGTGGTTCTGATTTCAACCGTAGTGGGTGAAGAGAACTTCCTCGACTGGGGCTGGCGTATTCCGTTCTTCCTGGCGCTGCCGCTTGGCATCATCGGTCTTTACCTGCGTCACGCCCTGGAAGAGACGCCTGCGTTCCAGCAGCACGTTGAAAAGCTGGAGCAGGGCGACCGTGAAGGGTTGCAGGATGGCCCGAAAGTGTCGTTCAAGGAGATTGCGACCAAACACTGGCGCAGCCTGCTGACCTGTATCGGTCTGGTGATTTCCACCAACGTGACCTATTACATGCTGCTGACCTACATGCCGAGCTATCTGTCGCATAACCTGCACTACTCGGAAGACCACGGTGTGCTGATTATTATCGCCATCATGGTAGGCATGCTGTTCGTGCAGCCGATTATGGGTCTGCTGAGCGACCGCTTTGGCCGTAAGCCATTCATTATTCTCGGTAGCGTCGCACTGTTCGCGCTGGCAATCCCGGCCTTTATTCTGATTAACAGCAATGTGCTGGGGCTGATTTTCGCCGGTCTGCTGATGCTGGCGGTGATCCTCAACTGCTTTATCGGGGTGATGGCTTCTACGCTACCGGCAATGTTCCCGACGCATATTCGCTACAGTGCGCTGGCGGCAGCCTTTAATATCTCCGTTCTGATTGCGGGCCTGACGCCGACGCTTGCTGCTTCACTGGTGGAGAGCACGCAGAACCTGATGATGCCTGCTTACTATCTGATGGTTATTGCGGTGATTGGCCTGATTACCGGTATTACTATGAAGGAGACGGCGAACCGTCCACTGAAAGGGGCAACGCCTGCGGCGTCCGATATTCAGGAAGCGAAGGAGATCCTGCGCGAGCACTACGATAACGTAGAGCAGAAGATTGAAGATATTGACGCAGAGATTGAAGAGCTTCAGAAAAAACGTTCTCGCCTGGTTGACCAGCATCCGCGAATTAACGAGTGATAAAAAACCCGCCGCTGGCGGGTTTTCTTTTATTAGCATCCTGCGGCGATATAGTCGCCGCTGGCGCTGACGGGGATCACCGTCAGGAAGAGGATAGTTGCGAACAGTATCAGAACAACTCCTCCGGCTATTTTGACCATCGGCATTACCCAGTTCAGGGAAGTGCCGCCACTAAACCAGGCTACTGTGCGTTCACGCGCGTAACGTACTGCCAGCGACAGCCCCATAATCGACAACGCCGTTCCCAGCGACATTGTCATCACAGCAGCAATTCCCCAGCTAATAATGCCGAGCGCATTCGAGAACATCAGGATCATAATTGCTCCGCTGCACGGGCGTGCGCCAATGGCCAGCACCACGCCCAGACGGGTTTTCCAGTCGCTTTTAGCCAGATCCACCCCTACGCCGTGATGGCCGCAGCCACAGTGTTCATTATGCTGATGATGCGGCTTGATGGCGCTAATCGCCATTTTGCGCGGACGCAGGCTGCTGAGCGCCTGATAAATGATAAACGCACCGAAGGCGGCAATCAGTAAGGCGCTGATTTTCTCGACGTACCAACGGCTGGTACTGATATCCCCTGCCGCGAGGTTCAATCCAACCGCCAGGATAAAGACAAAGAGGATCGCGCTGACGCCCTGCATCAGGCTACCGATAAACGGTACGACGCGCGCCGCGAGCTGGCTCTCTTTATTGGTGCTGAGATACGTGGCGACGATAAATTTGCCGTGTCCTGGTCCAACGGCATGGAGTACACCATAAAGAAACGCACCGGTTAACAACCACAGCCCACCGCTGTACTGATGATTATTAAGTTGCAGCAAATACATCACCAGATAACGGTGCAGGGTGATCTGAGCGGCGAGGCACCACTGAATAAAAGCATTCCAGTGCGTATGCAGTGCGAAACCTGCCATAAGTAACACCAGCACGGCGAGCCCGGCGGTTGGGATACGCCAGTCACGTTGAAGTCGTTGTGTCGTCATCAGGTTGGTCTGCGAGAGGAATATTTGCCGCTAGTATAGTGTTCAATTAGCGGGATCGCACCGGGATCGTCAATGGATTGTGGATAACTCTGTGCGTAAAAGGGTATAAGGCGGGGTTTTGCTGGGGAATACAGCAGTCAGTCATTTTTTTGCAACTTTTCTGTTGCGGTCGCTCGGGAACTCCCTATAATGCGCCTCCATCGACACGGCAGATGTGAATCACTTCACAGACTACCCGGTCGGTTGAAGAGAAAAAATCCTGAAATAACGGGTTGACTCTGAAAGAGGAAAGCGTAATATACGCCACCTCGCGACAGAGCGCTGAAGCGCGTCGCAACTGCTCTTTAACAATTTATCAGACAATCTGTGTGGGCACTCAAAGTGACATGGATTCTTAACGTCCTCGGACGAAAAATGAATACCAAGTCTCTGAGTGAACATACGTAATTCATTACGAAGTTTAATTCACGAGCATCAAACTTAAATTGAAGAGTTTGATCATGGCTCAGATTGAACGCTGGCGGCAGGCCTAACACATGCAAGTCGAACGGTAACAGGAAGCAGCTTGCTGCTTCGCTGACGAGTGGCGGACGGGTGAGTAATGTCTGGGAAACTGCCTGATGGAGGGGGATAACTACTGGAAACGGTAGCTAATACCGCATAATGTCGCAAGACCAAAGAGGGGGACCTTCGGGCCTCTTGCCATCGGATGTGCCCAGATGGGATTAGCTAGTAGGTGGGGTAACGGCTCACCTAGGCGACGATCCCTAGCTGGTCTGAGAGGATGACCAGCCACACTGGAACTGAGACACGGTCCAGACTCCTACGGGAGGCAGCAGTGGGGAATATTGCACAATGGGCGCAAGCCTGATGCAGCCATGCCGCGTGTATGAAGAAGGCCTTCGGGTTGTAAAGTACTTTCAGCGGGGAGGAAGGCGACAGGGTTAATAACCCTGTCGATTGACGTTACCCGCAGAAGAAGCACCGGCTAACTCCGTGCCAGCAGCCGCGGTAATACGGAGGGTGCAAGCGTTAATCGGAATTACTGGGCGTAAAGCGCACGCAGGCGGTCTGTCAAGTCGGATGTGAAATCCCCGGGCTCAACCTGGGAACTGCATTCGAAACTGGCAGGCTAGAGTCTTGTAGAGGGGGGTAGAATTCCAGGTGTAGCGGTGAAATGCGTAGAGATCTGGAGGAATACCGGTGGCGAAGGCGGCCCCCTGGACAAAGACTGACGCTCAGGTGCGAAAGCGTGGGGAGCAAACAGGATTAGATACCCTGGTAGTCCACGCCGTAAACGATGTCGACTTGGAGGTTGTGCCCTTGAGGCGTGGCTTCCGGAGCTAACGCGTTAAGTCGACCGCCTGGGGAGTACGGCCGCAAGGTTAAAACTCAAATGAATTGACGGGGGCCCGCACAAGCGGTGGAGCATGTGGTTTAATTCGATGCAACGCGAAGAACCTTACCTACTCTTGACATCCAGAGAACTTAGCAGAGATGCTTTGGTGCCTTCGGGAACTCTGAGACAGGTGCTGCATGGCTGTCGTCAGCTCGTGTTGTGAAATGTTGGGTTAAGTCCCGCAACGAGCGCAACCCTTATCCTTTGTTGCCAGCGGTTAGGCCGGGAACTCAAAGGAGACTGCCAGTGATAAACTGGAGGAAGGTGGGGATGACGTCAAGTCATCATGGCCCTTACGAGTAGGGCTACACACGTGCTACAATGGCGCATACAAAGAGAAGCGACCTCGCGAGAGCAAGCGGACCTCATAAAGTGCGTCGTAGTCCGGATTGGAGTCTGCAACTCGACTCCATGAAGTCGGAATCGCTAGTAATCGTGGATCAGAATGCCACGGTGAATACGTTCCCGGGCCTTGTACACACCGCCCGTCACACCATGGGAGTGGGTTGCAAAAGAAGTAGGTAGCTTAACCTTCGGGAGGGCGCTTACCACTTTGTGATTCATGACTGGGGTGAAGTCGTAACAAGGTAACCGTAGGGGAACCTGCGGTTGGATCACCTCCTTACCTTAAAGAACCTGCCTTTGTAGTGTCCACACAGATTGTCTGATGAAAAGTAAATAGCAAGGCGTCTTGCGATTGAGACTGTACGTCCCCTTCGTCTAGAGGCCCAGGACACCGCCCTTTCACGGCGGTAACAGGGGTTCGAATCCCCTAGGGGACGCCACTTGCTGGTTCGTGAGTGAAAGTCACCTGCCGTCATATCTCAAAACTGACTTGCGAGTCATGTTTGAGATATTTGCTCTTTAAAAATCTGGATCAAGCTGAAAATTGAAACGACACATCTTTAATGGTGTGTTCGAGTCTCTCAAATTTTCGCAATCAGAAGTGAAACATCTTCGGGTTGTGAGGTTAAGCGACTAAGCGTACACGGTGGATGCCCTGGCAGTCAGAGGCGATGAAGGACGTGCTAATCTGCGAAAAGCGCCGGCGAGGTGATATGAACCTTTGACCCGGCGATGTCCGAATGGGGAAACCCAGTGCAATCCGTTGCACTATCGTTAACTGAATACATAGGTTAACGAGGCGAACCGGGGGAACTGAAACATCTAAGTACCCCGAGGAAAAGAAATCAACCGAGATTCCCCCAGTAGCGGCGAGCGAACGGGGAGCAGCCCGGAGTCTGAATCAGCTTGTGTGTTAGTGGAACGGTCTGGAAAGTCCGACGGTACAGGGTGATAGTCCCGTACACGAAAGCACACATGCTGTGAACTCGAAGAGTAGGGCGGGACACGTGGTATCCTGTCTGAATATGGGGGGACCATCCTCCAAGGCTAAATACTCCTGACTGACCGATAGTGAACCAGTACCGTGAGGGAAAGGCGAAAAGAACCCCGGCGAGGGGAGTGAAAAAGAACCTGAAACCGTGTACGTACAAGCAGTGGAAGCCTCTTTATGGGGTGACTGCGTACCTTTTGTATAATGGGTCAGCGACTTATATTCTGTAGCAAGGTTAACCGTATAGGGGAGCCGAAGGGAAACCGAGTCTTAACTGGGCGTTAAGTTGCAGGGTATAGACCCGAAACCCGGTGATCTAGCCATGGGCAGGTTGAAGGTTGGGTAACACTAACTGGAGGACCGAACCGACTAATGTTGAAAAATTAGCGGATGACCTGTGGCTGGGGGTGAAAGGCCAATCAAACCGGGAGATAGCTGGTTCTCCCCGAAAGCTATTTAGGTAGCGCCTCGTGAACTCATCTTCGGGGGTAGAGCACTGTTTCGGCTAGGGGGCCATCCCGGCTTACCAACCCGATGCAAACTACGAATACCGAAGAATGTTATCACGGGAGACACACGGCGGGTGCTAACGTCCGTCGTGAAGAGGGAAACAACCCAGACCGCCAGCTAAGGTCCCAAAGTCATGGTTAAGTGGGAAACGATGTGGGAAGGCACAGACAGCCAGGATGTTGGCTTAGAAGCAGCCATCATTTAAAGAAAGCGTAATAGCTCACTGGTCGAGTCGGCCTGCGCGGAAGATGTAACGGGGCTAAACCATGCACCGAAGCTGCGGCAGCGACGCTTATGCGTTGTTGGGTAGGGGAGCGTTCTGTAAGCCGTCGAAGGTGTGCTGTGAGGCATGCTGGAGGTATCAGAAGTGCGAATGCTGACATAAGTAACGATAAAGCGGGTGAAAAGCCCGCTCGCCGGAAGACCAAGGGTTCCTGTCCAACGTTAATCGGGGCAGGGTGAGTCGACCCCTAAGGCGAGGCCGAAAGGCGTAGTCGATGGGAAACAGGTTAATATTCCTGTACTTGGTGTTACTGCGAAGGGGGGACGGAGAAGGCTATGTCAGCCGGGCGACGGTTGTCCCGGTTTAAGCATGTAGGCGGAGGTTCCAGGTAAATCCGGTACCTTGTTAACGCTGAGGTGTGATGACGAGGCACTACGGTGCTGAAGTGATAAATGCCCTGCTTCCAGGAAAAGCCTCTAAGCATCAGGTAACACGAAATCGTACCCCAAACCGACACAGGTGGTCAGGTAGAGAATACCAAGGCGCTTGAGAGAACTCGGGTGAAGGAACTAGGCAAAATGGTGCCGTAACTTCGGGAGAAGGCACGCTGATAGGTAGGTGAAGTCCCTGCGGACGGAGCTGAAATCAGTCGAAGATACCAGCTGGCTGCAACTGTTTATTAAAAACACAGCACTGTGCAAACACGAAAGTGGACGTATACGGTGTGACGCCTGCCCGGTGCCGGAAGGTTAATTGATGGGGTTAGCGGCAACGCGAAGCTCTTGATCGAAGCCCCGGTAAACGGCGGCCGTAACTATAACGGTCCTAAGGTAGCGAAATTCCTTGTCGGGTAAGTTCCGACCTGCACGAATGGCGTAATGATGGCCAGGCTGTCTCCACCCGAGACTCAGTGAAATTGAACTCGCTGTGAAGATGCAGTGTACCCGCGGCAAGACGGAAAGACCCCGTGAACCTTTACTATAGCTTGACACTGAACACTGGTCCTTGATGTGTAGGATAGGTGGGAGGCTTTGAAGCGTGGACGCCAGTCTGCGTGGAGCCAACCTTGAAATACCACCCTTTAATGGCTGGTGTTCTAACGTAGACCCGTAATCCGGGTTGCGGACAGTGTCTGGTGGGTAGTTTGACTGGGGCGGTCTCCTCCCAAAGAGTAACGGAGGAGCACGAAGGTTGGCTAATCCTGGTCGGACATCAGGAGGTTAGTGCAATGGCATAAGCCAGCTTGACTGCGAGCGTGACGGCGCGAGCAGGTGCGAAAGCAGGTCATAGTGATCCGGTGGTTCTGAATGGAAGGGCCATCGCTCAACGGATAAAAGGTACTCCGGGGATAACAGGCTGATACCGCCCAAGAGTTCATATCGACGGCGGTGTTTGGCACCTCGATGTCGGCTCATCACATCCTGGGGCTGAAGTAGGTCCCAAGGGTATGGCTGTTCGCCATTTAAAGTGGTACGCGAGCTGGGTTTAGAACGTCGTGAGACAGTTCGGTCCCTATCTGCCGTGGGCGCTGGAGAATTGAGGGGGGCTGCTCCTAGTACGAGAGGACCGGAGTGGACGCATCACTGGTGTTCGGGTTGTCATGCCAATGGCACTGCCCGGTAGCTAAATGCGGAAAAGATAAGTGCTGAAAGCATCTAAGCACGAAACTTGCCCCGAGATGAGTTCTCCCTGAGACCTTGAGTCTCCTGAAGGAACGTTGAAGACGACGACGTTGATAGGTCGGGTGTGTAAGCGCAGCGATGCGTTGAGCTAACCGATACTAATGAACCGTGAGGCTTAACCTTACAACGCCGAAGCTGTTTCGGCGAAGAGACAGACACGATTTTCAGCCTGATACAGATTAACAGAATTTGCCTGGCGGCTTTAGCGCGGTGGTCCCACCTGACCCCATGCCGAACTCAGAAGTGAAACGCCGTAGCGCCGATGGTAGTGTGGGGTCTCCCCATGTGAGAGTAGGGAACTGCCAGGCATCAATCAGGAAGAACCCCGTACCGGAAGGTGCGGGGTTTTTTGCTTTGTGCGCGGAAAAACATGCCGGATGGCGGCTTCGCCTTATCTGGCCTGCGGGTTTTGTAGGCCCGGTAAGCGCAGCGCCACCGGGCAATGCCGGCCGCACGACCTCATCGGGAAGAGATACAGGAATAAATTTAAGGTAAGGTTGGTAATGCTGCCAACTTACTGATTTAGTGTATGATGGTGATTTTAAGGTGCTTGCGTGGCTTCCATTTCCATCAGATGTCCTTCCTGCTCCGCTACTGAAGGCGTGGTGCGTAACGGCAAAAGCACTGCCGGACATCAGCGCTATCTCTGCTCTCATTGCCGTAAAACATGGCAACTACAGTTCACTTACACCGCCTCTCAGCCCGGTACGCACCAGAAAATCATTGATATGGCCATGAATGGCGTCGGATGTCGCGCCAGTGCACGCATTATGGGCGTTGGCCTCAACACGGTTTTACGTCACTTAAAAAACTCAGGCCGCAGTCGGTAACCTCGCGCATACAACCGGGCAGTGATGTGATTGTCTGCGCTGAAATGGACGAACAGTGGGGCTACGTCGGTGCTAAATCACGTCAGCGCTGGCTGTTTTACGCGTATGACAGGATACGGAGGACGGTTGTGGCGCACGTCTTCGGTGAACGCACTCTGGCCACACTGGAGCGTCTTCTGAGCCTGCTGTCGGCCTTTGAGGTCGTGGTATGGATGACGGATGGCTGGCCGCTGTATGAATCCCGCCTGAAGGGAAAGCTGCACGTTATCAGCAAGCGTTACACTCAGCGCATTGAGCGACATAACCTGAATCTGAGACAACATCTGGCAAGGCTGGGACGGAAGTCACTGTCGTTCTCAAAATCGGTGGAGCTGCATGGCAAGGTCATCGGGCATTATCTGAACATAAAACACTATCAGTAAGTTGGAGTCATTACCATCAACACGTTGGTATCATTACCCACCTGTGAACTGACGTCGGCATTTTGAATCTCACTTCGGCGTGCCCCCTCCGAATGGCGCAAAACATTTCGTGGTATGGCATGATAGCACCCGAAGAGAGTCAATTCAGGGTGGTAAATGTGAAACCAGTAACGCTATACGATGTCGCAGAGTATGCCGGTGTCTCTTATCAGACCGTTTCCCGCGTGATGAACCAGGCCAGCCACGTCTCTGCGAAAACGCGGGAAAAGGTGGAAGCGGCGATGGCGCAGCTGAACTACATTCCCAACCGCGTGGCACAACAACTGGCGGGCAAACAGTCGTTGCTGATTGGCGTTGCTACCTCCAGTCTGGCCCTGCACGCGCCGTCGCAAATTGTCGCGGCGATTAAATCTCGCGCCGATCAACTGGGTGCCAGCGTGGTGGTGTCGATGGTAGAACGAAGCAGCGTCGAAGCCTGTAAAGCGGCGGTACATAACCTTCTCGCGCAACGCGTCAGTGGTCTGATCATTAACTATCCGCTGGATGACGAGGATGCCATTGCTGTGGAAGCTGCCTGCGCTAATGTTCCGGCCCTATTTCTTGATGTCTCTGACCAGACTCCCATCAACAGTATTATTTTTTCCCATGAAGACGGTACGCGACTGGGCGTGGAGCATCTGATCGCATTGGGTCACCAGCAAATCGCGTTGTTAGCCGGTCCATTAAGTTCTGTCTCGGCGCGTCTGCGTCTGGCGGACTGGCATAAATATCTCACACGCAATCAAATTCATCCGATAGCGGAACGGGAAGGCGACTGGAGTGCCATGTCCGGTTTTCAACAAACTATGCAAATGCTGAATGAGGGCATCGTTCCCACTGCGATGCTGGTTGCCAACGATCAGATGGCGCTGGGCGCAATGCGCGCTATTACCGAGTCCGGGCTGCGCGTTGGTGCGGATATCTCGGTAGTGGGATACGACGATACCGAAGACAGCTCGTGTTATATCCCGCCGTTAACCACCATCAAACAGGATTTTCGCCTGCTGGGGAAAACTAGCGTGGACCGCTTGCTGAAACTCTCTCAGGGCCAGGCGGTGAAGAGCAATCAGCTGTTGCCCGTCTCACTGGTGAAAAGAAAAACCACCCTACCGCCCAATACGCAAACCACCTCTCCCCGCACGTTGGCAGATTCCTTAATGCAGCTGGCACGACAAGTTTCCCGACTTGAAAGCGGGCAGTGAGCGCAACGCAATTAATGTGAGTCAGCTCACTCATTAGGCACCCCAGGCTTTACACTCTATGTGTCCGGCTCGTATGTTATGCGAAAATGTGAGCGGATAACAATTCACACAGGATACAACTATGACAATGATTACGGATTCACTGGCCGTCGTATTACAACGTCGTGACTGGGAAAACCCTGGCGTTACCCAACTTAATCGCCTTGCGGCACATCCCCCTTTCGCCAGCTGGCGTAATAGCGAAGAGGCTCGCACCGATCGCCCTTCCCAAGAGTCGCGCAGCCTGAATGGTGAATGGCGCTTTGCCTGGTTTCCGGCACCAGAAGCGGTACCAGAAAGCTGGCTGGAGCGCGATCTTCCTGACGCCGATACTGTCATCGTCCCCTCAAACTGGCAGATGCACGGTTACGATGCGCCTATCTACACCAACGTGACCTATCCCATTGCGGTCAATCCGCCGTATGTTCCCACGGAGAATCCGACGGGTTGTTACTCGCTCACATTTAATATTGATGAAAGCTGGCTACAGGAAGGCCAGACGCGAATTATTTTTGATGGTGTTAACTCGGCGTTTCATTTGTGGTGCAACGGGCGCTGGGTCGGTTACGGACAGGACAGTCGTTTGCCGTCTGAATTTGACCTGAGCGCATTTTTACACGCCGGAGAAAACCGCCTCGCGGTGATGGTGCTGCGCTGGAGTGACGGCAGTTATCTGGAAGATCAGGATATGTGGCGGATGAGCGGCATTTTCCGTGACGTCTCGTTGCTGCATAAACCGACCACGCAAATCAGCGATTTACATGTAGCCACTCACTTTAATGATGATTTCAGCCGCGCTGTACTGGAGGCAGACGTTCAGATGTACGGCGAGCTGCGCGATGAGCTGCGGGTGACGGTTTCTTTGTGGCAGGGTGAAACGCAGGTCGCCAGCGGCACCGCGCCTTTCGGCGGTGAAATTATCGATGAGCGTGGTGGTTATGCCGATCACGTCACCCTACGTCTGAACGTCGAAAACCCGAAACTGTGGAGCGCCGAAATCCCGAATCTCTATCGTGCAGTGGTTGAACTGCACACCGCCGACGGCACGCTGATTGAAGCAGAAGCCTGCGATGTCGGTTTCCGCGAGGTGCGGATTGAAAATGGTCTGCTGCTGCTGAACGGCAAGCCGTTGCTGATTCGCGGCGTTAACCGTCACGAGCATCATCCTCTGCATGGTCAGGTCATGGATGAGCAGACGATGGTGCAGGATATCCTGCTGATGAAGCAGAACAACTTTAACGCCGTGCGCTGTTCGCATTATCCGAACCATCCGCTGTGGTACACGCTGTGCGACCGCTACGGCCTGTATGTGGTGGATGAAGCCAACATTGAAACCCACGGCATGGTGCCAATGAATCGTCTGACCGATGATCCGCGCTGGCTACCCGCGATGAGCGAACGCGTAACGCGAATGGTGCAGCGCGATCGTAATCACCCGAGTGTGATCATCTGGTCGCTGGGGAATGAATCAGGCCACGGCGCTAATCACGACGCACTCTATCGCTGGATCAAATCTGTCGATCCTTCCCGCCCGGTACAGTATGAAGGCGGCGGAGCCGACACCTTCGCAACCGATATTATTTGCCCGATGTACGCGCGCGTGGATGAAGACCAGCCCTTCCCGGCTGTGCCGAAATGGTCCATCAAAAAATGGCTTTCGTTGCCTGGAGAGACGCGCCCGCTGATCCTTTGCGAATACGCCCACGCGATGGGTAACAGTCTTGGCGGCTTCGCTAAATACTGGCAGGCGTTTCGTCAGTACCCCCGTTTACAGGGCGGCTTCGTCTGGGACTGGGTGGATCAGTCGCTGATTAAATATGATGAAAATGGCAATCCGTGGTCGGCTTACGGCGGTGATTTTGGCGATACGCCGAATGATCGCCAGTTCTGCATGAACGGTCTGGTCTTTGCCGACCGCACGCCGCATCCGGCGCTGACGGAAGCAAAACACCAGCAGCAGTTTTTCCAGTTCAGTTTATCCGGGCAAACCATCGAAGTGACCAGCGAATACCTGTTCCGTCATAGCGATAACGAGCTCCTGCACTGGATGGTGGCGCTGGATGGCAAGCCGCTGGCAAGCGGTGAAGTGCCTCTGGATGTCGCTCCACAAGGTAAACAGTTGATTGAACTGCCTGGACTACCGCAGCCGAAGAGCGCCGGACAACTCTGGCTAACGGTTCACGTAGTGCAACCGAACGCGACCACATGGTCAGCAGCCGGACACATCAGCGCCTGGCAGCAGTGGCGTCTGGCGGAAAACCTCAGCGTGACACTCCCCTCCGCGCCCCACGCCATCCCGCAACTGACCACCAGCGAAACGGATTTTTGCATCGAGCTGGATAATAAGCGTTGGCAATTTAACCGCCAGTCAGGCTTTCTTTCACAGATGTGGATTGGCGATAAAAAACAACTGCTGACGCCGCTGCGCGATCAGTTCACCCGCGCACCGCTGGATAACGACATTGGCGTAAGTGAAGCGACCCGCATTGACCCTAACGCCTGGGTCGAACGCTGGAAGGCGGCGGGCCATTACCAGGCCGAAGCAGCGTTGTTGCAGTGCACGGCAGATACGCTTGCCGACGCGGTGTTGATTACCACGGTCCACGCGTGGCAGCATCAGGGGAAAACCTTATTTATCAGCCGGAAAACCTACCGGATTGATGGAAGTGGTCAAATGGCGATTACCGTTGATGTTGAAGTGGCGAGCAATACGCCACATCCGGCGCGGATTGGCCTGACCTGCCAGCTGGCGCAGGTAGCAGAGCGGGTAAACTGGCTCGGATTAGGGCCGCAAGAAAACTATCCCGACCGCCTTACTGCGGCCTGTTTTGACCGCTGGGATCTGCCATTGTCAGACATGTATACCCCGTACGTCTTCCCGAGCGAAAACGGTCTGCGCTGCGGGACGCGCGAATTGAATTATGGCCCACACCAGTGGCGCGGCGACTTCCAGTTCAACATCAGCCGCTACAGTCAACAGCAACTGATGGAAACCAGCCATCGCCATCTGCTGCACGCGGAAGAAGGCACATGGCTGAATATCGACGGTTTCCATATGGGGATTGGTGGCGACGACTCCTGGAGCCCGTCAGTGTCGGCGGAATTCCAGCTTAGCGCCGGTAGCTACCATTACCAGTTGCTCTGGTGTCAAAAATAATAATAACCGGGCAGGCCATGTCTGCCCGTATTTCGCGTAAGGAAATCCATTATGTACTATTTAAAAAACACAAACTTTTGGATGTTCGGTTTATTCTTTTTCTTTTACTTTTTTATCATGGGAGCCTACTTCCCGTTTTTCCCGATTTGGCTACATGACATCAACCATATCAGCAAAAGTGATACGGGTATTATTTTTGCCGCTATTTCTCTGTTCTCGCTATTATTCCAACCGCTGTTTGGTCTGCTTTCTGACAAACTCGGGCTGCGCAAATACCTGCTGTGGATTATTACCGGCATGTTAGTGATGTTTGCGCCGTTCTTTATTTTTATCTTCGGGCCACTGTTACAATACAACATTTTAGTAGGATCGATTGTTGGTGGTATTTATCTAGGCTTTTGTTTTAACGCCGGTGCGCCAGCAGTAGAGGCATTTATCGAGAAAGTCAGCCGTCGCAGTAATTTCGAATTTGGTCGAGCGCGGATGTTTGGCTGTGTTGGCTGGGCGCTGTGTGCCTCGATTGTCGGCATCATGTTCACCATCAATAATCAGTTTGTTTTCTGGCTGGGTTCTGGCTGTGCACTCATCCTCGCCGTTTTACTCTTTTTCGCCAAAACGGATGCGCCCTCTTCTGCCACGGTTGCCAATGCGGTAGGTGCCAACCATTCGGCATTTAGCCTTAAGCTGGCGCTGGAACTGTTCAGACAGCCAAAACTGTGGTTTTTGTCACTGTATGTTATTGGCGTTTCCTGCACCTACGATGTTTTTGACCAACAGTTTGCTAATTTCTTTACTTCGTTCTTTGCTACCGGTGAACAGGGTACGCGGGTATTTGGCTACGTAACGACAATGGGCGAATTACTTAACGCCTCGATTATGTTTTTTGCGCCACTGATCATTAATCGCATCGGTGGGAAAAACGCCCTGCTGCTGGCTGGCACTATTATGTCAGTACGTATTATTGGCTCATCGTTCGCTACCTCAGCACTGGAAGTGGTTATTCTGAAAACGCTGCATATGTTTGAAGTACCGTTCCTGCTGGTGGGCTGCTTTAAATATATTACCAGCCAGTTTGAAGTGCGTTTTTCAGCGACGATTTATCTGGTCTGTTTCTGCTTCTTTAAGCAACTGGCGATGGTTTTTATGTCTATTCTGGCGGGCAATATGTATGAAAGCATCGGTTTCCAGGGCGCTTACCTGGTGCTGGGTCTGGTGGCGCTGGGCTTCACCTTAATTTCCGTGTTCACGCTTAGCGGCCCCGGCCCACTTTCCCTGCTGCGTCGCCAGGTGAATGAAGTCGCTTAAGAAATTAATGTCGGATACGGCGCGAGCGCCTTATCCGACCAACTTATCAGGACGGAATGTTAAAAATGAACATGTCGATGACAGAAAAAATAAAAGCAGGCAAGCTATTTACCGATATGTGCGAAGGCTTACCTGAAAAAAGACTTCGTGGGAAAACATTAATGTATGAGTTCAATCACTCGCATCCATCAGAAGTTGAAAAAAGGGTAATGACTCCAACTTATTGATAGTGTTTTATGTTCAGATAATGCCCGATGACTTTGTCATGCAGCTCCACCGATTTTGAGAACGACAGTGACTTCCGTCCCAGCCTTGCCAGATGTTGTCTCAGATTCAGGTTATGTCGCTCAATGCGCTGAGTGTAACGCTTGCTGATAACGTGCAGCTTTCCCTTCAGGCGGGATTCATACAGCGGCCAGCCATCCGTCATCCATACCACGACCTCAAAGGCCGACAGCAGGCTCAGAAGACGCTCCAGTGTGGCCAGAGTGCGTTCACCGAAGACGTGCGCCACAACCGTCCTCCGTATCCTGTCATACGCGTAAAACAGCCAGCGCTGACGTGATTTAGCACCGACGTAGCCCCACTGTTCGTCCATTTCAGCGCAGACAATCACATCACTGCCCGGTTGTATGCGCGAGGTTACCGACTGCGGCCTGAGTTTTTTAAGTGACGTAAAACCGTGTTGAGGCCAACGCCCATAATGCGTGCACTGGCGCGACATCCGACGCCATTCATGGCCATATCAATGATTTTCTGGTGCGTACCGGGCTGAGAGGCGGTGTAAGTGAACTGTAGTTGCCATGTTTTACGGCAATGAGAGCAGAGATAGCGCTGATGTCCGGCAGTGCTTTTGCCGTTACGCACCACGCCTTCAGTAGCGGAGCAGGAAGGACATCTGATGGAAATGGAAGCCACGCAAGCACCTTAAAATCACCATCATACACTAAATCAGTAAGTTGGCAGCATTACCAGAGACGGCAGCTGATTAAAAAATAGCCTTAACGTACAATAATTTTCGATATCCAAACTGACCCCATATAACCCGGCGTCATTTTTTTCCTGACGGCTTCGCGCGTATCTTCCGGACTCAGTCCCGGGAAAACCGGTACCGTGGGGGTGTCTTCGGTAAAAAGGATCCGCTGACGGTCTTCCGCTGGCAGATTTTTCCAGGGAGTGTCGATGTCATACCCCAGCGTCACCAGAATATCCCGCAGATTCTGTCCGTGCCAGGCCGGGGGCCAGGAAGCAATAGCCCTTTCACGGATACTAAGTGAAGGATCGGGCACCATCAGTGTTTCAGTTACCTCATAGATATGGCCCAGACAATGGCAAGAAGGGCATGCCCCCTGCGGCGTGTTGGGAGAAAAATCCTCGGCATACAGCATCGGCTGTCCGGCAAGATAAGCGCCCGCCCGTGAGTACATAGACGGCAGGCGAGCTGTGTTACGCAGTCAGGTTCTGGAACTGCATAACATCAGCCATGGCTCTGCTGGCGCAAGAAGTATCGCCATCATGGCAACCCTGAGAGACTTCAAAATGGGACGCTGGCTTGCTGGCAGGCTCATGAAAGAACTGGGGCTGGTGAGTTGTCAGCAGCCTACCCACCGGTATAAACGTGGTGGTCATGAACACATCGTTATCCCGAATCACCTTGAGCGACAGTTCGCAGTGACAGAACCTACCAAGTGTGGTGTGGCGATGTGACGTATATCTGGACAGGTAAACGTTGGCCTTACCTCGCTGTTGTTCTCGATATGTTCGCAAGGAAACCGGTGGGCTGGGCAATGTCATTCTCGCCGGACAGCAAGCTGACCATCAAAGCGCTGTAAATGGCGTGGGAAGCTCGCGGTAAACCAGCCGGAGTGATGTTCCATAGTGACCAGGGTAGCCTCTATACAAGCAGGCAGTTCCGGCAGTTACTGTGGAGTTGCCGGATCGGGCAGAGTATGAGCCGACGTGGAAACTGTTGGGACAACAGCCCGATGGAACGCTTCTTCCGTAGTCTGAAAAACGAGTGGGTGCCGGTGACAGGTTATATAAACTTTAGCGAAGCTGCTCATGCGATCACAGACTATATCGTCGGGTATTACAGCTCGCTAAGGTCGCATGACTATAACGGTGGATTACCCCCAAACGAATCGGAAAACCGATACTGGAAAAACTCTAAAGCGGTGGCCAGTTTTAGTTGACCATATATGGACGCCCCGGGTGATGCAAGTACTAGTTCGATGCGGTTTGCGACCATATATCCGGCGTCGTTAGTAGGTTCAATGACCTGCGCCATGATGTTATCCGAGCCCTGTTTCCTAATCACTACACCGGTATTTGATTACCCAGGTCAACTTCAGGCTGTTACAGGGACGGCAACCGTGTCAGCACATCCTTGAGATAGGCATACGGATCGTGCCCATTATTACGGGCCGACTGGATCAAACTCATGATCGCAGCAGCGCGCTTGAGCATGCGAACCCACGCCGAGCATTTGAGAAGGCAACGGGATGAACGCTGGCTGGATAGCCGTGGTTTTGTGGGTAGGCAGCCGAATCCATTTGTGGTCGAGGTTGGCATTGAGGCTGTAGCCCAAGGCGATGTTTGCGATGGAGGCACCGGGTTCAGAACACTCCTGAATGACCTGAGCCTTGAAAGATTTGCTGTAGGTACGGCGCTGAGGGCGCATGGAAAATCCGCTTGATGGGCCATGGCCTTCGGAGGCGGTGTCGGGAAGGTGTGTTGGCCGGACGGATACTGTTGAACTACGTTGTCTGGGGCAACGGAAGTGTTTCGGCCCGACTCTGGAACGCGATCCGCAGCGACGACTGGGCAATTCCGCACGTTGGCCTGAGCAGCCTCGGGGAAATC
Source organism: Enterobacter sp. DSM 30060 (assembly GCF_013375955.1). NCBI lineage: Bacteria > Pseudomonadati > Pseudomonadota > Gammaproteobacteria > Enterobacterales > Enterobacteriaceae > Enterobacter > Enterobacter sp. DSM 30060. The sequence goes on from NZ_CP056118.1 coordinate 2,153,139, forward strand.
GTCGTCTGGGCGCGCCCAGACGAGTTTCCGCCAAGGAACATGCAGACGAGCAAGGGGCTGCGGGCACTCGGCTACAACGAGAGGATCGGTGTTTGATCGAGGCGCCTGTGGCACACGCAGGCTGAGGAGCCAGGCGCTGTCCATTGCCTGATCAGGCCGCCCCCCTGTGCCTTGCCTGAGCAGTTGACCTGCATCAATGGGGCGGGAGAACGCTGCACATTGACTCTTGACTCTTGAAGTTTTTCATAGTAGGCCTAATATTACAAAGTATTGCAAGGATATCCTTGGCCGGAACCGCAAAGCGACGCGATTGGAGAGGGTGAGATGAAAGCGCACCTACAGGTGATTTTCACGCTCGATGAATTGGCTGCGTACTTGAAAGTCGGCAAGCGGACGCTTTATCGGCTCGCCGCACACGGGGAAATTCCGGCTTTCAAGGTGGGCGGGACGTGGCGGCTTCGTCAAAGTGAAATCGATCAGTGCATCAATGATCAGACCCGAGCCGGAGCAAAGAAGGAGGTGATGCGCAAGCGTGAACAGCAGAAGTCATCCGAGCAGCCCGTGTCGCCTGGGCGCACTGCCCGTCGCAGCAGGCAAAGGGCTTGAGTAACTCGTTTTCCAATTTTTCTGGAGGTATGACATGGACATCGATTTCAAGAAGTTGGCTCCCTGGAACTGGTTCAAGAACGAGCAGCAAGAGCAGCAGACCGCCTCCTCCCTGCCGGTGCAGCGCAATGACCTGCCAGCGGCGAGCGGGCCAGTCAGCCCGATCCTGCAACTGCATCGGGAAATCGACCGGCTGTTCGATGACGCATTCCGGGGCTTCGGTTTTCCGGCGTTGAACATGCCGCAGTGGCCATCCGATTGGTCGGGCATGCTGAAGCCGGCCCTGGACATCCAGGAAACCGACAAGCAGTACAAGATTGCCCTGGAAGTGCCCGGTGTCGAGGAGAAGGACATCCAGATCACCCTCGACAACGACGTGCTGATGGTGCGTGGCGAGAAGCGCCAGGAACAGGAGAAGAAGGAAGGTGGCTTCCACCGTGTGGAGCGCTCCTACGGCAGCTTTCAGCGTGCCTTGAACCTGCCTGACGACGCCAACCAGGATTCGATCAAGGCATCGTTCAAGAACGGGGTGCTCACGGTCACGATCGACAAGCGCGAGGTCAGCGCGCCGAAGCAGGGACGCTCGATCCCGATCAACGGCTGACGTCGCCGGCTCGTTCGTCACAAGAAAAACCCGGCCCGAGACGAGGTGTCGCGGCTCGCGATGCCTCGTCGCCTCAACCTTTTCAACCTTCTAAGGAGCATCAGCATGGCCAGAAAACAATGCCAGGTCTGCGGCCAACCCGCCACCGTGCGGGTGGAAGCCAATCTCAACGGTCGTCACAGCACCATGCTGTTGTGCGACGACCATTACCGGCAATTAGTGCGCCAGCAAAAGCGCACCGTTTCGCCGCTGGAAGCCTTGTTCGGTTCGCGCAGCGGCCTGTTCGAGGACTTCCTCGGCAGTGACTTCTTCCGCATCGGCGACGACGCGACGCCAGTTGCCGCCGATACCGATGACGTGGTCGATGCCTCGTTTGGCGAGCCCGCCGCCGCAGGTTCGGGTGCGCCGCGCCGTCGCGGCAGTGGGCTGGCCAGCCGCATCAGCGAACAGTCGGAAGCCTTGTTGCAGGAGGCCGCCAAACACGCTGCCGAATTTGGCCGCTCCGAGGTGGATACCGAACATCTGCTGCTGGCGCTGGCCGACAGCGACGTGGTCAAGACCATCCTGGGTCAGTTCAAGATCAAGGTCGATGACCTCAAGCGGCAGATCGAGTCTGAGGCCAAGCGCGGGGACAAGCCCTTCGAGGGCGAGATCGGCGTGTCGCCGCGCGTGAAGGATGCGCTCAGCCGCGCCTTCGTGGCCTCCAATGAACTCGGCCATTCTTATGTCGGTCCAGAGCATTTCCTGATCGGTCTGGCCGAGGAAGGCGAAGGGCTGGCCGCCAACCTGCTGCGCCGCTACGGCCTGACGCCGCAGGCGCTGCGCCAACAGGTCAGCAAGGTGGTCGGCAAGGGCGCCGAGGATGGACGCGCTGAGACGCCGACCAACACGCCAGAACTCGACAAGTACTCGCGCGACCTGACCAAGATGGCGCGCGACGGCAAGCTCGACCCGGTGATCGGCCGCGCGCAGGAGATCGAAACAACCATCGAGGTGCTGGCCCGGCGCAAGAAGAACAACCCGGTGCTGATCGGCGAGCCGGGTGTGGGCAAGACCGCCATCGTCGAAGGGCTGGCGCAGCGCATGGTGGCGGGTGAAGTGCCCGAGACCTTGCGCGACAAGCGCCTGGTGGAACTCAACATCAACGCCATGGTGGCCGGCGCCAAATATCGCGGCGAGTTCGAGGAGCGCGTGCAGAAGGTGCTGAAGGAGGTGACCGAGCACCAGGGCGAGCTGATTTTGTTCATCGACGAGGTGCACACCATCGTCGGTGCCGGCCAGGGCGGTGGCGAAGGCGGGCTGGACGTGGCCAACGTGTTCAAACCGATGATGGCGCGCGGTGAACTCAACCTGATCGGCGCCACGACGCTGAACGAGTACCAGAAATACATCGAGAAGGATGCCGCACTGGAGCGGCGCTTCCAGCCGGTGACGGTGCCCGAGCCGACGGTGGCCCAGGCCATCATGATTCTGCGCGGCCTGCGCGACACCTTCGAGGCGCACCACAAGGTCAGCATCTCCGAGGACGCGATCATCGCGGCGGCCGAGTTGTCCGACCGCTACATCACGGCGCGCTTCCTGCCGGACAAGGCGATCGACCTGCTCGACCAGGCGGCCGCGCGCGTCAAGCTGTCGGCCACGGCCCGGCCGGTGGCCGTGCAGGAGCTGGAGTCCGAACTGCACCAGCTGCGGCGTGAACAGGATTACGTGGCCGCGCGCAAGCAGTACGACCAGGCCGCCGAGCTCGGCAAGCGCATCGAAGCCAAGGAGGCCGAGCTCAAGAAGCTCGTCGAGAACTGGGAGCGGGAGCGGGCCTCCGGCAGTGCCGAGGTCAAGGCGGAACACGTGGCGCAGATCGTCTCGCGCCTGACCGGCATCCCGGTCAACGAGTTGACGGTGGAAGAGCGCGAAAAGCTGCTGCACTTGGAACAACGGCTGCACGAGCGCCTGGTGGGACAAGACGAGGCGGTCCGTGCCGTGGCCGATGCCGTGCGGCTGTCCCGCGCCGGCCTGCGCGAAGGCAGCAAACCGGTGGCTACCTTCCTGTTTCTGGGCCCGACCGGGGTGGGCAAGACCGAGCTCGCCAAGGCATTGGCCGAATCGATCTACGGCGATGAGCACGCCCTGTTGCGCATCGACATGTCGGAATATGGCGAACGCCATACCGTGGCGCGGCTAGTGGGCGCGCCTCCGGGCTATGTCGGTTACGACGAAGGCGGTCAGCTCACCGAGAAGGTGCGGCGCAAGCCCTACAGCGTGCTGCTGCTCGACGAGATCGAGAAGGCACACCCTGACGTCTACAACATCCTGCTGCAAGTGTTCGACGACGGTCGCCTCACCGACGGCAAGGGCCGGGTGGTGGATTTCACCAACACCATCATCATCGCCACGTCCAACCTGGGTTCGGACATCATCCAGCGACGGCTGAAGGCGCGTGGGGCGGCCGACGAGGAGTACGAAAAGACCAAGACCGAGGTCATGGACGTGCTGCGCGGCCACTTCCGGCCCGAGTTCCTCAACCGCATCGACGAGATCATCGTCTTCCATGCGCTGGGCAAGGAGGAGATCCGCCACATCGTCGGCCTGCAGCTCGATCGCGTGGCGCGCAGCGCCGCCAGCCAGGGCGTGACGCTCACTTTCGATCAGACGCTGATCGACCATTTCGCGGAAGAAGGCTACAAACCCGAGTTCGGTGCGCGTGAACTCAAGCGCCTGATCCGCAGCGAGCTGGAAACTGCGCTGGCGCGCGAGATGCTCGGTGGCAGCATCGGCAAGGGCGATCACGCCAGCGCACGCTGGGACGACAAGGCCGAACGCGTGGTGTTCGAACGCAAAGAGCTACCGCAGACCCCGGCCGAGCCGGAGCAGCCGGATGTCGCGAAGGCGACCGAGACGCCGCACGGCGACGCTGGCAAAGGCTCGCGCAAGAAGAAGTCGGCGAGCGACGCATCTTGATGGCGGGCGAGGCTGCCGTGTCCGACCCCATCGGCCTGGCATGGGCAGCCTCCCTGGCATCAATCGCGGTGGCGGTCGTGCCCGCGGGTCACGCGGTCGTCTACAAGCGTGATCCGCGGTCGGCCACGCCGTGGGGGCTGCTCATCAGCGGCGGCACTGCCCTCCCGCTCGCTGGCCATCCGTTTGCGTGACGGTGCGGCCCGTCTGTTCACCTGATCCTCTGGCAACTCGACTTTCGAGGAACAAGGCCCATGGAAAAAAAGAATCAATGGAATACCGGCTACTGGATCGTTGCCCTCCTGCTGTTGCTGAGTTTGCAGAGATACTGGCAGACGGCGAAAACCGTCGAGCCGGTGCCCTACAGCGAGTTCGAGAAGGCGCTGGACGAGGGGCGCGTGGCCGAAGTGCTGGTGTCGGATCGTACGGTGACCGGGCGCCTGAAGTCGCCGGACAGCCGGGGCAAGACGACGATCGTGGCAACGAGGGTCGAACCCGATCTTGCCGATCGCCTGTCGAAGTACGACGTGCCCTATGCCCGCGTGTTGGAGAGCACCTGGCTGCGCGATGTGCTGTCGTGGATCCTGTCAGCGGTATCCTTCTTTGGCGTCTGGTTCTTCCTGTTCCGCCGCTTCGCCGAGAAGCAGGGCATGGGCGGGTTTCTCAACATCGGTAAGAGCCGCGTCAAGGTGTTCGTGGAAAAGAACACCGGTGTGACGTTCGCCTATGTGGCGGGGGGGGATGAGGCCAAGGCGGAGCTGGTCGAGATCGTCGATTTCCTGAAGAATCCGCAGGACTATGGCCGTCTCGGGGCGCGCATTCCCAAGGGCGTGTTGCTGGTCGGCCCACCGGGCACCGGCAAGACATTGCTGACCAAGGCTGTTGCCGGCGAGGCGGCGGTGCCCTTCTTCTCCATCTCCGGATCAGAGTTTGTCGAGATGTTCGTCGGCGTGGGTGCGGCCCGTGTGCGCGACCTGTTCGAGCAGGCCCGAGGGCAGGCGCCGGCCATCATCTTCATCGACGAGCTCGATGCGCTGGGCCGCGCGCGCGGCGTCGGCGGCCCCATCGGCGGTCACGACGAGCGCGAGCAGACCCTCAACCAGCTGCTCACGGAGATGGACGGCTTCGACAGCTCGGTCGGGCTGATCATCCTCGCCGCCACCAACCGCCCCGAAATCCTCGACCAGGCGCTGCTGCGTGCCGGCCGCTTCGACCGCCAGGTGCTGGTGGACCGGCCCGACAAGAAGGGGCGGCTGGACATCCTGAAGGTTCATGTCAAGAAGGTGACGCTGGCCCAGGATGTAGACCTCGAACAGGTAGCCGCACTGACCACGGGCTTTTCCGGCGCGGACCTCGCCAATCTGGTCAACGAGGCGGCGCTGGCGGCGAGGAGACGCCGTGCGTCCGCCGTGGAATTGCAGGACTTCACCGCGACCATCGAGCGCATCGTGGCGGGCCTGGAAAAGAAGAGCCGCGTGCTCAATCCCAAGGAGCGGGAAACCGTGGCCCATCACGAGATGGGCCATGCGCTGGTGGCGCTGGCGCTGCCCGAAACCGACCCCGTACACAAGATCTCGATCATCCCGCGCGGCATCGGCGCGCTGGGCTACACCTTGCAGCGCCCCACCGAAGACCGCTTCCTGATGACGCGTACCGATCTCGAGCACAAGATCGTCGTACTGCTGGGCGGGCGTGCCGCCGAAAAGCTGGTGTTCGGCGAGTTGTCTACCGGGGCGGCGGACGATCTGGCGCGAGCCACCGACATCGCCCGCGACATGATCACCCGCTTTGGCATGGACGAGGGCCTGGGCTACATCGCCTTCGAGGCGCAGCGGCCCCGCTTTGTCGATACACCGGAACTGGCCCACGGCGGTTGCCGGGTGGCCGAATCGACCCAGGCGCGCATCGATCAGGCTATCCGCGACATCGTGATGGGCGTGTTCGAGCACGCCTACCGGATTCTCGACATCAACCGCGCGGTGCTGGAGCGCTGTGCGCGCGAGCTGCTGGCGCGGGAAACGCTCGACGAAAGCGATATCCGTCAATTGACTCAAGGACTTGTTCGGAACTGAAAACAGTAGTAGGTGCCATTCAGAGTAAACCGACGGCTCTGTTCAGTGCGTCATCCAATTCGTCGGCATTGTTCAAGGAGAACCGATATGTCTGCATTGACTCCGTGGGACCCCTTCCGGGAACTGGATGAATTGCAAAACCGCCTGGCGACGATGTTCGGACGAATACCCCAGCGACAGGGCGCCCGTACCGGCAACGAAGCCATGACCACGGCGGACTGGGCACCAATGGCGGACATCAGCGAGGATGAGAACGCATTCCTCCTCAAGCTGGATCTGCCGGAGGTCCCCAAGGATGCCGTGCGCGTCAGCGCGGAAAACGGTGTGCTCACCATCAGCGGCGAGCGCAAACTGGAAAAAGAGGAGCCGGGCAAGAAGTTCCACCGCATCGAACGTGCGTATGGCCGCTTTGTGCGCAGCTTTGTCTTGCCTGACAACGTTGATCCGACCAAGGTGACGGCTTCCATGAAAGACGGCGTGCTGGAAGTGCGGCTTGTCAAGGCCGAGCAAGCCAAACCGAAACAGATTGAAATCTCAGTCAACTAACTTCAACCAAGAGCCCAAGATCATGAATATCAAACAGCCACAATACACCTTCTCCGCACTTGCCCTGGCGGTCGTCGTCGGACTGAGCGGACCGGCTCTGGCCCAATCGGCGGCAGGTTCTAGCCCAGGTGCTGCAGCACCCTCTGCCGCATCCAAGGCGGCACAGCCACAGGTAGATGACAAGGCCGCCCGGGAAGCCGATAAAAAGCGTGCCGAGCTCACTCAAGACGCCATCACGGCGCTCACCAAGACCCAGGAGGCTTTGACCCTCCTTGATGCAAAGAAGACCAAGGAGGCGCTTGCTGCGCTGGAACTGGCCAGCGGAAAGCTGGAACTGGTATTGGCACGCGACGCCAAACTTGCTTTAGCGCCGGTCGATGTACGCGTCATCACCCACGATATCCACGCCAACGTGGAATCGGTAAAGAAAGCGGTCAAGTTGTCTCGGGAGTTGTTGGGTGATGGCGAGGTGCAAAAGGCCCGGCCCATCGTTGCCAATCTGGCCAGCGAAATCGTAATCCAAACCGACAACCTTCCGATGGCAACGTACCCGGCAGCGATCAAGTCGGCCGTACGGCTCATCGACAGCGGCGAGATCGACAACGCCAAAGCGGAACTCGCCCGAGCACTGAACACGCTGGTGGTGACCTCGGTCGCCTTTCCTCTGCCCGTGCTACGGGCCGAAGCCGCGATGGCAAAAGCTGAAAAGCTGGCCGAGACCGACAGGCGCGATGCCAAGCAGAACGAGGAGCTCAGCACCTTGCTGTCGTCCGTGCGCACGGAGATCGAGATGGCGCAGATCCTGGGTTATGGCAAGAAGGCGGACTTCAAACCCATCTTCGATCAGGTGAAGTCCATTGAGCAAAAGTCGGCTGGTGGCAAAAGCGGCAAGGGATGGTTCGACGAGTTGAAGACGCGCATCCAAAAGCTGTTTTGAGGTGATGAAGGGGCTGACTGCTCTGTCGGTCAGTCTCGCGATGTTCGCATTCAGCCCCAATAGATTCGCCTATTTTCACTATCTCATACGAGGCATATCACCATGAATGAGCAAACACCGAATCCCAATGCGACGAACGAAGGAATAAACGAACAGGCCGCGGTAAGCAGCCTTCCTGTCAGTCCAGAGTCCAAGCCTGAAGTCGTCACGGAGGTACAGCCTGAGGTTCAGAAAGAAACGGACTCGCAGGCGGCAGACAAACGTAAACAAGTCCTCGATGAGGCAGTCTCGGCCTTGTCGCTGACCAAATCAGCGCTGGCCGCACTTGACGGCAAGGACACTGCACGCGCATTGGCAACGCTGGCCGAAGTGACGGGAAAGCTGGAGCTGATCGTCGCGCGCGAACCCACGCTCGCCCTGGCCGGCGTTGATGTGCGCACCATCGTGCACGACTTGTTCGCCAACACGGAAACCATTGAGGCGATGACCGACGAGGCGCTGGATGCCCTCAAACATGGCGAGGTGCAACAGGCTCGCCACGTGCTGGCTTTGCTGGCCAGTGAAATCGTGATCACGGTCACCAACATCCCTTTGGCGTCCTATCCCGCAGCCGTGAAGGCAGTCGTGCCGCTGATCGATCAGGGCAAGATCGAAGAAGCCAAAGCCGCGCTGCAGTCAGCGCTCAGCACGCTGGTCGAGGAGCGCAGCGTGCTTCCGCTGCCCGTCCTGCGTGCGAAGCTGCTCCTGAAGCGCGCCGAGCCCCTGGTAGAAGATGGTCAGCGCAGCGAAGCATCCAATGAGCGCCTGGAGACATTGTTGAACGAAGCCCGGCAGCAGTTGGAAATGGCAGAACTGCTGGGCTATGGAAAAAGGAAGGACTTTGAGCCCCTGTACGCTGAACTCAAGAAAATCAAGGAAAAGACGGGAGGGGGAGGCTGCGGAAAAGGCTGGCTCGATGAAGTCAAGGCAAAACTGTCCAAGTTGTTCTGAAACCGCTGGAGAGGGGGCGCATAGCGCCCCCTCTCTTGTCCCATGAGTGTTTGATTTTTTATTTTGTATAGATCTTTAGGAGATATTGCATGAACACAGACACCATCGCCAATTCCAATGCGGATGACCCCACCAAAGCACTGTGTTCGCTGAGCCAAAATTGGTGGCTTTTTGTGCTGCGCGGTGTCTTGGCATTGATTTTTGCAGCCCTCGCGTTCTGGATGCCACAATCGGCTCTGTTGGCCATGACCATCATGTTCGGCGCATTTTCCTTGGTCAATGGCGCGTTCAACTTGTTTGCAGCGGTGCGCCATATCCAGAAAAAAGAGCGCTGGGGCTGGCTGCTGTTCAGCGGCATTGTCGGCATACTTACGGGCGTCGTCGTCCTGGTTGCTCCTTGGGTCGCCACGATAGTCTTGGCTTCTTTTTTATGGGCTAGCGTGGGCTTCTGGGCGATTTTCACCGGTGTGCTGGAGATATCCGCCGCCGTTCGGCTGCGTCGGGAAATCAAGGGTGAAATCTGGCTTGCCCTCAGTGGACTGCTCTCGATTATCCTTGGTGCTATCGTCTTGTGGATATTTTTTACCCGTCCGGTCGAGTCATTCGTGGCCGCAGGCTGGCTGTTGGGTTTCCATGCGGCAGTCTATGGCGTCACGCTTTTGTTCTTGAGTTGGAGTCTTCGCAAAACGCGCCTGGGGTAAGAGCGTGCCAAACCAAAATCTATGGATATGAGCATCCTCGATTCATGCCTCCATAGAAATGACATCGAAGGAGTCATACATGCAGATACAATATAGCTATCGAGCTATCGACAAAGAGTTTCATGAACCTTGGCAGAGAGCTTTGGGAAATGTGATCGAGCACGCCCTCAAGCCATTGCTCGACAAACACACTAAAGATTCAGCGCGACTTCAAATCGTCCTTGATCGCGACAAGATCAAGCGGCAATTTCTGGCCAGTGGCTATATGCACCTGCCCGGCAAAAAGATTGTCAGCGTTACTGCATCACATAACGAGCTGACGCCCCTCGCGCAGATGCTCGCACAGTCGTTGTTCCGTCAGGCCAAGAAGCATTTTGACCGACTGCATGCTCAGGATCAAATCAAGCGCAAAGCACGACGCGAGCGCTTGCGCGAGCTCAAGGTGCGGATTGCCGCAAAACCCGCATCAGCCGCCCATGAGGCCGAGGTGACCCGAATGCCTCTACTGTCGAAACTTGAGGCTGTCGCAAGGCGTGAGCTGGCTTATCTGCGGGCCGTCGGCGATTTACCGCGCGATTATCCGACGCTGCGCGACGTGGTGGATGAAGCGATTGTCCGAGCTAAGGTGGAATGGCAATCCGTGCCGGGGGAAAAAGAGGCTTACACCGGTCTTTTGAAGCATCTGTTCGCCGTCCTGGATAACGAAGTGGCAAGCAGCCGGCAATTTGGCGAATCCGTTTCTCTGGACGCGCCGGTCGAACCGGATGCCCAAGACGTGGCCGAGGCCATGGTGGAAGAGGAAATCTTCGAATTTTATCAGCACGATGACACACTCAAGCTGGCCGATATTTTCGCTGGCAGTCAGCATCCCGATGTCGCAACGATCGCGGAACAGGAGGAGCTGATTGATCGGTCGAGCGAGTTCGCTTTTGCATTTGACCTGCTGAAGGACATGCCGCGTTTGTGGCGGCGCATTTTTCTGCTTATCCGTGTGGACGGGCTGAATGCCAGCAGCGTCTCTGAAATCCTGCTGATTCCTAGTAAGGAAGATGCTGTCCGAAGGTGGCTCATGCAGGCCGAAGCATTCATCGCTGCTCATCTGGAAGAGGCCGGAGTAAGCAAAAACGGGAACGATTGGCTCCAAGGCGTTGATTGGTCGGCATTGTCTGTGACCCGAAACGAGGCAGCCTCACTGTGGTCCAAGGAGGCGAACCATGAAGAATGATCTTCACCTTGTCTGCCCGCATTGCCAGTCCATCAACCGCGTACCGACTGCGAAGCTATCGGAACATCCCAACTGTGGCCGCTGCCAGCAGCCCTTGTTCACGGGCGAGCCCATCGAGTTGACCACGGCGACGTTCTCGCGCCACGTGGAGCGCAGCGATCTGCCGCTGCTGGTCGATTTCTGGGCGCCATGGTGCGGGCCGTGCAAGATGATGGCGCCACAGTTCCAGCAAGCGGCGCACCAGCTCGAACCGAGGATCCGGCTGGCGAAGGTGAATACCGAGGCTGAGCCCCACCTGGCCACGCAGTTCGGTATCCGCAGCATCCCGACGCTTGCCCTGTTCCAGGGTGGGCGGGAGATCGCCCGTCAGGCCGGCGTGATGGGCGCGCAGGACATCGTGCGCTGGACGTCGACGCAAGTGGGACGCTGACCGATGCAGGGCTTGCTCGGCACTACACTAATCCTGCTGGCAGCTTGCAGCCTGGCGGCGATGGCGACGGCGGCGTTCAGAGTGCCCGCCTTGCTGGGGTATCTCTCTGTCGGCGTTGTACTGGGCCCCTCAGTCATCGGCGTGATCGCGCCGGGGGAGACGCTGAGCTTTCTGTCCGAGCTGGGCGTGGCGCTGCTGTTGTTCATGGTCGGACTGGAATTCTCCCTCGGAGACTTCTGGCTCGCCCGCAGGACGGTGCTGATGGCGGGCGCTCTGCAGATGATCGCCGTGGCCCCGCCGCTGATCCTGCTATTGATGTGGCTGGGGCAGCCCGGCCAGAGCGCCGCGCTGCTCGGCACTGCGGCGGCCATGTCGTCCACGGCGCTGGTCAGCCGACAACTGGCCGACCAAGGCGAGCTCACCACCCGCCACGGACGCAGTGCCATCGCCGTGCTGGTCTTTCAGGACCTGGCCAGCGTGCCCCTGCTGGCCTTGCTGGCGATCTGGGCGCGCGGCGAGTCGCCGAAGATCGAGCATGTGCTGCTCGAAGTATTCGGTGTGCTGCTGCTGTTCGCGGCAGCGGCCCTCGCCTCGCGCCGTCTGTTGCATGGCCTGCTGGGCTGGGTGGCGCGGCGGGGCCACGAGGAATCGTTCGTGCTCGTCTCCTTGTGCGTGGTGGTGGCTGCCGCCGCCGCTGCGCACGCGGTCGGCGTATCCGCCGCCCTGGGGGCCTTCCTCGCCGGGATGGTGCTGGGCGAGAGCGACTTCCGGCACCACATGGAAAGCCACCTCAGGCCGTTTCGCGATGTGTTGTCGGGCGTGTTCTTCGTGACCATCGGCCTGCAACTGGACGCAGCACAGATTCTTTCGGCACCGCTGGCGGTGCTGGCGTGGCTGGTGGTGCTGGTACCGGTCAAGATCCTGCTCAATACGCTGGCCTTGCGGGCGACGCGCCTGTCCGCCCTCGATGCCTGGCGCACGGGCATAGCGTTGGGGCACGGCGGCGAGTTCGCCCTGCTGTTGTTGGGCACGGTCTTGCAGCAGCATCTGATCCCCGCGACCGTCGTCCAACCCATGCTGGTCGCGCTGGTGCTCAGCATGGCCCTGGCACCGCTACTGATCCGCCATCACGATGTACTTGCCCGGTTCTTGAGCCGCACCGGCGGCGTCATTCAGCCACCCCAGGCTGAAGAAGTCGAGATCGCCGCGCAGACGACGCGATATCGAGACCATGTCATCGTTTGCGGCGCGGGCGAGCTTGGCCTGACAGTCAGCGAGATTCTTCGCCACGCCGGCGTGGCGCATCTGCTGCTGGAGGCGGACGCGCAGAAGGTCGAGGCCGCGCGTGCCGCCGGCGCGCCGGTGTTCCATGGCGATGCCAGTCGGCCCGATACCTTGCTGGCTGCCGGCTTGACGCATGCGCACTTGGTGGTGCTGACGTTCGCCCATGCCCAGCAAGCGTTGCGCATCGCCCAGGCGATTGCCGAGCGCCGTCCGGCGCTGACCTTGTGGGTGTCATGCAGAAGTACGACCGCGGCCGATGCATTTCGCGCCATGCCCAACGTGCGCGTGTATCAGCAATCCTTTGCCGCAGCTATTGGGCTGGCGGAACAGGTGATGTCGACGCTTGGCATGTCGACCGAGCTGATTGAAGGACACATCAGCGCAATGCGCCGCCGTCTCGACAGCAGCCGTTTTCCAGGGAGTTCATCGTCATGAAATCAACACGCCTTAACCCATTTCAGGTCTTACGTGACCAATTGGCCATCATGAGTTTTTACGAGCGCTTCGAGCAGGTCGTCGCGCTCGTGCTGTCGGCGGTGATCGCCGTCATCATCGTGGTGTCGCTGTTCCAGCTCATCTCCATCGTCTTCACGCTGCTGGTTCTAGATGCCTTCAATCCCCTGGACCACGAGGTATTCCAGAGCGTGTTCGGCATGATCATGACGCTCTTGATCGCGATGGAGTTCAAGCATTCCATCGTGCGCGTGGCGCTGCGTCGGGACAGCATCATCCAGGTCAAGACGGTGGTCCTGATCGCGCTGATCGCACTCTCCCGCAAGTTCGTGATCCTCGACTCCGACGCGAGCCCCGCAAAGATAGCCGCGCTGGCAAGCGCCACGCTGGCTCTGGGTGCGACCTACTGGCTGCTGCGCAAGCGCGGCGACCGCGCCGCCGAGACCTCTGAGCATGACCCGTCATCATCCCAGTGATCCGCGCACGGCGCTCTTGCAACACCGCTGGCTCAACCGCCTGCAGACCGGGCTGTTGGTCCTGACCATGGTCGGGATCGCAGCCGCAGCAGGGAGACTGCCGTTTGGGGAAGGCTGCCTGTGGCTAGCGCTGTTTGCCGTTGCAGGTGCGTTGCTGCTGGAACCGGTAGCCGCGTCGGCGCTGAGCTTGCGCCTGTACCGCGTACGGGCCTTGCACCCGCAAGAAGCCCACAAGATGTGGGCCCTGTTGCGCGAGCTGCCCGCCCGTGCCGGTTTGCCCGCCACGCCGGTGCCGCACTATGTGCCCAGTGCCGTCGTCAACGCCTTCGCCACCGGATCGAAGCAGGAGGCATCGATCGCCCTCACCGATGGCCTGCCTGCTGCGCAGCCTGAGCCCACGCGAGCTGGCGGGTGTGCTCGTGCACGAGGTCGCGCACATCGCTAATGAGGATCTGCGTGTCATGGGGCTGGCGGATTCCGACAGTCGCCTCACGAGCCTACTGGCCCTGATGGGACAGATCGCGATCCTGCTCAGCCTGCCCGCGCAGCTGGTTGGCGCGGCGGAGGTCTATTGGCCTGGTCTATTGTTATTGGCCGCATCGCCCCAGCTGGCCCTGCTCGCACAGCTCGGCTTGTCTCGCGTGCGTGAGTTCGACGCTGACCGCCTTGCGGCGGAACTGACTGGCGACCCGCAGGGGCTGGCGTCCGCGCTGGCGAAAATCGAGCGGGTCAGCCGCTCCTGGCGTGCCTGGCTATGGCCGGGATGGGGCAATCCCGAGCCCTCCTGCTTGCGCACGCGTCCGGCAACGCAAGAGCGCATCGCACGCCTGCTGACGTTGGCGCCTGGGCCAGCATCAGCGTTGCCACTCCGCGCGCCCCATTTTTTGCCGGAATCCGCTTTGGCGACGCGCCCACCGCGCTGGCGCCCGAGCGGGCTGTGGCGCTGATTGCCCATCAACAGGAGACGTCTCATGGCCTATCTCGACCCGTACCAACGCCCCGCGCCGGACCGCTTCGTCCGGCGCGGGCTCTTCATCACCGCCTGCATTGCCGCGCTCATGCTGCTGTGGCAATTTCTGCCCGCCATCGAGGCATGGTTCAGTCCGCGCGAGGCAGCAGAACGCACCGTGATGGCGCGTGGCGATCTGGCGGCGGACGAGAAAACCACCATCGAACTGTTCGAAAAATCGCGCGCCTCGGTGGTCTACATCACCACCGCGCAATTAGTACGCGATGTCTGGACGCGCAACGTGTTCTCCGTGCCGCGCGGCACTGGCTCGGGCTTCATCTGGGACGACGCCGGCCACGTCGTCACCAACTTCCACGTCATCCAGGGCGCGTCCGAAGCCACCGTCAAACTGGCCGACGGCCGCGACTACCAGGCCGCGCTGGTGGGGACGAGCCCCGCGCACGACATCGCCGTGCTCAAGATCGGCGTCGGTTTCAAGCGCCCGCCGGCCGTGCCGGTCGGCACCAGTGCCGACCTCAAGGTGGGTCAGAAGGTGTTCGCTATCGGCAACCCCTTCGGCCTGGACTGGACGCTCACCACTGGTATCGTCTCCGCGCTCGACCGCTCGTTGCCGGGAGAAGCGGGCGGCCCGGCCATCGATCACCTGATCCAGACCGACGCCGCCATCAACCCCGGCAATTCCGGTGGCCCGCTGCTCGATTCGGCTGGGCGGCTGATCGGAATCAATACCGCCATCTACAGTCCGTCTGGCGCCTCGGCCGGCATAGGCTTTGCGGTGCCGGTCGATACCGTCATGCGCGTGGTGCCGCAACTCATAAAGACCGGCAAGTACATCCGTCCGGCGCTGGGCATCGAGGTGGATGAGCAGCTCAACGCGCGTCTGCAGGCGCTGACCGGCAGTAAGGGCGTATTCGTATTGCGCGTGACGCCGGGCTCGGCGGCGCACAGGGCCGGGCTCGTCGGCGTCGAGGTCACCGCAGGCGGCATCGTGCCCGGCGATCGCGTTATCAGCATCGACGGTATCGCCGTCGACGACGTCACCACATTACAGGCCCGGCTAGACGACAAGAACGTTGGAGATGTTGTGGTCTTGTTAGTGGAGCGGGCCGGCAAGACTCGCGAGATGCTTGTGGAACTACAACCGGGAGTTTGATGGAAAGTGGGTCATGGATCTGCACAGCGAAGCAGCCAAGCGACTTCAGCCTTGCGCCGAACTACGAGCCCTAGCTAGGGATGGTCTGAAGTAGCCCTGTATTTCCGGCTGACTTCAGCCACTGCTGATTTTGAAAGCGGTGAACCGATCAAAAACGATCGGATCACCCGCTCATTTCGGTGCTTTCAGCCGTCGCGAGCACCTTGCGACGGCCATTTTCCGCATTACAGGCGCACCTCTCCTGCGCTTGCCAGCAAATGTCGGCGGGCCATCCATAGGTTCGACAGGGCAAACAGCGTCACCAGTTGTGCAGTGTTCCTCACCAGCCCTCGGAAACGTACCTTGGTGTAGCCGAACTGCCGCTTGATCACGCGAAACGGGGGCTCTACCTTCGCTCGCACTTGCGCCTTGGCCTTCTCGATCTTGCGCTTGGCTTTGTACAGGGCGCTGCGTTTATCGAGCATCTTGTAGGTGCTGCGGCGTGCTGCGACCTGCCAGATCACTTCTCGGTCGGCATGCTCGGAGCGCTTTTCGACGCCTGTGTAGCCGTCATCGGCGCAGACGACGTTCTCGTCGCCGTGCAGCAGTTTGTCGACCTGGGTGACATCCGCCACGGTGGCTGCCGTGCCCACCACGCTGTGTACCAGCCCCGATTCATCATCAACGCCGATGTGCGCCTTCATGCCAAAGTAATACTGGTTCCCCTTCTTGGTCTGGTGCATTTCCGGGTCGCGCTTGCCGTCCTGGTTCTTGGTTGAACTGGGCGCGTGGATCAGCGTGGCATCGGCGATAGTGCCCTGGCGCAGCGACAGACCGCGATCCCCCAGGTAGCCATTGATCACACAGAGGATGCCGGCTGCCAGCTCATGTTTCTCCAGCAGACGACGGAAGTTGAGGATGGTAGTTTCGTCAGGAATACGCTCCAGGCTCAGCCCGGCGAACTGACGTAGGATGGTCGTCTCGTACAGCGCTTCTTCCATGGCCGGATCGCTGTAGCCGAACCAGTTCTGCATCAGATGGATACGCAGCATCGCCATCAAGGGATACGCCGGGCGACCACCTTCGCCTTTCGGATAATGTGGTTCGATCAGGGCAATCAGCCCTTTTCACGGCACCACCTGATCCATCTCGATCAGGAACAGTTCCTTGCGGGTCTGCTTGCCCTTGCCGGCATACTCGGCGTCGGCGAAGGTCATCTGCTTCATGGAAGAACTCGGGTGGCGGGATCAGCGTATTTTGGACTGCCCCCACGCCCGTAGACAAATTCTGTCCTCACGATGAGGCCTGTTCGAAGGCCTCCGGACTGGCGCCGCCGAGGTGACTGTGGCGACGGGCCCGGTTGTAGAACACTTCAATGTAATTGAAGATATCCGGCCGGGCCAGATCCCGAGTTTTGTATATTCTCTTCCTGATGCGTTCTTTTTTCAGTGAACTGAAGAACGATTCGGCCACCGCATTATCATGGCAGTTGCCACGCCGGCTCATGCTCGGTGCAAGGTTATTGGCCCGGCAGCAGCTCTGCCAGTCGTTACTGCCGTACTGACTACCTTGATCGCGATGTACGATGACCTCGCCGTCTGGGTTTCGGCGCCAGACCGCCATCATCAGCGCGTCGAGCGCCAGTTCGCGTGAGAGAGTGGGGTTCATCGACCAGCCGACCACATTACGGGCGAAGAGATCGATAACCACCGCCAGACACAGCCAGCCCTGCCAGGTGCGGATATAAGTAATATCGGTGATTGGCCCGGACAACGGTAAACTGCCGCTGCACACGATTAGGCGCAACCACTAAAGGTCGGCCAGCGATACGACGCGGAGCTTTATAGCCGCGCACGGCTTTAATCCGGTTCAATTGCATAATACGGCCCACCCGGTTTTTACCGCAGATTTCCCCGATTTCGTTCAGGTCGCCATGAACCCGGCGGTAACCGTATACGCCTCCGCTCAGTGAATAGGAGTCACGGATAAGCGTCAGCAGACGCTGGCTATCTTTATCACGCGCCGAGGCAGGGTCATGCAGCCACGCATAGAACCCGGCCCGGGCGACATTCAGTACCCGACACATCGTCATCACACCCCATACAGTTCGGTGCTCATTGATAAAGCGGTACTTCAGTCGGGCTCCCTTGCAAAGTACCGCGCGCCCTTTTTCAGGATATACCGTTCTTCTTCGGTGCATTTTAGTTGCGCCCGGAGTTTGGTAATGCTGCCAACTTACTGATTTAGTGTATGATGGTGATTTTAAGGTGCTTGCGTGGCTTCCATTTCCATCAGATGTCCTTCCTGCTCCGCTACTGAAGGCGTGGTGCGTAACGGCAAAAGCACTGCCGGACATCAGCGCTATCTCTGCTCTCATTGCCGTAAAACATGGCAACTACAGTTCACTTACACCGCCTCTCAGCCCGGTACGCACCAGAAAATCATTGATATGGCCATGAATGGCGTCGGATGTCGCGCCAGTGCACGCATTATGGGCGTTGGCCTCAACACGGTTTTACGTCACTTAAAAAACTCAGGCCGCAGTCGGTAACCTCGCGCATACAACCGGGCAGTGATGTGATTGTCTGCGCTGAAATGGACGAACAGTGGGGCTACGTCGGTGCTAAATCACGTCAGCGCTGGCTGTTTTACGCGTATGACAGGATACGGAGGACGGTTGTGGCGCACGTCTTCGGTGAACGCACTCTGGCCACACTGGAGCGTCTTCTGAGCCTGCTGTCGGCCTTTGAGGTCGTGGTATGGATGACGGATGGCTGGCCGCTGTATGAATCCCGCCTGAAGGGAAAGCTGCACGTTATCAGCAAGCGTTACACTCAGCGCATTGAGCGACATAACCTGAATCTGAGACAACATCTGGCAAGGCTGGGACGGAAGTCACTGTCGTTCTCAAAATCGGTGGAGCTGCATGGCAAGGTCATCGGGCATTATCTGAACATAAAACACTATCAGTAAGTTGGAGTCATTACCGTGAATGAAAGACCAATTAAGATAATTGATAGCGATTATTGTTAACGTCAGCGCAAGTTTGTGGATGTTGCTAACTTGTCATGTATACGTAGTATAAAAAAATAAGATCATCATTTTTACGCTCCCGCTCGGGGGCGTTTTTTATCTTTGAAAAAAGGGATCTGGTTTTTTCTCGAAGTGCACGCTTCCCGCTGTCAGGCTGTTTTTTTACATCTGCTGCTGCGGGAGAACACAGTGACCTGGAAAACAACAGCCGAACAAAACGCCATCATCGAGTGGAAGGGCAATCATCTCGTGGTGAATGCCTTTGCCGGTACAGGTAAAACCTCCACTTTAGTGAGTTACGCTGAAGCCAACCCGGAAAGTAAAATGCTTTACCTCGCCTATAATCGCGCTGTGCGGGATGAGGCTGAACGCAAATTCCCCTATAACGTAGAGTGTAAAACGTCGCATCAGCTTGCATGGGCCCGTTTCGGCAAACATTTCCGTGACCGGCTGACAGCCAGTCTGCGCATTACGGATGTGGCCAGAAAGCTCAATACCCGCCACTGGGCGCTGGCGCGGCTGGCGCTCAGCGGGCTGAACATGTTCCTCTGCAGTGCTGACCCCGAGCCGGGGCTGATACATCTGCCGTCTGAGGATGATCGCCACGGTCTCGATGCCGGTAAAATTCTGGGGGCAATACAAATCCTCTGGTATGAAATGAGCCGTACTGATTCAGTCTTTCCCGTCACGCACGACACCTACCTTAAACTGTTCCAGCTCTCTCATCCTGACCTGTCAAAACGCTGGGACACCATCCTCTTCGACGAGGCACAGGACGCCAATCCGGTGACCAGTGCATTTGTACTGAATCAGCCCTGCCGGGTCATTCTGGTCGGCGACCGTTACCAGCAGATATACCGGTTTCGGGGGGCAGATAATGCACTGAGTGCCCCGCAGCTGGTGCAGGCAGACCGGTTGTGGCTGACAGCGAGTTTTCGGTTTGGCCCTGAGGTCGCGCGGATGGCCAACATCCTGCTTGAACGTGCCGGAGAGGAAAAGCGCGTGACAGGTAACGGGGGGCAGGATGCTGTCGTCAGCAGCCTTCCGGCAGGGGCTGAGCATATTGCTGTACTGAGCCGGACGGTATCCGGCGTGATCGGCAGTGCCCTGACGGCGAGCCTTATGGAGAAAAATGTCTTCTGGGTCGGGGGGATTGAAGGCTACAAAACAGAGGAGCTGGAAAACCTGTACTGGTTCTCCGCCGATATGCCTGAAAAGATGCAGTCCCCGCGCCTCAGCCGGGACTACCGGGATTTTGATGAATACTGCTCAATAGCAAAAGCCACACAGGACGTGGAGATGAACCAGGCCATTCGTCTTCTCGATGACTTTTTCCCACTACCGCAAAAGCTGGCCATCATGCGCCGTCAGGTGGTAACCCATGAGAAAGACGCTCAGGTCACGGTTTCAACCGCACACCGCAGCAAAGGGCTGGAATGGCCGGTGGTAATGCTGAGTGAGGATTTTACTGACATTACCGACCCGCTTCTTTCGCAGGATGAGCGGCAGGATGAGACTAACCTGCTGTACGTGGCTGTCACCCGGGCCAGAAGAACGCTTGTGCTTAACGAACTGATGCGCTGGCTGAGCGATGAAGGCGGGAAAAACCGCGAGACGACGCACGAAACCGTACCGTCCGGAAATGGAGAGAGCGCCGACAGGCACGAAGAAACGGGAAAAACTTCTGAGAGTGAGTAACTGTTTTTTTATGGTGAAGCGCGGGGAGTGTCACAACACTGGGCAGCCCTATACCAGGAGAAAATCATGCGCGACAGAATCAGGACCCTTAGGTTTCTGTTTTCAAAAGGTGAACCGGAACCAGCACATCATGTATCCGCTGTCACACCTGCCGGCTACCACACTCCGCGTACGGTCGATACGCTGTGCTGTAGTCCGTTGAGAAAAACCTGCCTGCAACAAATATGGGAAAACAGCTCACTTCCGGCGGATGTTTATCACCGGTTTTATATAACGCCACTGCATGGCTTACTGGCCAGGGTACAGAATGTGCCGGCAACACAGCAGGGAAGGTGGTCGCAGTCAGACGGCTTCGGGGACCTTACGCTGCAGTTCACAACCTGTGCGGTCAGACTGGCCAAAGGATACATGTTTCCACCCGGAGCTGCGCCAGAAGAGCAGGCAGAGCAAAACGTGATGTGGAATGCAGTCATTTTCTGGTCTGCACTGTTCTGGCATTTGCCGCTCCTGGCGTCTCTGGAGGGTGAGCTGCTTGATGGTAAAAGCTGGCTTCCGGGAATAACCGTTCCGGACTCACCTTATCGATTTCGCTTCCGGGAAGCTGACAACTCCTCAGCTTTTGCAGCGCTGGCAGCAGGACAACTTGTGCCAGCAGAGGCGACAGGATGGCTGGCAGAAAATCCCGAAGCTCTGGGCAATCTTACCGGGGCCTTATGGAACCAGCATCCGGCGATGCCACTTATTAGAAGCTTAATGAAGCAAGCTGCTGAAAAGGTGGAATCGCCTTCGCTGGAGGTATCCGGGGCAAATGAGAAAGTTAACACCCTCATAGAGCCGGCCCTTTCAGTTACGCAAACGCCGTCTGATCAAGAGATTGAATCAGAACCGTCAGTAGAAGCAAAACTTAAAACTGCATCGCCAGAAGTTCCAGATTTGCAGGGTATTCAACTCGCATCTTCTATTGCACCGGTGCCGATGGCTGATGACAGCAATCTCGTCAGCAATGAAAAGGCAGGCGAGATTACGGAATGTGATCCAAACGAAACAGAGAAGGCTGATACAGAGATGCTGCTAAGTCTGTTCAGTGCAATTGCAGAGCCTGATATGACCGGGACTGAAGCATGTGATGAAGAGCCTTCAATCAGTACGAGAGCAGAAAGTGTGCCAGAATTTTCCCCCCTTAATGAACTAAGTCCCGAAGCTGATAAGCCTGAGATAAATCAGACAGTAGCAGAAGACTCTTTCCCTGAACGCGCTGTAGAGGATAACATCCCTTTACACAGCATTAACATTGACGCACAAAAAACAGTGATAAAAAAACAGACTGGCACTGAATTTGTCAGGTGGCTTTCTGAAGGACTTAAGAGCAAGCGAATTGATATTAATCAGCCTGATTCGAGGGCGCATGCAGTTGCAGGGTTCATCTTTCTCAGGGTTCCGGACATATTTTATCTTTACATCAGAGAAAGCGGAGCAGAGCTAAGCAGGGATTCCATACAAATTGAATTTGAGAAGCTGCATATTCACAGGGTGCGCAGGGGAGAGCGTTTTATTAAAGCAAAACTGTACCACTCGCCTGGCAAAGAAGGCACGTTTAAACCTGTAAGTGGATATCTTGTCAAGACTACACACCTTTTCAGAGGGGCGTCTTCCCCTGAAGACAGCGGGCTTCTGTCTTTCCTGTGAAGGAGGGGCAGTCCATGAGGGCCCTTAAGGGCAGCTTGATTTAGAAAAAGGAAATGCTGTATGTCTGACAAAAACCATTATACGACATGGGAAGAATTGCTTGAGGAGTACTTCTTCGCCCGAAACCTGCGAGCTGCAACAGAATGGAGCTACGCAAAGGTTGTAAAGGGATTCCTGAAATTTACGGGGGCAGACATAACCCCATCAATGGTTACACATCATGAAGTACTCAGATGGCGGCGACATGTACTCAGAGAAAAGCAACAATCGGCGCAGACCTGGAACAATAAAATTGCACATCTCAGGGCCCTCTATAACTATGCTATGGAAAGTGGTTTATTGCCTGCGGGCAAAAACCCTTTTAACAATTGCACTGTACAGCGGGACAGAAAGAAAAAGCGGACTTTAAACCGCTCTCAGCTAACCCGCCTTTATCTGATAATGCAGCAGGCTGAAATTGAATCCAACCGGAAAATTTTCGCACGTGGCGGTCGGAGTGCGCTTTACCCGGCCTGGTTCTGGATAACCGTCCTGGATACGCTCAGATATACGGGAATGAGGCAAAATCAACTGCTGCATATTCAGCTCAGGGACGTCAATCTGACAGAAGGTTATATAGATCTGCGCCTTGAGGGGAGTAAAACGCACAGGGAATGGCGCGTTCCCGTTGTTAAGCAGCTGCGTTTGCGGCTACAGCTTCTTCTTACACGGGCAACGGAGGCTGGAGCCGGGCCAAAAGATAACCTCTTCGATGTCAGTTTTTACATTGCCGGGAAAAAGGCAAAATTTGATAGGAATGATGTGACAGTGATGCATCAAAAGATCCGCTCCTTTTTTCGCCGTCTGTCAAAGGAATGTGGTTTTGCCGTTTCGCCGCACCGTTTCAGACATACCCTGGCTACAGAACTGATGAAAGCACCGGAAAGGAATCTTCAGTTGGTTAAAGATTTACTGGGTCATCGTAGCGTAAGCACAACAATGGAATATGTGGAACTCAATATGGACATTGTGGGAAAAACACTGGAAGAAGAATTGTCGCTGCACACAGATCTCTGTGTAGAAAGGGAATTACAACTATTGACACAAAACTGATTGACTGGGATTATTGCCAGTGATCGAGAACAGGGAGCCTGCGGACACAGGCTCCCTGACTTGAGGGACTGATTCAGAAACGTTAACCAGTGCAGATACGCCTACACCGGAGGACATTCCGTAATGACCGGCCCCTGTATTAACCGCCCGTTAAGGTTCTCATCTCTTAACCAGCGTGCTTTGATGCAAAATTAGTGGTGCCCGGACTCGGAATCGAACCAAGGACACGGGGATTTTCAATCCCCTGCTCTACCGACTGAGCTATCCGGGCAACGGAGCGCATTAAACCGCAATCGCGCGCGATCGTCAACATTATTTCGGGAAAAGCTGTTCAACTGCTTAAGTTTGCGGCAATCTGTCCGTTTGTGCGTTGAAAATGCACAAATCTTCCAGACAGTTCAGGCAAGATGTGACAATGCTGACGGTAAGAGGAGGGCAGTATGGCAAAAGACTGGCTTGAGCTGCGTCAGCATGCAGAAACAGGTATTGAGACAATTAAGGCGCATTTCGAAGGACACGCCTTTGATCCCCACTGGCATGATAGCTATCTGGTCGGAATAACCCTTTCCGGTACGCAGCAGTTCCACTGTCGCCGCGAACGCCACCGTAGCCAGCCGGGCGATGCTTTTTTACTTGAGCCTGGTGAAATACATGACGGTGATGCACCGGTAGAGGGTGGCTTTACTTATCTGACCTTTTATCTGGATGAACACTGGCTCACCCGTACGCTTCAAGGGCTGTATGACTCTACTCCCGGGAGTTACACCCTCCACTTTGCCCAAACGCTGACGCGAGAGCCTCAGCTGGTGCGCGCTATCGGTGATACATTTGCCTCGCTGCATAACGATGAGATGAAGATCGTACAACAGAGCACAATGGATAACCTGCTCACTAAGATTACAGCCCACTGCCACTGGCGGAAGAAACTCCCGTCGCAGTTACAAAGCTCCGCTGTGGCGCATCGTGCCCGCGACTATCTCTATGCGCATATCGGCGAGAACGTGGGGCTGTCAGACCTTGCGCGGGAGACGGGGACGGATCGCTTTACGCTCACCCGCTGCTTTAAGCGCGAATTTCACCTTGCGCCGCACGCCTGGCTTATCCAGCTGCGCCTGGCAAAGGCCCGACAGATGCTGGCGTATGGGGAACTGCCTGTTGATGTGGCGACGGCAGTAGGTTTTGCCGATCAAAGCCATCTTGGTCGCTGGTTCCAGCGGGCGTACCGTATTTCTCCGGCACACTACCGTCGGTTGTGCACAAACCTTCCAGACGTTTCCAGAAAATAACGGCACATTCATGGCTCTACTAAAAGGAGCCACCTGTGAATTTAATACCCTTCCTGCTGTTTGCATTTGTCGCCTCGATTACGCCGGGGCCAACCAATATTTTGGTACTGGCTAACAGTCAGCACTTTGGCGTAAAAAATACGGTTCCTGCGATCCTGGGTGGGTGTATTGCCGCCAGCGCTATTGTTCTGGTATCAGGCGCTGGGGCAGGAGAAGTGTTACGCCAGTATCCGCTGATACGTCAGGTGATGAGCTGGGCGGGTGTGCTGTGGCTTTCCTGGATGAGCTGGCAGCTGTTTAGCGCCCCGGCCGCGAATCTCTCCTCCAGGCGTCATGTCCGATTTACCGCGCGGGCAGCGGCGTTATTACAGGTTGTAAACCCAAAAACCTGGATGATGGCGCTGGCCGTCGTCAGCCTGTTTGCTCCGGCAAGCGACCATGCATTACGGGATATTTCGCTGATGGCGCTATGGTTTCTGGCGATCTCAGTGGTCTGTTTGTTGTGCTGGGCGTGGCTGGGGAAGGCGGTGAACCGGATTTTCCGCACCACCGTGGCGATGGTGCGATTTCAACGTGCAATGGCGCTGTGTTTGTTTATTTCCGCCTGGACGGGAATGCTGGCTTAGGTCAGTGCACCACCCATACGACACTGCGCAAACCGCAAAATATCTTCCGCCAGACGGTGCGCCGTATCCACATCCGCCTGGCTACGGTTCACCAGCATGCGGCTCAGGCAACCTTCCAGCACCAGCTCCATCTGCTTCGCGACCATTGCCGGATCATCCACTTCAAGTGTGGTCAGCAGCTCGTGTGTGAACTCGTGCGCGGCTCGTTTTTGCTGATCTGCCAGTTGATGGATGGGGTGTCCGGGATCGGGGAAGTAGGTGCAGGCGGCGATAAACAGACAGCCTGGGTAACGGTTGTTGGTGACACACTCCGTCAGTGCGGTATAGCGTGCCAGCAGCTTTTGCTCGGTGGTCAGCTCTTCATTCAGCATCAGTTGCCTGCGCCAGATATCCACCTGCTGGCTGAGATAGCGCAGGGCATCATACAGCAGCGCCTCTTTATCCGGCCAGAAGCGCTTAAGTTCATCCAGAGGGTAATCGATACGGTCGGCTACCATCTCAAGCGTGGTGCTGGCGATCCCTTGAATCTCAAGTAATTGCAGGGCTTGTCCCAGTACGTCTTCGCGTTGCACGGTTATCTCCTCCGCTATTCCCAACGGTTTGTCCCGTCTAAAGTGTTGTTTACGGTTGGCGATTGCGCAAATGCGCGTTGAATGCCGTCGCGTCCATAAACCCGGTTACACGCTGCGTCAGCTGTTCTTCCCCCTGTTCATTGAAGAACAGGATGGTAGGCAGCCCGAGCACGTTAAGTTGCTTCAGCAGAGCCTTATCCTGCGCGCTGTTGGCGGTAACGTTCGCCTGGAGCAGAACGGTATCGCTCAGCGCATGTTGTACCTGCGGATCGCTGAAGGTGTATTTTTCAAACTCTTTGCAGGCCACGCACCAGTCGGCATAGAGATCGAGCATGACCGGTTTGCCTTTCGCCTGCACCAGGGCGCGGTTAAGATCGTCCACGTTTTTAATCTGTATAAAATTCAAATGAGCCTGCGTCTGATCTGTCGGGGTGCCAAACGCCCAGTCCTGTAGCGGACGGACGCTCACCAGCGCGGCCGCCAGCAGAAGGATCTGTAGCAGGCGCATCCACGGTTTCTTCGCACCCAGACTCACGATAAATGCCCAGCTGAAGAAGGCCACGCCGAGCATAGCCCACAGACGCGTACCCCACACATCACCGATGATGCGTTCCAGCAGGAAGACCGGTAGCGCCAGAATGACAAAACCAAACGCGGTTTTCACTGTCTCCATCCACGGGCCGCTCTTCGGCAGCAGACGATTGCCAAATACCGTCACAAGGATCAGCGGCAGACCCATGCCGAGCGCGTAAAGGTACAGCGTGCCGCCGCCGAGCCAAAGGTTGCCGCTCTGGGCAATGTATAACAGGATGGCGCTCAGCGGCGCGGTGGTGCAGGGGGAGCAAATCAGCCCGGCGATGGCACCCATGGCGAACACGCCGCCCGCAGAGCCCCCCTGCTGACGGTTGCTCATTAACGTCAGACGGGTTTGCAGGGAAGAGGGCAGTTGCAGGGTGAACAGGCCAAACATCGACAGCGCCAGCAGAATAAACACTGCTGACAGTCCGATAAGCACATAAGGGTGCTGAAGGGCGGCCTGGAACTGCAACCCGGCAGCGGCGACCACGAGGCCGAGCGCCGTATAGGTTAACGCCATGCCCTGCACATAGATAAAGGCCAGCAACAGCGCACGGGCGGTGGAAAGGCGTTGCTTACCGCCCAGCACGATGCCAGAGATAAGCGGGTACATAGGCAGTACGCAGGGCGTAAAGGCGATGCCGATACCAATCAATAACGCCCAAAGCGCTGAGAACGGAAGGTCTGAAGCGGCTTCGCCTTCACCCCTCACACTGGCCATTTCCCCTGAGGGGAGAGGGGAGGCCGCCGCTTTCACTTCGCTAAGCGGAACGACCTTTGTTTCAGGGGGATAGCAGAAGCCCGCATCGGCGCAGCCCTGATACGTCACCGTCAGGGTAGCGCCTTTATCCGCCTGATTCACCGTGACGGGCACGCTTAAGCGCTGGCGATAAATTTCACTTTTACCGTAGAACTCGTCCTCGTGCCATTCGCCAGCGGGCATCTGCAATGCGCCGACGTCAGCCTTTGCCGGCGTGATGCTGACCTGCTTGCGATAGAGGTAATAACCCTCTTTCACCTGCCAGGTGAGGCTGAGATCGTGCTGGTTTTGCTGAAAGTCGAAAACGAATGCCTGGTCGGCAGGAATAAAGTTCGAACGGCCGGGCGCGTCAAACAACCCGGCAAAAACTGACGTGCTGCACAGCAGCAGGATCAGCGTAAAGAAGCGTTGAGCCATGAGAGATAATCGTTATCGCCGTGGACCACTGGCAGCACCAGCAGCTCCGGGGTTTGGTAAGGATGATGAGACTTGAGGCAGTCGAGGAGCGCCTGCTGGTTGGTCAGATTGGTTTTGAGCAACATCTGGACTTCGTACTCTTGCTCCAGCTTGCCTTCCCAGTAATAAAGGGAGGTGGCGCCGGGAAGTAGCGTGACGCAGGCAGCCAGTTTTTCGGCCAGCACTTTGGCGGCGAGATCCTGGGCAGAAGCTTCATCAGGGGCGGTACACAGTACAACAACAGCATCAGGCGTGTTCACAAGTCGGCCTCCTCATCACGAAAGTCTTCACTATATCACGCCATGTGATTGGTCATTAATGAAACGGGCCGCAGCGCGGCCCGTTTTTAACTATTTTTACAACGGCTAACCGTTTACAGCACAATGCCGCCGATGATAAAGCCGAGGACCACGCAGAGCGTAATCGCCACCACGCCCGGGATGAGGAACGCGTGGTTAAACACGTATTTACCGATACGGGTCGAGCCGGTGTCATCCATCTCAACCGCGGCCAGCAGGGTTGGGTAGGTTGGCAGCACGAACAGGGCGGAAACCGCCGCGAAAGAGGCAATCGCCGTCAGCGGCGTCACGCCCAGCATCAGTGCCGCAGGCATTAGCGCTTTGGTGGTCGCAGCCTGGGAGTACAGCAGCGTTGCGGCAAAGAACAGCACCACCGCCAGTAGCCACGGATAGTTGTGCAGCAGGTCGCCTGCAACTGTCTGGATATCGCTGATGTGCGCTTTCACGAAGGTGTCACCGAGCCACGCCACACCCAGCACGCACACGCAGGCGCTCATACCGGATTTGAAGGTGCTGGCGTTCAGCACTTCGCTGGTGTCGATTTTACAGGTGATACTGATCAGCGTCGCGATGGTCAGCATAAATACCACAATCGCTTCGTTACGCGGCAGAACCGGGTTCTGGATCAGACCTACCGTATCGCTGATGGCGGTCGCGTAGAACATCACGGCGACGATACCAATCAGGAACAGCAGCACGGAGCGTTTTGCATGCGGCTTCAGCTCAAAAACCTGGCTACCGCGCAGGCTCACTTCACCTTTTGCCAGACGCTCCTGGTAAACCGGATCGTCTTTCAGCTCGGCGCCGAGGAAGTTACACAGCACGGCAGTGATCATTACCGCAATCAGCGTGACCGGAATACAGATCGCCAGCAGCGTCAGATAACTTACGCCCATCGGCTCGAGAATACCCGCGAAAAAGACCACTGCCGCAGAAATGGGCGAGGCGGTGATCGCAATCTGGGAGGCGACTACAGCAATAGAAAGAGGGCGAGACGGGCGAATACCCTGCTCTTTCGCCACTTCGGTGATGACCGGCAGCGTGGAGAAAGCGGTATGGCCAGTACCGGCGAGAATGGTCATAAACCAGGTCACCAGTGGGGCAAGGAAGGTGATGTATTTTGGATGACGACGCAGCATACGCTCCGCCAGGCTCACCAGGTAGTCCATACCGCCAGCGACCTGCATGGCCGCAATGGCAGCGATAACCGCCATGATGATTTCGATAACGTCAAAAGGGATTGCGCCGGGTTTAATCTGAAAGATCAGGGTAAGTACGAGCACGCCGAGACCGCCGGCAAAGCCGATGCCGATACCCCCGAGTCGTGCGCCCAAATAAATCGCCAACAGGACGATGACGAGTTCTGCTCCAAACATAAAGACCTGCCTTGCTTATTAACAAGTTGATATTGAATTGTTGTGTTTTGGTAACGGCCATAAAGAAAAAAGGCACGTCACAAGTGACGTGCCTTTCGGAAGCTTAGCCTGAACGGTTACTGTTCGCTTTCATCGGTATATCGTTTCGCTTTATATGCCGGGTGCATCAGGTTCTGGGCGGAGAAGATATCGTCCAGTTCGGCTTCGGTCAACAATCCTCGCTCGAGAACCACCTCACGCACGCTCTTACCGGTTTCGGCACAAATCTTCCCGACGATATCGCCGTTGTGGTGGCCGATGAACGGGTTGAGGTAGGTGACGATGCCGATGGAGTTATAGACGTAGCCTTCACACACTTCTTTATTCGCGGTGATGCCGTTAATGCATTTTTCCAGCAGGTTGTAGCAGGCGTTGGTCAGAATGTGGATAGATTCAAACATCGCCTGGCCAATCACCGGCTCCATTACGTTCAGCTGGAGCTGACCGGCTTCGGAGGCCATGGTGACGGTCGTATCGTTACCAATAACCTTGAAGCAAACCTGGTTCACCACTTCTGGCACCACCGGGTTCACTTTAGCTGGCATGATGGATGAACCCGCCTGCAACTCTGGCAGGTTGATTTCATTCAGGCCAGCGCGCGGACCGGAGGAGAGCAGGCGCAGGTCGTTACAGATTTTGGACAGTTTCACCGCCAGACGTTTCAATGCGCTGTGCACCATCACGTAGGCGCCGCAGTCTGAGGTGGCTTCAATCAGGTCTTCTGCAGGCACAACCGGCAGGTTGGACACTTCAGCCAGCTTCTGTACCGCCAGCTGCTGATAGCCATCCGGGGTGTTCAGGCGTGTACCGATGGCGGTAGCGCCCAGGTTCACTTCCAGCAGCAGTTCGGACGTGCGCAGCAGGTTTTTGGTCTCTTCGTTCAACAGCACGTTAAACGCGTGGAACTCCTGGCCGAGCGTCATCGGCACTGCGTCCTGCAGCTGGGTACGACCCATTTTCAGGATGTCCTGGAACTCAACGGCTTTACGCTGGAAGCCATCACCCAGCTGATTAATCGCGTCGACCAGTTTGACGACAGAGGCATACACCGCGATGCGGAAGCCGGTTGGGTAGGCGTCGTTGGTGGACTGACATTTGTTAACGTGGTCGTTCGGGTTCAGGTACTGGTATTCACCTTTCTGATGACCCATCAGCTCCAGGCCGATGTTTGCCAGCACTTCGTTGGTGTTCATGTTGACGGAGGTGCCTGCGCCGCCCTGATAGACGTCAACCGGGAACTGATCCATGCATTTGCCGTTGTTCAGCACTTCATCGCACGCGGCGATAATCGCATTTGCAGCGCTTTTAGGAATGGTTTGCAGCTCTTTGTTTGCCAGAGCCGCGGCTTTTTTTACCATCACCATGCCACGCACAAATTCAGGGATGTCGCTGATTTTGCTGTTGCTGATGTAGAAGTTTTCAATCGCTCTCAGAGTGTGAACACCATAGTAGGCATCCGCTGGAACTTCCCTGGTACCCAACAAATCTTCTTCGATACGAATGTTGTTTAACATGTGAACCTTCTTTTCAAGCTGCCGATGGATTGTACTAAACACACAGTAGATATGTGGTTTTGAATATTTTATGACCGACGATTATTCCCTCAATCGGCCAGATGTTCGAGATCATATGCTGATGATAGCGAATTGCCGTAAGCTGGATCACTTATTATCGACCCGATTTCATGATAATTATTAATCTGTGAAATATGTCACCGCTTTAATATTTCCAGAAAAAATATCCGTGCAAACCGATTGAATTTTGGCTAACCGTCACCATTTCTTATCTACGCGCTTCGCGAACACATTCAGTCAGGGGCCAGAAGGCACCTGCCACACAGGAGATGCCAGTGCGCTGGATACCATTTATTGCTTTCTTTCTTTATGTTTACATTGAGATTTCCATTTTCATCCAGGTTGCCCATGTGCTGGGCGTCCTGCTGACGCTGATTCTGGTGATCTTCACCTCCGTCATCGGCATGTCGCTGGTGCGCAATCAGGGTTTCAAAAATTTCCTGTTAATGCAGCAGAAGATGGCCGCAGGTGAAAGCCCGGCCGCCGAGATGATCAAAAGCGTGTCGCTGATTATTGCTGGCCTGCTGCTGATCCTGCCGGGCTTCTTTACAGACTTCCTCGGCCTGCTGTTGCTGTTGCCGCCGGTGCAGAAGCATCTGACCATGAAGCTGCTGCCGCATCTGCGTTTCAGCCGTATGCCAGGCGGTGGTTTCAGCACCGGCCCGGGCGATACCTTTGAAGGGGAATATCAGCGTAAGGATGAGCAGCGCGACCGGTTAGATCATAAAGACGATCGGTAAGTTTCTTGCCCGGTGGCGCTCGCTCACCGGGCCTGCGGATTTTGCCGCTTCGGTAAAAACACCCACAGCCCCGCCAGCATGACGATGGCGTACACACTCTTCCATCCCACCATCGCCAGCAGCAGCAGGCACAGGACACACCCGATAGCCGCCAGCGCCTTAAAGCGTCCTTTCAGTAGCCGACAGCCCGCCAGCATGCACAACAGATAGATCATGATGAAAATACCGTTGGCGTAGATAATCAGCGCGTCAAGGTTGATGTCGAGGAGATAAATGGCCAGGGAACTCACCACGCAGCAGCCCAGTACGGTATTCAGCGCATTCACCGGAAGCTGACGCTTTGACAGGCGTGAGAGGGGGCTATCCGGTTTATAAAGTGCCTGAGACCACACCAGCCGGGCGAAGCTCTGAATATAGATGTTGAGGCTGGCAAAGCAGGCGAGATAGCCAATCATGCAGGCTACCCACAGGGCTTTAACGCCAAACAGCTGCACCACGATGCCCGGCAGCGACGCGGCGGCGGCTTTCTCTTCACCGAACGCGTTGAAGTGCAGCACCAGTACGGTACAGGCCCAGTACACGGTACCCGCCAGCAGCAGGCCAATCATCAGGGCGCGGGGAAAATCACGCTCGGGCTGTTTAAACTCGGATGCCAGATGAGCGAACGCCTCCAGACCGACGAAACACCAGAACATGACGGATAGTGCAGCGAAAAGCTGTGTGTGGTCGATGTCATTAATCGCGGGGAAAGGAATATCCGCCACCGTAATGTCACCCGCAAACCAGATGGCGATGATCAGCGCGACGATTAACACGGCGACCAGCGTTTGCAGGTTGGCGCTGGAACTGGCCCCGCGTGAGCCAACCCACCAGATAATCGCCAGCGTACCGAGTTCAGCCAGCAGCAGCTGTTCATCGTGCCAGCCAAACAGCGCCTGTCCGAAGCCGGTTGCGATATGCAGGGCTGCCGGAAGGCCAACGGGTATTACCGACAAAAATAGCCAGCCGGTGACGCGCTCCATTCGCGGCCCAAACGCCATGCCGACAAAATGCGCTACGCCGCCTGCGCTCGGGAAGTGCCGCCCGAGTATGGCAAAGACAACCGCCACCGGAAACACCAGCACGATCAGCACCGGCCATGCCCAAAGACTGTTATTGCCGGCAACCAACGCCGCCAGCGCGGGAACCGCAAAAACGCCCGTGCCTAACAAAGACGTTGAGAGTAAGCCAATGCCCTGCGCCAGCCCCAACTCCTGCCTGAGTCCACTCATTTACCTCGTCCCGCCACCATCAAAAGAGAGTGGATGGTAACACTTTCGCAAATTTTTTTTCGATTACCCCTTGAAGGGGTAAAAAGCTATCCCCATCTCTCAGGGCACTAGCCGGAAAACCGCATGCGGACCGGCGTCATCCATAACTGATAATGACTTTCTCAAAGGAGAGCTATCAATGAGTATTCGTCCGTTACATGATCGTGTGATCGTCAAACGTAAAGAAGTTGAAACCAAGTCTGCTGGCGGCATCGTTCTGACCGGTTCAGCAGCAGCAAAATCAACGCGTGGCGAAATCATCGCTGTCGGTAAGGGCCGCATCCTGGAAAACGGAACTGTGCAGCCACTGGACGTTAAAGTTGGTGACATCGTCATTTTCAACGATGGCTACGGCGTGAAATCCGAGAAGATCGACAATGAAGAAGTGTTGATCATGTCCGAGAGCGACATTCTGGCAATTGTTGAAGCGTAATTAACGCACGAAACTGTACGAATTTGAGGAAATAAGAACATGGCAGCTAAAGACGTAAAATTCGGTAACGACGCTCGTGTAAAAATGCTCCGCGGCGTAAACGTACTGGCAGACGCAGTGAAAGTCACTCTGGGCCCGAAAGGCCGTAACGTCGTGCTGGACAAATCCTTCGGCGCGCCAACCATCACCAAAGATGGTGTTTCTGTTGCACGTGAAATCGAGCTGGAAGACAAGTTCGAAAACATGGGCGCACAGATGGTGAAAGAAGTTGCCTCTAAAGCGAACGACGCTGCTGGTGACGGTACCACCACCGCGACCGTACTGGCGCAGGCGATCATCACCGAAGGCCTGAAAGCCGTTGCTGCGGGCATGAACCCAATGGATCTGAAACGTGGTATCGACAAAGCTGTCGCCTCTGCTGTTGAAGAGCTGAAAGCGCTGTCCGTACCGTGCTCTGACTCTAAAGCCATTGCTCAGGTTGGTACTATCTCCGCTAACTCCGACGAAACCGTAGGTAAACTGATCGCTGAAGCGATGGATAAAGTCGGTAAAGAAGGCGTGATCACCGTTGAAGACGGTACTGGTCTGGAAGACGAACTGGATGTGGTTGAAGGTATGCAGTTCGACCGCGGTTACCTGTCCCCATACTTCATCAACAAGCCAGAAACTGGCGCTGTTGAGCTGGAAAGCCCGTTCATCCTGCTGGCTGACAAGAAAATCTCCAACATCCGCGAAATGCTGCCAGTGCTGGAAGCCGTTGCGAAAGCAGGCAAGCCGCTGGTAATCATTGCTGAAGACGTTGAAGGCGAAGCGCTGGCGACTCTGGTGGTTAACACCATGCGTGGCATCGTGAAAGTGGCAGCGGTTAAAGCACCTGGCTTCGGCGATCGTCGTAAGGCGATGCTGCAGGATATCGCTACCCTGACCGGCGGTACCGTGATCTCCGAAGAGATTGGTATGGAGCTGGAAAAAGCGACCCTGGAAGACCTGGGCCAGGCGAAACGCGTTGTGATCAACAAAGACACTACCACCATCATCGACGGTGTGGGTGAAGAAGCCGCTATTCAGGGCCGTGTTGGTCAGATCCGTAAGCAGATCGAAGAAGCAACTTCCGATTACGACCGTGAAAAACTGCAGGAGCGCGTAGCGAAACTGGCAGGCGGCGTTGCGGTAATCAAAGTTGGTGCTGCGACCGAAGTTGAAATGAAAGAGAAGAAAGCACGCGTTGACGATGCCCTGCATGCGACCCGTGCTGCGGTAGAAGAAGGCGTAGTTGCTGGTGGTGGTGTCGCGCTGGTGCGTGTAGCCGCTAAACTGGCTGGCCTGACCGCTCAGAACGAAGACCAGAACGTAGGTATCAAAGTTGCGCTTCGCGCAATGGAAGCCCCTCTGCGTCAGATCGTGTCCAACGCCGGTGAAGAGCCATCAGTAGTTGCGAACAACGTGAAAGCGGGCGAAGGTAACTACGGTTACAACGCAGCAACTGAAGAATACGGCAACATGATCGACTTCGGTATCCTGGACCCAACTAAAGTTACCCGTTCTGCTCTGCAGTACGCGGCATCTGTAGCTGGCCTGATGATCACGACCGAATGCATGGTAACCGACATGCCTAAAGGCGACGCGCCTGACTTAGGTGCTGCTGGTGGTATGGGCGGCATGGGTGGCATGGGCGGCATGATGTAATCATGTTGTTCTGAACCTCTCAGAATGAACCCCGGGCAGCGATGCCCGGGGTTTTTTATTGCCCGTCGAGCCGTTACTCAAACAAGATGTGCATGGCGGAAGAGATGCGGTTCCAGCACTGAAAAATCCATTTTTATCTCCTCAGAAGAGTAGCTGCATCACCCACATCGAGAGCAAGGCGTTGATGACGCAGACAGCGATGATGTGCGGGTAATATTTCGGGTTCACGCCCGCGGTGCCGAGGCAGCGGCCCGTGTTTTGCACCGGATTGCCCATCAGGTAGATGGCGGGCAGCAGGATGGTGGCATCATGGCCGCTGAACGTGCCGGCGACGACCAGGCTGGCGCAAACCCCCACGCCGCCGCCCATGCTCATCACCGAGGCCAGAAGTACCGTTGCCGCCGCACCCGGAAGCCCCCACAGGGCCATGATGGGCTCGCATACCCTGCCGACAATATCCAGCAGGCCGGTCACCTTAAGCGCCTGAATGATGACAAACGCCATGACCACGTTAGGCAGCAGGCTGGTGGTGGCGATGGTAAAGCCGCGGCGGGCGCCATCGATAAACAAGTCCATGATATTTTTACGCGTCTGGGCGATCATTTTTCCTCCTGAACGCGACGAACTTCCATGTGGGCGATCCACAGCCGCAGGAAGTTGGCGCCAACAAATTTAAATACCAGAATGACCGCCAGCGGCGCGATCACCGGGACGGTAATAAAGGTAAAAAGTGCGGCTCCGGAAGAAAAATAGTTGGTAATAATGGCGCTACCGCTGGTCTGGAAGGTGGCGAAAATGGCGCGTTCATGGTCAGTAATCGCCCCTTCGTCGGTCAACTCTTTGGTCATCCCTGCGGCTGCATCGGTATTTTGCAGGTTGGCGATAAGCGCCAGAGAGCAGATGCCCGGCACGCCGAGCAGCGGGCGCAGAATGGGCGTCATGAGCTGTTGTGCGGCGCGCAGCCCGCCCAGCCCCTCGGTAACGGCAATGATCCCGAGCGATAAAATGACCGAGGGCGCCAGTTCAAGGGCAAACAAAAAACCGTCTTTCGCTCCTGTGCCACCCTCGCCGCGAAACGTTAGGGCGCCGTTCACCGGTCCAAAGCTGCCGTTCAGAACGGTAAAATCCAGCACGCGCCACCATTCAGTACTTTTGGCGAAAAAACCTGAGAAAAATACGATGGTGAGCACGAACGCCAGATAGCCCACCCAGGTTACTTTTTCCTCTCCTGAGGATGATGCACTCATGAAACCCCCTTTTTTTAGTCCCGTACAAAAGTTGTACGTCGCATCACTAAAAACGATCGGGGGCTAAAACACGATATCCCAAAGGTTATTATCAGAATTCATTTAAGATGTCGGAGGAGTGCCAGCGGAATCTGGCTCGCAGAAATGCTCAGCATTTTTCTTTTGGTCATCTTTTTAGTATAAGGTTTACACGCGGACAACTACTGTCCAGCTTATTGAAAACGAGGAATAACATGCGCATAAAAGTCTGTGCAGGGATTGTAGGTGCAGCATTGCTGCTGGCGGGTTGTAGCACCAGCAATGAGCTGACGGCAGCGGGCCAGAGCGTTCGCTTTGTGGAAGATAAGCCGGGCAGCGAATGCCAGCTGTTAGGCACCGCCTCTGGCGAGCAAAGCAACTGGATGTCAGGGCAGCACGGCGAGGAGGGCGGCTCTATGCGCGGTGCGGCCAATGCCCTGCGTAATCAGGCTGCGGCAATGGGCGGCAACGTGATTTACGGGGTGAGCAGCCCGACGCAGGGTATGCTGTCCAGCTTTGTGCCAACCGCCAGCCAGATGAACGGCCAGGTCTATAAGTGCCCGAACTGATATAACATTTTGATGGCGCTGCCGCTTTACCTGTAGGCAGGTAAGCGTAGCGCCACCTGCTTTTTTTACTGCTGCCGCAGCTGCAAATCCAGCGGCGTCTTACTCGGCTCTCCGCCAATCTCACGTGCCAGCTTCGGCACCATATAACCTGAAACCAGCGTTAACAGCTCGCGCATAATCTTCCGGGCCTCTTCATCCGTCACCATGAAGTGCGCCGCGCCCTGGACGCGATCCAGAACATGCAGGTAATAGGGCATTACGCCCGCATCAAATAAGGCATTGCTGAGATCGGCCAACACGTGGGCGCTGTCGTTCACGCCGCGCAGTAATACGCTCTGGTTGAGCAGCGTCACGCCTGCCATTCGCATACGCGTCATCGCCGCACGAAAGTCCGCGTCAATTTCATTTGCATGGTTGATATGGTTTACCAGCAGCACCTGTAAACGGGACTGCTCCAGGCGCGTGACCAGGGCGTCGGTGATACGCGCCGGGATGACGATCGGTAAACGGCTGTGAATGCGCAGACGCTTAATGTGCGGGATGGTCTCAAGTTGAGTCAGCAGCCAGTCCAGCTCATGATCTTTTGCCATCAGCGGGTCGCCGCCGGAAAAGATGATTTCATCCAGTTCCGGGTGCGCTGCGATGTAGTCCAGCGCCACCTGCCAGTTGCGCTTATTACCCTGATTTTCGGCGTACGGGAAGTGGCGACGGAAGCAATAGCGGCAATTTACCGCGCACCCGCCCTTAACCAGCAGCAGGGCACGATTGCGGTATTTATGCAGTAAACCCGGTACAACACTGTTCTGCTCTTCCAGCGGATCGGTGCTGTATCCGGGGGCGGTAATAAACTCATCCTGAGAGGTCAGCGTTTGTTTTAATAATGGATCATCAGGGTTACCCTTTTCCATTCGGGCAACAAACGCGCGGGGAACGCGCAGGGCGAAAAGGCGCTTCGCCTCACGGCCTGCACGCAACGCTTCGTGCTGTTCGAGGTCTAAAAGACGCAGCAATTCATCAGGACTGGTGATTACATCGGCAAGTTGCGATAACCAATCTTCTCTGGACGGGGTGTTTAGGGTTACAATATGCGCCATTTTGTGGCTTAGCTACCAGTTAACAAATTTAGAGGGCCTTATGGCAACGTACTATAGCAACGATTTTCGTGCTGGTCTTAAAATCATGATGGACGGCGAACCGTACGCGGTTGAAGCCAGCGAATTCGTTAAACCAGGTAAAGGCCAGGCATTTGCGCGCGTTAAGCTGCGCCGCCTGCTGACCGGTACCCGTGTTGAGAAAACCTTCAAATCTACTGACTCCGCTGAAGGCGCTGATGTTGTCGATATGAACCTGACTTACCTGTACAACGACGGTGAGTTCTGGCACTTCATGAACAACGAAACCTTCGAGCAGCTGTCTGCGGACGCGAAAGCGATTGGCGACAACGCCAAGTGGCTGCTGGATCAGGCTGAGTGCATCGTGACCCTGTGGAACGGTCAGCCTATCGCGGTTACGCCGCCGAACTTCGTTGAGCTGGAAATCGTTGAAACCGATCCAGGTCTGAAAGGTGATACCGCAGGTACTGGCGGCAAGCCTGCCACCCTGTCTACCGGCGCTGTGGTTAAAGTGCCACTGTTCGTACAGATCGGTGAAGTGATCAAAGTGGATACCCGCTCCGGCGAATACGTATCCCGCGTGAAGTAATTTACGTCATGATGTAAGGCGCAGCGCCCGCTGCGCCTGATTTTGCAGGCAGGGAAGATGAAACGTACCGTTAAAATTCTGCTTCTGTTAGCGCTCTCCAGCGCAATTCTCTCCGGCTGCAACACCGCGCGTGGCGTGGGTGAAGATATCCAGGATCTCGGCCATATCATTTCCCATGCGGCCAGCTAATTCCGTCTAATTTTCCTAAAAATTCTTCCTTTTCCGTCAAACGGCAAGATTTTGTCTATTCTTAAGTTGCTATACACAAAATAACTTTGGCTATAAAAGGAAGATATTATG
Organism: Enterobacter sp. DSM 30060; assembly: GCF_013375955.1. Taxonomy (NCBI): domain Bacteria; kingdom Pseudomonadati; phylum Pseudomonadota; class Gammaproteobacteria; order Enterobacterales; family Enterobacteriaceae; genus Enterobacter; species Enterobacter sp. DSM 30060. Next base: position 2,191,594 of record NZ_CP056118.1, read on the forward strand.
GTTAAGAAAACAATTGCAGCGATCTTTTCTGTTCTGGTGCTTTCTTCGGTACTGACTGCATGTAACACCACCCGTGGCGTAGGGGAAGATATCTCCGACGGTGGTAGCGCGATTTCTGGCGCAGCAACTAAAGCTCAGAACTAATGTAAGCGACGGTACGGCAAGTTATTACACCGTACCGTCAATTCTCCACTTCCTGTAGCGATAAAAACGGCGAGTAGCGCGTATCCATATGCAGCTTCATGCGGATATTGCGTTTGTACGTATATACCGTTTTTCCGTTAATGCGAAGATTGCTGGCAATTTTCTGGTTGCTCGCACCATCCATCCACAAGGTCAGAACTCTTTCTTCCTGACGCGTCAGCAACGGTGCCGCCATTTTCGGTAGCTCCGCGCTCGCGCATGACGTTAGCGCATCGTTTATCACCGCCGCCAGTGCTTCCAGATCGGTATTTTTGGAGAGCGAAGACCATATCGGGAACTGCGCCAGATAATCAGTCATATCCTGCTCCTGCCCTGATTGAAGCATAATAAAAGGCAGTGTTTCGCTGGCAATTAGCAGGGAGGAAAGCTGCTGAAAATGGTGTAAATCCTGCCGGAAGCCAGATAAATCAGCGATGACCAGCGCAGGTTTCCATTGCAGGATATGCTCTCTGGCGAGGAAAAGATTATTTACCCCGGTTACGACGAAATGACCCGAAAACAGGTCTGAATGATTGACCCAGGCTTCAAATCCCGCGCGGGTGAAGTGACAACGGTCAATCAAAAGAATTTTGAACATAAAATTTTCGCAGTCGGCTAGTGGTTTGGCTTCCTGCCATCAGAAAGCCTATCATCATAGAGAAGTCGGATGAGTCATAAATGCCTGAACTACGTGCCTTACTGAGGCTATTTCTTGCTTTAAGGTGTTCAGCAGAAAAAGTTTGAAAAAAAATTCCACGCTAACCAAAATATAAGGCGCAACTTCTGCCTTGCGGGACGACCCGTAAGCGCTTCACTCATCGGGGACGGCCCCAACTTGCCTTTAAGTTAAGGAGCCTGAAATGTCCTGGATCGTTCTTGTTATTGCTGGTTTGCTCGAAGTGGTATGGGCAATTGGTCTGAAGTACACCCACGGTTTTACCCGCCTGACGCCCAGCGTCATCACTATCGCCGCAATGATTGTCAGTATCGTCATGCTGTCATGGGCGATGCGAACCTTACCCGTCGGCACAGCTTACGCTGTCTGGACGGGAATTGGCGCGGTAGGGGCTGCCATTACCGGCATTCTGCTGCTGGGGGAGTCTGCGAGTCTGGCGCGCATCGCCAGCCTCGCGTTGATTGTCGCGGGTATCATCGGGTTAAAACTCAGTACGCACTAATGCGGCTGTTTTACCCAGATTAACTTCGTCACATCAAACCCTTGCCGGGTCGCTATGTCCAGCATCTGCTGTTTCATTTCCGCCGAGATCGTTGGCGTGCGTGAGAGGAGCCACAGATAGTTGCGATCCGGCCCACAGACCAGCGCGTGGCGGTACTCTCTGTCCAGCGCAATGACGTTATACCCGCCGTAGTATGGGCCGATGAAAGAGGCTTTCATGGCCGCGCGGTTAGATGCGCCGGTGAAATAGGCCTGACCAACTGACTGCTGCCACATCTGGCGATCCGGGTTATAGCCGCGGTTAATGACCCGGATCCCGCCGTCATCCATCGCGCTGTAGCTGACCGTGACTTTTTCTAAGCCCCGTTCGAACTGATGGTCCAGTCGGGCGATTTCATACCAGGTGCCGAGGAAGCGCTGTGCGTCGAAATTACTGACTACCGTGACGCCAGGCGGAGGAGTAGGGGAACTGCAAGCAACCACTAAAAACGCGGCTGTTACTGCGGCAATAACAGGCAGAATGCGCATAGGAGTTTCCTTACTGTTTTTTGTTAAGTGTAGATGACAGCAGGGAAAATGCGGGAGATTGTGCAGGGTGTTTTGCCGGGTGGCGGCTTCGCCTTACCCGGCCTACAAAGTTCATGCGTTGTGTAGACCGGGTAAGCGCAGCGCCACCCGCAATGTTTTACTGTAGCGCGTCGAGGATATGGTATGCCGCCTCAACGCGTGCCGGGTTCGGATAGCTTTTATTCGCGAGCATCACAATACCGATCTGCTTTTCAGGAATAAAGGCCACGTAGCTGCCAAACCCGCCAGTAGAGCCCGTTTTATGGACCCAGGACGCTTCGACCGGGGGAGCCGGTGGATTCACTTCTGCCACGGGCAGCGGTGCCAGCGCCACCTTACTGTCGCTGCCCTCGATCACCGTGTTGGCCTCCACGGGCCAGTTGAGCATCTCCCAGCCCAGACCCTGATACATTGACCCGATACGCCAGTAGCGCGACTGCGCCAGCGAGATGCCCTGCTTAAGTGAGGCATCAGCAACCTTCTCCGGCGCCATGTTTGCCATGACCCAGTTCGCCATATCCTGCACGTTGGTTTTCACGCCATAGGCTTGTGCATCCAGCATTCCCGGCGAAACGCGCACCGCTTTACCGTCACGATAGCCCCAGGCGTAATGCGCCTCTTCCGCTTTCGGAACGTTAATCCAGGTATGGTCCAGCTTGAGCGGCTTAAGGACCCGCGTCGTCATGGCCTGCTCATAGCCCATGCCGGAAGGTTTGACCGCCAGCGCGCCAAAAAGACCGATACTGGCGTTGGCGTAAAGACGCGTTGTGCCAGGCTTCCACTGCGGCTGCCAGTTTTGATAAAAGCGCAGCAGGGCGGCATTATCCGTGACCTCATCCGGTACCTGTAGCGGCAGGCCGCCAGCGGTGTAGGTTGCGAGATCCAGCATACGAATCCCCTGCCACTGCTTGCCCGTCAGCTGTGGCCAGTATCTGGTCACCGGATCGTCCAGCGAAATTTCACCGCGAGCAATGGCATCCCCTCCTAAAACCCCGGTGAAGGTTTTACTTATAGAACCCAGCTCGAACAGAGTCTGAGGCGTAACGGGTTTATTAGCCGCGATATCGGCTTTGCCAAACGTGTAATAGTGCGGTTTACCCTGATAAATAACGGCCACCGCCATGCCTGGAATCGACTGGGCTTTCATCAGCGGGGTAACCGTATTCGCGACCACCTCCGCCAGCTGTTTTTCTGACACTGGCGCGGCGAGAGCAGAGCAAGAGATGCCGAGCAGCAGGGCGCAGCAAAGAGATTTTTTCATCATCAGTAATCTTCCGTAATAGCGAGTCAAGGGGATGTCCGGGCCCGTCAGACAGGCGTAGTCTGTTGGATTTGACTGTGCCTGACAAACGGTTAAATTTAGCATTAGCTGTTAATTTTTCTAACGGAAGAGACCATGACGCGAAGCTATCTCCCCCTCAATTCGCTTCGAGCCTTTGAAGCCGCCGCGAGACATCTCAGCTTTACGCATGCGGCCATTGAGCTGAACGTGACCCATTCAGCCATTAGCCAGCATGTGAAAACGCTGGAGCAGCACCTGAACTGTCAGCTGTTCGTTCGCGTGTCGCGCGGGCTGATGTTGACTACCGAGGGAGAAAACTTACTGCCGGTACTGAATGATTCGTTCGATCGTATAGCCGGAATGCTGGATCGCTTCGCTAACCATCGTGCGCAGGAGAAGCTGAAAATCGGCGTGGTGGGTACGTTTGCCATCGGGGTTTTATTCTCACAGCTGGACGATTTTCGCCGTGGCTATCCGCACATCGATCTTCAGCTTTCCACCCATAACAACCGCGTTGATCCGGCTGCCGAAGGGCTTGACTATACGATCCGCTACGGTGGCGGGGCGTGGCATGGCACCGAGGCTGAATTTCTTTGTCATGCGCCGCTCGCGCCGCTGTGTACGCCCGATATCGCCACCAGTCTGCACTGTCCGGCCGACATCCTCAGGTTTACGCTGCTGCGCTCCTACCGACGCGACGAGTGGACCGCGTGGATGCAGGCGGCCGGCGAGCACCCCCCTTCGCCAACGCACCGTGTGATGGTATTTGATTCATCCGTGACCATGCTGGAGGCCGCTCAGGCAGGGGTAGGTATTGCCATTGCACCTGTCGATATGTTTACCCATCTGTTAGCCAGCGAGCGCATTGTGCAGCCCTTTGCAACGCAGATTGAGCTCGGCAGTTACTGGCTTACCCGATTGCAGTCCCGGGCAGAAACGCCTGCCATGCGCGAATTTTCCCGGTGGCTGGTGGAGAAGATGAAAAAGTAAAAAGCCCGCCGGATGGCGGGCCTGTTCAGTCAGATGGTGACCACGGCAATCAACGTGACGACCGTCAGAATGGTCGCCAGACCGTAGAAGACCCATTTACCGCTTGGCACATGGATTTTCAGATCGTGCATCGCATGGTGGATACGGTGCAGACCACACCACAGCGGCAGGACGATCATCAGGAAGATGAACACCCGGCCAATAAAGCTGCTCGCAAAGGCCAGTACGCGCTCATAGCTCAGCGCATCGCCCGGAAACAGCCCCAGCGGCAGCATAATACCGACCAGCAGGATAATGACCGGGGCAATAATGGCGCTCCACATGCCGCCTGCGCCAAACAGCCCCCAGAAGACCGGCTCATCTGAACGTTTTGGATTTGGATTGATCACAGTAGTCTCCTTACCAGAACAGTGCGACAAACAGAATGACCACAGAGACAACGGCCGTCACTGCCCAGAGCCCTTTAATAACCGGCTCTGGCCCCATTTTTTCGCCTTTTACAATGATGTTCGCTGCTTTTGGCGCCAGTTCAAACCAGGTTTTGGTATGCAGTAGCGCGGCTGCGAGCACAATCAGATTCAGAACTACGATGATTGGGTTTTGCAGGAAACCCACAAAACTGGCCCAGGCTTCCGGGCCGTGCTTGAGGGCATACACCCCGTACATCAGTTCGAGGCTGAACCAGACCGCGGGAACAGCCGTGCCTTCACGCAGCATATAGAAGCGATAAAACGGCAGTTTTTTCCACCAGGTGGACGGCATTGGTCGCACGTAGGCTTTGCGTTTAGTCGTCATCATGCACTCCTTAGCGTGGTTTCAGGGTAGCGATAAGAAAGTCTTTCGAGCTTTCCACTTTTCCCTGCTGAATGGCGGCGGCCGGGTCGACATGCTTCGGACAGACTTCGGAGCAGTAACCGACAAACGTGCAGGTCCAGACCCCGTTCTGGCCGTTAAGCTGTGCCATACGTTCTTTTTTGCCGTGGTCGCGGCTGTCCTCGTTATAGCGGTGCGCCAGGGTAATGGCGGCCGGGCCGATAAACTCAGGGTTCAGGCCAAACTGTGGACAGGCGGCGTAGCACAGGCCGCAGTTGATGCAGCCGGAAAACTGATGGTATTTCGCCATCTGCGCGGGCGTCTGGGTGTTTGGCCCCTGATCCGGCGTGCGCGGGTTGCCGATGATGTACGGCTTAATCGCTTCGAGGCTTTCGATAAAGTGGGTCATGTCGACCACCAGATCGCGCTCAATCGGGAAGTTGCCCAGCGCTTCAACCTTGATGCCCTTGGTGTAATCACGCAGGAAAGTTTTACACGCCAGCTTCGGCACTTTGTTGACCATCATGCCGCAGGAGCCGCAGATTGCCATGCGGCAGGACCAGCGGTAGCTCAGGTCCGGGGCCAGGTTATCTTTGATATAGCCGAGCGCATCCAGCAGGGAGGTTTGCTCGTCGTAAGGGACTTCATAGAAAGCGCTGTGCGGCGCGGCGTCCACTTCCGGGTTGTAGCGCACCACTTCAACTTTCAGTTTTTGCATCTCAGCCATTCGCCTTCTCCTTCTTATCGGCGGCTTCTGCTTCTGCACCGTACACGCGTTTCGCCGGTGGCAGCGTAGTGATTTTCACGTCGCTGTAGTCCAGACGGGTGGTACCATCCGCATCGCGCCAGGCGAGAGTATGTTTAAGGAAATTGACGTCGTCACGTTCGGTGCAGCCCTCATCCAGGCGCTGGTGTGCGCCGCGGGACTCTTTACGCGCCAGGGCGGAATGGGCCATACACTCTGCGACGTTCAGGCCGTGGCCCAGTTCAATGGTATAGAGCAGGTCGGTATTGAAGACGCTGGAGGTGTCGGTGATGCGCACGCGCTTGAAGCGTTCCTGGAGTTCTGCCAGCTTGTCGACGGTTTTCTGCATCAGCTCTGGCGTACGGTAGATCCCGCAGCCTTCTTCCATCGACAGCCCCATTTCGTCGCGGATCTTCGACCAGTTTTCGTTACCTTCCTGGTTCACCAGGCCTTTCAGGCGTTTTTCGATGTCTGCAACCTGCGCATCCAGCGCCGCGCTGTTAGCTTCACCTGCCGTTGCGGCACGCTCCATCGCGCGTTCGCCCGCCATGCGACCAAAGACCACCAGCTCAGCCAGCGAGTTCGAGCCCAGACGGTTTGCGCCGTGCAGACCGACGGAGGAACACTCACCCACCGCAAACAGCCCTTTGATGCGGGTTTCGCACTGCTGGTCGGTTTCGATACCGCCCATGGTGTAGTGCGCGGTTGGACGCACCGGGATCGGCTCTTTCACCGGGTCGACGCCCACATAGGCTTTCGCCAGCTCGCAGATAAACGGCAGACGCTCCAGCAGTTTCTTCTCGCCGAGATGACGCAGGTCGAGATGTACCACGTCGCCGCGCGGCGTTGAGATGGTATTGCCTTTGCGCCACTCGTGCCAGAAAGCCTGAGAGACTTTGTCGCGTGGGCCGAGTTCCATGTATTTGTTTTTCGGCTCGCCAAGCGGGGTTTCCGGACCCATGCCGTAATCCTGCAAATAGCGATAGCCGTTTTTGTTGACCAGAATACCGCCTTCGCCGCGGCAGCCTTCCGTCATCAGAATACCGGAGCCCGGCAGGCCGGTTGGGTGATACTGGACAAACTCCATATCACGCAGCGGGACGCCGTGGCTGAGCGCCATGCCCATACCGTCACCGGTGACGATGCCGCCGTTGGTGTTGTAGCGGTATACGCGGCCCGCACCGCCCGTTGCCATCACCACCGCCTTAGCGCGGATCTGGACGAGCGTGCCTTCCATCATGTTCATTGCTACCAGTCCGTGCGCATGACCGTCGTCGACCAGAATGTCGAGAACGAAATGTTCGTCAAAGCGCTGGATTTGTGGGAACTGGAGGGAGGTCTGGAACAGGGTGTGCAGCATGTGGAAGCCGGTCTTATCGGCAGCAAACCAGGTGCGTTCGATCTTCATGCCACCGAAGCGGCGGACGTTGACGCTCCCGTCCGGACGGCGGCTCCATGGACATCCCCACTGTTCCAGCTGGGTCATTTCCGTTGGGCAATGGTGCACGAAGTAATCAACGACATCCTGTTCGCAAAGCCAGTCGCCCCCTGCAACCGTGTCGTGGAAATGGTATTCGAAGCTGTCATGATCCTGCGCGACGGCGGCGGATCCTCCCTCTGCGGCTACCGTGTGGCTGCGCATCGGATAGACTTTTGAAATCAATGCGATTTTGGCGTTCGGATTGGCTTGTGCCGCAGCAATTGCAGCGCGTAATCCAGCCCCGCCAGCGCCTATTACGGCAAGATCGGCTTGAAAAGTTTGCACGACATTCCTCCAGATTTTGGTTTTCCCGCAACGTGATGAGCTAAAGGACGTTCACCTGCCCGAACGGACGATTGCGGAAGCGATTCCACTGCTCCTTTATGGGTAAAACAGTATAACCGCGTAGAAGTGAGGGAAATTTGACGTGTTCGATTTTTTTGCTGTTCTGTGCGGTGATTTATCATCGTGATTAATGAATGGCGTCACAGTATTTCTCTGTGCAATGAAAAGGGGCTTTTACTGTGCAAAATTTGTCTCTGCCCCGGCTTGCGAGTAGACTTCGTGCCCTTGTCTGAAAACGGAGAAATAACTCATGAGCGAAACGGCCACCTGGCAGCCGAGCGCATCCATTCCAAACCTGCTAAAGCGCGCAGCAATTATGGCGGAGATACGCCGCTTCTTTGCAGATCGCGGCGTCCTGGAGGTGGAAACGCCGTGCATGAGTCAGGCGACGGTCACGGATATTCATCTGGTCCCGTTTGAAACCCGTTTTGTTGGCCCAGGCCACTCTCAGGGCATGAATCTGTATCTGATGACCAGCCCGGAATACCATATGAAGCGTCTGCTGGCGGCCGGGTGTGGTCCGGTCTATCAGCTGTGCCGTAGCTTCCGTAATGAAGAGATGGGCCGACACCATAATCCGGAATTCACTATGCTGGAGTGGTACCGCCCGCACTACGACATGTATCGTCTGATGAACGAAGTCGACGATCTGCTCCAACAGGTGCTGGATTGTGCGGAAGCTGAAACGCTCTCCTATCAGCAGGCCTTCCAGCGTCATCTGGAAATTGATCCGCTGTCGGCTGATAAAACACAGCTGCGTGAAGTGGCGGCAAAACTGGATCTGAGCAACGTGGCGGATAACGAAGAGGATCGCGACACGCTGCTGCAACTGCTGTTCACCTTTGGTGTTGAACCGCAGATTGGCAAAGATCGTCCGACGTTTGTCTATCACTTCCCGGCCAGCCAGGCTTCACTGGCGCAGATCAGCACCGAAGATCACCGCGTGGCGGAGCGCTTTGAGGTGTACTTTAAAGGCATCGAGCTGGCGAACGGTTTCCATGAGCTGACCGACGCGCGCGAACAGCAACAGCGTTTCGAGCAGGATAACCGCAAGCGCAACGCGCGCGGTCTGCCGCAGCAGCCGATTGACACCAACCTGCTGGAAGCGCTTAAAGCCGGTCTGCCGGACTGCTCCGGCGTGGCGCTGGGTGTGGATCGCCTGGTCATGCTGGCGCTGGGCGCAGAACAACTGGGCGATGTGATTGCCTTTACGGTCGATCGCGCATAAAGGATTGCCGGGTGGCGCTGTCGCTTACCCGGCCTACTTGGTCATTTAACTCTGCCACATTAAAAACTACTATCTTCTCTATGCACGGGTCTTTTTCTTAATTTGACTCGGATAGACACAATATTTGTCTGGTCATCTGCTACCATCCGCGCAGTTTAATTCCGTTTCGGATGGTTATATGTCTCACTCACTCAAAAAAATGACCCTTACCGGGCTCATCCTGATGATTTTTACGTCAGTTTTTGGCTTTGCCAATAGCCCGTCCGCGTTTTATCTGATGGGCTACAGCGCGACGCCGTTTTATATCGTTTCCGCGCTGTTCTTCTTTATTCCGTTTGCGCTAATGATGGCGGAGATGGGGTCGGCGTACAGGAAAGAAGAAGGCGGCATCTATTCGTGGATGAACAACAGCGTCGGTCCGCGTTATGCGTTTATCGGTACGTTCATGTGGTTTTCATCCTATGTCGTCTGGATGGTCAGCACGGCGGCCAAGGTCTGGGTGCCGTTCTCAACGTTTCTCTTCGGTGCGGATAAAACGCAGGTCTGGTCTCTGGCGGGGCTGAGTTCCACACAGGTGGTCGGTATTCTGGCGGTGTGCTGGATGGTGGTTGTCACGCTTGTGGCCTCGAAAGGCATCAACAAAATTGCCCGTATCACTGCCGTTGGCGGAATTTCCGTGATGTGCCTGAACCTGGTGCTGCTGCTGGTCAGTATCGCTATTCTGTGCCTGAACGGCGGGCATTTCGCACAGGAAGTCAACTTCGTTTCATCGCCTAATCCGGGTTACCAGTCCGGGCTGGCCATGCTCTCCTTCGTGGTGTTTGCCATCTTTGCTTACGGTGGAATTGAAGCCGTGGGCGGGCTGGTCGATAAAACCGAAAACCCGGAAAAGAACTTTGCCAAAGGCATTATCTTTGCCGCCATCGTCATTTCCATTGGCTACTCGCTGGCGATTTTCCTCTGGGGCGTCAGCACCAACTGGCAGCAGGTACTGAGCAATAACACCACCAACCTCGGCAACATTACCTACGTGTTGATGAAAAGCCTGGGGGTGACGCTGGGCAACGCCATGGATCTCGCGCCGGAAACGTCGGCCACCCTGGGGATCTGGTTTGCGCGGATTACCGGTTTGTCGATGTTCCTCGCCTATACTGGCGCGTTCTTCACGCTGATCTACTCGCCGCTGAAAGCGATTATTCAGGGGACGCCAAAGGCGCTGTGGCCCGCACGTATGACGCAGCTGAATGCTGCCGGTATGCCTGCCAACGCGATGTGGATGCAGTGCCTGCTGGTGTGCGTGTTCATTCTGCTGGTGTCCTTTGGCGGCGATACCGCGTCGGCGTTCTATAACAAGCTGACCCTGATGGCAAACGTATCGATGACGCTTCCGTACCTATTCCTGGCGCTGGCGTTCCCGTTCTTTAAGGCGAAGCGGGATCTGGAGCGACCGTTTGTGATCTTCAAAACCCGCGTGGCGACGCTGCTGGCGACCACTGTTGTGGTGCTGGTCGTCGCGTTCGCCAACATCTTTACCGTCATTCAGCCCGTGGTTGAGGCAAATGACTGGAGCAGCACGCTGTGGATGGTTGGCGGACCGATCTTCTTCTCGCTGCTGGCAATGGGGATTTATGAGAACTACCGCCGCCGCATGATGACCTGCGTGGCAGGAGTGGCATAGCGGATGAAAAAACCCCTCCCGGAAGGGAGGGGGAAATGGATTATAAACTTCCCGCCGGGCGCGAACGCGCCGCAGACGTCAACGTTCTTCCCGTCTTACGTCCGTCCAGCGTTTCCAGACGCATCTGGAAAGGTGGGAACGGCATATCAATTCCGTGCTCGCGGAAGCCAGCCAGGATCAGCTGGTGGATCTCATGGCGCAGCGGCATACGGTGTCCCATCTCGGCGGCGTAGATACGCAGCTCGAAAATCTGGATCCCCTGCTGCAAATCAACCAGGAAGACTTCCGGCGGCGGGTTGTCGATTACCAGCGAACAGCGTTCAGCAGCCGTATACAGGATCTGCGTCACCTCTTCGCTGTTGGCATCCGACGGAGCGGGTACGGTCAGCACCACACGCGTGACGGAGTCAGACAGCGACCAGTTGATAAACTGCTCGGTGATAAACGCTTTGTTCGGGACGATGATCTCTTTACGGTCCCAGTCGCTGATGGTGGTGGCGCGGGTGTTGATCCTGGTGACGCTGCCGGTCAGATCGCGGATGGTCACCGTATCGCCAATTCGAATCGGCTTTTCAAACAGAATGATCAGACCCGAGACGAAGTTGGCAAAGATCTCCTGTAAACCAAAGCCCAGGCCTACGGTCAGGGCGGCAACCAGCCATTGCAGTTTTGACCATTCGATACCAATCATCGAGAAGCCAACCAGCCCACCAAACAGCATGATTAAATACTTGGTAATGGTGGTGATCGCATAGCCTGTGCCGGGGGTTAAATCCAGATGCTGCAACAGCGCCAGCTCCAGCAGGGCAGGGAAGTTACGGATCAGCTGCGTGGTGATAATGAGTACCAGAATCGCAATCAGCACGGCCCCTAAGGTGATGGGCTCCAGGCTTTCGACCCCCTGCACCGTCGACGTCACATCCCACAAAGAGATGTTCTCCAGGAAGCCAAACGCAGAGTGGATTTCCGACCACAGGAAGATCACCGACAGCAGGGCAACCAGCATCAGAATTGAGCGTACCAGCCGCAGGGACTGGGTACTGATCGCATCGAGATCCAGTTCGACGTCATCGGCGTCTGAAGTCCCTTCGGTGCTGTTGACGTGGTTCGGCTCTTCCTCACCCCGCGCGCGCTGAGCCAGTATTTCTGCGCGACGATGTTTGGCACGGTCAAACGCCAGACGACGACGCTGGATCAGCATGCCGCGGCGAATTACATGGTAGACCACCAGCAGCAGGAACCAGATAGCTACTGACGTTTCCAGCCGTGCGAGCAGCGCCTGCGATGTGGCGAGATAACCGACAGCCGCCGCCAGCATCGCCGCCAGCGGCGCGCTAAGCAGCAGGTTCCACAGCAGACGGTTAAACATGTTATCGCCACTGCCGGACTTGTCGAGATAAAGCGGGATCCCGGCGCGCTTCAGGCTGAGCGTCACTACCGCTAATGCCCCGCAGATCAGCATAAAGCACAGCCGTCCCAGCGAGCCGGAGAACTCCCGGTCATTGAGATTATCGAACATGATCAGCGCCATAATTAGCGGCACAATCAGCCCGATGCTCATCAGGTAATAGCGCATCGCCCGCGCCACGCGATTACGCGGCCAGCCAAAGTGAGCGATGAACAGACCATTTGGCCGCGCAAACGTGGCGCAAATCATCACCACCCACAGCAGCGGAACGGTGGCGGTCACGCCATCGCCAATTGCGACGGCAAGCGGATAGGGCCAGGCTTCACGCAGGCCGTATCCGAGCGTCATCCACAGCACCGGCAGCGGAGACGCGACCAGAATTGACCAGAACACTGTACGCAGCGTCAGCCAGAAGTGATCCTGTGTCACTTTCCCCACCCGGGCGCTGGAGCGCTCAAGGAAACGGGTGAAGTGGCGACGGGAATAAATACTGAAACCCACCAGAATCAGTGCCCCCAGCAGCGGGAAGATGGTCTCCTTACTGGTGAGCATCATCACGCTGGCGAGACCCAGCTGGCTGAAGGTGTCCAGCGAAATGAGGCGGCGCAGATCCTGCACGATCTCAATCGGCCAGGCGAAGGTCATCGGCCGCACGTCGGATGTCCAGAACAGGTAACGGTGCGTGGCTTCGTTGACCTCTTTCAGCGCGTCCTCCAGCTGGCTGTTTGAGACTTTCAGCTTGGTGAGCTCGAGGATCAGCGTATCGCCCCCCTGCAACAGGGAATTGAGCAGTTCGCGTTGGGTGCGCAGCTGCGCTTCCAGAATACGGCTTTGCTCGCCGGTGAGCGGCTGTCCGTCAGCCTGACGGATTTGGCGGATTTGCGGCTGCTTATTAAGAAGGTCTTCATAATGAAGACGCTGAACGCGCAGCTGCGCCATCTCCGTATCAAGCTGCTGCGGTTTTGGCATCTCTGGCAGACGAGCCACCTGTGCGCGTAACGCTTCGCCCAACAGGTTTGATGAGCCAAGCCACTGGGACTGTTCACGCAGCGTGTTGAGAGCCTGACGAACCTGGAGGGTTTGATTAGTGGCCTGACGCTGCTGCGAGGCCACCAAATCCATGCGCTGCGCCTGCTGATTCAGCGCGGCAGAAAGCTCGCGGTTAACCTTAAACTGGGCGACGATGCTGTCGGGCAGGTTAGCGCTGTTTTCGGCCAACAACTCGGTGCTTTCCAGCGCACGTTCAGCTTCACGCTGACGCTGGCTGTTGAGTTGATTTCTCAGCGCCTGGAGATACGCATCCAGCTGTTCGCTCTGCTTCTGCGCCAGTTCCGAACGCATCCGCGACAGCTCCTGGCGGTTGTTAGCAGAAAGCTGTGCCAGCTCCAGTTCATCAACCAGCGCTTTTAGTCTGGCGGATTCCGCCTGTAGCCCAAGATTTTGGGCCTGATTCTGCGGGGTGTTGCCGGTCTGCGTCCCAATGCGGCGTTCCACCTCATTTAACTGACGGCGGGCATCGGTTTGCTGCTGTGGAAGCTGACTGAGAGAGTCGGCAATTTCACGCGCCCGTTCCTGCTCCTGCTGTGCCAGACGGCTTTTTTCCAGCAGCTGGCTGCTGACTTGCAGGATCTCCTGATTCAGCGCCTCGGACGTCATCCCTGCGGGTACCTGGCGTGGTTCATCACGCAGGCTGTTTAACTGCGAGCGCAGGGTCTGAGAGAGTTTGGGGAAGTTGTCGATAACCTGCTGATATTGCTGGGCGCGCTCAAGAGAACCCTTTCGTTCCTCAAGTGCGTTCAGTGCAGACTGGAGCGACTCAACGGCCTCCGGCTGAGCGGGTTTCGCCGCTTTTGCCTGCTCCAGCTCCTGGGTTATCTGTTTGGCGTCGGGGGCCGTCGCTGCGTACGCCCCCATGCTGAGGCACCAGGCCATCAGTAATACGATAATCGGGCGCACGTCAGCGATCCTTCTGTTGTTAACCTTCGTCTTTTTTGTCGTCAACCAGCGGGCTGGCATCGTGCTCGGCTTTGATCTCTTCTTCCGGCAACGGGGCTGGCGCAACGTCTGGCGTTGCAAAGACCTCCGTCGATACTGCCAGAGGCTGGCCGAGTTTGGTCACGGACAGGCTTTCCAGCTCGTCGACAAGGTTAACTTTGCCCGGTGCGAACAGGTTGATTACCGTTGAGCCCAGCTTGAAGCGGCCCATCTCCTGACCTTTCAGCAGGGCCACAGAACCTTCTTCTTCCCCGGCAGGCCAGGTCCAGCGCTTGATCACGCCTTCGCGTGGCGGCGTAATGGTGCCCGCCCAGACGGTTTCGATGCTGCCCACAATGGTAGCACCTACCAGAATCTGCGCCATTGGGCCAAATTCAGTATCAAACAGGCAGATGACGCGCTCGTTACGGGCAAACAGGTTAGGGACGTTTTGCGCCGTCAGGTGGTTTACAGAGAACAGATCCCCCGGCACGTAGATCATCTCGCGCAGGATGCCGTTACACGGCATATGAACGCGGTGGTAGTCGCGTGGGGAGAGATAGGTGGTCGCGAAAGTCCCGTTGCGGAACAGATCCGCCATTATGTAGTTACCGGCCAGCAGCGCTTCCAGGCTGTAGTTATGGCCTTTCGCCTGCAAAATTTTGTCGTCTTCAATTTTACCCAGCTGGCTGATCACGCCGTCAGCAGGCATCACCAGCACGTTCGGGTCGGTATTCAGCGGGCGCACTTCGTCGCGCAGCGGACGCACAAAAAATTCGTTGAAGGTGCGGTAGCTTGCCGTATCCGGCTTCTGCGCTTCTTTCATGTCGACCTTGTAGTATTTCACGAACAGGTCGATGACCAGTTTGGTCAGCCAGCCCGCTCGTTTGCTCGCGCCCCAGCCCGCCAGGCGAGTGAGCCACAGTTTAGGCAGAATGTATTGAAGCGAAAGTTTAAATGAGTTTAACAAGGTAGCCTCCAGGCCATTGTTTTGTCGTTCCTGATCCGGCAGTACGCTGCCGGAACCTGAAAAAAGGGGACGATTTTAGCGACGCTTAGCTTAGTTGTCAGTTATCAGAATCAGAAAAGTTTTTACGCGTTTTTACCTGGTCCATGCTTTCGAGAATACGATGGTAATTTTCGAAACGGGTTTCCGCTATTTCACCGTTCTCCACCGCTTCGCGGATGGCGCAGCCCGGATCGTTGTCATGTTTACAGTCGCGGTATTTGCAAGCGCCTATATAGTCATGGAATTCGACAAATCCGTTAAAGATTTGTTCCGGCTCGAGATGCCAGAGACCAAATTCACGCACACCCGGGGAGTCAATCACATCGCCGCCGTGCGGGAAGTGATAGAGACGTGAGGCGGTGGTGGTGTGCTGGCCCAGCCCGGAGACGTCCGACACATCGTTGGTCAGGATTTCTTGCTGAAGGCCGAGCAGGTTGTTAAGCAGGCTCGATTTACCCACGCCAGACTGCCCTGCAAAGATACTGATGCGGTCGGTCAGCGCATCTTCTAACGGCTTCAGGCCATCTTTGGTGCGGCTGGAAACCATCAAAACGCGATAACCAATATTGCGATAGATATCCATCTGCTCATTCACAAAGGCCATGGCCTCGTCATCCAGCAGATCGATTTTATTCAGCACGATGAGCGGCTCAACCTGTAGCGTTTCGCAGGCCACCAGGTAACGGTCAATAATGTTGAGCGAAAGTTCGGGTAAAATCGCTGAAACGATCACGATCTGGTTGATATTGGCGGCAATGGGCTTTACGCCGTCGTAGAAATCAGGACGGGTCAGAACCGACGTGCGTTCATGCACGGCTTCAACGATACCTTTAACCGTTACCCCTTCCGCAGCCGCTTTGCCTGGACGCCAGACCACGCGGTCACCGGTCACCAGGGAACGGATGGTGCGACGGATATTGCAACGGTGGATGTCCCCGTCGGCAGACTCGACATCGGCATGCATACCGAAGCGGCTAATCACCACGCCTTCCGTCGCTTCGCCAAACAGGTTGTCGTCGTAATCGGGCTTCTCCGTAGTGGTTTTAAGACGGCGCTGGTGATTTGCATTCACGCGGCGCTGCTGCCCTTTGGAGAGTTTATTTTTACTCAATCGCGCTGGCTCCTGGTCGCCCATAGCGGGCAAAACCTCTATGATACACTCTAATTAATACTAGTTAACCTGCTACTGCCGGTTAAGCGAGAAGGGTGGAAAATAACATGAGCGCGGACGAAAACAACCTGATTTGGATCGATCTGGAGATGACCGGCCTGGATCCCGAGCGCGATCGCATTATTGAGATCGCCACACTGGTCACCGATGCTAACCTCAATATTCTGGCGGAAGGCCCAACGATTGCCGTGCACCAGTCCGATGACCAGCTTGCGCTGATGGATGAGTGGAACGTGCGTACCCATACTGGCAGCGGGCTGGTGGAACGCGTGAAGGCCAGCACTCTGGGCGACCGCGAAGCGGAGCTGGCGACGCTTGAGTTTCTGAAGCAGTGGGTGCCGGCAGGAAAATCGCCTATCTGTGGCAACAGCATTGGGCAGGATCGTCGTTTCCTGTTTAAGTACATGCCGGAGCTGGAGTCCTACTTCCACTACCGCTATCTGGATGTGAGCACCTTAAAAGAGCTGGCCCGCCGCTGGAAACCGGAAATTCTCGACGGCTTCACAAAGCAGGGGACGCACCAGGCAATGGACGACATCCGTGAGTCTGTTGCGGAGCTGGCGTACTATCGCGAAAACTTTATTAAGCTTTAATTTTGCGATCCGGCGCCTTGCCTGGCCGGGTTTTTGTCGCTAAATTGTTCAGCTTGCCGATTAAATAAGCACTTGAACTGAATTTCAAAAAAATCGCTTTGAGGGGGGTTGCAGCTAAACGGATTTCTCGTATAATGCGCCTCCCGTAACGACAGAGAATTACACGTTACGACAGCAACAAAAGCAGTACAGATTTGCGGGAATAGCTCAGTTGGTAGAGCACGACCTTGCCAAGGTCGGGGTCGCGAGTTCGAGTCTCGTTTCCCGCTCCAAAATTTGAAAAGTATCGCAAGATACGCCAGCACCAGAACACCCAAGCGGGAATAGCTCAGTTGGTAGAGCACGACCTTGCCAAGGTCGGGGTCGCGAGTTCGAGTCTCGTTTCCCGCTCCAAAATTTGAAAGTATCGCAAGATACGCACAGCACCAGAATACCCAAGCGGGAATAGCTCAGTTGGTAGAGCACGACCTTGCCAAGGTCGGGGTCGCGAGTTCGAGTCTCGTTTCCCGCTCCAAATTCTTCTTCTTTCCTAAATTATCCACAGCGAAATGCTTCGTTGGGGACGTTTTCTATTGTATCTGAAACACTCTTGTAAACAGAGTTATCCACAGAAACTGTGATAAATCCCAGTTGTACAAAATGTTAGCAGGGTGAATAATATCTTCGTAATTAAATGTAATCTATGAAGAAAATTTGATTTCAAAATGTTATTGAGATCACTTGACCTGTTTGCTAGACCTTATTGCGCCTGAATTCTTATTTTTATTCACAGCCTGTGAATATATCACACATCCCGTGGCAGCCCTTTTTCAATCACCCTGACCAGGCGCTGTTTCTTCGGTAACTGCACTTCAACCACGCCGGCATTTCGCTTCTCAATTTGCTGCGCAATCGCCCATTCTATGTGCTCATCAAGAAGTGGGTGCTCACCTCTGCGGCTTTCAAGCGCCTGAAGATTGGCTTCATCCCATGGGGCATTACCCAGCGCAACGGCCACATTACGCAGCCAGCGCAGGTGGCCGATACGACGTATGGCGGAACCTTCCGTCACCTTCAGGAACCAGGCTTCGCTCCAGGCGAACAGTTCGATCAACTGCGGGGCATGTAACGCCTTGCGGGGACTGAAGTCTTCTTCGTCCGTCAACTGTGAATAACGGTTCCACGGACAAATCAGTTGGCAGTCATCACAGCCGTAGATGCGGTTGCCAATAAGCGGACGAAATTCCTCTGGAATAGCACCTTCCAGCTCGATAGTGAGATAAGAGATACAGCGGCGCGCATCAACGGTATAGGGTTCAACGATAGCGCCCGTTGGGCAGATGGTCATACAGGCCACGCAGCGGCCACACCCTTCTTCCACCGGACCGTCTACCGGCAGGGGTAAATCAATCAACAATTCACCCAGGAAAAAGAATGAGCCCGCGTCGCGGCTTAAGATAAGTGAGTGCTTACCTGTCCAGCCAAGCCCGGCTTTTTCGGCGATCGGGCGCTCAAGAATAGGCGCAGAATCGACAAAGGGTCTAAAATTCAGCGAAACACAGTGCTGCTGAATGGTTTCCCCGAGCTTTTTTAGACGGTTGCGCAGAAGTTTATGGTAATCACGTCCCAGCGCGTATCGGCTGACGTAACCCAGCGAAGGATTTTTTAGCGTACGCGCAAAGGCCGCGTTAGCGGGCAGATAGTTCATGCGTACGCTAATGACGCGCAGCGTACCCGGCAACAGCTCGTGGGGGCGGGCACGCATCATACCGTGGCGCGCCATCCACTCCATCTCGCCGTGGTATTGTTTATCCAGCCATGCCTGTAGCTTAGGCTCGCTGGCAGAGAGGTCGGTATCGGTAATACCGACCTTCTGGAAGCCCAGTTCAGCACCCCACTGTTTTATTTTTTGCGCTAATTCACTGAGATCGAGGGGCTGTGACATGACGGACCATACTGTGAAGAAAAACCCCGCAAGTATACCACATTCCATCTGGCATGCGGATGACCTCCGTCGGGCCGAAAAAGAGGCCGCAGACAGCCTCGGCATTACCCTTTATGAACTGATGCAGCGCGCGGGCGAGGCGGCGTTTAACGTGGCGCGCACGGCTTATCCGGATGCCTCGCACTACCTGATTCTGTGCGGGCACGGCAATAACGGTGGCGATGGCTATGTGGTGGCTCGTCTTGCGGTGGCGGCGGGGCTGCGCGTTACCCTGCTGGCGCTGGAGAGCGACAAGCCGCTACCGGAAGAGGCTGGCATGGCGAGAGAGGCCTGGCTGAATGCGGGGGGCATTATTCATGCGCCTGATATTATCTGGCCCGAGGATGTCGACGTGATTGTTGATGGTCTGCTGGGGACGGGGCTGATGCGCGCGCCTCGCGATGACGTCGCCGCGCTGATTACCCACGCTAATGCGCACCCCGCCCCGGTGGTGGCGCTGGATATTCCCTCCGGCCTGATGGCGCAAACCGGCGCGACGCCGGGCGTGTCGATTGAGGCTGCGCACACCGTGACCTTTATCGCCCTGAAGCCGGGTTTGCTTACCGGTAAAGCGCGGGATGTCGTGGGGACGTTACATCACAACGCACTGGGGCTGGAAAACTGGCTGGCTGGACAGGATACCCACATCACCCGCTTTTATGCCTCCCTGCTTGCTCAGTGGCTGCCTCCACGCCGCCCCACATCCCATAAGGGTGATCATGGCCGGCTGCTGATTATCGGTGGCGATCATGGCACGGCAGGTGCGATTCGCATGACAGGAGAGGCCGCGTTACGCAGCGGTGCCGGATTAGTACGCGTGCTGACCCGCAGCGAAAACATTCCGCCGATTATTACCGCGCGGCCGGAGCTGATGGTCCACGAGCTTGCCCCACAGGCGATTGAAGAGGGTCTTGAGTGGGCGGACGTGGTAGTCATTGGTCCGGGCCTGGGTCAGCAGGAGTGGGGTAAACAGGCCCTGCAAAAGGCCGAGAATTTTCGTAAGCCGATGCTCTGGGATGCCGACGCGCTTAACCTTCTGGCAATAAACCCGGATACGCGTCACAATCGCATTCTGACGCCACACCCCGGCGAAGCCGCACGGCTGCTTAACTGTAGCGTGGCAGAAATTGAAAGCGATCGCTTACTTTCAGCCCAACGTCTGGTAAAACGTTACGGAGGTGTTGTCGTTTTGAAAGGGGCGGGGACCGTTATTGCCAGCGATGATGCGATGGGCATCGTTGATGCCGGTAATGCAGGCATGGCGAGCGGCGGCATGGGTGATGTGCTCTCTGGCATCATTGGCGCATTGCTCGGACAGAAACTTCCCCTTTATGATGCAGCCTGTGCTGGCTGCGTGGCCCACGGTGCGGCGGCTGACAGGCTGGCTGCTCGTTACGGAACGCGCGGTATGCTGGCCACCGATCTTTTTTGCACGCTGCGGCGTGTTGTTAACCCGGATGTGATTGACGTAGAAAATGACTAATCGAGCGATTCCTTTACCTGATGAACAAGCCACTTTAGATCTCGGCAAGCGCGTGGCGCAGGCCTGTCAGGGGGCGACCGTCATTTATCTGTATGGTGATTTAGGCGCGGGTAAAACAACCTTCAGCCGTGGTTTTTTGCAGGCGTTAGGCCATAACGGGAACGTAAAAAGCCCGACTTATACGCTAGTAGAACCGTACACGCTTGAAAATATCATGGTGTACCACTTTGATTTATATCGTCTTGCGGATCCTGAGGAGCTGGAATTTATGGGGATCCGCGATTACTTTGCCAACGACGCCATTTGCCTGGTGGAGTGGCCGCAACAAGGTGCGGGTGTGCTGCCTGACCCGGATGTCGAAATTCACTTGGATTATCAGGCACAAGGGCGTGAGGCGCGCATCAGTGCGGTTTCCTCATCAGGCTGTTCCTTACTGGCGCGTTTAGCCGGTTGAGCGTAGGGATAACGGGATGATTAATCGCGTTAAAGGTTGGATTTTGGCAGCCACGGTTCTGCTGTGCGCGCAGGCCGGTGCGGCCAGCCTCTCGGATATTCAGGTGTCGAATGGCGATAGCCAGGCCCGCATTACCTTCAGCTTTATGGGCGATCCTGAATATGCTTTCTCACAAATCGACAGCCGCAGCGTGGCGCTCGATATTAAACAGTCCGGGGTGATCCAGGGGCTGCCGCTCCAGTTCAGCGGCAACAATCTGGTGAAAAGCATCCGTTCGGGGACGCCGAAGGATGCGCAGTCTCTGCGTCTGGTGGTCGATCTCACCGAAAAGGGCAAAACGAAGGCGGTTAAGCAGCAAAACGGCGCCAGTTATACGGTGGTTTTTACCATTAATGCTGATGTTCCGCCGCCGCCACCGCCTGCACCTGTGGTAGCAAAACGCGTAGAAGCGCCGGTTTATACCCCAAGGCCGTCTGAGCCAGCCCTTAATCCGTTTAAATCACAAAATGACCGACTTACCGCCGTGACCAGCAGCAACACGGTGACGCGTCCGGCGGTCAGCGCGCGGCGAACGCCGGTCAGTGGCGACAAAGTGATTATCGCCATCGACGCCGGACACGGCGGGCAAGATCCTGGCGCGATTGGCCCGGGCGGCACGCGGGAGAAAAACGTCACTATCGCCATTGCCCGTAAGCTGCGTGCGCTTCTGAATGACGATCCGATGTTTAAAGGGGTCATGACCCGCGACGGAGATTACTTTATTTCAGTGATGGGACGCTCGGATGTGGCGCGTAAGCAAAACGCCAACTTCCTGGTGTCGATTCACGCGGATGCTGCGCCGAACCGTAACGCCACCGGCGCGTCGGTATGGGTACTGTCGAACCGTCGTGCCAACAGTGAAATGGCGAACTGGCTTGAAGAGCACGAGAAGCAGTCTGAACTGTTAGGCGGGGCAGGCGATGTGCTGGCAAACAGCCAGGCCGATCCGTATCTCAGCCAGGCGGTGCTGGATTTACAGTTCGGTCATTCTCAGCGCGTCGGGTATGATGTCGCCACTAACGTACTCAACCAGCTGCAAAGCGTCGGATCGCTGCATAAGCGTCGTCCGGAACATGCGAGCCTCGGTGTCCTGCGTTCGCCGGATATTCCGTCGATTCTGGTAGAGACGGGTTTTATCAGTAATCACGGTGAAGAGCGTTTACTGGGAAGCGACAGCTATCAGCAGCAAATTGCTGAAGCGATTTATAACGGTCTGCGTAAATACTTTGACGCGCATCCGCTTCAGTCTGCGCCGCAGGGCGGGGCAGCCCAGACGGCAAGCGCCGCGCTGCCGGGTGAGATGACCGCGACTAATTAAGGAGAGTTCATGCCGATTCAGGTTCTACCGCCGCAGCTCGCGAACCAAATCGCCGCCGGTGAGGTGGTGGAACGCCCTGCATCGGTGGTGAAAGAGCTGGTGGAAAACAGCCTCGATGCAGGGGCGACCCGCATTGATATCGATATTGAACGCGGGGGCGCAAAGCTTATCCGCATTCGTGATAACGGCTGTGGCATCAAAAAGGACGAGTTGGTGCTGGCGCTGGCGCGTCATGCCACCAGTAAAATTGCGTCACTTGACGATCTGGAAGCGATTATCAGCCTGGGTTTTCGCGGCGAAGCGCTGGCCAGTATCAGCTCCGTTTCCCGCTTAACGTTGACCTCCCGCACGGCCGACCAGCAGGAAGCCTGGCAGGCCTACGCCGAAGGGCGCGATATGGACGTCACGGTTAAACCAGCGGCGCACCCGGTAGGCACCACGCTTGAAGTGCTGGATCTTTTCTATAACACGCCCGCCCGGCGCAAGTTTATGCGAACCGAGAAGACCGAATTCGGACATATCGACGAGATCATCCGCCGCATCGCGCTGGCACGCTTTGATGTCACTCTTAACCTCAGTCATAACGGTAAGGTGATGCGTCAGTACCGGGCAGTGGCGGAAGGCGGGCAAAAGGAGCGTCGGCTGGGCGCCATCTGCGGCACGCCGTTCCTGGAAAAAGCGCTGGCCATTGAGTGGCAGCATGGCGATTTGGCCCTGCGCGGCTGGGTTGCCGATCCGAACGCCAGTAGCGCCGCGTTTGCTGAGATTCAGTACTGCTACGTCAACGGTCGAATGATGCGCGACCGTCTGATTAACCACGCCATTCGCCAGGCCTGTGAAGATAAGCTCGGCACCGATCAACAGCCCGCCTTTGTGCTTTATCTGGAGATCGACCCGCATCAGGTTGACGTTAACGTGCACCCCGCCAAGCACGAGGTGCGTTTCCACCAGTCGCGTCTGGTGCATGATTTTATCTATCAGGGCGTCGTTAGCGTTTTGCAGAAGCAGGCTGAGCCAACGCTGCCGCTGGAAAACGACGTTCCTGCACCGCGATCGCTGCCAGAAAATCGCGTGGCGGCCGGACGTAACCATTTCGCTGAACCCGCAGTCGCGCGCGAACCAGTGGCTCCGCGTTTTTCGTCAGCGGGAAGCGCACCGCGCCCGACGGGCGCCAACTACCCAAATGCCCAGCCGGGGTATCAAAAGCAGCAAGGGGCGTTATACCGTAAATTGCTGGACACCCCAGCCGTGGAACGGAAAGAACATATTGAGGTATCCCCGTCTTCCCTTGACGGACATAGCCAGAGTTTTGGCCGGGTATTGACGATTGTCGCCCCGGACATGGCACTGCTTGAACGTGAGGGGAAATTGATGCTGCTGGCGTTGCCGGTAGCGGAACGCTGGCTTAAACAGGCGCAACTGACGCCAGGGGAAAACGCCGCCTGCGCTCAGCCGTTACTGATCCCGGTTCGGTTGAAAATAAACCATGAAGAAACAGGGGTTTTGCAGCGTGCCCAGGCGCTTCTTGCCGAAATGGGGATTGAAATCGTACTGGACGCGCAGCATGTGACAATTCGCGCAGTGCCTTTACCCTTACGCCAACAAAATTTACAAAACTTGATTCCTGAACTGATAGGCTACCTGGCGCAACAAACGACGTTTGATGCCGCCGATACCGCGCAGTGGATCGCCCGCAATCTGGCCAGCGAACATTCGCCGTGGAGTATGGCGCAGGCGATTACCGTTCTGGCAGAGGTGGAACGCCTCTGTCCACAACTGGTGAAAGCGCCGCCAGGTGGTTTGTTACAACCTGTTGATTTAAAAACGGCGATGACCGCCCTGAAACATGACTGATGTAAGTAAGGCGAGCCTGCCAAAGGCGATTTTTTTAATGGGGCCAACGGCCTCCGGTAAAACGGCGTTAGCCATTGAGTTACGTAAAGTTTTGCCAGTAGAGTTGATTAGCGTTGATTCTGCCCTCATTTACCGAGGAATGGACATCGGCACGGCGAAGCCCAACGCAGACGAACTGCGTGCGGCACCGCACCGTTTACTGGATATTCTCGACCCGGCACAGGCTTACTCCGCAGCAGATTTTCGCCGCGACGCCTTAGCCGAGATGGCCGAGATTACCGCCGCGGGACGCATACCGCTGTTAGTTGGCGGCACGATGCTCTACTTTAAGGCGCTGCTGGAGGGGTTATCGCCTCTGCCATCGGCCGATCCGGAAGTGAGAGCGAAGATTGAGCGGCAGGCGGCAGAGCAGGGGGGGGACGTTTTGCACAGGCAACTGGAAGAGATTGACCCGGTTGCCGCAGCGCGGATCCACCCAAACGATCCGCAAAGGCTTTCCCGGGCACTGGAAGTTTTTTTCATTTCGGGTAAAACTTTAACGGAACTGACGCAAACGTCAGGAGACGCTCTGCCGTATCAGGTGCATCAGTTCGCCATCGCCCCGGCGAGCCGTGAACTGCTCCATCAACGAATTGAGCAGCGTTTTCATCAGATGTTGGCTTCAGATTTTGAAGCAGAAGTGCGGGCGCTTTTTGCCCGTGGAGATTTGCATACGGACATGCCTTCCATTCGTTGTGTGGGATACCGCCAGATGTGGTCGTATCTTGAAGGCGAGATTTCATACGATGAAATGGTTTATCGAGGTGTTTGCGCCACGAGACAGTTAGCGAAGCGCCAGATCACCTGGTTGCGCGGTTGGGAGGGGGTTCACTGGTTAGACAGTGAAAAACCACAACAGGCGTTAAACGAAGTGATTGAGGTTATTGGTGATATCGCTGACTGAATGTGTACAATTAAGCCGTATCGTGCGCAATTTTTCAGAATCGCAAGGTTCTAAGTACAAAACAAGCATATAAGGAAAAGATAGAATGGCTAAGGGGCAATCTTTACAAGATCCGTTCCTGAACGCATTGCGTCGGGAGCGTGTTCCAGTTTCTATTTATTTGGTGAATGGTATTAAGCTGCAAGGTCAGATTGAGTCTTTCGATCAGTTCGTGATCCTGTTGAAAAACACGGTCAGCCAGATGGTCTATAAGCACGCGATTTCTACTGTTGTTCCGTCCCGTCCGGTATCTCATCACAGCAATAACGCTGGCGGCGGCACTGGCAGTAACTACCATCATGGCAGCAACGCGCAGGGTTCATCTGCTCCTGCGCAGGACAGCGAAGAAACCGAATAAGGTTTTGGGCTGTTTTCCACACGGGGAGCCAGGGATCCTGCGTTCCCCGCTGATCTTTTTAGAGAGGTTTACGCTTGTTTGACCGTTATGACGCCGGTGAGCAGGCGGTGCTGGTACACATCTATTTTTCGCAAGACAAAGATATGGAAGACCTCCAGGAGTTTGAATCTCTGGTCTCTTCCGCCGGTGTCGAAGCAATGCAGGTGATTACCGGTAGCCGTAAAGCGCCGCACCCGAAGTACTTTGTTGGTGAAGGTAAAGCAGTTGAAATTGCGGATGCCGTAAAAGCAACCGGCGCATCAGTCGTGCTGTTTGATCATGCGCTGTCTCCGGCTCAGGAACGTAACCTGGAAGCTCTCTGCGAATGTCGTGTTATCGATCGCACGGGGTTGATCTTAGATATTTTTGCTCAGCGTGCGCGTACCCACGAGGGTAAGTTGCAGGTTGAGCTGGCGCAGTTGCGCCATCTGGCGACGCGTCTGGTGCGTGGCTGGACACACCTTGAAAGACAAAAAGGCGGGATTGGTTTACGTGGCCCGGGTGAAACCCAGCTCGAAACCGACCGTCGTTTGCTGCGTGGCCGTATAACCCAGATCCTTTCTCGTCTGGAGCGTGTCGAGAAACAGCGCGAACAGGGGCGTCGGGCGCGAACCAAAGCCGACATCCCAACGGTGTCGCTGGTGGGCTATACCAACGCCGGTAAATCCACCCTGTTTAACCAGATAACCGAGGCCCAGGTGTATGCCGCAGACCAGCTGTTTGCGACCCTGGACCCTACGCTGCGCCGTATTGACGTCGCAGACGTCGGTGAAACGGTACTGGCGGATACCGTAGGGTTTATCCGCCATCTGCCGCACGATCTGGTGGCGGCGTTTAAAGCGACGTTGCAGGAGACGCGTCAGGCGACCCTGCTGCTGCACGTGATTGATGCGGCTGACGTACGCGTGCAGGAGAACATCGACGCGGTGAATGTGGTGCTCGAAGAGATTGACGCCCACGAAATTCCCACTTTGTTGGTGATGAACAAGATCGATATGCTGGACGATTTCGAACCGCGTATTGACCGAGATGAAGAGAACAAACCAATTCGGGTCTGGCTATCTGCTCAGGCCGGGATTGGTGTGCCACTGCTTTTCCAGGCTTTGACAGAACGTCTTTCCGGTGAGGTAGCTCAGCACACGCTGCGACTGCCGCCGCAGGAAGGCAGGCTGCGTAGCCGGTTTTATCAGCTTCAGGCGATAGAAAAAGAGTGGATGGAGGATGACGGCAGCGTGGGGATGCAGGTGCGTATGCCGATCGTTGACTGGCGTCGCCTCTGTAAACAAGAACCTGCGCTGGCGGACTATATCGTCTGATCAGAAAGGGGAAGCCTGAAAAATTCGCCCTTGCATAACAAATATGGAGCATATACATGGCGTGGAATCAGCCCGGTAATAACGGACAAGACCGCGACCCGTGGGGAAGCAGCAATAATCAAGGCGGCAACTCTGGGGGAAATGGCAACAAAGGTGGTCGCGAGCAGGGGCCGCCGGATCTGGATGATATCTTCCGCAAACTGAGCAAAAAGCTTGGTGGCCTTGGCGGAGGAAAAGGTTCTGGCTCGGGTGGCAACTCCACTCAGAGTCCGCGCCCGCCTATGGGTGGCCGCGTAGTAAGCATTGTGGCCGCGGCGGTAGTCATCATCTGGGCAGCCAGCGGGTTCTACACCATTAAAGAAGCAGAGCGCGGCGTGGTAACCCGTTTCGGTAAGTTCAGCCATCTGGTTGAGCCGGGCCTGAACTGGAAACCGACCTTCATTGATAACGTGACCGCAGTGAACGTGGAGTCCGTCCGTGAACTGGCGGCGTCTGGCGTGATGTTGACCTCTGACGAAAACGTGGTGCGCGTTGAGATGAACGTCCAGTACCGCGTGACCGATCCTGAGCGTTATCTGTTTAGCGTGACCAGCGCGGATGACAGCCTGCGTCAGGCGACCGACAGCGCCCTGCGTGGCGTGATCGGTAAATACACCATGGACCGTATCCTGACCGAAGGTCGTACCGTTATTCGTAGCGATACCCAGCGCGAGCTGGAAGAGACCATCCGTCCGTACAACATGGGTATCACCCTGCTGGACGTCAACTTCCAGGCTGCACGTCCGCCGGAAGAGGTGAAAGCGGCGTTTGACGATGCGATTGCCGCGCGTGAAAACGAACAGCAGTACATCCGTGAAGCGGAAGCGTACACCAACGAAGTTCAGCCGCGTGCAAACGGTCAGGCGCAGCGTATTCTGGAAGAAGCGCGCGCGTATAAGACCCAGACCATCCTGGAAGCACAGGGTGAAGTGGCTCGCTTCGCGAAGATCCTGCCGGAATATAAAGCCGCGCCGGAAATTACCCGTGAGCGTCTCTATATCGAGACCATGGAAAAAGTGCTGAGCCATACGCGTAAAGTGCTGGTTAACGACAACAAAGGCGGAAACCTGATGGTCCTGCCGCTGGATCAGATGCTTAAAGGCGGTTCTGCACCGGCAGCAAAAGACAACAGCGGAGCCAACAACCTGCTGCGTCTGCCGCCAGCCTCGTCTGGCAGCTCCAGCGCGAACACAACGCCTTCTTCGAACGATGGTGACATTATGGACCAACGCCGTGCTAACGCGCAGCGTAACGACTACCAGCGTCAGGGGGAATAAGGATGCGTAAGTCAGTTATTGCGATCATCATCATCGCACTGGTCGTGCTCTACACCTCCATCTTTGTGGTGAAAGAGGGCGAACGTGGGATCAAGTTCCAGTTTAGCAGCGTCGTGCGTGACGGCGACAAGCGTCCGGTGATCTACGAGCCGGGTCTGCACTTCAAGGTGCCTTTCATTCAGTCAGTCAAAACGCTCGACGCACGTATCCAGACCATGGATAACCAGGCCGACCGTTTCGTGACTAAAGAGAAGAAAGACCTGATCGTTGATTCCTACATCAAATGGCGTATCAGCGACTTCAGCCGCTACTTCCTGGCAACCGGCGGTGGTGACGTTTCTCAGGCAGAAGTGCTGCTGAAACGTAAGTTCTCTGACCGTCTGCGTTCTGAAATTGGTCGTCTGGATGTAAAAGACATCGTGACCGACTCCCGTGGTCGTCTGACCCTGGAAGTGCGTGATGCGTTGAACTCAGGTACAGCGGGTACCGAAGACGAAGTGGAAACACCGGCAGCGGATGACGCGATTGCCAAAGCGGCTGAACGCGTTCAGGCTGAAACCAACGGTAAAGTACCGGTGATCAACCCGAACAGTATGGCTGCACTGGGTATCGAAGTGGTTGACGTGCGTATCAAGCAGATCAACCTGCCAGCGGAGGTGTCCGAGGCGATCTACAACCGTATGCGCGCCGAGCGTGAAGCGGTAGCCCGTCGTCACCGTTCACAGGGTCAGGAAGAGGCCGAGAAACTGCGTGCCGCAGCGGACTACGAAGTGACCAAGACGCTGGCGGAATCTGAGCGTCAAGGCCGTATCCTGCGTGGTGAAGGCGATGCCGAAGCCGCGAAGCTGTTTGCCGATGCCTTCAGCCAGGATCCCGACTTCTACGCCTTTATCCGTAGCCTGCGTGCTTACGAGAATAGCTTCCAGAGCAACCAGGATGTGATGGTACTCAGCCCGGACAGCGATTTCTTCCGTTATATGAAGACGCCGACTAACGCAACGCGATAAACTCAGGCTCGTTTGAGTATTCAAACCACCGCTCTTCACGGAGCGGTGGTTTTCTTTTATAAGGATGAAAAATGAATTCAACGATCTGGCTCGCACTGGCTTTGGTTTTGGTGCTGGAAGGCCTCGGCCCGATGCTCTATCCACGCGCATGGCGACGGATGATCGCGACCATGAGCCAACTTCCGGACAATATTTTGCGTCGTTTTGGTGGTGGACTTGTGGTTGCCGGTATCGTTATCTACTACATGTTGAGGAAAACGATTGGCTGATCAAAAACTAACCGCAATCGGCATATTTTAGGGTCAAAAAGTGCTGTATATCTGAAAAAGCGATGGTAGAATCCATTTTTAAGCAAACGGTGATTTTGAAAAAAATGGGTAACAACGTCGTCGTACTGGGCACCCAATGGGGTGACGAAGGTAAAGGGAAGATTGTCGATCTTCTGACTGAACGGGCTAAATATGTTGTACGCTACCAGGGCGGTCACAACGCAGGCCATACTCTCGTAATCAACGGTGAAAAAACCGTCCTCCATCTTATTCCATCAGGCATTCTTCGCGAAAACGTCACCAGCATCATCGGTAACGGCGTTGTGCTGTCTCCAGCTGCGCTGATGAAAGAGATGAAAGGTCTGGAAGACCGTGGTATCCCTGTTCGTGAGCGTCTGCTGCTCTCCGAAGCCTGCCCGCTGATCCTGGACTATCATGTGGCGCTGGACGTGGCGCGTGAAAAAGCGCGTGGCGCGAAAGCGATCGGCACTACCGGTCGTGGCATCGGCCCGGCATACGAAGATAAAGTGGCTCGTCGCGGTCTGCGCGTGGGCGACCTCTTCGACAAAGCGACCTTCGCTGAAAAACTGAAAGAAGTGATGGAATATCACAACTTCCAGCTGGTGAATTTCTATAAAGCCGAAGCCGTTGATTACCAGAAAGTGCTGGATGACGTCATGGCGATTGCTGACATTCTGACCGGCATGGTTGTTGATGTGTCCGATCTGCTGGACCAGGCGCGCAAGCGTGGCGATTTCGTCATGTTTGAAGGTGCGCAGGGTACCCTGCTGGACATCGACCACGGTACCTATCCGTACGTAACGTCCTCTAACACCACCGCGGGTGGCGTGGCAACCGGCTCCGGCCTGGGCCCACGTTATGTGGATTACGTTCTGGGCATCATCAAAGCGTACTCCACTCGCGTGGGTGCAGGTCCATTCCCGACCGAGCTGTTTGATGAAACCGGCGAGTTCCTCTGCAAGCAGGGTAACGAGTTTGGCGCAACCACCGGTCGTCGTCGTCGTACTGGCTGGCTGGACGCCGTTGCCGTGCGTCGTGCTGTGCAGATCAACTCCCTGTCTGGCTTCTGCCTGACCAAGCTGGACGTACTGGACGGCCTGAAAGAAGTGAAAATCTGCGTGGGCTACCGTCTGCCAGATGGTCGCGAAGTGACTACCACTCCGCTGGCCGCTGACGACTGGGAAGGCATTGAGCCAATCTACGAAACCATGCCGGGCTGGTCTGAGACCACCTTCGGTGTGAAAGAACGTAGTGGCCTGCCAAAAGCTGCGCTGGACTACATTAAGCGTATTGAAGAACTGACCGAAGTGCCGATCGATATTATTTCTACCGGCCCGGATCGTACTGAAACGATGATCCTGCGCGACCCGTTCGACGCATAATCTTCGTGACTGCTGGCCTGCGGGGAAACCCGTAGGCCGGATAAGCGCAGCGCCATCCGGCGACCGCTCCTGGATCTCCGCTTTTTCGCCCCGTCTGTCAAATAAATTAGCCGCTAACTATCTGGCTGGTTTATCATCATTAATGAATATCTCTGCGGTTTGACCGCGTTTTCCCTTTTTCCTGAGGTTGATGTGCAGTTAACAAGTTTCACCGATTACGGCTTACGCGCGCTGATTTACATGGCGTCGTTACCCGATGGGAAGATGACCAGCATCTCTGAAGTCACAGAGGTGTACGGTGTGTCCCGTAATCATATGGTCAAAATAATCAATCAACTTAGTCGTGCCGGATACGTTGCTGCCGTCCGCGGGAAGAATGGAGGGATCCGTCTCGGTAAACCGGCACAGAGTATCCGTATCGGCGATGTGGTACGTGAACTGGAGCCGCTATCTCTGGTGAACTGTAGCAGCGCGTTTTGCCACATTACGCCCGCTTGCCGCCTGAAACAGGCGCTTTCAAAGGCCGTGCAAAGTTTTCTCAAGGAACTGGATAACTACACGCTGGCCGATTTGGTTGAAGAAAATCAACCGCTTTATAAATTATTGCTGGTGGAATGAAGAAAATTTCCACCGGAGCTGACAACGGAGGAACCGACATGTCACAAGATCCTTTCCAGGAACGCGAAGCCGAAAAATACGCGAATCCTATCCCCAGCCGCGAGTTCATCATTGAACACTTAACAAAACGCGAAAAACCCGCCAATCGTGAAGAACTTGCCGTTGAATTAAACATTGAGGGTGAAGAGCAAATTGAAGCCCTTCGCCGCCGCCTGCGCGCCATGGAGCGCGACGGCCAGCTGGTCTTTACTCGTCGCCAGTGCTACGCGCTGCCAGAACGCCTCGATCTGCTGAAAGGCACCGTTATTGGTCATCGCGATGGCTTCGGCTTCCTGCGCGTGGAAGGCCGTAAAGACGACCTGTACCTCTCATCCGAACAGATGAAGATGTGTATTCACGGCGACCAGATCCTGGCGCAGCCGCTGGGTGCAGATCGTAAAGGCCGCCGCGAAGCGCGCGTGGTCCGCGTGCTGGTGCCGAAAACCAGCCAGATTGTAGGCCGTTACTTTACCGATGCGGGCGTAGGCTTTGTGGTGCCGGACGACAGCCGTCTGAGCTTCGACATTCTCATCCCGCCTGAAGAGGTGATGGGCGCACGCATGGGCTTTGTGGTAGTGGTTGAACTTACCCAGCGCCCGACCCGCCGTACCAAAGCGGTAGGTAAAATCGTCGAAGTGCTGGGCGATAACATGGGCACCGGCATGGCCGTTGATATGGCGCTGCGCACCCATGAAATTCCTTACGTCTGGCCGAAAGCGGTTGAAGACCAGATCGAAAACCTGCGTGAAGAAGTGCCGGAAGAGTCCAAAGCAGGCCGCGTGGATCTGCGCGATCTGCCGCTGGTCACCATTGATGGTGAAGACGCCCGCGACTTCGATGATGCCGTGTACTGTGAGAAAAAACGCGGTGGTGGCTGGCGTCTGTGGGTGGCTATCGCGGATGTGAGTTATTACGTACGTCCACACACGCCGCTGGATAACGAAGCGCGCAGCCGCGGTACGTCGGTCTACTTCCCGTCGCAGGTTGTACCGATGCTGCCAGAAGTGCTCTCTAACGGCCTGTGTTCCCTCAACCCGCAGGTGGACCGCCTGTGTATGGTCTGCGAAATGACCATCTCCAGCAAGGGACGTCTGACGGGCTATAAGTTCTACGAAGCGGTGATGAGTTCTCATGCGCGCCTGACCTATACCAAGGTCTGGCATATGTTGCAGGGCGATCAGGATCTTCGCGAACAGTACGCGCCGCTGGTCAAACACATCGAAGAGCTGCACAACCTCTACAAAACGCTGGATCAGGCGCGCGAAGAGCGCGGTGGGATCTCGTTTGAGAGTGAAGAAGCGAAATTCATCTTTAACGCTGAGCGTCGTATCGAGCGAATCGAGCAGACTCAGCGTAACGATGCGCACAAGCTGATTGAAGAGTGTATGATCCTGGCGAACATCTCGGCGGCACGTTTCGTTGAGAAAGCCAAAGAGCCTGCTCTGTTCCGTATTCACGATAAGCCAACCACAGAAGCCGTAACCTCGTTCCGTTCCGTGCTGGCCGAACTCGGCCTGGAACTGCCTGGCGGCAATAAGCCTGAGCCACGCGTTTATGCCGAGCTGCTGGAATCCATCAGCGATCGTCCTGACGCGGAAATGCTGCAAACCATGCTGCTGCGTTCCATGAAGCAGGCGATTTACGATCCGGAAAACCGGGGCCACTTTGGTCTGGCGTTACAGTCGTATGCGCACTTTACCTCGCCGATTCGCCGTTATCCGGATCTGTCCCTGCACCGTGCGATCAAGTATCTGCTGGCGCACGAGCAGGGTCACAAAGGCAATACGACCGAAACCGGTGGGTATCACTACTCCATGGAAGAGATGCTGCAACTGGGCCAGCACTGTTCCATGACCGAGCGTCGTGCGGATGAAGCAACGCGCGACGTGGCGGACTGGCTGAAGTGTGACTTTATGCTGGATCAGGTGGGTAACGTCTTTAAAGGTGTGATTGCCAGTGTCACCGGCTTTGGCTTCTTCGTACGTCTGGATGAGCTGTTTATCGACGGTCTGGTGCACGTTTCCAGCCTTGATAACGATTACTACCGCTTCGACCAGGTCGGACAACGTCTGATCGGTGAATCCGGCGGTCAGACCTACCGTCTGGGCGATCGGGTGGAAGTGAAGGTAGAAGCCGTGAATATGGACGACCGTAAAATCGACTTCAGCCTCATCTCCAGCGAACGTGCTCCGCGTAACGTCGGGAAAACCGAGCGTGAGAAAGCGAAAAAAGGCGGCAACGGTAAAGCGGGCGGCAAGCGACGTCAGGCAGGTAAAAGAGTAAACTTTGAGCCAGACAGCGCCTTCCGTGGCGAGAAGCAGCAGAAGCCCAAGGCGGCGAAAAAAGACGCTCGTAAAGCGAAAAAACCGTCGACCAAGACCCAAAAAATAGCGGCCGCAACCAAAGCGAAGCGCGCGGCGAAGAAACAGCAGGCGGAGTAATTTCCCCTCACCCTGACCCTCTCCCCAACGGGGAGAGGGACAATATTTATTACGAGAACCATCAATGAGTGAAATGATTTACGGCATCCACGCGGTGCAGGCCCTGCTGGAGCGCGCGCCGGAGCGTTTTCAGGAAGTTTTTATTCTGAAAGGGCGTGAAGACAAACGTCTGATGCCGCTGATCCACGCGCTGGAAGCGCAGGGCGTCGTGATCCAGCTGGCGAACCGTCAGTATCTGGATGAGAAAAGCGAAGGTGCTGTACACCAGGGCATTATCGCGCGCGTGAAGCCGGGCCGTCAGTATCAGGAGAACGATCTGCCGGATCTGATCGCTGAGCTGGATAACCCGTTCTTCCTGATCCTCGATGGCGTAACCGACCCGCACAACCTGGGCGCGTGCCTGCGTAGCGCCGATGCAGCAGGCGTGCATGCGGTGATTGTGCCAAGAGATCGTTCCGCGCAGCTTAACGCTACCGCTAAAAAAGTGGCCTGCGGCGCGGCGGAAAACGTTCCGCTGATCCGCGTGACTAACCTGGCGCGCACCATGCGTCTGTTGCAGGAAGAAAATATCTGGATCGTCGGCACGGCCGGTGAAGCGGATCACACCCTGTATCAGAGCAAAATGACCGGCCGTATGGCGCTGGTGATGGGGGCAGAAGGTGAAGGCATGCGTCGCCTGACCCGCGAGCACTGCGATGAGCTGATCAGCATCCCGATGGC
This sequence comes from Enterobacter sp. DSM 30060, assembly GCF_013375955.1. Taxonomy (NCBI): domain Bacteria; kingdom Pseudomonadati; phylum Pseudomonadota; class Gammaproteobacteria; order Enterobacterales; family Enterobacteriaceae; genus Enterobacter; species Enterobacter sp. DSM 30060. The sequence continues at coordinate 2,225,856 of NZ_CP056118.1, forward strand.
GGGCAGCGTATCGTCCCTGAACGTTTCTGTTGCGACGGGTATCTGCCTGTTTGAAGCGGTGCGTCAGCGCGGGTAGCCTGTTGTGCCGGGTGGCGGCTTCGCCTTACCCGGCCTACAAAAGCATGGTACCGTAGGCCCGGTAAGCGCAGCGCCATCGGGCAACAATCTCACTCCTCTAACGACCGCAAATGGTCATCCTTTCTCAGCGTCATCAGCGCGAAAATACTCACCACCGCCGTTGCCATCACGTAGTACGCCGGAATATCCAGATTGCCCGTCTCTTTAATCAGCCCGGTAATGATCAGCCCCGCACAGCCCGAGAAGATCGCATTCGACAGAGAATAGGCCAGCCCCAGCCCGGTATAACGCACGCGCGTCGGGAACATCTCAGACAGCATTGCCGGCCCCGGCCCTGCCAGCATCCCAACCAGACCTCCAGCAATCAGCACCACAATCGCTTTGACAGCCAGCGTGCTGGACTCCGCCTGCAAAATTTTCAGCAGCGGCAGGGCGAGGATCAGCAGGAGCACGGTGGCGATAATCATCACCGTCCGCCGCCCGATCCTGTCGCTCAGTATGCCCGACGGAATGATCGTGAGCGCAAACCCAATGTTAGAAATCACCGCAATCAGCAGCGCCTGGTTAAAACCGGTGTGCAGCGCAGATTGCAGATAGGTCGGCATAATCACCAGATAGGTATAACCCGCCGCAGACCAGACCATCACGCGACCAATGCCCATCAGAATGGTTTTGAACGTGGCGGCGGTGCTGGCCTGAGTAACAACCGGTTTTTCCCGTTGCTGCACAAAGCTCGGTGTCTCTTCCATGCTTACCCGCAGCCATAGCGCGACCGCACCCATCGGCAACGCCAGGAAGAACGGAATGCGCCAGCCCCAGTCGTGCAAGGCTTCAGGGGAGAGAAGGGCAGAGAGCAACGCGACAATGCCTGCGCCTGCTAACAGCCCGAGCGCCACGGTGAAGGACTGCCATGCCCCGTAAAGACCGCGCTTGCCGCGCGGGGCGAACTCCGTCATCAACGAGACCGCGCCGCCATACTCACCGCCCGCGAACAGTCCTTGCAGAATACGCAGGAGTGTAACGATCAGCGGCGCGGCAATCCCGATACTGGCGTAGACCGGCACAATACCGATGGCAGCGGTGGCGAGCGTCATCAATACCAGCACAATAATCAGCGTCGGTTTACGGCCAATCCTGTCGCCAATGCGGCCAAAGACCACCGCACCCAGCGGGCGGAAGAAGAAAGCGATGGCGAATGAGGCCCAGGTGAGGATCAGGCTGGTGAGCTCCGCTTCCCCCTCAAGCTGGAAGAAGTTTCTGGCAATCACCGTTGCCAGAAAACCATAGACCGCAAATTCATACCACTCGATGAAATTACCGATGGAGCCTGCAATTAATGCACGCTTGTGCGCATCCTGTTGCATAACGATCCTCACAAAAACGGGGTAAGAATAAATTATTCAGCATTAGTGAAGTAAGGAAATAGTTTATTCTTATGTTCTGTGAGCTATTTCACGAATGATATCAACACGATCGTCATCGTGTGACCCCCCTCCCATGCAGCGTTCATGCCCTCTGTCCATACTTACCTTTATTGCCAATGAAAGGAGGGAGACAGCATGCACTGGCAGACACATACCGTTTTTAATCAACCCGCACCGCTATCGAACAGCAACCTTTTTCTCTCTGATTGCGCCCTGCGCGATGCGGTAGCGCGCGAAGGGGCTGAGTGGGATGTGGATCTTCTTGCCAGCATCGGCCAGCAGTTGGGTACGGCAGAGTCGCTGGAGCTGGGCAGACTGGCGAACGTTAATCCGCCGGAGCTGCTGCGTTATGACGCCACGGGAGCGAGGCTGGATGACGTCCGCTTTCATCCGGCATGGCATCTTCTGATGCAGGGGCTTTGCGCCAACCGGGTGCACAACCTGGCGTGGGAGGAGGAGGCGCGGAACGGATCGTTCGTCGCCAGGGCCGCGCGTTTCGTACTTCATGCTCAGGTGGAGGCGGGAACGCTTTGCCCGGTGACCATGACCTTTGCGGCCACGCCGCTGTTGCAACGGTCGCTGCCCAAACCGTTTCATGAGTGGTTAACGCCGCTGATGAGCGATCGCTACGACCCCCATCTCGCGCCGGGGGCGCAAAAGCGCGGCCTGCTGATCGGCATGGGGATGACGGAAAAGCAGGGCGGTTCGGACGTACTCAGTAATACTACCAAAGCAGAGAAATGCAGCGATGGCAGTTACCGGCTGGTGGGGCACAAATGGTTTTTCTCCGTGCCGCAGAGCGATGCGCATCTGGTGCTGGCGCAGGCGAAGGGCGGGTTGTCCTGCTTTTTTGTCCCGCGTTTCTTACCCGACGGGCAACGTAATGCCGTGCGCCTTGAGCGTCTGAAGGACAAGCTCGGCAACCGCTCAAATGCCAGCAGTGAGGCTGAATTTCTTGATGCTTCCGGCTGGCTGCTGGGCGAAGAGGGGGAAGGCGTCCGGCAAATTCTGAAGATGGGCGGGCTGACGCGCTTTGACTGCGCGCTGGGCAGTCACGGACTGATGCGCCGTGCGCTCTCTGTGGCGCTTTATCATGCCCATCAGCGGCAGACCTTCGGCAAAAATCTGATCGACCAGCCGTTAATGCGCGACGTGCTAAGCCGTATGGCGCTGGTGCTGGAGGGACACACGGCACTGCTGTTCCGACTCGCCCGGGCGTGGGACAACCGCAACGACCCGCAGGAAGCCGCATGGGCGCGGCTTTTCACTCCGGCGGCAAAATACAGCGTCTGCAAAGCGGGTATACCGTTTGTGGCAGAGGCAATGGAGGTGCTGGGCGGTGCAGGCTATTGCGAAGAGAGTGAGCTTCCGCGGTTGTACCGTGAAATGCCCGTCAACAGCATCTGGGAAGGCTCTGGCAATATTATGTGCCTGGATGTACTGCGCGTGCTGGCGAAGCAGCCGGGCATTCTCGACCTGCTCGCCGATGATTTCGCGCAGGTCAAAGGTCAGGACAGGCACTTCGATCGCAGCTGGCGTCAGCTACAGCAGAAGCTGCGGAAACCGCAGGAAGCGCAGGGCAGGGAGATCGCGCAGCAGCTCTTTTTACTCGGGGCCGGAAGTCAAATGCTGCGGCACGCATCGCCGCCCGTGGCGCAGGCGTGGTGCCGCATGATGCTGGATACCCGGGGCGGCACGCTGATGAGCGAGCAGGTGCAAAACGACCTGCTGCTGCGCGCCACGGGCCGGGTTGGTTAAGCCTTCAGCTGGAACAGACTCACCAGCCGGGTGAGATGTGAACCCTTCTCGCGCAGCGTCTGTGCCGTCTGCTCGCTGCGTGAGATGCGATCGGCATTGATGTGCGATGCCTCACCGATGTGCGTCATCGCCAGATTCACCTGGCCAATTCCCGCCGACTGCTCGCGGGAGGCGTGGTTGATCTCAGTGACAAGCTGGCTGATGTTATCGATATGAACAATGATGGCATCCATCGCCAGACGCGTCTGCTCAGACAGCGCATGGCCTTCGCTCACCTTGTTCAGCGTATCCCCAATCAGCTGTTCAATCTCTTTTACCGCGTTGGCGCTGCGTGCGGCCAGGGCGCGTACCTCTTGCGCCACCACTGCGAAACCTTTCCCGTGCTCGCCCGCCCGAGCCGCCTCAACCGCCGCATTGAGCGCCAGGATATTGGTCTGGAAAGCGATGGACTCAATCACGCGGGTGATGTCTTCAATGCGTTTCGATGCATCGCGAATATCATCCATGGTGGAGACTGCGTGGGTCACCGTCTCTCCACCCTGATGCACCGCGCGCGAGGTTTCACCCACCAGCTGCTGCGTTTGCTCCATGTTGGCGGCATTTTGCTGCACGGTGGCGGCTAATTGCTCCATGCTGGCGGAGGTCTCCTCAACGCTGCTGGCCTGCTTGTTGATCTGTTCAGAGATCTCGCCGGTGTCTGAAGCCAGCGCGTTAGTCCCCAGATGGATCTCGCTTGCGGCCTCGCGGACCTGCAACACAATTTTTTGCAGGCCTTCCCCGATCCCGTTGATGGCGTCAATCAGCTGGCCGACTTCATCCTGGCGGGTAACCGGCAGGCTGGCGCGCAGATCGCCTGCGGCATACTGCCGGGCAAGCGCGATCACCTCGCGCAGTGGGCGGGTTAGCATCCGGCGAATGAGGATAACGAACAGGCCCGCGAAGAGTACGGATAGCACCACGCCCGCCATCAGGAAGCGATCGCGCAGTGTGGTGACGCTTGAAAGCAGTACGGCTTTATCCACTTCACCCACGATGGTCCAGTTCCAGCCCGGCAGCGGCGTGTAGGCAACTTTGAGCGTACGGCCATCCGCGCTCACGCGTTCCAGCGTGCCGGCTTTACCACTCAGAAGCTGCTGCTGTGTCGCCGTGTCCCAGTTAGGCAGTTTGCCCTCTTCGCTGGCATGGAACAGATACTGTCCGCGCGTTTTGCCGCTACTGCGATCCAGTACAAAGAAGTGACCGCTCTCGCCCAGACGACGGTTAAGGATTTTCTCGCGCATGACGTTCCACGAATGGGTGATGTCCACGCCGACAAAGATAATCCCGATAACCTGGCCTTCCGCATTCTTAACAGGCTGGTACTGCGTGATATAGCGCTTGCCGAACAGCAGCGCGAGGCCACGATAGACCTCCCCTTTAGTGACGGCGGCAAATGCCGGGCTGGTGGTATCAAGAACGGTTCCGATGGCGCGGTCGCCATTCTCTTTGCGCAGCGACGTCGCCACGCGGACAAAATCGTTACCGCTGCGGACAAACAGCGTCGAGATGGCTCCCGTTCGGCTCAGGAAGTCATCAGAAAGCGTATTGTTTTCATGCAGCTCCGTTTCGCCGCCTTTCAGCAAAGGAACGGTAAGCCCATTTATGGTCCGGCTCTGGCTGCTGTCGCTGTTTAATGGCTGTGGCAAAAAGGTGGTGAACAGACGGGTATAGCTTTCAACCTCTTCGCTCAGGCTGGTGTTGAACATCTCTACCATATCCACCATGCCGGTGGACTGGTTATGCAGGTCTTCAACCGCAAGATCTTCAAGCTGCTGGCTGGCGTTGTGGCTCAACAGGAAAGTGAACAGCAAAAAAAGCGTAGCGACACTTACACCTGTTAGCAGCGATAGCTTCGTGCCCAGTCCTGCCCGGCGGAAAAAGGTGATCATAAATTGCTCATTATTGAAAAGTGATGGCTGTTCAACGGCAGAGCGGAGAGAACGTTTATCTGTTTAATGTAACTGAATGTTACGCGTTTGTTTTTATTGGGTTTCGGGAGAGATAAAAAATTTGCAAAAGTGAAAAGCCACTAAAATTAAGTGGCTTTTATCGGAGGGGATTATGCATAAAGAATAGCCTGCACGCGCCAGTGATTAACATGGTGATCTTCCTGCATCTGGACGATACGATACCAGGATGCGCCCTGTTCATCCGCCTTCAGGGCGACGACACGTTCAACGTCTTGCGGACTCCCCGTGATATTATTGACGGAGATCTGACCAATCTCATTCAGGCCCGTGACGCAATCCGCGCTGGCAAATTCAGCCGACTGCGCCGTGGTGCTCAGCAGGCCCGCTGAAAGCAATAGCGTCGTTAAAGCAAGGGTTCGTTTCATCGTCAGCTCCTTTTCACGTGTCTCCGGTATCCGCCGGGCAATCCTTCGCGAATAAACTCATTTCCATTGTTGCTGGCATGGAGTTTATTGTGGACAGGAAAATGTCTACGGACGCAAAGCAGTGTAAAGGTCGTTCAAATGATGATGCTCACTTACGGTACAAAATGCCTTGTGCATACCACTGTCCCGTAATAATGGTTTCATCAATCATCGTGATGACGTAATAATCTGCTTTTGCGGCAACGGCCTGTGCTTCAATTGCGTCTTCTGCATCATCCGGTGAACCGCGAACCATCGCGGATACGGTTCCCAGGCGTTGTAATCCTTCCGTCTGATTACGACGAATTTCCTGAGGATGATCGGTAACCGGCGGTGCCGGTTCTGGCGTACCCTGCAATACGGAACATCCGCTGAGCAGTGAGACCAGCAATAAAGCGGTAAGCCTGCGCATAAACCTGTCTCTTTTCCTGATAGCCATAGTGTAGTGGTCTGCGAATTTAGTTTTGGGGGAATGTTCCCGAAGTGTTATCTGGGACGTAGATTTCGAATGAAAATATCGTGAAACCGTAATCCAGCTCTCAACATTATGAATCATTCATCAGCACAGGATCGACAATGATTGAAATTGAAACTCGCCTGCTTAGTGAGCATGAAATCATCCATGCTTTTCCGGCTGGTAAAGGTGAACAGCCGCTGCCGACGGTAGTTTTCTATCATGGCTTTCTCTCCTCAAAGCTGGTCTACAGCTATTTTGCCGTCGCGCTGGCGCAGGCCGGTTTCCGGGTGGTCATGCCTGATGCGCCGAATCATGGGGCACGCTTTACGGGCGATGAACAGGCGCGGCTGGGGCTGTTCTGGCAAACGCTGCACGGCAATCTGACCGAGTTCGCCGGGCTGCGTGACGCGCTTTTACAGGCCGGGCTGGTGGAGGGGAAACGGCTGGCGGTCGCAGGCGCATCAATGGGCGGAATGACGGCGCTGGGGATCATGGCCAGGCATCCAGAGGTGACGTCCGTGGCTTGCCTGATGGGATCGGGCTACTTTATGTCACTGGCAAAGACGCTGTTCCCGCCGCAGGCTCCTCAGGAGATTGAGGCCCTGTTGTCTGAATGGGACGTCAGCCATGCGCTTTCGCAGCTGGCCGATCGTCCCCTGCTGCTGTGGCATGGGGATGCCGACGATGTCGTACCGCCCGGTGAAACGTTCCGTCTGCAACAGGCGCTACAGCGTGAAGGGCTGGACAGCAATCTGACCTGCCTGTGGGGTGCCGGTGTCCGGCACCGTATTACTCCGGCTGCGCTGGAAGCCACCGTGGAGTTTTTCCGTCAGCACCTTTAAACGCGCAGCACCGTGACACCCTGATCCTCGAGCTTGCTGAGGATCTCGGGGTTGGCGTTTTTGCCGGTGATCACCATGCTGATTTGCTCGGCGCGGCTGAAAAGCATGCCGGCGCGTTCACCGACCTTGCTGCTGTCGACCAGCACCACCAGTTTACCCACCACGTTGAGCATGTTCTGCTCTGCCATTGCGGTGAGCATATCGGTTTTATACAGGCCATCCGCCGTCAGGCCTTTGCCGCTGGTAAACATCCAGTGCCCGGCGTAGAGGCTGTTTTCACTATCCTGCGGGCTCAGGGTTATGGACTGGCTCTTGTTATACTGGCCGCCCATGATCACCACGCTTTCATGTTCCTGGTCAATGAGATAGTTGGCCAGCGGCAGATAGTTGGTAATGATTTGCACCGGCTTGCCGCACATCTCTCGGCCCAGTAAAAACGCTGTCGAGCCGCAGTTAATCACCACGCTTTCCCCGGGATTCACCAGCTGTGATGCCGCTCTGGCAATCCGCACCTTTTCATCGTGATTCTGCGCCTGGTGAATATTCATCGGCGTCCAGCGTGGACGCTGCTGGCTGATGGCCTCTGCGCCGTTGCGGACTTTTTTCAGCTTGCCGCTTTCATCCAGCTTGTTAATGTCCCGCCGCGCGGTAGCAGGGGAGATCCCTAAACGTTCGATCACTTTCTCGACGGTGATAAAGCCTGTTTGCGCCAGGAGTTCCAGTAAAATTTGATGCCGTTGCGCTTCCGTCATGAGCTATTCCGAAAAGAATTGATTTGAAAAGATGATATTTGAAATAGCATGAAATTACTAAATTAAATATGACATCGCCAGACACAGTGTCTGGCGATTGGGCTGCACAATCAGAGGAAGGACTTGAATGGCAGGTCTGGCTCAATGGTGAAGCAATCATCAAAACCACGCGGGTAGTGGTACTCGAGATTGTCTTTATCCAGCGGCCAGGTGAACTTGCCGCCAACCTGCCAGATGAACGGCTTGAAACCATACTTGAGTCGGTCTTTTTTCATCTCCCACAGGACGCGGATCTCTTGCGGATCGGCCTGGAAGTTTGACCAGATATCGTGGTGGAAGGGGATCACCACTTTGGTGTTCAGCGCTTCGGCCATGCGCAGCATGTCCGCGCTGGTCATTTTGTCGGTAATCCCGCGCGGGTTTTCACCGTAAGAGCCAAGCGCCACGTCAATCTGGTGCTCGTTACCGTGCTTCGCGTAGTAGTTGGAGTAGTGAGAGTCACCGCTGTGATACAGGGAACCGCCAGGCGTTTTGAACAGGTAGTTCACTGCGCGCTCGTCCATCCCGTCTGGCAGTACGCCTGCGGCTTTCTGGTCGGCAGGCAGGGTGATCAGCGCGGTGCGATCAAAGGCATCCAGCGCGTGAATTTCAACGTCTTTGATTTTCACCACGTCGCCCGGCTTCATCACAATGCAGCGCTCTTTTGGCACGCCCCAGCCAATCCACAAATCCACGCAGGTCTGCGGCCCGATAAAGGGTACGTCGTCCGCGCAGTTTTGCATTACCGCTGCCGCCACGTTCACATCGATATGATCGTTGTGATCGTGGGTAGAGAGAACGGCGTCGATCTGGCGAATGGCGAAAGGATCAAGCACAAAAGGCGTGGTGCGCAGGTTCGGCTGGAGCTTTTCAACGCCGGCCATACGCTGCATCTGGTGGCCTTTTTTCATCAGTGGATTGCCGTGGCTCTGTTTGCCGGTGCCGCACCAGAAATCGACACAAATGTTGGCGCCGCCTTCTGATTTCAGCCAGATCCCGGTGCATCCAAGCCACCACATCGCAAATGTGCCAGGAGCAACCTGTTCCTGCTCGATCTCTTCGTTCAGCCAGCTACCCCACTCCGGAAAGGTACTCAAAATCCATGATTCACGGGTGATGGTTTTCACTTTACTCATCGTTTGACTCCTGGTTTTAATCAAAAGTAATCATACTGTGACTTGTTGTGATTAATGCTGGCACTGTTTGAATCGATTTGCAATGGGTGATTTGCGGAAAATTCCCCTCGCCACATCACAGAAAATACACCTCGGCGTTGTTAAGATAACCGCTACATATAATTAATATATTGAAAATTAAGAATTTATTTATCTTTCTGGATCGGTAGTGAAAATCATTACTAACTCCATGGAAATAAATTGCGTGATCCGTCACAAATAATCAAATGCAATCTTATGGTGATTATTTGTGATTAATAGAGTGATGACACCAACCACACAGGGATTGCCCCTCGTGTTCTCATTTTCTGGAGAGAGTTATGGAGATCCTCTACAACGTCTTTACCGTTTTCTTTAATCAGGTAATGACCAACGCCCCGCTGTTGCTGGGTATCGTGACGTGCCTGGGGTACATCCTGCTGCGCAAAAGCGTCAGCGTGATTATCAAAGGCACCATCAAAACCATCATTGGTTTTATGCTGTTGCAGGCGGGGTCTGGCATTCTGACCAGCACGTTTAAGCCGGTCGTTGCCAAAATGTCTGAGGTATATGGCATTAACGGCGCCATCTCTGACACTTACGCGTCCATGATGGCCACCATCGATCGCATGGGGGATGCGTACAGCTGGGTTGGGTATGCGGTACTGCTCGCGCTGGCGCTGAACATCATTTACGTGCTCCTGCGCCGCATCACCGGTATTCGCACCATCATGCTCACCGGGCACATCATGTTCCAGCAGGCGGGGCTGATTGCCGTTTCTCTCTATATCTTCGGCTACCCAATGTGGACCACGGTCATCTGCACGGCAGTGCTGGTCTCGCTTTACTGGGGCATCACCTCCAACATGATGTATAAGCCAACGCAGGACGTTACTGACGGCTGCGGCTTCTCCATCGGTCACCAACAGCAGTTCGCCTCCTGGATTGCGTACAAAGTTGCACCGTACCTGGGTAAAAAAGAGGAGAGTGTTGAAGACCTCAAATTGCCTGGCTGGTTGAATATCTTCCACGACAACATCGTCTCCACGGCGATTGTGATGACCCTTTTCTTCGGTGCCATCCTGCTCTCCTTTGGCATTGACGTGGTGCAGGCGATGGCGGGTAAAACCCACTGGACGGTCTATATCCTGCAAACCGGTTTCTCCTTTGCCGTGGCCATTTTCATCATCACTCAGGGCGTGCGTATGTTCGTCGCCGAGCTGTCGGAAGCGTTCAACGGTATCTCTCAGCGCCTGATCCCTGGCGCGGTGCTGGCGATTGACTGTGCGGCTATCTATAGCTTTGCGCCAAACGCCGTCGTCTGGGGCTTTATGTGGGGCACCATCGGCCAGCTGATTGCGGTCGGCATCCTGGTGGGCTGTGGCTCCTCAATCCTGATTATTCCTGGCTTTATCCCGATGTTCTTCTCCAACGCCACTATCGGCGTGTTTGCTAACCACTTCGGCGGATGGCGCGCCGCGCTCAAGATCTGCCTGGTGATGGGCATGGTTGAAATCTTCGGGTGCGTGTGGGCGGTCAAGCTCACCGGCATGAGCGCCTGGATGGGCATGGCGGACTGGTCAATTCTGGCGCCGCCGATGATGCAGGGCTTTGCGTCCGTCGGGCTGGTCTTTATGGCCGTCATCATCCTGATTGCACTGATTTATATGTTCTTCGCTGGCCGTTCGCTGCGAGGTGAAGAAGATGCGGAAAAACAAACAGCAGAAGTTTCTGCTCACTAAGGAGTTTCGATTATGACCGTACGTATCCTGGCTGTGTGTGGCAATGGGCAAGGAAGCTCCATGATCATGAAAATGAAAGTGGACCAGTTTTTAACCCAGTCAAACATTGACCACACGGTGAACAGCTGCGCAGTGGGTGAATACAAAAGTGAACTGAACGGCGCGGACATCATCATCGCTTCAACGCACATTGCCGGCGAGATTAGCGTGTCGGGCAACAAATACGTGGTAGGCGTGCGCAACATGCTGTCGCCTGCGGATTTTGGGCCAAAACTGCTGGAAGTGATCAAAGAGCACTTCCCACAAGACGTGAAGTAAGGATGCCACATGAAACTACGTGATTCGCTGGCTGAGAATAACTCCATCCTTTTACAGGCCGAAGCCAGTACCTGGCAGGAAGCGGTGAAGCTGAGCGTGGACCTGCTGGTTAAGGCGGACGTTGTCGAGCCGCGTTATTACCAGGCCATCCTGGATGGCGTGGCGCAGCACGGCCCCTATTTTGTGATTGCCCCGGGGCTGGCAATGCCGCATGGCCGCCCGGAAGAGGGTGTCAAGAAAACCGGTTTTGCGCTGGTGACGCTGAAAACCCCGTTGGTGTTCAACCACGAAGATAACGACCCGGTCGACATTCTGATCACCATGGCAGCTGTCGATGCCAACACCCACCAGGAGGTGGGCATCATGCAGATCGTTAACCTGTTTGATGACGAAGCTAATTTTGACCGTTTACGTGCCTGCCGTACCGCGCAGGACGTGCTGGATTTAATTGATAACGCCACTGCGGCGGCCGTTTAAGAGGAATTGAAAATGTCATTACCAATGTTGCAGGTCGCGCTGGATAACCAGACGCTGTCTCACGCTTACGAAACCACCCGTCTGATTGCGGAAGAGGTGGACATCATCGAAGTCGGCACCATTCTGTGCGTGGGCGAAGGCGTTCGTGCGGTTCGTGACCTGAAGGCGCTCTATCCGCATAAAATCGTGCTGGCGGATGCCAAAATTGCCGATGCGGGCAAAATTCTCTCTCGCATGTGCTTTGAAGCCAACGCCGACTGGGTCACCGTGATCTGCTGTGCAGATATCAACACTGCGAAAGGCGCGCTGGACGTGGCGAAAGAGTTCAACGGCGACGTGCAGATTGAACTGACCGGCTTCTGGACCTGGGAGCAGGCACAGGAGTGGCGCGAAGCGGGTATCCAGCAGGTGGTTTATCACCGCAGCCGTGATGCGCAGGCCGCAGGTGTGGCGTGGGGCGAAGCTGATATCAACGCGATCAAACGCCTGGCCGATATGGGCTTCAAAGTGACCGTGACCGGTGGTCTGGCGCTGGAAGATCTGCCGCTGTTCAAGGGTATTCCAATCCACGTCTTTATTGCCGGTCGTAGCATTCGCGATGCGGAATCTCCGGTGGAAGCTGCGCGTCAGTTTAAACGCTCAATCGCTCAGCTTTGGGGTTAAGGAGCGGGTATGTTGTCAAAACAGGTCCCGCTTGGCATCTATGAAAAGGCACTCCCTGCGGGGGAGTGCTGGCTGGAGCGGTTACAGCTGGCGAAGCAGCTGGGTTTCGATTTTGTCGAAATGTCGGTGGATGAGACGGACGAGCGTCTTTCTCGCCTGGACTGGCGCCGCGACCAGCGTCTGGCGCTGGTGAGCGCCATTGCCGAAACCGGCGTGCGCGTGCCGTCCATATGCCTGAGCGCTCACCGTCGTTTTCCGCTTGGCAGCGAAGATGATGCCGTACGCGCCGAAGGGCTGGAGATCATGCGTAAAGCCATTCGCTTTGCACAGGATGTTGGCATCCGCGTGATCCAACTGGCGGGTTACGATGTTTACTATCAGGAAGCCAACGATGAGACGCGCCGTCGTTTCCGTGACGGCCTGAAAGAGAGCGTTGAGATGGCAAGCCGTGCGCAGGTGACGCTGGCGATGGAGATCATGGATTATCCATTGATGAACTCCATCAGCAAGGCGCTGGGCTACGCGCACTATCTGAACAATCCGTGGTTCCAGCTTTATCCGGATATCGGCAACCTGTCGGCATGGGATAACGACGTACAGATGGAGCTTCAGGCGGGCATCGGGCATATCGTGGCGGTGCACGTAAAAGATACCCGTCCCGGCGTGTTTAAAAACGTACCGTTCGGCACCGGGGTGGTGGATTTCGAACGGTGCTTCCAGACGCTCAAACAGACAGGTTATTGCGGACCTTACCTGATTGAGATGTGGAGCGAAACCGCGGACGACCCGGCGGCAGAAGTGGCGAAAGCCCGGGACTGGGTGCGCGAGCGCATGGCGCGGGCAGGCTTACTGGAGGCGGAACATGCTTAAGCTGAAACAGCAGGTCTTTGAGGCCAATATGGATCTCCCGCGCTATGGACTGGTGACGTTTACCTGGGGCAACGTAAGCGCCATCGATCGCGATCGGGGGCTGGTGGTGATTAAGCCGAGCGGCGTGGCCTATGAGGCCATGAAAGTGGACGATATGGTGGTGGTTGACCTGGAAGGACACGTTGTTGAAGGCAAATGGCGTCCTTCTTCAGATACGGCAACCCATCTGGCGCTGTACCAGCGTTACCCGTCCCTGGGTGGTGTTGTGCATACCCATTCCACGCACGCCACCGCCTGGGCACAGGCCGGGCTGGCGATCCCTGCTTTGGGTACGACGCACGCGGACTACTTCTTCGGCGATATTCCCTGCACGCGGGCGTTAACGCAGGCTGAGGTCGAAGGCGAGTACGAACTTAACACCGGCAGGGTCATTATCGAAACGCTGGGTGAGACGGAACCACTGCATACGCCGGGTATTGTGGTGTACCAGCATGGTCCATTCTCCTGGGGTAAAGATGCGCATGACGCCGTGCATAACGCGGTGGTGATGGAAGAGGTGGCTCGAATGGCGTGGATTGCGCGCGGCATTAACCCACAGCTTCAGGGCATTGATGATTATCTGATGAACAAGCATTTCATGCGTAAGCACGGCCCGAATGCTTATTACGGGCAGAAGTGAATAAGTGCTCTGGAATACCGAAACAGTTGTAACCGGTGGTATTCCGGAGCCATTCATAAAAAAAGCCCCCGGCAGGGGGCAATCATATATAGCTATGATTTTCGTTGGCTTTCCTGGTGCTGGCGATAAAGCGTTACTGGTAAATATCTGCACTGGCGCGCATATTGCCGTTGCTGCCGGGCTCACGTGTCAGTATGACGTGATAGTATTTTGCGCCCTGCGCATCGGTTTCTTCATTAAGCGCCTGATCTGCTTCACTTTCAGTGGCGAAGTTATGATTGATGTAAATAACGCCTAAGCTCTGCACATCATCCATGTTTCTGGCCTGTCGGCTGTCTATCTTGATGGCTGCCATCGCGTTTGCACTGAGCAAAAGCGCAGCCAAAATGGCGAATGCGATTCTTTTCATGATATGCGCTCCACGACTGCGTGCTGTGATATGGGGTAATGCTCTCCTTCTATGCTTAAGGCTTCTGATTAAAGTGTAATCGCTACTCGGGTTGCGATGGGTGACCATTTCTGATGGTGTTGTTCAAAAAAACAGCGCTTCTGATGAGTGCGATTTTAAATCACCCACTTAAAACAGCTTTACCCTTTGTGCGAATTATTTGTGCAATCAGCTTGAGTTTCCTGGGGGGCGCAAGTATTATGACGCGTCAATTTTTCAGCCGACCTTTAACACGTTCCTTGCCTCCCCGGGCCTCGGCTGACCCAGACAGGAGGCTGAATAATCCGTAAGGAGCAATTCGATGCGTCATTACGAAATCGTTTTTATGGTCCATCCTGACCAGAGCGAACAGGTTCCGGGTATGATCGAGCGTTACTCTGCTGCCATCACTGGTGCAGAAGGCACGATCCACCGTCTGGAAGACTGGGGCCGCCGTCAGCTGGCTTACCCAATCAACAAACTGCACAAAGCTCACTACGTTCTGATGAACGTTGAAGCGCCGCAGGAAGTGATTGATGAGCTGGAAACTACCTTCCGCTTCAACGATGCCGTTATCCGCAGCATGGTTATGCGTACCAAAAACGCAGTGACCGAAGCATCTCCGATGGTTAAAGCGAAAGACGAGCGCCGTGAGCGTCGCGATGATTTCGCAAACGAAACCGCAGATGATTCTGATGCTGGGGATTCTGAAGAGTAATTTCTGATGACCAACCGTCTGGTGTTGTCCGGCACCGTGTGCAGGACCCCCCTTCGAAAGGTCAGCCCATCAGGAATTCCGCATTGCCAGTTCGTGCTTGAGCATCGTTCTGTGCAAGAGGAAGCCGGGTTTCACCGGCAGGCGTGGTGCCAAATGCCCGTTATCATTAGCGGACACGAAAACCAGGCCATTACTCACAGTTTAACGGTCGGTAGTGCAGTAATCGTTCAGGGGTTCATCTCTTGCCACAAGGCAAAGAACGGCCTGAGCAAAATGGTTCTGCATGCCGAGCAGATTGATTTGATAGATACTGGAGACTAGCCAAATGGCACGTTATTTCCGTCGTCGCAAGTTCTGCCGTTTCACCGCGGAAGGCGTTCAAGAGATCGACTATAAAGATATCGCAACGCTGAAAAACTACATCACCGAAAGCGGTAAGATTGTCCCAAGCCGTATCACCGGTACTCGTGCAAAATATCAGCGTCAGCTGGCTCGCGCTATCAAACGCGCTCGCTACCTGTCTCTGCTGCCGTACACTGATCGTCATCAGTAATCGGGCACGGTCCATTAATACGACTTTAAGAGGATAAGGTAATGCAAGTTATTCTGCTTGATAAAGTAGCAAACCTGGGCAGCCTGGGTGATCAGGTAAACGTTAAAGCGGGTTACGCTCGTAACTTCCTGGTACCACAGGGTAAAGCTGTTCCAGCTACTAAGAAAAACGTAGAGTTTTTCGAAGCACGTCGTGCTGAACTGGAAGCCAAACTGGCTGACGTTCTGGCGGCTGCTAACGCTCGCGCTGAAGCAATCAACGCACTGGGCACCGTTACCATCGCGTCTAAAGCTGGCGATGAAGGTAAACTGTTCGGTTCCATCGGTACCCGCGATATCGCTGATGCAGTCACTGCAGCAGGCGTTAAAGTGGCTAAGAGCGAAGTTCGCATGCCGAACGGCGTTCTGCGTACCACTGGTGAGCACGAAGTTGACTTCCAGGTTCACAGCGAAGTGTTCGCTAAACTGGTTGTTAACGTAGTAGCTGAGTAATTTTTTACTCTGCTCACGTCGAAGCGCCGGCCTTGTGCCGGCGTTTTGCTTTTTAGCGTGACCCTACGTCATGTTTTGCGATTGTAAGGTCGCTATTCCTGATGCATTCTCTGATAATAAATTGAAACGCAATTTTATTTATGAGATTTGTCATGGATACCGCTCTGCCCACGCCCGTCTTTGCCCGTCGAAATGTGGCCTATGCCTGCGCCACGCTCTGCTGTCTGCTTTGGGGAAGCTCATACCCGGCCATTAAAAGTGGCTACGAACTCTTCCAGATCGCGACCGATGATATTCCGTCCAAAGTCGTCTTTGCCGGATACCGTTTTCTGTTTGCCGGTGCGTTGCTGCTGCTCTTTGCCCTGGCCCAGCGTAAACCGATTGGCAGGCTCACGCCCACGCAGTTTGGCCAGCTCACGATCCTCGGGCTGACCCAGACCACCATCCAGTACACCTTCTTTTATATCGGCCTTGCTTACACCACCGGGGTGAACGGTTCGATCATGAATGCCACCGGGACCTTCTTCAGCGTGCTGCTGGCGCACTTTATCTACCACAACGACAAACTCAGCTATAACAAAACGCTGGGCTGTGTTCTGGGCTTTACCGGCGTGATGCTGGTGAACTTCCACGGCGGGTTAAGTGATTTCCAGTTTGTCTGGCAAGGTGACGGATTTGTGGTGCTGGCGGCCTTTATTCTCTCTGCGGCCACGCTTTACGGGAAACGCATTTCCCAGACCGTTGACCCGACGGTGATGACGGGATGGCAGCTGGCGATAGGCGGGGCGGCACTGGTTGTGGGAGGCTATGCCACGGGCGGGGCGCTGGAGGTGCACAGCATGAAGGCCGTCGCCGTGCTGGGGTATCTGACGCTGCTCTCATCCGTGGCGTTCGCCCTGTGGAGCGCGCTGCTGAAAGTGAACCGCGTGAGTATGATTGCCCCGTTCAACTTTGTCATACCTGTAGCAGGAACGGTGCTCTCCGCCATATTCCTCGGCGAAGACATTCTGGACATCAAATACGCGATTGCGCTGGTGCTGGTCTGCTCGGGGATCTGGTGGGTGAATAAACGTCGTGCCTGAGAACAAAAGTGCCGGGGGGCGGCTTCACCTTACCCGGCCTGGGCTATTAACGTGCTCTGATAAAACTGCCGTCCGGCTGGCGGGTAAACAGTACCTGCTGCCCGTTTCCGGTATCGATCGTTAACCCGGTCACCACCCCACTGGCATTCTGGCGGATCTGCACCATCTGACCATTTTGCAGGTTGCTGAGCGGCTTGCCAGCCCCCTCGACTTGCGCCATGGCATACACATCCGTTGCCGGCAGATTGTGGTCGCGGAACAGCTGAGCAAGGGTTTTACCTGGCTCTACGCGATACGAACGCCACTGCTGCTCAATGCCGGTGGGCTGTTGCGCCTGTGGCTCTGAAGGGGCGGCGGCCTGCTCCTGATCTTCCTGAACAGGTTCAGGTTCAACCGGCGCAACCTGGCCCGGATCGTTAGACGGTGTGACCAGTTGCGTCTGCATCGGCTGTGAATCAGGCTGCGGCTGGCTTTGCGACTGGATATCCAGCTCAGCATTGCGGCTTACCGGCCCGGTATCAACGTTGTCACTGCCGGAAGGAAGCAGGAAACCGATGACCATCAGCAACGCGCCGATGATAATACCTCTGCGGTGCAAAGGCGGCAGCGGGTCCATGATGCGAAAGTTATCCGGCGCATGCCAGATTTTCGCCAGGGTAGGTTTCAGTTCAAATCGCCCGGGCATGGCTCTCCTCCTGCTCCGCGTCTTTTTATCCTGTCCTGAGAAGTGTAGTTTGCTAACTGCCTGATGGGCGTAACAAAGCCAGCTTTCGTGACATATATTAGGGAAAATCCTGACGGCTACTATTGTTTCCGTTTCGTCGCAGTTTGTCACCTTTACTTAAGACAAAGTTTTACCCATAAGGGCATGGCTGATATGCTGCCCGCTACTTTAAATGTGATGGAAGGAAAACCCATGACCACCCCGACTTTTGACACTATCGAAGCGCAGGCAAGCTACGGCATCGGCTTGCAGGTAGGACAGCAGCTGAGCGAATCCGGCCTGGAAGGTCTGTTACCGGAAGCGCTGGTGGCGGGTATCGCTGACGCGCTGGAAGGCAAGCAGCCCGCTGTGCCGGTTGACGTTGTGCACCGTGCGCTGCGTGAAATCCACGAACGTGCTGACACTGTACGTCGCGCGCGTTTCGAAGAGATGGCGGCAGAAGGCGTGAAATATCTGGAAGAGAACCGTGAGCGTGAAGGCGTGAACAGCACCGAGTCCGGCTTGCAGTTCCGCGTAATCAATCAGGGTGATGGCGCAATCCCGGCGCGTACCGACCACGTTCGCGTACACTACACCGGTAAGCTGATCGACGGCACCGTGTTCGACAGCTCCGTCGCGCGTGGCGAACCGGCTGAATTCCCGGTCAACGGCGTGATTGCAGGCTGGATCGAAGCCCTGACCCTGATGCCAGTAGGTTCAAAATGGGAACTGACTATCCCGCACAACCTGGCATACGGCGAGCGTGGCGCTGGCGCGTCCATTCCGCCATTCAGCACCCTGGTGTTTGAAGTCGAGCTGCTGGAAATCCTGTAATCGGTTTTTCTTATTTTCCTCTCTCCGATCGGGGAGAGGAAAATAGCGATAAAACCTGGAGTTACGACGGAATCAACATTTTGTATTGCAAACGAAACTGTTACGTGTATTTTTGTGAGCTGTTTCGCGCTGTATGAGTGATATGACACTCACTTTCAACATATTATTAACATAATATTCAAATCATAGTATTCATCCCGCCGATTCTTACCTACTATCGATAAGCCCTTACAAAGGGAACGTCATTTTTTTGGCGTATTTAAAGGCCAGAAGAGCCTTAACAACACAGACAGGCATAAACAGGAAAATATCACATGGTAGATCAGGTCAAAGTCGCCGCCGCAGAAGAGGCGACGTCTGAACAGTCGCTACGGCGAAATCTCACGAACCGTCACATTCAGCTCATTGCCATTGGCGGCGCCATCGGCACAGGGCTGTTTATGGGCTCGGGCAAAACCATCAGTCTTGCAGGCCCGTCGATCATCTTCGTTTATATGATCATCGGTTTTATGCTCTTTTTCGTGATGCGTGCAATGGGTGAATTGCTGCTCTCGAACCTCGAATACAAATCCTTCAGCGACTTCGCGTCAGACCTGCTCGGCCCGTGGGCTGGCTATTTTACCGGCTGGACCTACTGGTTCTGCTGGGTGGTTACCGGCATGGCGGATGTTGTCGCTATTACGGCCTACGCCCAATTCTGGTTCCCCGGCCTGTCGGACTGGGTGGCCTCGCTGGCGGTGATTGTCCTGCTGCTGAGCCTCAACCTCGCGACCGTTAAAATGTTCGGTGAGATGGAGTTCTGGTTCGCGATGATCAAAATCGTCGCCATCATCGCGCTGATTGTCGTCGGGCTGGTAATGGTGCTGACGCACTTCCAGTCGCCAACTGGCGTTCAGGCCTCGTTTGCCCATCTGTGGAATGATGGCGGCTGGTTCCCGAAAGGCATCAGCGGCTTCTTCGCCGGTTTCCAGATTGCGGTGTTCGCGTTTGTCGGGATTGAGCTGGTGGGGACCACGGCGGCGGAAACTAAAGATCCGGAGAAATCCCTGCCGCGCGCGATCAACTCCATTCCGCTGCGTATCATCATGTTCTACGTGTTCGCGCTGATCATCATTATGTCCGTGACGCCATGGAGCTCGGTAGTGCCAACCAAGAGCCCGTTCGTCGAGCTGTTCGTGCTGGTGGGGCTGCCCGCTGCCGCGAGCCTGATTAACTTCGTGGTGCTGACCTCTGCGGCCTCTTCCGCGAACAGCGGCGTCTTCTCCACCAGCCGTATGCTGTTTGGTCTGGCGCAGGAGGGGGTTGCCCCGAGCGCGTTCGCCAAACTGTCTAAACGTGCGGTACCGGCGAAAGGGCTGACCTTCTCCTGCATCTGTCTGCTGGGCGGTGTGGTGATGCTCTACGTTAACCCGAGCGTAATCGGCGCGTTCACCATGATCACCACGGTGTCGGCGATCCTGTTTATGTTCGTCTGGACCATCATCCTCTGCTCATACCTGGTGTACCGCAAACAGCGTCCACATCTGCATGAGAAGTCGATCTACAAGATGCCACTGGGCAAGCTGATGTGCTGGGTGTGTATGGCGTTCTTCGTCTTCGTGCTGGTGCTACTGACGCTGGAAGAAGATACCCGTCAGGCGCTCATCGTCACGCCGCTGTGGTTTATCGCGCTGGGGCTGGGCTGGCTGTTTATCGGTAAGAAACGGATGGCAGGCATGCGTTAAGCATGTTGCCGGGTGGCGCTGACGCTTACCCGGCCTACGTTCGAGGACGTTGTAGGCCCGGTAAGCGCTAGCGCCACCGGGCTTTTTTATTTACCCGATAATGCACGCGGGAACAGAACGTTATTCTCAAGACTGATGTGTTCCATCAGATCGTCGATCATCTCGTTGATGCCGTTGTACATCGCTTTCCAGGTGGTGCACGCCTCTGGCGGCGGTGTGACATTGTGGGTGGTGTGTTTGATCACTTCCAGCAGTTCTCCGGCGTCATCATGTTCGCTTTCCATCACGCTGATTGGCCCCATTGCCTGGCTGCCCATGCCCTGTTTGATCATCGGGAAGAGGATCTGCTCCTCTTTCATCATGTGGCTGGATAGTTCTTCGTGCAGCATGGTCAGGTATTTCGCCAGGCCGCGCGGTACGGAAGGTTTATCGGCGTGAACGCGCTCAACTTTGGTGGCCTGTAAAATCAGCTCCGGCAGCTGTTCGCGGTGACGGTCGTGGTAACGCACAATGATATGGTCGATGATTTCAGCCAGCGGCGCGGTGCGCCAGTCTTTGTCGACAGGCTGTTCTGCCAGCTTAGCCAGCTCCGCTTCGATAGCTTCTACATCCAGCTCTTTACGCGACGCTGCGCGCGCCAGCGTTTGCTTACCGCCGCAGCAGTAATCCATATCGTATTTACGGAACAGCGCTGAAGCGCGAGGGATGGAGAGCGCCAGCTCGCCTAAGGGTTGGTCGCGGAAGGCCATAGCAGTTACCTCATCATCAGGAATATAAGATGCATTTTAAATGCATCTTTATGTGGATACTATAACCCTTTAGAGGCAAGGGTAAAAATGAGAAGGGGATCACAAAAAAATCGTGCTTTTAACTTGCTGATTGAATGCAGAAAAGGGCTTTCGAAAGTTTTTAAAGGTGGAGAAACAGTAAACAACCTGCCGCGCGTGCCGATAGATACAGGTCAGACAATACCTGTATATAAAAAAGGCAACGCATGTTTAAACGTATAAAAGTCATTACTCTTTTGATTTCGGTGCTGCTTGTGCTCGGCATCATGCAACTGATCTCCGCTGGCATTTTCATTAATGCGCTCAATAACGACAAAGAGAACTTCACCGTTTCTCAGCTTTCCAGCCAGAACGTCGCGGAGTTTACCGACGCCTGGATCAGCCTGAATCAGGCGCGTGTTACCCTTAACCGCGGCATGCTGCGTCTGCAAAGCAGCATGGCGTCGCAGATTAACGGCGGGCAGCTGAACGAGCTGGTCAATACCGCGAAAAACCTGCTGGCTGATGCCCAGACACATTACGATAAATATTACGCGCTGCCGGAAACGCCGGGTATGGACGAGCACCTGGCCGACAGGCTGGAAGAGCACTACCGCATCTACTCCGCCACGCTGACGCAAATGAACATTCTGCTGGGGCAGGGCAATCTGGAAGATATGTTCAAACAAAATGCCGAACAGAAGCAGACCGCGATGCAAAAGGTCTATCGCGAATGGCGCGAGGCGCAGGCCGCGCTCACCGACAAAGGCATCAAAGACAATGAAAGCGACTACAAACGCATTCTGTGGATCCTCTCTGCGGTGATGCTGCTGGTGATCGCGGTGATTATTTCCAGCTGGATTGCGATGCGCCGCGTGCTGCTGCTGCCGCTGGAAGAGGTGATCAGCCATATCCGCGCCATTGCGGCAGGGGATTTAACCCAGCCGATTCAGGCTGAGGGTAAAAATGAAATGGCGATCCTGGCGCGCAACGTTCAGGAGATGCAGACTGCGCTGGCCAACACGGTGGGCGTGGTGCGTGAAGGCGCAGATACCATCTACACCGGCGCGGGTGAAATCTCGGCGGGCAGCAACGATCTCTCGTCTCGCACCGAGCAGCAGGCCGCTTCTCTGGAAGAGACGGCAGCCAGCATGGAACAGTTAACCGCCACCGTGAAGCAAAACGCCGATAACGCGCGTCAGGCGTCGCGTCTGGCGCTGGACGCCTCCTCCACCGCGAAGAAGGGCGGAAATGTGGTAGAAGGCGTGGTGCGCACCATGGACGAAATCGCCACCAGTTCCAGCAAAATTGCGCAAATTACCAACGTAATCGATGGCATTGCCTTCCAGACCAATATTCTGGCGCTGAACGCGGCGGTAGAAGCGGCGCGTGCGGGCGAGCAGGGGCGTGGCTTCGCGGTTGTCGCGGGTGAGGTGCGTACCCTTGCCCAGCGCAGCGCTCAGGCGGCGAAAGAGATCAAAGCCCTGATCGATGATTCCGGCGAGCGCGTTAACGCGGGCTCTCAGCTGGTAAATGAAGCGGGCGCGACGATGGCAGAGATCGTCAATGCAGTTACGCGCGTGACGGACATCATGGGTGAGATTGCGTCGGCCTCCGACGAACAGAGCCGCGGTATCGACCAGGTGGGCCAGGCGGTGGCGGAGATGGATCGCGTTACCCAGCAGAACGCCTCGCTGGTGGAGGAGTCTGCGGCGGCGGCGGCGGCGCTGGAAGATCAGGCCGCGCGCCTGAACGACGCGGTGGCGGTGTTTAAGATCACCCGTAACCAGGCGGTGAAAGCCGCGCCGGTAAAGACCTATGCACCTAAAGCGCAGCCCGTAGCGGCGTCTGAAGCGAACTGGGAAACGTTCTGATACTGTGCCGGGTGGCGCTGACGCTTACCCGGCCTACGGTTTTGTAGGCCCTGCAAGCTAAGCGCCGCTGGTCGAAAAGCTCACCCCTCCGACGCCGGAACGACCATCGGTTTTTCCGGCTTCGCTCTCACCGCAATCACCACCCCAACGACCAGCAGCGCGATCCCGCAGGCCGTTAGCAGCGGCGGCACGCTCTGGCGCATCAGGAAGGTATAGAGCAGCCCGGCCAGCGTTTCAAAGACAATCAGCGGCCCCAGTATCACCGTCGGCAGCTTCTGGCTGGCAATGTTCCAGCACAGCGCGCCAACCCACGAACAGAGCACGGCAATGGCGACCATTAACCCGACGAATACCCACGGGCGCGGTCCGAAGGGCAGGGCGAAATCCGGATGCTGGCTACCCAGCCAGATACATGCACCCACATAGCCCAGCAACGAGACAGGAAGCGTGACCAGAGCCTGCGCCGTCGCCCACATCATCGGATGCTTATCCGGGTTTTCCCGCAGCCAGCGTGCGTTGCGCAGGGCATACCAGGCCCAGCAGACAACCGAAATAACCGCCAGAAAGATCCCAGAACCGTAACGCCACAAGCTGAAGTTTTCGAGGCCGTGGCGTAGCTCGGCAATATTCACGCACACCAGCCCCACGGCGATGCAGACCAGCGCAGGCACCATCTTTGACCACGCCAGTTTCCCGTCTCGCTGGCTATAAAGCAGGTTTGCGAAAACCGGAATGACCACCGGCAGCGTGCCGATAATCATGGTCGACACCGGCGCACCGGTACGCTGAATGGCGCTCGCCAGGCAGACGTAGTAGATAAGATTACCCATCATGGTCAGCCACAGCGCGGTGAGCCAGTCCTGGCAACTCAGCTGGCGCAGACGCGCACGCCCCAGCCATGCCAGCGGCACGGCAATAAGCCCCAGCGCCAGATAGCGTCCGGTCGACTGCAATATTGCCGGGTACTCCGGCACAATCAGCGGGCCGACGAAAATCAGCCCCCACATCAACCCTGCAAGCAGGGCATACAACACGCCGCTAATCATCTTTTCGTCCACAGTAATACATGTTGTAGCCAGTGTAGGAGGCACAGATGCACGCGTATTGTATGAGGTTGCGCATTAGCGCTCAGGGAACGTAAAGACATGGGGCCAAAGCGTCAGCCGCCAGGATACTTTTTCCGTGGTTTCAGTTTAATCCTACAAGACATACCTATAAGACCTACAGGCTTCGAAGGACGGTGTCATTACTATAGTCGACGGATTTTTACGACCACGGCATAACGTCGGTTTTCATATCCTGCAATCAACGACGTGGGACGATGAGAACGATCGGCCTATTTTACAGGAAAGAAGATGCAGGAAGTCATATGGTCCGAACAGGTGATGCTGACAGGGCGTTCCCGTATTTCTATCAGCGGAGCCAATAATGTATTTTGTTCCGCGCTGATGGTGCTTTTCAGGAATATTATTTCGCCAGACATTATTACCATGCCAGAGATCCAGGTGCAGGTCTTTGTCGGAATGACGCTGCCACAGGTGTTCGTATGGCGGATGAAGGAGGATGCGGCAATGGAAGGGAAGATCCCTCGTATTGTTTTCTGTACTGACTCTTGCTTCCGAATGCTGTCAGGGACCAGCGGATATGAACGAACACTGTTCATTACTCCAGATACCAGCATTTATGCGGTGGCTGAAATAATCAGACGCTGGATTGCCGGTTACGCCTCGCACGCTTCGGACAACGTTCTGCCTCTGCTCACTCGATGTGATAACCGAACCATGCAAATGCTGGAAAAAGATATCCCACTTCCTCTTGAGGCCAGACGGCTCTTTCGCTCGGTAAAAACGCTTTATTGTCAGCGCGCTTTACTGTCGGACCGGATCGGGACGCACAGCCGTCAGGAATTATATCTAAAAGCGCGTCTGATACTCAGTCAAAGCCAAACATTAGCGCTTGGTTAGGCTCAAGGTTCATGACGAGAGATCGCTTACCGCATCTTCAAGACGTAGCGCAAGCTGAAGGCAGAGGCTGATGGTTTTCCTGTCTGCGGCTTCTTCCAGTTCAGTACATAAGTCAGCCAGCGAATCGTTCTTCAGAAGATAAAAACCGCCTTTCATCAGGTGAGCAAGTTCGGCGATCTGCAAGAAATCTTCCGCGCTGATAGCGTCGTGCAAATCGCTGATGGTGACGTCGAGATGCGCTAAGCAGGAGTTAAATACATGCTGGTCGACCCGATCTTCCGCTTTTGCGCATGCGTTTGTGGCGGGCTGGATAGCGCTGGCAAATTTGCTTAATGCGAGGGATAGGGTTTTGAGCGAAACGGGTTTAAAGAGGCATTCCGTCATCCCGGCCTGAAGACAGGCTCCTCTTTGTTCATCGCGGGCATCAGCCGTCAGGCCGATAATTACAGTATCGCTGTTTTCCTTACGGATTAATTTTGTCAGCTCAATTCCTGAGATATACGGCATATTACAGTCAGTGATAATAATCTCGGCACCGGTGCTTCTCCACTGAGCATATGCGTCACGAGGATCGCTACATTCGATCACGACGTAGCCAAGGTATGACAGCTGCTTATTTAACAGCATGAGATTTGGGTAAAAATCATCAACGACAAGAACGGTGGCTGAGCTGTTTTGACGCTGGATATCTATAACCTCTGCCGCAGCACGCTTGCTCTTCTGTTGGCTTACGCCCACTTTTAACGTAATGTCGACTCTGGTTCCCACGCCCGGTTGACTATGAAGTTGTATGCCTCCACCCAAAGCTTCACAAAGCCGGCGAGAGATGAGGAGTCCAAGCCCGGAGCCTGACTGATGAGAATAGCCGTTAATATCAGCCTGGGAAAAAGGTCGGAATAATGTCTGTTGCCCTTCAGGCGATATACCGCAGCCCGTATCCGTTATGGCAATTTGCAGCAGGGCGACGTCTGTGACTTGAGAATTAACGCATTCTACTGCGACACGCACTTCGCCTTCATTCGTGAATTTGATGGCATTACTGATGATATTGCTGACAACCTGTCTGAACCGAAGCTCATCTGTTGTCACAATGATGTCGTCGAGCTTTGCTGGATATAGGAGTACAAGCTCGATACCGTTGTTGAACGCGCCAGGCCTGAATAAGGAGATAATCTGTTCAATGGTTTTTCTGAGCTCCATTTCTGTATAATGAATAACCAGTTTTTCAGATTCAATCATGGAAATATCAAGGATATTACCAATAAGTTCCTGTAGTACGTTTGACGAAGAATAGGCGACGTCGAATGCGGTACTGTCTATGATTCCATCGTGGAGTTTTTTTGTTCCAAGCTCCAGCATACCGATAATGGCATTCAGAGGCGTTCTAATTTCATGGCTCATGGTGGCAAGAAAAGTGGATTTTGCTACATTCGCCCTTTCAGATTCCTTCCTGGCTGCTCTTAGGCTCTCTTCCATTTCGATTCTCGACGTGATGTCAATCCAGCCGCCAATAACGCCATTTACGCGGCCTTCGGCATCCAGGAATGGCACCATCCAGTGATATATCACGGCATCAGGGCGCCCATCGCTGAATGTAATTGCCCGGTCTTTCGATATTGATACCTTATCCCGTAACACGCTGAAGAAATCCTGGCGGTATGTTTCAAGAGACGAAAGATGTGAGGCCGTTGTATTTTCATACTCAGCCTGACTAAAAGCGTATTCCTGTTCGATATGGAAATCTTTTAAAGCTTCCGTATAGGCCTCATTAAACGATATGAGCTCTGCATCTTTATTACGAACATACAGGGGATTCGGCGTGCCGTTGATAAGCGCGTTTGTCAAAGCCAGCTGATCGTCCAGTTTTCTCTGGGTCCGCTGTGCATGTCGAACGTGCTTTCGAAGGACAAGCGCCCAGCCGGTGGAAATCATGCCCAGCAGGAGAAGGACTATTACCGTGTAGAGAATGGCGGTTTTGTTTGCTTCGGGAAGTTGCGATTAAGTGGTCCGCAGCTCCCGATATGACGCCCCAAACCGTCCTTTATCGACGTCCTGTGGCTCAATTTTCCAATTTTCAGCCCAAAATCGTCTCTTCGTGGCTGATTTTGGCCCTGTTTCAGGCCAATTTCCTCATTTCAGGTAGATCTCGCCTGTGCCCGTATCAATTGGTCAACTCGAACCAGGTTCGCCAGGGTGAATAACATCGCCAGTTGACTGTCATTTTTAGCCAGCCCCTTGTACCTGGCTTTGACGAAACCAAACTGACATTTTACTATCCGAAATGGATGCTCAACCTTCGCTCGGATACTCGCTTTCAGGTATTCGTAACGGATGGCCAGCTTGTTCTTGCGCGGGTGTTGCTTCAATGCATTCACTTTGCCGGGACGCTTGGCGATAAGCCAGTCTGCGCTGACATCGCTGAGCTCATCGCGCTTTTCGGCCCCCTGATAACCAGCATCGGCTGAGATAAATTCTTCATCGCCATGCAGTAACTTGCCAACCTGATTGAGGTCGTGCTCGTTAGCCGCCGTGGTCACCAGACTGTGGGTCAGGCCACTTTTGGCGTCCACGCCAATGTGCGCTTTCATGCCGAAGTACCACTGGTTACCTTTCTTGGTCTGGTGCATGTCTTCATCACGGCTGTTGTGTTTGTTTTTGGTAGAGCTGGGGGCTTGAATGATGGTGGCATCCACCAAGGTGCCCTGGGTCATTAGAACGCCACACTCTGCTAGCCAGTGATTAACGGTACTGAAGATTTTGCGGGCCAGTTCATGCTGCTCCAGCAAATGCCGGAAATTCATGATGGTAGTGCGGTCTGGAATGGCTTTATCCAGTGACAGGCGAGCAAATTGGCGCATGGAGGCGATTTCATAGAGGGCATCTTCCATGGCCTCATCGCTCAGGTTGTACCATTGCTGCATGCAGTGAATACGCAGCATGGTTTCCAGCGGATAGGGCCTGCGACCATTACCGGCCTTGGGATACACAGGCTCGATAACGCCAAGTAATTTGTCCCAGGGAAGCAAGTCATCCATTCTGCCAAGGAAAACTTCTTTGCGGGTCTGGCGGCGTTTACTGGAAAACTCACTGTCGGCAAAAGTCAGTTGCTGGCTCATCCGGTTACTCATTCTGGGTTCAGGTTACAACACGATGATCTCACATCTCGGACTTATTCGCACCTTCCTTCGATGAAACTTGTT
The DNA here is from genome assembly GCF_013375955.1 of Enterobacter sp. DSM 30060. NCBI lineage: Bacteria > Pseudomonadati > Pseudomonadota > Gammaproteobacteria > Enterobacterales > Enterobacteriaceae > Enterobacter > Enterobacter sp. DSM 30060. The sequence goes on from NZ_CP056118.1 coordinate 2,253,859, forward strand.
TTTGAGGGCGCGGCGGTCCATTTCGTGGTGATATCGTCGAGTTCAGATCCGGCGAGGTTCTTTAATGATTTATTGATTATTTCATACAAAATTTCATTGTGCGCGGAAATGCCCAGGGAAAGTTTGGCAAAATTTCCATCAACTATATCGTCTATGGCCAGGGAATATTGATGCGTGTGTGTGTAATAATTAGCGGAGACAAAATTATCAAGTACGGCATCGACTTTGTTACTGCCTAATAAATCATAGGCAGCTGCCGTCGAAGATACAGGCACAACGGTATGCGAAGTGAGATCATAACCCTCGAGATGATTAACATCCATAAAAGTCGCGATCCGGCGAGCGCGTGTAGGCACTTTTTTTAGGCTCTCACCGTGACGAGTAACGAAAACAAGAGGAAACTGAATGAAGCTTCGGGTAAACCGATATCGCGTATCGGTGTTGTATACGGAGCTGGCAAAGCCAACGATCTCATCAGGGTTAATGTTCTTTGATGACGGGTTTTCTGGCAAAAATGCAAACGTGACGTTAAGCATTTTGCCAATGAGACTAAATACATCAGGGATGATGCCAGTAAACGTACCGTTAGCATACTCTGAAAAAGGTTGCGCGGTTGTTGGCAGCTGAACATAAAACTGCTTTTTACCTTGTAACCACCGGGCTTCCTTTTCGGTGAGATATTGTGGTGAACCCGGCGTGATAAAATCACTGGATTTATCCCAGCCCCTTATGAATTCTGACAGATCTGACTGGGATATCTTTTGTAGCCCGGATTTTATGATTTGTCTGGTTTTTATATCAGAGTTACGTATTGCGAAGTATACTTTTCCTTCTGCCTGGTCAATGGTATTAAGCTGGCGACTGACGTGAAGGGTGTTGAAAACGCTATTGTTATAAAAATAACCAGCACTTATTGCATCACCCACATAGATATCGTTTTTATGGAGGGCGACAGAGGCAAGCGCATTCAGTACGGAATCGTAGCGGTTTATTTTTGCTTCAGGATAGCGCTCTTTTATAAACTCATCAGAAATAAACCGATCAACGATGGCAATCGTCTCGTAATCTTTTGTATCGAGTTTATTTTCCGCGGGTGCGATTTCAACTATTTTATTCGTTGAAATAACCGGGAGATAAGAATACCTGGATTTTTTCGTTTCAGTTACCGGACCAGTGGTCGTGATCGCATCAATAGACCCTTCTGCCAGCGCGTCAAAAGCAGCGACAGCGTTATCGAAAAGGGTGACAGAGAAATGGATATCCGAATTATTACGGATTGTCCGCAGTATGTCGGCATTGATCCCATCAAGGTATTCGCCATTAATAACGATATCGAAAGGCGGATAATCGGGTCTGTAAACACCCACCTTCAGAGATTGCTTATAAAAACGCTGGATGGTTGTATCGGGGTAAAGTTCCAGAGACAGAGATTTGTCGCTCAGTGGTTCCGCACAGGCGTACAATGGCAATAAAATAAGCAGCAGCTTAAAGTGAACCCATCGCTTCATTCAATCTTTTCTCTTTTAGCAATCTCGATCAAATCAACCAGTGTCGTAACGCCCATTTTTGTCATTATCCGGGTTTTATAGGTACTGATTGTTTTGCTGCTCAGGCACATGCTGTCTGCTATTTCAATATTTTTCATTCCAGCAATGATTTTACGCAGTACCTCTAGCTCGCGGTTTGTCAGTGAGGATGATTTTCTTGATGTAAAATTGTTGGCATAGCTTATATTTGGAAAAAATGTAAAACCAGAATTGATGGCTTTGATCGCCGCTGAAACATCTTCCATACCCTCATTCTTTGTCAAAAATCCAGACACGCCGGACATCATGCATCTGCTGGCATAGAGTTCCGCTGACTGTGAGGTGAACACTAGGATTTTTGTATTAATCTCTGCTTTTCGCACCGCCGCGATAACCGACATCCCATCCATGTTAGGAATACCAATATCCAGTATGACGATATTGTATTTCCCTTTTTTTATCTGGTTTATAGCCTGCGCACCGTTATCACATTCATCCACATGAGTGAAGCCTATCTTTTCTAATGTCATTTTCAATGCCATGCGGACTGAAGGATGATCGTCTACAACAAGTGCGGTTTTCATACTAACCCTTAATATAATCGGCAAGCGATGCATTATTCTGATGTTAACGCATTAGCCTGGTTCATTCCACTGGTGCGGCGACAAACTGGCTGTAGGTTGAACCCGTGCAGTCAGTTCATTTCAAATCAGGCTTCACCAAAACAACCTGAATGCGTAAAATGTATATAACGTGTTGAATAATAGGTTGTTAAATCGTTCTGTTTACTTGCTACTTAACGCTCAGTATAGCCATTTTTACTACAGAACGAGGTGTCCCTTTTCGCTTTCACGTGTAAGGTTTTTCCTCTTTTTATCGTCACTGACTGATTTCCGTAACACGCAACTCTCCACGCAGGATTGTGGGACTTTTCCTACGTACATTGTCGCCAACGCTGATGTTATCCATTCGGCTGGTAAAATAAAATACAGTCAGTTCGATGTTGACAGGAAAACAAATGAAATTACATTTTTTAAAAAATGCGCTACTGCTGCTTTCAATAACGCTTTTTACCGGCTGTACGGCTAATTCATGGATTGATGCGGTTGGAAGTGTGTTAGAGGAGAAAGATAAATATGAGAAAGACTCGCGATCCAAAAGAATTAAGGCTGCCAATAAGGCAGCAGGCTACTAGATTATTTCAGGCGTGGTAAGCGTTTTTGATGGTTTTTCATTTTTTATCTGCACCATATTAATAGCCACAGCGAGCTGGCGATTATGTTTGTCTTACGATCGAACGTTAATGTAATAATTGTGATAAAACTATTTTTAGTCTGCTTAATGGCGGTGTTTGCACTAATGGTTGTAAACCCAAGCGCGATCTTTGGAAACAGGAGTAATGAAGAAATCAATGAAAGCGAAGACCATTATCGTGCTCAGGATTTAGCCCGGCAAAAACCGGTTTTATTTGTGACCGGCTTTAGATGAGGAATTATAATTCTTGAGTTGAATGTAACATTACTCTATTATTGATACGCTATTTGAGTGATCGCGCGTGTATAACAAAAATGCCTGATAACTCATTTTATTTCAAAGGGATAAAATAAAGACATGAAAAAAAGAGCGATAGTATTATTCAGTATGGCGTTAACCGCATGCTCAGCAAATAACTTGAACCAGGGCGCTGAACGGGTACGTATTACTAATACTGAACCAACCGGCAATTGTACATTCCTGGGGGAAGTGACGGGCAGCCAGGGAAACTTCTTCACGGGTGGATGGACGTCAAACTCTAATCTTGAGACTGGCGCACGTAATGATTTAAAAAACCAGGCTTACAGTATGGGGGGTAACGTTGTCGTTATTCTTACGCAGCGAGCAGGGCAGACCGGGAGCGCCTACTTCGGCTCAGGTTCCAGCCAACAAACTAACGTCACGCTAAGCGGTACAGTGTATCGCTGCAATAACTGATAAATAATCTAAGCACAGTATTTAACGTGCAATAAAGCCCTGAGCCGTTAAGCGCGGCGAAACCTGCTTCTGGTAGCGCACGGGCGTAATGCCGTAGCGGCGGGTAAAGGCGCGGGTCAGGTGAGACTGATCGGTCAGCCCCGTTGCGGCGGCCACCTCGGCGGCAGGCATGCCGTGGGTGAGGAATGCTTTGGCGCGCCACAGCCGGATGGCCATCAGCATCTGGTGTGGGGTGACGTGAAAATGGGCCTTAAACTGGCGCTGGAAATGGTACGGGCTGAGCGACACGACGCTCGCCAGTTCGTCCAGGGTGAGCGCGCGCATATAGTTGTCGTGCAGATAGTCGCGAACGCGCTCGAAGCGGTGCGCGCCCTCCCGGGCTACCGGCGCGTGACGGGCCAGCGGCTGGAACGTCTCAATCAGATCCAGCAGCAACCCTTTTTGTGCCAGCGCATCGTTCGTATGCCAAAGGCCGTAAATCAGCTGGCCAATTTGCTGCGAGCGCAGCGGGTCGTGGCGGGTCACGTCGCTAAACCACCAGTGGCGAAGGCCGGTGACTTCTTCCAGCAGGTCGGGTTCGATATAGACCATCCGGTAGCGCCAGCCGCCTTCGGTGGCGGATTCGCCCGTGTGGATCTCGTCCGGGTTCATGGTCACGACCGATTTTTCAGCGGCTAAGTGTTGGGTTCCGCGGTAACGGAAGCGTTCGGCGCCGGTTTCAATGGTGCCGATACCGAAGGCTTCATGCGTGTGAGGCTCAAAGGCGTAGTCAGCAATATGCGCGTGATATAGCTCCAGACCCGGCAACTGCGCCAGATGGCGAAAGCGCGCGCTGTCTCTCTCATCAGTAAACTGTTCCGGTACGCCTTGCACGGTGAGCCTCCTTGTGGGTCATCGCTTCATTATCCGAGATGACCCGAAGGGATGCCACAAAAAATAACCAATTCTTAACAATTACAGAATGGCTTTGATGCTCTCCGCCAGCGGCGTGGTCGGACGGCCAATCAGTTTGCTCAGGGTACGGCTGTCGTCAAACAGGCCGCCTTTGGACGCGCCGGTATCGGAATCCGCCAGCATCTCCGCCAGCCCGGCAGGCAGACCAACGCCTTTCAGTGCAGCGGCATAATCGGCTTCGCTGAGGTTCTGATACGTTACCGGCTTACCGCTCTGCTTGCTAAGCTCCGCAGCCAGTTCGCTCAGCGTCCAGGCATTGTCACCTGCCAGTTCATACACCTTGCCGGCGTGACCCTCTTCAGAAATCACTTTTGCCGCAGCCGCCGCGTAATCCGCACGGGTCGCAGAGGCAATTTTGCCTTCGCCTGCGGCACCTATAAATACGCCGTGTTCCAGCGCTGGCGGCGCGCTTGCCAGGTAGTTTTCGGTGTACCAGCCGTTGCGCAGCAGGGCGTAAGGCACGCCTGAAGCCGCCAGTGCATTTTCGGTTTCGACGTGCTCAACGTGCAGACCCAGCGGGGATCTGTCCGCATGCAGCAGGCTGGTATAGGCGATGAATTTCACCCCGGCGGCTTTGGCGGCGTTTATCACGTTCTGGTGCTGTACGGCGCGCTGGCCCACTTCGCTGGAGGAGATAAGCAGCAGCTTATCCACGCCGTTCAGGGCGGTGGTGAACGCGGCCTGGTCGGTATAGTCCGCCTGACGTACCACAATTCCCCGCTGGCTTAAGGCGTCGGCTTTTGCCGGGTTACGCACAATAGCCACGATCTGGCTGGCCGGAACGGTTTTCAGCAGTTCTTCAATAACGTGTTGGCCAAGCTGGCCGGTTGCGCCGGTAATCGCGATCATGATGAATCTCCTTCGTGTTTGTCTGGTGTTGTGGCACACTATCACCATAACTAACTTTTAGTAAGTACGCACAAAAAGGTAAGTATGAAAACACCGATACCGACGCTCAGCGAGCAAATGCGCGATGGCAATCTCTTCGCAGAACAGTGCCCGTCACGGGAAGTGCTCAAACATGTTACCAGCCGCTGGGGCGTGCTGATCCTGGTGGCGTTACGTCAGGGGACGCATCGTTTTAGCGATCTGCGCCGCAAGCTGGGCGGTGTGAGCGAGAAGATGCTGGCCCAATCGCTTCAGGCGCTGGAGCAGGACGGGTTTGTCGATCGCGTTTCTTATCCGGTTGTGCCGCCGCACGTGGAATATAGCCTGACGCCGATGGGGCTGGAGGTGAGCGAGAAGGTGGCCGCGCTGGCTGACTGGATTGAGGTGAATACGCCGAAGGTGATGGCGAATCGGGACGATCGTGCGGCATGAAATGCCGGGTGGCGGCTTCGCCTTACCCGGCCTACCCGCAATCCTCGATCCCGTAGGCCGGGTAAGCGCAAGCGCCACCCGGCACAATCATCGCTACCTGCTCAAATCCACCTGATAAATCGCGAACCCAATATCATCCGTCGCGACCTGTTTCATCGGATACTGTGCCTTATCCTTGATAAACGCGGCTGCTTTATCGGACGGTGATGTCTCAAAGCGAATATCCAGCGTCGTGTCGCTGTGGATCGGTGCCAGACGCCAGTTGTTATCCACCGCCGGATGAATTTCACCCGCTTTTTTCGACTCCGCGCTAATCCACGCCGCCAGCACCGAACGGTTCTCATCCGGCGAGGCAAAGGCGATGTGGCTGTCACCCGTACCGGCAAACTTACCGCCATAGGCGCGGTAGTTGTTGGTCACCACCAGGAAAGAGGCATTCGGATCAATCGCTTTGCCGTTGAAGGTCAGGTGTTTAATGCGTTCTGCCTGCGGATTAATGGCCTGACATTCGCCGTCATATTTCGCGGGCTGGGTTACATCAATCTGATATTCCACGCCGTCGATCACGTCGAAGTTGTAGGTGCGGAAACCGTCCCAGTTTATCAGCGACTGCGGTTTGCTGCTGTGCGGATCGATCTGGTTGAACTGCCCGGCAGAGCACTCCAGCCACTCCTTCACCTCTTTCCCGGTGGCTTTCACCACCACGAGGGTGTTGGGATAGAGGTAGAGATCGGCGGCATTACGGAAGGTCAGCTGGCCTTTTTCCACCTCAACGTAGCTGGCCGGATCGTTCTTACGCCCGCCCACTTTGAATGGCGCCGCGGCAGACAGAACCGGCAGATTGGCCAGATCCGGATCGCCCTGAATATAGTGCTCGGCATAGGCTTTCTGCGCCATGTTGACTACCTGCACGGTCGGGTCATCCTGTACCAGCGCGAGGAAGCTGTACATGTTATCAGCCGATTTACCGATCGGCTTGCTGACAAATTCACGCGTTGCGTCGTGGTCCTGCTTCAGGACGTCGACCAGCTTTTTATCTTCTTCGGCCAGGGATTTTTTTGCAGCGGCATCATAAATCGGACGCGCTTCCGCTTTCGACTGCGTGACTTTCCAGCTCCCGCTGTCGTTATTCAGCACCAGATCTACCACGCCAAGGTGGTCGCCCCACATGCCCGGCATCACCGATGGCACACCGTTGAGCGTCCCTTTTTCGATGTCCGCGCCTTTGATACTGGCGAAATCTTTGCCCGGGAAGACGGCGTGGGCGTGACCAAACAGGATCGCATCCACGCCCGGTACCTGGCTGAGGTAATACACGGAGTTCTCAGCCATCGCCTGATACGGGTCGGCCGAGAGGCCAGAGTGGGCCACAACGACCACCACATCTGCGCCTTTCGCCCGCATCTCCGGCACGTATTTGCGCGCCGTTTCGGTAATGTCGTTGACGGTTACTTTCCCGTCGAGGTTGGCTTTATCCCACGTCATGATCTGCGGCGGCACAAAGCCGATATAGCCGATTTTCAGCGTCTGTTTTTTACCGTCCTGGTCGACAACCTCGGTCTCTTTAATCAGGTAAGGGGTAAAGAGCGGCTTTTTCGTCTTAACGTCGATGATATTGGCATTAACGTACGGGAATTTTGCTCCTGCCAGCGCATCGTGCAGGTATTTCAGGCCGTAGTTAAATTCGTGGTTGCCCAGGTTGCCGACGGCATAGTCCAGCGTATTCATTGCCTTATAAACAGGATGGATCTCGCCTTTCTTCAGCCCCTTCGCCGCCATGTAGTCGCTGAGCGGGCTGCCCTGAATTAAGTCCCCGTTATCGACCAGCACGCTGTTTTTCACTTCACCGCGGGCGGCGTTGATCAAACTTGCCGTACGTACCAGTCCGAATTTTTCGACAGGCGTATCTTTGTAGTAATCGAAGTCCATCATGTTGCCGTGCAGATCGGTGGTTTCCAGAATGCGGAGATCCACCGTCGCTGCCTGAACGCTTGCCGCAATCAGCGTTGCCAGGAGCGTTGCGCTAAACTTAATCATCTGAGGAGTCCTTTTTTCGATCCAAGCCACAAAAGAGTATGTATGTAGTATTTGTTGCTTACAGAAGTGTGAATGCTGCCAGAAAAAAGAACGCTGAAACCAGAATTGCTTCACAGATAGCGGAATTGTTCACATTACGATATAACTAAAACAATAAGTTATGCCCACTGCGTTAACGAAGAGGTGGAGAATGTTAGATCAAATTTGTCAGCTCGCACGGGATGCGGGTGATGCCATTATGCAGGTGTACGACGGTGCGAAACCGATGGATGTTGTCAGCAAAGCGGACGACTCCCCGGTGACGGCGGCGGATATCGCGGCGCATACGGTGATCCTGAAAGGTTTGCAGACCCTGACGCCGGATATTCCGGTCCTTTCTGAAGAAGCGCCCCAGGGCTGGGACGAACGTCAGCACTGGCAGCGTTACTGGCTGGTGGACCCGCTGGACGGCACGAAAGAGTTCATCAAGCGTAACGGTGAATTTACCGTGAATATCGCCCTGATTGAAAAAGGAAAGGCGGTGCTTGGCGTGGTTTATGCCCCGGTGATGAAGGTGATGTACAGCGCGGCGGAAGGTAAAGCCTGGAAGGAAGAGTGCGGCGTGCGTAAGCAGATCCAGGTGCGAGATGCCCGTCCTCCGCTGGTGGTGATCAGCCGCTCGCACAGCGACAGCGAGCTGGAGGAGTACCTGCAACAGCTGGGGGAACACCAGACGACGTCGATTGGCTCGTCGCTGAAGTTCTGTCTGGTGGCGGAAGGGCAGGCGCAGTTGTACCCCCGTTTCGGGCCGACGAACGTCTGGGATACGGCGGCAGGGCATGCGGTGGCTGCGGCCGCAGGCGCGCATGTGCATGACTGGCAGGGTAAGCCACTGGACTACACCCCGCGCGAGTCATTCCTCAATCCTGGCTTCAGGGTGTCACTTTACTGAGTCAGCAGCTTATGCAGCAGGGCAACCACCTGCTGCACCTCATCCTGCGTCAGCGCGCCGTCCTTAACCCACTGTACGCGACCGTTTTTGTCCAGCACAACAATCGCTGAACTCTCTTCTTCCAGCTGCCATGCCTTACGCGTCACGCCGTTGCTGTCGACAATAAACTGCGACCAGGGATAGAGCTTCTTATTGCTCTCAAGGCTTGAGCGCACAAACATCCCGGAGCCGGGAATCGCGTCGTCGGTATTCACGATGGTGGTGGTCTGGTAGCGATCGTGCGGGAGTTTTGCGGCCTTGATCGCTTCCACGAGGGTGGCGTTTTTCTCTTTAGCGGATGTACGTCCGGCAATATGCTGTACAACTCTCACTTTGCCCGCAAGCTGCGCGCTATTCCAGGCTTTGTAGCTAAACTTATCATTGTCGAGAATCAATTCTCCCCGGTCAGCAATGCCGACCGGCGGGACACGTTGTCCTTTTTCAATGTTGTGTGCGGAAGCCATCAGCGGCAGCAACAGGCAAGCTGCTGCCAGGAGGTTACGTAGGGTCATGGTGTTTCCTTATTGTGAGCAGGTGATCCGACCACTTGGTCATGCGCTTTTAATCATAAGTGCGATCAATGGGCTTTTCCCGCAATCCCGATGCCAGTTTGCGGGCGAACGCACATATCCACGCAAAAACGACGGCATATACTGCTCTGTATCACGCATTGCAAAGATTATTCTGAATAATTGTAATCAAACGGTAAATAAACTTATGCACACTGGGTAAGTACGGGGTTCTGGTCTATAGTCATTGGGCATCAAAATTTGCGCTCAGGACAGTCGGGCCGATTGTGGCACCGCAAGGGCGTATGATTCGCAGGAGATACAAGAATGAAAATTTTCCAACGCTACAACCCGCTTCAGGTGGCGAAGTACGTGAAGATCCTGTTCCGTGGACGGTTGTATATCAAGGATGTTGGCGCTTTTGAGTTCGATAAGGGCAAAATCCTTATCCCGAAAGTGAAGGACAAACAGCACTTGTCTGTGATGTCCGAAGTCAACCGTCAGGTTATGCGTCTGCAAACTGAGATGGCTTAACCAACGTGCTATGCAGTAGTAGTTAAAAAGACGGCTCCCGATGGGAGCCGTTGATGTTTGTGGGACATACAAAGGGTTACGCCGACACCTTATCTTCCGCATCTGGCAGCTTCGGTACCAGCACGGTCGGTTTACTATCAATGCGCGTTACCAGCAGTTGGTCGATGCGGTAGTTATCAATATCCACCACTTCAAACTTGAAGCCAGAGAATTTCACCGAGTCGGTACGTTTCGGGATCTTACGCAGCATAAACATCATAAAGCCGCCGATGGTCTCGTAGTTTCCGGACTGCGGGAACTCGTCGATGTCGAGCACGCGCATGACGTCTTCAATCGGCGTACCACCATCGATCAGCCATGAGTTCTCATCACGCTGCACAATTTGCTCTTCCAGCCCCTGGCCGACCAGGTCGCCCATCAGCGTCGTCATGACGTCGTTGAGGGTGATAATGCCCACCACCAGCGCATATTCGTTCATGATCACCGCGAAGTCTTCACCGGCGGTTTTGAAACTTTCCAGCGCTTCGGAGAGCGTCAGGGTGTCCGGCACAATCAGGGTGTTGCGGATCTGCACGCCGCTGTTCAGCGCCAGGCTCTGGTTTGCCAGTACGCGGTTCAGCAGGTCTTTGGAGTCCACATAGCCGATGATATGGTCGATATCTTCGTTACAGACCAGGAACTTGGAGTGCGGATGCTGCGCCACTTTGGTCTTCAGGCTCTGCTCGTCTTCATGCAGATCGAACCAGATGATGTTCTCACGGCCGGTCATGGAGGACGGCACGGTACGGGATTCCAGTTCGAAAACGTTCTCGATCAGCTCGTGCTCCTGCTTGCGCAGCACGCCTGCCAGCGCCCCGGCTTCCACCACCGCATAAATATCGTCGGAGGTGATGTCGTCTTTACGCACCATCGGCAGCTTGAAGATGCGGAAAATGACGTTCGCCAGGCCGTTGAAGAACCACACCAGCGGACGGAAGACATACAGGCAGAAGCGCATCGGGTTGATGATACGCAAAGCCACAGCTTCTGGCGCAATCATACCGATGCGTTTCGGGGTCAGGTCCGCGAATAGAATGAACAAACCGGTGACCAGCGAGAAGGAGAGGATGAAGCTCAACTGCTCGGCCAGCTCTGCGGACATGTACTTTACAAACAGGCTATAAAACGCCGGAGAAAATGCTGCATCGCCCACGATACCGCCAAGAATGGCGACCGCGTTCAGGCCAATCTGCACCACGGTAAAGAACATGCCTGGGTTTTCCTGCATTTTCAGAATGCGTGATGCGTTGATGTTGCCCTCGTCGGCAAGCAGCTTCAGTTTGATTTTACGGGAGGCAGCCAGCGAGATCTCCGATATCGAGAAAAATGCACTGACGGCAATAAGACAAAGTATTACTAAAATACTGTTTAACATAGTTTATCCGGCTTCTCGCCAGATCCTCAGAAGGGGAGTTGATACCATTCGTGTGAAGACACATTGAACTCAGCTCGTAGCGTTGAGCCGATTATTTCAGCGGTAGTATAGCGTAAAGGCGTGTAAATCTGCCAGAGGTCACGTTTTCGGCAAAAAGTGGCCGGATGAAAAGGCAGTGAGTGGTTAAGTAATGAACTGACACTTTTGCTTACAGGTGCGCCACGCGGCTCGCGTGGCGCTGATGTTGTAATCAGTCCTGCTGTGGAGGCAGACAGACGCCGATGCCGCCAATGCCGCAGTAGCCGTACGGATTTTTATGCAGATACTGCTGGTGGTCGTCTTCGGCATAGTAGAACGGTTTCGCAGTAGCGATTTCCGTCGTGACCTGACGTTTATCACCGGCTGCCTGCATCGCTTCCTGGAAACGCGTCAGGCTGGCGTGGGCCGCAGCCTCCTGCTCAGGGGTGAGCGGATAGATGGCCGAGCGGTATTGGGTGCCGTGATCGTTACCCTGACGCATGCCCTGCGCCGGGTCATGGTTTTCCCAGAACACCTGGAGCAGCTGTTCATAGCTGATGACGCTCGGGTCATACACCACACGTACCGCTTCAGCATGACCGGTCTCACCGGAACAGACTTCGCGGTAGGTTGGGTTAGGCGTATATCCTCCGGTGTAGCCCGCAGCGGTGCTGTACACGCCCGGCAGTTGCCAGAACAGGCGTTCTACGCCCCAGAAGCAGCCCATGGCAAACAGGGCGATCTCCATTCCATCAGGAACGTTTGTCATTGAATGGTTGTTTACGGCGTGTAATGTCGCCACTGGCATAGGGGTGTTGCGTCCCGGTAACGCATCGGCTTGTGATACCAGATGCTTTTTATCAAATAAACTCACGGTGGGGCCTCCGGGGTAGCGTTGTTTCGGTTAAGGTTGTCACGAAGCGTTTAATTGAACACAATAAATGCGATGAATGAGTCTAGATTTAATCATAAGAAATATTTGGGTGTTAGGCCCTTTTTCAACCCGTAATTTGGGTTTTTGGCTTTCAGGCCGTATTTTGCCGCGGAGCGGCACTGCATTTGCTTCCAGGGTGGAAACAGGGATATTCAGGAGAAAACGTGACAAAGATCCGCCAGTTATGTTTAGTCAGTTTAATGCTGACAAGCGGGATTGCCAGCGCGGCGAAGGTCCGTTTGCAGGTTGAGGGGTTATCCGGGGCGCTGGAAAAAAACGTGCGTGCGCAGCTTTCCACCATCCAGAGCGATGAAGTCACGCCGGATCGGCGTTTTCGCGCGCGCGTGGATGACGCCATTCGCGAAGGCTTAAAGGCGTTGGGGTACTACGAACCCACCATTGATTTCGATTTACGGCCGCCGCCGGCTAAAGGACGTCAGGTATTGATTGCCCGCGTCTCGCCGGGAGAACCCGTCCTGATTGGCGGCACGAACGTGGTGCTGCGCGGCGGTGCACGCACGGATCGTGACTACCTGGATCTGCTCAGCAACCGCCCGAAAGTGGGCACCGTGCTTAATCACGGGGATTACGATCGCTTTAAAAAATCCTTAACCAGCGTTTCGCTGCGCAAAGGCTACTTTGACAGCCAGTTCAACAAAAGCCAGCTGGGCGTTGCGCTTGAACGACGTCAGGCATTCTGGGATATCGATTACGACAGCGGCGAGCGCTATCGGTTTGGCGATGTAACCTTTGAAGGATCGCAAATCCGTGATGAGTATCTGCAAAACCTGGTGCCGTTTAAAAAGGGTGACTACTACCAGTCCAGCGACCTGGGCGAGCTGAACCGTCGTTTATCTACCACCGGCTGGTTTAACTCCGTGGTGGTGGCACCGCAATTTGATAAATCCCGTAAAACGAAAGTGTTACCGCTGCATGGCGTGGTCTCACCGCGCACCGAGAACACCATTGAGACTGGTGTCGGCTACTCCACGGACGTCGGCCCGCGCGTGAAAGCCTCGTGGAAAAAACCGTGGATGAACTCCTACGGTCACAGCCTGACCACCAGCCTCAGCCTGTCTGCGCCTGAACAGCAGCTGGACTTCAGCTATAAAATGCCGCTGCTGAAAAATCCGCTTGAGCAATACTACCTCGTGCAGGGCGGCTTTAAGCGTACCGATTTGAACGATACCGAACAGGATTCGACGACGCTTGCGGTATCACGCTTCTGGGATCTCTCCAGCGGCTGGCAGCGCGCCATTAACCTGCGCTGGAGCCTTGACCACTTTACTCAGGCAAACGTCACCAACACCACCATGCTGCTTTATCCGGGCGTGATGATCAGCCGTACCCGCTCGCGCGGTGGCCTGATGCCGACCTGGGGCGATTCTCAGCGCTACTCCATCGATTATTCCAACTCCGCCTGGGGCTCAGACGTGGATTTCTCCGTCGTGCAGGCGCAAAACGTCTGGATCCGTACCCTCTACGACAAGCACCGCTTTGTGGTTCGCGGCAACCTGGGCTGGATCGAAACCGGTGACTTCGAACGCGTTCCGCCAGATCTGCGTTTCTTCGCCGGGGGCGACCGCAGCATTCGCGGATATAAGTACAAATCGATCTCACCTGAAAACGAGAAAGGCCAATTGACCGGGGCCTCTAAACTGGCGACCGGCTCGCTGGAGTATCAGTACAACGTCAGCGGCAAATGGTGGGGCGCCATGTTTGTCGACAGCGGCGAGGCCGTGAACGACATCCGCCGCAGCGATTTCAAAACCGGCGCGGGTGTGGGCGTGCGCTGGCAGTCACCGGTCGGGCCGATCAAGCTCGATTTCGCCGTTCCGGTGGGCGACAAAGAAGAACACGGTTTACAGTTTTACATCGGTCTGGGGCCTGAATTATGAGTTTATGGAAGAAGATAAGCCTCGGGGTGCTGATTTTTATCGTATTACTGCTCGGTACGGTGGCATTTCTGGTGGGTACCACCACGGGCCTGCATCTGCTGTTTAACGCCGCGAACCGCTGGGTGCCAGGGCTGGAAATCGGCCAGGTGACGGGCGGCTGGCGCGATCTGCGCCTGAAGAATATCCGTTATGAACAGCCCGGCGTGGCGGTGAACGCGGGCGAGTTTCATCTGGCGGTCAAGCTCGGCTGCCTGCGGGATAGCCAGCTGTGCGTAAACGATCTGTCGCTAAAAGATGTGAATGTGGCGATAGACTCCAAAAAAATGCCGAAGTCTGAGCCTGTCGAGGAAGAGGACAGCGGCCCGCTGAATCTCTCCACGCCGTACCCGATTGCGCTCTACCGGGTCGCGCTGGATAACGTCAATATCAAAATCGACGACACGACGGTATCCGTGATGGATTTCACCTCCGGTCTGCGCTGGCAGGAGAAAAACCTCACCCTGACCCCAACCTCCCTGCAAGGGCTGCTGATTGCGCTGCCGAAGGTGGCCGACGTGGCGCAGGAAGAGATCGTCGAGCCGAAGATCCAGAACCCGCAGCCGGAAGAAAAACCGCTGGGTGAAACGCTGAAAGATCTCTTCTCGAAACCGGTTCTGCCGGAGATGACCGACGTGCATCTGCCGCTGAACCTCAATATCGAAGAGTTTAAAGGCGAGCAGTTGCGTCTGACCGGCGATACCGATCTGACGGTCTTCAACATGCTGCTTAAAGTCAGCAGTATCGACGGCAACATGAAGCTCGACGCGCTGGATATCGATACCGACCAGGGGTCGGTAAACGCCTCAGGCAATGCGTTGCTGCGCGATAACTGGCCGGTAGATATTACCCTTAACAGCGCCCTGAACATCGATCCGCTGAAAGGCGAGAAGGTGAAGGTGAAAGTCGGCGGCGCGCTGCGCGAGAAGCTGGAGTTCGGCGTGAACCTCTCCGGCCCTGTGGATATGGTACTGCGCGGGCAAACCCAGCTGGCAGAGGCCGGTCTACCGCTCAACCTTGAGATTGTCAGCAAGCAGCTTTACTGGCCGTTCACCGGTGAAAAGCAGTTCCAGGCAGACGATCTAAAGCTGAAGCTGAGTGGCAAAATGACCGACTACACGCTGTCGTTCCGTACGGCAGTGAAGGGGCAGGGAGTACCGCCCGCCGATATTACTCTGGATGCGAAGGGTAACGAGTTGCAGGTTAACCTCGACAAGCTGACCGTGGCGGCGCTGGAAGGGAAAACCGAGCTGATCGCGCTGCTCGACTGGCAGCAGGCGATCAGCTGGCGCGGCGAGCTGAAGCTGACCGGGATCAACACCGCTAAAGAAGTCCCGGACTGGCCGTCAAAACTGAATGGTCTGATCAAAACCCGCGGTAGCCTGTACGGCGGCACCTGGCAGATGGACGTGCCGGAACTCAAGCTCACCGGTAATGTGAAGCAGAACAAAGTCAACGTAGAGGGCTCGCTTAAGGGCAACAGCTATCTCCAGTGGGTGATCCCGGGCCTGCACGTGGCGCTGGGCCGCAACACGGCAGATATCAAAGGCGAGCTGGGGGTGAAAGATCTCGATCTGGATGCCACCATCGACGCGCCAAATCTCGATAACGCCCTGCCGGGTCTTGGCGGGACGGCGAAGGGGTTAGTGAAGGTTCGCGGTACAGTGGAGGCGCCGCAGCTGCTGGCGGACATCACCGCCAATAACCTGCGCTGGCAGGAACTTTCCATTGCCCGCGTGCGCGTCGAAGGGGACGTGAAATCCACCGATCAGATCGGCGGAAACCTGGACCTGCGCGTGGAGCGTATCTCCCAGCCGGACGTGAACATCAGTCTGGTCACGCTGGCGGCAAAAGGTAACGAAAAGCAGCACGATCTCCAGCTGCGCGTGCAGGGCGAGCCGGTCTCCGGGCAGCTGCACCTGACGGGCAGTTTTGACCGCCAGGCAACGCGCTGGAAGGGCGTGCTGGATAACACCCGCTTCAGCACGCCGGTCGGCCCGCTGGTGCTGTCCCGATCCATCGCGCTGGACTACCGCAATGCGGAGCAAAAGATCAGCATTGGGCCACACTGCTGGACCAACCCGAATGCTGAGCTGTGCGTGCCGCAGACCATTGATGCGGGCGCGGAAGGACGCGCGCAGATCAACCTCAACCGTTTTGACCTGGCGATGCTGAAACCGTTTATGCCGGAAACCACCCAGGCCAGCGGGGTCTTCAGCGGTAAAGCGGACGTCGCGTGGGACACCACCAAAGAGGGACTGCCGCAGGGCAGCGTTACCCTCTCCGGGCGTAACGTGAAGGTGACGCAGGAGGTCAATGACGCGCCGCTGCCGGTGGCGTTCGACACCCTGAATGTGAACGCTGACCTGCGTAACAATCGTGCGGAACTGGGATGGCTTATTCGTCTGACCAACAACGGTCAGCTTGACGGACAGGTGCAAATTACCGATCCGCAAGGGCGGCGCAATCTCGGCGGCAACGTCAATATTCGCAACTTCAACCTGGCGATGGTGAATCCGATTTTCTCGCGGGGAGAAAAGGCGGCGGGGATGCTCAGCGCCAACCTGCGTCTGGCGGGGGATGCGCAAAGCCCGCAGCTGTTTGGCCAGATGCGGTTAAACGGCGTGGACATTGACGGTAACTTTATGCCGTTCGATATGCAGCCAAGCCAGCTGACGATGAACTTTAACGGCCAAAGCTCAACCCTCAGTGGCTCAGTGCTGACACAGCAGGGACAAATCAACCTGACTGGTGACGCAGACTGGAGCCAGCTCGACAACTGGCGCGCCCGTATTGCGGCCAAGGGCAGCAGGGTGCGTATCACGGTACCGCCGATGGTGCGCCTGGACGTGTCGCCAGACGTGGTCTTTGAGGCAACGCCGAGTCTCTTCACCCTGGACGGCCGCGTCGACGTGCCCTGGGCGCGCATCGTGGTTCACGAAGTGCCGGAAAGCGCGGTTGGCGTCTCCAGTGATGAAGTTATGCTCAATGAAAATCTGAAACCTGTTGAACAGAAGAGCGCTGGCATACCGATCAATAGTAATCTTATTGTGCACGTGGGGAATAACGTGCGTTTGGACGCGTTTGGGCTGAAGGCGAGACTCACGGGTGACCTGAAGGTGGCGCAGGATCAACAGGGGCTTGGCCTCAATGGACAAATCAATATTCCTGAAGGGCGCTTCCATGCCTACGGTCAGGATTTGATTGTGCGTAAAGGTGAGCTGCTGTTCTCCGGCCCACCGGATCAGCCGGTACTCAATATCGAAGCGATCCGTAACCCGGAAGCCACCGAAGATGATGTGATTGCGGGCGTGCGCGTGACGGGCTCCGCCGATGAACCTAAGGCAGAGATCTTCTCTGACCCGGCCATGTCGCAGCAGGAAGCGCTCTCCTACCTGCTGCGCGGCCAGGGTCTGGATAGCCAACAGGGCGATGGTGCGGCAATGACATCGATGTTAGTCGGTCTGGGGGTTGCACAAAGTGGTCAGGTTGTGGGTAAAATCGGCGAGACGTTTGGCGTAAGCAATCTGGCGCTGGACACTCAGGGCGTGGGTGACTCTTCGCAGGTAGTGGTCAGCGGCTATGTACTGCCGGGTCTACAGGTAAAATATGGCGTGGGGATCTTTGACTCACTGGCTACACTCACGTTACGTTATCGCCTGATGCCTAAGCTATATCTGGAAGCAGTGTCCGGCGTAGACCAGGCACTTGATCTGCTCTATCAGTTTGAGTTTTAGCAATGCGAATATTTGTTTATGGCAGTTTACGAACCAAGCAAGGCAACAGCCACTGGATGACCAACGCCCAGTTGCTGGGAAATTACACAATCGAAAACTACCAGTTGTACAGTCTGGGCCACTATCCAGGCGCGGTTCCGGGGAACGGAACGGTACAGGGTGAGGTTTATCGTATTGATAATGCTACGCTGGCCGAACTTGATGCCTTGCGCACCAGGGGCGGTGAATACGCTCGCCAGTTGATCCAGACGCCTTACGGCAGTGCATGGATGTATGTGTACCAACGTTCGGTCAACGGGTTAACGCTGATTGAAAGCGGTAACTGGTTAGACAGAGACCAGTTCTGAAAAACGACAGCGCCACCGTAAGGTGGCGTTATCGTTTTGCGCCTCTTGCTGATTGTAGGCCCGTGCAAGCGTAGCGCCGCCGGGCGCATCGAAAGGCACAAAAAAGCCCCGACGCGCGGGGCTTAGTATCAGCAGTAAGAATTACTTCTTAGCAGCACGCTCGAAAGAGGCGATGATTTCTGCTTTCGCCGCTTCTGCGTTATCCCAGCCTTCAACTTTAACCCATTTGCCTTTTTCGAGATCTTTGTAGTGCTCGAAGAAGTGGGCGATCTGCGCTTTCAGCAGCTCTGGCAGGTCGTTCACATCTTTAATGTGATCGTACTCTTTGCTCAGCTTGGTGTGCGGTACGGCAACCAGTTTCGCATCTTCACCCGCTTCGTCAGTCATTTTCAGCACGCCAACAGGGCGGCAGCGAATGACGGAGCCTGGCTGCAATGGGTATGGCGTTGGGACCAGTACGTCAACCGGATCACCGTCCAGAGACAGAGTGTGGTTGATGTAGCCGTAGTTGCACGGATAGAACATGGCGGTAGACATGAAACGGTCAACGAACAGCGCACCGGTGTCTTTGTCGATTTCGTATTTGATTGGATCTGCGTTGGCCGGGATTTCGATCACAACGTAGATGTCTTCTGGCAGTTCTTTACCCGCAGGGACGTTGAGTAAGCTCATGTCGGTGTCCTTTAAAATGGATGGTAAACAAGTGGCAGGTATTATAGCCAACTGGCGCTGAAAGTCTTCGCCTGTTTTCGTCTTATCTCCCTCGCGCTTTCACTTTTCAGACCGTTTCCATGACAGGATAATCCATAAACTCAGCCGCATTTTAAATGTGGAAATGAAAGCGATTACAAACTTGTGATTAACGTTTTATTCACTTTTCTGAAGTGTGATGTAACGCAATCCGTAACATATTCCATTGGCTATAGTTCATCCGCAGAACATCTTTTAACCAACAATAACCTACCCTACGAGGACGTTCATATGTGGAAGCGCTTACTTCTTGTTACAGCAGTTTCGGCAGCCATGTCGTCTATGGCGATGGCCGCACCGTTAACCGTTGGATTTTCGCAGGTCGGATCTGAATCCGGCTGGCGCGCCGCTGAAACGAACGTGGCGAAAAGTGAGGCCGAAAAGCGCGGTATTACCCTGAAAATCGCCGATGGTCAGCAAAAGCAAGAGAATCAGATTAAAGCGGTGCGCTCTTTTATAGCTCAGGGCGTGGATGCCATCTTTATCGCCCCGGTTGTTGCCACGGGCTGGGAACCGGTGCTGAAGGAAGCTAAAGAGGCTGAAATTCCTGTGTTCCTGCTCGACCGTTCCATCGACGTAAAAGACAAATCTCTCTATATGACCACCGTCACCGCCGATAACGTGCTGGAAGGCAAACTGATTGGTGACTGGCTGGTGAAGCAGGTGGATGGCAAGCCGTGTAACGTGGTTGAGTTGCAGGGCACCGTCGGGGCGAGCGTGGCTATCGACCGTAAGAAAGGTTTCGCGGAGGCCATCGGCAAAGCACCAAACATCAAGATCATCCGTTCTCAGTCCGGCGACTTCACCCGCAGCAAAGGTAAAGAGGTCATGGAAAGCTTCATCAAGGCAGAAAATAACGGCAAAAATATCTGCATGGTTTACGCCCACAACGACGACATGGTGATCGGCGCCATCCAGGCCATCAAAGAAGCGGGCCTGAAGCCGGGCAAAGATATTCTCACCGGCTCGATCGACGGCGTACCGGACATCTACAAAGCGATGATTGACGGCGAAGCGAACGCCAGCGTGGAGCTGACGCCGAACATGGCGGGCCCGGCATTCGATGCGCTGGAGAAATTCAAGAAAGACGGCACCCAGCCTGAGAAGTTGACCATCACCAAATCCACGCTCTACCTGCCGGACACGGCGAAAGAAGAGTTAGAGAAGAAGAAAAATATGGGCTACTGATCAGTGACATTGCCGGGTGGCGCTGCGCTTACCCGGCCTACGATACGCTCATTTGTAGGCCGGATAAGCGTAGCGTCATCCGGCTTAATGCAGGGGGAAACCATGACCACCGAACAACACCAGGAAATCCTCCGCACAGAGGGCCTGAGTAAATTTTTCCCTGGCGTTAAGGCGCTGAATAACGTTGATTTCAGCCTGCGGCGTGGGGAGATCATGGCGTTGCTCGGCGAAAACGGGGCGGGGAAGTCGACGCTGATTAAAACCCTGACCGGGGTCTATCACGCCGATCGCGGCGCTATCTGGCTGGAAGGTAATGCTATTTCGCCCAAAAACACCGCGCATGCGCAGCAACTGGGGATCGGCACGGTCTACCAGGAAGTGAACCTGCTGCCAAACATGTCGGTAGCGGATAACCTGTTTATTGGCCGCGAGCCCAGACGTTTTGGCCTGCTGCGCCGTAAAGAGATGGAAGCGCGCGCCGCGAAGCTGATGGAATCGTATGGCTTCTCTCTCGACGTGCGCGAACCGCTGAACCGTTTTTCCGTGGCGATGCAGCAGATCGTGGCGATCTGTCGCGCTATCGATCTCTCGGCGAAAGTGCTGATCCTCGATGAACCCACCGCCAGCCTCGATACCCAGGAAGTGGAGATGCTTTTTACCCTGATGCGCCAGCTGCGCGATCAGGGCGTGAGCCTGATCTTTGTTACGCACTTCCTCGATCAGGTTTACGAGGTAAGCGACCGTATTACGGTGCTGCGCAACGGCGGCTTTGTCGGCTGCCGGGAAACCCGCGAGCTGCCGCAGATTGAGCTGGTCAAAATGATGCTGGGCCGCGAGCTGGAGACCAACGCACTCCAGCGTGCGGGCCGCACGCTGCTGAGCGAAAAACCGATCGCCGCGTTTCACGATTACGGCAAAAAAGGGACCATCGCGCCGTTTAACCTCGAGGTACGCCCCGGTGAAATTGTGGGTCTGGCAGGGCTGTTAGGCTCCGGGCGCACCGAAACCGCCGAAGTGATCTTCGGGATCAAACCTGCCGACAGCGGAACGGCGCTGATCAAAGGCAAACCGCAAACGCTACGTTCACCGCATCAGGCGTCGTGCCTCGGCGTGGGCTTCTGCCCGGAGGACAGAAAAACGGACGGGATTATTGCCGCCGCCTCGGTGCGGGAAAACATCATTCTGGCGCTACAGGCCCAGCGCGGCTGGCTGCGTCCGATCCCTAAGCGCGAGCAGAACGCCATTGCCGAGCGCTTCATCCGCCAGCTCGGTATCCGTACCCCGAGCGCGGAACAGCCCATCGAGTTCCTTTCGGGCGGTAATCAGCAGAAGGTGTTGCTCTCGCGCTGGCTGCTGACCAAACCGCAGTTCCTGATCCTCGACGAGCCCACGCGCGGTATCGACGTGGGCGCGCATGCCGAAATCATCCGGCTTATCGAAACGCTGTGCGCCGACGGTCTGGCGCTGCTGGTGATCTCGTCTGAGCTGGAGGAGCTGGTTGGCTATGCCGATCGCGTCATCATCATGCGCGATCGCAGGCAGGTGGCAGAGATCCCGCTGGATAAACTGTCGGTTCCGGCGATCATGAATGCCATCGCGGCGTAAGGAGTCATATGTGATGTCCCGTTCTCTTTCGCAAACTGGCGAAGCGAAGCGCCGCTTCAGCTGGCCGACCGGCACGCCGCAAATCGTGGCGCTGCTGCTGGTGCTGCTGGTGGATAGCCTGGTGGCTCCGCATTTCTTCCAGATCGTCGTGCAGGATGGCCGCCTGTTTGGTAGCCCGATCGACATCTTAAACCGTGCCGCGCCCGTGGCGCTGCTGGCGATTGGCATGACGCTGGTGATTGCCACCGGCGGGATTGACCTCTCCGTCGGTGCGGTAATGGCGATTGCGGGCGCCACCGCCGCCTCGATGACCGTTGCCGGGCACAGCCTGCCGGTGGTTCTGCTGGCCGCGCTGGGCTCCGGTGTATTAGCCGGGCTGTGGAACGGCATTCTGGTCGCGGTGCTCAAGATCCAGCCGTTTGTCGCGACGTTGATTTTGATGGTGGCCGGGCGCGGTGTGGCGCAGCTTATCACCTCCGGTCAAATCGTCACCTTTACCTCCCCGAATCTTGCGTGGATTGGCAGCGGTAATTTTCTGTTCTTCCCGACCCCGGTGATCGTCGCGCTGGTGACGCTGGTGGTGTTCTGGCTTTTCACCCGCAAAACGGCGCTCGGGATGTTCATCGAAGCGGTGGGGATTAACATTCGGGCCGCGAAAAACGCCGGGGTAAATACACGGCTGATGGTGATGCTGACCTACGTGCTGAGCGGCGTCTGTGCTGCGATTGCCGGGGTGATTGTGGCGGCCGACATTCGCGGGGCGGATGCCAACAACGCCGGACTCTGGCTGGAGCTTGATGCGATCCTCGCGGTGGTTATCGGCGGTGGGTCGCTGATGGGCGGACGTTTTAATCTGCTGCTCTCGGTGGTGGGGGCGTTAATTATTCAGGGTATGAATACCGGTATTTTGCTCTCCGGGTTCCAGCCGGAGCTTAATCAGGTCGTCAAAGCGGTCGTGGTGCTTATCGTACTTATCGTGCAGTCGCCGCGCTTTATCACTCTCATTAAGGGGTTCCGCGGTCATGATAAAACGTAATTTGCCGTTAATGATCACGCTGGGCGTGTTCGTGCTGGGATACCTTTACTGCCTGACCCAGTTCCCGGGCTTCGCCTCCACGCGGGTGATTTGCAACATCCTGACCGACAACGCCTTTTTAGGCATTATCGCCGTCGGCATGACGTTTGTGATCCTCTCCGGCGGGATCGATCTCTCCGTTGGGTCGGTGATCGCCTTTACCGGCGTTTTCCTTGCCAAGGCGATTGGCTTTTGGGGTATTTCGCCGCTGCTGGCGTTTCCGCTGGTGCTGGTCATGGGCTGCGCGTTCGGCGCCTTTATGGGGCTTTTGATCGACGCGCTGAAAATACCGGCGTTTATCATCACCCTCGCCGGGATGTTCTTCCTGCGCGGCGTGAGCTATCTGGTGTCGGAGGAGTCAATTCCGATTAACCATCCGATCTACGACACGCTCTCCAGCCTGGCGTGGAAAATTCCCGGCGGAGGGCGCCTGAGCGCAATGGGGCTGCTGATGCTGGGCGTGGTGGTTATCGGGATCTTCCTCGCTCACCGTACCCGGTTTGGTAACCAGGTTTATGCCATTGGCGGCAGCGCCACGTCCGCGAACCTGATGGGGATTTCCACGCGCAGCACCACCATCCGCATCTATATGCTTTCGACCGGCCTTGCCACCCTCGCGGGGATTGTGTTTTCGGTATACACCCAGGCAGGCTATGCCCTGGCGGGGGTGGGCGTTGAGCTTGACGCCATTGCCTCGGTGGTGATTGGCGGTACGCTGCTCAGCGGCGGGGTAGGGACGGTGCTCGGTACGCTGTTTGGCGTGGCGATCCAGGGGCTGATTCAGACCTACATCAACTTCGACGGCACGCTCAGCTCCTGGTGGACCAAAATCGCCATCGGTATTCTGCTGTTTATTTTTATCGCGCTCCAGCGCGGCCTGACGGTGCTGTGGGAGAACCGCCAGAGCTCGCCTGTTACCCGTGTGAATACATCTTTAACAGGGCGATAACATGCTGAAATTGCTTAAACTCTAAACATTTTCCGGTAGCGGTCGATACTCTTTTTTTATGCCCAGAAATATCTCGCTACCGGAAATAACATCATGCTTAAAACGCTATCGATTCGTACCGGCTTGCTCTCTTTACTGGCCGTTATGACCCTTCTGCTGCTGATTGTCAGCGGCATTGGCATTTATGCCCTTACGCAAAGTTCCGCTTCTCTCCAGCGCATCAATCATCTTCAGGGTGAACAGATGGTGCAGCTAAATGCCGGCTATACGCTGATCCTGCGCGCGCGTAACGAAGCGGGTCAGGCCGTCCGCATGATGGAGGTCGGCCTGCTGGACGATGCGGCCAGGGCGGTCAAAACCATTAACCAGGAAGTGGCGCTGGCACAGAAAACGCTGAAGGGCGTGATCGGCGGCGGCGTGGCGGATGAGCAGGGACAAAAGCTGCTGGATAACGTCGCCTCGAGCCTGGCGGTGTACAACCAGCAGGGTATCAGCCCGATGCTGAAAGCCCTGAACGAGCAAAGCGCGGACGGCTATTACGATCTGCTGGAAAGCAAGCTGGTCCCGGTGGCGAAGCAGTTTGATAACGATATGCAGGCGTTCCAGACGTGGAGCGAGGCGCGCGGCAAAGCGGAGGTGAGCACCGTGCAGGCGAGTAAAACCCGTGTGCTGATCCTGATTATCGTCGCGGCGCTGCTGACGGCAGGCATTATCGTGCTGGCCTGGCTGGTGCTGCGCCATATGCTGCTCAAGCCGCTTTCCGCCTCAATTGCCCAGCTGGAGCACGTAGCGGCCGGGGATTTAACCCACACCCTGAACGCGCCGGCGAGCCAGGAATTTAATCGCCTCAACGCGGTCATCGAAGAGATGCGCCAGTCGCTGATGAACTCCGTTCTGCGGGTGCGTGACGCCAGCTCGCAGATTGATACCGGCAGCCGCGAGCTGACGGCAGGGAACCTGAACCTGGCCCAGCGCACGGAATCCACCGCCACCTCGCTGGAACAGACGGCCGCCAGCATGGAAGAGATCACCGCCACGGTGAAACTTAACGCCGATAACGCCGGGCAGGCGCACCAGCTGGCGCAGTCGGTCTCCGATACCGCCGATCATGGCAGCGAAATGGTTTGCTACGTCATTGAGAAGATGCGCGACATCGCCGGCAGCTCGGCGCGCATCGCCGATATCCTGAGCGTCATCGACGGCATTGCCTTCCAGACCAATATTCTGGCGCTGAACGCCTCCGTGGAAGCGGCGCGCGCGGGCGAGCAGGGACGGGGTTTTGCGGTCGTGGCGGGTGAGGTGCGCAATCTCGCCAGCCGCAGTGCCGATGCGGCGAAAGAGATCCGCTCGCTTATCAGCGATTCGCAAACCCACGTGAACGAGGGCAGCGAGCTGGCGCAACAGGCCGGTGAGACGATGGACGAGATCGCCACTGAAGTGCTGCGTATGACCAAACTGATGCGAGAAATTGCGACGGCGTCTCAGGAGCAGAGCCGCGGTATTGAGCAGGTTAACATTGCCGTCAATCAGATGGATGAAACGGCGCAACAAAATGCGGCGCTGGTTCAGCAGTCCTCTGCGGCAACGCGTTCCCTGGAGGAACAATCGCGCGAGCTGATGGAGGCGATGGCATCCTTCAAACTGACGGCGCAAACGGCATGATAAAAATAGGGGAGCCTGTCGGGCTCCCCTATTTACGCGTTACGCGTCCGGGAATTCGCGGATCATGCGTTCAACGTCTTCCACCATGTGGTCGTTGCCGACAAAGAACGAACGGCGCTGGTGCAGGCTTTCCGGCACGATATCCAGAATACGCTCTTTACCGTCACTCGCTTTGCCGCCTGCCTGTTCGGCCAGGAATGCCATCGGGTTGCACTCGTACAGCAGACGCAGTTTTCCGTCCGGGTGGCTGGCGGTGCTTGGGTAGAGGTAAATACCACCCTTCAGCAGGTTACGGTGGAAATCCGCCACCAGCGAGCCGATATAGCGCGAGGTGTACGGGCGCTGGGTGGCTTTATCCTCTTCCTGGCAGAATTTGATGTACTTCTTCACGCCATTCGGGAATCGGATGTAGTTGCCTTCGTTGATGGAGTAGGTATTGCCCTTCTCCGGGAAGCGCATGCGCTCCTGGCTCAGACAGAAAACGCCCAGCGACGGATCGTAGGTAAAGGCGTGCACGCCGCAGCCGGTGGTGTACACCAGCATGGTGGATGAGCCATACACCACGTAACCGGCAGCAACCTGCTTGCTGCCCGGCTGCAGGAAGTCTTCTTCCGTCACCGGTGTGCCAACCGGGGTGACGCGACGGTAGATGGAGAAAATGGTACCGACAGAAACGTTAACGTCGATGTTGGAGGAGCCGTCCAGCGGATCCATCAGAACAACGTATTTTGCGTGTTCACACCCTTCGAATACGACGATCTCATCTTCTTCTTCAGAGGCGATACCCGCAACGATGTCGCGCGCGCGCAGTGCTGCTTTCAGTTTTTCATTGGCGAACAGGTCGAGTTTCTGCTGAACCTCACCCTGAACGTTCTCGGCACCGCTGGCACCCAGGATATCGACCAGACCGGCCTTGTTGATATCGCGGTGGATGATCTTAGCGCCCAGCTTTATTGCCGACAGCAAAGCAGTGAGCTCACCCGTAGCATGAGAGAACTCGTGCTGCTTTTCGACAATAAATTCACCTAACGTTTTCATAACACTTTCCCTGCATCTTATGTTGAGTAAAGCGGTTGATGTCCAACAATCTTAACAAACATTCAAATATTAGCGCAGAGGTGAATCGCGCCAGCAAAATACGGATTTACCTGAAATGCGTTTCACAGCCGCTGACATGTGAGTAAAATGTGCGCCACATTGAAGAAGGATAGTGACGTATGCGCATTCATATATTGGGGATTTGTGGCACTTTCATGGGCGGACTGGCAATGCTGGCGCGCTCGCTGGGCCATGAAGTGACAGGTTCGGACGCCAATGTGTATCCGCCGATGAGCACGCTGCTGGAGAAGCAGGGGATTTCTCTGATTCAGGGATATGACGCCAGCCAGCTCGAGCCGCAGCCGGATCTGGTGATCGTTGGTAACGCCATGACCCGTGGGAATCCATGCGTTGAAGCGGTGCTGGAACGTAATATCCCGTACATGTCTGGCCCGCAGTGGCTGCATGACTTTGTCCTGCGCGACCGCTGGGTTGTCGCCGTTGCCGGGACGCACGGCAAAACCACCACCGCCGGTATGGCGACCTGGATCCTCGAAGCCTGCGGCTACAAGCCGGGGTTCGTGATCGGCGGCGTGCCGGGGAATTTCGACGTCTCCGCGCGTCTGGGCGACAGCCCGTTCTTTGTGATTGAAGCGGATGAATACGACTGCGCGTTCTTCGACAAGCGCTCCAAGTTCGTGCATTACTGCCCACGCACGCTGATCCTCAACAACCTTGAGTTCGATCACGCGGATATCTTTGACGACCTGAAAGCGATTCAGAAACAGTTCCACCATCTGGTGCGCATTGTTCCGGGTCAGGGCCGCATTATCCTGCCGGAGAACGACATCAACCTGAAGCAGACTATGGCGATGGGGTGCTGGAGCGAGCAGGAGCTGGTTGGCGAGCAGGGGCACTGGCAGGCGAAAAAGCTCAACGCGGATGCTTCCGAATGGGAAGTGCTGCTCGACGGCGAAAAAGTGGGCGAAGTGAAGTGGGGCCTGGTGGGCGAGCACAATATGCACAACGGCCTGATGGCGATCGCCGCGGCGCGTCACGTGGGCGTACTGCCTGCGGATGCCGCCAATGCGCTGGGTTCGTTCATTAACGCCCGCCGCCGTCTGGAGCTGCGTGGTGAAGCGAATGGCGTGACGGTGTACGACGATTTCGCGCACCACCCAACCGCCATTCTGGCGACGCTTGCCGCATTGCGTGGCAAAGTTGGCGGCACCGCGCGCATTCTGGCCGTGCTGGAACCGCGTTCGAACACCATGAAAATGGGGATATGCAAAGACGATCTCGCGCCGTCCTTAGGGCGTGCCGACGAGGTCTTCCTCCTGCAACCGCAGCATATTCCGTGGCAGGTGGCCGAAGTGGCCGACGCCTGCATTCAGCCAGCGCACTGGAGTGCGGACGTGGATGTCTTAGCGGATATGGTGGTGAAAGCCGCACAGCCTGGCGATCACATTCTGGTGATGAGCAACGGCGGGTTTGGTGGGATCCATCAGAAGCTGCTGGACGGTCTGGCGAAGAAAGCCGCGGCCGCAGAGTAAAAAAAGGCCCGGTGGCGTTAGCGCTTCCCGGGCCTACATTATCTCTTCTCCCTCTCCCCTTTGGAGAGAGGGCTGGGGTGAGGGGTTTACTCTTCGTTCTCAGACAGCTCGCGCAGATACTGGAAAATCAGACGCGCAGACTTCGGCGGCTTATTCCCTTCTTTCTCTTTCTTCGCGTTACGGATCAAAGAACGCAGCTGCTGGCGGTCGGCATTCGGCCACAGGTTCAGCACTTCAGGTACCGCGTCATCACCTTGCTCGATCAGACGGTCGCGGATCTGCTCCAGCTTATGGAACAGCGCAACCTGCTGGTTGTGGCGGTTCTTAAGTTTATCCAGCGCCTGACGGATCGGCTCAACATCGCGCTGACGCAGCAGTTTCCCGATAAGCTGAAGCTGGCGGCGACGCCCTTCTTTCTTGATTTTCTGTGCCAGTTCAATGGCATCGCGCAGATCCTGGTCGAGCGGGATCTTATCCAGCGCGTTCTTACCCAGTTCTACCATTTCTGCGCCAAGCTGTTTTAACTCTTCGGCGTCACGTTTAATTTCACTTTTACTGACCCAGATGATCTCATCATCTTCGTCTTCGATGTCATCACCGGGAACGTCGTCGAGCCAGTCTTCGGGCTGCTTAGTCATGTCAGGCTCCTTAAAAAAAGAGGCTAATGTTACCAGTTAAGACGCGCACTGAAAAACGGTTCTCTGTTAGACTTCACTTAACTCTCTCTTACAGTATGGCATTTGCGATGAAAGTAACCTCACAAGTTGAAGCGCAGCGTAAGATCCTGGAAGAAGCCGTCTCCACCGCGCTGATGCTCGCTTCAGGTAAATCAGATGGCGCCGAAGTGGCGGTCAGCAAAACCACCGGCATTAGCGTGAGCACCCGCTATGGCGAAGTGGAGAATGTAGAATTTAACAGCGATGGCGCGCTGGGGATCACGGTGTATCACCAGAATCGCA
This sequence comes from Enterobacter sp. DSM 30060, assembly GCF_013375955.1. Lineage (NCBI taxonomy): Bacteria > Pseudomonadati > Pseudomonadota > Gammaproteobacteria > Enterobacterales > Enterobacteriaceae > Enterobacter > Enterobacter sp. DSM 30060. The sequence continues at coordinate 2,282,843 of NZ_CP056118.1, forward strand.
AAGGCAGCGCGTCGTCTACCGATCTCAGCCCGGATGCTATCGCCCGTACAGTGCAGGCGGCGCTGGATATCGCGCGGTACACCTCCCCGGATCCTTACGCTGGCGTGGCTGATAAAGAGCTGCTGGCGTTTGACGCGCCGGATCTCGATCTGTTCCATCCGGCGGAAGTGACCCCGGATGAAGCCATTGAGCTGGCCTCGCGCGCCGAGCAGGCGTCTTTGCAGGCTGACAAACGCATCACCAATACCGAAGGCGGCAGCTTTAACAGCCACTACGGCATCAAAGTGTTTGGTAACTCCCATGGCATGTTGCAGGGGTACTGCTCAACCCGCCACTCGCTTTCCAGCTGCGTGATCGCCGAAGAGAACGGCGATATGGAGCGTGATTACGCGTATACCATTGGCCGCGCGCTGGGGGATTTGCAGTCTCCGGAGTGGGTGGGAAAAGAGTGCGCCGAACGTACGCTGTCACGCCTCTCGCCGCGTAAACTCTCCACCATGAAAGCCCCGGTCATTTTTGCCAACGAAGTGGCAACCGGTCTGTTTGGTCATCTGGTGGGGGCGATTGCGGGTGGTTCGGTGTACCGTAAATCGACCTTCCTGCTCGACTCGCTGGGCAAGCAGATCCTGCCGGAATGGCTGACCATCGAAGAGCACCCGCACCTGCTGAAAGGGCTGGCCTCCACGCCGTTCGACAGCGAAGGCGTGCGCACGGAGCGCCGGGATATCGTTAAAGACGGCATTCTGACCCAGTGGCTGCTGACCAACTACTCCGCGCGTAAGCTGGGGCTGAAAAGCACCGGGCACGCGGGCGGCATTCATAACTGGCGCATTGCCGGACAGGGCCTGAATTTTGAACAGATGCTGAAAGAGATGGGCACCGGTCTGGTGGTCACCGAGCTGATGGGACAGGGCGTGAGCGGTATCACCGGCGACTACTCTCGCGGCGCAGCGGGCTTCTGGGTCGAAAACGGTGAAATTCAGTATCCGGTGAGCGAAATCACCATCGCCGGCAACCTCAAGGACATGTGGCGCAATATTGTTACGGTCGGTAACGATATTGAAACACGCAGCAATATTCAGTGTGGTTCTGTATTACTGCCGGAGATGAAAATCGCCGGGCAATAATCCCCGTAAAAGCGTGATTTATAATAAAAAAGGAAGTGAGCAATGCGTAAACACCTGTTAGCGATCGTCGCGGCTTCAACGCTGGTTCTTGGCTCATCTGCGTTTGCTGCCGATCTTGAAGACAACATGGACATCCTCAGTCAAAACCTGAAGGTGGTGCAGAAAACCGACGATGCGGCGGAGATGAAAGACGCACTGACCAAAATGCGTGAAGCGGCGCTGGATGCGCAAAAAGCGACGCCGCCGAAGCTGGAAAGCAAAGCGGCGGACAGCGCCGAGATGAAAGACTACCGCCACGGTTTTGACGTGCTGGTCGGCCAGATCGACGGCGCGCTGAAGCTGGCGAACGAAGGCAAAGTGAAGGAAGCCCAGGCGGCAGCCGACCAGTTTGCGGCGACCCGCAACGCGTATCACAAAAAGTATCGTTGATAGTCTGGATGAGCGGGGCGCGTTAAGCATCCCCGCTCACACTCTTCTCCCTCCCCATAAGAAAACCTTATCCACATCACATTTCTACAAGCCTGCTCGTAATCTTTTCCACTCCGCTTACCTGTTTAGTGCCGCGTAATAGCGTGATATTCATCACGTAAATCCAGCGATTAATCCAGATTCACCGCATTTATGTGGCACAGATCACTGCCGCGGCTCGCCTTTCCACTTCGAAGTGGAAAACAACTCGCTACAAACAACGCCCCCTCGACGTTAGTTTTATTCCAGAGCCATTAACGGGGTAAGACGAGTGATTAACGGAGCGGTAATGAACGACGTTGGGGAACAGGCGGTGCAAACAGAACAGCTCGCGAACACCATGCTTCAGCAGGTCTACGCCCTGCTGGCCCGGCACAACATCATCCCCAACGCGGTACAGGAGCAGATGCTGACCTCCCACGTTCGCGCAATGGCGCACCGGTCCGTGACCGGCGAGCCGCTGCCGGAGGTTGAAGCAGAGCTGTTCGACGAAATTTCACCAGATTCAATGCAACTTGCCCGTGAAGTGGTAGCGCAGTTTGGCAATCTTCCTGATGAAGAAGCCTGGCTGCTCTCCGTTCACTTCGAAGTCGCGAAAGACAACCTTTAAGGAGCTACACATGGAACAGATTACAGTCGTGATTGGCGATCGCCTGGGTAAAGGTCAGAAAGTGGCTGCGGGTGTGGAAAAAGCCGGCGGACGCGCGGTTGTCGTACCGGGCATGGCAGCGGATATGAAGCTCGGTGACGTGATGAAAGCAGAAAACGCCACCTTCGGGATCTCGTTCTGCGGCAGCGGCGGCGCGGGTGCCATCACCGCCCAAACCAAATACGGCTACAAGGCCAAATACGGCATGCGCTCCGTGGATGAGGGGGTGACCGCTATCAACGAAGGCTGCAACGTGCTGGGCTTTGGCTTTATGGATAAAGAAGAGCTGGGCGAGCGTCTGGTACAGGCGTGGCAGAAGAAATACGGCGCGTAAGCATGAAAGAACAGTTCACGACCACGGTGAGAGTGAAGGGGAAGGGCGACGCCAAAGCGCGCGCCTTTGCCGACGCCCTCAACCACGTACAGGCCGCGGTGATGAAAGCCTCACCGCATATCTTACTGCGTATTGAGCCACAGGATGTGCAGGTTGTTCAGGCGCAAGAAGCGGTGCGAAAAGAAGCGTTTTTGTTCTTCTTTCTGCGTCGGGAAAGACGCACCTACAGCGTGGAGCTGGATGTGACCGTCAACGTGACCGCCATCAATCTCGACCAGGTGGATTTCGTCACGCAACGCTGATTATTCATAAAAGGGCAGACTGATGTTCTTAATTATATTAATAAAATCGCTCATCATTGGCGGCCTGGTTGGCGTCGGTGTTGGAGCCGGGGCTGCACGCATGTTTCATGCGCCTACCACTCAGGGTATGGGCGCGTTTCGTACATTGGGGGAACTGAACTCCTGTGAAGGGGATCCGGCGTCCCACTTCTCCTTTGGGTTAGGTTTCTTCTTTAACGCCTGGGCCTCTTCCGTGGCCGCAGGTGCCTTCACACAGGACGTTGACCACCGCATCATCCCGAACTGGGGTGCTGCTGCACTGATGATCAAAAACCGTAACGTCGGTGAAACGCTGCATGACCCGCGCAAAATGGCGATTGCCTGCGGCATTATCGGCATGATTGTCGTGACCTTCCTTAACCTGACCGCCTCCTCCGTTCCGGCTGCGCTTCAGGTCACCGCCGTGAAGGTGCTGGTGCCTGCCGCGAACCTGCTGGTCAACACCGTGATGCCAGTGATCTTCTGGCTGGCAGCCATCGACGCGGGTAAAAAATCGGGCTTCTGGGCCACCATTTTTGGCGGCGCAGCGCAGCTGATCATGGGTAACGCCGTGCCGGGCCTGGTGCTGGGGATCCTGATCGGTAAAGGCGTGGAAGAGAGCGGCTGGAACCACGTCACCAAAGTGATGATGGCGGCGATCGTCCTGCTGTTTGTGCTGAGCGGCTTCTTCCGCGGCTTCGACATGAAGATGATCGAATCCTTCCATCTGACCGTGCCGAACTGGCTCGATATGATCCACAACTCGCTCAGCGGTAAATAACAGGAGCCTCTAAATGGAACAGAATAAAGGTTTTTGGTATGCCGACTGGTCGTTCCCGATCTTCGTTGGCCTGCTCTCCTCCGGCGTCTTCGCCGGGACGCACATGTACTACCTCTACGGCATCGGCGCGTTTAACGAAGTGGCCTTCGTGGCGATGCTGAAAGCGGGAATCGATACCGGCGTTTACGGCGCGGTGGCGGCGTTCGGCGCAAGCTTCCTGTTCGCCCGTATCATCGAAGGGTCGCTGGTCGGGATTCTCGACATCGGCGGGGCGATCCAGACCGGCGTGGGCCTCGGCGTACCGGCGCTGCTGCTGGGCGCGGGGATCATGTTCCCGGTGACCAACTTTATTGCCTCGCTGATTACCGGCCTGGTGATTGGTCTGGCGATTGGCTACGTCATCATCCTGGCGCGTAAGTTCACCATCAACCAGAGTAACTCCACCTACGGTGCAGACGTGATGATGGGCGCGGGTAACGCCTCCGGCCGCTTCCTCGGGCCGTTGATTATCCTCAGCGCCATGACCGCCTCCATTCCAATCGGCGTCGGTTCCCTGGTGGGCGCGCTGCTGTTCTACATCTGGCAGAAGCCGATTACCGGTGGCGCCATCCTCGGCGCAATGATTTTGGGCTGGCTGTTCCCGGTCGCCCTTTAATACCTGCGGGCGCTTCGGTGCCCGTCTTATCAGGAGAACCCCATGTTTGATCTACTCCTGCGCCGTGCGCGCCTCGCCGACGATACCCTGACCGATATCGCCATTCAGGACGGGAAGATCGCCGCGACAGGCCAAATTGACGCTCCCGCTCGTAAAACGGTTGAGCTTAACGGTGACGTGTTCGTCAGCGCGGGCTGGATTGACTCCCACGTCCACTGCTACCCGAACTCCCCGATCTACCACGACGAGCCGGACAGCGTGGGCATTGCCACCGGCGTCACCACCGTGGTGGACGCGGGCAGTACCGGGGCCGACGACGTGGATGATTTTTACGCCATCACCCGCAAAGCATCCACCGAGGTGTTTGCCCTGCTGAACATCTCCCGCGTGGGGCTGATTGCCCAGAACGAGCTGGCCAATATGGCCAATATTGATGCTGATGCGGTGAAGCAGGCGGTGACGCGCTACCCGGATTTTATCGTCGGCCTGAAGGCGCGCATGAGCAGCAGCGTGGTCGGTGAAAACGGTATTACCCCGCTGGAGCGCGCGAAAGCCATTCAGAAAGAGAACGGCAACCTGCCGCTGATGGTGCACATCGGCAACAACCCGCCGAACCTTGATGAGATTGCCGAGCTGTTAAGCTCCGGCGACATCATTACCCACTGCTACAACGGCAAGCCCAACCGCATTCTGACGCCCTCCGGCGAGCTGCGCGCCTCCATTACGTCTGCGCTGAAGCGCGGCGTGCGTCTGGACGTCGGCCACGGCACGGCGAGCTTCAGCTTTGAGGTGGCGAAACGCGCCATCGCGATGGGCATTCTGCCGCACACCATCAGCTCGGATATCTACTGCCGCAACCGCATCAACGGCCCGGTCGGCTCGCTGGCCAGCGTGATGTCGAAATTCCTCGCCATCGGCATGTCATTGCCGCAGGTGATTGACTGCGTCACCGCCAACGCCGCAGACGGCCTGCGCCTGACGCGCAAAGGCCGCATTCAGCCTGGTCTCGACGCTGATCTGACGCTGTTCACCCTCAAACGCCAGCCGACGGTGCTGACGGATGCTGAAAACGACAGCCTGCAGGCTGAACACATTCTGGTGCCGCTTGCCGCGATCCGCGCGGGCAAGGGCTACATGACCGAACAAGGGAGCACGGAACATGCCTTCGATTTATGAGAAGTACAACTTAAAGCAGGTTATCAACACCTCTGGCCGCATGACGGCGCTGGGTGTCTCCACGCCGCGCCCGGAAGTGGTGCAGGCGGCGATGGACGGCATGAATCACTATTTCGAGATAAAGGATCTGGTCAATAAAACCGGCGAATACATCGCGAAGTTGCTGGAGGTGGAAGGCGCAACGGTGGTCTCCTGCGCGTCGGCGGGCATTGCCCAGTCCGTGGCGGCGGTACTGGTGAAAGACAGCGACTGGCTGCTGGAAAACCTGCACGTCACACCGATTGAGAACAACGAGATCGTCCTGCCGAAAGGCCACAACGTTAACTTTGGCGCGCCGGTAGGCACCATGGTAGCGCTGGGCGGCGGCAGGCTGGTGGAAGCGGGCTACGCCAACGAATGCTCTGCCGATCAGCTGGCGGCAGCGATCACCCCGCGTACAGCGGCTATCCTCTACATTAAATCGCACCACTGCGTACAGAAAAGCATGCTTAGCGTTGAGCAGGCGGCGGTCGTGGCGCGTAAACACGATCTGCCGCTGATCGTTGACGCCGCGGCGGAAGAAGATCTGCATACCTATTACCGATCCGGCGCCGATCTGGTGATCTACAGCGGCGCGAAGGCGATTGAAGGGCCAACCAGCGGCCTGGTGATCGGCAAAACCCAGTACGTTGAGTGGGTGAAGCGCCAGACGGCGGGCATTGGCCGCGCGATGAAGGTGGGCAAAGAGGGCATTCTTGGCCTGACCTGCGCCATCGAACACTACCTGACGGCCACCAAAGAGAGCGGGGCCGAGATGGTGGCGAAGATGACGCCGTTTATTGACGCGCTCAACACCCTGAACGGCGTCACCGCCCGCGTGGTCTGGGACAGCGCGGGTCGCGATATCGCGCGCACCGAGATTAAGTTTGACGAAGCGACCACCGGCGTCGGCACCGGTGACCTGGTGAACGCGCTCAAGCAGGGCGAATACGCCATTTACTTCCGTGGCTATAAAGCTAACGAAGGGATTATCGAAGCGGATGTGCGCAGCGTGAATGCTGACCAGCTAAACATCGTGTACCGCCGCATTAGCGAAGTATTAGGACAGGAGAAAAAAGCATGAAACTGACCCCCAACTTTTACCGTGACCGCGTCTGCCTGAACGTGCTGGCAGGATCGAAAGCCAACGCCAGCGCCATTTACGAGGCGGCGGAAGGTCATGTGCTGGTGGGCGTGCTCTCCAAAAATTACCCCGACGTGGCGAGCGCCGTCGCGGATATGCGTGAGTATGCGGCCCTGATTGATAACGCGCTCTCCGTGGGGCTGGGCGCAGGCGATCCGAACCAGTCGGCGATGGTGAGTGAAATCTCCCGCCAGGTACAGCCGCAGCACGTTAATCAGGTCTTTACCGGCGTGGCCGCCAGCCGCGCGCTGCTGGGGCAGAATGAGTCGGTGGTCAATGGCCTGGTCTCCCCGACCGGCACCGTCGGCATGGTTAAAATTTCCACCGGCCCGCTGAGCAGCAACGCGCCGGACGGCATTGTGCCGGTTGAAACCGCTATCGCCCTGCTGAAGGATTTCGGCGGAAGCTCAATCAAGTACTTCCCGATGGGCGGCCTCAAGTGCCGTGACGAGTATAAAGCGGTGGCGGAAGCCTGCGCCCGTCACGACTTCTGGCTGGAGCCGACCGGGGGAATCGATCTGGAGAACTTTGAGGAGATCCTGCAGATCGCCCTGGACGCGGGCGTGAGCAAAATCATCCCGCATATCTACAGCTCGATTATCGACAAAGCCAGCGGCGACACGCGTCCGGAAGATGTGCGTACGCTGCTGGCGATGACGAAGAAGCTGGTGAAGTAGAACCTGCCCCTCACCCCAGCCCTCTCCCCAAAGGGGAGAGGGTGTAATCGTCCCCTCTCCCCTTTGGGGAGAGGGTTAGGGTGAGGGGAAACACACCGCACACACTCGAAGGAGCCACCATGCACACCCGTACCATGCTTGTCGCTTCACTCTCAATGCTCGCCACCGCCGCTGTCGCCCAGACGCAATACGCCTGGGTGGGCACCTATAATCCCAACGGCGAAGGGCTGTACCGTTTTACCGTCGACCCGCAAACCGGCGCGCTCGATAACAAAACGCTGGTGAGCCAACTCCCGAACGCTGCGCAGCTTACCGTCTCGCACGACGGCAAAACGCTCTACCTGGCAAGCGAGGTGGAGCAGGGCGTGGTGCAGGCGTTGCGAATAGGCGATAACGGCGCGCTGAGCGAGCTGAATCAGGTGGCCTCCGGCGGCGCGGGGCCGGTGTATCTTTCCCTGACGCCGAACGGCAAACATTTGCTGGTGGCGAACTACGTCAGCGGATCGATCGCGGTGCTGCCCGTTAACGCAGACGGCAGCCTGGGCGATGCTACGGACACCCATCAGGACAAAGGCGAACCGGGCGCGGCGAAGCCGGAAGCTGCCGTCGAGGGCAGTTTCGCCATCAGCGATCATAACGGCCCTCACGCGCACATGATCGCCGCCGATCCGAGCGGGAAATACGTTTTTTCCACCGATCTGGGGCTGGATCGCATCTATCAGTACCGTTTTGACGATCGAACCGGAAAGCTGACCCCGAACGATCCGCCGTTTATCAGCGCCTCCTCAAAAGGGGCCGGGCCGCGCCATTTCGTCTTTACGCCGAAGGGGGATGCCCTGTGGCTGATTAACGAAGAAGCCTCTACGCTCACCCATTATGCGCTGGACAGCAACGGCAGGCTGAAAGAGGGTAAAACGGTTTCAGCCTTGCCGGACGGTTATAAAGGCACCAGTTTTGCTGCCGGGCTGGCGCTAAGCGCCGACGGGAAACAGCTGTATGTCGCTAACCGTTTGCATAACAGCATCGGGCACTTTACCGTAACGGCGGAGGGCACGCTGACGCATCAGGACGATGTCTGGACGCGAGGCGACTATCCGCGCACCCTGACGCTTGATAAGCAGGGGCGCTGGCTGTACGTCATGAACCAGCGCAGCGACAACATTACCCGTTTCCGCGTGGCGCCGGACGGCAAGCTGAGCGCCGAGCCAGACTATACCCCGGTCGGCAGCCCATCCCAGATGGTCATTTCACCCTGAGCAGTAAGAGGACAACGACGTGCGATTTCCGAACCAACGTTTAGCACAACTTTTCGATCTGTTGCAAAACGAGACGCTGCCGCAGGACGAGCTGGCGCAGCGGCTGTCGGTCTCCACGCGAACCGTCCGGGCGGATATCACCGCCCTGAACGCGCTGCTGGCCAGCCACGGCGCGCAGTTCATTTTGAGCCGGGGCAACGGCTATCAGCTCAAAATCAATGATGTGGTGCGCTATCAACAATTGCAGTCGTCCCACCCGCGCGCGCTGCGTATTCCGCGAACCGGACCGGAGCGTGTGCACTATCTGGTGGTGCGTTTTCTGACGTCAGCCTTTTCCCTCAAGCTGGAGGATCTGGCCGATGAGTGGTTCGTCAGCCGGGCCACATTGCAGAGCGACATGGTGGAAGTGCGCGAGTGGTTTCACCGTTACAACCTGACGCTGGAAACCCGCCCGCGCCACGGCATGAAGCTGTTTGGCAGCGAGATGGCGATCCGCGCCTGCCTGACCGACCTCCTGTGGGAGCTGGCGCAGCAGGATAGCCTTAACCCGCTGGTGACCGACGTGGCGCTCAACGCGGGCGTGGCGGAAAAGATGGTCCCTGTCCTGCACGACGCGCTGACGCGCCATCACATTCGCCTGACCGATGAAGGCGAGCTGTTCCTGCGCCTGTACTGCGCGGTGTCGGTGCGGCGCATCAGCGAGGGGTATCCGCTGCCGGAATTCCACGCTGAAGACGTGGAAGAGAACGTACGCGAGGCGGCGAAAGATATTGCGGTGGCTATCCAGGAGCTGGCGGGCAAGGCGCTTTCACCATCGGAAGAGAGCTGGCTGTGCGTGCACATTGCGGCGCGGCAGATCCAGGAGATCGCCCCCAGCGCCATTAATGCTGACGACGACGAAGCCCTGGTCAACTATATCCTGCGCTACATCAACACCCACTATAACTACAACCTGTTGAGCGACGAGCAACTGCATGCAGATCTGCTCACGCACATCAAAACCATGATTACCCGCGTGCGGTATCAAATCATGATCCCCAATCCGCTGCTGGATAACATCAAGCAGCACTACCCGATGGCGTGGGATATGACCCTCGCGGCGGTGTCGAGCTGGGGCAAATACACGCCGTATGTGATCAGCGAAAACGAAATTGGTTTTCTGGTGCTGCATATCGGTGTCGGTCTGGAGCGCCACTACAACATCGGCTACCAGCGTCAGCCGCGCGTGCTGCTGGTATGTGACGCCGGTAACGCGATGGTGCGCATGATCGAGGCGGTGCTTCAGCGCAAATACCCGCAGATTGAGGTGACGCGCACGCTCACCCTGCGCGAGTACGAACTTGCCGATGCCATCGGCGAAGACTTCGTGATCTCCACCGCTCGCGTGAGCGAAAAATCCAAACCGGTGGTGATAATCGCCCCGTTCCCGACCGATTATCAGTTAGAGCAGATCGGCAAGCTGGTGCTGGTGGACCGTACCCGTCCGTGGATGCTGGAGAAATACTTCGACGCGGCCCATTTCCGCATTCTCGACAAGCCTGTCGACCAGCAAACGCTGTTCCGCGAACTGTGTGGGCAGCTTGAAAGTGAAGGCTTTGTCGGCGCGGAATTTCTGGAATCGGTTATCGAGCGTGAAGCTATCGTCAGCACTATGCTCGGCGACGGCATCGCGCTGCCGCACTCCCTCGGCCTGCTGGCGCAAAAAACGGTGGTCTACACCGTGCTGGCGCCGCAGGGCATTCAGTGGGGAGATGAAACCGCCCATGTCATTTTTCTGCTCGCCATCAGCAAAAGCGAGTACGAAGAGGCAATGGCGATTTACGATATTTTTGTCACTTTCCTGCGTGAACGCGCGATGGCGCGCCTGTGCCAGTGCGAGGATTTTGCGGCGTTTAAGGCTGAGGCAATGGAGAGTGTGAGTCGGTTTTGACGTTCAGGCGGACAGAGGATATCCGCCTTCATTCAACGCAGATGATGCACAACCTGGTTGCTGCTGCCGCGCCAGATAAGCATAGGATCTTTTAGATCCTGCACGAACTTGCCGTCGACCAGGACGTTAATCAGATCCACCACTTCCTTCTGCTGCGCATTCAGTTCATCCAGCTTATAACCCGTCCAGACCCAGATGTCTTTTCCCGCGCACTCGCGGCGGATGCGTTTTACCAGCTTCAGGATCGCCGGCACGTTTTGCGGATGGAGCGGGTCGCCGCCGGAGAGCGAGATCCCCTGACGTTTAATGCGCGTGTCGTTCAGGTCGTTGATGATGCGGTCTTCCATCTCAGCGGTAAACGGCATACCCGAGTTCAGGCGCCAGGTGCTTTTGTTATAGCAGCCGGGGCACTCGTGAACGCAGCCTGATACAAAGAGGGTGCAGCGGGTGCCGGGGCCGTTGACGATGTCGACGGGGTAGTACTGGTGATAGTTCATCGCGAATAACCACGCCGGGTGGCGCTGCGCTTACCCGGCCTACAAAAGAGAGCGGTCCGTAGGCCCGGTAAGCGCAGCGCCACCGGGCATTAACGTGGCAGTGGATTACCCGATCTGCCCATTCCCCAGATGTTTCACCCTGCGCTTCACCTCTTCCTGCTTACCGGCGTTAAACGGACGGGCGTCCGGGCTGCCGAGGTAGCCGCACACGCGGCGGGTCACGGAGACGCGGGCTGCATCGTGGTTACCGCATTTAGGGCAGGTGAAGCCTTTGCTGGTACACTCGAACTCACCGGTAAAGCCGCACTCGTAGCACTCGTCGATTGGCGTGTTGGTTCCGTAGTACGGAACGTGCTGATAGCTGTAATCCCACACGTCTTCCAGCGCCTTCAGGTTGTGCTGAATGTTCGGGTACTCGCCGTAGCAGATAAAACCGCCGTTCGCGATGGGCGGATAGGCCGCTTCGAAGTCGATCTTGTCGTACGGGTTCACCTTCTTCTCCACATCGAGGTGGAAGCTGTTGGTGTAGTAACCTTTGTCGGTCACCCCTTCCACGATGCCGAACTCGGCGGTATCCAGACGGCAGAAGCGATCGCAGAGGTTTTCGCTCGGCGTGCTGTACAGGCTGAAACCGTAGCCGGTTTCCTCTTTCCACTGGTCTACCGCATCGCGCAGGCGCTGCACAATCGCGATACCTTTCTCACGCAGGGCGTCGTTGTCATAGATGTGCTTGTCGCCAAACAGCGCGTTAATGGTTTCGTGAATGCCGATATAGCCGAGAGAGATCGACGCGCGACCGTTTTTGAAGATCTCCGACACATCATCATCCGCCTTCAGGCGCACGCCGCAGGCCCCTTCCATATAGAGAATTGGCGCGACGCGGGCTTTCACCCCTTCAAGGCGGGCGATGCGGGTCATCAGCGCCTTACGTGCCAGCTGTAAACGTTCATCCAGCAGCGCCCAGAAGGCCGCTTCATTACCTTTGGCTTCCAGCGCGATGCGCGGCAGGTTCAGGCTGATGACGCCCAGGTTGTTGCGCCCGTCGTGGATCTGCTCGCCGTTCTCATCCTCGTACACGCCGAGGAAGCTGCGACAGCCCATTGGCGTTTTAAACGAACCGGTGACTTTTACCACCTGGTCGTAGTTCAGAATGTCCGGGTACATACGCTTGCTCGCGCACTCCAGCGCCAGCTGTTTGATGTCGTAGTTCGGATCGCCAAACTTGTGGTTCAGGCCGTCGCGAATGGCGAACACCAGTTTCGGGAACACCGCCGTTTTACGGTTTTTACCGAGGCCGGAGATACGGTTACGCAGAATAGACTGCTGGATCAGGCGTGATTCCCAACTGGTTCCGAGGCCAAACCCGAAGGTCACAAACGGCGTCTGGCCGTTGGCGGTGTGCAGCGTGTTTACTTCATATTCCAGCGACTGGAACGCGTCGTAGCACTCTTTCTCGGTGCGGGAACGGGCATAACCGTCGGCATCCGGGATCTGCCACTCTTCCGCCGTTTTACGGTGTTTGTTGAAGCTTTCGGTCACGAACGGGGCCAGCACTTCATCGATGCGGTTAATGGTGGTGCCGCCATAGATGTGGCTCGCCACCTGGGCGATGATCTGCGCCGTGACCGCCGTCGCGGTGGAGATGGATTTCGGCGGCTCAATCTCGGCGTTACCCATTTTAAAACCGTGGGTCAGCATGCCTTTCAGGTCGATCAGCATGCAGTTAAACATCGGGAAGAACGGCGAGTAGTCGAGATCGTGATAGTGGATCTCACCGCGTTCGTGCGCTGATACCACATCGCGCGGCAGCAGATGCTGGCGGGCATAGTGCTTGGCGACGATACCGGCCAGCAGGTCGCGCTGGGTTGGGATCACTTTGCTGTCTTTGTTGGCATTTTCATTGAGCAGCGACGAGTTGGTTTGCTCTACCAGGCCGCGGATCTCCTGGTTCAGGCGCCCGCGTTTCTCACGCTGGACGTCACGGTCGTGACGATACTCAATGTAGGCGCGCGCCAGCTGCTTGTACGGACCAGACATCAGCTGGTTTTCAACCGCGGTCTGGATCTCGTTGATATCCACCTGGCTGCGTTCATGCATCTGGCTGCTAACGACTTCTGCGACGGTGGCGCAGTAATCTGCGTCATCGACTCCCGCTGCTTTAGCTGCACGCAGAATGGCTTCTTTGATGCGCTCTGATTTAAACGGCACTTTACAGCCATCACGTTTCATCACATGCGGTGTCATGATCACTCCATTTTAAAAACAGGTTATCCACAGAGGTGGAGAAGTATTCACCGGGCGTATTCCTCGCCGCGGCAAAGACTTCCCGCGTGCCCAGCCCGTGTTATCCACAATTCCGGCCAGCGTAAGCGCCGTCTTGTTGTTGGAATAGTAGACGATAAATACAAGATGTTGGGTCGGCGTGCATTTTAAGTGCTACATATAGTGATTTGCATCAAACAAGTTTGCGATTTTTTTGATGCAGAACAAAGTAAAAAGACGAGAGTACAAACGGCGGGCGCTGGGGCAATTGTAAAGACGCGAAGGAAAAATCTGATTAATTATTCAACAAAAACAGCAAAGTAAGCCGGACACGGCATCGTGCCCGGCGGAGGAATTACTGCTTTAACCACCACACGGCTTCAAACGGACGAAGCGTTGAGGTTTGAGGGGCGGGGTAGTTACTTATCACCACCTGCGACTCGCCGCTGAGAGCGTCCGCTTGCCATTCCTGAGGCGAATGACTCAGATTCGCCACCACCATCAGCGTTTGTCCCTGCCACTGGCGGCGGTAGCACCACAGGGAAGGGTGGTCAGGCAGGAGATCCTCATAATCCCCCCACGTCAGTACCGGCAGGGTTTTGCGCAGGCGAATCAGCGACTGATAGGTGTAGAACACCGAATCGGGGTCATCCAGCGCCGCGCGGGCATTCACGGTTTCGTAGTTGTCGCAGACGCCAATCCACGGCTCGGCCTCGGTAAAGCCCGCATTGTGCGAGGCGTCCCACTGCATCGGCGTGCGGCCATTATCGCGTGACTTACTCGCCAGAATCGCCAGAAGTTCATCCGTATCGCGACCGTTAGCCCGCTGTTCGGCGAACATGTTCAGGCTTTCCACGTCGCGGTAGTCGGTGATACGGCTGAAATGCGGGTTGGTCATGCCCAGCTCTTCACCCTGATAGATATACGGCGTGCCCTGCATCCCGTGCAGCACCATACCGAGCATTTTCGCCGCCGCCACGCGGTGTTCCCCTTCGTCACCAAAGCGTGACACGATGCGCGGCTGGTCATGGTTACACCAGAACAGCGCGTTCCAGGCTTTGTTGTGCATCCCCTGCTGCCAGTGGCGGAAAAGGGTTTTCAGCGCCACAAAATCCGGCTTCGCAAGCGTCCACTTTTCGCCGCCGGGGTAGTCCACCTTAAGATGATGGAAGTTAAAGGTCATCGACAGCTCGCGCCCGTCGAGCGACGCATACTGCTGACAGTTCTCCAGCGAGGTGGAGGACATCTCGCCCACCGTCATCAGGTTGCGCGGCGTAAAGACATCCCGGCTCATCTCCTGGAGATATTCGTGGATGCGCGGCCCGTCAGTGTAGAAACGGCGACCGTCGCCGATGGTGTCGTCCGGGAAATCCTGATCTTTTGAAATCAGGTTAATGACGTCCAGACGCAAGCCGTCCACGCCGCGATCGGCCCAGAACTCGCACACTTTTTTCAGCTCGGCGCGCACCGCCGGGTTTTCCCAGTTGAGATCCGCCTGCTCCGGCGCGAACAGGTGCAGATAATACTGCTCGCTTTCGGCATGCCAGCGCCAGGCGTTGCCGCCAAACTTGGAGCGCCAGTTGTTGGGAAGCGCGTCCGGCGTACCGTCGCGCCAGATATAGAACTCACGGTACGGACTCGCTTTATCCAGCGACTCGCGGAACCAGGCGTGCTGCGTGGACGTGTGGTTAAAGACCATATCCAGCACGATGCGGATGCCACGTTCATGCGCCCGGGCAACCAGCTCGTCAAAGTCGTCCAGCGTGCCGTAGGTCGGGTCGATGGCAGTGTAGTTCGCCACGTCATATCCGTTATCCACCTGCGGCGAGATATAAAACGGCGTCAGCCAGATGGCGTCAATGCCAAGGGTTTTCAGGTAGTCAAGGCGCTGCGTTACGCCGCGCAGATCGCCGGTGCCGCTGCCGGTGGTATCCTGAAAACTCTTTGGGTAAATCTGATAGATAACGCCGTTCTGCCACCAGTGAGGAAGGGTATTCATAGTACGTTCCTGCAAATGCGAAGGGGCGCAACTGCGCCCCGAAAAAGGGAATTAAACAATCTGCAACGTGCCCTGACGGAACTTACGCTGGTAAACCACGGTAGTCAGCGCCATTGGGATGATAATCGCCACCGCCATCGCCAGCGCAAATACCTGCCAGAATGAAGGCTGAATGGAGAGGATACCCGGCAGGCCGCCGACGCCAATCCCGTTTGCCATTACGCCGTTCAGGCCGCACAGCAAGCCCGCCAGACCGGAGCCGATCATCGCGCAGAGCATCGGGAAGCGATATTTCAGGTTGATACCGTACATCGCCGGTTCAGTGACGCCGAGGTAAGCGGAGATGGCCGCCGGAACGGAGATCTCACGCTCGTTGTGCTTACGGCTGACGATGATAATGCCGGTTACAGCGGAGGCCTGCGCAATGTTAGACAGGGCGATAATCGGCCAGACCGGCGTGCCGCCGAGACTCTGGATCATCTGCATATCGATCGCCAGCGTGGTCTGGTGCACGCCGGTGATCACCAGCGGAGCGTACAGGAAGCCGAACAGTGCGGCGCCAATCGGTGCGAAGCTGCCGGTCATCAGGTGACGGACCGCGAAGGCCACGCCGTCGCCAATCATGCGGCCAAACGGACCGATAAAGGCATGCGCCAGGAACACCGCCAGGATCAGCGAGCAGACCGGGACCACCACCAGATAGAGATAGTCCGGCACGATGCGCTTCAGACGTGTCTCAATAAAGCCCAGCGCCAGACCCGCCAGCAATGCCGGGATAACCTGCGCCTGGTAGCCCACTTTGGCGATGGTAAACAGGCCGAAGTTCCACACCTCTGGCGTTTGCTGACCAAGTAAGTAAGCGTTCATTAACTGCGGAGAGACCAGCGTCACGCCGAGTACGATTCCGAGAATGGGCGTTCCGCCCATCTTGCGCACCGCTGACCAGCAGATCCCGACCGGCAGATAGAAGAAGATGGCTTCGCCAATCAGCCACAGGAAGTCATAGATGCTTTGCAGCGCCGGGTACATCTGCGCCAGGGTTTTGCCGTCGCTCATTGGCACATCGCCGATGACGTTACGGAAGCCCAGAATTAAGCCCCCGCTGATCAGCGCAGGCAGCAGTGGGAAGAAGATCTCCGCAAAATGGGAAATCAGCTGCTCATGCCATTTCATATTCTGGCGCGCTGCCTTCTTCGCCTGCTCTTTATCGGCGGAAGAGTGCCCGGTAGTCGCCAGCAGAGCCTGATAGTAATCGCCCACTTCGGTACCAATCACCACCTGGAACTGCCCGGCGTTGGTGAAGCAGCCTTTAACCATTTTCAACTCTTCAATGGCTTTCGGATTGGCTTTGGCCGGATCGTTCAGCACGAAGCGCAGGCGGGTAATGCAATGGCTGACGGTGGCGATGTTCTCGCGTCCGCCGACCAGGACGATCAGCTGTTCGATATCGGCTTGTTTGACTTTACTCATCATGAAACCTCATGACAGATGGTGAAAGGGGTTATGACCTGTGCGCAAGCCTACTCCTTCAACGTGACGGCGAAAATGGGAACGTTCCCGAAATCGGGCGAAGATCACAATAATCCATTCAAAAAAATTATGAGAGGCGGGCTGGAATAACGATCTGACGGGGCTCGGTACGCCCGGTAATTTGCTCGATCAGCTGCGCGGCAGCCTGCCGGCCAGACTCGGCATAACCCGGGTCAACGCTGATAATCTCCGGGTGTAAGAACTTCATCAGCGGCGTGCTTCCCACGCTCGCTAACTGCAACTCCCCGATGCGTTGTTCCTGCAAATATTTGCTCGCACCCAATGCAAGGGTATCCGTGGCGCACACCAGGGCGGTGGTTTGTGCAGTCAGCACGCTGGCGACCTGCTCATATCCCTGTTTCATACCCAGTCCAGGCAGCGCGGCCACGGCGGGGAGATTGTTTTTTTTACAAAACGCCAGGTACGCTTCATGGCGACGCTTGCCGGTGGTGATGTCGGCATGCGGCACGCCGAGATAGCTGATATGCCGATGGCCCTGTTCATACAGGCGCTGCATCAGGATCACGATTGCCCCTTCGTCATCGTAACAGACAGAGGCAAACCCGCTGGCGTCGCGCGCCAGCAGCACCAGAGACGGCTGCCAGGGTTTAAGCATGTCCTCTTTAAGGCCGGTAAACCCGAACAGCACTACGCCATCAATGTTGCGGCGCTGAAGCATACCGAGATGCTCCTCCACCATTTGCGCCGAGAACTTGCTCTCCATCATGATCGGATCGTAGCCCTGCTCGTAGAACGCGGGCAGCATCGTCTGTACGGCGAGGTTTTCGGAGAGGGAATCCAGACGCGAGACAATAATGGCGACCACTTTATCGCTCTGCCCGCGCATGGCGCGCGCGGAGCGGGAAGGGGAAAAACCGTGCTGATTCATCACCGCCTCGACGCGCTCGCGTGTGCGCTCGCTGACACCGCTTTCGTTGTTAAGCACGCGTGAGACGGTCGATTTCCCCACGCCGCTTAAACGCGCGATGTCTTTAATCGTAAGGCGGTTCTGCATGCTGTATTCCCTGTAACAACGATAAAATAATCAGTTGAGCCTAATGCTATCCTGCGAATTCGCTATGGGCAAAGTCTGGTTTACGTGCGGTTTATTTACGAGGGGGTATCATACCGCCCGAATAGTCACAAAAGGTATGGTTAAATCCTTATACTGCGCGACGACATCCCATTTTTAACTTACCGGAGGCCACATGGATCCCGATCCCACACCTCTCCTGACCAGGAGAAAACCTTCTTTCCGGTAAGCCAGCCTTTTGCTGTCTCACCGGCGTGAGGCAGCAACGTTCATACGTTCCTGCTTGATAAATTAAGTGCCTGACAGGTACGGCTCTGCCACGCCTGCGGGAAAACTGCGTCCGCCTTTGCGGATGCGGGGGAATGACTATGCTGAAAAATATCACCCGGCAGCTGTTCGCGCAGCTGAGCCGCCACCTGCCACATCGCCTGATCGCGCGCGATCCGCTGCCAAATGCCAACACCCTGGCGGGCGCGGAAATCCCCGCTTCCCTGACCGAGCGCTGCCTGAACGTGGCGGCGATGGATGAAAACGAAGTCTGGCGCGCCTTTGGCGGCCACCCGGAAGGGCTGAACGCGCAAGAAGTGTCAAAAATCCGCGAGGAACATGGCGATAACCAGATCCCGGCGCAAAAACCCTCTCCATGGTGGGTCCACCTGTGGCTCTGCTACCGCAATCCGTTCAACCTGCTGCTGACGGTGCTCGGGATTATCTCTTACGCCACTGAAGATCTGTTTGCCGCAGGCGTAATTGCCCTGATGGTGGGGATCTCCACGCTGCTTAACTTTATTCAGGAAGCGCGTTCCACCAAAGCGGCGGATGCGCTGAAAGCGATGGTCAGCAATACTGCCACCGTGTCGCGTGTGATTAACGACCTCGGCGAAAACGCCTGGATTGAACTGCCCATTGACCAGCTGGTGCCGGGCGATCTGGTGAAGCTGGCGGCGGGGGACATGATCCCGGCGGATTTACGCATCATCCAGGCGCGGGATCTGTTCGTCGCGCAGGCTTCACTCACCGGTGAATCCCTGCCCGTAGAGAAGGTGGCGCGGACCCGCGATCCGCAGCAGATGAACCCGCTGGAATGCGACACCCTGTGCTTTATGGGCACCACGGTGGTCAGCGGCACGGCGCAGGCCATTGTCACCGCTACCGGCGGCAACACCTGGTTTGGACAGCTTGCCGGACGCGTCAGCGAGCAGGAGAGCGAGCCGAACGCATTCCAGAAAGGCATTGGCCGCGTCAGCATGCTGCTGATCCGCTTTATGATGGTCATGACGCCGATTGTCCTGCTGATCAACGGCTACACCAAAGGTGACTGGTGGGAAGCGGCGCTGTTCGCCCTCTCCGTGGCTGTCGGCTTAACGCCGGAAATGCTGCCGATGATTGTCACCTCCACGCTGGCGCGCGGGGCGGTCAAACTCTCTAAACAAAAGGTGATCGTCAAACACCTCGACGCCATCCAGAACTTTGGCGCGATGGACATTCTTTGCACCGATAAAACCGGCACCCTGACCCAGGACAAAATCGTGCTGGAGAACCACACCGATATCGCCGGAAAGACCAGCGAACGGGTGCTGTACAGCGCGTGGCTGAACAGTCACTACCAGACAGGGCTGAAAAACCTGCTCGACGTGGCGGTGCTGGAAGGTGTGGATGAAGAGTCTGCCCGCATGCTCTCCGGCCGCTGGCAGAAGGTGGACGAAATTCCGTTCGACTTTGAACGGCGCCGCATGTCGGTGGTGGTCAGCGAGCAGCCGGACGTACATCAGCTGATCTGCAAAGGGGCATTGCAGGAGATTCTGAATGTTTCCACGCAGGTGCGTCATAACGGCGAGATCGTGCCGCTGGATGAGACCATGCTGCGCCGCATCAAACGCGTCACTGATAACCTGAACCGTCAGGGGCTGCGCGTGGTGGCGGTAGCAAGCAAGTTCCTGCCCGCGCGGGAAGGGGACTACCAGCGTATCGATGAATCCGATTTGATCCTCGAGGGTTACATCGCATTCCTCGATCCGCCGAAAGAGACCACCGCGCCGGCGCTGAAAGCACTGAAAGCGAGCGGGATCACCGTCAAAATCCTGACCGGCGACAGCGAGCTGGTGGCGGCCAAAGTGTGCCACGAAGTGGGCCTGGACGCGGGCGACGTCGTGGTGGGGAGCGACATTGAGCACCTGTCCGACGATGAGCTGGCCAAGCTTGCCCTGCGCACCACGCTGTTTGCCCGCCTGACGCCGATGCATAAAGAACGCATCGTCACTCTGCTGCGTCGTGAAGGGCACGTGGTGGGCTTTATGGGCGACGGCATCAACGATGCGCCAGCCCTGCGTGCGGCGGATATCGGTATCTCCGTGGACGGCGCGGTGGATATCGCCCGCGAGGCGGCAGATATCATTCTGCTGGAAAAGAGCCTGATGGTGCTGGAGGAGGGCGTCATCGAAGGGCGTCGCACCTTCGCCAATATGCTCAAATACATCAAAATGACCGCCAGCTCCAACTTCGGTAACGTCTTCAGCGTGCTGGTGGCGAGCGCCTTCCTGCCGTTCCTGCCGATGCTGCCGCTGCACCTGCTGATCCAGAACCTGATGTACGATGTCTCTCAGGTCGCCATCCCGTTTGATAACGTGGACGACGAGCAGATCCAGAAGCCGCAGCGCTGGAACCCCGCCGATCTGGGGCGCTTTATGCTGTTCTTTGGGCCGATCAGCTCCATCTTTGACATTCTGACCTTCTGCCTGATGTGGTTTGTGTTCCACGCCAATACCCCGGAACACCAGACGCTGTTCCAGTCCGGCTGGTTCGTGGTGGGGCTGCTGTCCCAGACCCTGATTGTGCATATGATCCGCACCCGCCGCATTCCGTTTATCCAGAGCCGTGCCGCATGGCCGCTGATCGTGATGACGGGCATTGTGATGGCGCTCGGGATCGCGCTGCCGTTCTCGCCGCTTGCAAGTTACCTGCAACTTCAGGCGCTGCCGCTGAGCTACTTCCCGT
The DNA here is from genome assembly GCF_013375955.1 of Enterobacter sp. DSM 30060. NCBI lineage: Bacteria > Pseudomonadati > Pseudomonadota > Gammaproteobacteria > Enterobacterales > Enterobacteriaceae > Enterobacter > Enterobacter sp. DSM 30060. Next base: position 2,303,693 of record NZ_CP056118.1, read on the forward strand.
GGCTGGTGGCGATCCTCGCGGGTTACATGGTGCTGACGCAGATGGTCAAAGGGTTCTATAGCCGTCGGTATGGATGGCAGTAACGGCAAGCCCGGTGGCGCTGCGCTTACCGGGCCTACGATCCGAACGTAGGCCGGGTAAGGCGAAGCCGCCACCCGGCAGCTGGCTTTCCTCCCAAATTCAACAACCTGTGATCTCCGTCAGCGCATTCGCTTGACGACAATTTGAGCGCATGTTAACAGAATGTTTTGCCTTTATTTGGCCCGTCAGATAAGGAACATTCATGTTACGGTACAGTCTCTTAACCGCCGGGCTTATGCTCGGCGCCTCCGCCTTTGCCGCCCCGGCAGGCGACCTTCCCTTAATGCCCTGGCCTGCGAAGGTTGAACGCCCGACCACGCAGGGTGCGCTGGTGCTTAACAATCAACTCACCGTGAGCGTCAGCGGCGACGATCTGGGGGATGCGGTCAACCGCCTGCGCCAGCGCATCGCCCTGCAAACTGGCTGGACGCTACAGCCGCAGGCCGAAAAACCTGACAAGCCAACCATCCGTATTTCCATCGCTAAAAAAGTGAAGCCGCAGCCGCTGCCGGACAGCGATGAGAGCTATAAACTCACGGTGGACGCCAACGGCGTAAATATCTCCGCCAACACCCGCTTCGGCGCGCTGCGCGCCATGGAAACCTTGCTCCAGCTGATGCAGAACGGTGCCGAAAACACCTCGATTCCGTGGGTTACCATTGAAGATTCGCCGCGCTTCCCGTGGCGCGGGCTGCTGCTCGATTCAGCGCGCCATTTCATCCCGTTACCCGATATCAAACGCCAGATCGACGGCATGGCCGCGGCTAAGCTCAACGTCCTGCACTGGCATTTGACGGACGATCAGGGCTGGCGCTTTACCTCGAAGCGTTATCCAAAATTAACCCAGCTTGCCAGCGATGGGCTGTTCTACACCCCGGAGCAGATGCGCGAGATTGTGCGTTACGCTGCCGAGCGCGGCATACGCGTGGTGCCGGAAATTGATATGCCTGGTCACGCCTCGGCGATTGCCGTCGCCTACCCGGAGCTGATGAGCGCGCCGGGGCCGTACGCCATGGAGCGCCACTGGGGCGTGCTTAAGCCAGTGCTGGATCCCACCAAAGAGGCGACCTATACCTTTGCCGACGCGATGGTCAGCGAACTGGCGGCGATCTTCCCGGATCCGTATCTGCATATTGGCGGCGATGAGGTTGACGACAGCCAGTGGAAAGCGAACGCTGCGATCCAGAGATTCATGCGCGACAACAAACTGGCGGACAGCCATGCGTTGCAGGCGTATTTCAACCGCAAGCTGGAGACGATCCTTGAGAAGCACCACCGGCAGATGGTTGGCTGGGATGAGATCTACCATCCCGATCTGCCGAAAAGCATTCTGATCCAGTCCTGGCAGGGACAGGACGCGCTGGGGCAGGTGGCGCAGAACGGCTATAAGGGCATTCTCTCTACCGGTTTCTACCTTGATCAGCCGCAATCCACCGCCTACCACTACCGCAATGAAATTGTGCCGCAGGGGTTGAACGGCGTGGATGTGATAGCAGACACCGACAGCGTCCAGAGCTGGGCTTTCTCCATGCCGCGTCTGAAAGGCAAGCCGGTGGAAGGCAGCTTTACGCTGGTGAAAGGCGATGCTGGCTGGCGCGGATTCATTGATTTTGCCGGGAAATCGCGTCGGGCGGTGGATAACATTCAGTGGCGGGACGACAATCAGGTAACGTTTACCGTTGATACCTGGATGGGTGAAACGCGTCCGGTCGTTTCTGTTGAGAACGATAAGCTCAGCGGCTATTTCCTGGTGGGTAACGCCCGCTACCCGATTAGCGGCACGCGTCTGGACGAGGTGCCGAAAGGCGTTCCGCCGGTGGTGCCGGACCCGGCGAACGAGGCCAATCTGCTCGGCGGTGAAGCCGCGCTGTGGGCGGAAAACGTAGTCGCGCCAGTGCTGGATATCCGTCTGTGGCCGCGCGCCTTTGCGGTGGCGGAGCGGCTTTGGTCGGCGAAGGACGTCAACGACATCGACAACATGTATACCCGGCTCCAGGCGATGGACAGCTGGTCCACGGTATCGGTTGGGCTACAGCAACATACCCAGCAGCAGGTACAGTTCACGCGCCTCGCTAATAATGCGGATACCTTGCCGCTGCAAATCCTCGCTCAGGCGCTTGAACCGGCGCAGTATTACACCCGCCAGCATCTTAAGTTCCAGGCCGGAAACTATCATCAGTTTGAGCCGCTCAACCGGCTCGCTGACGCGCTAAACGCGGAAAGTGCGACCGTGCGTCAGATGAATAAATGGGCTGACCGTCTGGTGAGCGATGCGGAAGACACGGAGAGCGCCGACGCGCTGCGCCACGTCTTTAACCGCTGGCAGAACAACACCAGCGACGTGCTGGCCTTGAGCGAAAACAGCTATCAGTTGAAGGCCATCAAACCGGTAATTCAGGAGGTGGACAAGCTGGCCTCGATTGGCCTGCGGCTGACGGATCTGGTGGCACGTCAGGGAACGCTGGATGATAAAGAGATCGCGTCGATCCAGAGCGAACTGGATAACGCGGCGACAATCCAGGACGAAGTGGTGATTGCGGCGGTGTACCCGCTGGAAACGCTGCTGCGTGCGACGCAGAATCAGTAGAAAAAAATACCCCTCACCCCAACCCCTCTCCCCATAGGGGCGAGGGGCACTATCGGTACCCTCTCCCCTTTGGAGGGAGGGCCAGGCGAGGGGGCTCTATCGGTACCCTCTCCCCTTTGGAGAGAGGGCCAGGCGAGGGGGCTCGATCCGTTCCCTCTCCCCTTTGGGGAGAGGGTTAGGGTGAGGGGTAAGGTTTTTCCACTCAGTTCTTCAACACCCACGCCTCTTTCCAGTGCGCGCCAACGCCAGGCTCAAACTGGTTTGCGGTTGGGCTGTACTGCACGCAGTAGCCGCTGTACGGGAAAGGCTTACATTCGTAGGTCTTACCGTCTTTTGGCTGTAGTACCACGGTGCCTGCTTTGTACGAGGCGATATTGTCCGGGAAGGTAAAGTCGTGGTGGCCGGTGCTGTCCGCAGCCGCATCGCTTTCCAGCATCAGGTTCAGCACGTCCTGGGCGAACATCGTGCCGTCTTTATTGGTCGCGTAGTATTTCAGCATATGGTGTCCCGCCGTCACGTCAGTCAGCGTCATGGTCACGTCCTGATTGACGTTGTTCATGTCCTGCTTCAGGTAACCTTTTTCCGCACCGTGGTGGTTCATCACGTGTGCTTCAAAATTAACGTCACCCTGCGTGTTGACGTGGAAGGTGACGGTCGCGTTGCCATGTTCGATTTTGCTGTATTGCAGATCGGAAACGGCGATGGTCTCGCTCACCTGCGCTTTTTGCTCTTCATAGGAGATGGCAACGGATTTCAGCGTGCTGCCCTCTTTCACGAATACGCTGTTGGCGCCGTGAACCGGGCTGATGTCACCGGCTTCATCTTTAACACCGACGCGGACATCGCTCTGAGCGGTGTTGATCTTCTGCGCCAGATCGTAAGACCACTGGTTAGCGTCGCCTTGTTCAGCAGAGCCGATGGTCATTTCGGTACGCATGGCGGTCACTTCACCGTTGGCGTCGAAGAAGCGTGCGATAACCTTATCGCCCACGTTCAGGTTATTACCGGCAATCTGGCCGCTCAGGGTTTTGCTCCATTCGGAAACAATCGCAGGCGTTTCATCCGGGGTAACGTTGCCACCATTCCCGAAATCAACGTCAATGGCCTGATAAAAGCTATTTGAGGTGTCCGCAATTTCCCACACGCCGTAAATAACCTGGTACCCCGTACGCGCAGGAACATTGCAAGTCATAGATTTTGTTACGGCTGGTGCCTGACTATTTCCGTTGATCGTACAGAATGGAGTTAATTCAAATTGATCGCGAGTCAGCGGCTTATTTGGATCCCAGTTTTGTTTGGTGATGTAATAGCGCCAGTTAGTGGTTTTATGCGGTGCAGTATGATGCCAGACGAACTCATGCGGGCCTGCCGTTATTGGGTTTTTGGTCCAGGCATTCAGGCTTTGCTTATCCAGCTGAGAATACTGGGAAATACCTGCACTGGCGAGCTGGCCGTCCGGCGGCATAGCGCCGGTCGGGAAACCGGAAGTTTTTTCCACGCTCTGCGGTTCATACTGTACAGCGCCGCAATCAATATTTTGGCCAAGCTTACACATATAGGCGCGGCTGGCTGGTGATTCAATATAGCCGTGAGCAAATGCCGACGATGCAACGGTCACTGTCGCGAGGGCAAGTGCAATTTTTGAAAGTTTCATTACTCATCCATTATTAGAGAATATTACCGGGTGGAGAAGCTTAATAATGGACGGTGCGATTTGTCATTTTATATGGAGAGTAAAAATAGTCGAAATAAAAAGGACAGCTAAGCTGCCCTTTCTTAATTGAATTGAATTAGCGACGTACGGCAATCGCTTCAATTTCAATTTTCACGTCTTTTGGCAGACGCGCCACTTCCACGCAAGAGCGAGCCGGGAAGGTCGCGTTGTGCTCGGTGAAGAACGCTTCGTAAGTGGCGTTAACGGTCGCGAAATCATTCAGATCTTTCACGAACACGGTGGTTTTGACGATATCGCCCACTTTCAGACCGGCAGATTCCACGATCGCCTGCACGTTTTCCAGCGACTGACGCGCCTGCGCCGCTACGTCGGCGGGTACTTCACCGGTTTTTGGGTTCACCGGGATCTGACCAGAAGTGATGATCATGCTGCCCAGATCAACGCCCTGAACGTATGGGCCGATAGCCGCTGGTGCATTTTCCGTCGCGAGTACTTTGCTCATTTTTTCTCCAGAATTACAGCGTTAAGAATGTTCCCGGCCATTATAACAGCCGGGATTTCATTACCAACCTCAATTAGTTGGCCAGCACCACATAATGAGAAAACTCTTTTTCGCAGTATTTGCATTTGAGTGCGATGTCATTGGCGCGTTTTTTCACTGCGAAACTGGAGGAAACCGGCTCAGCATGGCTGATGCAGTTGCTGTTCGGGCAGACCAGCACGCTTTCGATGCGATCCGGCAGGCTTGGGCGGGATTTGCCCACCACGTCGTAATCGTCGATGCGGTTAACCGTGGCGTCCGGCGCGTACAGCGACAGCTGGTTAACCTGCTCGTCGGTCAGGAAGGTGTTCTCGATTTTGATCAGGTCTTTACGGCCCATTTCGCCCGACGGCAGGTTCAGGCCGATGGTGATGCGCTGGTCCGTTTCGGTCAGTTTGAACAGCGTCAGCAGTTTAAAGCCCACCTGCGCAGGGATGTGGTCAATCACGGTGCCACGCTTGATGGCTTCAACCTGGAGTTTGTTATCGTGTGTCATGGTCGTCTCCCCTTACAGAGCTAATTCGCGATTCAGAACCAGTGCCAGTAACGCCTGGCGAGCGAAGATGCCGTTTCCGGCCTGCTGGAAGTACCAGGCGTGCGGCGTTTTGTCCACGTCTGTGGTGATCTCATCGATGCGCGGCAGCGGGTGCAGCACCTTCATATTGTCACGCGCGCCTTCAAGGTCGCTGGCGCGCAGCACGAACTGCGCCTTCACGTTGGCGTACTCGGACGGATCCAGACGCTCTTTCTGCACGCGGGTCATGTAGAGAATATCCACGTTGCCCATCACCTCTTCGATACTGGCGTGCAGGCTCCACGCGATGCCTTTCTCGTCCAGCATGTCGAGAATGTACTGCGGCATCGCCAGCGCGTCCGGCGCGATAAAGAAGAAGCGGTTGCCGTTAAATTTCGCCAGCGCCTGGGTCAGGGAGTGGACGGTGCGGCCATATTTCAGGTCGCCGACCATGGCGATGTTCAGGTTCTCAAGCGTGCCCTGCGTCTCCTGAATGGTGAACAGATCCAGCAGGGTCTGCGTCGGATGCTGGTTGGCGCCGTCACCGGCGTTCAGTACCGGAATGCCGCCGGAAAACTCGGTCGCCAGACGCGCCGCGCCCTCCTGCGGGTGGCGCATCACAATCGCGTCAACGTAGGTACTGATAACCGAAATGGTATCCGCCAGGGTCTCGCCTTTTTTGCCCAGCGACGTGTTGCTGCTGTCCGAGAAGCCCACCACGCTCGCGCCCAGACGGTGCATGGAGGTTTCGAAGGAGAGGCGGGTGCGGGTCGAGGCTTCGAAGAAGCAGCTTGCAATCACCTTGTGCTTCAACAGCTCCGGTTGCGGATTGGCCTTCAGTTTTGCCGCGGTTTCCAGAACCAGTTCCAGCTCTTCGCGGCTGAGGTCGTTTATGGAAATGATGTGTTTTTGATAAAGCGGATTCATGTTTATCTCCTGACGCCGGGCAAAAAAAAGCCCCTCAAATGAGGGGCTCTGGGAATAGGTTTAGCAACGGGAAGAAAAACGGCAGGCCAGCGTCTGATTTCAGACGCGGTAAGACGTTATGTCGTACACGCTTGACCATGCTTCCTCCCGGCAAATTGTCGGGCATTATACGCAGCTCGCTTTTGGGATCAAGCGATTTAATGCACGCTTTACTCAATGCAAACGGTTCTTTGTGAATATTAATGCGTTCTGAGTAAATAATTAATTTGCTTATGCACCAGCGCGGTGCGCTTCACTACGCGGGGCGCGACCCAGACAATACTGCTCCCGGCCACTACACCTAAAATTTCCGGTAACTGGTGATAATCCAGAATACGCGCCACCGCGCGGCCATACCCGGCGACGGTATGGATAAGGATAAATTCGCTGTTGTGCTCCACGCTCACCACCATTTCAGAGACCGTACGCGCCGCGTCGGGGGCCGGGCGCAGCTGGGGATTCAGCGAATAAATCTTTAGCCCTTTGGCATTGCGAATTTTTATGACACCAAGCAACTTGAGCAGACGTGAAACGGTGGACTGGCTGATGGTCTCAAAACCACGCTCCTGTAAGTCGCGGCGGATCTCTTCCTGGGAGAGATAGCTCTTTTCCGCGATCAGACGCTGGCAGACCGTTAGCTGTAGTTGCTCTTTGGGAGAGTACTCTTCGTAATCCATCATAGTTCCCATATCAGTTCCCGAAATAACCGGTGGCACCGCACCGATCCGTAGGCCGGATAAGCGCAGCGCCATCCGGCAAATCACAACAAAGCGCCCAGGCTTAACGCCACCATAATCACCACCGTTAAAATCCCCAGCAGCGGCGCGACCCATTTCAGATAACGCACGTAGGGCACGCGGGCGATAGCCAGCCCGCCCATCACGACGGCAGAGGTGGGAGTGATCAGGTTGACGATGCCGGACGCCGACTGGTAAGCCGTAACCACCAGGTCGCGGTTGACGTTAGCGAAATCGGCAAGGGGCGCCATGATCGGCATCGTCAGAACGGCCAGGCCGGACGAAGAAGGCACAAGAAACGACAGCACCACTTCCAGCCAGTACATCACGTTGATGAACGCCACCGTCGACAATCCGGTGACCATTCCCTCGGCGCTGTGCAAAATGGTGTGGGTAATCATGCCCTTATCCATGATCACTACGATACCGCGCGCGATGCCGATTATCAGCGCGACGCCCAGCAAATCTCGCGCGCCGTTGATAAAGGTTGAGGTCAGCTCCTCTTCGCTCATGCGGGCGATCAGCCCGACGATAATGGCACTGGCGAGGAACACCGCCGAAATCTCCGCCATCCACCAGCCCAGCACCGCCACGCCGTAGATCATCACCGCGAAGGCGAGGGCGAAGATCACCAGGATGAGTTTGCGCACCGGGGTAAATTCCAGCGACTGCTCGCCCTTGTTACCGAGAAAGTGGGCGCGATTTTCTTCCTGCTTATCCGCCACGATCGACAGCGACGGATCCTTGCGCACCTTGCGGGCGTAGCGCATTACCCACGCCACGCAGATGATCCAGCCGATCACCAGCAGCGCGATGCGTAGCATGATGCCGTTGGTGAAGGGGATCCCGGCGGCGTTGGCGGCGATCACCGTGGCGAACGGGTTGATGGTGGATCCGAGCGTGCCGATCCCCGCGCCGAGCAGCACGGTAGAAGCCGCAACCACCGGATCGAACCGCGCTGCCAGCATCACCGGCACAAGTAAGGTATAGAAGGGTAGCGACTCTTCGGCCATGCCGTAAATCGTGCCGCCGGCGGCAAACAGCGCCATCAGGATCGGGATCATCCACTCTTCGCGGCCGCGCAGTCGGGTGGTGACGCGCTCGATCCCGGCGTCTATCGCCCCGGTTTTAGTGACGATCCCGAGGAATCCCCCGATGATCAGAATAAACAGCGCCACGTCGATCGCCCCGGCCTGGCCGGACTCCGGATCGTACAGCCCGGCAATCGGCGCCATCAGCACGGAGACGAGCCCCTGCGGGTGCGCTGCCACGTGCGCGTAAGTGCCAGCAACCGGCACTTCTTTGCCGAGCGCCTCGTTCATCGCCATATGGTACTGCCCGGCCGGAACAATCCACGTCAGCACGGCAACCACGGCAATCAGAAAAAAGAGAATGGTATAAGCGGAGGGAAATTTGAACTTGCCCATGATGTTCTCCTGAACCCGGCGCACCCCGCGGCGCGCCGGGCGGTGATTAGTCGCCGAGTGTCGCCACCATGACCGCTTTAATGGTGTGCATGCGGTTCTCTGCTTCGTCGAAGACGATGGAGTTCGGTGATTCAAAGACCTCTTCCGTCACCTCCAGCCCCTTCAGGCCGTACGCCATCTCGATTTCGCGGCCCACTTTGGTATGTTCGTTGTGGAACGCCGGCAGGCAGTGCATGAACTTGACGTTCGGATTACCGGTGGCCTTCATCACGTCCGCATTAATCTGATACGGCTTCATCAGGCTAACGCGCTCGGCCCACGCCTCCTTCGGCTCGCCCATGGAAACCCACACGTCGGTGTAGAGGAAATCGGTGCCCTGCACGCCTTCTTCCACATCGTCGGTGAGGGTGATGCGCGCGCCGGTCTCTTTGGCGATGGCGCGGCACTGCTCAACCAGCCCGGCCTCCGGCCAGAAGGATTTCGGCGCCACAAGGCGGATATCCATCCCCATTTTGGCCGCGCCGACCATCAGCGAATTACCCATGTTGTTGCGCGCGTCGCCGAGGTAAGCAAAGCTCAGCTCCGGCAGGGTTTTGCCCGGAGAGTGCTCCAGCATAGTCATCAGGTCGGCAAGGATTTGCGTCGGGTGGAACTCGTCGGTCAGGCCGTTCCACACCGGCACCCCCGCGTATTCGCCCAGCTCCTCAACGATGGCCTGGCCGTAGCCGCGGTACTCGATGCCGTCATACATGCGGCCCAGCACGCGCGCGGTGTCCTTCATCGACTCTTTGTGGCCAATCTGCGAGCCGCTTGGGCCGAGGTAGGTGACCTGCGCGCCCTGGTCGAACGCGCCCACTTCAAAGGCGCAGCGGGTGCGGGTGGAGGTTTTTTCAAAGATCAGGGCGATGTTTTTCCCGACCAGGGTTTGCTTTTCGCGCCCGGCTTTTTTGGCCGCCTTCAGCTCGATGGCGAGGTCGATCAGGTACTGGATCTCCGCCGGGGTGTAGTCCAGCAGTTTCAGGAAGTTGCGGTTTTTCAGGTTGATGGTCATGGGTAAATCCTTTTTAAAATTAATGTCTAAGACCTTACCCCTCACCCCAGCCCTCTCCCCAAAGGGGAGAGGGTGTAATCGTCCCCTCTCCCCTTTGGGGAGAGGGTTAGGGTGAGGGGAAATGGGTGCTCAGTTACGAATCAACGTGCCTTTCTCGCCTGCCAGGATCTCCGCGCCGTCGGCCAGCGCGCCGATCCCGGCAATGCCGTTGCAGGCCTCAACAAACTCGCGGCAGGCGGCCACTTTCGGCCCCATCGATCCGGCGTCGAACTGCATGCCTCTGAGCAGCTCCGGCGTCACCTGCGCCAGCGGGCGCTGGGTTGGCTTGCCCCAGTCGAGGTACACCGCGTCGGCATCGGTGAGGATCAGCAGGGCATCGGCCTCGATCTGCCGCGCCAGCAGGGCGGCGGAGAGGTCTTTGTCGATCACCGCCTCGATCCCGCGATAGCCGTTGGCGTTTTCCACTACCGGCACGCCACCGCCGCCGTTGCAGATCACCAGGTGGTCGCGCTGAATCAGCGCCGTGATGGCGTCGCTCTCGACGATGCGCTTCGGCTGCGGCGACGGCACCACGCGGCGGAAGTAGCTGCCGTCGGCCTTAAACACCCAGCCTTTTTCCGCAGCCAGCGCTTTCGCCTGGGCTTCGCTGTAGACCGGGCCGATGTACTTGGTCGGGTTGCCGAACGCCGGATCGGCGGCGTCCACTTCCACCTGCGTGAGCAGGACGCTGACCTCGCGCTGGGGCAGATTGTTTTTCAGCGCCTGCTGGAGCATGTAGCCGATCATTCCCTGGCTTTCTGCACCAAGAACGTCCAGCGGGTAGGGGGTGACTTTGTCGTAGGCGCTGTTTTGCAGCGCCAGCAGCCCGACCTGCGGGCCGTTGCCGTGCACCAGCACCACGCGCCATTGCTCCGTTAAGCCTGCGATGGTGCGGGCGGCCTGCTCGATGTTCTGACGCTGGATGTCCGCTTCCAGCGGCTCGCCGCGCTTGAGCAGCGCGTTGCCGCCCAGGGCCACAACCAGAGTGGGTTTTCGTTCCATGATGGCTCCTTTAAATTCCGTCGCGTTCCAGTGGGCAGCTCATGCAGCGTGCGCCGCCGCGACCGCGTCCCAGCTCGTCGCCCGGGATCGGCAGCACGGTGATGCCCGCTTTGTCGTACTTCTCGTTGGTCCAGACGTTGCGCTCGTAGCCGATCACCACGCCCGGACGGATGGTCAGGACGTTGTTAGCGTCGTTCCACTGCTCGCGTTCGGCTTCAAAGGCATCGCCGCCGGTGGTGATCAGGCGCACCTGGTTAATGCCGAGGGCTTTCTCGATGGCGTGCAGCAGGTCGGTTTCCTGAGTGCGCAGCAGGCCGCCGCGTCCGTCCGGGGTGAGCGTCCAGCACTGGGCGTCCTTGCGCACCACTTCCGGGTAAACGGAGAAAGTGTCCACGTCGATGTGGGTCATCACGGTGTCGAGGTGCATGCAGGAGCGATGTTTCGGCAGCTCAACGGCGATCACGCGTTCGGCCTGACGATGTTTAAACAAGCTGTTGGCGAGGAACTCCACGCCCTGAGGCGTCGTGCGCTCAGACATGCCGATCAATACCGCCCCGCGGCCAATCACTAATACGTCGCCGCCTTCCAGGGTGGCGTGGTCGTAATTAATATTCTCGTCGCCGAAATACTTAATAAACTCGCCATCGGCAAATGCGGGGTGCCAGCGATATATTGCGCGCAGATTATTGGTTTCGCGCTGACGGGCCGGTTTCGCCATCGGATTAATGGATACGCCGTTATAAATCCAGCAGGAGGTATCGCGGGTAAATAAGTGGTTCGGCAGCGGCTTCATAATAAAATCATTTGCCGTGTGGGTATCGACCACCATATTTTTAATAGCCGCCGGAATTTCACCGTAGGTTAATCCGCCGCTTAATCGGCGCGCCAGTTCCCGGTGCGGCATATCCGCCAGCCAGCCGCGGACGTCGCCGGCAAAGGCTGGGCCGAGGCGGTAGTCGGAGATTTGTGTTTCAAGAAGCCAGGCTTTTGCTTCGGCAATATCAAGCGTTTGCGTAAGAAGGTCGGTCAACAGCAGGACTTCCACACCCTGCTCGCGCAGCGTGTTTGCGAAGATGTCATGCTCTTCACCCGCCCGTTCAACCGAGAGCACGTCATCAAATAGCAGCTCCTGACAGTTTGAGGGGGTTAACCGTTTCAGACTTAAATTAGGACGGTGCAGCATAACGCTACGCAATTGACCAATTTCAAAACCGACGTAATGCTTTTCCATAATTATTCCTTTAACTTTTTTTCAGAATAAAAAGGGCATGCGCCATGTGATGTGTTTAATTTCATGGCGGCTAAGCTCAATTGATTTCGTGATTTATAGTAGGCGCTTAAATAATGGTTATTGTGACATTGCTCACGCGAAAACCGATATTGAGCAGTTTATTTTCAATTGCATGATTCGTATCAGATAATGATTAATTTCATATTATTAAGGGATGAATAGCTAAGCAGGAACGGGTGGCAATATTTGAAGTTGTTATTATTTTGTAGAATCACACGCTTTGAAATATTTGGTTATGTTGTTGATTTTAATGGATAAAATGTTGTCGCGGGAATAGCTATGCAATAATGATAGTTAACTATTTTTCACTTAAGAGAAATCGATAAATAATTATGGATTTTTAAAGGAAATAACCGAAGTGATAAAGTGTGATGCAACAACAGGTTTTGTGAGTTACGTTTTAAATTCAGCGAGTTAGATAAGTTGCGTAAAGCTTATGAAGTGAGGTTATGCATAACGACTGCATAAATGCCTTTATGTAATTAACAGTGAATTAACACATTTTCCGATAAACATGCGCTGGCGCAAATCTTGTCTAAAAAGGGCTGGTATGGGAGAGGCGATTCTCGTATAAAAGATTAAAATGAAACAATGTTTTGATTTGAGGGTTGTATCATGATTATTGGCAATATTCATCATCTCCAGTCCTGGCTACCAGAAGAGCTGCGCCAGGCCATTGAGCACGTCAAGGCCCACGTCACCAACGCGACGCCGACCGGCAAGCACGACATCAGCGGCAACAGCCTGTTTTATCTGGTATCGGAGGACATGACCCAGCCGTTCGCCGAGCGTCGCGCTGAATACCATGCACGTTACCTGGATATTCAGATTGTGCTGAAGGGGCAGGAAGGGATGACCTTCAGCACCTTGCCGCACGGCACACCGGACACCGACTGGCTGGCGGACAAAGACATCGCGTTCCTGCCTGAAGGCGAGCAGGAGAAAACCGTGGTGCTGAGCGAAGGGGATTTTGTGGTGTTCTGGCCGGGCGAAGTGCATAAGCCGCTGTGCGCGGTGGGGGCGCCGGCGCAGGTGCGTAAGGTTGTGGTGAAGATGCAGGTAGAGTAACCCCTCACCCCGGCCCTCTCCCAAGGGGAGAGGGTGTAAAAGTTCCCTCTCCCCGTGGGAGAGGGGTAGGGTGAGGGCACCAGACCGCACCCTCTAATATGTGATCCAGCTTAAACTTCCCGCACTCCCTCCTCATCTCCCATTTACCTGCGCTTTTTCTCCGTCATAGTATGATCGTTAAATTAATGAACACTGTTCTATAATGTAGAACAAAATGATTCAGCAAGGAGATCACATGCCGCAGTCCGCGTTGTTCACGGGTATCATTCCCCCTGTCTCCACCATTTTTACCGCCGATGGCCAGCTTGATAAGCCGGGCACCGCCGCGCTGATCGACGATCTGATCGCTGCGGGCGTCGACGGCCTGTTCTTCCTGGGCAGCGGCGGCGAGTTCTCCCAGCTCAGCGCCGAAGAGCGTAAAACCATTGCCCGGTTTGCGATCGATCATGTCGATCGTCGTGTGCCGGTCCTGATCGGCACCGGCGGCACCAACGCCCGGGAAACCATTGAGCTGAGCCAGCACGCGCAGCTGGCGGGCGCGGACGGCATCGTGGTGATCAACCCTTACTACTGGAAAGTGTCGGAAGCGAACCTGATCCGCTACTTCGAACAGGTGGCCGACAGCGTCACGCTGCCGGTGATGCTCTATAACTTCCCGGCGCTGACCGGGCAGGATCTGACCCCGGCGCTGGTGAAAACCCTCGCCGACTCGCGCAGTAACATCGTCGGCATCAAAGACACCATCGACTCCGTCGCCCACCTGCGCAGCATGATCCACACCGTTAAAGCCGCCCATCCGCACTTCACCGTGCTGTGCGGCTACGACGATCATCTGTTTAATACCCTGCTGCTCGGCGGCGACGGGGCGATCTCGGCCAGCGGTAACTTTGCTCCGCAGGTGTCGGTAAATCTTCTGAAAGCCTGGCGGGATAAAGACGTGGCGAAAGCGGCTGAGTATCATCAGACCCTGCTGCAAATCCCGCAGATGTATCAGCTGGATACGCCGTTTGTGAACGTCATTAAAGAGGCGATCGTGCTCTGCGGTCGTCCAATTTCTACGCACGTCCTGCCACCAGCCTCGCCGCTGGACGAGCCGCGTAAGGCGCAGCTGAAAAACCTGCTACAACAGCTCAAGCTCTGCTGAGCCGGACGATAACGATGACCATTGAGAAAATTTTCACCCCACAGGACGACGCGTTTTATGCGGTGATCACCCACGCGGCGGGGCCGCAGGGCGCGCTGCCGCTGACTCCGCAGATGCTGATGGAATCCCCCAGCGGCAACCTGTTCGGCATGACGCAGAACGCCGGGATGGGCTGGGACGCCAACAAGCTGACCGGCAAAGAGGTGCTGATTATCGGTACTCAGGGCGGCATCCGCGCTGGAGACGGACGCCCGGTTGCGCTGGGCTACCACACCGGCCACTGGGAAATCGGCATGCAGATGCAGGCGGCGGCGAAGGAGATCACACGCAACGGCGGGATCCCGTTCGCGGCCTTCGTCAGCGATCCGTGTGACGGGCGCTCGCAGGGCACGCACGGCATGTTCGACTCCCTGCCGTATCGTAACGACGCGGCGATCGTGTTTCGTCGTCTTATCCGCTCTCTTCCGACGCGGCGGGCGGTGATCGGCGTGGCAACCTGCGATAAAGGGCTGCCCGCCACCATGATTGCGCTGGCCGCGATGCACGACCTGCCGACCATTCTGGTGCCAGGCGGAGCGACGCTGCCGCCGACAGTGGGGGAAGATGCGGGCAAGGTGCAGACCATCGGCGCGCGCTTCGCCAACCATGAACTCTCCTTGCAGGAGGCCGCCGAGCTGGGCTGTCGCGCCTGCGCGTCGCCGGGCGGCGGGTGTCAGTTCCTCGGCACGGCGGGCACCTCGCAGGTGGTCGCGGAAGCGCTGGGTCTGGCGTTGCCGCACTCCGCGCTGGCCCCGTCCGGACAGGTGGTGTGGCTGGAGATCGCCCGCCAGTCGGCGCGGGCGGTGAGCGAGCTGGATAACCGCGGCATCGCCACGCGCGATATCCTTACCGATAAAGCCATCGAAAACGCGATGGTGATCCACGCGGCGTTCGGCGGCTCCACCAATTTACTACTGCACATTCCGGCCATCGCACACGCGGCGGGCTGCACGATCCCGGACGTTGAACACTGGACGCGCGTCAACCGCAGGGTGCCGCGCCTGGTGAGCGTGCTGCCCAACGGCCCGGACTATCACCCGACCGTGCGTGCGTTCCTCGCGGGCGGCGTGCCGGAGGTGATGCTCCACCTGCGCGATCTCGGCCTGCTGCACCTGGATGCCATGACCGTCACCGGCCAGACGGTGGGCGAGAACCTCGACTGGTGGCAGAGCTCGGAGCGCCGGGCGCGCTTCCGCCAGTGCCTGCGCGAGCAGGACGGCGTGGAGCCGGATGACGTGATCCTGCCGCCGGAAAAAGCAAAAGCGAAAGGGCTGACCTCGACGGTCTGCTTCCCGACGGGCAACATTGCGCCGGAAGGATCGGTGATCAAGGCCACGGCGATCGACCCGTCGGTCGTCGGTGAAGATGGCGTTTACCGCCACACCGGCCAGGTGCGGGTGTTTGTCTCGGAGGCGCAGGCGATCAGGGCCATCAAGCGGGAAGAGATTGAGCAGGGCGATATCATGGTGGTGATCGGCGGTGGACCGTCCGGCACCGGCATGGAGGAGACCTACCAGCTCACCTCCGCGCTCAAACACATCTCGTGGGGCAAAACGGTGTCGTTAATCACCGATGCGCGCTTCTCGGGCGTGTCGACGGGCGCCTGTTTCGGCCACGTGTCGCCGGAGGCGCTGGCGGGCGGGCCGATAGGCAAGCTGCGCGATAACGACATCATTGAGATTGCGGTGGACCGCCTGACATTAACAGGCAGCGTAAACTTTATCGGTACCGCGGACAACCCGCTGACGCCGGAAGAGGGCGCGCGCGAGCTGGCACGGCGGCAGGTGCATCCGGACCTGCACGCTCACGACTTTTTGCCGGACGATACCCGGCTGTGGGCGGCACTGCAGTCGGTGAGCGGCGGCACCTGGAAAGGCTGTATTTATGACACCGATAAAATCATTGAGGTAATTAACGCCGGTAAAAAAGCGCTCGGTATTTAATTATTTTGTGAGAGAAAATCGTCTGCTGAAAATAGTCCGCGGGCGGTTTTTACGTGTCTGTAATTTACTAATTTAAACAATAAGTTGCGATATATCGTTGACGTCACAAAAGCGAAATAACGTAATTCAGAAATAAGATATGACCATTGCTGGTTAATTGAACAGCTCATTACACTCCATTAACACGATGTTGTAATTCAGCACACTACATAAGGGTGTAATTCTGATGACGCAATTAACCATGAAAGACAAAATTGGCTACGGGCTGGGTGACACCGCCTGCGGCTTCGTCTGGCAGGCCACGATGTTCCTGCTGGCCTATTTCTACACCGACGTGTTCGGTCTCTCCGCGGGCATAATGGGGACGCTGTTTTTAGTCTCCCGCGTGCTCGACGCCGTGACCGACCCGCTGATGGGGCTGCTGGTAGACCGCACCCGCACGCGGCATGGCCAGTTTCGCCCGTTCCTGCTGTGGGGCGCCATCCCGTTCGGCATCGTCTGCATGCTGACCTTCTACACGCCGGACTTCTCCGCGCAGGGCAAAATCATCTACGCCTGCGTGACCTATATTCTGCTGACTCTGGTCTATACCTTCGTTAACGTCCCGTACTGCGCCATGCCGGGCGTCATTACCGCCGACCCGAAAGAGCGTCACGCCCTGCAGTCCTGGCGTTTCTTCCTCGCCGCCGCGGGGTCGCTCGCCATCAGCGGCATCGCGCTGCCGCTGGTCAGCATCATTGGCAAAGGCAACGAGCAGGTGGGTTATTTCGGCGCCATGTGCGTGCTGGGGCTGAGCGGCGTGGTGCTGCTCTACGTCTGCTTCTTTACCACCAAAGAGCGCTACACCTTTGAGGTGCAGCCGGGTTCGTCAGTGGCGAAAGACCTTAAGCTGCTGCTGGGCAACAGCCAGTGGCGCATCATGTGTGCCTTCAAGATGATGGCGACCTGCTCCAACGTGGTGCGCGGCGGGGCGACGCTCTACTTCGTGAAATACGTGATGGATCACCCGGAGATGGCGACCCAGTTTTTACTCTACGGCAGCCTTGCCACCATGTTCGGCTCGCTCTGCTCCTCCCGTCTGCTGGGCCGCTTCGACCGCGTTACCGCCTTCAAGTGGATCATCGTCGCTTACTCGCTGATTAGCCTGCTGATTTTCGTCACCCCGGCGGAGCACATCGCGCTGATTTTTGCCCTCAACATTCTGTTCCTGTTCGTCTTTAACACCACCACGCCGCTGCAGTGGCTGATGGCCTCTGACGTGGTGGATTACGAGGAGAGCCGCAGCGGACGCCGCCTCGACGGGCTGGTGTTCTCCACCTACCTGTTCAGCCTGAAGATTGGCCTGGCGATTGGCGGGGCGGTGGTGGGCTGGATCCTGGCGTACGTCAACTACTCCGCCAGCAGCAGCGTGCAGCCGGTCGAGGTGCTGACCACCATCAAAATTCTGTTCTGCGTGGTGCCGGTGGTGCTCTACGCGGGCATGTTCATCATGCTGTCGTTCTACAAGCTCACCGACGCCCGCGTGGAGGCCATCAGCCAGCAGCTGATCAAGCACCGCGCGTCGCAGGGCGAGGCCGTTCCCGACGCTGCGACAGCCGCATCCCATTAACCGGAGGCAACATGGAAATTACTAACCCGATACTCACCGGCTTCAACCCGGACCCGTCCCTGTGCCGTCAGGGCGAGGACTACTACATCGCCACCTCGACCTTCGAGTGGTTCCCGGGCGTGCGCATCTACCACTCCCGCGATCTGAAAAACTGGTCGCTGGTCAGCACCCCGCTGGACCGCGTGTCGATGCTGGACATGAAGGGCAACCCGGACTCCGGCGGCATCTGGGCACCGTGCCTGAGCTACGCCGACGGGAGGTTCTGGCTGCTCTACACCGACGTGAAGATTGTCGACTCGCCGTGGAAAAACGGCCGCAATTTTCTCGTCACCGCGCCGTCCATCGAGGGGCCGTGGAGCGAGCCGATCCCGATGGGCAACGGCGGGTTCGATCCCTCCCTGTTCCACGACGACGATGGCCGCAAATACTACCTCTACCGCCCGTGGGGGCCGCGCCACCACAGCAACCCGCACAACACCATCGTGATGCAGGAGTTTGATCCGCAGACCGGCACGCTCTCGCCCGAGCGCAAAACGCTGTTTACCGGCACGCCGCTCTGCTACACCGAAGGGGCGCATCTTTATCGCCACGCGGGATGGTACTACCTGATGGTTGCCGAGGGCGGCACCAGCTACGAGCACGCCGTCGTGGTGCTGCGCGCAAAAACCATCGACGGGCCGTACGAGCTGCACCCGGACGTGACGATGATGACCAGCTGGCACCTGCCGGAGAACCCGCTGCAAAAGAGCGGCCACGGCTCGCTGCTGCAAACCCACACCGGGGAGTGGTACATGGCCTACCTTACCAGCCGCCCGCTGCGCCTGCCCGGCGTGCCGCTGCTGGCCTCCGGCGGGCGCGGAAACTGCCCGCTGGGGCGCGAGACCGGCATCGCCCGCATTGAATGGCGCGACGGCTGGCCTTACGTGGAAGGCGGCAGGCACGCGCAACTGACCGTGAAAGGCCCGCAGATGGCGGAGCAGCCTGCAGCCGTTCCGGGCATCTGGCGGGACGATTTCGACGCCAGTTCGCTTGACCCGGAACTGCAGACCCTGCGCATTCCGTTCGACAACACCCTCGGCTCGCTTACCGCCCGCCCGGGCTACTTACGGCTCTACGGCAACGACTCGCTCAACTCGACCTTTACCCAGTCGACCGTGGCGCGCCGCTGGCAGCATTTCACCTTCCGGGCCGAGACGCGGATGCAGTTCTCGCCGGTCCACTTCCAGCAGAGCGCGGGGCTGACCTGCTACTACAACAGCAAAAACTGGAGCTACTGCTTTGTGGACTACGAGGAGGGGCAGGGGAGAACCATCAAGGTGATCCAGCTCGACCACAACGTGCCGTCGTGGCCGCTGCACGAGCAGCCGATTCCGGTGCCGGAACAGGCCGAGAGCGTCTGGCTGCGGGTGGACGTGGATAAACTGGTCTACCGCTACAGCTACTCGTTCGACGGCGAGACATGGCATACCGTGCCGATCACGTATGAGGCGTGGAAATTGTCGGACGACTACATCGGCGGGCGCGGCTTCTTTACCGGTGCGTTTGTGGGGCTGCACTGCGAGGACATCAGCGGCGACGGCTGCCACGCGGACTTCGACTACTTCACCTACGAGCCGGCATAGCCCAGTGCGCGTGAGAGCGCGAGCCCGGCCTGCTGAAGCTGCTCGCGGAAATTAGCCAGCTCGGCGTCGTCCACGCGCGAGGTCAAGGTCGACAGGCTCAGGGCGGCAATCACGCGGGATTCGTGGTTCCACACCGGCACCGCCACGCAGCGCACGCCCTGCTCGTTCTCTTCGCTGTCCAGGGCATAGCCCTGCTCGCGGGTCTGCGCCAGAGCGGCCATTAATGCTTCGCGAGAGGCGAGGGTAGCGGGCGTAAAGGTGGTGTACTGATAGCCCTCCAGCAGGGTGTTCAGCTCGGCCTCGCCCAGCCAGGCAATCAACACTTTGCCGATGGCGGTTGCGTGAACCGGCAGGCGGCGGCCGATGCGCGAATAGGCTATGGCGGCCAGCTTGCCTTCAATCTTCTCGATATAGACCCCTTCACGACCGTCCAGGATCCCCAGATGGGTGGTCTGCCCGGTCCGCTGGGACAGCTCCGTCAGCCAGCCTTTCGCCTTCTGGCGAATATCGATCGAGCCCACAACGAAATGACCGCGCTCAACCAGCTTCATGCCGAGGCGATATTTGCCGTTCTCCGGGTTCTGATCGATATAGCCGTGAAGCTGGAGGGTTTTCAGCAGCGAGTGGAGGGTACTCTTACTCAGCCCCATCAGTTTGCTGATGTCGGTGATCTTAAGCTCGGTGGCCTGCTCGTTGAACAGGTCGAGGATCTGCAACGCACGTTCAACAGACTGAATAATCGGCATAATGCTGGCATGTCCACGCTGGAATGAAGGCGAAAACGTACCTTTTTCAGGGTGAAAAATCAATGAAATGGCGCCGGTTTGCTCCCTCTCCCCGTGGGAGAGGGCCGGGGTGAGGGCATCAGGCCGCATCGTTGCCTGATTCGCCCGGCGGCGCTACGCTTGCACGGGCCTACGGGTTGTGTTTTCTCCCTCTCCCTGTGGGAGAGGGACGGGGTGAGGGCACCAGACCGCATCGTCGCCTGATTCGCCCGGCGGCGCTGCGCTTGCACGGGCCTACGGGCTGGGTGTTCTCCCTCTCCCCGTGGGCTGAGGGATCCCCAGTAATTTTTTTATGCAGAAGCAATAAAGTTGCTTTCTAAATGACTGAGGGCTGTCAGCGATGCCCTGGTCCGGCTGTAAATCGCTGAGGCGTTTCCTGCAGGCCGGGGCGAGGCGCAGGGATGCGCCGAGAGGGCGGCTTTACAGGGACGTTGCCTCCGCCCGTACCCGATAAGCCGGAAGGAATAAGCCGAGGGCACCGCGAAGCGGCGATTTACCGCCGGGAGCCCGGGTCGCCAGGGTGGTGGCGACTGAGCCACCCTGGCACGTTCACCGGTCATGTCGTTACAGAGTAGCAAGGAACATAAAGTGAACGGAATGACCACCACCGCCGTATGTTCCCCTCACCCTAACCCTCTCCCCGGAGGGGCGAGGGGATTGCTCAGTGCTCGCATTAATTTGTGGGGAACCCTCTCCCCGTGGGAGAGGGCCGGGGTGAGGGTACCAGACCGCAGAGGAGTCAATCACTCCCCAAGCGTCGCCACCATCACCGCCTTAATCGTATGCATCCGGTTTTCCGCCTGGTCGAACACGATGCTCGCCGCCGACTCAAACACCTCGTCCGTCACTTCCATCCCGCCGTGCAGGTCGAACTCCTTCGCCATCTGCTTGCCGAGCGTGGTCTGGTCGTCATGGAATGCCGGCAGACAGTGCAGGAACTTCACGTTCGGGTTGCCGGTCAGCGCCATCATATTCGCGTTCACCTGATACCCGCGCAGCAGCGCAATCCGCTCCGCCCACTTCTCTTTGGCTTCGCCCATCGACACCCACACGTCGGTATAGATAAAGTCCGCGCCCTTCACGCCCGCCGCCACGTCTTCCGTCAGGGTGATTTTCCCGCCGTGCTTTTCCGCCAGCGCGCTGCACTCTGCCACCAGGCTCTCTTCCGGCCAGCAGGCTTTCGGGGCCACCAGGCGCAGAACCAGCCCCGTCAGCGCCGCCGCTTCCAGCATCGAGTTGCCCATGTTGTTGCGCGCGTCGCCCGCGTAGACCAGCGTCATCTCGTTAAACGCCTTGCCCGGCAGGTGCTCCTGCATGGTCAGCAGATCCGCCAGCAGCTGCGTCGGGTGGAACTCGTTGGTCAGCCCGTTCCACACCGGCACGCCCGCGTACTGCGCCAGCGTTTCGACCACTTCCTGGCCGTGGCCGCGATACTGAATGCCATCGTACATCCGCCCGAGCACGCGTGCGGTATCCTTAATTGACTCTTTATGCCCAATCTGGCTGCCGCTCGGCCCTAAATAGGTAACGCGCGCGCCCTGGTCAAATGCGGCAACTTCGAAAGAGCAACGTGTACGGGTTGAGTCTTTTTCGAAGATGAGCGCGATGTTTTTTCCAGTAAGCTTTTGTACTTCCTTGCCATTTTTTTTATCGGCTTTGAGCTGTGCGGCAAGAGTCAGCAGAGAAGTGAACTGTGCAGGGGTAAAGTCGAGCAATTTCAGAAAGTGTTTCTTGTACAGATCAGACATTTTATCCTCGCATGGCGAACGCCACTTATTGAATTAAAATTCACTTTATATGTGTAATTATTCATTTGCAACCCCGTTTCACAAATCTTTCCAACAAAGGTGGAGGCAAACCCGTCCGTGTGTGAAAATAGAAGTATCTGCCGCACTTTAAAGAGGATTGACCCATGGCAAACCCGGAATTACTGGAAGAGCAACGCGAAGAGACGCGTCTGATTATTGAAGAACTGCTGGAAGACGGTAGCGATCCGGACGCGCTGTACACCATCGAACACCATTTCTCTGCGGACGACTTTGAAGCGCTGGAAAAAATGGCCGTGGAAGCCTTCAAGCTGGGTTACGAAGTGACCGAGCCGGAAGAGCTGGAAGTGGAAGAGGGCGACACCGTCATCTGCTGCGATATCCTGAGCGAAGGCGCGCTGAAGGCGGAGCTGATCGACGCGCAGGTCGAACAGCTGATGAACCTGGCCGAGAAGTTTGAAGTGGAATACGACGGCTGGGGAACCTACTTCGAAGATCCGAACGGTGAAGACGGCGAAGAAGGCGACGACGAAGATTACGTCGACGAAGACGACGACGGCGTGCGTCACTAAGCGTTTCAGGCGGTGGCACGCGCCACCGCTTTTTCAAGGCAGAACCATGGATTACCCGCAGATACTCGCCCCCGTACTCAACTTCCTCCAGTGCCCGACCCCGCAAGCATGGATTGATAAAGCCCGCGACCCGGCGAACCTGCCGTTGCTGCTCACCGACCACATGGTGTGCGAGCTCAAGGCCGCCCAGACTGCGCTATTACTCGTGCGTAAATACGTCGCCGACGAAAGCGGTGCCGACGCGCTGCTCGACTGGTTCAAACCCTACGAACAGTTCACCTTCCGCGACGGCCCGGAGCCGGACTTCATCGCCCTGCACAGGCAGATTGGCAAAAGCGTGATGCCCAAAACCGACGACCCGTGGGGCCAGGCGCTCATCGACAGCATGGTGCTGCTGATTAAAGAGGAGCTGCACCATTTCTGGCAGGTGCGCGAGGCGATGCTGGCCCGCGACATTCCGTACGTTAAAATCACCGCCAGCCGCTATGCCAAAGGGATGCTGAAGGACGTGCGCACCCACGAACCGCTGACGCTGATCGACAAGCTCATCTGCGGCGCCTACATCGAAGCCCGCTCCTGCGAACGCTTCGCCGCGCTGGCCCCGTTCCTCGACGACGACCTGCAGAAGTTCTATCTCTCGCTGCTGCGCTCGGAAGCGCGCCACTATCAGGACTACCTGACGCTGGCTCAGCAGGTGAGCGACGACGATATCTCACCGCGCATAAAGCTTTTTGGCGAAATTGAAGCCACACTTATCTCGACACCGGACAACGAGTTTCGCTTCCACAGCGGCGTGCCGGTGTAAACCGGCATAACTCAAGGATAAGGATGCGAGATGAATAAAACGTGGACCCGTATTGTGATTGTCGTCATTGCGGCTGCCGCCGTGGCGTTCTGGGTGTTTTTCGACAGGCAGCGTGCTCCGGAACGGCAGATGGATAACGCCCTCAACGAGATGCCCGCCTGGCAGGTGATTAAGGAGCAGGAGCCCGCGCTGCATCAGCGCATCCTCGACCAGATGGCCGCCCTGCAAAAAGCGGGCGAGCCGGAGCAGCAGATTATCGACACCATCCAGCCGCAGATCCTGCATCTGCAGATGACGCGCCTGCAAAACGCCCC
Organism: Enterobacter sp. DSM 30060; assembly: GCF_013375955.1. Taxonomy (NCBI): domain Bacteria; kingdom Pseudomonadati; phylum Pseudomonadota; class Gammaproteobacteria; order Enterobacterales; family Enterobacteriaceae; genus Enterobacter; species Enterobacter sp. DSM 30060. Next base: position 2,327,271 of record NZ_CP056118.1, read on the forward strand.
GGACGCCAACGTGGTGAACTACATGACCATCAATATGGAGCAGACCGCCGCCATACAGAAGGTGAGTGACGACGCCTGCTTCCGCTTCCTCTATCCGATGGTGAAGGGCGGCATCAACCCGATGCGCATGCTGGATAAAGACCTGATGGCGCGGCGCATGCAGGCCGATGCGGACATGATGCGCGCGGCCTACGGCAAAAACCGCCACACCGTGACCCAGGCCGAGCGTGAGGCGGCCGTCGAGGATGTCCGACCGATTATGAAGCAACTTGCCGATCAGTACGGCGAGGACATCCAGCTGCTGCAGATGCCGGAGAAGGCGGCGGGCAAAGAGAAGCTCTCCTGCGATATGGTGCAGGAGATGTGGGCAAAGGTGCTGGCGCTGCCGGAGCAGAAGGCGGCGAGGGTGATTCGGCTGGCGGTGTCTGAGCTGGAGTGACAAAGGCCGCTGGTTTTTTGGACACTTAGCGCGGGTTTAGCGCGTCGTCGCTTGCATGGCGGCGCGCGACAGGTATAATCCACAACGTTTCCGCATCCCCTTCAGTGCCGAAGTGGCGAAATCGGTAGACGCAGTTGATTCAAAATCAACCGTAGAAATACGTGCCGGTTCGAGTCCGGCCTTCGGCACCAAGTCACTGATCAATAACGATTTTTTCCGCAAATCAAGTGGTTAGGGATTTTACACCTGCCTACTTTGCATGTAGAAAATACATCATTTCATCAAGTACAAAAGCCACTGTGAATGTTAATGGCTTTGGTATGTTATCACGCAGTGGCAAGTAGTTACCAGGCTCAACCTTGTACAGCTATTCCCTTTGAAGCCGGAAGACGTGCCGCCGTCTCTAAATCCTATACCAAAAACTTTTAACCGTTCCACACTTAGCGCGGTGCCCCGTTACAGCCTGTCGTGATGACACGCCACGGATAAACGAGCAAATGTTGGGAAGCCTAACCAGATCGGGAAAGGATCTGGCTCTACCGTGGTGTCCACCGTGCCATAAATGAACGGTACTCGATAAGAGAGCGGTTAACTGACAAAACTCCTGATGATACGCCTACGGCGCTTTTGTTGGTGTACCCAACACGGCGCAAAAGGTGATCTATCGTTTAATTTTGGCCCATACATCGATTGGTATTGTAAGTTGTATAGGGCTGGGTCTGCTGGTTCCGATGAACGGATAAAATTGCTAAGATGCTGACCATAAGCCATGAGGCGGAGATAAGTATGAAATCTGTAGAGCTATTTGCCGGGGCTGGCGGTTTAGCTATGGGGTGCGAGATTGCAGGATTTGAGCACCTTGCTGTTGTCGAGTGGGATAAATGGGCTTGCGATACAGTACGCGAAAATCAGAAGAATGGTTTCCCTTTGCTTAACAATTGGAACCTGTTCGAGGGAGATGTTCGAGAGTTTGACTGGTCGCAAATACCAAAAGGTATAGACCTGTTAGCTGGAGGCCCACCTTGCCAGCCATTTTCAATTGGTGGCAAGCACAAAGCTAACTCTGATACCCGAGACATGTTTCCAGCGACAGCGGAAGCGATCAGACAAATACGCCCTAAGGCTTTCATCGTTGAGAATGTCAAAGGGCTGACTCGGGCAACCTTTGCGAGCTATTTCCAGTACATTCAGTTGCAGCTTGAGTTTCCAGAAGTAGCTCCGCGAAATGGCGAAGACTGGAGCGAGCATTTGAAACGCTTGCAGGAAGAAAAAACCAGTGGAAAGAACAAGGGGAGAGGGCTGACGTATAACGTTCTGGCTACGTTAGTCAATGCAGCAGACTACGGCATCCCACAAAAACGTGAGCGTGTCTTCATTGTTGGTTTCCGCGATGATCTTGAAATTGAGTGGTCGTTCCCTAAACCAACTCATAGTTATGATGCACTTGTTTATGATCAGTGGGTTACTGGTGATTATTGGAAGCGACACGGTTTAGAAATGCCAGTTGTTCCAAACCAGATGGTTAGTCGTATCGCAAAATTGCGTAAAAATCCGCCCGATACACTTCCGTGGAAAACAGTTCGAGATGCTATTGCAGATTTGCCTGATCCTGAAACAAAGGCGGCAAATTTGATCAGGAATCATGCGTTCCAGGCGGGGGCGCGAACTTATCCCGGTCATACGGGAAGCCCATTAGATTTACCAGCTAAAACGCTCAAAGCAGGTGCTCATGGTGTTCCTGGGGGCGAGAACATGCTCGTGCGTAATGATGGTTCAGTACGCTATTTTACTGTGCGAGAAAGTGCCAGAATTCAAACGTTTCCCGATAGTTATCGTTTTCATGGGAGCTGGACTGAAACTATGAGGCAGTTGGGTAACGCTGTGCCGGTTCACCTGGCGTATTGTGTTGCCAGCAGTGTAGCGGAAAAGCTGCTGACCTCTGAAATTGGGAACATCCTCAAGCAGGGTGGTAATAATAAAAGGGCTTCTGCATGACAGGAAAGGTCATTCCATTTAATCCACTTGATAAGCAAAATTTAGGTGCCAGTGTTGCGGAAGCCTTGTTGAGCAAAGATGCTCATCCTCTGGAAGAGTTAACCTCATTTCCAGGAGCAGGGATTTACGCGATTTATTACACTGGCGATCATCCTGCTTACAGGCAACTGGCAGAACTGAATCGTGATGGGCAATTTCGATTGCCTATCTATGTGGGTAAAGCCGTACCAGCAGGTGCGAGAATGGGACTTACTAATCCAGATAAGGTTGGAAACGTCCTATTTAGACGCTTGAAAGAGCATGCCGAAAGTCTTCGTGCAGCGGAGAATCTTTCGATTGAAGATTTTTATTGTCGATTTTTGGTTGTTGATGACATCTGGATTCCGTTGGGAGAATCGCTGGTTATCTCTCGCTTTAAACCGATTTGGAATTCATCTATCGATGGTTTTGGCAATCATGATCCAGGTAAGCACCGTTACACTGGCTTACGTCCTCGCTGGGACTTTATGCACCCAGGGAGAGGATGGGCTCAAAATTTACGTGAGCGTGATGAAACTGTAGATGAACTGATTCGTGATTCTGTACAGTATCTTCAGAATTTGCCGCCTTGCCTGGCTCAGAAATTTATTGAAGCTGAAGGCGATTAATCGGTTAAAGATCATCGGGGGCAATTCGCCTCCGATTGTTATTGGTAATAGCGCCAGCGTCAGCACAAGTAAGCGTTTCATGCGCGTGTCCCTCTCTTAATTCCCGTTGAATAATTCGTTCTCAATGCGTCTACTTGGGCTTGAGTGCTCCCTAAGAAGGCGCTGGTTTGCTCCATTACATGAGTCGCTTAACGATGTTTTCGTGACGTACCCAATTCCCACTCCTGGATTCCCTAAATATCAGGGGGCTGGTGGTGGGATAGCGGGGCTGACAAGGCCCCTGAAAAGATTCTGTTAAGCCGTGGCTTGCGCCTCCAGCACTTTGTTAATGGTGGTTCGGGCTGCGCCTGTGAGGCGATGGATCTCGCTCTTTGTCTTACCTGCTGTATGCAATGCACGGATCTGTTCGTGTAGCTTATCGTTCACTGGACGGCCCTTATAAGCGCCCTCAGCTTTTGCCTTGCTGATTCCCTCAGCCTGACGGCGGCGGCGGTCTGTGTAGTCTTTACGGGCGATTGCTGCCAGCATTTCTAACATCATGCCGTTGATAGCTTTCATCATGGATTGCATAAACTCGCCCTTTGCGGCTAACACTACGTGACTGGTTGGCAGGTCGAGAGCCACCACTCGCAAGCCTTTATTATCGATCTGGGTTTTCAGTGTCTCCCAGTCCTCAGCGTTAAGGCGGCTCAGGCGGTCTACTTGCTCCACTAACAGAATGTCACCAGGCGCGGCTATGTCTATCAGGCGCATAAGCTCCGGGCGCTGTAAGCTGGCTCCGCTCACGTTCTCAGTGAAGTATGTGACGTGGCCCAAATCATGAGCGGCGGCGAACTCTGCTAATGCTGCTTTGGCGCGCGTAGCGTCCTGCTCTTTAGTGGAGGCGCGAAGATAGGCATAAACTCGGCTGGTGGTCATCAGGGTAGTCCTTGTGTAGCCTTTGGGTTGTATTATAATTACATGTAGCGTTTAAGTGGTCAAGCGCTATTTAAACTACATTTTTTAGGCCACCTTTATGATGTAGTTATGATGTATACTCAAATGCTACGGTTGTGTGATGGCGTGAGGATTCACGCCATTAAGAGATAGAAGGGGATTATTCTTCAAAAAACTGTTGAACTGCCCAGCCACCGTGACCACCGGGGGTGATGAAGGAAACGAAACCCTTTTCGTCGATGTTCTGGATCTCCACTGTCATAGATTCTTTTAACAGGCGACATTTACCAGAGGTAATGAGGCCCATCATGCCTTGTTGGTCTTTGTCCTGGATGTAACTAATCATCTCGTAAAAATCGGTCAGCTTTTTACAGTTAAATGTACCTTCCTTTAGGGTCGCATTGCCCCTTGAGTTAATGCATAAGCGTTAGAGGCCACTGCTATCAATGTTGTTGCAATTAGAATCTTTTTCATCGTTCCTAACCTGGTTATCAATGTAGATGATAAAGCATACATGCTTGGTTTGAAATGTCACGATTAGAGCGTGGCTGATTAGAGGTCATAACTTGCATCTTTAGATGATGCAAAAAAATCTAAGAGCCTTGTTTGGGCAAAGAGTAAAACAACTTCGCATTGCTTCTGGGTTAAGCCAAGAGGCATTTGCTGATCGTTGCGGTTTCGCTCGTAGCTACATGAGCAGGATTGAGCGAGGGACGTCCAATGCTTCACTTGATGCCATTGAAATACTGGCCCATGCCCTCGAGGTTGATGTATGCCAACTATTCGTATCCGATCAGGTTGTAAAAACTGAGACTGTTAAAGTTCCGTATGCGAAGGACGGCTCTTGCTTCAATCCAGGGCTTGCAAGTAATCGGGATGGGGCTTATGTCGTTGGCGAGGCTGATAACCTACGGAGATTTTTTGTTTTCGAGGAGGCTCTGGAATACCTGCGAAAGATGAAAACAGCGAAATGGAAGCGACCTAATGTAAATGGTAACTGGGGGATTGTTTCTGCGGTTCGCTGGGACTTTCTCGAAATGTAAAAAGCTAAACGAACGTGTAAACGATGGCGTGATCTTCCAGCTTCCACGGAAACCTTGAGTTAACTACAAAGTGATTCCACTGGTAGGAGATTAACTCCGGATCAACCGTCTGACGCGGTTCTTTCACGACTACCAAGCTATGCCCGTCCCGGTAGGCTTCCCACTCATTACGATGGATGTAGTAACCCGGCAACCATTCGATGATTGGCGTGTTAGGAATGACGCGAGGGAAATGGTCTGCGATGTTCTCAGTGCTCCGCGCCTCTGCTTTAAGCTGGTGCTCTTGCTGTATAGCTTCTCCTGCAAGCTGGCGCTCAACTTCGGCTAACCGCTGTGCCTTGCGACCGTTCTGGAAATAATTTACGTATGCTGCGTGGGTACGTCCTGACATGTAATGTCCTCCTATGAAATTTGGATCTTATTTGATGTGCTGGCTGTACGCTGGAGCGCGTCAGGCGGCGTGAATGTGGAAGGAAAGAAGCCCGAAAATCCGGGCGGCGATACCGATCCACGGTATGAGTGATTTCAGATTTTGCTTTTGGGAAGTTGTTAGGCATTTGCCTATCAAAATTTTAAAAATTGATAGTCGGGAAACGCTGGTGCTCCTGTTATTCCCATTTGGAAAATGGTGAAGCTGTATAACAGATCTAAGAATACTTAATAAGTAGCCCTGTTAGCCCTGTAGCCCTGATCAGGCCAGTAGCGGCGCGGGTTTCAAAATGCAGGGCTAAAATCATAGCCCTGTAGCCCTGATCATTTCGTCGGGGTTGGGTAGTATTTATCGACAAACCAGGAAAGGGCGCTCTCCGGAATTTTCCCGCTGCCGTCCTGAGGCGCTCGATACCAAACTGATTTTAACCCTGCTCTGGTGTTCACTCTGGCACTGACATAGCCGTTGTCACGTAACCATTGACTCGCATCCTGTGGTCGTGGGAATGATGGGCAAGCGTCATGAAATGCCTGGAATGCAAACGCCGGATTTTCTCCGGTGAAGATCTCCGCTTCGTTCTGCTCTTCCGTGATGCTGGCTTGTTTCATGCGCTCAAGTGCCAAACTGAACGGTGGGCGATACGGATTGAAGGATTCCAACGGGTAAGCCATTAGCCAGGCGTGTACGGCTTCCAGACCGCCCACGGCGAGCCAATTAGCAAGACGGGCAATAAACTCTGCTGTTTCTTCCCTGTTCGCCCTGTGGCGTATGTAATGGGTGCAGTAATGGCGGCGATCATTCGCCTCCACTTCAATCGGACTCTCACTGTTGCTGAACGTGAAAAACCGGGTGTAAGTGGCTACCTTTCGAGGCTGCTCATACTTCCTGTTAATCTCGATCATCGGTTCAGTCTGGATGCTTTTTAACCGATCTGCCATGTTACGTCTGGCTGGCGGTGGGTCATCAAACAGGATCAGGATTGTACGGGCCATCGCATCATTGTGGACGCCCGTCAGGGTGCCGTAGTTGGAGTAAAGAGTTGTCTGGTGCATCAGGAGCGGCGAGAGGATTTGATTGAACAAAAAACCTTTGCCTGTCCCGGTATCACTCGGCATAACGATGTGCCAGCTTGGGCGCTGTTCCGGGTGCTGGAACATGTGCGCCATGTATGCGCTCACTGTGTCGCGGTCTGCCTGGTCAGGGAAGAGCCTCGCCAGATACTCAAGCCAGAGAGTCAGATCTGCGGCTGGTGTTTTGTCGCTGTGCCAGCGCCTGAACGTATTCAGGGTTCCATTCTGATCGATACCGTATGGCTTCGCCGGGTTGAAATCGTAAACTTTGATGAATGGAATGTGATCCCAAAGAAGGTTTAAATAATCCCGCCGCCACTTTCTACCAGTTGATAAATGGTATTCCCTTTCGAGAATGTCCAGACAGTGATTTGTATTCGTGGGGATGTGGTGGAGGAGTATTTTACCTTGAGCGCTGATAAATGCGTACTTTTCTGCTTGTAAATGGTCAATCAGTGGTCTTATTTGTTGCTTTTCTGTCATCAGTGCCCTCGTTCATAGCATTTCGTAAAGTTTTAATAATGAATGTTGGGCGGCTGTCCTCGCCCTTATTTGCATCAATCCAGCTGAGCACGTCGCGTGCAATAATGAGTTTCAACATTATTTGTTATCCTTAGTTTTGAAGATGTAGCCTTCGGAAAGTAACCACTGATAGAACTGACCAATGGTGATTTTATCTACTGCTTTGTCGAATAGCTCTGGCTTGTTCAGTGGTTCGAGCTTGATTTCTGATTTCTGCATGTCCTGTTGCTGGTGGCTCCAATAGTGCTTTAACCAGGCTAAGGATTGTTGCGGGTTTTTGGTCATCGGTAATACTCCAGGTGGTGAAGTTGGTCAAAGCGGACGGCGTAATACACCGCAAACTGTTTCAAGATAAATCCGAAGTCATCTTCTTTGAGAAAGCCCTTCCTGCGGTCGAGCGCTGCGTCGTATAACTCATCGTACAGATCGCTATGATGACCGAAATAAACTTCCCACAAGAGCGGTGTGAAGTCTTCACGGTAGGCAATGCGAGACAAGATGCGATTGAAATCGCCTTCAATGGCATTCGTTACACGGTTAAGGATTAGGCGGCAATGTCCCGTTCTGTGGTCATGGTCAATAACCGGATCTGTCAGTGGTGAGCCTGTTATGAAGTCCCTCCCGTCCTGCTCGGCGATCATCATTTTCCGATAGTCGCTGGCACTCCTCTGGGCGAGTTTCGCAGGGTTGCGCTTCTGCGCATAAGATTCAAACATGGGAGCCTTTCACGAGGGATGCACGTAGGCGACCAGAGAAGGTGAGAGCCTCGGCTTCTGCTGCTGCTTGCGCGGCTGCTTCTGCATGTTTACGGCGTTCTTCCTCTGCAACCATCTGTTGGTATAGCTCTTCCGCTTGAGCCTCAAGGGAGGCCATTAAAGCTGATTCTGCTGCCTCTGTGAGGGAACGGCGCTCTGTGTCGATTTCCTGCGGCTTTTTGTTCATTACGATACGCATTGCAGGATCACCAATGTTGTAGAATGGCTGGCGGTCAAACTCCGCGATTTCGTACCCATCTTGAATAGCGGTCTGTAGCTTAATCAGCACTACCGGATAAAAATCAGAGATACTGAAAACATCCGTGAGATGGGATTCGATGTAATCAGCTACGTATTGATCACGTTGTATTTTAAACTCGGCTTTTATTTCTCTGGTGAATGCTGCTGGTAGCTTAGGGAAGGTGCGAATAAGTCCGAGATGTGAGATCATCGTGTTGTAACCTGAACCCAGAATGAGTAACCGGATGAGCCAGCAACTGACTTTTGCCGACAGTGAGTTTTCCAGTAAACGCCGCCAGACCCGCAAAGAAGTTTTCCTTGGCAGAATGGATGACTTGCTTCCCTGGGACAAATTACTTGGCGTTATCGAGCCTGTGTATCCCAAGGCCGGTAATGGTCGCAGGCCCTATCCGCTGGAAACCATGCTGCGTATTCACTGCATGCAGCAATGGTACAACCTGAGCGATGAGGCCATGGAAGATGCCCTCTATGAAATCGCCTCCATGCGCCAATTTGCTCGCCTGTCACTGGATAAAGCCATTCCAGACCGCACTACCATCATGAATTTCCGGCATTTGCTGGAGCAGCATGAACTGGCCCGCAAAATCTTCAGTACCGTTAATCACTGGCTAGCAGAGTGTGGCGTTCTAATGACCCAGGGCACCTTGGTGGATGCCACCATCATTCAAGCCCCCAGCTCTACCAAAAACAAACACAACAGCCGTGATGAAGACATGCACCAGACCAAGAAAGGTAACCAGTGGTACTTCGGCATGAAAGCGCACATTGGCGTGGACGCCAAAAGTGGCCTGACCCACAGTCTGGTGACCACGGCGGCTAACGAGCACGACCTCAATCAGGTTGGCAAGTTACTGCATGGCGATGAAGAATTTATCTCAGCCGATGCTGGTTATCAGGGGGCCGAAAAGCGCGATGAGCTCAGCGATGTCAGCGCAGACTGGCTTATCGCCAAGCGTCCCGGCAAAGTGAATGCATTGAAGCAACACCCGCGCAAGAACAAGCTGGCCATCCGTTACGAATACCTGAAAGCGAGTATCCGAGCGAAGGTTGAGCATCCATTTCGGATAGTAAAATGTCAGTTTGGTTTCGTCAAAGCCAGGTACAAGGGGCTGGCTAAAAATGACAGTCAACTGGCGATGTTATTCACCCTGGCGAACCTGGTTCGAGTTGACCAATTGATACGGGCACAGGCGAGATCTACCTGAAATGAGGAAATTGGCCTGAAACAGGGCCAAAATCAGCCACGAAGAGACGATTTTGGGCTGAAAATTGGAAAATTGAGCCACAGGACGTCGATAAAGGACGGTTTGGGGCGTCATATCGGGAGCTGCGGACCACTTAATCGCAACTTCCTTAGTCATGAGGACATTGCTCCTTTATAGATAGAAGTTTCTTAATGTTTATTCGGTTGCAGGTGTGACAATAAAATGGGCTTACACCTCCAACAATGTATGAGGTGACGTAATAGGATTTTCCTTCAAAGTATTCCATGCTGATAACTCCACTATCCACCCATCTATTTATTTCTCGGTGCTCATTGCCGTTGCTCCATTCATCTACGAAGTCCTCGAACGTGAAGCAATGTTTCATAATTTCTTCGGCCCAGTACATAAATGCAACTCGGTGTGGGGTGGTTGGCATACCATACTGGCGTAACCTGTCACGATAGATGTGGTATTCGAAACGAGGGAGCCAGTTTTTAATTTCTTTCAGATTTTGACTTTTCAACTGTATGAGTTTTCCTTTTCTTTGAGCATAGGAAAGCCTCCTCGGAAGGATTGCCCAAACGTCCAACACAACCGAAATAATCAGACCGGATGATCTGGGAATCATCGACATTAAAACGTTTAGCTTCCGGGAGGCTTTATTCTGCGGAGAGTGCGCAAGCTGCGCTATACGATACTAACTATGGGAATAGTAAGAAGTAGATTCTACGAACAAAAACTATCGCTCAGGGGCATTTGTTCACAACATTGCTTCCTATAATTTATTATACAATTAACAGCACTTTTTGTCAAGTGATTTTGTTGACTTTTGTATTTAAATGTGATTTTCAGTCTGCGTTGTCTGGATCTGCATGGTTGGAAGTGGATAGTGGGAATACAGTGAGGCTGTCAAAGAGAACGGCCCAAAGCACTCATTAAAGCATAGGCATTTCATCGGGGACTGGTGGTGGGCTTCACAACGTCAGATAGCGCCGCTGGTGGCTCTGGGAATCAATTGCAACAGTGAGAAGGGCGACGGCTTACGATTTGCCAGCTTGGGCGCGGTTCTCGCTTCGTCTGCTGCGTTGTGTGCTGCTTTCTCTCAAAGGATGGGGGAATGTCAGGGAGACAGGCTGTAATGCGTTCAGGGGCTGCTGGTGGACAATGGTGAAGGGGATAATCATCGAGACGATTCCCCAGCATACTCTGGAAGCTCATCAAGATGAATCTCTGGTGGGGGTTATCGGTGAGTAACAAGAACAGATTATTATCAGGGTAGGTTAATGGTTAGTTCAGATCGGAGGTAGAGTGTACACCTGAGTAGTGATTAATACACAGGAACAGACATACACTCTCTTTCATGACTAACATGAAAGAATACTATTGTACAAAGGTAACTCTCTCTCTTCGAGAGACAAACCTCCCTCGCTTCGCTCGCGAACTTCGTCTTTAGGGTAGCACATTTCCTTGCTGAAAGTCAATCCCAATACCATAAGATTTTAACGATTTCCACATGTTTTTTTAACTCCTCCATGTTGGCTCTCTACTTCTGGATAGCGTAGCAATTCGATGTATTGCCGAAGTTCTACCGGAGAGGCGGCATTCTTGCTGTACGTCTTAAAACTCTCTGTGCTGCCGCGCTCATGCCCCAGGAGAAGGGCGATTCGGTCTTCTGGTACAGGCTTTAACTTCTTACCTATGCCGCCCCTGTCCAGTATTTGGGCCACCTGGTGGCGTAGGCTGTGGAAAACTTTCTTCTCTGATCCTACTTCGCCCAAAGCCTTACGTTTAGCCCTTGTAAAACGCTGTGAATGCCACGTTGAGCGCTTGCCGTCTGCACGGTCAGTGATTGACGCACGGTAGAATAAAAAGCCGTTATAGGGCTTCTCACGAAGCGACAGCACCAACGGTGTGATCAGGCTGTGGCATGGTATGACCCTGGATGCCGATCTGGTCTTACCTTCCGTTACTTCAAAACATAACACCCCTTCAATTTCTCGGATGTTGGCTGCACGTAACGAACAGATTTCATTAAGGCGCATACCGCTGTACATGCCGATGAGCGTTACGCTCTGCATCTCTTCATCACCATCCATCACCGCGAACACTTTCGCCAATTCGCCAGGCTCAAATACCTCATAGCTCACCTTGCTACTTTTGGCCTCCAGCGCATGACCGCGCCAGATGTTTTCTTGCGGTGCATCGTGGTAGCGGTTACGAGCCAGATCCCAGATTTGAGCCAGTGCGCTGACGTAATTTTGTATGGTCTGTGGCGCTTTCTCCGATTTGAGCTTATCAAGCCAGCCTGTAACGGTGGTTCGGTTAATGTCACGAAGCTGAACATCTTTCTTTTTAAGATGGTCTAAGAGCACTTCTACGGCTTTGTTGGTCTTCGATAGTGTGGTGAGCTTCCGCTTCTCGCTGAACTGGAGAATGTACTGATCCCGCATCCTCAAAAGGGAAGGGCAACTCATTACAGGGGGGCTTAATGGTTCCGGCGCTTCGTGTGCATACGTCCCGACCCGGCGTAGCTCATTGAGTATTTGCTCCACCTTCGAGCCCCGATCACGCTGTGGCTTTAACTGACTGCGTATCTTCACCCATTCCAAAGCAACCGCATCACGAAAGAGACGGGCTTCGCGCACATCGCGTGTGCCTGTGCTCTTCACATAGTTGCGCCGCCCTCCGAAAAGGTGGCGCATGTACTTTGGTATAGCGATCCTCACCAGATAGTTTCCGCAAGGATCTAAAACCAGATAACGATCTCTCTTGTAAATCATGCAAACCCCGGTTATTTTGTCTGGGCTTTTGCACTTGAATTTGATAAGTGTAAATTGCCGGAGTGGCTATCTGTTTTGCAGTTGATTCAAAGCATTACAGTAGCTTGCCAGGCAAGCGAACGACCGTAGAAATACGTGCCGGTTCGAGTCCGGCCTTCGGCACCATTAGTACTTCCAAGACCATCCGAGAAAGTCCAATTATCCCTTTAAAATCAATGCTTGTAGCGATTTTTACGTCCTGAGTCGTCCGAGGTTGTCCGTTGAAATCCGGATGTCATTGGGGGCATAATTGGGGGCATCTTAACTTCGATTAGAAATGTGCCCCCAAATGAAGCTCAACGCCAGACAGGTCGAGACCGCAAAGCCAAAAGACAAAACCTACAAAATGGCCGATGGCGGCGGTTTGTATCTCGAGGTTTCGGCCAAGGGTTCTAAATACTGGCGCATGAAATACCGACGCCCCTCTGACAAAAAAGAGGATCGCCTTGCTTTTGGTGTTTGGCCAACAGTGACGCTTGCTCAGGCAAGAGCAAAGCGCGATGAAGCTAAAAAGCTGTTAGTGCAGGGCATTGACCCAAAGGCTGAACAGAAAGAAGCTCAGGCCGAGAATTCTGGGGCATATACTTTCGAAACTATTGCTCGTGAATGGCATGCAAGTAACAAGCGCTGGAGTGAAGACCATCGATCGCGCGTTCTTCGCTATCTTGAGCTTTATATTTTCCCTCATATCGGTTTGTCCGACATTCGCCAGCTCAAAACCAGTCAGCTGTTAGCCCCGATTAAAAAAGTTGATGCCAGTGGTAAGCATGATGTTGCTCAACGCCTGCAACAGCGCGTCACGGCCATTATGCGTTATGCCGTACAGAACGATTACATCGACTCTAATCCAGCCAGTGATATGGCCGGTGCTTTATCGACAACCAAAGCGCGACATTATCCCGTTTTACCCTCTAGCCGGTTCCCTGAGTTTCTTGCTCGTCTTGCTGCATATCGTGGCCGTGTAATGACTCGGATTGCGGTCGAGCTTTCGTTACTAACTTTTGTGCGTTCCAGCGAGTTACGTTTCGCGCGTTGGGATGAGTTTGATTTTGAAAAATCTTTGTGGCGCGTTCCTGCAAAACGTGAAGAAATTAAAGGTGTGCGCTACTCGTATCGGGGCATGAAGATGAAAGAGGAGCACATCGTTCCGCTTAGTCGACAGGCGTTGATTTTGTTAGGGCAGCTAAAACAGATTAGTGGTGATAAAGAGTTACTTTTTCCGGGTGATCATGATGCAACAAAGGTTATGAGTGAAAACACGGTAAACAGTGCTTTGCGTGCGATGGGGTATGACACGAAAACTGAGGTTTGCGGGCATGGATTTAGAACAATGGCACGCGGTGCTTTAGGTGAGTCTGGATTATGGAGCGATGATGCAATAGAACGTCAGTTGAGCCACACAGAGCGTAATAATGTGCGCGCGGCTTATATTCATACATCTGAGCATTTGGACGAACGTCGTTTGATGGTTCAGTGGTGGGCTGATTATTTGGACTCAAACAAAAAAGAAGGGATTGCCCCGTATGATTTTGCTAAGCGATTGAAATACTAAAATAGGCTATCTAGCCAACTCGCGTAAAGTAGCTGGCTAGATAAATATAGTGTTAGGAACTCGTATCAAGTGTTAAAAGAGCATGCATCCTTTTAACTATCATAATGATATTTAAAATTAGATGTACGCAGACATATATAATCATTGGGCATAAAATATGCGTTAACATATTAATTTTTAAGGTTATATTTGCTTTATCGATGAAGTATTCGTGAGTTGCACCATAGAAATAACCAGATGAATCAACCGAGAATAGTGATACTATAAAACATAATACAACCAAAAATACCCCGCATAATATTGAGTAACAAATGTTAAAATAAAGCTCAGTTAGCAGTGATTTTTTTGATTCATAAAAAGTATCGATGTCTTTTCTTTGTCTTATCTTTGATTCTTGATCATAGACTAAAACTAGAACACTAAGTAACAGCGCTGTTAATATAGCGCTAAAATTCACTAGTAGCGATATTAAATCTTTCGTTATGCCACTTCCAAAAAATGAAAATGAAGCAGCAATGATAAACGGGAGAATAATAAAAGTGAATATATCCCACATGCTGATTTTTTTCGTATCAGCATCCCGTAAAGTTCGAAAATGCCCTATAAGTACTTCGCATATATTTATTTTTGAACTCATTACGCTCTCCTTATAGCAACTCCGCGATATAGTAACTGAATATATTCAATGATAATAGAGTCAACTAATTTATTTAATGATCTGATCTCTGGCATTCCATCATTAAATACAACTTGCTCTTCATCGAATATAATTTCACAAACGGCACCTTTGGCTGTAGTTCCAATTCGGAAAGTCCTTTTTCTACCATCGCCTAATTCTACAACTGTTTTAACGGTTTCTCCATATTCTTTAAGTATTTCTACTAATTGATATTGCTCGGAGTCTCTAGAGAAATAGTCCCTGAGCCTTCCAAGGCCTGAGTTTCTAGGTGGTTTTATTACAAGCTCTTGTTCATTATGACCTAGTTTTCGGGCTTGTTCTGCAACATCCTTTACACCTTGAAATTTTGTTACTTTAATCTCTTTGGCAATGGCGTCCATCCATTTTTCGATCGCTTTATCATATGCTAGAGGATTCATTTGAATTACAAGGTTAGTAACTCTTTTGAAATATTCAGAAAATAAATTCATGAAAAGGGTTTTGATTCCATCCCCTCTGTATGTATGCAAAAAAGCCATGCCTTCATTTACATCTCTGGGAATATAAAAATGTATATAGTATCTAATTATTTCAGCATTGTTCTTTGTTTTTTCAAAATCAACATTGCCGGTGTCAATGTTAATTATGTCAGTTTTTGTTCCATAATATCCTGACTCAAACCAACCGTAAATTTCGCGGTTGTTATCGTCACGAATAACTTCATTGAAACGAAAAACCTGTTTGGTTTGTTCAGAAATAATATATCCATCATTATATTGCTCAATGAAACTATATAATATATCCAATAAATCATGTTCTTTAATGTTACTAAGGGCAGAGTAACGCTGTTCTTTCGCTGCGTGAGGGTTATAGCAGCGAAAAAGATACGGTGCTAAAGCATGCATTTTAATCTCCTTTTTTTTCGTAAGACTAACAAGTTGTCTTAAAGAGATCAATAAATGATCAGGTTGTGATATTATTCTTAGTCTTTTAACATAATTGATATAAATCAAAGACTTATGTTTAATCCCTCTGTTTCCGTGAAAGCTTTAATACTGTTATTAGTAGGGCGCTGATAAATAGTGACTACCATTCGATTTGACTGTCTAAATTTGATAGATACATAAAATCTTAGCGCGCAATGCTCTCCCCGCCCCGCCTGCCCGCTTAAGGGGGCGCATTTAATGCAGGTGCATGACCTGCCTCAGGGCGCGCCAGTGCTGGCGCTGGCGGGGGTTCCAGTATCGGTAAAACGCATGCAAAACCATGCACCTTATGCATGCATGGCTTTTTTAGGGGAAAAAGGCGGGATTTTCGGGAATTTTTGAAAGGACTACTGCGCGGCCAGCTCTACGCGTCGGCGGGTGTAATTCAGGTTCTGTGCAGGCGTGAATTTTTCACGATTATCATCGCGCGAAGCCGCGTCAGGTCTGAATCCTATGGCCGTTAAAATGTCATTATCCTGCGCCGAATAATTAATTTTTTCACCGGCGGCCAGCCAGACCTGTAGCGCCTCACGCAGATAGTCGAGTGAGTGCTGCATGGCACAGCGCTGAACGGCGGAGTGTTGCCCGGAATAATTCATCAGCTCCGGGGCAAGGGCGGCGGCCAGCTCCGCGCCGTGCACCTGCATAAAATCATTTAATCGGTCGCGGATGCTGATGCGCTGCACCTCCTCATGCGAGCGGATGTAGCGACCGGCAGCCTGATTAATTTCCCACTTTTTCACGTCGATAATCTCACTCAGCGTTTGCAGGCTCCGGCCGCTACCGGCAAGCTGTTCGCGGTATGCCTGTTCGGCCTGCGTCAGTTCATCCCTGCGTTGCAGCCAGGCGGATTTGTTTGCCTGACAGGCCTCAAAGGCTTTCTGTAGCGTCAGTGTGGTCACGTATGTTTCTCCTGATGACTGGCCGTGCTTACGCACCGGCACGGTTAACGGTGGCCGCCGGTGCGGGTGCAGGGATGACCGGCTCTGTTGCCTGTGAACGAATAACCCCGTCGATGGATTCAAGCGTGCGGAACGTGGCCGAGCACTCGATGTTCATGCACTGGTGATAGCGCTGTTTTACGTTATCGGACAGATACCGACTGGTGCGGGAATGCGCGCTGGTTTTGCAGAACGGACAGTGAAACATGCTTACCCCTCCGCTTCTGTCTCGCCATTTTCAGCCAGCTTTCTGGCAAGCATCATTCTCTTCGCAGGGCTGCGTAACAGCTCCGTATCAACGTCAGTAATCTGCGGCCGGTGCATGCCCGTCACGGACAACACCGGCTCCTGCGTCATATCGAAGTGATACAGGCTGCCCTGACGGCTCAGCGCATCGCGCAGCTCGCCAGTGGCCACGGACTGCGGGGCGCTTTCTCCCTTCATTTCGAGGGCACGAATGCGCAGCAGGAAAGCGCGGATGAGGGTGACAGGAACCGCATTGACAGCCTGAGCCCATTCCGCACCGGCGTAAGCGGTAAAGGCATCTTCATGCGCTGAAAGGTATTTATTGCCGGTGGAGCAGGCATTCAGCATGGCGCGTGTCCGGTCAGTCTCCAGCTCCGCAATCAGGCCGGTAAACTCGTCGGCCAGCTCGCGACTGGCGATACGCCTGCTGTGCTCAGCTTTCATTTCAGGCGTGAGACTGCCGCGCAGGGTGCGAAAGCGGCTGCGCCAGTCCTGCTCCGCTTCTGCACTCTCACTGAGGGCGGTCTGCCGCTCCTGCTTACAGCGTACAATGGACGTATCAATCTCTTTCAGTACCTGCATGCTGGCCGCGTGCGTGTCTCTGGCAGCAGTGAATGTGCTCAGCTTGTCGGTGATGTGCTGGCTGTTCTCTGCGGACTGCCTGGCGGCAACATCTTGCAGGGCGGTGATGAGTGTTTCGGGTTTCATGTTCAGGCTCTCCATTTATTCAACATGAAATGATTCTGCCCTTCATCACACAACATCTCGATTCATTGCAGTTGTGGCAGTTCTGGCACAAACAGCACTTAAAATCCTGCTTGCCAGAGAAAGGTCTCAGCAAAACCTTACTCATCGTTTGTTTTTTTACTTATAACTGTTCACCACTGTTCACCTTAAATAAAAATATAAGTAATACAGTAAGATAAAGGGTGAACAGTTGAGGGTCTGACTGTTCACCGTCTGTTCACCACTGTTCACCACTGTTCACCCATCTTCTGAACTCTCCTGGAGGTGTATATATTTTTTATTAATAAAAAATAATCTATTAACCACTTTTTGTTATGTATGGGTGTGCCAGAATGTGCCAAAGGATACCCACGATATACCAGAACATTGTCAGAGATTGTCGCTGTATAAAAAACAGTCTGTTGTGTGGTGAAGTACTGCAAAATGACTTGTTGCCCTGAGGGAAAATATTCACAAAATAGAGAGCTACCCGAGGCCGGACGGACACGACCGGCACTGTATGGACATTATGAGGTAGCCCGATGCAAACCGCTTTTTCTTCCCCGTCTTCTGCCCCTGCCGCGCCACTGATGCCGGTTTCTGATGCCGTTCAGGAGCGCTTTATCCGCCTGCCCGAAGTGATGCATCTGTGTGGCCTGTCCCGGTCGACGATTTACGACCTCATCAGCCGGGAGGCTTTCCCGAAACAAATCAGTCTGGGCGGTAAAAACGTGGCGTGGGCGCAGTCTGAAATCACGGCATGGATGGCAGATCGCATTGCCGAACGTAACCGGGACTATGACGCATGATGATGACCGTTCAGCAAACAGCCCCTTTTTCTGGCTTGCTTCTTTTCCCCGTTTCCAGGTATAGTTTTCCCGCTGCCGCAAAATCGGCAGCCGGGATTGGCGTCCCGTTTACAACATTGGCGACACCAGACGCGCCTTGCGTCTTTTTTTGTGTCTATGCCTTAGCGCAACCATTTTTGATCCAAAGATTTAAAAATCTTTGGCTCCATCGAGTAATGGTGGCTCAGGCGGGGGCTTCTCACGAAGCGCCGGTTTCCAATGTTGCCGGTTACGCCAACCCCGTTTGGGCTACCACCAGTGAAATTGGCGTTTCCGGTGGCAGCAGTCACATGCAAACATTGGAGGCTGCCATCATGGCTACTATCCTCGCCCCGTCACACCCGCAGTTTGTCTTTGTATTTGCCGCCGTTCGTCGCGCAGACCGTCAGCCCCGTATCTGTATGCTCCGCGCCGTCGCCGGGGATGAACACGCCGCACGCCTTTCCCTCGTCCGCGATTACGTCCTCTCGTTTGCAGGGCGTCTGCCGGTGGCGGAGGTGCGCGCATGAAACAGCCCGCCATCACCGTCAAAGACCTCGAATGCCTGGAGCACCTGCGTAACGTCGGCCAGTTCGTCGGCGAGCTGATGCAGGTGCAGGACTGTACTTCCCTGCGTCGTGACCCGACTCAGCAGTTACAGCTCACCTCCGTGATTTACCTGATGACCGCCCAGCTCGACGGCGTGGTCGAGCGCTGCAACCACCGCTGGTTCACCGGGGAGGGCAACGTATGAAAACGCCTCTGCCGCCTGTATTGCGTGCTGCCCTGTATCGCCGCGCCGTGGCCTGTGCCTGGCTGACCCTGTGCGAACGTCAGCACCGCTATCCCCACCTCACCCTCGACGCGCTGGAAAGTGCCATCGCCGCCGAGCTGGAGGGCTTCTATCTGCGCCAGCACGGCGAGGAAAAAGGCCGTCTGATTGCCTGTGCATTACTGGAAGATTTGATGGAGGCCGGGCCGCTGAAAGCCGCCCCGTCGCTGTCCTTCCTCGGGCTCGCCGTGATGGATGAGCTCTGCGCCCGCCATCTGACATCGCCTGTACTGCACTGAGGGAGAAAACCATGAAAATGAACGTAACGGACACCGTAAAACAGGCGTGCGGCCACTGGCCGCGCATTCTTCCGGCGCTGGGAATGAAAGTGATAAAAAACCGCCATCAGGCCTGTCCGGTGTGCGGGGGCGCTGACCGGTTCCGCTTTGACGATAAAGAGGGGCGCGGCACATGGTTCTGTAACCAGTGCGGTGCCGGTGATGGCCTGAAACTGGTTGAGAAGGTGTTCGGCATATCGGCATCCGAGGCCGCCGGGAAGGTGAACGCCGTCACCGGGAATCTGCCGCCGGTAGCCCCGGAGGTGGTGGCAGCCGCAGAGGCCGGAACAGAGGCCGACCGCAAAGCAGCGGCCGCGCTGGCCGTCAGACTGCTGGAGAAAACCCGCCCGGCCACCGGCAACGCTTACCTGACCCGCAAGGGCTTTGCCGGTCGTGAGTGTCTGACGCTGACCGCGTCTCACAAAACCGGCGGCGTGGCTTACCGTGCCGGTGATGTGGTGGTGCCGCTGTATGACGAAACCGGCGCGCTGGTTAACCTCCAGCTTATTAATGCTGAGGGGCTCAAGCGCACCCTGAAGGGCGGGCAGGTCAAAGGGGCATGCCATCTTATCGACGGGCAGAAACAGGCCGGGAAACGCCTGTGGATAGCGGAGGGCTATGCGACTGCCCTTACCGTGCATCACCTGACCGGGGAAACCGTCATGGTGGCGCTGTCGTCCGTGAACCTTCTTTCTCTGGCGAGCCTGGCCCGTCAGAAACACCCGGCCTGTCAGATTATCCTCGCCGCTGACCGTGACCTGAACGGCACCGGCCAGAACAAAGCCACCGCAGCCGCTCAGGCCTGTGAGGGCATTGTCGCCCTGCCGCCGGTATTTGGTGACTGGAATGATGCGATGATGCTGAAAGGGGAAGACGCCACGCGGAAAGCCATTTATGCCGCCATCCGGCCAGCGGCACAAAGCCCGTTTGACACCATGAGCGAGGCGGAATTTACCGCCATGGGCCCCAGCGACAAGGCCTGGCGGGTGCATGAGCATTACGGCGAAGCGCTGGCCGTGGACGCCAACGGCCAGCTCCTGTCCCGCTATGAAAACGGCATCTGGAAAAATATCCCGGCCGCCACTTTTTCACGGAGTGTGGCTGATTTATTCCAGCGCGTACGCGCCCCGTTCTCGTCGGGGAGAATCACCTCTGTGGTGGAGACGCTGAAGCTGATTATTCCGCAGCAGGAGGCACCGGCGCGCCGTCTGATTGGTTTTCGCAACGGCGTACTCGATACCCAAAGTGGGATATTCAGCCCGCACAGCAAATCGCACTGGCTGCGCACCCTGTGCGATGTGGATTTCACCCCGCCGGTAGAAGGGGAAACGCTGGAAACCCATGCGCCTAACTTCTGGCGCTGGCTCGACCGGGCGGCCAGTGGCAACCCGACAAAACGTAACGTGATCCTGGCCGCGCTGTTTATGGTGCTGGCGAACCGCTACGACTGGCAGCTCTTTCTCGAAGTGACCGGCCCCGGCGGCAGCGGGAAAAGTATTCTCGCCGAAATCGCCACGATGCTGGCCGGAGAGGATAACGCCACATCAGCCGATATCGACACGCTGGAAGACCCCCGTAAGCGTGCCTCCCTGATTGGCTTCTCGCTCATTCGTCTGCCAGACCAGGAGAAATGGAGCGGGGACGGTGCCGGGCTCAAGGCCATCACCGGCGGCGATGCGGTGTCGGTCGACCCGAAATACCAGAACCCGTACTCGACGCATATTCCGGCGGTGATTCTGGCGGTCAACAATAATCCGATGCGCTTCACCGACCGCAGCGGCGGCGTGTCACGTCGCCGGGTGATTATCCACTTCCCGGAGCAGATAGCCCCGGAGGAGCGCGACCCGCAGCTCAGGGATAAAATCGCCCGCGAGCTGGCCGTGATTGTGCGCCAGTTGATGCAGCAGTTCAGCGACCCGATGAGCGCCCGCGCCCTGCTCCAGTCACAGCAGAACTCCGATGAGGCACTGAGCATCAAGCGCGATGCTGACCCGACGTTTGATTTTTGCGGCTATCTGGAGGCGCTGCCGCAGACCAACGGGATGTTTATGGGGAATGCCAGTATCATCCCGCGTAATTACCGTAAATATCTCTATCACGCGTATCTGGCCTATATGGAGGCCAACGGCTACAGGAATGTGCTCAGCCTGAAAATGTTCGGGCTGGGGCTGCCCATGATGCTGAAAGAGTACGGGATGAATTATGAGAAGCGGCACACAAAGCAAGGTATGCAGACCAACCTGTCGCTGAAAGAAGAAAGCTACGGCGACTGGCTGCCGAAGTGCGACGAACCCACCGCGACTTAACCTGTCTCAGACCGGCAACCGCCGGTCTTTTTGTATCTGCCCCTCCCTCAAGGGTGAACAATCCACTGTTCACCCTTCACCGTATATTCACCCTGTATCACTATGAAAGTATTAATAAAAAACCAAAGGTGAACAGTGTGAACAGTTAAACCCAAAAAAACTTTTTACCCCCCCCTCATCACCATCGTATTGCGGTGATGGTCGCCGGAAACTGGCCAGAAACGCGCTGAGGTGAAGAGTTGACTGTTCACTCTTCACCAACCGTTCACCATCTATCACTATGATATTAAAAAGAAAAACAAGGAGGTGAACAGTGTGAACAGTTAAATGCAAAAAAACTTTTTTTGCGTATGATGTTGCTATGCAACTTCATGAGAAGATTTAAGCAGTGGACAAGACCAGAGATTTCATTCTAGAAGGACTCTCCCGCTTTGACTTGGCTGATTTGCCTGGTCGACCTTATGACTGCGCTTTTGACCTCTTGGCTGCAACGCCATCGAGAAAAAGGCTGATTATGATGGGCTTTAATGGCTCGTTAGCTGATTCATGCATGACTAACCGCCAGTCTATTCTGCAAGATTATGAACATCCTTTTATTTCAGGTATTCAAGAAGGGATACAAGGAAAATGGGGGATCACTCATCTTGCTAAAAGACTCCAGCAAATACCTTCTTGCCTCGGTTATAGCTGGGAAGATGTTATTTATACCAACGCATTAATGATGTGTTCTCAGAATGCTGCAACCCTGAAAAAAGAAGCAGCTCGTCACGAGATGACAATGAATGAAATCGAAGCAAACTCAATGGCATTTTTTGAGCATGTAACAGCCCATTTGAGTGAACCAGATTTGATCGTTGCATATAGCAACAGTCTCCAGTCACTCTCAGCCGCGAGTTTGTTGCTAAAGCACTTTGGCGATGCAACTACTCTCAAATTTTCTCAGCCGAAAGGCTACCACACTACTTTCGCATTTATGGCCAATCTTAACAGTAGAAATATTCCGGTTATCTGCGTGCGACACATGTCACGATTTAAACCTGAAGAGAGTTATATCAGGGCGGCTGTCAAATTAATGGGTTGTTAAGTTTTGTTCTGGTAAGGATCCGCATGACGGAACCTAACCGGTAAGAATAACTATCCATAAAAGGTATATGCTTCAACTCGTTATCCATACAATGGCAACAAAACGGCTGGGGGCACAAAAAGGGGCATATTTTTGAGTTAGCAATATTAAATTCTTTTGTATCAATTAGTTATATTGTGTTTTGAGTCCGGCCTTCGCACTCATCCTCTAAACACCTCCCTACGATGCCACTCTACATATCCCTCCTTTGGATAGTTCCCTTTCACCATCGGCAACGCAATCTGCTTCCCGGCAAAATCCCAGAACACCCGCCCAACAATCCCGCCCCCATTCACCGCCTCGGAAACCAGCACCCGCATACTCTCATCCAGCCCAATCGATCCCTTATCAAACGCCTTATGATGAATCGCACACAGTGCCAGTCCGTTCGGGATCTCACACGGCCCGCCAAACTGCTTCCATTTAATATGCGCGGCTTCAAGTCCAACGGTGGCATTATCATGCCGCATGTTGAATCCGCAGATGGCACATTCATAGTTATAAGCGCGAAGCACCTGTTGGCGGAACAGCGGATCGCGAACCTTACGGATTTGCTGGATATCAAACCCCATCTCATCCGCGATCTCCTCCTGAATGCTTTCAGGAAAGTGCGCTTCAAGGATCTGCTGCGCCAGCGAGCCGATCAGATATTTGTTCTTATTCAGCAGCGCAAAGTGTTTTTCATCAAACCCGCCTGCAACGTTATGTTCCACAAGTTCTTTAACAGGCGGTTGCTTACTGCCAGCGGTCGAACAAAACTCAGTGTTCTGAAGATCTCAAAAACCGTCCCCTTTGAGCCGCCAGAAAGGCATATTCGTGTAATGCGCCTTCCGCTGTGGGCCAAAGCGTTCTAACAGGCTAAGCAACTGCTCGTGGACCTCGGTTCCGTAATTAAACAATCGTGCATGCCCCTGCTGATAGTTCGCCAGCACGTAGAGAAGCAATAAAGGCTTATGCGGGGCACATTATTCGCCTTTGCGCCAGATGGTGATGTTGGCGATTGCCTGTTCGAGAGTTTTGCTGGAAGCCATCGCGTTACGGAAGAAGGTAAATAATTGCGATGATGCTCGCAAAATCCAGACCAATCAATCCACAATCAAAAAATATGACCTTAACGAACCCAACCCTATTTACTGAATCCCCCTCGCAAATTCCAAATTTTCCCCACACCAAACCGCTGTATTTATATTCAGTCCTGTATAATGAGCACCAGAAATTACGCCGAAGGGCAAAGAAAGTATCAAACAGAATTTAATGAGGAATTCGCGATATGAAGGTGCTGCAACACCCCCATACCGCTAACCACAAACAACTATGAAGGAGTTGAAAATGGCTGCGACGAATTTTAAGCCAGAGTTTACTGTTTGCAAAACAGAATCAGACGCCTTCACCAGCATGATTGAAAATCGCGAGCTGGTACGCAAAAACAGCGCCCGCCGTCTGCACGGCAACCCGCCCAACGCGGCGCCCGTCCACCCTCGCGCGGAAACGCCGCAGGACAGTGCCGCTTGCTGCGAACTGTATGCACGCATAGACATGAAATACCTTCTCCTAGGCGGCGACTGGTTAACCCGTGCAGGCTTTATCAACGGTATGCCTGTGAAAATCCGCGCCATGAAAGACTGCATCGTGATTACGCCACAGCATACAAGAGAATTATGGGGATGTCTGGAAGGTATGAGTGTGGTGAATATAAATAAGCAGAAAGTCGCCCAGTGGTTAAAAACGTTTCCGGGAGCGCTGAATGATACGGGAGATATACCTATGGTGAAGCGCGGAAATGGTCTGGCAAAGTAAGAATAATATCTAAAATATCCCTTCATTAATCATGTAAAAGGATAAGTTAATACGGGCTTGAATACGCATGCCCGTATTTTTCCTTTTTTAAATGCATTATCTAACTCCGCTGGTGCACTCAATAAATCGGTTGTAACATTCTCCGCAAAGCGACAGGGAGGATTGCTATGCAGATTTGTAGGATGGATTACAACGATGTCTCAGCCGATGGACGAAGGCTGAAACTACACGTCTATGGCGTTGGGACATTTCCCGTTTTTTCAGGGATAGAACCCGTAACCAATATTGCTGAGTGTGCCTTTATCAGGAATGCTGCATTACCAGTGGGTACGTACTGGATCGTTGATGCACCGGAAGGCAGTATTGCTAATCGGGTTGAGCGGTTTGTAAAAGACTTCAAGAACGGGACCGATCATTCTGAATGGTTCGGCTTGTTTAATGCTTCGACCATGGCTGATAACGTATTTGTGAATGGGGTCGACAGAGGCTCATTTCGACTTCATCCATTGAGGCCGAATGGTGAGGGAGAGTCGTGGGGATGCATAACGTTTTATAATATCCCTGATTTTCAACTGGTCAGACAATCTTTGCTTGCACGTAAGAAGATTCGTGTTCCTGGTGGTAAAGGGTTGATGGCATATGGACGTATTGATGTGAAAGGAAGGGCTGATTATGCTTCATGCAAAGTTAAAAAATAATATCCTGATTGGTCTGGCATGCCTCATTGCTTCCTTCTTTATCGTCCTGTTTCCTCTGGGAGGCTTGCTCGATTACTTGTCTCAAGCCAGCAATGATTTTTTAAATCGCACCGGTTTGGGGTTTGCTGATGGTGAAGCAGACCCATCATTCCTGTGGGTGTTGGGGGGGATGATGGTCGTCGTTACCGCGCTACTGATGATTATCATCCGAAAGATATGCAACCTGAAGCAGGGATGAAATATTTCATAGCCGCTTTCTAAAACAATTAAGCGGCTTCATGCCAATCCCACGCACTCCACCGCTAAACCTACTTTAACTAAACACCGGCACCCCCAGCCCCACCTTCACCTCCCTCAACGTCGCCTGCGTCACCCCCTGCGCCCGTTCCGTGCCGCGCTTCAGCATCGTCATTAACTCGCCCTTGTCACGCATATACATCGCCCTCCGCTCCCGCATCGGCGCAATCAGCTCCTGCAAACACCCCTCCAGCTCGTTCTTGCACGCCCGATCCCCCAGCCCGCCCGCCTGATAGTGCGCCTTCATCGCTGCCACTTTCTCCTTGTCCGGATGAAACGCGTCGAGGTACGTAAACACCACGTTCCCCTCAATCTGCCCCGGGTCGCTCACCTTCAGGTGGTTCGGGTCGGTGTACATGGCGCTGACCGCACGGTGAATCGTCTCTTCGCTGGCCGAAAGGTGCAGCGTGTTGCCCAGCGATTTTGACATCTTGGCGCCGCCGTCGATGCCGGGCAGGCGGCTGGTGTCGCTCAGCATCGCCTTGCAGTGGCGCAGCACCGGGGCGGGCAGCAGGCTGTTCATCTTGTGCACAATCTCATTGGTCTGCTCAATCATCGGCAGCTGGTCGTCGCCGACGGGCACGCACTCGGCCTTGAACGCGGTGATGTCCGCCGCCTGGCTGATGGGGTAGGCCATAAACCCGACCGGCAGCGAGCGGGCGAAGCCCTTCTGCGCAATCTCGTTTTTCACCGTCGGGTTACGCTCCACGCGGGCGACGGTGACGATATTCATATACAGCATTGTCAGCTCGGCGAGGGCGGGCAGGGCGGACTGCAGGCAGATCGTGGTCATATTCGGGTCGATGCCCGCGGCGAGGTAGTCGGCCAGCACTTCGGGGATGTTGTCGCGAATTTTTTGCGGGTTGCTGCCGTTGTCGGTCAGCCCCTGAAGGTCAGCAATCAGCACAAACTGGTTGTGCGTCTGCTGAAGCGCCACGCGCTGGCGCAGCGATCCGACGAAATGACCGAGGTGCAGTGGGCCGGTTGGGCGGTCGCCGGTGAGGATGGTTGGTGTGTTCATAAAGACTCCTTAATGTGCAATTGCCAAAAGGGGTCTTAGAAAAGTGAAAGCCGCCTTTCGGCGGCTATCAGAAAATGGGGAAAACTACTCCGTGCCGCCTTTAAGAAGGCAGCCACCAGCGGTTTACGGTGAGCACGGCGTGGTTTATGTTCATCTCTTTACCGTACCACGTCCGGCGCGAAAAACAAAAGGGCACGTCATGCTGCAATCTCTCAACCATCTGACCCTCGCGGTCAGCGACCTGCAAAAAAGCGTCACCTTCTGGCACGAGCTGCTGGGGCTTGCGCTGCACGCCCGCTGGAATACCGGGGCCTATCTCACCTGCGGCGATCTGTGGGTCTGCCTGTCGTACGACGAGGCGCGCCAGTACGTGCCGCCGCAGGAGAGCGACTACACGCACTACGCGTTTACCGTGGCGGAAGCGGATTTTGAACCGCTCTCGCAAAGGCTTGAGCAGGCGGGCGTCACCGTCTGGAAGCAGAACAAAAGCGAGGGGGCGTCGTTCTATTTTCTCGACCCGGACGGGCACAAGCTGGAGCTGCACGTGGGTAGCCTCGCCGCGCGGCTGGCGGCGTGTCGCGAGAAGCCATATGCGGGCATGGTATTTACTTCAGACGGGGCTTGAGGCGCGCACCTTCAGCCTGCCCGCCAGCGTCACGTGCGTGGCGGCATTTTCCTGATTGCACAGGTACTCCACCGCCAGCCGTCCCAGCTCGCTGTAGGGCAGCTGGATACTGGTCAGCGGCGGGGTGAGCTGCTCGGAGATCTTCTGGTCGTCGTAGCCCGCCAGCAGCATGTCCTGCGGGATACGCACGCCGTTCACCGCCAGCGCCTGGTAGCAGCCAATCGCCAGCCAGTCGCTGGCACAGAAAATGGCGTCCGGGCGTTCGGTCAGTTCCAGCAGGGACGTGGTGGCGGTAAAGGACTCGCTGAACTGCCAGTTGGTCTGGCGCACCAGGCTCTCGTCACACGTTAAACCGGCCTGCTTCAATGCCGCCTGGTAGCCCGCCAGACGCTGGCGCGAGGCCTCCATCCAGCTCTCGCCGGTGATGTGGGCGATACGGCTGGCGCCGCAGGCGATGAGGTGTTTAGTCACCTGAAAAGCGTTGGCGTAGTCGTCCGGGATAAACGACGGCAGCAGCGGGGAGCCGGGGTCGCGCTGGTTGAGCAGCACCAGCGGGATGCGGGTACAGTCCTGAAATGGCGTCATATCGACGACGTTCGTGACCGGAGAGGCAAGAATAATCCCGATGCAGTTGCGCTTGTCCAGCTGGCGGATGATGTTCAGGGCCAGCTCCACGTCGTCGCCGTAGTCGTAGACGGTGAGCAACGTTTCGTTGCGCCACGCCGCTTCCCGCGCCTGGCTGATGGCGTCGATAAACGGGTCGAAGCTCTGCAACGAGCTGACCAGCAGGGCGATCTCCTCCTGGTTGCGCGGAGCGTGAATGGCAGGAAGACGGTCGTAGCCGAGCTCGGTAGC
This sequence comes from Enterobacter sp. DSM 30060, assembly GCF_013375955.1. Classification (NCBI taxonomy): domain Bacteria; kingdom Pseudomonadati; phylum Pseudomonadota; class Gammaproteobacteria; order Enterobacterales; family Enterobacteriaceae; genus Enterobacter; species Enterobacter sp. DSM 30060. The sequence continues at coordinate 2,355,161 of NZ_CP056118.1, forward strand.
GACGTTGATCACCCGCTGGCGGGTGTCGTCGCTGAGCTTGATGTTGCGGGACTGGTTAAGCACCAGCGATACCGTCGCCTGCGACACGCCCGCCGCCCGCGCAATATCGTTCATCGTCACTTTCGTTTTTCGCTTCATCCGTCCTCTCCCTTTCGCGAATTCGCATCATACCCTAACCGCACGCTTTAGCGCCGCCGATCACGTTTCTCATTCATCGAAGCGTGAACTTTGTGAGAGGCGTCGCTTTTCTTTGCACCGCGATTTGCGCATTTATCCCGCAGCTAATATTTATTAGCTAAACATTATCAGCAAGAGGATGCGTAATGAAAGAGCAGTGGAGTAAAGAACAGGCACAGGCGTGGTATCAGCAAAAAGGCTGGCTGTGCGGGTTCAACTATCTGCCGTCGACAGCGGTGAACTGGACCGATATCTGGCAGGAAGAGACCTTCGATGCCGCCACTATCGACCGCGAGCTGGGCTGGGCGGCGGACGCGGGCTATAACACCCTGCGCATCAACCTGCCGTTCATCGTCTGGGAGCACGACCGTGACGGGCTAATGGCGCGCATCGACCGCTTTTTGACGATTGCCGACGACAACGGGTTCAGCACCATGCTGACCCTAATGGACGACTGCGGTTTCTCCGGCGACGAGCCGTACCTTGGCCCGCAAAAGCCGCCCGTACCGGGCAAACACAACAGCCAGGCGGCGGCGAGCCCGGGGCGCGACAAGGTGTGCGATCGAGACTGCTGGCCACAGATTGAGCGCTATATCCGCGACGTTATGCGCCAGTTCCGCGAGGATAAGCGCGTATTGCTCTGGGATCTGTATAACGAGCCGGGAAACCGCGGCATTTTCGCGACGGGCACGGAAGAGGTGCTGTACGACGAGAAGCTGGAGACCTGCGCGCACGAGTTGATGAAGCTGGCGTTCCGCTGGGTGCGTGAGGAAGACCCGACCCAGCCGCTTACCGTCTGCGCCTGGCGTCTGCCGGCGGAAGAGGAGGGCGAGACGTTTTATCAGCACCCGCTGGACCAGACCGCGCTGGAACTGTCGGACGTGGTGAGCTATCACGCCTACACCAATACCGGGCGCATGACGGCGATTATCCAGCAACTTCAGGCGCTGGGCCGCCCAATCTTCTGCACCGAATGGCTGGCGCGTCACGTGGGCGGCGCCATCGAAGAGCAGCTCCCGCTGATGTACATGGCAAAGGTCGCGCCGTATCAGTGGGGGCTGGTGCGCGGTAAAACCCAGACCTGGCTGCCGTGGCCGGTGGTGATGAAGGAGTCCACGGACTACTGCCGCCTGTGGTTCCACGACGTGTTCGAGGAGAACGGTATCCCGTTTTCACGCGCTGAAATCGCGCTGATGAAGAAGCTGCGCAATATCGCCCCGGATCCGCAGGGCTAATAATAACGACCCGGCGCGCTGTCGCCGGGCAACCAGGTACGCACTATGGCAATGACAATGAAAATACCGTCTCGCGAGTTATGGTCCTACTTTGGCTATGGTTTAGGTCAGTGTTTTAGCTTTGGTTTAGTGGGTTCGTTTATAAACTATTTTTACACCGACGTGCTGGGGATCTCGGCGCTGGCGGCAAGTACCATCTTCCTGATTGCCCGCGCGTGGGACGCGGTTCACGATCCGCTGTTTGCCAGCATTATGGACACCATTAACAGCCGGTTCGGCAAGTTTCGCCACTTTTTACTGATTGCGCCGCTGCTGATTACCGGCGTCACCCTGCTGGCGTTCTATAAAATCGAAGCGGACATGACCACCAAAATCCTCTACGCCGGGGTGACGTATATCCTATGGGGGACGCTGTACGCCATCTCCGATATCCCGTTCTGGTCGATGTCGTCGGTGATGACCAATGACTCCGGCCAGCGCACCCGCGCGGTGACGGCGGCAATGCTCGGGGTGAACGCCGGGATTGCCTGCGCCAATATCTTCTTCCCGAAGCTGGCGGCGTTCTTTGCCCAGTACAGCAACGATAAAGGCTACTTTATGGCGGCGCTGGTGATGATGCTGGTGGGGCTGCCGCTGATGCTCAACGGCTTTATGCAGATCAAAGAGCGCGTCCCGCCCAGCCCGGAAAAGGTGACGATGCGCGACAGCTTCCACAACCTGCGCCAGAACAAGCCGCTGTTTATCGTCCTGCTGTCGTTCTTTTTCTGCGTGTTCCATAACGTGGCGGGCGGACTGTATATCTACTTCTTTATCAACAACATGGGCGACGGCAGCCTGCAAATGGCAATTGGCGTGATGGGGATAGTGGCGGCGGTGCTGTGCCTGGTCGCCCCGCTGCTGACGCGCCGGATGCAGAAGCGGAAGCTGTTTATGATCCTCTGCGGGCTGGACGTGGCGGTGCGCATGGTGATGTGGTTCACGGGCTATCAGCACACGGCGCTGCTGTTTATCCTGCTCGGCCTGAGCACGCTGTTCGTGATGATGACCAACATCCTCACCTCGTCGATGATTGCCGACACCATCGAGTACGCGGAATACCACACCCACAAGCGCTGCGCAGCGATCACCTTCTCCGGGCAGACCTTTACCGGCAAGATGTCGGTGGCGGTGGGCGGCGGGTTAATCGGCGTGTTTTTGACGATGATCAACTATGTGCCGCAGGCGCAGATCCAGAGCGAAGGCGTACTGTCGGGGCTGTTCTTTGGCATTTGTTTGTTGCCGGCGATTGGGTCGCTGATCCGCATGGGCTTTATGTCGCGCTTTACCTTTACCGAAGAGAAGCATGCGGAGATTTGTCGGCTGCTGGCGGAGCGGAATGCGTCTGCGAAAGCGCCGGGTGCCGGCTGCGCCTTACCCGGCCTACAGGACCAGCCCTTGTAGGCCTGATAAGCGAAGCGCCATCAGGCTTCGCGTAATGACTTACAGCGACTTCACAAACGCCAGCAGATCTTCGTTGAGCTGATCCTGGTGGGTCAGCGCGAAGCCGTGCGGCGCGTTGTCGTACACCTTCAGCGTGGCGTTTTTGATCATCTCCGCCGCCAGCTTGCCGGTACTTTCAAACGGCACGATCTGGTCGTTGCTGCCGTGGATCACCAGCGTTGGCACGTCGATTTTCGCCATATCCGGGCGGAAGTCGGTGTCGGCGAAGGCGGTCACGCAATCGATGGTGCCCTTCAGGGACGCCAGCAGGGCGATGTTCAGCGTCTGCGTCAGGGCACCCGCGGAAACGGTCTGCCCGGCGTTGGTGCCGTAGAACGGGGTGGCGAAGTCGCTGATGAACTGGGCGCGATCTTTACGCAGTCCGTCTCGGATGCCGTCGAACACGCTCTGATCCACACCCTGCGGGAAGGAGTCAGATTTGCCGAAGATTGGCGTCACCGCGCCCAGCAACGCCAGACCGGCCACGCGTTCGCTGCCGTAGTTGTTGATGTAGCGGGTCACGTCGCCGCCGCCCATGGAGAAGCCCACCAGCGTTACGTCGCGCAGATCCAGGGTAGTAATCAGGTCGTTAATGTCGGACGCAAAGGTGTTGTAGTCATAGCCGTTCCACGGCTGATCCGAACGCCCAAAGCCGCGACGGTCAAAGGCGATGGAGCGGAAGCCGCGCTCGGCCAGGTAGTTCAGCTGGCTGTCCCACATGTCGCCGTCCAACGGCCAGCCGTGGCTGAAGAGGATCGGTTTGCCCGCGCCGCAGTCTTTGTAGTAAATCTGCGTGCCGTCTTTTGCCTTAAACAGTGCCATAGTGTGTTCCTGTGCAGGTGATTGTTATGGTTATACCGGCGCGACCAGATAGCGAATTGCCGGTGATGTTGTGCCCTGATGAAAAGCCAGAACGCGGCTCTGCAACAGGAGGTCATTCATGGTGTGGCGTTCCTGCTGGCGCAAATGCTCAATCCAGGAACCCATCAGGAAGGTCTCGATAAACAGCCCTGGACGTTCGATATCCTCGTACACCGCCCAGCTCATCGCTCCGGCGCGGCGGCGCACCCGGCGTAGCTCGTGCACGGCCTGCAAAAACGCTTTCGCGTTCTGTGGGTCGATGATGTACTCGTGCGACACCAGCACCGGGCCGCGCTCGTTCGGGAGTTCAATCTCCACGCCGTCCAGCGGCTGCCCGCTCAGGTCGAGATTTAAATTCGGATCTTTCTCCAGCTTCCAGCGGAACGCCGTCGCGCTTGCCAGCACCATCCCCAGCGTGGCAACCACCAGCGAGGTCGGGGTGCCGAACTGCGAGGCGATCTGCCCCCAGACGGCGCTGCCTGCGGTCATCGAGCCGAAGAACACCGTCAGATACACAGCCAGCGCCCGGGCTTTTACCCAGCGGGCGGCGCTGCGCTGTGCGCCAAGGTTGAGGGTGGAGAGCACCGCAATCCACGCGAAGCCGGTGAAGAACTCAAACAGGTTCAGCAGCCAGAAGTGGCGCACGAACGCCAGCGCCAGCATGGTGATTGCAAACGTCAGGCTGGCGGCCACCATCAGCCGATCGGCATTCAGCCGCTGGCGCAGGCGCGGCAGCAGGATCGCCCCGGCAATCGCCCCCAGGCCGATACACGCCAGCATCACGCCGTAGCCCGCCGGGCCTAAGCCCAGCTCGCGGCGCGCCACCAGTGGCAGTAACGCCCAGCCCGCGCTGCCGAAAACGAAGAACGCCACGGTACGCACCAGCACGTTGCGCAGCACCGGGGCGGCGTGCACGTAGCGAATGCCGGACCGCACCGCCGAGAAGAAGTGCTCCGGCGGCAGCCGCTGCACGGAAGGCGCCGGACGCCAGCGCCACAGCACCCACGCCACGCCGACCACGGATAGCGCGTTAAGCGCAAACACCATCCACGGCCCGGCCAGCGACAGCAGGAAACCGCCCAGCGCCGGGCCAATCGCCCGGCTGATGTTGACCCCGAGCGAGTTAAGCGCCACGGCGGAACCCAGCTCGGGCTTGCTCACCAGGTCAGGCACAATCGCCTGAAACGGCGGCGAACTCATGGCCGCGCCCACGCTCAGCAGAAACGTTGCCGCCAGCAGAACGGTGGGGGTGACGTGTCCGGTAAAAGAGAGCAGCGTCAGCCCGGCAGCGGCGATGAATACCCATAGCTGGGAGAAGAGCAGGTATTTTCGTCGGTCAACGATGTCCGCCATCACCCCGGACGGCAGGGCGAAGAGGAACATCGGCAGGCTGCTGGCCGCCTGCACCAGCGCGATATCCAGCGGATCGGCGCTGAGCGTCAGCATGCTCCAGTTGATGCCGACGTCGCTCATCCATGAGCCGACGTTAGAGACCACCGTGGCGATCCACAGCATGCGGAACACCGGCTGGCTCAGCGGCTGCCAGGGCGAAGCCGCCGATGCGGGCGTCGTCTCGACGTGTGCGTCGCGAACGTCGTTAACCTGGGTCATGCGAACCTCTCCGTCGTCTTACGCTGCAGCCGCCACTGGCCCGGTCCGGTGAGGGCGAGGGTGGTGAAGATAATCAGCAGCAGCCAGCCAAACTGCCCTTCGGCAATCGACCAGTCCGGGTGCACCGCCAGCATCGCCACCAGCAGTACGGCGATAATCGGCAGGCACGCCAGGCGGGTGTAAACCCCTGCAATGATAAACAGCGGGCAGATGACCTCGGCGACGATCGCCGGGATCAGGCTCGCGTAAGGTCCGAAACCAAACGGATCTTCGATGCGCGTCAGCTCTTCGCTGAAGTGGAGCACCTTCGGCAGGCCGTGCACGTACAGCAGCAGCAGGCTGCCGGTCAGGCGCAGGAAGAACAGCCCCGGATCGATCCGGGGCGAAGCGTCATTATGTTTCATCAGAATGCAAAGCAGCTGCAGCCCAGCGCCCCCCAGAAAGCGTTATCGTCGGACACCGGCATCTCTGACGTGCGGGCGAAATCATGCTGGTGGCTATGAACCCCGCACGGGCCGCTGCAGTGGTGGACGGCGCTCATGCCGACGCGTGCGGCCTGCGGCGGCGCGCTGCGGTAGTGGCCCGGCACCTTCACCACCGGGGACCACTCGGGCAGGACCGGAATGGCGGGCGGCGCGAGCGGGCCAAAGCTGCCAGCGGCGTAGACGATATCGCCGTTGACCACGGTGAGGACGGACTCGATGCCCTTGATCTCCTCTTCCGGCACGCGGAAGTAATCTTTGCTGAGCACCGCCAGATCCGCGAGCTGGCCCGTTTTGATCTGCCCCTTCTGGTTCTGCTCGCTGGAGAACCACGCGCTGCCCTGGGTCCAGAGCATCAGGGCGGTATCGCGATCCAGACGGGCGCTGTGATCGTACATCTGCATCCCGCCAACGGTGCGGCCGGAGACCAGCCAGTAGAGCGCGGTCCACGGGTTATAGCTCGCCACGCGGGTGGCGTCGGTGCCTAAGCCCACCGGCACGCCGGTCTCCAGCATTTTCGCCACCGGCGGCGTGTGGCGGGTGGCTTCGATGCCGTAGCGCTCGGCAAAGTATTCCCCCTGGAAGGCCATGCGGTGCTGGACGGCAATGCCGCCGCCGAGTGCTTTGATGCGGTCGATGTTGGCCTGGGTGACGGTTTCGGCGTGGTCGAAGAACCAGTGCAGCCCGTTGAACGGAATGTCGCGGTTCACCTTCTCGAACACGTCCAGCATGCGGCTGATGGATTCGTTATAAGTAGCGTGCAGGCGGAACGGCCAGCGGTGTTCGACCAGATGGCGCACCACGCGCTCCAGCTCGTCCTCCATGCCCGGCGCGAGATCCGGGCGCGGCTCGAGGAAGTCTTCAAAATCGGCGGCAGAGAAGACCAGCATCTCGCCCGCGCCGTTGTGGCGGAAGAAGTCGCTGCCCTGGCCCGGCGTGAGCATGTCGGTCCATTTTTCAAAGTCTTCCAGCTCGTGGCCCGGACGCTGGGTAAACAGGTTGTAGGCGATGCGGATGGTCATCTGCTTTTTCTCGTGCAGCTCGGCAATTACCTCGTAATCTTCCGGGTAGTTCTGGAAGCCGCCGCCTGCGTCGATGGCGCTGGTCAGCCCCAGGCGGTTCAGCTCGCGCATGAACTGGCGCGTGGAGTTGACCTGCTGCTCCAGCGGCAGCTTCGGCCCTTTGGCGAGGGTTGAGTACAGGATCATGGCGTTCGGGCGGGCGATCAGCATCCCGGTCGGGTTGCCGTTGGCGTCGCGCTGGATCTCCCCGCCCGGCGGATTCGGCGTGTCCCTGGTGTAGCCGACCACCTTCAGCGCGGCGCGGTTGAGCAGGGCGCGGTCGTACAGGTGCAGGATAAACACCGGCGTATCCGGCGCGGCGTTGTTAATTTCATCCAGCGTCGGCATACGGCGCTCGGCAAACTGGAACTCGCTCCAGCCCCCCACCACGCGCACCCACTGGGGCGACGGCGTGCGCAGGGCCTGCTCTTTCAGCATGCGCAGGGCATCTGCCAGGGACGGTACGCCTTCCCAGCGCAGCTCGAGATTGTAGTTCAGCCCGCCGCGGATCAGGTGCAGGTGCGAGTCGTTCAGGCCGGGGATAGCGGTGTGGCCTTTTAAGTCGACCATCTTAGTGCCGTCGCAGTGGTGTTGCATCACCTCGGCGACGGTGCCCACTTCCAGGAATTTCCCGTCGCGCACGGCAACGGCTTCCGCGAGAGGGTTCTCGCGATCGACGGTGTGAAACTGGCCGTTAACCAGAATGAGATCGGCTTTACCGAGGGTAACCATAACTGCTCCAGACTGAGAGGGGAATGGTCAGGATTATGGGAACCGGTTTCGGGAAAGATCCAGTTATACAATAGGATAGGTATACCAAAGTATAACTATACCTTAGGTTAACTATACGAAGAGATAATTACGCGCCGGCGGCGTGGGTCATAGGATGAATGCGATTTTATCGGCGTGCTGTTCGCGGCGATTTTAACCTTTAACCTCACTGGATAATCTTATGACCACTACAAAGCTCGAAGTCTTAACCCCAGCCAACTGTCAGATCATTTTCATCGACCACCAGCCGCAGATGGCGTTTGGCGTGCAGTCTATTGACCGCCAGGTGCTGAAAAACAACACCGTGGCGCTGGCGAAAGCGGCAAAAGTGTTCAACATCCCGACCATCATCACCACCGTAGAGACCGAAAGCTTCTCCGGTAACACCTATCCGGAGCTGCTGGATGTGTTCCCGGGCCAGGACATCCTGGAGCGTACCTCCATGAACTCCTGGGACGACCAGAAAGTGCGTGACGCGCTGAAGGCTAACGGCAAGAAGAAGGTGGTTGTCGCGGGCCTGTGGACCGAAGTGTGCAACAACAGCTTTGCCCTGTGCGCGATGCTGGAAGGCGACTACGAAATTTATATGGTGGCGGACGCGTCCGGCGGCACCTCCAAAGAAGCCCACGACTTCGCGATGCAGCGCATGATCCAGGCGGGCGTGATCCCGGTGACCTGGCAGCAGGTGATGCTGGAGTGGCAGCGTGACTGGGCGCATAAAGAGACCTACACCGCGGTGATGGATATCGTGCGCGAGCACTCCGGTGCGTACGGCATGGGCGTGGATTACGCCTACACCATGGTGCACAAAGCGCCGTCTCGCCAGAAGAGCGAGCACCGTACCTTAGCGCCGGTTCCGGCACGCTAAATCCCGGCGGCGGGCTGGTCCCTCATCCGGCTCGTCACTGCCTTTTTCTCTGGAGTTCACAATGAGTACAGGGTTGATATCCCTCGCGGCAGGCGTGCTGATTGGCCTGATGTATGCCGTGCTGAAGGTGCGTTCCCCCGCGCCGCCCGCGCTGGCGCTGATTGGCCTGCTGGGTATGCTGGCAGGGGAACAGGCGATGCGTCATCTTTTATCCCGCGACAATCCCGCGGGCGTGCAGGTGACGGTTCCCCACGTTCAGCACCTGACCGGAGCGTCATCATGAAGGCCTGGATTATTTCGCTGGTGTGCGGGGTCGCGGCTGGGGTAATTTACGCCCTGCTCGACGTGCATTCCCCGGCGCCGCCGGTCGTCGCGCTGCTTGGCCTGTTCGGCATGCTGGTGGGTGAACAACTGATCCCCATCGGACGGCGTCTGGTGAGCCGCGAACCGCTGACCCTGGCCTGGTTTCGTCATGAATGCGTACCGAAAATCAGCGGTACCGCGCCCCCAGCGCCCGCGAAGGAAAGCCGCGACGCGTAACGAATTGTTTGAGGAAAGACAGCATGACGCTGCCGTGGCGCATTGCCATCATTGATGACGAACGCTCTGTTCGCAGCGGGCTCAGTAACCTGCTGCAATCGGAAGGGTATGCTACCGATACCTTCGATTCGGCAGAGGTGTTTTTGAGCCACCCTCTCGCCCTGTCCGGCGCGTCGCTGGTGATCACCGACATCAAGCTGCGCGGCATGAACGGGATCGAGCTGTTTGAGAAGCTGCGGTTGCTGGCCACGCCGCCGCCGCCAATACTGTTTATCTCCGGCCATGCGGATGAAAATATGCAGCGGTATGCACTCAGCCTGGGCGCCGCTGCATTTTTGCGTAAGCCGATTAACATCGATATTCTGCTGGATCATATTCAGCGGGAGCTGACCCGCCGACAATAAGGATCGCGGATGAACGAACAAACGTCGCCTGCATTTTGGCCCGCCCGGGGAAGTCTCCATGAAGGGCGGGCTTTTGTTCTGAAAGAGGATGTTATTTTTACCGTGCTGGCGCAGGAGGGCGGCATCTCCTGGATGAACGGGCGGCATCCCCAGTCCGGCGGTTCGTTTATTATTGCCACCGCGGTCAGCGATGAAGAAGAGGAGCGGGCAACGCGGCTGCTTAAAAACGAGTTTGCCCTGCGCGATCGACTTCATGACGGCTGGGCTATCCGGCCCGTCGCTTCAACCCAGTACCGCGGACGTTTTGCGCTGGTCTACGCGCCGTTCTGCTTTGAACTGCTGGCGTGCCGGGCAGGTAAGGCGATTTCCGGGATCGCCCGCTTTATTGAGATGGCGATCCGCATCTGCGGTCCCCTGCGCCAGATGCATCTGCACAACCTGATCCACGGCGATATCAAACCCGGGTCGATCTTCGTTCATCACGACGCCACCAGCCGTCTGTGCAGCTTTGGTCTTTCCTGCGCCACCTCCGACGCATTCTCCCAGTCCCGGCTTGCCGCGTCTGGCGGCACGCCCGCCTACATGTCACCGGAACACACCACGCGTACCCGGCGCGCCGTCGACAGCCGGAGCGATCTCTACAGTCTGGGTATCGTGCTTTATGAACTTCTGACCGGGCGATTGCCGTTTGAACTGAGCGCTGATGATCAGACTAACTGGGCGCATTACCACATTGCCTCTGAGCCGCTTGCGCCGGGCCGGGTGCGTCCGGACGTACCCGGCATGCTCTCGACCATTATCCTTAAGTTGCTGGAGAAGAATCCGGAGAATCGCTATCAGACCGTCGACGGGCTGATTGCCGACCTCAGGCGCTGCCAGGCGACGCTGACCGCCGAAGGTGAGATCGTCGACTTTATTCCCGGCCAGCAGGATCGCTCTCCGGCGATCCATCTTGCCGATTCGCTTTTCTCTGCGCATCCGCAGGCCAGCGACGTCATCGCCGCGTTTGAGCGGGTCAGCCAGAGCGGTGCGCCGGAACTGGTGACGATTGGCGGTCCGTCGGGGATCGGTAAATCTTCCGTGATCGCCACCACGCTGAAATCGCTGCAACAGCGCAAAGTGCTGCTGGCGGTGGGCAAGGTCGATCAATACTCTCCCACGCTGCCCTACGGCGTGCTGAGTTCGGCGTTTCGGACGCTCACGCTGCACCTGCTCGGGCTGCCAGCCGGGGAGGTGGCGACATGGAAAATCCGCCTGTCGCGCGCGCTGGAAGGCTTCGAGGAGCTGGCTGTCAGCCTGGTGCCGGAGCTGAATTTATTTCTTGAGAACAAACCGCGTTTCTCTGCGGATACATTTTCCATCGACGCGCGGGCGCGCTTCAGCCATATGGTGCTGGCGCTGGTGAAAACCTTCGCCACCCAGGGCGCGCCGCTGGTGCTGCTGCTGGATGATGTGCAGTGGATCGACGCCGCCAGCCTGCAAACGCTCGATTACCTGCTGCGCGCCTGCGGCGCCATCCCGCTGCTGGTGGTGGTGGCGCACCGCGATCTCAGTTCGCTTTCTGATCCCAGCTTGCAGACCGCGCTGGCGAGCCTGCCGGAGGCGGCGCAGCATGCCATGACGATCGTGCCGCAGCCGCTGTCGGTGAAGGCCGTGGCACGTTGGCTCGGGGGGATTTTTCATGCCCGCAGTACCGGTACCTCCGATCTTGCCACGCTGATCCATGAAAAAACCGGCGGCAACCCGCTGTTCGTTCAGGAATTTTTCCGCCGCATCGTCGATGACGGACTGGTGGTGCACAACAAATATCAGGGGAAATGGCATTACGATCTCCAGGCCATCCGCGCCCGGCATTACACCGAGAACGTGGTGACGCTGGTGCTTGAACAGCTCAAGGAGATGCCCGACGAGACGCGCCGCCTGCTGGGCAGCATCGCCTGCCTCGGCTGCACGGGCGAGCTGGAGATGCTGTGCCGCGTGGTGGGGCAGTCGGCGGCGGAAATCCGCTACGCCCTTCATCCGGCGGTTACCGCTCAGCTGATTGTGCTGACGGAGAAAGCGTACGCTTTTACCCACGATCGGGTGCAGGAAGCCGCCTTTGCCCTGCTGGATGAGGGCGAGAAAAGCCATCTGCACCTGACCACCGCCAGCCTGCTGGCGGATGCCGCGCGGCAGACGGCGGGTAACGAACTACTGTTCCGCGCGGTTCACCACGTCAGCGCCGCGCTGGACTGCATCCAGCCTGCGCCGCAGCGCCAGAGATTCCGTGAGCTGAGCCTCCAGGCCGCGCGGCGTGCGAAGCGTACCGGCGATTACCTTTCCGCCTTAAGTTACATCCAGACCGCCAGAGCGCTGGGGAACGCGGGTCCGGTCTCGGACTTTATGCTGGATATCGAAGAGGCGGGCTGTGAGTTCGCGCTCGGGCACCTAGAGCGCACGCGCGCGCTGTGCGATACGATCCTCGGCTCACCGGGCGGGCTGACGGAGAAAGCGCTGGCCGCTAACCTGCTGGCGGAAGTCTATATGCGCCAGTCGGAGATCCGCCTGGCGCTGGAGGCGTCGTTATGCTGGCTGGGCGTGTTCGGGATCCAGATCAGCCGCTACCCGGAAAATGCCGAATGTGACGAGGCCTGGCAGCAGTTCTGTCAACGCACCGCCGACGCGCCGCAGAACCCGTTTACTCAGCTTAAGCTGATGGAGAGCGCGGAGACCGAAGCGGTAATGAACCTGCTTTACAGCGCCAGTATTTTCGCCAGCTTTACCTGCCCGCGCCTGCACTTTTTACTCCTGTGCCGGATGATGCACCTCACGCTCGATCGCGGCATAACCGGCGCATCCACCACGGCGATGGCCTGGTTTGGCGTGCTGATTGGCCACCGCTACGCCGAATACCGTCTCGGGTTTGAGTACGGCACGCTGGCTCGCGAGCTGGTGAACCGCCACGGCTATGATGCCTATGAAGCTAAAACTCTGCTGCCGCTCGACCAGCTCAGCGTCTGGACCCAGCCGCTGTCGTACACTATCGAGTGCGCCAAGGCCTGCTTTACCTCGGCGGTGACCCACGGCGACATGACGATGGCCTGCTTCGCGGCCTGTCACCAGATCATTAACTTCCTCTCCCGGGGCGATCATCTGGACGGCGTGTTGACCAGCATCGATCGCGGTCTGGCCTTTGTGCGTAAAACGGATTATCAGGACATTGAAACCGTTCTGCACATTCAGCGCCGCTACGTGGAGTTTTTACGCACGCCGGTGACGGGCACATGGAGCGCCGCCCAGGCGCTGCCTGACGATCTGCTGCCCGCACCGCCGGAGCAGGCGCCCGAGCAGACCTCGACCATGCTGTTCTGGTACTGGCTCTATCGCGGGATGGCGCACTTTACCTGCGGCGAATACGCCGACGCGCAGGCGGATTTAGAGAGGGCGGGCTGGTATGCGTGGTCCGCGCCGGGCCATATCCATCTGCTGGATTACCATTTTTACAGCGCGCTGGCGCTCTCCCGCCAGCTCACGCCGGAGACCTTCTCGGCGGATTATCGCCGCAGTATTCATCACCATTACGACAAAATTGCCCTCTGGGCGCGGATCAATCCGGGCACGTTTGCCGATAAAGAGGCGCTGATTTATGCCGAAATCGTCCGTCTGGACGGCATGAACAGCATCGCGCTGGAGCAGTATGAAAAGGCGGTGCGGCTCTCGCGGGAGGGCGGGTTTAACCCGATCAATGCCCTGGCCCACGAGCTGGCAGGGCGTTTCTCGCTGGCCTGCGGCTACCCGACCGCCTCCGACGCCCATTTCCGCGGTTCGATTGCCGCCTGGGGCCGCGCCGGGGCGCAGGCCAAGGTGCGTCAGCTGGAGCAGGATTTTCCGCATCTGCTGGCCTCCGGGCAGAGCCGCGCGTACGACACCGTGGCATTTGCCCAGAACGAGGTGATCCGCGATTTACAGAGCGTCATCAAAGCCTCACGCGCCTTGTCCGAAGAAATCAACCTCGAGCGTTTAATTGAAAACCTGATGACGCTGCTGCTTGAACGGGCCGGGGCGCAGCGTGGCCTGCTGCTTCGCGTCAGCGATAATCACATCCCGGAGATCGAAGCCAGCGCCTGGACCAGCACCGACGGGGTGCGGGTTCGCATCCTGAAAGAGACACCGATGGCGACGGACATGCCGCTGTCGGTGCTGGCCGCGGTGATCCGCACCGGGCAGGAGATCCGCACCGGCAAACCGGAGGAATTTCACCCGTTCAGCCAGGATCCTTATCTGGTGACGTCCGGCGCCGCCGTGATGTGCGTGCCGATGTTCAAACAGGCGCGACTGGTGGGGGTGCTGTATCTGGAAAACCGCCTGATGCCGGAAGTGTTTACCGCCGAACATTCGCGCGTGGTCAGCCTGCTGGGCGCGCAGGCGGCGGTTTCGCTGGAGACGGCACGGCTCTACGCCGAGCTGCTGGCGGAAAACATCCACCGCCGACGGGTGGAGAAAGAGCTGCGCGCCAGCCAGACCTCGCTGATGCTGGGTGAGCAGATCAGCCATACCGGCAGCTGGCGCTGGGAGCTGGTGCAGGATCTGATGTTTATGTCCGAAGAGTACGCCCGTATTCTTGGCCTGCCGGAGCAGCAAAAGATGATCTCAATGGCGGAGTTTTTGACCTTCGTGCATGAGGATGATTATGGCCGGATCGGTAACCTCGTTAATCAGAGCGTGCGTGACGGGCAGTCGATGCGCGCGGAGTTTCGCATTATCCGCACCGACGGCTCCGTTCGCTACATCCTCGGGATTGGCGATCCGGTGGGCGTGGGCAGCGAGGTGAATGAGTATTACGGCATCATTACCGACATCACCAGCCAGCGGGCGGCGGAAGATGCGATGCGGGTGGCGCAGGCGGATCTGGCGCGAGTCTCACGGGCCACCACCGTCGGGCAACTAACCTCCTCGATCGCGCACGAGATCAACCAGCCGCTGATGTCGATTGTCTCGAACGCCGGCGCGAGCCTGCGCTGGCTCAACCGCGATCCGGCGCGGCTGGACAAAGTGCGCGAGGGGCTGGAGGAGATCGCCGCCGAGGGCGAGCGGGCAGGGGAGATCATCCGCAGCATTCAATCTCTGACGCGCAAACAGGACCCCACGTTTACGCGCATCGATCTGCACTTCCTGATCCACCACATCATTATGCTCTCCCGCAGCGAACTTGAGCTGCGACACATAAGCGTTGATTATCTCCTGAACGCTGACGACAGCTTTATCATCGGCGACAGCGTGCAGATCCAGCAGGTGCTGCTTAACCTGGTGATGAATGCGATGGAAGCGATGGCGGAAGTGACGGATCGCCCGTGCAGCATCACGATCGCCACCGCGAACTGCGCCGAAGGGAAGGTGATCTTTGAGATCGCCGATACCGGCAGCGGCATTGAGCCGGAGCTCACCGAGCGGATCTTTGACTCGTTCTATTCGACCAAAGCGCAGGGAATGGGGATGGGGCTGACCATCAGCGCCAGCATCATTGAACGGCATCGGGGAAAACTGAGCGCGCGCCGCAGAGAGCCGTACGGCACGGTGTTTACCTTCGCGTTGCCGCTTGCCGGACAGGAGGCGTAACGGTTATTCCGCTGGCTGATGTTTTGTCAGGCGCTCGACGGCCCTGACCAGCTCGGCCACGGAGCGGACCTGCATTTTCTCCATCACCCGGCGGCGGTGTACTTTCACCGTAATCTCACTGACGCCCAGCTCGGCGGCGATCTGCTTGTTGAGCTTGCCGCTGATGGCAAGCTCAAGCACCTCATGCTCGCGCGGCGTGAGGGACATGTGGCGCTGTTTCAGGGCGTAGTGCTCTTTGACGCGGGCGGCGTTGTGCTGTGCCAGCCTGAGCGCGGATTCGATAGAGCCAATGAGGGCGCTGGATTCAACGGGTTTAGTGAGAAATTCGTAGGCCCCGCCTTTGATCGCCCGGACGGACATAGGGATAGTGCCGTGACCGGTGAGAAAGATGATCGGTATTTCCCGCCCGTTGGCTTTCAGCGCATCTGCGACATCAAACCCGGTGATCGTGGGCATTTGCATATCGAGGATCACGCAGGAAGGCAGATCCTCAAAGGGATGGCTGAGAAAGGCTTCTGCTGAGGAAAAGCCAAGGGCGTGTATATCCGCTGATTCCAGCAGCCCAACAACGGACTGCCTGACAGCGTCATCGTCATCAACCACATAAACAATGTGTTCCATTCACCGCCCCGGTGTGATCAGTAAACCATCGAGAATAAAATGCGCCTTTTTGAACGTAAGCGACTGTTTGCTATCCTCATTCATACTAACACATTAATAATTATTATCATTCGGCAATATGAAGATGATATGAAAGTGTAATAAAAATGTGGCGAATTGGTTAGGATCGGAACGCTGTTTTTAGAGACCTTTCCGGCTGCGAAGCCAGTGCGTGACACAGGCGATATTCATCCTGAGCCACGATGTTTTGTGTGAGGACGCCGACGGGTAAAACAGGCTACACTCTGATTTTGAGCGCGACAAGCTGAGGACATAACGATGCACTACACACTGAAAAGCAGTGACGATAAAGAAAAAGCGGAAGGAACAAGCGGCGCGGGCGCTCTACAGCAAAAACTGCTGGAATCCCGTTCGATTGTCATCTCCGGTGAGATCAACCAGGAGCTGGCCCAGAAAGTCATCACTCAGATGATCCTGCTGCAAAGCGTCAGCAACGATCCGATCAAGCTGTACATCAACAGCCAGGGCGGCCACGTGGAAGCGGGCGACACCATCCACGACTTCATTAAATTTATTCGTCCGGAAGTGCACGTCATTGGCACCGGCTGGGTGGCAAGCGCCGGGATCACCATCTTCCTGGCGGCGAAAAAAGAGCACCGCTACTCGCTGCCGAATACCCGCTTTATGATCCACCAGCCGCTGGGCGGCGTGCGCGGTCAGGCAACGGATATCGAAATCGAAGCGCGCGAGATTATCCGCATGCTGGAACGCGTAAACAAACTGATTGCTGACGCCACCGGCCAGCCGCTGGAGAAAGTGAAGAAGGACACCGACCGTAACTTCTGGATGTCACCGGCGGAAGCGCTGGACTACGGCATCGTGGGCAAACTGATCACCCATTATGACGAGCTGAACCTGGATTAAGTTTTAGCCCGCGCGTGCGTCGGGTGACGGCTTCGCCTTACCCGACCTACGCGCGCTCGATTGACCCATGACAAGTTCCCCCCTGGCTGTCTCTTCTATAATCGCGCCTGTCTCCCCTCTCACTGGTGCTAACCATGGCGTATCAACTGAACCTCGACTGGCCGGAATTTCTTGAAAAATACTGGCAAAAACAACCCGTTGTGCTGAAAAATGCCTTCCCGAATTTTGTCGACCCCATTACCCCTGATGAACTGGCGGGTCTGGCGATGGAGCCGGAAGTCGATAGCCGCCTGGTAAGCCATGCTAACGGCAAGTGGCAGGCGAGCAATGGCCCGTTTGAGCATTTCGATAACCTCGGTGAAACCGGCTGGTCTCTGCTGGCGCAGGCGGTGAACCACTGGCATATGCCCGCCGCAGAGCTGGTGCGTCCGTTCCGCGTCCTGCCGGACTGGCGTCTCGATGACCTGATGATCTCCTTCTCCGTCCCGGGCGGCGGCGTTGGGCCGCATATCGATCAGTACGATGTGTTTATTATTCAGGGGATGGGTAGCCGTCGCTGGCGCGTGGGTGACAAGCTGCCGATGCGTCAGTTCTGTCCGCATCCGGCCCTGCTGCACGTCGATCCGTTTGAGCCGATCATTGACGAAGATCTGGCCCCGGGCGATATCCTCTATATTCCGCCTGGATTCCCGCATGACGGCTTCACCCATGAAACCGCGCTCAACTACTCTGTCGGTTTCCGCGGGCCGAACGGTCGCGATCTGATTAGCAGCTTTGCCGATTACGCGCTGGAAAACGATCTGGGTGGCGAGCACTACAGCGATCCGGATCTGACCTGCCGCGAACACCCGGGCCGCGTGGAGCAGTACGAGCTCGATCGCATTCGCCAGATGATGATCGACATGATTAGCAAGCCGGATGATTTTACAAAATGGTTCGGCAGCTTCGTCTCCACGCCGCGTCACGAGCTGGATATTGCCGCCGCCGAGCCGCCGTATTCCGCAGACGAGGTGCTCGACGCGCTGCAAGGGGGCGAAACGCTATCACGCCTGAGCGGGCTGCGCGTGCTGAACATCAACGGCTGCTTCTTTATCAACAGCGAACAGCTGGAGACGGCGGATGTGAACGGGGCGGACGCGCTGTCCCGCTACACCCAGCTCGGCCAGGCCGAGCTGGGCAATGCGCTGAATAATCCGGCGTTTGTGGAAGAGTTGACCGGATTGATTAACCAGGGATACTGGTACTTCGACGAGTAACAGACAGCGGCGTTTAGTCAGACTAAACGCCGCTACGTTCAAACCAGCATATTACAGGCCTTCCAGTAGTTCAGAAGCCGCTCATCGTCGCGCTCTTTTTCCGCTTTAATTTTCATCGCCTGGGCGAGATTTTCTCGCGATACCTCATGGCCTTTTTGCACGATGTCTAAGACCGCTTCACCAAGAGCCAGCGAAATTTCTGTCCGATTGTTGCGAATCGTCATAAATACCTCCTCGTTGGTTGCGATACTTTAATTATGAACGGGAAATAATCAGTCGCTAATAATTCATCTCATTCTTATTTTTTTTCAATTCGGCGCTAAATAGACATAATATTCGGTTCTGTCAATGATGTTTCAAAATGCTAATACGCATTTCAGGTCCGAATTTATGCGCTACAGTTAATTTCGTGCAACAGGCAAATAACCGAAACAGGAGAATGAATATGGTAGATAAAAGCGCAATTAAGGATCACACTCAGGTTGTCGCCAGCTGCGGAACGCATGTCGGGGTTGTGGACCATCTTGATGGTGAGCGTATCAAGCTTGCAAAGAGCGACCCGGAATCAGGCGGCAAGCACCACTTTATTCCTCTCGGCTGGGTCGATAAGGTCGAAGATAATAAAGTTGTCCTGACCAAAAACCATAAAGAGGTTTTTGCTGAGTGGCAGGAAGCATAAATATATTTCTCGTAAAGAAATATACGCCTTCGCTCCGGCTTTGTCCGGAGCGTAATAGTGTCTGCGCCCGGTGATTGCTGCCATGGCAAATGAATGGTACTGTTTTGCCTGTCCTTTCCCCGATGCAGGCTCCGAATTATGCTCCAGAGTGAAAATACATCAGCGAAGCGCATATTTTTTGTTGAGGATTTTCAAATATTCGGCGAGCGCTACGGCATCGACTACCGTTTCCCGCAGCTAAAAGATGAGCAGGTCAGCGGCAGCCCCGTGTTGCAGGGGAATGTTGAAGAGATGACGCTCTCGTCCGGCATTTCACTGACCCATTCCGACGTACGTGTATTACAGCCCTATGAAACCACCTCTCGCCACAGCAGCCCGCTTTATATGCTGGTGGTGCTGGAAGGGTGCGTGACGCTCACGCTCAATGGTATCGATTATCCCGTCCGCCCGGGCATGGCGTTCAGCTCGCGTCTGAGTGAAGATCAGGTGATGAGCGCGCGTCACGATGCTGACAGCACGCTGAAAACGCTCTCGTTTGGCGTGTACCCGCACGATGCCGGACGTGAAGCCCTGCTTGAGTCGCTGCTGCTGGAATGGCAAAGCCTGAATACCCCCGCGTTTGTCTGGCACGTTCCCGAGTTTGTGATGTCAGGCATTCAGCATGTACAGCGGCAGGGGGGAAGCGTGCTCTCGCGTAAGCTGTTGCTGGAGGGGCTCATGTACCAGCTGCTCGGCCACGGCCTGAACCAGTGCCAGCTGCCCTGTCCGAGCCGCCCTGAGCATGCGCGTCTGGAACGCGTCCGGTGCCTGCTGGAACAGTCTCCTGAACGTGACCATACACTCGCGCAGCTGGCAGCCCTTGCTGCCATGAGCCCAAGCAGCCTGCGCAGCAAGTTCCGTCAACGCTACGGCTGCACACTCTTCGATTATCTCCGCGACTGTCGCCTTGCGCTGGCGCGTCGCTATCTGCTGGAAGGCCACAGCGTACAGCAGGCGGCGTGGATGTGCGGGTATCAGCATGCCACCAACTTCGCCACCGCGTTTCGTCGTCATTACGGTATTTCACCGGGTGACGTGCGCAAACTCCGCTAACGTAATTTTGTCCATCGCGCGAACGTATCCCGTGCGGTTTAGCATCGCGCATACATAACCTGGCGGCGCGCATAGCTGTTTGCACCCTCAAAAAGGTAATAATTCTTATTAACAATAAGAAATATCTCTGGAGAGGGTTATGTTTGCTAAATCGCGTCTGGCACTGCTGGTGGGATGGGTTACCGGTAGCGTCGCTTTTCCTTTACTGGCGCAGGATGCCCAAAAAACTGACACCGTGGTGGTGACCTCGCAGATGCAGTCTGCGGCCACCAAGCTTGAAACGCCGGATATTGAAACCCCGCAATCGGTCTCTATCGTCACCCGCGAGCAGTTCGAAGAGCAGGGCGCAACCAGCGTGCGTCAGGCCGTGAGCTACACGCCGGGGGTCTACAGCAACCAGATTGGGGCATCAAACCGCTTCGACTACATGGTGCTGCGCGGCTTCTCGGACGGCAGCCTGGACAACGTCTACCTCGACGGACTGAAGATGATGGGCGACACCAATTCCCACAGCTCGCTGGTGGTTGATCCGTGGTTCCTGGACAGTATCGAAGTCGTGCGCGGCCCGGCCTCCGTGCTGTACGGTCGCTCATCGCCGGGCGGCATCGTGGCGCTCACCTCCCGTAAGCCATCGTTCGATCCGGGCGGGGAGATCAAGCTCTTCGCCGGTAACAATAACCAGCGCGGGGCGATGTTCGACGTCACCGGCCCGGTTGATGATAACGACCGCGTGGCGGTGCGCCTCAGCGGGATGACCCGCTATGCCGATTCCCAGTTCGATCCGCTCAAAGAAGAGCGTTACGCGCTGATGCCGAGCCTGACCTGGCGTATCACCGATAATACCCGTCTGGATCTGATGGCCTACCTGCACCGCGATCCGGAAGGCGGCAGCCACTCCGGCCTGCCGTATGAGGGCACCGTCGTGCCGCACAGCGGTAAGAAAATCTCCAACACCTTTTTTGAAGGTGAAGATGATTACGACAAGTACGATCGTCGGGAAAACATGGTCGGTTATAACATCGAGCACTTGTTTGACAGCGGCTGGGCCGTGCGTCAGAAGCTGCGCTACCTGCACACCAAAGTCGAGCTGAACCAGGTGTATGCCGCAGGCTGGCTGAACGACACCGAGCTGAACCGCGGCTATTCCGGCTCCGACGAGAAGATGAACGCCATCACCCTGGATAACCAGGTCGACGGCAGCTTCGATACCGGCGAGGTGAACCACCGCGTGCTGATCGGCATGGACTACCAGGACCGCACCAACAACGTCACCGGCTACTACGGCGGCTTCCCGCCGATTGACGCTTTCCATCCTGCTTATGGCGCGAAGCCGGACTATATCACCCAGTACAGCAGGGAAAAGCATAAGCTGCGCCAGACCGGCTACTACCTGCAGGATCAGATGTCCATTGACCGCTGGCGCCTCACGCTGGGTGGGCGTTACGACCAGGTGAGCGTGTCGAACGTCGACAACTTCAACCATACCCGCAGCGATCTGGATAAAAACAACTTCAGCAGCCGCGCGGCGCTGCTGTATCTGTTTGATAACGGCGTCGCGCCGTACGTCAGTTACTCCACCGCCTTTACGCCGACCAGCTTTGCCGACGAGCAGGGGAATATCCTGGATCCGATGAAGGGCAAGCAGTGGGAAGCGGGCGTGAAGTATGAGCCGGAGGGGATGAACAGCCAGTTCAGCGCCTCGGTGTTCCGCATCAACCAGAAGAACATTGCCACTAAAGAGGAGCCGACCGATCCGTACCGTTCCATCGGTGAAATCGAATCCGAAGGCGTTGAGCTGGAGGCGATTGGACAGCTGACCGACAGCCTGCGCATGCAGGCGGCCTACACCTATACGGATATTCGCTACAAGAAGAGCAGCCCGGAAGAGGAGGGCAAGCGCGCCGTCTATGCCCCGCGTAACATGGCCAGCGCCTGGCTGAGCTACGACGTCAAAAGCGGCCCGCTGGACGGCCTGACCGTCGGCTCCGGCGTGCGCTATGTCAACGGGATCGCCAGCGATCGTCAGAACACCCATACGCTACCGTCATACACCCTGGTGGATATGGTCGTGGGGTATGACCTGTCGAAAGTGGGTCTCACGGGCGTGAGCGCGCAGTTGAACGTCAATAACCTGACGGACAAAAGCTACGTTGCGGCGTGTAACTCGCTCTCTTACTGCTACTTCGGTGCAGAGCGCAGCATTGTCGGCAGCGTTTCGTGGACGTTCTGAGTCGTTAGCCAATGCCCGGTGGCGCTGCGCTTACCGGGCCTACGGGATCGGTTTTCACCCTCTCCCTGTGGGAGAGGGCCGGGGTGAGGGCAAAATGCCGCACTACCCCTCCATCGCAATCACAATCGCCTCACCCATCTTTTTCAACGCCTCGCGATGTTTATCCGTCGGCGGCAGCGCCACGTTGATCCGCAGACAGTTGCGGTACTTACCGGAGGCGGAAAACAGCGACCCCGCCGCAGCCTGGATTTTGAGACGGCACAGCTGCTTGCTGACGCACACCATGTCGACCATCTCCGGCAGCTCGACCCACAGCAGGAAGCTGCCCTGCGGGCGGGTAACGCATATTTCTGCCGGAAAATACTGCCGCACCCAGCAGGTGTAGGTCTCCATATTCTGCTGATAAATCTGGCGCATGCGCCGCACGTGGCGATGGTAATGACCGTCGCGAATAAACGCCGCCACCGCCATCTGCGTGCCCGGCACGTTAAACCCGCCCGCGGCGTATTTCATGTGCATCACCCGGTCGTAATAGCGCCCCGGCACAATCCAGCCGACGCGCAGCCCGGGCGCCACGGTTTTGGTAAAGGAGCTGCAGAGGATCACGCGGCCATCAATGTCCATCGAGTGAATGGTGCGCGGGCGCGGGTACTCTGCGGCCAGCTCGCCGTAGATATCATCCTCCACTATCACAATATCGTGCCGCTGGGCGAGCGCCAGCACCTGCTTTTTACGCGCTTCCGGCATGATAAACCCGAGCGGGTTATTGCAGTTGGGGACCAGGATCACCGCTTTGATCGGCCACTGCTCCAGCGCCAGCTCTAACGCCTCGATGCTGATCCCGGTCTCGGGATCGGTAGGTATTTCAATCGCCTTGATGTCGAAGCCGCGCAGCATCTGCATGGTGCCGTGAAACGACGGCGACTCGACCGCCACGATATCCCCCGGCTTGCACACCGAGAGCAGGGCGATCGACAGCGCGCCGTGGCAGCCGTTGGTGATCACAATCTCGTTTGCCGCCACGGTGGAGCCGCCGTCCAGCATCAGGCGGGCGATCTGCTCGCGCAGCTCCAGACGACCATCGAGCACGTCATAGCTCAGCATTTCGCCAGGGTTATGCTGCGCAATGCGGCTCATCTCGCGCCACAGCGGCTTCAGGCTCGGCTGGTTGATGTCCGGCGAGCCGCCGCCAAAGGAGATCATCTCTTTGTCGGCGCGGGCGTCCAGCAGCATCATCACCTCATCCCACTGGGTGACGTCCACGGGGCGCTGCACCGGGCGCGTCATCGCCGGTACGGGCGGCTGCGCTTTGCGTTTCGAGACAAAATAACCGGAGCGCGGCTGGGGCGTGATCAGCTGGAGATTTTCGAGGATCTGGTAGGCCTGCTGTATGGTGCTGATACTCACGCCGTGTTCCTGGCTCAGCGTGCGTACCGACGGCAGACGTTCGCCGCTGCGATACAGCCCTTGTTCGATACGTTCCGCCAGTAGGTTGGCCAGATGTTGATAGCGCGTCATGCTGTATCCTTTGTTTTCACCATACAGATTATTAAACCAGTACAGATTGGTGGGTAAAACGCCATGCAGATACCGTTTTAGCGGATCTGTATGGTAAACAAAAGCAGTTTTTGAATCTGTATTGTATTGGCCGTTTTCCATGATGATAACCCCACTGGCACAGCGAGGAGAGCATCATGGAGTTCTACGAGAATCGTTCAACACGTCCGTTTATCGCGTTTGTCTGGGTAGCGAAAACGCTGCGTAACTGGTATCGCATCAACCGTACCCGCCGCATTCTGAGCCAGATGAGCGACGAGCAGCTCAAGGACGTTGGGTTATCGCGATATGATGTGTAAGCATAGGGTTGCCCGGTGGCGCTACGCTTACCGGGCCTACAGGAGACCGTAGGCCGGGTAAGGCGCAGCCGCCACCCGGCGGTTTTCAACTCAACAGCGCAAGCGTCTGCCGTTTCGGCCTTTCCAGCAGCTCAACCGCCTCCTGATATGACCGCACGTTGTTATAGCCCATCACCAGCCCGTAGCGTTTGCCCGACCCGCGATACCACTCCGAAAGCGCATTAACCTGAAGTTGCTGTTCCTGCCAGCAGCGGGCGATCTCCCGGTCAGCGCTTCCCTTTGCGAGGAACGCGACAATATGCATTCCACCGTCGTTTTGCTCGGTGAAGAACAGGTCACCATAGACCTCACGCAGGGCGGCAATCATCCAGTCGCGGCGGATCTGATACAGGGCGCGCATCTTTTTCAGATGACGAAAAAAATGCCCTTCGTTGAGAAATGCGGTGAGGATTTTTTGCGTCAGCACCGGCTGGCCGCTGGTGGTAATGTCCGCGCAGTCGGTAAAGGTCCCGACGGTGCTGGCGGGCATCACCACGTAGCCCATGCGCAGTGAAGGCATAATGGTTTTGCTGAAGGTGCCCATAAAGATCACCCTGTCATGCTGGTCGAGGCTTTTCATCGACGGCAGCACTTTGCGGGTATAGTGAAATTCCCCGTCGTAATCGTCTTCGATAATCCACGCCTCGTTTTGTGACGCCCAGTCGAGCAGCTGCTGCTTGCGCGGCAGTGAGAGCGTCACCGCCAGCGGGCTCTGATGCGACGGGGTCACGATGGCAAAACGCGCGTCGCGATGATGACGGAGCAGGTAGTCCGTATCAATGCCGCAGCGATCAACCGGCACGGTGTGCAGGCGGGGCACGATCCGCTTGAGCAGCTGCTGGCCCATAAAATAGCCCGGATCCTCAAACACCACCTTGTCGCTGCGGCTGGCAAGCGTGTCGAGGATCAGGCGCAGGCTGCCGCTGTAGCCGCTGGTGATCAGTACCTGTTCGGCGGTGCAGGATAACCCGCGCGAGATATTGAGATAGCGGGCAATCGCCTCGCGCAGCGGATACCAGCCCAGCACCGGCGGGTTGAGCATTTCATCCTGACGCATGGCGCGCGTCGCCTGGCCCGCCAGCAGCAGCCATTTTTTATAGGGGAAGCTGTCGAGCGCCGGAATGCCGGGGCGCAGAAAACCGGCCCGTTCGCGCTGGCTAATCAACGACGCCGGCAGCGTGCCGGTCGCTTGTTCTGCGGGGGCGTGTTGCGCGGGCAGCAGAAGATCCGGGTTCACCCGCGTCCCGCGCGCGCCCTGGCTTACCAGATACCCTTCCCCTGTCAGAATGGCATAGGCTGTTTCAACGGTTTTTCGCGCGACCTTAAGCTCTTCCGCCAGCACGCGGATGGCAGGTACCTTGTCGCCCGGCTTCAGCACGCCGCGCGTGATGTTGTCGCGATAGCGGGAATAAATCTTATGATAGCCCGGCTTCATGTCCTACCTCATTTCACGCTTTTTGTGTCTTTTTACTATGTCATTAACGGCGTAGATTTGCCTTATCGCATGAAAAAAACGGCACAAAAAGAGGAAAGACAATGAGCACCCGCGTAAACCACCACAAAGCCACACCTGCACTTGCCAACGCGCTTTCTGCCCTGAGCATGGAGGTGGCGAAAACCTCTATTGATCCGGCACTGAAGCACCTGATCGACATTCGCGTATCGCAGCTGAACGGCTGCACCTTCTGTCTGGATATGCACTCGAAAGAGGCTAAAATCGCCGGTGAGCGCGAGCTGCGCCTGTACCATCTGGCGGCCTGGCGCGAGTCCCCGCTGTTTAGCGCCCGTGAAAAAGCGGCGCTGGCCTTCACCGAAGCGCTGACCCAGATTGGCGTACATGGCGTGAGCGATGCGCTGTACCGCAGCGTGGCGGAGCACTTCTCGGATGTCGAGATTTCAGAGCTGAACTTCGCCATCGTAGCGATCAACGCCTGGAACCGCCTGGGCATTACCTCCCGCATGGAGCCGGGCGCGCTGGATGCGGCTTACGGTCTGAACAAGGCTAACCTGGAATAATTCCGCGCTCGCGGATCATCGCCACCAGCGCCCGTAATCCAGGCGAGTGGGGGATTGGGGCGTTTATGGAGTCGAAGTCGATGGTGGGTTAAACCCTGCCCGGTGGCGCTACGCTTACCGGGCCTACATGAGCCCGTAGGCCGGATAAGCGCAGCGCCATCCGGCAAACACTTCGCTCCATACCGAAGCATTGTGGTTTTTCCTCCTGCATTCTCTCCACACCCTCACAACGGAGAGACACCCATGATCGCAGTCCTTTTTGAAGCCAAAGCGGAGCCTCATCATCAGGCGCGCTATCTGCAGCTTGCCGCTGAACTCAAGCCTTTGCTGGCGGACATCGACGGCTTTATTGATATAGAACGTTTTCAGAGCCTGAGCATCGACGGCAAAATCCTGTCCCTTTCCTGGTGGCGGGATGAAGAGGCCGTCCGCCGCTGGAAGCAGAATGTCTTCCATCAGGCCGCGCAGGCCGAAGGCCGGGAGTCGATTTTTTCTTTCTACCGTATTCGCGTGGCGCAGCTGGTGCGGGAGTACAGCTCTGAAACGAGAGGGCACGCGGATGTATGACGTTCACGTGATTTTTAGCGACAGGCCCGGCGAGCTGGGCGAGTTAGCGGCGGCGCTGGCCGCAAAGGGCGTGTCTATCCTGACTCAGTACAGCGACCACGCGAATCACCTTATTCTGCTGACGGATGATGATAAGCTGGCCGCTGAGATCACCACACCCTGGGCGACAAATGTTAAAGACGAGCTTACCCTCTGATAACAGCGCGATGCTGGAAAAGGCCATTGCCGCTGTAGCGGCTGCAATGGCCGATCCGTCGCGCGTGAAAATGCTCTGTGCACTAATGGACGGGCGAGCGTGGACGGCCACCGAACTGAGTGCGGCGGCAGACGTTGCGCCGTCGACCGCCAGCGGGCATCTCGCCCGGCTGATGGACGGCAAACTGATTACCTGCCTGTCTCAGGGGCGGCATCGCTACTATCGTCTGGCGGGGCATGACGTGGCGGAGTTAGTCGAGCAGATGATGGGGCTCTCCTGGCGCCGCATTACCCCGCCGGAAACTACCGCGCCGAAAGCCATGCGTAAAGCCCGGACCTGCTACGACCATCTCGCAGGCGCGGTGGCGGTGCAGATCTACGATTTCATGCAGGCAGCAGGCTGGCTGGAGGCAGACGGTTCAGCGCTCACGCCGTATGGTCGGGAGCAATTTCTGAAGCTCGGCGTTTCGTTAAGCGCTCATTCGCGCCGAAAAGCGTGCTGCGCCTGCCTGGACTGGAGCGAGCGGCGGTTTCATCTCGGAGGCGAAGCCGGCGCAGCGCTGCTTCTTTATCTGGAAAGCAAAGGGTGGATCCAGCGGGTGGCGGGGTACAGGGAGGTGGTTGTGACGGCTTCAGGACAGGGCGCCATCTCCAGACATTTTAGCCGCTAAACTCCGCTGCGGGCTGTGCCCTCACTCTGCCCCTCTCCCACAGGGCTGAGGGATCCCCAGTAATTTTTTTATGCAGAAGCAATAAAGTTGCTTTCTAAATGACTGAGGGCTGTCAGCGATGCCCTGGTCCGGCTGTAAATCGCTGAGGCGTTTGCCTTCCGGCCGGGGCGAGGCGCAGGGATGCGCCGAGAGGGCGGCTTTACAGGGACGTTGCCTCCGCCCGTACCCGATAAGCCGGAAGGAATAAGCCGAGGGCACCGCGAAGCGGCGATTTACCGCCGGGAGCCCGGGTCGCCAGGGTGGTGGCGACTGAGCCACCCTGGCACGTTCACCGGTCATGTCGTTACAGAGTAGCAAGGAACATAAAGTGAACGGAATGACCACCACCGCCGTATGTTCCCCTCACCCTAACCCTCTCCCCGGAGGGGCGAGGGGATTGCTCAGTGCTCGCATTAATTTGTGGGGAACCCTCAGCCCACAGGGCTGAGGGAGAATCTCATTTCGCAATTCCTGCGCTTTAACTTCTCGTTTCTTGATACTTACCCTGATAACTATTATTGTGACCGCGTGTGACGAGAGGTTTCCCCATGAGTGAAGAAGAACTGTTTAGCCGCAGGCCGATGGGCATGCGGATGGCGATGATCGTGCGCCAGTGGCGTGCCGTCATTGACGACGCCATTCTCGATACCGGGTTAACCCAGTCGAGCTGGACGGTGATGATGCAGCTGCATCAGCTCGGGGATAACGTCTCGGTGAGTGAGCTGGCGGAGGTGCAGGGCATTGAACTGCCGCCGCTAATGCGCACCCTGACACAGCTGGAAAAACAGGGTTACCTGCTGCGCACCGTCTCGCCGTATGACAAGCGCATCCGGCTTCTGACGCTGACGCCTGAGGGAAAAGCTGTACTTAACAGGCTCACCCAGTTAATTGAGACGCTTCAGACGCGCGTATCGCAAAACATCGCGCCTGAACATCTCGACATTTTCAGCGCCACCCTGAATCAAATCGCCTGCAATTTGCGGACAATCCGCGAAGAAGATAACAAGACCGAAAAATAATGACTCCTGAACAAAAGTTTGCCCGCTGGGTAAGGGTAAGTATTGCCTCTTTCCTGCTGATGTTTGTCTACTTTATCGTCGCGGATATCTGGATCCCGCTGACGCCGGATTCCACCGTGATGCGCGTGGTGACGCCGGTGTCTGCCCGTGTCTCCGGCTATGTGGCGGCGGTCCATGTCCACAACAATAGCCAGGTGAAGAAAGGCGATCTGCTGTTTGAGCTCGACGACACCCCGTTTCGCAATAAAGTGGAAGCGGCGCAGATCGCGCTTGAGCAAGCTCGCCTTTCCAACGAACAACTGGACGCGCAGATCGCCGCCGCGCAGGCCAGCCTGAAGACCGCCGTGCTGACCGCGCGTAACGACAAAGTGACTTTCGACCGCTACCAGAAACTGAGCACCCTGCAGAACGTGTCGCAGGCGGATCTGGATAAGGTCCGCACTACCTGGCAGAGCAGCGAGCAGTCCGTCAGCTCGATTCAGGCGAATATTCGTAACCTGCGCATTCAGCGCGGCGAGCGGAATGAACACCGTAACGTGACGCTGCAAAAATACCGTAACGCGCTGGATGAAGCGGAGCTGAATCTTGGCTGGACGAAGGTCTACGCCGAGGCGGACGGCACGGTGAGTAATCTGCAATTAAGCCCCGGTTTTTACGCCTCGTCCGGTTCGGCAGCGCTGGCGCTGGTGAATACGCAGACGGATATTGTGGCGGATTTCCGCGAGAAGAGCCTGCGTCATACCCACCAGGGGACCGACGCCGCCGTGGTGTTTGACGCCTTTCCGGGACGGGTTTTCCGCGCCCACGTGACCAGCAGTGACGCGGGGATCCTCGCCGGTCAGGAAGCCGTTAACGGTCAACTTTCTGAACCGGAAACCTCTAACCGCTGGGTGCGCGATGCCCAGCGAATGCGCATTCACGTGGCGCTGGACGAAGCCTTACCGAAGTCGCTGCCGACCGGCGCGCGCGCCACCGTGCAGCTCTACAACAGCGAAGGGCCCTTTGCGCGCTTCTTCTCCGGGATGCAAATCCATCTGGTGAGCCTGCTTCACTATGTCTATTAGCACCCTGGCGCGGGTATTTACCCCGCACGGCAACATCGTCTACACGGCAAACGACTTCCGCCAGACTTTGCGCATTGTCTTTGCCGGGATGATTGCGCTCAGTATTTCGAGCTTCTATAACACCAGCTACGGCGTGTTTTTTGTGGTCTACCCGATCATGCTGCTGTCGCTGGTGCCGGTGTTTAACCGCCACGTGGCGAAGCAGTTTATCTTCAGCGCATCGCTCAACTGCGTCGAAATGGTGATCATCATCGGCTTTCTGTCGCAATGGCCGGTCATTATGACGCTGGTGGTCTTTGCCCTGTACGTGATGCGCTTTCGCTTTATGAGCAAGGGGCCGCTGTTTCTGTTCGGTTCGATGGGCGTGGTGTGCCAGAGCGTAATGCTCAACTTTATGAGCTACCCCACCACCAACTGGCACACGCTTTTGTTCTCCAACATTGAAGCGAGCGTGATGGCGGTGTGTCTGAGCGCGCTGATGAATTACCTGCTGCCGGACGTGGAGCCACGTAAGCCGCCGCCGCTGATAGAGAAAGACGATGCCCGCGTGCGCCACGAGTCGCTGCTCTCCGGCACCGTGGCGACGCTGATTTTCGTGGTATTTCAGATGAGCGACTTAAGCGATTCGCTCTCGGCACTGATGGCGGGCATTCTGATCCTGTTCCCGATGCACTACCGCGGCGCGGTCATGAGCTCCATCTGGCGCGTGGTCGGCGTGGTGCTGGGCTGTCTCTATATCCTCGTCGTTCAGCTTATCCTGTACGATCACAGCAGCCATATGCTGCTGATGATGCCGCTGATCGGCCTCGGGCTGGCATTTGGCGCGCGCCTGCACGTGATGGAGAAGGTCGGGGCCGGGGTGGGATTTTCCAGCATTACCACCATCGGCATTATGTTCGGGCAAAACATGCATCCGGACAGCGATCTGGTGTTCAGCGATCTGTACCGCATCACCTCCGTTACCTTCGCGCTGGTGGTCACGCTGACGATGGTCTTTCTGGTGCACCTGATCCTGAACCGCTTCGAGGCGACGCGCTACGTTATCGCGCCGCCAAAAGCGGATTAATGCCCCAGCACGGCGGGCAACTGAGAAAGTAAAAACAGAATCAGGCCAATCGTTCCGCCTACCAGGATACCGTTTACGCGAATGAACTGAAGATCTTTACCGATATTGAGTTCTATCTGGCGTGACATATCTTTGGCGTCCCAGCTTTTCACCGTGTCGCTGATATGGCGCGTCAGGAATGCCGCAAAATCCGGCGCGACGCGGTGCGCGGCCTGCTCCAGATGCTCGTTCAGCGACGCACGCAGGCTGGCATCATTCGACAGCGTCTCACCAAACCACAGCCCGGCGTTGGCGATACGTTGCTTCACGCGGGAATCGTCGCTCTGCATGTCATTTTTCAGCCACTGGCGCAGGTCAGCCCACATTTCACCCAGGTAGCGGTTAAATGCTTCATCATTCTTCAGATAGTGCTTGATATTGTCGGCTTTGGCCGTCATCTCCGGGTCGTTTTTCAGGTTGTCGATAAACTTCAGCGTGGCGCGGTCAAATGCCCGACGGATCTGGTGCGTGCGGTCGTGGCTGATATCATCCAGCAGCGTGTTCACCGCGTTTGACACCATCTCTGCGCTCTGATCGCCCAGCCACTCGGTGGGCAGCACCATCGCCTTGCGCGGATGCTCGGTCTTCAGCCAGTGGACGATCTGGTCAGAGATAAATTCCCGCGTGCTCTCGCGCTGAATCAGGGTAATCAGACGGTTGATGATGGCGTCCAGCAGCACCTGGTGACGGTTGTTTTTGGTCATGCTTTCCAGCATGACGGCGCTGGTCTCGGTTAAATCGACCTTGTCGATAGCCTTATGCACCGCGCGTTTGAGCAGGCGCTGAATGCGCCCGTCGTCAGTCAGCTCAAGAAAACCGCTCATCACCTGCATCAGATGCAGCCCGACGCGCTGGGCGTTGTCGGGCTTGCTGAACCAGGCACCAATCATCTGGGCCGGCTCGTAGCGGCGAATTAATGCGACCAGCGACTGGGTATCCAGAAACTTTTCCTGCACGAACTGGCCAAGATTGTCGCCGATGCGGTCCTTATTGCGCGGGATAATCGCCGTATGGCGCGAGATAAAGGGAATTGGCACCCGGCGGAACAGCGCGACAACGGCAAACCAGTCCGCCAGCGCGCCGACCATCGCCGCCTCGGCAATAGCTTTTGCGCCGCGTACCCAGAAGGTTTGCGGCAGGAACAGGGTAGTGATAAAGGCCGCAGCGGCAATCAGCAGCAGCGACAGCGCGAGAAGCTTGGCGCGTTTGAGTTCGGTATGTTTTTCCATGGGTTAAGGATAGAGGGTGATGGAGGTAAAATGCAAAATGTGCTATCTGATGAAGAATCAAAATTCCTCTTTTAACTGACAGAACAGAAGATTTGTTGCATTCTCTTTCTGGTTCGGAGTATTCGTTTCTCATAGCTAATAATGATCTACTTTCTGGGGTATATAAAATGAATTTACTGTATC
Organism: Enterobacter sp. DSM 30060; assembly: GCF_013375955.1. Lineage (NCBI taxonomy): Bacteria > Pseudomonadati > Pseudomonadota > Gammaproteobacteria > Enterobacterales > Enterobacteriaceae > Enterobacter > Enterobacter sp. DSM 30060. The sequence goes on from NZ_CP056118.1 coordinate 2,387,030, forward strand.
GTTTTATAAATGAAATAAAAAATAAATCCTTGGATTTATATTTGTTAATTTTCTTTGTAGGTTGTTTTGTTTTGTTGAAAATAAAAGATCCAGTTCGGGTTTATTTGTCATATGCATTATTTATTGGCCTTTTAGTAATGCTGTATTTAAAAAGGCAGCGTGCCCGGGAAATTATTATTCATTTTATCCGGTTCGAAAGCGGCGGTGTTGTAAATAAGTTGGCCGGATGGGCGTCGCTCCTTGCCTGGGGTGCGTTTCTTCTTTTTCCTTTTGCAATAAATATACATTTTGGTTTTCTTGCAAAAGTAATGTTGGTGATGTTCTCCATTTTTATTGTTATTAGCAGCTTTTTAACAATCTTTGTTCTCGAGAAAAACGGCCATGAGAAAGTAAAAAATATACGGGTTATGTTATTTTCATTTATATCAATTTGTTATGTTGCATCCAGTGCATTCTCGGCAAGTTTATTTCTTCAGTTGAGTAATATGGAGTTATCATCCAGTCCATGGTTGGAGTTTACATGGAAGCTCAGTTCATTTTTTGTCTTAATATTTTTTATATTACAGTTGACTGCTTACGTAATATTCATCGTGACTGCTGATCATGCAAAGGGATATAGACTTTTTACTATTTTGGGCGCTTTAATGCTAACGAGTTTAATCGTGTTATTTGTCTCAAGCAGGCCGGATGTAGTAGCATATTATGTTTTAAAATATTCTACTGGCAGTGAATGGCGGAGTGATTTTACATGTGAGAATGAAAAAATATCACGCCCTAATGAGAGATATTTTGGTTATAATACTGATAAGTATACAGCTTACTTTTTCAATCGTAACGGAAAGTGGGGGTTCGATGAAATAACTTGTGTTAAAGACTCGCAAGAGGGGAAAGGATATACTGTAAAAAATGTATCGACAGAAAATATCCCTCATTGGGTAAAATAATTAAAATCACAGTTCCCCCTGTCGGTAAACGAAAGGGGGAAAACGTATAAGAACCTTCCGGATATACCCAACTTTACGTCCATAGCCAGTCATGTTGACTACCCTTAATACCCTAAGCGGTAAAACATGGAGATTCGATATGGCTTATCAGACAGTAAATCCTGCCACTAACCAGCTCATCAAAGAATATCCCTCCCACACTGACGCAGATGTTGAAGCGGCGCTGAAGGCAGCCGATGCGCTCTATCACTCCGACTGGGCGAAAGGCGACATAAGCCAGCGCCTGCCGGTACTGCATAAGCTGGCGGACCTGATCGACGAACGCGTGGAGGAGCTGGCGAAAATCGCCAGCCAGGAGATGGGTAAGCTCATCGAACAGAGCCGCGGCGAGGTGAAGCTGTGCGCGCAAATCGCCCGCTACTATGCGGACAACGCGAAGCAGTTCCTGGCCCCGGTGAAGTATGACTCTGAACTCGGGGAAGCATGGGTTGAACATCACCCCATCGGCGTGCTGATGGCCGTCGAACCATGGAACTTTCCATACTATCAGCTGATGCGCGTTCTGGCGCCAAACCTGGCGGCGGGTAACCCTGTCATCGCTAAACACGCCAGCATTGTGCCGCACTGTGCGGAAACCTTCGCCCATCTGGTGCGTGAGGCGGGCGCGCCGGAAGGGGCGTGGACCAACCTGTTTATCTCGTCCGATCAGGTGGCGAACATCATCGCTGACGATCGCGTACAGGGCGCGGCGCTAACCGGTTCAGAAAAAGCGGGCAGCGTGGTAGCGGCCCAGGCGGCGAAGCACATTAAGAAATCCACGCTGGAGCTTGGCGGTAACGACGTATTCGTGGTGCTCGACGATGCGGACCTGGATAAGGCGGTGAAGATCGGCGTTAACGCGCGGCTCAACAACGCCGGGCAGGTCTGTACCGCGGCGAAGCGCTTTATCCTGCATGAAAAGATTGCCGATGCCTTCCTGAGCAAATTCACCGAGGCATTTAAGCAGGTGAAGATTGGCGATCCGCTGGACGAAAGCACCACGCTGGGGCCGCTGTCCTCTAAAGACGCGCTCGACACGTTGACCAAACAGGTTAACGAGGCGGTGAAAAACGGCGCTACGCTGCACTATGGCGGCAAACCTGTGCAGCGAGACGGGAGCTTCTTTGAGCCGACCATCCTGACCAACATCTCACGCGACAACCCGGCGTACTTCGAAGAGTTCTTTGGCCCGGTAGCGCAGATTTACGTGGTGAAAAACGACGACGAGGCGGTCGCGCTGGCGAACGACTCCCACTACGGCCTGGGCGGAGCGGTGTTCAGCCAGGATATTGAGCGCGCGAAGAAGATGGCATCGCGTATTGAGACCGGGATGGTGTACATCAACTGGCTCACCGATACGGCGGCAGAGCTGCCGTTCGGCGGCGTAAAACGTTCGGGTTACGGACGCGAGCTGTCGGACCTGGGGATCAAAGAGTTTGTGAACCAGAAGCTGGTGGTCGTTCGCAAGTAATGTCGGACATAAAAAAACCTGCAATCCGGCAGGTTTTTTTATTAACAGTCTCATCGCCTTTTTTGCCGGGTGGCGCTGCGCTTACCCGGCCTACAAGGTGCAATAATATTCATAAATTGCACCCTTCATTGTAGGCCCGTGCAAGCGTAGCGCCGCCGGGCGAAACGGGCAAACAGGCTTAGAAGGACACGCCACCGCCAACATATGCGCCGTCAATCAGCGTGTGGTTAGGACGACCGTCTTTACCATCAACGCTCACGTGACGATAACCCACCTTCAGCGTCACCGGCTTCACTGGCGTCCAGCTTACGCCACCGTTCGCTTCAACGTAGTTTTTCACGCTGTTGTTCAGGCCGTCTGGCGCAACGTAGCCTTCACCGAATACCCTGATGCTGTCGGTCAGGGCAACGTTCACACCGCCGCCGACCGGGAACGCCACGCCGTTATCGCCTTTTTTCGGGCCAACGTAGAGGGCCTTAGCGCCTGCGTTCAGCATCACCGGGCCGACTTCAAAGTTGTAGCCTGCTCCTACGCCACCGGTTGTGGTGCCGTCATCTGTGTTTTTCAGCCAGCTACCTTCGGTGTACAGACCGGAGGTTGATTTCCCCATTTCCACATTCAGGTTGGTAAAGTTTTTACCCTGCTCAATGCTGCCGCCCATGGCCAGTGCGGAGCCCGATACGGCAGTTAGAGCGGAAAGAAGGAGAATGTTGAGCTTTTTCATGAGTTTTTCCTCGTCATCAAATTAATCTGAGGGCACCTTAACAAGAGCTGTTTATCTCTGCAAATGCGATGCTTGTCACGTTTTTATGCTGTTTTTGTTTGGTTTTTGAATTTTAAATGTTGTTCGAATGTTGACCCGGCAAGGAGTCAATACGTAATGCATTCGCGTTTAGGAAGGGTTCAGGATTCTCATTAAACGTACGCTGAACGGGTCGGAAAAATTAGTTCAGGATGAATTAATTGAGTTTCTAATAATTTCCAAAAGTGTTTCAGTTGTCACAGATAAAGACACAGGTTTACATTTCTGGAGGTGGCTATACGCCCCGTCGTGCCGAACCGCTTTCACCATGTCATTTTTCTGACACGTTTCTTCATTACGTTGTTGGCTTCACTTACTGGGTGCTAACACTATGAAAAGAAAAATCATTCCTGTGCTAATTGGTTGTGCGCTCTCTTTCTCTGGCCTGGCGGCACAGCCAACCGCGGAGCGTTACGTCGTCAGTTTTCCCGAAGGCGCGCATGTCAAATACAGCGGTGCGTTTGCCAGCGCGTTTCCGAACGGGCTGCCTGTGGGGATTGGCTCTGGCCTGCTGTTTATGGGCAAGCAGGGCGACGCCTTGACGTTTATGACCGTGACCGATCGCGGTCCTAACGCGGACTCGCCAAAAATGGGGAAAAATGACGCTAAAATCTTTGTTACCCCGGATTTCGCCCCGCAGCTAATGACGATCCGCGTGCAAAACGGTAAAGCGGAGGCCGTGGACGCGCGTCCTTTGCATGACGATAAAGGCGAAATCAACGGTCTGCCGCTGCAAAGTGGCGTGATTGGTTCCACCAATGAAATCGCGCTAAGCGACACCTTAAAAGTGCTGAAAGGCGATAACCGCGGGCTGGATACGGAAGGCATCACACCGGACGGGAAGGGCGGCTACTGGCTGTGCGATGAGTATGGCCCGTTCCTGATTAATATTGACAGTAAAGGGAAAATCCTCGCGATCCACGGCCCACAGGCGGCGGAAGGGGAGAAATCCATCGCGGGCGGTCTGCCAAATGTTATCAAATGGCGCCAGGCAAACCGGGGATTTGAAGGCCTGACCCGCATGCCGGACGGACGTATTATCGCCGCTGTCCAGAGTACGTTGGATATCGACGGGAAGAGCAAAAAGCAGGCGCTGTTTACGCGACTGGTCAGCTTCGATCCGGCGACCGGAAAAACCGCGATGTACGGCTACCCTGTCGACAGCGCGGCCTACAGCAAAAACAGCGACGCCAAAATCGGCGATATCGTGGCGCTGGATAACCACACTATCCTGCTGATTGAACAGGGCGAAGATAAAAACGACGCAATGCGTAACCTCATCTACAGGGTGGATCTGAGCAAGGCGAGCGATCTGGCCGCCTTCGACAAGCCGGGCGAATACCCGGAATTTGACGATGAGAAAACGCTGGCGCAGCGCGGCATTACACTTGCGGAAAAAACGCAGGTGGTCGATCTGCGTGCGCTGGGCTGGCAGCAGGAAAAGGCCGAAGGGCTGGCGCTGATTGATGACAAAACGCTGGCGGTGGCGAACGATAACGACTTTGGCGTGAAGGTGGCGATGCACAACCCGGCCGAGGGCAAGAAGCTCAAGGATTATCGGGTGAACGCGGAAGGCAAGCTGACGCTGGATGACAAAGCGGTTGAAACTACCCTCAGCGTCAAGCCGCTGAAGAAGCCGGAGTCCGACAGCGAGCTGTGGATTGTGACGCTGCCGGAGGCGTTGAAATAATATTGGGCTTACCCCTCACCCTGGCCCTCTCCCCACAGGGGAGAGGGGAAGCAAGGCGGTTATTTCGGTAGTCCCGCAAACGCTGCCCGAATTTCCTCTTCCGGCAGCTGTATTCCAATAAACACCATCACGCTGTGCGGCGGTTCATCGCCCCACGGACGATCCCAGTCGGCGCTGTACAGGCGCTGTACGCCCTGGAACAGCAGGCGGTTCGGCTCGCCGTCGATCCACAGCATTCCTTTATAGCGCAGCAGCTTGTCGGCAAACGACAGCAGCAGGTTCTCCATCACGCGCGAGACCTCGCTGATGTCCACCGGGTAGTCCAGCTCCACCACAATCGACGCTACGTCGTTTTGCTTGTCTGCCATAAAGTGGAAGCGCGGTTTCGCGGTGACGTTCTCCTCCAGCATAAAGCCGTTGGTGTTGAACAGCTGAGACAGGTCGATATCGCCGTGCGTCACGGTATAAATGGGTGCGCGCGAGTTGATGCGCGTCAGGCGCTCACGCAGTTTTTCGCTTTCACCCGCCACGTCGGTTTTGGTCAGCAGAATGCGGTCGGCGTAGCCAATCTGAGACTGGGCGATGGTGAACTGGTTCATCTGCTCGTCGGCGTGTACCGCATCCACCAGCGCGACGACGCCGTCCAGCAGGTAGCGCTGGCACAGAATATCGTGGGAGAAAAAGGTCTGAATAATTGGGCCGGGATCGGCCATGCCGGTGCACTCGATCACCAGACGGTCGAAGTGGATGTCACCGCGATCGCGGCTGTCGAGCAGGTCCAGCAGGGCGTCTTCTAATTCACTGGAGCGGGTGCAGCAGATGCAGCCGTTGGTCAGGGTTTTGATCTGCGTGGCGCGGTCGCCAATCAGCTGATCGTCAACGGAGACTTCGCCAAATTCGTTTTCAATGACGGCGATTTTGAAGCCGTGCTGTTCATTCAGGATGTGGCGCAGCAGGGTGGTTTTACCGGCGCCGAGAAAACCGGTCAGCAGTGTAACGGCAATCGGGGTCATGGTTTCTCCTTTAGCAGCAGCGGACGCCGCCTTCTCCACTTCCGCCGTAGCGCGCTTCCTGACGCTCGCGGAAGAATTCAGTGTAGGTCATGTACGGCTTATCCGGATGGTTGGTCTTCATATGCTCAACGTAGTTGTCATAGTCCGGAATGCCAATCAGCATTTTCGCCGCCTGACCGAGGTATTTTTTTGCTTCGCCTAAGTTACCAAACATAACGTGTCCTGATAAGAAAAAGCCCGGTGGCGCTACGCTTACCGGGCCTACAGTAACGTTGTAGGGCGGGTCAGCGCAGCGCCACCCGCCATTTTATTAATGGTGTGAAGACGTCTTCACGCCGCCTTCCGGCACCGGCACGTACGGGGTTTCTTTGTCCGTACGGCCATCGGCATTACGCACTTTCATCCAGGTTTTAATGCCGTAGAAGATAATGCTGTACACCACCACCAGGAACAGAATGCTCAGACCCGCGTTGGTGTAGTTGTTCACCACGATATGGTTCATGTTGGCAATCTGCTGCGCAGTCAGATCCGCGCCGCCTGCGGCAATCTTCTCTTTGTACTGGTTAGCCATGAAGAAGAAGCCTTCCAGCTGCGGGTTGGTGCTGAACAGTTTCAGACCCAGCGCCCAGGTAGTGCAGAGCAGCAGCCACAGCGCAGGCACCACGGTTACCCAGATGTATTTGGTGCGTTTCATCTTCACCAGGACAACGGTGCCCAGCACCAGGGCCACAGCCGCCAGCATCTGGTTAGAGATGCCGAACAGCGGCCACAGGCTCTTCACGCCGCCCAGCGGGTCTACAACGCCCTGATACAGCAGGTAACCCCACAGACCTACGCAGCCCGCAGTACCCAGAACACCTGCTACCAGAGAGTCGGTTTTCTTCAGGAACGGCACAAAGTTACCCAGCAGATCCTGCAACATGAAGCGGCCTGCACGCGTACCGGCATCCAGCGCGGTGAGGATGAACAGCGCTTCAAACAGGATACCGAAGTGGTACCAGAAGCCCATGTCCGCCCACGGCAGCACTTTGTGGAACACGTGTGCGATACCCACCGCCAGCGTCGGTGCGCCACCTGCGCGGTTCAGCACGGATGGTTCGCCGATGTCTTTCGCGGTCTGCATAATCTGCTCAGGCGAAATCACGAAGCCCCAGGAGCTGACGGTCGCCGCCGCGTGTGCGCTGGCGTCTTTCAGCTGCGCCATAATCAGCGCGGTATTTTCGCCGCCCATCTCATGCAGGTTTGGCATGGTGATGCCGAGACCCGCTGGTGGGGTGTTCATCGCGAAGTACAGCCCAGGCTCGATAATCGACGCCGCAACCAGCGCCATGATCGCCACGAAGGATTCCATCAGCATCGCGCCGTAACCGATGAAGCGCGCGTCGGTTTCGTTGGCCATCAGCTTCGGCGTGGTGCCGGAGGCGATCAGCGCGTGGAAGCCAGACACGGCACCGCAGGCAATGGTGATAAACAGGAACGGGAACAGGGCACCTTTCCACAGCGGACCGGTACCGTCAATGTACTGCGTCACCGCCGGCATTTTCAGTTCAGGGTTGATGATCACAATCCCGATTGCCAGCCCGACGATCACGCCGATTTTCAGGAAGGTCGCCAGGTAGTCACGCGGAGCCAGAATCAGCCACACCGGCAGCAGCGCTGAGATGAACGCGTAACCGATCAGCGCGAAGGTGATGGTGGTGTCTTTAAAGGTCAGCGCCGGGCCCCAGTACGGGTCGTGGGCAATCACGCCGCCGAAGTAGATGGAGGCGACCAGCAGCACGATACCGATGACCGACACCTCGCCAACGCGGCCAGGGCGCAGGAAGCGCATGTAGATGCCCATGAACAGCGCAATCGGCACGGTAGAGCAGACGGTGAAGACGCCCCACGGACTTTCGGCCAGCGCTTTCACCACGATCAGGGCCAGCACTGCCAGGATGATGATCATGATCAGGAAGCAGCCGAAGAGGGCGATCGTGCCCGGCACGCGGCCCATCTCCTCTTTGATCATCTCGCCCAGCGACGAACCATTACGGCGCGAGGAGATAAACAGCACCATAAAGTCCTGCACCGCTCCCGCCAGCACTACGCCCGCCAGCAGCCAGAGCGTACCCGGCAGGTAGCCCATCTGCGCAGCCAGCACCGGACCGACCAGCGGACCCGCGCCTGCAATGGCGGCGAAGTGGTGACCAAACAGCACGTAACGGTTGGTTGGCACATAGTTCAGGCCGTCATTGTTAATGACCGCCGGGGTGGCGCGCGTCGGGTCGAGCTTCATGACCTTCTGCGCGATGTACAAGCTGTAGTAGCGATAAGCCACAAGATAGACGGAAACCGACGCGACCACGATCCACAGGGCGCTGACGTGCTCGCCCCGGCGTAATGCGACAACCGCCAGACAGAAAGCGCCGATGATCCCGAGGATGGCCCAGGGCACGTGCTTAAGTAGTTTTTTAGTATCCATAGTAAGACCTGGTTTTTTATGTAAAGAAAAAAGGGTCAGGGTTCGTTGTGAGGAGGTATTGATTAATGCTGGAGCGATCGTGCCAGATCCTCGCGCGTGTAAAGCACGGTAAATGGGTGAGTGGTTGAAAGCGATGCGTGAGCGGTCAAAAGCGAGGGTGAGTGGTTAAGGCTCACCCCCGGCGGGAGAAAATATGTGATTGAGATCACTGAGAATAATCTAGCCCTGCGGGGTTTCGTCGTTCGCATCAGGGCAGTGCGCGCGGCGGCAGGGCTGATACGCAGGCAGCAGCTGATAGCGCCCTTTGCCGTCGTGTTCAATAATCGGGGAAAGCGCCTGTAAATCGCGGTACACCGTGCGTTCGGTAATGCCAAATTTATGCATCAGATCGCGGCGATTAACGCTTCCGTTGCGGTGCAGGGCAATAATGATTTCAACCAGACGTTCAGCCGAGCGGCTTCGGGGTGAAGGGGCCATAAGACTTTCCAGCGTTAAGGGGGCGGCTGACGACGTCGCCAGCCGCCCCGGAAAATTTATCTTATGGATAGTTAACGGCGCACCTTTGCGGAAACCTTAGCGTTTTTTTGTGCAACGGGATCAAACCGCGGCTTCCATCTCCATCATCACCGGGTGGAAACGGCGTTTGAAGTAGATCAGGCCGTGCCCCTCGCTGCTGAGGATGATGTTCTTAATCTCCACCAGGTAGACCAGATGGGTGCCGATGGTTTGCACCTGGGTTATCTCGCCTTCCAGGCTTGCCAGAGCGCCTTTCAGCACCGGCTGCGCCAGCGGTCCTTTCTGCCAGCAGGAGAGAGCAAAGCGCTCCTCCATGGCCATGCCGGTCATCCCGGCAAAGTGGCGGGCCATGATCTCCTGCTCGTGGTTCAGCACGTTGACGCACAGTTTACCGTTGCCCTGGAAGACCGGGTTCATGGCGCTGTTGGCGTTGATGCAGACCATGACCGAGGGCGGGGTATCCGTGACCGAACAGACGGCGGTGGCGGTAATGCCGCAGCGGCCCGCATCGCCCTCGGTGGTGACCACATTCACCGCCGCCGACAGGCTGGCCATCGCGTCGCGAAAACGCAGGCGTTCTTCAGATTGCATTGAAACCTCCTGCTGCGTTATTTCAGCAGCTTATCCAGCATGTTGATATCAGTGTTGTTGTGCAGGTGCGGTACAGTCCAGCCGTGCTGGTCGTACTCGGACATGCAGCGGTCAACCATCGCCATCATCTTGTCCATGTTGCCGGAGCTTTGCGCCTGACGCAGGCATTGCAGGCGGATCTCATCCTGGCTACCGGAGTAGTTGATTTCGTACAGCTCGTGACGTCCGCCAAACTCGCTGCCGATGGCATCCCACATCAGTTTCAGAATCTTGATGCGTTCGACGTGATCCATCCCGTTGGAGCCGCGCACATACTTCGCCAGATACTGGTCGATCTGCGGGTTGTTCAGGTCCCGCGCGCTGGACGGCAGGTAGATCAGCCCGGAGGTCACGTTGCGTTCGATGATGTTCTTGATTTTCGCGTAGGCCATTGGCGCCATCACGCGGTAGGTCTGTAACGCCGCGTGGTCAGGCAGGTACGCGCCGTTTACCCACGGCGTGGCTTCGGAGCACATGGAGCCGCTCAGCGCCCAGAACATGTTGCGCCACGCCACCACTTCGCCGAGATCCGCCTGCACGCCGCGGAACTCGAGGGTGCCAGTGCACTCCAGCGATTTCTTCAGCAGAGCGGTGATGAAGTCGAGCTTCACTGCCAAACGCACGCAGGCCTGAAGCGGGTACATGCGAGCGAAGCCACCTTCCATTGTCCAGCGACGGCAGCGGTCGAAATCGCGGTAGATCAGCACGTTTTCCCACGGGATCAGCACATGATCCATCACCAGAATGGCGTCGTTCTCGTCAAAGCGGCTGGAGAGCGGGTAGTCGTATGGAGAGCCTGTCGCCCCTGCCACCATCTCGTATGAGGCGCGAGAGATCAGTTTCACCCCTTCGGCATCCATCGGCGCGACGAACATTAGCGCGAAGTCCGGGTTTTCGCCCATCACCTGCGCAGAGCCAAAACCAATCATGTTGTAGTGGGTCAGCGCCGAGTTGGTGGCCACCACTTTCGCGCCGCTGACGATGATCCCGGCGTCGGTCTCTTTCTCCAGCTTGATGTAAACGTCTTTCACCTCGTCCGCCGGTTTATGGCGGTCGATAGGCGGGTTGACGATGGCGTGGTTAAAGTACAGGCCGGTTTCCTGAATACGGGTGTACCAGTTGCGGGCGTTCTGCTCGAACTGACCGTAGAAGGCAGGGTTAGCCCCCAGCGCGCAGCCGAACGCGGCTTTGTAGTCTGGCGTGCGGCCCATCCAGCCGTAGCTCAGGCGCGACCACTCGGCGATGGCGTCGCGCTGCTGGCGCAGATCGTCGGCGCTTTTCGCCACGCGGAAGAATTTATGGGTGTAGCCGCCGCTGCCGGTGTCGGTGCCCCAGCAGAGGGTATCCTGCATGTCTGGCTTGTGCAGGGCATCGTACATCTGGGCGATGGACGCCGCCGCATTGCGAAATGCCGGGTGGGTAGTAACGTCCTTAACGCGCTCGCCGTAGATATAAATCTCACGGCCATCTTGCAGGCTTTTTAAATACTCTTCACCGGTTAACGGACGTTTGGCATCAGCGCGGAAATCTTCAGGCTTCATAGGGACCTCGTATCGGAAGATGGTTGTTAAATTTATGTTTTGTTTTTGTTGTTTAATTGAAGCGTGAGAGGGGCGGAACGTGAAGGGACGATTGGGACAACGGCAGGTACTTTTCGGGTGGGATGTTGTTTTGTGATCTGTGCGGCTTTTCGGCGGGTGGCACTGCGCTTACCCGCCCTACGAACCGTGATGCGTTCAGGAAACCGGTACTTTCTGCGCCCGGTATGCGCTGGGTGAGCACCCCGTCAGTCGGTTGAAAAAACGGGCGAAATAGGCCGGATCTTTAAACCCCAGTTGCCAGGCAATTTCGCTCACTGTGCTGTCGGAAAACAGCAGCAAGCGCCTGGCTTCCCGCAGCTGGCGGTCGAAGATCAGCCGTTTCGGCGAGCGGTTGGCAAAGCGGCGGCAGATATCGGTCAGGCGGGATTCGGTAAGATGCAGTTCGCTGGCGTATTCCGGCACCGTCCAGTGCTCGTGGTAATGAGCATCTGTCAGCTGGTTAAAGCGCTGAAACAGCTTCAGCTCGCCACGCATGCCGCCTGAAGCGTGGTCGTCGAGCTTCGCGTTGCGCAGCAGCAGGGTAAATACGGCCTGCGCCAGCAGGACCAGCGTATGCTCACGGCCCGGCAGCTGTTCCGTGGATTCCCGGGCAATGAGCTGCCAGTAATGCTTCAGCGCCGCCAGCTCGTCAGGCCTGTCGGCAAGCGACAGGCAGATCCCCGGCAGGCCGAACGCCTCCCGCGTGCCGGGGTAGAGCACTTCTAACAACGGCCAGATAAGATCCTCGCGCACCGTCAGCACGTGGCCGTCGCTGTCGGATTCAGTGATAAACGCGTGCGGCACCGACGGCGGCGTCAGAACGAACAGCGGCGCCTGCACCGAGTAGCGGTGGTCGTCGAGCTGCAGCTCAATCTGCCCGGTGTCGAGAAAATGCATCTGAAAATACTGGTCGTGGCGGTGCGCCTGCATGTCGCGGCCAAAAAAGGCCGCCATGCGGGCGAACGACTGGTAGTGCACATCGTCGGTGCCCAGACTTTCGTCGTACTCCTTGCTGATATCAATGTTGGCGATAGGGCTCTGGCACATGATCGTTCCTCTTTTGAACCCGCTGCGTCATCGGAATGCGCGTCAGCACCAGCGCGCCCACTACCAGCAGACCCGCCACGAACCACAGCCCCGAGCTGAAGCTGCCGGTCGCGTCGCGCAGAATACCAATCAGCAATGGGCTGACGGCAGACCCGACGTTGCCGATGGCGTTGATCACCGCCAGCGCCACCGCGCGGGATTGCAGGCTAATCACCTGGTCCGGCGTGGTCCAGAATATCGCCATGGCGGTAAACGATCCGGTTGAGGCCATGATGATGCCAAGCAGCTGGATCAGGCTGTGATCGGTCGCCGAGGCCAGCATCCATCCCGCCGCCGCAAACAGATACGGCAGGATGGTGTGCTTTTTTCGCTCTTTCAGCCTGTCGGAGCGGCGGCTCCACCAGATCATCCCGAGGATGGTGCAAAACTGCGGGATCGCCGCCAGCAGGCCAATCACGATATTGCTGCTGCCGGTGTTGAAGCTTTGCAGGATCTGCGGCGTCCAGATGTTGATCGCGCTCAGCGTATTCGTCAGGCAGAAGTAGGCCAGCGTGTAGAGCAGTACGGCGGGCGTCAGCACCTCGCGCAGCGTCGATCGCGGCGTGGCGACGTGCGCAATGGCCAGTTCCTGCTCGCGGGCGATCATCGTTTTGAGTGCCTGCTTTTCATCATCATCCAGCCAGGTGGCCTGATCCGGGGTGTCGTTAAGGTAGAACCAGGTCACCACGCCGAGCACCACCGACGGCAGCCCCTCCAACAGGAACAGCCACTGCCAGCCCTTCAGGTTCCACAGCCCGTCCATCGCCAGAATGTACCCGGAGAGGATCGAGCCGAGCATCATGGTCACCGGCATGGCGATCATAAACAACGCGTTGGCGCGGGCGCGGTGATACGCCGGGAACCACCAGGTGAGATAGACCAGGATCCCCGGCAGGAAACCGGCTTCGGCAATGCCCACCAGCATGCGCAGGACGTAGAGCGTTTCGGGGCTGGTGGCGAACATGGTGCAGGTAGAGGCGATGCCCCACACCACCATGATCCCGGCGATCCAGCGCCGCGCGCCGATTTTCGCCAGCATGATGTTGCTGGGGATCCCGCACAGCACGTAGGTGACGTAAAACAAGGTCGCGGCCAGGCCAAACATGGTCGACGTGAGGCCCAGATCTTTACCCATCGTCAGCCCGGCAAAGCCGATGTTGATGCGATCGAGAAACGAAAAGACAAACAGGATAAAGAGAAACACGATCAAACGACGGAACAGCTTGTTGATAACGCGATGTTCTATAGCTTTCTTATCTTGCAGGGTAGAGGTCGTCATGCTGCGCTCCAGATCTTACGTTTAGTAGACGGATTTATTGTTATTAACTGACGTAACCGGTTGTTCGATAAAGCGTGCCGCCAGCGCTTCCGCGCCGCGGGCGAGCAGGGTGGTGTCGACGCCGACGGCGACAAACAGCGCGCCGAGTGCAAGGTAACGTTTCGCCAGCTGCTCGTTCGCCATCAGGATGCCGGGCGCTTTACCGGCGGCGCGTATCTGCGCGATCGCCTGCTCAATGGCGGCCTGCACCTCCGGGTGCTGCGGATTACCGGCAAAGCCCATGTCGGCGCTCAGATCCGCCGGGCCGATAAACACGCCGTCGACGCCGTCCACGTCCAGGATCTGCGGCAGGTTTTTCAGCGCTCTTAGGGTTTCGATCTGCACCAGCACGCACATGGCGTCGTTAGCCTGATGCAGATAGTCCGGGATACGGTTCCAGCGCGACGCCCGCGCCAGCGCGCTGCCGACGCCGCGAATGCCCGCGGGCGGATAGCGGGTGGCGCTGACCGCCAGCCGCGCTTCGTCGGCGTTTTGCACCATCGGCACCAGCAGGGTTTGCACCCCCACGTCCAGCAGTTGCTTGATCTGCACCGGATCGTTCCACGACGGGCGCACCACCGGCTGGCTGGGATAAGGGGCGATGGCCTGTAGCTGAGTCAGAATGGTCTGCACGCTGTTCGGCGCGTGCTCTCCGTCGATCAGCAGCCAGTCAAAACCGGCCCCGGCCAGTAGCTCAGCGCTGTAGCTGCTGGTTAGCCCCAGCCATAACCCGATTTGCGGTCGGCCCGCTTTCAGCGCCGCTTTGAATGCGTTTTGCATGATCATCTCCTTACACAAAGCGGCAACTGATGGAGCCCATGTTGCCGTAGTCGACGTGGAAGGTGTCGCCTCTGCTGGCGGCAACCGGGCGGGTAAACGAGCCGCCGAGGATGATCTGGCCTGGCTCAAGCTGCACGTCGTATGGCGCGAGTTTGTTCGCCAGCCACGCCACGCCGTTCGCCGGGTGGTTAAGGACGCCTGCGGCCACGCCGGTCTCTTCGATCACACCGTTGCGGTAGAGCAGGGCGGAGATCCAGCGCAGATCCAGCTCGTCGGGTTTAATCGGGCGGCCGCCGAGGATCACGCCCGCGTTGGCGGCGTTATCGGAGATAGTGTCGAATACCTTGCGCGGGCGCTGGGTTTCCGGGTCAACGTTGTGGCAGCGGGCGTCGATCAGCTCCAGGGCAGGGATGACGTAATCCGTGGCGTTGTAAACGTCGAAGATCGTGCAGTTCGGGCCGCGCAGCGGTTTTGCCAGCACGAAGGCTAGCTCCACTTCGATGCGCGGGACGATAAAGCGATCCACGGGAATGTCGCTGCCGTCGTGGAAGAACATATCGTCCAGCAGCGCGCCGTAGTCTGGCTCGCTGATCTGCGAGCTGGCCTGCATCGCTTTGGAGGTGAGGCCGATCTTGTGGCCTTTCAGCACGCGGCCTTCGGCAATTTTCAGGCTCACCCATTCGCGCTGGACGGCGTAGGCGTCTTCAATGGTGATCTCCGGATACTCAAGCGAGATCGCGCGGATCTGCTCCCGGGATTGTTCCGCCTGATGCAGGCGGTGGGCGATCTGGGTATGGGTGTGTTTGTCGAGCATGGCGATATCCTGTTGTTGCCGGGTGGCGCGTAGCGATCCCGGCCTACGTTCGAGCCGTTGTAGGCCCGGTAAGCGAAGCGCCACCGGGCGAGCAGACGGCTACTTAAACAACGCGTGCACGTTGTTCTGCTTGTAATTGAGCGTCGGGTGCAGCTCGTCGAGCTCGAAAGACAGCGCCAGATAGCGGGCGGTCATCAGCTCTGCAAAATGCGTTTTGATCAGCGCAAACAGCATTTCACCGACCTCTTCCCGGCTCTCCAGACTGCGCCCGGCGCCGATTTTGAGCGTCATATGCACAAAGGCGTAATCGTGCTTGCCGTCGGCCATCTGCCAGGTGTCCAGCCAGTGGGCGCGGCTGCGGATACCGCCGAGCGGGAAAATACCCGTGGCGGCGAGCGCCTCGTTCACTTTGGCAAACAGCCCCGGCAGGTCGGCCTGCTCGCGGATGTTGTCGGTACATTCAGCAATAAAGTGCGGCATGGTGGCTCCTTACGCGGGCAGCGGGAAAACGGCGTTGACCTGGCCGGTGCCGGAGCTGGCGAACAGCTCGGTGAGAAACTCCACCTTACCGTCGTAGTTGTCCCAGCCGAGCATCCCCAGCAGCATCACCGTGTCGTGCATGTTGCCCTCGCCGTAGCAGTAGTCGGCGTACTCCGGCAGCATGCTGCAAAACTCTTTGAACTGCCCCTCGCGCCACAGCTTCACTACCCGCTCATCCATCTGGCGGTCAAACTCGCGGGTATAGCTGTTCATCCCTTCCTCCGCGCGCTGGTCGTCGATAAAGCGGTGCGACAGCGAGCCGCTGGCGAGCACCGCCACGGTGCCGTCGTATTTTTCGATGGCGCTGACGATGGCCTCGCCCAGCCTGCGGCTGTCGGCGAAGTCGTGAACCGTACAGAACGCCGAGATGGAGACCACTTTGAAGTGCTTATCCGCGTTCATGTAGCGCATCGGCACCAGCGTGCCGTACTCCAGCTTGAGGCTCGGGATGTTGTGCGCCTTGGCGCGCACGCCAAGCTTCACCGCTTCGTCGGCGATCAGCTGGCCGAGTTCCGGGTTGCCGTCGTAGTCGTAGGTCATGTCGCGAATAAAATGCGGCAGCTCGTTGCTGGTGTAGACGCCTGAAAAATGGTCCGCACAGTTGATGTGATACGCGCTGTTCACCAGCCAGTGGGTGTCGAAGACGATAATGGTATCGACGCCCAGCTCGCGGCAGCGCTTGCTGATCTCTTTATGCCCGTCGATGGCTGACTGGCGGCAGCCGTGGTTTTTGCCAGGCAGTTCAGAGAGATACATTGACGGCACGTGGGTGATTTTTGCTGCTAAGGCTAATTTTCCCATGATCAGATCCCCCACTTTGGAATCGGATGGTCGCCCATGGAGATACAGACGTTTTTCATCTCCGCGAAGACCTCAAAGCTGTACTCGCCGCCCTCACGCCCGGTGCCGGAGGCCTTCACGCCGCCAAACGGCTGGCGCAGGTCGCGCACGTTCTGGGTGTTGACGAACACCATGCCCGCTTCGATGTTGCGCGCCAGACGCAGCACTTTGCTGACGTCCTGCGTCCAGATGTACGACGCCAGGCCATACTCCACGTCGTTTGCCAGGCGCAGGCCTTCCGCTTCGTCCTTAAACGGCAGCAGGCAGGCCACCGGCCCGAAGATCTCTTCCTGCGCCACGCGCATGCGGTTATCGACATCCGCCAGCACGGTCGGACGCAGGAAATTGCCGCCTTTCAGGTGCGCAGGCAGATCGGTCGGTTTGTCCGGGCCGCCCGCCAGCAGGGTTGCCCCCTCTTCAATGCCGAGGCGGATGTAGCCGGAGACCTTCTCCCAGTGCTGCTTGCTGATCAGCGCGCCAATCTGGGTGTTCGGATCGGTCGGGTCGCCCACGCGCAGGCGGCTGGCGCGCTCGGCAAAGCGTTTGACGAACTCCGGGTAGATGCTCTGCTGGATGAAGATGCGCGAGCCGGCGGTGCAGCGTTCGCCGTTGATGGAGAAGATGGTGAACAGGGCGGCGTCCAGCGCGCGCTCAATGTCCGCGTCTTCAAATATCAGCACCGGAGATTTGCCGCCCAGCTCCATGGAATACTTCTTCAGCCCGGCGTTTTTCATGATGTTACGCCCGGTGGCGGTGCCGCCGGTGAAGGAGACGGCGCGCACGTCATGATGACGCACCAGCGCGTCGCCCGCCGTGGCGCCATAGCCCTGCACTACGTTCAGCACGCCCGCCGGAATGCCCGCCTCCAGCGCCAGCTCGCCCAGACGGTCGGCGGTCAGCGGGGAGAGCTCGGACATCTTCAGCACCGCGGTGTTACCCAGCGCCAGGCACGGCGCGACCTTCCAGGTGGCGGTCATAAACGGCACGTTCCACGGCGACACCAGCGCACAAACGCCTACCGGCTGCACGAGGGTGTAGTTGAGCATCTTGTCATCGACCGGGTAGGTTTTGCCGTTCATCTGCTGGCACACCTCGGCGAAGAACTCAAAGTTGTGCGATGCGCGTGGAATGAGCACGTTTTTGGTCTGGTGGATCGGCAGGCCGGTGTCGGCGGTCTCCATCGCGGCAATGTCCGGCACGTTCTGGTCAATCAGATCCCCCAGGCGACGCATCAGGCGCGCACGCTCCTTCATCGGCAGGTTGGCCCATTTCGGGAACGCCTCTTTGGCGGCGGCAACGGCCTGATGGATTTCGGCTTCGCCGCCAGAGGCCACTTCTGCCAGCACCTCGCCGGAGGCCGGATTAGTGGTTTGGAAGTACTCACTTCCGGCGACGTTTTTCCCGTTGATCCAGTGGTTAATCTTTTTCATTTTGCAGTCTCCTCACTGACAATTCGGTTTACCAGGCGGCCTACGCCTTCCACTTCCACTACCACCTCATCGCCCGGCACCACGTCGGACAGCCCCTTCGGCGTGCCGGTGGCAATCATGTCGCCCGGTTGCAGGGTCATGAAATCGCTCAGATACGCAATCAGGAATGGGATGCTGAAAATGAGATCGGCGGTGGTGCCTTCCTGACGCAGTTCACCGTTGACGTAGGTGCGAAGACGAAGGTTGTGCGGGTCAGGGATGGCTTCTTTTGGCACTACGTTCGGGCTGATGGGGGTCAGCCCGTCGCGGCTTTTCACCCGCAGGTTCGGGCGATAGTAGTTTTCGAGATAATCGCGGATGGCGTAGTCGTTGCACACCGTGTAGCCCGCAACATAGTCCATCGCCTCGGCTTCGCTGACCTTACGCGCGGTTTTACCGATGACCACCACCAGCTCGGCTTCGTAATGCATGTATTCAATGTTGTTTGGGCGCACCGAGGTCTGGTTGTCGCCGTTAAAGGTGTTCGGCGCTTTGATAAACACCAGCGGCTCGGTGGGCGGTTTGAAGTCCAGCTCGCTGGCGTGATCGGCGTAGTTCAGGCCGAGGGCGAACAGCGTGGCGTGCGGCGGCGTGCGCGAAGCGATGGTAACGTCGCGTTCCTCCACCACCGGGTTTTCCAGCGGCGGAAATCCCTCTGCCAGAATGCGTACCCGATCGCCCGGGCGAATTTCGACGCGGCTTTGCGGGGTACCGAGCAATATCGCATCGCCGGGGTTCAGGGTGGCAAATTCGCTCAGGGCGCTCAGCAGTTCGGCGGCGTTGCGGTGCAGATCGGCCGTGTTCCAGTGGTCCGCTTCGCGACCGTTGATCTCGGTGATGATGGTCAGTTTGTCCACGTTATCAACGGCGACAGGTTCGCCGAGCGGGCAAAATCCATCCCGACATTTGGCCTTGATCGCCGGGCGGTAGAAGCTCTCTTCCGGCAGGCTGATTTCGTTGGCCAGCGCGTAGCCGGCGATGTACGCCGCCGCCTCTTCAACGCGTACTTTGCTGGCGGTTTTGCCCACCACCAGCGCCACCGTTGCGCCGCTTAACACGGTTTCTCCCTGCGGGAAGGGAATCGGCTCGCCTGCGCGAATAACGGTGTTATGTGGCTTGATAAACCACACCGCCGTTTTTGGCGGCGCGTTATAGGGGGCTTTTTCAAACGCCTCAGCCCAGGCCGCACGCTGGCTTTGGTGGTTTAGCGCTACGGCAAAAACAGTACCTTTCATTCCCATACTCCTCAAACCGACTGTCCAGTTTTGATTTCATTAATATGTTAATGATCTGGTTTTATGCTTTTGCTGTTCGTTTCGCAATCAGAAGTGAATAATTTGTGATATGAATAACAATAAATTTACACCAATGGGTTAATTATCATTTAAATCAATGCATTAAAAAAATGACGTTGTTTCTGTTAGACTTTTTGGGTTACAACGTGTTGTCTATAAAAGCATCTGTTTTAAATTGTTTACTTGTTAATGATGTAAGGGGAAGGTGATGCATGATTCATTAACCATCGCGCTGTTGCAGGCGCGTGAAGCGGCGATGGGCTATTTCCGCCCGATAGTGAAACGGCATAATCTGACCGAGCAGCAGTGGCGTATCGTCCGCGTGCTGGCCGAGCATCCCTCCATGGATTTTCACGATCTGGCGTTCCGCACCTGCATTTTGCGCCCAAGCCTGACCGGCATTCTGACGCGGATGGAGCGCGACGGTCTGGTGCTGCGCTTAAAGCCGGTGAATGACCAGCGCAAGCTGTACGTATCGCTGACGAAAGAAGGCAACGCGCTGTACCAGCGTGCTCAGGCTCAGGTGGAAGAGGCGTACCAGCAGATTGAGGCGGAATATACCCCGGAGAAGATGAAGCAGCTCACGGCGCTGCTGGAAGAGTTTATTGAACTCGGAAACCGACATATTGCCGCGCGGGACGAAGAGTAAAAACCCTAAAATCCAGGATGATTTTCGTAAAGTTTTCCCTTTCCAGGCCGAAAATTCTGTATCTGTCTGAGGAAAGAGAAAACATGTTAAATCGTATCAAGATTGTCACCAGCTTACTGCTGGTTTTAGCGATATTTGGCCTTTTACAACTCACATCCGGTGGTCTTTTCTTCAATGCCCTGAAGCATGACAAAGAGAATTTCACCATCCTGCAAACCATTCGCCAGCAACAATCCACCCTGAACGGTAGCTGGGTGGCGCTGCTGCAAACCCGTAACACCCTGAACCGTGCGGGTATCCGCTACATGATGGATCAGAACAATATCGGCAGCGGCTCAACCGTCGCCGAGCTGATGCAGATTGCCTCTGCGTCTCTGAAACAGGCGGAAAAAAACTGGGCG
This sequence comes from Enterobacter sp. DSM 30060, assembly GCF_013375955.1. Classification (NCBI taxonomy): domain Bacteria; kingdom Pseudomonadati; phylum Pseudomonadota; class Gammaproteobacteria; order Enterobacterales; family Enterobacteriaceae; genus Enterobacter; species Enterobacter sp. DSM 30060. The sequence goes on from NZ_CP056118.1 coordinate 2,407,371, forward strand.
GATTACGAAGCACTTCCGCGTGACCCGCGTCAGAGCGACGCTGCGGCACTGGAAATCAAACGTAATTACGATATCTACCACGGCGCGCTGGCCGAGCTGATCCAGCTGCTGGGGGCGGGCAAGATCAACGAGTTCTTCGACCAGCCGACCCAGAGCTATCAGGATGGCTTTGAGAAGCAGTACGTCAGCTATCTGCAACAAAACGACGCGCTCTATCAGACCGCGGTTGAAGACAGCAACAGCTCTTACCGCCAGGCTATCTGGGTGCTGATTAGCGTGCTGGCTGCGGTGCTGGTGGTGATTGTTGCCGTCTGGCTGGGTATTCGTCAGGCACTGATTTCGCCGCTGAACCGTCTGATTGACAGCATTCGTCATATCGCCAGCGGCGACCTGGTGAAGCGCATCGACGTGGAAGGCTCCAACGAGATGGGTGAACTGGCTGACTCCCTGCGCCATATGCAGGGCGAGCTGGTGCGCACCGTGGGTGACGTGCGTAACGGCGCAAACGCCATTTACAGCGGTGCGAGCGAAATCTCGATGGGCAATAACGATCTCTCATCCCGTACCGAGCAGCAGGCTGCCTCTCTGGAAGAGACCGCCGCCAGTATGGAACAGCTGACCGCCACCGTGAAGCAGAACGCCGAGAATGCCCGTCAGGCGAGCAACCTGGCCCTGAGCGCATCCGAAACCGCGCAGAAAGGCGGGAAAGTGGTGGATAACGTGGTGCAGACCATGCGCGACATCGCCGGCAGTTCGCAGAAAATCGCCGATATTATCAGCGTGATCGACGGGATTGCTTTCCAGACCAATATTCTGGCGCTGAACGCGGCGGTAGAAGCGGCACGTGCGGGCGAGCAGGGCCGCGGCTTTGCGGTGGTTGCAGGTGAAGTACGAAACCTGGCGCAGCGCAGCGCCCAGGCGGCTCGCGAGATCAAGAGCCTGATTGAAGACTCCGTGGGGCGCGTGGAATTGGGTTCAACGCTGGTAGAAAGCGCCGGTGAAACCATGGGTGAGATCGTGAATGCGGTAACGCGCGTGACGGACATCATGGGCGAAATCGCGTCTGCGTCTGATGAGCAGAGCCGCGGTATCGACCAGGTGGGGCTGGCGGTGGCTGAGATGGATCGCGTGACCCAGCAGAACGCCTCGCTGGTGGAAGAGTCTGCGGCGGCCGCGGCGGCACTGGAAGAGCAGGCGAGCCGTCTGACGCAGGCCGTTGCGGTGTTCCGTATTCAGCAGGAACAGATGAAGGCGCGCGAGTTCGCCTCCGCTAAAAGCGTTGCCGCACCGGTAGTGGCGCGTAAACCGGCGACCGCAGATGCGGGCGATAACTGGGAAACGTTCTGACGTTGTGCGTTTTGCCGGGTGGCGGCTGCGCCTTACCCGGCCTACGGGATGTGCGTTTCGCCGGGTGGCGGCTACGCCTTACCCGGCCTACGGATTGTGGGTTTTGCCGGGTGGCGGCTACGCCTTACCCGGCCTACGGATTGTGGTTTCGCCGGGTGGCGGCTGCGCCTTACCCGGCCTACGGATTGTGGGTTTTGCCGGGTGGCGGCTACGCCTTACCCGGCCTACGGATTGTGCAATTTGCCGGGTGGCTTCGCTTTACCCGGCCTGCGGAATTGGGTTTTGTAGGCCCGGTAAGCGCAGCGCCACCGGGCGATTTTACAGAGACAGGCGCATGGCGCAGCGGGAACCATACGCTAAACCGTGCGCCGTCTCTTCTTCACGTTTCTGGCGCATTTCCGGCGTCAGCGTCGTCATCATTTCAAACCCTAATCGCCTGTAGTAGGGCGTGTTCCACGGGACATCACGAAACGTCGTTAACGTCAGCGAGGTTAGCCCCAGCGTGCGGGCATGCTCTGCGACACGGTTAATCAACCGGCGTCCGAGACCTCGTCCCTGCCAGTCCAGATGAACGGAAAGTTCCACAATAAACAGCGAAGATGGCTGGGCTTCGGCGAGAATAAAGCCCACGGGCCTGTCATCAGCCAGCGCCAGCCAGCTTAATCCGCGTCCGGCGTAACCGAGGTGATCTTCAACGGAAATAACCTCGCTGTCTGCCAGCCAGGCCAGCTCAGGAACGTCGCGAAATCGCTGCCCCGCCGCGCGTTCAATGGCGGGCAGGGCAGCGACGTCGTCGATGCGCGTCGGGCGAAGGGTGAACGCCGTCATCAGCCAGCGCTGCTCACAATTTTAATCTCCACCATGCCGATTCCCAGCTTGCGCGGAGCGTGACCGAGAATATTCCCTTCGTTAGTGGACTGCGGCTCGGGCGGCACAATGACCAGCGTATTGCTGCGCGTGGGGTTATCGAAATGCAGCGTGCTGGTGGTGACATCATTGCTCAGCGTCAGCATCTGTTCTTTATCGCCGACGCGCACCGGCACAGGACGGTTTGCGTTGGGACCAAATGCCCTGGCGGTGATCACCAGATCGAATTTCTCCGGCAGCGGATGGGTATACTCAATTTTCACCTCATCACCTAACTGCGCGTTAGACCAGCGCCCCCACGATTCGGGACGTGAAATACCGCTGAACTGCTTCACCTCTTCAGGCGCGCCGGCAACGTTAAAAATAAAGCTGTCAGCTTTATAACGAATGTCGTTGTCGACGATTTTCAGCAGGTCTACGTTGCGCTGATAGCGTGCGGTATCAATGACCGTATCTTTAAACGCGGTTTTCCCCTGCCACTGTGGTTTATCAACGTGTTGCACGGTCTGCTCGCCACCGAGTTGCCCCTGTGAGACGCACCAGTCGGTGGACAGTGACAGCTCTTGTGACCAGAGCTGGCCCATTTTGTAGCATTTGTCGACCCAGACGAAATTATCGCGCGGGGCGAATTCCGCCAGCTGGAAGCGCAGTGGCGCGGAATATTCGCTTTCCGGTAGCGGCTCGACGCGGTTATCCGACACGCGCAGCAGCAGAGGCAGGCGGAAATGGCTGCCGGAGAACGCGATCATTTTTTTATCCTGATCGATGGTGAAGTCGTTTATCTCTTTCGGGAAGTTCCACAGGCGAATGATATCCGGCTTCCAGGCGAGGATTTTTTCCTTCATGTTGAGGAAGATTTCCGACAGGGACTGGCCCGACAACGTACTGCGGCCCAGGCCAATGAAGTTATCGCCACCCAGAATATCCAGCACGGTGGCGCCGTTATCCATCGAGTTACGTTTAGCGGCAATGATCTCCTGCTGCGGTTTATCGCCGCGCAGCACAAAGAACAGGTTGCTGCGATCCAGCTTATTCAGCTCATCCCAGGCGCTGTTTTTCATCGCCAGATGGTCAGATGAAACGACGATGACCGTATTTTTGAAATACGGCGACGCTTTGATTTTCTCGATTAACGCCGCGATATGTTCCTGGCTACAGGTCACAGCGCTGAACGACTTGTTGTTTTTACCGTCAATGTCGTAGCCCTGACGTTTACAGGTGCGTGAGACGAAACCATCCGGATGATGCGTGTCGACGGTCAACGCAAACAGCGAGAAGCGTTTACCGGCGCGGGAAAGCTCCTCGAATTTCTTCCAGGTTTCATCCAGAACGGTATCGTCGTAAAAGCCCCAGTCGTTGCGGTAGGCCGGATCGGCGACCGTGGTTTTCAGCTCTTCGGAACCATATAAGTGATCGAAACCGTGGGATTTCAGGAACACATCTTTCCCGGCAAAGCGCAGGTTAGCGCCCTGCATAAAGTAGTTTTCATAGCCCGAGTTTTTCAGGATATCGCCGAGACAAATGTTCTGCGGGAAGAAACTCGACATCGAGGCGGAGGCGTTGCCTTCAAACGGGGCGAACAGGGGAATGCCGCACTGGGAAGCCACCATCCCGGCGATGGTGTAATCCGTGCCAGGCAACTGCATGGTGTGGCTGAAGTCGAGGCCCTGGTTTTTCAGCGCGCCAAGCTCTGGCGTCAGGTTCGGGAAAGCATCGTTGTCAAACCAGGTGCGTTCCAGACTTTCGCCGTAGATATAGACCAGGTTGAGTTTAGGGTTGTCGATTTTCTTCGAGGGTTCTTTGTAATAGGCCGCAAAGTCCGGATCGCCATCGCGCGACTGGGATTTTACCAGCTCGGTAATTTGATGGAATGCCGGGCTGGCATCCACGGAGGCCAGCGCCAGGCACAGCGCCAGCAGGCTGTAGCCATGATGATGCGGACGGTGACGGCGACGGCGCAGAACCCAGGCCAGCGCGGCGAAGATGCCCACCAGGGCGACCACCAGCCCCAGACCCGGAAGGATGTACTTACCCACACCTGCGCCGGTCAGACTGTTGGTCAATGTGTAGAGCACCGCGTCGTTAATACCGTCGCCGGTAAAGTAATCGCTGGCATATAACGTAATGTTTAAAACAATAAAAATACCGAGCACCACCAGGGTGGCCACAAACCACCAGGTGTGACGACCGGCTTTCCAGGCATAAACGCCGATGGAAGCCAGGAAAAGGACAAGGGACATTAACTCTGACAACAGCAGATCCTCATCATGCCGGACGCTTAGCCGGCTAATTGCTTATTTTTTGGGTAATACAATGTAATTGCGATGTCGCTTAGCTGCAATTTTAGTGTCACGAAAGTGTGCTGTTGTTAGGATTTGGTTTATAAAATCGGATTTTTGAATACAGTCGCATCGTGGCATACGGAGGCTGAGGTGGTGTCAGGGGGTAAAAAAACGCACTTCACGCCGCGGTATAAGACTAATGTAATAAACGCGGCGTGTTTTGGCAGAAAAAGGGGGACGATCAGGAGAGGAAATTAACGCCTTGTTTCAGCACCAGATCGCAGGCTTTCGTTTTCACCTGTTTCGCCAGAGATGAATTTCCAAGGGTGCTGAGGTTCAGCTGCTGACCATTTTGCGCGTTCAGCAGGCCCTGAATACCGTCCATATAGTTGGTGTCCGCTTTCTGCTCCTGGGTGTCCAGACCCAGTTTACCCAACACCTGGTTTTTGATGTTTTCGGTATCGGTGACGGAAGCCAGTTTCTGCTTCGCGCAGTATTCCAGAATACCCGCGGCGTTGTTCATCGTTCCGGCACTCAGGCTTTGGGAGCTGTTGCCCAGCAGGCCGGTGAGGGACGAGGCTGACAGCCCGCCCTGGGACGTGCCGCTCTCTTTGGTTAACTCACTTGCTGCGCTGGAGAGCGACTCCTGCCATGATGCGGCCTGCGCTGCGCCAGTCACCAGCAGGGCGCCAGTAAGGATGCTGATAAGAAATTGTTTTTTCATAATGATTTACTCAACAAGGTCCGTTTTGGGCCAGAAGTGGGTTCAGTATATACCTCTGCTCTTCCGGCGCTCCCTGGAAATATCTTAATACTCTTTGCCGGTGACGCGGCTGCGGTAGCTGTCCCAGTCGAAGATGACGTACAGGCTGTTACCCAGCTTCATGCGATCCATCACCCGCTCGCCAAGAAGTCGGGTCATCTCGTCGATATTGTGGTTCGTCAACATACCGGTTGGGCGTTTTGACGACGAACGGCGATCGACAATCTGGTTGATGATCACTTTTTCGTAGCGGGACTCCGTCTGGACACCGATCTCGTCGATGACCAGCAAATCCACGTTACTTAAATCATTCAGCAACTGTTCTTCGCTGGTTTCGCGATTACTGAAGGTGTCTTTCATGGCGGACATAATATCGGCCACGGTGATAATCAGCACTGACTTCCCGCGCAGCAGCAGCTCGTTGCAGATAGCGGCGGCGAGGTGATTTTTCCCGGTGCCGGGTTTTCCGCTAAAGATGAAGCTGGCGATGTTGCCGTCAAATTCATCCACGTACTGGCGTGCCTGGTTAAGGGCGTTCATCTGCCCCTGAGACTCGACCTTATAATTCTCGAAGGAGCAGTTCTGGTGCAGAGGGCGAATGCCCGAGCGGTTAAAGGTGCGCTGCATTTTCATCGCGCGGTTTTCGCGGGCGAGGGCAGCCGCGCGAATTTTACCCTGCTCTTTTTGCCATGCCAGCAGCTCTTCACCGGTGGTGAAGGCGGGCTTCACGTTGGCAGGCATCATCTTCTGCAAACGTTTCATCAGGTCGCCGACGTTTTTCATTTCGCACCTCGGAATCCATCAGGGATTTTTTTGTCCGGTTCTGAAAAAGCATTGATATCACGTTTTGGCTGGCCGTTGTTGCTGGCGCGGTTGATTTGCAGACTGCGCGCGAATTTTTGCTGCCACTGAACATGGTGGAAGACTTTTCCTTCAGCTTGCCAGTATGCGGTAAAGGCTGCCAGCTCTTCCGGTGTTGCGGGCTGCGAGAGGGCTATTCCCCATAAGGCCGCCTGCCGCTGAAAATCGGCGTCCGGCTGCCAACCGGCGTACATGGGAAATTTCCCCATTGGAACGGCCACCGGGGCGCTGGCGGGTTCGTCAAAAAACTGATTATCCAGCATGACATCGCTCGCCGGGCGCGACAGCTTCGCTTCAATTTCCAGAAGCTGCGCCAGACGTTCCGGCGTGACCGCATAAAACGCCGGGGCGTTGTCGGCAAATACCGCGAGCGTGCCGCCTTCGGCGTGCGTCAACACACCGCGAGGATCGCGCATAAAGGCATCAATGCCAGCAATGCTGGTGGTCAGAATTCTGGAGGACATAACACTTTCTCAACTGATTACTACGGGCGTGATTGAGGGTTATGGTAGCACAGAGAGAGGGGAGGAAAGGAGAGGAGAGGATTTCCCCGGTGGCGTTACGCTTACCGGGGCTAAAATCACAGGGGCTGGTTACGCGATGATGTTCAGCGTCACGTCGATATTGCCGCGCGTCGCGTTAGAGTACGGACAGACGATGTGCGCCGCATCCACCAGTTTTTTGGCTTCCGCTGCGTCCATCCCTTCAACGTGGATGTTCAGCTTCGCTTCGATACCAAAACCGGTTGGCAGCGGGCCGATCCCTACTTCGCCTTCAATAAAGGCGTCTTTTGGCAGAGCGAATTTATCGCGTGCCGCAACGAACTTCATTGCGCCCAGGAAGCAGGCGGAGTAGCCCGCAGCGAACAGCTGTTCAGGGTTGGTTACTTCACCCCCCATGCCGCCCATCTCTTTTGGCACACCCAGTTTGACATCCAGAACGCCATCGGAAGACGTGGCGCGGCCATCACGGCCTCCGGTTGCTTTGGCTTTGGCAGTGTAGACAACTTTTTCTAAAGACATGGCAGGTTCCTCATCTTACGTTTATATGCGCTATTAAATAGCGCGCGATGTTTTAAGTTAAAATTAGACGCGTAAAGTACAGCCTTACGCGCGATGCAGCTGTTGGCGCAAACTTTCGAGCTGTTGCTTGAGCTCCAGCATGGTGTCGGTATCACACTGCGCTGCACAGCCCACGGCGTGGGGTATCGTCACGGCCTGTTGTTGCAGCGCCCGACCCGCGTCGCTCAGGGTGACGGCGACCTGACGCTCATCCTGACGGGAACGCTGGCGGAGGATCAATCCTGCGCTTTCCAGGCGTTTCAGCAGGGGAGTCAGCGTGGCGGAATCCAGGAACAGCCGCTCGCCAATGTCTGACACCGTAATATCATCCTGTTCCCAGAGCACCAGCATCACCAGGTATTGCGGGTAGGTCAGGTTAAGCGGCGCCAGCAGTTGCCGGTACAGCTTGTTAAGCGCCAGATTTGCCGAATAGAGGGCAAAACAGAGCTGGTTATCCAGCAGAAGCGCGTTGGTGGTGTCGTTCGTTTTTGCGTCCATGAAATGAATATAGATAGTGCACGATACAATTGCAAGCGATTTTATTATACGCGTGGACGTTTGCGGTAAAGCCATAAGCCGGGGATCGACAGGCCGATGGAGAGCGCACCCACGATCGACGAGGCTTTAAGGAAGTTGCTCAGGAGCAGGATCATCTGGGGTTCGCTGTAGCCAAAATGGCTGATTTTGACGGCGGAGATCATCGCCGTATAGGCTGAAATGCCCGGGAACATAGGAATCACTGCCGCCACGGTGAATACCTTCGGGTGCGCCAGATACCAGCGGGACCACTGAATACCGATGCTGCCAACCAGCATGGAGGCGATAAACGTCGACCATTCAATATTAAAGCCCGCTGTCATCATGATCATACGAGAGCCGTGGCCAATGGCACCCAGCAGCGCACACCAGGGTAATGCACGCTGTGGGACGTTAAACACCATCGCAAAACCAACGGCGGGAAGGGCAGACAAGAGCATGTCCTGTGCCAGTGCGAGCATAAAATCCATCACGCCCATCCGCGTAACCCCCAGAGTGTCATGGCCATTACCACCCCGATACAGGTCGCCAGCGTCAGCAGGCTGGCTATCGCCCAGCGCGCCAGACCGGTGTTGATATGGCCTTTGAACATATCAGCGACGGCATTAATTAAGGGAAAACCTGGCACCAGCAGCAATACGCTGGCGGCCATCGCAATAGTAGGCGTGCTGGCGAAGTAGGGCTGGCGCAAAAGCAGGCCGGATACGGTTGTCGCCACAAATGCCGTGATGCAGAAGTTAATTTGCGGATGTAGCTGTCTGTGCGTCAACAGCTGGCGGACATACATTGCGATGCTGCTGGCAAAGAAGGTCACGACAGCGCCGTCCCAGCCGCCCGCGTTGAGCTTGCAGAAGCAGGCGCAGGACAGTCCCACCATCAGCACAACCAGCCAGCGCGGATACCGGAGGGGTTTGATTTGATTGAAACGTTTTTCTATCTCCCGGAGATCGAGCAGCTTGTGTTCAGCAAGGATCACGATGTGCTGCACTTCCGTCACGACGTGCATGTTAATGCCGCGGTCATGATTTTTACGGGTGGAGGTCAGGCACTGTCCGTCTTTAATGGTGGTCAGCACAATGGCATTTGACGAGATGGAACTCTCAACGCTGTCCATCCCCAGCGCCAGCCCAAGGCGTGTGGAGAGCTCTTCGACGAGGGCGCTTTCTGCGCCGTGCTGTAAGAGAAAAAGCCCGCACTGAATACATAGCCGCGTGGTGGCACGTTGCGTAGACCGATCTGCCTGCATGAAACGCCCTGAAGAGAAGAGAGATTGCTTACTTTTAACACAAAGTGCAGGGCCCTTTGCGCTGGGCCAGATCAACATTTGTGCGATCAGTGGCGCGATGGGGGCGGAGGAAAGACAGCATTGTTATTTATTTAATGAATATGAAATTAGGATTTATAAAAACAATATATTAAGTATTTCTAATTTCATATTTTCGATCTTTTCACGCAATTTGAATTAAATTTAAATGGTCTTTATGCGATATTAGGCCTGTATTGGGCGTTTCTTAACCCATGTGATATTTGTTCTATTTTGCGAGTATTAACCCGTTTGTACTTCGGAATGCAAACGTGTTTAACCTTGCAGGGTTAGTTCGTTCTTAAATAAAGAATTCATGACAGGGAGGGTCTATGTTGCCATTGAATGGTAAACACGGAGTGGTGATCAGCAGAGTACCGGTTATGCAAAATGGGTTAGGTGGCGTCATGTCGCGTCATTTTCCCGATTTTGAGATAACGTACTGCCGTTCGATGCAGGAGTTGACGTTATTACAATTGCGTCGCGCTGGGGTCGTTATTGCCGATATTTCGGGTGAGTATCGTAATCCACGCGGCACGCTTGAGCAATATTATGGGTTAATGAATCAGTACCGGGATATTCACTGGATATTCCTCGTTTCGCGCCCCCTTTATCCACTTGCAGTAGAGCTTCTTATGCGTCCGGAAAGCACGCTGCTTTCGGATATGGAACCCATTGAAGGCGTAATTAACGCTATTCGCGCGGGGAGTGAACGTGCCGAGCGAATAAGCCAGACGTTATTGATACCGGAAAATCCTGATATTGAAGAGGAGAGTGAGCAAATGATTGCGCTTACCCACTCTGAACGCAAGGTGTTGCGTTTGTTAGGTAAAGGTTGGGGAATCAACCAAATAGCCACGCTACTTAATAAAAGTAATAAAACGATCAGTGCACAGAAAAACAGTGCAATGCGTCGCTTATCACTTCGCAGTAATGCCGATATGTACGCGTGGATAAGCAGTACCCAGGGAATGCGAGAACTCAGTTTAATGTCGGCTTATGGAGAGTTTGAGGAATGGAAAAGACCACTGCAACAAAACATATCGCCGTCATCGAAAGCTGCTCAATGAGCGCTATGGGGCTGAAGCATCTTTTTGCGATGCCCGCCCTGAGCCATTACCAGGTGCACCTGTTTGCCAGATTTGACAACTTCAAAGCGGCGCTCTCGGAAATCTCATTCTTTGCCGTAATTTATTCATTGTCCGATGAGCGTGAGGAGCGGCGAAACTGTCTGGCCTGTTTGCGGGATCTCACCTTCACCCACAGCGACGTCAAGCGTATCGTGCTGGCCTCTGATGAAATGGAGGCGAGACTGGTCAGCCATCTTTCGCCTTCTCGCTTACATGGAATTATCAGTAAATCGGTTCCGCTGAAGCAGTTAATGGAGGGGCTGGAGACATTACTCAGCGAAACGCATCACGTGAACGACAACGTGTACAATCACTGGTGTGTGAGCCAGCATCGTATGCTAAGCCCAACTGAAAGGGCGATTCTGCGATATATGTCATCGGGTTTTTCGATCCCTGAAATTGCGGCACAGCTTGAACGCAATATCAAAACCATCCGGGCGCATAAGTTTAACGCAATGGTAAAGCTGGGCGTCAATTCTGATGTGGGATTACTGGATGCGGCAGATATCCTGGCGCATCTCCCGGTCAGGGAAATACGCCGTTCCGCTCTCACCGTTCCTTCTTTCTCGTAGTGTTAAGTGATGCGCCAGAATTTTTCTGGCGCAACGTTCAAATACAGACATCAACCCATTTTGCTGCGGTCAGTTCCGCCATTCTGTCGGGCGATATACGCACCGCACTGTGGATGGCGCCCGCTGCGGGTAACACTTCGGCGTACTGTTTTAAAGTGATGTCACAGTAAACAGAGAGCGGATTTTCCAGTCCAAAAGGGCAGACGCCGCCAACAGGATGACCCGTCAGGGTTACTACCTCATCGCAGCTGAGCATGCGGGCTTTTGCGCCGAATGTCTCTTTGAGCTTTTTGTTATCCAGACGCGCATCGCCTTTTGCAACCACCAGAATCACATCATTTTTAATTTTCAGTGACAGCGTTTTGGCAATTTGGCCGGGTTCAACGTTGTGCGCGGCAGCAGCAAGGGCAACAGTCGCTGTGCTTTGGTTAAGCTCGATGATTTCTATATCCGGAGCGTGTTCGGCGAAAAACTGCTGTACAGACTGCAAACTCATTGATTCCTCCTGACAAATATCTTCCGTAATCTGTCATAAGAATTTAGTCGCTGTAAATATCCCTTAAGTAACAAATATCCGTCAGGGGCGATTTCTGGATCGCCTTCACATTCACAGAAACCGGTTACAGTAACCGGTTGCAGAGCGTGATGCAGAGATTAATACTGAGTGTGTAACTTCCCCTGTATCTAATAATAAGAGCTAATTATGAAACCATTCCGTTTGAGCAGTACCGCAGGTACACGATCCGGCAAGGTTGTGACGCTGATGTATGGAACAACGTGTGACGTGAGAACGTCCGAAACGAACGTCTGACAGGAGATCTGCTATGTCTGCCAACCATGCTGCATTTAATCTGATTTTCCGCTTCGTTGAAAATTATGTCAGCCCTATTGCCGGGCGCATCTCTTCCCAGCGTCACGTTATGGCGATTCGTGACGGGTTCATCTCGGCAATGCCGTTTATGATTGTCGGGTCGTTTTTATTAGTGTTCGCTTACCCACCTTTTTCGCCAGATACCACCTGGGGCTTTGCCCGCGCCTGGCTGGATATGGCGAAGCAGTTTGAAGGTCAAATTCTGACGCCGTTTGATATGACGATGGGGGTGATGTCCCTCTATATCTGTGCGGCTATCGCCTACAACCTGGGCAAACATTACGTTAAAACCCATCAGCTGGATCCGTTCATGTGCGCGATGCTGTCGCTGATGGCGTTCCTGCTGGTCGCCGCCCCTAAAACCAAAGGCGCCTTACCGGTTGATAGCCTTGGAGGCACCGGGATTTTCACCGCTATCCTGGTGGCGATTTACTGCGTTGAGATGATGCGTTTCCTGAAAGCACATAATATCGGGATCCGCCTGCCAGACCAGGTTCCGCCGATGATCAAAAACTCATTTGACCTGCTGATCCCGGTGCTGGTGGTAGTGCTGACGCTCTATCCGCTGAGTCTGTTGATCCAGTCGCAGTTCGGTATGCTGATCCCACAGGCCATCATGTCGATATTCAAACCGCTGGTCTCTGCGGCGGACTCGCTGCCAGCGATCCTGCTGGCGGTGCTGATTGGCCACCTGCTGTGGTTTGCCGGGATCCACGGTGCAGCGATTGTATCGGGTATGCTGCAAATGTTCTGGCTGACGAACCTGGGGGCGAACCAGACCGCGCTGGCGGCGAGCCTGCCTTTACCACACATCTTTATGGAAGCCTTCTGGACGTTCTTTATTGTGATCGGTGGGTCAGGAGCGACGATGGGGCTGGTGTTCTGTTACCTGCGTAGCCGCTCCGCGCACCTGCGCTCCATTGGACGCCTGAGCGTGGTGCCAAGCATTTTCAATATCAATGAACCGGTGATTTTTGGTACGCCGATTGTGATGAACCCGGTGTTCTTTATTCCTTTCCTGCTGGCGCCGATGGTCAATGCCGTGCTGGCATGGGCAGCGATGAAGTTTGATCTGATTGGCCGCGTGATTTCCGTTGTGCCGTGGACGGCACCGGCTCCGGTTGGTGCCGCCTGGGCGCTGGGCTGGGATTTCCGTGCAGCCATTCTGGTGCTGGTTTTGGCCTGCGTTTCCGCCATTATCTATTTCCCGTTCTTCAAGGTGTACGAGAAACAGTTGCTTCAGCAGGAAGCGGAAGAAGCACAGCGTAATGGGGAAGAGGAAAATCAGCAGGTAGCCTAGATAAAAGCAAAACGGCAACGCAGGTTGCCGTTTTTAGTGTTTGTTCCCTCTCTCTGCGGGTTTCAGGCAGGGCCAGACTACTTAAGCGTGCAATCGCCGCACTGCTGGACATCCGGCAGACGGTAGCGCTGACAGCAGGTACGACGCACCAGAAGTCCCTCACGCGGAACCACGGTGCGGTAAAGAGGGTTATCCCGCCCATCCGACAGCTGTCTGGCAAAGAAACAGCTCTGACGCAGCGCATCCACTTTCTCGTCGCCGAGCAGCGGCTTCATCTCCGTTAAATACCAGTGGATAAGATACCCGGTATTACTCCAGATCAGTTTGCCGTTGATCTCCCCCGTCGCTTTCAGCGCATCAATGACCGGAACCAGCGCTCTTGTAATCAACCGTTCCATACGCGCCTGCGCTGACAGGTGACTCGCGCTCGGATCTTCGTGTACATCAATCCAGAAACAGGCGGCGCGTCCGGTCTCATGGAATTCGACGTGGAAATGTTCCGACGAGAGATCGAGCATCGTTTCCTGGGTCAACAGGGCCAGCATGACAGGCGGCACCATCAGCCCGATATACCATTGTGCCCAGAGGGAAAGCAGCGGTTTATTTTCCCGCGCCAGCGTCGGTTGGTTACGATAAATATGGTCGGAATAGGTTGCCAGCAGTGACCGCAGCTCGGCAGGTCGTTGCCACTGAGTCAGCGTCAGAGCATGATGCGGCGGTGCTTCATCCAGTTTGATGAAATCCAGCAGATGGGCGCGTGTTACGGCGATTTTTTCCCGAATGGCATCCGCGAGCGTCGTTTCTCCGGCGGAGAGTGGAGCTCGCCAGAGCAGTGGCTCAACGATGTGTGCGGTACGAGTCGCCATAGTGTGGATTACAAATCTAAATGATAATGATTGCCAATCCTAACTATAGATAAAACCGAGCGCAAGCGTTTTATCCTGGCGCTGTGAAGGCGGTTTCAGGCGATATGAAGCTCGTCGCTCAGCAGAATGCTGTTGCGTCCCATATGCTTGGCTTCATAGAGGGCTTTATCGGCTTTCGCCAGTGCGCCATCAACGTCTTCACCTTCGAACATGGCTATGCCAATGCTGATGGTCACGTTAGTGGCGACGCTTTCGTTAAACATGTGGGGGATTTTGAGATCGTAAACCTTCTGACGTATGCGTTCAGCTGTCTGGCGCGCTTGCTCCAGTGGGATGTTACTTAACAGCACCATAAATTCTTCCCCGCCAAACCGGGCGACAACATCGCGTGAGCGCACGGCGTCGCGGATCGCAGCCGAGACCCTGATCAAGGCCTGATCGCCCATCATATGGCCGTAATGATCGTTGTAGGCTTTGAAATGGTCGATATCCATCAGCAGCACAAAGTGCTCGCCAGCGTCAGGCCTGGGGAGGTTCTCAAGCCGGCTTTGCAGCCCGCGACGGTTATATAGGCCGGTGAGCGGGTCCATCATGCTGAGATCGGTCAGGGTTTCACGCTCTTCGAGCAGTTCGGAAAGCAGCTCTTGGGCGAAACGGTCATTACGCCGCTGAAGAACATGATGGATACCAATGGCGACCACCGGCAGCGCGAAAAAATAGGCCATTCTCAGCCAGTTTTCGGACGGGCTAAGCCACAGGCAGGATATAAAAGCGGGAAATGAATGTAACGTAAAGGCTTTAATATTACTGGCGAAAGCCAGAGACCCTATAAAAAGCACTGTTAATAGCGCCATCATTAAATAGGTTGCGTGATCGTGCGTTATTAACAGAAATTTTGAGACGATCTGCCATGCCCATAAAAACCCAAAAATAGCTGAAACAGCAGGGATATTTATTTTTCGCGTGCTATTTTTCCAGTGCCAGATAAGTAAGCCAGTGCTGGCAGTCAATACGGCAAACAGGGGGACTGATAACACACGAACGGAATAGAGAGGGTTTGTTACCGAGAACAATGCTGATGCAGCGTTCAGAAATAAAAATAAACGTAAAGAAAGCTGATATTTCTTGTTGACTAAGGACAGCCAGGATTGTGATGTCATATGCGTGCGTTTTTATTAAAAATCAATTAAAACAATGAGCAAGGTGTTGTTATGTATTATTGGTCGCTACAAAATTGAATTTTTATTATCAGAAAAACGTTATCGGAAGTTAACAGGTGGGCAATTTATCACCTTACACATTCTCTGTCATTATGGGAAAGCAATTGCTGGCGCAATTTCTTACGTCGCATGCTGACAAGTGATAATTACTATCATATGATACTGGTTATCATTATCAGTGCGAGAGGTGAAACCATGTTGAGCAAAGCGCTGGGAAGTGGGTGGGGAATATTGCTGCCTGGTTCCATTATCGGTGGGCTGATGTTTGCCGATCTTCCCATTGATGTCTGGAAAGCAATGATTGTTTCGGGCTTGCTGGTGACATCCGCGATGATCTGGCACAAACAGTTACGGCATTACGTGCTGTTGCCATCATGCGTTGCGCTAATCAGTGGACTGCTGGTGATTCTGATGAGTTTGAAATAAAAGGGAAAAAAAAGAGGTACTGCTGAAGGGATGTAAGATAATTGGTGCGAGGGGGGGGACTTGAACCCCCACGTCCGTAAGGACACTAACACCTGAAGCTAGCGCGTCTACCAATTCCGCCACCTTCGCACAGTCATCTTACTGGTTTGATATCGCCTCGTTGGTGCGAGGGGGGGGACTCGAACCCCCACATCCTAAGGACACTAACACCTGAAGCTAGCGCGTCTACCAATTCCGCCACCTTCGCCCAGTGCGAGCAATATCAACGTGATTTATGGTGCGAGGGGGGGGACTTGAACCCCCACGTCCGTAAGGACACTAACACCTGAAGCTAGCGCGTCTACCAATTCCGCCACCTTCGCATACCATCGACACTGTAAAAGTATCGTAACCACGGAGGCGCATTCTAGATGTTTTCAGCTTTACGTCAACAGAAAATTGCGCACGTTGTTTTGATTGCTGCAAAAATGGGCGATGGCAGCGTCAGCCATCGCCGGGCAGGGGAATTACTTTTTCGCCTGGCGCGTCATCACGGTGCGATACACCTTAAAGCGGCCTGTCTGGGCGATTACTTCGTGGAAGCCGAAGGTTTCATCCAGCACTTTCGGATACGCCAGGAAGGCATTCGCCACAATACGTAGCTCACCGCCGCTGTTAAGGTGACGGGTTGCGCCACGGATCAGCGTTTGCGCCGCTTCAAGGCTGGTCTCCATCCCGTCGTGGAACGGCGGGTTAGAGATGATCATGTCAAAGCGACCGGTCACGTCGGAGAAGACGTTGCTGGCAATCACTTCGCCTTCAATGCCATTCGCAGCAAGCGTGGCGCGGCTGGCTTCTACCGCCGGGGCGCTCACGTCACACAGGGTTAAACGCACTTTTGGTGAGTGGCTGGCGAGAACCGTTGACAGCACGCCCGCGCCACAGCCGACATCCAGCACCTTGCCCTTGGTGTGCGGCGTCAGGGTGGACAGCAGCAGCTTGCTGCCCGTATCAAGCGCGTCACGGCTAAACACACCCGGCAGGGTTTTAATGGTCAGGCCGTCAAGCTGGTACTCGTCCCAGAAGGTGTTGGCATCAAAAGTGGTCTGTTTTTCCAGACGGCCATGATACAGGCCGCAGCGTCGGGCGCTGTCGATTTTCGTCAAGGGCGCGTAGCCTTCGAGCATCTGCTCTGCGCTTCGCACCCCGCTGCGGTTCTCACCGACGACAAAAATATCGCAGCCGACCGGCAGCAGAGAAAGCAGGTTCATCAGCTGGAACTGGGCTTCCGGTTTGTTCTTCGGCCAGTAGTAAATGAGCGTATCGCAGTCAGCAATATCGCTCTGCTCCGCCACAAGGCTAAAGCGTGCGCGCTCGCCCATCTGGCGGCTCAGCACCTGCCAGTGGTGGTAGTATTGGGTGTGGGCACGGCTTTCAGCACAGTCGAAACGTGCGGGCAGGTCATCCTGCATATCTCCGGCAAACAGAATACGGCTTTCTTCGAAATCATCACTGTGACGCAGCAAGACTTCACTTGCCGGGGTAAATGCAGACATGAATTGTTCCTCAATAAACTCAGGCGGGGATTATAGTAGGTAGATGGCGCAGTTTCGACACATTTGCTATATTTGCGCGCCTGAGAGACAGGAGTTTTCGCTATGACATCCCGACGAGACTGGCAGTTGCAGCAGCTGGGCATCACCCAGTGGGCTTTGCGTCGCCCGACGGCGTTGCGGGGCGAAATAGCCATCTCCATCCCTGCGCATGTCCGCCTGGTGATGGTGGCAGAAGCGCCGCCTGCCCTGAACGAACCCCTGATTGAGGATGTCCTTCGCACCCTGAAGGTGACAAACGATCAGGTATTACAGCTGGCGCCCGAAAGCGTCGCGATGCTTCCCCCTGACAGCCGCTGTAACAGCTGGCGAATCGGGGCGGTGGATGAGCTACCTCTTGAAGGAAGCCAGATCAGCTCGCCAGCGCTGGACGAACTGAAAGCCAACCCAAAAGCGCGTAGCGCGCTATGGCAACAAATTTGCGAATATGAACACGATTTCTTCCCTCACGACGGCTGACCTGGCCACCGCGTTCGCGATTGAAACACGCGCCCATGCCTTTCCGTGGAGCGAAAAGACGTTTGCCAGCAATCAGGGCGAACGCTATTTAAATCTCCGCCTGGACGTTGACGGTGCGATGGCCGCGTTCGCCATCACGCAGGTCGTTCTGGACGAGGCGACGCTGTTTAATATCGCGGTCGATCCCGCTTACCAGCGCCGCGGGCTGGGCAGGGATCTGCTTGAGCACCTCATTCGTGAGCTGGAAACCCGTGACGTTTTCACCCTGTGGCTGGAGGTGCGCGCGTCCAATGTCGCCGCCATCGCGCTCTATGAAAGCTTAGGCTTCAACGAGGCGACTATCCGCCGTAACTACTACCCCACCGCAGAGGGACGTGAAGACGCCATTATCATGGCTCTGCCGATTGGATAACGAAAATAAGGTTGTAACGATGAAATGGGACTGGATTTTCTTTGATGCCGACGAAACGCTGTTTACGTTTGACTCGTTCGGCGGCCTACAGCGGATGTTTCTCGACTATAGCGTGACGTTCACCGCGGAAGATTTTCAGGACTATCAGGCGGTGAACAAGCCGCTGTGGGTGGATTACCAGAACGGAGCCATCACCGCGTTACAGCTTCAGCATCAGCGTTTTGACGTCTGGGCTGAACGGTTAAACATCAGTCCTGGGGTGCTGAACGAGGCCTTCCTGAATGCGATGGCGGATATCTGCGCGCCGCTGCCCGGCGCCGTTTCTCTGCTGGATTCGCTGAAAGGGAAGGTGAAGCTTGGGATCATCACCAACGGCTTTACCGCGCTTCAGCAGATCCGCCTTGAACGCACTGGCTTGCGCGATCATTTCGACGCGCTGGTGATCTCCGAAGAGGTAGGCGTGCCGAAGCCGGATCCGCGTATTTTCGATTATGCGCTGGCGCAAGCGGGCAATCCTGACCGCGATCGCGTGCTGATGGTGGGGGATACGGCAGAATCTGATATTCTGGGAGGTATGAGATCGGGCCTGTCGACCGTCTGGCTGAATGCGCATGGCCGCACGCTGCCGGAAGGCATCGAGCCGACCTGGACCGTTACGTCATTGAACGAACTGGAGCAGCTCCTGTGTAAACAATGATTGCCTGCCCCCTGTTGATGGGTAAAATAGCCGCATTTTTCGTATTCCATGATGCGCGGCCTGCTGCCGCGCTTACCTAAGAAGAATTGATTATGACGTTGTCTCCTTATCTGCAAGAGGTGGCCAAACGCCGCACTTTTGCCATTATCTCGCACCCGGATGCCGGTAAAACGACCATCACCGAGAAGGTGCTGCTGTTCGGACAGGCGATCCAGACCGCGGGTACCGTTAAAGGCCGTGGCTCCAGCCAGCATGCTAAATCCGACTGGATGGAGATGGAAAAGCAGCGTGGTATTTCGATTACCACCTCCGTGATGCAGTTCCCGTATCATGACTGCCTGGTGAACCTGCTGGACACCCCGGGGCACGAAGACTTCTCCGAAGATACCTACCGTACCCTGACGGCGGTGGACTGCTGCCTGATGGTGATCGACGCCGCGAAAGGTGTTGAAGATCGTACCCGCAAGCTGATGGAAGTCACTCGTCTGCGCGATACGCCGATCCTCACCTTTATGAACAAACTCGACCGTGACATCCGTGATCCGATGGAGCTGATGGATGAAGTGGAAAACGAGCTGAAAATCGCCTGCGCGCCAATCACCTGGCCGATTGGCTGCGGCAAGCTGTTCAAAGGGGTTTACCACCTCTATAAAGACGAAACCTACCTGTATCAGACCGGTAAGGGCCACACTATTCAGGAAGTCCGCATCGTGAAAGGGCTGGACAACCCGGAGCTGGACGCCGCTGTCGGTGAAGAGCTGGCCGCGCAACTACGCGATGAGCTTGAGCTGGTCAAAGGCGCCTCTCACGAGTTCGACAGAGAACTGTTCCTGAGCGGTGAAATTACCCCGGTCTTCTTCGGTACTGCACTCGGCAACTTCGGCGTTGACCATATGCTCGACGGTCTGGTTGAGTGGGCCCCGCAGCCGATGCCGCGTAAAACCGACACCCGCGAAGTAGAAGCGAAGGAAGAGAAGTTCTCCGGCTTCGTCTTTAAAATTCAGGCCAACATGGACCCGAAACACCGTGACCGCGTCGCCTTTATGCGCGTGGTTTCCGGTAAGTACGAAAAGGGCATGAAGCTGCGTCAGGTGCGTATTGGTAAAGACGTAGTGATTTCCGACGCGCTGACCTTCATGGCGGGCGACCGTTCCCACGTGGAAGAAGCCTATCCGGGTGACATCATTGGTTTACACAACCACGGTACCATTCAGATCGGCGATACCTTCACGCAGGGCGAAATGATGAAGTTCACCGGTATCCCGAACTTCGCGCCGGAACTGTTCCGCCGCATTCGCCTGCGCGATCCGCTTAAGCAGAAGCAGCTGCTGAAAGGCCTGGTCCAGCTTTCGGAAGAGGGGGCTGTACAGGTGTTCCGCCCTATCGCCAACAACGATCTGATCGTGGGCGCGGTGGGTGTGCTCCAATTTGACGTGGTAGTTGCCCGTCTTAAGAGCGAGTACAACGTGGAAGCGATTTACGAATCGGTGAACGTGGCGACCGCGCGGTGGGTTGAATGTTCAGACGTGAAGAAATTCGAAGAGTTTAAGCGTAAGAACGAAGTTCAGCTGGCGCTGGACGGTGGCGATAATCTGACCTATATCGCCCCGACTATGGTTAACCTGAACCTGACGCAGGAACGTTATCCCGACGTTCAGTTCCGCAAAACGCGCGAGCATTAATTCCCTCACAGAGCACGGCAGCCGCCGTGCTCTTCTTTAATTCCAGTGTTATTAAACCCTTGCGGAATGTTCTTAATTCAACGTAATTTTTCGCTATTCGTTCGTTTTTTCCCCAATTCTGAATGCACCCCTCTGATTGTGATCTATATTTAACTCAGTGTTTAGCACCGGGCGTGGATGAATTAACTGTTCAATGCATGTCCACTGGTTCTCCATTTCGCCCGTGTGTTAATTCGCAATATATAAAACCAAGATTTAGGGAAGTATGTCGCCCAAATAACGGGCAAAACACAGGAATAAATCGATGAATATGACAAGACTGAAGATTTCTAAAACTCTGCTGGCTGTAACGTTGGGTAGTGTCCTGGTAAGCGGTTCTGCTCTGGCGGAATCCAGCACCATGGATAAAGCGCAAAATACCGCTAATACCGCAGGGGAAAAAATCGATAGCTCTATGAATAAAGTCGGTAATTTCATGGATGACAGCTCTATCACAGCAAAAGTGAAAGCCGCACTGGTGGATCATGAATCCATTAAGAGCACCGATATTTCTGTTAAAACCGACAACAAGGTTGTCACTCTGAGCGGTTTCGTTGAAAGCCAGACTCAGGCTGAAGAGGCCGTTAAAGTAGCGAAAGGCGTTGAGGGCGTAAGCTCTGTAAGCGACAAACTGCACGTACGTGACAGCAAAGAATCGTCGGTGAAGGGCTATGCCGGAGATGCAGCAACTACCAGCGAAATCAAAGCTAAACTGTTAGCTGACGACATCGTGCCATCCCGTATGGTGAAAGTTGAAACCACTGATGGTGTGGTCCAGCTGTCCGGTACGGTTGAGAACCAGGCACAAAGCGATCGTGCCGAGTCAATTGCGAAAGCTATTGATGGTGTGAAAAGCGTCAAAAACGATCTGAAAACGAAGTAAAGCAGTACCACTCGCCCGTCTGGCTGAAAACCGCGGGCGAAATAAAAACGACTCTGGAAAAGCCGGTGAGTGACCTGAGCGCTCACGTTTAGCGGCCGACATTAACTATGGTAAAGGAGAGGCTTATGTTTCGTTGGGGCATTATATTTCTGGTTATCGCGTTAATTGCCGCCGCATTGGGCTTTGGTGGACTGGCGGGTACCGCGGCATGGGCAGCGAAAATTGTTTTCGTCGTCGGTATTATTCTGTTCCTGGTCAGCCTGTTTACGGGTCGACGTCGCCCGTAGCAAACGCAATAGTTATTAAACAAACTCAAGCCAGTCCTCGTGACTGGCTTTTTCTCGTTTGAGAACCATCGGGAATGTGCGTTACTGTGTCTCATCAAAATAATGAAAACAGGAAGGCAGAGGTGGGGCAACGAATTCCCGTGACGCTCGGCAATATTGCGCCGCTGACGTTAAAACCGTTTCATGCAGGCCAGCTTGCTCTGGTCTGTGAAGGGGGCGGGCAGCGCGGTATTTTTACCGCCGGCGTGCTCGACGAATTTATGCGCGCGCAATTCAACCCGTTCGATCTCTACTTCGGTACCTCTGCCGGGGCGCAGAACCTCTCCGCCTATGTCTGCAACCAGCCCGGCTATGCGCGCAAAGTGATTATGCGCTACACCACCTCCAAAGAATTCTTCAATCCGGTACGCTTCGTGCGCGGCGGGAACCTGATCGATCTCGACTGGTTACTGGATGCCACCTCCAGCCAGATGCCGCTGGCCATGGATACCGCGTCACGACTGTTCGATACCGGCAAAGCGTTCTGGATGTGCGCCAGCCGTGGCGATGACTATTCACCGGGTTACTTTTCGCCGCAGAAAGAGAACTGGCTGGATATCATTCGCGCTTCCAGCGCGATCCCGGGTTTCTACCGTACCGGCGCGCTGCTGGAGGGGATAAACTATCTTGACGGCGGTATCAGCGACGCGGTGCCGGTACAGGAGGCCGCACGGCGCGGGGCGAAAACCATTGTGGTGATCCGCACGGTGCCTTCTCAGATGTATTACACCCCACAGTGGTTTAAACGGATGGAACGCTGGCTGGGCGACAGCAGCCTGCAACCGCTGGTGAATATCGCGAAGCAGCATGAAACCACCTACGGCGCGATGCAGCGTTTTATTGAAAAACCACCGGGCAAGCTGCGCATCTTTGAAATTTATCCGCCGAAGCCGCTGCTGAGCATGGCGCTGGGCAGTCGGCTGCCTGCGTTGCGTATGGATTACAAAACGGGGCGGCTATGCGGGCGATACTTCCTGGCGACCGTCGGGAAAATGCTGGCCGAGCAACCGCCTCTTCATCGGCATAAAAGCATCATATTGCCACCCGCTAGTGTGGCCAATGACGCGGTGGCGATGCCGCTGGTGGACGCGCCGCAGGCCAACGACGGCATACTCGATAACGAGGACCTGGCGTGACGCACTCTTTTATCGATACCCATTGCCACTTTGATTTCCCGCCGTTTAGCGGGGAGGAAACATCAAGTATTGCGCGTGCGGCTGAGGCCGGTGTGAGAGCCATTATTGTGCCTGCTATTGAAGCGGCGAGATTCGAGAAAGTCCTGGCGCTTGCCCGGGGTCACGATGCGCTGTATGCCGCGCTGGGTCTGCATCCGATCGTGATTGAGCACCATCTTGATGACCATCTCGACAGGCTGGATGCCACGCTGCAAAACGCGGATACGAAGCTGGTTGCCATCGGTGAGATCGGCCTCGATCTCTATCGTGAAGATCCGCAGTTTGAGCGCCAGCAGACGATCCTGGATGCGCAGCTCCGGCTGGCAAAGCGCCACGATCTGCCGGTGATCCTCCACTCCAGGCGTACCCATGACAAACTGGCGATGCACCTGAAGCGCATCGACGTGCCGCGCAGGGGCGTGGTCCATGGTTTCGCTGGAAGCCTTCAGCAGGCGCAGCGTTTTATCGAGCTGGGCTATAAAATTGGTGTCGGTGGCACTATCACCTATCCGCGTGCCAGCAAAACCCGGGATGTGATGGCGCAACTCCCCCTGTCTTCGTTCCTTCTGGAAACGGATGCCCCTGACATGCCGCTGAATGGTTTTCAGGGCCAGCCCAACCGCCCGGAGCAGGCGGCGCGCGTTTTTGATGTGCTGTGCGAGCTGCGTCAGGAGCCTGAAGATGTGATTGCCAGCGCGCTGCTGGAAAATACCCGCGCGGTCTTCGGCATCACGCTATAGATAAAGGGCCGGGCGGATCACCGTGATCTGCTGTCGTTCCAGGGCCTGCGCCAGCGGCTCGATGTCCTCCGGCGTGGCGCTCCGCCATCGCGCCGCCTCCCCGTAAACCCCATGGGCATGAAACGCGTTGATCCGCACCGGAACGTTCCCCAACGCGTGGATAAAAGCGGTCAGCGATGACAGATGTTGCAGATAATCACACCGATCGGGGATCACCAGCAGGCGCAGCTCCGTCAGGCGATGACGATCGGCCAGCCAGCGGATGCTCTGCTTGATCAGCGTGTTTTCGCGCCCGGTCAGAAAACGGTGATGTTCATTGCCCCAGGCTTTCAGATCCACCATCGCGCCGTCAAACACCGGTAACAGCTTTTGCCAGCCGGTTTCGCTTAACAGGCCGTTGCTGTCCACCAGGCACGTCAGATGGCGCAGGGACGGATCGGCTTTGATCGCGGTGAACAGCGCAACCACAAACGGCAGCTGCGTGGTGGCTTCACCCCCGCTGACGCTCACGCCCTCAATAAACGGCGCGGACGTGCGGATCCGTGAGAGGATCTCCTCGACGCTGTATCGCTGCGCCATCGGCGTCGCCTGCTGCTGACACAGGTGCAGGCAGGTATCGCACTGCTGACAGTGACTCTCCTGCCACCAGACGCGCCCGGCCTGAATCGTCAGCGCATCATGAGGACAGTGGGGAACACAGTCGCCGCAGTCGTTGCAGCGCCCGATGGTCCACGGGTTGTGGCAGGTTTTGCAGCGCAGGTTACAGCCCTGGAGGAACAGCGCCAGGCGGCTGCCCGGCCCGTCCACGCAGGAGAAGGGAATAACCTGACTAACTAAAGCGCATCTGCTGTTCATGGCTTATCACGCGTGGCTGACGTTCCAGAATACGGGTATTGCGCGCGGCCTCCTCGCCGAGCCAGGTGGTGTTGGTGCGCGAGCCGGCCTCCCGATATTTCTCCAGATCGGAGAGCCGCACCATATACCCGGTAACGCGCACCAGGTCGTTTCCGGCCACATTCGCGGTGAACTCACGCATACCGGCGTTGAACGCCCCCAGGCACAGCTGCACCACCGCCTGAGGATTGCGTTTAACCGTCTCATCCAGGGTGAGAATATCGCTGATCCCCGAATGATAATGTTTATGGTGCGGGGCTACGGCCAGCAGGTGGCTGATGGGATCTGGCTCGTCACCGTACGGCAGACGCGCCCCCGGCGTGGTGCCTGAATCAGAACTGATCCCTGACTGCGCGTGCAGCATCGCGCGGTGCTGCCAGCCGTGTTTCACCGGCGTGTTTTCAACGAACGCCGCCAGCTGTTCACTGATGCGGTAACCCAGCGCATTGGCCTGCTCGTTTTTACCGTACCGTCCCGTAATGCCTGCTTTCTCGCACAGCACGTTTACCGCTTCGGCCAGACCGTACATGCCAAACATCGGTACAAAACGATCGGCATCAATCAGCCCCTCTTTCACCAGGAAGCTATTCTCAAAGAAGCCGGATTGTTCATATAAAAAATCGCAGCGCGCATTGATGATCGCGATTTGTTGCTGGCAGTAGTGGGGAAGGGTACGGGTGAAAAAGTCTTCCGGTGAGCGGCTGTGCTCCGCAATCGCTTTCAGGTTAAGGCGCACCAGCGTGCTGCCGCCGCCCGCCAGCGGCAGGGAGTTGTAACAGCTCACCACGCCATAGCGACCTTTTGTGAAAATTTTATCATTTACCGGGCCATTGGAAATATGCGGCTTACTACACTCACAAATGTTTTTCGCCACGCTCAGCAGCAGATCGTCAGGGGTGACGTCCGGGTCGTAAATAAAGGTCAGGTTCGGCGCGACCTGCTTCAGCTCTGCGTCCGCTCGCAAAATGGCACGCGTGACGGGCGTATCCGCCGGGCCGATATTGGCATGCATAAAGGCATCGGGCAGGGTTCTGTCCAGGTAACGCCAGAAACGTTTTATTCGGCTATCGATTTCATCCTGTGTTAGAATTTTAACATATGGGTTGAGTATCTCATCGAGCTGACCCAGATAGACTGGCATCGATGTGACGGACGGAACATGGTGATAAAGGATAGTGAGCAGTGAGAGGGCATCATCCAGATCTTTCGCCCCTTCCAGCTCCAGCCATTCTGAGCCGTTAGCCAGAAATTTAGCGTAGTCCGGCAGCACGTAGCGCGGTTTGTAAGGCGCATGGCCTTCGAACATGTCGCAGATGTATCCCTCGTCCAGCGCGGCGCGGGCCGCCTCTGGCAGAGCGGGATAGAGCAGATTGTTCTCCGCTTCCAGCGCCAGAAAATGACGTTTTTGTTCCGGGGTTAACACCGGGCTGGTCACAATGTGCTGGCATCGTCGTTGCAGGGCGTCGGGCATGTTCAACTTCCTTGAGGGTTCTGCGGATGGTGAACGAATTGTAAGAAGCCAGCCTGCCGGGGCTTTTGATCCGACAGGGGGTATCGCTGCTTTTGTCGGCGGTTGACGCATGAAAGTTTGAAGAAGATCTCATTACAGTAATGCAAATTTGCACACAGTTTTCATTAACTGTGATGAATGTCGAAGTGTGGATGCGGGTGAATGTTAGAATACTCACAGACCCGCAAGGTAAAATTTATACGGCACTGCCGTTGGAGAATGTTATGACCGATTTAACTGCAAGCAGCCTGCGCGCGTTGAAACTGATGGACCTGACCACCCTGAATGATGACGACACCAATGAAAAAGTCATCGCCCTGTGCCATCAGGCAAAAACGCCAGTGGGTAATACCGCCGCCGTCTGTATCTACCCGCGCTTTATCCCGATTGCCCGCAAGACGCTGAAAGAACAGGGCACGCCGGACGTGCGCATTGCGACCGTGACTAACTTCCCGCACGGTAATGACGACATCGAGATCGCGCTGGCGGAAACCCGCGCGGCGATTGCGTACGGCGCAGACGAAGTTGACGTGGTATTCCCGTACCGCGCGCTGATCGCCGGCAACGAGCAGGTCGGTTTTGACCTGGTGAAAGCCTGTAAAGACGCATGTGCGGCGGCAAACGTGCTGCTTAAAGTGATCATCGAAACCGGCGAGCTGAAAGAAGAGTCGCTGATTCGTAAAGCGTCTGAAATCGCTATCAAAGCGGGCGCGGATTTCATTAAAACCTCTACCGGTAAAGTGCCGGTCAACGCGACTCCGGAAAGCGCGCGCATCATGATGGAAGTTATCCGTGATATGGGCGTGTCCAAAACCGTTGGCTTCAAACCGGCAGGCGGCGTGCGTACCGCAGAAGACGCGCAGCAGTTCCTGGCGATTGCCGACGAGCTGTTCGGCGCCGACTGGGCGGACTCCCGCCACTACCGCTTCGGCGCGTCCAGCCTGCTGGCCAGCCTGCTGAAAGCGCTGGGTCACGGTGACGGTAAGAGCGCAAGCAGCTACTAAGTT
This sequence comes from Enterobacter sp. DSM 30060, assembly GCF_013375955.1. Taxonomy (NCBI): domain Bacteria; kingdom Pseudomonadati; phylum Pseudomonadota; class Gammaproteobacteria; order Enterobacterales; family Enterobacteriaceae; genus Enterobacter; species Enterobacter sp. DSM 30060. The sequence goes on from NZ_CP056118.1 coordinate 2,434,193, forward strand.
TGAATTGCCGGGTGGCGCTACGCTAACCCGGCCTACAGGATCGTAGGGCGGGTCAACATACCCGCCGCCATTCACCCGATTCCGCATGGAGGTTACCGTGTTTCTCGCACAAGAAATTATTCGTAAAAAACGTGATGGTCATGCATTAAGCGACGAAGAGATCCGCTTCTTTATCAACGGCATTCGTGATAACACCATCTCTGAAGGGCAGATTGCGGCTCTGGCGATGACCATTTTCTTCCACGATATGTCGATGCCTGAGCGCGTGTCCCTGACCATGGCGATGCGAGATTCAGGAACCGTTCTGGACTGGAAAAGCCTCCACCTCAACGGCCCTATTGTGGACAAACACTCCACCGGCGGCGTGGGTGACGTGACCTCCCTGATGCTTGGCCCGATGGTGGCAGCCTGCGGCGGTTACATCCCGATGATTTCCGGGCGCGGCCTGGGTCATACCGGCGGTACGCTCGACAAACTGGAAGCCATTCCGGGCTTCGATATCTTCCCGGATGACAACCGCTTCCGCGACATTATTAAAGACGTTGGCGTGGCGATTATCGGCCAGACCAGCTCTCTTGCGCCAGCAGACAAGCGTTTCTACGCGACGCGTGACATTACCGCGACCGTAGACTCCATCCCGCTGATCACCGCCTCTATCCTCGCCAAAAAGCTGGCGGAAGGGCTGGACGCGCTGGTGATGGATGTGAAAGTGGGCAGCGGCGCGTTTATGCCGACCTATGAACTCTCTGAGGCGCTGGCTGAAGCGATCGTTGGCGTTTCCAACGGCGCGGGCGTGCGCACCACCGCACTGCTGACGGACATGAACCAGGTGCTGGCGTCCAGCGCCGGTAACGCCGTTGAAGTCCGCGAGGCCGTGCAGTTCCTCACAGGCGAATACCGTAACCCGCGCCTGTTCGATGTCACCATGGCGCTGTGCGTTGAGATGTTAATCTCCGGCAAGCTGGCCAAAGACGACGCTGACGCGCGCGCGAAGCTTCAGGCGGTGCTGGACAACGGCAAAGCGGCGGAGATCTTTGGTCGGATGGTGGCGGCGCAGAAAGGCCCGACCGACTTCGTGGAAAACTACGCGAAATACCTGCCCACCGCGATGCTCAGCAAAGCGGTCTATGCGGACAGTGAAGGCTTTGTCTCGGCTATGGATACCCGCGCGCTCGGCATGGCGGTCGTGTCTATGGGCGGCGGTCGTCGTCAGGCATCGGACACCATTGATTACAGCGTCGGCTTTACCGATATGGCCCGTCTGGGCGACAGCGTTGACGGCCAACGTCCGCTGGTGGTGATCCACGCGAAAGACGAAGCCAGCTGGCAGGACGCGGCGAAAGCGGTGAAGGCGGCAATAACTCTTGACGATAAAGCACCGGAAACCACACCGACGGTCTATCGTCGTATCACTGAATAGCGGTATACTGATCTGATCGCATTTTTATGAAGCACTAAGTACGGAGAACAATTATGAAACGTGCATTTATTATGGTGCTGGACTCATTCGGCATCGGCGCAACCGAAGATGCAGAACGTTTTGGTGACGTGGGTTCCGATACCCTGGGTCACATCGCGGAAGCCTGTGCAAAAGGCGAAGCGGACAACGGTCGTAAAGGCCCTCTGAACCTGCCAAACCTGACCCGCCTCGGGCTGGTAAAAGCGCATGAAGGTTCTACCGGTAAAATCGCAGCCGGTATGGACGGAAACGCGGAAGTGGTGGGCGCCTACGCGTGGGCGCACGAGCTCTCTTCCGGTAAAGATACGCCGTCCGGTCACTGGGAAATCGCTGGCGTGCCGGTGCTGTTTGACTGGGGTTACTTCTCCGATCACGAGAACAGCTTCCCGCAGGAGCTGCTCGATAAGCTGGTGAAGCGCGCCAACCTGCCGGGCTACCTCGGCAACTGCCACTCTTCCGGTACCGTGATTCTGGATCAGCTCGGCGAAGAGCACATGAAAACCGGCAAACCGATTTTCTATACCTCTGCTGACTCTGTGTTCCAGATCGCCTGCCACGAAGAGACGTTTGGCCTGGATAAACTGTACGAGCTGTGCGAGATCGCCCGTGAAGAGCTGACCGAAGGCGGCTACAACATTGGCCGTGTTATCGCGCGTCCGTTTATCGGCGACAAAGCGGGTAACTTCCAGCGTACCGGCAACCGTCACGATCTGGCCGTGGAGCCACCGGCGCCGACCGTGCTGCAAAAACTCGTCGACGAGAAAGACGGCCATGTCGTTTCCGTAGGTAAAATCGCGGACATCTACGCTAACTGCGGCATCACCAAAAAGGTCAAAGCGACCGGTCTGGATGCGCTGTTCGACGCCACCATCAAAGAGATGAAAGAAGCGGGCGACAAGACCATTGTCTTCACCAACTTCGTGGACTTCGACTCCTCCTGGGGCCACCGTCGCGACGTTGCCGGGTATGCTGCGGGTCTGGAGCTGTTTGACCGCCGTCTGCCAGAGTTGATGGAGCTGGTGGGGGAAGATGACATTCTGATCCTGACCGCTGACCATGGCTGTGACCCGACCTGGACCGGTACCGACCACACCCGTGAGCACATTCCGGTGCTGGTGTACGGCCCGAAAGTCAAACCGGGCTCGCTGGGTCATCGTGAAACCTTCGCGGACATCGGCCAGACGATTGCGAAATACTTTGGTACGTCTGACATGGAATATGGCAAGGCTATGTTCTAAACGGATTGGGTGAGGCCTGATGCCCTCACCCCGACCCTCTCCCACAGGGAGAGGGAGAACAGAATGTAGGCCGGGTAAGGCGCAGCCGCCACCCGGCAAAAACAACAATGTAAAAGGAACTGAAGATGGCAACTCCTCACATTAATGCAGAAATGGGTGATTTCGCTGACGTCGTATTGATGCCGGGCGACCCGCTGCGCGCGAAACACATTGCAGAAACCTTCCTGGAAGACGTGCGTGAAGTGAACAACGTGCGTGGCATGCTGGGCTTCACCGGTACCTATAAAGGCCGCAAAATCTCCGTGATGGGTCACGGCATGGGTATCCCATCCTGCTCCATCTACACCAAAGAGCTGATCACCGATTTCGGTGTGAAGAAAATCATCCGTGTCGGCTCCTGCGGCGCGGTGCGCATGGACGTTAAGCTGCGTGACGTGGTGATCGGCATGGGCGCGTGCACCGACTCTAAAGTCAACCGCATTCGCTTTAAAGATCATGACTTTGCGGCCATCGCTGATTTTGACATGGTGCGTAACGCGGTTGACGCAGCAAAAGCGCTGGGCGTTGACGCGCGCGTGGGCAACCTGTTCTCTGCCGATCTGTTCTACTCGCCAGAAGGCGATATGTTCGACGTGATGGAAAAATACGGCATTCTGGGCGTAGAAATGGAAGCGGCCGGTATTTACGGCGTGGCGGCTGAATTCGGTGCGAAAGCGCTGACCATCTGCACCGTGTCTGACCATATCCGTACTCACGAGCAGACCACCGCTGCCGAGCGTCAGACCACCTTCAACGACATGATCAAAATCGCGCTGGAATCTGTTCTGCTGGGCGATAAAGAGTAAGAGCTGTTGTGCCGGGTGGCGGCCTCGCCTGACCCGGCCTACGGTTTTGTAGGCCCGCTAAGCGCAGCGCCAGCGGGCTTTTTTACTAGCGCACGGCCTGAGCAATCCACGCCGATACATCCCGCAGCTCTTTTTCCTGCTCCGGAAAATCCCCAATTAATGCATCACACTCCTGCTGCAGCATATCCGCCCGATACAGACAGCCCTGTAAACGTGCGGCCAGCGCCTCCAGCGGTGCAGGATTGAGACTATCCGTAAAGACCTGCGTGCGGGTAATATGGCCCTTCTCCACGTCAAAGTGCAGCTCAACGCCGCCCCATGTAAATCGCTCATCCAGCAGGTGTGAAAACGCCGGTGCCTGACCGAAGTTCCACTCCCAGCTGCTCTGGCGCGCAAAGGTTTCCGCGAAGTTGGGCAGGTCCGGTGTTTTGTCAGGGGAGATCACTTCAGCTTCTACCCGCTCACCGTAATGTTCGAAGAAGGCTTCACGGATCGCATCGCAAATGCGTTCATGGGTAATCCCCGGCAGTAGCTCCACCAGATTCGCCACGCGACCGCGCACGGAGGTAATGCCTTTCGCCTGGAGCTTTTTCTTGTCCGGGTTCAGATAGTTTGCCAGACGGCTCAGATCGGCATTCAGCAATAATGTGCCGTGGTGGAATCCGCGATCCATCGTTTCGCGGTAGGCTGAGCCTGACACTTTCCGGTCGCCTTCAGGTGTTTTCACCACCAGATCGTTACGACCCGAGGCTTCAGCCGTCACGCCGAGCGAATTGAGCGCGTTGAGCACAATGGAGGTCGAGATGGTTTTGTCGTATTCCGGCTTGCCCGCCATAAAGGTAAAGCAGGTGTTGCCGAGATCGTGGAACACCGCACCGCCGCCGCTGCTGCGGCGCGCCAGGCGGACGTTGTCCTCTTCCATACGGCGGGTGTTACACTCTTTCCACGGATTTTGCGCGCGGCCAATAACGACCGTATCAGCGTTGCGCCAGAGAAACAGGACGCGCTGGGTGGCGGGCATCTGGCGGAAGATGCACTCTTCCACCGCGAGATTAAACCAGGGATCGTAAGAGTCAGAGATAAGCAGGCGTAACGTCGACATGGCAGAGTTCCTTTTCCGAATCATCCGCCTACTTTATCACTATTCTTTCTTCTCGCTCTCTTCCTCTTCGGGAACTGACTTGCTGGCGGTTAACAGGAACGGCGACTGCTGCCAGCGGGTGCGTTTGCCTTGCAGCAGCGTGCGCGCCAGTACCACGCCAATCGCCAGCGAGAGCAGCAGCATCAGGCGCAAAATATTGGTGGTGTTATCCACCTGTTTGGCTTCGGTTGGCAGGGTGTGGGTGTCGAGTGTCAGACGTAAATAGCCGAGTGGGCCATTCTTGCCCTGAATGGGTTCAACGATTTGTTGATTGAAATAACCGCCAGCTTTTTTGCCGTCCAGCGCCAGCCTGTCGCGCACGTCGACATGCTCACCCGCGCGGGCAATCAGGTCGCCCTGTTCATCGTACACGCCCGCATCCAGAATGCGGCTGTTTTCCGTAAGCTGGCGCAATACCTGGGCTATTCGCTTGTCATCCGGCGTTTCGGTGCGCATAGACGGCGCAACGTTGAGCGTCACCTGGCGCGCCAGCGTACGGGCCAGTTCTTCAAACTGTGGGTTACGCTGTCGTTGGTGATTCTGGCTAAACCAGGATGCCCCCTGCATAAGCGCCACTAATAGTGCGAGACAGATCAGGACAATCACGGCGCGATGAAGCCGGAATTTCAGTTTTGCGCGAGCCATATTCCACCTGCTTAAAATTTACGGCTTAATGTTGCCAGAAGTGATGGTTACAGGGTAGCCTCATGCGTTATTTTCCCTCTGGAACCTTCCGGCGCGAACGAAATTACAGGAGCTTCAATGCCGAACATTACCTGGTGCGACCTGCCAACGGATGTCTCTTTATGGCCAGGATTGCCGCTCTCTTTAAGTGGCGATGAGGTGATGCCTCTCGATTACCACGCTGGCCGCAGCGGCTGGCTGCTGTACGGACGCGGCCTGGATAAGCAACGCCTCACCCAGTATCAAACTAAACTGGGCGCAGCGATGGTCATCGTTGCGGCCTGGTGTGTGGAAGATTATCAGGTTATTCGCCTGGCGGGTTCCCTGACGCAGCGCGCCACGCGTCTGGCGCACGACGCCGGGCTGGACGTAGCCCCGCTCGGCAAAATTCCACACCTGAAAACGCCTGGCCTGCTGGTGATGGACATGGACTCTACCGCCATTCAGATCGAATGTATCGACGAGATCGCTAAACTGGCGGGCAGCGGCGAGTTGGTGGCGGAAGTCACCGAGCGCGCGATGCGCGGCGAGCTGGATTTCACCGCCAGCCTGAGACAACGCGTGGCGACCCTGAAGGGAGCCGATGCGAACATTTTGCTTCAGGTGCGCGATGAACTGCCCCTGATGCCAGGGCTGACGCAGCTGGTGCTCAAGCTGGAGACGCTCGGCTGGAAAGTGGCGATTGCCTCCGGTGGGTTCACCTTCTTTGCCGATTACCTGCGTGACAAGCTGCGTCTGACCACCGTGGTGGCAAACGAGCTGGAGATCATGGACGGCAAACTCACCGGACAAGTGATTGGCGACATCGTGGATGCGCAGTACAAAGCCAATACGCTGACGCGTCTGGCGGAGAAATACGCCATTCCGGTCGAACAGACCGTCGCCATCGGCGATGGCGCGAACGATCTGCCGATGATCAAAGTTGCCGGACTGGGTATTGCCTACCACGCCAAGCCGAAAGTGAATGAAAAGACGGAAGTCACTATCCGTCATGCTGACCTGATGGGCGTGTTCTGCATTCTCTCCGGCAGCATTAATCAAAAATAGCGGCCTGCTTTTGTAGGCCGGGTAAGCGTCAGCGCTATCCGGCGCGCAGACCGCACAGAAATAACGAGGTAAACCGTGGCGAAAGCTCCAAAACGCGCATTTGTCTGTAATGAATGTGGTGCGGATTATCCGCGCTGGCAGGGGCAATGCAGCGCCTGTCATGCCTGGAACACCATCACCGAAGTGCGTGGTGTGGCGGCTTCGCCGAGCGTGGCCCGCAATGAACGCCTGAGCGGCTATGCGGGCAATGCAGGCGTGTCGAAGGTACAAAAACTTTCGGATATCAGCCTTGAGGCGCTGCCGCGCTTCTCAACCGGATTCAAAGAATTTGACCGCGTGCTCGGCGGTGGCGTAGTGCCGGGCAGCGCTATTCTGATCGGCGGTAACCCGGGCGCGGGTAAATCGACCCTGCTGCTGCAAACGCTCTGCAAGCTCGCCGAACAGATGAAAACCCTGTACGTCACAGGCGAAGAGTCACTCCAGCAGGTGGCGATGCGCGCGCACCGCCTCGGTCTGCCGACCGGCAATCTGAATATGCTCTCGGAAACCAGCATCGAGCAGATCTGCATGATTGCCGAAGAAGAGCAGCCGAAGCTCATGGTGATCGACTCCATCCAGGTGATGCACATGGCGGACATTCAGTCGTCACCGGGGAGCGTGGCGCAGGTGCGTGAAACGGCTGCGTACTTAACGCGCTTTGCCAAAACGCGCGGCGTAGCGATAGTGATGGTGGGCCACGTCACCAAAGACGGCTCGCTGGCCGGCCCGAAAGTGCTTGAGCACTGTATCGACTGCTCGGTGATGCTCGACGGCGATGCGGATTCCCGTTTTCGTACCCTGCGCAGCCATAAAAACCGCTTCGGCGCGGTGAATGAACTGGGCGTGTTTGCCATGACCGAGCAGGGGCTGCGCGAAGTCAGCAACCCGTCGGCCATCTTCCTGAGCCGTGGCGACGAAATTACGTCCGGTAGTTCGGTGATGGTGCTGTGGGAGGGGACGCGTCCGCTGCTGGTTGAAATTCAGGCGCTGGTGGATCACTCGATGATGGGCAACCCGCGGCGCGTGGCGGTCGGTCTGGAACAGAACCGCCTGGCGATCCTGCTGGCGGTGTTGCACCGTCACGGCGGCCTGCAAATGGCGGATCAGGACGTGTTCGTCAACGTGGTTGGTGGGGTGAAGGTTACGGAAACCAGCGCGGATCTGGCGCTGTTGCTGGCGATGGTCTCCAGCCTGCGCGACAGACCGTTGCCGCAGGATCTGGTGGTATTTGGCGAAGTAGGGCTGGCGGGCGAAATTCGCCCGGTGCCGAGCGGTCAGGAGCGTATCTCCGAAGCGGCAAAACATGGCTTCCGCCGCGCAATTGTTCCGGCCGCCAACGTGCCGAAAAAAATCCCGGAAGGGATGCAGGTTTTTGGCGTTAAAAAACTCGCAGATGCGTTAAATGTCTTTGACGACTTATAATTACGTATTCGATTTTGCAGGAGGCACCGTAATTTATGTCATCATTTGACTACATCAAGACCGCTATCCGCCAGAAGGGTTGCACATTACAGCAGGTAGCGGACGCCAGCGGCATGACCAAGGGCTACCTGAGCCAACTGCTGAACGCCAAAATCAAAAGCCCCAGCGCGCAGAAGCTGGAAGCGCTGCACCGTTTTCTGGGGCTTGAATTTCCGCGGATGCAAAAGAACATTGGCGTGGTGTTCGGTAAGTTCTACCCGCTGCATACCGGGCATATCTATCTGATCCAGCGCGCCTGTAGCCAGGTCGACGAGCTGCATATCATCATGGGTTATGATGAAACCCGCGATCGCCAGCTGTTTGAAGACAGCGCCATGTCGCAGCAGCCCACCGTGCCGGATCGCCTGCGCTGGCTGCTTCAGACCTTTAAATATCAGAAAAATATTCGTATTCATGCCTTTAACGAAGAGGGCATGGAGCCGTACCCGCACGGCTGGGACGTGTGGAGCAACGGCATCAAAGCGTTTATGGAAGAGAAGGGCATTGCGCCTAACTGGATCTACACCTCTGAAGAGTCCGACGCGCCGCAGTTCCGCGAGCATCTGGGTATCGAAACCGTGCTGATCGATCCTAAACGCACCTTTATGAACATCAGCGGGGCGCAGATCCGCGAGAACCCGTTCCGCTACTGGGACTACATTCCGACCGAGGTGAAGCCGTTCTTCGTGCGTACGGTGGCGATCCTCGGCGGCGAGTCCAGCGGGAAATCGACGCTGGTGAATAAGCTGGCGAATATCTTCAATACCACCAGTGCGTGGGAGTATGGCCGCGATTACGTCTTCTCACACCTCGGTGGTGACGAGATGGCATTACAGTATTCCGACTACGATAAAATCGCGCTTGGTCATGCCCAGTACATTGATTTCGCGGTGAAATACGCCAATAAAGTCGCGTTTATTGATACCGATTTCGTCACCACGCAGGCATTCTGTAAAAAGTACGAGGGGCGCGAGCACCCGTTTGTGCAGGCGCTGATTGATGAATACCGCTTTGATCTGGTTATCCTGCTGGAAAACAACACCCCATGGGTAGCCGACGGCATGCGCAGCCTGGGCAGCTCGGTAGACAGGCGTGAGTTCCAGACCATGCTGGTGGAGATGCTCAACGAGAACAACGTTGAGTTTGTGCATGTGGAAGAGTCGGATTACGACACCCGTTTCCTGCGCTGCGTCGAGCTGGTGAAAGAGATGATGGGTGAGCAGGGGTAAAAAACTTACCCCTCACCCTAACCCTCTCCCCAAAGGGGAGAGGGGATCGCACGGAGCTATCTTTACCCTCTCCCCCGTGGGGAGAGGGCAGGGTGAGGGGGAACAAACCACTCAGAACTCAACCACCACTTTCCCACGGATATGCCCCTCCAGCACCATGCGGTGCGCTTCGGTAATGCTTTCCACGCTCAGCCCGTGCAGCGTTTCGCTGAGCGAGCTTTCCACCACGCCGTTATCCACCAGCTTCGCCACCTCATTTAAAATCTCGCCCTGGCGCGCCATATCCGCGGTCTGGTACATGCTGCGGGTGTACATAAATTCCCAGTGCAGGGCGGCAGATTTGGACTTCAGCTTGTCCTGGTTTAGCGGATGCGCATTTTCAACGATGGAACAAATGTGTCCCTGAGGGGCAATCAGATCGCTGACCGCATCCCAGTGCCCGTCGGTGTCGTTGAGGATAAAAATGTAATCCACAAAGGTGAGCCCCTGTTTCGCCAGTTCACCCTTCAGGTCGCGGTAATTTACGACAACGTCAGCCCCGCGATCGCGACACCACCGGGCGGAATCTTCTCGTGAGGCGGTTGCGACGATCTTCACCTTGCTGTTGTGCTTCGCAAACGGGATCGCCAGCGATCCGACTCCACCCGCGCCGCCAATTATCAGCAGCGTTTTATCTGCGTCGGCATCCTGAATCTTCAGCCGTTCAAACAGGCCTTCCCACGCGGTGAGCGCCGTCAGCGGCAGTGCTGCCGCAGAGGCCCAGCCAAGGTTTGCAGGCTTGTGCCCGACAATGCGCGCATCGATAAGCTGGTGCGTGGTATTGCTGCCCGGTCGGGTGATATCCCCCGCGTACCATACTTCGTCACCCGGTTTAAATCCGGTGACGCCAGCCCCGACGGCTTTGACGATCCCGCTGGCATCCCACCCGAGAATGCGCGGCTCCTTCAGCCCGCTTTTAGCAATACCTGCATGTACCTTGGTGTCCACCGGGTTTACGGAGACGGCTTTCACCTCCACCAGCAGATCGTACTCGCCGGGCTGCGGCATCGGCGGGGTGATTTCAACGAAGGTGGAGGGATTTTCTGGGTTAACGGCAATGGCTTTAACAGACATGGTGTTCTCCTCAATGAATGCGTTGTGTTGAGGCTAGTCTATTAAGTGGTCAGCTGCATGATAAGATGGACAATCAAGAACTCAGCGTTCGTACAGGGTGAACAATCATGTTTAAACAGCTACAGGATATGGCGCTGTTTGCGCTGGTGGCTGAGATGGGCAGCTTTACTGCGGCGGCGCAGAAGGCTGAACTGCCGAAATCCAGCGTCAGCCAACGCATTAGCCAGCTGGAGCAGCAGGTGGGGATCCGCCTGCTTAACCGCACGACGCGCAGAATAAGCCTGACGTTTGCGGGCGAGCACTATCTGGTGCACTGCCGCGAGATGCTGGCGGCCAGCGAGCGCGCGGAGTATGCCATTCAGCGGCTGCGAGAAAACCCCAGCGGACGGCTGAGGATCACCTGTCCGGCAGGGATTGGCGCGACGCTGCTGGCGCATATGAATGCCGAGTTCCAGCTTCGCTACCCTGACGTGTCGCTGGATGTATCAATTTCAGACGATGTGGTGGATCTGGTCGAGTCGGGCTTTGACGTGGCGCTGCGCACCGGCAAACCGCAGGATTCTTCCCTGATTGGCCGCATGATTGGGCACTGTCCGCGCTACATGCTGGCCTCGCCTGACTATCTGGCACGTCGGGCGCCGTTAATCCATCCCCGACAGCTGGTGGATCACCGCTGCATTACGCACCGGGCATGGTCGGAGTGGCTTCTGCGAAGCGAGAGTGAGGATTACCGCTACCTGCCGGATAACGCCCACATGACGGATAACCTGGTGTACGCCCGAGAATGCGCCATTGCCGGGGCGGGGATCACGCTGTTACCCGCATTCCTGCTGGAAGATAAAATTGAAAAGGGCGCGCTGGTAAAGGTGCTACCGGAGTGGCGCGTTGAGGGGAACGATCTCTGGCTGGCCTATCCGAGCCGTAAGCTCAATTCGCCTGCGCTGATGAGCTATATCGACTTTGCGATGCAGTTTGATGAGGTGAAGCGGTATTACGTGGGCAAATAAAAAAGCCGGGTGGTGGCTTCGCCTTACCCGGCCTACACACTGTGCGGCCTGATGCCATCACCCAGGCCCTCTCCCACGCGGAGAGGGAACAAACATAAAAAACGGCAACCGAAGTTGCCGTTTTGCTTTTATTTCGCAATACGCTTGTACTTAATACGCTTCGGCTCCAGCGCGTCTGCGCCCAGCGTGCGTTTCTTGTACTCTTCGTATTCGGTGAAGTTACCTTCGAAGAACTCCACTTTACCTTCGTCCTGGTAGTCCAGAATGTGGGTCGCGATACGGTCAAGGAACCAGCGGTCGTGCGAGATAACCATGGCGCAGCCCGGGAATTCCAGCAGGGCGTTTTCCAGCGCGCGCAGGGTTTCGATGTCCAGGTCGTTGGTAGGTTCATCGAGCAGCAGAACGTTGCCGCCAACCTGAAGCAGCTTCGCCAGGTGCAGACGACCACGCTCACCGCCAGACAGCTCGCCCACGCGTTTGCCCTGGTCGGTACCCTTGAAGTTAAAGCGGCCAACATAGGCGCGGCTTGGCATCTCGGTGTTGCCGATACGCATGATATCCAGACCGCCGGAGACTTCTTCCCACACGGTTTTGCTGTTGTCCATCGCGTCACGGAACTGGTCAACGGAGGCCAGCTTCACGGTCTCACCCAGGGTGATAGAGCCGCTGTCAGGTTGTTCCTGACCGGACATCATGCGGAACAGGGTGGATTTACCCGCGCCGTTCGGACCGATAATGCCGACGATAGCGCCTTTCGGTACGGAGAAGGTCAGATCGTCGATCAGCAGGCGGTCGCCGTATGACTTACGCAGGTTGGTCACTTCAACCACTTTATCCCCCAGACGTGCGCCAGGCGGGATAAACAGTTCGTTGGTTTCGTTACGCTTCTGGTATTCGGTGTTGTTCAGCTCTTCGAAGCGTGCCAGACGGGCTTTGCCCTTGGACTGACGGCCTTTCGCGCCCTGACGCACCCACTCCAGCTCTTTCTCAATAGATTTACGACGCGCCGCTTCCTGAGACGCTTCCTGCGCCAGACGCTGATCTTTCTGTTCCAGCCAGGAGGAGTAGTTACCTTCCCACGGAATGCCTTCGCCGCGGTCCAGCTCCAGGATCCAGCCCGCCACGTTGTCGAGGAAGTAGCGGTCGTGGGTAATTGCCACCACGGTGCCTTCGAAGTCGTGCAGGAAGCGTTCCAGCCACGCCACGGATTCCGCATCCAGGTGGTTGGTCGGTTCGTCGAGCAGCAGCATGTCTGGTTTTTCCAGCAGCAGGCGGCACAGCGCCACGCGGCGACGTTCACCACCGGAGAGATTCGCGATTTTCGCATCCCAGTCCGGCAGACGCAGGGCATCTGCCGCGCGCTCCAGCTGCACGTTCAGGTTGTGACCGTCGTGCGCCTGGATAATCTCTTCAAATTTGCCCTGCTGAGCGGCCAGTTTGTCGAAGTCCGCATCCGGCTCGGCGTATTTGGCATACACTTCATCCAGACCTTTCAGGGCGTTAACCACTTCGGATACCGCTTCTTCAACGGATTCACGCACGGTGTGTTCCGGGTTCAGCTGAGGTTCCTGCGGCAGGTAGCCGATCTTGATGCCAGGCTGCGGACGGGCTTCACCTTCGATGTCTGTATCGATGCCGGCCATGATGCGCAGCAGGGTGGACTTACCGGCACCGTTGAGACCCAGAACACCGATTTTTGCGCCCGGGAAAAAGCTCAGCGAGATATTTTTAAGAATATGACGTTTCGGCGGGACAACTTTGCCGACACGATGCATGGTATAAACGAATTGAGCCACGTTGGACTTCGCCTCTTTTATCGTGATGAGAATGAATTTCAGCCTCGAAGTGTAGCCTTTTTCACGCCCTAATCCCAGCCAGGAACGTCGGGAGTGTTAAAACGCGCAAGAAAGGTAAAAAAGTGTCCATGACGTGGCGCGTTGTGGGATGCCTGGTTAGCATAAGTTGAGGTAACTTTAACGTGGCAAGACGCTGCAACTGACGAAAAACAATGAGGAAGAGCTTGTGGAAAAAGCCAAACGGGTGGTCTGGCGTCTGCTGGCTGCCAGCGTATGCGTAATGGCGGTAAGCCAGGCGGTGCATGCCGATTCACTGGATGAACAACGTAACCGCTATGCCCAGATTAAGCAGGCATGGGACAACAAGCAGATGGATACCGTGCAGGCGCTGATGCCGACGCTGAAGGATTATCCGCTGTATCCGTATCTGGAGTATCGTCAGATCACTGATGATCTCATGAATCAACCGACCGTCACCGTAAATAACTTCATTCAGGCGAACCCGACACTGCCGCCTGCGCGCACCCTGAAGTCCCGGTTTGTGAACGAGCTGGCCCGTCGCGAAGACTGGCGCGGCCTGCTGGCTTTCAGCCCGGATAAACCGGGCGCGACGGAAGCGCAGTGTAATTACTATTATGCGAAATGGGCGACCGGTCAGCAGGAGGAAGCCTGGACCGGCGCGAAAGAGCTGTGGTTGACGGGCAAAAGCCAGCCAAACGCCTGTGACCCGCTGTTCAGCGCCTGGCGCGCCTCGGGCAAGCAGGATCCGCTCTCTTACCTGGAACGTATTCGCCTGGCGATGAAGGCCGGTAACACCCGGCTGGTCACCGTGCTGGCGGGCCAGATGCCCGCGGATTATCAGACCATTGCCTCTGCCGTTATCAGTCTGGCAAACGATCCCAATACCGTGCTGACGTTTGCGCGTACCACCGGCGCGACCGATTTTACCCGCCAGATGGCGGCGGTGGCCTTTGCCAGCGTGGCGCGTGAGGATGTGGAAAACGCCCGGCTGATGATCCCGCAGCTGGTGCAGGCCCAGCAGCTTAATGACGATCAAACCCAGGAACTGCGCGATATTGTGGCATGGCGACTGATGGGAACAGATGTCACCGACGAACAGGCGTGCTGGCGTGACGACGCGGTAATGCGTTCAAACTCTGTCTCGCTGGTGGAGCGTCGCGTGCGCATGGCGCTGGGAACGGGCGATCGTCGTGGCCTCAATACCTGGCTGGCGCGCCTGCCGATGGATGCTAAAGAGAAAGATGAATGGCGTTACTGGCAGGCGGACCTGCTGCTGGAGCGTGGTCGTGAAGACGAAGCCAAAGCGATCCTCCACTCCCTGATGCAGCAGCGCGGCTTCTACCCGATGGCGGCGGCGCAGCGTCTGGGCGAGGAGTACACACTGAAGATCGACAAAGCGCCAGCCAACGCGAACCCGGCGCTGACGCAGGGGCCGGAAATGGCGCGCGTGCGCGAGCTGATGTACTGGAATCTGGATAATACCGCGCGCAGCGAATGGGCCAACCTGGTCACCAGCCGTACCACCGACGAGAAGGCGCAGCTCGCCCGCTATGCGTTTGATAATCGCTGGTGGGATCTGAGCGTGCAGGCGACGATCGCCGGCAAGCTGTGGGATCATCTCGAAGAGCGTTTCCCGCTGGCTTATAAGGATCTGTTCGATCGCTACACCAGCGGCAAAGATATTCCGCAAAGCTACGCGATGGCCATTGCCCGTCAGGAAAGCGCCTGGAACCCGAAAGTGCGTTCGCCGGTGGGGGCCAGCGGCCTGATGCAAATTATGCCGGGCACCGCGACGCACACGGTGAAGATGTTTAATATCCCAGGCTACAGCAGCCCGTCCCAGCTGCTGGATCCGGAGACCAACATCAACATCGGTACCAGCTACTTGCAGTACGTCTATCAGCAGTTCGGTAATAACCGTATCTTCGCGTCAGCCGCGTACAACGCCGGGCCAGGCCGCGTGCGGACATGGCTTGGCAACAGCGCAGGGCGACTCGACGCCGTGGCGTTCGTCGAGAGCATTCCGTTCTCGGAAACGCGCGGATATGTGAAGAACGTGCTGGCGTATGACGCCTACTATCGGCACTTCATGGGGGAGAAAGATGCCCTGATGAGCGATGCCGAGTGGCAGAGACGTTACTGATCGGCGCGGGTTGTGTTATGCTGTACTCGCTAATGAGTACAAGAGGCAGCATAACATGACCCAGCATTCCCCGTATTCCTCGGCCATGGCCGAACAGCGTCATCAGGAGTGGCTTCGTTTTGTGGAGTTGCTCCGCCAGTCTTACGACAAAGATCTGCATTTACCCTTGCTACAGCTGATGCTGACGCCAGACGAGCGTGAAGCGCTGGGTACACGGGTACGCATTATTGAGGAACTGCTGCGCGGCGAAATGAGCCAGCGCGAGCTGAAAAACGAGCTGGGCGCGGGCATCGCGACGATTACCCGGGGTTCAAACAGCCTGAAGTCGGCGCCGGTTGAACTGCGTCAGTGGCTTGAAGCGGTATTGCTGAAAAACGCCGGATGACGGCTTCGCCTTATCCGGCCTACAAACTTAACGATAAATCGCGTTATGGAACGGACTTAACGCCAGAATAACGGCCTGGTGGTAAACGCTCGAACGGGTGAGCTTGCCCGCGGTAAAGACGCCAATCGCCCCCTCTTTACGACCAATCTCATCAATGCCGGTGTAGTGCGACATTACCGGCCCCAGCGCCTCACCCGCGCGGACTTTCTCCAGTATGACCTCCGGCAGCGGCAGCGTGGCTGAACGCGCTTCGCCGCGCTGCTCGCGGCTTTCGATGACAACCCAGCTGAAGGTCGCCCCTTCGTCGATACCTGCTTCAATCGCGACCCAGAAGTCAGCATCTGGCGCGGCGGCTTTTGCATTCGCCACGCGATTTCGTGCGCCAGCGCGTGTTTCCTCGCTGCCAAACGGCTGTTCCGGCACACCGCTCTCGACGCCGACGGCGTCAATATGGCAGGATCCTTCGCCGAAGATCTCTTCAAATGCCCTTAGAATTGCCTGAATTTTGGCAGGATTGGTGGTAGCAGAGACAACATGGTGCATAATTAAGCTCGATTTAAAAAATTCATCGCAGTATAACGGAAAAAAAGCATGTTACAGGTATACCTTGTTCGCCACGGTGAAACGCAGTGGAACGCCGAGCGACGTATTCAAGGCCAGTCAGACAGTCCTCTCACCGACAAAGGTGTGCAGCAAGCGTGGCAGGTGGCGGAGCGCGCCAGAACGCTGGGTATCACTCACGTCATCTCCAGTGATTTAGGCCGCACGCAGCAGACGGCACGCATCATCGCCGATGCCTGTGGCTGCGACGTGACCCTTGAACCGCGCCTGCGCGAGCTGGATATGGGCGTGCTGGAAAAACGCCCTATCGATACGCTGACGGAAACCGAAGAAGGCTGGCGTCGCACGCTGGTGAACGGCACTGAAGATGGTCGCATCCCTGAGGGGGAATCCATGCAGGAGCTGAGCGTGCGCATGCATGCCGCGCTGGCCGAGTGCCTGAAACTCCCGGCAGGTAGCCGACCGCTGCTGGTGAGCCACGGTATCGCGCTGGGTTGCCTGGTGAGTACCATTCTGGGGCTGCCAGCTTACGCCGAGCGCCGTTTGCGTCTGCGCAACTGTTCCATTTCCCGTATCGACTATCAGGAAAGTGCCTGGCTGGCATCGGGGTGGGTGGTTGAGATGGCAGGGGACATTTCGCATCTTGATGCCCCTGCACTGGATGAGTTGCAGCGTTAACGACGTACCGGAATCAGGAATTCCATCCGCAGATTGATAGGGCCTTCTTCCGGTTTTGCATCTTGCGCCGGATAGTAGCGCTCAATGTCCTGACCTTTACGGCGATTCAGATTCAGCATTGGCATGCAGGTCCCGTAAACGGTCAGGATGAACTCCTGAACGCCCGTTCCTAACCCTTCGTATGAGAACATCACATACTCGCCGCCTTCCAGCACGACAGGCTTCGAGCCATGAATGTAACCGTTCGCCATGTCAGGCGTCAGCGCCGTGGTATAGAACACTTCCTGCTCGTCGTCTTTTTCCTGGCTTGGATACGTTTCGTTCAGGCCATACAGAATCGGCGGGATCGCCGGAGCGTGGCTTAAAAATTCGCGCCAGAACTGAACGCGCATCTGATGGCGGAACTCGGAGATCTGCTCCAGGGAACAGGAGTAGCTCTGCGTGGTGCCGACCAGGTGCGTTTCCGGCAGGGTGATGATTTCATATTTTGGCATCGCAAACTCGCCCAGACGCAGCGGCGGACGCATACCAAAGGAGCTCCAGTCCGGCGAGCGGCGATAAAGCGCTGGCGTTAACGAGAACTGTTTTTTAAAGGCGCGAGTGAAGGTTTGCTGTGAATCGAAGCGATATTGCAGGGCAATATCCAGGATTGGTCGCGCGGTCAGGCGCAACGCGACAGCAGACTTTGATAAACGACGTGCGCGAATATAGGCACCGATAGCATGACCGGTGACATCCTTGAACATCCTTTGCAGATGCCACTTGGAATAGCCTGCTTTTGCCGCCACATTATCCAGTGACAAAGGCTGGTCGAGATGACCTTCCAGCCAGGTGAGCAGGTCGCGAATAATTCCAGCCTGATCCATATACTATCCTCATCCTTAAAACTGCCGCAGGTGCCTGTTTACAGGTTAGCGGATAATAGCATTTTTTGACGTTTTAGCATTCAGTGTTTTTTTTGCGCATAAATGCTTTTTGTGGTGATTTAAGTGCGGATATATTCTAATCCTGTGATCTTGCTACATTTTTATCTAACCTGTTGAATAATCGCTCAGCGTAATTTTTATGAATGGTAACAATATGAAATACAAGGTTTTAGTCTTTGCAGCACTGGCGCTGATGGCAGGGCGCGTGGCACAGGCGGAGCAAATTGGCTCCGTGGACACCGTGTTTAAAATGTTTGGGCCGGACCACAAAATTGTGGTGGAGGCCTTTGACGATCCGGACGTTAAAAACGTCACCTGCTATGTCAGCCGGGCGAAGACCGGCGGGATTAAAGGCGGCCTGGGGCTGGCTGAAGACACGTCTGACGCGGCCATCTCCTGCCAGCAGGTTGGTCCGGTGGAATTGAGTGACAAAATTAAAAACGGCAAAGCGCAGGGCGACGTTGTATTCCAGAAACGGACCTCGCTGGTGTTCAAAAAGCTACAGGTGGTCCGTTTTTATGACGCGAAGCGTAACACACTGGCTTATCTGGCTTATTCCGACAAAGTCGTGGAAGGCTCACCGAAAAACGCGATTAGCGCGGTGCCGATTATGCCGTGGCATTGATAAAAAAAACGGCGCAAAAGCGCCGTTTTTTACTGCGTGACGGGAGGATTACTCCTGGAGGTCACCGCAGAAACGATAGCCTTCACCATGGATCGTGGCGATGATTTCCGGCGTATCAGGCGTAGATTCGAAATGTTTACGAATACGACGGATGGTTACGTCAACGGTACGATCGTGTGGCTTCAACTCACGACCGGTCATTTTCTTCAGCAGTTCTGCACGGGACTGGATCTTGCCCGGGTTTTCGCAGAAGTGCAGCATCGCGCGGAATTCACTGCGCGGCAGTTTGTACTGCTCACCGTTCGGGCTAATCAGCGAACGGCTATTGATATCAAGTTCCCAGCCGTTGAATTTGTAGCTATCGACGCTACGACGCTCTTCACTGACCGTACCCAGATTCATGGTGCGGGACAGCAGGTTGCGTGCACGAATGGTTAACTCGCGAGGGTTGAACGGCTTGGTGATGTAGTCATCCGCGCCGATTTCCAGACCAAGAATTTTATCAACCTCGTTGTCACGGCCTGTCAGGAACATCAACGCGACGTTCGCCTGTTCACGCAGTTCGCGCGCCAGAAGAAGCCCGTTTTTGCCCGGCAGATTGATATCCATAATCACCAGGTTGATATCATTTTCAGAAAGGATCTGATGCATCTCTGCGCCATCGGTCGCTTCAAAGACATCGTAGCCTTCTGCTTCGAAAATGCTCTTTAACGTGTTGCGTGTTACCAACTCGTCTTCAACGATAAGAATGTGCGGGGTCTGCATGTTTGCTACCTAAATTGCCAACTAAATCGAAACAGGAAGTACAAAAGTCCCTGACCTGCCTGATGCATGTCGCAAATTAACATGATCGGCTTAACGTGACTAAAGTACGTAATTGCGTTCTTGATGCACTTTCCATCAACGTCAACAACATCATTAGCTTGGTCGTGGGTACTTTCCCTTTGGACCCGACAGTGTCAAAAACGGCTGTCATCCTAACCATTTTAACAGCAACATAACAGGCTAAGTGACACCGGACACCCAATAAAACTACGCTTCGTTGACATATATCAAGTTCAATTGTAGCACGTTAACAGTTTGATGAAATCATCGTAGCTGAATGCTAGCCTTTGTCACAATTTTTCAATAAACCAACTAGTTGCGGACATTGATTGATAAACGGTACGAATCCAATCGGAAAAGAGTATTCATAAGGTCATTATCATTACAAAACATAAGGATAATGGACTTCTGTTAACATTCTAACTGATTGTTCAGCCACAAAATAGTTTAGCTTTTTTTAATTGTTATGAAACGCTATTTCGGTGATTTGTGTTGCAAAATTGTAAATTCGTGCTGCGTAATATGTTGAAGTGAATCACATTTTTACCTGCTAACTGATTAAAAAGAGAGCATAAATGCATCTGTCGATTGTGCTGGTGGCACCAGCAAGAGCTGAAAATATTGGCGCTGCGGCGCGTGCCATGAAGACCATGGGTTTTACCGATTTGCGTATCGTAGACAGCGCGGCGCATCTGGAGCCTGCTGCGCGATGGGTGGCGCACGGTTCGGGTGATATTCTCGATAATATAACCACTTACGCTACGCTCGCTGAGGCGCTGCACGATATTTCGTTTACCGTCGCGACGACCGCGCGCAGCCGGGCGAAGTTTCATTATTACGCCACGCCTGCTGAACTGGTGCCACTACTGGAAGAAAAAAGCCAGTGGCTGGAGAAAGCCGCGCTGGTGTTTGGGCGAGAAGATTCCGGGCTAACTAACGAAGAACTGGAACTGGCTGACGTCCTGACGGGCGCGCCGATGGTGGCGGATTATCCGTCACTCAATCTGGGGCAGGCGGTGATGGTGTACTGCTATCAATTAGCATCCTTAATACAAATTTCTCAGCCGCCAGCGTCAGTAACGGATGAAAACCAGCTGGCGGCGCTGCGTATTCGTGCAGATAAGCTTCTCGAGCAACTGGGCGTCGCTGACGATCAAAAAATGGTGGACTGGTTACAGCAGCGCCTGGGGCGTCTTGAACAGCGCGACACGGCAATGCTGCACCGATTGCTTCATGATATTGAAAAAAAATTAGCCGAGTAAAATAGTGTCATAGGTTTTTATTATGGCCGATCCTGCTGATGTCTGGGGTTGCATCTGGGGTATTCCGATGAAAATAAATCTGCACGCAGCGGGACGTGAGAATGTCCCGAATTGTGATCAAATTAAAAATTCATTGACTTAAGGTGTCCGATCCTTTAACCCTAAAAGAATAGAGCACAGACAGATAATAATGACAGAGTACACAACATCCATGAAACGCATCAGCATCACCACCATTACTACAACCATCATCATTACCACAGGTAACGATGCGGGCTGACGCGTACAGGAAAAACAGAAAAAAGCCCGCACCTGAACAGTGCGGGCTTTTTTTTTCGGCTAAAGGAAATGAGGTAGAACCATGCGAGTGTTGAAGTTCGGCGGTACATCAGTGGCAAATGCAGAGCGTTTTCTGCGTGTTGCCGATATCCTGGAAAGTAACGCCAGGCAGGGGCAGGTTGCTACCGTGCTCTCTGCCCCGGCAAAAATCACGAACCACCTGGTGGCGATGATTGAAAAAACCATCGGTGGCCAGGATGCACTTCCGAACATCAGCGACGCCGAGCGTATCTTCGCTGAACTGCTTCAGGGGCTGGCAGACGCCCAGCCTGGCTTCCCGCTGGCGCAGCTGAAAACCACCGTTGAACTCGAATTTGCCCAGATTAAACATGTCCTTCACGGTATCAGCCTGCTGGGTCAATGCCCGGACAGCATCAACGCGGCGCTAATTTGCCGGGGTGAAAAACTCTCTATCGCCATCATGGCGGGCGTGCTGGAAGCGCGCGGTCACCACGTGACGGTCATCGATCCGGTTGAAAAACTGCTGGCTGTGGGACACTACCTTGAATCCACCGTCGACATTGCCGAGTCGACACGCCGCATTGCGGCGAGCAAAATCCCGTCTGACCACATGATCCTGATGGCAGGCTTCACCGCCGGTAACGAGAAGGGCGAACTGGTGGTGCTGGGGCGTAACGGCTCTGACTACTCCGCTGCCGTGCTGGCGGCCTGTTTACGTGCAGACTGTTGTGAGATCTGGACTGACGTTGATGGTGTATATACCTGTGACCCGCGCCAGGTGCCGGACGCCAGGCTGTTGAAGTCGATGTCGTACCAGGAAGCGATGGAGCTTTCCTACTTCGGCGCCAAAGTGCTTCACCCACGTACCATCTCCCCGATTGCCCAGTTCCAGATCCCTTGCCTGATTAAAAACACCGGTAATCCGCAGGCGCCGGGTACGCTGATTGGCGCCAGCGCTGATGAAGATGACCTGCCGGTAAAAGGCATTTCGAACCTTAATAACATGGCGATGTTCAGCGTCTCTGGCCCGGGTATGAAAGGTATGGTTGGCATGGCGGCACGCGTATTTGCGGCCATGTCCCGTAACGGGATCTCCGTGGTGCTGATCACGCAGTCTTCTTCCGAATACAGCATCAGCTTCTGCGTCCCGCAGGGCGATTGCCTGCGCGCCCGTCGCGCGCTGGAAGAAGAGTTCTACCTGGAGCTGAAAGAAGAGCTGCTGGAGCCGCTCTCGATTCAAGAGCGTCTGGCCGTGATCTCCGTGGTAGGCGACGGCATGCGCACCCTGCGCGGAATCTCCGCCAAATTCTTTGCCGCCCTGGCGCGGGCCAATATCAATATCGTGGCGATTGCCCAGGGCTCATCAGAGCGTTCAATTTCCGTTGTCGTGGATAACGATGACGCCACTACCGGCGTGCGCGTGGTGCATCAGATGCTGTTCAACACCGACCAGGTGATTGAGCTGTTCCTGGTGGGCGTCGGCGGCGTCGGCGGCGCGCTGCTGGAGCAGGTAAAGCGCCAGCAGGAGTGGCTTAAGAAGAAACATATCGATCTGCGCGTCTGCGGAATTGCGAACTCGAAAGCGTTGCTGACTAACGTCCACGGTCTGAACCTGGAAAACTGGCAGGCGGAACTGGAAGAGGCGAAAGAGCCGTTCAACCTGGGTCGTCTGATCCGTCTGGTGAAAGAGTATCACCTGCTTAACCCGGTGATCGTCGACTGTACCTCCAGCCAGGCTGTGGCCGATCAGTACGCGGATTTCCTGCGCGAAGGTTTCCATGTGGTGACGCCGAACAAAAAGGCCAACACCTCGTCGATGGATTACTATCACCAGCTGCGTCTGGCGGCGAGCAAGTCGCGCCGCAAGTTTCTGTATGACACCAACGTGGGCGCAGGCCTGCCGGTCATCGAGAACCTGCAAAACCTGCTGAACGCGGGCGACGAACTACAGCGTTTCTCCGGCATCCTCTCCGGCTCCCTGTCGTTTATCTTCGGCAAGCTGGACGAAGGGATGAGCCTGTCGGAAGCCACCCGCGCCGCGCGCGAGCTGGGCTACACCGAGCCGGATCCGCGCGACGACCTCTCCGGTATGGATGTGGCGCGTAAGCTGCTGATCCTGGTGCGCGAAACCGGCCGCGAGCTGGAGCTTTCGGATATCGTGATTGAGCCGGTGCTGCCAGCAGAATTTGATGACAGCGGCGACGTCAGCGCTTTTATGGCCAGGTTGCCGCAGCTTGACGACGCCTTTGCCGCCCGCGTTGCGAAAGCCCGTGATGAAGGTAAGGTATTGCGCTATGTTGGCAATATTGAAGAAGACGGCGTCTGCCGCGTGAAGATTGCCGAAGTGGATGGCAACGATCCGCTGTACAAGGTGAAAAACGGCGAGAACGCCCTGGCGTTCTACAGCCATTATTATCAGCCACTGCCGCTGGTACTTCGCGGCTATGGCGCAGGGAATGATGTGACGGCGGCGGGCGTGTTTGCCGATCTGCTGCGTACCCTGTCATGGAAGTTAGGAGTTTAAGATGGTTAAAGTATATGCCCCGGCTTCCAGCGCCAATATGAGCGTCGGATTTGACGTGCTGGGCGCGGCGGTTACGCCGGTGGATGGTTCGCTGCTGGGCGATACGGTAACGGTTGAGGCGGCAGAGCGCTTCAGCCTGAATAACGTAGGCCGTTTTGCCAGCAAGCTGCCGCCTGAACCGCGTGAGAATATCGTTTATCAGTGCTGGGAACGCTTCTGTCAGGAGATCGGTAAAAACGTGCCGGTCGCCATGACGCTGGAAAAGAGCATGCCGATTGGTTCGGGACTCGGCTCCAGCGCCTGCTCGGTGGTCGCCGCGCTGGTGGCGATGAATGAGCACTGCGGCAAGCCGCTGAACAACAGCCGCTTGCTGGCGCTGATGGGCGAGCTGGAAGGGCGCATCTCCGGCAGCATTCATTATGATAACGTGGCGCCGTGCTTCCTTGGCGGCATGCAGCTGATGATTGAAGAAAATGGCATCATCAGCCAGCAGGTGCCAGGGTTTGATGAGTGGCTGTGGGTGCTTGCCTATCCGGGCATTAAGGTTTCTACCGCCGAAGCGCGTGCGATCCTGCCGGCGCAGTATCGTCGTCAGGACTGTATCGCCCACGGGCGTCATCTGGCGGGCTTTATTCATGCCTGCTACACCCGACAGCCGCAGCTGGCGGCGAAACTGATGAAAGACGTTATTGCCGAGCCGTATCGCACGAAGCTGCTGCCGGGCTTTAACGAAGCGCGACAGGCATCCATGGATATCGGCGCACAGGCGTGCGGCATCTCCGGCTCCGGCCCAACGCTGTTCGCCTTATGCGACAAGCCAGACACCGCGCAGCGCGTGGCGGACTGGCTCTCTAAACACTACCTGCAAAATCAGGAAGGCTTTGTTCATATTTGCCGTCTGGACACGGCTGGCGCACGAGTACTGGGATAACGAATGAAACTCTACAACCTTAAAGATCATAACGAGCAGGTCAGCTTTGCGCAGGCGGTAACGCAGGGTTTGGGCAAAAATCAGGGGCTGTTCTTCCCCCACGACCTGCCGGAATTTCAACTGACTGAAATCGATGAACTGCTTAAGCAGGACTTTGTCACCCGCAGCACCAAAATTCTGTCTGCGTTTATTGGCGACGAAATCCCGCAGGAGCTGCTCGAAGAGCGCGTGCGCGCTGCGTTTGCTTTCCCGGCCCCGGTGAAGCAGGTGGAGCCTGACGTTGGCTGTCTGGAGCTGTTCCACGGCCCGACGCTGGCGTTCAAAGATTTCGGCGGTCGCTTTATGGCGCAGATGCTGACCCACATCAGCGGCGACAAACCGGTGACCATCCTGACCGCGACCTCAGGTGATACCGGTGCGGCGGTGGCTCATGCGTTCTACGGCCTGAAAAACGTCCGCGTGGTGATCCTCTATCCGAAAGGCAAAATCAGCCCGCTTCAGGAAAAACTGTTCTGCACTCTTGGGGGCAACATTGAAACCGTGGCGATCGACGGCGATTTCGATGCCTGCCAGGCGCTGGTGAAGCAGGCCTTTGATGACGAAGAGCTGAAGGCGGCGCTGGGGCTGAACTCTGCCAACTCCATCAACATCAGCCGTCTGCTGGCGCAGATCTGCTACTACTTCGAAGCGGTGGCCCAGCTGCCGCAGGACGCGCGCAATCAGCTGGTAGTTTCTGTGCCAAGCGGGAACTTCGGCGATCTGACGGCGGGCCTGCTGGCGAAATCACTCGGCCTGCCGGTGAAGCGCTTTATCGCCGCTACCAACGCCAACGACACCGTGCCGCGTTTCCTGAAGGACGGAAAATGGGCGCCGAACGCGACGCAGGCCACGCTCTCCAATGCGATGGATGTGTCACAGCCTAACAACTGGCCGCGTGTGGAAGAGCTGTTCCGCCGTAAGGTCTGGCGTCTGGGCGACCTGGGCTACGCAGCGGTGACGGACGAAACCACGAAAGCCACCATGCGCGAGCTGAAAGCGGTGGGCTATACCTCTGAGCCGCACGCGGCGATTGCCTATCGTGCCTTGCGCGATCAGCTTCAACCGGGTGAGTATGGCCTGTTCCTCGGTACCGCCCATCCGGCCAAGTTCAAAGAGAGCGTGGAAGCGATCCTGGGTAAAACGCTGCCGCTGCCAAAAGAGCTGGCCGAGCGCGCCGACCTGCCGTTGCTGTCCCATGAGCTGCCCGCAGACTTTGCCGCACTGCGTAAGCTGATGATGACCCGAGCGTGAGTTTATTGCCCGGTGGCGGCTTCGCCTTACCCGGCCTGGAACATTTCAGAAAGTAGGCCGGGTAAGGCGAAGCCGCCACCCGGCTTTTTTATGGAGAAAATAAGGAGAAAAACAGCAGGAAAAAAGCAGAAATTCCCAATAAATGCGGTCACTTAGGGTTTAGGATTGCAGAGAATAACATCCACCGTTCCCATCACGTACTCTCCTTACATCGGCCCACGTTGGGCAAGAAGAATAAGGAGTCACCTATGTCTACACTGAAACCTGCACTTATCGCGCTTTCACTGATGCTGGTCGCTCCCATGGCGGTGCAGGCAGCTGAGATCACCCTCGTCCCTGCGGTAAAACTGCAAATTGGCGATCGGGATAATAACGGACACTACTGGGATGGCGGCCGCTGGCGCGACCATGACTGGTGGAAAGCGCACTATGACTGGCGCGATAACCACTGGCGTCCGCACGATGAACATCGCGATCGTCACGATCATCACCGTCATGACGATCATCGCCCGGGGCCGGACCGGAAGCACCATTAATACAAACCCCGCCAGCTGGCGGGGTTGTCTTTTATTGCTCGTGACGCTTAAACACCAGCTCGTTTTTTCCTGACGATGCCTCGTCGAAGAAATACCCTTCACTGTTAAAGCCAGTGAGCTGCTCTGGCTTCGTCAGGCGGTTTTGAATGATGAAGCGGCTCATCAGACCGCGCGCTTTTTTGGCGTAGAAGCTGATCACTTTAAATTTGCCGTTTTTCTCGTCGAGGAACAGCGGCTTGATAATGTCCGCATTCAGCTTTTTCGGCTTCACCGATTTGAAGTACTCATCGGAGGCCAGGTTGATCACCACGTTGTCCCCCTGGGCTTGCAGCGCCGCGTTAAGCTTATCGGTAATGACATCGCCCCAGAACTGGTACAGATCTTTGCCTTTAGCATTTTCCAGGCGGATACCCATCTCCAGACGATACGGCTGCATCAGATCCAGCGGGCGCAGCACCCCGTACAGGCCGGATAACATGCGCAGATGCTGCTGGGCAAAATCGAAATCGGCTTCGCTAAACGTTTCTGCTTGCAGGCCAGTGTAGACGTCACCTTTAAAGGCCAATAGCGCCTGGCGGGCGTTGGCGGGCGTGAAGTCAGGCTGCCACTCATGAAAACGGGTGGCGTTCAGGTCGGCGAGTTTATCACTGATGCTCATCAGCGAAGCGATTTGCGGAGCCGAAAGCTTACGCGCCTCGTGGATCAGCTGTTGCGAGTAGTCCAGCAATTCCGGCTGGGTATAACGCTCAGTGGCGAGCGGGCTCTGGTAGTCGAGCGTTTTGGCAGGTGAAATCAGAATCAGCATATCCAGTCCTTGCAGGAAATTTAGAGCGACTTTAACAAAAAATCGCCCTGAATTGATCGATAGCTGTTATTGCCGCGGCAAATCATCCCAGGTGCCAGGAGCAATTTGTGATTCGATTTCGGGATAGCGTGAGGCGTCAAAGACGGGCTGTACGCCGAGCTTGCGCTGACGCAGATAATCGCGCGCGATCAGCGCCACAACCGGTGAAAGAAGCAAAATTGCCGTCAAATTGGTGATGGCCATCAGCGCCATAATGACATCCGCCAGTTGCCAGATCATCGGCATGCTGAGCAGGCAACCGACAAATACCATCGCCAGCACACCCGCGCGAAGGATGTTGCGGGCCAGACGCGAGTCAACTTTCAGGAAAATAAGGTTGTTCTCGGCATAGATATAGTTCACCACAATAGAACTGAAGGCAAAAAGCCCCACGACAAGGGCGACAAGGCCTGCGCCCCAACCGCCGACGAGGGAGACCAGCGCCTGTTGTACCCAGTGAATGCCTGCTGTACTGCCGGATGGATGTTCAACGGCGCCGGACAGCAACATTATCATCGCACTGGCGGAGCAGATAACAATGGTGTCTGTGAAGACGCCAATCATCTGTACAATGCCCTGCGCGGCGGGATGCGGGGGCCAGGATGCGGCCGCTGCGGCGGCATTCGGCGTGGAGCCCATTCCCGCCTCGTTGGAGAACATGCCTCGCTGAAAACCCGCAGTGAGCGCCTGGCTAAGGGTGTAACCCAGCGCGCCGGAAGCCGCTTCGCGCCAGCCGAACGCGCTTTGGAAAATGCTGACGATGACGTTCGGCACTTCGTCGATATGTATCGCGCATACCAACAGGCTGGTTGACACCCACAGCAGCGCCATCAGCGGAACCAGCCACTGCATCAGGCGGGCAACCCCTCTCAGCCCGGTCACAATGGTCAGCAGGGTGAGAAGGGCAAGCGCGCTGCCCGTCAGCCACTCCGGACAATTGAAGGCAAAGCGCAGCGCGTGGGCGACGGAATTAGCCTGAACGGTATTGAAAATAAGACCATAGGCCATCAGTAAAAAGATTGAGAACAGGACGCCCATCCAGCGCATTCCCAGTCCGCGAGCCATATACCAGGCGGGGCCGCCGCGAAATTGACCGTTGCCGTCTTTTTCTTTGTAGAGCTGCGCAAGCGAGCATTCAGCAAAGGAGGTGGCCATACCGATAATCGCCGTCACCCACATCCAGAATACCGCGCCCGGACCGCCCGCGCCGATTGCCAGCGCGACACCGGCCAGGTTACCGCTGCCGACGCGCGCGGCCAGGCTGGTACAGAGCGCCTGAAATGAGGTCAGGCCGCCCGGCTGTGGCGTGACGCTGTTTTTCAGACTTCTGCCAAATTTGCGAATATAGCGAAACTGAATCAGTCCGCTGCGCCACGTAAACCAGATACCTGCTCCTGAAAGCAGGTATATCATGATTGAACCCCAGAGAACTTCGTTAATAAAGAAAAAGAAATCAGGCACTAACGTCCCTCTTGTTGATGCCAACGTGAATATGTAAGCGCTACCACTGATTGTGCATGCTGTTACTTAGCAGCCTGTTAATATTCTGAGTTTATCATACTCTGCCTAAGCGCACTGTCTGCGGTTGCGCTGCCTCTCACTCGTGTTATCATCAGGGCAGACCGGTTACATCCCCCTAACAAGTAAACCTGTCATTTTTCCGCTGCTGGCAGGCTGTCGGTAGTGTGAATTATCCAGGGAACGTTAAAAGAGAAACACTATCATGACGGATAAATTGACCTCCCTTCGTCAGTTCACCACTGTCGTCGCTGACACCGGAGATATTGCGGCAATGAAGCTGTACCAGCCGCAGGATGCTACAACCAACCCTTCTCTGATCCTTAACGCCGCGCAGATCCCTGAGTATCGCAAACTGATCGACGAGGCGGTGACCTGGGCAAAAGCACAGAGCAATGACCGCGCGCAGCAGGTTGTGGATGCGACTGACAAACTGGCAGTAAACATCGGTCTGGAAATCCTGAAGCTCGTTCCTGGCCGTATCTCTACTGAAGTTGATGCTCGCCTGTCCTACGACACCGAAGCGTCTATTGCCAAAGCAAAACGCCTGATCAAACTGTACAACGATGCGGGCATCAGCAACGACCGTATCCTGATCAAACTGGCCTCTACCTGGCAGGGCATTCGCGCCGCTGAACAGCTGGAAAAAGAAGGGATCAACTGTAACCTGACTCTGCTGTTCTCCTTCGCACAGGCGCGTGCATGTGCCGAAGCTGGCGTATACCTGATTTCTCCGTTTGTGGGCCGTATTCTGGACTGGTACAAAGCCAACACCGACAAGAAAGAGTATGCGGCGTCTGAAGATCCAGGCGTGATTTCCGTGACGGAAATCTACGAATACTACAAACAGCACGGCTATGAGACCGTTGTTATGGGCGCAAGCTTCCGTAACGTCGGTGAAATCATTGAGCTGGCTGGCTGTGACCGCCTGACCATCGCCCCTGCGCTGCTGAAAGAGCTGGCAGAAAGCGAAGGAGCTATCGAGCGTAAACTGTCCTACACCGGTGAAGTGAAAGCGCGCCCAGAGCGCATCACCGAGTCCGAGTTCCTGTGGCAGCACAACCAGGATCCAATGGCCGTAGATAAACTGGCGGACGGTATCCGTAAGTTTGCTATCGACCAGGAAAAACTGGAAAAAATGATCGGCGACCTGCTGTAATCATTCTGCGTGACCGGGTTCCCGGTCACGCCTCTTTCCCCCGCCTCTGTCTGAATTTTCTCTCTGCGTGTATCATTCCCTTTAATCAGTACTTTTTGAATGGAATGGATATGAATACCTTACGCATCGGCTTAGTGTCGATTTCTGACCGCGCCTCCAGCGGTGTTTATCAGGATAAAGGCATCCCTGCTCTGGAAGCGTGGCTGGGCAGCGCGCTCACTACCCCGTTTGAGATCCAGACTCGCCTGATCCCGGACGAGCAGCCGATCATCGAGCAGACCCTGTGTGAGCTGGTGGATGAGATGAGCTGCCACCTTGTGCTGACGACGGGCGGAACCGGCCCCGCGCGCCGCGATGTAACGCCGGACGCGACGCTGGCTATCGCCGATCGTGAAATGCCGGGCTTCGGTGAACAGATGCGCCAGATCAGTCTACACTTTGTCCCGACGGCCATTCTTTCCCGTCAGGTCGGGGTGATCCGCAAACAGGCGCTGATCCTGAACCTGCCGGGGCAGCCGAAGTCGATAAAAGAAACGCTGGAAGGAGTAAAAGCCGAAGACGGGAGCGTTATCGTCCACGGTATCTTTGCAAGTGTACCGTATTGTATACAACTGCTTGACGGTCCGTACGTGGAAACTGACGGCAACGTGGTAGCAGCATTTCGCCCTAAAAGCGCTCGCCGCGAAACAATCTCCTGAAAATGCTTTAAATGTGACATTAGCGCCAGCCGCAGTAGCGTGTAAATGGATTTACGATATAGTAATTTTTTCTTTACGATTGCTGTAAAAAATAATCCACAACACATGCACAATGGTTCGCTATGTCACATAACACCCGACCTCTGAATCGACAGGACTACAAAACCCTCACGCTCGCTGCTCTGGGCGGCGCGCTGGAGTTTTACGACTTCATCATCTTTGTCTTCTTCGCCGCCGTCGTGGGGGCGCTGTTTTTCCCGGCGGATATTCCTGAATGGCTGCGTCAGGTGCAAACCTTCGGCATTTTCGCTGCCGGGTATCTGGCGCGTCCGCTGGGCGGCATTGTTATGGCGCACTTTGGCGATCTGGTTGGGCGCAAGAAGATGTTTACCCTCAGCATCCTGCTGATGGCCGTGCCGACGCTGGCGATTGGCCTTTTGCCTACCTATGACTCGATGGGCATTATCGCCCCGTTATTGCTGCTGCTGATGCGTATTCTCCAGGGCGCGGCCATCGGCGGGGAAGTGCCGGGCGCGTGGGTGTTTGTCGCTGAGCACGTCCCGGTGCGCCGCATCGGCATTGCGTGCGGAACGCTGACCGCAGGACTGACGATTGGGATCCTGCTTGGCTCCGTGGTTGCAACCATCATCAATACCAGCATGACGCAACAGGCCGTTCACGACTGGGGCTGGCGTATCCCGTTCCTGCTGGGCGGGGCGTTTGGGCTAGTGGCAATGTACCTGCGACGCTGGTTGCAGGAGACGCCAGTATTTCTGGAAATGCAGCAGCGGAAGGCGCTGGCGCAAGAATTGCCGGTAAAAACCGTAGTAGTGCGGCATAAAAAAGCGGTAGTCGTGTCGATGCTTCTGACCTGGCTGCTGTCTGCGGGTATCGTGGTGGTCATTTTGATGTCGCCGGTCTGGCTGCAAAAACAGTACGGTTTTGCGCCTGCTGTGACGTTACAGGCGAACAGTATCGCGACAATTATGCTCTGCTTTGGCTGTCTGGCCGCGGGACTGGCGGCGGATCGTTTCGGTGCCAGCGTGACCTTTATTGTCGGCAGCCTGCTGCTGGCCGCGTCGAGCTGGGCATTCTACCATCTTGCGGGCAGCCATCCTGAACAGTTGTTCCTGCTGTACGGCATCGTCGGGCTGTGCGTGGGCGTCGTTGGCGCCGTACCGTACGTAATGGTCCGCGCCTTCCCGCCGGAGGTACGCTTCACCGGCATCTCTTTCTCTTATAACGTCTCGTATGCCATTTTCGGTGGGCTGACCCCGATTGTGGTCACGGTGTTGATGGGGCTGTCACCCCTTGCACCTGCATGGTACGTGCTGGCGTTATCGCTGATGGGGCTGGTATTGGGGATGTGGCTTCGCCAGTCAGAGGGATGTCGTGCCCGCGACGCGGGCACGACAGAGGGATCAGTGTTTTTCACCAATCGGTAATACGGTGCGGCCGAACTGCTCGTTCAGCACTTCACCCATTGCCAGGTAGATAGCGCTTGCGCCGCACACCAGACCGACCCAGCCGGCAACGTGAACGATGCCTTCGTTATCCGCCAGGTGACCCGCGGCAAGCAGAGCGAACAGCACGGTCAGGCTCAGGAAGACGAATTGCAGCGCGCGGTTCGCCTTCAGGGTGCCGAAGAACATGAACAGGGTGAACACGCCCCACAGTCCCAGGTACACGCCCAGGAAATGGGCGTTTGAAGCATCTGCCAGGCCCATTTTAGGCATCAGCAGAATGGCGACCAGCGTCAGCCAGAACGAACCGTAAGAGGTAAAGGCGGTTAAGCCGAAGGTATTGCCTTTCTTATATTCCAGCAGGCCCGCGAAAATTTGCGCGATACCGCCGTAAAAAATGCCCATCGCCAGGATTACGCCGTCCATCGGGAACATCCCGATGTTGTGCAGGTTCAGCAGAATGGTGGTCATGCCAAAACCCATCAGGCCCAGCGGAGCCGGATTAGCCAACTTAGTGTTGCCCATAAGTCCTCAAAAAAATCATCATTAATATGGTGAAATGGTTAAACCCGCGCCAGTTCTCCCTGACGGGGCGCGGCATCATAATGGGCGGCATCGGCGCCGTCTATGATCTCATCGGGGTGAAATTAAAAAATTTTTTATCCTTCCCCCTTGATGGATGCCGTTGTGACCCCATCTTGTAAGCAACCGCAGTGTGTGGACCTGAAAAAAATCAAATCTGGGCAGTTGAAAAAGCACGTTCTGCCCTTATTACAGGTACACAACCACATGTTGACTGAATTTTTAGTGGAGACGTTTAGATGGGTAAAATTATTGGTATCGACCTGGGTACTACCAACTCTTGTGTAGCGATTATGGATGGCACTACTGCACGTGTGCTGGAGAACGCCGAGGGCGATCGCACCACGCCTTCTATCATTGCTTATACCCAGGATGGTGAAACTCTGGTTGGTCAGCCGGCTAAACGTCAGGCAGTGACAAACCCGCAAAACACCCTGTTTGCAATCAAACGCCTGATTGGCCGCCGCTTCCAGGACGAAGAAGTTCAGCGTGACGTTTCCATCATGCCTTACAAAATCATCGCAGCCGATAACGGCGATGCATGGCTTGATGTGAAAGGCACCAAAACTGCACCTCCGCAGATCTCTGCTGAAGTGCTGAAGAAAATGAAGAAAACCGCGGAAGATTACCTGGGTGAACCGGTAACTGAAGCTGTTATCACCGTACCTGCTTACTTCAACGATGCTCAGCGTCAGGCAACCAAAGATGCTGGCCGTATCGCAGGTCTGGAAGTAAAACGTATCATCAACGAACCAACCGCAGCAGCACTGGCTTACGGTCTGGATAAAGAAGTTGGTAACCGTACTATCGCGGTTTACGACCTGGGTGGTGGTACCTTCGATATCTCTATTATCGAAATCGACGACGTTGACGGCGAAAAAACCTTCGAAGTTCTGGCAACCAATGGTGATACCCACCTGGGTGGTGAAGACTTCGATACCCGTCTGATCAACTACCTCGTTGACGAGTTTAAGAAAGATCAGGGCATTGACCTGCGTAACGACCCGCTGGCCATGCAGCGCCTGAAAGAAGCCGCTGAGAAAGCGAAGATCGAGCTGTCTTCCGCTCAGCAGACCGACGTGAACCTGCCGTACATCACCGCAGACGCGACCGGTCCAAAACACATGAACATCAAAGTGACCCGTGCGAAACTGGAAAGCCTGGTAGAAGACCTGGTGAACCGTTCTATCGAGCCACTGAAAGTTGCATTGCAGGACGCTGGCCTGTCCGTGTCTGATATTCAGGACGTTATCCTGGTAGGTGGTCAGACTCGTATGCCAATGGTTCAGAAGAAAGTGGCTGAATTCTTTGGTAAAGAGCCACGTAAAGACGTGAACCCGGACGAAGCGGTTGCTATCGGTGCTGCGGTTCAGGGTGGTGTTCTGACGGGTGAAGTGAAAGACGTACTGCTGCTGGACGTTACTCCGCTGTCACTGGGTATCGAAACCATGGGTGGCGTGATGACTCCGCTCATCAACAAAAACACTACTATCCCGACGAAACACAGCCAGGTGTTCTCTACCGCTGAAGACAACCAGTCTGCGGTAACCATCCATGTGATTCAGGGTGAGCGTAAGCGTGCGGCGGATAACAAATCTCTGGGTCAGTTCAACCTGGACGGTATTAACCCGGCACCACGCGGCATGCCACAGATCGAAGTCACCTTCGACATCGATGCTGACGGTATCCTGCACGTGTCTGCGAAAGACAAAAACAGCGGTAAAGAGCAGAAGATCACCATCAAGGCATCTTCTGGCTTGAACGAAGCGGAAATCGAAAAAATGGTTCGTGATGCCGAAGCTAACGCGGAATCCGACCGTAAGTTCGAAGAGCTGGTTCAGACCCGTAACCAGGGTGACCATCTGCTGCACAGCACCCGTAAGCAGGTTGAAGAAGCGGGCGATAAACTGCCAGCGGAAGACAAAACTGCGATCGAAACTGCACTGAGCGCGCTGGAAACGTCTCTGAAAGGCGAAGACAAAGCGGACATTGAAGCGAAGATGCAGGAGCTGGCACAGGTTTCTCAGAAGCTGATGGAAATCGCTCAGCAGCAGCACGCACAGCAGCAGGCGGGCGCTGATGCTTCCCAGAACAACGCGAAAGACGACGATGTTGTCGACGCTGAGTTCGAAGAAGTGAAAGATAAAAAATAATCGCCCTGATGCAGGGTAATTAATCGGCACGGGCGTAGGAGTATTCTCCACGCCCGTGCTCGCATGTTAAGGGGCTTAAAAAAACCAATGGCAAAGCAAGACTATTACGAGATTTTAGGCGTTCCGAAAACTGCGGAAGAGCGTGAAATCAAAAAGGCATATAAGCGCCTGGCCATGAAATTCCACCCTGACCGTAATCAGGGTGACAAAGAGGCTGAAGCCAAATTTAAAGAGATTAAAGAAGCCTATGAAGTCCTGACCGATGCACAAAAACGTGCGGCTTATGACCAGTATGGTCACGCGGCCTTTGAACAGGGCGGCATGGGCGGCGGTGGATTTGGTGGCGGCGGCTTCGGCGGCGGCGCTGATTTCAGCGACATCTTTGGCGATGTATTTGGCGATATCTTCGGCGGCGGTCGTGGTCGTCAGCGCGCGGCGCGCGGCGCAGATCTGCGCTATAACATGGACCTGACGCTGGAAGAAGCGGTTCGTGGCGTAACCAAAGAGATCCGTATCCCGACGCTGGAAGAGTGTGACGTTTGCCACGGCAGCGGCGCGAAAGCGGGGACTCAGCCACAGACCTGTCCAACCTGTCACGGTTCCGGTCAGGTGCAGATGCGCCAGGGCTTCTTCGCGGTGCAGCAGGCCTGTCCGCATTGTCATGGTCGCGGTACGCTGATTAAAGATCCGTGCACCAAATGCCACGGTCACGGTCGCGTGGAGAAAACCAAAACGCTGTCCGTTAAGATCCCGGCAGGCGTAGATACGGGCGACCGCATCCGTCTGGCAGGTGAGGGGGAAGCTGGCGAGCACGGCGCACCGGCAGGGGATCTGTACGTTCAGGTTCAGGTTAAACAGCACGCCATCTTCGAGCGTGAAGGTAACAACCTGTACTGTGAAGTGCCGATCAACTTTGCGATGGCGGCGCTGGGCGGCGAAATCGAAGTGCCGACGCTGGACGGTCGCGTTAACCTGAAAATCCCTGGCGAAACCCAGACCGGGAAGCTGTTCCGCATGCGCGGCAAAGGCGTTAAATCCGTTCGCGGTGGCGCGCAGGGTGACCTGTTATGCCGCGTGGTCGTTGAAACGCCGGTCGGCCTGAACGACAAGCAGAAACAGCTGCTGAAAGAGCTTCAGGAGAGTTTTGGTGGCCCGACGGGTGAGAAAAACAGCCCGCGCTCCAAAAGCTTCTTCGATGGCGTCAAAAAATTCTTCGACGATTTAACCCGCTAACCTGCCAGCTGGTTACTATCCTTTAAAGCCCGGAAGCGATTCCGGGCTTTTTGCTTTATAGCGTTATTCCTCGGTTAAACTGAATCTATAACCAATATTAATCTGTTTTTACCGATCTGTTTGCGCTGATATTATGGTTTTACCGAGGTATTGTTGTAAAAGAGAGTTCAAACGTGAAATTACTACACCGTTTCTTTAGCAGTGAGGCATCCGGCGGCGTCATCCTGATTATTGCTGCTGCAGCCGCCATGCTGCTCGCCAATATGGGCATGACGCGCGATCTCTATCACGCATTTCTGGAAACCCCCGTCGAGCTGAAGGTCGGGGCGCTGGAAATTAACAAGAACATGCTGCTGTGGATCAACGATGCGCTGATGGCGGTGTTCTTCCTGCTGGTAGGCCTGGAGGTCAAACGTGAGCTGGTGATCGGTTCTCTTGCCAGCCGTCAGCGCGCGGCGTTTCCGGTGATCGCGGCGATTGGCGGGATGATCGTTCCCGCGTTGCTCTTTCTCGCGTTTGCGTGGCAGGATCCGATTGCGCGTGACGGCTGGGCGATCCCGGCCGCAACGGATATCGCGTTTGCGCTCGGGGTCTTAGCCTTGCTCGGTAGCCGCGTCCCGGTAGCACTGAAAATTTTCCTGATGGCGCTGGCGATTATCGATGACCTGGGCGCTATCGTGATTATCGCGCTGTTCTACACCAGCGATCTGTCGGTTCTGTCGCTGAGCGTGGCGGCCGTGGCTATTGCGGTGCTGGCGTTGCTGAACGTCTTCAACGTCCGACGCACGGGTATTTATATTCTGGTGGGGATGGTGCTGTGGACGGCGGTGCTGAAGTCTGGCGTGCATGCCACGCTGGCGGGCGTCATCGTTGGCTTCTTTATTCCGCTGAAGGAGCAGGACGGCAAATCGCCTGCCAGACAGCTGGAGCATGTGCTTCATCCGTGGGTGGGCTTTATGATCCTGCCGCTGTTTGCATTTGCCAACGCGGGTGTTTCCCTGGCCGGTGTTACCCTGGACGGACTCACCTCTGTGCTGCCGCTGGGTATCATCGCTGGTTTGTTTATCGGTAAGCCGCTGGGTATCAGCCTGTTCTGCTGGCTGGCGCTGAAGCTGAAGCTGGCGTCATTGCCAAACGGAACCACCTTTAGTCAGATTATGGCCATCGGCGTGCTGTGCGGTATTGGATTCACCATGTCGATCTTTATCTCGACGCTGGCGTTTGGTGCCAGCGCGCCTGAGCTTATCGTCTGGGCGAAACTCGGCATTCTTATCGGGTCGTTACTGGCCGCGGTTATTGGTTATACCTTGTTGAAGGTGAAGTTGTCCGGACAGGCTGTCCAGGCATAACAGGAAACCGGGAGAAGGGAAGCCTTCTCCCGATAAACTATCAGGGAGTGAAAACGTGATGTCTCATTTGAACTATAACCATCTCTATTACTTCTGGCATGTCTACAAGCAGGGCTCGGTCGTGGGAGCGGCAGAGGCGCTCTACCTGACACCACAAACTATTACCGGGCAAATCAAAGCCCTGGAAGAGCGCTTACAGGGCAAGCTTTTTAAGCGGAAAGGACGTGGCATTGAGCCGAGCGAGCTGGGCGAACTGGTGTTCCGCTATGCGGACAAGATGTTCACCCTGAGCCAGGAGATGCTGGATATCGTTAACTATCGCAAAGAGTCGAACCTGCTCTTTGACGTGGGCGTGGCGGATGCGTTGTCCAAACGGCTGGTAAGCGGTGTGCTGGATGCGGCGGTGGTGGAAGATGAACAGATTCATTTACGCTGCTTTGAGTCCACTCACGAGATGCTGCTGGAACAGCTGAGCCAGCATAAGCTGGATATGATCATTTCGGACTGCCCAATCGACTCCACGCAGCAGGAAGGCTTGTTCTCGGTGAAAATTGGCGAATGCGGCGTCAGTTTCTGGTGCATTAATCCGCCGCCGGAAAAACCGTTTCCTGCTTGCCTGGAAGAGCGCCGCCTGCTGGTGCCGGGTAGGCGGTCTATGCTCGGACGTAAGCTGCTGAACTGGTTTAACTCGCAGGGGCTGAACGTGGAGATCCTCGGTGAGTTCGACGATGCGGCTTTGATGAAGGCTTTTGGCGAGGCGCACAACGCTATCTTCGTTGCCCCGACGCTGTACGCGCACGATCTCTATTCAGACGACAAGATTACCGAGATTGGCAGGGTGGATAACGTGATGGAAGAGTATCACGCCATATTCGCCGAAAGGATGATTCAGCACCCGGCGGTGCAGCGAATCTGCAACCGCGACTACTCGGCGCTGTTTACGCCGCCGGCAATCTGAAGACATAAAAAAACCCGCGTTAAGCGGGTTCTTTCAAACAAGCAACAACAAGTAGCGATTAAGCCAGTTTGTTGATCTGCGCGGTCAGGTTTGCTTTATGACGCGCTGCTTTGTTTTTGTGGATCAGACCTTTAGCAGCCTGACGATCCACGATTGGTTGCATTTCGTTAAATGCGTTCTGCGCTGCAGCTTTGTCGCCTGCTTCGATTGCTGCGTATACTTTCTTGATGAAAGTACGCATCATAGAGCGACGGCTTGCGTTGTGCTTACGAGCCTTTTCAGACTGAACGGCACGTTTCTTAGCTGATTTGATATTAGCCAAGTCCAACTCCCAAATATGTTCTATGTGGACAATTCAAAGGCCGAGGAATATGCCCTCTTTGCCTTCTTTTGTCAATGGATTTGTGCAAATAAGCGCCGTTAATGAGCGACGCTACGTTACGTAGTGATGGCGCAGGATTCTACCAGCTTGTCTTTCGTGAATACAGCCTTTCGGCATAAAAATCGCAGTTCTCGGGCAGATTTTTTTGCTGTGAAAGGTCAGCCTGATGAAATCATACGGCTTTCTGTTTCGCGTGAACAATCGCCGGTTAACCTTAACCGCCGTACAAGGTATACTTTGGCGATTTTCACTGTTTTGAGCCAGTCATGAAGCTGATACGCGGCATACATAATCTCAGTCAAGCCCCGCACGGGTGCGTACTGACCATTGGTAATTTTGACGGCGTGCATCGTGGGCATCAGGCGCTGTTGCAGGGATTGCGTAAAGAAGGGGAGGCGCGTGGCCTGCCCGTTGTGGTGATGATTTTCGAACCGCAGCCGCTGGAGCTGTTTGCCGGCGAGAAATCCCCCGCGCGGCTGACGCGTCTGCGTGAGAAGTTACGCTACCTGGCGGAGTCCGGCGTGGACTACGTCCTGTGCGTACGCTTCGACCGTCGGTTTGCCGCGCTGACCGCACAAAACTTTGTCAGCGATCTGTTGGTCAGGCAGCTTGGCGTGCAGTTTCTCGCCGTGGGCGATGATTTCCGCTTTGGCGCTGGTCGTCAGGGCGATTTCTTGTTATTACAGAAGGCTGGCCTGGAGTACGGGTTTGACGTCACCAGTACGATGACCTTCTGTGAGGGCGGGGTGCGCGTCAGCAGCACGGCGGTACGTCAGGCGCTGGCGAACGATGAACTGGACACGGCAGAAACGCTGCTGGGTCATCCGTTCACAATTTCAGGTCGTGTGGTCCATGGCGATGCGCTGGGCCGCACGATAGGTTTTCCGACGGCGAATATACCGCTGCGTCGTCAGGTCTCCCCGGTTAAAGGGGTCTATGCGGTGGAAGTGGCAGGACTGGGTGAGAAGCCTTTCTACGGTGTTGCCAACATTGGTACACGTCCAACGGTTTCCGGTGTGCGTCAACAGTTAGAAGTACACCTGCTGGACGTTGTAATGGACCTCTACGGTCGCCATATAGATGTGATACTGCGTAAAAAAATACGCAATGAACAGCGATTCGCTTCGCTGGATGAACTTAAGGCGCAAATCGCGCGAGATGAATTAACGGCCCGCGAGTTTTTTGGGCTTTAGAACCGGCTTAACTGCCTACGTGATAAATACGGAACCGAGAATCTGATGAGTGACTATAAATCAACCCTGAATTTGCCGGAAACAGGGTTCCCGATGCGCGGCGATCTCGCCAAGCGCGAACCGGGAATGCTGGCGCGTTGGACTGATGATGACCTGTACGGCATCATTCGTGCAGCCAAAAAAGGCAAAAAAACCTTCATTCTGCATGATGGCCCTCCCTATGCGAATGGCAGCATTCATATTGGTCACTCTGTAAACAAGATTCTGAAAGACATTATCGTGAAGTCCAAAGGACTCGCGGGATATGACTCGCCTTATGTTCCGGGCTGGGACTGCCATGGTCTGCCAATCGAGCTGAAAGTGGAGCAAGAGTACGGTAAGCCGGGTGAGAAGTTCACCGCCGCAGAGTTCCGCGCGAAATGCCGCGAATACGCTGCCACCCAGGTAGACGGTCAGCGCGCTGACTTCATCCGTCTGGGCGTGCTGGGCGACTGGTCGCACCCGTACCTGACCATGGACTTCAAAACCGAAGCCAACATTATCCGTGCGCTGGGTAAAATCATCGGCAACGGTCACCTGCATAAAGGCGCTAAGCCGGTGCACTGGTGCGTGGACTGCCGTTCTGCGCTGGCAGAAGCGGAAGTAGAGTATTACGACAAAACCTCGCCTTCTATCGACGTGGCGTTCGAAGCGGTCGATCAGGATGCGATCAAAGCTAAATTTGGCCTGCCAGGCGTAAGCGGTCCAGTCTCGCTGGTTATCTGGACCACCACCCCGTGGACGTTACCAGCCAACCGTGCCATTTCCCTGTCCGGTGAGTTTGAGTACGCGCTGGTACAAATTGATGGTCGCGCGGTTATCCTGGCAAAAGATCTGGTTGAAAGCGTGCTTAAACGCGCGAACATCACCGATTACAGCGTGCTGGGCACCGTAAAAGGCGACGCGCTGGAACTGATGCGCTTCAAACACCCGTTCCTGGACTTCGACGTTCCGGCGATCCTGGGCGACCACGTCACGCTGGACGCGGGTACCGGTGCGGTGCATACCGCCGGCGGCCACGGTCCTGACGACTACAACATCAGCCTGAAATACGGTCTGGAAATCGCCAACCCGGTCGGTCCGGATGGCTCTTACCTGCCTGGCACCTACCCGGCGCTGGACGGTATCAACGTCTTTAAAGCCAACGACATCATCGTTGACATGCTTCGCACCAGCGGCGCGCTGCTGCACGTTGAGAAAATGCAGCACAGCTATCCGTGCTGCTGGCGCCATAAGACCCCGATTATCTTCCGTGCGACCCCGCAGTGGTTCGTCAGCATGGACCAGAAAGGCCTGCGCGAGCAGTCTCTGAAAGAGATCAAAGGCGTGCAGTGGATCCCGGACTGGGGCCAGGCGCGTATCGAATCCATGGTGGCTAACCGTCCTGACTGGTGTATCTCCCGTCAGCGCACCTGGGGCGTGCCGATGTCGCTGTTCGTGCATAAAGAGACGCAGGAACTGCACCCGAACACCCTGGAACTGATGGAAGAGGTGGCGAAGCGCGTTGAAGTTGACGGCATTCAGGCGTGGTGGGATCTCGATTCCCGTGACATCCTGGGCGCTGACGCGGACAACTACGAGAAAGTGCCGGATACCCTGGACGTGTGGTTCGACTCCGGGTCTACCCACTCCTCCGTGGTTGACGTGCGCCCTGAGTTCGCCGGTCACGCTGCCGACATGTATCTGGAAGGCTCCGACCAACACCGCGGCTGGTTCATGTCATCCCTGATGATCTCCACCGCCATGAAGGGCAAAGCACCTTACCGCCAGGTACTGACCCACGGCTTCACCGTGGATGGTCAGGGCCGTAAGATGTCCAAATCCATCGGTAACACCGTTTCTCCGCAGGACGTGATGAACAAGCTGGGCGCGGATATTCTACGCCTGTGGGTGGCATCCACCGACTACACGGGCGAAATGGCGGTGTCTGACGAGATCCTGAAACGTGCTGCTGACAGCTATCGTCGTATCCGTAACACCGCGCGCTTCCTGCTGGCGAACCTGAACGGGTTTGATCCGGTAAAAGACATGGTGAAGCCGGAAGAGATGGTGGTGCTCGATCGCTGGGCGGTAGGCTGCGCGAAAGCGGCACAGGAAGATATTCTGAAAGCCTATGAGTCTTACGACTTCCACGAAGTGGTGCAGCGCCTGATGCGCTTCTGCTCCATTGAGATGGGGTCGTTTTATCTCGACATCATCAAAGACCGCCAGTATACCGCGAAAGCGGACAGCGTGGCGCGTCGTAGCTGCCAGACCGCGCTGTTCCACATCGCAGAGGCGCTGGTACGCTGGATGGCGCCGATCATGTCCTTCACCGCAGATGAAATCTGGGGTTACCTGCCGGGCGACCGTGAGAAGTATGTCTTCACCGGCGAGTGGTACGAAGGTCTGTTCGATCTCTCCAGCACTGAAGCAATGAACGACGCCTACTGGGACGAGCTGCTGAAAGTGCGTGGCGAAGTGAACAAGGTTATCGAGCAGGCGCGCGCTGACAAGAAAGTCGGTGGCTCTCTGGAAGCGACGGTGACCCTGTACGCAGAGCCTGAGCTGGCCGCGAAGCTGACCGCGCTGGGCGATGAATTACGATTTGTCCTGTTGACCTCCGGTGCGAAAGTTGCGGATTATGCCGAGGCATCTGCTGATGCTCAGCAGAGCGAACTGCTCAAAGGACTGAAGGTCGCACTGAGCAAAGCCGATGGTGAAAAATGCCCGCGTTGCTGGCATTACACTACCGATGTCGGCCAGGTGGCGGAACACGCAGACATCTGCGGACGCTGTGTAAGCAACGTCGCCGGCGACGGCGAAAAACGTAAGTTTGCCTGATGAGTAAAACTCTCTGTTCAACAGGACTGCGCTGGCTGTGGCTGGTGGTAGTGGTGCTGATTATTGATTTGGGCAGCAAGTTCCTGATCCTCCAGAATTTCGCTCTGGGGGATACGGTCCCGCTGTTCCCGTCGCTTAACCTGCACTACGCCCGCAACTACGGCGCGGCGTTTAGTTTCCTTGCCGACAGCGGTGGCTGGCAGCGTTGGTTCTTCGCAGGTATCGCAATGGGTATCTGCGTCGTGCTCGCGGTGCTGATGTACCGCTCGAAGGCCACGCAAAAGCTGAATAACATCGCCTACGCGCTGATCATTGGTGGCGCACTGGGTAACCTGTTTGACCGCCTGTGGCACGGCTTTGTAGTCGATATGATCGACTTCTACGTCGGCGACTGGCACTTTGCGACCTTTAACCTCGCCGATAGCGCAATATGCGTTGGTGCAGCGTTAATCGTGCTGGAAGGCTTCTTGCCTAAACCGGCCGCGAAAGAGCAGGTGTAACAAAACCAGCCGGGTGACGCGTAGCGATCCCGGCCTACAGAATTTGTGGCCACCGTAGGCCCGGTAAGCGTAGCGCCACCGGGCAACAGGTGACCCAAAACAAGCGAGCAATTTGCATGTCTAAATCCGTACAGAGCAACAGCGCGGTTCTCGTTCATTTCACGCTGAAGCTGGATGACGGCTCCACGGCCGAGTCCACCCGCAACAATGGCAAACCGGCGCTGTTTCGTCTGGGCGACACCTCCCTGTCTGAAGGCCTCGAACAACAGCTTCTCGGGCTGAAAGAGGGTGAGAAAAAAGCGTTCTCACTGGAGCCGGATGCGGCATTCGGTGTGCCAAGCCCGGATCTGATTCAGTACTTCTCGCGCCGTGAGTTTATGGATGCGGGTGAACCGGAGATCGGGGCGATTATGCTCTTTACCGCTATGGACGGCAGCGAAATGCCTGGCGTGATCCGCGAAATCAACGGGGATTCCATCACCGTTGACTTCAACCATCCGCTTGCCGGGCGTACCGTTCATTTTGA
Source organism: Enterobacter sp. DSM 30060 (assembly GCF_013375955.1). NCBI lineage: Bacteria > Pseudomonadati > Pseudomonadota > Gammaproteobacteria > Enterobacterales > Enterobacteriaceae > Enterobacter > Enterobacter sp. DSM 30060. The sequence continues at coordinate 2,477,679 of NZ_CP056118.1, forward strand.
TGTAGAAGTGCTGGAGATCGATCCGGCGCTGGAGGACTGAAATGCAGATCCTGTTGGCTAACCCGCGCGGTTTTTGCGCTGGTGTAGACCGCGCTATCAGCATTGTTGAAAATGCGCTGGAGATTTACGGCGCGCCGATTTACGTGCGTCACGAAGTGGTGCACAACCGCTACGTGGTCGACAGCCTGCGCGAGCGCGGTGCGATTTTTATCGAGCAGATCAGCGAAGTGCCGGACGGCGCAATCCTCATCTTCTCCGCGCACGGCGTATCCCAGGCCGTACGTAACGAAGCCAAAAGCCGCGATCTGACCGTATTCGATGCCACCTGTCCGTTAGTGACCAAGGTGCATATGGAAGTGGCGCGTGCAAGCCGTCGTGGTGAAGAGTCGATTCTGATTGGCCATGCCGGTCACCCGGAAGTTGAAGGAACCATGGGTCAGTACAGCAACCCGGAAGGGGGCATGTATCTGGTTGAGTCGCCGGAAGACGTTTTTACGCTGAATGTGAAAAACGAAGCGCGTCTGTCGTTTATGACCCAGACGACGCTTTCCGTGGACGACACCTCAGACGTGATTGACGCCCTGCGCCAGCGCTTCCCAAAAATCGTCGGGCCGCGCAAAGATGATATCTGCTACGCAACCACCAACCGTCAGGAAGCCGTGCGCGCGCTGGCTGAACAGGCGGACGTGGTGCTGGTGGTCGGTTCAAAAAACTCCTCTAACTCTAACCGTCTGGCCGAACTGGCGCAGCGTATGGGGAAAGCGGCGTTTCTGATCGACGACGCAACGGACATTCAGGAAGCGTGGGTGAAAAACGCGGCCTGCGTCGGTGTTACCGCAGGTGCTTCAGCGCCGGATATTCTGGTGCAAAACGTCATTGCCCGCCTGCAAGAGCTGGGTGGTGGCGAAGCGGTGCCGCTGGAAGGCCGTGAAGAGAACATTGTCTTTGAAGTGCCGAAAGAGCTGCGAATCGACGCCCGCGAAGTGGAATAATTTCTTTTCTGATGAAAGGCCAGCACCTTCTGTGCTGGCCTTTTTTTTGCTTCGTATCTTATCGTGACGACAAAATCATGTCTTTTACTGATATCTGAGTCGGTTTCACGTTAAATTCTAATTATTGGTGTTTCTAGTTGGCAGCCTTAGCGAAGGCTGGTTAATCTGAAAACGGTTTACATCATTTTAACGTAAGAGAATAACTATGCATGATGCACAGATCCGTGTCGCCATTGCGGGCGCGGGTGGACGTATGGGTCGCCAGCTGATTCAGGCGGCACTACAGATGGATGGCGTGGCACTTGGCGCGGCGCTGGAGCGTGAAGGTTCATCCCTGCTGGGCTCCGATGCGGGCGAGCTGGCAGGCGCGGGCAAGACAGGCGTTACCGTGCAGAGCAACCTGGAGGCGGTGAAAGAAGACTTTGACGTGTTCATCGACTTTACCCGTCCGGAAGGCACTTTGACTCACCTGGCGTTTTGCCGCCAGCACGGTAAAGGGATGGTGATTGGCACCACCGGTTTCGATGATGCCGGTAAACAGGCCATTCAGGAAGCAGCCGCCGACATTGCAATTGTCTTCGCCGCGAACTTTAGCGTAGGCGTTAACGTTATGCTGAAACTGCTGGAAAAGGCAGCGAAGGTGATGGGCGACTATACCGACATTGAGATTATTGAAGCGCACCACCGCCATAAAGTCGATGCCCCATCTGGCACGGCGCTGGCGATGGGCGAAGCGATTGCTTATGCAATGGATAAAGATTTGAAAGACATCGCGGTCTATTCTCGCGAAGGTCACACTGGCGAGCGCGTGCCTGGCACCATTGGTTTTGCCACCGTTCGCGCGGGTGATATCGTCGGCGAACATACCGCTATGTTCGCCGATATTGGTGAAAGGGTCGAAATCACACATAAAGCATCCAGCCGCATGACGTTTGCAAACGGGGCGGTACGCTCCGCACTGTGGCTAAAAGGTAAGCCAAATGGTCTTTTTGATATGCGAGATGTGCTCGAACTCAACAATTTGTAAGCGTTATTACCCATCGTGATGTGGTTATTGCAGTCGTAACTGTTTGATTGCATAGGGCAATATTTTATTGCCCTTTTATTTTGTCTGTTTCAAAGGATTATTGCATTTAACTCATTTAAAGTAAGTGTTTTCATGCAATTTTATGTTGCTGTACTGTAAATTTTGACCATCTGGTCCACTTTTTATTCCCGCAAGACGATTGTTTCTTTTAAACTGCCTGCGCAAGCGGTTTCCACAGTGATTTAGTTGATCTTTTTGCCGCTTAATTTGAAATCAAGCCATCAGGCCTGCAAAAGAATAAACAAAATCCCCGTTTTAAGTTGACTTTTACATGGCAAATCCCCAGAATGCCGCCGTTTGCCAAAAATCCGCTGGCAACACATTTGCATTGATCCATGACATGGTTATGAATTAATATGCAAATAAAGTGAGTGAATATTCTCTGGAGGGTGTTTTGATTAAGTCAGCGCTATTGGTTCTGGAAGACGGAACCCAGTTTATCGGTCGGGCCATAGGGGCAACGGGTTCGGCGGTTGGGGAAGTCGTTTTCAATACTTCAATGACCGGTTATCAAGAAATCCTCACTGATCCTTCCTATTCTCGCCAAATCGTTACTCTTACTTATCCTCATATCGGCAATGTCGGCACCAATGCGGCTGACGAAGAATCCTCTCAGGTACATGCGCAAGGCCTGGTCATTCGCGACCTGCCGCTGATTGCCAGCAACTTCCGCAACACCGAAGACCTCTCTTCTTACCTGAAGCGCCATAACATTGTGGCGATTGCCGATATCGATACCCGTAAGCTGACGCGTCTGCTGCGCGAGAAGGGTGCACAAAATGGCTGCATCATCGCAGGGGACAACCTCGATGCGGCGCTGGCGCTGGAAAAAGCGAAAGCCTTCCCGGGCCTGAACGGGATGGACCTGGCGAAAGAAGTGACTACCACAGAAGCCTACAGCTGGACGCAGGGAAGCTGGACGCTGGAAGGCGACCTGCCGGAAGCGAAACCGGAAAGCGAGCTGCCGTTCCACGTGGTGGCCTACGATTTTGGTGCCAAGCGCAACATCCTGCGTATGCTGGTTGACCGTGGCTGCCGCCTGACGGTCGTCCCGGCACAAACGTCTGCGGAAGATGTTCTGAAGATGAACCCGGACGGCATCTTCCTCTCTAACGGTCCTGGCGACCCGGCGCCGTGCGACTACGCTATCGACGCCATTAAGTCCTTCCTTGAAACCGATATCCCGGTATTCGGCATCTGTCTCGGCCATCAGCTGCTGGCGCTGGCGAGCGGAGCGAACACCGTCAAGATGAAGTTCGGCCACCATGGTGGTAACCACCCGGTGAAAGATATCGACAACAACACGGTAATGATCACCGCGCAGAACCACGGCTTCGCTGTGGATGAAGCGACGATGCCAGCTAACCTGCGCGTGACGCATAAGTCACTGTTCGATGGAACCTTGCAGGGTATCCATCGCACCGATAAGCCTGCGTTCAGCTTCCAGGGCCACCCTGAAGCCAGCCCGGGCCCACACGATGCCGCGCCGCTGTTCGATCACTTCATCGAACTTATCGAGCAATACCGTAAGACTGCTAAATAATCAGGAGCTGAGAAGACCATGCCAAAACGTACAGACATAAAAAGCATCCTGATCCTTGGCGCTGGCCCGATCGTGATCGGCCAGGCCTGCGAATTTGACTACTCCGGCGCGCAGGCGTGTAAAGCCCTGCGCGAAGAGGGTTACCGCGTCATCCTGGTCAACTCTAACCCGGCCACCATCATGACCGACCCGGAAATGGCAGATGCGACCTACATCGAGCCAATTCACTGGGAAGTGGTACGCAAAATTATTGAGAAAGAGCGTCCGGACGCGGTGCTGCCAACCATGGGCGGCCAGACGGCGCTGAACTGTGCACTGGAGCTGGAGCGTCAGGGCGTGCTGGAAGAGTTCGGCGTGACCATGATTGGGGCAACCGCCGACGCGATTGATAAAGCAGAAGACCGTCGTCGCTTCGACGTAGCAATGAAAAAAATTGGCCTCGACACCGCGCGTTCCGGTATCGCACACAACATGGAAGAAGCGCTGGCCGTCGCGGCTGACGTGGGCTATCCGTGCATCATCCGTCCATCATTCACCATGGGCGGCACCGGCGGCGGTATCGCCTACAACCGCGAAGAGTTCGAAGAGATTTGCGAACGCGGTCTGGATCTCTCCCCAACCAAAGAGCTGCTGATTGATGAATCGCTGATTGGCTGGAAAGAGTACGAGATGGAAGTGGTGCGTGATAAAAACGACAACTGCATCATCGTCTGCTCCATCGAAAACTTCGACGCGATGGGGATCCACACCGGCGACTCCATCACCGTTGCGCCAGCTCAGACGCTGACCGACAAAGAGTACCAAATCATGCGTAACGCCTCGATGGCGGTACTGCGTGAAATCGGCGTGGAAACCGGCGGCTCGAACGTGCAGTTCTCGGTGAACCCGAAAACCGGCCGTCTGATTGTTATCGAAATGAACCCGCGCGTGTCCCGTTCCTCCGCGCTGGCCTCCAAAGCCACCGGCTTCCCGATTGCGAAAGTGGCGGCGAAACTGGCGGTGGGTTACACCCTTGACGAGCTGATGAACGACATCACCGGTGGCCGCACGCCAGCGTCCTTCGAACCGTCCATCGACTACGTTGTGACTAAAATTCCTCGCTTTAACTTCGAGAAATTCGCCGGCGCGAACGACCGTCTGACTACCCAGATGAAATCCGTTGGTGAAGTCATGGCGATTGGCCGCACGCAGCAGGAATCCCTGCAAAAAGCGCTGCGTGGCCTGGAAGTGGGCGCGACCGGCTTTGACCCGAAAGTCAGCCTGGACGACCCGGAAGCACTGACCAAAATCCGCCGCGAGCTGAAAGACGCGGGCGCAGAGCGTATCTGGTACATCGCCGATGCCTTCCGTGCGGGCCTCTCCGTCGACGGCGTATTTAACCTGACTAACATCGACCGCTGGTTCCTGGTGCAGATTGAAGAGCTGGTGCGTCTGGAAGAGAAAGTGGCAGAGCTGGGCATCAACGGCCTTGACGCAGACTTCCTGCGCATGCTGAAGCGTAAAGGCTTCGCCGATGCGCGTCTGGCTAAACTGGCGGGCGTACGTGAAGCGGAGATCCGCAAGCTGCGCGACCAGTATGACCTGCACCCGGTTTACAAGCGCGTGGATACCTGTGCGGCAGAGTTCTCGACCGATACCGCGTACATGTACTCCACCTATGAAGATGAGTGCGAGGCGAACCCGTCCGTCGACCGCGACAAGATTATGGTGCTGGGCGGCGGTCCAAACCGTATCGGCCAGGGCATTGAGTTCGACTACTGCTGCGTGCATGCCTCGCTGGCGCTGCGCGAAGACGGTTACGAGACCATCATGGTCAACTGTAACCCGGAAACCGTCTCGACCGACTACGACACTTCCGACCGCCTCTACTTCGAGCCGGTTACGCTGGAAGACGTGCTTGAAATCGTGCGCATCGAGAAGCCGAAAGGCGTGATCGTGCAGTATGGCGGCCAGACTCCGCTGAAGCTGGCGCGTGCGCTGGAAGCAGCAGGTGTGCCGGTCATCGGCACCAGCCCGGACGCTATTGACCGTGCGGAAGACCGCGAGCGTTTCCAGCAGGCAGTTGATCGTCTCAAGCTGAAACAGCCGGCGAACGCCACCGTGACCGCGATTGAAATGGCCGTTGAGAAAGCGAAAGAGATTGGTTACCCGCTGGTGGTGCGTCCATCCTACGTACTGGGCGGCCGTGCGATGGAAATCGTCTATGACGAAGCCGACCTGCGTCGCTACTTCCAGACGGCGGTGAGCGTCTCCAACGATGCGCCAGTGCTGCTCGACCGCTTCCTCGACGACGCGGTTGAAGTCGACGTTGACGCTATCTGCGACGGCGAAATGGTGCTGATTGGCGGCATTATGGAGCACATCGAGCAGGCTGGCGTGCACTCCGGTGACTCCGCATGTTCTCTTCCTGCGTACACCCTGAGCCAGGAGATACAGGATGTGATGCGTCAGCAGGTGCAGAAGTTGGCCTTCGAGCTACAGGTTCGCGGCCTGATGAACGTCCAGTTCGCAGTGAAAGACAACGAAGTTTATCTGATTGAAGTCAACCCGCGTGCGGCACGTACCGTACCGTTCGTCTCTAAAGCGACCGGTATTCCGCTGGCGAAAGTGGCGGCGCGCGTGATGGCTGGCCAGACGCTGACTCAGCAGGGCGTCACGAAAGAAATCATCCCGCCGTACTACTCGGTGAAAGAGGTGGTGCTGCCGTTCAACAAATTCCCGGGCGTTGACCCACTGTTAGGGCCAGAGATGCGCTCTACCGGGGAAGTGATGGGCGTGGGCCGCACCTTCGCAGAAGCGTTTGCCAAGGCACAGCTGGGCAGCAGCTCCACCATGAGAAAATCGGGCCGTGCGCTGCTCTCCGTTCGCGAAGGCGATAAAGAGCGCGTGGTTGACCTGGCCGCCAAGCTGCTTAAACAGGGCTTCGAGCTGGATGCAACCCACGGCACGGCAATTGTGCTGGGTGAAGCTGGGATCAACCCGCGTCTGGTGAACAAGGTGCATGAAGGTCGTCCGCACATTCAGGACCGTATCAAGAATGGTGAGTACACCTACATCATCAACACCACCGCAGGTCGCCAGGCGATTGAAGACTCCAAGCTGATTCGCCGCAGCGCGCTCCAGTATAAAGTGCATTACGACACCACCCTGAACGGCGGTTTCGCGACGGCCATGGCGCTGAATGCGGATGCCACCGAGAAGGTGATTTCGGTGCAGGAAATGCACGCTCAGATTAGCAAGTAATCTGCGTAGGCCCGGCAAGCGTTAGCGCCGCCGGGCAAGTGGCGGGTGGCGCTTCGCTTACCCGCCCTACGGTTTTCTTTACCCATCTTAAGAACCTTCTGGTTTTTCATCCGCTTTCAGTCAGTTAGCCTAAAATGGTTAGGTCGATAACGAAAATTCAACTGAGAGCAGGGGAAAACACCATGCAAAATAAACTACTGATCGCTTCCGTTCTGGCTGCCACTGCAATGTTCACCGTGGCGGGCTGTTCGTCAAATCAGGCCGTAAAAACCACCGATGGTAAAACTATCGTTACTGACGGGAAACCGCAGGTGGATGACGATACCGGTCTGGTATCGTACAAAAACGCCGAAACCGGTCAAACTGAACAGATTAACCGTGACCAGGTTAAATCAATGGGTGAGCTGGATAACTAAAAAAAAAGCAGTGGCACATGCCACTGCTTTTTTTGCGTCAGAATGATCGATTACCAGCGATGGTTTAACAAAATATGACCGCCGTAAGCGGCATAGCTGTTTTCACCCCACTCACCGCTGGCACGCAGGGAGATCGTTGTGGTTTCGTTCAGGTTGCCGGTTACGCCCAGCTCTAACTGACCACGATCTTCTGGCGTATCGTTGCTGACGGTTTCGTCGTTGAATGCCAGATCGTTTTGACCAGCACCTTTCAACCAGTTAACTGTGACGTATGGCTGCCAGGCCTTGACGTCCTTCTGCTGGAAGTAGCTTGCTTTAACGCCAAGACGACCAAAGACGCTGTCATTGTCCAGCGTGGTTACGCGTACGCCGTCGCGATCGGTGTGATTTTCCTGATCGAGATAGCTGTAGATCACCTGCGCCTGTGGCTCGATCTTCCATGTACGTTCATTTTCAGACTGGATAACCCACGCGTGGCCGACTTCAACAGACGCGGCGAAACCTTCGCTATCGTAATCTTCATCGTTACGATTGCTGGTGACTTTGTTGTTGTACCAGCTATAAGCGGCCCAGGTATCAACGTAGCTGCCCAGACGTAATTTCTGATCTTCCTGCCAGGTGGCGTACAGCCCAACATTGAAGCCATCAACTTTACCCTGTGCGTCACGCACGTTGTGCTTCGCATCAGAGTGGGTCTTCGCCTGGCCTGCACCGAACATACCACCGGCACGCAGGATGCCGTTATCCATTGGCTTGCTCATGAAATCGCTGCCGACTTGCAGAACGGTGGTGGTGGTGTCGTAGCTGACTTTATCGCCACCCGCATCGTTCTCATGATAGCGACCCTTAACGTACATCCAGGTGTTCAGATCGTCTTCATTGCGGAAAGTGAGCTGGTCGCGATCGTCGCGCTTATGCAGGAACATGCTCTGCGCGGCAAGGTAGTTACCTAAGTAAGCACCCACTTCAGGTGCCATAACTTCCGGGGCACTGTTACCGCCGTTATCGGTGTTGCCGCCGTTATCGGTGTTGCCGCCGTTGTCAGTGTTGCCGCCGTTATCGGTGTTGCCACCGTTGTCAGTGTTGCCACCGTTGTCAGTGTTGCCGCCGTTATCGGTGTTGCCGCCGTTGTCAGTGTTGCCGCCGTTGTCGGTGTTACCACCATCATCGGCGTTACCACCGTCATCTGTGTTACCACCGTCATCGGTGTTACCACCATTATCGGTGTTGCCACCGCCGTCGGTGTTACCGCCGTCATCATTATTGCCACCGTCATCGGTGTCGTCGGAAGGATCATCAGAAGGCGTCGCCTTTGATTCCAGATACCAGTTTCCGTCACTGTGCTGGTAGAGGTTATACTCCCAGGCGCCTGCGACGACCGGTTTTGCCAGCGTCAGCTGGGCTTCGGAACTGCCGCCAATGCTGACAATTTCCATACCGTTAATGGTTTGCGCGCCTGCGCCGCCAATGTTGGTAATGCTGACGCCGGACTGACCGAAGCTGCTGCCCGTAATGGTGAGGTGGTCAGTTGGTGAGTTATCTTCACCCAGAGTGCTGTTCATCACAATCTGGCTACCGTCAGAGCCGGTGTAGTCGCCATTAATCGTAAAATTATTGCCAACGCTATTATCAGCCGCACTCAGCAACAGCGTGCCGCCATTAGCCACGTTGCCGTTGATGGTATCAACACCGGAAGCGCTGAGCGTGGAATTACCCTGGACTGCATTCCATGCCGCCAGCGTACCGCCGCTAAGAATCGCGATATTGTTGTTCACTTCGCCTGCGGTGGCAAAGGTCGCGCCGTTTTCAACGGTAACGGTGGCGTTACTGCCCTTGACGCCGAGCGTTGCGCCGGTGGAGACCAGCGTGGTGCCACCGTGCAGAACCGTATTCCCTGTATAGCTATTTTTGCCTGTCAGGGTCAGCGTGTTGGAATCAACTTTTTCGACGTTACCGCTACCGGTCATGTCGGTGGCGAAAGTGAAATCGCTACCCTGATTAAAAATGACGGTACCATTGTTGGTGAGCCCACCGCTGAGCGTCGCAGTTTTTTCGCCATCGCCCAGTTGCAGCGAGGCGTCTTTGGCCACCCGCGTATTACCGGTATTCGATACCGCACCCGACAGGGTTAACGCGCCAGTCTCTATCAGCAAGGAGTCGCCAGAGCCAATAATGTCGAGATCGCCCGACAGTGCCCAGCTTTCACCCTCCATTTTTACGCTGGCAAAACCGTCGCCTTCATTCAGACCCACGAAGTTACTGTCTTCCGTACCGGTGCCGATCAACGTCAGGGTATTTCCTCTGGAATTTGTGGATATTACGTCACCGATGAGGTTGGAGCCAGTGTCGAGCAGTAGCGTGTTATTTTTATCGCTGGCAAACATAATAGCGTTTGTTTCACCACTAATCGTTCCGCTATTTTTGATATCTAATTTTGCTGTATCTTTTACATTGATTCCGTACTGGGTTCCCTGCACAGTGGCACTGTTAAAAATCTTAGTGTTGCCATCATTTGCCGTAATAGCATCACCGTTTGTACCGATAATTTCGCCACTGTTATTAATGCCAATGCCAACCTGAGTACTAAGACCTGTTTTTCCTTTTATCGTTCCGGTGCTGGTATTGGTAATATTTACTGCGGAGGAGTTTTCACTGACAAAAATGCCATTTTCCGAGCCAGTAATGTTTCCACTGTTATTAAAATCACCGAGTAGTGACTGAATATTCACCGCATTCGCGGTGGTGGAGGAAATGGTTGCGCCGATGTCGTTATTAATTACAATGCGCTGTACACCAGTATTTATATTCAGGCCATTTCCCGTGCCAGAAATATTCCCTTCGTTAGTGACATGGGTGAGAGTAAACCCAGAGACCGATACCGCCGCTTCACTACCAGCGGAGGAGATCGTCACGTTTTTATTAATAATATATTCAGCATCGGCTGAGAAATCTTGAGGAACAGAAGTTGATTGGTCAATCGTTGCAGAAAACGCAACCGCAGGGGTGCATATCAACAAGGCAGGAAATATCTTTCCAAGAGTTTTGGTTGTATGATTTAATCTAAAGAAATTGTTGCTCATGTACACATCCATTTGAGTGAGAAGGAACATTAGATAACGTGCGTAAAACGTATTTAGTCCGTCTTAAAGCGTGGGCTTAAAACAAAAAAAGCATAAAATTATTATTTTTTCAATAGGTTATGTACAGGTTGATTTATTAAATAATGACTTAAGTTTCGCTAAAAATATCTGTTGATAATATGAATGGCCATAACTATTTTGTAGGATGAATTTGTCTCGCGTATCGCTCTTCGTGTTTAGCGCCACTGTCGCTGGTAAGGTGGGATGGGTTGCCAATACTTGCGTTTTACTTTTAACCGTTAGATAGCCCCTTTAAGTCGGGGTGGTAACTGTCTACACTCAATGCTACAAGAAAAGTAAAAGACAGGCATATTCATGGTTCTGATAATTTATGCGCATCCCTATCCGCAACATTCGCATGCGAATAAACGGATGCTTGAGCAGGCAAGGACGCTCGAAAACGTTGAGATACGTTCCCTCTATCAACTCTATCCTGATTTCAGTATCGATGTCGCCGCCGAACAGGAGGCGCTCTCTCGTGCCGATCTGATCGTCTGGCAGCATCCGATGCAGTGGTACAGCACACCTCCGCTGCTGAAATTGTGGATCGACAAAGTCTTGTCGCACGGTTGGGCATACGGACATAACGGCAAAGCGCTTCAGGGAAAAAGCCTGATGTGGGCTGTAACCACCGGTGGGGGTGAAAGCCACTTTGAGATTGGCGCTTTCCCCGGATTTGACGTGCTGGCGCAGCCGCTCCAGGCTACCGCCCTTTACTGTGGCCTGAACTGGCTTCCGCCTTTTGCAATGCACTGTACCTTTGTCTGCGACGATGAAACCTTGCAGGCGCAGGCTCGTCACTACAAACAACGCTTACTCGAGTGGCAGGAGGGGCACAATGGATAGCCATACGATGATACAGGCGCTGATTTACCTCGGCGCGGCGGCATTAATTGTGCCCGTGGCGGTCCGTCTGGGGCTGGGCTCGGTGCTCGGCTATCTGATTGCCGGGTGTGTAATTGGCCCCTGGGGCTTTCGGCTGGTGACGGATGCCGAGTCAATCCTGCATTTTGCGGAAATCGGCGTGGTGCTGATGCTGTTTGTGATTGGCCTGGAATTGGATCCGCAGCGGCTGTGGAAACTGCGCGCCTCGGTGTTTGGCGGTGGCGCTTTGCAAATGCTGGCCTGCGGTCTGCTGTTGGGCGGGTTCTGCATTTTGCTGGGGATGGAGTGGAAAGTCGCAGAGCTGATCGGCATGACGCTGGCGCTCTCCTCGACGGCGATTGCCATGCAGGCAATGAACGAACGTAACCTGACGGTCTCGCAAATGGGGCGCAGCACCTTCTCCGTACTGCTGTTCCAGGATATTGCCGCCATCCCGCTGGTAGCGATGATCCCGCTGCTGGCAACCAGCGGCGCTTCAACGACGCTGGGGGCATTTGCCTTATCTGCGCTGAAGGTTGTCGGTGCGTTGGCGCTGGTAATTCTTCTGGGGCGCTACGTAACGCGTCCGTTGCTGCGCTTTGTGGCTCGCTCTGGCCTGCGCGAAGTATTCAGCGCCGTTGCGTTATTCCTGGTGTTTGGTTTTGGATTGCTGCTTGAAGAGGCTGGGCTGTCGATGGCGATGGGCGCTTTCCTCGCAGGGGTCTTACTGGCAAGCTCCGAATATCGTCACGCGCTGGAAAGCGATATCGAGCCGTTTAAAGGATTGCTGCTTGGGCTGTTTTTCATCGGCGTCGGGATGTCTATCGACTTCGGGACGCTGGTAACCCACCCGCTGCGCATTATCATTCTGCTGGTGGGTTTCCTGGTCATTAAAATGGCGATGCTGTGGCTGATTGCCCGACCGTTAAACGTGCCAAAACCGCAACGCCGCTGGTTTGCTGTGCTGCTGGGGCAGGGGAGTGAGTTTGCTTTCGTGGTCTTTGGCGCAGCGCAAATGGCAAATGTACTCGATCCGGAATGGGCAAAAGCGCTGACGCTGGCGGTCGCGCTGTCGATGGCCGCAACACCAATTCTGCTGGTGCTGCTGACGCGTCTGGAAAAAACGGGAAGCGAACAGGAGCGAGAAGCCGATGAGATCGACGAGGAGCAGCCGCGCGTGATCATCGCCGGATTTGGCCGCTTCGGGCAGATCGCAGGCCGTTTACTGCTCTCCAGCGGTGTGAAAATGGTTATCCTCGATCACGATCCTGACCATGTTGATACGCTGCGTAAATTCGATATGAAAGTGTTTTACGGTGATGCGACCCGGGCGGACCTGCTGGAATCCGCCGGAGCGGCGAAAGCCGAGGTGCTGATTAACGCCATCGACGATCCTGAGACCAGCATGCAGATGGTTGAGCTGGTTAAAGAGCATTTTCCGCATCTGACCATTATCTCACGTGCGCGCGATGTGGATCACTACATCCAGCTGCGTCAGGCGGGGGTGGCAGCCCCTGAACGTGAAACCTTCGAAGGGGCGCTCAAATCTGGCCGCATGGCGCTGGAAAGTCTGGGGCTTGGTGCGTATGAAGCGCGTGAACGTGCCGATCTGTTCCGCCGCTTTAACCATGATATGGTGGAAGAGATGGTGGCGATGGCGAGCAGTACGGCAACCGAACGCGCAGCGGTGTTTAAACGCACCAGCACCATGCTGACGGAAATCATCAACGAGGATCGTAATCACCTGTCGCTGGTTCAGCGCCACGGCTGGCAAGGGACGGAAGAGGGCAAGCATACCGGTGATCCTGCGGATGAACCGGAGAGTAAACCCTCTGCGTGAAGTGGAGTTGCCAGCAATATTAAAAAATTTCTAATTCTTTACCCTGCCGCCAGTCGACGAAAGATTAAGCTTTCCGTATAGTGGCGGCAATTTTTTGCATCCGGGAAATTTTCAATGATCAGTCTGATTGCAGCGCTGGCGGTAGACCGCGTTATCGGCATGGAAAACGCCATGCCGTGGAACCTGCCTGCCGATCTCGCATGGTTTAAACGTACTACGTTAAACAAGCCGGTAGTGATGGGCCGCCTGACCTGGGAGTCGATTGGTCGTCCATTGCCGGGTCGTAAGAATATTGTGATCAGTAGCCAGCCGGGCACTGACGATCGCGTGCAGTGGGTGAAATCCGTTGATGAAGCGATTGCCGCCTGCGGCGATGCCGAAGAGATCATGGTGATCGGTGGTGGTCGCGTGTATGAGCAGTTCCTGCCAAAAGCGCAGAAACTGTATCTGACGCACATTGATGCGGAAGTGGAAGGGGATACCCATTTTCCGGATTACGATCCGGACGAGTGGGAGTCCGTATTCAGTGAGTTTCACGATGCGGATGCGCAGAACTCGCACAGCTACTGCTTCGAAATTCTGGAACGTCGTTAACGTTTTTATCCTCTCCCCAAAGGGAGAGGATAAACATCTTCAGGAGGCGACCGCCTCTCCCTCGCCTAAATCCAGCTGTCGGTTGGATGGCTGGACAAAGTAGGTTTTATCTTCCCAGCGTAAGCAGGTTAAATCCCCGCCCCAGCAGCATCCGGTATCCAGCGCATAGATATTTTCCGGGGTGCCTTTTCCTTCCAGTGATGCCCAGTGCCCAAATACCACGCTATATTCGTTTGTCACGGGGCCCGGAATCGCAAACCATGGCTTAAGCGGCGCAGGGGCATTTTCCGGCGTATCTTTGCAATACATATCCAGCTGCCCGTTCGGGAAGCAGTAGCGCATCCGCGTAAAAGCATTGGTGATAAAACGTAGCCGCGCCAGGCCGCTGAGGTCATCACTCCAGTTATTCGGCATGTCGCCGTACATCGCATCAAGGAAGAACGGGTAGGAGTCGCTCGCCAGCACCGCTTCGGCGTCGCGCGCACAGGTTTTTGCCGTCTCAAGATCCCACTGAGGCGTGATGCCGGCATGAGCCATCACCAGCTTTTTCTCTTCGTCAATCTGTAGCAGTGGCTGGCGACGCAGCCAGTTGAGCAACTCATCGGCATCCGGTGCTTCCAGCAGGGGGGTAATGCGATCTTTCGGCTTATTACGGCTGATCCCGGCGTATACGGCCAGCAGATGCAGATCGTGGTTGCCCAGTACCAGCCGCACGCTGTCGCCCAAAGATTTGACGTAACGCAGGACGTCAAGGGAGCCAGGGCCGCGCGCCACTAAATCGCCCGTAAGCCAGAGCGTGTCCTGCCCGGGAGTAAAATCGACCTGTTTTAATAATGCGATCAGTTCATCGTAGCAACCGTGAACGTCGCCAATCAGATATGTAGACATTAGATTAATGAATAAGTGTAGGTACGGCGAGACGGAACACAGGAATAGCAATGCGGAAAGCATTACCGTCGGCATCGACCATTTCGTAATGGCCTTGCATGGTACCCAGTGGCGTTTCAATGACCGCACCGCTGGTGTACTGATACTCTTCGCCAGGGGCGATATGGGGTTGTTCACCGACCACACCTTCACCCTGGACTTCAATTTCGCGGCCATTGCCGTTGGTGATAAGCCAGTAGCGCCCGAGCAGTTGCACAGGCATCCGCCCCAGATTGCGAATGGTTACGGTATAAGCAAAGACAAAACGTTCTTCATCCGGTGTGGATTGGGACTCAATGTAGACGCTTTGAACCTGAACACAGACGCGGGGCGAATCAATCATGGCTTAGCTCTCCTTCGGCGGCGCATTGTCGCTGATGTAATTAGCCAGCTTGCAGTACTGCTCTACGGAAATATTTTCCGCACGCATTGCCGGGTCGATACCCAACTCAGCTAATACGTCAACGGTAAACAGATTGCCAAGGCTGTTACGAATCGTTTTACGGCGCTGGTTAAAGGCTTCTGTCGTGATACGGCTCAGCACGCGCAGGTCTTTGACCGGATACGGCATCGTTTTATGTGGCACCAGGCGCACAACCGCAGAATCCACTTTTGGTGGTGGCGTGAACGCGGAAGGCGGCACTTCTAATACCGGGATCACGTTGCAGTAATATTGCGCCATCACGCTTAAACGACCATACGCTTTACTGTTCGGCCCTGCAACCAGACGGTTAACGACCTCTTTTTGCAACATGAAGTGCATGTCGGCAATGGCATCAGTATAGCTAAACAGATGGAACATCAGCGGGGTGGAGATGTTGTACGGCAGGTTACCGAACACGCGCAGCGGCTGTCCCATTTTTTCTGACAGTTCGCCAAAGTTCATGGTCATCGCATCCTGCTGATAAATCGTCAGCTTCGGCCCGAGGAAAGGGTGCGTTTGCAGACGCGCGGCCAGATCGCGGTCGAGTTCGATAACGGTCAGTTCGTCAAGGCGTTCGCCTACCGGCTCGGTCAGCGCGGCAAGACCCGGGCCGATTTCGACCATGGCCTGGCCTTTCTGCGGATTAATGGCAGAAACGATACTGTCGATCACAAACTGATCGTTGAGGAAGTTTTGCCCGAAGCGTTTACGGGCTAAGTGGCCCTGATGGACTCGATTAGTCATTGAGTATTAACAATCATTTTGATGGCGAGATTAAGCGCCGTGATAAAACTGCCGACATCCGCTTTTCCCTGGCCTGCCAGATCCAGCGCAGTACCGTGGTCAACGGACGTTCGAATAAAGGGTAAGCCGAGGGTGATATTCACCCCGCGACCAAATCCCTGGTATTTTAGCACGGGCAGACCCTGATCGTGGTACATCGCGAGTACGGCATCGGCTTTATCCAGGTATTTGGGCTGGAAAAGGGTGTCGGCAGGCAGTGGCCCGCTGAGGTTCATCCCCTTCGCCCGCATCTCCTCAAGCACCGGAATGATGGTGTCGATCTCTTCAGTGCCCATATGTCCGCCCTCACCCGCGTGCGGATTCAGGCCGCAAACCAGCACATGCGGCTGCGGAATACCGAATTTGGTTTGCAGATCGTGATGCAAAATGCCAATGATCTCACGCAGGAGTTCAGGCGTAATGGCATCCGGAATGGCTTTGATCGGCAGGTGCGTTGTTACCAGCGCAACGCGCATTGCTTCGGTTGCCAGCATCATCACCACTTTCGGGCTGTGCGAACGCTCTTCGAAAAATTCGGTATGCCCGGTAAACGGAATGCCCGCGTCGTTGATTACGCCTTTATGCACCGGACCGGTGATCAGGGCTGCAAATTCGCCCTGAAGGCAACCGTCACAGGCGCGCGCCAGCGTCTCGACAACGTAGTGGCCGTTTTCGATGTGTAACTCACCGGGGACAACAGGTGCACGAAGCGGAACAGAAAGCAGGGTGAGAGTACCAGCCTGCTGCGGTGCGGGCTGTTGGCCTTCAACGTAAGGGAGGAGCGTTAAAGGCAGACCGAGCAAGGCTGCCCGGTCTTGTAACAGTGTTGCATCTGCGCAAACAACCAACTCTACCGGCCAGCTGCGCTGGGCGAGCTGAACCACAAGGTCAGGCCCAATCCCGGCGGGTTCGCCGGGAGTGATCACAACACGATGCGGTTTCATTAGTTGCTCAACACTTTCACGTAAGCGCTGGCGCGTTGTTCCTGCATCCAGGTTGCGGCTTCTTCAGAGAACTTACGGTTAAACAGCATGCGATACGCGCGGTCTTTCTGTGCCGCATCGGTTTTATCCACGTTGCGGGTGTCCATCAGCTGGATCAGATGCCAGCCGAAGGAGGAGTGTACCGGCGCGCTCATCTGGCCTTTATTCAGCTTCATTAACGCATCGCGGAAAGCTGGATCGTAAATATCCGCTGCCGCCCAACCCAGGTCACCGCCCTGGTTTGCAGAGCCAGGATCCTGAGAGAACTCTTTTGCCGCTTTATCGAAGGTGGTTTTACCGCTCTTGATGTCTGCGGCGATCTGTTCCAGCTTCGCACGGGCCTGATCGTCAGTCATGATCGGAGACGGTTTGAGCAGGATATGGCGCGCATGCACTTCGGTAACCGAAATGTTCTGGCTCTGACCGCGCAGGTCGTTCACTTTCAGAATGTGGAAGCCCACACCGGAACGGATTGGACCGACGATGTCGCCTTTCTTCGCCGTGCTCAGCGCCTGGGCAAACAGGGATGGCAGCTCCTGAATACGGCCCCAGCCCATCTGGCCGCCTTTCAGCGCCTGCTGGTCAGCAGAGTAGGTGATCGCCAGTTTGCCGAAGTCATCGCCATTACGCGCCTGCTCAACGATAGCGCGCGCCTGACTTTCCGCCTCAGCCGCCTGATCGGAGGTTGGGTTTTCCGGCAGTGGGATCAGGATGTGGCTCAGGTTAAGTTCAGTGCTGGCATCATTCTGATTACCCACCTGTTTCGCCAGGGCATCCACTTCCTGAGGCAGGATGGTGACGCGGCGACGGACTTCATTGTTACGCACTTCTGAAATCAGCATCTCTTTACGGATCTGATTACGGTAGGTGGCATAGCTGATGCCGTCATAGGCCAGGCGGCTACGCATCTGGTCCGGGGTAATGTTGTTCTGCTTTGCAATGTTGGCGATCGCCTGATCGAGCTGCTCGTCAGAGATCTTCACACCCATTTTCTGGCCCATTTGCAGGACAATCTGATCCATGATCAGACGTTCCAGGATCTGGTGGCGCAGCGTAGCGTCATCCGGAAGTTGTTGACCTGCCTGGCCCGAGTTGAGCTTTACAGATTTCATCAAACCGTCAACGTCACTTTCAAGCACGACGCCGTTGTTAACCACAGCCGCGACTTTATCGACAACCTGTGGGGCCGCGAAGCTGGTATTCGCAACCATAGCGACACCGAGTAGCAGCGTTTTCCAGTTCTTCATACTTTTTCCATTTCAATTAACCGCAAAGCGGATTACGTTGTAAATCAAGCACATTACAATGAACTACGATACGGCAGAATGTTCGAGCGCAGCATCTGCTGCGTGCCCAGACCGTAGTTAGAGCTCAGGCCGCGCAACTCGATATTAAAGCCAATCACGTTATCGTATTTGCCCTGACTGTTTTGCGTATCCCAGCCGTTAAGTTTGCGTTCGTAACCGACACGTATTGCGTAACAGCAGGAGTTATATTGCAGACCCAGCATCTGGTCAGCAGGTTTTTGGGCATTCGTGTCATAGTAGTAGGCTCCGACGACTGACCAACGATCGGCGATAGGCCAGCTCGCGGCGGTACCCACCTGTGAGATACCGTCTTTGTATTGGTCTGTATTCGCATAGTTTGGCAGTGTCGCCTGGATATACTCCGGGCTGGCGTAACGGTACGTCAACTGCAACATGCGATC
This sequence comes from Enterobacter sp. DSM 30060, assembly GCF_013375955.1. Taxonomy (NCBI): domain Bacteria; kingdom Pseudomonadati; phylum Pseudomonadota; class Gammaproteobacteria; order Enterobacterales; family Enterobacteriaceae; genus Enterobacter; species Enterobacter sp. DSM 30060. The sequence goes on from NZ_CP056118.1 coordinate 2,496,223, forward strand.
TTCATCACGACGATATTCGATGGCAGCGCTGCCCGTCGCGATATTGTCCAGTCGTGTATCGTACTGAACACCACCGCGCAGACCCCAACGATCCGTCATACGCCAGTAGGTGTCGCCCGCCCATACCAGTGAGCCCGTTTTGTTGTCTTTCTCCCAGTTAATGTCGTCATCACCGGTACGAGACTCGGTGAAATAGTAGATTTGACCAACAGAAACGTTAAAACGTTCAACGGCAGCATCATCATAAATGCGCGTTGTGACGCCGGTCGTTAACTGGTTAGCAGACGCAATACGGTCAAGGCCGCCGTAGGTACGATCGCGGAACAGGCCGCTGTAGTCTGATTGCAGGAAGGACGAGTCGTAGTTTTGAATTTTGCTCTGATCGCGATAAGGCACGTACAGATACTGCATACGTGGCTCAAGCGTCTGGGTGTATCCATCCGCGAGAAGAGCCATATCACGTTCGAAAATCAGCTTCCCATCCATTTTGAATTGCGGAAGCGTACGGTTTACCGACTCTTCAAGATCGGTGCCATAGCGTTTGTTATACCAGTCCAGATTTTTCTGCTGATAGTGGGTGGCCATCAGCTTGGCTTCGGTATTCAGGCTCGCCCAGTCGTTTGACCACGGCAGATTGATCGTCGGCTCGATATGCAGACGCGTTGATTCCGGCATATCCGAGTTGGTGTTGACGAAATGGACCGCCTGAGCGTAAACGTGCGTGTCGAAAGGACCCACATCGTTCTGGTACCAGTTCACGTCCAGCTGCGGCTCTGCACCATAGGTACTACGCGATTGCGTATCAAATACCTGGAACTGCTTGGTCGACACCGTCGCGTCAAAGTTCTCAATGGCGTAGCCCACGCTGAATTTCTGCGTGGCGTAACCGTCGGTACTGGACCCGTATTTAGAGTCGAAGTCGTTGAAGTAATACGGATCGCTGACTTTGGTGTAGTCGATGTTGAAGCGCCACACCTGATCCAATACCCCGGCGTGCTTCCAGTAGTACATCCAGCGGTGCTTATCACCTTCGCTCGGATGTTCGTCCTGGAACACCTTATCTGATGGCAGATAATCAAACTCCATCAGACCCGCGCCCGCTTTGGTCAGATAGCGGAATTCGTTCTCCCACATGATGTTACCGCGCTTATGGATGTAGTGCGGCGTGATCGTGGCGTCCATGTTGGGCGCAATGTTCCAGTAGTACGGCAGGTAGAACTCAAAGTAGTTCGACGTGCTGTACTTGGCGTTCGGGATCAGGAAGCCTGAACGACGTTTGTCACCCACAGGCAGTTGCAGGTAAGGACTATAGAAAATGGGCACCGGGCCGAGTTTAAAACGGGCGTTCCAGATCTCTGCAACCTGTTCTTCACGGTCGTGGATCACTTCGCTGCCCACAACGCTCCAGGTATTTGACCCTGGCAAACAGGACGTAAACGAGCCGTTTTCGAGAATGGTGTAGCGGTTCTCGCCGCGCTGCTTCATCAGGTCTGCGGTACCGCGCCCCTGACGACCGACCATCTGATAATCACCTTCCCAGACGTTGGTGTCTTTGGTATTCAGATTCGACCAGGCTTTCGGACCTTTCAGGATGACCTGATTGTCGTCATAGTGCACATTACCCAGCGCATCCACCGTACGGACAGGCGCCTGAGCACCTTCCGGCTGCTTCTGGTGCAATTGCACTTCGTCAGCCAGCAGACGGCTGTTACCCTGGTTAATATCGACATTGCCCGTAAAGGTTGCATTGTCAGGATAATTACCTTTTGCGCTGTCGGCATTAATGGTGACGGGTAAGTCATTCGTATCGCCTTTCACCAGTGGGCGATTGTAACTTGGGACGCCAAGCATACACTGCGAGGCGAGATCGGCTGCGAGCCCCTGTTGGCTATACAGGGCGGTGCCAATCATTGTGGCCAGAAGGGTGGGGATACGTTTTTTCATACGTTGTATTTTATTGTTCCGTCATCAGTGGCTACGGCTTACAAACGCTCAGAGACTATCTTACTCATCAGCGCAGTACCAGCGTTAATCCTGCCCGTTTGCGCGCCAGAGTGTTAGGCTCGCTATCGAATGACGAGTATGATAATGCAAATTATAGGCGATGTCCCTCAATTGACCGTGGCGCGACCACTGTAATGATGGCGTTGCGTCGGCCAGGAACATGACCATTCGGGGAGTATATGCAGTATTGGGGTAAAATAATCGGCGTTGCGTTCGCAATTATTATGGGTGCCGGATTCTGGGGTGTTGTTCTTGGCCTCATTATCGGCCATATGTTTGATAAAGCACGCAGCCGCAAAATGGCCTGGTTTGCCAACCAGCGCGAGCGCCAGTCACTCTTCTTCTCCACCACCTTCGAGGTGATGGGGCACTTAACCAAATCAAAAGGGCGCGTAACGGAAGCCGATATTCAGGTTGCCAGCGTCTTTATGGATCGCATGAATCTGCACGGCGAATCCCGCGTCGCGGCGCAGAATGCATTCCGGATTGGTAAAGCGGATAACTACCCGCTGCGTGAAAAAATGCGGCAGTTCCGTAGCATCTGCTTCGGGCGCTTTGATTTAATTCGGATGTTTCTGGAAATTCAAATCCAGGCCGCCTTCGCGGATGGCTCTCTGCATCCGAATGAACGGGACGTCCTGTATGTGATTGCTGAAGAGCTGGGCATTTCCCGCATGCAGTTCGATCAGTTCCTGCGCATGATGCAGGGCGGCGCGCACTTTGGCGGCGGTTATCAACAGCAATCGTCCGGTGGCGGCTGGCAGCAGGCGCAGCGTGGCCCTACGCTTGAAGATGCCTGTAATGTCCTCGGCGTGAAGCCCTCTGACGATGTCACGACCATCAAACGCGCCTATCGTAAGCTGATGAGCGAGCACCATCCGGATAAGCTGGTGGCGAAAGGCCTGCCGCCTGAGATGATGGAGATGGCGAAACAGAAAGCGCAGGAAATCCAGAAAGCCTACGAGCTGATTAAAGAGCAGAAAGGTTTTAAATAAAAAAATGGCCCGACAGTGTCGGGCCATTTTTTCAGAAGTCCACCGGGGCTTTGAACGTCATGGCGTTGCAGAAAGCAGGGTGGGTGATGGTGAGCGTCTGCGCATGCAGTTGCAGGCGCGGCGCTAACGCCAGCGCTTCCGGCGGCGCATAGAATCTGTCACCCAGAATCGGGTGACCCATCGCAAGCATATGCACACGCAGCTGATGGGAGCGCCCGGTAATCGGCTTCAGCAGGACGCGCGCGGTATTATCCGGCGCGTACTCCAGCACTTCATACTCGGTCTGCGCAGCCTTGCCGGTTTCATAACACACCTTCTGCTTTGGCCGGTTCGGCCAGTCGCAAATCAGCGGTAAATCCACCAGCCCTTCCGCCTGCGCCGGATGGCCCCACACGCGGGCGACATACTGCTTCTTCGGCTCGCGCTCGCGGAACTGACGCTTCAGCTCACGTTCTGCCGCCTTATTAAGAGCCACCACAATCACGCCGCTGGTCGCCATATCCAGACGATGGACAGACTCGGCCTGGGGATAATCGCGCTGGATACGCGTCATCACGCTGTCTTTATGCTCTTCCAGACGCCCCGGCACGGACAACAGGCCGCTCGGCTTGCTAACCACCATAATGTGCTCGTCCTGATACAGAATGACCAGCCACGGATCCATCGGGGGATTGTAGGGCTCCATTACCATTTTGCGCTCCGCTTACTGATGCGTCACAACGATAAGACGCAGGGCGTCGAGACGCCATCCCGCCTGATTCAGGCTTTCCAGCACCTGCTGGCGGTTGCTCTCAATTGCGGCCAGCTCATCGTCACGAATGTTCGGGTTTACCGCTTTCAACGCTTCCAGACGCGACAGCTCGGCAGAAAGCTTCTCATCGGCTTCGCTGCGCGCCGCATCAATCAGCACTCTGGCCGCTTTTTCGGCCTGGGTTTCACCCAGTTGCAGAATGGCATGCACGTCCTGTTGCACCGCATTCACCAGCTTGCTGCCGGTATGGCGGTTCACCGCGCTCAACTGACGGTTGAAGCTTTCAAACTCCACCTGGCCGGCCAGATTCGTACCGTTTTTATCCAGCAGCAGACGCACCGGCGTTGGCGGGAGGAAGCGGTTAAGCTGAAGCTGTTTCGGCGCCTGCGCTTCCACAACGTAGATCAGCTCCACCAGCAGCGTGCCCACAGGCAAGGCTTTGTTCTTCAACAGGGAAATGGTGCTGCTGCCGGTATCGCCGGAGAGGATCAGATCCAGACCGTTGCGGATCAGCGGGTGCTCCCAGGTAATGAACTGTGCGTCTTCGCGGGACAGCGCCACATCACGCTCAAAGGTGATAGTGCAGCCGTCTTCCGGCAGGCCCGGGAAATCCGGCACCAGCATATGATCGGACGGGGTCAGCACGATCATGTTCTCGCCGCGATCGTCCTGGTTTATACCGACGATGTCGAACAGATTCATGGAGAAGCTGATCAGGCTGGTGTCGTCGTCCTGCTCTTCAATGCTTTCGGCCAGCTGCTGCGCTTTTTCACCGCCGTTGGAGTGGATCTCCAGCAGGCGATCGCGACCCTGCTCCAGCTGCGCTTTCAGTGCGTCGTGCTTCTCACGGCAGGATTTAATCAGCTCATCAAAGCCCTCACTATTTTCAGGCGCGGCCAGGTAACCGATCAGATCGCCATGGACCTGATCGTAAATGGTGCGGCCGGTCGGGCAGGTGTGTTCAAACGCGTCCAGCCCTTCGTGGTACCAGCGCACCAGCACGGACTGGGCGGTTTTCTCCAGATACGGCACGTGGATCTGAATATCGTGCGCCTGCCCGATACGATCCAGACGGCCGATACGCTGCTCCAGCAGATCCGGGTTAAACGGCAGATCGAACATCACCAGATTGCTGGCGAACTGGAAGTTACGGCCTTCAGAACCGATTTCAGAGCACAGCAGAACCTGCGCGCCGCTGTCCTCTTCACCAAACCAGGCTGCTGCACGATCGCGCTCAACTATGGACATGCCTTCGTGGAACACGGCGGCGCGAATGCCTTCGCGCTCACGCAGAACCTGCTCCAGCTGCAATGCGGTAGCGGCTTTGGCGCAGATCACCAGCACTTTCTGGGAACGGTGAGCGGTGAGGTAGCCCATCAACCACTCCACGCGCGGATCGAAGTTCCACCAGGTGCCGGTGTCGCCTTCGAATTCCTGATAAATCTGCTCCGGGTAGAGCATGTCGCGCGCGCGATCTTCCGCAGTTTTACGGGTACCCATAATGCCGGAGACTTTAATCGCCGTCTGGTACTGGGTCGGCAGCGGCAGTTTGATGGTGTGCAGCTCGCGTTTCGGGAAGCCTTTCACGCCGTTACGGGTGTTACGGAACAGCACGCGGCTGGTACCGTGGCGATCCATCAGCATGTCGATCAGCTCTTTACGCGCGGATCCCGCATTATCGCTGTCGCTGTTCGCGGCCTGAAGCAGCGGCTCAATATCCTGCTCGCCAATCAGATCGCTGAGAGTGTTAAGCTCATCATTAGAGAGACGATTACCGGCCAGCAGCAGCGCGACGGCGTCCGCCACCGGGCGGTAGTTTTTCTGCTCTTCAACAAACTGCTCAAAATCGTGGAAACGGTTGGGATCGAGCAGACGCAGACGGGCGAAGTGGCTCTCAAGACCCAGCTGCTCCGGCGTGGCGGTCAGGAGCAGAACGCCCGGTACGCGCTCGGCAAGCTGCTCAATCGCCATGTATTCACGGCTTGGCGCGTCTTCGCTCCAGACGAGGTGGTGCGCTTCGTCGACGACCATCAGATCCCATTCAGCGTCGCACAGATGCTCCAGGCGCTGCTTGCTGCGGCGCACGAAGTCCAGGGAACAAATGACCAGCTGTTCGGTTTCAAACGGGTTGTCCGCGTCGTGCTGGGCTTCGGCATAGCGCTCATCGTCGAACAGGGAGAAGCGCAGGTTAAAGCGGCGCAGCATTTCAACCAGCCACTGATGTTGCAGCGTTTCTGGAACCACAATCAGCACGCGCTCGGCAGCGCCAGAGAGCAGCTGCTGGTGCAGGATCATGCCTGCTTCGATGGTTTTACCCAGGCCCACTTCATCAGCCAGCAGCACGCGAGGCGCATGGCGACGGCCCACGTCATGGGCGATATTCAGCTGATGGGGAATAAGGCTGGTACGCTGACCGCGCAGGCCGCTCCACGGCATGCGGTACTGCTCACTCTGGAACTTACGCGCGCGGTAGCGCAGGGAGAAGCGATCCATTCGGTCGATTTGCCCGGCAAACAGACGGTCCTGCGGCTTGCTGAACACCAGTTTGCTGTCGAGCAGCACTTCACGCAGGATGACATTTGTCTCGTCGGTATCAAGACGCGTTCCGATGTAGGCGAGCAGTCCATTCTCTTCTTTTACGTCTTCAACCTTCAGTTGCCAGCCGTCATGGCTGGTCACGGTATCACCCGGATTGAACATTACGCGGGTAACAGGGGAGTCATTGCGAGCGTACAGGCGGTTTTCACCGGTAGCAGGGAAAAGGAGGGTAACCATGCGCGCATCGACGGCAACGACGGTTCCTAATCCAAGTTCGCTTTCTGTATCGCTGATCCAGCGTTGACCAAGTGTAAAAGGCATAGTTGTTCGGCTCTAATCTTTAATTGCAGGCAATAGTTCGACCCCGTCAAAAAAGACGGTCATCGAAAAATGGGTCCGGGAATGGAAAGGGCGCTATGGTACTGGATGGCAACGGTTTCGTCACGCGTCAAAATAGCCCAAGTTGTCCTGTCACTAGTGTAGCAAAGTCGTCGTTGATGAACGGTAAAATTCCCTCCGCAACAGGCTGAAGCTGGCGGGTCAGGTAGTGATCGTAATCGAGCGGAGACTGCTGGTAATCAACGGGTTCTGGTCCGTTCGTTGTCCAGACGTATTTGATCGTTCCCCGGTTCTGATACTGCGGCGCGCGGCCCCGGCGAACGTTCTCTTCATCCGCCAGTCGCGCCGCGCGGACGTGCGGAGGAACATTACGCTGGTACTCCGCCAGCGGGCGGCGCAGGCGCTTGCGATACACCAGCTGCGCGTCAAGTTCGCCTGCCATCAGGCTGGCTATCGTCTCGCGCACGTAGTCCTGATACGGCTCATTGCGGAACACCCGCAGATAAAGGGTTTGCTGAAACTGCTGTGCCAGCGGTGTCCAGTCGGTGCGCACTGTCTCCAGCCCTTTAAACACCATCCGCTGCTTGTCGCCTTCCTGAATCAGTCCGGCGTAGCGCTTCTTGCTGCCCTGGTCGGTTCCGCGAATGGTCGGCATTAAGAAGCGGGCAAAATGGGTTTCAAACTCCAGCTCTAACGCGCTGGTTAACCGCTCTTTTTGCAAACTTTCGCGCCACCAGGCGTTCACGAAGGCGACCAGTTCTTTGCCGATTTGCGCGGCGTCGTCTTCTGAATGGGCCGATTTCAGCCAGACAAAGGTGGAATCGGTGTCGCCATAAATAACGTCATAACCCCGGGATTCAATCAACGCTTTGGTCTGGCGCATAATGTCGTGCCCGCGCATGGTGATGGACGACGCCAGACGCGGATCAAAGAAGCGGCAGGCGCTGGTGCCCAGCACCCCGTAAAAGGCGTTCATAATGATTTTCAGCGCCTGTGAGAGCGGCTTGTTGCCGTGGCGTTTTGCCTCGTCGCGGCCGTGCCAGATGTTTCCCACGATCTCAGGCAGGCAGTGTTTTTCGCGCGAGAAGCGTGCCCCGAGAAAACCTTCAGTACTGTGCGCATCGTCTGGCTGCGCCATCCCCTCGACCAGCCCTACCGGATCAATCAGAAATGTGCGGATAATCGACGGGTACAGACTTTTATAATCCAGCACCAGCACCGAATCATACAGCCCGGGCCGTGAATCCATCACGTAACCGCCGGGACTGGCCTGCGGCGGCACGTCACCGAGGTTAGGGGCCACATAGCCCGCCCGATGCATCCGCGGGAAATAGAGGTGGCTGAAGGCCGCTACCGAGCCGCCGTGCCTGTCGACCGCGAGACCGTTTACCGTTGCGCGTTCCAGCAGGAAGGGCATGATCTCGGTTTTATGGAAAATCTGCGTTACCAGCTCACAGTCTTTCAGGTTATAAGTAGCGAGCGCCGGCTTATCCTCATTAAAGCGCCGGTCGATCTCGTCCATTCGGTCCCAGGGATTGTCGATGGATTTACCTTCACCGAGCAGCGCCTGGGCGACCGCTTCCAGCGAGAAGGAAGAGAAGTTCCAGAAGGCGGATTTCAGCGCCTCGATGCCGTCGATTATCAGGCGACCGTTAGCCTGTGCGAAGAATACGCCGTTCTTAAAACCGTGCTCTCGCCACTCCAGCTCCGTGTTTCCGCGCCCTAACGTCAGGGGAATGCGGTACCGCTCGGCATGTTTTTGCAACACGCGCAGGTCAAACTGCACCACGTTCCAGCCGATCAATACATCCGGGTCGTGCTCGGCAAACCACTGGTTAAGCTTCTCCAGCAGCTGTGGTCGGCTGGTAACGTATTCCAGATGAAAATCCAGCGCGGACGCATCGCCGTTCGGGGGCCCGAGCATATAGACAACCCGCTGCCCGCAGCCTTCAAGGCCGATGCAGTAAAGCTCGCCGTGACGGGTGGTTTCGATATCCAGCGAGACCCACTTCAGCGGCGGGCGATAGTGCGGGTTAGGCTTCAGGCGCGCGTTCACGAGACAACCGTTCTGCTCAGCGCCGTCCACCCAGACGGGGGCGGTGATAAACCGCTCCATCAGAAAACGTTCCGGCGGGCGAATGTCCGCTTCATAGAGCGTCACGCCCGCTTCGCGGAGCAATTTTTCATAGCGCATCAGCTGGCGATGGGCGCGGCAGTAGAGGCCATAAACCGGCTGGCGGTGGAAATCTTTTAGCTCAAGAGGCGTGAGGCGCCAGCCGTTTTCACCGCGCAGCAGCTGCTTTACTTTCTCGACGTGGTGTTCAGGGATAAACGCCACGGACTCCTGAGGCGGCAGGGTAACGTGCAGCGGGCCGTTATCCGTCGCCAGCCAGAACGCAACCTCGGTGCCCTGAGGGGTATCCCGCCAGTGTCGGGTCAGTAAAAAGCCTTCTTGCGCCTGTGCCACGCCGCTATCCCACAAAACAAACCAGGCCTGATTATAGCCTGGTTGAGGGGTGTTTGCTGGGGTTTTATACAGTGCCTGTTTTGCCGGATGGCGCTACGCTTATCCGGCCAACAGGATCCGTAGGCCCGATAAGCGCAGCGCCACCGGACAATGTTTTACTGCCCGTAGTACGCCTTCGCGCCGTGCTTGCGCAGATAATGCTTATCGAGCAGGGTTTGCTGCATATCCGGCAACTGCGGTGCCAGCTGGCGGCAGAAGATCCCCATGTAGGCGACTTCCTCCAGCACGATCGCGTTGTGCACCGCGTCCTCCGCGTTTTTACCCCAGGCAAACGGACCGTGGGAGTGCACCAGCACGCCGGGCATTTGCGCCGCGTCGATACCCTGTTTTTCGAAGGTTTCGACGATCACGTTCCCGGTTTCCCATTCGTACTCACCGCCGATCTCCGCATCGGTCATCAGACGCGTGCAGGGAATGGTGCCGTAAAAGTAATCCGCGTGGGTGGTGCCGGTGGCCGGAATTGGCTGGCCCGCCTGCGCCCAGATGGTCGCGTGACGCGAATGGGTATGCACAATCCCACCGATGGTCGGGAAGGCCTGATACAGCAGGCGGTGAGTGGGCGTATCGGAGGAGGGCTTTTTATCGCCTTCAACCACTTCACCCGTTTCGATGCTGACCACCACCATATCTTCCGCGGTCATCACCGTGTAATCCACGCCCGAAGGCTTGATCACGAACACGCCTTTTTCCCGGTCAACGGCGCTGACGTTGCCCCAAGTCAGGGTCACCAGGTTATGTTTTGGCAGCGCCAGGTTGGCTTCGAGTACCTGACGTTTGAGATCTTCTAACATTGTCGTCTCCTGCCGGATGGCGCTGCGCTTATCCGGCCTACAGAACCGTAGGCCCGGTAAACGAAGTGCCACCGGGCATTCAGGGCTTAGCGTTTTGAACTGTAATAGACTTCGTTCCAGCGCAGCGCGTCTTTAAAGGCTGGCAGACGGGTGTCGTTATCAATCACGGTCAGTTCGATGTCGTGCAGCTCGGCAAACTGACGCATATCGTTCAGGTCAAGCGCGTGGCTGAAGACGGTGTGGTGCGCGCCGCCGGCCAGGATCCAGGCTTCCGACGCGGTTGGCAGGTCAGGTTGCGCTTTCCACAGGGCGTTCGCGACCGGCAGTTTCGGCAGAGAATGCGGAGTTTCCACAGCATCGACGCAGTTCACCAGCAGGCGGAAACGGTCGCCGAGGTCGATCAGGCTGGCGTTAATGGCCGGGCCGGTACGGGTGTTGAAGATCAGACGGGCCGGATCCGCTTTGCCGCCAATGCCGAGGTACTGCACATCGAGGATCGGTTTCTCTTCAACGGCGATAGAGGGACACACTTCCAGCATGTGCGAGCCGAGCACCAGATCGTTGCCGTTCTCGAAGTGGTAGGTGTAGTCTTCCATAAAAGAGGTGCCGCCCTGCAGACCGGTTGACATCACCTTCATGATGCGAAGCAGAGCGGCAGTTTTCCAGTCGCCTTCGCCCGCAAAACCGTAGCCCTGCTGCATCAGACGTTGTACCGCCAGACCCGGGAGCTGTTTCAGGCCGTGGAGATCTTCAAAGGTGGTGGTGAAGGCATGGAAGCCGCCCTGTTCCAGGAAGCGCTTCATGCCCAGTTCAATGCGTGCGGCATCCAGCACGTTCTGGCGCTTGTCGCCGTTGACCTGTGCCGCAGGCGTCAGGCGGTAGCTGCTTTCGTACTCGTCCACCAGCGCGTTAACGTCGCCATCGCTGATGTCATTCACCACCTGCACCAGGTCGCCCACTGCCCAGGTATTCACGGAGAAGCCGAACTTGATCTGCGCGGCCACTTTGTCGCCGTCGGTTACGGCAACTTCACGCATGTTGTCGCCGAAACGCACCACTTTAAGGTGACGGGTATCCTGCTTAGAGACCGCCTGACGCATCCATGAGCCAATGCGTTTTTGTGCCTGGCCGTCCTGCCAGTGGCCGGTCACCACGGCATGCTGTTGACGCATACGCGCGCCGATGAAGCCGAACTCGCGACCGCCGTGGGCGGTCTGGTTCAGGTTCATGAAGTCCATGTCGATGCTGTCCCACGGCAGGGAGGCGTTGAACTGAGTGTGGAATTGCAGCAGCGGTTTGTTGAGGATAGCCAGGCCGTTGATCCACATTTTGGCTGGCGAGAAGGTGTGCAGCCACACCACCAGGCCAGCGCATTTGTCATCGTAATTGGCATCGCGGCAGATGTTAGTGATTTCGTCCGGCGTAGTACCCAGCGGCTTCAGCACCAGTTTGCACGGCAGTTTGGCTTCCGCGTTCAGCGCATTCACAACGTGCTCCGCGTGTTTCGTCACCTGCTGCAACGCTTCCGGTCCGTATAAATGCTGGCTGCCAATCACAAACCACACTTCATAATTATTAAAAATGGTCATTATCGTGTCCTTAATGTGTCAGGGTTGCCGTAGTGTCCGCGGTGCTTTTGGCCGGGGCGGCGACAGGGAGATAGTGAAGTTCGGCGCTTTTTGCCCATTGCTGGTAGCGCTGATAAAGCTGTTCAAAGCGTTGTGCCTGCTGAGCCTGCGGCTGAAGCGTACTTTCGACGGCGCTCGCCATATGCTGTTGCGCGGTCGGGATATCCGCATGGACGCCTGCGGCCACGGCAGCGAAAATCGCTGCGCCCAGCGCACAGCACTGATCGGAGGCCACAATTTGCAGCGGACGGTTGAGCACGTCGCAGCAGGCCTGCATGATAACCGGGTTTTTACGGGCGATACCGCCCAAAGCCATCACGTTGTTCACGTCAATGCCCTGCCCGGTGAAGCACTCCATAATGGCGCGCGCGCCGAACGCGGTGGCGGCGATCAGGCCGCCAAACAGCGCGGGCGCGTCGGTCGCCAGGTTGAGATCGGTAATCACCCCTTTCAGACGCTGGTTGGCAAACGGCGTACGACGGCCGTTGAACCAGTCCAGCACCACCGGCAGGTGATCGAGAGACGGATTTTTTGCCCAGGCTTCGGTGAGCTGCGGCAGGAGCTGTTTTTTGCTCGTGGTAATCTGGTTTTTCAGTTCAGGATGCGCGGCCGCCAGCTGATCCAGCGGCCAGCCGAGCACCCGGCCAAACCAGGCGTAGATATCGCCAAACGCGGACTGACCCGCTTCGAGGCCGATAAAATCGGGCACCACGCTGCCGTCAACCTGACCGCAGATACCCTTCACCGCGCGGTCGCCAACGGTCGTTTTATCCGCCGTCAGAATGTCGCAGGTGGAGGTGCCAATCACTTTCACCAGCGTGTTAGGCTGCGCACCCGCGCCCACGGCGCCCATATGGCAGTCGAACGCGCCGCCGGAAATGGTCACGTTTTGCGGCAGACCGAGGCGTTTCGCCCACTCTTCGCAGAGCATGCCGACCGGAATATCGGCGGTGAAGGTGTCGGTAAACAGCGGGTATGTCAGGTTTTTGTTGATGATCGGGTCGAGTTCATCGAAGAACGCTGCCGGAGGCAGACCACCCCAGCTTTCATGCCACAGCGATTTATGCCCGGCGCTGCAACGGCCACGGCGAATAGCCTGCGGACGAGTGGTGCCGGAGAGCAGGGCGGGAACCCAGTCGCACAGCTCAATCCATGACGCCGCTGCCTGTGCGACCGACGTGTCCGCGCGGGTAACGTGCAGGATTTTTGCCCAGAACCATTCGCTGGAGTAGATCCCGCCGATGTAGCGCGAGTAGTCGGTTTTGCCCGGCTGGTGGCATAAGCGGGTGATGGCTTCCGCCTCTTCCACGGCGGTATGGTCTTTCCACAGCACAAACATGGCGTTCGGGTTATCGGCAAACTCCGGGCGAAGCGCCAGTACGCGGCCTTCTGCATCAACCGGGGCCGGCGTTGAACCGGTACTGTCGACGCCAATCCCCACGACGTCGGCCCGCTGGGCATCCGTCAGCTCTGCCAGCACGGTTTTGATCGCCGCTTCCATTGATTCAATGTAATCGCGCGGGTGGTGACGGAACTGGTTGTTCGGCGCATCGCAGTAGCGCCCCTCTTGCCAGCGCGGATACCACTCAACGCTGGTTGCTATTTCCTGGCCAGTCGTACAGTCCACTGCCAGCGCGCGAACTGAGTCGCTGCCAAAATCGAGGCCAATTGCAATTGCCATGGTGTTGCTCCATCCAAAACAGGTATGGAAGAACATTAGAGACTGGGGACAAAGATCGTCAGGCAGGATCCGCTAATCTTATGGACTAAATTGCTGTTACGATTGAAAGTGTGACGCCGTGCAAATATTCAATGTGGACATTTCTGCCGTACTTATAGACACTTTTGTTACTGCTTATCCGCCCTTGCTGGCGGAGAAATCAGGGGAAAAGGCTGAAACATGGCGGACGTAAAAGAGGCGTGATGCTTTTTGGATCTTTTCGCGGGCCATTTTTATACTGCTTTTATCGATATGGACAATTGGTTTCCTTCAGGACCCTTGGGAGAACTGAATCTATGGCCGAACCGCAAAACGATCCCCTGCTGCCGGGATACTCATTTAACGCCCATCTGGTGGCGGGGCTGACGCCCATTGAGGCCGAGGGGTATCTCGATTTCTACGTCGATCGACCGCTCGGAATGAAAGGGTATATTCTGAACCTGACCGTTCGCGGGGAAGGGGTGATTAAAAACGGCGATCGGCAGTTTATCTGCCGCCCTGGTGATATGCTGCTGTTCCCGCCGGGGGAGATCCACCACTACGGACGCCACCCGGATGCCAAAGAGTGGTATCACCAGTGGGTCTATTTCCGTCCGCGCGCCTACTGGCAGGAGTGGCTCTCGTGGCCGGCCATTTTCGCGCAAACCGGTTTTTATCGCCCGGATGAGGCGCATCTGGCGCAGTTCCGTGAGCTGTTCGCACAGATTATTGAGGCAGGGCAGGCGGGAGGGCGCTACGCTGAACTGCTGGCCATCAATCTGCTTGAACAGGTGCTGCTGCGCCGCATGGAGGCCATCAACGAGTCGCTTAATCCGCCGCTGGACAACCGCGTCCGCGACGCCTGCCAGTACATCAGCGACCACCTTGCCGACAGCCAGTTTGATATTGCCAGCGTCGCCCAGCATGTGTGCCTGTCGCCGTCACGGCTGTCGCATCTGTTCCGCCAGCAGCTTGGCGTGAGCGTGCTCAGCTGGCGCGAGGATCAGCGCATCAGCCAGGCGAAACTGCTGCTCAGCACCACCCGAATGCCTATCGCCACCGTCGGGCGTAACGTCGGCTTTGAAGATCAGCTCTATTTCTCTCGCGTGTTTAAGAAGTGCACCGGTGCCAGCCCGAGCGAATTCCGTGCGGGATGTGAATAATCGGTAAACATTCAGGTGAACTTCAGGCGCATCTTGTAAACTATTCAGACAATTGATGCCTTGACGCGGTGCAGGGCGCTAAGCAGAATCGCTGATTCGTTTTCTGACCGGAATAGTTATGCAGGCATTGCTGGAACATTTTATTACCCAGTCCGTTATGTATTCGCTCATCGCCGTGGCGCTGGTGGCGTTTCTGGAGTCGCTGGCGCTGGTCGGGCTGATCCTGCCCGGCACCGTGATGATGGCGGGGCTTGGGGCGCTTATCGGCAGCGGCGAGGTCAATTTCTGGCAGGCGTGGATGGCCGGTATTATCGGCTGTTTGCTGGGGGACTGGATCTCCTTCTGGCTGGGCTGGCGCTTTAAGAAGCCGCTGCACCGCTGGTCGTTCATGAAAAAAAACAAAGCGCTGCTGGATAAAACCGAGCATGCGCTGCACCAGCACAGCATGTTCACCATCCTCGTGGGGCGCTTCGTTGGGCCAACGCGTCCACTGGTGCCGATGGTGGCCGGGATGCTGGATCTGCCCGTCGCGAAGTTTGTGGTGCCGAATATCATCGGCTGCGTCTTCTGGCCGCCGTTCTACTTCCTGCCGGGTATCCTGGCGGGCGCGGCGATTGATATTCCTGACGGTATGCAAAGCGGTGAGTTTAAATGGCTGCTGCTGGGTACGGCGGTGCTGCTGTGGCTGGCGGTTTGGCTCTGCTGGCGCCTGTGGCGCAGCGCGAAAGCGAGCGTCGATCGCCTGACCCGCTATCTCCCGCGCACGCGCCTGCTCTGGCTGGCCCCACTTACGCTCGGCGTGGCGGTGGTAGCGCTGGTGGCGCTAATCCGCCACCCGCTGATGCCGGTGTACGGCGAGATCCTGTTGAAGGTGGTGAGCCGTTAAGGTGTTTTCCCTCTCCCCGTGGGAGAGGGCCAGGGTGAGGGCATCAGACCGCACGAATGCCCAACAATGAAGATGCCCCTGCGTTACCACTCAGAAGTTCTTCTGTTTCTCCATCCCACAAAATACGTCCCTCCGCGATCACCACCGATCGCGGCGCGATGCGTGCGGCATCTTCAATGCTGTGCGAAACCATCAGCATCGTCAGTTGCTCGCGCTCGCACACCTCCTCAACCAGCGAGAGCATCTCCTGGCGCAGGGCCGGGTCGAGCGCCGAAAAGGGTTCGTCGAGCAGCAGCAGCGGCTGCTCGCGCACCAGACAGCGTGCCAGCGCCACGCGCTGGCGCTGGCCGCCGGAAAGCTCCCCCGGAAGTCTGTTGATAAACGCAGACAGGCCCATTTGTTCGGCGATCGCCTCCAGCGTCTGACGCTGCGCAGCACTGAGCTTTAACCCCGGATCCATCCCCAGCGCGATGTTCTGCCAGACCGTAAGATGATTGAACAGATTGTTTTCCTGAAACAGCATCGACACCGGGCGCTTAGCCGGCGGAGCGTAGGAAAACTCGCCGTTATCAATGACGATCGACCCGCTGGCAGGTTGCAGAAAACCGGCGATCAAATTGAGCAAGGTGCTTTTCCCGGCACCGCTTGGGCCAAGCACTGCGATTCGCTCTCCCTGACGAACGGAGAGGGTAAAACGCATTAGCAGGTGCTCATAAAGCCAGGTTACATCAGTCAGTTTTAACATCACGCCCCGGAAGTTTTTCGATAACGGTAAATAACGCAAAGCACAGCAGCAACAGGAGCAGCGCCGTGACGGCGCCGTCCTGGCTACGATAGGAGCCAATTTGCTGATAAAGCCAGAACGGCAGCGTGCGGAAATCCTCGTTGCCGAAGAGCGCCACTACGCCAAAATCGCCAATCGACAGCACGCAGGCAAACGCCAGCGCCTGGGCGAGCGGGCGTTTCAGTGCGCGCAATTCTACCACCTTCAGACGCTGCCAGCCCTGCATGCCCAGCGACTGACACAGCAAGCTGTAGCGGCTGTTGACGTCGCGCATCGGGTTTTCCAGTACCTTGAGCGCGTAAGGGATGGCCATCAGTGCGTTGGTAAAAATGACGATGCCGTCGGCGCTTTCCGGCAGGCCGATGGTGCTGTTGAACAGTAAAAAGAATCCGGTCGCCAGCACAATGCCCGGCATCGCCAGGATCAGCATACCCGTCAGTTCCAGCGCGTGTCCGGCTTTACGGGCATGACGCGCGTACAGCTCGCGGCTGCTCCAGAGCAGCATCATGGTCAGGATCACGCACAGGAGCCCGGCTGCCAGCGCGATGCGCAAGGAGGTCCACGTCGCTTGCCACAGGACAGGTTGTTGCAGTACCGACAACACATTGCGATTCAGTCCATCAACGATAACGGCCAGCAGCGGGGGCAGCAAAAGCAGGAGTGCCAGTGCGATCAGCATAAAATCCGCGACGCGGCTATACAGGCTGTCCTGCGGATCGCGCCAGCCGGTAATGTTATTGCTTCCTGCGGGGATCGCTTTGCTCAGCCGCTGGCTGAGTAACACCAGCACCAGGCAACACAGCATCTGCACGATCGCCAGCAGCGCGGCGCGGCCCGGATCGTAGTCGTAACTTAAAGCCTGATAGATCGCCAGCTCAATGGTGGTGGCCTGCGGCCCGCCGCCGAGAGAAAGTACGGTCGCGAAGCTGGCAAAGCAGAGCATAAAGATTAGCGCGGCA
Source organism: Enterobacter sp. DSM 30060 (assembly GCF_013375955.1). NCBI lineage: Bacteria > Pseudomonadati > Pseudomonadota > Gammaproteobacteria > Enterobacterales > Enterobacteriaceae > Enterobacter > Enterobacter sp. DSM 30060. Next base: position 2,513,287 of record NZ_CP056118.1, read on the forward strand.
ACCGGGGCAATCTGGCGTCGCAGCCACGGCCATTCGACAAAGCGGAAGAACGACCAGCCGCGCATGCCAAGCTGGGCGGCAATCTGACGCTGCTCACCGGGAATGTTTTCCAGCGCCTGTAAAAAGAGGCGCGTGGCCATCGGCATATTGAAAAAAATATGCGCCAGCAGAATGCCTTTCAGGCCGTATGGCGAGAAGGTCCATTCCAGACCAAGCAGGTTGAAAAGGAATGCCAGCCATCCCTGCCGACCATAGACGCTCAGAATGCCGAACACCGCCACCAGCACGGGCAGGATCAGCGTCATCGCGCACAGCCGCAGCAGGGCAAGCCTGCCGGGGAAACGTCTGCGATAGAGGGCGCGCGCGAGGAAAATGGCCGGGAGCGTCGACAGCAGCGCGGAGAGAAACGCCTGCCAGAAGGAGAAACGGATGACGTGCCAGAGATAGCTGTCGTGCCAGAGGGCAAGTAGATCGCTCTCTGGCGCGTTAAACCACAGCGCAAGGAATGCACCCAGGCTGACGACCACCATCAGTATAGCGGCGAGCAGCCCGGGAACTAACCAGCCGGGGATCAGCGGCTGACGGCGCGTTGCCATTCACTTATCCATGCGGCGCGCTGGGTGGCAACCTGCTGCGGCGTAAATTCCAGGGAGGTTTGCGGTTTGTTCAGCTGCTCAAAACCTGCCGGCAGCGCAACATCAGTGACCGGGTACATCCAGTTTCCTGTCGGAATAGCATTCTGGAATGCCGGTGAAACCATAAACTTCAGGAATTTCTCGGCGAGCTCCGGCTGTTTGCTCGCGGCGGTGCGGGCGGCCACTTCCACCTGCAAATAATGCCCTTCAGCAAAGTTCGCGGCGGCGTAGTTGTCTTTCTTCTCGGCGATAATGTGGTAGGCCGGAGAAGTCGTGTAGCTCAGCACAAGGTCGCTTTCGCCTTTCAGGAACAGGCCGTAGGCTTCGCTCCAGCCTTTGGTGACGGTAACGGTTTTCGCAGCCAGTTTCTGCCACGCCTCAGGCGTTTTGTTGCCATAGACTTTCTGCATCCACAACAGCAGCCCCAGACCCGGCGTGCTGGTGCGCGGATCTTCATAAATCACGCGCCACTTCTGATCGCTTTCGACCAGCTCTTTCAGGCTTTTGGGCGGATTCTTCAGCTTGTTTTTATCGTAGACAAACGCAAAGTAACCGTAATCAAAGGGAACGAAGGTGTCGTTTTTCCAGCCGCCCGGCACGTTGACGGCATCTGCCGCCACGCCGCTTTTGGCGAACAGTCTGGTTTGAGTGGCGGCTTGCAGCAGGTTGTTATCCAGCCCGAGCACCACGTCGGCTTTGCTGTTTTTGCCTTCCATACGCAGCCGGTTAAGCAGAGAGACACCATCTTCCAGCGCCACGAATTTCAGCTCGCAGTTGCAGTCGGCTTCAAAGGCTTTTTTCACCGCCGGGCCGGGGCCCCAGTCGGCGGAGAAGGAGTCGTAGGTGTAGACCGTCAGGACAGGCTTAGCAAAAACAGGCAGCGCAAACAGCGCCAGCAGAGGAAGAACGTTTTTTAACACTTTGCACCTCAGGGTTGAGTGGCAAAGGATTTTGAGAGACAGCCTCAAATCCCTTCGCCGGCGTTATCCGGATCAGGTTCGACGGGTATTATCTCAGCGCACATCAGTGATGCAGCACCCCGTTGAGAACGGCGCTATTGTAATGATTTGGTGAATATTACGAAAGCGTTATGGCTCCGGCGGCGCAAACCACGCGGATTTAAAATCAAACCAGCCCAGGGTATTCATTCGCAGGCCGCGCATGCTGCGCTGACCCTGGATCAGCAGCCAGTGGTGAATCAACGGTACGATCGTCTGCCCGGCCAGCAGCTCCTGACACCAGGCGGCCAGATCCATTTCTCCTGCCCGCCACCGTGCGGCGTCTCGCTGCCAGTCCCGATTAATACAGTGCTGAATCAGGGGCACTTCATAAAGGTGAGAGAAGAGCGAAAAATCAAGCGGCAGCGTGAAGTTCGCACTGTTGAGCCAGATATCGCTGATAACATCTCCACGGTGCCATTCATCATAGTCCACTTCCTGTATCGCCAGCGTCACGCCCTCGGCTGCCAGCAGCTTACTCATGATCCTTGCGATAAACCGGTGCTCAATGTGATCGCGATAGTAGCTGAGGGTGATGGTCTCCAGTCCGGCAGGTTTTTCACTGCGTACTGGCTGCGCATGGTGCCAGCGCGGAAGCAGGCCATAGGCCGGGAACCACCAGGTCTGGTATTGCTCCTCTGCGTGATAAATCAGGTTAGCGGGCGCCAGAACATGGCTGATCCACCTGCGTACGTCGTGATTCGCCCCGCGATGGCTGCGGCTATCGAAGAGCAGGTAGTAGCAGCCCTCCTCCAGGCGGCTTTCGAACGCCTTTTCACCGGCTGTTGGCCCTTCCAGCGTCAGGCCTGCGCTCAGCTCTTCGTTGAGATCCGGTAGTACCCAGACGTTGACTTCGTCGATCAGCGCCCTATAGCCAAAGTAATCATCAAAGGCGCGGATCTTCAGCTGATTACTGTTGTTCCGTGAAACGGAGTAGGGGCCCGTACCAATCGGCTGGCTGGAAAAATTGTTCAGGGATCGCCACTCGGCAGGCAGGATCATCGAGGGCACGTAGCCCAGAAGCCACGGAAGCCATTTGTCCGGCTGCGATAGCTCAATATCCAGGGTCCAGGCCGTTGGGGAGTGGATCCGCGCGATATGCGAATAGAGTGGCAGCGTGCGGGCGCGCTCTAAGGAGTCGATAACGTCGCGCATCTCCAGCTCGCGTCCATGGTGGAAATGTATGCCGGGGCGTAAAAAGAAGCGCCAGTGCAACGGAGACACCTGTTGCCAGTGATGGGCAATATCCGCTTCCAGTTCCCCGTTTTCCTCATTTATCCGCGTCAGACCGCTAAAAATCTGCCGGGCCATGTGGGTTTCAGAGCGACGTAACGCCGTACCGGGCAACAGATTTTTCATTGGGCGATAGTAAAGCACTCGCAGAATGTGGCGTCCCTGACGAAAGCTGCGTCCCAGATGCGAGACCAGCATCTGGCGCACGGCGGCTTTGTCGCCCACCAGCTGGACCAGCTGATCGATGCGGTCTTGCTCCAGCAGATCCTCCGCCCGCTGTTGCTGCAACGCCAGGCCGGTATAGAGGAAAGTCAGGCGCGAGCGCTTACCGCGTCCGGCTTCGGCCTCCCAGTTTAGCCAGCCCTGCTGCTGCATGGTGTTAATGAGGGTACGCATATGACGCCGGGAGCAGTTGAGGAGCTCAGCCAGCTCGTTCAGCGTGGTCTCCTGCGATTGCCCCTCGCAGCACTGCCAGAGGCGGATAAATTGTTGTTGCAGACGACCAGAAGGCATAAAAGAGGAACTCCTGACAAAAAATCAGCAATTTATTAATCCCTATATTAAGCCAATAATCCTTATCGATGAAGCGAGGAGGTAAATTATGAAGAGGTCTACCGCACGTCAGTTTTATCAGCACTATTTTTCAGCGACAAAGGGAGTGTCCTGGCTGGCCCGCCAGTGCGCAGAGCAGCGGCTGAGAATACTGGAAGATCTGATGCAGTGGGACGTTACGAAACCGACCTCTTCTCGCTAACTCGCCTCGATCATGTGTGACTGAGTATTGGTGCTAATCACCCGCCAGCAAAATGTTTTTGCTGGCTTTTTTCGTTTACTATTTCACCCAATTTCGATTCGCTTTCACAAGGACTTGCGCATGCTCTGGTTGATGACGATGGGGCGACGCCTGAACGGCGTGTACGCCGCTTTTATGCTGGTGGCCTTCATGATGGGCGTGGCCGGTGCGCTACAGGCGCCGACGCTGAGCCTGTTTCTCAGCCGTGAGGTTGGGGCGCAGCCATTTTGGGTAGGCCTGTTCTACACCGTCAACGCCATTGCCGGGATCCTCGTCAGCCTGTGGCTGGCGAAACGATCCGACAGCCAGGGCGATCGCCGCAAGCTGATCCTCTTTTGTTGCGCCATGGCCGTGGGCAACGCGTTGCTGTTTGCCTTTAATCGTCACTACCTGACGCTTATCACCTGTGGCGTGCTGTTGGCCTCTCTGGCGAACACCGCCATGCCGCAGCTCTTCGCTCTGGCCCGGGAGTACGCCGACAACTCGGCGCGGGAAGTGGTGATGTTCAGCTCGGTGATGCGTGCGCAGCTCTCTCTCGCATGGGTCATCGGCCCCCCGCTGGCGTTCATGCTGGCGCTGAACTACGGTTTCACCGTCATGTTCACCATCGCCGCGGGAATTTTTGCCATCAGCCTGGCGCTGATAGCCTTTGTGCTGCCATCGGTGGCGCGCGTAGAGCAGGTGACGGACAAGCCCATCACCCAGGTAAGCGGCTGGCAGGATAAAAACGTCCGCATGTTGTTTATCGCCTCCACGCTGATGTGGACCTGCAACACCATGTACATTATCGATATGCCGCTGTGGATCAGCAGCGATCTGGGACTGCCCGACAAGCTCGCGGGGATCCTGATGGGCACCGCTGCCGGGCTGGAGATCCCGGCGATGATTCTGGCGGGTTACTACGTAAAACGTTTCGGAAAGCGTCGGATGATGGTCGTCGCCGTGGCGGCTGGGGTGGTGTTCTACGCGGGGTTAATCCTTTTCCATTCGCGGGAAGCTTTGCTGGCGTTACAGCTATTTAACGCGGTATTTATCGGAATCGTTGCCGGGATCGGCATGCTCTGGTTCCAGGATTTAATGCCGGGGCGAGCAGGCTCCGCGACCACGCTGTTTACTAACAGTATCTCTACCGGCGTGATTCTGGCAGGGGTGATTCAGGGGGCGCTGTCGCAAAGCTATGGACATGCATCCGTGTACTGGGTGATCGCAGCGATTTCGGTCATCACGCTTGTGTTAACGTGCCGGGTTAAAGACGTTTGATTCTGGAAGGCGGCTTCACGAAATGAAACGATTTTCTGACAGGAGCAGAGAAGGCGCATAGAGTGCGTGACGGGTGCTTGAGGCTGTTTGCCTCAGGCTTTCGCAAGAGGCAAACAGTGGAGAGTCCCACATCAAAAAACTGATGGGGAGACCAACTTCACAACCAACATTGCGAGGTTAGTCTCTTCATTGCCGAAAAGCAATAAGGAGGCTGGAATGCCAAAACGTACTCTGCTGTTAGGTTTGTTTCTGATCTGTACGACGTTGTTGATCTTCACCTGGATGGTGCGCGACTCGCTGTGTGAGCTGCACTTCAGACAGGAGAAAACAGAGCTGGCGGCAGTGTTGGCTTACGAAGCAAAACGTTAGCGGTATTGGCGGGGTTTTTCCCCGCCTCTCCAGAGTGGTTACGCCTCAACGCACCCTTATCAATGGCCCGCGCCCTGCGGGCCATTGCCTTTAGCCCATAAACGCAGGCTGTTTTTTCTCGTAGGTGGAGATAGCCTCTTCGTGCTGCAGCGTCAGGCCAATGCTATCCAGACCGTTCAGCATGCAGTGGCGACGGAACGCATCAATGCTAAAGCTGTAGGTCTTGTCACCGGCTTTCACCACTTCTGCTTCCAGATCTACTTCAAACGACATCCCCGGATTTGCCTGCACCAGTGCAAACAGTTCATCGACCTGTTCGTCACTCAGCGTCACCGGCAGCAGCTGGTTGTTGAAGCTGTTGCCGTAGAAGATATCCGCGAAGCTTGGGGCGATAACCACTTTAAAACCGTAATCGGTCAGCGCCCATGGCGCGTGTTCACGCGAGGATCCGCAGCCAAAGTTTTCCCGCGCCAGCAAAATGGAGGCGCCTTTGTATTCCTGAAAGTTCAGGACGAATTCCGGGTTCGGCACTTCGCCTTTATCGTCGAGGAAGCGCCAGTCGTTGAACAGATGCGCCCCAAAACCCGTGCGCGTCACTTTCTGCAAAAACTGTTTAGGAATGATCGCGTCAGTATCGACGTTAGCGGCGTCCAGCGGGACAACACGGCCCGTATGTTGGGTAAATTTCTCTGCCATGATTGTCTCCTTATTTCAGGCTGCGAATATCGGCGAAATGACCGGTGACTGCCGCAGCGGCGGCCATTGCCGGGCTGACCAGGTGGGTGCGCCCACCGCGGCCCTGACGGCCTTCAAAGTTACGGTTGCTGGTGGAGGCACAGCGCTCGCCCGGATTCAGGCGGTCGTTGTTCATCGCCAGACACATGGAGCAGCCGGGCAGGCGCCACTCGAAGCCTGCTTCGATAAAGATCTTATCCAGACCTTCCGCTTCCGCCTGGGCTTTCACCGGACCGGAGCCCGGCACAACCAGCGCCTGCACGCCCGGTGCCACTTTGCGGCCTTTTGCAATTTCTGCCGCAGCGCGTAAATCTTCGATACGGGAGTTAGTGCAGGAGCCGATGAACACTTTATCAATGCTCACGTCGGTCAGCGGTACGCCGGGTTTCAGCCCCATATAGGCCAGCGCCTTTTCCGCACTCGCGCGCTCGACCGGATCGGCGAAGGAAGCCGGGTCAGGAATGCTGTCGTTGACGGAAATGACCTGGCCCGGGTTGGTGCCCCAGGTGACTTGCGGGGCGATCTCTTCCGCCTGCAACGTCACAACGGTATCAAAAATTGCCCCCTCGTCCGTTTTCAGGGTTTTCCAGTACGCTACCGCGTCGTCAAAATCCTGTCCTTTCGGCGCATGAAGACGCCCCTTCACATAGTTGAAGGTGGTGTCGTCTGGGGCCACCAGGCCTGCTTTGGCACCCATCTCAATGGCCATGTTGCACAGGGTCATACGACCTTCCATGCTCAGCGCCTGGATAGCGTCGCCGCAGAACTCAACGACGTGACCGGTACCACCTGCACTGCCGGTTTTGCCGATAATCGCCAGCACGATATCTTTCGCGGTGATACCCGGCGCGGCTTTCCCCTTCACTTCAATCTTCATGGTTTTGGCGCGGCCCTGCTTCAGGGTCTGCGTCGCCAGAACGTGTTCCACTTCAGAGGTGCCAATCCCGAACGCCAGGGCGCCAAATGCGCCGTGCGTCGCGGTGTGGGAGTCGCCGCAGACAATGGTCATGCCCGGCAGAGTAATACCCTGTTCAGGTCCCATTACGTGGACGATGCCCTGATAGGGGTGGTTCAGATCGTACAGCTCCACGCCAAACTCGTTACAGTTCTTAATCAGCTCCTGCATCTGGATACGTGCCATCTCGCCAGATGCATTAATGTCTTTGGTCTGGGTGGAAACGTTGTGATCCATCGTGGCAAAGGTTTTACCCGGCTGACGCACCGGGCGCTTGTGCGCACGCAGGCCGTCAAATGCCTGAGGAGACGTCACTTCGTGTACCAGATGACGGTCGATGTACAACAGTGGGGTTTCGTCTGGCGTCTCGTAAACAACGTGCGCATCAAACAACTTCTCATATAACGTCTTAGCCATGATTACACCCCTTCAGCGACATAGCGGGCAATGATGTCGCCCATTTCATCGGTACTGACTGCCGCCGTGCCGCGTGCTAAATCACCGGTACGGACGCCTTCTTCTAACGCCCGGTTAATGGCGTTTTCAATTGCGGTTGCTGCATCGCCTGCATCCAGGCTGTAGCGCAGCAGCAGAGCCAGAGAGAGGATCTGCGCAATCGGGTTGGCGATGTTTTTGCCTGCGATATCCGGCGCGGAGCCCCCCGCCGGTTCGTACAGGCCAAAGCCTTCTTCGTTCAGGCTGGCGGAGGGCAGCATTCCCATGGAGCCAGTGATCATGGCGCATTCATCCGAGAGAATATCGCCGAACAGGTTGGAGCACAGCAACACGTCAAACTGAGACGGATCTTTGATCAGCTGCATCGTTGCGTTGTCGATATACATATGCGACAGCGCAACGTCCGGGTACTGCTTAGCGACTTCACTGACGATTTCGCGCCACAAAATGGAAGACTGGAGCACGTTCGCTTTATCAATAGAGGTCACTTTACGGCGGCGTTTGCGCGCTGACTCAAACGCGATATGGGCGATACGTTCAATTTCAAAACGGTGATAGACCTCGGTATCAAACGCTTTCTCATGCTGACCGCTGCCTTCGCGACCTTTTGGCTGACCGAAGTAGATGCCGCCGGTCAGCTCACGCACGCAGAGAATGTCGAAACCGTTGGCCGCGATATCCGCGCGCAGCGGGCAGAACTCTTCCAGCCCCGGGTACAGCTTCGCCGGACGCAGGTTGCTGAACAGTTTGAAATGTTTACGCAGCGGCAGCAGCGCACCGCGCTCCGGCTGCTCTGCTGGCGGCAAATGTTCCCACTTAGGGCCGCCCACGGAGCCAAACAGCACGGCATCGGCATTTTCACAGCCTTCCACAGTGGCTTTCGGCAATGGCGTACCGTGGTTATCAATCGCAATACCGCCCACATCGTAGTGGCTGGTGGTAATTTTCATCGCAAAACGCGAACGAACGGCTTCCAGTACTTTCAGCGCCTGTGCCATCACTTCCGGGCCAATACCGTCACCCGGCAACACAGCAATATGGTAATTCTTCGACATCACACGGTTTCCTTGTTGTTCTCTTTATTCTGAGCTTTGCGTTGCAACTCTTTTTCGACTTCGGCGGCGCGCCAGATGTTGTTCAGGACATGCACCATCGCTTTCGCGGAGGATTCGACGATATCTGTCGCCAGACCCACACCGTGGAAGCGGCGACCGTTATAATTGACGACGATATCCACCTGACCCAGGGCGTCTTTACCGTGCCCTTTAGCCGTCAGGTCGTATTTCACCAGCTCTACGTCGTACTCAGTGACGCGGTTAATCGCCTGGTAAATGGCATCCACAGGGCCGTTGCCGTTGGCGGCTTCCGCTTTAATTTCATCCCCGCAGGCCAGCTTCACGGAGGCGGTGGCGATGTCGCTTGAGCCGGACTGGACGTTGAAGTAGTCCAGACGGAAGTGCTCTGGCTCTTCCTGCTGTTTGTTGATGAATGCCAGCGCTTCCAGATCGTAATCGAACACCTGGCCCTTCTTGTCCGCCAGCTTCAGGAAGGCGTCGTACAGCTGATCCATGTTGTAATCGCTGTCCTTGTAGCCCATCTCTTCCATACGGTGCTTCACTGCCGCGCGACCAGAGCGTGAGGTCAGGTTCAACTGAACCTGGTTCAGACCGATGGATTCCGGAGTCATGATTTCGTAGTTTTCACGGTTCTTCAGCACGCCATCCTGGTGAATACCGGAAGAGTGAGCGAACGCGCCCGTACCGACAATCGCTTTGTTGGCCGGGATCGGCATGTTGCAAATCTGGCTGACGGTCTGGCTGGTGCGCCAGATTTCGTTGTGATTGATGCGTGTGTGCACGTCCATGATGTCTTTGCGCACTTTGATCGCCATGATCACTTCTTCCAGCGAACAGTTGCCTGCGCGTTCGCCGATGCCGTTCATCGCGCCTTCTACCTGACGCGCGCCGGCGTGCACCGCCGCGATAGCATTGCCAACGGCCAGACCCAGGTCATCGTGGGTGTGTACAGAGATAATGGCTTTATCAATATTTGGTACGCGGTCATACAGACCGGTAATGATGTTGGCAAACTCAAACGGCATGGTGTAGCCGACGGTATCCGGGATGTTGATGGTTCTGGCTCCGGCATTAATAGCGGCTTCCACAACACGGGCCAAATCGTCAATCGGCGTGCGGCCTGCATCTTCACAGGAAAATTCCACGTCGTCAGTGTAGTTACGCGCCCGTTTAACCATATACACCGCACGTTCGATCACTTCATCCAGCGTGCTGCGCAACTTGGTTGCAATGTGCATGGGGGAGGTGGCAATAAAAGTATGGATACGGAAAGCTTCTGCAACTTTCAGGGATTCCGCGGCCACATCGATATCTTTCTCAACGCAGCGAGCCAGAGCGCACACGCGGCTGTTTTTGATGGTGCGGGCGATGGTCTGCACTGACTCAAAATCACCCGGCGAGGAGACAGGAAAACCGACCTCCATTACGTCTACACCCATGCGTTCCAGGGCCAGCGCAATTTGCAGTTTTTCTTTAACACTCAGGCTCGCCTGTAATGCCTGTTCACCGTCACGTAAAGTAGTATCGAAAATAACGACTTGCTGGCTCATGGGTTAGGTCCTTGTCAGTCTTAGGGCGCCTTGCTACGAGCATAAAAAAACCCGCGCAGTGGCGCGGGTTTTTAGTTTTACTGAAGACGATTCAACGCTGAATTTCGCCCGCCAGTCTACCGCGCACAGTGGATGCGTTTAGTAGTAGTAGACCGGTGAAACGAAGGGTGCGAATCATGAATCCTGCTCCAGGTGAATGCGATAGGCTTTTAGTGGTACTGGATACGCCGACTCATGTCAACCCCTCCCCGACAAAACGGGGACCCAACGCAGGGAGAATACATTAGCTAATTGTGCTGGTTTTTGCATGGCTAACCGATTTTATTGTCTATTATTGGACTGGGGATTCATCTCTGGAATAATTTGAATATAATTGGTAGCAATTGAACATACTATTTTCATCAACATGCTAAGAAATGGAATGTGTTTCATATCATTGATTTATAAACTTCATGAATGATTTACGGGTAAGGAAGTTATCAAAATTGATATCAATTTGTTAATGAATATGCGTTGTATACTATTAATAGTTTAATAACGCTTAAGTCATTATTAATGAGAGCGTTGATTGTGTATTTGTCTGGTTTATGGTTTCATGCTCACAATAAAGTTTGAGATATCTTTTGAACGATTTTTAACTCTTCATTTATGGGGTGCGTAAAGCCGCTCGGTGAATGGGGCTCTTTATATATTCCGAATTTTAAATAATTTCCTTTCGCTTGTTGTATATGCATGGTAAATCATATTTTTCGAAGTTATTACTGTACCTGGGCAAAGGGAATTTAGCGTGACGGTGGAGTCAGAAATGCCAGAAAATAATATTAACCAACCACAGACTTATGATGGGGTTAAGCCTCAGTTACGCACAGTGGATCTTAACTTGTTAACTGTATTCGATGCAGTGATGCAGGAGCAGAATATTACGCGAGCAGCGCAATCTCTGGGAATGTCTCAGCCTGCCGTGAGTAATGCCGTAGCCAGACTTAAGGTGATGTTTAACGACGAGTTATTCGTTCGTTATGGGAGGGGAATTCAGCCTACAGCGCGTGCATTCCAGCTATTCGGTTCGATTCGTCAGGCGCTACAGCTGGTTCAAAATGAACTTCCCGGTTCGGGCTTTGAACCCTTAAGCAGTGAGCGGGTTTTCCATCTCTGTGTTTGCAGTCCGTTAGATAATTATTTGACGTCTGTTATATATAATAAAGTTGAACAGATCGCCCCAAATATTCATCTCGTTTTTAAATCATCATTAAATCAAAACACTGAACACCAGCTTCGTTATCAGGAAACAGAGTTTGTTCTGGGATACGAAGAGTTCCGCCGTCCAGAGTTTGCCTGTGTTCCGTTGTTCAAAGACGAAATGGTGTTAGTCGCCAGTAAAAAACATCCCCGTATGAATTCGCCGCTGCGTGAAAGCGATGTTTACAGTGAGCAACACGCCGTTGTTGCTCTTGACAGATATGCCTCATTTAGTCAGCCGTGGTATGACACCGCCGATAAACAAGCCAGCGTGGCTTATCAGGGAATGGCCATGGTCAGTGTATTAAATGTCGTTTCTCAGACGCAGTTAGTCGCTATTGCGCCGCGCTGGCTTGCTGAAGAGTTCTCCGATTCACTTAATCTGCAAATTTTACCTCTGCCGCTCAAGCTTAATAGCCGTACCTGTTATCTTTCCTGGCATGAGGCTGCGGGTCGGGATAAAGGGCATCAGTGGATGGAAGAGCTGCTGATCAATATTTGCCGTCGCTAGGTTCTGGTGAATAAACCGCATGGCGTCATGCGGTTTATTCTGCGGTTTTTAAAACTGGCGATATTATGTTCTGTGTTCGTTTTTTCAGTTACTTATGCATGCTCAAAAATAGATGATTTCCTGATCCATCCTCTTTTTAAGAGATGAATTATTATTGTCTCCACTCATACCAGACGAATTCACCATATTCGTGTCTGTCAGCTGTTTTTTCTGCTTTTATTGCCCATTCCCGCATCCCGTTTGCTAATTGCCTGCCTCATAACGAGCGGTTAAGGTATCCATCACTCTGCACATTATAAGATGGGTTTACCCTGTCAGAAGACGGCGCGGAAATGAATTCTGTAGACCGTCTATAACAAAAGCCTGGAGGCAAAGCATGGAGATGTTGTCTGGCGCGGAAATGGTCGTCCGATCGCTTATCGATCAGGGCGTGAAACAAGTGTTCGGCTATCCCGGAGGCGCGGTTCTCGATATTTATGACGCGCTGCACACGGTAGGCGGTATTGATCATGTTCTGGTTCGTCATGAACAGGCTGCTGTACATATGGCTGACGGCCTGGCCCGCGCCACGGGCGAAGTGGGTGTTGTGCTGGTCACTTCCGGGCCGGGGGCGACCAATGCCATTACCGGCATAGCGACTGCGTATATGGACTCTATTCCACTGGTCATTCTTTCCGGACAGGTGGCGACGTCGCTGATTGGCTATGATGCGTTTCAGGAGTGCGACATGGTGGGGATCTCACGCCCCGTGGTGAAGCACAGCTTTCTGGTTAAACAAACTGAAGATATCCCGGGCGTACTGAAAAAAGCCTTCTGGCTGGCCGCCAGCGGTCGTCCTGGGCCAGTGGTTGTCGATCTGCCAAAAGATATTCTCAATCCGGGGAATAAACTGCCTTACCTTTGGCCTGAGTCGGTGAGCATGCGTTCGTATAATCCGACCACGCAAGGGCACAAAGGACAGATTAAACGTGCGCTGCAAACGCTGCTGGCTGCGAAAAAACCGGTGGTCTATGTGGGGGGAGGCGCCGTCAATGCAGCCTGCGAAACGCAACTACGCGAACTGATCGAGAAGCTTAATCTTCCTGTCGCGTCATCACTGATGGGGCTGGGGGCGTTCCCTGCCACGCATCGGCAGGCGCTGGGCATGCTGGGTATGCACGGCACCTACGAAGCCAATATGACGATGCACAATTCTGACGTGATTTTTGCCGTCGGCGTGCGTTTTGACGATCGCACCACGAACAACCTGGCGAAATACTGCCCGAATGCGACGGTGCTGCACATTGATATCGATCCTACTTCTATCTCTAAAACGGTGCCGGCGGATGTGCCGATCGTGGGAGACGCACGACAGGTGCTGGATCAAATGTTGGATCTGCTGGCGCAGGAGACCGCCTCTCAACCGCTGGACGAGATCCGCGACTGGTGGCAACAAATCGAGCAATGGCGTGGCCGTCAGTGCCTTAAATACGACACGCAAAGTGAGAACATCAAACCGCAGGCGGTGATCGAGACGATCTGGCGTCTGACTAATGGCGATGCGTATGTCACTTCTGACGTGGGCCAGCATCAGATGTTTGCTGCGCTGTATTACCCGTTTGATAAACCGCGTCGCTGGATCAACTCAGGCGGGCTCGGCACGATGGGCTTTGGTTTGCCCGCCGCGCTGGGGGTAAAGCTGGCGTTGCCAAACGAAACGGTTATTTGCGTAACGGGTGACGGCAGTATACAGATGAATATTCAGGAACTTTCCACTGCGCTGCAATATGAACTGCCAGTGCTGGTGCTGAACCTGAATAACGGTTACCTCGGCATGGTAAAACAGTGGCAGGATATGATTTATTCGGGCCGTCACTCCCAGTCCTATATGAAATCACTTCCGGACTTTGTCCGTCTGGCTGAAGCCTATGGTCATATTGGCATGCGGGTAACCGATCCGTCAGAGCTGGAAGCGAAGCTCGGCGAAGCGCTTGACCACGTTAAAAACAATCGCCTCGTCTTCATGGACGTTATCGTCGATGGCACAGAGCACGTTTATCCGATGCATATTCGTGGCGGTGGTATGGATGAAATGTGGTTAAGCAAAACGGAGAGAACCTGATATGCGCCGGATATTATCTGTATTACTGGAAAATGAGTCGGGCGCACTGTCGCGGGTTATTGGGCTTTTTGCCCAGCGCGGCTATAACATTGAAAGCCTGACCGTGGCACCGACCGATGACCCTACGCTCTCGCGCATGACGATCCAGACTGTCGGCGATGCGAAAGTGCTTGAGCAGATCGAAAAGCAATTGCACAAGCTGGTGGACGTACTGCGCGTCAGCGAGTTGGGGCAGGGTGCTTACGTCGAACGTGAAGTGATGCTGGTGAAAATTCAGGCCAGCGGTTACGGCCGTGATGAGGTCAAGCGCAACACGGATATTTTCCGTGGGCAGATTATTGACGTCACGCCTTCTATATATACTGTCCAGCTTGCCGGAACGAGCGATAAGCTGGACGCTTTCCTGGCCTCTGTCAGGGATGTGGCAAAAATTGTTGAAGTTGCGCGCTCTGGCGTTGTTGGCCTCTCGCGCGGCGATAAAATCATGCGTGAGTAGCGCAATAGGTTCGCCTCTTTCAGCCCGGTAGCCAAAGCCGGGCTTTTTTTTGCGTAATCCGCCGACAACGCAGACAAAAGCGGTTGCCGTGAAGGCTATTCTGCGTTTAGATGTTAAAATATTTAACCATAACCTTGACAGGGCCATGGACTCTTTTCTTTTTTTGAGGGGCAATTGTGAAACTGGATGAAATCGCCCGGCTCGCCGGCGTGTCGAGAACCACGGCCAGCTATGTGATTAACGGTAAAGCAAAGCAGTATCGTGTCAGCGATAAGACCGTTGAGAAAGTGATGGCAGTCGTTCGTGAGCATAATTACCATCCGAATGCTGTCGCCGCAGGTTTACGTGCCGGGCGCACCCGCTCTATTGGCCTGGTGATCCCGGACCTGGAAAACACCAGCTATACCCGCATCGCCAACTATCTGGAACGTCAGGCTCGTCAGCGGGGCTATCAGCTGTTGATTGCCTGCTCCGAGGATCAGCCCGACAACGAGATGCGCTGCATTGAGCATCTGCTGCAACGTCAGGTTGATGCCATCATCGTGTCGACCTCTTTACCACCCGAGCATCCGTTCTATCAGCGCTGGGCGAACGATCCGTTCCCGATAGTGGCGCTGGATCGTGCGCTCGATCGTGAACATTTCACCAGCGTCGTGGGTGCCGATCAGGACGATGCAGAAATGCTGGCTGCCGAGCTGCGTACCTTCCCGGCTGAAACGGTGCTGTATCTTGGCGCTTTGCCTGAACTTTCGGTAAGCTTCCTGCGTGAACAAGGGTTCCGTACGGCATGGAAAGACGATCCGCGTGACGTTCATTATCTCTATGCCAACAGTTATGAGCGCGAAGCGGCTGCCCAGCTGTTCGAGAAATGGCTGGAAACGCACCCGATGCCGCAGGCGTTGTTTACCACCTCGTTTGCTCTGTTGCAGGGAGTGATGGACGTGACGTTACGTCGCGATGGCAAGCTGCCATCCGATCTGGCGATTGCTACCTTCGGTGATAACGAACTGCTCGACTTCCTGCAATGTCCAGTGCTGGCCGTGGCTCAGCGTCACCGCGACGTCGCCGAGCGCGTGCTGGAGATTGTTCTGGCAAGCCTGGATGAACCCCGCAAGCCTAAACCCGGACTTACGCGTATCAAACGTAATCTCTATCGGCGCGGAATTTTGAGCCGCCATTAATATTTCCACAGGGGCGGTATAACTGCCCCTTTTGCGGCGAATTTATTGCGATAAATAATTCCCGGATAAAAATTAGGATTTATCTCTAAGATTCATAGCCTGCTATTTTTCTGAATCCATTTTGATGTTAAAAAGCACAATTATAAATTTTTGACTGACATTTCTTTGTATTGTTTTGTTACAAACAGGCGCCAGCCGATGAATATTCAGCCATTTTTCACTCTCCCTCCAGCCTCAATGCACACGAACGAATCCATATTGCCTCGGGATTAAACTGGTGCTGTTATCCCCCGGCGATATGCCTTAAAATGCTGCCCGCGTCGCAAACTGACACTTTATATTTCCCTGCGATGATATTGAGTGAGTCTTAACGCTCGTGTGCATATTCGGTTTTTTTCTTACAAATATTCATAACGTTAATTTTGCCTCGCCAGTTGTTTAGTTATTAGCCAGGTCACTCTTGCTCTGTAAATAGGATGCTTTCGGGTCCGTACAGAGAGAGTCCTGGCTTGACAAGCTTTTCCCTCGCTCCGTAAACTCCTTCAGGTGGGAATTTGTGGGTTAAAGTGGTGAGGAGGGGTGAGGCTGGCATGTTCCGTGGAGCAACGTTAGTCAATCTCGACAGCAAAGGGCGTTTATCGGTACCAACCCGATACCGTGACCAGCTGATTGAGAACGCTTCGGGTCAACTGGTTTGCACCATTGACATCAACTCCCCCTGCCTGCTGCTTTATCCTTTGCCTGAATGGGAAATCATTGAGCAAAAGCTGTCGCGACTGTCGAGCATGAACCCGCAGGAACGCCGCGTACAGCGGTTGTTATTGGGACATGCCAGTGAATGTCAGATGGATAGCGCCGGGCGATTATTGATTGCGCCTGTGTTGCGGCAACATGCCGGTCTGACTAAAGAAGTGATGCTGGTCGGGCAGTTCAACAAGTTTGAACTGTGGGACGAAACGACCTGGTATCAACAGGTCAAGGAAGATATCGACGCTGAGCAGTCTGATTCCGCAACATTATCGGAACGGCTGCAGGACTTGTCTCTATAAATATGATGGAAAATTATAAACATACAACGGTGCTGCTGGATGAGGCCGTTAACGGCCTGAATATTCGTCCAGATGGCATCTATATTGATGGCACTTTTGGTCGCGGTGGCCACTCGCGTTTGATCCTCTCTCAGCTTGGAGCGGAAGGGCGCCTGCTGGCAATTGACCGCGATCCGCAGGCGATTGCCGTTGCGCAAACCATCGATGACCCTCGCTTTTCCATCGTGCATGGACCTTTCTCTGCGCTTGCGGATTATGTCGCCGAGCGCGGCCTGACCGGCAAAATCGACGGGATCCTCCTCGATCTTGGCGTCTCTTCACCACAGCTTGATGATGCAGAACGCGGCTTCTCCTTTATGCGCGACGGTCCGCTGGATATGCGTATGGACCCCACCCGCGGCCAGTCTGCCGCCGAGTGGTTACAAACTGCTGACGAAGCGGATATTGCCTGGGTGATCAAAACCTTCGGCGAAGAACGCTTTGGCAAACGTATTGCGCGCGCCATCGTGGAGCGCAACCGCGTTGAGCCAATGACCCGTACCAAAGAGCTGGCAGAAGTCATCGCGGCGGCAACGCCAGTGAAGGACAAGCACAAACATCCTGCGACCCGTACCTTCCAGGCGGTTCGTATCTGGGTAAACAGTGAACTGGAGGAAATAGAGCTGGCGCTAAAAAGCTCGCTCGACGTGCTGGCCCCGGGTGGGCGGTTATCCATCATCAGCTTCCATTCGCTGGAAGATCGCATCGTTAAGCGCTTTATGCGTGAACAGAGCCGCGGTCCGCAGGTTCCAGCTGGGCTGCCGATGACGGAAGAACAACTCAGAAAGCTGGGAGGCCGTCAGTTGCGAGCATTAGGCAAGTTGATGCCGGGCGAAGAAGAGGTGGCAGAGAATCCACGTGCCCGTAGTTCAGTGCTGCGTATTGCAGAGAGGACGAACGCATGATCAGCAGAGTGACAGAGACCCTAAGCAAAGTTAAGGGATCGTTAGGAAGCAACGAGCGCCATGCCTTGCCTGGCGTGATCGGCGACGATCTTTTGCGGTTTGGGAAGCTGCCACTCTGCTTGTTCATTTGCATCATTGTGACGGCAGTCATGGTGGTAACCACCGCTCACCATACCCGTTTATTAACTGCGCAGCGTGAACAGATGGTACTGGAACGCGATGCGCTGGATATTGAATGGCGAAATCTGATCCTTGAAGAAAACGCGCTCGGCGATCACAGCCGGGTTGAACGGATCGCAACGGAAAAACTGCAATTACAGCATGTTGATCCTTCGCAGGAAAATATCGTAGTACAAAAATAAGGGAAAACGCGACGCATGAAAGCAGCGGCAAAAACGCTAAAACCAAAACGCCAGGAAGAACAGGCCAACTTTATCAGTTGGCGTTTTGCGTTGCTTTGCGGCTGCATTTTACTGGCGCTGGGTTTCCTGCTGGGACGCGTGGCGTGGCTACAAATCATCGCGCCTGACATGCTGGTGCGTCAGGGGGATATGCGTTCTCTGCGCGTGCAGGAAGTTTCTACCTCTCGTGGGATGATCACCGACCGCTCCGGCCGCCCGCTGGCGGTGAGCGTACCGGTGAAGGCGATCTGGGCCGATCCTAAAGAGCTGCATGACGCAGGCGGGATCACCCTTGATAACCGCTGGAAGGCGCTCTCAGACGCGTTGAAAATGCCGCTGGATCAGCTGGCGTCACGCGTTAACGCCAACCCGAAAGGGCGCTTCATCTATCTTGCCCGTCAGGTGAACCCTGACATGGCTGATTACATTAAAAAACTTAAGCTGCCCGGCATTCATCTGCGGGAAGAATCCCGCCGTTATTATCCTTCCGGCGAAGTCACCGCGCACCTGATTGGCTTCACCAACGTGGATAGCCAGGGGATTGAAGGCGTTGAAAAAAGCTTCGACAAGTGGCTTACCGGCCAGCCTGGCGAGCGAATCGTGCGTAAAGACCGCTATGGTCGCGTCATTGAAGATATTTCCTCGACAGACAGCCAGGCCGCGCACAACCTGGCCCTGAGTATTGATGAGCGCTTGCAGGCGCTGGTCTATCGTGAGCTGAACAACGCCGTCGCGTTTAACAAGGCGGAATCGGGCAGTGCCGTGCTGGTGGATGTGGCGACAGGTGAAGTGCTGGCGATGGCCAGTAGTCCCTCATACAACCCGAATAATTTTGCCGGTACAGCAAAAGATGCGATGCGTAACCGCTCCATCACCGATGTGTTTGAACCCGGTTCAACCGTAAAACCTATGGTGGTGATGACGGCTCTACAGCGGGGCATCGTCAACGAAAATAC
Source organism: Enterobacter sp. DSM 30060 (assembly GCF_013375955.1). Lineage (NCBI taxonomy): Bacteria > Pseudomonadati > Pseudomonadota > Gammaproteobacteria > Enterobacterales > Enterobacteriaceae > Enterobacter > Enterobacter sp. DSM 30060. The sequence goes on from NZ_CP056118.1 coordinate 2,532,225, forward strand.
CGTTCTGAATACGATCCCTTATCGAATTAACGGCCACGAAATAAAAGACGTGGCACGTTACAGCGAACTGACCCTGACCGGGGTCTTACAGAAGTCGAGTAACGTCGGTGTGTCAAAACTGGCGTTAGCGATGCCGTCCTCAGCGTTAGTAGATACTTACTCACGTTTTGGGCTGGGAAAGGCGACCAATTTGGGGTTGGTCGGAGAACGCAGTGGCTTATATCCTCAAAAACAACGGTGGTCTGACATAGAGAGGGCCACCTTCTCTTTCGGCTACGGGCTAATGGTAACTCCCTTACAGTTAGCGCGAGTCTACGCAACGATTGGCAGCTATGGCATTTATCGCCCGCTGTCGATCACCAAAGTTGATCCACCGGTACCGGGGGAACGTGTTTTCCCGGAATCTATCGTTCGTACCGTCGTACATATGATGGAAAGCGTCGCGCTGCCCGGTGGTGGTGGCGTGAAGGCCGCGATTAAGGGCTATCGTATCGCCATCAAAACCGGTACAGCGAAAAAAGTGGGGCCGGACGGCCGCTATATCAACAAATACATTGCCTATACCGCAGGCGTAGCGCCTGCAAGCAATCCGCGTTTTGCGCTGGTGGTCGTCATCAACGATCCGCAGGCGGGTAAATACTACGGCGGCGCCGTCTCCGCGCCTGTGTTCGGGGCTATTATGGGCGGCGTGTTGCGCACCATGAACATTGAACCGGATGCGCTGGCGACGGGCGAAAAAAGTGAATTTGTAATTAATCAAGGCGAGGGAACAGGTGGCAGATCGTAATTTGCGCGACCTTCTTGCTCCGTGGGTGCCTATGCTACCTGCGCGAGCACTGCGAGAGATGGTACTGGATAGCCGCGTAGCGGCTTCTGGCGATCTTTTTGTGGCAGTGGTAGGTCATCAGGCGGACGGGCGTCGTTATATCCCGCAGGCGATTGCGCAAGGTGTTGCTGCCATTATTGCTGAGGCCAAAGATGAGGCAACAGACGGTGAGATCCGTGAAATGCACGGCGTGCCGGTCATCTATCTCAGCCAGCTGAATGAGCGTCTCTCCGCGCTGGCAGGACGTTTTTACAACGAACCTTCCGACCAGTTAAAGCTGGTTGGCGTGACAGGAACCAACGGAAAAACCACCACCACTCAGCTGATGGCGCAGTGGGCTCAGCTGCTGGGTGAAACCGGTGCCGTCATGGGCACGGTGGGGAACGGTATTCTGGGCAAAGTAAGCCCGACGGAAAACACTACAGGCTCGGCGGTTGACGTGCAGCGTGTGCTGGCAGGCCTTGCAGAGCAGGGGGCGACCTTCGCGGCGATGGAGGTCTCCTCCCATGGTCTGGTACAACATCGCGTGGCGGCACTGAAATTTGCCGCCTCTGTCTTTACAAACCTGAGCCGCGATCACCTTGATTATCATGGTGATATGGAGCACTACGAAGCGGCGAAATGGCTGCTTTATTCCACTCACCACCACGGGCAGGCGATCATTAACGCCGACGACGAAGTCGGTCGCCGCTGGCTGGAAAAACTGCCAGATGCGGTGGCGGTGTCGATGGAAGATCGCATTAATCCGAACTGTCGTGGCCGCTGGCTGAAGGCAGTGGAAGTAAACTACCACGATAGCGGGGCGACGATCCGCTTTGCTTCCACCTGGGGCGAAGGTGAAATTGAAAGCCGCCTGATGGGGGCTTTCAACGTCAGTAACCTGCTGCTGGCGCTGGCGACGCTGCTGGCGCTGGATTACCCGATGGCGGATCTGCTGAAAACGGCTGAGCGTTTGCAACCGGTCTGTGGCCGCATGGAAGTGTTTAGCGCGCCGGGCAAGCCGACGGTGGTCGTGGATTACGCCCACACGCCGGATGCGCTGGAAAAAGCGCTGGAAGCGGCGCGTCTGCACTGCGCTGGCAAGCTCTGGTGCGTGTTTGGCTGCGGTGGCGATCGCGACAAGGGCAAACGTCCGCTGATGGGCGCCATCGCTGAGCAGTTCGCGGATATTCCCGTGGTGACCGATGACAACCCGCGTACCGAAGAGCCGAGGGCCATTATCAACGACATTCTGGCGGGCATGCTGGATGCGGGTCGTGCGCGCGTGGTCGAAGGCCGTGCGGAGGCCGTGACTAACGCCATTATGCAGGCGCAGGAGAACGATGTGGTTCTGCTGGCCGGTAAAGGTCATGAAGATTATCAGATCGTCGGCAATCGTCGTCTGGATTACTCAGACCGCGTGACGGCAGCGCGTCTGCTGGGAGTGGTGGCATGATTAGCATTACGTTAAGCCAGGCCGCTGCGGTATTGCAGGGGATGCTGCATGGTCAGGATCTGACCATCGAGGCTGTGACCACCGACACCCGTAAGGTGACGGCGGGCTGCCTGTTTGTGGCGCTGAAGGGTGAACGTTTTGACGCCCACGATTTTGCGCAGCAGGCTAAAGATAACGGCGCGGGTGCGCTGCTGGTCAACCGTAAGCTCGATATCGATTTGCCGCAGATTGTGGTGAAAGATACGCGCCTGGCCTTTGGTGAGCTGGCGGCATGGGTTCGCCAGCAGGTGCCAACACGCGTCGTGGCGCTGACGGGCTCGTCGGGCAAAACCTCCGTTAAAGAGATGACGGCGGCGATCCTTAGCCAGTGCGGAAACACGCTTTATACGGCGGGCAACCTTAATAATGACATCGGTGTACCGATGACGCTGCTGCGCCTGACCCACGAGCATGAATATGCGGTGATTGAGTTAGGGGCTAACCATCAGGGCGAAATCGCCTGGACCGTGAGCCTGACGCGTCCGGAAGCGGCGCTGGTGAATAACCTGGCGGCGGCACATCTTGAAGGTTTTGGTTCGCTGGCCGGTGTGGCGAAAGCGAAAGGTGAAATTTATACCGGCCTGCCGGATGACGGCATCGCCATTATGAATGCCGATAACAATGACTGGCTGAACTGGCAGAGCATCATTGGTTCACGCAAAACCTGGCGCTTCTCCCCGAATGCGGCAAACAGTGATTTTTCGGCGACCAACATTCATGTGACGTCACACGGCACCGAGTTCACCCTCATGACCCCAACGGGCGACATCGACGTGCTGCTGCCTCTGCCGGGTCGTCATAACATCGCCAATGCGCTTGCTGCGGCAGCGCTCTCAATGGCGGTAGGGGCCTCACATGCTGCGATAAAAACTGGTCTGGCAAATTTAAAAGCCGTGCCGGGGCGTCTGTTCCCGATCCAGCTGGCTGAAAACAAACTCCTGCTGGATGACTCCTACAACGCTAACGTCGGCTCCATGACGGCGGCCGTGCAGGTCTTGTCTGAGATGCCGGGCTATCGCGTGATGGTTGTTGGCGATATGGCCGAGCTGGGTGATGAAAGCGAAGCCTGCCACGTACAGGTTGGCGAAGCGGCGAAAGCTGCCGGGCTTGACCGCGTACTGAGCGCAGGCACGCTGAGCAAGGCCATTTCCGATGCCAGTGAAGTTGGCGAACATTTTGCCGATAAATCTGCACTGATCGAACGCCTGAAGGCATTGATTACAGAAAAACAGATTGTGACTGTTTTAGTTAAAGGTTCACGTAGTGCCGCCATGGAAGAGGTTGTGCACGCATTACAGGAGAACGGGACATGTTAGTTTGGCTGGCCGAACATTTGGTCAAATATTATTCAGGCTTTAACGTCTTTTCCTATCTGACGTTTCGCGCCATCGTCAGCCTGCTGACTGCGCTGTTCATCTCGTTGTGGATGGGCCCGCGCATGATTGCCCGTTTGCAAAAACTCTCTTTCGGCCAGGTTGTACGCAACGATGGTCCGGAATCGCATTTCAGCAAGCGCGGTACGCCGACCATGGGCGGGATCATGATCCTGACCGCGATTGTGGTGTCCGTTCTGCTGTGGGCTTATCCGTCTAACCCCTACGTCTGGTGCGTGCTGACTGTTCTGGTTGGCTACGGGATCATCGGTTTTGTTGATGACTACCGCAAAGTCGTGCGCAAAGACACCAAAGGTTTGATCGCCCGCTGGAAGTATTTCTGGATGTCGGTAATTGCGCTGGGTGTGGCCTTCGCGCTTTACCTGGCAGGAAAAGACACCCCGGCCACCGAGCTGGTGGTGCCGTTCTTCAAAGACGTGATGCCGCAGCTGGGGCTGTTCTACATTCTGCTGGCTTACTTTGTGATCGTCGGCACCGGCAACGCCGTCAACCTGACCGATGGTCTGGACGGCCTGGCCATCATGCCAACCGTGTTTGTCGCGGGCGGTTTCGCGCTGGTGGCGTGGGCGACCGGTAACATGAACTTTGCAAACTACCTGCACATCCCGTACCTGCGACACGCTGGTGAGCTGGTGATCGTCTGTACGGCGATTGTCGGCGCGGGGCTGGGCTTCCTGTGGTTCAACACCTATCCGGCGCAGGTCTTTATGGGCGACGTCGGTTCACTGGCGCTGGGCGGCGCGCTGGGCATTATCGCCGTGCTGCTGCGTCAGGAGTTCCTGCTGGTGATTATGGGCGGTGTGTTTGTGGTTGAGACCCTGTCGGTGATTTTGCAGGTCGGTTCCTTCAAGCTGCGCGGCCAGCGCATCTTCCGTATGGCACCGATTCACCACCACTATGAACTGAAAGGCTGGCCGGAGCCGCGCGTCATTGTGCGCTTCTGGATTATTTCGCTGATGCTGGTGCTGATTGGCCTGGCAACGCTGAAGGTACGTTAATCATGGCAGATTACCAGGGCAAAAAAGTCGTTATCATCGGGTTGGGCCTTACCGGCCTCTCCTGCGTGGACTTTTTCCTTGCGCGTGGCGTGACGCCGCGCGTGATGGATACGCGCGTCTCTCCGCCGGGTCTGGACAAGCTGCCGGAGCAGGTTGAACGCCACCTGGGTGGTCTAAATGATGAGTGGCTGCTGGTCGCCGATCTGATTGTTGCCAGCCCGGGCATGGCGCTGGCGCATCCTTCGCTGAGTGCCGCGGCGGATGCAGGCGTTGAGATTGTTGGCGATATCGAACTGTTCTGCCGGGAGGCGCAGGCCCCGATCGTTGCCATTACCGGTTCAAACGGTAAAAGCACCGTCACCACCCTGGTGGGTGAGATGGCGAAAGCGGCGGGCAAAAATGTCGGCGTGGGCGGTAACATTGGTCTGCCCGCGTTGATGCTGCTCGATAAAGGGTGTGAGCTGTTTGTACTTGAGCTTTCCAGCTTCCAGCTGGAAACCACTTCAAGCCTGCATGCGGCGGCAGCGACGATCCTTAATGTCACCGAAGATCATATGGACAGATACCCGTTCGGCTTGCAGCAGTACCGCGCGGCCAAGCTGCGTGTCTATGAAAATGCCAAAGTCTGCGTGGTGAATGCCGATGATGCACTCACCATGCCGGTGCGTGGCGCAGACGATCGCTGCATTAGCTTCGGTATTAACATGGGTGACTATCACCTTAACCGCCAGCAGGGCGAAACCTGGCTGCGGGTGAAAGGTGAGAAGGTGCTGAACGTGAAAGAGATGATGCTCTCCGGCCAGCATAACTACACCAACGCCCTGGCGGCGCTGGCGCTGGCGGATGCCGTTGGCCTGCCGCGATCTTCAAGCCTGAAGGCGCTGACCACCTTTACCGGCCTGGCTCACCGTTTTCAGCTGGCGCTGGAACACAACGGCGTACGCTGGATTAACGATTCCAAAGCGACCAATGTGGGTAGCACCGAGGCGGCATTGAACGGTCTGCACGTTGAAGGCACACTGCATCTGCTGCTGGGCGGCGACGGTAAATCAGCCGATTTCTCCTCGCTGAAGCAGTACCTCAACGGTGATAACGTGCGCCTTTATTGCTTTGGCCGCGATGGCAGCGAGCTTGCGGCGTTGCGTCCTGAGGTCGCCGAACAAACCGAGACCATGGAACAGGCGATGCGCCTTATCGCCCCCCGCGTGAAGCCCGGCGATATGGTGCTGCTCTCGCCAGCCTGTGCCAGCCTCGATCAATTTAAGAATTTCGAACAGCGGGGCGATGTCTTTACCCGCCTGGCGAAGGAGTTAGGCTGATGCGTTTATCTCTCCCTCGCCTGAAAATGCCGCGTCTGCCAGGGTTTGGTATCCTGGTATGGCTGTTTACGGCGCTGAAAGGCTGGGTGATGGCTTCACGGGATAAAGATTCCGACAGCCTGATTATGTACGACCGCACGCTGTTCTGGCTCACGCTGGGGCTGGCAGCGACCGGCTTTATTATGGTCACCTCGGCGTCGATGCCTGTCGGACAGCGTCTGGCAAACGATCCGTTCCTGTTTGCCAAGCGTGACGGGCTGTACATCATTCTCGCGTTCTGCCTGGCGATGATCACCTTACGCCTGCCGATGTCGTTCTGGCAGCGGCACAGTACGGCCATGCTTATCGCCTCAATCATCATGCTGTTGATCGTTCTGGTCGTCGGGAGCTCCGTTAACGGGGCATCACGCTGGATCGCCTTTGGTCCGCTGCGTATTCAGCCTGCAGAGTTCACCAAGCTTTCGTTGTTCTGCTACCTGGCAAACTACCTGGTGCGTAAAGTCGACGAAGTTCGTAACAACCTGCGCGGCTTCTTAAAACCGATGGGCGTGATTCTGGTGCTTGCGATCCTGCTGCTGGCGCAGCCCGATCTCGGTACGGTTGTCGTACTGTTTGTCACTACGCTGGCGATGCTGTTCCTGGCGGGAGCAAAACTGTGGCAGTTCATTGCCATCATCGGGATGGGGATTTCGGCGGTGGTGCTGCTGATCCTCGCCGAACCATACCGTATCCGCCGTGTGACCTCGTTCTGGAACCCATGGGAAGATCCGTTCGGCAGCGGTTATCAGCTGACACAGTCGCTGATGGCGTTTGGCCGCGGCGAAGTCTGGGGCCAAGGCCTGGGCAACTCGGTGCAAAAACTGGAGTATTTACCGGAGGCGCATACCGACTTCATCTTCTCCATTATTGGGGAAGAACTGGGTTATATCGGTGTGGTATTGGCGCTATTAATGGTATTCTTCGTCGCTTTCCGCGCCATGTCGATTGGCCGTAAAGCGCTGGAGATCGATCACCGCTTCTCCGGTTTCCTGGCCTGCTCAATTGGTATCTGGTTTAGCTTCCAGGCACTGGTAAACGTTGGGGCCGCAGCGGGTATGCTGCCGACCAAAGGTCTGACGTTGCCGTTGATCAGTTATGGTGGTTCGAGTCTGTTGATCATGTCGACGGCCATCATGTTTTTGTTACGCATAGATTATGAAACGCGTCTGGAGAAAGCTCAGGCGTTTACACGAGGTTCACGATGAATCAACCGAAGCGGTTAATGGTGATGGCAGGCGGGACCGGCGGACACGTGTTCCCGGGACTGGCGGTTGCGCACCATTTAATGGAACAGGGCTGGCAGGTACGCTGGCTGGGAACCGCAGACCGCATGGAAGCCGACCTTGTACCTAAACACGGTATCGAGATCGACTTTATTCGTATTTCTGGCCTTCGTGGCAAAGGGATCAAGGCGCTGCTGCTGGCGCCGGTGCGCATTTTCAATGCCTGGCGTCAGGCGCGCGACATTATGAAGCGCTTTAAGCCTGACGTCGTTCTGGGCATGGGCGGCTACGTTTCCGGTCCGGGAGGACTGGCGGCGTGGTCACTGGGCATCCCTGTTGTTCTGCATGAGCAGAACGGTATTGCCGGGTTGACCAACAAATGGCTGGCAAAAATCGCCACCAAAGTTATGCAGGCCTTCCCCGGGGCATTCCCGAAAGCGGATGTCGTAGGGAATCCGGTGCGTGTGGACGTGCTGGCGCTGCCGCTGCCAGATACGCGTCTGGCGGGTCGCGAAGGGCCGGTGCGCGTGCTGGTTGTCGGCGGTTCACAGGGCGCACGTATTTTAAACCAGACGATGCCACAGGTTGCGGCAAAACTGGGTGATGCGGTGACCATCTGGCACCAGAGCGGGAAGGGCGCTCAGCAGAGCGTTGAGCAGGCTTACGCGCAGGAAGGTCAGCCGCAGCATAAAGTGACTGAATTTATTGATGATATGGCCGCAGCCTATGCCTGGGCCGATGTCGTGGTCTGTCGCTCGGGCGCGCTGACGGTGAGCGAAATCGCCGCCGCCGGTTTGCCGGCGCTGTTTGTGCCGTTCCAGCACAAAGACCGACAGCAGTACTGGAATGCGCTGCCGCTTGAGAAAGCGGGTGCCGCGAAGATTTTTGAGCAGCCACAATTTACCGCTGATGCGGTCGCCACTACCCTGGCGGGCTGGAACCGGGATGTATTACTGGAGATGGCGCAACGCGCACGCGCGACCGCTATCCCGGATGCAACGGAACGGGTGGCAAAAGAAGTGAGCCTGGCAGCCCAGGCATAATTCTCGCAGCGCGTGTTGCGCTGCACGATTTTTTTGAAGTAGTCGATGGCGTTTAGAGAATGAATACACAACAACTGGCAAAACTGCGTTCTATCGTGCCCGAGATGCGTCGCGTCCGGCACATTCACTTTGTCGGCATCGGTGGTGCTGGCATGGGCGGTATTGCCGAAGTGTTAGCTAACGAAGGCTATCAGATCAGCGGGTCTGACCTGGCGCCAAACCCTGTTACGCAGCAGCTGGCGTCGCTGGGGGCGACTATCTATTTCAATCATCGCCCGGAAAACGTGAGCGATGCGAGCGTGGTTGTAGTGTCCAGCGCGATCTCCGCGGATAACCCGGAAATCGTTGCGGCGCATGAGGCGCGCATTCCGGTGATCCGTCGCGCGGAAATGCTGGCTGAACTGATGCGTTTCCGTCACGGCATTGCGGTGGCCGGTACGCACGGTAAAACCACAACAACAGCGATGGTCTCCAGCATTTATGCGGAAGCGGGTCTCGACCCAACGTTCGTTAACGGTGGTCTGGTGAAAGCCGCTGGCGTGCATGCGCGTCTGGGCCACAGCCGTTATCTGATTGCGGAAGCGGATGAGAGCGACGCGTCGTTCCTGCATCTACAGCCAATGGTGGCTATCGTCACCAATATCGAAGCTGACCATATGGATACCTACCAGGGCGACTTCGAGAACTTAAAGCAGACCTTTATTAACTTCCTGCACAACCTGCCGTTCTATGGCCGTGCGGTGATGTGCGTGGACGACCCGGTGATCCGCGAGCTGCTGCCGCGCGTCGGGCGTCAAATTACCACCTACGGCTTCAGCGAAGACGCTGATGTACGCGTGGAAGATTATAAGCAGATTGGTGCGCAGGGACATTTCACCCTGGCACGCCAGGATAAAGAGCTCCTGCATGTCACCCTGAACGCGCCGGGACGTCACAATGCCTTGAATGCGGCGGCGGCGGTGGCTGTTGCAACGGAAGAAGGCATTGATGATGAGGCGATCCTGCGCGCGCTGGAAAGCTTCCAGGGAACGGGCCGTCGCTTCGACTTCCTGGGTGAGTTCCCACTGGAGCCAGTAAACGGTAAGCCAGGTTCTGCGATGCTGGTCGATGACTACGGTCACCATCCGACGGAGGTGGACGCAACCATCAAAGCGGCACGCGCGGGTTGGCCGGAAAAGAATCTGGTCATGATCTTCCAGCCGCACCGTTACACACGTACCCGCGATCTGTATGACGATTTTGCCAACGTCCTTTCGCAGGTCGATACCCTGCTGATGCTGGATGTTTATGCCGCGGGTGAAGCGCCGATTCCGGGCGCGGACAGTCGGTCTTTATGTCGTACCATCCGCGGACGCGGTAAAGTGGACCCTATCCTGGTCCCCGACCCGGTGCAGGTAGCTGAAATGCTTGCCCCGGTCCTGACGGGTAACGATCTGATCCTGATTCAGGGTGCGGGAAATATCGGCAAAATCGCCCGTACCTTAGCTGAAATCAAACTGAAGCCGCAAACTCAGGAGGACGAGCGTCATGGCTGATAAGATTGCTGTCCTGTTTGGCGGCACTTCCGCCGAACGCGAGGTTTCTCTGAATTCGGGCGCTGCCGTGCTGGCGGGCCTGCGTGAAGGTGGCATGGACGCGCATCCGGTTGATCCGAAAGAGGTGGACGTTACGCAGCTGAAAGCGATGGGCTTCGATAAAGCCTTTATCGCGTTGCATGGTCGCGGCGGTGAAGACGGCACGTTGCAGGGGCTGCTGGAGCTGATCGGTATGCCGTACACCGGCAGTGGCGTGATGGCATCCGCTATCTCCATGGATAAACTGCGCAGCAAACTGCTGTGGCAGGGGGCGGGTCTGCCCGTTGCGCCATGGGTTGCACTGACGCGCCGTGAATTTGAATTGGGCTTGTCGGACAGCGTTAATACACGCATTGCGTCACTGGGCTTACCGGTTATTGTGAAGCCTAGCCGTGAAGGGTCGAGCGTGGGAATGTCCAAAGTTGATAAAGCTGTAGATTTGGCTGACGCTTTAGCTCTGGCATTTCAACATGATGAAGAAGTTCTGATTGAAAAATGGCTTAGCGGGCCGGAATTTACCGTCGCGATGCTTGGTGAAGAAATTTTACCGTCAATTCGCATCCAACCCGCCGGAGTCTTCTATGATTATGAGGCGAAGTATCTCTCTGATGAGACGCAATATTTCTGCCCAGCTGGTCTTGAAGCACAACGTGAAGCGGAATTACAGTCTCTGGTGCTTAAAGCCTGGAATGTTTTGGGATGCCGAGGCTGGGGACGAATTGATGTGATGCTTGACGGTGACGGGCAATTTTATCTGCTGGAAGCAAACACGTCTCCGGGTATGACCAGCCATAGCCTTGTGCCGATGGCGGCGCGTCAGGCGGGAATGAGCTTCTCGCAATTAGTCGTACGTATTCTGGACCAGGCGGGCTGATATGTCTCAGGCTGCGTTGAACACGCGCAACCGCGATGACGAAGAAGAATATTCTTCTTCGCGCCGGAGTAATGGAACGCGTCTTGCAGGGATTATCTTCCTGCTCGGGGTGCTGTGCACCGTGTTTATCAGCGGCTGGATGGTGCTGGGCTGGATGGAAGACGCACAGCGGTTGCCGCTGTCGAAGCTGGTAGTGACCGGAGAGCGTCACTACACGCGTAACGATGACATTCGCCAGTCAATTCTGGCGCTGGGGTCGCCTGGCACCTTTATGACGCAGGACGTCAACATTATCCAGAGTCAGATTGAACGTCTGCCGTGGATAAAACAGGCGAGTGTCAGAAAGCAATGGCCTGATGAATTGAAGATTCATCTGGTTGAATATGTGCCGATTGCGCGTTGGAATGATCAGCATATGGTTGACGTAGACGGAAATTCGTTCAGCGTCCCGAGCGATCGTGTCAACAAGCAGAATTTACCGATGTTGTATGGCCCGGAAGGCAGCGAAAACGAAGTATTGCAGGGTTTTCGTGAGATGGGGCAGGTGCTGGCTAAGGATCGCTTTACGTTAAAAGATGCTGCGATGACGGCGCGCCGTTCCTGGCAGCTGACCTTAACGAATGGCATTAAGCTCAATCTTGGCCGCGGCGACACAATGAAACGTCTGGCGCGTTTTGTAGAACTTTACCCGGTTTTACAGCAGCAGGCGCAGACGGATGGCAAACGGATAAGCTACGTTGATTTGCGCTATGACTCAGGCGCAGCAGTCGGTTGGGAGCCGGCTCCGGTCGAGGAACCTAATCAGCAACAAAATCAGGCACAGGTACAGGCAGAACAACAATGATCAAGTCGACGGACAGAAAATTGGTAGTAGGACTGGAGATTGGCACCGCGAAGGTTGCCGCTTTGGTAGGGGAAGTTCTGCCCGACGGTATGGTCAATATCATTGGCGTGGGCAGCTGCCCTTCCCGTGGTATGGATAAAGGTGGGGTAAACGACCTTGAGTCGGTGGTGAAATGCGTTCAGCGCGCCATCGACCAGGCTGAATTGATGGCAGATTGCCAGATTTCCTCTGTCTATCTGGCTCTTTCTGGTAAGCACATCAGCTGCCAGAATGAAATCGGTATGGTGCCGATTTCTGAAGAAGAAGTGACGCAGGAAGACGTTGAGAACGTTGTCCACACGGCGAAATCTGTGCGTGTTCGCGACGAGCACCGTGTGCTGCATGTGATCCCGCAAGAATACGCGATCGACTACCAGGAAGGTATCAAGAATCCGGTCGGTCTGTCGGGCGTACGTATGCAGGCAAAAGTGCACCTGATCACATGTCACAACGATATGGCGAAGAACATTGTAAAAGCCGTTGAACGTTGTGGCCTGAAAGTTGACCAACTAATTTTCGCCGGACTTGCCGCGAGCTATTCCGTGCTGACCGAAGACGAACGTGAACTGGGCGTCTGTGTGGTCGATATTGGTGGTGGTACAATGGACATGGCTGTCTATACCGGCGGTGCGTTGCGCCACACCAAAGTGATCCCGTACGCCGGGAATGTGGTGACCAGCGATATCGCTTACGCCTTTGGTACGCCACCGAGCGATGCAGAGGCGATTAAAGTGCGCCACGGTTGCGCGCTGGGCTCTATCGTCGGCAAAGACGAGAGCGTTGAAGTGCCGAGCGTAGGCGGTCGACCGCCGCGCAGCCTGCAACGCCAGACGCTGGCAGAGGTAATTGAGCCGCGTTATACCGAGCTGCTCAACCTGGTCAACGAAGAGATTTTGCAGTTACAGGAACAGCTTCGCCAGCAGGGTGTGAAACATCATCTCGCAGCGGGGATTGTATTAACCGGCGGGGCAGCGCAAATTGAAGGTCTTGCGGCCTGCGCTCAGCGCGTGTTCCATACGCAGGTGCGTATTGGTGCGCCGCTGAATATTACCGGTTTAACGGATTATGCTCAGGAGCCGTACTATTCAACGGCGGTGGGCCTGCTGCACTACGGGAAAGAATCCCATTTAAGTGGTGAGGCAGAGGTGGAAAAACGCGTCTCGGTGGGGTCGTGGGTCAAACGACTTAACACCTGGTTGCGAAAAGAATTTTAATTTTTTAAGAGACCGGAGAGAATTAGCGGTCTCGGGCGACAGGCACAACGGAGAGAGAGAGATTATGTTTGAACCTATGGAATTAACCAACGACGCGGTGATTAAAGTCATCGGCGTCGGTGGCGGCGGCGGTAACGCCGTAGAGCACATGGTGCGCGAGCGCATCGAAGGTGTTGAATTCTTCGCGGTGAACACCGATGCGCAGGCGCTGCGTAAAACGGCTGTTGGCCAGACGATTCAGATCGGTGGTGGCATCACCAAAGGTCTGGGAGCAGGGGCTAACCCGGAAGTGGGCCGCAACGCGGCTGAAGAAGATCGTGAAGCGCTGCGCGCTGCACTGGACGGTGCAGACATGGTCTTCATCGCAGCGGGTATGGGCGGCGGTACAGGTACCGGTGCAGCACCCGTTGTGGCGGAAGTCGCTAAAGATTTAGGTATTCTGACCGTTGCTGTCGTGACCAAGCCTTTCAACTTTGAAGGTAAGAAGCGTATGGCTTTCGCGGAGCAGGGTATCACCGAGCTGTCCAAGCACGTGGACTCTCTGATTACCATTCCGAACGACAAGCTGCTGAAAGTGCTGGGTCGCGGTATCTCTCTGCTGGACGCCTTTGGCGCGGCAAACGACGTGCTGAAAGGCGCGGTTCAGGGTATCGCTGAACTGATTACCCGTCCTGGCCTGATGAACGTTGACTTTGCAGACGTTCGCACCGTGATGTCCGAGATGGGCTACGCGATGATGGGCTCTGGCGTGGCGAGCGGTGAAGACCGTGCGGAAGAAGCCGCTGAAATGGCGATCTCTTCTCCACTGCTGGAAGATATCGATCTGTCTGGCGCGCGCGGCGTGCTGGTCAACATTACCGCTGGCTTTGACCTGCGTCTGGATGAGTTCGAAACCGTGGGTAACACCATCCGTGCATTCGCCTCTGACAACGCGACCGTTGTTATCGGTACGTCCCTTGACCCGGAAATGAACGACGAACTGCGTGTGACTGTTGTGGCCACCGGTATCGGTATGGACAAGCGTCCTGAGATCACCCTCGTGACCAACAAACAGACTCAGCAGCCGGTGATGGATCGTTACCAGCAGCACGGTATGTCGCCTCTGACTCAGGAGCAAAAACCGGCTGCGAAAGTGGTGAACGACCCGACTCCACAAACGGCAAAAGAGCCAGATTATCTGGATATCCCGGCGTTCCTGCGTAAGCAAGCTGACTAAGAATTGGCTGGAATTTGGGGATTTGCGCTCTTTGTGCTAAACTGGCCCACCGTTAGTGATATACACTCTCGGTTGGATAGTTAATTTGGCGAGATTATACGATGATCAAACAAAGGACACTTAAACGTATCGTTCAGGCGACGGGTGTCGGTTTACATACCGGCAAGAAAGTCACACTGACGTTACGCCCTGCGCCGGCCAATACCGGGGTCATCTATCGTCGCACCGACTTGAATCCACCGGTAGATTTTCCGGCCGATGCCAAATCTGTGCGTGATACTATGCTCTGTACTTGTCTGGTGAACGAGCATGACGTGCGGATTTCTACCGTAGAGCACCTGAACGCCGCCCTGGCGGGTCTGGGTATCGACAACATTATGGTTGAAGTCGATGCGCCAGAAATCCCGATCATGGACGGGAGTGCTGCTCCGTTCGTTTATTTGTTGCTGGATGCCGGCATCGAAGAACTGAACTGCGCGAAGAAATTTGTTCGCATTAAAGAGACCGTTCGCGTCGAAGATGGCGACAAATGGGCTGAATTCAAACCGTACAATGGTTTCTCGTTGGACTTCACCATCGATTTTAACCATCCGGCGATTGACTCCAGCACCCAGCGCTATGCGATGAACTTCTCTGCGGATGCGTTCATGCGTCAGATCAGCCGAGCACGTACCTTCGGCTTTATGCGTGATATCGAATATCTGCAATCCCGTGGCCTGTGCCTGGGCGGCAGCTTCGATTGTGCCATCGTTGTTGACGATTATCGCGTACTGAACGAAGACGGTCTGCGTTTTGAAGATGAATTTGTTCGTCACAAAATGCTGGACGCGATCGGCGACCTCTTCATGTGTGGTCACAACATCATTGGTGCCTTTACCGCGTTTAAATCCGGTCATGCACTGAACAACAAACTGTTGCAGGCCGTCCTGGCAAAACAGGAAGCCTGGGAATATGTGACCTTCGAAGACGAAGCTGAACTGCCGCTGGCGTTCAAAGCCCCGACTATGGTCCTGGCGTAACGGTTAAAGCCGTTTCGTAAGAAAAGCGACTGGTTCACCTGGTACTCTCTCCGACCAGGGAAGCCAGTCGTTTTTATTTCTGCCCTTTCTGGATTTGTCTCTCTCACCCCTGGCCTGTGTTGGGTGCCAAATAACGGTGTGTTCGCTGCATTAATGACCGTTTTTACCTGCTGCAAGGTGTCATTCCTGCTGTCGTGTATTGGCTTTAGTGGTAATATCTGGGCGCTAAAAAAGAATAACTGAACTCAGCCTGCACTGGCGGGCGAACGTGGTGGAGCAAGTGAGCGGAATACTGACGCGCTGGCGACAATTTGGCAGACGTTACTTCTGGCCGCATCTCTTATTGGGGATGGTCGCGGCGAGTCTCGGCTTGCCTGTGCTCAGCAACAGCGCAGACGCGGCAACCCCAGCACGTTCCACGACGACCAAGCACGATCTCACCACGCGGGTTAACTTCACTAATCTCGCATGGCTTGAAGCCAGCCGTCGTCCCAATTTCTCCGTTGATTACTGGCAGCAACACGCGATTCGCACGGTTATTCGCCATCTGTCGTTCGCGATGGCGCCGCAGACGATGCCTGTTGCTGAAGAAACGCTGCCGGTCCAGGCTCAGCACCTTGCTCTGCTCGATACGCTCAATGCGCTTCTGACGCAGGACAACCAGCCGCCTGTGACCGTGAGTCAGACGGCGCAAACTGCTTTTTCTTCCCCCGCATCCTTCTCTGTTTCGACCTGGATTAGCCAGGTTCACGGCATCCGTGCCGGGCCTCAACGCCTCAGCTAAATTAACCCTTTTTCAATACCTTAATTTATCTGCCCGACTGGGGCGTTTGAGAATTTATTATGCTAATCAAATTGTTAACCAAAGTTTTTGGTAGTCGTAACGATCGTACCCTGCGCCGCATGCGCAAAGCTGTGAACGTCATCAACGGTATGGAACCGGCGATGGAGAAGCTCTCTGATGATGAACTGAAAGCAAAAACCGCGGAGTTCCGTGCGCGTCTGGAGAAAGGCGAAACCTTAGAAAGCCTGATCCCGGAAGCCTTTGCCGTAGTACGTGAGGCCAGTAAACGCGTGTTCGGCATGCGTCACTTCGACGTGCAGCTGCTGGGCGGGATGGTGCTCAACGAGCGCTGCATCGCGGAAATGCGTACCGGTGAAGGTAAAACCCTGACTGCAACGCTGCCGGCTTACCTGAATGCGCTGACGGGTAAGGGCGTTCACGTTGTTACCGTCAACGACTATCTGGCGCAACGCGACGCCGAAAATAACCGTCCACTGTTCGAATTCCTCGGCATGACCGTGGGCATTAACATGTCCGGTCTGCCGGCACCTGCCAAGCGTGAAGCGTATAACGCGGATATCACCTACGGCACCAACAACGAATACGGCTTCGACTACCTGCGTGACAACATGGCGTTCAGCCCTGAAGAGCGCGTCCAGCGTAAACTGCACTATGCGCTGGTGGATGAGGTTGACTCCATTCTGATCGATGAAGCGCGTACCCCGCTGATCATCTCCGGCCCGGCCGAAGACAGCTCCGAGATGTACCGTAAAGTCGACAAAATCATTCCTCACCTGCTGCGTCAGGAGAAAGAAGACTCCGATACCTTCCAGGGTGAAGGTCACTTCTCCGTGGATGAAAAAGCGCGTCAGGTCAACCTGACCGAACGCGGCCTGGTGAAAATCGAAGAGCTGCTGGTGGCTGAAGGCATTATGGAAGAGGGCGAGTCTCTGTACTCCCCGAGCAACATTATGCTGATGCACCACGTAACGGCTGCACTGCGCGCGCACGCCCTGTTCACCCGCGACGTTGACTACATCGTTAAAGACGGTGAAGTCATCATCGTCGATGAACACACCGGTCGTACCATGCAGGGACGTCGCTGGTCCGATGGTCTGCACCAGGCCGTGGAAGCGAAAGAAGGCGTGGATATTCAGAACGAAAACCAGACGCTGGCCTCCATCACCTTCCAGAACTACTTCCGTCTGTACGAGAAGTTGGCGGGGATGACCGGTACCGCAGATACCGAAGCGTTTGAGTTTAGCTCCATCTATAAGCTGGATACCGTGGTAGTACCAACCAACCGTCCAATGATCCGTAAGGATATGCCTGACCTGGTATACATGACCGAAGCGGAAAAAATCCAGGCGATCATCGAAGATATTCGCGATCGTACCGCGAAGGGCCAGCCGGTTCTGGTGGGGACCATCTCCATCGAGAAATCTGAAGTGGTGTCTAACGAGCTGACCAAGGCGGGCATCAAGCACAACGTGCTGAACGCCAAGTTCCACGCTAAAGAAGCAGATATCGTTGCGCAGGCGGGTTACCCGGCTGCCGTAACCATCGCTACCAACATGGCGGGTCGTGGTACCGATATTATGCTCGGCGGTAGCTGGCAGGCCGAAGTGGCCGAGCTGGAAAACCCAACCCCGGAGCAAATCGCGCAGATCAAAGCCGACTGGCAGGTGCGTCACGACGCGGTGCTGGCATCCGGTGGTCTGCACATCATTGGTACCGAGCGTCATGAATCTCGTCGTATCGATAACCAGCTGCGCGGTCGTGCGGGCCGTCAGGGTGATGCCGGTTCTTCCCGTTTCTATCTGTCTATGGAAGATGCGCTGATGCGTATTTTCGCCTCTGACCGTGTGTCCGGCATGATGCGTAAACTGGGCATGAAACCAGGCGAAGCGATCGAGCACCCGTGGGTTACCAAAGCGATTGCCAACGCCCAGCGTAAAGTAGAAAGCCGCAACTTCGATATTCGTAAGCAGCTGCTGGAATATGATGACGTTGCCAACGACCAGCGTCGTGCAATCTATACCCAGCGTAACGAACTGCTGGACGTGTCCGACGTGAGCGAAACCATCAACAGCATTCGCGAAGATGTGTTCAAAGCCACTATCGACGCGCACATTCCACCGCAGTCTCTGGAAGAGATGTGGGATATCGAAGGCCTGCAGGAACGTCTGAAAAACGACTTCGACCTCGAACTGCCAATCAAAGAGTGGCTGGACAAAGAGCCTGAGCTGCACGAAGAGACCCTGCGCGAGCGTATCTACGAAACCGCGCTGGACGTCTATAAGCGTAAGGAAGAAGTGGTTGGCGCTGAGATGATGCGTCACTTCGAGAAAGGCGTAATGTTGCAGACCCTGGACTCCCTGTGGAAAGAGCACCTGGCGGCAATGGACTACCTGCGTCAGGGTATCCACCTGCGTGGTTATGCGCAGAAAGATCCGAAGCAGGAGTACAAGCGTGAATCCTTCTCCATGTTTGCTGCCATGCTGGAGTCGCTGAAGTATGAAGTCATCAGCACTCTGAGCAAAGTTCAGGTGCGTATGCCGGAAGAAGTGGAAGCGATGGAGCAGCAGCGTCGTGAAGAAGCTGAGCGTCTGGCACAGATGCAGCAGCTGAGCCATCAGACCGATGAGAGCGAAGCCGCAGCAGCAATCGCAGCGCAAACGGGCGATCGTAAAGTCGGTCGTAACGATCCGTGCCCATGCGGTTCCGGCAAAAAATACAAGGCGTGCCACGGCCGCCTGAGCTAAGAACATAACAAACCGAAAAGGCGCAGATATCTGCGCCTTTTTTATGGACGTGACATGATGAAAACACTGCAAATTGCTGTCGGGATCATTCGCAACCCGCAAAACCAGATCTTCATTACCCAACGTGCCGCCGATGCGCATATGGCCAACAAATGGGAATTCCCCGGCGGGAAAATCGAATCAGGTGAAACGCCGGAGCAGGCGCTGGCGCGTGAGCTTCAGGAAGAGGTGGGGATCACCCCGCTTGACGCAACGCTGTTCGATAAGCTGGAGTACCAGTTTCCGGACAGGCACATCACGCTCTGGTTCTGGCTGGTGGAAAACTGGGAAGGTGAGCCATGGGGAAAAGAGGGGCAGCCGGGTAACTGGATTGAGCTTCAGGCCAGCGATGCGGAAAAATTCCCGCCTGCCAATGAGCCTGTGATCCTCCGGCTGGTCGCACAACCGTAGGCCTGCTAAGCGAAGCGCCAGCAGGCTTTAAATGTTACTGCTGGTTTTCGCTCCAGTCATCGCTATCCGAGAGATCGCCTTCGCTCGGAATGCGTTTCTCTTCCGCCGCCCATTCGCCCAGGTCTATAAGTTGACAGCGTTTGCAGCAGAATGGGCGAAATGGACTCACTTCTCCCCAGACGACAGTTTTACCACAGGTTGGGCAGTTTACGGTGGTTACGTCAGACATCGGCACTCCTTAACAACAGGCCAGTTCAAAATCGAGGCGTTCCGGCACGGTGCCATGCTCACTGTCCAGCGGCATAAAGCGGATCGCGAAACGGCTTTTATGTCCGGAAATTTGCGGGTAAAGCTGCTCGCCAAGAGAGAGATTCAAACGCAGAAGATCGGCGTCGTCGCCGTTATCCTGATAAAAACCGTTGAGACTGGTCTGCTTGCGGAACGGGGCAGAGTTACGCACAAGATCGAGGATCAGGGATAACGTTTGATTCATCGGCTCCAGACTGCCCATCCAGCTGTTCACCTGGCGATCGCGCTGTTCCTGCGGCATGTGCAGCCACATATGCAGCGTTGGAAGGTCAAAGCTACAGCAACCGCCCGGTATGCTCAGACGCTGACGCACCAGCGCAATCAGACGGTCCTCGCGTAAAAATTGTCCAACGCGCGGCGCGGCCATCAGCGTCGCGCTGCTGTTTTTTAGCTGCTGGCGTAAAGCGTCAATTCGACTTTTATCTACGCCCGGTACTTCGGCCCAGGCCTGTAATTTACGCTGCTGGCGCTCCAGCTCTTTCAACAGCTCAGTGCGGACATCGCCGCGTTCAATCACATCCAGCAGATCGCCCACGTTGCGGAAAAAATGCAGCGCGGTGGCATGATCGTTGACGGGCAGATGTTGTGAAAGTTGTTGAATTAGAAATTCTATGCGTAGCCAGGTACGCATTTTTTCGTTAAGCGGATGCTCAAAAAGGATATGAGTCGACATTATGGTTTTTCCTGTGCAACGGCCTGCGCGGCGAAGGTCAGATACTGCGCGTGCAGACGAGCAACATCCGATGCAATGGCATCTGGTGCGCCGTTATTATCAATAACATCATCCGCAACGGCGAGGCGCGCTTCGCGCGTGGCCTGTGCGGCAAGAATTTGTTCAGCATGCTCGCGTGAAACATGGTCACGCGCCATGGTTCTCTGGATTTGCGTTTCGCGGGAAACGTCAATCACCAGCGTTCTGTCCGCCTTATTCTGTAGCTGATTTTCCACCAGTAACGGGATCACCCACAACACATAGGGCGAACTGGCTGCGGCAATCTGACGCTGAGTTTCCTGGTGGATAATGGGGTGGAGCAGGGCATTAAGCCAGGCTTTTTCCGCCGGATCGGAAAATATGCACTCACGCAGCTGCCGACGATTCAGGGTGCCGTCAGCCTGTATCACACGGCGACCAAAATGCGCTTCGATGGCGTTTAAGGCGGGTGTATTGGGTTCTACCACCTGACGGGCAATGATATCGGCGTCGATAATCGTGATGCCGAGACGAGCAAACGCGTGCGCAACGGTGCTTTTACCACTACCGATGCCGCCGGTTAATGCGACGATATACCCCATTAAATCAGATCCTGGGAATTATTCAGTTTTAAAATCAGTTGCTTAAAATTCAAACTTACAACAGCCAATGTTTAGCTCTCTTTACCCGCTTTTTACCAGGTAAATTTATAGGATTGTAGCGTAAAAAAAGAGAATTTCGCAGTCTTGCGGAGCAGGTATTAGTGCGTATGATAGCGTCACTGGAGTTGTGCTTTTAATATATTTGCCTCTAACCCCAGGAATCCGCACATGCGTATTGAAGAAGATCTGAAGTTAGGTTTCAAAGACGTTCTTATCCGCCCTAAACGCTCTACACTGAAAAGTCGCTCAGACGTTGAACTCGAACGTCAATTCACCTTTAAGCATTCCGGTCAGACGTGGTCTGGCGTGCCGATTATCGCGGCCAACATGGACACCGTCGGGACCTTCGAGATGGCGACCGCGCTGGCGCAATTCGACATCCTTACTGCGGTACATAAACACTACAGCCCTGAGGAGTGGAATGCGTTTGTCGCCTCCGCCTCGGCTGACGTGGTGAAGCATGTGATGGTCTCGACCGGTACGTCTGATGCAGATTTCGAGAAAACCAAACAGATCCTGAACGCCAATCCGGCGCTGAATTTTGTCTGCATTGACGTGGCAAATGGTTATTCCGAGCATTTCGTCCAGTTCGTCAGCAAGGCGCGTGAAGCTTGGCCAACCAAAACCATCATCGCGGGCAACGTGGTGACCGGTGAAATGTGTGAAGAGCTGATCCTCTCCGGGGCCGACATTGTGAAAGTGGGCATTGGCCCGGGCTCCGTTTGCACCACGCGCGTGAAAACCGGTGTGGGTTATCCGCAGCTGTCTGCGGTAATTGAATGCGCTGACGCCGCGCACGGTCTGGGCGGCCAGATCATCAGCGACGGTGGCTGCACCATGCCAGGCGATGTGGCGAAAGCCTTCGGCGGCGGCGCGGACTTCGTGATGCTCGGCGGCATGCTGGCAGGCCACGAAGAGAGCGGCGGTACCGTGGTGGAAGAGAACGGTGAGAAATTCATGCTGTTCTACGGAATGAGCTCTGAATCTGCGATGACCCGTCACGTGGGTGGTGTCGCGAAATACCGTGCGGCGGAAGGTAAAACCGTGAAGCTGCCACTGCGCGGCCCGGTCGAAAACACGGCGCGCGATATCCTCGGCGGTCTGCGTTCTGCCTGCACCTACGTGGGGGCTTCCCGCCTGAAAGAGCTGACGAAACGCACGACGTTTATCCGCGTTCAGGAGCAGGAAAACCGCGTATTTAATAGCCTCTGACGGCTACGGCTGGCGCGCGTCCGTGCGCCAGCATTACCCCGCGCTCATTGCATCCCCCAGATGGAAAATCGGCAGATACATTGCCACCACCAGCGTGCCAATAATCAGACCTGTCACGACCAGTAGAAAAGGCTCAAGAAGCGCCGCCAGATTGTCTGCCTGCTGGAATGTCTGTTCCGTATGATGGCGGGCCAGATTCATCAGCATCACATCCAGTGAACCCGATACTTCTCCGGTGCGAATGAGCTGAATACACAGTGGCGTAAAAACAGAGGCCTTCTGGAAGGAGGACCACACGGGCATCCCCTGTTCGATATCGCTGCGTATCTCACGGAGTTTCTCCTGCCAGTAGCCACTCTCAACGGTCTCCTCCACACTCTCCACTCCTTGTAAAAAAGCAATTCCAGCCTGCTGGGTTAATGACAGCACGGTAAAAATTTGCCCCAGTTTTTGCCCACGCATCAGCGTGCCCATCACAGGTACATGTAACAGGACGTACTGCCAGCGCGGATGCCGCCGCAGCTTACAGGCGATGACAACCATTGCCACGAGCAGGGCCAAAAGGGTGAGGATATGTGCCTGAACCAGGGCCGCCAGCCCCATGACTGCCTGCGTGAGCAAAGGGAGCGGGGTGTTGAACGTTTTGTAGATTGCAGCAAACTCAGGCAACACCAGCGTGACCATCGCCAGCACCACGAAAACGGCCAGCGTCAGGATGATCAGCGGATAGCGCAGCGCTTTCTTCACCTTTGCACTGAGCTGCTGCTGGGATTTTTGCTGCAGCGCAAGCTGACGGCAGCAGGCTTCGAGCTTACCCGTCAGCTCACCCGTCTTCACCATCGAGACATAAAGGGGGCTAAACACCTCTGGCCATTTCTTCATGGCCTCTGACAGGGCGCAACCTTCGCTCAGGTCATCAGCAAGACTGTGCAGCAGCGCCTGCCAGTGCTTCAAAGGATGCTGTTCCGCCAGCATGTGCAGGCTTTGGGACAGCGTGAGTCCGGCCTGTAGCAGCGTGGCGAGCTGGCGAAAAATATCGTAGCAGTGCTGCACCTGCCATCGGTGGCGCTGCTGGCAGCGTTTTAGCGCCAGCGGGTGCAGTTGTTTAAGCACCAGAGCCGTGTAAGCTGCGTTACGGTCGATGGCCCAGAGGGTGCCGGTTTGCACCTCCCCCTCGGTGGTCAGGGCACGCCAGCGCCAGAGCGAATTAGCAGCCATCGGGCATTCCCAGGACGCGCAACAGCTCTTCGAGCGTGGTCAGCCCTTGCTCCACGGCCATGCAGCCGTGCTCAAACAAAGATGTCATTCCCGCCTGACGAGCGCTTGACCCAATCACCTCCGTGCTTGCTCCGCTGGCGATGGCCTGCCGCAGCGTGTCGTCGATGACGAGCACTTCAAAAATGGCTACGCGACCATAAAAACCGTGGTAGCAGCGCTCGCAACCGGTGGGTTGCCAGCGAGGAAGCTGCCGGGGCCACAGCGTGCGAGGTAATTCGGTGTGGCGGCTGGCTTCCTGTCGGCAGTACGGGCATAAACGACGCACCAGCCGCTGGGCAATCACCATCGAGAGCGCCGAAGAGATCATCCAGCGCGCGACGCCCATCTGTTGCAGCCGTACCAGCGTTTCAGTCGTCGAATTAGTATGGAGGGTGGACAGCACCAGATGCCCGGTTTGCGCCGCCTTAATGGCAATTTCTGCCGTTTCGCCGTCACGAATTTCACCCACCATAATGATGTCAGGATCCTGCCTGAGCAGGGCACGCAGCACGCTCTGGAAGGTCAGCCCCGCGCGCGGATTAATCTGCGTCTGGTTTAAGCCTGCAAGCGGGATTTCAACGGGATCTTCCACGCTGCAAATATTAACGTCAGGGGTATTTCGCGCCTGTAACGCACTGTACAGCGTCACCGTTTTCCCGCTACCGGTCGGGCCGGTGACCAGAATCAACCCCTGAGGGCTGTTAAGCGCCCCGGCAAAACGGGCCTGCTGGTCTGCACTCATCCCCAGCAGTTCAAGCTCCAGTGCCTGCTGTACCTGGTGAAGCAGACGAAGCACGATTTTTTCTCCACCGCTACAGGGAAGGGTTGCGATACGAAAAGAGACGGGGACGCTTGCCAGCTCCACCGTAAACTGACCGTCCTGCGGCAGGCGGCGCTCCGCAATATCCAGTTGGCCCAGCACCTTCAGGCGTGCGGCAAGCGTCGTACCGAGGGCGGCGGAAACCGGCGGTTGCGGGTAGAGAACACCGTCGATTCGCAAACGGATCTGGTAGCCGTGCTCAGTCGGTTCAATATGGATGTCAGAAGCCCGCTGGTTCACTGCCTGCTGCAACGTTGTACTGAGCACGTCAGCGGCTGAGTTTGGCACTATTCCCGGCAGGTGTGATGATGAGAGGGACTGAAGCCGTTTTTCCATCCGTTCGGCCGTCCAGCACTCAATATCAATACGTTTCTGCGTGGCGAAGCGTAACGCTTCCATCAGCTCAGAGGCAGGATTACCCACCACCGCAATGCTGATCATCTCGGTGTCGCTTGCGAGTAGCAGTGCGTGATGGCGCTGACAGAGCGTCATAAGCTGTTCGGTATTCATTGTCCACTCCTGTCAGTTGTTGTCGAAGCGGAAAACATCTTCACAGGCTTGTCTGAGCGCCGTGTCGGACGCAATGTTGCAGGCACGCGTCCAGCCCGTCATACCGTTACCGTCGCTCCAGATCGGTGTCATGAGCACTTCAAGTCCGTTAAGACTCTCCTGTCCTGTTAACGATACGACCCCCTTCGCCACGCTCATCGCTGAAACGTAACGCGTTGTAGTCGGGGAGGGGATACCATTGGTTCCTGCGTCGCAGCGATCCACACCACCACGATCCAGGGCGCAAAGCTCAATAGCGGTGCGGTAGGGAATGAACGTTTGAAGCATATCGGTGAGCGCTGCTTTTCGCAGGTAGTTCTGATAAGCCGGGATGCCAATCGCGCTCAGGATGGCAATAATGCCAATGACCACCATTAACTCAATCAGGGTAAATCCTTGTTGTCTGTTCATATCTGCTCCTTACGTTAAGTGGCGCTACTGTGGCAGTACCGGCGCGCAGAAACGAGGGGCAAAAGCGCGAACGTGAAAGGGCTTTCAGGGAAATGATTCAGTGTTGCAGAGAAGGACAGCGTAATTGCGAGCGGTTTCGTATTTCCCCTCTCCGGGCGGAGAGGGGAAGATCAGTTATTTGAAGCGCATCGAGAGGTCCAGGGCACGTACGTGCTTGGTCAGGGCTCCCACGGAGATATAATCGACGCCGGTTTCAGCAAATTCGCGGAGGGTGTCGAACGTCACGTTGCCGGACACCTCAAGCTGCGCCTGGCCGTTTGTGCGTTTGACCGCTTCACGCATCTGCTCCGTGTCGAAGTTATCGAGCATGATGATGTCAGCCCCCGCTTTAATGGCCTCGTCCAGCTCATCCAGCGTTTCCACTTCCACCTCAACCGGCACATCCGGATGCAGCCAGAAGGCTTTTTCCACGGCCTGACGTACCGAGCCAGAGGCAATAATGTGGTTCTCTTTGATCAGGAAGGCATCGGATAGCCCCAGACGATGGTTGGCGCCGCCACCGCAGAGCACGGCGTATTTCAGCGCGGTGCGCAGGCCCGGCAGGGTTTTACGGGTATCCAGCAGCTGCGTGCGGGTGCCTGCCAGCAGGTCAACGTAGCGGCGTACTTCACTGGCAACGCCAGAGAGCGTTTGCACAAAATTGAGCGCGGTGCGTTCACCGGTCAGCAAGACGCGGGACGGGCCGTCCAGCTCGAACAGTGGCTGATTTGCCGTGACCGCATCACCGTCCTCAACGTGCCATGTTACCTGCACCTCGTCGCCCGCCAGCTGGGTAAAGACCTCCTCAACCCAGCGTTTGCCGCAGAAAACCCCCGCTTCGCGGGTGATGACTACCGCGTGCGACCGTGTCTCTTTTGGCAACAATTGGGCGGTAATATCGTTATCGGCACTGACGTCACCGCCGAGGTCTTCTCTCAGGGCATGGGCAACGCTTGCCGGGATATCACTATTAATACGTTCCAGAAGCGCGTCACGTCGGTGGTCGGGGTTATAGCGGCGAGGCGGCATGATAAAACTCCAAATTGGTAACGAATCATAATATTGAAACATGCTACTCTGAACCGAGTAACAGCACCATAGATAAGGAGTTCCAGCATGTTGTTAGAAAACGGATGGCTGGTGGACGCGCGACATGTACCGTCGCCGCACCACGATTGCCGCCCGGAGGATGAAAAGCCCACACTGCTGGTGGTTCACAACATAAGTCTCCCGCCAGGTGAGTTTGGCGGTCCGTGGATCGACGCGTTATTCACGGGAACGATAGATCCCGATGCTCATCCTTACTTTGCTGAGATTGCGCATTTGCGCGTATCGGCGCACTGCCTGATCCGCCGTGATGGCGAAGTGGTTCAGTATGTTCCTTTTGATAAGCGAGCCTGGCATGCCGGCGTGTCGATGTATCAGGGGCGCGAGCGGTGCAATGATTTCTCCATTGGAATTGAACTGGAAGGAACGGACACCACGCCTTACACCGATGCGCAATATCAGAAACTGGTTGCTGTGACGCAAACTTTAGTGGGGCTTTATCCCGCCATTGCAGACAATATTACGGGGCACAGCGACATCGCCCCCGAAAGAAAAACCGACCCCGGCCCGGCGTTTGACTGGTCCCGGTTTCACGCCATGCTTACCACGTCGTCAGATAAGGAGATAACATGACGTTGTTTACCATGCTGCTGGTTATGATCGCCGAACGCCTGTTTAAGCTCGGCGAGCACTGGCATCTGGATCATCGGCTGGAAGTGTTATTCCGCCGGATCAGGCATTTTTCCATGCTACGCACGCTGCTTATGACGGCAGGTGTGATGGTGATTACGTTCCTGTTGCTACGCTCACTTTACGGCCTCTTTTTCAACGTGCCGCTGCTGGTGGTATGGATACTGCTGGGCGTGTTGTGTATTGGCGCGGGCAAGGTGCGTTTGCACTATCACGCGTATCTGAAAGCTGCTTCCCGGGATGATGTCCACGCGCGCGGCGCGATGGCGAGCGAGCTGACGATGATCCACGGCGTACCGCCGGACTGCGATGAACGCGAATTTCTGCGCGAGCTACAAAACGCGCTGCTGTGGATTAACTTCCGTTACTACCTGGCGCCGCTGTTCTGGTTTGTGGTGGGCGGTCCATGGGGACCAGTACTGCTGATGGGCTATGCTTTTCTGCGCGCCTGGCAGACCTGGCTTGCCCGCTACCTTACGCCGCATGAACGTCTCCAGTCCGGCATTGATGCCATTCTGCACGTGCTCGACTGGCTTCCGGTGCGACTGGTCGGCGTGGTCTATGCCCTCATCGGTCACGGTGAAAAGGCGTTGCCAGCGTGGTTTGCCTCCCTTGCAGACCGCCATACCGCGCAGTATCAGGTCTTAACCCGACTGGCTCAATTCTCGCTGGCTCGCGAGCCGCACACGAACAAAGTCGAAACGCCTAAAGCTGCCGTCTCGATGGCGAAAAAAACGTCGTTTGTGGTGGTGGTGATTGTGGCGTTGCTGACGATTTACGGCACGCTGGTCTGACCCAGCGCGCCGAAGCCGTTACAGCGTATCCGCAGGCGGGATGCCGAAATCAGGCATCCCGTTGTCGTCCCAGCGGACGAGCTTCAGGCGAGTGTGGCGATTCGGATCGTAAAGCGGATCGCCTTCAATTTCAGTGTAGTTTCGCGCGTGGTAGACCAGCACATCGTCGCCTTCCGGCGTCTGCGTAAAGCTGTTATGGCCTGGTCCATACTGACGGTTTTCGTAGCTGGTGACGAACACCGGGCGCGGGGATTTATGCCAGTTAGTCGGGTTTTGCGGATCGGCATCTACGTCTATCCACAGTAATCCCATGCAGTAATTCTCGTCGGTGGCGCTGGCGGAATAGCTGATAAATAGCTTATCGCCATGGAACAGCACCGCCGGGCCTTCGTTGACCCAGAATCCGCGGCACTCCCAGTCATATTCCGGTTTACTGAGCATCACCGGCTCGCCTTTCAGCGTCCACGGATTTTCCATTTCACACAGGTAAAGATTGGAGTTACCGGAAATGTCCGGGGCTTTTTGCGCCCACAGATACCAGCGTTTGCCCTGATGCACAAAGGTAGTGGCATCCAGCGCGAAGGTGTCAAACGGGGTTTTGATTTGCCCTTTTTCCACCCATGTACCGGTGAGCGGATCGCGATCTGCGCATTCAATGGCGAACATGCGATGCTGGAACATCCCGAGTTCGTCGAGCGCCTGGGTATGTGTGGCGGCAAAGTAGATGTACCACTTGCCGTCGATATGATGCAGTTCCGGTGCCCAGATCAGCTGGCTCATCGGGCCGGTGTCGGGCTTGCGCCAGACAACTACCTCTTCGGCATTGCCTAAATCTTCCAGCGAGTCCGCGCGGCGGATCGCCAGCCGGTCATACTCCGGCACGGAGGCGATAAAGTAATATTGTCCTTCGTGGCGCAGGATATACGGGTCGGCGCGTTGTTCAATAAACGGGTTTGGCCAGGTTTGCATTCGGCTTTCCTTATTTAGTCTCAGCGGCTTTAAATTCCTGATAGTCGCTCAGTTCACGATAGTTGGTGCGACGCTTCTCCAGATCGGACTGGATTTGCTTCATGGTCTCACGGTCCACTTTCAGCAGACGTACAACGCCCGCGGTAATTAAATATCCAATGCCAGGAATGACGGTAAAGAGCAGCACAATGCCGTTGATGGCATCCGCGCTCTGCGCTTTTGCGCCCGCGTCATAACCGTACCAGGAGAGCAGGAAGCCAACCATCGCCCCGGCAATCGCCAGACCCAGCTTCAGGAAGAAGATGTTGCCGGAGAAGCTTATCCCGGTGATACGTTTCCCGGTTTTCCATTCACCGTAGTCGTCCACGTCGGCCATCAGTGACCAGTGCAGAGGGGATGGGATCTGGTGCAGGATATTCAGCAGGACGTAAAGCACAACAATGGTTGTCGTCGCTTTCGGGTCGAAGAAGTAGAAGGCGCAGGAGAAAATCGCCAGCGCGATGTTGGTCCAGAAGAAGACCTTCAGCTTGCACCAGCGGTCGGTCAGCACTTTCGCCAGCATACTGCCGAACATCATGCCGACAACGCCCAGGCTGATAAACAGCGTGGCGAAATGGGTGCTTTGCCCCATTACCCAGGTGACGTAATACATGGTGGCCGCCATGCGGATAAAGCCCGGGCAGACGTTGCAGAGCGTCAGAAGCAGAATGCGCACCCACTGGTCATTCTTCCACACATCCTTCAGGTCGTTTTTCAGTTCGTCGTGGGTTTGTACAGCCGGGCGAACGCGCTCGCGCACCGTGGCGAAGCAGAACAGGAACATGCAGGTACCAATCAGCGCCAGCACGGTCATCGCCATCTGGTAGCCTTTGGCTTTGTTATCCCCACCGAACCAGTCGGCCATTGGCAGGAGCGTAAGCGACAGCAGCAGCGTGGCGATACCGACCATAACAAAACGATAGGACTGGCAGGCAACGCGCTCTTTCGGGTCGTTGGTGATTACGCCGCCGAGCGAGCAGTACGGAATGTTGATGGCGGTATAGGTCAGCGACAGCAGGAAGTAGGTGACAAATGCATAGATAACTTTGCTGTTATAGCTCCACTCTGGGGTGGTGAACATCAGGATGCTGAACAGCGCATAGGGGAAGGCAATCCACAGTAGCCATGGACGAAATCGGCCATATTTGCTGCGGGTACGGTCGGCAATCGCGCCCATGATTGGGTCCGTTACGGCGTCAATCACGCGAACGGACAGCAGCAGTACCCCAACCAGCGCAGGCGCCAGACCAAAAATATCCGTATAAAAATAGTTAACAAATAACATGATGGCGCCAAAGATAATGTTGCATCCGGCGTCACCCATGCCATAGCCGATCTTTTCTTTTACTGACAGTTTGTTGTTATCCATCGACAGATCTCCGGGTTTCGGTATGGAGAGAATTATTCGCTGGCAAACGGATATATGCGTTGCAATATAAGGGCGGTGATATGGAGGATTTTGCTGTTGGCGTGAATTTGTGAGGAAGGTAACAAGACGCTGTACCCGCAACCGCGGGTACAGCGAGAAAACACTTAGTGCGCTTTCACCGTTTTGGCGTTTTTCTGTTTCACCATATAGCCCACGCCGAGGATCGCAATCCACACCGGGATGAGGTAGACGGAAATCGCCATGCCTGGCGTGATGAGCATGATGACCAGCACGGCCGCCATGAACAGCAGGCAAACCCAGTTCCCCAGCGGATAGAGCAGGGCAGGGAAGCGCGTGGTTACGCCCTGCTGCTGCTTGGCGCGGCGGAACTTGATGTGCGCGAGGCTAATCATCGCCCAGTTGATCACCAGCGCGGAAACCACCAACGCCATCAGCAGGCCGAAGGCCGATTCCGGTGCCAGGTAGTTAATCAGAACGCAAAGCGCCGTCACGACCGCCGACACGATAATGGTGTTAACCGGTACGCCACGTTTATCAACGGTAAGCAGCGCTTTCGGTGCGTTGCCCTGTTGCGCCAGGCCGAACAGCATACGGCTGTTGCAGTAAACGCAGCTGTTATAAACAGAGAGCGCGGCGGTCAGCACTACGACGTTAAGCGCGTTTGCCACGAAGGTGTCGCCCAGCTCGTGGAAGATCAGCACAAACGGGCTGGTATCCGCCGTGACGCGTGTCCATGGCAGCAGGGAGAGCAGGACCGCCAGGGAGCCCACGTAGAAGATCAGAATACGGTAGATAACCTGATTTGTGGCTTTCGGGATGCTCTGCTCCGGGTTGTCGGCTTCCGCGGCGGTGATGCCCACCAGCTCCAGACCGCCGAAGGAGAACATAATGATCGCCATCATCATTACCAGGCCGGTCATGCCGTGCGGCAGGAACCCGCCCTGTTCCCAGAGGTTGCGCACGGTTGCCTGCGGGCCACCGTTGCCGCTGAAGAGCAACCAGCCGCCAAAAATGATCATCGCTACAACGGCAATTACTTTGATAATGGCGAACCAGAACTCCATTTCCCCAAACACTTTCACGTTGGTCAGGTTAATGGCGTTGATCAGCACGAAGAAGACTGCCGCAGACGCCCAGGTGGGGATCTCCGGGTACCAGAATTGAATGTATTTACCGACGGCGGTGAGTTCCGCCATAGCAACCAGCACGTAAAGAACCCAGTAGTTCCATCCGGAGGCGAAGCCCGCTAAGCTGCCCCAGTATTTGTAGGCAAAGTGGCTAAAAGAGCCTGCAACCGGCTCCTCAACGACCATTTCCCCTAACTGGCGCATAATCAAAAACGCAATGAAACCTGCAATTGCGTAACCCAGAATGATGCCCGGACCGGCCGACTGGATAACGGACGCACTGCCCAGAAACAGGCCAGTACCAATAGCACCGCCCAGGGCGATGAGCTGAATATGGCGGTTTTTAAGACCGCGCTTTAGCTGATCGCCATGCTGTTGAGCTTCCATTTGAAACCTCGTGTGTGGTTGTTATGTTCACGCTGTGCGTGTGTAATTATGAAAGTCCATATTCTGTATTTATTTCTTTACGGTTAACGATACCGAAAAAAGCGGAGATGGCTTCCGTTAGCGCCAGAATAGTGGTAAGTGCCAGCGAATGCACCTGCTTTATGAAGGGCTGATGACGACTTGAATAAAAAGAAACCAATTGTAAATCGGTACGTTAACCCCTCATACCCCAACCTATAGAATAGAAATGCGTCATAAGCGGGCGAATTTTCATATTTTGCCTTGTTGAATCGCTTCAGATTGCAAAATCCCTCGTTTAAATATGGTTAAAACTGCCCCTTTGGGAGTAACCATTTCATTTGTGCAAAGTTACATTCCTGAAACGTTAGTTCTGTAAGGTTGTTAAAATGTGCCGGGTTTCCTGATTTCAATCAAAACCAATATGGACAGAAGGTGAATACTTTGTTACTTTAGCGATACGAACATGAAATTGGTAAGACCAATTGACTCCGGGCAAAAAGGCGTAAGACAGGGAATATGGCCTACAGCAAAATTCGCCAACCAAAACTTTCCGATGTGATTGAGCAGCAGCTGGAGTTTTTGATTCTCGAAGGGACACTGCGCCCGGGCGAGAAACTCCCGCCAGAACGCGAGCTGGCAAAACAGTTCGACGTTTCACGCCCCTCTCTGCGTGAGGCGATTCAACGTCTCGAAGCAAAGGGCCTGTTGCTCCGTCGTCAGGGTGGCGGAACCTTTGTGCAAAACAGCCTGTGGCAGAGCTTCAGCGACCCGCTGGTAGAACTTCTCTCTGACCACCCAGAATCCCAGTTTGATCTGCTTGAGACCCGTCACGCGCTGGAAGGTATCGCGGCCTATTACGCCGCCCTTCGCAGCACTGATGAAGACCGCGTACGTATTCCCGAGCTGCATCAGGCCATTGAACGGGCACAGCAGTCCGGCGACTTAGACGCCGAATCCAGCGCCGTTGTCCAGTATCAAATTGCCGTCACCGAAGCAGCGCACAACGTGGTGCTCCTCCATCTGCTACGCTGCATGGAGCCCATGCTGGCCCAGAACGTTCGTCAGAATTTTGAATTGTTGTATGCCCGTCGGGAGATGCTCCCGCTGGTAAGCAACCATCGCACCCGAGTATTCGAGGCGATAATGGCCGGGGAACCGGAGCAGGCGCGTGAAGCGTCGCACCGCCATCTGGCTTTCATTGAGGAAATCTTGCTGGACCGCAGCCGTGAACAATCGCGTCGCGAGCGTTCATTGCGCCGCATACAGCAACGAAAGGATTAAGCGCCAGGTACTTTTAGAGCGCGGCAACTAAACGCAGAACCTGTCTTATTGTGTTCTTAACCGAGAGCACAATGGGACAGGTTCCAGACAAATCAACGTATTAGATAGATAAGGAATACCCCCATGTCAGAACGTCTCCAAAATGACGTGGATCCGATCGAAACTCGCGACTGGCTACAGGCGATCGAATCGGTCATCCGTGAAGAAGGTGTTGAGCGTGCTCAGTATCTGATTGATCAGCTGCTTTCAGAAGCGCGCAAAGGCGGCGTGAAAGTGGCTTCAGGTGCAGGGGCTAGCAACTACGTAAACACGATTGCCGTCGAAGACGAACCGGAATACCCGGGCAATCTGGATCTGGAACGCCGTATCCGTTCTGCTATCCGCTGGAACGCTATCATGACCGTTCTGCGCGCATCCAAGAAAGATTTGGAACTGGGTGGCCACATGGCGTCCTTCCAGTCCTCTGCGACCGTTTACGAAGTGTGCTTCAACCACTTCTTCCGTGCAGCCAACGAGAAAGACGGCGGCGATCTGGTGTACTTCCAGGGCCACATCTCTCCGGGCATCTATGCACGTGCCTTCCTGGAAGGTCGTCTGACTGAAGAGCAGATGAACAACTTCCGTCAGGAAGTTCACGGTAAGGGTCTGTCTTCTTATCCGCACCCTAAACTGATGCCTGAGTTCTGGCAGTTCCCGACCGTATCTATGGGTCTGGGTCCAATTGGTGCAATCTATCAGGCTAAATTCCTGAAGTACCTGGAACACCGTGGTCTGAAAGACACCTCTGAGCAGACCGTTTACGCCTTCCTGGGCGACGGTGAAATGGATGAGCCAGAATCTAAAGGCGCGATCACCATCGCGACCCGTGAGAAGCTGGACAACCTGTGCTTCATCATCAACTGTAACCTGCAACGTCTGGATGGTCCGGTAACCGGTAACGGCAAGATCATTAACGAACTGGAAGGCATCTTCGCGGGTGCAGGCTGGAACGTGATCAAAGTCATGTGGGGCGGTCGTTGGGATGAGCTGCTGCGTAAAGACACCAGCGGTAAACTGATCCAGCTGATGAACGAAACCGTTGACGGCGACTACCAGACCTTCAAATCCAAAGACGGTGCCTACGTTCGTGAGCACTTCTTCGGCAAATATCCTGAAACCGCAGCCCTGGTTGCAGACTGGACTGACGAGCAGATCTGGGCGCTGAACCGCGGTGGTCACGATCCGAAGAAAGTTTACGCTGCACTGAAAAAAGCGCAGGAAACCAAAGGTAAAGCGACTGTGATCCTGGCCCACACCATCAAAGGTTACGGCATGGGTGATACCGCAGAAGGTAAAAACATCGCTCACCAGGTTAAGAAAATGAACATGGACGGCGTGCGTTATATCCGCGACCGTTTCAACGTTCCAGTGACCGATGAGCAGGTAGAAAACCTGTCTTACATCACCTTCCCGGAAGGGTCTGAAGAGCACAAGTACCTGCACGAACGTCGTCAGGCGCTGAAAGGCTACCTGCCTGCTCGTCAGCCTAACTTCACCGAGAAGCTGGAACTGCCAGCCCTGGAAGACTTCTCTCAGCTGCTGGAAGAGCAGAACAAAGAGATCTCTACCACTATCGCTTTCGTTCGTGCCCTGAACGTGATGCTGAAGAACAAGTCAATCAAAGATCGTCTGGTTCCAATCATCGCCGACGAAGCGCGTACTTTCGGTATGGAAGGTCTGTTCCGTCAGATCGGTATCTACAGCCCGAACGGCCAGCAGTACACCCCGCAGGACCGTGAGCAGGTTGCATACTACAAAGAAGACGAGAAAGGTCAGATCCTGCAGGAAGGTATCAACGAGCTGGGCGCAGGCGCATCCTGGCTGGCTGCTGCGACCTCTTACAGCACCAACAACCTGCCGATGATCCCGTTCTACATCTACTACTCCATGTTCGGGTTCCAGCGTATCGGTGATCTGTGCTGGCAGGCAGGCGACCAGCAGGCTCGCGGCTTCCTGATCGGTGGTACTTCTGGTCGTACGACCCTGAACGGTGAAGGTCTGCAGCACGAAGATGGTCACAGCCACATTCAGTCTCTGACTATCCCTAACTGTATCTCTTACGACCCGTCTTACGCGTATGAAGTGGCAGTCATCATGCATGACGGTCTGCAGCGCATGTACGGTGAAGCGCAAGAGAACGTTTACTACTACATCACCACCCTGAACGAAAACTACCACATGCCGGCAATGCCAGCAGGTGCCGAGGAAGGTATCCGTAAAGGTATCTACAAACTCGAAACCATCGAAGGTAGCAAAGGTAAAGTTCAGCTGCTGGGCTCCGGTTCTATCCTGCGTCACGTTCGTGAAGCAGCGCAGATCCTGGCGAAAGACTACGGTGTGGGTTCCGATGTGTACTCTGTGACCTCCTTCACTGAACTGGCGCGTGATGGCCAGGATTGTGAGCGCTGGAACATGCTGCACCCAATGGAAACCCCACGCGTTCCGTACATCGCTCAGGTGATGAACGACGCGCCAGCGGTGGCGTCTACTGACTATATGAAACTGTTCGCTGAGCAGGTTCGTACTTACGTTCCAGCTGATGATTATCGCGTACTGGGTACTGACGGCTTCGGTCGTTCTGACAGCCGCGAAAACCTGCGTCACCACTTCGAAGTTGATGCTTCCTACGTGGTTGTAGCAGCACTGGGCGAACTGGCTAAACGTGGCGAAATCGATAAGAAAGTGGTTGCGGACGCAATCACCAAATTCAACATCGATGCAGATAAAGTTAACCCGCGTCTGGCGTAAGAGGTAAAAGAATAATGGCTATCGAAATCAATGTACCGGACATCGGGGCTGATGAAGTTGAAATCACCGAGATCCTGGTCAAAGTAGGCGACAAAGTTGAAGCTGAACAGTCGCTGATCACCGTAGAAGGCGACAAAGCCTCTATGGAAGTCCCGTCTCCTCAGGCTGGCATCGTTAAAGAGATCAAAGTCTCTGTTGGCGATAAAACCGAGACTGGCAAACTGATCATGATTTTCGATTCCGCCGACGGTGCAGCAGCTGCTGCACCTGCGCAGGAAGAGAAGAAAGAAGCCGCTCCTGCTGCTGCTCCAGCAGCGGCCGCGGCAGCGAAAGAAGTAAATGTGCCTGATATCGGCGGTGACGAAGTTGAAGTTACCGAAATCCTGGTGAAAGTGGGCGACACCGTTGCGGCTGAGCAGTCACTGATCACCGTAGAAGGCGACAAAGCCTCTATGGAAGTGCCAGCACCGTTCGCCGGTACCGTTAAAGAGATCAAGATCAACACCGGTGACAAAGTGTCTACCGGCTCGCTGATCATGGTCTTCGAAGTGGCGGGTGCAGCACCTGCCGCTGCGCCTGCTCAGGCTGCTGCTCCGGCTCCGGCCGCTGCACCAGCGGCTGCTGGCGGCGCGAAAGACGTTAACGTACCGGATATCGGCGGTGACGAAGTTGAAGTGACCGAAGTGATGGTGAAAGTGGGCGACAAAGTTGCCGCTGAACAGTCACTGATCACCGTTGAAGGCGACAAAGCTTCTATGGAAGTGCCTGCGCCGTTCGCCGGTACCGTTAAAGAGATCAAAATCAGCACCGGCGACAAAGTGTCTACCGGCTCTCTGATCATGGTCTTCGAAGTGGAAGGCGCAGCGCCTGCCGCCGCTCCGGCTGCCGCGGCTGCTCCGGCACCTGCTGCTGCACCGGCTCAGGCTGCTAAACCTGCTGCTGCCCCTGCTGCTAAAGCAGAAAAATCTGAGTTCGCTGAAAACGACGCTTACGTCCACGCGACTCCACTGATTCGTCGCCTGGCGCGCGAATTCGGTGTGAACCTGGCGAAAGTGAAGGGCACCGGCCGTAAAGGTCGTATCCTGCGCGAAGACGTTCAGGCTTACGTGAAAGACGCGGTGAAACGCGCCGAAGCTGCACCTGCGGCAGCAGCTGGCGGCGGTATCCCGGGCATGCTGCCATGGCCGAAAGTGGACTTCAGCAAGTTCGGTGAAATCGAAGAAGTGGAGCTGGGCCGTATCCAGAAAATCTCTGGTGCTAACCTGAGCCGTAACTGGGTGATGATCCCGCACGTTACGCACTTCGATAAGACCGATATCACCGATCTGGAAGCGTTCCGTAAACAGCAGAACGCCGAAGCTGAGAAGCGTAAGCTGGACGTGAAGTTCACCCCAGTGGTCTTTATCATGAAGGCCGTTGCCGCTGCCCTTGAGCAGATGCCACGCTTCAACAGCTCCCTGTCCGAAGACGGCCAGAAGCTGACGCTGAAGAAATACATCAACATCGGTGTTGCGGTTGATACGCCAAATGGTCTGGTGGTTCCGGTCTTCAAAGACGTGAACAAGAAGAGCATTACCGAGCTGTCCCGTGAACTGACCACCATCTCCAAAAAAGCGCGTGATGGTAAGTTGACTGCCGGCGAAATGCAGGGCGGCTGCTTCACTATCTCCAGCATCGGCGGCCTGGGTACCACCCACTTCGCGCCGATTGTAAACGCGCCGGAAGTGGCTATCCTCGGTGTGTCCAAGTCCGCGATGGAGCCGGTGTGGAATGGCAAAGAGTTCGTGCCGCGTCTGATGATGCCAATCTCTCTGTCCTTCGACCACCGCGTAATCGACGGGGCTGATGGTGCGCGTTTCATCACCATCATCAACAACACCCTGAGCGACATTCGCCGCCTGGTGATGTAATCGAAAAGCCGGCCAGTCGGCCGGCTTTTTTCTGATAATCTCATGGGGTTTTTGAGGTTATTGGTGAAAGCGATAATTCGTGAGCCGTTTGTTGTTTCAAAATTGTTAACAATTTTGTAAAATACGGGCGGATAGAACGACCCGGTGGACGACGGGTATACATTAAGAGGTCATGATGAGCACAGAAATCAAAACTCAGGTCGTAGTACTTGGGGCAGGCCCGGCAGGTTACTCCGCAGCATTTCGCGCCGCGGATTTAGGTCTGGAAACCGTCATCGTAGAACGTTACAGCACCCTCGGCGGTGTTTGTCTGAACGTCGGCTGTATCCCTTCTAAAGCGCTGCTGCACGTAGCGAAAGTTATCGAAGAAGCCAAAGCGCTGGCTGAACACGGTATCGTCTTCGGCGAGCCGAAAACCGATATCGACAAAATTCGTACCTGGAAAGAGAAAGTTATCACTCAGCTGACCGGCGGTCTGGCGGGTATGGCCAAAGGCCGTAAAGTGAAAGTGGTAAACGGTCTGGGTAAATTCACCGGTGCGAACACCCTGGAAGTGGAAGGCGAAAACGGCAAAACCGTGATCAACTTCGACAACGCGATCATCGCGGCAGGCTCTCGCCCAATCGAACTGCCATTCATTCCACATGAAGATCCACGCGTGTGGGATTCCACCGATGCGCTGGAGCTGAAAACCGTTCCTAAGCGTCTGCTGGTTATGGGCGGCGGTATCATCGGTCTGGAAATGGGTACTGTGTACCATGCGCTGGGTTCAGAGATCGACGTGGTTGAAATGTTCGACCAGGTAATCCCGGCAGCCGACAAAGATATCGTTAAAGTCTTCACCAAACGCATCAGCAAGAAATTCAACCTGATGCTGGAAACCAAAGTGACTGCCGTTGAAGCGAAAGAAGACGGTATTTACGTTTCCATGGAAGGCAAAAAAGCCCCATCCGAACCACAGCGTTACGACGCCGTGCTGGTGGCTATTGGCCGTGTGCCGAACGGTAAAAACCTCGACGCGGGCAAAGCTGGCGTGGAAGTGGACGACCGTGGCTTCATCCGCGTTGACAAACAGCTGCGTACCAACGTGCCGCACATCTTTGCTATCGGCGATATCGTCGGTCAGCCAATGCTGGCGCACAAAGGTGTTCACGAAGGTCATGTTGCCGCTGAAGTTATCGCCGGCATGAAGCATTACTTCGATCCGAAAGTGATCCCATCTATCGCGTATACCGAGCCAGAAGTTGCATGGGTTGGTCTGACTGAGAAAGAAGCGAAAGAGAAAGGCATCAGCTACGAAACTGCCACCTTCCCGTGGGCTGCTTCTGGCCGTGCTATCGCGTCCGACTGCGCAGACGGTATGACCAAACTGATCTTCGACAAAGAGACTCACCGCGTCATCGGTGGTGCGATTGTTGGTACCAACGGCGGCGAGCTGCTGGGTGAAATCGGTCTGGCTATCGAAATGGGCTGCGACGCAGAAGACATCGCGCTGACCATCCACGCACACCCGACTCTGCATGAGTCCGTGGGCCTGGCGGCAGAAGTGTTTGAAGGTAGCATTACTGACCTGCCAAACGCGAAAGCGAAGAAGAAATAAGTTTCTTCAGATGAAA
This sequence comes from Enterobacter sp. DSM 30060, assembly GCF_013375955.1. Taxonomy (NCBI): domain Bacteria; kingdom Pseudomonadati; phylum Pseudomonadota; class Gammaproteobacteria; order Enterobacterales; family Enterobacteriaceae; genus Enterobacter; species Enterobacter sp. DSM 30060. The sequence goes on from NZ_CP056118.1 coordinate 2,571,328, forward strand.
AAAGCGGCCTCAGGCCGCTTTTTTTATGCGCTGCGTTCAGGGTGTGACAGGCTGCCAGGTCTTATCCGGCTGGTATTCACTAAGAGTCTGCGCTTTCTGCGCCGAATCGTTGCCGAGATCTGCCTGATAAACCGCGTCATCCTGGTTAATTACAAAGCTCATTACCCCCGTCTGACCGTAGTTCACCGGCCAGGCGACCATGGCAAAGCCATTTTTATCCGGCAGGATGCGGAATCGGTAACCATGGTAACCCGCCCCCGACTGTGGAGGACTGAACGCCGGACCCAGTGGGCTGGGCGTTTCACCGGGAGCGACGGGCCAGTACAGTCCATCCTTTTTACCTTCAGAACTGACTATCTTCTGCGCGTACTTTTGGTTCATCGCAAAATAGCTCTGCTGGGCATCAACATAGGCGTGAAGCGCTTCGATGGCTGCGAGTTCGTTGCGCCCGATTTCGCGGGTCAGGATCTCTTCTGCGGCTTCCTGCATATCAAACTGCCAGCCAGATGCCGTTTTGACCACCGGGATCGGTAGCTGCCAGCCGTTATCGCCCACCACCAGGTGCGCCACGTTGCCACTGATGACGGTTTTATGATGAACGTTCCAGTCGCGCAGGAAGCGATCGACCGCATCAGGATCAACGCCTTCGGGCGGCAGGAAATCGCGCCAGTTTTCACCGAGCAAATTGTTCATCGCACTTTCGTTTTGCTCGCTGATGGCGCTTGCCAGCGCACTGGTCGCCTGTTCTGGCGAACTGAACGATTGCTGTGCCATAACGGCCGCCGAGACCATGAACAACACCATTCCACTGAGTAATTGACGTTTCATGTCGGCTCCCTTAACGATGACGGAATTCATGGCGTTCAGCGCGTTCGCCAGTGAGCTGGCGCGGCTGATGTTGACGAGTAGCGAGCTGCCGGCTTTGCGCCCCGCGCTGCTGCTGGGCTTGCCAGTTCGCGGAGCGGCTGTCGTTGCCGCTCAGGGCATTGGCCCGATGCAGCCTGGCTGGCTGCTGTACCGTCTGTGAAACCCGCTTCTCCTGTCTGTGCATGTCAGTCTGATGATGTTCACGCTGCGGCGTGCTCGTCCGTTTTACGGCCTGTGGCCTGGTGTCATATCCACGATAGTTATTTCGCTGCGAGATCTGCTTCAACTGTTGCGTTGAGGCCAGACGTTGTGCGTCCCGCGTGGCTGTATGTACTGAGTGTGGGAGGGTTTTACCCGTTGATTTTTCCATCTGGCTGAGAGCGGCCTGGCGCTGGCTGTCGCGATTGACTGGATTTTGCTGCGTCGCGCTTAGCCCGGTGGCTGTATGTGTAGAGTGGAAGCGGTTAGCCAGCTGGTTATTCGGGTAAGGCACGCCTTCACGATAGGCAGGATTGTGCTGCCAGGTGTGGTTATTACCGTTCAGGTGCTGCCCGCTGATTCTGTTGAAATTATCCACGTTGATATTGATGTTGTTATCACCGTTGCGGTTATAACCGCCGTGGTTGTCCCAGTCATCATCGTGATGATGGTGATCCCAGTCGTCGTCATCCCAGTCAATATTGCTGAAAATGGCGTAGGTTGTAGCGACCCCGAGGCTAAAACCTAATCCTTTAACCAGACTGTCCGTGAATTGCTCGCCGGGTGAGGGCGGAAGATAGACCGGCGGGTAAGCGGTGTTAGGCCAGCTACCATAAACCGTATTCGGATTATACGTGGGAACATACACCACCTGCGGATCGGCGGATTCAATCTTGATCACCGTTGGGCTGGTAGGCGTTGCGGTTGTCGTGGTTTTTGTCGATGCAGGTTTCGTGACGGTGGTGACCGTCTGCTGCGGTGTGGATTGCAGCGCACCCGTTTGTTGGGCCAGCAGGCGCAGCCGCTGTACGGAATCCATCACATCTTTCGGCTGTGCAAGGAAAGCGTCTCCCAGATTTTGTACCCATGGCGGATTTTCGCCCATCAACGACATCAGCTGAGGAAACGCAACCAGGGATTTTACGCTGGGATCCCACGGCTGGGTGGCTACCGCCTGCAGGGCGGCATCACCCTGCATTTTAGGATTGTCTTTCGACCACTGCGCGGCCTGAATAACATTTGACGGGTAAGTCGACGCCATCAAGATTTGCGACAGCAGGGCATCCGGGTAAAGCGCGACAGGGGCAACCCATTGGTCGATTTGCGCCGCAGTGTAGACCGGGGCAGCGACGGGCGCAGGCTGGGCTACCGGTGCGCCAGGTTGTTGTGTAACCGGAGCAGGCGTAGCAGGTTCCGTTGCGCGACTTTTAACGTACATGACACCCGAGGCGGCAAACAGCCCCGCACTGCAAAGCAGAACAAGAAGATGTGGCTTAAAAGGCAACTTCATAGATTGACTCCAACGAGACGAGTGCAGTGCCGTGAGGCGTTGCTGTTGCCGCGAGTATCATTCACTCGTGTTTTACAGTTTTGACTATTGTTGGGAAACCAACCGGAGCGTCCGGATAAAGAGTGTGAGTATTTATTACACAATTATATCGGATAGCTGAAAAGGCGACGGGAAAGAGGACAAGATTCGCCTCGTCTCCCCGCTACACCATGCTTAACGATTCAGCAAATAATTTAATGTTGCTTTTTTGTAAACAGATTAACACTGTGCAGAAATCCTGCTATGCTGCCCGACGCGGTATCGGGCATTTACCCTACAAACTGCTGTCTCACAGGAGCGTGAAGAGAACGCCCGCCGCATATGACAATGAGAGCGAGGAGAACCGTCGTGCTAGAAGAATACCGTAAGCACGTAGCAGAACGTGCCGCCGAGGGAATTGTACCCAAACCTTTAGATGCAACCCAAATGGCCGCGCTCGTCGAGCTGCTGAAGAACCCGCCTGAGGGCGAAGAAGAATTCCTGTTAGATCTGCTGATCAACCGCGTACCGCCTGGCGTAGATGAAGCTGCCTACGTAAAAGCCGGATTCCTTGCTGCTATCGCCAAAGGCGAAGCCACCTCCCCACTGGTTACTCCTGAAAAAGCCATTGAACTGCTCGGCACCATGCAGGGCGGCTATAACATTCATCCGCTGATTGACGCGCTGGACAACGAAAAGCTGGCACCGATTGCTGCCAAAGCGCTCTCTTCAACGCTGCTGATGTTCGATAACTTCTACGATGTAGAAGAAAAAGCCAAAGCAGGCAACGTTTACGCGAAGCAGGTGATGCAGTCCTGGGCCGATGCCGAATGGTTCCTGAACCGCCCTGCGCTTGCTGAAAAAATTACCGTGACCGTCTTTAAAGTTACCGGTGAAACCAACACCGATGACCTCTCTCCGGCTCCGGACGCGTGGTCTCGTCCTGATATCCCTCTGCACGCCCTGGCGATGCTGAAAAACGCCCGCGAAGGCATCGAGCCGGATCAGCCGGGTAGCGTTGGCCCGATTAAACAGATCGAGGCGCTTCAGGAGAAAGGTTTCCCGCTGGCCTACGTCGGTGATGTGGTTGGTACCGGTTCTTCCCGTAAATCCGCCACCAACTCCGTGCTGTGGTTCATGGGCGACGACATTCCGCACGTGCCGAACAAGCGCGGCGGCGGCCTGTGCCTCGGCGGCAAAATTGCGCCAATCTTCTTCAACACCATGGAAGATGCGGGCGCTCTGCCAATTGAAGTGGACGTGAGCAACCTGAACATGGGCGACGTGATTGACGTTTACCCGTATAAAGGCGAAGTGCGCAACCACGAAACCAACGAACTGTTGGCAAGCTTCGAGCTGAAAACCGACGTGCTGATCGACGAAGTGCGTGCCGGTGGTCGTATTCCGCTGATCATTGGCCGTGGCCTGACCACCAAAGCGCGTGAAGCGCTGGGTCTGCCGCACAGTGACGTGTTCCGTCAGGCGAAAGACGTGGCGGAAAGCAATCGCGGCTTCTCACTGGCACAGAAAATGGTCGGTCGCGCCTGCGGCGTCGCTGGTATCCGTCCTGGCGCGTACTGCGAGCCGAAAATGACCTCCGTGGGCTCTCAGGACACCACCGGTCCAATGACCCGTGATGAACTGAAAGACCTTGCGTGCCTGGGCTTCTCATCTGACCTGGTCATGCAGTCCTTCTGCCACACTGCGGCATATCCGAAGCCGGTTGACGTCACTACGCACCACACGCTGCCTGACTTCATTATGAACCGTGGCGGTGTCTCCCTGCGTCCGGGCGACGGCGTTATCCACTCCTGGCTGAACCGCATGCTGCTGCCGGATACCGTGGGTACCGGCGGTGACTCCCATACCCGTTTCCCGATTGGTATCTCCTTCCCTGCGGGCTCCGGTCTGGTGGCGTTTGCCGCAGCGACCGGCGTGATGCCTCTCGACATGCCTGAATCCGTGCTGGTGCGCTTCAAAGGCAAAATGCAGCCGGGCATCACTCTGCGCGATCTGGTGCACGCAATCCCGCTGTATGCCATCAAACAGGGTCTGCTGACCGTTGAGAAGAAGGGCAAGAAAAACATCTTCTCTGGCCGCATTCTGGAAATTGAAGGTCTGCCGGATCTGAAAGTTGAGCAGGCGTTCGAGCTGACCGATGCCTCTGCCGAGCGTTCTGCGGCGGGCTGTACCATCAAGCTGAACAAAGAGCCGATTATTGAGTATCTGACCTCCAACATCGTGCTGCTCAAGTGGATGATTGCGGAAGGCTACGGCGACCGCCGTACGCTGGAGCGTCGTATTCAGGGCATGGAAAAATGGCTGGCGGATCCGCAGCTGCTGGAAGCTGACGCTGACGCAGAGTACGCGGCGGTGATCGACATCGATCTGGCGGATATCAAAGAGCCAATCCTGTGTGCGCCAAACGATCCGGACGATGCGCGTCTGCTCTCTGACGTACAGGGCGATAAGATCGACGAAGTGTTCATCGGCTCCTGTATGACCAACATCGGCCACTTCCGTGCTGCCGGTAAGCTGCTGGATACTCACAAAGGCCAGCTGCCGACCCGTCTGTGGGTGGCGCCGCCAACCCGTATGGATGCGGCGCAGCTGACCGAAGAGGGCTACTACAGCGTGTTCGGTAAGAGCGGGGCGCGTATTGAAATTCCGGGCTGCTCCCTGTGCATGGGCAACCAGGCGCGCGTGGCCGACGGTGCGACGGTGGTCTCCACCTCCACCCGTAACTTCCCGAACCGTTTGGGTACCGGGGCGAACGTCTACCTGGCTTCTGCGGAGCTGGCAGCGGTTGCGGCGCTGATTGGCAAACTGCCAACGCCGGAAGAGTACCAGACCTTTGTGGCTCAGGTAGATAAGACGGCGGTGGATACCTATCGCTATCTGAACTTCGACCAGCTCTCTCAGTACACCGAGAAGGCTGACGGGGTGATCTTCCAGACGGCAGTATAAAAACCAACCCCTCACCCCTAACCCCTCTCCCCAAAGGGGCGAGGGGGGATTTTATTCCCTCTCCCTTTGGGAGAGGGCCAGGGTGAGGGGTATTTTTTTTATTTTCATTCCTCCCACCTCTCCCGCTTTTTTTCTTCCTCTCTGCTGCGATAATTACCCTAATGGCTTTGCAGAGGAAAACGCTATGGATTACGAATTTTTGCGCGACATCACCGGCGTGGTGAAAGTGCGAATGTCGATGGGGCACGAAGCCGTTGGACACTGGTTTAACGAAGAGGTGAAAGAGAACCTCGCGCTGCTGGATGAAGTCGAACAGGCAGCGGAAACGGTGAAAGGCAGTGAACGCTCCTGGCAACGCGCCGGACACGAATACACCCTGTGGATGGATGGCGAAGAGGTGATGGTGCGTGCCAACCAGCTTGAGTTCTCGGGTGATGAGATGGAAGAGGGGATGAGCTACTACGACGAAGAGAGCCTGTCGCTGTGCGGTGTGGAAGATTTCCTGAAAGTGGTGAACGCCTACCGCGACTTTATGAAACAGAAGTAACTCCCCGAAGCGTCCCTGCTTCGGTTCACGATTACACGGTCGGAATGTTACGGCCGTAGTAAATTTCGCGCATCTCTTTCCAGAGCAGGTCGGTAATGACCTTACGCTCTTCTTCACTTAAATCTTCCGGTTTCGTGTGGAACATGTAGTGCTTAAGGTCGAATTCCTTAAGTAACATTTTGGTGTGGAAGATATTCTCCTGATAGACGTTCACATCCATCATGTCGTATAGCGACTTCATGTCGTCGGACATGAAGTTCTGAATGGAGTTGATCTCATGATCGATGAAGTGCTTCATGCCGTTGATATCACGGGTAAAACCGCGTACGCGATAATCAATAGTGACGATATCGGATTCCAGCTGGTGGATTAAATAATTCAACGCATTCAGCGGTGAAATCACGCCGCAGGTCGACACCTCGATATCCGCGCGGAAGGTACACAGTCCGCCTTCCGGGTGGCTTTCCGGGTAGGTGTGCACGCAGATATGGCTTTTATCCAGGTGGGCGACAACCACTTCTGGCAGTGGGCCGGGGTGCTCGGTTTTGTCGATAAGCTGCGGGTCAACCGGCTCTTCACTGACCAGAATGGTGACGCTTGCTCCCTGCGGCTCGTAATCCTGGCGCGCGATATTCAGGATGTTGGCGCCGATAATCGAGCAGGTCTCTGTCAGGATCTCGGTCAGACGGTTGGCGTTGTAGAGTTCATCGATATAGGCGATATAACCATCGCGCTCTTCTGCTGTTTTGGCGTAGCAGATATCGTAAATACAAAAACTCAGGCTTTTGGTCAGATTGTTAAAGCCATGCAGTTTAAGCTTTTTCAATTAGTTCACCTCCTTTGAGGACAGCGCGTCTTGCAGATATTGAGGCAACGCAAAGGCTGCGGTGTGGATCGCCGGGTTGTAGTATCGGCATTTGAGTCCGGCCTGGTGGAAGCGGGCCTGGATAATTTCGGTGGAGAGATGGCGCAGGACGTCGTTATCCGTCGCCCAGGCAAAGGTCATGATCCCGCCGTAGTAAGTGGGGATCGCCGCCTGGTAGAAGCTGACGTCAGCAAAATAGGTGCTCAGCTTACGGTGGCTATCAAGCGCTTCATCCTGTTGCAGGAAGCAAACGCCGTTTTGCGCCACAAAAATCCCGCCAGGCTTCAGGCAGCGCTTGCAGCCTTCGTAAAACGACGAGGTAAACAGCGACGCGCCGGGGCCGATAGGGTCGGTACAGTCAGAGATAATGACATCAAACGTTTGCGTGGTCTGGTTAACAAAATTGACGCCATCGTCGATAACCAGATTAAACCGCGGATCGTCATAGCTGCCGGCATTGTGGTTGGGCAGATACTGGCGGCAGAACGACACCACACCGGCGTCGATTTCCACCATGGTGATGGTTTCGACATTCTGATGACGCGAGACTTCACGCAGCATCGCGCCGTCGCCGCCGCCGATAATCAGCACGTCCTTCGCGTGGCCGTGGGCCAGCAGCGGGACGTGGGTCATCATTTCGTGATAGATAAACTCGTCGCGCTCGGTGGTTTGCACCACGCCGTCCAGCGCCATCACGCGGCCGAAGGCGGCGTTTTCGAAGATTATCAGATCCTGATGATCGGTTTTCTCATGATAGAGCACGTTATCCACGGCAAAATACTGACCAAACTGGTCATGCAGCGTTTCTTGCCATACCGTTTTTTCGGTCACGGGGAGCACCTCCTTCGTTAGCATCCATTACATCCGGCAGATGGGCGCAACACAACACCGCCGTGAAGCGGTTAGCGGGTCAACAAGGGGCGTCGGGAAGGTTACTTCACGTAGGCGAGCAGGCTGAGTGAATCGCGAGCCAGCGCTTTGCATTTTTTAGCAGTGGGAATGCCAATACCGCTTAAATCACGGTAGCTGTCTTCACCGAGCGCCTTCATGTCGAAGCTGTCGTAGTTGCTGAGGTCCCATTGGTTCTGCTGGGCAAAAAAGACCAGTGCGCGACGAATTTGCCCATTGGGTAAATTCTGGTAACCACAATCGTTTTTCAGAAAAACAAAAACTGCCGTCAGATCGGCCATATCTTCCGCTTCGTTTTCACTTAGCGCGTAACTGTTCGCACACATCGCCATCAGGCTGGCGAACAAAATTGTTCTGAAAAACGTCTTCATTGCCTTTACCACTGCATCACGGAAAATTAACGTTAGCATACTTGATGCCAGGCCGACGATCTTTATTATTGCCGCCGTGCTTGACCTTCCGGTAAGGGGAGGGTTTATGCTCAAAAGATCGCCTGCTGGAAATAAGGAAATGCACATGCAACGTCGTGATTTTTTAAAATTTTCTGCCGCGCTGGGGGTTGCCAGCGCGTTACCTCTCTGGAGCCGCGCCGTTTTTGCCGCCGACAGACCGGCTTTACCCATTCCTGAATTACTCGCCGCAGATGCCCGCAGCCGCATTCAGCTTGTGGTGCAGGCCGGTAAAACCACGTTCGGTCAGCACGACGCTACGACGTGGGGCTATAACGGCAATCTGCTCGGCCCGGCGTTGCAGTTACGCAAAGGGAAGGCGGTGACGGTAGACATTCATAACACGCTTGCGGAAGAGACCACGCTGCACTGGCACGGGCTGGAAGTCCCGGGCGAAGTGGATGGGGGGCCTCAGGGCATCATCAGGCCTGGTGGTAAACGCAGCGTAACCTTTACCCCGGAACAACGCGCGGCGACCTGCTGGTTCCACCCGCATCAGCATGGCAAAACGGGCCATCAGGTGGCGATGGGGCTGGCCGGCCTGGTGCTGATTGAAGACGATGAAAGCCGCCTGCTGCGCCTGCCAAAACAGTGGGGTATCGACGATGTCCCGGTGATTGTGCAGGACAAAAAATTCAGCGCTGACGGGCAAATTGACTATCAGCTGGACGTCATGAGCGCGGCGGTAGGCTGGTTTGGCGATACACTCCTGACCAACGGCGCAATCTACCCGCAGCATGCCGCGCCAAAAGGCTGGCTGCGTTTACGCCTGCTAAATGGCTGTAACGCCCGCTCGCTGAACTTCGCCACCAGCGATAAACGCCCGCTGTATGTGGTGGCAAGCGACGGCGGCCTGCTGCCGGAACCGGTGAAGGTGAGCGAGCTGCCGATGCTGATGGGCGAGCGCTTCGAGGTGCTGGTGGATATCAGCGATGGCAAAGCGTTTGACCTGGTGACTCTGCCGGTCAGCCAGATGGGGATGGCCGTTGCGCCGTTTGATAAACCCCATCCGGTCCTGCGCATTCAGCCGCTACAGATCGCCGCTTCCGGTACGCTGCCGGACGCCCTCACCACGCTACCCACACTCCCGTCGCTGGACGGGCTTACGCAGCGTAAACTTCAGCTCTCCATGGACCCGATGCTCGACATGATGGGCATGCAGGCGCTGATGAAGAAGTACGGCAATCAGGCCATGGCGGGAATGCACCACGGCCAGATGATGGGCCATATGAATATGGACCACGGTAAAATGGGCGGCATGGATCACGGCGGCCATGGTTTCGATTTCCACAACGCCAACCGCATCAACGGCAAAGCGTTCGATATGAACACGCCCATGTTCGCCGCCACGAAAGGGCAGTTTGAACGCTGGGTAATTTCAGGCGAAGGCGACATGATGCTGCACCCGTTCCATATCCACGGCACGCAGTTCCGTATTCTCTCTGAGAACGGTAAAGCGCCGGACGCGCATCGCCGGGGCTGGAAAGATACGGTGAGGGTGGAAGGCGGTGTCAGCGAGGTGCTGGTGAAGTTCGATCACGAAGCGCCGAAAGAGTTTGCCTATATGGCCCACTGCCATCTGCTGGAGCATGAAGATACGGGGATGATGCTGGGCTTTACCGTATAAAAAAAGCCGGGTGGCGGCTTCGCCTTACCCGGCCTACATAGGACACCCGAAAGCCCGGTATGCGTTAGCGCCACCGGGCTTTTTCATTACTTAGCGTCGTCAGGCAGTGCATACGCGACAATATAGTCGCCCATCTTCGTGCCAAACGAACCGTGACCACCTGCGGAGATGACAACGTACTGCTTGCCATTCACTTCATAGGTCATCGGCGTAGCCTGTCCACCGGCTGGCAGACGGCCTTGCCACAGTTTTTCACCGTTGGTCATGTTGTACGCGCGCAGGTAGTTATCTGCGGTTGCCGCGATGAACAGCACGTTACCGGCGGTGGAGATTGGGCCACCCAGCATTGGCATACCCATATTGAACGGCACTGGAACAGGCATCGGGAACGGCATGCTGTCCTGTGGCGTACCAATACGTTTCTTCCAGACGATCTTGTTGGTCTTCAGATCCAGACCGGAGATGTAACCCCAGGCAGGCTGTTTACACGGCAGACCTAACGGAGAAAGGAACGGATTCAGGGTCACACCATAAGGAACGCCATACTGCGGCTGGATACCGGCTTCGGTACCGCTGCCTTTCGCATCTTTCGGCTGCTCCATTGGGTTACCCGGACCGCGTGGGATCAGACGGGAAACGAACGGCAGCGCCATTGGGTTAGCGATGGCGACCTGACGGTTAGGGTCAACGGAGATCCCACCCCACTCGAACATCCCCAGGTTACCCGGGAAGACCAGCGTGCCCTGCTCTGACGGCGGCGTGAAAATGCCTTCATAGCGCAGCTGGTGGAACATCACGCGGCATACCAGCTGGTCAAACATCGTGGCACCCCACATGTCTGCACCGCTGAGGTCTTTCTCCGGACGGAAACTCAGATCAGAGAACGGCTGTGTTTTGGTAACGTAGTCGCCTTTGGCCGCACCCTGCGGAACCGGTTTTTCCGGCGCAGGAACAACCAGCTTACCGTTGCTGCGATCCAGCACGAAGATGTTGCCGGTTTTGGCCGGGGCGTAAATCACCGGAACGGTTTTACCGTTAACGGTAATGTCCGCCAGCGTCGGCTGGGACGGCATATCCATATCCCACAGATCGTGGTGAACGGTCTGGTAGCTCCATGCCAGTTTACCGGTCGTTGCGTTCAGCGCCACGATGGAGCTGGCGTAACGTTCCTGCTCCGGCGTACGGTTACCACCCCAGATATCCGGCGTGGTCACGCCCATCGGCAGGTAAACCAGGTCCAGCTTCGCGTCATACGCTGCCGGTGCCCAGGAGTTCGGTGAGTTAAAGGTAAAGGTGTGTTCATCCGATGGGATCGCGTTGGGATCTTTCGCGCCCGGGTCGAAGGCCCACAGCAGTTTACCGGTGTTCACGTCGAAACCACGGATAACGCCGGAGGTTTCGCGGGTAGAGAAGTTATCCGTTACCGAACCGGCAATCACGATGGTTTTATCGGTAATGATTGGCGGGGAGGTCGGCTCATACAGACCCGGCGTAGTGTCCGGCATGTTGGTCTGAAGATTCAGAATGCCTTTGTTAGCGAAGGTTTCGCACAGCTTACCGGTCTCAGCGTTGATGGCAAACAGGCGGCCATCGTTCACCGGCAGCATAATGCGGCGAGGACAGTCGGCAATGACTTCCGGGCTGGCATTATCAGCGCGCGCTTCGTGGTAAGAGACGCCGCGGCAGGTGATGTGCTGGAACGACGGGTTGGAGTTCAGCTGTGGATCAAAGTGCCATTTCTCTTTACCGGTGGCCGCGTCGAGCGCGAACAGACGCTGGTGCGCCGTACACAGGTAGAGCATGTTGCCCACTTTAATCGGGGTCACTTCGTTGGTCAGCTCACCCGGATCGTTTGGCATTTTCAGGTCGCCGGTACGGAATACCCAGGCTTCCTTCAGGTTTTTCACGTTGTCCGCGTTGATCTGCTTCAGCGGGGAGTAACGTTGACCTTCCTGATTACGACCATAGGCTGGCCAGTCGCCGTCAGCCACCTGCGAAATAGCCGCAGCCGGTGTGGATTCAGTGTTCAGCGTACCGTGGATCTCCTGCGGGTCGTTGAATCCGGCCCAGGTCAGGATGCCGCCACTAATCAGCAGGGCAACGACCAGACCGGCTACAGCACCACTGGAAGGGACGATCAGACGACGCCAGACAAACGGCAGGATCAGCCAGATACCGAAGAAGACCAGAATGTCGCTGCGCGGCGTCAACGCCCAGAAGTCGAACCCGACCTCCCAGACGCCCCAGATCATGGTTGCGAGCAGTAACGCTGCGTACAGCCACAGAGCAGATTGTTTTCTGCGTAAAAGCAGGACGGTTACGCCAACCATAACCAGACCCGCAATCGGGTAGTACCAGGAGCCGCCAATCGCGACCAGCCATACGCCACCGATTAACAAATACAGCGCGCAGAATGCGGCAAACGCGGCTGTTAATGTCACCAGTAGACGCGGCTGTTTAGTTTTTGTTTCAGCCATAGAAAAGTACTCGTCAGTTTTGTTAATTATTTGCTAGCAATTAATTATAGGTATTAACAACTGTGATCGGAATCACAAATATTGCTTTTTATAACTCATACGCCAGGGCAATCCATTTACTGGTATAATGGCTGGCTTGCGTATCGATGCCGGAGCGAGAGTCATCCGCATTGAGAGATTTTCACTAAAATCATTTGGTTAGTAATATGAAACATACTGTTGAAGTGATGATCCCGGAAGCCGAGATCAAAGCGCGTATCGCCGAACTGGGTCGTCAAATCACCGAACATTACAAGGACAGCGGCAGCGAAATGGTGCTGGTCGGTCTGTTGCGTGGTTCTTTCATGTTCATGGCAGACCTGTGCCGTGAAGTGCAGGTGCCGCACGAGGTCGATTTTATGACCGCCTCCAGTTACGGCAGCGGCATGTCCACAACCCGTGATGTGAAAATCCTGAAAGATTTGGATGAAGATATTCGTGGCAAAGATGTGTTGATTGTTGAGGACATCATCGACTCCGGCAACACGCTCTCTAAAGTGCGTGAGATCCTGAGCCTGCGTGAACCAAAATCACTGGCGATTTGTACCCTGCTGGATAAGCCTGAGCGCCGTGAAGTGCAGGTGCCGGTGGAGTTCGTTGGTTTCTCCATCCCGGACGAATTCGTGGTGGGTTACGGCATTGATTACGCGCAGCGTTATCGCCATCTGCCGTATGTTGGGAAAGTAGTGATTCTGGACGAATAATTGCGGGCTGATGCCCTCACCCCAGCCCTCTCCCACAGGGAGAGGGTGAAAACCCCCGGCTTTGTTATTTATGGTTCACATGCTTAAGCTTGAGGTTGGCAATTCCCGAGCGGTAACGCTGTTCCAGCGTTTCGCGGTTGGTGGCGGTCACTTCCAGATTGCGCAGCAGACCGTCGTGAATACCGTACGCCCAGCCGTGGATGGAGACCTTCTGCCCGCGTTTCCAGGCAGACTGCATAATCGTCGAGTGGCCCAGGTTATAGACCTGCTCCATTACGTTCAGCTCACACAGGGTGTCGAGACGGCGCTCCTGCGGCATTTCGCCCAGCAGTGAGCTATGTTTGAACCAGATATCACGAATGTGCAGCAGCCAGTTATCGATTAACCCCAGCTCTGTGTTTTCGACCGCCGCCTGCACGCCGCCGCAGCCGTAGTGGCCACAAATAATGATGTGCTCAACCTCAAGAACGTCAACGGCGTACTGCACAACCGAAAGGCAGTTGAGATCGGTATGAATAACCAGGTTAGCCACATTGCGGTGAACAAACAGTTCGCCAGGTTCAAGACCCGTCAGACGTTCGGCGGGGACACGGCTGTCAGAACATCCAATCCAGAGAAAGCGCGGGTTCTGCGCTTGCGCGAGTTTTCCAAAAAATCCGGGGTCTTCCTCCACCAGCATTTTTGACCATAGTGCATTGTTGCTGATGAGTGTATCTATGTCGTTCATGGAGGTTAGCGACCTGTAACCAAGTGATTGCGTTGCGCTACTATAGGGTAACCCGACTTTTAATGAAACCACACAACGTGTGTCAGAACTTAAGGTAAGTTGAATTCATGGCGATTGCACTGGAGCTTGAACAGCTCAAAAAAACCTACCCGGGGGGCGTTCAGGCGCTGCGCGGGATAGATCTTAAAGTCGAAGCGGGAGATTTCTACGCGCTTCTGGGGCCGAACGGGGCGGGGAAATCCACCACCATCGGGATCATCAGCTCGCTGGTCAACAAAACCTCCGGCCGCGTCAGCGTGTTTGGCTACGATCTGCAAAAAGATGTGGTCAACGCCAAGCGTCAGCTGGGGCTGGTGCCGCAGGAGTTCAACTTCAACCCGTTTGAGACGGTACAGCAGATTGTTGTTAACCAGGCGGGTTACTATGGCGTTGAGCGCAAAGAGGCGCTTGAGCGCAGCGAAAAGTATCTGAAACAGCTCGACCTGTGGGAGAAGCGTAACGAACGCGCGCGGATGTTGTCCGGGGGATGAAGCGCCGCCTGATGATTGCCCGCGCGCTGATGCACGAGCCAAAGCTGCTTATCCTTGATGAGCCGACTGCTGGCGTGGATATTGAACTGCGTCGTTCCATGTGGGGTTTCCTGAAAGATCTGAACGATAAAGGCACCACCATCATTCTGACCACGCACTACCTGGAAGAGGCGGAAATGCTGTGCCGCAATATCGGCATTATTCAGCACGGTGAGCTGGTGGAAAACACCTCGATGAAGAATCTGCTCTCCAAGCTCAAATCAGAGACATTTATCCTCGATCTGGCGGCGAAAAGCGCGCTGCCGAAACTGGAGGGCTACAACTATCGCCTGGTCGATACCTCGACGCTGGAGGTAGAAGTGCTGCGCGAGCAGGGTATCAACAGCGTGTTCTCACAGTTGAGTGCGCAGGGCATTCAGGTATTAAGCATGCGTAACAAAGCAAACCGACTGGAAGAGCTGTTTGTCTCTCTGGTGCACGACAAACAAGGAGACAAGGCATGACGCATCTTTACTGGGTCGCGCTGAAAAGCATCTGGGCAAAAGAGATTAACCGCTTTATGCGTATCTGGGTGCAAACCCTGGTGCCGCCGGTGATCACCATGACGCTCTACTTCATCATTTTCGGTAACCTGATTGGCTCCCGCATTGGTGAGATGCACGGTTTTACCTATATGCAGTTTATCGTGCCGGGCCTGATCATGATGGCGGTGATCACCAACGCTTACGCGAACGTGGCGTCGTCGTTCTTTAGCGCCAAGTTCCAGCGCAACATTGAAGAGCTGCTGGTGGCCCCGGTGCCAACGCATGTGATCATCGCCGGTTACGTGGGCGGCGGCGTAGCGCGCGGGCTGTGCGTGGGGATTCTGGTGACGGCGATTTCGTTGTTCTTCGTCCCGTTCCAGGTGCATTCGTGGCTGTTCGTGGCGCTCACATTATTGCTGACGGCGATCTTGTTCTCCCTCGCCGGGCTGCTGAACGCGGTGTTTGCTAAAACGTTTGATGACATCAGCCTGATCCCGACCTTCGTGCTGACGCCGCTGACCTATCTGGGCGGGGTGTTTTACTCCCTGACGCTGTTGCCGCCGTTCTGGCAGGCGCTGTCGCACCTGAACCCGATTGTCTACATGATCAGCGGCTTCCGCTTTGGCTTCCTCGGCATTGCCGATGTCCCGCTGTTCACCACCGTTGTGGTGCTGGTGGTGTTTATCGTGGCGTTCTATCTGCTGTGCTGGTATCTGATCCAGCGCGGACGCGGGCTGCGTAGCTAATAGTATGTCCCGGCGACGTGCGCGTCACCGGGACATATTACTCACTCCCATGCATAAGTAATGTTGTTCTGAAGTTCTGGAGGAACATTGCGCATATCCCCCCATATTCACCCCAAACGATTACCTTTCCGTCATTGCGAAGGGCGCAGAATCCATAAGTAGAACTATAGATTGCTCTAATATTATATAGCTCATCCGCAACAGGAGAAGTATCACCGCCCTGATCGGGATGGCCCCAGGCAACTACGCTGCCATCTCTTTTGAGTGCGGCTATACAGTCTGCTCCTGCGCAAATATATATTACCTCTGATAGATTTTCTGGTTGCTGTATAAAATAAGGGTTCGACAATTCACCCCATGAGAAGACTTTGCCTCCCGGAAGAAGTACTGCGGCAGCCTGGTTTCTTCCAACCTGAACATCGATTATATCTGAGCGCGAGGCTATTTCGGCTGGGATAGGTTCAGCATACTCACCCCATGAGACCAGCATGTTATTTTCCCGCAATGCAATAAAACCACCATAAAAGGGGTAAATATTTTTGATGTCGCTGAGAGTGGTAATGTATTCTGGCGCTATGCTGTTATATTCAGCTTCACTCCATGTGGAGATCTTTCCACTTTGGTGCAGAACAAGAAAGGTATCGTGATTGCCGAATATCTTTGTGGCATCAGATATATCATTTAAATGTTCCGGTAGTCTGCCACCAGATTTTGGATCTCCCCATGCAACGACATGGCCATTTTCTCTTATCGCAGCGAATGCACCATCGGTGGATTCTATGGCAATAAAATCTTTCATTTCTGCAATATGTTCAGGCATTGTCCAAGGGAACCCAACATCGTTCCATTGCACAATTTGTTTGTTTTTTCTTATGGCCAGGAAAGCACTATACTCATATTCACCCCATTTTTTAAAAGTTTTCACAAAACTTATATCGTTAAGGGCTGCAATATCTTCGGGGATAGGCTCATCAGAGGTTCGTCCCCATACAAAAATCTGATTAAGTTTATTAATACCTACTGAGGTTTCTTCTGAGCCACAGACAACTTGAACATCATGGTTACGATCACTGGTTGGGGTAGTATCCGCTTCTCCCGGCAATCCCCATGCGACGACCATACCATTATCCTGAATAGCGGCGAAGGAAGCACCTGCTCCACCTATATTGCTTATATTAACCAGGCTGCCACGCACGTATATATCAGAGTTGACTAAAAGCCGTTTTGTTGGCTCCGTATCGGTAAATCGACTACCAGTAAAAATTTTTTCAGGAGTATCCTCGTAGCTCCAGTCAACAATGACTGGAGCTAGAGTTATTTTATCAAGCGCGACGAGTTTATGCTCGTTATTACCCCATCCTGATCCAATTTGAGTTCGGCCACCCATTATTTTTAAATCGTAGCTTTGCATGTTATCCCCTTTGGTAATGTATCCTTTTATGATTTTTTCATTTGCGAGTTGCTAGTTATAGTTAATTGTTCTTAAATATAATTGTTAAAATAATTAATCTTTAAAATTGAACATAATCACACTCACGCAGTCTATAATCAGTTGAATTTTTATCTGAGCAAAGGAGTGAACAGATGCTAGGATTGGTGATCACCTGCCACGATGAAGAGGCACAGGAAATGCTGCTTAAGCTGGCGGCCCGATTTGGCCCCCTGGCGCAATGTCGTGCGGTAAATTACTGGCGAGGGCTGAGCACCAATATGCTCAGCCGGATGATGTGTGACGCGCTGCATGAAACCGACACCGGCGATGGCGTGATTTTTCTCACTGACAGATCCGGCGCGGCGCCATACCGTGCGGCTGCCCTAATGAGCCATAAGCACGATAACTGTGAAGTAATCTCCGGTATCAGCCTGCCTTTACTCGAAGCGATGTATCCGCTGCGCGCAACGTTGAGCAGCGCTGAGTTTCGTCACGCCATTGTGGCGCAGGGCTCGCCGGGCGTGAGCAGCTTGTGGCACCAGCAGCAGAAGAACCCGCCTTTTGTTCTGCTTCACGATCTGTATAAGCATTAAACATTGGTATTGATGCCGCTTTTGTTACAATGGCGGCTGATTTTCTGTGTCGATTTATATTCCATGCTCAAGCGCGTTATCTTTATCCTTCTGCTCGTGGTTTCCGGTGGTGCGTCTGCCAGCCTGACCAGCCAGCAAGGCCTTCCTGCTCAGTATATGCAAACCACCGAAGATGCGGCCATCTGGGCGCAGGTGGGAAATGCCGTTGTGAATGTGGGGAATGTCCGCGCCGGGCAGATCCTCGCTGTCTTTCCGGCCGCGGCGGATTACTATGAATTTCGTTTCGGATTCGGTACGGGGTTTATTGATAAAGACCACCTTGAAAAAGTTCAGGGCAAACAACGCGTTGAGGATAGCCTGGGTGACTTGAACAAGCCGCTCAGTAATCAAAACCTCATTACCTGGAAAGACACGCCGGTTTATAACGCCCCCAGCAGCGGAAGCGCGCCCTTTGGCACCTTAAGCGCTAATCTTCGCTATCCGATTCTGAATAAGCTGAAAGACCGCCTGAACCAGACCTGGTTCCAGATCCGTATCGGTAATCGTCTGGCATGGGTAAGCAGCCTGGATGCGCAGGAAGATAACGGGCTACCGGTTCTGACCTACCATCATATTTTGCGTGATGAAGAGAACACCCGTTTTCGACATACCTCCACGACGACCAGCGTACGTGCGTTTAATAATCAGATGGCCTGGTTACGCGATCAGGGCTATACCACGCTGACGATGTACCAGCTTGAAGGGTACGTACGTAACAAGATGAACCTGCCCGCGAAAGCGGTGGTGATCACTTTTGATGATGGCCTGAAATCGGTGAGCCGCTATGCGTATCCGGTGCTGAAAGAATATGGCTTCAACGCGACGGCGTTTATAATTTCATCCCGAATCAAAGGCCATCCGCAGAAGTGGGATCCAAAATCGCTACAGTTTATGAGCGTTCAGGAAATCAAGGGCATCCAGGATGTGTTCGACATTCAGTCTCACACTCATTTCCTGCATCGCGTGGATGGCTATAAACACCCCATCCTGTTGAGCCGTAGCTATCACGTGATCCTGTTTGATTTTGAACGCTCACGTCGTGCACTGGCTCAGTTCAACCCGCGCGTATTGTATGTGTCGTATCCATTTGGCGGCTATGACAATAAAGCGATAAAGGCAGCGAATGACGCTGGTTTTCATCTGGCAGTGACGACGATGAAAGGGAAGGTGAAGCCGGGGGATAATCCGTTCCTGTTGAAGCGTTTGTATATCTTAAGAACGGATTCACTGGAGACGATGTCGCGGCTGATCAGTAATCAGCCGCAGGGATAGCGGTTAGTCGTATGAAAGGGTGAATACGCCGGTGGCTTTAAACGACCCCGGTTTCACTGTGTTTCCGTTTGCTACCAGTTGAGCAACATAATTAATTTGCTTGGATTCAGGGGTTTGGTAATCCGTTATGACATAGGATGAGTCAGGATTGTTCGGCAGAAGTTGAGAGGTTCCGTTATACATGATTTTCACGCCTGCGCCCTCAGCTCCGGACGTAAGCGTATTACCAAGAAGATCATTGTTTTTTCCGGTTAGCTTTGAGGTGGTGAGTTTGGTTGTGATATTTGCCACACCGGTACAATTGCTTAAGCTAATGGAAAAAGGGATATCCTTAACCCGATTGTTTTTAATGTCTGAAACATAATATTCTCCCAGGTTAACATTATTAGTACCATCCGATAGCATGGCCATGTCGCAGGTTGGAAGAACGATCGGGATCTGGAATGAGTCCTCGTTGACCATAAATGTCCATGGTTGGTTGTCACTATCATCTGGATTACCAATAGCCATTTTACCCAGAGTGCCGGGTTTGGGTCTGATTGAGGTTTCTTTGTTCGGGTTGCCTCTGTAACCTTCATCAATATAAATTTGAACTGAGGTGTTTATCCATTTTTCATCCCACGGGTCAGATTTTCCGGAGGAGGCAACGGTAGTCCAGCCAGTAGTATTCATAGCGAAGTAACCACCCATGCCTCCAGTGCTTTCTGCGGTGTGCACCCTTACGGAATAATAAATCCCCGGAATATTTGTTTCAAACATAGCCCTGCCATAACTACTCCCCATTAGCAAGGTCGGGTTTGTTTGTGACACGAGGTTAAAACCATCGTCCCCCGGACCACATTTGGCCTGAATGCCTGGTGTCAGGTTAACGTTAAAAAGAGTACTGGCGTAGTTACCCGGAGGGGGAAGACGTACGGTGCCACCTGAGTAGTCAGAATTGATTAGCGTGGTTGTGCCGCCTTTTCCATTATTCATTTGGCACTCCCCTGCCCAGCAGGAGTGGCTGAGGGTAAATAACGCGCTCGCCATGGCAAACGTCATTGTGCCTTTCACGTTGAAACCCTGTCTTATAAAGTTGAACATTCTCATCCTTTTTCCTGTTCTGATTATTATTCGTAAGTGACGTCAACCAATACTTTACTGGTAACGACACCACCAGCCACTACGCCAATATTTTGATATCGGGCATAGAACTGATAATCCGTTAAAAATGCAGTATCCTGACCGCTTACGTCAAAAGTGATTTTTGACGTGCCGTCGTTGTTTAAAACATTCTTTTTATATTTTTCAGAGAAAACGACGACGCCGACATTTTTTGCCGCGCCTGCGGCGGTATCATCACTTTTGAAAACCTGATTTTGTCCTGGCCAGAAACCCGACTGCGGCGAAAAGCTAAAACTCAGCTTTTTAGCCGTACCGCTGTCTCCATAGCAATCATCTACATGGATCTTAAAAGGCGTACCGCCTGCATCATCGGTTGCAGTAAAACGATCGCTACCATCCGGGTTATAAAACCAACTGCGCATCGCATTGGGGAGATAAATTTCGCCGTCATTTTCCACGGTCATCTTACAGGTGCTATTAACAATGTTAGCGGTAATATTTACGTCTAATCCTGAGCTTGCCTGGCTTACGCCAGGCAAGATGCCACCAGCCAAGCCCATAAGCAACACAAGACCGGGCTGGTATAAAATAAACGGTGATTGTTGCATACTGGTTCCTGGTATTATGGATAAGCGATAGTAAACGTGACTGGCGCAGTAACCGCCCCCGCGCCTACATCAGCAATGGTTTGGCCTTGCCCGATAACGATACGGGAATTCATCGGGAATTCACCGGTACCATCAGTAATGGTGACATCCTTAGCAGCCGGAGGCGTGTTACAGCTCATAAGCTCGCCAGTATCGACAACACCCGACCAGATCTCAAAGCCCGTTGCTAAGCCGCCAGAGTAAGAATCACCCGTCTTGTTGACGCCACTGCATTCACCACCAGCGCCTTTCGCAGCGGACACCGTTGCCTTGGTTACTCCAGAACAGTTGGTGAAACTAATCTTGAGCGGCTCGACACGGGTTTTGTTCACCAGATCGGATTTGTATACGTCGCCGAACGCAATTTCAGTGGAGGCTGTGCCTGCATCGTTAAGTACTTTTGCGGTACATGTGCCTGATACAATTTTTGATTTAATCGTTAATTCGACACTAGGGGTGCCTGTAATTGCTGCGCTTGCCATTCCCGAGAACAGAAGAGCAGAAACGGACAGGGCGATAAAAGTAGAATTGAATTTCATAATGTTGCTCCGTTTTCCTGCACTAATCACTCGTAGCTAAATTCAAAGGTCGCCACGGCCTGAAAATCACCAATGGTCATGCTGTTTTCTTTTGTTTCACGTAAGGTGGCCACCAGAGCAACTTCCTTATTCTGGATTTCTGTCGGACTCCAGACCAGGCGCTCTGAATCCAGGGTTGAGTTAATGATAAAAGGAGTATTTGGTGCATCGGCTCTGGCGATTTCAGCCGCAGAGTAATCAGCGCCACCGTTAGTTTTTGCAATCTGGTTAACAAGGCCGCTAGCTAAATAACCTGATTTGGTTCCTTTTACGGTTGTTTTTAACGAGGTCAGCGACGCCGGGCATTCAACGAGCACAATTTTGAAATTGGCATTTGCCGTTCCGGCTTTGACATCATCTAAACGTACCTGACCGTTATTACCGATAGTCAGCGTTTGCTGCGTATCTGAACCCGTACCGCCGACCAGTTTCATATCGCAGGTGGTTTCGCGGATATTGGCAGTGAAGTTAACATTGAGATCGGCTGCCGCAGCAGAACCTGACATCGCTAACATTGCTAATGCGATTAATGAATAACCGCAATGATTTTTCTTCATATTATTTCCCATGGGTGTGATTCCCTGTTTTAACATCATTACATTTGGCACTGTTGATTACTCAGAATCGTGGTTAAGCCTGCTTTCTTCGCATTTTCAGGAATCTGATAATGCACCGTGCAAGAGCTGGATCCATCGCTTCCCCATACCACCCGGAGAGCGCCTTTGTCTTCCACACCGCGTACATAAGCTTGTCCTGCCTGGCCTACCGTTCCGATAGATTCGTTTTTCTCATTCAGAACGTCTGCACCTAGCGGAATAAAGCCGTTATCAGAACGTTGTAATTCCAGAACAAGCGAACGACCTTCATCCGTTTCAAAATTCACTAATACAACGGAGCCATTGCGAGGTACGGCAACTGCGCTGGTATTTTTGATTTCAACGTCTGCTTCGAGAGTACTGATATCGAGCGATACTCGGTTTTCTCTGTAGGCTGACATATACGGCATAATCCCGTACCCGGAACTGTTAATGCGGCTTTGGCCGTAACCCAGCCGAGCACCCGTTGCGCCACTTGCTTTTACCAGCGCAAGTGAATCCGTTTCGCCGATACTGCCGGATGTAAATACAACGCCACCCGAGTGGACAACCATTCCGCCGTTATAACTCGCGGAATACTGTTTACTATTGTCATCGCCAAAGGACGCTGAGACACCGAGCGGCCCGTAAGGACTGTTCCATGAGCTATAGCCACTGACCTGGTTCAGGTTGCCGTAGTTGCCCCCGCTTGATGAGGCGCTAACGGAATAGCTCACTTCACTGTTTTTGGAGTTGCCGCTTGCCGTAGAGTTAAAACTGGTACCGCCTTTTAAATCAGTGCGCAGGCTCATGTTGACGTTATTGAATCCGCCTGACTGCGCGCTATCTTTATTGAATATGCTGAATGGAATACTGACGTTTAAATAAACGCTGTCATCCTTTTCCCCTGTTTCGTTGTACGTGCGTTGCACAGAAACGCTATAGCTACCGTAAGCAAAACTATTGTTGTAACCCACGCTGTAGTCGGAAGTGGAGCTGGAGTCATTCCAGTAATCCTGCCAGGTACCGCTAATATAGAGTGAGCCGTATTCATCACCGTTAACATTCAATGGCTGGTTCAGGCTGACCTGTATCTGGTTTTTGGTACGCTGATAATCAGCATAAAGCTCGGCATTGCTGTCATAAGATCGATTGCCATATTCCTCGTGATGAATACTGTCCTGCAATGAGGCGGCATCGTTAAGGCTGAGATAATCTTCTGTAGAGAAGCGATAAGCTGCCACGTTAAGAGATGTGTTAGTAGCTTCAAGCATTTTGCTGTAGGTCAGCCGATAACTTTGCCCTTTAAGCGTGTCCAGCCCGTCGATATCGGCATAGGACCCGGTAACATCTAATGCGAATGCACCAATACGGGTATTCATAGCCAGACCAAGCAGGCCGGCGTAGAAATCCATATCCGTATATTGCGCACCCACGTAACCGGTAAAGGTATTATTCAGACCATACGCGTAAGTTGCGTAGCCAACGTTTGGCTTATCGTGCAATGAATCATCATTCAGCTCACCTAAACCCACATCCCAGCGGCTGGAGCCTGGGCGGAGCATTTGTGTAACTGAGGAGAACGGAACGGTAAACGTCCGTTTACTTCCATCGGCTTCCTCTACAGTGACAATCAAATCATTGCCATAGCCTGTTGTACTGAGGTCATTGATCTCGAAAGCACCGGGTGGAACGGTGGTTTCATAAATTTTATTGCCGCTTTGCGTTACGCTAACTTTGGCGTTACTGTTTGCCACACCACGAATTACTGGCGCGTAGCCAGAGGTGCCTTCCGGGAGCATGCGGTCATCGTTATACATACGCGCACCACGCAGGCTCACCGAGTCAAAGACATCACCGCGTGTGTAGGAATCACCCATTACCATCTGTGCGTTAAGTGGTGTGATGTCTCGCTGGAGGTAGATATCCTGGCTGGAATAATGTGTGCCATTATCGCTGTCCCAGTTCAGACTGCCGCGAGAACGTAAACGCCACGGCCCCACGTTCAGGCCATAATGCAAGCCCGCATAAGCGGTATCTGAATTGGTGCCGTTTGACTCGCTGTGCCAGGTATTAAGATCGTATGAGAGTAATCCGGCCGGAACACCATTATCCCATAATGAAGGATCGACATACCCTGCTGGAAGCTTAAGCACGTAGATTTGCGGGAAATTAAGATCCATTTCCTGCTTGCTACTATCAAAATTTTCAGAAGCACCGGGATAATATTTTTTGATATCTACGCAAGACGTTTCGTCGTTTTTGACATCATCGCCTAATATGCTGGTATCAACGCCTGCCTGTGTCAGCGTGAGTTTAGTCAGACATGCTGAGGCACGTGGCGTTTTGTTATCAATGAATGTCATCTCGACCGTGGATTTTGAATTGCCATTCAAATTCACTTTTACACGGTAAGTACCTGGCAGAACTGGGTTGCCATAAGCATAACGATCGACATTGATACCTCCACCATTATCGATAAGGAACTGGTCATTAAATTCAATGGCCGATTCTGTTTCGGATGAGGTGTCTACAGCTTTTTTTTCAGTCTCGCTGGCATGCAGAGGAAATGCTGCACAGATTGCGAGACATAAAATTGATCGTTGAAATAGCATGCTTCATCCAGACAAGTCGTCGTATGAATGCTATGAATCATTCATACGTGTTATATTTATAATGTGGCGGTGGTGCGGTTATTAATTTACTTTGCTTTCAAAAGTATCAGAGCCGCCATTGTCATTAATGGTTTCGTAAGCAACAGTGCCGGTGGCAGTACTACCTAAACCTTTTACCTGCATAATTTGAGTACTAAACGGTAAAATAGATTTATGCTCAACCTGGTACTCTTTATTTGCTGATTTCAGCTTTACATTTGAAATAGAAACGTTGTAAGGGGAATCATTGTGTGCGATCAGGTTTAGCGTATTACCTTGTTTTTGTTGTGACCACGTTACTTTGGCTGCTGCATCTCCTGGCGTACCTTTCAGGCCGTCAGGTCGGAAAAAGAGTTTAATACGTGTGCGGAATGCCAGCTGGAGCTGGTTAGGATTTTCACCGTCTTTCACTTTTGACTTCGGTGGAATCTCGAGCACATTGAACCAGAATAGGGATTCGCGATCTTGCGGCAATGAACCACCCAGGTACGAGATCCGAACGGATTGACCTTTTTGCGGATCAATTCGGGATACTGGTGGAGTAATAATAAACGGTAGTTTTAATTCCTGTGGATTGGTGTCATCGCGACCGTCATCGAGCCATGATTGAACTAATAGGGGTTTTTTGCCACGGTTGTCTAAAGAAACGATGACATCTTTTTGCGACTGCTGATAAACAATACGTGTTCCCGAAATAACGATATCTGCGCTTGCCTGGAATGACGCGACAGCAGCAGCTGTAAAGCAGGCAGCTTTAAATCCTTTATAAAATGATGTGCTTAACATTTTTCCACTTCCTGTTGGAATGATATCAATAGTCCCCTGACGTACGTCAGGGGATAATATGAGCATTTTATTTATGCGCTTAAAATTACTCGTAGATCATGGTGAATGCAGCTTGTGCCTGAACCACACCAGCTGACACTGGGTTGTTGGCCGCATCCCAGTTCTGACCCTGGGTATACGCTACACGGTAGTAAAGTGCGCCTGCGCCTGTGGTATCAATCGTTGCTTTCTGGGTATTGTTGGTCTGATCCAGTTTGATCTGATCGGTAGCGGAGTTGCCATCGTTTGACAGTACCAGATTGACGTTTTTAGCGGCGCCTTGAGTATTTGATGGTGGAACCAGCAGACCGCCGGAAGTTGAAGAAGAACCCGCCCAGGAATCAAACTGAGCAGATGCCTGGTTGACGGTAGCAGAATCACAACCTGTCAGGGTGAGGGAGAATTTCTTTTCTCCCAGGGTGCTGGTGGTACCCAGCGCATTAGCGAAGTCTTTTACAAACACGGTATCCAGGTTAACGTCAAAATCATTACCATCCTGGTCAATCTTCTGATCCAGGGATACTTTACAGGTGTTATTAGAAACCATACCGTGGAAAGTAATAGTGCCTGTATCTGAAGGAATATCAGCTGCCATTGCAGAACCCGCACTCAGAACCATTGCTACTACAGTTGCCAGACCTAATTTATTAAAAGACATTTTTTATATCCATATTTAAATGCTAGAAAAGTGAACATAAGCAAGGCTTATGTTCGTTCCGAACAGATGCTTCGGGAAAAGGATTCTAAGTGATGAGTAATGGTTGTGAGAAGCCGTTAGGCGTTAGAAATACTTAAACGATCTTTAAGTCAATATGATTATTTAATAGTGAATGATAATAATTGTTCATTATTTTGATGAGCAGGTGTTCGGCAGGGTGACTTGAATATATTAATAAAAATATATAAAAAGAACGCTATTCATTTTAATTATGTATAAATTACCCAACCTATTTGTCGGGTAATTTATAATAGTACTATTGGCTTAGGCAACCTGAACCGGAATTGCCTTCGCAATACGTTTCATTTCATTATCGCCTTCAAAGTATGCCACTTTTGGCTGCCAGCGACGTGCCTCTTCGTCAGACATCATCACAAAGCTGGCAATAATGACGATATCACCCACGTCCGCGCAGTGCGCCGCTGCCCCATTAACGGAGATGATTTTAGACCCGCGTTCAGCGGCAATCGCGTACGTTGAAAAGCGTTTGCCGTTATTAACGTTCCAGATATCAATAGCTTCGTTTTCGAGAATACCCGCCGCGTCGAGAAAATCCTGGTCGATCGCGCAGGAGCCTTCATAGTGCAGGTCGGCCTGGGTGACTTTCACACGGTGAAGCTTACCTTGTAGCATTTTGCGAATCATTACGTTTACCTTTCACTTCCGGGTAGTAAAACTACGCCAGTTCAACCACTTTGTTGTCGATAAGGCGGGCCTGGCCGAGCCAAGCCGCCACCAGAATTACCGCACGTTTGCTGGTATCTGAGAGTTCCAGAAGCGTATCGGCATCCCGAATTTGAACGTCGTCAGCACGAAGACCTTTCTCGTTCAGCGCCTGTTCAGCCAGAGCGATGATTTCTTCTGCGGTTAATTCTTTTGCCAGCAGTTGCTCTGCCATGGTATTCATGACTTTGCTTAAGCCTGGCGCAATTTTACGCTGTTCCGCAGTCAGATAGCCGTTACGGGAGCTAAGCGCCAGGCCATCTTTCGCACGTACAATCGGCACGCCGACAATCTCTATGTCGTAGCCCATATCGGCAACCATTTTGCGGATCAGCGCCAGCTGCTGGAAATCTTTCTCGCCAAAGCAGGCGATGTCCGGCTGCACCAGGTTAAACAGCTTGCTGACGATGGTGGAAACGCCGCGGAAATGGCCCGGACGGCTGGCACCCTCCAGCATGGTCGAAATACCCGGTACGTCGACGTAGGTCGCTTCAGTGGTACCCTGAGGATAAACATCTGCGGGGGCCGGTGCGAAGACGATATCCGCATGACGTTTTTTGAGCTTCTCGCAATCTTCCTGCAAGGTACGTGGATAGCGCGCCAGATCGTCTTCGCGATCGAACTGCATCGGGTTAACGAAGATACTGACTACCACGATATCTGCACGGGCTCTCGCTTCATCGACCAGCTTCATATGGCCGTCGTGCAGATTGCCCATGGTCGGGACGAGGGCGATACGTTTACCTTCCTGACGTGCACGGCGGATATGCTGGCGCAGCAGCGGCAGAGTTTCTATGATTAGCACACCTGGACTCCTTAATGGAAACTGTGTTCTTCGCCCGGATAAACGCCGGACTCAACCTCGGCAATATACTGCCGCACAGCAGCACGCATGTCGCCTGCTTCTGTCAGGAAATTTTTAGCAAATTTTGGAATGTGACCGCCGGTGATCCCGAAGGCGTCGTGCATGACCAGAATCTGGCCATCGGTGACGTTGCCCGCGCCGATGCCGATCACCGGAATCGACAGCGCCTCAGTGATACGCTTAGCCAGCTCAACCGGCACACACTCCAGCACCAGCAGCTGTGCACCAGCGGCTTCCAGCGCCAGGGCATCATCAAACAGCGTCTGCGCCGCATCGCCACGCCCCTGAACTTTATAACCGCCAAAGATATTCACGGATTGCGGCGTCAGCCCTAAGTGCCCGCAAACTGGCACGGCCCGTTCGGTGAGCATTTTCACCGTATCGACCAGCCAGTCGCCGCCTTCGATTTTGACCATATTGGCACCGGCGCGCATCACTGTTGCCGCATTTTCAAAGGCCTGTTCCGGGGTGGCATACGCCATAAACGGCAGATCGGAAAGTAGCAGGCAGGCGGGCGCACCCCGGCGCACGGCGCGGGTATGGTAAGCAATATCCTCGACCGTGACCGGCAGAGTGGAATCATGTCCTTGTACCGTCATCCCTAACGAGTCTCCGACCAGCATGACGTTGATCCCTTCTTCGGCAAACAGTTTTGCGAAGCTGTAGTCATACGCGGTGATAGTGGCGAAGCGTTTCTTTTCCTGTTTGCATTTCTGCAATAAGGAGATGGTAGTTGGTTTCATACTGTTTCCTGATGGCCCAAAAGCGGATCTTTGCGCATTCTAACAGTAACATTCGAGGGAACAATGATTTTAGGCAATCGATTAACCATATTTGACACATGGCTAATCGGGGGTGACACGGGATTACCAGCGGACCGGTTTTTCCGCGTTGAGGCTTTGCAGAACGGCGTTCAGCGAGGTGCCGTCAGGGAAGGTGAGATCGGGGGCGACTTCAAACAGTGGCCAGAGCATAAACCCACGGTTTTTCATGTCATAGTGCGGAACGGTGAGGCGCTCGGTGTTAATCACCTTGTGGCCGAAAAGCATAATATCGAGGTCGAGCGTGCGCGGTCCCCAGCGTTCGGCTTTACGTACGCGACCCTGCTGTAGCTCAATACGCTGGGTATTATCCAGCAGCGTTTCTGCGTCAAGGGCTGTTTCCAGCACCACGGCGGCGTTCAGATAATCAGGCTGATCCTGCGGGCCGAGCGGGGGCGTACGGTAAAAGGAGGAGACCGCCACGATATGGCTTTGCGGGATCTCCCCCAGCGCCTGAACGGCAGCGTTAACCTGCTCAAGCGGAGAGGCCAGATTGCTGCCGATGGCAATATACGCAAGGGTCATGCTGTGCCTTCACGACGCGGCGCGCGCTTGCGCGGGCGACGGTGACGACGGCGCGGTGCCGGCTCGTCATCCAGATCCGTGAGCATATCTTTTTGCTCCGGTGGTGCAGAGACCTGAAATTCTCCCCACCACTGCGCCAGGCGCTGTAGCTCCTGGTTTCTTTCGACTTCAGCACGCAGAGAGAGCAAATCGAACGCGGCGCGGAACTTAGGATGCTCCATCAGTTTCCAGGCACGTTTACCCTGACGGCGGGACATACGCAGCTGAAGCTGCCAGATATCACGCACCAGCGTGGTAATACGTTTCGGGATCGCCAGCGTGCGACAGCCTTCGTCCAGCACGTCGTTTGCCGCCAGCGCGAACGCATCATAATAGGCGAGGCCGCTCTCTTGGGTAATGCGCTGCGCCGTTTCCAGCAGCGGATACCAGAACATGGCCGCGAACAGGAACGCCGGATTCACGCGCATATCGTTATGAATACGGGTATCCGTGTTCTTCAGCACCTGTGCAATCATCCGCTCCATTGCGCTGTCACCGTTTTCGGTGAAGTAGCGGGTAATGGTCGGGAACAGCGGCTGGAACAGGTTGTATTCACGCAGCAAATTGTAGGTTTCAAACCCGTAGCCTGCCTGGAGCAGCTTTAACGACTCCTCAAACAGACGGGCAGGGGGGACGTCGTTAATCAGCGTCGCCAGGCGCGGGATCGGCTCTGCGGTTTCCGGGCTGATACGCATGTTTAGCTTGGCGGCGAAACGCACGGCGCGCAGCATTCGGACCGGATCTTCGCGATAGCGCGTTTCCGGCGTGCCGATCAGGCGAATCAGGCCGTCTTTCAGATCCTGCATACCGCCGACGTAATCGCGCACGGTAAAATCCGCCACGCTGTAGTAAAGGCTGTTGATGGTGAAATCGCGACGCTGAGCATCTTCTTCAATAGAGCCGAAGATGTTGTCGCGCAGCAGCATGCCGTTTTGGCCGCGCTGGGAAGTTGTGCGATCGTTGACGCCCGCTTCGTGGTGACCGCGGAAGGTCGCCACTTCAATAATTTCCGGTCCAAACATCACGTGCGCCAGACGGAAACGGCGACCAACCAGACGGCAGTTGCGGAATAATTTACGCACCTGTTCAGGCGTGGCGCTGGTCGTCACGTCGAAATCTTTTGGTTTTTTGCCCAGCAGTAAATCGCGCACCCCGCCGCCGACGAGATAGGCCTCGTAGCCTGCTTTATTCAGACGATAGAGCACCTTGAGGGCATTTTCACTGATATCTTTGCGGGAAATATTGTGCTGCTCACGCGGAATGACCGACATGTGTGGCTGTGCAATAGCATCATTCGCCATGCTCTCTTCGCGGCTCAGCACTTTACGGCAAAAATTAGCGACTCGGGTAAAAATAGTACACCTCGTAGTGTGTTTTGTTATCAAAAAAGCGGCTAATCATAGCTCAGCGCAACGCATTTGAGAATGCTGGATTTTTGGCACGGCCATAAGCGTCCAGTCAGCAATGGCCGTTT
The DNA here is from genome assembly GCF_013375955.1 of Enterobacter sp. DSM 30060. Lineage (NCBI taxonomy): Bacteria > Pseudomonadati > Pseudomonadota > Gammaproteobacteria > Enterobacterales > Enterobacteriaceae > Enterobacter > Enterobacter sp. DSM 30060. The sequence continues at coordinate 2,601,697 of NZ_CP056118.1, forward strand.
TCAGCAATTCATCCAGACTCAGATCCTGCCATTCCTGCGTTACATTCTGGTTGAGAAATCGCAGCGCGTCGATCAATACCGGGCGCGGATCGCCGTCAGGCAGCGCCGGGGCATGATTCTGTTTTGACAGCTTACTCCCCTGTTCATTGACCGCCAGCGGCAGATGAATGTAATCCGGCACCGTCCAGCCAAACTGCTGGTAAAGCGATATTTGCCGCACGGTAGGCTCAACCAAATCCGCCCCACGCACGATTTCCGTGACGCCCTGGAAATGGTCATCGACAACCACCGCCAGGTTATAGGCAAACAAGCCATCACGACGGTGAATAATAAAATCTTCACGCGCCAGACGATCATCCGCCTGAATGGTTCCTGAGAGGACATCGGTAAACTGCGTCACCGGAGCGCGCTGTATCAGCCGTACGGCGGCATTCTCAGGGCCGTTGTGCCGCGTACGGCAGTGGCCGTCGTAAACGCCACCCACGCTCTGAATTCGCGCACGCGTGCAGGTGCAGTTATAGGAAAGGCCCTGTTCAGCAAGCCACGCCAGACGTTCACGGTAGGCATCATGGCGTTGAGACTGCCAGAGTACGTCGCCGTCCCAGTGAAGACCGTAATGTTCCAGCTGACGCAGAATAGTTTCTGCCGCACCGGGAACTTCACGCGGAGGATCGATATCTTCAATGCGAACCAGCCATTTACCCTGACGGGCGCGAGCCTGTAGGTAGCTGCCGAGCGCGGCAATTAATGAGCCGAAGTGTAATTCACCGGAGGGAGATGGCGCAAAGCGCCCGATATAGTGAGATTCAGACATATCAACGGTAACAAGGCGGGAGAAACTCCCGCCTTAGCAGAGTAGTGAGAGGGAAGGCGTTAGCCAGCCATCTGTTTTTCGCGGATTTCTGCCAGCGTTTTACAGTCGATGCACAGATCGGCTGTTGGACGCGCTTCCAGACGACGAATACCGATTTCAACACCGCAGGATTCGCAGTAGCCAAAATCTTCGTCCTCGACCTTTTTCAGCGTTTTCTCGATCTTTTTGATCAGTTTGCGCTCGCGGTCACGGTTACGCAGTTCGAGGCTGAACTCTTCTTCCTGAGCGGCACGGTCGACCGGATCCGGGAAGTTAGCAGCTTCATCCTGCATATGTGTAACGGTGCGATCGACTTCATCCCTGAGTTGATTACGCCATGCTTCAAGAATACGCTTGAAGTGCGACAGCTGGGCTTCGTTCATATACTCTTCGCCCGGCTTCTCTTGATACGGCTCCACCCCAGCGATGGCGAGAATACTCAGGGACGATGTTTTACGGTTTTGCCCTTCTTGCATGTTGCTTCTCCTTAACACGCACTATCGATCCCCGTGTTGGGGGAAAAATCAGGTCGCTATAAATAGCAGATGCTTTTCCGTATGGCAATTATCTAAACGTAACACTTGACAACCCTGTGAGGAAAAGCGTATTTGCGCACGCGGCCAGAACACTTATTAGTCAATCGTCTAATCCCTTATAGGACAATGGGAAGAGAGGATCTCAGAGTCATATTATCGGCAGAAAGTTCCGCTTTATAAGCGAAAATCTCTACCCCCTGCTTTTGTGCCTCATTCAACAATTGCGCGTATTTAGGATCAATATGACGGGCCGGGGAAAACCGTTCAATGGCTGAATGCAGAACCGCAAACAGCAACACGGCGCGCTTGCCCGCCGCCGCTACACTCATTAGCTCCCGCAGATGCTTCTGGCCACGTAGCGTTACCGCATCCGGAAAGAAGCCGTTTTCCTCTTCCGCTAACGTCACTGATTTCACTTCAATATAGCACTCAGGGCGGTCTTCCGCCTGTAACATAAAATCAATTCTGCTGCCTTCATCGCCATATTTCACTTCGCTTTTTTGCGTGCCGTAACCCACCAGTTCAGGAAGGATTCCATTTGTCAGGGCTTCCTTAACCAGCTGATTTGCGCGCAGGGTATTAACGCAAATAAATGCCCCGCTTTGCGTCTCGGTCATTTCCCAGGTATGAGGATATTTGCGTTTAGTATTTTCTGATGTGGAATACCAGACCGTGTCACCCGGCGTGGCGCAACCGGTCATGGCGCCGGTGTTAGGACAATGCAGCGTGAGCGTTTCGCCCTCAGGCGTGATCACGTCAGCGAGAAAGCGTTTGTAACGCTGGATCAGCGTGGCGGGCTGGAGTGCAGGGCTAAACTTCATCAGGATTCCTTAACGTGTCGCCCAGCGACCAGCGCTGGAGCGGAGTGTAGCGGGTGCGTCCTTGTACAAAGGCAGATTCGTATAGGGCAAATTCATTCACCTGAAAGGACCAGTGAAAGCCCGGTGGCGGGATGGCAACAGCCTGACCCGCATCGCGCAGCAGGGTAATGTGGGGATGAAACGGCTGCGGGCTCTGATAACAGCCGCTGCGCGCGGCCTGCGCCCGCAGCATGTTGGCGAGCTGGAGCAGTCCGCGGGGGGGCTGCCGCGTCCCCAGCCAGACCACCCGAGAGCGCAGCCATTGCCCGGCATCGTCAAGATGCAGCGTAAAACCCGGCTGAGAAATGCGTCCGGCCATTGCGCTTAACGCGCGCTGCTTTTCTGCGCTCACCTCGCCAAGAAAAGCTAACGTCAGGTGCATATTGGCGGCGACGACAGGGCGGCCCGCTTCCGCGGGGAAGTGGCTGGCGCGCCAGCGAACAATTTGCCGTTGAAGCGTGGTGGGTAATTCAATGGCGAAGAATAGCCGTTTTGACTCAGACATGCGCAAGACTCGGTAATGATATGCGCCGATGCTACAATGTACGCCGATTAATGTTAACCCTCTGGAGCCGTAAGTGTCCTCTTTGCCCGTCGCCGTCGTCCTTCCTGAGCTTCTCGCAGCCTTAGAACATGCGCCACAGGTTTTGCTCAGCGCGCCCACCGGAGCGGGTAAATCCACCTGGCTGCCCCTGCAAATTCTGCGCGAGGGGAGCATCAGCGGGAAAATTATCCTGCTGGAACCGCGCAGGCTGGCGGCGCGCAATGTGGCGCAGCGCCTGGCGGAACTGCTGAATGAAAAACCGGGCGAGACGGTAGGGTACCGGATGCGCGCCGAAACCTGCATTGGCCCGTCTACGCGGCTGGAGGTGGTCACTGAAGGCATTCTCACCCGTATGCTGCAAAACGATCCGGAGCTGAGCGGCGTCGGGCTGGTGATCCTTGATGAATTTCACGAGCGCAGCCTCCAGGCCGATCTGGCCCTTGCGCTGCTGCTCGACGTTCAGCAGGGGCTGCGCGACGACCTTCGGCTGCTGATTATGTCGGCGACGCTGGATAACGAGCGGCTCCGGCAGACGCTCCCTGACGCGCCGATGATCTCCTCTGAAGGGCGTGCGTTCCCGGTCGAGCGCCGCTATCAGCCGCTGCCTGCCCATCAGCGTTTTGACGAAGCCGTTGCCATCGCCACCGCCGAATTGCTCCGTCAGGAACCCGGCTCGCTGCTGCTGTTTTTACCCGGCGTAGGCGAAATCCAGCGCGTACAGGAGCAACTGGCATCCAGGGTGAGCAGTGACGTTATGCTGTGCCCGCTCTACGGCGCGCTGCATTTGGCTGACCAGCGCAAGGCGATCCTTCCCGCACCGGCGGGGCAGCGCAAAGTGGTACTGGCGACCAATATCGCCGAAACCAGTTTGACCATCGAAGGCATTCGCCTGGTGGTGGACAGTACGCAGGAGAGGGTGGCCAGTTTTGATCCGCGTACCGGGCTGACCAGGCTACTGACGCAGCGCATCAGCCAGGCCTCAATGGTGCAGCGCGCAGGCCGAGCTGGGCGTCTTGAGCCGGGTATTTGCCTGCATTTAACCAGCGCCGAGCAGGCGGAGCGTGCGGCATTGCAGAGTACGCCTGAGATTTTACAAAGCGATCTCTCCGGGCTGGTAATGGATCTGATGCAGTGGGGCTGCCCGGACCCTGACCAGCTCACCTGGCTTAATCCTCCGCCTGTTGTGAACCTTTCCGCCGCGCGCAGCCTGCTGACCCAGCTTGGCGCGCTGGAAGGCGAGCGACTGACGGCGCGCGGCCAGAAAATGGCGGCGCTGGGCAACGATCCGCGTCTGGCTACGATGCTGGTGGCAGCACAAGGCGACGATGAAATTGCCACGGCGGCAAAACTGGCGGCTATTCTTGAGGAGCCGCCGCGCGGTGGCAGCAGCGATCTGGGAGAGGCCTTTTCACGCCATCAGGGAAACTGGCAACAGCGCGCGCAGCAGTTGTGTCACCGCCTGAAGAGCCGGGGAGGATCGCCTGACAGCGATAAAGTTATCCCTCTTCTGGCCCAGGCCTTCCCGGACAGAATCGCGCGCCGTCGCGGGCTGGATGGTCGCTATCAGCTGGCAAATGGGATGGGCGCGATGCTGGACAGCGATGATGCTCTGACGCGTCATGAATGGCTGATCGCGCCGCTCTTACTCCAGGGTAGTCACTCCCCGGATGCGCGCATCTTGCAGGCGGTTGCCGTAGATATTGACGCCCTGACGCGTGCCTGCCCGCAGCTGCTTCAGCAATCTGACATCGTCGAATGGGATGATGCCCAGGGCACGCTGAAGGCGTTCCGTCGTAGCCAGATTGGCAAACTGACGCTCGGGACAAAACCGCTGGCTAAGCCGTCGGAGGAAGAGTTACACCAGGCGATGCTGAACGGCATTCGGGAAAAAGGGCTGAGCGTGTTGAACTGGACGCCTGAGGCTGAACAATATCGTATACGTCTGCACTGCGCCGCGAAGTGGCTGCCGGAACAGGGGTGGCCAGCGGTGGATGATGAGACGCTGCTCGCGACGCTTGAACAGTGGTTGTTGCCGCAGATGAGCGGCGTACACTCCCTGCGCGCCCTGAAGGCGCTTGATGTTAAAGCAGCGTTACAGAATTTACTGGACTGGTCGTTACGTCAACGTCTGGATAGTGAACTGCCTGGGCATTACACTGTGCCAACCGGGAGCCGGATTGCCATTCGTTATCATGAGGATAATCCGCCAGCGCTGGCGGTTCGGATGCAGGAGATGTTTGGTGAGGCCACCACGCCGTCCATCGCTGAAGGGCGCGTGCCGTTAGTGCTTGAGCTGCTTTCGCCTGCGCATCGTCCCTTGCAGATCACCCGCGATCTGGGTGCGTTCTGGGCGGGGAGCTATCGTGAAGTGCAGAAAGAGATGAAGGGGCGATATCCCAAACACGTCTGGCCGGACGATCCGGCGAATACCGCGCCGACACGGCGCACGAAGAAATATTCGTAATGGGGGAGTGCGGCCTGAAAGGTAAAGTGCGGCCTGATGCCCTCACCCCGGCCCTCTCCCACAGGGAGAGGGAGAAAACACTAAAGACTTTCCTGTCAGGAAAGTCTTGCTGTTTATTTTGAGAGATTTCTTCTTTCACTGACCTGTGCAAGATAAGAAAATCTGGCCTTTGCGCCTGAATGTTGCGGAGAAAAAGCATGGCGGGGAATGACCGCGAGCCAATAGGACGTAAGGGAAAGCCGACGCGTCCGGCGAAAGAAAAGGTAAGCCGTCGTCGCCTCAGAGATGAGGAGTATGACGATGACTATGAAGACGATTATGAGGATGAAGAACCGATGCCGCGTAAAGGGAAAGGCAAAGGGCGTAAGCCTCGTGGTAAGCGCGGCTGGTTCTGGCTGCTGCTGAAGCTGTTTATTGTTTTTGTTGTCCTGATCGCGATTTACGGCGTTTATCTGGATCAGAAGATCCGCAGCCGTATCGACGGGAAAGTCTGGCAATTGCCTGCGGCAGTGTACGGCCGCATGGTGAACCTTGAGCCGGACATGTCCATCAGCAAGAATGAGATGGTGAAGCTGCTGCAAGCCACGCAGTATCGTCAGGTCACGAAAATGACCCGTCCGGGTGAATTTACCGTCCAGGCGAAAAGCATTGAGATGATCCGCCGTCCGTTCGACTTCCCGGACAGTAAAGAGGGGCAGGTGCGCGCGCGTCTGACCTTTGACGGCGATCGCCTGGAAACCATTGAGAACATGGATAACGATCGCCAGTTCGGTTTCTTCCGTCTCGATCCACGTCTCATCACCATGCTGTCGTCCGCAAACGGCGAACAGCGCCTGTTCGTGGCGCGTAACGGCTTCCCGGATCTGCTGGTGGATACCCTGCTGGCAACCGAAGACCGCCACTTCTACGAGCACGACGGGATTAGCCTCTACTCCATTGGTCGTGCGGTACTGGCTAACCTGACCGCGGGGCGTACGGTGCAGGGGGCGAGTACCCTGACCCAGCAGCTGGTGAAAAACCTGTTCCTCTCCAGCGAGCGCTCTTACTGGCGTAAAGCCAACGAAGCGTACATGGCCGTGCTGATGGATGCGCGCTACAGCAAGGATCGTATTCTTGAGCTGTACATGAACGAGGTGTACCTCGGTCAGAGCGGCGATAACGAGATCCGCGGCTTCCCGCTGGCGAGCCTGTACTACTTTGGCCGTCCGGTAGAAGAGCTGAGCCTTGACCAGCAGGCGCTGCTGGTGGGCATGGTAAAAGGCGCGTCGATCTACAACCCGTGGCGTAACCCGAAACTGGCGCTGGAGCGTCGTAACCTGGTGCTGCGTCTGCTGCAACAACAGCAGGTGATTGACCAGGAGCTGTACGACATGCTGAGCGCGCGTCCGCTGGGCGTTCAGCCGCGCGGTGGGGTGATCTCTCCGCAGCCTGCCTTTATGCAGATGGTACGTCAGGAGTTGCAGTCTAAGCTCGGAGATAAAGTGAAAGATCTCTCCGGGGTGAAGATCTTCACCACCTTTGACTCCGTGGCGCAGGATGCGGCAGAAAAAGCGGCGGTTGAAGGTATTCCGGTTCTGAAGAAGCAGCGTAAGCTGAGCGATCTGGAAACCGCGATGGTGGTAGTTGATCGCAACACCGGCGAAGTTCGCGCCATGGTGGGCGGCGCCGAGCCGCAGTATGCGGGCTATAACCGCGCGATGCAGGCGCGTCGTTCGATTGGTTCTCTGGCAAAACCGGCAACCTACCTGACCGCGCTGAGCCAGCCGAATCTCTATCGACTGAACACCTGGATTGCCGATGCGCCAATCTCCCTGCGCCAGCCTAACGGCCAGGTGTGGTCTCCGCAGAACGATGATAAGCAGTTCAGCGGCCAGGTGATGCTGGTGGATGCGTTAACCCGCTCGATGAACGTGCCGACTGTTAACCTCGGCATGGCGCTGGGCCTCCCCGCCATCACCGACACCTGGCAGAAGCTGGGCGTACCGAAAGATCAGCTGCACCCTGTGCCAGCGATGATCCTGGGGGCGCTTAACCTGACGCCAATCGAAGTGGCCCAGGCGTTCCAGACCATCGCCAGCGGCGGTAACCGAGCGCCGCTTTCCGCCCTGCGTTCGGTGATTGCCGAAGATGGCTCCGTGCTGTATCAGAGCTTCCCGCAGGCGGAGCGCGCTGTTCCGGCGCAGGCGGCCTATATGACGCTGTGGACCATGCAGCAGGTGGTCCAGCGCGGTACCGGGCGTCAGCTGGGGGCGAAGTATCCTGGTCTGCATCTGGCGGGTAAAACCGGGACTACCAACAACAACGTCGATACCTGGTTCGCCGGTATTGATGGCCGTGAAGTGGTGATCACCTGGGTGGGCCGCGATAACAACCAGCCGACCAAACTGTATGGTGCGAGCGGCGCGATGTCGATTTACCAGCGTTATCTGGCCAATCAGTCTCCGGTGCCGCTGAACCTCGTTGCCCCGGAAGATATCGTCGATATGGGCGTGGACAGCTCGGGTAACTTCATCTGTGGCGGCGGCGTGCGTTCGCTGCCGGTCTGGACGACCAACCCGGATGCGCTGTGCCAGCAAAGCCAGCCAGAAGAACCGACAGGTAACCCGTTCGATCAGTCTTCTCAGCCTCAGCAGCCGCAGCAGCAACAGCCGCAGCAGCAGGAAGAGAAGAAAGACAGCGACGGCGTCGCCGGTTGGATCAAGGATATGTTCGGCGGCAACTAGCCCTTATGACACCCCCTTCCCTGGAAGGGGGTGTTTTTTCACCTCAGCAACTCATTTCCTTAACCCTGTTTTCAATCCTTATTAACGACCCGTTTTCCGTTGATTATTTCTTAAACCCTCAATTCTTGTAGGGCCGCATATCGCTTGCTATGCCGTCAGCGTTTCGCATATTATTCTGCGGTCATAATAATAATTCTCGTTTACGTTATCATTCACCTTTTTCATCAGAGATCCATCATGGCGCTTTCCAATACTGCCAGCCAATTAACACGTCGCTGCGTAAAATCGCAGCCGTCGTAGCCACAGCGGTTGCCGGCATGTCTGCTTATGCACAGGCCGCTGAAACCCCCAAGAAAGAAGAAACCATCACCGTGACTGCCGCACCGGCTGCACAGGAAAGTGCCTGGGGTCCTGCACCGACGATTGCGGCAAAACGCACTGCAACGGCGACGAAAACCGATACACCCATTGAGAAAACCCCGCAGTCTATTTCTGTTGTGACTCGTGAAGAGATGGACATGAAACAGCCGGGGACGGTTAAACAGGCCCTGGCCTACACCCCAAGCGTTTTCGCAACGCGCGGCGCCTCAACAACTTACGATGTGGTTTCGATTCGTGGTTTCACGACCTCCAGCACCGTGAATACCAACCAGTATCTGGATGGTATGAAGTTGCAGGGAGACAACTACTCTGAAGCGTCCATGGACCCGTACTTCCTTGAGCGCGTAGAGCTGCTGCGTGGCCCGACGTCTGTACTGTATGGCAAAAGCCATCCGGGCGGCGTAGTGAGTATGGTCAGCAAGCGTCCAACCACGGAACCGTTGAAAGAAATTCAGTTCAAAATGGGGACGGATAACCTCTGGCAGACGGGGTTTGATTTCAGCGACGCGATTGACGATGACGGCGTGTGGTCCTACCGTCTGACCGGTCTGGGACGTAGTGAGAACGCGCAGCAGGAAATGGTGAAATCTACTCGTTACGCGATTGCGCCGTCTTTCAGCTGGCGTCCTGATGATAAAACCGATTTCACCTTCCTGAGCAACTTCCAGAGCGATCCGGATGCGGGTTACTACGGCTGGCTGCCACGTGAAGGTACCGTTGTGCCTTACTATGATGCTAACGGAAAAGCGCACAAACTGCCGACCGACTTCAACGAAGGTGATGAAGACAATAAGATCTCCCGTCGTCAGAAAATGGTGGGTTACAGCTTCGCGCATGAATTCAACGACACCTTCACCGTGCGTCAGAACCTGCGTTATACCAAAATCAACACGCTGTACCGTTCAGTTTACGGTAACGGCTATATCGCCCCGGCCCAGATAAGCCGTGCCTACGTGCGCTCAGATGAAGACCTCAACTCGTTCACGGTTGATACACAGCTACAGTCGAAATTCGCGACCGGCGCCGTTGACCATACCCTGCTGACGGGTGTGGATTACCTTCGTATGCGAAATGACATTGATGCTGACTACGGCACCGCCGATCCGATCAGCATGAACAATCCTCAGCACGGCAATGCGAACGTCAATGTGAACTTCCCGTATGCCATGCTCAATCGTCAGGAGCAGACCGGGCTCTATGCGCAGGATCAGGCTGAATGGGATAAGTGGGTACTCACCCTGGGTGGCCGCTATGACTTTGCGAAAACGTCTGCCTTTAACCGTAATAACGGAACCACCGCGGAAATTAACGATCAGGCATTTACCTGGCGCGGGGGGATTAACTACCTGTTCGACAACGGGATTACACCATACTTCAGCTACAGTGAATCCTTTGAACCGCTCTCTGGCACTACTCAGGGTGGTAAACCGTTCGATCCGGCACGCGGCAAGCAGTATGAAGCGGGCGTGAAGTATGTTCCAAAAGATCTGCCTGTTGTGGTGACGGCAGCGGTATACCAGCTGACCAAGAACAATAACCTGACCGCCGATCCGGCGAACCCGACCAGCGGCTTTAGCGTGCAGGGCGGTGAAATTCGCTCCCGAGGCTTTGAGCTGGAAGCGAAAGCGGCGGTGTCGGCTAACGTGAACGTGACGGCGGCCTACAGCTACACCGATGCGGAATACACCCACGATACCTGGTATGAAGGTCGTCGTCCGGCAGAAGTACCGCGCAACATGGCATCACTGTGGGCGGATTACACCTTCCACGAGACGGCGCTAAGTGGCCTGACCGTTGGTGCGGGTGCTCGCTACATCGGTAACACGGTGACGTACTACTCCTCAGCGTCGCCTAAAGCCTATGAGTCCTTTAACGTCGCGGGTTATGCCCTGGCGGATGCGACCGTGAAATACGATCTGGCGCGCTTCGGTCTGCCGGGCTCTTCCGTCGGCGTCAACGTGAACAACATCTTTGATCGTGAATACGTCTCCAGCTGCTACAGCGAGTATGCATGCTACTGGGGAGCAGGACGCCAGGTTGTTGCCACGGCGACCTTCCGCTTCTAACCTCTTTATGGGCACGGTTCGCCGTGCCCTTTTTATTTAAGTTGGCTGACATGCAGGATACTAAAACGCAATCCGACTCCACCTTCACGCTCAACAATCTCTCCTTTCGCGTACCCGGGCGCACCTTGCTGCATCCGCTCTCTTTGACGTTTCCCGCAGGTAAAGTGACCGGTTTAATCGGGCACAATGGTTCCGGTAAATCGACGCTGCTGAAGATGCTGGGCCGTCATCAGCCGCCGTCCGAGGGCGACATTCTGCTGGATGACCAGCCGCTGGCGAGCTGGAGCAGTAAGGCCTTTGCCCGCAAGGTGGCCTATCTGCCGCAGCAGTTGCCGCAGGCGGAGGGGATGACGGTGCGCGAGCTGGTGGCGATTGGACGTTATCCGTGGCACGGTGCGCTCGGGCGTTTTGGCGTTGCTGACAGAGAGAAAGTGGAAGAGGCGATCGCGCTGGTTGGGTTAAAACCGCTGGCGCACCGTCTGGTGGATAGCCTGTCCGGTGGCGAGCGTCAGCGCGCATGGATCGCGATGCTGGTAGCGCAGGACAGCCGCTGCCTGCTGCTCGACGAACCCACTTCAGCGCTGGATATTGCTCATCAGGTTGACGTCCTGGCGCTGGTGCATCGCTTAAGCCAGCAGCGCGGCCTGACGGTGATTGCCGTTCTGCATGATATCAACATGGCGGCACGCTACTGCGACTATCTGGTAGCGCTGCGCGGCGGTGAAATGATCGCTCAGGGTACGCCTGCCGAACTGATGCGCAGCGAAACGCTGGAACATATCTACGGTATTCCTATGGGCATTCTGCCTCACCCGGCCGGGGCTGCACCCGTGAGCTTTGTCTACTGATGCTGGATCCAACATTAATTAGCCGCCGTCGCCTGCTGACGGCCATGGCACTCTCACCGCTGCTGTTAAAGATGGGCCCGGCCCGCGCTGCCGCAGTCGATCCGCACCGCATCGTGGCGCTGGAGTGGTTGCCCGTCGAACTGATGATGGCGCTGGGCGTGACGCCTTACGGCGTGGCCGATATTCCCAACTACACCCTGTGGGTGAATGAGCCAAAACTGCCGGACTCCGTCATCGACATCGGTCTGCGTACGGAGCCGAACCTTGAGCTTCTCACCCAGATGAAACCGTCTTATTTATTCTGGTCTGCGGGGTATGGCCCGTCGGAAGAGACCATGGCGAAGATTGCGCCCGGACGGGGCTTTTCCTTTAGCGACGGTAAAAAGCCGCTGACCATGGCAAAAAATTCCATCCACGAGATGGCGCAGTTCCTCAACCGTGAGGCTGAGGCGAAAAAACATCTCAATGAATTTGATGCGCTGATTGATTCCCTTAAGCCGCGCTTTGCCCACCGTGGCGATCGGCCTTTGCTGATGGTGACCCTGCTGGATGCCCGCCATATGCTGGTCTTTGGAAATAACTGTCTATTCCAGGAAGTTCTCGACAGCTTTGGCATTCGCAATGCCTGGGAAGGCGAGATGACGTTCTGGGGCAGTACCGCCGTGGGGATTGACCGTCTGGCGGCGTTTCGTGATGTGGACGTGCTGTGCTTTGACCACGGCAATGAGCGCGAGATGCAAACCCTGATGGCGACTCCGCTCTGGCAGGCAATGCCGTTCGTCCGCGAGCAGCGCTTCCTGCGCGCGCCAGCGGTATGGTTCTACGGCGCGACGCTGTCGGCCATGCATTTTGCCCGCGTGCTGGACAATGCACTGGGAGGCAAGGCATGAGCACGCGTATGGCCCGTTTCCCGATGTTACTGTTAGCGCTCATTTTTCTGGCTGCCCTGGCATTAACCGACTTTAACCTGACCACGGCGTTACCGCGCGATCAGTGGGCAGCCGCGTTTGCCGCACCGGATATCGACAATATTCAGCAAATGCTGTTCCACTACAGCCTGCTGCCGCGTCTGGCTATCTCCCTGCTGGTCGGGGCGGGACTGGGACTGGTGGGCGTACTGTTTCAGCAGGTGCTACGTAACCCGCTGGCGGAGCCAACCACGCTGGGCGTGGCGACGGGGGCTCAGCTGGGGATCACCATCACCACGCTCTGGACCCTGCCGGGAGCGTTAACCTCGCAGTTTGCCGCGCTGGCAGGCGCATGCGTGGTCGGTGCGCTGGTCTTTGGCGTAGCCTGGGGAAAACGTCTCTCGCCGGTCACGCTGATCCTCGCGGGGCTGGTCGTCAGCCTCTACTGTGGGGCGATCAACCAGCTGCTGGTGCTGTTTCACCACGATCAGCTGCAAAGCATGTTTATGTGGAGTACCGGCACGCTCACCCAGACCGACTGGAGTATCGTCCAGCGCCTGTGGCCGCAGCTGTTTGGCGGCGTGGTGCTGACGCTGCTGCTGCTGCGTCCGCTCACGCTGATGGGCCTCGATGACGGCGTGGCGCGCAATCTCGGGCTGGCGCTGTCGCTGGCCCGTCTGGCGGCCCTGACCCTGGCGATTGTGCTGAGCGCGTTACTGGTTAACGCCGTCGGCATCATCGGGTTTATCGGCCTGTTTGCGCCATTGCTGGCAAAAATGCTCGGCGCGCGCCGTCTGCTGGCGCGTCTGATGCTGGCGCCGCTGATTGGTGCGCTGATACTCTGGCTTTCCGATCAGCTCATTCTCTGGCTGGCGCGCGTCTGGATGGAAGTTTCCACGGGCTCGGTGACGGCCCTGATCGGCGCGCCGCTGCTGCTGTGGCTGCTGCCGCGCCTGCGCAGCATTAGCGCTCCGGCGATGGATGCCGGCGATAAAGTGCATGCCGAGCGTCAGTCGGTGGTGTGGTTCAGCCTTGCCGGGCTGGCAGTGCTGGTTATCGCCTCGTTTGCCGCACTCTCGCTGGGACGCGACGCCACGGGCTGGCACTGGGCAACGGGGGATTTGCTGCATGAACTCATGCAGTGGCGCTGGCCGCGGATTTTCTCCGCGCTGATTGCGGGCGTCATGCTGGCGGTGGCGGGCTGTATTATCCAGCGTCTCACCGGCAACCCGATGGCAAGCCCGGAAGTATTAGGGATCAGCTCCGGGGCCGCGTTTGGCGTAGTGATGATGTTGTTCCTCGTGCCGGGCAATGCGTTCGGCTGGCTGATGCCTGCCGGGAGTATCGGTGCGGCAGTCACGCTGATGATTATCCTGATCGCCTCCGGGCGAGGTGGTTTCTCACCTCACCGCATGCTGCTGGCCGGGATGGCGCTCAGCACCGCGTTTACTATGCTGCTGATGATGTTGCAGGCGAGCGGCGATCCGCGCATGGCGCAGATCCTGACATGGATTTCCGGTTCAACATACAACGCCACTGGCAGTCAGGTGGTGCATACCGGGATTGTGATGATCGTGCTGCTGGCGATTGTGCCGCTGTGCCGCCGCTGGATGACCATTCTGCCGCTGGGTGGGGATACCGCCCGCGCGGTCGGGGTGGCGCTGACGCCAACGCGCATTGCGCTGTTGCTGCTGGCCGCGTGCCTGACGGCGACGGCCACCATGACTATCGGCCCGCTCAGTTTTGTCGGATTAATGGCGCCGCATATCGCCCGTATGATGGGTTTCCGCAGGACTTTGCCGCATATCGTGATCTCTGCGCTGACGGGCGGGGCGATCCTGGTCTTTGCTGACTGGTGCGGAAGGATGGTGCTGTTCCCGTATCAGATCCCGGCGGGCCTCCTGTCGACCTTTATCGGCGCGCCTTACTTTATTTATCTGTTGAGAAAGCAGAGTCGGTAATAAAAGTAAACGGCAATCCTTAGATTGCCGTTTTAGTGTTTGCTCCCTCTCCCTGTGGGCTGAGGGATCCCCAGTAATTTTTTTATGCAGAAGCAATAAAGTTGCTTTCTAAATGACTGAGGGCTGTCAGCGATGCCCTGAGCCACCCTGGCACGTTCACCGGTCATGTCGTTACAGAGTAGCAAGGAACATAAAGTGAACGGAATGACCACCACCGCCGTATGTTCCCCTCACCCTAACCCTCTCCCCGGAGGGGCGAGGGGATTGCTCAGTGCTCGCATTAATTTGTGGGGAACCCTCAGCCCTGTGGGAGAGGGTTGGGGTGAGGGCATCAAGCCGCACATTTTACAGCTTCGCAAATACCTTACGCGCTGCGTCGATGGTGTTATTGATATCTTCTTCGCTGTGCGCCACGGACATAAAGCCCGCTTCAAACGCTGACGGGGCAAGATACACGCCTTCTCCCAGCATCAGGTGGAAGAAGCGTTTGAAGCGTTCCACGTCGCATTTCACCACGTCCTGATAGCAGGTCACGGTTTTCGCATCGGTGAAGAAAATCCCGAACATCCCGCCCACGTGGTTCACCACCAGTGGAATACCCGCATCTTCTGCGGCTTCCAGCAAACCGTTTGCCAGTTGCGTCGTCCGGTCCGTCAAGGTTTCGTGGATACCCGGCTGCGCCACTTCGGTCAGACAGGCAAAGCCCGCCGCCATCGCAATCGGGTTACCGGAGAGCGTACCCGCCTGGTAAACCGGACCGGTTGGCGCCAGCACGTCCATGACGTCCTTACGGCCGCCAAACGCGCCGACAGGCATGCCGCCGCCAATGATTTTGCCGAGGCAGGTCAGATCCGGCTCCACGCCATAATAAGACTGGGCACCCGCCAGCGCCACGCGGAAGCCGGTCATCACTTCGTCGATGATCAGCAGCGCGCCGAACTCATCGCACAGGGCGCGCAGGCCCGGCAGGAAATCCGGCTGCGGTGGGATACAGTTCATGTTGCCCGCAACTGGCTCAACGATGATGCAGGCGATCTCCTGCGGATACTGCTCGAACGCGGCGCGAACGGTGCTCAGGTCGTTATAGGTGCAGGTCAACGTGTGTTTCGCGAAATCAGCCGGCACCCCCGGGGAGTTCGGCTGGCCGAGGGTCAGCGCGCCGGAACCGGCTTTCACCAGCAGACAGTCGGCATGGCCGTGATAACAACCTTCGAACTTGATGATCTTGTCACGGCCGGTAAAACCGCGCGCCAGACGGATAGCGCTCATGGTCGCTTCGGTACCGGAGTTCACCATACGCACCATGTCCATCGTTGGCACCAGTTCGGTGACCAGCTCCGCCATTTTGACTTCCATCTCGGTTGGCGCGCCGAAGCTCAGGCCGCGCTGAGCGGCTTCAATCACCGCGTTGCGGATCGCCGGGTGGTTATGCCCCAGTACCATCGGGCCCCAGGAGCCGACGTAATCGACATAGGCTTTACCATCCACATCATACAGATATGCGCCATCCGCACGTTCGATAAACAGCGGGGTGCCACCCACGCCGGTAAAGGCGCGCACGGGTGAGTTCACGCCGCCTGGGATTAGCTCGCGGGCTGCGCTGTAGAGGTTTTCAGACTTGCTCATGGCGTCGTTCCTGGTTCGTAGAAATGAGTTAAGGCAACTATTCTAAGTGATTCGGAAGAGGTTATAAAATTTTTGCCCCATAGAAGGCTTAACAATTGTTAAGTATTTTTCAGGGGACGAGGGGATTGTCTCTGGTAGAATCCCTGCGGCCTTTTGTATGACGAAACAGAACAGGTAATGAACGAGAACACGCCTTCTTTTGAACAACAACAGTTTACGCGCGCGAAGCACCGGGTCAGTATCCGGCGGCTGCTCAACCGTGACAAAACCCCGTTAGCCATTCTGGTGGCAGCCGCCGTTGTGGGCACGCTGGCCGGGCTGGTAGGCGTCGCGTTTGAGAAAGCCGTCAATGCGGTGCTCAACTGGCGCATAGGCACCGTCGCCAGCTTCGCGGATCGTGAATGGCTGGTCTGGGTGTGGGCCTTTGGCCTTTCGGCCCTGTTTGCCATGGTGGGCTATTTTCTGGTGCGTAAATTCGCACCTGAAGCAGGTGGCTCGGGGATCCCTGAAATTGAGGGGGCGCTGGAAGAGCTACGCCCGGTTCGCTGGTGGCGCGTGCTTCCTGTGAAATTTATCGGCGGGATGGGAACGCTCGGAGCGGGCATGGTGCTCGGTCGGGAAGGACCAACGGTACAGCTGGGCGGTAACGTCGGGCGCATGGTCGGCGATCTGTTCCGTATGCGCAGCGCCGAAGCGCGCCATACGCTGCTGGCAACGGGGGCGGCGGCCGGGCTGTCTGCCGCGTTTAACGCGCCGCTGGCGGGTATCCTGTTTATCATTGAAGAGATGCGCGCCCAGTTCCGCTACAACCTGATCTCCATTAAAGCGGTGTTTACCGGCGTGATTATGTCGAGCATTGTCTTTCGCGTCTTTAACGGCGAAGGGGCGGTGATTGAAGTTGGCAAGCTAACCAATGCGCCGGTCAATACTTTGTGGCTGTATCTGATTCTTGGGATGATTTTTGGCGTCGTTGGCCCGCTTTTTAACACCCTGATTTTACGGGCGCAGGATATGTTTCAGCGCATCCATGGCGGAAATACCACGAAATGGGTGCTGGTGGGGGGCCTGCTTGGTGGCGTGTGCGGGATCCTCGGTTTTATCGAACCGAATGCGGCGGGCGGCGGTTTCGGTCTGATTCCCATTGCCGCGGCGGGGAATTTCAGCGTAGGCCTGCTGCTGTTTATGTTTATTTCACGCGTCATCACCACGGTATTGTGCTTCTCCTCTGGTGCCCCGGGCGGCATTTTCGCCCCGATGCTGGCGCTGGGGACGCTGCTGGGTACGGCGTTCGGGATGGCGGCGGCGGCAGGCTTCCCGGCCTACCATCTGGATGCGGGAACGTTTGCGGTTGCGGGAATGGGGGCGCTGCTGGCGGCCTCCCTGCGTGCGCCGCTGACCGGGATCGTGCTGGTGCTGGAAATGACCGACAATTACCAGCTCATTTTGCCAATGATCATTACCTGCCTCGGCGCGACACTATTAGCCCAATTCCTGGGTGGAAAACCGCTATACTCCACCATTCTTGCCCGTACCCTGGCGAAACAGGAAGCTGAACAGGCCCTGAAGCAGAATACTTGAATGAATTACCAGGGTATTAGATAATGACAAAAAGAATTGGGTGATTTTTACCCAATAGCAGTCGCAGTATTCATGGGAGCATAAGATGAGTGATGACGTAGCGTTGCCGCTGGAATTTACCGAAGCAGCAGCGAAAAAAGTGAAAACCCTGATTGCCGACGAGGACAATCCGGATCTGAAACTGCGTGTTTATATTACCGGCGGCGGCTGTAGTGGCTTCCAGTATGGTTTTACCTTTGACGACCAGGTTAACGATGGTGATATGACTATCGAGAAACAGGGCGTCGCGCTGGTGGTTGATCCGATGAGCCTGCAATATCTGGTGGGCGGTTCAGTGGACTACACTGAAGGTCTGGAAGGTTCGCGCTTTGTGGTGACTAACCCGAATGCGACCAGCACCTGCGGGTGTGGTTCTTCATTCAGTATTTAACCTGAATGCAAATTGTAGGCCCGGTAAGCGAAGCGCCACCGGGCTTATAAACGACACCTATCTTGAATTTTCATCCAGTGCAAACGTCGGCAGCTTCAGGTGCCAGCGTATCGCCGCTAAACGGATCACCAGCGTTACCACCATCCCCAGCATCGCCGCGTTTTCCAGCGGGACAGCAAAGGTGTAATACGCCGTGGCGTGAACAATCCCCCCGATGATACAGGCCGTCGCGTAGATTTCCGTTCGCAGGATCATCGGGACTTCTCGCGCCAGAATGTCGCGAATAATCCCTCCGCCCACGCCGGTCAACACGCCCATACAGATCGCCACCAGCGGGCCAGTCCCGGCAATAAAGGCTTTATTCACGCCTATTCCCACAAAGACCGCCAGACCGACGGCATCCAGCACTGGCAATATCCATTTTGGTAGTCTGCGAGGCTGACGAACCAGCACGATGGTTAACAGGCAGGTGACCATCGCCACCACCAGATCCGTTGGATCTTTTACCCAGAATACCGGGCCGTTTGCCAGCGCCATATCGCGAATCGTTCCGCCGCCTACCGCCGTAACGACGCCGAGCACCAGTACGCCAAAAGGATCCATGCGTAGTTTTCCGGCAAGCAAAACGCCGGAGATAGCAAAAACGGCTGTGCCAAGAATATCCAGCCAATACACGAGCATCGTTAAATCCTCGAATAGGGTATTTATCTGTTTGAGTGACTCTCTGCCAGTTCGGCGCAGAGTTGTTTTGCGGCGAGGATAATACGCGGGCTGGCGCGTTCAAACCAGTCGCTGTTGAGTGCGATGACCGGAATTTTAAGCTGCCGATGCCAGAATTGTTCTATTTTAGGAATCTCGCTCGCATTTCCGACCACCACAATGGCCTGCGGTTGTCGCGCCAGAACCTGCTCACGACTGACCTGCGGCCAGGGGACCCGGCTTTCGGCAAAGATATTTTCACCTCCACAGATCTCAAGCACCTGGTTCTGGATCGAACCTTTCCCGGTAGTGAACAGCGGCTGGCTGCCAAATTGCAGAAAAACGCGTTGTTTCGGTTGCGTGCCGTATCGGGTTTTTAGCGCAGCATAGTCGTTGAGCATCTGCTGTGCAGCGTGCTCGGCGCGTTGGGGGGTAGGGCTGAAGGGCGCGAGGTCACGGAGGGTTTGCGCCACCTGTTCGATGCTCACCGCATCTACCCATTTTACCGTTATTCCCAGCGAAGAGAGCTGGTTCACCTGTCGTTCGGCATTACCACCGCGCCAGGCAAGAACCAGATCGGGCTTCAGCGCCACGATGCGTTCCAGGTTCATTCCCTGCCAGGTGGCAACCTGTTCGATTTGGGCGGCCTGCGGTGGATAATCGGAAAAGCTGCTCACCGCAACGGGCGTAATCCCGGCGGCAAACGCCAGTTCCGTATTGGCAGGGGAGAGTGTGATCACCCGCGGCGCGGCGATGAGCCAGGCCGGGGCGAGCAGAAGCAGGGCGACCAGCGCCCTGAATGACACCTTACCCACGCGCCAGTTTCTGCACCAGGGTTTCCACCATCACGGTGGACTGTTTGGCCGCAACGGCCAGGAACTCGTCGAAGCTGATGTGGGACTGCTGGTCCGCCACGTCAGAGATCGCGCGAACGACCACGAACGGCACGCTGAAGTTATGGCACACGTGCGCAATGGCCGTGGCTTCCATCTCAACGGCCACAGCCTGCGGGAAGTTATGACGGATTTTCGCCAGACCAACAGAGCCGTTGATAAAGGCATCGCCGCTGACGATCAGGCCACGCACCGCATTGAGGTTCAGCTCGTTAATGCAGCTTTCAGCGGCGGCAATCAGCTTATCATCCGCTTTAAACCCGGCCGGGCAGCCCGGAAGCTGACCATATTCGTAGCCGAATGCGGTGACATCTGCATCGTGGTAACGCGCTTCGTCGGAAACCACGATATCGCCCACTTTCAGCGTCGGCGCCAGACCGCCCGCAGAACCTGTATTAATGATAACGTCAGGCTTGCAGCGCTCAAGCAGCAGGGTCGCGCCCAGTGCCGCTGCAACTTTACCGATGCCTGATTTCAGCAGAGCCACGTCAACGCCGTTCAGCTGGCCGGTGTAGATCTCACAGCCACCAAGGGAGAGGGTCTGACGGTTCTCAATTTTGTCACGCAGCAGCGTAACTTCTTCTTCCATTGCACCAATAATGCCGATTTTCATAGATTTACTCGCGATGTGCCTTGTTAAGATGCATAGTCTATCATGCGGTTAAGGGGAAACGCATTCTCACGCGGGGGAGCACATGGCACCAATCGATTTTCGCACCAAAATTAACTGGCACCGACGTTTCCGTTCGCCGCAGGGCGATAAGAGCGAACATGAGATCCTGCGCATTTTTGAAAGCGATCGCGGACGCATCATCAATTCGCCCGCCATCCGCCGGTTACAGCAAAAAACCCAGGTGTTCCCGCTGGAGCGTAACGCCGCGGTGCGTACGCGGTTAACGCACTCCATGGAAGTGCAGCAGGTGGGGCGCTACATTGCAAAAGAGATCCTCAGCCGTCTTAAAGAGCAACGTCTGCTGGAAACCTACGGGCTGGATGAACTGACCGGGCCGTTCGAAAGCATCGTTGAGATGGCCTGCCTGATGCACGATATCGGCAATCCTCCCTTTGGTCATTTCGGCGAGGCCGCCATCAATGACTGGTTTAAACAGCGGCTTTTTCCCTCTGACGCCATAAGCCAGCCGCTCAGCGATGACCGCTGTGTGGTACGCGATTTACGCCTGCGTGAGGGCGAAGATAGCCTGAACGATCTGCGCCGCAAGGTGCGTCAGGATCTGTGTCATTTCGAAGGTAACGCGCAGGGGATCCGTCTGGTGCACTCCCTGATGCGCATGAATCTGACCTGGGCGCAGGTGGGCTGTATTCTCAAATACACGCGTCCCGCGTGGTGGATGGGGGAAACGCCTGCCACCCATAGCTACCTGATGAAAAAACCGGGCTATTACCTGTCGGAAGAAGCGTACATTGAACGGTTGCGTAAAGAACTTTCGCTAACGCCGAATGGCCGTTTTCCATTGACGTGGATTATGGAAGCGGCTGATGACATTTCTTATTGCGTGGCCGATCTGGAAGACGCAGTGGAAAAAAGAATATTCAGCGTCGAGGAGCTGTATCAGCATCTTCACGATGCCTGGGGAGAGCATGAAAAAGGTTCTCTGTTTGCACAGGTCGTCGAGAATGCCTGGGATAAATCGCGTTCAAATTCGCTGAGCCGCAGTACCGAAGATCAGTTCTTTATGTATTTGCGGGTCAATACGCTGAATAAACTGGTGCCGTATGCGGCCGCCCGTTTCATTGATAATTTGCCGATGATATTTAGCGGGGAATTTAATCACGCCCTGCTGGAAGATGAGAGCAGTTTTAGTCAGCTGCTTGAATTATATAAAAACGTGGCTGTTCGCCATGTTTTCAGCCACCCGGATGTCGAACAGCTGGAGCTGCAAGGATACCGGGTTATCAGCGGGTTGCTGGAAATTTATGGCCCGCTGCTCCAGCTGACGGTCGATGAGTTTTGCGAGCTGGTCGAAAATGAACGTGTTCGCCGCCTGCCGATTGAATCTCGTCTCTATCAGAAGCTTTCAACCCGTCACCGGCTGGCATACATTGAGGCCGTCAGTAAAATAGATCGTCATTCTTCCCAATGGCCAGTCATGGAATATTATTATCGCTGTCGTCTTATCCAGGACTATATCAGCGGGATGACAGATTTGTATGCCTGGGATGAATACCGCAAGCTTATGGCCGTTGAATAAGCCATGAGTTTTGTAAAGACGACCAATAAATTTTTACTTTTTCCATAAACTTAATCCCGGAACTAAGCGGTATAAAACGAATCTGAGTTACACAGCAATTTTGCGTTATCTGGTAAATCGAGATTGAGAAACATGAAAAAAACCACATTAGCAATGAGTGCACTGGCTCTGAGTTTAGGTTTAGCGTTGTCCCCTCTGGCGACGGCGGCCGAGACAGCTTCCTCGGCAGCGACTGCGCAGCAGATGCCAAGCCTGGCCCCGATGCTCGAAAAAGTGATGCCATCGGTGGTGAGTATTAACGTTGAGGGCAGCACAACCGTCAATACGCCGCGTATGCCGCGTAATTTCCAGCAGTTCTTCGGCGACAATTCGCCATTCTGCCAGGACGGTTCGCCATTCCAGAGCTCCCCGTTCTGTCAGGGCGGCGGCGCAGGGGATGACGGTCAGGGCGGCGGCCAGCAGCAGAAATTCATGGCACTCGGCTCGGGCGTTATTATTGATGCAGCGAAAGGCTACGTGGTGACCAATAACCACGTGGTAGATAATGCTAACACCATTAAGGTTCAGATGAGCGATGGCCGTAAATTCGATGCCAAAGTGGTCGGTAAAGACCCGCGCTCCGATATCGCACTGATTCAAATTCAGGATCCGAAGAACCTGACGGCGATTAAGCTTGCCGACTCTGACGCGCTGCGCGTGGGTGACTACACTGTCGCCATCGGTAACCCGTTTGGTCTGGGCGAAACCGTGACCTCGGGTATCGTCTCCGCGCTGGGACGTAGCGGCCTGAATGCGGAAAACTATGAAAACTTCATCCAGACGGATGCGGCCATTAACCGCGGTAACTCCGGCGGTGCGCTGGTTAACCTGAACGGTGAACTGATCGGTATCAACACCGCTATCCTGGCACCGGACGGTGGCAACATCGGTATCGGCTTTGCTATCCCGAGCAACATGGTGAAAAACCTGACTGCGCAGATGGTGCAATATGGACAGGTGAAACGCGGTGAGCTGGGTATCATGGGGACCGAGCTGAACTCCGAGCTGGCGAAAGCGATGAAAGTGGACGCTCAGCGCGGCGCATTCGTGAGCCAGGTCATGCCGAACTCTTCAGCGGCGAAAGCCGGCATTAAAGCGGGTGACGTGATCACCTCTCTGAACGGTAAACCGATCAGCAGCTTTGCCGCCCTGCGTGCGGAAGTGGGTTCTATGCCAATCGGCAGTAAAGTGACCCTCGGCCTGCTGCGTGAAGGTAAGCCAGTTAACGTGAGCCTGGAACTGCAACAGAGCAGTCAGAATCAGGTGGATTCCAGCACCATCTTCAGCGGTATTGAAGGTGCTGAGATGAGCAACAAAGGGGCAGATAAAGGCGTGGTGGTGAACAACGTGAAAGCGAACTCACCTGCTGCCCGTATCGGCCTGAAAAAAGGTGATGTGATCATGGGCGCTAACCAGCAGCCGGTGAAAAACATCGCTGAACTGCGCAAAATTCTCGACAGCAAGCCGTCCGTGCTGGCACTGAATATTCAGCGTGGTGATACCTCTATTTATCTCCTGATGCAGTAATCTTCTTAAGCCCCTGTTCGCAGGGGCTTTCTCTTTTCTGTGACCTTTCCCACAACTCCATACATCTCTCTCTGCCTTTGGGCATCTGCACAATGCAGCCTTAGCTGAACTTCCCTATGCTTGAGCTCTGCTCACGGGAGGGTTATATGGCTGGCTGGCATCTTGATACCAAAATGGCGCAGGATATCGTGGCGCGCACCATGCGAATCATCGATACCAATATCAACGTAATGGACGCCCGAGGGCGCATTATCGGCAGCGGCGATCGTGAGCGTATTGGTGAATTGCACGAAGGGGCGTTGCTGGTGCTCTCTCAGGGGCGCGTGGTCGACATTGATGACGCCGTGGCGAAACATCTGCACGGGGTCCGTCAGGGGATCAACCTGCCGCTGCGTCTGGAAGGAGAGATTGTTGGCGTTATCGGTCTGACCGGCGATCCTGAATCGCTGCGTAAATACGGCGAGCTGGTCTGCATGACGGCGGAGATGATGCTGGAGCAGTCGCGTCTGATGCACCTGCTCGCCCAGGACAGCCGCCTGCGTGAAGAGCTGGTGATGAATTTGATCCAGGCGGAGGAGCACACGCCTGCCCTGAGCGAGTGGGCGCAGCGTCTGGGTATCGACCTGAATCAGCCGCGCGTGGTCGCCGTTATTGAGGTGGATAGCGGCCAGCTTGGCGTGGACAGCGCCATGGTGGAGCTACAGCAGCTGCAAAATATGCTGGCGACGCCGGAGCGTAACAACCTGGTGGCAATCGTCTCTTTGACGGAAATGGTGGTGCTCAAGCCTGCGCTTAATCAGTTTGGTCGCTGGGACGCGGAAGATCATCGTCGCCGCGTTGAGCTGCTCATCGAGCGCATGAAGGAGAACGGACAGCTCCGTTTTCGCGTCGCGCTGGGAAATTACTTTACCGGGCCGGGAAGTATCGCCCGTTCATGGCGAACGGCGCGCACCACCATGATGGTGGGTAAACAGCGCATGCCGGAGAGCCGCAGTTATTTCTATCAGGATCTGATGCTGCCGGTCCTGCTCGACAGCCTGCGCGGTGGCTGGCAGGCCAACGAGCTGGCGCGCCCGCTGGTGCGTCTGAAAGCGATGGACAACAACGGGCTGCTGCGCCGTACGTTGCAGGCGTGGTTCCGGCATAACGTGCAGCCGCTGGCAACGTCAAAAGCGCTGTTTATTCACCGTAATACGCTGGAGTATAGGCTAAACCGGATCTCGGAACTGACGGGGCTGGATTTAGGGAATTTTGACGACCGGCTACTGCTGTATGTGGCGTTGCAGCTGGATGAACAAAGATGATGCTTTTTGCCGGCTGGCGGCTTCGCCTTACCCGGCCTACATGCGTTCGTAGGCCCGGTAAGCGAAGCGCCACCGGGCAATAAAACGGCTCATTTGTTACGCGTCAATTTCTCAAGATCAGCTTCAATTTCGCTGATCTTATGGGTAACAACACTTTCCAGGTGACGCAGGTCGTCAAGGATCTTACGTTTCAGATCGACTTCGCTGCGATCGCGCTGGCAGATTTGATCGAGTTCGTCGATAACGTAGCGCAGGTTAGGGCTGATTTCCTGTACTTCTTTATATCCCTGACCGATACCGTCAGCGACAACGGTCTTACGCTGGCGTGGGTATTTAAATTTCACGCTTTTGGCGAAGAACTCTCCTTTGTCCTTGTGAAAATAGATTTTCAAAATATCGTTATTGGCTTCCTGGCGGAGACTATAACGATCAATTTCATCAGGATTGGTAATGCCCAGACTTTTCAGATTATCGTACATAGCGGTACCCTTGATCTCAACATAACCTATGAATAATTAACGAAAAAATCTATTTTCGCCACCTTCGGATATAAAAAAAGCGGGGTTGCCCCCGCTTTTTGTTATACCCGATTAATCGATGGTGCGCAGCAGTTCATTGATGCCCACTTTACCGCGCGTTTTCGCATCCACTTTTTTCACGATGACCGCGCAGTACAGGCTGTATTTGCCATCTTTAGACGGCAGGTTGCCGGAAACCACAACGGAACCGGCTGGAACGCGGCCGTAGTGAATTTCACCGGTTTCGCGATCGTAAATACGGGTGCTCTGGCCAATGTACACGCCCATGGAGATCACAGAACCTTCTTCGACGATCACGCCTTCAACCACTTCGGAACGTGCGCCGATGAAGCAGTTGTCTTCGATGATGGTTGGGTTAGCCTGAAGTGGCTCCAGAACGCCACCAATGCCGACGCCGCCGGACAGGTGAACATTTTTACCGATCTGCGCGCAGGAGCCGACGGTAGCCCAGGTGTCCACCATGGTGCCTTCGTCAACGTAGGCGCCGATGTTCACGTAGGATGGCATCAGCACGGTGTTGCGTGCGATGAATGCCCCCTGACGAACGGCTGCCGGTGGTACTACGCGGAAGCCCTCTTTCTGGAAGCGCGCTTCGTCGTAATCCGCAAATTTCATTGGCACTTTATCGAAGTAGCGGCTTTCTGCTCCGTCGATAACCTGGTTATCGTTGATACGGAAAGAGAGCAGCACAGCTTTCTTCA
The DNA here is from genome assembly GCF_013375955.1 of Enterobacter sp. DSM 30060. NCBI lineage: Bacteria > Pseudomonadati > Pseudomonadota > Gammaproteobacteria > Enterobacterales > Enterobacteriaceae > Enterobacter > Enterobacter sp. DSM 30060. The sequence goes on from NZ_CP056118.1 coordinate 2,627,387, forward strand.
GCCATTGATGAGTAACCCACTGACCGTCGATTTTTTCTGCCACGCGCAGCGCGCCGGAATCCAGCAGGGAAATAACCTGGTTTACCGCTTCACGGGTCACGGTATCCACATTTGCCGGAGTGATGTCGGCGCGACGCTCAAAAGCGGACTCAATAACGTTCTGTAACTGCTGCATTGTTTACTCTTTCCATTTCACTAAAAAACACGTCACCCTTTATCGTTTGGATTGAGGGCTGCTGTCAACCGTTGTTGCACTTCAAGTTGCAGGTCATTATTAAGGGCACGCCGGTCGGCCGTCGCGATTATAAATAAATCTTCTACTCGTTCGCCAATGGTTGTAATTCGGGCGCCGTGAAGCGAAATTCCCAGATCGGCAAAAACCTGGCCGACGCGGGCGAGCAGCCCTGGCTGGTCGAGCGCAATCAGCTCAAGGAACGATTTACGGTCGGTATGGGTCGGCAGGAAATTGACCTCGGTATCGACGGTAAAGTGGCGCAGTTTTGCTGGCTGACGTCGCGGCTGCGGAGGTTGCCAGCTGCGCTGCGTAATCGCCTGCTCGAGGCCAAAGCGTATCCCCTCATGCCTGTCCGACGACAGCGGGCTGCCATCCGGCTCCAGTACAATAAAGGTGTCCATCGCCATGCCGTCGCGGGTGGTAAAAATCTGCGCGTCGTGAACGCTCAGGTTACGCCTGTCCAGTTCGGCGCAGACCGCCGCAAACAAATAAGGCCGGTCCGGGCTCCAGATAAAGATCTCCGTTCCGCCACGCGTGGCCTGCGGGCTGAGCAGAATCATTGGTTTCGTCAGGTCGTGCTTCAGCAGATGCCGGGCGTGCCAGGCAAGCTGGTTTGGGCTGTGGCGCACAAAGTAGTTGGCGCGACAGCGCGCCCAAATCTGATGTAGTGCCTCTTCGTTAATGTTATCCATGCGCAACAGGGCAAGCGCCTGCAACTGGTGGTGGCGCACGCGCTCGCGCATATCCGGGGTGTTCTGCATCCCGCGACGCAGCTGTTTTTCGGTGGCGAAGTACAGTTCGCGCAGCAGGCTCTGCTTCCAGCTGTTCCACAGGGTTTCGTTGGTAGCGCAGATATCGGCTACCGTCAGGCAGACCAGGTAGCGCAGGCGGTTCTCCGTTTGCACTTCCTCGGCGAACTGCTTGATCACTTCCGGATCCTGAATATCACGACGCTGAGCGGTAACCGACATCAGCAGATGATGGCGAACCAGCCAGGCAATAAGCTGCGTCTCACGTGAGTTCAGGCCGTGCAGCTCGGCAAATTTCAGCACGTCCTGGGCACCGAGTACGGAGTGGTCGCCGCCGCGCCCTTTGGCGATATCATGGAACAGGGCGGCGATCAGGATCAGTTCGGGGTGAGAGAGGCGCGGCCACAAATCAACGCACAGCGGATGGCGGGATCGCGTCTCTTCTCTGGCAAAACTTTCCAGCTTCAGCATGACGCGGATCGTGTGCTCATCCACCGTATAGGCGTGAAACAGGTCGAACTGCATCTGCCCGACAATATGCGACCACTGTGGCATATAGGCCCACAATACGCTGTGTCGGTGCATCGGCAGCAGACCGCGGCTGACGGCGCCCGGATGACGAAGCATGCTCAGGAATAGCGAGCGCGCCTCCGGGATGTAACACAGCGGCTGCTTCAGATGACGCCGCGCATGGCGTAAATGGCGAAGGGTAGTGGAGTAGATCCCGGTGATCGTGCTGTTGCGCACCATGGTATAGAACATTCGCAGGATCGCTTCCGGTTCGCGGATGAACAGCGTTTCGTCGCGAAGATCGATCAGCGTGCCGCGCAGCTGAAATTCGTCATCAATCGGACGCGGTTTTTCGTCTGCCGTCAGCGCGAGGATCGCCTCATCGAACAGCTGTAACAGCATCTGGTTCAGCTCAGAGACGCGGCGAGTGACGCGGAAGAAATCCTTCATCATTTGCTCGACCGGCTCGTTGCCCTCGCCCTGGTAATTCAGGCGCTGCGCCACGCTAAGCTGCCGGTCAAACAGCAGGCGGTTATCGTAGCGGTTGACCTCCAGGTGCAGCGCAAAACGGATGCGCCAGAGCAGATGCAGGCACTCGTTGAGTTCGTTACGTTCGGCTTCGGTCAGAAAACCAAAACCGACCATTTCGTCCAGCGAGGTGGCCCCAAAATGGCGACGGGCGACCCATTGCAGCGTGTGGATATCGCGCAGGCCACCGGGGCTGCTTTTAATATCCGGTTCGAGATTATAGCTGGTGCCGTGATAGCGCTGGTGGCGCTGGTTTTGTTCTTCGACTTTCGCGGCGAAGAATTTTTCTGAAGGCCAGAAGCCGTCGCTAAAGATGTGCTTTTGCAGTTCGAGGAACAGCGCCACGTCGCCAATCAGCAGGCGGGTTTCAATTAAATTGGTGGCGACGGTCAGGTCAGATAACCCTTCCAGCAGACACTCTTCCAGCGTGCGCACGCTGTGACCCACTTCCAGCTTCACGTCCCAGAGCAGGGTCAACAGCTCACCGATTTTCTGCGCCCGATCGTCCGGCAGTTTTTTACGGCTTAAGATTAGCAGGTCGATATCAGAGAGCGGATGCAGTTCACCCCGGCCATATCCGCCGACAGCAACCAACGCGACGTCGCTCACCTGCCCGAAACCGTAGTCGATCCACAGACGTTGCAGGAGCTGGTCGATAAATTCGGTGCGCGCTTCAATGAGCTGTTCGGCTGAGACGCCTGCATCAAATGCGCTACCCAGCCAGCGATGGAAAACCGCCATATGGGATTTGATATGTGCGCAGGTCAGCTCATGCGGTGGCCAGACGCCCGGGTTATCAGGCTGGTCGGGGAGGGTGGGAAGTGCTGTGTTAGCATACTGTTCGGGTAAGAGATTACTCATCGTGCGCCACCCATAAGAAAAAGCTATCGCCATTAAAAAAGCCGGCATTCGCCGGCTTCTTATCACTCAATGTTCGTCAGTATCGCCGGGATGGTGTCATCCTTGCGCAACGTCATAATTTCGCAGCCGTTGTCTGTAACCACAATAGTATGCTCGTACTGGGCAGACAAGCTTCTGTCTTTGGTTTTTACCGTCCAGCCATCTTTCATGGTACGGATGCGGTAATCGCCCGCGTTGACCATTGGCTCAATAGTGAAGGTCATGCCCTTTTGCAGCACTACGCCACCGTCGTCTGCATCATAGTGCAGAACTTGCGGTTCTTCATGGAACACACGACCAATACCGTGACCGCAATATTCACGCACCACGGAGAAACCTTCCGCTTCCACAAACTTCTGGATTGCGGCGCCGATGGTGCGCAGGCGGATGCCTGGCTTCACCATTTTCAGCGCCAGGTAGAGGCTGTCCTGGGTGACTTTACACAGGCGCTCGCCCAGAATCGTTGGCTTGCCAACGATGAACATCTTAGAGGTGTCACCGTGGTAGTCGTCTTTAATGACGGTCACGTCGATGTTGACGATATCGCCATCTTTCAGCAGCTTCTCGTCATCCGGAATGCCGTGGCAAACCACTTCATTAATAGAGATGCAGACGGATTTTGGAAAACCGTGATAGCCAAGGCAGGCGGAGACCGCGTGCTGCTCGTTGACGATATAGTCGTTACAGATGCGATCCAGTTCGCCAGTGCTGACGCCCGGTTTCACAAACGGTTCGATCATTTCCAGCACGTCAGCGGCCAGACGACCGGCGACGCGCATCTTTTCAATTTCTTCAGGTGTCTTAATAGAGATAGCCATGTAATCTGTCCATCGGTGTCGATTTTTTCGACAATACTAGTGTAAGTGTTGTCAATGGTATCAGTCAGGCGCACCCCGTGCCAAATTGAGAATCATTAACAGCACACTCCGCCAACAATTATTGGTTTCTGGCCGTGTTTTGTGATATAAAGCGCGCCGGACTTCCGATCCATCTCAGATACACAGGCTGGACGGGAGCGACAAATCTCACTTTGTGTAACAACACACACGTATCGGCACATATTCCGGGGTGCCCTTCGGGGTCGGTAATATGGGATACGTGGAGGCATAACCCCAACTTTCAATATAGAGGTTTTAAACATGGCAACTGTTTCCATGCGCGACATGCTCAAGGCTGGTGTTCACTTCGGTCACCAGACCCGTTACTGGAACCCGAAAATGAAGCCTTTCATCTTCGGCGCACGTAACAAAGTTCACATCATCAACCTTGAGAAGACTGTACCAATGTTCAACGAAGCCCTGGCTGAGCTGAGCAAGATCTCTTCCCGTAAAGGTAAGATTCTGTTCGTTGGTACTAAGCGCGCTGCAAGCGAAGCTGTGAAAGATGCTGCTAACAGCTGCGACCAGTTCTTCGTGAACCATCGCTGGTTGGGCGGCATGCTGACCAACTGGAAAACTGTTCGTCAGTCCATCAAGCGCCTGAAAGATCTGGAAACCCAGTCTCAGGACGGTACTTTCGATAAGCTGACTAAGAAAGAAGCGCTGATGCGCACTCGTGAACTGGACAAGCTGGAAAACAGCCTGGGCGGTATCAAAGATATGGGCGGCCTGCCAGACGCGCTGTTCGTAATCGATGCAGACCACGAGCACATCGCAATCAAAGAAGCTAACAACCTGGGTATCCCGGTATTCGCTATCGTTGATACCAACTCCGATCCGGACGGTGTTGACTTCGTTATCCCGGGTAACGACGACGCAATCCGTGCTGTTAGCCTGTACCTGAGCGCTGTAGCTGCTACCGTTCGTGAAGGCCGTTCCCAGGATCTGGCTTCTCAGGCGGAAGAAAGCTTCGTAGAAGCTGAATAATAAGGTTTTACCCCTTATTAGTACCGTGTATGAATAGGGGCCCATTATCGGCCCCTTTTTTCAATTTATACTGTTTGGCTCCCGGCCGGGCAGTTCACATCTCCCGAGGATTTAAGAATGGCTGAAATTACCGCATCCCTGGTAAAAGAGCTGCGTGAGCGTACTGGCGCAGGCATGATGGATTGCAAAAAAGCGCTGACCGAAGCGAACGGCGACATCGAGCTGGCAATCGAAAACATGCGTAAATCCGGTGCGATCAAAGCAGCTAAGAAAGCAGGCAACGTTGCTGCTGACGGCGTGATCATCACCAAAATCGACGGCAACTACGGCATCATTCTGGAAGTTAACTGCCAGACTGACTTCGTTGCTAAAGATGCTGGTTTCCAGGCATTTGCTAACAAAGTTCTGGACGCAGCGGTTGCAGGCAAAATCACTGACGTTGAAGTGCTGAAAGCACAGTTCGAAGAAGAGCGTGTTGCGCTGGTTGCTAAAATCGGTGAGAACATCAACATCCGTCGCGTATCTTCCCTGGAAGGCGATGTTCTGGGCTCTTACCAGCACGGCGCGCGTATCGGTGTTCTGGTTGCGGCTAAAGGCGCTGACGAAGAGCTGGTTAAACAGCTGGCAATGCACATCGCTGCAAGCAAACCAGAATTCGTTAAGCCAGAAGACGTGTCTGCTGAAGTGGTAGAGAAAGAGTACCAGGTTCAGCTGGACATCGCGATGCAGTCTGGTAAGCCAAAAGAAATCGCAGAGAAAATGGTTGAAGGCCGCATGAAGAAATTCACCGGCGAAGTTTCTCTGACTGGCCAGCCTTTCGTAATGGATCCAAGCAAGTCTGTTGCTCAGCTGCTGAAAGAGCACAACGCTGACGTGACTGGCTTCATCCGCTTCGAAGTGGGCGAAGGCATCGAGAAAGTTGAGACTGACTTCGCAGCAGAAGTTGCTGCCATGTCCAAGCAGTCTTAATGATTGAAAAGGAGCCGCCTGAGGGCGGCTTCTTTTTGTCACCCGTCTCACGAAATCAGACAGGCTCCAGTATCGCTGTGCTGATTTGCGACATATCATGTCGCCAGAATTAACCCCATCTTAATCGTTGACAGTCTCAGGAAAGAAACATGGCTACCAATGCAAAACCCGTGTACAAACGCATTCTGCTTAAGCTGAGTGGCGAAGCGCTGCAAGGATCGGAAGGCTTCGGTATTGACGCAAGCATCCTTGATCGCATGGCACAGGAAATCAAAGAACTGGTCGAACTGGGTATTCAGGTTGGCGTGGTCATTGGCGGTGGCAACCTTTTCCGTGGTGCTGGTCTGGCGAAAGCGGGGATGAACCGCGTAGTGGGCGACCACATGGGGATGCTGGCAACCGTGATGAATGGCCTGGCGATGCGTGATGCGCTTCATCGCGCCTATGTGAACGCTCGCCTGATGTCCGCTATTCCTTTGAATGGCGTATGCGATAACTACAGCTGGGCAGAGGCTATCAGCCTGCTGCGCAACAACCGCGTGGTGATCCTCTCCGCCGGTACGGGTAACCCGTTCTTTACCACCGATTCCGCAGCCTGCCTGCGCGGTATCGAAATCGAAGCCGATGTGGTGCTGAAAGCGACCAAAGTAGATGGCGTGTTTACTGCCGACCCGGCAAAAGATCCTTCAGCGACCATGTACGATCAGCTGAGCTACAGCGAAGTGCTGGATAAAGAGCTGAAAGTGATGGATCTTGCCGCCTTTACGCTTGCTCGCGACCATAAACTGCCGATCCGTGTTTTCAACATGAACAAGCCTGGCGCGCTGCGTCGCGTCGTGATGGGCGAAAAAGAAGGCACTTTGATCACGGAATAATTTCCGTCGGCGATAAATACAGGTAAGATTCCGCTTTACTTTGTAGTGGTATCTTACCTGGACGCGCCTTTGGCGCTGTCATGAATTAAACGCGACTATACTTAGCACACCTGTAGCGCTGTGCTGGCGGATAGTCTGCCTGAGACAAGTTTTCAAGGATTCGTATCGTGATTAACGACATCAGAAAAGATGCTGAAGTACGCATGGACAAATGCGTAGAAGCGTTCAAAAACCAAATCAGCAAAATCCGTACTGGCCGTGCTTCCCCAAGCCTGCTGGATGGCATCATCGTAGAATACTACGGTACGCCTACGCCACTGCGTCAACTGGCGAGCGTGACGGTAGAAGATACCCGTACCCTGAAAATCAACGTGTTCGATCGCTCAATGAGCCCGGCCGTTGAAAAAGCGATCATGGCATCTGACCTGGGTCTGAACCCAAGCTCAGCGGGCGCGGATATTCGCGTTCCACTGCCTCCGCTGACGGAAGAGCGTCGTAAAGACCTGATCAAAGTCGTTCGCGGTGAAGCAGAGCAGGGTCGCGTTTCCGTGCGTAACGTGCGTCGCGATGCGAACGATAAAGTGAAAGCCCTGCTGAAAGAAAAAGAGATCAGCGAAGATGACGATCGTCGTTCTCAGGACGACATTCAGAAAATGACCGACGCGGCGATCAAGAAAATTGATGCGGCGCTGGCAGAAAAAGAAGCGGAACTGATGCAGTTCTGATTTTCGCTATACACTGATAAACGCCGTTCAGAAGGACATTGAGTCTTGCTGGCGGCGTTTTGCTTTTATCTGGTCTAACTTTTGGGCATCTCATGAAGCATCTCACTCTCCTCGGCTCGACCGGCTCTATCGGTTGCAGCACTCTCGACGTCGTACGTCATAATCCCGACAGCTACACCGTGACCGCACTTGTGGCCGGAAAAAACGTGCAGCGAATGGTCGAACAGTGCATGGAGTTTACCCCTCGTTTTGCGGTGATGGATGATGAAGAGAGCGCCCGCCAGGTGAAAGCGCTGTTGCAGGAGAAGGGCTGTCGTACCGAAGTGCTCAGCGGGCAACAGGCGGCTTGCGATATGGCCTCGCTTGATGAAGTTGATCAGGTAATGGCGGCAATCGTCGGGGCGGCGGGTCTTCTGCCGACGCTTGCCGCTATTGATGCGGGAAAAGATGTTCTGCTTGCAAATAAAGAGTCGCTGGTCACCTGCGGACGCCTTTTTATGGAGGCGGTAAAACAGCGTGGGGCGCGTCTTTTGCCGGTCGATAGCGAGCACAACGCGATTTTTCAGAGTTTACCCCAACCTTTTCAACAAAACCTGGGGTACGCTGACCTGGAGCAGAATGGCGTTGTGTCGATTCTGCTTACCGGGTCTGGTGGCCCGTTCCGTGAAACGCCACTGTCTGAATTGAGCGCAATGACGCCGGATCAGGCGTGTCGTCATCCGAATTGGTCAATGGGGCGTAAGATCTCCGTCGATTCGGCCACCATGATGAATAAAGGTCTGGAATACATTGAAGCTCGCTGGCTGTTCAATGCGTCGGCGAAACAGATGGAAGTGCTGATCCACCCGCAGTCGGTGATTCACTCTATGGTGCGCTATCAGGACGGCAGCGTGCTGGCCCAGTTGGGCGAGCCGGATATGCGTACGCCTATTGCTCATACGATGGCGTGGCCAAACCGCGTAAAATCGGGCGTTAAGCCTCTCGATTTTTGCAAGCTGAGTTCACTGACGTTTAGCGAGCCTGATTACGACCGTTATCCCTGCCTGAAACTGGCGATGACGGCCTTCGATCAGGGGCAGGCGGCGACAACGGCGCTTAATGCAGCCAATGAAGTGACCGTTGAAGCATTCCTGAATCAGCAGATCCGCTTTACTGATATAGCCGCGTTGAATTTATCCGTGCTGGAGATGATGGATTTGCGTGAGCCGCAGAGTGTGGAAGAGGTGCTGGCCGTGGATGAACAGGCACGTATTGTTGCGCGTAAACAGGTGACACGTCTCGCAAGCTGGTGATAAAGCAAGCACTAGTCGTCGTGCTATTTGTTAGCGTTGGGCTTCAGTGATATAGTCTGCGCCACCTGATCGCAGGTATTTGGCTTTAAGTGGTCAGGTAAGCCGTGGTATGACACGGCTTTTTTATGTATAGGCTTCAGTATTCCTGTGTACCGTTAAATCCTTTCAGGGACTAAAAACGCGTTATGTTGTCTGCGAATCAACCAATAAGCGAAAACTTGCCAGCACATGGCTGTCGCCATGTTGCAATCATCATGGATGGCAATGGCCGCTGGGCGAAAAGACAAGGGAAGATACGAGCCTTTGGGCATAAAGCCGGGGCGAAATCTGTTCGCCGCGCCGTTTCTTTTGCCGCCAATAACGGCATTGATGCGTTAACGCTCTATGCTTTTAGCAGTGAAAACTGGAATCGACCTGCGCAAGAAGTGACTGCGTTGATGGAACTGTTCGTGTGGGCGCTCGATAGTGAAGTAAAAAGCCTGCACCGCCACAACGTCCGCTTGCGTATTATTGGCGAAACCAGTCGTTTTAACTCACGTTTGCAGGAACGGATTCGCAAAGCTGAAGCGCTGACGGAAAATAATACCGGCCTGACGCTCAATATCGCGGCGAATTACGGCGGACGCTGGGATATTATCCAGGGGGTTCGGCATTTGGCTGAGCAGGTTCAGGAAGGGCTGTTAAGACCCGACCAGATAGATGAAGAGGCGCTGAGTCAGCAAATCTGCATGAATGAACTGGCTCCCGTGGATTTGGTTATAAGGACAGGGGGGGAGCATCGCATAAGTAACTTTTTGCTGTGGCAAATTGCCTACGCTGAACTTTACTTTACGGATGTTCTTTGGCCAGATTTTGATGAACAAGACTTTGAAGGTGCGCTGCATGCCTTTGCCAATCGAGAGCGTCGTTTCGGCGGCACCGAGCCTGGTGGCGATAACGCCTGATGGGGGTAGCTTTTGCTGAAGTATCGCCTGATTTCCGCTTTTGTATTAATACCCGTCGTTATCGCAGCGCTGTTTTTACTGCCTCCGGTGGGATTCGCTATTGTTACGCTGGTGGTGTGTATGCTCGCCGCGTGGGAATGGGGGCAGCTTAGCGGCTTTACCTCGCGCACTCAGCGGGTATGGCTGGCGGTACTCTGTGGTTTTTTACTGGCCCTGATGCTGTATACCTTGCCTGAATATCATCACGATGTTCACCAGCCGCTGGTTGCCGGATCCTTATGGATATCGCTGGCCTGGTGGATTGCTGCGCTTGTTTTAGTGCTTTTCTACCCGGGCTCTGCGGCGATCTGGCGTAACTCTAAAGTGTTGCGCCTTATTTTTGGTCTGCTCACGATTGTTCCGTTCTTCTGGGGTATGGTTGCGCTGCGCGCCTGGCACTATGACGAAAACCACTACAGCGGCGCAATATGGCTGCTTTATGTGATGATTCTCGTCTGGGGGGCTGACTCCGGAGCCTATATGTTTGGTAAACTGTTTGGCAAACATAAACTGGCGCCAAAGGTTTCTCCGGGCAAAACCTGGCAAGGCTTCATCGGCGGCCTGTTTACGGCAGCGATTATCTCCTGGGGCTATGGCGTCTGGGCGAATCTTGAGGTTGCCCCCTCCACGCTGCTGGTATGTTCGATTTTCGCGGCGCTGGCATCGGTACTGGGTGATTTAACCGAGAGCATGTTTAAGCGTGAAGCAGGGATTAAGGACAGTGGTCACCTGATTCCAGGACATGGCGGAATACTGGATCGCATTGACAGCCTTACCGCGGCTGTTCCCGTATTTGCTTGCCTGCTTTTACTGGTGTTTGGGACGATATAACGGAAGGTTTTATGCTGAGCATTCTCTGGAATCTGGCGGCGTTCATTGTTGCATTGGGTGTACTGATTACCGTGCATGAATTTGGCCATTTCTGGGTTGCCCGGCGCTGTGGTGTGCGGGTAGAGCGATTCTCGATTGGCTTTGGCAAATCGCTCTGGAAGCGCACCGATAAGCATGGCACCGAGTTTGTCATTGCTCTGATCCCCCTGGGCGGTTATGTCAAAATGCTCGACGAACGCGTTGAGCCTGTCGCCCCGGAACTTCGACATAGCGCGTTCAACAATAAAACTGTTGGCCAACGTGCTGCCATCATCGCTGCCGGACCGGTAGCCAATTTCATCTTCGCTATCTTCGCCTACTGGCTGGTGTTTATTATCGGCGTGCCTGGCGTACGCCCGGTTGTGGGTGAAATCACCACGGGTTCCATTGCGGCAACGGCGCAAATTACACCGGGAATGGAACTTAAAGCGATTGATGGTATCGAAACCCCTGATTGGGATGCCGTGAGGTTACAACTGGTTGCGAAAATCGGTGATGAGCAGACAACCGTCAGCGTATCGCCTTTTGGTTCCGACCAGCGGCAGGAAAAAGTGCTGGATTTACGCCACTGGCGCTTTGAGCCAGACAAAGAGGATCCAGTCGCTACACTGGGGATTCGCCCGCGCAGCGCGCAGATCGAGCCGGTGTTAGCCGAAGTACAGTCTAATTCGGCAGCGAGTAAAGCAGGTTTACAAGCGGGTGACAGGATCGTTAAAGTCGATGGTCAGCCATTAACACAATGGATGACCTTTGTTACTCTGGTGCGCGATAATCCAGGCAAGCCGCTCGCGCTGGAAGTGGAAAGGCAGGGGAGTTCGCTCTCACTGACCCTCACCCCGGATACCAAATCGGGCGGCGGTAAGGCGGAAGGGTTTGCCGGCGTTGTGCCGAAAGTGATCCCACTGCCAGATGAGTACAAGACAATACGCCAGTATGGGCCGTTTAGCGCCATCGTTGAGGCCACGGATAAAACATGGCAGCTGATGAAGCTTACGGTCAACATGTTGGGGAAATTGATAACCGGTGATGTGAAACTGAACAACCTCAGTGGGCCAATTTCGATTGCTCAGGGGGCTGGGATGTCAGCGGAGTTCGGGGTGATTTACTATCTCATGTTCCTTGCGCTGATTAGCGTGAACCTGGGGATAATCAACCTGTTCCCGCTTCCCGTATTAGATGGGGGCCATCTGCTGTTTTTAGCGATTGAAAAGCTAAAAGGCGGACCGGTATCCGAGCGAGTTCAAGACTTTAGTTATCGCATTGGCTCGATTTTGCTGGTGCTGTTAATGGGGCTTGCACTTTTCAATGATTTCTCTCGGTTGTAAGAGAGTTAGTTAGGAAGAACGCATAATAACGATGGCGATGAAAAAGTTGCTCATAGCGTCGCTGCTGTTTAGCAGCGCGACCGTATACGGTGCTGACGGGTTCGTAGTGAAAGATATTCATTTCGAAGGCCTTCAGCGTGTCGCCGTTGGTGCGGCCCTCCTCAGTATGCCTGTGCGCCCCGGCGATACGGTTAATGATGAAGATATCAGTAACACCATCCGTGCTCTGTTTGCCACTGGCAACTTTGAGGACGTCCGCGTCCTGCGCGATGGTGATACGCTGGTGGTTCAGGTAAAAGAACGTCCAACGATTGCCAGCATCACTTTCTCCGGCAACAAGTCGGTGAAAGATGACATGCTCAAGCAGAACCTTGAGGCATCGGGTGTTCGTGTGGGGGAATCTCTGGACCGCACAACCCTTGCAGACATTGAAAAAGGTCTGGAAGATTTCTATTACAGCGTCGGTAAATACAGCGCGAGCGTTAAAGCGGTTGTTACACCGCTGCCACGTAACCGTGTTGACCTGAAACTGGTCTTCCAGGAAGGTGTTTCTGCGAAGATCCAGCAGATCAACATCGTGGGTAACCACGCGTTCAGCACCGACGAATTGATCTCCAACTTCCAGCTGCGTGACGAAGTGCCGTGGTGGAACGTGGTAGGCGATCGTAAATACCAGAAACAGAAACTGGCGGGTGACCTTGAAACCCTGCGCAGCTACTATCTGGATCGCGGTTACGCCCGTTTCAACATCGATTCAACTCAGGTGAGTCTGACTCCGGACAAGAAAGGTATCTACATTACCGTTAACATCACAGAAGGCGATAAATACACGCTTTCAGGTGTTGAAGTCAGCGGCAACCTGGCAGGACATTCTGCTGAAATTGAATCTCTGACCAAAATTCAGCCGGGCGATCTTTATAGCGGATCTAAAGTCACCAAAATGGAAGACAGCATTAAGAAGCTGCTCGGCCGTTATGGTTATGCGTATCCGCGTGTGCAAACGCAGCCGGAAATTAACGACGCGGATAAGACTGTTAAGCTTCACGTTAACGTTGATGCGGGCAACCGTTTCTACGTGCGTAAAATCCGCTTCGAAGGTAACGATACCTCTAAAGACTCCGTTCTGCGCCGTGAAATGCGCCAGATGGAAGGGGCATGGCTGGGAAGCGATCTGGTCGACCAGGGTAAAGAGCGTCTGAACCGTCTGGGCTACTTCGAAACGGTCGATACCGATACTCAGCGTGTACCAGGTCGTCCGGATCAGGTGGATGTTGTTTATAAAGTTAAAGAACGTAATACCGGTAGTTTCAACTTCGGTATTGGTTACGGTACTGAAAGTGGCGTGAGCTTCCAGGTCGGCGTTCAGCAGGATAACTGGCTGGGTACGGGTTACTCTGTCGGTATCAACGGGACGAAAAACGACTACCAGACCTACTCTGAGTTCTCCGTTACCAACCCATACTTCACCGTGGACGGTGTAAGCCTGGGTGGTCGTATCTTCTATAACGACTTTAAAGCAGACGACGCGGACCTCTCCTCGTATACCAACAAGAGTTACGGTCTGGATGGTACGCTCGGCTTCCCGGTTAACGAATACAACACCCTGCGTGCAGGTTTAGGGTACGTGCATAACGACCTGTCTAACATGCAACCGCAGGTGGCGATGTGGCGTTACCTGGACTCCATCGGTCAGTCTGCAAGTACGTCCAGCGATGACAACGGTTTCGCCGCGGATGACTTCACCTTCAACTACGGTTGGACCTACAACCGTCTTGACCGTGGCTACTTCCCGACGGAAGGTTCACGCGTTAACCTGAACGGTAAGGTGACGATCCCGGGCTCGGATAACGAGTTCTACAAGGTCACTCTGGATACGGCGTCCTACTTCCCAATTGATGACGACCACAAGTGGGTCGTACTGGGTCGTACCCGCTGGGGCTATGGTGACGGTATCGGAAGCAAAGAGCTGCCGTTCTATGAGAACTTCTACGCCGGTGGTTCAAGCACCGTTCGTGGCTTCCAGTCCAATAACATTGGTCCGAAAGCGGTTTACTACGGCGGTAATGACGAAGATAACTGCGCAAGCCGCGATTCAAAACAAGTCTGTAGCTCTGATGATGCGGTAGGCGGTAACGCCATGGCCGTGGCGAGCCTCGAGTTCATCACGCCGACGCCGTTTATCAGTGATAAGTACGCGAACTCTGTCCGTACCTCCTTCTTTATGGATGCAGGTACGGTGTGGGATACCAACTGGGAGAATACCGCCCAGATGCGTGCAGCGGGCGTTCCGGACTACAGCGATCCGGGCAACATTCGCATGTCCGCAGGTATCGCATTACAATGGATGTCACCGCTGGGGCCGTTGGTCTTCTCCTACGCCCAGCCGTTCAAGAAATACGATGGAGACAAAGCGGAGCAGTTCCAGTTTAACATTGGTAAAACCTGGTAATAATCCGCTGCAATGGAATGCGTTGGCAGTGTAGCGCTGACAACCGGCGATCGGTAAAACGGTCGCCTTGCCACGCAAAGAACGGCACCCCTCGGGTGCCAATGGGATGGTAAGGAGTTAATTGTGAAAAAGTGGTTATTAGCTGCAGGTCTCGGTTTAGCGATGGCAACTTCTGCTCAGGCAGCGGACAAAATTGCAATCGTCAACATGGGTAATTTGTTCCAGCAGGTTGCACAGAAAACGGGCGTTTCTGCAACGCTGGAAAACGAATTCAAAGGCCGTGCGAGCGAACTGCAACGTATGGAAGGTGATCTTCAGTCCAAGATGCAGCGTTTACAGCGTGATGGTTCTACCATGAAAGCGAGCGAGCGCAGCAAACTGGAAAAAGACGTCATGTCTCAGCGCCAGACCTTCTCTCAGAAAGCGCAGGCTTTCGAGCAGGATCGTCAGCGTCGTTCTAACGAAGAGCGTGGCAAGCTGGTGACGCGTATTCAGTCTGCCGTTAAAGCAGTAGCAGCCGATCAGAGTATCGATCTGGTTGTTGATGCGAACGCCGTTGCATTCAACAGCAGCGATGTTAAAGACATCACCGCTGATGTTCTGAAACAGGTTAAATAAGTAATGCCTTCAATTCGACTGGCTGATTTAGCTCAGCAGTTGGATGCAGAATTACACGGTGATGGCGATATCGTCATCACCGCTGTTGCGTCCATGCAATCTGCTAAAGCAGGCACTATTACCTTCATGGTAAGCCCTAAGTACCGTGAACACCTGGCTCAGTGCCAGGCGTCTGCCGTTGTTCTGACGCAGGACGATCTTCCGTTTGCCACTAACGCTGCACTGGTAGTGAAAAATCCCTACCTGACCTATGCACGCATGGCCCAAATTCTTGATACCACGCCGCAGCCGGCGCAGAACATTGCAGCCAGCGCTGCGATTGATCCAACGGCTCAGCTGGGTAACAACGTGGCAGTCGGCGCAAACGCCGTTATCGAATCCGGCGTTGTGCTGGGTGATAACGTGGTGATTGGGCCAGGCTGCTTTGTTGGAAAAAATACGAAAATTGGCGCAGGGACTCGGCTGTGGGCCAATGTTTCTGTCTACCATGAGGTTGAGATTGGCGAGAATTGCCTCGTACAGTCCAGCACGGTGATTGGTTCTGACGGATTCGGTTACGCCAACGATCGGGGTAACTGGGTTAAGATCCCGCAGCTGGGTCGCGTGATTATCGGCGATCGCGTTGAGATCGGCGCTTGCACAACCATTGACCGTGGTGCACTTGACGACACCATTATTGGTAACGGTGTTATCATAGACAACCAGTGCCAGATTGCACATAACGTTGTGATTGGCGACAATACCGCAGTTGCGGGTGGTGTTATCATGGCAGGCAGCCTGAAAATAGGCCGTTACTGCATGATAGGCGGTGCCAGCGTGATCAATGGCCATATGGAAATATGCGACAAAGTCACGGTGACGGGGATGGGTATGGTGATGCGTCCCATCACTGAGCCCGGCGTTTATTCCTCCGGTATCCCGCTGCAACCGAACAAGGTATGGCGTAAAACAGCTGCACTGGTGATGAATATTGATGATATGAGCAAGCGACTCAAAGCGATTGAGCGCAAAATCGATCAACAAGACTAAGCGTTCATCCATTTAACGCTAAATTTCCCGGCCTGTCGGCTTTGTTTATAAACCGGCAGGCCGTGTTATTATTGCTACTTAGTACATTTGACAGGAAGAGTATTTTGACTACTGACACTCATACTCTGCATATTGAAGAGATTTTAGAACTTCTGCCGCACCGCTACCCGTTTTTACTGGTAGACCGTGTGCTGGATTTTGAAGAAGGTCGTTTTCTGCGCGCAGTGAAAAATGTCTCCGTTAACGAGCCGTTCTTCCAGGGGCACTTCCCTGGTAAACCTATCTTCCCGGGTGTGTTGATCCTGGAAGCGATGGCACAGGCTACCGGTATTCTGGCGTTTAAAAGCGTAGGTAAACTGGAGCCGGGTGAACTCTATTACTTCGCGGGTATCGATGAGGCGCGCTTCAAGCGTCCGGTCGTGCCTGGTGATCAAATGATCATGGAAGTCACTTTTGAAAAAACGCGTCGCGGCCTGACTCGCTTCAAAGGCGTAGCTATGGTTGACGGCAAAGTTGTTTGCGAAGCGACAATGATGTGTGCGCGTAGCCGGGAGGCCTGATACGTGATTGATAAATCCGCCTTTATTCATCCTACCGCCATTGTGGAAACGGGTGCCATCATTGGCGCACACGTCCACATTGGCCCGTTTTGTATTGTTGGACCCCATGTCGAAATTGGTGAGGGTACAGTACTGAAATCTCACGTTGTCGTGAATGGTCATACCACCATTGGCTGCAACAATGAGATCTATCAGTTCGCCTCCATCGGCGAAGTTAACCAGGATCTTAAGTATGCTGGCGAACCGACCCGCGTGGAAATCGGCGATCGTAACCGCATTCGCGAAAGCGTCACCATTCATCGTGGTACAACGCAAGGCGGTGGATTGACGAAGGTGGGCAGCGACAACCTGTTTATGGTTAATGCGCATATTGCGCACGACTGTACCGTGGGTAGCCGCTGTATTCTCGCCAACAACGCAACGCTGGCGGGGCACGTATCGGTCGATGATTTCGCAATTATTGGCGGCATGACCGCAGTCCATCAGTTCTGCATCATCGGTGCACACGTGATGGTCGGCGGGTGCTCCGGTGTGGCGCAGGACGTCCCACCGTTTGTGATTGCGCAGGGCAACCATGCCACGCCGTTTGGCGTGAACATTGAAGGCCTTAAGCGTCGTGGCTTTAGCCGCGAAGCGATTACCGCGATCCGCAACGCGTACAAATTGCTGTACCGTAGCGGTAAAACGCTGGAAGAGGCGAAGCCGGAAATTGCCGAGCTGGCGAATAAGCACCCTGAAGTGAAAACGTTCATGGAATTCTTTGAACGTTCAACCCGTGGTCTGATTCGTTAATGGTCGACAGTCGTCCGCTTACTATCGCCCTGGTCGCCGGAGAAACCTCCGGCGATATTCTTGGTGCAGGTCTTATCCGCGCGCTTAAAGCCCGTGTACCCAATGCCCGCTTTGTGGGCGTGGCTGGGCCGCTGATGCAGGCCGAAGGCTGTGAAGCCTGGTATGAAATGGAAGAGCTGGCTGTGATGGGCATCGTCGAGGTGCTGGGCCGCCTGCGTCGCCTGCTGCATATTCGCGCCGATCTTACCCGCCGCTTTACCGACCTCAAGCCCGATGTCTTTGTCGGCATTGATGCACCTGATTTCAATATTACCCTTGAAGGGAACCTGAAAAAGCAGGGGATCAAAACTATCCATTACGTCAGCCCGTCCGTGTGGGCGTGGCGACAGAAACGCGTTTTCAAAATCGGACGGTCCACCAATCTGGTGCTGGCTTTTCTGCCTTTCGAAAAAGCGTTTTACGACAGGTTTAATGTCCCGTGCCGTTTTATCGGTCATACCATGGCGGATGCCATGCCGCTGGACCCTGATAAAAATGCGGCGCGTGACGAACTGGGCATCCCGCATGATGTGCACTGTCTGGCGCTGCTGCCAGGGAGCCGGGGTGCGGAAGTTGAAATGCTCAGTGCCGATTTCCTGAAAACGGCGCAAATTCTCCGCAAGACGTACCCAGACCTTGAAGTGGTCGTGCCGCTGGTGAATGCCAAACGCCGCGAGCAGTTTGAGCGTATCAAAGCCGAGGTTGCCCCGGATCTTCACGTCCGCCTGCTGGACGGGAAAGGACGGCAAGCCATGTTTGCGAGCGATGCCGCACTGCTGGCTTCCGGCACGGCTGCGCTGGAGTGTATGCTGGCAAAATGCCCAATGGTGGTCGGTTATCGCATGAAACCGTTTACCTTCTGGCTGGCAAAACGTCTGGTAAAAACAGACTACGTATCCCTGCCAAACCTGCTTGCAGGTCGCGAGCTGGTGAAAGAACTCTTGCAGGATGAATGCCAGCCGCAGGCACTGGCTGATGCATTACTGCCGCTGCTGGCCAACGGTAAAACCAGCCACCAGATGCATGATACTTTCCGTGAACTGCATCAACTGATCCGCTGTAATGCTGATGAGCAGGCGGCCGATGCGGTGCTGGAGTTAGCACAATGATGGAATTTATTTATCCCCATACCCACCTCGTTGCCGGTGTGGATGAAGTCGGTCGTGGTCCGTTAGTGGGTGCCGTTGTGACCGCGGCGGTGATCCTCGATCCAGCCCGCCCGATCCCTGGCCTGAACGACTCGAAAAAACTGAGCGAAAAGCGCCGCCTGGCGCTGTTCGATGAAATTAAAGAGAAGGCGCTGGCCTGGAGTCTCGGGCGCGCAGAGCCGGATGAGATCGACGATCTGAACATTCTGCACGCCACCATGCTGGCGATGCAGCGTGCCGTTGCTGGCCTGAAGATTGTGCCTGAGTATGTGCTGATCGACGGTAACCGTTGCCCGGCGCTGCCGATGCCTTCAATGGCTGTTGTTAAAGGCGATAGCCGCGTCGCGGAAATCAGTGCGGCGTCAATCATTGCCAAAGTGACGCGCGATGCCGAAATGGCCGCGCTGGACCTCACTTATCCCGCGTATGGTTTCGCCCAGCACAAGGGATATCCAACGGCTTTCCATCTGGAAAAGCTGGCTGAACATGGCGCAACTGAACATCATCGGCGCAGCTTTGGCCCGGTGAAACGCGCGCTGGGACTGGTGTCCTGAATCAAGACGCAAGCAATTAAGTAACGCGGGATCTGAAGATGGCTGAACCACGTTTCGTACACCTGCGGGTGCATAGCGACTACTCCATGATCGATGGGCTGGCAAAGACCGGGCCGCTGGTAAAGAAGGCGGCCTCGCTTGGCATGCCTGCGCTGGCGATCACCGATTTTACCAACCTGTGTGGCCTGGTGAAGTTCTACGGAACGGCGCATGGCGCAGGATTAAAGCCCATCGTCGGCGCGGATTTCCACGTGCAGAGCGACCTGCTCGGCGATGAGATGACGCAAATTTCCGTGTTAGCCATGAATAACACGGGCTATCAGAACCTCACTCTGCTGATCTCAAAAGCCTACCAGCGCGGCTACGGCGCGCTGGGTCCATGGATTGACCGCGACTGGCTGGCGGAGCTGAACGAAGGTCTGCTGCTGATCTCCGGTGGCCGTATGGGTGATGTCGGCAAATGTCTGCTGCGCGGGAACAACGTGCTGGTGGATCAGTGCGTCTCGTTCTACGAAGAGTATTTCCCGGATCGCTATTACCTGGAGCTAATCCGTACCGGGCGTGCGGATGAAGAGAGCTATCTGCATGCGGCCGTCGCCCTGGCGGAAGCGCGTGGCCTGCCTGTGGTAGCCACCAACGATGTGCGCTTCCTTGAGCCGGGCGATTTTGACGCACATGAAATTCGCGTCGCTATCCACGACGGCTTCACCCTCGACGATCCGAAACGTCCTCGCAACTACTCATCGCAGCAGTACATGCGCAGCGAAGAGGAAATGTGTGAGCTCTTCTCCGACATCCCGGAAGCGCTGGAAAACAGCGTAGAGATTGCCAAGCGCTGCAACGTCACCGTGCGTCTCGGCGAATATTTCCTGCCGCAGTTCCCGACGGGCGACATGACCACGGAAGATTTCCTGGTCATGAAATCGAAAGAGGGCCTTGAAGAGCGTCTGGAATTCCTCTTCCCGGATGAAGCGGTCCGTAAAGAGAAGCGTCCTGAATATGACGAGCGTCTGGATATTGAACTCCAGGTGATCAACCAGATGGGGTTCCCTGGCTACTTCCTGATCGTAATGGAGTTCATCCAGTGGTCGAAGGATAACGGCGTACCGGTTGGCCCGGGCCGTGGTTCAGGTGCCGGCTCGCTGGTGGCGTATGCGCTGAAAATCACCGACCTCGATCCGCTGGAATTCGACCTGCTGTTCGAACGTTTCCTTAACCCGGAACGTGTCTCCATGCCCGACTTCGACGTCGACTTCTGCATGGAAAAACGCGACCAGGTGATTGAGCACGTGGCCGATATGTACGGTCGTGATGCGGTTTCACAGATCATTACCTTCGGTACGATGGCGGCGAAAGCGGTTATCCGCGACGTGGGCCGCGTTCTGGGCCACCCCTACGGTTTTGTCGATCGAATCTCTAAGCTGGTGCCGCCCGATCCGGGCATGACCCTGGCGAAAGCCTTTGAAGCTGAACCTCAGCTGCCGGAAATCTACGAAGCCGACGAAGAGGTGAAAGCGCTGATCGACATGGCGCGCAAGCTGGAGGGCGTCACGCGTAACGCCGGTAAGCATGCGGGGGGCGTGGTTATCGCCCCGACCAAAATCACTGACTTCGCGCCGCTGTACTGCGATGAAGCGGGTCAGCATCCGGTCACCCAGTTCGACAAGAACGACGTTGAATACGCCGGGCTTGTGAAGTTCGACTTCCTTGGTTTGCGTACGTTGACCATCATCAACTGGGCGCTGGAGATGATCAACGCCCGCCGTGAGAAGAACGGCGAGCCGCCGCTGGATATTGCGGCTATCCCGCTTGATGACAAGAAAAGTTTCGACATGCTGCAACGCTCCGAGACGACAGCCGTCTTCCAGCTTGAATCCCGCGGCATGAAAGATTTGATTAAGCGTCTGCAACCAGACTGCTTCGAAGATATGATCGCGCTGGTGGCTCTGTTCCGTCCGGGCCCGTTGCAGTCGGGGATGGTAGATAACTTTATCGACCGTAAGCACGGGCGCGAAGAGATTTCCTATCCGGATGTGCAGTGGCAGCATGAAAGCCTGAAACCGGTACTGGAGCCAACCTACGGCATCATCCTGTATCAGGAACAGGTCATGCAGATCGCCCAGGTGCTTTCTGGTTACACCCTTGGCGGCGCAGATATGTTGCGTCGTGCGATGGGTAAGAAAAAGCCGGAAGAGATGGCCAAGCAGCGTTCCATCTTTGAAGATGGGGCGAAGAAAAACGGCGTCGATGGCGAACTGGCGATGAAAATCTTCGACCTGGTGGAAAAATTCGCCGGGTACGGATTTAACAAATCCCACTCCGCCGCTTATGCTTTGGTGTCGTATCAGACGCTGTGGCTGAAGGCTCACTATCCCGCTGAGTTTATGGCGGCGGTAATGACCGCCGATATGGACAACACCGAAAAGGTGGTTGGCCTGGTGGACGAGTGCTGGCGCATGGGGCTGAAGATCCTGCCGCCGGATATTAACTCGGGCCTGTACCATTTCCACGTCAACGATGACGGGGAAATCGTCTATGGGATCGGCGCGATCAAGGGCGTGGGTGAGGGGCCGATCGAGGCGATCATCGAAGCGCGTAAAAACGGCGGCTATTTCCGCGAGCTGTTCGACCTGTGCGCCCGCACCGATACCAAAAAACTGAACCGGCGCGTGCTGGAAAAACTGATCATGTCCGGTGCGTTTGACCGGCTGGGGCCACACCGCGCCGCGCTGATGAACTCGCTCGGCGATGCGCTGAAAGCGGCCGATCAGCATGCTAAAGCGGAAGCCATTGGTCAGGCGGATATGTTCGGTGTGCTGGCGGAAGAGCCAGAGCAGATCGAGCAGTCCTATTCCAACTGCCAGCCCTGGCCAGAACAGGTGGTGCTGGATGGGGAGCGTGAGACGTTAGGCCTGTACCTGACGGGACACCCGATCAACCAGTATCTGAAAGAAATTGAGCGCTATGTCGGCGGCCACAGGCTTAAAGACATGCATCCGACAGAACGTGGTAAAATCACCACGGCTGCGGGGCTCGTGATTGCTGCAAGGGTAATGGTCACCAAGCGCGGCAATCGTATCGGCATCTGTACCCTGGATGACCGTTCCGGGCGTCTGGAGGTGATGTTGTTCACCGACGCGCTGGATAAATACCAGCAATTGCTGGAAAAAGACCGCATACTTATCGTCAGCGGACAGGTCAGCTTTGATGACTTCAGCGGGGGGCTTAAAATGACCGCCCGTGAAGTGATGGACATTGACGAAGCCCGGGAAAAATATGCTCGCGGGCTTGCTATCTCGCTGACGGACAGGCAAATTGATGACCAGCTTTTAAACCGACTCCGTCAGTCTCTGGAACCCCACCGCTCGGGGACCATTCCAGTACATCTCTACTATCAGAGGGCGGATGCACGTGCGCGGTTGCGCTTTGGTGCAACGTGGCGTGTCTCTCCGAGCGATCGTTTACTGAACGATCTCCGTGGCCTCATTGGTTCGGAGCAGGTGGAACTGGAGTTTGACTAATACAGGAATACTATGAGTCTGAATTTCCTTGATTTCGAACAGCCGATTGCAGAGCTGGAAGCGAAAATCGATTCTCTGACAGCCGTAAGCCGTCAGGATGAAAAACTGGATATTAACATCGACGAAGAAGTGCATCGTCTGCGTGAAAAAAGCGTAGAACTGACGCGCAAAATCTTTGCCGATCTCGGCGCATGGCAGATCGCCCAGCTGGCGCGTCATCCACAGCGTCCGTACACCCTGGATTATGTCCGCCTGGCGTTTGACGAATTTGACGAACTGGCAGGCGACCGCGCATACGCTGACGATAAAGCTATCGTCGGCGGTATCGCGCGTCTGGATGGACGTCCGGTGATGATCATTGGTCACCAGAAAGGCCGTGAAACCAAAGAGAAGATCCGTCGTAACTTCGGTATGCCAGCACCAGAAGGCTACCGTAAGGCCCTGCGTCTGATGGAGATGGCTGAGCGTTTCAATATGCCAATCATCACCTTCATCGACACCCCGGGTGCTTACCCGGGTGTTGGCGCAGAAGAGCGCGGTCAGTCTGAAGCCATCGCACGCAACCTGCGTGAGATGTCTCGCCTGAAAGTGCCGGTCATCTGTACCGTTATCGGTGAAGGTGGTTCCGGCGGTGCGCTGGCAATTGGCGTGGGCGATAAAGTGAATATGCTGCAGTACAGCACTTATTCCGTTATCTCTCCGGAAGGCTGTGCCTCCATTCTGTGGAAAAGTGCCGATAAAGCGCCGCTGGCTGCGGAAGCGATGGGCATCATTGCCCCACGTCTGAAAGAGCTGAAGCTGATCGACACCGTTATCCCTGAACCGCTGGGTGGCGCGCACCGTAAGCCGGAAGTGATGGCTGCTTCCCTGAAAGCGCAGCTGCTGGCAGATCTGGCGGATCTGGACGTGCTGAGCACAGAAGATCTGCTCAACCGTCGTTATCAGCGTCTGATGACCTACGGTTACGCGTAAGCCTCACAATTATCCTAAAAGCCGCACATTGTTGCGGCTTTTTTTATACCTGCCGTTTACCTTAACTATGCTTATCTGATGTTTTTCAAGGAGGTAAACCATGAACATCATTGCCATCATGGGGCCACACGGCGTCTTTTATAAAGACGAACCCATCAAGGAGCTGGAGCAAGCCCTTAAAGCACGCGGATATCAGCTAATCTGGCCGCAAAACAGCGCCGACCTGCTGAAATTCATCGAACACAATCCGCGCATCTGTGGCGTGATATTCGACTGGGACGAATACGACATGGAGTTGTGCAGCGATATCAATAAGCTCAACGAATATCTTCCGCTGTACGCCTTTATCAACACTCACTCGACCATGGACGTCAGCGCCCATGATATGCGTATGGCGCTGTGGTTCTTCGAATACGCGCTCGGCGTGGCTGAGGACATTGCGACCCGCATTCAGCAGTACACCGGTGAATATCTGGATAACATCACCCCGCCGTTTACGCGTGCGCTGTTCACCTATGTGAATGAAGGGAAGTACACCTTCTGTACGCCAGGCCACATGGCGGGAACGGCCTATCAAAAAAGCCCGGTGGGATGCCTGTTCTATGATTTCTTTGGCGGTAACACGCTGAAGGCGGACGTGTCGATTTCAGTGACCGAGTTGGGCTCTCTGCTGGATCATACCGGCCCGCATCTGGAAGCCGAAGAGTACATCGCCCGGACCTTTGGTGCCGAGCAGAGCTACATGGTGACCAACGGAACCTCGACATCGAACAAGATCGTCGGCATGTATGCCGCGCCTGCCGGTAGCACCCTGCTGATTGACCGGAACTGCCATAAATCACTGGCGCATTTGCTGATGATGAGTGACGTCGTGCCGCTCTGGCTGTCTCCCACGCGTAATGCGCTGGGGATCCTCGGCGGCATTCCTCGCCGTGAGTTCGCGCATGAAGCCATTGAAAATAAGATCGCGGTGATCCCCGAGGCAAGCTGGCCTGTGCATGCGGTGATCACCAACTCCACCTATGACGGGCTGCTTTACAACACGAACTGGATCAAGCAGACGCTGGACGTGCCGTCGATTCACTTTGACTCCGCGTGGGTGCCTTACACCAATTTCCACCCGATTTACTCGGGTAAAAGTGGGATGAGCGGCGAGCGGGTGCCGGGCAAGGTGTTCTTCGAGACGCAGTCGACGCACAAAATGCTGGCCGCGTTTTCCCAGGCGTCTCTCATTCACATCAAGGGCGAATACGACGAGGACACCTTCAACGAAGCCTTCATGATGCACACGACCACGTCGCCCAGCTACCCGCTGGTGGCGTCCATCGAAACGGCGGCGGCGATGCTGCGCGGTAATCCCGGGAAACGCCTTATTAATCGTTCGGTGGAGCGGGCGCTGCATTTCCGAAAAGAGGTTCAGCGACTTAAAGATGAAGCGGACGGCTGGTTCTTTGATATCTGGCAGCCGGAAGAGATTGATGAAGCAGAATGCTGGCCCGTCGCGCCGGGGGAGAGCTGGCACGGTTTTCGGGATGCTGATGCAGACCACATGTTCCTCGATCCGGTTAAGGTGACGATCCTGACGCCGGGTATGGATGAGCAGGGTGTGATGGGTGAGGAAGGGATCCCGGCTGCGCTGGTGGCGAAGTTCCTTGATGAGCGCGGCGTGGTGGTGGAGAAAACCGGCCCCTATAATTTGCTGTTCCTGTTCAGTATCGGGATCGATAAAACCCGCGCGATGGGCCTGCTGCGCGGGCTTATGGAGTTTAAGCGCGCATACGATCTTAACCTGCGGGTGAAGAATATGCTGCCGGATCTCTACGCGGAAGATCCTGACTTCTACCGCAATATGCGTATTCAGGATCTGGCCCAGGGGATCCACAGGCTGATCCGCCAGCACGATCTGCCGCGCCTGATGCTGCAGGCATTTGATGTTCTGCCTGAAATGAAGCTGACGCCGCACAGGGCGTGGCAGCGCCAGGTGAAAGGGGAGGTTGAAACCATTGAGCTGGAGAACCTGGTCGGGCGGGTATCAGCCAACATGATCCTGCCTTATCCACCGGGCGTACCGCTGCTGATGCCGGGCGAGATGATCACCGAGGAGAGCCGGGCGGTGCTCGATTTCCTGCTGATGCTTTGTTCGATAGGGCGCCACTATCCGGGCTTTGAGACGGATATTCACGGTGCGAAACGCGATGATAACGGTGTGTACTGGGTGAGAGTCCTAAAATAAAAGGGGCCGCTTGCCAGGGGCGGGTTGTCGGTTGTAACGTTCAGGACATCATAAAAAGGAGAAACTATGCTGGGTTTAAAAGCTGTTCATCATATTGCGATCATTGCCACCGATTACGCGAAAAGTAAGGCCTTTTACTGCGACATTCTCGGCTTTACGCTGTTGAGCGAGGCCTACCGCGAGGAGCGCGATTCCTGGAAAGGCGATCTGGCGTTAAACGGACAATATGTGATTGAACTGTTCTCTTTTCCTTTCCCGCCAGCGCGTCCTTCGCGCCCGGAAGCCTGCGGCCTGCGCCACCTGGCCTTCAGCGTCGATAACCTGGACAGCGCGGTAAAGCATCTGGAAGCCCACGGCGTGGCCTGTGAAGCAATTCGCATCGATCCCTTCACCGATAAACGTTTCACTTTTTTCAACGATCCGGACGGTCTGCCGCTGGAGCTTTATCAGCAGTAATCGCCGTCATGTGTGATAATGCCCGTTCAGTTCGGGCATTTTTTATGTGTAATTTCCTATGACCTTACCCGCTATCGCGCACGCCGTTTCACCCTACCGCCAGCTGCTGGTGGGGTTCAGCGGTGGCGTGGATTCCACCGTTTTGCTGCACCGTCTTAAGCTCTGGCGCGACCGTGAGCCTGACGTCCAGCTGCGGGCGATGCATATCCATCACGGCTTAAGCCCCCATGCCGACGACTGGGTGGCGCACTGCGAAGCGGTGTGCTCAGGGTGGGCGATCCCGCTAATCGTTGAACGCGTCACGCTTGAGGATGAAGGGCTGGGTATTGAGGCGCAGGCGCGCAAAGCCCGCTACGCCGCGTTTTCCGGCGCGTTACAGCCTGGAGAAGCGTTGGTCACCGCGCAGCATCTGGACGACCAGTGCGAGACGTTTTTACTGGCGCTCAAGCGGGGCAGCGGGCCTGCGGGTTTATCCGCCATGCCTGAGCGTGCTGGTTTTGCTGAAACAGAGCTCATCCGCCCGCTACTGGGTGAGACGCGCGCATCACTGGAAGCCTGGGCGCAGCAACATCATCTGCGCTGGATTGAAGACGAAAGCAATCAGGACGACAGTTACGACCGTAACTTCCTGCGCCTGCGCGTCTTACCGCTGCTGAGTGAGCGCTGGGCCCATTTTTCCGAAGCGGTGGCCAGAAGTGCCATGCTTTGTGCTGAACAGGAAAGCTTGCTGGATGAGTTGCTGAGCGGGGAGCTGAATACGCTGACTACCGCTGACGGTGCCCTGAACATTGCGCCGTTGAAAGTGATGAGCCCCGTGCGTCGGGCTGCTCTGATTCGTCGCTGGCTGGCTTCCCACCGTGCGGTTATGCCGTCCCGGGCGATGCTCAACCGTATCTGGGAAGAAGTTGCACAGGCGCGGGAAGATGCCGCACCGTGTATACACCTGAATGGTTATGACGTCAGGCGCTATAAAGAGCAACTATGGTGGGTGAAATCTGTGCCGTCGCTGGCTGACGTTGTGCTCGACTGGCCGTCGCCGGAAAAAGCACTAACGCTACCGTTGAATGCCGGTGTCGTTGCGTTAAGCCATTCGGGCAATGTGCGTCTACCTGAGCCGGACGAGAACGTCACCATACGCTTCAGGGCCAGCGGCATGCTGCATATCGTTGGGCGTAACGGCGGGCGTAAACTGAAGAAAATCTGGCAGGAACAGAACGTTCCGCCCTGGCGACGTGATACCACGCCGCTTGTGTTTTACGGCGACACGCTCATCGCGGCG
The DNA here is from genome assembly GCF_013375955.1 of Enterobacter sp. DSM 30060. Classification (NCBI taxonomy): domain Bacteria; kingdom Pseudomonadati; phylum Pseudomonadota; class Gammaproteobacteria; order Enterobacterales; family Enterobacteriaceae; genus Enterobacter; species Enterobacter sp. DSM 30060. Next base: position 2,654,863 of record NZ_CP056118.1, read on the forward strand.
GCAGGTGTGTTTATTACCCAGGAAGGGTGGGCTGAAGCGGGTGTCAATTTTGAATGGAAAGCGTAACGGGCAGCCTGGCTGCCCGTTGGTTATCAGGATTCGCTCACCACGACGGTGCCGATTTCCGGATGGCTGAAACTGGCAATTTTGTCGAGGCGTAGCTCACGCGTTGCACCTGCATCTTCCACAACCAGGTATTCCACATTTTTACGGGAAACCAGATCGCTGGCCTTTGCCTTTAGCACTTCGCCATCTTTTAGCTCCAGCGTCAGTATAAAATGATGCTGGCAGGCGAGTTCGAGGTTGTCATAGTCATCACAATTGATGGGTTGATAGATATCATTCATCGACATAATCGCTCACCAGTAAATTCGCCGCAGCATACGCTGCTTTTTCCCTGACCGATTCAGAAAGGCTCTCATCAGAGGCCACTTCATTCAGCACGTTCAATACACAGCCCAACGCATCCGGGATGTACCCCAGATCTCCGCTGGCAATTTCCGCATACCGTCTGCGAATCAACTCACAATAATTATTCACATCACCTCCTGCCAGCGTACTGACTTACTGTGAGATATCATTAAGCCTACGAAGTTAAACTCGGTTTAGCAAGGTGACTATACCATACTCATTTAAGCAATATCAGCGCCTTGATAACGGGGTGCCACCACCTCGTAACAGCCTTTTGCTGCGGTTTTCGCTACAATGTACGCCTGATTCGAAAGGAGTTCTCTCATGGCGCTGAAAGCGACAATTTATAAAGCTGTGGTCAATGTGGCGGATCTTGACCGTAACCAGTTTCTGGATGCGTCATTGACGCTGGCGCGTCACCCTTCTGAAACCCAGGAGCGCATGATGCTGCGCCTGCTGGCGTGGATTAAGTATGCCGACGAGCGTCTGCAATTTACCCGTGGTTTAAGCGCGGAAGATGAACCGGAAGCCTGGCTGCGCAACGATCATCTGGGTATCGATTTATGGATTGAGCTTGGCCTGCCGGATGAACGCCGGATCAAAAAGGCGTGCACCCAGTCAGCTGAAGTGGCGTTGTTTGCCTACAACCAGCGCGCGGCGGAGATCTGGTGGCAGCAAAACAAAAATAAATGTGCGCAGTTCAAAAATCTTACCGTCTGGTATCTGGACGATGAACAACTGGCACAGCTGAGCGCATTCGCCAGCCGGACAATGGCGCTTCAGGCAACGATTCAGGACGGCGCCATCTGGCTTTCCGATTCTCAGAATAATCTGGAAATTCATCTCACGGCCTGGCAGCCCGTATCATGATTGAGTTGTCCCGAAACGTCAGCATCCCTGATCACGAGCTGGAGATCACCGCCATCCGTGCTCAGGGCGCAGGGGGGCAGCACGTTAACAAGGCCTCAACGGCTATCCATTTGCGCTTTGACATCCGGGCCTCCAGCCTGCCAGAGTATTATAAAGAAAGCCTGCTCGCCGCCAGCCATCATCTGATCACCAGTGAAGGTGTGATTGTGATTAAAGCGCAGGAATATCGCAGCCAGGAAATGAACCGGGAAGCGGCACTTTCCAGACTGGCGGCGGTCATAAAAGAGCTGACGGCTGTACAAAAAAGTCGCCGGGCAACACGTCCAACGCGGGCATCGAAAGAACGTCGGTTGTCATCGAAGGCGCAGAAATCCACCGTAAAGTCACTGCGTGGCAAAGTCCGTCACCCGTAATGTGACGAAAGGGACACACTTTTTCATAAGGAATGTATTGTGAAAAAAGCATTATTATCAGCGCTGGCCGTGACAAGCCTGTTCGCGCTTTTTGGCTGTAACAACCGTTCAGAAACACAGGTACTACAGCCAACGCAAAACGAAGAATTGAAGCCGATGCAGCAGAGCTGGCGCGGCGTATTGCCATGTGCAGATTGTGAAGGCATCGAAACCTCTCTGTTCCTGCAAAAAGATGGCACTTGGGTGATGAACCAGCGCTATCAGGGGGCGAAAGAGCCGTCTTCTTTTGCAACATACGGAACATGGGCGCGTACGGCTGAAAAGCTGGTATTGACTGATACCACGGGCGATAAAACGTATTTCCGCGCCAAAGGCGAGGGGATGGAGATGCTCGATCGCGAAGGCAATCCGATTGAATCCCAGTTCAACTACACGCTGGCCCCGGTAAAAGCGACCCTGCCTGCAACCCCAATGGCGATGCGAGGGATGTATTTCTACATGGCGGATGCGGCAATCTTCACTGACTGTGCAACCGGGAAGAAAGTCAGCGTGGCGAACAATGCCCAGCTGGAGCGTGACTATGCCGTCGCGCGCGGTAACGACAGCAAACCAGTGTTGCTGACGGTTGAAGGGCATTTTACGCTGGAGCCAAACCCCGATAGCGGTGAGCTGGTGAAAACGCTGGTGGCAGATAAAGACGCGAAGTTTGCTGCGGGTAAAGACTGCGAAAGCAAATAAGTTATAGCCATTAAAAAACCCCGCACTGGCGGGGTTTTTTTGTTTCTTAGCCTTTGATGGCTTTCACCAGGTAATCAAGAATGTCGCCCGTCTTGATCATCTGTTTTTCGCCGTTGCGACGGTACTTGTATTCAATCTCATCGCTGTCGAGGTTACGGTCGCCGATGACGATGGTGTGTGGAATACCGATCAGTTCCATATCAGCAAACATCACGCCAGGACGCTCTTTACGGTCATCCATCAGCACGTCGATACCTTTCGCGCTCAGCTCAGCGTAGAGTTTCTCTGCCAGCTCCTGCACGCGGTAAGACTTGTGCATGTTCATTGGCAGGATCGCCACCTGGAACGGCGCGATGTTATCCGGCCAGACGATTCCGCGTTCGTCATAGTTCTGCTCGATAGCGGCCGCAACAACGCGCGTTACCCCAATGCCGTAGCAGCCCATGGTCAGAACCTGGTTACGACCATCTTCGCCCTGAACGGCAGCGTTCATTGCGCGCGAGTACTTATCGCCCAGCTGGAAGATGTGGCCTACTTCGATACCGCGTTTGATCATCAGGGTACCCTTGCCGTCCGGGCTTGGATCGCCTGCGACCACGTTACGGATGTCAGCCACTTCCGGCGTCGCCACGTCACGATCCCAGTTGATGCCGAAGTAGTGTATACCGTCGATGTTTGCGCCCGCAGCGAAGTCGCTCATCGCCGCAACGGTGCGGTCAATCACTACAGGAACAGGCATATTCACCGGACCCAGAGAACCTGGGCCTGCGTTCACCACGGCGCGGATTTCGGCTTCCGTCGCGAAGGTCAGCGGGCTGGCAACCTGCGGCAGCTTCTCGGCTTTCACTTCGTTCAGCTCGTGATCGCCACGGACCAGCAGGGCTACCAGCGGGTAAGCGCTGCCTTCAGCCGATTTCACCAGCAGGGTTTTCACGGTTTTTTCGATCGGCAGATTAAACTGTTCAACCAGCTCGGCGATGGTTTTCGCGTTTGGCGTATCAACCAGCGTCATCTCTTGCGTTGCCGCGCCGCGTGGTTCTTTTGGTGCCAGCGCTTCTGCGAACTCAATGTTGGCGGCGTAATCAGAGGAGTCAGAGAAAATTACATCGTCCTCGCCGCTCTGCGCCAGAACCTGGAATTCATGAGAGGCGCTACCGCCGATTGAACCGGTATCAGCCTGTACAGCACGGAAATCCAGCCCCATGCGGGAGAAGATTTTGCTGTAGGCCGCGTACATTTTGTCGTAGGTCTCTTGCAGTGATTCCTGAGAAGTATGGAAAGAGTAGGCATCTTTCATCAGGAATTCGCGAGAGCGCATCACGCCAAAGCGTGGGCGCACTTCGTCACGGAACTTGGTTTGGATCTGGAAGAAGTTCAGCGGCAGCTGTTTGTAAGAGCTCAGCTCGTTACGGATCAGATCGGTGATCACTTCTTCATGCGTTGGGCCGAGAACGAATGGACGATCGCCACGATCGGCAATACGCAGCAGTTCAGGACCGTACTGCTCCCAGCGACCGCTCTCCTGCCACAGTTCAGAAGGCTGAACGACCGGCATTAACACCTCGATAGCACCGGCGTTGTTCATCTCTTCACGCACGATGTTTTCGACTTTTTTCAGGACGCGCACGCCGGTCGGCAGCCAGGTGTATAACCCGGAGGCCAGCTTGCGGATCATCCCGGCGCGCAGCATCAGCTGGTGGCTGATCACCTCGGCGTCGGCAGGTGTCTCCTTCAGAGTGGAGAGCAGATATTGGCTAGTACGCATGTTGTTACGGTTCCATTTCGACGATTGGAACAGGCTGAAACACCAGCCTGACACAAAAAAAGTGGTTTAGTTTACCAGTGTGGCAAAGATGCCAAAAGAGAGGAGAACAAAATTACCTGGGTTCCAGGGCAAACACTTCAAAACCTGCATCAGTTACGCGCCAGCGCACGTTAAAGTCCAGCAGCCAGACGGCGTACGTTTTTCCGGCGTCTTCCTCTTTGCGGTAGGCGGGACGAGGGTCCTGCGCCAGGACTTCGACGATAAAGTCACGCAGACGAGGATAGCGCTTTTCCAGCTGGCTGATTTGCGTCGTTATTTCAGATGTGAAGTAAACCGGCATCTCTGCCTGTGGGGCGTCCTGAGCATAGCTTGCACGGGCATCCGGCAGCGCTTCGGCGAAGGGCAGGTAAGGTTTAATATCGATGACCGGCGTACCATCAACCAGGTCAAGGCTACCTAACTCCAGGATCACCCGATCTTTCTGACAGCGTATCCCTTTCAGTTCGACCAGCGACATCCCGACTGGATTCGGTCGGAACGTTGAGCGGGTGGCAAAAACTCCCATTCTGGCATTTCCGCCCAGACGAGGAGGACGCACGGTAGGACGCCAGCCGCCTTCCATGGTCTGGTGAAACACAAACACCACCCATAAATGGCTGAATGCCTCAAGCCCGCGCACTGCATCGGCCTGATTATACGGCGCGACAAGATGCAGCTCGCCGCCGCCGTTAAGGACCAGTCCCGGCTGACGCGGCACGGCGAACTTTTCTTTATAAGGGGAGCGGATAACGCCTATCGGCTCGAACTGAAATGAACTCATTTCGCCGTGATGTTAAGCGCAGAACCGATACATACCGCCTGACGGTAGCAGCCCGGCGTACCACTGGTGACCTCGCAACTGTGCAGCAGCACCGCGTTGGCTTTCATTTTCGACGCGTTGATTTGCATACGCTTGCGGGCTGTTGGGATATTTGGAGGGGAGTCCTGATTCGTTGCCTGGCAGGATTCGCCGCTCACTTCGCCCAGTTCACGGAATGGCTTACCGACCAGCTCGTCGGCTTTAGTAATAATACGTACCGGCGCAGCGCGAGGCGCTTTCGGTTTTGCTGGCTCCGCTTTTGGCGGGGTTGCAGTGCTTTGAACGGGTTCAACAGGAGATCTGCTTAGCATAGAACAGCCGCTCAGCATCAGTGCTAAAAGACAGATCGGTAAAGCACGCATAATAGTTCCTCAGTGGATAATCAAAACGTCAGATATTGAAGCAGTTGACCGCACAAATGACAAGACGGGCAAATGCCCGTCTTGATGATATTACACTGAGGTGAGATTACCAGCCTTTAACCGCGCCGCCGTTAAACACCTTATTGGCTTCCTGGTAAACTTCTTCAGACTGATATGCCTGCAGGAATTTCTTCACGTTTTCCGCGTCCTTGTTGTCTTCGCGAGTCACGATCAGGTTGACGTACGGGGAATCTTTGTCTTCAACAAAGATGCCATCTTTCGCAGGGGTCAAACCGATCTGGCTGGCGTAAGTGGTGTTGATAACGGCCAGCGCGATCTGTGCATCGTCCAGAGAACGTGGCAGCTGAGGGGCTTCCAGCTCAACAATTTTCAGATTTTTCGGGTTTTCGGTCACGTCCAGAACGGTCGGCAACAGGCCAACACCTTCTTTCAGTTTAATCAGGCCCACTTTCTGGAGCAGAAGCAGCGAACGGCCAAGGTTGGTTGGGTCGTTAGGGACGGCAACCTGTGAACCCGGCTGGAGTTCATCCAGAGATTTAATTTTCTTGGAATAACCGGCAATCGGGTAAACGAAGGTGTTACCGACAGCAACCAGCTTGTAGCCGCGATCTTTGATCTGTTGATCCAGGTACGGTTTATGCTGGAAGGCGTTAGCGTCAATGTCGCCTTTGCTCAGCGCTTCGTTCGGCAGAACGTAATCGTTGAAGGTCACCAGCTCAACGTCCAGGCCATATTTTTCTTTCGCGATTTTCTGCGCGGCCTCAGCAACCTGCTGCTCTGCACCGACGATAACGCCTACTTTGATGTGGTTCGGATCTTTTTCGTCCTGACCGCAACCCACCAGTGCCAGCGAACCAATCAGTGCGCCTACTGCTGCAAAGGTCTTAAATTTAAACGCCATGTTATATCCTTAACTCGTCGAGTTTGTGTTGTTTGTAACGTTATTTATGCGTAACAGCCCGGACGATACGATCGCCAGAGAATTGGATTAAGTAAACCAGCACAACCAGCAATACCAGAACGGTATTCATTACGGTAGCGTTATAGCCAATATAGCCGTACTGATATCCAATCTGCCCTAAACCGCCAGCACCCACGGCGCCGCCCATCGCGGAATAACCGACCAGGGTGATAAGCGTGATGGTTGCTGCATTCACCAGCCCAGGCAGCGCCTCAGGCAGCAGAACTTTGCGAACGATCTGCATTGGCGTCGCACCCATAGCGCGGGAAGCTTCAATCAGGCCTGTTGGGATTTCCAGCAGGGCGTTTTCCACCATACGGGCGATAAACGGCGCGGCGCCTACGGTTAGCGGGACAATTGCCGCCTGCAAACCAATCGACGTCCCGACAATAACGCGTGTAAACGGAATCATCCACACCAGCAGGATAATAAACGGTATAGAACGGAAAATGTTCACCAGCGCAGAGAGCGTGCGATACAGCTTCGCGTTTTCAATAATTTGACCCGGGCGCGTGACGTACAGCAGTACGCCGACCGGCAGCCCAATCACAAAACCAAAAAAGCCCGATACGAAGGTCATTGCCAGCGTTTCCCAAACGCCGCGAACCAGTAGCCACATCATCGGCTCAGACATAACCCAGCACCTCTACTTTTACGTGATGTTCTTGCAGCCAGGCAATTGCCGCCTGGGTTTCTTCCTGTGTGCCGTGCATTTCCGTCAGCATAATGCCGAACTTCACGCCACCGGCGTAGTCCATCTGCGCGCTAATAATGTTGTTATTCACGTTAAAGCGACGCGCGGTTTCGGACAGCAGCGGTGCGTCAACGGACTGGCCCGTGAACTCCATGCGCAGCATCGGGACGCTGTCAGGCGTTGCGTCTGTTTTTAAACGTTCCAGATAATCTTCCGGAATATCCAGATGCAGTGTGGACTGAATGAACTGCTGAGCCAGAGGCGTTTTCGGGTGCGAGAAGACTTCGCTGACCGTGTCCTGCTCAATCAGCTCACCGTTGCTGATGACGGCGACGCAGTCACAGATACGCTTCACCACGTCCATTTCGTGCGTAATAAGGAGGATAGTCAGGCCCAGACGACGGTTAATGTCTTTCAGCAGTTCCAGGATAGAACGCGTGGTGGCCGGATCTAACGCGCTGGTGGCTTCATCACACAGCAGCACTTTTGGGTTGCTTGCCAGCGCGCGAGCGATTGCTACACGCTGCTTTTGCCCGCCTGAGAGGTTGGCCGGGTAGCTGTCATGCTTATCACCCAGCCCAACCAGATCCAGCAGTTCGGTGACGCGTCGGGTAACCTCTTCTTTTGGTGTGTTATCCAGCTCCAGCGGCAACGCCACGTTTCCAAAAACCGTGCGTGAGGCCAGCAGGTTAAAGTGCTGGAAAATCATGCCAATCTGGCGACGCGCTTTGGTGAGTTCTTTCTCTGAGAGAGCGGTAAGCTCCTGGCCGCCAACTTCTACGCTGCCCTGGGTCGGGCGCTCAAGCAGGTTAACACACCGGATCAGCGTACTTTTACCCGCACCCGATGCGCCAATGACGCCATAAATCTGACCAGCAGGCACATTCAGGCTGACGTTGTTCAGCGCCTGAATGGTTCGGTTCCCCTGCTGGAACACTTTGGTGATATTGGAAAGTTTAATCATTAGATTATTTTTATCGTATGTAAGTTAGCCGTGGCATTTTCTTCTGCCAGATACGGGGAATGACCGTAAACAAAATGGATGTTAAGGCATCCAGACGTCTAAATCAATCCACCTCTGTGCGATGAGCACTTTATTGCGCTGCGATTCATGAGATACTAGCTGAACAAGCCTTTTTCAGGAGCAAACCGGTGGCAAAATCTGTACCCGCAATTTTTCTCGATCGTGACGGCACAATTAATGTGGATCACGGTTACGTCCATGAGATTGATGAGTTCGAATTTATCGAGGGCGTAATAGATGCCATGCGCCAGCTGAAAGAGATGGGCTATGCGCTGGTGGTGGTAACTAATCAGTCCGGTATCGCCCGGGGTAAATTCTCCGAAGCGCAGTTCGAGACGCTGACGGAATGGATGGACTGGTCTCTGGCCGATCGTGGCGTCGATCTTGATGGCATCTATTATTGTCCGCATCATCCACAGGGAACAGTAGAAGCGTATCGTCAGGCATGTGATTGCCGTAAGCCACACCCGGGCATGTTTATCTCTGCACAGGAATTCCTGCACATTGATATGGCCGCGTCTTTTATGGTGGGCGATAAACTGGAGGATATGCAGGCAGCGGCGGCGGCGGGTGTGGGAACCAAAGTATTAGTGCGGACCGGTAAACCAGTCACCCCAGAAGCAGAAAATGCAGCTGACTGGGTGATAACTAGTCTGGCAGATCTGCCAAAAGAGATTAAAAAGCACCAAAAATAGACGTTTTGGTGAAAAGGTGAGCGGTTGAAATAAAAATGCATTTTTCCGCTTGTCATTCCTCGGCGGCTCCCTATAATGCGCCTCCATCGACACGGCGGATGTGAATCACTTCACAGACAACCCGGTCGGTTGAAGAGAAAAAATCCTGAAATAACGGGTTGACTCTGAAAGAGGAAAGCGTAATATACGCCACCTCGCGACAGAGCGCTGAAGCGCGTCGCAACTGCTCTTTAACAATTTATCAGACAATCTGTGTGGGCACTCAAAGTGACATGGATTCTTAATGTCTTCGGACACTAAATGAATACCAAGTCTCAACGAGTGAACACGTAATTCATTACGAAGTTTAATTCATTGAGCATCAAACTTTTAAATTGAAGAGTTTGATCATGGCTCAGATTGAACGCTGGCGGCAGGCCTAACACATGCAAGTCGAACGGTAACAGGAAGCAGCTTGCTGCTTTGCTGACGAGTGGCGGACGGGTGAGTAATGTCTGGGAAACTGCCTGATGGAGGGGGATAACTACTGGAAACGGTAGCTAATACCGCATAACGTCGCAAGACCAAAGAGGGGGACCTTCGGGCCTCTTGCCATCGGATGTGCCCAGATGGGATTAGCTAGTAGGTGGGGTAACGGCTCACCTAGGCGACGATCCCTAGCTGGTCTGAGAGGATGACCAGCCACACTGGAACTGAGACACGGTCCAGACTCCTACGGGAGGCAGCAGTGGGGAATATTGCACAATGGGCGCAAGCCTGATGCAGCCATGCCGCGTGTATGAAGAAGGCCTTCGGGTTGTAAAGTACTTTCAGCGGGGAGGAAGGCGACAGGGTTAATAACCCTGTCGATTGACGTTACCCGCAGAAGAAGCACCGGCTAACTCCGTGCCAGCAGCCGCGGTAATACGGAGGGTGCAAGCGTTAATCGGAATTACTGGGCGTAAAGCGCACGCAGGCGGTCTGTCAAGTCGGATGTGAAATCCCCGGGCTCAACCTGGGAACTGCATTCGAAACTGGCAGGCTAGAGTCTTGTAGAGGGGGGTAGAATTCCAGGTGTAGCGGTGAAATGCGTAGAGATCTGGAGGAATACCGGTGGCGAAGGCGGCCCCCTGGACAAAGACTGACGCTCAGGTGCGAAAGCGTGGGGAGCAAACAGGATTAGATACCCTGGTAGTCCACGCCGTAAACGATGTCGACTTGGAGGTTGTGCCCTTGAGGCGTGGCTTCCGGAGCTAACGCGTTAAGTCGACCGCCTGGGGAGTACGGCCGCAAGGTTAAAACTCAAATGAATTGACGGGGGCCCGCACAAGCGGTGGAGCATGTGGTTTAATTCGATGCAACGCGAAGAACCTTACCTACTCTTGACATCCAGAGAACTTAGCAGAGATGCTTTGGTGCCTTCGGGAACTCTGAGACAGGTGCTGCATGGCTGTCGTCAGCTCGTGTTGTGAAATGTTGGGTTAAGTCCCGCAACGAGCGCAACCCTTATCCTTTGTTGCCAGCGGTTAGGCCGGGAACTCAAAGGAGACTGCCAGTGATAAACTGGAGGAAGGTGGGGATGACGTCAAGTCATCATGGCCCTTACGAGTAGGGCTACACACGTGCTACAATGGCGCATACAAAGAGAAGCGACCTCGCGAGAGCAAGCGGACCTCATAAAGTGCGTCGTAGTCCGGATTGGAGTCTGCAACTCGACTCCATGAAGTCGGAATCGCTAGTAATCGTGGATCAGAATGCCACGGTGAATACGTTCCCGGGCCTTGTACACACCGCCCGTCACACCATGGGAGTGGGTTGCAAAAGAAGTAGGTAGCTTAACCTTCGGGAGGGCGCTTACCACTTTGTGATTCATGACTGGGGTGAAGTCGTAACAAGGTAACCGTAGGGGAACCTGCGGTTGGATCACCTCCTTACCTTAAAGAACCTGCCTTTGTAGTGCTCACACAGATTGTCTGATGAAAAACAGCAGTAAAAAATCTCTGCAGGCTTGTAGCTCAGGTGGTTAGAGCGCACCCCTGATAAGGGTGAGGTCGGTGGTTCAAGTCCACTCAGGCCTACCAAACTCCTTTTAAAGGATGAGCGGTACAGAGATTACAAACGATGGGGCTATAGCTCAGCTGGGAGAGCGCCTGCCTTGCACGCAGGAGGTCTGCGGTTCGATCCCGCATAGCTCCACCATCCTTTACTGCGAACACAAGAAAACTTCAGAGTGAACCTGAAAAGGTGCACTGCGAAGTTTTGCTCTTTAAAAATCTGGATCAAGCTGAAAATTGAAACGACACACAGCTCATGTGTGTTCGAGTCTCTCAAATTTTCGCAATCAGAAGATGAAACATCTTCGGGTTGTGAGGTTAAGCGACTAAGCGTACACGGTGGATGCCCTGGCAGTCAGAGGCGATGAAGGACGTGCTAATCTGCGAAAAGCGCCGGCGAGGTGATATGAACCTTTGACCCGGCGATGTCCGAATGGGGAAACCCAGTGCAATCCGTTGCACTATCGTTAACTGAATACATAGGTTAACGAGGCGAACCGGGGGAACTGAAACATCTAAGTACCCCGAGGAAAAGAAATCAACCGAGATTCCCCCAGTAGCGGCGAGCGAACGGGGAGCAGCCCGGAGTCTGAATCAGCTTGTGTGTTAGTGGAACGGTCTGGAAAGTCCGACGGTACAGGGTGATAGTCCCGTACACGAAAGCACACATGCTGTGAACTCGAAGAGTAGGGCGGGACACGTGGTATCCTGTCTGAATATGGGGGGACCATCCTCCAAGGCTAAATACTCCTGACTGACCGATAGTGAACCAGTACCGTGAGGGAAAGGCGAAAAGAACCCCGGCGAGGGGAGTGAAAAAGAACCTGAAACCGTGTACGTACAAGCAGTGGAAGCCTCTTTATGGGGTGACTGCGTACCTTTTGTATAATGGGTCAGCGACTTATATTCTGTAGCAAGGTTAACCGTATAGGGGAGCCGAAGGGAAACCGAGTCTTAACTGGGCGTTAAGTTGCAGGGTATAGACCCGAAACCCGGTGATCTAGCCATGGGCAGGTTGAAGGTTGGGTAACACTAACTGGAGGACCGAACCGACTAATGTTGAAAAATTAGCGGATGACCTGTGGCTGGGGGTGAAAGGCCAATCAAACCGGGAGATAGCTGGTTCTCCCCGAAAGCTATTTAGGTAGCGCCTCGTGAACTCATCTTCGGGGGTAGAGCACTGTTTCGGCTAGGGGGCCATCCCGGCTTACCAACCCGATGCAAACTACGAATACCGAAGAATGTTATCACGGGAGACACACGGCGGGTGCTAACGTCCGTCGTGAAGAGGGAAACAACCCAGACCGCCAGCTAAGGTCCCAAAGTCATGGTTAAGTGGGAAACGATGTGGGAAGGCACAGACAGCCAGGATGTTGGCTTAGAAGCAGCCATCATTTAAAGAAAGCGTAATAGCTCACTGGTCGAGTCGGCCTGCGCGGAAGATGTAACGGGGCTAAACCATGCACCGAAGCTGCGGCAGCGACGCTTATGCGTTGTTGGGTAGGGGAGCGTTCTGTAAGCCGTCGAAGGTGTGCTGTGAGGCATGCTGGAGGTATCAGAAGTGCGAATGCTGACATAAGTAACGATAAAGCGGGTGAAAAGCCCGCTCGCCGGAAGACCAAGGGTTCCTGTCCAACGTTAATCGGGGCAGGGTGAGTCGACCCCTAAGGCGAGGCCGAAAGGCGTAGTCGATGGGAAACAGGTTAATATTCCTGTACTTGGTGTTACTGCGAAGGGGGGACGGAGAAGGCTATGTCAGCCGGGCGACGGTTGTCCCGGTTTAAGCATGTAGGCGGAGGTTCCAGGTAAATCCGGTACCTTGTTAACGCTGAGGTGTGATGACGAGGCACTACGGTGCTGAAGTGATAAATGCCCTGCTTCCAGGAAAAGCCTCTAAGCATCAGGTAACACGAAATCGTACCCCAAACCGACACAGGTGGTCAGGTAGAGAATACCAAGGCGCTTGAGAGAACTCGGGTGAAGGAACTAGGCAAAATGGTGCCGTAACTTCGGGAGAAGGCACGCTGATAGGTAGGTGAAGTCCCTGCGGACGGAGCTGAAATCAGTCGAAGATACCAGCTGGCTGCAACTGTTTATTAAAAACACAGCACTGTGCAAACACGAAAGTGGACGTATACGGTGTGACGCCTGCCCGGTGCCGGAAGGTTAATTGATGGGGTTAGCGGCAACGCGAAGCTCTTGATCGAAGCCCCGGTAAACGGCGGCCGTAACTATAACGGTCCTAAGGTAGCGAAATTCCTTGTCGGGTAAGTTCCGACCTGCACGAATGGCGTAATGATGGCCAGGCTGTCTCCACCCGAGACTCAGTGAAATTGAACTCGCTGTGAAGATGCAGTGTACCCGCGGCAAGACGGAAAGACCCCGTGAACCTTTACTATAGCTTGACACTGAACACTGGTCCTTGATGTGTAGGATAGGTGGGAGGCTTTGAAGCGTGGACGCCAGTCTGCGTGGAGCCAACCTTGAAATACCACCCTTTAATGGCTGGTGTTCTAACGTAGACCCGTAATCCGGGTTGCGGACAGTGTCTGGTGGGTAGTTTGACTGGGGCGGTCTCCTCCCAAAGAGTAACGGAGGAGCACGAAGGTTGGCTAATCCTGGTCGGACATCAGGAGGTTAGTGCAATGGCATAAGCCAGCTTGACTGCGAGCGTGACGGCGCGAGCAGGTGCGAAAGCAGGTCATAGTGATCCGGTGGTTCTGAATGGAAGGGCCATCGCTCAACGGATAAAAGGTACTCCGGGGATAACAGGCTGATACCGCCCAAGAGTTCATATCGACGGCGGTGTTTGGCACCTCGATGTCGGCTCATCACATCCTGGGGCTGAAGTAGGTCCCAAGGGTATGGCTGTTCGCCATTTAAAGTGGTACGCGAGCTGGGTTTAGAACGTCGTGAGACAGTTCGGTCCCTATCTGCCGTGGGCGCTGGAGAATTGAGGGGGGCTGCTCCTAGTACGAGAGGACCGGAGTGGACGCATCACTGGTGTTCGGGTTGTCATGCCAATGGCACTGCCCGGTAGCTAAATGCGGAAGAGATAAGTGCTGAAAGCATCTAAGCACGAAACTTGCCCCGAGATGAGTTCTCCCTGAGACCTTGAGTCTCCTGAAGGAACGTTGAAGACGACGACGTTGATAGGTCGGGTGTGTAAGCGCAGCGATGCGTTGAGCTAACCGATACTAATGAACCGTGAGGCTTAACCTTACAACGCCGAAGCTGTTTCGGCGAAGAGAGACAGACACGATTTTCAGCCTGATACAGATTAACAGAATTTGCCTGGCGGCTTTAGCGCGGTGGTCCCACCTGACCCCATGCCGAACTCAGAAGTGAAACGCCGTAGCGCCGATGGTAGTGTGGGGTCTCCCCATGTGAGAGTAGGGAACTGCCAGGCATCAAATTAAGTAGTAAGCCGGTGCATTAATCCGGTGGTTACAGAAGTATTCGGTGGAGCGGTAGTTCAGTCGGTTAGAATACCTGCCTGTCACGCAGGGGGTCGCGGGTTCGAGTCCCGTCCGTTCCGCCACTTATTAAAAGCCCTGAGCTAACGCTCAGGGCTTTTTTCTTATCTGTCGTTTTACTATTGCGAAATTAGCAAAAATCCTCTGCATTTTACGATCTTTTTCGACATAACAACCACAGCGATAATCCTCCTCAGTTTACGAACATAACGATTGAGGAATGATATGACTATCCCTGCACTGGGTCTGGGCACTTTTCGCCTGAAGGACGACGTTGTTATCGCATCTGTTAAAACCGCACTCGAGTTGGGCTATCGCGCTATTGATACGGCGCAGATTTATGACAACGAAGCTGCCGTAGGTCAGGCTATCGAGGAGAGCGGCGTACCGCGCCATGAGCTTTTCATCACCACCTAAATCTGGATTGAGAACCTCAGCAAAGACAAGCTGATCCTAAGCCTGAAGGAAAGTCTGAAAAAGCTGCGTACTGATTATGTTGATCTGACGCTGATCCACTGGCCATCACCTGGCGATGCCGTCTCCGTAGAAGAGTTCATGCAGGCGCTGCTGGAAGCAAAAGAGCAGGGCTTGACGCGTGAAATTGGTATCTCAAATTTCACTATCCCATTGATGGAAAAAGCCATTGCCGCAGTGGGTAAAGAGAATATTGCTACTAACCAGATTGAACTCTCTCCTTACCTGCAAAACCGCAAAGTTGTGGACTGGGCGAAACAGCATGGCATTCACATCACCTCGTACATGACGCTGGCATATGGTAAGGCCCTGAAAGATGAAGTGATTGCGCGCATCGCTGAAAAACACAATGCAACAGCTGCACAGGTGATCCTGGCATGGGCGATAGGTGAAGGATATGCCGTGATCCCGTCTTCAACCAAACGTGAAAACCTGGCAAGTAACCTGTTAGCGTGGGATCTCCAGCTCGATGATGAAGATAAAAAAGCGATCGCTGCACTGGAATGCAACGATCGTCTGGTCAGTCCCGAAGGGTTAGCACCTAACTGGGATTAATAAAACCCTCCCTCTGTACCCTTAAACCCTCACACAGCTCCTCCGGGAGCTGTTTTTATATGTTCGCTAAGGAAGTCGATAAAAGCGCGTATGCGCGTACTTACTGCTCTGTCACTGTAATACACCGCGCTAAAAGGCATCTCTACAGGTAAGCGTTTGTCAGCCATTAGCTCAACTAGCTGGCCCGCGGCTATTTCCTTATCAATCATATAGTCTGATAAACAGGCGATCCCGTTTCCTTCAAGACATAGCTGTTTCAGCGTTTCCCCGCTATTAGACGAAAGTCCGCAGGTGATCTCATGAAGTTGTCCGTCATGACAGGCCACGGGCCAGGTGTTCAGCGAGACAGGCTCCGTAAAGCCCAGGCAAAGGTGCTGCTTCAGCTCCTCAACGGTCTCAGGTTTGCCATGCTCTGCAATATATTGCGGTGACGCGATAATTTTGCGGTAGCTGGTGAACAGAGGGCGAGCGCGTAAACTTGAATCCGTCAGGGTTCCCGCGCGGATCGCCACGTCAACTTTACGCTCAATCAGGTTAATGAACGTCTCAGAGGAGACCAGAGACAGGGTCATCTCCGGGTAGCGTTCGCGGAAGGGTTTAATCAACGGCATCAGGAAATGCAGCACGACCGGCGTCGCCGCATCTATGCGCAGCAGCCCACGCGGCGTGCTGCGAGATTCCATGATTTCCGTTTCTGCTGCCGCCATCTCCTGCAAAACGGACTGCACGCGTCGAAAATAACGTTCACCTTCTTCCGTCAGGCTGAGCTGCCGCGTTGTTCTGTTGAGCAGACTCACCCCGAGCTTCATCTCCAGCTTTTTCACCGAGCGGCTGATGGCGGAGTTCGCCTGTCCGAGCTGTTCGGCAGCACGGCTGAAGCTGCCGCTTTCAACAACGGCAACGAAGACAGTCAGTTCTTCCGATGTGGCTTTCATTATTGCGTCACCTGCAAAATTCTATTGAGATTCTAACCATTTTTGTTATTTAAACACTGGCGCATACTGCCTGTCATCTTAATCCTGAAGAGACGGAGTATTTTATGCCACTGGCGCTTCTTGCCCTGACGATCAGTGCCTTCGCAATTGGCACGACCGAATTTGTTATTGTAGGACTTGTTCCTACCATTGCTGAACAACTCGCTATCTCGCTGCCTTCTGCCGGGCTGCTGGTATCTATTTACGCGTTAGGCGTCGCTGTTGGGGCGCCTGTGCTGACCGCACTGACTGGACGCTTTCCACGTAAACAACTGTTAGTTGCCCTGATGGTGCTCTTCACCGCTGGCAATATTCTGGCGTGGCAGTCACCGGATTACTCCACGCTGGTCATTGCCCGCCTGCTGACAGGCCTCGCGCACGGTGTCTTCTTCTCCATCGGTTCCACGATTGCAACCAGCCTGGTGCCAAAAGAGAAAGCGGCGTCAGCCATTGCGATTATGTTTGGTGGCTTAACCGTCGCGCTGGTCACCGGCGTGCCGTTAGGAACGTTTATCGGACAACATTTTGGCTGGCGTGAAACCTTCCTCGCGGTATCGCTGTTGGGCGTGATTGCTCTGGTAGCCAGCCTGCTGCTGGTGCCCTCCAGTATTCCGGGGCGCGCGAGCGTCAGCCTGAGCGATCAGGTTAAGGTTCTGACACACCCGCGCCTGCTGCTGATCTATGCCGTTACGGCCCTGGGTTATGGAGGTGTGTTCACTGCGTTCACCTTCCTTGCACCGATGATGCAGGAACTGGCTGGTTTTTCTCCGGGCGCGGTGAGCTGGATTTTACTGGGCTACGGTATCTCCGTCGCAATCGGCAATATCTGGGGCGGCAAGCTTGCGGATAAGCATGGTGCGGTACCGGCGCTGAAATTCATCTTCGCCGCCCTGGTTGCCCTGCTGATGATTTTCCAGTTCACCGCATCGATGCAATACGCCGCGCTGGTAACGGTGTTGGTTATGGGGATATTCGCTTTTGGTAACGTGCCGGGATTGCAGGTATATGTTGTGCAGAAAGCCGAACGTTATACGCCTAATGCGGTGGATGTCGCATCTGGGCTGAATATCGCCGCATTTAATATCGGTATCGCACTCGGTTCGGTTATCGGTGGGCAGGTGGTTGAACATGTTGGATTAACCCAAACGCCATGGATTGGTGCGGTAATTGTGCTTATCGCTTTCCTCCTTATTGGTCTCAGTGGACGGCTTGATAAACCCGCTCGCGTTGCACTTGGATAAGTATCAGTAAGTGCTTGCTTACAAAACTGGAAAGCGGTTTCTCAGTAATTGCGTTGAAAGTGTGACCTAAAATCCCTATAACATTAGAACCAGTCCGTTTTCCGGGCTGGTTCATGTTACAGAGGCCGTTTCCAAAAGTGCGAAAAAATACCTATGCCATGCGTTATGTTGCCGGAATGCCTGCGGAGAGGATCTTGCCTCCGGGGTCGTTTGCGAGCCTTAGCCAGGCATTACCAGCGGGCACTCCATTAAGCAGTGACGAAAAAATTCGCGTACTGGTGTGGAACATCTTTAAGCAACAGCGTGCGGAGTGGTTATCCGTACTTCAAAATTTTGGTAAAGATGCGCATCTGGTTCTGTTACAGGAGGCGCAAACCACGCCTGAACTGGTCAGGTTTGCAACGACGAACTATCTTGCAGCCGATCAGGTGCCTGCCTTTGTTCTGCCACAGCATCCTTCCGGGGTGATGACCCTTTCAGCCGCACATCCGGTCTATTGCTGCCCGCTGCGTGAACGTGAGCCGATCCTGCGTCTGGCAAAATCAGCGCTGGTCACGGTCTATCCGTTGCCCGACACCCGTCTGCTGATGGTGGTAAACATTCATGCGGTGAACTTCAGCCTGGGTGTTGATGTGTACAGTAAGCAGTTACTTCCCATCGGCGATCAGATTGCTCATCACAGTGGGCCGATCATTATGGCCGGGGACTTCAATGCCTGGAGCCGTCCGCGTATGAACGCGTTGTACCGCTTCGCGCGTGAAATGTCGCTGCGTGAAGTTCGTTTTAACGATGACCAGCGCAAGAAAGCGTTTGGTCGTCCTCTCGATTTTGTCTTCTATCGGGGTTTAAGCGTGCACGACGCCTCCGTTCTGGTGACGCGCGCCTCCGATCATAATCCTCTACTAGTTGAATTCAGTCCCGGCAAACCTGATAAATAATGGTGCGTCAGGTCTGCCGTGGGGCAGGCCTGTGCGGGTGCTGCCCTTTATTTTTTAACCCATAAAAGGACAGCAACATGACAACAACACACTCCCATCATGACAACGTCGAAAAACAGTTTGGTTCTCAGGCAAGTGCCTACCTGAGCAGTGCCGTACATGCCTCTGGCCGCGATCTGGTACGTCTCGGCGAACGGCTCGCCGCGTTTCCTGACGCGCACGTGCTGGACTTAGGCTGCGGAGCGGGGCACGCCAGTTTTACCGCCGCACAGCAGGTTGCTCAGGTGACGGCGTATGACTTATCGAGCCAGATGCTGGATGTGGTTGCTGAAGCGGCGAAAGCGAAAGGGCTGAATAACGTCACGACGCGACAGGGCTACGCTGAATCTTTACCCTTTGAGGATGCATCCTTTGAGGCTGTGATTAGCCGTTACTCTGCACACCACTGGCATGATGTGGGGCAGGCATTACGGGAAGTGAAACGCGTGCTCAAACCGGGCGGAATATTCATCATCATGGACGTGATGTCTCCCGGGCATCCGGTACGGAATATCTGGCTCCAGACGGTTGAAGCGCTGCGTGATACCTCGCACGTGCAAAACTACTCCAGTGGAGAGTGGCTTACGTTTATCACCGAAGCTGGCTTGATTTCACGCTCATTGATAACCGACCGTTTGCCGCTGGAGTTCACGTCATGGATTGCACGGATGCGCACACCGGAGGCATTAACTCAGGCGATCCGATTGTATCAGGAGATTGCCTCTGCTGATGTCAAGGCGTACTTTGAATTGCATGACGATGGTTCGTTTACCAGCGACACCATTATGGCTGAAGCGCAAAAAGCGGGATAAACAAAAAAGGCACCGAGGGGAATCGGTGCCTTTTTAATAAGCGATCGTACTATCAGGAATCTGGCGTAGCGCTGTTTTTCACAAACAACGTCAGCTGGTCGCCAGGTTGCAGGTTGTCAGTATCGTTGTTCCAGCGCATCACATCTTTGATGTTTACGCCGTGACGCTTAGCAATACTGGACAGCGAGTCGCCTTTACGTACGCGATAGGTAATGCTATCGCTGTTTTTAGCGAGACGCTGTGCGCTGCTACCTGCACCTACGGTCAGCGTTTGACCCACTTTCAGACCGGATCCGCGCAGATTATTCCACTGCTGGAGATCTTTCGTATTCACGCCAAGACGTGATGCAATACCTGAAAGCGTATCACCTGAACGCACCTTATAGCTGCGGCTGCTTACAGGCGACGTATCAGCAATCAGCGTAGACTGAACGGCTGCAATTTCACCCGAAGCTAAAGACTCACGTAACTGCTCCGCGTGTTTCTGCGGAACCATCACATAGCGCGGGCCGCTTGCACCCAGCGTGGAGCCTTTAACACCTGCATTAAAGGTTTTAAGCTTACTTACCGACATACCCGTCATATCGGCAACCTGTTGAATATCAACAGGGCTGCTGAGGCGGACACGCGCCAGTGCACGACTTTCGTCTGGTGTTGGCAGTTGTACACCGTAACGTTTGCTGTTCTTGAGAATGTCACTCAATGCCAGCATTTTCGGTACGTAAATCTTTGTTTCCTGTGGCAGTGAGAGCGACCAGAAGTCTGTGGATTTTCCACGCGCTTTATTCGCTTTCATTGCCTTCAGTACACGACCTTCACCACTGTTATACGCCGCGACAGTCAATAACCAGTCGCCGTCAAACATCTTGTTCAGACGTTGCATCATGTCGAGAGCGGCTGTCGTTGAAGCGACAACATCACGACGCGCATCGTAGTTGCGGGTCTGCTTTAAACCATAATTTCGCCCTGTGCTCGGAATGATCTGCCAGATGCCTGCTGCATTGGCGCCAGACGTCGCGTGCGGGTCAAAAGCGCTCTCCACTATGGGTAGTAGTACCAGTTCCATAGGCATGTTACGTTTCTTAACTTGCCCTGCTATCCAGTACATATACGGCTCTGCCCGTAATGTTACATCGTGGAGATAGCTCTTATTTCTCAAATACTTCTGTTTCTGTTCGCGAATCCGGCTGTTTTCCGGAATTCCCATCTTTAGCTCGTCGCCAATAGAGGCCCACAAGTCTTGTTCCTGCGCGAAGGATGTCCCATCGTCCAACCATCGCGCCTGACTTGTAAACTTCCCTGCTTCCCCTTGACCAGCCGCAGAAAGGCTCTGTGCGTGCTGTTGTACGTTGCTGCCGTTTTGTGACTGGCAACCTACAAGCAGGACAGAGGCGAGTAATATCGCTTTTGCCTTCATGTGTGTGTCAATAGTTGCTTAAAAGACGAGCGATGATAACGGCGAAATTTTGAAAAGGCAACCCGCAATTATCTGAAGTTATCTTTCTTTGACCTTAACCATGCAAATCGCGCTTCAGGTTGTAACAAATTTGTTTCTTGATTAATTTTATTAATTAAATCAACGTCATTCGTTCTTAAAAATAAATTTATTTGTCGCTCATTTTTCAGAATTACGGGGAGTGTTTTTTGGTTTTTTGCACGTAACTCCTTCACTTTCTGGTAATAATCCTGAATCGCCCGATCCTCTGGTAGTACGCTTGCAGCAAACTTCATATTCCCTAATGTATACTCATGTGCGCAACAAATTACGGTGTCGGCTGGCAGCGCATTAATTTTTTGTAAAGATTGATACATCTGTTCTGGCGTGCCTTCAAACAGCCTTCCACAGCCGCCGGAAAACAGCGTGTCGCCACAAAAAAGATAAGGTTTGCTGTAGAAACAGAGATGACCGGAAGTGTGACCTGGCGTAGCAAATACGGAAAACTCGCACCCGAGGATGAGGATACTTTCGCCTTCTTCGACAACTTGCGTCGTACCCTTATCCTGTGTCTCTGCTGGTCCGTAGACGGGAATATGGGGATAGCGCGCAAGGAGATCGGGAACACCCCCGACATGATCGTGATGGTGATGGGTAAGGAGGATCGCTTCAGGCTGCCAGTCGTTTTCTTCTATCGCGTGCAGGATCGGTACGGATTCGCCGGGATCAACAATGATGCATCTGCGATCGTCATCGACTAAAACCCAGATGTAATTGTCCTGAAAGGCGGAAATACTGATAAGATTCATGCATTACCTCTTATAGCGTGGCGGGTGTTTTGATGAAACCGGCAAGGATACCTCAGACTGTCGCACCACCGGAACGTTGGGCAGAGTTGCCCTGGGGTGAATATTATCGCGAGGCCTTAGAACTTCAGCTTAAACCCTGGCTCGCGAAAATGTATGGTTTTCACCTGCTTAAGATTGGCAATCTGAGCGCAGAAATCAATACCGAAAGCTGCGCTATCTCGCATCAGGTTAGCGTATCGCTTAATGGCTCCCCGGTTCAGGTGAAGGCTGATCCGCTGCATTTGCCTTTTGCGGAAAAATCCATTGATGCCTGTCTGCTCGCCCATACGCTGCCCTGGTGCAGCGATCCCCATCGTCTGCTGCGGGAAGCCGACCGCGTTTTGATTGATGACGGCTGGCTGATCCTGAGCGGTTTTAATCCGCTGAGTCTGATCGGGCTACGTAAACTGACGCCCGTTCTGCGCCGCACGGCGCCATATAACAGCCGGATGTTTACCATGATGCGCCAGCTGGACTGGCTTTCACTGTTAAATTTCGAAGTGCTGAGCTACGGGGGTTTTCAGGTCATCCCCTGGACGCGTAAAGGCGGGGTCTTATTAAGTACCCATTTACCCGCGCTGGGCTGCATGCAATTTATTGTCGCGCGTAAGAGGACGATCCCACTTACGCTCAACCCAATGAAGCAAAGCAAATCAAAAACGCGGATCCGCCAGACCGTGGGTGCCACGCGGCAGTACAAAAAACCGTGATCAGGATTCAGGTTGATAACCTGCATCCTCATGGGTTGGGTTTGATGCCGCCGCGCGAGCCAGCTCGTCACAGCGTTCGTTTTCAGGGTGACCGGCGTGCCCCTTTACCCACTCCCATTTGATTTCGTGCTGACCGAGGGCGGCATCAAGACGCTTCCAGAGATCGACATTCTTGACGGGTTTTTTCTCTGCCGTTTTCCAACCGCGCTTTTTCCAGTTGTGGATCCATTGGGTAATGCCCTGGCGAACATACTGGCTGTCGGTACTCAGCACCACGTCACAATGTTCTTTTAAGGCTTCCAGCGCCACGATGGCCGCCATCAACTCCATGCGGTTGTTGGTGGTCAGGAAATAGCCTTCACTAAATGTTTTTTCATGCTGGCGATAGCGCATAATGGCGCCATAGCCGCCGGGCCCTGGGTTACCGAGACAAGATCCATCGGTGAAAATTTCTACCTGTTTACGCATCTCTGGTAGACTTCCTGTATTTGAAACGTTCAGTAAAACGATAAGTCTGACATAAATGACCGCTATGAGCACTGCAATTACTCGCCAGATTGTTCTTGATACCGAAACCACCGGTATGAACCAGATTGGCGCCCACTACGAAGGGCACAAAATCATTGAGATTGGTGCCGTTGAAGTGGTGAACCGCCGTCTTACGGGCAACAACTTCCACGTTTACCTCAAACCCGATCGGCTGGTGGATCCGGAAGCGTTCGGCGTTCACGGGATTGCCGATGAGTTTTTGCTGGATAAGCCCACCTTCGCCGATGTCGCGGATGAATTTCTCGACTACATCAGAGGTGCGGAACTTGTCATTCATAACGCGTCGTTCGATATCGGCTTTATGGACTATGAGTTCAGCAAGCTCAACCGCGATATTCCAAAGACCAATACGTTCTGTAAAGTTACGGATAGCCTGGCGCTGGCAAGGAAGATGTTTCCCGGCAAGCGTAACAGCCTTGATGCCCTGTGCTCTCGCTATGAGATAGACAACACCAAGCGAACCCTGCACGGCGCATTGCTCGATGCCCAGATCCTGGCCGATGTTTACCTGACCATGACCGGCGGGCAAACGTCGATAAAATTCAGTATGGAAAATGAATCTCAGCAGACGCGGGATGAAGGCGGCATTCAGCGTGTCGTGCGCCAGGCTAATCGCCTGCGGGTTGTTTTAGCCAGTGATGAAGAGCTAATGAACCACGAATCTCGCCTCGATTTAGTGCAGAAGAAGGGCGGAAGCTGTCTGTGGCGTGGATGAAAAAAGGCGGAAACGTTTGTTAAATCGCCGTTTGGGTGATTTTTGCAGCAAACGATTCAAAACCTGAGAAAAAGCGTTGACGAGTTCAGAGGCAAACCGTAATATTCGCCTCGTTCCCCAAACGGGAACAGTGGAGCGGTAGTTCAGTCGGTTAGAATACCTGCCTGTCACGCAGGGGGTCGCGGGTTCGAGTCCCGTCCGTTCCGCCACTATTCAGAAAGCCTGAATCAGAAATGATTCAGGCTTTCGTCGTTTTATACCCCCTAAAAACTCACCTATTCTCATTCTATTTTCATTAACAAAAATTTAATAAACAAAGTGCAATTTATTAACAAATGCACATTATTGGTGCGTAATTTGCACTGTTATTGTGCATTATGTCTCCATCTCACCTTCTGCCCTCATTTTGATATGTAATAATTATGTAAAAATAATTCATAAGAAATCATTCAGTTACCTGTCATTCTTCAGAAAACTCATGAACCAATACGTTATTGGTTCGCTTATTGCTTAATCATTAGCACGATAAGTAGTTCGTCATATCAATAACTTATCGTTAATAAAAATAAAGTCATGATGAAAGCGAGCGAACCAATATGGAAAAACCTTCACGGGTTTTAGCAAATTCCAGCACCGCGCTTGACCAGTTGCGCGGGCTTATCAACCAGCACGAGTCAACACCAGGCACTCCGCTGCCCACTGAACGTGAGCTATCGGAAACACTCGGCGTAGGACGACGCGAAGTGCGTCGCGCGCTGGACGTGCTGGAAGAAGAAGGGCGGATCTGGCGCAAGCAGGGCAAAGGTACCTTCATTGGTCCGGCTGCCCCTGTTGAGCCGTTGGCGCTTCAGGGATTGGTTCAGCAAACCAACCTGCTGGAAGTCATGGAAGCTCGACTACAGCTCGAACCCGGCTTAGCCCGACTTGCGGCACTGCGTGCCACCAGGGAAAACCTCGCGCTCATGCAGCGCATGCTGGAACGCATTGACAAGGTCAGCCCGGATGACCGCGATCTTAACGAACTGTGGGATAGCGCCTTTCATCGCGCCATTGCGGAAGCAGCCGGCAACCGCCTGATGCTAGGGCTTTTCGATGCGATAGATGCCGTCCGCCGGGAGCCCGGCTGGCAGTATTTACGCGAGCTTGCCCGCACCCCCGAACGTGTCGACAACTACAACGACCACCATCACAACATCATGTCAGCGATTATTCATCGCCAGCCTAATGAAGCTGCGGCCGCCATGCGCGAACACCTGCTCAGCCTGCAAACCGCCCTGATTCAGGCCATCCACCTTGAGGACGATTCCACGCTATGACGACGATACCCTTTAAGGACTCCATGCCCGTACTGCGGCTGCAAAACCTCAACGTTAAATTCGCGGGCTCGCCGGTAAGCGTGCTCGAAGACATCTCGCTGACGGTAAGGGCGGGCGAAACGCTGGCGCTGGTGGGCGAGTCCGGCTGTGGTAAAAGCATCACTTCCCTGGCGCTGATGGGGTTATTGCCTGCCAGCGCCAGGATCGTCAGCGGGGAGATGCACTTCCGCCGCCACGATCTGCGCAAGCTCTCGCCGCGCGAGTATGCCAATCTGCGCGGCAGCGAGCTGGCGATGATATTCCAGGAGCCCATGACCTCGCTCAACCCGGCTTTCACGCTTGGCGATCAGCTCAGTGAAGCGGTGATGCGCCATCAAACGATCTCCCGGGCTGAGGCGATGACGGTTGCGCTACAGATCCTGGAGAAGGTGCAGATCCCGGCCGCAGAGATGCGCCTTAAGGTTTACCCGCATCAGCTTTCCGGCGGTATGCGCCAGCGCGTGATGATTGCGATGGCGCTGATAAACCATCCCAAATTACTGATCGCTGACGAACCCACTACCGCTCTGGACGTGACCATTCAGGCGCAAATTCTCGCTCTGCTCAATACCTTAAAAGAAGAAACGGGCACGGCGGTGCTGATGATCACCCACGATTTAGGCGTGGTGGCCGAAGTGGCACAGCAGGTGGCGGTGATGTATGCCGGCCAGGTAGTAGAGCAGGGAAGCGTCGAGGCGATATTTGCCGACCCGCAGCACCCGTACACAATTGGCCTGATGGGCTCGATCCCCTCCCTTGGCGTACGCAAGGGCCAGCTTTCCACCATTCCCGGATCGGTCCCGCTGCCGGAATCTATGCCTCAGGGCTGCCGCTTCGCCACCCGGTGTCCCTTCGCGCAGACGCGCTGTCATGCTGAAAAACCACCGCTCACTATGCTCGGCACGGGTCATCAGGTTGCCTGCTTCCGCGTGCCGCTGGAACAACACATTGTCCTGGGAGAAATTGCATGACCACGCCCATTCTTGAAGCCCGGGATCTGAGCAAGCTTTTCCCCAGCCCGAAAAAACTGTTTGCGCCGGCCCGCTTTGTCACGGCTGTTGACCGCGTTTCACTGTCGGTGCTGCCAGGCGAAACGCTGGCTATTGTCGGCGAATCAGGTTCCGGGAAATCCACCCTCGGCCGGCTGCTGCTGCGCCTGCTGGGCGCCAGCGAAGGGCGCGTATTTTATCAGGGTGAGGAGATCACCCACGCCTCAGGCGCACGTCTGAACCAGCTCCGGCGTGAGCTACAGATCATCTTTCAGGATCCCTTCGCCTCGCTGAACCCGCGCATGACGGTAGAACAGATTGTCGGTGAGCCGCTGTGGCTGCACCAGAACATGAAAAAAGCGGATCGCCAGTACCACGTCGCCGAGCTGCTCAGGACGGTCGGCTTGCCCGCGGCCTGGGCCGGACGTTATCCGCACGAATTTTCCGGTGGGCAGCGTCAGCGTATCGGCATTGCGCGCGCGCTGGCGTCAGGCCCAAAGCTGCTGCTGGGCGATGAACCGGTTTCCGCACTGGATGTTTCCGTCCAGGCACAGGTGGTCAATTTACTGGAAAGCCTGAAGCACCAGTTGGGGCTAACGATGGTGATCGTCGCCCACGGTCTGGCGGTTATCCGTCATATGAGCGACCGCGTGGCGGTGATGTATCTTGGGCAAATCGTCGAGCTGGCCACCGTCGACGATATCTTCGACGCGCCGCTGCATCCTTATACCCAGGCATTAATTGCCTCTGCGCCGCAAATGCAGCCAGGCGTAGCGCGGGATGCGCCGCTGTTGCAGGGTGATTTACCGAACCCGGCTAATCCGCCCTCCGGCTGCCGTTTCCACACCCGTTGCCCCTATGTTAGCGATGAATGTCGTCAGGTTGAGCCGATTCATCAGGTAATCGACGGCGGACGTCAGGTCGCCTGCCACCGCTGGCAGGAGATTAATCGCGATCGCAGCGTTATACAGATCGCACCGCCATCCGCCGCATTTTTGCGCCGCCGCGCGCTGTTTGAACACGCGGCTACTCACTCCTCCCTTCCTTCAAGGAACTCATGATAATGACAATGCGTAATTCTCTTTTGACCGTACTGGGAAGTGTTATGTTGCTTGGTGCGGCGCTGCCCGCCCATTCTGAAAGCGTGCTGCGAATCGGCCTGGGTGCAGATCCGGACATGCTGGACCCGCATCTGGCGCGTACCTATTATGGCCGCTTCGTCTTTGCCTCCCTGTGTGACCGGCTGGTGGACGTGGACGAGCACCTCAAGGTGGTGCCGGGACTGGCGAAATCCTGGGCGTGGAGCGATGACGGCAAAACGCTGACCCTGGATCTCCGTGAAGGCGTGGCCTTCCACGACGGTGAAAAATTCGATGCCGCCGCCGCGAAATACAACCTCGACCGGGCCCTGACGCTAAAAGGCTCTTTGCGTAAAAGTGAACTCTCTTCTGTTGAGTCGGTGGAGGTCACCGGCCCGATGCAGATAGCCCTGCACCTGAAAACGCCGGATGCCGCACTTCTGATGCAGCTCACCGATCGCGCAGGCGCAATGATGGCGCCGGAAGCCGCGAAAAAAGCCGATTTTGCCGCCCATCCGGTCTGTTCCGGCCC
The DNA here is from genome assembly GCF_013375955.1 of Enterobacter sp. DSM 30060. Taxonomy (NCBI): domain Bacteria; kingdom Pseudomonadati; phylum Pseudomonadota; class Gammaproteobacteria; order Enterobacterales; family Enterobacteriaceae; genus Enterobacter; species Enterobacter sp. DSM 30060. The sequence goes on from NZ_CP056118.1 coordinate 2,682,430, forward strand.
ATATAAATTCGACAGCCGCGTGTCGCAGGACCGCATTGTGCTGACCCGCTTCGACAACTACTGGAACAAAGACGCCTACCACTTCGATAAAATTATCTATCTGCCGATCCCGGATGCCTCCGTGCGCCTGGCGAACCTGCGCGCGGGCGATCTCGACCTGACCGAAGGCATTGCCGCCAGCGACGTCAAAACCGTCGAAGCCGACAGCAAGCTGGCGCTGGCGAAGGTGACGGGCCTCGGATACCAGGGCATCACCTTCAATATTAACAATGGCAAAGTCCCGGCGAACGATCCCTTCAAAGATGCCCGCGTGCGTGAAGCATTTTCCCAGGCCATCGATCGCGATGCTTTAAACCAGGTAGTGTTCGAAGGGCTTTACACTCCGGCAAACCAGGCGTTTTCGCCGGTAAGCCCGTATCACGTCAATCTTCCGGTTCCCCCGCGTGACGTCGACAAAGCCAAAGCGCTGCTGAAAGCCGCAGGCGTCACCGCGCCGCTGACCGTCAATCTACTGGTGCCGAACAACCCAACCTCGCAGCAGGTGGGACAGGTATTGCAGGCGATGGTGGCAGAGGCGGGCTTTAACCTGAACCTGCAAATGACCGAGTTCGCCACGCTGCTGGATCGCCAGCAGAGCGGTGACTACCAGTTGAGCTTCTCCGGCTGGTCGGGGCGCCCGGATCCTGATGGCAGCATCTACGGCTTTATCAACAGCAAAGGCACCCTCAACGACGGCCGCTACAGCAATGCTCAGGTGGATGAATGGCTGACGCAGGCGCGCCAGAGCACCGATCAGGTCGCTCGCCAGCCGCTGTATGACAAGGTTGTGAAGCAGCTTCAGACCGATATGCCGATTGCATACCTTTACTTCGAACCGCGCATTTTTGGCCTGAACAAGCGCGTGCAGGGCTTTAAAGCGTACCCGGACGGCATTGTGCGTCTGGCTGGCTTAACGCTGGCGAAATAAACCTCCTGAGGAGAACCCATGCTGGAACTGATTTGCAAACGTCTGCTGCTGGCTATACCCACTCTGCTGCTGGTGAGCATGATGGTGTTCGGCCTGCAAAAGCTGCTGCCTGGCGATCCGCTGATTGCCATGGCCGGGGAGGAGCGCGATCCGGCGGTGATCGCCCAGCTGCGTGCTGAGCTGAATCTGGACGCGCCGATCCCCGTGCAGTATTTCAACTGGCTGACGCGGGCGCTGCAAGGCGATCTGGGTGTCTCCTTACGCACTCATGAGCCGGTCACGCAACTGATTGCCAGCAAGCTGCCGGTCACGCTGGAACTGTCGCTGCTGGCGATGATTATCGCGCTGGTGTTTGGTATCAGCATGGGGATCCTCGCGGCGGTGAACAAAAACAGCTGGGTCGATCACGGGGCGAACTTTGTGGCGATCTCGGGGATCTCAATACCGCACTTCTGGCTGGGGATCCTGCTGATTCTGGTCTTTTCAGTAAACCTGCAATGGTTGCCTGCGTCCGGTTATGTGCCGTTCAGTGAAGATCCGATCCAGAACCTGCGGACATTGCTGCTGCCCGCGTCCGTGCTCGGAACCGGCCTGGCGGCGACGCTGATGCGCCATACCCGCGCGTCGATGATTGCGGTGCTGAAAGCGGATTACATCCGCACCGCGCGCGCTAAGGGGCTGCTGCCGAAAGCGGTGATCCTGAAGCACGCCTTTCGCAATGCGCTGGTGCCGGTGATCACCCTCACCACGTTGCTGTTCGGCGAGCTGCTGGGCGGGGCGGTGCTGACCGAGCAGGTGTTCACCATTCCGGGCTTCGGCAAAATGATCGTCGACTCGGTGTTCAACCGCGACTACGCGGTGGTGCAGGGCGTAGTGCTGATCGTGGCGATCGGTTTCCTGATGCTCAACCTGCTGGCTGACGTGCTCTACGTCCTTATCAACCCGAAAATGCGAGGTTAATCATGGCGGAACTGACGACGCAAACCGTGGCGCCCGCGCTGCCGCGCGCGCAAAACCGGGTGCTGAAAAAATTCCTCGCCAATAAAAGTGCGGTGATTGGCGCGATTGTGGTGGGCTTTTTTGTGCTGGTGGCGCTGCTGGCGCCGTGGATCGCGCCATTTGACCCGGTCAAAGCTAACTTCCTCGCGGTGCGCAAAGCGCCATCGGCGATGTACTGGTTCGGCACCGACGAGCTGGGGCGCGATATCTTGTCCCGCATTATCTGGGGGGCGAGAACCTCGCTGATGGCGGGCTGTATGTCGGTGGCGATCGCGGTTGTCATCGGCGTGCCGCTGGGGCTGGTGGCGGGTTATTTCCAGAAGATGTGGGACGGGGTGATCTCCCGCTTTATTGAGGCACTGCTGGCCTGTCCATTCCTGATCATGGCGATCGCGCTGGGGGCATTCTTAGGCCCAAGCCTGACGAATGCCATGATCGCTATTGGACTCTCGGCAATGCCGATCTTCGCCCGCCTGACGCGCGGCCAGGTGATCGCCATTCGCAACGAAGAGTACATCGACGGCGCGCGGGCGATTGGCCTGCCGGACCGCTGGATCATCATTAAATACGTTCTGCCCAACGTGATGTCACCTATCCTGGTGCAGGCCACGCTGGCCATTGCCTCGGCGATTATCGCCGAAGCCAGCCTTTCGTTTTTAGGGTTAGGCCAACAGCCGCCGAACCCATCCTGGGGCTCCATGCTCAACACCGCAAAAGGGTTTCTCGAACAGGCGCCGTGGATGTCGGTTTTCCCCGGCGTGGCGATTTTCCTTGCCGTTCAGGGCTTTAATTTACTCGGCGACGGGCTGCGCGATGCGCTCGATCCGCGCCACGACTAAGGAGTCATGATGACCAAAGCGCTCGATTTTACAACCGGTTACGATTCACGACGCCCGCCGATGATGGGCCATAACGCCGTTGCCACCTCGCAGCCGCTGGCGGCACAGGCGGGAATGAAGATACTACAGCTGGGCGGAAATGCCGTTGATGCGGCGATTGCGACCGCCATGGCGCTGACCGTTGTCGAGCCGACCGGCAACGGCATCGGCAGCGATGCTTTTGCCATTGTCTGGGACGGTGAAAAACTTCACGGTCTGAATGCGTCCGGTCGTTCGCCAGCCAGCTGGCATGCGGATCTGTTTGCCGGAAAAACCGCCGTACCGGAAATCGGCTGGGACGCGGTGACCGTGCCGGGTGCGGTGTCGGGCTGGGTGGCGCTGGCTGAACGTTTTGGCACGCTGCCGCTGACCACGCTCGCGCAGCCAGCCATTGATTACGCGCGTAACGGTTTCCCGGTCTCGCCGCTGATCGGCCATCTCTGGCAGCGCGGCTACAACAAGCTGAAAGATCAGCCCGGGTTTAGTGCCTGCTTTGCGCCGGAAGGCCGCGCGCCGCGCGTGGGGGAGATCTTCCGTAACCCGGCGCAGGCAAACTCACTGGAGCTGATCGCCAAAACCAACGGCGACGCGTTTTACCGTGGCGAACTGGCGCAGAAAATTGCCGCCTTCGCCAAAGCACATGGTGCACACCTGACCGAAGCAGACCTGGCGAATCACCGTGTGGACTGGGTGGAACTGCTATCGCGCGACTTCGCGGGCGGTTCGGTGCAGGAATTGCCGCCAAACGGTCAGGGGATCGCCACCCTGATTGCGCTCGGCATTCTGGAGCAGTGCGGCATCGAGAAACATCACCCGGATTCCGTGCAGGGGCTGCACCTCTCTATAGAGGCAATGAAGCTGGCGCTGGCGGATCTCGATCGCTACGTTGCGGATGAAGAGCATATGGAGTTTGCCGCCAAAGCGCTGCTGAGCGACCATTATCTGAAGTCGCGCGCCGCGCTTATCAATCACGATAAAGCCTCTGATTTTGTGTACGGATCGCCGACGCAGAGTGGGACGGTTTACCTCAGCGCAGCGGATTCCAGCGGGATGATGATCTCCTTTATTCAGTCTAATTTTATGGGCTTCGGTTCAGGGATCGTGGTGCCGGAGACGGGGATCAGCCTGCAAAACCGCGGCTGCGGCTTTGTGCTCGATCCCAAACACCCGAACGCGCTGGCGGGCAGCAAGCGTCCTTTCCACACCATCATTCCGGGCTTTGCGATGGACGGTAACGGCAAACCGCTGATGTCCTTCGGCGTGATGGGTGGCCCGATGCAGGCGCAGGGGCACATGCAGATGGCGCTTCGCATTATGCTGCACGGGCAAAACCCGCAAGCGGCGATTGACGCCCCGCGCTGGCGCGTGGTGCAGGGCAGGGAAGTGGTTGTTGAATCGACCTTCGATCGCAATACCATCGCGGCGCTGCGCGAGCGCGGACACCAGATCGTGGTGGAAGATCCGCTTCAGGATTACAATTTTGGCGGCGCGCAGGTGATTTACCGTATGCCGGAAGGGCACTACGTGGCTGCGACGGAGAGCCGCAAAGACGGGCAGGCGTTGGTGAGCTGATTTGTAGGCCGGGTAAGGCGCAGCCGCCACCCGGCTTTTTCTTATCCAATGCTAAATGGATCTGCATCCTGCCAGGCCGGAAACTTCTCCCGATACTCCTTTAACGCCGTTAACGAGATCTCAGCGTCAATTCGTGTCGCCTGATGCGGCTCGGCGGTGGCAATAATCTCACCCTGCGGACTGATCACCCGGCTGTCACCGCGATAGTGATGCCCGTTACCGTCCGTTCCTACACGGTTACAGCCAACGACATAAGCCTGATTTTCAATCGCGCGCGCGGTCAGTAAAGCCTGCCAGTGCAGGGAGCGTGGGGCGGGCCAGTTGGCGACGTACAACGCCAGGTCATAATCGTTGCGGTTGCGCGACCACACCGGGAAGCGCAGGTCATAGCAGACCAGCGGCAGAATACGCCAGCCGCGCCATTCAAATACCACGCGTTCGTTTCCGGCTTCATAATGTTGATGTTCATCCGCCATGCGGAACAGGTGGCGCTTATCGTAGAAATGGACGTTTCCTTCCGGCTCGACCAGCAGGAAGCGATTGACCGGTCCGCGCCCGGTCTGGAGCGCGACGCTGCCGGCAATCAGCGCGTTTGTTTCCTGCGCCCTGGCGTGCATCCAGGCCACCACCTCGTCCTGCGGCATGGACTGTTTTGCTGCCTCCATCGCGAAACCTGTGGTGAACATCTCCGGCAGGACAATCACATCGCGTCCGGTAATCTCTTCCAGCTGGCGATCAAAATGGCGAAGGTTGGCGGGGCCGTCCATCCACACTAAAGGTTGCTGCAAAACAGAAATCTTTAAACCAGGCACGATACAGGCTCCTTAATAAACACTTTTTGACACTGTAGCACGTCATTACCAGAAAATGTGGCAATAAAAAACCCCGCGCGGGGCGGGGTTTGTGAGAGCAAAATACCTTATGCCGCTTCAGGTTTGCGGTGCTTCTCTGGCAGCTTTACCGGCTGAGTCGCCAGCTCTTCTGGTTCGAAATCATCCACGTTAATACTGCGCAGACGGCTCTCTTCGGCTTTCACCAGAATCGCAGCTTCGCTGTTGTCGATGATGCCACCCGCCAGCGCCTGTTTTGCCAGCTCATCCAGTCGTGTAAACGGCAGGTTTTTGCCCAGCTGTTTGCAGATCTTCTGGTGAATCGGGTCGGCGGCCATCACGTCAAGCAGCGCTTCTTCCAGCAAACCTACCGGGTTATGCGGGGTAGGTTCCAGGTATTGACCACGGCCAATACGGGAACGGGTTGCGCTTGGTACCTGGAGGATCTTCGCCACTTTATGATCCAGCTTGTCAGACGGTGCCAGATGGTGACGACCGGTCGGGAAGATCACCGCGCGCAGGGCGCCCGCCACGAAGCGGTTCGGGAAGTTTGCCAGCAGGTCGTCAATCGCCTGTTCCGCCTGATACATCGCATCCTGCACGCCCCAGTGCACCAGCGGCAGATCCGCTTCCTGACGGCCTTCATCGTCGTAGCGTTTCAGCACCGCAGAGGCCAGGAAGATCTGGCTCAGCACATCACCCAGACGGGCGGAGATGCGTTCGCGACGCTTCAGGCTTCCGCCCAGAACGGCCATGGAGACGTCAGACAGCAGCGCCAGGTTAGCGCTCAGACGGTTCAGGTGTTGGTAATAACGTTTGGTTGCATCGCGGGTCGGCGTCGCGCTGGTCAGCCCCCGCGTCAGGCCGAGCCAGAAGCTGCGAACTTCATTGCTGCCAACGTGACCGATATGTTTGAACAGCAGCTTGTCGAAGGCATCCACGTCGTTATTTTGCGCGGCGGCCATCTCTTCCAGCACGTACGGATGGCAACGAATCGCCCCCTGGCCGAAGATCATCATGCTGCGGGTCAGGATGTTTGCCCCTTCCACGGTGATGGCAATCGGTGCGCCCTGATAGCCGCGCGCCAGGAAGTTGCCTTCGCCAAGCATAATGCCTTTACCGCCTGCGATATCCATTGCATCAATAATTGACTGCTGTGCGCGGTGGGTACAGTGGTACTTCACAATCGCCGACAGCACGGCAGGTTTTTCGCCCAGCATAATACCGTAGGTAATCAGCGAGGCTGCGGCGTCCATCACGTAGGCATTGCCCGCAATACGCGCCAGCGGCTCTTCGATACCTTCCATCTTGCCGATGGAGATTTTGAACTGACGGCGGATATGCGCGTAAGCCCCAATCCCCATCGCCACCGATTTCAGACCGCCGGTAGAGTTCGATGGCAGTGTAATGCCGCGGCCCACCGACAGACATTCCACCAGCATACGCCAGCCCTGACCGGCCATTTTCGGTCCACCGATGATGTAGTCAATCGGCACAAAGATATCCTGACCGCGAGTCGGGCCGTTCTGGAACGGTACGTTCAGCGGGAAATGACGACGACCAATTTCAACCCCCGGGGTCGAGGTTGGGATCAGCGCACAGGTAATGCCCAGATCTTCTTCACCGCCCAGCAGTTTTTCCGGGTCAGAAAGTTTGAACGCCAGACCGAGTACGGTGGCGATAGGCGCCAGGGTGATATAACGTTTGTTCCACGTCAGGCGCATGCCCAGCACCTGTTCGCCCTGCCATTCGCCCATGCAGACCACGCCAGTATCCGGGATCGCACCGGCATCAGAACCGGCTTCCGGGCTGGTCAGCGCGAAGCACGGAATTTCCTGACCACGCGCCAGACGCGGCAGATAGTGATCTTTCTGCTCTTCCGTACCGTAATGCTGTAACAGCTCGCCCGGGCCTAAGGAGTTTGGCACGCCAACGGTGATCGCCAGGATCCCAGAAACACCCGCCAGTTTTTGCAGGACGCGAGCCTGAGCGTAAGCGGAGAATTCCAGACCGCCGTACTCTTTCTTAATGATCATCGCGAAGAAGCGATGCTCTTTCAGATATGCCCACAGCTCAGGCGGCAGGTCGGCCATTTCGTGAGTGATGGCAAAATCGTTCGCCATGCGGCAGGCTTCTTCCACCGGGCCGTCAATAAAGGCTTGTTCTTCGGCGGTCAGACGCGGCTGCTGGTAGTTGTGCAGCTTTTTCCAGTCCGGGTTGCCCTGGAACAGATCGCCTTCCCACCAGGTCGTGCCCGCATCAATCGCCTCTTTCTCCGTGCGCGACATCGGCGGCATCACTTTACGGAATCCCTTGAACACCGGCGCGGAGATCATCGACTTACGCATCGGCGTCAGGTTAAACGGCAGCAAAATGATTGCCAGGGGAACAAGTACCCAGATATTCCACAGGCCAACGACGTCAAGTGCAGCCGTCCAGGCCAGAAGAATCAGGCTACTCAGGAATAAACTGACACGGTGATAGAACAACACCCCGAGCAGCACAACGGTTGCGAAAATGCTCAAAATCATCATAAAGAAAAGCTCCCTTGCTTGTAGGAGGTCTGACCACTTGTGATGATATGGTTGTAGTTGATGTCATTTCCTTTAGCAATGTGTTTACAAAATAATTACAACCTGGTTCACATTGTTCGCGTTTTAGCCGGCACAAAAAATCAAAACGCCGGACGATTCGCATGGCTTTAGCTTCTCGCTTTTACTGCTATCCGGTACACTCCACTGTGTTATTTCATCAATACTGAAGGATTATCCTCATGTACCAGGATCTTATTCGTAACGAACTGAACGAAGCGGCGGAAACGCTGGCGAATTTTCTGAAAGATGATGCCAATATTCACGCTATTCAGCGCGCGGCGGTCCTGCTTGCCGACAGCTTCAAAGCCGGCGGTAAAGTGCTCTCCTGCGGTAACGGCGGTTCCCACTGTGACGCCATGCACTTCGCCGAAGAGCTGACCGGACGCTATCGCGAAAACCGTCCGGGCTACCCGGCGATTGCGATTTCCGACGTGAGCCACATCTCCTGTGTAGGCAACGACTTCGGTTACGACCATATCTTTTCCCGCTACGTTGAAGCCGTAGGCCGTGAAGGCGACGTGCTGCTGGGGATCTCCACGTCCGGTAACTCCGCTAACGTGATCAAAGCGATCGCCGCCGCGCGTGAGAAGGGCATGAAAGTGATCACCCTGACCGGGAAAGATGGCGGTAAGATGGACGGTACAGCGGACATTGAAATCCGTGTACCACACTTCGGTTATGCGGATCGCGTTCAGGAAATTCACATCAAAGTGATCCACATCCTGATCCAACTGATCGAAAAAGAGATGGTTAAGTAAGACTTCGCTGGGGGGCGCCGGTGCCCCCCGCTGTTGTGGAGGTGTTCTATGTGCGAACTGCTCGGGATGAGCGCCAATGTGCCAACCGATATCTGCTTTAGTTTCACCGGGCTGGTTCAGCGCGGTGGAGGAACCGGGCCGCATAAAGACGGCTGGGGCATTACCTTCTACGAAGGCAAAGGATGTCGCACGTTTAAAGATCCACAGCCCAGCTTTAACTCACCCATTGCCAGACTGGTGCAGGACTATCCTATTAAATCCTGTTCGGTGATCGCCCATATCCGCCAGGCCAATCGTGGCGAAGTGGCGCTGGAAAATACCCATCCGTTTACCCGTGAACTGTGGGGACGTAACTGGACCTATGCGCACAACGGGCAGCTCTCGGGCTATAAATCTCTGGAAACCGGCAATTTTCGTCCTGTCGGTGAAACGGACAGCGAAAAAGCATTTTGCTGGCTGCTGCACAAGCTGACCGAGCGCTACCCCCGTACGCCCGGCAACATGACCGCAGTATTTAAGTACATAGCGTCACTGGCGTCTGAGTTACGCGAGAAGGGCGTGTTTAATATGCTGCTGTCTGACGGACGCTACGTGATGGCATTCTGCTCGACGAATCTGTTCTGGATCACCCGACGTGCGCCGTTTGGCGTCGCCACGCTGCTCGATCAGGATGTGGAAATTGATTTTCAGAAGGAGACCACACCGAACGATGTGGTCACTGTCATTGCAACGCAGCCGCTGACGGGCAATGAAACCTGGCAAAAGATCATGCCAGGCGAGTGGGCGCTATTTTGTCTCGGGGACCGCGTAATTTGACGCCAGCTGAGGCTGAACCACTTCATGGCTGAGCGGTTTACTCACCACGTAACGGCCATTGACGATGGACACCACCGGCGGCTTATGGGTCTGCTCGAAGTAGTCATAACCCGGTTTTAGCTGTTTCCAGAAATCTGTGTAAACAGAGTACTTATGGCGCGCCATGTTGGCATCCGTCATACGGAACGGATAGATGCTGACCTGAACATTCGGCTGGCCGAAGACCAGTGCGCCCGTGACAAACTGGAAGATTTCATCAATGCCGGAATCCGTCATCGCATAACAGCCGACAGACACGCAGGCGCCGTGGATCATCAGGTATTTCCCTTCGTAACCGTGCGCACGGTCAAAGGCGTTAGGGAAACCGATGTTAATCGCTTTATAAAAGCGGCTGTCCGGTTTTAGCTGGCTACGCTGAACGTTGTAAAACCCTTCCGGACTTTTGAAGTCACCCTGGCGCTGTTTCGGCCCCAGTCCGCCAGAATAGTTACAGATTTTGTAGCTATCGAGCAGTTGATACGTCTCGCCCATTTTGACAAACAGATCGAGTGTGCGCTCTTCCTTGAAGATTTGAATATAAACAGGGGATCCCATCAACTGCTGTTTATACTCTTTGCTGACCGGCGTCGTTGAACTATTACTGCCAAGCAGCCCGGCAAACGACATGCACGGTATCAGAAGCATCGCAATGAACAATGCGATTTTACGCATACTACTGGTTCCTTGATAAAACAATGACCAACTTGCCAGAACGGCAAAAGACACCCGAAATCAGACTAATCTGGACAGGAGCGCTCACATTAGCACCGATGGAGATTTTCGCAAGAGCCAACCTTTGCGTTTACAAATTAGTTTTACTTTATAACCCATTCATATTGTCCTGACTCCAGGAACTTTGCGCAATAGCTCGCATTTCGGCGCGCCAGACGGCGGATTTACTGCCCTTGGCAGGGCCGAAAATGGTACACTCCGGCCTCTCTGGATTGTTGTTCATGGATACCTGCTAACCACATGTTTAGAATCAGAAAAGGACTCGATCTGCCAATCTCTGGCGTGCCTGAACAGCACGTAACGACCGGCGCCAGTATTCATCATGTCGCTATTGTGGGTGATGATTACGTGGGCATGCGCCCCGCGATGCTGGTACAGGAAGGCGATCGTGTAATAAAAGGCCAGGCACTCTTCGAGGATAAAAAAAATCCTGGCGTTATGTTTACAGCCCCAGCCAGCGGCACCGTTGTCGCCATCCATCGTGGTGAGCGTCGCGTTCTGCAATCGGTAGTTATTCAAATTGAAGGCGATGAGAAACGCGAGTTTGCGCGTTTTGACGCCGCCGATCTCGCTACCCTCAGCCACGACGCGGTGCAGACGCAACTGCTGGAGTCAGGACTGTGGACGGCGCTTCGCACGCGTCCCTATAGCAAAACGCCCGTACCTGGCACTGTGCCAGCCGCTATCTTCGTTACGGCCATCGACACCAACCCGCTCAGCGCGGATCCGCAGCCTCTTATCCTGGCGGAACGCAAAGCTTTCGATGCCGGCCTCACCGTGTTAACGCGCCTGACGCCGGGCAAAGTGCATGTCTGCCAGGCCAGCGGCGGTAAGCTGGGCGGGCATCCGCAAGGGCAGGTCGCCTTTAATGAATTTGCCGGCCCGCATCCGGCCGGGCTGGTGGGAACGCATATTCATTTCCTGGAGCCGGTAAGCCTGACGAAACAGGTCTGGCATCTTAATTATCAGGACGTGATCGCTATCGGTAAGCTCTTCACCAGGGGTGAGCTGTGCGCAGAACGCATTATTGCCATCGGCGGCCCTCAGGCAACCCAACCGCGTCTGGTTCGCACGCTGCTTGGGGCAGACCTGACGGCGCTGTTGGCTGGCGAAACGAAAGAGGGTGAGAACCGCATTATTTCCGGCTCGGTGCTGAGCGGCAGACACGCGACAGGCCCGATGGCCTGGCTGGGTCGTTTCCATCTTCAGGTGAGCGTGGTGCTTGAAGGGCGCGAGAAAGAGCTGTTCGGCTGGGTGCTGCCTGGCGCAGAAAAATACTCTGTAACCCGTACCACGCTCGGCCACTTTTTGCGTCGTAAGCTGTTTAACTTCTCCACCAGCACCAACGGCGGTGAGCGCGCCATGGTCCCGATTGGCAACTACGAACGCGTGATGCCGCTGGATATTCTGCCCACTGTGCTGCTGCGCGATCTGCTGGCCGGCGATACCGACGGTGCCCAGGCGCTGGGCTGTCTGGAGCTGGACGAGGAAGATCTGGCGCTGTGTACCTATGTGTGTCCAGGTAAATACGAATATGGACCCGTATTGCGCGAGGTGTTAACCCGCATTGAGCAGGAAGGATAACCATGGGCTTAAAACACCTCTTTGAAAAAATTGAGCCGCACTTTACCGAAGGGAAGCTCAAAAAGTACTACCCGCTGTATGAAGCGACAACGACCATTTTCTACACCCCGGGTCTGGTGACGAAAGGCGCGGCGCACGTTCGCGACGCCATCGACCTCAAGCGAATGATGATTCTGGTCTGGTTTGCGGTCTTCCCGGCCATGTTCTGGGGGATGTATAACGTTGGGTTGCAGACTATTCCGGCGCTGCACCATATGTACGATGCAGAGCAGCTGGCGCAGGTGATTCAGTCTGACTGGCACTATCGTCTGGCGCAGTCGCTGGGGGTGAGCTTTGCGGCAGATGCAGGCTGGATCAGCATGATGACGCTGGGCGCTGTCTTCTTCCTCCCCATCTATATGACTGTATTTATTGTGGGCGGTTTCTGGGAGGTTCTGTTCGCTATTATTCGCAAACATGAGATCAACGAGGGCTTCTTTGTTACCTCTATTCTGTTTGCGCTGATTGTTCCGCCAACGCTGCCGCTCTGGCAGGCGGCGATGGGGATCAGCTTTGGCGTGGTGATTGCCAAGGAGATCTTCGGCGGGACCGGACGCAACTTCCTCAACCCGGCACTGGCAGGGCGCGCGTTCCTGTTCTTTGCTTATCCGGCGCAAATCTCGGGCGACCTGGTGTGGACGGCAGCAGACGGATTCTCCGGCGCGACGCCACTTTCACAGTGGGCGGCAGGTGGCGGCGAAACGCTGGTTAACAATGCAACCGGACATCCTGTCACCTGGTTTGATGCGTTTATTGGCAATATTCCAGGCTCCATCGGTGAAGTGTCTACCCTGATGATTTTGATCGGCGGAGCCATCATCCTCTTTGGCCGCGTGGCGTCCTGGCGCATTGTCGCTGGCGTCATGCTTGGGATGGTCCTCACCGCCACGCTTTTCAATTTCATTGGTTCAGACACTAACCCGATGTTCTCCATGCCGTGGTACTGGCACCTCGTGCTGGGAGGCTTTGCGTTTGGCATGATGTTCATGGCCACCGATCCCGTCTCGGCTTCGTTTACCGACAGAGGAAAATGGTGCTACGGCGCGCTCATTGGGGTGATGTGTGTACTGATTCGCGTGGTCAACCCGGCCTATCCGGAAGGGATGATGTTGGCCATTCTGTTTGCCAATCTGTTTGCGCCGCTGTTCGACTATCTGGTCGTGCGCGCCAACATTAAGCGGAGGAAGGCGCGTGGCTGAGATCAAAAATAACGACAGTATCAGCAAAACGCTGCTGGTGGTGCTGGTACTGTGTCTGGTCTGTTCCATTGTCGTGGCCGGTTCTGCCGTTGGGTTGAAACCGCTACAGCAGGAGCAACGTGCGCTGGATAAACAGCGTAACATCCTTGCCGTTGCCGGGCTGATGCAGGAAGGCATGACGAAGGATGACGTCGCAGCGGTGTTTGCCGAACGCATTACCGCACGGTTGGTGGATTTAAAAACCGGGGAGTTAATGGATAAAGACCCGGCGAAATATAACCAGGCGCTGGCGCTAAAAGATCCGCAGATGAGCACCATGCTTGACGCCTCGCAGGATCCGGCAGGCATTAAGCGCCGCAGCAATGTCGCGGAGATTTACCTCGTCCGCGACGAGCAAAAGCGCATCCAGGAAATCGTGTTGCCCATCTATGGCAACGGTTTATGGTCAATGATGTACGCCTTTGTGGCGCTGGATACCGATGGCCGTACGGTCAAAGGCATTACATATTACGATCAGGGCGAAACACCAGGGCTGGGGGGCGAAGTTGAGAACCCTAACTGGCGGGCACAGTTTGTCGGTAAAAAAGTGCTCGATGACAACGGCCAGCCTGCGCTGAAGGTGGTGAAAGGTGGAGCGCGTCCCGGTGATGAATTTGCCGTTGATGGCCTTTCCGGCGCTACGCTCACCTCTAATGGGGTGCAGCACAGCTTTGATTTCTGGATGGGTGAACTGGGCTTTGGTCCCTTCCTGAAGAATGTACGTGAAGGAGCGCTGAACAATGGCTGATACGGGTGAACTGAAAGAAGTTAAAAAGGTGCTGATTGGCCCACTTTTAGCCAATAACCCGATAACGCTTCAGGTGCTGGGTGTATGCTCGGCTCTGGCGGTAACCACCAAGCTGGAAACGGCGGTGGTCATGACGCTGGCGGTAACGCTGGTGACAGCGTTTTCCAGCATGTTTATCTCAATGATCCGCCACCACATACCCAACAGCGTGAGGATCATTGTCCAGATGGCGATCATCGCCTCGCTGGTGATCGTGGTTGATCAGCTTCTGCGCGCCTTCGCTTATGAAACCTCGAAGCAGCTTTCGGTGTTTGTCGGCCTGATTATCACCAACTGTATCGTGATGGGGCGCGCTGAAGCCTATGCGATGAAAATGCCGCCACTGGCGAGCTTTATGGACGGTATCGGCAACGGGCTGGGTTACGGTGTGATCCTGTTGACGGTTGGTTTCCTGCGCGAACTTATTGGCAGCGGCAAACTGTTTGGCATTCCGGTGCTGGATACAGTACAGAACGGCGGCTGGTATCTGCCGAACGGTTTGTTCCTGCTGGCACCAAGCGCATTTTTCATTATCGGTTTGCTGATCTGGCTGATTCGTACGCTGAAGCCTGAACAGCAGGAAAAGGAGTAACCGACGATGGCTCATTACCTGAGTTTATTTGTGCGCGCGGTGTTTGTTGAAAACATGGCGCTCGCTTTCTTCCTGGGCATGTGTACGTTCCTTGCTGTTTCTAAGAAGGTATCGACGGCATTCGGTCTGGGTGTGGCGGTCACTGTTGTGCTGGGGCTTTCCGTTCCGATTAACAACCTGGTGTTCAACTTCGTGCTTCGCGATGGCGCGCTGGTGGAGGGCGTCGATCTTAGCTTCCTGAACTTCATCACCTTTATCGGGGTGATTGCGGCGCTTGTTCAGATCCTGGAGATGATCCTCGATAAATACTTCCCGTCGCTGTACAACGCACTGGGGATCTTCCTGCCGCTAATCGCGGTGAACTGCGCCATTTTCGGTGGCGTCTCATTTATGGTTCAGCGCGATTACAACTTCAGTGAATCGGTTGTGTATGGTTTCGGTTCCGGTATCGGCTGGATGCTGGCGATTGTCACCATGGCGGGGATCCGTGAAAAAATGAAATATGCCAACGTACCTGCGGGGCTTCGTGGCTTAGGGATCACCTTTATCACCACCGGCCTGATGGCGTTGGGCTTTATGTCCTTCTCCGGTGTGCAGCTATAAGGGCTAAAAGATGGAAATTATTCTTGGCGTGGTGATGTTCACGCTGATAGTACTGGTGCTGTCAGGGCTGATCCTGGCAGCGCGTGCGAAGCTGGTGAATTCCGGGGATGTGATCATTGATATCAATGACGATCCGCAGAATCAGATCCGTACCCCGGCAGGGGATAAGCTGCTTAATACGCTCTCCGGCAACGGGATTTTTGTCTCGTCTGCCTGTGGCGGCGGTGGCTCCTGTGGACAGTGCCGTGTGACGGTGAAAGAGGGAGGCGGGGATATTCTGCCAACGGAACTGTCGCATATCACGAAGCGTGAAGCGAAAGAGGGCTGCCGTCTGGCGTGTCAGGTCGCAGTGCGCCAGAACATGAAGATTGAGCTGCCGGAGGAGATCTTCGGCGTGAAAAAATGGGAGTGCGAAGTTATCTCTAACGATAATAAAGCCACGTTCATTAAAGAGCTCAAGCTGCGCGTTCCTGAAGGGGAGAGCGTCCCGTTCCGTGCGGGTGGGTATATTCAGATTGATTGTCCGGCACACACCGTGGCGTATGCTGACTTCGACGTGCCCGAGGAGTACCGGGCCGACTGGGATAAATTTAACCTCTTCCGCTTTGTTTCCGAAGTAAACGAGCCCGCGCTTCGCGCTTATTCCATGGCTAACTACCCGGAAGAGAAGGGCATTATTATGCTCAACGTGCGTATCGCCACGCCGCCGCCGAATGTGCCTGATGCACCCCCTGGCGTCATGTCGTCCTATATCTGGTCCCTCAAGCCTGGTGACAAAGTGACGATTTCCGGCCCGTTCGGCGAATTCTTTGCCAAAGACACCGACGCGGAAATGGTCTTTATCGGCGGCGGTGCGGGTATGGCGCCGATGCGTTCACATATCTTTGACCAGCTCAAACGCCTTGGCAGCAAGCGCAAGATCAGCTTCTGGTACGGGGCGCGTTCACTGCGCGAAATGTTCTATGACGATGAGTTTGAACAACTGGCACGTGATAACCCTAACTTTACCTTCCATGTGGCGTTATCCGATCCGCAGCCGGAAGATAACTGGACAGGTTATACGGGCTTCATCCACAACGTGCTGTATGAAAATTACCTCAAACAGCACCCGGCACCGGAAGATTGCGAGTTTTATATGTGTGGCCCGCCAATGATGAACGCCGCCGTGATTAAGATGCTAAAAGATCTTGGCGTGGAAGATGAGAACATCATGCTCGATGATTTCGGAGGCTGATTATGCTGACCTTTCTGGCGACCTTTGCGGTGTTTGTACTGGTGATATTCGGGATGTCCTTAGGCTGGATCATCAAGCGTAAAAGCATTCAGGGCAGCTGTGGAGGTATATCTTCCATCGGAATGGAAAAAGTGTGCGATTGTCCGGAACCGTGCGATGCGCGAAAAAAACGGATGGCTCGCGAGCAGCAACGCATTATTTAGTCTTGTATGTCGGGTAAGGCAACGCCGCCACCCGACAATTCCCACGCATACTTCTCAACCCTCATTTGTTTACTGTATACTTATCCAGTAATGAGTGAGGGCTTACTATGCGCAAAATAATCCATGTCGATATGGACTGCTTTTTTGCCGCAGTGGAGATGCGTGACAACCCGGCGCTGCGGGATATTCCCATCGCCATTGGCGGCAGCCGGGTTCAGCGCGGTGTCATCAGCACCGCCAACTATCCTGCTCGCAAATACGGTGTGCGCAGCGCCATGCCGACAGCGATGGCGCTGAAACTGTGCCCGCATCTCACTCTTTTGCCCGGACGTTTTGATGCCTATAAAGAAGCATCGAACCACATTCGGGAGATCTTCTCCCGCTACACCTCTCTGATTGAACCGTTATCGCTGGATGAAGCCTATCTGGATGTCACCCACAGCGTGCACTGCCACGGCTCCGCCACCCTGATGGCGCAGGAGATCCGCCAGACTATTTTTAACGAGCTGAACCTGACGGCATCGGCAGGCGTCGCGCCGATAAAATTTCTCGCCAAAATCGCCTCCGATTTAAATAAGCCCAACGGCCAGTACGTCATCACCCCGGAAGAGGTTCCGGCGTTTTTAAAGACGCTGCCGCTCAGCAAAATCCCCGGTGTGGGTAAAGTCTCCGCCGCAAAGCTGGAAAGTATGGGGCTACGCACCTGTGAAGACGTTCAGCGCAGCGATCTGGCGCTGCTGCTTAAGCGTTTTGGTAAGTTTGGCCGCGTACTGTGGGAACGCAGTCAGGGCATTGATGACCGGGATGTGAACAACGAACGGCTGCGTAAATCGGTCGGCGTTGAACGCACGCTGAGCGAAGATATCCATGACTGGGCAGAGTGTGAAACCATTATTACGGAACAACTCTATCCTGAGCTTGAACGACGCTTACTGAAGGTCAAACCGGATCTGCTTATTGCCCGGCAGGGCATCAAACTGAAATTTAACGATTTTCAGCAGACGACGCAGGAGCACGTCTGGCCACGCCTCAACAAAGAGGATCTTATTGCGACGGCAAAAAAGGCATGGGAAGAGCGGCGGGGCGGACGAGGGGTAAGGCTGGTGGGGCTGCACGTCACCTTGCTGGATCCGCAGCTGGAGCGTCAGCTGGTGCTGGGACTGTAGATTAGGCTAATCGTATGCCCGGTAAGCGAAGCGCCACCGGGCATCAAACGGCTTATTACTTAACAGGGATTGCTTTCAGCAGCTCAGTCAGCAGCGTCCAGTAGTGACCGACGCTTTCAATGTGAACCTGCTCATCCGGGGAGTGTGGCCCCGTGATGGTCGGCCCGATGGAGACCATGTCCATATCCGGATACGGTTTCTTGAACAGACCACATTCCAGACCCGCGTGAATAACCTGAATGTTCGGGGTGCTGTTGAACAGTCTCTGATAAGTTTCACGCACCAGTGCCATGACCGGAGAACTTGCATCCGGCTGCCAGCCAGGGTAGCTGCCTTTTGCAGACGTTTTCGCGCCCGCCAGGGTACCCAGAGATTCCAGCATGCTCACAACGTACTCTTTACCGCTGTCGATCAGGGAACGGATCAGGCAAATGATCTCTGCGCTGTCGTCGCCCATGGTCACTACGCCCACGTTCAGGGAGGTTTCAACCACGCCTTTTGCGACGTCAGAATTGCGGATCACGCCGTTTGGCGTTGCGTTCAGCAACTGGACGAACGTGTCACGAGACTGAGTGGTCAGCGCGGCTTTATCCGTTGTAACGGACTCCAGTACCACCGTCAGGTTTTTCTCTTTCTCAGACAGCTCGTTTTTCAGGATATCCAGATACAGGCTGGAGAGGTTTTTCAGCTCATCCGCTTTCGCCGCAGGCACCGCCACGGTCGCGAAGGCTTCGCGAGGGATCGCGTTACGCAGAGTGCCGCCGTTGAAGTCCACCAGACGCAGATCCAGTTCAGCGGCATGGCCCGCCAGGAAACGCGCCAGCAGTTTGTTGGCGTTGCCCAGGCCCAGGTGAATATCACCGCCGGAGTGACCGCCTTTCAGCCCTTTCAGCGTCAGCTTAAAGGTCTCGAAACCGGCAGGAATCGCTTCGCGGGACAGCGGCAGGGTAGAGATGAAATCGATCCCGCCCGCGCAGCCCATGTAGATCTCACCTTCTTCTTCGGAGTCGGTGTTGATCAGAATGTCCGCTTGCAGCCAGTTTGCCTGGAGACCGAACGCGCCATCCATGCCCGCTTCTTCAGTCATGGTCAGCAGCACTTCCAGCGGACCGTGTTCAACGCTGTCGTCAGCCAGCACGGCCAGCGCGGAAGCCATACCAATACCGTTATCTGCGCCCAGGGTCGTGCCGCGCGCCTTCACCCACTTACCGTCGATGTACGGCTGAATCGGGTCTTTTGTGAAGTCGTGAACGGTGTCGTTGTTTTTCTGCGGAACCATGTCCAGGTGCGCCTGCAATACCACTGGCTTACGGTTTTCCATACCTGCGGTGGCAGGTTTGCGGATGAGAATATTGCCAACCTGGTCGCGCTCAGCGTGCAGACCTTTTTCCTTTGCCCAGCCCATAATATGTTCGGCAAGCTGTTCTTCGTGATAGGAAGGGTGCGGAATGGAGCAGATTTTGGCAAAAATATCCCACAGCGGCTGTGGAGATAATTGAGACAGTTCAGACACGATAGGTCTCCTTGTCGTTGCGCTGCAAAACAATGTTGCAGGTCACTGGGTTAGCAGGTTAATCGTTACCACAAGACGGGCTTGCGAGATGCATCTGAGAATACCACTTTCTCCCGTGGCTGGTAGCATTAAGCATGTAAAAACTCAGGCTCATGGCGCGTAACACTGGTTTTTAGTGCTTCAGATCTCTATAATCTCGCGCAACCTGGTTCACCCTCATTTTTTTAAGCCGTATATAAACAGGCTGGGACACTTCACATGAGCGAAAAATACGTCGTCACCTGGGACATGTTGCAGATTCACGCACGCAAACTGGCTGCGCGTCTGATGCCTTCCGAACAGTGGAAAGGCATTATTGCCGTCAGCCGTGGCGGTCTGGTACCGGGGGCGCTGCTGGCACGTGAGCTGGGTATTCGTCATGTCGATACCGTATGTATCTCCAGCTATGACCACGATAACCAGCGTGAGCTGAAAGTGCTGAAGCGCGCGGAAGGCGACGGTGAAGGCTTTATCGTTATCGACGATCTGGTGGACACCGGCGGTACCGCTGTGGCTATCCGCGAAATGTATCCAAAAGCGCACTTCGTCACTATCTTCGCGAAACCAGCGGGTCGTCCCCTGGTTGATGATTACGTCATTGATATCCCTCAGGATACCTGGATTGAACAGCCATGGGATATGGGCGTGGTCTTCGTACCGCCTATTTCTGGCCGTTAATTTCAGTACGTAACTTTACACGCCCGGTTATGCCGGGCGTTGTTCTTTTTGGCCTGTCACGCGTTACAATGGTCTCCAAGTGATGTATCCATGGAGGCAACGCAATGGCGCAGGCGAATCTCACCGAAACTCTTTTCAAACCCCGTTTCAAGCATCCTGAAACCTCGACGCTGGTGCGTCGGTTTAATCCGGGGACCATGCCTGCTGTACAGTCAGCGCTAGATGGTAAAAACGTGCCCCACTGGTACCGCATGATTAATCGCCTGATGTGGATCTGGCGCGGTATCGATCCACGTGAAATCCTCGACGTGCAGGCGCGTATCGTCATGAGCGAGTCTGAGCGCACCGACAGCGATCTCTACGACACGGTGGTGGGCTACCGTGGCGGGAACTGGATCTACGAATGGTCAAAGCAGGCCATGCTCTGGCAGCAAAAAGCGAGCCAGGAAGAAGATGCCACTCTCAGCGGCAAACACTGGCTGCATGCGGCAAACCTTTACAGCATCGCTGCATACCCGCATCTGAAAGGAGACGAACTGGCGGAGCAGGCCCAGGCGCTGGCAAACCGGGCTTATGAAGAGGCCGCCCAGCGGCTGCCTGGCCGGATGCGTGAAATTGAGTTCGCCATTCCCGGCGGTAGCCCGGTGACTGGATTCCTGCATATGCCGGAGGGGGAAGGCCCGTTCCCGACGGTTCTGATGTGCGGCGGCCTGGATTCGTTACAAATTGATTATTACAGCCTGTATGAGCGCTACTTTGCCCCAAACGGGATCGCCATGCTGACGCTCGATATGCCATCAATTGGTTTTTCATCCAAATGGAAACTTACGCAAGATTCCAGCCTGCTGCACCAGCATGCATTAAAAGCGCTGGAGAATATCCCCTGGGTTGACCATACCCGGGTAGGTGCGTTTGGCTTCCGCTTTGGCGCTAACGTCGCGGTACGGCTGGCCTACCTTGAATCTTCCCGCCTGAAGGCCGTCGCCTGTCTTGGTCCGGTAGTGCATGCACTGCTAAGCGAGCCTGCGCGTCAGGGTAGCGTTCCTGAAATGTATCTGGACGTGCTGGCGAGCCGACTTGGCATGCATGATGCTTCAGATGAAGCGTTGCGCATTGAACTTAATCGATATTCATTAAAAACGCAGGGCTTGCTGGGCCGCCGTTGCCCAACCCCGATGATGTCCGGTTTCTGGAAGAACGATCCATTTAGCCCGGAAGAGGAGTCACGCTTAATCACCTCGTCATCTTCGGATGGCAAATTGCTGGAGGTACCCTTCAGCCCGGTGTACCAAAATTTTGACAAAGCGCTTAAAGAGATCACACGCTGGATCACGCAGAGATTGTGTTAATAGTTTGCTAAATTTCGTTGGTTTGGTAAAACAGTGCTTCACAAAAGGAGATCGCAATGACGTTACCGAGTGGACACCCGAAAAGTAGACTGATTAAGAAGTTCATGGCTCTTGGCCCGTATATTCGAGAAGAGCAGTGTGAAGAGAATCGCTTTTTTTTCGACTGCCTGGCTGTTTGCGTCAACGTGAAGCCTGCACCCGAAAAACGTGAGTTCTGGGGCTGGTGGATGGAAATGGAAGCACAGGAAAACCGTTTTACCTATAGCTATCAGTTTGGCCTGTTTAATAAAGACGGGCACTGGCAGGCGACGAGCATCAAAGATCAGGAAGTGATCGATCGCCTGGAGCATACGCTAAAAGAATTTCACGGCAGAGCTCGCGACCTGCTGGCAACGCTGGATCTGAAGCTGGAGCCTGCGGACGATTTTTCCAGCGAAGCGGTGAAACTGAGAGCCTGATGATGTCACAGCGCCGGGTGGCGGCTACGCCTTACCCGGCCTAAAAACGTATTACTCCCCAGGTCCGGTAAGCATAGCGTCACCGGGCACAAAAAAACCGGCTCAGCGCCGGTTTTTTTATTACCACAACATCAGAACTGGTAGGTCATGCCCAGCGCAACGATATCATCGCTGCTTACGCCCAGTTTATTATCGTCATCGATCTGGTTGATTTTATAATCAACAAACGCAGACATGTTTTTGTTGAAATAATAGGTCGCACCTACATCGATGTATTTCACGATATCTTCATCGCCGATGCCTTCGATATCTTTGCCTTTAGACTGCACGTAACCCAGAGATGGGCGCAGACCAAAGTCAAACTGATATTGCGCAACCACTTCGAAGTTTTGCGCTTTATTTGCAAAGCCACCGGAAATAGGGGCCATATTGCGGGTTTCAGAATAGAGAGTGGCCAGATATATATCGTTGGCATCATATTTCAGACCGGTCGCCCAGCCTTCTGCTTTTTTACCTTCGCCGCGTGCCTGAAGGTTTTGCTCATTGGTGCGATCGGAGCTGGCATACGCACCAATCACAGAGAAATCGCTGCCGCCGAAGTCATAGCTCAGGGAGGTACCGAAGCCGTCACCGTTTTGCTTCTTCACGTCGCGGTTTTCATTTTTACCCTGATATTGCAGGGTCATATTAAGACCGTCAACCATGCCAAAGAAATCGGTATTACGGTATGTGGCCAGACCGGAAGCGCGTTTCGTCATGAAGTTATCGGTCTGCGCCAGGCCGTCACCGCCGAACTCCGGGAACATATCGGTGTATGCGGCGACGTCATACAGTGCACCCAGGTTACGACCGTAATCAAAAGAACCAAAATCTTTCAGTTTAATACCCGCAAATGCCAGGCGCGTTTTTTGAGAAGAGTCGCTTTCTGCTTTGTTACCCGCGAACTCTGCTTCCCAACGTCCGTAGCCCGTCAGCTGATCGTTAATCTGCGTTTCACCCTTAAAGCCAAAACGAACGTAAGTCTGGTCACCATCCTTCGCGTCATCATCACTGAGATAGTGCATTGCTTTTACTTTGCCGTACACGTCCAGTTTATTACCGTTTTTATTATAAACTTCTGCTGCGTGAACAGATGTGGATGCAACTACGCCCATTACCACTAATGCCAGAGTGCTCTTTTTCATTTTCAATCCTGATTTTATAAAAACGCGCTAATATTCGCTGAGCAATAAGATTCAACTTATTACCCCGTGAAAAACAGGAAGGGTTTTATCGTTAGTGGGTGAACGTTTTATGACAAAGTAAGAATATGTCTAAAAAAGTATGTTTTAATTTTTCGGTAATAAAATTGTCAAAATCTGCCGCTACGCTTCCTGATCCCGCGCAACAAAGTGACGGGTGATGTGCTAAGGCAGTTGGCAACGGGGCTGACACCTGTTAAAACGTCTGACTGACATCATTTTCCCTTATTGTTGAACGGCAGAGAATCATGAGTGACAGCCAGACGCTGGTGGTAAAACTCGGTACCAGTGTGTTAACAGGCGGATCACGCCGCCTTAATCGTGCCCATATCGTTGAGCTTGTACGTCAGTGCGCTCAGTTGCATGCCGCAGGGCATCGTATTGTGATTGTGACCTCCGGGGCGATTGCCGCCGGGCGTGAACACCTGGGCTACCCCGAACTCCCCGCGACGATCGCCTCCAAACAGCTGCTGGCCGCCGTAGGACAAAGCCGACTCATACAGCTCTGGGAACAACTGTTCTCCATTTATGGCATTCACGTCGGGCAGATGCTGCTGACGCGTGCGGATATGGAAGACAGAGAACGTTTCCTGAACGCCCGCGATACGCTGCGCGCGCTGCTGGATAACCATATCGTTCCGGTCATCAACGAAAACGACGCTGTTGCCACCGCTGAAATCAAAGTAGGCGACAACGATAACCTCTCTGCGCTGGCGGCGATCCTGGCAGGGGCCGATAAGCTGCTGCTTCTGACCGATCAGCAGGGGCTGTTTACCGCTGACCCGCGTTCCAATCCACAGGCAGAACTGATCAAAGACGTTCACGGCATTGACGATGCGCTGCGTGCCATTGCAGGAGACAGCGTTTCTGGTCTTGGGACAGGCGGTATGGGCACCAAGCTCCAGGCTGCGGACGTGGCGTGCCGTGCCGGTATCGACACCATCATTGCCGCGGGCAGCCGTCCGGGCGTGATAGGTGATGTGATGGAAGGCATCTCTGTGGGCACACGCTTCCACGCCCAGGCCTCCCCGCTGGAAAACCGCAAACGCTGGATCTTTGGCGCGCCCCCGGCTGGTGAATTGACCGTGGATGAAGGCGCGACCGCCGCTATTCTGGAAAGAGGAAGCTCGTTGCTTCCAAAAGGAATTAAAAGCGTGACAGGCAACTTCTCGCGTGGTGAAGTGATCCGAATCCGTAACCTTGAAGGTCGCGACATCGCTCATGGCGTAAGCCGTTATAACAGCGACGCGCTGCGTCGGATTGCTGGCCACCATTCCCAGCAGATCGACGCCATCCTGGGCTATGAATATGGCCCGGTTGCCGTGCATCGCGACGACATGATTATTCGTTAAGGAGCCAGAACATGCTGGAACAAATGGGCGCAGCCGCGAAAGCCGCCTCGTATAAACTGGCGCTCCTTTCCAGCCGCGAGAAAAACCGCGTGCTGGAAAAAATCGCTGATTATCTGGAATCCCAGTCGCAGGAAATTTTGCTCGCCAACGAGCAGGATCTGCTGGAAGCGCGTCGCAACGGCTTGAGCGAAGCGATGCTCGACCGTCTGGCATTGACCCCGGCGCGTCTGAAAGGTATCGCCGATGACGTCCGTCAGGTGTGCAACCTCGCCGACCCGGTAGGGCAGGTGATTGACGGTGGGGTGCTCGACAGCGGGTTACGCCTTGAGCGTCGTCGTGTGCCACTCGGCGTCATCGGTGTGATTTACGAAGCGCGTCCAAACGTGACGGTGGATGTTGCCTCCCTGTGCCTGAAAACCGGTAACGCCGCTATCCTGCGTGGCGGGAAAGAGACCTGGCGCACCAACGCCGCGACGGTAAACGTCATTCAGCAGGCGCTGGAAGAGTGCGGCTTACCGGCGGCTGCCGTGCAGGCGATTGAAAGCCCCGACCGCGCGCTGGTCAACGAGATGCTGCGCATGGACAAACACATCGACATGCTCATCCCACGCGGCGGCGCGGGCCTGCACAAGCTGTGCCGTGAGCATTCCACCATTCCGGTCATTACCGGCGGTATTGGCGTATGCCATATCGTGGTGGATGACACCGCGGAGATCGAACCTGCACTGAAGATTATCGTCAACGCTAAAACTCAGCGTCCAAGCACCTGTAATACGGTGGAAACGCTGCTGGTGCATCAGGGCATCGCCAGTACCTTCCTGCCAGCGCTGAGCATGCAGATGGCGGAAAGTGGCGTTACGCTGCATGCGGACGAGAAGGCTCTCGCCCTGCTGAAAGACGGTCCGGCAAAGGTCGTTCCGGTTAACGCGGAGCAGTACGACGATGAGTATTTGTCGCTGGATCTGAACGTGAAGGTAGTTGCGGATCTCGATGATGCTATTGCGCACATTCGTGAACACGGAACCCAGCATTCTGATGCGATCCTGACGCGCACCCTGCGCAATGCCGATCGTTTTGTGAATGAAGTGGATTCGTCTGCGGTTTACGTGAATGCCTCGACGCGCTTCACCGATGGCGGCCAGTTTGGTCTGGGCGCGGAGGTGGCTGTGAGCACTCAGAAGCTGCATGCCCGCGGTCCGATGGGGCTGGAAGCGCTGACCACCTACAAGTGGATCGGCTTCGGTGATGATACCATTCGTGCGTAAATAATCGCGGGTGATGCAAAAATAGCCGTTTGATTCAAAAGGGCATTGACGCATCACCCGGTTAGATCTACTCTTTTGCCCCGTGGTTACGCTCGTAACCGGTCTCTCAGGGCCGATATAGCTCAGTTGGTAGAGCAGCGCATTCGTAATGCGAAGGTCGTAGGTTCGACTCCTATTATCGGCACCATCAACAGAAAATCCCGTAAAAACAGCATTCTTTAGCATGTTTATCTAACGGTTTGTAACTTCTGTTAGCACTGGTAAACGCCTTTGCGTTGTATCGGCTCAAGTATTGTACAACGTACTGGCGGGTAGTTACCAGGCTCAAGCCCGAACAGCATTAGAAATTATGCCATCCCTTGAAGCTAAAAGAGTTGCCGGACTCTCTAAACACATCACTTGAACCCTTAGCGATACGTTCCGCGCTTCGTGCGGCGCTCAATGATGCTACACGTCGAGATGACGTTGCAGAGAATAAACAGGCGTAATGTTGGGAAGACTAACCGGATCGGGAAAGAATCCGGCTCTGCCACGGTTTCGATCACCGGAGTATAACGATCACCTGATAAGAGAACGTGCTAAGGCTTTATCCTCCCTGCGAAGGGATTACACCCTGCGGAAGCGCTACGCGCCGCCTTTTCTTATGTGCCCAACACGGCACGTAATGGTCATCCATTATCTGCACCATTGTAACTTTCGTTGTACTGTCTCTCTGCTGTACGTTGAGCGCTGGCAGATTCAGCGGAGGTGATATCATGTCAAAAGCCACGAATAAGGCAGCCACTAAGCGCAACAACCGTAAGATTCACGCTCGTAAATTCCTTGCTACGCCAGAAGGTAAAGCTTGGCTTGCTAAGAAGCAGGAAGAGCGAGAGGAAATCAAGCTGGCGCGAACGGCTAACAACATGTTTTAAGCTACCCATCACGGTGCTAAATGGCTTATATCGTCTAAAATCTATTAGTTGCACAATTTAGTGGGCTCTTTCTTTGGAGACACTCACCTTGACTGGAGAGCAACGAGATT
Organism: Enterobacter sp. DSM 30060; assembly: GCF_013375955.1. Taxonomy (NCBI): domain Bacteria; kingdom Pseudomonadati; phylum Pseudomonadota; class Gammaproteobacteria; order Enterobacterales; family Enterobacteriaceae; genus Enterobacter; species Enterobacter sp. DSM 30060. The sequence continues at coordinate 2,708,980 of NZ_CP056118.1, forward strand.
TTGTTGAGTCAATGTATCAGGATAATACTAACAGTAGGGGGATGGTAATGACCAATAAGCAGTTACGTATCCACTATGGGTTTCATGGAAAACATAAAGAGAAAATTATTGAATGGGACGGATGTGATCAAATCAATACCGTGTTGTCAGCGCTTGTTGAAGATTTGAATATACCGACAGCTACTCAGACAGTTAACCTCCTTGAGCATGGCATTGATGATGTGTTCTTCTTTGATGAAGTAAGCAAAAAGTGGGAAGAGATCCCTACAAAATGGTTGGCAAGGGCATAAGGGGGCGATGTCCCCTTTATTTTATTTTTTAATATCGCCAGTACATTGATACTCCATTGAGACCAGTGTTTCCATACATCCGCTTGTGGATGGTTGAGAACAAACTGAAGTATAACCGCCGAAAGGCTCAGCACCAGAATAGCCACATGCAGCGCAACGCTGTGCTGCTGCTTGAGCGCCTTGCTGGACGTTCACTTTAGGGGGCGAACATCCCGAAAGAATAACTCGTTTTTACAGTCCCATCAGACTTGCTACCACCAGTTAGAACCTGTTGTTTCTATACAGCACACCCAGACAGAAGCAGAGAAGAAGCTAACAACATCAATAAACTTTTACGCATCAAGGATCATCCCTACCAAGAGTTTTTGTGTTAAGTTGTTGCGGTAAGATTGCTAACTTAAAATATAGCCTCAAAAACTTTAAGAGTTTTCTTAATGATTTCTGTCTGATTCTTGAAAGAAGGAATAATAGTTGCTGCGCGTGATAATGTTAATTGTTTCTATCTTGGCATTACCTGAAACATTAGGTTGCTCTTTTATTGTGTTCTTGTTTGTGAATAACTGGTTAAGTAAACAGGAGGCGATTGCCATCGCGCGTATTATTGCCGTCGAGATGCGTTCATCTGGTTATATAGATAGTTTCGAACTTCGTGTGAGCAGATTTGGGGCGAAGAAGTTTTTTAGTATGTTTGGGGAGTTTTACCTCAACCAATTTGATCCCGACACACGAGAGAGAAAGTATCAGGGGGATGTATCTCTGCAAGGTGTGGGTAATGTGTACTGTGAGTTCACTTATGATCACTACAAGTTTACCAAGTGCACCCTCACTGCTGGTGTGTTCTGATTGCTTTCCAAATGCTCTGGTGCGCCTTGCGTTAACCTTTCAGTCTCATGAGCGCCAGCGGCAGTACAATCAAGCGTTTCATATTGCTCACTCCCAAATGTTTGCAAGGGCAGCGCCCACGCTCTTAACGTCAATTTTCAAATAGTTCATGGTGACTTTGGGATCTGAGTGGTTCAGCGCTTTCATTGCTAAAGCCAAATTCCCGTTAGACTTCTCCCACACCTGTGTGGCAGAAAACTTGCGAAAAGAATGGCATCCTACTGTTCCTTTGATCCCCACATTCTCCGCAGCCTGTTTGATCTCACGGTTCACCTGTTCACGGCTGACAGGGGCTTTTCCTGATGCACGATTGCTGTGTGACGTAAAAACATATTCGTCTTTCGGGAATGCCTGGCGGCGACGTTCTACAATCTCCCACACCTTCGCAGGGACGATGATTTCTTTCTTCTTGCACGTCTTACTCTCCAGTACTTCCAGCGTATTTCCTTCCTTGAACTGGGTGAACTTTAAATTCACCGTATCCCCGACACGTAAGCATAAAGAGGCCATTGTTACCGCTACGTCTGCGAATAGCTGTTTGTTATGACTTTCAAGCCAGTTAATCAGCTTAAAAGCCTCTGCCTGGGTGATTATCTTCGTGGTCGCCATCTGCTTATCTCCGTAAATCTTGAAACTGTGAAATAAGATTATGATCATTTTCAGCAAGTTACAACTATTCAATCTCACATTTTTTGACGGAGTGGTGGAAGGTTGCGCCATTTCCAGCACTACTGAACGCGAAAAAGCACGGACTCCTGTTTGAAATTCGAACAATTTCGGAATATCTTGAACAAAATCATAATGTTGGCAAGTCTAAACAGATGTTTGAACGTTGCCAAATCCTGGCGAGGCTATGCACGGTTTATGCAGATTCATTGCATACCAGAGAGGCGAAGGGCGAAGATAAAGCGTAGCGTATCAAATAAATCAATAGGTTAGGTATTCTATCTCACATTTCTACAGAACCTTGAGGTAGGGATATTGCACCGTAGATGATAATGATTCTCATTTGAATTGATTGTACTAAGAAATGATTAGAATGCTAATGAATTGGCTGGTTTCAGCATGGAAAAAGAAACATCGTTTCAATTTAGAAAACTCATTCAGCACATTGCACCTATCATGAAAGTGCTCATTGTGGACAATGATCGCTGTGAGCCGCACGGCGCAAGGCTTTCGTATAAGTGATGAAAGATACTTTGAAAGTGAGAAAGGCGCTCAGAGAGCGTTACTGGTGGATTATTTGGAATAGATTAAGCATCGCTTTACCTGGGGTTTAGCGGGTATTTAGAATGTAATTAGCGTGGGATTTTTCCGGCGCTATGGAGGCGAGTATTCGCAATTAACACGCAATCATGAGTGAAACGAGGGATGTAGGGTTAATTCTCCATAAAGTGGACTGTACAATTTGGTATGCGCTGATCACGCGCATGGAGGATAGCTATACAGGAAAGTGACTTCTACAGAAAAGTATTGTTGAGAAGAGATTTTTCCTGTATAGAAACTTGTCATGTTCGCTTCACTCACTGACACAAACCAACTACTAACTACCCTTAATTAAATTAAGGTTATTAATTATCTCTCTTATGTTCTCGTATTCCTCGAACATACATCATTGTGCAGGATGATCATGAGTAGATACCTTTTCATGCGACATTCACCCGCTGATCGCTGGTTCATTGTGAGCCTACGATCTCAACACATCAAAATTATGTAAAAGGGCTTATCATTAAAATGATGTGTTAACAGGTTCATTGTGCGATGTAGCGTAGCTACAAGATCGGCTCACTCGCATGAAGAGCCGGAAATGATGCCAATCGTAGAAGCGTCCTCTCCGGTTGGCAAAACTACCATAAAAACTTGTTGACTTCCACTAACTAATGTTGCTATAAAGCACATTATGTCATTGACATTTAGCAAGGCATTGAAATAGATCAATAAATGTCTTGACAAAACGTTCGTTTGTATGTTATAGTTAGGTATGTTCTGAAGAAACAGAACAACAATTCACTCTACAGATTTCCTTTTAAGCCTCCTCCTGGGCATTCGGTGAGGGGGCTTTTCTGCGTCTGTAGCTCACCGACAAGGTGAGTCCCCACAATGAATAAGGAGACAATCTTCTATGAAGTATTTCAGCAGTGACCAGGTGTTTTATGAACTGGTGAGTGGTAAAGCCACAAGAGATTTAATCTACGCATCTATGTACGTAGCCAGAAAACGAAAGTATTTCGAACGTGAACAGATGTTTAAAGAAGCACTATCCCGTTTTGATGAATTTAAGAAGGATTCCAAAGAATGAAGATTAACTTCACCCCTGAAACTTACGAGGCTTTGATCAATCGGGCTAATCGTGAAAATAAAGCCGCCGCCGCACTGGTGAGCGAATTAATAACAACAATCCTTAACAAAGAGGAAACAAATGAACCAAAGAAGAAAAGTAATAACCTACGTTGATGCAATTTGCGGATCTGGAAAGTCCACCACGTTACAGCACTACATCAAATCAAGTTTATTAACAAACTCCGAAGCAATTCCCCCTCGTTATCTTCTCGTGATGCCAACACATGAATTATGTGGACAGGTGAGGGAAGAACTAAAAGACAGACGGGTGAAGAGTTTCCATGTGGACACCGAAACAGAAGCGGTAAGACACCTAATTTCCACCTTGGAATACGATTTCCAGCATTCGGTTATTATCTGTACACATCAATGTTTCATTCATTACTGCTATCGTGCAGCGCTTGAAACGGAACTTCAAAACCTTCTCCGTAATTTCAGTATCTTTGTTGATGAAATCCCTGATGCAATGTTTGGCGCTTACATCAAAGTGCAGCATACCAAACGGACGGAACAAAATTTCCCATTCCTGGATTGGCTGGAAGAGCGGGACGGATTGTTATTCCTGAGTGAGGATAAGCGTGAAGATTTCTACGACTATTGGCACGAAACAGAGGCGAATGGTGCTGAGTTAAAGCGCCTGCTCTGGGCGATTATGCAGGGTGCTGGACTTCTCTACGAAGAGAATAAACACCTGTTTGCCTTCACTGAGTCTCCAATTATCAGATCTGTAGAATGGGCTGAACAACTCACACTTTTAGGTGCTGGCTCTTCTCGAAGTTTGTTTACCTGGGCTGCTGAACATCTGGCGAAATACGAAGTTGAGGAAGCTGGTGAAGATTTACAGCCGCCACTTGAAAGACGTAAACATAAGCGTGTACCGATCTCCCTGGTCGCCGTATGTGAAAACAGATGCACTTTGACAGCATTACAGAAAGTGTTTCACGAACATCTCCAGGAAATCATCCAGCGCGTGCCTGGTGAATTTATCTTCGCTACCAACAGAGATAAATCCCTGTGTCAGTTTACTACGATAGGGGATGAAATTCTTACCGATGCTTCCCGTGGTATCCGTGTTTCAATGGCTTCCTATGGCCTGAACCATTACCAGCACATACACAATGCAGCGTTTCTTGGTTGCAGTAATCTTGATAAAGATTTCCAAGGTAAATGGCGGCAGTATGCGGAGCTTAACGGCTGGAATGTTGAAGAATTTGAACAGAAGCAACGCTCCGCGATGAATTATGAACGGTGCTACCAGTTTATTAGTCGTACATCTATCCGTAATGCTGACACTGATCACCCTCTGGTGTTCGTAGTACCTGATCTGGCAACTGCTGAATACATCAAAGAGCATTATTTCCCTGGAGCAAAGATTGAATGTCTGAAATTTGGGAAAGTGAGAAAGAAAGTTAAAGGTAACAACACCCGTAAAGAAGTACAGGAACACAAATCCAAAGGATTGACCCAAAGACAAACGGCTGAACTAATGAAGAAAGGGATCGCCACAATACAACGCCACTGGAACTAATCAGGAGGACTAATTGATACAATACATAAAATTGAACAACACAAACCAGATACAGATCAACGATAGCGGGAAGGGCGTTTACCATGCCCTGGTTTGGTTCTGGAGAGGACGTAGGACACGCATTTCCTACGGAGAACTATCTGATAAATCCGGTGTAAGTGATCACGGGATCAGGTTCTGGCTTCGTGCGCTGCGCAACATTGGTGTGATTGAGATAGATGATGAAAGTAGCTATTTATCATTCACGCTGAAACACATCGAACGAGACAATGTAGAATTTATCTACTCTAATTTCTAAAACTCACAATAGGGAAACTTTTATGATCATCGCTATGTATTGGTTATTTGCATTTTACGCAGTATGGACATTAACGAGAAAACACGGAAGTTTCCCTCTACGAGGAATGAATGGGAAAAAGAAAACGTAACGTAGTTACAAAATTTGAACGAAACGCACAATCATTATTACGAACATCTGATTTTCAAAATCTATCTCGCCTTTCGAAGGAATACAATTCTGTTCCTGGTGAATGGCAAACTACAATAATTGAAGAGAATAGCCCTGCAATGTCTCCTGACGAGATGGGCGCATTACAGGATATTCTCAATAGCTGCCCTGGTGCATTCTGGAAACCCAGGAAGATGAAAATCTTTAATGTGGATTCTTCAAATCTTCACAAATGGCAAATTCTTAATTTCTCCTCATACGAACATTATTGCGGCTGGCTTTCGGTTAATCACCTTAACAATTTAACCCGCGACTTTGACACCCTATTTGATACCAAGGAACATTATGACTCTTAACACTATGGACACCGTGAACATCGTGAACACCCTTATTAACTCTTTCCACGATATCTGGCATCTACCAGCATTGCAGCTTGTTAATAAGGCGTGGCGTGAGAGAACGCCCTCCGCGCTTCTGGAAGCGATACAATACACTGAACAGGCAATTACCGCCCTTGAACACTGGAGCGCTGCTGTAGAGCACCTGGTGCAGATGAACGGGGATACCGTCACCGTGGATCAGGCGTGGCGCATTGCCAATGACCTTGAAGAGCTTGCTTGCTCCCTGCAATACATCACCGCCGAACTTGCGGAACTGGCAGGAGCCATTGCCGAGAAATACGCAGTAAGCGAATTTGAATAAAAATGCAAGGAAAGTGAATAAAATTTCGGTTTGGGTATTGACAAATTAACAGAAATGTTATAGAATAAGAAGTATGGATAGTATTCGAATCACCTCTCCCTCCAGAATGCCGTTTCTCATAGCGGCACTCTCTCCATCTGAATTTTCTCTCTGAAAGCTGGTTGTTTTCCTTTGTTGTGTTTAGTTCCAAAGGGTGGCGCGGGCGTTCCCACTTGTGTCGGGTGGTAACGGACAATCACCGCGCACATTCTCTTTCAGAGAGCAAATTCTTTGCTCTAAACCTTATAACCCCGTTAGGATTATAAGTAGTCAGACTGAATAAATGCCGTCAGTGGTAGTTACGTTCAGGCTGGCAATCTCTTATTACTATTCCAGTGGTGATATTGAGATTCCATTCCCACTTCTCGCCATGACAGAAGGGCTTCTGTTTTGAAGTGGGAGCAATGACGGGCGATCCTTCTTCTGTTATTCGTAACAGTTGCGCCCTTCATTTTATTCAAGAAACCATTCTTTAACTTCATAATCCTCCGAAACGATGACGTTAAACAATGCTTTCTAACAAGGGCATACTCTTCAGGGCTACTTCGGTAGCCCTTCTCTTTACCCTGCATACAGCATTTATGTTGTACGCAGACACAACGCGAAGGAACAACACAATGTTCTTATTAAACAATCGCGACCGAATCCTAAAATACAAATCCGAAGTGATTCAAGTTAACCCTGAAATAACAGCTAAAGTGGCTGAAATGGCAGGATGCACTATAGAAGAAATTGAACTCGCTGTAGAGCGTTATTTCCCTTCTGAGGACACTCCTCAACTTAGTATGCAGGAACGGATCGCAATCAAATCCAAGGAAATCAAACAACAATGATTGTAGACCTAACCGAACTTTTCCCAATTCGTAAGAGTTTCACGGACGTAGTGAGCTACGCCACTGATTCTTTTGCAGTCGTAGAAGGTCGTGTTTTCGACCTGCCAGCGGATATTCAATGCGCCGATGTCATCGGGGCTGATGGCGCTTTATACACCTCCGGCGATAATGCCTTTGTGGTGGTAAGTGATTTCGTGAGTGCTGGCGACGGTAAAACCGTGAATGTCCTACGTGCGCCTAATGTTGGCAGCTTCGTAGCGCTCAAAGCCGACAACCTGAATGCAGCTAACCACGCCGCAGCTATTACCACGCTCGAATCCAAAGGATTCGTATGCCGTCCATTCTTCACCTCTTAATCAAGGATGATCATTAATGACTAAAATCGCAATTGGGCGTGAGATGGTCGATTTAGCGCCAATCTTCCAGGCCCTGCCGGAACGTAACTACCTTATGAATGCCCTCGACCTCTTCGACGAAGTAGGTGTTCAGAATCCGAAAGTGGTGGTGACACAGCTTCTGGATGATAACTACAGCCTGTTTAACACCCCGCAGAGCCGTTATTCATCAAACCACGACACTACCGCGCGTCAGAATGGTAAAGAATATTTGGTGGAGATTCCTTGGTTTGCAAGGGAAGACACCTTCAAACCAGTAGACGTACAAGGGAAAAGGGTACAAGGCACTGATTACGAACAAACCGTTACAGACCTGTACACCGAATACACTGGGAAACATAAAATTGCTTACCTTCGTACCCGAGAATCGTACCTGGCCCGCTGCCTCTTCAAAGGTGAAGTGTACACCCCTGCAACTGATGACCTGCTGATCTCTTATGCTGAATTGTTTGGCGTTGTGCCAATGACAGCCAGCGTGAGTGCAGCGACAGCGGCACAGGATTTTGATGCCATCTTAGACAAAGTTCAGGCTGCCGCAGGTGGATTGGCTGGTCAGATTGAACGAGTGATCGTATTCGCTAAACCTGCTGCATTCAGCCAGATTCGCTTCTCTGACAGTATGTCTAAAGCGTTCCAGTATGTAGCGCCATATGACGACCGTAACCTGTTCTACCAGCGTCACGAGCTTCTCCCTGGTGTTTCAACCTTTAGCCTACCTGGTAGCCCAGTAGATTTTGTGAAGGTCACAGACACGCTGATCCTTGCACAGATGCCAGATGATGCTGACATGGTGGCGGTTCCGGTGTTCAGCAAGGGCAGTGGCAGTACAAACCCTTATCAGAACATCTACGGCGCTGCCTCTGGCAACTTTGCGCTGATTGATGCTGCACCTGCTGAATACTACTCCTGGGGCTACCTGAGCGAGCGCGGCGATGCTTACCACGTTATGCACGAAAACAGCGCACTGCCTGTAAACCATGCGTTAGGTATGCAGGTGAAAATCACCATCACTGCTTAATGAGCAAGCGGCAGCCTGCCGCTGGAAATAATCAGGCGTTTTAATGAGGGATGCTCACTAATCCACAGCGCAATTGTGGCTCTGGTTGCATCCCTTTTTTTATTTCCCCCATAACAAGAGGAAAAATAGAGGTGGAACTCATACTCAAATCCAATCGTGGCCTACACGTCCGACTGAGTGCAGACGATGCAGAAGGGCTGCTCAAGGTGAGCCAGCTTTGCGAGCTATTAGAGATATCGTATACGGGCGTTAGAGCGCGTATTTTCCGTGGTGAAACCGTCGAAGCGGCAATTCATCACTTCTTGGATCAGAAAGGCGGTGGTGATGCTTGATATCAACGTAGCTTCCATCAAGACGACCGTTTCCTTTGTGGTCGATAAACAAAGTCTGGCGGAAGCCCGTAAAGCTGGCGATGACCTGAAAAAATACTTTGAGAAAATAGCCGATCCGAAGATTCGCTTCCAGGCTCAAAAGCAGCGCAGACAGAAAGCCCGTCAACAAGCTGACGATGCACGTTTTAATGATAAACCTCGTGATACGAAGGAAATGAAAGCCCAACGTGCGGCGGAGAAGCAGAAAGTCAGGGATGAAAAGGCTAATCTGAAAGCGAAGCAGCAGCTACAGAAGCGCCAGGAAGTAGCCGAACTTAGACTTCGCCATGCAGGGCTGCAAATCTCTGGGATTAAAGGTAAATACGAGCTTGATCCTAAGTCTCAATATGAAGCGTTACGTATCATACGTCAGCAAACAGAGGAATTTGCCAAAGGCAATCTGACCAGTGCCCGTATGAACGCATCTATTCGTGAGCGTGTAACTCTGTTACGCAGAGAAGCCGCACAACAAGCGAAAGTGACACAGGCACAGCGTACCCAGTATGCCGCAGCAGCCACTAAGCTAAAGGCTCAGAAGGGCGGGAATGCTCCTATCGTCGGTGGTGGGGTATTAGGAAGCCTTGCGTTAACGGCTGGCTCCCTCGGAGTGGGGCAGCGAATTGTTGACAAAGGGAATGATAACCTCGAACTGGTGAGAATGAGTGAACGTGTGAAAACCAACCCAAACGCCATAAAAACGATGGTAGCCTGGGGACAGCAACACGGTGTTGATTCAGCTAATACCTCAAAAGCCGTCGATAACATGAAAGATGTGCGTGAACGCCTCGCCATGACTGTTAACGATGCTCAAATGAAGAATGGCGAATGGAAGGGTGGGGATGGTGGCATTACGTCGATAATGAACAAATTTGGATGGAGTAAGGATCAGATTTCCAAGTTCCAAGATTCACCACTCGATTTTGTTCAAGCTACGGTGAATGAAGGGCAACGCCGTGGTATGTCACAGGCTCAGATTGGTACGTTGATCGAGAGTTTAGGTGATGACCTGATGCACTACACCGATATGTTCATGAATAACGGTGCAGAGTATAACAAGACGCTGAAAACTCTCGTTGAATCGGGGCAGACGCTGAACGACGAGCAAATCCGCCAGGTATCCGCTTACGGCGATCTGTCCGTGGCAATGGGTAATCTGATGAATGGAGTAGACAATCAGTTGTTTACAGGCTGGATGAAAGGCTTTGCCGATGGGGGCGACGATCTGGTAAGGAACACCAAAGTGATCACAGAATCAGCCGGATTGCTCGGAGAGGGATTAGGCGACCTTGCTAAACAGGTGACGGGCTTTGTTGGAGAAATCTCCAGCGTAGTGTCCGATCTGAATGCTGGCATTCGTGAGAAGTTCCCAGATTGGTTTAGCGAAGCTAACAAGCCAGCGGCCCAGGCGGTAATAGATGGTGTAACAGGTAGTGCTGATAGTGCGGCTTCTTGGGTGCAGGACAAGACAGGGTTTAATACCCGTAGTGTCGGTCATGCTGTTAAAGATTGGTTAGGAATAGATGATCAGCCTACAGGGACAGCGGTAGAACAATACAGTCTGAATGGTGATTCTCTGCCAGGGGGATCGCTTCGTGATTCTGCTATATCATCCCTAACCAGCACCAATAGTGCGCCATCGTACAACCTTGCACCTGTATTCAATCTCAATCTTGAGGCGTCTGTTCCGCTCACAATTGCGAGTGATTCAAGTAGGCTTGCGGATTATGTGGATTTTACGGCGAAAGCCTCACAAGCGGCGTTTACTCAGTCACTAACCTTGTCAGCCTTGAGCGGTCAAAGCAGTACAGGCGGGTGATACATCAAAGGGGCGTAAGCCCCTTTTTTGATGGTTTCAACACTACAGCAATAAATCCACGTTTTTAAAAGGGACAGATTTAAAAAGATACCCCTGTAATCCCCAAACCCCCACCTCACGCAGTATTCCCAAATGTTCTCGATTCTCAATCCCTTCGATAATAACTTTGCCGCAGTGTTTTTTAATTGATGCAATTAACTGGTTGAAGGTTGGTTTTTTCACCTGCTCATTGAAGAAAATACGATCTATTTTTACCACTTCAAAGTAACCTTCTATCAAACTAACTACATTTGCATTACCTGCCCCAAGGTCATCGAGCCATAGCCCATTTACACCCTGGCTCAGCGATTTTAATAAGGGACTTTTCAATCCCTTATCCAAACCAGGGAAATGCTCAGAAAGTTCAAGTTTGATGAATGGCATCGATTCGAAAGTTTGTCTAAGTATGTAGTCATGACGTATTAAAAAAGCCATTTTCTGATCAATGTTCAGTGTACAAAATAGATTCTTTCGTTCGAACCACGTTTGCATAGTGGCAATGTTTCCACATTGTTCGTATAGGAAAAGCCGCTTCCTATCTAAATCCCAAGATGAAATTACGAATTCAGGGTGAAGGGGGCGTCCATCTGAGGCAATGAAGCGAGTGAGAAGCTCAACGCCTAACAACCTCTCGTCAATGCTCACTATAGGATCAGCAATGAATGTAGTATCCATAACAAATACCTTAAATTTTAATTAAAATTATATTGTAATTTTTATCACAATAAAGCAATAGTATTGCTAAAATTTATGGTACGGATGCAGGGTTTTGACTAAATGATTGATATAAAATGACTTTTTACTTTGCGGTGGGTGTTTGCTGATTGTTATATATTAGTCTTGTGATGTATTTCTGGTTGTTTTTTTGCTCGGTTTTTTGTTTGATACTGGTTCATATTCACCTAAATATATAAGTAATGTAATAATGTTCTATTCGATAAGTTAACGAGGGGCTTACGCCCCTTTTCTTATGGGTTGTCAATTTTTGAATAGCGTAGCAATTCGATGTACTGCTGTAGCTCAACAGGGGAGGCGGCATTCTTGCTGTATGTTTTGAAACTCTCCGTTTCTCCTCTCGAATGTCCCAGAAGAAGGGCTATGCGATCTTCTGGGACGGGGTTTAACTTATCTCGACCAACCCCGCCCCTATCCAGAGTTTGAGCAACGAGATGCCTGATCGAGTGAAACACCTTGTTTTCCTGCCCTGGGAGAATGTCGCGTTTAAGTCGTCCAAAGCGGTTTACATGCCACGAGGAGCGCTTGCCGTCCTCTCTCTTGGTCACACTTGCACGGTAGAATAAAAAACCGTTGTGCGGCTTCTGGCAGCGTTCCAGAACCATTGTTCTAATCGCACTATGAAGTGGAACCAACCGCGCCGCATTGCGTGTCTTACCCTCCGTAACCTCGAAACATAGCACCCCCTCTACTTCACAGATATTGTCTGATTTTAAACTGGCTATTTCATTAATGCGCATCCCGCTATAAGCGGCGATAGTGGTCACATCCCTTAGCTCGTCCTCTCCTAACTTGTTAAACGCGCTAATGAGCTTCGTAATATCCTCTTCCGTGAATGCCTCGTAACTCTGGCGGCTCTGCGCTGTGTTGAGTTTATGCCCCCTGAACACGTTACTTTCCAGCGGTGGGGCGTCCTGGTATCGGGAAGAGGCAAGATCGAAAATGTTTGCCATTGCTGATAGATAGTTAGCCACTGTCTGGACTGCCTTTGTCTCTCTGAGATGATCAAGCCAGCCTGTAACGGTGGTACGGTTGATATCGTTAAGTTCCACATCCTTCTTTCGCAGGTAATTCAGGAATAGTTCTACGGCTTTCCTGGTCTTGCTTAATGTTCCCATTTTCAGGCGATCAGCGTTATGCATAAGGTAGATCTCTAACATCTTAATCAGAGAAGGGCATTGGTAGATAATCGGCGCTGATGCTTTCGGGGCAGCTTTCGCGTACTTAGCCACGCTCTTTAAATAGCTGATCGTGTCCTGCAAGCTGTCCGGTTTTGGAGGCTCTGCAATTTGCCTGATGTGGTGAAATTCATCGGCTATAACATCACGCTTCCTACGAGCCACACGAAGATCGGAAGTTTTCAGACTACGGACGAGAGTTTTTCTTCCACCAAATGCATTACGGAGCCATACAGGAATTGAGATCCTGACGTAATAAACTCCGTAACTATCGGAAATGATGTATTGATCCGGCTTGTATTTCATTTTCCACCCCGTTAAAGTTGAGGGGCGTTTATCATGTGCAGGGTGAATGCCAGATTATCAGCGTGCGTAAAAATCGTTAAATCAGGTAGTTGCGAAGGTCGTAGAAGAAGACCCGAACACAAGATTTATCGCGTGTTACACTCCTATTATCGGCACCATTTCAAGCTCTTCCCAGGTCTACCGAAATCAACTAAAAGCCCGTATACTGCGGTTTCTGGCCCGTATCTTATCTCCTGTTATCAACTGTGCTCAACCGAAATCAAGTTACAGTTGGGGGCATAAGTGGGGGCATTCTGTGTTCGGTCCAGGGAGATGCCCCCAATGAAGCTAAATGCACGACAGGTAGACGCCGCTAAACCCAGAGAGAAGGCCTACAAGCTGGCAGATGGTGCTGGTTTGTATCTTGAGGTTGTTCCCTCTGGTTCCAGATACTGGCGGATGAAGTATCGCTTCAATGGAAAAGAGAAGCGTATGGCTTTTGGTGTCTATCCAGCAGTGTCCCTTGCACAAGCGAGGGCACTACGTGATGAAGCCAAGAAAAAGCTGGCTGAGGGCATCGATCCGTCTTTCGCTAAGAAAGAAGAAAAGCTGGTTCGCGATGTGCAGCTCAACAACACGTTTCAGGCTGTGGCGCTTGAATGGCACGGAACGAAGGTGAGCCGGTGGTCAGAAGGCTATGCCTCCGACATTATCGAAGCCTTCAATAAAGATATTTTCCCTTATATTGGCCAACTGCCGGTGAATGACATCAAGCCTTTGGTTCTGCTGAATGTGCTGCGTCGAATGGAAAGCCGTGGCGCAACAGAGAAGGCCAAGAAGGTTCGCCAGCGCTGCAGCGAAGTTTTTCGTTATGCCATCGTTACCGGCCGCGCGGAATACAATCCTGCGGCAGATCTAACCAGCGCGATGTCAGGACATGAATCAAAGCATTATCCCTTCCTTACCGTTGAGGAGCTACCAGACTTCTTTAAAGCTCTCGCAGGCTATACAGGAAGCCCGTTAGTTGTTCTTGCCGCTCATCTGCTGATCCTTACGGGAGTTCGCACCGGTGAGCTTCGAGGTGCTTTCTGGAGTGAGTTTGATCTTGAAAAAGCGGTGTGGGAAATACCTGCAGAGCGTATGAAGATGAAACGGCCTCACTTGGTGCCCCTCTCTACCCAAGCGCTAGAGATCGTACAGCAGCTCAAAGTGATGTCTGGGCAATATCCTCTGGTGTTTCCTGGAAGGAATGACCCCCGTAAAACGATGAGCGAAGCGAGTATAAATCAGGTGTTCAAGCGGATTGGATATACGGGGAGGGTGACGGGGCATGGTTTCCGCCACACGATGAGTACGATTTTGCATGAAGAAGGGTTCAATACGGCGTGGATTGAAACCCAGCTTGCGCATGTCGATAAGAACGCGATTCGTGGGACGTACAACCATGCTTTATATCTGGAAGGAAGGAGGAAGATGATGCAGTGGTACGGGGAATGTATTGAAAGTATGTTTGAAAGAAAAGTAGCCGTTAAGTTGCAGGCTAATACAAAGGAGCGGTATTGAGCTAGATTGTTCCTTCTAAGCATTCTGCAATGTGACGGTTGCTAAGGAAGCTATAAAGCAAACCGCATAATGCATGATATGCAGATATGATTCGTCGTGATGTTCTTCACGATGTCGCGTTCAACATTAGATTTAGTATGGAATTATGCTTGCGTATTTTTTATACTTTCTTCAAAATTATCCATAATTTTCATGTTGTTCAGATTATATCCTGAACCAGAACTGCAAGGTAGCAAGCCGAATGAGTATAGGAAAATCCTCCCAACCAAAGTCCAGCGCGCCTGGCCAATATTTGGGATTTGCGCTTCAACCTGTTCGCCTCTGCTACCATCTTCTCAACTGTTCTGATGATGCATGTGTATCGCTCGAGTATCTTGACGACGTAGCCGTACATTATCCTGATGGCCGGATTATAATGGAGCAGACTAAAAGTGCTTTAACACATAACCCTTTATCAGACTGGTCGGAGGATTTCTGGAAGACAATTTCTAACTGGATCGACATAGTGACAGTAAATGATATATGTCTTAGCAAAGTAAGTTTTCGCTACTATGTTACACCTGCAAAAAATATAGGTACAATTTGTTCGCTATTTCATAATTCCAAAAATGATGACGATATTAAAAAATTAATGTTTTTTTGCAGAGTGAACTGAAAAAATTAAAATCAGAACCTGCATGTATGAAATATATTTCTCGGTTTCTTAATGCTACACAAGAACAACAAAAAGCAATAATTGCAAATTTAGTTATAGAGAATGACAGAATAGATCCGCTTGATTCAATTCGTAAGTGTTTAAAACCTACAATTGCAGAAGAAGTAATTGAACTAACTTGCCGGTATGCGATAGGAATGGCAAAAGAAAAAGCGGATGGACTTATCCGTAATAAACAAAATGCAGTTATATCTGTGCAGGAATTTAGAAGGGTGTTTATAAATTTTGTACAGAAAAATAATATTCCTGGATACCTTCAGCCACTCAGTACAGAAATTAATAATTCTGATGCTGAAGCATTGCTCAAACGGGCCCCCACGTTTATAAAACAGCTAAAACTGATAGAACTTCGTCAAGATCGTCAGCTTAGGGCTGTCAGTGATCTATTAAAGACGGACGCTAACATAACCATGTGGGCCGAAAATGGACTAATTTTTGAGCAAAATATTTCTGAATGGCATAATTCATTATTAAGACAGTACGATGCAATATGCGATGATATTGAGGTTTGCCACTCCGACAAGACTGAAATAAGCAGAGGTAAAGTTATTTATAGCCGTTGTTCTGCTACAAAAGTATCCTTCGATAATAAGATAGTCCCTGAATATTTTACTAATGGAGGTTTCAATCTTCTGGCTGACGATCTCCGTTTAGGATGGCATCCGAATTATATAGAGCTTCTCGATAAGGATGAATAGTGAGAATCGAACTGAGAACGCCCGAGCTGAATGATGCAGCTTTAGTACAAAATAGTGCTTTGGGAGCCTTTTTTTTATGGGTATTTTGTCGGTATTATCAACAATACAAGAAGGAGTCTCCAACTATTACTATCAGTTTTCTTGTTTTACCGCTTATTTTACATAAAGCTACTGTTACACTAATTTGTAGCACCCAAAAGGCCTCAGGTATACATCTCTTTGCAGGGAAAATACAGAAAAAAAAGGAAGCAATATTTACTATTCATGAAAGAACGCTTCAGTTGCGATCACTTACATTTGAATCTTTAAGTGTTGCTGAAGACGCTGGATTAATAGAAATTGACGTTAAAACAGCCACATTAAGGGTTAGATGTGATGGTTCAGAGGTTGATTTACCATTGCTCTCTGACGAGTTGAAAAAAATTCATGCTTGCTGTGATAAATTAGCATTTTGGTTCTCTGAAGTTTCGGATCAACAAATTGCGAAAACATTGATGGTGGATTTCTGATGTATTTCCAAATAAGAAAATTGATACTTTGGCCTAAAACAAATCAACAACCACGGGTTGTAAAATTTGAACCCGGAAAAGTTAATATTATCAGCGGTGCATCAAAAACAGGTAAGTCGGCTGTTATCCCTATTATTGATTATTGTCTATGTTCTGATAAGTGTGCCATTCCAGTTGGTGTCATTCGAGAATCATGTTCATGGTTTGGTATACTGATTGATACGGCTGAAGGTCCAAAATTACTGGCACGTAAAGAACCTGGTAATCAGCAAGGGACTAGTGAAATGTATATAGAAGAAGGTGATGGAATAATTATACCTTCATTAGCTCCTCAGAAAAATAGTACAATGACACATGTGAAAGGAATCTTGGATCGTTTGGCAGGTTTATCAGATTTAGCATTTGAACCAACTGGACATGATAATTTTCGCAGTCGTCCAAGTTTTCGTGACTTAATGGCATTTATTTTTCAGCCACAAAATATAATAGCAAATCCAGATGTTTTATTCTTTAAAGCAGACACTACAGAGCATAGAGAAAAACTTAAGACTATATTTCCGTATGTATTGGGGGCTATTAGCCCCTTGGTTCTTCAGGCAAGACATGAATTAGATAGAGTTACTCGCCAATTACGTCGTAAAGAAACAGAACTTAAAACACGTAAAGCCTCAGGAGATGCCTGGCAACGCGAAAGTCGGATTTGGTTGTCACTTGCTATCGAATACGGGCTTTTACCCGTAGAACAGTCTATTCCTGACGAGTGGCCTGCAACTTTAAAACTTTTGAAGTCAATCCTTGAAAAGGATATTAAAATTACTCAGCCTTCTTTAAGGTCAACACAATACGTTATCACTGAATTAAAGAAATTGAGAGAAAGAGAAACAAATAATATTACACAAATTAATAAGATTAGAAGCCAGCTTATAGAAATTGAGAGACTTAACGATAGTAGTGATTTGTATAAAAAAGCTCTTGAAGTAAAAAGAGAACGTCTTAGTTTATCCACATGGATTCGTGAACAACATGCTAAAGCTAAAATAATTGAGCCGTTAAGTGAAGTACGAAGTTCAGAAAAAATTAGGCAGCTTTGTCTTGCACTTGAAGGTATTGAATTGCAGTTACGTTCCTATCCACAGGTTAACCATTCTTTGGATAAAGAAACTTTACATCTTCGCTCACAATTAAATGAGTTTACGAAAGAATTAACGTCTATAAGGCAAGAAATACGAGCGTTAGAGAAACAGTCAGAAGAAGTAAAAAAATATAATACTCAAGGGGAATTGATCTCCCGTTTTATTGGTAGATTGGAAGAAGCTTTACGCTTGTATCAAAGTACAGATGTGTTAACTAAATTAATAAGTGAAATTAAAGAATTACAGTCAGAGCAGAATAAGTTATTAAAAATAGTATCGGAGAAAGAAATTTCACGTAAGCTTGATATAGTGCTTGATAAAATTCAACGAGCAACTGGGAAATTGTTACCCCATCTAGATGGGGAGTGGCCAGACTCACCTGTCAGGTTAATTATTAATGATTTAACTGTAAAAGTTAGTAGAGGGCAGCGAGATGATTATCTTTGGGAAACTGGTAGTGGGGCAAACTGGTTAGCTTACCATATTGCTACAACATTAGCTTTGCAATGGGTGTTTACGAGAAATCCTCAGCATCCTGTACCAAGCTTGCTCATTTATGACCAGCCAAGTCAAGTATATTTCCCTGTAAGGCAAGCAGGAATTATAGACAACGAAAATAATGAGCCAGAATGGCAAAACGAGGATATTGTTGCTGTTCGTAAAGTATTTAAAGTTTTAAATAAATTTATATCTTCTACTAAAGGTATATTTCAGTTTATTGTACTAGACCATGCTAATGAAGAAGTTTGGAGTAATCTGGAGAACATCCATTTAGTTGAGGAATGGCGTGGTGCAGCGTTGATTCCATATGATTGGATTGCTCGTGATTAATTGTTTTTATTGTCCATGACAGTATTGTTTTTTTGTTTCAAGTATATGTTGGTAAATATATCTTTCCCTCACTGGTAGGTGAGGGAAAGAATGTTAAAGTAATTTGAGCTGAATCGATAATTAAAAGCTTTTGAAGTTTTTATTTTTTGTGTTGTATTCTTTAAAGCCTTTATTCCTATTTTTTTGGGGGGTACTGGGATATAACAATTGGAAAACATTAATGTTCTCAGTTGGGACTCGGAAACATTCTTACAATCAATGATAATAATGAATTTAACCATTCTAATTAGTGCTTTTTTCGCTATCGGGAATTATTTTATCCAGAATGTGGTATTGATTTTACCAAATTATTAATCCGCATGAAAATGCCACTTGGAGTATCCTGCCCGCGCAGCAACATCCTCTATCTTCAGCGGCTTATGTAAGTTTGAATCAATCCATTGAGTTATCTCATCGATGATGCCTTCTGTTCTGAACATAAATCGACGCTCACTTTAAGAGGGCTGTGACACATCCTGTTCGCGATGCTAATGATTATTTATAGATTTCAGCAACCCCGTGCAGCCGGTTATTCCCTGTGGTTGACAGAATTTTGAATGATGTTGCTCCTTGCTCATCAGCCTTACGAGAGAGCGCATCCGATAACTCATCAAGCGTATAGGCATTGCTGGCTGAGACTACACCGAGCTTTTCTTTCCCATCTGCATGGTTAATTTCCTGAGCAGCAGATGCGGCATTCACTGTAATAAATCCCATGACCAATGAAGTAATAAGTAGTGATTTCATATCTAATACCTCTTTTAAAATTTATGTTTGAAACTGGACTCGTATCAGGGGAACTCGCCCACCTATGTGCATTCAAATATACAGACCTAAGCTGTCATGAGACTGACCGCTATATGACAAAATTGTCAGGGTTGTCGATTGGTTAGTTTTTTTGAATACAAATTCAGCTCGTTAATAATGCAGTCAGGTTCTTCACGCAGAGGCATATTGTCTATGTCCAGAACCCCATCATTTTTTTGTGGATCATCAGCCTGCAGGTCTGCAAACAGTGGGGTAAGATCCTGCTGTGCTTCACCTCGTTCAGCCACCAGCTCGAACGTTTTATTTTTTGCCTCGTCGTGGGTCAGGGCACTGACCAGAACCTGGGCGATTTGCTCCCGGGATATCACACCATCTTCCGGTGTTCCCGTATGGCGACGATCCCCCTGAAGCATAACGATTCGGTGTTCATCATCATTGTTGTAATCAAACCAGCCGGGCCTGACGATGGTATAGGGGTGACCAGTGGCCCTGACCAGACGCTCGGCACGTCTTTTCCAGTCATGAACCTCAGTGCGTTGATTCCAGGTGCTGAGTCGTTCAGTCACGCCAATCGTGGTCATCAGGCTGATACGAACAGATACATCCCTGAATATTCGTAAAATATTGCGCACTCCGCCATAATCTATCGCCCTGGCACCAATACGACCCTGACCATCGGAACCGAGAGTGAAGATGATGGCATCGATATCTTTCGGTAATTCGGTGAGTGTTTCAGGCAATGAAACATCGCCGTAAAAAATATCTGTTCCCCGAGGAAGCGATTTCACTTTGCGCTTATTTCGGATCAGCGCTACAGGCTGATGGCCCATTTTGATAGCGGTATTGACGACATGAAGGCCAATACTTCCTGTCGCCCCTGCAACGAGTATTTTCATGATAAACCTACTGATAATTCAGACTTATTTTCGATACGGTCAGAATATCAATTATCATTAATGTCAGTAATGGGGCTAAAATGATTGTGTCTATGAACACCCTTCATGAGTGTGCGATGAAGGGAATGCCTCCATAAGGAAATCGCCGATGCTCAAAGAAAATTTCAACGAACTGCAAATCTTTCTTGTGGTGGCGAGGGAGCGAAGTTTTACCAAAGCAGCGGGCAAACTGGGCGTTTCTCAGTCTGCACTCAGCCACGCGATGAAGGCCCTGGAGGAAAGGCTAAATATCCGCCTCTTGACCCGCACGACCCGAAGCGTTGCCCCTACGGAAGCCGGTGAGAGAATTATTGCCTGCCTTGAACCCCGTATTGCCGATCTTGAGCAGGAGCTGGAATCGTTGGTTCAGATGAACGGCACCGCCTCTGGCAATATTCGTTTATCAGCCGGGGAGCATGCCGCGCGAAGTCTGGTATGGCCGAAGCTAAAACCCTTCCTCAGGGAATATCCGGAAATTAATCTCGAACTGGTGGTTGATAACGGCTTTGTCGATATTGTTGAGGGGCGTTTTGATGCCGGGATCCGCTTGGGCGAAAGCGTGGATAAGGACATGATTGCGGTAAGAATTGGGCCGGACATGAGAATGGCCGTAGTGGGAGCACCGTCTTATTTCGCTGCAAATCCTGCACCTGAAACGCCGCACGAACTACAAAATCACCGGTGCATCAATATGCGCCTGCCGACAGCCGGTGGACTTTACCACTGGGAGTTTGAGAAGGAAGGGAAACCGTTGCGGGTCAGAGTGGAGGGGCAGGTAACCTTTAATCTGCAGGCGGAAAGGATTGATGCGGTGTTATCCGGTTTTGGCATCGCCTGCATACCTGAAGACAGGGTGCAGGATTATATAAAGTCAGGAGAGCTTATTCAGGTTTTGCAGGAGTGGTGCCCATCTTTTCCCGGATATTACCTCTACTACCCGAGCCGCAAGCAGCATCCGCCTGCTTTTGCGCTGATGATCGATGCACTTCGCTACCAGGAATAACGGGTCCGCCAATTGCAGCGGACCCGTCCGGGTATTAACGGCCTACGCGAGCCTGGTGCTCAGGAGAGTAACGTTCGCCGACGATTTTAATCGTTTCAAGCGCCTGGGTTATCTGTCGCGAGTCATCCTGAGAAAGGATGATGTCGGCGGCCCCCAGGTTTTCCTCCAGCCGGTGCAGTTTCGTAGTTCCAGGGATAGGAACAATCCACGGCTTTTGTGCCAGCAGCCATGCCAGCGCAATTTGCGCAGACGTCACGCCTTTCTCTGCCGCCAGTTCACCCAGCAATAAGACCAGCTTTTCATTGGCTTCAATCGCCTGCCCGGCGAAACGCGGCACGGTGCTGCGGTAATCATCCTTGCCAAAAGTGGTTCCTGGCTTAATCGATCCCGTCAGGAATCCTTTGCCTAATGGGCTGAAGGGTACAAAACCAATACCCAGTTCCTCCAGTAACGGCAGGATCTCCTGCTCAGGCTCGCGCCACCACATTGAGTATTCGCTTTGTAGGGCCGTGACAGGTTGTACGGCATGCGCACGACGAATGGTTTGCGCACCCGCTTCGGACAGACCGAAATGTTTAACTTTGCCTTCAGCTATCAGGTCTTTTACCGTACCCGCAACATCTTCAATCGGGACATCCGGATCGACACGGTGTTGATACAGCAGGTCAATGACATCAGTCTTAAGACGGCGTAATGATCCTTCCACAGCTTCACGGATATGCTCCGGACGGCTGTTTAAAATCTGCTGCTTGTTGTCGTCGCCAAAAGTAAAACCAAACTTAGTGGCGATGACCACGCGGTCACGAAACGGTTTTAAGGCTTCGCCGACAACTTCTTCATTGAGGAAGGGGCCATATACTTCAGCGGTATCGAAGAAGGTGACGCCACGTTCAACCGCTGCGCGAATGAGCTCGATAGCCTGTCGGGTATCGGTCGCCGGGCCGTAGCCGTGGCTTAAGCCCATGCAACCGAGCCCAAGCGCGGAGACTTCGAGTCGGGATTTACCCAGATAACGTTTTTGCATTGAGTGAATACCTCTATTATCGCGACTTAAACATCAAGTTTGCGGCCGGTCAGCCATTCCACCATCGCCGGGTCGCGGTGAGAGAAGAAGGCGCTGGTTGCAGTGTCGAGGGCGGCAATCTGCAGCATATCTTCAGAGCTGAGTTCAAAATCGAGAATGTTGATGTTCTCTTCCATGCGTTCTTTGCGCACCGATTTCGCCAGCGAAACGATGCCTCGCTGGAAGATCCAGCGCAGCACAACCTGGCCCACGCTTTTGCCGTACTTCTGACCAATTGCCGTTAACACGGGGTGCTGGAACAGGCCATTTTTACCCTCAGCAAACGGTGCCCAGGCTTCCGGCTGAATGCCATGGCTTTGATTCCATGGAACGGCATGCAGCTGCTGGTTGAAGGGGTTAACTTCAATCTGGTTCACCGCAGGGGCAACCTTGTTGAAGGCGATAAGGTCGGCCAGTCGGTCAGGATGGAAATTGCTGACACCAATGGCGCGAATTTTGCCTGCCTGTTGCAGTTCTTCCATAGCACGCCATGCCCCATGGACATCGCCGTAAGGCTGGTGAATCAGATACAGGTCGACGTAATCAAGTTGCAGACGATTCAGGGAGCGTTCGAACTGGGCTTTAGCGCCTTCGTAATGGGTATCCTGTAGCCACAGTTTGGTTGTTACAAAGAGTTCGTTACGCGCGATACCGGTCTGTTTCAGTGCGTTTCCGACCTGGGTTTCATTCTGGTAAGACGCAGCGGTATCGATCAGGCGGTATCCCGTATCGATGGCGTCAATCACAGCTCTTTCACATTCAGCAGCATCTGTCATCTGGAAGACACCAAAGCCCAGCAAGGGCATTTCAATACCGTTGTTCAGTTTTACAGTTTGCATGACGTTATCCTTCAGCTGTTGTCCAGGAAAAGCATAACGCAAAGTGATTTATTCGATTAGGTGGGGTAATTAGCTAGGGTTTATTAGATGTGTTCATTAATTTTTAGGGCCAAGGATTGGCTTTGCGCCAGGAGGGGACTTCTAGCTGTTCTAGAAATTTCTCGTGTCGTGACCACATTTTGTCGACCACTCCAGTGTGAATAATTTTCCAGGCCGAGGTATAATCTTCAATGCCTCTAAATTATCAATAAAACAGTAGGTTGCAACCATGTTAAAAATTACCGGTTTAGACAAGCTACAAAAAGAGTTGAAAGTGGCCCAGTTGGCACTGAGTGAGTTGGATGGAAATTTAGGTACTGTGCATTTTGACCCACAAGATCCAGCCAGTATTGAAAATGCAATTCAAAAGATAAATCAAATAGTTGACGAACGAGTCTCTCAATACTCATCCAATTCGATTATTGGTCCATTGGCCGAGCAAATGAAGCAAGCATATCGTGAAAATTTAATCCAAAAAGCTACAAAGTTCAGAATTAAAAATAACGAGGAAAATTGATGTCAAAAGATATATTTGCAGATATTAATAATGCCGTTCTGGACCTACAGGCTTCACAGGCACAAACCTTTGAACGTCCTTTAAAAAAACTTGCTCAACTTCTGAAACATCCTGATCTTGAGCCTTATAATAAAGAATTAGTTGCAGATCTTGACTTAGAGAGTTTTCTTGAAAAGAGTGCACAATCTGCGAGATCAATGGTCGGAAGTGCAACTCTTGACTGGCCAGAAGATCCCAGAAAAGAGCTAGGCCTAACACTACTTTTAATCTGGAAATTAGGCGCCGATCCTAGCTATGCCGTCCACTTCAGTATTAATTTCTTTTATTCTGGTAAAAGAATCATCAGCAATATTCATGCGCTCACCGGTCAGTTAATCATCCCCTTTATTCGGGACTACAAAAACTACATTCAATCGAAGGGAATTCCCCAGGCCATGTTAACTCCCCCTCTATCTAAGAAAGTATTTATTGTTCATGGTCACGATGAGGGTTCCCGCGAAAAAGTGGCTCGCTTTCTGGAACGCCTTGGTCTGGAAGCAATTATATTGCATGAACAGGCTAATCGGGGTCGAACTGTTATTGAGAAAGTTATTGAATACGGCAACGTGGGATTTGCGGTTGTCCTACTTACCCCTGATGATGAAGGGTGTGTAAAAGGTGGTGCGCTTGAACCCAGAGCACGCCAAAATGTGCTTCTGGAGTTAGGTTTTTTTATTGGTCACCTTGGACGAGATAAAGTCTGCGCCCTTAAAAAAGGGGCAGTAGAAATACCCAGTGATTTCGCCGGTGTTGTTTGGGAACCGATGGATGATAATAATGGATGGAAGCAATCTCTTTCCCGAGAACTCGAGGCTGCTGGCCATGTAATCGACTGGAACAAAGTGATGCGTTAAAGCACCATATAATCGTTATAGGTGCTTACAGGAGGACTGACAGTTTCTGCAGCGAAGGCCATTTCATGGTAATATCGTTGTCAGTCCCTAGCGCCCAGGGGCTCGGAATGAAAAATGCAACTGAGCTCAAAGGTTCGAAGCTTTGCTGGGTTTCACTTTTCTAATTCGTCGCTGATTGAGCTTCAGTTTTCCATCTCCAAGAACATACCGTCCAGAATGTACCGCTAGCCAGAACTGTATTGTGATAATATGGTGGTTGCTCAAAAGTTTGCATAGGCTTTTGCGTAATATTCCATTCCAGGGATAAGGCCCGAGCCCAGCACTGTAAAGGGAAAAATGTTTAAATTCTCCCAATCGCCAACGCCAATAAGACTTCATTTCGGTTTTCGCATGCTCAATGGCATTACAGTTCCATAACTCTCCCCAGCGTCGCACCCATTTGTCATTTAGCAACCAGTTATATGTTAGATGGGACCTTATTGAATCAAAGGGTTGCTGTTGTTGGCCCCCAGCTAACGTAATGACGCATTGAGTTAACTGCGTTTCGGTAATCGAAAAAAATATACCGCGCTCAGAAGCCTCCACAAGCTCCTGCCGAGGAATTTGATCTAAGTGAACAATCAGGACAGATTGGTCCAGATTTACCAAATCAATTTTCTGCTGGTAACGAATACCATGTCCAGACGCTTCAAAATAAAGTTTAATATTCTCTACCAGAATATCTTTTGCCCGAAAAGCTATACAGGATTTTACTGTTTCATGATCGGCAGAACTAGAAAGGCGCAACGAGTACTCTAGGTACTCGCCGAGTGGTTCCCAACGCGCTCCTAACCGAAGGCGACTAGCTTTGTACTCGTGAGATTTTTGATAGGTCTTTAGTAAACATAATCGAGTAATTTTATCCCACATCCACTTAAAAAGGCGTCCAGCTAAACTCCAAGGCATTGATAAGTTCATATATTTCTCCGTATTTTTGGCCCTATGCTTTCATCTTTCTACGAAGAAAAATAAAGATTTTACATATTTTTACTGTCCTTCACCTCTGGCTTACTCCCCGTTAATTAATACATCCGTGATGTTAGTAATAACTTCATTAGTTGTGTAAATAATTGCCAGGTTCCGCGCCTTGCTCACAGCAGACCGTCACGTTCCCATTTTATTTTTTTGATAAACTGATGTTTGTATTGAGCCTTCATGAATGAAGGCTCAATACTAGCTTTCCCTATTGCAGATCTTTTTCCTTCAAAAATTGACTAACCAAATCAGCAATCTGCACATTATTTAAATCAGAGAACGGGAAGTGGGTATTCCCTTTGATTCCCACTTCAGGTAGATGCGTCACCGTCACATCACCGCCATGCTTGTTCACCACGTCGCGCCACTCCCGAGCCATTGCAAGGCGTACGCGCCAGCTGTCCTGCGCGGGCATGGCGACAGGTTTATCCGGTATGTTATCGCCGTAAATAATCAGAATCGGGATTTTGGTCAGAGCCATAAACTGCTCCATCGGAACAGGCTCACCCTTCAGCGTGTCGAACGCGCTTGGCATAGGGGCAGGGAGTTCTTTTTCCGGGAAGACAAAGCTGCTGCCTGGCTCGAAGGCGACAATGGCTTTGACCTTGTCGTTTTTCATCGCCGTGTACCAGCCTGGTCCGCCACCCTGAGAGTGGGTGAAGAGGATAGCGGGGCCGGATTTATCCACGACGGCGGACATCGCATCAGAGATAACATTGATATCAAACGGCCCGGTACTTGGGGTCATCTGACGGAAATACTGATTCAGTGCTTCTTTGTCGTGAGAGAACTGAACGCCCTTAAAATACTCTGGCCACACGCCAACGCGGAACTGGTTGAACCACATCTGTTCATCCGGTTTAGGCGTAACAGTACCTTCTACAGTCGTACGTCCGGCGCTGCCCCGACGCGGCTGATCGACAAGATAGGTTGAGAACCCGCGACGCAGGAAGATGTTCTGGAACCCTTCGCGACCATCTGGAGTACTTTCCCAGGTACGGGAGAACTGACCTGCACCGTGCAGCATGACGATAGGGTATTTATGCGGATTTTCCGGAATTTGGTAGAACACTGAGGCATGATCGCCATGATAAGTTTGGCCAGCAGAATCCAGCGGCTTCTTCGCGTCAAACTTACCCGGGGCAGTGGTGATAGTTCCGCCAGCAGAAAAGCTTCCCTGTTCCTGAATGACCAGCGGCGCTGCGTATACCGACTGAGCCACCAGGCCACTCGCTATCATGCAGACGGACAGTGTTTTTAAAAGTGTCTTCAAGGGTATCTCCTCATATCAATGAATCAGCTGCGTATTGTCTCTAACCAACTTGTTACCGTTTCAGTGGTTCTTCGCTCCTGATCGCATTCAATGACCAGCGGTTTTTCCCGACGCGCAGTTGGGGCGAGACTGGCAAGGATGTCGTCGCTGTCTCCTTTACCGTAGCCACCGTGAGTAATAAAGGGGATGAGTAATTTGCCCGCAAGGTTGTGGCTGCTGAGAAATGCTTGCACTACAGGCGGCACGCTGGTCCCCCAGATCGGAAAGCCTAAATACACGGTCTCGTAGCGTGAGGTATCTGCAACGCTATTTTTTAATGCCGGTTTTACGCCTCGCTCACGCTCATTTTTCGCCTGTTCAACGGTCTGAAAATAGTCTTCCGGATAAGGCGTAGCTGGTTCGATTTCAAACAGATCGGTATTCAGGCAGCGGTGAATGACGCCCGCAATGACTCGTGTATTTCCGCTGCGGGAAAAGTACGCCACCAGAACACGGCTTTTACCCTGCACGTTTGCGGTTCCGGTCGCAGCTGAGGCAAAAGAAACGTTCGCCAGCGTCAGCCCGGCAAGTGCGGTGATTAACATTCTGCGGTTGGGATCATGCTCCATAATCCACTCCTAATTGTTTGCGAGCGCCTGCTGCAGCGCCTTTTCAGCTCGCGTTGCTGCATCACTTTCGCCATGTTCACGCAGAACCTGTGCCAGCTGGCGCAGCTGCGACACCGTCAGGCCGACCCGCATGCTTGCTCGCGTATGCGACAGCAGTTGTGATTCGACGCCCGGCGTGGCCGCTAATGCGCCAACCGTTGCCAGCTCGCGGCTTTGCCAGTCAAGGTTATCACGGGCGAAAATGTCGCCGAAAAGGTGCGTTTGCAGAAACTGGTTAATCACCGGGGCAAAATCAAACAGTGGGCCCTGGACGGGAGCGCCTGAGATTTTTGTCTGGTTTGCGGTACCGACACGGCGAAGCTCATCCCCGACAGGGATCGGGGCAACCGGTTCTTTACCCTCAACGTCTTTGATACCACGTTGTTTACGTGCTTCGACGACCTTCATCAGTTCACTAAGCGCATTCAGGCTACGGGGGAAGCCCGTATAGGCATAAAGCTGGACGAGAATCTCTTTGGTTTCGTTTATCGTGAGCCCTGCGTCAAGACCCTGATTCAGGGCTGCATTCAGCTTATCCATCTGGCTGCTGGCCATCGATGCCGCAATCAACGGGATGGCCTGTTGGCGGGCTGACAGCGTATCTGAAACCTTTTGTTCGTGGTTCATTTCTGAGGCTCCTTTATTGACGGGCGCAGCATGTGCCGCGAGACCAAAACCAAAGGTCAGCAGTACCGCTGCCGTTAATGCTTTAATGGGCGTGGTATTGTTCATCTGTCACTTTCTCCATCCAGTTAACGCTTTTGCCATCCACAATCCCGGTTATCGCCAGATGCGTCATCGCGCTGCCGGGGGCCGCGCCGTGCCAGTGTTTGACGCCCGCCGGGCAAGAGACTACATCTCCGGCGCGAATAACCTGCACCGGCTGGCCTTCTTGTTGGGTGAGCCCAACACCCGAGGTCACAATCAGCCGCTGACCTGCCGGATGCGTATGCCAGGCGGAACGAGTGCCGGGTTCAAACGTGACATAAGCCCCGGAAACAGGGATGTCATTATCCGGTTTGAAGAGAGGATCAACCCTGACACGACCGGTAAAGTTCTCGGCTGGCCCGAACACCGCGTTCTGACTTCCTGCTGGGGCGATATGGACAGCGGGATTTTGTTCCGCTGCCCAGGATGAAAATGTGTAGAAGGGCAGTAACAGCCCGAGGTAACGTAAATGTCCGATCATGCAAAGCGTCCTTATCAATGAAGAGGGGATTGCCTGCGATGATTTTATCGGGAGGGTAATGACGTCAGGCTGACGCCCCCCTGACAATTCTGTCAGCTAACCCCGGTCCCGGCTCAGTATCGGAATGAGCATTGCCCGCCGCTTTATCCGCTTGTAGCGCAAAGGTGAGGCCAAAAGTATTGATGCCTCCTTCACTACGGGCAAAGACATCTCCCCGGTGCATAATGGCGACGGCACGTACGATCGACAGGCCCAGTCCATGATGGGTATCACTCCTGGCCCGGGAGGTGTCAACGCGATAGAACCGCTCGAAAAGCCGGTGTAAGTGCTCTGGTGCTATTGGATCGCCCGGGTTTGACACTTCAACACAGGCTTGATGACCGGTTTCGCTTAACCGCACCGTAACCGTACTGTTGGAGGAGGAGTGTCTTGCGCTGTTTTCCAGTAAATTGGCCAGTGAACGGTGGAACAGTCGTCGGTCGATGTCCGCGGTGACGTCGCCCTGAACATCGAGAGAGAGCTGTTTTTCAGCAAAAGAGGGTTCCACATACTCCGCTGTTTTTAGGGTTTCTTCGCGCAGGGAGACTTGGGTAAGCTGGGATGCATGTTCACCCGCATGGGCATGGGAAAGGAACAGCATGTCGTTAACAATAGACGTCATGCGTTCAAGTTCTTCCAGATTGGAACCCAGTAACTCTTCCAGTTCATCATGTGAACGGCGGCGCGAAAGCCCCAGCTGCGTCTGGCCGATCAGGTTAGTCAGCGGAGTCCGGAGTTCATGCGCAACATCGGCATTAAAGCTTTCGAGCTGCCGCCAGGCGACCTCCTGCCGTTCCAGCACGCCATTAAAAGATGATGCTAACTGCTGTAATTCGTCAGGTAATGCTTCGGTATTCAGGCGCTGACCATGGTCCCCGGGAGCGAGTTGCCGAGCCTGTTTACTGAGCGCCCCAACGGGACGAAGACCGATCCTTGACACGACGTATCCCAGTAAGGCGACAATCACGACGCCCAGTGCGGTAATGATCAGCAATGTCCGCGTGAACGCATCGAGTGTGCCCATATACGGCGTGGAGTCGATGGCAACCACATAGCGCAGCTCAGGCCTTTCACCGTTGGCGGGGATCGTTTTCACTAACAGAAACAGCGAGCATGCACCTTCTGATGCACCTGGTACTTTATTAAAGCCTTCCTGTAAAGAAGACCACTGAACACCCACCGGTGGTGTTCCCCCCATGCTAAAGCGTGGGTTATCGCTTACTATCCAGTAGCGAACGCGCTCACCTTCAGAATTGGTTAATACGGTAAATTTATTGGCAAGCAGTGACCAGCCGTCAGCCGAGGTTCGTGCGGTGATCCACGGACTCATTAATGATTCCCGGAACAACAGCTCGTTGTGCATCTGCTTTTGCAAAGAGTCATGCAAAGAGCCTCTGAGCAGGATACCGATAACGGAAACAATCAGTAGCGCGGATAAGGCAAACATCAGCGCCAGGTGAACGGAGATGGAACGCTTAAGCATACATATCCCCTTCATTATTCTGACCGGACTTCGAGGACATACCCCATGCCACGAACGGTATGTAACAGCTTGATATCGAACGGCGCATCCACTTTGGCCCGAAGTCGTTTAATGGCCACTTCAACCACGTTGGCATCGCTGTCGAAATTCATGTCCCATATCTGCTCAGCTATCATCATTTTTGAAAGAATCTCTCCCTGATGCCGGGCCAGAAGGCTCAACAGGGAAAACTCTTTCGCGGTCAGCTCCAGCCGTGTTCCGGCACGAAATACGCGGCGAGCCAGCAGGTCGAGATGCAGATCGTGAATTTGCAGTTGGGTGATGTCCGCACCATCCGTAGAACGACGACGTACCAGTGCCTGTATACGCGCCACCAGCTCAATCAGCGAGAAGGGCTTGGGCAGATAATCATCCGCGCCAAGACGAAGCCCTTTAACGCGCTCGTCGACCGAGCCGCGAGCCGAAAGCATCAGCACAGGCGTCTGTTTTGCTGCTCGCACCCCCTCGAGTACCCGGTAGCCGTCCATCCCCGGTAGCATCACATCCAGTATTATCGCGTCGTAGTCGAACTCCAGCGCGTAATGAAGACCTTCAGCGCCATCTGCAGAGACATCAACCGTAAACCCGGACTCACCCAGCGCACGGGAGAGATAGGTTGACGTTTTTTCTTCATCTTCGACTAACAACAGGCGCATAACGGGACTTCCTCTTAACTTTTCATCGGTGCTTCAACATCGGAATAAACCTGCACGGCATCCGGCAGACGTTGACCCTGGATAGTGATGGCGTCCAGTGAGCGGGTGAGCTCGGTCATCTCAGCGGAAGTCAGCGATACGCCGGTAGCCGCTGTGTTTTGCAGCATATGGTCTTTATTGGTGGTGCCAGGAATGGGAACAATCCAGGGTTTACGGGCCAGGAGCCATGCCAGTGCAATCTGCCCCGGCGCGGCATTTTTTCTTATTGCCCAGGATTTCAGTAGTTCAACCAGCTGTAAGTTGTGTGGCAGGTTGTCAGGCGAGAAGCGTGTTTCTGTCGCGCGGAAATCACCGGTAGCGAACCGGGTATTCTCATCAATCCAGCCCGTTAAAAATTGCACGCCGAGTGGGCTCCATGGCACGAACCCAATGCCCAGTTCTTCACACACCGGAAATACCTGCTTTTCAGGGCCACGCCAGAGCATGGAGTATTCACTTTGTACAGCTGTAACGGGTAATGCTGCATGAGCGCGTCTCAACGTGTTGATGCCCATTTCAGACAGACCCCAGTGCAGGACTTTTCCTTGATCCATTAAATCTTTCACCACACCGGCGACATCTTCGATCGGGATCTGTGGATCAACCCGGTGTTGGTACAGTAAATCGATACGATCGGTACGCAGGCGTTTGAGCATGTTTTCGACGACCTGCCTGATATGCTCCGGCCTGCTGTTAAGGCCCGGCAGACGCTTTCCCGTCTGTTGGTCAATGTTCCAGCCAAACTTGGTGGCGATAACGATTTTGTCCCTGAACGGGGCGACGCCTTCCCCGAGAATTTTTTCGACTTCAAACGGGCCGTAGGCTTCAGCTGCGTCGAAGAACGTTACCCCTTCATCAAATGCCCGACGGATAACATTGATCATCTCAGGACGCCAGGGAACGGAGGTGTCGTATTTGCGACTCATGTTCTGCGCGCCCAGACCGACGGCAGAAACTTCCAGCTTCCCGAGTTTACGCTTGCCCGGAGCAGCATTGCGTTGGCTGGGTTGTCTGGATGAATCGACCTGAGAGGATTGGCTCGCCGCCGATACGTGGGGAATCAGCGAGGCGGCGGCAATACCGGCCCCGGCGACTAATAGCTTGCGCCGCTCTGGCATTGTTGGGGCATTCTGTCTTTTCATTGATCGCTCCTTTTCTCAGAAAACTGAACATGAATCGCATTTAAGCGAGACCATTCTGCCTTCTGATTGCCAACATAAAGCTGACGGTTACCTGACAGCGTTGTCAGAAACACTTATCCATCCCAGCCCGTTTCCTGACAAAAATGTTATTTCCCTGTCACGATGCTGACAGCCCTCTCCGCCTACTCTGAGCCTGCAAATTTGATTCCGCGAGCCTGTATAACCAGGCCAATACTCATCGGGAGAGATCATGAAATTCACGCTTATCAGTGCAATGCTACTCACGGCAATGGCCGGAGTGACCTCAGCCAATGCGGCTGATTACAAAAAAAATCCATTCACACTCGTCTATGACGGTGCCATAACTGAGAACGTCAAAGGCAAGGTCAACATTCATCCGGTGAAATACGATCTGCATGGCATTCAGATTGCTGCGAATGTCTATACCCCTGCTAACTACGATCCCGCCAAAAAATACCCTGCGGTGGTGGTTGCACATCCTAATGGTGGCGTAAAAGAGCAGGTCGCCGGGTTGTATGCCCAGCGTCTCGCCGAGCAGGGCTACATCACCATTACCGCCGACGCGGCTTATCAGGGTGCCAGCGGTGGGATGCCTCGCAGCGTGGATAAACCCGCTAATCGCATTGAGGATATCCACGGCATGGCTGACTACATAAGCCAGTATCCTGGTGTAGATACCGCCCGCCTTGGTCTGCTGGGTATTTGCGGTGGCGGCGGTTATTCACTTGTTGCGGCTGAAACTGACAAGCGGTTTAAATCGATAGCAACCATCAGCATGTTTAATTCAGGCCTTGTGCGCCGCAACGGCATGCAGGATTCACAGCTGGATACTATCCAGCAGCGTCTTCAGCAGGCTTCTGACGCACGTGCTCAGGAAGCCGCCGGAGGCGAAGTGCTTTACTCCGGCGATGCCAACCTGACTGATGAACAGATTGCTAAATTACCCTTTGCCTTGTATCGCCAGGGCTACGAGTATTACTGGAAAACCCACGCGCATCCGAACTCCACGTTTAAATACACCACCAGCAGTCTTCTGGATTTGATGAGCTTTGACGTAACGGACCATATCAATCTCATCAATAAACCGCTGCTGATGATTGCCGGTACAAAAGCGGATACGCTCTATATGACTGAAGACGCGTTCGCGAAAGCCACTGGTACGAAGGACAAAGAACTCTTCCTGATCGATGGCGCTACCCATATCGAGACGTATTGGGTGCCTGAATACGTTGATAAGGCTTTGCAAAAGTTAGACGTCTTCTTCGATAAGAATATTTAGTTAGCCTCCGATGACGCCCCAGCCGCGCAGGCTGGGGTGTGTCCATCAGCTGTAGCCACTTCCCGCTTGCGTATTCACGCGATAGACCCAGATTAACGAAGTTGCGGTTAAAGATAATTACGCTGCTTAAATAGGCGCTATGAATGGAATTCATAGACCTAATCTGGAGCAGGGAATGAAAAGGATGAGCCTGATGTGACAGGATGGATCGGGAGAGAGTGAATCATTCACTTCAAATTACTTTCAGGCGGAGAAGCAAATGAGTACGCAAGAGCCAACACTTAGTGAGGTAGTAAAAAACAGATACTCGGCTAGAGCCTTTCTTCCATCTCCCATCCCCAGCGATATCCTCAAAGACATTTTGCTCGAAGCGCAATGCGCACCATCCAACTGCAATACTCAACCCTGGTCCCTGCATATCGTTGCAGGAGATAAACTTCGTGAATTAAGCCATGCACTGACGGAAGATCTGAGGGCGGGGAACTACAGCCTTGATTTTACGTTTGATAAAGAAGCTTATCCCGAGCCATTCAGGCAACGGGCTTCGGAGCAGGGGCGCTCGTACTATCAGGCACTGGGCGTTGCGCGGGGGAATAACTTAAGTCGCTCAGAAGTGGTCGAGCGTAGTGTGAGATTTTTCGGCGCGCCTCATGTTGCCCTGCTGTTCATTCCTGCTGTAGGGGACAACGTTCGCGTAGCCTCTGACGCCGGTATGTATGCCCAGACATTCCTGCTTTCCCTGGCAGCTCGCGGTTACGCAGGCGTTCCACAGGCAGTGCTGAGTTATTTTGCCCAAACGGTGCGTCGAATATTAAATGTTCCTGAGGGCTTCAGGCTGCTTTACGGTATTTCGTTTGGGATCCCAGATAAAACGCATCCCTCCCTGAGCTACAGGGAAGGGCGGGTATCTCTGGACGAAAGTGTCGTCTGGCATCAATAACGACGTTTTATTTTTTTATCTGAACGGTCAGTGCCATCAGGGTGCTGGCTGCTGTAAACAACGCAATTATCCAGCCCATCGTCCATGGTGTGCCGTCACTGAACAGGGCAAGAAGAAGTGAAGAGATGATGCCGCTGCCGTATTGTAACGCACCCATTAGCGCCGATGCGGAGCCAGCCACATTAGGCACTGCGTCCAGAGCGCAAGCCGTGGATGTCGCCGCGATGATGCCATTCATAGAGAAGAACACGAACACAGCGCCGACAATCACGGTGATTCCACCCACACCCAGGCCGGTGGTGACTGCCAGCACTATTGCCGCAATAGCGGCGATGAATACGGCATTCCTGAGCAACGCTTCCAGTGGATAGCGGTGAACCAGACGTCTGTTGACCATGCTCACCGCCATCAGTCCAACAATGTTTACTGCAAACAGCCAACCGTAATGCTGCGGGTCAACGCCGAAGTACGTGATGTACACAAACGGGGAACCTGTGATAAAGGCGTAGGCTGCAACGTAGTAGAACGTCAGGCACAAAGTAAATCGCATGTATCTGGCGTTGGTGAGCAAGGCATAGTAGTTTTGAAAAGCTCTGGTTACGGAGGCTTGCGAGCGTTTTTCAGCAGGTAATGTTTCGGGTAACCAGAATAAAGACATCAGCATTAATGTTCCGATAATCGCCAGCAGCCAGAATATGGCATGCCACGAGGTGACTTTAATCATCTGCCCGCCGATCAGGGGCCCGGCAACCGGCGCGATGGCCATGATGATCATCAGAGTCGAAAGCATTTGTGCTGCACGAGTACGGCTAAACAGGTCACGGATCATTGCTCGAGCCAGCATCGGCCCGGTACAGGCACCTAACGCCTGAAAAACACGCCAGAAGACTATTTGCACGATATCTGTTGATAACGCGCAGCCCACCGAGCCGATGATGAACAGACCTAAACCGATAAACAGCGGTAGACGGCGTCCATAACGATCGCTAATTGGTCCCCAAATCAGTTGTGCAATGCAAAAGCCGATAAGAAACCCTGTGATTGTCAGCTCTGCGTCACCCTGCAAATCTTTGGCCATCATGGGCATAGCCGGAAGATAGATGTCAGTTGATAAAGAGGTTACAGCCATCAGGGCGCTGAGAATGAGTAGAAACGAGAGACCTGTTTTGTTAGCTATAGCCGACTGTGTACGCGCCTGTTGATTAAGCATGGGGATCCGTTGGACATGAAGAGATAGGGGTATGTTAACGGGTTTGTGTTCGCTGATAATCACAGGGGGAGGATAGGGACTATGAGTGATATTCATTAATCGAAAAGATTAGTGCAGGTTTTTTGGGGCCAGCGATAAGCAGTATTCTTATAGTGTTACCTCTTCCTGCATGTTGCTAAAGTCACCAGTACAACATGTCAGGCAATTGCGTTCAGATGACCGCTACCGTCGAAAGCAATACTGACAGAACTGTTCATGTTGTGACATATTATGATCCTTATGGTGATGTCCTGATTAATAAACATACGGTATATGTATGGTGTAGGTGATGCTTCAGATTAAAATAAAGGCTAAGCCCCGTATCTCCATTCAGAAATACCGGGCTTGTTGTTACCTGGCAATTAGCGCGAACACGCCCCAGCCAAAGTATTCCCGCGCGTAAGTTACGTGGCGTTTCGGCGAGAGTGATAGCTCGGCCCTGACTTCGGCGGCGAAGCCGTCGTCAGGATTCGCTTCCAGCCAGCGGCGCATGGTCAGCCATTTCGCGGCTTCATACCGGTCCCAGCCTTCCTGGTCTGCCAGTACCATTTCCACCACGTCGTAGCCGAGTTCATCGAACGCGTTGACAAGCCCTGGCAGCGTCAGGAAATCGGTCGTCGAGCTGACGCCGCAGGCCTGGGCAATCTCTTCCGTCGCAGGTAGCTGACGCCAGTAGGGTTCGCCGATAAGCATGATCCCGCCCGGTTTCAGGCTTTGTGCCAGCAGCTCGACGGTCCCGGCAAACCCACCGGCTATCCATGTCGCACCGACACAGGCTGCCACATCGCATTTCTCTTCTGTAACGTATCCGGCGGCGTCGTTATGTATGAACTGAACCCGGTTGCTGACGCCGAGCTCTTCGGCGCGGCGTCTGGCCTGCTCGCTGAACAACTGGCTCATATCGATACCGACACCGGTAATGGCGTGATCCCGGGCCCAGGTGCACAACATCTCGCCCGAGCCGCTGCCGAGGTCAAGAATGCGGGTGCCCGGCTTCATGCGCAGCACGCGACCCAGCGTGGCGTACTTCTCTTCGGTGAACGGGTTGTGGATGCGGTGCTCGCTTTCACTGATGGTAAAAATACGTGGGATATCCAATGTGGAATTCCTTTAATTGCGTTGAGTATTAAGAGGCTGTTTCTCTGAAATATTTGCTTTTTCAGCCAGCAGAACAAACAGCTTCCTTTCGAATGTCTCGCTGACTGGCCAGTCGTGGCTTTCAGGAGGAGGAAGCAGGGCAAACCCGGCATTGTCGAGCAGGCTGACGTACTCATCATCGCGCCAGGCCGTCATCTGGCTGCCGAAACGGGTGGTTTGACCGTTTGCTTCTATGGCCCAGAACTGCGTTGAGCTGGTCTGTGCTTCTTCATCCCAGCCATGTTCCGTCAGCAGCAGGTGAGGGACGCCCAGAAACAGCCCGTCGGGACAGCGTTGCCAGCTCGGTTCAGCCATTCCCTGACGCTTAACTTCGTCGAAAGTATGTACTTCAGTGAGCAGCCTGCCACCCGGCTCCAGCCACAGCGCGCAGCGGCTGACGAGTGAGCGCGCATCCGCCGTGCTAAACACATTCAGTTCCCCGAATGTCATCATGATGAAATTGAACGATTTATCCGGCCAGTATGCGCGGACATCCTGCTGAACATAATCGATATTCAATCCGGTGTTCTGCGCCTGCTGACGGGCCCAGCTCACGGATGCCGGTGAGAAATCCACGCCGGTGCAGTGAAATCCACGTTCCGCTAAGCGGTGGGTATAAAAGCCGGGGCCGCAGCCGAGATCGAGGATATATGCGCCAGGTGGTAACTGGCTGGCGATCCATTCGACCTGCTGCTCAATAACCTCCTGCCTGCGGCTGGCCCAGTCGTGCTCCTGCGACAAATGCTTCGCCAGCATGCGCTGGCTGAAGGCCGGTTCGTCCCAGGGAATTTTACTTTCCTGCGCCGACAGGTGAATGTGCCGGGACGCGGAAATAAGGGTGCTGATATCCATCATCCTCTCCTTAACGGTTATCGGGCTGGGCGCGGACGTTATTCAGCCCGGTAGTGTTAATGCGGTAGGGCTGACCGTTAACGGATTTGATCAGCTTTTTGGTTTTGAGCTTTTTGAAAACGGCGAGCGTGCAGTCAGCCAGCAGTAGCCCTTCGCGGCTATAGCATTCAACGGCGGTGACGCGGCCGGAGGTATTGCGGACGTGCACAATACGGCCACCTTTGGCGAGAACGTGTAAGGTACGTTGTTCCTGACGGGATAAATTCATACTGGAAAACCTGTTTAATCATCATGTGCAAAACGTGCAAACACACAGCGGTGTCCGCATTCGATTTCGGCGCATTGATAATCAGTCCGGCCTGGAAAGGTCGGTAAGCTGATTATCGGATGATTACATTCTCCAGCATCAAAGCCTCGGGTTGAGTTGAAAGGTATTTACGGGGTGAATGATAACACCTGATTTTTATAAGTGAATACCCAGGGGTGAAAAACGTGATCACGGTTGGCATCGGGCTGAGGAGAGGGAATCATTCCTAGCCGCTCTTAATTTTGCTGTCGACCTGAGGCTGTGGTTTGCTGAAAAGATATCCTTGCACAAGCTCGCAACCCAGAGCCTGAAGCCGCTCAAGCTGCTCTTCGGTCTCAACGCCCTCGGCTATAACGCCCATATTAAGGCTCTTAGCCATACCGGTAATAAGCTTCACAATATTAAGCGCATCTTCTTGTGTAGATATCGGATTGACAAAAGATTTATCGATCTTGATTTTATCAAAATTCAGTTCGCTGAGTCTGGAGAGCGACGAATAACCCGTGCCAAAATCATCAATGGAAATTCTTACGCCCAGTGCGCGGAGTTTTTTCAGAATCGCAATGGGGTTATTTCTGTCACTAAAGAGGGATGACTCCGTGACCTCTAACTCAAGACGGTTAGCCGGGAGCCCGGTCTCAGCCAGAACGGTCTGCACCGTATTAATAAATGATTTGCTGCCTAATTGAACAGGCGAGACGTTTACGGAGATCCTGGCCGGAACAGCCCAGGAGACCGCTTCCCTACAGGCCAGTTTAAGTACGGTTTTACCTATCTCGTTGATCATGCCTGTTTTTTCAGCGGCGAAAATAAAGCTATCCGGGGAAAGCATTCCCTTGACGGGGTGCATCCAGCGAATAAGCGCTTCATAGCCGTAAATTTCCTTGCTGACGGAATTCACAATAGGCTGGTAATAAACAATAAACTCATTGTTTTCTATCGCCCTTGCCATATCATTTTCAAGCGTTCTGCTCTCCTGCAACTTCTGAAGCATTCGCTGACGGAAAACTTTAATCTGCTGTGAGCCTGCCTTTTTGGCTTCATAGAGCGCCAGATCGGCGAACTTATAAAGATAATCAGCACGTCGTTCATTATCTGATAAAACAATACCCACGCAGGTGGCAATTTTTATGAGCTGGTTATTAATCGTATAGGGTTTACTGATATTCTCGCTGATTTCTCTAGCGCGTAAAACGGCTTCGCTTTCGTTTAACCCACTGGCTAAAAAAGCAAACTCGTCTCCGCCTAAACGGTAAAATCTGTCTGAAATATTGCTCATGGCGGTCAATCGCCTGGATACCTGACGTAACAGTAAATCGCCAGCATCATGACCATAGGTATCGTTGACCTCTTTGAATCGGTCTAAATCAAATAACATTACCGTAACGGGAACATGATTTTCTTCGGCCTCAAGATTGAGTTTGCTGAGCTCATCCCAGAAGTACAGACGGTTTTTCATGCCAGTGAGGGAATCATGGTAAACGTCATACTCTAGTTTTGAATTCTGAATCTGTAGGGTCTCCTTGGATAACTGGAGTTCTTCTGCAAGACTTTCAACCTGCCTGTGCGCTTTAAGGATGTTTTTATTTTGATAGATCGTTAAAAAACCCAGGATAATACTCAGAATGATCAGCAGTAAAGAGAGGGCTGAGTAAATATAATACAGGATCTGTATTTTATGGTTGCTACTGTTAATCGTGCTAATGTCTTTCGTTAACGCGCTTGATGAAAGCTGACTGAGTGGAGCATCCAGCAAATGCATGGTATGAAGGTATGTTTTTACATCCGAATGGCTCATTTTTTCGAGGTTAGCATCCAGATACGTAAGGATTTTATCAAGGCTTAACGCGAGGTCATGATGTGCCTGAACGTTTTTAATGTAATGTCCTAAATCCCCCTCCTTAAACAGATCATTCTGGCTTAGCATAATTTCCAGCCGCATCCGGACCTGGTCTATCGTAACGTCATCGGAATCGGTTGCGTACAGACCAAGCCATGATTCAAAGCGGTAATATTCGGATACCAGTTGGGCGACAGACCATGACTCCGTGTAATGAGTCAGTTTTTGGAGCTCCTGCTGTCGATCGTAAACAAGAAAAGCAATATATCCAGTGGTGATAAAAAGAGAAAAAATGATACCAACCAGTATCCTGTTCATTATGTTCTCCTGAACTGCTATTCAATCTTCATTTTGCTGACCTGCCATGCCGATCGCGAATAATATATCTGATTATTTAATTCAGGAAGACTGTCGTAGGGATATACAATGAATGCCGGCCCTTTATCTCGGATGCGCATATATTCACCATTAACCTTCAAAGCGAGTATGGCATTATATTTTTTAAAGTCGCTGAGCGGGATGGCTGTCGCGTAATCATTAAGCGCTATAACATTAACCACGTTACCCTTTGCGCCAATATAATCCATGAGTTTGCTCATTGGAACACCCTCAAACTTTGTGCGGCCATTATACCAGGGGGATGATGTCTGGAAGCTCACCATACCGAGTTTTTCAAGGCTGGCGATATCAAACACGGCTTTTCCACTTTCATTCGTGTTCTCGATATTACCGTAAATCGTTAAAATGGGTTTACCAGCAGGTTTTGGCAACTCACCAGCCAGGGTGACGCTTTGCACTAAAAAGCAGCACAGCATTAGGATTAATCGCATTTCAGCCTCCACGTTTTAACATAAGTATAAGAATTATAATTTAGTTATCCTACTAGTTTATATATTTTATCTCTCCCCACGTTATCCATCATAATCAGGATGTAAAAACGCCGTCAGTCGGCAGCCACCCGAGCGATGCTTAACCTTCTTACCGCAGACGCATGACAAGGAACCGTCCATCATGAAAAAAGATAGCTATGCCTTTTTAATTCCACTCATCGTTGGCGGGTTAGCGTTGATATTTGGCTTTGTTGTCTGGTCAATCGAGATTTATCGCGTGACATTTCTTACGGCCCTGGGGGAACAGTATCTTGCGGCTGTCACATTGCTGCTGCCGCTGGTGGCGATAGTGATGTTCGCCGCGAAGAGGGCGTTTAAAGACAAAACCCTTGTTGACGTTGTCAAACTTTACCTCGGCCTCATCATCTTCAGCCTGCCGGTTGCCATTTTCGTCATCTTTACCGCGGCCTGGCTACTGAACGGAGAATACTCTGCCTGGAGCCAACATTACCGGTATGAATCCGGCAGCAGAAATAGCTGTTCGGGGGCGGAAGTCTATGAGCCGGAACTCAAGAGAGAGATCCGCATCTGTTATCCTCAGGGATATTATTTAATCGATGGCACCCTGTACGTGGAAAAGCGGAGTAATTCGCTGGGTATGGTGGTGCTTTGGGCGATCGCGCGATCCTGAACCTCAGGCTCGAATAACCCCTTTAGCCCGCCTCCAGCATCCCAAAGCTGACAATCCGCGAGCGGCCCAGCTCTTTCGCCCGGTACAACGCGACGTCCGCCGCGCGCAGCAGATTATCGCTCTGGGCGTGCTGCGGATAGCTGGCGATCCCGATCGACACATCCACCGGGCCAATCTCCGAAAGCCCGTAGCGCAGCGAAAGCGCATGCACGCCGTTGTAGATCTCCGTTGCAGCGGCGTGCGCTGCTTCCTCATCTGCACCGGTAAGAAGCACCAAAAACTCTTCCCCCCCATAGCGGAAGGCCAGCCCGCTATCGTGTACCGCCCGTTGAATAATGGCTGCCACGCTTTTGATCACCAGATCGCCAGCCTCATGACCAAAGCGGTCATTAATGCTCTTGAAGTGATCGATATCGATCATCAGGCAGCTTACCGGCTTCTCGTTACGCACGGCCTGCTTCATTTGAGTACGTAACGTATCTTCCAGATGGTGGCGGTTACGCAGCCCCGTCAAGGGATCGAACAGGGCTTTTTCCAGCAGCGCATCGCGCAGCCGCTGGTTGGCCAGCGCCAGTCCCAGCGCCTCGGCCATCAGTTCCAGATAGGCGCGGGACGGCGCGGTTTCAGGCGTGATATCCTGGAATGAGAGCAATCCAATCGCCTCGCCCTGAGCAATCAGGGGAACGCACAGCGATTGCTGCGCCTGTGATTCGGGCAGATGATAACAGCCGATATCCGGCTCGCCGTTCACTGGCGGATGGCTTTGACCACGCCGGACGGCCCAGCATTCGTCAGGATGGAACGGCTTTTTATCCCCTTCTGGCGATAGCCATTCGGCCGTACAGCGCATCTGCCACGGCTCGCGTTCCAGAATATACAGACGCCCTGAAACCCCCGGCGCAATATTGGGTGCAAACAGCTCCGCCACATTCATCACGTCGGCAAAGTTTTCACAGCCCTGCAACCGCTGGGTCATTCGCGCCAGCAGTTCGCGGATGGCCCAGTCAGCATCGCGCTCTTTTTCCAGCCGCTGCCTTGCCAGCCCGTTCTCACGGAAGATGCGGATGGCCTGCGCCATATCACCGATTTCATCAACCTGGGTAAAGTTCGGCGTTTCGACGGCGTAATCCTGCGATGCAAGACGATGAACTACGTCACTCAGACGCACCACCGGACGGAGTACGCGGCGCTTGAGGATGAAAACCATCACAAACAGGAAGAGCAGGGCGGTCAGGCCGACCATCACCTCAGAGGCCGTTCGAAGCGTTTTGGACGTTTTGGTTGCGGCCTGCACGTCGGCAATAATGCGCTTGTCCAGCAGCATGCGAAAGCGTTCGATAGTGTTGTGTGCCCGTTCGAGTTCCAGCTCATAGCTCTTACCAAACAGCAGCGAAACGGCCTGCTGTTCCTCGCCACGGGCGATACCGTCAATGGCTGCCTGCTGTTCATCCTGGAGATCGTCTACAATTTTCAGTCCGTCGTACAGCAGCGCCAGCTCTTCGCCCGATGCCCCCGTATTTTTGAGCTGTCGCAGCGTGTGTTCGATATTCTTCAGCTCGGCTTCTTTCGCCTGATATTTCTCAAGCACCTCGGGCTCTTTTTGGATGACGTAAAGCCGCGCCAGATCGGAGAGCATCCAGGTGTCTGTCTCGATCTCCTCCGTCAGCTGATCGAAGACCTGGCGTTGTTTAACGGCTTCACGTTCGATGTTATCGGCGTGGGAAGCCATCAGCATGACGATGCCGGAGGCAATGGTCAGGCACACCGTGACACCATAAGCCCAGTTCGTGATCGTGGCGATTCGCACCTGTTGGATCCTTCTACGACAAATGTGAAAGAGCGTTCATTTCAGATTATAGAAAACCTCTGATTTATCGCGAAAAAAAAGGCGGCACAGGGCCGCCTCACAGAACGCCTTTCTTTATAGATCCGGAGAATTTCTCCCCTCTTCGATAAAGTCTGCGTCCAGCTCCTCGGCGTTGCCTGCGTGGTCGCGGCCGGAGAAGAGGTTCCAGCAGGCGATAAACAGAGCGGCAATCAGCGGCCCAATCACAAAGCCGTTAATGCCATACAGCTCCATACCGCCGAGCGTGGTAATCAGTATCAGGTAGTCCGGCATTTTGGTGTCTTTGCCCACCAGCAGCGGACGCAACAGGTTGTCCACCAGCCCGACGATAATGACGAAGAAGCCCACAATGAACAGACCCTGCCACAGCTGGTGAGTGGCAAACAGGAAGATGGCGGCGGGAACCCAGACGATGGCCGACCCAACGGCAGGCACCAGGGAGAGAAATGCCATCAGTGCGCCCCACAATACGCTGCCGTCAATACCGACAATAGCAAAGGCGATACCACCGAGCGTGCCCTGAACCACCGCCACGACCGCCGTGCCTTTTACCGTGGCGCGCGACACGCCGACAAACTTAGCGAACAGGTGCTGTTTGACGAAGTCAGACAGCGGCAGCGAGTCGAGGATCTGGCGCACCAGGTACGGCCCGTCTTTCAGCAAGAAAAACAGCAGATACAGCATAATGCCAAAGCTGATGGCAAAGCCGAACGTCCCTTTCCCAATCAGGAACGCGCTGCCCGCCAGATACTGCCCGCCCTGTAACGCGACATCGGAGAGTTTTTTCTGGATCTGCGCGGCGTTGGTCAGGTTGTGATCCGCCAGAAAGCCGCTGGCCCAGTCCGGCAGGCGGTTGAAGATACCGGCGATGACTTCCGGGAACTGCGTGTTGTTCTGTTGCAGCCTGGTGTAAACCATGTTCAGTTCCACCGCGAGCGAGGAAAGGATCACCATCAACGGAATAAACACAATCAAGCAGATAATGCCGAGTGTGAGGAGTGAAGCCAGCCCGTTGCGATCGCCCAGCGCGGTACGCAGTTTGTTTTTCACCGGGTTGAAAATGATGGTCAGGATCGCGGCCCACAGAATCGCCGAGAAATAGGGAGACAGCACGTCAAAGAAGGCCCAGGTTACAAGGGCCAGGATAAGAATAAAGAAACCTTTGGTCAGTCCGTTAAATCGCATAGTGAGTCCTGGTGAAGAAGAAACTGTGTCGACTATAGAACTGATTTAAGGATTTACCAATAATTGCGCTGAAGTCGCGCCGGG
The DNA here is from genome assembly GCF_013375955.1 of Enterobacter sp. DSM 30060. Taxonomy (NCBI): domain Bacteria; kingdom Pseudomonadati; phylum Pseudomonadota; class Gammaproteobacteria; order Enterobacterales; family Enterobacteriaceae; genus Enterobacter; species Enterobacter sp. DSM 30060. Next base: position 2,753,206 of record NZ_CP056118.1, read on the forward strand.
TGGCTTTTTGTTAACAATCGCGGTATAACACTCCCTCTTTGGATGTTTAGATGTCCATACGTTTAGAAGGTAACATGCAAACACAACAAGAAAACGGGCAACTTAAGCGCACCATGAAAACCCGCCACCTGATTATGCTCTCGCTGGGTGGCGTTATCGGCACAGGGTTATTCTTCAATACCGGATACATCATCTCGACAACCGGCGCGGCGGGCACGCTGCTGGCATATCTTATCGGTGCGCTGGTGGTCTGGCTGGTCATGCAATGTCTGGGCGAACTTTCCGTGGCGATGCCGGAAACCGGCGCGTTTCACGTCTATGCCGCCCGCTATCTCGGCCCGGCGACGGGGTATACCGTGGCGTGGCTCTACTGGCTTACGTGGACAGTGGCGCTGGGATCGAGCTTTACCGCGGCCGGGTTCTGCATGCAGTACTGGTTCCCACAGGTTCCCGTCTGGACGTGGTGCGTTGTCTTTTGCGCTGTGATTTTTGGTCTTAACGTGATTTCCACGCGCTTTTTCGCGGAAGGGGAATTCTGGTTCTCGCTGGTCAAGGTTATCACCATCGTCGCCTTTATTATTCTCGGCGGCGCGGCCATCTTTGGCTTTATCCCGATGGCGGACGGCTCTGCCGCGCCGGGACTAAGCAACATTACCGCCGAAGGCTGGTTCCCGCACGGTGGCCTGCCGATCCTGATGACCATGGTGGCGGTCAACTTTGCCTTCTCAGGAACGGAGCTTATCGGCATCGCGGCAGGGGAAACGGAAAACCCACACAAGGTTATTCCGGTTGCTATTCGCACCACCATCGCCCGGCTCATCATCTTCTTTATTGGCACCGTGTTTGTGCTGGCGGCGTTGATCCCGATGCAGCAGGCTGGCGTGGAGAAAAGTCCGTTCGTGCTGGTGTTTGAAAAGGTCGGCATTCCGTATGCGGCGGATATCTTTAACTTCGTGATCCTGACGGCGATCCTCTCGGCGGCGAACTCGGGTCTGTACGCCTCTGGCCGTATGCTGTGGTCTCTGTCTAACGAGAAAACGCTGCCGCGCTGCTTTGCCCGCGTCAACAAAAACGGCGTGCCGCTGACGGCGCTTTCTGTTTCCATGCTGGGCGGCGTGCTGGCGTTGTTCTCCAGCGTGGTCGCGCCGGATACGGTGTTTGTGGCCCTGTCAGCCATTTCCGGTTTTGCGGTGGTGGCGGTGTGGATTAGCATTTGCGCGTCGCACTTCGTGTTTCGTCGCCGTCACGTGCAGTCCGGCCAGCCGCTATCCGCGTTGCAGTATCGCGCGCCATGGTATCCGCTGGTGCCCGTGCTTGGCTTTATCCTCTGTCTGGTGGCCTGCGTCGGCCTGTGGTTTGACCCCAGCCAGCGTATTGCCCTTTATTGCGGGCTTCCGTTTGTCGCCCTGTGTTATGGTGCGTACTACCTGACCCGAAATCTGACCACGCAGGAGCCTGAACATGTCGCAGAATAATCCGCTTACCGCCCTCCTTGAAAAACAGCCGTTTGTCGTGCTGGATGGGGCGATGGCAACGGAGCTGGAAGCGCGCGGTTGTAACCTTGCCGACAGTCTCTGGTCGGCCAAAGTGCTGATGGAAAATCCGGAGCTGATCCGCGACGTACACCTCGACTACTACCGCGCGGGGGCACAGGTGGCGATCACCGCCAGTTATCAGGCGACACCCGCAGGCTTTGCCGCTCGCGGGCTGGACGAGTCGCAATCCCGGACGCTGATCGGCAAAAGCGTAGAGCTGGCACGCAAAGCGCGCGAAGCGTACCTGGCAGAGAACGCAAATGCAGGCACTTTGCTGGTGGCGGGATCTGTGGGCCCTTACGGCGCGTATCTGGCCGATGGTTCCGAGTATCGCGGCGATTATGTGCGTAGCGCTGAAGAATTTACCGCCTTCCACCGCCCGCGTGTAGAGGCGCTGTTGGATGCGGGCGCGGACCTCCTGGCCTGTGAAACGCTGCCTTCGTTCACTGAGATTAAGGCGCTGGCGGCGTTGCTGACGGCGTATCCGCGCGCCCGGGCATGGTTCTCATTTACCCTGCGTGACAGTGAGCACCTGAGCGACGGAACGCCGCTGCGGGATGTTGTTTCTGCTCTGGAAAGCTACCCGCAGGTTGTCGCGCTGGGGATTAACTGTATCGCGCTGGAAAACACCACGGCGGCGCTGACGCATCTGCACAGCCTGACGTCGCTGCCCCTGGTGGTCTATCCGAACTCCGGCGAGCATTACGATGCGGTGAGTAAAACCTGGCATCACCACGGTGAAACGTGCGAGACGCTGGCGGGGTATTTACCGCAGTGGCTGGAAGCAGGCGCGAAGCTGATTGGCGGCTGCTGTCGGACCACGCCGCAGGATATTGCTGCGCTGACGGTTCAGCGCTGAGGCCTTTGCCGGGCGGCGGCTGCGCCTTACCCGGCCTACAAATTGCACGAACCGTAGGCCGGGTAAGCGCAGCGCCACCCGGCGAAACAACCGCACAAAATTCACTATCCTTTCCCGCTTTTTTTCTAAAAACGAATCGTCATTAGCGATTCTTTTTTATTCCTTTATCAAAATTCTCGCGCCGGAAATACTGCCCTTATAACAACAAGGGGAGCAGACGGTATGGCAATTTCATCGCGAATCACGTTACTTGGTGCACTGGCGCTGTGGGTATTTCAGGCGCAGGCGGTGGACGTCACCGTGGCGTATCAGACTTCCGCGGAACCGGCGAAAGTCGCGCAGGCGGATAACACCTTCGCCAAAGCGAGCGGGGCGAACGTCAACTGGCGCAAGTTCGACAGCGGCGCGGCAATTGTGCGGGCGTTAGCCTCGGGCGACGTGCAGATTGGCAACCTGGGTTCCAGCCCGCTGGCCGTTGCCGCCAGCCAGCAGGTGCCGATTGAAGTCTTCCTGCTGGCATCGCAGCTCGGAAATTCCGAAGCGCTGGTGGTGAAGAAAAGCATCACGAAACCCGAAGATTTGATTGGCAAACGCATCGCGGTGCCGTTTATCTCCACCACGCATTACAGCCTGCTGGCAGCGCTGAAACACTGGGGTATTAAGCCGGGCCAGGTGCAGATCATCAACCTGCAACCTCCAGCGATTATTGCCGCCTGGCAGCGTGGCGACATTGACGGAGCATACGTCTGGGCGCCCGCCGTCAACGAGCTGGAAAAAGATGGCACCGTGCTGACCGACTCCGAAAAAGTGGGGCAATGGGGGGCGCCAACACTTGATGTCTGGGTCGTTCGTAAGGACTTTGCCGAAAAATACCCTGAAGTGGTGAAAGCCTTCGCCAAAAGCGCCATCGACGCCCAGCAGCCTTACATCAGCAACCCGGATGAATGGCTGAAACAGCCCGCCAACCTGGAGAAGCTCTCACGTCTGAGCGGCGTGCCGGAAGCTGACGTGCCCGGGCTGGTGAAAGGCAACACCTATCTGACACCTGCGCAGCAGGTCCAGCAGCTGAACGGGCCGGTGAGCAAAGCGATTGTCGACACTGCGACGTTCCTGAAAGAGCAGGGCAAAGTGCCTGCGGTGGCAGCGGATTACAGCCGGTTCGTGACCGACCGCTTTGTGAAATAAGGGGGCTGCGATGCTGAACATTACCAACCTGTCTGCCGATTACGGCGGCAAACCCGCCCTGAAAGAGATCAACCTGACGCTGGACAGCGGTGAACTGCTGGTCGTACTGGGGCCGTCCGGCTGCGGGAAAACGACGCTGCTGAACCTGATCGCCGGGTTTGTACCGTATCAGCACGGCACGATCCAACTCGAAGGAAAACAGGTAACGGGGCCGGGCGCAGAGCGCGGCGTGGTCTTCCAGAACGAAGGGCTACTTCCGTGGCGAAACGTGCAGGAAAACGTTGCGTTTGGTCTGCAACTGTCCGGCGTAGCGCGTGAACAGCGTCTGAATACGGCGCGCGACATGTTGAAAAAGGTCGGGCTGGAGGGGGCTGAAAAACGCTTTATCTGGCAGCTTTCAGGCGGGCAGCGTCAGCGCGTCGGGATTGCCCGTGCGCTGGCGGCTAACCCTCAGCTGCTGTTGCTGGACGAACCTTTCGGGGCGCTGGATGCCTTTACCCGTGAGCAGATGCAAACCCTGCTGCTGCGCCTGTGGCACGAAACCGGCAAGCAGGTGCTGTTAATCACCCACGATATCGAAGAGGCCGTGTTTATGGCGACGGAGCTGGTGCTGCTCTCACCGGGACCGGGACGCGTGCTGGAGCGTCTGCCGCTTGAGTTTGCCCGGCGCTATGTGGCGGGAGAGCCAGTACGCAGCATTAAATCAGACCCGCTATTTATCGAAAAACGGGAATACATCCTGAGCCGTGTGTTTGAACAGCGGGAGGCGTTCTCATGAGCATTGTCTTCAGTGAAAAAACGCGGCGGACGCGCCGTGCCTTACGCTGGCCGTTCTCTCGCCAGCTCACCTTAAGCGTCAGCACGCTGGTGGTGTTGCTGGCGGTATGGTGGGCGGTTGCCGCGCAGCAGTGGATCAGCCCGCTGTTTCTGCCCCCGCCAGGCCAGGTTCTGGAAAAACTGATCGCCATCGCCGGACCGCAGGGCTTTATGGATGCCACCCTCTGGCAGCATTTAGGCGCCAGTCTGACGCGTATTCTGGTGGCGCTGCTGGCGGCGGTCATTATTGGCGTTCCGGTGGGGATTGCGATGGGACTGAGCCCGACGGTGCGCGGCATTCTCGACCCGCTGATAGAGCTTTACCGTCCCGTACCGCCGCTGGCTTATCTGCCCCTGATGGTGATCTGGTTTGGCATCGGCGAGACGTCAAAGATCTTACTGATATATCTGGCTATTTTTGCGCCGGTAGCAATGTCGGCCCTGGCTGGCGTAAAGAGTGCGCAGCAGGTACGCATACGTGCGGCGCAGTCGCTCGGCGCCAGCCGCGCGCAGGTACTGCTGTTCGTCATTTTACCAGGTGCGCTGCCGGAGATATTGACCGGGTTGCGCATCGGCCTTGGGGTGGGCTGGTCAACGCTGGTGGCGGCAGAGCTGATTGCCGCCACGCGCGGCCTTGGGTTTATGGTGCAGTCGGCGGGAGAGTTCCTGGCGACTGACGTGGTACTGGCAGGGATCGCGGTCATCGCCGCGATCGCCTTTGGATTAGAACTGGGACTGCGCACGCTACAGCGTCGCCTGACGCCCTGGCATGGAGAAATACAATGAGTGAACGTCTGACGATTATCCCGCTGGGGCCGTACATTGGCGCGCAGGTGTCGGGCCTGGACGTAACCCGTCCGCTGAGCGATAACCAGTTTGAGCAGCTGTACCACGCGGTGCTGCGCCATCAGGTGGTGTTCCTGCGCGAGCAGGCCATCACCCCGCAACAGCAGCGCGCGCTGGCCCTGCGTTTTGGCGACCTGCATATCCACCCGGTCTACCCGCATGCGGAAGGGGTGGAGGAAATTATCGTGCTGGACACTCATAACGATAACCCGCCCGATAATGACAACTGGCATACGGATGTTACCTTTATCGACACACCGCCAGCCGGGGCGATTCTGGCAGCAAAACTACTGCCAGAGACCGGCGGCGATACGCTGTGGGCGAGCGGCATTGCGGCGTTTGAGGCGCTCTCCGCGCCGTTCCAGACCTTGCTAAGTGGCCTGCGGGCGGAGCATGATTTTAAAAAATCGTTCCAGGAGTATAAGTACCGTAAAACGGAAGAGGAGCACCAGCGCTGGCTGGATGCGGTCGCAAAACATCCGCCGCTGTTGCACCCGGTGGTGCGTACCCATCCGGTGACCGGCAAGCAGGCGCTGTTTGTGAACGAAGGGTTTACCTCGCGCATTGTGGACGTAACGGAAAAAGAGAGCGAGGCGCTGCTCAGCTTCCTGTTTGCGCATATCACGAAACCGGAGTTTCAGGTGCGCTGGCGCTGGCAGGAGAACGATCTGGCGATCTGGGATAACCGCGTCACGCAGCATTACGCCAATGCGGATTACCTGCCGCAGCGAAGGATTATGCAGCGGGCGACGATTTTGGGGGATAAGCCGTTCTACCGTGCGGTTTGAGCCCCTCACCCTAACCCTCCCCCCAAAGGGGCGAGGGGGCTGACCGGTGCGGTTTTCACCCTCTCCCTTTTAGGGAGAGGGCAGGGGTGAGGGTATTAAGTGCGCCTCTATATACCGCTGATAGCGGTTCGCCTTCAGATAACACAGATCCACCAGCACCAGCCCGTCGATACAGTTATTGAACGCCGGATCGCTGCCGAAATCGATAAACTGCACGCCGCCTGGCTCGCATAGCTCGGAATATTGTTTATAAAGCGGCGGAATACCGCAGCCCAGATTGCCGAGCAGGGATTTGAGCTTTGTCAGGTCATCCACGTAATCCACCCCGCTAAATTGCGCCAGCACGTCCGGGAGTGACGCCGGGTAGGGTTGACGCGAGGCGGCTAACGGGTGGCTGGCCGGAAACCAGAGACGATAAAACGCGACCAGCAGATCCCGGGCGGCAGGCGGTAAGCCGCCGGAGATGGACACCGGACCAAACAGGTAACGGTAATGTGGATAGCGCGCCAGATAGGCGCCAATGCCTGACCACAGGTAGTCCAGACCGCGACGTCCCCAGTAGCGCGGCTGTATAAAGCTGCGCCCCAGCTCAATGCCGTGCTCCAGTATGTCCTGCATTTTTTCGTCGTAGTGGAACAGGCTGTAACTGTACAATCCCTCGACGCCGCACTTTTCCACCTGCATGGCCGTTGGCATAAAGCGGTACGCGCCGACAATCTCGAGGTCATCATCATCCCACAGAATAAGGTGCAGATAGTCATCATCGTAGCTGTCGGTATCCCGGCGCTTTCCGCTGCCTTCCTCCACGGCGCGAAAGGCAATCTCGCGCAGTCGCCCCAGCTCGCGCAGCAGAGGCACCTCTTCCTGCCCGTTGCGCTGCCACAAATAGATGGTTTTACCATCGCTGGTTTTGCCCAGACATTCGGCCTGCGCCAGCTCCCGCTTCAGCGTGGCCCTGTCTTCCGGGCGGGCAATGGCGCACTGGGTTTTAAAGACGCCAGGCAATCCCTTGCCAAGTCGTATCACGTGCTGACGGCACTGCTCGGCCATCTCACGCGATGAAAGGGTAGAGCTAAACCGATCATTCCAGGCAATCTGCTGGCCGATTTTGATCGGCAGCTGGCTGTGGCGGCGGCGAAACATCTGTTGCATCAGCAGCAGCAGGGATACCGTCGGCGATACCAGGGTGCTGGCATAAAACAGCAGGCTGTTGTGGGCCTGAATATGTACCGGTAGCAGCGGTACCCGTAGTTTGCTGGCCAGCTTGATAAAGCCCGGATGCCACTTTTTATCGCGGATGCCTTTACGCGTTGGGCGGGAGACTTCGCCCGCCGGGAAGAAGATCAGCACGCCGGCGTTTTGCAGGTGCTGCTCCATCTGCACCAGAGATGCTTTTGCGGTTCTGCCGCCCATATTGTCCACGGGGATAAACAACGAGCTGAGGGGCTCAAGGTGAGACAGCATCCGGTTGGTGACAACCTTGACGTCCCGGCGCACGCGCGAAACGGCGTACAGTAGCGCCAGCCCATCCAGGGTGCCCGTCGGGTGGTTCGCTATCACAATGAGTGGGCCGTGTTCGGGGATTTGTTCGAGGTCTCGGGCGGAAATGGTGCAGAGAATATCAAGGTGTTCCAGAACCTGCTCTACCATATCCAGCCCTTTCAGGTGACGGTGGCTGGCGGCAAACTGCTGAAATTCGTCTTCGTGGAGCAGTCTTTTTAACAGACTTTTTTGCCAGGGTGCGGGCCTCGCCTGAGGCCAAAGGTCATCAAGAACGCTGTCGAGACTAAACATTGATCACTCCTCCTGCCGTCTTGCCCAGACAGTAGAAGGAGGAGATGTCGGTTGTATTGCAGTTTAGTGAAGATTCGCGCAGAGAGTAGGCCGGGTATGGCGAAGCCACCCGGCGCTAAAGCGGATTAACGCAGAATTTTCTTCTCAGCCAGATCCAACGCGAAGTAGCTGAAGATCAGATCCGCGCCCGCGCGTTTGATCGCACCCAGGCTTTCGAGGATCACTTTCTCTTCGTCGATGGCACCCGCCTGCGCGGCGAATTTGATCATCGCGTACTCGCCGCTCACCTGGTATGCGCCCAGCGGCAGTTCGGTGCGTTCGCGAATGTCGCGCAGGATATCCAGATACGCGCCGGCCGGTTTCACCATCAGACAGTCTGCGCCCTGTGCTTCATCGAGCAGAGATTCACGAATCGCTTCGCGGCGGTTCAGCGGGTTCATCTGATAGGTTTTACGATCGCCCTTCAGCGCCGTGCCCGCCGCTTCACGGAACGGGCCGTAGAAGGAGGAGGCGAATTTGGTGGAGTAGGACATGATGGCGGTGTCGGTAAAGCCTGCCGCATCCAGCGCATGACGAATAGCCTGAACCTGACCATCCATTGCCGCAGAAGGTGCAATGAAATCCGCACCTGCGGCGGCGGCAACCACCGCCTGCTTGCCCAGATTCAGCAGGGTCGCATCGTTGTCCACGCCGTGATCGCACAGCACACCGCAGTGGCCATGAGAGGTGTATTCGCAGAAGCAGGTATCGGACATGACGATCATCTCCGGCACACTCTCTTTGCAGATGCGCGACATGCGTGCCACGAGACCGTCTTCTTTCCATGCATCACTGCCGGTTGCGTCAGTGTGGTGGGAGATACCGAACGTCATCACCGAGCGGATGCCCGCATTCGCAATGCGTTCGATCTCGCGGGCCAGATGCTTTTCAGGAATGCGCATCACGCCCGGCATCGCGTCGATGGCTTTGTAGTCATCGATCTCTTCTTCAACAAAAATCGGCAACACCAGATCGTTTAAGGTCAGTGTTGTCTCTTCAAACATGGCGCGCAGTGCGGGTGACTTGCGCAGGCGACGGGGACGAGCAATTAAATCGGTCATGGTATGCCTGATGTTTGTGGAACAAAGAGGCTTAGTGTACCTGAAAGCGGAGAGTGGTGTTTTACTAAAGTTGTCTTTTAGATTTTCGAAATCGATTAATATACGCTACATGTATTTTGTATATATTATAAATCTTATTATGGTGTCCAGAGTGGTATGTGATATTGGTGAGGCTTCTATATTGGTTTGGGATTATAAATATAAATGATTTATTGCTTTTCATTATATGTGTCGAAGCAACTAAAGTAGTTTGCAATCAGTTGAATTTATAATATTTATTCATAATGATTGATATTGCCCTGGGTTTATAAGCTTATTTGTCTGAATACGGACTTAATGGAATCATTCATTGAACCTTTTCGAAGTGAAACTGCATAATTCCTTCCGCAATTAAACGTTGCCAAATGATTTGATGGACAAACTTGCTTACGTCCCTGAGGAGGGATGACCCAATGCAAACATGGAAAAAGAAACTGGTTGTATCACAACTTGCATTAGCCTGCACACTGGCTATCGCTTCTCAGGCCAATGCGAAAGATATATCCGGCACGACATATAATACTTTTGGATATGACAATACTGCGTCCACGCCCTGGTATTATGGTTATGCTGACTGGGATTATTCAGATGCCACACATGATGGTGACATTTATCCAGTCATCAATAAATCAACCGTAAACGGAGTTATTTCGACATACTATCTGGATGATGGTGTCAATGGCCGTGCGAACGCGTTGAGTATTTCTAACAGCACCATTAACGGCATGATCACGTCAGAGTGTATGACCACGACGTGTGCAGAAGGCGTGGATACTGACGGCACTACGCATACCCAGTACGATCGTTTTAGCCTGACTGTTGATAACTCCACCATCAACGATACCTACGAGCATTATGCGTATGATGTCGTTAATGGCGATACCACTGAAACGCATTATCTGGACACCTATGGTCTGGGTAACGCCATCACCCTGGATGTTGAGTCTGATATCGTTATTCAGAACAATTCCCACATCGCGGGCATCACGCTGACGCAGGGTTATCAGGAGCTTGATAACACGCCATACGACGGTGTTGAAGGCGTTGCTAACAGCAGCAATATCTTTACCGATACGCTGGTGGTGAAAGACTCTGTGCTGACCTCTGGCGCATACAGCGATCTGGGCACCAGCGGCTTCTACGGTCAAACGGCGAAGCCGAGCGACTACGGTGAAACCAACGCCACGGCTGCGGATGATGCGGCGCTGATCGTTGCTGCCAGTGCGTCTGATAACGCCATGCAGACCACCGCTACCTTCGATCACTCTACCGTTACGGGTGACATTCTTTTCTCCAGCACCTTTGATAACAACTTCTACGAGAATGGCGATCCGGCAACGGATACCACAGAAGATGGCGTCTATAACCCAACCACCAACGGCTGGGATGGTACCGATAAACTGGATGTCACGCTGACCAACGGCAGTAAGTGGGTGGGTGCAGCGCAGTCCAGCGTTGAAGCTATCGGCACTGCGCAGATGTATGGCCAGGGCTACAGCAACGTAGACTGGCACGCATTGTCCCCGAATAGCATCTGGCCTGATTCTACCTTTGACAGCAACGGTCACGTTGCCGGTGAAGAGGTGTATCAGAGCGGCCTGTTCAACGTGGCGCTGGATAACGGTTCCGAGTGGGATACCCGCAAGATCTCCAACATCGATGCACTGACGGTGAACAACCAGTCTCAGGTCAATGTTGAAAACTCCGGCCTGCTGGCAGATTCCATCACCCTGACCAATGCTTCGACCTTGAATATTGGCGACAGCGGTGCCGTGGCAACCGACAGCTTGTATCTGGATAGCTACAGCCGTGCGGCACTGACTGAAGAGACGGCAGAACTGTATGCCAACACCATTACTGTAGACAACGGTGCAGAGCTGGCGCTGGGTCTGGGTCAGGTTGATACGCACAATATGGTGCTGACCGATGGCGGTGTGCTCAATGTTGCCAGCCGCGATTATGTGCTGAACAGCGACCTGAACAACGCACGCTATATCACCAACGATAGCCATAAAGCGGACTACGACTATGGTGTTGTCGCGCTGAACTCTGACGGCCATCTGGCGGTGAACGGTGACGTTGCCGGTAACTATAAAGTGCGCATCGACGATGCGACCGGTGCAGGCTCCGTAGCTGACTACAAAAACAAAGAGATCATTCGCGTCTATGACAATAACGCGGATACCGCTGCCAGCTTTACTGCGGCAAACAAAGCTGATTTAGGTGCATACACCTATCAGGCGCAGCAGAAGGGTGACACCGTTGTTCTCCAGCAGGAAGAGCTGACTGACTACGCCAACATGGCGCTGAGCATTCCTTCTGCTAATACCAACATCTGGAATCTGCAACAGGATACCGTGGGTACCCGTCTGACCAACAGCCGTCATGGCCTGGCAGATAACGGCGGCGCATGGGTGAGCTATTTTGGCGGCAACTTTGACGCGGATAATGGCACCGTTAGCTACGATCAGGACGTAAGCGGCATTATGGTGGGTCTGGATACTCAGATCGACGGTAATAACGCGAAGTGGATTGTCGGTGGTGCGGCTGGTTTCGCGAAGGGTGATATCAGCGATCGTACTGGTCAGGTCGATCAGGACAGCCAGACTGCGATGATCTACGCGTCGGCGAAGTTCATGAACGACATCTTCCTCGACAGCTCCATGAGCTACACCCGCTTCAACAACGACCTCTCTGCTACCATGAGCAACGGTCAGTATGTTGACGGTAATACCACGACTGACGCCGTTGGTTTCGGGATGAAACTGGGCTATGACTGGAAACCAAACCTGTCTGGCTACGTCACGCCTTACGCGGCGATCTCTGGCCTGTTCCAGTCCGGTGATGACTATCAGTTAAGCAACGACATGCGTATCGATGGCCAGTCTTACGACAGTATGCGTTATGAGCTCGGCGTGGATGCAGGTTATACCTTCAACTACGGTGGCGAGCAGGCATTAACCCCTTACTTCAAGCTGGCTTACGTGTATGACGATGCCGACAACAATGCTGATATCAACAATGACAGCATTGACAACGGCGTGGAAGGCTCTGCGGTTCGCGTGGGACTGGGCACTCAGTTCAGCTTCACGAAAAACTTCAGTGCTTACACTGATGCGACTTATCTGGGCGGCGGCGACGTTGACCAGAACTGGGGAGCAAACCTGGGTGTGAAATATACCTGGTAAGAAAAAACGCGGGGGATTTTGCCCCCGCTTTTTTATGTGCTTTAAAAATAATAAAGAACCGACATATACAGATGACTTGAGGTATGCATGAACGTTAATGCGAAACCACTTTCTGAATTAAGCCGGCTCATAAAGTGTCTGGAAGTCGCCGGTACCCCATTTAAAACGGAACCACAACAATTTATAACTACCGGCAATAATGATGATGAACCATTGACATTTGTAATACAATCCGGCCTGACAGTCGTTCACCGTAAATCAGATGAATTACTCGTGGGTATTGCACGGGCACCCTATATTCATGGATTAAGTGCATGGATTAATGACAGCTATCTTGAATATTCCCTGATGGCACAAACACCTTGTACCGGATTTTATTTGCCAGCCTCTACTGCATGCGAAATTATTCAAGAAGCACAACTCTGGCAAGAAGCGTTCTGCTGGCTTTCATGGCTAAATCATTTACTGGGAAAACGTGATATCCAGCTGGTCGGAAATAATTCGTATAGCCAAATTCGGGCGATGCTAATCAATATGGCCGAGTGGGATGACACGCTACGCTCAAAAATTGGTGTGATGAATCATATTCAGCGTAGCACGCGTATATCACGTTCGGTGGTTGCGGAGGTTCTGGCGGCGCTACGTCAGGGGAACTACATCAATATGAGCCGGGGCAAACTGATCAGTATCAACCGTTTGCCCACGGACTATTAAGCTCAGTTAGCGGCCGTAAGTACCTGCGCTTTATTGGCGCTCAGCTCGGCTACAAGGTTATTTACGCCATCACTCATATTCACGAAGCGGGTGTTCGGTGACCGGGTGACCACCACAAAAGCGCCCACGTTTGATTGCGGAATCATCGCCATGTAGGTGATGAATCCGCCACCCCCACCGGTTTTTTGAATAATACCCGGGCGACCATCTTTTGGCGCCATATATACCCAGCCCATGCCGAGGGCATCGGCTTTACCGGGAACATCCATACCAATGACGCGACGTAACTGAGCACGCTGGTAGATGAGCGTCTGCATTCGGTCGGCCTGATTACTGCGCGCGTAAAAATCCGATGAGAGGAACTGTTGCATCCAGCGCATCATGTCGCCAGGCGTAGAGTAAACCCCACCGCTGCCAATGGCTGCCAGCGTGTTATTACACGGGCTGGCCCCTTTTTCCGCCACCATCAGACGCTTGCACTGGTCCGGGGAGGGGGTGTAAGTAGTATCTTTCATCCCGAGCGGACGCGTGATTTGCTCTTCAAAAAGTTGAGGGTAAGGCTTACCTGAAGCCGTTGCTAACGCGTCGGCCAGCAGATCAAACGCCAGGTTAGAATAGCCAGCCTGAGAACCCGGGGCCGATTTCAGCGTTGCGGTGCTCAGGTAGTTCCAGCGTTGTTCGCGAGTTGGCCAGACAAAGACAGGGCGATGCGCAGCGCCACCGGGCTGTTCTCGCGGCAGGGCGCTGGTATGGGTCGCCAGGTTCACCAGCCTGATCGGCGTTCCCTGATATGTCGGAACGCGAGCGCCGGGTGGCGCATATTTGCTGAGCGGATCGTCGAGTTTTACCACGCCCTGATCGAGCAATTTCACCAGCATTTCGCTGGTCATCAGCTTAGTTATCGACGCGACACGGATAACGGAATCCAGCTGCGGGCGAACGTTATTTCCCGGTCGTGTTTCACCGAAGCTGCGAAACACCCGCTGGTTACCGTCGATCACGACCAGCGCCATTCCCGTCGCACCACTGCCGTAATAAATAAGGTTCGCATAGCGATCGGCAATGTCAGAGGCCAGAACCGGTGCCGTCAGAGGCTGTGCTGCCTGGGCGGTGGACAGGCTCACCGCACACAGCGCGGCGAAAGAGAGCAGACAACGTTTCAACGAAAAGCATCCATCCAGTGAATAAGGAGAGTTACGGGTAGTTATACTACTAATCGGCGTCGGGCAATCGTCCGATTTGCATAACGATAGCGAGAAAAACGTAACCGTGGGTAAATTTGCACAATTTACTTACGGCCAGACTCCCATTTTGTGACATCGGGCTTATGATAGTCACCAGTTACATTCATTATTGCGGAGAACGGTATGTCTGAAAAGCGTGTGGTTTTGGTGGTTGATATGCAGAATGGGGTGTTTAAGACGCCGCGCCATCAGAGTGAGAAATGTGTCTCACTGATCAATCAGCTTACCCAGGCTGCTGAGGCCGTTATTTTCATACAGCATACTGAAGCTGGCGGGCTAGAGGAGGGGAGCGAAGGGTTTGCATTGCTGCCCGATCTCAACCAGCCGGCAGGGGCGTTTTACGTCACGAAGACCGCTTGCGATGCCTTCTATAACACTTCGCTCGAGGCACTGTTGCGCGAACAGGGGATCGATGAATTTATTATCTGCGGCTGCGCGACGGATTATTGTGTCGATGCCACCTTTAAAAACGGTGTCAGCCGGGGCTACCACATCACGGTTGCGGAGGATGCCCACACCACGGCCAATCGTCCAGCGGCCGATGCCCAGGTTCTGATCGCGCACTATAACGATGTCTGGCGTAACTTCATCGCCCCTGCCAACCCGCCTTCGGTGAAACGCACCGAAACAATTCTTGAAAACTGGAAAGCGAACTAATAATTCACCCGCAGGTCTGACTTTTTTGCCTGAGCCGGGAGGCTGGCCCAGGCAAGGCTTCGTGTGGCGATATGTTAAACACAGCAACAGCCATAACAACAAGAAGGAAGCACAATGTTTAAGTCTTTTTTCCCAAAGCCGGGGCCCTTTTTCCTGTCGGCATTTATTTGGGCACTGCTGGCTGTCATTTTCTGGCAGGCCGGTGGCGGCGCGTGGCTGACCCGTCTTACGGGGGCAACGGGCGACATTCCCATTAGCGCTGCGCGCTTCTGGTCCATGAGCTATCTGCTTTTCTACGCCTATTACATGCTCTGCGTGGGGCTTTTTGCCATGTTCTGGTTTATCTATTCGCCTCACCGCTGGCAATACTGGTCGATTCTCGGCACGTCGTTAATCATCTTTGTCACCTGGTTCCTGGTGGAAGTGGGCGTGGCGGTCAACGCCTGGTATGCGCCGTTTTACGATCTGATCCAGACGGCGCTGAGTTCGCCGCATAAAGTGACCATTAACCAGTTCTACCATGAGGTGGGGATCTTCCTCGGCATCGCCCTCATCGCCGTGGTGATCGGCGTGATGAATAACTTTTTCGTCAGTCACTATGTGTTCCGCTGGCGTACCGCGATGAACGAACACTATATGGCGCACTGGCAGCACCTGCGTCATATCGAAGGTGCCGCACAGCGTGTGCAGGAAGACACCATGCGTTTTGCCTCTACACTCGAAGATATGGGCGTTAGCTTTATTAATGCCATCATGACGCTGATCGCCTTCCTGCCGGTGCTGGTGACGCTCTCATCCCACGTTCCGGAACTGCCGATTGTCGGCCATCTGCCGTACGGCCTGGTCATTGCCGCGATTGTCTGGTCGCTGATGGGAACGGGACTGCTGGCAGTGGTGGGGATCAAGCTGCCGGGGCTGGAATTTAAAAACCAGCGCGTGGAAGCGGCCTACCGTAAAGAGCTGGTGTATGGTGAAGACGATCCCAACCGTGCGTCACCGCCTACCGTGCGTGAGCTGTTTGGCGCCGTACGTCGTAATTACTTCCGCCTCTATTTCCATTACATGTATTTCAATATCGCGCGCATCCTTTATCTTCAGGTTGATAACGTTTTCGGGTTGTTCCTGCTGTTCCCGTCCATCGTTGCGGGTACGATTACGCTCGGTCTGATGACCCAGATCACCAACGTTTTTGGTCAGGTTCGCGGTTCGTTCCAGTACCTGATTAGCTCCTGGACTACGCTGGTGGAGCTGATGTCCATCTACAAACGTTTACGCAGTTTCGAGCGTGAGCTGGACGATAAGGATTTGCAGGAAGTCACCCATACATTAGGTTAAAAAGGAATTGCTATGCCATTTGCCGTACCACGTGCATTACCGCTGACGTTACTCGCCGCCGTCGTGCTGGCGGGCTGTGCCGAGAAAGGGGCCGCCCCGCTCAAAGAAGGGGAGAAGCCCGTTGATGTGGCGAGCGTGGTGCGGCAAAAAATGCCCGCCAGCGTGAAGGATCGCAGTGAGTGGGCTGATGCGCTGGCAACGACCTTCAAAAGTCAGAAGATCGCGCCTACCGAGGAGAACATCTGCTCGGTGCTGGCGGTGGCGCAGCAGGAATCGATGTATCAGTCAGATCCTGTTGTGCCTGGCCTGAACAAAATCGCCTGGAAGGAGATCGACCGCCGGGCTGAATCGATGCATATCCCAGTTTTCCTGGTACATACCGCCCTTAAAATCACCTCGCCAAACGGTAAAAGCTACAGCGAACGGCTGGATACGGTGAAAACCGAGAGGCAGCTCAGCGCCATTTTCGATGATTTCATCAATATGGTTCCGATGGGGCAGAAGCTGTTTGGCTCGCTGAATCCGGTACATACCGGCGGTCCGATGCAGGTAAGCATCGCATTTGCGGAAAAGCATACCGACGGCTATCCGTGGGATATCGACGGTACGGTGCGTCAGGAAGTCTTCTCCCTGCGCGGTGGGCTGTGGTTTGGGACGTATCACCTGCTGAATTATCCGGCCAACTACGATAAACCGCTGTATCGTTTTGCCGACTTTAACGCGGGCTGGTATGCCAGCCGAAATGCAGCCTTCCAGAATGCGGTAAGCCGCGCCAGCGGTGTGAAGCTCGCTTTGGATGGCGATCTCATTGCATACGGCAGCAGCGAGGCAGGGTCCACCGAACGGGCAGTGCGAAAACTTTCGACGAAACTGGAGATGAGCAACAGTGACATTCGCCGACAGCTGGAGAAGGGTGACAGCCTGGCGTTTGAGAAAACGGATCTGTATAAGCAGGTTTTCGCGCTTGCAGAGAAGAAAAGTGGAAAGGCACTACCCAGAGCCATTCTGCCAGGCATTCAGCTTGAAAGCCCGAAGATCACGCGTAACCTGACGACCGCATGGTTCGCAAAACGCGTGGACGATCGTCGGGCTCGCTGTATGGGACTGTAATCAGTGGCGGTTGCGCCAGCGCAGCACGAGCGCAATCACGCCCAGAACCATGCTGCCCGCGAGGAAGGGAATGAGCCCGAATACGGTGCTCACGCCTAAACCGATTTCAACGCGCGGGCGGCCGGTATCCTGCACCTGCATCAGATGCTCATACACGCCAGGGGCATGCACCAGCATATTCAGTAGTTGGGTTCCTGCCCAGAAACAAAACAGAACAAACAGGGCATAGGCAATATTCCCCGCCGTGGAGGTTTTTGGTTGTTTTCCGCCAAAAATCGGTTTCGACAATGTAAAGTCTGCCATAAGACCTCCCGAAAATATCACTCTGTTTTAATACGCGTCGTACAGGGTGAGTGTGACAGGTCATAGCATTTGTCAATATCAGAATCGTGGGAAATTCGGCTCAGGATTTCTCCTGGATTGTCGATTTCTGCATCACGTCACAAATTGATAACATAAGTGAAACTACGCTGCTTTTCAGAATTTACGTATCCGCCACAGACGACTTTATCAAACTGTGAGAGGATAGTTTTTTTTCTGCCGGAGTTGTCATGAAGCTCACTTCCAAACTACGCCGTGACTGGCATTACTACGCCTTTGCGATCGGGCTGATCTTTATACTCAACGGTGTTGTCGGGCTGCTGGGATTTGAAGCGAAGGGCTGGCAAACCTATGCGGTTGGGCTGGTGACCTGGGTAATCAGTTTCTGGCTGGCGGGATTCATTATCCGCCGTCGTCCCGATGAGACGACGGCAGAGAAAGCCGACTAACCGTCAGTTAACAGAGCTTTTCAGGGCGCTGTCAGCGGCGTGACGCTCCAGCGCCAGTTCAATCAGGCGGGTGATCAGTTCCGGATAGCTTATTCCGCTGGCCTGCCACAATTTCGGGTACATGCTGATATTGGTAAAGCCCGGCAGGGTGTTGATTTCGTTAATCACTACCTCGTTATCCGCCGTCAGAAACACATCGACGCGCGCCATCCCACTGCATCCCAGCGCCTGATAGGCTTCAACGGCGATCGCCCGGATCTTGTCGTTAACGTCAGGATCGAGCGCGGCGGGAACCACAACCTGGGCACCTTTGTCGTCAATATATTTGGTGTCGTAGGAGTAGAAGTCGCTATTCAGCACCACTTCACCACAGGTACTCGCCTGCGGGAAGTCGTTACCCAGTACGGCGCACTCAATTTCGCGCCCGTTAATTCCCTGCTCAACCACCACCTTGTGGTCAAACTCAAAGGCCAGACGAACGGCATCGTTAAACTGTGCTTCGCTGGTGACTTTGCTGACGCCGACGGACGAGCCCTGATTCGCCGGTTTCACGAACAGCGGCAGGCCGAGTTGCGCCTGGATCTGCGCGAAGCTGTGTTTATCGCGGTTGGCGCGAGTGAGCGTGACGAACGGTGCAATATTCAGACCGGCGTCGCGCAGCAGACGTTTAGTGACGTCTTTATCCATGCAGGCGGCAGAACCCAGCACATCGGAGCCGACAAACGGCAGGTTCGCCATCCGCAACATGCCTTGCAGGGAGCCGTCTTCGCCCAGCGTGCCGTGAACGATAGGGAACACCACGTCAATCTGTGCCAGCGCCTGCGCGTTCCCGGCATCGATAAGCTGTCCCTGTGCCACGCCTGGAACCGTTGCGACGCTGATATCAGAAGGATTAAGGGCGATGCGCGCCGGATCATCAGCGTGTAACAGATACTGGCTGGCATCGTTAACATGCCATTGGCCCTGTTTATCAATGCCCAGCAGCACCACGTCAAAACGGCTTTTATCAATCGCATCAACGATATTTTTAGCCGATTGCAATGACACCTCGTGCTCTGATGATTTCCCCCAAAGACAATACCTACGCGCTGCTTTGCCATCTCACTCTCTTCCAGTCTGACGAAAAGCCAATAACATACCACGATGCCCGGCGGGTTTCGCGGCCTTCTGCCATAATGTTTTGAGGGATGTTGAAGGGGGGCGCGTGAAAGGAAAAGGTCTGCTTATTCTTATTGTTATTGCCGGGATCGCCACGGTGGGCTACCGCTGGTTGCCGCCGCATTACAACCCTTTCGTGCCGCTTACGCTTGACGATCCGCCAGGAAAAATAACCCAGTTTAAACTCCGGCGCTTAACGCCGCAGGCGTGCGAAAACCTGTTAGCGCAGGCGAATCAACGCCAGCTTATCCGTACCCAGGCGGTCGCTGACAGCGCCGGGGAATGTCCGCTGAGTAACGTGGTGCGCGTGCGCGATTTTGGCCCAGTGAGCCTGAACAGCAGCTTCCTTGCCAGTTGCCCGCTGGCGTTAAGCTCGGCGCTGTTTGTCAGCCAGCAGGCCCGGCCGCTCACCAAAACCTGGACCGGCAGCGAGCTTACGCGTATTGAACATCTGGGCAGCTTCGCCTGCCGCAATATCTACAGCCGCCCGGATGCGCGGCGCAGCGAACATGCCACGGCGGATGCGCTGGATATCAGCGCTTTCAGGCTGGCAAACGGACAGCGTGTTACCGTCCTCAACGGCTGGAAAGCGGAAAAGACGCAGCCCTGGCTACAGGCGCTGCTGTCGGCAAGCTGCGGCTATTACGGTAACGGTCTGGGGCCGGACTACAATGCCGCCCATGCCAACCATTTCCATCTGGGAATGCGCGGCTATGGCTTATGTCGATGAAGCATAATCTTCCGCTAAAAATTGGATAGATTGTGACTTATCTCACAAATATGATGACTGGGAAGATAAAACACCAAAGTCTGCAAGGCCGCATCTCTGGCGCTATGTCATTGCGCGTAACTTGCTAATCTGTCGGCGAATTCGCCTAAAAATGAAGACTATTTCTGTTATGGAATCCTGGAAAGTTAACCTCATTTCAGTCTGGTTCGGCTGCTTCTTCACCGGACTGGCTATCAGCCAGATATTGCCCTTCCTGCCGCTTTACGTGTCGCAGCTGGGGGTCACTTCTCATGAAGCGCTCTCTATGTGGTCCGGCCTGACGTTCAGCGTGACGTTTCTGGTGTCCGCCATTGTGTCACCGATGTGGGGCAGCCTTGCGGATCGCAAGGGGCGCAAGTTGATGCTGCTCCGCGCCTCGCTGGGGATGGCGATAGCCATTTTGCTCCAGGCCTTCGCCACCAACGTCTGGCAGCTGTTTATTCTGCGGGCGATAATGGGGCTGACCTCCGGGTACATTCCGAATGCCATGGCGCTGGTGGCCTCACAGGTACCGCGCGAGCGGAGCGGCTGGGCACTCAGCACGCTTTCCACGGCCCAGATTAGCGGTGTAATTGGCGGCCCCCTGCTCGGCGGCTTCCTGGCTGACCATGTTGGGCTGCGCGCGGTCTTTATCATTACCGCCATCCTGCTAACGGTCAGCTTTCTGGTCACCCTTTTTCTGATTAAAGAGGGCGGTCGGCCTGTCGTCAGCAAATCAGAACGCCTGAGCGGAAAGGCGGTTTTCGCCTCGCTACCTTATCCTGGCCTGATGATTAGCCTTTTTGTGACAACGATGGTGATCCAGCTCTGTAACGGCTCGGTGGGACCGATTCTGGCGCTGTTTATCAAGTCGATGGCACCGGACAGCAGCAACATTGCTTTTCTGAGCGGGATGATTGCCGCCGTGCCGGGCGTGTCGGCGCTGATGTCCGCTCCGCGTCTGGGGAAACTGGGCGACAGGATCGGTACGGCACGCATTCTGATGGCAACGCTCATTATTGCGGTGATCCTTTTCTTTGCCATGTCGTTCGTCACGACACCGCTTCAGCTCGGGGTGTTGCGCTTCCTGCTTGGCTTCGCGGATGGTGCTATGCTGCCCGCTGTACAGACGCTGCTGGTGAAATATTCCAGTGACCAGGTAACCGGCCGCATTTTTGGCTACAACCAGTCGTTCATGTATTTAGGCAACGTAGCGGGCCCGCTTATTGGCGCCTCGGTCTCGGCGATGGCGGGTTTCCGCTGGGTATTTGCCGCGACGGCGGTGGTGGTGCTTCTTAATATTATTCAACTGGCCTTTGCCTTGTGCCGTCGCCGGCGAATCGCTGAGGCAAAGTCAGCCCGGCAAACACGATAATATATTATTAATTCTTATGATGGCCGCATTTTTATATAACGAAATGCGGCTTCTGTCTTTTAGAAAAACGTTTCGCTTGCGCTCCGAAATATCTTTTTTGGCAGCAATGTCACTTTTGCATAAGATAAAACCAATCCATGCTTTTCATTATTCAGTGAGGGTGTTAATTTCAGGGGAAATCACATAAGGACATAGCACCATGAAAAATCTCATTGCTGAGTTGTTGGTTAAGCTTGCCCAAAAGGAAGAAGAGTCGAAAGAGCTGGTTGCCCAGGTCGAGGCGCTGGAGATCGTTGTGACGGCGCTGTTGCGACAGATGGCAAAACCAGAGCAGGAGGCGTTGATCGACAACGTTGAAGGCGCGCTGGAAAAAGCTCGCCCTGATTCACAGGTGCCTGCAGAGGACGCGGAGCTGCTTCAGCAATACGTAAAGAAGCTTTTAAGGCATCCTCGCAGTTAACCCGCCAGAGGTGAAATGACGTGTCACAGAATTGTCATGCAGGATGCCTGGCGTCGCTCTGTTTTTATTTTTACCCTGTTACCATAGGGAAATTAAAATGAAGCAGAGCACACTTTTCACCGCATTAAACTCGCTCGTAATTACCTCCTCCGTTCCTGCGAAACCGGTTAATAATAATCGCGCTGCGACGGGACTGAAATAACCCTGAATCACGGTGAAAATCATGGCCGCAGGGTGGTTTTTTTCCCGTAACGAACCAGACTTAACGTGGAACTTCACATAAAGGATGGTGCAATGAAAACAACAATACTTGTTACCCTGCTCTCTGGCCTGTGTCTGATCGCCTCAGCACATGCGGAAGAGAAAACGTTAACGCCCCAGCAGCAGCGCATGACGACCTGTAACCAACAGGCGACCTCGCAAAGTCTGAAAGGGGATGCCCGTAAAACGTATATGAGCGACTGCCTTAAAAATGGTACGACCAAACCGGGTGAAAAAAGCCTGACCCCGCAGCAGCAAAAAATGCGCGAGTGCAATGCCCAGGCGACACAGCAGATGCTGAAAGGCGACGATCGCAGCAAGTTTATGAGCGCGTGCCTGAAAAAACAGGCGTAGTGCTAATGGGTGAGTCACGGCTGTGGCTCACCCAAAATTTCATACTTTCCCCGCTATCCCCCTCTCTATAATTTGGGAAAATGTTTCAGAATATTCCCAAAAATGATGAATGATGAGTTTTATGACAATCACGAGAACATTCGGGAAGCGTGGTATCAGCAGCTTTCTCAGGATGACTCATACCGTTCCGGTCTGCGATTTGCCCGGCGAATACGGCTGGCACGCATCGTTGGTCTGGCGGCGCTGTTTGTTCCGCTTGCCAGCGTTCTGGTGAGTCTGCTTCTTTCTGGCGTCTGGTGGTTGTTATTGGTGGGCTGGGTCTTTGTCTGGCCCCATCTGGCCTGGCAGCTGGCTTTTCGTTCGACCTGCCCCCACAGCGGTGAAATCGTTAATCTGAAAATCGATGCCATCATTGCTGGCGTCTGGGTGGGATTAATAGGGTTCAATGCGCTGCCAACGGCGGCGCTGATCGTGATGATCGGCATGAACATGATGGGATCGGGGGGATGCCGCTTATTTCTGACAGGACTTGCGCTGCTTGCTCTGTCTGCCCTGCTCACCGTGCAATCCACGGATACTCCTGTGCTATTGACCTCTGAACCGCTGGCGTTGTGGCTGACGCTCCCCGTGCTGGTGGTCTACCCCATGCTGTTTGCCTGGCTCAGCCACCGCACGGCGATCCGGCTGGCAGAGCATAAGCGTCGGCTTGAGCTGATGAGTACCCGCGACGGAATGACCGGCGTGTTCAATCGCCGTCACTGGGAAACGTTGCTGCGTAACGAATTTGAGGCCTGCCGTCGCAGCCATCGACAGGCGACGATACTGCTCATCGATATCGATCACTTCAAGACGATCAACGACACCTGGGGGCATGACGTGGGGGATGAAGCGATTGTCGCCATCACGCGCCAGCTTCAGCTGACCCTGCGCGCAGGCGATTATATTGGCCGCTTCGGGGGAGATGAATTTGCGGTGATCATGTCCGGCACGCCTGCCGAAAACGCGATTGCGGCGATGGCGCGCGTCCATGAAAGGCTGGTCAACATGCCGCTGCACGGAGCACCTATGGCAAGGTTGTGTATCAGCGTTGGGGTTGCCCCCTGGGGGGCGCAGTTCACGCACTATCGTGAATGGCTAAAGGCCGCGGACGTGGCCCTCTATAAAGCCAAAAATGCCGGACGGGGTCGCACCGAAGTGGCCGCCTGACGCCCGGCGTAACGCATCAGGACTTACTCAGCTTCTCTGATTTTTCCATGCATTTTTCCATCGCCTCGATCACGGCGGAGCGGAACCCGCGCTCTTCCAGCACGCGCACGGCTTCAATGGTTGTGCCCCCCGGCGAGCACACCATATCTTTCAGTTCGCCCGGATGTTTACCCGTTTCCAGCACCATTTTGGCCGAGCCCATCACCGCCTGCGCTGCAAATTTGTAGGCCTGCGCGCGCGGCATACCGCCAAGTACGGCGGCATCGGCCATGGCTTCGATAAACATAAAGACATACGCCGGGGCAGAACCGCTCACGCCGACAACCGGGTGGATCATCGGTTCGGCAATCACTTCCGCTTCGCCGAAGCAGCGGAAAATGTTCAATACATCCGCCACCTCTTCAGAAGTAACCAGCGCGTTCGGGGTAACGGAGGTCATACCGGCATTTACCAGCGACGGGGTGTTTGGCATGGCGCGAACAATCTTACGGTCGTGCCCCAGCGCGCGGGCGAGTTGGTCGAGGGTCACGCCTGCGGCAATCGACACCACCAGGCTCTCTTTGTTCAGGCTGGAGGTGATCTCGCTCAGGACTTTAATCATGATATTTGGCTTAACGGCGCCAAAGACAATGTCCGCCACCTGAGCCACTTCCTGCGCGCTTTCGGCGGCGTTGATACCATACTCATCACGCAGCGCCGCGACTTTATCCGGGGATGGGGTATAGACCCAAATCTGCCCTGGCAGCACCTGGCCGCTGGCTATCAGTCCACCGAGGATAGCTTTACCCATGTTTCCGCAGCCGATAAACCCGATTTTCTTATCCATCACGTCTCTCCGTTATTATGCGTTGTTATCTCTCATTGATAGCTTAACAACGAAATGCAGGCGACAATAGTCGCCAGAATCATAATGGGGAGACACTATGGCGATTTGGGTTGATGCGGACGCGTGTCCGAATGTGATTAAAGAGATTTTATTCCGCGCCGCCGAGCGGGTGCAGATGCCGATGACGCTGGTGGCGAACCAGAATATCCGCGTGCCGCCCTCCAGGTTCATTCGTTCTCTGCGCGTGCCGGCCGGGTTCGACGTGGCAGATAATGAGATAGTACGCCTGTGTGACGCAGGAGATCTGGTGATCACCGCGGATATCCCGCTGGCTGCCGACGTGCTGGCGAAGGGGGCCGCGGCGCTTAACCCGCGCGGCGAGCGCTACTCTCCGGCAACGATCCGGGAGAAGCTCACCATGCGTGATTTTATGGATACCCTGCGTTCCAGCGGCGTGCAAACCGGTGGGCCGGACAGCCTGTCGCAGCGCGATCGCCAGCAGTTTGCCGCCGAGCTGGATAAATGGCTGCTGGAAGTGAAGCGCCGCCCGGCGTAGCCCACCTCCGGGCTGTTTTGTGGTACAGTGTGGCTTCCACAGGCTTGTCATTCCGTACCGCTTTGCAGTAAAGTTAGCGCAACATCTTCTGCAATCATTTCTTTACAGCCTTCAGTTATCCGGCAGCAAGGGGAACACCTGGTTATGAACCCACCCATCTTTTTAGTTGGCCCTCGCGGCTGTGGGAAAACCACCGTTGGTCTGGAGCTGGCGCGTCTGTGCCAGAGTCAGTTTGTCGATACTGACCACTGGCTCCAGGAGAATGCCGGTAAGACCATCGCCGATATCGTGGAGAATGAGGGGTGGGAGAGCTTTCGTGCGCGCGAAACGGCCACGATGGAAGCGGTGACCGCACCGTCGACCGTGATTGCGACCGGTGGAGGCATTATTCTGGCGCCGTATAACCGCCAGTTTATGCGCGAAAAGGGTGTCGTAATATACCTCTGTGCCCCGGTTTCTACGCTGGTGGGGCGGCTGGAGGCGTTTCCGGAAGAAGGGCAGCGCCCGGCGCTGACCGCGAAACCGCTGAGTGAAGAGGTCAGCGAGGTCCTCGCCGAACGCGATGCACTGTACCGCGAGGCGGCACACCACGTTGTGGATGCGTCAGCGTCACCCGAGAAAGTTGCGATTCAGATTATTACCGCCCTGCGTTTGGCTTGCGCCAGCTGACAGCCGTCTATACTCATAGCTCAGACATAAAAAAAGGATGAGCTATGCCAACCAGACCTCCCTATCCACGTGAAGCCCGCATCGTTACCGTTGAAAAAGGTAATAGCGATCAGACCGTAACCTGGTACCAGCTGCGTGCCGATCACCCTAAACCTGATTCGCTGATCAGCGAACATGAAACCGAACAGGAAGCGCTGGATGCGAAACGGCGCTATGAGGATCCCGAGAAGTCCTGACAAGAATCCGAATTCGTTACAACCGTGCCTGAATCACATTTTTAACTTATCGCTGATGTTAAGCAGCAGTTAATATTTAGTTATTACAGGTAGATTTGGAAAGGCCAGTCGATCTTTACATTACGGTGTAGAGATCCCCTGCTACGCTTGGTGCTGTTTTGTTGAAAAAATGAACAGTGCAGCGTAGTGAGCCTGTACTTGTGTGGCAGTTGTGGTAGTAACGGAAGGCGATCAAAATGAAGGCGACGTTGGCGATCCTCACGATTGGTGTGGTGCCTGTAAGCGAAGTATTACCGCTCTTAACCGAGCATGTCTCTGAACAACAAATTACGCATCTCAGTCTGTTAGGGAAGCTCAGTCGGGAAGAGGTCATGGAAGACTACGCGGTCGGAGAGGGGGAAGATCCCCTGGCAACGTTACTCAGTGACGGTAAACTGGCGCACGTGTCACGCCAGAAAATTGAGCGCGCGCTACAGGGTGTGATCGAAGTGCTCGACAATCAGGACTATGACGTCATTTTGCTGATGAGCACAGCACCCGTTAAAGGACTCAGCGCGCGTAATGCCATTCTGCTCGAACCGATGCGGATTATCCCCCCGCTGGTGGCGTCAATTGTTGATGGTCATCAGGTGGGCGTTATCGTTCCCGTAGAAGAACTGCTGGATAACCAGACGGTGAAGTGGGCCGCGCTGGAGCACACCCCGTTGTACGCGCTGGCAAACCCGTTCTGGGACAGCGAAGCGAAGCTGATTGCGGCCGGGCAGGAGTTGATCGACAGAGGGGCGGATGTCCTGATGCTCGACTGCCTGGGCTTCCATCAGCGGCATCGTGATTTACTGCAAAAGGCGCTGGATGTTCCGGTGCTGCTCTCTAACGTCCTGATGGCGCGCCTGGCGTCAGAATTACTGGTGTAATGATTTTGCGTGACAGGTCATGAGCATGGCCCCTATAGTGGATTTTTCTCAATAAATATAAGGGCCAGTTCATGCTTCAAAGTAACGAATACTTTTCCGGTAAAGTGAAATCCATTGGTTTTACCAGCAGCAGCACTGGCCGCGCCAGTGTCGGCGTCATGGCGGAAGGGGAATACACCTTTGGCACCGCAGAAGCGGAAGAGATGACGGTGGTCAGTGGTGCGCTGAACGTCCTGCTGCCGGGTGAAACGGAGTGGAAAGTCTATAGTGCCGGGCAGGTGTTCAACGTGCCGGGCCACAGCGAGTTCCATTTGCAGGTTGCAGAGCCAACCTCTTATCTGTGCCGCTATCTGAAATAAAAGCATGCCGGGTGGCGCATTCGCTTACCCGGCCTACGTTTTGCCTGTCAACGCTGCGCTTCGCCGCCGAGACCTTCCACCAGGTTCTGGATCAGCGCCGCCAGCTCGCCGGTCATCAGGATAAAGTCTGCGTCAAAGCGCTGAGCATAATCTTCGCGGTCGATATCTTCGTTCTGATCGCGCAGTTCATCGCAGAATTTAAGGCGCTTCACGGAGCCGTCATCACACATCACAAACTGAATGCGCTGCTGCCAGTCGAGTGCCAGTTTAGTCACCACTTTGCCCGCTTCAATGTGCACGGCGATCTCGTCGCTCACCAGATCCTGTTTCTTCGCGCGGATCACGCCGCCATCTTCCAGCAGCGCTTTCAGCTCTGCTTCATCAAGGATCTGGAAGCCCTGCGCGGCAGTCCCGCTGCGCACCCACTCAGTCAGGGTCAGCTCAATCGGCGTCTCCAGTGCCAGCGGTACCACCGGTAATGAGCCAAGGCTCTTACGCAGCAGCGCCAGCGTATCTTCCGCTTTTTTGGCGCTGGCGCAGTCGACCATGATCAGCCCGTTCACGGTGTCGATCCACATCATGGTCTGGCTAAAGCGGCTAAAGGCGCGCGGCAGCAGCGAGTGCAGCACTTCATCCTTCAGTGAATCTTTTTCGGTTTTTTTAAGCTTACGGCCCTGTTCAGCTTCCAGCTTGAAGATCTTCGCTTCGAGCGCCTGCTTCACCACAGGCGTCGGCAGGATCTTCTCTTCTTTGCGGGCGCAAACGATGATTTGCCCCGTGCTGCTGGCGTGGGTCAGCGCATCGCTTTGAGAACCCATTGGCGGAACCCAGCCGGTTTTTGCCATATCCTGGCTACCGCAAGGGGTAAAGGAGTAAGCGGCTAACTGTTTTTCCATCTCTTCTGCACGCAGCGAAACGTCGCGGCTGAGACGGTAAACCATCAAATTTTTGAACCACAGCATGATAATTTCCACGGCCTTGTCGTTAAATCAGCGGGCATGATAACGAATTGTCGCATCGCTTGCATTGCTAATCGGGAAGTGGGCTTCTACTCTGTTGATAATCAAAATAATGAGGAGTGTCTTGTGCGTATTGGGATTGATTTGGGCGGCACCAAAACAGAAGTTATTGCGTTGAGCGAGCAGGGGGAGCAACTGTTTCGCCACCGTCTGCCTACGCCGCGCGATGATTATCACCAGACCATAGAGACGATTGCCCGCCTGGTCGATATGGTAGAGCAGGCAACGGGCGAGACGGGCACGGTCGGGATGGGGATCCCCGGCTCCATTTCGCCGTATACCGGCGTGGTGAAAAACGCCAACTCCACCTGGCTCAACGGTCAGCCGTTTGATAAAGACTTAAGCGAACGCCTGAACCGGGAGGTGCGTCTGGCGAATGACGCTAACTGCCTGGCGGTCTCTGAGGCCGTAGATGGCGCAGCGGCTGGCGCGCAGACCGTATTTGCGGTCATTATCGGCACCGGCTGCGGGGCGGGCGTGGCGTTCGGTGGGCGCTCGCATATTGGCGGCAACGGCACCGCGGGCGAGTGGGGGCACAATCCGTTGCCGTGGATGGATGAAGATGAACTCAAATACCGCGCCGAAGTACCGTGCTACTGTGGCAAGCAGGGCTGTATTGAGACCTTTATTTCCGGCACGGGGTTTGCCACCGATTATCATCGTCTGAGCGGTCAGCCGCTGAAAGGTAACGAGATTATGCGTCTGGTTGAGGAGCAGGATCCGGTGGCTGAACTGGCGCTCAGCCGCTACGAAATGCGGTTGGCTAAATCACTGGCGCATGTGATCAATATCCTCGATCCGGACGTGATTGTGCTGGGCGGCGGCATGAGCAACGTTGACCGGCTGTACGCGACGGTGCCAACGCTGGTGAAACAGTGGGTATTTGGGGGCGAATGCGAAACGCCGATCCGCAAAGCCGTCCATGGAGATTCCAGCGGTGTGCGCGGCGCGGCGTGGCTCTGGCCGGAATAAACGCAAAACGGCAACTTGCGTTGCCGTTTTTGATGTTTGAACCCTCTCCCACAGAGAGAGGGCCAGGGTGAGGGCAACATCCCCCATTTACTGCACCGCAAACTCCCTGTCCAGCCTGCTATACCCTAGCCCGTTTATCTTCTTCACCTTGATCTGCACCGGAATACGTTCTTTCATTGCCTCTACGTGGCTGATCACGCCGATGGTTTTCCCGGTGGCGTTCAGCGCGTCGAGCGCATCCAGCGCGGTGTCCAGCGTTTCGCTGTCGAGCGTGCCGAACCCTTCATCCAGGAAAAGCGAGTCAATGCGCGTTTTGTGACTGACCAGATCGGAAAGCGCTAAAGCCAGCGCCAGACTGACGAGGAAACTTTCCCCGCCGGACAGGGTACGGGTATCGCGTACCGCATCGGCCTGCCAGGTATCAACCACCTCCAGCTCCAGCGCGTCGCTGGCTTTACGCTGAAGCAGATAGCGGCCATGCAGACGGTTGAGCTGCTGGTTGGCAAGCCACACCAGGTTATCCAGCGTCAGCCCCTGGGCGAATTTACGGAATTTATCGCCGGTGCTGGAGCCTATCAGCGCATTGAGATAGCCCCAGTCGTCAGCCTGACGCGCCGCCTCCTCAATCTGCTGCATAAGCGCCTGCTGGTGCAGACGGTTATCACCGTCCTGCTTGAGCTGCTGGCGGATCTCCCCCTGATGCGTGGTGTTTTCACGAAGCTGTTGCGCCAGCTGGTGTAACTGCGCCTGAAGGGTTGCGGCGTCGGTTTCCAGCCCCTCGGGGCGCTGTGCCTGATGCGCCTGAAGCTGCTGGTTTGCCTGTACGGAGAGCGCCGTGGCCTGCTGGAGCTGGTTCTCCAGCGTCTGCTTTTGTTGTTCAAGCTGGCGGATCGACGCTTCATCCAGCAGGGCGGAGAGAAATGCCTCCTGACTGGCAAAGCAGCTCGCGGTCAGCGCGGCGCTGAACTGAGCCTGCGACTGCTGAAGCCGTTCACGCTCAAGCGTCTCCTGCTGCTGTAGGGTGGCGAGCTGGCTTTGTAGCGACACGCATTCGTCATGGATGCCGCGCCAGTTCTCAGGGATAACCGCGTCGGCTTCTGCGTCATCAGAATCCGGCAGCGTCTCCAGGATGGGCATCAGGACGTTAATACGTTCCTGAATCGTACCGTGCTGGGCCTGTTTTTCCTGCCAGCGGGTATATTCAGCTTCGCGTGCGCTCAGCCAGGCGCTTTCGGCCCCTTCATCGGGCACGCTAAGCGACAGCGACTCTAGCGAGGCTGCCAGCGCCTGACGCGTCGCCGTCAGCTGCTGCTGGTACTGGCGCGCCTGATCTTCCTGTTCATTGAGCTGGTTTTGCAGCGTCAGACGCTGGCTAAGCTGATACAGATGGCGTTCATACTGCTCCTGTTCGCTCATCCAGGGGGCAATATCATCCTGAATATTCAGCGCTATGTTCAGGGAGGTGCAGACCTCCAGCCACTCTTTAGTGAGTGCTTGCTCTTCCTGAGAGAGGGCCTGTACTTCCTCTGTCTCGCGCTGGATCTGTTGGGTGAGCGCATTCACCTGCCCGAGCACCAGCAATCCTTCCTCTTTTAGCGCGGCAACCTCTTTCTCCAGCGCGTCGCGGCGGCGCTGATTGTCGGTCAGTTCAAGCGCCTGATACTGCACAACTGCCGGATGTTCGCTTGAACCGCAGAGCGGGCAAGGTTTACCCGCTTCGAGCTGTGCACGATAGTTCTCAAGATCCTTGATTGTTGCCTCACGCTCACAGAGCGCTTTCAGGTCGGCATAGTGCTGATTTTTCTCTTTGAACTGCTGACGCCGCAGGATCAGCGTTTCATTGAGCTTAGCCTGCTCAGCCTGCGCTTTCTGCACGCTTTCCGCATTCTGACGCAGCCGTTTTTGCAGCGGCTGATAGCGAGCGTGAAGCGCAGTCAGGCGCTGGCGGAGCGCCCGCGATTGTGCCTGTTGCTCCATTGCCTTCGCGAGATCCTCAGCCGTCAGCGTCAACGTACTCTCCGGCATCTCAGCCAGCTTCTGACGAAGCTCAGCTATGCGCGCTGACTGGGCCACAAGCTGATTTTTATCGCGACTCAGTTGCGTAAAATGCGCCCGCCAGCCGGCAATTTCCTGCCCCCACTGACGGAAACGATCGTGTTCGGTTAGCCACTGCGTCAGTACCCTGTGTTCTGTCTGCAACTGTTCACGGTTGCGCAGCGCACCGTTGCGAATACGCGAGCGCTGCGCCGCTCTGTCGAGTAAGCGAGTATTTACTTCAACAATTCGCGCTGTTGTCTGCGCCAGGCGGGTGGTCTGCTCCTGCTGATACTCCCACAGCGGACGTAGCTGGGCGGCGGGCTGTGCCAGCTGGAGCTTCGCCAGTTGCGGCGCGGCGTCCGTCAGAGCCTGTTGCGCCTGCTGCTGCGAAGCGGCTGCGCGTTGCTGCTCACGTATCAGCTCGTCGTTACGCGTAAGCCACTGAAAATCTTTCTGTTGGCTCTGCTGCTGTGCCAGCAGGATTTTTTCTTCATCAGTAAGTGCCTGCAAACTTTGCTGCAAGTGCTGCTGCTGTTCCTCGCTCAGCAGCACAACGCCTGCGGCCTGCGC
Organism: Enterobacter sp. DSM 30060; assembly: GCF_013375955.1. Taxonomy (NCBI): domain Bacteria; kingdom Pseudomonadati; phylum Pseudomonadota; class Gammaproteobacteria; order Enterobacterales; family Enterobacteriaceae; genus Enterobacter; species Enterobacter sp. DSM 30060. Next base: position 2,784,906 of record NZ_CP056118.1, read on the forward strand.
TTCGCACATCTCCAGCGCGTTGCGTGCCGCTTTGTGTTTTTCAAAAACCATGGCGGAAATCTGGCCGTAAATTTCCGTGCCGGTCAGTTCTTCCAGCAGCTCTGCGCGATCGCTCGGTTTAGCATTCAGGAAGGCGGCAAACTGCCCCTGTGAGAGCAACATCGAGCGGGTAAAGCGACCATAGTCCAGCCCGGTGAGTGCGGCGGTTTGTTCCAGCTTATCCGTGACTTTATCGGCCAGAATTTTGCCGTCTTCGCAGCGGGCCAGCTCAACGCGTGGTGCCTGTAAGTTCCCGTCTGGCTGGTTGCGGGCGCGGTTCTGGCTCCAGAAAGCGCGATAAGCAACGCCTTTGACCTCAAATTCCACTTCAGCCAGGCATTCGGCGGTATCGCGCGTCATCAGGTCGTTTTGTGCCTGAGATACCTTATTAAGACGCGGTGTTTCGTGGTAAAGCGCCAGGCAGATGGCATCCAGCAGCGTGGTTTTACCCGCGCCGGTTGCGCCGGTGATGGCAAATAGCCCATTGCTGGCGAAAGGCTCCGCGGTGAAATCGATTTTCCACTCACCCTTTAGCGAATTCAGATTTTTCAGACGCAGGCTCAGAATTTTCATGCGTTTTCGTCCTCGTCATTGAGGGAATGCAGGGTATGGGCAAACAGCTCGTTAAGCCTGGTGCGCCTGGCCTCGTCCACTTCTTCATGCGCAAGCCGCCGCGCGAACACCTCTTCAACCCGAAGTTCGCTAAGCGTTTCACGCTGGGCGTTCAGCAGAATTTTCTCGCGCTGCTCGCGGCTGCGACGTACCAGCAGCACCTCTACGGGAAGGTCTTCCGTCAGCGTCTGAATTTTACGCTGCATATCGTACAGGTAGTCATCGGTGGCGATTTCGATATCGAGCCAGACGGGGGGATTAAGCACTGCGCCGCGCCACTGCTCAAGCTGAGCGGTAATGGCGGCCAGATCGCCTTTCAGCACTGCCAGCGGCTGGGTGACCGGCACCTCAAGCGTCTCAACGGCGCTAAGTTTGCCTTCGGTGAAGCTCACCAGATGCACGGATTTGGCTTTGCCCGTTTCGTCAAAACTGAGGGAAATGGGCGAGCCGCAGTAGCGAATATGCTCGCAGCCCCCGACGATCTGGGCCCGGTGAATATGCCCGAGGGCAATATAGTCGGCGGGGGGAAAGTTTTGCGCGGGAAACGCGTCCAGCGTCCCGATATAAATCTCGCGCACCGCATCACTCTTACTGGCCCCGACGGTGGTGAGGTGCCCGGTGGCAACGATCGGAATGGCCTGTTCGCCGCGCAGGGCGCAGGCTTCCGTATGCTGCTGGTGATAATAGCGGGTGATGGCCTGCAACAGATGCTGCTGTTTTTCGCTCCCGGACAGGCCTGCCTGGCTTTGCACGATATCGCGCGGGCGTAAAAACGGAATTGGGCATAGCACCGCGCCCGGCGTGCCGTCACGTTTTTTCAGGATCTGCGGCGCGTGTCCGGCGCTGGCCACCACGGTGGTATTGAGGAACGCCAGAATATCGCGGGATTCATTCAGCGTCGCCACCGAGTCATGGTTTCCGGCGACAATCACCAGGTGACAACCGGTTTGCTGGAGGTTGACCACAAAACGGTTGTACAGCTCACGCGCATAGCTCGGCGGCGATCCGGTATCAAAAATGTCGCCCGCCACAATAATTGCGTCCACCTCGTGAGCCTGAGCCGTCTCCAGCAGCCAGTTCAGGAACGCTTCATGTTCCGCGGCGCGGCTTTTGCTGTAAAAATTTTGACCCAGGTGCCAGTCTGAGGTGTGAAGTATGCGCATAAGAGATCCGTGGCAATAATAAGAAAGCAGGATTATAAACGTTCGGGGAACGGAAAATAACCGCTGTAATAAAACAACAGTTTGCTATTTATCGTGGTAATGTTTTTCATAAATCTGTCATAAATCTGACGCATAATGACGCCGCATTACAGACTTGTAACTTAAATACGATAAGACAGGGCAAAGTATGGCGAGACGTATTCTGGTCGTAGAAGATGAAGCTCCGATCCGTGAAATGGTGTGCTTCGTGCTTGAACAAAATGGCTTCCAGCCGGTTGAAGCGGAAGATTATGACAGCGCGGTGAACCAGCTGAATGAACCCTGGCCCGATCTGATCCTGCTGGACTGGATGCTGCCTGGCGGTTCCGGATTGCAGTTTATCAAGCATATCAAACGCGAGGCGATGACCCGCGATATCCCGGTGGTGATGCTGACGGCGCGCGGTGAGGAAGAGGATCGCGTGCGCGGTCTGGAAACCGGCGCGGACGATTACATCACCAAGCCATTCTCTCCAAAAGAGCTGGTGGCGCGTATCAAAGCCGTGATGCGCCGTATTTCACCGATGGCGGTGGAAGAGGTGATTGAGATGCAGGGCCTGAGCCTGGATCCTACCTCACACCGGGTCATGACCGGTGAAAATCCCCTCGATATGGGCCCCACCGAATTTAAACTCCTGCACTTCTTTATGACACACCCGGAGCGCGTTTACAGCCGCGAACAGTTGCTGAATAACGTCTGGGGAACTAACGTCTATGTCGAAGACCGAACGGTTGACGTCCATATTCGCCGCCTGCGTAAAGCACTGGAACTGAGCGGCCACGATCGCATGGTACAGACGGTCCGCGGCACGGGTTATCGCTTCTCGACCCGTTTCTGAACAATGACAGGAGTGTGACGCGTGCTGGAACGTCTGTCATGGAAAAGGCTCGTCTTTGAACTGATCTTATGCTGCATTCCGGCCCTCATTCTGGGGGCTATTTTTGGCTATCTGCCGTGGTTTTTACTGGTGGCCGTGACGGGGTTGCTCGTCTGGCATTTCTGGAATTTACTGCGTCTTTCCTGGTGGCTGTGGGTCGACAGAAGTATGACACCCCCGCCGGGAAGCGGGAGCTGGGAACCGCTACTCTACGGCCTGCACCAGATGCAGATGCGTAATAAAAAGCGCCGTCGTGAGCTGGGAAGCCTGATAAAACGCTTTCGCAGCGGCGCGGAGTCGCTGCCGGACGCAGTGATCCTGACGACGGAAGAAGGGACCATCTTCTGGTGCAATGGCCTCGCACAGCAGCTGTTGGGCCTGCGCTGGCCGGATGATAACGGTCAGAACATCCTCAACCTTCTGCGCTATCCCGAGTTCACGCTGTATCTGAAAACGCGTGATTTTAGTCGTCCGCACAATTTGAAGCTCAATAACGGTCGCCATCTTGAAATTCGCGTGATGCCCTACAGCGATCGGCAGTGGCTGATGGTGGCGCGGGATGTCACCCAGATGCATCAGCTTGAGGGCGCGAGACGTAACTTCTTTGCCAACGTCAGCCACGAGCTGCGTACGCCGTTGACGGTGCTTCAGGGCTATCTGGAGATGATGCAGGAGCAAACGCTTGAGGGGGCGCCGCGTGAGAAAGCGCTGCATACCATGCGCGAACAGACGTTCCGCATGGAAGGGCTGGTCAAACAGCTACTAACGCTTTCAAAAATTGAGGCTGCCCCGTCGCTGGCGCTAAACGACATCATTGATGTGCCGATGATGCTGCGAGTGGTGGAGCGCGAAGCCCAAACGCTGAGCCATAATCAACACACCCTGAGTTTTGATGTTGATAACACGCTGAAAGTGCTCGGCAGTGAAGATGAGCTGCGAAGCGCTATCTCAAACTTGGTCTATAACGCCGTGAATCATACCCCGACAGGGACGCATATCGCGGTGCGGTGGCAGCATACTCCGGCAGGGGCTGAGTTTAGCGTCGAGGACAACGGGCCGGGGATTGGGCCTGAACACCTCCCGCGTCTCACCGAACGGTTCTACCGGGTGGATAAGGCGCGCTCGCGGCAGACCGGCGGGAGCGGACTGGGGCTGGCAATTGTGAAGCATGCCGTCAGCCACCACGAAAGCCGGCTCAATATCGAAAGCAGCCTGGGTAAGGGCACGCGCTTTAGCTTCGTGATTCCGGAACGATTAATTGCCAAAAAAAGTGCCTGACAGCGTGTGTGTCAGGCTACCTTTCCACGGGCCAGCGATTGCTGGCCCGTTTGCTTTGCAGTCAAGCGAAACGCGAGTGAATATTATACGGCTGGTGCTTTTTTGTTCGCATGATTAGCCATGAGTTTTTCTTATACATGGCATATTATGTTGGCCTGAATTTTCATGCTGGCATATTGTTCTGGTTTTACGATCCCTTCTTGCCTTTAAACGTTATAAGCGTTTAAATTGCCCCCCATATACTGTCAGACCGACTGTATTTGCGTGGTAAATCGAAAAACTATTCTTCGCCACGCCTGGACGGGAGCATATCCCGCTGAAATTGAGCAAATTTTCCGCTGTATCGTCCCGTCAGGGATGGCGAAAATCTCAACGTATTCAACACCACATCCACAGGCAGTAAGGTTTTATGACCCATCACTTGAAATCGCGTGACATTATCGCGCTGGGCTTTATGACATTTGCGCTGTTCGTTGGCGCAGGTAACATCATTTTTCCTCCAATGGTTGGCTTACAGGCGGGTGAACACGTCTGGACGGCTGCGTTTGGCTTCCTGCTTACTGCCGTGGGCCTGCCGGTACTGACCGTTATCGCGCTGGCGAAAGTCGGTGGCGGTGTGGACAGCCTCAGCACCCCGATTGGCAAAGTGGCTGGCGTTCTGCTGGCAACCGTCTGCTATCTGGCCGTTGGCCCGCTGTTCGCGACCCCGCGTACGGCGACCGTCTCCTTTGAAGTGGGTATTGCCCCGCTGACCGGTGACGGCGCGATGCCGCTGTTTATTTACAGCCTCATTTACTTCGCCATCGTGATTCTGGTTTCTCTCTATCCGGGCAAACTGCTGGATACTGTGGGTAACTTCCTGGCACCGCTGAAAATTGTGGCGCTGATTGTGCTGGCGGTTGCGGCCATCGTCTGGCCTGCGGGGCCCATCAGCTCCGCGATGGACGCCTACCAGAACGCGGCGTTCTCAAACGGTTTCGTGAACGGCTATCTGACGATGGATACGCTTGGCGCGATGGTGTTTGGTATCGTTATCGTTAACGCCGCGCGTTCCCGCGGGGTGACCGAAGCGCGTCTGCTGACTCGCTACACCATCTGGGCTGGCCTGATGGCCGGTGTCGGCCTGACGCTGCTGTATCTGGCGCTGTTCCGTCTGGGTTCAGATAGCGCAACGCTGGTCGATCAGAGCGCAAACGGCGCGGCGATCCTGCATGCTTACGTGCAGCACACCTTTGGTGGTGCAGGCAGCATGCTGCTGGCGGCGCTGATTTTCCTGGCCTGTCTGGTGACGGCGGTGGGTCTGACCTGCGCCTGCGCGGAGTTCTTCGCTCAGTATCTGCCGCTTTCTTACCGCACGCTGGTGTTTATCCTCGGCATCTTCTCCATGGCGGTGTCAAACCTCGGTCTGAGCCACCTGATTCAGGTCTCAATTCCGGTGCTGACGGCGATCTATCCGCCATGTATCGTGCTGGTAGTGCTGAGCTTCACCCGTCCGTGGTGGCATAACTCCACGCGAATTATTGCGCCAGCCATGTTTATCAGCCTGATTTTTGGTATCCTTGACGGGATCAAAGCATCAGCATTTGCAGAAATCCTGCCAGCCTGGACACAGCGTCTGCCGCTGTCCGAGCAGGGCCTGGCCTGGCTGATGCCTTCCGTTGTAGCGCTGGTTCTGGCGATTATCTGGGACCGTGCGGCAGGGCGTCAGGTGACATCCAACGCCCATTAATCAACGGCAACAAATTGTTTAACCACGGGGCTTAAGGCCCCGTGGTTTTTTGTTTTTTTCGTGTTGAATGGCAAGATTTTAATGGAAAGCACTAACAAACTTAAACGTGGATTGAGCACCCGCCACATCCGCTTTATGGCGCTGGGCTCGGCTATCGGTACCGGTCTTTTTTATGGCTCGGCAGATGCCATCAAAATGGCCGGTCCAAGCGTTCTGCTGGCCTACATCATCGGCGGCGTGGCGGCGTATATCATCATGCGCGCCCTTGGCGAAATGTCGGTTCACAACCCCTCTGCCAGTTCCTTCTCCCGCTACGCGCAGGAAAATTTAGGCCCGCTGGCCGGGTTTATCACCGGCTGGACCTACTGCTTCGAAATCCTGATTGTTGCCATTGCCGATGTGACGGCGTTTGGTATCTATATGGGTGTCTGGTTCCCCGCCGTGCCGCACTGGATCTGGGTGCTGAGCGTGGTGCTGATTATCTGCGCCGTTAACCTGATGAGCGTGAAGGTGTTTGGCGAGCTGGAGTTCTGGTTCTCCTTCTTCAAGGTCGCGACCATTATCATCATGATCCTCGCCGGTTTCGGCATTATCATCTGGGGTATCGGCAACGGTGGACAGCCAACCGGCATTCACAACCTGTGGAGCAACGGCGGCTTCTTTAGCAACGGCTGGCTCGGGATGGTCATGTCGCTGCAGATGGTCATGTTCGCCTATGGCGGAATCGAGATTATCGGCATCACCGCCGGGGAAGCGAAAGATCCGGAGAAGTCTATTCCGCGCGCCATCAACTCGGTGCCGATGCGCATCCTGGTGTTCTACGTGGGCACGCTGTTTGTGATTATGTCCATCTACCCGTGGAACCAGGTGGGCACCAACGGCAGCCCGTTTGTCCTGACTTTCCAGCACATGGGCATTGCGTTTGCCGCCAGCATTCTCAACTTTGTGGTGCTGACAGCCTCGCTGTCGGCCATCAACAGTGACGTGTTCGGCGTGGGCCGTATGCTGCACGGCATGGCGGAGCAGGGCAGTGCGCCGAAGGTGTTTGCCAAAACGTCGCGTCGCGGTACCCCGTGGGTAACGGTGCTGGTCATGACCGTGGCGCTGCTGTTCTCGGTCTACCTGAACTACATTATGCCGGAGAACGTCTTCCTGGTGATTGCGTCGCTGGCGACCTTTGCGACGGTGTGGGTGTGGATCATGATCCTGCTGTCGCAGATTGCGTTCCGTCGCCGCCTGTCGCCAGAAGAGGCCAAAGCGCTGAAGTTTAAAGTGCCGGGCGGTGTTGCGACGACCGTCGTTGGCCTCATCTTCCTGGTGTTTATCATCGGCCTGATTGGTTATCACCCGGATACCCGTATTTCCCTGTACGTGGGCTTCGCGTGGATCGTCCTGCTGCTGGTGGGCTGGATGTTTAAATGTCGCCGCGATCGTCAGCTGGCGGAAGCACAGTAACATTCTTTTCCCCTCTCCCCGTGGGAGAGGGTTCCCCACAAATTAATGCGAGCACTGAGCAATCCCCTCGCCCCTCCGGGGAGAGGGTTAGGGTGAGGGGAACATACGGCGGTGGTGGTCATTCCGTTCACTTTATGTTCCTTGCTACTCTGTAACGACATGACCGGTGAACGTGCCAGGGTGGCTCAGTCGCCACCACCCTGGCGACCCGGGCTCCCGGCGGTAAATCGCCGCTTCGCGGTGCCCTCGGCTTATTCCTTCCGGCTTATCGGGTACGGGCGGAGGCAACGTCCCTGTAAAGCCGCCCTCTCGGCGCATCCCTGCGCCTCGCCCCGGCCGGAAGGCAAACGCCTCAGCGATTTACAGCCGGACCAGGGCATCGCTGACAGCCCTCAGTCATTTAGAAAGCAACTTTATTGCTTCTGCATAAAAAAATTACTGGGGATCCCTCAGCCCCGTGGGAGAGGGTTAGGGTGAGGGCTTCAGGCCGCACTGATGCCTCCTCCCCCGTCCTCCTCCCCCAATAAATCCCATCATGGTGAGCTATCCTTAATCACCCTGTGGCAAGGTGACGTCAATTTCATCAAAGGGGATTCGTGATGTTAAACGCCTGGCACCTTCCGGTTGCCCCATTTGTTAAGCAAAACAAAGACAACCTTGTGATTACGCTCTGGCTGGCAGGGGAAAATCAGCCTGAACGTGTGACCCTGCGCGCCGAAGTGGATAACGAAGAGACATCGCTGAAAATGCACAAGGTGCGCAGCCAGCCTCAGCCGGGTATTACGGCGTGGCGGGCGAATATCGATTTGCGCAGCGGACAGCCGCGTCGCCGCTACGGCTTCAAGCTGCTGTGGAACAACCGCCAGCTGTGGTTTACCCCGCAGGGCTTCAGCCGTTTCCCTCCGGCCAGGCTGGAGCAGTTTGCCGTGGATCACCCGGATAACGGCCCGCAGTGGGTTAACGATCAGGTCTTTTACCAGATTTTCCCGGACCGCTTTGCGCGCAGTGAAAAGCGCACCGCCGATCAGGACAAGGTTTATTACCATCATGCGGTCGGTCACGACATCATTCTGAAAAAATGGGACGAGCCGCTGACCGCCCAGGCGGGGGGATCGACCTTTTACGGCGGCGATCTCGACGGTATCAGCGAAAAACTGCCATACCTGAAAAAGCTCGGCGTGACGGCGCTGTACCTGAACCCGGTGTTTAAAGCGCCAAGCGTTCACAAATACGATACGCAGGACTACCGCCACGTTGACGAGCAGTTTGGCGGTGACGAGGCGCTGCTGCGGCTGCGCCACAACACGCAAAAAGAGGGTATGCGCCTGATCCTTGATGGCGTGTTCAATCACAGCGGTGATTCTCATGCGTGGTTCGACCGTCACAATCAGTCGATGGGCGGCGCATGCCATAATCCGGACTCCCCCCAGCGTGACTGGTACAGTTTTGACGAGAATGGCCGCGCCCTGGACTGGCTGGGCTACCCGAGTCTGCCGAAGCTCGATTTCCAGTCGTCAACGCTTGTGAATGAAATCTACGGCGGCGAAGACAGCATCGTGCGCCACTGGCTGAAAGCGCCGTGGAATATGGACGGCTGGCGGCTGGACGTGGTGCATATGCTGGGTGAAGCAGGCGGGGCGCGGAATAACCTTCAGCATGTCGCCGCCATTACCCGGTCGGCAAAAGCGGCCCGGTCGGAAGCATTCGTCTTCGGGGAGCACTTTGGCGACGCGCGTCAGTGGTTGCAGGCAGATGCAGAAGACGCGTCGATGAATTATCGCGGCTTCACCTTCCCGCTGTGGGGCTTCCTCGCTAACACCGATATCTCTTACGATCCACAGAATATTGACGCTGAAACCTGCATGGCGTGGATGGAGAACTATCGCGCTGGCCTGTCTCATCAGCAGCAGCTTCGGATGTTTAACCAGCTCGACAGCCACGATACCGCGCGCTTTAAATCGCTGCTGGGTAAAGATGTGGCGCGTCTGCCGCTGGCGGTGACCTGGCTTTTCACCTGGCCGGGCGTGCCGTGCATCTATTACGGAGATGAAGTGGGGCTGGACGGTAACAACGATCCGTTCTGCCGCAAAACCTTCCCATGGGAGCCTGAAAAGCAGGATCAGGATCTGTTCAGCCTGTACCAGCGTATGGCGACACTACGCAAGCAGAGCCAGGCCCTGCGCTACGGGGGCTGTCAGGTGATGTACGCCCAAGATAATGTGGTGGTGTTTGTCCGCGTCTACAACCAGCAGCGCGTGCTGGTGGCGATCAACCGGGGTGAGGCGTGTGAAGTGGTGCTGGAAGATTCACCGCTGCTGGCCGGTAAAACGTGGAAGAGCAAAGAGGGGAAAGCGACGTTACAGGAGAACGTGCTCACGCTGCCGGCGATCTCCGCTACGGTCTGGTTCGGCAGCTAAGCGCAGGCAGCATGGTTTTCACCTTTTAGATGGCGCAAATGCAACTACTTGTGTCAATCTTAACGGATCTTTTACGGTGAAGGTGGAAACATGGACGAGCTTTACATCCTTGGCTGTTTGTTCCTGGTTTTTGCGCTGGTCGTGGCCCCCGTGCTTGCGGTGATAGGCTTTAATCGAAGCACGGCGGCGCGGCAGGAGATCGCCCGGCTTCGCCAGCGCATTGAGGCGCTTGAGCAGCACGGTGTAGCTGAGAAAGCGCCGGAGCCGGTGCAGACCGCCGCGCCAGTGGAGACACCAGCGCCGGTGCCAGAGGCCGTTAACGCACCTGTCGATCCCTGGCGTCCCGAACCGCCCGTCACTGAAGCAGAACCTGCGCCTGTCCCGGCGGCAAAACGGCCTTCCGCCTTTGGCGGCATCCTGTCCTCGCTGACGCGCTGGTTTATGCAGGGCAATCCGCTGGCAAAACTGGGGATTGTACTGCTCTTCCTCGGCCTCTCTTTCCTGCTGCGCTATACCGTTGAACATTCACTGTTTCCGCTTGAGCTGCGTCTTGCCGCCACGGCGCTGTTTGCCATGGGTCTGCTGGCCGTTGGATGGCGGCTGCGGCACAGGCAGCGGATCTACGCGCTGATCCTCCAGGGCGGGGCGACCGGCGTGCTTTACCTGACCGTCTTTGGCGCATTCCGGCTGTGGCAGATGCTGCCGATGACGCTGGCGTTTGCGCTGCTGGTGGTGATTTGCGCGGCGAGCGTCGGGCTGGCCGTGCTGCAAAAGGCGCTGAGCCTTGCCATGCTGGCGAGCCTGGGCGGATATCTTGCGCCGCTGCTCCTCTCTACCGGGGGCGGTAGCTTTGTGGCGCTGTTCTCCTTCTATCTTCTGCTCTCCATCGGCATTCTCGTCATCAGCATCTGGCAGCACTGGCGCGAGCTCAACCTGCTCGGGCTGCTCTTCACGTTTGGCGTTGGCGGAGTGTGGGGGCTGAGCGACTACCAGCCTGAAAACTATGTTATCTGTCAGCTGTTCCTGATTGCCAATACGCTTATTTTTGGCGTGTTTAGCGTAGCGCTGTCGCTGCGGGCGCAGGAAAAAGGTAAACAGATTATTGACGGCGTACTGCTGTTTGCCCCGCCGCTGATTGGTTTTGGGATGCAGTACGGCATGACGTCGCACTGGACGTACGGCCCGGCGCTCAGCGCGCTGGGTTATGGTGCGTTTTATCTCTCACTGGCGTTCCTCGCGCTGCGACGTTACCCCTCCATTGGGCGACCACTGATTATGGCGGCGCTGGCGATTGGCGGCGGGTTTGCCACGCTTGCCATTCCGCTGGCGCTTTCGGCGCGCTGGACGGCGATGGCCTGGGCGCTGGAGGGGCTGGGTATCCTCTGGCTGGGCGTGCAACAGCAGCAGCGGCGTATGAGCTATAGCGGGACGGCGCTGCTGGTGCTGGCGCTCGGCAGCGCGATATGGGCGCAGATGGACGGCGTCACCTCCCTGAGCCTGCTGCTTATTTTCGCAGTGCTCAGTCTTTGCTGGGTGGCTGCGGCCTGGCTGTGGCGAAAAATCTCTCTGCCGGGCAGTTGGGCGCTGTTGGTCGGTGGGCTGCTGTTCTGGTTAGTGGCGCAACTTGGTGCGTCGCAACTGATCCTCAAGACAGAATTATCGGTTCTGGCGGGCGTGCTGGCGCTGACGGCGGTGTCGGCCTGGGGATGGCGGCAGGCTGCCGCTCGTCTGGCATGGCGGGAGCTGGATGCCAGCAAATGGCTGCTGTGGCCGGTGATGCTGCTGATGGTGCTTTATCAGGTCTGGCAACAGCAGATCCTGGCAGCCGGCTGGGCAAATCTGGCCTGGGCTATTGCGCTGCCTGCCGCCCTGATGATGCTGCGGCGCGACGAAGATAAACTTCTTCCGCGCATCGCAATGGGGCTGCATCTGTCGCTGTTGTGGATGATTTTACTCGCCATGGCCGCCGAGCTTTACTGGTTTGCCCGCTCCCTGCCATGGGGCATGGCGGCCTGGGGAAGCGGCATTGCGATGGCTGTCGGCGGTGGGGTGATTATGGCGCTCTCCGCGGCCGTACGGCGTCGCGGGTGGCCGTTCCGGGTATGGCCTGCGCTCTACGCCTGCCTTGCCGTGATCCCTGTGGTTGTGGCGCTGGTGGTATTGCTGGTCGTAACTAATTTCCAGGACGGGGTAGCCTATCGACAGACCTGGCTGCCGCTGGTGAACCCGCTTGAGGAAGGGGCGGCGTTCGCGCTGCTGGGGCTGGTGGTGTTTTATCGGGCAGTGGATCGCCACTATCCGGCATCGCTTGCTCAGTCCCGACCGTGGCCCGCCGTTGTGCTGATGGCGCTTGGCTTCTGGTGGCTAAACGGCGCGCTGCTGCGCGCGCTGGCGTGGTACGGCGAGGTGGCCTGGAATATGGAGTCGCTGTGGCATTCGCGGCTTATCCAGACCACCTTTGCCCTGTTCTGGATGTTCTGCGCGCTGGTGGTCATGATCCGCGCCACCCGTCAGGCCTCCCGTCAGCAGTGGCTTGCCGGTGCGGTGCTGCTGGGAGTGGTCATGCTCAAACTGATGCTGGTGGACAGCGCGGGCGGTGGCGGCCTGGCGCGTGCTGTCGCGTTTATTGGCGTGGCGATCCTGGTCCTGATTGTGGGCTATTTCTCGCCGCTACCGCCTAAAGCAGGAGAAGAAAAATGAAATGGATGAATGCGGTTGTTTGTGCGGCACTGCTGGCCGTGGCCGGTCCGGTATTCAGCGAGGGCGCGCCGGTGGAATCCCCGCGGGATTATGCCTATGGCCTGTCCCTTGATACCTCTGCCTCTTCGCCGTGGTATCGGGTCATGCTGCCGCTGGCGGTTTATCAGCAGAGCACATCGCCCGATCTGCGCGACGTGCGCGTGTTTAATCAGTCGGGCGAGCCGGTACCGTTCAGCCTGGTTACCACGACGCGTCCGCAGCCGGCACCGACCACCACGGCGCTGCGCCTCTTTGCGCTTAACGCCTCGCCGGGTGGGGAAGAGGGTAGCGGTGATAAAATTATGTTACGTGCCAGAAACGGCGTGGAGATTGTGCTGGAAGAGCAACACGCGGCGGCTGCCGGACAGCACTATCTGCTGACCCTGCCGGAAAACGCGACGGAGGTTCCGCTCTCTCAGCTCCAGCTTTTCTGGGACACGCCGCAGGGCTCGTGGCAGGGGACGGCATCGGTCTATTACAGCGAGGATCTGAAAAACTGGTATACCCTGCGCGAAGAGATGCCCCTGCTGGACGTGATGAGTGGACAGGATCGCCTGAAGCTCGACCGCATCGATACCGATCTGGTGTTATCTCCTGAGGCGAATCGCTATCTGCTGCTGGTGCTGAACACGGGGCGTTCAGCCCTGACGTTAACCGGCGTCAACGCGATTAACGCTCCTGCGCAGCCGGAATCAGAGCACATTAGCTTGGCGGGAGAGGGGGAGCGGCTATCCGATAGCGAAGCCGTGTGGCGCTGGAAACATCCGCAGCCTCTGAGTGCGATCGCCTTCATGCTGAATGGCGACGGCGTTCTCCCGGCAGAAATAGCCTGGCGGGGGGCGGACAAGGATCGGTGGCATACGCTGAAAAAAGAGGTGATCTACCAGCTCGGCGGCAAAACGTCTGAACCTGTTCCGCTCCCGGGCGGGCTGGTTGAGGCGGTAAAAATCAAGACCTTCAATGCGCGTTTGCCAGAGAACCTGCCGGGCGTGATCGGGCAACGCGTGCGCTATGATCTGGTGTTCAACGCGCAGGGGAAGGGGCCGTATCTGCTTGCGTGGGGGAACGGGGCTGCGAAACCGGCAAGCGTGGAGACGGATATGCTGATCCCGACCGAACTGCGTAAAACCTACGCTCTGGCAGCCCTGCCGATGGCGGATACGCTGGAACCTGTCCCGCTGGGCGGCGAGGCGCGTTTAACCGCGACGTCTGCGGCTGAGCAGGAAAGCAGAATGAAAACGCTGATGGTCTGGGGCGTACTGATCGTCGGGGTGATGGTGCTTGCGGGTATGGCATGGCGCATCTGGCGCGAGGTAAAAAAAGACGGCGCAGCATAAGCCATAAAAAAACCCGCGTAGTCGCGGGTTTTTTCGTAAACCGTGCCGATTACAGGCTGGATACGTTCTCAGACAGGTATTTAGCTACGCCGTCTGGGGAAGCCGCCATACCTTCTTTACCTTTTTCCCACTGAGCCGGGCACACTTCACCGTGCTCTTCGTGGAACTGGAGCGCGTCAACCATGCGCAGCATTTCGTCAATGTTACGACCCAGCGGCAGATCGTTCACAACCTGGTGACGAACGATGCCGTTCGCGTCGATCAGGAAAGAACCACGCAGCGCAACGCCAGCGTCCGGATGTTCGATACCGTAAGCCTGCTGGATTTCACGTTTGATGTCCGCAACCATCGCGTATTTCACCGCACCGATGCCGCCGTTTTCGACAGGGGTGTTACGCCATGCGTTGTGTACAAATTCAGAGTCGAAGGAGACGCCAACCACTTCCACGCCACGCTTCTGGAATTCTTCGTAACGTTTGTCGAACGCGATCAGCTCAGACGGGCAAACGAAAGTGAAGTCCATTGGCCAGAAGAACAGAACGGTCGCTTTACCGTTGGTGTGCTGTTTGAAGTTGAAGTTTTCAACGATTTCACCGTTGCCCAGAACGGCGGCAGCTGTAAAATCCGGAGCCGGACGAGTTACCAGAACCATATGATTCTCCTGTAGATACTAAGGTTATTTGGAACGCAACGCGGGCCAGTATAGAGGCAGCGCGGCAATAAGACAAAGAGGTGGTAACAATCGTTCCACCAGCTTTTACCTATCAATCGAACCGGCATCACAGTTCTTTATTTTTCGCCTGCGCCATCATGCGCGGGTAGAACTGCCAGAAGCGCGTCTCCAGCGCGTCATAATGTTCGTCCAGGTCGTGCCAGGAGTCGCGCAGCGCGTCCAGACGCGGTCGACGGCTGGCCATGCCGTTGAGCACGTTCTGAATGAAATCCATCTCGCGGTAACGCTCCAGCCAGCGTTCAGACCACAGATAGTTATTCAGATTCACAAAGCGCGGTGGGGAGTCCGGCAAAATGATCGACACCTGCGCGTGGGCGTAGCGCACAAACTCAGGCAGCGACATATCAGGCGACAGCAGGGACCAGTGGCGCGACAGGAAATGATCCCACATGACGTCGAGCGTGATCGGCGCCACGCGTCGCGTTTCGGGGCGGAACCAGGCTTTGGCTTCCGTCACTTCCGGCAGGTTATCGGTCAGCACGTCGATGCGGCGGTGCATAAAAATCCCGTCGATAACCTCGGGGGAATAATCTTCCGCGGGGTTGCCGCGTACGAAATCGGCCAGCAAATTGCCGGAGAGGGAGCTGTCCGCGAGGTGAGCGAGATGCAGGTGAGCGAGAAAATTCATGCGTTTTATTCGTCCGGTGGCGGCTAGTTGTTGCAGCAAAAGGGTGTGAGCACTAGACTATGCCGCCTGTTTTTAAGTCACGAGTATACGTCATGCGCGTCGCCGATTTCTCCTTTGAACTACCTGAATCCCTGATTGCTCACTACCCCATGCCTGAGCGTAGCAGCTGTCGCTTGCTGTCACTGGACGGGCCAACGGGCGCGCTGACGCACGGTACTTTCACCGATCTGCTCGACAAGCTCAACCCTGGCGATTTGCTGGTCTTTAACAATACCCGCGTGATCCCAGCGCGTCTGTTTGGCCGTAAAGCCAGCGGCGGCAAGATTGAGGTGCTGGTCGAACGTATGCTCGATGATAAACGTATTCTGGCACATATTCGCGCATCCAAAGCGCCGAAGCCGGGCGCTGAACTGCTGCTGGGTGATGACGAGTGCATCAAAGCGACCATGACCGCGCGTCACGACGCGCTGTTCGAGGTGGAGTTTAACGACGAGCGCACGGTGCTTGATATCCTCAACGCCATCGGCCACATGCCGCTGCCGCCGTACATTGAACGCCCGGATGAAGAAGCCGACCGCGAGCTGTATCAGACCGTCTACAGCCAGAAGCCTGGCGCAGTGGCGGCGCCAACGGCGGGCCTGCACTTTGATGAACCGCTGCTGGAAAAGTTGCGCGCCAAGGGCATTGAGATGGCCTTCGTGACGCTGCACGTCGGCGCGGGGACGTTCCAGCCGGTGCGCGTGGACAGCATCGAAGATCACATCATGCACTCTGAGTATGCCGAAGTGCCGCAGGAGGTTGTGGATGCGGTGCTGGCGGCGAAAGCGCGCGGTAGCCGCGTCGTGGCCGTCGGTACAACGTCGGTACGTTCCCTTGAGAGCGCTGCGCAGGCCGCGAAAAAAGAGCTGATTGAGCCCTTCTTTGGCGATACGCAGATCTTTATCTACCCGGGCTATCAGTACAAAGTCATTGATGCGCTGGTGACCAACTTCCATCTGCCTGAATCGACGCTGATTATGCTGGTCTCCGCGTTTGCGGGGTATCAGCATACGATGAACGCCTACAAGTCTGCGGTAGAACAAAAATATCGCTTTTTTAGCTACGGTGACGCGATGTTTATCACGTACAATCCGCAGGCTTTGAATGAGCGTGTCGGGGAATAAGTCCGCGGCACCGTGTTACAACGTTGGACTGTTTTTCTGACGTGGGAGAAAAAATGAAATTTGAACTCGATACCACCGATGGCCGCGCGCGTCGCGGTCGCCTGGTGTTTGATCGCGGCGTGGTAGAAACCCCCGCGTTTATGCCTGTGGGCACGTACGGCACCGTAAAAGGAATGACGCCGGAAGAAGTTGAAGCCACTGGTGCACAGATTATTCTCGGCAACACCTTCCACCTGTGGCTGCGTCCAGGCCAGGAGATCATGAAGCTCCACGGCGATCTGCACGACTTCATGCAGTGGAAAGGCCCCATCCTCACCGACTCCGGCGGTTTCCAGGTCTTCAGCCTGGGCGATATCCGTAAGATCACCGAGCAGGGCGTACACTTCCGTAACCCGATCAACGGCGATCCAATCTTCCTCGATCCGGAAAAGTCTATGGAGATTCAGTACGATCTCGGCTCCGATATCGTGATGATCTTCGACGAATGTACGCCATACCCGGCGGACTGGGACTATGCCAAACGTTCCATGGAGATGTCCCTGCGTTGGGCGAAGCGTAGCCGCGACCGTTTTGACTCCCTGCAAAACAAAAATGCGCTGTTCGGCATTATCCAGGGCAGCGTTTACGAAGATTTACGCGATATCTCGGTTAAAGGTCTGGTAGAGATAGGCTTTGATGGCTACGCTGTCGGCGGTTTGGCTGTGGGTGAGCCGAAGGAAGATATGCACCGTATTCTGGAGCATGTCTGCCCGCAAATCCCGGCGGATAAACCACGATACCTGATGGGTGTGGGTAAACCAGAAGATCTGGTGGAAGGCGTACGTCGCGGCATTGATATGTTCGACTGCGTTATGCCAACCCGAAACGCACGTAACGGTCATCTGTTCGTTACCGATGGCGTGGTGAAAATCCGTAACGCGAAGCATAAGAGTGACACCAGCCCGCTCGATTCCGAGTGCGATTGCTATACCTGTCGCAATTATTCTCGCGCGTATCTGCATCATCTCGATCGTTGCAACGAGATTTTGGGGGCGCGTCTCAATACCATTCATAATCTTCGTTATTATCAGCGCTTAATGGCTGGTTTACGTAAGGCTATCGAAGAGGGTAAATTAGAGAGCTTCGTGACCGATTTCTACCAACGTCAGGGGCGGGATGTTCCACCGTTGAACGTTGATTAATTTTAATAATGAGGGAATTTGAATGAGCTTTTTTATTTCTGATGCGGTAGCAGCAACGGGTGCACCAGCGCAGGGCAGCCCGATGTCTCTGATTCTGATGCTGGTTGTGTTCGGTCTGATCTTCTACTTCATGATCCTGCGTCCACAGCAGAAGCGTACTAAAGAGCACAAAAACCTGATGAACTCCATCGCGAAGGGCGATGAAGTCCTGACCAATGGTGGCCTGGTGGGTCGCGTAACCAAAGTAGCGGAAAACGGCTACATTGCTATCGCCCTGAACGACACCACTGAAGTGGTTATCAAACGTGACTTCGTAGCTGCCGTTCTGCCGAAAGGCACCATGAAGGCGCTGTAATCCCAACTTTTCCCAAAGGGAACTGCCGTGTTAAACCGTTATCCTTTGTGGAAGTACATCATGCTGGTCGTCGTGATTATCGTCGGCCTGCTGTACGCGCTTCCCAACCTGTATGGTGAGGATCCGGCCGTTCAAATCACTGGCGCGCGCGGTGTCGCCGCCAGTGAGCAAACGCTGATCCAGGTCCAGAAAACGTTACAAGAAGAAAAAATTACCGCTAAGTCTGTGGCACTGGAAGAGGGCGCAATTCTTGCTCGCTTCGACACCACCGACACGCAGCTCCGCGCACGTGAAGCGCTGATGGGCGTGCTGGGTGATAAATATGTCGTGGCGCTTAACCTTGCTCCTGCAACCCCACGCTGGCTGGCTGCGCTGAACGCAGAGCCAATGAAACTGGGTCTTGACCTGCGTGGCGGCGTTCACTTCCTGATGGAAGTGGATATGGATACCGCGCTCGGCAAGCTACAGGAACAGAATATCGACAGCCTGCGCAGCGATCTGCGCGATAAAGGCATTCCGTACACCACCGTTCGTAAAGAAGATAACTACGGCATGAGCATCACGTTCCGCGACAGCGCGGCACGCGATCAGGCTGTGACCTATCTGTCTCAACGTCACCGCGATCTGGTGATCACCTCTCAGGGCAGCAACCAGCTGCGTGCGGTAATGACCGACGCGCGTCTGAGTGAAGCACGTGAGTACGCCGTTCAGCAGAACATTAACATTCTGCGTAACCGTGTAAACCAGCTGGGCGTGGCTGAGCCACTGGTACAGCGTCAGGGTGCTGACCGTATCGTGGTCGAACTGCCAGGTATCCAGGATACCGCCCGTGCGAAAGAGATTCTGGGCGCGACGGCGACTCTGGAGTTCCGTCTGGTTAACGCCAACGTTGACCAGGCTGCTGCGGCTTCAGGCCGTGTGCCGGGCGATTCCGAAGTGAAACAGACCCGCGAAGGCCAGCCGGTTGTGCTGTACAAACGCGTGATCCTGACCGGTGACCATATCACCGACTCCACTTCAAGCCAGGATGAGTACAACCAGCCGCAGGTTAACATCTCGCTGGACAGCGCAGGTGGCAACATCATGTCTAACTTCACCAAGGACAACATCGGCAAGCCGATGGCGACCCTGTTCGTGGAGTACAAAGACAGCGGTAAGAAAGATGCCAATGGCCGTGCTGTGCTGGTGAAAGAGGAAGAGGTGATTAACATCGCCAACATCCAGTCTCGTCTGGGTAACAGCTTCCGTATTACCGGTATCAGCAACCCGAACGAAGCGCGTCAGCTCTCTCTGCTGCTGCGTGCCGGTGCGCTGATTGCGCCAATTCAGATTGTTGAAGAGCGTACCATCGGTCCAACCCTGGGTATGCAGAACATCAAGCAGGGTCTGGAAGCGTGTCTGGCCGGTCTGGCGGTGTCCATCATCTTCATGATCTTCTTCTATAAGAAGTTCGGCCTGATTGCGACCTCCGCGCTGATTGCCAACCTGGTGCTGATCATCGGTATCATGTCCCTGCTGCCGGGGGCGACGCTAACCATGCCGGGTATCGCGGGTATCGTTCTAACCCTTGCGGTGGCGGTCGACGCCAACGTACTGATAAACGAACGTATTAAAGAAGAGCTGAGCAACGGTCGTTCTGTACAGCAGGCGATTGAAGAAGGCTACAAAGGGGCGTTCAGCTCCATCTTCGATGCGAACGTAACAACACTGATTAAGGTTCTTATCCTGTATGCAGTGGGTACTGGCGCGATCAAAGGCTTTGCGATTACTACCGGTATCGGTGTCGCAACGTCGATGTTTACCGCTATTGTCGGCACCCGTGCCATCGTGAACCTGCTGTACGGCGGCAAGCGCGTCAAAAAGCTGTCTATCTGAGGAGTGCGTTGTGGCACAGGAATATACTGTTGAACAATTGAACCACGGCCGTAAAGTCTGGGACTTTATGCGCTGGGACTACTGGGCCTTCGGCATTTCAGGTTTTCTGCTGATCTTGTCCATCGTCATTATGGGCGTGAAAGGCTTTAACTGGGGTCTGGATTTCACCGGTGGTACGGTGATCGAAATTACCCTGGAAAAACCGGTCGATATGGACCAGATGCGTGAGTCTCTGCAAAAAGCGGGCTTTGAAGAGCCGCTGCTACAGAACTTCGGCAGCAGCCGCGACATCATGGTGCGTATGCCGCCGGTACACGATGCCAACGGCAGCCAGGAGCTGGGCAGCAAGGTCGTTCAGGTTATTAACGAAACGACCAGCCAGGATGCAACGGTTAAGCGTATTGAGTTTGTCGGCCCGAGCGTTGGTGCTGACCTGGCGCAGACCGGTGCGATGGCGCTGCTGGTGGCGCTGATCTCGATTCTGATTTACGTCGGTTTCCGCTTTGAGTGGCGACTGGCGGCAGGCGTGGTTATCGCTCTGGCGCACGACGTGGTGATCACCATGGGCATACTGTCTCTCTTCCACATTGAGATTGACCTGACGATTGTGGCATCCCTGATGTCCGTTATCGGTTACTCACTGAACGACAGTATCGTGGTATCTGACCGTATTCGTGAAAACTTCCGTAAGATCCGTCGCGGCACGCCGTACGAAATCTTTAACGTGTCGTTGACCCAGACGCTGCACCGTACGTTGATCACCTCCGGCACCACCCTGATGGTGATCCTGATGCTGTTCCTGTTCGGTGGCCCGGTGCTGGAAGGCTTCTCGCTGACCATGCTGATCGGTGTGTCTATCGGTACGGCCTCGTCTATCTACGTCGCGTCCGCGCTGGCGCTGAAGCTGGGCATGAAGCGCGAGCATCTGATCCAGCAGAAAGTCGAGAAAGAAGGGGCGGATCAGCCGTCCATTCTGCCGTAAGAGTCTTATGCGGTATCGAAATCCCGGCCTGCTGGCCGGGATTTTTTTTGTCTACTCCTGACAGTATGCATACCGCAGCTTCCGGCTCGACAGGTGCCTCAATATTGTGCAGACGGAGAGACGCTTTAGCGAAAGTGCGGACAGAGCTCTGGCAGATTTTTTGCGGAAGGTGAAGCAGTAAAAAGCCGGGTGGCGGCTACGCCTTACCCGGCCTACATTCGGATCGTAGGCCCGGCAAGCGCAGCGCCACCGGGCGAAGTCCGCACAGGTTAGAAGTTGTAACCCACGACCAGGTAACCACCCCAACCGGTAGAGCGAACGCTGAAGTCGCCGTTGCCGAAGTTCAGGCTGGCGTCGTCGTTCCACTGGCCACCGTTGTGCCAGTAACGCGCAACAACAGAGTAGTGCCAGTGATCATAGTTCAGCGCCAGAATGTGGCTGGAGGCGATGGAGTTACTGGTACGAGCATGCTTCCCGTTGTTGTCATAGAAGTTATCGTCGCCCAGGTCTGAACCCCAGTCAAAGTTGGTGAAGCCGATATAGCTCAGGTTACCGCCCCACAGCTGAGTGATTGGCACAAAGTATTTCACTTTGAAACGGTAGCCATCCCACTCGTTCTCATTTGATGCGCCATAGTTCTGCCACTGGTATTTCGCATACACGTTCAGTGACAGGTTCATTGGCAGGCCGGTTTCGATGTCAGTACCCAGACCCATATACCAGGTGCTCTGTTCCTGAGAATCGTTGCGACCCATGTCATAGATGTAGTTGTTCGCGAAGTACCACTCTTTGAACGGACCAAACGCCAGGCTGGTGCCGGTCAGTTTGTCGATAGAGAAACGCGGTTCGATTTCCATGAACAGCGGGGAGCCATTGTTCCAGATACCTTTCGCATCGGAGTTACCGCCGAAGAATACCGGCAGATCGACGTAGCCGTAGAAATCAAACCAGTCTTTCTTGGCAAACGCTTCGTATTCCAGGTAGGTATCGTTGCGGATCTGCGGCCCGAAACGGGTGTGGTAGCTGCCTACCACGTTAACGCTCTGGTGCCACCAGTCGGAGAGATATTGTGGTTTGTCGTTTTCCGCTGCGTTAACAGTGAAAGAGGAGGACAGTGCCAGCACGGCGCCAGCTGCGAGTAATGTTTTTTTCATAATCATGCCACTGATTGAAATTCCCTTCCGGGAGTGAAAAATGCGCGAATTGCGTTTCTAAATATTTCGTGTTTCTGCGGAGCCTATTATAGGAATCCTTGCTCACAAAAATATGTGTTGTTTCACATATCTCTCACATACGTAATCGATTGCGTTCACGTTTGCGTACTTTAAACGGCCGGGATTGTAGCGGCAATCATTTATGTTGCCAATCCATACGAAATGTAAATGTTAGCGGAGTGACATTTCACTCCGCTAAAAGGGCGGGTTATTGCGCGGCAGGTTGAATGTCGTGAATGCGGATAAAGCCCAACTGTTCTGGCGTCAGTCCGCTCAGCTGGAGCGGGATATCAACATCGCTCGGTGCCAGCGTGCTGGCGGGGGCGGTGAAGAGCTGATTCTTCACATTCACCTCCTGATAGCTCTCCGTGGTGCCCTGAATCTGGCCCCACTCTACGGTGCCGCTGAAGGCGGGAAGCGGATCGTTGGATTCACCCTGAATGCGTAATGTTGCGCGCGTACCATCGGCATTCGCTGCAACATTCACCAGAGACATCTTTAGCGTGCCAATCTGGCTGTTCAGACGCGCGGGCGTGTTTGCGCCCGGCAATAAATAAACGCCATTGCTGGATTTGGCATTCAGCGCGTTCTGCTGGGTGATCTTCACGGTTTCTTTATTAAGTTTGTCCATCGCCACATTGAGCGTATTCACGCTTTGTTTCATCTCGCGAACTTCACTTTGCTGTGCGCAGGCGCTGAGCGTGAACAGGCTCCCAACCAGCACTATTTTCAGGTAACGTCTTGTCATTGCGTTTAATTCCTTGAAATCACACATTGCTGCAATGGTAGACAGGATAGTGGCGTCAGGCATAGATCCTTTGTCTCAAAAAGCTCTTCCTTTGTTGTCGGGCCAGTTCAGGGTAAAATAGAAATCAGTTAACCAGATAACAGGGACATCGTATGCATTGCCCATTTTGCTCCGCTGTGGATACCAAAGTCATCGACTCACGTCTTGTAGGCGAAGGGTCTTCCGTGCGTCGTCGTCGGCAGTGTCTGGTGTGCAACGAGCGTTTTACCACCTTCGAGGTGGCAGAGCTGGTAATGCCGCGCGTGGTAAAAAGTAACGATGTGCGCGAACCGTTCAATGAAGAAAAACTGCGTAGCGGGATGCTCAAGGCGCTGGAAAAACGGCCCGTCAGCTCCGATGACGTCGAAATGGCGTTAAATCATATTAAATCTTATCTGCGGGGGCTAGGTGAGCGCGAAGTGCCGAGCAAAATGATCGGTAACCTGGTGATGGAACAGCTGAAAAAGCTCGATAAAGTCGCCTATATTCGCTTCGCCTCCGTTTACCGCAGCTTCGAAGACATTAAAGAGTTTGGCGAAGAGATCGCCCGCTTACAGGATTAAGCCTATGCAGGACGAGATGTACATGGCGAGAGCCATGAAGCTGGCGCAGCGCGGTCGGTTTACCACTCACCCTAACCCTAATGTCGGGTGCGTCATTGTTAAAGATGGCGAGATCGTGGGTGAAGGTTTTCACTACCGCGCAGGCGAGCCGCACGCTGAAGTGCATGCCCTGCGCATGGCGGGGGAGAGGGCGCGTGGCGCGACGGCTTACGTGACGCTGGAGCCATGCAGTCATCACGGGCGCACGCCTCCGTGCTGCGAAGCACTGATTGCGGCGGGAGTCTCGCGCGTTGTCGCCGCCATGCAGGATCCTAACCCGCAGGTGGCGGGCCGCGGGCTGTATCGTCTGCAACAGGAAGGGATCGACGTCAGTCACGGCCTGATGATGCAGGATGCCGAAGCCATCAACAAAGGCTTCCTGAAGCGTATGCGCACCGGTTTCCCGTTTATCCAGCTTAAGCTTGGCGCGTCACTGGATGGCCGCACGGCGATGGCGAACGGCGAGAGCCAGTGGATCACCTCGCCACAGGCAAGGCGCGATGTGCAACGTCTGCGCGCACAAAGCCATGCTATTCTCACCAGCAGTGAAACGGTGCTGGCTGACGATCCGGTCCTGACCGTGCGCTGGGATGAGCTGAATGCCGATACCCAGGCACTCTATCCGCAGGAGAACCTGCGTCAGCCGCTGCGCATTATTATTGATAGCCAGAACCGCGTGACGCCGGAACACCGTATCGTGCAGCAACCGGGGGAAACCTGGATTGCCCGCACCAAAGAAGATACGCGCGAATGGCCGCAAGGCGTGCGCAGCATTATGGTACCGGAGCACAATGGGCATCTCGATCTGGTGGTGCTGATGATGCTGCTGGGTAAACAGCAGGTCAACAGCATCTGGGTTGAAGCCGGTCCGACGCTCGCCGGCGCGCTGCTCCAGGCAGGGCTGGTGGATGAGCTTCTGGTCTACGTTGCGCCTAAACTGTTAGGTAACGACGCGCGCGGCCTGTTTGTGCTGCCCGGCCTTGAAAAACTGGCCGATGCGCCGCAACTCTCATTCAGCGAGATTCGTCCGGTAGGCCCGGATGTCTGCCTCCATTTAACGACAGCGTAATTGCTCCTGAAATAGGGAAGCAGTGCGCAAAGTATTATGATAAAATCCGCCCCCCTGCGGGGCCAAATGAACCCGTAAAGGAAGAGTATGAACATTATTGAAGCTGCTGTAGCTACCCCGGACGCTCGCGTCGCCATCACCATTGCGCGTTTCAACAACTTCATCAACGACAGCCTGCTGGAAGGTGCGGTTGACGCCCTGAAACGTATCGGCCAGGTTAAAGATGACAACATTACCGTCGTTTGGGTACCAGGTGCTTACGAACTGCCACTGGCAGCGGGCGCGCTGGCGAAAACTGGTAAATACGACGCGGTGATTGCACTGGGTACCGTTATTCGTGGCGGCACTGCGCACTTCGAATACGTTGCGGGCGGTGCAAGCAATGGTCTGGCGCACGTTGCACAGGATGCTGAAATTCCTGTCGCGTTCGGCGTACTGACTACCGAAAGTATTGAACAAGCCATCGAACGTGCTGGCACCAAAGCCGGTAACAAAGGTGCAGAAGCTGCACTGACCGCGCTTGAAATGATCAATGTAT
Organism: Enterobacter sp. DSM 30060; assembly: GCF_013375955.1. NCBI lineage: Bacteria > Pseudomonadati > Pseudomonadota > Gammaproteobacteria > Enterobacterales > Enterobacteriaceae > Enterobacter > Enterobacter sp. DSM 30060. The sequence goes on from NZ_CP056118.1 coordinate 2,809,718, forward strand.
TGAAAGCCATCAAGGCCTGATTTTTTTTGTAAGGGGAATTCCGTGAAACCTGCTGCTCGTCGCCGCGCCCGTGAATGTGCCGTCCAGGCACTTTACTCCTGGCAGTTGTCCCAGAACGACATCGCTGATGTTGAATACCAGTTCCTGTCAGAACAGGACGTGAAAGACGTTGACGTTCTGTACTTCCGTGAACTGCTGTCGGGAGTGGCGACTAATAGCGCGTATCTCGATGGTCTGATGAAGCCATACCTGTCCCGTCTGCTCGAAGAGCTGGGCCAGGTCGAAAAAGCAGTGTTGCGTATCGCGCTGTTTGAGCTGTCTAAACGTGATGATGTGCCGTACAAAGTAGCCATCAACGAAGCGATCGAACTGGCAAAAACCTTCGGCGCTGAAGACAGCCACAAGTTTGTAAACGGCGTGCTGGATAAAGCCGCACCTGCGATCCGTCCCCACAAAAAGTGATCCGCAAACCGGAGTCTTGCATTGCCTTTTTGGCAGTGCGGCTCCGGTTTTTTCTTTTATTTGCTGAGGCATAACGTATGGCATGCGGCGAATTCTCCCTGATTGCCCGTTATTTCGACCGTGTCAGAACCTCTCGTCTTGATGTTGAAACCGGCATTGGCGATGACTGCGCACTTCTCAATATTCCCGAAAAACAGACGCTGGCAATCAGCACCGACACCTTAGTATGTGGGCGTCACTTCCTGCCCGATATCGATCCTGCCGACCTGGCGTATAAGGCGCTGGCGGTAAACGTTAGCGATCTGGCGGCAATGGGCGCCGACCCGGCTTGGCTGACGCTGGCGCTGACCCTGCCGGAGGTGGATGAAGCCTGGCTTGAAGCCTTCAGCGATGCCCTGTTTGAACAGCTGAATTATTACGATATGCAGCTGATTGGCGGTGATACCACCGCCGGGCCGCTGTCGATGACCCTGGCAATCCACGGCTATGTGCCAGCGGGGCGCGCGCTGAAGCGTTCGGGCGCAAAACCGGGCGACTGGATCTACGTGACCGGTACGCCGGGGGATAGCGCGGCCGGGCTGGCGATCCTTCAGAACCGTTTAGCAGTTGAAGATGCTGACGATGCGGCGTACCTGGTGAAGCGCCACCTGCGGCCCACACCGCGTATTTTGCACGGTCAGGCGCTGCGCGAGCGGGCCAGTTCTGCTATCGATCTCTCTGACGGGCTGATCTCCGATCTCGGCCATATCCTGAAGGCCAGTGGCGTGGGCGCACGGATCGATCTGGATCTGTTCCCACTGTCAGAGCCGTTGCGTCGCCATGCCGATCCTGAACAGGCGCTGCGCTGGGCACTATCCGGTGGGGAAGATTATGAGCTGTGCTTTACCGTTCCCGAGCTGAATCGCGGGACGCTGGATGTGGCGTTAGCGCATCTGGGGGCGAAATTTACCTGCATCGGGCAGGTGATGCCGGAAAGTGAAGGGCTGCTGTTTGTCCGCGACGGTGCCCCGGTTACGCTTGACTGGAAAGGGTACGATCACTTCGCGTAATTTTGTGCGCTCTGTATTGCCGGGTGGCGCTGCGCTTACCCGGCCTACGGATTTTGTTCCCTGAATTGTTTATTTAAACCCTACCACCGGATGTTGCTGATACGGCGTCTCCAGCTCGGCAATCTGCTCCGGCGTCAACGATAAGTCCACCGCACTCAACAACTCGTCCAGCTGTTCTTCCCGCGATGTGCCCACAATCGGCGCGGCGACACCGCGCTTGCTCAGCAGCCACGCCAGCGCTACCTGCGCGCGCGTTGCACCGATATCGTCGGCGATCCCGGCTAATCGTTCGGCAATTAACGCATCGCTGGCTTCTGTATCGTCATACAGATTTTTACCTACTTCATCCGATACCAGCCGGGCGGTAGTTTCACCCCACGGACGGGTTAACCTTCCGCGCGCCAGCGGGCTCCACGGGATCACCGCCACGCCTTCCTGGTAGCAGAGCGGCAGCATCTCGCGTTCTTCTTCCCGGTAGATCAGGTTGTAGTGATCCTGCATAGTGACAAAGCGCGCCCAGCCGTTCTGCGCCTGGAGATCGAGCGCCTGAGCAAACTGTGAGGCATGCATGGACGATGCGCCGATGTAGCGCGCTTTACCGGCTTTCACGACGTCGTTCAACGCTTCAAGCGTCTCTTCGATCGGCGTGTTGTAATCCCAGCGGTGAATTTGCAGCAGGTCGACGTAATCCATGTTCAGGCGTCTGAGGCTGTCATCAATGGAGCGCAGGATCTGCGCGCGAGAAAGGCCTTCCGCCAGATCGCCTGACGGGTAATACACCTTGGTGGCGACCACAATCTCATCCCGACGGGCAAAATCTCGCAGGGCGCGGCCCACAATCTCTTCGCTGCTGCCGTCGGAGTAGCTGTTGGCGGTATCGAAGAAGTTGATGCCGCCGTCAATGGCGCGCTTAATGATAGGGCGGCTGCTCTCTTCAGGCAGCGTCCAGGCGTGATTTCCCCGGTCAGGCTCGCCAAACGTCATGCAGCCCAGGCAAAGCCGGGACACCTTGAGGTCTGTTTTTCCTAATGTTGTGTATTGCATGGTTCCGCTCCTGCTGTTTAAACAATACGTTTAAGCATAGCAGGAGCAGAAAAGGGGAGGGATCAGGCCAGCCAGGTGCGGATTTTAGCTTCGATACCGACGGCGTCCAGGCCAATGTCGGCGCGCGCCTCGTCCTGAGTGCCTTGCGGGATGAAGTGGTCCGGCAGGCCGAGATTAAGCACCGGAACGACTTTACGGTTCGCCATCAGCACTTCGTTCACGCCGCTACCCGCGCCACCCATGATGGCGTTCTCTTCCAGCGTGACCAGCACCTCATGGCTTTCCGCCATGCTCAGAATCAGAGATTCATCGAGCGGCTTCACAAATCGCATATCGACGAGCGTCGCATTCAGGTTTTCAGCGGCTTTTGCCGCTTCCGGCATCAGCGTACCAAAGTTCAGGATCGCCACTTTTTCACCGCGACGTTTCACCAGACCTTTACCGATGTCCAGTTTTTCCAGCGGCCGTAATTCAACGCCAAGGGCATTGCCGCGTGGATAACGTACCGCACAGGGACCGTCCTGATAGTGGTAACCGGTATACAGCATCTGACGACACTCGTTTTCGTCGCTTGGCGTCATGATCACCATGTCCGGGATGCAGCGCAGGAAGGAGAGGTCAAATGCGCCCTGGTGCGTCTGGCCGTCAGCCCCCACGATGCCCGCACGGTCGATAGCAAACAGCACCGGCAGCTTCTGGATGGCAACGTCATGGATCACCTGATCGTAGGCGCGTTGCAGGAAGGTAGAGTAAATCGCTACCACCGGCTTGTAGCCGCCAATCGCCAGGCCCGCTGCGAAGGTTACCGCGTGCTGCTCGGCAATGGCGACGTCGAAATACTGGTCCGGGTATTTTTTGGAAAACTCGACCATGCCGGAGCCTTCACGCATGGCAGGCGTCACCGCCATCAGCGTGTTGTCTTTCGCCGCCGTTTCGCACAGCCAGTCGCCAAAGATTTTTGAGTAGCTCGGCATTCCGCCGCTGCTTTTCGGCAGACAACCGCTGGTATGGTCGAACTTGGGCACCGCGTGGAAGGTGATCGGATCTTTTTCCGCCGGTTCGTAACCACGCCCTTTTTTGGTCATGATATGCAGGAACTGCGGGCCTTTCAGGTCGCGCATGTTTTTAAGCGTCGTCACCAGACCTAACACATCGTGGCCGTCCACCGGGCCAATATAGTTAAAGCCCAGCTCTTCAAACAGCGTACCCGGCACGACCATGCCTTTGATATGTTCTTCGGTACGCTTAAGCAGCTCTTTGATCGGCGGTACGCCCGAGAAGACTTTTTTCCCGCCTTCGCGCAGTGAGGAGTAAAGCTTACCGGACAGCAGCTGCGCCAGATGGTTATTCAGCGCGCCGACGTTCTCGGAGATCGACATTTCGTTATCGTTGAGGATCACCAGCATGTCCGGTTTGATATCGCCCGCGTGGTTCATGGCCTCAAAAGCCATCCCGGCGGTGATCGCCCCGTCACCAATCACGCAGACGGTACGGCGTTGCTTATTCTCTTTTTCGGCGGCAACGGCAATCCCGATGCCTGCGGAAATGGAGGTGGAAGAGTGGCCGACGCTTAACACGTCAAACTCGCTCTCGCCGCGCCACGGGAACGGATGCAGGCCGCCTTTCTGGCGAATGGTGCCAATCTTATCGCGACGTCCGGTCAGAATTTTGTGCGGATAGGCCTGGTGGCCAACATCCCAGATCAGCTGATCGAACGGCGTGTTATAGACGTAATGCAACGCCACGGTCAGCTCAACCGTGCCAAGTCCGGAGGCGAAGTGGCCGCTGGAGCGGCTAACGCTGTCGAGCAGGTAGCGACGCAGCTCGTCACACAGCTTCGGCAGACTCTCTTTCGGCAACAGACGTAACTCCTGAGTGGAGTCAACTAACGCCAGTGTCGGGTATTTGGCAATATCAAAACTCATCAAAGGCTCATCGAGATATATAGTTTATTTATTACGCTGGATTATGTAGTCCGCTAGCGCTTCCAGTGCCGAGGTATCCAGCGATTGCGCGGCCAGCTCATTCAGTGACCGGCGGGCATCGTCTATCAGATCCCGGGCTTTACGTTGGGCATGCTCAAGGCCCAACAGGGCGGGGTAGGTACTTTTGCCAAGCTGCTGATCCGCACCCTGACGTTTTCCCAATGTTGCAGTATCGCCCACCACATCCAGAATGTCATCCTGAACCTGGAATGCCAGACCGATACTTTCTGCGTATCTGTCCAGAACCGGCAGGGCTTTACGCCCGCGTTCACCCGCGCTCAGCGCGCCCAGACGAACGGCTGCCCGAATCAGGGCGCCCGTTTTGTGACGGTGGATGCGCTCCAGCTGTTCCAGAGTTACCTGACGACCTTCAGCCTCTAAATCCAGCGCCTGGCCGCCGCACATCCCGGCGACGCCGCTGGCCATTGCCAGTTCGGACACCATTGCCAGACGATCGCGATCGCTCACTTCAACCATCGGCGCATCGCTCAGAATAGAGAACGCCAGGGTTTGCAGCGCATCACCTGCCAGAATAGCATTCGCTTCGCCGAACTTAATGTGGCAGGTCGGCTGACCGCGACGCAGATCGTCATCGTCCATGGCCGGCAAATCATCGTGGATCAGCGAATAGGCGTGGATACACTCCACGGCGGCTGCCGGGGCGTCCAGCGTGTTATCGCTGATACCGAACATGTTGCCCGTGGCATACACCAGGAACGGACGCAGGCGTTTACCCCCCAAGAGTGCGCCATAGTGCATGGCTTCAACCAGAGGAGTGTTCTGAAAAGGCTGCGGCTCAATGAAACGGCGCAGCGCGTCGTTGGCGCGGATGACGCGCGCCTGAAGCGCGTTGGAAAAATCCATTTACTCGGCGTCCGGTGTGAATGGCGTGGTTTTAGCGTCTTCGCTGTCGGAAAGCAGGATCTGCACACGCTGCTCGGCCTGCTGGAGTTTTACCTGCCCCTGGCGCGCGAGCTGCACGCCGCGTTCAAATTCGTTGAGCGCGTCTTCCAGCGGGAGATCGCCGCTCTCAAGACGGGTAACGATCTGCTCCAGTTCACTCAGCGCAGTTTCGAAACTGGCCGGTGCGTCGTTTTTCTTCGGCATAGTGAATTGACTCTTAAATTTTTCGCCCTGACATGGTAACGGACTCAGGGCAATTATCAAATAACGCGAGTGGCGCGATGGTGGTATACTTGCGCGCCTGGATGCAGCCACGGGTGTGGGCTGCTGTATCATTTTCCACTACAAGCCTTTATAAGCTTGCCTAAGAAACATTGCCGCCATGAAGTTTATCATTAAATTGTTCCCTGAAATCACCATCAAAAGCCAATCCGTGCGTTTGCGCTTTATTAAAATTCTCACCGGGAACATTCGTAACGTATTAAAACACTACGACGAAACGCTCGCCGTGGTGCGTCACTGGGACCACGTTGAAGTCCGCGCGAAAGACGAAAACAAACGTCTTGATATTCGCGACGCGCTGACCCGTATCCCGGGTATTCACCATATTCTGGAAGTGGAAGACGTTCCCTTCACCGATATGCACGATATCTTCGAAAAGGCGCTGGTACAGTACCGCGATCAGATCGAAGGGAAAACGTTCTGCGTACGCGTGAAGCGCCGTGGTAAGCATGAGTTTAGCTCCATTGACGTTGAGCGCTATGTCGGCGGCGGTCTGAACCAGCACGTTGAGACGGCGCGCGTGCGCCTGACTAATCCGGACGTTACCGTTAATCTTGAGATCGAAAACGATCGCCTGCTGCTGGTTAAGGGCCGTTATGAAGGTATTGGCGGCTTCCCGATCGGCACGCAAGAAGATGTGCTGTCGCTGATCTCCGGCGGGTTCGACTCCGGCGTTTCCAGCTATATGCTGATGCGTCGCGGCTGCCGCGTGCACTACTGCTTCTTTAATCTGGGCGGCGCGGCGCACGAAATCGGCGTACGTCAGGTGGCGCATTACCTGTGGAACCGCTTCGGCAGCTCTCACCGCGTGCGTTTCGTGGCGATCAACTTTGAGCCGGTGGTCGGCGAAATTCTTGAGAAAGTGGATGACGGCCAGATGGGCGTGGTCCTGAAACGTATGATGGTGCGTGCGGCGTCCAAAGTGGCTGAGCGCTACGGCGTGCAGGCGCTGGTCACCGGTGAAGCACTGGGGCAGGTCTCCAGCCAGACGCTGACCAACCTGCGCCTTATCGACAACGTGTCTGATACGCTGATCCTGCGTCCGCTGATCTCTCACGATAAAGAGCACATCATCGATCTGGCGCGTAAAATCGGTACTGAAGATTTTGCCCGCACCATGCCGGAATATTGCGGCGTGATCTCAAAAAGTCCAACCATTAAAGCGGTGAAGGCGAAGATCGAAGCGGAAGAAGAGAACTTCGATTTCAGCATCCTGGAAAAAGTGGTGGCGGAAGCGTCCAACATCGATATCCGTGAGATCGCCCAGCAGACCGAGCAGGACGTGGTTGAGGTGGAGACGGTCAGCGGCTTCGGTGCTAACGATACGATTCTGGATATTCGTTCTGTTGATGAGCAGGATGACAAGCCGTTGCAGGTGGAAGGCGTGGAGGTGGTTTCGCTGCCGTTCTACAAACTGAGCACCCAGTTTGGCGATCTCGACCAGAGCAAAACGTATCTGCTGTGGTGCGAACGTGGGGTCATGAGCCGTTTACAGGCGCTGTACCTGCGCGAGCAGGGCTTCGCGAACGTGAAGGTGTATCGCCCGTAGCCTATTGCCCGGCGGCGCTTCGCTTACCGGGCCTACGGTACCGTACACTTGTAGGCCGGGTAAGGCGTAGCCGCCACCCGGCTTTTTTTACTCGTAGTAGTTATAAATCCCTGCCGCCATCACCAGCGATGACGCCACTTCGTACGCTTTTTCGCGCCCGACCAGCAGGTCAATAATCTTCAGGCCAAAATCAATGGCGGTACCCGGCCCCTGGCTGGTGAGCAGGTTAACGCGCGGATCCCAGACCACGCGTTTATCCACCCACTGGTCTTCCGGAATCGTATCCTTCAGGCCTGGGAAGCCGGTCATATTGCCGATGGGGAAAATGTCGTGCGGAACCAGTACCGTACCTGCGGCCGCACAGATTGCCGCGACGATACGCCCGGAAAGATGAAACTGACGAACGGTTTCAACCAGCAGCGGGCTGTCGCGGAAACACTCCGCGCCTTTCAGACCGCCCGGCAGCACGATAATGTCGTAATCACCGTCCGCCACCTGTACAAGCGGTGCATCTGCCAGGATCTTGACTCCACGCGAGCAGGTAATCGCCAGACTTCCGTCGCTGGCGACGCTGGCGGTGGTAACCTTAATACCACCACGTACCATCAAATCAATGGTGGTGACCGCTTCTGTCTCTTCGCTACCAGGGGCGAGGCATACCAGTGCCGATGCGCTCATACTCACTCTCCTTTCGTTTTACTAACTCAAACAGACGGCTGTTTTCCGCAACGGTAATGCCGTGTGCCCGGGCGCGTTTTAACAGATAACCGGTAATGTAATCAATTTCGGTATGCCGCATAGCCCGGATATCCTGCAGCATTGAGGAGATATTTTCTGCCGTACTCTCAATGACCTGGTCGACATAATAACGTAAATCAGACTCTGAGGTGTGGTAGCCTTCGCGTTCAATGACGGCGGCAACTTCCCGGCAAATCAGCGCTAACCGATCGGGATGCTGGCGCAGATCACCGTTAGGGCAATCCAGCAGGGCAGTCAGCGGATTGATCGCGCAGTTGACCGCCAGCTTGCGCCACAGTTCCGCACGAATGTTATTGTGCCAGGCGACGTCAGGCAGCGTGCATTGCAGGGTATCCGCAAGATAGCTGTAATCGCCGGGCTGCTCACGCGCAGGACCGATATGGGTGATGCCACTGGCAACATGAATAATGACGTTACCGTCGCGGCGTGCCGCGTGGGTGGTTGTTCCCATCAGCAGCGGTTGCCGGACAGACTTTAGCTCTTCAATGGTACCCATACCGTTGTGAATCAGCAGGACTGGCGTGCTTTCAGGTAATTGGGCGGCCAGGCTTTTCACCGCATCGGAGACCTGCCAGGCCTTCAGCGTGACCAGCAGCAGATCGCTGCTCGCGAGAAATTCCGGATCGTTTGCCGTCAAAGACTCGTTAAAAATTGAACCGTCTGTACCTATCACATTCACACTGCAATAGGGTTGGGGAATTCGCAGCCAGCCCTGAACGTCGTGTCCCTGTTTGCATAGCGCGCTAAGCCAGAGTTGACCAAGGGCGCCGCATCCAAGCACTGTTACTTTCATTGTTCCTCCTCACCTGCAACTGCGCCAGGTGCTAAGACGCTAAGTATAGCGCCATCAGCTAAGCTTCTCGTTATGCCTCGTTGCAGGTATTATGCAACGCAACAAAAATGAAGGGAGAAGAAAAGATGCCATCTTTCGATATTGTTTCTGAAGTTGATCTGCAGGAAGCGCGTAACGGCGTAGATAATGCTATTCGTGAAGTGGAGTCACGTTTCGATTTTCGTGGCGTTGAGGCGACCATTGAACTGAACGACGCGAACAAGACAATCAAAGTCCTGAGTGAGTCTGATTTCCAGGTCAACCAACTGCTGGATATCCTGCGCGCCAAGCTGCTCAAGCGCGGCATTGAAGGGACCTCACTTGATGTACCGGAAGATTTTGTTCACAGCGGCAAAACCTGGTTTGTGGAAGCGAAGCTGAAGCAGGGGATTGAAAGCGCGGTACAGAAAAAAATCGTTAAGCTTATCAAAGACAGCAAGCTGAAAGTGCAGGCGCAGATCCAGGGGGAAGAGATCCGCGTGACCGGAAAATCCCGTGATGACCTGCAATCCGTGATGGCGCTGGTGCGTGGCGGCGATCTCGGTCAGCCATTCCAGTTTAAAAACTTCCGCGATTAAGACAATTATGCCCGGCTAAACCGGGCATTTTTTCAGGCCTTCAGCGCCTGCTCTACCTCAAAGCGGTTAGTCACTTTGCTGTCAATTTTGACATACGCACTGCGCTCTTCCGGGACAATCAGCACTTCGCTCACGCCCTCTGTCGCTTCCAGACGCTTTTGTAACGCGTCACCGATTGCCACGTCATCGGGAATTTCTACCCGCAGGCTACTCACATAGCGCGGCTCTTTCATGGTGCTGGCAACAAACAGCCAGAGCATCGCCAGTAGCGCACCGGCGAGGAACACGGTCTGAGAATCAAAAAGGCCGTCCACCCAGCCGCCGAGGGACCCGCCGATCGCCACGCCGAGAAACTGGCTGGTGGAGTAAATGCCCATCGCGGTGCCTTTGTATCCTGCCGGAGACTCTTTGCTGATAAGCGACGGCAGCAGGGCTTCCATCAGATTAAACGCCAGGAAGAACAGCTGTACGCCTGCGATCAGCTCCCAGAAATGTGGGCCGGCGCCCCACAGCACAATCTCGGCAATCAACAGTAACGCCACGCAGCCCACGAAGACGCGTTTCATTTTGCGCTTCACTTCGGCGTAAATAATGAAGGGCACAACGGAGACAAACGAGATCAGCATTGTGACCAGATAAATTTTCCAGTGCTCTGCCGCCGGGAAACCTGCTGCGGCAAGTTGACCGGGCAGGGCGACAAAGGTGGACATCAGCAGAATGTGCAGGCACATAATGCCGAAGTTCAGCTTAAGCAGGCGCGGCTCGGCGATGACTTTGCTGAAGCAGCCTTTGACCATCCCGGATTCACGGTTCAGGACATGGTTTTTACTGTCCGGCACAACCCACAGCGTGAGTGCGATCCCGATGGTTGCCAGCACGGCTATCATCCAGAACAGGGCGTGCAGGCCGAGTGAATGGGTAATAATCGGCCCCAGCACCATGGCAATGGCAAACGTAACGCCGAAGCTGACGCCAATAAACGCCATGGCTTTGGTGCGGTTTTGCTCGCGGGTTAAATCTGACAGCAGCGCCATCACGGCGGCGGCAATCGCCCCGGAACCTTGCAGGGCGCGGCCAAGAATAATTCCCCAGATGGAGTGGGAGAGGGCGGCGATGATGCTGCCAAGTACAAACACCAGCAGCCCGCCGACAATCAGCGGTTTGCGACCCACGCGGTCGGAGAGCAGGCCAAAGGGGATCTGGAATATCGCCTGCGCCAGGCCGTAGATACCGATCGCCAGACCAATCAGCGCTTCGCTGGCACCCTGTAACGCCATGCCATATGTGGTCAGAACGGGCAGGACCATAAACATGCCAAGCATCCGCAGCGAGAAAACAGTCCCTAAACCCCAGGTCGCACGCAGTTCACCTGGCGTCATTTTATAATCGTTCATTACCACCTCTACCAAAAAGCAGGCCATAGTTTAGGCGGGGTGATAAGTGCGGTAAATAGGTGTTTGTTTAAGAGATATTACGAGGGTGTGATAAAAGCACCCCCGGATAAAAAATTACGCCTCGACGCGCAACCCGTAGCTTTTAAATTTCTCAAGAACAATGGCAATTTCATCGTCACTGAGTACCGGAACGGGATCCACGATCGCCAGCGTGGCCAGGTAGAGTTTTGCCAGCACCTCTACCTCCTGCGCCAGCCACAGTGCCTTCTCAAGATTTTCTTCGCAGGTGATCAGGCCGTGGTGCTGTAATAGCGTCGCTTTGCGATCGCGTAACGCGACCGCGACATGCTCTGACAGCGCGCGCGTCCCGAAGGTCGCGTAAGGCGCGCAGGGAATGGAGTTTCCCCCGGCGGCGGCAATCATATAGTGAATAGCAGGAATGGGGCGGTTGAGTATCGAGACGGCGGTACAGTTAACCGCATGGTTATGGACGACGGCGTTAGCATCCGGGCGGGTCTGATACACAACCTGATGAAAACGCCATTCGCTGGAGGGTAGTTTATCCTCTTCGTGTCGCCCCTGTGCATCGACATAGACGATACTCTCTTCGGTCAGATGCTCGTAGGGAATTCCGGTCGGCGTAATCAGCATACCGTCGCGATAGCGAACGCTGATATTCCCGGCGGTGCCCTGATTTAATCCCATGCGGGTCATCTCAAGGCAGGTGTCGATAATGTCTCTGGCTAATCGGGCTCGTTCCATTTTTTATTCTCCGGGTACAGTTTTATTTTTACTGGCGGGAACGTTTGACCAGCTTCATATCGACTTTCGCCGTCTCGTTGACCGCTTCGCCGTCGATGGCTCGCTGCATCAGTTCAAACGCTTTTTCCGCCCAGGTATCTTCATCCTGCTGCATGGACCAGACGCTGTTAGGCAGGAACCCCAGCATGGGGTGCTCATCGAAGGTACCAATATTGATGTGTTGAGGCACGGTACCGGTACGCGTCCGCAGGGCTTCGATTGCCCCTTCCAGGACGGGTAACGATGAGGCGATAAACGCCTGCGGAACACCCTGGCTGTCGATAAGCGAATCCATCAGGGCATATCCCCCCTCCGGCGTATTGTCCGGCCCTTCGATGACCCACTCGCGATGGTGAATACCGGCTGTTTTCAGGGCCTGCAAATAGCCGTTCAGACGGTCCGTAATGCTGGGCAGTGCGGTATCGCCCACAAGGAACCAGAGCGGCGTTTTGCACTCTTCCAACATATTGCGGGCCAGTTCATCCCCCCCAGCCTCGTTATGACTCTCTACCAGCGCGTTGTCAGTAAAGCCAAAATCCCGGTCAAGGAGCACCAGTGGCTTTTGGATCTGCCGCAAATGATGCTGCTGATTTTCCAGCGTCGAGGGAACGATAAATAAGCCGTCCACGTTGCGCGCCATCAGAGCTTTTACCAGCTTGTTTTCGTAATCCACATCGTTGTAAGTACAGCTGATCATCAGCTGGTAGCCCGAACGGCGGCAGCGCAGTTCGAGTTTCTCGGCGAGCGTTGCAAAGAACACGTTTGAGATGTTGGGCACGATGAGCCCCAGCGTCTCGGTTTTGTTTAACTTCAGACTGCGCGCCGAATGGTTGAGGGTATAGCCGAAGCGCTCGACGTGTTCATTAATTCGGGACTGTGTTTTCACACTGATCCGATACTGTTCGGCTTTCCCGCTCAGTACCAGCCGCACGGTGGTGACGGATAAATTCAGATCCTTCGCTATCTGTTCAACTGTTTTGGCCATCGCTACGCCTCAATCCTTAACGTACGTAAAAACTGCTGATAAAGCATACGCATCCTGCCATTACATTTCCTGCTGCATCAGGAGATTAAGCGCCTGTTGCTGGGTCCACAGCATCAGGTACGCCTCATATTTTTGCCGGTGGAAGGCCGCGGTTTCCGGCCGACGGGTGATGATAGCGCCGGCTTTGACCATTTCCCGGGTGGCGTCGGTAAGCGTTGCCCATGCACCGCTCGCCACAGCGCCGCAAATGGCCGCGCCGAGAGTGACCGCATCTTCTTCGGCTAAAAGGTGAATATCGCAGCCTGTGGCATCGGCATACTCCCGCAGCCAGAGCCGGTTATGAGTAGCTCCACCACAAATGACAATGCGCGACAAGGTGTGCCCATGATGTTTCAGAGTATCCATAATGTGTCGTGTGCCGTAGGCAATGGCCTGTAGCGTAGCCAGATAGAGCCTCGCCAGCGCGCGCTCACCGGTCTCTAATGTCAGACCGACAACGCTGCCCCGGGCATCAGGACGCGAACGCGGCGAGCGGTTGCCGTGGTGATCGGCCAGAATGTGCAGGTTGCGGGTGGGATATTTTTCTTCCTGTTCAAGCGCGGCTACCCAGTCGTTGAGTAATGCCACTGGATGGCATTGCGCCGCTTCTGCTTTTGCAAACAGCTCTGCGCTGACTCCGTGCTCGCGCAACGTCCAGTCGACCAGCGCCCCGGCAGCACTTTGCCCGCCTTCCGTCAGCCAGTAGCCCGGCAGCATGGCGCTCCAGTAAGGTCCCCAGACGCCGGGCGTATGGATCTCCGTCTGACTGGCAAGCATATGGCAGTTCGAGGTTCCGCTGATGAGCGCCAGCGTGCCTTCCGGGTGTGAGCCCGTCAGCGCCACGCCACCCGCGTGGGCATCGATCATGCCGCTTGCCACAACCACTTCTTCGGACAAACCCAGAGCTTGCGCTGCCTGCGGGCTAAGTTTTCCGACGCATTCAGCGACGTCCAGAATAGTGCCGGGAATTTTTGTCAGTAAGTTTTCCAGCCCCACCGCCCTGAGCAGCGATTCGCTGAACTGCGCCTCATGCGCAAGGTAGTTCCATTTGCAGGTGAGGGTGCACAGGCTGGCGACGTCCTGGCCCGTCGCTTTCCAGACCAGAAAATCGGCTAGGTCGTAAAAGCGCCAGGCCTGATTCCAGGTTTCAGGATGATGCCGCTGCAACCACAGCAGTTTTGGCAACTCCATCTCGATGCTGACCTCGCCGCCCACGTAGCACAGGGCCGGATCGCGTGTGGCATTGATGTGAACGGTTTCTTCGTGAGCACGATGATCCATCCACATAATGATGTCCTGCGATGCCGGACTGTCCGGGGAGACGCTCAGGCCGTTACCGTCAGCATCCAGCGCGACCAGCGAGCACGTGGCGTCGAAGCCAATCGAACGAATGGCGTCAGGTGAAATCCCAGAGGAGTCGACGGCTTCCCGCACCACCGCACAAACCTGCTGCCAGATTTCCACAGAGGATTGTTCCACGCGCGCGTTGCTGGCGTGAAACTGCGAAATCGGACGGGTCGCGAAGCTCAAACGCTCGCCTTGCGCAGAGTAAAGCCCTGCACGAACGCTGGCTGAACCTACATCTACCCCGAGGAAATAGCCGTCACTCATCATGAACTTCCTTATTTTTTACCAAACGGATGCAGCAGTTTATCAATTTCAGGCGTGTTGATATTCTGCGCATTGACATATTTCACTGGAATATCAATTTCTTTGGCCACCGTCTGTCCGGAAATCACCGCGTTCAGCGCTTTTATGCCCTGATAACCAATCTGATAGGCGTCCTGCACCACGAAGCCCTGAATCACACCGTTTTTAAGGAAGTTAATGATGGCTTCGGTGCTGTCAAAACCGATGACTTTTACTTTGCCCTTCAGATTCTGGCTGTCGATAGCGTTCGCAACGCCCAGGGTTGAGCCTTCGTTGGTGGCATAAATACCGGCGATATCCGGGTTGGCCTGAACCATATCAATGGTTTTATCCATCGCTTTTTGCGGGTCGCCATCGCTGTATTGCACCGGCAGTACCTGAATATTCGGGTACTTCTCTTTCATCCGCTCGCTGAACCCTTCAGAGCGCTCAATGGCGGACGTCGTCCCGGCTACGTGAGCGATAATACCCACTTTCCCCTTCTGGCCAACCTGCTCCGCCAGCGCATCCGCAGCCTGTGCGCCCGCCTTACGGTTATTGGTGGCGACAAAGCTGGCCGGGATATCCGAGTTCACGCCCGAGTCGAAGGTCACCACTTTGATCCCCCGGCTGTTGGCGGTTTCGACCAGCGGGGCAAGGGCGTTTGCATCAAGTGCGGCCAGCAACAGGCCGTTTGGCTTTTGTGCCATGGTGTTTTCGACTAACTGGATCTGTTCGGCGATTTGCGTTTCATCGGCAGGGCCAACGTAGCTGGTTTTGTCACCCAACTCTTTTGCGGCAGCTTCCGTTCCCATTTTGACCGTCTGCCAGAATTCGTGCTGGTAACCTTTACTGACCACCGGCAGGTTTAAATCTTTTGCCAGCGCGCTGCTGGACAGGATGGCAACGAGCGACAGGGCGCTCAGGATATGGCTGGTTTTCATTATTTTGCTCCGTTGTAGGGTTGGCAGGGCTTGTTGTATCGAGAACCTAACGCATTCTTTTACGTAACGTGTCCAGGTAGACGGCGGCAACGACGACCACGCCCATCGCCACCATCTGCCAGAACTGGGACACGCCCATGAGATTGAGGCCGTTTTTCAGCACGCTCATAATGAACGCGCCTATGATGGTGCCGCCAATCGTGCCCACGCCGCCCATCAGACTGGTACCGCCGATCACTACCGCCGCAATGGCTTCCAGCTCATAACCCACGCCCACGGTTGGCTGGCCTGAGTTGAGACGAGAGGCGAGGATCACCCCGGCCACGCCGGTTAACAGGCCGCAGAAGGCGTAAACGAAAATTTTCACTCGCTGGACTTTGATCCCGGAAAGGTGTGCCGCCGTTTCATTGCTGCCGACAGCGTAGATATAGCGGCCCATCACCGTTTTCTTCAGGATCCACATGGCGATCAGTGCCACGATGACAAGGTAGAACACCGGATAAGGCAGAACGTCGAACAGGCGACCCTGTGCTAGCAGCTTGAACTGCGGGTAGTCAGAAAAATAAATCGCGCGGCCATCGGTCATCACCATATTGATGCCGCGTACCGACATCATTAAGCCGAGGGTGGCAATAAACGGTGGTATGGTCATTTTGGTGACCAGAAACGCGTTCACATAGCCGCAAAGTCCGCCTGCGAGCACGCCTGCCAGAATACAGACCGGCAACGGCATACCAAACCCGGCGGCGATGCCCACCGCAACCCCTGAGAACGCCACCACCGATCCGAGTGACAGGTCGATCCCGGCGGTAATAATCACAAAGGTCACGCCAATGGCCATGATGCCAATCACCGCCGTTTGCAGGGCGATAGTCATGATATTTTCAGTATTAAAGAAGAACGGTGAGCTGAAGCTGAAAAACAGAACCAGCAATACCAGGCTAAAAAGAGGCGCCAGACGCATCAGGAGCGCTTTATTTATTTTCATCGTATGACTTCCGCTTTGCGGCGATGGAACGGTAACGGACATGATTAATCCTCCAGCGTGGCGTATTGCATGATTTTTTCCTGGGTGGCGTGCTCAGCCGCTATTTCGCCGGCAATGCGGCCGCTGCGCATCACGAGTATGCGGTCGCACATTCCTAATACTTCCGGCAGTTCGGATGAAATCATGATGATCGATTTACCTTTAGCGACAAGGCGATTCATTAATTCGTAGATTTCCAGCTTGGCGCCAACGTCAATTCCCCGGGTTGGCTCATCAAAAATTAAAATATCGGTGTCTTTGCAGACCCAGCGGGCAATAATAATCTTCTGTTGATTACCGCCGCTTAAATTCAGTGCCGCCTGTTCCAGATGTGGCGTTTTTATTCGCAGCGTATCCACCAGTTTCTGGCTGGACTCCCGGCAGCGTTTTTCATCAACATTACCCGCGGCGCCAGCGTAGTCCGGGTAATTGCCGAGCATAATGTTCATCTCAACAGAAAGGCCGAGGGCGAGTCCCTCTTTTTTGCGGTCTTCTGTTAAATAGCTGATGCCTTTCTCAATGGCGTCAGCCACGTCTTTAATACGTGTGGGGGTGCCGTTCAGCGTCAGGGTGCCAGCGTCGATCGCATCGGCGCCAAACAGGGCCCGGCCCAGTTCAGTTCGGCCTGCGCCCATTAAGCCAGCGAGACCGAGGATCTCACCGCGCCAGAGGGTAAAGTTGATGTCATGCAGTACACCATTACGCGTCAGGCCGTTCACCTCCAGCACTTTTTCTCTGCGCTGATGCGGCGGGCGTTTTGGGTAGATGTTATCGAGATTGCGGCCAACCATCATGGCGATAAGCTCGCCGATCTGAACCGTTTCATAATCTACGGTGGCGATGTATTGTCCGTCGCGCATGACGGTCGCGCGATCGGCGATCAGCGCCAGCTCTTCCAGACGGTGCGAGATGTAGACAATCCCCGTGCCCTGAGCCTTGAGCATCCGCGTGACGTCAAACAAACTCTCGATTTCACTTTCGGTCAGCGCGGCGGTGGGTTCATCCATGATTAGCACTTTGGCATTGACCGAAATCGCTTTGGCAATTTCCACCATCTGCTGCTGGGCTACGGTTAATTCACTGACGCGGGCGTCCGGGGCGATTTTTAAATTCAGCGTGTGCAGTATTTTCTCAACCGCCTGTCGCTGGGCGCGTTTATCTAACTGCCAGCGACTATTTTTGCAGAATTCACGGCCAATAAAGATATTCTCTTCCACGGTTAAATCGGGGAAGAGATTAAATTCCTGATGGATAATCGTAATACCTGCATGCTGAGCACTTAGCGGATCGCTGAATGATACGGATTGCCCTTCATAGCGAATTTCACCGGCATCAGGTTGGTAAACACCGGATAATATTTTCATCAGCGTCGATTTGCCGGCACCGTTTTCACCTAAGAGGGCATGAACTTCGCCGCAGCGTAAATCGAAATCAACCTGATTCAGCGCCAGCACGCCGGGAAAGCGTTTGGTAATGCACGTCATCTGAATAAGAGTCTCTGACATTGCAAAATTCCTGTGTTGGAAAGGCAATGAATCACAAGCCACAGTGATTTAGTTAATAAGCTAACTCGACTTAGCTTTCGTCCTTAAAAGCTATTTTAGGGTTATAATTTAGCCAAATCATTTGTATTCAAATTGTGACGTCGTGCAAAGGTATTTTGTTATTTGATTGAATTTAAACGATATGTTTAGTTTTTGCTGAATCGTAATACCTGACGTTGATCGAATTTTGACCTCTCATCGTGAAACTGCTCACAGATCCTGCACATTTATCTTGTCTCATTTTTAGTGTGAACCCTAAGCTAATTCGAGTTAGCAAATTTCACCACTTTCCGTTCACGGCGCTGCCTGGGCGCTTTTTCACGGCTATGCCCCTGAGACGGATAGGTTAACCAACGTGAGGAAGGGCTATGAAAACGATAAAAGCGTTACCCCGTATTGGCATTCGACCTGTTATTGATGGCCGCCGAATGGGCGTACGCGAGTCTCTGGAAGAGCAGACCATGAACATGGCGAAAGCCACGGCGGCGCTACTCAGTGAAAAATTACGCCACCCCTGCGGTACGCCCGTTGAGTGCGTGATTGCCGATAGCTGCATTGCCGGAATGGCGGAGGCCGCTGCTTGCGAAGAGAAGTTCAGCACGTGCCACGTTGGTCTGACGATCACCGTCACCCCCTGCTGGTGTTACGGGAGTGAAACCATTGATATGGATCCGCTGCGTCCGAAAGCGATCTGGGGCTTTAACGGCACCGAGCGTCCGGGGGCAGTATATCTCGCGGCGGCACTGGCGGCGCATAACCAGAAAGGGATCCCGGCGTTTTCCATATATGGCCACGATGTACAGGATGCGGGCGACGAGACCATCCCGGCAGACGTTGAGGAAAAATTGTTGCGCTTCGCCCGCGCGGGCCTGGCGGTCGCCAGCATGAAGGGGAAAAGTTATCTGTCGGTGGGCGGCGTCTCGATGGGGATTGCGGGCTCGATTGTCGATCACAACTTCTTTGAATCCTGGCTGGGGATGAAGGTGCAGGCGGTGGATATGACCGAACTGCGTCGCCGCATCGATCATAAGATTTACGACGAGCAAGAACTTGAGCTGGCCCTGGACTGGGCGCAAGCACATTTCCATTTCGGCGAGGATAAAAACGCGGATCAGTATCGTCGCAATGAACAGGAGAATGCCGCGATCCTCCGGGAGAGTCTGCTGATGGCGATGTGCATCCGCGACATGATGCAGGGTAACCCAAAACTCGCTGCGATGGGCCGCGTGGAGGAATCTCTGGGCTATAACGCCATCGCGTCCGGGTTCCAGGGACAGCGCCACTGGACGGATCAGTATCCAAATGGCGATACCGCAGAGGCGCTGCTGAACAGCTCCTTTGACTGGAACGGTATTCGCCAGCCGTTGGTGGTGGCGACGGAAAATGACAGCCTGAACGGGGTAGCAATGCTGTTTGGACATCTGATGACCGGTACAGCGCAAATCTTTGCCGACGTGCGCACCTACTGGTCGCCAGAGTCGGTTGAGCGTGTTACCGGCCAGAAACTCACTGGACGGGCTGAGCAGGGCATTATTCATCTGATCAACTCCGGCTCGGCGGCACTGGACGGTACAGCGGAGCAGAAAGATGCCGAGGGGAAACCGACCCTGAAACCACACTGGGACATTACTGAGCAGGAAGCCAACGCGTGCCTGGCCGCAACCCACTGGTGTCCGGCGGTGCATGAATACTTTCGCGGGGGCGGTTTCTCATCAAACTTCCTCACCCGAGGTGGCGTGCCATTTACCATGACCCGCGTAAACCTCATCAAGGGGGTGGGCCCGGTATTACAGATAGCGGAAGGCTGGAGTGTTGAGCTGCCGGAACAAGTACATGACATTCTGAATAAGCGCACCGATTCAACCTGGCCCACCACCTGGTTTGCCCCACGTCTGACCGGTAAAGGCCCGTTCAGCGACGTCTATTCAGTGATGGCGAACTGGGGGGCTAACCACGGGGTGCTAACCGTCGGGCACGTCGGTGCTGATTTCATCACCATGGCGTCCATGCTGCGCATTCCCGTGTGCATGCATAACGTACCGGAGGCGCTTATTTATCGGCCGACGGCCTGGGGCGCTCACGGTATGGATCCGGAAGGGCAGGATTACCGCGCCTGTGAAAATTACGGACCGTTATACAAACAATAAGCCGGTTTGCCAGCCTGCTCCGGCGGACTGGCAGCCTGTGGGGACCGCAATGAAAAAATGTTTTCTGGTTCTCGATTGTGGCGCGACGAACGTGCGCGCCATTGCGCTGGATCCTGAAGGGAATATTGTGGCGCGAGCCTCGGTGGCGAACGAAAGCGAAAGTGCCGCTGAAAATCCGGCCTGGCACCAGTGGTCGCTCGACGCCATCATGCAACGTTTTGCCGTCTGTTGTCAGAAAATCAGCGCAGTGCTGAGCAAGCATCAACTGTGCGGAATGAGTGTGACGACCTTTGGCGTGGATGGCGCGCTGGTAGATGAGCGGGGAGAACTGCTTTACCCGATCATCAGCTGGAAATGTCCACGGACCGTGCCAGTGATGGAAGCGGTTGCCCGTTTGTGCTCCCCGGCTGAACTACAGCAGATCACCGGCGTTGGGCAGTTTAGTTTCAACACGTTGTATAAGCTAGGCTGGCTTCAGGACAACCATCCCGATCTGTTACAGCGTGCTCACGCCTGGCTTTTTATCTCCTCGCTAATCAACCATCGCCTGACCGGAAAAATGACGACCGATCTCACGATGGCCGGTACCAGTCAGATGTTCGATCTGCATCAGCGGTGCTTCAGCGAAACGATCTTAAGCAAGATCGGCGTGCCTCATTCCCTTTTCCCGCCGCTGGTTTCCCCCGGAGAGATGATGGGTGAACTGCAGCCCGACGCTGCATCCAGACTCGGATTGCCTTGCGGTGTGCCGGTGATCTCCGCCGGGCACGATACGCAGTTTGCCCTTTTTGGCGCCGGTGCGGGAATTAATGAGCCGGTTCTCTCTTCGGGAACCTGGGAGATTTTAATGGCGCGCACCTCGCAGGTTGATACCGCTTTACTGGGGCAATACCCGGGCGCGACCTGCGAACTGGATAGCCGGACGGGGCTCTATAATCCGGGAATGCAATATCTGGCGTCTGGCGTACTGGAGTGGATCCGCGCGCTGTTCTGGTCGCCTGATGTCAACTGGGACACTATTCTGGCTCAGGCGGCGGCAATTCCGTACGGGGCGGATGGCGTCACGATGAATACCCAGTTGCTCGATTCTCCGCTCGCCGGCTGGCAGGGCGTTACGCTCACCACCACGCCAGCCCATTTTTACCGCGCAGCCCTGGAAGGACTCACGGTGCATCTGCAAGAAAAACTCCAGGCGCTGGAGGCGATCGCGCAATTTAAGGCGCGTGAACTCCTGCTGGTGGGGGGAGGTAGCCGCAATATGCTGTGGAATCAGCTCAAGTCCAATGCGCTTGGGATCCCGGTGAAGGTTCTTGAAGATGCAGATACGACCGTGCTGGGGGCGTCTTTGTACGGATGGTGGGGCGTCGGTGAAACGGCCAGCGCTGAGGCTGCTCGCGATCGGGTCCACTATCGTTACCGTTATTTCTATCCTGAGGAGCAAAGCCGTGCTTAAAACGATATCCCCACTGATTTCACCCGAGCTGCTGAAAACGCTGGCAGAGATGGGCCATGGTGACGAGATTATTTTTGCAGACGCTCACTTTCCCGCGCACAGCCTGGGGCCAAAGACGATCCGCGCAGATGGCCTGCTCATCAGCGATTTGCTGGCCGCGGTGATACCGCTGTTTGAACTCGACAGCTATGCGCCACCGCTGGTGATGATGGCCCCTGTCGACGGGGATACGCTCGATATACAGGTAGAAGCACGCTATCGCAACGCACTCTTTGGTGAGGCGGGAGGGGAGGGGATTATGCGTATTGACCGTTATGCGTTTTATGCGCGGGCACAGAAAGCGTACGCCATTGTGGTGACAGGCGAGACAGCGAAATACGGCAATATACTGTTAAAGAAAGGGGTTACGCCGTACCAATAAAAAACGCCGGGTTAAACCCGGCGTTTTCACTTCAGTCTTCTTACCAGACGTACGTCAGCAGGCTTTGTGAATCTGGCACCATGAAGTCTACGGACATCATCACGGACAGGGAGGTGATGGCGACAATCGAGAACACAAACAGCTTGCGTGCCCAGACCTTGTCATCTTCCACTTTGTAACCGCGCAGAGCCATGCCGAGCCACCAGACGCTCACCGCAGCGGCCACCACCAGATATTTATATCCGGCGTAACCGCCCAGAGAGAGCATCAGCGTTGCCACGGCAAAAGCGATGATGTACAGCGTGATGTGGTTTTTGGCAACTGAGATGCCTTTCACGACCGGCAGAACCGGAATGTTCGCTGCCTGATAATCCTTAAAGCGGAAAATCGCGATGGCGTAGGAGTGCGGCATCTGCCACAGGCTAAAGATAGCCAGCAGGATCAGCGCACCGCTGTCGAACTCGTTCGTGACGGCGCAGTAGCCAATCACCGGCGGCGCAGCGCCGGAGAGAGAACCAATCAGCGTGCCGTAGACGGAGTGGCGTTTCATATACAGGCTGTAGACGCCTACATACACCACGAACCCCATCACCCCCAGCCAGCAGGCCAGCGGGTTAGCACCAAACCACAGCAGCATAAAGCCAGCAATACCCAGCAAGGTGGCGTACACCAGCGAGACGGAAGGAGCAATCAGGCCTTTAACCAGCACCCGATTTTTGGTCCTTTCCATCTTCTTGTCGATATCCATGTCGATGTAGTTGTTAAATACACAACCGGACGCAACCACCAGTGACACACCGACCAGCGTGTAAATAAAGAGGGTGTAATCAATGCTGCCTTTAGAGGCCAGCAGGAACCCTCCGATTACGGAGATCAGGTTGCCAAAGATGATGCCTGGTTTCGTGACTTGCAGGTATTGCTTAAACATACTCGCCGCTCTTAGTGAACCATCATGTTGTAGTTAAGGTTCCACATAATCCAGATGGAACCGACTACCAGGATAGCGATGATAATCACGGTAAAGATAAAGGCCGTCATGTTCCAGCCTTCATCGGACTTGGTATTCATGTGCAGGAAGCAAACCAGATGCACCAGAATCTGAATCACCGCGGTCACCAGGATTGCGCCTAGGATAACCGGCTTAGATGCAGAACCGTTCATCACCATCCAGAACGGGATCACCGTCAGGATGATCGACAGGATGAAACCTGTCATGTAGGTTTTTACGCTGCCGTGGGAAGCGCCATGATCGTTAGAATGACTCATTACATCGCCCCCATCAGATAGACAACAGAGAACACACAGATCCATACCACGTCCAGGAAGTGCCAGAACAGGCTCAGGCACATGATACGGGTACGGTTAGTACTGGTCAGGCCGCGACGGGAGATCTGGAACATCAGCACTGCCATCCAGATCAGACCCGAGGTCACGTGCAGACCGTGGGTGCCGACCAGCGCGAAGAACGCTGACAGGAAGCCACTGCGATCCGGACCAAAGCCTTCCGCAATCAGGTGATGGAATTCATAGATTTCCATCCCGATAAAGCCAGCACCAAATAACCAGGTCAACGCCAGCCAGGAAACAACCTGGCTTTTGTTGTTTTTGTACATGGCGATAGCCGCCATGCCGTAGGTGATGGAGCTGAATAACAGCAGTGCGGTTTCAACCAGAACGAACGGCAGCTCAAAGATGTCCTTACCGGTCGGGCCGCCCGCTGTGCCGTTCACCAGAACGGCATAGGTTGCGAACAGACAGCAGAACAGGATGCAGTCGCTCATCAGGTAGATCCAGAAACCGAAGACTTTCGTCGGTCCTGTATCATGGTGCGCATGTTCATGCGCGTGGGCAGTCGAGTGCGCCAGAGTATCAGTTGCCATTTTTCAGCCCCGCTTTAGAAATCTCGTCAAAATGCTGGTTTTCCAGCTTTTCAACTTCACGGACTGGTACGTAGTAGTCCACGTCCTCGTCAAAGCTCTTCACAATCCAGCTGATTACGATGCCAGCGAAGCCAACAATCGCCATCCACCAGATGTGCCAGATCATTGCGAAACCAAATACCGTTGCGAAGGCGGCAATCACGATGCCCGCACCGCTGTTTTTCGGCATATGGATCTCTTCGTAATGTTCAGGTTGCTTGTACGCTTCACCTTTTTCTTTCATTTCCCAGAATGCGTCACGCTCATGAATGTGCGGCACTACGGCAAAGTTATAGAACGGAGGTGGAGAAGAGGTAGACCACTCCAGCGTACGGCCACCCCACGGGTCACCGGTCAGGTCGCGGTTCAGGTTACGGTCACGGATAGACACGTAGTACTGAATCAGCTGGCACAGGATACCGCAGGCAATCAGCGCGGCGCCGCCCGCTGCAATCATTAGCATCGGATGGAACTGCGGATCGATCTGCTGGCTCAGACGACGGGTCATCCCCATGAAGCCCAGCACGTACAGCGGCATAAACGCCACGAAGAAGCCGATGATCCAGAACCAGAACGCGCGTTTGCCCCATTTTTCGTTCAGGGTGAAACCGAACGCTTTTGGCCACCAGTAGGTCACACCTGCGAAGCAGCCGAAGACGACGCCGCCGATGATAACGTTATGGAAGTGCGCAATCAGGAACAGACTGTTGTGCAGGACAAAGTCAGCGCCCGGAACCGCCAGCAGCACGCCGGTCATCCCACCTACGGAGAAGGTCACGATGAAGCCGATGGTCCACAGCATCGCTGAGTGGAACTGGATACGGCCCTGGTACATGGTGAACAGCCAGTTGAAGATCTTAACCCCGGTCGGGATCGCGATAATCATAGTGGTAATACCAAAGAAGGCGTTTACGTTGGCGCCCGCACCCATGGTGAAGAAGTGGTGCAGCCAGACGATGAACGACAGGACGGTAATACACACGGTTGCCCACACCAGAGAGGTGTAACCAAACAGACGTTTACGCGAGAAGGTTGCCGCGATTTCGGAGAACACACCGAACACCGGCAGAACCAGGATGTACACTTCCGGGTGACCCCAGGCCCAAATCAGGTTGATGTACATCATCATGTTGCCACCCATATCATTCGTGAAGAAATGGGTACCCAGATAGCGATCCAGGGTCAGCAGCGCGATGGTGACGGTCAGAATTGGGAACGACGCGATAATCAGGACGTTGGCGCACAGAGATGCCCAGGTAAATACTGGCATCTTGAACATCGTCATACCTGGTGCACGCATCTTCAGGATGGTCACGAAGAAGTTAATACCGGTCAGGGTGGTACCGACACCGGAGAGCTGAAGCGCCCAAATCCAGTAGTCAACGCCCACGCCCGGACTGTACTCAATTCCCGAAAGTGGCGGGTAGGCCAGCCAGCCGGTCTGAGCAAATTCGCCCACACCCAGTGACAGGTTAACCAGGATAACGCCGACAACGGTGAACCAGAAGCTCAGGTTGTTCAGGAACGGGAACGCAACGTCGCGCGCGCCGATTTGCAGCGGAACGACAACGTTCATCAGACCGATTACCAGCGGCATCGCCACGAAGAAGATCATGATAACGCCGTGAGCAGTAAAGATCTGATCGTAGTGGTGCGGTGGCAGGAATCCGGCTTCGCCCGCAGACGCAAGCGCCTGCTGGCTACGCATCATGATTGCATCCGCAAAGCCACGAATTAACATGACGATACCGACGATGCAGTACATGATGCCGAGTTTTTTGTGGTCAACCGAAGTCAGCCACTCGTTCCACAGGTAGCTCCACTTACCGAAGTAAGTGATCAGGCCAACTAAGGCCGCGCCACCAATGATAATTGCAGCAATCGTAACCATGATAATGGGTTCATGGTACGGCACCGCATCCAATGTCAATTTTCCGAACATTTTCTTCCTCGGCCCCTTAGTGAGCGGTTTCCGCGTGGCTCATGTCCATGCCTTCCATACCCTGGTGCGTGTTGTGCTCGCCTTCAGGCTGGGTCATGTCCATGCTCATGCCGTGATCCATAAATTTGCCAATAACATCTTTGAACAGATTCGGTTTCACGTTAGAGAAGTACTCCACCTTGTTGTATTCGCTAGGTGCAGCCACTTTTTCGAACGCCGCCATGTCAGACATGGTGTTAGGAGACTGCTTCGCTTTTGCAACCCACTGGTCGAAAGTCGCGCGGTCTGGCGTAGCGATAGCTTTGAACTTCATACCCGAGAAGCCCGGGCCACTATAGCTGGCGGAGATACCGTCGTAGGTGCCTGCTTCATTCGCAATCAGATGCAGGTTAGTCTGCATACCGGCCATCGCGTAAATCTGGCTGCCCAGACGTGGGATGAAGAAGGAGTTCATTACGGAGTTGGAGGTCACTTTGAACTGAACCGGAGTGTTCGCCGGGAAGGCGATTTCATTCACGGTAGCAATACCCTGTTCTGGATAGATGAAGAACCATTTCCAGTCCATGGAGACCACTTCAATGGTAATGGGTTTTTCATCGTGAACCAGCGGTTTGCTCGGCTCAAGTGCGTGAGTGGTTTTCCAGGTCAGTACAGCAAGGAACAGGATGATCAGAATAGGTACCGTCCAGACCACAGCTTCCACTTTATTGGAGTGTGACCAGTTAGGGCTATACTTCGCATCTTTATTGCTCGCACGATACTTCCAGGCGAAACCAACAGCCATCAAGATGGCAGGAATAACCACAATCAACATCAGGCCAAAAGCCGTCAGTATCAATGAACGTTGTTCCAGTCCAATCTGTCCTTTGGGGTCTAGTAGTGCAGAATCGCAGCCACTGAGTAATACAGTGCCTGCGAATAATGACAACCATCCCAAACTTTTATTGTATTTCCTGAGTCTCATTTAACGACCTCAATTCCACGGGAGTCTGGTGGCGTTTAAAGTGTGGGGGCATTTTACGGGAAGGTTACATTACTGTAAACATCATTAGCCCTGTGTCAGGAAGGTGTTACTGGGTTCTGCCGCACATGTCACAAGTGTTGCAAATTATGTCGCGTTTCCAGACGGAAGCCGCACGGAGTGGGCGTTATAACGAAAGGGTGCCCCAGCATACCGCAAAAGGGACAATTGGTATAACCATTGCGAAAAACACACAATTAGTTAACAATTAATTATCAATAAAAAGACAACTAAAAAACGAAAATTCAATGTTTCGAATGCTGAATCGTTTAATGAAAAATAGCGTAGCGAAATAAGCTCCAATAATTTCCGAATGCTATCCCGCACAAAACAACAAATATTTTTTTGTCGATGGCGGTTATTTCACCGTTATAATTTCGGGCTGTTATTACAACGGGAAATAACCTTTCGCTTTTTACTTCATGTCATCTGCGTCTTTCGTAATGACATGAAATCCAGCATCCCACCCGTCAGGATCCCCGCCAGGGCGAGAAACACACCTGCATCAAGCAGAAGGGTTTCAAAAGGAAGTGACAAGTCGGTAGTCGCATTCATGATGAGCACCGTGAGCCACCCTACCAGGGCAAGACAACCTGCCATTAGCAGACGCAGGGCAAACCGATAGGCAGCGTGATATTCCGTGCGCGGCATGAAGTGTTCCGTCCGCTGGGTATATTCCAGCGTCTGGCGACAGACCAGCAGCAATAAAATCCCCGGCACGGCCGCCACCACCGAGAAGAGATAAAAGGTCGGCCAACCGTAGGCTTCAACAAACCAGCCCGCGACGGGGCCAACGTATACGCGCCCGACGGCGGAAAGGGCAGAGAGCAGCGCAAACTGGGTAGCGGAAAATGACTTATTGCACAGCGTCATCAGCAGGGCGACAAATGCCGCAGTGCCCATACCGCCGCACAGGTTCTCAAAGAATACCGCCGTCCCCATACTGATCATATTCTTGTCGGTGATCGACAGCAGCCAGTAACCGGCATTCGATGCGCCCTGAAGGATGCCAAATATCAGCAGAGCGCGGAACAGCGTCAGGCGCTGCATCAATACGCCGCCGTACAGCGCGCCGACAATCGTGGCAAACAGCCCCAGGGTTTTGTTCACCACGCCGACCTCGCCCGCATCAAACCCGACGCCGCGGATCAGGAAGGTAGTGGTCAGACTCATGGCGAAAGCGTCGCCAAGCTTATAAAGGACAATAAGCAGCAGGATCAGCCAGGCATTATTGCGACCAAAGAAGTCGCGCAGCGGTGCGGCGACGGCCTGCTCCAGCGAGCGTGGAACCGGGATCACATCGCTCGGTTCAGGCGCGAATAGGGTGGCAATAATGCAGGGGATCAGCAGTGCGGCCATCAGCCAGTACATGCCCTGCCAGCCGAGATAGCGGTCAGCAAGCCACAGTGCGAGTCCGCCGGAAACCAGCATACCCAGGCGGTAGCCGAGCACGCTGATTGCCGCACCGGCGCCACGCTCTTCTGCTGGCAGGACGTCCGTTTTCCAGGCGTCAAAAACAATGTCCTGCGAGGCGGAGCAGAAGGCGATGACCACCGCAAGCGCGGCCATCCAGCGCAGCTGCGTTGACGGTTCAAGGAAACCCATTGCGGCAATGGCGAGCAACAGCAGCACCTGCGTCATCACTAACCAGCCGCGACGGCGCCCGAGGAACGGTGGGGTATAGCGATCCATCACTGGCGACCACAGGAACTTAAAGACGTAAGCCTGGCCGACGAGCGAGAAGAAACCAATGGTTTTAAGATCGATGTTCTCAACCGTCATCCACGCCTGTAACGTGCCGGAGGTGAGCGCAAGGGGTAAACCGGAGGCGAAACCCAGGATCAGCAGAATAGCTGATTTCGGTTGCTGGAAAATGCGTAAGTAGTGACTGGACATGTTCTTATGAACTGACCCGGTGAAGCACCGGGTCAGTCAGCAGGATTAACGTGCGTTCTGCTTGATGAAGTCGTGAATGCTGGTGTCCTGTGCCATGTCGGCAATGGTGTCAGTCAGCACGCTGTTAACCGCGTTAGCGATATTTTTGTTGGAGGCCTGGAATGCGCCTTCAACGGAATAGCTTGCACGGTAGTTTTTGTTCATCTTGTTGCCGTTCTTCGCGGTAGCGATGATGGAGATATCGGCTTTGGTCGCAATGTTGTAGCGAACGTTACCCTGAGAGACGTCAGCGTACAGGTTGTTCACGATGATTTGCAGATCAACCGCGCCGCTTGGGCCAATCATGTAGCCACGGGAGGTCATCTGTTTTTCCAGTACTTCCTGCAACAGGAAGCGCAGGTCGCGGGAAGCGGTCAGCGTAACCTGCTGGTTGTCGCGAGTCACTTTCGCCAGCGCCTGGTCCTGACGCTGATCGGCGCCATTAATGCTGACCGTCACGCCCATCAGGCTTGGATCCTGCTGAGGCAGGGTAATTTTTGGTGAAACGTCAATGGTCGTCGGCGGGGTTGCGCAACCGGCGAGCATAAAGAGTGCTACCAACGGAAAGAAGATTTTTTTTAACATTTTCGGGTTCTCAACGAATCGTAAGCAAAGAGAGAAAAATTGCCGCCATCATAACATCGCCAACGGCCAGGGGAAGTGGTCAACGCATGTAAATTCATCGCCTTGTCCGAAAACTGACCACCTTGCCGCTTTTCTCTGCCTGTAAGTGACAAAACGTATGAACCTCATAGTGAACTTCATCCGTTTGGATGAGAAAATCAGACGAAAGCTAAATATTTGTTGTCACGGTGTAATGGAACCGGTAAAAGCGGCTAATATTTAAAGGGATGGGTGACATCTTAGCGTTGTCGGAGGAGTGATTTCATGATGATACGTGAACAGATAGAAGAAAAATTAAGGGCAGCGTTCAACCCTGTGTTTCTCGAAGTTGTCGACGAAAGCTATCGTCATAACGTGCCGGCAGGTTCTGAAAGCCACTTCAAAGTGGTTCTGGTCAGCGATCGCTTCACGGGAGAACGTTTCCTGAACCGACACCGCTTGATCTACAGCACCTTGACGGAAGAACTCTCCACAACCGTACATGCGCTGGCGCTGCATACCTACACCATTAAGGAATGGGAAGGGCTGCAGGATACGGTATTCGCATCACCGCCTTGTCGGGGTGCAGGCACCATCGCCTGATAAATCGGATTTGCAACCGCCGGAGTTTTTCCAGTATGTTGCTTACAGATTTCGTCAAAACGGCCTTCGGGCCGTTTTGTTTTGTCTGAGTTTTGAGCGGATGGCGCGTTTTTAAGGCTAAAAATAGCCTTAAAGTGTGAAAAAAGCCGCAGCAACATGCTCCAACCGTTCTCGACTCACCTAAGTGATGCCGCTATAATGCCGCGTCTTATTGAATGTCTTCGGGATGATTCTGGCGACAGGGAATGTGAATCTGCACATAAGAGAGCATCCCGGTATAACAGACAGATTCAGAGTTGACCGAGCACTGTGATTTTTTTGAGGTAACAAGATGCAAGTTTCAGTTGAAACCACTCAAGGCCTTGGCCGCCGTGTAACGATTACTATCGCTGCTGACAGCATCGAAACTGCTGTGAAAAGCGAGCTGGTCAACGTAGCAAAAAAAGTACGTATTGACGGCTTCCGCAAGGGCAAAGTACCAATGAATGTTGTTGCTCAGCGTTATGGCGCTTCCGTGCGTCAGGATGTGCTGGGTGAACTGATGAGCCGCAACTTTATCGACGCGATCATCAAAGAAAAAATCAATCCAGCCGGCGCGCCAAACTACGTTCCAGGTGAATACAAGCAGGGCGAAGACTTCACCTATTCCGTAGAGTTCGAAGTGTACCCGGAAGTTGAGCTGAAAGGTCTGGAATCAATCGAAGTTGAAAAACCGATCGTTTCCGTGACTGACGAAGACGTTGACGGCATGCTGGATACCCTGCGTAAGCAGCAGGCGAACTGGAAAGAGAAAGAAGGCGCTGTTGACGCGGAAGACCGCGTAACCATCGACTTCACCGGTTCAGTAGACGGCGAAGAGTTCGAAGGCGGTAAAGCGTCTGATTTCGTACTGGCGATGGGCCAGGGTCGTATGATCCCAGGCTTCGAAGACGGTATCAAAGGCCACAAAGCAGGCGAAGAGTTCACCATCGACGTGACCTTCCCTGAAGAATACCACGCTGAAAACCTGAAAGGTAAAGCAGCGAAGTTCGTCATCAACCTGAAGAAAGTTGAAGAGCGCGAACTGCCAGAACTGACTGAAGAATTCATCAAGCGTTTCGGCGTGGAAGATGGTTCTGTTGCGGGTCTGCGTGCTGAAGTGCGTAAAAACATGGAGCGCGAGCTGAACGGCGCTGTACGTAACCGCGTGAAGTCTCAGGCGATTGAAGGTCTGGTGAAAGCGAACGACATCGACGTTCCTGCTGCCCTGATCGACAGCGAAATCGACGTTCTGCGCCGTCAGGCTGCACAGCGCTTCGGTGGCAACCAGCAGCAAGCGATGGAACTGCCACGCGAGCTGTTCGAAGAGCAAGCGAAACGTCGCGTTGTTGTTGGCCTGCTGCTGGGCGAAGTGATTCGTACCCACGAGCTGAAAGCTGACGAAGAGCGTGTGAAAGGCCTGATCGAAGAGATGGCTTCTGCATATGAAGATCCATCAGAAGTGATCGAGTTCTACGGTAAGAACAAAGAGCTGATGGACAACATGCGCAACGTTGCACTGGAAGAGCAGGCTGTTGAAGCGGTACTGGCGAAAGCGAAAGTAACCGAAAAAGAGACCTCTTTCACCGAACTGATGAACCAGCAGGCGTAATTTCGCCCCAACGGTTTAAAGTTTGAACAAAAAACCCGTTGCCCTCCGGCGACGGGTTTTTTTTATCACAGCTTTAGTCCTGGAAGGGTGCTAAAACGCCCTTTCAGTGTTAGCGTTACAACAAAACGTTGTTATGCTTGAAATAGGGCATGGCGACCCCCATTAGTATGTAATCACGATGATTGAGACTGGCTGATAATCCGTCCATAAGGTTACAATCAGTACAGCAGGTGTTTTCAATTTTGAACCAGGAGACGGAAATGTCATACAGTGGCGAACGAGATAACTTTGCACCCCATATGGCGCTGGTGCCAATGGTTATTGAACAGACCTCACGCGGTGAGCGATCTTTCGATATCTATTCCCGTCTGCTCAAGGAACGCGTTATCTTTCTGACCGGCCAGGTGGAAGACCATATGGCTAACCTGATCGTGGCGCAGATGCTGTTCCTGGAAGCGGAAAACCCGGAAAAAGACATTTACCTGTACATCAACTCGCCGGGCGGTGTGATTACGGCGGGCATGTCTATTTATGACACCATGCAATTCATCAAGCCGGATGTCAGCACCATCTGTATGGGACAGGCGGCGTCCATGGGGGCTTTCCTGTTAACCGCAGGGGCGAAAGGTAAGCGTTTCTGCCTGCCTAACTCCCGCGTGATGATTCACCAGCCGCTGGGTGGTTACCAGGGCCAGGCGACGGATATTGAAATCCACGCCCGAGAAATTCTGAAAGTAAAAGCGCGCATGAATGAACTTATGGCGCAGCATACGGGTCAACCACTCGAGCAGATCGAGCGCGATACCGAGCGCGATCGCTTCCTGTCTGCACCTGAGGCAGTTGAGTACGGCTTAGTCGACTCCATTTTGACCCATCGTAATTGATGCCCGCGACGCGAGTGTGCCGCTATACTAATTTAGGGCGGCACGTTGCCTGTAAGCAGCTTGCGTCTGAGTATGGCATTTGCGTCGTCATGTGCGGCACATAGAACTTAAAAAGAGGTTTGGACTCATGACAGATAAACGCAAAGATGGTTCGGGCAAACTGCTGTACTGCTCTTTTTGCGGCAAAAGCCAGCATGAAGTGCGTAAACTGATTGCCGGGCCGTCCGTGTATATCTGCGACGAATGCGTCGATTTATGTAACGACATCATTCGCGAAGAGATTAAAGAAGTCGCGCCGCACCGTGAGCGCAGCGCGTTACCAACGCCACACGAGATTCGCCACCACCTGGACGACTATGTCATTGGTCAGGAGCAGGCGAAAAAAGTGCTGGCGGTGGCGGTATACAACCACTACAAGCGTCTGCGTAACGGCGATACCAGCAATGGCGTGGAACTGGGCAAAAGTAACATTCTGCTGATCGGGCCTACGGGTTCCGGTAAAACGTTGCTGGCGGAAACGCTGGCGCGCCTGCTGGATGTTCCGTTCACCATGGCGGATGCCACCACCCTGACCGAAGCCGGTTATGTGGGCGAAGACGTTGAAAATATTATCCAGAAGCTGCTCCAGAAGTGCGATTACGACGTACAGAAAGCCCAGCGCGGGATCGTCTATATCGATGAGATTGACAAAATCTCCCGTAAATCAGACAACCCATCCATCACCCGTGACGTCTCGGGCGAAGGCGTGCAGCAGGCGCTCCTGAAGCTGATTGAAGGTACGGTTGCGGCTGTTCCACCGCAGGGTGGGCGTAAACATCCGCAGCAGGAATTCTTGCAGGTTGATACCTCCAAGATCCTGTTTATCTGTGGTGGTGCGTTTGCAGGCCTGGATAAAGTGATCTCTCACCGTGTGGAAACCGGCTCCGGCATTGGTTTTGGCGCAACGGTGAAAGCTACGTCTGAAAAACCAAACGAAGGCCAGCTGCTGGCGCAGGTTGAACCGGAAGATCTGATCAAATTTGGTTTGATTCCGGAATTTATCGGCCGTCTGCCGGTTGTGGCGACCCTGAACGAACTGAGCGAAGACGCGCTGATTCAGATCCTGAAAGAGCCGAAAAACGCGCTGACCAAGCAGTATCAGGCGCTGTTTAATCTGGAAGGCGTTGAGCTGGAATTCCGTGACGAAGCACTGGACGCGATTGCCAAGAAAGCGATGGCGCGTAAAACCGGTGCCCGTGGCCTGCGTTCTATCGTGGAAGCAGCATTGCTCGACACGATGTACGATCTTCCTTCTATGGAAGATGTCGAAAAAGTCGTGATCGACGAGTCCGTCATTGGTGGCCAGACCAAGCCGTTACTGATTTACGGTAAACCGGAAGCGCAGCAGGCATCTGGCGAATAATTCACCATTTCATACAATCAGTTAATCAAAAAGGGGGGATTTTATCTCCCCTTTACTTTTTCCGTATTCATGGCGTTGAATGTATGGGAAACATCCCCATATACTGAATTACATGTTAATGGTTGTGTGAAGCACAGTTACATGACCAGTTTACCTGGCGGACACTAAACTAAGAGAGAGCTCTATGAATCCTGAGCGTTCTGAACGCATTGAAATCCCCGTATTGCCGTTGCGCGATGTGGTGGTTTATCCGCACATGGTCATACCCTTATTTGTAGGGCGGGAAAAATCTATCCGTTGCCTCGAAGCCGCCATGGATCATGATAAAAAAATCATGTTGGTTGCGCAGAAGGAAGCATCAACGGATGAGCCGGGTGTAAACGATCTTTTCACCGTCGGGACCGTGGCCTCTATTTTGCAGATGCTGAAGCTGCCAGATGGCACCGTGAAGGTGCTGGTGGAAGGCTTACAGCGCGCGCGTATTACCACTCTGTCAGACGATGGCGAGCACTTCTCTGCGAAGGCAGAGTACCTTGATTCACCGGAACTTGATGAGCGCGAGCAGGAAGTGCTGGTACGCACCGCGATCAGCCAGTTTGAAGGCTACATCAAGCTGAACAAGAAAATCCCACCTGAAGTGCTGACGTCGCTGAACAGCATCGACGATCCTGCACGTCTGGCGGATACCATCGCTGCGCACATGCCGCTGAAGCTGGCTGACAAACAGTCCGTGCTGGAAATGTCCGACGTTAACGAACGTCTGGAATACCTGATGGCGATGATGGAGTCTGAGATCGATCTGCTCCAGGTTGAGAAGCGCATTCGCAACCGCGTCAAAAAGCAGATGGAAAAATCGCAGCGTGAGTACTATCTGAACGAGCAAATGAAAGCCATTCAGAAAGAGCTCGGCGAGATGGACGATGCGCCGGATGAAAACGAAGCGCTGAAGCGTAAGATCGACGCGGCGAAGATGCCGAAAGAGGCGAAAGAGAAAGCCGAAGCTGAGTTGCAGAAGCTGAAAATGATGTCTCCGATGTCGGCAGAGGCGACCGTCGTGCGCGGCTATATTGAGTGGATGGTGCAGGTTCCGTGGAATGCCCGCAGCAAGGTCAAAAAAGACCTGCGTCAGGCGCAGGAAATCCTCGATACCGACCACTACGGCCTGGAACGCGTGAAAGACCGCATTCTTGAGTACCTCGCGGTACAGAGCCGTGTGAACAAAATCAAAGGTCCAATTCTGTGCCTGGTAGGGCCTCCAGGCGTGGGTAAAACCTCTCTGGGCCAGTCCATCGCCAAAGCGACCGGACGTAAGTATATCCGTATGGCGCTGGGCGGCGTACGCGATGAAGCGGAAATCCGCGGTCACCGCCGTACCTACATCGGTTCTATGCCGGGCAAGCTGATCCAGAAGATGGCGAAAGTGGGGGTTAAAAACCCGCTGTTCCTGCTCGATGAGATCGACAAAATGTCTTCGGACATGCGTGGCGATCCGGCGTCGGCGCTGCTGGAAGTGCTTGATCCAGAACAGAACGTGGCGTTCAGCGATCACTACCTGGAAGTGGACTACGACCTGAGCGATGTGATGTTCGTGGCGACCTCCAACTCCATGAACATTCCGGCCCCGCTGCTGGACCGTATGGAAGTGATCCGTCTCTCCGGTTATACCGAAGATGAGAAGCTGAACATTGCTAAGCAGCACCTGCTGCCGAAACAGATTGAGCGTAACGCGCTGAAAGCCAACGAGCTGACCGTCGAGGACAGCGCGATTATTGGCATCATTCGCTATTACACCCGTGAAGCGGGCGTTCGTAGCCTTGAGCGTGAGATCTCTAAGCTGTGCCGTAAGGCGGTGAAACAGCTGCTGCTGGATAAGAGCCTGAAGCACATTGTGATTAACGGCGACAATCTGCATGCTTACCTTGGCGTTCAGCGCTTCGACTACGGTCGTGCGGACAACGAAAACCGCGTTGGTCAGGTGACCGGTCTGGCATGGACGGAAGTGGGCGGCGATCTGCTGACCATTGAAACCGCCTGTGTACCGGGTAAAGGCAAGCTGACCTACACTGGCTCGCTCGGTGAAGTGATGCAGGAGTCCATCCAGGCAGCGTTGACCGTGGTGCGTGCGCGCGCGGAAAAACTGGGTATTAACCCGGATTTCTACGAAAAACGCGACATTCACGTTCATGTTCCGGAAGGGGCGACGCCGAAAGATGGCCCAAGCGCGGGTATTGCTATGTGTACGGCGCTGGTTTCCTGCCTGACGGGGAACCCGGTCCGTGCTGATGTGGCCATGACTGGTGAAATTACGCTGCGTGGTCAGGTACTGCCCATCGGCGGGTTAAAAGAAAAACTGCTGGCGGCACACCGTGGTGGGATCAAAACCGTATTGATTCCTTACGAGAATAAACGCGATCTGGAAGAGATTCCGGACAACGTTATTGCTGATTTGCAGATCCATCCGGTGAAACGCATTGAGGAAGTTCTGACTCTCGCACTGCAAAATGAACCGTCCGGAATGCAGGTTGTAACCGCAAAATAGTGACCTCGCGCAAAGAGCGCTAATAAAAACAAGGCTGGTAAGTCATTTCGTACTTGCCAGCCTTTTTTTGTATAGCTAATTTAGATTGCTGATTGGGTTAGCCATCAACAACGGGTGTTGTAAGGTCATAGCAGGACTGATATAACTGCTGCGCGGTCGCGCTGTGAAGGATTCAGGTGCGATATAAATTATAAAGAGAGGAAGAGAACAGTGAATAAATCTCAACTGATTGACAAAATTGCTGCGGGTGCTGATATTTCTAAAGCTGCAGCTGGACGTGCTTTAGATGCTTTAATTGCTTCTGTTACTGAATCTCTGCAAGCTGGGGACGACGTTGCACTGGTAGGCTTCGGTACTTTTGCGGTTAAAGAGCGTGCTGCCCGTACTGGCCGCAACCCGCAGACCGGTAAAGAGATCACCATTGCTGCCGCTAAAGTGCCGGGTTTCCGTGCAGGTAAGGCGCTGAAAGACGCAGTAAATTGATTGCTTTCCCGCTCCAGGGAAGCTGAAAAGTACAAGGGCGCATCGTTTGATGTGCCTTTTTTGTTTGTCCAGACCTGATTTGTGCGAGTTTATGCGAGTTGTGGGCTGACAATTGCCCTGTTTTCTTGTCACAATACGCCTTTACGCGCGACGGTCAGGATTTTCCGTCAGCGTCAGGTAACCAGTCACCTACAGCGGAGTGTTGTTACACCATGATGGACAGCTTACGCACGGCTGCTAACAGTCTCGTGCTCAAGATTATTTTCGGTATCATTATCGTGTCGTTCATATTGACCGGTGTGAGTAGTTACCTCATCGGCGGTGGCGCGAACTACGCCGCAAAAGTGAATGGCCAGGAAATTAGCCGTGGGCAGTTCGAGAACGCTTTTGCTGGTGAACGTAACCGCATGCAGCAACAGCTGGGCGACCAATACTCTGAACTTGCAGCCAACGAAGGCTATATGAAAAACCTGCGTCAGCAGACGCTGAACCGCCTTATCGACGAAGCGCTGCTGGACCAGTACGCGAAAAGCCTCGGTCTGGGCATCAGCGATGAGCAGGTTAAAAAAGCCATCTTCTCGACGCAGGCTTTCCAGTCTAATGGGAAGTTCGACAACGCGCGTTACAACAGCATTGTTAACCAGATGGGGATGACGGCTGACCAGTACGCACAGGCGCTGCGTAACCAGTTGACCACGCAACAGCTGATCAACGCGGTGGTGGGCACCGATTTCATGCTGAAAGGCGAAACTGAAGCGCTGGCGGCACTGGTGGCGCAGCAACGCGTGGTGCGTGAAGCGACGATTGATGTCAATGCACTGGCGGCGAAACAGCAGGTTAGCGACGCTGAAGTTAATGCTTACTATGAGCAAAACAAGAACAACTTCATCTCTCCTGAACAGTTCCGCGTAAGCTATATCAAGCTGGATGCAGCTGCGATGCAGAAAAACGCGGCTGACGCCGAGATCCAGTCTTATTACGACCAGCATCAGGATCAGTTCACTCAGCCGCAGCGTAACCGTTACAGCGTGATCCAGACCAAAACGGAAGCAGAAGCAAAAGCCGTGCTGGACGAGCTGAACAAAGGCGCTGATTTCGCGACCGTGGCGAAAGCAAAATCCACCGACATTATTTCTGCCAAAAACGGTGGTGATATGGGCTGGCTGGAAGATTCCACCACCCCGGATGAGCTGAAAAATGCGGGTCTTAAAGAGAAAGGCCAACTGTCTGGTGTAATCAAATCCTCCGTTGGCTTCCTGGTGGCGCGTCTGGACGATGTCGTGGCGGCGAAAACCAAGCCGCTGGCTGACGTTCGTGATGATATCGCTGCGAAAGTGAAGCAGGAGAAAGCGCTGGACGCCTTCTATGCTCTGCAACAGAAAGTGAGCGATGCCGCAAGCAACGACAACGAATCACTGGCGGGCGCTGAGCAGGCTGCTGGCGTGAAAGCGGTTGAGACGGGCTGGTTCAGCCATGAAAATCTGCCGGAAGAACTGAACTTCAAACCGGTTTCAGATGCCATTTTCAATGGTGGTCTGGTAGGTGAGAACGGTACGCCGGGCAGCAACTCAGACATCATTACCGTTGACGGTGACCGTGCGTTCGTACTGCGCGTCAGCGAGCACAAAGCCGAGGCAGTGAAGCCCCTGGCGGAAGTGAAAGATCAGGTGGTGGCGCTGGTCAAACACAACAAAGCGGCACAGCAGGCAAAACTGGATGCAGAGAAAATTCTGGCCGATCTGAAAGGCGGTAAGAACGATGCACTGAAAGCGGCTGGCCTGAGCTTTGGCGAAGCCAAAACGCTGAGCCGTACCGGTCAGGATCCTGTCAGCCAGGCGGCGTTTGGTCTGAGCCTGCCGGCGAAAGACAAACCTGTCTTTGGCACCACGACCGATATGCAGGGTAACGTGGTGATTCTGGCGCTGGATGAAGTCAAAGCCGGCACGCTGCCAGACGCGCAGAAGAAGGCCATGGTTCAGGGAATTACCCAGAATAATGCCCAGATTGCTTTCGAAGCGATGATGAGCAACCTGCGTAAAGAAGCCAAAATCAAGCTGGGTGATGTGGTGACCCAGGAGCAATAATTACGTACCTGCTCGCAGATTTTCGTAAGGCTCTGCAAAAACTAAAGGCCGCTTTCGCGGCCTTTTCCATTTCTGCAATCTGCTGTTTGTCCCTGTTTTCTCGTACGGCTATCGTGGCGTGGCTGTCAACAAACAAGGAGAAAACAGCATGAAATGTGGAATCAAAGCACTGTTAATTACACTGGCTATTGCCACTTCCGGGATGAGTGCGGGCGCGCTGGCGGCGTCGCCCTCGGCTAAAGCGCAGGCTGCACAGACCAAAACAGACTCAGCTGCGCAGGCTTATACGCAATCAAAAGCGACTGATGCCGGTAAAAGTGCAGAGGATGACGGTACGCGAGTCAGCATCAATTCGGCATCGGCAGAAGAGCTCGCGCGCGTGATGAACGGTGTGGGACTTAAAAAAGCCCAGGCCATTGTTAGCTACCGCGAGGAGTACGGTCCTTTCAAAACCCTTGACGATCTCAAGCAGGTGCCGGGTATGGGCAGCGCGCTGGTTGAGCGCAATCTCGCACACCTGACGCTGTAATCGCGTAATCACTTGCACTGCGGCAAAAATTTGCCAGGATAAAGAGGTCATACCAGTTATGACCTCTGAACCTATAACAACGAAAGGCTATTGCGCTATGCAGACACAAATCAAAGTCCGTGGTTATCACCTCGATGTTTACCAGCACGTCAATAACGCCCGCTACCTTGAATTTCTTGAAGAGGCGCGCTGGGATGGCCTGGAGAACAGCGAAAGCTTCCAGTGGCTGACCGCACACAACATCGCGTTTGTGGTCGTCAACATCAACATTAACTACCGCCGCCCGGCTGTGCTTGGGGATGTGCTCACCGTGACCAGTGAGGTCCAACAACTGAATGGCAAAAGTGGTGTATTGAGCCAGGTCGTCACGCTTGAGCCAGAAGGGCAGGTGGTGGCCGATGCGCTGATCACCTTTGTCTGTATCGATCTCAAAACCCAGAAAGCGTTGCCGCTGGAAGGGGAGTTGCGCGAAAAGCTGGAGCTGATGATCGCATAAGTAATATTCAGGAATGCCCGCGCTGTCGACTCCTGTTGTACGACAGCGCGGACAGTTAGCCCTTATTTCAGACCGGTCTTTTTCTGCATCGCGGCCATCACGCCCGCTTTATCCGCAAGATAATGATTCAGACCGTTCGCGCGCAGGTTACAGGCGGCACACTGCCCGCAGCCGTCCCCTTTAATGCCGTTGTAGCAGGTCAGGGTCTCGTTGCGAACGATATTCAGCTTGCCCCAGTAGTCGGCCAGCGCCCAGGTTTCGGCTTTATCCAGCCACATCAGCGGCGTTTCGAAGCGGGTCTCTTTTGCCATACCCAGATCGACGGCGTGATTGAGTGCTTTCACGAATTCATCCCGACAGTCCGGGTAGCCAGAGAAGTCGGTCTCACATACGCCCGTGATCACCGCTTCGGCTTTCACCTGGTAGGCATAGATTGCCGTCAGGGTCAGGAAGAGAATATTACGCCCAGGTACGAAGGTATTCGGAATGCCGCTGGCATCCGGTTCGTAATCAGGAACCGGAATGCTGTCGCGGGTGAGGCTGCTGACGGCCAGTTCATTTAACAGCGTCACGTCCAGCACTTTATGAGCGCGGGCGCCCAGTTTGAGGGCCAGTTCACGAGCGACATCGATTTCAGCGCGATGACGCTGACCATAATCAAAAGTGACGCAATGCACTTCATCATACTGGTGAAGTGCCTGAATCAGGCAGGTTGTGGAATCTTGTCCTCCGCTGAACACGACGACGGCACGTTTCATAGATCATCTCGACAGTTACGGTAAAAGCGTCATGTTAACGCCTGGCTAAAGCGGCGACCAGCTTCTTCACGCGTTTGGTGGAGGAAGCCAGGCTTCGGTGAAGTCAAACCAGCCGCGAGTGTTAAGGCGTATGCCGTTGACCCCCGGAGGCGCGCTGATTTGATACTGGTAGTTAAAGAGCGGTGTCAGGACGGCTGTCTCCATTAATCGGCTGAAGATAGCCTGAAGTCCTGCGTGTCGGTCACGTTCGTCGGCCTGCGTCTGCACCGCATCCAGTGTGGCCTGCAAATGGGCGTATGCCGGTGCGCTCAGCAGATGCGGCCAGAGCGCATCGCAGCGGAGCCATTGCTCAAGGGTGTACGCTGGCGCTTCGCCAATCAGTCTGTCTCCCATCATGATGTCTGCATCGGCAAGCTGCTGGCAACCGTCCCACGTCTTGG
Organism: Enterobacter sp. DSM 30060; assembly: GCF_013375955.1. Lineage (NCBI taxonomy): Bacteria > Pseudomonadati > Pseudomonadota > Gammaproteobacteria > Enterobacterales > Enterobacteriaceae > Enterobacter > Enterobacter sp. DSM 30060. The sequence goes on from NZ_CP056118.1 coordinate 2,850,813, forward strand.
CGTCGTGAAAGATGACGGTCAGTTCACACCCCTGCCGCGCAAGGTATGCTTTTAACTGACTGGCCATGGTGTGAAGCTCAACCGGCAGGTGGTAGACAAGCGTCAATGCCTCTGGCAGCACAACGTCGGTTAAATCAGTCCACTGGGGGATCGCCCAGCCGGGAAGCAGTTCCTCGGTAGGAGTGATGAGCCCTTCGTTCAGGGGAAGCGTGTGCAGCAGCGTTGAGAGATGAATGATATTAATCAGCCGCTTTGCCTGAAGTTCGCTCAGACGCTGACTTTGTTTCAGCGTGAGGTAGCAGAAGCCCAGACTGGTGCTGTTACTCACCAGCCGCAGGCTGGCCAGCTCGTCGGCCTCGCCAATGGCGATTTGCACCGGGTGGCGACAGCTGGTGCCCAGACTGTAGTCAAAAAGCTGGGGCGTGATCCAGTACTCGATAGCCTTAAGCAACGGATGGCCAAGATGATACTGCTCGTGGCTTTCCAGACGCACCAGTTCAGGCTCAAAAACGCTCAGCCGAAAGGGACCGCTGCCCACCACGGGGTAATCAGGATGCGCCAGACGGCTACAGTAGGTTGCCAGCCTGTGCGCCAGCCAATAGTCAGGTTGATGCAGAATAAACGTCAGGCTTTGCGGATGCGTGGTTTCGATACGTAAGACGCTGCGGAAAAGCGTGTCCATGCCGGGCTGCGATAGCAGCGCCGTCAGGCTTTGCCTGAGCTGTGCCGTCTCTATTTTATCGCCGTTATGCCAGTGCAGGGTGGAGCGTATGTAGAAATGCCAACGCAGGCCGTCAGCAGAGACTTCCCAGTGATGCGCCAGATCGCCCGTGGGTTCACTGCTGTTACCATTAAAACGCGTCAAACCAGAGAATACCTGTCCCGCCAGATGCTGCTCCGCCCGGCCAGGGAGAAACCCCGGCTGAAGCGGCTCCAGCGAGCGATAGTAGGGAATACGCAGCGTCGGCGTATCGTTCTGCCATTGCCCGCCCATAAACGGATGCAGCAGCGATCGCAAATCTTCAGGCGCGAGCTGGGCCAGCTCCAGCGCGTTTTGCTGCTGTCCACTTTTCAGGGCCTTTTCCATCATCGTATTACGCAACGAATCCGGGGTGACGTGAAAGCGTAATTCCCCACGCTTTCCTCGTCCGGAGCGGGCGTGCCAGCTTAGCCAGCCCGCCTCCTGCGCCTGGCGCAGCAGGGTGCGTACATGTCGCTCGCTGCAAAAGCAGCGGCTGGCAAGTTCACTGATGGTCACCTGCTGCGTTGCGCCGGCGGAGGGGTGCCACAGACGCTGATACTGGTTAAGACGGTTAAGCTGGCGCATGAAAAACCCGGAACAATAATTATCATCTATTCACTATTACTTCCGTATATCTCACGTAATACTGATGCACAAGTTAACCGCATCACATTTCGGGAGTAATTATGGCTCGGCTCGCTGCATTTGATATGGACGGCACGCTGTTAATGCCGGATCACCGTTTAGGGGAGAAAACCCTGAACACACTTAAGCGCCTGCGCGAGCGTGAAGTCACCCTGACGTTTGCCACTGGTCGTCATGTGCTGGAGATGCGCCATCTACTGGGAACATCTGCCCTCGATGCGTTCCTGATCACCGGCAACGGGACGCGCATTCACTCCGTCGAGGGCGATGTGCTGCACCGTCAGGATCTGGATCCGGAAGTGGCGGACATCGTCCTGCACAGCACCTGGGATACGCAGGCCAGCGTGCATGTTTTTAACGATGAAGGCTGGTTTACCGGGCGTGAGATCCCGGCCTTGCTGCACGCTCACGTTTACAGTGGCTTTAAATATCAGCTCATCGATTTGCGCCGCATTCCGGCACACAAGGTAACCAAGATCTGCTTCTGCGGCGATCACGACGATCTCTGCCGCCTGCGTATTCAGCTTAACGAGGCGCTGGGCGACCGGGCGCACCTGACCTTCTCGGCGGTGGACTGTCTTGAAGTGCTGCCGGTGGGCTGTAACAAAGGATCTGCGCTGGCGGTGCTGAGCGATCGTCTGGGGCTGACGATGCAGGACTGTATGGCCTTTGGTGACGCCATGAACGACCATGAGATGCTGAGCAGCGTAGGCCGTGGTCTGATTATGGGGAACGCGATGCCGCAACTTATCGCCGCGCTCCCGCATTTACCGGTTATCGGACACTGTCGTAACGAAGCGGTGTCCCATTTTTTGACGCATTGGCTGGACAAAAATAACCTCCCATATTCCCCCGAATAGCGAGATCCTTCCAGCAAGCCAGGCTAAAGCCTGGCTTTTTTTTATTTCACCAGATGCGAAATCTGCGCTTTCCACGGTTCAACATCGCCAATATTGGCCTGCACCCATTCTGCGTTGTAATAGGTGTCCAGGTAGCGCTCCCCGCTGTCGCACAGCAGCGTGACGACAGAGCCGCTAAGGCCTTCTTCACGCATTCTCGCGGCCAGTTGTAGCGCCCCCCACATATTGGTGCCGGTAGAGGCCCCGACTTTACGGCCAAGCTGTGTCTCCAGCCAGTGCGCCGTCGCGACGCTGGCGGCGTCCGGCACGCGGAGCATCTCATCCACAACGTCCGGAATGAACGAGGGTTCGACGCGCGGGCGACCAATTCCTTCGATCTTGCTCCCCACAGGGCTGCGCAGGCTGGCATCGCGAGATTGCCAGTAATCAAGGAACACCGAGTTCTGAGGGTCAACCACCATCAGCTGCGTATCATAACCCTGACAGCGGATATAACGTCCGATGGTGGCGGAGGTTCCGCCCGTGCCCGCGCTCATGACAATGTAAGAGGGGACGGGATGTGGCTCGTGGGTCATCTGGCGGAAAATGCTGTCCGCAATGTTATTATTGCCGCGCCAGTCGGTGGCGCGCTCGGCGAAGGTGAACTGGTCCATATAGTGACCATTTAGTTCGCGGGCCAGCATTTCGGAGGCCGCATAGATTTCGCAGGCGCTTTCCACAAAGTGGCAGCGTCCGCCGTAAAATTCGATCTGTTCAACTTTACGTTTCGCCGTGCAGGAGGGCATCACAGCGATAAACGGAAGGCCCAGCAGGCGGGCAAAGTAGGCCTCTGAGACGGCAGTTGATCCGGACGACGATTCAATAATCGTGGTGCCTTCTTTAATCCAGCCGTTACATAAACCGTATAAAAAGAGTGAACGCGCCAGGCGATGCTTCAGGCTGCCGGTAGGATGGGTACTTTCATCCTTCAGGTAAAGCTGAATGCCGGGAAATCCAGGCAAAGGCAGGCGGATCAAATGGGTGTCTGCCGAGCGCTGATAGTCGGCATTTATTTCGCTGATGGCATGTTTAACCCAGGTGCTATTCATCGTAGTTATCCGTTTGTCATTTTGTGCCCAGCATAGCGAAAAGCACAGAAAAAATTGTTGCTATCTGGCCTTTAAAATAGAATGTAAGGAGAATAATTTTCTCTGGGAGGTGGATATGCTAGATAAAATTGACCGCAAGCTGCTTTCTTTGCTGCAAAGCGACTGCACCCTCTCTTTGCAGGCGCTGGCAGATGCCGTTAATCTGACCACCACACCGTGCTGGAAGCGCCTCAAGAAGCTGGAAGACGATGGCATTCTGCTGGGACGTGTGGCGCTGCTGGACCCCGAAAAACTGGGGCTTGGACTGACCGCCTTCGTCCTGATAAAAACGCAGCATCACAGCAGCGAATGGTACAGCCGCTTCGTCACCCAGGTTTCCGACATGCCCGAGGTGCTCGGCTTCTGGCGCATGGCGGGGGAATACGACTATCTGATGCGCGTTCAGGTGGCAGACATGAAGCGCTACGATGATTTTTACAAGCGGCTGGTCAATAGCGTACCGGGCTTGTCCGATGTCACCTCCAGTTTCGCCATGGAACAGATTAAATACACCACAGCGTTACCCATTGAATAACTTCATAAAATATCTTCAGGAAAAGACCGCGTGCGATTATTTGCCCAATTAAGCTGGTACTTTCGTCGGGAGTGGCAACGCTACCTCGGCGCGGTGGCCCTGCTTATTATCATTGCCATTTTGCAACTGATCCCGCCCAAAGTGGTGGGATACGTCGTGGATGGTGTTACGGAACAACATTACACCGCCGCACGGGTGATGATGTGGGTCGGTACGCTGGTGTTGACGGCCGTGGTGGTTTACCTGCTGCGTTATGTCTGGCGCGTGCTGCTGTTCGGCGCGTCCTATCAGCTTGCCGTTGAGCTGCGCGAGGACTTTTACCGCCAGCTGAGCCGCCAGCACCCTGAGTTTTATCTGCGTCACCGTACCGGGGATCTCATCGCCCGCGCCACTAACGATGTGGACCGTGTGGTGTTTGCCGCCGGTGAAGGGGTGTTAACGCTGGTGGATTCCCTGGTGATGGGCTGTGCGGTACTGATTGTGATGTCTACGCAAATTAGCTGGGAGCTCACGCTGCTGGCGCTGCTGCCGATGCCGCTGATGGCGCTGGCGATTAACCGCTACGGCGAGCAGCTCCATGAACGCTTTAAGCTGGCGCAGGCGGCGTTCTCGTCGTTAAACGATCGCACCCAGGAGAGCATGACCAGCATCCGCATGATCAAAGCGTTTGGTCTGGAAGACAGGCAGTCCGCGCTGTTTGCGGCCGACGCCGCCGATACCGGTGCGAAAAACATGCGCGTGGCGCGTATAGACGCCCGCTTTGATCCGACAATTTATATTGCGATTGGCATGGCGAACCTGCTGGCGGTGGGCGGCGGCAGCTGGATGGTGGTGCGAGGCACCATGACCCTCGGGCAGTTAACCAGCTTTGCGATGTACCTCGGGCTGATGATTTGGCCGATGCTGGCGCTGGCCTGGATGTTTAACATCGTTGAACGTGGGAGCGCCGCCTACAGCCGTATCCGCGCCATGCTGGCGGAAGTGCCGGTAGTGAACGATGGCAGCGAGCCGGTACCGGAAGATCCGGGTGTTCTGAAGGCTGATATCCGCGTCTTTATCTACCCGCAAACGGAACATCCGGTGCTTGAAAACGTCAGTTTCACGCTGCGTCCTGGTCAGATGCTGGGCATCTGCGGCCCGACGGGCTCCGGTAAAAGCACCATTCTGTCACTGATTCAGCGCCATTTTGACGTGAGCGAAGGCGATATCCGTTTCCATGACGTCCCCCTGCCACGTCTGCTGCTGGATGACTGGCGCAGCCGCCTGGCGGTCGTCAGCCAGACGCCGTTTTTGTTTTCAGACACCATAGCCAACAATATCGCGCTCGGGTGCCCGACGGCGACACAGGACCAGATCGAGCATGTGGCGCGCTTAGCCAGCGTCCATGAGGATATTCTGCGCCTGCCGCAGGGCTACGACACAGAAGTGGGTGAGCGGGGCGTTATGCTCTCCGGTGGACAAAAACAGCGTATCTCTATTGCCCGCGCGCTGCTGCTGGACGCTGAGATCCTGATTCTGGATGATGCGCTGTCCGCGGTTGACGGACGTACTGAACATCAAATTTTGCATAACCTTCGCCAGTGGGGAGAGGGGCGCACGGTCATCATCAGCGCGCACCGTCTGTCGGCCCTTACCGAAGCCAGCGAAATTCTGGTGCTTCAGCACGGGCATATTGCTCAGCGTGGTCAGCATGAGCAGCTTGCCGGGCAGACCGGATGGTATCGGGATATGTACCGCTATCAACAGCTTGAAGCCGCGCTGGATGAGGAGGTCGCCGATGCGTAAGTTTGGACAGATGTGGCCGACGTTAAAACGGCTGCTCGCCTATGGCTCGCCGTGGCGCAAACCGCTTTCCATCGCCGTGCTGTTGCTGTGGATCGCCGCGATTGCGGAGGTGACCGGTCCGCTGCTTATCAGCTATTTTATCGATAACATGGTGGCGAAAAGCTATCTGCCGCTGGGGCTGGTGGCGGGGCTGGGTGTGGCGTATGTCGGGCTACAGCTGACGGCGGCGGGGCTGCACTATGCGCAGTCGCTGCTGTTTAACCGGGCCGCCGTGGGCGTGGTCCAGCAGCTACGCACGGATGTGATGGATGCCGCGCTACGCCAGCCGCTGAGCGAGTTTGATACCCAGCCGGTCGGGCAGGTTATTTCGCGCGTCACCAATGACACCGAGGTGATCCGCGACCTTTATGTGACCGTTGTCGCAACGGTTCTGCGCAGTGCCGCATTGATTGGCGCGATGCTGGTGGCGATGTTCAGTCTGGACTGGCGGATGGCGCTGGTGGCGATCGCTATTTTCCCGGCGGTGCTGATTGTGATGGTAATTTACCAGCGCTACAGCACGCCGATTGTTCGTCGCGTGCGCGCTTACCTTGCAGACATCAATGATGGCTTCAACGAAGTGATCAACGGCATGAGCGTTATCCAGCAGTTTCGCCAGCAGGCGCGTTTTGGCGAGCGAATGGGAGAAGCCAGCCGTTCGCACTATATGGCGCGGATGCAGACGTTACGTCTGGACGGCTTCCTGTTACGCCCGCTGCTGAGCCTCTTCTCTGCGCTGGTGCTGTGCGGGATGTTGATGCTGTTTGGCCTGACGACGCGTGGAACCATTGAGGTGGGAGTGCTGTACGCGTTTATCAGTTACCTTGGCCGTCTTAACGAACCGCTGATTGAACTCACTACGCAGCAATCGATGCTGCAACAGGCGGTAGTCGCGGGTGAGCGTGTGTTTGAGCTGATGGACAGGCCGCGTCAGACCTATGGCGATGATGAACGTCCGCTGGAAAGTGGATCCATAGCGTTTGATCATGTCTCGTTTGCCTACCGCGACGATCAGCTTGTCTTGCAGGATATCAACCTCGAGGTACCGTCGCGCGGTTTTGTCGCCCTGGTTGGGCATACCGGCAGCGGCAAAAGCACGCTCGCCAGTTTGCTGATGGGCTACTATCCGTTGACGCAGGGGGAGATCCGTCTGGATGGACGGCCTCTTTCCGCGCTTAGCCACAACGCGTTGCGTAAAGGCGTCGCGATGGTGCAGCAGGATCCGGTAGTGCTGGCGGATACCTTTTATGCCAACGTGACGCTGGGACGATCTTTCACGCCTGAGCAGGTATGGGAGGTGCTGGAAACGGTGCAGCTGGCAGATCTGGCGCGCGGGTTAAGCGAGGGGATCAATACCCGGCTGGGCGAGCAAGGCAATAACCTCTCTGTCGGGCAAAAGCAGCTCCTGGCGCTGGCGCGCGTGCTGATTGAGACGCCGCAGGTGTTGATTCTGGATGAAGCGACCGCAAGCATCGACTCCGGTACCGAACAGGCGATCCAGCTGGCGCTGGCTGCCGTGCGGGACCGCACTACGCTGGTGGTGATCGCTCACCGCCTCTCAACGATCGTCGATGCCGATACCATTCTGGTGCTGCACCGTGGCCAGGCCGTTGAACGGGGTACGCACAAAGCGCTGCTCGAGGCAAAAGGACGCTACTGGCAGATGTATCAGTTGCAGCTGGCAGGCGACGAGCTGGCCGCCAGCGTGCGCGAGGAGGAGTCACTCAGCGCCTGATGCACCATAACAAGGCAATGCGCTAACAGTCTTAACCGTTGGTGCAAAACTGAAACGCACCCTGCACTGCCATGGTGCGTTTTTTTTCACCCCTTAGCTGCGCATGCGCGCCGCGGCGCTTTCCTCCTCACATTTCACTTCTGGCACACCCTTTGCAATATCCCTCTCGTGTTAGCTGCGGCCATTACCGAATTCTGACTGGAGGGGATATATGAAGCTGGTTACGGTGGTAATCAAACCATTCAAACTCGAAGACGTGCGTGAAGCGCTGTCTTCCATGGGTATTCAGGGACTGACTGTCACCGAAGTGAAAGGCTTTGGGCGTCAGAAAGGTCATGCCGAGCTTTATCGCGGGGCGGAATACAGCGTTAACTTCCTGCCAAAAGTGAAGATTGATGTGGCGATTGCCGACGATCAGCTTGATGAGGTGATTGATGTCGTCAGCAAAGCGGCCTACACCGGAAAAATTGGCGACGGCAAAATTTTCGTTGCCGAACTACAGCGCGTCATTCGCATCCGTACCGGCGAATCTGACGAAGCGGCGTTGTAAGTAACTCCTGGCACACAGTGATAGGGATCGAGAAAATGATGAAAGCAACAATGAAAACAGGTCTGGGTTCGCTGGCACTGCTGCCGGGCCTGGCAATGGCTGCACCTGCTGTGGCAGACAAAGCCGATAACGCCTTTATGATGATTTGCACCGCGCTGGTGCTGTTCATGACGATTCCGGGGATCGCGCTGTTTTACGGCGGCCTGATCCGCGGCAAGAACGTACTCTCCATGCTGACGCAGGTTGCCGTCACGTTCGCGCTGGTGTGCGTGCTGTGGGTGGTTTACGGTTATTCGCTGGCCTTCGGGGAGGGCAACGCCTTCTTCGGCAACGTTAACTGGGCGATGCTGAAAAATATCGAACTGACCGCGGTAATGGGCAGCTTCTATCAGTATATTCATGTCGCGTTCCAGGGCTCATTCGCGTGCATCACCGTGGGGCTGATTGTGGGCGCGCTGGCTGAGCGTATCCGCTTCTCTGCGGTACTGATTTTCGTGGTGGTCTGGCTGACGCTCTCCTATGTCCCGATTGCGCATATGGTCTGGGGCGGTGGTCTGTTGGCTTCCCATGGCGCTCTGGACTTTGCGGGCGGCACCGTTGTTCACATCAACGCCGCCGTAGCCGGCCTGGTAGGCGCATACCTGATTGGCAAGCGCGTGGGCTTCGGGAAAGAAGCATTTAAGCCGCACAACCTGCCGATGGTCTTTACCGGCACCGCCATCCTCTACTTTGGCTGGTTCGGCTTCAACGCAGGTTCAGCCAGCGCCGCTAACGAAATCGCCGCGCTGGCCTTCGTGAATACCGTGGTGGCAACTGCCGGGGCCATCCTCTCATGGGTATTTGGCGAGTGGGCCGTTCGCGGCAAGCCATCCCTGCTGGGTGCCTGTTCTGGGGCGATTGCCGGTCTGGTAGGTATTACGCCAGCATGCGGTTACGTGGGCGTGGGCGGCGCATTGCTGATCGGTATCGTCGCGGGTCTGGCGGGGCTGTGGGGCGTTACCGCACTGAAACGTATTCTGCGCGTTGACGATCCGTGTGATGTATTCGGCGTACACGGTGTGTGCGGCATTATCGGCTGTATCATGACCGGTATCTTTGCTGCACAATCTTTGGGCGGCGTGGGTTATGCTGAAGGCGTGACCATGATGCATCAGGTGCTGGTCCAGCTTGAAAGTATCGCGATTACGGTTGTCTGGTCGGGCGTTGTAGCTTTTATCGGCTACAAGCTGGCCGATATGACCGTGGGGCTGCGCGTACCGGAAGAGCAGGAGCGCGAAGGTCTGGACGTCAACAGCCACGGCGAGAATGCGTACAACGCATAATTTGAGTGCCTTGCCGGGTGGTGGCTTCGCCTTACCCGGCCTGAAAAAGTGAAATTTGCAGGCCCGGTAAGCGTAGCGACCGGGCTTTTTAACTCACCCGCGATTACGCATCACACCTTCCTGCACGGTAGAAGCCACCAGCACACCATCCTGGGTGTAAAACTCCCCGCGAACAAAACCGCGTGCGCTGGACGCAGAGGTACTTTCTACGCTGTAAAGCAGCCACTCGTTCATATCGAAAGGACGATGGAACCACATGGAATGGTCAATCGTGGCGACCTGCATCCCTTTTTCCAGGAATCCCACGCCGTGCGGCTGTAGCGCAACCGGCAGGAAGTTGAAATCCGACGCATAACCCAGCAGATACTGATGCACGCGCAAGTCTGCCGGTACGCTGCCGTTGGCGCGGATCCACACCTGGCGGGTGGGCTCAGCAGTATGCCCCTTCATTGGGTTATGAAATTCGACCGGGCGGATCTCCAGCGGTTTATCGCACAGAAACTTCTCTTTTACCTGCGGCGGCAGCAGATGTGCGAGTGCGCGGGCAATTTCGGTTTCCGATTTCAGATCGTCCGGCGATGGGGCAGACGGCATCTGTTTTTGATGCTCATAGCCCGGCTCTGGCGCCTGGAAGGAGGCGGTCATGTAGAAGATGGGTTTCCCATGCTGGATGGCCGCCACACGGCGAGCGCTGAAGCTTTGGCCGTCACGCAGAACTTCCACGTCGTACACAATCGGTTTAGCGCTGTCACCGGGGCGTAAAAAGTAGCTGTGGAATGAGTGCACCAGACGGTCTGCCGGAACGGTCTCCTTAGCGGCATATAGCGCTTGCCCCACGACCTGGCCCCCAAAAACCTGGCGTAAGCCTAAATCTTCGCTCTGTCCGCGAAAAAGCCCTTCTTCTATTTTTTCCAGGTTCAGCAATGTCAGCAGATTGTTCAGTGCCTGACTCATAGTGGTCCTCAATAAACGCCGTGACGAAAGATACGCTGAGTATAACGCAGAAACGATAGTGGTCCGATGGGTAGAATTATCTTAATACCTGGGCAAAATTAGGCATAAATCCGTGATTTGTGCCACACTTGTTTACGTTATGTGAATAAAACGACATCGGATGGGATCGATCCCGCCGGTGCATTGATGATAAGGAGACTTCAATGAAACTCGTGCCTATGTTAAGCGGTGTTGCAATGGCGGTGGCGTTGTCCGCCTGTGCGGATAAGAGTGCCGATGTAGCGGTACCAACGGCGACCCCAAACGGGATTAACACCCTTTCACAGCAAGCTATTCGACAGCCTAACGTGTCCGGTACCATCTGGATCAAACAGAAAGTCGCTCTGCCGCCGGACGCGGTTTTAACAGTCACGTTATCCGATGCGTCACTGGCGGATGCACCGTCTAAAGTCCTTGCACAGCGTGCAGTTCGTACAGAGGGTAAACAGGCGCCGTTCAGCTTCGTGCTGCCGTACAACCCGTCTGACGTTCAGCCTAACGCGCGTATCCTCCTGAGCGCGGCGGTAACGATCAACGATAAGCTGGTCTTTATCACCGATACCGTGCAGGAAGCGGTCAACAAAGGGGGCACCAAAATCGACCTGACCCTGGTCCCGGTGCAGCAGACTGAAGTGCCTGTGGCAACGCAGACCAATCAGCCGACCTTGCCTACACCGCCAACACAGTTGTAACTTTCTTTCGCCCTCTTCATTTTGACGGGAGAGGGCGTCAGTATTCCCAGCGATACTTCTGCATATCTATCTGTCCCGTCCCGGACACCTGTACCCCTTCTGAGAGTAATGCCTGACGCTGGCGCTGCAAGTCTGGCCCGGTGAGGGAAATGGCACCATGGCGATTAACTACCCGGTGCCATGGTAACGTACTTCCCTCCGGAAGCCTTCTCAGCACGCCGCCAACCTGACGCGCTGCGCGCGGAGAGCCCGCCAGTCGGGCGACATCCCCATAGGTCGTGACATAGCCTTCCGGAATCGAGGCCACGATTTGCCACACTCGCTGTGGGAAAGTGTCATGTTCGTCCATTGTTTCTCCAGCGGGAATTCAGCGAAGGGTAATGTTATACGAAGATAAAGAAGATTGTCGGGTCAGTTTGCGCAATAATCCAGCATCCAGTTGCCAGCGGCTTGCAATTGAGGTGCTCCACAGGGATAATGCGCCAGCGCGTTGGTTATCAACGCTCTCAATGGGGGCTCTGTTGGTTCTCCCGCAACGCTACTCTGTTCACCAGGTCAGGTCCGGAAGGAAGCAGCCAGGGCAGACGACGTGGGTGCCGGGATGTAGCTGGCAGGGCCCCCACCCATTTGTGTTCTTCTCTGAAGTTTCCCCCTATATAAACCTTCTCAATTATGTGCCTATTTTGTTCGTGCAATATATCCTTCATTGAACTGAAATAATAATGTCATAAACCTGTAATAATAGACTGTCATTTTATTATTGGGCGTCTTTTTGTTGTCATAAGTAAAAAAATATATATCTGGATAACAAACTTATCTTCGTGTATTAAATTAAACACGTGTTCCGAAAGGATGTGACAATCATGGTAACTGCGGTTTTAAACGTTAAAATTGATGAAGCGCTAAAAGAAAGACTCCGCCACTATGCGGAAGACAATAATGAGAATTTAAGCGTGACCACAGAGAAACTGCTGCTGCTGGCATTTGAAGCAGTAGAAGAGGCGGGAGTATCGGAAGAGGATGTTGATAATCAGCATACGGAAGAAGAGAGCGTAAATCCATTTACTCCTAAAGAAATCAAAGCACTACGTAAACTTCTGAAGAAGAGAAAATGAAACAACAACTATCGACTGCCAGCGATTACAACGAGGCCTGCAATCTGTTACGTTCGGGCTATGTGAAACATGTTCGTCTTGGCTGGAATGTAGGAAGCGATGAGTTCTTTCGAATTGCGTCTGACTGGTGTGATACCGGTGCAAAAATAAAGAAAGAAGGTGAAAATTTCATTATTTCGCTGAAAGGCTTCCCGATTCCTCCTCAACATTAAGTTCTTCTTCATAAAAACAGCTGACTGCATACGTTACAGTCAGCTGTTTTTATTGTTTCTGGCGAATAATTTACACCAGGCTCCGTTTTACTGGCGGTGTACTTTTATTTAAGGCAAGCCACAGCGGTTTGATACGCAGTAATGCCTCTTCAAGTTCTGGCGAATTGAGTGAGAAGGGCATACGCAGGTAGCGGTCAAACGCGCCTGAAAGCCCAAAGCGCGTGCCGGTGCCCATAATGATGCCTGTCGTTTCCGCACGTGCCGCCAGTTGAGTCGCCAGCATGCCGGGTAGTTCAATCCAGTATGAAAGTCCTCCCTCCGCTTCCTGAAACCGCCATTCGGGGAAATGCTTCCGTAACATCTGGCCGCAGCGGTCACGCCGTTCTGCCAGCATTTCCCGCCGGGCAGGCAGGAAGGTTTCACTGTTTTCGATAAGCCACAGCGTGGCCAGCTGTTCCAGCACCGGAGAGCCCAGATCCAGCGTATCGCGCGTCTGTGCGAGCGTGGCGATAGTGCGGGACGAGGCGCGGATCCAGCCGAGACGAAGCCCACCCCAGAAGCTTTTGCCTGCGGAACCCAGCGTAATCACCGCGGCCTCCGGGTTAAAGGCGGCCAGCGGCGGCGGCGGGGGAGCATCGAACCAGAGATCGACCATGGTTTCATCCACCACCAGCGTGGTGCGGGTTTGCGCGGCGATGTCGGTTATGGTCTGACGCGTCGCGGCATCCATGCAGCGCCCGGTCGGATTATGAAAATCCGGCATTAGATAGGCCAGACGCGGGGCTGTCTGGGCAAGCGTTGCGGCAAAACCATCGGTATCCCAGCCCGTTTCTGGCAGCGAGACGCCCACGGGCCGGCATTGCGCCCCCTGAATCGCGGCTATCGCCAGCGGGTAGGTGGGATGATCCACCACCACGCGATCCCCGGGCCCGGTCATCATTCTTAAGATCAGGGCGAAGCCGCTGACGGCACCGTTCACCACCATCACTTCGTCTGCCCGGGTGGGCAGACCGCGTGCGGTGTAGCGGGCGGCGATAGCTTCACGCAGCGCTGGAAGCCCAAGCTGATCGTACCCGGTCAGCGCCAGATTCGGCGTAATGGTCGTCAGCGCGTGGGTGTAGGCCTGATGGATCTCTGGCCCCGCGTTGAGCGCGGCGGTTGAGAGATCCAGCGCCGCGCTGGCAGTGGAAAGCGTGGGCACGGCCCGGCTGTCTGGCAGGATCGCCCGGGAACCGCTGCCGTGACGGCTCTCCAGAAAACCCTCTTCACGCAGATGCGCCAGCGCGCTGCTGATGGTGGTGCGGCTGACGTCCAGTGCGGCGGCCAGTTCCCGCTCTCCGGGCAGGCGCGTGTTTAGCGCCAGCCTGCCATCCAGAATTAACAGGCGTAACGCGTCAGCCAGCTGGCGCCACCGCGGGGTGCGGGAAGAGGTTTGCTGCCAGTGCCCTAACAGGCGAACCAGAGACTGGCTTCCAAAACGTCGTGATGACATGTGCAGTCCACTATTTGAAAACTGGACATTAATCATAGTGCCATTTTCAGCGAAGATGGAAGCTGGTTCTTCGGAGAAGTGAAAATGGTGCGTCGTCTGGTACAACTTTATGTCGGTTTAGCCCTTTACGGACTTTCAACCGCGATGTTTATTCGTTCGGATCTGGGTGTTGATCCCTGGAATGTTTTTCACCTTGGCGTCGCCATCCAGGCCGGAATGAGCATCGGCACGGTGATGATTTTAACCGGGGCTGCGGTGCTGCTGCTATGGATCCCGCTGCGTCAGCTTCCGGGGCTGGGTACGGTCAGTAACGTGATTTGTATTGGCCTGGCGGCAGATGCGTCAATGGCATTGATCCCGGAACTCACCTCGCTGCCCGTGCGCATCACCCTGCTGGTTTCCGGCATTGTGGTTAACGCCCTTGCCACCGGAATGTATATCGGCGCGGGTTTTGGCGCAGGCCCGCGCGACGGTCTGATGACCGGCATACACGCCCGGCTGGGCTGGTCGATCCGCAGCGTGCGTACCGCAATCGAGGTGACCGTGTTGATCGTCGGCTATCTCCTCGGGGGAGCGTTTGGCGTCGGAACCGTGCTGTATGCGTTAACCATCGGCCCGCTGATCCAGCTTTGTTTGCCGTGGTTTCGCCAGAGACCGCGCATGCAGAAAGCCGCGCAGCCGGAGCGGATTGCTTAATTTTGCGAAGCGCTCACAGGCTATAATGGCGTAACTGTGTCAGAATAGTGACTACCTTTTACGACGCCAGAATCTATGAAAGCGATCACTCTTTATGACGTTGCCCGCGTAGCGGGCGTTTCTTATCAGACCGTTTCCCGGGTGATTAACGACGCGGAACACGTTTCTGCCCGTACGCGGGAAAAGGTCCGACAGGCCATGGCGGCGCTACACTATGTACCTAACCGTGGCGCGCAGCAGCTGGCCGGAAAACGCACCCGCACGCTGGGGCTGATGACCAGCGATCTGGCGCTGCATGCGCCGTCGCAAATCGCCTCAGCTGTAAAATCCCGGGCAGTGGAGCAGGGGGCTGGCGTGCTCATCTCTATGGTGGAGCAGCCCGCGCAGTGTCAGGCTGCTTTGCAGGAGTTACTGGCGCAGCGCGTGGAGGCGCTGCTGGTGAACGTTCCGCTGGAAGATGCACAGGCAGAAATGCTTCAGGAAATGGCCTCGCCGACCCCGGTTCTTTTTCTTGATGTTTCCCCCACAGCTCGGGTTAACAGCCTCGTTTTCAATGCTGAACAGGGCGCTGGCCTGGGGGCGGAGCATCTGCTTTCGCTGGGGCACCGGCGAATTGCGCTGCTCGCCGGGCCGGAAAGTTCTGTCTCTGCCCGGGCTCGCCTGGCGGGATGGAAAACTACGCTGGCTCAGGCTGGCGTGGAGGCGTTTGCGGTGGCGCAGGGCGACTGGAGCGCGGCTTCAGGTTACGAGAAAGGGCATCAGCTCCTGGCGGGCGCGCAGCTGCCGGAGGCGATCCTTGTGGCGAACGATCAGATGGCGCTTGGCGTTTTACGCGCCTGTGCGGAAAAAGGCGTTGCGGTACCGGGGCAGATCTCGGTTGTCGGGTTTGATGATACGGCTGACAGCGCGTGGTTTTCCCCTCCGCTGACCACCGTTCGGCAGGCGTTCCGCGAGGCCGGTGAACGCAGCGTGGAGTGGCTCCTGGCAACAGCCCGTCACGCCGAACCCTGGCAACAACAACTTCCCGTTACGTTGATCGTTCGTCATTCCACCGCGCCGCGCGCCGTACAACAGGCCGATCGTGAAGATCTGGCGCAACAGCTAAGAATGCTGGCGCTGCTGGCGCAGAAACTGGCGCGCAGCTAGCACTTTTGTGATCGTGCTCGCCTGGTGACGATCAAAGTCTTTACCGCCACCGTTTACCAGGGCATGTTGACTAAAATTGTGAGCGCTTCGCAAAGAGGTTGATATGTCTTCTACATTGCCGCTGACCCTCAGCGCAATTCTGGCTCGTCGTGACTGGGAAAACCCGGGCGTGACGCAGTGGAATCGTCTGGCCGCACACGCGCCTTTTCATAGCTGGCGCGATGAAACCCTCGCCCGGGAGGATAAGCCTTCGCTGAGCGAGCGTCTGCTTAACGGCATCTGGCGATTCAGCTTTTTCCCGGCACCAGAGCAGGTGCCCGAGGCATGGGTAACGGGCGATCTGTCTGATGCCGTTGAGATGCCCGTGCCGTCGAACTGGCAGATGGAGGGATTTGATACCCCCATCTACACCAACGTCACCTATCCGATAAATGTGAACCCGCCCTATGTTCCGGCTGAAAACCCAACCGGTTGTTACTCGCTCACATTTGAGATGGATGATGCCTGGCTGCTCAGCGGGCAAACCCGCATTATCTTTGATGGGGTGAATTCAGCTTTTCATCTGTGGTGTAACGGCCAGTAGATGGGCTATTCCCAGGACAGCCGTCTGCCTGCGGAGTTCGACCTCAGCGCGGTGCTGCGACCGGGGCAGAACCGCCTGGCGGTGATGGTGTTACGCTGGTGCGACGGAAGCTACCTGGAAGATCAGGACATGTGGCGGATGAGCGGCATTTTCCGTGACGTCTCGCTGCTGCACAAGCCGGAAACGCAGATTGCCGATTATCAGATCGTGACCGATCTGAATGCCGAATGCGATCGGGCGCTGCTCCGGGTTGACGTTGCGCTGGAAGGCTTACGCTATGCCGAATGCGAGGTGGCGTTTACCCTGTGGCGTAACGGCGAAGCCTGCGCGCAAATCACGCAACAGCCCGGATCGGCCATCGTGGACGAACGCGGCAGTTGGGCGGAGCGGCTCACGGTGGCGATACCCGTGAACAATCCCGCGCTGTGGAGCGCTGAAACACCGGAACGCTATCGTTTGACCATGTCGCTTCGGGATATGCAGGGCAACATGCTGGAGACTGAAGCCTGCGATGTCGGTTTCAGACGCGTCGAAATCAGCAACGGCCTGCTGAAGCTTAACGGCAAACCGCTGCTGATCCGCGGCGTGAACCGTCATGAACATCATCCTGAGAAGGGGCAGGTGATGGATGAGGCGACCATGCGCCGCGACATCGAACTGATGAAGCAGCATAACTTCAATGCCGTGCGCTGCTCGCATTATCCGAATCACCCTCTGTGGTACACGCTTTGCGATCGCTACGGCCTGTACGTGGTCGATGAGGCGAATATTGAAACCCATGGCATGGTGCCGATGAGCCGCCTGGCGGACGATCCGCGCTGGCTGCCTGCCATGAGCGAACGCGTAACGCGTATGGTGCAGCGGGACCGGAATCATCCGTCCATCATCATCTGGTCCCTGGGGAATGAGTCCGGGCATGGGGCGAATCACGATGCGCTGTACCGCTGGCTGAAAACCACCGATCCCACGCGGCCGGTGCAGTACGAAGGCGGGGGGGCCAGTACGGCGGCAACTGATATTATTTGCCCGATGTATGCCCGCGTCGATCAGGATCAGCCGTTCCCGGCGGTGCCAAAGTGGTCGATTAAAAAGTGGATTGGTATGCCGGACGAAACCCGTCCGCTGATCCTGTGCGAGTATGCCCACGCGATGGGTAACAGCTTTGGCGGCTTTGCCAGCTACTGGCAGGCATTCCGCAGCCATCCCCGGTTGCAGGGCGGCTTTGTCTGGGACTGGGTCGATCAGGCGCTGACAAAAAAAGCGGAAGACGGCACGGCATTCTGGGCCTACGGCGGCGATTTTGGCGATAAGCCCAACGATCGTCAGTTCTGCCTCAACGGGCTGGTGTTTCCCGATCGCACCCCGCATCCCGCCCTTTACGAGGCACAGCGTGCCCAGCAGTTCTTTACCTTTACGCTGGTGAGCACTGCTCCGCTGCTCGTCGATATCCAGAGCGATTATCTGTTCCGTCATACTGACAACGAGAGTCTGCGATGGTCGGTGGCGCGTGACGGTGTGGTGTTGGCTTCCGGCGAAATAACCCTTTCTGTTGCGCCCCAGGGGACACAGCGCGTTGAGATCCCGCAGACTGAATTCGGCGCTGAACCGGGCGAGGTCTGGCTCAACGTGGAGATCGTTCAGCCGCAGGCCACGCCGTGGTCGCCGTTCGGCCACCGTTGTGCCTGGGATCAGTGGCCGCTCCCGGCTCCGCTGTACCTTACGCCACCGAAAGCAGGCGGAACCCCTCCGCAGTTAACGGTGCGGGACGAGGTGCTGGACATCACTCATCAGCAGCAGCGCTGGCAGTTTAGCCGTCTCACCGGCAACCTGACCCAGTGGTGGAACGCGGGCGCTGAAACGCTCCGTTCCCCGCTAACGGATAACTTTACCCGGGCGCCGCTGGATAATGACATTGGCGTCAGCGAGGCGACCCGCATCGATCCGAACGCGTGGGTGGAACGCTGGAAAGCGGCAGGGATGTATGAGATATCCTCGCGCCTTATCCAGTGTGAAGCGGAACAGCATGCCCGTGAGGTGGTGGTGACCACGCAGCACGTCTGGGAGCATCAGGGTAAAGCGCTGTTTATCAGCTACAAGGTCTGGCGGATTGATGACCACGGGTTACTGCACGGTGATGTGCAGGTGACGGTGGCGTCTGACATTCCTGAACCCGCTCGCGTGGGCCTGAGCGTTATGCTGGCGGATATCCCGCAAACGGTGCGCTGGCTGGGGCTGGGCCCGCTGGAGAATTATCCGGACAGAAAACTGGCGGCGCAGCAGGGGCGCTGGGCGTTACCGCTGGACGCCATGCAGACGCCGTATATCTTCCCGACGGAGAACGGTTTACGCTGCGACACCCGTGAGCTGACGTTTGGCTCACATCACTTCCAGGGACAGTTCCATTTCTCCCTGAGCCGTTACAGCCAGCAGCAACTGCATACGACAACGCATCACCATTTGCTACGGGAAGAGGATGGCTGCTGGTTGAATCTTGATGCCTTCCACATGGGCGTGGGGGGGGACGACTCATGGAGCCCGAGCGTAGCTCCCGCCTTCATTCTGCAAAACCGTAGGCTGCGCTACACGTTTAGCTGGCAGCAGAACGGCTGAGCTGAAACGTGCGGCCACTGCCGTGGCCGCACGTAACACCGCGTAATGGGTTTATTTCCTGAGGTTGTGCTCGGCCCAGCGAATGAAATCTTCTTTAGGCAGCGCCTTGCTGAAATACCAGCCCTGTCCGTACTGCACGCCGTGGCGATGCAACCATTCGAGCTGCCCTTCAGTTTCAATGCCTTCTGCGACCATCGCCAGCTTAAGCGATTTGGCCATTTCGATGATGTGGGGAGTCACGTTCTTATACTCCAGCGCGTCCACAAAGGATTTATCAATCTTCAGGGTATCGACATCAAGATCCTGCAAATAGCTCAGGCTGGAGTAACCCGTACCAAAATCATCAATGTAGATGGCATGCCCGGAGCGCCGAAACGCAGCGATGGCAGGGGCGCTGACGGCAGGATCGGCAAAGCCGCGCTCGGTCAATTCAAGGGCGATCTGGCGCGGGTGGACGCCCCATTTGTTGAGCAATTGACTCAGCAGGCGAGGCAGCTCGGGGGACGTTAAATCGGATGGTGCAAGGTTGACAGAAATGTGCAGTTCCGGGTGATGATGCAGCCAGGCACCTAAATCCTCAAACACCTTATTCACCACCAGCTGTGTCAGCGTTGAAATAAGCCCCGTCTGCTCCGCCAGGGGAACAAAGAGATTAGGCGACAGGTCACTGCCATCTGGCTGCGGCCGGCGCATCAGCGCTTCTGCACCCACCAGTTTTCCACTGCATAGCGCCACAATGGGCTGATAGTAAACCTCGATCTCCCGGTTGTTGATCGCGTCGATCAGCCGGTTACGCGGGGAAAGCAAACGGCGGAGGATGCGAAGCACAATAAGGGCTGCAACCAGGCTTATCAGTATGCCTGCCGGTAGCCAGATGATCAGCTGCTGATGCCAGGATGCCGCGAGCGGTTTTAACGATGCCCAGGCAATAACCGTAAGCCCCAGTTCTGGCACCGGTTTCAACACGTACATCGAGCCGTTGTATTGCACGCGCTTAACGTCCTGCTGCTCCTTAACGACAGAAAGAATATACGGGTCGAGAATATTGCTTCTGGCAAATATCCGATGGGTTTCGCTGCCCACCAGGGCGGCATCCATCGAAATGTCACCGAACGGGACAACATCCACAAGCGACGCCGGATCGACCATTACCAGATAATGTCCTTTCCCCAGAACGGCCATATAACGGTGAATGCCGAGGTCGTTTTGCGAGGTGAGCCACGCGCTATATCCGTCTGCGGTGATCCGCATCGGGGGCGGTAAGATCGCCGTATTACTGGATTGTTCCAGAGAGGAGCAGAGCGGCTTCAGGTTATCGATATACATCACTTCCTGAATATAGCGCCATGAGAACGCGACACGACGCATTTCGCGTAAGTGCGGAGGAGTGCAGGGCGGGGCGTTGAACAACTGTAGGTGCGTGAGCGCCTGTTTTGCCTGCGCAACGACTCTGTCGGTACGGATCAGGACGCGCGAGGCATATCTGTCCAGTGCATCCACAAATTTCGCCTCTGCCTGACGATGCGCCAGCCAGATACTGAGGCACACAGGGACCAGCACAGAGAAGATCAGTACGCCTGTCACCAGGCTGACCAGATGTCGGGTTCGCATGCTGCTGTATCCTTTCCATATGCCCGACCAGGGCATGGAGTTTACGCGCCAGATGAAAAATTTTTTATCGCTAAATGATATAGTTATAGCATGTAACAGTCTCTGGCAGTATTTGAAAAAACCTTTCAAAAACAGGCTGTGCGTCACAGGGGTTGTTTTTGCAGCAAAGCTCAGATAGTATTTTGTTATGTTATAACAATACATGAAGGCCAGAGATGAAACCGAATATCCATCCAACCTATCGCACCGTTGTGTTTCACGACACCACGGCTAATGAATATTTTAAAGTTGGCTCAACGATTAAGACAGACCGTGAAATTGAGCTTGAGGGGAAAACGTATCCCTACGTTACTCTTGATGTCTCCTCTAAATCACATCCGTTTTATACCGGGAAGCAGAAGACCTTCTCGACGGATGGCAGCGCGGCACGCTTCCGCAAACGTTTTGGCGGCTTTCTTGATGCGAAGCGAGGCTAATCATGCAGGTGCTTAACTCATTGCGCAGTGCAAAACAGCGTCACCCGGATTGCCAGATAGTCAAACGCAAGGGACGCTTATACGTGATTTGCAAATCTAACCCGCGCTTTAAGGCGGTGCAGGGGCGTAAAAAAAGACGCTAGAGGCGCGTTTCTCGCCAGCTTTCAAGGGATCTTTTCTGTTTGCCATCGACGGTAAAATTGTCGGTGGCAAGCCAGCTTTCAAACGCGCTCGCCAGCGCTGACCACTCTTTGTCGAGAATTGAAAACCAGTCGGTGTCGCGGTTTCGGCCTTTAATGACCAGCGCCTGGCGAAAACGCCCTTCAAACTGAAAGCCAAGACGCAGGGCCGCTTTGCGGGATGGTTCGTTCAGGCTGTTGCACTTCCATTCATAACGTCGGTAGCCCAGGGTATCGAACACGTACCGCATCAGCAGATACTGCGCTTCTGTCGACATGGGCGTGCGGCTTAACAGTGACGAGAAGTGAACATGTCCCACTTCTACAACGCCGTTTTTAGGATCGATCCGCATAAGGGACAGCGTCCCGACAGGAGATTGGGTCTGGTTATCGATAACGCTAAAGTGGATGGGATCGGATAATTTGCTCACGCTCGCCACCCATTCGGCAAACTCCTCTGCGGTGGCATCGGGTTCACGCAGCAGCCACGTCCAGCTTCGGGTATCTCCGGCCAGGGAATACGCAGAGAACAACGCGTGGGCATGCTCCACGCGCAGCGGCTCAAGCCGACAATAGCGACCCTGAAGTACCACCCGGGACGGGTGCGGGCGAGGCTGCCAGTCGGTAAGGCTTTCCCCTACATGTTGTCCAAACTCATTGAATATACTCATCTTTATTTCCACGATGTTGAAAAGATCTCCAGATTAGTGAATTACTGGTTCCTTAAAAAGAACCACCAGGCTATGTTTTGCTGGTACCACGAGGAGGTAAAGATGAATATACCGGGTGATGAGCTATACACCCTGCTCCATGCTGCGCTGAAAAAACGTGGGGAAGAAACGCTCCAGCGCGCGCTCTACCTTGCTTTGCGGGAGGCCATACTGTGCGGAAGGCTTCGGTCCGGCAGTCATTTGCCCGGCTCGCGAACGCTGGCGCAGCAGATCTCGGTGTCCCGAAACACCGTTAATGCGGCGCTGGACCAGCTCACGCTCGAAGGTTATTTGCTGCGTAGCCGCCAGGGTACGCGGGTGGGGCAATTCACTCCTCGGACGCTTGCCCGGACATTACCGGACCCGGACGTCAGGCTGACAAAACGTGTCGCGCTACTGCCCGCGCCTGTGCCGCGCGACACTCCGGTGATGGCGTTTACGCCGGGAACGCCTGCTATCAACTATTTCCCCTTGCCGCTGTGGCGGCGGTTGTACGATCGCGTCCTGCGCGAGGAGGGAAGCGCCCTGTTAGGGTATGGCGACCCGGCCGGTGAGCCGACGCTGCGGGCCGCCATTGCCCGCCATCTTGCGCTCTCCCGCGGCATTGACTGCGATGCAAGCCAGATAGTGATAACCGAAGGGGCGCTGGAGGGCGTCAATCTGTGCACGATGCTGTTAAGCGAGCCGGGGGATGTCGCCTGGGTGGAAAATCCTGGCTATAGCGGCGCCAAAAGCGCTTTCGTCAAAACCGGCCTGGCGATGACCGGCATACCGGTGGATGACGAGGGGATGTGCTGGGAAGGGCTGTGTGCGCCTTCACCCGCGCTGATTTTTACCTCGCCATCGCATCAGTTCCCTTACGGAAGCGTACTCAGCGCGCGGCGGCGTCTGGCGCTGCTGGAACTGGCCCGGCAGCATAGCGCGTGGATCATTGAGGACGATTACGACAGCGAATTTCGTTATACCGGTGAGCCCGTCCCGGCGATGCTGGGCATGCTCAACAATGCGCCCGTTGTGTATCTGGGGACATTCAGCAAAACGCTGTTTCCGTCGCTCCGGATGGGGTTCATGGTGTTACCGCCAGCGCTGGCGAAGGCGGCGCGTCCTGCCATCGGCTCGCTGCTGCGCGGCGGGCATCGCGCTGAACAGCGCACCCTGGCGCTGTTTATTGAGGAAGGCCACTATGCACGACATCTTGCCGCCATGCGCCGCCTTTACCGTAAGCGTTACCGCCAGCTGAGGGAGGTGCTGAGCGCAGAGCTTCATACGCCGCACCGTGTTCTTGCCGGGGAAGGGGGAATGCACCTGACGCTGGCGATTGACGGTATCGACGACCAGCGGCTGGTGGAGCAGGCAAGAGCGTTTCAGCTGGCACCCGCTGCGCTGAGCGGGTATTACCTTGAGACGAAGCAGGGACAAACCGGTCTGGTTTTAGGTTACGGCAATACCTCTGCTTCGCAGTTTGCGCCGGGTATTCGACGTCTTCAGGCGCTCATTACACAGCAGCGGGGCGGGAAAGGGTAAAGACATCATAAAAAGAGAGCTGGCCCTTGGTGATGACCATTTTCTGCAACTTCTCTTTTTGCCCGGCTTCGACAGCCGGCGAGTGCAGGATGCTGTCGATCAGCTCCTTCGGCACGTAACGCGTGTTGTACCACTCCCCGTTGTAGCAGACGCGGAAATCGAGTACGTCGATATCTTCATACCGGTAACGCGGATTGACGTCGAAAAAGAAAAACGCGTTAAACACCACGAACAGCACAACCAGCAGCCAGACGGAATCGACCAGCGTTTCAGACTTCAGCATGACGATAAGCGTTGCCAGCCAGGCGGCGTACATGGCGACGAACAATCCGGGATGTTTGCGAATAAAGCTGATGCTAAAGCGCGGACGATTGTCGCGCTTTTCGCGGGTATTGAGCTCGTCGATGGTGGCGGTAAGCAGGCGCTGTATCTCTGTCATTTTTTGCCTTTATGATTGTTAAAAAAACAGGTGATCTGCCTATTTTATGAGAGGGGTTTATGCGATGAAAGTAACAGTTATGCCAGGAAAAAGCATAACAGTTACTCAGGATGAGCTTAGATCATTTTAATGATTTTCGCCGGATTCCCGCCCACTACCGCATTGGCCGGCACGTCTTTGGTCACTACCGCGCCGGAAGCGATAACCGCATTATCGCCAATGGTCACGCCCGGATTAATCACCGCGCGTCCGCCGATCCAGACGTTATGGCCTATGGTGACCGATTTACCATACTCCAGCCCGCTGTTACGTTCGGTCGCGTCCAGAGGATGCGTGGCCGTATAAATGTGCACCCCCGGTGCGAGCATACAGTTATCGCCAATGCGGATAGGGCAGACGTCCAGCATGACGCAGTCGAAGTTGGCGTAAAAATTGTTGCCCAGATAGATGTTATAGCCGTAGTCGCAGCGGAAGCTCGGCTCAATATAAGCGCCTTCGCTTTGACCCAGCAGGTCAGCTAATAAGGCGCGACGTTCGGCCTTCTCATCGGGTGCGGTATGGTTATAGCGGTGAACAATATGACGAGCGCGTAAACGGTCAGCCCTCAGCGTGTCATCGCCGGGGCGATAATATTCACCGGCAATCATCTTCTGTTTTTCTTCACTCATGGGAACCTCTCTGGAATCGTTTTACGTAGCGTAAAGAGGATTAGCCAGAAAGGGAACGTTCCCTAAAAGTGGCTGTGACAGGAGTCACAACATTCTTGCGTATAAATACGTTTTATACGGGGACCTGGCGTTTGCACTTGAAGCGTAATACGAAAGGTAAATTCAGCTTAACAACGGGCGTAGTGCCTTAAAGTCTCTCTTCAACGACTAACGAACAAATTTCCATACCGAAGAGGGGATCTTGTCATAGAGTTTATTCATGGTCAGTTCAGCAAGACGATGGTCGGCAGCTGAATAAAATACCGCCAGTTCATTATCAGACAGCTCGTATTTATTTTTCTCAATAACACGTTCGAGCGTGTCAATTGACTGACAGCGTCGCAGGCGCATCAAATAATCGACTTTAGTTAATGGTTTATCAGACATAAAATTCACCTTAGTATTTGTAATAATTTTAACAGGAAAGACTAACCGGATTAGCTCTGCTGACATTCGTGAAGCAGCGAAATAGACGGTTTCCTGATTTACGCCATTTCTGCAAATCCTGTGCGTTAATGCCGTAGCTGCTGAACAACATAAAGGTGTCGTCCAGGTATTCATCAATTTGCTCTATCAACTTATTATCTTCATTGTACTTAATTTTATAATTAAGTGCGAAGGTTGCGATATGCTCGATCAGCTCATTAAGCTGTAAATTGATAGCAGACGTAGGATCGTTCACCCAGCCATGGTTACTTTCTTCAAGATTGGCAAGGCAGTCATGGTACAAGGATTCGCAGAGAAATTTCAACTGCGCGATATCATGCCTTTTTGGCGAGTACTCGTCCATAGCGCATCCCCTTCTGAGTGATTTTTTACTCACCGAACATCATGTCGGGATGGATACAATTTGCTTAGCCACACGGGAGCTGTGTTCCTGATAACACTAACTATAAGCCACTCTGATCAGGATTTCACCGCGCTATTACGAAAAATTACAATTAAAACGTTTCCTTGCGAGCGCTTACGCAAATGTGACCTCTGACGCGAACACTTTTATCGAGAGAAACCCTTTTTTTAATCCGTTCCTTAAGATTCATTGAGTTAGCGCAATGTTTCATTTGAAGTCCGGATTCAGATGTCTTCGGCATTTACGATGATTTAGGATTTGTCCGAATATTTTAGGCGATGAATTGATATTGAAAGAATGCTGAATTCTACGATTAGCTTATCGGATTATTATGATAAGTCTTATCAGGACGGGTGAAAATAAATAAAACGACAATAAGACTATTTTATGAATTTTTCTGAAAATGAAAAAGGCCGCAAATGCGGCCTTTTTATCATGTGAAACCGGTATCAGTGATGTTCTACCGAATGATTGTGCTCCACATCTTCATTTTTGCGGCTAAAGCGGCGACGTACCACCACGAAGAACACCGGTACAAAGAAGATGGCGAGAACGGTCGCAGTGACCATACCACCCATTACACCGGTACCTACCGCGTTCTGTGCGCCGGAGCCTGCGCCTGAGCTGATAACCAGCGGCATAACGCCGAGGATAAACGCCAGGGACGTCATCAGGATTGGACGCAGACGCATACGAACGGCTTCAAGCGTTGCTTCAATCAGGCCTTTACCTTCTTTCTCCATCAGATCTTTGGCGAATTCGACGATAAGTATCGCGTTCTTCGCCGACAAGCCAATGGTTGTCAGCAGGCCCACCTGGAAGTAAACGTCGTTAGTCAGCCCTCGGAAGGTTGCGGCAAGCAGCGCACCGATAACCCCCAGCGGAACCACGAGCATAACGGAGAACGGAATCGACCAGCTCTCATACAATGCCGCCAGACACAGGAACACCACAATCAGTGAAATGGCGTACAGGGCAGGGGCCTGGTTACCGGACAGACGTTCCTGATAGGACATACCGGTCCAGTCGTAGCCAATACCCGCAGGCAGTTTGCTGGCCAACTCTTCCATCAGGTTCATGGCTTCACCGGTGCTTCGGCCCGGCGCCGCCTGACCGAGGATCTCCATCGAAGGCAAGCCGTTATAACGCTCCAGACGCGGCGAACCGTATTCCCAGCGCGAAGTTGAGAAGGCGGAGAACGGCACCATCTGGCCATCGCTGCCGCGAACGTACCAGTTGTTGATATCGTTCGGCAGCATACGGTATTGCGCTTCGGACATGACGTACACTTTCTTCACGCGACCACGGTCGATGAAGTCGTTGACGTAGCTGCCACCCCAGGCTGCACCCAGCGTGGTATTGATGTCACTGATGGACACACCCAGCGCCTGTGCTTTTTCCTGGTCGATATCGATCTTGTACTGCGGCGTATCTTCCAGACCGTTAGGACGCACGCCCACCAGCAGGTCAGGGTGTTTAGCCACCTCGCCAAATAGCTGGTTACGCGCCTGAGTCAGTTTTTCGTGGCCCAGACCGCCCTGGTCAATCAGCTGGAAGTCGAAGCCGGTCGCCGTACCCAGTTCAACAATCGCTGGCAGGTTAAAGGCGAAGACCATCGCATCTTTAATCTGTGAGAAGGTACCCATGGCCCGGTTGGTAATGGCTTCAACTTTGTTCTCATCACCCGGACGTTCGGACCAGTCTTTCAGAGAAACGAAGGCAATACCGGTGTTCTGACCACGACCCGCGAAGCCAAAGCCGTTAACCGCAAACACGGATTCGACGTTGTCTTTCTCTTTGGTCAGGAAGTAGTCGGTCATCTCATCCAGCACTTTTTGCGTACGTTCTTGCGTCGCACCCGCCGGAAGCTGAGCCATGCTCAGGAACACGCCCTGGTCTTCATCTGGCAGGAACGAGCTTGGCAGACGAACAAACAGGAAAGCCATGCCCACCACGATGATGATATAGAGCAGCAGATAACGACCGGTGCTGCGCAGGATGTTCCCCACGCTGTCGGTGTAGTGGTGCGTACTCTTATCAAACATGCGGTTAAACCAGCCGAAGAACCCTTTGTGCTCGCCGTGGCCACCTTTCTTAATCGGCTTCAGCATGGTCGCACACAGGGCTGGCGTCAGGATCAGGGCTACCAGCACCGACAGCGCCATCGCGGAAACGATGGTAATAGAGAACTGACGGTAAATCGCACCGGTTGAACCACCGAAGAAGGCCATCGGGATAAATACCGCAGACAGAACCATCGCGATACCGACCAGCGCGCCCTGGATCTGGCCCATTGATTTACGGGTTGCTTCCTTCGGCGGCAGGCCTTCTTCCGCCATCACACGCTCAACGTTTTCGACCACTACGATGGCGTCATCCACCAGCAGGCCGATGGCGAGCACCATCCCGAACATCGTCAGGGTGTTTATCGAATAGCCAAATATCGCCAGAACCGCGAAGGTGCCGAGCAGTACGACCGGCACGGCGATGGTTGGGATCAGCGTTGCGCGGAAGTTTTGCAGGAACAGGTACATTACCAGGAAGACGAGGATGATCGCCTCAACCAGGGTTTTAACCACTTCGTGAATCGAAATTTTAACGAACGGCGTGGTGTCATACGGGTAAACAATTTTCAGACCTGACGGGAAGAAAGGTTCCATCTTCTTCAGTTCTGCACGGATAGCCGTCGCGGTGTCCAGGGCGTTCGCCCCAGTCGCCAGTTTGATACCTAAACCGGAAGCCGGTTTACCGTTGAACTTCGCAATAACGTCGTAGTTCTCGCCACCCAGCTCCACTTTCGCCACGTCACGCAGGCGAACCTGCGAACCGTCCTGATTCACCTTCAGCAGAATTTTACTGAACTCATCCGCCGAGGTCAGACGCGTTTGCGCGATGATAGACGCGTTAAGCTGCTGGCCTTTCACCGGCGGCGTGCCGCCTAACTGACCGGCTGCAACCTGGGCGTTTTGCGCTTTAATTGCGCTGATCACGTCAACCGGGGTCAGCTGGAAGTTGTTCAGCTTATTCGGATCCATCCAGATACGCATCGCGTACTGTGAACCGAACAGCTGAACGTCACCCACACCAGACGTACGGCTGATGGCGTCCTTCATGTTGGCGCCCACGTAGTCGGAAATATCTTCCTGCGTCATGGTGCCATCGGTGTTAATCACGCCGACAACCATCAGGAAGCTACTGGACGATTTCTCGACGCTCACACCCTGTTGTTGCACTTCCTGCGGCAGCAGGGGCATCGCCAGCTGCAGTTTGTTCTGCACCTGAACCTGCGCAATGTCCGCATCCGTACCGGATTCAAAGGTCAGGGTAATCTGAACTGTACCGGTTGAGTCACTGTTTGAGGACATGTACATCAGGTTATCGATACCGTTCATGTTCTGTTCGATAACCTGCGTAACGGTGTCCTGCACCGTTTTGGCATCAGCGCCCGGGTAGGTTGCGGAGATCGTCACTGCCGGCGGCGCAATCGTTGGATATTGCGCAACAGGCAGCTTCAGGATCGCAAGTCCCCCGGCCAGCATGATGATAATGGCGATCACCCACGCAAATATGGGGCGATCGATAAAGAAATTAGGCATGTCTTAACGGCTCCTGTTTAAGTTAAGACTTGGTTTGTTCTGACTGGCCAGCGGCCGACGCTTGTTGTTTGTCGTCAGATTTCACTTCCTGAGCTTTGACCTGCGCGCCAGGACGAACTTTTTGCAAACCAGTAATAATCACGCGATCGCCATCTTTCAGACCTTCCGTTACCAGCCACTTGTCGCCAATCGCCTGCGTTGCAGTGATATTGCGTGTTTCGACTTTGTTATCGGCACCTACAACCAGCGCGCTCGCATCGCCGCGTGGCGTACGGGTCACACCTTGCTGCGGAACCAGAATGGCGCTTGGGTTAGTCCCTTCTTCAAGACGGGCGCGTACGAACATACCCGGCAGCAGGGTTTTATCCGGATTCGGGAAAATAGCCCGGATGGTGATAGAGCCGGTGGTCTGATCGACGGTCACATCAGAAAATTCCAGTGTGCCTGTTTGTGAGAACTTGATACCGTCGTTGGTAACCAGTTCAACTTTGGCTTTACCGTTTTCCTGTTTCAGTTGTCCGCTGGCAAGCTCCTGTTTGAGACGCAGGAAATCGTTGCTGGACTGTGTAACGTCAACGTAGATCGGGTCAAGCTGCTGCACGGTGGCCAGCGCGTTGGTTTGACCGTTCTGCACCAGCGCACCTTCGGTGACGGCTGATTTACCAATGCGACCGCTGATAGGGGAGGTCACTTTGGTGTAGGCGAGGTTAATACGCGCGGTTTCTACCGCCGCTTTCGCCGCCACAACGGCTGCATTGGCTTGCTGTGCATCGGCCAGGGCAGAATCGTAATCCTGTTGGCTGATGTACTGCGTGCCGAGCAGTTTCTTGTAACGATTCAACGTCAGTTGCGAAATTTTGGCTGCCGCTTCTGCTTTCGCCAGATCGCCTTTAGCGCTCTCATAAGACGCCTGATAGGTTGCTGGATCAATCTGATAAAGAGACTCACCTGCTTTCACATCACCGCCTTCGGTGAAGTTACGTTTCAGGATGATACCGCTCACCTGCGGACGTACTTCTGCAATGCGATAGGCGCTGGTGCGGCCCGGTAGTTCTGTTGTCATCTGGAGAGGTTCGGATTTGAGCGTCACGACGCCAACTTCTGGCACCTGCTGAGCTCCTTGTTGAGCCTCTTTGTCGTCACATCCTGTAAGCGCTAAGCTGCCTGAGAGCATCAGAACGACCGCCAGAGGCGTTAACCCTCTGTTTTTGTTCATATGTAAACCTCGAGTGTCCGATTTCAAATTGATCAAGGGTCCTGAGTCTAAAAACCCATTGCTGCGTTTATATTATCGTCATGCTATGGTACATACATTCATAAATGTATGTAAATCTGACTCCTGTAAATTCATCAACGTATGGCACGAAAAACCAAACAACAAGCGCTGGAAACCCGACAACACATTCTGGATGTGGCAATGCGTTTGTTCTCACAGCAGGGTGTTTCGGCAACCTCGCTGGCGCAGATTGCTCAGGCCGCGGGCGTCACGCGGGGAGCGATTTACTGGCATTTTAAAGACAAGTCAGATCTGTTTGGTGAAATCTGGGAGCTTTCAGAGTCCAGCATCAGCGATCTTGAGAGTGAGTATCGGGCAAAATTCCCTCACGATCCACTCTCAGTATTAAGAGAAATATTAGTATATATCCTTGAAGCGACTGTTGTGGAAGAACGCCGACGTCTGATGATGGAAATCATCTTCCATAAATGTGAGTTTGTTGGCGAAATGGCGGTGGTTCAGCAGGCGCAGCGCGACCTGTGTCTGGAAAGCTACGATCGCATCGAGCAAGTTCTTAAGGAATGTATGCAGGCCGACATGCTTCCCGCTACGCTGTTAACGCGCCGGGCGGCGATCCTGATGCGCAGCTATATTTCCGGCCTGATGGAAAACTGGCTTTTCGCCCCGCAGTCGTTCGATCTGAAATCAGAGGCGCGCAGCTACGTCGCGATTTTCCTGGAGATGTGCCAGCTTTGCCCGACCCTCCGCAGCGAGGGAGCGCCGCTTACTGCCTGAATCTTTCCAGGAAATGTCTTAGAGGATTACCTTCCCGCTATTCTGCTTTAGCCGGGCGTGATATTCTTCACGCCCGACTATTTTCGGTCATTTCTCAGATCACATTCACGACTATGCTGCACACCTATCGCTCGACACATTCTGTTCTGGCCGTTTTTTTGATCCTGCTGTTTTTCTTTGCAGCCGCACCGCATTCCTGGGCCCGTGCAGACAACGGCAGTGACGTCCCGACGCGTGCCGAGGTTCAGTCGCAACTCGACACCCTGAATAAACAAAAAGATCTCTCCGCCCAGGAAAAGCTCGTTCAGCAGGACCTGACGGAAACCCTGGATACGCTGGATAAGATCGATCGCATCAAAGCCGAAACGGCCCAGCTGCGGCAGAAGGTCGCTCAGGCGCCGGAGAACATGCGTAAAGCAACGGAGGCCCTGAACGCGCTTAGCGACGTTGATAACGACGATGAAACCCGAAAAACGCTTGCCACGCTTTCGTTGCGCCAGCTCGAGTCGCGCGTGGCGCAGCTGCTGGACGATCTGCAAACGGCGCAGTCCGATCTCTCGACCTATAACAGCCAGCTGGTTTCGCTGCAAACCCAGCCTGAGCGCGTGCAGAACGCCATGTATTCTGCATCGCAACAGCTACAGCAGATACGTAACCGTCTGAATGGCATTACCGTGGGGGAAGGGGCGCTTCGACCGACCCAGCAAACGCTGCTGAACATCCAGCAGACGCTGCTGAACGCGGAGATTGAACAGCAGCGTAAGAGTCTGGAAGGCAACACGGTGTTGCAGGATGCGCTGCAAAAACAGCGTGACTACGTGAACGCGAATATCAACCGGCTCGAGCATCAGCTTCAGCTGTTGCAGGAGGCGGTGAACAGCAAGCGCCTGACGCTGACCGAAAAAACGGCGCAGGAAGCGGTCTCGCCAGACGAAACGGCGCGTATCCAGGCCAATCCGCTGGTGAAGCAGGAGCTGGAGATTAACCATCAGCTGAGCGAGCGCCTGATTCAGGCGACTGAAAGCGGCAGCGCGCTGGTGCAGCAGAATATTAAAGTCAAAAACTGGCTGGATCGCGCTTTGCAGGCTGAGCGCAATGTCAAAGAGCAGATTGCCGTCCTGAAGGGAAGCCTGCTGCTGTCGCGCATTCTTTACCAGCAGCAGCAGACGCTGCCGTCCGCCGACGAGCTGGAAGACATGACCAACCGCATTGCGGATTTGCGTCTTGAACAGTTTGACGTTAACCAGCAGCGCGATGCCCTGTTCCAGAGCGATACGTTTGTTGCCAAAGTGGAAGAAGGCCATTCAAGTGAAGTAAACGGTGAAGTTCACGACGCGCTGTTGCAGGTTGTGGATATGCGCCGCGAACTGCTCGATCAGCTTAATAAGCAGCTGGGCAACCAGCTGATGATGGCGATTAACCTGCAAATCAACCAGCAGCAGCTGGTGAGCGTGTCTAAAAGCCTCCAGGAGATCCTGACCCAGCAGATTTTCTGGGTGAACAGCAACAAACCCATGGATTGGGACTGGTTTAAATCTTTCCCTGAAACGCTGAAATCCCAGATCAAAAGCATGAAAATTACCGTGAACTGGGAGAAAGCCTGGCCTGCGGTAATGATTGCCTTCCTTGCGGGTCTGCCTTTGCTGCTCATCGCCGGAGTAATACGCTGGCGTTTGAAATGGCTGAAGCAGTACCAGGCGAAGCTGGCCTCGGAAGTGGGGCAACTGCGTAACGACAGCCAGTTGCACACCCCGAAAGCGATCCTGATCGATCTGATCCGTGCTCTGCCGGTCTGCCTGCTGATCCTCGCCGTCGGCCTGATCCTGTTGACCATGCAGCTCAATATCAGCGACCTGCTGTGGGCGTTCAGCAAAAAGCTGGCGCTGTTCTGGCTGGTGTTTGGTCTGTGCTGGAAAGTGCTGGAAAAAGATGGCGTCGCGGTCCGACACTTCAACATGCCGGAGAAACTCACCAGCCACTGGCGTCGCCAGATTGTACGTATCAGCCTCGCGCTGTTGCCGCTGCACTTCTGGTCCGTTGTGGCCGAGCTTTCGCCGCTGCATCTGATGGATGACGTGCTGGGACAGCTGGTAATTATGCTGAACCTGCTGCTGATAGCCGTCCTGATGTGGCCGATGTGCCGCGACAGCTGGCGTGATAAAGAGTCCCACAATCTTCGTCTGGTTACCGTAACGGTGCTGGCGATCATTCCGCTGGCGCTGATGGTGCTGACGGCAACGGGTTACTTCTATACCACGCTTCGTCTGTCAGGCCGCTGGATTGAAACCGTGTATCTGGTGATCCTGTGGAACCTGCTGTTCCAGACCGTGCTGCGCGGTTTGAGCGTGGCGGCGCGCCGCATTGCGTATCGTCGCGCTGTTGCCCGTCGACAGCATCAGGTTAAAGAGGGGGCTGAAGGGGCTGAGCCGCAGGAAGAGCCGACCATTGCCCTGGAGCAGGTCAACCAGCAAACGATGCGTATTACCATGCTGGTGATGATTGCGCTGTTTGCGGTGATGTTCTGGGCCATCTGGTCTGATTTAATTACCGTCTTCGCCTACCTCGACAGTATCACCCTCTGGCAATACAACGGTACCGAAGCGGGCGCTGCGGTAATGAAAAGCGTCACCATGGGCAGCCTGCTCTTTGCGCTGGTGTCGTCGGTGGTGGCCTGGGCGTTGATCCGCAACCTGCCTGGTCTGCTGGAAGTGCTGGTGCTCTCAAGGCTGAACCTGCGTCAGGGGGCGTCGTATGCCATTACCACCATCCTGAACTACGTCATTATTATTGTCGGGGCGATGACGGTATTCGGCTCGCTGGGCGTCTCGTGGGATAAACTCCAGTGGCTGGCGGCGGCGCTGTCGGTAGGTCTGGGCTTCGGCTTGCAGGAGATCTTCGGTAACTTTGTTTCTGGCCTGATAATCCTGTTCGAACGTCCGGTGCGTATCGGCGATACCGTCACCATCGGCACCTTCTCCGGGACCGTCAGCAAGATCCGTATTCGTGCGACCACCATCACTGACTTCGATCGTAAAGAGGTGATCATCCCGAACAAAGCCTTCGTGACCGAGCGACTGATCAACTGGTCGCTTTCGGATACTACGACGCGCGTGGTGGTCCGACTCGGGGTGGCCTATGGTTCAGATCTGGATAAAGTGAAAGAGGTCCTGCTGGAAGCCGCGAAATCACATCCTAAAGTAATGCACGATCCTGCGCCTGACGTGTTCTTCACCACCTTCGGGCCAAGCACGCTGGATCATGAGCTGCGCCTGTACGTACGCGAACTACGCGATCGCAGCTACACCGTCGATGAGCTGAACCGCACCATTGACCGTCTGTGCCGTGAAAACAACATTAATATCGCCTTCAACCAGCTTGAAGTTCACCTGCGTAACGAGAAAGGTGACGAACATACGGAAGTGAAGCGCGAGATTAAGGGTGACGAAAACTCCGCCCCTCACCCTGCCCTCTCCCCTGAGGGGAGAGGGTAAAAAGCGAATCAGTGCAGATCTTTCAAACCGCACCTAACGGTCCCCTCTCCCTCCAGGGAGAGGGCTAGGGTGAGGGTGAGGGCAACCGGCCTTCACCTTTCCCTCAAAATCCCGCCGCACAATCTCCAGCGCTTTCAGCACCGTCTCCGCCGGGATCTCGTGATTCTCCAGCAGCATAATTAAATCGACGGCCAGCTTGACCTCGTCGGGGGCATTTTCCAGTGACATTAGTGGCTCCTGTTAACGGGTCAGGCGTTCAATGACGCGTTCAATCTCATCCAGCGCCTGACGGCAGCGGACGATGCGGCCTTCCAGCGCGCTGATTTCACGCATTAATAACTGCTGCTGTTGCAGCGTTTCGCTGGTGGTCAGGCGGGCTTCGCGCTCACACTTCATCTCAAACAGACGCCGCTCAAACTCCTGGTTCTCCAGCCGCTTGCGCTGCCATTTTCCGAGCCCAGGCGAGGCGCTGTCCCACGCCCGTAGCGGCCAGGCGGCGATTTCGCGGTGCAGGGCGGTGATCTGCTCGGTAAGATGCTCCGCAAGCCACACCACCTGTTCCTGCTGTTCACTCTCAACCGCGTGGCGAAGCTCGTCGAGGTTGGTCTGCATCTCAGCAAGGTAATCCTGAATGACGGTACTGCGGGTGCGGAAGAGCTGCCGATCAAAGCGCGGTTTCAGCGTAGCATGTCCCATCAGCGGTGTGGCCTGCGCCCGCAGCGCGATCAGCTGATTTTGCAGCCTCTCAAGAAGCAGTGCTGTTTTCAATGCGCTCTCCAGTGGTAAAGTAGCCGTTCAGTTTGATAACGATTCGCATTATGCAGCGTACTATTTTAATCATCATTGGCTGGCTCGCGGTAGTGCTGGGTACGCTGGGCATCGTATTGCCCTTGCTGCCGACCACCCCGTTCATCCTGTTGGCCGCCTGGTGCTTCGCCCGCTCGTCGCCGCGTTTTCACCACTGGCTCCTGTACCGTTCGTGGTTTGGCGGCTACCTGCGGCACTGGCAAAAACACCGGGCCATGCCGCCCGGGGCCAAGCCGCGCGCCATTGCCTTCATCCTGATCACCTTCGCCGTCTCGTTATGGCTGGTGAAAATGATGTGGGTGCGCATTCTGCTGCTGGCGATCCTGGTCTGCCTGCTGATCTTCATGTGGCGGATCCCCGTGGTTGATGAAAAGCAACAAAAGCACTGAAGCCTCATCATGGCGGTTGCAATTATGGCGCACAGCCAGTAAATTCGACCGTTTTCGAGCACAGGTGCGCCTGGTCAAAGGTTAAACAACTGTTACTTTGACCGACTCGTCGCGCGCCGTGAGTAACACTGTTTCATTTAGGCACAAACCGATGACCGCAACTGCACAGCAGCTTGAATATCTGAAAAATAGCATCAAAAGTATCCAGGATTATCCAAAGCCTGGCATTCTTTTCCGTGATGTCACCAGCTTGCTGGAAGACCCGAAAGCGTACGCCCTCAGCATTGAACTGCTGGTTGAGCGTTATAAAAACGCCGGGATCACCAAAGTAGTAGGTACCGAAGCCCGTGGCTTCCTGTTCGGCGCACCGGTTGCGCTGGCGATGGGCGTGGGTTTTGTGCCGGTGCGTAAGCCGCGCAAACTGCCGCGTGAAACCATTGCTGAGAGCTATGAGCTGGAATACGGCACCGATCAGCTGGAAATTCACGTTGATGCCATCAAGCCAGGCGACAAAGTGCTGGTGGTGGACGATCTGCTGGCAACCGGCGGCACCATCGAAGCGACCGTGAAGCTGATCCGTCGTCTGGGCGGGGAAGTGACCGACGCGGCCTTCATCATCAACCTGTTCGATCTCGGCGGCGAGCAGCGCCTGGAAAAACAGGGTATTACCAGCTACAGCCTGGTGCCTTTCCCGGGACATTAATCCCGTATCTCACAACCTCGCTCAATGGGTGAGGTTGTGATAGCATTCCCCTCCATTAATTCACCTTCCAGCGTTGCAGAGCCTGCCCATGAGTTATCAGGTGTTAGCCCGTAAATGGCGACCACAAACCTTTGCTGACGTTGTCGGTCAGGAACATGTGCTGACGGCCCTGGCGAACGGCTTGTCGCTAGGTCGCATCCATCACGCCTATCTTTTCTCCGGCACCCGCGGCGTCGGTAAAACTTCTATTGCCCGTCTGCTGGCAAAAGGTCTGAACTGCGAAACCGGGATCACCGCCACCCCGTGCGGCGTATGTGACAACTGCCGCGAGATCGAGCAGGGGCGTTTTGTCGATCTGATCGAGATCGACGCCGCCTCGCGCACCAAGGTGGAAGACACCCGCGATCTGCTCGACAACGTGCAGTACGCCCCGGCGCGCGGCCGCTTCAAGGTCTATCTGATCGATGAAGTGCACATGCTGTCGCGCCACAGCTTCAACGCCCTGCTGAAAACGCTGGAAGAGCCGCCTGCGCATGTCAAATTCCTGCTGGCGACCACCGATCCGCAAAAGCTGCCGGTCACGATCCTGTCGCGCTGCCTGCAATTCCATCTGAAGGCGCTGGACGTTGAGCAGATCCGCGCACAGCTTGAACACATTCTTGATGAAGAGAAGATCGTTCACGAGCCGCGCGCCCTGCAGCTGCTGGCCCGCGCGGCGGACGGCAGCCTGCGTGATGCGCTGAGCCTGACTGACCAGGCAATTGCCAGCGGTGACGGTAAGCTTTCCACTGACGCGGTCAGCACCATGCTCGGCACGCTGGATGACGATCAGGCGCTGTCGCTTATCGAAGCGATGATCGCCGCCAACGGTGAGCGGGTAATGACCCTCGTCAACGATGCCGCCGCCCGTGGCATTGAATGGGAAGCGCTGCTGGTCGAGATGCTCAGCCTGCTGCATCGCGTGGCGATGCTGCAATTGTCTCCGTCGGCCATTGGCGCGGACATGGCGACCATTGAACAGCGGATGCGTGAACTTGCGCGCACCGTGCCGCCGGCTGATGTTCAGCTTTATTATCAGACGCTGCTGATTGGCCGCAAAGAGCTGCCGTTTGCACCGGATCGCCGGATGGGCGTTGAAATGACGCTGCTGCGCGCGCTGGCCTTCCATCCGCGCAAGCCATTGCCGGAGCCGGAAACGCCCCGGCAGTCCTTTGCGCCGGTTGCGCCGACCGCGGTAATGTCACCGCAGCAGTTGCCACCGCAACCGGCATCGCCGCCGCCGCAGAACGTGCCGCTGTCGGATGCCACCAGTTCGGTGCTTGCCGCACGAAGCCAGTTGCAACGTGCGCAGGGAGCAACCAAACCAAAAAAGAGTGAACCGGCAGCGCCTGCAAGAGCGCGGCCGGTGAACAACGCCGCGCTTGAACGACTGGCCTCGGTAACGGAGCGCGTGCAGTCGCGTCCGGCACCGTCCGCGCTCGAGCAAAAAGCCCCGGCGAAAGAAGAGGCATACCGCTGGAAGGCGACTACCGTTGTTGAAACGGTCAAGGAAGTGGTCGCCACGCCAAAAGCGCTGAAAAAGGCGCTTGAGCATGAAAAAACGCCGGAGCTGTCCGCGAAGCTCGCGGAAGAGTCCATCGAGCGCGACGCCTGGGCCGCTGAGGTCAGCAAACTTCAGCTGCCGAAGCTGGTGGAGCAGGTCGCGCTGAATGCCTGGAAAGAGCAGGAAGGCAATCAGGTGCGTCTGCATCTGCGTCCGGGCCAGCGACATCTGAATTCCCCTGGTGCGCAAAAGGCGCTGGCCGAGGCGCTTACCGCCTTACAGGGTGTGCCGGTTGAATTGACTATCATTGAAGATGATAATCCGGCGGTGAAAACGCCGCTCGAGTGGCGACAGGCGATTTATGAAGAGAAGCTCGCGCAGGCGCGCGAGTCGATTATCGCGGATAACAACATCCAGACCCTGCGCCGGTTCTTCGACGCCGATCTGGATGAAGAGAGTATTCGCCCCCTTTGATCGTGAGTCTGACTTACGGTTGTAATCCTTAACGTGAAAGAAGAGAGAAGCCTATGTTTGGTGGAAAAGGCGGTCTGGGTGGCCTGATGAAGCAGGCTCAGCAGATGCAGGAAAAAATGCAGAAGATGCAGGAAGAGATCGCTCAGCTGGAAGTCACGGGTGAATCGGGTGCCGGTCTGGTCAAGGTGACCATCAACGGTGCGCACAACTGCCGTCGCGTTGAAATCGACCCGAGCCTGCTCGAAGACGACAAAGAGATGCTGGAAGATCTGGTTGCAGCCGCGTTTAACGATGCCGCTCGCCGTATCGACGAAACCCAGAAAGAGAAAATGGCCTCTGTTTCCAGCGGTATGCAACTGCCGCCGGGCTTTAAGATGCCATTCTGATGCAAACCAGTCCGCTGCTCACGCAGTTAATGGAAGCACTGCGCTGCCTGCCGGGCGTTGGCCCGAAGTCGGCGCAGCGTATGGCGTTTACGCTATTGCAGCGCGACCGCAGCGGCGGGATGCGCCTGGCGCAGGCTCTGACCCGCGCCATGTCAGAAATTGGTCACTGTGCGGATTGCCGGACCTTTACCGAGCAGGACGTCTGTAACATCTGCACGAACCCGCGTCGTCAGGAAAACGGTCAGATTTGCGTGGTGGAGAGTCCGGCGGACATCTACGCCATCGAACAAACCGGGCAGTTTTCCGGCCGCTATTTCGTGCTGATGGGGCATCTCTCCCCGCTGGACGGCATCGGCCCGGATGATATCGGTCTCGATCGTCTTGAACAGCGTCTTGAGTCCGAGACGATCAAAGAGGTGATCCTCGCCACCAACCCGACGGTGGAAGGGGAGGCAACCGCCAACTACATCGCCGAGCTGTGCGCGCAGTACGGCGTTGACGCCAGCCGCATCGCCCACGGCGTGCCGGTCGGCGGTGAGCTGGAGATGGTCGACGGCACCACGCTGTCGCACTCGCTGGCCGGACGACACAAGATTATTTTCTGACCAAACGGAGGCTGCGTGCGCGGCCTCCGCTTGAAAATTCCCCCCCTTATCCCCATCTCTCACTCAACGTTTTACAACCCCATTAAATGGCATTGTTGAGGTCGACTTAGATGAAAGGACAAGAAACCCGTGGTTTCCAGTCAGAAGTAAAACAGCTTCTGCACCTGATGATCCATTCCCTGTATTCCAACAAAGAAATCTTCCTGCGTGAACTGATTTCCAACGCCTCCGATGCGGCGGACAAGTTGCGCTTCCGCGCGCTGTCCAACCCGGATCTGTACGAAGGCGATGGCGAACTGCGCGTGCGCGTCTCTTTTAATAAAGAGAACCGCACCCTGACCATCGCCGATAATGGCATCGGGATGAACCGCGACGAGGTGATCGACCATCTCGGCACCATCGCTAAATCCGGCACCAAAGCGTTCCTCGAGTCCATGGGCTCTGACCAGGCGAAAGACAGCCAGCTGATCGGTCAGTTCGGCGTAGGCTTCTACTCGGCATTCATCGTGGCGGATAAAGTCACCGTGCGCACCCGCGCCGCGGGCGACAGCGCCGAAAACGGCGTGCTGTGGGAATCCAAAGGGGAAGGCGAATACACCGTTGATGATATCACCAAAGCGGATCGCGGCACCGAAATCACTCTGCACCTGCGCGAAGGCGAAGACGATTTCCTGAACGACTGGCGCGTACGCTCCATCATCAGCAAATATTCTGACCACATCGCGCTGCCGGTTGAGATTGAAAAACAGGAAGAGAAAGACGGCGAAACCGTGGTTTCCTGGGAGAAAATCAACAAGGCGCAGGCGCTGTGGACGCGCAACAAAGCTGAAATTAAAGACGACGAGTACAACGAGTTTTACAAGCACATCGCCCACGACTTTACCGACCCGCTGACCTGGAGCCACAACCGTGTGGAAGGGAAGCAGGAGTACACCAGCCTGCTGTACATTCCGGCGCAGGCGCCGTGGGACATGTGGAACCGCGATCACAAGCACGGCCTGAAGCTGTACGTGCAGCGCGTCTTCATCATGGACGACGCCGAGCAGTTCATGCCGAACTACCTGCGCTTTGTGCGTGGCCTGATAGATTCCAACGATCTGCCGCTGAACGTCTCCCGTGAAATTCTCCAGGACAGCACCGTCACCCGTAACCTGCGTAACGCCCTGACCAAGCGAGCGTTGCAGATGCTGGAAAAACTGGCGAAAGACGATGCGGAAAAATACCAGACCTTCTGGAAACAGTTCGGCCTGGTGCTGAAAGAAGGCCCGGCGGAAGACACCGCGAACGTGGAAGCTATCGCTAAACTGCTGCGCTTCGCCTCTACGCACAACGACTCCTCCGCCCAGACCGTGTCGCTGGAAGAGTACGTCTCCCGCATGAAAGAAGGGCAGGAGAAGATCTACTACATCACCGCCGACAGCTATGCGGCAGCGAAGAGCAGTCCGCATCTGGAGCTGCTGCGTAAGAAAGGCATCGAAGTGCTGCTGCTGTCTGACCGCATCGACGAGTGGATGATGAACTACCTGACCGAGTTCGACGGTAAATCCTTCCAGTCCGTTGCTAAAGCCGACGAGTCTATCGATAAGCTGGCGGATGAAGTGGACGACAGCGCGAAGGAAGCCGAGAAGGCGCTGGAGCCGTTCGTTGAGCGCGTGAAAACCCTGCTGGGCGACCGCGTGAAAGAGGTGCGCTTCACGCACCGTCTGACCGATACGCCAGCCATTGTCACCACCGATGCGGACGAAATGAGCACCCAGATGGCGAAACTGTTCGCTGCGGCGGGCCAGGCCGTGCCGGAAGTGAAATATATCTTTGAGCTTAATCCGGATCATCCGCTGGTGAAACGCGCGGCGGATACCCAGGACGACGCCCGCTTTGCGGAGTGGGTTGAACTGCTGCTGGATCAGTCCCTGCTGGCCGAGCGCGGCACCCTGGAAGATCCTAACCTGTTCATTAAACGTGTGAATGCGCTGCTGCTGGCGTAATACAAAACCTACCCCTCACCCTGGCCCTCTCCCCAAAGGGGAGAGGGTATAATCGTCCCCTCTCCCCTTTGGGGAGAGGGTTAGGGTGAGGGGGCATTCTCGCACTAACCCAAATAATCTCCCCCGTTAACCGTTTCAGCCTCCCCGCCTTCCTTGAGCGATACCCGTTCTGGTGGTATTGTTTAGCGCTTTTGAAAAATTGAATCGACATTTGAGGGGATTTTCGCAATGCGTATTATTCTGCTTGGCGCTCCGGGCGCGGGTAAGGGAACTCAGGCTCAGTTCATCATGGAGAAATACGGTATTCCGCAAATCTCTACTGGTGACATGCTGCGTGCCGCTGTTAAATCTGGCTCCGAGCTGGGCAAACAAGCTAAAGACATCATGGACGCAGGCAAGCTGGTGACCGACGAACTGGTTATCGCGCTGGTAAAAGAGCGCATTGCTCAGGAAGACTGCCGCAATGGTTTCCTGCTGGACGGCTTCCCGCGCACCATTCCTCAGGCTGACGCCATGAAAGAAGCGGGCATCAACGTGGATTACGTGCTGGAGTTCGATGTACCGGACGAACTGATCGTTGACCGTATCGTTGGCCGTCGCGTGCACGCTGCCTCTGGCCGCGTTTACCACATCAAATTCAACCCGCCTAAGGTTGAAGGCAAAGACGACGTGACCGGCGAAGAGCTGACCACCCGTAAAGACGACCAGGAAGAAACCGTGCGTAAACGCCTGGTGGAATACCATCAGATGACCGCACCGCTGATCGGCTACTACTCCAAAGAGGCGCAGGCGGGTAACACCAAATACGCGAAAGTTGACGGCACCAAAGCCGTGGCTGACGTACGTGCAGAGCTGGAAAAAATCCTCGGCTAAGCGCACCTCTCTCACCCGGAGCCCCGGGTGAGAAAAATTCTCATCTTACCTATTACAGCAATGGGTTTCGTTTAAACGCATTTCCGCTACAATTGACAGCCTATCAAATGGTTAAGAGGCGTGAATGAGTCAGGCGAAAACCGGCATCCTGCTTGCCAATCTGGGCACCCCAGAAGCACCTACTCCAGCGGCGGTAAAACGCTACCTGCGACAATTTTTAAGCGACACGCGCGTCGTGGATACCCCAAGACTGCTGTGGTGGCCACTGCTGCGTGGTGTCATTCTGCCGATTCGTTCTCCGCGTGTAGCAAAGCTCTATCAGTCCGTGTGGATGGAAGAAGGCTCGCCGCTGATGGTCTACAGCCGTCGTCAGGAGAAGGCGCTGGCCGCCCGTCTGCCGGACATGCCCGTTGCGCTCGGTATGAGCTACGGTAAGCCATCCCTGGAAAGCGCCGTCGACTCTCTGCTGGCGCAGGGCGTTGAACACATTGTGGTGCTGGCCCTTTATCCGCAGTATTCGTGCTCCACGGTGGCTGCCGTCTGGGACGAACTGGCACGCATTCTGGCGACCCGCCGCCGTATACCGGGCATCACCTTTATCCGCGACTACGCCGATAACGAGCTGTACATTCAGGCGCTTGCCAGCAGCGCGCGCGCGTCGTTTGAAAAACACGGCGAGCCGGATCTGCTGCTGCTCTCCTATCACGGTATTCCGCAGCGTTTCGCGAACGAAGGGGACGATTACCCCCAGCGTTGCCGCGATACCACCCGTGAACTGGTCTCCGCCCTCGGCCTGCCGCCTGAGAAGGTGATGATGACCTTCCAGTCGCGCTTCGGCCGTGAACCGTGGTTGACCCCGTATACTGATGAAACGCTAAAAATGCTGGGCGAGAAGGGCGTGAAGCACATTCAGGTTATGTCGCCGGGCTTCTCGGCGGATTGTCTGGAAACGCTGGAAGAGATTGCCGTCCAGAACAAAGAGTTCTTCATGGAGGCCGGCGGAACGAAATACGAATACATTCCTGCGCTTAACGACTCCCCTGAACACATCGATATGATGGTGTCACTGGTCACCACCCGCCGCTGATCGCGTTACGGGCCGGGTTTGTGCTACCATTCCCGGCCCGTATTCTTTGCACAGTTCAGACCATGAAATTTCCCGGTAAACGTAAGTCCAAACACTATTTCCCCGTCGATGCCCGCGATCCGCTGTTACAGCAAATTCAGCAGGAAAGCGAAACCAGCGCTGCCTGGGTGGTCGGTATCGATCAGACGCTGGTGGACATTGAAGCCAAAGTGGATGATGCGTTTGTCGCACGTTACGGTCTGAGCGCCGGGCACTCGCTGGTGATTGAGGATGACGTTGCCGAAGCGCTGTATCAGGAACTGATGCGCGAAAATCTTATCACCCACCAGTTTGCTGGCGGCACCATCGGTAACACCATGCACAACTACTCCGTTCTGGCAGACGACCGCTCGGTACTGCTTGGCGTGATGTGCAGCAATATCGAAATCGGTGGCTACGCCTACCGCTACCTGTGCAATACCTCCAGCCGCACCGATCTGAACTATTTGCAGGGCGTTGACGGGCCAATTGGTCGTTGCTTTACGCTGATAAGCGATTCCGGCGAGCGTACCTTTGCCATCAGCCCCGGCCATATGAACAAGCTACGCGCTGAAAGTATTCCGGAAGAGGTGATCGCGGGCGCGTCTGCGCTGGTGTTGACGTCTTATCTGGTGCGCTGCAAGCCGGGCGAACCAATGCCGGACGCAACCATGAAGGCAATTGAGTATGCGAAGAAATACAACGTGCCTGTGGTTCTGACGCT
Organism: Enterobacter sp. DSM 30060; assembly: GCF_013375955.1. Classification (NCBI taxonomy): domain Bacteria; kingdom Pseudomonadati; phylum Pseudomonadota; class Gammaproteobacteria; order Enterobacterales; family Enterobacteriaceae; genus Enterobacter; species Enterobacter sp. DSM 30060. The sequence continues at coordinate 2,894,880 of NZ_CP056118.1, forward strand.
GGGCACCAAATTCGTGATTGCCGACAACCCGGAGTGGTGGCAGGCCTTCCTGAAAGAACACGTCTCGATTCTGGCGATGAATGAAGAAGAAGCCGAAGCGCTGACCGGAGAAAGCGATCCGCTGCTGGCGTCTGATAAGGCGCTGGACTGGGTGGATCTGGTGCTCTGCACCGCCGGGCCGGTCGGGCTGTACATGGCGGGCTTCACGGAAGAAGAGAGCAAGCGGAAAACCCAGCACCCGCTGCTGCCGGGCGCTATCGCCGAATTTAACCAGTACGAGTTCAGCCGCGCCATGCGTCATAAAGACTGCATCAACCCGCTGCGTATCTTCTCCCACATTGCACCGTATATGGGTGGCCCCGAGAAGATCATGAACACCAACGGCGCGGGCGACGGCGCGCTGGCCGCGCTGCTGCACGACATCACCGCTAACGCCTACCACAAAACCAATGTGCCGAATTCCAGCAAACACACCTTCAACTGGCTGACCTATTCCTCGCTGGCGCAGGTGTGCAAGTACGCGAACCGCGTGAGTTATCAGGTGCTGAACCAGCATTCACCGCGCTTAACGCGTGGGCTGCCGGAACGGGAAGACAGCCTCGAAGAGGCGTATTGGGACAGGTAAAAGAAGACCCCTCACCCTGGCCCTCTCCCCAAAGGGGAGAGGGAACTTGAACACCCTCTCCCCTTTGGGGAGAGGGCCAGGGTGAGGGGACCAGGCCGCACAAAATTTACCCCGTCACTGCCTCTTCAACTGGCGGCTTCGTCAGCATTGTCAGCATCGTATTCGCAATCTCACGCTCACCCATCACCACCTGATTCGCGCCGCGCTCGGTAATGTACTCCACTTCGTCATCATAATGGGCGCGGGCTATGATTTCGATATGCGGGCATTTTTCACGGGCTGTGGCGACAATCTCGCCAGCCTCGTAACCGTTCGGGATAGTGAGCAGCAGCCAGCGAGCGCAGTCCAGATGCGCCAGATTCATAATCTCTTCGTTAGCAGCGTTGCCCAGCACCGCGCGGATGCCGCGCTCGCGAAGCTCGTCGACGCGAGTGCGTGACGTTTCAATCACTACAAGTGGAATGCCCTGAGCCATCAGTTTTTCACCCAGCAGGCTGCCGACGCGGCCAAAACCGACCAGCAGCGCGTGGTTGCAGATATCCACCGGGATCTGTTTCTCTTCTTCTGTCGCCTCTTCCAGCGTCAGCTCTTCGAGGGTTTCGGTCTTCTCGAGATATTTCTCCAGTAGGGCAAACAATACCGGGTTCAACATGATGGAGAGGATCGCCCCCGCCAGCACCAGATTTTGCCCAGCCTGTGGCAGCAGGTTCAGGGCCATCCCCAGACCAGCCAGAATAAAGGCGAACTCGCCAATCTGCGCCAGGCTGGCGGCGATAGTCAGCGCTGTGCGCGGCGAGTGACCGAACATCCGCACCAGGAAGAAGGCGGCAACGGACTTACCAAAGATGATGATTGCCAGCGTACCCAGCACGGCCAGCGGCTGCTGGATGAGGATCATCGGGTCGAACAGCATCCCGACGGAGACAAAGAACAGCACCGCGAACGCATCACGTAGTGGCAGAGTATCGTGCGCGGCACGGTGGCTCAGCTCGGACTCGTTCAGCACCATCCCGGCGAAGAACGCGCCCAGCGCAAAGGAGACGTCAAACAGCTCGACAGCGCCAAAGGCAATGCCCAGCGCCAGCGCAAGGACCGAAAGCGTGAACAGTTCACGCGAGCCGGTGGCGGCGCTGCGGGACATGATCCACGGCACCAGACGGCGGCCCACCAGCATCATGATGGCAATAAACGCCACAACCTTACCGATGGTAATGCTCATATCCAGCGCCAGCGAAGCGAAGCCGATATTCTCTTTTTCCATCATCCCGGCGACGGCGGGCAGCAGTACCAGCGTCAACACCATCACCAGATCTTCAACTATCAGCCAGCCAATCGCGATTTGCCCGCGCTGGCTGTCTATCAGCTGCCTCTCTTCAAGCGCGCGCAGCAGCACCACGGTACTGGCGGTTGAAAGACACAGCCCAAATACGATACCGGTCATGATTGACCAGCCCAGCACCGCCGAAAGCGCCATGCCCAGCAGCGTCGCCACCCCTATCTGGGCGATCGCTCCCGGTATGGCGATCGACTTTACCGCCATCAGATCCTTCAGGGAAAAATGCAGTCCGACGCCAAACATCAGCAGGATAACGCCCAGTTCCGCCAGCTCCGGTGCAAGTTTGGTATCTGCGACAAAACCCGGCGTAAAGGGTCCTGCCAGCACGCCCGCTAACAAATAGCCTACCAGGGGCGAAATACGCAGTTTGTTGGCAATCATGCCGAGGATAAAAGCGAGCACAAGTCCACCAACAATGGTGGTGATAAGCGGTGTGGCGTGGTGCATTCCGTCTCCTTTCGCGATGGGTGATCCATTTTTGGTGCAAATACCAAAAAGCCGATTAATAGTTTATGACAATTTTTACGCTTATGTTTATGAATAATTGTTGAAATCACAATAAAAAGGCAATAAGCATGAAAAAAGGCAGATTTTGATAAATTTGCTGAGGGGAGGCAGAGGAAAGCCTTATGGCATCAGGTTATCCGGCTGCCAAAGTTTAACTTTGGCAGCCATGAAGTTACGCTTTATGACGGTTGTCAGGCAGGAATATGGTCAACATCCCCAGAAGTGGCAGGAAAGCGCAGATTTTATAGACCAGGAAGATGCTGGTGTGGTCTGCAACCATCCCTAACACGGCGGCGCCAAGGCCGCCCATGCCAAAGGCAAAACCGAAAAAGAGACCGGAAACCATACCGATACGTCCCGGCAGCAGCTCCTGCGCATAGACCAGAATGGCTGAAAACGCCGACGCGAGAATAAAACCTATAATCACTGTCAATATTCCGGTCCATTCCAGCGTTGCGTACGGTAAAACAAGCGTAAACGGCGCAACGCCGAGGATAGAGCCCCAAATCACATATTTACGTCCGATTTTATCTCCCACAGGGCCGCCAATCACCGTGCCTGCCGCCACCGCAAACAGGAAGGCAAAGAGATGGAACTGGGCGTTTTGTACCGATAATCCGAATTTTTGCATCAGATAGAAGGTGTAATAGCTGCTGATGCTCGCCATATAGAAATATTTCGAGAAAATCAGCACCAGCAGCACGCTGACGGCAAGGATCACCTTATTACGCGGAAGGGGATTGGTTATCTTTGCGACAGGTTTTCCCTTATTTACGCGATGCTGCGCGGCATACCAGCGGCTGATTTGCGCCAGGACGACAATCGCCAGCAGCGCGGCCAGCACAAACCACGCCACGTTGCCTTTGCCGTAAGGCGCGATAATTACCGCCGCCAGCAGAGGACCGAGGGAGCTACCAAAATTCCCCCCCACCTGAAACAGAGACTGCGCCAGCCCGTGGCGTCCGCCGGAGGCCATACGCGCCACGCGGGACGATTCCGGATGGAACACCGATGAACCGGTTCCTACCAGCGCCGCGGCAACCAGTACCGCCTCAAAGCTGTCCGCCATGGCCAGCAGCACCAGCCCGATCAGGGTGAAGCACATCCCAATGGGCAGCGACCATGGCATCGGGTATTTGTCCGTCCAGTAGCCCACCACCGGCTGTAGCAGCGAAGAGGCCAGCTGGAAGGTCAGGGTGATCATCCCGATCTGCACGAAGGTTAATGAGAACTCAGACTGCAACAGCGGGTAGATCGCCAGAATCAGCGACTGGATCATATCGTTGAGCAGATGAGAGAGACTGATTGCGCCTAATACTTTGAAGGAAGTGCGCGATTTCGGCGGCGACGCCGGAACGCCCTGAACAGGCTGGGTTGATTCACTGATTGCCATAAATACCACGTCAATTTGTAATTAGAGATGCAGGGAGTAATTATTATCCGACTAACATACCCGTCCGTGACATTTGAAGAAAGTCGCAATTCTGAAAACTTATTTGTCTATTCTTGTGAGTCACTGTAATTTTTGCGTTTGTCTATGGGTCAGGGAGAGAGAAGATGAAGTTAATAAAGCGTGGCGTCGCGCTGGCGCTCATCGCCGCATGGGGGCTGACAAGCCTGCCCGCGCAGGCGTATGAAAAAGATAAAACCTATAAAATTACCATTCTGCATACTAACGATCATCACGGCCATTTCTGGCGCAGCGAATACGGTGAATATGGCCTGGCGGCGCAAAAAACGCTGGTGGACGGCATTCGTAAAGAGGTCTCGGCTCAGGGCGGCAGCGTGCTGTTGCTGTCGGGCGGGGATATTAATACCGGCGTACCGGAATCTGATTTGCAGGATGCCGAGCCTGATTTCCGCGGCATGAATTTAATTGGTTACGACGCGATGGCGGTCGGAAACCACGAGTTTGATAACCCGCTGAGCGTATTGCGCCAGCAGGAAAAGTGGTCCAAATTTCCGTTCCTTTCCGCCAATATTTATCAGAAAAGCACCGGCGAGCGCCTGTTTAAACCGTGGGCGCTGTTTAAGCGTCAGGATCTGAAGATCGCGGTCATCGGCTTAACCACCGACGATACGGCCAAAATTGGCAACCCTGAATTTTTCACCGATATCGAATTCCGTAAACCGGCGGACGAAGCGAAGCTGGTGATCCAGGAGTTGCAGCAGAATGAAAAACCGGAAGTGATTATCGCTACCACCCACATGGGGCATTACGACAACGGTCAGCACGGCTCTAACGCGCCGGGCGACGTGGAGATGGCGCGCAGCCTTCCTGCGGGCTCGCTGGCGATGATTGTGGGCGGTCATTCGCAGGATCCGGTCTGCATGGCTTCTGAGAATAAAAAGCAGGTAGATTATGTGCCCGGCACGCCGTGCGCCCCGGATCGTCAGAACGGTATCTGGATTGTACAGGCCCACGAGTGGGGTAAATACGTTGGCCGTGCGGATTTCGAATTCCGTAACGGCGAGATGAAGCTGGTGCACTATCAGCTCATCCCGGTCAACCTGAAGAAGAAAGTGACCTACCCGGACGGCAAAAGCGAGCGGGTACTCTACACGCCAGAGATCGCTGAAAACCAGCAGATGCTCTCCCTGCTGACGCCGTTCCAGAGCAAAGGGAAAGCGCAGCTGGACGTGAAGATTGGCACGCTTAACGGACGACTGGAAGGGGACCGCAGCAAAGTCCGCTTCGTACAAACCAACATGGGGCGTCTGGTGCTGGCCGCGCAGATGGCGCGTACGAATGCGGATTTCGGCGTGATGAGCGGCGGCGGTATTCGTGATTCCATCGATGGCGGAAACATCACCTATAAAGACGTGCTCAAAGTGCAGCCGTTTGGCAACGTGGTGGTGTATGCGGACATGAGCGGGAAAGAGGTAATTGACTACCTGACCGCCGTGGCGCAGATGAAGCCGGACTCCGGAGCGTATCCGCAGTTTGCTAACGTCAGCTTCGTCGCCAAGGACGGTAAGCTCAACGATCTCAAAATCAAAGGCGAACCTGTTGATCCGGCGAAAACCTACCGCCTGGCAACGTTAAGCTTTAACGCCACCGGCGGCGACGGCTATCCGCATATCGATAACAAACCGGGCTATGTAAATACCGGGTTTATTGATGCGGAAGTGTTAAAGCAGTTTATCCAGCAAAATTCACCGATTGACGTGAACGCGTATGAGCCGAAGGGCGAGGTGAGCTGGCAGTAGTGTTGTGCGGCCTGATGCCCTCACCCCAACCCTCTCCCACCGGGAGAGGGCGCGAACACAAAAAAACGGTAACGCCTGTTACCGTTTTGCTTTTACCTCGCAGCGCCACCGGGCAATTTTCTCAATCCCTGCGCGCAATATCCGCAAATTTCGCGTCCAGCATTTTCGCCAGATCGCCTGCGGCCAGTTCGATATCCAGCCCGCGTTTGCCGCCAGAAATATAGATCGTCTCAAATTCCTGCGAAGGCGCATCGATCAGGGTCGGCAGACGCTTTTTCTGGCCGAGCGGGCTGATCCCGCCGACCAGATAACCCGTAGTGCGTTGCGCAACCATCGGGTCTGCCATATCGACCTTTTTCGCTCCCAGCGCTTTGGCCACTTTCTTCAGATCAAGCTGTCCGGCGACGGGCGTCACTGCCACGGCGAGGTGCTTCATATCGCCATTCACCGCGACCAGCAGCGTTTTGTAAACCTGGTCCGCGTTCAGCCCCAGCTTGCGCACCACTTCATCACCAAAGTTGGTTTCGTTCGGATCGTGATCGTAGGTGTGGATCCGGAAAGAAATTTTGTTTTTTTCGAGTAATTTAACGGCGGGAGTCATGGCTATCCTTCTTACGACAGACGGTTCATGCCAGCAGCATACGCCTGACGTTTGTCTAAAAAATAGCACCATCTTGCGCAATAGTATTGGCAGTGATGGTTACTTTGAGCGACAATCGGCGTAGCCGAAGGTCACTTCGGTATAATAAAAACGATGAAATTCCTCTTTGACGGGCCAATAGAAATATTGGCCATTTTTTTATTTCAGCAGCGACGGCAAATTCCCTTCTCCGTACAAATGCAACGCGCCAACCGCGACAACATAACGACCGGCAGGCAGGGCATACAGCGTCTCCCGCCACGCCTGGTTGCGCGCGTTCATCAGCACATCATACAACGATTCACTGAACGTCGACGGTAACGCCAGCTTACCGTCTGCGGGCGGCGCATCCAGCCACCAGCCAATCATCGTTTGCAGCAGACGCGCGTTGGTGTGCCAGTGGGTCAGGGTATCATCCAGTAGCATCTTACCGTCATCAGGAAGCTGGCGAAGAAGCGCAATCTGGCTGTCCGTGCCTTCCAGTTCAATGACGGACAGGTTGCACGCCCTTGCCGCATTCAGCAGTTGATAATCGATACCGTAATCGCCGCGCAGCCCCAGGCGCTGCGCCTGGGTTGCCTGTAGCACCATGGCAATTTGCCACAGGGGCAGGGTGTCGAGCATTGAGAGCGAGACGCCGGACTCATCCGCAAGACGGGTAAGCTCAGCCAGCTGCGTCTCGTTAAGACGTTCAGCCAGGGGGCGGTCGCTTTCCAGCCCGGCAAACGGCGATTCATGGCCGGAGATGTCGGCTTCGACGATCAGCGCGTCGGCGCGCTTCAGTAGTTTAATCAGGCCGGAGGGCAGGGGGGACATATCCTGCGTGCCCATATGAATGCTTCCCACCAGGTGCAGTTGCTGCCCACCCGGAAGCGAAATATCCATACCGGGCCAGGCATAACGGCGGGGAAAAAGGGCGCGAAACGATGTTTTTATACGATTAAACAGACCCATACGCGCTCCATAAACGGAAAGGTTCATGCTAGCGCGTGGGGAAGGGGGGCGCAATAGGCGAAAGCCGGGCGGCGCTGCGCTTACCCGGCCTGCTTCCGGGATTCTACGCTTTCGGTTTAAACCGCAGCAGACGGTTAGCGTTGCTCACCACGGTAATTGACGAGAGCGCCATCGCCGCACCCGCAACAACCGGGTTCAGCAGGGTGCCGGTCAGCGGCCACAAAATCCCGGCGGCAATCGGAATGCCGAGCGAGTTATAGACGAAGGCCCCTAGCAGGTTCTGCTTCATGTTGCGCAACGTGGCTTTCGAAATCGCCAGCGCATCCGCCACACCCATCAGGCTGTGGCGCATCAGGGTGATTGCCGCGGTTTCAATGGCGACATCGCTCCCGCCGCCCATCGCAATACCTACGTCAGCCTGCGCCAGCGCCGGGGCGTCGTTGATGCCGTCGCCGACCATCGCCACCTGACGACCATCACGTTGCAATTTCCTGATGGCGTCCGCTTTGCCATCTGGCAGTACGCCGGCTATCACCTCATCAATCCCGGCTTCTCTGGCGATGGCGTTAGCGGTAGTCGGGTTATCACCGGTTAACATCACCAGGCGATATCCCGCATGGTGCAGGCGTTGCAAGGCATCCACGCTGTCCTGGCGTAACGGATCGCGCACGGCCAGCAGCGCCGCCACATGACCATCCCTCGCCAGCAGAACCGGCGTCGCGCCCTGAGAGGCCTGCGCGTTCAGCTCAGCGTCCAGCGCGGACGTATCAACACCGTGTTCAGTTAGCAGTGCCTGGTTACCCAGCAGCAGCGTATGGCCTTCTGCTTCACCGCTGACCCCTAAACCGCGCAGGGTGCGGAAGTTGCTTACCTGCGGCAGACGGGCATCACCGGCTTTCTCAAGGATGGCGCGCGCCAGCGGGTGACTGGAGCCTTGTTCCAGCGCGGCGGCCAGGCGCAGGGCATCCGTCTCCGTACAGCCAATGGTATTAACGGCCACTACCTGCGGTTTGCCCTCGGTGAGCGTGCCGGTTTTGTCAAAGACGAGGGTGTCCAGCGTGCTTGCCCGTTGCAGGGCGTCAGCATCACGGACCAGTACGCCAAATTCGGCGGCGCGTCCGACGCCAGAGATAATCGACATCGGCGTGGCCAGACCAAGGGCACAAGGGCAGGCGATGATCAGTACCGTGGTGGCGATCACCAGGGTGTAGACAATCTGCGGCGCCGGGCCGAAGAAATACCAGATTGCCGCGCTCAGCAGGGCAATACCGACCACCACTGGCACAAAAATGGCGGAGATTTTATCGGCAAGCTGACCAATTTCCGGCTTACTGCTCTGCGCCTGGCGGACCATCCGAATGATGCGTGACAGTGTGGTATGGCTGCCAACGGCGCTGGCGCGGAACAGCACGCTGCCGTCCTGTACCACCGTACCCGCATGCACCGCATCGCCCTGAGATTTCTGCTGGGGGATCGGCTCACCGGTTAGCATGGCTTCATCAAGCCAGGCATCGCCCTGGGTGATTTCACCGTCGACGGGTACGCGGTCGCCGGTCGTGAGACGCAGCGTCATACCGGGTTGCACCTCTGAGAGAGGAACGTTTTTTTCCCCATCGTCGGTGACCACGCGGGCCGTCGGCGGGGTTAAATCGAGTAATCTCTCCAGCGCTTTCGACGAGCGCTGACGCGCGCGGGCTTCGAGCATATGGCCTAAGTTAATCAGAGCTATAATCATCGCGCTCGCTTCATAATAGAGATGGCGCGCCTCCATCGGGAACCACTGCGGCCAGACGTTAACGCTCATCGAATACAGCCACGCCGCACCCGTCCCGAGCGCGACCAGCGTGTCCATCGTCGCGGTGCGGTTTTTCAGGCTCTTCCAGGCGCTGGTATAGAAATGTCCGCCTGCAAACACCATCACCGCAAGGGTAATCAGACCAATCACTAGCCACAGGGTGCGGTTGTCTGCGGTGACCATCATGTTGTCACCCATCATGCCCCACACCATCACCGGAATACCGACCAGCAGGGCGACGATCGCCTGCCAGCGGAAGCGCTTCATGGTGGCGACAGCCGTTTCCTGCTGGCGCTCGCGGCGCTCGGCATCATCTTCGATGGCCTCCGCCCCGTAGCCCGCTTTCTCCACGGCCTGCACTAAATCTGCGGCGGAGGCACTGCCCATCACCAGCGCAGTACGCTCCGCCAGGTTTACCCGTGCCTGTGCGACGCCCGGTACCGCCTGTAAGGCGTTTTGTACCCGGGAGACACAGCTGGCGCAGCTCATGCCGTTGATCAGCAGCTGTTGGCTGTCATCAATATCATCAGCTACCGGAAGCTCAGGAGTGGCCGCTGTCAGTGCTTCCGACGGGGATGATGACTCTGCCAGCGGTTTAGCCTTTGGGTGGCTTAACTCCGCCCCGTAACCGGCCTGTTTAATGGTATCAATCAGCGCGTCGGCGCTGGCGCTGCCGGTCACGGCGGCATGATCGATAGTCACCTCAGCGCTTTCCACATCAGGACGCTGCTCCAGGCTTTCTTTAACACGTTTGACACAGTGGCCGCAGGAGAGGCCGTCCAGTGTCAGGTCAATAGTGTGAGACATAACAAAACTCCCGTATAATGTTCTGGTCAATTGTTGACCTTCACTCTGCTTTTCGCTAACTGTTATGAAGGTTAAACCTTCCATCAAGGGGAAGGTCAAGGGGGAAATGTGAATATCAGCGATGTTGCGAAAAAAACCGGCTTAACCAGCAAAGCGATTCGCTTTTATGAGGAAAAAGGGCTGGTGACGCCACCGTTGCGCAGTGAGAACGGCTACCGCAGCTATACGCAGCTGCATCTTGATGAACTGACGTTACTGCGCCAGGCAAGACAGGTAGGATTTAACCTTGAAGAGTGCGGCGAGCTGGTTAACCTGTTTAACGATCCGAAACGCCACAGTGCCGACGTGAAAAAACGTACGCTGGAAAAAGTGGCGGAGATCGAACGCCATATCATCGAATTACAGGCGATGCGTGAGCAACTGCTACAGCTGGCAGAATCCTGCCCGGGAGATGACAGCGCCGAGTGCCCGATTATCGACAATCTTTCCGGCTGCTGCCACCGTAAAACCCACGCCTAACAGGCTTTAACCCGCAGGGTAATGCCTTCTACCGCAATGACCTCAACCCGCGTGCCGGCGCTGAGGTCATCATCGGCCACCACCGGCCATGAACTGTCCCCCACACGCACATGACCGCGTCCGTTGATCAGCGCGTTATCAAGCGTAAAACGTTTACCCACGATCTGCTGCCCACGCTGATTGAGATGCGCGTCGACCGGCTTCTGCGCCTTCACCCGTTTGTTCAGCCAGCGCCACCACAGCCAGGCGGCCAGCAGCGTCAGCACGGCAAACAGCGCGCCCTGCCACTCCCAGCCGACAGGCAGCAGCCAGACGACCAGCCCGGTAATCACAGCGGCAACACCGCTCCACAGCAGATAACCGTTGCCGCCAAGCATCTCGGCGGCCAGCAGCAAGCCGCCAAGGCTTAGCCAGAACGCATGAGGATGTGCAACGATGAGCTCAATCATTTTTTACGCTCGTTTCCGCCGTCTTTGATCAACTCGGCAATTCCGGCGATAGATCCCATCAGACTGCTGGCATCCAGCGGCATCATCACCACTTTGCTATTGTTCGCAGAGCCGATCTCCTTCAGCGCATCGGTATATTTTTGCGCGACGAAGTAGTTCACAGCCTGGATATCCCCGGCGGCAATCGCCTCGGAAACCATTTGCGTCGCGCGGGCTTCCGCTTCTGCCGAACGTTCACGCGCTTCTGCCTGGAGGAAGGCAGACTGACGGTCGCCCTCGGCTTTCAGGATCTGCGACTGTTTTTCCCCTTCCGCTTTCAGGATCTCGGCCTGACGCACCCCTTCGGCTTCAAGAATATAGGCGCGTTTGGTACGCTCGGCCTTCATCTGCGCATTCATGGAAGCAATCAGCTCTGCCGGTGGGCGCACGTCGCGGATCTCAATGCGGGTCACTTTGATCCCCCACGGATTGGTGGCTTCATCAACAATGTGCAGCAGGCGGGTATTAATGCTGTCGCGCTGGGAGAGCATTTCGTCCAGCTCCATCGAGCCAAGCACGGTACGGATGTTGGTCATCGTCAGGTTGACGATCGCCAGCTCCAGGTTGCTCACCTCATAGGCCGCTTTCGGCGCATCAATCACCTGAATAAAGCACACCGCATCGATGGTGACGTTGGCGTTATCCTTGGAGATGACTTCCTGGGAAGGAATATCCAGCACCTGCTCCATCATGTTGATTTTACGCCCAATTCTGTCCATGAAGGGGACGATCAGGCTTAAACCCGGCTGAAGGGTATTGGTGTAGCGACCGAAACGTTCGACGGTCCACTGGTAACCCTGCGGAACAATTTTGACGCCTGCGCCCACGATAACCAGCGCAACGAAAATAAGGACAGGAACAACGATGAGCATAAAAACCTCCTGTTTTGCATGCCGTAACGAGAAAAAGTGCGTATTTGTTGAACGTAAGTATATCGGTTAACGGGCGGGATTTCGCCCCTGTAAAGAGGTGGGAACCGGACTGGTAAAATTAAAACGCCCCGCCAGGAGAGCGGGGCGCATAGCGTTACTCTTCAGACCAGGTATAGCTGAAGTCGGTGATAAACCCATCCCCGGCGTCAGCGATGGCTTTCGATAAGCCCTGATAGTATTTTTCCAGGCCGATGGCCTCTATCTGCTGGATCTGCTCGCGAATGGGCGCGCAGAACAGTACTGCATTGCCCGCTCCGACACGTTTGTTGTTCGGCGGCAGATCGCCGGTAATCCCCTTAAACCAGGTTCTGATCCCTTGCTTTAAGCTGTGCGGCGCTTTTGCAAGATCCTTCTGGCCTGTCAGCACCTGTAAGGTGGGGAACTCATTTGCATTGACGGCGGTTTTCATGCGTGCAAAGAACGCGGTAAAAAGCTCAAAAGAGCCGAGATCCGTGACGCGAGGCTTGGTGGTTTTTCCGTTTTTATTGCCCATTTTTCCGGCAGGGGCTGTAGGCGCCGGAACCACATTGACCTTATGCAGATCCAGACCAAACAGCAGATTGCAGTGCGCCCGGCGCTCTTTAAGCGGGTAGGACATTAGCACGTCAATAAACGCCGTCGCCTTCACATCGGCCAGGTCATGGTTAATCAGCCATTGCGAGCGGGCAAATTCCGCGGGGGAAACGAACCAGTCCGGCACCTCAGTAAAGCGTCTGGATTTACCCTTGCCGTCAAACTCGAGAAAGTAAGCCCCATCATCGAAAGCAAAATAGCAGTTTTTAAAGCTTCCGATCGTGGTGTTAACGATGAGCGCCTTCTTAACAAAATCGACCACCTCTGCACCCATGACAAAACGCGTGAGTTCAGAAGAATTGATGACTTCCATTAATGTTTCCACATCTGGAACACCAGGCTTCAGGGAAGAGAACTCATAAAAGATATGTGTCATGTTGCTGACTTCCTGTAGTTATAGAGGTGACAATTACCGAACAAAAAGTTTAACACTTGCGATAGGTTAAGGCTATTCGCGCAGCGTAGCGGAAAGGATTATGCTAAAGGCTGTTCTTATCACAGCGGTTAACGGAATCGGAATGAATAATAAAAAAAATCTTCTGGATATCAGGGATGTTGGCTTTCGTGTGGGTGATAACACCATCCTTCAGCACGTCGATTTTTGTCTCTCTCCGGGCGAATTTAAACTCATAACCGGCCCCTCCGGCTGCGGCAAAAGCACCCTCCTGAAAATCGTGGCTTCGCTACTGAGTCCAACGGAGGGAACCATCCTGTTTGAAGGGAAAGATATCGCCACGCTTACACCGGAAAGCTATCGCCAGCAGGTGTCATACTGCGTGCAAACGCCGTCCCTGTTTGGCGACACGGTGTACGACAATCTGGTTTTCCCCTGGCACATCCGCAACCAAACGCCCGATCCGAAAAAGTTTGCGGACGATCTGACCCGTTTTGGGCTTCCGCCGGAGACGCTGACCAAATCGACTGCCGAACTGTCAGGCGGGGAAAAGCAGCGCGTCTCGCTGATCCGTAACCTGCAATTCCTGCCGAAGGTGCTTTTGCTGGATGAAATCACCAGCGCGCTGGATGACGCTAACAAGCGCAACGTCAATGAGATTATTCATCGCTACGTCCGTGAACAGGATATTGCCGTGCTGTGGGTGACGCACGATTCAAACGAAATTAGCCATGCGGATGATGTCATCACGCTCAGGCCGCAGGGCGGGAAAATGGAGGAGGCTCACCGTGGGTGAACATAACATAACCAACGAATCGCTGGCGCTGTCGATGGTCCTGGTGCTGGTGGCGATTGTGGTCAGCTACCGGGAGAAGCTGGGGCTGGAAAAAGATATTCTGTGGAGTATCGTTCGCGCGGTCATTCAGCTCATCATCGTCGGCTATGTGCTGAAATACATCTTCAACGTCAATCATGCCGTGCTGACCCTGTTGATGGTGCTGTTTATCTGCTTTAACGCGGCATGGAACGCGCAGAAACGCAGTAAATACATCGATAAAGCGTTCCTCTCGTCGTTTATTGCCATCACTACCGGGACCGCGTTAACGCTGGCAGTACTGGTGCTCTCCGGCTCGATAGAGTTTACGCCAATGCAGGTGATCCCCATTTCCGGGATGATTGCGGGCAATGCGATGGTGGCGGTCGGGTTATGCTACAACAATCTGGGGCAACGCTTCAGCAGTGAACAGCAACAGCTTCAGGAGAAGCTAAGCCTGGGCGCGACACCGAAGGTGGCCTCGGCGCGGTTGATCCGCGACAGCATTCGTTCTTCGCTGATCCCAACGGTGGATTCCGCCAAAACCGTGGGTCTGGTGAGCCTGCCGGGCATGATGTCGGGGCTGATTTTTGCCGGTATCGATCCGGTAAAAGCGATTAAATACCAGATTATGGTGACGTTTATGCTGCTCTCTACGGCGAGCCTGTCGACGATTATTGCCTGCTATCTGACCTATCGGAAGTTTTACAATGCGCGCCACCAGCTGGTGGTGACGCAGTTGAAAAAGACGGGGTAATATCGGCTTTTGTAGGCCCGGCAAGCGTTAGCGCCACCGGGCATTTTTGTTAGTAAAGCAATGCGTACAGCTGACGACGATACTTAGACGCCAGCGCGTCACCGGTGCCGAGCGCGGCCAGGATCTCCTGGAACATCTTTCGCGCCTGACCGTCTGCGGCGCCCAGGTCCTTCTGAAGGTGGCTAAACAGCAGCTCCAGCGCCTCTTCATTACGCCCCACCTGATGAAGCTGAAGCGCCAGCTGGCTTGCCAGCGCGGCATCCGCCGGGTTGTCCGCAACCTGCTGCTGAAGTTGCTGAATTTCAGGGGTATCCGCCGCCTGTTTCAGCAGGTCAATCTGCGCCACCAGGCCCTGATAGCGGGTGTCCTGATCCTGCATCGGCACCGTTTTCAGCACGGCTTCCGCGTCTTCGGGGCGGTGCAGCGCAATCTGGGTCTCTGCCAGCAGCAGACCAATCTGGCTGTTCTGGTTCGACAGCTGCCACGCGTCTTTTAACAGCGGCAGCGCCTCGTCGTACTTGCCTTCCTGCATCAGCGCCATGGCTTCCTGCGCTTTCAGCTCTTCTTCGCGCGGCAGGACTTTATCAAGCAGGGCGCGGATCGCCTCTTCCGGCTGCGGCCCCTGGAAGCCATCCACCGGCTGACCGTTCTGGAACAGGTAGACGGTTGGGATCGCACGCAGGCCAAACTGGGAAGCCACCATCGGTTCGGCGTCACAATCCAGCTTCGCCAGAATGAATTGACCGTTGTACTGCGCGGCAAGGCTTTCCAGGACCGGCGTCAGCTGCAGGCAGTGTTGGCTGCGTTCAGACCAGAAGTAGAACAGCACCGGTGTAGTCATTGACTGTTCGAGTGTCTGTTGCAGGTTAGCTTCAGTTATGTTGACGATATTCTGTACGGACATGCGGCATTCTCTTTTATCGGTTTACTCTTTACATGGGGGTAAGCGTCGTCGCTTCAACTCAACCCTGCAAAATTTTGTCCATCATCCGCCCCGGCAGCAGGCGTTTCAACCAGCCGACGGCATGGGTCACCAGCGTCACCGGATAGCGCATTTTAGGGGTATCGCTCTCAAATGCGTGGCGCACTTTGGCAACCACGGCTTCTGGCCCAAGCGTAAAACGCGCCGCGATACCGGGATTTTCGACCGGTTGGTCCGCCTGCGTCTGGTTAACGTTTTCCGTAAAGCGGGTGCGGATGGGGCCCGGTTCAATCAGGCTGACCTTAATGCCGCTGTGGCGCAGCTCCATGCGCAACGCATCGGACCAGGCTTCAAGCGCATATTTACTGGCAGCGTAAGCCCCGCGTCCCGGCGTGGAGATCAGGCCCATCACCGAGGAGGTCATGACAATCCGCCCTTCGCCGTGCGGCAGCATGGCGGGGAGAAGGCGCATGGTGAGCTGATGCGCCCCAAAAAAGTTTGCGGAGAACTGCTGCTCCAGCTGTTCCCGCGAGAGGGTCTGTAGCGGGCCGTACACGCCGTAGCCCGCATTGTTAAACAGACCGTAAAGACGGTTGCTGGTCAGGGCGATAACCTCATCGGCGGCCTGCTCCACGCTCTCTGGCGAATCGAGATCCAGCAGAATGCCGGTAAATCCCAGCCCTCGCATGCGTTCGACATCTTCGGGTTTGCGGCAGGCTGCAAGCACCCAAAACCCCTGGCGTTTCAGTTCAAGGGCGCTTTCAAGGCCAATTCCGCTGGAACATCCTGTTATTAAGACCGATTTTTGCATAACTTTACCTGTCAGGTTCTCAGCTGTTTGACGAGTCATGTTTTACTAAAGGAGCCAGCCGGGTTGCCATCCAGTCGGCAATGAACGGCTGGGCATCGCGATTGGGGTGAATGCCATCATCCTGCATCCACTGGGGTTTCAGATAGACCTCTTCCATGAAAAATGGCAGCAGCGGAATATCAAACTCTTTGGCAAGCTTAGGATAGATCGCGCTAAACGCCTCATTATACCGACGGCCGTAGTTAGCGGGCAGGCGAATTTGCATCAGCAGCGGCTGGGCGTTAGCGGCCTTAATGGTCTGCAAAATAGTCCGCAGCGTTTGCTCCGTTTGCTGTGGCTGGAAGCCGCGCAAACCATCATTACCGCCCAGTTCGACCAATACCCAACGCGGTTGATGCTGCTTAAGCAGGGCAGGCAGGCGCGATAAGCCTTGCTGCGACGTATCGCCGCTGATGCTGCCGTTAACGACAGACGCCCGGGACTGCCATTTATCATTGAGCAGGGCGGGCCAGGCCGCACTGGCGGCCATACGATAGCCCGCGCTCAGGCTGTCGCCCAGAATCAATAACGTGTCCGCAGCCGCCGCGCGGAAGGTCATCAGCATCAAAAACAGGAAGGGCAAATGCCAGCGGAAAACATTGTTGAAGTTCATCGTCTTAAGAAGTCCGTCGGTCAGGGAGAACACGAGCTTTCCATCCTCACCGGAGTTGAACTCGTTGTCAAACGTGCCGAAACCATCGCCCTGATTGGCGAATCCGGTTCCGGTAAGTCCACGCTGCTGGCCATTCTCGCCGGGCTGGACGATGGCAGCAGCGGGGAAGTGAACCTGGTCGGCCAGCCCCTCCACGCGCTTGATGAAGAGGCGCGCGCCGCGCTGCGTGCCCGGCATATCGGGTTTGTCTTTCAGTCATTCATGCTGATCCCAACCCTCAACGCGCTGGAAAACGTTGAGCTGCCCGGCCTGCTGCGCGGTGAAAATACCCGCGAAAGCCGCGATCACGCCAAAGCGTTGCTGGAACAGTTGGGGCTGGGAAAACGTCTCGACCACCTTCCGGCACAGCTTTCCGGCGGTGAGCAGCAGCGCGTGGCGCTGGCCAGGGCGTTTAACGGGCGCCCGGAAGTGCTGTTTGCCGATGAGCCCACGGGCAATCTCGACCGTAAAACCGGGGACAAAATTGCCGATCTGCTGTTTTCCCTCAACCGCGAGCATGGCACCACGCTGATTCTGGTTACCCACGACCCGCAGTTGGCCGCCCGCTGCGACCGCCGCCTGCGGCTGGTGAACGGTGTTCTTCAGGAGGAAGCATGATTGCTCGCTGGTTCTGGCGCGAATGGCGCTCGCCCTCGCTGCTGATTGTCTGGCTGGCGTTGAGCCTGGCGGTGGCCTGCGTGCTGGCGCTCGGCAGCGTCAGCGATCGTATGGAGAAAGGGCTTAGCCAGCAGAGTCGGGAATTTATGGCGGGGGACCGGGCTCTGCAAAGTTCTCGTCCCGTGCCGCCGGGCTGGATTGAGGAAGCGCGCAAAGAGGGGCTGAAGGTGGGAGAGCAAATCACCTTCCAGACCATGACCTTTGCGGGCGACACGCCACAGCTTGCCAGCGTAAAAGCCGTGGATGACATCTACCCGATGTATGGTGACTTACAAACCAGTCCGCCGGGGCTAAAACCGACGGCCGGTACGGTACTGCTGGCATCGCGTCTGATGGCGCTGCTGAACCTGAAACCCGGCGACAGCATCGACGTCGGCGACGCGACCCTCAAAATTGCCGGGGAAGTGGTGCAGGAGCCCGACTCCGGATTTAATCCGTTCCAGCTCGCGCCGCGCCTGCTGATGAACACCGCTGATGTGGCGAAAACCAACGCCGTCCAGCCGGGTAGCCGCGTCACATGGCGCTATAAGTTTGGCGGGACGCCTGCTCAACTGGAGGCGTATGAAAAATGGCTCCTGCCTCAGCTCAAGCCGGAACATCGCTGGTACGGGCTGGAGCAGGATGACGGGGCGCTCGGCAAATCCCTCGAGCGTTCTCAGCAGTTTCTGTTGCTGTCGGCGCTGTTAACCCTGCTGCTGGCCATTGCGGCCGTTGCCGTGGCAATGGGGCACTACTGCCGCAGCCGTTACGATCTGGTGGCGATCCTCAAAACTCTCGGCGCGGGCCGGGCACAGCTGCGCAAGCTGATTGTCGGCCAGTGGCTGATGGTGCTGGCGCTGTCGGCTCTGACCGGCGGGGCGATAGGGCTGCTGTTTGAAAAGCTGCTGATGGTGCTGCTCAAACCGGTACTGCCCGCTGCGCTGCCGCCTGCCAGCCTCTGGCCGTGGCTGTGGGCCATCGGCGCGATGACGACGATCTCCCTGCTGGTGGGGTTACGCCCCTACCGGCTGCTGCTCGCCACCCAGCCGCTGCGCGTGCTGCGCCGGGATGTGGTGGCCAGCGTCTGGCCGCTGAAGTTCTATCTGCCGGTGATTATTGCGGTGGCAGTCGGGCTGTTGGCCTGGCTGATGGGCGGCAGTACGCTGCTGTGGGCGGTGCTGGCGGGCGCGGTGGTGCTGGCGCTGCTGTGCGGCGTGGTGGGCTGGGTACTGCTTAATGTGCTGAGTAAGCTGACAGTTAAATCACTCCCCATACGGTTAGCGGTTAACCGACTGCTGCACCAGCCGTGGTCTACCCTCAGCCAGCTCTCGGCATTTTCGCTGTCGTTTATGCTGCTGGCGCTTCTGCTGGTGCTGCGCGGGGATCTGCTGGATCGCTGGCAGCAGCAGCTTCCGCCGGAAAGCCCGAACTATTTCCTGATCAACATTGCTCCCGAACAGGTGACGCCGCTGAAGGGGTTCCTGTCTGAGCATCACATTATTCCGGAATCGTTCTATCCGATCGTGCGCGCCCGCCTGACGCAGATCAACGGCCTGTCGACGGAGGGAAATAAGGATGAATCGCTCAACCGCGAGCTCAACCTGACCTGGCAGGCGAAACGTCCGGACCATAACCCGATCGTGGCCGGCACCTGGCCGCCGAAAGCGGGGGAGGTGTCGATGGAGGAGGGGCTGGCGACACGCCTGAACGTGAAGCTCGGCGATAGCGTGACCTTTACCGGTGATACCCAGGATTTCACCGCCAAAGTCACCAGCCTGCGCAAAGTGGACTGGGAAAGCCTGCGGCCAAATTTCTTCTTCATCTTCCCGCCGGACGCGCTGGACGGACAGCCCCAGAGCTGGCTGACCAGCTTCCGCTGGGAAAACGGCAACGGCATGCTGACGCAACTTAACCGGGAATTTCCGACGGTGAGCCTGCTGGATATCGGCGCGATCCTCAAACAGGTCGGGCAGGTGCTGGAACAGGTGAGCCGCGCCCTGGAGGTGATGGTGGTGCTGGTGACCGTCTGCGGCCTATTGCTGCTGCTGGCGCAGGTGCAGGTCGGCATGCGTCAGCGTCATCAGGAGCTGGTGGTCTACCGCACGCTGGGGGCCAGTAAACGGCTGCTGCGCGCCACGCTGTGGAGCGAATTTGCCCTGCTCGGGCTGGTGGCGGGCCTGGTGGCGGCCATCGGGGCGGAAACCGCACTGGCGGTGCTTCAGACGAAAGTCTTTGATTTTCCATGGGAGCCTGACTGGCGGCTGTGGTTAACGTTGCCCGTATGCGGCGCGGTGCTGCTGTCCCTGTGCGGTGGCTGGCTCGGGACGCGGCTGTTGAAAGGTAAAGCGCTGTTCCGCCAGTTTGTCAGCTAGTTTACTTGCGTGATGATGACGCACCGGCATTTCTGCTGGTGTGTCATCGCTTAATAGCACAAATCGTTAATACCCATGCATTTAGTAGCACAAAACATTAAAAACCCGCCCACGCAGCCCGAATTTTTCCGGTTAATATTCACCAGCTAAATATTTAGCAGCGTGTCTATCAAGGAAAAATAATGACTATAAGAAAAACAGCGCTGGCGACAACGATCGGCGCAGCAGTGGCATTGGCTTCTTTCGCATCTCAGGCGGAAATCACCCTTCTGAAACAGGATCCGCAGGCGGGTAACCCGCTGAGCCGTCTGAACTTCACCGTTGGCGGCAGCATCCGTCCTCAGTTCCAGAACATGACCGGTGATGACGGCAAAAACGGCTACAAGCGTAACGGTTTTGACGGCGGTACCCGTTTCCGTTTCGCGGCAGACTACTACCTGTTCGATGACATCAGCTGGATCACCTACTACGAGCTGGGTGTGAACATTCCGGCGCAGTTTAACTGGGATAACCACTACGCCGACGGCGCGCACGACACCTCACGCCGTATGCTCTACACCGGTCTGAAGAGCGACACCTGGGGTACGCTGACCTTCGGCCAGCAGAACAGCGTGTACTATGACGTGGTGGGCGCGAAAACCGATATCTGGGACTACGACATGATTGGTCAGGCGTCGGGTAACGGGATCAACGGCGACTACGACGGCTCTTACCGTTCACGCCAGATGCTGAAGTACAAGAAAACCGTGGGCGATGCTGACATCTACGCCTCTTACCTGTTTGAAGACAGCGAATACCTGCCGGGCAACGGCCTGCGCTACAAGCGCAAAGGCGGCGGTTCACTGGGTATCGATTACCACCTGACCACCGAT
The DNA here is from genome assembly GCF_013375955.1 of Enterobacter sp. DSM 30060. Classification (NCBI taxonomy): domain Bacteria; kingdom Pseudomonadati; phylum Pseudomonadota; class Gammaproteobacteria; order Enterobacterales; family Enterobacteriaceae; genus Enterobacter; species Enterobacter sp. DSM 30060. The sequence goes on from NZ_CP056118.1 coordinate 2,915,556, forward strand.
CTGACCTGGGGCGCAGCGTGGAACTACACCCGCGCGGACATGCGTAATCCGGACAACGGCGACAGCAAATCCTACGACCAGAACATTCTCGGCACCGCACTGAGCTGGACGCCGGATAACTGGACCTTCTCCGCAGGCGGCGGCTGGTATCAGAACTTCATGACCACCAAAAAAGTGTCCGTTAACGACTACTTCGCCGGTGATGCATGGGGTATTGAATACTTCGCAGGGTACAAATTCCCGGTCGGTCAGTATGCGGTGAAATCCATTCAGCCGTACTTCATGGGCGACCGCATTGAGTACGTGAACGGCCGTAACTACCAGCGCATCGACAACGGCGTAGGTATCAGCGTCCAGCTGGACTACGGTTTCCGCGTGGATTACGAACACGTGTTCACCTCCAGCACCGACAACCTGGGCGACATGAACCTGGTGCGTCTGCGTTACGACTTCTGAGTTGTCATGTAGGGTGCGGCCTGATGCCCTCACCCTGACCCTCTCCCACGGGGAGAGGGAAAAAACATTAAAAACGGCAACCCAGGTTGCCGTTTTGCTTTTACCTCGCCACCCGGCTTTATTTTTCAGCGATCAAGCCACTCGGCAATTTCTTCGTACGTCCCGCGAAAAACAATCTTCTCCGCTTTCTTCTCCAGCTGATAGCCGTACATCGGGTCGTAATAGTCCTTCAGCAGCGGCACAAGCCAGCTGAAGTGCGCGTCAGTGCTTCCAGAGCGCTGTTGTTCCAGCAGCGCGGAATCTAATAGCGCGGTAAATTCCGCGAATCGTTGCAGCCCCAGACGACGGCGGATGGCGAACAGGCCGTGATGCAGGTATTCGCTGTAGGCTTTCCAGCCCGCTTCTTCACCGTAGGCGGCAAAAAAATCGGCCCACATGTGGTCGAAATACTCTTCGCGCAGGCGCTCAAGACGGATCTCAAACGGATCTTCGACCACCACGACAGGCGCTTCCGCCATGCGGTCGCGCAGGCACTCCGGCAGGTGGTTAGAGCCAATCATCCGGCCCTCATCCTCCAGCACCCAGCGCGCGGCATCTTTTTTTAGCAGCTCGACGGCAAGGTGATTCTCGAAGCTCGCCTGAGAAAGTTGCGGGGTGAGCGTACGGCCAAATGACGAGCCGCGATGGTGCGCCAGCCCTTCCAGATCGATGCCCTGCGCATGCTGCTTCACCAGCAGCGTTTTGCCGTTTCCGGTACAGCCACCGATAAGCACCATCGGTTTTTGTGACTGCTCAATCGTCACCTGAATCGCTGTCTGGCGCAGGGCCTTATAGCCGCCGCGGATCAGCGGATAATCGATTCCCGCCTCTTTAAGCCAGGCCTGGGAGATATGTGAGCGCTGGCCACCGCGCGCGCAGCAAAGGTAGCCCTCAGGATGGGCCAGGCTGGCTTCGCGCCAGGCGTTGATGCGCGCCTCTCGCGTCTCGCCGTTGACCAGGCTATGGCCGAGCGTCAGTGCGGCGTCCGGACCCTGGCGTTTATAGCAGGTGCCGACGGCGGCACGCTCGTCGTCGTTCATTAAGGGCAGGTTGAGTGCGGCGGGCATCGCACCCTGGACAAATTCGATCGGCGCGCGAACGTCGATTAAAGGGGTATCGGACGCGAGGATCGCGCGATAGTCCGTTCCATCGTTCATGGTGGTTCCAGAAGAAAGCTAAGCAGCAATGGGCGGGAATTGTACGCCGGGGAAGGGGAAGGTCAACTCCCCGGCGGGGGTTACTTACTTCAGTTTTGACTGCGCCCAGACAATCCCGCTCGCGTATTCTGGCGGCAGCAGGGGAACAATCGCTTCCAGCGTGGCGCTCAGGCGGTCCGTGTCGGTATCGTTCAGGTTCAGGTGGCCGACCTTACGACCCGGGCGCACCGCTTTGTCGTACCAGTGCAGGTGCACCAGCGGCAGCTTCAGCCAGTCGTAGTTCAGATCGGTGCCGATCAGGTTGATCATCACCGACGGGCTGGTCACCACCGGCTGCGGCAGCGGCAGGTCAGTGATGGCGCGCAGGTGCAGCTCGAACTGGCTGATGGAGGCACCGTTTTGCGTCCAGTGGCCGCTGTTGTGCACGCGCGGCGCAAGTTCGTTGATCAGCAGACCCGATGGCGTGACGAAACACTCCATCGCCATTACGCCCACATAGCCCAGCTCATGCATGATGGCAGAGAGCATCTCTTCCGCCTGCGCCTGCTGGTCAGCATTGGCCTGCGGGAAGGCGACGCTGGTGCGCAGAATCCCGTCCTGATGCAGGTTATGCGTTAGCGGGTAAAAAACGGTGTGCCCGTCATGCCCGCGCCCACCCACCAGCGACACTTCACCGCTGAAGTTTATGCCCTGCTCAACGATGCACTCGCCGTAGCAGTCGTCCGGCAGCTCGGCGGTGTCGTTCGCGCGCAGGCGCCACTGCCCGCGACCGTCGTAGCCGCCGACACGACGCTTCACGATCGCCAGATCGCCCAGCATGGCGAAGACGTCATTCCACTCGCTTTTGTCGGACAACAGCTGCCACGGCGCGGCCGCAAGGCCGAGCTTGTCGAACAGCTGCTTTTGCGTCAGACGGTCGGCGATGATCGGGAAGACGTCGCGGTTCACAAAGGCGTTATGGCGCGCCAGCTCGCGGGTCAGGGCGGTTTCCGGCCAGCGTTCAATTTCGGCGGTGATCACGCTCTGATGGAACGGCACGGCTTCCGGCTCGGCGTCCAGCCCGACGGGCCAGACGGCAATACCCAGCGGCTCACCGGCCTGACGCAGCATCCGGCCAAGCTGACCATTACCAAGAACGCAAACCTGCTTCATGCTGCACCCCGCGGATCCGGGTTATCCAGCACCTCGTCGGTCTGGGCTTTACGCCACTCCGCCAGGCGTTGATGTAAGTCTTTATCATGCGTCGCGAGGATCTGCGCGGCCAGCAGGGCGGCATTTGCGGCACCCGCCTTACCAATCGCCAGCGTACCGACAGGGATACCGCGCGGCATCTGGACGATAGAGTACAGGCTATCAACCCCGCTTAACGCGGCGCTCTGTACCGGCACGCCCAGTACCGGCACCAGGGTTTTGGCGGCAATCATGCCCGGCAGATGTGCTGCGCCGCCCGCACCGGCAATGATCACCTCGTAACCGTTCTCTTCGGCGCTTTCGGCGAAGCTGAACAGTTTATCCGGCGTACGGTGCGCGGAAACCACTTCGACGTGGTGCGGAACATTCAGGATTTCAAAGATTTCGGCGGCGAATTGCATGGTAGCCCAGTCGCTTTTGGACCCCATCACGATGGCGACACGCGCCGGATTATTGCGGGAAGACATGCGTCTTAAAACTCCTGTGGTGCGGAACACACTGCTTTCAAGGGCACAGAGAATAGCATGTAATACCGGCAAGGAAAACGGTTGCGTGGTCGGGAAATGAGCGAAAAAACGAGGAGGGTTAAAACGGGAAGGCGATCAGTTCCACACCTTCCGGCGTGACTTTGACCATCGATCCTTCGCTGTGCCAGGCGCCTAAAACCACGCGATGGGCGGGCTCGCCGTTGGCGATAAGGGAATGCACATCGGGACGATGGGTATGGCCGTGGATCAGCCACTGAACGCGATGCTTCTCCATCACGTTCACCACCGCCTGCGGGTTGACGTCCATGATGGTCATCGATTTGCTGCTATTGGCGGCCTTGCTGCCCGCGCGCATTCTGGCGGCGATGCGGTTGCGGATAAACAGCGGCAAGGCGAGGAACACTTTCTGGATCCACGGGGTGTGAACTTTGGCGCGAAACGCCAAGTAGCCGGTATCGTCAGTGCATAGCGTGTCGCCGTGCATGATCAGAATATTGCGGCCATAGAGGTCAAGCACCTGCTCTTCCGGGAGCAGCGTCATGCCGCTCTCGCGGGCGTAGCGCTGGCCGATCAGGAAATCACGGTTGCCGTGAATGAAATAGCAGGGGACGCCGGAATCCACCAGCGCTTTAATGGCCGCTGCCATCTCACGGTGCAGCGGGTTCGGATCGTCGTCGCCTATCCAGGCCTCAAACAGGTCACCCAGAATGTACAGCGCATCGGCGCTTTTCGCTTCACCGCGTAAAAAACGCAGAAAACCGGCGGTTATCGCCGGTTCTTCTGTTTGCAGATGCAGATCCGCAATAAAGAGTGTCGCCACGAATTACTCGCTGACGGTCACGCTTGTGATCACAACGTCTTCTTTAGGAACGTCCTGGTGCATACCGCTGCGGCCAGTAGAAACGGCTTTGATCTTGTCGACCACGTCCATGCCTTCAACCACTTCTGCGAATACGCAGTAGCCCCAGCCTTGCAGGCTTTCGCCAGAGAAGTTCAGGAAGTCGTTGTCCGCCACGTTAATGAAGAACTGTGCGGTAGCAGAGTGCGGGGCCTGAGTACGGGCCATTGCCAGCGTACCGCGGGTGTTTTTCAGGCCGTTGTTCGCTTCGTTTTTGATCGCTTCTTTCGTCTCTTTCTGGCGCATGCCAGGCTCGAAACCGCCGCCCTGGATCATAAAGCCGTTGATCACACGGTGGAAAATAGTGTTGTTGTAGAAACCTTCGCGGCAGTAGTCCAGGAAGTTTTTAACTGTTTCAGGCGCTTTGTCATCAAAGGTTTTGATTACGATATCGCCATGATTAGTGTGGAAAGTAACCATTTTTGCATCCTGTTCCGTTATTGTGGTGCGTCGACCCGTGCTCGGGTCACATATAGGGGCTTGTTATAGCATAACCACAGGACACGATCACCTTGCATTGTGTGCTGACCGTGCTCCGAATTATGGGTATTATAAGGAACAAACAATCCACACACGTGTTTACATGGAATCTTCGATGTTAAAAATCTTTAATACAATGACGCGCCAAAAAGAGGAATTTAAACCTATCCATGCCGGGGAAGTCGGCATGTACGTGTGTGGTATTACGGTTTACGATCTCTGTCATATCGGCCATGGCCGTACCTTTGTCGCGTTCGACGTGGTGTCCCGCTACCTGCGTTTCCTGGGCTATAACCTGAAGTATGTGCGCAACATCACCGACATCGACGACAAAATCATTAAACGTGCTAATGAAAATGGCGAAAGCTTTGTCGCGCTGGTGGATCGCATGATCGCCGAAATGCACAAGGATTTTGATGCCTTGAATATTCTGCGCCCGGATAGCGAGCCGCGTGCGACCCACCATATTCATGAAATCATTGAGATCACCCAAAAGCTGATCGAGCGCGGTCACGCCTATGTGGCGGACAACGGCGACGTGATGTTCTCGGTGCCGACGGACCCAACCTACGGTGCGCTTTCCCGCCAGGATCTGGACCAGCTCCAGGCCGGTGCACGCGTGGACGTGGTTGACGTGAAGCGTAATCCGATGGACTTCGTGCTGTGGAAGATGTCCAAAGCGGGCGAACCGAGCTGGCCATCCCCGTGGGGCGAAGGGCGTCCGGGCTGGCACATTGAATGTTCCGCGATGAACTGCAAACAGCTGGGCAACCATTTCGACATCCACGGCGGCGGTTCGGATCTGATGTTCCCGCATCATGAAAATGAAATCGCGCAGTCCACCTGTGCTCACGGCGGCGAGTACGTGAACTACTGGATGCACTCCGGGATGGTGATGGTTGACCGCGAGAAGATGTCGAAATCGCTGGGTAACTTCTTCACCGTGCGCGACGTGCTGAAGTATTACGACGCGGAAACCGTGCGCTACTTCCTGATGTCCGGCCACTATCGCAGCCAGCTGAACTACAGCGAAGAGAACCTGAAGCAGGCGCGCGCTGCGCTGGAGCGTCTGTATACCGCACTGCGCGGCACCGACAGGTCTGTTCCGGCCGCTGGCGGCGAGGCGTTCGAAGCCCGCTTCGTTGAGGTCATGAACGACGACTTCAACACGCCGGAAGCCTACTCCGTGCTGTTCGACATGGCGCGTGAGGTGAATCGCCTGAAGTCAGAAGATATGGCGGCGGCGAATGCGCTGGCGTCTCATCTGCGTAAGCTCTCTTCCGTGCTCGGCCTGCTGGAGCAGGACCCGGACGTGTTCCTGCAAAGCGGCGCGCAGGCGGACGACGGTGAAGTAGCTGAAATTGAAGCACTGATTAAAGCGCGTCTGGAAGCGCGTCAGGCGAAAGACTGGGCGGCGGCGGATGCGGCGCGTAACAGTCTGACCGAGATGGGTATTATTCTGGAAGATGGCCCGCAGGGCACCACCTGGCGTCGTAAGTAAGTCCGTAATGCCCGGTGGCGCCTACGCTTACCGGGCCTACAGGTGAAAGTAGGCCGGGTAAGGCGCAGCCGCCACCCGGTTTTTTTTTACCTTCTCTTCTTCCACCATAATACTCCCATCAGCACGATTCCCGGCAGCCACACCCACAGCAGTTCCGAGATAATCACCTGATGCCCGTACGGCGTGGTATAGCGCGACAGTGCAAACGGCGCGACCTTAATCACCTGCCACGGTGCAAAGAAGCGCTCATCTGACCAGGGCCACAGCCAGCCGACGCCTTTCCCGCCGGTGGTAATCGAATCCAGCAGGCTGTGCGACAGCAGCGACACGGTTAAAAACAGCCAGCAGCGCGACAGGCTGGCCCGGAACCATCGACGCCCAGCCAGCACGCAAAGTATGGGCACTACCAAGGCAAACAGCAGCGAATGAGTGAAACCGCGGTGGCCGAAAATATTCCCGTAGGCGACACCGAATTTAAACGCCAGTACGTCAGCGTCAGGCAGCATGGCGAGGACGATCCCGGCAAACAGCAGGCGGGGTGGGATGACTTTGGTTCCGAGCCCTAAGCCCAGACACAGAGGTACGGCAGCGTGGGTGATAACGGTAGGCATTGCATTTATCCATGGCAAATCATGGAAATATAGCAGTCATCACGCGCTATAAGACCCATGCTAAATTCTGAATTTACGCCGATTCCCGCGCGATAAGCTGGCCGGAGAGGGTAATACGCTGCGTTTGCAGATCCGGCTCCTTCAGCCTGCGGATCATCAGCCCTGCCGCCTGGCGGCCTGTCTCTTCGCTGGCAGACGAAACGTAAGTCAGTGACGGCGACGTGAGGTTTACGTGAAGCATATCTTCAAAGCCGATCAGCGCCACCTGCTGAGTCAGGAAAACATCTTTGCCCACCGTGCGCCCCACCTGGTGAATGCCGGAGATCGAACCGATCATCGCGTCCGGCGAATGGCAGAGCAGGGCGGTAATCGTGTTGTTCTTCTCCAGCAGCTGGCGAGTCGCCATGGCCGCCGCCTGCGTATCATCGGTGCAGGCGGGAGAATATTCCTCACGCCAGACCAGGCCGTTCTGCGTCATCGCGCTGCGAAAACCGAGCAGGCGCTGCTCGCGAATACGGCACCCGTCGCGCCCGCCAATGTAGGCGATGGTGCGGTGCCCGCGCTCGATAAGATAACGCGCGGCCAGGTTCGCCGCCTGGCGGTTATCGCGCATCACCAGATTGCATTTCTCTTCCAGCAACGACTGCGAAACCGCCACAAGCGGCAGCGGGCATTGGCGAATGTGTTCCGGGAGAGAGGCGGCGCGGGTGTCCGACGCCAGATAGATGACGCCCGCCACGCCCTGCTGCTTAAATGAGAGCAGGGTACGCTCAAGATGTTCGTCGTCGTTCAGCGGCTGACCGAGAAAAACCATATAACCCTGTTTCTCCAGCTCCTGAACGATGCTCGCCATCACTTTGATGGAAAAGCTGTCGCTGAAGTCCCGCAGGATCAGGCCGATTAAATTGGAGGTGTTGGCGCGAAGGTTGGCAGCGGCGACGTTATGAACATAGCCCAGCGTTGTGATGGCGGCATTGACCTTCCCGATCGTCGCCTCTGAGATCTTCCCTTTCTGGCGCAGCACCAGCGACACGGTAGAAACCGACACGCCCGCATGCTTTGCAACATCAATAATGCTGACTTTCTTCAAAACCGCTCCCTGAAATTTACCGATTATCAGCCAGATAAGAGGCGTACCCCAGCGTACAGGAGACGCCTCCTTCAGGCATCTTATTATTTGCCAATCATCGTTGACATGGTCTGGGCGATAAACTGTGCTCTGGCCCCGAAAATCACCTGTATCCCGTTATCGCCAACAAACACCACGCCGCGCGCGCCCAGCCCGTTCAGCCCGTCCCGGTCCACCGCTTCGCTCTTCGCCACTTCCAGACGCAAACGCGTGATGCAGGAGCCGACAGAATCAATGTTCTGCGCACCGCCCAGCAGGCCGATGATTTCGGTGGCAAGTTCGGAATCGGACTTGTCATTCGCGCTGGCGGTCACTTCGGTGCGGCCCGGCGTTTTCACGTCGAAACGGCGGATCACGAAGCGGAAGGTGAAATAGTAAATCAGGGCCATTGGGATACCGATGATAATGGCGCTCAGGAAGTTGGTCTGATAGCCGTTAAACGACGGCAGGATCCCGAACGACAGGTAGTCGATAAAGCCCGCCGAGAACGACTTGGCGATGTGCGCATGCAGCAGGTACATGGTCATGTACGCCAGGCCCGCCATGATGGCGTTGAAGACGTAAAGGATTGGCGCCACGAAGATAAAGGTGAACTCTACCGGCTCGGTGATGCCCGTCAGGAAGCAGGTGAGGGCGGCGGAGAAGAGAATACCGGCCGCGATTTTCTTATTCTTCGTGTGCGCTTCATGGTACATCGCAAGGCACGCCGCAGGCAGCGCGAACAGCATCAGCGGGAACTCGCCCTGCATGAATTTCCCGGCGTTCTGGTAGGTATCGCTGCTGAAGGATTTCACCCCCTCTTCGAGCATCTTGAACCAGATGGTCTGGTCGCCGTGGATCACCTGACCCGCCTGGGTAGTGTAATCCCCGAACGAATACCAGAAGGAGGGATACCAGATGTGGTGCAGGCCGAGCGGGATCAACGCGCGCTCCACCAGCCCGAAGATAAAGGTCGAGGCCGCCTGGTTATCGCCGTTCACCACCACGGACAGGGCGTCGATCCCGGACTGAATATGCTGCCACACGTACGGCAGCAGCAGGCCGAGCAGGAACGACAGAAATGCCGTCGCAATCGCCACAAAACGCTTCCCGGAGAAGAAGCCGAGGAATTCCGGCAGCTGCATGGTGTGGAAGCGGTTGTAGCACCAGGCCGCGAGAATACCGCAGATCAGGCCGCCAAAGACGCCCATCTGCAACGTCGGAATGCCGACGACCATGGCGTATTTCCCGCCCTGGGAGGCCATTTCCGGCGTAATGCTCAGCACGGTGCTGATGGTGATGTTGGTGACAAACACCGAGACCGCCGCAGAGAGTGCCGCAATGCCGGATTCCGAAGCCAGACCGACGGCAGAGCCGATGGCGAACAGCATCGGCAGGTTATCAAAGATAACCCCGCCGGCGTTCATCATCAGCGGCAGGTGGAACTTATCGCCGAAGGCCAGCAGCAGGCCCGCAGCGGGAAGCAGTGAAATTGGCAGCATTAAGGCGCGACCAATCATCGATAACTTAGACAGCGATTTAACAAACCCTGATATCAGACTCATGCTGATTTCCCCCCGAGTAGCGCTTTTTTCGCGCTGTTATTGTAAGTAGAACGTTTTAGTAGAACGTTCTACTTATCGTGGGGAAAGTCTGAAAATCGCGCAACATAATTTTCACGTTTCGCCAGAGGGAATAGTGATTATTTGAAGTTGATCGATAATTAACCGTGATGGGTGTGAGGGGATTGTGAGAGAAATTGCCGGGTGGCGGCTTCGCCTTACCCGGCCTACAAACGGAGACAGTACGTAGGCCCGGTAAGCGCAGCGCCACCGGGCATCAGACAGCTCAGGCCGTCACGGTCACGCTCTGACCTGCAAAGCTCACGGTCTGGCCCGCGACAATTTTGCAGCGCTTGCGGGTTTCCACCGTGCCGTCTACTTTTACCTGCCCGTCGGCGATGACGATTTTCGCCTGCGCGCCGCTTTCGCTCCAGCCTTCCAGCTTCAGCAGATCGCACAGCTCAACGTGCGGATGTTTACCTAAAGAAAAAGTTGCCATGATTACGCGTCCTCTACGTCGTGATACTCCTCGCACGCCTGCAAGGTATTCTGAATCAGTGTTGCTACCGTCATCGGGCCTACGCCGCCCGGGACCGGAGTAATATAGGATGCGCGCGCTGCGGCATCTTCATACACCACGTCGCCAACCACTTTGCCGTTTTCCAGACGGTTAATACCCACGTCCACGACGATTGCGCCCTCTTTGATCCACTCGCCCGGAATAAAGCCCGGCTTGCCGACCGCAACGATCAGCAGATCGGCGTTTTCGACGTGATGACGCAGGTTTTTGGTGAAGCGGTGGGTGACGGTGGTGGTGCAGCCCGCCAGCAGCAGCTCCATGCTCATCGGACGGCCTACGATGTTGGAGGCGCCAATCACCACGGCGTTCAGGCCGTAGGTATCGATGTTATAACGCTCCAGCAGCGTCACGATGCCGCGCGGGGTGCATGGACGCAGGCGCGGCGCGCGCTGGCACAGGCGGCCTACGTTATACGGATGGAAACCGTCAACGTCTTTGTCCGGCGCGATACGCTCCAGCACCTTCACGTTGTCGATGCCCGCAGGCAGCGGCAGCTGAACCAGGATGCCGTCGATCTCTTTATCGGCATTCAGGGTGTCAATCAGTTCCAGCAGTTCTGCTTCGCTGGTGGTTTCCGGCAGATCGTAAGAGCGGGAGACGAACCCCACCTCTTCACACGCTTTGCGTTTGCTGCCGACATAAATTTGCGAAGCCGGGTTGCTGCCAACCAGCACAACGGCCAGCCCTGGGGCGCGTTTTCCGGCGGCTATACGCGCCTTCACTTTTTCCGCAACCTCAGAGCGCACCTGCTGCGCAATCGTTTTACCGTCAATAATCTTTGCTGCCATCAGAGAGAAGATTCCGTCTGTAACGTTAAAAAGGGGGATTACCTGTATTTTGTCAGAAGCGAGCGCCGCTGTCAGTCACCCTTTACGAGATTTCATCGATGGCCCGCAAAACCCCTTCTCAGGGCATGGTCAATTTCTTAGAGGCGATTAGGATGTGACCTGGCAAAATGGCAGCGTTTTGACATATTACAAAATAGATTCCTGAGCTACTTTGTCCTCTCCGAAATAAGCCTTCAATTTTTTAATTGAACGTATTTCTTATTCCCGAATATGCGCGGGAAGGGTTATTTACATTTTAAAGGAATAGACATGAAACTCAGCAACATTGCTTCTACTGTTATTGCAACTCTGGCCCTGGTCGCGGGTGCCGCTCACGCAGAAGATCCGGTAGCACCTGTATCTGTAAACGGTGGTACGGTGCATTTTAAAGGTGAATTAGTGAATGCCGCGTGTTCAGTGAATACTGACTCTTCAGAGCAGACGGTTAATCTCGGCCAGTACCGTACCGCGAAATTCACTAAAGTGGGTGACACCACCTCCAATATTCCCTTCACCATCGAACTGAACGACTGCGATCCTGCGGTAGCGAAAACCGCTGCTGTCGCGTTTACCGGCCAGATCGACGCCACCGACAAAACGCTGCTGGCGGTAAGCTCCGGTAACAACGACAACTCCGCGAAGGGCGTAGGCATTGAGATCCTCGACAGCAAATCCTCCACGCTGACCCCGGACGGTGCAACCTTCTCTGCGGCGCAGAACCTGATTGAAGGGACTAACACCCTGAACTTCACCGCGCGCTATAAAGCCACGGCGGCGACCACCGCGCCAGGCCAGGCAAACGCGGACGCAACATTCGTAATGAAATACGAGTAATGCCTGAGTACAGGGATGTGGCTGGCCTCAGGGAAGAGGTCTTTTGATCGCCTATACCGGGAGCGAAGGATGACAAGGACTGGGATACTGCTGTGTGCCCTTGCGATTGCCTCAGCAGTAAACGCACATACCGTTGTCATAGACGGCGGCAAAGTACACCTCAGGGGAGAGCTGGTTAACGGCGGCTGCGCCGTGGCCCCGGACAGCCAGAATATGCGCGTGGATATGGGGCAATACCGCACAAACGCCTTTTCCGGCGTCGGCAGCTTTTCCACGGTTAATGTGCCTTTCACCGTACGTCTGCTGGATTGCAGTGTGGACGTCTCCCGCACCGTGGGGATCCAGTTCCAGGGAGTGACACCGGCAGAAGACCCGCAGGTTTTCCTGGCGACATCGCGGCCGGGGGAAAATGCAGTCAGCAGCGGTGTCGGACTGGCGCTTTTTGACGAACAGCAACGTCAGATCATCCCGAACGCGACGGCAGTGAGCTGGTTACCCATTAACACCCGCGAGCTGGTATTTCATTTCAGCGCCCGCTACCGGGCTATTTCCGAACACCTTGTACCAGGCACTATTCAGTCGAATGTCTGGTTTACGTTGATTTATCCCTGACGCCTGCGAACTAATTATTAAAGGTACGGTTGTGATGAACACCCTGATTAAACCTGGACTGTTTTTAACTTTTATTTTGATGATGGTTTCTGCCAGCGCGAATGCATCCGGCGGAATTGCGCTGGGCGCGACGCGCGTTATTTATCCGGCCGATGCAAAACAAACGTCGCTGGCGATCACCAACAGCAATAAACAAGAGCGCTATTTAATTAACGCGTGGATAGAAAATGCCAACGGGCAAAAGGAAAAAACCTTTGCCGTCACGCCGCCGCTGTTTGTCAGCGAGCCGGCCAGCGAAAACACCCTGCGCATTATCTACGCAGGCCCGGCGCTGCCTGCCGATCGCGAATCACTCTTTTACATGAACGTCAAAGCGATTCCCTCCGTCAGCAAAAAACATCAGGACGGCAACAACGTCCTGCAACTGGCTATTCTGTCACGCATCAAGCTGTTTGTTCGCCCGGCTAACCTGGCGATGCCGCCGGAAGAGGCGCTCTCACAGCTGCGTTTTGAGCGCGTCGGCAACCATCTTAAGGTGAGCAATGCCTCGCCGTATTACGTCACGCTGGTCAATCTGAAGCTCGGCGGTCAGACGCTGGAGAACCTGATGGTTGCCCCTAAAAGCTCGGCGCAGCAGGTGCTGCCTGCCGCAGCGAGCGGCACGCTCTCCTGGCAGAGTGTGAATGACTACGGTGCCATTACGCCGGCGCGTAGCGTCAGCCTGTGAGCAGAGACAGGGCGATGAACACTCAATGGCGTTACTGCCCGGTTGCGCTGGCACTGATGGCAACGCTCTGGCCACACGCTGGCTGGGGTGAAAGCTACTTTAACCCGGCGTTTCTCTCCGATGACGCGGCGAACGTGGCGGATTTGTCGCGTTTTGAGAAAGGCCACCAGCAGGCACCGGGCGTCTATCGCGTCGATATCTGGCGTAACGATGAGTTTATCGGCACCCAGGACGTGCGGTTTGAGCAAGCCGACAACACGCCGCCGGTCGCGGGCGGTTTGTCGCCGTGCATTACGCGCGCGATGCTCGATCGCTTTGGCGTCAATATCGCCGCCTTCCCGGAACTGAGCAACGTGCAGGGCGAGACCTGCGTTCCGCTCACCACGGCTATTCCGGGCAGCGAAACGGCGTTCAACTTCGCCTCGTTGCGCCTTAACGTCAGTCTGCCTCAGGTGGCGATGCAAAACAGCGCCCGCGGGTATATTCCGCCTGAACAGTGGGATGAAGGCATCCCCGCCGCGCTGCTGAACTACAGCTTCACCGGCAACCGGGGCAGCGACGACGACAGCTACTATCTGAACCTGCAAAGCGGGTTGAACTATGGCGCCTGGCGATTACGCAATAACGGCGCGTGGCGTTATACCGAAAGCAACGGCCAGCGGCACAGCAGCTGGCAAAATATTGGCACCTGGGCGCAGCGTACGGTCATTCCGCTAAAAAGCGAGCTGGTGCTCGGCGACAGCAACACCGGTAACGATGTCTTCGACAGCGTCGGTTTTCGCGGTGGTCGGCTCTATTCGTCCGACAGCATGTATCCGGACAGCCTGCAAGGCTACGCGCCTACCGTACGCGGAATCGCCCGCACCCCTGCCAAAGTGGTTATCCGCCAGAACGGATACGTGATTTACCAGAGCTATGTGCAGCCGGGGGCTTTTGCGATAACTGACCTTAACCCGACCTCCTCAAGCGGTGACCTGGAGGTGACGGTGGAAGAGAAGGACGGCAGCCAGCAGCGCTACACCGTCCCGTATTCCACCGTTCCGTTGCTTCAGCGTGAAGGACGCTGGAAATACGATCTGGTGGCAGGGGACTATCGCAGCGGCAACAGCGAGCAGGACACGCCGTTCTTTACTCAGGGTACGATGATTGCGGGTCTTGCCGACGGCTACACGCTGTACGGCGGAACGCAACTGGCCTCGCGCTATACCGCCATCGCCATTGGCGCGGGAAAAAACCTCGGTGACTGGGGGGCGGTGTCACTTGACCTCACCCATGCCCGCAGCCAGCTTGCCGATGACAGCCGCCATGAAGGGCAGTCTCTGCGGTTCCTGTACGCAAAATCCCTTAACGGATTCGGCACCAACTTCCAGCTGCTGGGCTATCGCTACTCGACCAAAGGCTTCTACACCCTCGACGATGTGGCCTGGCGCACAATGGAAGGCTACCAGTATGGCGACGATCAGGACGATGACGGCGTGCCGGACGTGCAGAGCTATCACAACCTGACGCTGAATAAAAAAGGACGTTTCCAGCTCAATATCTCCCAGTCTCTTGGCGATTACGGCTCGGTGTACGTGTCGGGCAGCCAGCAAAGTTACTGGGGCACCAGCGAGTCCAACGTCTGGTATCAGCTCGGCTACGCAGGCGGGGTGAAAGGGGTCAGCTACGCCTTATCCTGGTCATGGAACAAGGCCGTCGGCATTGAAGGAACTGACCGGATCGCCTCGTTTAACGTCTCCGTCCCGTTCAGCCTGTTCACCCGTCACGGCTACCGTCGCGATAACGCGATCGACCGGGCCTATGCCACGGCCTCAGCCAGCCGCAACAGCGACGGTGATACCAGCTGGCAGACCGGGATCAGCGGAACGCTGCTCCAGGATCGTAACCTGAACTACAGCGTCACGCAGGGTCATACCAGCAATAACGGTGCCAGCGGCAGCGCCAGCGCCAACTGGCAGGCAACGTACGGTACGTTGGGCGTGGGCTACAACTACACGCGGGATCAGCACGACCTCAACTGGCAGCTCTCCGGCGGCGTGGTAGGGCATTCAGACGGCATCACATTCAGTCAGCCGCTGGGCGATACCAACGTCTTGATCAAAGCGCCGGGCGCGTCAGGCGTGAGCGTCGAAAACCAGACCGGCGTCAAAACAGACTGGCGTGGCTATGCGGTGATGCCGTACGCCACGGTGTACCGTTACAACCGCGTGGCGCTCGACACTAACACCATGAGCAACAACACCGACATTGAAAATAACGTTTCCAGCGTCGTGCCGATGAACGGTGCGCTGGTGCGCGCCAGTTTTGACACCCGCATCGGCGTGCGTGCGTTGCTCACCGTGAAGCGTGATAACCAGCCTGTGCCGTTTGGGGCGGTGGTGCGTGAGACGCAGAGCGGCGTAACCAGCATGGTGGGAGATGACGGTCAGATTTACCTGAGCGGGCTGCCGCTGAGCGGGGAACTGCTGATTCAGTGGGGAGACGGGAAGCAGTCCCAGTGTCGTGCGCCCTACAGCCTGCCAGAACAGAGCCTGCAACAGGCGATCACACTTAAGGGGATCCGCTGTGAATAAAATCCATTATCTGGGGCTATCCCTTCTGGCATTTTTGCCGCTATCTGAGGCGTTCGCCACCGTCTGCGTCAATGAAAATGGCGTGCCGACGGAGGTGTATTACGACCTGACGGATAAATTCAACAGCTCCAATAACCAGGTGGGGCAGATTGTTACACTCAGCGAGAAGTCCCAGTGGGTGGGCGTCAACGCCGTCTGCCCTAAGGGAACGTCCGGGAACACCACCAAGCGTAGCTATGTGACCGAATTCCCGGTCACAGGCACCAGCGATGGCTACCAGTATCTGAAGCTAAACGACTATCTGGACGGGGCGATGAAAATCACCGACAGCTACGCTGGCACGTTCTATCCACCCAGAAAGTACATTCAGATGGGGAGCCATCCGAACGTGTCTAAAAACAAACCGTTTGGTGTACAGGATTCCAGCCTCGTCTTTCGGCTTAAGGTGACCCGACGCTTTATCAATATGGTGGTGATCCCCCGGGCAATCATGTTCCGGGTTTACGTCACCACGACCTCCACGGATCCGCTCACCACGCCGGTTTATACCATCAGCTACAGCGGGACCATTCAGGTGCCTCAGAGCTGTGAGATTAATGCCGGAAATGTGGTGGAGTTCGATTTCGGAGACATCGGCGCCTCTCTGTTCAGTAAAGCGGGCATCGGAAATAAGCCGGAGGGGATCTCAGCGCAAAGCAAAACCATCGGCATAAAATGCACCAACGTCGAGGCGAACGCCATGCTCACAATGCGTGTTGAAGCGGAGAAGGTTTCAGGCAGTACGCTGGTCTCTGATAACGCGGATGTGGGTTTTGTGATTGCCAACAGTAATGGCGTGCCGCTGACGCCGAACAACCTGACCAGCAAAATCCCGTTCCGTCTGGACGATAGCGCACAGGCACAGGTGGGGATCCGCGCGTGGCCCGTCAGCGTGACCGGTAAAAAACCTGCCGAGGGGCGTTTTACCTCTCGCGGCTATTTACGCGTCGACTATGACTAAGGAGCAGGTATGCGAAACGGAATGCGGTATTTAGCCGTCGCGCTCTTTGCGCTTTGCTCCCCTGCGCACGCAGAGACGGCGCTTGGGGAAATTAACATTCAGCTCTATGGCAATATCGTGGATTTTACCTGCGTGGCGGAGGGGGACGACAGCAATAAAACCGTCACGCTCGGCACCTGGCCCACGAAACAGCTCCGCACAACGGGAAGCCGGACGCAGCCTGTACCGTTCACCCTGAAGCTGACCGGATGCCCGCCGGGGGCGGCTTCGATCACATTTACGGGGAAGATGGACGGGCATGATAACAGCCTGCTGGCGCTGAATGATGCCAGCGCGGCCAGTAACGTGGCCGTGGAGATCCTCGACCGGGATAAAACGCGCCTCGCGTTGCAGCAGGCCAGCCAGACGGTGTCGGTGGATGCGCAGGGAAATGCCGAACTGTCGTTTTATGCCAATTATATCGCCACGGCGGATAACCCGCAGCCGGGCCGGGCTGATGCCGATGCAACTTTCATGATTAATTATAATTAATCGTATCCCCTCTCCCTGTAACGGTTATATGTTGCAGGGAGAGGGAAGGATTACAGTAATTCGTGCGCTTTCGCGTAATCAATTAATTCAACGATACTTTGTACGCCCAGCTTGGAAAAAATATTAGACTTATGGGCGCTAATTGTTTTGTTGCTAAGTAATAATTGATCCGCAATCTCCTTATTAGATAATCCGTTCGCCAGATATCGCAGAACCGTCACTTCACGATTCGATAATGGCATATCCACAGCGGCGCCTGTCCGGGAGCCTATATGGTTTATAAAACTCAATGTTTCTGACGGGAAAAAAGAATAGCCCGTCAGTATCATTTCCACCGCGTTATAAATTTCCCCCAGATCTTTCCGCTTACTGACAAAACCATTTGCCCCGGCGCGGATGGCGCGCCCTGCGTAGAAGGCTTCAGATTTCGAAGAGAGGAAGAGAATCTTAATATCTTTATTTAAGTTTCTGATTCTTTTCAATAATACGAAGCCGTCCGTGCCTGTCATTTCGATATCGAGAATGACCAGGTCGATGGGGTGGTTGCGTATACAGTCAAGCACTTCGTGGCTGTCGCCTGACTTCAGTTTGACCTGGATGTTTTTATTTTTCTGTAGCAGGACTTCTATCGACATTCTGACGATAGGGTGTTCGTCCATAATGATAACGGATGCCGGTTTCATTTTTTATGCCTCAGATTGTTAAAAGCGTTATGCTGAGTTTTGTTAAAACTCTCGAAAAGCCGGAAGGATAATTACGCAGATCCTTGTACGGTAGATCCCTGGGAAGAGCGAAAGCATCCTTGTTTACGTAGTGGTGATATCAATGCCTGAGCGCAGTTATCTCATAAGGCTGTTATGGCAAAATGATTTTTCTTATTCGCGTGTCAAACACGTCTTATTATACCGTTTAAGTATTGTCCGAAAAGCCTGTAAATTAATGTCCATATATTGATGATTATTATCTTCTGTATCTGAATCGCTAACTTTTTAAAATTAGCAAAAATGTCCTGATATTGCATTTACCACACAGTTTCATCTTTATGTAATAACAAAAAATAAACGATCTTACTGTATGTTGATCAAATGTTAACAATACGCAGGTCGTGACAAAGTGCTTTTCGCCTGTCCGCTACCTCTGATGTCCGCTCTTTAGCGCGTCATTGCCTCATTTCTAACACCTCAGGCCAGGAGGATGATCCCTTCGTCAAAACAGCACTATCTGCTGTTTTCTTCACCTCTCATCGCTTTTATTTACAGATAAATCGCTTGTTTTTACACCATTATCATCCTGTTAACGGAAACGTCAGAAACTTAACGCATGGATAAAATGACTCTCGTTTAGCGTACAGGCAGCATTTCGCATGGTTTAAGTTGAAGAATTAGGAATAGTTATAAAATCGAAAGTTTTGTTAAAAAACACAAAAAATTAACATATGTCCTAAGTATTTTCTTAAAGGTCTTTAGGAATTAATGGGTTACTGAATACGTTAATACGTGAAATCTGAAAGGTTGTTGAGAAGATGTAGCAACTCATGACGATGATTCAGCCCAAGTTTCGCCAGGATGCAGCTGAGACGGTAAATAATGCGGCTATAGGGGCGGTTCTGTAACTGAGCAATCTGTCGCAGGGTGCTACCCTGCGACAGCGCCTGCAGGATCGGCCATTCATCACGTGAAAACCACTCTTTCCGGTGGCCGGCGGGTGACGGCGCTTCCAGCAAGGTTTGTTGCAAAGCCCGCGGCGTAAGTTGCCGTTCAATCACATGAAAAGGGCCAGCCGCTTTGCAAAACAGGCGTGTATCGTAATCATCGGCGCGGATGAGCAGGTAGGGTGTCAGGTAGGGGGCGAACAGGCTGTGGCGTCGTAATCGGTCCAGCAGGTCAATAAGCGGCGAGGCGCGGCTTTCTACATCTACCACCAGACGTGATGAAGGCCACTGATTCAGATCGCTGAGGGCGGCTTCCAGGGTGGAATAGTCACAGCAATTGCTCAGGGGAGAGTGCCCGCTCAGAAAACCGGAACGGAAAAAGTTATCCTGTGTGACCAGGACGATAAAGGGAGCATCGGTTTTGCGGGTCTGGTTGATTGACTGGCTCAAATATTCGAGACGATCAAAAAATGGGAGAGCAAAAGGCGAGTGCGTTGAACCCGGTGAATCACTTCCTGTCCGACGACGCCGGTAACGGCGTACTGTCATTCGCATAGCTTCCCTCTTGGCGATGACCGTTCAGTCCTCCTGCCATCTCCAGGATGGCCAATAATATCCCTGACCGAAGCGCGCGCCAGCCTGAAGCGCAAACTTACGGTCCGTTTCTGTTTCAATGCCTTCTATGAGTACATTTTCAGCAATTTTTGAACAAAGCGTGACCAGGTTTGCCAGCGCTGGCGTTGCACGTAAACGCCAGAAAGCGATCTTATCGATTTTTATTCCGCTTAACGGCATGCGGCAGGACAAAAACGCGCGCCCTGACGCTTCATCAATGTCATCCAACCAGATCCGATGTCCTTGCGCCGTCAACTGCTGAAGCGCACAACTCACCCTCAGACGTGCCGGGTCTGAGAGAGAAAAGAAGGAAGCAGGCTCCACGAGTTCAATGTTCAGCGGTGGGCTTTTAAGTTGCAGTAAACGCTGGAACATTTCCGGTATGGTCAGAACGGTTATCGGCAAATTTATGAAAAGGTTGTCGCAGGGAAAGGTTTTTTTTAACGCAGCGATCTGTGCTTCCAGCAGCATAAGCGCCCGAGCAGCGGACCAGTCGTGAAAAAAGCCTTCGCTTTGCTGATGCGGTGACAGCACGCTGAGCACTTCAGCCCCTACCGAGCGCGAAGAGGAGAGGGCGACAATGGGTTCAAGCTTGATGCCTGTAATGTCGTGTGAGATGTGCTGCACGCACGAGGGGAAACCTGTCTGGTCTGGCGCTGTCACTCCGTCGTCCTGTTCATTTCCAGCCTCCAGGCGGCCGGGATACCGCAGGACAGTGTGAAGGGGAAGTAAACAGGAAAACAGCAGGCGTTACTTAAAAGCGGCTAAGCCTTTTCGCAGCCCGTAAAAGAGGGATAAATGTTGAAAAAACAGCCGTATTTACAATCAGCTAGTCATTAACGGCAGAGAAGGTGGAAAAGGCATTGACTCACTACGCATTGACCGTATAATTCCAGGCGTTTCACCACCGCGAAGTACACTCTTCTCCGTGCGCCCTTAGCTCAGTTGGATAGAGCAACGGCCTTCTAAGCCGTAGGTCGTAGGTTCGAATCCTACAGGGCGTGCCATTAACCCTCCGGCACTCAGCCGTTCCTGACCAGCCTGAATCGTGTTTTCATTACCTTTAATAACTGGCCTTCCAGGGTCATACGACACATTGACTTTTCCCCCAGCTTCCTTGCCGGGGGAGAGCGCCATTAGTGCCCTGTAACGGCCGCGGCGGCGACCGGATGGTCAGCGTTAGCGACCACGGTCGCGCGGGCGACGGGATGATAACTACCGTCTGTTGCAGCTGCGACGGCGACAGGGTGATCGGCAGATACCACCGCCGTGGTGCGGGCGACAGGATGGTTACCTTCACCGGTGGCCGCCGCAACGGCAACAGGATGATCGGCGGAGGCGACGGCAGTCGCACGGGCTACCGGATGATTTGCAAATGCAGAAAATGATGCCGCAGTGAAAGCCAGAGCGAGAATGACTTTTTTCATAATATAACTCCTGATGTTTTCCCTGTATGGACAGGGACCATTATTTTAATAACGATGATTGGTACTTATTGAGAATTGTGCAATGGATATTGCTTCGTCTGAATCAAATACTCTGACAATGTATCTGGAAAACACGTTATTGATAATTGAAGTCAATATACCTTTCCAGTTTTAAATTGTTTATTTTTAAATTTATGGTCGTTTTGTGTAAAAATAAATTATTTGCCTGGTAAAGCATATTTAGCTAAAGGAGATGATTTTTCGCCGGGCAGAATAGTGTCACCTTCAATGAATAATAAAGGCTTAAAATGAAAAAATATTTACTCATCGCGTTGAGCTTTCTGGCTATCACCAGTCCGGCGAGTTACGCTGGCATCCGATCGCTGGTGGAGGATGGCACGGTTCTGCAGAGCCAAATTATTACGCATACCCGAGAAGGGTATCATCCGCTGCGTACCTTAACCGCGGGCACGATTGGTGGCGTAGTGGGTCACCAGTTCGGTAACGGCAAAGGGAAAACCGCCATGACGGTAGCCGGTGCAACAGCCGGGGCGGCGGCTTCTCATAAACGGCAGTCTAACGAATTGGCAGCACAGGAAGTGAAGTTACTTATCAAGACCCAATCCGGGCAGACTATTCAGGTGGTGCAGCACAATAATGGTTTGACATTTAACCCTGGCGACAAAGTTCGTATCATCACAACGGGTTCTAATACCACCGTGGAAAAATCATACTAAGCACATTATTATGATTACAAAAATGAAATACCGTGGTTTTCACGTCTGTTATAAAAATAACGATACACGATACCTGGAAATACTGGACGATATATTGTCCTGTAATGTAAAACGACTCAGCGTTCAGATGGTATTTAAAAGCCTTCCGCATACCCACGTCTCTTTACTGAATACCCCCTACGGACAGTTTGTATTAAAGATTTACTCCCCCAGGAAAAAAAGGATAGAAAAATTTTTCAAATCGTTTTTTACGCCTAACCCCAACGAAAATTTGATTGAGCGGATCGACTATGCCGGCAGGCAAGGTCATACCTTCCCGAATGATTTTTATCTCCTGGCTGAACGCCGGATTTTCAGATTCGCAAAAATCTCGCTCATGTTGTTTGAGTATGTCCCCGGTCCGGAGTTACGCGTTCTTCCCGCGATCACGCCGGACATAAAGCGTGAAATCCGACACAGTATGCAGAAAATGCACAATCTGAAAATCATTTCCGGGGATGCGCACGGCGGGAACTTCATCCTGAGTGAAAAAGGAATAAGGATCATCGATCTGTCCGGGAAGCGTTGTAACGCGAAAAGGATTGTTGAAGACAACGTGACGGCCAGCCTGCGCATTGGTATTCCCATTGAATCCCACCGGCGTTGGGAAAAACGCCTGATCGCAAAAAAAATCAGACGACACCATAAAATCGTCCAGAGGAAGTATCTGGCGCGTTCAAATACCGCTTAAACCCTTTATTCATGCAGGACAACAGCCTGTTATAAAAGAATTTTCCCTGGTATATGGCATTTTCGCCAATCCTCTACCATGCTCATTACACCTCACCGTTTCGCGTGGGGGCTTTTCGTAGTTGCTCATTAATCTTAAGGAAAAAGTTTATGAAAAAAACGACTGCTATTTTGTTGGGCACCGCGTTTCTGTTTACCACCAACGCCTTTGCGGCTGAAATGATGACAAAAAACGAATTCGAAAAAGTTGAGTCTCAGTACGAAAAAATCGGTACCGTGAGCACGGCTAACGAAGTCTCTGTCGACGATGCGAAAAAAGAGCTGGTCGAAAAGGCCGATAAAGAAGGTGCTGATGTACTGGTGCTGACTTCCGGTAATACAAACAACAAAATTCACGGCACCGCCGATATTTACAAGAAAAAATAATGCTTTAGCAACCACCCCTGTCTGGGGGTGGTTGTGCGCCGTACTTCTCCCCCACATCGTTTTTAACCTCTTCTCGCGCAGTACTCCTCGTTGACGCTTGATTACGTATATATAATGCGTATAGTTCTCATTTGCATTTCATTTGATAAATACTAAGGCCCGACAACGGGCCATTTTTGCGCGCACGTTAAGAGCTCATTATGAACAACACCACAATGCACAAAACGCTGCTGGCGATTGCCATCGGCGCGGTTACACACTCCGCCTTTGCGGCGGAAGAGAAAAAAGAGGACACCATCGTGGTCCAGTCCACGGCGGGGAGTGATTTCAAACCCGGCGGTGACCAGCTGCTTCCGGCCTTCCTCGACGGCCAGGTGGCTAACGGCGGACGTATGGGGATGCTCGGGCAGCAGAACGCCATGGACGTGCCGTTCAACATCATTAGCTACACCTCGAAGCTGGTGGAAGATCAGCAGGCGAAAACCATTGCTGACGTGGTCGCTAACGACGCGGGCGTGCAGTTCGTTCAGGGGTACGGCAACAGCGCGGAAACCTTCCGTATCCGCGGCCTGAAGTTTGACGGCGACGATATGACCTTTGGCGGATTGTCCGGCGTACTGCCGCGTCAGGTGGTGGATGCCCAGATGGTTGACCGCATCGAGATCTTCAAAGGGGCCAACTCCCTGATGAACGGCGCGGCCAGCTCGGGCGTGGGCGGGATGATCAACCTTGAGCCAAAACACGCGGGCGACATCCCGCAGGCGAAAGTGGGCGTCGACTACACCTCGGTTTCCAGATTGGCACCACGCTGGATGCGGGGCGTCGCTTTGGCGATAACGACCAGTTCGGCGCGCGGGTGAACCTTGTGCATCGTGAAGGCGAAACCGGCGTGCCGAACGACCGCCGCCGCACCACGCTGCTCTCCACCGGTCTGGATTACAAAGGTGACCGTTTCCGCACCTCGCTGGACCTGGGCTATCAGAAAAAAACCTTCCACGGCAGCCCGACCAGCGTCAACATCTCGGCGGCGGACTTCGTGCCTGAACCACCGAAGAACGATCGCAACTTCTCGCAGAAGTGGGCCTACAGCGATATCGAAAACGAATTCGGCATGTGGCGCAGCGAGTACGACATCACCGATAGCTGGACGGCCTATACCGGCCTCGGCGCACAGCACGCGCACGAAGAGGGGATCTACAGCGCGCCGAAGCTCCTGGATAAAAGCGGTAATGCGACGGTCAGCCGCCTTGATACCAACCGCATCAGCGATTCCGTCAGCGGCATGGCGGGCATTCGCGGTAACTTCATGACCGGCTTCGTCTCGCACAAGGTGAATGTCGGGTATTCGGCGATGACCAAAAACGAAAAAATCGCGTGGAAAATGTCTGCCGCGGCGGATAACCCGACCACCAACATCTACCACAACACTGGCGTTGCTATGCCGGACAGCAGCAACTTCAGCGGCTCAGGCGGCAAATACAGCGATCCGCTGACCAGTGGGCGCACCCGCACGCAGGGCTGGCTGTTGAGCGATACCCTGGGCGTGCTGGACGACAAACTGCTGTTTACCGCAGGCGCACGCCATCAGAAAGTGGTGATTCGCGGGTACAACAAAATTACCGGTGCGGAAAACGACGCGGACGGTTTTGACGGTAGCCGCTGGATGCCAACCTACGGCGTGGTCTATAAGCCGTGGGAGGAAATTTCCCTCTACGCCAACCACACCGAGGCGTTACAGCCCGGTGAAACTGCGCCTCGCTCAGCAAACAACTACGGCCAGAGCACCGGTATCGTGCACTCTAAGCAGAACGAAGTGGGTGTAAAGGCGGACTTTGGCCGCGTGGGCGGCTCCCTGGCACTGTTTGAGATCAAAATGCCGTCGGCTATCCTCGACGACAGCGGCCACTACGGCCTGGACGCTGAACAGCGTAACCGTGGCGTGGAGCTGAACGTTTTCGGCGAGCCAATGCTTGGGATGCGTCTGAACGCCAGCGCCACCTGGCTTCAGGCCGAGCTGACCAAAACTAAAAACGGCGTGAACCAGGGGAACGACGCGATCGGTATTCCGAGCTTCTACGCCGTGCTGGGGGCAGAATACGATATCAAGCCGATTGAGGGCCTGACGGCGACTGCGCGCGTTAACCACTCCGGCACGCAGTATGCTGACCTGGCGAATACCAAAAAGCTGGACAGCTACACCACGCTGGATCTGGGCATGCGCTATCGCTTCGCGGTGAACCACAATGAAAACCAGATGACCGTGCGCGCAGGCATCGACAACGTGACCAACGAGAACTACTGGTCAAGCGTGGATGATTCCGGTACTTACATCACTCAGGGCGAGCCGCGTACCTTTAAGGTCTCGGTTGGCTACGAGTTCTAAGCGTTCCACCTCGTTATCCGGGGCAGGGACGCCCCAATCCCTTCGTTGTCGTGTTATAAAATTGTAATAAAAGCTTCTTACACTGGTCGCCACATCCTTACCTCTTGGCCAATGACAGGAAGCCGCAATGGGCAGACCCCTCAAATCCGTATTTAAAAAAGAACATCGCGACGATATCAGTAACCGCAGCGCTAACCCGGTATTCTCCGAGGTGGCAGAGGTGTTCCTCTCCCGCCGCCGTTTTCTCCAGATGGGGGCCGTAGCGGGGGCAGCCGTATCATTCCCGTATCTGATCACACCCGAGAATGCGATCGCCGCGGTCTCAAAACCGTCCGCGCTGGCAAAAGCGGTTTCCCTGGGCTTTACCAGCATCGACGTCTCCACGGAAGATACGGTCAGGGTGCCGGAAGGTTATATTGCCCGCCCGTTCTATCGCTGGGGCGATCCGACAGGCATCAAAAACAACATGCCGGCGTTTAAACCGGACGCCAGCAATACCACAGACGAACAGGCCGTGCAGGCGGGCATGCACCACGACGGCATGGCGTGGTTTAGCCTGCCGCAGGGGGGGCAAAGCCCGGAGCATGGCCTGCTGGCGATGAACCATGAATACATCGACAACGGAATGCTGTTTACGGACGGTACGGCGAACTGGAGCCTCGACAAAGCCCGCAAGGGGCAGAACGCGATGGGCGTGTCGGTGGTGGAAGTGAAAAAAACGGGCAGCGGCTGGGAGGTGGTGCGTCCGTCTTCGTTCGCCCGCCGTATTACCGTCAATACGCCGATGCAGCTTACCGGCCCGGCGCGGCATCAGGACTTAATGAAAACCGCCGCCGATCCGCAGGGGGAACGCGTTCTGGGCACCATGCAGAACTGCGCCAACGGCCACACGCCGTGGGGGACCTATCTCACCTGCGAGGAGAACTGGTCGGACATATTTGTGAAAAAAGCCGATCTCAACCCGCTGGAAAAACGCTACGGCATTAGCGACAGCGATGAATCGTACCGCTGGAACGAGGTGGATGAGCGGTTCAGCGTCGATAAAACCCCTAACGAACCCAACCGTTTCGGCTGGGTCGTGGAAATCGATCCCTACAACCCGACCTCCACCCCGCGCAAGCACACCGCGCTGGGCCGCTTCAAGCATGAGGGGGCAGCCGTCACGCTCGCCGCCGATAATCGCGTGGTGGTTTATATGGGTGACGACCAAAAGTTTGAGTACATCTATAAATTTGTTTCGGATAAAAAATACGATCCCGCGAACCGTGAAGCCAATATGCAGCTGCTGACGTCCGGCACGCTGTACGTCGCCAGGTTCAACGAAAACGGCAGCGGCGACTGGCTGCCGCTTGTCTTCGGGCAAAATGGCCTGGATAAAAGCAACGGTTTTGCAAGCCAGGGCGATCTGCTGATTAAAACCCGTCTGGCGGCCGACGTGGTGGGGGCAACGAAGATGGATCGCCCCGAGTGGATAGCCGTCGATCCGCACGCCAGCGGCAGCGTCTACTGTACGCTCACCAACAACAGCGATCGCGGGAAAGAGGGCAAGGCACCGGTCGATGCTGCTAACCCGCGCGCCAACAACGTGTACGGGCATATTATGCACTGGCTCGAAGAGGGGGCCGATCCTGCCGCCGCACGCTTTAAGTGGGATATTCTGGTCATGGCCGGGCGCACCGGCGGCGACGATCCGAAGGCCAAAGGCTCGATGCAGGGCGCGGAATTTGGCAGCCCGGACGGCCTGTCGTTTGACCACCAGGGCGTCCTGTGGATCCAGACCGATGTCTCCTCCAGCACCATCAATAAGAAAGCGTACGAGGGGATGGGCAATAACCAGATGGTGGCTACCATTCCAGGCACCAACGAGTATCGCCGATTCCTGACCGGGCCGCGCGGGTGCGAAATCACCGGCATTGCATTTACGCCAGACAACCGGACGCTGTTTATCAACATTCAGCATCCGGGGGAGGGCGGGGATGATATTACCGACCCGGCCAACCCTCGCGCTGTTTCCAGCTGGCCAGACGCGAGTCCGAACGGGCGTCCGCGATCGTCAACGGTGGTGATCGTCAAAGCAGACGGCGGGATCATCGGGTCGTGACGTTTATCCGCCGGGCGCATGCGCTGGCCCGGCGTTAAGCTTGCTACCACCAGCATGAAGTGTTAAAACGTGCCCCTTCTAAAAAAGAGACAGGGGTAGGGCGTGAAAGACGCGTCATCCGCTTCAGGCCATGGTAGCGCTGAAGCTTCGTCGGATCAGAGTCCGACGCTGCAACGTGGTTTGCAAAATCGACATATTCAGTTAATTGCCCTTGGCGGCGCGATCGGTACCGGGCTGTTTCTCGGCATCGGCCCCGCCATTCAAATGGCTGGCCCGGCGGTTCTGCTGGGTTACGCTCTCGCAGGGATTATCGCCTTCCTGATCATGCGCCAGCTCGGCGAGATGGTTGTTGAAGAGCCGGTGTCCGGCTCCTTCGCGCATTTTGCCTATAAATACTGGGGTCCGTTCGCAGGCTTCCTCTCCGGCTGGAACTACTGGGTGATGTTTGTGCTGGTGGGCATGGCGGAGCTGACCGCCGCAGGCATCTATATGCAGTACTGGCTGCCGGATGTCCCGACGTGGATCTGGGCGGCGGCCTTCTTCATCATCATTAACGCCGTTAACCTTGTGAACGTGCGCATGTATGGCGAGACCGAGTTCTGGTTTGCGCTGATCAAGGTGCTGGCGATTATCGGCATGATCGGCTTTGGCCTGTGGCTGCTGTTCTCCGGCCACGGCGGCGAGCGTGCATCGATCGACAACCTGTGGCAGCACGGCGGCTTCCTGGCGACTGGCTGGAAAGGGCTGATCCTCTCGCTGGCGGTCATTATGTTCTCCTTTGGCGGTCTGGAGCTGATTGGCATCACCGCTGCTGAAGCGCGCGATCCGCACAAAAGCATTCCGAAAGCGGTCAACCAGGTGGTGTACCGTATCCTGCTGTTCTATATCGGCTCGCTGGTGGTGCTGCTGGCGCTCTATCCGTGGGTGGAAGTAAAATCTGACAGCAGCCCGTTCGTGATGATCTTCCATGACCTGAACAGCAACGTGGTGGCTTCCGCGCTGAACTTCGTCATTCTGGTGGCGTCTTTGTCGGTATACAACAGCGGGGTTTACTCCAACAGCCGCATGCTGTTTGGCCTCTCCGTACAGGGCAACGCGCCGAAGTTCCTTACCCGCGTCAGCCGTCGCGGCGTGCCGATCAATTCGCTGTTCCTTTCCGGCGCTATCACCTCGCTGGTGGTGCTGATCAACTATCTGCTGCCGAAAGAGGCGTTTGGCCTGCTGATGGCGCTGGTTGTCGCCACGCTGCTGCTGAACTGGATCATGATCTGCCTGGCGCACCTGCGCTTTCGCGCCGCGATGCGCCGCAAGGGGCGCGAGACGCAGTTCAAGGCGCTGCTCTATCCGGCGGGGAACTACATCTGTATCGCCTTCCTCGGCCTGATTCTGGTGCTGATGTGCACCATGGATGAGATGCGCCTGTCAGCGATGCTGCTGCCGGTGTGGGTGGTGTTCCTGTTTATCGCGTTTAAGCTTTCACGCAAAAAGTAGCGCGGTTTTCTCCCTCTCCCTGTGGGAGAGGGCCGGGGTGAGGGCACCAGACCGCACCAAACCAGACAGCACCACACTACCCGCCTTCACGCCCGGCACCGCTGCGCTTACCGGGCCTACATGTTCGGGGACGTTATTTAGTAGGCCGGGTAAGGCGAAGCCGCCACCCGGCACCTCCCCTTCACCATTATCGTGACCCCTCTCCCAATTCTGTTTCGATCCACAGGATCTTTGTTTTGTAATCGATTACTTTTCATTTGAACGAATTTGTAATCGATTACTTTTTCCGGGTGAGGCTTATCATGGTGTCAACTGAGAGTAGTGAAAAGGCGATAACGCAGCACCGGCTGCTGGTGCCGCGTCTGTCGCTGATGATGTTTCTGCAATTTTTTATCTGGGGTAGCTGGTCGGTCACGCTTGGCCTGGTGATGACCCGGCACAACATGTCACTGCTGATTGGCGATGCGTTCTCAGCCGGGCCCATCGCCTCCATTCTTTCGCCGTTCGTGCTCGGGATGCTGGTGGACCGCTTCTTCGCTTCACAGAAGGTGATGGCGGTGATGCACCTCGCGGGCGCGGCGATCCTCTGGTTCGTGCCGGGGGCGCTGATTGCTGAGAACGGCGCGCTGCTGATTGGCCTGCTGTTTGGCTACACGCTCTGCTACATGCCAACGCTGGCGCTGACCAACAACATCGCGTTCCACAGCCTGGCAAACGTGGATAAAACTTTCCCGGTGGTGCGTGTGTTTGGCACCATCGGCTGGATCGTGGCGGGCATTTTTATCGGCGTCACCGGCGTGGCGTCCAGCGTGACCATCTTCCAGGTGGCGGCGGTCAGCTCCGTGCTGCTGGCGCTCTATAGCCTGACGCTGCCGCACACTCCTGCACCGGCGAAAGGCCTGCCTGTGAAGGTGCGCGATCTCTTCTGCGCGGACGCCTTTGCGCTGCTCAAAACCCGCCACTTCTTCGTCTTCTCCGTCTGCGCAATGCTGATCTCCGTCCCGCTCGGCACCTATTACGCCTACACCGCCTCGTATCTGGCGGATGCCGGCATTGCCGACGTCAGCACCGCCATGTCCTTCGGGCAGATGTCTGAGATCGTCTTCATGCTGGTTATTCCGCTGCTGTTCCGCCGCCTGGGCGTGAAATATATGCTGCTGATCGGCATGCTGGCGTGGTTCGTACGTTATGCCATGTTCGCGCTGGGTGTCAGCGAGGAGGGGCGCATTCTGCTGTATCTGGGCATTCTGCTGCACGGCGTCTGCTACGATTTCTTCTTTGTCGTCGGCTTTATCTACACCGACCGCGTGGCGGGAGAAAAGGTCAAAGGCCAGGCGCAGAGCATGATCGTGATGTTCACCTACGGCATCGGCATGCTGCTCGGCTCGCAGATTTCAGGGGCGCTTTACAACCGCCTGGTGGCAGGGCAGACCGTGCCGCAGGCGTGGGTTACATTCTGGTGGATCCCGGCGGTGGCTGCCGCGGCGATCGCGCTGATTTTCCTTCTCACGTTTAAGTATGACGATGACAAGGCGTAATGTTCTGGAGGTGGTATGAGGACAATGAAAGGACCGGGCATTTTTCTGTCGCAGTTTATTGGCGGGGAAGCGCCCTTCAACACGCTCGACGGGCTGGCAGAATGGGCGGCGTCGAAGGGTTACAGAGCGGTGCAAATCCCCTGCAACCATCCGCATATCTTTGATGTGGAGAAAGCCGCAGAGAGTCAGGCCTACTGCGACGACATCACCGCTAAGCTGGCCGCGCACGGGCTGGTCATCAGCGAGCTGTCGACCCATCTGGAAGGGCAGCTTGTGGCGGTGAACCCGGTTTACAGCGAGGCGTTTGACCACTTCGCACCCGCATCCGTGCGCGGTAACGATGCGGCGCGTCAGGCGTGGGCGACGGAAAAACTGAAGCAGGCGGCGGTCGCCTCGGCCCGATTAGGCCTGAAAGCGCACGCCACCTTCTCCGGCTCGCTGGCCTGGCCATTTTTCTATCCGTGGCCGCCGCACAACGAGCAGCGTTTTCAGGAGGCGTTCGAGGCGCTGGCAACCCGCTGGCGGCCGATACTGGATACCTTCGACGAGCAGGGCGTGGACGTCTGCTTTGAGCTGCATCCGGGGGAAGATCTGCACGACGGCGTAACCTTCGAGCGTTTTCTGGCGCTGGTGGATAACCATCCGCGCTGCAACATTCTCTACGACCCGAGCCACATGCTGCTTCAGCAGATGGATTACCTGACCTTTATTGATCTCTACCATGCGCGCATTAAAGCGTTCCATGTCAAGGACGCGGAGTTCCGCCCCAGCGGGCGCAGCGGCGTCTACGGCGGCTACCAGCCGTGGATCAACCGCGCCGGACGTTTTCGCTCGCTGGGTGACGGGCAGATCGACTTTAAGGGCATCTTCAGCAAGCTGACCCAGTACGACTACAACGGCTGGGCGGTGCTGGAGTGGGAGTGCTGCCTGAAGGATGGCGATACTGGCGCGAGTGAAGGCAGCGAATTTATCCGCCGCCACATTATTCCCGTTTCCGGACGGGCGTTTGATGATTTCGCCGCAGGGGGCAGCCATGATTAACGTCGGGATTATCGGCAGCGGGTTTATTGGCCCGGCACACATCGAGGCGCTCAGGCGTCTCGGGTTTGTGCAGGTGGTCGCGCTCTGCGACGGTTCGCTCGTTAAGGCGCAGGAAAAGGCGCGCCAGCTAAATGTGCCGCATGCTTACGCCAGCGTGGAAGAACTGCTCGCGCACTCCAATCTGCATGCGGTGCACAACTGCACGCCGAACCACCTGCACGCGGAGATTAACCGCCAGATCCTGCGCGCGGGCAAGCACGTGTTTTCCGAAAAGCCGCTGTGCATGACACCGGACGAGGCGCGCGAGCTGGTGGCGCTGGCAGAGCAGGCGGGCGTGGTGCATGGCGTGAGCTTTGTCTATCGTCAGTTTGCGATGGTGCGCCAGGCGGCGAGCATGATGCGCGCGGGCACCCTCGGGCGGCTGTTTGCCTCGCACGGCAGCTATTTGCAGGACTGGATGCTGCTGGAAACCGACTACAACTGGCGGGTGGATGCCGCGCTCGGCGGCGCATCGCGGGCGGTGGCGGATATCGGCTCCCACTGGTGCGATACGGTGCAGTATGTCACCGGCAGGCGCATTACTGAGGTGATGGCTGATTTATCCATCGTCTGGCCGACGCGCAAGGCTAACGTGGCGGGCAGTCAGACGTTTACGCACGACGAACATGCTCACTATGAAGATAAACTGGTCACTACCGAAGACTTCGGCTCGGTGCTGTTGCGTTTTGACGACGGCAGCAAGGGCAGCTTTAGCGTCTCGCAGGTGAGCGCGGGGCGAAAAAACCGCCTGACCTTTGAAATTAACGGCAGCGAGCAATCGGTGGCGTGGGATCAGGAAACCCCGCAGCAGCTGTGGATCGGCCATCGCACCCGGGCAAACCAGACGCTCAGCGACGATCCGGGTTTGATGAACCGTGATGTGGCCGACAGCGCCCATTTCCCCGGCGGACACATTGAAGGCTGGCCGGATGCCTTTAAAAATATGATGGCGCAATTTTACCGTGCCGTGCAGGCGGGAGCGATGCCGGATAATCCGCAGTTTGCCACCTTCCACGATGGCGCCAGTGTGATGTATATCCTTGATGCGATTGTGAAAAGCCATCAGCAGCAGCGCTGGGTGCGTGTGGAATACTGACGCATTGCCCGGTTCGCCGGGCAACCAATTTATGGTAGCCTGCACAAAACGCTAACCGCAGGATGTATCGTCGCTATGTCAATTCAGAAAATCGCTCAACTGGCCGGGGTATCCGTGGCAACGGTCTCTCGCGTACTGAATAACAGCGATACCGTGAAGGCGAAAAACCGCGAGCGCGTTTTGCAGGCGATCCAGGAGAGTAACTACCAGCCCAATCTGCTGGCGCGTCAGCTGCGCACCGCCCGCAGCTATATGATCCTGGTGATGGTCTCGAACATCGCCAACCCGTTCTGTGCCGAAGTGGTGAAGGGCATCGAAGCCGAGGCGGAAAAGAACGGCTATCGCATTCTGCTGTGCAACTCCGGCTCGGATATTGAGCGCTCCCGCTCGGGCTTAAGCCTGCTCTCCGGCAAAATCGTCGATGGCATTATCACCATGGATGCGTTCTCGAAGCTGCCGGAGCTGGCCGCGCTGATTGGCAACGCGCCGTGGGTGCAGTGCGCCGAATACGCCGATGCGGGCGCGGTCTCCTGCGTGGGGATTAACGATGTTGATGCCTCCCAGCACGTTGTCAGCCAGCTTGCCGACGGGGGCCGCAAACGCATTGCGCTCATCAACCACGACCTCAGCTACAAATATGCCCGTTTGCGCGAACGCGGCTACAAGAGCGTCATACACCTGCGGGATCTGGACTATCAGGCGGTGGAGTACGCCAGTGAGCTCAGCTCCAGTGCGGGCATGGCGGCGATGCAAAATCTGTTAACGGCAAACCCGCCGGATGCGGTGTTTGCCGTTTCCGATACGCTGGCGGCGGGGGCGCTGCGCGCCATTCAGCAGGCAGGGCTGCGGGTGCCAGAAGATATCGCGGTGGTGGGTTTTGACGGCACCGAGCTGGCGGAGATGATTTCTCTCACCACCATTGAACAACCGTCGCGGGATATCGGGCGCAAGGCGGTCAATCTGCTGTTAAATAAGATCGACAACCCGGATGCGCCCACGGAAAGGGTCATGATGGACTGGCGCTTTATTTCCCGCGTCAGCACCTGATTATCTGGCGATGACGCCAGCCAGCGAGCGAATATCGTTTCCGGTTGGCGACTGGTGAATACGCAGGCCAAATTCATCCACCACCGCGAAAATATGATCGAAGATGTCGGCCTGAATATCTTCGTATTCTGCCCAAATCACCGTGTTGGTAAAGGCATATATTTCAATCGGCAGCCCGTTGGCATCGGGCGCGAGCTGGCGCACCATCAGCGTCATATCTTTACGAATACGCGGGTGGTTACGCAGATATTCATTCAGATAGGCACGGAAGGTGCCGATATTGGTCATCTTGCGCAGGTTTAATACCGATTCCCCTTCGCCGTTCTGCTGATTCCACAGGTTAATTTCCTCATGACGCGCGGCCAGATACGGCTTCAGCAGTTTCGCCTGAATCAGTTTCTGCTGCTCCTGCTCATCGAGGAAATGAATGCTGGTGGTATCGATATTCAGGCTACGCTTGATGCGGCGACCACCGGAGGCTGACATGCCGCTCCAGTTGATGAACGCGTCGGACACCAGCGCCCAGGTCGGGATGGTGGTGATGGTGTTATCGAAGTTGCGCACTTTAACGGTGGTCAGGCCGATGTCGGTCACCGTGCCGTTGGCCCCGTATTTCGGCATCTCCAGCCAGTCCCCGAGCTTCAGCATGTCGTTGGCGGAGAGCTGAATACCGGCCACTAAGCCCAGTATTGGGTCTTTAAAGACCAGCATCAGAACGGCAGCCATCGCACCCAGGCCGCTTATCAGAATGGCGGGTGACTGACCGATCAGAAGGGAGATAATTAATATTCCCACCAGAATGGCGCTCACCAGCTTGATGCCCTGAAATATCCCCTTCAGCGGCAGCTGTGATGCGGTGGCCATTTTCTGCGACAGATTAAAAATCACATCCAGCAGCGAGAAGAAGGAGAGCAGGGCATAGACCATCACCCACAATTTTGCGCAGGTGGTGAGCATTTCCGCCGCTTCGCTGCCTTTTTGCAGCCACAGAACCGCCTGAACGTTGACGATTATCCCCTGGAGGGTAAACGCCAGACGGTGAAATAACTTGTTCTGCGTAATGATCTGCAACCATAAATGGCTGCTGGCCTGCGCGCGTTTTTCGAAGGCGCGCAGCACCACTTTGTGCAGAATAAAATGAACGATAATGGCTGTAAGAAAAATAATACCAAAGATAATCACTAAAGAGGTGGTGTGATTAATTTCAATCCCTAACTCTTCAACCTGAGCAATTAATTCCTGCATAACGTCTCCTGTATTGATGCAGCCCCATAATGGCGGCTGCGGATCTATTATGCAAATTCAGGCAGTTTTATTTTGTCGCCGGACAGGCCTTGACGACCGGTAAACACAGACGATGGCGCATACGCAGCGTGGCCAGCGCCAGCACTACCATCATGGCCGTTTCCACCATCAGGAAGACGTTGACTGCCTGGGTGTAATCTCCGTGATGATTTTGCAGCCCGTGCAGCAAAATCGCGCCGAAAATGGCCGGGCCAAGCCCCAGCGCAGCCTGTTGCAGCGTACTTAAAATCGCGCTCGCGGCTCCTGCGTCGTCAGGCTGGATATCGCGCATCCCGATACGGTAGAAGCTGTTTACAATCAGCGCCTGACCGTAACCCACCAGCCCGGTGGCCGGGGCCAACGTCAGCGCGGTATTCTGCATTCCCCAGTGACGGAACGTGGCGATCAGCGCCACCAGGCCGACAAGCTGAATCGCAAGCCCGGTCAGCAGGATGGCGCTGGTGCTGTAGCGGGCAATCAGGCGTGGGGCGAACCAGGCGGAAATAAAATAGGTGACGCCGAGCGCGATAAAGCTGTTCCCGGACTGCCACGGCGCCATCCCCAGACCGCTTTGCATGGTCAGCGCCATACAGAACATAAACCCGGACCAGACGCTGAAAAAGAGTATCCCGATCAGCACGCCAAAACGGATGCTGCGCAGCTGCAACAGGCGCGGCGCGATGAGCGGGTGGGCATTCTCACGTTCTTTCTTACGCGCGTTTAACACCATCAAATAGACCAGCGGCACAATCGCCAGCAGCGCGGCCTTCAGCGGCCACGACCAGTGCCACTGCGGGCCGAGCGCCATCGGAAACAGCAGACAGCACAGTATCGCCGTCAGCAGGATAGTCCCGGTCCAGTCAATGCGCGACGGCGTGTCGCGGCGGGTTTCCGGTACGTAGCGACGGCTCAACGCCAGCACCACCAGACAAATCGGCACGTTGATAAAGAAGGCGTTACGCCAGCCAAGCCCGGCGATGTCCGCCGACACCAGCCAGCCGCCACCCATCTGGCCGACGATAAACGCAATACCGCCGATACCGCCGAACAGACTGATCGCTTTGGCGTGTGCCGTTCCTTTTAACGTCACGTGCAACGTCGCGAGAATTTGCGGCATGATCAGCGCGGCGCCCGCGCCCTGAATAATGCGCGCGGCAAGCAACTGTTCGATATTGCCCGCCATGCCGCACAGCAGCGAGGCCAGGCCAAAACTCGCCACGCCCCACATAAACAAGCGACGGCGGCCAAGGTTATCGCCCAGCTTGCTGCCGGGGGCCAGGCAGACGGCAAAGGCCACGCCGTAGAGGGCGACGATCAGCTCCAGTTCGGTGGCGGTGGCGTGTAACGAATGGGTGATGGAATCCAGCGCCACGTTGGTGATCGAGGTATCAATCAGCGGCAGCATCTGGCCGGTTAACAGCAATATCAGGCCCGCACGACCCGGTGAAACAACTGACGTATTCATGGTGACTCCATTGCGTCAAACAGCGTAGAGTCGTAGCATCAACCATCTGATAAACGGGTACCAGTTCTTACTTATACTGGTACTGGCACTACCATGCAGGAGATGTTATGGCGCTGATGTCTGAACCTGTCACCTCTCTCCAGGATGACACCCGCAAGCAGCTGGGCGCGTTTTTGCGTGCCCGGCGCGAAAGCCTCGATCCGCAGCGGCTCGGCTTACCGCGCAGCGGCCGTCGCCGCACGCCGGGCCTGCGCCGGGAGGAGGTAGCGATGCTCGCGGATGTCGGTGTGACCTGGTACACCTGGCTGGAACAGGGCCGGGACGTCAATCCGTCCAGCGCGGTGATGGCCGCCATTGCAAAAGCGCTGCAATGCACCCCGACCGAAGCCCGGCATCTTTTTGTGCTTGCCGGTTTGCCGCCGGGCGAAGCCCCGCAGGCGGTGTGCTGTGAGGGGATCAGCGAAGGCACGCGTCGCCTGCTGGATACCCTGATGCCGAAGCCTGCCAGTATTCAGAAACCGAATTTCGATATCGTGGCGTGGAACGACAGCTTCGGACACCTGATGGGCGTCGATTTCAACGCTATCCCGCCGGAAGATCGCAACTGTATTTACCTGTTCCTCACCCATCCGGCGTGGCGCGCGCGGCTCGGCAAACGTGACGACGTGCTGCCGATTTTCGTCTCCTACTTCCGCGCGGCAATGGCCGAGCACCGTGGCGACCCGCTCTGGGAAGCGAAGCTGGCGCGTTTTTTTGCGGTGTCTGAGGAGTTCAAAACCCTGTGGCACCAGCGTAACGACGTGCGCGGCGTGGAGAACCAGCTCAAGCTGTTCACCCATCCCGAGCTGGGGGATTTTCATCTCCAGCAGATGTACTGGTACTCTGCGCCGCGAAACGGATCGCGGCTGCTGGTCTATTTACCGGTGGACGAGGCGGGGGAGAGGGCGATGGCGTGGCTGGAGGCGCAGGGGAAATAAGTTTTTTGCGAGGGGCTTTCAGGGAATAAGAGCTGGCTCTGCTAAGCGGATGAGACAGGTATAAGGTGGCGTTTAACTTAAACCAACCGACTGAATCGACATCATTTCGATGAGGGATTAAGTCGACTATACTCACGCCATGAGAAACAACAAATGTCGCCACTGATGATTGATTCCGCAGACTTCAGCCAAAAACTCGGCCTTATCTCCCGAAACGTCGAACACACCGAAGCGTTCCTGGCACGAGGTACGGCGGATTTTCATCTGCCGGGGTTTCTGCTGCCTGTGGGATACCGGCTCCTGAAATCGCGTTATGGTGATGAATATCGTCTCGTGACCACCGATGACGGCAAACCTTATACGGCGTATGCCGTAAAGCTTAAATTTCATAAAGAAATTACCTTTCCCCACGGTGCCGCCACGCAGGTGATGGTGTGGCGTACGCCACGTGCCGTTCATCAACGCGTGATAAGCGGGTTGCCACAACTCTTTTTTCAGTGGGTGCTAAGCGAATACGACATCGTTGTCTCTGACAGCGAACAAACGGGAGACGGGCAACGGTTCTGGCTGCGCATGATCGACTGGGCGTTTACCATGAACTATCGCATTAGTGTGGCGGACGGTACGGTGGGAGAAGAGTGGACGTTAACGCCCGTAAATTCCTACGCTGAGCTGGAAGAGCGCTGGATTGCTTTTGCCTGGGGAAACGATCGTGAGGTCCATCCGCATCGCAGGCTTGTCATCAGTAAAGCGTAACGGGCCGCATGCAGCGGCCCATTTTCATTAGCATTCAGTCACAATCGTGCTCAGCGGCAGGCG
The DNA here is from genome assembly GCF_013375955.1 of Enterobacter sp. DSM 30060. Lineage (NCBI taxonomy): Bacteria > Pseudomonadati > Pseudomonadota > Gammaproteobacteria > Enterobacterales > Enterobacteriaceae > Enterobacter > Enterobacter sp. DSM 30060. The sequence continues at coordinate 2,953,597 of NZ_CP056118.1, forward strand.
AGACTTCGGCAGCGTGGCATTGAAATCCTCAACGCTGTGATGCCCAACCGGCACCACCACCAGGCTGGTGAAGCCTTTCTCTTTCAGGCCGAACTCTTCGTCGAGGATTGCGGCATCGAAGCCTTCAATCGGCACTGCGTCCAGGCCCATCGCGGCCACGCCCAGCAGGAAGTTGCCGACGTTCAGGTAAACCTGCTTCGCCATCCACTGGTCGTCATCTTTCAGATCCACGCGGTGCATGTCGGCAAAATAGCACCGGCCTTTGTGGTTCGCGGCTTTTGCTTCTGGCGTGGCGAAACGGCCGTCAGCCTCTTCCTGATCGACGACGCGCTCAAGCCAGGCATCGTCCATCGCGGTTTTCGCACAGAACACCACCACGTGAGAGGCATCCAGCATTTTGCGTTCGTTAAACACATAGGTGCCCGCCGCGGATTTTGCCACGCGCGCTTTACCCTCTTCAGTACTGGCAACAATAAAGTGCCACGGCTGGGAGTTGGTGCTGGACGGGCTGTATTGCAGCAGCGTTTTGATTTTTTCCGCTTCTTCTGCGGTCAGTTTTTTGGCTGGGTCGAACGCCTTGGTAGAGTGGCGTTTCAGGGCGACAGAAATAATATCCATAACAACTCCTGGTGATGAAATTCGCCCGCAGGCGGGCGTGAAAGGAAAGCAGATTACCGCGCGAAGCGGGAAAAGATAAGTGCGATTCGAGCGCTTATTCTGTTCGTCTCAGACGAACAATCAGGCTGGCCGAATCCACTTCTGATCTTTTTTCGGCAGTTTATCAACGACCAGATTCCACGAATCCGTAATCAGGTCGGTGACCAGTTCAGGCGTGATGTCGTCCGTGCCATAAAGGGAGATCCAGTGTTTTTTATTCAGATGGTAGCCAGGCTCCACGCCACGGTAGATCTGCTGATTGAGCAGCGATTTTTCCGGATCGGATTTCAGGCTGACGTGGGCCCGACCGTGAGCGGTCGCCATCAGCATAAAAATTTTCCCGCCCACCTTAAACACGTCATACTCCGGGCCAAACGGCCAGCAATGTTCGGTAAAAGGCATTTCCAGCGCGACGCGTCTGGCATGTTCCTGCAAGGCTTTACTGTCCATGGCTCTCTTCCTCAGCAAGCCCGCGCCACATGGCTTCAAAGCCCAGCGCTTTAAAATCGACGGCACGGGACGGATCGCGCGCGGCAAACTCCATGGTGGTTTCAGCCAGCGATAAGAATATTGCATCACCGAAGGTCTTAAACTCGTCAGACATAAACACCGGGCGCATCGAGCGGTGACACAGTTCGTGTATTTCCGGGAACATGTCTTTCACCGCCTGCTCGGTTTCAATGTTCAGCTTTTCACTGACGCCAATCTGGCGGATAGCCGCATGCGCCAGGGGGTTACGAATGCCCCAGTCCACATAGCTATTCCAGATATTACGGGTATGCTCTTTTGGCTGGGTGATGGTGCGATCGAGGTTTGCCAGCATGGTCTGGCAAAGATCCTGCTTCAGATGCAGATAGAGGGCATTCAGCAGATCGTCTTTGGTAGCAAAGTAGCGAAACAGTGTCCCTTCAGCGACGCCCGCATTACGGGCAATTAACGCCGTTGAGGCGGCAATACCTGACTGCGCAAACGCAGCCGTTGCTGCTTCCAGTAAGGCCTGTTTTTTATCTTCACTCTTCGGACGTGCCACTAAATTTTTCCTCCCGTCAATTGTAAAAACCCTGATTGAAACACGTGCTTTGCCACGCTGCAACGCGGAATGTCAAAGATCGAAAACCTTCTTGACGGCGTAATCATCCTATCTATAATGAGTGCTTACTCACTCATAATCAAGTTCAACCCGCGCAAACTATCGGACAGGGCGCGTTGGCGGGTCAGGATAATGAAAAAGCCTCTATTCATCTGCGTGGTGTTAGTCATGATTATTGCTTCAGCTGCCAGTTTACCGTTTGTACTGAATGCCGGATTTGGCCAGCCACCGCAGGGTGCGCAGCTCTCTGAAGTGGAGGCCTCTCCGCACTATCGCGACGGGCAATTCCATAACACGCTCCCTACGCCGGGCTTTACCGGGCAACAAAATATGCTGGTGGCGTGGTGGCAGTTTCTTACCCGTAAAACCGAAAACGCCCGTCCTGCGCAGCCGCTGCCGCTGGTGAAAACCGATCTGGCGAGCCTGTCGCCTGAACAGGACACGCTGGTGTGGCTCGGCCACTCCTCCTGGTATATGCAGCTGGCGGGGCAACGAATCCTGATCGATCCGGTTCTGAGTAACTACGCCGCACCGTTCTCCTTCCTCAATAAAGCCTTTGCGGGGGAGTACCCGTGGCGTGCGGAGAGCATGCCGGAGATCGACCTGCTGATTATCTCCCACGATCACTATGATCATCTGGATTACGCCACCATCAAGGCGCTGCTGCCGAAGGTTAAGCGCGTGGTCACCCCGCTGGGCGTGGGTTCGCATCTGCGCTACTGGGGGATGAACCCTGAGATTATCGACGAGCGGGACTGGAACCAGTCGGTACGTATCAGCGATGCGCTGACGGTTCACGTGTTGCCGGCGCGCCATTTTTCCGGGCGCGGCATTAAGCGTAACCAGACCCTGTGGGGCAGCTTTATGTTTGTCTCTCCGGAGCAGAAGGTCTACTACAGCGGAGACTCCGGTTATGGCCCGCACTTCAAAGCGATTGGCGAGCAGTTTGGCGGAGTTGACTTAGCCATTATGGAAAACGGCCAGTACGACCAGGACTGGAAGTACATCCATATGCATCCGGCGGAAACGGCGCAGGCCTCGGCAGATCTCAATGCCAGAGCGGTCGTACCGGGACATAACGGGCGTTTTGTGCTGGCGAAACATACCTGGAACGATCCACTGATCCAGCTGGCGAAAGCCAGCAAGGATAAAAACTACCGGCTGCTGACACCGGAGCTGGGCGAGCCCGTGCGGGTGAGTGATACCACGCAACAATTTCGCGAGTGGTGGGAATAATGTTTAAGCGAGAAGCAGAGGGGGAGAGCAGTATGACGATTTCCGCTCAGGTCATTGATACGATTGTCGAATGGATTGATGACAACCTACACCAGCCGTTACGCATCGAAGAGATTGCCCGCCATGCGGGTTACTCAAAATGGCATTTACAGCGGCTGTTTATGCAGTACAAAGGCGAAAGTCTGGGGCGCTACATCCGCGAACGCAAGCTGCTGATGGCGGCGCGCGATCTGCGTGAGTCAGACGAGCGCGTGTACGATATCTGCCTGCGCTACGGGTTTGACTCGCAGCAGACGTTTACCCGCATCTTTACCCGCACCTTCAACCAGCCGCCCGGGGCGTACCGCAAAGAGAACCATAGCCAGACACATTAACATGTCGCGTGTAGGCCGGGTAAGGCGTAGCCGCCACCCGGCTTTTTTGTGGGCTCGGTGCCCGTAATTGCCCGGTGGCGCTGCGCTTACCGGGCCTACAAATCCCTTACCACCGATAATTCACCGTCGCCGTCACCGTCCGGCCAATCCCGTAGAAGCACGCCGTATCGCTTGCGCATGACGCCACATACTTCGTGTCCGCCACGTTATTGACGTTGAACTGCACGCTTGCCCCTTTCAGGCTGCGGTTCATCTCGCCCAGATCGTAGCGCAGCATCGCGTCATACAGATCCACCGATGGCACCTTAAAGGTGTTCTTCGCATCGCCGTAGCTGGTGCCGATGTAGCGCATCCCCACGCCAGCGGTCAGGCTCTTCAGCACGCCGCCCGGAACGGTATAGCTGGCGAACGCCGATGCCATATGCGCTGGAATGCGCGCAGGCGTTTTGCCTTCTGTTCCCGCCACCGTGGTGCTTTCGGTTTTTGCATCGGTATAAGTGTAGGAGCCAATCAGGTTGATGTTATCCATCAGCGTGGCGTGGATTTCCGCTTCAGCGCCTTTCGAACGCACCTTGCCCGCATTTTCGAACCAGCCTTCAGCGCTGTTATAGGTCGCTACGTTGTCCTGAGTTAAATCGTACAGCGCGAGAGTCATCAGCGTGGTGTCGACCGGCTGATATTTCAGGCCAATCTCGGTCTGCTCCCCGGTAGTTGGCCTGAATGGCGCGACGCCCGGCGCACGGTTGGTTTGCAGGTTCGGCTCAAACGACGTGCTGTAGCTGATGTACGGCGAGAGACCAAAATCGAACGCGTACAGCAGGCCAGTGCGCCAGGTAAATTTGCTGTCGTTCTGCTGCGTAAAGCTATTATCGGTGAAGTCGTTGGTACGCACTTCGCTCCAGTCGTAGCGCCCGGAAACCAGCCACTCCCAGTTGTTCCAGCTCATCTGATCCTGAAGATACAGCCCCATCTGGTCGAGATTTTGCTGCTCGTCGGAGGCCGTTTTGAAGGTGCTTTCATCCACGTTCACGCCGTAAACCGGGGTTGTCCAGTCGAGGTCATACTGTGAGCCGCTCCCGCGCGCCAGCAGCTGTTTATCCTTGCTTGTCTTGTAATCAAACCCGCCGAGCAGGGTATGGCTGACGCTCCCGGTCTCCAGCAGATATTCCAGCTGGTTATCGAGGCCAAATTCATTGGTCGTGCGCTCTTCACGCTGGGCGCGACGGGTCAACACCGTGCTGTTGGCCGCGCTGTTGGCGTAAACCAGATAACGGTATTTCTGCTTGATGGTGGCGTAACGGGCGTTCTGGCGGAAGGTGAGGTTGTCGGCGAACTGGTGTTCCAGCTCGTAGCCAATCATCGTCTGCTCGCGCCAGGACTGATTGTAATTCGGATCGCTGACGTTAAAGTCGCGCGGGATGTACTTCCCGTCGACGCTTTTCACCGTGCCATACGCGGGCAGGAAGTTGCGGTATCCGGCATCCGGATCTTTCTGGTAGCTGGTCAGCAGCGTAAAGCGGGTCTGATCGTTCGGATACCAGGTGATCGCCGGGGCGATCGCCATCCGCGTCTCTTTATAATCGTCCACCTGATTATGCTGCGTACGGGCGATACCGTTCACGCGATACAGTACGCGGCCGTCGTCGCTCAGCCTGCCGCCGAAATCAAACGCACCTTCGGCGAGATCGTTATTGCCGGTGCGGAACTGCACGTTGTGAATGGCCTCCGCCGTCGGGCGCTTGCTGGTCATGCTGATTAACCCGCCAGGATTCACCTGACCAAACAGGACCGACGCCGGGCCGCGCACCAGCTCCACGCGCTCCAGCAGCCACGGGTCAACTGTGCCCGTCTGTGATGAGGCCGTTGCGCCAAAGCTTAAGCCGTCGAGGAATTTTGGCACGTAGCTAAAGCCGCGCACAAACACCTCGTCGTTACGGTTAGACGAGCCCCGGTATTCGGTAAACACGCCCGCCGAGTAGCGCAGCGCCTGCGAAACGGATGTGACGTCCTGCATGTTCATTTGATCGCGGGTGATCACCGATACCGACTGCGGCGTCTTCACAATCTCCGCGCTGGTCTTGGTGGCGGAGAGCGTTTTCGTCGCCACAATGCCTTTTACGGGCGCAGTGGGCTCTTCACTCACGCCCTGCGTCACCGTAATCGTTTCTTCTTTCATTTCTGCATGAGCCGCGACGCTGGTCGTCGCCAGACTCATCAGCCAGAGATACATTATCTTATTATTTTTAAACATTTTTATTGAACGTCCTTGGTTGCTATCGCCATAAAAACACCGGTAAATCGCCGTTGATGATATTGCAAATTATTACCATTTGCATTAGCGTTATTAGCAAATTTCGTTGGGGAACAAGCGGTAATGAAGAGGGTATGGAGTGGGTTGCTGTTGGGGATCGGCGCGCTGCCCGCCGTGGCGGCAACGTGCGAGCAGTCGTCCCGGCAGGGCGATGTTCAGGGAAAGTTTGATGCCAGCGGCGAAGTCTGCTTCTCCCTGCCTGAACTGGGTGAAAATTACGTTTCCGCCACGCTGAATGGCGTGACGGATGCGCGCCTGCTGGATGGGCAAAACCGCCGCATTCGCACGCTGATCGAAAATGGTCCTGCGGACGGGGAACACACGCTGCTGTTTGCCCTGCCGGTGAAACAGAACACCTCGCTGGTGCTACACGGCGAAGCCGGTAAGCCGTGGCGTTTTCAGTGGCGGATGAAAGAGACCTCTCCGTTACCACGCGTGCAGATGCTGGCGCCAGAAAGCCCGACGCTAAAGGCGCTGGCAAACGTCATTTCTGCCGGTGGAAGTACCGAGGCGTTCTGGCAGGCGCAGCGTCGACAGGGAACGCCAATGGTGGAACCGGTAGATGCGAACCATAAGCGCGTGACCTTTCTGTGGCGCGGCGCGCGGGATAACGTCTTCATTCTCGGCTCTCCGGCGGGGGATCACGATCCGCTGTTCCGCCTGGGCAACAGCGACGTCTGGTTCCGCAGCTACGTGGTCCCCGCTGATACGGTGATGCAATATAAGCTCGCCCCCGATGTGCCGATCGTTGAAGGCTCTGCCCGCGATCAACGCCGCGCCATCCTGGTGAGCGCACAGGCCGATCCGCTTAACCCGAACACCTTTGGGGAGCAGAAGGCGGATCGATGGAACCGTTACTCGCTGCTCGATCTCAGCCCGGCGCGCTACTGCTCCGTTCAGGCCACGGCAAAGCCGCTGGTGCACGGGACGTTGAGCCGTCAGAGTTTTTCCAGCCACATCCTCGGCAACGCCCGCGACGTGATGATCTACAAACCGCGCGGCGCACAGCCCGCACGCTGGACGTTAATTCTGTTCGACGGGCAGATTTATCAGGACGAATACCATTTTGCCAACGTGCTGGACGGTCTGATTGCCCGGCATCACCTGCCACCGATTAACGTGGTGTTTATCGACAGCCTCGATCACGCCCGTCGCGGCAACGAGCTGCCGCCGAACCCGGAATTTGCTGACTTTATGGCGCACGAGCTGCTGCCGTGGCTGCGCGGGCTGGGCATCGCGATGCAGCGGCAGAAAACGGTGCTGGCGGGGTCGAGCTACGGGGGAATTGCCTCGTCATGGGTGGCGCTGCGCTATCCGCGCCTGTTTGGCAACGTGCTGAGCCTTTCCGGCTCCTACTGGTGGGCGCCGAAAGGTGACGCCCCCGGCTGGCTGACGCGTCAGTACCAGCAGTCGCCGCCGTATCCGGTGCGCTTCTGGTTACAGGCCGGAAAGTTTGAAACCACGGGGCCGGGCGGCGGCATTTATCGCACCACGCAGGATTTTGAACAGGTGCTGAAGGAAAAAGGCTATCGCGTCAGCTTCCACCCCTCATCCAGCGGCCACGACTACGCGGCCTGGTGTGAAGCGCTGATCCACGGGATGCGCGATCTTACTGGCTTACGACGCCAGTGAAAACCAGCGGCGCCAGATGAAACGCAGGATAAAGAATTCGATGGCGCCGAGCACCAAAAACCATAGACAGAACAGAATGGTGTACAGCTGATTCAGATCGACCATATGAAAGGTCTGAACCAGTTTCTGCGCCAGCACCAGACCCAGCGACGGCGCAGGTAACAGCAGACAGGAGAGCAGGGCCATCAGCAAAATGCCCCCTGCGGTGAGCAGCGATTCTAACGGGTGTTTCATCGTAATGTTAATCGTGAGTTAAAAATGTCATTGTCCGGCATCCTGAAACGTAAAGCAATATCATCCCCACTGGCAAAATTGAGTGAAAGGCCACCGTTATTCTGCGAGTTAATAACGGAAAATAGATAATATTTCCGGGGCGATTAAATTAATATCGCGTAATGTAAATAAACGTCTTTTTCACGAAAATAATTTTACAAAGCTATAGGTGCTATATCCAATTAACGTCGCAATAACAATGGCTGCGACAATGTATAACGCCAGGCGCCGCCCGCGATAAATACCAAACATGCTTCCTCCTCGTTTAGTGTTGGTTTAGAAATATTTTGTAAAAATCAACGCGTCGAAATAATTTTAATCAGTTTTGAATAACCGGGTAGTCAATATATTGCGGTAGATCAATTTAACCCGCAAGACTTAAAAATGAATTATTTAAAGCCAGAAAGGAATTCCGGCTTCCGTCCACCGGATATTGAAGGAAAAATACCATGACCAAAAAAAATTTCTCGCAGAATATGCCACCCGCAGGCGGGCAGGCGTACCAGCAGACCGTAGAGCAGGTGCTTGCTCAGGCGCAGAGCCAGGCGAATGGCCTGGGCCGCACCGAGGCGCAGGCGCGTTTGCAGAAGCATGGCCCGAACGCGCTGCCGGAGAAAAAAGGCAAGCCGGGCTGGCTGCGTTTTCTCGCGCATTTTAACGATGTCCTGATTTACGTCCTGCTGGCGGCCGCCGTATTAACGGCTGTAATGGGACACTGGGTTGATACGCTGGTTATCCTGGGTGTGGCGGTAATCAATGCCTTAATTGGCCACATTCAGGAAAGTAACGCAGAAAAATCCCTGAAGAGTATTCGCAATATGCTCTCCAGCGAGGCGCGCGTAATTCGTAATGGTAACCATGAAACCATCCCGACGACGGAAGTCGTCCCAGGCGATATTATTGTGTTGCGCGCAGGAGATCGTATTCCGGCGGATATGCGCTTAATCGAAGCGCATAATTTACGCGTGGAAGAGGCAATTCTGACCGGCGAATCCGCCGTGGTGGATAAACACATTAATCCGCTGAGCGGTGAACTGCCGCTGGGCGACCGCACCAATATGGTCTTCTCCGGGACGACCGTAAGCGCGGGCGGTGGCGTTGGCCTGGTCACCGCGACCGGTAAGGATACGGAGCTCGGCCACATCAACCAGATGATGGCGGGCATTGAAAAGCACCGCACCCCGCTGCTGGTGCAGATGGACAAGCTGGGCAAAGCGATTTTCGCCATCATTCTGGCGATGATGGCCGCGCTGTTTGTCTTCAGCCTGGTGTTCCGCGAGATCCCGATGGGCGAGCTGCTGCTCTCCCTGATTAGCCTGGCGGTAGCCTCCGTACCGGAAGGTCTGCCGGCGATTATCTCCATCATCCTCTCTCTGGGCGTACAGGCGATGGCGCGTAAGCGGGCGATTATCCGCAAGCTGCCGACGGTTGAAACCCTGGGCGCGATGACCGTGGTCTGCTCGGATAAAACCGGCACCCTGACCATGAACGAGATGACGGTGAAAGCCATCATTACCGCCGATACGTGCTATCGCGTGGACGGCAACAGCTACGAGCCGGTGGGCAACCTCTACCTCGAAGGCAGCGACGAGCCGGTGCAGATCCAGCCGGGCACCGTGCTGGAGCAGTACCTGCGCACCATCGACCTGTGTAACGACAGCCAGCTGATTCAGGACGAGCGCGGCCTGTGGGGCATCACCGGCGGCCCGACCGAGGGCGCGCTGAAGGTGCTGGCGGCAAAAGCCCACCTCGCACCGGTCGAGACCACCCTGGTCAACAAGATCCCGTTCGACTCGCAGTACAAGTACATGAGCACCCACTACCAGATTGGCGGTGAGGAGCAGATATTGATCACCGGCGCGCCGGACGTGATTTTCGCCCTGTGTGAGCAGCAGCAGACCCGCAACGGTGCGCAAGCCTTTGACCGCGCGTACTGGGAAACGGAGATGGAGCGCTATGCGCGTCAGGGGCTGCGCATGGTCGCCGCGGCGTTCAGGCCAGCGAACGGTGAGCAGGCACTGACTCACGACGACCTGAGCCACGGCCTGATCTTCCTCGGCATTGCCGGGATGATGGATCCGCCGCGTCCGGAAGCGATTGAGGCAATTAACGCCTGCCAGCAGGCGGGGATCCGCGTGAAGATGATCACCGGGGATCACCCGCAGACGGCGATGAGCATAGGCCAGATGCTGGGGATAACCAACAGCGAGCAGGCGGTCACCGGCTATGAGCTGGAGAAGATGGACGACGCCGAGCTGGCCGAAGCGGCGGTGAAGTATGACATCTTCGCCCGTACCAGCCCGGAGCATAAGCTGCGCCTGGTGAAAGCGTTACAGGACAAAGGCGAAATCGTCGGCATGACCGGTGACGGCGTGAACGATGCGCCAGCGCTGCGTCAGGCGGATGTGGGTATTGCGATGGGCATCAAAGGCACGGAAGTCACCAAAGAGGCGGCGGACATGGTCCTGACGGACGATAACTTCGCCACCATCGCCAGCGCGGTGAAAGAGGGGCGTCGCGTTTACGACAACCTGAAGAAGACCATTCTGTTCATCATGCCGACCAACCTGGCGCAGGGGCTACTGATTGTGATTGCGCTGCTGGCGGGGAACATCATTCCGCTGACGCCGGTACTGATCCTGTGGATGAACATGGCGACCTCCGCCACGCTCTCCTTCGGCCTGGCCTTCGAGGCCGCCGAGCGCAACATCATGCGCCGCCCGCCGCGCCAGACCGGGCAGCACGTGATGGACGCCTACGCCGTATGGCGCGTGGCTTTCGTCGGCACCATGATTGCCATCGCCGCCTTTGCGCTGGAAGCCTGGCTGGCCCCGCGCGGGCACAGCGCGGAGTTCATCCGCACCGTGCTGCTCCAGATGCTGGTCTGCGCCCAGTGGGTGTACATGATTAACTGCCGCAACACCGAAGGGTTCTCCCTGAACCGCGGCCTGCTGGCGAACAAAGGGATCTGGCTGGTAACGGGCGTACTGTTCCTGCTCCAGGCGGCGATCATCTACCTGCCGTTTATGCAGATGCTGTTCGGCACCGAAGCACTGCCGCTGCGCTACTGGTTCGTGACGCTGGCGGTGGCGGGGGTGATGTTCTTCGTCGTCGAAATCGAGAAGCGACTGACCCGCAGGTTCCGTAAGGCTGCATAACTAAAACCTTACCCCTCACCCTGCCCTCTCCCCAAAGGGGAGAGGGTGTTCAAGTTCCCTCTCCCCTTTGGGGAGAGGGTTAGGGTGAGGGGTAAATACTGAGGTATTCCCATGAAATTCCCACTTCTGTTCGCGCTCCTCGCCGCTACCCTGCCGCCCGCATTCGCCGCAGTCATTCCCGTGCGTGTCGCCACCGTGGAGCAGACCGCCCACGCCGCCGAACGTCAGATCCCGGGTCGCATCGAAGCGATTCACACCGTTGAACTGCGCGCGCGTACGGAAGGCGTCATCACCAGAATCCACTTTCGCGACGGCCAGTACGTGAAAAAAGGTGACGTGTTGTTCGAGCTGGACGACGCCGAGCCGCGCGCCGCCCTGCGCCTGGCGCAGGCCGAGGTGAAAAGCGCCGAAGCCACGCTGCGTCAGGCGCAACAGCAGCTGTCCCGCTTCGAAAGCCTGGGCAGCAGCAACGCCATCAGCCGCCACGACGTGGATAACGCCCGCATGCAGCGCGACGTAGCGAGCGCCGCGCTGGAGCAGGCGAAAGCCCGGCTCGAGACCCGCAGCGTCACCCTCAACTACACGCGCATTACCTCACCGATTGACGGGCGCGTGGGGCACAGCAACTTTCACGTCGGCAGCCTGGTGAATCCTGCCAGCGGCGTGCTGGTGGAGGTGGTGCAGCTCGATCCGATCCGCATTGCCTTTGCGCTGGAAGAGGGCGCGTTTGCCACTAAAGCCGGACAGCATGCGGATATCAGCGCCATGAAGCAGGCCTGGCAGGCGCTGATTGACAGCAACGGCCAGCGCATCAGCGGGGAACTCACCTCCGTGGACAACCGCATTGACCCGCGCACCGCCAGCGTGATGCTGCGCGCCGAGTTCGCCAACCCGCGCCATCAGCTGCTGCCCGGCGGCAACGTGAACGTCTACCTGGGTCCGGTAAGCGAGCAGCCTGTCCTGACCCTGCCCGCCGCTGCCGTACAGCAGAATGGCGACGGGTTCTTCGCCTGGGTGGTTAACGCCGAGGATAAAGCCGAAATGCGTCCGCTTAAGGTCGCCGGGCAGATGGGCCAGCAGTTCCGGATTGCCTCCGGCGTGAAGCCCGGTGAGCGAGCGATTACTGACGGTGCGCAGCGCGTGCAGCCAGGCGTTGCCGTCCAGATACTGAATTAAGGAGCCATCATGCTGACGTTTTTCATCAAACGCCCGCGCTTTGCGATGGTGATTGCGCTGGTCATCACCCTGCTGGGGGCCATCGCGCTGAGGATTATTCCGGTGGAGCAGTACCCGCAGATCACACCGCCGGTCGTGAATGTGTCAGCGTCATGGCCGGGCGCCAGCTCGGCTGACGTGGCGGAGGCCATCGCCACGCCGCTGGAGACGCAGCTGAACGGGGTGGATCATATGCTCTATATGGAGTCCACCAGTTCGGACGAAGGCACGTACAGCCTGAACATCACCTTTGCGGCGGGCACCGATCCGGATCTCGCCGCCATCGACGTGCAGAACCGCGTGGCGCAGGCCGTGGCGCAGCTGCCGACCGAGGCGCAGCAAAACGGCGTGCAGGTGCGCAAGCGCGCCACCAACCTGATGATGGGGGTAAGCCTTTACTCACCAAATAACACCCACACGCCGCTGTTCGTCAGCAACTACGCCAGCACCCAGGTGCGCGAGGCGCTGTCGCGTCTGCCGGGCGTCGGGCAGGTACAGATGTTTGGCGCGCGCGACTACAGCATGCGCATCTGGCTGCGTCCGGACCGCATGAATGCCCTGAACGTGATCAGCGATGACGTGGCGCAGGCGTTGCGCGAGCAGAACGTGCAGGGGGCGGCAGGCCAGGTCGGCACGCCGCCGGTGTTTAACGGCCAGCAGCAGACGCTAACCATCAACGGGCTAGGGCGCTTAAACCAGGCCGACGACTTTGCCAACATCATTATCCGCACCGGGGAGATGGGCCAGCTGGTGCGCCTGAAGGACGTCGCCACCATTGAGCTTGGCTCGCGCAGCTACAGCTCGGGCGCGCAGCTAAACGGGCATGACTCCGCCTACCTTGGCATCTACCCGACGCCGTCCGCTAACGCCCTGCGCGTTGCCGATGCGGTGCGCGCGGAGCTGGAACGGTTATCCACGCGCTTCCCGGACGATCTGGTCTATGAAGTCAAATTCGACACCACCTCGTTTGTGGCCGCTACCATCAAAGAGATTGGCGTCTCGCTGGCGCTGACGATGCTGGCGGTGGTGGTCGTGGTGTCCCTGTTCCTGCAAAGCTGGCGCGCGACGCTGATTGTCGCCCTTGCCATTCCGGTGTCGCTGGTGGGCACCTTTGCGGTGCTCTACGCGCTCGGCTACTCCGCGAACACGCTCAGTCTGTTCGCCATCATTCTGGCGCTGACCATGGTGGTGGATGACGCCATCGTGGTAGTGGAGAGTGTCGAAACGCTGATGGCGGAAGGGCAGAGCCGCACGGCGGCGACCGCGCTGGCGCTGCGTCAGATTGCCGGGCCGGTGATTGCCACCACGCTGGTGCTGCTGGCGGTGTTTGTACCGGTGGCGCTCCTGCCGGGGATCGTGGGCGAGCTGTACCGCCAGTTCGCGGTGACGCTCTCGACCGCCGTCACGCTCTCAAGCCTCGTGGCGCTGACCCTGACGCCCGCGCTCTGCGCGATGCTGCTGCGCCCGCGTCCGGCACAGCCCGCCGCCGTTTTCCGTGGGTTCAACCGCGGGCTGGACGCCACGCGCACGCTTTACACCCGGATCGTGAGCGTGTTCAACCTCCGTCCGTGGCTGGCGCTGCTGGCCACCGCAGGCGCGGCGGCGGTGGTGGTATTCAGCTTTATGTCGATGCCAAAGGGCTTCCTGCCTCAGGAGGATCAGGGCTACTTCTTCGCCAGCGTCCAGCTGCCGGAGGCAGCCTCGCTGGAGCGCACCGAAGCGGTGATGACCACCGCGCGCGAGCTGATCGCTAAAAACCCGGCGGTGGAAGACGTGATTCAGGTCTCCGGGTTTAACATCCTCAACGGCACCAGCGCATCGAACGGCGGGTTTATCTCCATCATGCTCAAAGACTGGAGCGAGCGTCCGCCGCTGGATGAGGTGATGGGCACCCTTCAGCGCCAGCTGCTGGCCCTGCCGGAAGCCACCATCATGACCTTTGCACCGCCGACGCTGCCGGGGCTGGGCAACGCCTCCGGCTTCGATCTGCGCATTCAGGCACAGGCGGGGCAGAGCCCGGCGGAGCTGGAGCGCGTAACTCGCGAGGTGCTGGCGAAAGCCAACCAGCACCCGCAGCTGAGCCGCGTGTTCACCACCTGGAGCAGCAACGTGCCGCAGATGACGCTCACCGTTGACCGTGAGCGCGCGGCCCGCCTCGACGTGCCGGTGTCGCGCATCTTCAGCAGCCTGCAAACCGCCTTTGGCGGCACGCGCGCCGGGGATTTCAGCGTCAACAACCGCGTCTACCACGTGGTGATGCAGAACGAGATGCAGTGGCGCGAGCGCGCAGAGCAAATCAGCGAGCTGTTCGTGCGCAGCAACAGCGGCGAGCGGGTGCGTCTGAGCAACCTCGTCACCATCACGCCGACCGTCGGCGCGCCATTTATTCAGCAGTACAACCAGTTCCCGTCGGTATCGGTGAGCGGCTCGGCAGCGGAAGGGGTGAGCAGCAGCACCGCAATGGCGGCGATGGGCGAGATTCTGGCGGAAAACCTGCCAGCCGGGTACGACTACGCCTGGAGCGGCATGTCGTATCAGGAGCAGCAGACCGGGAATCAGGCGATATGGATTGTGCTGGCGGCGGTGGTGATGGCGTGGCTGTTCCTCGTCGCCCAGTATGAGAGCTGGACGCTGCCGGCGAGCGTGATGCTCTCGGTGCTGTTCGCCATCGGCGGAGCGCTGGTCTGGCTGTGGCTGGCAGGCTATGCCAACGACGTGTACGTGCAGATTGGTCTGGTGCTATTGATAGCCCTCGCCGCCAAGAACGCGATCCTGATCGTGGAGTTTGCCCGCGCCCGGCGTATGGACGGAATGGCGATTGTCGATGCCGCGCGGGAAGGGGCATCGCGCCGCTTCCGCGCGGTAATGATGACCGCCGTGTCGTTCATCATAGGCGTCCTGCCGATGATGCTGGCGACCGGGGCGGGTGCCCAGAGCCGCCGTATCATTGGCACCACGGTGTTCAGCGGCATGCTGGTAGCCACCGTGGTGGGGATAGTGTTCATCCCGGCGCTGTTCGTGCTGTTCCAGCGCCTTCGCGAATGGGGGCACGGCCTTACGGACTCGTCGCCCACAGCTCACAGTGCTTCTGCACCAGAGAAATCAGCGAGCCGCCATCGGCGATAAAGTCCCGCATGCGCTGCGCCTCGCTCTTGCCCTGCTTTAACAGCAGGGCAATTTCCTTGATGGCGCTCGTCGCGCCGAGTTTCTCGGCCGACGGTGCAACCTGCTCCAGCAGCCAGGCGATATCCTCCGCCACGGTTTTGTGCTCGCCGGTATGCACGTCCGTCAGAATGCCTTCCAGCCCGTAGCGACAGGCCTGAAAACGGTTAAAGCGGTACAGCAGAAAATCCCGTTCCTGATGCTTATAGGGCCGCGCAGTCAGCAGCCAGTGCGACGTCGCCTGAATAAGCCCGGCGATGTTAATGGCGTGACCGAGCGTCAGCGGCGTATCCATCACCCGCACCTCCACGGTGCCAAAGTGCGGGCTGGGGCGGATGTCCCAGTGCAGATCCTTAATGCTGTCGATCATGCTGGTGGAACTCAGGCGGCGGAACAGCCCCTCGAACTCCTGCCAGCTGTTGACCCACGGCATCTGGCCGTTATCCGGGAACCCGGAAAATATGTTGAGCCGCGACGAGGAAAACTTGGTGTCCGTGCCCTGCATATAAGGCGACGACGCGGCGAGGGCGATAAAGTGCGGCACGAAGCGCGACAGGCCGTGCAGCAGGTAAATCGCGTCGTCCCCGTTTCGGCATCCCACGTGCACGTGCTGGCCGAACACCGTCGCCTGCAAAATCAGATAGCCAAAGCGCTCCAGCGTGACGTTATAGCGCTCGTCGTCACACACCTCCTGCCGCTGCCATTTCTGGAACGGGTGCGTGCCGCCGCCGCAGATCTGGATGTGCTGCTCCGACGCCGCCCGCAGGATGCTCTGCTGCATCACGGAGAGCTGCGCCGCCGCCTGGTCGATGGTCTGGCAGACACCGGTGGCGATTTCGAGCATGCTTTCGGTGATGTCGTGTTTGACTTCGCCCCCTATGATGTCGTCTTTGACGGCGGCGATGAGGGCAGAGGAGTCCTGGCTCAGATCGTAACCCGGCGGGTTAACCACCTGGAGTTCGAGCTCAATGCCGAGGGTATAAGGTTCAGAGGACTTGAAATCGGGTAAGGGCATGGCGCACTCCGTTGTCTGTTATGTGTTGAGTATAGACAATGGGCGTGGCGCGCTCTTTTCAGGGTGGTATAACTGATAGCAGGCTTAGCAAAAGGGAGTGACCCATGTCTGACTATCCAACCATTGCGCTGATTGGTCCCGGTGCGATTGGCACCACCATTGCCGCGGTGCTGCATGACGCGGGCCGTACGCCGCTGCTGTGCGGTCGCACCGCGCATCCGGTATTACGCCTGCGTCACGATGAGGATGAAACTGTGGTGCCCGGTCCGGTACTCACCGATCCCACCGTCATTATGCGCCCCGTAGACCTCGTTTTTGTGGCGGTAAAAACGACGCAAAATGCCGACAGCGCCGGGTGGCTGCGCGCCCTGTGCGATGAAAACACCGTGGTCTGCGCGCTGCAAAACGGCGTGGAGCAGAAAGCCCAGCTTGCGCCTTTGGTCAACGGCGCAACGGTGCTGCCGTCGGTGGTCTGGTTCCCGGCGCAGCGCGAGCCGGACGCCTCCGTCTGGCTGCGGGCAAAACCGCGTCTGACGCTACCGGATGTGCCGCAGGCGCAGCGGGTGGTCGAGGCGCTTCGCGGGACGCGCTGTGATGTTGAGCTCTCGACAGATTTCGCCACCGTCGCCTGGCGCAAGCTGCTGCAAAACGCGGTCGCCGGGCTGATGGTGCTGGCCAACCGCCGCGCCGGGATGTTCAGACGCGAGGATATCAGCGAACTGGCGCTGGCCTATCTGCACGAGGGACTTGCCGTCGCCCGCGCCGAAGGGGCGAAGCTGGACGATGCGGTGGCCCAGGAGATTCTGGCGAACTTCCAGCGCGCGCCCGAGGATTTAGGCACGTCGATCCTTGCCGACCGTCAGGCCGATCGTCCGATGGAGTGGGATATCCGCAACGGGGTGATCCAGCGCTATGGCCGCAGGCATGGTATTGCGGTGCCCATTAGCGACGTGGTGGTGCCGCTGCTGGCGGCGGGGGGCGAGGGGCCGGGCTAACGGCCGCTGTTTTTCCGTTCGGCGAGCGTGACGGTGGAGCAATAATCTGGGGATAGTCAGCCTTAAACACATATGCGAAACTTACCGCTTCTGAAAAAATGTGGTGGGACCCGCTCAATGTCAGAACCATCTTCGCAGTGCCTGTTTAATGAAGGAATGATTGCTTTTCCTGAGGGCTATCAGGACCGTACCGTCAATGTCTTCGCGCCGCCTGCAGCGGATGCGCCCGCGTTCAATATTTCCCGCGATGCCCTCAACGCCGGCGAAGCGCTTGCCGCGTATATCGATCGCCAGCTCGCCCTGATGGCAAAGCACATCAAGGGCTGGAAGCAGGGTGAGCGCAGCACCGCTACGCTGGGCGACAGCCTTTTACAGGGTGAAACCGTCCATGCCAGCTACCTGCGCGACGGGAAACGCATCTGGCAGCAGCAGGCCGTGTTTAACGTCGACGGCGATAAAATCCTGGTGTTCACTATGACCTGCACCCGCGCGCTGGGCGATGCCGACGGCGCGCTGTTTGGCGATCTTCTCAGGAGCTTCCGCTTCCACCATTAACTTCAGGGACCGTTGTTATGTTTGAAGCAGCACGCGTTGGTGATGATATCGGCCACTCCGGTGCGCTGGCCGGGATGATTGCCGGAACGATTGTCGGTGGCCTGATTGCCGCAGCCGGGGGCATTCTGGCGGGGGCCATGTTTATTGCCGGTCTCGGCGCATCCTGTCTTGGCGTGGGCGTCCTGCTCGTCGGCGCCAGCCTGGCCGTGGGGTATTACACCGGGGAGCTGGCCACTGCCGCCAGGGACAGCATCGCCGACGCCGGGGCATCCAGCATGACGAAGAAAGGCGTCATCACCTCCGGCTCGCCCAACGTGTTTATCAACGGTAAACCCGCCGCGCTTGCCACCGATAGCACCGTCGACTGTTCTGACGACGGCTCGCAGCAGATGGCCGAAGGCTCAAAGCGTGTCTCCATTAACAGCCAGCCTGCGTCCCGCATCGGGGATCGCACCACCTGCGACGCGAAGGTGATGACCGGTTCAGACAACGTCATTATCGGCGGCGATCCGCAGCAAACCCTCCCCATTCAGTCTGAAGTGCCCGAGTGGCTCTATAAGGTCTCCGATCTTACCCTGCTGTTCGCCGGGCTTCTCGGCGGCTGGGGCGGCGCCGCTGGCAAAGTCGGGGCGCTCTCTAAGCTGCTGGGCAAAATCCCCGGCATCAACAAGCTGGCCCGTATCGCCTGTCGCGCCGGCACGCTGATGACCGGCGTGGCGGCCGCGGGGATCATCGCCCGCCCGGTGGATATCGTCAGCGGACAGAAGTTTCTCAGCGGGGATGATGAGCTGGACTTCGTCCTGCCTTCCCGTCTTCCGGTGCGCTGGCAGCGCTACTGGCGCAGCGGCAACCCCGGCGACAGCGTGCTGGGCCGCGGATGGAGCCTGTTCTGGGAAAGCCGCCTGGAGCCTTATCAGGACGGCCTGGTGTGGCGCGCACCGTCCGGCGATTACGTCGCCTTCCCGAAGGTCCCGAAAGGGATGCGCTCCTACTGCGAAAGCGAAAAAAACTGGCTTGAACATCACCAGGACGACAGCTGGTCGGTGTATGACGTCAGCGGCGAGCGCTGGCACTATGCGCCGCTGCGGGATGATGCCCCGTCGCTGCTCCAGCGCCTCTCCGAACCCTGCGGCAACGATATCCTCTTTGAGTGGAATGTGGATAATACCCTGCATGCCCTGACCGACTGTGCGGGCCAGCGCGTGGTCTGCCGCTACGACCGCGACAGGCTTGTTGGCGCCTGGCTGGATGACGAGATCTGCCTGGTCAGTTACGCTTATGATGAACAGCGCCAGCTGGTCTCCGTGACCGGCCGGGGCGGTAGCGTGCGCCGACGCTTCAGCTGGCAGGACGGGCTGATGAGCGCTCATGAGGACGCCAACGGCCTGCTGAGCGAATACCGCTGGCGGGAGATTGACGGCCTGCCGCGCGTGGTCGGCTTCCGCCATAGCGGCGGCGAACAGCTGACGTTCGAATACGATTTTGAGAACGGCACCCGCCGCGCGACCCGCGAAGACGGCGCGCAGGCGCACTGGCTGGTGGATGACGACGACAACGTCGCGCGCTTCACGGATTACGACGGTCGCCAGACGACGTTTGTCTACCGCGACGGCGAGCTCTGCCACGTCATTCTGCCGGGCGGGGCGATGCGCCGCAGCACGTGGGACAAATACGGCCGCATGACCAGCGAGACGGACCCGGCGGGCCGCCGCACGGAGTATCACTGGCATCGCCTGACCGACCGCATCACCCGCACGGTGTACCCGGACGGTACCTCATCGCAGGCCATGTACGACCTTCGCGGTCGCCTGCTGTCGGAGACGGATCCGGCCGGTAGCACCACCGCGTATCGCTATCCCGATGATGAAGAATTCCTCCCGGAGAGCATCACCGACGCCATCGGCGGCGTGGTGCGCCTGGTCTGGAACCACCAGGGGCTGCTGACGCAGCGCACCGACTGCTCCGGCAGCGTCACCCGCTTCACCTACGACCGCTTCGGGCAACTGATTGCCAGCGAAGATGCAGAAGGGAATATCACGCGGCGGGAGTGGAGCCGTGCCGGGCTGCTGAGCGTCGTGATCCATCCGGATGGCAGCCGCGAGTCGCTGGTGTGGAACGAACGCGGCCAGCTCACGGGCTGGCGCGACCCGCTGGAAAGCGAGGTGAGCTGGGCCTATAACGCGCTCGGCCTCCCGGTCAGCCTTACCGACCGTATTGGCCGCGTGCGCCAGTGGCGCTACGACCCGCGCGGTAACCTGCTGCGGCTCGATAACGGCAACGGGGCGGAATACCGCTTCACCTACGACGCCGTGGGCCGCCCGCTCAGCGAAACGCGCCCGGATGAGACCGTGCGCCATATGGAATGGGACGCGCGAGGGTTTCTCTGCGCGCTCGAAGAAAACGGACGGCCTGCCGCCGACGGCGGCATCGCCCGTCGCGTCCAGCAGTTCAGCTATGACGACAGCGGGCTGCTGATCGGGCGCACTCAGCGCCACGCGGAGTACCGCTACTTCCGCGACCTGAGCGGCCAGATTACCCGCATCCGCCGCACGCCGACGGCCGAAGGCGTTGCCCTGGGTATCGAAAGCGATGAGATCGCTTACCGCCACGACGCCGCCGGGCGCGTGCTGAGCGAGTCCGGCATTAACGGCGCGGTGGGCTACGAATGGGATGCCCTGAGCAACCTGACCGGCCTGACGCTGCCCGGCGGGCAAAAGCTGGCCTGGCTGCACTACGGCTCCGGCCACGTCAGCGCCATCCGCTTCGGGCAGCAGCTGGTGACCGAGTTCACCCGCGACCGCCTGCACCGCGAAGTGCGCCGCACCCAGGGCGCGCGCGAGCAGTTCCGCCAGTATGACAGCCTCGGCAGACGCACCCTGCAGCGCAGCGAACTGAGCACGGACGTGATCCTGCCGGAGCAGGCGCTACTGGAACGCCTGTACCGCTACACCGCGCGCGGTGAGCTTTCCGGCGTCAGCGACACCCTGCGCGGTGAGGTGGACTACGGGTACGACGCCGAAGGGCGCCTGCTGAAGCACTACGAGGCCCGACAGGGGCACAGCCGCGCGCAGTTCAGCTATGACGCCGCGGATAACCTCGCCGCCAGTGACGATCCGGTACCGGTTACGGATAACCGCCTCCAGCACTGGCAGGCGCTGTTTATGAAATACGACCACTGGGGCAACCTGGTCAGCCGCCGCATCGGGCTGTACGAGCAGCATTATGCGTATGACGCCGAGAACCGTCTGGTATCCGCCCGCGGAACCGGGCCGGAAGGGCGGTTTGAGGCGCGCTATCATTACGACGCGCTGGGCCGCCGTACGCGCAAAATCGTCACCACGACGCACGGCACCACCGACACCCGCTTCCTGTGGCAGGGCTACCGCCTGTTGCAGGAGCAGCAGGAGAGCGGGCTGCGCAGCACCTATGTATACGACCCGAATGAAGCCTGGAGCCCGCTGGCGCGTGTGGATCACCTTCGTGACCAGAGCAGCGGTGAGATTTACTGGTTCAATACCGATCTGAACGGTGCTCCGCTGGAGGTCACAGACGAGCGCGGCGCGGTGCGCTGGAGCGGCCAGTACGGCAGCTTTGGCGAGGTGCGCCATCAGAGCGAAGGGTTCTCACGGCTTGTGAATCGCACGGCGATGGCACACCAGCCGCTTCGCTATGCCGGGCAATACGCTGACGGTGAAACGGGGCTGCACTATAACCTGTTCCGCTACTACGACCCGCAGGTCGGGCGGTTTATTGTGCAGGATCCGATTGGGCTGAATGGTGGGTGGAACCTTTATCAGTATGCGCCGAATCCGTTGGGGTGGATTGATCCGCTGGGTCTTGCTGCTTGTAATTCTTCTGGGCAAAACAGGAAGTTTTGGAAAAATGAACCAATAGAATTTAACGGAAATAAAGTTTATCAGCGGGATGATTTATTTGATCCTGACTTGATGACAACTTGGCGTGAAAAAGGAAAAGTTTTCAGGGGAACGAACGTAGAGCGAATGGCTACAGGCCGTGCACCTGTTGGATATGATGGAAATGCGGTAAATTTACATCATATGTTACAAACTCAAGATGGCCCAATTGCGGAGATGAGTCAAACATTCCATAAAACTAACCATGGAATAATACACATAAATCCAAACACAATCCCATCTGGTATAGATAGATCTGTATTTGATACATGGCGTAAACAATATTGGACAAACAGAGCGAGTGATTTCCTATGAGCAGAGAAGAATTAGTAGAGCTTTTTGATAAACATTCTGATTTAATCAACATGGGAACGTCTGAAGATTCTCCAGGAAGTGACTGGATCGATGCTGCAGAAAAAGCATTATCAGTGACTTTTCCTGCTAGCTATAAGTGGTTTTTAAACAATTATGGTGGCGGAGATATCTGTGGTGAGGAAATTTATAGTATTTACTGCCTGCCTTTTGATGAGGCGGTAGGTGGAGATATAGTATATCAAAATACTATAGCAAATGATAATTTGAAAAAAGGAAGAATTGTTGTATCGAATACGGATTTTGGCGAAGAGTTCTTTTTTGATGCAAATGAAATGGAAAAAATATATGTATCATTAGGGGAGAATGTTCAACCCTATGCTGATAATTTTATTGTGTATCTCAAGAAACGATTGTTTGCATACATTTAATAACTGTATTTTTCCGTTCTAACTAAAACGCCGGGAAGTACTTTTTAATTTCCGGCTTGTTTTACCTATTAAGTTTAATATAACTACTACGCTCCTCGGATAGACTGTATATCGTACAGGATCCGATTGGTTTGAATGGTGGGTGGAATCTTTATCAGTATGCGCTGAATCCGCTGGGATGGTTTGCTCCGTGCAGGTTATGTAATGGTAATAGTGTCATAAGAGCGGTGACGCCTGAAAACGAGAGAGTATATGAGCGGATAAAACAATAAGAACAACACTTTAGCATAAAATAACGCCGGCCTAACATATATTGTAGGTGCTCCGCATTCGCGTGACTCTTAGATTTCCTCCACCAGAAGCCAGGCATCAGCAGAGTATTTACAAACGCCGTTTACTCGAAATGCTGATGCGGCGCATCAGAAAATTTTAATTTTGGTGAGGAATCTCTCGAAATCATAATATTTTAATAGGTCATTTATGTTAAATGATGTAAAGGAAAAATTAATTGATAATAATTTTTTTAATATTGATAGAATTAATATGGTTTTCAATGATGAACAGTATAATGAATTGGTCTCTAATTTAGAGATGCTTGCTAACCTCTTGAAAAATAATCAATTCATAGATAAATAATTAGCTGTGTATTTATACAAGACCTCAAATGATAAGAAATGTGTATGCTAATTTTGAAAAAAGTGGAAAACAAACCAGATTTGGCTTTTAAATTAGAAAATGCATGGATAGAGTTAGACTCGCTAGTAATAAACTGTTTAAGCTAAAAGAGTGACGGCCGGGTGAGAGATTCGCCCGGCTTTGATATGATATAATCCTTTCTTGAACTTTAAGCAAAGATATAATTAATAATCCATCCTCTACTACGACCCGCAGATTCTGCGGTTTATTGTGCAGGATCTGATTGGGTCATGTAAGGGATATGAAGTCAGAGATATCAATCCATACCAGACGCGGGTTGATCCTCGTTATACCGGAAGACCTCATCATGCATTATCAATAGATACCAGGACATTAGTATCAGGAATACATATTTCAAATTGCGATATAAGAAAATACCAAGAATATTGGAGTCAATAATCTGATATGTATTGGGTTCCTTAAGTTAAAGTAAGGTATATAGGATAAAAGAAGTGGGATAGTGACCAAAAATAGATGACACATGGATTAAAGCATTTCCTGAACATGTGAATTATAAAGGAGATACAATAATACATCATCATGTCGATTTTGGACCATATGCTATACCCGTACCTGGAAGTACTCATGTTGGCAGTGGCGGTGTTTGGCATACGAAATGAGGGTAATAGTTATGTTGTTAATAATAAATGAAATTGAAGTAAAATTGAATGAGAAGTTCTCTCCTTTTAATGGAGAGATGGATGATTTGATTTTGAAAAAAAGAATGGTGCCTGTAAATAACATCAAGCATTCTGAGGAAAGACTTGGTGTAGATTTCCCAAAGGATTTTATTGAGTTTGTCAATAATTATGATATTGATAACTTCTCTTTGGGGAATATATCTTTCGGCCATGGTGATGATTATTTGGAGAAAATAGTCAGGATTAACAATGATGAGTTTAACCATTGGTGGATTGGCGAGCATAGACCAGATGGTGTGATATGTATCGCAATATCAGATCCTTATACTATCTTGCTTAATACTCACGATGGCAAAGTTTATGCTATTACAAGTGAACAAACGATGGATGGATGGGAATCGATAGCTGATACTTTTGAGCTATTTATCAGAGGTGTTGGTTCGCATTTTTTAAAAGCATGCCCGCTAACGGAAATTATAAATTCAACAGGGGCAAATGATATTTCTTTTTGGAATAGTATATAATCTATTTTTAAGGGGAGTATCTCTTGGATATTTCCCGATTTTCATTCATGAATAGAGTGTAGTAATAAAAATTCTTTGGAATGAAAATTAATTTCTAAATTGGTTATTTTGGTAGACGTTCAGGCCCGATTAAATGCTGTTCATATCAATATTGGAACGCATGCTATGTTGATAAATAAACTGGTTACAATATTAGCAGTATCTTTCGCCCCTTCGGATTCGGGGAAGGGAATGAAATGGTCACTGATTGAGGATGGTTTACCTTTCCCCTCTGATTATATTGAGTTTATAAATGAGTATGGTTCAGGTCGTATCGCGGACTTTATTGTTATTTTTAACCCATTTAGTAAAAATGAAGGTATCAATTTTTTTGAACAGTATAAATTAATTTTGGAAGACCTTAATTATCTGATTGAGTCAGATAAGGGTTATTATAATTATCAATTGTATCCCAAGGGTAATGGATTGATTCCGTTAGGAGTTACCGATAATGGGGATTATCTATTCTGGGTAGTAAATTCTAAAGATAATAGTGAGTTATGGACCGTTGCTATTATTGCAGCACGATCACCAGAAGTTGAGTAATTTGATAGTGGGCTAACTGATTTTCTTGAGGGATTATTAAAAAACAAAATTAGATGTAAATCATTCCCTGATGATTTTCCCCCATCTGTTATCAAGTTCGAAAGCATTTGAAATAAGAATTCGGGATATTTTTCCCGACTTTATTACTACAATAAATTATGTATGTAAAAATTAATTGTAGTTTGTTTTTTTTTGAGGTGGATTATCTAAGATCAAGGAATTATATACTAAGGATAGCTTATGCCTATTTCATGCGGTAAACCCAAAACAAAAGATGAACTTAGAATTTTGGAGGCGAAATTTAATTTCGGTTTGCCAGAAGATTATAAAGAATTCCTCAGGTTTAAAAATGGTTTTGTTGTAAAATCTCCAGATTTTTGTGAACTTGAGTACGAAGGTGTCGATGAAGGGGTTATAGCTTTTTATGCCCTTTTTGGAATAAATATGAAAAATCCTAATCACGACATTTTTCGTCAAAATAAGTGTTTTTTAAATGAACTTGATTTTATTGATGATAAATTAATCATCGGCGGTGATCCTGGAGGTAACTTTTACCTTATATTAAATGGTAGTGAAAGCCAAGGTGTGTATTATTGGGACAGAACACATCTACATGCAGATGATGATATCCAATATTTTGAGTTCGCTGAGCAAAATGAGTGTGGCAATATCTATAAAATTACTAATAGCTTTACTGAATTTCACAAGATAATTTGCAAGACTTCCCTTGATGCAGGAATGAATGTAACTGTTGATTTATGATGTTTCAAAATTAAGTCATATTAACAATATGATTATGGCTTGTTTTTAAATTTAGAGGTTATTAAATGGATAAATAGTAAAATAAGAGTATCACGTATGCTTGTATTCAAATATTCATATTAAAGTCGACAGCATTGTTAGGTTTAGAACATTAGATAAGCACGTTGTAAAATAAACCATTTGACTTTTTATAATTATAAATTCTACTTATTTGTTACCAGTAATGATATTCATAATGTGAATGAAATATTGATGATAATCCCAATCTCGTCGTTTCTGGCTACTAGATCTTGAAGTGTGAAAAAAGACTCTGTGCATATCTGGCTGAGGCTTCGATTTTACGGCTGGGATAGATAATACCTATATAGTCGACCATAAAACAGTACTATGTGTAAGTAAGTTTCTGTGTTTAATCTGCTGTTTAAAAAGTAAAATAGTTATCGTGCAGATAGCTTAATTGATCAGGGTATGGCGGTAGCATTATTGTTTCATGCAAATCGCCATTTCCGCGACCCGAGCGGCCAGATTACCCGCATCCGCCCCCGCATCCGCCGCACGCCAACCGCCGAAGGCGTTGCCCTGGGTATCGAAAGCGATGAGATCGCTTACCGCCACGACGCCGCCGGACGCGTGCTGAGCGAGTCCGGCATTAACGGCGCGGTGGGCTACGAATGGGATGCCCTGAGCAACCTGACCGGCCTGACGCTGCCCGGCGAGCAAAAGCTGGCCTGGCTGCATTACGGCTCCGGCCACGTCAGCGCCATCCGCTTCGGGCAGCAGCTGGTGACCGAGTTCACCCGCGACCGCCTGCACCGGGAAGTGCGCCGCACCCAGGGCGCGCGCGAGCAGCTCCGTCAGTATGACAGCCTCGGCAGACGCACCCTGCAGCGCAGCGAACTGAGCACGGACGTGACCCTGCCGGAGCAGGCGCTACTGGAACGCCTGTACCGCTACACCGCGCGCGGTGAGCTTTCCGGCGTCAGCGACACCCAGCGCGGTGAGGTGGACTACGGCTACGACGCCGAAGGGCGTCTGCTGAAGCACTACGAGGCCCGACAGGGACACAGCCGCGCGCAGTTCAGCTATGACGCCGCGGATAACCTCGCCGCCAGTGACGATGCGGTACCGGTTACGGATAACCGCCTCCAGCACTGGCAGGCGCTGTTTATGAAATACGACCACTGGGGCAACCTGGTCAGCCGCCGCAACGGGCAGTATGAACAGCATTACGCGTATGACGCCGAGAACCGTCTGGTGTCCGCCCGGGGAACCGGGCCGGAAGGGCGGTTTGAGGCGCGCTACCACTACGACGCGCTGGGCCGCCGTACGCGCAAAATCGTCACCACGACGCACGGCACCACCGACACCCGCTTCCTGTGGCAGGGCTACCGCCTGCTGCAGGAGCAGCAGCAAACCGGGCTGTGCAGTACGTATATTTATGACCCGAATGAAGCCTGGAGCCCGCTGGCGCGGGTGGATCATCTCCGTGACCAGAACAGCGGTGAGATTAACTGGTTCAACACCGACCTGAACGGCGCGCCGCTGGAGGTGACCGACGAGCGCGGCGCGGTGCGCTGGAGCGGCCAGTACGGCAGCTTTGGCGAGGTGCGCCATCAGAGCGAAGGGTTCTCACGGCTTGTGAATCGCACGGCGATGGCACACCAGCCGCTTCGCTATGCCGGGCAGTACGCTGACGGTGAAACGGGGCTGCACTATAACCTGTTCCGCTACTACGACCCGCAGGTCGGGCGGTTTATTGTGCAGGATCCGATTGGGTTGAATGGTGGGTGGAACCTATATCAGTATGCGCCGAATCCGTTGGGGTGGATTGATCCGCTGGGTCTTAAATGTTCTCATTCATCAAAGAATCCTAAAGAATTTCATGCTGTTGTAAACGAAAAATGGGGGCATAAAATGACCGCCTCAGAAATGAGGGAAGTACAAAAAACAATCGATAATATTAAATTGAATAGACCAGCTTTTCCTCGTGATGGAATACCTTTTGAAAATAATTTCAAAATTTCACCAGATAGTCAGCGCCTTAATACAGGAAGCGGTCCTTATAGAGAATGGACAGTAAAAACACCTGGTGTAGGAAATCGAGGAGCCAGGCGTATAGTTGTGGATACAAAAACAGGTCAAGCATTTTATAGTCACGACCATTACAACACTTTCATAGAGATCGGTCTGGGAGGATGGAAGTAATGAAAGTAATTACTTTATCTATTGACTTTAAAGAAATAAATGATGTTACAGAATTTCATGATAGGGTTAAGCACTTGTTTGGCTTTCCTGATTTCTATGGTAATAATTTCCATGCATTCATAGATTGCCTGACTAGTTTGCGATTCCCAGAAGAGGGGATGACATCTTTAAACTTAAAGCAAGACGAGTTTTTATTACTTAAGATAAGTAATATCAACAATTTGAATGAGGGATTGAAGCATGATTTTCTTTTGTCAATTCAAGAGGTAAATAATAGAAGTATTTTATTTGGTGAGGAGCCAACTATCTTGTTATTGCTTTGTGCACAACATAAGTGAAATATGGCGGGCGAAAAGAAAAATTCGCCTGTTTTTTATTAATTGATATTATTCTGAACGGAAGTATGTTGCGGAAAGTATATTTTTCACTCACTATGTGGAGTGTAATCATAGATACTTTAGGGAGGGCTGATGAGAGGGATTAAAGAGGCGTTGAAGCAACTAGCCGCTATTTGTAATGAATACTCGGTATCCGGAAATTTCAATACCGTTAATGACTTGGACAATGCATTTCCAACCAACCTACCTCGTTCCACAGATGTTGATTACTTATATAAAAATTACAATCCGGAAAAATTAAACATTGAAACAGGCTTCACGCCAATTAAAATTCACTCTATCAGTGAGCTCTCGAAGGCTCAAAGTGGTTATGAATACTTACCGGATAATTATCTTGTTATTGGTGATGATTTAGGTGGAGGTAAACCTTTAATTGCGGTTATCGAAGAAGGGAATACCTCTGTCTATGCTAGTTATGATGTAATTGAACCATTTAAAATAGCTAGCAGTCTCTCTGGATTTATATTTTCATTAGCTGAGCTTATTGATTTGGTATATGGTCAATACGGTATCTTTGATATAGCAGATGATAATGACGAAGTGAAAGGTGACTTTATTGATGAGTTGCGGAAAAGAATTGCGCCTCTTATCGGTAATGAAGGTTTTAATGCATTCTATGATTATTTTTATGGCTAGGGTACATGTTTTTTATTTAAATAAATGAATGGGATATGCCTCGCTTGTCAGATTGTTCGCCGCTTTGATGGCTGCTGCAAAGTTCATTCTTTCGTTCTCCGGTAGAGGTACGTGAGCTTGTCATACTCTGCGTGAGTGCTGGTGTGTTTGATGAAGAGCTTTCCGCGCTCAAAATCAGTAAATAACATTACTCTTAAATACCCGCCACCTACGTCAATGACCCACCATTTTTCCCGGTATTTCATCCTCTCCCGGCTGGGGAAGCGCTTTCGCATGTCGTCTGGTGATGGGTAGTGGTCTCCTTTTAGTACCCAGTAAAGATCTTCCAGAGCGAGTTCTTGAATAGGAAAATGTCTGGTGGCCGCGTCGAAAGCGCTCTTGAGACTGCGGGCATTTTTGCCCCTTGTTTCCAGATTGGAAACATTTAAGGTGGTGGTCGGCGGGTTGAGAATGTGGGAATTGTCATGGATTGCAGTTTTCATTTGCTCGTGATAAAGGCGATCATTTAATGAGTGTGAACACTGTAAGAGGTGACTGTGAAAGAAATGTCCACTTTGTGCCAGGAGCGGACATTGTTATTAATAGCAGCAGACGCCAGCCGGACTCTCTCGTCTTACAGCACTTCAACCACTTCAAATTCTTCTGCGATCAACTCCATATCTTTAGAAAAATGACCTTCGCGGGTAAAAAATCGCTGATGCTCATTTCGCCAGTATTGAAGGCTTAAATCGCCTTCACCTTCTTTGCGGGCAAACTCCTCAGTCACATCACAAAAACGCACCAGTCGCATTGAAACCAGCCGGGTCACGCAGACCGGGGCATTCAGGCCATCAAGGATAATGTTATAGCTTCCAATCCTCGGGGCAGACTTTTCTTGCTGGTAAGAGGCAAAGGATCCGCAGGAGGCCGTTTTAATCCCTTTTTTAATCAGGTCCGCAAGCTCGCTGGCCAGTTCCGGGCTGTCTCCCATTTGCCAGGCATCTGCGCCTGGATACTTTACTTTTAATACCTCAACAGTAGCCATTAAGAGCCCTTTTTAATCGTCGATGAAAAATGTCATACAGAGTTTTAACATGAACTTTCCGGACATTAACATTGATGCTTTCCCTCTGCTACTTTGTCCGCTCTTCGCTCTTACCAGACATTCAAAAACAACATTAAATTTTGCGTATGGCCGGGGATCCGCTTCTTACCCAGCAGAACTCCGGCCTCCCATCACCCGCCTCAGTGCGTCGTTATATACGGCTCCTTCACAAACTCTGCCAGCAACCAGACCATATCATGCAGTAGCCCGGTGAGTTCTTTCGCCACGCTCGCAGGCAGTGTCCCGCCCATCACCGCCAGCGTTAATGCCACGGCATAATCCACCTGCAACACCGTTTCCTGCCAGCAGTCCGGCACGCAGGAAGTAATCTTTTCACCTGCAATCAATTGCTCAACCAGATACGACGGAAGCTCTGAGTCACAGCACTCACGCAGCCGCTTCAGCGCGGCCAGCAATCGCTTGCAGAGCGTGGTAAACGTCACTGTGTCGTCAGTTTCCACCAGCACGCTGACATACGCGGCGCAGGTATCAGCCAGCTCGAAAAGATTCGCAAAATCGGAAATTGAAGCGTTGATGAGCTGATGAACAGCGCTTTCTTCAGAGAGCGCATAAGAAAAGTTAGGTGTAGTAGCCATTTAGCATCCTCGTCGTGCAGAAAAGTGTCATGTTATGCTAACGGGTTCCTACGCCCGGTTACGGATGTGCCGCAACGCAGGCACTTTAAGACCGTGAAGAAGGGATGAAAAGGGATAACCCTGAATTACATAAGGTTGCTTGCAGGTTTGCGAGGCGGCTTCCAGAAGGGGATTGCCGCGTGGCGGCTACGCCCGACCCGGCCTCCAAAACCACCGCGATACGACCCGTAGGCCCGCGCAAGCGCAGCGCCCCCGGGCACAGTTTGCACTGCGGTTACGTCTTACGCAGACCTTTTCATTTTGAGCATCCCTTCTAATGATGTCTGCGTCGCGCGGGAGGATTTTCCCGCCTGTGAACAAAACACCCCAAACTCCCGGCACAGTGAAAGCGTAGACATTTTGTAGTACATGGTAGACCTCAAGCCAGAACGATGTCTGGCACCGCGACCAGCCATCCGGGCGTTTAAATGGTTAAAATAAATAATAATAATCATTGCGCAATAAATTTCGCTGTGTCTTAATAGCGTCATCGGTTTGGAATACAGACCTTATGAAAGCAGTTTTAGTAAAGCAGTCCTCAGTTCAGGTGTTATCAGTAGATACTCCTTCTTCGTGAGCCTCCTCCTAAGTGCCAAATAAGTAACTCTCGAAATACAGGCCATCATCGCCGCGCTTAAGTGGCTCATAAATTAAGGATTTATCTATGTCTAATAAAATGACTGGTTTAGTAAAATGGTTCAACGCAGATAAAGGTTTTGGCTTTATCACCCCTGACGACGGCAGCAAAGATGTATTCGTACATTTCTCTGCAATTCAGAGCGACAACTTCAAAACGCTTGATGAAGGTCAGAAAGTTTCCTTTACCATTGAGAATGGCGCAAAAGGTCCAGCAGCTGGAAACGTTTCTCCACTGTAACCCGCGCTAAATATCAGTGCGGCGTACGATAGCGATGAAGACAATAGTCCGAGCAGTTAAGCTGTACTGATAAAAATTAACCCGCACCTGTGCGGGTTTTTTATTTTTAAAGGGTAATGGTACTGAGTTTTATATGGCAGCCTGCCCATACTCCCTTCAAATTCAGCCTCAAAAACTGCTTCGCAATAAATTGAGCATCAATACAGTCCGCAGTTTCTGAAAAGGTTCATCCCTGCTCCCGTTCCCCCTCGCTCATCATCGCCAGAAACCGTTTCACCGTCCGTGAGCGTTCAAAGCGCCGCCAGCAGAGCGCGATATCGGTATAAAGCGCCTGTGAGCTCAGCGCGTGGTAGGTGACATTCGGCGGAGAAATAGCGGCCATCGATTTCGGCACCAGCGCGAACCCGCCGCCAGCGGAGACCATGCTCAGAGAAGAGGAAAGTTGTGAAGATTGCAGCGTGTGTTGCATATCGACTCCGGCCCGCTCGCAGCTGCCGTAAACGCGGTCATACAGTCCCGGCGCGACCTCCTGGGGGAACAGCACCACCGGTGTATCCCGAAGCTGCTCTAACGCCAGCGAATCGCACGCAGCCAGAGGATGATCGCGATGCAACGCCACCACCATCGGCTCCCGGTCGAGGATTTTCAACTCGAACACCTTGCTGCTTTCGCACGGCAGGCGCACAAAGGCGATATCCAGTTCACCCTCCGCCAGCATTGTCGTCAGCGAAGACATATTGGCTTCCACCTGGTGAACCTGCACCGCCATGTTCTGCACCTGAAACTGACGAATCAGCGCGAAAATTTTGGGATGAAAGGCGTCGGAGCTGGTGATGCCAATCGACAGGCTGCCGTTCAGGCCGCGCGCGATGCCCCGGGCTTTCTCCAGCGCGGCGTCGCTCAGCGCCAGGATCTTACAGGCGTCCTCATAGAAGGCTTCTCCCGCCTCGGTCAGCTCCACGCCCCGCGTCAGGCGCCTGAACAGCGGTGTGCCCACTTCCTCCTCAAGCCGTTTAATCTGCTGGCTCAGTGGAGGCTGTGAAATACCCAGCGCTTTGGCCGCCCTGGTGAAGTGTCGCTCGCGTGCAACCGCGACAAAATAGCGCAGATAACGAAGTTCCATATCAAAAACGTCTCAAACCAGCATGGATTCTATATTGGAACTCTCTGCTGAATCGGGTCAACATTTATTTAACCTTTATAAATAAAGTTGAAGAGGACGGGCATGATGATGCATTCATCTGCATGCGACTGTGAGGCGAGTTTATGCGAGACCCTGCGTGGGTTCTCGGCTCAGCATCCTGACAGCGTGATCTATCAGACATCGCTAATGAGCGCCCTGCTAAGCGGCGTCTACGAAGGGGAGACGACGATCGCCGACCTGCTGGCACACGGTGATTTTGGTCTCGGCACCTTTAACGAGCTGGACGGTGAAATGATTGCCTTCAGCAGCCAGGTGTACCAGCTGCGCGCCGACGGCAGCGCCCGCGCCGCTAAGCCGGAGCAAAAAACGCCGTTCGCGGTGATGACCTGGTTCCAGCCGCAGTACCGCAAAACCTTTAACGGTCCGGTCAGCCGTCAGCAGATCCACGACGTGATCGACCAGCAGATCCCCTCCGATAACCTGTTCTGCGCGCTGCGCATCGATGGCAACTTCCGCCATGCGCATACCCGCACCGTTCCGCGCCAGACGCCGCCGTACCGGGCGATGACCGACGTGCTGGACGACCAGCCGGTGTTCCGCTTTAACCAGCGCGAGGGCGTGCTGGTCGGGTTCCGCACCCCGCAGCATATGCAGGGCATCAACGTGGCGGGCTATCACGAGCACTTTATCACCGACGACCGTCAGGGCGGCGGCCATCTGCTCGACTATCAGCTGGAGAGCGGCGTGCTCACCTTCGGCGAAATCCACAAGCTGATGATTGACCTGCCCGCCGACAGCGCGTTTTTACAGGCCAACCTGCACCCCAGCAACCTTGATGCGGCTATCCGCGCCGTCGAAAACTAACAGGAGAACTACCGTGAACAGTGAGAAACAGTCACGTCAGTGGGCGCACGGCGCCGATATGGTTGTCGGCCAGCTGGAAGCGCAGGGTGTGAAGCAGGTGTTCGGGATCCCGGGCGCAAAAATCGACAAGGTCTTTGACTCCCTGCTGGACTCCTCCATCGAGATCATCCCGGTGCGTCACGAGGCGAACGCGGCGTTTATGGCGGCAGCGGTAGGGCGGTTAACCGGCAAGGCCGGAGTCGCGCTGGTCACCTCCGGGCCGGGCTGCTCCAATCTGATCACCGGCATCGCCACCGCCAACAGCGAAGGCGACCCGGTCGTCGCGCTGGGCGGGGCGGTGAAGCGGGCGGATAAAGCCAAGCTGGTGCACCAGAGCATGGACACTGTCGCCATGTTCAGCCCGGTGACCAAATACGCCGTCGAAGTCAATTCGCCTGACGCGATTGCTGAGGTGGTATCGAACGCGTTTCGCGCTGCCGAGCAGGGCAGGCCGGGCGGGGCGTTTGTCAGCCTGCCGCAGGATATTGTCGACCAGCCCACCACGGGAGCGATTTTACCCGCCAGCGGCCCGGCGCTGATGGGCCCGGCACCGGAGTCCGCCATTAACGACGTGGCGAAGCTTATCGAGAACGCCAAAAACCCGGTCATTTTACTCGGCCTGATGGCCAGCCAGCCCGCCAACAGCGCCGCGCTGCGCACGCTGCTGGAGAAAAGCCGCATTCCGGTCACCAGCACTTATCAGGCCGCCGGGGCGGTGAATCAGGAACACTTCACCCGCTTCGCCGGGCGCGTCGGCCTGTTCAACAACCAGGCCGGAGATCGGTTGCTGCATCTGGCGGATCTGATTATCTGCATCGGCTACAGCCCGGTGGAATACGAGCCGTCCATGTGGAACAGCGGCGATGCCACGCTGGTGCACATTGACGTGCTGCCCGCCTATGAGGAGCGCAAGTATGTTCCCGATCTGGAACTGGTCGGGGATATTGCCGCCACGCTGAATCTGCTTGCCAGCCGAATCGAGCACAAACTTGAACTCAGCCAGCGCGCCTCGGAAATTCTTGTCGATCGCCAGCATCAGCGTGACCTCCTCGACCGTCGCGGCGCATCGCTAAACCAGTTTGCCCTGCATCCGCTGCGCATCGTGCGCGCCATGCAGGACATCGTGAATAACGACGTAACGCTCACCGTCGATATGGGCAGCTTCCACATCTGGATCGCCCGCTACCTCTACAGCTTCCGCGCGCGTCAGGTGATGATCTCCAACGGTCAGCAGACCATGGGCGTGGCGCTGCCGTGGGCGATTGGCGCGTGGCTGGTCAACCCGGGGCGCAAGGTGGTGTCGGTCTCCGGGGACGGCGGATTTTTGCAGTCGAGCATGGAGCTGGAAACCGCTGTGCGCCTCAATGCCAACGTGCTGCACATCATCTGGGTGGATAACGCCTACAACATGGTGGCGATCCAGGAAGAGAAAAAATACCAGCGTCTCTCCGGCGTGGAGTTTGGCCCGGTCGATTTTAAAGCCTATGCCGACGCCTTCGGTGCGAAAGGCTTTGCCGTCGAGAGCGCCGACGCGCTCGAACCGACGCTGCGTGCCGCAATGGATGTCGATGGCCCGGCCGTGGTGGCCATTCCCGTCGACTACAGCGATAACCCGCTGCTGATGGGCCAGCTCCATCTCAGCCAGATTTTGTGAATCAATATAAGGACAGAGAAATGCAAAAAGTGGCTCTCGTAACCGGCTCCGGCCAGGGGATTGGCAAAGCGATCGCGCTTCGCCTGGTGAAGGACGGCTTTGCCGTCGCTATTGCGGATTACAACGAAGAGACGGCGAAAGCGGTCGCGGATGAGATCACCCGCAACGGCGGGAAAGCCGTCGCCGTGAAGGTGGACGTCTCTGACCGCGACCAGGTGTTTGCGGCGGTGGAAAAAGCCCGCACCGCGCTGGGCGGCTTCAACGTCATCGTCAATAACGCCGGGGTGGCGCCGTCTACCCCTATCGAATCCATCACGCCGGAAATTGTCGACAAGGTTTACAGCATCAACGTGAAAGGGGTGATCTGGGGCATTCAGGCCGCGATTGACGCGTTCCGCAAAGAGGGGCACGGCGGTAAAATCATCAACGCCTGCTCCCAGGCGGGCCATACCGGCAACCCGGAACTGGCGGTCTACAGCTCCAGCAAGTTCGCGGTGCGTGGCTTAACCCAGACCGCCGCGCGGGATCTCGCGCCGCTGGGGATCACCGTTAACGCCTATTGCCCGGGCATCGTCAAAACGCCGATGTGGGCGGAAATCGACCGTCAGGTCTCCGAGGCGGCGGGTAAACCGCTCGGCTACGGAACGGAAACCTTTGCCAAACGCATCACGCTTGGCCGTTTGTCCGAACCGGAAGATGTGGCCGCCTGCGTCTCTTACCTCGCCGGACCAGACTCCGACTACATGACCGGTCAGTCGCTGCTGATTGATGGTGGGATGGTGTTCAACTAAATTCTAATAAGCTCTGACATGAACTTTCCCCTGCTCCCGTGCAGGGGCTTTTTTTTGTCTCCTCAGCCATTGTGCATTACACTGCGCGCTGCAAAACTTTAGTCTTAAGATCTGACAGGCGGTAACAGCGATGAACGGTACAATCACAACGTGGTTTAAAGATAAAGGCTTCGGATTTATCAAAGATGAAAACGGCGACAACCGCTATTTTCACGTGATTAAGGTCGCCAACCCTGATCTGATTAAGAAAGATGCGGCGGTGACCTTCGAACCCACCACAAACACCAAAGGCCTTTCCGCGTATGCGGTGAAGGTGATCCCGGAGAGCAAGCATCTTTATATCGCGGGCGAGCGCGTGAAGCTCACCTCGATCAAATCCTTCGTGGTGTTCAGCGAAGAAGAGCCCGTTGAGACCAAAATCGACAAAGAGAACGCGGTGCTGTCGGTGGGGCTACTGATGAACAGCATCAAGCCGAAAAGTGAGAAAAAGCCGGGCGAGATGCGCACGGTGAAGAAGCTGGCGATCACCACCTTCCAGAACACGACGATGATCTTCACCGAAGATGAAATCGACATCGACGCCACGGTTAAGCTGCTGAAGTAATTTTATGCCGGGTGGCGGCTCTCCCTTACCCGGCCTGCATTTCCTCTCTTTTCGTCCGCTTTTTAACCTGCTATAACAAACTCCTTACCTTTCAGGGAGTCATCGCCGTGCCCGAAATCAATCAATATGGTCAAACCGTTAACGATATCGTCCCGGACTGGAAGTGCGCCCGGGTCTTAACCCGCACCCCGCTCACCGGTCAGTATTGTCGTCTGGAGCCGCTGGACGCCGATCGTCACTCGGCTGATTTATATGAGGCCTACGCGCTGGGTGATGAGAGCGACTGGACGTGGCTTGCCAGCACCCAGCCTGAAAGCGTGGAAGCCACCGCCCACTGGGTGCTCGGCAAGGTGATGGATGACGATCTGGTCCCGTTTGCGGTAATCGATTTACGCACTGAAAAAGCGGTAGGGCTGGTGAGCTACATGGCGATAGAGCGGTTCCAGGGCTCGGTGGAGATCGGCCATGTCACCTGGTCGCGGAGGATGAAAGGCACCCGCATCGGCACCGAAGCGGTGTGGCTGCTGCTGAAAAATGCCTTTGAGCATAAATATCGTCGGCTGGAGTGGAAATGCGATTCGATGAACACCGCCTCACGCCGCGCGGCGGAGCGGCTGGGGTTCGTCTGGGAGGGACGTCTGCGCCAGAAGCTGGTGCGCAAAGGACGCAACCGCGACAGCGATATGCTTTCGATTATTGACGGCGAGTGGCCGCAAAGGGACACGGAGCTGCGCGCCTGGCTGGCGGCGGAGAATTTTGACGCTGAAGGGCGGCAGGTCAGGCGGTTAGAGGAATTTCGAAAATAATTTTCCCTCACCCTAACCCTCACCCAAAGGGCTGAGGGATCCCCAGTAATTTTTTTATGCAGAAGCAATAAAGTTACTTTCTAAATGACTGAGGGCTGTCAGCGATGCCCTGGTCCGGCTGTAAATCGCTGAGCCACCCTGGCACGTTCACCGGTCATGTCGTTACAGAGTAGCAAGGAACATAAAGTGAACGGAATGACCACCACCGCCGTATGTTCCCCTCACCCTAACCCTCTCCCCGGAGGGGCGAGGGGATTGCTCAGTGCTCGCATTAATTTGTGGGGAACCCTCAGCCCAAAGGGAGAGGGCCGGGGTGAGAGGAGAAGTTCGCACTCAGCGGCGAACCGGCGCCCCATCCGCCACATAATACGCCGCCGTGCTCTTCGCCAGCGGCTCGCGCCCGCGAATGGCGTCGGCAATCTTCTCACCAATCATGATGGTGGTGGCGTTCAGGTTGCCAGTGATAATTTGCGGCATAATCGACGCATCTACCACGCGTAACCCTTCCAGCCCGTGAACGCGGCCTTCGCCATCGACCACCGCCATCTCGTCATAGCCCATTTTGCAGGTGCCGCACGGATGGAACGCGGTTTCGGCATGGTTACGCACAAACTCGTCCAGCTGTTCGTCGGTCTGGCATTCGACGCCCGGGCTGATTTCGCGCCCACGGTATTTGTCCAGCGCCGGCTGGTGCATGATCTCACGGGTGATGCGGATCGCGTCGCGGAACTCCTGCCAGTCCTGCTCGTGGGACATATAGTTGAACAGGATCGCCGGATGCTGATGCGGGTCGCGGGACTTAATCCGTACGTGCCCGCGGCTCGGCGAGCGCATGGAGCCGACGTGGCACTGGAAGCCGTGTTCTTTCACCGCGTTCGAGCCGTTATAGTTAATCGCTACCGGCAGGAAGTGATACTGAATGTTCGGCCACTCGAACTCCTCGCGGCTGCGGATAAACCCGCCCGCTTCGAAGTGGTTGCTCGCACCCACGCCGGTGCCGCCAAACAGCCACTCCGCGCCAATCTTCGGCTGGTTCCACCACTGCAGGGCAGGGTAGAGGGAAACGGGCTCTTTGCATTCATACTGAAGGTACATCTCCAGGTGATCCTGCAAGTTTTCCCCCACGCCGGGTAAATCATGTACCAGCGGGATATCAAACTGCTTCAGCAGTTCAGCGTTACCCACGCCGGAGCGCTGGAGGATCTGCGGAGACGCAATAGCGCCCGCGCACAGCAGTACCTCTTTCTTCGCTGTCGCTTTTGAAGGAATGGTGCTTTCGCCTTCCAGCCACTCGACGCCCACCGCGCGCTTGCCGTCAAAGATAATGTGATCGGTCATGGCGTGGGTGCGGATGGTCAGATTCGGGCGCGGTTTGGCCTGATCCAGATAGCCGCGCGCGGTGCTGGCGCGTCGGCCCTGCGGCGTGACCGTGCGATCCATCGGGCCAAAGCCTTCCTGCTGATAGCCGTTGAGATCGTCGGTGCGCGGGTAGCCCGCCTGCACGCCTGCCTCCACCATCGCTTCAAACAGCGGGTTCACGCCCGGCTTAGAGGTGGTGACGCTCACCGGACCGTCGCCGCCGTGGTAGTCGTTCGGCCCCACGTCGCGGGTCTCTGCCTTGCGGTAGTAGGGTAGGCAGTTGAGATAGCTCCAGTGCTCCAGACCCGGTTCTTTCGCCCAGTTGTCCAGATCCATTGCGTTGCCGCGCACGTAGCACATGCCGTTGATCAGCGACGAGCCGCCCAGCCCTTTTCCGCGTCCGCACTCCATGCGGCGGTTGTTCATGAAAGGCTCTGGCTCGGTTTCATACGCCCAGTTGTAGCGCTTGCCCTGCAACGGGAAGGCCAGCGCGGCAGGCATCTGGGTGCGGAAGTCAAAGCGGTAGTCCGGCCCGCCCGCCTCAAGCAGCAGGACGGTGGTGTTCGGATCTTCAGTCAGTCGTGTTGCCAGAACGTTGCCGGCAGAGCCGGCCCCGATAATGATGTAGTCAAATTGCAAATAAACCTCCCGGTTAAAATATGGACTGGAATTTACCCATCTCAACCTGGATGGACTTCACCTGGGTGTAACTCTGAAGCGTCATGACGCCGTTCTCGCGGCCAATGCCGGAGTGTTTGTAGCCGCCCACCGGCATCTCCGCGGCGGATTCGCCCCAGGTGTTGATCCAGCAGATGCCCGCTTCGAGCTGATGAATAGCGCCGTGGGCGCGGTTCAGATCGGCGGTGACAATGCCCGCCGCCAGACCGTAGTCGGTGTCATTGGCGCGACGAATGGCCTCTTCGTCAGTGTCATAGGAAAGAATGGACATCACCGGGCCGAAGATCTCTTCGCGCACGATGGTCATTTCGTCGGTGCAGTCGGTGAACACGGTCGGGGCAACCCACGCGCCGTTATCAAAGCCGTCACCCTTCAGCACATCACCGCCGCACAGCACGCGCGCACCTTCCTCTTTGCCTTTGGCGATGTAGCGCATCACGCTGTCGCGGTGTGGGAAGCTGACCATCGGGCCAAAGTTAGTGTTTTCATCGAACAGGTCGCCCGCGCGGATGCGGCCCACGCGCTCAACGATTTTTTGCTCAAACGCGGCTTTGAACTTCGCGGGCACGAACACGCGGGTGCCGTTGGTGCACACCTGACCGGAGCTGAAGAAGTTGGCCATCATGGCGATATCTGCCGCGAGATCCAGATCCGCATCGTCAAACACTATCAGCGGGGATTTACCGCCCAGCTCCATCGTCACCTCTTTCAGGGACGAGGCCGCCGAGTTCGCCATCACCTTTTTGCCGCTGGCGACGCCGCCGGTAAAGGAGACTTTGGCGATGCCCGGATGCTCGGTCAGGTACTGGCCGGTTTCCGCGCCCACACCCGGCAGAACGTTAAACACGCCGTCCGGCACGCCCGCTTCGGTGTAGATTTCCGCCAGTTTCAGGGCGGTAAGCGGCGTTACTTCGCTCGGCTTGAAGATCATCGCGTTGCCCGCCGCCAGCGCCGGGGCGGATTTCCACAGGGCGATCTGGATCGGATAGTTCCACGCGCCGATGCCCGCCACCACGCCCAGCGGCTCGCGGCGGGTGTAGACGAAGGAGGTCTCGCGCAGCGGGATCTGGCTGCCTTCCAGTGCCGGGATCAGCCCCGCGTAGTACTCCAGCACGTCCGCGCCGGTGACGATGTCGACGGTCGAGGTTTCAGAAAACGCTTTACCGGTGTCGAGGGTTTCCAGCTTTGCCAGCTCGTCGTTGCGCTCGCGCAGGATATCGACGGCGCGACGCAGGATGCGCGAGCGCTCCATGGCGGTCATCGCCGCCCAGATTTTTTGCCCGCGCTTTGCGCTATCCACGGCGCGGTCCACGTCTTCACGCCCGGCGGCCTGCACGCTCGCCAGAACTTCACCGTTGGCCGGGTTGATGGTCTCGAAGGTGCGACCGCTGGTGGCGGATGTATAACCACCATTGATATAAAGCTGCTGTTCTGCCATTCGGGACATGCTTCCTCCTCGGTTAGTCGGTCGGTAAATGCTGGCTGATAAAGTGGCTGGTAAGCGACTGGGCCAGGGTTTTATCCAGCGGTTTGCCGCTGAGCGCGGCGCGCAGCCACAGCCCGTCAATCAGTGCGGCGAGCCCGTAGCCCGCCTCTTCAGCCTGTTCACGCGGCAGTTCGCGGCGGAATTCGTACACCAGATTTGAGAGCAACCGGCGGCTGCTGACCTGCTGCAAACGATAGAGCATCGGCTGATGCATGCTGCTGGCCCAGAAGGCCAGCCAGGCCTTCATCGCCGCGCCGCTGACCTGGGTTTCATCAAAATTGCCGCCGACAATCGCCTGCAAACGCTGCTCTGCACTGCCGTCCGGCAGGGCGCGTAAACGGCTTAATACCGCATCGCGTAACTGACCGGTGATGTCGCGCATGGTTGCTTCCAGCAGACCGTTTTTATCTTTGAAATAGTGGCTGATGATGCCCGTGGACACGCCCGCCCGACGGGCGATTTGCGCGATGGTTGCGTCATGCATTCCCACTTCATTAATTGCTTCCAGCGTGGCATCGATGAGCTGCCTGCGCCGGATCGGCTGCATCCCCACTTTGGGCATTTTTGCCACTCCATTCATCAGCGTTGGTAATCTATTAAAGCGGTTTTTGATTGGACGTTCAATATAAAATGTGTCTTAATTGTTGCGATTTTGGATTTTAATAGTTACAAAAACAGTGGGGATACTGGATGACAGACCTTTCACAAGACAGAGAAAAAGACAAAATCAACCCGGTCGTTTTTTTTACGTCCGCCGGGCTGATTTTGTTGTTTTCCCTGACGACTATCTTCTTTCGTGATTTTTCTGCCGAGTGGATTGGGCACACCCTGAACTGGGTGTCGAAGACCTTCGGCTGGTACTACCTTCTGGCGGCGACGCTCTATATCGTCTTCGTCGTCTGCATTGCCTGCTCGCGCTTCGGTTCGGTGAAGCTTGGGCCAGAGCAGTCCAAGCCCGAGTTCAGCCTGCTGAGTTGGGCCGCGATGCTGTTTGCCGCGGGCATTGGCATCGACCTGATGTTCTTCTCCGTGGCGGAACCGGTCACGCAATATATGCAGCCGCCGGAAGGGGCAGGGCAGACGATGGAGGCCGCGCGTCAGGCGATGGTCTGGACGCTGTTCCACTACGGCCTGACGGGCTGGTCAATGTATGCCCTGATGGGCATGGCGCTCGGATACTTTAGCTATCGTTATAATTTGCCCCTAACCATCCGCTCCGCGCTGTACCCGATTTTCGGGAAAAAGATCAACGGCCCGATTGGCCACAGCGTCGATATCGCGGCGGTGATCGGCACCATCTTCGGCATCGCCACCACGCTCGGGATTGGCGTAGTGCAGCTTAACTACGGGCTGAGCGTGCTGTTTGACATCCCGGATTCGATGGCGGCGAAGGCGGCGCTAATTGCGCTGTCGGTGATCATCGCTACCATCTCGGTGACCTCCGGCGTGGATAAAGGTATTCGCGTGCTCTCCGAGCTGAACGTCGCGCTGGCGCTGGGGCTGATCCTGTTCGTGCTGTTTATGGGCGACACCTCGTTCCTGCTCAACGCCCTAGTGCTCAACGTAGGTGATTACGTGAACCGCTTTATGGGCATGACGCTGAACAGCTTCGCCTTTGACCGCCCGGTGGAGTGGATGAACAACTGGACGCTCTTCTTCTGGGCGTGGTGGGTGGCCTGGTCGCCGTTTGTCGGCCTGTTCCTGGCGCGAATTTCGCGTGGGCGCACCATCCGTCAGTTCGTGATGGGCACGCTGATCATCCCGTTCACCTTCACCCTGCTGTGGCTGTCGATTTTCGGCAACAGCGCGCTGCACGAAATTATCCACGGCAATGCGACCTTCGCGCAGGAAGCGATGGTGCACCCGGAGCGCGGCTTCTACAGCCTGCTGGCGCAGTACCCGGCGTTTACCTTTAGCGCGTCCGTAGCAACCATTACCGGCCTGTTGTTCTACGTCACCTCGGCGGACTCCGGCGCGCTGGTGCTGGGGAACTTCACTTCGAAGCTTAAAGACATCAACAGCGATGCGCCGAACTGGCTGCGCATCTTCTGGTCCGTCGCCATCGGCCTGCTGACGCTCGGGATGCTGATGACCAACGGCATTTCGGCGCTGCAGAACACCACGGTGATCATGGGTCTGCCGTTCAGCTTCGTGATCTTCTTCGTGATGGCCGGGCTGTATAAATCGCTCAAGGTGGAAGACTACCGCCGCGTCAGCGCCAGCCGCGACACCGCGCCGCGGCCGATGGGCGCGCAGGACAGGTTGAGCTGGAAGAAACGCCTGTCGCGCCTGATGAACTACCCGGGCACGCGCTACACCAGCCAGATGATGGAGACGGTCTGCTTCCCGGCGATGGAAGAGGTGGCGCAGGAGCTGAAGCTGCGTGGCGCCTACGTGGAGCTGAAAAACCTGCCACCTGAAGAGGGCGAAACCCTGGGGCACCTGGATCTGCTGGTGCACATGGGCGACGAGCAGAACTTTGTTTATCAGATCTGGCCGCAGCAGTATTCGGTGCCAGGGTTCACCTACCGGGCGCGCAGCGGGAAATCGACCTACTACCGGCTGGAGACCTTCCTGCTGGAAGGGAGCCAGGGGAATGATTTGATGGATTACAGCAAGGAGCAGGTAATTACGGATATTCTGGACCAGTATGAACGGCACCTGAACTTTATCCATCTCCACAGGGAAGCGCCGGGGAATAGCGTGATGTTCCCGGATGTCTAAACGGATTCTTAAAATACCTTCAGACTGTAT
Organism: Enterobacter sp. DSM 30060; assembly: GCF_013375955.1. NCBI lineage: Bacteria > Pseudomonadati > Pseudomonadota > Gammaproteobacteria > Enterobacterales > Enterobacteriaceae > Enterobacter > Enterobacter sp. DSM 30060. The sequence goes on from NZ_CP056118.1 coordinate 2,997,149, forward strand.
ATAAATACAGTTATTTGGCGCAGCATTACTCAAGGAAGAGTAACCATGCAGCAAGAGCCTGATGCTGAAGCATTCGGGCTTTTGCTGCGTTTAGGGAAGGAACTATGGATGAGTCATGCGATAGAGTTTATCGAAACATCACTCTTTACCCGACAGATTAAAAGCATTGCTACGGATGATGAATTAAAGGATCTGCAAAAGGAACTTATTGCCTGGCCTGATAAAGGTGACCTGATCCAGCAGACGAGGGGTTAACGTAAAATAAGGATGGCGGCAGGCTCAAAGGGAAAGAGAGGGGGGATCAGAGTGATTTACTTTCTTGCCACAGAGGAGGTGATCTATTTCATTATGGCCTATCCAAAATGCATAAAGGACAGCCTGACAGAGACAGAGAAAGCAGAACTTAAAAAGCTGACTTCCATTCTGAAAAATACTGCTTCCAGTGCCGTAAATTTGAGATGTACTATGTACCCTAATCAGGCAGGTGGAGGCTGATAATGAGTATTTTTAATGAATTAAAATCTTCGCTTGAAGAGGCCGTTGAGATCCATAACGGAAGAAAAGCCGCTTCCCGGGTAACCCGCTATGAAGTTGCTGATGTGCGCGCCATCAGAGAGCAGCTCAATATCACGCAAAGCGAAATGGCGAAGGCGCTTGGCACGAGCGTCGATACGATAAAGAGCTGGGAGTCTAAACGTCGCAACCCAACCGGGCTGGCGGCGAAGGTACTTAATGTGATTCGGGAGAATCCTGCATTTTATAAGGCACTTGCCGGGCAGTGAGTCGCCCTTATGCCGGGTGGCGCTGCGCTTACCCGGCCTACAAAACTCCAAAACTGCTTTACAGTAGGCCTGATAAGCGAAGCGCCATCAGGCTCTCCCTCCGTTGACATAACTTTAATGATAACTATTTTCATTTAAATATAGCCTGTGCTATACCTTATAGCACGGGCTAATTTTGCTTTTAATTTAATCACCTCAGGAGACTTCTGCGATGCATCCACGGCAAGGATTGAAGCGTCTGTTGCTCGGCGCGCTGCTTATGACCGCGACCACAACCGGCGCGCTGGCGGCTGAAAAGTTCCAGGTCATCACCACTTTTACCGTTATCGCTGATATGGCGAAAAACGTAGCGGGGGATGCCGCAGAGGTCACCTCCATCACCAAACCGGGCGCGGAAATTCACGAATACCAGCCCACCCCGGGTGATATCAAACGCGCGCAGAAGGCGCAGCTGATCCTGGCGAACGGCATGAATCTGGAGCTGTGGTTCCAGCGCTTTTATCAGCATCTGAACGGCGTGCCTGAGGTGATTGTTACCAAAGGCATCACCCCGATGGGCATCAGCGAAGGGCCCTATAACGGCAAGCCCAACCCGCATGCGTGGATGTCGCCGGACAACGCCCTGATTTACGTCGATAACATCCGCGACGCGCTGGTGAAGTACGATCCGGCCAACGCGCAGACCTATCAGCGTAACGCCGACGCCTACAAGCAGAAGATTACCGCTACCCTTGAACCGCTGCGCAAGCAGGTCACGGCGATCCCGGAAGACAAGCGATGGATGGTGACCAGCGAAGGGGCGTTCTCCTATCTGGCGCGGGATTTGGGCCTGAAAGAACTGTACCTGTGGCCGATCAACGCCGATCAGCAGGGCACGCCGCAGCAGGTGCGCAAGGTTATCGATCTGGTGAAAAAACATCACATTCCGGCGGTGTTCAGCGAAAGCACCGTCTCGGATAAGCCCGCTCGTCAGGTGGCGCGGGAAACCGGCGCCCATTACGGCGGCGTGCTGTACGTTGACTCCCTGAGTGCAGAAAACGGCCCGGTGCCGACCTATATCGATCTGCTGAACGTCACCACCCGCACGCTGGTGCAGGGCATCCGCGACGGGATGAAGGAGTAACCATGCAGAAGGGGATTGTTGTAACCGACGTGACCGTGACCTACCGCAACGGCCACACGGCGCTGCGCGACGCGTCGTTCAGCGTGCCGGGCGGATCGATTGCCGCCCTGGTGGGGGTGAACGGATCCGGCAAGTCCACGCTGTTTAAGGCGGTGATGGGCTTTGTGCGGGCGGCGAGCGGCACTATCTCCATTCACGGGCTTCCGCCTCACCGGGCGCTGCGCCAGAACCTGGTCGCCTACGTGCCGCAGTCGGAAGAGGTCGACTGGTCATTTCCGGTGCTGGTCGAGGACGTGGTGATGATGGGCCGCTACGGGCATATGGGGTTTCTGCGTCGGCCTAAAGAGCGCGACAGGCAGATTGTAACCGACGCCCTGAAGCGCGTGGATATGCTTGAGCTGCGCCATCGGCAGATTGGCGAGCTCTCCGGCGGCCAAAAGAAGCGCGTGTTTCTGGCGCGGGCGATTGCCCAGCAGGGCGAGGTGATCCTGCTCGACGAGCCGTTTACCGGCGTGGACGTCAAAACCGAAGCCAGGATCATCAGCCTGCTGCGGGAGCTGCGCGACGAGGGTAAAACCATGCTGGTTTCGACCCACAATCTGGGCTCGGTCACGGAATTCTGCGATTACACGGTGATGGTCAAAGGCACCGTGCTGGCGAGCGGCCCGACGGATATCACTTTTACCGCTGAGAATCTTGAGCGCGCCTTTAGCGGCGTGCTGCGCCACGTGGTGCTCAGCGGCTCGGAAGATCGCATTATTACCGACGACGAACGCCCCTTCGTCACGCACCGACAGGAGGCCAAATGAACGCGCTTCTCGAACCCTTCGGCTACGAGTACATGCTCAACGCGATGTGGGTCTCGGCGATGGTGGGCGGGCTGTGCGCGTTTCTCTCCTGCTATCTGATGCTCAAAGGCTGGTCGCTGATCGGCGATGCGCTGTCGCACTCCATCGTGCCGGGCGTAGCGGGCGCTTACATGCTCGGACTGCCGTTCTCGCTGGGGGCGTTTTTATCGGGCGGGCTGGCGGCGGGCAGCATGCTGTTTCTCAACCAGCGCAGCCGCCTGAAGGAGGACGCCATTATCGGGCTGATCTTCTCCTCGTTTTTCGGGCTGGGGCTGTTTATGGTCTCACTCAACCCGACCTCGGTGAACATTCAGACCATCGTCCTCGGCAATATTCTCGCCATCGCCCCGGAAGATATCGTCCAGCTGGCGATTATCGGCGTGGTGTCGATAGTTATCCTGCTGTTCAAATGGAAAGATCTGATGGTGACCTTTTTTGATGAGAACCACGCCCGCGCCATCGGCCTGCGCCCGGAACGTCTGAAAATTCTCTTCTTTACGCTACTGGCGGTCTCTACCGTGGCGGCGCTGCAAACCGTCGGCGCATTTCTGGTGATCTGTCTGGTGGTTACGCCCGGTGCGACCGCCTGGCTGCTGACCGATCGCTTCCCGCGCCTGCTGATGATTGCCGTCGCCATTGGCAGCATCACCAGCTTCCTCGGCGCGTGGGCCAGCTATTACCTGGACGGCGCCACCGGCGGCATTATCGTGGTCGCCCAGACGCTGCTGTTCCTGCTGGCGTTCGTCTTTGCGCCGAAGCATGGGCTGCTTGCCAGCCGCCGTCGGGCGCGGGAGGCACATCCATGATGACGCTGATCCTCGAACCGTTCCAGTTTGCGTTTATGAACAACGCGCTGCTGATTTCACTCCTGGTGGCCGTGCCCTGCGCGCTGCTGTCGGTTTTTCTGGTGCTGAAAGGCTGGGCGCTGATGGGCGACGCCATGAGCCACGCGGTGTTTCCCGGCGTCGTGCTGGCCTGGATGATGGGCCTGCCGCTGGCGCTGGGCGCATTCGTGGCCGGTCTGTTCTGCGCGGTCGCCACCGGATACCTGAAGGATAACAGCCGAATCAAGCAAGATACGGTTATGGGGATCGTCTTTTCCGGCATGTTCGGCGCCGGGCTGATCCTCTATATCGCCGTCAAACCTGAGGTGCATCTCGACCACATTCTGTTCGGCGATATGCTGGGCATTAACGGGATGGACATTTTGCAAAGCGGTCTCGTCGCGGGGTTGATTGCGCTGGTGATTGGCCTGAAGTGGCGCGATTTTCTGCTGTTCTGCTTTGACTATCAGCAGGCGCAGGCGAGCGGCCTGCGCACCCGCTGGCTGCACTACGGCTTACTATGCATGGTTTCGCTGACCATCGTGGCGACGCTGAAAGCGGTGGGTATAATTCTGTCGATTTCGCTGCTGATTGCCCCCGGCGCGGTGGCGGTGCTGATCACCCGACGCTTTCACATGGCGCTGCTGGTGGCGGTCGCCGTTTCAGCGCTGGTGTCGGTAAGCGGCGTGTATGCCTCGTTTTATCTCGACAGCGCGCCCGCGCCGACCATTGTGGTCCTGTTCGCGATGGTGTTTATCGTGACGTTTGTGGTGACCAGCGTGAAGGCACGTCGGCAGGAGCGTGTGACAGCAGGGTGATGACCTGTTCGCCGTGCTGCTGCCAGTGAAGGGTGAAGGCAGTGCCTTCCTCAAAGCCTGCAAGTTGACGGGTCAATGCCAGCGTAAGCGTCCTGTCGTCGAGCAGGGTAATGCGGGCGCTGTCAAAACCCATCCAGGCCTGCACCTGCGGAAAGAGGGCCTTGAACAGGCTCTCTTTGGCGCTGAACGCCAGCGTCAGGGCGAGGGCGAACGGGTATCCCGAGCGGGAAAGCACAGGTTCTTCCTGCATATCAATAATGCCGTCTTTGATTTCCCAGGCTTCGTTTTCGGAAAGGATCGTTTCACAATCGATGCCGATAAGCGCCGGGTATTGCGTGACGACGGCCATCGCCTGCGTGCCGCTGTGGGTGATGCTGCCGGAAATACCTTGCGGCCAGAGCGGTTCGCCGCTGGGGCCGATGCCGGGGATTACGCGCTCGTTTAGCGCATGCGCCGCGGCGATGCGGCCTGCCAGGTGGTCGGATTTGCGCTTGCGTCCGGCGTCAGCCAGCTGTGCGTGATGGGGGAGCCAGAGGAGATCGGCGTCGGTGAAGGTGGTGGGGTCGAAAGTGATGCGGTGAAGGGTGTGGCCGGCGAGAGAAAATGTGCTGTGGGTTGTGTGCATGGTTTTCCCTTCAGTATTGTGCGGCCTGATGCCCTCACCCCGGCCCTCTCCCAAAGGGCTGAGGGTTCCCCACAAATTAATGCGAGCACTGAGCAATCCCCTCGCCCCTCCGGGGAGAGGGTTAGGGTGAGGGGAATATACGGCGGTGGTGGTCATTCCGTTCACTTTATGTTCCTTGCTACTCTGTAACGACATGACCGGTGAACGTGCCAGGGTGGCTCAGTCGCCACCACCCTGGCGACCCGGGCTCCCGGCGGTAAATCGCCGCTTCGCGGTGCCCTCGGCTCATTCCTTCCGGCTTATCGGGTACGGGCGGAGGCAACGTCCCTGTAAAGCCGCCCTCTCGGCGCATCCCTGCGCCTCGCCCCGGCCGGAAGGCAAACGCCTCAGCGATTTACAGCCGGACCAGGGCATCGCTGACAGCCCTCAGTCATTTAGAAAGCAACTTTATTGCTTCTGCATAAAAAAATTACTGGGGATCCCTCAGCCCATAGGGAGAGGGGGAAGTCACTACCTGTATCAGAACCTCGTATTCACGCTCATGTACCAGGTGCGACCCGGCTCATTATACGTATACGCACCCGCACCGTACATATACGCACCCGTCGTGGTATTACCCGTGGTCTGGGCGTTACCGGCGCGCCACTGGCGCTTGTCGAAGACGTTGTCCACGCCGCCGGTCAGGCTGACGTTTTTCGTCACGTCCCAGGTCGCGCTCAGGCCAACGATGCTGTACGGGCTGACTTCGTCTTTCTCAGACCCGGTCACCGGCTGACCTTTGTAGTTGTACTTCTTCGGCTGCTGCTTGCCGTACCAGGTGAAGGTCGACTGCAATGAGACATCCTGACGTACCTGCCAGCTCAGGGTAGAGTTCAGCGTATACTCCGGGATGATCGACAGACGATCGCCGGTCTCCTTGTTCTTGCTTTGCAGCATGTAAGTGATGTTGTTGGTCCAGTTGATGGTATCGCTGACCGGCACGTTCAGGGAGCCTTCCAGACCTTCCACTACCGCCTTCGGTACGTTTTCCCACTGGTAGATATCGGTGGTGACTTTGCCGGTGGACGTCTGGCCAATCGGCGCGTAGCCCGCTTCAATCTTGTTGCGATAGTCGTTGCGGAACCAGGTCACGCCCGCCAGCCAGCCGTCGCGTTTCCACTCCAGGCCAATCTCTTTGTTGATGCTGGTTTCCGCTTTCAGATCGTCGTTACCCATCATGTAGCAGCCCACGCCGTCGGAGCTGGCGTAGCAGCCCTGGCCTTTACTGTACAGCAGGTAGTTCGGGTTGGTCTGATACAGGCTTGGCGCTTTATAGGCGCGCGCGATGCCCATCTTCAGGGTGAAGTCATCCCCCAGACCTTGCGACAGGTTCAGGGACGGGCTCCAGTTATTGCCGACAATAGTGTGGTGATCGAAGCGCAGGGCAGGGGTCAGCATGGTGCTGTCGGTCAGCTCCATGTTGTTTTCGGCGAACAGGGAGAAGATCTCCGCTGACGTGTAGGGGCTACGGTCTTCGCTCATGCCCGGGATGGTGCCGCCCTGCTGGGTTTGCGTGAAGGAGGTCGAGTCCTTCATGCGCTGCTGGTTCCACTCGGTGCCGAGCGTCAGGTTCTGGTTCACAATGAAATCAATCGGCAGGTTGATTTCGCTGTGCAGCATCACGTCGGACAGATCGGTGTCGGTGAATTTATTGCTGTTGAACAGACCTTCAGTACCGCCCGCCAGTCCTTCACCCAGACGGGAGTTGCGGGTGTGCTCGTACTGCGCCCAGTTGCTGGTGGTAATGCCGTTATCCCAGCCGCCGTTCCAGGTCACGGCGAAGTTCTGGCGATAAATACGGTTCGTCTCTTTACCGTAGTTCTTCTTCACCAGCGCGTTGTCGTTGTTGGTGTTCTGCGTGTCGCCCGCATACAGGTTGTTCTGGCGGCTGTAGCCCGCTTCAAACTCCAGCGACTGCATCGGTGCGAAGTCCCAGCGCACCACGCCGTTGATGTCTTTGTTTTCCACACCTTCACGGCCTGCGGGCAGGGTGTTGGCGTAGGCACCGGTACGTTCAGACTGGTGACCCTGGTTGATGTCCCACGCATCGGCCTGGGTTTTGTCCAGGTTACCAAACATGCGGAAGCTGAAGTCGCCGCCCAGCGGGCCGCTCAGGCTGAAGTTGGTGCGTTTAGTCGAACCTTCGTCCTTATGTTCTGGCGCGTTCAGATAGGTGTTCCAGGAGCCGTGCCACTGGTCGTCGAATTTTTTGGTGATGATGTTCACCACGCCGCCCGCCGCGCCGTTACCGTAGCGTGCAGCGGCCGGGCCACGGATCACTTCGATGCGCTCGATCATCTCTGGCGGTACCCAGCCGGTATCGCCGCGGGTGTCACGCTCGCCGCGCCAGCCCAGACGGATGGAGTTGCGGCTGGTGACCGGCTTGCCGTCAATCAGAATCAGGGTGTTTTCCGGGCCCATGCCGCGAATGTCAATCTGGCGGTTGTTCCCGCGCTGGCCGCTGGTGGAGTTGCCGGTCAGGTTAACGCCCGGCATGGTGCGGATGATTTCCGCCACGTCGCGCGCGGGCGGGTTTTTGCGGATCTCATCGGCGGTGATGGTCGACACGCCCGGCGCCTGCAAATTCTGCTCGGCGGCGGTGATCACCATGGTGTCTTCGTGCTGCGCGGAGGCGGTGTTGTCGTCTGCCATGGCGGGCAGCGCGACACCATAAATCCCTAAATTGACCAGCAAGGCCAGAGAGTGAATCTTCTTATTCATTGTACGTCCCGCTTTTATGGTTATTTAATGAGCGCGCTTCCCACAGCGCGGGCATTACGCTATTGCAAATGCAAATAGTTATCAATAATATTATCAATAAAATTTGCTCTGAAACAAAAAAGACTGTTAAACATGGGGTTATAAGGGTGACGGCGTTAACAACCGGAAGTGAAGCGTGGTGGCAGGCGAAAGACGGGCCGGAACGGGAACGTCATCAGGAAAACTATCGCGTGACATTCTGGTGGCGGGACCCGGCGGGAACGCAGAAAACGTCGACGGTTAAACGCGTCTGGCTCTACGTCACCGGTGTGACCGATCACCATCAAAATGCCCGTCCGCAGTCCCTTGAACGTATCCCGGATACCGACGTCTGGCAGTGGCAGGGCGAGTTCAGCCCGGAATGGCGCGGCAGCTACTGTTTTATCCCCTCCGACAATGAAAACGATTTTGCCAGCGCAGTGTTTGAAGGCGATCAGCCGGACCGCATGGCGCTGCGCGAAGGCTGGCGCAAACTATTGCCGCACGCGGTGTCCGACCCGCTGAATGCCCAGAGCTGGCGCGGCGGGCGCGGGCACGCCGTCTCGGCGCTGGAGATGCCGGAGGCGCCCGTACAGCCCGGCTGGAACCATCCCGATACCCCTTACAAAAAGCCTGTCTGCATTGAGTGGCACAGCGCGCGTCTGAAGAACCGTCGCCGCGTGTGGATTTTTACCACCGGGGATGAAAGCCCCGAGCGCCCGCTGGCGGTGCTGCTCGACGGGCAGTTCTGGGCCGAAAGCATGCCCGTCTGGCCTGCGCTGGCGTCGCTCACCCATGAAGGCAAACTGCCGCCTGCGGTCTATGTCTTAATCGACGTGATTGACACCGCACACCGCAGCCGCGAGCTGCCGTGTAACCCTGATTTCTGGCTGGCGGTGCAGGACGAACTTCTCCCGCAGGTGAAAAGCATGGCCCCGTTCAGCGACCGCGCCGACCATACCGTGGTGGCGGGTCAGAGCTTCGGCGGGCTCTCTTCCCTCTATGCGGGCCTCAACTGGCCGCAGCGTTTTGGCTGCATCCTCAGCCAGTCCGGATCCTACTGGTGGCCGCACCGCGGCGCGCAGCAGGACGGGCTGCTCATCGAACAACTCAAAGCGGGTGACAAAACCGCTCGCGGGCTGCGCATCGTCCTTGAGGCCGGGCGCAACGAGCCGCTTATCTTACGCGCAAACCAGGCGATCCTCGCCGAACTACACACTCAGCAACCGGTTTTCTGGCGTCAGGTTGACGGCGGACACGATGCGCTTTGCTGGCGCGGTGGGCTGACACAGGGGCTGATGACCCTCTGGCAGCCGCTTATTCAATAACGGAGTCTGTATGGAATTCAGCAATCCTTTCGATAATCCGCAGGGACAGTTCGCCATTTTGCAAAATGACCAGGGGCAGTACAGCCTGTGGCCGCAGGAGTGCGAGTTGCCCGCGGGCTGGCGCGTGGTGTGCGAACCGCAATCTCAGGAGGCGTGCCAGCAGTGGCTGGCGGAACAGTGGCAGACGCTTGAGCCGTCTTACTTTGCGGGGGAGCGCGCATGAACCGTCTCCCTCTTGTCGCCGCCCAGCCGGGGATCTGGATGGCAGAGCAGCTTTCCTCCCTGCCAAACGCCTGGAGCGTGGCGCACTACACCGAACTGAAAGGCGCTATCGACGCGCCGTTGCTGGCAAAAGCCATCGCTGAAGGCATGATGCAGGCCGACACCCTGCGGATGCGTTTCACTGAGGATAACGGCGAGGTGTGGCAGTGGGTCGATGAGGCCATGATCCTGCCGGAGCCGTCCATTGTGCGCGTTAACTCCCACGACGCCGCCGTGGCGCTGATGGAGGCCGATCTCAACCAGAACCTGCGCGTCGACAGCGGTCAGCCGCTGGCGTTTCACCAGCTGATTCAGGTGGGAGAAAACCACTGGTACTGGTATCAGCGGTATCATCATCTGGTGGTAGATGGCTTCAGTTTCCCGGCCATTACCCGTCATATCGCCGCCATTTACGCTGCGTGGCAGAAAGGTGAACCTGCGCCCGCCTCCCCGTTTACTCCGTTCGCCGAGGTGGTGGAGGAGTATCAGCGCTATCGCGACAGCGAGGCGTATCAGCGCGACGGTGCTTTCTGGGCCGAACAGCGCCAACAGCTTCCTTCTCCGGTCTCGCTCTCTTCCGCACCCCTGCCGGGACGCGCCGCCACCACCGACATCCTGCGCCTGAAAATGGCGATGGACGGCCGTGCGTTCAGCCAGCTTGCACAGGCGGCCGGACAAACGCAGCGAACCGATCTGGCGCTTGCGCTGGTGGCGCTGTGGCTGGGTCGCCTGACCGGACGGCTGGACTACGCCGCCGGGTTTATCTTTATGCGCCGCATGGGCTCCGCCGCGCTGACCGCGACCGGACCGGTGCTCAACGTCCTGCCGCTGGCGGTGAATATTCGCCCGCACGAGAGCTTGCCAGCGCTGGCGCTGCGCCTGGCGAACCAGCTGAAAAAGATGCGCCGCCATCAGCGCTACGATGCCGAGCAGATCGTGCGCGACAGCGGGCAGGCCGCAGGGGACGAACCCTTGTTTGGTCCGGTGCTGAACGTCAAGGTGTTCGATTATCAGCTGGATATCGACGGCGTGGAGGCCATTACCCACACGCTGGCGACCGGCCCGGTGAACGATCTGGAGCTGGCGCTGTTCCCGGACGAGCAGGGCGGACTAAGCATTGAGATCCTCGCCAACAGGCAGCGTTACGACGAGGCGACGCTGAAGGGGCACGCGGCGCGGCTGAACGCAATGCTGACGCAGTTTGCCGCCAACCCGGACCTGCGTTGTGGCGACGTGGAAACCGTATCAGAGCAGGAATACGCGCGGCTGGCGCGAATCAACGATACCGGGCTGGCGCTGCCGTCCACCACGCTGGCGGACCTTGTCGCGGAGCAGGCGAGCAAAACGCCGGACGCCCCGGCGCTGGCGGATGCCCATACTGAGCTGAACTACCGCCAGATGCGCGAGCAGGTGGTCGCGCTGGCAAATCTGCTGCGCGCGCGCGGCGTGAAGCCGGGCGACAGCGTGGCGGTGGCGCTCCCGCGCTCGGTGTTCCTGACCCTGGCGCTGCACGGGATTGTTGAAGCTGGCGCCGCCTGGCTGCCGCTGGATACCGGTTACCCGGACGACCGTCTGCGGATGATGCTGGAGGACGCGAAGCCGTCGCTGCTCATTACCACCGACGAGCAGCTTCCGCGCTTTAACGATCTGCCGATCGCCACCTTTAGTTACAACACACTATTACCGGCCACCGATGCTGAACCTCTGCGCCTGGCGAAGCCGGAGCAGACCGCGTACATCATCTTTACCTCCGGTTCGACGGGACGACCAAAAGGCGTGATGGTCGGCCATACCGCCATCGTTAACCGCCTGAAGTGGATGCAGGATCATTATCCACTGGCGGCGCATGACGTGGTGGCGCAGAAAACGCCGTGCAGCTTTGACGTGTCGGTGTGGGAGTTCTGGTGGCCGTTTATCGCCGGGGCGAAGCTGGTGATGGCCGAGCCGGACGCGCACCGCGATCCGCAGGCGATGCAGAGCTTCTTCGCACAATATGGCGTAACCACCACCCACTTCGTGCCGTCGATGCTGGCGGCGTTCGTCGCCTCGCTGACGCCGGAAAACGTCGACTGTTGCAGGACGCTGAAGCAGGTGTTCTGTAGCGGCGAGGCGTTGCCGACTGCGCTGTGCCGCGAGTGGGAACAGCTCACCCATGCGCCGCTGCACAACCTCTATGGCCCGACCGAAGCGGCGGTGGACGTCAGCTGGTATCCGGCGTACGGCCCCGAGCTGGCGGCGGTGGAAGGGAACAGCGTGCCGATCGGCTTCCCGGTGTGGAATACGGGGCTGCGCATTCTGGACGCGATGATGCGCCCGGTGCCGTTCGGCGTGGCGGGGGATCTGTATCTCACCGGCATCCAGCTGGCGCAGGGGTATCTGGGACGCCCCGACCTTTCCGCCAGCCGCTTTATCGCCGATCCGTTTGCCCCCGGCGAGCGGATGTACCGCACCGGGGACGTTGCTCGCTGGCTGGACAACGGCGCGGTAGAATATCTGGGCCGCAGCGATGACCAGTTAAAAATTCGCGGTCAGCGCATTGAGCTGGGCGAAATCGACCGGGCCATGCTTGCGCTGCCGGATGTGGCCCAGGCCGTGGCGCACGCCTGCGTGTTCAACCTGGCAACTGCCACGGGTGGCGATGCCCGCCAGCTGGTGGGGTACGTTGTCTCCGAATCCGGCTTACCGCTGGATCGCGACGCGCTGCTAGCATCACTCAAAGCCCAGCTGCCGCCACATATGGTGCCGGTGGTGCTGCTGCAAATCAGCGCGCTGCCGTTAAGCGCCAACGGCAAGCTGGATCGCAAGGCGTTGCCGCTGCCGGAGCTGACCAGCAAAACCTCTGGTCGCGCGCCTGAGACACAAACCGAAGTCGCCGTGGCGCAGGCGTTTTCTGCCCTGCTGGGCTGCGCAGTGAACGATATCGAATCCGATTTCTTTGCCCTCGGCGGCCACTCGCTGCTGGCGATGCGCCTCGCGGCTCAGCTCAGCCGTGCGTTCAGCCGTAAGGTCACGCCGGGCCAGATTATGGTCGCCTCGACGGTGAGTAAGCTTAGCGCCCTGCTGGACTCGCAGATGAGCGACGAGCAGGCGCAGCGTCTGGGGTATGAAACTGTTCTCCCGCTGCGTGAAAGCAACGGCCCGACGCTGTTCTGCTTCCATCCGGCATCCGGCTTTGCCTGGCAGTTTAGCGTCCTGGCGCGCTACCTCAGCCCGCGCTGGTCAATCGTCGGCATTCAGTCTCCCCGGCCTGAGGGGCCGATGGAGCAGTGTGCGGATCTCGATGCGGTGATCGAACATCATCTGAACACGTTGCGTAAGCAACAGCCTCAGGGGCCGTATTATCTGTTCGGCTATTCCCTCGGCGGCACGCTGGCGCAGGGCATTGCGGCGCGTCTGCGCGAGCAGGGTGAAAACGTAGCGTTCCTCGGCCTGCTGGATACCTGGCCGCCGGAAACCCAGAACTGGGCGGAGAAAGAGGCCAATGGCCTCGATCCTGAGGTGCTGGCGGAAATTGAGCGCGAGCGTCAGGCGTTTATCGCCGCCCAGCAGGGGCAAGGTTCCAGCGAGCTGTTTAACGCTATTGAAGGCAACTACGCCGATGCGGTGCGGCTGCTCACCACCGCGCATAGTTCACGGTTCGACGGCAAAGCGACGCTGTTTGTCGCCGAACGCACGCGAACCATGGATCCGCAGGCCGCATGGGCGCCGTGGGTGAGTGCGCTGGAGGTGTACAGCCAGGACTGCGCCCACGTGGATATTATTTCACCGCAGGCGTTTGAAAAGATTGGGCCGGTACTGAAGGAAATTTTAGGATAGTGCAAATGCCCCTCACCCTAACCCTCTCCCACGGGGAGAGGGGATGGTTTGCTCCCTCTCCCTGTGGGAGAGGGCCGGGGTGAGGGCATCAGACCGCACGCTTGCCCAACGGCACCACCAGCGGCGTACCCGCCACCGGGTCGTCAATAATCATGCAGCGCATGCCGTAGATCCGCGCGATCAGATCCGGCGTCACAATCTCCTTCGGCGCGCCCTGCGCCACAATCTCGCCGTCGCGCAGCGCAATCAGATGCGTCGCGTAGCGGCACGCCTGATTTAAGTCGTGCAGCACTGCCGCCAGGGTGTACCCCTGCGTGCGGTTCAGTTCGCTCAGCAGCTCCAGCAAATCAATCTGATGGCTGATATCGAGCCAGGTTGTCGGCTCGTCCAGCAGCATAATCGAGGTTTCCTGCGCCAGTACCATTGCAATCCAGGCGCGCTGGCGCTGTCCGCCGGAGAGAGTATCGACGCTTTGCTGGGCCAGATTGGTGATGCCCGTAGCCTGCATCGCGCGCTTCACCGCCTCGTCGTCCTCCTTGCGCCAGCGGGTAAACAGCGGCTGGTGCGGGTAGCGCCCGCGGGAGACCAGCTCCTGCACGGTAATATCCCCCGGCGTGGTGGCGTTTTGCGCCAGCAGACCAATTCGGCGCGCCACCTCTTTGCTGGCGAAGCGCTGGATCTGCTCCCCGTCGAGGAACACGCTACCCTCAACCGGCGACATCAGGCGGCTCAGCGTGCGCAGCAGGGTCGATTTGCCGCAACCGTTCGGGCCGATAATGGCGGTGAAGTGGCCGTCCGGAATGGACACGGATAAATCCCGGGCAATGATTTTTTTGCCGTAGCCGAGGGTCAAGTTTTCGCCGCGCAAGCGGAATGTTGAATCTGTCATTTCTTGCGTGACTCCTGAACGAGCAAGACGATGAGGTAAATCCCGCCGAGGCTGACGGTCACCACGCCCACCGGCAGTTGATAAGGCATAAACAGCTGCTGAGCGCAGAGATCGGCGGCCAGCAGTAACAATGCGCCGCACAGCGCCGCCTGGGTTAATCCCCAGCGCGCGGTACCGCTAAGACGCCGCGCGATATGCGGGGCCACGAGGGCAATAAACGAGATCGGCCCGGCGATGGCGGTAGACGCTGCGGTCAGCAAGACCGCCACCAGCATCAGCATCAGGCGCGAGCGCTCTACGCGCACGCCCAGCGCGCAGGCGCTGTCGTCGCCCATCTCCAGCAGCCGCATGCGCCTGACCAGCAGCAACGCGCCAATAAACATCAGCAAAATCAGCGGCGCGGCGGGCCAGGTTTTTCCCCACGTCAGACCGTTGAGGGAGCCGGCGTACCACAGCCCGGCGGAGAGCGCGGTTTCCAGCGATGCCTGTAGCAGAAGCCAGGTGTTGAACGCCATCAGCATCGCACGGATGCCGATCCCGATGATGATCAGACGGAAGGTGTCGATGCCGTTGCGCCAGGCCAGGGCCCAGATAAGCAGGGAGGTGAGAATGCCGCCCGCCATCGCCGTAAAGGTAATGGCCGTAAGATGCTGCCCGAACAGCACCATCGCCACCAGCACGCCGCTCCACGCGCCGGTATTCAGGCCCATCACGTCCGGGCTCCCGAGGGGGTTACGCATCAGCGACTGGAATATCGCGCCGCTGACGCCAAGCGCCGCGCCCACCAGGATCGCCATCGCCACGCGCGGCAATCGCCATTCGGTGACCACCATGGTGATGTTACGCGGCGCGCTGCCGCTGAGAGCGTGAAAGACCTGCGCGAAATCAAGCGTTACGGCACCGCTTTGCAGGCTCCAGACCGCCAGCAGCAGACTGGCGACGACCAGCAGGGCGACGCAGGTAAGTAAACGACGGGACGGGGCCATCATGCGCCACCCCCGCGTCTGCGTCGAACCAGGAAGATCAGCACCGGCGCGCCGATAAAGGCGCTGACCACCGAGACGCGCAGTTCACCCGGCACCAGCAGGCGGCCCAGTACGTCAGCAAAGAGCAGCAGGGCAGGGGTCGCCAGCAGCGTGACCGGCAGCGACCAGCGGTGATCCGCCCCCACCAACCAGCGCGCCATGTGCGGCATCATCAGGCCGATAAAGGCAATCGGCCCGACCACGGCGGTCGCGCTGCCGCAGAGCACGGTAATGGCGAGTAGCCCCGTCAGCTGCGTGCGCGCCACACGGTTGCCGAGGGCGGTCGCGGTATCGCTGCCGAGGCTCAGGCTGTTCAGCGCCCGGCTTAAACAGAGCGCCACGGCGGCAGCGACGATCGTCGGGATCACCACCACCTTTAAGGTTTCAAGGGTACGAATATCCAGCGAACCCGCCTGCCAGAAGCGCAGCTGGTCATACACGTCCGGGTTGAGCAGGGCGATGCCGTTGGACAAGCCTTCCAGCACCGCCGCGAGCGCTACGCCCGCCAGCGTTAAGCGTACCGGGCTGAGCTGGCCGCCGCCCTGGCTGCCGGTAAACGCCACCACCAGCGAGGCCGCCAGCGCGCCGCAAAAAGCCATCATCAGCTGTTCAGAGGGGGACGTAAATCCAAACAGCGCTGCGCCGAGCACGATGGCAAAGCTGGCGCCGGAGTTAACGCCGAGAATGCCGGGGTCCGCCAGCGGGTTGCGGGTGAGGGTTTGCATCAGGGCACCGGCAAGGCCGAGCGCACCGCCAGCCAGCAATCCGGCAAGGGTGCGGGGCAGGCGAGCGTCGAGCACGATGGTGCAGTCGGCGCTCTGACAGGTACCGGATAGCGCATCGACAATAACGGACGCGGGCAGCGGTTTTGCGCCGACCAGCAGGCTGAGTGCAATCGCAAGGATTAGCAGTAGCAATAAAACGGGCACGGCAAGGGCGCGCACCGCAGAAGAGGAAAACGACATAGCAACATCCATGATTTGATAATGATAGTGATTATCGTTATCTATCTTATTTGGCTATGTTAGCATGTGCGCCCATGGAATGGGTAGAAATAGACTCAAGGCTTTGTCATGAATCAAAAATCCTGGCTGCTTAACCTCAGCCTGCTCAAAACACACCCGGCGTATCGCGCCGTTTTTATCGCTCGCTTTATCTCCATTTTGTCCCTCGGTCTGCTTGGTGTGGCCGTACCGGTGCAAATCCAGACCATGACTCACTCCAGCTGGCTGGTGGGGTTATCCGTCACCTTAACCGGCGGGGCGATGTTTATCGGCCTGATGGTGGGCGGCGTGCTGGCGGACCGCTACGAGCGTAAAAAGCTGATCCTGCTGGCGCGCGGCACCTGCGGGGTGGGCTTTATCGGGCTGTGTCTGAACGCCATGCTGCCGGAGCCGTCGCTGGTGGCCATTTACGTGCTGGGATTGTGGGACGGCTTTTTTGCTTCGTTAGGCGTGACGGCGCTGCTGGCGGC
Organism: Enterobacter sp. DSM 30060; assembly: GCF_013375955.1. NCBI lineage: Bacteria > Pseudomonadati > Pseudomonadota > Gammaproteobacteria > Enterobacterales > Enterobacteriaceae > Enterobacter > Enterobacter sp. DSM 30060. The sequence continues at coordinate 3,013,740 of NZ_CP056118.1, forward strand.
CACGCCCGCGCTGGTCGGGCGCGAGAACCTGATGCAGGCGGGGGCGATCACCATGCTCACCGTACGTCTCGGCTCGGTGATTTCGCCGATGGTGGGCGGTCTGTTGCTGGCGACCGGCAACGTGGCGTGGAACTACGGCCTTGCCGCGGCGGGAACGTTTATTACCACCCTGACGCTACTGCGTCTGCCGCTCCTGCCACCCCCGCCGCAGCCGCGCGAGCATCCGCTGAAGTCCCTGATGGCCGCGATTCGTTTCCTGTTCAGCAACCCATTGATTGGCGGGATTGCGCTGCTCGGCGGCCTGCTGACGATGGCGAGCGCCGTGCGCGTGCTGTATCCGGCGCTGGCGGGTGAGTGGCAGATGAGCGCCTCAGAGATTGGCGTGCTGTACGCCGCCATTCCGCTCGGTGCGGCCTTCGGGGCGCTGACCAGCGGCAACCTGGCGCAGAGCGCGAGACCGGGGTTGATCATGCTGGTGGCGACGCTGGCCTCGTTTATCGCCATTGGTTTCTTTAGCCTGATGCCGGTGTGGGCGCTGGGGGTGATGTGTCTGGTGATTTTCGGCTGGCTGAGCGCGGTCAGCTCTCTTTTACAGTACACCCTGATCCAGACCCAGACGCCGGAAGGGATGCTCGGGCGCATTAACGGCCTGTGGACGGCGCAGAACGTCACGGGCGATGCGATTGGCGCGGCGATCCTCGGCGGGCTGGGGGCGATAATGACCCCGGTGGCGTCGGCGAGCAGCAGCGGGTTTGTGTTAGCCGTTGTTGGCGTGATTTTACTGGCGGTTCTGGTGGAGTTGCGTCGGTTCAGGCAAACCCTGTAGGTCGGGTAAGGCGTAGCCGCCACCCGACAAAACGCCCGGTGGCGCTGCGCTTACCGGGCCTACGGGGAACGTGCCACTTATTTAAAAATTGAATTCAAACGCTGCAACACCAACATCGCGCTGTAATAATCCAGGCGGAACGTCTCGGTTCCTAATGCCCAGACGCGCTTGTTCTTCACCGACGGCAGATGCGCCAGCAGCGGGTTGGCGTAAATCGCGTCCACGTCTTTCTGATCGCCGGCAAACACGAACAGCCCTTCGCCGTTCAGCCCCGTCGCCAGGTTTTCACCCCCTAACTGGATAATGTCGTGGCGTTTGCCCTGACTTTTTGAGGTGTGCAACCCGGCAGGCACGTCGGCCAGCGTAAAGCCCAACTGGTGCAAAAGCTTGCCCTGCGCGGAGTCTGTCGTCCACAGGTTCGCCGTGTGCGCCGCGGCGGTGTAGACGATGGCGTTCACCGGCTGTGGCGGCAGCTTCATCTGCTGTTTCACCTTGACGAGCTGTTTGTCGAAGGCAGCGATGCGCTCTGCGGCCTGTGTCTCCTGCCCGGTGATCGTCCCCAGTTGGGTCAGCAGTTCCTGCCAGCTTTTGTCGTCGTAGTTAATGATAAGCGTCGGCGCGATGGCGGAAAGCTGATCGTAGAGCGCCAGCGCGGAATCCCCGCCGGTGGCGCTGATCAAAATCAGGTCCGGCATCTGGGCCGCGACGGCTTCGGCGCTCGGCTCGCCGATGTACAGCCGGGCAACCTTACGCTGTTTGGCGATATCGCCCCACTGACGCAGGAAGCCCTGCGCATCCGCCACGCGGTTGTTTGGCGTGGTCGCGCCGCTGGCAATGACCGGCGCGTCAATGGCCAGCAGGGAGCCGGTTAAGGTCACGCTGGTGGAGACAATGCGCGTCGGTTTGCTCTCAAGCGTGTGAACGCCGCGGCTGTCGGTGACCTGGCGCGGCCAGTCGGCGGCGAGGGCTGAGGTTAGTCCTAAAACAAAAAGTCCTGTTAAAAGAAGGGCATTGCGGCAAACGGCAGCGATTTTCACAGAGCGGCATCCTGATTTTATTGAAGATAATGCTTCTCATTTTCAGGGCTGTAGGGAAGGGATGCAAGCGTTTGTCGCACAAGTTATTTGCCCGACGGTTGACAGCGGGGCGATGTGGGATTAGGTTAGCCGACGAAAATATAAATGATAATCATTATTGCTTCTTTTATCATTTTAAGGAGGATGATATGGACACGTCCCTGGCTGAGGAAGTTCAGCACACCGCGACAACGCTGCAATCAGACAGCTTTTTCTTTATGTCGCCTTACCGCAGTTTTACCACGTCCGGCTGTTTTGCCCGTTTTTCTGAACCCGCCGTCGGCGGTGACGATCCGGCGGGTCCCTTTCAGCAGAAATTAGCTCAGGCTTTCCAGAATGCGAAAAACAGCGGCATTGCCCATCCGGTGATGGTAGGGGCGATCCCCTTCGATACCCGCAAACCGTCATCGCTGTTTATTCCACAACGCTGGCAAACCTTCTCCCGCCCGGCGCGTCAGCAGTCCGCACGTTATGCCTCCGGCGCGCAGACGCTGAACGTGCAACAGCGCACCGAGATCCCGTCGCAGCCGGTTTTCGAGGAGATGGTTGCTCGCGCCGCGTCGCTCACCGCTACGCCGCAGGTGAATAAGGTGGTGCTGTCGCGCCTGATTGATATCGCTACCGACAAACAGATCGATAGCAGCGCGCTGATGGAGCGTCTTATCGCCCAGAACCCGGCGAGCTTTAACTTCCACGTACCGCTGGAAGACGGCGGCGTGCTGCTGGGCGCCAGCCCGGAACTGCTGCTGCGCAAAGAGGGCGCGCACTTTAGCTCGCTGCCGCTGGCAGGCTCTGCGCGCCGTCAGCCGGACGATGTGCTGGATCGCGAAGCGGGCACTAAGCTGCTGGCCTCCGAAAAAGACCGCCACGAGCACGATCTGGTCACGCAGGCAATGAAAACCATTCTGGAACCGCGTAGCCATCATCTGAGCATGCCAGCTTCCCCGCAGCTCATCACCACCCCGACGCTGTGGCATCTGGCCACGCCGGTAGAAGGTGAGGCACGTGAAAACGAGAACGCCCTGACGCTGGCCTGCCTGCTGCACCCGACGCCCGCGCTGAGCGGCTTCCCGCATCAGGCGGCAAAAGAGCTGATTGCCGAGCTGGAGCCGTTCGACCGCGAGCTGTTCGGCGGCATCGTCGGCTGGTGCGACAGCGAAGGTAACGGCGAGTGGGTGGTAACTATCCGCTGCGCGCGGCTTCATCAAAATACCGTTCGCCTGTTTGCCGGCGCGGGCATTGTGCCTGCCTCCTCCCCGGTCGGCGAGTGGCGCGAGACGGGCGTGAAGCTCTCCACCATGCTCAACGTGTTTGGTTTGCACTAAGGAATACTCATGACCATCCCTTTTACCCGCTGGCCTGAGGAGTTTGCCCGCCGCTACCGTGAAAAAGGCTACTGGCAGGATCTGCCGCTGACCCACATCCTGACGGACCATGCGGACAGCGATACGGTCGCGATAATTGACGGCGAACGCCGCATCACCTACCGCGCGTTTAATCAGGCGGTGACGAATCTGGCGTCCTCCCTTCAGGCGCAGGGGCTGCATCGCGGTGAGACCGCGCTGGTGCAGCTTGGCAACGTGGCCGAGTTCTACATCACCTTCTTCGCGCTACTGCAAATCGGCGTCGCGCCGGTCAACGCGCTCTTTAGCCATCAGCGCAGTGAACTCAACGCCTACGCGGAGCAGATCAAACCCGCCGTGCTGATTGCCGATCGCGACCACGCGCTGTTCTCGGGCGACGATTTTCTCAACACCTTTGTGGATGCGCATCGCTCGGTACGCGTTGTGCTGCTGCGTGGCGATAAGGGCGAACATGCGCTGGAGGCGGCGATTGCGCGCCCGGCGGACAATTTCATCCCGAACCCGACGCCCGCCGACGAAGTGGCGTTCTTCCAGCTCTCCGGCGGCAGCACCGGCACGCCGAAGCTGATCCCGCGCACGCATAACGATTACGACTACAGCATCCGTCGCAGCAACGAAATCTGCGGTATCACTGCGCACACCCGCTATCTGAACGCGCTTCCCGCGGCGCACAACTACGCCATGAGCTCGCCAGGATCGTTAGGCGTTTTCACGGCGGGTGGCTGCGTGGTGCTGGCGAACGATCCGAGCGCCACGCTCTGCTTCCCGCTGATTGAGCAGCATCAGATAAACGTCACCTCGCTGGTGCCGCCCGCGGTCAGCCTGTGGTTGCAGGCGATTGCCGACGGCGCGGGGAACGCCCAGCTGAAATCCCTCAGGCTGCTCCAGGTGGGCGGCGCACGCCTCTCCGCCACGCTTGCGGCGCGCATTCCGGCGGAAATTGGTTGCCAGCTTCAGCAGGTGTTTGGCATGGCGGAAGGGCTGGTGAACTATACCGCCCTCGACGATGCGCCGGAGCGCATCATCAATACCCAGGGCCGCCCGATGTGCCCGGACGATGAAGTGTGGGTGGCGGACGAGGACGGTAACCCGCTGCCGCGCGGGGAGGTCGGGCGTCTGATGACGCGCGGCCCTTACACCTTCCGCGGCTATTTCAACAGCCCGGACCACAACGCTAGCGCCTTCGATGCCAACGGCTTCTACTGCTCGGGCGATCTGATCGCCATCGATGAGCAGGGTTACATCACCGTGCAGGGGCGCGAGAAAGATCAGATCAACCGCGGTGGCGAGAAAATCGCCGCCGAAGAGATCGAAAACCTGCTGCTGCGCCACGACGCGGTGATCCACGCCGCGCTGGTGAGCATGGAGGACAGCCTGCTGGGCGAAAAAAGCTGCGCGTACCTGGTGGTGAAACAGCCGCTGCGCGCGGTGGAGGTGCGCCGCTTCCTGCGCGAGCAGGGCGTTGCCGAATTTAAGCTGCCGGACCGCGTGGAGAGCGTGGATGCGCTTCCGCTCACGCCGGTCGGCAAAGTTGATAAGAAACAGTTGCGCCTGTGGCTTGCTGAACGCGCCCGGGGCTGAGGAACAGAGAATGGCTATTCCAAAATTAACCGCATATGCGCTGCCAACCGCCGCCGAACTGCCGACCAGTAAAGTAAGCTGGGCGTTTGAGCCGGAGCGCGCCGCGCTGCTGATCCACGATATGCAGGAGTACTTCCTGAATTTCTGGGGCGAAAATAGCGACATGATGCAGCAGGTAGTGGCGAACATCGCTAAACTGCGCGCGTACTGCAAAGAGCACAATATTCCGGTGTACTACACCGCGCAGCCGAAAGATCAGAGCGATGAAGACCGCGCCCTGCTGAACGATATGTGGGGGCCGGGTCTGACTCGCTCACCGGAGCAGCAGCGCATCGTCGCTGAGCTGACCCCGGACGAAGCGGACACCGTGCTGGTGAAGTGGCGCTACAGCGCGTTTCACCGCTCCCCGCTGGAGCAGATGCTGAAAGAGACCGGCCGCAACCAGCTTTTGATCACCGGCGTGTACGCCCACATCGGCTGCATGACCACCGCCACCGACGCCTTTATGCGCGACATCAAACCGTTCTTTATCGCCGACGCGCTGGCGGATTTCACCCGCGACGAGCACCTGATGTCGCTGAAATACGTGGCCGGACGTTCGGGCCGCGTGGTGATGACCGACGAGCTGCTGCCGTCTGTTCCGGCAACGAAAGCCGCGCTGCGTGAGCTGATCCTGCCGCTGCTGGACGAGTCCGACGAGCCGATGGATGACGAAAACCTGATCGACTACGGTCTGGATTCAGTACGGATGATGGCGCTGGCCGCCCGCTGGCGCAAAGTGCACGGCGACATTGATTTCGTGATGCTGGCAAAAAATCCGACCCTCGATGCCTGGTGGGCGCTGCTCTCCCGCGAGGTGAAGTGATGGTTTTTGATTTTACCGGTAAAACCGTCTGGGTGACGGGCGCGGGTAAGGGCATTGGCTATGCGACCGCGCTGGCATTTGTGGAGGCCGGGGCGCAGGTGACCGGGTTCGATCTGGCTTTCCCTCACGGCGAATATCCGTTTGCCACCGAAACGCTGGACGTGGCGGATGCGGCGCAGGCGAGTGACGTCTGCGGGCGTTTGCTCAGCAGCCTTGAGCGGCTCGACGTGCTGGTTAACGCGGCGGGCGTTCTGCGTATGGGCGCGACGGATCAGCTTTCGCAGGAGGACTGGCAGCAGACCTTTGCGGTCAACGTCGGCGGCGCGTTCAACCTGTTCCAGCAGACGATGGGCCAGTTCCGTCGTCAGCAGGGCGGGGCGATTGTGACGGTGGCCTCTGACGCGGCGCACACGCCGCGCATCGGCATGAGCGCCTACGGCGCGTCGAAAGCGGCGCTGAAAAGCCTGGCGCTGACCGTCGGGCTGGAGCTGGCGGGCAGCGGCGTACGCTGCAACCTGGTGTCGCCGGGTTCTACGGATACCGACATGCAGCGCACGTTGTGGACCAGCGATGATGCGGAACAGCGGCGCATTCGCGGCTTCGGCGAGCAGTTCAAACTCGGCATTCCGCTCGGTAAAATTGCCCGTCCGCAGGAGATTGCCGCGACCGTGCTGTTCCTGGCATCCGATGCCGCCAGCCATATCACCTTGCAGGATATCGTGGTGGACGGCGGCTCCACGCTGGGGGCGTAATGATCTGGAAACGTCATTTATCCCTCGACGAACTGAATGCCACTAGCCAGAACACGATGGTGGAACACCTTGGCATCGTCTATACCCGCCTCGGGGACGATACGCTGGAAGCCGAGATGCCGGTGGATGCGCGCACCCACCAGCCGTTTGGCCTGCTGCACGGCGGTGCGTCGGCGGCGCTGGCGGAAACGCTGGGGTCGATGGCCGGTTTTCTGATGACCCGCGACGGGCAGAATGTGGTGGGCACGGAACTGAACGCTACGCACCACCGCGCGGTCTCTCACGGTAAGGTGCGCGGCGTATGTCAGCCGCTGCATCTGGGCCGCTCCAGTCAGAGTTGGGAGATTGTGGTGTTCGACGAGCAGGGGCGGCGGTGCTGTACGTGTCGGTTGAGTACGATGGTGCTGGGTTAGATTGTGCGGCGGGAGTGCCGGGTGGCGGCTTCGCCTTACCCGGCCTACGAAACTGTTACCTATGTATCCGGTCATACAGAAGCGCCACCGGGCGGTTGTTACAACATCGATACCACCCGCTTCAACAGCCGAACTCGCGGCGCAATGGACGCTTTATCCAGCCATTCCGCCGGGCTGTGGAACCCGGCGCCAACCGGCCCGAAGCCGTCAAGCGTGGGGATGCCGAGCGCGGCGGTGTGGTTGGCGTCGCTGCCGCCGCCGACTGCCTGCCAGGTAATGTCGATGCCTTCCGCTTTACCCGCCGCTTCAACCTGCTGCATCAGCGCCTGCGTCGCGTCGCTCGCGGCCATCGCCGGTTTGTGATTAACCCGCGTCAGCGTGGTGGTCACGCCGTCTAAAAAGCCTTGTTCACATAACAACTCCAGCGCCTGGTTCACCCGGTCATACTCGTCGTTTTCCCAGAAGCGAACGTCCAGTTCTGCCACAGCGCTGTCCGCGACCACGTTCGCCGCGCTGCCGCCCTGAATCACGCCGACGTTAAGTGTAGTGCCGCGATCCCAGTCCGTCAGCGCATTGATGGCGATAACGCTCTTTGCCAGCGCGGTGATCGCCGAGCGGCCTTTTTCCGGGTCATTGCCCGCGTGTGCCGCCACGCCGCTAAAGGTGAGGTGATAGCCCGCCATCCCTTTACGCGCTTTCACCAGCGAACCGTCGGCGCGGGCGGCTTCGCACACCAGCACGCAGCGGGAACGCTTAGCCAGCTCGCCAATCCACTCATGGGAATGGACAGATCCGGTCTCTTCGTCCGGGTTCATCGCAACGGCAATCGCGAGACGATCGTTGTCTGCGGCGTCAAGCGCGCGCATTGCCCACAAAATATTCAGAAGTCCGCTCTTCATATCCGAGACGCCGGGGCCGTACAGGCGGGTTTCATCCTCGCTCAGCGGACGCGCGGCCACGGTGCCGGCGGGAAATACGGTATCCAGATGCCCGACCAGCAGCACGTCGAACCGTTCCGCCTGCGGCTTGTTACTGACGAAGACGGCGGGGCCCACCTTGTCGCCCAGGTTCACTTGCTCCGTATGCCAGCCTTCGCGCTGCCACAGTTGCTGCATGATGCCTGCAACAGCGGCGACGCCGTCAATCGTCTGGGTGCCGCAGTCTACGTTCACCAGGGTTTTCAGCTCTTCGATATAATGGTCAAGATTCATGTTCACGTCCTGTTCAGAGAATAATGCGCATCAGCAGCATGGCTAAGAAAGCGTTGACCACCGAGAGGGCGATCATCAGCGGAATACGTTTGGCGCGGGTGCCAATCACCCCCAGAATGCGGCCCAGGTACTGCACCTGCGAGCCCATCAGGTAGATGGCGGGCGCCAGGATCGCCAGGTGCTCGCCGGTGAGGATGCCTTTATCAAACAGGCCGATGGCAACGCCGATCCCGCCGCCCATCGACATCCAGCCGCCAATCAGCACGGCGGCCGCTTCGCCCGGCAGGCCAAACAGGCCCATCAGCGGAGAGAAGATCGTGCCCAGCCCTTTCAGCGCGCCGGTAATTTCCAGCGCCTTGATGATGATAAAGGCCATCACCACGTTGGGCAGCGTGCTGCTGGTGGCAATGCTCCAGCCTTTGCGCGCGCCTTCGATAAACACATCGGTAATGACGGGATTGGACTGTGAGGCACTCATGCGGCGTCTCCTTTATGGGTAAACGTCAGGATCAGGCGCAGCAGATTGGCGCCGACAATTTTCATGATAAACATCACCGCGATACAGGCCCCGATGGAGGTGGGCACCGCCGCCGTGCCGTCAACGGCGAGCAGCGTGAAGAGGATCGCCCCGGAAGAGAAAAAGTTGGTGATCATCGCCCCGGCGGAGAACTGGAACATGGCGAAAACGTCTTTCTCTTTTTCGCTGATTTGCCCTTCATCAGAGAGATTACGGGTAAGCGACGCGCCCACGTCGGTACTTTGCAGGCTGCCAATCAGCGCCAGCCCGGTGGTGCCAGGGATCCCCAATAGCGGGCGCAGCAGAGGAGTTAAGAGTTTTCGCGCGGCACGCAGGGCGCCATAGTGCTCCAGCACGTTGATCATCCCCAGGGCGAACATCACCGCGGGAATTAAACCGAGCGCGAAGAGAAACCCGTCCATCGCGCCGCTGCCGCCGGTGCCGCGAAAGGTGCTGCTGGCTGTGGTTAACGTACCGTCATCCAGACTGGCTTTGCTGACCACTTTGCCAAATGCGCCGTTGAGGGTGGTGAAATCAAAGACGCCGTACCACTCTTGTCCGCCTAACAGACCCGAGAAGAAAACGGCTGCAAACGCCAGCGCGAAGTACGCGCCCGGCCCGACCTGACTATCCTGAGGTACTGAACTGTTCATATCCTTTTCCTTGTATGCACGCGATTGCGCAGGATCATTCTGGCGAGGTTATGGCCAAAAAAAATGATACAAATCATTCCGTAAGGCGGTGTCTGGCCGAAAAAGGTAAAAGTGTGAACGGTGACGCTACGAAAGTGATCGGCTTAACAATGTGGTGTAAATGTCTGGTTTGACCACGCATTATTGCGTTTCAAAGTTGTTAAATTTTATCCGTTGTTCTAGAAACAAAATGTAACATCTCACTGTTTCACAACAACGGATAACCATTATGAACAACTCAGGGAAATACCTTATATGGGCAGGGCTCTCCGTTGTGGGAGCCTTTGCCCTGGGCTACATCGCCCTCAACCGGGGGGAGCAGATCAATGCGCTCTGGATCGTGGTCGCCTCCGTCTGCATTTATCTGATCGCATACCGTTTTTATGGCCGTTATATCGCGAAGACGGTACTGGGCGTAGACGGCACGCGCATGACGCCGGCCGTGCGTCATAACGATGGTCTGGACTACGTGCCGACCGATAAAAAAGTGCTGTTCGGTCACCATTTCGCGGCGATTGCCGGGGCAGGCCCGCTGGTGGGGCCGGTACTGGCGGCGCAGATGGGCTATCTGCCGGGGATGATCTGGATCCTCGCGGGGGTGGTGCTGGCGGGCGCGGTGCAGGACTTCATGGTGCTGTTCGTCTCCACCCGTCGCGACGGTCGTTCGCTGGGTGAGCTGGTGAAATAGGAGATGGGGGCAACTGCCGGGGTGATTGCGCTGGTGGCGACCTTTATGATCATGGTCATCATCCTCGCGGTACTGGCGATGATTGTGGTGAAAGCCTTGACCCACAGCCCGTGGGGAACCTATACCGTCGCCTTCACCATTCCGCTGGCGCTGTTCATGGGGATCTACATTCGCTATCTGCGTCCGGGACGCATTGGTGAAGTTTCAGTCATTGGCCTGGTGTTCCTGGTGTTTGCTATTATCTCCGGTGGCTGGGTGGCGGAAAGCCCGACCTGGGCACCGTTCTTCGACTTCACCGGCGTGCAGCTGACCTGGATGCTGGTGGGCTACGGCTTCGTGGCGGCGGTGCTGCCGGTATGGCTCCTGCTGGCCCCGCGTGACTACCTCTCTACGTTCCTGAAAATTGGTACCATCGTCGGGCTGGCGATCGGCATTCTGATTATGCGCCCGACCCTGACCATGCCTGCCCTGACCAAATTCATTGACGGCACCGGCCCGGTTTGGACCGGCAATCTGTTCCCGTTCCTGTTTATCACCATCGCCTGTGGGGCAGTGTCTGGCTTCCATGCGCTTATCGCCTCCGGGACCACGCCGAAGATGCTGGCGAATGAAAATCAGGCCTGCCTGATTGGCTATGGCGGCATGCTGATGGAATCCTTCGTGGCGATTATGGCGCTTGTCTCGGCCTGTATTATCGACCCGGGCGTGTACTTCGCGATGAACAGCCCGATGGCGGTACTGGCCCCGGCCGGCACTGTTGACGTGGTCGCCTCTGCTGCGCAGGTGGTGAGCGGCTGGGGCTTTGCGATTACCCCTGAAACGTTGACGCATATCGCTAACGAGGTCGGCGAGCAGTCGATTATCTCCCGTGCGGGCGGGGCGCCGACGCTGGCGGTGGGTATGGCCTACATCCTGCACGGTGCGCTGGGCGGGCTGATGGATGTCTCGTTCTGGTATCACTTCGCCATTCTGTTCGAGGCGCTGTTTATCCTGACGGCGGTGGATGCCGGTACGCGCGCGGCGCGCTTTATGTTGCAGGATCTGCTGGGGGTGATCTCCCCGAATCTGAAACGTACCGATTCACTCCCGGCTAACCTGCTGGCGACGGCACTGTGCGTGCTGGCGTGGGGCTACTTCCTGCATCAGGGCGTGGTCGATCCGCTGGGCGGCATTAACACCCTGTGGCCGCTGTTCGGTATCGCCAACCAGATGCTGGCGGGCATGGCGCTGATGCTTTGTGCCGTAGTCCTGTTCAAGATGAAGCGCCAGCGTTACGCATGGGTGGCGCTGGTGCCAACGGCGTGGCTGCTGATCTGTACCCTGACAGCAGGCTGGCAGAAAGCCTTCAGCCCGGACAACAAGGTGGGCTTCCTGGCCATTGCCAACAAGTTCCAGGCGATGATCGACAGCGGCAAGATCCCGGCGCAGTACACCGAATCTCAGCTGTCCCAGCTGGTGTTTAACAACCGTCTGGACGCCGGGCTGACCATCTTCTTTATGGTGGTGGTTGTGGTGCTGGCGTTGTATTCTCTGAAAACCGCGCTGGCGGCGTTGAAAGTCGACACGCCAACGGCGAAAGAGACGCCGTATGAGCCAATGCCTGAGAACCTGGACGAGATTGTCACCCAGGCGAAAGGGGCGCATTAACCCGTGTGCCGGGTGGCGGCTTCGTCTTACCCGGCCTACATTTCTTATCCTCCCTCTCCCTCCGGGAGAGGGCCGGGGTGAGGGAAACAAACGAGAAACTGATTATGTTCGACACCCTTTCCAAAGCAGGTAAATACCTGGGCCAGGCCGCTAAAATGATGATTGGCGTGCCGGATTACGACAACTACGTCGAGCATATGCGCGTCAACCACCCGGATCAGACGCCAATGACCTACGAAGAATTTTTCCGCGACCGCCAGGACGCCCGCTACGGTGGCAAGGGCGGGGCGAAGTGCTGTTAACCCTCTTTTGGTAAATAGAGGCTGATCTGCTCCTGTTTACAGCCGTAAATTGCCGCCAGCTTTTCGCGGGTGCGCTTTTGCGGACGGGAGTCCAGCGCTTCCAGCTGTGATACGGCGGACTGGCTGATGCCGAGTTTTTCCGCCACCTCCTGCTGGGATAGCCCGCGCAGGATACGCCACGCGGCCTGCAGGCTGACGTTCTCGCTATGCATGATGTCGCACACTTCACCCGGTAAACCTACGTTATCGTAGATATCTGATTCGTAAGGGATGTCTTCCCAGTCGTTTTCATCATCGTCATCATACTCAAGCATGGCTAAACGCATGCGAAAATATTCATCGTAGGGAATGACAACATACTGTTTTTTTCCTTCTTCATCCTTGATGAACTGAACAGTCATATTCCGTATGCTCCTCATGAAGGTAGGTGGTGGTTGTCCGGCGTTTTACCGCCACTACGTAGCAGATATCACCCGGCGGATCCCCGAAGGTGTAAATGACCCTGTAATCACCTAATCGCAACCTGTAGTGGTTTTCGGGAGAAGATAATTTCTTGATATCCGAGACAGGTGATGTTTTATCATCCATCTTCTCCAGCCTGAATTTAATGCGGTTCTGATATCGCGTATCGATTTTAGAAAATTGCTTCTCTGCTGTTTTTGACCACACGATCTTCATCCGTACCTCCACTGTACGCCCACACAAAATATAAGGAAATAATAAGACTATTAGATAAATTCCGAATTTCTTATGGGGTACTGTAGAGCGGAAAAAAAGCGCAGGTAAGAGGCAAAACGCAAACCGTCGAGGCGGCTCGAAAAGGCCTCTGCTGGGCGACAGAGGCTTGCAGGAAAATTGCGATCAGGCGTTCAAACCGCCATCCACGTCCAGACCGGTGCCTGAGATCTGCCCGGCTGCCGGGCTGGCAAGGAAGGTGACCGCCGCCGCGACGTCTTCCGGCTGGCCGTAATGGCCCAGGGCAATAAGCTGACGCTGTGAGTCAGCCTGTTCACCGTCCTCCGGGTTCATATCGCTGTTGGTCGGGCCGGGGTGCACCAGGTTAACGGTAATGCCGCGCGGGCCAAGATCGCGGGCCAGACCTCGGGTGAGGGAGTTCAGTGCAGATTTGGTCATTGAGTAGACGGCAATCCCCGGCTGTGCCACGCGGTTCGCCAGACAGCTGCCGATGTTGATGATGCGTCCGCCGTCAGACATATGCACCAGCGCTTCCTGAATGGCGATCACCACGCCGCGGATATTGACGTTGATCAGAGCGTCGATGTCCGCCAGGGTCATGGACTCCAGCGGGCCGCCGCGTGCAATCCCGGCGTTATTGACCAGAATATCCAGCCCGCCGAGGGAGCGCGCCGCCTGCGTGACCGCATCCTGAATCGCCTGCGCGCTGGCGCTGTCGGCCTGAATCGCCTCGCCGTGTCGCCCCAGCGCGTTGATTTCATCGACGACCTGCTGGGCTTTATCGACGGATTTTTCGTAGGTGATAACCACATCGGCACCGGCGCGTGCCAGCGACAGCGCAATCGCCCGACCCAGCCCACGACTGGCGCCGGTGACCAGCGCCTTTTTACCTGTTAAATCGATCTGCATGATGACCTCGTTGCAAGAGTGGAGAGAATCATCATTAGGTATAGCCCGTCGGCGCGATTAACGGCTGAAGGATTCCACCTTCTCAAACGCGGCGCGCAGAACGTCAGGGCTTAACGTAATCGGTAAAAAGTGAATCGACTCCACCGGGCGCAGGGTGTGAGCAATGACCTTGTCCAGCTCGTCGCGGTTATGGATATCGACCTCCAGCGCGCGAAGCGTGGTCGGCAGGTTAAAACGCTGGTATGCCGCCACCAGCTGCGCCAGCACGTCCTCCTGACCGAGCAGGGCGCTCTGCACCAGAATGCCGTAGGCCACCTTGGTGCCGTGGAGGTATTTTTCCGTCTGCGGCAGCACGGTTAAGCCGTTGTGCACCGCATGTGCCGCCGCCACGCGGGTATAGCGTTCGCCCAGACCGCCGACCATACCGCCACCGGCGATAACGGCGTCCACCACGTCCCGAAACGCCTGCGTCTGGTCGCCGCGCTGCTGGTCGGCCAGCGCCTCTTCGCTGCGCTCCAGCAACACGTCGCGGATCGCCAGCGCACCGTTCAGGCCAAGACGCACGGTCAGCGGCAGGTTTTCCGGTTCAGGGGCGAGTACCGCCGCTTCGTACCACTTCGCCAGCGTATCGCCGATGCCTGCCAACAGGTATTCCGCCGGGGCGTTAAGGATGATTTGCGGCTCCACCAGCACCAGATAGTTGGCGTCGTCAAAAATCTCAAACTGTAGCGCCTGCCCGGCATCGTTGTACCACACGGAGAGCGGGGTCCACGCCGCGCAGGTGGCGGCGATGGTGGGAATGCCCACGAACGGCACGCCCAGACGACGCGCCACGGCCTTGACGGTATCCATTACCGCACCGCCGCCCACGCCAATCACCACGCTGGCTTCACCACCCGACGCGTTCACCAGATGAGTGACGTCACGCTCGCTGCAATGGCCCTTAAACAGCAGATGTTTTGCCCCCGTCGCGTTAAAACTCTCCGGCAGATAAGGGCGTGCGCCCTCGATAGCCCGCTCGCCGTAGATCCACACCGCGCGGGAAAGCTGTTCCGGAGTAAAGAAATCATCCAGGTGCGCAAGGCTTCCCGGATGAGAGAAGTAGTTCGCCGGGCCGGGCACGACGCGGATATCGGTGTTGCTCATGAAGTTGTCCTTTTTTAGCAAGCGCTAACCCGATGTTATGTCTGGACATCCGGATGGCTAATAATATTTCGCTTTATCTTATGCCTTTTCCGTCGTTGTCAGTCAACCGGAGCTGTGAAAAATTCGCTAAATCAGAAGAGTAATGAAGGATTTACGCGGATGGTTTCCAGTCGCCTTGAGATGCGCGGTATCAGCCTGGCCTTTTCCGGCTTTCAGGCCTTGTCGCGCGTGGATTTCACCCTGAATGGCGGGTCGGTGCATGCGCTGACCGGCGCCAACGGCGCGGGAAAATCGACGTTGATGGCGGTGCTGTGTGGGACGCACGATCGTTATGAAGGCGAAATCTGCATTAACAACCAGCCGGTAAGCATCCGCGAGCCGCTGGACGCCAAACGGCTGGGTATCCACCTTGTGCAGCAGGAGGTGGACGTGGCGCTGATCCCCGGGCTGAGCATTGCGGAGAACATTATGCTCGACCAGCTGGCGCAGCCGGGACACCGCTACAGCTGGCGCGCGATTCGTCAGCAGGCGCGGCAGGCGCTGGCGCAGCTGGATGTTTCGCTGGACGTTCGCCGTTCCATCGACAGCAGCACGCTGGCTGAAAAGCAGCAGATTTTGCTGGCGCGGGCACTCTCGCACCACTGCCGTTTTCTCATTCTTGATGAGCCCACTGCGCCGCTGGACGCGCACGAAAGCGAGCGTCTGTTTGCGGTAGTAAGACGTCTGCAACAGCAGGGCATTGGCGTGGTGTTTATTTCTCACCGCATTCACGAGCTGAAGGCCATCTGCGACACCCTGACGGTGCTGCGCGACGGCAGGCTGATTGAGTCCGGCCCGATGGCGGATCTGAGCGGAGAGGAGATCGTCGAGAAGATGCTCGGCCACGAGCTGAGCGATATCTATCCGCCCCCGCGACCGCCGCACGGTGAAGAGATGCTGCTGCGGGTGGAAGGCCTGCACGACGACGCGCTGCTGAAAGATATCTCCCTGCATCTGCGCAAAGGTGAAATCCTCGGCATTGCCGGGCTGGCGGGGGCGGGGAAAACGGAACTCTGCAAGGCGCTGTTTGGCGCCAGCAAAAGCCGCGTGGCGCGTGGCGAGCTGAACCATCAGGCCTGGAAACCGCGCGATCCGGCAGACTCGGTGCTACGCGGTCTGGCGCTGGTGCCGGAGGAGCGGCGCAAAGAGGGCATTTTTATCGACGAGCCGGTGAGCATGAACCTTGCCGTGTGCGCCGATAACAGTTTCTCGCGCTGGAGCCTGTTTGGTCATCGTCAGGCGTGGCGCTGGGCGGAAGAGGTGATTGCCCGCGTCGGCGTGCGCACGCGCGGGCCGGGGCAGGTGCTGCGTCGGCTTTCCGGCGGTAACCAGCAGAAGGTCGCCATCGGGAAATGGCTGCGCAATGACGCCAGCGTGCTGATATTCGACGAGCCGACCAAAGGCGTGGACGTGAAGGCCAAAACCGATCTGTTTCAACTGATCGACGGCCTGGCGCGCGAGGGCAAAGGGGTGATTTACGCCTCGGGTGAATTTGCCGAGCTGGTCGGTCTGTGCGACCGCATCTGCGTGCTGTGGGACGGGCGCATCGTGGCGGAAATCGCCGGGGCAGAGGCCCGGGAAGAAACACTACTTTATTATTCAACCGGAGGAACGGCGTCGTGAGCAAGGCCCTTTCAGTGACCACGGCGGCGTCTGGCCGTCAGCAGATTTTCGATTTTCTTTATAAGTGGGGCATGCTGCTGACCGTCGTCGCGCTGGTGGCGGTGTTTGGCCTGGCGTCGGACAGCTTCCTCGACCCGAACAACATCATCAACATTCTGCGCTCGATTGCCATCGTGACGGTGATTGCCGTTGGCGTCTCTATTTCGCTGACCGTCGGCGGGTTCGATCTCTCCGTGGGATCTACCGCGTCGCTGGCGAACGCGCTGGTGATTTCGCTTTTCGTCTGGCACGGCTTTGGCACCACCGAGTCGATTCTGCTGACCCTCGCGCTCTGTACGCTGGTCGGCCTGTTTAACGCCTTTCTGATCGTCATCCTGCGCATTCCGGACATGCTCGCGACCCTTGCCAGCCTGTTTGTCATTCAGGGTGTGGCGATGACCTACAGCTACGGCGGGTCGATTACCGAGAACATGGTACTGCCGAGCGGCGACATGGCGGAAGGGACCATTCCGGCGGCGTTTGGCCTGCTCGGGCAGGTGCCGACCATTGTGATCGTCATGCTGGTGGTGACGATTCTGGCACAGCTGGGCCTGTCGCTGACCACCCATGGACGCCGGATGTACGCCATTGGCGGCAACCCCGAAGCCGCGCGCCTCTCCGGCATTCGCACCACCCGCTACAAAGTGGCAGCCTACGTGATTGCCTCTCTGCTGGCGGGGCTGGGCGGCATTCTGCTGGCCTCGCGTATTGGTTCATCGCAGGTGAATGCGGGCGGCGGCTACCTGATGGACGCGGTGGCGGCGGCGTGGATCGGCTTCTCGCTGGCCGGATCCGGCAAGCCGAACGCGCTGGGTACGCTGGTGGGGGCGGTGATCCTCGGCGTGCTGTCGAACGGGCTGGTGATGCTCTCCGTGCCGTATTACGCCATGGACATTATAAAAGGGCTGGTGCTCGCGGTAGCGCTGGCGATTACCTACATACAAAAACGCTGACAACACAACGGGATAATAAATGAAAAAGATTGCGCTCTCTTTGGTAGCTCTTGGGTTACTCACTTCTCTGCCGGGCCTGGCGGCTACCCCCGCGCCGGTTCCGACCGCCATTGCCAGCCATGACGGCCCGATCCGCATCGCGGTGATCCGCAACCTGGGCTCGGACGACAACACCACGCAGTTTGTTGCCGGGGCGATTCAGGAAGGGAAAAAGCTCGGCTTTAAGGTCAGCACCTTTTTAAGTAACGGGGACGACGCCAAATTCCAGGATTTCGTTAACCAGGCCATCAGCCAGAAATACGACGGGATTATTCTCTCTCAGGGGCGCGATCCGTACTCCACCGCGCTGGTGAAGAAGGCGGTGGATGCCGGGATCAAAGTTTCGGTGTTTGATACCGCTGTGAACGGCGAGATCCCGGGCGTAACCGTTACCCAGCAGGACGATGCCTCCCTGACCAACCTCTCTTTCGGCCAGCTGGCGAAAGATTTCAACGGCAAGGCCAATATCGTCAAGCTATGGGTCGCGGGCTTCCCGCCGATGGAGCGCCGTCAGGCGGCCTACAAAGAACTGCAAAAGCAGTACCCGGAGATTAAAGAGCTGGAGTCCATCGGCGCGGTCTCCTCTGACGTGCAGGGCGACACTGCCAACAAGGTGGGCGCGATCCTCGCGAAATACCCGAAAGGTAAAATCGATGCCATCTGGGGTACCTGGGATGCCTTCAGCCAGGGCGCGTATAAGGCGCTGAAAGAGAACGGCCGAACCGAGATCAAACTCTACAGCATCGACATCTCCAACCAGGATTTACAGCTGATGCGCGAGCCGGGTAGCCCATGGGCAGTGAGCGTGGCGGTGGATCCGAAGCTGATTGGCGCGACCAACGTACGCCTGATTGCCAATAAGATTGCCGGAGAAGCGACGCCTGCCACTTACGATTTCAAGGCGGCGGCCATTCCGCAGGCGCTGCTGACCGCCCAGCCGGGCGCGGTGAACGTGGCGTCTCTGGGGAAAATCATTCCGGGCTGGGGCCAGACGGAAGATTTTGTTGCGCCGTGGTTTGCGACGCTGGAAGCCAGGTCAAAATAATGCCCGGTGGCGCTTTGCTTACCGGGCCTACGGTGTTGTAGGCCGGATAAGGCGCAGCCGCCATCCGGCGAAAGGACTTATACATGTCTGCATTACCTCAACCCGAATACAGCCGCAATATGCGGCTGATTGGCCATAGCGATCAGGGCGGTCGCCCGGACGGCGTGCAGCTGATGGTGCACCGCGGTTTCGCCTATATCGGCCATATGGTGTCGCAGGGCTTTTCGATAGTGGACGTGCGCGACCCGAAAAAACCAAAAGCCGCAGGATACGTGCCTGCGCCGCCGGGTACCTGGAATGTGCATCTCCAGGCGCATGACGACCTGCTGCTGGTGATCAACGCCCGGGATCTGTTTGCCGATGCGCGTTTTGCCGATGAGAAGGTTTACTACACCCGCCAGGTGGGGGAGACCGTCAGCGATGTGCAGGATAAAGGCTGGAGCGCCGGGCTTCGCGTCTTTGATATCTCCACACCGGACAGGCCACGCGAGATAGGCTTTTTATCGCTGAGCGGCATCGGCATTCACCGCATCTGGTACGTCGGTGGCCGCTGGGCGTATGTCTCAGCGCTGATAGACGGCTTTACCGACTACATCTTTCTGACCATCGATCTGGCGGACCCGCGCAAGCCTGAAGTGGCGGGACGCTGGTGGCTGCCGGGGATGAATCAGGCCGAAGGCGAACAGCCGAACTGGCCGGAAGGCAAACGCTACGCCCTGCACCATGCGATTATTGCAGGCGATACCGCGTACGGCAGCTGGCGCGACGGTGGCCTGACGCTGCTGGACGTGAAGGACCGCACCCGGCCTAAGCTCATTAGCCACCGTAACTGGAGCCCGCCGTTTGGCGGCGGGACGCACACCGCGCTTCCGCTGCCGGATCGCGACCTGCTGGTGGTGCTGGACGAGGCGGTGCTGGATAACCAGCAGGACGGCGAGAAGCTGATCTGGCTGTTTGATATCCGCGAGCCGTCGAACCCGGTGAGCATTTCTACCTTCCCGCAGCCGGATGAAACCGACTACGTGGCGAAAGGGGCGCATTTCGGCCCGCACAACCTGCACGAGAACCGGCCGGGGAGCTTTGTCAGCTCAACGCTGATCTTCGCGACGTACCAGAACGCGGGCGTGCGCGCGTATGACATTTCCAATCCGTATCGCCCGGTGGAAACGGGGGCGCTGGTGCCCGCGGCGCCGGAAAAGATGATGGATACGCGGCCCAATCGCCCGCAGGTGATCCAGTCGTGCGACGTGTTTGTGGATGCGCAGGGGATTATTTACAGCACGGATTATAACGGTGGGATGTCGGTGATTGAGTATCTGGGGTGAGTTTTTGCCGGGTGGCGGCTTCGCCTTACCCGGCCTACATTTTGCACCCGTAGGCCCGGTAAGCGCAGCGCCACCGGGCAAACGTTCTCAACTGTACTGCCGCACCCGCGCGACCAGCTCTTCCGCGCTGTCGATGCGGTCGGCAATCACAATCAGCGCCTTGCCGAGGGATATCGCGTGGCGCAGGCATTCGTGACGCATCGCTTCATCCTGAATGGTGTCGATATCCGCCACATGGGAAAGCCCGACGCTGCGGCGAATCAGCTCGGTGCCGCAGAATCCGATGGCGTCATGCCAGACCTTTTTCAGGAACGCAGAGGCATAGCCCGGCGCGCTCAGCGCGGCGTCGCGCGTTTTCTCATTCGCCAGCGCCTGGAAGCGCTCCGCGAAGGTGTTCCACAGTTCCTGAATATCGGTCAGGCGCTGCTCGCGCGCGGCGGCGGCATCGCGAATGCCCAGATGCCCCGGCAGGCCGCAGAAGTTCAGCAGCAGGTTGCCGATGGCAGTGCCAACGTCAAAGCCAATCGGGCCAAAGTAGCCGAACTCGGCGTCGATGGCCTTCAGACTGCCGTCGGCCACAAAAATTGAGCCGCTGTGAATGTCCCCGTGCAGCAGGGCTTCGGCATGCGAAAAGAAGCGGTGCTTCAGGGAGGCCACAGCGATTTTAAGCTGGGCGTCGTCGCGCAGGGCGGCAACATCGTTCTCCAGATCGGCCGGGTAGCTATTGCGCGCGTGGATCTGGTACGGATCGTTGAAGAACAGATCTTCGGTGATCTCGCACATCTCCGGGTTGATGAATTTTGCCACCTGCGCTTTTTTCTCGTGCGGATGCAGATAAAAATCGCTGGTGTGGAACAGGGTGTGAGCCAGATATTCACCCAGCTGCCGCGCCGCCTGCGGGTAGTAAATGTTGTTAATCAGCTCGCCGCGCCAGATGCGATGGCTGGAGAGATCTTCCATCACCATCACCGCCAGTTTCGGGTCAAAGTGGTGGATTTTCACCGTGTGCTGAGGGCTGTGCTTGTAATGCTCGACCAGGGTTTGCGCCTCCAGGCGAGCGCGATCCAGCGTCAGCGGCCAGGACTCGCCGACGCAGCGCACATAGGGCAGCGCCTGCTTAACGACGATGCGGCTCACGCCCGCGCGGTCGAAAACTTTAAAGACCAGGTTGAGGTTACCGTCGCCGATTTCCTGCGCCTCCACCAGCGATGACGGATCGTCAAGTCCGCCAAACTGCCTGGCATACTCCACGGCGTCCTGAGCGGTAAAGGTACGGTATTGCGACATGGCCTGCTCCTCAGTTTTGCTAATTAAGACATGTAGACGTCTATACATCTGGATTTCATCCTGACACAATGTGCTACAACAACGCAACAGGGAATTAACGACATGCAGACATTACAGACGACCAGCCTGCGGGTGGCGAATAATCAGCTCTATATTCTCGACCAGCAGGCGCTTCCGCAGGAGAAACGCTGGCTGGATGCCTCGACGGTGGAGGCGCTGGTTGGGCATATCCACGCTCTGCGCGTGCGTGGCGCGCCGTTAATTGGTCTCTCTGCAAGCCTGCTGCTGGCGCTGTTAGCGGAAAGCGGTAAAGGCCGCGACGAGCTGGCGGCGGCGCTGGAGACCCTGCGTGCCTCCCGCCCGACGGCGGTGAACCTGATGAACAATCTCGACCGCATGAAGATTGCGCTGTGGCAGGAAGCGTTCGTTCCGGCGCTGGTGGCTGAAGCGCTGCGCCTGATTAATGAAGACAAACGGCTTTGCGACGCGATTGCGAAAGCTGGTAGCGCGCTGGTGAAGCCCGGCAGCCGCCTGCTGACCCACTGCAATACCGGCGGGCTGGCAACGGCGGGCGTCGGGACGGCGCTAGGGGTGATTGCCCGCGCGCATCAGGCAGGCAACGTCAGCAACGTCTGGGTGGATGAAACCCGTCCGCTGTTGCAGGGCGGCAGGCTGACCGCATGGGAGCTGGGCGAGCTGGGCGTGCCGTATCAGCTGATTACTGACTCCATGGCCGCCAGCCTGATGGCAAAAGGGCAGGTGGATGCCGTGTGGGTGGGGGCAGACCGCATTGCCGCCAACGGCGACGTGGCGAACAAAATCGGCACCTATTCCCTGGCGGTGCTGGCGAAGTTCCACGGTATTCCGTTCTACGTCGCCGCCCCGCAAACGACCCTCGACCGGGACTGCCCGAACGGTGACGCGATCCCGATTGAGCAGCGCGCGGCCAGCGAAGTGACGGGCGTGGCGGGAAGCTTTGGCGCGGTGCAGTGGGCGCCGCAAGAGGCGCAGGTCTATAACCCGGCGTTTGACGTTACCCCCGCCTCGCTGATTAGCGGCTGGGTGCTGGATACGGGCGTGGTCACCCCTGAAGAGGTAGCGAAAGGGAAATTCGCCTGAGTGGGACTATCCTTGTAAGGGGTTCCCTTTAGAGGACGTTATCGTGACGCTCGATCCTGAAACAGACTTAAAACTGGAACGCGTGGTGGATGCACCGAGCGACCTGCTGTGGCTCTGCTGGACCACACCGGAGCACATCAAAAACTTCTTCATTCCTGCTCCCCATAAGGTGACTGAATGCGACCTCGATCTGCGCGTGGGTGGGCGGTTCAATACCGTGTTTGAGGTGGACGGGCAGCGGATGGATAACCGGGGCGTATTTCTTGAAATCGATCCGGGGAACAAGCTGGTCTTTACCGATGGCTATACTGAGGGCTGGAAGCCGGCTGAAAAGCCGTTTATGACAGCGATCCTGCTGCTGGAAGATGTGGGGGAGGGCAAAACCCGCTACACGGCGATAGCGCGTCACCCAACGAAGGAGATCCGCGAGCAGCATGAACAGATGGGCTTCCACGAAGGGTGGGGCGTGGTGTTGGATCAGCTGGTGGGGTATGTGAAAGGGCCGAAACGGTAGTGCCCTTAGACCCCCTCTCCCTTGAGGGAGAGGGCTGGGGTGAGGGGGGAGAATTCATTGATTATGTTGAAGACAGATTTCTCTTTTTGGTATTCCTCATCTGACGAAATACTCGCTCTCCCTTTTCATCAAAGTATCTTTCCGGCCATATCACATCGGGTGGAATGTCTGGCACCTGAGCGATAAGCAATTCACCTTTAGGCCATGGTCGGGTAAGCGCATTTGCCAGTGTGGATGAGGAAAGGCCAGCCTTTCTGGACAACGCAGCCAGGCTTGTTCCATGTTTCTTTAGTGCAGCGATAATATCGGCCGGGTGCCAGTTCTGATGTTGCATTGTGTCCTCCTTACATGTGTTCGTTACGCGCTCAATTATCCTATTTTGGGATAAAAAGGCAACGGGAGGATATTCGATTTCAGGATATTTGTATGGAATCGGAACAATGGCTTCAGTTTACTCGGATGAATACCAGCGTGTTATCAATGCGTTGAAGAAAGCGCGTAAAGAGAAGGGGATGACTCAGGCGCAGCTTGCGGAGGCACTGGGAAAGCCACAATCGTTTATTGCTAAAGTGGAAAACGGTGAGCGTAGGTTGGACGTGGTGGAGTTTGTGCATCTGGCGAGGCTGGTTGGCGCAGATGTGCAGAGGATTATCGCCAGTATTTAATTAATGCCTGAGTATGGAACTGACCCCCTGAGCCGTATGTTCCCCTCACCCTAACCCTCTCCCCAGAGGGGCGAGGGGATAGCACGGTGCTCGCATTACTTTGCGGGGTAGGGAGAAAAGATCAGGCCAGGCGTGGATACGCATCCGCGATTGCATCGCCCGTAAACTGGGCAACCCAGCCTTCCGGATTGTCGAAAATACGAATGGCGGTAAAGTTCGGCTCTGAACCCATGTCAAACCAGTGCGGCGTGCCTGCAGGTACGGAAATCAGGTCGTTTTTCTCGCACAGCACCTGATACACCTCATCGCCGATGTGCAGGCAGAATAGTCCCGCCCCTTCCACGAAAAAGCGCACTTCGTCTTCGCCGTGAGTGTGTTCGTTCAGAAACTTCGCGCGCAGCGCCTCTTTCTGCGGATTGTCGGCGCGAAGGCTAATCACGTCCCAGCTCTGATAACCTTTCTCTGCCACCAGCTTGTCGATTGCATGCTGATACGCCTCAATCACGGCTTCAGGCGCGGGATCCTGCCCTAAATCACGGTCTGCCGCCCAGCGTTCAAACCGCACGCCTTTGGCGTTGAGCTGTTGGGCAATCTCGGCGGCGTCGGTGCTGTGCCACAGGTGATGACTGGCGTCTTTATCGGAATAAATGGTCAATGCGCTCATGAAGGGATCTGCTCCGGGTTAATCTCGTCAAACTGGTGGATCTGATGGTGATGGCTTGCGCCGTCATCTTCACCGCGTATCAGTTGCAGGGTGCGAAAACCCGCCTGTTCAGCCGCGTCCAGCTCCTGATGAATATCCGACAGGAACAGGATCTGCGACGGGGCGATGCCCGTTTGCGCCGCAATATTTTGATAAGACTGCACCTCACGCTTGGCGCCGATGCGGGTATCAAAATAGCCGCTGAACAGATGAGTAATATCACCTTCGTCGCTGTAGCCAAATAACAGTTTCTGCGCGGCGACGGAGCCAGAGGAATAAACATAGAGATCAATCCCTTGTGCCTTCCATTTTTCCAGCGCGGGCAGTACATCAGGGTAGAGATGGCCGGTAAAGTCACCGTTGATGTAACCGTCCTGCCAGATGATGCCTTGCAGGGCTTTGAGCGCCGTCGATTTGCGGTCTTCATCCATAAAGGTAAACAACACGTTGATGAGATCGCTGACGCTGGCATGCGGAGTGCTGATTTCATCGCGCAGGTTGTCCAGAATCGATTTGACCGGCTCGGCGTACTGCTGCGCGGTCACAAAGGCCGCCAGCCGCTCACGCGCGTAAGGGAACAAAACATCATGGACAAAACGGATATCGCTGGTGGTCCCTTCAATATCCGTCACAATCGCGCGAATCATACTCTCTCCCATTGTCGTAAACGCATTTCGCATTCAAATAAGAATTCTAAACCTTCCAGATGACGGCGAGCTTCGGCCACGTCGCGTCCCCAGCAGGTTAAGCCATGACCGCGCAGAAGAAAACCATAATTAAGCGGGCGTTCCTGCGCGTAATGGGCGATGCGAGAGGCGAGGGCGTCGATGTCCTGGTCATTATCAAACACCGGGATGGCCACCGTATCCCGATGCGTGGTCTGCCCGGTAAGGGATTTTTGCATCTCGAAGCCGGAGATCTTCAGCTCGGTCTCGTTGACCAGCCGTGACAGCACCGTGGCATTGACGGTGTGAACGTGCAGGACGGCGTTAGCCTCGGGGAACAGGCGGTAGATGAGGGTATGCAGCCCGGTCTCTGCCGACGGTTTACGGCCAGAAGGCGCACGGTTGGTGGCGATTTCAACCTGTAGAAAATCGGCGGTGGTCAGGCTGCCTTTGTCTTTTCCGGATTCGCTCAGCCAGCACAGATGTTCATCCTGACGCACGGACATATTGCCGCCGGTAGCGGGCGCCCAGCCTTTAGCGCCAATCCAGCGGCAGGCCTCGACCAGGTGTGTGAGTTGCAGGTTGTCTGTCATTTCCTTTTACCCTCTCGGTCAGGAATATTTATATCATTTAGACGTCTAAGCGTCTTGATTGCCAAAGACTAACATCGTGTTATAGTGTCAGCAACATAAGTATTACAGGCAGGCACACTACAATGAGCAATAACCCGTTGATCCCGCAGAGTAAACTTCCGAATCTCGGCACGACGATTTTTACGCAGATGAGCGCCCTGGCGCAGCAGCACAACGCCATTAACCTCTCACAAGGTTTCCCGGATTTTGACGGGCCGAAATATTTGCAGGAGCGTCTGGCGTACCACGTTGCGCAGGGAGCCAACCAGTATGCGCCGATGACCGGCGTGCAGGCGTTGCGTGAAGCCATTGCGGATAAAACGGCGGAGTTATACGGCCATAAGCCTGACACGAACAGCGATATCACGGTAACCGCAGGGGCGACCGAAGCGCTGTATGCGGCGATAACCGCCCTGGTGCGTACGGGCGATGAGGTGATTTGTTTTGACCCAAGCTACGATAGCTACGCCCCGGCGATTGAACTGGCCGGTGGCGTGGTGAAACGCGTGGCGCTCCAGCCGCCGCATTTTCGTCCGGACTGGCAGGCGTTTGCCGCGCTGCTGAGCGATAAAACCCGGCTGGTGATCCTGAATACGCCACACAACCCATCGGCGACGGTGTGGCAGAAAAGCGATTTTGCCGCCCTGTGGCAGGCCATCGCCGAACGTGAAATCTATGTTCTGAGCGACGAGGTGTATGAGCACATCTGCTTTGCCGAGGAGGGTCATGCCAGCGTGCTGGCGCATCCGCAGCTTCGCGAGCGCGCAATCGCGGTATCATCATTTGGGAAAACCTACCATATGACCGGCTGGAAGGTAGGGTACTGCGTGGCGCCCGCCGCCATCAGCGCTGAGCTGCGTAAAGTGCACCAGTATTTGACGTTTGCCGTAAACACACCCGCCCAGCTGGCGCTGGCGGATATGCTGCGCGCTGAACCTGAACATTACCGGGACCTGCCAGCTTTTTACCGTGCGCGGCGGGATCGGTTTGTGACTGCCTTGAGCGAGAGTCGGCTGGAGATCCTGCCATGCGAAGGCACCTACTTCCTGCTGGCGGACTACAGCGCGATTTCCGATCTGGATGATGTCAGTTTTTGCCAGTGGCTGACGAAAGAGGTGGGCGTGGCGGCCATTCCGCTGTCGGTGTTCTGCGCCGATCCCTTCCCGCATAAACTGATTCGTCTTTGCTTTGCGAAGCAGGAGTCGACGCTGCTGGCAGCGGCTGCGCGCTTAAATTCGCTCTGACTATTCAACCGTCCAGGCTTCTGAAAAACGACGGTCCGCGAAGAGTTCCAGCAGACCGTTGATTTGCTTCAGTCGCAGCACTTCATCGCTGTCCATACCCAACTCCAGGCCAATTTTCTGCTCACTCCAGCCCATAAGCACCAGTTCTCGCACGATTTCTGACATGGCATTGATCTGGTGGCGTCCACGCGCGCGGTTGTGACGAATGGTTGCAGCCATGCGATCGAACTTTTCCTGACGTGCTTTACGCAGGCAGGTAACAGGGAGGTAACCTTTAAGTTGACGCTTCAGAATAGCCCGATGACTGCCAAGCTCATGGCGATGGAATCCATCGACAATTTCATAGCTCTCAGGCGCATTTTCCGTCACAACGATAGGTTGTGTGAATCCATCCAGCTCCAGTGATTTGCTGAGCAACCGCTTCTCCGCCGGAGCGACATTATTTGGGTTGTAGTCATTGGCGGTGATGTCAGTCTGTTTTATCCACAATACGCAGTCGACGGGTTGATTATTAAAAGGGCTGATTTCGTGTAATGCCTGGCGAAAGGCATTAATAGCGCCGATTTTCTCTTCTTCAGAAAGGGCCTGCAGGTACGTCTGCATTTCTCTGATTATTTGCTGCTGCATAAAATCCCCCATTCCTTGCGTTTGGCTTTCACTCTTTCGCTGTAGCGTTGATAGTGTTTAGGTTTGTTTGGACTAAATGAGAGAGCCCGGCACCAGTAGTCATTGTTGAGTAAAACCTTGCAAATGCGTCGCCAGGAAGGGATATCTTTTGCGCCAATGTCACCCTCCTGCGTATCGGGAATATCCTCCAGGCCTCGCTTTTGATACCAGTGGAGATAAATTGCAATTTTATTTCGGTAATGTTCCGCCGTATTTTGCGGCATGCTGTCGAGTAGCAGCATGGCGTATTCGCGCCAGCCGAGATGGTCAGGTTTCAGGATCTTCCGGTGGCCATAAAAATGGTTATCGTGCCCGGCATAAATACCTCCACTTCGCACGCCGCAGGCGCGTTCACACATAGCCGCCCAGCGTTCGGGTTCAATGACATGATAGAGCCATAAGCCCTGACGCTGTTCCGGACCAAACGGTTCGCAGATGCGCATATAACGCGGCGGCACCCCCGCCTTGTACATCAGGTCGTATAACGGGTTATAGCAACATTTTGATTTCGCGAACCACGTCCAGATGTCGGCGGTTTTCCAGTCGTACAGTGGGTAGATATACCAGGCGTGCCCACCCGGGGCGACGGTCGTCCAGGGTTTATCGTCAGAAAAGCGCTGCTTACGCGCCGACGCGATAGCCAGAAAGCGGTTGTAAGATTCATCGGCGCGGATCCCCACCATGACTGCGGAAGGACGTCTTTGCGCATACCATTCGGCAAACTCGCGCACGAAGGCTTCAAACGTCATTCCCTGCTGATAAAAATCGAAATAGTGATAATCGGTAATGGCATCTTCTGGTGGCTGGCGAACCCAGTTTGTTCCGGGTTCCCAGCACTGCCATTCAGGTTGAAACTGTGACAGGGCGTTCTGGGTCGTGAGCGGAAGCGCTACCCACCAGAACTGGTGGATAACATCCCGATAGAGCGTTTTCATAGCGTCAACATGCTGAATGGTCGACGAGAATTGCGCTTCCCAGTCCAGAAAGATGACGTCTATTTTTCGCTTTAATTGCCGTGCTTTCTGAGCAACAAGATGCAGCATCACGGTAGAATCTTTTCCACCGGAAAAGGAAACGCATACCCTGGGGAAATTGTTAAGCGTCCAGTGTATGCGTTCCGCAGAAGCGTCTAAAACATTTTCCTGTAAAGGGATTTTATAGTTCGACATGATTAATCGCGTCCTGCGTGTTAAATGTCTGGGGAAAATCAAAACGATATTATGGAATTATTTATCCTTAATTTCACGGAGTCATTTTTTTCGGTTCGCTTTAATTATATTCACCATGCAAATGTATTTTACGCAGACGGCGGAGAAACGCAGAGCTTATGCATTTTTTCAATGAATGTTGAAAAAACAGAGCTATTCAGTGATGAACGGCCGTAGAGCATATAGATCTTTAATTCAGGCAGCGCAAACGGTGGCTCAAGCCTTTTTAATTTCAAAGATTCTTTAAATGTTTCATAGATCGACACGGGGATATAGCCTAACAAATCAGATGAACTGACCATAGAGATGAGAGAGCTAAGGGAGTCGGTGCGAAAAGCAATATTTCTTTCCGGAAAAGCGTCATTGGCCCGACTCTGGAACTCTTTTACACCCGGATGAGCACTCTGGTAAAAAGTGAATTTCTCCTGGTATAGCGCGTCCACCGTAGCTGTGTCAGCGAGCCTTGGGTGGTCTGCTCTACAGATTAAGGCTATCGGCACCGTAGTGAAGTGGGTGCAGACCACAGAGCGATTGTGGATAGGTGCGATAGAGAAGATGAGATCGGCTTTACGATAGGCCAACAAATCTTCCGCTGATTCGGAGGAAATAAGCATATCTCTTTGTTCTACCTCATAATTCTCCTCAGATATTAAAAGCTTCAACGGTTCCAGCATCGAACCAGGAGACACCATTTGAGTGCAATAGATAACGAACTTTTTCTTGATGTCCGAGTGATGCATCATGTTGATCGTCTGCTCAAGCTGATTGAGATTTTTTTCCAGATGATGATGCAAGTTAGTACCTACCGTGGTGGGCGTAATTCCCTTCCCTGAACGGATAAACAGGGGGTCATCAAGCTGACCGCGCAGGCGTTGCAGCGACTGGCTGACGGCGGATGGTGTGATATAAAGCGTCTCGGCAGCCCTACTGATACTGAGATGTTGGTAAATGCATTCGAAGATAACTAACAGATTGAGATCGAATTTTTTTAGGTCGTAGAGGTTTGCCATGTTTCGTCCTGAGTGAGTTGAGTTTGCTGTCGTTATCACACCATGGAGTACGACAGAGTGTAGTTACCCTTTACAATCCGTGTGAATAACTCGCTTAATTTAAAATTTAAGTGATCTTAATATATCACGGCTTTGGATTATTGAAACATATCTTCAAGAGTTATTAAGATAATTTTATCTTTAAAGTGTGATTGAATTATTTGAATGACAAATGGCGTTTATATATAGCGTGAAACCCATAATGAAATTAAATTTATAATGTTTCAATGACCTGTTCGAATCTGCCTATCACAGCCATAGGCAGGACTATCCCTCTTATGCATTGCTCATTGCGCGCAGGGGTGCTGTAATCAAACCGCTGTTACGGCCTTGATACAAGGTATGTAGAGCGCAACGCAACGCCAGCTTCGGCTGGCACTGAATGTACCTGCGGGGAATTCAGGTATCAGGGCCGCCCGTTGAGGCGGCCTTTTTACTTTCAGGCTTTCCTGTAAAAGGTTCACCTTGCTGTCTTGTTGCTGTTGTAAGGTTTGGCTGATTGATTTGATAAAGCATACGCATTAGCCCCGATGAACAAAGTTGGTTACCTTACACCTCAACGAAAACACGGAGGAAGTACAGATGTCCTTGATTAACACCAAAATTAAACCTTTCAAAAACCAGGCGTTCAAAAACGGTGAGTTCATCGAAGTTACTGAGAAAGATACCGAAGGCCGCTGGAGCGTGTTCTTCTTCTATCCGGCTGACTTCACCTTCGTTTGCCCGACCGAACTGGGCGACGTTGCAGACCACTACGAAGAACTGCAAAAGCTGGGCGTAGACGTTTACTCTGTTTCTACCGATACCCACTTCACCCACAAAGCGTGGCACAGCAGCTCTGAAACTATCGCGAAAATCAAATACGCGATGATCGGCGACCCGACTGGCGCCCTGACCCGTAACTTCGACAACATGCGTGAAGATGAAGGCCTGGCTGACCGTGCGACCTTCGTTGTTGACCCGCAGGGCATTATCCAGGCTATCGAAGTTACCGCTGAAGGTATCGGCCGTGATGCATCTGACCTGCTGCGCAAAGTGAAGGCGGCTCAGTACGTTGCTTCTCACCCAGGCGAAGTGTGCCCGGCGAAATGGAAAGAAGGCGAAGCGACGCTGGCGCCATCTCTGGACCTGGTCGGCAAGATCTAAGTCTGTAAAGCCTGGCGGCGCTACGCTTGCACAGGCCTACAGTACCGTAGGCCGGGTAAACGAAGTGCCACCCGGCAATCAATGGGCGCACCCGCGCCCATTTCATTCCAGCACCATGATGCAAGTTGCATTCAGGCAGCCCGTTTAAGGCGGCTTGCATGATGACGTTTTAAGAGAGGGAAGAATAATGCTCGACACTAACATGAAAACCCAGCTCAAGGCCTACCTTGAGAAACTGACCAAACCTGTTGAGCTGATTGCCACGCTGGACGACAGCGCGAAATCGGCAGAAATCAAAGCGCTGCTGACAGAGATTGCTGAGCTGTCGCCGAAAGTGACCTTCAAAGAAGACAACACGCTGGCAGTCCGTAAGCCTTCTTTCCTGATCGCCAACCCAGGGTCTGACCAGGGGCCGCGTTTCGCGGGTTCTCCGCTGGGGCACGAATTTACGTCCCTGGTGCTGGCGCTGCTGTGGACCGGTGGTCATCCGTCAAAAGAAGCGCAGGCGCTGCTGGAGCAGATCCGCGATATCGACGGTGATTTTGAGTTTGAAACCTATTACTCGCTCTCCTGCCACAACTGCCCGGACGTGGTGCAGGCGCTGAACCTGATGTCAGTGCTCAACCCACGCATTAAGCACACGGCGATTGACGGCGGTACGTTCCAGAACGAAATCACCGAGCGCAACGTGATGGGCGTTCCGGCGGTTTATCTGAATGGTCAGGAGTTCGGCCAGGGGCGTATGACGCTGACCGAAATCGTCGCCAAAGTGGATACCGGCGCAGAAAAACGTGCGGCGGAAGAGTTGAACCAACGTGATGCGTATGACGTGCTGATTGTTGGCTCCGGCCCGGCGGGCGCGGCGGCAGCGGTTTACTCCGCACGTAAAGGGATCCGTACCGGTCTGATGGGCGAGCGTTTCGGTGGTCAGGTTCTGGATACCGTAGACATTGAAAACTACATTTCCGTGCCGAAAACCGAAGGCCAGAAGCTGGCCGGGGCGTTGAAAGCGCACGTCAGCGACTACGACGTGGATGTCATTGACAGCCAGAGCGCCAGCAAACTGGTTCCGGCCGCGGTCGAGGGTGGTTTGCACCAGATTGAAACGGCGTCCGGCGCGGTGCTGAAGGCGCGCAGCGTGATCATTGCCACTGGCGCGAAATGGCGCAACATGAACGTGCCGGGCGAAGATCAGTATCGCACCAAAGGCGTGACCTATTGCCCGCACTGTGACGGCCCGCTGTTCAAAGGTAAACGCGTAGCGGTGATCGGCGGCGGTAACTCCGGTGTGGAAGCGGCTATCGATCTGGCGGGAATTGTTGAACACGTTACCCTGCTGGAGTTCGCCCCTGAGATGAAAGCGGACCAGGTGTTACAGGATAAAGTACGTAGCCTGAATAACGTCGACATTGTGCTCAATGCCCAGACGACAGAAGTGAAAGGCGACGGCAGCAAAGTGACCGGTCTGGAATACCGTGACCGCGTGAGTGGCGATATCCACAGCGTAGCGCTGGCGGGGATCTTCGTTCAGATTGGCCTGCTGCCAAACACCACCTGGCTGGAAGGCGCAATTGAGCGCAACCGCATGGGCGAGATCATCATCGATGCGAAATGCGAAACCAGCGTGAAGGGCGTATTTGCGGCGGGCGACTGCACCACCGTGCCGTACAAGCAGATCATCATCGCTACCGGTGAAGGTGCGAAAGCCTCGCTGAGCTCGTTTGATTACCTGATCCGCACCAAAACTGCATAATAAAAGAAAGCAAGACGACACCTGCAATACAAGAGGCCACCAAAAGGTGGCCTCTTTTTTTATCTGACGACCATCACCGGAATGTGGGTGTGGCGGATCACGCTGGAGGCGTTCGACCCCAGCAGGTGCGTGGTAATAGACGGGTTGCGCGAACCAATCACTACCACGTCGGCATTTAATTCCCCGGCAAGCTCATTTACGGCGTCACGCACGCTACCGAATCGGACGTGGGTTTTTATGCGGGAAGGATCGATGCTGAAGTGCCCGACCATGGTTTGCAGGCGCGTCTCGGCTTCATGCTGTAAATGCTCTTCAAAACGACGCACATCAGCAGCGAAACGATGCAGGCTCAGGCTGGCAGTGCCCGGTAAAACATGCAGAAGATGAATAACTCCGTCCTGCTGCGCGAGAAATTCCGCATGACGTACAGCCTTATCACTCAGTTCCATTTCGAAAACATCAACCGGCATAATGATTGTTTGATACATATCCGTTTCTCCTTGTTTATAAACGCTGCAATCATTCAACCACAAAATATAAATGGTTTCTGTAATCCCGACAGCACTTTTATCTCGCCAGGATAAATCTCAAAACAGCCGGATTCCGGGGCATATCCCGAGAGGTAGCTACCCTTTTATAAGCTTACCCACACCCTTTCGGAGGTTGCATGAAAGCTCTCACCTATCACGGTCCACATCATGTTCGGGTCGATAATGTCCCCGATCCGGGCATCGAACAGCCTGACGATATCATCCTGCGCGTAACGGCCACGGCGATCTGTGGTTCTGATTTGCATCTTTATCGCGGAAAAATTCCCAAGGTCCAGCACGGCGATATCTTTGGTCATGAATTTATGGGCGAGGTGGTGGAGTGCGGGAGCGAAGTGAAGAACGTGCAGAAAGGTGACCGGGTGGTGATCCCGTTTGTGATTGCCTGCGGTGACTGTTTCTTTTGCCAGATGCAACAGTACGCGGCCTGCGAAAACACGAACCGCGGGCAGGGCGCGGCGCTGAACAAAAAGCAAATTCCCGCCCCTGCCGCGCTGTTTGGCTACAGCCATCTTTACGGCGGCGTGCCGGGCGGACAGGCGGAGTATGTGCGCGTGCCGAAAGGCAACGTGGGGCCGTTTAAAGTGCCTCAGCTGCTGTCAGACGACAAAGCGCTTTTCCTGTCAGATATTCTGCCTACCGCCTGGCAGGCGGCGAAAAATGCGCAGATCCAGAAAGGCTCCAGCGTCGCCGTATTCGGGGCCGGGCCGGTGGGGTTACTGACCATTGCCTGCGCGCGGCTTCTCGGCGCAGAGCAGATTTTTGTGGTTGACCATCATCCCTATCGACTGCGGTTTGCCCAGGAGCGCTACGGCGCGATCCCGATTAACTTTGATGACGATAACGACGCGGCGGAGAAAATCATTGAGCAAACGGCCGGGCAGCGCGGGGTGGATGCGGTGATTGATGCCGTCGGGTTTGAGGCCAAAGGCAGCACGACGGAAACGATCCTCAGTAACCTGAAAATTGAAGGCAGCAGCGGCAAAGCCCTGCGCCAGTGCATTGCTGCGGTGCGACGCGGCGGCGTGGTCAGCGTGCCGGGCGTGTACGCCGGTTTCATCCATGGCTTCCTGTTTGGCGATGCCTTCGATAAAGGGCTGAGCTTTAAGATGGGGCAGACGCACGTCCACGCCTGGCTGGGAGAGCTGCTGCCGCTTATCGAAAAAGGGTTGCTTACACCGGAAGATATTGTGACCCACTATCTTCCGCTGGCTGATGCGGAGCGCGCCTATAAGATCTTCGAAAAACGGGAGGAGGAGTGCCGCAAGGTGATCCTGGTGCCTGGCGCAGACACCCCGGAGGCAGCGCAGCAGAAAGTGAAGGGACTGGTGAATGCCTTCCCCGGCGGCGTTGTGTGAGGTTTCGTCCCCACGGCACTACGACAGAGTAAACATGGATTAAGCGGTTTTTGTCCGATATAACACAATCGGGTGAATTTGCGGAAAGAGGATGCAGGTGCATCCTCTGTGCAAAGCGGGGTCGCTTGTTCAGAAGGGATTAACGCAGGTAATCGCCAGCGGCTTCGGGCTGGTAGAGCAGCTCAAGTACTTCCAGATGGGCTGAGGCGCCGCCCGGGAGTTCCCAGTGGATAGTATCGCCCGTGCGCAGTCCAAGCAGCGCCGCGCCCACGGGTGCCAGCACCGAAAGCTGCATGCTGCTGTCGGTCATCTGCGCCGGATAGACCAGCGTACGGGTGAGTTCCTCTCCGGTGGTCAGGTTGCGGAACTTCACCTGGCTGTTCATGGTGACCACATCATGCGGCATGGTCTCAGGCGTACACATTTGCGCCCGGTCTAGCTCTTCGTTCAGCGCATCGGCAACCGGCAGCGAGGCGAATTCTGGTTTCTCCAACAGTCGGTCAATACGTTCTGCGTCGAGTTCATTGATGATAATCGTAGGTCTGGACATTTTTACTCCATGTCGTTAATGCTGCGTGTAACGCAGAAACCAATCCAAAAGAAAACCCTCGCCGTCTGGCAGCGAGGGTTTAACTTATCTGATGATACTGTCTGAAACCCTAAGTTTGAAGTGATGAAGGTCACATTCGTGCGCCATATGAATTTTTGGCAATAAACCCGGCATCCCGATTCACGCTGAACGGAAATTTCGTTACGCTGGTAAAACTTAAACCGGGCAATGCGCGTTGCAGCCCCAGCGTAGAGAGAGCGATATGTACTTTTACCAACCGTCTCAGGGGCACGGCCTGCCGCACGACCCGCTGAACGCCATTATCGGTCCACGTCCGATTGGCTGGATTTCATCCTGTGATAAGGCCGGACAACTGAACCTTGCCCCGTACAGCTTCTTTAACTGCTTTAACTATCGCCCACCGATCATTGGTTTTTCCAGCAACGGCTGGAAGGATAGCGTGCGGAATATTACCGAAACGGAAGAGTTTGTCTGGAACCTCGCAACGCGCGATCTGGCTGAGGCGATGAATGAAACCTCCGCCACACTCCCTCATGGCGAGGATGAATTTACCTTTGCCGGCCTGACGCCCGTAGTCAGCCAGCTTGTGAGCTCGCCGCGCGTGGCGGAAAGCCCGGTGAATTTCGAGTGTCGATTGTCACAGTGCATTCAGTTGACCGGCGCGGATGGGACACCGATTGATACCTGGCTGGTGCTCGGCGAAGTGGTGGGCGTCCATATCGCTGAGAGTTTGCTGGAAGAGGGGATTTACCAGACCGCGAAAGCGCAGCCCATTCTGCGTGCGGGTGGACCGTCCGCCTACTACGGCATCAGCGACAGCCATCGCTTCGATCTGGTACGCCCGGATGCGCGCAG
Organism: Enterobacter sp. DSM 30060; assembly: GCF_013375955.1. NCBI lineage: Bacteria > Pseudomonadati > Pseudomonadota > Gammaproteobacteria > Enterobacterales > Enterobacteriaceae > Enterobacter > Enterobacter sp. DSM 30060. Next base: position 3,049,471 of record NZ_CP056118.1, read on the forward strand.
GAACAATCAGTAACCAGCTTTATCGATAACAAACTGTTTGCCGCAGTTGCCCGGATGCGGCTGTGGCGCAAAGGTGCTGGCTGAGAGCGAGTTGTTAATGGTGCTGGATTTTAGCGAGATCTGCATCTCGGTCAGATAAGCCGGATTGCCATGGCAGGTAAGCTTGAACGCTTTTACGTTCTGTTTCCCCCAGCTTTTGGCCACGGCTGCATCAAAATCGCTACGGCGGACGGTCTTGCCATAGTTTTCCGCCAGAAATTCCCCAACCGCACTATTTTTCACTTCCTGGTTCATGCGCACCATGGTGCCGAAGTAAGCGTCGGGATCAAAACCAAAGCAGACGCCGTGTTTCGCGTATTCATAACGTTCAAGGCAGGAGTTGCCGCCCGCGCCGGGCATCACGCTGTTAAGCTTCGCCGCGCCCGTTAGCGATAGTCCGGTCTCTGCGGCGTCACATTTGCGGCTGGCTTTTGCTTCCGGCATATTCGGAACCGGACGAGTGGCACAGCCGAAGCGCATCCAGCGGCGTTCATCCACTCCGCGAGCGGCAATAGATTTCGGCAGTGCTGGCCATAAGCCGTGGACGGTCAGAAAATCGGTTTTGTTGCTGCTCTCTTTTTGCAGGCGACACTCTTCCGGTTCGTCACGGTTGCGTTCGACCATACTCTGGCAAAATCCCGTTTGCCAGGAAAGAGCCAGAACGTAGCGATCGAAATCGCCGTACTGGGTTGGCTTAAGCGGATCTGCCTGAATTGAGAAGACACAGAGTGCAAGCGCTACTGCGCCAGACGGGATAACGATATCCTTCCTGAACATTTGCTTTCCTGATTGGTTGGGCGCGATTAATTTCTGGGGGTTATTAAAGCACAAAAAGCGCCCGCAGGCGCTTTTTGGAAAGCAGGAATTTCGCTTAGGCAGCGCCGGGAACCAGCACTTCGGTGGCGATAATAACGATAATCAGGCCAACCAGCACCGGCACTGACGTGCGTTTTACCACTTCAAACGGAGAGATTTTTGCCATCCCCGCCACCGCAACCACTACGCCCGATACCGGAGAAATGGTACGACCCAGGTTGGAGGCCTGGAGCATCGGAATGGACAGGTAAGCCGGGTTGATGCCGGAGGAGTGTGCCAGCTTAGGGATCATCTCAACAAACGCATAGAACGGCGCGTTACCGGAGCCGGTAGTCATCGCCGCCAGCATGGTCAGTACCACCAGCACCAGCATCAGGATAATGCTGGCCGAGCCGAAAGAGGTGGCGATAGAGATCAGGCTCTGGATAAAGCCGATGGTGCTCAGCCCCTGAGCAAACACCCCTGCGGCAACCAGCAGCATCACCACGCCCGCGAAGGCATCCGCCATGCCGCGGAAGGCGACTTCAAGACCCGTGAACACCTTCTGGGTATTAAAGCCACGAACAAATTCCAGGATGGCCGCCAGCAGCATACAGATCACCAGGATAGTGATGATGTGCAGCTGAGGGCCCCATTTGCCGTCAAAAATAAGCACGCCAATAATCGGCGTGAAGGGCAGGATGGAATAAAACGCCGGGGCGGTAGTGGTGATTTCACTGACGTCCATCATCTCATGGCTGACGTTCTCTTTCTTATCGAGGTAGCGTTGCCAGAAGAAATGCGCCACGCCCATGCCGAGAATAGCGGTGATGGAGATTGGCAGTGTGGTTTTGAAGGCGAAGTCAATCAGCGACATTTCCGCGGCTTTCGCTGCCAGCACCACGTCACCGGAAGTAGGGGAGAGAATAATCGCCGCCGGAGAGGCGCAAATAGCCGCCGCTGCGCCACGGCTGATCCCGACGTTAACCATTACCGGGAATAACGTCGCCATTAACAGCACGCCAAGGCCTGTTGCTGAGGAAACGGCTAATGACATCAGACAGGCCAGGAAATAAGCCGCGACCATCAGCAGATAGGGGGAGTTAATATATTGCAGCGGCTTAGAAGCCAGCTTCACCACCATATCATTCGCACCGATATGGGTCATATAGGCAGCAAATCCGCAGAGCATCATGATCATCATGCCCAGGTCGCCGCCGCGGCTCATCAGCAGAATTTTTATATATTCCACAATATCGGTAGCGGTATATCCGGTGCTGGCTTCGCTGGCGGGTAAAACCTGATGACCCATTAGCGCGCTAATGATCAGCAGCGTCAGGCCGCCGACAAATAGCACGCCAGTGGCTGAGTAACCTTTAATGATGTAGCGTGCTACACCGACAATGACCACGACTCCAATGAGGAGTTCGAGAAAAGTAAGCATGATTTCCCCTGTATCCTTGCTGCCCGAGAGACAAATAATCAATAAAAAAGAAGCCTGAAATGTGCCGAATAAATGGCCAGTCCTTGCTGATTAAAATCAAGAAAGAGACTACTAAAGGCAATGATGACGATATTTTTGCTAACCCTGCGTCATTTATATTAAGACGTTATTGACCTGATGAATAGATATTATATGTCATTAAATTGATGGTGAAGTGTTAAGGTTTTGAGTATTACTTGCCGACAATCGATTTAAAAACGTAAATCTCTTTAAAACTACTTCTCTTTCATTCTTTTGCCTGCTTATATTCGGTTCACTTTTACCCTATCCGACGATCTGAATATGCACGCCAGCTGGACGTATCGCCTGCGCTTTATCAAAAAACATCTGCTGATGTTTTTGCTGGCGTTTGGCTGGCTGTTAATCCAGAGTCAGGTGGCCGTCGCCTCCCATCAATGTTCAATGGATTTGCGCGGTGAGGTGGCCACCATCCAGCATATGGATATGATGGCGGAACCGGGGCCGCATTATGCTGCCGGTGCTTCACCGCTGTGTGAAAAACATTGTGTGCCGGATCAGGTACAAAAAGAATCTGCCCAGCCGCATCTGGTGGCGCTGCCTGCCGCCATGACGCTGACCTTAACGACGCCAGAGTGTTCATCTGCAAGCCATTCTGCGTGGTCTGTTACCCCTCCTGCTGTGGGGCCGCCGGCAACGATCCGCTATTGCCGGTTTCGGGAGTAAAAACCTGTTAATTCGTTGATTTTATTTACTTAACGTTTAACAGGAGTTTTATCATGCGTACCCTATTCCTTTCCGCGCTGGTTGGCGCGTCCATCTCTTTCGCTTCTTATACCGTTCAGGCAAACCAGACCTGGCAGGGCCGCGGCGTGGTTCAGTCGATCTCTGACAATGCCGTCATGCTCCGTCACGAGGCCATACCGGAACTAAAATGGCCAGCGATGACCATGCCGTTTACTTTATCTGCCGGCGCCACGCTGAATGGCGCCAAACCGGGGGATGAAGTGACCTTCACGCTTGAGCGTGCGGGTGACAGTTTCCAGATTATCTCGCTGACGCCAGCGCGCTAAGCGAGGTCACCATGAAACAACACACACTGAGTATGTGGCTCGGTGGGGTGTTGTTCGGCCTGTTAACCTCCGCCGCGCAGGCGGAGCCGTGGACGCTCGAACACACCCTGACCGAAGCCCAGCGCTACTCGGCAGAACTCTCCGCCAGCCGTAACGAAGCGCAGGCGCTGGATGCGATGGCGGATTCCGCCACGCAATTACCTGATCCAAAACTGAAATTCGGTATTGAAAACGTGCCGGTACAGGGCAGCAACGATCGGCGGCTTACGCGCGAAGGGATGACCATGCAGAAGGTTGGCATCATGCAAAGCTACGTCAGCTCAGAGAAGCGGGAACGTAAAGCACAGACTTTTCAGGCGCAGGCGCGAAGCGTGCTGGCAAAAACCGAGGCCGTACGTGCCGCGCTTCAGCGTGATACCGCCCAGGCCTGGCTGGATCTGGCGCTGGCACAGCAGGCGCTGAAAACGGCCAGAACGCTGGTCCGTGAAACGGAACGCCAGCGGGGCGTGCAGAAGGCGAGCGTCGGGGCGGGAGGCGCAACGCCGGACAGCGTACTGGCCCTGCAAATGATCCTCAGCGCCATGCGCGACAAAGAGACGCTGGCGCAGCGGGATGTGCAACTGGCGCAAAGCCGTCTGCTGGAGCTAACAGGGCACGCTATTACGGCGGTTCGCGGTCCGCTGCCGCGCTATCAGCGCCTTCCTGCCGATGAAAAAACGTTGCAGGAGGGGATTGCCAGACACCCGGAAGTGGAGGCCGCGCGACGTGAAGCAGAGACCGCGAAAGCGCGTTCAGCGCAATCTGCCGTGGCAGCGCTACCCGATGTGGATGTGGAGGTCTATTACGCCCACCGCGCCGAAGGCTATGACGATATGGCTGGCGTGATGTTCAGCGTGGATCTGCCTTTGTTCCAGTCAAAACGTCAGGACAAGGATTACGCCGCCGATGTTTCCCGCTCAATGCAGGCGGTGGATCAACTGACGCTGCTCAAACGCGAACACATTGCCCAGGTGCAAACGCTGGTGGCGCAGTATCAGGCTGCGCAAACGGTGTGGCAGCGTCAGCGGGACGAGGTACTACCGTTGCAGCGACAACGGCTGGCGGTGCTGACGGCGCAATATCGTTCTGGACAGTCGGCGCTTCCGGCCCTGCTGGAGGCGCGTCGTGGCGTACTGGATACGGAACTGGCGGTGAACCAGGCGGAGCGCGAAATGGCGCGAACCTGGGCTGCCGTGAACTGGCTGATCCCGCAGGAGCTGGCGCAATGAAAAAAACAACGTTAATGGCGATTGCCATCACGATAGCTGCCGTTGGCGGCTATTTTGTCGGACAGAAGCAGACGCATCAGCCGGATGCGGCTTCACAACCATCAGAACGCAAGGTGCTTTACTGGTACGACCCCATGGTGCCCGGTCAGCGCTTCGATAAGCCGGGTAAATCCCCTTTTATGGATATGGATCTGGTCCCACGCTACGCCGATGAAGCGCAGGCGGCGTCAGGCGTGGCCATCAGCACTCAACAGCAGCAAAACCTGGGGATGAAAACCGCCAACGTTGAGATGCGCCAGCTGGTTTCGCCGTTCTCGGCCTTTGCCACGGTTGCAACGGATGAACGTAACGTCTCGGTGTTGTCAGCCCCGGCCAATGGCGTGGTGTCAAAATTGTTTGTTAATGCGCCGCAGCAGCAGGTAAAAGCCGGAGAGGCGCTGGCGCAACTGTGGATCCCGCAGTGGACCGCCGCCCAGCAGGAGTATCTCGCGGTTCGTCAGCTTGGCGATGCCGCATTGACCCGCGCCGCTCGCGAGCGGCTGGCGTTGCAGTTTATGCCAGAAGAGGTCATTCGTTTGCTGGAGCGTAGCGGTAAGCCGCAGACCACGCTCATTCTGCGCACCAACCGGGCGGGCTATGTGGTGAAGCTGGACGTGCGGGAAGGGGCGCAAATCACCGCAACGGCGCCGCTGTTTGAGATCGCCAGCCTCGATCCGGTCTGGCTGGTGGTCGACTACCCGCAAACGCAGGCGCAGTCTCTGGCGGTGGGCAGCAAGGTGGTTGCAACCTCAGAAAGCTGGCCGGGGGAGCAGTTCCACGGCACGGTCAGCGAATTGCTGCCGCAGATGGAGGCGGCCACGCGAACCCTGAAAGCCCGTATCGTGCTGGAAAATTCCGCACATAAGCTGAAGCCGGGCATGTACCTCTCCGTCAGGCGTGCGGAAGAGCTGAAAGGCCCGCCGGTGCTGGCGGTGCCAGAAGAGGCGGTGATCAACAGCGGAGAGTCTGCGCGTCTGCTGCTGGCTACCGGGGACGGTTATTTCCAGCCTGTGACGGTGAAAACCGGCCTGACGGCGCAGGGCTGGACGGCGATCCTGTCCGGGGTCAAAGAGGGCGATAAGGTGGTGACGTCCGGGCAATTCCTGATTGATTCCGAAGCCAGCCTGCGTAGCGTGATGCCGGAGGTGACGCCATGATTGCCGCTGTGATTCGCGCCTCGTTGCGTAACCGCCTGCTGGTGATCCTGGCCGCGCTGATGATGGCCAGCTGGGGCTGGTGGGCGGTGCAGCGCGCGCCGCTGGACGCGTTGCCCGATCTGTCTGATGTGCAGGTCATTATCAAAGCGAGTTACCCCGGGAAAGCGCCGCAGGTGATTGAAGATCAGGTGACCTGGCCGCTGACAACCTCCATGTTGTCTGTGCCGGGTGCCAAAACCGTGCGCGGTTTTTCAATGTTTGGTGACGCTTATGTGTATGTGCTGTTTGAGGATGGCACCGATCTTTACTGGGCGCGATCCCGGGTGCTGGAATATTTAAGCCAGGTACAGGCGCAGTTTCCGCCGGGCGTGAAGGTGTCGCTGGGGCCGGATGCGACGGGCGTCGGCTGGATCTACGAATATGCACTGATCGACCGTAGTGGAAAACACAGCCTGGCAGATCTGCGGGCCCTTCAGGACTGGACGCTTAAGTTCGAGCTTAAGACGGTACCGAATGTTTCTGAAGTGGCAAGCATTGGTGGAATGGTGCGTCAGTATCAGATCGTGGCGGACCCGGCGAAAATGCGCGCGCTGAATATTACCCACAGCCAGCTATCCGGCGCGGTGCAGGCCGCCAATAAAGAGAGCGGCGGCGCCCTGCTGGAGATGGGCGAAGCGGAGTATATGGTGCGGACAACGGGCTATTTGCGCTCGCTGGAGGATTTTCGCAATGTGGTGATCGCCACCCGCGATGGCGTACCTGTCCTGCTGAAAGATGTCGCCACCATTGGCATTGGCCCGGAGATCCGCCGGGGCGTGGCGGAGCTTAACGGTGAAGGGGAGGTTGCTGGCGGCGTAATCGTGATGCGCTACGGGCAGAACGCGCTGGAAACCCTTCGCGCGGTAAAAGCGAAACTGAGCGAGCTGCAAAAAACGCTGCCGCAGGGCGTCGAGATTGTTCCGGTCTACGATCGCTCCACGCTGATTGAGGAGTCGGTCAAAACGCTGACGCACAAGCTGCTCGAAGAGTTTGCCGTGGTGGTACTGGTGTGCGCGCTGTTCCTGTTCCACCTGCGTTCCGCGCTGGTGGCGATGGTTTCTCTGCCACTGGGGATCCTCGGGGCTTTTGTGGTGATGCACTATCAGGGCATTAACGCGAATATGATGTCGCTCGGCGGGATCGCCATTGCCATCGGAGCGATGGTGGATGCGGCAATTGTCATGATTGAAAATATGCACAAGGTGCTGGAGCAGTGGCGGCATGATAATCCGGGCAAGGAGCCTGCGTCGGGAGAGTACTGGCGTCTGGCGGAAAAGGCGGCGGTTGAAGTGGGACCGGCGCTGTTTTGCAGCCTGTTAATCATCACGCTGTCATTTATACCGGTATTTTCGCTGGAAGCGCAGGAGGGGCGAATGTTCTCGCCGCTGGCGTTCACAAAAACCTGGTCGATGGCCGTGGCCGCCGGGCTTGGGATCACCCTTGTACCGGTGCTAATGGGCTTCTTTATTCGCGGGAAAATCCCGGATGAGAAGGCAAACCCAATAAACCGCCTCCTGATCCGCCTGTATGAGCCGTTGCTTGATAAGGTACTGACCTTCCCGAAAACGACCCTGGCACTGGCATGTCTGCTGCTGATCGCCACGCTCTGGCCGCTGAGCCGCCTGGGGAGTGAGTTTATGCCGCCGCTGGATGAAGGGGATTTACTCTATATGCCCTCCACGCTGCCGGGGATCTCTGCTCGCGAGGCATCGCGGCTGCTTCAGCAGACGGACCGCTTGATCAAAAGCGTACCGGAGGTGGCGAGCGTGTTTGGCAAAGCTGGTCGGGCGGAGTCGGCAACCGATCCCGCGCCATTAACCATGCTGGAAACAACTATCCACTTTAAGCCCCGCGAGCAGTGGCGGCCTGGAATGACGCCGCAAAAGCTGGTGGAGGAGCTCGATAAAACCGTGTCGCTGCCGGGCATTGCCAATGTGTGGGTGCCCCCTGTCCGTAACCGTCTGGACATGCTGGCAACCGGGATCAAAAGCCCGGTCGGCATTAAGGTGAACGGCAATAATATTGCCGACATTGAGCGCGTGGCCCGGCAGATTGAGCAGGTGGTGAAGGACGTTCCTGGCGTCTCCTCGGCGCTGGCGGAGCGACTGGAAGGCGGGCGCTACGTGGATATTCGTATCGACCGGCAAAAAGCCGCGCGCTACGGCGTTTCCGTCGATGAACTGCAAAGCCTGGTCTCCACGCTGGTCGGGGGCGATAACATTGGTGAGGTGATCCAGGGACGCGAGCGGTACCCCATCAACCTGCGTTATCCCCGCGATTTGCGTGATAACGTCGACACGTTGCGGGTGTTGCCGGTAGTAACCGCCAGCGGTAGCCAGGTGGCGCTGGGGGAACTGGCCGATATCGTCGTGACGGAAGGCCCACCGATGCTAAAAAGTGAAAACGCGCGCCTTTCCAGCTGGATCTACGTGGACTTACGCGGGCGCGATCTGAAGTCCGCCGTAGATGAAATGCAAAAACGGGTGGAGGAGAAGGTGCTATTGCCGCAGGGCGTATCTCTCTCCTGGTCCGGGCAGTTTGAATATCTGGAACGGGCGACCGCGACGCTTAAAATAGTCTTACCTGTCACGCTGATGATTATATGCGTCCTTTTATGGTTAACCTTCAGGCGGATATCAAATGTCCTGATAATAATGGGGACATTGCCTTTCGCGCTTATTGGTGGGGTGTGGTTATTATGGCTGCTTGAATATAATTTGTCTGTGGCGGGGGCCGTTGGCTTTATCGCCCTTTCCGGGGTGGCAGCAGAATTCGGCGTAATTATGGTTCTATATTTGAATCATGCGCTTGATAAATATCACAGGCTTGAGCCAGAAGGGGGAAATACGGTGCTATTGCGGGCGATCCACGAAGGTGCCGTGCTGCGCGTGCGTCCGAAGGTGATGACGGTCGCCACGATTATGGCGGGACTGCTGCCCATCATGTGGGGCAATGGGAGTGGCTCGGAGGTGATGCAACGTATTGCTGCACCGATGATTGGTGGCATGGTTACTGCACCGTTATTGTCGATGTTAGTTATTCCCGCACTCTACAAATTGTTACATCAACGTTAAAAATGTCAACTGCATGTGCTTATTCAGGCATGCAGTTTATGTATCGTCAGACTATTCTCAGGAACGGGATGGTAATTAGGAATAACACTCATGCTGTTAAGCGTTCATTCAAGTATTCTGTGCTAAGGTCTGCACCGAATACTAAATATGGTAATGGCATTGTGATTGTACGAATTAAATTCCCCCTGATTTTATTGTTTATTATTGCGCAGTTATCATTTGCGTCTGCTGTTAATGCACAGAGCAATACAGCGGATAAAAGCTGGTTCACCACCTTCACGGATAACGTCGCGCAAACATGGAACGAACCTGAACATTACGATCTCTATATTCCGGCCATTACGTGGCATGCACGTTTTGCCTACGATAAAGAAAAAACAGACCGTTATAACGAGCGTCCGTGGGGGGCTGGTTTCGGTCAGTCTCGCTGGGATGAAAAAGGTAACTGGCATGGCCTGTACCTGATGGCGTTTAAGGACTCCTACAATAAATGGGAGCCTATTGGTGGCTACGGCTGGGAAAAAACCTGGCGTCCGTTATCAGACGACAACTTCCGTCTTGGGCTGGGCTATACGGCAGGGTTCACGGCGCGTGATAACTGGAAATACATTCCTGTTCCGGTACTTTTGCCGCTTGCCTCCATCGGCTATGGTCCGGCAACGTTTCAGATGACCTACATACCGGGTACGTATAACAACGGTAACGTTTACTTTGCCTGGATGCGGTTTCAGTTTTAACTGAATTTGTCTGGTAAATTGGCCAAAAAACGCACAGACATTGAAATGTAAAGGATAAAAATCGGACAGCGAAAATTAACGCGACTTTTGTCACTTTTTATCAAAGATCCGCTGGACAAAACGCCTCACAATTGTTGTACTGATACCCGACACAGCATTTGTGTCGTTTTTTAATGTAAAGGTAATTTTGATGTCTAAGATTAAAGGTAACGTTAAGTGGTTTAATGAGTCCAAAGGATTCGGTTTCATTACTCCTGAAGATGGCAGCAAAGACGTGTTCGTACACTTCTCTGCAATCCAGTCTAATGGTTTCAAAACTCTGGCTGAAGGTCAGCGCGTAGAGTTCGAAATCACTAACGGTGCCAAAGGCCCTTCTGCTGCTAACGTAATCGCTCTGTAATTCAGACGCGTCAGCAAGAATTTCAAAACCCGCTCAATGAGCGGGTTTTTTTCGTTATGAATCAACCAAAAAGATAGATCTTCAGAAAGCTGGCGACGATCGCGACGCTTAGCAATACCATACCCACGCCTGACAGATTCTCTCTCATGCTATCACCCTCGTTCAATATTGAGCCAAGAATGACAGAGAAAAATTAAGCCAACATTAAGGTTGTCGCGCTTAATGTCCGCTGGCGGAGGAAAATAACCAGAATGCGATCGCAGTCATCGCAAACGAGCCAAGCATGTTAACGGCAATGTTCGTCAGCGCCCAGCCCATCCGGCCTTCCTGAAACAGAAACACCACCTCCGCAGAGAAGGTAGAAAACGTCGTTAAACCGCCGCAGAAACCGGTCGTAATCAGTACCTTCCACATAGGGTCGATGTTGGTCATGCGATTAAACCACGCCAGCCCCATCCCAATAATAAATGCCCCGATCAGGTTTGCCGCCAGTGTCCCCATCGGAATGGCCTGATGCAGCGGGTTAAACCGCATGCTTAAGAGCCAGCGCGCAACGCTACCCGTGCCCCCACCAATAAAAACGGCTATAAGTAGTTGTAACACTGTCAATACCTGCTATTTGCTGTGTAAGTGCGTCGAGTGTAACGCTGTTTTTAACCGGGAGACAATTATGTATGTTGCAGTAGGGCAGTTTGCGGTGACGCCGGACTGGAATGAAAACGCGGACAAGTGCATCTCCCTGATGAACCAGGCGAAGCAAAAAGGGGCGGCGCTGCTGGTGCTTCCTGAAGCGTTACTGGCGCGCGATGATGGCGATCCGGACCTGTCGGTAAAGTCTGCGCAAATGCTGGAAGGGGCGTTTCTGAAACGACTGCTGGCCGAAAGCGTCGGTAACGCGCTCACCACCATTTTGACTATCCATGTTCCCTCCACGCCGGGGCGGGCGGTGAACACGCTGGTGGCGATACGTGAAGGCGCTATTGTCGCAAGCTACGCCAAACTTCATCTGTATGATGCGTTCAGCGTCCAGGAGTCGCGACTGGTCGATCCGGGGAGTGTAATTCCGCCGCTGATTGAGGTGGAGGGTTTTAAGGTTGGCCTGATGACCTGCTACGATATCCGTTTTCCGGAGCTGGCGCTGAACCTGGCACTACAGGGGGCCGAGGTGCTGGTTCTGCCCGCCGCGTGGGTCAGAGGACCGCTTAAGGAGCATCACTGGGTAACGCTACTGGCCGCACGCGCGCTGGACACCACCTGCTATGTAGTGGCTGCGGGTGAATGTGGCAATAAAAATATCGGGCAGAGCAGGGTTGTCGATCCGCTGGGAGTGACCGTAGCCGCGGCGGCGGAAGCGCCTGCTTTACTGCTGACGGAGATAACGTCAGCACGAATAACGCTTGCGCGTCAGCAATTACCTGTTCTGCGCAACCGCAGGTTTGCGCCACCGCAATTAATATGATGTTTTTTTCAACAATGCTTGATTCACCTTGTTACAGATTGCTATTGTGTGCGCGCGCCTGATGACCGTTAATACGTTCAGGTTTCTTTGGCGCTTAATGCAGCCTGTTTCATGTAAAGAAGGTATTTATGGGTGAGATTAGTATTACCAAACTGCTGGTGGTTGCCGCACTGGTCGTCCTGCTGTTCGGTACCAAGAAGTTACGCACGCTGGGTGGAGACCTGGGTGCTGCCATTAAAGGCTTTAAGAAAGCAATGAACGATGACGACGCGGCAGCGAAGAAAAGTGCCGAAGATGACATCGCAGCACAGAAGCTTTCACACAAAGAGTAATGGCAATGCTGCAAGGCTTGCATAAAAAAACCGGCTCACGAGGCCGGTTTTTTGTTTTACTGTAAATAAGTTTTACAGCTTTATTTCACTTCTTCGCCCTTCGCCTGCATATCGGCGTGATAAGAGGAGCGAACAAACGGACCGCACGCAGCGTGGGTAAAGCCCATCGCCATCGCTTCGGCTTTCATTTCATCGAACTCATCCGGACTCACGTAACGCTGTACAGGCAGGTGGTGACGGCTTGGCTGTAGGTACTGCCCCAGCGTCAGCATGGTGACGCCGTGGCGGCGCAGATCGCGCATCACTTCAATGATCTCAGCGTTGGTTTCACCCAGTCCCACCATCAGGCCAGACTTGGTAGGAATATGCGGATGGGCTTCTTTAAAGCGCTCCAGCAGCTTCAGCGACCAGTTGTAATCTGCACCTGGACGCACCTGACGGTAGATACGCGGTACGTTCTCCAGGTTGTGGTTGAACACGTCTGGTGGCGTCGCGGTCAGGATATCGAGCGCGCGGTCCATACGGCCACGGAAGTCCGGCACCAGCGTCTCAATCTTAATGTTCGGGCTTTTTTCGCGGATGGCGGTAATGCAGTCAGCGAAATGCTGAGCACCGCCATCGCGCAGATCGTCACGGTCAACGGAGGTGATAACAACATAACGCAGCGCCATATCGGCAATGGTCTGCGCCAGTTTTTGCGGTTCGTTAGCGTCAGGCGCAACAGGACGTCCATGGGCAACGTCACAGAACGGACAGCGGCGGGTGCAGATGGCACCCAGAATCATAAACGTCGCGGTACCGTGATTGAAACATTCAGCAAGGTTAGGGCAGGAGGCCTCTTCACAGACAGAGTGGAGGCCATTTTTGCGCATCGCCGCTTTGATCCCCTGAATACGCGAAGAGTCAGCCGGAAGTTTAATTTTCATCCATTCCGGTTTTCTTAACAGCGCCTCGCGCTCTGTAGCCACGTTTTTAACCGGGATAAGGGCCATTTTATCGGCATCGCGGTATTTAACACCGCGTTCCATCACAATGGGTTTACTCATAGCGTGCGTGTTCCAGTTGCGAATATCGAAGGAAAGCGTTTCAATTCAAGGGAATGTTGTAATTATCAACTATTTTTGAACGAACGACAGGCAGTATATCATTTAAAGGGGCGGTAAAGCAGCCTGCCAGGTCGCCAATTTGTAAAATAGTTGTTGTTTTGTGCCTTTTGCCCCGCATGCGGCAGGGCCATACGCTGAAAGGCGGATCAAAAAGTCTGGCGGATCACATTGATGACGTTTTCCAGCACCGGATCGCGCAGGCTTAGCTTGTTGTAATGCAGTGAGATTTCAATAGATTCCGTCGTAAGTTGACTTAATGGAATGCTCTCCAGTGGCCAGCACTTTTGAAGCAAAGTGAAGAGACGCACAGGCATGATACAGAGCAAGTCGCTGCTGCCAATCAGGGCCGCGAGGGTAAACATATTGTAACTGCTAAAGCTGATCGGACGATCCGGGAAGAGTTCGTCAATACGTTGTCGCAGCGGATCCTGACCCTGTCCTTCGGACATAAATGTCGCATGTTCGTAATGGCGCAAATTTTCTGGCGTCAAAGGTGCGCTCAACGCAGGGTGAGCCTGACGACAAACGAGCGCCAGAGTGTCGGTATAAAGTACGTTATGCCCTAACGCTCTGGCCGTAAAGCTATTGCCGTCGATGATCAGGTCCGTCTGGAATTGCGCCAGCTGTGTTTCCGGATCGGTGACGGGCACGTTGCGGATAAGCAACTGTGGCGCATGCTGTTTCACCGCCTGATAGATGGCCGGCATGACCAGAACGCCCACTGAGGGAGAGGTGCCTATGGTGATAGTTCGTTGCTTATCGTAACTGCCGGTGAGATCCAGCGCGCCCAGTATTGATTCCAGACCCTGGCTGATGTACTCGTGCAGATGGGTGGCGTACGCGGTTGGGGTTACGCCCTGGCCTTTACGAATAAATAACGGATCGGGAAATATCGCGCGCAATTTTTGAATTGACTGGCTAATAGCAGAGGGCGTGAGATTAAGAATTTTCGCAGCATTAACGATACCTTTATGGACATATACCGCCTCAAAAATAGTCAATAAATTGAGATCAATATTACGTAAAGTCCGAAAAATTTGCGGCTTATCTTCGCCGCTGGTTTCATTCAGGCGTTTGGCTGGTAAATTAGTAGGCTCCACGCTCTTACTCCGTATCCATTCACAATATGAATGATAGTTGAATTTATTTATTATGCTTGCAGAGATTCGTAAAGTGTTTAGTAAGTTTCCATTATTTATCGAAAACAAGCAGTTGGGTGATTGTCACGCACGTTACACGAAACCCGGCGATGGTTCTATTAAGGTTCTAATTAATATGTGACGCTAATATATGGGCGACTCGAAAATATAGAATATGCGGTTTATTGTAAAGCGTAAATGCGGTAATTAAGCAGTGGCTGGTCAAATAATTGAGCCACTGTCCGAGGTAAGTTAAGCAGCAATATATTCGTAGGAGGGATTGTTAAGCAGTGCTAAAAAGTTATTCAGAAGCACGGGCCGGATATTGTCAGGCGTGGCGGTATCGACCCATTGGCGCATTTGCGTCATTTCCATACCGGCATACCCACATGGGTTGATGCGCTGGAAGGGGGCCAAATCCATATTGATATTCAGCGCCAGCCCGTGGAACGAGCAGCCTTTGCGGATACGCAGCCCCAGCGAACAGATCTTCATCTCTCCCACATAAACGCCCGGGGCATCGGCGCGAGGGTGAGCGTCAATATCGTACTCAGCCAGCGTATTCACCACGGTTTGCTCCAGTAAGGTCACGAGCTCACGCACGCCCAGCTTTCTGCGTTTCAGGTTAAGCAGAACATACATCACCTGCTGGCCCGGGCCGTGGTAGGTCACCTGTCCACCGCGATCGCTCTGGATCACCGGGATATCGCCCGTCATCAATAAATGTTCGGCTTTTCCTGCCTGGCCTTGAGTGAACACCGGCAGGTGTTCAACCAGCCAGATTTCATCAGGCGTGGTGTCATCGCGCCTGTCGGTAAAGTCATGCATAGCCTGAGAGACAGGCTCGTAAGGCTGTAGCCCAAGATGGCGGACAAGAATTTTATCCTGGTACAAAAGGATGTCTCCGAAGACAAGGGAGAATAGGTACGGGGAGTATATCACAGCGGGGAAGTGGGTTACCCGGCAAACCGGGTAACCGCAGAAGGACTACAGCACCATACGAACAATTTCAATATTGCCGAGCTCTTCGTACAGCGTCTCAACCTGCTCAATGTGTGTCGCAGTGATGGTGATTGAGACCGAGTGGTAGTTACCTTTGCTGCTCGGTTTGACTGATGGAGAGTAGTCGCCCGGCGCATGGCGCTGTACCACTTCAACCACCTGATCAACCAGCTCAGGTTTCGCCAGACCCATTACTTTGTAAGTAAAAGGGGTAGGGAATTCAAGCAGTTCGTTAAGTTTGGTTTTCATGTCAGCTCCGGCGTGTGTATAAAAAATAATAACTCCCGCCACGGGGCGGGAGTTTTACTGATACGTAGTATATGGGGATCAAAATCACACTTTCAAGTGTTCAATTTTTAACCAAACCAGTGATGGAACATCAGCTTAATGTAATCAATGATTTTGCCGAAGAAATTGCCTTCAGGAATTTCCTCCAGCACCACCAGCGGGCGCTGATCGATGGTTTTGCCATCCAGCTGGAAGTTGATGGTACCCACGACCTGATTCTTTTGCAGCGGGGCGTGCAGCTCGGTGGTATTCAGCACGTAGCTGGCTTTCAGATCTTTCATACGACCGCGTGGGATCGTCAGATAGAGATCTTTGTCCACACCCAGGGAAGCACGGTCGTTATCGCCAAACCAGACAGGTTCAGAGGCAAATTCTTTACCGGCTTTCAGCGGATTCACGGTTTCGAAGAAGCGGAAGCCCCAGGTCAGCAGTTTTTTACTTTCCGTTTCGCGTCCTTTAAACGTGCGGCCCCCCATCACGGCAGAGATCAGACGCATCTGGCCTTCAGTGGCAGAAGCCACCAGGTTATAGCCGGCTTTGTCGGTGTGACCAGTTTTGATGCCGTCGACGTTCAGGCTATTGTCCCACAGCAGGCCGTTACGGTTGGTCTGACGAATACCGTTGAAGGTGAACTCTTTCTCTTTGTAGATAGAGTACTCGTTTGGCACATCGCGGATCAGCGCCTGACCGATCAGCGCCATGTCACGCGCGGAGCTGTACTGACCTTCGGCGTCCAGGCCGTGAACGGTCTGGAAGTGGCTGTTTTTCAGGCCCAGCGCAGAGACGTAGCTGTTCATCAGGCCCACAAACGCGTCCTGGCTGCCCGCTGCAAAATCGGCCATTGCCACGCAGGCGTCGTTACCGGACTGCAAGTTGATGCCACGGATAAGTTGAGAGACCGGAACCTGCATGCCTGGCTTCAGGAACATCAGCGATGAACCTTTGAACACCGGGTTGCCGGTTGCCCACGCATCGTTACCGATAGTCACCAGATCGGTTTCTTTAAATTTACCCGCTTTCATGGCCTGGCCGATAACATAGCTGGTCATCATTTTGGTCAGGCTGGCCGGGTCGCGGCGGGCATCGGCGTTCTGTTCTGCCAGAACTTTGCCGGAGTTGTAATCAATCAGGATGTAGGATTCCGCGTCGATCTGCGGAACGCCAGGGATCATGGTCTTGATGTTCAGGTCATCCGCGTGAGCTGCGGAGAACGCAGCAGCGCAAAGGGCCGTGGTCAGCGCCATGCGCTGCACAAAACGAGCAGAAAAAGTGGTCTTCATGGTCAGAACTACGACATCCGTGATGGTATTAAAAAAAGTGCCTTACTATAGCAAATGCTATACGGGCAGGCATCCGACTTTCATCATGAGAGTGTTAACGTGGTTTACACAAACTGACATTTCGGATACCACCGATTAATTACTTCGCAACAGCGATAAACGACTGGAGCTGCGCCTCGCTCTGCAAACGCTGTTGCAGGGACGCTGCCTGCGATTTGCTGGCAAACGGACCCATCTGGATACGCCATACCGCACCGTTTTGCTCAACGCGGCCTGGCACGCCAAACTGCTGGCTTAAACGCTGCTGATACTGCTCTGCACGGGCCCGATCGCTGACGGCGCCAACCTGAACCACGTAGCTGCCGCTCGCCGTCGCAGGCGCCGCAGTCTGCGTAGCAGCCGGTGCGGTCACCGGGGCGGGTTGTGTAGCGGGTGCAGCAACAACGGGCGCAGGCGCTGGGGCAGGTTCATTTGATTCAATCACGCCCGGCGCTAACGTGGTGGGTGCACCAAGGAAACCACTGCTTTTCACCGGGGCGCCTGTCGCATCTTCACTTTGTAGCGTATCGTTGCTGATGGCGTGCACTTCACCCTGCGGCTGCGCGGGCTCTGCTGGCATTGAAGCGCCCCCCATACCACCGCTTAGATCCGGGCGTGCGGGCAGGGCGTAGGTCTGTTTCGCGACCGTGGTACAGGCCGTGCCCGGGCCAGACAGCGAACCATCCTGCGCCACGATAATCGGGTCGATACGCACTTTTGTATTATTTGAGGTATTCAGACGGTCGGCTGCCGCGCGTGACAGGGAGATCACGCGATCGTTGCCGTAAGGGCCACGATCGTTGATACGTACCACGATCATCCGGCCATTCGCCAGGTTAGTGATGCGCGCATAGCTTGGAATAGGCAGTGTCGGGTGTGCCGCCGTGATCTGCATCGGATCGAAGGTTTCACCTGACGCGGTCAGATTGCTGCCTGGCTCAGCGTCATAGATGGCAGCAAAGCCGGCCTGGCTGAAACGGGAAGGATCCTGAACGATTTTATAGCTTTTACCGTCGCGCTGATAATCCTGATTCACGCTGGCGTTCAGCGGTTCATAAACGGGATCGGCACCGCTAATTTCAACAATCGGGCCATTACAGACCGCAGGCTGCGGCGGCGCGACGGTTGCCTGTTGCTGACCATCATCACTTGTACAGGCGGCAAGTAAACTTGCTGCGATGCAGATCCCCAGCCACTGCTTACGCATTGCGATCCCCTTATTTTTATACGCTTTTGGACAACATTTTCCTGTGGGTATGGATCGACATGACGATACCAAACCCGGCCATCAACACGATCAGTGCCGAGCCCCCGTAACTCACCAGCGGCAGCGGTACGCCAACAACCGGCAGAATACCACTCACCATACCAATATTTACGAAGACATAAACGAACAAAATCAACATTAATCCACCCGCCATAACCCGGCCAAAGGTGGTCTGCGCGCGTGCGGCAATGTAGAGCCCACGCATGATCAACAGCACGTAGAGTGCAAGCAGCACCAGAATGCCAACCAGCCCTAACTCCTCAGCCAGAACGGCAAAGATAAAGTCGGTGTGGCGTTCCGGTAAAAATTCGAGCTGCGACTGTGTCCCGTGCAGCCAGCCTTTTCCGCGCAGGCCGCCGGAGCCAATCGCAATCTTCGACTGAATAATATGATAGCCTGCGCCCAGCGGATCGGTCTCGGGATCGAGCAGCATCATCACGCGCTGGCGCTGGTAATCATGCATCAGGAAGAACCAGAGAATAGGAATAAAGGCAGCCAGCAGGACCACCGCGATGCCGATCAGACGCCAGCTCAGGCCGGACAGGAACAGGACGAACAGGCCGGAGAGGGCGATGAGAATCGAGGTACCGAGGTCAGGCTGTGCGGCCACGAGCAGCGTCGGCAGGAAAATTAGCACCAGCGCAATGGCGGTATTCTTCAACGACGGCGGGCAGACGTCGCGGTTAATGAAGCGCGCCACCATCAGCGGAACGGCGATTTTGGCGATTTCTGACGGCTGGAAGCGGACAATCCCCAGATCCAGCCAGCGTTGCGCCCCCTTCGAGATAGCACCGAACGCATCTACTGCCACCAGCAAAATGATACAGAAAATATAGAGATAGGGCGCCCAGCCCTCATACACGCGCGGTGGTATTTGCGCCATCACCACCATAATGACCAGACCCATGGCGATCTGGCCAACTTTACGCTCCATCATGCCGATATCCTGGCCGCTGGCGCTCCAGATAACGAGGGCGCTGTACACCAGCAGAGCCAGCAGGATCAGCAGCATGGCAGGGTCGATGTGGATCTTGTCCCACAGCGATTTTTTATTCGGATTATCCGTCATGATTATTGGTCCTCCGCCGCAGCGGCTGCCGGGTTTTCAGCTGGCAGTTCGGTGTTGTTATCACCCAGCATGATGTGGTCGAGGATTTGACGCATGATGGTACCCACCGCCGGGCCAGCGCCGCCGTTCTCAAGAATCATCGCCACCGCAACCTGCGGGTTATCATAAGGGGCAAACGCCGTCATGAGCTTGTGGTCACGCAGACGTTCGGCAATTTTATGTGCGTTATAGGTTTCATTCGCTTTCAGACCGAAGACCTGAGCCGTACCTGATTTCGCGGCAACCTTATACGGTGCGCCAGCGAAATATTTGTGCGCCGTCCCGTTAGGGCGGTTGGCTACGCCATACATCCCGTCTTTCGCGATTTCCCAGTACCCGGAATGAATGTCACCCACCGGCGGCTCGTGCGGCTGTATCCATGGCACTTTTTTGCCGTCTTCTACGGTGCTTTGCAGCAGGTGCGGTACTTTCACAACGCCATCGTTGATGAGGATCATCATCGCCTTGTTCATTTGCAGCGGCGTTGCCGTCCAGTAGCCCTGGCCGATGCCCACCGGAATGGTATCACCCTGATACCAGGGTTTTTTAAAGCGCTTCAGCTTCCATTCGCGGGTTGGCATGTTGCCGGAACGTTCTTCCGCCAAATCTATACCGGTGTAATGTCCGTAGCCGAATTTGCTCATCCATTCAGACAGACGATCAATACCCATGTCGTAGGCGACCTGATAGAAGAAGGTATCCGCCGACTCCTCCAGTGATTTGGTCACGTTCAGATGGCCGTGACCCCATTTTTTCCAGTCACGGTAGCGTTTTTCAGAGCCAGGCAACTGCCACCAGCCAGGGTCAAACAGACTGGTATTACGAGTAATGACGCCCGCGCTCAGCGCAGAAACGGCGACATACGGTTTTACCGTTGAGGCTGGAGGATAAACCCCCTGCGTGGCGCGGTTCACCAGCGGGGTGTTTGGATCGTTGAGCAGGCCGGAGTAATCCTTGCTGGAGATGCCATCCACGAAGAGGTTCGGATCGTAGCTTGGCATAGAAACCATCGCCAGAATACCGCCGGTACGCGGGTCGGTCACGATCACGGCGGCCCGGCTACCCGCCAGCAGCGTTTCGATATACTGCTGTAGCTTCAGGTCGAGCGTCAGATAAACGTCATGTCCCGCCTGTGGGGGAACCTCTTTGAGCTGACGGATCACGCGGCCACGGTTGTTAACTTCAACCTCTTCATACCCGGTCTGACCGTGCAGGACATCTTCGTAATAACGTTCAATCCCAAGCTTGCCAATATCATGGGTTGCGGCGTAGTTAGCCAGCTTGCCGTCTTTATCAAGGCGTTCGACGTCTTTATCGTTAATTTTGGAGACGTAGCCTATGACGTGCGTCAGCGCGGAGCCGTAAGGATAGTAGCGACGTTTATAGCCTTTGACTTCCACACCGGGGAAACGGTACTGGTTAACGGCAAAACGGGCGACCTGCACTTCCGTCAGGTTGGTTTTTACCGGAATAGAGGTGAAGCGGTGAGAACGTGCGCGCTCTTTTTTGAACGCAGCGATGTCGTCATCAGTCAGGTCGACAACGCTTCTCAGCGCGTTCAGCGTATCCTGCACGTTATCCACTTTCTCCGGCATCATCTCTATCTGGTAGATGGTGCGGTTTAGCGCCAGCGGGGTGCCGTTACGATCGTAGATAATGCCGCGGCTGGGCGCGATGGGCACCAGCTTGATACGGTTTTCGTTTGAGCGGGTCTGGTAATCGGTATAGCGGACAATTTGCAGATTATAGAGGTTGGCGATCAGCACGCCGGTAAGCAGCAAAATCCCCGTAAAGGCGACCAGCGCCCGGCGCACAAACAGCGCGGACTCAGCCGTATAGTCGCGAAAAGAATTCTGTAGTTTCATCCGCTGCTTAAATTACCCTGGTCTGTCATTACTCGCGGTGATAAGGGTGGTTGGTAGTGATGCTCCATGCGCGATACAAACTTTCTGCCACGAGAACCCGCACAAGCGGGTGGGGCAACGTCAGCGCCGAGAGTGACCAACTTTGTTCTGCTGCCGCTTTGCAGGCGGGAGATAACCCCTCTGGTCCGCCAATCAACAGACTGACATCACGACCATCCTGCTTCCAGCGCTCCAGTTCGTGCGCCAGCTGCGGCGTATCCCAGGGTTTTCCCGGGATATCGAGGGTCACGATGCGGTTTTTGCCTGCGGCAGCCAGCATCAGCTCTCCCTCTTTATCGAGAATACGTTTGATATCTGCGTTCTTGCCGCGCTTTCCTGCTGGGATCTCCACCAGTTCGAACGGCATATCTTTTGGGAAACGACGCAGATACTCAGTAAAACCGGTTTGTACCCAGTCCGGCATTTTGGTGCCGACGGCGACCAGTTGCAACTTCACGCATTAACCCCAGAGTTTTTCCAGCTCATACAGGCGACGGCTCTCTTCCTGCATGACGTGGACAATCACATCGCCGAGATCGACAACCACCCAGTCAGCGGTCGCTTCACCTTCAACGCCCAGCGGAAGCAGCCCTGCCGCGCGCGATTCCTGAACAACATGGTCAGCAATCGAAACAACGTGACGAGTTGAGGTCCCGGTGCAGATGATCATGCAGTCGGTGATGCTGGATTTACCCTTAACGTCGATAGCGATGATGTCCTGACCTTTCAGGTCATCAATTTTGTCGATAACAAAATCCTGGAGTGCTTTACCCTGCAAGTTTTCCCCCTGGGTGAATGAGATAGTACAACTATGAATTCGTGGCCAGTCAGTATACCTGAACTGACGCCAGTCGCGGGACAAATGTCACCGCCCGGCTTTTGAAGGCGGGTATCATCCCACCCTCCGCCTGAGATTGCATCGCCATTTTTGTAAAACAATTTCTGTAAAGCAGCGATCGGCGGGAAAGTCTGGCAGCGGAGGATATCAGTATGGCTTAGCCTGTCAAGGCAGGATAAACATTAACAGACAATTTCGCCGGTGATGATCAGGCATCTGTACTTTTCTGATACAAACCGTGTGCGTGGATATAGGCCAGCACGGGCGAGGGCAGGAGATCGTCACAGTCTAAACCCTGCTGGAGACGCTCGCGGATGAGGGTCGCGGAAATATCAAACCACGGCGTTTCAGCGAGGTAAATTTTCCCGGCGGGTAGACTGTGCAGGTCTTCTATATTGTCCGTCAGATGCGCGTCAAGCCACTGCTGATGCTGCGCATCGCGCATGGTCAACGGGTAGCCCGGGCGGCGGCAGACCAGCAGATGACTGTTTTCCAGAATGGTTTCGTACTGGTACCAGCTGGGAAAGTTGAGCAAGGAATCCTGGCCGATGATAAACGCCAGCGGTTGCATGGGCCCCTGCTCAGCGCGCCACTCCCGCAGCGTTTGCGATGTCCAGGAAGGGGTATCCCTGCGCAATTCGCGCTCATCCAGCGTGAAGAGAGGCTTATCTGCGATAGCCAGCGCGAGCATCGCTTTGCGCTGCTCGCTGGTTGCTTCTGGCTGAGGACGATGCGGAGGAACATTGTTGGGCATGATGATTACCCGTTGCAACCCAATCAAATTCGCGAGGATTTCTACCGGCTTAAGATGCCCATAGTGTACCGGGTCGAAGGTCCCGCCATACATTGCCTGTAAAGAATGCATATCACCCATCGATAAATACGTCTGCCAGCGCCTTATGGCAGAGCAGCAAAGAGAGGCTCTCCAGCTCCGCCCAGACAGACTGGCCGTAGTCCTGTTTTAACGTCAGTTCGGCGCGCATCAGAAGTTGCACTGCCTGACGCAACTGCTCCTGGCTCAGGCGGTTTATCGCCTCCGTGGTCATCGCCCGACGGTTCTGCCAGACGCGATGTTTATCGAATAAGGCGCGCAGGGGCGTATGTACCGACTGACGTTTAAGGTTGTTCAGCAGCAGTAATTCGCGCTGGAGCGTGCGGAGCAGAATGACCGGCTCACTCCCTTCCAGGCGCAGCTGTTGCAGTATGTGCAGGGCTCGCTTACTTTTCGCCGACAGCAGCGCATCAACCCAGTGGAAGGGAGTAAAGTGCGCGGCATCATTCACCGCCTGTTCCACGCGCGGTAGCGTCAGCTTGCCATCGGGCCACAGCAGGGCGAGCCTGTCCAGCGCCTGCGCCAGTGCCAGAAGGTTGCCTTCATAGCAATAGCAAAGGAGCTGGCTGGCGGCATCATCCAGTTGCAGATTGTGCAGCTTTGCGCGCGCGGCAACCCATTTTGGCAGATGCGCCTGTTCTGGCGTCTGGCAGGTGACCAGTACCGCATTGGTAGCAAGCTGGGTAAACCAGGTCGCGTTTTCCTGCGCTTTCGTGAACTTGTTACCGCGTACGATAAGCAGCAGATCGCCGTGTAATAAACTCACCAGCATGGTCAGCTGTTCATTGATGGCCGCGTTAGGACCATTCTCTGGCAGCACGATCTGGATTGTCTGACGAGAGGCAAACAGGCTCATGGCCTGACAAAGCGAGAAGATAGCGTTCCAGTCGGTACTGTTATCGATCTGGAACGTATGATGCTCATCGAAACCCTGCGCGGCTGCCGCATGGCGAACCGCATCAAGGCTTTCCTGAAGTAACAGGGGGTCATTGCCGAGTAGCAGATAGGCCGCGCGCAGCCCTTCGTTGAGCTGCGCGCGGAGTTGTTCAGGATACAACCTGATCATCAGTTACCCAGCGACGTTGGCATATCCGGCGTGCTGGCATCCGGTGTTTCGATAACGTCAGCGCCTTTTTTCGTCGACGCGGCAATGGCAGGCAGTCTGCGGATCAGTTGCTCCGCGGCCTTATCATACATTTCCTTGATGATAATCTGCTGTTCGGCGTCTTTTGCCAGGGCCGTCTGCGGGTTATCGAAGAACGAGCGGTAGACTTTGGTATTGATAGGGTAAATATCTTTACCTGGCATTAAAACGGCCGCATCAACGGTAAGCACCATTTGATATTCCGCGGTTCGTCCATCCTGGAAGATCGATGCCGTGTCTTGTGACAGCGTTGATTTCAGGACGCGGAGCGAAGGAACATCCTGACGCAGGGTTCCCTTCTCGATCAGCTCAACATCGTTCAAACGCAGCTGGTTACGAATGGCCCGGCTCAGCGGTCCATTCGGATCGGATGAGTCGAAGATCATTGTTTTCATCTGAGCAGGCACTGCCGTGGTATTGCGCAGGTGCCAGCCGCAGCCAGCGGTGACCAGCACCGCCAGAGATAAGAGTATTGTTGCCAGGTGTCGCACGTTTCCTCCCGCGCTTAGCCAACGACCAGATTCAGCAGTTTACCGGGTACGTAGATCACTTTACGTACGGTAACGCCCTCAAGGTATTTCGCGACCAGATGCTCCTGGCCTGCGCGCTCGCGAACCTGTTCTTCGGTTGCGTCGACCGCGACGGTAATTTTACCGCGCACTTTACCGTTAACCTGCACCACAACCAGCGTGGTGTTTTCCACCATAGCGGATTCATCCGCCACTGGCCACGGCGCGTTGTCGATATCCCCTTCGCCTTTCAGCTCCTGCCACAGGGTGAAGCTAACGTGCGGCGTGAACGGGTTCAGCATGCGAACGACCGCCAGCAGCGCTTCGCGCATTAACGCGCGATCCTGCTCGCCGTCCTGCGGGGCTTTCGCCAGCTTGTTCATCAGTTCCATAATAGCCGCAATTGCGGTATTGAAGGTCTGACGACGACCAATATCATCGGTGACTTTCGCAATGGTTTTATGAACATCACGACGCAGCGCCTGCTGATCTTCGCTCAGTGCAGCCACGTTCAGCGCTGGCGCATCACCTTGTGAGGTGTGCTCGTAAACCAGTTTCCAGACGCGTTTCAGGAAGCGGTTTGCCCCTTCAACGCCGGATTCCTGCCATTCCAGCGTCATATCTGCCGGGGAGGCGAAAATCATGAACAGACGCACGGTGTCAGCGCCGTAACGCTCAACCATCACCTGCGGGTCGATACCGTTATTTTTAGACTTGGACATCTTGCTCATGCCGGTATAAACCAGTTCATGACCTTCGGCGTCTTTCGCCTTCACGATACGGCCTTTCTCGTCGCGCTCCACAATCGCATCAACCGGAGAAACCCAGTTACGTTCACCGTTCGCGCCAACGTAGTAGAACGCATCTGCCAGCACCATACCCTGACACAGCAGCTGTTTTG
This sequence comes from Enterobacter sp. DSM 30060, assembly GCF_013375955.1. Taxonomy (NCBI): domain Bacteria; kingdom Pseudomonadati; phylum Pseudomonadota; class Gammaproteobacteria; order Enterobacterales; family Enterobacteriaceae; genus Enterobacter; species Enterobacter sp. DSM 30060. The sequence continues at coordinate 3,074,702 of NZ_CP056118.1, forward strand.
CCGGTTCGTCGGAGTTGACCAGGCCTGCGTCACGCATCAGTTTGTGGAAGAAGCGGAAGTAGAGCAGGTGCATGATGGCGTGTTCAATGCCACCGATATAGATGTCTACCGGCAGCCAGTAGTTTGCAGCATCGGAATCCAGCATGCCTTCTTTGTACTGCGGGCAGGTGTAGCGCGCATAGTACCAGGAGGATTCCATAAAGGTGTCAAAGGTGTCGGTTTCACGCAGCGCTGGCTGACCGTTGACGGTGGTTTTTGCCCACTCAGGATCGGCTTTGATCGGGCTGGTGATGCCGTCCATGACCACGTCTTCCGGCAGGATCACCGGCAGCTGATCTTCCGGCGTTGGCATCACGGTGCCGTCTTCCAGGGTCACCATTGGGATTGGCGCACCCCAGTAACGCTGACGGGAAACGCCCCAGTCGCGCAGACGGTAGTTCACTTTACGCTCGCCCACGCCCAGGGAGGCCAGTTTGTCGGCGATGGCGTTGAAGCCCTCTTCGAAGCTCAGGCCGCTGAACTCACCGGAGTTAAACAGGGTGCCTTTTTCAGTCAGCGCTTGCTCAGAGAGATCGGGTTCAGAACCGTCAGCCGCCAGGATCACAGGCTTGATGGTCAGGCCGTATTTGGTGGCAAATTCGTAGTCACGCTGATCGTGACCCGGCACGGCCATCACGGCGCCTGTGCCGTATTCCATCAGTACGAAGTTGGCGGCCCAGACAGGGATCGCTTCGCCCGTCAGCGGGTGGATCGCTTTGAAGCCGGTATCAACGCCTTTTTTCTCCATCGTCGCCATGTCGGCTTCGGCCACTTTCGTGTTGCGGCATTCGTCGATAAAGGTCGCCAGCTCCGGATTGTTTTCCGCCGCTTTTTGCGCCAGCGGATGACCTGCGGCCACGGCCAGGTAGGTCGCGCCCATGAAGGTGTCCGGACGGGTGGTGTAGACGGTCAGCGTCTGGTCGTAGTTTTCTACGTTAAAGGTAATTTCCACACCTTCGGAACGGCCGATCCAGTTGCGCTGCATGGTCTTAACGGTGTCAGGCCAGTGATCCAGATTATCCAGATCGTTCAGCAGCTCGTCAGCGTAGGCGGTGATTTTGATAAACCACTGCGGGATCTCTTTACGCTCTACTTTGGTGTCACAGCGCCAGCAGCAGCCATCGATAACCTGCTCGTTCGCGAGAACGGTCTGGTCGTTCGGGCACCAGTTAACGGCGGACGTTTTCTTGTAGACCAGGCCTTTTTTATACAGCTCGGTGAAGAACTTCTGCTCCCAGCGGTAGTATTCCGGGGTACAGGTTGCCAGCTCGCGGCTCCAGTCATAGCCAAAGCCCAGCATTTTCAGCTGGTTTTTCATGTACGCGATGTTGTCGTACGTCCACGGAGCCGGTGCCGTGTTGTTTTTCACCGCCGCGCCTTCAGCAGGCAGGCCGAACGCATCCCAGCCGATAGGCTGAAGTACGTTTTTGCCCAGCATACGCTGGTAGCGTGCAATCACGTCACCGATGGTGTAGTTACGCACGTGGCCCATGTGTAGTCGACCAGAAGGATAGGGAAGCATCGACAGGCAGTAATACTTCTCTTTGCTCTCGTCTTCGGTTACTTCAAAGGTGCGCTTCTCGTCCCAGTGTTGCTGGACTTTTGATTCTATCTCTTCCGGGCGGTATTGCTCTTGCATGGCAGCCAGTGGTCCTGTGTTCAATACAGCTACAAATGTAGCCAATGGATGTGGTAATTCAGATCCGCATAGCATAGCCCAAACGCCCGCGTCAAAACAGCCTTTCACGCAAATGCACTTTGCAGGAATTTACCGGGTCTGTGCTTCACCTGACAAAGCGGCGACGAAATAAGGTCTATTATTAGAGACAGTTACTTACCCGGGAGGCAAAATGATGAACAAGGTTGCTCAATTTTACCGTGAACTGGTAGCGACTCTGACGGAAAGGCTGCGTAATGGCGAGCGTGATATCGACGCGTTGGTCGAACAGGCACGCGCACGCGTGACGCAAACGGGTGAGTTATCGCGAACCGAAGTGGAAGAGGTGACGCGCGCCGTGCGCCGCGACCTGGAAGAGTTTGCGCGAAGCTATGAAGAGAGCCAGGACGAAATCGCCGACAGTGTTTTTATGCGGGTAATTAAAGAGAGCCTGTGGCAGGAGCTGGCGGATATTACCGATAAAACCCAACTGGAGTGGCGCGAGGTGTTCCAGGATTTAAACCACCACGGTGTCTATCACAGCGGCGAAGTGGTGGGGCTGGGGAACCTGGTGTGTGAGAAGTGCCACCACCATATCGCCGTTTATACGCCGGAGGTGCTGTCGCTGTGTCCGAAATGCGGGCACGACCAGTTCCAGCGTCGGCCGTTTGAGCCGTAGGTAAAAGCAAAACGGCAACGTCGTTGCCGTTTTTAGTGTCTGCTCCCTCTCCCTGTGGGTGAGGGCATCAGGCCGCAGAATAATAAGCCAGCCTCTCCGCCAGCAAATCCACAAACGCTTCCCGATCGATATCCACCATCACTGTGGTATTCGGCTTGTTTCCCGTCAGCGAGTAATAGTCCACCACCGTCATTCCCTGGGTATATTTCCCCTGTGTTTCCACACCAACCCAACGCTCGACCGTGGTAAACATTTCCGGCTTCAGTAGCCAGGCGATGGTGCATGGGTCATGCAGCGGGGCGCCGTGGAATCCCCACTTCTCGGCTTTGTGATACACCATAAAGAAATCGAGCAGCTCTGCCACGGTTGTTGCAACCGGGTTACCCACAGTACGAAATCGTTCGATGTCCTGCGCCATAATTTGTGCGCGGTGGGTAACGTCCAGCCCCGCCATCACAATCGGCAGGCCCGACTGGAAGACGATTTCTGCGGCTTCCGGGTCAACAAAGATGTTGAACTCCGCGGCTGGCGTCCAGTTCCCCAGCCCCATTGCCCCGCCCATGATGACGATACGGGCGATATTGCTGTGCAGTTCAGGATGGCTGTTCAGCAGCAGCGCTACGTTGGTCTGCGGGCCGGTCGCCACCAGCGTCACGGGCTCTGCGCTTTCACGCAGAACTTTCGCCATGAGCTCGACGGCAGTACAGTTTTGTGGTGCGAAACCCGGCTCCGGCAGCGCCGGGCCATCTAGCCCACTTTCACCGTGAACGTTATCCGCAATGATCAGCTCGCGCATTAGCGGCTTAATGGCGCCACCTGCGACCGGAATATCGGTGCGTTTTAGCAGCGTTAACATGCGCAACACGTTTCGCAGGGTTTTATCCGGCGTCTGGTTCCCTGCAGAGGAGGTGACAGCTTTTACGTCCAGTTCAGGGGAGGCAAGAGCAAGGACGAGTGCGATCGCGTCATCATGACCCGGATCGCAGTCGAGAATAATAGGCTGTGCCATGGCGTTCTCCATTCTTAGCATTATTTGTGACAAGGTTAACGCTGCGATGTGACGCCGAATAGAAAAAGAGATCTAAAGCGTGAAGCAGTGCGCAATCCACAGATTGCGCACTAAAAAGATTAATGCAGGATTTTGGCGAGGAAGTCTTTTGCACGTTCAGATTTAGGATTTGCGAAGAACTCTTCTTTCGGTGAGTCTTCAACAATTTTCCCTTCATCCATGAAGATCACACGGTTGGCCACTTTACGGGCGAAGCCCATTTCGTGCGTCACCACCATCATGGTCATCCCTTCGTGCGCCAGTTCCACCATAACGTCCAGCACTTCGTTGATCATCTCAGGATCGAGCGCGGACGTCGGCTCATCAAACAGCATCGCCACCGGATCCATGCACAGCGCACGCGCGATTGCCACGCGCTGCTGTTGGCCACCTGAAAGCTGCGCAGGGAACTTATCCGCATGCGCAGACAGCCCGACGCGTTCCAGCAACTTCAGTCCCTTTTCACGCGCCGCTTTTTTGTCGCGCTTCAGCACTTTCACCTGCGCCAGCGTCAGGTTCTCAATGATGGAGAGGTGAGGGAACAGCTCAAAATGCTGGAACACCATCCCAACGTGGGAGCGAAGCTGGGCAAGGTTGGTTTTGCGGTCATTCACTTTGGTGCCGTTAACGACAATCTCGCCCTGCTGGACAGGTTCCAGCCCATTAACGGTTTTGATAAGCGTCGACTTACCGGAGCCGGACGGGCCGCATACCACCACCACATCGCCTTTTTTCACTTCTGTTGAGCAGTCGGTCAGCACCTGAAAGTGCCCATACCATTTAGAAACATTTTTCAGGGAAATCATTATACGGTCCTTTTCTTCAGCCAGCTGACCAACAGCGATGCGCTTAAACTAATCACAAAATAGACCCCGCCTGCGAAGAGGATCATCTCAACCTGCGTTCCGTCACGTTCGCCAATGGTGGAGGCGGTACGGAAGAAGTCTGCCAGGCTCAGCACGTAGACCAGGGAGGTATCCTGGAACAGGACGATGCCCTGCGTCAGCAGCAGCGGAACCATGGCGCGAAACGCCTGCGGCAGAATAATGAGCTTCATGGACTGCCAGTGCGTCATACCGAGCGCCAGCGCAGCGCTGGACTGCCCGCGCGAGATACTCTGAATACCTGCGCGGATGATCTCGGAGTAGTAGGCGGCTTCAAACATGGAGAATGCCACCATGGCAGAGATCAGGCGGATATCGGTTTTCGGCGACAGTCCCAGCACGTTCTGTAAAAAGCCGGGAACAATCAGGTAAAACCACAACAGCACCATGACCAGTGGAATGGAGCGGAACACGTTAACGTAAGCCGTAGCAAACCAGGCGAGCGGCTTAAAGCTCGACAGGCGCATCACTGCCAGCAGGGTGCCCCAGACAATACCAACGATAATGGCGATTACGGTGATCTTTAAGGTGATCGCCAGGCCATCCAGCAGATAAGGCATGGAGGGAACAATGGAACTCCAGTCAAATTCGTACATTATTTGCCCCCCAGATTGCCCGGCAGGCGTACTTTGCGTTCAACCAGGTTCATCACCAGCATGATGAAAGCGTTAATCAGAACATAGGCGAGCGTGATTGCCGTGAAGGATTCCCATGCGTGAGCGGAGTAATCCAGCAGTTTGCCCGCCTGCGCCGCCATATCTACCAGACCAATGGTTGAGGCGATGGCCGAGTTTTTTACCAGGTTCATCATCTCGGAGGTCATCGGCGGAACGATGACGCGGTAAGCGTTAGGCAGCAGTACGTAACGGTAGGCTTGTGGCAGGGTCAGGCCCATCGCCAGTGCCGCATTCTTTTGTCCGCGTGGCAGTGACTGTATGGCGGCACGCACCTGCTCGCAGACGCGCGCAGCGGTGAACAGTCCCAGACACAGCATGGAGGAGACAAAGAATTGTACGTTAGGATCCAGCTCGGCCTTGAACCACATGCCGAGATCTTCCGGCAGCAGTTCCGGGATCACCAGATACCAGGTAAAGAACTGCACGATCAGCGGAACGTTACGGAACAGTTCCACATAGAGCGTGCCAATCGAAGAGAGAAAACGGTTAGGGACGGTACGCAGAATACCGAACAGCGAACCGACAAGAAACGCGATAATCCACGCCGTTATCGATAACGCAACGGTAACCTGAAAGCCGCTCCACAGCCAGCCGAGATAGGTGGTGTTGCCGAACGGGGCTTGTTGCAGAAAGATGCCCCAGTTCCAGTCAATTGACATAGTAAACTCCAGAAAAAAGAGGGTAGCAGCGCTACCCTCGAAGATTGGTGAGAAGCTCAATTTTTGCGCTGAGTGGGGAACGACCACTCAACGTATAGTCTGTCCATGCTTCCCGACAATCGAGAGGGCAGGAGATCCCGCCCCTGTCGTTCTAGTTAGTTAAGAGCTTTGTCGTTTGGTGATTTGAACAGCGCTTTCATGTCGTCAGACAGTTCAAAGTTCATGTTCAGGTTTTTTGGTGGAATTGGGTTCTTGAACCATTTGTCGAACCATTTTGCCGCTTCGCCAGAGGTTTGCGCTTGAGCGATGGTGTCATCGATCAGCTTTTTGAAGCCTTCATCGCCTTTACGCAGCATACAGCCGTAAGCTTCTTTCGACTGCGCAGTCCCGACGATTTCCCAGTTGTCTGGTTTCTTCGCCTTGGCGCGCTCGCCTGCCAGCAGAGCGTCATCCATCATAAACGCAACGGCACGACCGCTTTCCAGGGTACGGAAGGAGTCGCCGTGATCTTTCGCGCTGATGATGCGCATGTCCATTTTCTTCTCGTCGTTCAGCTTGTGCAGCAGCACTTCGGACGTGGTACCGGAGGTCACGACAACCGCTTTGCCTTTCAGGTCAGCAAAATCTTTGATATCGCCGCCTTTCTTCGTCAGCAGGCGGGTGCCTACAACGAAGATAGTGTCCGAGAAAGCGGCCTGTTTCTGACGCTCAAGGTTGTTGGTGGTTGAGCCACATTCAAAATCAAATGTGCCGTTTTGCAGCAGAGGAATACGGTTCTGTGAAGTGATGGGGATCAGCTTCACTTGCAGGTCAGGTTTGTTCAGCTTTTTCTTCACGGCTTCAACGATGGCGTTGGAGTAATCCTGTGAATAGCCCACGACTTTTTGCGTGTTGTCGTAGTAAGAGAACGGGACAGAAGATTCACGGTGGCCGACCACGATCACGCCGTTTTTGGCAATCTTGTCGAGAGTGCTTCCTGCTGCCGGAGCGTCTTCAGCGTGAACGATGCCCGCAGACATTCCCATAACCAGCATTGCTGTGGCCAGTTTACGTAATTGCATACCCAACTCCTTTCTTATCAGCGCCAGTGACGCTTTGATACCCATTGTGATGTTGTTATATCTCGCGCAATGCGAGTGCAGTGTTATGCAAGCTTGTTAACATTTAGTCTGGCTTAATGTAAAGATTTTGCTGCGTTATTGTTTATTTTTGCGAAGCGCGCCGCACCATTCAGAGGCAATAATCTCTCGTTGCACCGTTTCGGTGCTACCGGAGATCCATGCTGGTGCGACAAGGTTGCACGTTAAGCCAGACAGCGTTTGCGTAATTAAACAAAGCAACAGGCGTGCCAGAATTGAAGTTTAGGAGGAAATTGTCGGGTGGCGGCTGCGCCGGAGAGTAGGCCGGGTAAGGCGTAGCCGCCACCCGGCAACAGAAGGCCAGGTTATCTACGACGCTGACGCAGGCTCATCACTACGGCGGCAAAACCGAACAGCGTGGTCAGGATCCACAGCGGCCAGTTCCCGGTGCGCGCATAAGGCGTCAGGCCCGTAGCTGGCGTCACTTTCGTGGTCAGCACCTCACGGGTGAACTGCGGGATCATGGCCTGGATTTCACCCTGCGGGCCAATCACGGCGGTGATGCCGTTATTGGTGCTGCGCAACAGCGGACGTGCCAGCTCCAGAGAACGCATTCGTGCCATCTGGAAGTGCTGCCACGGGCCGATCGATTTACCGAACCACGCATCGTTTGAGATGGTCAGCAGATAGTCGGTGTCCGGGCGGAAGTTATCGCGCACCTGCTCGCCGAGGATAATCTCGTAGCAAATAGCGGCCGTCAGGGCAAACCCGTGCGCATGCAGCTGCGGCTGAACGTAAGGGCCCCGGCTGAATGAGGACATCGGCAGGTCAAAGAACGGTGCCAGTGGGCGTAGAATAGACTCCAGCGGAACAAACTCGCCAAACGGTACAAGGTGATTTTTGTTGTAACGATTGGTGGAGGTATAGCTGTATTCGCTGTCCTTACCGAGCGTAATGATCGTGTTGTACGTGTCATAGCGGTTCTGCTGATTGAGACGCGCATCCACAATTCCGGTAATCAGCGTACTGCCGCGCGCGCGCAGCAGATCGTCCATCATCTTCAGGAAGGGCTGCTGATTGATCTCCAGATCCGGGATCGCAGACTCAGGCCAGATGATGAGCTGCGATTTGCCCATCACCTTTTCAGTGGCGTTGGCGTAGATTTTCAGCGTGTTCAGCAGCTGATTCTCATCCCATTTCAATGACTGCGGGATATCGCCCTGTATCAACGATACCTGCGTGGCGCGCGCGGGCTCCAGCGTGAACCACTGGATATAACGCAGTGGGAAAGGCAGGGCAAACAGGATTAACGCGGCAACCAGCGGCTTCCAGTTACGTGTCACCAGAGCCAGCACCAGCAGGCCGCTGACCGCCATGAGCAGGAAGTTAATCGCCTCCACGCCCATGACGGGAGCCAGACCTTTCAGCGGGCCGTCCACCTGGCTATAGCCGAACTGCAACCACGGGAAGCCGGTCAGTACCCAGCCGCGCAGAAATTCGGTGATTTGCCAGACAACGGGAGCCGCTATCGCGACGCGCAGCCAGGTCGTTTTAGGCCACAGACGAGATAGAATACCGGCGAACAGGCCAGTGTAGAGCGAAAGATAGGCGGCGAGCAGCACAACCAGGAAGACGTTAACCGGCCCCGGCATTCCGCCAAATTGCGCGATACTGACGTAGACCCAGTTGATACCAGAGCCAAACAGCCCCAGCCCCCAGAAGTAGCCTATGGCCGCGGCCTGTACCGGACGACGGTTCAGGGTAAGACCCTGTAGCCCCATCAGGGAGAGAATAGCGGCTGGCCAAATATCGTAAGGAGAAAAAGCCAGCGTACCGCTGGCTCCGAGTAACAGCGCCAGCAGCAAACGGACGCGCTGGCGTTCAAAGAGTGGGGCAAATGCCATTTACATTAATCTTCCAGTTTTGGCACCGGTGAGTCGTCCGGCATTCTGACATGAACCTGAATAATACGTCGGCTGTCAGCCATTGCGACCTTGAACTGGTAACCATCGATGTCAACGGTTTCACCGCGGGCCGGAAGATGGCCGAAGGCCTGCATCACCAGACCACCAATGGTGTCCACTTCTTCATCGCTGAAGCTGGTGCCAAAGGTGTCATTGAAGTCTTCAATGGAGGCCAGCGCGCGCACGGTCCAGGTGTGGCGGCTCAGCTGACGGAAGTCGATATCCTCTTCTTCGTCATACTCATCTTCGATTTCGCCCACGATCAGCTCAAGGATGTCTTCGATTGTGACCAGACCGGAAACGCCACCAAATTCATCAATAACAATCGCCATGTGATAGCGCTGGGAGCGAAACTCCTTCAGCATCCGATCCACACGTTTACTTTCCGGCACAACCACGGCCGGGCGTAACACTTTTTCCATACTGAAGGCTTCGGCATCGCTGCGCATAAACGGCAGCAGATCTTTCGCCATCAAAATCCCTTCGATGTGATCTTTGTCTTCGCTGATGACCGGGAAACGTGAGTGAGCCGATTCGATAATCACATCGAGGCACTCGTCCAGCGTCTGGTTGCGTTTCAGGGTAATCATCTGCGAGCGGGGGATCATGATGTCGCGGACGCGCTGGTCGGCGATGTCCATCACCCCTTCGAGCATTTCGCGCGTATCTTCGTCGATAAGGTCGTTCTGCCCGGAATCACGAATCAGCTCCAGCAGTTCATCACGGTTTTTCGGTTCGCCGTGGAAAAGCTGGTTCAGGATGAGGGAGAAAAATCCCTTTTTAGTGGTTGTCGTGTCGCTACTGTGTGAATTGTCGTCGCTCATGGCGTTTGTTAAGGGTTCTCTTGTTAGTTCAACGTTAACCGCCGCGCTATGTCCCTGCGCGGCGGCATGGTAGTCAGTGACTGACTATTCTTTCTCGGCAATGTACGGATCCTCATAGCCCAGAGCAAGCATTATCTCTGTCTCGAGGGATTCCATCTCTTCCGCTTCGTCATCTTCAATATGGTCGTAACCCAGAAGATGCAGGCTACCGTGCACCACCATGTGTGCCCAGTGCGCTTCCAGCGGCTTTTGCTGCTCTTTGGCTTCCTGCTCAACCACCTGACGGCAGATGATCAGATCGCCCAGCAGCGGCATCTCAATGCCCGGTGGGGCTTCGAACGGGAAAGAGAGCACATTGGTCGGCTTATCTTTCCCGCGATAGGTCAGGTTGAGCTCATGGCTTTCTGCTTCATCCACCAGGCGAATCGTGACCTCTGATTCTTCCTGAAACTGGGGGATAACGGCATCCAGCCATTTCTGAAACTGTGCCTCTTCTGGCATGCCGGAATTATCTTCACAGGCCAGCTGTAAATCGAGGATCACCTGACTCATTTCTGTTCATGCTCCTGCGCTTCGCGCTTACGTTCTGCGGCCAGCTCGGCCCTGCGCTTCTGATCTGCCTCTTCCCAGGCCTCATAAGCGTTAACGATACGCGCGACCACCGGGTGGCGTACCACGTCTTCGCTGTGGAAGAAGTTGAAGCTGATTTCGTCTACCTCGGCCAGCACTTCGATGGCGTGACGCAGACCCGATTTGGTGTTACGCGGCAGGTCAATCTGAGTGACGTCACCGGTAATAACCGCTTTCGAGTTAAAGCCAATACGCGTCAGAAACATCTTCATCTGTTCAATGGTGGTGTTCTGGCTCTCATCCAGAATGATGAACGCGTCGTTAAGCGTACGCCCACGCATGTAGGCCAGCGGGGCCACTTCAATCACGTTACGTTCGATGAGCTTTTCAACTTTCTCGAAGCCGAGCATTTCGAACAGCGCGTCGTACAGCGGGCGCAGGTAGGGGTCCACTTTCTGACTTAAATCGCCCGGCAGGAAGCCGAGTTTCTCACCGGCTTCTACAGCAGGGCGGGTCAGCAGGATACGGCGGATCTCCTGACGCTCAAGTGCATCAACCGCAGCGGCAACGGCCAGATAGGTTTTACCCGTACCCGCCGGACCCACGCCAAAGGTGATGTCATGGTCGAGAATATTGGCGATGTACTGTGCCTGGTTCGGGGTACGAGGCTTAATCACGCCGCGTTTGGTTTTGATGTTGATGGCTTTGCCATAGTCCGGCACGCTTTCCGCGCTCTGCTCAAGCACGCGCGCCTCTTTGATGGCCAGGTGGATCTGTTCAGGTTCAATATCCTGGATCTCACCGCGCATCGGGGCGGTATCAACATACAGGCTGCGGAGAATATCTGCCGCGGCGTTGACGCAGATTGGGCGTCCGGTGAGTTTGAAATGGTTATCGCGACGATTGATTTCGATACCCAGACGTCGCTCCAGTTGTTTGATGTTGTCATCAAACGGCCCGCACAGGCTCAGCAGGCGAGCGTTGTCTGCGGGCTCAAGGCTAATTTCACGCGTATCTATGTTCAAACTGTTCCTCTTTATTTGGTTAACTGACCTGTGGCCACACGGCGTAATAAAACGGTCATTACCGAAATTATTCACGCCATAGAATAAAGGCGCAAGCGTTGCGGTAGATATTGGGGGTGATGAGAGGAAATACAAGGCCTGCCGGACAGGCAGGCCAGAGGGATCAGGGCTGGTAAATACCTACGCCAGAATCGTTGACTTTACGGGTGCGAGAGATAACGGATTCCGGAGTCTGTGCAATACGCAGACCCATTTCGTCCTCAGTGCGTGCCACCTTCCCGCGCAGCGAGTTCGTGAGCACTTCGACAATCTCGACGTCCACAAACTTACCAATCATGTCCGGGGTGCCTTCAAAATTCACCACGCGGTTATTTTCGGTTCGACCAGACAGTTCCATGATGCTCTTACGGGAAGTGCCTTCCACCAGAATACGCTGGACAGTGCCGAGCATACGACGGCTCCAGGCGTTGGCCTGCTGGTTGATACGCTCCTGCAAAATATACAGACGCTGCTTTTTCTCTTCTTCCGGCACATCGTCAACCATATCGGCCGCTGGGGTGCCCGGGCGTGCTGAGAAGATGAAGCTGTAGCTGACGTCGAAATTCACCTCGCCGATGAGCTTCATGGTGCGCTCGAAGTCATCAGCGGTTTCGCCAGGGAAGCCGACGATAAAGTCGGAGCTAATCTGGATATCCGGGCGTGCTTCACGCAGCTTGCGGATGGTGGACTTATACTCCAGCACCGTATGTGGACGACCCATCAGGTTCAGCACGCGGTCAGAGCCGCACTGGATCGGCAGGTGCAGGAAGCTCACCAGCTCTGGCGTATCGCGATAGACGTCAATAATGTCGTCGGTAAATTCCATCGGATGGCTGGTGGTAAAGCGAATGCGGTCAATGCCGTCAATCGCCGCCACCAGACGCAGCAGTTCAGCAAAGCTGCCAGTGGTGCCGTCGTAGTTTTCCCCGCGCCAGGCGTTCACGTTCTGGCCCAGCAGGTTCACTTCGCGAACGCCCTGCGCGGCAAGCTGCGCGATTTCAAACAGGATATCGTCTGCCGGGCGGCTCACTTCTTCACCGCGGGTGTAAGGTACCACGCAGTAAGTACAGTATTTGTTGCAGCCTTCCATGATGGAGACGAAGGCGGTCGGGCCATCAGCGCGCGGCTCTGGCAGACGGTCAAATTTCTCGATCTCCGGGAAACTCACGTCAACCACTGGGCTACGGCTGCCGCGAACCTGATTAATCATCTCTGGCAGGCGGTGCAGGGTCTGAGGGCCAAAAACGATATCCACATAGGGTGCTCTCTGGCGGATCAGCTTACCTTCCTGCGATGCGACGCAGCCACCCACGCCAATGATCAGGTCCGGATTTTTCCGTTTGAGAAGCTTCCAGCGGCCTAACACATGAAAGACTTTTTCCTGTGCTTTTTCACGAATTGAACAGGTGTTCAGCAGCAGCACATCGGCTTCTTTCGCATTTTCAGTCAGCTGGTATCCGTGGGTGGTATCCAGCAGATCGGCCATCTTAGATGAATCGTATTCGTTCATCTGACAGCCCCAGGTTTTTATATGGAGTTTTTTAGTCATCGACTTGCTCAGCTCAGGATTGCAAGCCGCGTATTGTAATGCTTTGGTGCGGTTGTGACCAGTATGAAGGTTGTCAACCTCAGGGCCGCAAAAATCCGGTAAACTTAAGGTATTCTCCAATAAGGAATAGTGACCATGACACTCCTGAACACCGAAGTTGCCGTTGTTGGCGGCGGTATGGTCGGCGGCGCACTGGCGCTGGGGCTGGCGCAGCAGGGATTTGACGTAATCGTTATTGAACGGGCGGCTCCGCCGGTATTCGATCCTTCCAGCCAACCGGACGTGCGTATTTCCGCCATCAGCGCGTCCTCTGTTGATCTGCTTCGCGGGCTGGGCGTCTGGGAGGCGGTGCTGGCGATGCGCGCGCACCCTTACAGCCGTCTTGAAACCTGGGAGTGGGAAAATGCTCACGTCTCGTTTGACGCCGCCGAGCTGAAACTGCCGCGTCTGGGCTATATGGTGGAAAACAACGTGCTCCAGCAGGCGCTCTGGCAGGCGCTGGAGGCGCACCCGAAGGTGACGCTGCGCGTTCCGGACTCGCTGAAAGCCCTGCATCGTCATGAAGGTGGATATCTCCTGACGCTGGATAACGACGATGAGCTGGCCGTGAAGCTGTTGGTGGGGGCGGATGGCGCGAACTCGCAGGTCAGGCAGATGGCAGGCATTGGGATCCATGCCTGGCAGTATCAGCAGTCCTGCATGCTGATCACCGTGCAGTCAGAAAACGCGCCGGGCGAAAGCACCTGGCAGCATTTTACGCCGAACGGCCCGCATGCATTCTTACCGTTGTTTGATAACTGGGCTTCGCTGGTGTGGTACGACAAGCCGGCGCGCATTCGACAGTTGCAGGGGCTGTCCATGGATCAGTTGCAGCGCGAAATCCGCCAGCACTTCCCGCGCCGTCTGGGTAACGTGACCCCGGTTGCCGCTGGCGCATTCCCGCTGATGCGACGCCATGCGTTGCAGTATGCCCGTGAAGGGCTGGCCCTGGTGGGAGACGCGGCGCACACCATTCATCCGCTGGCGGGGCAGGGGGTTAACCTGGGATACCGTGACGTCGATGCGTTACTGGATGTGCTGGGTAACGCTCGCGCCCACGCGGAAGCCTGGGCCAGCCATCAGGTACTGAAGCGCTACCAGACGCGCCGTATGGCGGATAACTTCATTATGCAGTCGGGGATGGATCTGTTCTATGCCGGGTTCAGCAATGACGTGGGTCCGGTGCGGATATTGCGCAATATTGGATTGATGGCAGCGGAACGTGCCGGTGGTCTGAAGCGTCAGGCACTGAAATACGCCCTCGGACTCTGATCTTTATTCCCTCTCCCCGTGGGCTGAGGGTTCCCCACAAATTAATGCGAGCACTGAGCAATCCCCTCGCCCCTCCGGGGAGAGGGTTAGGGTGAGGGGAACATACGGCGGTGGTGGTCATTCCGTTCACTTTATGTACCTTGCTACTCTGTAACGACATGACCGGTGAACGTGCCAGGGTGGCTCAGTCGCCACCACCCTGGCGACCCGGGCTCCCGGCGGTAAATCGCCGCTTCGCGGTGCCCTCGGCTTATTCCTTCCGGCTTATCGGGTACGGGCGGAGGCAACGTCCCTGTAAAGCCGCCCTCTCGGCGCATCCCTGCGCCTCGCCCCGGCCTGCAGGAAACGCCTCAGCGATTTACAGCCGGACCAGGGCATCGCTGACAGCCCTCAGTCATTTAGAAAGCAACTTTATTGCTTCTGCATAAAAAAATACTGGGGATCCCTCAGCCCCGTGGGAGAGGGTTAGGGGGAGGGCATCAGGCCGCACTATTCTGAGCAACAAAAACAAACAAGCCCGCAGAGCGGGCTTGTTTGTTTTAAGTGGCTGGGGTGCAGGGATTCGAACCCCGGAATGCTGGTATCAGAAACCAGAGCCTTACCGCTTGGCGACACCCCAATTGCGTTAAACAAACTGCTTAACGACTTTAAAGTGGCTGGGGTACGAGGATTCGAACCTCGGAATGCCGGAATCAGAATCCGGTGCCTTACCGCTTGGCGATACCCCAACAATGTTCAGTTTACCGAATCGTATTCGATAATATAAATATGGTGGCTACGACGGGATTCGAACCTGTGACCCCATCATTATGAGTGATGTGCTCTAACCAACTGAGCTACGTAGCCAGTACTGCAATCTTCGATGGCTGGGGTACCTGGATTCGAACCAGGGAATGCCGGTATCAAAAACCGGTGCCTTACCGCTTGGCGATACCCCAATACCGCGGAGAACCGCATGATCGAAGAAATATGGCTGGGGTACCTGGATTCGAACCAGGGAATGCCGGTATCAAAAACCGGTGCCTTACCGCTTGGCGATACCCCATCCGTGCAACGCTTACCTGGGAATGGTGCGGGAGGCGAGACTTGAACTCGCACACCTTGCGGCGCCAGAACCTAAATCTGGTGCGTCTACCAATTTCGCCACTCCCGCAAAAAAGATGGTGGCTACGACGGGATTCGAACCTGTGACCCCATCATTATGAGTGATGTGCTCTAACCAACTGAGCTACGTAGCCATCTTTTTTTCGCGTTACCTTATCGGCGTTGCGGGGCGCATTATGCGTATAGACCCTTGCAGCGTCAACACCTTTTTCAATGAAAATAGCCGGAATGTGACTGTTTGGTTAGGTTGCGAACAGCGAGGCCGAATATTCGACAATTATTGGTTATTAATCGATTTTATGCGGGGAAAAGAGAGAAAAAAAATCAGGCCCCTGAGGGCCTGATGATACTCTGAACATTATTTATAGGCAGACTGGTGAACGCCCACTGCGCGTCCTGACGGATCGTTCATGGCTTTGAAGGATTCATCCCATTCAATGGCTTTAGCAGAAGAGCAGGCGACCGATGGACCACCCGGTACGCACTCGGCTGCACTTGGAACCGGGAACAGCTCCTCAAAGATCTCACGGTACAAATACGCTTCTTTCGAGGCTGGCGTGTTGTACGGGAAGCGGAAGCTCGCAGTTTCCAGTTGTTGATCAAAAACCTGTTTTGCCGCCACCTCTTTCAGGGTGTCGATCCAGCTGTAACCTACGCCATCGGAGAACTGCTCTTTCTGACGCCACGCCACGCTCGCCGGCAGGTAGGATTCAAAACATTCACGCAGGATATGTTTCTCCATTTTGCCGTTGCCGCACATTTTGTCCTGCGGGTTGATGCGCATCGCCACATCGAGGAATTTCTTATCGAGGAACGGCACGCGGGCTTCCACACCCCAGGCGGACATCGCTTTGTTGGCGCGCGCGCAGTCAAACATGTGCAGCGCCTGTAGCTTACGCACCGTTTCTTCATGCAGCTCTTTGGCGTTTGGCGCTTTGTGGAAATAGAGATAACCGCCAAACACTTCGTCAGAACCTTCGCCGGAGAGCACCATCTTGATGCCCATCGCTTTGATCTTCCGCGACATCAAATACATCGGCGTGGAGGCGCGAATGGTGGTCACATCATAGGTTTCAATGTGATAGATCACATCGCGGATCGCATCCAGACCTTCCTGTACGGTGAAGTGAATTTCATGGTGCACCGTGCCGAGATGGTTCGCCACTTCCTGGGCGGCTTTCAGGTCAGGTGCCCCTTCCAGACCCACGGCAAAGGAGTGCAGCTGCGGCCACCAGGCTTCAGAGCGCTCCTGATCTTCCACGCGACGTGCAGCGAATTTCTTGGTGATCGCGGAGATCACGGAGGAGTCCAGACCGCCGGAGAGCAGTACGCCATAAGGTACGTCTGACATCAGGTGGCTTTTCACTGACTCTTCCAGGGCCTGACGCAGTTCGGCTTTATCCGTCACGTTGTCTTTCACCGCTTCATAATCAAACCAGTCGCGCTGGTAGTACGGGCGGATCTCGCCGTCTTTACTCCACAGGTAGCTACCTGCCGGGAACTCTTTGATGGTGCGGCACACCGGTACCAGGGCTTTCATCTCTGAGGCAACGTAGAAGTTACCGTGTTCATCGTGTCCCATGTACAGCGGGATAATACCAATATGGTCGCGGCCAATCAGGTAAGCGTCTTTTTCGCTGTCGTACAGCGCGAAGGCGAACATACCTTGCAGGTCGTCGAGGAACTCCGGGCCTTTCTCCTGATACAGCGCCAGGATCACTTCGCAGTCTGAGCCGGTCTGAAACGCGTAGCGATCGCCGTACTCAGCGCGCAGCGCCTGATGGTTGTAAATTTCACCGTTAACAGCCAGCGCGTGCGTTTTTTTCTCGTTATACAGCGGCTGTGCGCCAGCGTTGACATCAACAATGGAAAGACGTTCGTGAGCCAGAATCGCTTTATCGCTGGCGTAAACGCCTGACCAGTCCGGACCGCGATGGCGCATCAGGCGGGACAATTCGAGTGCTTTTTTACGCAGTTCGCCCGCGTCAGTTTTAATATCCAGTACGCCAAAAATAGAACACATAACCTTCTCCGTTAACCCTGTTGCGTTGTGATGTTGCTTGCTTATGAAAATGCCGCAAAAAGGGGAGGGGGCGCAAGCGTTTTACCGATGAAAACGTAAAAAGTGCAATGGCAATTGCCGAATCTTAAAAAAAGAGTATGCATTAAGCCATTCTATTGATGATTTCTCAATGAAGAGCTGATTTCGTTAGATGAAGTGATATTTTCAGGCAGCAGAAATGAAAAACCACGCCCTGAGGCGTGGTTCTGAATCAAATAACGTCGATTTCGTCGACAGAGGGGTAAATCCAGCTTGGCCGGAACGGCATCGTATCAATGTCATCAAGCTGTGAAACGCCAGAAAGCACCAGGATGGTTTCAAGCCCCGCCTGGAAGCCAGCCAGAATATCGGTACGCAGGTTGTCGCCCACGATGACGGTTTCTTCTGAGTGTGCCTGCATCGTATTCAGTGCGGCGCGGATGATCCACGGGCTCGGTTTACCGACAACAAACGGCTTACGACCCGAGATTTTTTCGATACCGGCGCACAGCGCACCGCAGGCGGGATAAAAACCACGACCATGCGTATCCGGGTTAGTGGCGATAAAACGTGCACCATTGGCGACAAAGTAGGCTGCTTTATGCATCATCTCCCAGTTAAAGGAGCGCGTTTCGCCCACGATGACAAAGTCCGGATTCACGTCGGTGATGGTGAAGCCCGCTTTATACAGCTCGTGGATCAGCGCGCCTTCGCCAACCACGTAGGCTTTTTTGCCTTCCTGACGCTTCAGGAAATCCGCGGTCGCCATCGCAGAGGTATAAAACACGCTGTCCGGGACATTGACGCCCGCGGTAGCAAAGCGATTTGCCAGATCCTGACCAGTCTGTGAAGGGTAGTTCGTGAGAAGAACCAGTGGCATTCCTTTGTCGATGATGCGGTGAAGAAACTCCGCAGCACCCGGCACGGCAACGTTGTCGTGCATCAGCACGCCGTCGATATCACAAATTACATTCTTAATGGTCATGGACAATCCGACATCAAAAAAAGAAGGCGTTACTATAAGGTCCGATCAGGATTCCAGCAAATGTTGCAGCAGGATCCCGTTGAGCATGGCACGTTTTACCAGGGCGAATGCGCCAATTGCCGAGCGGTGATCGAGCGTAGATCGCACCACCGGCAAATTCTGGCGAAATGCCTTCAGCGCCTGGGTATTGATGCAGCCTTCAATGGCAGGCAGTAATACTTTTTCGGCTTCAACGATCTCGCCGGCAATCACCACTTTTTGCGGATTAAACAGGTTGATGGCAATGGCGATGGTCTTACCCAGGTGGCGTCCTACCTGTTCGATCACTTCGCAGGCCAGCGCATCGCCTTTGTTTGCCGCTTTGCAGATGGCACCGATCTTACAGTCGCCCAGCGTGACGCGGCTCTGATAACCCTGCTCCAGCAGGTGGCGGACGCGATGTTCAATGGCGGCATTGGCGGCAACGGTTTCAAGACAGCCAAAGTTACCGCAGTGGCAGCGCTCGCCAAGCGGTTCCACCTGGATATGACCGATCTCGCCTACGTTACCGTTACGACCAATAAAAATGCGGCCATTCGAGATGATACCCGCACCTGTACCACGGTGAACGCGCACCAGAATAGAGTCTTCGCAGTCCTGGCTCGCACCAAAGTAGTGCTCCGCCAGCGCCAGCGAGCGGATATCGTGACCAACAAAGCAGGTCAGCTTGAAGCGTTTTTCCAGCGCCTCAACCAGCCCCCAGTTCTCTACTTTAATATGCGGCATGTAGCGAATAACGCCGCTTTCCGGGTCAACCAGACCGGGTAAAATCACCGAGATGGCGATGAGTTCACGGATCTTGCGCTGACAGCTTTCGATAAACTGCGCAATGGTATTCAGTAACGCGTGTTCGAGCGTCTCCTGCGTGCGCTCAGGAAGGGGGTAATGCTCTTCGGCAATGGCCTTGCTGCTCAGATCGTAGAGCGTAAGCGTGGTGTCATGACGTCCTAAGCGAACGCCAATGGCCTGAAAATTGCGGGTTTCAGTGACGATGGAAATCGCGCGGCGGCCGCCGGTGGAGGCCTGCTGATCCACTTCTTTGATCAGGCCGCGCTCAATAAGCTGACGTGTAATTTTTGTCACGCTGGCGGGAGCAAGCTGGCTTTGTTCGGCTATCTGAATGCGTGAGATTGGCCCGTGCTGGTCAATCAGGCGATAAACTGCCGCGCTGTTAAGTTGTTTAACGAGATCGACATTACCGATTTGAGCTTGTCCGCCTGGTGTCATACTTTTACTTACTCAGTGACGACCTCGTTACCATTAACGATGGTCTTAATAATTTTATAATCGTGTGTGAACGCCGTCAGGTTTGCAACCATACCTGGCGCAATACCGCCGAGCTGTTTATCGACGCCAATAGCGCGCGCCGGATAAAGCGTGGCCATGCGCAGCACTTCCTCAAGCGCAATGCCGCAATGTTCAACGAGGTTACGTACCCCTTCGATCATCGTCAGAGAAGAACCGCTCAGCGTGCCGTTCTCATCCACACACAGTCCATTCCGGTAGTATATTGTTTTACCAGCAAAAATGAACTGGTCAATATTCGCTCCTGCCGGAGCGGTAGCATCCGTGACCAGGCAGAGCTTGTCGCCTTTAAGGCGCTTGGCGTTGCGGATGTTGGTGTAATCGACATGCAAGCCGTCGGCGATAATGCCGCAGTAGACGTCTGGTTCATCCAGAATTGCGCCAACCAGTCCCGGTTCGCGACCGGTAATATACGGCATCGCGTTATAAAGGTGTGTGGCAAATGTAATACCTGCGCGGAAACCGGCCTTCGCCTCTTTAAGCGTCGCGTTCGAATGGCCCGCAGATACCACAATCCCGGCGGCGGTCAGTTTGCTGATAACGTCCGTGCCGGTCATTTCCGGTGCCAGCGTCACTTTGGTGATCACATCGGCATTGGCGCACATGTAATCCACCAGCTCGGCATCCGGTTTGCGCACGTAGTTCGGGTTATGGGTGCCTTTCTTGACCATATTCAGCCATGGTCCTTCCAGGTGCAGACCCAGCGCCTGATTCGGATGTTTTGCCAGGTATTCGCGCATGACGCGGATACCCTGTTTCATCAGGTCATCGCTGCTGGTAATCAGCGTTGGCAGATAGCTGGTGCAGCCCGATTTCTCGTTGGCTTTTTGCATGATTTCCAGCGTTTCAACCGTTACCGCCTCTGCGGTATCGTTAAACTGGACACCGCCGCAGCCGTTAAGCTGTACGTCGATGAAACCGGGGGAGATTACTGCTCCATTGAGGGAACGTTGTTCGATCTCCGGCGGCAGTTCCGCCAGCGGGCAAACACGTTCAATCAGGCCATTGGCGATTACAATCGCATGGTCATCCAGAATTTCATGGCCGGTATAAATCCGACCGTGGGTTAAAGCGTACATATCGACCCCCGGTTAAAAAAGCGACCGCCCCTGATAAAAGAGGCGGTTATTCAATTACAGACCTTTAATGTTCTCAGCTTCCAGCTCGTTGAAGTATTTCAGCGTTTTCACTTTCAGCTCCATGGTGGACGGTTCGTCACACACGACAACCGCTTTTGGATGCAACTGTAAGCAGCTGATGGTCCACATATGGTTCACGTTGCCTTCAACGGCAGCCTGAAGCGCTTGCGCTTTCACTGCGCCCAGTACCAGAATCATCACTTCTTCGGCATCCAGCAGTGTACCCACACCCACGGTCAGCGCGTATTTCGGCACCTGATTGACGTCGCCGTCAAAGAAGCGGGAGTTAGCCACACGCGTGTCATGGGTCAACGTTTTAATACGGGTACGGGAAGCCAGTGAAGATGCCGGTTCGTTGAACGCGATATGACCATCGTTGCCTACGCCGCCCATAAACAGGTGGATTTTACCGTAGGAACGGATTTTTTCTTCATACTGACGGCATTCTGCGTCAATATCAGGCGCGTTTCCATTCAGCAGGTTAATGTTTTCAGCCGGAATATCAACGTGATCGAAGAAATTACGGTGCATAAAGCTGTGGTAACTTTCCGGATGTTCCTTTGGCAGGCCGACATATTCGTCCATGTTGAAGGTCACAACATGTTTAAAGCTAACCTGGCCCGCTTTGTGCATTTCAACCAAAGCCTTATACGCGGTCAGGGGAGTACCACCGGTTGGAAGACCGAGTACGAAAGGACGATCGGCTGTTGGTTTGAACGCGTTGATGCGGTTAACGATATGACGAGCAGCCCATTTTCCGACTTGTTCAGCTGTTGCCAGGGGAATCAGTCTCATTATTCACCTCTAAAGTTTAAGTAAAAGTGGGCGGATGATTAGTGCAACCTGAACTAAGCGTAACCTGGAACCTTTCAGGCCGGATCAATCCGTCTTGATTTTTTGAATGATAAAATAAGTTTTCGTGGTTAGCCAGTGAAAGGGAGGGTTTAATACGATATTTGGTGACAATAATTACAAAAAATAGGTGTTTAATTTGCGATACGAATTAATTTTTCACACACTCACACTGCCAGTGAATCATCAACAGTATCTATCGTTCGTGACACAATAAAAACATAGTTAATGCGCGAGTCTTAACAAAGGGTCTCGTAGGGGGAATAGGATGAATATTTTAGGTTTTTTCCAGCGCCTCGGTAGGGCTTTGCAGCTCCCTATCGCCGTGCTACCGGTTGCAGCATTGCTGCTGCGATTCGGGCAACCCGATCTTCTTAATGTGCCGTTTATTGCCCAGGCAGGCGGCGCCATTTTTGACAACCTTGCGCTGATTTTCGCCATCGGCGTGGCGTCAAGCTGGTCAAAAGACAGCGCCGGTGCTGCGGCACTGGCAGGGGCGGTAGGTTACTTCATCCTCACGAAAGCGATGGTAACCATCAACCCGGAAATCAACATGGGTGTACTGGCGGGTATCATTACCGGTCTGGTCGGTGGCGCCGTGTACAACCGCTGGGCGGGTATCAAACTGCCTGACTTCCTGAGCTTCTTCGGCGGTAAACGTTTTGTGCCGATTGCGACGGGCTTTTTCTGTCTGATCCTCGCCGCCATCTTTGGCTACGTTTGGCCACCGGTTCAGCATGCTATCCATGCGGGTGGCGAGTGGATCGTGTCTGCGGGCGCAATGGGCGCGGGCATCTTCGGTTTCATTAACCGTCTGCTGATCCCAACCGGTCTGCATCAGGTACTGAACACCATCGCCTGGTTCCAGATTGGTGAGTTCACCAACGCGGCTGGCGCGGTATTCCACGGTGATATCAACCGCTTCTACGCAGGTGACGGCACCGCGGGCATGTTCATGTCCGGCTTCTTCCCAATCATGATGTTTGGTCTGCCTGGCGCCGCGCTGGCAATGTACCTGGCTGCGCCGAAAGCGCGTCGCCCAATGGTTGGCGGGATGCTGCTGTCCGTTGCGATCACCGCCTTCCTGACCGGCGTGACCGAGCCGCTGGAATTCCTGTTCATGTTCCTGGCTCCGCTGCTGTATCTGATGCACGCGATCCTGACCGGTATCAGCC
Organism: Enterobacter sp. DSM 30060; assembly: GCF_013375955.1. Taxonomy (NCBI): domain Bacteria; kingdom Pseudomonadati; phylum Pseudomonadota; class Gammaproteobacteria; order Enterobacterales; family Enterobacteriaceae; genus Enterobacter; species Enterobacter sp. DSM 30060. The sequence goes on from NZ_CP056118.1 coordinate 3,097,346, forward strand.
TGTTCGTTGCCACCCTTCTGGGTATCCATGCAGGCTTCTCCTTCTCCGCAGGCGCTATCGACTATGTGTTGATGTACAACCTGCCGGCGGCAAGCAGCAACGTCTGGATGCTGGTGGTGATGGGCCTGATCTTCTTCGTTATCTACTTCGTTCTGTTCAGCGCGGTTATTCGTATGTTTAACCTGAAGACGCCGGGCCGCGAAGATACGAAAGATGATGTTGTGACCAGTGAAGCCAACAGCAACACCGAAGAGGGTTTAACCCAGCTGGCAACCAGCTATATTGCCGCTGTGGGTGGCACCGACAACCTGAAAGCGATCGATGCCTGTATTACCCGTCTGCGTCTGACCGTGGGCGACTCCGCGCGCGTGAGCGATGCAATGTGCAAACGCCTTGGTGCGTCTGGTGTGGTGAAGCTGAACAAACAAACCATCCAGGTTATCGTGGGTGCGAAAGCCGAATCTATCGGCGATGAAATGAAAAAAGTGGTTGCCCGTGGGCCGGTCGCTGCCGCCTCAACGGATAACGCGCCAGTGGCTGACACGCCGGTTGCAAAACCGCAGGCTGTGCCAAATGCGGTGACCATCGCTGCGCTGGTTTCTCCGGTGACAGGTGACGTTGTTGCGCTTGAGCAGGTGCCTGACGAAGCGTTCGCCAGCAAAGCGGTTGGTGATGGCGTGGCGGTGAAACCAACGGACAAAACCGTGGTCTCTCCGGCAGCCGGTACTATCGTGAAAATCTTCAACACCAACCACGCGTTCTGCCTGGAAACGGAAAAAGGCGCGGAGATCGTTGTCCATATGGGTATCGATACCGTTGCGCTGAACGGTCAGGGCTTTACTCGCCTGGTGGAAGAGGGCGCTGAAGTGGCGGCAGGCCAGCCGATTCTGGAAATGGATCTGGAGTTCCTGAACGCCAACGCGCGCTCCATGATAAGCCCGGTAGTGTGCAGCAACATCGACGACTTCAGCGGTCTGGTGATCCAGGCGCAGGGGCAGGTAGTTGCAGGCCAAACGCCACTGTATGAGATTAAAGGCAAGTAATCGCTCCTGAGTAGAGTTATGCCTTTAGCGGCGGGGGATATCCTCCGCCGCTTTTTTTTGCAGCAATTGCCCCCATTATTTTCTTCCGGGACGTTTTAAGGGTTGTCACTACGTCCGGCTTATAAGATCATATGCCGTTATACGTTGTTTACGCTTTGAGGAATCCACGATGAGTGAGGCAGAAGCCCGCCCGAGTAACTTTATTCGTCAGATCATCGATGAAGATCTGGCCAGTGGTAAGCACACCACAGTCCACACGCGTTTCCCGCCGGAGCCAAATGGCTACCTGCACATTGGTCACGCTAAATCGATCTGCCTGAACTTTGGTATTGCGCAAGACTACCAGGGGCAGTGCAACCTGCGTTTCGATGACACCAACCCAGTAAAAGAAGACATCGAATACGTTGAGTCGATTAAAAACGACGTGCAATGGCTGGGCTTCAACTGGTCTGGCGATATCTGCTACTCCTCAGACTATTTCGATCAGCTGTATGCCTATGCGGTTGAACTGATTAACAAGGGTCTGGCATACGTCGATGAGCTCTCTGCTGACGAAATCCGTGAATACCGCGGTACGCTGACTCAGCCCGGTAAGAACAGTCCGTTCCGCGATCGTAGCGTGGAAGAGAACCTGGCGCTGTTTGAAAAAATGCGTGCCGGTGGCTTTGAAGAAGGTAAAGCGTGTCTGCGTGCCAAAATCGATATGGCGTCTCCGTTCATCGTGATGCGCGATCCGGTGCTGTACCGCATTAAGTTCGCAGAACACCACCAGACCGGTAACAAGTGGTGCATCTACCCGATGTACGACTTCACCCACTGCATCAGCGATGCGCTGGAAGGCATTACGCACTCTCTGTGCACGCTGGAATTCCAGGACAACCGTCGTCTGTACGACTGGGTGCTGGATAACATCACCATTCCTGTGCATCCGCGTCAGTACGAGTTCTCTCGTCTGAACCTGGAATACACCGTGATGTCCAAGCGTAAGCTGAACCTGCTGGTCACTGACAAGCACGTTGAAGGCTGGGACGACCCACGTATGCCGACCATTTCTGGCCTGCGTCGTCGTGGCTACACCTCCGCCTCCATTCGTGAGTTCTGCAAACGTATCGGCGTCACCAAGCAGGACAACACCATCGAAATGGCGTCTCTGGAATCCTGCATTCGTGAAGACCTGAACGAAAACGCGCCGCGCGCGATGGCGGTGATCGATCCAGTGAAACTGGTTATCGAAAACTATCCGCAGGGCGGGAGCGAACTGGTCTCTATGCCTAATCATCCGAACAAACCGGAAATGGGCACCCGCGACGTGCCGTTCAGCGGTGAAATCTGGATCGATCGTGCCGACTTCCGCGAAGAAGCGAACAAGCAGTACAAGCGTCTGGTGCTGGGCAAAGAAGTACGTCTGCGTAACGCCTATGTAATCAAAGCCGAGCGCGTAGAGAAAGATGCGGAAGGTAACATCACGACCATCTTCTGTACGTACGACGCAGAAACGCTGAGCAAAGATCCGGCGGATGGCCGTAAAGTGAAAGGTGTAATCCACTGGGTGAGCGCGCAGCATGCGCTGCCGGTTGAGATCCGTCTCTACGACCGTCTGTTCAGCGTGCCTAACCCAGGCGCAGCGGAAGACTTCCTGGCGGTTATTAACCCTGAGTCGCTGATTATCAAGCAGGGGTATGCCGAGCCGTCTCTGAAAGCCGCTGAAGCCGGTAAAGCGTTCCAGTTCGAACGTGAGGGTTATTTCTGCCTGGACAGCCGTTACAGCACGGCAGAAAAACCGGTATTTAACCGTACCGTGGGTCTGCGTGATACCTGGACTAAGATCGGCGAATAATAACGCTGCTCTGGTCAATGAGAAACAAACGCCGCGTAATGCGGCGTTTTTTTATTTAACGATCATGTCGTTAAGCATCGGGATAATCTTTTAAAGCCAACATTCCAGGTCAATGTGGTGCTACTTATTTTATTTAAAAAAGTTTGTTGTTTTCCAAATACAGAAACGCTGAAAAATATATTCTCAATCTCAATGTTACTTACTGAAAATTAGCGTATTCCCCCGCCAGTACTCGCTTCCCGGTAAATGTTACAAAGCACTACGAAATATGTGCTCTTCGTCATAATCCTGACTTTTGCCTGATTAAAAGCATTGATAATTCGCGTCGCGAAAAATAACCTAAAGACGGTAGTTAATTCGAGGGTATTTCTGACTACCCCTGACCATTTGGTCTTTTCTGATTTTCGCCGTTTAAGGCGTTTTAATTCGTCAAAGAGGAATAATCTATGCGTACGTTCAGTGGCAAACGTAGTGCGCTGGCGCTGGCTATCGCCGGTGTGACAGCAATGTCGGGCCTGGTGGTTGCGCCAGAGGCAAAAGCAGCAGGTTTCATTGAAGATTCCACCCTTACGGGCGGTATTTATTACTGGCAACGTGAGCGTGACCGTAAAGACGTCACTGAAGATAAATACAAAACTAACCTTTCTCACTCGACCTGGAACGCCAACCTGGATTTCCAGTCGGGATATGCCGCCGATATGTTCGGGATCGATATTGCAGCGTTCACCGCAATTGAAATGGCCGAAAATGGCGACAGCGGCCATCCGAACGAAATTGCGTTCTCCTCCAGCAATAAAGCTTACGACGAAGACTGGTCCGGCGATAAAAGCGGAATCAGCCTGTATAAAGCGGCTGCAAAATTCAAATATGGCCCGGTCTGGGCGCGTGGTGGTTATATCCAGCCAACCGGTCAGACGCTGTTAGCGCCGCACTGGAGCTTTATGCCAGGTACCTATCAGGGCGCGGAAGCCGGTGCTAATTTTGACTACGGCGATGCGGGGGCGTTGAGCTTCTCCTATATGTGGACCAACGAGTACAAAGCGCCGTGGCACATTGAGATGGACAAGTTCTATCAAAACGATAAAAAAACCAAAGTTGATTATCTCCACTCGCTGGGGGCGAAGTACGACTTCAAAAACGATCTGGTGCTGGAAGCGGCTTTTGGTCAGGCTGAAGGTTATATTGATCAGTACTTTGCTAAAGCCAGCTACAAATTTGATATCGCAGGTAGCCCGCTGAGCACCAGCTATCAGTTCTACGGTACGCGCGACAAGGTCAGCGATGGCAGCGTAAATGATATTTATGACGGCACCGCGTGGTTACAGGCGCTGACCTTCGGCTACAAGGTGGGTCAGGTTGATTTGCGTCTGGAGGGTACATGGGTCAAGTCAGAAGGGCAGCAGGGCTATTTCCTGCAACGTATGACGCCAACCTACGCCTCTTCCAATGGTCGTCTGGATATCTGGTGGGATAACCGCTCTGACTTCAACGCCGACGGCGAAAAAGCAGTCTTCTTCGGCGCAATGTATGACCTGAAGAACTGGAACCTGCCTGGCTGGGCAGTGGGCGCGTCCTACGCGTACGCCTGGGACGCGAAGCCAGCGGATATGGCTACGCCAGACGCCTACTACGATCCGAACTACCGTCTGAAAGAGTCTTCATACAGTCTGGATGCGATTTATACCCTGCAGGAGGGTCGTGCGAAAGGCACGATGTTCAAACTGCACTTCACCCAGTATGACAACCACTCCGATATCCCGAGCTACGCGGGCGGTTACGGCAACATCTTCCAGGATGAGCGCGACGTGAAATTTATGGTCATTGCGCCATTTACCATCTTCTGATGAATGCTGCGGCGGGCTGTGTCCCGCCGTTATGGAGACTGAACATGATGAAAAAAAGGGTAATCGTTGCGCTGCTGGCATTCGGGCTGGTGGCGTGCGCGCAGGATCAGGCGCCGAAAGAAGACTCCCGTCTTAAAGAGGCGTATAGCGCTTGCATCAATACCGCACAAGGTTCACCTGAGAAGATTGAAGCCTGTCAAAGCGTGCTGAACGTGCTGAAAAAAGACAAAGCCCATGAGCAATTCGCCACGCAGGAAAACGTTCGCGTGATGGATTACCAGGCCTGTATTCAGGCGCGTAAAACCGGTAACGATCAGGAAGTGGCGAAGCGTTGCGATAAGATTTGGGACGAGATTCGCAATAACAATAAATAAGTTGCTTTACGCCCGGTGGCGCTGCGCTTACCGGGCTTTTTCCAGGCAAAAAAAAGCCAACCTCACGGCTGGCTCAGAGTATGAACACTGACTTATTTTGCGTCGTGCGCATGTTCATTTTCGCGGCAATCCCCTTCAGCACAGTGACCGTACAGGTACAGGCTGTGGTTGGTCAGGCGGATGCCATGACGGGCGGCGATTTCACGCTGGCGTGATTCAATGGAATCATCGCTAAATTCAATGACCTTGCCACAGTCGAGGCAGATCAGGTGATCGTGGTGGTGCTGCTGAGTCAGCTCGAACACGGATTTACCGCCTTCGAAATTATGACGAGTAACAATGCCCGCGTCATCAAACTGGTTCAGCACACGATAGACGGTTGCCAGCCCAATCTCTTCACCCATATCGATAAGACGCTTATAAAGGTCTTCCGCACTGACATGGTGATTGTCTGGCCCCTGAAGCACTTCAAGGATTTTTAACCGAGGAAGCGTTACTTTCAGGCCAGCTTTCTTTAATGCGGTATTGTTGTCAGTCATGCGGAATCTGTCCTGTTGCTAAACGATTCACTTCAAAAGAAGAAGTGACAGAAAATGCACTTGGGATAATGCGTCTCATTATAGAACTGCCATGGCTAAATGAAAACTGCAAGTCTCAAGCAAAGTATGCTTATAAAAACGTGGTATCACCAACAAACTTGTTCGATGGCACCCACTTTTTACCAGGGGGATATTGTACAGGTCTGGACGAAAAAGTTAAAAGTTTGTAGCAATTAATTTAATCGGTTTTACCTGGACAACGGGCGCAACCGGAGTTGCGCCGCAGGGATATCAGGCGTTAAGGATATCGTCCAGGTTCAGCTCTTCACGAACCTGCTTAACCCATTTTTCTACACGCTCTGCGGTCAGCTCTGGCTGACGGTCTTCATCAATGGCAAGGCCAACGAAGTGATCGTCATCTGCCAGACCTTTGGAAGCTTCAAAGTGGTAACCCGCTGTTGGCCAGTGACCAACGATCGCCGCACCGCGCGGCTCAATGATGTCGCGAATAGTGCCCAGCGCATCACAGAAATACTCAGCGTAGTCTTCCTGATCGCCACAGCCAAACAGGGCAACCAGCTTGCCGTTGAAGTCGACTTCTTCCAGCGTCGGGAAGAAATCGTCCCAGTCACACTGTGCTTCACCGTAGTACCAGGTCGGGATGCCCAGCAGCAGGATGTCATAGCCCTCGAGATCTTCTTTGCTGCTCTTGGCGATGTCATGCACATCAGCAACGTCTTTACCGAGCTGTTTTTGAATGTTTTTTGCGATATTTTCAGTATTGCCGGTATCACTGCCAAAGAAAATGCCGATGATTGCCATGAGTAAAATAACCTCTTGAAACTTAATGGTATGGTGGCGCAAATTGTCCACGGATAAGGGCAATAATAGCAGAACAGGCAACCCTGCGGAAACAGCTATCACGCAGGACTGCACTCTGTGCTACATGAAAAAGGTAATATTGGGGATTTTCTGACTCACGCCTTGCCGCGTAACGTCTCAAGCTGGGCGATCAGCATCTCTTCGATCAGTTCGCTGCGGCTGATGTTGCGCGCGTCAGCTAACTCGTTAAGCGCATCGACGGCATCGGCATTCAGCTTGAGTTCGACACGCTTAAGCCCACGATTTTTATCGCGTTTAAGCTGGTTGCGTTTATTGATACGCAGCTGTTCATCGCGCGAAAGCGGATTCGTTTTCGGTCGTCCCGGTCGACGCTCATTCGCGAACAGATCTAGTGTCGTACGGTCCGTTTGTTCTTTGGCCATGATTCTGAGACTTCGGGGGAAACACGCCGCCCTGCTAATGCCCGGGCGATAAGCGCGCCATCATACATCACCCATATCCACACGCCAACGACTGGAAGCCCGTCGTCTTCCGGTCGCTGGCTTTTTAATCAATTCGCTGTATCAGTAAGATAGCGGCGAATGGCGCGCAGGACGGCATCCGGTTTTTCCGCGTGGACCCAGTGCCCGGCACCGGCGATGACGTGAGCGCGAGCCTGCGGAAATTGCGCCAGCAGCGTGTCACGGTACGCGTCAGTGACGTAAGGGGAGTTGCCGCCGCGAATAAAGAGGGTAGGGTGCGGCCAGGCGGGGACATTTTCCCACCCCACAATATGCGAATACTGATCCCACAGTACCGGGACGTTAAAGCGCCATTGTCCGTCAACAAAGGATTTCAGCAGGAACTGGACCACGCCTTCTTCATCGAGATGCTCGCGCATAACGGCTGCCGCCTGCTGGCGTGTGGAGACGCCTGACTCTGTCACAGCATTGATCGCAGCGAAAATCTCATCATGACGGCGAACGTCGTAATTGACGGGCGCAACGTCAATGACCACCAGACCGGAAATTCGCTCAGGGGCCAGCGCAGTGAGCGCCATCACCGCTTTACCGCCCATTGAATGCCCGATGAGCGTCGCTTTCTGGATATTATTCGCATCGAGGGTGTCCCGCAGATCCTGCGCCATGGCTGCGTAGGTCATCTCCTCAGAGCGCCCTGAAAGACCGTGATTGCGCATATCAACCTGGAGGATCTCGTGATCGGTCACTAAATCGCGCGCCAGCACGCCCAGGTTATCCAGGCTACCAAACAGGCCGTGAACCAGTACGATGGGAGAATTATTGTTCGGCGATTGTGCAGTTTGCGCTCGGGTATTCAATTTCATGGCAAAGTTCTTTTTTTAGGTTTGTCAGGTTAGGGTATCATGTTGACCATTCTGCCGCCCGGGGGCAAGGATCCAGTTTAATCTGACTTTTGCCGCCAACCTGGTTTGACGCTATCCGCTGTTGGGATTAGACCTTATAATCTCAACGACTTGTATTCAGATAAGATATCGCACTGGATTAAGATGAAAACAATCGAAGTTGATGACGAACTCTATCAGTATATTGCCAGCCAGACGCGGCATATTGGGGAGAGCGCGTCCGACATTTTACGGCGCATGCTTAAAATTTCCGCCGCCTCACAGCCCACTCCTGTCACTAAAGATGTCGTGTCTCAGCCGAGCGTTGTTGCACAAGTAAAACCTGCCGTCATGCCGGCAAAAGACAAAGTGCGCGCGATGCGCGAGCTGCTGCTGTCCGATGAATATGCAGAGCAGAAAAAGGCGGTTAACCGCTTTATGCTGGTGCTGTCTACACTTTATTCACTGGATAACAACGCATTTGCAGAAGCGACAGAGTCGCTGCACGGTCGCACGCGCGTTTACTTCTCAGGTGACGAGCAGACCCTGCTGCAAAATGGCAACCAAACCAAACCCAAACATGTTCCCGGTACGCCATACTGGGTGATCACCAATACCAATACGGGCCGCAAGTGCAGCATGATCGAACATATCATGCAGTCCATGCAGTTCCCGGCGGAATTGATCGAAAAGGTTTGCGGTACAATTTAACCCTTGCATCAGAAGGACCAGGCAATGGCAAATCACAGCCGTGCAGGACAACCTGCACAACAACGCGATTTGATTAACGTCGCTCAACTGACCGCGCAGTACTACGTGCTGAAGCCGGTGGTGGGCAACGCAGAACACGCAGTGAAGTTTGGTACATCTGGCCACCGCGGCAGCGCGGCGCGCCACAGCTTTAACGAACCGCACATTCTGGCCATTGCTCAGGCCATCGCGGAAGAGCGCGCCAAAAATGGCGTCACCGGTCCGTGCTATGTTGGGAAAGATACCCACGCCCTGTCTGAACCTGCCTTTATCTCCGTGCTGGAAGTACTGGCGGCAAACGGCGTAGACGTGATTGTTCAGGAGAACAACGGTTTCACGCCAACGCCTGCGGTTTCTAACGCTATTCTGGTACATAACAAAAAAGGTGGCGCGCAGGCGGACGGTATTGTGATCACCCCGTCCCACAACCCACCGGAAGATGGCGGCATCAAGTACAACCCACCTAACGGTGGCCCGGCGGATACCAACGTCACGAAAGTGGTGGAAGATCGCGCCAACGCGTTACTGGCTAACGGTCTGAACGGCGTGAAGCGCATCTCGCTGGATGAAGCCATGGCGTCCGGCCACGTGAAAGAGCAGGATCTGGTGCAGCCGTTCGTGGAAGGGCTGGCGGATATCGTCGATATGGCCGCTATCCAGAAAGCCGGTCTGAAGCTGGGCGTGGATCCGCTGGGCGGCTCCGGTATTGAATACTGGAAACGCATTGCCGAGCACTACAAGCTGGATCTGACCATCGTGAACGATCACGTCGATCAGACCTTCCGCTTTATGCACCTGGACAAAGACGGCGCGATCCGTATGGACTGCTCCTCCGAATGCGCAATGGCGGGCCTGCTGGCGCTGCGCGACAAGTTCGATCTGGCGTTTGCCAACGACCCGGACTACGACCGCCACGGTATCGTCACCCCGGCTGGGCTGATGAACCCTAACCACTACCTGGCTGTTGCGATCAATTATCTCTTCCAGCATCGTCCGCAGTGGGGCGAAGAGGTTGCGGTGGGTAAAACGCTGGTCTCTTCCGCCATGATTGACCGTGTGGTCGATGCGCTGGGCCGCAAGCTGGTGGAAGTGCCGGTGGGCTTCAAGTGGTTTGTTGACGGTCTGCACGACGGCAGCTTCGGCTTTGGTGGTGAAGAGAGCGCGGGGGCATCCTTCCTGCGCTTCGACGGCACCCCATGGTCAACCGATAAAGACGGCATCATAATGTGCCTGCTGGCGGCGGAAATCACCGCGGTTACCGGTAAGAACCCGCAGGAACATTACAACGACCTGGCAGCACGCTTTGGTGCGCCAAGCTATAACCGTATTCAGGCTGGCGCGACCTCTGCTCAGAAAGCCGCTCTGTCCAAACTCTCTCCGGAGATGGTCAGCGCAAGCACCCTGGCAGGTGACCCGATCACCGCGCGTCTGACGGCGGCACCGGGTAACGGCGCATCCATCGGCGGCCTGAAAGTGATGACCGAAAACGGCTGGTTCGCCGCGCGTCCATCCGGTACGGAAGATGCGTACAAAATCTATTGCGAAAGCTTCCTCGGCGCTGAGCACCGCCAGCAGATTGAGAAAGAAGCGGTAGAGATTGTCAGCGAAGTGCTGAAAAACGCGTAAGTGGTGTCTGGTGCGGGCTGATGCCCTCACCCAGGCCCTCTCCCACAGGGAGAGGGAGAAAACATTGATCTCGTAGGCCCGGTAAGCGTTAGCGCCACCGGGCTTCTTTTTTAACTATGCTTATTCTTCAGTTCAAACCGTGGTGACACCAGACCGTACAGCGTCCAGCCCATAAAGGTCACCATCGCGCCATACAGCATCGCCTCCTGACCGGACGAGTAGAGCGCATAGAAGCTGTAAATCGCCCCAATCAGCGCCACGATATTGGCCGCCCGGGCTTTGCGCGGATCCACCTTCGCCACCTTCTGAATAATCACCAGTGCCGCCATCGACAGAATGTACGGAATGATGTTCGTCACCACCGCCAGGTTGACCAGTACATTAAACTGGCTGTTCAGTGACGGGCTGATGGTCATCAGCGACAAACCGCTCTGGAAAATCACAATCGCCAGCATACCCTGTACCGGCGCATCCGCTTTGGTGACGCGGGAGAAGATTTTCGGGAAATAACCTTCGTCAGCGGAGGATTTGAATACCTGGGCGATGGTGAACTGCCAGCCCAGCAGCGAGCCGCAGCAGGACATTACCATCAGTCCCATGATCACTTTCCCTACCTCTGGCGTAAACATCTGCGCAAACGCCAGCCCGAACGGCGCCGTGGAGTTAGCGAGATCCATGTTGGGCACAATTCCCGCAATCACGTTGGTTGAGACGATATAGATCACCGCCGCCCCCAGCGTCCCGCCGAGTACCGCGATCGGCACGTTCTTTTCCGGGTTTTCCACCACTTCCGCATTCGCACAGGCTGACTCGAGACCGAGGAAAGCCCATAGCGTCATGGCGATGGACGATCCCACGGCGGTGAAGAACGGCACGTGGTGCGGGTTCCAGGAATTGGCGTACAGCGTCGGGCTGAACCAGAACCAGCCGATGATGCACAGACCGACAACCGGAATGATCACGCCCCAGACGGTGATGCTGCTGAGTTGTCCGGTGATGCGCGCGCCGCCAAAGTTGGCGACGGTGCAGATCCACAGCACGCCGATGGTCGCCAGCCCAATCTGCACCGGGGTCAGCGTCGCGCCAAACAGCTCCGTACCGTAACCGACAGCGGAAATGGCAATCGCCACGTTGGCGATCAGCAGCGACACGCCGTAGGTGTAGTTGGCCATAAAGTTGCCCGACTTGCCAAACGCATATTCGGCATAGCCGCCCATGCCGCCAGACTTACGGCTGAACATCCCGCACTTGGCAAACGCCCACGCCAGCGCCATTGAGCCGACTGCCGTTACCAGCCAGGAGATAATCGAAATCGTCCCCACTTCAGCGAGCTTAGTGGGCAGCATGATGATCCCGGACCCCATCATATTCACCATGGTGAGGATAGTGAGTTGTACCACGCCCATCTTGTTGGACTTACTCATAATTTTTCTCCTTTCAGCAGAGACGGCTGAGCGGCGGGTTGTTTAATGACGTAGCAGCGCACCTGTTTGCGCCCGTCACACTCCTCGACGTAAACCCCCTGTAACTCCGGCGCAAAGCCCGGCAGCAGATTGATCCCGTCTTCCAGCGCGGCGAAATAGCGCAGCACGGAACCGCCCCAGACTTCCCCCGGAACCACGCACAACACCCCCGGTGGGTAAGGCAGCGCGCCTTCCGCGGCGATACGGCCTTCCGCGTCGCGCAGTGACACCAGCTCGACCTCACCGCGCAGATAGGCATAGTTCGCCTCCTGCGGGTTCATCATGACGCGCGGGAAGTGAGACTTGCGGAACATCTCTTTCTGCAACTGCTTCACGTTATGGCGGGCGTAGAGGTCGTGCATCTCCTGACAAATCTGACGCAGGGAATAATCCGCATAACGTTCCGGATGTTGCTTATAAAGAGAGGGCAGAACCTCTTTCAGCGGCACATCGCTCTGGAGCAGTTTTTCGAAGCGCACCAGCTGGGCGACGAGCTGCTGCAATTTGCCCATGTCCTCCGCCGGGGTGAGCAGGAACAGAATGGAATTGAGGTCGCATTTTTCCGGCACGATGCCGTTTTCACGCAGGAAGTTGGCGAGGATGGTGGCGGGCACGCCGAAATCATCATACTCGCCGGTGCGGGCGTTGATGCCTGGCGTGGTCAGCAGCAGTTTGCAGGGATCAATAAAATACTGATGCTCGGCATATCCCTCAAAGGCGTGCCAGCGTTCGCCCGGAACGAAATGGAAGAAGCGCAGATCGGTGGCGATCTCCGCCGTATCCCAGCTTTCCCACGGACGGCCATCCACCGTCTCCGGCACGAACGGGCGAATAAACTGACAGTTCTGAAGGATCAGTTTTCGCGCTTCGATACCCGTCACCACGCAGTCCATCCACATGTTGCGCCCACTTTGCCCCTCGTGCATGCGGGCGTTGATATCCAGGGCGGCAAACAGCGGATAAAACGGGCTGGTGGAGGCGTGCATCATAAAGGCGTTGTTGAGGCGCTTATGCGGAACATAGCGCGGCTGGCCTTTTATGTGGCTGTCCTTCTTATGGATTTGCGAGGTTTGCGAGAAGCCTGCCTGCTGCTTATGCACCGACTGGGTAACCAGAATGCCCGGATCGTTTTCGTTCAGCTCCAGCAGCAGCGGCGAACAGTCGGCCATCATCGGGATAAACTGCTCGTAACCCACCCAGGCGGAGTCAAACAGGATGTAATCGCACAGGTGACCAATCTTATCCACCACCTGACGGGCGTTATAAATGGTACCGTCGTAGGTGCCCAGCTGGATCACTGCCAGACGGAAGGGACGTTCATCCCGCGCGCGACCAGGCGCGACTTCTGACACCAGTTCCCGCAGGTAACTCTCGTCGAAACAGTGTGCGTCAATACCGCCGATAAACCCGTACGGGTTGCGCGCTGTTTCCAGATACACCGGCGTCGCTCCCGCCTGTAACAGTGCTCCGTGGTGATTAGATTTATGGTTATTGCGATCGAACAGCACCAGATCGCCTGGCGTGAGCAGGGCATTGAGCACTACCTTATTGGAAGAGGAGGTGCCGTTCAGCACGAAGTAGGTTTTATCCGCATTAAAGACTTTTGCCGCATGCTGTTGGGCGATGCATGGCGCACCTTCATGGATCAGCAGATCGCCCATTGCCACGTCGGCATTGCACAGATCGGCGCGGAAAAGCGTTTCGCCAAAGAAATCGACAAACTGGTTTCCGGCCGGATGGCGGCGGAAGAACTGGCCTCCCTGATGTCCGGGGCAGTCAAACGCGCTGTTCCCCTGCTGGACGTAATCGACCAGCGCGCGGAAGAACGGCGGGCGGAGCTGGGTTTCGTACTTCTGCGCAGCCGCTTCAAGCTGGCGTCCGTAGTACGCATTGCTGGTGTCGGAGTACTCAAAAACGCCGTGAATACGCGACAGAAATTCAGCCGGAACCCTTTCTTCTTTATGCGTGGCAATAAACACCGGGATACCGAATCCCGTGGCTTCTATTTCTTCTATGGCGCCATTGAAAATATCGCTGACGGCCAGAACCACGGCTGCCACATCAATATAATCCGATGCGGTGATATCCACGATGTCGCGCGAAGTGGTAAAGCATTCAGGGCAGGCACGGCTGACGGCAATTTTTAACGTTTTCATCTTTATCTCTTTATTTCAGGCAATATGGGGCCCTCGACTTCTTGCGGTAAAGAAATCGATTATTTCCGGAAAAAAAAAGCAAAGCGTGTCCGCTGATACGAAATCAGTTAATTGCTTTTTTGCTGAGTCGAATTCAGTCCGCCCGGTTGCGGAGAATCTGAATCACAAGGAATGAGCGCAGGTGTTCACAGGCAACAGCCTGTAAAATAGCGTTTTTCAGGATAACCTGTAAGCAGATGCGCCAGAAGTCGAAGGACTACCGGGCGTTAAAGAGATGAAAGTCAAAACAGTTACGGTGGGCAAACATCATGATATGTGTTGTCCGCCTTATATGGGGCATTAAACGATTATTGTTTTCCATGTTCAGTTTCCTTTCAGTAATTGAAAGCATGGTCATTTTATCCAGGAAAAAGGGATTAACTGTGAAACAGATCACCAATAACCGATCATTTCAGAAATAATTAGTCGTTTTGAGTGAATAACACAGATCAAAATGCTGTTTTGTTGGTTCGGTGTTAAATTGATGTTTTAATTGTGTTTAAAGAGGGCAGATATAGCTATGAAAATAAACTCATCGTTATTTTCATGGCTATATTAAGGCTGGTATGTTTTTTATTTAAAATTAAAGTGAATGCTTATTCAGATCATAAACCGATATCCGATACCGGTTTCTGTTAATAAATGACGAGGACGCGCGGGATCGGCTTCAAGTTTCTGGCGAAGGTGTCCCATATAAATGCGTAAATAGTGACTATGCTCGACAGCATTCGGTCCCCAGACCTGGCTTAACAGCTGTCGCTGCGTTAACACTTTTCCGTGGTTACTGAGCAACACGGCCAGCAGACGAAACTCGATAGGCGTAAGGTGGATCTCTTCTTCCCCTCGCACGATGCGGCGGGCGGCAAGATCGACGCGGATATCGCCAAAGACGTACACCGGTTCAGAAGGAGTGGTGGCACTGTGTCGACGCAGCGCCACACGAAGCCGGGCCTGTAACTCGCCAATGCCAAACGGTTTGATCAGATAATCATCCGCTCCGGCATCCAGCGCGGCGATTTTATCCGTCTCTTCGGTGCGGGCAGAGAGCACCAGAATGGGCATCTGGCTCCACTGACGCACCTCACGAATAAAATCGATGCCGTCGCCATCCGGGAGTCCCAGATCCAGGATCACCAGATCTGGCTTGCGGGTGGCGGCTTCAATTAACCCCCGTTGAAGCGTTCCGGCTTCATGAACGCGCAAACCGTCGCCTTCCAGCGCGGTACGCAGAAATCGGCTGATAGCGAGCTCATCTTCAACAATCAGAACGTTAATCACAAATCCTCTGGTAATTCATCAAGTTCTGGTGGGGTTTCAAGAGGAAGTGTAACACAAAAGCGTGCCCCACCTTCCGGGCGGTTCTCTGCGGAAATGGTGCCGCCATGCACGTCAACAATCGCCTGGCAGATCGCCAGCCCCAGCCCGACGCCCGGAATGGCAGATTCCTTATTACCGCGCGCAAATTTTTCGAATATGGCGCGCTCCTGGCCGGCCGGAATACCCGGCCCGGTATCCCAGACATCGAGCCGCAGCACACGTTTATCCACCCTGGCAGCAATCCCCAGCCGGGCCTTTGCCCCGGCGTATTTAGCGGCATTTTCCAGAAGATTAATCAGCACGCGCTCAAACAGCGGGCCATCCACATGGATTAACGTCAGGGGTTCCGGCATGTCCAGCTCGATATGGCGCCCGCCGAGACCCGGCTCCAGCATCTTCAGCGCACTGCCGACAACCTCCTCAAGGGTGAGCCACTCTTTTTTGAGGTTAAACCCGCCGGACTGAATGCGCGCCATGTCCAGCAGGTTGTTCACCAGACGCGTGGTATTTAGCACGTGCTGACGAATTTCGCTGGCCTGCATCGCATGTTTTGATCCTTCCGCCGCCAGATCCAGCGTCAGAATTTCGGACTGACCAAACAGCACGGTAAGCGGGGTGCGCAAATCGTGAGACAGCGCTGCCAGCAGCGAATTGCGAATACTTTCGCGCTCGCTTGCCAGCCGCGCCTGCTCTTCGCTGGCGGTGAGCGCCAGCCGTTCAAGGGCGCTGGCGACCAGCAGGGTGAAGGTTTCCAGCAGGCGCTGCTGCTCGGGGATCATCAGCTGACGCAGGTTAGACGGCTCGACGATGACCAGCCCGTGATTTTTATCCGCGCTGCGCAGCGGCAGGATCTGGTAAGGCACCCCGGGCAGAGTGTCGGTGCCGGCACCGGCAGGTAAACCCTTATCAAAGCTCCAGCGGGCAATCGCTTCATCCCAGGGCGTCATCCCCGAAGGGGAGGTCAGCGGGCGAAGGCGCCCCTGCTCGTCGGGGAGCAAAATCAGGTTACTGGCATGAAAGGTCGAACGGATAAACTGCTCGCTGGTCTGGACGATATCCTGCTGCGTGCGGCCGACCGCCAGCGATTTTGACATCTCATACAGATGGCGGGTGCGCTGCTCGCGATAGCGGGCAATGCGTGCCTGGTAGCGCACGCCTGCCGTCAGATTCCCGATCACCAGCCCGACGGTAAGCATCACGGCAAAGGTCAGAATGTACTGCACGTCCGAGACAGCAAGCGTCCCGCGCGGAGCGATAAAAAAGAGGTCGAAGCTGATGACGTTGATCACCGTTGCCAGCACCGACGGCCAGCGGCCATAAAAGAGCGCGACCACAACGACGCCCAGCAGATAAATCATGACCAGATTGGCGGCATCGAAGGCGATGAGCCACTGGCTGGCAATCACCGTAATCAGGGCGCAAAGGACCACGGCCACGAGGCAGCCCCGGATCTGGACGCGCCATTTATCGCCAAAGGTGCGTGCGTCCGGCGTACGGCCGGGCAGGGGGGGGGCTTGTCATCCAGCGCGACGATGACTAAATCCAGATCCGGCGCGCGGCGTGCCAGCCTGTCGGCAAAAGATTCGCGGCTAAACCAGCGGCGATGCTGGCGACGTCCAATGACAATCTTGCCCAGGTTATGCTCGCGCGCGTAGCGCAGAATGGCTTTATCTTCCTGCGGATCGGACAGGGTTGCGGTTTCGGCACCCAGCTCCTGCGCCAGCCGCAGCGCGCTCAAAATGGCGCGACGCTGATTTTCCGGCAGGCCGTGAAGCTGTGGCGTTTCGACATACACCGCGTGCCAGACGCTGCCAAACTTCGCCGCAAGCCGGGCGGCGGTGCGGACCAGTTTTTCATTGCCGCTGCCGTGACCAATGCATAACAGAATGGCGTCACGCGTGTGCCAGACGCGCTCCCGCCCCTGCAGGTCTCGCCAGGCGCGCATCTGGTCATCCACGCGATCGGCGGTGCGGCGCAGGGCCAGCTCGCGCAGGGCAATCAGGTTTCCTTTGCGGAAAAAATGTTCGATAGCGCGTTCGGCCTGGCCGGCAATATACACCTTGCCTTCGTGCAGGCGCTGGCGCAGATCGTCCGGCGGCAGGTCAACCAGTACGACTTCATCGGCAGAATCAAAAAACGGATCGGGGACGGTTTCGCGCACCTGGATACCGGTTACCCCGCTCACCACGTCGTTCAGGCTTTCCAGATGCTGAACATTCACCGTAGTGAAGACGTCGATGCCGGCTTCAAGCAGCTCCTCAACATCCTGCCAGCGCTTCGGGTGGCGTGAGCCAGGCGCGTTGCTGTGCGCCAGTTCGTCCATCAGGATCAGCGCGGGGCGGCGGGCGAGGGCGGCATCAAGATCGAACTCCGTCACCAGCCGACCGCGATGGCTGATACGCTGGGGCGGCTGCGTCGCCAGCCCCGTCAGCAGCGCCGCCGTCTCTTTGCGACCGTGGGTTTCCACCACGCCGATGAGAATATCAAGCCCCTGCGCCCGAAGCCGCTGGGCTTCCGTCAGCATGGCGAAGGTTTTCCCGACGCCCGCGCAGGCGCCGAAGAAAATTTTCAGCTTGCCGCGGTGGGCTTCAGCCGTTTGTTCAAGCAGCCTGTCCGGATCCGGGCGCATGGGCTCATCGGTCATTTAGTTCTTCCTTAGCGCATCCAGCGCCAGATTCAGCTCAACAATGTTCACTACCGGCATGCCGATGAAGCTGACCAGCGGCTTTTGCGTATGTTCTGCAACCAGCTGGCTCACCTGCTCGACGGTCAGCAGACGGGCGGCGGCCACGCGTGGGATCTGCCACGCCGCTGCGTCCGGCGTCAAGCTGTAATCCAGCCCGCTCGCGGAGGCGGTGACCAGCTCAACCGGCACCTCACGGCTGGCCTGCGGATTCGCGGCGCGCAGGGCGGCAACGCGTTCAGCAACGGCTTTGTCCAGGTCAGGATTACTGCCAGCCAGATTGCTGCCGCCGGAGGCCATTGGATTATACGGGCTTTCCGCAGTGGCGGAAGGGCGTCCCTGGAAGTAGCGCGGGTCCGTAAAGTTTTGCCCAATCAGACGCGAGCCACGGTTTTCACCGTTCTGGATAATCAGCGAGCCGTTGGCCTGGTCCTCAAACCACCACTGGCCCAGGGCGGTTGTCATCAGCGGGTAAAGCCCGCCGGTAATCAGAGACAGCAGAATAAACAACAGTATAGCGGGACGTAACATCGTCATGAGATTCACCTTTTAAACCAGCCCGAACAGCATTAACAACATGTCGATAACCTTGATCCCAATAAAGGGCACCACCAGCCCACCCAGACCGTAAATCCACAGGTTACGGCGCAGCATGGCGGCGGCCGTCAGCGGCTTATAGCTCACCCCTTTCAGCGCTAGCGGAATAAGAAAGACAATAATCAGCGCGTTGAAGATCACCGCGCTCAAAATGGCCGAGGCTGGAGAGTGCAGGTGCATTACGTTCAGGGCATTCAGCTGCGGATAGGTTGCCGCAAAGGCCGCCGGGATTATGGCGAAATACTTCGCCACGTCGTTGGCGATACTGAACGTGGTCAGCGAGCCGCGCGTCATCAGCATCTGCTTCCCGATATGCACCACTTCGATCAGCTTGGTCGGGTTCGAGTCGAGATCCACCATGTTGCCCGCCTCTTTTGCCGCCTGGGTACCGGAGTTCATCGCCACCGCCACGTCGGCCTGCGCCAGCGCCGGGGCGTCGTTGGTGCCGTCGCCGGTCATCGCCACCAGACGACCTTCCGCCTGATACTGGCGAATGAGTGCCAGCTTCGCTTCCGGTGTCGCTTCGGAAAGGAAATCATCCACGCCCGCTTCGGCGGCAATGGCCGCCGCAGTCAGACGGTTATCCCCGGTGATCATCACCGTTTTAATGCCCATCTTACGCATCTGGGCGAAACGCTCTTTTATACCGCCTTTAACGATATCCTTCAGAGCGATAACCCCCAGAACGCTTGCACCTTCCGCCACCACCAGCGGGGTTGCCCCCTGACGCGCCACGCTTTCCACCAGGTGGTCGACTTCCGGAGGGAAATGTCCATTATTGGCTTCAATATGACGGCGGATGGCATCAACGGAGCCTTTACGGATCATTCGGTCCTGAATGTTAATTCCACTCATCCGTGTTTGCGCCGTGAAGGGCACGAACGTGGCGTGCAGGCTTTGTACGTCGCGCTGGCGCAGGTTAAAGCGCTGCTTGGCGAGGATCACGATACTGCGACCTTCCGGCGTCTCATCGGCCAGCGAAGAAAGCTGCGCCGCGTCGGCCAGCGTTTTTTCATCCACGCCGGGAGCAGGTAAAAAGTCAGAGGCCTGACGATTACCCAGGGTGATGGTCCCGGTTTTATCCAGCAGCAGTACGTCTACGTCACCCGCCGCTTCAACGGCGCGTCCGCTGGTGGCGATGACGTTCGCGCCCAGCATACGGCTCATCCCCGCCACGCCAATCGCGGAAAGCAGGCCGCCGATAGTGGTGGGGATCAGACAGACCAGCAGGGCGATCAGTACGGTGATGCTGACCGCTGTACCGCCGTAGGCGGAGAAGGGCCACAGGGTCGCCATTGCCAGCAGGAACACAATGGTGAGCGCCACCAGCAGAATGGTCAGGGCGATCTCGTTCGGCGTTTTACGACGCTGTGCGCCTTCCACCATGGCGATCATCCGGTCGAGAAAGGTTTCGCCCGGGTTAACGCTGCACTGGATCACCAGCCAGTCGGAAAGAATGCGCGTTCCGCCGGTAACTGAGGCGAAATCTCCGCCCGACTCACGGATCACGGGCGCGGATTCCCCGGTAATAGCGCTTTCGTCTACCGACGCGCCGCCCTCAATTACCTCCCCGTCGCAGGGGATGATGTCCCCGGCTTCCACCAGCACCACGTCACCTTTGCGCAGTTCATCCGCCGGAACGTGGTCCATCTGCGCGCCGTATTTAGGTTCGCGTAATTTGCGCGCAAAGGCGGTTTTTTTGACCCCTTTCAGACTGTTGGCCTGCGCCTTACTGCGGCCTTCCGCCAGCGCTTCGGCAAAGTTGGCGAACAGCACGGTAAACCACAGCCACAGGCTGATGGCGCCGGTAAAGGTTGCATTTCCTGAAAGGTGTCCCGTTCCCATGGCAATCGCCAGTGCGGTGGTGAGTAAACTTCCAGTCCAGACAATAAACATCACCGGGTTGTGCCACTGCACTCGCGGGCTCAGTTTTTTTACCGCATCCATGAGGGCCTGACGAACTAAGGTTGGTTCGAGCAGGGCCAGTTGTTTACGACTCATGACAAATTCTCCGCAAAATCAGCGTAAAGAGAGATATTCCGCAACCGGGCCTAACGCGAGGGCGGGGATAAAGGTCAAGGCACCTACCAGCAGAACGGTGCCAATCAGCAGGCCGACGAACAGCGCGCCGTGAGTCGGTAACGTACCGGTAGTGGTCGGCTGGATCTTCTTATTCACCAGTGTTCCGGCGATCGCCATGACGGGAATAATCACGCCGAAACGACCGAAGAACATGCAGAACGCCAGCAGACAGTTCCAGAACGGTGAGTTGGCACTTAACCCTGCAAAGGCGCTGCCGTTGTTGTTTGCGGCAGACGAAACGGCGTAAAGCACTTCGCTAAAGCCGTGAATGCCCGGGTTAAAGATGCCGCTGCGCCCGGCGTCGGTCATCAGCGCCAGGGCGGTACCGAGCAGCACAAGGGTGGGGGTGACCAGGATTGCCAGCGCGGTTAATTTCATTTCGCGGACGTCGATTTTTTTGCCGAGATATTCCGGCGTGCGGCCGATCATCAGCCCGGCGATAAACACGGCGAGCAGAACGAACAACAGCATGCCGTACAGCCCCGAACCGACCCCACCGAAGACTACCTCGCCAATCTGCATCAGCCACATCGGGATCATGCCGCCAAGCGCGGTGAAAGAGTCGTGCATGGCGTTCACCGCCCCGCAGGAGGCCGCCGTGGTGACCACCGCATAGAGGCTGCTGGCAAGAATGCCGAAGCGGCTCTCTTTGCCTTCCAGGTTGATATTGCTGTTAGCCCCCAGCTGCATGAAGTGGCTGTTGCCGTTCCATTCGGCCCACATCACCAGTGCTACGCAGACCACGAAGATTAACGACATGGCCCACAGCAGCGTACGGCCCTGGCGGCGATCGTTAACCACATCGCCAAAGGCGAAGCAGAGCGCGGCGGGGATCAGGAATATCGCCAGCATCTGTACAAAATTGGTTAATGCCGTTGGGTTTTCAAACGGATGCGATGAGTTGGCGTTGAAGAACCCGCCCCCGTTGGTGCCCAGCATCTTGATTGCTTCCTGCGACGCCACTGGCCCCATTGGCAGGAGTTCCCTGCCCCCTTCAAGCGAGGTGTAAGGGGTATAAGGCAGCAGGTTTTGCAGAGTGCCTTGCTGTATAAAGAACAGGGCAATAATCAGCGCAACAGGCACCAGGATCCAAAGGGTGATGCGCGTGACATCAACCCACGCGTTGCCGAGCGTGCTGACATTCTGACGGGCAAACGCGCGCGTCAGGGCGAAGATCACCACGATACCGCTGGATGCAGACAGAAAGTTTTGCACGGTTAACCCGGCCATCTGGCTGAAGTAGCTGAGCGTGGTTTCACCGGCGTAAGACTGCCAGTTGGTATTGGTGACAAAGCTGACCGCCGTGTTCAGCGCCAGATGCCAGGATAAACCTGGTAACTGCTGCGGATTCAACGGCAAATTGCCCTGGAGCATGAGCAGCGTAAAGAGGGCAATAAGCCCCACGATATGCAGAAGCAGTATCGCCATCAGGTACTGGCCCCAGCTCATTTCGCGGTCGCTGATACCTGAAATGCGCCAGAGCACGTTTTCAATTTTTCGCGTACCCGGCAGTGGCACGTTGTTTATCAGCCGCGCCAGCGCTGTTCCCAGCGGCGTGGCGAGCACAAGCAGCAGCAGTAAAAAGCTGGCAATAAGCAAAAACGCCTGAGCAGCCATCAGAATGCCTCCGCATTAATCAGGGCATAAATCAGATAACCCAATAACAGGAACACCAGCACGATGCCGGCAATCAGACCTGCACTCACACTCCACCTCCGGGTGACTTTTGTTGTTGTACAAACGGTAGGATTTGTGGCGCAAAGATTTCGCAAAAATCAGAAGGGCAGGTGTAAAAAAAGTATAAAAATGGGAAAGACCATAATTTAACTATTGGTAAGTAAACCGTTAACTTTTTTGTAACTTAATTACAGGCGTGAATGTAAATATTCACGAAATGGATGAAAATAAGTGGTCGGATGAGTAGTAAAATTACAAACAAAGCGGTATTATTTTAACCAGGTCACAAATTTCACATTTTCCGGAGAAGGTTTCCGGCCAACTACAGGGGAGAAAAATATGGATCTTTATAAAGAGTATCCGGCTCATATCGTGTTCATGCGTCGCACTTTCGCCGTAGTGGCTGGCGTGCTGGCCCTGCCGGTGATGCTGTTCTGGAAAGATCGCGCACGTTTTTACAGCTATCTGCACCGCGTCTGGGCGAAAACCAGCGAAAAGCCGGTGTGGATGGATCAGGCCGAGAAAGCAACCTGCGATTTCTACTGATACGGTGTGACATCGTAGCCATAAAAAAACCGCCTACAGCAAAGTGGCGGTTTTTTTGTCCCTCGGGATTCGCGGTCCGTTGGGTAATCTTGCAGCCCCTACCCGGGATTTTTATCATACCCTTCTTTAAAAAGTTCGCAATCCACTTCACCTTTATAAATTCCTAATTTTACTGAAATAACTTACTTTTGGCGTTGGTGTTAATTATGATGCCACGTCCCTTTCCGCCATCTCGCAAATGGGCATCGGTCCTGGGAAAGGTGTATCCATAGCCGTAAAGCAGCCCGCCTACCCGGGCTTGTGTCCACCGATTTATCACCGGTGGTGATAGGTGGAGCGGTTAGCAGCAGGGACCGCATAGTGAAACGCTATTTATGCATCGCGTTCATTGTCGCCAGCGCACTCGTTGTAAAGAGTGATAAACCGGATGTGTTTATTGCCTTTACCCCGATAGCGCAGGACAAGTAGCGTTAAGGCCGCCTCGGGCGGCCTTTTTTATTTCATCCCGTCTACACTTCATGGCAAAGTAGTTCAATGCATGCCTTTTTCCTTTTACGGCATGCCCTTACGGACATAATGGACAATTGCCTGGAGTTTTATGCCCACCCATCTGGTTTGGTTTCGCGCGGATTTACGCATTCACGACAACTTCGCTCTCGCGGCCGCCTGCCGCGCTAAAGACGCGAATGTGCTGGCCCTGTTTATCGCCACGCCTGAACAGTGGCGGCAGCATGACATGGCGCCCCGGCAAGCGGCATTACTCAGCGCGTATCTGAATGACCTGCAACATTCACTGGCCGAAAAAGGCATTCCGCTGATCTATAAAGAGGCCCATGATTTTGCCGCACAGCTTGAGATGGTGCAGGCAATCTGTAAGCAGCACGCGGTAACGCGTCTTTTTTACAACTACCAGTATGAATTTAACGAGCAGCAGCGGGATCGTCAGCTGGAGAAAAACCTTACGGGCGTGGTCTGTGAAGGCTTTGATGACAGCGTGATGCTCGCACCGGGCAGCGTGATGACCGGCAGTCACGAAATGTATAAAGTTTTCACGCCGTTTAAAAATGCTTTTATCAAACGCCTGAAAGAGGGGCTGCCAGAATGCGTTCCCGCTCCGGCCATAAGAGGGGAAACGATAACGGATCTGCAGGACATCAGGCTGAATTATCCCCAGCAGTCGTTTGATGAAACAGTATTCCCCGCCAGCGAGAAAGCGGCTATCGCCCGGTTGCGTCAGTTCTGCGCGCAGGGGGCGGCGGATTACGGGGCGCGGCGGGATTTTCCAGCGATTGAAGGCACCAGCCGCCTGTCGGCCTGTTTAGCGCTGGGCGCGCTCTCCCCGCGCCAGTGTTTACATCGGCTACTGGCGGAACAGCCTCAGGCGGTAGACGGGGGGGCGGGCGCAGTGTGGCTGAACGAACTGATCTGGCGTGAGTTTTATCGCCATCTGATGACGTATCATCCTGATTTATGTAAACATCGCCCCTTCATTCGTTGGACCGATAAGGTACAGTGGCAGTCGAATGATAAGCTGCTGAAGGCATGGCAGCGTGGGCTCACCGGCTTCCCGATTGTTGATGCGGCTATGCGGCAGCTCAATGAAACCGGGTGGATGCATAACCGTCTGCGTATGATTACCGCCAGCTTCCTGGTAAAGGATCTGCTTATCGACTGGCGAACCGGAGAGCGTTATTTTATCTCTCAGCTGATCGATGGCGATCTCGCGGCAAATAACGGCGGCTGGCAGTGGGCGGCCTCCACCGGCACGGATGCGGCTCCCTATTTTCGGATCTTTAATCCGACCACGCAGGGACAACGATTTGACGTCGACGGCGAGTTTATCCGTCGCTGGCTGCCTGAACTTAAGGATGTCCCCGCCAAAGCCATTCATGAACCCTGGGCATGGGCGGATAAACAGCGTGTTACCCTGAACTATCCCCGTCCCATTGTCGACCATAAACAGGCGCGCGTCGCCACGCTGGCGGCGTACGAAACCGCCCGAAAAGTTTGAGAGAATGATGATGAAAAACAGTGAACTGGAACGCCTGATTAACGAAAAACTCAACACGGCCTCGTTTAGCGACTACGGTCCGAATGGCTTACAGGTGGAGGGTCGCGAGACGGTGCAAAAAATCATCACCGGCGTAACGGCAAGCCAGGCGCTGCTGGATGAGGCGGTGCGTCAGGAAGCCGACGCGGTGATTGTCCATCACGGTTATTTCTGGAAAAACGAATCACCGATTATTCGCGGCATGAAGCGCAACCGTCTCAAAACGCTGCTGGCGAATGACATCAACCTGTACGGCTATCACCTGCCGCTCGATGCGCATCCTGAACTGGGGAATAACGTTCAGCTTGCGCAGCTGCTGGGGATTACCGTGATGGGCGAAATTGAACCCCTGGTGCCGTGGGGTGAACTGTCGATGCCGGTTCCGGGTCTGGAGCTGGCATCGTGGATCGAAGCACGCCTGGGGCGTCGTCCGCTGTGGTGCGGCGACACCGGGCCGGATACCGTGAAGCGCGTGGCATGGTGCACCGGCGGCGGCCAGGGCTTTATTGATAGCGCGGCGCGTTTCGG
This sequence comes from Enterobacter sp. DSM 30060, assembly GCF_013375955.1. Lineage (NCBI taxonomy): Bacteria > Pseudomonadati > Pseudomonadota > Gammaproteobacteria > Enterobacterales > Enterobacteriaceae > Enterobacter > Enterobacter sp. DSM 30060. The sequence goes on from NZ_CP056118.1 coordinate 3,122,682, forward strand.
TGTCGACGCCTTCATTACCGGCGAGGTTTCCGAGCAGACCATTCACTCTGCCCGTGAACAAGGCCTGCATTTTTACGCGGCAGGCCATCACGCCACCGAGCGTGGCGGCATCCGCGCCCTCAGCGAGTGGCTGACGGAAAATACCGATCTGGATGTGACGTTTATTGATATCCCTAATCCGGCCTGATGAGAGGTAGTTAAGTGCAGCGAGCGCGTTGTTATCTTCTGGGTGAAACCGCAGTGGTTCTGGAACTTGAGCCTCCGGTGACGCTTGCCACGCAAAAGCGTATCTGGCGTCTGGCTCAACGACTGCCCGAGCTACCTGGCGTGGTTGAAGCTATTCCGGGTATGAATAATATCACCGTGGTGCTGCGTGATCCGCACACGGGGGCGCTGGATGCCATTGAGCGTCTGCAACGCTGGTGGGAGGAGAGCGAGGCGCTGGAGCCGGAATCGCGGACGATTGAGACCCCGGTTGTCTATGGCGGCAAGGGAGGCCCCGACCTTGGCGTGGTGGCCGAACACTGTGGATTAACGGAGAAGCAGGTTGTGGAGCTGCATAGCTCAGTCGACTATGTTGTCTGGTTTTTGGGATTTCAGCCGGGTTTCCCCTATCTGGGCGGGTTATCGCCCCAGTTGCATACGCCGCGCCGGGCTGAGCCGCGCCTGAGCGTACCGGCGGGCAGCGTGGCGATTGGTGGCGAGCAAACGGGAATTTATCCACTCGCCTCGCCGGGAGGCTGGCAGCTTATCGGGCACACGTCCACGCCGTTATTTGAACCAGGCCAGGCCGCGCCCATACTCCTGCGTCCGGGGGATACCCTGCGCTTTATCCCGCAAAAGGAGGGGATATGTTAACGCTTATTCGCGCAGGGCTTTACACCTCGGTACAGGATGCCGGGCGCTTTGGCCTGCGTCAGTCGGGCGTGAGCTACTGCGGTGCGCTTGATCGTCCCTCGCTGGAGATTGCCAACCTGCTGGTAGGCAACGCCGGCAGCACGGCGGCGTTAGAAATTACGCTGGGTCAGTGCGTGATTGAGTTTGGTCAGGAAACCTGGTTTGCCTTAACCGGCGCGGGCTGTGACGCGACGCTGGACGGCAAAGCGGTGTGGACCGGCTGGCGCCTGCGGGCGAAAGCCGGACAGCGTCTGACGCTCAAGCGTCCTCTGCACGGCGTGCGCAGCTATCTTGCGGTGGCGGGAGGTATCGACGTGCCGGAGGTGCTGGGCTCATCCAGCACCGACCAGAAAGCGGGAATGGGCGGACATGAAGGACGGCTGCTGCGCGACGGCGATCGCCTGGCGATTAAGCCATCAGCGCGCCATTTCACCACCACGCAGGGCGTGAAGCAGCTGTTGTGGGGGAATCTGATCCGCGCCCTGCCGGGGCCGGAATATCATGAGTTCGATGAGGCCTCAAAAGAGTCTTTCTGGCGCTCGCCATGGAAGATCAGCCCGCAGAGTAACCGCATGGGTTACCGGCTTCAGGGCCAGCCGCTGACCCGCACGACTGACCGGGAGCTGCTTTCCCATGGTCTGTTGCCGGGGGTGATTCAGGTGCCGGGCAACGGCCAGCCCATCGTACTGATGAACGATGCGCAAACCACGGGAGGATATCCGCGTATTGCCTGCATTATTGAAGCGGATCGCTACCATCTGGCGCAAATTCCTCTCGGTCAACCAATTCATTTTGTGCAGTGTTCGCTGGAGGAGGCGCTGAAAGCCCGTCAGGATCAGCAGCGTTATCTCGAACAGCTGGCGTGGAGGCTCGATGGTAAAGATTGATTTAAACGCCGATCTGGGGGAGGGCAGCAGCGCCGATGCGGCGCTGATGACGCTGGTCTCCTCGGTGAACATCGCCTGTGGGTTTCATGCCGGCGATGCGCAGACCATGCTGGCGAGCGTGCGCAATGCCATGAAAAACGGCGTGGCGATAGGCGCTCACCCCAGCTTTCCGGACCGGGAAAACTTTGGTCGCACGGCGATGGATCTGCCGCCTGAGACGGTTTACGCGCAAATGCTCTACCAGATCGGCGCCCTGGAGGCGATAGTGCGCGCTGAGAAGGGCGAGATGCGCCACGTCAAGCCGCACGGCATGCTCTATAACCAGGCGGCGAAAGATCCGGCGCTGGCAGACGCCATTGCCCGCGCGGTACGGGACTGCAATCCGCGTCTGTTTCTGGTTGGCCTGGCGGGCAGCGAGCTTATCCGTGCCGGCGAACGGCTGGGGCTGATTACGCGGCAGGAAGTGTTTGCCGATCGGGGATACCTGCCGGACGGCAGCCTGGTTCCGCGTACGCAGGCCGGTGCGCTGATCACCGACGAAGGTAAAGCGCTGGCGCAGACGCTGGAGATGGTGCGCTTCGGGCGAGTAACCTCAACGGAGGGTACAACGGCAAACGTTCAGGCTGATACGGTGTGCTTACACGGTGACGGCGAGCATGCGCTCCAGTTTGCGCGACGCCTGCGGGCGGCGTTCTCGGAAGAGGGCATTGTTGTCAGCGCAGAATAATCATGAAAGGACAATAACATGCCAGAAGGTCCGGAGATCCGCCGCGCGGCGGATAGCCTGGAGGCGGCGATAAAGGGCAAACCTCTGACACACGTCTGGTTTGCCTTTCCTCAACTCAAACCGTTTGAATCGCAGCTGGTGGGACAGACGGTGACCCACATTGAAACGCGCGGCAAAGCGTTACTCACCCACTTTTCCCATAACCTGACGTTATACAGCCATAATCAGCTTTACGGCGTTTGGCGGGTGGTGGAGGCGGACGAGCAGCCGCAAACGACCCGCGTGCTGCGCGTGCGGCTACAAACGGCGGATAAGGCGATCCTGCTTTACAGCGCCTCTGATATCGAAATGTTAACGCCGGAGCAGTTGCTCACGCACCCGTTCTTACAGCGGGTCGGGCCGGACGTGCTCGACATGCGTCTGACGGCAAGCGATGTGAAAGCCCGGTTGTTATCCGCCACATTCCGCAACCGGCAGTTTTCCGGGCTGTTGCTCGATCAGGCATTTCTGGCGGGGCTGGGAAACTACCTGCGGGTGGAGATCCTCTGGGAAGTGGGGCTGGCGCCGCAGCGCAAAGCGTCGCAGCTGAGCGATGAACAGCTGGAGGCGCTGTCGTACGCGTTACTGGATATTCCACGGCTGTCGTACAACACGCGCGGCGTGGTGGATGAGAACAAGCATCACGGGGCGCTGTTCCGCTTCAAGGTGTTTCATCGGGCAGGTAAAAAGTGTGAGCGGTGCGGCGGGGTGATTGAGAAGGCGACGATCTCTTCCAGGCCGTTTTACTGGTGTCCTGGGTGCCAGATGTAAAAAAGCCGGGTGGTGGCTACGCCTTACCCGGCCTACATCTCGCACTTGTAGGCCCGGCAAGCGAAGCGCCGCCGGGCGTGTTTTTTAGCGCTTAATGTCAGACTTAAAATCACGCTGCTCGTAGCCGGTATACAGCTGACGAGGACGCGCGATTTTCATGCCTTCGCTGTGCATTTCGTTCCAGTGCGCAATCCAGCCCACGGTACGCGCCATGGCGAAGATCACGGTGAACATGGAAGACGGAATACCCATCGCTTTCAGGATGATACCGGAGTAGAAATCGACGTTCGGATAGAGTTTCTTCTCGATGAAGTACGGGTCGTTCAGCGCGATGTGTTCCAGCTCCATCGCCACTTCCAGCAGATCATCTTTGGTGCCCAGCTCTTTCAGCACTTCGTGGCAGGTCTCACGCATGACGGTCGCCCGCGGGTCGTAGTTTTTGTAAACACGGTGACCGAAGCCCATCAGACGGAAGGAGTCATTCTTGTCTTTCGCGCGGCGCACGAACTCAGGAATGTGCTCAACGGAGCTGATCTCTTCCAGCATTTTCAGTGCTGCTTCGTTCGCGCCGCCGTGCGCCGGTCCCCACAGGGAGGCGATACCCGCAGCGATACAGGCGAACGGGTTCGCGCCGGAAGAGCCCGCGGTACGGACGGTAGAGGTCGAGGCGTTCTGTTCGTGGTCAGCGTGCAGGATCAGAATACGGTCCATCGCGCGTTCCAGCACCGGGTTCACTTCGTACTCTTCACACGGCGTGGAGAACATCATGCGCAGGAAGTTACCTGCGTAGGAGAGGTCGTTGCGTGGATACACAAACGGCTGACCGATAGAGTATTTGTAACACATCGCCGCCATGGTAGGCATTTTGGACAGCAGACGGAACGCCGCGATATCACGGTGACGTGGGTTATTCACGTCCAGAGAATCGTGGTAGAACGCCGCCAGCGCACCGGTAATACCGCACATGACCGCCATCGGATGAGAGTCACGACGGAACGCATGGAACAGACGGGTAATCTGCTCATGGATCATGGTGTGACGGGTCACGGTGGTTTTAAATTCATCGTACTGGGCCTGCGTCGGTTTTTCGCCGTTCAGCAGGATGTAGCACACTTCCAGATAGTTGGATTCGGTGGCTAACTGATCGATGGGGAAGCCGCGATGGAGCAGGATACCTTCGTCACCGTCAATGTAGGTGATTTTGGATTCGCAAGATGCGGTGGAGGTGAATCCAGGGTCAAAGGTGAATACCCCTTTGGAACCCAGCGTACGGATATCAATAACATCCTGACCGAGCGTGCCTTTTAGCACATCCAGTTCAATAGCATCATCACCATTTAGGGTGAGTTTTGCCTTTGTATCAGCCATTTACGGTCTCCTTAGCGCCTTATGCTTAAGACTGCGCTTTACCGGATTTGCTTTCAGCTGTTAATCATCGTTACCAGATTGTTATTTGGCTTACCGCTCAGCTCACGAGGAGAAACCAGGGTACAGAGCTATGGCGCCTTGCAGGTAAACGAATGAAATATCAGTGAAACAACAGCAAATCAGCGTTTTTGCAGTCCGAATTATTCAAACCTGTATATCACTAATAACTGTCCTGATAACTTCGGTCAATACCATCACACTGTTACATAACTATTTGTCAGGTGAAAGAGAGACCTCATAACTTTTGCGCATTATATGCCTTTTCTGATGACGTTTGTAACAATATTGTTTAACATTTGTCAAATCAGATGATTAAAAATTAAAAAGATGTTGTTATCGTGACCCCGATCACTGTTCCAGAGAAAACCCAACAAACTGTATGTAGGTTAATTGTAATGATTTTGTGAACGGCCTATACTGCCGCCAGGTCTCCGGAACACCCTGCAATCCCGAGCCACCCAGCGTTGTAACGTGTCGTTTTAGCATTTGGAAGCAATGTTTTGCATGACGCGCAGTTATAGAAAAGGAACGCTGTCTGACCCGCATCGCAGTCCGGAGGAAGGAAACAATAAGAACAGCATGTGGGCGTTATTCATGATAAGAAATGTGAAAAAACAAAGACCTGTCAATCTGGATCTCAAAACGATCCGATTCCCTGTAACAGCAATAGCGTCCATTCTGCACCGTGTTTCTGGTGTGATTACGTTTGTGGCGGTTGGTATCTTGCTGTGGTTACTGGGAACCAGCCTCTCATCTCCTGAAGGATTCCTCCAGGCCTCAGCCATCATGAACAGCTTCTTCGTGAAATTTATCATGTGGGGTATTCTGACCGCGCTGGCCTATCACGTGGTTGGCGGCGTTCGCCATATGCTGATGGACTTTGGCTACCTGGAAGAGACGTTCGAGGCCGGTAAACGTACCGCTAACATTTCATTTGTGATCACTGTCGTGCTTTCACTTCTCGCAGGAGTTCTCGTATGGTAAGCAACGCCTCCGCATTAGGACGCAACGGCGTACATGACTTCATCCTGGTCCGCGCTACCGCCATCGTCCTCACGCTCTACATCATCTATATGATCGGTTTCTTCGCCACTAGCGGCACACTGACGTGGGAAATCTGGAGTGGTTTCTTCGGATCGGCCTTCACCAAAGTGTTCACCCTGCTGGCCCTGTTCTCCATCCTTATTCATGCCTGGATTGGCATGTGGCAGGTGTTGACCGATTACGTTAAACCGCTGGCGATTCGCCTTCCGCTGCAACTGATTATTGTTGTTGCTCTGCTGGTTTACGTCATTTATGGATTTGTTGTGGTGTGGGGTGTGTAATGAAACTGCCAGTCAGAGAATTTGATGCTGTTGTGATTGGTGCGGGTGGCGCAGGTATGCGTGCCGCACTGCAAATTTCCCAGAGCGGCCAGACCTGTGCGCTGCTCTCTAAAGTATTCCCGACCCGTTCCCACACTGTGTCTGCGCAGGGCGGTATCACCGTTGCGCTGGGTAATTCCCATGAAGATAACTGGGAATGGCACATGTACGATACGGTAAAAGGTTCCGACTACATCGGCGACCAGGATGCCATCGAATATATGTGTAAAACCGGCCCGGAAGCGATTCTGGAGCTGGACCACATGGGTCTGCCGTTCTCCCGTCTGGAAAATGGCACCATCTATCAGCGTCCGTTTGGCGGCCAGTCGAAAAACTTCGGCGGCGAACAGGCGGCACGTACCGCAGCAGCGGCTGACCGTACCGGTCACGCTTTGCTGCACACCCTTTATCAGCAAAACCTGAAAAACCACACCACCATCTTCTCCGAGTGGTATGCGTTGGATCTGGTGAAAAACGCCGATGGCGCGGTGGTGGGTTGTACCGCACTGTGCATTGAAACCGGTGAAGTGGTCTATTTCAAAGCGCGCGCAACCGTGCTGGCCACCGGCGGCGCAGGCCGTATCTATCAGTCCACTACCAACGCCCACATCAACACCGGTGACGGCGTTGGGATGGCTATCCGCGCTGGCGTGCCGGTGCAGGACATGGAGATGTGGCAGTTCCACCCAACCGGTATCGCCGGTGCGGGCGTGCTGGTGACAGAAGGCTGCCGTGGTGAAGGTGGCTATCTGCTGAACAAACATGGCGAGCGCTTCATGGAGCGTTATGCCCCGAATGCGAAAGACCTGGCGGGCCGTGACGTGGTGGCGCGTTCCATCATGATCGAAATCCGTGAAGGCCGCGGCTGCGACGGCCCTTGGGGCCCGCACGCGAAGCTGAAACTCGACCATCTGGGTAAAGAAGTGCTGGAATCCCGTCTGCCGGGCATTCTGGAACTGTCCCGCACCTTCGCCCACGTCGACCCGGTGAAAGAGCCGATTCCGGTTATCCCAACCTGTCACTATATGATGGGCGGTATTCCGACCAAAGTGACCGGTCAGGCGCTGACCGTGAACGAGCAGGGCGAAGACGTGGTCATCCCTGGTCTGTTCGCGGTAGGCGAAATTGCCTGCGTATCCGTGCACGGCGCAAACCGTCTGGGCGGCAACTCCCTGCTGGACCTGGTGGTATTTGGCCGTGCGGTGGGGCTGCATCTCCAGGAATCTATTGCCGAGCAGGGCGCGTTGCGTGATGCGACCGACGACGAAATTGATGCCTCTCTTGAGCGCCTCAACCGCTGGAACGGCAACCGTAACGGCGAAGATCCGGTAGAAATCCGTAAAGCGCTGCAAGAGTGTATGCAGCACAACTTCTCGGTATTCCGTGAAGGTGACGCGATGGCCAAAGGGCTGGAGCAACTGAAAGCGATCCGCGAGCGTCTGAAGAATGCCCGTCTGGACGATACCTCGAGCGAGTTCAACACCCAGCGCGTTGAGTGCCTGGAGCTGGATAACCTGATGGAAACCGCGTTCGCGACCGCGATGTCGGCAAACTTCCGTACCGAAAGCCGTGGCGCCCATAGCCGCTTCGACTTCCCGGATCGTGATGACGAAAACTGGCTGTGCCATTCCCTGTATCTGCCAGAGTCGGAAACCATGACGCGTCGTAGCGTTAACATGGAACCGAAACTGCGTCCGGCGTTCCCGCCGAAGATTCGTACTTACTAATGCGGAGACAGGATAATGAAACTCGAATTCTCAGTTTATCGTTATAACCCGGATGTAGACGATGCTCCGCGTATGCAGGATTACACCCTCGAAGCGGAAGAAGGTCGTGACATGATGCTGCTGGATGCTTTAATCCAGCTGAAAGAAAAAGATCCTACGCTGTCGTTCCGCCGCTCCTGCCGTGAAGGGGTATGTGGCTCTGACGGTGTAAACATGAACGGCAAAAACGGTCTGGCCTGTATCACGCCAATTTCAGCGCTACAGCGTGCAGGCCAGAAAATTGTCATCCGTCCTCTGCCTGGCCTGCCGGTCGTGCGTGATTTGGTGGTGGACATGGGGCAATTCTATGCACAATATGAGAAGATTAAGCCTTACTTATTGAATAATGGGCAAAATCCACCCGCTCGCGAGCACTTACAGTCGCCTGAGCAGCGTGAAAAACTCGATGGGTTGTACGAGTGTATTCTCTGTGCATGCTGTTCAACGTCATGCCCGTCATTCTGGTGGAACCCGGATAAATTTATCGGCCCTGCGGGTCTGCTGGCTGCCTATCGCTTCCTGATCGACAGCCGCGATACCGAAACCGAGAATCGTCTGGAAGGGTTAAGTGACGCTTTCAGCGTATTCCGCTGCCATAGCATCATGAACTGCGTCAGTGTGTGTCCTAAGGGGCTGAACCCGACGCGCGCCATCGGCCATATTAAGTCGATGTTGTTGCAGCGCAGTGCGTAAGTAACAACGCCGGATGGCGCTGCGCTTATCCGGCCTACGTAACAGTAGGCCCGGTAAGCGTAGCGCCACTGGGCAAATTGCAGAAACCTTTAAAAACTGCCCTGAAGTTTAGACAGTTTCTAAAGGTTCCTTCGCGGGCCAAATGAAAAGAGCTCGCAGGTGAACCCCGGCACGTACACGTGGTGTGCGTGGTAGTTTCTACGGCGAAAGTAAGCATAAAAATGCTTAAGGGATCACGATGCAGAACGGCGCAATGAAAGCCTGGCTGGACTCTTCTTACCTCTCTGGTTCAAACCAGAGCTGGATAGAACAGCTCTATGAAGACTTCTTAACCGATCCTGACTCAGTGGACGCAAACTGGCGTTCCATGTTCCAGCAGTTGCCTGGTACAGGGGTCAAACCGGATCAATTCCATTCAAAAACACGTGATTATTTCCGTCGTCTGGCGAAGGATGCCTCACGTTACTCTTCTGCGATTTCCGACCCTGACACCAATGCGAAGCAGGTAAAAGTCCTGCAGCTTATCAACGCTTATCGCTTCCGTGGTCACCAGCATGCGAATCTCGATCCGCTGGGACTGTGGCAGCAGGAACGTGTAGCGGATCTCGATCCGGCTTATCACGATCTGACCGAGGCCGATTTCCAGGAAAGCTTTAACGTAGGTTCCTTTGCCATCGGCAAAGACACGATGAAACTGGGCGATCTGATTGATGCGCTCAAGCAAACCTACTGCGGCTCCATCGGCGCGGAATATATGCACATTACCTCCACCGAAGAGAAACGCTGGATCCAGCAGCGTATCGAATCCGTGGCGGGTCACGCGAATTTCTCAGCAGACGAGAAAAAACGTTTCCTGAGCGAACTGACGGCAGCCGAAGGCCTTGAGCGCTATCTGGGCGCGAAATTCCCGGGCGCAAAACGCTTCTCACTGGAGGGCGGCGATGCGTTAGTCCCGATGCTGAAAGAGCTGATTCGTCATGCCGGTAAGAGCGGCACGCGCGAAGTGGTGCTGGGCATGGCGCACCGTGGCCGTCTGAACGTGCTGGTTAACGTGCTGGGTAAAAAACCGCAGGATCTGTTCGACGAATTTGCGGGTAAACATAAAGAGCACCTCGGCACCGGTGACGTGAAGTACCACATGGGCTTCTCGTCGGATATCGAAACCGAGGGCGGTCAGGTTCACCTGGCGCTGGCGTTTAACCCGTCGCACCTGGAAATCGTCAGCCCGGTGGTTATCGGTTCCGTGCGTGCGCGTCTGGATCGTCTGGACGAGCCGAGCAGCAATAAAGTGCTGCCAATCACCATTCACGGTGATGCGGCAGTCACAGGGCAGGGCGTGGTTCAGGAAACCCTGAACATGTCGAAAGCGCGTGGTTATGAAGTGGGCGGTACCGTTCGCATCGTAATCAACAACCAGGTGGGCTTCACCACCTCTAACCCGCTGGATGCGCGTTCTACCCCGTACTGCACCGACATCGGTAAAATGGTTCAGGCGCCAATCTTCCACGTAAACGCGGATGACCCGGAAGCCGTTGCTTTCGTTACCCGTCTGGCGCTGGACTTCCGTAACACCTTTAAGCGCGACGTGTTCATTGACCTCTTCTGCTACCGCCGTCACGGCCACAACGAAGCGGATGAGCCAAGTGCAACCCAGCCGCTGATGTACCAGAAAATCAAAAAACACCCGACGCCGCGTAAAATCTATGCTGACAAGCTGGAAAGCGAAAAAGTGGCGACGCTGGAAGATGCGACCGAAATGGTCAATCTTTATCGCGACGCGCTGGACGCGGGTGAATGCGTGGTCAAAGAGCTGCGCCCAATGAACATGCACTCCTTTACCTGGTCGCCGTACCTCAACCACGAGTGGGACGAGAGCTACCCGAACAAGGTTGAGATGAAGCGTTTGCAGGAGCTGGCTAAACGCATCAGCACCGTGCCGGAAGCGATCGAGATGCAGTCCCGCGTGGCCAAGATCTATGGCGACCGCCAGGCCATGGCGGCGGGTGAGAAGCTGTTCGACTGGGGCGGCGCGGAAACGCTGGCCTATGCGACGCTGGTTGACGAAGGTATTCCGGTTCGTCTGTCCGGTGAAGATGCGGGTCGTGGCACCTTTTTCCACCGTCATGCGGTTGTACACAACCAGTCTAACGGTTCAACCTATACTCCGCTTCAGCACGTGCATAACGGTCAGGGCCAGTTCAAGGTCTGGGACTCCGTGCTGTCAGAAGAAGCGGTTCTGGCCTTCGAATACGGCTACGCCACCGCAGAACCTCGCACCCTGACTATCTGGGAAGCGCAGTTCGGTGACTTCGCCAACGGTGCGCAGGTCGTCATCGACCAGTTCATCTCCTCCGGTGAGCAGAAGTGGGGCCGTATGTGTGGTCTGGTGATGTTGCTGCCGCACGGCTATGAAGGACAAGGGCCGGAGCACTCCTCCGCGCGTCTGGAGCGTTATCTGCAACTCTGCGCCGAGCAGAACATGCAGGTCTGCGTGCCGTCCACCCCGGCTCAGGTGTACCACATGTTGCGTCGTCAGGCGCTGCGCGGTATGCGTCGTCCGCTGGTGGTCATGTCGCCAAAATCCCTGCTGCGTCATCCGCTGGCGGTTTCGAGCCTGGATGAACTGGCTAACGGCACCTTCCTGCCAGCCATCGGTGAAATTGACGAGCTGGATCCGCAGGCCGTTAAGCGTGTCGTAATGTGTTCTGGTAAGGTTTATTACGACCTGCTGGAACAGCGCCGTAAGAACGATCAGAAAGATGTCGCCATCGTGCGTATCGAGCAGCTTTATCCGTTCCCGCATCAGGCGATGCAGGAAGTGCTGAAACAGTACGCTCACGTTCATGATTTTGTCTGGTGCCAGGAAGAGCCGCTCAACCAGGGCGCATGGTATTGCAGCCAGCATCATTTCCGTGAAGTGATTCCATTTGGGTCTGCCCTGCGTTATGCAGGTCGCCCGGCCTCCGCCTCTCCGGCGGTAGGGTATATGTCCGTTCACCAGAAGCAGCAACAAGATCTGGTCAATGACGCGCTGAACGTCGATTAATTAAAGGATACATAATGAGTAGCGTAGATATTCTTGTTCCCGACCTGCCTGAGTCCGTAGCAGATGCAACCGTCGCCACCTGGCACAAAAAACCAGGCGACGCGGTAACCCGTGACGAAGTGCTGGTAGAAATCGAAACTGACAAAGTGGTACTGGAAGTACCGGCTTCAGCGGATGGCATTCTGGATGCAGTCCTGGAAGACGAAGGTACGACCGTGACTTCTCGCCAGATCCTGGGTCGCCTGCGTGAAGGCAACAGCGCGGGCAAAGAGTCCAGCGCGAAATCTGAAGAGAAAGCGTCTACCCCAGCCCAGCGCCAGCAGGCGTCTCTGGAAGAGCAAACCAATGACGCGCTCAGCCCGGCGATCCGTCGCCTGCTGGCTGAGCACAGCCTCGATCCGGCAGCCATCAAAGGCACCGGCGTGGGTGGCCGTCTGACTCGCGAAGATATCGACAAGCATCTGGCAAAAGCGCCTTCAGAGGCGAAAGCGGAAGCGAAAGCCCCTGCGGCAGCACCAGCGGCACAGCCAGCTCTGGGCGCACGTAGCGAAAAACGCGTGCCGATGACCCGCCTGCGCAAGCGCGTGGCCGAGCGTCTGCTGGAAGCGAAAAACTCCACCGCGATGCTGACCACCTTCAACGAAGTCAACATGAAGCCAATCATGGACCTGCGCAAGCAGTACGGTGACGCGTTTGAAAAACGTCACGGTATCCGTCTGGGCTTCATGTCCTTCTACGTGAAAGCGGTAGTTGAAGCGCTGAAACGCTACCCGGAAGTGAACGCGTCTATCGATGGCGATGACGTGGTTTACCACAACTACTTCGACGTCAGCATGGCGGTTTCTACCCCACGCGGCCTGGTCACCCCGGTTCTGCGTGATGTGGACACCCTGGGTATGGCTGACATTGAGAAGAAAATCAAAGAGCTGGCCGTGAAAGGCCGCGACGGCAAGCTGACCGTTGAAGACCTGACTGGCGGTAACTTCACCATTACCAACGGTGGCGTGTTCGGCTCGCTGATGTCTACCCCGATCATCAACCCGCCGCAGAGCGCGATCCTGGGTATGCACGCCATTAAAGATCGTCCAATGGCGGTAGACGGTAAAGTTGAGATCCTGCCGATGATGTACCTGGCGCTCTCATACGATCACCGCCTGATCGACGGCCGCGAGTCCGTAGGCTTCCTGGTTGCCATTAAAGAGCTGCTGGAAGATCCAACGCGTCTGCTGCTGGACGTTTAGTAACTATTTAGCATCACCTGCCCTGTAGGCCGGATAAGCGTAGCGCCGGTCTACAGGTTTGAAGATAACGATTACCCTGAAGGATGGATAGAACACATGAACTTACATGAATATCAGGCCAAACAGCTGTTTGCCAGGTCAGGCTTACCGGCTCCGGTGGGTTATGCCTGTACTACCCCGCGTGAAGCAGAAGAAGCCGCATCTAAAATCGGTTCCGGCCCGTGGGTAGTTAAATGTCAGGTTCACGCTGGTGGCCGTGGTAAAGCGGGCGGTGTGAAGGTTGTTAAGAGCAAAGAAGAGATCCGTGCGTTTGCTGAACATTGGCTCGGCAAGCGTCTGGTAACCTACCAGACAGATGCGAATGGCCAGCCGGTCAACCAGATCCTGGTTGAAGCGGCAACCGACATCGCGAAAGAATTGTACCTCGGCGCAGTCGTAGACCGTAGCTCCCGTCGCGTGGTGTTCATGGCATCTACCGAAGGCGGCGTGGAAATCGAAAAAGTGGCGGAGGAGACCCCGCACCTGATCCACAAAGTGGCAATCGATCCGCTGGCGGGCCCAATGCCTTACCAGGGACGTGAGCTGGCGTTCAAACTGGGTCTGGAAGGCAAGCTGGTTCAGCAGTTCACCAAGATCTTCATGGGGCTGGCGACCATCTTCCTGGAGCGCGATCTGGCGCTGATCGAGATCAACCCGCTGGTGATCACCACCCAGGGCGACCTGATCTGCCTCGACGGCAAGCTGGGCGCTGACGGCAACGCGCTGTTCCGCCAGGCGGATCTGCGCGAAATGCGCGACCAGTCTCAGGAAGATCCGCGTGAAGCGCAGGCTGCCCAGTGGGAGCTGAACTACGTGGCGCTGGATGGCAACATCGGCTGCATGGTTAACGGTGCGGGCCTGGCAATGGGCACCATGGACATCGTTAAGCTGCACGGCGGTGAGCCAGCGAACTTCCTCGACGTGGGCGGTGGCGCAACCAAAGAGCGCGTAACCGAAGCGTTCAAAATCATTCTCTCTGACAGCAACGTAAAAGCGGTTCTGGTGAACATCTTCGGCGGTATCGTACGTTGCGACCTGATCGCCGACGGTATCATCGGCGCGGTAGGAGAAGTGGGCGTTAACGTTCCGGTTGTTGTACGTCTGGAAGGGAATAACGCTGAACTCGGCGCGAAAAAACTGGCTGACAGCGGCCTGAATATTATTGCAGCGAAAAGTCTGACGGATGCAGCTCAGCAGGTTGTTGCCGCAGTGGAGGGGAAATAATGTCCGTTTTAATTAATAAAGATACCAAGGTTATCTGCCAGGGCTTCACCGGTAGCCAGGGGACTTTCCACTCCGAACAGGCGATTGCCTACGGTACGCAGATGGTTGGCGGCGTAACGCCAGGTAAAGGCGGCACCACGCACCTGGGCCTGCCGGTGTTCAACACCGTGCGTGAAGCAGTAGAAGCGACGGGCGCAACCGCGACCGTGATCTACGTTCCAGCGCCGTTCTGCAAAGACTCTATTCTGGAAGCGATCGACGCAGGCATTAAGCTGATCATCACCATCACCGAAGGCATCCCGACGCTGGATATGCTGACCGTGAAGGTGAAGCTGGACGAAGCAGGCGTGCGCATGATCGGCCCGAACTGCCCAGGCGTTATCACCCCAGGCGAATGCAAAATCGGCATCATGCCGGGCCACATTCACAAACCGGGCAAAGTGGGCATCGTGTCCCGTTCCGGTACCCTGACCTATGAAGCAGTTAAGCAGACCACCGATTACGGCTTCGGCCAGTCCACCTGCGTGGGCATCGGCGGTGACCCGATCCCTGGCTCTAACTTCATCGACATCCTGAAGCTGTTCCAGGAAGATCCACAGACCGAAGCGATCGTGATGATCGGTGAGATCGGTGGTAGCGCGGAAGAAGAAGCGGCTGCTTACATCAAAGATCATGTGACCAAGCCGGTGGTGGGTTACATCGCGGGTGTGACCGCGCCAAAAGGCAAACGTATGGGGCACGCGGGCGCGATTATCGCTGGCGGTAAAGGTACGGCTGATGAGAAATTCGCAGCACTGGAAGCCGCAGGCGTGAAAACCGTTCGCAGCCTGGCGGATATCGGTGAAGCACTGAAATCCATCATTAAGTAAGTCCTCTCTGCTCCCCGAATGGGGCGCGTTGAAGTATAAAAAAATGTCCGTTTCGACATGGTTGGCCGCTGTAAAGCGGCCTTTTTTTATTGCCTGCGTTTAGCCACCAGAGTGAATTTATAGTCGTCGGTGTTAAACACGTTGCGACTGTATTCAAATACCCGGCCGTCTTTAAGGAAGCCGCGGGAAACTTTTTCAAGAATTGGTTTTGCCGGATCGAGCGCCAGGGCGGCAATCGCCTCGTCCGATGGCATGACTGGCACCAGCTCCTGCTCGCTGCGATCGATAACCAGCTTTTTGACCTGCTCAATGTAATGGTATTTCGACTGTTCCATCACTTCCCAGGTGAGGTCGGGGAACATCGCCAGCGGCATCCATGTCTCTTCCAGATTCACCGGCTTTTCCCTGATGAAGCGTACGCGCTTGACGTGCCAGACCTTATCATCCGGATTGAGCGCCAGTTTTGCCGCGAGCCGCTCATCGGCTTTCACCACTTCGAAGACGCTGACGTCGCTGTGCGTATCAACGTTGCGATCCGCCAGTTTTTCGTAAAAGCCGGTAAGCTGATAAATATCGTAATTCACCCGCTCTTCTTTTACATACGAGCCACTGCCCTGAATGCTTTCGATGATCTGCTCGTCGGCGAGCAGCTTCAAAGCCTGCCGCACGGTGACACGGCTAACGTTAAATGCCTCCTGAAGGCTGGATTCCGTCGGCAGCGCGTCTCCGGGTTTTAATTCCCCGGCGTTAATCTTCTCGCGGAACGCATCGGCGATCTGCCGGTACATCGGTTTATTGCCCATTGTGTTACGCCTTTTTAATACCTTTTTAGGGGAATTATGCCTTCAGTGACTGATTTGTAAATAATACAAATTAAATACAAATATCGTTGTTAGTGAAAATGATCACATAAATGTATTATCCAGTCTGCCACAATCCTCCCCAGACAATAACTTTGGATAGGTGAGGATCTTATGAACCTGACGACTCTGACCGACCCCCGTGCTGTCTGCGTGCAGGCGCAGTTTACCAGCCGTGATGAGGCAATCCGTCAGCTTGCGACGCGGCTGGTAGCGTTGGGCAAAATAGCCGACGCCGATACGTTTCTGGCAGAGGTTTTCCATCGCGAATCGCTTGGCCCGACGGCGCTGGGCGAGGGGCTGGCCGTACCCCATGGTAAATCAGCGGCAGTAAAGGAAGCGGCTTTTGCCGTGGCAACACTGCGCGAGCCGCTGGCCTGGGAAGGCGTGGACGGACCGGAGGAGGTCGAGCTGATTTTTTTGCTCGCCATTCCTCCCGCACAAGCGGGATCAACGCATATTCAGGTGCTGACGGAACTGACGTCCCGCCTGGCGGATGACGATCTCAGGGCGCACGTGATGACGGCGACCAGCGCGGAAGCGGTGCTTGCTGCGCTGGAAACGGCGCCTGAGGCGCAAGAAACCGCCGTCGCAGAGAATGCCCCGACGATCGTCTGCGTTACCGCCTGTCCGGCCGGGATCGCCCATACCTACATGGCAGCGGAATATCTCGAAAAAGCGGGACGTAAGCTCGGCGTCAATGTAGTGGTCGAAAAGCAGGGGGCAAACGGTATTGAGGGGCGCATCACCGCGCAGCATTTGCAGGAGGCAAAAGCGTGTATCTTCGCGGCGGAAGTGGCGATCAAAGAGCGTGAGCGTTTTCAGGGGATCCCCGCCATTTCCGTGCCCGTCGCGGAACCCTTGCGCCATGCGGAAGCGCTCATTGAGCGTGCGCTGGCGCTACAGCCTGTATCCGATGCGCGTCCTGCGCACGTCGACACGGACGCGAAAAAGTCCGTTAAAACCGAACTCAAGCAAGCGCTGCTCAGCGGTATCTCCTTTGCGGTGCCGCTGATTGTCGCTGGCGGCACGGTGCTGGCCGTGTCGGTACTCCTGGCGCAAATCCTTGGCTTGCAGCACCTGTTCGATCAGGAAAACTCGTGGCTGTGGATGTACCGTAAACTGGGCGGTGGGATGCTCGGCATTCTGATGGTCCCTGTTCTGGCGGCCTATACCGCTTACTCGCTGGCGGATAAACCTGCGCTTACGCCGGGATTTGCGGCGGGCCTTGCCGCCAATATGATCGGCTCCGGCTTTCTGGGGGCCATCGTCGGCGGGCTGATTGCGGGCTACCTGATGCGCTGGGTGAAAAACCACATCCGGCTGAGTAGCCGCTACAACGGCTTTCTGACCTTTTATCTCTATCCGGTGATTGGCGTACTGGGCGCAGGCAGCCTGATGCTGTTTGTGATCGGCGAACCGGTGGCCTGGATCAATAACGCCCTGACCGCCTGGCTTAATGGTCTCTCCGGTGCGAACGCGTTGCTGCTGGGGGCGATCCTGGGCTTTATGTGCTCGTTCGATCTGGGCGGTCCGGTCAACAAAGCCTCTTACGCGTTCTATCTGGGCGCGATGGCCAACGGCGTATACGGGCCTTATGCGATCTTCGCCTCCGTCAAAATGGTTTCGGCCTTTACCGTGACGGCATCAACGATGCTGGCTCCGAATCTGTTTAAACAGTTCGAAATTGAGACCGGCAAATCCACCTGGCTGCTGGGGCTGGCGGGCATCACCGAAGGGGCAATTCCGATGGCTATCGAGGATCCGTTGCGAGTCATCGGCTCATTTGTTCTGGGGTCAATGGCGACCGGAGCGATTGTCGGAGCGATGGGTATTGGGCTCTCCACCCCGGGCGCGGGCATTTTCTCTCTCTTCTTACTGCATGATGCCGGGCTGGGCGGCGTGATAGCCGCTGCCGGCTGGTTTGGCGCCGCGCTGGTGGGCGCCGCAATCTCTACGCTCATTTTACTGCTCTGGCGACGCCAGGCCGTGAAGAGCGGTACCTACGTGACTGAAGACATACCATCCTAAACACGCACTGACAGGAAACGAAGATGAAAGCTGTATCTCGCGTTCATATCACGCCACATATGCACTGGGACCGGGAGTGGTACTTCACCACCGAAGCGTCACGTATTCTTCTGGTCAATAATATGGAAGAGATCCTCACCCGTCTTGAGCAGGACGCAGAGTATAAATACTACGTTCTCGACGGCCAGACGGCGGTGCTGGAAGATTATTTTGCCGTGAAACCGGAAAACAGGCCACGCGTGAAGGCGCTGGTGGCGGCCGGGAAGCTGATTATCGGGCCGTGGTATACCCAGACGGACACCACCCTTGTCTCCGGCGAGTCGATTGTGCGCAATCTGATGTACGGCATGCGCGACTGTCTGGCCTTTGGCGAGCCGATGAAAATTGGCTATCTGCCGGACTCCTTCGGCATGTCTTCCCAGCTGCCACACATTTACAACGGTTTTGGCATCACGCGCACCATGTTCTGGCGCGGCTGTTCCGAGCGGCACGGTACCGATAAAACCGAATTTCTCTGGCAAAGCCAGGACGGCAGCGAAGTGACGGCACAGGTGCTGCCGCTGGGCTACGCGATTGGTAAGTACTTACCGGAGGATGAAGCCGGACTGCGCAAACGGCTCGACAACTACTTCGAGGTGCTCGAAAAAGCCTCCGTGACGAAAGAAATTTTGCTGCCTAACGGCCATGATCAGATGCCGCTCCAGCAGAACATATTTGCGGTGATGGATAAGCTGCGCAAAATCTATCCGCAGCGTCAGTTTGTGATGAGCCGCTTCGAGGAGGTGTTTGACCATATCGATGCGCACCGCGATGAACTGGCGACGCTGAAAGGGGAATTTATTGACGGTAAATATATGCGGGTGCACCGGACGATCGGCTCCACGCGGATGGACATCAAAATCGCCCACGCCCGGATAGAGAATAAAATCGTCAACGTCCTCGAGCCGTTGGCTACGCTTGCCTGGACGCTGGGCTTTGACTATCACCACGGCTTGCTGGAAAAAATGTGGAAAGAGATCCTCAAGAATCACGCCCACGACAGTATCGGCTGCTGCTGCAGCGATAAAGTGCATCGCGAGGTGATGTCACGCTTTGAGCTGGCGGAAGACATGGCTGATAACCTGACGTGCTTCTATATGCGCAAGATTGTCGACAACATGCCGCAGAGCGAGGAAGACAAACTGGTGATGTTTAACCTCACGCCCTGGCCGCGTGAGGAAGTGATCAACACCACGATACGTCTGCGCGCCAGCCAGTTCCGCCTGTTGGACGAAAAGGGAAATGAAATCCCTTATTATCTCCGCAGCGCGCGTGAGATAGACCCCGGGCTGATTGACCGGCAGATAGTGCATTACGGCAACTACGATCCCTTCATGGAGTTTGACATCCAGCTCAACCAGATCCTGCCATCTATGGGTTACCGCACGCTCTATATCGAGCCGCACGTGGCCGGCAAACTGCAGACGCCAGATAAATCGCCGGAGGCGTTACTGGAAAATGCTTTCTGGGAAGTAACGTTAAACGAGGACGGTACTTTGCGTCTGCTCGATAAAGCGTCCGGGCTTATCTATGACCGCGCGCTGGAAATTGAAGAGAGCTCGGATGATGGCGATGAGTACGACTACTCGCCTTCACGGGAAGAGTGGAGACTCTCTTCCGCGCAGGGCGAACATGAGGTTGAGGTGATCCACGAGGCCTGGCAGAGCAGGGCGGTGATCCGCCATCGAATGGCAGTGCCAGCGGATCTCGCTGAACGTTCTGCGCGTCAGCAGACGGGAACGCTTGAGGCAGAACTCACGGTCACGCTCAGCCATAACAGCCGACGTATCGACGTCGAGGCACGTCTCGGAAATCACGCGGATGACCACCGTGTGCGGGTGCTGATCCCGACACCATTCACCACAGAGACGGTCTTAGCCGATACCCAGTTTGGTTCGCTGACGCGCCCTGTACAGGATGAAGCGATGGCAGACTGGCAGGAGGAGGGATGGAAGGAAGCGCCGCTGCCGGTGTGGAATCTGCTCAACTACGCGGTGCTCCAGGAACGGCGTAACGGGATGGCGCTATTTACCGAAGGGTTGCGCGAATTCGAAGTAACAGGTGAGCGTCAAAACACGTTTGCCCTGACGTTGCTTCGCGGCGTCGGGTTGCTTGGGAAGGAAGACTTACTTCTGCGCCCTGGCAGACCGTCCGGGATCAAAATGCCGGTGCCTGATTCGCAGATGCGGGGCCAGTTAACCTGTCGCTTTAGCCTGTTCAGTTTTAATGGTACGCCCGTCAGTGCTGGCGTTGCGCAGCAGGCGAAGTCGTGGTTAACGCCAGTGCACTGTTATAACAAAATTCCGTGGGATGCGATGAAGCTTAACCGTGCCTCTTTCACCACACCCTGTAGCTATAGCCTGCTAACGCTGGCGCCTAACGGATGTGTACTCAGTGCGCTGAAAAAAGCGGAGGATCGTGACGAGATGATTCTTCGTCTGTACAACCCTTCGGAGACCCGCTCCTGTGACGTGGCTTTGTCTGTGAACCGTGAGGTCCAGGCCTGTTGCGAAACGGACATGAATGAGGTGTGCAAAGCGCAAGGGGAGGAGGGCTCAGCCATTACGGGGCCTTTCCGGCCAGGCCAGTCACGGACCTTCAGCATAAAAATTGAAAGGTAATCTCAAGAACAATATCAAGGCCGCAACCCTGCGGCCTTTATTTCATCAAATAGTCACTAAAGGGTGTTAATTTTAAGATTAGCGAAGGTGAATGAAATGTAATCTTTTTGGCGGGTAGTAAAGCGAAAGAAAAATACTGTGAAGCGGATAACATTATATGTTTCTCTCCCTGCAAAAAGGTCTTTTTTCACACGCGTTAATAAAAATCACAACTGTTTATATTATCTTCTGGCTTTTATAACCATTAATGCCTTTAAATATACATGTTATTAACAAGGTTTTTACTATCCATGTCACAAAGAAACATCATTAACAGTACCGGCTGTTTTTGATTTAAATCAATGTTTAATCCTTGGAAAAAGGCTCCAAAAGGCGTTAAATTGTTCCCGATCAAAATGGCCGAAAAGTGGTAATTTTGCTATAAATTGATCGCCGTCGAAAAACGTAAATCTGTTCGAATAAAAACCTGTTTATTGTAAGGGTTTTGCAGCGTATTATATTTACGGGATCAATTTGGTTTTTTCTTAACGTATTTGTAACCTTTCATCATTGCTTTTTCCTCCTGTAGAGAATAAGCAACGAAGAAGGGAAGCAGATAACTTTGTATTGGGGCATGCGTGTGGATCCTTATCTAACGGGGTTCACTCTCGGAGTCTTCATGCGATGAGCAAGGAGTCATAATGTTAGACGTAGTCGAACTGTCGCGCTTACAGTTTGCCTTGACCGCGATGTACCACTTCCTTTTTGTGCCGCTGACGCTCGGTATGGCGTTCCTGCTGGCCATCATGGAAACGGTTTACGTCCTCTCCGGCAAACAGATTTATAAAGATATGACCAAGTTCTGGGGCAAGTTGTTTGGTATCAACTTTGCGCTGGGCGTGGCAACCGGTCTGACCATGGAGTTCCAGTTCGGGACAAACTGGTCTTACTATTCCCACTATGTAGGGGATATTTTCGGTGCGCCGCTGGCCATTGAAGGTCTGATGGCCTTCTTCCTCGAATCCACCTTTGTAGGTCTGTTCTTCTTCGGTTGGGACCGTCTGGGTAAAGTCCAGCATATGGCGGTAACCTGGCTGGTGGCATTAGGCTCCAACTTGTCCGCACTGTGGATCCTGGTGGCGAACGGCTGGATGCAAAACCCAATCGCCTCTGATTTCAACTTCGAAACCATGCGTATGGAGATGGTCAGCTTCGCTGAGCTAGTCCTGAACCCGGTTGCCCAGGTTAAATTCGTGCACACCGTGGCGTCTGGCTATGTGTGCGGCGCGATGTTCGTGCTGGGCATCAGCTCCTACTATATGCTGCGCGGCCGTGACTTCGCGTTCGCCAAGCGTTCTTTCGCTATCGCAGCAAGCTTCGGTATGGCCGCGATTCTGTCCGTTATTGTTCTGGGTGATGAATCCGGTTACGAAATGGGTGACGTGCAGAAAACCAAACTCGCCGCAATTGAAGCTGAATGGGAAACCCAGCCGGCACCGGCAGCGTTTACCCTGTTCGGCGTGCCTGACCAGGACGCGCAGGAAAACCGCTTCGCCATTCAAATTCCTTACGCTCTGGGTATTATCGCCACGCGCTCCGTCGACAAACAGGTGACTGGCCTGAAAGATCTGATGGTGCAGCATGAAGAGCGTATCCGTAACGGGATGAAAGCCTACTCGCTGCTGGAACAGCTGCGCGCCGGCTCTACCGACCAGGCCGTTCGCGATCAATTTAACGACGTGAAGAAAGACCTCGGTTACGGTCTGCTGCTGAAACGCTATACCCCGAACGTCTCCGACGCGACGGAAGCGCAGATTCAGATGGCAACCAAAGACTCTATTCCACGCGTTGCGCCGCTGTACTTCGCGTTCCGCATCATGGTGGGTTGCGGCATTATCATGCTGCTGATCATCGCGGCCTCGTTCTGGTCAGTCATTCGTAACCGTATCGGTGAGAAAAAATGGCTGCTGCGCACCGCGCTGTACGGTATCCCACTGCCATGGATTGCTATCGAGTCCGGCTGGTTTGTTGCGGAATATGGCCGTCAGCCATGGGCGATCGGTGAGGTGCTGCCAACAGCGGTAGCGAACTCCTCCCTGACCGCAGGCGACCTGATCTTCTCCATGCTGCTGATTTGCGGTCTGTACACCCTGTTCCTGGTGGCTGAACTGTTCCTGATGTTCAAGTTCGCGCGCCTTGGCCCAAGCAGCCTGAAAACCGGTCGCTACCACTACGAGCAGTCTGTTACGACTACTCAGCCGGCACGCTAAGACAGGAGTCATCAAATGATCGATTATGAAGTATTGCGTTTTATCTGGTGGCTGTTGATCGGCGTTCTGCTGATTGGTTTTGCGGTCACCGATGGTTTCGATATGGGCGTGGGCATGCTCACCCGTTTCCTCGGTCGTAATGACACCGAGCGTCGAATCATGATCAACTCCATCGCCCCGCACTGGGACGGTAACCAGGTGTGGCTGATCACCGCAGGCGGCGCGCTGTTCGCTGCCTGGCCGATGGTTTACGCGGCTGCGTTCTCCGGCTTCTATGTGGCGATGATTCTGGTGCTGGCCTCTTTATTCTTCCGTCCGGTAGGTTTTGACTACCGCTCCAAGATTGAAGACACCCGCTGGCGTAACATGTGGGACTGGGGCATCTTCATTGGTAGCTTCGTTCCACCGCTGGTCATTGGTGTGGCGTTCGGTAACCTGTTACAGGGCGTACCGTTCCACGTCGACGAATATATGCGTCTGTTCTACACCGGTAACTTCTTCCAACTGCTGAATCCGTTTGGTCTGCTGGCTGGCGTGGTGAGCGTGGCGATGATCATCACCCAGGGCGCAACCTATCTCCAGATGCGTACCGTGGGTGAACTGCACCTGCGTTCCCGTGCGACCGCTCAGGTGGCGGCGCTGGTGACGCTGGTCTGCTTCGCGCTGGCAGGCGTGTGGGTCGTGTACGGTATTGATGGCTACGTGGTGACCTCCGCCATTAACCATACCGCACCGTCTAACCCGTTGACCAAAGAGGTGGCGCGTCAGGCTGGCGCATGGCTGGTGAACTTCAACAATATGCCTGCGCTGTGGGCTATCCCTGCTCTGGGTGTGCTGCTGCCACTGCTGACAGTGTTAATGTCTCGTCTGGAGAAAGGCGCTATGGCGTTCGTGTTCTCTTCCCTGACGCTGGCGTGCATTATCCTGACGGCAGGTATTGCTATGTTCCCATTCGTGATGCCATCCAGCACCATGATGAATGCTAGCCTGACCATGTGGGATGCAACGTCCAGCCAGTTGACGTTGAACCTGATGACGTACGTTGCTTGCGTGTTCGTGCCGATTATCCTGCTCTACACCGCCTGGTGTTACTGGAAAATGTTCGGTCGCATCACTAAAGAACATATCGAAAGCAACACCCACTCTATGTATTAAGTAAGGAGCTGAATATGTGGTATTTCGCATGGATTTTAGGGACGCTTCTTGCCTGTGCATTTGGTGTCATCACTGCCCTGGCGCTTGAGCATGTAGAAGCGTCTAAAGCAGGTGAAGATAAGCACTAATGAATATTATCGCAACGTTATATGCGGTAATGGACAAGCGCCCCCTGCGGGCGCTTTCCCTCATTATGGCATTACTGCTGGCGGGCTGTATCTTCTGGGACCCGTCGCGCTTCGCGGCTAAAACCAGCGAGCTTGAGATCTGGCACGGCTTCTTGATTATGTGGGCGGTGTGTGCAGGTGTGATTCACGGTGTCGGCTTTCGTCCGAAAGCGCTTCACTGGCAGGGCATCTTCTGCCCGCTGATTGCCGATCTGGTTCTTCTCGCCGGTTTGATTTTCTTCTTCTTCTGAATAAGAAATGTCCGTTAATGATATGGGCTTACCCGAGCCCATAAAAATTTACTCTCCGTTTACTTTCCCCCATTCCAAACCATCATTCCCGCGCGTATAGTAGCGAAGTTTGAAAGCTCCAACTTTTCTTGTATTACCGGGATGTAAAGTGAATACAACGCTGTTTCGATGGCCGGTACGTGTCTATTACGAAGATACCGATGCCGGTGGTGTGGTCTACCACGCCAGCTACGTTGCTTTTTATGAACGGGCACGCACAGAGATGCTGCGCCATCATCACTTTAGTCAACAGGTGCTGTTGGCTGAGCGAGTTGCCTTCGTGGTACGCAAGATGACGCTTGAGTATTTTGCGCCTGCCAGACTCGACGATATGCTCGAAGTCCAAACAGAAATTACATCAATGCGCGGAACTTCACTGGTTTTCACGCAGCGGATAGTCAATGCAGAGAACACGGTACTGAACTCAGCTGAAGTCCTGATTGTCTGTGTTGATCCAACCATAATGAAGCCTCGTGCGCTTCCTAAGTCTATTGTCGCGGAGTTTAAGCAGTGACTGACATGAATATCCTTGATTTGTTCCTGAAGGCAAGCCTTCTGGTTAAACTTATCATGTTGATTTTGATTGGTTTTTCAATCGCATCCTGGGCCATCATCATCCAGAGAACGCGTATCCTCAATGCCGCTGGCCGCGAAGCCGAAGCGTTTGAAGATAAGTTCTGGTCGGGTATAGAGCTTTCTCGTCTCTATCAGGAAAGCCAGGGACGCCGTGATAACCTTTCAGGCTCCGAACAAATTTTTTATAGTGGTTTCAAAGAGTTCGCTCGCTTACACCGTGCTAACAACCATGCGCCGGAAGCCGTGGTAGAAGGTGCGTCGCGTGCGATGCGCATCTCCATGAATCGCGAACTGGAAAATCTTGAAACGCATATTCCTTTCCTCGGAACCGTTGGCTCCATCAGCCCGTATATCGGCCTGTTTGGTACGGTGTGGGGGATCATGCACGCCTTTATCGCCCTGGGGGCGGTGAAGCAGGCAACCTTGCAGATGGTGGCACCGGGTATCGCAGAAGCACTGATCGCGACCGCAATCGGTCTGTTCGCGGCAATTCCGGCGGTAATGGCGTACAACCGTTTGAACCAGCGCGTGAATAAACTGGAACTGAACTACGACAACTTTATGGAAGAGTTCACCGCGATTCTGCATCGTCAGGCGTTTACCAGCACCGAGAGCAACAAGGGGTAAACCATGGCCAGATCGCGTGGACGAGGTCGTCGCGAGCTCAAGTCCGAAATCAATATCGTTCCGTTACTGGACGTGCTGCTGGTGCTGCTGCTGATCTTTATGGCGACAGCGCCCATCATCACCCAGAGCGTGGAAGTGGATCTGCCGGATGCGACAGAATCACAGGCGGTAAGCACCAATGACGATCCTCCGGTCATCATTGAGGTTTCCGGCGTAGGGCAGTACAGCGTGGTGGTAGAGAAAGATCGTATGGATCAGCTTCCGCCCGAGCAGGTTATTGCTGAAGCGCAACGACGCCTGGAGTCAAATCCGAAGACGGTCTTCTTAATCGGTGGTGCGAAAGACGTACCATATGATGAAATTATCAAAGCGCTGAACTTGCTACATAGCGCGGGCGTTAAGTCAGTTGGCTTAATGACTCAGCCTATTTGATCATCTGCGTAGTTTTTGGGAACCGATAGTGTCAAAGGCAACCGAACAGAACGACAAGCTTAAGCGAGCGATAATCGTCTCCGCAGTGCTGCACGTGATTCTTTTTGCAGCGCTGATCTGGAGTTCGTTCGATGAGCACCTTGATGCATCAGGCGGCGGTGGGGGCTCGTCCATCGACGCCGTCATGGTGGATCCCGGTGCGGTAGTGCAGAACTATAATCGCCAGCAACAGCAGCAGGCGAGTGCAAAACGTGCGGAAGAACAGCGTGAAAAACAGGCGCAACAGCAGGCGGAAGAGCTACGTGAAAAGCAGGCCGCCGAGCAGGAGCGTCTGAAGCAGCTTGAGAAAGAGCGTTTGCAGGCACAGGAAGCGGCGAAAGAGCAGGCGGAGCAGCAGAAACAGGCTGAAGCCGCTGCGAAGAAAGCTCAGGAACAGCAGAAGCAAGCGGAAGAGGCGGCAGCCAAAGCCGCAGCAGACGCTAAGGCGCAGGCAGATGCTCAGGCGAAAGTAGCCGCAGAAGCAGCGAAAAAAGCCGCTGCTGACGCGCAGAAGAAGGCCGAAGCAGAAGCCGCGAAGAAAGCCGCTGCTGATGCGAAGAAGAAAGCGGAAGCCGAAGCCGCGAAAAAAGCCGCTGCTGACGCACAGAAGAAAGCCGAAGCAGAAGCCGCGAAGAAAGCCGCCCAGGAAGCAGAGAAAAAAGCGGCCGCCGAAGCGGCGAAGAAAGCGGCTGCCGCTGAGAAAGCTGCGGCAGAAAAAGCCGCCGCTGCGGAAAAAGCCGCTGCTGATAAAAAAGCTGCAGCTGAGAAAGCCGCTGCTGATAAAAAAGCTGCAGCTGAGAAAGCCGCTGCCGATAAGAAAGCAGCAGCCGAAAAAGCCGCTGCTAAAAAGGCCGCTGCCGCTGAGAAAGCTGCCGCAGCCGCAGGAGTTGACGATCTGCTGGGCGACCTGAGTTCCGGTAAGAATGCACCGAAAACGGGCGGTGGGGCGAAAGGAAATGGACAGCCGTCAAAAGACAGCGGTACCTCCGGAGCCAACGGTGGGGCAACAGGTGCAGATATCAGTGCTTATGCCAAACAGATCCAGGTTGCGATTCAGAGCCGACTCTTTGATGCAGGCCTGTATCAGGGCAAGCAATGCGTACTGCACATCAATCTTGCGCCAGACGGCAGGTTGAAAAGCGTGACGTCTGAAGGGGGCGATCCTGCGCTCTGTCAGGCAGCGTTGGCCGCAGCCAGATCGGCGAACATTCCTAAACCGCCTAGCGAGGCTGTTTATGAAAGGATAAAAGATGCCAAACTGGACTTTAAGCTGTAATCAACTCTTCTAACGGAAGTATGAAAAACAGTCTATGGTCGTAAACAGGATAAGTAGTTTTGTCTATTTGGGTTTGTTAACATTCTGCTAAATTATCGTGGGTAAGGTTACCCAGATAAGGGAGATATGATGAAGCAGGCATTACGTGTAGCAGTTAGTTTTTTAATGCTGTGGGCAGCTGTACTGCACGCAGAAGTACGTATCGAGATCACCCAGGGGGTGGACTCGGCGCGTCCGATTGGTGTCGTTCCGTTCCAGTGGGCAGGCCCGGGCGCTGCGCCTGAAGATATTGGCGGCATTGTTGCAGCTGACCTGCGTAACAGCGGTAAATTTAACCCATTAGATCGTTCCCGCCTGCCTCAGCAGCCGGGTACTGCGCAGGACGTTCAGCCTGCTGCATGGTCTGCGCTGGGTATTGATGCGGTAGTTGTCGGTCAGGTTACGCCTGCACCAGACGGCGGCTATAACGTTGCGTATCAGCTGGTTGATACCGGCGGTGCGCCGGGTACCGTTCTGGCTCAGAACACGTATAAAGTGAACAAGCAGTGGCTGCGCTACGCTGGCCATACGGCGAGTGACGAAGTGTTCGAGAAGCTGACCGGTATTAAAGGTGCGTTCCGTACCCGTATCGCGTACGTGGTTCAGACCAACGGCGGACAGTTCCCGTATGAGCTGCGCGTCTCTGACTACGATGGCTACAACCAGTTCACCGTTCACCGTTCTCCACAGCCGCTGATGTCTCCGGCATGGTCTCCTGACGGCTCTAAGCTGGCGTACGTGACCTTCGAGAGCGGCCGTTCCGCGCTGGTTATTCAGACGCTGTCTAACGGTGCCGTGCGCCAGGTTGCTTCATTCCCGCGCCACAACGGTGCACCTGCGTTCTCTCCGGATGGGACTAAGCTGGCCTTTGCCCTGTCTAAAACCGGTAGCCTGAACCTGTATGTGATGGATATTGGATCTGGTCAGATCCGCCAGATTACGGACGGCCGTAGCAACAATACTGAACCAACCTGGTTCCCGGACAGCCAGAATCTGGCCTTTACGTCTGACCAGGCGGGTCGTCCACAAGTCTATAAAATGAATATCAACGGCGGAGCAGCGCAGCGTATTACCTGGGAAGGTTCTCAGAACCAGGATGCTGACGTCAGTGCCGATGGTAAAACAATGGTAATGGTTAGCACTGCGGGTGGTCAGCAGCACATTGCCAAACAAGATCTGGTAACGGGAGGCGTACAAATACTGTCGTCAACGTTCCTGGATGAAACGCCAAGTCTGGCACCTAACGGCACTATGGTAATCTACAGCTCTTCTCAGGGGATGGGATCCGTGCTGAATCTGGTTTCTACAGATGGGCGTTTCAAAGCGCGTCTTCCGGCAACTGATGGACAGGTAAAATCACCTGCCTGGTCGCCGTATCTGTAATAATAATTAATTGATTACTAAAGGAATCTTAGAAATGCAACTGAACAAAGTGCTGAAGGGGCTGATGATCGCTCTGCCTGTTATGGCAATCGCAGCGTGTTCTTCTAACAAGAACGCAAGCAATGACCAGAGCGGCGAAGGCATGATGGGTGCCGGCACCGGTATGGACGCTAACGGCAATGGCAATATGTCTTCTGAAGAGCAAGCGCGTCTTCAGATGCAGCAGTTACAGCAGAACAACATCGTTTACTTCGATCTGGATAAATACGACATCCGTTCTGACTTCGCTGCGATGCTGGATGCGCACGCAAACTTCCTGCGTAGCAACCCGTCTTACAAAGTCACCGTAGAAGGTCACGCGGACGAACGTGGTACTCCGGAGTACAACATCTCCCTGGGTGAACGTCGTGCAAACGCTGTTAAAATGTATTTGCAGGGTAAAGGCGTTTCTGCTGACCAGATCTCCATCGTTTCTTACGGTAAAGAAAAACCAGCAGTACTGGGTCACGACGAAGCGGCTTACTCCAAAAACCGTCGTGCCGTACTCGTTTACTAAGAGAATTGCATGAGCAGTAACTTCAGACATCATCTGATGAGTCTGTCGTTACTGGTTGGAATAGCGGCCCCCTGGGCCGCTTTTGCTCAGGCACCAATCAGTAGTGTCGGCTCAGGCTCGGTAGAAGACCGGGTTACTCAACTCGAGCGTATTTCTAACGCTCACAGCCAACTTTTAACTCAACTCCAGCAGCAGCTTTCCGATAACCAGAATGATATTGATTCCCTTCGTGGTCAGATTCAGGAGAGCCAGTATCAGCTTAATCAGGTTGTGGAGCGCCAGAAGCAAATTTTGTTGCAGATGGATAGCCTGAACAGCGGCGGAGCAACAGCACAGCCAGCAGCAGGCGATCAAAGCGGTACGGCGACGCCTGCACCTGCGGCAGATGCCTCCGCGTCGTCAGGTGCGCCTGTACAGAGCGGTGACGCGAATACGGACTATAACGCGGCCATTGCCCTGGTGCAGGATAAATCGCGCCAGGACGATGCTATCGTTGCGTTTCAGAACTTCGTTAAGAAGTACCCTGATTCCACTTACCAGCCAAATGCGAACTACTGGCTGGGTCAGTTGAATTACAACAAGGGTAAAAAGGATGATGCGGCGTTTTATTTTGCCTCTGTGGTGAAAAATTACCCGAAATCACCGAAAGCGCCTGATGCGATGTATAAAGTCGGCGTGATCATGCAGGACAAAGGCGACACTGCAAAAGCCAAAGCGGTTTATCAGCAGGTGGTTGCAAAATTCCCGGGTACAGACGGCGCCAAACAAGCGCAAAAACGTTTAAGTTCGATGGGTTGATTATCGCATGACCAGAAATCGCGTCATTTCTGGTCGTGCAGCATGATTCCTAAGCAGTTAAGTGATCTTCATCGAAATTTTTGTTGCGCAGAATTCTTAAATCAGTAATATATGCCGCCGTTGCCACGGGATATCAAACAACGTGAAAGCAGCGCAAAAGTGGGTCGTTAGCTCAGTTGGTAGAGCAGTTGACTTTTAATCAATTGGTCGCAGGTTCGAATCCTGCACGACCCACCACTTAAAGCAGTTCCGGCAGTACAGAGTGGGTGATTAGCTCAGTTGGTAGAGCATCTCCTTTACACGGAGGGGGTCGGCGGTTCGAGCCCGTCATCACCCACCACTCGGGTCGTTAGCTCAGTTGGTAGAGCAGTTGACTTTTAATCAATTGGTCGCAGGTTCGAATCCTGCACGACCCACCAATTTTATTGGTTCCGAGTGATAATTCAGGCAACACCCGAATGGGTCGTTAGCTCAGTTGGTAGAGCAGTTGACTTTTAATCAATTGGTCGCAGGTTCGAATCCTGCACGACCCACCAGCCTGAATAGATTTGAAGTACATCCCGCAAGGGGTCGTTAGCTCAGTTGGTAGAGCAGTTGACTTTTAATCAATTGGTCGCAGGTTCGAATCCTGCACGACCCACCAATTTTAATGTCTTACTCAGATACTACACGTGAAGGATAACGTTGCTTTAGCAACGGCCCGAAGGGCGAGGCGAAGCCGAGTCATCCTGCACGACCCACCAGTGTTGAAAGGCGCCCTAAAGGCGCCTTTTTGCTATCTGTCGTTCGCCAGTGCCTTGTAAGTCGGGTAAGGCGAAGCCGCCACCCGACAGATGCTACCGGCATCAATTCCCGATGACATTCCCCCTCAAATTCGCTATCTTGTTTAGTATACAAAACACCATTGCCTCATTTTTGTTATCTCATGCAAAACAAAGGCAATATTGTTAAGCCAGTAAAACGAGAAGCCATAATGAGTGTGATGTTTGATCCCGAAACCGCAATCTATCCCTTCCCGCCGAAGCCAGCTCCGCTAAGCCGGGATGAGAAGCAGTTCTATCGTGAAAAAATCAAGCGCCTCCTTAAAGAGCGTGATGCGGTGATGGTGGCGCATTACTACACCGACCCGGAAATTCAGCAGCTGGCGGAAGAGACGGGCGGCTGTATCTCAGACTCCCTGGAGATGGCGCGTTTCGGTGCTAAGCATTCAGCCTCCACGCTGCTGGTCGCGGGGGTTCGTTTTATGGGTGAAACGGCAAAAATCCTCAGCCCGGAAAAAACGATTCTGATGCCTACGCTGAATGCCGAATGTTCTCTTGACCTCGGTTGCCCGATTGATGAGTTCACCGCCTTCTGTGATGCCCACCCTGACCGTACCGTGGTGGTCTATGCCAATACGTCTGCGGCGGTGAAAGCCCGGGCAGACTGGGTAGTAACGTCCAGTATTGCCGTTGAGCTGATTGAACATCTGGACAGCCTGGGGGAGAAAATCATCTGGGCGCCCGATCGTCACCTGGGAAACTACGTACAAAAACAGACCGGTGCGGATGTTCTGTGCTGGCAGGGCGCCTGTATCGTTCACGACGAGTTTAAGACCCAGGCACTGACCAGGATGAAACGCTTATACCCGCAGGCCGCAATTCTGGTGCATCCGGAGTCGCCGCAGTCGATTGTTGAGATGGCGGACGCCGTCGGCTCAACCAGCCAGTTGATAAACGCGGCAAAAACCCTGCCGCACAAGCAGCTCATCGTGGCGACCGATCGCGGTATCTTCTATAAAATGCAGCAGGCCGTACCAGAAAAAGAGCTGCTCGAAGCGCCAACCGCCGGAGAAGGGGCGACCTGTCGAAGCTGCGCGCACTGCCCGTGGATGGCGATGAATGGACTTAAGGCGATAGCGGAGGGGCTGGAGATCGGTGGCGCAGCGCATGAGATCCACGTGGACGCCGCCCTGCGCGAAGGCGCGTTAATTCCGCTTAACCGTATGCTGGATTTTGCGGCTACACTACGTACTTAACTTATTACGCCCCGGAGAAAAAATGGATTTTTTTAGCACACAGAACATCCTGGTTCATATCCCGATTGGTGCGGGCGGCTATGACCTGTCGTGGATTGAAGCGGTAGGTACGCTGGCCGGTTTACTCTGTATCTGGCTGGCCAGCCTTGAGAAGATCAGTAACTATGCGTTCGGGCTGATAAACGTCACGCTGTTTGCGATCATCTTCTTCCAGATCCAGCTCTACGCCAGCCTGCTTCTGCAGCTGTTCTTCTTCGCGGCCAATATCTATGGCTGGTACGCCTGGTCGCGGCAAAACAGTCAGCAGGAGGCGGAGCTGCAAATCCGCTGGCTGCCGTTGCCAAAAGCCATTGCCTGGCTCGCGGCCTGCGTGGTGGCAATCGGCTTTATGACCGTCTTTATTGACCCGGTATTTGCCTTCCTGACGCGCGTGGCGGTCTCGGTCATGTCGGGTCTGGGATTAAACGTGACGATGCCTGAGCTTCAGCCTGATGCCTTCCCGTTCTGGGATTCCTGCATGATGGTGCTGTCGATTGCCGCAATGATCCTGATGACCCGTAAATACGTTGAAAACTGGCTGCTGTGGGTGGTCATCAACGTGATTAGCGTGGTGATTTTTGCCCGTCAGGGCGTTTATGCCATGTCGCTGGAGTATATGCTGCTGACCGTCATTGCCCTGAACGGTAGCCGCATGTGGATCAACAGCGCGCGTGAGCGTGGCTCTCGCGCGCTTTCCCGCTAATGGTGATGCTCGTGTGAGTGGCCGGACTGCGCCTCGTTCAGGTGACAGTCTGGCCCGTTACAGGGCTGATACTCCATCTGGATGGTGGAGTGCGCAATTTCGTAGTGATGCTCAAGGAAGTGCCGAATACGTTCAAGCAACGCATCGTGATCGTGGGGCGGAATAACCTGAACGTGCAGCGTCATAAGCGGTTTCTCACCCACCAGCCAGACGTGAACGTGGTGAACGTTACGGACTTCAGGAATGGAACGACACAGATTGCGTTTTAGCTCGCCAATATCCAGCGACGTGGGAGCGCCTTCCAGCAGTTCATTCACGCTCTCTTTCAACAGCCGCCAGGCACTGCGTAATACAAGGCACGATACCAGCACGGAAAGAATCGGGTCGATGGGGGTCCAGCCCGTACCCATAATGATCAGCGCGGCGACGATGGCACCTACGGAACCCAGCAGATCGCCCAGCACGTGAAGCGCCGCGGCCCGTACGTTCAGATTTTTTTCGCTGCTGCCGCGGTGCAATATCCAGAATGCCAGAATATTGGCGACCAACCCGGCAATAGCAATCACCATCATCGTCGTTCCGGCTACCGGTTGTGGATGACGAAAGCGCTGAAACGCCTCCCAGACGATAAGAATGGTAATAACCACCAGTGCAATCGCATTCACGAACGCAGCAAGTGTGGTCAGTCTGAGCCAGCCAAAGGTGTGGCGGGCATTGGGAGGGCGACGGGCAAACTGCACGGCCAGCAGAGCAAACAGGAGCGCGGCAGCGTCGGTCAGCATATGCCCGGCATCGGCCAGCAGCGCCAGCGATCCGGAGATCAGTCCGCCTGTCACCTCAATAATCATAAAGGTGGCAGTGACGCCAAAAGCCAGCAGAAGCCGTTTGGCATTTTCATCGCCAGTGGAGTGGGAATGGGAGTGGGAGTGCGCCATGGTATCGTTCCTGATTTATTATTATTTTTAGTGTAGCGTTTTTAAGAGCTTAAATAAAAAAGGAGAGCATTCGCTCTCCCTCTTTTACCTTACGGAAGATTACTGGGTAGTACCGTCCGTTTTGGTATTGGCATCGCTGCCCACTTTGTCATTCGGGTCCGGGCATTTCCCGTCTTTACACATTGAGTTTTTGTGAACTTCGTCAGTGCTCATACCGTCATGGTTCATCGTGCCGGTATTCGTACCGCCGGTGTTGGTATTGCCCGTGTTGATATTACTGTTATCAACATTATTTGGCGCGATATTCTGTTTTGCATCCGGCGCAACCTGGCCCGCTTCGGCAGCGGCATTCGCGTCGCCGTTGCTGCCGGAGGAGCCTGTATCGGCTGCCAGTACGCTACCGCTTGCCAGGGTAAGGGTTGCCGTCAGGAAAAGCGTAGTCAGTTTCGTCATTTTCATCATGGTGCTCCTGTTCTTATCGTTACGCTGGATAACATTCTCCAACAGTGCATCTTGTTCAGTGGCGAAAGATCCCAGATTCCTGAATTATGTCAGGATGGAATCGCGTATAAATATTTAAAAACAGTCGTTACAAGTAAAAAGCTTAGGCGAGATCTCATTTTTCGCTATTTTGTTGCGTATTTTAGGCGAATTCCAGGAATTATCTGCGCGAAGTGTAAAAGCCCGTTTACACTTCGTGACCGACAAGTTAGATTGAAAGCATTGCTTTCATTACTAAAGATATGGCAGAGCCGGAAAGAAGATGAATTATCAGAACGACGATTTACGCATTAAAGAGATCAATGAGTTATTACCTCCCGTAGCGCTCCTTGAAAAATTCCCCGCCACCGAAAATGCCGCCAACACGGTGTCTCATGCCCGCAAGGCGATCCACAAGATCCTGAAAGGTAGCGACGATCGTCTTCTGGTGGTCATCGGACCGTGCTCCATTCACGATCCTGCTGCGGCCAAAGAGTACGCGTCACGTCTGCTCACCCTGCGCGAAGAGCTGAAGGGCGAACTGGAAATTGTGATGCGCGTTTATTTCGAAAAACCGCGTACCACCGTGGGCTGGAAAGGGTTGATCAACGATCCGCACATGGACAACAGTTTCCAGATCAACGACGGCCTGCGTATTGCGCGTAAGCTGCTGCTGGAGATTAACGACAGCGGGCTGCCTGCTGCCGGAGAATTCCTCGATATGATCACCCCGCAGTATCTGGCTGACCTGATGAGCTGGGGCGCTATTGGTGCGCGTACGACTGAATCGCAGGTTCACCGTGAGCTGGCGTCTGGCCTGTCATGCCCGGTGGGTTTCAAAAACGGCACTGATGGCACCATCAAAGTCGCTATTGATGCCATCAATGCGGCTGGCGCGCCGCACTGCTTCCTGTCGGTGACTAAGTGGGGCCACTCGGCTATCGTGAATACCAGCGGTAATGGCGATTGCCATATCATTCTGCGCGGCGGTAAAGAGCCTAACTACAGCGCAAAACACGTGGCGGAAGTGAAGGCGGGTCTGGAGAAAGCGGGACTGGCGCCGCAGATCATGATCGATTTCAGCCATGCGAACTCAAGCAAACAGTTCAAAAAGCAGATGGAAGTTGGTGCAGACGTTTGTCAGCAAATCGCCAACGGTGAACGCGCAGTGATTGGGGTGATGATTGAGAGCCATCTGGTGGAAGGCAATCAGAACCTGGAGGGCAGCGAGCCGCTGGTCTACGGTAAGAGCGTGACGGATGCCTGCATTGGCTGGGATGATACCGATGCGATCCTGCGTCAGCTGGCGGATGCGGTAAAAGCGCGTCGCGGTTAAGTTTATCGCGGGCAATAAAAAAGCGTGGATTGCTCCACGCTTTTTTTATGTCCGGCGAAATTACTTCGCTTTACCCTGGTTCGCCACGGCCGCCGCTTTTGCAGCGATTTCGTCGGCGTTACCCAGGTAGTAATGTTTAACTGGCTTGAAGTTTTCGTCGAACTCGTACACCAGCGGCACGCCGGTAGGGATGTTCAGCTCGAGAATTTCATCTTCACCCATGTTGTCCAGGTATTTCACCAGCGCACGCAGGGAGTTACCGTGAGCAGCGATAATGACGCGCTCGCCGCTTTTCAGGCGTGGCAGAATGGTTTCATTCCAGTAAGGCACAACACGGTCGATGGTCAGCGCCAGGCTTTCGGTCTGCGGCAGTTCAGCCTCAGTCAGCTTCGCGTAACGCGGATCGTGGCCCGGGTAGCGCTCGTCATCTTTGCTCAGCTCTGGAGGCGTGACCGCAAAACCACGACGCCACTGCTTAACCTGCTCGTCACCGTATTTTTCTGCGGTTTCCGCTTTGTTCAGACCTTGCAGCGCACCGTAGTGACGCTCGTTCAGTTTCCAGGATTTCTCAACCGGCAGCCAGGCCTGATCCAGCTCGTCCAGAATGTTCCACAGGGTATGGATGGCACGTTTCAGCACAGAGGTGTAAGCAAAGTCAAAGGTGAAGCCTTCTTCTTTCAGCAGCTTACCTGCCGCTTTTGCTTCGCTCACGCCTTTCTCGGACAGATCAACGTCATACCAACCGGTGAAGCGGTTTTCGTTGTTCCACTGGCTTTCGCCGTGGCGCACCAGGACAAGCTTAGTATTAGCCATTTCTTACTCCTCAAGCATTTTGAATGATAACAATTCTCATTATATTGCCGTGACTGTGCCAGCAGCAACGCTTAACCCTAACCATAGCGAAAATAGTTCGAGAGTGTAAGATGCATGTGAATCCAGGGTTATGATTTTGTCTGCGATCGCCGCTATTTTCAGCAAGCTGAGCGGAAAAAAGCCCTCGCGGTGAGGGCCAGGCTTTTTGCCGGATGGCGCTTCGCTTATCCGGCCTACATTCGTAGGCCCGTGCACGCGTAGCGCCGCCGGACATTATGCGCGCGGAATGAAATGATACTCTGTGACGCTTACGTACTCTTCACCCGGACGCAGCACGCAGTCCGGCTGCGGCCATTCAGGATGGTTAGGACTGTCCGGCAGGAACTCGCTCTCCAGCGCCAGACCTTGCCAGGCGGCGTAGTCGTTATGTTCACGCGCCGTGGTCCCCTCCAGGTAGTTACCGGAGTAGAACTGCAGGGCAGGGGCGGTGGTGTAGACCGTCATCTGTAACTTCTCATCCGCAGACCAGACCTGTGCGGCAGGTTGAGAAAGATCGCCTTTCGCCTGCAACAGGAAAGCGTGGTCGTAGCCTTTCACCTTGCGCTGATCGTCATCACTCAGGAAATCCTGGGCGATGGTTTTCGGCTGACGGAAATCAAAGCTATTACCGCTTACCGGTTTCAGCCCCTGATAAGGGATCCCCATCTCATCGACCGGCAGATACGCGTCCGCCAGGATCTGGAGTTTGTGGCTGCGGACATCGGTCTGATTGCCGTCAAGGTTGAAATAGGCGTGGTTAGTCAGGTTGACCGGACACGGCTTGTCGACGGTCGCGCGGTACTCAATGGCGATACGATTATCTTCGGTCAGGGTAAAGCGTGCGGTTGCGGTGAGATTGCCCGGGAAGCCCTGGTCTCCGTCGAGGGAGTCCAGAGAAAACCAGACCTCACGGTCATTTTGCTGCACAATCTTCCAGCGACGTTTATCAAACCCTTCCGGGCCGCCGTGCAGCTGATTTTCACCCTGGCTGGCAAGCAGGGAATAGGTTACGCCGTCCAGCGTAAACCGGCTTCTGGCGATGCGGTTGGCGTAGCGGCCTATGGATGCGCCCAGAAAAGCGGTCTGCTCGATATATTGCTCGGGCGATGCGCAGCCGAGCAGGGTTTCGCGCACGCTGCCGTCAGGCATTGGTACGCGGGCAGAAAGTAACGTTGCGCCCCAGTCCATCAGCGTAACCACCATCCCGGCGCTGTTGCGCAGGGTCAACAGGCGATACGGCAGACCATCCGGTGCGAGAGTAGGTGTTTCGTTTAGCACTGTCCGGCTCCTTGTGATGCTTTGCAGACATAGAAAGTTTCTTTGATGCCCGTTTTGGCTTCGTACTGTTTAGCCACCGCGTCCTGAATGGCAGGGACCAGCTCTTCCGGCACCAGGGCGACGACACAGCCGCCAAATCCACCCCCGGTCATACGCACGCCGCCTTTGTCGCCAATCGTGGCTTTCACAATTTCAACCAGGGTGTCGATTTGTGGCACGGTGATTTCGAAATCGTCGCGCATGGAGGCATGCGATTCGGCCATCAGCTCGCCCATCCGTTTCAGGTCACCTTTCGCCAGCGCGGAGGCGGCTTCTACGGTACGGGCATTTTCCGTCAGCACGTGACGCACGCGCTTCGTGACAACCGGATCCAGTTCGTGGGCAACCTTGTTAAATTCGTCAAGTGAGACATCACGCAGGGCTGGCTGCTGGAAGAAGCGCGCGCCGGTTTCACACTGCTCGCGGCGGGTGTTGTACTCGCTCCCCACCAGTGTGCGTTTGAAGTTGCTGTTGATGATCACCACAGCCGCACCTTTTGGCAGTGGAACCGCTTTGGTCCCGAGGGAGCGGCAGTCAATCAGCAAAGCATGTTCTTTCTTGCCCAGCGCGGAAATCAGCTGATCCATAATGCCGCAGTTGCAGCCCACGAACTGGTTTTCCGCTTCCTGACCGTTGAGGGCGATCTGCGCCCCGTCCAGCGGCAGATGATAAAGCTGCTGGAACACGGTGCCGACCGCCACTTCCAGCGATGCGGAAGAGCTTAATCCCGCGCCTTGCGGCACGTTGCCGCTGATCACCAGATCGGCCCCGCCGAAATTCTTGTTACGCTTCAGAAGATGCTTCACCACGCCGCGAACATAGTTCGACCACTGCTGGCTGTCGTGGGTCACGATCGGTGCATCAAGGGAAAATTCGTCAATTTCGTTGCCGTAATCCGCGGCGATCACTCGCACGTTACGATCTGAACGTTTCGCGCAGGCGATCACCGTCTGGTAGTCGATGGCACACGGCAGGACAAAACCGTCGTTATAGTCGGTGTGCTCGCCGATCAGATTAACGCGGCCTGGCGCCTGGATAATATGGGTGGCAGGGTAGCCAAATTTTTCAGCAAACAGGGATTGTGTTTTATCTTTCAGACTCATTTTTAAACTCCTGATTCGCGGTAATGGACGTCGCTAACGGCACGCAGGCGTTCTGCCGCCTGTTCCGCCGTCAGGTCGCGCTGGGTTTCCGCCAGCATTTCATAGCCCACCATGAATTTACGTACCGTCGCAGAACGCAGCAGCGGCGGATAGAAGTGTGCATGTAACTGCCAGTGTTGATTCTCTTCGCCGTTAAACGGCGCACCGTGCCAGCCCATGGAGTAGGGGAAGGAACACTGGAACAGGTTGTCGTAGCGGCTGGTCAGTTTTTTCAGCGCCAGGGCAAGGTCGTCTCGCTGGGCGTCGCTGAGGTCCGTAATACGCTGAACATGGGCCTTTGGCAGCAGCAGCGTTTCAAACGGCCACGCCGCCCAGTAAG
Source organism: Enterobacter sp. DSM 30060 (assembly GCF_013375955.1). Lineage (NCBI taxonomy): Bacteria > Pseudomonadati > Pseudomonadota > Gammaproteobacteria > Enterobacterales > Enterobacteriaceae > Enterobacter > Enterobacter sp. DSM 30060. The sequence continues at coordinate 3,161,972 of NZ_CP056118.1, forward strand.
GGACTACCGCAAGCCAGTGCTCGGTTTCCACCACAGTGCGGCTGCCGTCCGCCAGTTCACGCTGGGTGTAATCCACCAGCATCGGCGAACCGTTCTGGGCGAAATAGGCTTTTTGCAGCCGGTCTTCACGTTCGGCTTCGTTCGGCAGGAAGCTGTTCGCCCAGATCTGACCGTGCGGGTGCGGGTTAGAGCAGCCCATCGCCGCGCCTTTATTTTCAAATACCTGCACCCACGGATAGGTCTGGCCCAGCTCCGCCGTTTGCGCCTGCCAGGTGCTGACCACCTCTTTCAGCGCCTCAACGCTCAGCTCCGGCAGCGTTTTGCTGTGATCGGGAGAGAAGCAGATCACGCGGCTGGTGCCGCGGGCGCTTTCGCAGCGCATCAGCGGGTCATGGCTTTCCGGCGCGTCCGGCGTATCGGTCATCAGCGCCGCAAAATCGTTAGTGAAAACGAAGGTGCCCTTGTAGGTCGGGTTTGTATCGCCCGTCACGCGCGTGTTGCCCGGACAGAGGAAGCAGTCCGGATCGTGCTGTGGCAGCGACTGTTTTGCAGGCGTCTCTTGCGCCCCCTGCCAGGGGCGCTTGGCGCGATGCGGTGAAACTAAAATCCATTGCCCGCTGAGCGGGTTAAAACGACGATGCGGGTGATCAACGGGATTGAATTGTGTCATGACAAATCCTTAATCCGGATAACCCTGCGGATGGCGTGACTGCCAGTGCCAGGTATCCTGTGCCATTTCATCAAGCGTGCGGGTAACACGCCAGTTAAGCTCTTTATCCGCTTTGGTGGCATCGGCCCAGTAAGCCGGGAGGTCGCCATCACGACGCGGCGCGAAGTGATACTTCACTGGCTTGCCGCAGGCTTTACTGAAGGCATTCACCACATCCAGCACGCTGCTGCCGACGCCGGCGCCGAGGTTGTAAATATGCACGCCCGGTTTATCCGCCAGCTGCTGCATCGCCGCCACGTGGCCGTCGGCCAGATCCATCACGTGAATGTAATCGCGCACGCCGGTGCCGTCTTCGGTGGGATAATCGTTACCAAAAATCGCCAGGGAGTCGCGACGCCCTACGGCAACCTGCGCGATATACGGCATCAGGTTATTTGGAATGCCCTGCGGATCTTCACCCATGTCGCCTGACGGATGCGCGCCAACCGGGTTGAAGTAGCGCAGCAGCGCGATGCTCCACTCAGGCTGGGCTTTTTGCAGGTCGGTCAGGATCTGCTCTACCATCAGCTTGCTTTTGCCATACGGGCTTTGCGGCGTACCGGTCGGGAAGCTTTCAACGTAAGGAATTTTTGGCTGATCGCCGTAGACGGTCGCGGAAGAGCTGAAGATAAAGTTTTTCACGTTTGCCGCACGCATGGCGGAGATCAGACGCAGGGTACCGTTGACGTTGTTGTCGTAGTACTCAAGCGGTTTTGCTACCGATTCGCCAACCGCTTTCAGGCCCGCGAAGTGGATAACGGTTTCAATCGCGTGATCGTGAAGGATTTCGGTCATCAATGCTTCATTGCGGATATCGCCTTCCACGAAAGTCGGCTGTTTACCCGAAAGGCGTTCAATGACCGGCAGCACGCTGCGCTTACTGTTGCACAGGTTATCAAGAATGACGACATCGTGGCCGCTTTGCAGAAGTTGTACGCAGGTATGACTTCCTATGTAACCGCTACCACCTGTTACCAAAACTCGCATATTTCGCTCCATTAGGCTTATGGTATGAATTAACCATAGCATATCAGAGACGCGAAAAGTGTGACATGGGATAAAATAGTGGTATCGTTTACACTGGTTTTCACAGGCGCTTTTTCACAGACTGAGTGCATTGTAGATCAAAGAGATAGAGATGTATTGTTGCAGGTTGTCTGAAAAGCGGAGGGCAGCGCCCTCCACGCGTTAATCGATTTTGCTCAGCAGGTAGCGGTAATGCTCGCCGTCAGGCACAAATTCCAGCCGATGGGTGATGCAGGATGGGGCATCCTCAGCATGGTGGGAGACAAACAGCAGCTGGGTTTCACCTTCGCTAATCAGGACATCCACAAAGCGGCGGATCAGCTGACGGTTGAGGGGATCCAGCCCCTGCAACGGTTCATCAAGAATCAGCAGAGTAGGATGCTTAACCAGCGCGCGGACGATCAATGCCAGCCGCTGCTGCCCCCACGACAGGCTGTGGAATGGCGCATCGGCTACCCGGTTGTCCATACCCAGAATATCCAGCCACTGCTGCGCCAGCTTGTGCTGCTTGTCGGATACCGCCTGATAAATACCAATGGAATCGAAGAAGCCAGAGAGGATCACGTTTCGCACCGTAGTGCTCACCCGGTAGTCCAGATGCAGGCTGCTGCTGACATAACCGATATGCTTTTTGATATCCCAGATGGTTTCCCCGCTGCCGCGGCGGCGGCCGAAGAGGGTCAAATCGTTGCTGTAACCCTGCGGGTGATCGCCAGTGATCAGGCTTAGCAGCGTGGATTTACCCGCCCCGTTGGGGCCGACGATCTGCCAGTGCTCACCAGGATTAACCGTCCAGCTGAGATGATTAAGAATAGGGCGATCGTCGTAAGCAACCACCCCATCGCGCAGCACAATGCGCGGCTGGTCAGGATCCAGCCCGTGGCGTGCCGAAGGGGCATCCGGCTCCGGCAGCGCAATACCGTCCAGTTTCTCGCTGTGGGCCAGCTGTGCAATTAGCGCCTGCCGGAGCAGTACGGCTTTCTCGCCGGTTTCGGTCAGGCTACAGTCCGCCAGCACGCCCGCGTAATGTACGAAATCCGGGATCTCATCAAAGCGGTTAAGGACCAGCACAAGGGTGTATCCCTGCTGGTTAAGCGACGCCAGCAACGCTGCCAGCTGCGCGCGGGACTGCACATCCAGTCCGTCAAACGGTTCATCCAGAATCAGGAGTTCCGGCTCGCTCATCAGCGCCTGACACAGCAGCGTTTTGCGCGTCTCGCCGGTAGAGAGATATTTAAAGCGGCGGTTAAGCAGGGCGGTAATGCCAAATTGCTCCGCCAGCTGCTGACAGCGGGCAGGATCTTTTATCTCATCCTGGATAATGTCCGCCGTCGTGCGGCCGGTATCTTCTTCGCCGGGGCTGAGCAAATCGGTATTGTTACGCTGCCACTCATCGCTGACCAGCTTTTGCAGCTGTTCAAAGGAAAGGCGCGTAAGCCGGGTAAAGGTGCACTGACGCTCACCCTTCAGCTGGGTTAATTCGCCTGCCAGAGCGCGGGCCAGCGCGGATTTTCCGCTGCCATTCGTGCCCACAAACGCCCAGCTTTCTCCGGCGCGAAGGGTTAACTCTGGCAGCGATAAGGTACGGGTATCGCTAAGACGAAACGTGCCTTGCGAAATATGCAATGATGACATGTGTTATCCCATTTTTTGCAGCAACAGATGTCAGGGATACTCAGTGTTGGTGGGGTTGTCAATGCGCTTAGCACAATGTGGCGATAATTACCCGGTCTGCATTGAAATATGCGGTCACCACAGCACCTTCATCTAATTCGGTCGCGTCGTTCACCGGAACGGTGGCGCAGAGCGACTGTCCATCCGGCAGGGTCATCAGCACTTCACACTGTTCTGCGCCGCGCTCGATGTGGCTGATACGCCCGCGTAGCTGGTTGTCGGCCTCGGAGGCCTGCTCAGGGTTAAGCGTGATGCTGATCCAGGGCGCTTTGAGTAATACCAGCACCTCCTGACCTTCGTTCAGCCCAAGGCGTTGACCACTTTGCGCGGTGATGGCGGCTTTCAGGCGCGTTGTGCCGTCCGCGAGCAGGATCTCAATATGCTCCTGCACCTGCGAATGATCGCGCCCCGTCACCGTACCAAACCATTGGTTGCGGGCGCTGGTCTGCAAAGAGAAGCGGGAGATGGCGCCCAGCAGGCTGTCCAGCGGCAGGTTGTCGTCATCGCTCAGCACATCAAATGCTTTTTGCTGGATCTGCGCCAGTAAGTCATAGAGCTGGATCAGGCGTTGCCCGTAACGCGTCAACACGGCGCCGCCGCCGCCTTTTCCGCCGGTGGCGCGCTCTACCAGCGTTTGTTCGCTCAGGGTGTTCATGTCGTTAATCGCATCCCAGGCGCTTTTATAGCTGATGCCGGCGTTTTTGGCTCCCTGGCTAATCGAGCCAGTTTGTTCTATTTGTTTTAACAGGGCGATGCGTCGCGGATCGGCGAAAAGCTTCTGCTGAAGTCGTAGGGTGAGGAGAATTTCGGCCTGCATAACAATGTCCCGGCAAAAAGGTTATTGTGACCCAAATGTCCGGGTGCGGAAAGCGCACCGCACAAAAGGGGATGTTTTTCTTACTTTTCAGGGTAGAATAAGCCGTTCACAAGATCTGGAGAAAACCATGTTAGAGTTGTTGAAAAGTCTGGTATTCGCGGTAATCATGGTGCCAGTAGTGATGGCTATCATCCTCGGTGCCATCTACGGCCTGGGTGAAGTGTTCAACGTCTTTTCGAACATTGGTCATCGTCGTGACCAGCCTAAAAAGCAGCAATGATTTCCTCCAAAACGCCCGGCCAGCCCGGGCGTTTTGCTCTCAAGTTTATTCCTCTCCCGCCGATATCTTTTACAACGTTCCTTGAGTTTACGCATTAATGGGTACGATTTAGCGCTAGGAACGCCTGCGATATGTCGTTATATTTGTTTGTATATAACGATACACACAGGAGCTTCAAATGGCACGTTCATGGGTACGCCTTTTCGCAGGGGCAACGCTGACTCTCTCACTCACCGCCCACGCGCTGGCGGATGAAGGAAAAATCACGGTCTTTGCGGCGGCGTCGCTGACTAACGCGATGCAGGATATTGCTGCGGTATACAAAAAAGAGAAAAACGTCGAGGTCGTTTCGTCGTTTGCCTCCTCGTCCACGCTGGCCCGCCAGATCGAAGCGGGGGCTCCGGCTGATCTGTTCATCTCTGCCGATCAGAAATGGATGGACTACGCGGTGGAGAAAAAATCTGTTGATACGGCTAGCCGCGAAACGCTGCTGGGAAATAGCCTGGTGGTGGTCGCGCCCGCAAACAGCAAGCAGGGCGACATCGCCATCAACAAACAGACGGACTGGACCCGTCTGCTCAACGGTGGCCGTCTGGCGGTGGGCGATCCGGAGCATGTCCCTGCCGGGATTTATGCGAAAGAAGCGCTGCAAAAACTGGGCGCATGGGAGACCTTATCGCCGAAGCTGGCTCCCGCAGAAGATGTGCGCGGCGCGCTGGCGCTGGTGGAGCGTAACGAAGCGCCACTCGGGATCGTTTACGGCTCCGATGCCGTCGCCAGTAAAGGTGTGAAGGTGGTCGGTACCTTCCCGGAAGACTCGCATAAGAAAGTAGAATATCCTGTTGCGATAGTTGATGGACATAAAAATGCGACCGTGACGGCCTTCGTTGACTACCTGAAGGGGCCTGAAGCGTCCGCTATCTTTAAACGTTACGGATTTACGACTCACGAATGATATTAACCGAACCTGAATGGCAGGCCGTGCTGCTGAGCCTGAAAGTCTCTTCCCTGGCGGTTGCGCTGAGTTTGCCCTTTGGGGTGTTCTTTGCCTGGTTACTGGTTCGCGTGAAGTTTCCAGGCAAAGCCCTGCTCGACAGTGTTCTCCATCTTCCGCTCGTGTTACCGCCTGTGGTGGTCGGCTATCTGCTGCTGATCTCCATGGGGCGACGCGGTTTTATCGGCGAATGGCTGTACGACTGGTTCGGCCTGACCTTTGCTTTCAGCTGGCGCGGCGCGGTTCTGGCCGCGGCAGTAATGTCCTTCCCGCTAATGGTGCGCGCTATCCGCCTGGCGCTGGAAGGGGTGGATATCCGGCTAGAGCAGGCCGCCCGCACGCTGGGCGCAGGCCGCTGGCGGGTATTCCTGACCATTACGCTTCCGCTCACCTTACCGGGCATTATCGTCGGTACGGTGTTAGCCTTCGCCCGCTCACTGGGTGAGTTCGGCGCGACCATCACCTTTGTGTCCAACATTCCCGGCGAGACGCGGACCATCCCGTCGGCCATGTATACCCTGATTCAAACCCCGGGTGGCGAAGGTGCGGCGGCCCGGCTGTGTATTATTTCGATTGTACTCGCCCTGGTCTCGCTGCTGGTGTCTGAATGGCTGGCGCGCCTCTGCCGTGAACGGATGGGGAAACCGTGATGCTGGAACTCAACTTTACGCAAACCCTGGGCAGCCACACTCTGACGCTTAACGAAACGCTGCCTGCCAGCGGTATCACCGCCATTTTTGGCGTTTCCGGGGCAGGGAAAACGTCGCTGATTAATGCGATTAGCGGCCTGACGCGTCCCCAGTCTGGCCGTATTGTGTTAAATAACCGCGTCTTAAACGACGCGGAGAAGAAGGTCTGCCTGTCACCGGACAAGCGCCGCATCGGCTATGTGTTTCAGGATGCGCGCCTGTTTCCGCACTACAGCGTGCGCGGAAATCTGCGCTATGGCATGGCAAAAAGCATGGCCGGACAGTTCGATAAGCTGGTGGCGCTGCTGGGCATCGAACCGCTGCTCGATCGTCTCCCGTCTTCGCTGTCGGGTGGTGAAAAACAGCGCGTGGCGATTGGCCGCGCCCTGTTAACCGCGCCGGAATTGTTGCTGCTGGATGAGCCGCTGGCCTCGCTGGATATTCCGCGCAAGCGCGAGTTGCTGCCGTATCTGCAACGTCTGGCGCGGGAAATCAACGTGCCCATGCTGTACGTCAGCCATTCGCTGGATGAGATCTTACATCTGGCCGACAAAGTGCTGGTGCTGGAAGCGGGCAGGGTGAAGGCATTCGGCAATCTGGAGGAGGTGTGGGGCAGCAGCGTTATGCATCCATGGCTGCCAAAGGAGCAGCAGAGCAGCATTCTGAAGGTGAGCGTGCTGGAGCACCATCCGCACTACGCGATGACCGCGCTGGCGCTGGGTGACCAGCATTTGTGGGTGAATAAAATCGATACGCCGATTCAGTCCACGTTACGGATCCGCATTCAGGCGTCGGATGTCTCCCTGGTGCTGCAACCGCCGCTGCAAACCAGTATCCGCAATATTTTGCGCGCAAAAGTGGCGCAGTGTTTTGATGATAACGGCCAGGTAGAAGTGCAACTGGAAGTGGGCAACAGAACGCTGTGGGCGCGCATCAGCCCGTGGGCCAGGGATGAGTTAGGCATCAAGCCTGGCCTGTGGCTTTACGCGCAAATCAAGAGCGTCTCTATCACCGCCTGATTACAGCAGGTTGGTATAAATATACTGCGCGATGCTGTCGGTGGTGTTATCGCCAATCACCACGTTAGCACGCGCTTTCACCGCATCATCGGCGTTGCCCATCGCCACGCCCGTTCCGGCCGCTTCCAGCATGCTGATGTCGTTATAGTTATCGCCGAAGGCAATCACGTCCTGCATTGACCAGCCCTGTGACTCAACGAACTGGGTCAGACGCTTTCCTTTGCTGTTGCCTTTGCGGGCGATATCCACCTGATCGTGCCAGGACCATTCACATTCCAGACCCAGCGTATGCTCGACATGTTTTGCGAAGGTGTTCAGTTTGGCGGTGTCTTCATCGGTCAGGGCAAATTTCCAGATTGCCTGGACGTCTTCCGCCGCCTGGCGCAGGGAGGAAACCTGAGTGAACACCGGACGCTGCGCTTCCGGCAGAGACAGGGCCCAGTTGCTGGTGCGGATCACATGGCCGGTAGGGCGTTCATACAGCATGGCGTTATCCACATACATCAGGCCGTGAATCGCGTGCTCATCCAGTAAATCAATCAATTGCAGCGCCTGCGGAACGGGAAGCGGATCAGAGGTTAAAACCTTTTTTGCCTGATAATCATACAAATAAGTGCCATTACAACAAATTGCAGGTGTATCTAAGCCCAGTGCCTGATAAAAAGGATGAATGGCTACGTGATGTCGACCCGTTACGATGAGAAGTTGATACCCCGCTTCCCGGGCTCGTTTGAGGGCCTCAAGAGAAGAGGGGAGCAGGGTTTTCTGAGGGGTAAGCAGTGTTCCGTCTAAATCCAGGGCAATCACTCGCGAGGTCATTTTTTCTTCCGGGTTAATGTTGAATTTAAGGTCTGTCGGGATGGTACACCGAGAGCGGAACCCTGCAAAATCCCGGACTACAATTCAGCATTCACCGTTAAAAATAATCAGGAGTATTCATGAAACAAACCGTTTATACCGCCAGTCCTGAAAGTCAGCAGATCCATGTCTGGCGTTTGAATACAGAAGGTTCGCTTACGCTGGTTCAGGTTGTTGATGTGCCAGGCCAGGTGCAGCCGATGGTCGTCAGCCCGGATAAACGTTTTCTTTATGTCGGGGTACGCCCGGAATTCCGCGTACTCGCATACCGCATCTCCCCGGATGACGGCGCGCTGACCTATACCGCAGAAGCGCCGCTGCCGGGCAGCCCGACCCATATTTCTACCGACCATAAAGGCAACTTTATCTTCAGCGGCTCCTACAATGCAGGCTGCGTGAGCGTCACCCGCCTGGAAGACGGTATTCCCGTTGAAACCGTCGACGTGGTAGAAGGGCTTGAGGGTTGCCACTCCGCCAACATTTCGCCGGATAACCGCACGCTGTGGGTGCCAGCGCTGAAGCAGGATCGCATCTGCCTGTTTACCCTGAGCGATGACGGTCATCTGGCCGCGCAGAGCCCGGCGGAAGTCACCACCGTGGAAGGCGCAGGCCCGCGCCATATGGTCTTCCACCCGAATCAGCAGTATGCCTATGTCGTTAACGAGCTGAACAGCTCGGTAGATGTCTGGGAGCTGAACGATCCTAACGGGCAGATCGAGTGCGTACAGACGCTGGACATGATGCCAGCTGATTTCTCCGATACACGCTGGGCGGCAGACATTCACATCACGCCGGATGGCCGCCACCTGTATGCCTGTGACCGTACCTCCAGTCTGATCACCGTCTTCAGCGTCTCAGAAGACGGCAGCGTTCTGGCAGTTGAGGGCTTCCAGCCGACAGAAACCCAGCCGCGCGGCTTTAATGTCGATCACAGCGGCAAATACCTGATTGCGGCGGGGCAGAAATCCCACCACATCGCGCTCTATGAAATCAAAGGCGTGCAGGGTCTACTGGAAGAGAAAGGACGCTATGCGGTCGGACAAGGGCCGATGTGGGTTGTGATTAACGCTCACTGATCCGTAGACGAAAAAAAACCTCGCACATGCGAGGTTTTTTTATGCGTGGTTAATGCATGAGGTAGGCCGGGTAAGGCGTAGCCGCCACCCGGCAGCAGGCATTTTACTGCTTCGGTTCAGCAACCACTTTGCTACCCAGACCGCGGTTGTTGTATTCCCACATGCGGTTGAAGTTAGCGTCGTTCAGGTTACGCTGCACGTTGTCTTTATCATCCACCGTGCCGGTGTTGCCGGAGAAAGGACGTTTCGAGATCGCCGCATCCGCCCACGGTTTCGCCATGTTAAAGCCTTCGTTAATCACGCTGTCGCGGATCACGACCTGGCCGTTAGTGGCGGAGTCCACGTCCAGAGAGCGGCCAAGCTGCGCCACGCCATCGCCAGCAGCAGTAAAGCGGCTATTCACGGCCAGGAAGCCATAGAACAGATTGGACTGCGTGGCCGGGGCAAAGACGTAACCTTCCTGCTGCGTACGTGAATTCACCACGCGGAAGTCGGTGTTATCAAACACCACCGCGCCGCGACCGGAGACCATATCCACGTCGCCTTCAATGTAGCTGTTGGTGACCAGAGTACGCGTCAGACGATTGTTCTGAAGGGTATTCTGCACGCCGCTGTTGGTCACGAAGAAGGTATTCTGGCGGCCCAGGATATTGACGTTGTTAATCTGTACCTTGTCGCCATCGCTACGCAGCGCCACGGCCTGGTGATTACCGGCGTCAACGCTGTCGCCCAGGGTGTTCTGAATGGTCAGGTTCTGCAATTGCAGGCCATTGTTCTGTGACCAGAATACCGCCGAGCACATCACGCCAATGGTGGCGGCACGTTTGCGCTGGCAGTTATCAAACATATACCACGCCGGTTTACCTGGCATGTATTTACCGGCCGGGTTCACCAGATGGCGCCAGGTGGTGCTGTCGATCTCTGAATCAATCGCCAGGCCAATTTTCACGTCGACCGCTTTTTCGCCAAGTCCGTAAAGCGTAATGCTTCCCGGTGCAGCCGGAACATAAACGGTTCCTTCGTATTCACCCGGCATGATGGCAATGTACTGACGAGATGCGCTGTGTTTGGTGATTGCGGCATCAACAGCTGCCTGAATTGAGGTGTGCGTAACGCCCTCTGCTCCGGCCGGGCCGACAACGAAGTCTGGCTGTTTCGGCAGGTTAATAGAAGAAGGCGTCCATGGGGCTGCATTGGGATCCATCGCCGAGAAATAGTGCGCACGGGTGAAGTTCTTCGCTTCAGCCGCTGACAGGATCGGACGGGAAGCGGTGCCCGGAGCAACTTGCTCAGAAGGTTGCTGATCCGGTGGTGTTGAACTGCAAGCGGATAAAGTCACGCCAAAGGCGAGTGCCAACGCCAGACGGGAAATCCTGGAAATATTCAAGGTAATGCTCCTGGGTATGCAAGTCTTATCTGAATAGACGAAATAGCCTGCTTTTTTATACTAAGTTGAGCGAAACGGGAAGATAAAAACGGGAAAAGTTGCATTTTTGCCCGCAGGCGACGGGAAAGTCATCACAAATAAATAACATTTTTCTGCAAGGCGGTTGACAGCAGGTGACAGATGAAAATAAATGTCTATACAACCCATGACAAGCGGAAGGCACATGCAGCAGCTTCATCCCGATGATGTGATATGGCGAAATGCGCGACTGGCGACCCTGGCGACAGGTGAGCCGGAACCCTACGGCCTGAAAGAACAACATGCCCTCGTCGTGCGCGGCCAGACGATTGCGGCCGTTATTCCTGAAGCCGAGATCCCCTCCGGGCATCGTCAGTGTGTCGATCTCGACGGGCGTCTGGTTACTCCCGGCCTGATCGATTGCCACACCCATCTGGTGTTCGGCGGCGATCGCGCAGCGGAATGGGAACAACGGCTTAACGGCGTGTCGTATCAGACCATCAGCGCGCAGGGCGGCGGTATTAACGCCACGGTCACGGCGACCCGCAACAGTTCGCCGGAAACGCTCCTGAGGGTGGCGCAGCAGCGGCTCCAGCGGCTGATGAATGAAGGCGTAACGACCGTTGAAATCAAATCGGGATACGGACTGAATGCCCAGGCCGAAGAGAAAATGCTGCTGGTTGCCCGCCAGCTCAGCCTGAACAATCTGGTCGATATCAGCCCGACGCTGCTGGCCGCGCACGCCGTTCCTGCCGAGTACCGACAGGATCCGGATGCCTATCTCACGCTGGTCTGTGAGCAGATCATGCCCACGCTGTGGCAAAAAGAGTTATTTGAAGCGGTGGACGTGTTTTGTGAAAACGTCGGCTTTACCCCGGTGCAAACCGAGCGCCTGTTCCGGGCCGCCGCCGCGCTCGGGATCCCGGTAAAAGGGCATGTAGAGCAACTGTCGAATCTGGGCGGCGCGGCGCTGGTCAGCCAGTATAAAGGGCTGTCGGCCGATCATATTGAGTATCTCGATGATTCAGGTATTCAGGCGATGGCGCAAAGCGGCACGGTGGCGGTATTGCTCCCCGGCGCGTTCTATTTTCTTCAGGAGCGCCAGCGTCCACCGGTGGCGCAGCTCAGAGAGCAGGGCGTGCCGATGGCGGTGGCTACCGACTACAACCCGGGCACCAGCCCGTTTGCCAGCCTGCATCTGGCAATGAACATGGCCTGCGTCCAGTTTGGCCTCACGCCGGAAGAGGCCTGGGCTGGCGTGACGCGGCATGCGGCGCAGGCGCTAGGTCGTGGCGCGACGCACGGGCAGTTAAAGCCCGGTTATGTGGCTGATTTCGTCGTCTGGGAGGCGAATCATCCGGTTGAGATGGTTTACGAGCCGGGGCGGAATCCTTTATATCAACGCGTGTTTCGGGGGCAGGTAGCATGAAATTGTGGCATCCCGTTTCCCCGCAGGTCTGGCAGGGTCGTGACGACAGCGCCGAATCCAGCACCGCGAAACGTCTCTTCCAGACCATACAGCAGCGCGAACACTTTGTACCCGTGCCGTCAGGCATCGCCCTGCTGGGCTTTGAATGTGATGAAGGGGTTAAGCGTAACCAGGGCAGGCCCGGTGCTGCACAGGCTCCCGATGTGCTGCGCGGCGCGCTGGCGAATATGGCGAGCCATCAGGGGCATGCGCGCCTCGTGGATATGGGCTCCATTTTTGTTGAAGGCAATGCGCTGGAGGCGGCACAGCAGGCGCTGAGCGAGGCCATAACCGCGTGCCAGCAATCCGGGATGCGTACTCTGGTTTTTGGCGGTGGACATGAAACCGCCTGGGCGCACGGGCGCGGCGTGCTTGACGCCTTTCCGAACGATCGCATTGCGGTGATCAACCTGGATGCGCACCTCGATTTACGTAAGGCTGAACGGGCTACGTCCGGCACGCCGTTCCGCCAGCTGGCGCACTACTGCGCGTCGCAGTCGCGGGCGTTTCACTACGCCTGCCTGGGGGTAAGCCGTGCGGCGAATACCCAGGCGCTGTGGGAGGAAGCTGAACGGTTGAACGTGATGCTGGTTGAAGATCTCGATTTTCGCCGGGATGCGCTATCCGCGCTGGATAGCGTGCTTGCGCAGGCAGACCGGGTCTATCTCACCATTGACCTCGATGTGCTGCCCGCCGCAGAAATGCCCGCCGTATCCGCCCCTGCGGCGTTGGGGATCCCGGCGCTGGATCTGTTCCCGGTGATTGAGCGTATCTGCCGAAGCGGTAAACTACAGGCGGCGGATCTGGTGGAATATAATCCGCACTACGACCGGGACGGTCAGGGGGCGAAGCTTGCCGCCCGACTGGCCTGGCAAATTGCTCACTGGTGGGCATAACAACATTCAAGGAGTCATGATGTTTTCACGCTCGCCCCTGCCGCAGCCGAGCCCTCCCGCGCCTTTTTACGAAAAGGTGAAGCAGGCGATCAGCGAAAAAATTGCTGCCGGCGTCTGGCGTCCGCACGACCGTATTCCCTCCGAAGCTGAACTGGTCGCGCAGTTTGGCTTTAGTCGAATGACCATTAACCGGGCGCTGCGGGAACTGACCGATGAAGGGTTGCTGGTGCGTTTGCAGGGTGTCGGAACCTTTGTCGCCGAGCCAAAAGGACAGTCGGCGCTGTTTGAAATCCGCAGCATTGCCGATGAAATTGCCGCCCGCAACCATCAGCACCACTGCGAAGTGCTGGTGCTTGAAGAGACGCAGGCCAGCGCCGAACAGGCCATTGAGCTGAACGTTAACGAGGGCACCCGGATCTTCCATTCGGTGATGGTGCATTATGAGAACGATATTCCGGTCCAGATTGAAGATCGCTGCGTCAACGCGGAGCGGATCCCGGACTACCTGAACCAGGATTACACCCAAACCACACCGCATGCGTATCTCTCGCTCGTCGCCCCGCTGACGGAAGGGGAGCATATCGTGGAGGCCGTGCGCGCCACGCCTCAGGAGTGCGAGTTGTTGCGTATTAAAGAGCACGATCCCTGCCTGCTGATCCGCCGTCGTACCTGGTCATCCTCGCAGATCGTGTCGCATGCGAAGCTGCTGTTCCCGGGGAATCGTTACCGGTTGCAGGGCCACTTTATGTCATAAGTTTTATAAGCGTGATCGCTAACGCAATATAGCAAAATTGTATCTTTTTTGTTAAATCCGACCTTGTGTGTGCTTGTCTATACAAGTATATCTAAATGCATCACCTGTCCCTTATGAGGAACACACAATGTCGTCAGATAAATACCGCAAGCAGGATGTCCGCGCCGCGCGCGGCACCACGCTCACCGCAAAAAGCTGGCTCACCGAAGCACCGCTGCGCATGTTGATGAACAACCTTGATCCTGAGGTAGCAGAAAATCCCCATGAGCTGGTGGTCTACGGCGGCATTGGCCGCGCCGCGCGCAACTGGGCGTGCTATGACGCGATTGTTGAGTCTTTGACGAATCTCGAAAACGACGAAACGTTGCTGGTGCAATCCGGCAAACCGGTTGGCGTATTCAAAACCCATAAAAATGCGCCCCGTGTGCTGATTGCCAACTCCAACCTGGTGCCGCACTGGGCGACGTGGGAACACTTCAACGAGCTGGACGCAAAAGGGCTGGCCATGTATGGCCAGATGACCGCGGGCAGCTGGATCTACATCGGCAGCCAGGGGATTGTGCAGGGCACCTATGAAACCTTCGTGGAAGCGGGCCGACAGCACTATAACGGCTCACTGAAAGGCCGCTGGGTGCTCACCGCCGGACTGGGCGGCATGGGCGGCGCGCAGCCGCTGGCCGCGACGCTGGCGGGCGCGTGCTCCCTGAACATTGAGTGCCAGCAGAGCCGCATCGATTTCCGTCTGCGTACCCGCTATGTTGATGAACAGGCCGACAACCTCGATGACGCGCTGGCGCGCATCAAAAAGTACACCGCTGAAGGCAAAGCCGTGTCGGTTGCCCTGTGCGGCAACGCGGCGGATATTCTACCGGAACTGGTGGCGCGCGGCGTGCGTCCGGATCTGGTCACCGACCAGACCAGCGCTCACGATCCGCTCCACGGCTATCTGCCAAAAGGCTGGACGTGGGAAGACTACCAGCAAAAAGCGGAAACCGATCCTGAGGGCACGGTACTGGCGGCTAAACGCGCCATGGCGGAACACGTCTCCGCGATGCTCGCCTTCAGTAAGATGGGGATTCCGACCTTTGATTACGGGAATAACATCCGCCAGATGGCGAAAGAGATGGGGGTGAATAACGCCTTTGACTTCCCCGGCTTCGTGCCCGCCTATATTCGTCCGCTGTTCTGCCGCGGCATCGGGCCGTTCCGCTGGGTTGCCCTGTCCGGCGACCCGGAGGATATCTACAAAACCGACGCCAGAGTGAAGGAAATTGTCGCCGACGACGAGCACCTGCACCGCTGGCTGGACATGGCGCGCGAGCGCATTAATTTCCAGGGCCTGCCAGCGCGTATCTGCTGGGTCGGGCTGGAGTGGCGGCAAAAACTCGGCCTCGCCTTTAACGAAATGGTGCGCAGCGGCGAAGTCTCCGCGCCGATCGTCATTGGCCGCGACCACCTGGACTCCGGCTCTGTCGCCAGTCCGAACCGTGAAACCGAAGCCATGCGCGACGGCTCGGATGCGGTCTCCGACTGGCCGCTGCTGAATGCCCTGCTGAACACCGCCAGTGGCGCAACCTGGGTGTCGCTGCACCACGGCGGCGGCGTCGGGATGGGCTTCTCCCAGCACTCCGGGATGGTCATCGTCTGTGACGGTACCGACGAAGCGGCGGCACGTATTGCTCGCGTGCTGCATAACGACCCGGCAACCGGCGTAATGCGCCACGCGGATGCGGGTTACGAGATTGCCATTGATTGTGCCAAAGAGCAGGGCCTGAACCTGCCGATGATCCCCGCCACACAAGGAAAGCCTGCATGAACGCGTTAACACTTACTCCCGGCTCTTTGTCGCTCAAACAGCTGCGTCACGTCTGGCGTCAGCCGGTGACACTCGCCCTTGATGAAAGCGCCCACCGTGCCATTAACGACAGCGTGGCCTGCGTGGAGGCGATTGTAGCGGAGGGGCGCACCGCCTACGGCATCAATACCGGGTTTGGCCTGCTGGCGCAGACCCGCATTGCCACGCACGATCTGGAGAATTTACAACGTTCGCTGGTGCTCTCGCACGCGGCGGGGGTTGGCCAGCCGCTGGACGATGAGATCGTCCGCCTGATGATGGTGTTGAAAATCAACAGCCTGGCGCGTGGGTTTTCCGGCATTCGTCTGAGCGTGATCCAGGCGCTGATGGCGCTGGTGAATGCTGAAGTTTATCCGTGTATCCCGGCGAAGGGCTCCGTTGGAGCTTCCGGCGATCTGGCGCCGCTGGCGCATATGTCGCTGCTCCTGCTGGGTGAAGGCCAGGCGCGCTGGCAAGGGGAGTGGTTGCCTGCGAAAGAGGCGCTGAAAAAAGCCGGCTTAACGCCGATTACTCTTGCAGCAAAAGAAGGGCTGGCGCTGCTCAACGGCACGCAGGCGTCGACGGCCTTTGCGCTGCGCGGTCTGTTTGAAGCAGAGGATCTGTTCGCCTCCGCAGTGGTGTGTGGTGCGCTGACCACTGAAGCGGTGCTCGGCTCGCGTCGTCCGTTCGATGCCCGCATCCACGAGGTGCGCGGCCAGCGTGGTCAGATTGATGCCGCAGCCATGTACCGCCACGTACTTACCGATACCAGCGACATTGCCGATTCGCATCACAACTGCGAGAAGGTGCAGGATCCGTATTCTCTGCGCTGCCAGCCGCAGGTGATGGGCGCATGCCTGACACAGCTTCGCCAGGCGGCAGAAGTGCTGCTGGTGGAGGCCAATGCGGTGTCCGACAACCCACTGGTGTTTGCTCAGGAAAACGAGGTGGTCTCCGGCGGCAACTTCCACGCCGAGCCGGTGGCGATGGCCGCAGATAATATCGCGCTGGCGATTGCCGAAATCGGAGCGTTGTCCGAGCGTCGAATCGCACTAATGATGGATAAACACATGTCCCAGCTGCCGCCGTTCCTGGTGCGCAACGGCGGCGTGAACTCGGGCTTTATGATCGCCCAGGTCACCGCCGCAGCACTGGCAAGCGAAAACAAAGCCCTGTCGCATCCGCACAGCGTGGACAGCCTGCCAACGTCAGCAAATCAGGAAGATCACGTTTCGATGGCCCCGGCTGCCGGGCGTCGACTGTGGGAGATGGCCTCCAACACCCGCGGCGTGCTGGCGGTGGAATGGCTGGCGGCGTGTCAGGGTATTGATTTGCGCGAAGGGCTAAAATCCAGCCCGCTGCTGGAGCAGGCGCGTCATACGCTGCGCGAGCACGTTACGCACTACGATGAGGACCGCTTCTTTGCGCCGGATATTGATAAGGCGATACAGCTTCTGGAAGAAGAAACCCTTGCAGGACTGCTACCTTCCGTGCTGTGATTTTTACCCTCACCCTAACCCTCTCCCTGTGGGAGAGGGGATTGTTAGGTTTTCTCCCTCTCCCTGTGGGAGAGGGCCGGGGTGAGGGCATCAGCCCGCACGATTACGAATACATCGCCGTAATCGACGCGCTGCCCAGCGAATGGAAATGGACGTTAAAGCCTACCATTGCCCCGCTCGCCCCTTCGTCAACCTCAATCTTGTCCACATCCAGCGCGTGCACCGTGAAGATATAGCGGTGCGTTTCCCCTTTTGGCGGCGCCGCGCCGCCGTAGCCCGCTTTGCCAAAGTCCGTGCGGGTCTGAATCGCACCGTCGGGCAGGGCAACCAGATCGGAACCGGAACCCTGCGGCAGCACGCGGGTGTCGGCGGGCAGGTTTGCCACGATCCAGTGCCACCAGCCCGAGCCGGTTGGCGCATCTGGATCGTAGCAGGTCACGACAAAACTTTTGGTTCCCGCTGGTACATCGTCCCACGCCAGATGGGGAGAGATATTATCTCCCTGATAACCCATCCCGTTAAACACGTGACGTTCCGGCAGCTTTTCGCCGTCGCGCAAATCTTTACTGATGATTTTCATCCTATTTCCCTCGTTACTCACTCATTCAGAAAGTGTAACGCATGGGGTTAAATCGTGAAATGCGCTGATATGTTAACGGCTTTAACCACTGCCCCGGTCAGCTTGTGG
Organism: Enterobacter sp. DSM 30060; assembly: GCF_013375955.1. NCBI lineage: Bacteria > Pseudomonadati > Pseudomonadota > Gammaproteobacteria > Enterobacterales > Enterobacteriaceae > Enterobacter > Enterobacter sp. DSM 30060. Next base: position 3,179,658 of record NZ_CP056118.1, read on the forward strand.
AGCTGATCCGGAGAAATGCTGTACGGCGGCATGAGGTAAATCAGCTTACCGAAAGGTCGCACCCAAACGCCCTGGTCAACGAAGAAGCGCTGCAACGCGGCCATGTTCACCGGATGCGTTGTCTCGATCACCCCGATGGCGCCCAGCACGCGGACGTCCGCGACGTATTCCGCCTCCGCCGCCGCGCTTAGCTGCTGCTTCAGCTGCGCCTCAATCGCCGCCACCTGCGTCTGCCACTCGCCGCTCTCCAGAATGGCGAGGCTTTCGCTTGCCACTGCGCAGGCCAGCGGGTTGCCCATAAACGTCGGGCCGTGCATAAAGCAGCCCGCGTCGCCGTCGCTGATGGTGTCGGCAACCTGGCGGGTGGTGAGCGTGGCGGAGAGCGTCATGGTGCCGCCGGTGAGCGCTTTCCCCAGGCACAGAATATCCGGCGCGATCCCCGCATGCTCGCAGGCAAACAGCTTCCCGGTACGGCCAAAGCCGGTGGCGATCTCATCGGCAATCAGCAAAATCCCTTCGCGGTCGCACATCTTCCGAATGCGCTTCAGCCACTCGGGGTGATACATCCGCATTCCGCCCGCGCCCTGCACAATCGGTTCGAGAATAACGGCGGCAATCTCGTGGCGATGGGCCGCCATCAACCGCGCGAAGCCCACCATGTCCATCTCGTCCCATTCGCCGTCGAAGCGGCTCTGCGGGGCTGGCGCAAACAGGTTTTCCGGCAGGTAGCCTTTCCACAGGCTGTGCATGGAGTTGTCCGGATCGCACACCGACATCGCCCCGAAGGTGTCGCCGTGATAGCCGTTGCGGAAGGTGAGGAACCGCTGGCGCGTTTCGCCCTTCGCATGCCAGTACTGCAACGCCATTTTCATCGCCACTTCCACGGCCACCGAGCCGGAATCAGCCAGGAAAACACACTCCAGCGATTCAGGCGTCATCGCTACCAGGCGACGGCATAAATCCACCGCGGGCTGATGCGTGATCCCGCCAAACATCACGTGTGACATCTGGTCAATCTGCGCTTTCATCGCCGCGTTCAGACGCGGGTGGTTGTAGCCATGGATCGCCGCCCACCAGGAGGACATCCCGTCAACAAGCCGCTCGCCGCTGGCGAGATGCAGCTCGCAGCCGTGGGCCGAGGCTATCGGATAGACGGGAAGGGGGCGGGTCGTGGAGGTGTAAGGGTGCCAGATATGCTGCTTGTCGAAGGCGAGATCGTCCTGGGTCATAATCGACTTGTAAACCATTTTGAAAAGTTTTAGGTTTACAAGTATAAACCGAACCGACAATTAACAAAACCCTTTGGAGAAGCCCGATGGCTCACCACGCACGCTGGACGATGTCGCAAGTCACTGAATTATTCAACAAACCTTTCCTGGAGCTGATGTTTGAGGCGCAACAGGTGCACCGCCAGCACTTCGATCCGCGTCATGTTCAGGTCAGCACGCTGCTGTCGATTAAAACCGGGGCTTGCCCGGAAGACTGCAAATATTGCCCGCAAAGCGCGCGCTATAAAACCGGTCTCGAATCCGAGCGCCTGATGGAAGTCGAGCAGGTGCTCGACTCAGCGCGCAAGGCCAAAAACGCTGGCTCAACCCGCTTCTGCATGGGCGCGGCGTGGAAAAACCCCCATGACCGCGACATGCCCTATCTGGAGCAGATGGTGAAGGGGGTGAAGGAGATGGGGCTTGAAGCCTGCATGACCCTGGGTACGCTGAACGAGGAGCAGGCGCAGCGCCTCTCGGCGGCAGGACTGGATTACTACAATCACAACCTCGATACCTCGCCGGAATTCTACGGCAACATCATCACCACGCGCACCTATCAGGAGCGTCTGGATACGCTGGATAAAGTGCGTGATGCGGGGATCAAGGTCTGTTCCGGCGGGATCGTGGGACTGGGCGAAACGGTAAAAGATCGTGCCGGCCTGCTGTTACAGCTGGCGAACCTGCCGACCCCTCCGGAAAGCGTGCCCATCAACATGCTGGTGAAGGTAAAAGGTACGCCGCTGGCGGATAATGAGGACGTGGATGCCTTCGATTTCATCCGCACCATCGCGGTGGCGCGCATCATGATGCCAACCTCTTACGTTCGCCTCTCTGCCGGTCGCGAGCAGATGAGCGAGCAGACCCAGGCGATGTGCTTTATGGCCGGGGCCAACTCCATCTTCTACGGTTGCAAACTGCTGACCACACCAAACCCGGAAGAGGACAAAGACGTTCAGCTGTTCCGCAAGCTGGGGCTGAACCCACACCAGACCGGGGTACAGGCGGGGGATAACGAGCAACAGCAGCAGCTGGAGCAGCAGATTTTCAACGCCGACACTGACCAGTTCTACAACGCGGCAGCCGTATGACCTGGCAGGCACGTATCAGAACCGCGCTCGACGAGCGGCGGGCGGCGGATGCATTTCGGGTACGCAGGGCAGTGGAAAACGGTGCAGGCCGTTTTCTCACCCGGGAAGGAGAGCGGTTCTGTAATTTCTCCAGCAACGATTATCTGGGCCTGAGCCAGCACCCGCAAATCGTTCGTGCCTGGCAGCAGGGCGCGGATCGTTACGGCGTGGGCAGCGGTGGCTCCGGGCACGTCAGCGGCTACACCACGGCCCATCAGGCGCTGGAGGAAGCGTTGGCCGACTGGCTGGGCTACCCGCGGGCGCTACTGTTTATCTCCGGTTTTGCCGCGAATCAGGCGGTGATTGCCGCCCTGATGGGCAAAGACGACCGCATCATCGCGGACCGCCTGAGCCACGCCTCCCTGCTTGAAGCCGCCAGTCTCAGCCCGGCACAGCTGCGGCGTTTTGCCCATAACGATGCCTCTCAGCTGAACGTCCTGCTGGGTAAACCCTGTTCAGGGCTTCAGCTGGCGGTCACGGAAGGGGTATTTAGCATGGACGGCGACAGCGCGCCCCTGGCCGCGTTGCACGACGCCGCAAAACAGCAAAACGCATGGCTGCTGGTCGACGATGCCCACGGCATTGGCGTCACCGGCGAGGAGGGGCGCGGAAGCGCTTATCAGCAGGGCGTCAGGCCGGAACTGCTGGTGGTCACCTTCGGCAAAGGCTTCGGCGTCAGCGGTGCCGCGGTGTTGTGCAGCGAGCCGGTGGCCGACTACCTGGTGCAGTTCGCCCGGCACCTGATCTACAGCACCAGCATGCCCCCGGCGCAGGCCGTGGCACTCTCTGCGTCGCTTGCGGTGATCCGCGGCGAAGACGGCGCTGAACGCCGGGCTCGCCTGGCCGACCATATTCAGCGTTTCCGCCGGGGGGTAAGCGAACTGCCTTACCGGCTTACCGACTCGCACAGCGCCATTCAGCCCGTGATTGTGGGTGAAAACCATCGGGCGCTGATGCTGGCACAGGCGCTACGAGAACGTGGGCAGTGGGTCACGGCGATCCGCCCACCCACCGTGCCGCCAGGCACCGCGCGCTTGCGTCTGACGCTTACGGCAGCGCACGAGCCGCAGGATATCGATACGCTTCTGGAGGCACTGTATGTCTCCCGTCAATAAACAGGCCGTTGCCGCCGCGTTTGGCCGGGCAGCGCAAAGCTATTCTCAGCACGATGAGCTGCAACGCCTGAGCGCGCGCGGGCTGCTGGCCGCGCTCGGTGAGGGGCATTTTATGCAGGTGCTGGACGCGGGCTGCGGGCCAGGAGGCAATAGCCGCTACTGGCGCGCAACGGGCAGCCACGTCACGGCGCTGGATTTATCCGCGCAGATGCTGGATGAAGCCCGCCAGCAGCAGTCAGCAGACCGTTATCTGGTGGCCGATATCGAGGCCATCCCGCTGGAGGATGCGCTGTTTGACCTCGTCTGGAGCCATCTGGCGGTGCAGTGGTGCACCAGCCTGTCGCAGGCGCTACGCGAGCTTTACCGCGTGGCACGGCCCGGCGGAGCGGTGGCCTTTACCACCCTGCTGGAAAGTTCGTTGCCGGAGCTGAATCAGGCGTGGAGGGCGGTGGATGCGCAGCCGCACGCCAACCGGTTTCTCTCGCACGAACAGGTCACTCAGGCGCTGGCAGGCTGGCGCTATCGCAGTGAGGTCCAGACCGTCACCCTCGAATTTAGCGATGCGTTAAGCGCCATGCGCTCTCTTAAGGGGATAGGCGCGACGCACCTGCACGCCGGTCGGGAGAAGAAACCCCTTACCCGCGGCCAGCTCCAGCGTCTGGAGCTGGCCTGGCCGCAGGAACGGGGCCGGTTCCCGCTCTCTTATCATCTTTTTCATGGGATTATTGAACGTGACTGAACGTTATTTTGTTACCGGTACGGACACCGAAGTCGGTAAAACGGTTGCCAGCGCCGCGCTGTTGCAGGCGGCGCGTCTGCTGGGGAAAACAACGGCCGGGTATAAGCCCGTAGCCTCCGGCAGCGAGATGACGCCGGAAGGCTTACGCAATACTGATGCGCTGGCGCTACAGCGTAACAGCAGCCTTGCGCTGGCCTATTCTGCGGTGAACCCCTATACCTTTGCTGAACCCACCTCGCCGCACATCGTCAGCGCCGATGAAGATCGTTCGATTGATTTTTCGGTGCTCTCTTCCGGATTACGCAACCTGGAAACGCAGGCCGACTGGGTGCTGGTGGAGGGGGCTGGCGGCTGGTTTACCCCGCTGTCCGACGAGCAGACATTTGCTGACTGGGTGCAGGCCGAACAGCTTCCGGTCATTCTGGTGGTTGGCGTGAAGCTTGGCTGTATCAATCACGCCATGCTGACCGCTCAGGCCGTGCAGCAGGCCGGGTTGCGTCTGGCAGGGTGGATTGCCAATGACGTGGTTGCGCCGGGTAAACGTCATGCTGAGTATCTGGCGACGCTGAAGCGGGTGCTGCCTGCGCCGTTTCTCGGCGAGATCCCGTGGCTTGCCGACGGCGCAGAGCAGGCGGAAACCGGACGCTATCTTGACCTCAGCGCCTTATGTCCCGCGCCATCCAGTGCGCAATAAGGTCGTCATCCAGCTCGTTAACGTGGCCCTGTGCCACGTTACGCCCGCGATAGAGCATGCAGAAACGATCCGCTACCCGGCGGATAAACGACAGCTGTTGCTCCGCTAACAGCACCGTCATTCCCAGCTCCCGATTCAACCGTACCAGCAGTTGACCCAGCCTGCGGGCGAAGCCTTGCCCTGCGCCATACATGGGCTCATCCAGAATCAACACGCGCGGGCGATTAACCAGCGCACTGGCGAGGGCCAGCTGATACTGGTCGTCGGGGGACAGCGCAGAGGCACGGCTCTGTCGCAGCGGATAGAGCTCCGGAAACAGGGCGTACACGTCATTTTTTGATGTCGGGTCGGATTTCCCCGTCGCCCGCATAGCGATATGCAGATTTTCATCGACGGTCAGCTGGGAAAATATCCGCCGATCCTGCGGGACGTAGCCTATCGTTGGCGGCGCCGTTAATGCTGACGCAGGGCTGAGCAAATTACGCGGCGGCGCGCCAGCTTCATGCCATATGATGGTGCCGCTCTCAACGGGCACCTTTCCGGTAATGCAGTTCATGAGCGTGGATTTACCCATGCCAGGCAGGCCAACAATGCCCGTACAGATGCCTTGCGGGAAATCGATATTCACGTTCCATAGCGTATGTTGGCTTCCGTAAAACTGATTTACAGCACGCAGACTCAACATCTTTCTCTCCTTAAAAATGTGTGGGGTAATGCTCAGGCTGATATCTGCAAAACGCCTGCCAGAAACAAAATAATGATTAAAAAAGAGCCATTTTTAGGAATAACCCACTGCTAAAAGCTTAACGTTTGTTCGAATTGCACGCTCCCGGTGCCGTGCGTGTCGAATCGTGGTGCAGGGAAAATGACGGAATTGTGATTAAGATCTCGCCGGTTACTTATGAAAAAATGAACGTTTTCCAGGCAAAAAAGAGTGATAAAAATTTTTTACTGCCGCTTCGTGGGAAAAACCGGGAATTTGCTGGAGTGCATGCTGTACGGGCTGGAGGCAGTTATCCACTATTCCTGTGGATAACCTTGTGCATTAGAGTTAGAAAACACGCGATAAGCGAGAGAATACGCGGGTTACGCCCAAATTGATGCGAAACGCGGCTTTAGGAAATAGTCTATATTTTTTAACGAATTAGATAAAAGCAATTCCCTCAGCGCCAGCGACACCTGTTGCCATAAAACTTTCATAACCGCCCTTGACAAATGTTAAAAAAGTAATAGTTCTGGGGATAACCCCCTGAGGCTGGTGTTTTATATTGTCACAGTTGAAATTTAGCTCGCGAACGCACTAATCCTTTCTGCGCTACGCTAAATATCCTGACACGATACTGGTTTTCCATCCAGTGTTTTTTACTGGCAATCCTGGCCACAACGAGTAAAATTACTCACCTGCCGCTTATTCTGTCATCAGGTCGTCGCCCATGAGTAAACCGTTCAAATTGAATTCTGCTTTCCGTCCTTCCGGGGATCAGCCCGAGGCCATTCGTCGCCTGGAAGAGGGGCTGGAAGACGGGCTGGCGCACCAGACCCTGCTGGGGGTAACCGGTTCGGGTAAAACCTTCACTATTGCCAACGTCATTGCCGATCTCCAGCGTCCTACGATGGTTCTTGCGCCGAACAAAACGCTGGCGGCGCAGCTGTATGGTGAGATGAAAGAGTTCTTTCCGGAAAACGCGGTGGAGTATTTCGTCTCCTACTACGACTACTACCAGCCGGAAGCCTACGTTCCCAGCTCCGACACGTTTATCGAGAAAGATGCCTCGGTGAACGAACATATCGAGCAGATGCGTTTGTCGGCGACCAAGGCGCTGCTGGAGCGTCGTGATGTGGTGGTGGTGGCCTCGGTGTCGGCGATCTACGGCCTGGGCGATCCGGATCTCTATCTCAAGATGATGCTGCACCTGACGCAGGGGATGATCATCGATCAGCGGGCGATTTTGCGCCGTCTGGCGGAGCTGCAGTACACCCGTAACGATCAGGCGTTCCAGCGCGGGACCTTCCGCGTACGTGGTGAGGTGATTGATATCTTCCCGGCGGAATCGGACGACATGGCGCTGCGCGTGGAGCTGTTCGATGAAGAGGTTGAACGCCTGTCGCTGTTCGACCCGCTGACCGGTCATGTGGAGTCGGTGATCCAGCGCTTCACCATCTACCCGAAAACGCACTACGTGACGCCACGCGAGCGTATCGTACAGGCGATGGAAGAGATTAAAATTGAGCTGGCAGACCGCCGCAAGGTGCTGCTGGCGAACAACAAGCTGCTGGAAGAGCAGCGCCTGAGCCAGCGTACCCAGTTCGATCTGGAGATGATGAACGAGCTGGGTTACTGCTCCGGCATCGAAAACTACTCGCGCTACCTCTCCGGACGCGGGCCGGGCGAAGCGCCGCCGACGCTGTTTGACTACCTTCCGGCGGACGGCCTGCTGGTGATCGACGAATCCCACGTTACGATCCCCCAGATCGGCGGGATGTACCGCGGTGACCGCGCGCGTAAAGAGACGCTGGTGGAGTACGGATTCCGACTGCCGTCAGCGCTGGACAACCGTCCGATGAAGTTTGAAGAATTTGAGGCGCTTGCTCCGCAGACCATCTACGTATCGGCGACGCCGGGCAACTACGAGCTGGAGAAATCCGGTGATGACGTGGTGGACCAGGTTGTGCGTCCGACCGGGCTGCTGGATCCGATTATCGAGGTGCGTCCGGTGGCGACGCAGGTGGACGATCTGCTCTCGGAAATACGTGCCCGTTCCGCCATCAACGAGCGTGTACTGGTGACCACGCTCACCAAACGTATGGCGGAGGATTTGACGGAGTATCTGGAAGAACACGGCGAGAAGGTGCGGTATCTGCACTCGGATATTGATACCGTGGAGCGTATGGAGATCATCCGCGACCTGCGCCTGGGCGAGTTCGACGTGTTGGTGGGTATCAACCTTCTGCGAGAAGGTCTGGATATGCCGGAAGTGTCGCTGGTGGCGATTCTGGACGCGGACAAAGAGGGCTTCCTGCGTTCCGAGCGCTCGCTGATCCAGACCATTGGCCGTGCCGCGCGTAACGTCAACGGGAAGGCGATTCTGTACGGGGATAAAATCACCCCTTCGATGGCCAAAGCGATTGGCGAAACGGAACGTCGTCGCGAGAAGCAGCAGCGCTATAACGAAGAGCACGGCATCACGCCGCAGGGGCTGAACAAGAAAGTGGTGGATATCCTGGCGCTGGGTCAGAACATTGCGAAGACCAAAGCGAAAGGGCGCGGCAAGGCCCGTTCAGTGGTGGAAGAGGATACCGTCGCGCTGACCCCGAAAGCGTTGCAGCAAAAGATCCACGAGCTGGAAGGGCAGATGATGCAGCACGCGCAGAATCTGGAGTTCGAAGAGGCTGCGCAAATCCGCGATCAGCTGCATCAGCTGCGGGATCTGTTTATTGCGGCATCGTAGTTTTTTGCCCGGTGGGGTTTTCTCCCTCTCCCTGTGGGCTGAGGGATCCCCAGTAATTTTTTTATGCAGAAGCAATAAAGTTGCTTTCTAAATGACTGAGGGCTGTCAGCGATGCCCTGGTCCGGCTGTAAATCGCTGAGGCGTTTGCCTTCCGGCCGGGGCGAGGCGCAGGGATGCGCCGAGAGGGCGGCTTTACAGGGACGTTGCCTCCGCCCGTACCCGATAAGCCGGAAGGAATAAGCCGAGGGCACCGCGAAGCGGCGATTTACCGCCGGGAGCCCGGGTCGCCAGGGTGGTGGCGACTGAGCCACCCTGGCACGTTCACCGGTCATGTCGTTACAGAGTAGCAAGGTACATAAAGTGAACGGAATGACCACCACCGCCGTATGTTCCCCTCACCCTAACCCTCTCCCCGGAGGGGCGAGGGGATTGCTCAGTGCTCGCATTAATTTGTGGGGATCCCTCAGCCCTGTGGGAGAGGGCCGGGGTGAGGGCATCAGGCCGCACAAAACGAACCTAACCTAATGCCTGAATCGCCTTCTCCAGCGCCTCGCGCAGCAGATGGCGGTCGTGGCGATATTTAATATCGCTGGCTTCCAGCGGCTCCTGCACCACCACGCGATCGCCAATCCCCGACACATCTACTTTTGGCCCGACCACGACACCATCGATAATTTTCTTACCAACATACTGTTCCATCAGGTCCAGCTTATCCGCCAGCGACAGGCTTGCCGCGGCCGGACTGAGTTCGCGGCCTAAATTACCGATATAGACCATGGGCGCAGGCGTTCTGCGCAGCGCCTGCGCCAGCTCTTTCACCAGCAGGATCGGCATCAGGCTGGTATAAAAACTCCCCGGCCCAATCAGGATCAGATCGGCCTCGCCAATCGCTTCAACCGCTTCACGCGTTGCGGGTACGCTGGGGTAGGTCATCAGCTCTTTTGGCGGAAGGAGAAGCTGGTCGATATTCACTTCACCATACACTTCGTGATCGTCAGCATCGATCGCCATCAAATCTACCGGCTGTTCGGACATCGGGATCAGGAACGCATCCACTTTTAGCAGGTTACGAATTAAATTGATCGCTTCCAGAGGGCGCACGCTCAGGTGATCCAGCGCCTTTAACATCAGATTTCCAAGGTTATGGCCTGAAAGTTCGCCATTTCCCCCAAAACGGTACTCAAACATCGCCGAGGCCACGCTTGGCTCAGTGATGAGCTGGTTGAGGCAGTTGCGCATATCACCCCAGGCTATCCCGCCTTCAGCACGTCGGATCCGCCCGGTTGAGCCGCCGTTGTCCGTTGTTGTCACGATGCCCGTCAGGCGTGAGCCCAGTGACGATAACGACGACATAACCCGTCCCAGACCGTGACCTCCTCCAAGAGCGACCACGCGGTCCAGATCCGCAAAAGTGCGATTGCGCATACCTATTCCTTATCCTGTTAAGCTTGCGTCACAGTAACGCAACTACTCCTAAAAGACGATGCCTCTCACAAACCATAATGACGTATATCAATGCGAAAGCGCTGTTTTTGCGTATTCTGTAGTGAAAATGCACGATAACATCGTTATGTATAAATTTATATAGCGAAAAGCGACAATGGCGAAGTGGCGATTTCCACGCTACTATCGCCATAACCACGTTTTCAAAACTGAAAACATACACTCTAGCCCTGGCGCCTGTGTCGAGAGATATGGCGCCCTGGCCGTGGCGGATTTGCCACCAGGGTACAGAAAGAAATGACTGTGCCTCCCGATCTGGAAAGGTGTACATGGCTTCACAACTTACTGATGCTTTCGCGCGTAAGTTTTTCTACTTACGTTTGTCGATTACCGACGTGTGTAACTTCCGTTGCACCTACTGCCTGCCCGATGGCTACAAGCCGGGCAGCGTCACCAATAATGGCTTTCTCTCCGTGGAAGAAGTACGCCGCGTCACGCGCGCGTTCTCTGAACTCGGTACGGAAAAAGTGCGTCTTACCGGGGGAGAGCCCTCCCTGCGCCGTGATTTCCCTGACATCATTGCCGCCGTGCGTGAAAACGAACGTATCCGCCAGATAGCGGTGACCACCAACGGTTACCGCATGGCGCGTGACGTGGCGAACTGGCGCGATGCGGGGCTGACGGCGATCAACGTCAGCGTCGATAGCCTGGACGCCCGTCAGTTCCACGCCATTACCGGCCAGGATAAGTTCCAGCAGGTAATGGACGGCATCGATGCCGCGTTCACCGCCGGTTTCGACAAGGTCAAAGTCAATACCGTGTTGATGCGTGATGTGAACCACCATCAGCTGGACACCTTTCTGGCGTGGATCAAACCGCGCCGCATTCAACTGCGTTTTATTGAGCTGATGGAGACCGGGGAGGGCAGCGAGCTGTTCCGTCGCCATCACATCTCCGGCATGGTCCTGCGTGACGAACTGCTGAAACGCGGCTGGATCCACCAGATCCGCCAGCGCAGCGATGGCCCGGCGCAGGTCTTTTGTCATCCGGATTATGAAGGCGAAATCGGCCTGATCATGCCCTATGAAAAAGACTTCTGTGCCAGCTGCAACCGCCTGCGCGTCTCCTCTGTTGGCAAGCTGCACCTCTGCCTGTTCGGGGATGGCGGCGTCGATCTGCGCGATTTGCTGGAAGACGACGCCCAACAGGACGCGCTTGAAGCACGCATTTCCGAGGCGCTGACGCACAAAAAGCAGACCCATTTCCTGCATCAGGGCAACACCGGCATTACTCAGAACCTGTCCTATATCGGCGGGTAATCAGGCTTTAGAAGGAACCAGAAGATGAGTCAGGTAAGCGCGGAATTTATCCCGACACGCATTGCTATTCTTACCGTTTCCGAACGTCGTGGTGAAGAGGATGATACCTCCGGCCACTGGCTGCGCGAGGCGGCACACGAAGCCGGGCACCAGATTGTTGATAAAGCGATCGTCAAAGAGAACCGTTACGCCATTCGCGCTCAGGTTTCACAGTGGATTGCGAGTGATGACGTCCAGGTTGTACTGATCACTGGCGGCACCGGCTTTACCGCAGGCGACCAGGCGCCGGAAGCGCTGCTTCCGCTGTTCGATCGCGAAGTAGAAGGCTTCGGCGAAGTGTTCCGCATGCTCTCATTTGAAGAGATTGGCACCTCTACGCTCCAGTCCCGTGCCGTCGCGGGGGTAGCGAACAAGACGCTGATCTTCGCCATGCCGGGCTCGACCAAAGCCTGCCGCACCGCGTGGGAAAACATTATTGCCCCGCAGCTGGATGCCCGTACCCGTCCGTGTAATTTCCATCCCCATTTAAAGAAATAAGCTATGTCACAACTGACCCACATAAACGCCGCTGGCGAAGCGCATATGGTGGATGTCTCCGCCAAAGCCGAAACGGTGCGCGAGGCGCGTGCTGAAGCGTTCGTCACCATGCTGCCGGAGACGCTGGCGATGATTATCGACGGTAGCCATCACAAGGGTGATGTGTTTGCCACCGCCCGCATCGCCGGTATTCAGGCCGCTAAACGCACCTGGGACCTCATCCCGCTCTGCCATCCGCTGATGCTTAGCAAAGTGGAGGTAAATTTGCAGGCGCAGCCGGAGCATAACCGCGTGCGTATCGAGTCCCTGTGCCGCTTAACCGGGAAAACCGGTGTGGAGATGGAGGCGTTAACGGCAGCCTCCGTGGCGGCGCTGACCATCTACGACATGTGTAAAGCGGTGCAGAAAGATATGGTGATTGGCCCGGTGCGTCTGCTGGCAAAAAGCGGCGGCAAATCCGGTGATTTTAAGGTGGGAATCCATGATTAAGGTGCTCTTTTTTGCCCAGGTCCGTGAGCTGGTTAATACCGACAGCCTGACGCTGGACGGCTCTTTCGAAAACGTCGCCGCCCTGCGTGCGCATCTGGCGGCGCAAAGCGACCGCTGGGCGCTGGCGCTGGATGAAGGCAAACTGCTGGCCGCCGTGAATCAGACGCTGGTGGAGTTGACCCACCCGCTGGCCGATGGGGATGAAGTGGCCTTCTTCCCGCCGGTCACAGGGGGTTGAGATGACGGAAACCCGAATTCTGGTTGGCCATGAGCGTTTTAACGTGGGCACGGAATATGACTGGCTGGCCGGGCGCGACGAAGACGGCGCGGTCGTGACCTTTACCGGGAAAGTGCGTAATCATAATCTCGGCGACAGCGTAAAAGCGCTGACGCTGGAGCACTATCCGGGAATGACCGAAAAATCGCTGGCGGCCATTGTCGAAGAGGCGCGAGGCCGCTGGCCGCTGGGGCGCGTTACGGTTATCCATCGCATCGGCGAAATGTGGCCCGGCGAAGAAATTGTATTTGTCGGCGTCACCAGCGCCCATCGCGGGAGTGCTTTTGCGGCGGGGGAGTTCATCATGGATTACCTCAAAACTAAAGCGCCGTTCTGGAAGCGTGAAGCGACGCCGGAAGGTGAGCGCTGGGTGGAATCGCGGGACAGCGACAAACAGGCTGCCAGCCGCTGGTAACAGGTTTACGTGGATGTGTTAGTCTTAACGTGTGTGTTTACTTAATCAGGAGTGAATCATGGACCGATTTCCGCGTTCCGATTCGATAGTTCAGCAGACCCGTAGCGGGCTGCAAACCTACATGGCTCAGGTATATGGCTGGATGACGGTTGGCCTGCTGCTTACCGCGTTTATCGCGTGGTATGCGGCAAACACGCCTGAACTGATGATGTTTATCTTCTCCAGCAAAATCACCTTCTTTGGGCTGATTATTGCGCAACTGGCGCTGGTATTCGTGCTCTCCGGGCTGGTGCACAAGCTCAGCGCGGGCATGGCGACCACGCTGTTTATGCTCTATTCGGCGCTGACCGGGCTGACGCTCTCCAGTATTTTCATCGTTTACACCTACTCCTCCATCGCCAGCACCTTTGTGGTGACCGGCGGGATGTTCGGTGTGATGAGCCTGTACGGTTACACCACCAAACGTGACCTGAGCGGCTTCGGCAACATGCTGTTTATGGGGCTGATAGGGATTGTGCTGGCGTCGCTGGTGAACCTGTGGTTGAAGAGTGACGCGCTGATGTGGGCGGTGACCTATATCGGGGTGGTGATCTTCGTGGGCTTAACCGCCTACGACACCCAGAAGCTGAAAAACATCGGTGAACAAATTGATGTTCGCGACAGTTCAAACCTGCGCAAATACTCGATTCTGGGCGCGCTGACGCTGTATCTGGACTTCATCAACCTGTTCCTGATGCTGCTGCGTATCTTCGGCAACCGTCGCTAGTGAGGGTGGCGCTGTCTGATGCCCTCACCCTGACCCTCTCCCACAGGGCTGAGGGTTCCCCACAAATTAATGCGAGCACTGAGCAATCCCCTCGCCCCTCCGGGGAGAGGGTTAGGGTGAGGGGAACATACGGCGGTGGTGGTCATTCCGTTCACTTTATGTACCTTGCTACTCTGTAACGACATGACCGGTGAACGTGCCAGGGTGGCTCAGTCGCCACCACCCTGGCGACCCGGGCTCCCGGCGGTAAATCGCCGCTTCGCGGTGCCCTCGGCTTATTCCTTCCGGCTTATCGGGTACGGGCGGAGGCAACGTCCCTGTAAAGCCGCCCTCTCGGCGCATCCCTGCGCCTCGCCCCGGCCGGAAGGCAAACGCCTCAGCGATTTACAGCCGGACCAGGGCATCGCTGACAGCCCTCAGTCATTTAGAAAGCAACTTTATTGCTTCTGCATAAAAAAATTACTGGGGATCCCTCAGCCCACAGGGAGAGGGAACAAACCCTAAAAACGGCAACGAAGTTGCCGTTTTGCTTTTATTTTGCCATCGCCTTCTCGTTTTTGGCGCGCAGCTTCTTCGCCCGACTCTCCAGCACCAGATAACAGACCGTTGCCAGCGCCAGCGGCAGGAAGTAGTAGATCATGCGGTACGCGAGCAGGGCAGCGATAATCGTCCCGTGAGACACATGCTCCCCTGCAAGCAGCGCGATAAACACCGCTTCCAGTACGCCGATCCCCGCCGGAATATGCACAATTACCCCGGCAATACTGCTTACCAGCAGCACGCCCAGCACGAAGAAGTAATTCACATCTTCGCCAATCAGCAGCCAGATAATGGCCCCCATCGCCATCCAGTTGGCGCTGGAAACCACCATTTGCAGGACGGCAAACTTCCATGACGGCAGCACCAGCTTCTGCCCTTTAATGGTCATATGACGACGTTTGGCAAAGGCGCAGGCCCAAAGGTAGGCGGCGATGATCAGCAGCAGTACGATGCCCAGAATGCGCAGGGTGGCCTCATCGATGTACCAGTGCGCAGGCAGCTGCACCACGCCAATGGTGAAGATCACCCCGCCGAGCAGGATATACCCCAGCCAGTTGGTGGTGATACTCAGCGAGAAAATACGCGTGATGGTGCCGCCCGGTAAGCCAAGGCGGGAGTACAGGCGATAGCGCATTCCAATCCCGCCCACCCAGGTGCTCAGCGTCAGGTTAAAGGCGTAGCAGATGAATGACACCAGCATAACCTGCCGTTTGGCAAGCTTATGCCCGCAGTAGGCGCGTCCCAACAGGTCATAGCAGCCGTACATCAGGTAGCTCACAATCACCAGGCCAACCGCCCCCAGCAGGACTGTCCGGTTGTAGTTGCGAATAACCTTCCACACCTCTTCCCAGTCCACCTTTTGGGCATACACCACCAGCAGGACCGCGACGGCAATGAAGAACAGCCAGGTCAGGATTTTTTTCGCCAGCCGCCAGCGAGGATGAGATTTCGACATCAGGTTTTCCCTCCATCTTCCGCCTCTACGCGGTCCTGGGTTTCCATTTCGGGTTGCACTGGCGGATCCACCAGCGCCAGTTTCGGTGTATGCGCGGGCAGCCAGCCCACCATGGCCGGGAAGTGGCGCAGGAAGTGGAACACCACCACGCCGATGCCAACGTTCCACCAGCTGCGTTTCGGCACCATGGACTCATCCACACGCACGCAGTCTTTATTGATCAGACCCTGAAGGTTATCGCGCAGGGTCTGATTAAACTGGCGATCGTGGATGATCAGGTTCGCTTCCAGATTGAGCGATAAGCTCAGCGGATCGAGGTTGCTTGAGCCAACGGTCGCCCAGTGGTCATCCATCACGGCCACTTTGCCGTGCAGCGGGCGGCGGCGATATTCATAGATTTGCACGCCGCTTTTGACCAGATAGCGATAGAGCAGACGCGCGCCCACCTTCACAATCGGCATATCGGGCTCACCCTGGACGATGAGCTTCACGCTCACGCCGCGTCGGGCCGCGTTGCGCATGGCGTGCAAAATCCGGTAACCGGGGAAGAAATAGGCGTTGGCGATAATCACCTCGCGCTTCGCGTTCGCCAGCATCTTCAGGTAGTGACGTTCGATATCGTCCCGGTGCTCCTCGTTATCCCGCCAGACGAACAGCGCCTGCGCCTCGCCGGGCTTGCGGTTCTCTTCCGGGCGATGGCGGCGTCGCCACCAGCGGCGTGCGGCCTCTTTGCCGGGTAAGTTTTCCAGCACGAACAGCTGGATGTCCTGAACCACCGGTCCCTCAATGCGGATCGCGTAGTCCTGTTTCGCTTCGGGACCATAATCCGACATATGCTCGGCGGAGTAGTTAATGCCGCCAACGAAGGCCACCGTTTCATCCACCACCACAATTTTGCGGTGCATACGGCGGAACAGGTTGGTGCGCATCCCGAACAGACGCGGGCCGGGATCGTAATAGCGGAATACCACCCCTGCGGCGGTGAGCTCGTTAACAAATTCGTCGCTGAGATCCGGCGAACCATATCCGTCGAGCAGGACCTCGATTTTTATACCGCGACGAGCGGCTTGCAGCAGTGCGCTGTGCAACTGCCTGCCCACGTCGTCTTCAAACCAGATAAACGTTTCCAGAAAGACTTTCTGCTGTGCGTGGCTAATCGCCTCAAAGACTGCCGGATAAAAGTTATCGCCATTTTCCAGCAGCGTAATACGGTTACCTTCCTGCCATGTGCATTTCATAAGTGGATCTCCGCGCTGAGTGGGGCATGGTCGGAGAGATGTCGCCAGTTGAGTAAAGCCAGCGCCGTCGGGCTGCTGGCGTGGGCATTTTTTACGTAGATGCGGTCAAGGCGCAGCAGGGGGAAGCGCACCGGAAACGTCCGCGCGGGACGACCGCGTGAGCGGGTAAAAATCTCCTCCAGCCCCGCATTCACCTTCAGCGGATGATTGGCCCGCTGTCGCCAGTCGTTAAAATCACCGGCCACCACCACGGGCTCGCCCTCCGGCAGCGCATTGGTCCAGTCTGCCAGCATCTGTAGCTGAGCCTGACGGTGGGCCTCACGCAGGCCAAGATGAACGCAGCCCACATGAATGGGAAAATCGAGCGCCGGTGGCGTGATGCGGCAGTATAACAACCCGCGTTTTTCGCTCTCGCCAACGGAGACGTCCCGGTTCTCATAATGCTCGATAGGAAAACGCGACAGCACTGCGTTACCGTGATGCCCCTCCGGGTAGACCGCATTGCGCCCGTAGGCGTAATCGCTCCACATGGTATCCGCCAGAAACTCGTAATGGGGCGTGTCGGGCCAGTTTTCGAAATGCATCGGGTGCACTTCGTGCGCGCCCATGACCTCCTGAAGGCAGACAATATCGGCGCTGACGGTGCGTACCGCGTCGCGCAGCTCCGGTAAAATGAAGCGGCGGTTAAATGCTGTGAAGCCCTTATGAATATTTATCGTCAGCACCTTAAGCGAGAAATGCTGCGTTCTTTTGCTCATAAACACCTTCCTGGGTGACTATCCCGATGAAAATAAAGTGTAGTAGGCGTCACAAAAAGATGCGGCGTTACGGAATTTTCCGTAAAGTGCGGTAGTCTGAATTAGCAGAGAAAAATCCTTCAGGAGAGAAGCCATGAAGTGGCAACAACGCGTTCGTGTCGCAACCGGTTTAAGTTGCTGGCAGATAATGTTGCATTTACTGGTCGTGGCCGTACTGGTGATGGGCTGGATGAGCGGCACGCTGGTGCGTGTCGGCTTAGGGTTATGTGTGGTTTACGGCGTGACCGTGCTGTCGATGCTGTTTTTACAGCGTCACCACGACGCGCGCTGGCGTGAAGTGGGTGATGTGCTCGAAGAGCTCACCACCACCTGGTATTTTGGTGCGGCAATGATCGTCCTGTGGCTGTTGTCACGCGTGCTGCAAAACAACCTGCTGCTGGCCCTGGCGGGTCTGGCTATCCTCGCAGGGCCTGCGGTGGTGTCGTTGCTCACCAAAGAGAAAAAGCTACGCGATGTTTCGTCTAAACATCGCATAGGCCACTGAGCCCGTTGTGGCCGCGATGACCAGTAGCGGCCACAAACTTCCCCACACAATATCCAGACTCGCATCCTTCAGATAGATTTGCTTGGTGATATCCGTGAAGTGACGAATCGGGTTTATCCATGTCAGATCCTGTAACCACACTGGCATGTTCTCCACTGGCGACACGTACCCTGAAAGCAAAATCGCCGGCATCATAAAGACAAACACCCCGATAAACGCCTGCTGCTGCGTTGAGCAGAGCGCGGAAATCAGCAGCCCAAACCCCACCAGCGACAGGCCGTAAATCACCATCGTGAAGTAAAACAGCGCCAGCGATCCGGCAAACGGGATCTGGTACGCCCATATTCCCACCCCCAGCACGATGGTGGCCTGGAACGTCGCGACAATCAGTGCCGGCACCGCCTTGCCGACAAATATCTGCCATGTAGCGAGCGGCGAGACAAGCAGCTGATCCAGCGTACCTTGCTCACGTTCGCGTGCCACGGACAGCGAGGTGACAATCATCACGCCAATAGTGGTGATCATGGCGATTAACGACGGCACCACAAACCACTTGTAGTCCAGATTCGGGTTGTACCAGTTGCGCACCACCAGCTCGCTGTTGTTGGGTTTGGGTTTGTCCGCCATCAGCTCCTGCTGGTAGTCCTTCACTACCTGCTGCAAATAGTTCGCCGCTATCTGGGCGCTGTTGGAGTTACGCCCGTCGAGGATCAGCTGCATCGGCGCGGTCTGGAAGGTGTCCAGATTGCGGGAGAAATCCGCCGGGAAGCGCACCAGCAATAATGCTTTCTGCGTGTCGATGGTGGGCTGGATCGCCTGCGGGCTTTGCAGCAGCAGGACATGGGTAAAGGCTTTGGCGCGGGCGAAACGCTGCGTCAGCTCGACGGAATGCTTGCCATTGTCTTCGTTGTAAATGGCGATGGTAGCGTTGGTGACCTCCAGCGTGGCGGCAAACGGAAACAGTACAACCTGAAGCAGCACCGGCAGCACCAGAATGGCGCGGGTCTGCGGCTCGCGCAGCAAGGATTGCAGCTCTTTGCGGATCAATGTCCATAAACGGTGAAACATCGCGTCGTCCTCCTGTCGGGTGGCGCTTGCGCTTACCCGACCTACAAAATCCGATGGCTAATCTAATCTTCTTTTCGTTTTCATCCACGTCAGCCCGATAAACATCACCGCCGACGCCAGCAAAAACAGGGTGTTGATAATCAGCACTACCGGGATGTTCCCCGCCAGAAACAGGCTTTGCAGGGTGCTCACAAAGTAGCGTGCCGGAATGATGTAGGTCACGGCACGGATCACCGCTGGCATACTGTCAATCTGGAAGATAAAGCCGGAGAGCATGATCGACGGCAGGAAGGCGGCATTAAGCGCCACCTGCGCGGCGTTAAACTGGTTGCGGGTGATGGTGGAGATCAGCAGCCCCATTCCCAGCGTGCTGAGTAAAAACAGGCTGGTAATAAAGAACAGCACCACCAGCGAACCGCGGTACGGCACGCCAAGAATAAATACCGAGACCAGCATACAGAGCAGCATCGCCAGCATGCCGAGGAAGTAGTAGGGGATCAGCTTGCAGAGCAAAAGCTCGACGCGCGTCACTTCGGTGGAGAGCAGCGCCTCCATGGTGCCGCGCTCCCATTCGCGGGCGATCACCAGCGAGGTGAGGATCGCGCCAATTACCGTCATGATGATAGTGACCGCACCCGGGATAATAAAATGCTGGCTGATGGCGGCGGGGTTAAACCAGTAGCGCGTCTGCACGTCAATCAGCGGTTCAAACTTCTCCCCCCGGTCTTCGGCGCGCTGCATCTGCCAGAGCTGCCAGATCCCCTCCGCATAGCCCTGCACGAAGTTGGCGGTGTTCGGTTCGCTGCCGTCGGTGATCACCTGAATTGGCGCATCGGCGCCCGGGCGTGCCATGTTGGCGGCGAAATCGACCGGGATGACGATCAGACCGCGAATTTTACCGGCCTGCATTTTCTGGATCAGTTCCTGCCGGTTGTCGCTGATGGTGGCATCGATGTAGGGCGAGCCGGTCATGGCGTGGGTGAAGTCCAGCGCCTCTTCGCTCTGCTGCTCCAGCAGGATCCCAACCCGCAGCTTGCTGGAATCGAGGTTAATCCCGTAGCCAAAAATAAACAGCAGCAGCAGGGGGATCACCACCGCAATCAGCCAGCTGCTGGGGTCACGCACAATCTGCCGCGTCTCTTTGACGCACAGGGCGCGCACCCGGCGCCAGGAGAGGGCGTTACTGCGCATGAGGATTCTCCTTATCCCAGTCGTGGATGAGGGTGATAAACGCCTGCTCCATGGTCGGGTCCGGCTGTGCGTCGTCGGCGGCCTGCGCTTTCAGGTCGTCCGGCGTGCCGTGGGCAATCAGCTTGCCGCGATAGACCAGCCCGATGCGGTCGCAGTACTCTGCCTCGTCCATAAAGTGGGTGGTGACCATCACGGTCACGCCTTTTTCCACCATGCTATTGATATGCAACCAGAATTCACGGCGGGTGAGGGGATCCACGCCTGACGTAGGTTCATCAAGAAAGAGGATGTCGGGCTCGTGCATCAACGAACAGGCCAGCGCCAGCCGCTGTTTGAAGCCAAGCGGCAGCGCGTCGGTAGCGTGTGAGGCGATATCGGTCAGGCCAAAGGCGTCGCACATGCGGCCGATTTTCTCGTTCTGCGCCCGTCCCCGCAGGCCGTAGACGCCGGAGAAAAATCGCAGATTTTGCTCCACCGTCAGGTTGCCGTAGAGCGAAAACTTCTGCGCCATATAGCCCAGATGCTGGCGCGCCTTGCCGGAGCTGACTTTGAGATCCATGTTCAGCACCAGCGCTTTGCCGGAGGTCGGTACCAGCAGGCCGCACATCATTTTAAAGGTGGTGGATTTCCCTGCACCGTTCGGCCCGAGCAGGCCAAATATCTCGCCGCGCTTCACGGCAAAATTGACGTTATCGGTGGCGGCGAAATCGCCAAATTTTTTGGTGAGCGATTTCGCTTCAATGACCGTTTCGCCCGGCGTGCCTTCCACCGTGTGCAGAATGGCGCCAAGCGGTGATTCTGAGGTTCCCGCCCCGCCCAGCAGATCGATAAACGCATCTTCAAAGCGCGGCGCGGTCTCTGTCATGTCGATTTCAGGCATCCCCTGCGCACGCCGGATATCGTCGGCGGTGGCCTCTTTTTTGAGGATCACGCGCACCGAACGGCCCTGAATCATCCCGTCGCTCACCTGGGGCAGCTTCAGCACCCGTTGCAGCAGCTTGCGGTTGGATTCCTGCGCGCTGTGTAGCAGAAAACTGCGCCCGGCCATGGTTTGCGTCAGCTCGGTGGGCTCGCCCTGATAGAGCAGTTCGCCTTCGTTCATCAGCAGCACGTCACGGCACTGCTCTGCTTCATCAAGGTAAGAGGTACTCCAGAGGATCAGCATGCCGTCACCCGCCAGCTCGTGCACCATCTGCCACAGCTCGCGGCGGGAAATCGGGTCCACGCCGACGCCGGGTTCATCCAGCAACAGCACCTTCGGTTCGCCCACCAGCGTGCAGGCCAGCCCCAGCTTCTGCTTCATCCCGCCGGAAAGTTTGCCCGCCAGCCGATCGGTGAACGGGCCGAGGGAGGTAAACGCCAGCAGACGCTCGAAGGTTTTCTGCCGGGTTTCGCCGGTAACGCTGCGCAGATCGGCATACAGGTTGAGGTTTTCCATTACCGTCAGATCTTCATACAGACCAAACTTCTGCGGCATATAGCCGAGTATGCCGTGGAGCGCCGCGTCGTCTTTGATGGGATCGAGGCCAAGCACGCTGGCGCTGCCTTCATCCGGCTTCAGCAATCCCGCCAGCATCCGCATCAGCGTGGTTTTACCCGCGCCGTCCGGCCCCACCAGCCCGGTCACATAGCCTTTCTGAATCGTACAGTTCAGCGGCGCTACCGCCGGTTTAGCCATTCCCGGGAAGCGTTTGACCAGATTATTGAGCTGGATAACCGCATCATTCATGTTGTTCCCCGTCGTTTAAGGTCACGGTAACAGGCATGCCCTGACGCAGCGCGTCGTCCGCATCGGTGACGATGATGCGCAGGCGATACACCAGGTCGGTACGCAGATCCGGGGTTTCAACGGTTTTTGGCGTGAACTCGGCCGTTGGGGAGACGAAGCCCACTTTGCCGTGATACGGCTTGTCCGGGCGACCATCGGTGTAGAGCAGCAGTTCGCGGCCCGGCTGCATCTGGCCAAGATTCGGCTCATCAATGTAAGCGCGCACCCACACCGGACGGGTTAAGGAGAGCGTTAACACGGTGCTGCCCGCGCTGAGCATGCTGCCCGGCTCCACGGCGCGGGTCATCAGCGTACCGTCAGACGGGGCGATTAACGTGGTGTCGTGCAGATCCAGCTCCGCCTGGGCTAACTGCGCCTGCGCCTGCTCAAGGCTGGCCTTCGCCTGGGCAATGTCCTGCGCGCGGTTACCGGTGCGGTACTGGCTTAACTTATCCTGGGCAGATTTCAGCGTCGCCTGCGCCTGGTCGCGGGATGAGCGCGCATTTTCCAGGTCGTTGGCGGAAATGGTGCGGCTTTTCCATAAGCCTTGCTGACGGTTATAGAAATTCTGCGCATAGTCATAGGCGGCTTTTGCCTGCTTAACGGCAGCGGCCGCCTGGGCGATCTCTTCATCACGATAGCCCGCCAGCATCAGGTCGTACTGCGCCTGTGCGACGGCGACGCCCGCTTTTGCCTGCATCAACGCGTTTTCAAACGGGGCTTTGTCCAGCATCCCCAGCGTCTGCCCGGTTTTGATGGCATCGCCTTCGTCAACGCTCAGCGAGGCCAGCCGTCCGCCGACGCGGAAGCTCATGTTCACGGTGCGGATATCCACGTTGCCGTACAGCGTCAGGCCACGATCCTGCTGGCTCTGATACCACAGCCAGCCGCCTGTTCCCGCAGCAAGCAAGACAACAACCACCAGAATGATGGCGACAGGTTTTTTCATGACTTCTGGCTCCTTTGCGTTAAGCCTTGCAGGATCAGATCAACGTGACAGGTAATGACCTGGCTAATTTGCGCGGCTTTATCCTCATCGAATTGTGTCCAGCCCGTACGTAACAGGATGGTCTCACGCCCCAGACGGAAGGCGAGCACTTCGCCCAGCAGGGCGTGGGTATGCAAAATGGTGTCCGTATCGCTGGCGTTCCGTCCGGTATAGGCGGCAATCAGTCGGGTCAGATGGCTATGCATCGGGGCGATCACCTGATCGTGCACCAGCTGGTACGCGGCAGTGGGGGAGAGCTGCTCGCGGGAGATAAATTTGCTCAGGTTCAGCGTATCGTCGTGCGTCAGCAGGCGAATCATGTTGTGACAGGCGTTAAGGATCAGCTGGCGGATGGCAACCCGGTCCGGCTCTGGCTGGCTGAACAGCGCGGTGGCTTCTTCCACGTGTGGGCGAAAGCTGGTGCCGATAAAATCCGCGATCCACTGGGCGCAGGCGAGGTATAAATCCTCTTTTGAGCCAAAATAGTAGGTAATGGCCGCAATATTCTGCCCGGCCTGCGCGGCGATATCCCGCGTGGTGGCATGCAGACCATACTCGCCAAACTGCGCCAGCGCAGCGGCGATAAGCTGACTTTTCGCCTGTTCGCCTTTGGTTGTCGTTGGGGTTGTATTCATAGCAGCATTAAAAATTAATCAATCGATTGATTAAGATTATGCCTGATTTGCGCAAACGTCGAGTCATCGCCGGGGATATTTTATGCGCCACGTCACAAAAGCTGCTACACTCCGCTCCTTCGCGACATTGTGGTTTTTGTCCTTCTATTCGTTATATCTCCCTGAAAACTACACCTGTGATGGTCGGGGCGGTTCGGAGTTTTTATGTCTTTTGATTCCCTTGGTCTGAACCCGGAAATTCTGCGCGCCATCGCAGAGCAGGGCTACGTTGAGCCAACCCCTATTCAGCAGCAGGCTATCCCGGCCGTTTTGCAGGGCCGTGACCTGATGGCAAGCGCGCAGACCGGTACTGGTAAGACCGCGGGCTTTACCCTGCCGCTGCTGGAGCTGCTGGTAAAAAACCAGCCACACGCCAAAGGCCGTCGTCCGGTGCGTGCGCTGATCCTCACCCCAACCCGCGAGCTGGCGGCCCAGATTGGTGAGAACGTGCGTGAATACAGCCGCTATCTCAACATTCGTTCGCTGGTAGTTTTCGGCGGGGTAAGCATTAACCCGCAGATGATGAAGCTGCGCGGCGGCGTGGACGTGCTGGTGGCAACGCCGGGGCGTCTGCTGGATCTCGAACACCAGAACGCGGTGAAGCTCGATAACATCGAAATTCTGGTGCTGGACGAAGCCGACCGTATGCTGGACATGGGCTTCATCCACGACATTCGCCGCGTGCTGGCGAAGCTGCCGACGCGTCGTCAGAACCTGCTCTTCTCCGCGACCTTCTCCGACGAGATCAAGGCGCTGGCGGAAACGCTGCTGCATAACCCGCTGGAAGTGGAAGTCGCGCGCCGCAACACCGCCTCCGAGCAGGTGACGCAGCACGTGCACTTTGTAGATAAGAAGCGCAAGCGGGAACTGCTCTCCCAGATGATCGGCCAGGGCAACTGGCAGCAGGTGCTGGTGTTTACCCGCACCAAGCACGGCGCCAATCACCTGGCGGAACAGCTGAATAAAGATGGCATCCGCAGCGCGGCCATTCACGGCAACAAGAGCCAGGGCGCGCGTACCCGCGCGCTGGCAGACTTCAAGTCCGGCGACATACGCGTGCTGGTGGCAACCGACATCGCCGCACGCGGTCTGGATATCGAAGAGCTGCCGCACGTGGTGAACTACGAGCTGCCAAACGTGCCGGAAGATTACGTTCACCGTATCGGCCGTACCGGACGCGCGGCGGCAACCGGGGAAGCGCTCTCTCTGGTTTGCGTGGATGAGCACAAGCTGCTGCGCGACATCGAACGCCTGCTGAAGAAAGAGATCCCGCGCATTGAAACCCCGGGCTATGAAGTTGACCCGTCAATCAAAGCCGAGCCAATTCAGAACGGTCGTCAGGGTGGCGGGCGCGGTCAGGGCGGCGGTGGTCGCGGTCAGCAGCCGCGTCGTGCCGAAGGCGGCGCGCCGAAATCTTCGGGCAAACCGCCGCGTCGTAATAACGACAGCAAACCGGCCGGTGAAAACCCATGGCGTAGCGGCGAAGGGAAACCGGCAGGCGAGGGACAGCGCCGACGCCGCCCGCGTAAGCCTGCTAACCCGCAGTAATCTGGAAGCCCGGTCGTAAAGCCGGGCTTTTCTTTTTGCGGCAGCGGAGAGAAAGTGCCACAATAGTGGCTGTTTATACAGTATTTCAGGTTTTCCGATGGCTTTAACCGCTGCGCTCAAGGCGCAAATTGGCGCATGGTATAAGGCGCTACAACAGCAGATCCCCGATTTTATCCCCCGAGCCCCGCAGCGGCAGATGATTGCCGACGTGGCAAAAACGCTCGCCGGGGACGACGGGCGACATCTGGCGATTGAAGCCCCGACCGGCGTCGGGAAAACCCTGTCGTATCTTATTCCCGGCATTGCCATCGCGCGGGAAGAAGATAAAACGCTGGTGGTCAGTACCGCTAACGTGGCCTTGCAGGATCAGATCTTCAGCAAAGATTTGCCGCTGCTGCGCAAAATTATCCCCGATTTACGGTTTACCGCCGCCTTTGGTCGCGGGCGCTACGTCTGTCCGCGCAATCTGGCGGCACTGGCCAGCAGTGAACCCTCCCAACAGGATCTGCTCGCGTTTCTTGATGACGAGCTGACGCCAAACAACAAGGCGGAGCAGGAGCAGTGCGCAAAGCTGAAGGCCGATCTCGACGGCTACAAGTGGGACGGCCTGCGGGATCACACCAACCAGGCGATCGGCGACGACCTGTGGCGCAGGCTCAGCACCGATAAAGCAAGCTGCCTGAACCGTAACTGTCACTACTATCGCGAGTGCCCGTTCTTTGTCGCCCGGCGTGAGATTCAGGAAGCGGAGGTGGTTGTCGCCAACCACGCGCTGGTCATGGCTGCACTGGAGAGTGAAGCGGTCCTGCCGGAGCCCAAAAACCTGCTGCTGGTGCTCGATGAAGGTCATCATCTGCCCGACGTGGCGCGAGATGCGCTGGAGATGAGCGCGGAAATTACCGCCCCGTGGTTTCGCCTGCAACTGGATCTGTTCTGCAAACTGGTGGCAACCTGCATGGAGCAGTTCCGTCCGAAAACCACGCCGCCGCTGGCGGTTCCGGAGCGGTTGAGCGAGCACTGTGAAGAGGTGTACAGCCTCATCGCCTCGCTGAATAATATTCTTAACCTGTATCTCCCCGCCACCCAGGAGGCGGAACACCGCTTTGCGATGGGTGAGTTGCCGCAGGAAGTGATGGAGATTTGCCAGCAGCTGGCGAAGCACCTGGAAAAGCTGCGCGGGCTGGCGGAGATGTTCTTAAACGATCTCAGCGAGAAAACCGGTACTCACGACGTGGTGCGTTTGCACCGCATTCTGCTGCAAATGAATCGTGCGCTGGGGATGTTTGAAGCGCAGAGCAAACTCTGGCGGCTGGCTTCGATGGCGCAGGCGTCCGGCGCGCCGGTGACTAAGTGGGCCACCCGCGAAGTACGAGACGGGCAGGGACATCTCTTCTTCCACTGCGTGGGCATCCGCGTGGCCGATCAGCTGGAAAAGCTGATCTGGCGCAGCGTTCCGCACGTGGTAGTGACGTCAGCGACTCTGCGTTCCCTGAACAGCTTCTCAAGGTTGCAGGAGATGAGCGGCCTGAAAGAGAAAGCGGGCGACCGCTTTGTGGCCCTGGACTCGCCGTTCAACCACTGTGAGCAGGGAAAGCTGGTCATTCCGCGCATGAATTATGAGCCGCTTATCGATAACGAAGAGCAGCATATTGCGGAAATGGCGGCCTACTTCCGCGAGCAGGTTGAGAGTAAAAAATACCCCGGTATGCTGGTGCTGTTTGCCAGCGGTCGGGCGATGCAACGCTTCCTGGAGCACGTCACCGATCTGCGCTTACTCCTGCTGGTGCAGGGCGATCAGCCGCGCTATCGGCTGGTGGAAACCCACCGTAAACGCATTGATAACGGCGAGCGCAGCGTGCTGGTGGGGTTACAGTCCTTTGCGGAAGGGCTTGATTTGAAAGGCGACTACCTGACGCAGGTGCATATCCATAAAATCGCCTTCCCGCCCATCGACAGCCCGGTGGTGATCACCGAAGGCGAATGGCTGAAAAGCCTTAACCGTTATCCGTTTGAAGTGCAAAGCCTGCCTGCAGCGTCGTTTAACCTGATTCAGCAGGTCGGGCGCTTGATCCGTAGCCACGGCTGCTGGGGCGAGGTGGTGATTTATGACAAACGACTGCTCACCAAAAACTACGGCCAGCGGCTGCTGAATGCGCTGCCGATCTTCCCGATTGAGCAGCCGGACGTGCCGGAAGTAAAAAAACGCCCGACAAAACTGGCTGCCGGGCGTCGAAAAAGCTTCCGTGCTAAGGGGCGCGGTCCTACTGGTAAGTGAAGGTCACCTGGATCACGCTGCTGAACGTGCCGGCAGAGATGGGCATCGAGGTGGCGTAATAGCGTGCGGCCAGCGGGAACGTGGCCGTGTGGTCTGACGGGTTTATGGCAGCGTTAAAGGCGGCCTGCGGGGCAATCAGTATCTTGTCCTGACGATCTGCCAGCTCCAGTGCCAGCCCCTTTGCGCTACCGAGATTGGCAAATTTGGTGGGATGGGTGCTGTCGGCCTGACCGTAGAAAAAGGCGGTGGCAAGCGCCAGCGTGGCCGGGCAGTGCGACACCGAAAGGGAAAAGTCCTTCCACTCGCCGGTATCGCCCACGTCTTTAAAACTACCCGATGCCGCCTGGCCTAAGTCCACCGTCAGGTTGCGGCTGGCACTGTCAATGACGCACGTGTTGGCGTAAATGTTACCCGTCATCTGGATCTGTATATCATCGGCGTGGGCCTGGGCGATCAGCCCCAGCGCGAGAATCAATGCGGTTTTTTTCATGACGTTCACTTATAAGCGAGGGTGATGGTTGCCACAGTATTGGCTGGCCCGGGGGTGACTACATTGCTGACCTGCTCGTAGCGAACCTCAAACGGGATCACCAGCGTTTCGTTGGCTACGGCCTGATTTTGGGTACTTACATAGGTACCGAAGGTGGCGAGATGGTCATCAAATAGCATTCTTACTCCGACGCCTGTAGCCATGCCGGTCTGCTGCGTGAGTTTGATCACCCCCTCAAATGCTGTGTCATATCCATTCGCGCTGGTGATTTTTAGCTCAGGCTGTACGGTTGTGTCACAGTTGACGGTGATATTAAATTTTTGAGCAGGGCTGGATAAAAAACCTACGCTGATGAAATCACTGACGGGAAAATCGCCCAAATTAACGGTGAGATTTTTCGGTAAAACGGAGCAGGTGACCTGATGAAGAATAACATTACCTGCATAGGCGATGTGGTTAGGGTTGCCGATCCCTTCATGGCCGAAAACGCCAATGCCAAATTCGGTTTGAGACTGCACCAGCGTACCGGATGTCACGGTGTCACTCGTTTTAACCAGCTCAAGCGTTATTTCAAAGCTAAAAGTCTGTGTTCCATCGGTAGAGACGTAGCCAACAGGCGTTCCACGTGAATCGCACTGCACGCCGCCAGCGCCGCTAATTCGCTGCCCGTGATCATTCATCAATGCTACGCCAATCCCCGGCACACCGGATTCGTATACCCCCTGAGCCCTGGCATTTCCGCTCCGGTGCCGTAGTAGCAGGAGACAATCTCCAGGCCGCTGTCGGTACTCTGATCGCAATGCCCGGCAACATGAACGCTCTGCTCTGTACCCGGGATAGTTGCGCCAACTGCCAGCGTCGTCGGGACAGAAATGGATGCCACGTTGATCATTTTGGGGAGATCCGGCGTGGTGCAGGTCGCCTTCGCATGCGGCATGAATAACGCAGCGGTTCCCAGAATCAGTAAGAAAAAGCACTGTTTAATCATTTGCATAATGTTTTGCCTTTAGGGGAGATCAGTGACACTGCGCGGCAGCGTTAATGATGCTGGTTTTCGCTTTCTCATCCGTGAGCACATAGTCAGCGACGCAATGCTCGTTTGCCTCCTGTCCCCAGGAAACGCGGAGATGCCCTTGCTGTGGCAGACCCGAGAGATAGGTCTGGCCGTCATTCCCGACGATAAATTCGCTGTCCTTGTCCTCGGTGGTAACCGTTGCGCCGAACGGCAGCGGTTTACCGTTTTGCGTGAGCGTCATCAGGACGCGATTGCCCACGCGCGTCGTGAAGCTGGCGCGCACAATGGCTCCGCGGGTTGGCGTCACAATTTGTGCCGCATGGGTGACGTCGGCGTCCTCCGGCAGCGTTTCCGTATCCAGCGCAATAGTGTTGTGGCGATACGCGGTGACGAACGGTACGACGGTGTAGCCGCGGAAGTCGGTTTCAACGCCGGTCTGGTTAGTGATATGCGTGCCGTGCGTACCCGGGGCTTTCACGAGCGCAATGGTCTCACCGAGCGGCTGGCTCAGCGTGATGCCGTTTGCATGGGCAATCACGCCTCCCTGCAAGCCGACGTTCAGTGTTTGCTGATATTTATCCTGACTGACGCCACCGCTCACTTCACCGTATGTCGCTTTGTAGTCGGCGTTAACGCTGGTGGAGTTACCGCTGCCGGTGCTGCTCAGCCCCTCCTGGAGATTCCAGTTCAGGTTGTCTTCTTTCAGGGCCGTACCGTTCAGGCCGATGTTCTGCGTGGTGCCATCTTTCGTGTTGTTCAGGTTGTACGTGGCCCAGGTGTTATGCATCCAGCGATCCAGCGGAACCGAAACGCTCAGCGAGAACTGGTTGTCGTTCGTCACCGCATTACCGTCCAGATCGCTGTCGTGAGTGTTTTTATTCATGCTGTAGCTAAGGCTGTAGCTAACGCCGTGCCAGCTGTTGTTGTAGCTGACGCTCATGGAGGTCATGTCCTGATTCTGGCTCCAGTAGGTTTCCTTCACCATGCTCAGCGTGACCGATCCCCAGCCTTCTGGTAGCGTCTGGTCGATGGTGGCTTCGGTACGGGCGCGGCGCTGCTGTGGCGCAGACCAGTTATCGGCGCGGGTATACGACTCCATGGTGTCGTCCAGGGTGTAAAACCCCTTGCTGTTGTAGCGATAGCCCGCAAGCGAAAAGTTGGTGCCTGAACCGGCGAAATCTTTGCTGTAGCGTACGCGCCACGATTTGCCTGTGCTGGACTGCTGTTTTTTCAGCAGGGCTCTGGCGCGAGTCACGTCAATGGAGAACGCCCCTAAATCACCCATGTTTTTCCCGGCGCCTATCGCCTGCGACTGATAATGACTGCTCTGCTGTACGCCGCCGGAGGCCGTGAAGCCGTGGGGTAAACCATAGATGGCGCTCCCCTGAGCAAACGGGGTCTTTTCAACATCTTTGTCATAAGAACGATAACGCCCGGCAGTTACGCTGTAGCGCAGGTTTTTTTCACGCTGCAATACCGGAACGGAGGCAAACGGCACCACGAAATGACTTTCGCTGCCGTCAGTTTCTTTCACCGTGACCTGGAGGTCGCCGCTGCTGCCGGTGGGGTAGAGATCGTTAATTTCGAAGGCCCCCGGCGCGACCGTGTTCTGATAAATCACGTACCCGTTCTGGCGCACCATCACCAGCGCGTTGCTGTGGGCGGTGCCACGAATAATAGGCGCATAGCCTTTTTCGCTGTCGGGAAGCATGTCGTTATCGGATTTCAGCTCCACGCCGGTGTAAGGGACACTGTCAAAAACATCAGCAGGTGATGAGCTCTGGCCAACGGTGATATCGCTTTTCATCGCCACAATATCGCGTTGCGCATAGGTATAAACGGAGGTGAATTTCTGTTCCTCCTCATTGCCTGTGGTGCTGCGATTCCAGGTGGAATAGTTGCGAAGGCGCCATGCGCCAACGTTTAAACCCGGACGCAGGTTCACGTACTGGCTACTGCTATCCTCTTCACCCTGCTGGCGCGCATGGCTCTGGCTGGCGTTGACGCTGTAATTAATCAAGCCCGCGTTGATCCCTTCGTCAAACTCTTTCGGGTCGATGTAACCGCGTGGCACCTGTCCGAGCGCCTTTTGCGGAATGCTCAGCAGCAGCTGCTGGTTGCGAACGTGAAAGATTGCAGATGAAGCAGGGATGACACCTAGATCGGCACACTGGCCTTTGGCCATGAGCTGAGGAAACTTTTGGGTCTTGATACCGAGGCTTTTTAACTCACCCATGCTAAAGCAAGGTTGTAACGTGTCGTTGCCCTGCGAATCTTTCTCAAGCGTAAAGGTCACGTTGCGGGTATCAATTTTATTATTATTGATAAACACCGCGACCTCATATTTCCCCGGTGCCTGGCCGGGACCTTTTTCATAGACGGACAGTTCGGTTTTACCCTGCTGGGGATTATCAATATCCAGCAGGGCGGGGTTAAAATAATCATCAGCCATAACCTGCTGCGCAAAGATGGCTATTGCCAGGCCACAGAGAATGACCAGCAATGAAGACATTCGGCAGGTGAACGGCTTTTTGTGGCTGTACATGATTATTTTATTACCGGAACAATTAATGAACGGATTTCGACCAGGAATGGCTGATGCTGCCGTAATCATTAATAATGGAATACGTCACGTTTGAGCCCCCGACATTACCCGGTATGGCAAAATGTGTTTCTGATTTCGGAACAGCCCAGGTCGCTTTTGTGACTTTCTGACCGTTAAGCGTGACGGTCTGGAAATTCATATAGAAAGGCGTAGGGTTATTCACCACCAGGTCGTTACCTTCGCGATGCCATTCAAGCTTATCCGCCACATCTTCTGGTCGGCCTTTTACCGCGGACGGGCGATACAGCAATTTAATGCGGGTATTAATGGCAATTTGCAGCGTATTTACTCCCTCAACGTGTTTTGAGGAAGGGATCGCTTTGATATTCAACCAGTACAGAGATTCCCTGTCTTCCGGTAAATTTCCGCCCGTGCGTACCACGCGCAGAACGTTATCTTCTTTTGCATCCAGACGGAAAAGCGGCGGGGTGATCAGGAATGGGGCTTTGGCCGGGTTTTTACCGCCAGAATCGACCCAGGACTGTACCAGATAATCCGTCGTATCTGGGTTTGACAGGCCAAGAGATGATTCCTTTTTATCTCCTTGATAGACCAGCCGGGTACCATTAATCACGACGCCCGCATGTGCAGAGGCTGCTATCAGTAAAAGAGTGCTCAGTAAATAACCGTGGCGCATAAAGATTTCTCAATAAATAGAAGAGATATTAATGCCCGCAAAAGCATTAATATCTCAGGATTGATAAGATCAGTTATAAATAACGGTGAAAGTCGATACAGAGTTGGCAGGGCCTGCGGTAATGGCGGCCTGAGTTTGAATATAACGCGCACCGAATTCCAGGTCGTTAACTGCCGTGCCGGAGGCTAAAGGATATTGCTGCGAAGGCGTATACAGAGTGACAGGCTGCCCGGAAGCATCCATCAACTGAATGGCTACACCGGTTGCCGCATCGGTATCTGGCGTTAATGCCAGCGCGGCATTATTATCCGCATCCGGGGTACCACCGAAGTTAATCGCAGCCGAGGTCACTGTTTCCGGACAATTGGTTAACTTAATATCAAACTTCGTTGATGTGCTGGTAGAGCCTGCGCCGGTAAATACCGTTTTAGACACCTTACCCAACTGAACGTTTAATGGATTACTTAATCCATTCACGACCTGGCAAGCAGAATCGATAATTTCACCGGTGAAATTAATCTGACCTTCACCGTTAGTTGCCGCAAATGCGGATGCAGAACATCCCACCGTTGCGGCGATAAAAAAACCTAATGCAACCTTGTTCATAGTTAATCCTGATGTGATTCTGGTAAAAGCGTTGCCTGGACGTTTTTACCGTTGACCCTTAATGATTTTTCGATGTTTATTTAATCAAAAAAAGGGTCGCTGCGGATCTTTTGTCCCAATCACAAATAATGTAAATAGTGCTTGAGTTTAATTTTTTTATATGAAAACAGCAGGTTGATAATGATCACAAAACACTATCGGGTCTGTGTTCATCGGGCTATATTGTTAACAAGATAATGCAGTCAGGAGAAATGTCGTGGATTACCGCAAAATTATCAAAGAGGTAGGGCGTGGGAAAAACCACGCTCGCGATCTGGACCAGGAAACAGCCCGCGCGTTGTACACGCATATGCTGAATGGCGACGTGCCGGAACTGGAAATGGGCGGCATTTTGATTGCGCTGCGTATTAAAGGGGAAGGTGAGGCGGAGATGCGCGGCTTTTATGAGGCCATGCAGTCGCAGACCATGCGCTTAACCCCGCCCGTCACGAAGCCGATGCCAATTGTGATCCCGACCTACAACGGCGCGCGTAAGCAGGCAAACCTCACGCCGCTGCTGGCTATTCTGTTGCAGAAACTCGGTTTCCCGGTAGTAGTGCATGGCGTGAGCGAAGATCCGACGCGCGTGCTGACAGAAACCATCCTGGCGTTGTTAGGTATTGAACCGACCCTCCATGCCGGTCAGGCACAGGCAAAGCTGGAGGGGAATCAGCCGGTCTATATCCCCGTTAGCGCGCTCTGCCCACCGCTGGAAAAGCAGCTGGACATGCGCTGGCGCATGGGCGTACGTAACAGCGCTCACACCCTGGCGAAGCTGGCGACGCCGTTTGCCGAAGACGCCGCGCTGCGTCTTTCCAGCGTCTCCCATCCGGAATACGTGACGCGAGTCGGGCAATTCTTTGCCGAAATCGGTGGACGCGCGCTGCTGATGCACGGTACAGAAGGCGAGGTTTACGCCAACCCGCAGCGTTGTCCACAGCTGATGCTGATTGAGCCCGCCGGGACGCGGGTCGTTGTCGAACGTGGGGAAGAGAACAGAGATGCGATCCTGCCTGAGTCGAAAGATCCGCAGGTCACCGCGCGCTGGATTGTGCAGTGTCTGGCCGGGAAGGTGCCGGTTCCGCAGTCAATCAAGCTGCAAATGGCCTGCTGCCTGCTGGCTGCAGGGGAAGTCGAGTCCGTGGAAGCCGGGTTGCAGCGCGTGGCGCAGTCATTTTAAGCAAAAAAAAGCCCGTCCAGTGGCGGACGGGCAAACAAGGGTAACAACAACAGGGTCAATGAGGGTTGGAGCATCTCACCAGAGGGTATGGCGAGGGTGGAGCATAATTTGTTCGATTACTTGTAGATAACCGCAGTACCGCTCAGTTTGTTATTACCGTTAGTGGAAGTGATGGTGTATCCACTTGCGCCCGCGGCGGCAGCTTTTTCAGCCAGTTTTGCTTCCAGACCGTCCAGCGTGGTCGCGCCTTCAGCACTCACCACACCGATTTTGTTCAGATCCTGTGCCTGAGTAGAGGAGACTGGCTCTACAGCGAAAGCGCCGAAAGACAGAGCGGACAGGGCAACAGCGGCAACAGCATATTTGATGGTTTTCATAGGTCAATTCTCGCAGGTTATTCTGTTAAGGGGACGATGTTCCGTCGATGTGATAAGTATCACGCTTTTTAGCGGAAGATAAAATCGAAGAGAATTGACGTGGTTGGTCAAAAAAATTGAATGACAAATAACTTATTGATTATTAATAAAATCAGAAGCGCAATTGACACTTCTTGCGGATACGCTTTACAGACACAATCAGAAGGGCACGTTTTGCTACGCGCTTCGCTGAAAGTCGTGAGCGTAAAGTAAACTGTTGGTGCGGTTAACTACGGTAAAGGAAAGTCAACGTAACTGGCTGTCTTTCGATCCTCTACGATTATATCCTGAATGTGAAGCATTTTTTAAATCTTTCTCCTGCTGACAGGTGATGCAAAGCCGTACTCCGGGAATGGCTTTACGTCGTGCCTCAGGAATGGGATCCCCGCACTCTTCGCATTCCGTCAAACTTTCGCCGCGCGGAATTTCACCGCGAGCACGCGCAACCGCATCTTCAATGGTACTGTTGATCTGTTCGTTAACGGCGTCGTCATTCGCCCAGCCGGAAGCCATGATGTTCTCCTGAAAGGGTCAAGTCATGCATTTTAATATGGGGTGAAAAAACGCACAGTCAAGGCGCAGGCAGAGAGAACTGCATCTGCCGGGCAGATGCAGTTTGGAAGGCGGTAAGTTATTTATAGATAGTCGCGGTACCGTACATATGGTTATCGCCACCGGCGGCGTTCACCACGAAGCCTTTAGCGCCTTCCTGACGGGCTTTTTCGGCCAGCTTGTCCTGAAGGTCATCAAGGTTGCTTGCCCGGCTGACAGAGACCGTCCCGGCCGCGCGTAGCTGGCTGGTGTCGGTACTGTCGGTCAGAGGTTGAACGGACAAGGCAGAGAATGATGCGCCTGCCAGCGCACCCGCAATAATAAAGGTCAGATACTTTTTCATAATCACATCCTCAGGGGAAACAACAGGTGATTCCTGTTAAGTTTAGAAGCCTGATGCGTGTGATTTAGCGCAAAAATTTGATGATGATCTGCTTATTTTTTGAACGATAAATTCTGACAATTTGTTGACAGATCATAGACATACAGGTTGCTGATTTTTGTCGTTTTTTTGTGCGACTCAGACAGATATTTACCCCCGCGCCGTCACAGGGTATCTTACGCGGCTGTTTAAAGGAGAATGCCATGACTTCCCACAAGCCGGGATTGCACCCGCGTAACCGCCACCGTAGCCGCTACGATATGAAAGCCCTGTGTCTGAGCTGCCCTGAATTGCAGGGTTTTATCGTTCAGACACCAGCCGGTGAACCGTCGGTAAACTTTGCCGATCCGCTGGCGGTTAAAACGCTGAACAAAGCGCTGCTGGCCCATTTTTATGGTGTGACGCACTGGGACATCCCTGATGGCTTTCTCTGCCCGCCGGTCCCGGGCCGTGCGGATTACGTCCATCATCTTGCCGATCTGCTGGCGGATGACCACGATGGCGTAGTGCCGAAACAGGCTACCGTCCTTGATATCGGTACGGGCGCGAACCTGATCTACCCCCTGATAGGCGCACATGAGTACCAGTGGCGATTTACCGGCAGCGAGATCGGTGATGAGGCCTTCGCCAGCGCGCAGGCCATTATCAACGCTAACCCGGGGTTAAGCCGGGCCATACGTCTGCGTCGTCAGAAGGATGCCGCTGCAATTTTCACCGGCATTATTCATAAGAACGAACAATATGATGCCACCCTGTGCAACCCGCCATTCCACGACTCCGCCGCGTCCGCGCGTGCGGGAAGTGAACGCAAGCGGCGTAACCTGGGCCAGGCCGAAGATGGCGCGCTGAACTTTGGCGGCCAGCAGCAGGAGCTGTGGTGCGAGGGCGGGGAAGTAGCCTTTATTCTGCGCATGATTGCCGAGAGTAAAGGCTTCGGTCGTCAGGTGAAATGGTTTACCACGCTGGTCTCTCGTGGCGATAACCTGCCGCCGCTTTACCGCGCGCTGACCGACGTCGGGGCGGTGAAAGTGGTTAAAAAAGAGATGGCGCAGGGCCAGAAGCAGAGCCGCTTTATTGCCTGGTCCTTTATGGACGATAACAAACGTCGCAAATAATCGTTTCTCGGGCCGGGTAAGGCGAAGCC
Source organism: Enterobacter sp. DSM 30060 (assembly GCF_013375955.1). Taxonomy (NCBI): domain Bacteria; kingdom Pseudomonadati; phylum Pseudomonadota; class Gammaproteobacteria; order Enterobacterales; family Enterobacteriaceae; genus Enterobacter; species Enterobacter sp. DSM 30060. The sequence continues at coordinate 3,215,909 of NZ_CP056118.1, forward strand.
GCCACCCGGCTCGGTTACAGCGTCGGCTCCTGCGGAGGGAGCAGCGAAGCGGGCGGCGACAATACCTGATACGTCTGCACCGGCGCTCTCACGTTCGCCAGATCGAAGTGTTTTTTCACCATGCTGTCCAGGGCAAAGCGCACCGTCCACTGTTTCAGCGGCTGGGTGGTGAACGACACGCGCAGGGTAAAGGCAGTGTTCGTCAGCCCGACGATGCCCGCAAACGACGGCTCACCAATTACCAGCCCGCGAATATCCTCCATCTCCATCAGTTCGCTCACCGCATCCCGCAGCGCCTGTTTCGCCTTATCTGCATCTTCGTGACGATCGACATCATAATTCGCCACCACCGAACCAATGCCGCGCACAAAGTTGGCAAAGGTGGTGATCGATGACCACGGAATAATGTGGTACGCCCCGGTATCCTGACGTACGCCGACGGAGCGAATGGACATCCTCTCCACCGTTCCGGTGAGCGGTCCAATGGTCACCAGATCCCCGGTGTTCATCCCGTTCTCAAACTGGATAAAAATGCCGGTGATAATATCCTTCACCAGCGTCTGCGAACCAAAGGAGATCGCCAGTCCCAGGGCACCGGCACCCGCCAGCAGTGGGGCGATATTTACGCCGATTTCCGACAACACAATCATGATGGTAATGGTGCTAATGATCACCGCCAGCGCGTTGCGGAACAGCGTCAGCAGTGTGCGGGCGCGGGCGCTTGGCAGGGGCCTGCCGTGGACATCCGACACCAGACGGTTTTCGATAAGGCTTGCCAGCAGCGTCCAGCCGACGGCGGAGAAGAACAGGATCAGCGCGATACGAATAAGAATATCGACGGTCTTTTCTCCCGCACCGTTATGCAGCCAGTTCCAGAAATCAAACAGTCCCCACGCATTCAGCAGCAGCATAATTGCCACGCAGACCGTCAAAATACGCGCCACCTTCAGCGACACCGATGTCCAGCCATTTACCCGTTTTTGCAGCTCGGGGTAATTACGCTGAACCTGCGGCGACAGGGTGATCGTCTTCGACAGCCAGCGGGAGAGTAGGCCAGAAACAAAGGCCGCGATGCCGATAATCGCCAGGCTTTTGAACGTCGCCCCCATCATAAATTTCAGGCTGTTGCCCGGATCGAACAGCGAGAAGAAACACAGCACAATAAAATAGGCGCTGGCCAGCCAGTGCCACACCAGCGCAAAGGCGCGAATAAAGAGGCTGAAAAAGGAGAGGGAGCGATCGGCCAGGTGAAGCAGACTGTCGGTGATCGCTTTTTTATTGTGGAAGATGAGGTACAGCGCCCAGACGGTAATACAGAGCATGATCAGCACGTTCGCCAGGGCCCCGAACTGCACGTTAACCTGGTTGGAAATAATCGGGACGGCGACCAGCAGGCCATAGCCGATCAACCCGCTCAGCACGCTGAGCCGAACCGCCCAGTATTTGGCGCTCCGATCCGAAATGGCGAACGGGCGAAGTTCCGGCACGCGCGGACAGAATATTAACCGCAGGAGCGCCTTAAAGAACTCGATCAGGGCAAAGGCGTTCAGGAACAGCCCCTGCTGAAAGGCGATGGTTTTGTTCCCGGTATTAAGACGGTCGGCCAGCATCTGGCCGACAAACAGCGTCAGCGCCAGCAGCAGCAAATCGATGATAAAGGCCCCGGTAATCATTGCCGGAAGATGCAGCCAGCTGCTTTTATGCTGATTCTTTTTACGTCCCCAGTGGCCCATCTTCCGGTAAAGCGGCCAGACAGACAGGCGCAACAGCCAGTAAAAAATGAATACCGCGGCGGCCAGAATAGAAAACTGGGTCGCGGCTGCAGAAAAGGTGTGGGGATTAAAAGGCTTATGCGAGGTGCCAACAAGGTTGCGATAGAGCTGGGCAAAACGCGACGACAGGGCTTCCCCGTAGCGGCGACTGATATCGGTGACGTTTTCCAGTACCGTCTTTTCGTCTTCGACTTCCGGCGGCGCGATAGTCGGAACCGGATCCTGAGGCGGTGTGGCGGCCACTTTCCTCAGCTGATCGATAAGCTCCTGCCGGGACGTGTCGTTCTCAAGCACGTCGGCAAGTGCGCTGTAAGCGGCTTTTTTCTTTTCAGCGTCGGGTTCTGGCGGCGCATTTTGCTGGGTGGCGGTGGCTCCGGTGGTGACGCCGGGAATGGTTACAGCAAGTGATGGCGCGCTAAACAGGGTAAACAGTAGCAACAGGATCCACGGCACGGCGTCCTCCGACAAAAATATCGTGCAAAATGATAAGTATAGAGCGCGCGGAGCGGAGGGGAGTTTTTGGGAACAATCCGGCATAAAAAAGCCGGGCATGCCCGGCTCTGTGTATGGCTATCAGGAGACGTGTTGCAGGAACTCCTGGAGGCGCTGGCTAGGTGGGTTCGCAATCAGCGCCTGCGGATTACCGTCTTCCGCGATGCGGCCCTTATCAATGAAGATCAGACGGGACGCCACTTTTTCGGCAAAGCCGATTTCGTGGGTAACGATCACCATCGTCATGCCTTCTTCTGCCAGATCCTGCATCACTTTCAACACCTCGTGACGCAGCTCCGGGTCGAGTGCGGAGGTTGGCTCATCAAACAGCATCATCTTTGGCTTCACCGCCAGCGCACGGGCAATGGCCACGCGCTGCTGCTGGCCACCGGACAGCTCGGAAGGATAGTGGTGTGCACGCTCCGCCAGACCCACTTTCGCCAGCAGATCTTTTGCCAGCGTTTCTGCCGCCGCTTTGCTGGCCCCACGCACGCGCAAAGGACCGAACATCACGTTTTCCAGCGCCGTCAGGTGCGGGAACAGGTAGAACTGCTGGAACACCATGCCCGCTTCCTGGCGGATCAGGCGCTCGTCCACTTTCGGATCGTTCACCTTCAGACCATCGACGATCAAATCGCCGCTGGTGATCTCCTCGAGCTTGTTAATGCAGCGCAGCAGGGTGGATTTTCCGGAACCCGACGGCCCGATGATCACCACCACTTCACCCTGCCTGATGTTCAAATCGATATTGTGCAGCACCTGGGTTGGACCAAAGTGCTTGGAAACATTTTTAAATTCAATCACAGGATTTTCATCCTTCTTTCAAGACGACGCAGAACAAAGCTCAGGACAAGCGTGATAATCAGGTAGACAACGGCGACCGCACTCCAGATTTCCAGGGCGCGGAAGTTACCCGCGATGATCTCCTGGCCCTGACGGGTCAGCTCGGCCACGCCGATAACAATAAACAGCGAGGTGTCTTTAATGCTGATGATCCACTGGTTGCCCAGCGGCGGCAGCATGCGGCGCAGCGCCAGCGGCAGGATCACGTGACGGATCGTTTCGCGACGGGAAAGACCTAACGCCAGGCCAGCTTCGCTGAAGCCTTTATGAATCGACAGCACCGCACCGCGGGTGATTTCCGCAATGTAGGCGCCGGAGTTGATCATAATGGTGACGACAGCTGCGCTGAACGGGTCAATGCGCAGATCGTTGAAGGCCATCGGCAGGGCGAAGTAGATAAACATGACCTGCACCACAATGGGGGTGCCGCGGATCACTTCGATGAAAACCAGTGCGATGTGGTTTGCAATCCAGCCGCCGTAGGTGCGGGCGAAACCGGCCACCAGACCGATAATTAACCCGCCAACCAGACCGAGGACCGAAATCCACAAGGTCATTTTAGCGCCTTCAAGCAAGAGAGGAATGGCAGGCCAGATGGCGCTCCAGTCAAACTGCATGATGTATTCCTGTATACCGTGGTGAAAAACGAAAAACGTAGGCCCGGTAAGCGGTAGCGCCACCGGGCGTTACAAACCTGAAGTCAGGTGAAATTATTTAGGCTCGGTACCGAACCATTTTTTGTAGATTTCGTTATAGGTGCCGTTCTCTTTCAGGGTTTTCAGCGCGCCGTTAACTTTATTACGCAGGTCGTCGCTGCCTTTCGGGAACGCAATACCGTACTGCTGAGCTTCCAGGGAATCACCTACCGCTTTGAACTTGCCGTTACCGGCGGTTTTGATGAAGTAAAGGATGTTAGGCGTGTCGTGCAGCACCGCGTCTGCGCGGTTGGTGCCCAGTTCCATGTAAGCGTTGTCGATGTTCGGGAACTGACGCAGGTCTTTGGTTTTGATATTGGCTTTCGCGTAATCAACGGAACCGGTGCCGCTCTTCACGGCGACCACTTTACCGTCGAGATCTTTCACGCTTTTCACGTCGTTGTTATCCGCTTTCACCATCACCAGCAGGCCGCTTTTGTAGTAGCCATCAGAGAAATCGATAGCTTTTTTACGCTCTTCGGTAATGGTGATGCCCGCCAGCGCCAGGTCAACGTTTTTGGTTTGCAGTGCCGGGATAATGCCGCTGAAATCCATTGGCTTCAGGGTGTAATCCAGTTTGAGTTCTTTTGCGACAGCGGCCCACAGATCAACGTCAAAACCAACGTATTTATCACCCTGTTTGAATTCAAACGGTACGAACGCCGTGTCAGTCGCCACAACCAGTTTGTCGGCAGCCTGCGAGGACACCGCAAACGCCAGGGTAAGTGCAGCCAGTGAAACTTTTAATACAGACTTCATAGCATTTCCTTTTATATCCACGGGGCGATCCCCTGCGAGAACCTCAGGCACAATGAAAAAATCGTGCCAGTTTTACAAGCTGTTGTTTTGCAAAGGGGATAATGTCACGCATTGCACAAAAAGCGTGGCAATTCTGTCAGGTTGCACCAGCATGGAGCACCGTTTTGGTGCGCTTCGTTAAGGTCTTCTGACAGGGGGATATTTAGCGCAGAATCTGACGAAAAAACAATCTTCCGTTAACGGTTGTGTGAGGTGATTATTACATTTTATTCACTTTTGCGGCCGTTGCGGACAAAAGTGTGCACCATAAATGTGCAAAACCCCCGCCAGGGGCGAGGGTTATTCAGACAATCCGCAGGGATTATTCGATGTTTGACTCAATGAACCACAGGAACTGATCCAGGTCGCGTGACGCGGCAGTGAAGATATCAGCGGTGTCTTCATCTTTGGCTTCGCCAATCGCTTTACGAACATCGTTCGCGACAATCGCATAACGGTCCGCCAGCTCTTTCAGGTGATCCTGAACGGTATGGATATCCAGCGGATAGCTTTTCAGTGGCGTTTTGCTGTTGATCACCTGCGTGGTACCCAGAGCCACACCGCCCAGCTGTACGGCGCGTTCGGCCATGGTATCCAGATGAGTCACCAGTGCTGTGCGGAAGCCATCCAGCATTTCATGAACGGCAATAAAGTTTGCACCGCGCATATTCCAGTGGGCCTGTTTGGTGATCAGCGAAAGATCGATGAACTGGACCACCTGGCGATTCAGCAGCTCAATGGTCGCTTTTTTATCGCTATCCGATACATCGTTACGGGTATAAAGCAGATTAGACGCTTTCGTTTTCACCAGTTTAGCGGTACTCATAATCTCATATCCTCTTGATGTTTGTGTCCCAGGTAATTACGGGATTAAGTATAGCACCGGATTTTTTCTCTGCGGTTTGGCGCTGCCTATCGGTTTAATAGCGAAAGGATGGTTGAAGTTCTAACTTAATGATTTTAAAGTTATTTATATAAATTGATGCAGATCAATCTTAATTCGTTAAGTGACAAGGCGGGCAGGTGAAATATTTTGGCAATATAAGAGAGTTTGTAAGAAATTATTTGAAGGGCTGACGAGACCTATATTCTGCATGGCCGGTAAGCCATGCAGAATTTAAGGGCTAGTTGAGGTCAATCTTATGTACTTTTGGTTCCGGGCGCATGGTCAATGTAGAGCCCATTGACGCCGCGATAATGGAACAGAGCGCCAGCGTCTGCACCAGTGTCAGGGTTTCGCCGAGGAACATCATTCCAGAGATGGCAGCCAGCGCGGGCTCCATGCTCATGAGCGTACCAAAAATACGCGTAGGCAGACGCGTCAGGGCGATCATCTCCAGAGAGTAGGGCAGCGCCGTGGAAAGAATGGCGACCGCCAGCCCAACCGGCAGGATTGACCACTGCCATATTGAGTCCGTTGCTTGTGCCATGCCGATCGGGACAAAGATAACCGCGGCAATCAGCGAGCCTAAGGCGACCGTCGCGGGGCCGTGCTCTTCGCCCGCACGCTGGCCAGTGAGAATATACACCGCCCAGCACGCCCCTGCGCCCAGCGCCAGAGCGGCCCCTGTCAAATCGATTTGTGAAACGCTTTGGCCGAGCGGCAGAAGGAACCATAGCCCCAGCACAGCCAGTATGACCCAGATAAAGTCTACCGGGCGACGAGAAGAAAAGAGGGCAACCGCCAGCGGGCCGGTAAATTCAAGCGCGACCGCGATCCCCAGCGGGATAGTCTGAATAGAGAGGTAGAACATGTAGTTCATCCCTCCCAGCGCCAGCCCATAAAAAAGCAGAGGCAGTCGCTGCTCCTTTTTAAACCGTAGCCGCCAGGGTTTAAAGACAACCACGAGGATCAGGGTGCCTAATGCGATACGCAGCGCCGTGACGCCGGGCGCACCAATCAGTGGAAACAGCGATTTTGCCAGCGACGCGCCGCTTTGTATGGACATCATCGCGATAAGTATGACTGCCACCGGCATCCAGACCGACGATTTACGAGGTAAACCTGGCATCCTTTCTCCTGTCAATTTTTGTCAAAAGAGGTAAAAGTCGCAGTGTAATGGAAATAACCTGCAACGGTTGAGCTACTGTTGAAAAAAAATCCAGGGAAAATCCGTAAAATGAGAAAACGTTGCTGATTTTATCGCCTGAAAGATTAGGAATAATCTGGATGAACTAAATGGCGATGACGCGCACTATTAGCATTTACAGGTGAAAATCTGGAGTTATTTGAACGAGATAGCTGATGCTGGAAATGTTCTGTTACAGGAAAGGTCGCATTAGACATCGTGAATGACAAAGAGTTTCACAGATTTTTTTGATATATTTAAAACTTACGGACTTACTTGAAGCACATTTGAGGTGGTTATGAAAAAAATTGCATGTCTTTCAGCACTGGCAGCTGTTCTGGCTGTTTCCGCAGGTACCGCTGTAGCGGCAACTTCAACTGTAACTGGTGGTTACGCTCAGAGCGATATGCAGGGCGTTATGAACAAAACCAACGGTTTCAACCTGAAGTACCGTTACGAGCAAGACAACAACCCGCTGGGTGTGATCGGTTCTTTCACTTACACTGAGAAAGATCGTACTGAAAATGGCTCTTACAATAAAGGTCAGTACTACGGCATCACCGCGGGTCCTGCTTACCGCCTGAATGACTGGGCAAGCATCTACGGTGTTGTAGGTGTTGGCTACGGTAAATTCCAGCAGACCGAAAACCAGGGTCTGAACCGTACTGCAAGCAACAGCGACTACGGTTTCTCCTATGGCGCAGGTATGCAGTTCAACCCAATCGAAAACGTTGCTCTGGACTTCTCCTATGAGCAGAGCCGTATCCGCAACGTTGACGTTGGCACCTGGATCGCGGGCGTAGGTTACCGCTTCTAATCACTTCGGTGAGCCAGTAAAAAATCCGCCCAATGTGGCGGATTTTTTTTGTTTGTACCCTCTCCCAGTGGGAGAGGGCCAGAGTGAGGGCATCAGCCTGCACGAGACGACAGAGATCACTTACTCTTAATATCGAAAATATCCGTCCCCAGATGGTTATAGTCAACTTTCTGTAACCTGAAGTTGGTAATGTAAACTGGCGGGCCCTTCTTCCCGGAGATAAACGGGTAATCATTTTTTATCTCTTTCGCCTTAATCCCCGTCCACTGTGAGAAGAATTTCAGGAAATCGTTCGCGGAACGGCGCGCTTTGATGATGCGATGCGTTTTGTCATCACTCGACAGCACCATAAACGGTACCTGGAAGTTCTGCTGAAACTTGTCATCGTGGGCCAGATACTGCACCTCTTTACCGCGCTCCTTAAACGCCAGACCGTGGTCAGAGAAATAGACCATCGAGAAGCTATCGCCGCTGTTGCGCAGCTGCGCGTACAGCTTGCTGAGCAGATCGTCGGTTTGCGTCATGGTGTACAGATAACACGAGGTCTCTTTGGATTGCACAAACTCCGCATATTTTCCCCCGGTACGATCGCATGCCTGCGGGTGTGACCCCATCAGGTGCAGGACGATCAGCTGCGGCTGGGTGCGCTGAGTGGCAAAGACCTGCGCGGTCATTTTTAGCAACGCTTCATCTTTTGTGTTTTTATCGGCTTCGAAATCACCGCTTTTCAGGAACTGTACCTCGTCGGCACGCTTCGCGATGCTGGCAATGGCGGTATCATACTCGCCGATCTGCCCCTGGTTGGAGAACCACCACGTCTGAAAACCTGCCCGGTTGGCCAGGGTGACAAAATTATCCTGAAACTGCGGTTTTCCATCCACGACACGGTTGAGCGTCAGACCGAGAGATTTCTGCGTCGAACCGCTGGCCGCCACGTAATCGGTAAACAGCGTACCGTTGACGGAGCTGGCAAACGGCGTGTTATCCCAGTGACCGCCAAACGCGCCGAGCGCATCGCGACGCGCGCTTTCACCGATCACCACCACATAGGTGTGATACTTCGGTTTCACCGCCAGCACGTTCCAGGTATCTTTCATGGTGGAAAGCTCGGCCATACGCGCCTGCTCGTCGAGCACTTCCTCGTTATTCACTACCACGTCTTTAACGAAGCGAAACACCGGATACCCGGTATCTTTAAGCTTAAACACGCCGCCCCAGGCCAGATTTTGTACCGGCGCAACAAAAAACGTCACTACGCTAAAGGCCAGGCACAGGCTTTCAATTTTACCCCATGTTTTTTTCCCGACCTGCTTACGGCGAACCGCAATCACGCCGAGAGCAAAAATGAAAAGGCCAACCACGTAGTTGTACCACGGGAAGATCGTCAGGATCTCTGTAGACTCTTCCATATTGGTGGAGTGGAGCGCCAGCAGGGTATTAAAGTTCGGCGCGCCATAGGCCTGGCCGAACGGGAAATAGGCGGCAGCCACCAGAGAACAGATCCCGATAAGCACTTTCTGCATGCGCGGTGCGCTTCGCCATAGCAGGTGAAGAATGCAGGTGAACCCGACGGCATAAAGCAGGCTAAAGGGGTAGCCAAGAGCAAAGTTAATCAACAGCGATTGCAAAAAATAGAATCCCGTCCACGGGCTTAGGGCCCGGCTGCGGGTAACAAGTGTATCAATCAGGGTTACGTTCATAGATCACTATCACGAAAACGCCATGTGCTCACCCTGGCGTCAAGGGTCAAAGCCTGCCGGACAGTGCGTGGAAAGGGAATGGAGGTCCGCTTCAGCGAGCCGCAAATTGTGCAGGGCTGCAAGAAGATAGTGCGAGCGTGAATCAAGGTCAACAGTTGCTAAACAGATGTTTTGCGAAGGGGGCTGCAAATCCGCAAAAATAATCAGGAAAAAGTGAGTTTACAACGAAAGTGTGACAGGAAAATGAAGCGGCGTGCCGCGACGCCGCTTAGTGAGAAGATTTGTCGTCCTGATGCGGTTTGGCGTTAAACATATCGCACAGCATGTTCAACAGCATTAGACGCACTTTAAAAGGAGAGTGGGTAAACACGTTCATACACCTCTTGAATTCATTCATAAGACCTCCTGATTCATGATCCCTTCGATCCGTGAAGGGTGACTGCATTACATAAAGATATAGCACAGGCTATATTGTATAGCTATGGCTAATTCGTTAATTTTTTGTGCTTGTAGAGCTATGGTTTACAATGTGCGCTCCGTTACAGGGCGCTGGAAGCGTCAACCCATTGAGGAAGCACAATGAACCGTCGCGCAGGTAAGCCAACAACAAAAAAAACGACGCAACTGGTGAACGTTGAAGAACATGTGGAAGGCTTCCGCCAGGTGCGTGAGGCGCACCGCCGGGAGCTGATTGATGATTATGTTGAACTGATCTCCGATCTGATTCGTGAAGTTGGAGAAGCGCGCCAGGTGGATATGGCCGCACGCCTGGGGGTGTCGCAGCCAACCGTTGCCAAAATGTTAAAACGTCTGGCGTCGGTCGGGCTGATCGAGATGATCCCCTGGCGCGGGGTGTTTCTCACCGCTGAAGGCGAAAAGCTGGCGCAGGAGAGCCGCGAGCGCCATCAGATCGTCGAGAATTTTTTACTGGTGCTGGGCGTCAGCCCGGAAATTGCCCGTCGGGATGCCGAAGGTATGGAACACCACGTCAGCGAAGAGACGCTGGTGAAGTTCCGCGAATTTACGCTCAAATATGGCCCCGCCGCTGAATGAACATCCCCGGCTTGCAGGCCCTGAAACGCGATCGTTTTTTCCATCTTTTACTTATCACTGGCGTTGGGCTCAGCGTCTTTGTTCCCTTCACGCCGCACACCTGGCCAGCGGCCATAGACTGGCGCACCATTATTACCCTGAGCGGTTTGATGATGCTCACCAAAGGCGTGGAGCTGAGCGGCTATTTTGACGTGCTGGGGCGCAAAATGGTGCGCCGCTTCGCCACCGAGCGCAAGCTGGCTCTGTTCATGGTCTTTTCGGCGGCGCTGCTGTCGACGTTCCTCACTAATGACGTAGCGCTGTTTATCGTGGTGCCGCTTACGCTCACGCTGCGTAAGCTGTGCGAAATACCGGTTACCCGTCTGATTATCTTTGAAGCGCTCGCCGTCAATGCAGGCTCGCTGCTCACGCCGATCGGTAACCCGCAGAACATTCTGCTGTGGGGACGCTCCGGCCTGTCGTTTACCGCATTTACCTGGCAGATGGCGCCGCTGGCGCTGGCGATCGTGGCGACGCTGCTGGTGGTGGGCTGGTTTGCTTTCCCGAATAAATCGTTGCAGTACCACAGCGGTACCACCGGCCCCCAGTGGCAGCCGCGTCTCGTCTGGAGCTGCCTGGGACTGTATATCGTTTTCATTACCGCGCTGGAGTTAAACCAGGCGCTGGCGGGCGCGCTGCTGGTGGCGTGTGGCTTCCTGTTCCTCGCCCGGCGGGTGCTGGTGAGCGTTGACTGGACGCTGCTGCTGGTGTTTATGGCGATGTTTATTGACGTCCATCTACTGATCCAGCTCCCGGTATTGCAGACCGTTCTCCATAGCGTCAGCGGTCTGTCGCAGCCGGGACTATGGCTGACGGCGATTGGTCTCTCGCAGGTGATCAGTAACGTGCCGTCCACCATTTTGCTGCTTAACTATATTCCCCCAACGGTACTGCTGGCGTGGGCGGTCAACGTCGGCGGCTTTGGGCTGCTGCCCGGCTCGCTGGCCAACCTCATCGCCCTGCGGATGGCCAACGATCGCCGCATCTGGTGGCGCTTCCATTTATGGTCAATCCCGATGCTGCTCTGGTCTGCGGCGGTCGGTTTCGGACTATTCCTTCTCATATAGTGCGCAATTTGTCAGTTTTTCCTGGCAAATGTATAGCAACGTCCTAGCTTTAGTGAACGGCATAGTGTGATGCCGCTCACTGACAGGACCGTTGCTGAACTATGGCAGAAGATCAAAATCCACCTGCTGACGAGCAGGATCAAAACAATAACGAGCGCAAGCGCCCGGGCAAAAAACCGTTAATTATCCTTGGCATCGTGGTCATCGTGATGGTGATTGTGGCGCTGGTCTGGTGGTTTTTGACCCGTAACGAAGAGACCACCGACGACGCCTTCACCGACGGCGACGTAGTGACCATTGCCCCAAAAACGGCAGGCTACGTTACCGAACTTCGCGTGCGGGATAACCAGCGTGTAAAGAAAGGGGATGTGCTGGTGGTGATCGATCCGCGTGATACCACCGCCCAGCGTGATCAGGCTCAGGCCCAGCTTGGGCTGGCGGTTGCGCAGTTGCATCAGGCACAGGCGCAGCTGGCGCTCTCGAAGGTGCAATATCCCGCCCAGCGCGATGAAGCCAAAGCCCAGGTACTGAAAGCCCAGGCGGATATGGCCAACGCTCAGGCGGAGTACCGCCGTCAGCGCGGCGTTGACCCCCGCGCGACCACACAACAAAGCATCGATGCCGCGAACGCTCAACTGCGGAGTGCACAGGCGGGTCTGGCCAGCGCGCAGGCGCAGCTGGAGGTGGCGGAGCAGGTCCAGTTGCAAATCCGCCAGCAGGAGACTAACGTCGAAGCCCGCGAACGGCAGGTCGATCAGGCCAGAGCGCAGTTGGAAACCGCCAACCTGAACCTCTCTTATACCGAAGTCCGCGCCCCGTTCGACGGTTTTGTCACCAAACGCAACGTCCAGCCTGGTACGCTGGTGCAGGCAGGCACGGCACTGTTCTCGCTGGTTTCCCCGAACGTGTGGGTGGTGGCGAACTTCAAGGAGTCGCAGCTTGAACGTATGAAGCCGGGCGACAAAGTGACCGTGTCCGTCGATGCCTGGCCGGATATGGCGCTCGAAGGCCATATTGACAGCATCCAGCAGGGCAGCGGCTCGCGCTTCTCCGCCTTCCCGTCGGAAAACGCCACCGGTAACTTTGTGAAGATCGTTCAGCGCGTGCCGGTGAAAATCGTCATTGATAAGGGGCTGGATCCGAACAAACCGCTGCCGCTGGGGCTGTCGGTTGAACCGAAGGTCACCGTGGAATGACGGACAGCAGCCACGAAAACTGGAAGCCCGCCAGTAACCCGTGGGCGGTGGCGATTGTGGTCACCCTGGCGGTGTTTATGGAAATTCTGGACACCACCATCGTCAACGTGGCGCTGCCCCACGTCGCGGGGTCGCTCTCGGCCAGCTATGACGAATCTACCTGGGTGCTCACCAGCTACCTGGTGGCGAACGGCATCGTGCTGCCGATCTCGGCCTTCCTGAGCCGGCTGTTTGGCCGCAAGCAGTTCTTCCTGATCTGCATTGTGATGTTCACCATCTGCTCGTTCCTGTGCGGCATCGCCACCGAGCTTTGGCAAATCATCCTGTTCCGTGTGATGCAGGGCTTTTTTGGCGGCGGGTTGCAGCCCACGCAGCAATCGGTGCTGCTCGATTACTTCAAGCCGGAGGACAGGGGCAAAGCCTTTGGCCTTTCATCCATTGCCATTATCGTCGCGCCGGTACTTGGCCCGACGCTGGGAGGCTGGATCACCGATAACTACTCCTGGCGCTGGGTGTTCTTTATCAATATTCCGGTAGGGATTGTGACGGTGCTGGCCATCTATCAGCTGCTGGAAGATCCGCCGTGGGAGAAAAAGTCGGAAGAGAAGCTCACCGTCGACTGGACGGGGATCGGCCTGATCGCTCTCGGACTTGGCTGTTTGCAGGTGATGCTCGACCGGGGCGAAGATGATGACTGGTTCTATTCGAACTTTATCCGCACCTTCGCGGTACTGACGCTGGTCGGCATTATCGGCGCGATCTACTGGCTGATGTATGCCAAAAAGCCGGTGGTGGATCTGCACTGTATGAAGGATCGCAACTTTGCGATCTCCAGCCTGCTGATGGCGGGGATGGCGATGATCCTCTACGGCAGTTCGGTGGTTATTCCGCAACTGGCGCAGCAGGATTTGGGCTATACCGCCACCTGGTCCGGGCTGGTGCTCTCGCCCGGCGCGGTGCTGATTGTGCTGACTATTCCGCTGGTACTGAAGCTGATGCCGGTGGTGCAGACGCGCTGGATCATCGCCTTCGGCTTTACCTGCCTGGCGGTGTCCTTCTTCTGGTCCCGGACGCTGACGCCGGATATCGATTTCGAAACGCTGGTGCTGTTTCGCAGCGCCCAGTCGATTGGACTCGGGTTCCTGTTTGTGCCCCTCACCACCATCGCCTTTATCTCGATCCCGAGGCGGCTTAACGCCGACGCGGCGGCGCTGTTTACCATGTTCCGCAACGTGGCCGGCTCGATTGGGATTTCGCTCTCGACGGCGGCGATCACCGAGCGCTCGCAGGCGCACAGCGCGCATCTGGCTTACCACGCTTCGCCGTTTAATGAGCAGTTCCAGCTGGCGATACGCGAAAGCGCCCAGGCGATCCAGAACTTCACCACTCAGGTGGGCGATCCGACCGGCATTGCCACCGGGCGGATGTACCAGACCATGATCGAGCAGTCGCGCTTTCTGGCCTACATTGACGTCTTCACCATTCTGAGCGCGGTGGCCTTCTTACTGATTCCGTTTTGTTTGTTGCTCTCGCCGGTTAAGAGCGAGGGGAGTGCAGGAGCACACTGATGATACACAGACGTTTACACCCCCTGATGATAATGATGCTGCTGGTGGGCTGCGCCGTCGGGCCGGACTACCAACAGCCTGCACCGCCCGCCACCACGCACTGGAACGATAAGGGCGACGGCGCGGTGAAATCACAAACGTCCTCCGCGGCAACTAACCCGCGCTGGTGGAAAACTTTCGGCTCGCCGCAGCTCGACAGCCTGATTGAACGCGCCATCGCCGGAAATCTGACGCTACAGCAAACGGTATTGCGCATTGCCGGCGCGCGCGAACAGATTAACCAGGCCGGCGGGGCATTTTTCCCGTCGGTGAATGGCAATGTGCAGGCGACGCGCCAGCAGCTTGGGCTGGAAGGGGAGCTGAAATCCCACGGCGTGTATGACCAGTTGAGTAATGTCGATCCGCAGCTGCGAAGCGCGTTAGGCCCGCTGACGCAGCCGATTAACCTCTATCAGGGCAGCTTCGACGCTCAGTGGGAAATCGACCTGTGGGGCAAGGTGCGCCGTCAGGTAGAAGCGGCCGAGGCGCAGCAGCGGGCGGCGATCGAGCAGCGTAACGATGCGCTGGTCTCGCTGGAAGCCGAAGTGGCGCGGGCGTGGCTACAGCTGCGAGGAGCGCAGAGCATCATTGCCACGCTTAATACGCAAATTGAAAGCGCGCAGCAGACGCTGGATCTGACCGAAAGCCGCCAGCGGGGCGGGCTGTCACCGCAGATGGACGTAGAAAACGCCCGGGCGCAGCTGGGCAATCTTGAAGCCCAATTGCCGCAGTATCAGGCGCAGGAACGCCAGGCGATGAACGGGCTGGCCATCCTGCTCGGCAAACCGCCGGGGGCGCTGGATGCCGAATTACAATCCGTGCAGCCGATGCCAGCGTTGCCGGATATTGTGCAAACCGGCATTCCGTCAACGCTGGCGCGTCGGCGCCCGGACGTGCGCGAAGCTGAGGCGAACCTCCATGCCGCCACGGCGCAAATTGGCGTCTCGGTAGCCGAACTGTTCCCAAGCTTCACCCTCTCCGGGCAGTTTGGCCTGCGTAACAGCGAATCCGGCTGGCTGACCGACTGGAGCAGCCACTTTTACAGCTTCGGTCCGCAGGTCTCCATCCCCATCTTCCAGGGCGGTCGGCTGGTCTCCAGCGTCAAGGTGGCCCGCGCACAGCAAGGGGCGGCGGTGCTGGACTACCGTCAGACGGTGCTGACGGCGCTCGGCGACGTTGAAAACGCGCTGGTGAGCTATCGCACTGACCAGCAGCGTGAGGCGGGCCTGGCGAAAACCATCGACGCGCTGCAAAACGCTTTTGATCTCGCCAGCGACAGCTACCGGCAGGGGATCGCCAGTTTTATTGACGTGCTGGACGCCCAGCGTCAGCTCGCTCAGGCCGAACAGCAGCGGGCGCAGGCGCAGGTGCAGAGCGCGCTTGACCTGGTGGCGCTCTACAAAGCCCTCGGCGGCGGCTGGGAGCCGTATCAGCAGGTTCAGCTGCCAGACTACAGCGTCTTTGGCGATGCCCCGCGCGGATAGATTCAGAGGATTGGGCAAGAAACGGACAGGAACGCCACATTCGCGATGGCTGGGGGGCGGGTATAACTAACAGACACCCAATCGACATGCGAGGAAAGCGTTATGCGTTATCAAAAACTGGGCAATACCGGACTGTTTGTTTCTGAACTCTGCCTCGGCACCATGACCTTCGGCGGCGAGGGCGGCATGTGGGGCAAGATTGGCCAGCTTAGGCAAAACGAAGCCGAGCAGCTGGTGGGCCGCGCGCTGGACGCGGGCATCAACTTTATCGACACTGCCGACGTCTATTCGGAAGGACGCTCGGAGGAGATCCTCGGGCAGGCGCTGAAAAACCTGAACGTTCCACGTGAAAACGTGGTGGTCGCCACAAAGGTGTTTGGTGAAACGGGCACGGCGGGAGTGAACTCACGCGGCGGCTCGCGCTATCACATTATCGACAGCGTAAAGAACAGCCTGCGCCGCCTGCAGCTCGATCATATCGATCTCTATCAGCTGCACGGTTTCGACCCCGCGACCCCCATTGAGGAGACGCTTTACGCACTGGATAACCTTGTGCAGCACGGTCACGTGCGATACATCGGCGTCTCGAACTTGACTGCGTGGCAGATTGCCAAAGCGCTCGGTATTTCTGAACGTCTTGGGCTGGCGCGTTTCGCATCGTTGCAGGCGTATTACACCATTGCCGGACGTGACCTGGAGCGCGAGCTGGTGCCGATGATGCAGAGCGAAGGCGTCGGATTAATGGTCTGGAGCCCGCTGGCGGGCGGCCTGCTGAGCGGAAAATACGGTCGTGACGGGCAGAGCGAAACCGGAGGCCGCCGTCTGGAATTTGACTTCCCGCCGGTGAATAAAGATCGCGCCTTCGACTGCGTGGACGTAATGCGCGTCATTGCCGAGCGTAGGGGCGTCTCCGTGGCGCAAATCGCGCTGGCATGGCTGCTGCATCAAAAAGCGGTGACCAGCGTCATTATTGGTGCGAAACGCGTCGATCAGCTGGACGATAATATTGCCGCCACCGGGATCCGCTTAAGCGAAGACGAGCTTAAACAGCTTGATGCCGTCAGCGCGCTGCCGCGCGAATATCCAGGCTGGATGCTGGAGCGGCAGGGGGAATACCGACGTAGTCAGCTCGCGCAGCAGTAACCTTCCTTTTCCCCGGTGGCGCTTCGCTTACCGGGGCTACTATCTCTGGTCTTTATTTCAACCCACCTCACAAAAAATGCTCCTTCTCTTTGCCTGATGTTTCATCTCGATCTATATGACTAGTCATTAAATTTAAATGACTAGTCATATAGGGAGAGACCATGAACAAATCACTGCAAGCCAGTTTTTTATGGGGCAACTCGGTATCCAGCATGCAGACGGAAGGGGCATGGAATGAGGGCGGGAAGGGGATGTCGGTATATGACATTCGGGAAGCAGGAGAAAACATCTCCGACTGGAAAGTGGCGACCGACTCCTACCACCGCTACCGGGAAGATTTCGATCTGATGCAGGATCTGGGCATGAACTGCTACCGCTTCCAGATCTCCTGGAGCCGCGTCTGCCCGCAGGGTGACGGCGAGTTCAACGCCGAAGGTATCGCGTTTTACGACCGCTTTATTAACGATCTGCTCGCCCGCGGTATTGAGCCGATGGTCTGCCTCTACCACTTCGATATGCCGCTGGCGCTGGCGCAGGAGTACAACGGCTTCAACGAACGCCGGGTGATGGAGGCCTTTATCCGCTACGGCAAGAAGATGATCGACTGCTACGGCGATCGCGTGAAGTACTGGCTGACCTTCAACGAGCAGAACATTTTCCATATGCCGGAAGCTTTTCGCATTTCCGGTTACATGAAAGGCGAGCAAACCCTGCGCGAGCTGTATGAGCTTCAGCACCATGCGATGGTGGCGCACATGACTCTGACCGAATACCTGCACCAGACTAAGCCGGGCAAGCTGATGGGCGGCATGCTGGCGCACCAGTTGATTTATCCAGCCACCTGCAAACCGCGTGATATCTTCTGCGCCCAGCAGTACGACGAATTCCTCAACCAGAACCTGCTGCGCGTCTTCGCGGGACAGGGCTACAGCCCGGCGGTGAAGGCGGTGGTGGAGCAGGAGGGCTTCGGTGATATCTACCGCGCAGACGATCTCGCGCTGTTTGCGCGCACGAAGAACGACTTTATGGCCTTCAGCTATTACGCCAGCAAAACGCTGGACAGCGATGCCATTCCTGAAGGCACGCCGGTGAACCATTACCTGCTGCATGGCGAGAAAAATAACCCGTACCTGAAAGCCACCGAGTGGAACTGGCAGATCGACCCGCTGGGCTTTCGCACCATCATCACCCGCTATGCCAACGACTGGCGGATGCCGGTATTCCCGATTGAAAACGGCATCGGCGTGATCGAGTCCTGGGACGGGGTAAACCCGATCGAGGACACCTACCGCATCGACTACCACCGGGCGCACATCGAGGCGATGAAAGCGGCAATATTCGAGGACGGGGCAGAGGTAATGGGCTACCTCGGCTGGGGCTTAATCGACATTCTCAGCTCGCAGGGTGACATGCGTAAGCGCTACGGCGTGGTCTACGTCAACCGTGAAAATCACGACCTGAAAGACCTTAAGCGCGTGCCGAAGAAGAGCTACGCGTGGTTAAAACAGGTTATCCATACTAACGGACGCGAGATGTAAGCCGTACGCTGCCGGGCCGTTTTTGTGACTGATTGATGGGAATACTCCGCTATGTCTGAAACAAAAATAACACCGCACATGCAGTCTTTTGTCGATAAATTTGTTGAGTTCTCGGCGCGCCTGGCAAACCAGGTACACCTGCGATCCCTGCGGGACGCTTTCGCCACGGTGATGCCGATTTTCATCCTCGCCGGTCTGGCGGTGCTGGTGAACAACGTCGTGTTTCCATGGGTGCTGGAAGGCGACACGCTCACGCAGTTTAAGGTGTGGGGCGAGGCGATTATCAACGGCACGCTGAACATCGCCGCGCTGCTGCTGGCGCCGATGATCGCCTGGTCGCTGGCGCGCAACAAAGATTTCGACAATCCGGTCTCGGCAGTGGTTATCGCCGTCAGCAGCTTCATCATCATGATGCCGATGAGCTTACAGATTACGCCTGTCGGCAGCGACGCCACGGTGAACGTCACCCAGGTGCTGACGTTCGCCAATATCGGCTCGACCGGGATTTTCGCCGGGGTGCTGATTGGGCTGCTCTCAACCGAGCTGTTTATCGCCATTTCACGGCTGAAGGCGCTGCACATTTCGCTGGGGGAGAACGTGCCTCCGGCGGTGAGCAAATCCTTTACCGCGCTGATCCCGACAATCCTCACGCTCTCCCTGTTTGCGGTGCTGGCGGCCATACTGGCGAACGTGCTGCATACGGATCTGATCCATCTCATTACGACATTCATTCAGCAGCCGCTGCGGCTGATCAACACCAGTCTGCCCGGGACGATCTTCATTTACAGCTTCGGTAACTTCCTGTTCACGCTCGGTATTCATCAGTCGGTAGTCAACAGCGTGGTGCTGGAGCCGTTTCTGCTGATTAACACCAACGAGAACATGCTGGCCTTTGCCAACGGCCAGCCGATCCCACACATCATCAACAACATTTTTGTGCCGACCTTTGGCATGGTGGGCGGGACGGGCAGCACTATCTCATTGCTGATCGCTATCTTCATCTTCTCAAGACAGAAATCAGCGAAGCAGGTGGCGCGTCTGTCACTGGCGCCGGGTCTGTTCAACATCAACGAGCCGGTGATTTTCGGCCTGCCGATTGTCTTTAACCTGCCGCTGATGATCCCGTTTGTGCTGCTGCCCGCCATCGGGATTTACTTTGCGTGGCTCTGTACCACGCTGGGTCTGATGTCGCGCTGCGTGGTGATGATCCCGTGGACCACGCCGCCGATCCTCAGCGCCTGGCTGGCGACGGCGGGGGACTGGCGGGCGGTGGTGGTGCAGTTGGCAATCATCGTATTTGGTGTATTCTTCTACCTGCCTTTCCTCAAGGTGGCCGAGCGAGTGGCCGTGAAAAACAGCGGGACAGAAAACTAATTTAAGGAAGGAAGATGGCGGCGAAGTACATCACCATAGCGCGGGAAATTAAGAAACGCATTATTACCCAGCAGTACGCCGCCAATGAACCGTTGCCGGACCAGTTCGCGCTGGCGGCGGAATTCAGCACCAGCCGGATGACCATTCAGCAGGCGATGCGTCAGCTGATCGTAGAAGGGCTGGTCTATACCCGGCAGGGACAGGGCACGTTTATCCGCAAAAATTTCCTCCAGCTTTCCCAGTGGGATCTCTCCGGCAGCGACTACTTTGGGGCGACCAAAACCTGGGAACATTTAGGCACGGTGACGAGCCAGGTGGTGCACTTCGAACTTCGCTTCCCGAACGAGAAAGAGCAGGCCTCGCTGATGATAAATCCGGATACGCCGATCTATGACTTCATCCGTCTGCGTTTACTCAACGGTGAGCCGATGTCCCTGGACGCCACGGTGATGCCGCTCAATCTGGTGCCCGGGCTGAACAAAACCCATCTTGAAAGTTCGGTATTCCGGTATGTGCAGGAGACGCTGGGGCTGAAGATCATGGGATCGTATCGTGTGGTGCGGGCGCTGAAGCCCAGTGCGCTGGATATGCAGCATCTGGTCTGTGAGCCAACCGACCCGGTGCTGGAGGTCGAGCAGGTGATCTATCTGGAAGATGGTACGCCGCTGGAGTACGCCCATTGTCACTATCGCTATGATCATGGCGGCATCGTAATTGTGAATAACGGATAAAAAAAAGCGGGCCTTGAGGCCCGCTTTGTTCGTGCTCGCGATTAGTTCAAACGCACCGGCATACCGGAACGGTTCTGAATCGCCTGGTCAACGATGGTCGTGTCAACATCCGCCTGAGAGGTAACGGACTGCACCGCGCTGGTCAGCTTAATCGGTACGATTTCGTTGTTGTTGATCTGATCTTCGCTGGTGGACAGCGGGTTATGCACTTCAATGTAACGGCTGCCGTCCGGCTCTGACGTCGCTTTCACCGGTTCGTTAATGAACTGCACGCGCGTACCGACCGGCACGTTATCGAACAGGAATTTGATGTCTTCATTACGCAGACGTACGCAGCCGTGGCTTACGCGCAGGCCGATACCGAAGTTGGCGTTAGTACCGTGGATGGCATACAGACGACCAATGTACAGCGCGTACAGACCCATCGGGTTATCCGGGCCAGCAGGCACAACGGCCGGCAGCGGTTCACCGGCAGCAATGTACTCAGCGTGCATTTTGGCGGTCGGCGTCCAGGTTGGGCCCGCTTTCTTACGCTCCACTTTGGTGGTCCAGTTCAGCGGGGTGTCTTTACCCAGCTGACCGATACCGATAGGCAGCACGATCACGGTGTTGGTGCCTTTCGGGTAGTAATACAGACGCATTTCGGCGCTGTTAATCACGATACCTTCGTGCACGGTATCCGGCAGGATCAGCTGCTGTGGAATGTTGAGTACGGTACCCGCTTTCGGCAGATACGGGTCAACGCCCGGGTTCGCTTCCAGCATGTTAGACAGGCCGAGCTGATACTGCGCCGCGAAGTATTCCAGCGGCTGAGTGTTACCTTCCGGAACCGTCACCACCTGGTTTTCACCCACCAGACGGCTTCCGTCTGTCGGCAGGGGATACGTCACCGCAGACGCGGTCTTACAAAAACCTACTACGGCTAACGCCGCCGCAAAAAGCGTTGTTAATTTCATGTTCATGTTATGCGAGGTATCTAAGCCATTCTGGCGATGAGTTGAGAAGTCTGAATCTGTAATGGGAGCGCATTATATGTGCATTCCCGTTAACTGGGAATTCAGATGTGTACGAAATCACATTTTTTTCGATTTTGTTAAAGTTTAGTGGATTACCGCAACACAGGATCTCAATTCGGAATTGTGGCATAATGCCGCGTTTATCACACTTTTCGCAGGAATCTCTCCGTGTTAGTTACCAGCAACGTCACTATGCAGTTTGGCAGTAAGCCGCTGTTCGAAAATATTTCCGTCAAATTTGGCGGCGGCAACCGTTACGGCCTGATTGGTGCCAACGGTAGCGGAAAATCCACCTTTATGAAGATCCTCGGCGGTGACCTGGAGCCGACGCTGGGCAACGTGTCGCTCGACCCGAACGAGCGTATCGGTAAGCTGCGTCAGGATCAGTTCGCCTTCGAAGAGTTCACCGTGCTCGACACCGTGATCATGGGGCATGCGGAGCTGTGGGAAGTGAAGCAGGAGCGCGATCGTATCTACGGTCTCGCTGAGATGAGCGAAGAAGACGGTTACAAAGTGGCCGACCTGGAAACGCAATACGGCGAAATGGACGGCTACTCTGCGGAAGCGCGTGCGGGCGAACTGCTGCTGGGCGTCGGCATTCCTGTTGAACAGCATTATGGTCCGATGAGCGAAGTTGCGCCAGGCTGGAAGCTGCGTGTGCTGCTGGCGCAGGCGCTGTTCTCTAATCCAGACATCCTGCTGCTCGACGAACCGACCAACAACCTGGACATCGACACCATCCGCTGGCTGGAGCAGACGCTGAACGATCGCGACAGCACCATGATCATCATCTCGCACGACCGTCACTTCCTTAACATGGTGTGTACCCACATGGCGGATCTGGATTACGGCGAGCTGCGCGTTTATCCGGGCAACTACGATGAGTACATGACGGCGGCAACCCAGGCGCGTGAACGTCTGCTTGCCGACAACGCCAAGAAGAAAGCGCAGATTGCGGACCTGCAATCCTTCGTGAGCCGCTTCAGCGCCAACGCCTCTAAATCGCGCCAGGCAACGTCGCGTGCCCGTCAGATCGACAAAATCAAGCTCGAAGAGGTAAAAGCCTCCAGCCGTCAGAACCCGTTCATCCGCTTCGAGCAGGACAAGAAGCTGTTCCGTAACGCGCTGGAAGTGGAAGCCCTCACCAAAGGCTTCGATGAAGGCCCGCTGTTCAAAAACTTCAACCTGCTGCTGGAAGTGGGCGAGAAGATTGCTATCCTGGGCGCCAACGGCGTGGGTAAATCTACCCTGCTAAAAACTCTGGTGGGCGAAATGCAACCGGATAACGGTACCGTGAAATGGTCTGAAAACGCGCAGATTGGTTACTACGCGCAGGACCATGAATATGAGTTCGAAAACGATCTGACCGTCTTCGACTGGATGAGCCAGTGGAAGCAGGAAGGCGACGACGAGCAGGCGGTACGCAGCATTCTGGGGCGTCTGCTGTTCAGCCAGGACGACATCAAAAAGCCCGCCAAAGTGCTCTCCGGTGGTGAAAAGGGCCGTATGCTGTTCGGCAAGCTGATGATGGAAAAACCGAATATCCTGGTGATGGACGAACCAACCAACCACCTGGATATGGAATCGATCGAATCCCTGAACATGGCGCTGGAGATGTATCAGGGCACCCTAATCTTCGTCTCTCACGACCGTGAGTTCGTCAGCTCCCTGGCGACCCGCGTGATTGAAATCACGCCAGAGCGCGTGGTGGACTTCACCGGTAACTACGAAGATTACCTGCGCAGTAAAGGTATCGAGAGTTAAAAAAATAGCCGGGTGGCGGCTTCGCCTTACCCGGCCTACGTTCTATCCCCTCTCCCTGTGGGAGAGGGTTAGGGTGAGGGCATCAGGCCGCACTAAACCACCCACTCGCCCCCTTCAACCCCGTTCACCCGCAGCGTACGTTTTTCCCCCGTCGGTAACGACACCTTCAGTGCCTTCCATGCCGGACGATAGTCGCCGCGCGCATTCACCTTCAGGTTGATACTTGCGCCGTCGCACACCATCTCCCATTCCACCCACAGCGCATTGCCGTTCAGGTAGCCCCAGCTTTCGCCGTCATCCTCAAACAGCAGCCCGGAGGTGGTGCCGACGCCTTTCACCGGGAACAGTTTTAGCTCACGGGTAACGTCTTTATCGGCGCTCACGTGACGGATGCGTTCGCTGAGCGGCAAACCGGCCCCTGCGCGCACCAGAAGCGGCAGCTTTTCCAGCGGCGCATCAAGGACGATCGATTGCCCGCCCGCATACCACGTGTGGGTGTAAAAATCGTACCAGCCGGTTTCGTTATCCGGCAGCCAGACGCGGCGCTCGCGCTGCCCGGCTTCGACGACGCTGGCCACCAGCAGGTCACGGCCCAGCAGGAAGTCGTCGCACTCTTCAAAGGTCTGCGCATCGTGCTCATGATCGAGGAAGGTCGGGCGCAGCATCGGCTCGTCGTCGGCGTGCGCCTGCCAGAGCAGGGTGTAGAGGTACGGCAGCAGGCGATAGCGCAGTTCAATGGCGCTGCGAATCGCAGGGGTCACGCTCGGGTACATCCACGGTTCGTTCACGGTGCGATCGTCATTCCACGAGTGGATGGTAAAGCGCGGATGCATCACGCCGTTCTGTACCCAGCGCACGAACAGCTCGGCATCCGGCTTGTCGCCGGAGAAACCGCCGACGTCGTGACCGACGTTGAACAGTCCGGACAGGCTCATGCCCAGGCCCATGCGGATGTTATAGCGCAGGGTGTCCCAGTTGGTACGGTTGTCGCCGCTCCAGGTCTGAACGTAGCGCTGCATTCCGGCACAGCCGGAGCGGGAGATCAGATACGGACGTTTATCCGGCGCAAAGCGCTGCTGTGCTTCCAGCGAGGCGCGCATCATCAGCAGCGGCATCACCGGGCGAATATGCTTGATGGCGATCGCCTGGCCGAAGCCATAGCAGCGCGCTTCCCCGTCCCACACTTCATACTCGTTGTTGTCGTTCCAGGTGGAGTCGATGCCCATCTCCAGCAGCTGCGTGGTCACGCCGTTCTGCCACCACTGCACCGTCTGCGGGTTGGTGAAATCGAGATGCGATCCTTCGTCATCCCAGAAGCTGGAACGTTCAGGCGCATCGGTTTCTGAATCGCGAATGAACAGGCCGCGTTCCGCCACTTCGCCGTAGCGGGGATGATCCTGCAACAGACACGGCTTGATGTTTGCCGCAAGCCGCAGCCCCGCGTCGTGGAACGCCTGGCTCATCACCTTCGGCTGCGGCACTTTGTCGTAGTTCCAGTTAAAAACGTAGCGCTTGCCGTTAATCGAGGTATAGCCGGAGGAGAGCTGGAACGAGTCGCACGGAATGGCATGCTCATCGCACAGGCGGATGAAGTTCATCAGCTGGTCCTGCGCGTCCGGCGCGTCGGTGTAGTGCATGGTTGAGCCGCTGTAGCCCAGGCTCCACTTCGGTCCGAACAGCGTTTTCCCCGTCAGGCGCACGAAGGCTTTCGTCACGTCCAGCACGCGCTTGCCGGTGAAGAGGTAGTAGTCAATATCGCCCGCTTCCGCCTGCCAGCGGCGGTAGGCGGTGTGATAGTTGTCGATCTCGTTACCCAGATCCAGCCAGCAGCTGCTCAGGTTATCGTAGAACAGGCCGTAGCTCACGTCATCGCGACGGGTGAGGGTGAACGGGATGTGCTTGTAAAGCGGATCGGTGCTGGCGGCGTTATAGCCCATCGCGTCCAGGTTACGCATCTCATAGCGTTTGCCGTTACGCTGTAAATCCCCCGCTTTCTCACCCAGACCGTAAAAACGTTCATCCTTACGGCGGCTGAGATAGTGCGCCACGCCGTCACCGTGGGCGTTCAGCAGGTAGGCGCTGGTGGGACGGTCGTTAACCAGCGGCTGCCACTCGCCCGCTTCATTGCGGTAGTGCCACTCCAGCCACAGGGGCTGGTGGACGGTGACGCGCAGCTGTTCGGTCGCTACGGTTAACGCATCGCCCTGCTGCGTCAGTGTCCAGGCCGGGCAGGTGAAGCCGCTGACATCGTCACGACGGCGGCCTTCCCACGGTACGTCTTGTTCCGGCGCGATGCTCCAGGTGCGGTCCAGCGCCAGCTGGCCTTTACGCTTGATCAGCACGCGGAACAGATTCTCTTCCAGCACATACAGGCACAGACGGTGCTGGTTATCCACCAGCAGTTCCAGATGATTCGCCGACTGCGTATCGATGGTCCAGTTTTTCAGGGTTTTCATATGCAATACATCCACTATCAGGCGCGCTTGGCGCGACGTTCAGCAATAAATGCCACCAGGAAGAAAGCGCCAATCAGGTCAAAGAAGCCCATGGCGATAAAGAGCGGGTTGAAGCCGATTTTGTCGGCGGTCACCCCAATCAAAAGAGAGAACAGGAAGCTGGCGATCCACGCCGCTGAGCCGCGCATGCCGTTAACCGTCGCCATCTGGCCCTTGTCGAACGACTCCACGACCAGCGCGCTCAGCATGCAGGAGATAATCTGGTGGCCGAAACCGCCGATGGAGATCAGCACGATGGTGATATACGGGTCGCGGGTCACGGCCACAACGGCCAGAGAAATCATCAAAAACGCGCCGGTCACTGAACTTGCCACCACCGAGTTGACGCGGGTGCAGCCGAACCAGCGGGTATAAAGCCGGGTGAGGTAGCCGCTCGCCACGCTGCCGAGGTCGGCGGCGAGGAACGGCAGCCAGGCGAACATCGCGATCTGTTTCAAATCCATGCCGTGCTCTTTGGCGAGGTACAGCGGCACCCAGAAGCTCAGCACCGCCCAGGCGGGTTCCGCCATAAAGGCCGGAATGGCGATACCGTAGAACCGTTTGTTCTTCGAGACGGTTTTCAGCGCGGTCAGAAAGGGCAGCCTGACCGGTGCGGGTTCGTTATCCTGTTTGATAAACGCCAGCTCGTCGCGGCTCAGGTTCGGGTGCTGCTCCGGGTTGTGATAGAAGATCCACCACAGGATCACCCACAGCAGCGCCAGCACGCCGGTAAACATAAACGCACCCTGCCAGCCGAACGACGCATGAGCGAAGTAAATGATTGGCGGAGCCAGCATCGCACCGATGGAGAAGCCCACGCCCGCCCAACCGGCGGCAACAGGACGCTCTGATTTCGGGAACCATTCACCGATGGTTTTGGCGTTCGCTGGCGTGGCGGCGGCTTCGGACGCGCCCATAAAGAAGCGCAGGATCGCGAGATGCAGCCAGCTCCCGGCACCTGCGTGGAAGATACACATCAGCGCCCAAATCCCGGCGCAGACCATAAAGCCAATCTTGAGGCCGATAACGTCAATCAGCCAGCCGCAAAGGGGCTGGAAAATGGTATAGGCGATCTGGAACGCGCCGACGATCCACGAGTATTGCTCGGTGGTGATACCAAGGCTCTCTTTCAGCTCGGGGGCGAGAATACCTAACGAGTTACGGGTGATGTAGTTTACGGTCACGCCAAGAAGAAACAGCACCAGTACGTACCAGCGCAGATTCTTAATGACGCGACGGGTTTTGCTTGTCGCAACGGTGTTGTTGATGTCCTGACTCATTTTCTTCTCCACAAGACGGACGGTAAGGGACAAAGGTTCAGGTGTCACACAGCGTCAGGCGTTTGAAAGTTATCTGTTTTAGAGTGCTAAGCTGCTATACAACTAGTATGGAAGTTGTGTGACAGGTTCACCTTAAGAGAGAAATTGAGCAGGAAATAGTGGATTTTGTGCAAACTTTCTCATAAACGAGGTTTAATTTTCGGCATTATGGCCTTCTCGCAAGTTATTACCTGATAAAGATGTTGTGAAAATTTTTTCATTTCACATCCGGAGCCAGATCACAAAATGGATAAAAGGCTTAAAATCACCGAAATCGCCGCCCGTACCCGGCTCTCCATCAGCACCGTTTCCCGCGTGCTGGCGGGGAAGGCAAACACCAGCGAAAAAGCACGGGCAACGGTGCTGGCATGCGCGCGGGAGCTGGGGGTAATAGAGGGCATGGCGGCGGGGCGTCTGCTGCTTAACAGCCTGATGGTGTTTGCCCCGCAGCGGGCGTTTGACGAGCGGTCTGACATCTTTTACTACCGCGTCATCCAGAGCGTGAGCAAAGGGCTGGCCTCGCACGAGGTTCGCCTGCGTTACTGTGCGCTGGAGGAGAACGACAGCGACGCCCAGCTGTTTCTGGCCCGCATGAACGAAGTGGACACCCAGGCGGCGATCCTCCTCGGTATCGACGATCCGCATATCCACGATCTGGCGGTAGACGTGGGCAAACCCTGCATGCTGATTAACTGCCGGGACCGCCACATGCGCCTGCCCGCCGTCGCGCCGGATCACCGCGCCATTGGCGAGCGGGCGGCGGAGTACCTGTTCGAGATGGGGCACCGGGAGGTGATGAATGTGCTGTGTTTGCGTCGCTATACCATGGAGCTGCGCCTGTCGGGGATCCGCGACGCGTGGCACGGCCATAACCTCAGGTTTAGCGACCGGCGCGATCTGCTGATGGTGCCAAGCTTTAGCGCCAAAGAGACGGAGCAGCTGGTGAGTGAGTGGCTTCACCAGCAAAAAGGGAAAGATCTGCCGACGGCGTTCCTGGTGGGCGGCGACTTTATGGCGGCGGGGACCATCAGCGCCCTGCAAAAACACGGTCTGCGCGTGCCGCAGGATGTCTCGGTGATGAGCATCGACGGCTTTAATCTCGCGGCGATTCAGGATGTGCCTCTGACGGCGGTGCATGTCCCGCGCGATGAGCTGGGAACAGAAGCGGTATATATGCTCCAGCAGCGGCTGATGCGCCCGGACGCGCCGGTGGGTACGTTGCTGCTGAACGGCACGCTGGCCGTGCGGGAATCGGTACGGCGGATACGTCAGGGAAAACGACGCACCGCCGTTGAGCGGGAAGGGCTTTACGACAGTTAAGCCATGCCCAGCGCGCGCTTGCCGTGGATGTTCAGATCGTTCACGGTGAAACGGTCCTGCCAGCTTTTCTCATAATCCTCGCGCGGGAAATCTCCCGGTGACGCGCCGGTTTCCAGCGCTTCCTTGACCTTTTTCGCGTAGGCGAGGTTTTTCTCGCACATCGGCGCGGCAGGAATATACATCACGTTGCCCCAGCCCTGTTGGTTTTCCACCGGCGCGACCGAGTGGATCACATCGCAGTGCCACCAGACAGAATCACCGGCTTCCAGCGCGGGAATGCTGGTCAACGCTTCGATGAGCAGCGGATGCCACTTCTCAGAAATCGGCAGCACGCGCCCCGGCGCCACGCCGCACAGTTCGTCTTCCGGCACGTCGTCCAGCAGCGGACGCAGCAGAATGTAAGCCATCGCTTCCGGGATCGGCACCACGTGCAGCAGCCCCTGGCCGGGGATCATGTCCGACAGTGCCGTCCAGCCCTGGAAGGTGCGGAACACGGAGCATTTGGTGGTGTTATCCACCGTGTACTCTTCCACCTCGGTACGGTGCGCAGCATTCCACGGATCGTATTTCTCAACGTTGCCGTCAAACACGCGGGCAAAGACCTGCTGATAAGCGGGCAGCAGCCAGCGCTCCAGCGCGCCGGAATCGGTGTGTGCGCCAAGTCCTTTCGAGGTTGTTCCTGGTGGGCGGCGGCGAATGCGGTCCGGATAAATTACGCTCACGTCCGGGTCGAACCACTGCTTACCGTTGCTCTCAAATGTCCATAAACGGTTCAGGAACGACTGTACCTGTGCCATCTCTTCACTCTGGCGCGCCTGCATTTGCGCCTGAGACCAGTAGATCGGATAAATCTCCGGGCGAGAGGCCGTTAAGGTGCCGAAGAAGTTATCGCCGGGTCCTTTGTAAACCTCGTCAAACTTATTCAGATCGAGGTAGTCGAGCATCGATTGATCCCATGCCAGCGCCTGCTCGCGCGGGAAGTGGCTTTTGATCACCGCGCAGCCGCGACGTTTAACCGCTTCGCGCTGTTCGGCGGTGATCGTACCGTTTTTCACATCCGTAAAGGGGATTACCGGCCATACGGATTCACCTTTATTTTTAAGGGCGTTAATTTCCGCCACGCGGGCGGCGATTTTGTCGCTAAGCCGGTCGAACACTGCCTGCACGTCACCGATCTGGGCCCGTAGCGCGCGTTTCATCTGACGAATTGCCGCTTTGTGGTCCGCTGGCAACGTTTCGCTGGTAAAGGTCATAACTGCCTCGCATCTTTCATTCGAAAGTAAAAGTGTCTACAAGTGATACTTTAAGTTAAAAATAAGTTAATGCAAGTTTAAAACCTTGACGGGCGCCACAGGATGGAAAAAGAGTGAAGGGGCCGGAGTGAGGCTCCGGCAGGTAGGGGATCAGACGTCGAACGGGGAGTGGGCGTCGAGCACGGCCTGAATCACATTCAGCGCGCCCTGATGGTTGTTATCGTCGGTAGTGTAACGGCTGACCGCTTTAATGCTTTCTGCCGCATTGCCCATCGCAAATGAATATTTCACCAGCTTCAGCATTTCCGCATCGTTGCCGCTGTCGCCAATGCCGACGCACGCCTGCGGGGAGACTTTCCAGCGTTTCAGCAGACGACTGATGCCGTTGGCTTTGTGCAGGCCCGGGATAATCAAATCGACAAAACCGAAGCCGCTGGTAACCGGCTTCATGATGCCGTCCAGGGAGACATGCAGTTTATCGACCAGGTTCGGGATATCGCTGTCCGGCAGGTTCAGGGAGAATTTAAACAGCACGTCGTCAATGTCGCGGTAATCGCTGATGGGTTTTAAGCGATGGTAGTGTTTCGACATCAGCTTCACGAACGCTTCTGGAGCCTTATCGCTGACGTACGCGCTCTCCAGCCCGCAGGCCACAAAATTCAGCCCTTTGTCTTTCAGTAGTTCACCAATTACGATCTGCGACTCATGACGCGTTAGCTCACCGTGGAAAATCTGTTCGCCGTGGTCGAACACCAGCGCGCCGTTTTCCGCGACGAAGGAGATCTGATCTTTCAGCTCCGGGAAAAAGGAGATGAGCTGGTAATACTGGTTGCCGCTGGCGACAACAAATTCGATGTTACGGGCTTTAAGCTGCTCAAACTGTGCCTGGAAGCGGTCACGATCGTACTGCTTGGCATCATCAAGGAAAGTTCCGTCCATATCGGTGACGATAACTTTTACGGTCATACTGTGCTCCTGGGTCACTGCGTTTTGAAACATTCTAATAACAAGGTGACGGGGAGCACAAATTTAATTTCGAATGAAAGTCAGAAAGCCGGGTGGCGGCTTCGCCTTACCCGGCCTACGGGGAGACAATGTAGGCCTGGTAAGCGAAGCGCCACCGGGCGTTTTTTTACAGTGTATGCTCGGTACGGGCAATAATATCGTCCTGCGCATCCGGTGACAGGGCGGTGAAGAACGCCGAGTAACCCGCGACGCGCACCACCAGGTCACGATACTGATCAGGGTGTTTCTTCGCTTCCAGCAGCGTTTCGCGCGAGACAATGTTGTACTGAATATGCCAGCCCTTATGCACCTCGAAGAAGGTGCGCAGCAGCACCATCAGCTTCTGGCGATCGCTGTCGTTTTCCAGCGTCGACGGGTTCAGCTTCTGGTTAAGCAGCACGCCGCCGAGGATCGCTTCCGTCGGCAGTTTACCCACGGAGCCAATCACCGCCGTCGGGCCGAGGTGGTCGGTACCGGAGGCCGGGCTTGCCCCTTCCGCCAGCGGGGTGTGCGCTTTACGTCCGTCCGGCGTCGCCATGGTTGCTGCGCCAAACGGCACGTTTGCGGAGATAGACGACGTGCCCGCGTAGTAGTTACCCCCAATTGGGCCACGGCCGTAGCGTGGGTTGTGATACTGCTTCAGTTCTTCAATGTAGGTTTCGTAGGCACGGGTCAGCAGCAGGTCCACGCTGTCGTCGTCGTTGCCGTACTTCGGCGCGCCGTTGATCAGGCGCTGGCGCAGCTGCTCGTGGGTCAGCCCCTCGAAGTCATCCGCCAGCGCCGCCGCCAGCTGTTGCTGACCGATAACGCCCTGGTCAAACACCAGCTTCTTCACCGCGGCCAGGCTGTTACCGAGGTTGGCGATCCCCACCTGAAGGCCGGAAACCCAGTCATACTTCGCGCCGCCCTGCTTAATGCTCTTCGCGCGTTCGATGCAGTCGTCCACCAGCGCCGAGCAGAGAATATCGTGGACGTTCTCTTCCAGCATGGTGTCCACCACGTACTCGATCTCAATGGATTTGCGGGTGTAGTAGCGGATCTGGTTATCCCACGCCGCCATCACTTCGTCGAAATTGCCGAAATTACCGGCCGAAAGCGCTTTTTCCTGCGGCAGGAATACCTGGCCGCTGGTGGCATCGCGACCGCCTTCCAGCGCTGCCAGCATCACGCGGGCGAAGTTGATAAAGCTCATGCCGGTGCAGCGATAGCCCCACTTTCCGCCGACGGCGGTTTCGATGCAGCCAATCGCCGCATAGTCATACGCGTCCTCTCGTTCCACGCCGAGCTTGATAAATTCCGGGATGACGATTTCATCGTTGTTAAACGCCGGCATCCCGAAGCCGCAGCGGATCACCTGCACGCAGGCGTCGAGGAAGTCGTTGCTCATGCCAGCGTGGTAGCGCACGCTCAGGTTTGGCTGGGTGGAGCGCAGACGGCCGCAGGATTCCAGAATTGCGTAGGAGAGCGGGTTGACCGCGTCCATTGGCTCGCCGTTGACCAGCTTCTGGCCGCCGATGGTGACGTTCTGATACAGCGGGCTGCCCGCAGAGGCTTTGGAGTGCGAGCCGGAGCGGATTTTGTTCACCTCCAGCAGCTTCAGCCAGCAGCTGTGCAGTAGCTCGATGGCGTGCTCGCGATCCAGGCTCTGGTCCAGCTCCACGTCGCGGCGATAGTACGGGTAAAGGTACTGGTCCATACGGGCAAAGGAGACGGAGTGACCGTTGGACTCAATTTGCAGGATCAGCTGAATGAAGTAGCACAGCTGTAGCGCCTGCCAGAAGGTTTTTGGCGGCTGGTGGGCGATGATGTCGCAGTTTTCCGCCATCGCCAGCAGCTCGTCGCGGCGGCTGTCGCGGGTTTCGCTGGCGGCCATCTCACGTGCCAGATCGGCGAAGCGCCTGATGTGCAGGCTTACGGCTTCCAGCACGATATCAATGGCTTTCAGGAACTGATCGCCGTGCAGATCGTCCAGTACCGTCAGGTTGATGCGCGAGCGGCGCTCGGCTACTTTCGCGCGCAGGCCGTCGAGCCCTTTCTCCAGCACCAGCGGGAAATTCACCGCCAGGTGTGCGTCACCGGAGGTCATGTTGCCTTCCGCTTTGATGATGCCGGTTTCCAGCAGGCCCTTCTGCTCGTCGGTAAACATACCGTAGCAGCGATCCTGTACCGTCTGGCCGCGCCACCACGGGCAGATTTCATGCAGAACGCGTTTATTCTCTTCGCTCACCGCAAAGCCTGCACCTGGACGGTCCGCCAGATCGTCAATCTCTTTCTCAATCCAGGAGACGGTATATTCCGGGAAGATCGGCGCGGCACGCACTTCGCTGGCCTGGTTACCGATAATCAGCTCGTCGTGCTTGATCCAGATGGTACGTTTTGCCAGGTGGTGGGCAAGGGCCAGCGCGCGACGTACCGGGATCGGCTTGTCCAGATGCTGCTGATACATTTCGGTATAGTGCTGCGCGCGTTCAGTACAGACCGGCGGCTTAACGATATGCACCAGAGCCGTTTTGTGCGCCTTGATGCGCTCGCTGAGGGTGTTGAGATTCAGGGTGGTCATAAGTTTATCCTCGTAAGGTCGCGGTTAACCCTTTCTGGCAGGCATACTGCTGCGCGAAGTCCAGCAGGGCAGGGTTATCCAGCGGTTTGTCAGGGGCAGAGTAGGGTTGGCCGAGCAGGGTGTATTTGTTCATGCCCAGCGTGTGATACGGCAGATAATGAATATCATCGACGCCGAGTTCATCGGCGGCGAAGTTGGTAATGGCGGTAACCGACGCTTCATCGGCGTTAAAGCCCTGGATCAGCGGCACGCGGATGGTGATCTTCTTCCCGACGGTAGCCAGGCGCTTCAGGTTGTCCAGGATCCGCTTAGCAGAACCATCGGTCCACTGCTTGAACACCTCGCCGTCGACATGTTTCAGATCCGCCAGGAACAGATCGACATACGGCAGTGAAGGCTCGATATAATGCCAGGGCACGTGAAGGCAGGTTTCAACCGCAGTATGAATGCCTTGTTCATGGCTGGCTTTAAACAGGGCGTGCGCCAGGTCAGGATTCATAAACGGCTCGCCGCCGGAAAGGGTGATCCCGCCGCCGCTGCGGTCGTAGAAGGGCTTGTCGCGCAGCACGGTGGCCATAATCTCCTCCACCTGCTTCTCTTCACCGCAGACGGTAAGCGCCTGCGTCGGGCAGCAGTCGGTGAGGGCAGTGAGCGTCTCTTCGCTTAATTTTTCACGATGGATGATCAACTCGTTCAGCGCGCGTTCAACACACCCTGGCGCGGCCTGCTGACACAGGTCACAGCCGTCCAGACACAGACGGGCGTCAAACAGGACGTCCCGCGTGCGGGAGCGGCTTTCCGGGTTCTGGCACCAGCGACAGCCCAGCGAGCAGCCTTTCAGGAACACCACGGTTCGAATACCGGGGCCGTCGTGGGTGGAGTAACGCTGTATGTTGAAGATCATTTTTTTGCCCTCTGATTACATATGAAGATTAAATTACTTTCGAATGAAAGTTATCTTGATATGGGTCAATTCATGAGCAGGTTTTCTCGTGATAGGGTAAATGCAGGCTAATTTTGAGGGTGACATCATGGAACTTTATCTCGACACATCTGACGTTGCGGCAGTCAAAAAGCTGGCGCGTATCTTCCCGCTGGCGGGCGTGACCACTAACCCAAGCATTGTGGCGGCGGGTAAAACGCCTTTGGAAGAACTGCTGCCCGCGCTGCACGACGCGCTGGGCGGCAGGGGCCGGCTGTTCGCCCAGGTGATGGCGAAGACCGCCGAGGGGATGGTGGAAGACGCACGTAAGCTGCGCGCGATAATCAATGACCTGGTGGTGAAAGTGCCCGTGACCGCTGAAGGGCTGGCGGCGATCAAAATGCTGAAAGCAGAAGGGATCCCGACCCTGGGTACCGCGGTATACGGCGCAGCGCAGGGGATGCTCTCCGCGCTGGCGGGTGCTGAGTATGTGGCCCCTTATGTAAACCGCGTGGACGCGCAGGGCGGGGACGGGATCCAGACCGTGATTGAACTGCAACAATTGCTGACGCTGCACGCACCGCAGTCAAAAGTGCTAGCCGCGAGCTTTAAAACGCCGCGCCAGGCGCTGGACTGCCTGCTGGCAGGGTGCGAGTCCATCACGCTGCCGCTGGACGTGGCGCAGCAGTTTATTACCTCTCCGGCAGTAGATGCGGCAATTGTGAAGTTTGAGCAGGACTGGCAGGGGGCGTTTGGGCGGACGTCTATTTGATGCTGTTGCCGGGTGGCGCTAGCGCTTACCCGGCCTACGATTTTCTCCCTCTCCCTGTGGGAGAGGGCCGGGGTGAGGGCATCAGGCCGCAGCGGGGTTTAACCTCCGCACACCTCACACCCCGGATTACGCATCAGCTTCATTTCGCGGAACTGGCAGGTCATCGCGTCATATATCACGATTTTGCCCGCTGCGGGCGTGCCGTAATGCGCCAGCACCTTAATCGCCTCCATCGCCTGCAAGGAACCAATCACCCCAACCAGCGGCGCCATCACGCCCGCCTCGACGCAGGTCAGCGCATTCTCGCCAAACAGACGGCTCAGGCAGCGGTAGCAGGGCTCTCCCTCAACGTAGGTGAAAACGCTGATTTGCCCCTCCATGCGGATGGCCGCGCCGGAAATTAGCGGCGTTTTATGGGCAAAGCAGCCCGCATTGAGCTGGTTGCGAACGGCGACGTTATCGGTGCAGTCCAGCACCAGGTGATGCCGAGCAATCTGCGCAAACAGCGCGTCGTCATCCAGCATCGCGTCAATCAGGGTGAACTGAACGTTGGGGTTAATTCGCGCCAGCGCCGTGCGCGCAGATTCCACTTTCGGCTGACCAACCGTCGCGTCGCTGTGCAGCGTCTGGCGTTGCAGGTTCGACACCGACACGGTATCGAAATCCAGTAGCGTCATGCGGCCGACGCCCGCCGCAGCCAGATATTGCGCCGCCGCGCAGCCCAGCCCGCCAAGGCCGACAACCAGCACGCTGGCCGCCTTGAGCGCTTCCTGACCCTCGAAATCAAACCCGCGCAGCACGATCTGGCGGTTGTAGCGCATCATCTCCGGGTCGCTCAGTTCCACCGTCATGTCAGCCTCCGAACAGGTGGTTAAAGCGTTCCACTTCAACCCATTCGTCCGCCTCAACGTGGCCGCGATCGCGCTCCAGCACGATAAAGCAGTTACCCTGGCTGAAGGAGCTAAAGATGTGCGAACCCTGATGCCCGGTGGTGCTCACCTCCAGCTCGCCATCGGCGTTGCGCGCCAGAATGCCGCGCTGGAAATCGAGACGGCCCGGAGATTTTTTGAGGCGCGTTGCCGTCCGCACGCGCACACGTTCCGGCAGCGGGTCGGCATTGTTGCCTGAAAGCTTCGCCAGCAGCGGGATCACCAGCTGGTAGAAGGTCAGCGCGGCAGAGACCGGGTTACCCGGCAGGCCACAGAACCAGCTGTGCGGAAGTTTGCCAAACGCGAACGGTTTGCCCGGTTTAATCGCCAGCTTCCAGAAGGCGATTTCACCCAGCTCTTCAAGCAGGGTTTTGGTGTAATCCGCTTCGCCAACCGATACGCCGCCAGAGCTGATCACCACGTCGGCAGAGGCGTCCGCGTCGATAAACGCCGTGCGCAGTTTCTCCGGATCGTCAGGAATGATGCCGAGGTTAATCACCTCGCAGCCCAGTTGCTCAAGCATCAGGTGCACCGCCAGACGGTTGGTGTCGTAAATCTGCCCCTCGTTCAGCGGCTGACCCGGAAGCTGTAGCTCGTCTCCCGTTGAGAACACCGCCACGCGTACCTTGCGGACAACGTCAATCTCCGCGATGCCAAGCGATGCCAGCACCGGCAGTTCGGCGACCGTCAGTTTTTGCCCGGCGGCAAAGACCGTTGCGCCGAGGGTAATGTCTTCCCCGATGTGGCGGATATTCTGTCCCGCTTTGACGCTGGCGGTAAAACGCACGCCGTCGTCCGTTAGTTCGGTCTCTTCCTGCATCACCACGGCTTCACAGCCCTTTGGCACCGGCGCGCCGGTCATAATGCGCACGCAGGTGCCCGCTGGCCACTCACCGTTGAACGGCTGCCCGGCAAAGGCTTTACCTGCCACCGGCAGCGGCTGACCCGTTTGCAAATCCGCCAGACGTACGGCATAGCCGTCCATCGCCGCGTTATCGAACCCCGGCACGTTCAGCGGCGAGACGATATCGCGCGCGGCAATACGGCCAAAACAGCGCACAAGCGGCAGCGTCTCAACGTCGTGCAGGGGAGTAATACGATCAAGCATCTGCGAGAGTGCCGTCTCAAGCGGCATCAGTCCGGCGGTAAAATCCATGGTGGGCTCCTGCGGAGTAACAACGAAAGCGCTCATTATGGCAGAAAAGTGCGGCTAACTGTATGACCCGATGGGTGTACGCTTTACATCACAGTTGCGTCTTTCTATATTCAAAAATCATCTGAAGATTCGTCGACGATAATGATATTTATAGAAAAAGCAGCCAGCCAGGCTGATGGGTGATGCGAAATGAGTAAAGCGGTTATCGCAATTCATGGCGGTGCCGGGGCAATCACCCGTGCACAGCTCAGTCCCGAGCAGGAGAAGCGTTATATTGATGCGCTGAACGCCATTGTGGAAACAGGCCAGCGCATGCTGGAAGCGGGCGAAAGCGCGCTGGACGTGGTGACCGAAGCGGTGCGCCTGCTGGAGGAGTGTCCGCTGTTTAATGCCGGTATTGGCTCGGTCTTTACGCGCGATGAAACGCATGAACTGGATGCCTGCGTGATGGACGGTATCACCCTGAAAGCGGGGGCGGTGGCGGGCGTCAGCCGACTGCGCAATCCCGTGCTGGCCGCGCGTCTGGTGATGGATCAAAGCCCGCATGTGCTGCTGACCGGGGCGGGGGCGGAGAAATTTGCCGTCGAGCACGGGATGGATACGGTCTCGCCCGATCTTTTTTCCACCGAGGAGCGTTACCGGCAGTTGCTGGAGGCCCGTACAGCGGGGATGACGCAGCTGGACCATGCCGCGCCGCTCGATGAACGCAGCAAAATGGGCACGGTAGGCGCGGTGGCGCTGGATAAAGCCGGTAACCTCGCCGCCGCGACGTCGACAGGCGGTATGACCAACAAGCTTCCCGGACGCGTCGGCGACAGTCCGCTGCCGGGGGCCGGGTGTTACGCCAATAACGCCACCGCGGCGGTGTCATGCACCGGCACCGGCGAAGTGTTTATCCGCGCGCTGGCGGCCTACGACATTACCGCGCTAATGGATTACGGCGGATTAAGCCTGAGTGAGGCCTGCGAGCGGGTGGTAATGGAGAAACTGCCAGCCCTGGGCGGAGAAGGTGGCTTAATCGCGGTGGATCGGGAGGGCAACGTGGCGCTGCCGTTCAACAGTGAAGGGATGTACCGGGCGTGGGGGTATGCCGGCGATGCGCCCAGCACAGGCATTTATCGTGAATAAGGGGGCATTGCGTGCCGCACAGTGAAGAGCTGGACAACTGCGAAGTGCTGGCTGTCCACCAACTGAATATTGCCTTTCAGGAAGAGCGGCAGTTCATCCCTGCAGTACAGAATTTATCGTTTTCGCTCAGGCGCGGCGAGACGCTGGCGATTGTCGGCGAGTCCGGATCCGGTAAATCGGTTACCGCGCTGGCGCTGATGCGTCTGCTTGAGCAGACGGGCGGGCAGGTCACCAGCGAGCGGATGCTGTTGCGCCGTCGCAACCGTCAGGTTATCGATCTCAACGAGCTGAGCGCGTCCCGGATGCAGGGGGTGCGCGGGGCGGATATTGCGATGATTTTTCAGGAGCCGATGACCTCCCTGAACCCGGTCTTCCCGGTGGGCGAGCAGATTGCCGAATCTATCCGCCTGCATCAGGGATTGAGCGGTGATGAGGCGCTCAACGAAGCTAAACGGATGCTGGAGCTGGTACGTATCCCTGAGGCGCACGCGATTTTGTCCCGCTATCCGCATCAGCTTTCCGGTGGCATGCGCCAGCGGGTGATGATTGCGATGGCGCTGTCGTGCCGTCCGGCGGTGCTCATTGCGGACGAACCCACCACGGCGCTGGATGTCACCATTCAGGCCCAGATCCTGCAACTGATTAAGGTGTTGCAGCAGGAGATGGAGATGGGGGTGATATTCATCACCCACGATATGGGGGTGGTGGCGGATATTGCCGATCGGGTGCTGGTTATGCATCAGGGCAATGCCGTGGAAACCGGCACGGTGGAGCAGGTCTTTCATGCGCCGGTGCATCCTTATACTAAAGCGCTGCTGGCGGCGGTCCCGCGTCTGGGCGCCATGAATGGCAGTGATTTTCCGCGCCGTTTTCCGCTGTTCTCTCAGACCGAACAGGGCCAGCAGGAAGACGAAACCGAGCAGAACACGGTGGTTTCCGGCAGGCCGATCCTTGAAGTGCGTGAACTGGTGACCCGTTTCCCGCTGCGCAGCGGGATCCTTAACCGCGTGAAGCGCGAAGTGCATGCGGTTGAATACGTCAGTTTTGATCTCTGGCCGGGCGAAACGCTGGCGCTGGTGGGGGAGTCCGGCTGCGGTAAATCCACCACCGGGCGGGCGCTGCTCAGGCTGGTTGAGTCGCAGGAGGGGAGCATCACCTTCAACGGTGAGCGCATCGATACACTCCCCAATGGTAAATTGCAGGCGGTACGCCGGGATATTCAGTTTATTTTTCAGGATCCTTATGCGTCGCTCGATCCGCGCCATACGGTGGGGTACTCGATTATGGAGCCGCTGCGGGTGCACAACCTGCTCGACGGTGAAGCCGCGCAGCGCCGCGTCGCGTGGCTGCTGGAGCGCGTGGGCCTGAAACCGGAGCATGCCTGGCGTTATCCGCACGAATTTTCTGGCGGTCAGCGACAGCGTATCTGCATAGCCCGGGCATTGGCCCTGAATCCGAAAGTGGTGATTGCGGATGAGTCCGTATCAGCGCTGGATGTCTCCATCCGCGCGCAAATCATCAATCTCCTGCTCGATTTACAGCGGGATTTGGGCATTGCGTTTCTGTTTATCTCTCACGATATGGCGGTGGTTGAGCGGATCAGCCATCGCGTGGCGGTGATGTACATGGGGCAAATTGTTGAAATTGGCCCCCGTCGGGCGGTATTTGAAAACCCGCAGCATCCGTACACCCGCAAGCTGATGGCCGCCGTACCGGTTGCCGATCCTGAGCATCGTCACGCCCAGCGCGTGCTGTTGCAGGACGAAATGCCGAGCAATATTCGTAAACGGGGCGAAACTCTGGAGCGCGTGGCGCTGCGTGAAGTCGGTCCCGGTCATTTTGTCGCACCCCCGCGTCAGGGCAATGCATTCTCGCGGTTATAACTTACAACAGGCAGGAGAACACAATGGTTCCTTTTGTTGCTCGTCAATGGCTGCTTGCCGCGAGCGTGACGGCTGCGCTGGCCGCCGCCCCCGCGATCGCGGCGAAAGACGTGGTGGTGGCTGTGGGGTCTAACTTCACGACGCTGGATCCGTATGATGCTAACGACACCCTTTCTCAGGCGGTGGCAAAATCCTTCTACCAGGGGCTGTTCGGCCTGGACCGCGAGATGAAGCTGAAAAACGTGCTGGCGGAAGGCTATACCGTGTCGGACGACGGGCTGGTCTATACCGTTAAGCTCCGTACCGGCGTGAAGTTCCAGGACGGCACCGACTTCAACGCCGAGGCGGTTAAGGTCAACCTGGACCGAGCCAGCAATCCGGAAAACGGTCTTAAGCGCTATAACCTGTATAAAAATATCGCCCAAACCGAGGTGGTTGATCCGGCGACGGTGAAGATCACCCTCAAAGAGCCGTTCTCGGCGTTTATCAATATCCTGGCGCATCCCGCGACGGTGATGATTTCCCCTGCGGCGTTGAAGAAATACGGCAAAGAGATTGGCTTCCACCCGGTGGGGACCGGACCGTACGAACTGCTTACCTGGAACCAGACCGATTTTGTGAAGGTGAAGAAATTCGCCGGATACTGGCAGCCGGGGCTGCCGAAGCTGGATACCCTCACCTGGCGGCCGGTCGTGGACAACAATACCCGCGCCGCGATGCTGCAAACCGGCGAAGCGCAGTTTGCCTTCCCGATCCCCTACGAACAGGCAGCGTTGCTGGCGAAAAACAGCAAGCTGGAGCTGGTGGCCAGCCCGTCGATTATGCAGCGCTACATCAGCATGAACGTCACGCAGAAACCGTTTGATAACCCGAAGGTGCGCGAAGCCATCAACTACGCCATTAACCGCCAGGCACTGGTGAAGGTGGCCTTTGCCGGCTACGCCACCCCGGCGACGGGCGTGATGCCGCCAACCATTGAGTACGCGCAGAGCTATCAGCCGTGGCCGTACGATCCGGCGAAAGCGCGGGAACTGCTGAAAGAGGCGGGCTATCCGAACGGCTTTAGCACCACGCTGTGGTCGTCGCATAACCACAGTACCGCGCAGAAGGTGCTGCAATTTACCCAGCAGCAGCTGGCGCAGGTGGGCATTAAAGCCAGGGTCACGGCGATGGATGCCGGACAGCGCGCGGCGGAAGTGGAAGGCAAAGGACAGAAAGAGAGCGGCGTGCGGATGTTCTACACCGGCTGGACGGCTTCAACCGGTGAAGCGGACTGGTCCCTGTCGCCGCTGTTTGCTTCCCAGAACTGGCCGCCAACGCTGTTCAATACCGCGTTCTACAGTAATCCGCAGGTGGATAAGGATCTGGCCGATGCCCTGAAAACCACCAAACCGGAAGAGAAAGCGCGCCTGTACAAAGAGGCGCAGGACATTATCTGGAAAGAGTCGCCGTGGGTGCCGCTGGTGGTGGAAAAACTGGTCTCAGCCCACAATAAAGCGCTGACCGGTTTTTACATCATGCCGGATACGGGCTTTAGCTTTGACGACGCGGATCTAAAATAAAACTCATGCTGAATTATGTGTGTAAACGCCTGCTGGGGCTTATCCCGACGCTGCTGATTGTGGCCGTGCTGGTGTTTTTGTTTGTCCACATGCTGCCCGGCGATCCGGCGCGTTTGATTGCCGGACCGGAAGCGGATGCGACGGTTATCGAACTGGTACGTCAACAGCTCGGTCTTGATCAGCCGCTGTATCGGCAATTTCTGCGCTACATTGGCAATGTCCTTCAGGGCGATTTCGGCATCTCGATGGTGTCGCGTCGTCCGGTGTCGGAGGAGATTGCCAGCCGCTTTATGCCCACCTTCTGGTTAACGATTGCCAGTATGAGCTGGGCGGTTGTGTTTGGCCTGGGCGCGGGAATCGTTGCCGCCGTCTGGCGCAACCGCTGGCCGGATAAGCTCGGTATGGCGCTGGCAGTCACCGGTATCTCTTTCCCGGCGTTTGCGCTGGGTATGCTGCTGATGCAGATTTTCTCCGTCGAGCTGGGCTGGTTGCCCACCGTCGGGGCCGACACCTGGAAGCACTACATTCTGCCCTCTATGACGCTTGGCGCAGCCGTTGCGGCAGTGATGGCCCGTTTCACCCGCGCCTCCTTTGTCGACGTGCTGAGCGAAGATTACATTCGCACCGCGCGGGCAAAAGGGGTGAGTGAGAAATGGGTCATTCTGAAGCATGGTTTTCGTAATGCGATGATCCCGGTGGTCACGATGATGGGGCTACAGTTCGGCTTCCTGCTGGGCGGTTCTATCGTGGTTGAGAAGGTCTTTAACTGGCCGGGGCTGGGGCGCCTGCTGGTCGACTCGGTCGATATGCGTGACTATCCGGTTATTCAGGCTGAAGTTCTGCTTTTCTCGCTGGAGTTTATTCTTATCAACTTAGTGGTGGACGTGCTGTACGCCGCCATTAACCCGGCCATCAGGTATAAGTAAGATGCGATTACTGAACTGGCGTCGCCAGGCCATTTTAAACGCTATGCCGGGGATCAGGCCGGACCATATTCGCACCCCGTGGGTTGAGTTCTGGCGTCGATTCCGTCGTCAGCCCGTCGCTATGGTCGCCGGGTTGTTTGTGTTACTGCTGATCCTGGTGGCGATTATCGCCCCCTGGATAGCCCCGTTTGATGCGGAAAATTACTTCGATTACGACCGGCTGAACGATGGACCGTCGATGATGCACTGGTTTGGCGTGGACTCGCTCGGGCGCGATATTTTTAGCCGCGTGCTGGTAGGGGCGCAGATCTCGCTGGCGGCCGGGGTCTTTGCGGTGCTGATGGGCGCAGCGATTGGCACCGTGTTTGGGCTGGTGGCCGGGTACTATGAAGGCTGGTGGGACCGCATCATCATGCGTATCTGCGACGTGCTGTTTGCCTTTCCCGGTATTCTGCTGGCGATTGCCGTGGTGGCGGTGATGGGCAGCGGCATGGCGAACGTCATCATCGCCGTGGCGGTATTCACGATTCCCGCTTTCGCGCGCCTGGTACGTGGCAACACGCTGGTGCTGAAGCAGCAGACCTTTATCGAGTCGGCCCGCAGCATGGGAGCCAGCGATGCCACAATCCTGTTCAGCCATATTCTGCCGGGAACGGTCTCGTCTATCGTGGTCTATTTCACCATGCGCATAGGCGTGTCGATTATCTCGGCGGCCAGCCTGTCGTTTCTGGGGTTAGGCGCACAGCCGCCGACGCCGGAGTGGGGCGCGATGCTGAACGAGGCGCGGGCGGATATGGTGATCGCCCCGCACGTGGCGATCTTCCCGAGCCTGGCCATTTTCCTGACCGTGCTGGCGTTTAACCTGCTGGGCGATGGGCTGCGCGACGCGCTGGATCCGCGGATTAAGGGGTAGGTTTTTGCAGGAACTTACCCCTCACCCTAACCCTCTCCCCTGAGGGGAGAGGGGACTGCTCGGTGCGGTCTGTTCCCCCTCGCCCCTTTGGGGGAGGGCCGGGGTGAGGGGTTAAAGATTAAACCCGGCTGCCCCACAAATCATACTCGTCGGCGTTTTCAACCTTCACGCGAATAATATCGCCCGGCTTGACGTTGGTTTCCCCGTTCAGGTACACCGCGCCGTCGATTTCAGGCGCATCCGCCATGCTGCGGCCAATCGCGCCTTCTTCGTCCACTTCGTCGATAATGACCAGAATTTCGCGGCCCACTTTCTCCTGCAAGCGTTCAGCAGAGATCTGCTGTTGCAGCTGCATAAAGCGGTTCCAGCGTTCCTCTTTGACCTCTTCCGGTACCTGGTCCGCCAGCTCGTTGGCCGTTGCGCCTTCAACCGGGCTGTACTTGAAGCAGCCCACGCGATCCAGACGCGCTTCTTTCAGGAAGTCGAGCAGCATCTGGAAATCTTCTTCGGTTTCACCCGGGAAGCCAACGATGAAGGTGGAGCGCAGGGTCAGATCCGGGCAGATTTCGCGCCACTGCTTGATGCGCGCCAGCTGGCGGTCAACGGATCCAGGACGCTTCATCAGCTTCAGAATGCGCGGGCTGGCGTGCTGTAACGGGATATCCAGATACGGCAGGATTTTGCCTTCCGCCATCAGCGGAATCACGTCGTCAACGTGCGGGTAAGGGTAGACGTAGTGCAGACGCGTCCAGATCCCGAGCTTAGCAAGCTGCTCGCACAGGCCGACCATGCTGGTTTTTACCGGCTCGCCGTTGTGGAAACCGGAGCGGTGTTTGACGTCCACGCCGTAGGCGGAGGTGTCCTGGGAGATGACCAGTAACTCCTTCACGCCCGCGTCGGCCAGGCGTTTGGCTTCTGCCAGCACCTCGCCAATCGGACGGCTCACCAGATCGCCACGCATCGACGGGATGATGCAGAAGGTGCAGCGATGGTTGCAGCCTTCGGAAATTTTCAGGTAAGCATAGTGGCGCGGCGTCAGCTTCACGCCCTGCTCCGGCACCAGGCTCAGGAACGGGTTGTGCTTTGGCTTTGGTACGTAGTGATGAACATGTTCCAGCACCTGCTCGTAGCTGTGCGGGCCGGTGATCTCCAGTACCTTCGGGTGCACTTCGCGGATCTGATCCACCTTCGCGCCCAGGCAGCCGGTGACAATCACTTTGCCATTTTCCGTCAGGGCTTCACCAATGGCTTCCAGTGACTCCTGGACCGCGCTGTCGATGAACCCGCAGGTGTTGACGATCACCATGTCGGCGTTGTCGTAGCTTGGCACCACGTCATAGCCTTCAGTGCGAAGTTCAGTCAGGATGCGTTCGG
Source organism: Enterobacter sp. DSM 30060 (assembly GCF_013375955.1). Lineage (NCBI taxonomy): Bacteria > Pseudomonadati > Pseudomonadota > Gammaproteobacteria > Enterobacterales > Enterobacteriaceae > Enterobacter > Enterobacter sp. DSM 30060. The sequence continues at coordinate 3,260,624 of NZ_CP056118.1, forward strand.
AATCCACCAGGTTCTTCGGGCAGCCCAGGGAGACAAAGCCGATTTTCGGCGGGTGCGTAACATTGCTCATAGGTTAAAAATTCATCAATTATGGAGTTATCAGGGCGGGATTTTACAGCGTATCGCGGGGGATTTATACACTCTTGATGGCGCAGTTGAGGCGGGCAATCGTTGTAACATTGTAAAGAATGTTAATCAGTTATCGTTTATTGATCTCAGGCATCACATTGTACAAAAAATGACCTTATTATTAATAGGGTAACATGGCTGACAGAGGAGGAAATAGCATGTCCGTTGACAGACTGAAACGCGATCTGCTTAACAAGCTGATCAACGCCCGAATCGACCTGGCTGCATATCTGCAACTCCGCAAGGCGAAAGGGTATATGTCAGTCAGCGAAAGCGAAAATCTGCGTGATAATTTCTTTGAACTTTGCAATTTCATGCGTGAAAAAGCACCCATCCTGAAAGCGCACTGCGCTGAAAACGAACTAGTGGCGCTGCGCCGCGCCGCCGAGGTGCTTTCCATCGCCGGGGTCTGTTTGATGAACGGACGTCACGACTGCCCGAATTTTATTGCCGTTAACGCGGAGAAGCTTGAAAACTGCCTGACCACGCTCGCGCTTTGCATCATGTGTCTGAACAAGCCGGAAACGCTTGCCCGACACTGAACCGGGGGAGGCAACTCCCCCTTTTGATTAAGCTTTTGTAAAAGTGTTAACGCACCCGGGAACAGTGGCTAATCTTTAAGCCATATGCCGATAAAGGAGTGCGTTATGCCTCGATCCTCGCTGCTTTTCCTCCCTGTACTGTTATTCCCGCTTTCGCTGCTTGCGGCGCCCGAGACGGTTAAGGTCGACGTGCTACAGACAAAACTGGATCACCCCTGGTCGCTGGCGTTTCTGCCTGATAATAAGGGGCTGCTGATCACGCTAAAAGACGGGCAGCTTAAGCACTGGCAGGCAGGGAAAGGGCTCTCCGATCCGATTGTCGGCGTGCCGAAGGTCTGGGCGAGCGGCCAGGGCGGATTGCTGGACGTGGTGCTGGCCCCGGATTTTGAACAATCACGGCGGATCTGGCTCAGCTTCGCCGAGGCGGGTGATGATGGAAAAGCGGGCACCGCGGTGGGCTACGGGCGGTTGAGCGATGACCTCTCGCGCATTGAGGGCTTCCAGGTGGTGTTCCGACAGATGCCGAAGCTCTCTACTGGCAACCACTTTGGCGGACGGCTGGTGTTCGACGGCAAAGGCCATCTCTTTATTGGCTTAGGTGAAAACAACCAGCGCCCGACGGCGCAGGATCTGGATAAGCTTCAGGGTAAGGTGGTGCGCCTGACGGAGGACGGGAAAGTGCCGCCGGATAACCCGTTTGTGAACACCGCCGGTGCACGGCCTGAAATCTGGTCTTACGGCATTCGCAACCCGCAGGGGATGGCGATGAACCCGTGGAGCGACGCGCTGTGGCTTAATGAACACGGCCCTCGCGGCGGGGATGAGATCAACATTCCTGAAAAAGGCAAAAACTACGGCTGGCCGATGGCGACGCACGGGATCAACTACAGCGGCCTGAAAATCCCGGAAGCGAAAGGCGAGCACGTTGAGGGCACTGAAAAACCGCTGTTTGTCTGGAAAGTGTCGCCCGCCGTCAGCGGCATGGCGTTCTACAACAGCGACGTCTTCCCGCAATGGAAAAACAAGCTGTTTATCGGCGCGCTGAAGGAGAAAGACGTCATCGTGCTGAGCGTGAAGGGCAATACCGTGACGGAGGACGGGCGCATTCTTGGGGATAAAGATCATCGAATTCGCGATGTGCGCGTCGGGCCGGATGGTTATCTGTACGTGCTGACCGACGAGACGGACGGGCAGCTTTGGAAAGTCAGCCCGTCCGGGTCGTAATCAGGTCACCGGGATCATCACCACGTTGCGATACGCCGGGCGCTCGCTGAGCTGCTGGATCCAGCGCTGAAGGTGAGGGCGCGGGGTCCAGCTGAGACCCATGTTAGTGAGGTTCCAGACGAAAGGGGCGACGGCGATATCGCCCACGCCGAACGTGTCGCCGGAGAACCAGGTATGCTTCGCCAGTTCGTCGTCCATCATCGCAAACAGCGACTCGCACGCGTCCTGGGCGGCATGAATGGCGGGATAATCACGATCGGCTTCCGGCGTACGGATAAGCCCCATCAGGATCACGCGGTGCGTTGGGGAAAGCGTCTGGTTTGCCCAGTCCATCCATTTTTCGCCCTGCGCGCGCTGGGCTGGATTTTCTACCCACAGCCGACCCTGGCCGTACTGCGCGGCGAGGTATCGCACGATGGTGTTAGACTCCCACAGCGTGGCGTCTGTCTCGTCATCGCGCAGTAGCGGCACCAGTCCGTTTGGGTTCATCGCCAGGTAGTCCGCGTCTTTATTCACGCCAAACTCCAGGCCCGCCATAACCTGCTTAAACGGTAAATCCAGCTCTTCCAGCGTCCAGAGCACTTTTTTCACGTTGGTCGAATTGTTCCTGCCCCACAGCGTAATCATATTTACTCCCGATGAGATGTGAATCCGAGTCAGCTTTTCGCCATGGTGAGATAAACCTAACAATTACGCAACAGATGCTAAAAAAAACACCGCAATCAAAGCGTATCTGAATGTTATTGCATAAACTTTAAAAACTTTACCTGGAACAGGTTTCTTTGAAGGCTGTAGTGCGCTATTACTCATCGCTTCTTGCGACACGGTGATTGTGACGTGATTTTTAGAATGGACACTCGGGTGGCATTTATGACGCAAAAAATTTCCTCTCTGCGCAGCCTGGCGGCAGGCTCGGCGCTGCTTTTCCTTTTTGCCCCAACGCTCCATGCGGCGGAACAGACAGCGCCCGAAGCGCCGCCTGTTGATGCGCGCGCCTGGATCCTGATGGATTACGCCAGCGGGAAAGTGCTGGCGGAAGGTAACGCCGACGAGAAACTCGACCCGGCGAGCCTGACGAAAATTATGACCAGCTATGTGGTCGGCCAGGCGTTGAAAGCGGGCAAGATCAAGCTGAATGACATGGTCACCGTCGGGAAAGATGCCTGGGCGACCGGTAATCCGGCGCTGCGCGGCTCGTCCGTGATGTTCCTGAAGCCTGGCGACCAGGTCTCCGTGTCCGATCTGAATAAAGGGGTCATTATTCAGTCGGGAAATGATGCCTGTATTGCGCTGGCCGATTACGTCGCGGGCAGTCAGGACTCATTTATTGGGCTGATGAATGGCTACGCGAAAAAACTGGGTCTGACCAATACCACTTTTAAAACTGTTCACGGCCTGGATGCGCCGGGTCAGTTCAGTACCGCGCGCGATATGGCGCTGCTGGGCAAAGCGCTGATCCATGACGTGCCGGATGAGTACGCTATCCATAAAGAGAAAGAATTTACCTTCAACAATATCCGCCAGCCTAACCGTAACCGTCTACTGTGGAGTAGCAACGTTAACGTGGACGGCATGAAAACCGGTACAACTGCCGGGGCCGGATACAACCTGGTGGCTTCTGCGACGCAGGGCGATATGCGCCTGATCTCAGTGGTGCTGGGAACGAAAACCGACCGAATTCGTTTTAACGAATCCGAAAAACTGCTGACCTGGGGTTTCCGCTTCTTTGAAACCGTCACGCCGATTAAGCCGGACGCTACCTTCGTGAGTCAGCGCGTCTGGTTTGGTGATAAAAGTGAAGTGAACCTGGGAGCGGGTGAAGCGGGTTCCGTCACCATTCCACGCGGTCAGCTGAAAAACCTGAAAGCCAGCTATACCCTGACCGAGCCACAGCTCACCGCACCGCTGAAAAAAGGTCAGGTGGTCGGGACGATAGATTTCCAGCTTAACGGCAAATCTATTGAGCAGCGTCCGCTGGTGGTAATGGAAGCGGTGGAAGAGGGCGGCTTCTTCAGCCGGATGTGGGACTTTGTGTTAATGAAATTCCACGGCTGGTTTGGCAGCTGGTTCAGCTAAGTTTTTGCCGGGTGGCGGCTTCGCCTTACCCGGCCTACAACGGCTCGAACGTAGGCCGGGTAAGCGCAGCGCCACCCGGCATAACCTCAATACATCAACTTCACCTTCTGCGCTTTCGCGTATGCCACCAGCTCGTCATCCGGGCGGCAATCACTGACGATGGCGTCAAAGCGCGACAGTTCTCCCATCCTTGCAGGACGGACCTTGCCAAATTTACTGTGATCAACCACCAGCACATGCTGCTGCGCGGCGTTGAGCGCCCACTGTTTCACCGGTAACTCTTCAAGATTAAAACAGGTTGCCCCCTGTTTCACATTCACGCCCGCCGCAGAGTAAAAGGCGATATCAGGGCATACATTGCTCAGCGTGTCCTGAATATTTAGCGGCTTGAAGATGGCGTTGCTGGCATGAAACTCGCCGCCACACAAAATCACCCGGCAGGCTGGTTTCTCCTGCAAGGCCAGGAAGGTATTTAGCGAATAACAGACGGCGGTAAAGGGAACGGTGCTGTCGATGGCCTCGATGATCCACGGGGTTGTCGTACCGCAGTCAAAAAACAGCGTTTGATGCGGCTGCACCAGCGAGGCGGCGAGCCGCGCGGCTTTGCGCTTCTCTTCCACCAGGCGTGTTTTTTGATCGCTTAACAGATAATGGCTGGCGCTACGCGGCTCCAGAACAATATACCCGCCAAGCAGCACAACGGGGGCGCTGTCGCTGTTCAGATCGCGACGAATGGTCATTTCAGACACGCCAAGCAGGGAAGCGGCTTCCTTAAGATGCAGCTTATCGCTGCGCTTCAGCGCCTGAAGCAGCTGAGCAATGCGGTCATCGCGACGTGTTTCCATAGATCCTCGGGCTAAAAAAGTGAGCCCCCGCAGGGCGGGGGCTCAAGTGTAACCTGACGGACCGGGGTTAGTCACGTATCCAGCCTTTGCGGATCGGAAGGGCAAACAGAACGCGATAGGCCTGTGATAATCCACGATAAAGCGCCGGGCCAAAAAGGCTCCACAGGATGGCTGCGCTGACGCAGCCCATCAGCCCCACCAGGAAACCGCCGACCATATCCAGCGGCCAGTGCACCCCCAGGTAGACGCGGGACCAGGCGATGGCGACTGCCACGCCCATCAGCACTACGCCGGACCACAGGCGATGCCAGAACAGGAAGGCCAGCGCAAAGGTGAAGATCACCGTGCCGTGATCGCTCGGGAACGAGTCATCCGGCGCATGGTGCAGGAAGTTGTAGCCGACGCGATCGACAAACGGACGATCGTGCGGGAAGGCGTGACCCAGCACGTAGCTTGCCAGCACGCTCACGCCAATTGCCATCGCCATTTTGATCACCAGATGGCGCTGGGCGGTGACCTGTGTACGAGGTCCCCATAACCAGAGGATCACCGCCAGCGCCGGTACAATGCTAATCAGATCTTTCGCAATGAATGTGGCGAGATCGATCATCCATTCCGGTGACGACGGTGTGGCGTTGAGCAGGTAAAACAGTTCGTAGTTCAGATTTTCTAACATAATCTCGTTACTCTTTAGCAAACCGGGCGGAAACCAGCCCGTAAACCAGCACCTGGGAAAACCAGACCCACCACCCGGCCCACAGGTTGTGAGAGAAAAAATGCGCGCCGCGCATGACCTGCCCGAAGCCCATCACCAGCCCCATAACAACGCCTGACGCGACAAAGGACCATGCCAGGCGCGGACGTTCACGCCAGAAGGCAAAAAACAGCCCCATCACCATAAACCCGCTGGAGGCGTGGCCGCCGGGAAAGCAGCGTCCCGGTCCGCTGTCTGCCGGAACGGCGCTGAACAGGGGATACGAAACGGACCTGCCGCCATATTCCACCAGATCCCACGGACAGCTGTGGTGGCTTATGCTTTTCAGCACCCCTACTACCAGCGCACCCAGCCCCATCAGAAGCGCGGCCGTTACCAGTCGGGCATTGCGTTTGTAAGCGCCGTAAATCAGCGATGCGGCAGCGATAACAATGGTCACATATTTCGCCAGCCGATGGTTCAGCAGATCCAGCAACGGGTTTTGCTGTAGCGGAAAATGATGCGCCGCTGCGTCATACCAGAAACCGGTTATCCATCGGTCAAGCGATTCATCGCGCGAAAGCCAGGTAAAAAGCACCGCAAGGGCAATAAGCACGAAAAGTTGATAACCATAAAAGCGGGGAGGCAAACGGTAAAGACGTTTTGTCTTATTTGTCGGTAACTTAGATAATTCTGAAGGGCTGACGGCGTGTGTCATAGTTTCGGTCAATAACGTGAAATAGCACTATCATAGGGAGGGCAACTTAAGGAAACCTTAAACAACAACGATAAGTGCGTTATTTCTGTTTTTTCACGTTAATTTGCTATCTCAGACAGCGGCAATTCATTACACTCATCGCGATTTTTTCATACTAAAGAGATTGCATGATAAACCGTTCTTCTTCCGGTAATCGTCTGGGTCGTCAGGCGTTACTTTTTCCTCTGTGTCTGGTGCTTTACGAATTCTCTACCTACATCGGCAACGACATGATCCAGCCCGGCATGCTGGCTGTGGTTGAGCAGTACAACGCAGGTATTGAGTGGGTACCGACATCCATGACCGCCTATCTGGCGGGCGGCATGTTTTTACAGTGGCTGTTAGGGCCGCTGTCGGATCGTATTGGCCGCCGTCCGGTGATGCTGACGGGCGTAGTGTGGTTTATCGTCACCTGTCTCACCACGCTGCTGGCGCAGAGTATTGAGCAGTTCACACTGCTGCGTTTCCTTCAGGGCGTGAGCCTGTGCTTTATTGGCGCCGTGGGCTATGCCGCTATTCAGGAGTCGTTTGAGGAGGCGGTGTGTATCAAAATTACCGCGCTGATGGCAAACGTGGCACTGATTGCACCGCTTCTTGGGCCGCTGGTGGGAGCCGCATGGGTTCACGTCGCGCCGTGGGAGGGGATGTTCGTCCTCTTTGCCGCGCTTGCGGCTATCTCTTTCTTTGGCCTGCACCGTGCGATGCCGGAAACCGCCACCCGCCTGGGCGAAAAGCTCTCGCTTAAAGAGCTGGGGCGGGATTATAAGGCAGTGCTGAAAAATGGCCGTTTTGTCGCGGGCGCATTGGCGACGGGCTTTGTCAGCCTGCCACTGCTGGCGTGGATTGCCCAGTCGCCGGTCATTATCATCAGCGGCGAACAGCTTAGCAGCTATGAGTATGGCCTGTTACAGGTGCCGATTTTTGGCGCGCTGATTATCGGTAACCTGGTGCTGGCGCGTCTGACGTCGCGCCGTACCGTGCGTTCGCTGATTATTTTGGGCGGCTGGCCCATAGCGGCAGGGCTGATTATCGCGGCGGTGGCGACCGTAGCCTCGTCTCATGCGTACCTGTGGATGACGGCGGGGCTGAGTGTTTACGCGTTTGGTATCGGCGTGGCGAATGCTGGCCTGGTGCGCCTGACGCTGTTCGCCAGTGAAATGAGTAAAGGCACGGTGTCTGCCGCGATGGGGATGCTGCAAATGCTGATTTTCACCGTCGGTATTGAGGTGAGCAAGCATGCTTATGCGTTTGGCGGAAACGGGCTCTTCAGCCTGTTCAATCTCGCAAACGGTGTGCTGTGGGTAGGGCTGATGGTGGTGTTCCTGAAGGACAAACGCGTCGGAAGCGCACTGCAACCGTAATCCTTATTTCCTCTCCCTGTGGGCTGAGGGATCCCCACAAATTAATGCGAGCACTGAGCAATCCCCTCGCCCCTCCGGGGAGAGGGTTAGGGTGAGGGGAACATACGGCTGTGGTGGTCATTCCGTTCACTTTATGTTCCTTGCTACTCTGTAACGACATGACCGGTGAACGTGCCAGGGTGGCTCAGTCGCCACCACCCTGGCGACCCGGGCTCCCGGCGGTAAATCGCCGCTTCGCGGTGCCCTCGGCTTATTCCTTCCGGCTTATCGGGTACGGGCGGAGGCAACGTCCCTGTAAAGCCGCCCTCTCGGCGCATCCCTGCGCCTCGCCCCGGCCTGCAGGAAACGCCTTAGCGATTTACAGCCGGACCAGGGCATCGCTGACAGCCCTCAGTCATTTAGAAAGCAACTTTATTGCTTCTGCATAAAAAAATTACTGGGGATCCCTCAGCCCTGTGGGAGAGGGTTAGGGTGAGGGCACCAGACCGCACGGAATCAATTAAACGGCGCCTTCCCCTCCAGCACCATATCAATCACGTCCAGCACCCCTTCGTCATTATTGTTCGGCGCTTCATAGCGGGCCACAGCCTTTATATGCGGTCTGGCGTTGGCCATCGCGAAGCCAAACCCAGCCTGGCGCAGCATCTCCACGTCGTTACCGCTGTCGCCAAAGGCCACCACTTCACTGTCCTCAATGCCCCAGCGCGCTTGCAGGATCCGCAGGCCGTTAGCTTTGTGCACGCCAGGGATTATCAGGTCGATACTGCCGTGACCCGTGGTCACCGGCACCATGATGTCGCCAAGCTTCTCATGCAGCAGCGCCTGAATGCGCGGTATTTCGTCGTCAGAGACGTTAAGCCCGAACTTGAAGAAAATATCGTTGAGGTTGTCAAAGCTGCTGACGCTTTCAAGGCGGTGATAGTATTTCGCCGCAATCTCTTTGAAGAGGTCGTTATACGTTTTCAGCGTGTAGGCGCTGTTTTTTCCGCAGGCAATTATCTCAATGCCGGGCACGTCGTTTAACAGGGTGGCGACGGTCAGAAAATGCTCTTTCGACAGTTCGCCGTTAAACACGTCTTCGCCCGCATCCACCACCCAGCCGCCGTTTTCGGCGACGAAGGCGATTTCATGGGCGATCTCGGGGAAAAATGAGATCAACTGGTAGTACTGGTTTCCGCTGGCGACCACAAAACGGATGCCTTGCGCTTTCATGCGCGCGTACTGCGCCAGAAAACGCGCGCGATTATAGGTTTTCGCATCGCTCAGGAAGGAGCCATCCATGTCGACTGCAATCAGTTTAACGCTCATATCCCTTCTCCATTGTCGTTTGTTCTGCTTCCGGTTTTGCCACCGCACGCGCCACCAGGGCGGCAATAATCACTAACCCTAACACCACCAGCATGGCGCTGCGCAACCCGTAGTGCTCACCGAGGAATCCAAGCAACGGTGGCCCCACCAGGAAGGCAAGGTAGCCCGTGGTCGCCACAACGCTCACGCGCGTCGGCGCATCGGGACCGGTATCGCTGGCAGCGGAAATGGTCAGCGGGAAGCCAAGGGAGGCGCCCAGCCCCCACAGGATCACCGACACACCGGCAATCCAGTCCACATCCACAAAGATGATCATCGCTATGCCCAGCCCACCCAGCAGGGCGCTGGCACGGACGACCGCCACGCGGCTGTAACGGTCGATAAACCAGCCGCCGGTAAAGCGTCCGACGGTCATGCCGAGCGTAAATCCAGCGTAGATCAGCGAGCCGGAGGTGGGGCTAAATCCGTGCCCGTCCACCATCAGCAACGGTAGCCAGTCGTTGGCGGAGCCTTCAGCAAATGCCATCGCCAGCACCACTACGCCAATCAGCATTAGCTGGAAATCACGATAGAAGGGCAACCCTTTTGCCACAGACTTCTGTTCGTCCGAGGCGTGTTGTCCTGTGCCTGCGGGAATAGCCCTGATGCCGGTGAGGATCGGGATAATACAGACCAGCGCCGCCAGCAAAATGTGCACATTGGCCGCAATGCCCAGCGCCGTCAGCGCCATCCCCACGCCCGCGCCCGCCAGCGTGCCGAGACTGTAAAAGCCATGCATCATGGGCAGCACCGTTTTGTTCATCGCCTGTTCGACGGCGGCTCCCTCGACGTTAATGGCCACTTCAGCCGCACCAAAGCTGCCGCCAAATACCATCAGCCCAAGGGCAAACATCAGCGGCGAGGCGAACCACAGCGCCACGCTCAAAGCGAACATTCCCACCACGGCGCAGCACATGGTGGTACGGATCACCGCGCGCGTGCCAAAGCGCTTCACCAGCCAGGCCGAGCAGAGGATGCCGCTCATCGAGCCAATCGACAGGCCAAACAGCACGATCCCCATCTCCGCCGTCGAGACGGATAGCGTATCGCGGATTGCCGGGGTGCGCGTTGCCCAGGAAGCCATCAGCAGCCCGGGGATGAAGAAGAACATAAACAGCGCCCACATGCGCAGATGCAGGGCTTTGCGAGGAGAAGTTAGCGTCATTGGGATCAGCACCAGAAGTACAACAATAGCGACAACACTAGCAACTTTGTGTACATTTGTACATAAACCGGATGAGGATTTTATGAGCAGACCACCAAACGACCCTAACCGCCGCGAGAAGATACTCCAGGCGACGCTGGACACCATTGCTGAGCACGGTATTCATGCCGTCACGCACCGCAAAATTGCCACCTGCGCAGGCGTACCGCTGGGGTCGATGACCTACTATTTCGACGGGATGGAGTCGCTTCTGGAGGAGGCGTTCACGTGGTTTACGCAGCAGATGTCTCAGCAGTACCGGGATTTCTTCGCGGGGGTGACCGGGCGGGAGAGGGCGTGCGAGGCCATTACCACGCTGATCCACAGTTCAGCCGTGACCACGCCACACAATATGGCGCTGATGTATCAGCTGTACGCTTTTATGCACCGCAGCGCCGCGCTGAAAACGGTGATGCAGGACTGGATGAAGATGAGCCAGACTACGCTTGAGCAGTGGTTTGATCCGGCCACCGCCCGTGCGCTGGATGCGTTTATCGAGGGGATGACGCTGCATTTTGTAACCGACCGGTCGCCGTTAACCCGGGAGGAGATCCGGGCGATAGTGGGACGGATTGCAGGCGAGGATACCGTCTGATAGCGCTCGCCCCGGCCACGCCTGATGTCAGGAGATTTTTTCCCCGCTGGCGTCAACGACGACTTCGCCATCTTCCTTCGTAAATGCCCCTTTTTGCGCGTCCGGAAGGATGTCGAGAACGACTTCAGAAGGGCGGCACAGACGTGTACCCAGCGGCGTCACCACAATCGGACGGTTAATCAGAATGGGGTACAGCAGCATGAAATCGATAAGCTGGTCATCGGTGAAATTTCCCCCGGCAAGGCCCAGTTGCTCATAAGGCTCGACGTTTTTGCGCAGCAGATCGCATACGGAAATCCCCATGTCTGCAATCAGCCTGGTCAATTCATCACGCGACGGTGGGTTCTCAAGATAGAGAATAATTTCGGGTTCCGTACCGCTGTTACGGATCATCTCCAGCGTATTGCGCGACGTGCCGCAGGCCGGGTTGTGGTAGATAGTGATGTTGCTCATATCCGTTACTCATTACAGTGTGAAGGAGAGACGTAGCGCCAGCGCGGCGAGCGTCACAAACAGAACCGGTAGCGTCATTATGATGCCCGTCCTGAAATAGTAGCCCCAGGTAATGGTCATGTTTTTCTGTGCCAGCACATGAAGCCATAGCAGGGTAGCCAGGCTACCGATGGGGGTGATTTTCGGCCCCAGATCGCAGCCAATCACGTTAGCGTAAATCATCGCCTCCTTAATCAAGCCTGTTGCCGCACTACTCTCAATGGAGAGCGCGCCGATCAATACCGTTGGCATATTGTTCATTATGGATGACAGAAAGGCGGTGATAAATCCGGTTCCCAGCGTAGTGGCCCAGAGTCCGTGTCCGGCTAAGCGATCAAGAACGCCTGAAAGAGACTCCGTCAGCCCGGCATTACGCAGGCCATACACCACCAGATACATCCCCAGCGAAAAGATAACGATCTGCCAGGGTGCGCCGCGCAGCACTTTCCCGGTGTTAATGGCGTGCCCGCGTTTAGCAACGGCAAATAAAATCAGCGCGCCAGTTGTTGCGATAGCGCTGACCGGGATACCCAGAGGTTCAAGCACAAAGAAACCGACGAGCAGTAGCAGCAGCACGATCCAGCCCGTTCTGAACGTCGGCAGGTCATGAATGGCCCGTGCGGGCTCGCGGAGTTTTGCCAGGTCATATTCCGGCGGTATTTCCTTGCGGAAGAACAGATGCAGCATCACCAGCGTCGCGGCAATTGCGGCGATATCAACCGGGATCATCACCGAGGCGTATTCGCTAAAGCCCAGCTTAAAGAAGTCCGCTGAGACGATGTTGACCAGGTTGGAGACAATCAGCGGCAGGCTGGCGGTATCGGCGATAAATCCCGCCGCCATCACGAACGCCAGCGTGGCCTGCTTGCTGAACCCCAGCGCCAGCAGCATGGCGATAACGATAGGTGTCAGGATCAATGCCGCACCGTCATTGGCGAACAGCGCCGCCACGGCCGCACCCAGCAGCACGATCCAGGTAAACAGCAACCGCCCGCGACCATTTCCCCAACGAGCAACGTGCAGCGCCGCCCACTCGAAAAAACCGGACTCATCCAGCAGCAAACTGATAACGATTACCGCGATAAACGTGGCCGTCGCATTCCAGACGATGTTCCAGACCACCGGAATGTCGTTAACGTGGATCACACCGCTCGCCAGCGCCAGCGCGGCGCCAATGGTGGCACTCCAGCCGATACTGAGCCCTTTGGGCTGCCAGATAACCAGTACCAGCGTAAACAGAAAAATAGCCCCTGCCAGAAACATCTTTTACTCCGTTATATCTGTTTTTGTGAAAGTGTTGTGGTCAGCACGAGCCCGGGAGGCGGTTTTTCAGCTTCATACGTGTCTCTTCTCGCAGGCAGTTCCAGCTGGTGTCGATAACGGTTGCCGCCCATGCAGGCATGTTGGGAGAGAGACGGTAGTAGATCCACTTACCCTCGCGACGGTCGATGGCCAGCCCGGCCTCGCGCAGTAAGGCCATGTGGCGGGAGACTTTCGGCTGCGGCTCGTTGGTAGCGGAGCAGAGATCGCAGACGCACAACTCGCCCGCTTCACGCAGAAGCATGACGATGGAGAGCCGCGTTTCATCGGAGAGGGTTTTGAAGAGCTGAACGGGGTGAAGCATCTGGCGATCCTGCGTGGTTTTTGTCATATACATTAAATCATATATGTTTGTGGCGAGTGAGGGAAGGGCAATAAGGGCAAATAAATGTCCTCAGTGAAGTACCATTACGTTGAGCCGTCGTCTTTGAGCCACAGACAGGGCGGGATTAGAAGATTAATGATTCCTGGTTTTGTTGAATATCTTCAATGTTATGAGACAGACGATCGTTGCAGATGTTAACAGAATCAAAATATCAATATTTGTATATGTTTCGTACATTGTCTCCGCATTAATATCACCATAGATGAAGCCGCAAATAGCAGTTGCAACGTCGTGGTTAATATAAGCTGTTGAAGGACCCAGCGTGCGTCCTGGCAGAAAGCTAATTAACGCAAACCAGACGGCCTTAAGCAGTCTTGAGCCCCATTTACAGGCAAGGGTAGTGATATCCACCGTCAATAACCTCAATACAGCCGCGAGCCATATGTGAACGCATACATGGAACCTGAATAAGCTCTGTGTTCATAAGAGCGTTACGGATTAATGCTAATCGGAGTTATGGGCGATTGATATACACCCTTCTGACACTGTACCGGGATGGAGTCTGAACAGCCCGCGATAGACGTGATCAATCCATGTTCCATCGTCGATTCCCCAGTCATCCTTATATAAAGCAAACCACTCATCACGGCCAAATTCCGCACCGGATCTTATTTTGTTCCATTGGTTAAGATAAAAAATAATTTTATGTGAGATTTGGAGGATCGTTTGGGTTTCTTGTTTTAACGGCGCAACCGGGCGACAGGGCAGAGCTGGCACGGTACAAGGGGAATTTAAGGATTTCTGGGAAACTGAAAAATTACGTCTGGAAGCGCCCGTGAGCTTTGGTTATTCTTTGTTCGGGTTCAGAACAATACGTATGAGATATGGATATTAAACAGGTTGCATTAGGGATTCTCGATGGGATCTCCTCCATACCGAACACAGCTTACATGGGCGTTGTAAGAAGCTGGGAGGGAAGCGGGCTTGCCGGGGATAGCGCTAAACAAAGAAACCAGGCTGAGACGGAGCGTTTTTTCTATATGCTCAAGAGCCTGGGTAATGCTGAGTCACCATTACGCAGACTGATAACTATCGTTTTCACGTCGTTCTATCAGAAACTCAATGATGATGGTAAAGAGGCCGTAAACAATAAATTGGGTTACGGAGCCGGGAGCGTTGGTGGGCGAGCAGCAGGGCAAATAGCTTTGGCACAGACAACCGCAAGTCTGATGTTGAATCGTCTGGCGATTGATCAGGCGTACAAGCATTTTATTCGGTTCAGCGCTTCAGCAGCGTTAAACGTCGTGATGTTTCAGGGAATCATTGAAGAATCAGCCAGAGCGTCAAGACGGATGAAAGCCAAATATCCCTCTACATACGCCAGGGTGTCAAAAGAGAGTCTGGATATGGTCTACTTTCTCGTTGAACAGCAGTTAGAGCCTTACCTGGTGTTCATTGAAGGACACCCTATTGATTGCAAAGGAATACAGAATGAAATTTGTAAAATCGTTAATGTCCCACGCAATTGAGGGAACTATCACCTTTCTGGCTGTGCTTTTTGCTATGGGGTCATTCTTCTGGTTTGAAAGTACATGGATGAAATTCACCGGTTGTTTTGGGGCGTTGATAGTTGGCTATGTGCTTTCATACGGAGCCGCAAAAATTAGAGGCGGGTGAGCTTTATCGCTCGATTTTGTCGAATCAAACCTGACATACAAAAAATCCGTCGCATAATGTCGCCAATAACCCGAAACTATGCAATTGATTGAATTTAAAAGCTATTTTTTAGGGAAACAAAAAACCCATCAACCTTGAACCAAAAATGGCGGGGTTGATGGGCTCCACAAATTGGGGACATCAAAGAAAAGCAGTGGCACTAGTTATGACTGCATCCTGCGTAAAAAGTTCTGCGCGTAACGAAAATTTTTTCAGCCACACGCAATCTTGAGATTTATCCGAGTCCTGGCCAGATAATGATGATCAGCGTACCTGCCAGCGTCAGCAGCACGTTTGCGATGGCGTAGGTGCCTGCATAGCCCAGCGCCGGGATGTTGCTGCGCGCGGTGTCGCTGATGATCTCCATTGCCGGTGCGCAGGTGCGCGCGCCCATCATCGCGCCGAAGAGCAGGGCGCGGTTCATGCGGAGCACGTAGGCGCCGAACAGGAAGCAGATGACTACCGGTACCAGGCTGACGATAAGTCCGGAAACCAACATTTGCCAGCCGACCGCACCCAGGCCATTGCCAATGCCGCTCCCGGCGCTTAAGCCGACACCCGCCATAAAGACCATCAGACCGAACTCTTTCACCATGTTCAGCGCTCCCTGAGGGATGTAGCCGAAGGTGGGATGGTTCGCTCGCAGGAAGCCCAGCATGATCCCGGCGAACAGCAGACCGGCAGCGTTACCGATGCCGAAGCTAAAGTTACTGAACTGGAAGGTGATCATTCCGATCATCAGGCCAACAATGAAGAAGGCGCAGAAGGCTAACAGGTCCGTCACCTGACTGTGAATCGAGATAAAGCCGATACGGTCGGCAACGGTTTTAACACGTCGGGCATCGCCGCTGACCTGCAACACATCGCCTTTATTAAGCACCACGTTATCGTCGATAGGCATTTCAATCTGGCTGCGGATCACGCGGTTGAGGAAACAGCCGTGGTCGGTCAGCTTCAACTGCGCCAGACGGCGGCCCACGGCGTTGTGGTTCTTCACCACAATCTCTTCGGTGACGATACGCATGTCCAGCAGGTCGCGGTCGAACACTTCTTTCCCGTTGCGGAAGCTCGGATCGAGACGCGCGTGGGCGTCCGGGTAGCCAACAAGGGCGATGTCATCGCCCATCTGGAGCACCGCGTCACCGTCCGGGTTTGCCAGAATGCCGTTACGACGGATACGTTCGATGTAGCAGCCGGTCTGACGGTAGATCCCCAGCTCGCGCAGGTTTTTCCCGTCGGTCCAGGCAACCAGCTCTGGCCCGACGCGGTAGGCGCGGATCACCGGCAGGTATACTTTACGTTTGGAGTCCGTATCCAGACCACGCTCTCGGGCAATGGTCTGGGCGCTGGTCTGGAGATCCTGGTGCTGAAGTTTTGGCAGATAGCGCGCGCCCACAATCAGGCTCACCAGACCAATCAGATAGGTCAGGGCATAGCCCAGGCTCAGGTTATCCAGTGCGGCGGAAAGCTGCGTGCCTGCCATGCCAGAATGACGAAGCGTATCCCCCGCGCCAACAAGCACCGGCGTGGAGGTCATCGAGCCTGCCAGCATACCGGCCGTTAAGCCGATGTCCCAGCCAAACAGTTTGCCCAGCCCTAACGCAATCAGCAGGGCGCTGCCGACCATCACCAGCGCCAGCATCAGATAATTTTTGCCGTCTCGGAAGAAAATGGAAAAAAAGTTCGGACCGGCTTCCACGCCAACGCAGAAAATAAACAGCATGAAACCTAAGTTAAGCGCGTCCGTGTTAATACTGAAATGTTGCTGACCTAATAACAGGGAGACGACTAAAACGCCAATGGAATTACCAAGTTGAACTGAACCCAGGCGCAATTTACCCAGACAAAGGCCCAGTGCCAGTACCACAAATAATAACAGGATGTAATTCCCATTTAACAAGTCTGCGACGTTTATATTCACGGAGGCTAACTTCTTGTTTACCAGTAAGTTGTTGAATGAAAGGACTATTTGGGCTACTGTTTTCAGAGTCAGGGAATCACTTTGCACCTCCCTGCTTCCTGATAAATACCCTAAACACTAGCAGGCGGTTAGTTTAATCGTAATAGCTACCGACAGCCACCTATTATCGCACGACTTGTGTGCGTGCTTTGGCAAGGATTGCCGCAATGCTTTATCTGACTGGGCGTCCACCGGACGATTTTTGTATTTGATAGAGATAAGTCAGGAGGATAGTTTGAACTTTAAACGAAACTGGGTTGGCGTAATCAGCTGCTTTTTGCTGTTTACGGTCGTTTGCATGTCGCTTGCTTTTAATGTGAAGGGCGCCTTCAGAGCGTCCGGTCATCCCGAGCTGGGCCTGTTGTTCTTCATCCTGCCGGGGGTAGTGGCCAGTTTTCTCTCGCGCAAAGGCGAGGTGGTAATGCCGCTGCTGGGGGCCATCCTTGCGGCGCCCCTCTGCCTGCTTCTGATGCGCGTGCTGTTTCTCTCGTCGAGAAGCGTCTGGCAGGAAGTGGCGTGGCTACTGAGTGGCGTTTTCTGGTGTGCGCTGGGCGCGCTCTGTTTCTTATTTATGCGCAGCCTGCTGCAACAGCGGAAGCACCATAAATAAAAACGCCCTCAGGGTGAGGGCGTCTTAGCATTACTGAGCGGCAAACAGGCCCAGGTGCTCTTTGGCGTACGCTTCGAAATCGGTGCAGCCGCCGATGTGTTTCTGATCGAGGAAGATCTGCGGCACGGTTTCAACCGGTTTACCCACGGTTTTTTCCAGATCGGCTTTGCTGATGCCTTCCGCGTGGATATCCACGTAACGGAAGTTGAAATCATCACGTTCTTCAGTCAGTTTCTCAGCCAGCTCTTTCGCGCGCACACAGTAAGGGCATCCTGGACGACCAAAAATTACTGCAAACATTTCTCTCTCCTCAAAAAACAAGCCTGACGGCGAATAATCCCTATAGTGCACGATAACCTGCCGTCATGGAAAGAAGGTTTCACCTGTCACTTTGATACAGTCAGGCTATGTTTCGCCAATTACATCAGGTGGATGATTGCCTATACTGGCTGCCATACGTTTTACGCAATACAAAGAGAGACAAAATGACGCCAACCATTGACCTGCTTCGTTCCCACCGTTCCATTCGCCATTTCACCGATGAGCCGATCACCCAGGCGCAGCGGGACGCGATCATCGACAGCGCAAGAGGCACCTCCAGCTCCAGCTTTTTGCAGTGCAGCTCCATTATCCGCATCACCGATCCGGCGATGCGTGAGCAGCTGGTAACGCTGACGGGCGGACAAAAGCACGTTGCCCAGGCGGCTGAGTTCTGGGTGTTCTGCGCCGATTTTAACCGTCACCTGCAAATCTGTCCTGAGGCGGAGCTGGGGCTGGCGGAACAGCTGCTGCTGGGCGTGGTGGATACGGCATTGATGGCGCAAAACGCGTTCACGGCGGCGGAATCGCTGGGGCTTGGCGGCGTCTATATTGGCGGGCTGCGTAATAACATCGAAAGCGTGACGCAACTGCTGAAGCTGCCGAAACACGTGTTGCCGCTGTTTGGTCTGTGCCTCGGCTGGCCGGCGGATAACCCGGATCTGAAGCCGCGTATTCCTGCTGCGATGCTGGTGCATGAAAACCACTACCAGCCGGTCGATCAGGACGTTCTGCATCAATACGATGAAGAGCTGGCGAACTACTATCTGACGCGCGACAGCAACAACCGCCGCGATACCTGGAGCGACCATATTCGTCGCACCATCATTAAAGAAAACCGCCCGTTCATTCTTGATTACCTGCACAAACAGGGCTGGGCAACGCGATAGTCCCTTCCTCCTGCGCCTCGTGTATGATAGGCAGGCTTTTCCCATGTCTTTAGAGAGGTGCAGGGTGAAAATTGCCATATTGTCCCGGGATGGAACGCTCTATTCATGTAAACGCCTGCGAGAAGCGGCGGCGAAACGCGGACATCAGGTTGAGATCCTCGATCCGATGTCCTGCTATATGAACATCGACCCTGCGGCGTCGTCGATTCATTACAAAGGCCGCAAACTCCCGCATTTTGATGCGGTAATTCCCCGCATTGGCTCCCAGATCACCTATTACGGCACGGCCGCGCTGCGCCAGTTTGAAATGCTGGGAAGCTATCCGCTCAATGAGTCCGTGGCGATCTCACGCGCCCGCGATAAGCTGCGCTCGTTGCAACTGCTGGCGCGCCAGGGGATCGATTTGCCCGTCACCGGGATTGCTCACTCCCCGGACGACACCAGCGATTTAATCGACATGGTGGGTGGTGCGCCGTTGGTCATTAAGCTGGTGGAAGGCACGCAGGGTATTGGGGTGGTACTGGCGGAGACGCGTCAGGCGGCGGAAAGCGTGATTGACGCCTTTCGCGGTCTGAATGCCCATATTCTGGTGCAGGAGTATATTAAAGAGGCCAAAGGGTGCGACATCCGCTGCTTTGTGGTGGGCGATGAAGTGGTTGCCGCCATAGAGCGGCAGGCGAAAGAGGGCGACTTCCGCTCTAACCTGCACCGCGGCGGTATCGCGCGGGTGGCCCTTATCAGCGAGCGCGAGCGTGAGATTGCGGTGAAAGCGGCGCAGACGCTGGGTCTGGACGTGGCGGGGGTCGATCTGCTGCGTGCCGACCGCGGGCCGCTGGTGATGGAAGTTAACGCCTCGCCGGGGCTGGAAGGGGTGGAAAAAACCACAGGCGTCGATATTGCAGGTAAAATGATCGCATGGATTGAACGCCATGCGACGCCGGGATTTTGCCTGAAAACGGGCGGTTAAATGGATCGGCGCGCACTTTTTGCGTAAGCTGGACAACGTTTTTATTTAAGAGGCTGCACAGCGATGGATTTACAGGTCGTACCTACACTGGATACGTTACGTCAATGGCTCGATGATGCCGGTATTACTTTTTTCGAATGCGACTCCTGCCAGGCGCTGCATCTGCCTCACATGCAAAATTTCGATGGTATTTTTGATGCCAAAATCGATCTGATTAACGACGTGATCCTGTTCTCGGCGCTGGCTGAAGTGAAGCCTTCAGCGCTGCTTGCACTGGCATCCGATCTGTCAGCGATTAACGCCAGTTCTTTGACCGTGAAAGCGTTTCTCGACATACAGGATGATAATCTGCCGAAGCTGGTGGTTTGCCAGTCTTTATTCTCCGGCGCGGGGCTCTCCTTCAAACAGTTCGCCTGGTTTATGCGCCTGAGCGAAGAGCAAATTTCCATGGTAATGATGGAAGCCAACGCACATCACCTGCTGTATAGCGCGGAAGATGATGCCGAGAATAATGATGCATCTTCCAATTTTCTCCACTAAGCCTGTCTGACTTTTGCGCAGTCGCTACCAGAGCGGCTGCATAACACCGCTTTTTCTGCTGCTTTTAACCTTTCTTTAAAGAATTTTTCACCTCCTCTCGGGCCGTTTCGGCTTATCACGTAGACATAATCTGCATAAAAAATTGATAAAAGGCGTTTTTTCGTCTGGGCTATAGCCGGAGACACGGGCTACAGTTATTCTTGCGGTGCTTAAAAAAGCGAGCGGAACCTGCCGGGAAGAGGGGTGTGTTTTATTTCGGGCAGAGCGACAAACTATGCATGAATATTGCATATCTTCAGGCTGCACAGTTTTGGTTCGTTTGTTAACGAGCTTTCAGAAGGAATAACAATATGATCGCCTTGAATAAAAAATGGTTATCGGGTCTGGTTGCGGGTGCTCTGATGGCCGTCTCTGCCGGCACGCTCGCTGCGGAACAAAAAACGCTGCACGTCTATAACTGGTCTGACTATATTGCGCCGGACACCGTCGCGAATTTTGAAAAAGAGACCGGCATTAAGGTTGTCTACGACGTATTCGATTCCAACGAAGTACTGGAAGGCAAACTGATGGCGGGCAGTACCGGTTTCGACCTGGTGGTGCCCTCTGCAAGCTTCCTGGAGCGTCAGCTGACCGCCGGTGTCTTCCAGCCGCTGGACAAGAACAAGTTATCGAACTGGAAAAACCTCGATCCGGAAGTGCTGAAGCTGGTGGCGAAGCATGATCCGGACAACAAATACGCCATGCCTTACCTGTGGGCGACCACTGGTATTGGCTTTAACGTGGATAAAGTCAAAGCGGCGCTGGGCCCGGACGTCAAACTGGACAGCTGGGACGTGGTGCTGAAGCCGGAAAATCTCGAGAAGCTGAAAAGCTGCGGCGTCTCTTTCCTCGATGCGCCGGAAGAGATTTTCGCCACCGTGCTTAACTATCTCGGCAAAGATCCAAACAGCAGCAAGGCCGACGACTACACCGGTCCGGCGACCGACCTGCTATTGAAGCTGCGTCCGAATATTCGCTACTTCCACTCCTCTCAGTACATCAACGACCTGGCTAACGGGGATATCTGCGTGGCCATTGGCTGGGCGGGTGACGTCTGGCAGGCAGCGAACCGTGCGAAAGAGGCGAAAAACGGTGTGAATGTTTCCTACTTCATTCCGAAGGAGGGGGCGCTGGCGTTCTTCGACGTCTTCGCGATGCCGGCTGATGCGAAAAACAAAGAGGAAGCGTATCAGTTCCTCAACTACCTGATGCGTCCGGAAGTGATTGCCCACATCAGCGACCACGTCTACTACGCCAACGGTAACAAGGCCTCCGTGCCGCTGGTGAGCGAAGAAATCCGCAATAATCCGGCGATCTACCCGCCAGCCGATGTGTTTGCCAAGCTCTTCACCCTGAAAGTGCAGGAACCGAAAATTGACCGTGTGCGTACCCGCGCGTGGACCAAGGTGAAAAGCGGTAAGTAACGGCGTTTGATATCGTTGCCCGGTGGCGCTGTCGCTTACCGGGCCGACAAATCCCGTAGGCCGGGCAAGCGTTAGCGCCGCCCGGCGATGCGCACCCTGACGGTGCGTTTGCACCAGTGTTGATCTATGCCGGAGAGCACCCCGTGAATGACGCGATCCCCCGCCCGCAGGCGAAAGTCCGTAAAGCGCTGACCCCGCTTCTTGAAATTCGAAACCTCACCAAATCCTTCGACGGCCAGCATGCCGTGGACGATGTCAGCCTGACGATCTACAAAGGTGAAATTTTTGCTTTGCTCGGCGCATCCGGCTGCGGTAAATCGACCCTGCTGCGTATGCTGGCCGGGTTTGAACAACCTACCGCCGGGCAGATCGTGCTGGATGGGGTAGACCTCTCCAGCGTGCCGCCGTACCAGCGGCCCATTAACATGATGTTCCAGTCCTATGCCCTGTTCCCGCACATGACCGTCGAGCAGAACATCGCCTTCGGCCTGAAGCAGGACAAACTGCCGAAAGCCGAAATCACCGCGCGCGTGGCGGAGATGCTGAGCCTGGTGCACATGCAGGAGTTCGCGAAGCGTAAGCCGCATCAGCTTTCCGGCGGCCAGCGTCAGCGCGTGGCGCTGGCAAGAAGTCTGGCCAAACGGCCGAAATTACTCCTGCTCGACGAGCCGATGGGCGCGCTGGATAAAAAGCTGCGCGACCGGATGCAGCTGGAAGTGGTGGATATCCTTGAGCGCGTAGGGGTGACCTGCGTGATGGTGACGCACGACCAGGAAGAGGCGATGACCATGGCCGGGCGCATTGCGATCATGAATCGCGGTAAGTTCGTGCAGATAGGCGAGCCGGAGGAGATTTACGAACACCCGACAACCCGCTACAGCGCGGAGTTCATCGGCTCGGTAAACGTCTTCGAAGGGCTGTTGAAGGAACGCCAGGACGACGGTCTGGTGATTGAATCGCCGGGGCTGGTGCACCCGCTTAAGGTTGATTCTGATAATTCCGTGGTGGACAACGTGCCGGTTTACGTTGCCCTGCGCCCGGAAAAAATCATGCTTTGCGATGAGCCGCCCGCCGATGGCTATAACTTTGCCGTGGGCGAAGTGGTACACATCGCCTATCTCGGCGATCTGTCGATTTACCATGTCCGCCTGAAAAGCGGGCAGATGCTCAGCGCCCAGTTACAGAACGAACACCGGTATCGCAAGGGACAGCCAACCTGGGGCGACGAAGTGAGCCTGTGCTGGGATGCGGACAGTTGCGTAGTCCTGACGGTATAAGGAGCGGTCATGAGCACACTTGAACCTCCAGCCCGCGTCAAAAAACCGGGCGGTTTCTCGCACTGGCTGGCGCGCGTGCAGATGGCGCATGGCCGCAAGCTGGTCATCGCCATGCCCTATATCTGGCTGATCCTGCTGTTTCTGCTGCCGTTCCTGATCGTCTTTAAGATCAGCCTGGCGGAGATGGCGCGGGCGATCCCACCGTATACCGATCTGTGGGAGTGGGCCGACGGGCAGCTGACGCTGACCTTAAACCTCGGGAATTTCCTGCAACTGACTGAGGATCCGCTCTATTTCGAAGCCTATTTACAGTCGTTACAGGTTGCGGCGATCTCAACGATCTGCTGCTTGTTGATGGGCTACCCGCTGGCGTGGGCAGTGGCGCACAGCAAGCCGTCGACGCGAAATATTTTACTGCTGTTGGTCATTTTACCGTCGTGGACATCGTTCCTGATCCGCGTGTACGCGTGGATGGGGATCCTGAAGAATAACGGCATACTGAATAACTTCCTGCTGTGGCTTGGGGTGATCGACCAGCCGCTGACGATCCTGCATACCAACCTTGCGGTGTATATCGGGATTGTCTATGCCTATCTGCCGTTTATGGTGCTGCCAATCTATACGGCGCTGACGCGAATCGATTACTCGCTGGTGGAAGCTTCGCTGGATCTCGGCGCACGCCCATTGAAGACGTTCTTCAGCGTCATTGTGCCGCTCACAAAAGGCGGGATCATCGCCGGATCGATGCTGGTGTTTATCCCGGCGGTCGGGGAGTTTGTGATCCCCGAACTGCTCGGCGGCCCGGACAGCATCATGATTGGCCGCGTGCTGTGGCAGGAGTTCTTCAATAACCGCGACTGGCCGGTGGCCTCGGCGGTGGCGATTGTCATGTTACTGCTGCTGATCGTGCCGATCATGTGGTTCCACAAACATCAGCAGAAACAGATGGGAGACCACGGATGAACAACTTACCGGTAGTACGCTCCCCGTGGCGAATTCTGATCCTGATTATCGGCTTTACCTTCCTGTACGCGCCTATGCTGATGCTGGTGATCTACTCGTTCAACAGCTCTAAGCTGGTCACCGTCTGGGCGGGCTGGTCGACGCGCTGGTACAGCGAGCTGTTCCACGATGATGCGATGATGAGTGCGGTGGGGCTGAGCCTGACCATTGCGGCGCTGGCGGCGACGATGGCCTGCGTGCTGGGCACGATTGCCGCGCTGGTGATGGTGCGCTTCGGCCGTTTTCGCGGAGCAAATGGTTTTGCGTTTATGATCACCGCCCCGCTGGTCATGCCGGACGTCATCACCGGTCTGTCGCTGCTCCTGCTGTTTGTCGCGCTGGCGCACGCCATCGGCTGGCCAGCGGATCGCGGGATGTTCACCATCTGGCTGGCGCACGTCACCTTCTGTACGGCGTATGTGGCGGTGGTCATCTCCTCGCGGCTGCGCGAGCTGGATCGCTCCATTGAAGAGGCGGCGATGGATCTCGGCGCCACGCCGCTGAAGGTCTTTTTCATCATTACGCTGCCGATGATTATGCCGGCGGTGATCTCCGGCTGGCTGCTGGCGTTCACGCTCTCGCTCGACGATCTGGTTATCGCCAGCTTTGTGTCGGGGCCGGGCGCGACGACGCTGCCGATGCTGGTCTTCTCCAGCGTGCGCATGGGGGTGAATCCGGAGATTAATGCCCTGGCCTCCATCATCCTCGGGGTGGTCGGAATTGTCGGATTTATCGCCTGGTATTTGATGGCGCGCGCGGAAAAGCAGCGCGTGCGCGATATCCAGCGTGCAAGACGCGGCTGAAGGAATTATTATTTCCAGTGATGTGCCGCGTATGACGCGGCACTGTTTTTCAGGGAAGTAAAAACATTGGGATTCTTGCAAAAAACACGTCATTCGCACGCCCGTCCGAACGTCCCTGCGCTGGTGCAGGTGGCGGCGCTCGCCATTATTATGATCCGCTGCCTGGATGTGCTGATGATTATGAACACGCTGGGCCCGCGAGGCATGGGGGAGTTCATTCACCGCAGCGCGCAGACGTGGAATCTGACGCTGGTGTTTCTCAGCAGCCTGATGCTGGTGTTTATTGAGATCTACTGTGCGTTCTCGCTGGTAAAGGGGCGCAACTGGGCGCGCTGGGTATATTTTCTTACGCAGATCACCGCCGCCAGCTATCTGTGGGCCGCCTCGCTGGGCTATGGCTATCCGGAGCTGTTCAGCATTCCCGGCGGCTCCCGCCGCGAGATTTTCCATTCCTTAGTGATGCAAAAATTGCCGGACATGCTGGTGCTCTGCCTGCTCTATGTTCCCGCCTCCAGTCGGCGGTTCTTCCGCCTGCAATAATGTGTATAATCGCAGCCCTCGTGATTCTTAAGGTTTTCATATGCAGTGCGCACTCTATGACGCCGGACGCTGCCGCTCCTGTCAGTGGATAGAACAGCCGGTCCCTCAACAACTCACCGCCAAAATGGTCGACCTGCAACAGCTGCTGGCAGCACACGCGGTGGGCGAGTGGTGCGCACCCGTCAGCGGGCCGGAGCAGGGCTTTCGTAATAAAGCCAAAATGGTGGTCAGCGGCAGCGTCGAAAAGCCGCTGCTGGGCATGCTGCACCGTGACGGCACGCCCGTCGATCTCACCGGCTGTCCGCTGTATCCCGCCTCGTTTGAGCCGGTGTTTACCGCCCTGAAACCCTTTATCGCCCGCGCGGGGTTAACGCCCTATAACGTTGCCCGCAGACGCGGCGAGCTTAAGTACCTTCTGCTGACCGAAAGCCAAATCGACGGCGGGATGATGCTGCGCTTTGTGCTGCGTTCGGAAACCAAACTGGAGCAGCTTCGCGCGGTGTTGCCGTGGCTGCAGGAACAGCTTCCGCAGCTCAAGGTCATTACTGCTAATATTCAGCCGGTGCATATGGCGATCATGGAAGGAGAGAAAGAGATTTTCTTCACCGAACAGCATGCGCTGGCGGAGAATTTCAACGGCGTGCCGCTGTGGATCCGTCCGCAAAGCTTCTTCCAGACTAACCCCACCGTCGCCAGCGCGCTGTACGCGACCGCGCGCGACTGGGTGCGTGCGTTACAGGTTCATCACATGTGGGATCTGTTCTGCGGCGTCGGCGGCTTTGGCCTGCACTGTGCCACGCCAGACATGCAGCTCACCGGGATTGAAATTTCTGCGGAGGCCATCGCCTGCGCGAAACAGTCCGCCGCGGAGCTGGGGCTGACGAATCTGCACTTCCAGGCGCTGGACTCGACCCGGTTCGCCACCGGTCAGGGCAACGTGCCGGAGCTGGTGCTGGTGAACCCGCCGCGCCGGGGTATCGGCCAGGCGCTCTGCGACTACCTGAGCCAGATGGCGCCGGAGTACATCGTCTACTCCAGCTGTAACGCGCAGACCATGGCGAAGGATATCGCCAGCCTGCCGGGCTACCGCATTGCGCGCGTTCAGCTCTTTGATATGTTCCCGCACACTGCGCATTACGAAGTGCTGACGTTGCTCGTGAAATCTTAAACAAAATGTGAACTCTTCCCCCGCTCGAAATCAGGTAAGCTTACGTCATAACAAATGATTGAAGGCTTACCCATGAAGCAGATCCTGCTGGTAGAAGACGACCACGATATCGCTGCACTCCTGCGTCTTAACCTGGAAGATGAAGGCTACGCCATTACCCACGAGCCGGACGGGGGCAACGCCTTACAGCGTCTTGATAAACAGCCGTGGGACGCGGTGATCCTCGATCTGATGCTGCCGAATGTTGATGGTCTGGAGATTTGCCGCCGTATCCGCCAGATGACCCGCTACCTGCCCATTATCATCATTAGCGCCCGCAGCAGTGAAACTGACCGTATTACCGGCCTGGAAACCGGGGCGGATGATTATCTGGCAAAACCTTTCTCGGTGCAGGAGCTGATTGCCCGCATTAAGGCGCTGTTTCGTCGTCAGCAGGCGATGGGCCAGGCGCAGACGGACGGCATTATTCAGGCGCACGGTCTGACTATCGATCCGCTGGCGCGCACCGTGCGTCTTAACGGTCAACACGTCGATCTCACCCCGCGTGAATTTGAACTGCTCTATTTTTTTGCCCGCCATCCCGGAGAGGTCTTTTCACGGCTGGCATTGCTGGAGCAGGTGTGGGGGTATCAGCACGAAGGCTACGAACACACCGTCAACACTCATATTAACCGCCTGCGCATCAAAATAGAGAAAGATGCCGCCGAGCCGGAGATCGTTCGCACCGTCTGGGGCAAAGGCTACAAATTTGCGGAGCAGAATCATGATGCGTCGCTTTAGCCTGAGCCAGCGCCTGACGCTGCTGTTTACGGTGTTACTGTTGCTCTGCGCCACCGTCGCCTGTGCGGTGCAGCTCTACGTTAGCATGCAGTACGGCAATGCGATGGTGCAGCGTCTCTCAGGCGGGCTGGCGCAGCAGATTGCGCAGCGGGAAGCGATTCTGGATTCGCAGGGCAGGGTGGATCGCAGCGCCTTAAAGCCGCTGTTCGATCGGCTGATGACCTTTAATCCGAGCGTCGAGCTGTATGTTGTCTCGCCTGATGGCGATATCCTGGCCGATGCCGCCCCGCCGGGGCACATTCAGCGGCAAAAAATTGACCTCGCGCCGATACAGAATTTCCTGAGCGGGACGGTGATGCCGGTGTTTGGCGACGATCCCCGAAGCCAGAATAAGAAAGTCTTCAGCGCCACCCCGCTGCGACAGGACGGCGAGCTGAAGGGGTATCTGTACATTATTTTGCAGGGGGAGGAGTCCAACGCGCTGGCGGAGATGGCCTGGCACAAAGCGCTCTGGAGTACGGCGCTGTGGTCGATGCTGCTGGTGGCGCTGTTTGGTCTGCTGGCGGGGCTGCTGCTCTGGTACTGGGTGACGCGCCCGGTTAAACAGCTCACGCTGGACGTGGCCGGGCTGGAGCAGGACAGCATCAGCGCGATTAAGCAGCTGGCGGCCCAGCCGCTCGAGCCTGCCGGCCAGGATGAAGTGGCGATCCTGCGCAATACCTTTATCGAGCTGGCGCGCAAAATCACCTCTCAGTGGGATCGGCTGGCCGACAGCGACCGCCAGCGCCGGGAGTTTATCGCCAACATTTCGCACGACTTACGCACCCCGTTGACGTCGCTGCTGGGTTATCTGGAAACGCTGTCGCTGAAATCCGCCACGCTGTCGCCGCAGGAGCATCAGCAGTACCTCGCTACCGCGCTGCGTCAGGGGCAAAAGGTACGCCATCTGTCGCAGCAGCTGTTCGAGCTGGCGCGTCTTGAGCACGGCGGCATCAAGCCCCAGCGCGAGCGTTTTGCCATGGCTGAACTGATTTCCGACGTGGCGCAGAAGTTTGAACTTACCGCCCGCACGCGCGAGGTGAACCTGCGTATTGATGTGCCGGGGCGATTGCCGCTGGTGAACGCCGACGTGTCGATGATCGAGCGCGTGGTCACTAATCTTCTGGATAACGCCATCCGTCATACGCCGAGCGGCGGAGAAATTCGTCTGGCGGTCTGGCAGGAGAATGAACGACTTCAGGTCGAAGTGGCAGACAATGGTACGGGCGTAGATGCCTCGCTGCGCGACGATTTGTTCCAGCGACCGTCAGCGTTAAATCCTCAGGCGTCGCGGGAGAACCGTGGGGGATTAGGGCTGTTAATCGTGAAGAGAATGCTGGAGCTGCACGGTGGCGGGATCAGGCTGATGGAGTCCGTGAGCGGGGCGCGGTTCAGGTTCTTTGTGCCGCTATGAGAAATTGCCGGGTGGCGCTGCGCTTTCCCGGCCTACAGACCACCCCCGTAGGCCAGACCACCCGGCAAAAAGAGATTACTGCGGGAACCACTGCTCGCTGATTTTCTGGTATGTGCCGTCAGCTTTGATCGCTTTCAGCGCGCCGTTCAGTTTTTCCAGCAGGGCTTTGTTATCCGGACGTACCGCGATGCCGAGGCCGGTACCAAAGTATTGCGGATCGGTCACTTTCTCCGTCGCTGTACCCAGCTGCGGGTTGGTTTTCAGCCACTCATTCACCACCGCGGTGTCGCCAAATACGCCATCGATACGGCCATTTTTCAGGTCGATAATTGCGTTCTGGTAGCTGTCATAGGCCACGGTTTTCACTTCAGGATGCTTGTCCTGGAGATATTTCTGGTGCGTGGTGCCGTTTTCCATGCCGATGCGCTTGCCTTTCAGCTCGTCGAAAGACTTATAAGCCCCTTTCTTCGCAATCACTACCGCAGAGTTCGCGTAGTACGGGTCGGTGAACGCGACCTGCTTGCTGCGCTCTGGGGTGATATCCATGCCGGAGATCACCGCATCGTATTTTTTAAATTTCAGGGACGGGATCAGGCTGTCAAACGCGTGGTTAGTAAAGGTGCAGTCGGCCTGCATCTGCTTGCACAGCGCTTTCGCCAGGTCAATGTCAAAGCCGACGATCTGGTTGCTGGCATCCAGCGATTCAAACGGCGGATAGGTGGCAGAAACGCCAAAATTGATTTTATCTGCGGCGGATGCGCCTGCGGCGAAGGTTGCGAGTAATGCGGCCAGAACTAACTTTTTCATTGTAATGCTCCCGTCTGTCTTATTTATGCGCCGTGTCTGCGGCCTGGATATACAATGCCATTTACTGAATTTATATGCAATAAAAATGATTAAATATTACATTTATTGCAAAAAAAAGCGGATAACCCATCAGGTTACCCGCTCAATGAATACCGTTTTATGCAATGGCGTGATTAATTCCTGCGCTCAAACGCCAGCGCCTTACGCTCGATAAGACGCATCATCAGCGTCAGCAGACCGTTGACCACCAGATAGACCAGACCCGCCGCACCGAACACCATCACGTCGTAGGTACGTCCGTACAGCAGCTGCCCGTGGCCCATCACTTCCATCAGGGTGATGGTGTAGGCCAGAGAGGTGCTTTTGAACACCAGAACGACTTCGTTGGAATAGGAAGAGAGCGCACGCTTAAAGGCGTATGGCAGCAGGATCGCCAGCGTGTCCTTCTTGCTCATGCCCAGCGCACCGCAGGACTGCCACTGGCCTTCCGGGATCGCGCGGATCGCGCCGTAAAACAGCTGCGTGGTATAGGCCGCGCTGTTCAGTGAGAGAGCTATCAGGGCGCAGAGCCATGGCTCAGAGAGCAAATGCCAGATAACCGGATATTCCTGTAACGACGGGAACTGCCCTGGACCGTAGTAAATCAGGAAGATCTGCACCAGCAGCGGCGTACCGGTAAAGAGCGTAATGTAGCCACGGACAATCCACACCAGCACCGGCGTTTTCAGCGTCAGGACGATGGTGAAGAACAGCGCCAGGATCAGCGCTACGATGATAGACGCAACGGTCAGCGTCAGGCTGGTGTGCAGCCCTTTCATCAGTTCGGGTAAATAATCCAGCATCAGCCTGGTCTCCGTTCAAAACGCGTTGCGCGCAGATCAATACGCTTCAGAACGTACTGGCTCAGCAACGTGATCACCAGGTAGATAGCCGCCGCGACGATGTACCAGGTAAATGGCTCCTGCGTACGGGTGGCGATACTTTTGGTTTGCAGCATCAAATCGTTCACGCTGATCAGGCTCACCAGCGCGGTATCTTTCAACAGTACCAGCCACTGGTTGCCCAGCCCTGGCAGGGCATGACGCCACATCTGCGGCATCACCAGGCGGAAGAAGATCGCCGCTTTCGACAGGCCCAGCGCCTGACCGGATTCCCACTGTCCCTGCGGTACCGCTTTCAGCGCGCCGCGCAGCGTTTGTGACGCATAGGCCGAATAGAGCAGGGAGAGCGCAATTACGCCGCACAGGAACGGACTGACGTCGAAGTTCTCAATCTGCATTTGCACCGGGATCTGCGCAAAGCCGAGATTAATCGTAAAGCCGTCCGACAGCGTTAACAGCAGCTGTGAGGAGCCGAAATAGATAAACAGAACCACCAGAATTTCCGGCAGTCCACGCAGCACAGTTACCAGCGCTGAACCGAGCCATGCGACAGGGCGCCACTTAACGGACTCCCACACCGCAAAGAACATCGCCAGTACGAGGCCGATAATCAGTGCACAAACGGCAAGGCCGACGGTCATCCCGGCGGCGCTTGCTAAAGGAAAAATTTCATTCATCAGGAATTACTTCTGGAACCATTTTTTGTAGATGGTTTCGTAGGTGCCGTCTTTCTTCACTTTTTCCAGCGCAGCGTTGAATTTCTGCTGCAGCTCGGTGTTGCCCTGACGTACGGCAATACCCAGACCTGTACCGAAGTAGTCTTTATCTGTCACCTTGTCACCCACGGCGGCCAGCTTGTCGTTCGCTTTCAGCCATTCAGTCACGACAGCCGTGTCCCCGAACACCGCATCGATACGGCCGTTTTGCAGGTCCAGCTTCGCATTCTGGTAGCTGTCATACGGCACGGTGGTGATTTCCGGGTGCTTATCCATGATGAATTTCTGGTGCGTGGTGCCGTTCTGCACGCCGACTTTCTTGCCTTTCAGCAGGTCAACGGAGGCGTATTTACCTTTCTGACCAATGAACAGCGCCGAGTTGTCGTAGTAAGGGGTGGTGAACAGAACCTGCTTTTCACGCTCCGGAGTGATGTCCATACCGGCCATCACGGCGTCGATACGGCGGAACTTCAGGCTTGGGATCAGGCTGTCGAACGCCTGGTTGCTGAAGGTACAGGTCGCGTCGATCTCTTTACACAGGGCATTTGCCAGATCCACGTCGAAGCCAACAATCTTGTTGTTCGCATCAATGGATTCAAACGGAGGGTAGGACGCTTCAGTGGCGAAACGGATGGTCTGGGCTGCGGTAGCGGAAAGGCTGACGCTAGCAAGCAGCGCGGCAATCAATACTTTTTTCATTATAATTTCCCTAACACATCAGTGTGATAAGTAGTTTTTGAAGGCATCGGTTTGCGGGTTGGTGAAGCAGCTCGCATCACCTTGCTCAACGATATACCCGTTTTCCATGTAGACCACGCGGCTGGCGGTTTTGCGCGCCACTTCCACCTCGTGGGTCACGATGACCTGGGTAATGTTGGTTTCCGCCAGTTCACGAATGATACTCACGATCTGGGCAGTAATTTCCGGGTCCAGCGCCGCGGTTGGTTCGTCGAACAGCAGCACCGCTGGCTCCATCATCAGCGCACGGGCGATCGCCACACGCTGTTGCTGACCACCAGAGAGATGCAGAGGATAACGGTCGCTGTACGGTTTCAGACGCAGACGTTCCAGCAGCTTTTCAGCTCGCGCCATCGCCTGGTCTTTGCTTAAGCCAAGCACGCGGCACGGGGCTTCAATCAGGTTTTGCACCACCGTCAGATGCGGCCAGAGATTATATTGCTGGAAAACCATGCCCACGTTTTGACGCAGTTCACGAATCGCTTTATCAGAAGGGGTTTTCGCGAAGTCAAAATGGTTACCGGCGATGGCCAGCGTTCCCGAACGGGGCATTTCAAGCAGATTTAAAACACGCAGAAGGGAGCTTTTTCCCGCACCGCTTGGGCCGAGCAAAACCAGCGTTTCGCCCTCCGGGCAGCTCAGCGTAATGTCGAACAGCGCCTGGTGTGCGCCGTAGAAGCAGTTAATGCCGTTTAGTTTAATACTCATCGGGGCAGTCTTTACTCATCCAGGCAATCTATAGCAATTGAGGCCGCAGATAGTACCGTTGACAGAATAGTTATGCAATATTTCTGCGTTAAAAGTTAAATATAACCCGTGTTTCCTCTTAAACATAGCACAAAATAGCGACGGGAAAGGGGGGCGAGAATAAATGTCGGCATTCCGCATGAAATGCCGGACATTTTACGGGGTTAACGTTTATTTAACGTATGCGTTAGCGGTTCTCAATCGACTGGCGAAGGGTGCCCGCCGGAGCATGAACGCTGCCGCCAATGTAGCGCACATCATCTATTGCCCAGCACTGGCCTTCACGGATCATCAGCACCTCATCCTGCCAGGTTTGCGTCCCCTGGGTTAGCTTCACGCGCAGAGGAATATTCCGTGCGTCGGTATTCGGAATGGTGGACGCGCTGGCGACGTCGGCGCTGTCCGGCAGCGTGGCGCGGCTGGAGAACGGATCGGATGAAAGCAGCGCGTTTTGCTGCGGATCGCGCGAGGCGTCATTAAGCAGTTTCGCCAGATTATCGCTCAGGTACGGGCGCAGGGCGGTGAGGTCATTACCGCGATGCTGAATGCGATAATCATAGAACTGTTGCGCCACGGCGTCCGGGCCGCCCTCAATGCAGGGGCCGCTGCGGGAACCGATATCCTTAAAGGCTGGCGTGACCGGCGTAGTGCAGGCGCTGAGCACCAGCGCGCAGGGCACTAAAAGCGTTAAAGCAGAGTAGCGCATGTTGATTTCCTTATTTATTAACTATCCTTTCAATCATAGCGTAACGAACCGATAATGCAGTTGCTAACGCATTGAACGCTAAAGACGGAGAGGAAGTATGCAATTTTCAACAACACCAACCCTGGAAGGTCAACCCATTACCGAGTACTGCGGCGTGGTCACCGGTGAGGCGATTCTGGGCGCCAACATCTTCCGGGACTTCTTTGCTGGCATTCGGGATATCGTCGGCGGGCGCTCCGGTGCCTACGAGAAAGAACTGCGTAAAGCGCGTGACATTGCGTTTAAGGAGCTGGGCGAGCAGGCCAAAGCGCTGGGCGCGGATGCGGTGGTGGGCATTGATATCGACTACGAAACGGTCGGGAAAGATGCCAGCATGCTGATGGTGAGCGTAAGCGGCACGGCGGTGAAAACCCGTCGATGAAGCGTTCGCTCTCAACCCTCCTGCTGGCATTGTTGCTGGCAGGATGCGCCTCGGAAGAGGGCATTGTTGATAAAGGCGCGTACGAACTTGATACGCGCCATCAGGCGCAGGCGGCCTACCCGCGCATAAAGGTGCTGGTGATCCATTACACCGCCGATGATTTCGACACCTCGCTTGCGACCTTGACCGATAAAAACGTCAGCTCTCACTATCTCATCCCCGCAAAGCCCCCAGCTCCGCAGGGCAAACCGCGTATCTGGCAGCTGGTGCCGGAGAGCGAGCTGGCCTGGCATGCAGGTATTAGCTTTTGGCGTGGGACCAACCGCATAAATGATACCTCCGTCGGCATTGAGCTGGAAAACCGCGGCTGGCGGAAAACCGATGGTGTGAAAACCTTTACCCCCTTCGAACCGGGGCAAATTGCGGCGCTGATCCCGCTTGCCAGAGACATCATCGCCCGCTACGACATTAAACCGCAGAACGTTGTGGCCCATTCGGATATCGCCCCGCAGCGTAAAGACGACCCTGGCCCGCTGTTTCCGTGGCGCGAGCTGGCGCAGCAGGGCATCGGAGCCTGGCCCGAACCGGCGCGGGTAAATTTTTATATCAACGGGCGACCGCATTATCAGCAGGTTGATACCGCAGCACTGCTCGATCTGCTGGCGCGCTACGGTTACGAGGTGCCAGAAAACAGCACGCCTGCACAGCAAAAACGCATCATCATGGTGTTCCAGATGCATTTCCGTCCGCAGTTATGGAATGGCGTAGCGGATGTTGAAACCATGGCGATTGCCGAAGCACTTTTAGAGAAATACGGGCAGGGGTAAACCTTTGGCTTACCCCCAAATGAGTATATTTCCGCAAGTTTCTATTAGATTAATCCTAAGTACAATCTCATTTCATTTTTAGTTAATTGACTTAAAATTATTCGGATTTAAGATGGACACATAGCACGCTAAGCAATTTAGCGAATAAAAAACTTTACTCTTTTTTTTATTCTTGAGTTTTTCATCAGGAAAATATTTATGGTTCGGTATGAATGCCGTTGCCATGTTTTTTTAAAATCACATCTTAAAACGGGTATAACAATGTTAAGCATCTATGGAAAAAAATTACGTCCGCAACATGAAATGGAAAAGATTATTTCTGCAACCTCATGCGTTGAAGAAAGAACGTTAAAAAAATGGCAGAAGATTTCCACTGCTGATTCCGGTTTAATTCATATTATCGTCAGCGGCGAAGTCGAATTTCGACGTGACTCTGACGAACTGTGCTTGTTCACCGTTACCGGGCAATGCATTTTCGGCCTGTCGTCGATGTATTACAACGCCACCCATATGTACGGCCTTGTTCGGTCGAATACGGTTGTTCGCTCGATCAAGAAAGAGGTCTTCGCCCAGCTGATGACCGAGAAAAACCTGTGGCCTGAACTGACAAAAGTGCTTTCCTGGTACATATGCCTGATGAGCAAGCGCGATGATATTCTGGTCGCTCGCAGCGCATATTCTGTTGTTCGCGAATTTTTATATGAGATCAACGACCTGATTGTACAGCATCAGCGTGATATTAACGTTTATGATTACATTCAGGAATACACTAACCTGGCACGTAGCACCATTATTAAAATCCTCTCCGATCTGAAAAAAAGGTCAATATATTGTGGTGGAAAAAGGTCGACTGCTTAACCTCACCGCACTGCCTGAAAAATATTAATGCCTACTCCCGCCGGTCTCCTTTATCACTGAAAGGGGAACGGCTGTTTTCACTGTTTTTAACACTTGCTTGTGAATTATCCTGCGTTTCGTCAACCGGCGGTGCGGGAATTTTTCCTTGAGAATAATCCTGCTCCTGCTCTTTTAATGCCTGTTTAAATAATTCCGTCAATGATGACTCTTCACTGCTCGTGCTGGCGGGGGCGGTATCGTGCTCATGCGCCTCAGTTCCGGGTAGGGTATCCCGCGAGGGGTCTTGCGGCACCGCGCCGTCGGGCGCCTGCTGCCAGTCGGCATCATCACTGATGATCGGCAGATCCTGCATCGGTGGAACATCAACAGGCACTGGCGCAGCTTTAGGCTGCGGATGCGGGAACGGTTTACTCACGTACACGTAGTGCATCTCCGAAAGCTGGGTTTCCGGTTTGGCAACGCTGGCGTTGACCGGTTCAGGCGCCGGGTGGCGCATGTTCCAGTAGACATGCATATACAGGCCGACAACCAGCATGGCGCAAAGGCCGACCATCCATAATGCTGTTTTGCCGAAAACGTTTTTCAGGCTGGGGAGGCGGTACGAAAACCAGACCGCTTCCCCGGTTGTATAGCTGCGCTGGGCCGCAAGGCAGATGGTCGACATTAGGCTTTCTTCTCCTGCATTTTTGCGTCCGGGGTAGTGCGGGTGGCCTGAATCAGTACGCTCGGCGTGCTGTTGGTTACGCGCATCAGCTGCATCAGCGTTTCTTCGCCGGGGATGCCATCCACGTGCAGATGCATTTTTTGCTGAAACTCACGGGTGCGTTTCATCATCTCAGCGGTCCAGATCCGGGCATGCGTTTCGGGCTGGTTCAGCGCCAGGCTTAACTGCTGATCGAGCCAGGCCATGTCTTTGCTGTCGCTGGCCGCGCCGATCGCGTCTTTTCCTTCCGGTGTCAGGCGGTGCAACTGGGTGAAGTTGCCGGTCGCATGCCGGTTAAACCAGCTGCGGCTCACCTGCCAGGTCCGGTTATTCATTAACAGGTCAATTGATGTATCTCCGACCCTGGCGACCACCGCATAGTTAAGGTGACCGCTGGTTTTCAGTTCACTGACCCACGGATACCCTTCCTGCGCCAGCGTCTCCGGCGACGCGTTCCCCTGTTTACACATCAGGTTCACTTTAGCGGCGTTCTGGCACAGCGCATCTTCGGCCGAGGCGTCATATCCCCACATCAGATAGAGCTGGTGCATCGCATCCGGCTGATTAACCATTTCATTGTCGATAACCGGCACCACGGGCGCCTCCGTTTTTCGCGTCGGCTGTTTCCAGCTGACGGGGACCGGCAGCTGGATGGGAAGGTGCCCGCTGATGGATGAGGTTAAATACCAGCCGCAGGCGGCAAACAGCACCGAAGCGAACAGCCCCACGGTTGCCAGACGCTTACCGTGTTTTTTCGCGGGCAGGATCTCTCCCGCCGCCAGGCGTAAATGACGCGGGCTGACCTGCGACGCGCGTTCCGTCCAGGCAGCGAGCATTGACAGGTGCGCCAGTTCGTTAAGTTTGCTGATGTTGCCTTTGGTCAACGTGTGCATTTTGCGCACGCGGGCCGGCGTTAACGGCGAATTTTCACAGCCGTGTTCTTCGCATTGCGCCTGCACATAGCTCAGGAATTCGCGGCAGGTCAGGGGGCGCAGGACATGACGAGTGTGTGTATATTCGCGCAGTTCAGGTTGCTTAAGCAGGATTTCCTGATCCGCAGTGCCCGTCAGCACCACGGAGAGCCGGAAGTTCAGCTCCTGGGCTCGCGTGAGCAGCGTACCCAGGACTTCACGGCAGCTCTCTTTCATGGCTTCGGCGTGTGAAATCACCAGCACTCTGGTTTTCGCTTTTCCCTCGTGCCACTGGCGCAGGATGGCATCCACCGCCTGCAGGCGATTCTTGCTCTCTTTCGTTACCGGATTGAGCTTGTACAGCAGGCTACTGGCACTCAGTTTGGGAAACGCATTGATAACAAGGACGTTACTGTGGCGGGTTTTTAGCGCATCGCTGAAGTGACCCAGAAGCGGGGCGTCGTCGCAAAAGAGCCCGATAATTCCCGCCTGCTGGGTTTTCTCTTTCAACAGGTTGAACACATCCTGATGATAAGGCACCAGAAAATCCCCGGATAAACGGGCGATCGATCTGAATGGCGGATTTTTAAAATTAAAGTGGCTCTGATACATAACGACTTACCGTCTCTGATTAGGAATAGCAACAGCATCAGAAAGTAAGGTAACGCCCCTGAACGGTCAATTTGCAAACAGGGTAAAAATATCCTGCTGGCAGCGTCTAACATTTGGATTTTATACGGTCAATATTTTTCTTTATGAAAGTTAGCGGCGAAGTCAGTGGTCGCATTTGCACCAGCTTATTACTATTTTCATCCATATTGGCGCAGTATGACGCTGCTTATTTTTGCTTTGCTATAGGCCGGATAAAAAATGAGGTTCTCATTTCTTTCACGGTGGATAACGCCTTGTATTATGTTTGTGCTGCTGATCTTTTGCGGCCAGCAAGGGTATCTCACCTTTAAAGATTATAAAAAAGTTATGAATAAGTTGGCTAATGCCGATCAACAGCCGCTGAAAAAAACGCGCGAAGAGAAATCCTTTACGCTTTTTACGGCAGCCGTGCGTCAGGAAATCTTACCGGGTGCGGAGAAAGCCCCGCTGGCAGCTGAAA
Organism: Enterobacter sp. DSM 30060; assembly: GCF_013375955.1. Classification (NCBI taxonomy): domain Bacteria; kingdom Pseudomonadati; phylum Pseudomonadota; class Gammaproteobacteria; order Enterobacterales; family Enterobacteriaceae; genus Enterobacter; species Enterobacter sp. DSM 30060. Next base: position 3,298,448 of record NZ_CP056118.1, read on the forward strand.
TCGAAGGTATTGTGAACAGCGATGACGCCTGGCTCTCCTTTGCTGTCATCAAAACGCCAGGCGGTCAGAGAAGCTACCGTGAGGGTGAACCTCTCTCTGGATTTAACGACGCATTTATTCAGGAAATAAACAAAGATAATGTGGTGGTTAATTATGAAGGTACTACGCAGATTCTGGCATTAAATAAACCGGACTATTTTAAGGGTGGCGTGGATAGCGGCCCGGTAACGAAATCGACAAAAGATGTTGGCGCAGAGAGTGTGCATCTTGATGATTATCTGGTGTTAAAACCCATAACTGAAAAGGGCCGACTGGAAGGCTACAGGATAAACCCAAGGAATGCCTCCGCCTTTTACAGCCAGTCAGGTCTGGAAAAAGGCGATGTGGCGGTTCAGGTTAACTCTGTCGATATGACCGATGAAGCAAAAGCGAAAAGCATTATTGCCAACTGGTCAAAAATGAAAGAAGCGGAGGTCATCGTACGACGTCACGCTCACCTTGAAAATATTCGGATTAATGTTCTAAACAATTAAAAAGTGTGCAGACATGAAAAAAATTCCCTGGGCGTGCGTGGCGCTGACCGCATTGTCGTTATATTCCAGTTCGCTGCTTGCAGCTAACTTTAGCGCGAGTTTTAAAAATACTGATATTCGCGAGTTTATCGATACGGTAGGCCGCAATCTCAATAAAACCATTCTGGTCGATCCGTCCGTCCAGGGAACCGTCTCGGTCCGAACCTACAACGTGCTGACGGAAGATGAGTACTATCAATTCTTTCTGAGCGTGCTGGATCTCTACGGCCTGTCGGTGATCCCGATGGACAACGGCATGGTCAAAGTGGTGCGCTCAAGCGTAGCGCGTACCGCCGGTGCGCCGCTGGCAGACAGCAAAAATCCGGGCAAAGGTGACGAGATCATCACCCGCGTGGTGCGCATGGAAAACGTGCCTGTTCGTGAGCTGGCCCCGCTGCTGCGTCAGCTCAACGATGCCACCGGTATCGGGAATGTGGTCCACTTTGAGCCGTCCAACGTCCTGCTGTTAACCGGTAAAGCCTCGGTGGTGAACCGGCTGGTGGATCTGGTGCAGCGCGTCGATAAAGACGGCATCCAGCGTCGCGAAATCATCCCGCTGCGCTTTGCGTCCGCCAAAGAACTCTCGGAGATGTTGAATAACCTCAACAATGAAGAACAGAAAGGGCAGAACGCGCCGCAGCTGGCGACTAAAGTCGTCGCGGATGACGAAACCAACAGCCTGGTGATCAGCGGCGCGGAAGATGCGCGGGCGCGCACCCGTTCCCTTATTCATCAGCTGGATCGTGAGCAGAATAACGAGGGCAATACCCGCGTCTTCTACCTCAAGTATGCCAGCGCCACCAAAGTGGTGCCGGTTCTCACCGGGATTGGTGAGCAGCTGAAAGACAAGCCGGGTGCGGCCAAAGCGAAATCCGCGAGCGCCTCAACCGATCTGAATATTACCGCCGACGAGTCAACCAACTCCCTGGTGATCACCGCACAGCCTAACGTGATGAACTCCCTCGAGAAAGTGATCGACAAGCTGGATATTCGCCGTCCGCAGGTGCTTGTGGAAGCGATCATTGCCGAAGTGCAGGACGGTAACGGCCTGGATCTTGGCGTGCAGTGGACCAGCAAGCACGGCGGGGTGCAGTTTGGCTCCACCGGCCTGCCAATCAGCCAGATTAAAAATGGCACCATGAAAGGGGCAAGTTTCACTGGCCTTGCGACCGGCTTCTTTAACGGTGACTTCGGTGCGCTGGTGACCGCGCTTTCCACTGACGGCAAAAATGACATCCTCTCCACGCCAAGCGTGGTCACGCTGGATAACAAAGAAGCGTCGTTCAACGTCGGTCAGGATGTGCCGGTGCTTTCCGGTTCGCAAACCACCAGCGGCGACAACGTCTTTAACTCGGTTGAGCGTAAAACCGTAGGGACCAAGCTGAAGATTGTGCCGCAGATTAACGATGGCGACATGATCCATCTGAAGATTGAGCAGGAAGTGTCGAGTGTCGACAACAGCGCGACGGAAGACTCCAGCCTCGGCCCAACCTTCAACACGCGCACGATTAATAACGAAGTGATGGTCCACAGTGGTCAGACGGTGGTGCTCGGCGGTCTGATGGAAAATGTGACCAAACAGTCCGTGTCCAAAGTGCCCCTGCTCGGCGATATCCCGCTGGTCGGTCAGCTGTTCCGCTACACCTCGCAGGATACTTCCAAACGCAACCTGATGGTGTTTATTCATACCACCGTCCTGCGTGACGACGACAACTACAGCGCGGCCTCGAAAGAGAAATATGACCAGATCCGGGTGCGCCAGATGCAGCGAGTGGAGGAGAAAAAGCTCGGTATTGTTGAGCCGACTGACAACGCCGTCCTGCCCGCGTTTCCCTCTGCAAGCACTGGCGCCGCACCGGTGAAAACCAGCGCCACGCGCAATCCGTTTAAAGAATAGCGCGGAGGGGTAACGTGGACGAACTGAGTAAAACACTGTGTAGCAGCAGCTACGCAAAAGATAACGGCGTTCTGTTTTACAACAATGATGTCTATATCCGGGACGACACTCCTGCGCATGCTCTGCTGGAGGTGCGCCGGGTGCTGGGCCGTGCTTTCATCCCCGTCACTGTGACGCCGGAAGCGTTTGACGAGATGCTGGCCAAAATCTGGCAGCAGAGCAGCGGCGTGTCGCAGCAGCTGGTGGACGACATGGATGCGGATATCGACCTGATGGCGTTAACCGAGGAGATCCCGGATAACGAAGATCTGCTTGATAACGACGAAAACTCGCCGGTGATCCGCCTGATCAACGCCATTCTCGGCGAGGCGGTTAAGGACGGCGCGTCGGATATCCATATCGAAACCTTCGAGCGCACGCTGAGCATTCGCTTCCGCGTTGACGGCGTGCTGCGCCCGGTGCTGCAACCGGCGCGTAAGCTCGCCCCGCTGCTGGTGTCGCGTATCAAGGTAATGTCGAAACTCGACATTGCCGAAAAACGTCTGCCGCAGGATGGCCGTATCTCACTGCGCATTGGCCGCAAGGCGATCGACGTGCGCGTCTCGACCATTCCGTCCCAGTACGGCGAGCGCGTGGTCATGCGCCTGCTCGACAAAAGCAATCTCAAGCCCGACATCAACAAGCTGGGCCTGATCGATGAAGAGCTGGAGAAGTTAAAAGGGCTGATTGAGCGCCCGCATGGCATTATCCTGGTCACCGGGCCGACAGGCTCCGGTAAAAGTACCACCCTGTACGCCATTCTTTCGGCGCTGAACGGTCACGAACGCAACATCCTGACCGTGGAAGACCCGATCGAATATGAGCTGGAAGGGGTGGGGCAGACGCAGGTTAACCCGCGCGTGGACATGACCTTTGCCCGCGGGCTGCGCGCTATTCTGCGTCAGGACCCGGACGTGGTGATGATCGGGGAAATTCGTGACGGTGAAACCGCGCAAATTGCGGTACAGGCGTCGCTCACCGGTCACCTGGTCATGTCTACGCTGCACACCAACAGCGCCGCAGGGGCGATAACCCGTCTGCGGGATATGGGGCTGGAGTCGTTTTTAATCGGTTCATCGCTGCTCGGTGTCATTGCCCAGCGTCTGGTGCGTCGGCTGTGTACGCACTGCCGGACCACCAGTCCGCTGGATGCCAATGAAAAAGCGTTGTTCAGCTTTATGGACGCGCCGCCAAAAGCGATTTATCGCGCGGTGGGGTGTGAACACTGCCGTCAGAGCGGCTATCAGGGCCGCGCCGGTATTCATGAGTTTCTGGTGGTGGACAGTACCATGCGCCGCGCCATCCATGAAGATAAGGACGAAATGTCCATAGAAACGCAGCTCTTTAAGCAGGCCTACAGCCTGCGTGAAAACGGGCTGCTGAAGGTGATTAGCGGCGTGACGTCTCTGGAAGAAGTCATGCGCGTCACCGCCGAGCGTGGGGGGGATGCGTAATGGCTTTCTACGCCTGGACGGCGACGAGTGCCGCGGGAAAAACCCAGCGCGGGACGTTACAGGCCGAGGGACAGAAGCAGGTTCGCCAGTGGCTTCGCGAGCAAAAGCTGATGCCCGTGAGTATCACCGAAACCCGCGAAACGGCGACAGGCGGGAAAGCGAAAACCGGGGGGAAGCTATCTACCCCGGTGCTGTCGATGTTTACCCGTCAGCTTTCGACGCTGGTGAACGCCGCGCTGCCGCTGGAAAGTGCGCTGAAGGCGATCTCTAAGCAGACGGAAGATAAAAAGCTGGCGGCGATGGTGGTGGAGATCCGCGAGAAGGTGGTCGAGGGGCATACGCTGTTCGACGCATTTAGCCAGTTTCCACGCACCTTCGACAAACTTTACTGCACGCTGGTGATGGCCGGTGAAAAGACCGGCCACCTGGGCGACGTGCTGGAGAAGCTGGCGGAGTACAACGAACAGCGCCAGAAGATGAAAAGCAAGCTGACGCAGGCGATGGTCTACCCGATTACCCTCACCGTGGTCGCTATCGCGGTGATCGGCATTCTGCTGGTGGCGGTGGTGCCGCAGGTGATTGAGCAGTTTACCCACATGAAACAGCAACTGCCGATCACCACCCGGACGCTGATTGCGGTAAGTGATTTCCTGCAAGCCTGGGGTATCTGTATTGTCGGCAGCCTGACGGGGGCGTTCGTCGGCTTCAAAACCTGGGTGCGAAACGTGAAAAACCGTTTTCGCTGGCACAGCTGGCTGGTGAACGGCTCGCCGATTAAAAAGCTGGTGTGCGCCATCAACAGCGCCCGCTATATCCGTACCCTGAGCATTTTGCAGGCCAGCAGCGTGCCGCTGCTGGAGGGGATGTATATCGCGATGGACGGTATTGAAAATCTCTATGCCCGTCAGGTGCTTGAGCAGGCCGCCGATACCGTACGTCAGGGGGCGTCGCTGTATGCGGCGCTGGAACAGGCGAAATTATTCCCGCCAACCATGCTGTATATGATTGCCTCCGGTGAAGAGAGCGGGGAATTAGGTAATTTAATGGATCGCGCGGCGGAAAATCAGGAATCGGCATTACAGCATCGAATTACATTAACGCTGTCGGTATTTGAACCGGCGCTAGTGGTATCCATGGCGACGATTGTTTTATTCATCGTTCTTTCAATATTACAACCGCTTCTGCAACTTAATAATATGGTAGGTTAAATCATGGCTCTAAAACGTAAAAACCTGGCTCGCCAGGCGGGCTTCACATTGCTCGAATTAATGGTGGTGATTGTTATTCTTGGCGTTCTGGCGAGTATGGTAGTGCCAAACTTAATGGGTAATAAAGAAAAAGCGGATACGCAAAAGGCGACCAGCGATATTGTCGCGCTCGAAGGCTCGCTGGATATGTATAAGCTGGACAACCACCGCTACCCGACCACAGAGCAGGGTTTGCAGGCGCTGGTGACGAAGCCGGAAATCGCACCAATCCCGAACGGCTATCGCACGGATGGCTATATTCGCCGCCTGCCGCAGGATCCATGGGGCAGCGATTATATTCTGGTCAGCCCAGGTGAACACGGTGCGGTGGACATTTTCTCTGCGGGTCCGGACGGCGAAGCGAATACTGCCGATGACATTACCAACTGGTCTCTGGATAAGAACGAGAAGTAATGAAAAATCAACGCGGCTTTACGTTGCTGGAAATTATTCTGGCGCTGGTGATATTTGCCAGCTGCGCCATGATGGTGGTGTCCACCATTCCTTCGCGCAGCGGCGCGGATATATTTGGCCAGCAATTAAAAGCGCTCGTTGATTATGGTTCAGACCGTGCGGTGATGGACGGAAATATTGTCGGGCTGGTGATCGCCACTGATAAATATCAGCTGGTGACGAGCGCGGATAAAAATGGCGAGCGTCACTGGGTGCCATTATCTGCCGGACGTATTACCACCAAAGGTGATTTTCCGGAAGAGATGCACGTGTCGCTCTCGCCGCAGCGCCTGGCCGCGACGGTGGCGTCCGAGCCACAGGTGATCTTTTTACCGGACGGTGAAATCAGCCGCTTTACGCTGACGCTGCAAAGTTACGACAAACAGCACCATTTCCGCGTGGTGTCGCAGGGTGCGGCGCCGGTATCGGTAGAAAACGATGGCTAACGACAACACAAAGCAAAAGGGGATGACGCTGCTGGAGGTGATGGTCGCGCTGGTGATTTTCTCCACCGCCGCGCTGGCGCTAATGAACTCGGTCTCCCTGAACGTGCGTTTTACCCATGGTCTGGCCGATACCTTGCAGGCCAGTTGGGTGGCGGAAAATCAGCTGGCGGAAGCGCAACTCACCAAAACCGACTTCCCGGATGCTGAGCAGCAGGGGACGGAAATCATGGGCGGGCGCAGCTGGAACTGGCGTAAGCAGCGGGTGAAAACCGCCGACAACGGCTGGGCGAACTCCATTCGCGTCTATGCGGAAGGCGATGAGAGCCAGCCGGTTATTTCCCTGCACATCATTCCGCCGGGAGAGAGCAAGTGAAGAAAACGCGACGCCAGCGCGGATTTACCCTGCTGGAGATCATGATTGCGCTGACTATTTTCGCGGTAATCAGCACCCTGGCCTGGCAAATTCTGGACGGCGCGATGCGTACCAGCTCGGCCACCGATGCCAGCGCCGCTAAGCTCAACCAGCTTCAGCGCGGCTGGAGTCTGATGGAGCGCGATTTTTTCCAGCTACAGGCGCGAGCGCCGCGTAATGAGCCAGATCTGTTCCGTCAGGAGGGCGATGCCCTTGAACTGACCACCCTGAATGGCGTGAGCGGAACGGTCCAGCTGGAGCGCGTGCGCTGGCGGCTGGAAGAGGGGCGTTTGTACCGCGACGTCTGGCAGGTCATTGACGGCCCGGTGGACGTTAAGCCTGACGAAGTGCCGATTGTCAGCGGCGTAAAAGCATTGCAGTGGCGGTTTTATCGTCAGGGCTGGCAGACAGCCTGGCACGACGCCGCCCATCTGCCGGACGGCGTGGAGGTCACGTTGACGATGGAAAACGGGGATACCTGGCGCTGGGTGTTCACCACGCCAGGGGATATGCCGGAGGTGGCCGCTGCCCCAGAGAAAGCCGCCGACGCGCCTGCGACGACTCCGGACGCAGCCCCTGCGCCTTCGTCGGAGACCAGACCATGAACCGAATCCGTCAACAAAAGGGCGTCGCCCTGCTGGTGGTGCTGATTTTGCTGGTGATGATGTCGGCGCTGGCCGCCAAAATCAGCCAGCAGTTCTGCCGTAATTTGCAGAAAACGCATTATCAGATAAGCCAGCAGCAGCTGCGCTGGGCGATGCAGGCCCAGGAAAAAGTGGTGAAGGACAGGTTACAGACCGATGCCAGCGGCGAGAGCAAGCCGCTGGCGCTGGACGGCGACTGGCATCAGCCGCTGGAGACGCAGGGAGAAGACTACACGGTCGTGAGCCAGGTGGAAGACGCTCAGGACTGCTTTAACGTCAATAACCTGTTGACCGCCGACGTCGCGCCCCAGGGGCAAAGCGCTCCCGCTGTGGCGGAAAAACCGCGTAAAGAGCGGATTGTTGAACAACTCCTGACGGAAAGCGGGCTCAGTCCGGGCACGGCGGAGGCGGTCTATTTCCAGCTGGTGGATTATCTCGATGGTGACAGCACCACGGCGAAAGAGGGTGCCGAAAGCGATGCGTGGGCTGGCGTCGTGCCCGCCCGGCAACCGGCAAACCAGATGATGCGCAGCATCGCGGAGATCAAACTGCTGCCAGCGTTCCCGGTTACGGCATATCCGAAGGTGAGCAAGCTGTTATGCGCGCTGCCGGACGCCGCCAGCAAGGTGGACGTTAACACCCTGCAACCGGAACAGGCCGCTGTGCTGGCGGCCCTGTTTCCGGGAAAATTCACGCAGGATGACGCCGTTCGTCTGCTGGATACACGTCCGGAATCGGGCTGGGAAAATATGGACGCGTTCAGCAAAGCGCTGGAGCAGACCTTCCCGCAGTTAAAAGACGATCTCCCGCAGGTGGCAGATCAATTTTCTATAAACAGCCGGTACTTCCGCGTGAATTACAGCGGCAATACCGATGAATTAACGCTTCGCGTGGTCAGCCAGCTTCAGATGAATAACGAAGCCGGTGAGATCGTGACGTGGCAGCGTCGTTACCGAATGATTGAATAAGAAAAGTAGAACGTTATGAAACAGGTACTTTTTGTTCGCCCCGACAGCCGCGAGGTCGGGAAAATAATGTGCTGTGAGTCCGGCAGCGAGCGCGTCGAGGTGCTCGACAGCCTGGAGATGCTGGCCGAACACCCGCTGGCTACACGCGTTTGTCTCCTGCTGCCCGGCAGCGACATGATTTTCCGCCATTTCACGCTGCCGAAAAAGGTGGCTTCTCAGGCGATGGCCTTCTCGTGGATGGCGGAAGAGACGCTGATTGGCGACGTGGACAACCTCCACTGGACAGTGCTCTACAAAAAAGGCGCTGACGTCGACGCCGTTGCCATTGACGCCGACCGCCTGCGTGCGGCATTGACCCGCTGTCACGAGGCCGGATTAAACGTGATTCAGGCCCTGCCTGATGCCTGGCTGCTGCCCGTGGCGGCAGGGGGCAGCACGCTGGTCGCACAGGATAAAGGCTACTGGCTGCGTTTATCTCCCCACGTGGCGGGTGAAATGGAGGGAACCCTGCTGCCGCTGTTGATGCAGAAAGCCGGAGACGGGGAAGTGTGTTGCTACGGCGACGCGCCTGCGGACGTTCACGTTGACGTACAGCATGCCTGGCAGCATCCGCTGGTGCTGATCCAGCCGCAGTGGAAAACCTGTCGTGTGAATCTGCTTCACGGTGAATTCAGCCTTAAGGCCGGTCATGGCCAGGCCGCAAAAAGCATGAAAGCAGCGATGATAGCGGCGGGCCTGCTGTCCGTTGGTCTGCTGCTGGGGCCGCGCATTGCGATGGCCTGGATGCTGGTGCAGCAGGAAAATCGGGTTCAGCAGGAGATCGTTCAGGTTTATCAGCACCATTTCCCCAGCATGCGCCAGCAGACCAATATCAAATATCACTTTGGCCAAAGCCTGAAAAAACAGAGCAAGGGGTTCTTTCTTCAGCTTGAGGAGCTGGAGAAAGCCCGGCAGTCAGTCCCTGCGATGGAGATCGATCTGCTGGAATACGATGCGCAGCAAAACACCCTGACGCTGAGCGTTAGCGCGCAAAGCCAGCCCGCGTTGCAGGCGTTTGTGAACCAGACCAGTGAGAATTTTGATTTTACCTTACAACCTGTTTCAACAACCGAACCGTATACCGCCATGATCGCAGGGAAACATAAATGAAAGAGCGAATCGCGCAGCTGAAATCACGCTATCAGAATTACAGCGCCCGGGAAAAAATCATTTTAAAAATATGTGCCGTTGCCATTGTGGGGGCTGCGGTGTATTACACAGGAGTAATTCCCTTGGATAATATGATTCAAAATAGTAAATCGACGCTTAAAAGACAAAAAGAGACGCTCAACTGGATGCGCAGTGAAATTGATAAAAATCATCTTCAGGTCCAGTTAGTTAAAACGAATAATCCGCGTACGGTGGTCGAGAACAGCGCTCATGAAATTAATCTTTCACTGACGGATGTGCGCCAGGAGGGGCAAACTTTATCGTTCGTGGTGAATCGGGTAAATGTATATGAATTAAAAAGCTGGCTGCGTGAAATTAATCAGACCTCCGGCGTGACATTGCAAAAAATAAACCTCACGCCGGTTGACCACCTCAGCGATGTGAAAGCACAGGTGCAGCTTACCTGGTCAAAAAGCGCATGAATACCTTCACGCTGATGCGGGAGGCCTGTCCGCTCGGTTTCCCGATGATGAGTGCTATCCTGGGCGGGATTATGGGCAGTTTTCTAGGCGTTGTTGCCGAGCGCGTACCGGGAATGGTGATGGATGAGGAGGGGAGCGGCAATCTGCTCTTTCCTGCCTCGCACTGCCCGGTGTGTCAGCACACGCTTGCTGCATGGGAAAATATCCCGCTGCTCAGTTGGCTGTTATTACGGGGGCGCTGCCACCAGTGCGGCAGCGCGATCCCACTGCGACTCTTTTTGGTGGAACTGTTCTCCGCGCTGTTTTTTGGCATCACGGCCTGGTGCATGCCGGACGTTCAGGCGCTGTTCTCTTTGTGGTTACTGGCGGCTTTTTTACTGCCGCTGGCCATGATCGACTGGCAGCATCAGTTGTTGCCGGACTGCCTGACCCAGCCGCTGCTGTGGGCGGGGTTAGTGCTCCATGCTATTGACCACACATTGCCGCTACGTGATGCGCTGTTTGGCGCGGTGGCGGGCTATCTGTCGCTCTGGCTGCTCTACTGGGCTTTTCGTCTGATCGCCGGACGAGAAGGGCTGGGTTACGGGGATTTTAAGCTACTGGCGGCGCTGGGCGCCTGGTGCGGCTGGCAGGCATTACCCTCCATTGAACTGGCGGCAGCGTTAAGCGGTATTGTCGGTTATTTCGCCGTCAATAATTTAAATAAAAATAACCTCACTATTTCTTTTGGTCCTTACCTCGCCTTTTCTGGAATCGTGGTGTTTATTAGTCAGCAGTTTGCTTTCACATTTTAAATATACTGGTCAAGGTTTTTTATAAATCTTTTTGATGCTGGGAGAGAAGGACGACTCTTTACGCTCGGTGTATCGTAGGAGATATAAGCTACACGGGATTTGGCTTGTATCTTTTTATGGAGGAATACAGCGCAGCAACAATTTTTTGTTTACGGCACTCACGTTGGTTAAATACGCATTACGCGAAACGCATCCATGATCTCACGGAAGGCATGGGTTATTACGTTATAAATAAATTTATCAGGAAATAAAAATGAAATTTATGAAACCAAAATATCTGGCGCTCTTTATTGCGGCGGCCACCAGCTCCGCATTTGCAGCTGCGCCGGGTACGCCTTCTATTACATCGGGCAATGATAAATTTGCGCTGGTAGAAGTGGATCAGGCGGCACAGGATTACAACAACCTCATCAAAGTGCATAAAGAGGGTGTTGATGTAAAAGTGGAATGGAACGTCTGGAGCGGTGACGCCCCAACGTCTGCAAAAGTGCTGCTGGACGGCAAGACCGTCTGGACCGGCGCGGGCAGCGCGGCGGGTTCTGCGACCTTCAAAGTCAAAAAAGGGGGCCGCTATCAGGAACAGGTCGAACTGTGTAACGACAGCGGCTGTACCAAAAGCGCAAGCAAACTGATTATCGTGGCGGATACCGACGGAAGCCATTTGCTGCCGCTGAATACGCCGCTGCTGGAAAATAACAAAGCTTTCGCTCAGCATACCGATAAAGTCGTCGGTGCCTATTTCCCTGAGTGGGGCGTTTACGATCGAAACTTCTCTGCGGATAAGATCCCGGTCGCGAACATTAACCACCTGCTGTATGGCTTTATTCCAATTTGCGGCGGCGACGGTATTAACGACAGCGCCAAATCTTCAGGTGCACTGGAATCCCTGAAACGCGCCTGTGCTGGCCGTCAGGACTACACCGTGGCCATTCACGATCCATGGGCTGCATTGCAGAAACCGCAGAAAGGCGTAAGCAACTGGGACGATCCCTACAAAGGTAACTATGGGCAGCTGATGGCGATGAAAAAAGCCCATCCTGACCTGAAAATTCTGCCATCCATTGGTGGCTGGACCCTGTCCGATCCGTTCTATCAGATGGATAACAAAGTACTGCGTGACCGTTTCGTGGCGTCGGTAAAAGACTTCCTGACCACCTGGAAAGTGTTTGACGGCGTGGATATTGACTGGGAATTCCCGGGCGGCGGCGGTGAAAACGCCAAACTCGGCAATCCTCAGACCGATAAAGCTACCTACACCGCGCTGATGCACGACCTGCGTCAGATGCTGAATGAACTGTCTGCGGAAACCGGTCGTACCTACGAGCTGACTACTGCAATCGGTGCCGGTAAAGATAAGATCGAAGACGTGGACTATAACACCACGCAGCAGTACCTCGACCATATCTTCCTGATGAGCTACGACTTCTACGGTGCCTGGAGCAATACCGATCTGGGCCACCAGACCGCCCTGTACGGTGCTTCCTGGAAACCAGACACTAACTACACCACCGATAACGCGGTGAAAGCGATGCTGGAGCAGGGCGTTAAGCCAGGCAAGATCGTGGTAGGCGCAGGTATGTATGGCCGCGGCTGGACCGGCGTTCATGGTTATACCGGCGATAATCCATTTACCGGCACCGCAACCGGACCAATTAAAGGGACATGGGAAAGCGGTATCGTTGACTATCGTCAAATCGTCAACCAGATGCTGGGCAAACCGGGCTGGGAATACAAATATGACGAAGCGGCTGAAGCGCCGTACGTGTTCAACAAGTCCACCGGTGAGCTGGTGACGTACGATAACGCCCGTTCCGTTATGGCGAAAGGCAAATACGTACTGAACAAAAACCTGGGCGGACTGTTCGCATGGTCTATCGAGTCTGATAACGGCGATATCCTGAACGCCATGAACGAAAGCCTGCTGGGCGGAAGTTCCATCCCGGATCTGCCTGTTGAGACTAACCATGCGCCAGTGGCTTCAGCTGCCGATCAAAATGTCACCGGTCCTGCAACCGTGACCCTGGATGGCTCTGCTTCCAGCGACCAGGACGACGATGCGCTGACCTATAAATGGACGCAGGTTTCAGGCCCTTCTGTGACCATCGCCAATAGCACCAAAGCGAAAGCCAGCTTTAGCGTTCCGGCTGTGACAAGCGACCAGAACCTGGTCTTCCGTTTGACCGTAACCGACGCTAAAGGGCTGAGCAATGCTGTTGACGTCCAGGTTGTGAATAAAGCGCCTAAAGCCAACCAGGCGCCGGTAATCAATGCTATGGAAGCCGTTACCGTTCAGTCCGGTGAAGCAATTTCTCTGCACGCACAGGCATCCGATCCTGATGGTGACGCGCTGACCTACAGCTGGAGCGTACCGGCTGATATGAACGCGACCGGCACTGATTCGGCCAACGTTCGCATCACTGCGCCAGAAGTGCACAATACCTCTTCCTACACCCTGAGCGTTATTGTGACGGACGGTAAAACCAGCGTGCAGTCTGACGTGCAGGTGACGGTGGAGCCTAAGCCGGCTGACGAGGTAACGCCTCCTGCCGATGACGTCACACCACCGGCTGACGACGTAACCCCGCCAGCTGATGATACCACCGGCAGCTGCGACGCACCTGTCGATGCCAACGCCAGCAAATACGCTGCGTGGGACGCGAGCAAAATCTATAACAACGGCGATACCGTAAGCTTCGACCACCTCGTGTGGAAAGCGAAATACTGGACTCAGGGCAATCAGCCTGGCTTCGGTATGGACGCGTGGGAGCTGGTAAGCAACGTGAAGATGAACTGGCGTTCTGACCTGGTCTACAACGGCGGCGACACCACCACCTATGAAGGTAACGTTTACCGTGCGAAATGGTGGACCCGTGGTGATAACCCAGCAAATAGCGACGTATGGGTAAAAGAAGGCGCATCAACAGATTGCAAATAATCTAACCCATTAATTACTCCCCCTTCTGAGGGGGAGTAATTAAAAATTCATTTTACAGGATGTTTCTAAGGAGAAATAACCAATAAAGTCAGCAGGTAAAAATGAAAAAGCTCATTTTGTTGTTATTAATAATAAGCCAGGGCGCTCTGGCAAACTGTTGGGATAAAGCGGCGCGTTATTATCATGTCGACCCTTATTTACTCTACGCGATAGCGAATGTGGAATCCGGTATGAATCCGTACGCGGTTGGGAAAAACCGCGATGGCACGCGGGATGTCGGGCTGATGCAAATCAACAGCTCGCATTTTACCGCGCTGGAAAGCAGAGGCATCGATGAGTATCGCTTAATGACCGAGCCGTGTACCTCCATCATGGTGGGTGCCTCCATTCTCTCCGGAATGATAAGAGTATATGGCTATAACTGGGAAGCGGTAGGCGCTTATAACGCCGGGTTGAAGAAAGAGAATTATCCGCAGCGGATGAAATATGCCCATAAGGTCTGGGCTAAATATCAGCAATTAAAATTAGCAGCACGCGATTAACGTTTTTTATTTTTGAAGAATTCCTGAAGGTGTTCTTCGAAAAGTGAAAACAGCTGAATGTGGTTTATGTATTAACGGAATAATACCTAAGCCGGGATATTAACATTTAATTTGAAACGAACAGGAAAACTGAAATGAACAAAAGGACGTTACTGAGTGTACTTGTTGCTGGTGCTTGCGTTGCACCTTTTATGGCGCAGGCCGCCTCTTTGCAGGCGACCACCGGCGAGCCGTACACCATGAAAGCCAGCGATCTGGCGAAGAAAGAGCATGAGCTCACTAACTTCCCGCTGATGGCCTCCGTTAAAGAGACTATTCAGACCCTGGACAACGCGCAGGTCGAACTGATTGAGCCAGGCCGCGCGGCGAACCCGGACAACGTCAAACGCGTTGAAGGGATTGTGAAAGCCAGCGACTGGGAATATCTCTTCCCGCTGCGTGCACAGGCTTATACCTACAGCAACTTCCTGAAAGCCGTGGGTAAATTCCCGGCGCTGTGTAAGACCTACAACGACGGTCGTGACAGCGACGCTATCTGCCGCAAAGAGCTGGCGACCATGTTTGCCCACTTTGCCCAGGAAACCGGCGGCCACGAAAGCTGGCGTCCGGAAGCCGAATGGCGTCAGGCGCTGGTCCACGTGCGTGAAATGGGCTGGAGCGAAGGGCAGAAGGGCGGCTATAACGGCGAATGTAATCCGGACGTCTGGCAGGGACAGACCTGGCCTTGCGGTAAAGACAAAGACGGCGATTTCCTGAGCTATTTCGGACGCGGTGCGAAACAGTTGTCCTACAACTACAACTACGGTCCATTCTCTGAAGCGATGTACGGCGACGTGCGTACCCTGCTCGATAAACCTGAGCTGGTGGCGGACACCTGGCTGAACCTGGCCAGTGCTATCTTCTTCTTCGCCTATCCACAGCCGCCAAAACCAAGCATGTTGCAGGTGATCGACGGTACATGGCAGCCGAACGATCACGATAAAGCCAACGGCCTGGTCCCGGGCTTCGGTGTAACAACCCAGATCATCAACGGCGGCGTTGAGTGCGGCGGCCCGACTGAAATTGCGCAGTCTCAGAACCGTATCAAGTATTACAAAGAATTTGCGAACTACCTGAAAGTCCCTGTTCCGGCGAACGAAGTGTTGGGTTGCGCCAACATGAAGCAGTTCGACGAAGGTGGCGCAGGCGCCCTGAAGATTTACTGGGAACAGGACTGGGGATGGAGCGCGGATACCCCGGACGGCAAGACTTACTCTTGCCAGCTGGTGGGCTATCAGACACCGTTCAGCGCGTTCAAAGAGGGCGACTACAGCAAGTGCGTGCAGAAGTTCTATAACGTGAATATCGTGAATGACGACGGTTCCTCGGTGACGCCGGACGAAACCCCGGTCACGCCAACGCCAACACCTTCTGAAGATGTTACGCCGGCCCCAACGCCAGCGCCAGTTCCGGATGAAACTCCGGTTGAACCTGTCGCGGTGAACCACGCGCCGGTTGCGCAGATTGCGGGCCCAATAGGTGCCGTTGAAGCGGGCGCGCAGGTTTCTCTGAGCGCGGAAGGCTCTACCGACGCAGACGGCAACAAGCTGACCTACACCTGGCGTTCTCAGGATGGCCAGACCGTGACCGGCGAAGATAAAGCGGTGGTGACCTTTAAGGCGCCTGAGTCTGCAACGGCGCAGCAGTATGAAGTGAGCCTGACCGTCAGCGATGGCGAGCTGAGCAGCACCACGTCTTACCTGCTCAACGTGAAAGCGAAAGCGGCAACGCCATCCGGAGAAGATACGTCTTACCCGGCATGGAGCGCGAACAGCAAGTACAACGCCGGTGATATCGTGAACAACCACGGTAAATTGTTCCAGTGCAAACCGTTCCCGTACAGCGGCTGGTGTAACAGTGCGCCGACGTACTATGAGCCGGGTGCAGGCCTGGCTTGGGCTGAAGCCTGGACGGCTCTGTAAAAGCAAACGGCAACCCTCGGGTTGCCGTTTTAATGTTTGCACCCTCTCCCTGTGGGCTGAGGGTTCCCCACAAATTAATGCGAGCACTGAGCAATCCCCTCGCCCCTCCGGGGAGAGGGTTAGGGTGAGGGGAACATACGGCGGTGGTGGTCATTCCGTTCACTTTATGTTCCTTGCTACTCTGTAACGACATGACCGGTGAACGTGCCAGGGTGGCTCAGTCGCCACCACCCTGGCGACCCGGGCTCCCGGCGGTAAATCGCCGCTTCGCGGTGCCCTCGGCTTATTCCTTCCGGCTTATCGGGTACGGGCGGAGGCAACGTCCCTGTAAAGCCGCCCTCTCGGCGCATCCCTGCGCCTCGCCCCGGCCGGAAGGCAAACGCCTCAGCGATTTACAGCCGGACCAGGGCATCGCTGACAGCCCTCAGTCATTTAGAAAGCAACTTTATTGCTTCTGCATAAAAAAATTACTGGGGATCCCTCAGCCCTGTGGGAGAGAGCCGGGGTGAGGGCATCAGTCCGCACTCTCTGTTTTTTGCCGGGTGGCGCTGCGCTTACCCGGCCTACATGAGGCTGGAACGCTTACCGGTGTAACTTCCCGTGATCCCGCAACCACGCCGCCGTACGCACTATCCCTTCATCGAGCGAGATAATCGGTTTATACCCCAGCTCGTTCTCCGCCCGAGAAATATCCAGCGTAAAATCAAAGTTGAGCTTCGACACACCGTAATGCGTCAGCGCAGGCTCTTTCGCCGATTTACTGCCAAAGCGCTCCATGCTGCGGGCAATCATGTCCAGCATCGGGTAGGGAACGGAACGGATCCGGCAGTCGATTTTTAACTCATCAATCAGCCTTTGCACAATGCTGCGCAGGGTACAGGGTTCGCCGTTGGTGATGTTATAGGCGCGGCCCGACACCAGCTTATCGCACTCCGGCTGGCTCGCCAGCCACATGGCGTGAACGGCATTTTCGTAATAGGTCATGTCTACCAGCGCATCGCCGCCGCGCGGTAACAGCACGCTGCCGTAATGGTGCATCATCTGGGCCAGTCGCGGGATAAAGACTTTGTCGTGCGGCCCAAACAGGCTCTGTGGTCGCAGCACGGTAAAGCGGGTGTGCGGATTTGACTGGGCCAGCAGGTCGATCACCTCTTCGCCAGCCGCTTTACTGCGGGCAAATTCACAGGCAAAGCGCGCAGGGCGGAAATCTTCCTGAATATCACGATGATGGTGATAATCAAAATAGAGCGACGGGGAAGAGATATGAATAAAGTTACGCACGCCCCAGGCGACGGCCCATTCGCCCAGACGGCGCGTGGCGCGCACGTTGGCGAGATCGAAGGCTTCCTGGGTACCCCACGGGGAGGTAAAACTGGAGCAGTGCCACAGCGTATCGATACCGGCGAGCATCACCTTGGCCTGAGAGGAGACCAGCTCCGTCAGGTCGGCATGGACAAACTCAGCGCCCATTTTTTGCAAGAGCTTGCCCATCGCCTCGTTGCGACCGGTGGCCCTCACGCTGATGCCTTTGTTGCGCAGAAATTCGACCGCATTTCGGCCTAAGCCGCTGGTCGCCCCGGTAACCAGTACCTTCATAACAATCCACTGTGTTGAAAAGAATTTCGTGCGCATTCTTTCGTGAATTACGATGTGTTGCAATGGGAAAGGTGAAAGAAAAAGGGTTTTATTTAATTACTTTCCCGCTTTTCTTCTGCCAGTTGCGCAATCCTTTTCGCCATTCCGCGGAAGATAAACAGGTGTGCCGGGATCATCAGCAGCCAGTAGAACAGCCCGGGCATTCCGTGCGGGTGCCACCACGCCCGAACGTCCAGCTCGCGGTGATCGCCTTTGTCTTTAAGGGTGAAGCAGAGCCGCCCCAGCCCCGGTGCCTTCATGCCAAACAGCAGCGCCAGCTGTTTTTCCGGCTCAACGATGATCACCTTCCAGCTGTCGACCGTATCGCCCACGTTCAGATACGGGGCGGCAGGACGGCCTTTTGCCAGCCGGTGACCCACCAGTAGGTCCAGCGCGCCGCGCGTTTGCCAGAGGATATTGCCGAAGAAATAGCGCTCTTTGCCGCCGATCTGGTTCACAACGTCCCACAGCCCTGAGAGGCTGGCAGTGGTTTTTACCGTACAGCCCGCCTGTTTTGGGTAATAGCCGTACTCGGGCCGCCAGCGGGCAAACGCCTGCGGATCGTAGCCCCAGTCGCTGGAGTTCACCAGCTTCTCTTCTTCTTTCAGCGTATTGCGTACGGCATCGTCGAAGGGGATCAATTCCTGAGGGATCAAGGCACGCAGTTCACGATCGTCCGCCAGCAGATCGTGTTTCAGTCCCTGTATAAGCGCTTTGGCAGTCGTCGGCGGCACGGAGGTGATCACATTCAAAAACCACACCGAAATCCAGCGGGTCGGAAAGGGGACGGGCACCAGCCAGCGGCGGCGGCCACTCACCCGCATAAAATGTTCGAACTGCGCCTGATAGCTCAACACTTCCGGGCCAGCCGCCTCCAGCACACGATGCGCCGCCGCCGGATGATCCAGCAATGCCACCAGATAGTGGAGTAAATTCTCCAGCGCAATGGGCGTGGTGCGCGAGCGTACCCAGCGCGGCGGTGTCAGCACAGGCAGGTTGTAGACCATATCGCGCATCACTTCGAACGCGGCGGAACCCGCGCCGACGATGATCCCTGCCCGCAGTTCGGTGACGGGGATACGGGCGCTTCGCAATGTCTCTGCCGTCAGTTGCCGGGCGCGCAGATGGTCTGACTGCTCGTTCTCAGGCGCCTGAAGCGAGCTTAGAAAGATCACCTGCTTTACCGGCGTTTGCAGCAGCGTATCACGTACGTTCATCGCCACCTGACGCTCGTGGGCGATAAAATCGCCGCCTTCGCCCATGCTGTGAACAAGGTAGTAAAGCGTATCGACCCCTTCCAGCAGCGCAGGAAGCGCTTTCGGCCAGTTAAGGTCAACGTTGTGACACGTCACGCCAGGCAAATGTAGCTTTTGCAGGCGTTCCGTGTTGCGTGCCACTGCCAGCACCTGGTGCCCCTGCTGGCTTAACGCAGTGGTCAGATGCTGACCGATATACCCGCTGGCACCGAGCACCAGAATACGTTGCGGCACGGTATGCTCCTTAACGCTGTAAAAACGCCTGCCAGTGTTTCACCACCTCGGTCAACTGCTCGCGGTTAACGTCAAGATGCATCACCAGTCGCACGACCGGGGAGGCGTTGATCAGCACGCCTCGGGCTTTCATAAATTCGCCCAGCGCGGCAGCATGCTCATTGCCGACGCGGACAAACAGCATGTTGGTGTCATGACGCATGACATCAGCGCCGATTTCACGCAGCTGCGCTGCCATCCACGCCGTATTGTCGTGATCGTCTTTCAGGCGTGACACGTTATTTTTCAGGGCGTACAGTCCGGCAGCCGCCAGAATACCCGCCTGACGCATCCCGCCGCCGGTCATTTTGCGCCAGCGGTTGGCGCGTCTGATGTAGTCCGCGCTGCCAACCAGCAGGGAACCTACCGGCGTGCCCAGCCCTTTAGAGAGGCAAATGGTGAACGAGTCGCAATATTGGGTGATCTCTTTCAGCTCGCAGCCGTACTCCACCACGGCGTTGAAGATACGTGCGCCGTCAACGTGCAGGCCGAGCTTGCGCTCGCGGGTAAAATCCCATGCCGCTTTCAGGTATTCGCGCGGCAGGACTTTACCGTTATGGGTGTTTTCGAGGCTCAGCAGTTTAGTGCGGGCGAAGTGAATATCATCGGCTTTGATTTTTGCCGCGACTTTGTCCAGCGGCAGCGTACCGTCCGGCGCAGCATCGATCGGCTGCGGCTGGATGCTGCCGAGCACCGCCGCGCCGCCGGCTTCGTACAGGTAGTTATGCGCCCCCTGGCCAACGATATACTCTTCGCCGCGCTCGCAGTGGCTCAGCAGCGCCACCAGGTTAGCCTGCGTGCCGGTGGGCAGGAACAGGGCAGCCTCTTTACCGCTCAGCTCGGCCGCATAGCGCTGGAGTTCGTTGACCGTCGGGTCATCGCCGTAGACGTCGTCCCCGACCGGGGCGGCCATCATCTCTTCGAGCATGGCGCGGCCCGGACGGGTAACGGTATCACTACGTAAATCAATCATTTCACATCCCTTTCATTTAAGAGGTCTTGTGAAATGTTTTACCTGAGCCAGTTGGTTTTTGCCAGTTCGATCACTTCGTCACCGCGCCCGCTGATGATGGCGCGCAGCATGTAGAGGCTAAAACCTTTAGCCTGTTCCAGCTTGATTTGAGGCGGGATTGCCAGCTCTTCTTTGGCGACCACCACATCCACCAGCACCGGGCCGTCGATGGAGAAGGCACGTTGCAGGGCTTCGTCCACCTCTGAGGCTTTCTCCACCCGAATACCGGTGATACCGCAGGCTTCGGCGATGCGGGCGAAGTTGGTGTCGTGCAGCTCGGTGCCGTCCGTGAGGTAGCCTCCGGCCTTCATCTCCATCGCCACAAAGCCCAGCACGCTGTTGTTAAAGACCACGATTTTCAGCGGAAGCTTCATCTGCGCCACCGACAGGAAATCCCCCATCAGCATACTGAACCCGCCGTCGCCGCACATCGCCACCACCTGACGTTCCGGTGCCGTTGCTTTCGCGCCCAGCGCCTGCGGCATGGCGTTGGCCATTGAGCCATGGTTGAACGAGCCAAGCAGGCGTCGTTTGCCGTTCATTTTCAGATAGCGCGCGGCCCAGACGGTGGGCGTACCCACGTCGCAGGTGAAGATGGCATCGTCGTCGGCGAAGTGGCTGATCTGCTGCGCCAGATACTGCGGGTGGATCGCTTTTTCGCTCGGTTTGGCGAGATCGTCCAGCCCCTTACGCGCATCGCGATAGTCGCTCAGGGCTTTATCGAGGAATTTGCGGTCCGTTTTTTCTTCCAGCAGCGGCAGGAGGGCGGCGAGGGTGGATTTAATATCGCCGATAAGCGCCATATCCACCTTGCTGTGCGCGCCGATGCTACCGGGATTAATGTCGATCTGGATAATTTTCGCATCCGTCGGGTAGAACGCGCGGTACGGGAACTGGGTGCCGAGCAGGATCAGCGTATCGGCGTTCATCATGGTATGGAAGCCGCTGGAAAAACCGATCAGCCCGGTCATGCCCACATCGTACGGGTTATCGTATTCAACGTGCTCTTTCCCGCGCAGGGCGTGCACAACTGGCGCCTTCAGCTTAGCGGCAAATTCCACCAGCTCTTTATGCGCGCCGGCACAGCCGCTGCCGCACATCAGGGCGATATTGCTGGAGTATCGCAGCAGTTGCGCCAGCTTTTTAAGCTCTTCATCCGCAGGGGTAATGGTTGGCTGTGGCGCAGAGTACCAGTGGGTGGTGGCGGTTTCAGGTGCGGCCTTCAGCGCCACGTCCCCCGGCAGCACAACCACCGAAACCCCGCGATTCAGGATCGCCTTACGCATGGCTATCGCCAGCACCTGTGGGATCTGCTCCGGCGACGAGACCAGCTCGCAGTAGTGGCTGCATTCACGGAACAGCTCCTGAGGATGCGTCTCCTGAAAATAGCCGCTGCCGATTTCGGATGACGGAATATGTGCGGCAATCGCCAGCACCGGAACATGGTTGCGGTGACAGTCGAAAAGACCGTTGATAAGGTGCAGGTTTCCCGGTCCGCAGGAACCTGCACAGACGGCGAGTTCGCCCGTGAGCTGCGCTTCGGCACCCGCGGCAAAGGCGGCGACCTCTTCATGGCGGGTGGGCATCCATTCAATGGTCTTCATCTTGTTGAGGCTGTCGCTGAGTCCGTTCAGCGAATCGCCGGTGACGCCCCAGATACGCTTTACGCCAGCCTGTTCCAGGGTTTTCGCTATGTATGCAGCCACGGTTTGTTTCATGGTGGTCCTTCTCCTTTATGTGATATCGCTTACAAGCTTAGAAGAAAGTCACTGTATTGGCTGCCTGGTATTCCATACGCACAGGCAGTAGGCACAACGTAAGCCGGGTAAACGCAGTGTCACCCGGCAACAAATGGGGGCACTGCGCCAGATTATGCCAGCACCAGGTCTCCCTGCGGATGGCATGAACACGCCAACACGTAACCCTCTGCAATTTCCGCATCGGTCAGCGTCATGGTGCTGGTGACGGTGTATTCACCGGAAACCACCTTCGTCTTACAGCAGCCGCACACACCCGCGCGACAGGCTGCCGCTACCGGCACGTTATTGCTTTCGAGCGCTTCAAGCAGCGTGGTGCCCACGCGACCAAAGAAGGTCTGCGCCGGTTGCAGCTTCGTGAACTTCATCCCGCTGGTCGCCGCTGCCGCTACAGGCGTGAAGAACTGCTCTTTGAAGAAGCGGGGCACGCCGAGCGCTTTCACTTCTTTCTCCACGATCTCCATGTACGGCGCCGGGCCGCAGGTCATCACGGTACGATCCGCAATGTCCGGCACGCTTTGCAACATTTCGCGGCTCA
The DNA here is from genome assembly GCF_013375955.1 of Enterobacter sp. DSM 30060. Classification (NCBI taxonomy): domain Bacteria; kingdom Pseudomonadati; phylum Pseudomonadota; class Gammaproteobacteria; order Enterobacterales; family Enterobacteriaceae; genus Enterobacter; species Enterobacter sp. DSM 30060. Next base: position 3,320,914 of record NZ_CP056118.1, read on the forward strand.
GACGCCCCGCGACAAAACCGTGCGTCGCGTTGTGCTCAGCCACCAGGGTCACCGGATAATTTCGCCATTCCTCGGCAAAAATCACATCTTCCGGGGAACACACGCTAAAGATCACCTGCACGTCGGCCTGAGGACGGTATTTCGCCAGCCAGCGGCGCATCGACATAATCGGCGTTACGCCACAGCCTGCCGCCAGAAGCAGGAATTTGTCTTCCTTCTTGTCGTCACAGGTGAACTCGCCCTGCGCGTCAGACAGCCAGATGTAATCCCCGCGCTTCACGTCACGGGTCAGCCACCGGGAGCCTGCGCCGTCATCAATACGACGGACGGTGAGCGTTATGTATTCGCTCACGCCCGGCGTGGAGGAGATCGTGTAGGCGCGCAGGGTATCCGCCGAATTACGCACACTCACCAGCGCATACTGACCTGCGCGGTACGGGTAGTAGTCATGGCACAGCAGCGACAGTGTCCACACATCCGGCGTCTCCTGTTGGATGTGATGAACCTGCATCCGCCACGGACATTGTGAGGTTGGCATGGTCATGAGTTACTCCTTACGCGCTCAGCAGTTGCTTCATATCATCTTCAACGTTGGTCACGGAACGCAGACCAAATTTCTCGTTCAGGATGGCCAGCAGGTCCGGCGTCAGGAAGCCTGGCGCGGTCGGCCCGGTGACGATGTTGGTCACGCCGAGAGAGAGCAGGGTCAACAGAATAACGATCGCTTTCTGCTCGAACCAGGAGAGCACCAGCGACAGCGGCAGATCGTTCACGCCGCAGCCCAGTTTCTCTGCCAGCGTGACCGCCAGAATGATGGCTGAATACGCATCGTTACACTGACCAGCATCCACCAGGCGTGGCAGACCTTCGATGTTGCCGAAGTCCAGCTTGTTGAAACGGTATTTACCGCAGGCCAGGGTCAGGATCAGACAGTCTTCCGGAACGCGGGTGGCGAAATCGGTGAAATAGTTACGTTCCCCGCGCGCGCCGTCACAGCCGCCGATCAGGAAGATGTGACGCAGTTTTTCACGGCTGACGAGGTCAATCAGTGAATCCGCCGCACCCAGCAGGGTTTCACGGCCAAAACCGACGGTGATGAGGTGCGGAATTTCGCTGTACGGGAAGCCAGCCATCTGCTGCGCCTGCGCAATAACCGGACCGAAATCATCGCCTTCAAGGTGGCTCACGCCCGGCCAGCCGACGATGCTGCGGGTCCAGATTCGGTCGTCATACGCGCCCACGGTAGGGTCGATGATGCAGTTAGAGGTCATGACGATTGGGCCAGGGAAGCGGGCGAACTCCACCTGCTGGTTCTGCCAGCCGCTGCCGTAGTTACCGATCAGATGCTTAAATTTACGCAGTTCCGGGTAGCCGTGCGCGGGCAACATTTCGCCGTGGGTATAGACGTTAACGCCGGTGCCTTCGGTCTGCTTCAGCAGGTTGTAGAGATCTTTCAGGTCGTGGCCGGAGATCAGGATGCATTTACCTTCGGTCGCTTTGACGTTGACCTGCGTCGGCGTTGGGTGACCGTAGGTGCTGGTTTCACCGGCATCCAGAATGCTCATCACTTTGAAGTTCATCTGGCCGATTTCCATCGAGCATTCCAGCAGGGCGTTCATGTCGGAAGGCCAGGTGCCCAGCCATGCCATGATTTTGTGGTACTGGGCATAAATGTCGTTGTCGTACTGGCCGAGTACGTGCGCGTGCTCCATATACGCCGCAGCACCTTTCAGACCGTACAGGCACAGCAGGCGCAGGCCGAGGATGTTCTCGCCAATCGCCGCTTTGTCTTTATTGGGAGTAAATTCGGCGGCCTGACGCTGTAGCTCGCCCAGGTCGTCGCTCACCAGCTGTAGTTCCGCCATCGGGTTGTCCACGCGGGCGCTGGCGTCGGCATTCAGGCATTGCGCTTTCAGGGCTTCACGCAGGGCAATCGCTTCGCGGGCATAGCCCACAATGCGTGGCGAATCGAAGTTAACGTTAGTCAGCGTGGAGAAAAATGCGCGCGGCGCAAAGCTGTCGACATAGTGATCGACAAGGCCATATTCACGGGCCTTGAAGGCCCAGGCGGATAAGCCTTGCAGCGCCGCAATCAGCAGGTCCTGGAGATCGGACGTTTCTGCGGTTTTGCCGCACATACCCTGCGCGTAAGAGCAGCCGTTGCCTGCCGGGGTACGGATGGTTTGTTCACATTGCACACAAAACATAATCACACCTGTTAAAGTTATATTTGAAATACATGTTTAAGGTTATGCCTGTGCCACAACGGAGAAAAGTGCTTTCTTATACTAAATGGAGGGTTATTGATTTAGCGCAATTTTGGCGGCAGGTTCACTACCGCCAAAGCAGTATCAGGCTGAGAAGAACGCCATCAGAATGGGGACCAGCAGGCTCAGAATAAAGCCGTGTACAATAGCGGCAGGAACCATCTCCAGACCTCCCGAGCGCTGTAACACCGGCAGGGTAAAGTCCATTGAGGTGGCCCCGCACAGGCCCAGCGCGGTAGAGCGGCTGCGGCGTACCAGGCCGGGGATCAGCATGATGGCTATCAGCTCGCGCGCCAGATCGTTAAAGAAGGCGGCGCTGCCGATCACCGGACCAAACGATTCGGTCAGCAGAATACCGGACAGCGAATACCAGCCAAAACCGGATGCCATCGCCAGGCTGGTTTTCAGCGGCAGATCGAGAATAAAGGCGTTAATCACTCCCCCCGCCATTGAGCTGGCCACAACGATAACGGCAACCATCATGCCCCGGCGGTTAAGGACAATCTGTTTCAGCGTCATGCCATTATTTCGCAACTGAATACCGATCAGGAAGAGCAGGAAAATCAGCGTATATTCGCTGGCTTCCGTAGCGTGCTGTAAAAAAGCCCATCCGGTTAGCCCCAGTAAAAAACCGAGCACCACCACGCCGCACAGCTTTAATGATTCCAGCGCCATCGCAATTCGGGAGGGAAGCTTTTCCTGATGGTGGTGATTTTTCCAGGGAATAGTGCGTTCCAGCCAGAACAGCGCGGCAATATTGCACAGCAGAATAACCACTACCGTAACCGCAGAATAATGCAGGATGGAAAGCAAGTTCGTCGCCAGATTATCCAGGAAGGCCAGGCTGATCCCCATAAAGAACAGAATGACGTAAACAATCCAGCTGAGAAAACGATTAATAAGCTTTAAGGCCGATTCATGACGCAGCGGAATAAGATAGCCCACAATCAGGGGCAGAAGAATGATGAGGAGTCCTGAGAACATGAACAGCCGGTCCTTTTGAGTATCATTTAAGCGCCAGAGACACTACCCAATAAAGGCTGTGAGGTAAAGCTACAAAAAAAGCCGGGTGGCGGCTACGCCTTACCCGGCCTACAAAGTGCACACTCACGTAGGTCGGGTAAGCTTTAGCGCCACCCGACATTACAGGCCGCACTTAATTAATCGCGTTTTTCCAGCAGGGTGCGATACAGCACGCCGCCCAGAATACCGCCAATAATTGGCATCACCCAGAACAGCCACAACTGTTCAAGCGCCCAGCCGCCCTGGAAAATAGCCACCGCAGTGCTGCGTGCCGGGTTAACGGAGGTATTGGTCACCGGGATGGAGATCAGGTGGATAAGCGTCAGCGCCAGACCAATAGCAATGGGGGCAAAGCCCGCAGGCGCGTATTTGTCCGTTGCGCCGTGGATCACCAACAGGAAACCTGCGGTGAGCACAATTTCAATCACGATAGCAGACAGCATTGAGTAGCCGCCTGGAGAGTGTTCGCCGAAGCCGTTTGACGCAAATCCGCTGGCCGCGGCGTCAAACCCGGCTTTTCCGCTGGCAATGACGTACAACACCGCCGCGGCAATAATACCGCCAATAACCTGGGCAATAATATAGCCAATAATATCTTTCGCCGGGAAACGTCCGCCCGCCCATAAACCTAACGTGACGGCCGGGTTGAAATGACCGCCGGAAATATGCCCCACGGCGAATGCCATGGTTAATACGGTTAAACCGAATGCCAGCGCGACGCCGACAAATCCAATACCTAATTCCGGAAATGCGGCTGCGAGTACTGCGCTACCGCAGCCACCAAACACCAGCCAGAATGTACCAAAGCATTCTGCCGCTAATTTTCTGAACATAACCACCTCAATAATAAACGTCCGCGCCCATTCCTGCGCGCGGGTTATATCGCCATAAAGGGATGACGACTCAAAGAGCCAGTATTTTGAAACCATCAACATCCCTTCGCCACTCAAATAAATTCACTAAATTTGATTTAAGGCAATGTGATGTCAATCCTTGTTCAGAACGGAGGTAATTAGAGCATAGCCCAATATTTAAGGGGGCGTATATTCTGCTGTCGTGACCTACAGCCTGCCGCTATACTGCTGATAACTTGAAGGAAAAAGTGGCCGAAATGCGGGGGATGTATGCTACTCGAACGTGTGGAGATTGTCGGGTTTCGCGGGATTAACCGCCTGTCGCTGCAACTGGAACAGAACAACGTCCTGATAGGCGAAAACGCCTGGGGTAAATCCAGCCTGCTGGATGCCCTGACGCTGCTGCTTTCGCCCGAAGAGAACTTGTACCACTTCGTCCATGATGACTTCTGGTTTCCGCCGGGGGATGTCAACGGGCGCGAGAAACACCTGCATATCATTCTGACCTTCCGCGAATCCGAGCCCGGTCGCCATCGCGTGCGTCGTTTTCGCCCTATGTCGCCCTGCTGGGTGCCCTGTGAAGATGGGTTCCAGCGTATTTTCTATCGCCTTGAGGGCGAAATGGCGCAAAACGACGGGGTATTAACCCTGCGTGAATTTCTTGATGAGAAGGGGAATCCGATCCCGCTCGATAATATTGACGAGCTTGCCCGCCATCTTATCCGCCTCTCCCCCGTGTTGCGCTTACGAGACGCGCGCTTTATGCGGCGGATCCGTAACGGCAGCGTGCCGAATATGCCGGAGGTGGAGGTGACCGCCCGCGAGCTGGATTTCCTCGCCCGTGAACTGGTCTCGCGGCCGCAGAACCTCACCGACGGCCAGATCCGTCAGGGACTGTCTGCCATGGTCCAACTGCTGGAGCACTACTTCTCCGAGCAGGGAACGGGGCAGGCGCGCCACCGCCTGATGCGCCGCCGCTCGCACGACGAGCAACGAAGCTGGCGCTATCTCGATATTATCAACCGCATGATCGACCGCCCCAGCGGGCGCACGCATCGGGTGATCCTGCTGGGATTATTCTCCACGCTTTTACAGGCGAAAGGGACGGTGCGCCTGGATCGGGACGCGCGCCCGCTGCTGCTGGTGGAAGATCCGGAAACGCGGCTGCACCCGATTATGCTTTCCGTGGCGTGGCATCTTCTTAATCTGCTGCCGTTGCAGCGTGTCACCACCACGAATTCCGGCGAGCTGCTCTCCCTGACGCCGGTGGAGTATGTCTGCCGCCTGGTGCGTGAATCCTCGCGGGTCACCGCCTACCGGCTCGGGCCCGGCGGGTTAAATGCCGAAGATGGCCGGCGCATTGCGTTTCATATCCGTTTTAACCGAGCCTCTTCCCTGTTTGCCCGCTGCTGGTTGCTGGTGGAAGGTGAAACTGAAACCTGGGTGATAAACGAGCTGGCGCGCCAGTGCGGGCACCACTTTGATGCCGAAGGGATCAAAGTGATCGAATTTGCTCAGTCTGGCTTAAAGCCGCTGATCAAATTTGCGCGCCGGATGGGGATAGAGTGGCACGTGCTGGTGGATGGCGATGAGGCGGGTAAAAAATATGCGGCGACCGTGCGTAGCCTGCTCAATAACGATCGTGAAGAGGAGCGGGAACATCTGACCACGCTGCCCGCGATGGACATGGAGCACTTTATGTACCGCCAGGGATTTGACGACGTCTTTCACCGCGTGGCGATGATCCCGGTGGATGTGCCCATGAATATGCGTCGGGTGATTGCCAAAGCTATCCATCGGTCGTCAAAACCGGATTTGGCCATTGAAGTCGCGACGGAAGCGGGCAGGCGGGGCGTGGAGTCGGTGCCCACGCTGCTGCGTAAAATGTTCTCCCGCGTCCTCTGGCTGGCACGCGGGAGAGCCGATTAACGGGCAGTCGCCTGCGATACCTGTTGGAGCAGGCTATCAAGCAGGATATAGCGGCGGCGGTACTCGGACCGTTTTTTACTCGCAATCTCTTCCATCGGTTTGCGTGGCATGGTCAGTGGCAGGGCAAAGTTGCCGTTCTCCTGCTGCTGTCCGCCAAGGGAGCGCCAGAAGCTGTCATAGTCAGCCAGCAATTTTCCCTCTTTTTTCTTGCGATAGCGCCAGCTGCGGTAGATGTGGGTGGCGTTACTCACCGCGAGGATCTGCTCGACGGGGAAGGCGCCTGCCAGCGTCATGACCGCTTCAACCAGCAGACGTTTTGGGAACAGTCCGTGACAGGCTTTGGTCGCCAGCTGAATGTACTCGTGCGGGACATGCGCTTTCGCCCCCTGCATTCCGCCGATGAAGAGCGTTGACTTGCCCTGGTATTTGCACAGCGTAAAGGTCAGCTCGGCCAGCACCGTGTTCTGGTGGTCGCAAAAAGTGAGGGTCGCTTCCCCTTCTTTGTCCAGAAACGCATCCGCGCTCAGGCGAACGCTAAACTGCTGCTCCTCTTTGCCCGTTAACGTCACCAGCGTGATGCCCTGGCTGGAAAGGTAGCCGTTCAGCAGTGACGCCGGAAGATGGCGGCTCATCATCTGATAGTGATTGTCCAATGCGTCCAGCGTATTCTGACGGCCCATATTGACGGTCAGCCACGGTCGGTGCAGGCGGCACGGCAGGCCGGGCTGCACGCGCAGGATCTGCATCAGACGGGGCTGTTTTGCAAGGTTTCCGAGCAGGTGCGCAGTGGTGAACGGCGTTGCCAGCGAGCGCAACATAAACTTACGTCGATAGGCCGGATTTTGCCACGCCAGCCCCGGCGTGAGGGAACCCGATGCCAGGCTTTTAAACAGTTGCCAGCCCGATTTAGGCTGGGACAGCGTTGAATAAGGTGTATCGACGATGGAAGACATGTTAGATCCTGCTTCTGGTGGAATTTCGCTATTTCAGCAGGCGCTTTATCAACATCGGGTAAACAATTCCCGACGATTACGGGGATCGGGGGTTTCGTTGAGGAGTGGTTTAGATAAAATCAACGGTGATGATAGCCAGAACAATTATTTGGAATATTTATGAACCTGAAGGGAAAACGCAGAAAGCTGTTTCTGCTGCTGGCGGTAGTGGTGTTAGCAGGCGGATTCTGGTTATGGAAGGTACTGAACGCGCCGGTACCCCAGTATCAAACGCTGATTGTTCGTCCGGGCGAGCTGCAACAAAACGTGCTGGCGACGGGGAAGCTGGATGCCCTGCGTAAGGTTGACGTGGGCGCGCAGGTCAGCGGTCAGCTTAAAACCCTGTCGGTTGAGATTGGCGATAAGGTTAAAAAAGGCCAGTTGCTTGGCGTGATCGATCCTGAGCAGGCGCAAAACCAGATCCGCGAAGTGGAAGCGACGCTGATGGAGTTACGCGCGCAGCGCGCTCAGGCTCAGGCGGAGCGTAATCTCGCTCAGGTCACCCTGTCGCGCCAGCAGGCGCTGGCGAAAACGCAGGCCATCTCGAAACAGGATCTGGACACAGCCGCCACGGAGCTGGCGGTGAAGCAGGCGCAGATTGGCACCATCGATGCGCAAATCAAGCGGAATCAGGCCTCGCTGGATACGGCGAAAACCAACCTCGATTACACGCAAATCGTTGCGCCAATGGCCGGGGAAGTGACGCAGATAACCACCCTGCAAGGCCAGACGGTCATCGCCGCGCAGCAGGCGCCGAACATCCTGACCCTGGCGGATATGAGCACCATGCTGGTGAAAGCCCAGGTATCTGAAGCGGACGTCATTCACCTTAAGCCGGGGCAGAAAGCCTGGTTTACGGTGCTGGGCGATCCGCAAACCCGCTATGAAGGGATGCTGAAAGATATCCTGCCGACGCCGGAGAAGGTCAACGACGCCATCTTCTACTATGCGCGTTTTGAGGTGCCTAACCCGCAGGGCGTGCTGCGTCTGGACATGACCGCTCAGGTGCATATCCAGCTGACCGGCGTGAAAAACGTGCTGACGGTTCCGCTCTCCGCGCTGGGCGAATCCGCCGGGGATAATCGCTACAAAGTTAAGGTGCTGCGCAACGGTGAAACCCGCGAGCGGGAAGTGGTGATTGGCGCACGTAACGACACCGACGTGGTGGTGGTAAAAGGGCTGGAAGAGGGTGAGGAAGTGGTCACCAGCGAAAGCCTGCCTGGAGCCGCGCAATGACGGCGCTGCTTGAGCTAAATGACATTCGTCGCAGCTATCCGTCCGGCGACGGGCCGGTGGAGGTGCTGAAAGGCATCTCCCTGCGCGTTGAAGCCGGTGAAATGGTGGCGATTGTCGGGGCATCGGGCTCGGGTAAATCAACGCTGATGAACATTCTCGGCTGTCTGGATAAGCCTACCAGCGGCACCTATCGCGTGGCCGGGACGGATGTTTCCACCCTGGACGGCGACGCGCTGGCGAAGCTGCGTCGCGAGCATTTTGGCTTTATCTTCCAGCGTTACCATCTGCTTTCACACCTGAGCGCGGCGCAGAATGTGGAAGTGCCAGCGGTGTATGCGGGCGTCGAGCGCAAAAAACGCCTCGAACGCGCGAAGGCGCTGTTAACGCGTCTTGGGCTGGCGGAGCGTGTTGATTATCAGCCTTCGCAGCTTTCCGGCGGTCAGCAGCAACGCGTGAGTATTGCCCGCGCGCTGATGAACGGTGGGCAGGTGATCCTCGCCGATGAGCCAACCGGTGCGCTCGACAGCCATTCCGGTGAAGAGGTGATGGCGATCCTGCATCAGCTTCGCGATCAGGGGCATACGGTGATTATCGTCACCCACGATCCGCAGGTGGCAGCGCAGGCGGAACGCATTATCGAGATCCACGACGGCGAGCTGGTCAGCAACCCGCCGCCACGTCAGTCCAGAGCGGCGGCGGCGAAAGAGGCGCTGCCGGCCGCAACTGGCTGGGGCCAGTTTTCCAGCGGTTTCCGCGAGGCGCTGACCATGGCCTGGCTGGCGATGGCGGCCAACAAAATGCGCACTCTGCTGACCATGCTTGGCATCATTATTGGTATTGCCTCAGTGGTGTCGATTGTGGTGGTGGGCGATGCCGCGAAACAGCTGGTGCTGGCAGATATTCGCGCCATCGGGACTAACACCATCGACGTTTACCCCGGCAAAGATTTTGGCGACGACGAGCCGCAGTATCAGCAGGCGCTGAAGTATGACGATCTGGCGGCTATTCAGAAGCAGCCGTGGGTGAACTCCGCCACGCCTGCCGTCTCGCAAAACCTGCGTCTGCGCTATGGCAACATCGACGTGGCGGCCAGCGCTAACGGCGTCAGCGGAGATTACTTCAACGTCTACGGCATGACCTTCAGCGAAGGGGCGACCTTCAACGCTGAACAGCTGGCGGGCAGGGCGCAGGTGGTGGTGTTAGACGCTAACTCCCGCAGGCAGCTGTTCCCGAATAAGACCAATGTGGTGGGGGAAGTGATCCTCGTAGGCAACATGCCAGCGACGGTGATCGGCGTGGCGGAAGAGAAGCAGTCGATGTTCGGCAGCAGTAAAATCCTGCGCGTCTGGCTGCCGTACACCACCATTTCCGGGCGCATCATGGGGCAGTCATGGCTTAACTCTATTACCGTTCGAGTGAAGGAGGGCTACGACAGCGGGCTGGCAGAACAGCAGCTGGAGCGGCTGTTAACCCTGCGCCACGGGAAAAAGGATTTCTTCACCTGGAATATGGATGGCCTCTTGAAAACGGCGGAAAAGACCACACGTACTCTTCAGCTGTTCCTGACGCTGGTGGCGGTGATTTCGCTGGTCGTCGGCGGGATAGGGGTGATGAACATTATGCTGGTGTCGGTGACCGAACGTACGCGGGAGATCGGCATCCGTATGGCGGTCGGAGCCAGAGCCAGCGACGTGCTGCAGCAATTTTTGATTGAAGCGGTGCTGGTGTGTCTGGTGGGCGGTGCGATGGGGATTGCGCTCTCGATGATGATCGCCTTTGCGCTCCAGCTCTTCTTACCGGGCTGGGAGATTGGCTTCTCGCCGATGGCGATCCTGACGGCGTTTTTATGTTCCACCTTCACCGGTATTCTGTTCGGCTGGCTACCGGCGCGAAACGCGGCGCGGCTGGATCCGGTGGATGCGCTGGCGCGCGAATAACCCGAAAATAAAAATGCCAGCCGATCGGGCTGGCATTTTGCCTGCAGGGTGTACACAATGAATCAGAGAGCTATGCAACCGCTTCTGCTTCAACGGGGACGATCAGACTGGCATGATTGCCTTTTGGCCCCTGGTGTACATCGAACCGGACGGACTGCCCGGCTTTGAGCGTCCTGTAACCATCCATCTGAATGGTGGAATAGTGAGCGAAGATATCCTCGCCGCCGCCTTCGGGGCAAATGAAGCCAAACCCCTTGGCGTTGTTGAACCACTTAACAGTACCCATTTCCATGCTTCGACATCCTTCGTAAATCTTATAAATTAAGATGGAATGAACCGGTGGTGGAGTGGGGGCTGTTCAAAACCTCGCCAACTCACGCTTGTACAATTTAGAGAAACGGAAGAAGCCGTCAAGCGTTTGGCGCTGGAGTTGGGACAATAATCAACCAAAATTTGAGGCAGTTAACGCTATTGCAACAGTTTGTGACAGACATCGCGGATGACAGTAATAGATGATTGTTATCTAACATCTGAGGTAGATTCAAAGTGGTTATGCATAATGGGTAAGACCAACGATTGGCTGGATTTTGACCAGCTGGCGGAAGATAAAGTGCGCGACGCGCTAAAACCGCCATCTATGTATAAAGTTATGTTAATGAACGATGATTACACGCCGATGGAATTTGTTATTGACGTGCTACAAAAGTTCTTTTCTTATGATGTTGAACGTGCAACGCAACTGATGCTTACCGTTCATTATCGTGGCAAAGCGATCTGCGGCATCTTTACTGCCGAAGTAGCGGAAACCAAAGTAGCGATGGTGAACGACTATGCAAGGGAGAACGAGCATCCGTTGCTGTGTACGCTGGAAAAGGCCTGATAAGGCATAAAATTGGGGGAGGTGCCTATGCTCAATCAAGAACTGGAACTCAGTTTAAACATGGCTTTCGCCAGAGCGCGTGAGCACCGACATGAGTTTATGACCGTCGAGCATTTGCTGCTCGCACTGCTTAGCAACCCATCTGCCCGCGAAGCGCTGGAAGCCTGCTCCGTGGATCTGGTGGCGCTACGTCAGGAACTCGAAGCCTTCATCGAACAAACCACACCGGTGCTGCCAGCCAGTGAAGAAGAGCGCGACACACAGCCGACGCTCAGCTTCCAGCGCGTGCTGCAGCGCGCGGTTTTCCACGTCCAGTCTTCCGGACGTAGCGAAGTGACGGGCGCCAATGTGCTGGTCGCCATCTTCAGTGAGCAGGAGTCCCAGGCGGCCTACCTGCTGCGTAAACACGAAGTCAGCCGGCTCGACGTGGTCAACTTCATCTCTCACGGAACGCGAAAAGACGAGCCTAACCAGGCATCGGATCCCAGCGGACAGATCAACAGCAATGAAGAGCAAGCAGGCGGGGAGGATCGTATGGAAAACTTCACCACCAACCTTAACCAGCTTGCTCGCGTTGGCGGTATCGACCCGCTGATTGGCCGCGACAAAGAGCTGGAGCGTGCCATCCAGGTGCTGTGCCGTCGCCGTAAGAATAACCCGCTGCTGGTGGGGGAATCTGGCGTGGGTAAAACCGCGATTGCCGAAGGTCTGGCCTGGCGCATTGTGCAGGGCGACGTGCCGGAAGTGATTGCCGACTGCACCATCTACTCACTGGATATCGGCTCGCTGCTGGCGGGCACCAAATACCGCGGTGATTTTGAAAAACGTTTCAAAGCGCTGTTAAAACAGCTGGAGCAGGACACCAACAGCATCCTGTTTATCGATGAGATCCACACCATCATCGGCGCAGGCGCGGCTTCCGGTGGTCAGGTAGATGCCGCCAACCTGATCAAACCGCTGCTCTCCAGCGGCAAGATCCGCGTGATGGGCTCTACGACGTACCAGGAGTTCAGCAACATCTTTGAGAAAGATCGTGCGCTGGCGCGTCGTTTCCAGAAAATCGACGTTACCGAGCCGTCGGTTGACGAAACGGTGCAGATCATCAACGGTCTGAAAACCAAGTACGAAGCGCACCACGACGTGCGTTACACCGCGAAAGCGGTGCGTGCGGCGGTGGAGCTGGCGGTGAAATACATCAACGATCGTCATCTGCCGGATAAAGCGATCGACGTGATTGATGAAGCGGGTGCGCGTGCGCGCCTGATGCCAGCGAGCAAGCGTAAGAAAACCGTGAACGTAGCGGATATCGAGTCCGTGGTGGCCCGTATCGCACGTATCCCTGAGAAGAGCGTCTCTCAGAGCGACCGTGATACGCTGCGCACCCTCGGCAATCGCCTGAAAATGCTGGTCTTTGGTCAGGATAAAGCCATTGAGGCCTTAACCGAAGCGATTAAGATGGCCCGTGCTGGCCTTGGGCATGACCACAAGCCTGTCGGTTCCTTCCTGTTCGCCGGCCCGACCGGTGTGGGTAAAACCGAGGTAACGGTGCAGCTCTCCAAAGCGCTGGGCATTGAGCTGTTGCGCTTTGATATGTCCGAGTATATGGAGCGTCACACCGTCAGCCGTTTGATTGGTGCGCCTCCGGGCTACGTGGGCTTTGACCAGGGCGGCCTGCTCACCGACGCGGTGATCAAGCATCCGCACGCGGTCCTGCTGCTCGATGAAATCGAGAAAGCGCACCCGGACGTGTTCAACATCCTGTTGCAGGTGATGGACAACGGGACGCTGACCGATAACAACGGGCGCAAGGCCGATTTCCGCAACGTGGTGCTGGTGATGACCACCAACGCCGGGGTACGTGAAACCGAGCGCAAATCCATCGGCCTGATCCATCAGGATAACAGCACCGATGCGATGGAGGAGATCAAGAAGATCTTCACGCCGGAGTTCCGTAACCGTCTGGACAACATTATCTGGTTCGATCACCTGTCTACCGAGGTGATCCATCAGGTGGTGGATAAGTTCATCGTCGAGCTGCAGGTTCAGCTGGATCAGAAAGGCGTGTCGCTGGAAGTGAGCCAGGAGGCCCGCAACTGGCTGGCCGAGAAAGGCTACGACCGTGCGATGGGTGCCCGTCCGATGGCGCGTGTGATTCAGGACAACCTGAAGAAACCGCTGGCGAACGAACTGCTGTTTGGATCGCTGGTTGACGGCGGCCAGGTGACCGTGGCGCTGGATCAGGCGAAGAACGAGCTGACGTACGATTTCCAGAGTGCGGCGAAGCACAAGCCGGAAGCGGCTCACTGAGTTGAAAGGTAAAAGCAAAACGGCAACTTCGGTTGCCGTTTTTTTTGTTTGCTCCCTCTCCCAGTGGGAGAGGGCTGGGGTGAGGGCATCAGGCCGCAGAGGAATTTTGCGAGGCGCTTTCCAGTTTCTTTCGAAGTCAGTTGCTGGATAAATCTACAGTAATAAAATGGCGTCGCACCTGCAAAATCGGGTGCCGGGATTGGCGTCCTGAAAGTGTGTGCACAGACAATCTTGCGTGCATAAAGGATTACATATGACTAATATTAATAGCTTCGCCCAGCTCTACACCGAACTCTCCCTCAACCCCGATCTCCCAACCCTGGCCGAGCGCTGCAAGCTGCTCACCGAAATCCTTCTCGACTGCAAATCTCTCCCACAAACGCAGCCCGTTTGCCGCTGTCTCGGAGCTTATCTGGAAGAGGTAAAATCCGGCCTCACAGAATCCATGCGTGATTTTCAGGTGGTGGAATTTGAGGACGAAGCGGAACAGCCGCGACAAAAAGAGTGGTTGCTGGAAGATACAGAAACGAAATGTGACTACTGCCGGGCGTTAAACCACGTGCTGCTGGTTTCGCATTTTGACCGCGATATGTTGCCGCACCTGACGGGACTGTTGCATGACATTACCCACGCGATAGCTGAAGATTTAATCGTACCCATGAACCCGTGCATGACAATACATCTGCCGACACAGCCACACTAAGGCCATAAATAAAAAAGGCCGGGATTGTCCCGACCTTTTAAATATTCATCTGCCATTACAGGCGAAAACAATTAGCGACTACGGAAGACAATGCGGCCTTTGCTCAGGTCGTACGGGGTCAGTTCAACAGTCACTTTGTCGCCCGTCAAAATGCGGATATAGTTTTTGCGCATTTTACCGGAGATGTGCGCAGTTACCACGTGACCGTTTTCCAGTTCTACGCGAAACATGGTATTAGGCAACGTATCAAGTACGGTACCCTGCATTTCAATATTGTCTTCTTTGGCCATCTAATCCTCTGGGGTATCACTACCAAGTTTTGAACCGGCAAGATAATGCCGAAATTCATCAATTAAGTAAAGAATTGCGCGTTTAAAACGCAGCAAAACAATTTCAGCGTATTGCCCAAGCGTCACGGTACAACCGAACGGAAAGCGCATTCGTAAAGGGGATACGACAGGATAAACGTCAGGACGTTATCTGAAGCGAGGGTCCCAAACGGCGGCGGGGCAACAGGCAGAAGCTACTCTGCGGCGTAATTATAACACCCTCATAAAAAATATGCGGAAAACATTTAGGCATTGGGCATAAAGAGCATTCTGGGAACCCAAAAATCGCGCGGAAGAGTCTCCTGTCGGCACTGTTCAAGGTGTTCGATATAGCGTCGGCGGGAAATTTCAACCGCGCCGAGCGAGGCGGTGTGCTCATTCAGCACCTGACAATCCATCAGTTGTCCGCCGCGTTGGGCAAATTCCTGGCTAAAAACCAGCAGCGCGGTTTTCGACGCATTCGTGGCGCGGGAGAACATCGACTCACCGCAGAAAAGCGTGCCCTGCGCCACCCCGTACATCCCCCCAACGAGGTCATCATCTTTCCATACTTCGATGGAGTGCGCGTAGCCTAGCTCATGAAGCTGGTGGTAGGCGATAATGATGTCGCGGGTTATCCAGGTGCCTTCATGACGATCTTCAGCGCAGCCTTCGATAACCTGCCCGAAGGCGTGATTGAGCGTGACGCGATAGGGCGAATTTGCGTGAAAACGTTTCATGCTGCGGCTCAGGTGAAACTGCCCAGGCCACAGCACGGCTCGCGGGTCCGGAGACCACCATAAAATCGGGTCGCCGGGAGAAAACCACGGGAAAATGCCGCGCTGGTAAGCCATTAAGAGACGCGCCGGGCTGAGATCGCCGCCCAAAGCCAGCAATCCGTTAGGTTCACGCAGCGCCCCCTCCGGAGAAGGGAACGCAATATTATGGCGAGAAAGCTGCACCAGGCGCATGACAACAGAACTCCAGTACGCGAGAGAGGACGCTACAAATATAGTCTACAGGCGCTGTTTAAACTGGTAGTAGCGACCCTGTTTTGCCAGCAGCTCTGCGTGATTACCTTGCTCAATTATGTGTCCGTTGTCCATCACAATTATTCGATCGAAATTCACCAGCCCGCGCAGGCGGTGAGTGACCATCAGCACGGTTTTGCCTTTCATCACCTTTGTCAGTAAATCAAGAATTTGACTCTCGGTTGTCGCATCCAGACCTTCTGTCGGTTCATCCAGCAACATCAGCGGCGCATCGTGCAGCAAGGCGCGCGCGATGGCCAGACGACGCAGTTCGCCGCCGGAAAGCTGTCGGCCCCCTTCACCCAGCCAGCTGTTCAACCCGTCGTCCTCAAGCAGCTTGTGCAGCCCAACCTGTTCCAGCATCGCCCGCAGCGTATCGTCAGAGGCGTCCGGTGCCGCCAGAAGAAGATTATCGCGCAGCGTAGCGCTGAACAGGTGCACACGCTGGGGCACGACGCTGACCGTTTTACGCAAGGCCGCTTCGCTAAAATCAGACAGCGGAAGGTCGTTAAACCGAATCTCGCCCTGCTGCGGGTCCCAGGCGCGCGTGAGGAGTTGCAGAAGCGTCGATTTGCCACATCCCGTACGGCCAAGGATCGCAATGCGCTGCCCGGCATCAACAGAAAGGCTGATGTCTTCCAGCGCGTTTTGCGCCTGCTTGTCGTAGGCGAAGGTAACGTTGCTGAGCGTCAGCGCGACCTGCTCCGGCACAGCGGTTTGACCCGCGCTGAACTTCACTTCCGGCTCCTGCTCTGCAATATCCGTAATGCGCAGCGCAGAGGCAATCACCTGGCCGAGATGCTGAAAGGCGCCGGTGACCGGGGCTAAGGCTTCGAAGGCTGCCAGGGCACAGAAAACAAACAGCGCAATCAGCGGGCCAGGCTGCGGGTTACCGCCCACGCCACCGGAGGCCATCCAGAGCATGGCGATAACGGCAAACCCACCGATTAACATCATCAGCGCCTGAGAAAACGCGGTCAGTTCAGACTGGCGACGCTGGGCTTCATGCCAGTTCAGTTCCGTATTTTCCATACGGGTGCGGTAGCGCTTGCTGGCACCAAAAATGGTGAGCTCGGCCTGACCCTGCAACCAGGAGGTGAGCTGCTGGCGGTATTCCCCGCGCAGACGCGTCAGGTTTTCCCCGGTGGTTTTACCTGCACGATAAAACAGGGGCGGCAGAATAATCAGCGTCATCAGCATGATGCCGCCGAGCGTCAGTGCGATGGGAACATCCAGGAAACTCAACCCCAGCGTGACCACGACAATCACCACAAACGCGCCCACCATGGGCGAGATGACGCGCAGATAGAGGTGATCCAGCGTATCCACATCCGCAACTACGCGGTTGAGTAATTCGCCCTGCCGAAAACGTGCCAGCCCGGCAGGGGAGAGGGGCAGCAATTTGCTGAACGTATAAATACGCAGGTGTTGCAGCACGCGGAAGGTCGCGTCGTGGCTGACCAGGCGTTCGAAGTAGCGCCCGGCAGTTCGCGTAATCGCCGTGCCGCGCACCCCGGCGGCAGGCAGCATGTAGTTAAAGCTGTATAGCCCGGCAAAGCCTGCGGCCGCAGACGCGGAGAGGAACCAGCCAGAAAGCGTAAGCAGGCCGATGCTGGCGAGCAGAGTGATAATCGCCAGTACGATCCCGAGCGTCAGCATCCATTTGTGGCGTTTATACAAAGCAAGATAGGGAAGCAGGGCGCGCATCAGATATCCTCCTGACGGTTCGCCAGCAGGGTCGCAAAGGGCCCCTGCGCGGCAACAAGCGCGGCGTAATCGCCTTGCTCAACAATGTGTCCGTTTTCCATCACCCAGATCTGATCCCAGTCGGCAATACCTTCCAGCTGGTGGGTCACCATCAGGGTAGTTTGCTGGCGTGAGGCTGCGTTAAGCGCATCCATCACGCGCTGCTCGCTGTGAGCGTCCAGGCTGGCGGCGGGTTCGTCCAGCAGCATTAACGAACAGGGGTTCAGCAGCGCACGGGCAACCGCGACGCGCTGTGCCTGGCCCACTGACAGCCCGGCAGACTGATCGCCAATGAGGGTATCGACACCCTGCGCAAGCAGCGGCAAAAACTCGCTGACCCAGGCGCGGTCGAGGACCGATTGCAGCTCATCGTCACGCGCATCCGGCCTTGCCAGCAGCACATTCTCGCGCAGCGTCGGGGCAGGCAGCTGAGGGTTTTGACCCACCCAGCTTAGCTGTTTACGCCAGGCATCAGGATCGAGCTCGCGTAGCTCCGTTTTGTTGATACGCAGCGATCCGGTGTACGCCATAAAACCTGACAGCGCATTCAACAATGAGCTTTTACCTGAGCCGCTGGTACCCACCAGCACCACACGTTGCCCGGCAGGCAGGGTAAAGTTCAGCGGGCCGGCCAGCACTTTGCCTTCAGGCGACAGAACAGAAAAATCCTGTGCTTCAATGGTCACCGGATCGTTCGTATTCAGCGTCACCTCACCACGCTCCGGATGTGCCAGCGGCGTTTCCATAAAGGTTTTCAGGCTGTCGGCAGCACCCACCGCCTGCGCTTTGGCATGGTAAAAGGTGCCGAGATCGCGAAGCGGCTGGAAAAATTCCGGGGCCAGGATCAGCGCCAGGAACCCGGCGGAAAGCGTGACCGCCGTACCGTAGTGGCCAAAGTCCAGCGCGCCGAGGTAGGAGAAGCCAAAGTAAACCGCCACCAGCGCGATCGACAGGGAGGTAAAGAACTCGAGCACGCCGGAAGAAAGGAAGGCCATGCGCAACACTTCCATGGTGCGCTGACGAAAATCCTGCGACGCCAGGCGAATATTTTCGGTTTCCGCTTCACCACGACCAAAGATCCGCAGGGTTTCCATTCCGCGCAGACGGTCCAGGAAATGACCGCTCAACCGACCCAGCGCAAGGAAGTTGCGACGGTTGGCATCTGCCGCGCCCATGCCGACCATCGCCATAAACAGCGGGATGAGCGGGGCGGTTCCCATCAGGATCAGAGCCGCTACCCAGTTAACAGGGAAGATGGCGATAACAATCATCAGAGGCACAAACACTGCCAGCGCCATCTGTGGAAGATAACGCGCATAGTAATCGTGCATATCGTCGATTTGCTCAAGGATCAGCGTCGCCCAGCTACCGGCCGGTTTGCCCTGGATCCACGCAGGCCCGGCTTCCGAAAGCCGGTCGAGCACTTTGCGGCGGATCTCATAGCGGATGTGCTGGCCGGCATGGAACCCAACCCGTTCGCGCAGCCAGACCACCCACGCACGCAGGACGAAAACCAGCACCAGAACGATAAACGGCAGCAGCAGCGCTTCGCGCGGGATGCTCTCCATGATCATATGATTGAGAATGCGGGCCAGCAGCCATGCCTGGGCAACAATCAACAGACCGCTGATAAATCCCAGAACGCGGGAAATCATAAGCCAGCGGCGGGACAGAACGCTTTGCTGTTTCAGCCAGCGCGTTAACTCTTGTTGACGGGTTTTTTCCATTGCGTACTTTGCAGGTGACGTTATAAGAAATTAGACATCTGCATGTTACACGTGAGCAAAAATAAAGGCGACCAGTGGCCGCCTTTATTTACGTTTGTTACTGACTTGTAAAGATTATTTACCTTGTTCTGCCAGTCCGTCCAGATAGCGTTCTGCGTCCAGCGCGGCCATACAGCCGGTGCCCGCAGAGGTGATCGCCTGACGATAAATATGGTCCATCACGTCGCCAGCCGCGAAGACGCCTGGGATGCTGGTCTGCGTGGCATTGCCGTGAATGCCAGACTGCACTTTGATGTAGCCGTTCTCCAGCTCAAGTTGGCCTTCGAAAATGGCCGTGTTCGGGCTGTGACCGATTGCCACAAACAGGCCTGCCACCTCCAGCGTTTCGACGGTGTCGGTGTTCTGCGTATCACGAATTCGCAGACCCGCCACACCCATCTGATCGCCGGTCACTTCTTCCAGCGTACGGTTGGTATGCAGCACAATGTTGCCGCTCGCCACTTTATCCATCAGGCGTTTGATCAGGATCTTCTCGGCGCGGAAGGTGTCGCGACGGTGGATCAGGTGTACTTCTGAGGCGATGTTCGCCAGATACAACGCTTCTTCCACAGCGGTGTTGCCGCCGCCGATCACCGCAACTTTCTGGTTGCGATAGAAGAAACCGTCGCAGGTCGCGCAGGCTGATACGCCGCGCCCTTTGAATGCTTCTTCAGACGGCAGACCGAGATAACGGGCAGAGGCACCGGTAGCGATGATCAGCGCATCGCAGGTGTATTCACCGCTGTCGCCGGTCAGACGGAACGGACGGTTCTGCAAATCCACTTTATTAATGTGGTCGAACAGGATTTCGGTTTCGAATTTAGCAGCATGCTCGTGCATGCGCTCCATCAGCAGCGGCCCGGTCAGGTCGTTCGGGTCGCCCGGCCAGTTTTCCACTTCCGTGGTGGTGGTCAGCTGACCGCCTTTTTCCATCCCGGTAATCAGTACCGGTTGCAGGTTAGCGCGTGCAGCATAGACCGCTGCGGTATATCCCGCAGGTCCAGAACCAAGGATTAGCAGCTTACTGTGTTTGGTCGTGCCCATGAGATCCCCATTGTTGTTGGCAGGCAATGGGCTGGATTGTAGGGAATTTGTTGCCGTAAAAAAAGAGCACGACAGTTTTGCTTCCGATATATGCAATAGTCACGCCCTATGGATCAGACACGGTCATATCACGTCTGCTACTGAAAATCGCGCGTTTATAAGGCAATAAAATGATGATTAATACCCCCCCGTAATGAATATCCGGCATCTTGTACTAAAAATCGATGTTTTGCTTTGACAATCCCCTGCGCTTTTGCGAAAACATTCAAGGAAGAAAAAAAGACGCATGAACTGCATGCCGAATAGACATGCACGTAAATGCCATTTTTACCGGGTCAGTGAAATCTACGCATGGTGTGGACAGACGCCATACGTGATGTCTGTGACTGCTTTCGGGCAACGGTCTTCTTACCGCAGACCCCGAATCCACATCGCGTCTAATACATAACCAGGCGATGTGATGAATAACGGGTGCAGGCTCTGAACAGTGATGTGCACAGGGTCCAGGCAGGAGTAGGGAAGGAATACAGAGAGACAATAATAATGGTAGATAGCAAGAAGCGCCCTGGCAAAGATCTCGACCGTATCGATCGTAACATTCTTAATGAATTGCAAAAGGATGGGCGTATTTCCAACGTCGAGCTTTCAAAACGTGTGGGACTTTCCCCGACGCCGTGCCTTGAGCGTGTGCGTCGACTGGAAAGACAGGGTTTTATCCAGGGCTATACGGCTCTGCTAAACCCGCATTATCTGGATGCCTCACTTCTGGTATTTGTTGAGATTACTCTGAATCGTGGTGCGCCGGATGTGTTTGAGCAATTTAACGCCGCTGTACAAAAACTTGAAGAAATTCAAGAGTGTCATCTGGTTTCCGGTGATTTTGACTACCTGTTAAAAACCCGTGTGCCCGATATGTCCGCCTACCGTAAGCTGCTGGGTGAAACCCTGCTGCGTCTGCCAGGCGTGAACGACACCCGTACTTATGTGGTGATGGAAGAGGTCAAACAGAGCAATCGTCTGGTTATTAAGACGCGCTAACACGGAACAGGTGCAAAATCAGTGTAGTTTGATTACACTCCTGTTAATCCATACAGCAACAGTGCCGGGGATACCCGGCGCTGTTGTCCGTTTTAGCACACAGGCAGGACATGCCTGATACCTGGAGAGCCTTTCTTGAGCCAGGAATACACTGAAGACAAAGAAGTCACATTATCTAAGCTAAGCAGCGGACGTCGTCTCCTCGAGGCGTTACTGATTGTTATTGCCCTTTTTGCCGTCTGGCTGATGGCCGCCTTACTCAGTTTCAACCCCTCAGATCCCAGCTGGTCGCAAACCGCATGGCATGAGCCTATTCATAACTTAGGTGGCGTTCCCGGTGCCTGGCTTGCGGACACGCTCTTTTTCATTTTCGGAGTGATGGCTTATACCCTTCCCGTCATCATTATTGGCGGATGCTGGTTTGCCTGGCGTCATCGACAGAACGACGACTACATCGATTATTTTGCCGTTTCGCTGCGCCTGATTGGCGCCCTGGCGCTGATCCTCACCTCCTGTGGGCTGGCGGCGATCAACGCTGATGATATCTGGTACTTCGCCTCCGGCGGGGTGATCGGCAGCCTGTTGAGCTCCGCGCTGCAACCAATGCTTCATAGCAGCGGCGGCACGCTGGCGCTGCTCTGTATCTGGGCGGCGGGCCTGACGCTGTTTACCGGCTGGTCCTGGGTGAGCATTGCTGAGAAGATCGGCAGCTTTATTCTGACGCTGCTGACGTTCGCCAGCAACCGTACCCGTCGTGACGATACGTGGGTCGATGAAGACGAGTATGAAGATGAGTACGAAGAGGAAGACGAGGCGCCTGTACAGCGGCGTGAATCTCGCCGCGCGCGTATTCTGCGCGGTGCTCTGGCGCGCCGCCAGCGCGTCGCTGAAAAATTTGCTAACCCGTTAGGCCGTAAAACGGATGCCGCGCTGTTCTCCGGCAAACGTATGGATGAAGACGAGCAGATTGAGTATCGCGGTGCGGCCGTCGACCCTGATGACGTACTGTTCTCTGGCCATCGAGCCACGCCGGGAGAGTATGACGAATACGATCCGCTGCTGAATGGCCACTCCGTGACTGAACCGGTAGCCGCTGCTGCTGCCGCAACGACGGCTGCTCAGGCCCATGTTGCGCCTGTTGAAGCCGTGATGCCGTCCTCGCCTGTTCCGGCACCGGAGTCCGCGATCCAGCAACCGCAGGTAGACTGGCAGACTGCGCCAGGCGTCCATACGCCTGAACCGACCATTGCACCTGAGCCTGAAAGTTATATTCCTGTGCAGCAGGAACAGTGGCAGCAAACGTATCAGCCGCCTGAGCCTGCCAGCGTGCCGCAACAACCGTATCAGGCTTATACGCCCGAACCCGCTGTACCTGAACAGCCATACGTTGCACCGGTGTCTGAACCCGAAGTGGTGGAGGAAGCGAAGCCATCCCGTCCGCCATTATACTATTTTGAAGAAGTGGAAGAGCGCCGCGCCCGTGAGCGCGAGCAGCTTGCCGCCTGGTATCAGCCCGTGCCCGAGCCGGTACAGGAGCCCATTGCAAAAGCGCCTACTGTAAGCGTTCCATCTGTAGAACCTACGTCAGCCGTCGCGTCGGGTGCTGAAGCCGTGAAGCAGGCAACGGCAGCCGCTGCCGCGTCCGCTCCGCTATTCAGCCCGGCAGCCGACAGCGCCCCGCGTCCTCAGGTGAAAGAGGGCATTGGTCCACAGCTGCCGCGCCCTAACCGCGTGCGCGTACCGACTCGCCGGGAGCTGGCCTCTTATGGCATTAAACTGCCTTCCCAGCGTATGGCGGAAGAAAAAGCCCGTGAGTCCGACTACGAAGATGATGCCGACGAACTGCATCAGGATGAGCTGGCGCGTCAGTTTGCTGCCCAGCAGAATCAGCGTTACGGCGAAGAGTATCAGCATGACGTGCCTTCACAGCATCACGTGCCTTCACAGCAGGACGACGATGATGCGGCCGAAGCGGAGCTGGCGCGCCAGTTTGCAGCAACGCAGCAGCAGCGTTATTCCGGTGAGCAACCTTCGGGGGCAAACCCGTTCTCGCTGTCGGATTTCGAATTCTCACCAATGAAAGATCTGGTGGATGATGGCCCAAGCGAACCGCTGTTCACGCCGAGCGTAATGCCGGAAGCGGAGCCGGTGCGTCAGCCGCCTGCACCACAGGCTTATGTGCAGCCGCAACAGCCGGCGCCGCAGGCGTATGCGCAGCCGCAGACACCTTCTCAACCGCCTCAGCCACAGTTCCAGCAGCCAGCACCACAGCCGCAGGAGAGCCTGATTCACCCGCTGCTGATGCGTAACGGAGACAGCCGACCGCTGCAACGGCCAAGCACGCCGCTGCCGTCGCTGGATCTGTTAACGCCGCCGCCAGCGGAAGTCGAGCCGGTGGATACCTTTGCCCTTGAGCAGATGGCCCGTCTGGTGGAAGCGCGTCTGGCTGACTTCCGCATTAAAGCGGACGTGGTGAACTACTCACCGGGCCCGGTGATCACCCGTTTCGAACTGAACCTGGCACCGGGCGTAAAAGCGGCGCGTATTTCTAACCTCTCCCGCGACCTGGCGCGTTCTCTGTCCACCGTGGCGGTACGCGTGGTGGAAGTGATCCCAGGCAAGCCTTACGTTGGCCTTGAGCTGCCAAACAAGAAACGTCAGACCGTTTATCTGCGTGAAGTTCTGGATAACACCAAATTCCGCGACAACCCGTCCCCGCTGACCGTGGTGTTGGGTAAAGATATCGCCGGCGATCCGGTGGTTGCCGATCTCGCGAAGATGCCGCACCTGCTGGTTGCGGGTACTACCGGCTCCGGTAAATCGGTCGGGGTGAACGCCATGATCCTCAGTATGCTCTACAAAGCGCAGCCTGAAGACGTGCGTTTCATCATGATCGACCCAAAAATGCTCGAACTGTCCGTCTACGAAGGCATTCCGCATCTGTTAACGGAAGTGGTTACCGACATGAAGGACGCCGCCAACGCATTACGCTGGAGCGTCAATGAAATGGAGCGTCGCTACAAGCTGATGTCGGCGCTGGGCGTGCGTAACCTGGCCGGTTATAACGAGAAAATCGCCGAGGCGGCGCGTATGGGCCGTCCGATTCCGGACCCATACTGGAAGCCGGGTGACAGCATGGATGCCCAGCATCCGGTGCTGGAAAAACTGCCTTACATCGTGGTGCTGGTGGATGAATTTGCCGACCTGATGATGACCGTTGGCAAGAAAGTGGAAGAGCTGATTGCGCGTCTGGCACAGAAAGCGCGTGCGGCGGGCATCCACCTGGTACTGGCAACGCAGCGTCCGTCCGTGGATGTAATCACCGGTCTTATTAAGGCAAACATCCCGACCCGTATCGCGTTTACCGTGTCGAGTAAAATTGACTCCCGTACTATCCTTGACCAGGGCGGAGCAGAGTCGCTGCTGGGGATGGGTGATATGCTCTATTCCGGGCCGAACTCCACCTCGCCGGTGCGTGTTCACGGTGCGTTTGTTCGCGACCAGGAAGTGCACGCGGTTGTGCAAGACTGGAAAGCGCGCGGGCGACCGCAATATGTTGACGGCATCACCTCTGACAGCGAAAACGAAGGTGGCGGCGGTGGTTTTGACGGCGGCGAAGAGCTGGATCCGTTATTCGACCAGGCGGTTAATTTCGTCACCGAAAAACGCAAAGCGTCCATCTCCGGCGTGCAGCGCCAGTTCCGTATCGGTTACAACCGCGCGGCGCGTATCATTGAGCAGATGGAAGCCCAGGGCATCGTGAGCGAACAGGGGCACAACGGTAACCGTGAGGTGCTGGCGCCACCGCCTTTTGAGTAATCTTCAGCGATTGCAAAGAAGGGTAAATCAGCAAAAATTAAGCATATTCTTCTGTCGCCTGCCTTCGGGCAGGTACAGAATAGAAACGGAACCCCCATATCGGGAAGACGTATTTTAAGGAATAACAATGAAAAAAATCGCCATCGCCTGTGCATTACTCTCCAGTTTTGTTGCCAGCAGCGTCTGGGCTGATGCAGCCAGCGACCTTAAAAGCCGACTGGATAAAGTGAGCAGTTTCCACGCCAGCTTCACGCAAAAAGTGACTGACGGCAGCGGCAACGCGGTGCAGGAAGGCCAGGGAGATTTGTGGGTAAAACGCCCAAATCTGTTCAACTGGCACATGACCCAGCCGGATGAAAGCGTTCTGGTGTCTGACGGTAAAACCCTGTGGTTCTACAATCCGTTTGTTGAGCAGGCGACCGCCACCTGGCTCAAAGACGCGACCAGCAATACGCCGTTTATGCTCATTGCCCGTAACCAGTCCAGCGACTGGCAGCAGTACAACATCAAACAAAACGGTGATGAGTTCGTCCTGACGCCAAAAGGCAGCAACGGTAATCTGAAGCAGTTCACCATTAACGTGAGCAGCAACGGTACCATCAATCAGTTCGGCGCGGTTGAGCAGGACGATCAGCGCAGCAGCTATCAGTTGAAGTCTCAGCAAAACGGCGCCATTGATGCATCGAAATTCACCTTTACCCCGCCGCAGGGCGTAACGGTGGACGACCAACGCAATAAGTAAGAGGCATGAGTGAGCAACCTGTCGCTCGATTTTTCAGATAATGCGTTTCAACCTCTGGCCGCCCGTATGCGGCCAGAAAATTTAGCGCAGTACATCGGTCAGCAACATCTGCTGGCTGCGGGGAAACCCTTGCCGCGCGCTATTGAGGCGGGACATCTGCACTCCATGATCCTCTGGGGGCCACCCGGCACCGGAAAAACCACGCTCGCTGAAGTGATTGCCCGCTATGCCAACGCGGACGTTGAGCGCATCTCGGCGGTCACGTCGGGGGTGAAAGAGATCCGCGAGGCGATCGAGCGGGCGCGACAAAACCGCAATGCCGGACGTCGCACCATTCTGTTTGTCGACGAAGTTCACCGCTTCAACAAGAGCCAGCAGGACGCCTTTCTGCCGCACATTGAAGACGGTACGATTTTCTTTATCGGCGCCACCACGGAAAACCCGTCGTTTGAACTGAACTCTGCGCTGCTCTCCCGGGCGCGCGTGTATCTGCTTAAATCGCTGACCACGGAAGATATCGAAAAAGTTCTGACGCAGGCGATGGAGGACAACGCGCGTGGTTACGGCGGACAGGATATCGTTCTGCCGGACGAGACGCGTCTTGCTATCGCCGAACTGGTTAACGGTGATGCCCGTCGTGCGTTGAACACGCTCGAAATGATGGCCGATATGGCCGAAGTGGACGATGCGGGCAAGCGCGTATTAAAGCCTGAACTGCTCACCGAAATTGCCGGTGAGCGCAGCGCGCGCTTCGATAATAAAGGCGATCGTTTTTACGACCTCATCTCTGCTTTACATAAGTCCGTGCGCGGCAGCGCTCCGGATGCGGCGCTCTACTGGTATGCGCGTATCATCACCGCCGGTGGCGATCCGTTATATGTCGCGCGTCGCTGCCTGGCGATTGCGTCAGAAGATGTCGGTAATGCCGATCCACGCGCCATGCAGGTCGCTATTTCCGCCTGGGACTGCTTTACCCGCGTCGGGCCTGCGGAGGGCGAGCGTGCCATTGCGCAGGCGATTGTGTATCTGGCTTGCGCACCGAAAAGTAACGCGGTGTATACCGCCTTCAAAGCGGCGATGTCGGATGCACGTGAACGTCCGGACTACGATGTGCCGGTTCATCTGCGCAATGCGCCAACCAAATTGATGAAAGAGATGGGTTACGGGCAGGAGTATCGCTACGCCCATGACGAACCCAACGCCTACGCCGCCGGCGAGGAGTATTTCCCGCAGGAGATGGCACAAACCCGCTATTATCACCCCACAAACAGAGGTCTTGAGGGTAAGATTGGCGAAAAGCTCGCCTGGCTTGCCGGACAGGATCAAAATAGCCCTATAAAACGCTACCGTTAGTTCAATCGTTGCGGTAATGTTGGCAATATATCTCTGTGGCCGCAGGCTGTGGTCACTTTTTCCTCTTTTAATTCGATAAGCACAGGATAAGCATGCTCGATCCCAATCTGCTGCGTAATGAGCCAGACGCAGTCGCTGAAAAACTGGCACGCCGGGGCTTTAAGCTGGATGTAGATAAGCTGCGCGCTCTTGAAGAGCGTCGTAAAGTTTTGCAGGTACAAACAGAAAATCTGCAGGCAGAGCGTAATTCTCGATCGAAATCCATTGGCCAGGCGAAAGCGCGCGGGGAAGATATTGAGCCATTACGCCTGGAAGTGAACAAACTGGGTGAAGAGCTGGATCAGGCGAAAGCTGAACTGGACGTTCTTCAGGCTGAAATTCGTGATATCGCTCTGGCGATCCCGAACATTCCTGACGACAGCGTCCCTGTCGGCAAAGACGAAAACGACAACGTTGAAGTGAAACGCTGGGGTACGCCTCGCGAGTTTGACTTCGAGGTGCGCGATCACGTGACGCTGGGCGAAATGCACGCGGGCCTGGACTTTGCGGCTGCGGTTAAGCTGACCGGTTCTCGCTTCGTGGTAATGAAAGGTCAGATTGCTCACCTGCACCGCGCGCTGGCACAGTTTATGCTGGATCTGCACACCGAGCAGCATGGCTACAGCGAAACCTACGTTCCGTATCTGGTTAACCACGATACGCTGTACGGTACAGGCCAGCTGCCGAAATTTGCCGGCGATCTGTTCCATACCCGTCCGCTGGACGAAGAAGCTGACAGCAGCAACTACGCGCTGATCCCAACCGCGGAAGTGCCGCTGACCAACCTCGTGCGTGATGAGATCATCGACGAAGACGATCTGCCAATCAAACTGACTGCGCACTCTCCATGTTTCCGTTCTGAAGCCGGTTCTTACGGTCGTGATACGCGCGGTCTGATCCGTATGCACCAGTTCGATAAAGTTGAGATGGTGCAGATCGTTCGTCCGGAAGAGTCTATGGACGCGCTGGAAGAGATGACAGGTCACGCAGAGAAAGTGCTGGAGCTGCTGGGGCTGCCATACCGCCGTATGGCGCTGTGCACCGGTGACATGGGCTTCGGCGCCTGCAAAACCTTCGACCTCGAAGTCTGGGTGCCTGCGCAAAACACCTACCGTGAAATCTCCTCTTGCTCTAACGTCTGGGATTTCCAGGCGCGTCGTATGCAGGCGCGTTGCCGCAGCAAGTCCGACAAGAAGACCCGTCTGGTTCATACCCTGAACGGTTCTGGTCTGGCGGTTGGCCGTACGCTGGTTGCCGTGCTGGAGAACTACCAGCAGGCAGATGGTCGTATTGAGATCCCTGAGGTGCTGCGTCCTTACATGAAAGGCCAGCAGTTTATCGGCTAATATTTTGCTGCAAAACAAAAAAGCGCCTCAGGGCGCTTTTTTTATATCTTTGATTTGATACGACGCAATATTCCCTCCCTCTAAAGTAGTAATACTCCTCCGAACGAAAGTTAGCATAAAACACCTGTAACGAAGGAATTCGTTATATATAAAACTACATAGCGGTATGCGCCGCCTCTCTTTTCTTTGTGAGCAACCAAAGTGAGTCTTTATGAAAATCAAAGCGCCTGAAGCGTTAATGGCTGCCGAGGTCACTCGCCGTGGGTTGATGAAAACCACGGCAATAGGTGGTCTGGCGGTTGCCAGCAGCGCCTTTACGCTTCCTTTTACCCGTCTGGCGTCGGCGGCGGATGCTCTGTCTCCCGCTTCAGCCCCGGAAAAAGTGGTGTGGAGTGCCTGTACCGTTAACTGTGGTAGCCGTTGTCCCCTGCGTATGCATGTTGTGGACGGTGAAATCAAATACGTTGAAACCGACAATACCGGCGATGATAACTACGAAGGGTTACACCAGGTTCGTGCCTGTCTGCGTGGCCGCTCAATGCGCCGTCGCGTTTATAACCCGGATCGTCTGAAATATCCGATGAAGCGTGTCGGTAAGCGTGGGGAAGGGAAGTTCGAGCGCATTAGCTGGGACGAGGCCTACGATATTATCGCGTCCAACATGCAGCGCCTGATCAAAGAGTACGGCAACGAATCCATCTACCTGAACTATGGCACCGGGACGCTGGGTGGCACCATGACCCGCTCCTGGCCGCCGGGTAAAACGCTGGTAGCGCGCCTGATGAACTGCTGCGGCGGCTATCTCAACCATTATGGCGACTACTCTTCCGCACAGATTGCTGCGGGCCTGAACTACACCTATGGCGGCTGGGCAGACGGTAACAGCCCGTCGGATATAGAAAACAGCAAGCTGGTGGTATTGTTCGGCAACAACCCGGGCGAAACGCGTATGAGCGGCGGTGGGGTAACCTATTATCTTGAGCAGGCGCGCGCCAAATCCAACGCACGTATGATCATCGTCGATCCGCGCTACACCGATACCGGCGCGGGGCGAGAAGACGAGTGGATCCCTATCCGCCCTGGTACCGATGCGGCGCTGGTCAATGCGCTTGCGTATGTGATGATCACTGAAAACCTCGTCGATCAGCCGTTCCTTGATAAATACTGCGTCGGCTATGACGAGAAGACGCTGCCAGCCAGCGCACCGGCTAACGGGCATTACAAAGCGTATATACTTGGTCAGGGCAGCGACGGGGTAGCGAAAACCCCTGAGTGGGCATCCACCATCACCGGCATTCCAGTCGAACGTATTGTTCAGCTGGCCCGTGAAATTGGTTCAACAAAACCGGCTTATATCAGCCAGGGCTGGGGACCGCAGCGTCACGCGAACGGCGAAATTGCCACCCGCGCTATTTCTATGCTCTCGATTCTGACTGGCAACGTCGGCATTCACGGCGGTAATAGCGGGGCGCGTGAAGGCTCGTATGAAGTACCGTTTGAACGTATGCCAACGCTGGATAACCCGGTTCAGACCAGCATCTCCATGTTTATGTGGACGGACGCGATCGAGCGCGGCCCGGAAATGACCGCGCTACGCGACGGTGTTCGGGGCAAAGATAAGCTGGATGTGCCGATCAAAATGATCTGGAACTATGCCGGTAACTGCCTGATCAACCAGCACTCAGAGATCAACCGCACCCATGAAATTTTGCAGGACGACAAGAAGTGCGAAATGATTGTGGTGATCGACTGCCACATGACCTCATCGGCGAAGTATGCCGATATTCTGCTCCCAGACTGCACCGCCTCTGAGCAGATGGATTTCGCGCTGGACGCCTCCTGCGGCAACATGTCCTATGTGATCTTCACAGACCAGGCCATCAAACCGCGCTTCGAGTGCAAAACTATCTATGAGATGACGTCCGAGCTGGCGAAACGTCTTGGCGTTGAGCAGCAGTTCACAGAGGGGCGTACTCAGGAAGAGTGGATGCGCCATCTGCACGAGCTCTCACGCAAAGCCATTCCAGACCTGCCGGACTTCGATACCTTCCGCAAGCAGGGCATGTACAAGCAGCGCGATCCGGAAGGGCATCACGTGGCGTATAAAGCCTTCCGCGACGATCCGCAGGCCAATCCGCTGACCACGCCGTCGGGCAAAATCGAGATCTACTCCGAAGAGCTGGCAAAAATTGCCGCAACGTGGGAACTGCCGGAAGGGGACGTTATCGATCCGCTGCCGATCTATACGTCTGGCTTCGAAAACTACAACGATCCACTGACGGAGAAATTCCCACTTCAGTTAACCGGTTTCCACTACAAAGCGCGTGTTCACTCCACCTACGGCAACGTTGACGTTCTGAAAGCGGCCTGCCGACAGGAGATGTGGATCAACCCGATGGATGCGAAAGCGCGCGGCATCAGTAATGGCGATCGCGTACGTATCTTCAACGGACGTGGCGAAGTGCATATCGAAGCTAAAGTGACTCCGCGCATGATGCCTGGCGTTGTCGCGCTGGGGGAAGGGGCCTGGTATAACCCGGATGCGAACCGTATCGATCAGGCGGGCTGCATCAACGTTCTCACTACGCAGCGTCCATCGCCGCTGGCGAAGGGCAACCCATCCCACACAAACCTCGTTCAGGTTGAAAAGGCGTAAGGAGTAACCGATGACAACCCAGTATGGATTTTTTATTGATTCCAGCCGCTGCACCGGGTGTAAAACCTGCGAGCTGGCCTGCAAGGATTATAAAGACCTGACCCCGGACGTCAGCTTCCGTCGTATTTATGAATACGCGGGCGGCGACTGGCAGGAGGATAACGGCGTCTGGCATCAGAACGTCTTCGCCTATTACCTGTCGATTGCCTGCAACCACTGCGAAGATCCGGCCTGCACCAAGGTCTGCCCGAGCGGGGCAATGCACAAGCGCGACGACGGTTTTGTGGTGGTGGACGAGGATGTCTGCATTGGCTGTCGCTACTGCCACATGGCCTGCCCGTACGGTGCGCCGCAGTATAACGCGGCTAAAGGCCACATGACCAAGTGCGACGGCTGCCACAGCCGCGTGGCGGACGGCAAAAAGCCCATCTGCGTCGAGTCCTGCCCGCTGCGCGCGCTGGACTTTGGCCCGATTGAAGAGCTGCGTAAAAAACACGGTCAGCTTGCTGCGGTCGCGCCGCTGCCGTCTGCGCACTTCACGAAGCCGAGTATTGTGATTAAACCTAACGCCAACAGCCGTCCGACGGGTGATACCACCGGCTACCTGGCAAACCCGAAGGAGGTGTGAGATGGGAAGTGGATGGCATGAATGGCCGCTTATGATCTTCACGGTCTTTGGGCAGTGCGTGGCAGGCGGGTTTATCGTCCTTGCGCTGGCGCTGTTAAAAGGGAACCTCAATGCTGAACAGCAGCAGCGTTTAGTGTTGAGCATGTTTGGCCTGTGGGTGTTGATGGGGATTGGGTTTATCGCATCTACGCTGCACCTGGGCTCACCGATGCGCGCGTTTAACTCCCTAAACCGCGTAGGTGCCTCTTCGCTGAGTAACGAGATTGCCAGCGGCGCAATCTTCTTTGCAGTTGGCGGGCTGGGGTGGTTACTGGCAGCGCTGAAAAAGCTGCCGTCAGGGTTACGTGCGTTGTGGCTCATCGTCACCATGGTACTGGGCGTTGTCTTCGTCTGGATGATGGTCCGGGTGTACAACACCATCGATACCGTTCCGACCTGGTACAGCGTCTGGACGCCGATGAGCTTCTTCCTGACCATGTTTATTGGCGGGCCGCTGCTGGGTTATCTGCTTCTGCGTGTAGCTGGCATTAATGGTTGGGCGATGCGCCTGCTGCCCGCGGTCTCGCTGCTGGCACTGGTCATCAGTACCGTTGTAGCGCTTATGCAGGGAGCGGAGCTGGCGACGATTCACAGCTCTATCCAACAGGCTTCGGCGCTGGTACCGGATTACGGTTCTCTGATGGCCTGGCGTGTGGTGCTGCTGACGGCGGCGCTGGTGTGCTGGATTGCCCCTCAGCTTAAAGGTTACGCGCCTGCGCTACCGTTGCTGTCACTGGCCTTTGTGCTGGTGCTGGCAGGGGAGTTAATTGGTCGCGGCGTATTTTACGGTCTGCATATGACGGTCGGTATGGCTGTCGCCAGCTAATTTTAGATTTTGTTATAAAAAGCCGGGACATAGTGCCCGGCTTTTCTTTTTTCATTCATGAAATTTTTCGACTGATGTTTCGTTGTAAAAATTCCCGGAAATAAATAAAAACAAATAGATAATTAATATTGGTAGCAGGCTTTGCATTAGCAGGATGAGTTTTTTAAATCGACAAGGCGCATATCGTGCGTGACGCCTGAATCGGTGGATTGACTTTGTTTTTGCCAGTGGCATGATGCGCACGAAATCTGAACTTCCTCACGGTTTTTAATCCATGACCACCTATACCCGCCCGGTGCTTTTGTTGCTCTGTGGCCTGCTTTTGCTGACCCTGGCGATCGCGGTGTTGAACACACTCGTCCCGCTATGGCTCGCCCATGAAAACTTACCAACCTGGCAGGTGGGTATGGTTAGCTCGTCCTTTTTTACGGGCAATCTGCTGGGCACCTTATTAACGGGCAGCCTTATTAAGCGCTTTGGTTTTAACCGCAGTTATTATCTGGCGTCACTGATCTTTGCCGTCGGATGCGCCGGTTTAGGACTGATGGTCGGCTTCTGGAGCTGGATGGTCTGGCGCTTTATTGCGGGCGTTGGCTGCGCCATGATCTGGGTGGTGGTTGAAAGTGCGCTGATGTGCAGCGGCACGTCCCGTAATCGCGGGCGTCTGCTGGCGGCTTATATGATGGTTTACTACGTCGGTACCGTTCTGGGACAACTGATGGTCAGCAAATTCCCAACCGACCTGATGAGCGTTCTGCCATGGGTAACAGGGATGGTGCTGGCCGCAATTCTGCCGCTGCTCTTTACCCGTATCGTGAACCAGAGCAGTGAGCATCAGGAGGCCACGCACGTTTGGCCGATGCTGAGACTGCGTCAGGCGCGCCTGGGGATTAACGGCTGTATTATTTCCGGGATTGTGCTGGGGTCGCTCTATGGCCTGATGCCGCTCTATCTCAACCATCAGGGCGTCAGCGATTCCGGGATCGGTTTCTGGATGGCGGTGATGGTCAGCGCGGGGATTGTCGGCCAGTGGCCGATTGGCCGCCTGGCGGACCGCTTTGGTCGTCTGCTGGTGCTGCGCGTCCAGGTTTTCGTGGTCATCATGGGCTGTCTCGCCATGCTCAGCAACGCCGCGATGGCGCCTGCGCTGTTCATTCTGGGGGCTGCGGGTTTTACGCTCTATCCGGTCGCGATGGCCTGGGCCTGTGAGAAAGTTGAGCATCACCAGCTGGTGGCGATGAACCAGGCATTGTTGCTGAGTTACACCATCGGCAGTTTACTGGGGCCGACTTTTACCGCTATGCTCATGCAAAATTACTCTGATAATCTGCTGTTTATCATGATCGCCAGCGTATCGTTTATTTATCTGTTAATGTTGCTGCGCAAAGCGGGCGAGCACCCAACGCCAGTGGCACATGCCTGATTAAATAAAAGCCTGTCGATGACAGGCTTTTTTGTCCCTGTCACATATAAGACTTTTACTTATTGTGAGTTTTTACTGCCTGGCGATAATTCAAATGAGTTCTACCACTAAAAGGCAGCAATCATGTCTACTCGTCGTTTTTCCACTACCGCACTTGCCGTAGTGTTGGCTTTAACGTTTGCAACGGCTCCGGCCATGGCTAATCCAGGAAACGGGAATGGCGGTGGTCATGGAAACGGTGGCGGACAAGGTAATAGCGGCAATCATGGTAACGGGAACGCTGGTAACCATGGTAATAAGCACAATAACGGCCAGGATAATCCAGGGAAATCGGATAAGAGCTTTAAAAACAGCAACGATGTGGGTCATGATGTTGACGTCCGCGTGAGCTTCGATCATGCCCGCCATCTGGCACTGAATTACGGCTTAACGGGCTACGACTCTCTGCCTCCGGGTATTGCGAAAAACCTGGCGCGCGGTAAGCCACTGCCTCCGGGCATTGCGAAGAAAACCGTGCCAGCCGATATGCTGGGTCAGCTTCCTTCTTATCCGGGCTATGAATGGCGCGTGGTGGGTGACGACCTGGTCTTAATTGCGCTGAGTACCGCGATTGTGACTTCCGTGATTAACGGCGTCTTTAAATAGAATATAAAAAGGCCCGGTTTTCACCGGGCCTTTTCGTTAATACATGACCTTGTGGCCATACTGCTCAAGAATACCTTTGACGCGCTCCATCGTCTCTTTTTTCGGCGGCTTCACGCCATCGAGCTTGTACTCTTCACCCATTGCCACCCATTTGTGTTTACCCAGCTCGTGATAGGGCAGGAGTTCAATTTTCTCCACGTTACCCATATCCCGGGTAAATTCGCCCAGACGATGTGCAGAATCATCATCATCTGACCAGCCCGGTACTACCACGTAGCGGATCCAGGTCTTGACGCCTTTGTTGGCAATGTATTTGGCAAATTCCAGCGTACGGTGGTTTGAGACGCCAACCAGATTCTGGTGGATCTCATCGTTCATCTGCTTGAGATCGAGCATCACCAGTTCGGTCACTTCAAGCAGTTCATCAATAACCGGATCGTAACGGCGCACAAAGCCGTTGGTGTCGAGGCAGGTATGAATACCTTCTTTATGGCAGGCGCGGAACCAGTCGCGCACAAATTCAGCCTGAAGAATAGCTTCACCGCCGGATGCCGTCACGCCACCACCGGACGCGTTCATGAAGTGGCGATAGGTCACCACCTCTTTCATCAGATCTTCAACGGTGACTTCTTTACCGCCATGGGTGTCCCAGGTGTCACGGTTATGGCAGTACAGGCAGCGCATCAGGCAGCCCTGGAAGAAAGTGATAAAGCGGATCCCCGGGCCATCGACGGTGCCACAGGATTCAAAGGAGTGAATGCGACCAATAATTGACATTGCGGTGATATCTCCGAATTTGGCCCATCCGGGGGCCTATGTAGATGCACAGCTCAAAGGCTATGTCGAGTCTGTTTTGGCTGTTATCCATTAAGTATAGATAGCGGACAAAAGAGACTGATGAAGCGAGGGTGTTAAAAAGGCCCCACTTGCGTGGAGCCTTTATTGTACGCTTTTTAACGCGTGATTTCAGTCAATTCCACTTACATGGACTGAGTGAAAGTACGGGTGATAACGTCCTGCTGCTGTTCTTTCGTCAGGGAGTTAAAACGTACTGCGTAGCCAGATACGCGGATGGTCAGCTGAGGATATTTCTCAGGATGTTCCATCGCGTCGAGCAGCATTTCACGGTTCATCACGTTCACGTTCAGGTGCTGACCACCTTCAATGGACGCTTCGTGGTGGAAGTAACCATCCATCAGACCCGCGAGGTTAGTTTTACGCACTTCGTCGTCTTTACCCAGCGCGTTTGGCACGATAGAGAAGGTGTAAGAGATACCATCTTTCGCGTATGCAAACGGCAGTTTAGCAACGGAGGTCAGAGAGGCAACCGCACCTTTCTGGTCACGACCGTGCATTGGGTTAGCACCTGGGCCGAATGGCGCGCCAGCACGACGACCGTCTGGGGTGTTACCGGTTTTCTTACCATACACAACGTTAGAGGTGATGGTCAGAACAGACTGAGTCGGGATAGCGTTACGATAGGTAGTGAGTTTCTGAATTTTCTTCATGAAACGTTCTACCAGGTCAACCGCCATGTCATCAACGCGAGCGTCGTTGTTACCAAACTGCGGATATTCGCCTTCGATTTCGAAGTCGATAGCCAGACCATCTTCGTCACGAATTGGTTTAACTTTCGCATATTTGATTGCAGACAGGGAGTCAGCCGCAACGGACAGACCTGCGATACCACACGCCATGGTGCGAACGACGTCACGGTCGTGCAGCGCCATCAGAGAGGCTTCGTAGCTGTACTTGTCGTGCATGTAGTGGATGACGTTCAGCGCAGTGACATACTGCTTAGCCAGCCAGTCCATGAAGTGATCCATGCGCTCCATCACTTCGTCGAAGTTCAGAAGGTCGCCTTTGATCGGTTCAGACTTAGGACCAACCTGCATTTTCAGTTTTTCGTCAACGCCGCCGTTGATTGCGTACAGCATGGTTTTCGCCAGGTTTGCACGCGCACCGAAGAACTGCATTTGCTTACCAACAACCATTGGGCTTACGCAGCACGCGATAGCGTAGTCGTCGTTGTTGAAGTCCGGACGCATCAGGTCATCGTTCTCGTATTGCAGAGAAGAGGTGTCGATGGACACTTTAGCGGCGAATTTCTTGAAGTTCAGTGGCAGTTTTTCAGACCACAGAACGGTGATGTTCGGCTCCGGAGAAGGACCCATGGTGTACAGGGTGTTCAGGAAGCGGAAGCTGTTTTTGGTTACCAGAGTACGGCCATCTACGCCCATACCGCCGATAGATTCGGTTGCCCAGATTGGGTCACCAGAGAACAGCTCATCATATTCTGGAGTACGCAGGAAGCGAACCATACGCAGTTTCATGACCAGGTGGTCAATCATTTCCTGAGCGTCTTGTTCGGTGATTTTGCCTGCTTTGATATCGCGTTCGATATACGCATCCAGGAAGGTGGATACGCGGCCGAAGGACATTGCTGCACCGTTCTGAGACTTAACCGCGGCCAGGTAGCCGAAGTAGGTCCACTGGATAGCTTCCTGAGCGTTGGTTGCAGGACCAGAGATATCACAGCCGTATTTAGCCGCCATCTCTTTGATCTGACCCAGCGCACGGTGCTGTTCAGCAATCTCTTCACGCAGACGGATAGTCGCTTCCAGGTTTACGCCGTTTTCCAGGTCAGACTGGAGAGAGACGAACTGCGCGTATTTGTCTTTCATCAGGAAGTCGATACCGTACAGCGCAACGCGACGGTAGTCACCGATGATACGGCCACGGCCATAGGCATCTGGCAGACCGGTCAGAACGCCAGATTTACGGCAGTTCAGAATGTCTTTGGTGTAAACATCGAATACACCCTGGTTATGGGTTTTACGGTATTCGGTGAAGATTTTTTTCAGCATTGGGTCCAGCTCGCGGTTATACGCTTTGCAGGAACCTTCAACCATTTTAATGCCACCGAACGGGATGATTGCGCGTTTCAGTGGTGCTTCAGTCTGGAGACCAACGATTTTCTCAAGGGCTTTGTTGATGTAGCCAGCATCGTGAGAAGTGATGGTAGAAGCAACGGAGGTGTCAAAATCAACTGGCGCGTGAGTGCGGTTTTCCAGTTTAACGCCTTCCATTACGCTGTCCCACAGCTTGGTGGTTGCATCAGTCGCACCAGCCAGGAAGGATTCGTCACCTTCATACGGGGTATAGTTTTTCTGAATGAAGTCACGGACGTTGACTTCATTCTGCCAGTCACCTTTCGTAAAACCTTCCCAGGCTGTGGCTAACTTTTCATTAAGCTCGGACATGTAACACCTACCTTCTTAAGTGGATTTTTTATTTACTGCCTGAGACAACCATTAATGATGATCGCCGCCACGCAGGTAAATGACCCAGTATGTCAACCCAACTAACAGACCCCCACCGATAATGTTCCCGATAGTGACGGGGATCAGGTTATCAGTAATGAAATTCATAATAGTCAGGTGTGAAAAACTTTCCGGGGTTGAACCAACAGCAGTCCAGAACTCCGGGCTTGCAAAGTTGCGGATAACAATCCCCATCGGGATCATGAACATATTCGCAATACTGTGCTCAAAGCCGCTGGCAACAAACATCGCAACCGGCAGAACCATAATCATGGCTTTATCCATCAGGCTACGACCAGAGTAGCTCATCCAGACCGCCAGGCAGACCATCAGGTTTGCAAGGATGCCGAGAGCAACGGCTTCGATAAATGTATGGTGCATTTTGTGGTCGGCGGTTTGCAGGACGTTAAGCCCCCAGCCGCCGTTGGCGGTCATGTACTCGCCAGAAAGCCACATCAACAGAACAAAGAGCAGACAGCCAATCAGGTTGCCAACGTAGACGTTGAGCCAGTTGCGCCCCAGTTGACCCCAGGTAATTCTTCCGCTGGCTTTTGCCACAACAATCAGCACCGTTGAGGTGAAGAGGTCGGCGCCGCAGATGACGCAGAGGATCAGGCCCAGTGAGAAGCAAATACCACCAATCAGTTTCGCTATGCCGAAAGGCATCCCGGCAGTGCCGGTGGTGGCTGTGATATAGAAGACGAAAGCGATGGAGATGAACACCCCAGCCGTAATGGCCAGAAAGAACGTCGTCATCGGATGTTTCGTTGCTTTGTAGACACCCGCTTCTTCGGCAACTTTCGCCATCGCAGCGGGGAGTAATAGATCAAAAGGGTTGTCAGCTTTCACACTAACTCTCTCTTTATTAAGTCGGCGACGAGATACTAACAAAGCATTATAGAAGAGAAATTGATATAGATCATATCTCGCCTGGCTTATAGGCCCGCAGTGTGTATGGTTTTACAGCAAAAGCGGAGTAAGTATTTGATTATCCGTATAAAAATAAATTTTAAAAGTTATGAAAAGAGTTGAATTTTTTCCTTCAGCCTCCCGTGGAACAGTTAATTAAAATGGAGTATTTATTAGAATTAGTAACAGTAAAGCCCAGGTAAGCGTTTTTATATTTACCCGTGGTTAACTTAATTATTACAATTAAACGTCATTGCGGAAAAATAAAAAAAAGGGGCAATGAAATTGCCCCGTAATATAGCTCAGGCGATTGAATACGCCTACAGCCATTAATGTTATATGCGCTTATTTTGACCAGTAAGCGGCTTTAGCCTTCTGCAATTTTTCATACGCATTCAGCAGCGACTGATGCGCCGGGAAGGCTTTCAGATCGCTGTCAACCGCTTGCAGGCCATAGAACGGTTCTTCACCGCTCAGCGCCGCGCTGGCAGCCTCAACGGCATCTGCACCGTACATGCGGACGAAGGCGTTCAGATACTGCAATGGCTCGCGGTCGTCTTCCTGAGAAAGCAAGAGCAGCGTTTGCAGGCAACGGTAATAGTTAGTGCGCTCGGCGGAGAAGACGGACTGGTTAAACTCCATCGTCCACTCGGTCCAGGCCAAAGCCTGATCCAGATCGCCGCCCGCCAGCGCCAGCATCGCTTTTAGCTCGCCGATGCGCAGCGTGTACCAGCCGTTATCTTTTCCGGTTGCCAGACCCAGCAGTTCGCGTACGCGGGTGAAATCATCGTGTCCTTCTTCGTCCAGTTGGGCGATCAGGTTCAGATAATCTTCTTTATCCCACTCGCTGCCCGGCAGGGCCAGCAGGGTTTCACGCAGATGCGCACCCATGCTGTTGTTCGCCAGCCACAGATCTTCTGCCGGATAGATGTCCGACATACCCGGCACAATAATACGGCACGCATAAACGCCGAGGTGTTCATAGTCGGCAATATAGACTTCCTGATCTTCCGCGTTGAAGATCGCCATCAGGGTGGCGAACTCTTCTTCCGTCGTACCGGCAAAGCTCCAGTCCACGAACGGATAGTCTGCGTCCTGTTTGAACATATCCCAGGAGATCAAACCGCTGGAGTCGATGAAGTGCGTTTCGAGGTTGGTGTGCTCGGCGACTTCTTCATCATCAAAGGTTGGCGGGGTGAATACGTCGAGATCTTTCAGGCTACGACCTTGCAGCAGTTCGGTCACGGTACGCTCCAGCGCCACGCCGAAGTCCGGGTGCGCGCCGAAAGAGGCGAAGCAGGTGCCATTTGCCGGGTTAAACAGTACCACGCAGATAACCGGATATTTGCCGCCCAGAGAGCCGTCATAAGCAAAGATTGGGAAACCTTCCGCTTCCAGTTTGGCGATGGATTCCACCACGCCCGGGTAGCGCGCCAGCACGTCAGCCGGGATCTCCGGCAGGCTGATGGATTCAGCAATAATACGGTTTTTGATGTGACGCTCGAAAACTTCAGACAACCCCTGTACACGCGCTTCGTTACGGGTGTTACCGGCAGACATACCGTTAGACACATACAGATTGCCAACGATGTTCATTGGAATGTAAACGGTCTGCTCGTCAGACTGACGGGTGAACGGCAGGGCGCAGATACCACGATCCTCATTGCCGGATTGCAGGTCGATCAGCATGCTGGCGGTCAGTTCGTTTTCCGGATCGTAGAACGCGCGCAGGCGGGCATCGAGAATGCCTTCCGGCAGTTCGTCGTCTTCGGGTAGCGGGAACCATTTTTCGTTCGGGTAGTGAACGAACGGGCCGTTGGCAATCGTTTCACCCAGCCAGAAGTCGGCGAAGAAATAGTTGGTGGACAGACGCTCAAAATACTCACCCAGCGCAGAGGCCAGTGCCGCTTTTTTGGTCGCGCCTTTGCCGTTGGTGAAGCACAGCGCACAGTCTTTGTCGCGAATATGCACGGACCAGACGTGAGGCACCGGATTCAGCCAGGAGGCTTCTTCGATATTAAAGCCCAGGTCGGTCAGTTTCTGCTGGAAGCGAGCGATGGAATCTTCCAGAGCGGCGTCTTTGCCGGGGATAAACGTTTGAGTCATGGCGTTCACTTTTATCGTACGTAAAGCGCGCAATGATACGGGTTTTGCGTGACGGGTGCTATCTCCGGCGAAAATAAATGGCTGGGCTATGCTTATAAGCAGTAACCTACTGTTAAGGCATAAAAAAATGAAAGCATTTGATCTCCAGCGGATGGCGTTTGATAAAGTCCCACCTGAGTTTTTAGGCGAAGTGGCGTTGCGTAGCCTGTACACCTTTGTACTCGTCTTCCTGTTCCTGAAAATCACCGGACGTCGCGGCGTGCGGCAGATGTCACTGTTTGAAGTGCTGATTATCCTGACGCTGGGTTCGGCGGCAGGGGACGTTGCCTTTTATGACGATGTGCCGATGGTGCCGGTTTTTATCGTCTTCGTGACGCTTGCGCTGCTGTACCGGCTGGTCATGTGGCTGATGTCGAAAAGTGAAAAACTGGAAGATCTGTTCGAAGGAAAACCGGTGGTGATTGTCGAAGATGGTCAACTTGCCTGGGAGAATGTGCAAAGCGCCAATATGACGGAGTTTGAGTTCTTTATGGAGCTACGTATAAGCAGCGTTGAACAGCTGGGGCAGGTGCGTCTGGCGATTATGGAAACGAACGGTCAAATCAGCGTTTATTACTATCCTGACGATGAGGTCAAGCCCGGCCTGTGCATACTGCCGGATATGCTTATCGAGCGATACAAAACCGTCCCTGATGCGGGCCAGTATGCTTGCATAAAATGCAGCCATGTGGTGGTCATGCAGGCGGGCGATCATCAATTATGCCCTCGCTGTACAAATCCAGAATGGACGAAGGTTAGCCGGGCTAAACGCATTACCTGACAGCGATATTGTCGGTTTTGCGACAACGGTACGGCAGATTGTTTTGTGTGACAAGGGGCACATTTCTTCGGCCATAAGTTTTAGACATTGCGGCGCGTGTCACTGAATGATAAAACCGATATCCACAGTTATAACTTATGGCTTTTAGCGTGGTGAGGGGAAATGGCTCAAGTCTTTAATTTCAGTTCAGGTCCGGCAATGTTACCGGCAGACGTGCTCAAACAGGCTCAACAGGAGCTGTGTGACTGGAACGGTCTGGGTACGTCGGTGATGGAAGTCAGCCACCGGGGTAAAGCGTTTATTCAGGTGGCGGAAGAGGCAGAAAAGGATTTTCGCGATCTGCTGAACATTCCCTCGAACTACAAAGTATTGTTCTGTCACGGCGGTGGACGCGGTCAGTTTGCGGGTATTCCGCTCAATCTGCTGGGCGACAAATCCACCGCTGATTACGTTGATGCCGGCTACTGGGCGGCCAGTGCGGTAAAAGAAGCGCACAAATATTGCACGCCGAACGTTATCGATGCCAAAGTGACCGTTGACGGTATGCGCGCCGTGAAGCCGATGAGTGAGTGGCAGCTTTCTGACAACGCCGCGTATCTTCATTACTGCCCGAACGAAACCATCGACGGTATCGCTATTCACGAAGAGCCAGACTTTGGCGAAAATGTCATTGTGACGGCGGACTTCTCCTCCACCATTCTGTCCACGCCGCTGGACGTCAGCCGCTACGGCGTCATCTACGCGGGTGCCCAGAAAAACATCGGTCCTGCGGGTCTGACTATCGTTATCGTGCGTGAAGACCTGCTGGGGAAAGCCCATAAGTCTTGCCCGTCAATTCTGGATTACACCGTCCTGAACGACAACGATTCCATGTTCAACACTCCACCAACGTTCGCCTGGTACCTCTCCGGCCTGGTCTTCAAATGGCTGAAGCAAAAAGGCGGCGTGGCGCAGATGGACAAGATCAATCAGCAAAAAGCTGAACTGCTGTACGGCGTGATCGACAAGAGCGATTTCTACCGTAACGATGTCGCCAAAACTAACCGTTCGCGCATGAACGTGCCGTTCCAGCTGGCGGACAACAACCTGGATAACGTGTTCCTGGAAGAGTCCTTCGCGGCGGGTCTGCATGCGCTGAAAGGTCACCGTGTGGTAGGCGGTATGCGTGCCTCTATCTATAACGCGATGCCGCTGGAAGGCGTTAAAGCCCTGACTGATTTCATGATCGACTTCGAACGTCGTCACGGTTAATTGGCTGTTTTCACCCCCGCAGCGTTCCTGCGGGGTTTTTATTATGTTGAGTTGAGAGTTAAGTTTCATGGAATCCCTGACGTTACAACCTATCGCGCGGGTAGATGGCACCATTAATCTGCCTGGTTCAAAAAGTGTCTCGAACCGCGCTCTGCTGCTGGCAGCTCTGGCAAACGGCACCACCGTCCTTTCCAACCTGCTGGACAGCGATGACGTGCGCCATATGCTCAATGCACTGAAAGCGTTGGGCGTTCAGTACGCGCTGTCAGACGATCGTACCCGTTGTGAAGTCACCGGTAACGGCGGCGCATTACATTCCGCTGAAGCGCTGGAGCTCTTCCTGGGTAACGCCGGTACGGCGATGCGTCCTCTGGCCGCTGCGCTGTGTCTTGGGAGCAACGATATTGTGCTGACCGGCGAGCCGCGCATGAAAGAGCGTCCGATCGGCCACCTGGTCGATGCCCTGCGTCAGGGCGGCGCGCAGATTGATTATCTTGAGCAAGAAAATTACCCGCCACTGCGTCTGCGCGGTGGTTTCACTGGCGGTAATGTTGAGGTTGATGGTAGCGTCTCCAGCCAGTTCCTGACGGCACTGCTGATGACCGCACCGCTGGCTCCAAATGATACCGTGATTAGCATTAAAGGCGATCTGGTTTCTAAACCGTACATTGATATCACGCTGCACCTGATGAAAACCTTCGGCGTTGAGGTGGAAAACCAGTCTTATCAGCGCTTCGTGGTGCGCGGGGCACAGCAGTACCAGTCTCCGGGCAACTACCTGGTTGAAGGGGATGCGTCATCCGCGTCCTACTTCCTGGCCGCGGGTGCGATTAAAGGCGGTACGGTAAAAGTGACGGGTATTGGTCGCAACAGCGTGCAGGGCGACATTCGTTTTGCCGACGTGCTGGAAAAAATGGGCGCGGTTGTGACCTGGGGCGATGACTTCATCTCCTGTACGCACGGTGAGCTGAACGCCATCGACATGGACATGAACCATATTCCTGACGCGGCAATGACCATCGCCACCGCTGCGCTGTTTGCGAAAGGCACCACCACGCTGCGTAACATCTATAACTGGCGCGTAAAAGAGACCGACCGCCTGTTCGCAATGGCAACCGAGCTGCGTAAAGTGGGGGCGGTGGTAGAAGAGGGCGAAGACTACATTCGCGTCACGCCGCCGGCAAAACTGCAATTTGCAGAAATTGGCACCTACAACGATCACCGCATGGCGATGTGTTTCTCGCTGGTGGCGCTGTCAGATACGCCAGTCACCATCCTTGACCCGAAGTGCACGGCGAAAACCTTCCCGGACTACTTCGAACAGCTGGCGCGCATTAGCACCCTGGCCTGACGATCGTATGCCGCATCTCCTGATGCGGCATTTCCTTACGCTTTCTGACAGTCATCCTCTTTCATTTCTTCTACACTCTGCTTCAATCATTCCGTAATTTGCACGCAAAGGTAACAGTTG
The DNA here is from genome assembly GCF_013375955.1 of Enterobacter sp. DSM 30060. NCBI lineage: Bacteria > Pseudomonadati > Pseudomonadota > Gammaproteobacteria > Enterobacterales > Enterobacteriaceae > Enterobacter > Enterobacter sp. DSM 30060. The sequence continues at coordinate 3,365,371 of NZ_CP056118.1, forward strand.
CGCACGTTGGCGCGTATAATGCGCGGCGTTCATGTAAACGGTATGCCTTAATTAAGGAGAAAAAGATGACGGCAATTGCCCCGGTAATCACCATTGATGGGCCAAGTGGCGCAGGGAAAGGTACTCTGTGCAAAGCGATGGCGGAAGCATTGCAATGGCATCTTTTAGATTCGGGAGCAATCTATCGCGTGCTGGCGCTGGCTGCGCTGCATCATCATGTAGATGTTGCGTCTGAAGAAGCGCTGGTACCGCTGGCTGCACATCTGGATGTGCGCTTTGTCTCTACTGATGGCAACCTTGAAGTGATCCTGGAAGGGGAAGATGTCAGCGGTGAAATCCGTACGCAGGAAGTGGCCAATGCGGCCTCTCAGGTGGCGGCTTTCCCACGCGTTCGTGAAGCGCTGTTACGTCGCCAGCGCGGTTTCCGCGAAGCGCCGGGGCTGATCGCCGACGGCCGCGACATGGGAACCGTGGTATTCCCTGATGCGCCAGTGAAAATTTTCCTTGACGCCTCTTCGGAAGAACGTGCTCAACGCCGCATGCTTCAGTTGCAGGAAAAGGGGTTTAGTGTTAACTTTGATCGCCTTTTATCCGAGATAAAAGAGCGCGATGACCGCGATCGTAACCGCGCCGTCGCACCACTTGTTCCCGCGCAAGACGCATTAGTGCTGGATTCAACCAGTTTAACTATTGAGCAAGTGATTGAAAAAGCGCTACAATATGCGCGCCAAAAACTGGCACTCGCGTAATCGCGACCGATTTAGCAGTACCCCCGCTGCAATGGATTGACGGCGGGTATGTGAAACAACCCCATCCGGCACGGAGCCAGGTGGACGTTAATATTAACCTGAAGATTAAACATGACTGAATCTTTTGCTCAACTGTTTGAAGAATCCTTAAAAGAAATCGAAACCCGTCCGGGTTCCATCGTTCGCGGTGTTGTTGTTGCTATCGACAAAGACGTAGTACTGGTTGACGCCGGTCTGAAATCTGAGTCCGCCATCCCGGCTGAGCAGTTCAAAAACGCCCAGGGCGAGCTGGAAATCCAGGTAGGTGACGAAGTTGACGTTGCTCTGGACGCAGTAGAAGACGGCTTCGGCGAAACCCTGCTGTCTCGTGAGAAAGCTAAACGTCACGAAGCATGGATCACGCTGGAAAAAGCTTACGAAGAAGCTGAAACTGTGGTCGGTGTTATCAACGGCAAAGTTAAAGGTGGCTTCACTGTTGAGCTGAATGGTATTCGTGCGTTCCTGCCAGGTTCTCTGGTAGACGTTCGTCCAGTCCGTGACACCCTGCACCTCGAAGGCAAAGAGCTTGAGTTCAAAGTAATCAAGCTGGACCAGAAGCGTAACAACGTTGTTGTTTCTCGTCGTGCCGTTATCGAATCCGAAAACAGCGCAGAACGCGATCAGCTGCTGGAAAACCTGCAGGAAGGCATGGAAGTCAAAGGTATCGTTAAGAACCTCACTGACTACGGCGCATTCGTTGACCTGGGCGGCGTTGATGGCCTGCTGCACATCACCGACATGGCGTGGAAACGCGTTAAGCACCCAAGCGAAATCGTGAACGTGGGCGACGAAATCACTGTTAAAGTGCTGAAGTTCGACCGCGAGCGTACTCGTGTATCCCTCGGCCTGAAACAGCTGGGCGAAGATCCATGGGTAGCTATCGCTAAGCGTTACCCAGAAGGTACTAAACTGACTGGTCGCGTTACCAACCTGACCGACTACGGCTGCTTCGTTGAAATCGAAGAAGGCGTTGAAGGCCTGGTGCACGTTTCCGAAATGGACTGGACCAACAAAAACATCCACCCATCCAAAGTTGTTAACGTTGGTGATGTAGTGGAAGTGATGGTTCTGGATATCGACGAAGAACGTCGTCGTATCTCCCTGGGCCTGAAGCAGTGCAAAAACAACCCATGGCAGCAGTTCGCGGAAACCCACAACAAGGGCGACCGTGTTGAAGGTAAAATCAAGTCTATCACTGACTTCGGTATCTTCATCGGCCTGGACGGCGGCATCGATGGCCTGGTTCACCTGTCTGACATCTCCTGGAACGTTGCAGGCGAAGAAGCAGTTCGTGAATACAAAAAAGGCGACGAAATCGCAGCAGTTGTTCTGCAGGTTGACGCAGAGCGTGAACGTATCTCCCTGGGCGTTAAACAGCTCGCAGAAGATCCGTTCAACAACTGGGTTGCACTGAACAAGAAAGGCGCAATCGTAAACGGTAAAGTGACTGCTGTTGACGCTAAAGGCGCAACCGTAGAACTGGCTGACGGCGTTGAAGGTTACCTGCGCGCTTCCGAAGCTTCACGTGACCGCGTTGAAGATGCAACTCTGGTTCTGAGCGTTGGTGACGACGTTGAAGCTAAGTTCACCGGTGTTGACCGTAAGAACCGTGCAATCAGCCTGTCTGTTCGTGCTAAAGACGAAGCTGATGAGAAAGATGCAATCGCAACTGTGAACAAACAGGAAGATGCAAACTTCTCTAACAACGCAATGGCTGAAGCTTTCAAAGCAGCTAAAGGCGAGTAAGTTCAGGTTCGCACCATCATTTGAGCTGTAACGCATTTACAGCGCGAAGGATGGAGAGCAGACTTGACAGATTGCAGGATTCGTCCTGTAATCAATAACAAAGGGCGGCTACGGCCGCCCTTGTTTAATAAGCTGTTCAGCTAATGGGTTTGAAAGGAACCGGAGGAATCATGACCAAGTCAGAATTGATTGAAAGACTTGCCAGTCAGCAACCGCATATCCCTGCCAAGGCTGTGGAAGATGCCGTTAAAGAGATGCTGGAGCATATGGCTACCACTCTTGCCCAGGGCGAGCGCATTGAAATCCGCGGTTTCGGTAGTTTTTCCCTGCACTATCGTGCACCACGTACCGGGCGTAACCCGAAGACTGGCGATAAAGTGGAGCTGGAAGGAAAGTATGTTCCGCACTTTAAGCCGGGTAAAGAACTGCGCGATCGCGCCAATATTTACGGTAACTGAGTTTAATCATCAGGGTTAAACTGAGTTTAAAGAAAGCACCTTAGGGTGCTTTTTTTGTATCCCGCCCTGCATTTCTGAATACGCGCCGTATTTAAATTTTCTCTTTGCTGTAAACGCTTAAAAACGTTGCAGCGCCCGCTGTAAATCACGCCTTTTCTGTCTGACGACGCATCAGTCCCGCCGCATAATCGCCTGAAACATGGAGGTGAAGATGGGGATCCACGTTATCAGTATGTGCGCCATTCTGGCCATAATCCCGCTCTATTGGTTACCCGTTTTGCCAGACTTGCATATTGTCTGGTTGCTGATTGCCGCAGGAATTGCGTTATCCGTACAGAAGAGAAAATGGCTCAGGTTTTCAGGCCTCGCATTGCTTTTTATGTGCTGGGGGATCCTGGCCGCTCAGGAAAGCGTGTGGCCGATGAACCATTTAACGAAAGCACCGCAGCAGGCCGAGGTGGTCATTACCGCAACTGACGGCGCAACGATGCATCAGGGAAGGATTATCAGCCTCAATGGAGAACGCGTGTGGGCTGCCATGGGCGTGTCACTCTACGGCAACTACCTGCCTCAAAATGTCTGCGTGGGTCAACGCTGGGCGATGACCCTGCGGCTCAGGGCGGTACACGGAGAGCTCAACGATGGCGGCTATGATTCGCAGAAAAACGCCTTTGCTCGACACCAGACGCTGAGCGGACGGTTTACCCATGCGGAGATTGTCGACGCACGCTGTAGCCTGCGTTCGCAATACCTGACATCACTACAGAATACGCTTTCAGCATATCAGTGGGGGCCCGTGATCCTGGGGCTGGGAATGGGGGAGCGGCTGTCGGTCTCGCGGGAGATAAAAAACCTGATGCGTGAGACCGGAACGATGCATCTGATGGCAATCTCGGGATTGCATATTGCGCTGGCCGCTTCTGTCATCTGGTTTCTGGCGCGGGGGATCCAGTTCTTCCTGCCGGGCCGCTGGATTATCTGGCAAATCCCCTTGCTGACAGGGCTGATTTTTGCCGCGTTTTACGCATGGCTAACGGGCTTGCAGCCGCCTGCGCTGCGTACGGTTATTGCGCTTGTGGTACTGGCTGCATTAAAAATGAGTGGTCGCCAGTGGTCGCCCTGGCAGGTATGGCTTACCTGCGTGGCGGCGATCCTGATTTTCGATCCGCTGGCGGTACTGTCACAAAGCCTGGCGTTATCCGCGTTTGCGGTCGCCGCGCTTATTTTTTGGTATCAGTGGTTGCCTCTCCCGCACTGGCAACGTGGCCGGTGCCTGCGGCCGCTGGTTACGCTGTTGTATTTGCAGGTTGGAATGCTGCTGCTCCTGTTGCCGCTTCAGGTACTGATTTTCCATGGTTTCAGTCTCTCCTCGCTGGTGGCGAATCTGTTTGCTGTTCCTCTGGTAACGTTTATCTCAGTTCCACTGATCCTGCTCGGCATGTTTCTGCATCTGTTTCCGGTGGCGACGCTGGAAAGTATCGTCTGGCTGGCTGCCGATAAGTCTCTGGCAGGACTTTTCTGGCTATTGATGCGTTTACCGAATGGCTGGCAGGACGTGGATGAACGCTGGCAATACCTGACGTTACTGCCGTGGCTGCTGATCATTGGCTGGCGATTCAGGGCCTTCAGCGCAGTACCCGCAGTCTGTCTGGCAGGCAGCGTGGTGATGGCATTTCCCCTCTGGCACAGGATTAAAACTGACAGCTGGTCCCTGCATATGCTGGATGTAGGGCAAGGGCTGGCGATGGTCATTGAGCGTCACGGGAAGGCCATTCTGTATGACACCGGGCTGGCATGGCCCGGTGGGGACAGCGCGCAGCAGCTGATTATCCCCTGGCTACGCTGGCATCATCTGAGGCCGGAAGGGGTGATCCTGAGCCATGAACATCTCGACCACGCGGGGGGACTGGCATCGCTACAAGCTGCCTGGCCTGCAATGTGGATCAGAAGCCCCTTAGCCTGGGCCGGACATCTTCCATGCTTTCGTGGACAGCGATGGCAGTGGCATGGGTTAACGTTCTCCGTGCATTGGCCACCCGAAAACACCCCGGCGAAAGGTAACAACCGCTCCTGCGTGGTAAAAATCGATGACGGCGAACAGAGCGTTTTACTGACCGGAGATATTGAAGCGCAGGCAGAACTGGCAATGTTGAGCCACCGCTGGCGTCAACTTGCGGCTACACTGATTCAGGTGCCGCATCATGGGAGTAACACGTCATCTTCAACACCGCTGCTACAGCGCGTGGAGGGGCAGGTTTCGCTGGCCTCGATGGCCCGCTATAACGCGTGGCGTTTCCCTTCCATCAAAGTAGTCAGGCGCTATCGAACTGAGGGATATCTCTGGCTTGATACCCCGCAGTCCGGACAGATAACTGTGACGTTTTCGCACCAAAGTCGGCAAATTCGCCGCTTACGTGAACACTATTTACCGCGTTGGTATCATCAGTGGTTTGGCGCGCCCGTAGATAACGGGTAGAATATGCGGCTATTTCAACAAATGCTGGTTTTTTGAATGCATAACGACAAAGATCTCTCCACGTGGCAAACGTTCCGCCGGCTCTGGCCGATGATTGCACCTTTCAAAGCAGGCTTGATCGTGGCGGGCGTAGCGTTAATCCTCAACGCAGCCAGCGATACGTTTATGTTATCGCTTCTCAAACCGTTACTGGATGACGGTTTTGGTAAAACGGATCGTTCAGTGCTGCTATGGATGCCGCTGGTGGTTATTGGGCTGATGATCTTACGCGGAATCTCCAGCTATGTATCCAGCTACTGCATCTCCTGGGTATCCGGTAAAGTGGTGATGACCATGCGCCGTCGGTTATTCAGCCATATGATGGGGATGCCAGTCTCATTCTTTGACAAACAGTCAACCGGTACCCTGCTGTCGCGTATTACCTACGATTCAGAGCAGGTGGCGTCGTCCTCTTCCAGCGCACTGATTACCGTTGTGCGTGAAGGCGCATCCATCATCGGACTCTTTGCGATGATGTTCTATTACAGCTGGCAACTGTCGCTGATCCTTATTGTGCTGGCACCGATTGTCTCCATTGCGATCCGCGTGGTATCAAAGCGTTTTCGCAACATCAGTAAAAATATGCAGAATACGATGGGGCAGGTGACTACCAGCGCCGAGCAGATGCTGAAAGGCCATAAGGAAGTGTTGATCTTCGGCGGTCAGGAAGTCGAAACCAAACGCTTTGACAAGGTCAGCAACAAAATGCGCCTGCAAGGGATGAAAATGGTATCGGCCTCGTCGATTTCCGATCCGATCATTCAGCTGATTGCCTCTTTGGCCCTGGCCTTCGTCCTGTATGCAGCAAGCTTCCCGAGCGTCATGGAAACCCTGACTGCGGGTACCATTACCGTGGTGTTCTCATCCATGATTGCGCTGATGCGTCCGCTGAAATCGCTGACTAACGTCAACGCCCAGTTCCAGCGCGGGATGGCAGCCTGTCAGACGCTGTTCAGCATCCTCGATTCCGAACAAGAAAAAGATGAAGGTACACGCGTGATCGAGCGCGCTAAAGGTGACCTGGAATTCCGCAACGTGACCTTTACTTATCCAGGCCGTGAAGTGCCGGCGCTGCGTGATATCAGCCTGTCCATCCCGGCGGGTAAGACCGTTGCACTGGTCGGTCGTTCCGGTTCGGGCAAGTCGACTATTGCCAGCCTGATTACCCGTTTCTACGATATCGACCAGGGCGAAATCCTGCTTGATGGTCACGACCTGCGGGAATATACCCTACAGTCGTTGCGTAACCAGGTCGCGCTGGTTTCGCAAAACGTGCATCTGTTCAACGATACGGTGGCGAACAACATTGCGTATGCCCGTACCGAAGAGTACAGCCGTGAAGAGATCGAGAATGCGGCGCGTATGGCCTATGCGATGGACTTCATTAACAAAATGGATAACGGTCTGGATACGATCATTGGCGAAAACGGTGTGCTGCTCTCCGGTGGTCAGCGTCAACGTATCGCGATTGCCCGAGCGCTGCTGCGCAACAGCCCGATTCTGATCCTCGATGAAGCAACGTCCGCACTGGATACGGAATCTGAACGCGCTATCCAGTCGGCTCTGGATGAATTACAGAAAAACCGTACCTCGCTGGTTATCGCGCACCGTCTGTCGACCATCGAACAGGCTGACGAAATCGTGGTGGTGGAAGACGGCGTTATCGTTGAACGCGGCAGCCATGCGGACCTGCTGGAACAACGTGGTGTATACGCGCAGCTTCATAAAATGCAGTTCGGTCAATGATTGCACGCATCTGGTCGGGTGAATCCCCTCTGTGGGTGCTGCTTCTCCCGCTCTCCTGGCTGTATGGCCTGGTGAGCGGTGCTATTCGTCTGCTTTATCGCCTCAGGATCAAGCGCGCCTGGCGCGCACCGGTACCGGTAGTGGTGGTCGGCAACCTGACGGCGGGGGGAAACGGCAAAACGCCGGTGGTGATCTGGCTGGTAGAACAGCTCCAGAAGCGCGGTATCCGCCCGGGAGTTGTCTCACGCGGTTACGGTGGTAAAGCGGCGCAGTATCCACTGGTGCTGAGCCCAGCTACGACAACCGCTGAAGCCGGTGATGAGCCGGTACTGATTTACCAACGTACTGGCGCGCCGGTTGCGGTATCGCCGGTGCGCAGTGATGCCGTAAAGGCACTGCTTGCAGAGCATGACGTACAAATCATAATTACCGATGATGGTTTGCAGCATTACGCGCTGGCGCGTGACAAAGAGATCGTGGTTATTGACGGCGTGCGGCGTTTTGGCAACGGCTGGTGGCTGCCAGCCGGTCCAATGCGTGAGCGTGCGTCGCGCCTGAAGAGCGTCGATGCCGTGATTGTAAACGGTGGTGAAGCCAGAGCGGGTGAGATCCCGATGCATCTTCGTCCCGGAAAGGCAGTGAATATGCTGACCGGCGAGCGTAAAGACGTCGCGTTACTGGATCATCTGATTGCGATGGCCGGGATTGGTCATCCGCCGCGTTTCTTCGCGACGCTGGAGCAGTGCGGCGCGCGGCTGGAGAAACGGGTACCGCTGGCCGATCACCAGGCGCTGGTTGCCGAAGAGATTGAGAGGCTGGCCGCACCGGGCCAGACGCTGATCATGACGGAAAAAGACGCGGTAAAATGCCGGGCCTTTGCGAAAGAAAACTGGTGGTATCTGCCGGTTGATGCTGAACTCAGCGGCGAACAGCCGGAACATTTGCTCAAGGAACTGCTCGCGTTAGTGCAGTAACTTCTACGCGGTTCCGGTGGCGCTTTGACTGACAGGAAAACGCATGTCTCTACCGCAACTCTCACTTGCAGCCGCACGAAACCTGCATCTTGCCGCCCAGGGGCTTCTGAAAAAGTCCCGCCGCCGCGCACAGCCAGCGGATATCCTCTCTACCGTGCAACGCATGTCGTTGCTGCAAATCGACACCATTAACATCGTGGCGCGTAGCCCGTATCTGGTCCTGTTTAGCCGCCTGGGAAACTATCCTCCGCAGTGGCTGGATAATGCGCTAAGTCAGGGCGAACTGATGGAATACTGGGCGCATGAAGCCTGTTTTCTCCCGCGCAGCGATTTTGCACTGGTGCGTCACCGCATGCTCGCCCCGGACAAAATGGGCTGGAAATACCGCCAGGAATGGATGGCGGAACACGCGGATGAAATAGAACAACTGATTGCCCATATTCAGGAAAACGGTCCGGTACGCTCCGCGGATTTTGAACACCCGCGAAAAGGCGCAAGCGGATGGTGGGAGTGGAAACCGCACAAACGCCATCTTGAAGGGCTGTTTACGTCGGGCAAAGTGATGGTGGTCGAGCGCCGCAACTTTCAGCGCGTCTATGACCTCACGCACCGCGTTATGCCTCACTGGGACGATACGCGTGACCTGCTGTCTCAGGACGCAGCCGAAGCCATCATGCTCGGGAACAGCGCCCGCAGCCTGGGCATATTCCGCCCACAGTGGCTGGCGGATTATTATCGCCTGCGTCAGCCGCAGCTAAAACCGCTGCTGGAAACGTGGCAGCGTGAACAGCGCGTGATGCCGGTCTCGGTTGAGTCGTTAGGTGAAATGTGGCTGCATGCGGATTTGTTCCCTCTGCTGGCGCAGGCGCAAGAGGGCAAACTCCAGGCGACCCACAGTGCCGTACTCTCGCCGTTCGACCCCGTTGTCTGGGACAGAAAGCGGGCCGAACAGCTGTTTGATTTCAGCTACCGTCTGGAATGCTACACCCCGGCGCAAAAACGTCAGTACGGTTATTTTGTTTTGCCGTTGCTTCATAAAGGGCAGCTTGTCGGGCGCATGGACGCTAAAATGCACCGTAAAACCGGCACGCTTGAAATTATCGCGCTCTGGCTGGAAGAGGGCATAAAAGTCACGGCTGGCCTGGAAAAAGGGCTAACGTCTGCGCTCAGTGAATTTGCGCGCTGGCAGGGGGCGTATGAAATTGTACTCGGTCGCGTGCCTGCGGGGCTGTTTTCGACCTGTCGAGGTGGCTGGGAAACAGGCACTCCCTGAAAAAAGAATGTGGTAAGCTTTAGCAATTACCCATACGGAGGAACTATGGATCACCGTTTACTTGAAATTATTGCCTGCCCGGTGTGCAACGGCAAACTGTATTACAGCCAGGATAAACAAGAGCTGATTTGCAAACTGGACAGCCTGGCGTTCCCGCTGCGTGACGGTATTCCGGTCCTGCTGGAAAATGAAGCCCGTTCTCTGGTGGCAGAAGAGATCAAACCATGAGTTTTGTTGTCATTATCCCTGCGCGTTATGCTTCAACGCGCCTGCCAGGTAAACCGCTGGTGGATATCAACGGTAAACCGATGATTGTGCATGTCCTTGAACGGGCACGCGAATCGGGCGCCGGACGCGTCATCGTCGCCACCGATCACCCGGATGTCGCGCGAGCGGTTGAGGCCGCGGGTGGGGAAGTGTGCATGACCCGTGCCGACCACCAGTCAGGCACCGAGCGCCTGGCGGAAGTCGTCGAAAAATGCGGTTTCAGTGACGAGACGGTGATTGTGAACGTGCAGGGCGATGAGCCGATGATCCCGGCGGCTATTATCCGTCAGGTGGCCGACAACCTGGCCCAGCGTAAGGTTGGCATGGCGACCCTCGCGGTGCCGATTCACCACGCTGAAGAGGCGTTCAATCCGAATGCGGTGAAAGTGGTCATGGACGCAGAGGGCTACGCGCTCTATTTCTCCCGCGCCACCATTCCGTGGGATCGCGATCGTTTCGCGCAATCGAAAGAGACGATCGGCGAAACCTTCCTGCGCCACATCGGTATTTACGGCTACCGCGCCGGCTTTATTCGTCGCTATGTCGCCTGGGCACCAAGCCCGCTTGAGCATATCGAAATGCTCGAACAACTTCGCGTACTGTGGTACGGCGAGAAAATTCACGTTGCGGTTGCCCAGGAAGTCCCTGGCACCGGCGTGGATACGCCTGAAGATCTCGAGCGCGTACGCGTCGAATTGCGTTAATTCGCTGCCATCCCCTCGTTCTGGGGGATGTTCTCTTCCTTTTCTTTTTCATTATTGATCTCGACCGGGTGACATCCGGGGTTCGCGCGCTCATTATAAAAGCAGTAGTCTTAATGTGGGTAATCTCATATGGAACAGCTGCGTGTTGAACTCAGCCATCTCCTTGGCGAAAAGCTAAGCCGGGTGGAATGCGTGAATGAAAAGGCCGATACCGCACTCTGGTCGTTGTACGACAGTCAGGGAAACCCCATGCCGCTGATGGCCAGAAGTTTTACCTCGCCGGGCGTCGCCAGACAGCTGGCCTGGAAAATGTCGATGCTGGCGCGGGAAGGGACTGTCCGTATGCCGACGGTCTACGGCGTGATGACCCATGAGGAGCATCCCGGCCCGGATGTTCTGCTTATTGAACGTTTACGCGGGGTTTCTGTTGAAGCTCCGACGCGTACACCGGAGCGCTGGGAACAGCTGAAAGATCAGATTGTCGAGGCCCTGCTAGCCTGGCATCGGCAGGACAGCCGGGGTCTTGTTGGCGCGGTAGACAGCACCCAGGAAAACCTGTGGCCGCTATGGTATCGCCAGCGTGTCGAAGTGCTCTGGGGCACGCTGAACCAGTTCAACAACACCGGTTTAACGATGCAGGACAAACGTATTCTGTTCCGCACCCGGGAATGTCTTCCGACGCTGTTTGAGGGTTTTAACGACAACTGCGTGCTGGTTCACGGCAACTTCACGCTGCGCAGTATGCTTAAAGACTCGCGCAGCGATCAGCTTCTGGCAATGGTCGGGCCGGGGATCATGCTCTGGGCGCCGCGCGAGTACGAACTGTTCAGGCTGAGCGAGGGCGGGGCGGCGGAAGATTTGCTCTGGCACTATCTTCAGCGCGCCCCCGTTGCGGAGGCCTTTCTCTGGCGACGCTGGCTCTATCTTCTCTGGGATGAGGTGGCGCAACTGGTCAACACCGGGCGCTTTAATCGGGCCAGTTTCGATCTGGCCGCAAAATCACTCCTGCCCTGGCTTGCCTGACGAACCCTTAAGCCACTGCCACAGGCGGCCAAGCGTCTCGTAACCGACGCGGTCGCTGTGCATCAGCCATACCGGGGACGGGATTATCCGTTCCCACGGGTTGAGCGGGGCGTCAATGGCCAGCTGGTTTGCCGGAGCAGGAAGCGGATGCAGGCCCTGATTCTCAAAGAAAATCATTGCGCGCGGCAGGTGAGAAGCAGAGGTCACCAGCAGGAACGGCACATCACCGATGGCTTGTTTCACCGCAGCAGCTTCTTCTTCGGTATCTTTTGGGCTATCCAGCGTGATGATGGCGGAACGTGGTACGCCAAGCGATTCAGCCACTCTTGCCCCTGCTTCAGCGGTACTTACCGGGTTGGTTTTTGCCGCAGCGCCCGTGAAGATCATCTTCGATCCCGGATTGGCCAGCCACAGGCGGATCCCCTCGTTCAGACGCGGCAGACTGTTGTTGATCAGGTTCGAGCTGGGCGCCCAGTTCGGATCCCAGGTATACCCGCCGCCCAGCACCACGATATAGCCCACCTTCTGTTTTCCCTGCCACGTCGGGTAGGTGTTTTCAATCGGGCGTAACAAACCGTCAGCGACCGGTTGCAGGCTGAGTAACAGCAGCGCCAGCCAGCCCACGGTGACGAGGGATTTACCGCTTTTCTGAAAGCGGCTAAACCATATCAATGCCAGCCCCAGCGCGATGAGAAGCAACAGCAGGGGAAGGGGAAGCATCATGCCTCCGATATATTTTTTTAGGGTAAAAAGCATCCTTTTTGGTTCCTTTTTTAACCATACAGCAGGCGATTGCCCGTGATATTACACCAGAGTGGTTCATTCTCCGCGCGGGTGTGACAAAATAGCGGTTTTGCAGTGAGTGGAACCCTCCCAATGCGGGATCGCAATTTTGATGACATCGCGGAAAAGTTTTCGCGCAACATTTATGGCACTACCAAAGGTCAGCTTCGTCAGACGATCCTCTGGCAGGATCTGGATAAGCTGCTGGCTGAATTTGGTGACCGACCGTTGCGCGTACTGGATGCCGGAGGTGGGGAAGGGCAGACTGCAATTCTGATGGCGCAGCGGGGACATCACGTCACGCTTTGCGATCTTTCTGCCGAGATGGTTGCGCGCGCCGGGCGAGCGGCAGAAGAGAAAGGTGTGAGCGACAACATGCATTTTATACATTGCGCCGCTCAGGACATTCCGCAGCATTTGGAAACGCAGGTTGATCTGATATTGTTTCATGCTGTGCTCGAATGGGTCGCCGAACCACAAGCGATGTTAAAAACGCTGTGGTCGATGTTGCGCCCGGGCGGTGCGTTATCGCTGATGTTTTACAATGCCAACGGCCTGCTGATGCGAAACGTGTTGGTCGGCAATTTTGGCTATGTACAGCAGGGCATGTATAAAAAGAAACGACGCACGCTTTCACCGGATTTCCCCCGTGAACCGCAGCAGGTCTATGGCTGGCTGGAGGAGATCGGTTGGGAAATTACCGGCAAAACTGGCGTGAGGGTGTTTCATGATTATCTGCGTGATAAACAAAAACAGGATGACTGTTTAGACGCCTTAACAGAAATAGAGACGCGGTACTGCCGCCAGGAGCCTTATCTGAGCCTTGGCCGCTATATCCACGTCACCGCGCGCAAGCCGCAGATGCAAGGATAATCTATGAGTGAATTTTCCCAGACAGTCCCCGAACTGGTTGCCTGGGCCAGGAAAAACGATTTCTCCATCTCGCTGCCGGTAGACAGACTCTCATTCCTGCTGGCGGTTGCGACGCTAAACGGCGAACGCCTGGATGGCGAAATGAGTGAAGGCGAACTGGTGGATGCGTTCCGCCACGTCAGTGATGCGTTTGAGCAAACCAGCGAAACCATTAGCGTGCGTGCCAACAACGCAATCAATGATATGGTGCGTCAACGTCTGCTGAACCGCTTTACCAGCGAGCAGGCGGAAGGAAACGCCATCTATCGTCTTACGCCACTGGGCATTGGCATTACCGACTATTACATCCGCCAGCGCGAATTTTCCACGCTGCGTCTCTCCATGCAGCTCTCCATTGTTGCAGGCGAGCTGAAGCGTGCCGCCGACGCGGCTGATGAAAACGGTGACGAATTCCACTGGCATCGCAACGTTTACGCGCCGCTAAAATACTCGGTCGCCGAGATTTTCGACAGTATCGATCTGACTCAACGTCTGATGGACGAACAGCAGCAGCAGGTCAAAGACGATATCGCTCAACTGCTGAATAAAGACTGGCGTGCGGCCATCTCCAGCTGTGAACTTTTGCTGTCAGAAACGTCCGGTACGCTACGTGAGTTGCAGGATACGCTGGAGGCGGCTGGGGATAAGCTACAGGCCAACCTGCTGCGCATCCAGGACGCGACGATGGCGCACGACGATCTGCATTTTATCGATCGTCTGGTGTTTGATTTGCAGAGCAAGCTTGACCGCATTATCAGCTGGGGCCAGCAGTCGATCGACCTGTGGATCGGTTACGACCGCCACGTGCATAAATTTATCCGTACCGCCATCGATATGGATAAGAACCGCGTCTTTGCTCAGCGTCTGCGCCAGTCGGTACAGACCTACTTTGATGCGCCGTGGGCGCTGACCTACGCCAACGCCGATCGTCTTCTGGATATGCGCGACGAAGAGATGGCGCTGCGTGATGAAGAGGTCACCGGTGAACTGCCGCCGGATCTGGAATACGAAGAATTTAACGAAATTCGCGAGCAGCTTGCGGCGATGATCGAAGAACAGCTCGCTGTCTATAAAGCCAGACAAGCACCGCTGGATCTTGGCCTCGTGGTACGCGACTATCTGGCGCAGTATCCGCGCGCGCGCCACTTCGATGTAGCCCGCATTGTTGTAGACCAGGCGGTGCGCCTGGGCATCGCACAAGCCGATTTCACCGGACTGCCGCCGAAGTGGCAGCCGATTAACGATTACGGAGCCAAGGTACAGGCGCATGTCATTGACAAATATTGAACAAGTGATGCCAGTTAAGCTGGCACAGGCGCTGGCGAATCCGTTGTTTCCGGCGCTGGACAGCCAGCTGCGTGCCGGTCGTCACATTGGCCTTGACGAGCTGGATAATCACGCCTTTTTGATGGACTTTCAGGAGTATCTGGAAGAGTTTTACGCTCGCTATAACGTTGAGCTGATCCGCGCGCCGGAAGGGTTTTTCTACCTGCGTCCGCGCTCTACTACGCTTATTCCGCGCTCGGTGCTTTCCGAACTGGATATGATGGTCGGCAAAATTCTCTGCTACCTCTACCTCAGCCCGGAACGTCTGGCGAATGAAGGGATCTTCACCCAGCAGGAGCTTTACGATGAGCTGCTGTCGCTGGCGGATGAAAGCAAGCTGCTCAAGCTGGTAAATAACCGCTCGACGGGGTCCGATCTGGACCGTCAGAAATTACAGGAAAAAGTTCGCTCTTCCCTGAACCGTCTGCGCCGTCTGGGAATGGTCTGGTTCATGGGTCACGACAGCAGCAAGTTCCGCATTACCGAATCGGTCTTCCGCTTTGGTGCCGACGTGCGTGCGGGTGACGATGCGCGTGAAGCACAGCTGCGCATGATCCGTGACGGTGAAGCGATGCCGGTGGAAAACCATTTGCAGCTCAATGACGAGCACGAAGAGAATCAGCCGGATAGCGGGGAGGAAGAGTAATGATTGAACGCGGTAAATTTCGCTCACTAACGCTGATTAACTGGAACGGCTTCTTTGCCCGAACCTTCGATCTGGATGAGCTGGTGACAACGCTCTCCGGCGGTAACGGGGCAGGTAAATCCACCACCATGGCGGCCTTCGTGACGGCGCTGATCCCTGACCTGACCCTGCTGCACTTCCGTAACACCACTGAAGCGGGTGCAACGAGCGGCTCCCGAGATAAAGGGCTGCACGGTAAGCTGAAAGCGGGCGTCTGTTATTCGGTGCTGGACGTGATCAACTCCCGTCATCAGCGCGTGGTTGTAGGCGTGCGCCTGCAGCAGGTTGCCGGCCGCGACCGTAAAGTAGATATCAAACCGTTTGCGATCCAGGGGCTGCCAACCTCCGTGCAGCCGACCGCGCTGCTGACGGAAACCCTGAATGAACGTCAGGCGCGCGTTCTGACGCTCCAGGAGCTGAAAGACAAGCTGGAAGCCATCGAAGGCGTGCAGTTTAAGCAGTTTAACTCCATTACCGACTACCACTCTCTGATGTTCGATCTCGGCGTGGTGGCCCGTCGTCTGCGCAGCGCGTCAGATCGTAGTAAATACTACCGTCTGATTGAAGCCTCCCTGTACGGCGGTATCTCAAGCGCCATTACCCGCTCCCTGCGCGACTACCTGCTGCCGGAAAACAGCGGCGTGCGTAAGGCCTTCCAGGATATGGAAGCCGCGCTGCGTGAAAACCGCATGACGCTGGAAGCGATTCGCGTTACGCAATCTGACCGCGATCTGTTTAAGCACCTGATCAGCGAAGCCACCAACTACGTGGCGGCAGACTATATGCGTCACGCCAACGAGCGCCGTATTCATCTCGATCAGGCGCTGGAATACCGCCGCGAGCTGTTTACCTCCCGCAAACAGCTGGTCGCCGAGCAGTATAAGCATGTCGAAATGGCGCGCGAACTGGGCGAGCACAACGGTGCCGAAGGGGATCTGGAAGCCGATTACCAGGCGGCCAGCGATCATCTGAACCTGGTGCAAACCGCGCTGCGTCAGCAGGAAAAAATCGAGCGTTATGAAGCCGATCTCGATGAGCTGCAAATTCGTCTTGAAGAGCAAAATGAAGTGGTGGCAGAAGCCGCCGATTTGCAGGAAGAGAACGAAGCCCGCGCGGAAGCCGCCGAGCTGGAAGTGGATGAGCTGAAAAGCCAGCTCGCAGACTACCAGCAGGCGCTGGACGTGCAGCAGACCCGCGCGATCCAATACAACCAGGCGCTGCAGGCGTTGCAGCGTGCCAAAGAGCTGTGCCACCTGCCGGACCTGACCCCTGAAAGCGCTGACGAGTGGCTGGATACCTTCCAGGCCAAAGAGCAGGAAGCCACTGAGAAACTGCTTTCTCTCGATCAGAAAATGAGCGTGGCGCAAACGGCACACAGCCAGTTTGAGCAGGCGTACCAGCTGGTGGTGGCGATCAACGGTCCGCTGGCGCGTAACGAAGCGTGGGACGTTGCCCGTGAGTTGCTGCGCGACGGCGTCAATCAGCGCCATCTGGCCGAGCAGGTGCAGCCGCTGCGCATGCGCCTGAACGAGCTGGAACAGCGTCTGCGTGAACAGCAGGAAGCTGAGCGTCTGCTGGCGGAATTCTGCAAACGTCAGGGTAAAAATTACGATTTCGACGAGCTTGAGGCTCTGCATCAGGAGCTGGAAGCGCGTATTGCGGCCCTGTCCGATACCGTATCGAACGCCAGCGAACAGCGCATGACGCTGCGTCAGGAGCTGGAACAGCTTCAGTCCCGTTCGAAGACGCTCTTACAGCGTGCGCCGATCTGGCTGGCCGCACAAAGCAGCCTGAACCAGCTCAGCGAGCAGTGTGGTCAGGAGTTTGCCTCCAGCCAGGACGTCACCGAATACATGCAACAGCTGCTGGAGCGCGAACGCGAAGCGATTGTTGAGCGTGACGAAGTGGGCGCGCGCAAGCGTGACGTCGATGAAGAAATCGAGCGTTTAAGCCAGCCAGGCGGCTCAGAAGATCCGCGCCTGAATGCGTTAGCCGAGCGTTTCGGCGGCGTGCTGCTGTCTGAAATTTACGACGACGTCGGCCTGGACGATGCGCCGTACTTCTCCGCGCTGTACGGTCCGTCCCGTAACGCGATTGTAGTGCCGGATCTGTCGCTGATTTCTGACCAGCTTGCAGGGCTGGAAGACTGCCCGGAAGATCTCTACCTCATCGAAGGGGATCCGCAGTCGTTTGATGACAGCGTATTCAGCGTCGACGAGCTGGAAAAAGCGGTGGTGGTGAAAATCGCCGATCGCCAGTGGCGCTATTCGCGCTTTCCGGAACTGCCGCTGTTTGGCCGCGCCGCGCGTGAAAACCGTATTGAAAGCCTGCACGCCGAGCGTGAAACGCTTTCAGAGCGTTTTGCGACCCTGTCGTTTGACGTGCAGAAAACCCAGCGTCTGCATCAGGCGTTCAGCCGCTTTATCGGCAGCCATCTGGGCGTTGCCTTTCAGCCCGATCCGGAAGCCGAAATTCGTAAGCTCAACACCCGCCGCGGTGAGCTGGAGCGTGCGCTTGCCAGCCATGAAAATGACAACCAGCAAAGCCGCGTGCAGTTTGAGCAGGCGAAAGAAGGCGTTGCGGCCCTTAACCGCATCCTGCCGCGCCTGAACCTGCTGGCGGACGATACGCTCGCCGACCGCGTGGATGAGATTCAGGAACGTCTGGACGAAGCGCAGGAAGCGGCGCGCTTTGTGCAGCAACACGGCAATCAACTGGCAAAACTGGAGCCGATGGTTTCCGTTCTCCAGAGCGACCCGGAACAGTTTGAGCAGTTAAAAGAAGATTACGCCTGGTCACAGCAGGTGCAGCGCGAAGCGCGTCAGCAGGCGTTTGCCCTCACGGAAGTGGTGCAACGTCGCGCACACTTCGGCTACTCCGATTCAGCAGAAATGCTGAGCGGGAACAGCGATCTGAATGAAAAGCTGCGCCAGCGTCTTGAGCAGGCCGAAGCGGAACGAACGCGCGCCCGTGAAGCGATGCGTACTCACGCTGCACAGCTGAGCCAGTACAGCCAGGTCATGGCATCGCTGAAAAGCTCCTTCGACACCAAGAAAGAGCTGTTAAATGACCTGCATAAAGAGTTGCAGGACATTGGCGTGCGCGCCGACAGCGGCGCAGAAGAGCGGGCGCGTATTCGCCGTGATGAGCTGCATGCTCAGCTCAGCAACAACCGTGCGCGTCGTAATCAGCTCGAAAAAGCGCTGACCTTCTGTGAAGCGGAGATGGACAACCTGACGCGTCGTCTGCGCAAGCTGGAGCGCGACTATTTTGAGATGCGTGAACAGGTTGTGACCGCGAAGGCGGGCTGGTGCGCGGTGATGCGCATGGTGAAGGACAACAACGTGGAGCGTCGTCTGCACCGTCGCGAGCTGGCGTATCTGTCAGCTGATGAACTGCGCTCTATGTCGGATAAGGCGCTGGGTGCGCTGCGTCTGGCCGTGGCGGACAATGAACACCTGCGCGACGTGCTGCGCATGTCCGAAGATCCGAAGCGTCCTGAGCGCAAAATTCAGTTCTTCGTGGCGGTTTATCAGCACTTACGCGAACGTATTCGTCAGGACATCATCCGTACCGACGATCCGGTTGAAGCGATCGAACAGATGGAGATCGAGCTGGGCCGTCTGACGGAGGAGCTGACTTCCCGCGAGCAGAAGCTGGCAATCAGCTCCCGCAGCGTGGCGAATATTATTCGTAAAACCATTCAGCGCGAGCAGAACCGTATCCGTCAGCTGAACCAGGGCCTGCAAAGCGTGTCGTTTGGCCAGGTAAACAGCGTGCGGCTGAACGTGAACGTGCGTGAGGCGCACTCCACGCTGCTGGACGTGTTGTCTGAACAGCATGAGCAGCATCAGGATCTGTTCAACAGTAACCGCCTGACCTTCTCCGAAGCGCTGGCGAAGCTGTATCAGCGTCTGAATCCGCAGATTGACATGGGCCAGCGTACGCCGCAAACCATCGGCGAGGAGTTGCTGGACTATCGCAACTATCTGGAAATGGAAGTTGAGGTTAACCGTGGCTCAGACGGCTGGCTGCGCGCGGAATCCGGTGCGCTCTCTACCGGTGAAGCCATCGGTACCGGTATGTCGATTCTGGTGATGGTGGTGCAGAGCTGGGAAGATGAAGCGCGTCGTCTGCGCGGCAAGGACATCTCTCCATGCCGTCTGCTGTTCCTCGATGAAGCCGCGCGTCTCGACGCCCGCTCCATCGCCACGCTGTTTGAGCTTTGCGAGCGACTCGATATGCAGCTCATCATCGCGGCGCCGGAAAACATCAGTCCGGAAAAAGGGACAACCTATAAGCTGGTGCGTAAAGTGTTCCAGAACAGTGAACATGTACACGTCGTAGGTCTGCGTGGCTTTGCGCCGCAGCCTCCGGAGTCTTTACCGGGCACGGCTGACGCCTCTTAACCCGGGGTATGATAAAAGGCGGCGCTCAGGCGTCGCTTTTTTTATTCACTTAACTTGTGTTCAGGGCTGCGTTATCTTTAAACTTCTTTACATAAGGCAAGGCAGCAGCGTGTATGCCTTTCTATACTGAAGGAAAGCTCCAGAATACTGGGCATGTCGTGAAAAACAGGGGGCAAGGGATGTTGCTTAAGAAAGATCGTGGTCGTCAGCTGTCTGCGCTGAGTTTGTGCCTGACAGTGATGTTTGCTCCACTGTTTACCGCTCAGGCCGATGAGCCTGAAATTGTACCGACTGACAGCTCCGCGACGATGGGCGCGCAGCCGACGTCGCTGTCACAACCGCTGGATCAGTCTCCGGCGACGGCCATCATGGCCGGCATTAAACCGCTGCCGGAAGGCATCGATACTGAATCATTACGCCAGCAGCTTATGACCGGGCTGCCCTCGGGCTATACTCCCGCTTATATTAACCAGCTCATGCTGCTTTACGCTGCGCGCGATATGAAACCGATGTGGGAAAATCGCGAGGCGGTACGTGCCTTCCAGCAGCAGCTGGCTGAAGTGGCGATTGCAGGTTTTCAGCCACAGTTCACGACCTGGGTTGAACTCCTGACCGACCCTGCCGTTACCGGACAGGCGCGTGACGTGGTGCTGTCTGATGCCATGATGGGCTACTTGCAGTTTGTGGCGGGGATTTCGGTGAACGGCAACCGCTGGTTATACAGCAGTAAACCGTACAAGCTGGCGACGCCCGCGCTGTCCGTCATTAATCAGTGGCAGCTGTCGCTGGACAACGGTGAACTGCCGCGCTTTATCGCAAGCCTTGCGCCCGCCCACCCGCAGTATGCCACGATGCATCAGTCGCTTCTTGAGCTGGTCGCGGATTCCCGCCCGTGGCCTCAGTTGCGTGGAACAGCAACGCTGCGTCCGGGACAATGGAGCAGCGATGTGCCTGCGATTCGCGAAATTATGAAACGGTCCGGCATGCTTGACAGCGGCCCTAAAATTGCGCTGCCCGGCGACGAGACGCAAAACGCAGTCGTCAGCCCGTCGGCGCCGGTAAAAGAGAAAACCGCCGTTGCGCTGAGCAATAAGCCCGCCGCTTACGATCGCGAGCTGGTCGCGGCAGTGAAGCAGTTCCAGGCCGCGCAGGGGCTGGGCGCCGACGGCGTGATTGGTCCATCGACTCGCGACTGGCTGAACGTCTCTCCGGCCCAGCGGGCAGGGGTGCTGGCGTTGAATATCCAGCGCTTGCGCTTGCTGCCGGGCACGTTATCCACCGGCATTATGGTCAACATTCCGGCGTACTCCCTGGTCTACTATCAGGACGGTAGCGAAGTGCTGGCGTCCCGCGTGATTGTGGGTCGACCTGACCGCAAAACGCCGATGATGAGCAGCGCGCTGAATAACGTGGTGGTTAACCCGCCGTGGAACGTGCCGCCGACGCTGGCGCGCAAAGATATCCTGCCTAAGGTCTGGAATGACCCGGGATATCTGGAGCGACATAACTATACGGTGATGCGTGGCTGGAACAGCAAAGAAGCGATTGACCCCTGGATGGTCGACTGGTCAACGATTACGCCTTCGAACCTGCCGTTCCGTTTCCAGCAGGCACCGGGTGCGCATAACTCGCTCGGACGTTACAAATTCAATATGCCAAGTTCGGACGCAATCTATCTGCATGATACCCCGAACCATAATCTGTTCCAGAAAGACGCACGCGCGCTCAGTTCTGGCTGCGTTCGCGTGAATAAGGCCTCCGAACTGGCGAATATGCTGTTGCAGGATGCAGGCTGGAACGATACGCGGATATCAGATGCCCTGAAGCAGGGGGATACGCGTTACGTCAATATCCGCCACAATATTCCGGTCAATCTTTACTATCTGACGGCGTTTGTGGGCGCGGACGGACGTACCCAGTATCGTACAGATATTTACAATTATGATCTGACAGCGCGATCCGGCGCACAAATCTTGCCAAAAGCGGAACAATTAATCAGGTAAATGAAGTAGTTCGGTAAAAATGATTGTCGTAAGTTATGGTGAACATGAGGCGATCTGGCTGCAAGCCGCGTATTCACTGGGATTGGGCGCCTTGACGTAGCAGGCTTTGCCAGTTATGGTGCCCTTCGTGCGCTAAGCATATTGACAATTTCTTTTACCTGTAGACCTGATTATCATGGACAAATTTGACGCTAATCGCCGCAAATTGCTGGCGTTAGGTGGCGTTGCGCTGGGCGCAGCAGCCATCCTTCCGACGCCAGCATTTGCCACCCTCTCGACACCTCGTCCGCGTATTTTAACGCTCAACAATCTGCATACTGGTGAGACGCTTAAAGCGGAATTTTTCGATGGCAGAGGCTATATTCAGGATGAATTAGCACGACTCAACCATTTTTTCCGTGATTTCCGCGCGAACAAAATCAAAGCCATCGACCCTGGATTATTCGATCAGCTTTACCGCTTGCAGGGACTGCTGGGGACCAAAAGGCCGGTGCAACTCATTTCTGGCTATCGCTCTCTGGATACCAACAATGAACTGCGCGCCCACAGCCGTGGGGTAGCGAAAAAAAGCTATCACACCAAAGGGCAGGCGATGGATTTCCATATTGAAGGCGTTTCGTTAGCCAATATTCGCAAAGCGGCGTTATCTATGCGCGCAGGTGGTGTAGGATACTACCCACGTAGCAACTTTGTGCATATTGATACCGGGCCGGTTCGGCACTGGTAATAACGAAACACAGGAGCAGTATGAACTATCGTATTATTCCGGTTACCGCGTTCTCACAGAACTGTTCATTGATCTGGTGTGAACAAACTAAACTGGCCGCGCTTGTTGATCCCGGTGGCGACGCTGAGACAATCAAGCAGGAAGTCGCTGCCAGCGGTGTAACGCTGATGCAGATTTTACTGACTCATGGCCATCTTGACCATGTGGGTGCAGCGGCTGAACTGGCTGAACACTACGGTGTGCCGATTATCGGCCCGGAAAAAGAAGATGAGTTCTGGCTTCAGGGGCTGCCTGCCCAAAGCCGCATGTTTGGTCTGGATGACTGTCAGCCACTGACACCGGACCGCTGGCTGAACGAAGGCGATCGCGTTAACGTAGGGAATGTAACTTTACAGGTGTTGCATTGCCCCGGGCATACGCCCGGCCATATTGTCTTCTTTGATGACGTGTCACGCCTGCTGATTTCCGGTGACGTGATTTTCAAAGGGGGCGTAGGACGCAGCGATTTCCCACGCGGCGATCACGGTCAGCTGATTCAGTCGATTAAGCAGAAGTTATTACCGTTAGGTGATGATGTGACGTTTATCCCTGGACACGGACCAATGTCAACGCTGGGCGATGAGCGGTTGCATAACCCGTTCCTTCAGGATGAAATGCCTGTCTGGTAAACCCTTTCAATAAAAAAGCCTGCGCGATGCAGGCTTTTTTTTATGGGTGCAGGTTACAGCACCGCGACAATGGCTTCGCACAGCGGCGCCATGTTGTCAGGCGTCATACCTGCAACGTTCACGCGGCCAGAGGCAACGGCATAGACGCCAAACTCTTCACGCAGGCGCAGCACCTGCTCTTTGGTCAGACCGCTGAAGGAGAACATGCCGTTCTGCTTGATGATGAAGCTGAAGTCACGGTCGGCGCCTTTCTCAGCCAGCGTGTTCACAAACAGCAGACGCATGCGTTGAATGCGCTGACGCATATCGTTCAGCTCTTGTTCCCAGATTGCGCGCAGCGCATCGTTGCTCAGGATCGTCGCAACTACAGACGCACCGTGTGCCGGTGGGTTGGAGTAGTTAGCGCGGATCACAGACTTCATCTGGCTGAATGCGCGATCGACAGTTTGATCGTCAGCGGCCACCAGCGTACAGGCGCCGACACGCTCGTTATACAGACCAAAGTTCTTGGAATAGGAGCTTGCGACAATCAGCTCCTGATGGACGGCGGCGAATGCGCGCAGACCTTCAGCATCTTCTTCCAGACCACGGGCAAAGCCCTGGTAAGCGAAGTCGAACAGCGGCAGCCAGCCTTTTTCAACGGACAGCTTAGCCAGCTGTTCCCACTGTTCAAGCGTAGGATCGATACCAGTTGGGTTATGGCAGCAGCCATGGAACAGCACCACATCGCCCGCCTGTGCTTCGCTCAGGCTGGCCAGCAAACCATCAAAGTCCAGCGCATGGTTTGCCGCGTCATAGTAGGCGTATTCACGGACTTCCAGACCCGCAGAATTAAACACGCTCTTGTGGTTCGGCCAGCTTGGATTGCTTACCCAGACACGCTTCACAGAGGTGTTTTTCGCCAGGAAATCTGCCGCCACGCGCAGTGCGCCGGTACCGCCTGGGGTCTGCGCCGTGCGGGCGCGTTTTTCGCTCACAATGGTGCTGCCTTTGCCGAACAGCAGCTCCTGGGTGCAGCGACCAAATTCAGGGATACCATCAATACCGAGGTAGTTTTTGGTGGTTTCGTTTTCCAGCAGATACTGCTCAGCTTTTTTGACGCTGGTCAGTACCGGAGTTTTGCCGGTTTCATCTTTATATACACCAATACCCAGGTTGATTTTGCCAGGGCGGTCGTCGGCACGAAACAGATCGGCCAGGCCCAGAATTGGGTCGGCAGGAGCGGCAGTAATGTTCTCAAACATGACGAAGTTCCATTGTGATTACAGAAGTGAAATCCGCTATCAGGTTAACGGTAGATTTACAAAATGCCAACCGTTTGCGACGAAAAGCGTGCGGCTTTTCAAAAGTCGCTATTATTTTCTCTCGGGAATAAAAAAACAGGGCCGAAGCCCTGTTCATTAAGCATATAGCAACGAGGTGTGCTGATTAGAACTGGTAAACCAGACCCAGAGCCACGATGTCGTCGTTGTTGATGCCCAGCTTGTTGTCGTCTTTCAGCTGGTTGATCTGATAGTCAACATAGGTAGACATGTTTTTGTTGAAGTAGTAGGTCGCACCGATATCAACGTAGTTGATGTAGTCTTCGTCACCGATACCTTCTACGTCTTTCGCTTTAGATTTGTAGTAAGCGATGGATGGACGCAGGCCGAAATCGAACTGGTACTGAGCGACAACAGAGAAGTCCTGAGACTTGTTAGCGAAACCACGGCTGCCCAGGCGCGCTGCGTTACGCATTTCGCCATAAATGGCTGCCAGGTAGATGTTGTTCGCGTCGTATTTCAGGCCGGTTGCCCACTGTTCAGCTTTGTCGCCTTCACCCCATTCCAGAGTCTGCTGGTTGTTGGTACGGTCAGCGGCGCCATAAGCACCGACAATGCCGAAGCCTTCGTAGTCATAGCTCAGAGAGGTCGCCCAGCCGTCGCCGTTGGAACGTAACGCGTCATCACGTTCATTTTTGCCCAGGTACTGAACACCAAAGTTCAGACCGTCAACCAGGCCGAAGAAGTTGCTGTTACGGTAAGTCGCCAGACCACCCGTACGGCCTGCGAAGAAGTTATCGCTCGCGCCGGTGTCGCCGCCGAACTCAGGCAGCATATCGGTGATGCCGATTGCGTCATAGACCAGACCGTAGTTACGACCGTAGTCGAAGGAGCCTGCGTCACCAAATTTCAGACCTGCGAATGCCAGACGGGTTTTGTTGCCGTTCTGCGCATCGCCGCCTTCAGAGTTGTTACCCTGGAAATTGTATTCCCACTGACCGTAGCCAGTCAGCTGATCGTTGATCTGAGTTTCACCTTTGAAGCCCAGACGCGCGTAAGTGTTGTCGCCATCGTTGCCCGCATAATCAGAGAAGTAATGCAGGCCAACTGCTTTCCCGTAAAGATCTAATTTGTTGCCGTCTTTGTTATAGATTTCAGCAGCGTTTGCTGCACCGGCTACCAGCAGGGCAGGGACTACCACTGCCAGGATATTGCGCTTCATCATTATTTATTACCCTCATTGGTTTTTTTATGACACTCGCCACTGCCGTCAATAAATTCTGTCAATAAATATTTCCGGAACTATTGATGAGAGTTAGGTGTCTTTATGTGTCTGACAGGCATCTTTCCATTCATAGAACCGTTTCGCTACACTGAAAGTGCTACAATCTTCAAGATTAAGTTACCAAAAGAAAATATGTGTAACTAAATATGTATTTTTGGGAACTTTGTGAAGCACCTCAAACTTCAGCGCGTTCTGGTGAATTAAACCTCCACTTTATTCTTATATATATGATTTCCTTATGTTTAATTTAGCTAAAGGCCTTTCGTATAAACAGAAGTTAAACGGCTCATTTTTTCTTATAATCGACAAAAGCCATCCAGATGGCTGTGAAAGTGGTTGTTTTTTGTGCTATTGCGTAAGGATTGTATTAAGCGCAATAAGAATAGGGTTATTTTTTTGTCTAAGGATATTTCGTGGAAACAAAACGTAACAGGTAGAGGGAATTGCGGGGTTGTGGTTTATAGACGCTTACTTTTGACTGACGAAAACTGACATTGCAGGATAAAATAATGGCCAGCATTTGCTGGCCATTAATGATTTGGTCGGTTAGAAACTTGCGTTACGCGGTGTACGTGGGAACGGAATCACATCACGTACGTTCTGAACACCTGTTACGTAAGCAATCAGACGTTCGAAGCCCAGGCCAAAGCCAGAGTGCGGAACGGTGCCGTAGCGACGGAGATCGCGATACCAGCTGTAGTCCGCCGGGTTCAGGCCCATCTCCTGCATACGCGCGTCCAGCACATCCAGGCGCTCTTCACGCTGGGAGCCACCGATGATCTCACCGATGCCCGGCGCCAGAACATCCATCGCGGCAACGGTTTTACCATCTTCGTTAAGGCGCATATAGAACGCCTTAATGTCTTTCGGATAGTTTTTCACCACAACCGGTGCTTTGAAGTGCTTCTCTGCCAGATAACGTTCATGCTCGGAGGAGAGATCCACGCCCCAGTAAACCGGGTTTTCGAATTTCTCACCGCATTTTTCCAGGATAGCGACCGCGTCGGTGTAATCCACCTGCGCGAAGTCTGCGGAGACGAAGCGTTCAAGACGGGCGATGGCGTCGTTATCGACACGCTCAGCGAAGAATTTCATGTCGTCTGCGCGCTCTTCGAGAACCGCTTTGAACACGTATTTCAGCATCGCTTCTGCCAGGCCTGCCACGTCATTCAGATCGGCAAAGGCGACTTCCGGCTCCAGCATCCAGAATTCCGCCAGGTGACGGCTGGTGTTAGAGTTTTCCGCACGGAAGGTTGGGCCGAAGGTGTAGATCTTAGACAGCGCACAGGCGTAGGTTTCGCCGTTGAGCTGGCCGGAAACCGTCAGGAAGGCTTCTTTACCAAAGAAGTCTTTGTCGTAATCGACTTTTCCTTCCGGCGTACGTGGCAGGTTTTCCATATCCAGCGTTGAAACGCGGAACATTTCACCTGCGCCTTCGGTATCGGATGCCGTGATCAGCGGAGTAGACACCCAGAAGTAACCCTGCTCGTCAAAGAAGCGATGCAGCGCCTGCGCCAGCGTATGACGCACGCGCGCCACTGCACCAATCAGGTTGGTGCGCGGACGCAGGTGCGCAACTTCACGCAGATATTCGATGCTGTGACGCTTTGCAGCCATCGGATAGGTGTCTGGATCTTCAACCCAGCCGGTCACTTCCACCGAGGTCGCCTGAATTTCGTAGCTCTGACCCTGGCCCGGAGAGGCCACCACAACACCGGTGACGATCACGGAACAGCCGGTTGTCAGGTGCAGAACGTCATCATTGTAATTGGGCAGAGAATTATTAATGACGGCCTGTACAGGATCAAAGCAGGAACCGTCATAGACGGCGAGGAAGGAGATGCCAGCTTTAGAATCTCGGCGAGTACGCACCCATCCGCGCACGGTGACCTCCTGGTCAACGGCGACACGGCCCTGGAGTACGTCGGCTACAGGCACAACGCTCATAATATTCTCTCTGTTAATAGTCGGAAAAAATAAACACTTGTCCGCCCTGATAGGGGGGATATCTATGTTACCTGCCATCCGCTATCAGACAAGTAAATTTCACCGTCTTAAGAGAAGAAATAAGAAATTAATAAGAGAAGGGGAGCCATGAAGGCTCCCCCGAAGCCGTTAGCTGGCTTTTTTAACCTGAGGCAGATCGAAGGCTTTACGTAATGCGCGGACAAACGCTTTGTCATGGCAGATGGTTTTGCCAGGGCTGTCGGAGAGCTTCGCGACCGGCTTACCGTTACATTCCACTAGCTTTATGACGATGTTCAGCGGTTTCACCTGGGGGATATCACAGGTTAAGCGCGTACCAATCCCGAAACTCAGGTTCACCCGCGATGAGAAGTGGCGATAAAGGTCGACGGCTTTCGCCAGGTCAAGGTTATCGGAGAAGACCAGCACCTTACTCATGGGATCGATACCCAGTTTTTCGTAATGGGCGATGGCTTTCTCACCCCATTCAACCGGGTCCCCGGAATCATGGCGCAAACCCTGGTAGCGTTCGGCAAACTCAGGGCCAAAGTCGCGCAGGAACGCGTCCATGGTAATGCAGTCGGTAAGGGCAATACCCAGCCGATCCGGGTATTCCTCAAGCCACGCGGCGAGGGCGGCTCGCTGGCTGTTGGCAAGGTCAGGGCTGATCTGCTGGTGCGCCTGGAACCATTCGTGCGCCTGGGTACCCATCGGCGTTAAATCAAGGCGACGCGCCAGATCGTAGTTACTGGTGCCAACGAACCACGTCTCCTGTTGCAGACGTCTGACAATGGCTTCCTGAACCTCGCGAGAGAAGCGGCGGCGCGTGCCAAAGTCCATCAGACGGAAGCGGGACATATCCAGCCCTTCTGTCAGTCTGGAAAACTCAACGAGTTTATTCTCCAGAGCGGCAACCGCCTGCGTTACACCGGTTTCAGGGGAGCGATAACGGTGGGCCAGCTCGCTGATCACGGCCAGAAGCGGCACTTCCCACATGATCACTTCGCGCCACGGGCCGGTCAGACGAATGTCCAGCTTGCCGTTATCATTGGTGACGGTGACCTGTTCCGGCTTATAGCGGAACTCACGCAGCCAGTTCAGATAGTCCGCTTTAAAGAAAGGCAGGCCTGAAAGCCACTGATATTCGTCATCGGTGAGCGCCAGATGCTGCATGGCATCGACCTGTTCACGAATGGAATCTGCGTAGATACCCAGCAAGTCGTCACCCCGGCAGCGAAATTCCGCCGCAACATGAACATCATGATAGTGGTGAAACACGGCTTGCTGCATATGCAGCTTGTACGCGTCGGTATCCAGCAACGTATGCAGAACCGGAGAAGCGAATTGAGTCATAGGTGCGCTGTAGCATCCTCTCACGGGAGCGTTTAGTACAATAAACAACTCCGGAGTATACCCTGTTTAGTGATTTATTGAACCCCGATCACAACATAAGCACACTTTATGGTCGAGCGCATTTCGTGCCCCGTGTTATAAAAATGTAGCAAAAACGGCGTTGTG
This sequence comes from Enterobacter sp. DSM 30060, assembly GCF_013375955.1. NCBI lineage: Bacteria > Pseudomonadati > Pseudomonadota > Gammaproteobacteria > Enterobacterales > Enterobacteriaceae > Enterobacter > Enterobacter sp. DSM 30060. Next base: position 3,394,408 of record NZ_CP056118.1, read on the forward strand.
CCTGAAAAGATGAACATTCTGCATAGCGCGTTTTACACAACCGGAATATATTGAATCGTTACTCGACAAACGATGCATAAGGTTTTCTATGACACAACAGCCACAAGCTAAATACCGCCACGACTACCGTGCGCCGGATTACCTGATAAGCGATATCGATCTGACCTTCGACCTGGATGCCACAAAAACCGTCGTGACGGCGGTAAGCCAGGTGACGCGCCAGAGCGCGACAGCCGTGCCGCTGCGTCTGGATGGTGAAGACCTGACGCTGGTTTCCCTGCATATTAATGATGAAGCCTGGTCAGACTATAAAGAAGAAGGCAACCAGCTGGTCATCGACAACCTGCCGGAACGCTTTACCCTGCGCATCGTGAATGAAATCAGCCCTGCCGCCAATACCGCGCTGGAAGGGCTTTACCAGTCAGGCGTAGCCCTGTGCACCCAATGTGAAGCCGAAGGGTTCCGCCACATTACCTGGTATCTGGATCGCCCGGACGTCCTGGCGCGCTTTACCACCAAAATTATTGCCGACAAAACGCTGTACCCGTACCTGCTTTCCAACGGCAACCGGATTGGTGAAGGGGAACTGGAGAATGGCCGTCACTGGGTACAGTGGCAGGATCCGTTCCCTAAACCCTGCTACCTGTTTGCGCTGGTGGCGGGCGATTTCGATGTTCTGCGCGACACCTTTAAAACGCGCTCTGGCCGTGAAGTCGCGCTGGAGCTGTTCGTGGACCGTGGCAACCTTGACCGCGCCCCGTGGGCAATGACCTCCCTCATCAACTCCATGAAGTGGGATGAAACGCGCTTTGGCCTCGAATATGACCTCGACATCTATATGATCGTTGCTGTCGATTTCTTCAATATGGGCGCGATGGAGAATAAAGGTCTTAACATCTTCAACTCCAAATACGTGCTGGCGCGTACCGATACCGCAACGGATAAAGATTACCTCGATATCGAACGCGTTATCGGCCACGAATATTTCCATAACTGGACCGGGAACCGCGTCACCTGCCGCGACTGGTTCCAGCTGAGCCTGAAAGAGGGCTTAACCGTCTTCCGCGATCAGGAGTTCAGCTCCGATCTGGGATCGCGGGCAGTGAACCGCATCAACAACGTGCGCACCATGCGTGGTCTGCAATTTGCAGAAGATGCCAGCCCAATGGCCCATCCGATCCGCCCGGATAAAGTCATTGAGATGAATAACTTCTACACCCTGACGGTGTACGAAAAAGGCGCTGAAATTATCCGCATGATCCACACCCTGCTGGGCGAAACGAATTTCCAGAAAGGGATGCAGCTTTACTTCGAGCGTCATGACGGCAGTGCGGCCACCTGCGACGATTTCGTCCAGGCGATGGAAGACGCCTCTAACGTGGATCTGTCTCATTTCCGCCGCTGGTACAGCCAGGCCGGTACGCCGATTGTGACGGTCAAAGACGACTACAACCCGGAAACTGAGCAGTACACGCTGACCATCAGCCAGCGCACACCGCCAACGGCGGAGCAGGAAGAGAAACATCCGCTGCACATTCCGTTCAGCGTTGAGCTGTACGACAACGAAGGCAACGTGATCCCGTTACAGAAGGGCGGTCACCCGGTGCATAACGTGCTGAATGTGACCCAGGCAGAGCAGACCTTTATTTTCGATAACGTCTATTTCCAGCCTGTTCCTGCCCTGCTGTGCGAGTTCTCCGCGCCGGTGAAACTCGAATACAAGTGGAGCGATCAGCAGCTGACGTTCCTGATGCGTCACGCGCGCAACGATTTCTCGCGCTGGGATGCGGCACAAAGCCTGCTGGCGACCTACATCAAGCTGAACGTCAACCGTTACCAGCAGGGCCAGCCGCTGACGCTGCCGGTTCATGTGGCAGACGCGTTCCGTGCCATCCTGCTGGATGAGAATATTGACCCGGCGCTGGCGGCTGAAATTTTGACGCTGCCGTCCGCGACTGAAATCGCCGAGCTGTTTGACATCATCGACCCCATTGCGATCGTCGCCGTGCGTGAAGCGCTGACCCGCACGCTGGCGACCGAGCTGGCGGACGAGTTCCTGGCGATTTACAACGCCAACAAGCTGGACGCGTATCGGGTGGAACATGCGGATATCGGTAAACGTTCCCTGCGCAATACCTGCCTGCGCTATCTGGCGTTTGGTGAGGCAGAGCTGGCGAACACGCTGGTCAGCAAGCAGTACCACGAAGCCGATAACATGACGGATGCGCTGGCTGCGCTGGCCGCAAGCGTTGCCGCCGAGCTGCCGTGCCGCGATGCGCTGATGCAGGAGTACGACGACAGGTGGCATCAGGATGGTCTGGTGATGGACAAGTGGTTCATTCTTCAGGCCACCAGCCCGGCAGCCGATGCGCTCAGCAACGTACGCAGCCTGCTGAAGCACCGTTCGTTCACCATGAGCAACCCGAACCGCGTCCGCTCCCTGATTGGCGCGTTTGCCAGCAGCAACCCGGCCGCGTTCCATGCTGAAGACGGCAGCGGTTATCAGTTCATGGTTGAAATGCTGACCGAGCTGAACAGCCGTAACCCGCAGGTGGCGTCTCGTCTGATTGAGCCGCTGATCCGCCTGAAACGCTACGATGCGCAGCGTCAGGCGAAAATGCGTGCCGCAATTGAGCAGCTGAAAGGGCTGGAAAATTTGTCTGGCGATCTGTACGAGAAGATTACAAAGGCGCTGGCCTGATGTAAAAAAGCCCGGTGGCGCTTCGCTTACCGGGCCTACGATTTGCCCTTGCGCCGTGCTCCCTGTTGAAGAGGGCCGGGGTGAGGGCATCAGGCATTAGCCTTTATCCGCTGAATCTCCGCTTCTCCACGTTTCATCACTCTATCCAGCACTTCCGCCTCCAGCTCCGCCAGTCTGGCCGATCCCACCCGGCGAGGACGTGGAATATCCACCGTCAGATCCAGACCAATTTTACCCTCTTCTATTAACAGCACCCTGTCTGCCATTGCCACAGCTTCGCTTACGTCATGCGTCACCAGCAGCACCGTAAAGCCGTGCGTCTGCCAGAGGGTTTCAATCAGATCCTGCATCTCGATCCGCGTCAGGGCATCAAGCGCGCCGAGCGGTTCATCAAGCAGCAGCAGGCCGGGACGATGAATCAGCGCGCGTGCCAGGGCCACGCGCTGCTTTTGTCCACCCGACAGGGCCGCAGGCCACTCTCCCGCACGATTCTCCAGCCCGACGGCGGCGAGTGCCTGCCGGGCGTCCTCCCGCCAGCTGCCCTTCAGGCCCAGCCCGACGTTATCCATCACCGTTTTCCACGGCAGCAGACGCGCGTCCTGAAACATCATGCGCGTATCATCCTGAATCGTGGACAGCGGCGTGGTGCCTGCCAGAATGTCACCACTGTTTGGCGCCTCCAGCCCGGCTAAAAGACGCAGCAGGGTACTCTTGCCGCCACCGCTGCGGCCAACAACGGCCACAAACTGTCCGGCAGGAATATGCAGATCCAGTGCATTCAGAATGGTGTTATCACCGTAGCGTTTGGTCACGCCGTTCAGCAGTAACGGTGTTCCCTGGTTCAGTCGTGCAGTATTCATGCTTTCGCCTCCTGAGCGGTGTAGGCCGGGTTCCAGCGCAGCCAGCTACGTTCCAGCCACTGGGCGCTGACGTCCGCAAGTTTGCCAAGCAGGGCATAAAGGATAATGGCAACCACCACCACGTCCGTTTGCAGGAACTCGCGGGCGTTCATCGCCAGATAACCAATGCCGGAGTTGGCCGAAATGGTTTCCGCCACGATCAGGGTTAGCCACATCAGGCCGAGCGCAAAACGCACCCCAACCATAATGGAGGGCAGGGCGCCCGGCAGGATCACATGGGTAAACAGGGCAAAACCTGACAGGCCATAGCTGCGGGCCATCTCAACCAGACCGCGATCGATATTGCGGATCCCATGCCAGGTATTGATATAAATCGGGAATAATGTTCCCAGCGCCACGAGGAAAATTTTGGCGCTCTCATCAATGCCGAACCACAGGATAACCAGCGGAATAAGCGCCAGATGCGGCACGTTACGCAGCATTTGAACGGAGGTATCCAGCAGCCGCTCACCCCAGCGGGACAGGCCGCTGATCAGCCCCAGCGTCAGGCCGATGCTCCCGCCAATCGAAAAGCCGATTACCGCGCGCCAGGAGCTGATGGCAAGATGTTGCCACAGCTCACCGCTGGCGCTTAGCGACCAGAACGCTTCCACAACGCCCTCCGGAGAGGGCAAAATACGGCTCGACAGCCAGCCAGTTGAAGACGCCAGTTGCCAGACGAGGACAATGCCGACGGACAGAAACCACGGTGCGGCGCGCAGCAGCCATTTTTGTGCGGTTGAAGACATGGTGGCTCCTTAACTTTGCGCGACTTTTCTCGGGATAAACGCATTCGCCACGGCTTCGCCCTGCAACTGAAGCTGACGTGGCTGCGGAATCTCCGGGATAGCGACATCCAGGTGCGGGAAGAGCAGTTCTCCCACCTTGTAGGCCTCCTCCAGATGCGGGTAGCCAGACAGGATAAAGCTGTCGATCCCCAGCGCCGCGTATTCATTAATGCGTGCCGCTACGGTTGGACCATCGCCGACCAGCGCCGTACCGGCGCCGCCGCGCACCAGACCCACCCCGGCCCACAGGTTCGGGCTGATCTCAAGATTTTCACGCTTGCCGTTGTGCAGGGAGGCCATTCGGTGTTGGCCCACGGAGTCGGTTTTGGCAAACGCCGCCTGTGCTTTGGCGATAGTGTCGTCGTCCAGATGAGCGATCAGACGGTCGGCGGCTTGCCAGGCCTCGTCGTTGGTTTCGCGTACGATCACGTGCAGGCGAATGCCGAAGCGCACCGTACGGCCATGTTCTGCGGCTTTGGCGCGTACCTGAGCAACTTTCTCTTTAACCAGCTCCGGTGGCTCGCCCCAGGTCAGATAGAGATCGACCTGCTCAGCCGCCAGCTCCTGCGCCACGTCCGACGATCCGCCGAAATAAAGGGGAGGGCGCGGCTGCTGTACCGGCGGGAAGTAGAGTTGCGCATCGCGAACGTGGATATGTTTTCCTTCGAAGGTGACGGTTTCCCCTTCCAGCAGACGTCGCCAGACGCGGGTGAACTCTGCGGAGGCTTCATAGCGCTCGGTATGATCGAGAAAAACGCCATCGCCCGCCAGCTCCTGCGGATCGCTGCCCGTCACCAGATTGAACAGCGCGCGGCCGTTGGAGAGCCTGTCCAGCGTTGCCGCCTGGCGTGCCGCGACGGTGGGCGACACCACGCTTGGGCGCAAGGCTACCAGGAATTTCAGGCGCTGGGTGACGGGGATCATCGACGCGGCAACCAGCCACGCGTCCTCACATGAACGGCCCGTCGGGATCAGCACCCCGGTAAAACCGATGCGGTCTGCCGCCTGGGCGATCTGCTGTAGATAGCCGTGATCGACCGGGCGGGCGCCTTCTTCTGTGCCAAGATAGTGTCCATCACCGTGGGTGGGTAAAAACCAGAAAAGATTCAGACTCATGATTTTTTTCCTTCAATGCCAGCGGGTTGCCAGATGCGTTCGCGAATATTCACCTGCTTTGGAACCAGGCGGTTTTGATAAAAGAGGTCTGCCGTTTGCTGCTGGAGGGCGGCAACGTGGGCGTCAACCGGCGCTATGGTGGTGGGAGGACGGTGGTCAAGATAGGTGGCGATCACCGGTTCAGGCAGGCCCATGGTTTTTGCCAGTAGCGTGATGCTCTGCTGACGCTGGCTTTGGGTCAGCGCATCGGCCTGAGAGAAGGTATCCAGCACCTGCTGAATAAATGCGCCATTTTTTTCAGCGTAAGGACGTGCCGCCAGGTAGAACGAACCGGTTTGTTTCAGGGTGGTGCCGTCTTTCAGCACCCGCACACCGCCCTGCAACAGTGCGGCGGAGTAGTACGGATCCCAGATAGCCCAGGCATCAACATTTTTTTGCTGAAACGCCGCGCGCGCATCGGCAGGCGTCAGGTAAACGGGCTGGATATCGGTGAATTTAAGGCCGGCCTCCTGCAACGCGCGCAGCAGCAGGTTATGCGAGCTGGAACCTTTCTGGAAAGCAACCTTATGACCTTTGAGATCGGCGACGCTTTTGATCTCGCTGTTTTCCGGCACCAAAATAACCTCTGCCTTCGGCTTGGCGGGTTCAACGCCAACGTAAACCAGATCCGCCCCGGCCGCCTGGGCAAAGATCGGCGGGATATCGCCGGTGCTGCCTAAATCAATACTCCCGACGTTCAGCGCCTCCAGCATCTGCGGTCCGGCAGGGAACTCGACCCATGAGAATTTGGTCTGCGGGAAACGTTTCTCCAGCAACGCATGGCTTTTCGCCAGCACCATGCTGACGCTGCCTTTCTGATAACCGATACGCAGGCTCTCCGGCGTTTTCTCCGCCGCCTGAGCCAGCGATGCCACTGCCAGCAGACCTGCCAGCCCGATACGGGTAACTGTTTTAAACATGCGCCACTCCTTGTGATTGATGAAATGCCGCCGCGTGGCGATCCCGACGATTAAGGGCGTGCCAGAAGGTTTCAAGCGCGCTGTCGAGGCGGGTTTGCAGATTCGGCGTGAAATGCGGTTTATGCTGGTAGTCGATTACCTGTGAGTCATCAGCGAAGACGCCATGCAGGATCTCCTGCGCTTTCAGCGCGTTCAGAACTGGCTTGAGGGCATAATCCACAGCCAGTAAATGGGCTACCGTACCGCCTGTGGCCAGCGGCAGGACGACCTTACCGTCCAGCGCGCGTTCGGGCAGCAGATCGAGCAGCGTTTTCAGTGCACCGGAAAAAGAGGCTTTATAAATTGGTGTCGCGACGACCAGCCCGTCAGCACGCTTAAGTTGTTCGATCAGGGTTTTCAGCGCCGGGCTGTCGAAACGTGCGTAGAGCAGATCTTCAGGCGCGAAATTGTGCAAATTCCAGTGACACACTTCGACATCCAGAGCATTAAGCTTTTCGCGAGCGTATTCCAGCAGTGCGCTGGATCGAGAGGGGAAGCGGGGGCTTCCGGCCAGGGTAATGACGCGCATGGTTGCTCCTTATAACTAATTGTTTGCTTTTATCTAACATTCATAACAATTTTCAGGAGTGTGACATTGCGTGGTTATTCCACTAAATGATTTATCCTCAGGATGAATGCAGAAAAAAGCATAAGAAGCGAACCGATAAGTAAACGATTGCGTTTTACATGGCTTTTTTTGCCACAGGTCAATTCCCTTTCCGGGCAGGATCGCACATAATCCCCTCCCGGTTTGCACACCGGGAATCCAGGAGAGTTCATGTACTACCCCTTCGTTCGTAAAGCCCTTTTCCAGCTCGATCCTGAGCGCGCTCATGAATTTACATTTCAGCAGTTACGTCGTATTACAGGAACGCCTCTGGCCGCGCTGGTGCGTCAAAACGTGCCGGAAAAACCTGTCCAATGCATGGGCCTGACGTTCAAAAATCCACTGGGCCTTGCGGCCGGTCTGGACAAAAATGGCGAATGCATTGATGCACTCGGTGCGATGGGCTTTGGCTCGATCGAAATCGGGACGGTGACGCCGCGTCCGCAGCCGGGAAATGACAAGCCACGTCTGTTCCGCCTGGTTGAAGCCGAGGGGCTGATCAACCGCATGGGCTTTAATAACCTTGGCGTCGATCATCTGGTTGAGAACGTTAAGAAAGCCCATTTTGATGGTGTGCTGGGTATTAATATTGGCAAAAATAAAGACACGCCAGTCGAGCAGGGTAAAGATGACTATCTGATTTGTATGGAAAAAGTCTATGCCTATGCCGGTTATATCGCGGTGAATATATCCTCGCCTAACACCCCAGGGCTGCGTTCATTACAATATGGCGAAGCGCTCGACGATCTTCTTGGCGCCATTAAAAATAAACAAACGGCACTACAGGCGATCCACCATAAATATGTTCCGGTCGCGGTTAAGATCGCCCCGGATCTTTCGGCAGAAGAATTGATCCAGGTTGCCGACAGTTTAGTTCGCCATAATATTGATGGTGTGATTGCGACCAATACAACGCTCGATCGCTCCCTCGTCCAGGGAATGAAAAACTGTGACGAAGCGGGTGGATTAAGTGGCCGTCCGGTACAATTAAAAAGCACCGAAATTATTCGCGCACTCTCCGCGGAATTAAAAGGCCAGCTGCCGATTATTGGCGTGGGTGGCATTGACTCCGTCATCGCTGCACGTGAGAAGATGGCGGCAGGGGCTTCACTGGTGCAAATTTATTCCGGCTTTATTTTTAAAGGGCCGCCATTGATTAAAGAAATTGTCACGCATATCTAATCTTTTCTCTTAATCAGACAACCAGGGCTTTATTTCCAGCCCTGGTTGTTTTATATTCCGTCATTGTTGCTTATTTAGACATTATAGTCTTTTATTACTAGTGTTATAAGCGAAGCGGCAAACAGGACATTTTTAGTACAGGACGTTTTGGGGACGGGAGAGAAACATGCGAATTAAACCTGACGATAACTGGCGCTGGTATTTTTGTGACGAGCATGACCGTATGATGCTCGACTTAGCCAATGGCATGTTGTTTCGCTCTCGTTTTGCGCGCCGAATGTTAACGCCAGACGCGTTTGCTCCCTCAGGCTTTTGCGTTGACGACGCTGCACTCTATTTCTCTTTTGAAGAAAAATGCCGCGACTTCAATCTCTCCAAAGAACAGCGCGCTGAACTGGTACTAAATGCGCTGGTGGCGATCCGTTTCCTGAAACCACAAATGCCGAAAAGCTGGCATTTCCTCGCGCACGGTATGAGCTGGACCCCGGCTATCGGCGATGCGGCCAGCGTCAATCTGAGCGATACCGAAGAAGAGGTGAATTTGCTGGTGGTTGAACCCGGTGAAAACGCTGCGCTCTGTTTGCTGGCCCAACCCGGCGTGACCATTGCCGGGCGAGTCATGCAGTTAGGTGATGCCATCAAAGTGATGAATGACAGGCTGAAGCCTCAGCTGCGCGTCGATTCCTTCAGCCTCGAACAGGCGGTTTAAGCTTCCAGCTGTACGGATGTTTTCGGTACACAGCTACAGCACAGGATCGTGCCGTCACTGCCAATCGCAGATTTCTTCAGGGCACTCACTTCACCATCGACCAGTTTAATGCGACAGCATCCGCAAATCCCCGCGCGACAGGAATAAGGTACGCGGATACCCGCCTGCTCCAGCTGTTCCAGTAGCACCTGCTGATTGTTACCACGAATAACTTTGCCTTCCCAGTGAATATCCACCGCGGAAGCGACGTTGGTGACAACGTCAACCATTTCTTCTTCCTGGCCTGCGCCGTACACTCTTGCAGGCCCGCGGGTAAGAATTTCGACCTCGTCGCCCACGCGGATTACGCCGCTGGAGCGGGGGATCAGGTTCTGGCCGAAGTCGACATCACCGTTATCCTGCGCGGTACGAAATGACTGCAAGGTTTTCAGCGGTTCGCCGGAAGGGTGTTTCTGGCCTTTCTCCGGGCTGACGGTGGTAAAAATACAGCGGCTGCACGGCTTCACGACATCAAAGATAACGCTGCCGATGCGGATCACTTTCCAGGTATCTTCATCCCAGGCATCCGCTCCGGTCACCACCAGATTCGGGCGAAACTGCTCCATCTGCACGCTGGCTTTGCAACGGGTTTGTAAATCACGCAGCGAGGCCTCGCTGGTCAGCAGGAAGGGAAAACCATCCGCAAAGGAGAGGGGAACCGCGTCGTGGCGTTTCACGCGACGAGTCAGCGCAGGCCCAACCCAGCGCAGCTGAACGTCACGTGAGAAAAAGCCGCTCAGCCACTGGTTAATGTTATCCGGCGCGATACGCGCGGTAAAATGATTGCCCCACACTTCCGTTGGCGCATCAACCGGCGCAAAATCAGCAAAGCGGATCACGACGCTTGAACCGTCTGGCGCGGTCAAATGCAATCCGTCATGAAGCGGGGAAGGCGTAAAGCGAACCATCTGCGGGAACTGACGTGCGGTGATGAACGTACCGTCAGGCTCGGTGATCATAAAAATACGATCGAAGGCGAATCCGCTCATATCGGCCAGCGCGTGCGTCACGCCGATACCGCGCATGGATTTCACCGGATGAATAAAAAGCCTGGATAACGTCGCCACTGCACACTCCCGCTAAATAAAATAAGCCTTCAACTTTATGACATACACGCCATATTAGCTATAATGCGCGACAATTTTCTATGAGTAAAAGTGACGATATGAATTCTCTGTTTGCCAGTACGGCCCGTGGGCTGGAAGAGCTGTTAAAAACTGAACTGGAAACCCTGGGCGCGAAAGAGTGCCAGGTGGTTCAGGGTGGTGTCCATTTTGAGGGCGACACGCGGCTTATTTACCAGAGCCTGATGTGGAGCCGTCTGGCGTCGCGCATCATGCTGCCGATGAAAGAGTGCAAGGTCTACAGCGATCTTGATCTCTACACCGGTGTACAGATGATCGACTGGACAGAGATCTTCACCCCGGACGCCACCTTTGCGGTGCATTTCAACGGCGTCAACGATGAGATCCGCAACAGCCAGTACGGTGCCCTGCGCGTCAAAGACGCCATTGTGGACTGCTTCACGCGTCGTAATAAAGAACGTCCGAACGTTGATCGTGAAAACCCGGATCTGCGTATCAACGTCTGGCTGAACGGCGATACTGCCAGTATTTCCCTGGATCTGAGCGGCGCAGGCCTGCATCTGCGCGGCTATCGCGATCGCACCGGCATGGCCCCAATCAAAGAGACACTGGCCGCCGCTATCGTGATGCGCTCCGGCTGGCAGCCGGGTACGCCGCTGCTCGATCCAATGTGCGGTTCCGGTACGCTGCTGATTGAAGCCGCGATGCTGGCCACCGACCGCGCGCCAGGGCTGCATCGTGGACAGTGGGGCTTCAAAGGCTGGGCGCAGCACGATGAAGCCCTCTGGAAAGAGGTCAAAGACGACGCGCAGACCCGTGCCCGTAAAGGGCTGGCGGAGTACACCTCTCACTTTTACGGTTCGGACAACGACCCACGGGTGATTGAACGCGCGCGCAGCAACGCCCGTCGTGCCGGTATCGGTGAGCTGGTGACCTTCGACGTCAAAGATGTGGCGAACCTGACCAATCCGCTGCCAAAAGGCCCGTACGGTACGGTGATCAGCAACCCGCCGTATGGTGAGCGTCTTGGCAGCGAGCCAGCGCTGATTGCGCTACACAGCCTGCTGGGCCGCAACATGAAAGCGCATTTCGGCGGCTGGAACCTCTCCCTGTTTAGCGCCTCGCCGGAGCTGCTGAGCTGCCTGCAATTACGTGCCGATCGCCAGTTCAAGGCGAAAAACGGCCCGCTGGACTGCGTGCAGAAAAACTACCATCTGGCAGAGATAGCAGCGGACAGCAAACCGTCTGGCCTGGCGGAAGATTATGCCAACCGTCTGCGCAAAAACCTGAAGAAATTTGAGAAGTGGGCGAAGCAGGAAGGCATCGAATGTTATCGCCTTTACGACGCTGACCTGCCGGAATACAACGTGGCGGTTGACCGCTATGCAGACTGGGTGGTGGTTCAGGAATACGCCCCGCCGAAAACCATTGATGCGCAAAAAGCGCGTCAGCGTATGCTGGATGTGATTGCGGCCACCATCGCCGTACTCGGCATTTCGCCAAACAAGCTGGTGCTGAAAACCCGTGAGCGTCAGAAAGGCAAAAACCAGTATCAGAAGATGGGCGAGAAGGGCGACTTCATCGAAGTGGGCGAATATAACGCGCGCCTGTGGGTTAACCTGACCGATTACCTTGATACCGGTTTGTTCCTCGATCACCGCATCGCCCGCCGCATGCTGGGACAGATGAGTAAGGGCAAAGACTTCCTGAACCTGTTCTCCTATACCGGCAGCGCCAGCGTTCATGCAGGGCTTGGCGGGGCGCGTAGCACCACCACGGTCGATATGTCCCGTACTTATCTGGAGTGGGCAGAGCGCAACCTGCGTCTTAACGGCTTAACCGGTCGTCAGCATCGCCTGTTACAGGCCGACGTGCTGGGCTGGCTGCGCGATACCGACGAGCAGTTTGATCTGATCTTTATCGATCCGCCGACCTTCTCTAACTCCAAGCGTATGGAGGATAGCTTTGACGTTCAACGCGATCACCTGCGCCTGATGACCGACCTGAAGCGTCTGCTGCGTAAAGGCGGCACCATTATGTTCTCGAATAACAAGCGCGGATTCCGCATGGATCACGACGGCCTGGCCGAACTGGGACTTAAAGCACAAGAAATCAGCCAAAAAACGCTGTCTCAGGACTTTGCCCGTAACCGTCAAATCCACAACTGCTGGCTGATCTCCGCGGTCTGAAAGGAAAAATAAATGTCTTTAATTAGTATGCACGGCGCGTGGCTCTCTTTCAGCGACTCACCGCTTCTCGATAATGCAGAGCTGCATATCGAAGATAACGAGCGCGTCTGTCTGGTCGGCCGTAACGGCGCAGGTAAATCGACGCTGATGAAAATCCTCAACCGTGAGCAGGGGCTGGACGACGGCCGTATTGTTTACGAGCAGGATCTGGTCGTCTCTCGTCTGCAACAGGATCCGCCGCGTAACGTTACCGGCAGCGTGTACGATTTTGTGGCCGAAGGGATTTCAGAGCAGGCGGAATACCTCAAGCGCTACCACGAGATTTCGCATCTGGTCATGACCGACCCGAGCGACAAAAATCTCAACGAACTGGCAAAAGTGCAGGAGATGCTCGATCACCACGGCCTGTGGCAGCTGGAAAACCGCATTAACGAAGTGCTGGCTCAGCTTGGCCTGGAAGCGGATATGGAGCTGTCGGCGCTCTCCGGCGGCTGGCTGCGTAAAGCCGCGCTGGGCCGTGCCCTGGTGAGCGGGCCCAGGGTACTGCTGCTGGACGAACCAACGAACCACCTGGATATCGAAGCGATTGACTGGCTGGAAGGGTTCCTGAAAACTTTCAATGGCACCATTATCTTCATCTCCCACGACCGTTCGTTCATCCGCAACATGGCCACGCGCATTGTCGACCTCGACCGCGGCAAGCTGGTGACCTATCCGGGCGATTACGATACCTATCTGCTGGAGAAAGAAGAGAACCTGCGCGTGGAAGAGCTGCAAAACGCCGAGTTCGACCGCAAGCTGGCGCAGGAAGAGGTATGGATCCGTCAGGGCATCAAGGCGCGTCGTACCCGTAATGAAGGCCGCGTTCGCGCCCTGAAGGCGATGCGCCGCGAACGTAGCGAACGCCGCGAAGTCTTGGGTAGCGCCAAAATGCAGGTGGAAGAGGCGTCCCGCTCGGGCAAAATTGTCTTCGAAATGGAGAACGTGAGTTATTCGGTTGACGGCAAAGTGCTGGTGAACGATTTCTCCGCACAGGTTCAGCGCGGCGACAAAATTGCGCTTATTGGTCCAAACGGCTGCGGCAAAACCACGCTGTTGAAACTGATGCTGGGCCAGTTGCAGGCCGACAGCGGTCGTATTCACTGTGGTACCAAGCTGGAAGTAGCGTACTTTGACCAGCATCGCGCAGAGCTGGATCCGGACCGTACGGTGATGGACAACCTCGCTGAGGGCAAACAGGAGGTAATGGTTAACGGCAAGCCGCGTCACGTGCTGGGCTACCTTCAGGACTTCCTGTTCCACCCAAAACGCGCCCTGACGCCTGTGCGCGCGCTGTCCGGCGGTGAGCGTAACCGTCTTTTACTGGCGCGCCTGTTCCTGAAACCCAGTAACTTACTGATTCTCGATGAACCGACGAACGATCTGGATGTCGAAACGCTGGAACTGCTGGAAGAGTTGATTGATGGCTATCAGGGAACCGTGATGCTGGTCAGCCACGATCGTCAATTTGTCGATAACACCGTGACCGAGTGCTGGATCTTCGAAGGCGAAGGACGCATCGGTCAATATGTGGGCGGCTATCATGACGCGCGTGGACAGCAATCGCAGTCGCTGGCGCAAAAACAGGCGAAGACCAAAAATGTCGCTGAACCTGTTGTTGTGAAAGCAGAAACTGTCAAAAAGTCTCCTGCTAAAATGAGCTATAACTTGCAGCGCGAGCTGGAAGGGCTGCCGCAGCGTCTGGAAGAGCTGGAAGCGGCACTGGAAGCACTGCAAATTCAGGTCGCTGATGCGTCATTCTTTACGCAGCCTCACGACTATACTCAGAAAGTATTGGCTGAACTCTCCCAGGCCGAGCAGGCGCTGGAAGAGGCATTTGAGCGCTGGGAGTACCTTGAGTCTCTGAAAAACGGCGCATAAACAGGGATAATCTATGTGTGACCAGCACCATGCCGATCGGCATATTTTATGCTCGCAATGCGATATGCTCGTGGCGTTGCCAGAGCTTGGTCACGGACATAAGGCTGCCTGCCCGCGCTGCGGAGCTACGCTGACGACCGAGTGGGACGCGCCAAGGCAGCGTCCTACGGCTTACGCACTGGCAGCCCTGTTCATGTTACTACTCTCCAATCTCTTCCCTTTCATCTCTATGAAAGTGGGCGGGATGGTAAGCCAGGTGGAGTTACTGGAAATTCCAGGCGTGATGTTCTCGGAAGATTACGCCAGCCTTGGCACCTTCTTTCTTCTGTTCGTGCAGATAGTCCCGGCTTTTTGCCTGGTCGTCATTCTGCTACTGGTCAATCGCGTCAGGATGCCCACCGCCCTTAAAATCAAACTCGCGCGGATCCTGTTCCAGCTGAAAAGCTGGGGGATGGCGGAAATTTTTCTGGCGGGTATCCTGGTCAGCTTCGTGAAGCTGATGGCCTACGGCGATGTGGGGATTGGCAGCAGCTTTATTCCGTGGTGTCTGTATTGCGTGCTGCAACTGCGCGCTTTCCAGTGCGTGGACCGACGCTGGACCTGGGACGATATTGCCCCGGCACCGACGCTCTCGCAGACGGTAAAGGTGGGCGTACCGGGTATCCGTCAGGGGCTTCGCTCCTGCTCCTGCTGCACCGCCGTGCTGCCCGCGGATGTCGAGGTGTGTCCGCGCTGTGAAACAAAAGGTCACGTCCGGCGCAAAAATAGCCTGCAATGGACCATGGCGCTGCTGGTGACCTCTGTCATGCTCTATCTGCCCGCCAATATCTTGCCGATCATGATCACCGATTTGCTCGGCGACAGAATGCCCTCGACCATACTGGCCGGGGTGATTTTGCTGTGGAGCGAGGGATCTTACCCTGTAGCAGGCGTCATATTCCTCGCCAGTATTATGGTTCCGACCTTAAAGATGATTGCCATTGCCTGGCTTTGCTGGGATGCAAAAGGGCACGGTAAGCGTGACAGTGAGCGCATGCATCTGATTTATGAGGTCGTGGAATTTGTTGGCCGCTGGTCGATGATTGACGTGTTCGTGATTGCGGTTCTCTCAGCGCTGGTGCGTATGGGTGGGCTGATGAGTATTTATCCCGCTATGGGAGCGCTGATGTTTGCTTTGGTCGTCATTATGACCATGTTTGCGGCCATGACCTTCGACCCTCGTTTATCGTGGGATCGTGAGCCCGATTCAAGCCATGAGGAAGAGTAAGAGCATGGAAAATAAGAGTGGAGAGGCTAAAGTGCAGAAGGTCAGAAACTGGTCGCCGGTGTGGATTTTCCCCATCGTGACCGCGCTGATCGGTGCATGGATCCTGTTTTATCATTACAGCCATCAGGGACCGGAAGTCACGCTAATTACCACCAATGCAGAGGGAATTGAGGGCGGAAAAACCACCATCAAGAGCCGCAGCGTGGATGTGGGTGTCGTGGAAAGCGCGACCCTGACGGATGATTTAACCCATGTTGAAATTAAGGCCCGCCTGAATGCTGGCATGGAAAAACTGCTCCATGAAGATTCCGTTTTTTGGGTGGTGAAACCGCAGGTCGGAAGAGAAGGGATCAGCGGCTTAGGGACGCTATTGTCAGGGGCTTACATTGAACTCCAGCCCGGCAATAAAGGCGCCCAGCCAGCAAACTATCAGTTGCTGGATTCACCGCCGCTTGCGCCACCGGATGCAAAAGGGATCCGCGTCATTCTGGACAGCAAAAAAGCGGGCCAGCTCTCGCCGGGCGATCCGGTGCTGTTCCGTGGGTATCGTGTCGGTTCGGTTGAAACGAGCACCTTCGATCCGCAAAAACGGACCATCAGCTATCAGCTATTTATCAATGCGCCTAATGACCGACTGGTGACCAGTAACGTTCGTTTCTGGAAAGACAGTGGGATCGCTGTGGATCTCACCTCTGCGGGGATGCGCGTTGAGATGGGTTCACTCACCACGCTGTTTGGTGGGGGCGTCAGTTTTGACGTGCCGGAAGGTATAGATCTGGGACAACCGGTGGCGGAAAAAACCGCCTTCAGACTGTTTGACGATCAAAAAAGCATTCAGGATGCGCTCTATACCGATCACATCGATTATCTGATGTTCTTTAAGGACTCTGTACGCGGCTTGCAGCCAGGAGCGCCAGTTGAGTTCCGCGGTATCCGTCTGGGTACAGTGGGGCAAGTGCCTTACTTTGTTCCGGGACTCAAGCAAATGCTTGATGATGATTATCGTATTCCGGTGCTGATACGCATTGAGCCTGAGCGTTTAATTAACCAGATTGGTGAGGATCAGGATATTGGGGAGCATATCAGCGACCTGATGAATCGCGGTCTGCGTGGCTCGCTGAAAACCGGCAACCTGGTGACAGGGGCGTTGTATGTCGATATGGACTTCTATCCAAAAGCGCCACCTATGACGGGAGTCCGTGAATTTGGCGGCTACAAAATCATTCCTACGGTCAGCAGTGGCCTGGCGCAGATCCAACAGCGTCTGATGGAAACGCTGGATAAGATCAACAATCTGCCGCTGAATCCAATGCTTGAGGCTGCGACGGGATCACTGCATCAGAGCCAGGCGACGATGCAACGTCTACAAACTACCCTGGATAATATCAACAAGATCACGGCCAACCAGTCCATGCAGCAACTGCCGCAGGATATGCAGAAAACGTTGCGTGAACTGAATCGCAGTATGCAGGGCTTCCAGCCGGGCTCAGCGGCCTACAACAAGATGGTGGCGGATATGCAACGTCTTGATCAGGTTTTACGCGAGCTACAGCCCGTTCTGAAAACGCTCAATGAAAAGAGCAACGCGCTGGTGTTTGAAGCGAAAGATAAAAAGGATCCTGAGCCTAAGAGGGCGAAACAATGAAAAAATGGCTAATCATCGCAGGCGCACTGGTATTAACGGCCTGTAGCTCTGGAAGCGATAACAAAAGCTACTACCAGCTGCCGTTAAGCGCGCAGTCGGGGGCGCAGAGCAGTGCCTCGCAGGGCAGCCGTCTGCTGTGGGTTGAGCAGGTTGCCGTGCCAGATTACCTGGCGGGCAACGGGGTGGTCTACCAGACCAGCGATGTGCAGTACGTAATCGCCAACAATAACCTGTGGGCCAGCCCGCTGGATCAGCAGCTACGCAATACGCTGGTGGCGAATCTGAGCAGCCAGCTCCCCGGTTGGGTCGTTGCCTCGCAGCCTCTGGGAAGCGATCAGGACACTCTGAATGTTAACGTGACGGGATTCCATGGCCGCTATGATGGTGCCGTTGTTATCAGCGGGGAGTGGCTGCTGAATCACCAGGGTCAGCTGATTAAGCGTCCTTTCCATCTTGAACTCAAGCAGCAGAAAGATGGCTATGACGAAATGGTGAAAGTACTTGCGCAGGGATGGGCACAGGAGTCGGCTACTATAGCAAGAGAGATTTCCCGCCTGCCATAAGTAAAATTCATCGACGAAAGCCGCACTCAGCTTCTTGCTGATTGCGGCTTTTTTTTCGTTTTACGTTCAGGTTGTTACTTGTCCCGCATCACACTTTTTGTACAAACGATCTTCCATGTAGCTCACAAATATGACACCCGTATGAATTTTGAACGTTGACGCTGACGCAGATTCGGGGTATTCGTTAACTGTGCTTGCACATATTGCAACCACTGTTTTCTTTCCACCAGACAAAAGAATGAGGGAAACGAGGCATGAAGAGACAGAAACGAGATCGCCTGGAAAGGGCTCATCAACGTGGTTATCAGGCTGGCATCGCCGGACGTTCTAAAGAAATGTGTCCCTATCAGGCCCTGAATCAAAGGTCCCAATGGCTAGGGGGCTGGCGAGAAGCCATCGGAGACAGGGCAGTACTTGCTTGATACCGTCTCTTTAAAAAGAAACCTCCGCAATGCGGAGGTTTCGCCTTTCTGGAAGGGGCTAAAAGCCGTTATCAGAAAGCGGAGGTATCCTGGAACAGACCCACTTTCAGGTCGTTCGCGGTATAGATCAGACGACCATCAACCAGCACTTCACCGTCCGCCAGGCCCATAATCAGACGGCGGTTAACGATGCGTTTGAAATGGATACGGTAGGTGACTTTCTTCGCGGTAGGCAGAACCTGACCGGTGAATTTCACTTCGCCTACGCCCAGCGCACGGCCTTTGCCTTCACCGCCAAGCCAGCCCAGATAGAAGCCAACCAGCTGCCACATAGCATCGAGGCCCAGGCAGCCAGGCATTACCGGATCGCCAATAAAGTGGCAACCGAAGAACCACAGGTCCGGGTTGATATCGAGTTCTGCTTCTACGTAACCCTTATCAAAGTTGCCGCCGGTTTCGGTCATTTTCACGACACGGTCCATCATCAGCATATTTGGGGCTGGTAACTGCGGGCCTTTCGCGCCAAACAGTTCACCGCGACCAGAGGCAAGAAGGTCTTCTTTAGTATAGGATTCGCGTTTATCTACCATGTTCTCAGTAAGCCTTATTTTAGTGAAGGACGCAGGATAGCTAACACGTGTACGCTGAACAAGTCCGATCAGTTCGCACTAAACCAACTTAACCAGCGTAACGGCCATGGATAACGATGACGAGCATCCTGCTGTGTCGCCTGAGCTATACGTTCCTGAATGGTCTGCATCAGGGTTGTCTGGCCTTCGCCGTCCCAGACCAGGTTTGTCAGTAAGGGTAGTGCATCCTCAACCCCTTCGATGGCCCAGACGGTGAATTGTTCCTGCTCTACCGCATCCAGAATCACCTGGCTCAGGCTCAAATGGCGAGCATTAGGTGCCGGAATTATCACGCCCTGTTTGCCGTTTAAACCGCGCTGCTGGCAGATTGCGAAGAAGCCTTCGATTTTCTCATTCAGTCCGCCCACCGGTTGGGCACGGCCAAACTGATCCACGGACCCGGTAATGGCAATATTCTGGTTAATCGGCACGTCTGCAAGCGCGCTGATCACGGCGCACAGCTCTGCCATTGAGGCGCTGTCGCCGTCGACTTCACTGTAGGACTGCTCAAAGGTCAACGAGGCAGAGAAGGGGATCTGCTGCTCGAGCTGAAGTTCAGACATCAGGAATGCCTGCATGATCATCATGCCTTTGGCATGAATGTTTCCGCCCAGTTCGGCCTTGCGTTCGATATCGGTAAATTCGCCGTCACCAATGTGTACGACACAGCTGATACGGGAAGGCTCACCAAAGGCGCGCGGGTGCCCGGGGAACTCGATGACGGACAAGGCATTGATTTGCCCGATACGTTCGCCTTCGGTCTCCACCAGAATCTGTTCAAGCAGAATTTCATCCTGCATACGGTCAGCAAGATAGCCTTCGCGCCATTCACGCTGGGCCAGCATCTGGCTCAGTTGCTCACCGTTGAACGTACCGTTGCCGCTGATAACGCCCACTTCACGCAGCTGTTTGCCGATCCAGAGCGGACAGAGCGGCAGGGTTTCCTGATCGCCGGTGTAGCGTACGGCCTCTCGGATTAAGCCCGGCCACGCATCCTCGGCAGGTGAGGGCAGCGCGAAACGTTCCGCCACGGCCATAACCCACTGACACCACTGCGCCATGTCATCGGCATCTGCAATCTGAATATTGTCTTCAAATTCGCTGTAAACCGCCTGCTCCGCGAGTTCTGGCTCCATTTCCTGGAAGTCAGCCAGGGATTCACGGTCACCCGTCAGCACGACGGTCAGCGACAGCGGCATAGACGGAATGGAAACAGGCAGAGGACGTGACTCGTCGAAGCCTACCCAGTCAAAACGTTGCTGCGTCACCACCGTTTTCAGGCGCATCCACAGCAGCGGCTGCGCAAGCAGTGTGCGAAGGGAGATGAGCAATACGCCGCCATTCGCGCGGTGTACCAGCCCGGGTTGCAGTGAAACATCGCCATTGAACTGACGAAGGCAGCCGAACAACTGTTCTGCTTCCACCCAGTTGGCGGTGATCACCTCGCCTTTTGCAGCGAACAGTCCATCTGCCTGCGTGGCAGGTTCGAATGTCACGTCGCGACCGGCAATATGATACTGACCACCAAAAACGGTATTCGTTTTTGGCTGCAACTGGCGCATGGCATCACCGAGAAGCGTCAGATACTCGGCTTCTTCCGGGGCTTTGAGCAGCATGAAAGGAGATGTAGCCCATGGGGATGACATCTGCTCCAGCGCGTAATGCAAACGCGGTTGTGTCTCGCTAAGTATGAATTTGTGTTCTTTTGTGAGGTCTGGCTGTGCAAACAGCTCCTGATAGCTCTCGGTATCCGGAACCAGGTCACGCCATGCAAGTTTCGTAATGGTCAAAGTTGATGTTTTTTAGTCAGAAGTAAAACCGTGGAGTATACCGTAAGCGGCGCACTCTGCCCAATCAGGATTCGGGTTTTCATCATGCGGATCGCCTGCGACGTTTCACAGGATATGATTTCTTTTCAGCAGATTGCCAAAAAACTGATATTCTGAACAGAGTTACACGGTAACACTGAGATCGCAATGAAATATCAACAACTGGAAAACCTCGAAAGCGGCTGGAAATGGAAGTACCTGGTCAAAAAGCACCGTGAAGGGGAGCTGATCACCTGCTACATCGAAGCCAGCGCGGCACAAGAAGCTGTGGATATGTTGCTGACCCTCGAAAACGAACCGGTACAGGTCAACGGCTGGATCGAGAAACACATTAATCCGGCCTTGTTAAACCGGATGAAGCAAACTATCCGAGCTCGTCGTAAACGGCATTTCAATGCCGAGCATCAGCACACCCGTAAGAAATCCATCGACCTGGAGTTCATGGTCTGGCAGCGTCTGGCCGGGCTTGCGCAACGGCGCGGGAAAACCCTGTCGGAAACGGTGGTGCAGCTGATTGAAGATGCCGAGCACAAAGAGAAGTATGCCAGCCAGATGTCGACGTTGAAAAACGATCTACAGGCACTGTTAGGTAAAAAATAAGCTTTTTACTTTTCTTCAGATAATAAAAAACCCCGCATGGCGGGGTTTTTTTATAAGACGATAACTTATGCCGCAGGCTGAGTTACAACGTCTTTGATACCTTTAACTTCGATCTCTACGCGACGATCTGGTGCCAGGCAGTCGATCAGTGCAGCGCGTGGTTTCACGTTGTCACAGGTAGAACCGGTAACTGGGTTAGATTCGCCCATACCACGTGGGGAGATCTTGTTAGCTGGGATACCTTTAGATACCAGGTAATCAACTACAGACTGAGCACGTTTCTCAGACAGACCCTGGTTGTAAGCGTCAGAACCGATACGGTCGGTGAAGCCCAGAACCACTACAGAACCGTCTTTAGGATCCAGGTTGCTCAGCTGGGTGTACAGCTGATCCAGTGCCTGCTGACCTTCTGGTTTCAGGGTAGCTTTGTTGAAGTTGAACAGAACGTCAGACTTCAGAGTGAAGTGCTTGGTCTGTACTTCTGGCGCTGGAGCCGGAGCTGGAGCTACGACTGGCGCATCTTCCTGCTGACCGAAACGGTAAGAAACACCAACGCTCAGCATGCCGTTGTCTGGACGAACACCAACGGTAGCACCGTCACCGATGTTGTTAACCCACTGGTATTCCAGACGGGTAGCGATGTCACGGGTCATTGCCCACTCAACGCCACCAGCGAATACTGGGGAAACACCAGTGTCGTGGTCGTCACCAGCGATGCTGTTGCTGGAGTCTGCACGCCATACCATGCCGCCCAGACGGGTGTACACGTCCAGATCGTCAGTTACTGGGTAACCCAGTTTAGCGGTCAGCTGTACGCCTTGAGCTTTGAAAGCGCCATTTACGTTGTCGCCTTTGTAAGGCATACGACCTAACCAGTCGTAACCCATTTCAAAGCCAACATACGGGTTAACCTGATAGCCACCGAACGCACCTGCACCCAGCTGGCTCTCGTGAGTAGGGCCATCGTTGTTCAGGCTGCTGTTGTACCAACCGGTGTCATGGAACTGAGACCAGCCCAGTTTACCACCTGCATACCAGGTATTATCTTTCGGAGCGGCCTGCGCTACGGTAGCGAAGCCAGCCAGTGCCACTGCAATCGCGATAGCTGTCTTTTTCATTTTTTGCGCCTCGTTATCATCCAAAATTTGCCATGAATATCTCCATCGGAGGAATCACGGTTAAATCCTTCACCGGGGGGCGTGGTCAAATATAAACCTACCGATATCTTCGGCTTAGGCCGAGCACCCCTGGCGATGTAAAGTCTACAACGTAGCTGAAAACTTACAAGTGTGAAGTCCGTCAGGCATATGAAAAAAAAAGTTCCGTATACCTAATATTTAACAATTTTTGAACGAATTTTGTGCAGTAAAATTAACGAGAACCGCGTCAGACAAGCCTTGCCGCAGTTTTGGCGCGTTGAACTTTTTTTGCATACTGCGGTCGAAAAAAATTCCAGGAAAACTCTTAAAATGACTCAATGGTACACATTTGAGTGAATTTTTAGCCCGGGATGTTGTCCTCTGCGATAGGAATCTCCACGAACTGGCCGCATGATGAAACCCATCGCGTTACCTTCTTCAGCCGCTTCAGTCAGACGCAAATGTTCCTCTTGCGACAGATCCTCAGGCAACCACCCAATCACGACGCTATAGTTCCCGGTACGTAATGCCCGGACCATCGACTCGACCGTATCGCAAGGGGAGAGTTGATTAATCTGCATCACCTTCGCTAACGGCAGGCCAGCCGACTGAACCCATTCGCGACTTAATTTTTGCTGTGGCGTCAGCCAGAGCTGCCAGCGAGACTGTTGCCCGAGCTGCTGCAAAAGCGGCAGGAGTAAGAGTTGTGTCAACAGCGGCTGGTCTTCACGGTAAACCACTTCACTGATAAGCCCTGTCGATTCACGCCCGATAGAATTCTGCGCAGCATTGCCTGCGGCAGAAGTAGAAGGTGTTAAGTGATTTGCATAGCCTGAAGTGTACATATTCATTCCAGCCCTGTAGTTACTGTATGGATATACAGTAACCCCTGTATGCATAAAGATCAACCTCATTTTCGGAAAGCGACTCGCAAATTTCATCCATTCCTGGTGAACCTGAAAAAATCATCTTGCCCAACGGCAATAAGTTGCCTATTTTCCTGCTAACGGATCCGTTAGTAAGAAATATCGTGGTTACTGTATGATTTTTAATGGAATTATCATGAAAAAGATATCTTATGATCGGATTTATCAATCTCAAGAATACCTCTCTCCGCTGGGCGAAATTCATCATCGCGCCCTGTTTGGCGGTTATACCCTGGCCGTGGATGAAGCGGTGTTCGCGATGGTGTCTGACGGTGAGCTTTACCTTCGCGCCTGTGAGCAAAGTGCAAAATACTGTGTAAAAAACGCCTCTTCTTTTCTGACCCTGATGAAACGAGGACGTCCTGTGCTGCTTAATTACTACCGTGTGGATGAAGGTCTGTGGCAAAACAGGGAAAAACTGCTTCAGCTCTCCTCGTTTGCGCTCGATGCCGCCAGGAAAGAGCGCTACCAGCGCCATCAGCGTAACCGGCTTAAAGATCTGCCGAACCTGACCTTTCAGATTGAGGTCCTGCTTATGGAGGCGGGCATTACTAATGAAGAGACGCTACGACAGTTGGGGGCGAAGACGAGCTGGCTGAAAATGCGCTCTAAGAATAAAGCGCTGAGTATCCGGGTATTGTTCGCGCTTGAAGGCGCGATTGAAGGGTTACATGAAGCGGCACTCCCGGCGGATATTCGCCGGGAGCTTACGGAGTGGTTTAATGCGCTGCCTGAGTCGCAGGGCCATCATTCCGCCAGGTAGCGATCTGCTGTCGCAGCCGACAAATTTCCGGCAGCAAAGCGATAAGCAGGCCAATTTGCTGAAGGACCAGCGGAGCTTTGTTGTCGGTGCCTGGATCAAGGTGTGCGATACGTTGCACCAGTTCATCCAGTGCCTGGTGAACCCGTGGCTCATCCGCAGGTTGATGATGAAGCGCATCATCAACGTAGCAAACGGCATCGTCCAGCAGTGCCAGGATGCCCGGATTCGTCAGTTTCTCTCGGTGGGCGCCAAGGGTAGAGATATAGCTGGTGAACGTGTGGTTCAGACACAGCAGGCGGAAGGCTGTCTCCCGGATTTCTGCCGTGGCGCGCGGCTCAGTTGACATATTCGAGACAACGGAAGCCAGCTCTGCGTCAGTGTTATGCGCATCGCGACGGGCAATCCGATAGGCCAGACGGTTATCGCGACCTTGATGGTACTGCTCAAGAATAGCGTCCAGATAGCGGCAGTTGGCGTTCATTGCTCTGTCGGACACGCGCGGTAAATTTCGGAAACGCCAGTCCGGCCAGATAAAGCTCACCGCCGCCCAGGCGATGGCGCAGCCGATAAGCGTGTCGATCACACGGGGGAGGGCCACTTCAAAGCCTTCACCCAGCAGATTGAAGCAGAGCAGAACCAGCAGCGTGATGAACATCGTGGCGTGGGCATACTGCACATTGCGGAAGGCGAAGAACAGTACCCCGGTAATCACAATTAGGATCAGTTGCCCTTCTACTGAAGGCACAAAATAGAGCACCGGCAGCCCGATGGCGACCCCGACTAACGTCCCGACAATACGCAGCGCGAGTCGATGGCGGGTAGCGTTATAGTTCGGCTGGCAGACGAACAGGCTGGTCAGCAGGATCCAGTAGCCGTGGTGCAATCCTGTTATCTGGATAAACGCGTAGCCAACGCACAGTACCAACGACATCCTTACCGCATGGCGAAAGAGGGCGGATTCCGGCGTAAAATGCCGGCTCAGGCGCAGCCATATATCGCTGAAACCGTTGAGACTGTCGTCGGCAAGCTGGTTGTCAGCGTCATTGCCCGGCATCGCCATCGCCTGTTCAGACTCAATGGTGGCGAGCTGAGCATCGATGGCTCTCAGGTTGTTGAGCAGGAATCCCAGGGCTTTGAACTGTTCCGGCGAAGTTCCACTGGCCTGAACGCGATCGAGCGCCGCATCCAGGTGGCTGAATGCGCGTTCAAAGCGAGGATCGTGCTGATAGGGCGTGCGCAGCAGTATTGAGCGCGCAAGTTGCTGGCAGGCTTGAGACTGCATCGACAGCAGACGCTGGAAACGGAACATCACGTCGCTGTAGCGGAATTTCTCGCGCAGGTCAGCGTATTGCACATGCGAGGAGCTGGCGCGCTCGTGAATATCCTGGGCAACAAAGTAGTAGTGCAGGGTGCGCCGGGTACCGCGCTGACCGCGATCGCCGCGCAGACGGGTGAGCAGAGACGCTTTGGTCTGATTCAGCGTGGCGACCAGTTGGCCATTTGCCAGCGCCAGATCGTACAGGGGCGCCTGGCTGTCCTCTTCGATATCCGGATCAAACAGCCGGGATTTCAGCTCCAGATAGTGGGCCAGCTGTTCGTAACTGCGGGCAATGTTGTCCTGTAAGGCACGAACCGGAAAAATAAGATGCCCGGTTAAGGTCAGCAGGTTATACCAGATAGCGCCCAATAGCAGCAGGACCGGTTGCTGATACCACTGATCGTAAAGAGAGACGCCCAGCATGGTGTAAATGGCAATCAGCAGGGCGCCAAACGCGATAGTGGCGTAGCGTTGCCCGAGGCCGCCGAGCAAAATGAAGCCGCTGGTGGACACCGTCAGCCCTAAGGCAAACAGCCAGGGCCACGGGAAAAGCAGCTCAACGGAGGCGGAAGCAATAAAGAAGCAGACCAGCGTGATGACCAGATTACGCAAACGACCGGCCAGGCGGTCGTCGAGATCCGCCAGCGCGCCGGCCACCACCCCAAGCGTGAGGGGGATGGTGAGCTTCACATCATTCAGCCACCACGGCAGAGCGACGGTGCCGCAGAGGGCGATAAATATCCTGACGTTATACAGCCAGTTACTGTTCCATGTATAGCGACGAAGCAGGGGGCTTAGCATGAGAGCGGCCAGTCCTTATTACTGAAAACGACGACGGGCATTGGCTTCACGCGCGGCTTGCGCCACTTCGACCGGAACAACTCGGCGTCCTACCGGCCACAGGGCGATGGTGGCAATTTTGAAATTAGCGAGGCCAACCGGAATGCCAATAATCGTAATGCACTGGGCGATACCGGCGAAGATATGCATCAGACACAGCCACCAGCCAAAGAAGATTAGCCATAAAATATTCAGCAGCGTGCCGCCGGTATTCATCAGGGCATTTTTTCTTTCCGGCTCCAGTTCATCCACGTGTATCGCTTCATTTCCATAAGGAACGAGGGACAGTTTGGTGATTTCCCAGCAGGAGCGCGTCAGCGGAAGGGTGAAGATAAGCACGATGCTCACCAGGGTGGCAAAAAGCCAGGAAAGGGTGGTGGCAAAACCGCCAAGGACAAAATTCAACACATTCAGAACGGTACGCATAAACCCTCATTTCCTTCGATATGATTAACGCCCGGTGATTGTAACGTTTTTTTGGGCTGGAGCACCTTAAAACTGGCAGTTAAACTGTCTGACAAATTATGACCTCGTGGATCCGGCAGGATATGGAACTGAAAGCAACTTCAATGGGCAAACGCCTGGCGCAGCACCCTTACGACAAGGTTGTGCTTCTTAATGCGGGAGTGAAAGTCTCCGGTGAACGCCACGAATACCTTATTCCGTTTAATCAGCTACTGGCCATTCACTGTAAACGAGGGCTGGTATGGGGGGAGCTGGAGTTCGTTCTGCCGGCAGAGAAAGTGGTGCGACTCCACGGGACCGAGTGGGCGGAAACCCAACGCTTCTACCATCATCTGAACATGCGCTGGCACCAGTGGAGCCAGGAGATGAGCGTGATTGCCGCACAGGTGCTGCATCAGGTGCTGGACGATATCGCGCTAAGCAATACGCAGCAGAAGTGGCTGACGCGCCAGCAAACCGCCGGGCTTCAGCAAAAAATCACCCAGGCGCTGACGGCATTGCCTTTACCGGTGGCGCGGCTTGAGGAATTTGATAACTGTCGCGATGCGTGGCGGAAGTGTCAGGCCTGGCTTAGCGATATCGAGAAAAGCCGTCTGGCGCATAACCAGGCCTGGACTGAGGCGATGCTTACGCAATATGCCGATTTCTTCAGTACGGTGGAATCATCGCCCCTCAATCTTGCCCAGGCGCGTGCAGTGGTGAATGGCGAGCACTCTTTACTGGTGCTGGCAGGCGCAGGGAGCGGCAAAACGTCGGTGCTGGTGGCGCGCGCGGGCTGGCTTCTGACAACGGGCGAGGCAGTTGCCGACCAGATTTTGCTGCTGGCTTTTGGTCGCAAGGCGGCGCAGGAGATGGATGAGCGCATTCAGGCGCGTTTGCATACCCAGGATATCTCGGCGCGCACGTTCCACTCCCTCGCTTTACACATTATTCAACAGGGCAGCAAAAAAGTCCCTGTTGTCAGCAAGCTGGAGAATGATGCTCAGGCTCGCCAGGCGCTGTTTATCAAGGTATGGCGTCAGCAGTGCAGTGAAAAAAAGGCGCAGGCGAAAGGTTGGCGTCAGTGGCTTGAAGAGGAACTCAACTGGGAGGTGCCGGAGGGCAGTTTCTGGCAGGATGAAAAGCTGGCGCGGCGGCTGGGCTCTCGTCTCGACCGGTGGGTAAGCCTGATGCGCATGCACGGCGGCTCTCAGGCGGAGATGATAGAAAGCGCACCGGAGTCGATCCGCGCCGTGTTTTCTAAGCGGGTTAAACTGATGGCGCCGATGCTGAAAGCGTGGAAAACCGCGCTGAAAGACGAAAACGCGGTCGATTTTTCCGGGCTAATCCATCAGGCCATTATCATTCTGGAGAAAGGGCGCTTCGTCAGCCCGTGGAAACACATTCTGGTGGATGAGTTTCAGGATATTTCGCCGCAGCGCGCTGCGCTGCTTTCGGCGCTGCGGGCGCAGAATAAACACACGTCGCTGTTTGCCGTGGGCGATGACTGGCAGGCTATCTACCGCTTCAGCGGGGCGCAACTTTCCCTCACGACGGCCTTCCATCACTATTTTGGGGAAGGCGATCGCAGCGATCTGGACACCACCTACCGCTTCAACTCGCGGATTGGTGAAATTGCCAACCGTTTTATTCAGCAGAACCCGCATCAGCTGTCGAAGCCGCTTAACAGCCTGACTTCGGGGGATAAAAAGGCCGTCACGCTGCTGGCGGACGATCAGCTGGAACCGCTGCTGGATAAACTGAGCGGCTATGCGAAACCGGATGAACGGATTCTGGTCCTGGCGCGTTATCACCACCTCAAGCCGACGGCGCTGGAAAAAGCGGCGACGCGCTGGCCAAAACTACAGCTCGATTTTATGACCATTCACGCCAGTAAAGGGCAGCAGGCCGACTACGTAATTGTGGTGGGGCTGAAAGAGGGGAGTGACGGATTCCCGGCACCGGCGCGGGAATCCGTGATGGAAGAGGCGTTATTACCTGTTCCGGAAGATTTCCCGGATGCAGAGGAGCGGCGCTTACTGTACGTGGCGATAACCCGCGCGCGCCATCGCGTGTGGCTCTTGTTCAACAAAGAGGAGCCGTCGGTGTTTGTCGATATTTTGAAAAGTATTGACGTGCCGGTGGCGAGAAAGCCGTAACGCGCCGGGCAAATTCTGTAGGCCCGGTAAGCGCAGCGCCACCGGGCAAAAAACTACTTCAGTCTCTCCGCAAGATAACGCTGATAATCCGGGATCAAAATCTCCACTGGATCGTTAAACTGCGGCGATTCAATGATGAAATCTGCCGTTGAAAGATTGGTGGCTACCGGAATGTTCCATACCGTCGCCAGACGCAGCAGCGCTTTAACGTCCGGATCATGCGGAACCGCGTTCAGCGGATCCCAGAAGAATATCAGAACGTCAATTTTACCTTCCGAAATCTGAGCGCCGACCTGCTGGTCACCCCCCATCGGGCCGCTCAGCATGGCATTCACTTCCAGACCGGTTTCGCGGTGGATCAGGTTGCCGGTTGTTCCCGTGGCAGAAAGGGCATGATGCTGTAAAAGAGGCTGATGGCGACGAACCCAGTTAAGCAGCATTTGTTTACAGTGATCGTGCGCAACCAGAGCAATGTGCTTGCGCGCCGGAAGTGTGCGTGTTGTCAGTTCCATAATCTTATCCGTGAGGTTACCTCGCTACACGATGACGGGAACTGACTGATGCTGCAAGAGAAAGGACGAAAAAATGTGGCTTACGACGAAGGTTGTCGTTTCGCCCATTGCAGAAAACGGGCGCGCGTGTCCGGATCGGCATTCTGGAACCAGAATTTGAGGCGTTGCTCAGTAAGGGTCTGCGACTGAGGAGGGAGTACATCCAGCTCCGATACGCCCGAAAGCAGGGTACTGTCATCCGCCATCATGGTGGCGAACTGGGGCAGGGAGGCGCGCCTGCTGGCTCTGTTATAGATCTCCGTGTCCGCTTCGTAATCTGTTCCTTTTGGCCTTTTTGTCAGCGCCAGGATATCCAGCTTTACCGGGATGGGCATAGAATCCCCGTCCACCAGCTCAATGCGCGGTGAGGCATCAAATGCCAGTGACTCTTTTTCTGTCTCAAGGTGCGGGAGACGAAAATTGACCTGGCTGATGCGTTGGGTATTAAAGCTGACCACCAGCGGAGGCGAAATGTACACCTGCTGTTCGTTGTCGGCGAGGCGAATCGTCTTTTCAACCCGAAAAACCACCTGATGCGGGCCATTATCCAGCTCGATGCTGTCTGCGCCCCGCAGCAGGGAGCTGGAGACTTTTTTTCCGTCCAGCACCAGCAGGTCAATGTCGGTTGAGAGTCTGAGGGTGGTTGCGAAAACACAAACCGGCATGATTAATGCAACCACAGCCCAGGCAATGCCGGTTTTCATAGCAGACTCCTGTAGACAAACTACCTGGTAAGAATGTATCAAAATTTTTCGATAAACACGTTTACTAACATATAGACATATTTTGCCGTTTTGCCCTCATACTTCTGTATGGGATGCGTGGTTGAGATGTCCGCTTTGACGTACACTTTGAGAAAAACCAGGAGGAACAGCATGAAAGAGAACGACATTGTCGAGATTCTGACGTCCACGCGCACTATCGCGCTGGTCGGCGCCAGCGATAAACCGGATCGCCCAAGCTATCGGGTCATGAAATACCTTCTGGACCAGGGATATCACGTGATCCCGGTCTCGCCGAAGGTGGCGGGGAAAACGCTGCTGGGTCAGCAGGGCTATGCGACGCTCGCGGACGTGCCGGAAAAGGTGGATATGGTGGACGTTTTCCGTAATTCAGAGGCGGCCTGGGGCGTGGCGCAGGAAGCGATCGCCATTGGCGCGAAAACGCTGTGGATGCAGCTGGGCGTGATTAATGAGCAGGCGGCCGTGCTGGCACGCGATGCCGGGCTGAAGGTGGTGATGGATCGCTGTCCGGCAATCGACATCCCCCGTCTGGGGCTGGCAAAATAAAAAAAGCCCGCTTGACGGGCTTTTTTACACCTTTAGTTACGCAGTCTTGGCGCCTGTAACTGTTTGCGGATGGTCTGAGCAAGCTCGTCCATAGTGGGTTGTTCCGGATGCTCATCCTGTAGTTCACCACTCAGCTGCGCTTCGGCAAGATAGGTATGGACAGGCTGACCATCGTCGCCCTCCATAACCACATGATACCAGGGCGCGGCGCGAAGCTCTGCGTCAACGGCCAGATCGTCTGCTGACGGTTCATCAAGGGAATACTCCGGGTCGATATCCACGACCACACCCAAATATCCAAGCAAGGTGTGGCGGACCTGCTGGCCGATACCGAATTTGCTGGCAATCATAGTCACCTCCCGGGAAACATTACATACACACTATGTGCGGGCAATATTTCTCTTTTCAAGTTACATGACGCGACAGGCAAACCCTTTCAGATACAGCCCTTCCGGGTAGGTAGCGATCACCGGGTGATCGGCGGCCTGACGGAACTGCTCTATAAATTGTACATCACGACCCGCATCTATTGCGGCATCGGCGATGATTTTTTGGAATAAATCTGTCGTCATCAGGCCAGAGCAGGAGAACGTCAGCAGCACGCCACCCGGGTTCAGCAGCTGGATCGCCAGCATGTTGATGTCTTTATAGCCACGGCAGGCGCCCATCAGCTGGCTTTTATTTTCTACGAACTTCGGCGGGTCCATCACGATAACGTCAAATTTCTCGCCCTGGTCGCGGTATTTACGCAGCAGTTTGAACACGTCGTCGCGCACAAACTCCGCTTTGCTCAGATCCAGCTTGTTCAGCTCAACGTTCTGTTTCGCCACATCCAGCGCTTCCTGTGAGGTGTCGACGCTCACAACCTGGGCACAGCCGCCCATCAGGGCAGAGACCGCAAAGCCGCCGGTATAGGAGAAGCAGTTCAGCACGCGCTTATCGGCAACGTACTGGCGCGTTGCCAGACGGCTGTCACGCTGGTCGAGGTAATAACCGGTCTTATGGCCGCCCTGGATATCCACCAGCAACTTCATGCCGTGCTCCTCGATAGGCAGCAGGGCAGGCGGCAGTTCGCCGGTGACCGGGCCCTGGGTCAGCTCCATGCCCTCTTTTTTACGTACCGCCACGTCGCTGCGGTCGTAAATGGCACATTCCGGGAACAGGGTTTGCAGGGCGCTAATTAGCGCAGCACGCTGGTATTCCGCCCCGGCGCTCAGCAGCTGCAACACCAGGAAATTGCCGAAGCGGTCAATGGTCACGCCCGGCAGCCCGTCGGATTCACCGGCAATCAGACGATAGCTGTCCAGCCCGTCACGCTTTGCCAGCCACTCGCGCCACTGCTGCGCCTGTTGCAGACGACGGACAAAGAAGTCGATATCGATGGCTTCTTCTTTATCGAACGTCCAGACGCGCGCGCGGATCTGAGATGCAGGCGAGTATGCGCCGCGTGCTAACCATTTCCCCTGATGGTCAACAATATCGATGGTTTCACCGAGGCTGGCTTTACCTTCCATGCGGGCAACCGCGCCGGAAAAGACCCAGGGATGGCGGCGCAGTAATGACTTCTCGCGCCCTTTGGCTAACACTAAACGTACACTCATAATTTGCTATTCTGTCGATTCCAATGAAATGGCCGCCATTTTCCCGACTTCAGCGAGGAAATGCAACGCGCCAGTCGGATAAGGAGAAGGATGATGTCAAATGTATGCACCATTGCCTGGGTCCATGGCCTTGTACAGGGCGTCGGATTCCGCTACAGCACCCAGCGCGAAGCCCTTCAGCTCGGACTGACGGGGTATGCGCGTAACATGGATGATGGCAGCGTGGAGGTTGTGGCCTGCGGTGAGGCGGATCGGGTAGAGAAGCTGGTGGCGTGGCTGAAAGCGGGCGGACCGCGCAGCGCGCGGGTTGATAAGGTGCTAACGGAACCGCATCAACCCGGCCGGGAATACGCTGACTTCAGTATTCGCTATTAAATGCATTTTACCGGCTTTGGCAGGCCGGCAATTTTTGTCGCCTGTTTAGCCGGGCCTTTCGGAAACAGGCGATACAGATAACGGCTGTTGCCTTTCTCTTCGCCAAATTTATTCGCCATGGCTTTGACCAGCATGCGGATAGCCGGAGAGGTGTTGAATTCGAGGTAGAATTCGCGCACAAAGCGCACCACTTCCCAGTGTTCCGGGGAGAGGGTAATTCCTTCGTTTTCCGCAATTTTCTCCGCCAGCGCTTCGCTCCACTGGCTGCTCTCTTTCAGATAACCGTCGTTATCGGTTTCGATCTCTTTGCCTTCAAAACTCAACATATTCATTCACGCGTTTGTCAAAAACCGCCTCAGTCTACCAAAAAAACAAAGCCCCGCATAAGCGGGGCTTTGTTCACAGCACGGTGAGTTAATCGCGGCTGGCGAAGCCCAGGATACTCAGCAGGCTGACAAAAATATTGTACAGCGACACATACAGGCTCACGGTGGCGCGGATATAGTTCGTCTCACCGCCGTGAATGATGTTGCTGGTTTCATACAGGATTGCGCCGGATGAAATCAGGATAAACACCGCGCTGATTGCCAGATGCAGAGCAGGCAATTGCAGGAAGATGTTCGCCAGCATACCGACCAGCACAATCACGATACCCGCCATCAGCATACCGCCGAGGAAGGACATGTCCTTACGGGTGGTCAGCACGTAGGCCGAGCAGCAGAAGAACACCAGCGCGGTACCGCCCAGCGCCATACCAATCACGTCGCCCATTCCGGCAGACAGATAGGCGTTCAGGATTGGCCCCAGGATGTAGCCCAGGAAGCCGGTGAAGGCGAAAGCGGAGAGAATACCCACCGGTTTATCCGCGGTTTTATAGGTCAGGAACATCAGACCATACATACCCACCAGCGTCAGGATCAGGCCCGGAGAAGGCAGCATCAGTACGGTGCTGGCCGTCGCGGTGATCGCCGAAAACGCCAGCGTCAGGCTGAGCATGAAATAGGTATTGCGAAGCACCTTATGGGTGCTGAGTAGCGATGTGCGGTCGCGTGAAGAAGTAATTATACGATCCATGAGTCACTCTCTTATGACAGATGTAATTAGCGCAAAGAATAGGAAACGGCGCGGCAGACGCAAAGTGGTTTTACCCATCTTTACTCAGCCCCTTAGGGATTATGCTGGTTTTTTATTCTGGTAAAGCCTTTGTACTCAGAATGAAGTGCGGTATGCAAGGCGTATTCAGATCAACCTCTTATAGGTCACTGAAAAATATTGCGTTATTTCCCTAAGGCCGCTAAGAGTTATTTCCGGATCGTCATAAAAACAGACAATAAGGCGAAGGAAATGAAACCACAAACACGCATGCACTTTACGCTCTCTTTGTTAACCGCAGGGGTCCTGTGCGCCAGCACGGCAACCTGGGCGGCTAACGTGCCGGCAGGAACCCAGCTGGCAGATAAGCAGGAACTGGTAAGGAACAACGGCAGTGAACCCGCCTCGCTCGACCCGCATAAAGTCGAAAGCGATGTCGAATTCAATATTATCAGCGATTTATTCGACGGGCTGGTCAGCGTCTCTCCGGCAGGTGAAATCCAGCCGCGCCTGGCGGAGAAATGGGAAAATAAAGATAACACCGTCTGGACTTTCCATCTGCGCCCGGGCATAACCTGGAGCGATGGCACCCCCATCACCGCGGAAGATATTGTCTGGAGCTGGCAGCGACTGGTCGACCCGAAAACCGTCTCTCCGTATGCCAGCTATCCCGGCAGTATGCGTATCGTCAACGGCACTGATATCGCAGAAGGCAAAAAAGCACCCGAGTCGCTGGGCGTGAAAGCCATCAATGACACCACGCTGGAAGTGACGCTCACCCAGCCAAATGCTGCTTTCCTGGCGATGCTGGCTCACCCGTCTCTGGTGCCGATAGATAAAGTCCTGGTAGGTCGTTTCGGTGATAAGTGGACCAAACCGGAGCACTTCGTCAGCAGCGGGGCCTATAAACTGTCACAGTGGGTGGTGAACGAACGCATTGTGGCGGTGCGAAACCCGAAATACTGGGATAACGCACATACCGTCATCAACAAGGTGACCTATCTGCCCATTTCCTCCGAAGCCGCTGACGTCAACCGCTACAAAGCGGGCGAAATCGACATCGCCTACACGGTGCCGATCAACCAGTTTGCTCAGCTGAAGAAAACGCTGGGGAACGAGCTGGACGTATCGCCGCAGCTTGCCACCTATTATTACGAATTCAACACCACCCGGCCGCCGTTCAGCGACGCCCGCGTGCGTAAGGCGCTGAATCTGGCGCTGGATAAAGATATTATCGCCGGGAAAGTTTTAGGGCAGGGGCAACGCCCGGCATGGCTCATCAGCCAGCCGGATATTGGCGGCGTCAAGTTACAGAACCCTGATTACGCTAGCTGGCCGATGGATAAACGCATTGCCGAGGCGAAAAAACTGCTGGCCGAAGCCGGATTTAACGACAGCCATCCGCTCAGCTTTAATCTCCTCTATAACACCTCGGAATCGCACCAGCGTATTGCGATTGCCGCCAGCTCGATGTGGAAGAAGAACCTCGGCGTAGAGGCGAAGCTGCAAAACCAGGAGTGGAAAACCATGCTTGATACCATGCACACCCATAACTTTGACGCGGTGCGCTACGCCTGGATTGCTGATTACGATGACGCCGCAACCTTCCTGAATAACTTCCGTACCGGTGACAGCCAAAACACCACTCAGTACAGCAATCCGGAATACGATCTGGCTCTGGTGAATGCGGCGAAGGCGAAAACGGCGGAGGAGCGCGGTAAGTTCTACCAGCAGGCAGAAGATCTGCTGGGGCGCGATGTGCCGGCGATCCCTGTCTATCACTACGTGCGCACGCACCTGGTGAAACCGTGGGTAGGGGGCTTCACGCCGGATAAGCTTGGCTACTACTACACCAAAGATATGTACATCAAAAAGCACTAACGATCCGCGGTGGATATTATGCTGGTAAAACGGCCAATCTGTTGTCTATTCAACCGATTAAACGCATTTTGGCTATTTTTAAAGCGAACGAATGCGCGCACCCTTTACAGCGCGCGGTGAGGTGTTTATAGTTCGCCTCACTTAGGAAGCGTGGCCGAGCGGTTGAAGGCACCGGTCTTGAAAACCGGCGACCCGAAAGGGTTCTAGAGTTCGAATCTCTACGCTTCCGCCAAATTCGAAACCCCTGCGATAGCAATATCGCAGGGGTTTTTGCTTTTGTTCTGGCTCTCCGCCATGTTACCCATGTTATAGCTTATCGTGATCCCGGCGTCGGCCTTACAGACCTGAGCTTTTACGCACCAGGTATCCGCGATGTTCGAGGGCGTCAGCACCGCTTCGGGCGCACCCGTGGCTGCGATCTGCCCGGCCTTCAGGAGGATCAGACGCTGGCAATAATTGGCCGCAAGATTGAGATCGTGCAGTGCAACCACCACCGTAAGCGGCAGCTGTGAAACGAGCCGCATCAGCTCCAGCTGGTGCTGAATGTCCAGGTGGTTTGTCGGTTCATCGAGCAACAGCACCTGCGGCTGCTGGGCCAGTGCGCGGGCTATCTGACTTCGCTGTCGTTCTCCGCCTGACAAAGAGTGCCATCGCCGCTGGCGTAAGCTGCATAACTGCATCAGGCCAATCGCCTGTTCAACCGCAGCCTCATCGTCGCGCGTGGTTCTCTGGAATGTTTTCCGGTAGGGCGTACGCCCCAGCCTGACAATATCCTCAACGGTCAGTTCCCCGTCGACCTCAGCATGTTGCGGGACAAACGCCATGTGCTGCGCCCGTATTTTCAGCGGCATCAAGCCAAGCGTTGTGCCATTAAGCGCAACACATTCGCTGTGTCTTGGAAACAGCCCGGCGAGGCAGCGCAGCAGCGTCGACTTGCCTGAGCCGTTTGGCCCTAACAGGCCGACAATCTGCCCGGATGGCAGGTCGA
Source organism: Enterobacter sp. DSM 30060 (assembly GCF_013375955.1). Taxonomy (NCBI): domain Bacteria; kingdom Pseudomonadati; phylum Pseudomonadota; class Gammaproteobacteria; order Enterobacterales; family Enterobacteriaceae; genus Enterobacter; species Enterobacter sp. DSM 30060. The sequence goes on from NZ_CP056118.1 coordinate 3,430,962, forward strand.
GATCGATATCCTTAAGCACCGTCTGCGCCTGTCGGGTTACGGTTAACCCGGCCACTGTTATATTCATGGATGCTCCTTTCGGTTTTGATAAAGCAACGCCACAAAGACGGGGGCGCCCACCAGCGCAGTCACCACCCCGATGGGCAGAACCTGGTGCACGATCAGTGTGCGTGAGACGATATCGGCAAGGATCATAAAGTGGGCGCCGATGAGAAACGTCAGCGGGATCGAGCGGCGATGGCCCGGCCCGCATAGCATGCGCGTCACATGGGGAATGACCAGCCCGACAAACCCCACTGCGCCTGTAGCGCTCACCAACGTGGCGGTGACAACGGCACAGGTCAGCAATAAAACAATACGCACGGCGGTAACCGGGATCCCCAGCGTGGTGGAGACCTCATCCCCGAAGGTGAAGGTGTCCAGCGCCCGGGAAAAGAGCAATACCACCAGTAAACCCGCAAGCGTAACGGCCAGCGCCAGCAGCACGTCAGGCCAGCGCACGCCGCTCAGACTCCCCATCAGCCAGAACATGACGCTACGAGACTGCTCGGCATTGGCGGACGTGCTGACGACGTACGCGGTCATGGCGTTGAAGAGCTGGGTGCCCGCAATACCGGCCAGCAAAATGCGCGAGGGGCTTTCACTCATCCCGTTTGTAATCACCATGATGAGCGCAAAGGCGGCGCAGGAGCCGACAAACGCACCGCTGCTCACGCCAATCACGCTTCCCCCCATGCCGAGAAGCATCACGCAGACGGCCCCCAGCGAGGCGCCCGCGGAAATCCCCAACAGATAAGGCTCAGCCAGAGGGTTACGCAGGATCGACTGTAACACCAGCCCGCACAGCGCCAGGCCACCGCCGCTGCACGCGGCCATCACTGCCCGGCTCATGCGATATTGCCAGACGATACCCTCCTCCGTTTGTGGCAACGCATAAGAGGTCAAACCCAGTCCGTTGAGGATCGCTTTCCCGGTACTGGCATACGACACCGGCATATCACCGATACTGGCGGCAAAAACCAGCATTAGCGGCAGCGCCATGACGCCTGCTGCCAGTAAACCTTGCTGGCGGCGGTCAAAAGCGAAATGACTCATTGTTCATCCCGGAAAGAAGCCAGCCGCTCGCTGATAAGCTCAACCGCATCGACGTTACGTAATGAAGGGTTTAACGACATCGCCGGCACCACAATAATGTGGTTGTTCCTGACCGCAGGCATGTTCTTCGTCACCGGGTCATTACGCAAGAATGCTTTTTTTACCTCAACGTCATCGGCAGGGTAGAGCCTGCGGGACATCCCGGCGATAACAATCACGTCCGGCTGCGACTGGGCAATATGTTCCCAGGTTACAGCCGGCCATTCGTCATGAGAGTCAATAATGTTCTTCAACCCCAGCGTGCGGCTGATCCAGCCAGGCGCGCCGTAATTCCCCGCCACCCAGGGATCGCCATTCAGACGGCTACTTGAGAACCAGAATACGACGCGAAGCGGTTTCGCTGAGACGCGCGCCTGGGCCTTTTTGATACGTTCCGTCAGCGTATGATTAAGCTGCTCACCTCGCGCGGAAACATCAAATATCGTCGCCAGATCTGTCACTTCCCGTGTGATTTCGGCCAGCGAAAACGGCGCGCTGCGTGCTCCGTCTGCGTTTGACTTTTCCGTCACCGCTTTATCCGTGCAGTCGGCAGGAGAGATCCACGTATTAATCCCCAGCGAGGCAAACTGCTCACGGGTGCCCACTTCTCCCTGCGGACCAATGTGCCAGTGATACTGCGCGAGAACGAGCTCAGGTTTCTGTCCCACCACGGCTTCAAATGAGGGGGAATTATCTGCAAGCCGAGGGATATTTTTCCCGGCATCTGCCAGCGGATCCGGGAGCTTGCCGAACCAGACCGACGTTGCGGCGATCTTTTTCTCCAGCCCCAGTGCGAGCAGTAATTCTGTTTCATGCTGTCCCACGGTCACGACGCGCTGAGGAGCCTGCGCAAAGGTCTGCTTTACGCCGCAATTTTCAATCGTGAGGGGCCATGAGGTTGCTGAGAAAGCGGCAGGCGCCGTGGAGAGCAATAAAGCCAGAAATAACCCTTTTTTAAGTAACATAGAACACAATCCCAAATTGTTATGTTATAACATAATACATATATTGTGATTGAGAGCAACACGCTCACCGTCGCTTGTTGCAGAAACGAAAGGCTGGACTATTCTCAACATACCCACCTGGCATTCGCGGGTTGCCTGAAAAACAACAAGATTTCTGATTTGGGGTAGTGAGGATGAAAAAGATCCTGCTCGCGTTTGCGTTCTGTTTTGCTTCCCTGAGCGCCTTCTCATCGTATGCCGCCGAGCCCCGCCAGGCGCCTTCTGAGCAGGAGCGCGCCCGGACGGTCTATATCTTTCATCAGCCGATCGTCATGCTTCAGGCGAAATTTGGCCTGACCACGCCGGAGGAGCGCGTTTTACGCATCCGCAACACCCTGCGCAATTTTACCGAGGCGGACGTGCGTGAGCCGCTCACTATCGTCCCCGTGACCCGCTATAACCAGCAGGGGCGGCTGATCGTGATGAACGGTAAGCCCGTGATGCTGCTGACGGAAGGGGATTTGGACGAAGGGGACGATCTCACCCTCGATCAGGCCGCGCAGCGCGTGCTGGCGCGCATGGAAGCGCAGAGAATGGCCCTGCGCGATCAATACGATACCGGTTGGCTGGCGCTGTCGACGGTAAAAGCTGCCGCTGGCCTGCTGGCGCTTTTGCTGCTCTGCTATGGCGCCTGGCGATCCTGGCGCTGGTTTCGACGCGTCTACCGTCTGCGTATTGTGGAGAATCGCAGCCGGGTGCCGCAAAGCTGGCGGCGGTACATTGGCGCCATTGAGATTCGGCTTTACGCCTTGCTGATGTTCCTGCTGGGTTTAATCGGCTTTTACGTCTGGCTGAGCTGGGCATTCAGTCTGTTTCCGTGGACGCGGGTGTGGGGCACGTCGCTGGGAGACTGGTCGCTTCGCGTGGTGCAGCAAATTGCCCTGGCGATTGTCTCGGCTTTGCCGGGGCTGACTATTGTTCTGATCATTTTCCTCATTACCGCTTTTATTCTGAAGCTTCTGAGGATGGTGCTGAATCAGGTGGAGGCTGGTCGTCTGCAACTTCCCGGCGTACATCCGGAAACCGTGGGGGCTACCCGTAAGCTCATTTCCGTCGCCGTCTGGCTATTTGCTCTCTCCGCTGCCTGGCCGTTTCTGCCCGGCGCAAACTCACTGGCGTTTAAAGGTATTAGCGTCTTCTTCGGCCTGATGTTAACGCTGGGTTCGGCAGGGGTGATGAACCATGCCATGAGCGGTCTGGTCCTGATTTACTCCCGCGCACTGCGTAAAGGCGATGTCATTCGGGTGGCGGATAACGAAGGTAAGGTCAGTGAAATAGGCATGCTGGCGACCAAAATTATTACCCGGGAAAATTATGTCGTTACCGTGCCCAATGCGGTGGTGGTGAGCGGTAAGATCACCAACCTTAGCGCGCTACAGCCCGATGGCAGCCTCAATCTGACGGTCAGCGTCACTATTGGTTATGACACCCCATGGCGTCAGGTGCATGCCATGCTGGAGCTGGCCGCGAAACGGGCAAAAGGGATTGATCTTTCTGAGCCGCCGCTGGTGCGCCAGTTAGGGTTAATGGACTGGTATATCGCCTACGAGTTGCAGGTTCGTCTGCTGCCCGACCAGTCCCTCGCGGTTGCCCGCAATGAACTGCATAGCCAGATACAGGATGTGTTTAACGAATTTAACGTGCAGATCATGTCTCCGAATTTTGTTATGCAGCCAGAGGGCAGCGTAATGGTTGCCAAAGAGAACTGGTATACCGCGCCCGCCAAACCCCCTCAGGGCGAAACCTGAGGCCCCGGTTTTCCCAAGGTAAGCCAAAAGATCACAGTTTCTGATCGACAATCGCCGATTTTATACGGGTCATCGCCAGAATGTTTTTTGAACGCATATTCAATTTCTCGAGGATCCTCACGCGGTAGGTGCTGGTCGTTTTTTGTGACAGTTGCAGCTTTTTCGCGATTTCATGATTTTCCATATGGAAAAGCTTTAGCACGTCATATTCGCGTCGGGTAAAGGAGTGTGTCCTGAGCGCCCGATAAAAACGCATCAGCTGCTGAAAAGGGTGAGCAGTAAAATGCATCGACGAATAGATAATATTATCAATTCTCACCGCGCTGTTGGCTTCTATCTCATGCATCAGGACAATGTAATCACGCTTGACTTTTTTGACCTGCTGAATGGTTTTATTGCGTAACTTATCCTGTTCAATCGCAATGATAAAATCCAGCTCGGGATCGACCTCATAAAGATGGTGAATATCCTCCTCATCGCGAATCAAATGGGTAGATGTCAGTGAGCTTGAGACACCGTGGCAAAGGTAATAGTTATCGCTGATAAAAATAAAATTCATAATTAATGGGCAGGGTATTAGATAAAATTCATTAAAAATCTAAGAGGCTTAATCTGTAGTATTTTCTGCCAGACAGCGGCGAGGTCGACGACCCCTGCCATCGACAGCAGAACCAGAATAATCAGCAGCGTAGATAGCGTTATCGCAAACATAAAACGCGTAATTTTTTTCTGCATTTTTTGCTGATGCGTTACCCGCTGGTCCTCTTTTTCATACTCGACCATGGTGGTAATAGCCTGGCCCTGCACGTAGTACACCTTACCCTCTTCGCTGAGATCGCCCGTGATCACGAGCGACTCAAGTAAGAGCGCGATTTTTCTGCTAAACGACTCATTTTTGATATGTTTATACCAAAGTGTGCCGTAAAGCATGGCGATCACTTCCCGCTGGGTAAAACCAGACGAAACGCGCGAAGGGCGCTGGTTGACGTAGTCGGTCACCAGCAGCCTGAGCAAGTTGTAACGGTCCCGGCTGATGGTTTCTGAATCAGATTTCAGGCCAGAAATACAGCGCCCTTTCAGACGAGCAAGGGCCGTTTTTAAGGTGATGATTTTCGTATAATGGTCAAAGGCAAACGGGATAATGCCTTTGTAAGCCTGAAACCCATTGCGCTTATAGTGAATCATTTCAGCCTGCATTTCGCTGATATCTTCCACGCTCATACTGACATCTTCGCTTTTATGCATCGGGCAGAGCACAACGTTGCTGCTTTCGTGCTTCTTCAGAATATAACGCGTATTGTCGACATCTTTTAAGTACACCAGAAAATAGTCATGCGGGTTGTTTTTTTGCGCACCGTTCTGGATCAGCCACGGCAGAAATTTACGCCAGAGAATAAGTCTGTAGTTATCGGTATCGAATAATTTCATGGAAAATCTCTTATCGCAGTGACCTGCGTGAATAGGGTCTTACAAGGGCATATTGAGGTGGCAATGTTGCACGGATAAGCTGCGGTGTATGAAAAAGAGTCTAGATCACAAACTTTCATTCTAATAAGTTTATGTGATGTAAAAATAAATGTTTACATTTTAGCCAGCCGATGACGAATAAGTGATCGGAGCGGAAGGGAATGAGGCAAGAAGCTCAACGTAATGCAATTTCCTGCTTTACATCATGCTCAGAGATGTTTATAGTGCGCCTCACTTTGGAAGCGTGGCCGAGCGGTTGAAGGCACCGGTCTTGAAAACCGGCGACCCGAAAGGGTTCTAGAGTTCGAATCTCTACGCTTCCGCCAAATTCGAAAACCCTGCGATAGCAATATCGCAGGGTTTTTTCGTTATTCCAGCCCCAGCGTATACTGTGCGATTTTGAAGTAGATAATGAGCCCGGTACCGTCGATCAGCGTGGCGATAAACGGCGCGGAAACGACCGCCGGGTCGATTTTGCAGCGTTTCAATACCATCGGGATCACCGATGAGACAATGGCGCTCCACAGCGTAATGCAGACCAGCGTCAGGCTGACGATAAGCGTGATTTCCATCCCAATGCCCATCATCCAGGCACGAACGCAGCCCGCCAGGCCCAGCGTGGCGGCAATCATTAACGAGGTGCTCATCTCTTTGCGCAGCACGCGACCCACGTCGCGAAGGTGGACTTCACCCAGCGCCATGGCGCGCACCAGCGTCGAGGTAATCTGCGTCCCGCTGTTTCCGCCGGTGCCAATCAGCAGCGGAATAAAGAACGCCAGCGCAATGGCGGATTCCAGCGCCTCTTCAAAATGCTGGATCACCGAGCTGGTATACGCTTCCGCGACAAACAGCAGCAGCAGCCAGACGGAGCGTTTCTTCCACAGGCTAAAGGCGCTGGTTTCCAGATAGGGCTTCTCCAGCGGCAGCGTTGCCCCCTGAAGCTGGGCATCTTCAGTAACGTCATCTTCCAGCAGATGGGCGATTTCACGCTCGGTAAGGCAGCCCACCAGCTTGCCGTGGGTCACCACCGGTACGACATCCGCACCTGCGTGCGCCAGCAACCCGGCGACATCAGCCCGCTCATCTTCCGGTTTAAGCTGGATAAAATCCGATATCATCAGCCCCTTAACGGGCTGTACGGTATCCGTGGCCTGCAATAATTTACGTACGGCCATCAAACCCGCGAGGCGACCGTTGTCTTCGATAAAAATATGTGACGGAATATCATCATCTTTTAATTTTTCAAAGAACTGCTCGCGTGCCAGAGCCACGCATAATGAAATATCAATAACGATAAAATCGGTATTCATATATTGCGCGATGGCGCTGTCGTTAAAAGCCAGATTTTGGTTGTGAATAGCGTAAGACATTGTAACTTCCCTTTGAATAATAAAATCTCTCAGGGGCGAGCAAGACAGGGCATGTCGGAAAGGAGATCCCCACGTCCTGGGTTCAGCACTGTACACCGTATCCCGTAAGGGAAGTTATACTGGCAAAGCCTTGATTCGACAGTGCCTGTTTTACCCTGTGCCGGTTCTCTCGAACCCACCAGAGCGATAACGTGTATTTGTACAGGAGCCTCGCCATAACGAGATCGTTGTAAAACGTGAGGGATAATACGCTTATTTAAAATGGCTGCTGAGGAATTTAAATAATGTTTAAGTATGGTTTAAATGAATATTATTGAATGAATGTTGACGTTTTATTTAACTATTTTCACTTCTAATGGGGAATTCTGATGTTACCGGGGAGAGTAAAATGGCATGGCTGGACACGCTGCTGGATCATTTTGCGCATTATCCAACGCATCTCTTCGCGTTGCTCGTTGTTATGGCACTGAGTAAATCAACGGTACTGATCTCTTCCGTGCTCCCGCCCGCATCGGTCATGCTGCTGGCGGGGATTGCCGTCAGCCAGTCGAGTATGCATCCGGCGCTGACGTGGCTGGCGGTGGTGATGGGCGCTACGGCAGGATCGGTGCTGAATTACCATATCGGTCAGCTGATGGGGCATACCCGGCGAGTGTCACGCTTCACGGCAAAACATGCCGGGAAGTTTTTGCGGGTACAGCACCAGCTGCATAAAAATGGCGTGCTGGTGTTGTTCACCTCGCGTTTCCTGGCGGTACTGCGCTATATCGTGCCGCTGGCGGCGGGCATGCTCAGGCTGAGCGCGATAAAGGTTTACGCCATCAGCCTGCTTTCAGCCTGCGCATGGGCGGCGCTGTATGTCGGTATCGTCACCAGCATCAGCCTCTGAATCAGCGAGTCACGTATTCATCAGTTTGAGAAATGCTTCCCGAAAAACCTGTCACGAATCTGTCACACTCAAAGCGACATTAAAAAAACGTGTGAGGAATTAGGGATGAGAAAAGCACTACTCGCAGTTGCCGTGGCAGGTACCCTTGCCGTGACCTTTGGCGCACAGGCGCAGGACACACCGGACGGCTATCAGCTGGAACAGGTACTCATCATGAGCCGCCACAACCTGCGTGCGCCGCTCGCCAATAACGGCAGCGTGCTGGAGCAGTCCACGCCGAAGCAGTGGCCGGAGTGGGACGTACCGGGTGGACAGCTCACCACCAAAGGGGGCGTACTGGAAGTGTATATGGGTCACTATATACGCGAGTGGCTGGCAGAGCAGGGGATGGTGAAGACGGGTGAATGCCCGCAAGCGGATACCGTCTATGCCTACGCCAACAGCCTCCAGCGCACCGTGGCGACCGCGCAGTTCTTTATCACCGGCGCGTTCCCGGGGTGCGATGTGCCTGTGCATCATCAGGAAAAAATGGGCACTATGGACCCCACCTTCAATCCGGTCATTACCGATAATTCCCCTGAGTTTCGTGAGAAAGCGCTGAAAGCGATGGAGACAGAACGGCAGAAAATGCAGCTGGATGAAAGCTACAAACTGCTGGAGCTGCTGACAAACTATAGCGACTCGCCGTCCTGCAAGGAGAAAAAAGTCTGTTCCCTGACGGAGGCGAAAGATACGTTCAGCGCCGATTATGAAAAAGAGCCGGGCGTCTCCGGGCCGCTGAAAGTGGGTAACTCGCTGGTGGATGCGTTCACCCTACAGTATTACGAAGGATTCCCGGCAGACCAGGTGGCATGGGGGGAAATCAAAACCGATCAGCAGTGGTGCGTGCTGTCGAAGCTGAAAAACGGCTACCAGGACTCGCTGTTTACCTCGACGGACGTGGCGCAGAACGTGGCTAAACCGTTGGTGAAGTACATTGATAAAGCGCTGGTGACCGAACAGGCCAAAGCGCCAAAAATTACCCTGCTGGTGGGGCACGACTCCAACATTGCCTCGCTGCTGACCGCGCTGGATTTCAGGCCGTATCAGCTGCACGACCAGCAGGAACGAACCCCGATTGGCGGTAAAATTGTCTTCCAGCGCTGGCATGACAAAAACACTAACCAGGAGCTGATGAAAATTGAGTATGTCTACCAGAGTTCTGAGCAGTTGCGTAATGCCAGCGTGCTGTCGCTGCAATCTCCTGCGCAGCGCGTGACGCTGGAGCTGAAGGGCTGTCCGGTAGATGGCAACGGCTTCTGTCCGATCGATAAATTCAATGCGGTGATGAACAACGCGGCGAAATAGAAGAAAACCCCCCGCGCGGGCGGGGGGAACATTCAGACGTTTTTACGTTCAATGGTTTGCTCGCCCCAGAACAGCGAGTCTTTGTCGGTTTTTTCGAAAGCGCGAACCAGCACTTCATCGTTGCCTTCTTCCCAAATCTGCTCAGCCAGCTTTTCGTCATACCTGGCGACTTCAAAGATGGCTTCTGCAATCTCCGGAGAGGTATTGCGTAAACTTGCCCATTCGCCCACGTGGTGAGCTTTGGATTCTTGAGTTGGCATACTTGTCCTCCTGTTGGGTTAGCCGTTCAGTTTTTTGGCAAGACCCGCGACGTATTCACCCTGATAGCGGGCGATCGAAAGTTCTTCATTGCTTGGCTGACGTGAACCATCCCCACCGGCAATGGTTGTCGCGCCATACGGTGTCCCGCCACGAACCTGGGAAACATCAAACAGTTCCTGCGCGCCGTAGCCAATCGGCACAATCACCATCCCATGATGTGCAAGGGTAGTCCAGGTTGAGGTGATCGTCTGCTCCTGGCCGCCGCCTGTGCCGGTAGAGCTGAACACGCTGGCCAGCTTGCCGTATAACGCGCCGGAGGCCCAGAGCCCGCCCGTCTGGTCGAGGAAGGTGCGCATCTGGCCGGACATATTGCCGAAGCGGGTCGGGGTGCCGAAGATAATGGCATCATAGTCCGCGAGCTCCTGCGGGGTGGCGACCTGGGCGTTTTGTGTTTTTCCCCCGGCTTTGGCGAAGGCTTCCGCCTGCATGGTTTCCGGTACGCGTTTAACCACAACCTCAACGCCGTCTACTCTGTTTGCGCCTTCTGCAACTGCGTGAGCCATGGTTTCAATGTGTCCATACATGGAATAATAGAGCACCAGAACTTTTGCCATTTTGCATCACTCCTCGTTGGTTTTTCTTACAGCGGATCGCTGCGTTACTTTAAAGATATGACATCACGGCCAGACTGCAAAAATGAACGGCATTTATTTGATATATAACAATATCTTTTCGTTATGTGCTTTGTAGCAAAATGAAACAACTTTAGCGGCTCTGATTTTTCAAAATATAAGAATGGCTTATGGATGACCTCCTCAATATTTCATACGAAAGGCTGAGATCATGTTGCAGAATATTACCTCTCGCTTGCCGGATAGCCGCATTACACTAAGCTTAGTTTCACGCGGCACAGATAAAGGCACTGTCCTTGAGCCGCGAGGTGAAAGAATCCTCTTTTACTGAATGCAATATGATGTCTAATGTTTCACACTCTGGAGGTTAGAGATGGCAAACCATCGTGGTGGTTCAGGTAATTTCGCTGAAGACCGTGAAAGAGCATCAGAAGCAGGTCGTAAAGGTGGCCAGTCTAGCGGGGGCAATTTTAAAAACGACCCTCAGCGCGCATCAGAGGCTGGCAAAAAAGGGGGTAAAAATAGCCACGGCAGCAACAAGTAGTACGCCGGGTTAACTCTCTGCCGCCGGGTTTCCCGGCGGTTTTTTTATGTCTGCTACATTGAACTGTAATCAAAGGCATCGCACACTACAGGATTGATTCTTCGTGCTGGTGTCCCATGTCCGTTTCCCGTTTTACTTTCTCCATTAAGCCTCAGGAAGCCATCCTGATTTTGATCACCATGTTCTGGGGCGGAACCTTTCTTGCCGTTCAGTACGCGGTCACGATGAGCGATCCGTTTTTCTTTGTAGGGCTGCGTTTTGCAACCGCGGCGGTTGCCGTGGCGCTTATTTCGCTGAAAACCCTGCGCGGGTTGACCCTGAGAGAGCTTAAAGCGGGTGTCGCTATTGGCGTGGCGATTGCCATGGGCTATAGCCTGCAAACGTGGGGGCTCCAGTCTATCTCCAGCAGTAAATCCGCCTTCATCACCGCCATGTACGTACCGCTGGTGCCGCTGTTGCAGTGGCTGTGCCTGGGCAGAATACCGGGCCTGATGTCGTGCATTGGTATCGTGCTGGCGTTCATCGGCCTCATTTTATTAGCCGGGCCGGAAAATAATCTGCTGGCGCTGGGGCCGGGAGAGATCATCACGCTGGTGGGGGCCGTTGCCATTGCGGCAGAAATTATTTTGATTAGCGCCTGGGCAGGAAAAGTGGACGTCAAGCGGGTGACGGTCGTGCAGCTTGCCACCGCGTCGCTGGTGGCGTTCGCGACGATGGTGCCGGCAGGGGAGTCCGTCCCGCCGATGTCTACCGGGCTTATCGTCGTGGCGCTGGGGCTGGGCGTTTTTAGCGCCATTATTCAGGTCACCATGAACTGGGCGCAGCGCAGCGTATCTCCGACACGGGCGACGGTCATCTATACCGGTGAACCGGTGTGGGCGGGTATTTTCGGGCGACTCGCCGGTGAGCGTCTGCCGCTGCTGGCGCTGGTGGGCGCGGCATTTATTGTCGCCGGGGTGCTGGTGAGCGAGTTAAAGTTAAAAAAACGACGTAAGGCGACTGCCGGGTTGGGCACTGAACAAGGGGCAGATAGCTAACAACGCGCACGCTGTCCGTTTTGCCCGGCGGCGCTTCGCTTGCACGGGCCTACAATTGGCATGTAGGCCGGGTAAGCGTAGCGTCAACCGGCTATTTCAGGATCAGGGGGTGACGGCTTCCGCTTGCGCTTTATCCCCTTTGCGGCGGCTAAGCAGGGCGTTGAGCAGGATCGCGCCGAAGGTCGCCGTACCAATCCCGCCCACCGTAAACCCGCCCAGCGTCAGGGCGAAGTCGCCTGCGCCCAGCACCAACGTGACCGCCACCATGATCAGGTTACCGTTCTGGCTCAGATCAACATGATTCTGCACCCAGATGCGTGCCCCCGCGACGGCAATCAGACCAAATACAACAATCGAGGCGCCGCCAATCACGGGTGCCGGGATGGTGTGGATCAATGCGCCGAATTTTGGGGAAAAGCCGAGCAGTATCGCCATCACCGCCGCCGCCACGAAGACCAGCGTCGAGTAGACTTTGGTCACTGCCATCACGCCGATGTTTTCCGCGTAGGTCGTCACGCCGCTGCCGCCGACCGAGCCGGAGAGCATGGTCGCCAGACCGTCTCCCACAAACGCCCGCCCCATATACGGGTCCATATTGCGCCCGGTCATTCCCGCTACGGCTTTCAGGTGGCCCAGGTTTTCAGCCACCAGAATCACCGCGACAGGCGCGATGAGCATCATCGCCTGAGCGTTAAAGGTGGGTGAGGTCACCTGCGGCATGCCGAACCAGGCGGCCTGGTGAATCAGTGTGAAATCAACCGGCTTGCCGAGACCAAACACGTTCGCCAGCAGCGCGTAGATCAGACAGGCCGCAATCAGCCCGACCAGGATCAGCAGCCGCTGGATCATCCCACGCGTAAAGACCGCCACCACGCCGATGCACAGCACCGTAATCACCGCCATCCAGCTTTCAAACGGCGAGCCGGATACGCTCTTCACCGCAATCGGCGCGAGGTTCAGGCCTATCGCCATCACCACCGCCCCGGTGACGACGGGGGGCATCATCCGCTCGATCCAGCGCGTGCCGACTTTCATCACCACCAGACCGGTCAGGGTGTAGACCAGCCCACAGGCGATAATGCCGCCGAGGGCCACGCTCAGGTTGGGGTTAATGCCCTGACCGTTAAACCCGGTCGCTGCAATAACGACTCCCACAAAGGCGGCGCTGGAGCCCAGATAGCTGGGCACGCGCCCGCCGGTGACAAAAAAGAACAGCAGGGTACCCATTCCCGACATCAAAATGGCGAGGTTAGGATCCAGCCCCATCAGCATGGGCATTAGCACCGTCGCACCAAACATCGCGACCGCATGCTGCACGCCCATCACCATTGTCTGCCCGAGCGGGAGCCTTTCATCCGGCGCGACCACGCCTGCTTCTGTGGAGGTCGATTTCAACTGCCAGTGGGGAAGTCCGAACATGTTCTGTCTCCTGAATGCGGATTAACACGCGGGTCGCATAAGTGCGTGATAGCCGCGGTCGAACCACACCAGCCCTTGCGGTGCCGGGTGGCGAACGATGGATACGATGTCGCAAAACAGAATGTCGTGGGTGCCGACGCTAACCACCTGGCTGATGCGGCAGTCGAACGAGGCCAGGGCATTTTCCAGACGTGGACAGCCCGTGTCGCCTGTCTGCCAGCGGGCAGCGGCAAAGCGTTCCGCCATCGGCGTTTTACCGCCAAACAGGTTGGATAATGGCTCCTGTCCGGCACTCAGCGTGTTAACGCACAGGGTGCGGTTCTCGCTGAAAATCGGCCAGACGGACGCGCCACGGTTGAGGCAAACCAGCAGAGTGGGCGGGGAATCGGTCACGCTGCATACCGCGCTGGCGGTGAAGCCCGCCATTCCCGCAGGGCCGTCGGTGGTGATGATATTGACCGCCGCACCGACGCAGGCCATGGCATCACGGAAGGTTTGTTGATCGGGTGTCGTCATGATGGCTCCTTACGCCAGCCCGCAGGCGTCTTCGAAGGTCAGACGCGGTAAGCGCCCATAGACTTTGCTCATATCGCCATAGCCGATGTTAATCAGCAGATTGCTTTTAAGCAGCGTGCCCGTGAAAAAGGCCGCGTCCACTTTTTCCCGGTCAAAGCCGGACATCGGCCCGGTGTCGAGCCCGAGCGCGCGGCAGGCGAAAATCAGGTACGCGGCCTGCATCGAGCTGTTGCGAAAGGCGGTCTCTTCCGCCAGTGCGGGGCTGGAGGTAAACCAGCTTCTGGCATCGCCGTGCGGGAACAGTACAGGCAGGCGCTCATAAAACTCGCTGTCCCAGGCGACAATTGCCGTGACCGGGGCGGTGAGCGTTTTCTCAAGGTTGCCGCTGGAGAGCGCCGGGCGCAGCTTCTCTTTTCCTTCCGGGCTTCGCACAAAGACAATGCGCGCCGGGGAACAGTTGGCGGACGTCGGCCCCCATTTCATCAGGTCATAAATCTCGCGCAGCGTCTCGTCACTGACCGGTATATCCAGCCAGCCGTTATGGGTACGTGCGCCGGTAAACAGCGTTTCCAGCGCGGCGGGCGTGATGGCTTCGCTCATTCAGGCTCCTTACAAAGCGGGTTCAGGGCTGTGCAGCAGGCTGGCAAGCCCGTTCAGCAGCAGCGTGTTAAAGATGTCCGGCGCGGTCACGTTGCAGGCATGCCCGCCCTGGCGCATGACCGTTTTGCGGGCGTGCGGGAGGGCGGCGTGCAGTTCCGCGGAGCAGACGGACGGCACCAGCAGATCGTCGGTGGAACAAATAATCTGCACGGGGCAGCGAACGCGTGCAGCGTGGCGGCTGAAATCGGCCTGTTTCAGCGCATGCAGCCTGCGCAGCAGATTGGCTTTGCCCTGGAAATGGGCCAGCGCCAGCGCTTCCTCGGCCTCCAGCCGCGGAGCGCGGGCAGCCATCCAGTCTGCCGGGTAAAGAAACAGCGGCTGTGCCTCTACCCACGCCTGAGCCCCGCCCGCATGCAGCAGACGTTCGCGAACGTCAAAACAGCGTCGGGTATGGGCATTGAGGGTCAGCCAGCCGTTGACACAAACCAGCGCGGTGAGTGCGTCAGGCTTATCGATAGCCAGCCGCAGGCCGACCAGCGCCCCCAGCGCGTGGCCGACCACGCAGTAACGGGCGATCCCGGCCCCGGCTAACGCCAGCGCGAGCTCGTCGGCCATGTGTGCGAGGGTGTAGTCTTCCGGCAGGGTATCCGGGTTATTCCCCGTGCCCCGCTGGTCGTAGCACACCACCTGATACTCCTGCCCCAGCACGGCGAGCTGAGGCAGCCAGTAGCTCCCGCTGCCTCCGAGCCCGGCAATCAGCACCACCACGGGCGCGCCCGCAAAGGGGGGCGGGGAAATGGACAGTTTCATGGCGGCCTCACTTCGCGATGTGCGCAACGGTGGCAATTTCAACCAGCGCTTCAGGCTTTACCAGCCCGCACTGGATGCAAAATCGCGCCGGTTTATCGCCGGGGAAAAACTCCGCGTAGATCTCGTTAATCGCGGCGTAGTTTTTCCAGTCGGTGATAAAGATGCTGTTGAAGGTCACGTCCTCCATCGTGCCACCCGCCGTTTCGATCACGGTTTTGATCGTCTCCAGCACGTGGCGGGTTTGCGCCTTTGGGTCATCGATAAACACCACGTTGTTGTCTTTATCAAACGGCAGCGTGCCTGAGACATACACCACGCCGTCGGCGAGGGTACCGGGGACAAACGGGGCTATCGGGGTGCTGGTGCCCGGCGGAATAATCACGGATTTCGGCATAGCGGTTCTCCTCAGGCGATGCGGGCGAGCGGGGGATCCAGCGCGTCGCAGAAATCATTGACGTTACTGACCCAGCCAAAAAAGGTTTCGATATTGAACAGGGCGGCTTTCTGGGCAAAATCCGGCCCGGCCTGATGGGTAGCGTCTTCCAGCACAACGCCAAAATACTCGAGGAAGAAGCCGTCGCGCAGGGTGGACTCCACGCAGACGTTGGTGGCAATGCCCGTAAAGACCAGATGACGAATGCCCCGGCTGCGCAGCAGGCTGTCGAGCGGGGTATTGAAAAAGCCGCTGTAGCGCGGTTTCGGCAGCACGATATCGCCAGCTTCCGGTACCAGCTCATCCACCAGCTGATAATCCCAGCCGCCTTTCGCCAGCAGCGTGCCCTGGAGTTCAGGCCGTTGGCGCATGGTTTTCAGGGCATTGGATTTGTGAAAGTTGGGTGAGCCGGGACCGCCAGCTTCGACGTACTGGTCGTCCCAGCCATTCTGGAACCAGACGATCAGCATGCCCGCAGCACGCGCGGCGCTCACGGCGGTTTTGATATTCTCAATCACCGGCTGCGTGGCCGAGACGTCGAACCCGGCCAGATCCAGATACCCGCCTTTACTGGCATAAGCGTTTTGCATATCCACCACGATCAGCGCGCTCTGCTGCGCGTCAAAGGTGATGGCCTCCGGGCGAGCGTTGAGGGTCGTCATTACGCCACCTCCTTCGTCACGGCAGGGATGTGGGCGCGGCACTGCATCAGCGGCTGAATACGCTCGCCGAAGGTTTCCACGCCGGTGAGAAAATCATCGAAGGTCAGCAGCACGCCTTCGGCGCCGGGCACGGCAGCTACTTCGTCGAGCATTCTGGCGACGCTGGCATACGAGCCAACCAGGGTGCCCATGTTGATATTAACGGCAGACGTCGGGTCGGCCATCTGGCGAACGTTGGTGTCCGCGCCGGAGCGGGTATCCTTCTGGCTCTGCTCGGTCAGCCAGCTCAGGGCTTCCTCGTCGGCGCCGTCCTTGTATCGTTCCCATTTGGCGCGCGCGGCGTCGTCGGTTTCGTCGGCAATCACCATAAACAGCACGTAGGAGCCCACGTCGCGCCCGATTTTGTCGGCGGCCGCTTTCATGCGTGCCGCGGTGGGCGCGAAGGCGGCAGGGGTGTTAACGCCTTTGCCGAAGCAGAAGTTGAAGTCGGCGTATTTGGCGGAGAATTCCATCCCCGCGTCGCTCTGCCCGGCGCAAATCACCTTCATCGGCACCGACGGCTGGGGGCTGACGCGGCAGTCGTTCATGGTGAAGAAGTCGCCTTTGAAATCGCTTTTGCCGGTGCCCCACAGATCGCGCAGCACCTGCACGTATTCAGTCAGGTAGTCGTAGCGACGGGAGAAGTAATCGTCCCCCGGCCAGATCCCCATCTGCTCGTACTCCGGCTTTTGCCAGCCGGTGACCAGGTTAACGCCAAAGCGCCCGCCGGAGATGGAGTCGATGGTGGAGGCCATCCGCGCCACGATTGCCGGGGGAAGGGTAAGGGTGGCGGCGGTGGCGTAAATCTGGATGCGCGAGGTTACCGCCGCCAGGCCCGCCATCAGGGTAAAGGACTCCAGGTTGTGGTCCCAGAATTCGGTCTTACCGCCGAAACCGCGCAGCTTGATCATCGAGAGCGCAAAGTCGAAGTGGTAATGCTCCGCTTTCTGCACGATGGCTTTATTCAGCTCAAAGGTCGGCATGTATTGCGGGGCCGTGGTCGAGATAAGCCAGCCGTTGTTGCCGATCGGTACAAATACGCCAATTTTCATCACGAACCTCTCTTCATTACGTCGCAGGTGTCACGACGTTTTTGCAAAGGGAGTGCCAGTTTTGAAAAATACTTTGTTATTAGGGAGTTAACTGGTGGCTGTTAAATTTAACAGCGAAAATGTGGACTAAGTGGTCAAAATCATTGCACAGAAAACAGGCACTCATGCGCGCTAAGGGTGCAGAAGGTCGTGGCGAGACGGGGGTTTTGCTATGCTGAGCGCAGGACAGAAAATGGAGAGCGAAAATGACACAAGGCGCAGTGAAAACACCCGGTAAACGTTCGCAGGCGGTGAGCGCCAAGAAACAGGCGATCCTCAGCGCCGCGCTGGAGACATTTTCGCAGTTTGGTATTCACGGTACACGCCTTGAGCAGGTGGCGGAGCAGGCCGGGGTGTCCAAGACCAATCTGCTCTACTACTACCCGTCGAAAGAGGCGCTATATGTGGCGGTGATGCAGCAGATCCTGGATATCTGGCTCGCACCGCTTAAAGCATTTCGCGAAGAGCTGGCCCCGCTGGTTGCGATAGAGGAGTACATACGCCTGAAGCTGGAGGTATCGCGTGATTATCCCCAGGCATCGAGGCTGTTTTGTCTGGAGATGTTACAGGGCGCGCCGCTGTTGCAGGCGGAGCTGACGGGAGATCTAAAGCAGCTGGTGGACGAAAAATCGGCCATTATTGCCGGATGGGTCGCCAGCGGAAAGCTGGCCCCGGTCGATCCGCAGCATCTGATTTTCATGATTTGGGCCTCAACCCAGCACTACGCTGACTTCGCGGCCCAGGTCGAGGCGGTAACCGGTAAAACGCTCCAGGACGAGGCGTTTTTCCAGAGCACCCTGGAAAACGTGCAGCGGATGATTATTGAAGGGATCCGCGTGCGTTAATCAGCCGGTTGGAAAGGGCAGCTTAAATTGCCCTCTTCACACTGCATCAACGAGGCCAGAAAGGCTTCGCGCTCCGCTGTTTTCTCCGTCAGGCACTGGTTGATAATCATCGGCTGAATAGTGCCACCTTCGGTTCCTGAACCCATCAATTTACAGTCTGCGTCACGCAGGGCGATCCACGCCTGCTGCGCCTTTTTCAGCAGGTCGCGCTGAGGGGCTGCCGCGCGTTTGATGGCGGCCTGGTACGTCTGGTTGAGCTTTTTATCCGCAGCCTGGTACTGCTCTGCCGCACAGGCACTGAGTTCTGTCTGGGTGGTCGCTTTGTCGCACTCGTCGGCAAGCGCACTGGCGCTGAGCAGCAGTGCTGCGCCTGCGAGAAATACTCTTTTCATCATTCCCTCCGTGTAAAAAAGCCGGATGCGCTGCGCTTATCCGGCCTACGGTGATTTTGTAGCCCCGGTAAGCGTAGCGTCACCGGGGAAAGTTTACACGATTAACCGATTGTCATCAGGCTGGCGTTACCGCCTGCCGCCGCGGTGTTGACGCTGAGCGAGCGCTCCACGTACAGACGCTCCAGCAGCAGGTTGGTTTCCCCGCGCGCAAAGCCCTGCACGGAAACGATGGCACCGCTGCGGGCCGCAACCTGCTCACACAGTTCGCGCAGCTGGTCGGAATCACCGTGGTAGATCACCGCGTCAAACGGCTGCGTCAGCAGGGCATCGGCCTTCGCAAAGCGAATGCGAGCCGAGACCGCTTTTGGCAACTGTTTGGCGAGGTCGCGATGCAGCGCATCTTCCGGCCACAGCACCTCACAGCCCGTTGCTGTAGCGGCTGCCAGCTGCACCAGCGCATCCTGCTCGTCATCCGCCATGCACAGCACACGCTCGCGCGGCATCAGCGTCCAGGTGTTGCGCTCACCGGTTGGACCCGGCAGCAGGCGCTGGGTACCGGCCTGCGCCAGCTCGCCGTACTGCTGCGCAATTGCACGCAGTTCAGGGCGGTTTTCTGCCCACTTAATCAGCGCCTCCAGCGGCTGGGTCAGCACGGCTTTCACCTGCGCATCCACCGGATAGTCCGCGTCCTGACGCGCCAGCGTCACGCCCAGCGCATTTTCCGGACGGTTTGCCAGCAGACGGTACAGATAGAGCGGACCGCCCGCTTTCGGGCCGGTGCCGGAGAGGCCTTCGCCGCCGAACGGCTGCACGCCCACGACTGCGCCGACCATATTACGGTTGACGTACAGGTTGCCGACTTTAGCATTGCCGGTCACCTGGGCAATGGTTTCGTCGATACGGGTATGTACACCGAGCGTCAGGCCGTAACCCGAGGCGTTGATCTGATCGATCAGCTCGTTGAGGTTGTTACGGTTGTAGCGCACAACGTGCAGTACCGGGCCGAAGACCTCTTTTTTCAGCTCGTCGAAGCTTGCCAGCTCAATCAGCGTTGGCGGCACGAAGGTGCCGGTCTGCCACTCGCGGGCATCTTCGCTGTTCTCGCGCACCGCCTGGAACACCGGACGGCCTTTGGCACGCATGGTCTGAATGTGGTTTTCGATGTTGGCTTTGGCTTCCGCGTCGATCACCGGCCCAATATCGGTGGTGAGACGGCCCGGGTTGCCCATGCGGCATTCCGCCATCGCACCGCGCAGCATCTTCAGCGTGTGGTCAGCCACGTCATCCTGTAAGCACAGCACGCGCAGGGCGGAACAGCGTTGACCTGCGCTGTCGAAGGCAGAGGCCAGCACGTCAACGACGACCTGCTCAGTGAGCGCGGAGGAGTCCACGATCATGGCGTTCATGCCGCCGGTTTCAGCGATCAGCGGCGTTGGACGGCCCTGCGCATCCAGACGGGTGGCGATGTTGCGTTGCAGCAGGGAGGCTACTTCGGTCGAACCGGTAAACATCACGCCGCGCACGCGGTTATCGGAGGTCAGTTTGGCACCCACCGTTTCACCGCGCCCCGGCAACAGCTGCACCACGCCCGCCGGTACGCCCGCTTCCAGCAGAATGTTGATGCCCTGAGCGGCAATCAGCGGAGTCTGCTCTGCCGGTTTTGCCAGCACGCTGTTGCCTGCGGCAAGGGCCGCGGCAATCTGGCCGGTGAAGATTGCCAGCGGGAAGTTCCACGGGCTGATACAGACCACCGGGCCGAGCGGACGGTGCGTTTCGTTGTCGAAATCATCGCGCACCTGACCGGCGTAGTAGTGCAGGAAGTCGACCGCCTCGCGCACTTCGGCGATGGCGTTGCTGAAGGTTTTACCCGCTTCACGCACCAGAATGCCGATAAGCTGCTGCATCTGATCTTCCATCAGCACCGCCGCGCGTTCCAGAATGGCGGCACGCTCCTGCGGCGGGGTGGCAAACCAGATTGGCGCGTTGTTCACCGCGCTCTCCAAAGCCTGATCCACTTCCGCTTCTGTGGCTTCGCGCACGTAGCCGACGATATCCTTCGGCTCTGCCGGGTTGATCACCGGCTGCATTTCACCGTCTTCAACGGACTGCTCAAGGATCGGTTTGGCCTGCCACTTCTGCAATGCGCTGTTAAGCAGGGCAGAAGAGAGCGACGCCAGACGGTGTTCGTTGGCGAGATCCAGACCCGCCGAGTTGACGCGACCTGCACCATACAGCTCGCGCGGCAGGGCAATCTTCGGATGCGGCAGACCAATCTGGCCTTCCTGCGCCGCCATCTTCTCTACGGCCTGTACCGGATCGGCCACCAGTTCGTCCAGCGGCAGGGTGGTATCGGCGATGCGGTTAACGAAGGAGGTGTTCGCCCCGTTCTCCAGCAGACGACGCACCAGGTAGGCCAGCAGGGTTTCGTGAGTACCTACCGGGGCATAAATACGGCACGGACGGTTCAGCTTGCCGTCGGCCACTTTACCGGTCACCTGCTCGTACAGCGGTTCACCCATGCCATGCAGACACTGGAACTCGTACTGGCCCGGATAGTAGTTCTGACCCGCCAGGCTGTAGATCGCCGCCAGGGTGTGGGCGTTGTGGGTGGCGAACTGCGGATAAATCAGGTTCGGCACGCCGAGCAGTTTTTTCGCGCAGGCGAGGTAAGAGACGTCGGTGTAGACCTTGCGGGTATAGACCGGATAGCCTTCCAGTCCTTCCATTTGGGCGCGTTTGATTTCGCTGTCCCAGTAGGCACCCTTCACCAGACGGATCATCAGGCGGCGACGGCTGCGGCTGGCCAGGTCAATCAGGTAGTCAATGACGAACGGGCAGCGTTTCTGGTAGGCCTGGATAACGAAACCAATCCCGTTCCAGCCCGCCAGCTCCGGCTCGAAGCACAGTTTTTCCAGCAGATCGAGGGAGATCTCCAGACGATCCGCCTCTTCGGCGTCGATGTTGATGCCGATGTCATACTGGCGCGCCAGCAGGGTCAGGGACTTCAGGCGCGGGTAGAGTTCTTCCATCACCCGGTCGTACTGCGCGCGGCTGTAGCGCGGGTGCAGGGCGGAAAGCTTGATAGAGATGCCTGGCCCTTCATAAATACCGCGACCGTTGGACGCTTTACCGATGGCGTGGATCGCCTGCTGGTAAGAGACCATGTAGGCCTGCGCGTCGGCGGCGGTCAGCGCCGCTTCACCCAGCATGTCGTAGGAGTAGCGGAAGCCTTTGTCTTCCAGCTTGCGGGCGTTCGCCAGCGCTTCGGCAATGGTTTCCCCGGTGACGAACTGCTCGCCCATCAGGCGCATCGCCATGTCCACGCCCTTACGGATCAGCGGTTCGCCGCTCTTGCCGATAATACGGTTCAGGGAGCGCGACAGGTTGGCTTCGTTATGGGTGGAGACCAGCTTGCCGGTAAACAGCAGGCCCCAGGTGGCGGCGTTCACAAACAGGGACGGGCTGCGGCCAATGTGGGAGTGCCAGTTGCCGTTGCTGATTTTGTCGCGGATAAGGGCATCGCGGGTGGCTTTATCCGGAATACGCAGCAGCGCTTCCGCCAGACACATCAGCGCCACGCCTTCCTGCGAGGAGAGGGAGAACTCCTGCAACAGACCCTGCACCATGCCGGCGCGTCCGCTGGCGGTTTTCTGATTACGCAGCTTGTCGGCGAGCTGATACGCCAGGCTGTGCGCCTGAGCGGCAACGGCTTCCGGCAGGCGCGCCTGCTCCAGCAGCATCGGCACGGCGTCGGTTTCGGCACGGCGATAGGCGCCGGTAATGGCGGCGCGGCTGACGGACTGCGGCAGGATCTGCTCGGCAAATTCCAGGAACGGCTGGTGGTTCTCATCAGCGGCCGTCGCGGCCTCTTCGCCTTCGTTCGCAGCGCCCGCCAGCAGGGCAGGCAGCTCCGGCAGACCTTCTTCACTCTCCAGTCTTTCCAGATAGTTAAAAATCGCCTGCTTGATTAACCAGTGCGGCGTGCGGTCGATACGGGTCGCAGCGGTTTTAATCCGTTCGCGGGTAGCGTCATCCAGCTTAACCCCCATGGTGGTCATCCCCATGCCAAAACTCCTGTTGTTCTGTAATAGCGTTCTGTTGATAGCGTGAAATATCCACCATGTTGCAACTTTGTGCAACCGTGTTAAATGTGACCTGGTCTGCAAGCTGGAAAATGAATGGATTGTTAACGATTAGTTAGCTGTGAAAAAGAACGCGCGGCGGTTTCTGAGCCCAGTTTTTATGCGGTGCTTAACACTTTTTAAAGGTGCAACCCATAAAAGCGTGAGCGAGTGCAACCTATAGGAAAGACGTATAAAACCAGGGATGAAATTCATGTAAATGCAGTGTTAAATCGTTTGTCAGTGGGATGCGTATACGGCAGGATAGCGCGCCCAACGGAAACACATACACACATCACTACGTTCCGGTGATGACATAACAAGGCAGCCCGGACGGCTGTCGCTCGACATTTTGGAGAATTTGAATGGCTATTAGCACACCGATGCTGGTGACATTTCTCGTTTATATTTTTGGCATGATCCTGATAGGGTTTTTGGCATGGCGTTCCACTAAAAACTTTGACGACTACATCCTCGGCGGGCGCAGCTTAGGCCCGATGGTCACCGCGCTCTCAGCGGGCGCTTCCGACATGAGTGGCTGGCTGCTGATGGGGCTGCCGGGCGCGATTTTCATCTCCGGTATCTCCGAAAGCTGGATCGCCATCGGCCTGACCGTTGGCGCGTGGATTAACTGGAAGCTGGTAGCAGGCCGTCTGCGTGTGCATACCGAAGCCAACAACAACGCCCTGACGCTGCCGGATTACTTCACCGGACGCTTTGAAGATAACAGCCGCATATTGCGTATTATCTCTGCGGTGGTGATCCTGCTGTTCTTCACCATCTACTGTGCCTCCGGCATTGTGGCGGGCGCGCGTCTGTTCGAAAGCACCTTCGGCATGAGCTATGAAACGGCGCTGTGGGCCGGTGCGGCCGCGACCATCCTCTATACCTTCGTGGGCGGATTCCTGGCGGTAAGCTGGACCGATACCGTGCAGGCGAGTCTGATGATTTTCGCCCTGATCCTGACCCCGATAATTGTGATTTTTACCGTCGGCGGCTTTGGCGAATCGCTGGAAGTGATCAAGCAGAAGAGCATCGAAAACGTCGATATGCTGAAAGGG
Source organism: Enterobacter sp. DSM 30060 (assembly GCF_013375955.1). Taxonomy (NCBI): domain Bacteria; kingdom Pseudomonadati; phylum Pseudomonadota; class Gammaproteobacteria; order Enterobacterales; family Enterobacteriaceae; genus Enterobacter; species Enterobacter sp. DSM 30060. Next base: position 3,454,384 of record NZ_CP056118.1, read on the forward strand.
CTGAACTTCGTGGCCATCGTCTCCCTGATGGGCTGGGGCCTGGGCTACTTCGGTCAGCCGCACATTCTGGCGCGCTTTATGGCGGCGGATTCTCACCACACCATCGTTCACGCGCGTCGCATCAGCATGACGTGGATGATCCTGTGTCTGGCGGGGGCGTGCGCGGTCGGTTTCTTCGGTATCGCCTACTTCAACAACAACCCGGCGCAGGCGGGCGCGGTGAACCAGAACGCCGAGCGCGTGTTCATCGAGCTGGCGCAGATCCTGTTCAACCCGTGGATTGCCGGTATCCTGCTCTCCGCGATCCTGGCGGCAGTCATGTCCACCCTGAGCTGTCAGCTGCTGGTGTGCTCCAGTGCCATCACCGAAGACCTCTACAAAGCGTTCCTGCGTAAGGGCGCGAGCCAGAAAGAGCTGGTGTGGGTAGGGCGTTTTATGGTGCTGCTGGTGGCGCTGGTGGCGATTGCGCTGGCGGCTAACCCGGAAAACCGCGTGCTGGGGCTGGTGAGCTACGCGTGGGCGGGCTTTGGCGCCGCATTTGGTCCGGTGGTGCTGTTCTCCGTTCTGTGGTCACGCATGACCCGCAACGGCGCGCTGGCGGGGATGATTATCGGTGCGGTTACCGTTATCGTCTGGAAACAGTTCGCGTGGCTGGGCCTGTACGAAATTATCCCGGGCTTCATCTTCGGCAGCCTCGGTATTGTGGTGTTTAGCCTGCTGGGTAAAGCGCCGTCTGCATCTATGCAGAAGCGCTTTGCGGAAGCGGATGCGCATTACCACTCAGCGCCGCCGTCTAAGCTCCAGGCTGAGTAATTTCCCCCTCACCCTAACCCTCTCCCCAAAGGGGAGAGGGGACAGACCGTTCACCCGTTCGAGATGAGAATGATGATTAAAACAGGGTTGATGATGGCAGCATTACTGCTGCTGGCGGGGTGTAACGCTCCCACGCAGCATGCGGCGGTGGAGACCTGCAAAGCGGATAACCAGATGCAGCAGACTACGCTCTATTTTGGCTTGAATCGCCCGGCAGGGGCGCAGATTACCGGCAGCGAGTGGCAGCAGTTTGTCGACCAGGACGTGACGCCGCGTTTTCGCGATGGCTTAACGGTGGTTGATGCCCGCGGGCAGTGGCTGGGGAACGACGGAAAAGTGGCGCGTGAACCCAGCAAAGCGTTAATGCTCATCCATGGTAAAGACGCGCAGAGCGAGAAGAACATCGAAGCGTTGCGCGGGATCTATAAGTCTCGTTTCGCGCAGGAATCGGTGATGCGGGTCGACCAGCCGGTGTGCGTGCAGTTTTAATGAAAACGGCGGGAATTCCCGCCGTTGTTGTTTTGTAGGCCGGGTAAGCGAAGCGCCACCCGGCATTGCATCAGAGCACCAACCCCGCAAAGCTCGCCGACAGCAAACTCACCAGCGTTGCCCCGTACACCAGGCGTAAACCAAACCGCGACACCACATTACCCTGTTGCTCGTTCAGGCCTTTTATTGCCCCCGCCACAATACCAATGGAGGCAAAGTTAGCGAACGACACCAGGAACACTGACAAAATCCCCAGCCCGCGCGGTGACATTTGGTGGGCTATTTTTTGCAGCTCGATCATCGCCACAAATTCATTCGCCACCAGTTTGGTTGCCATAATACTGCCCGCGCTTAAGGCATCGCTCAGCGGAATACCAATAAGCCACGCCAGCGGATAAAACACGTAACCCAGAATCTGCTGGAAGCTCAGGCCAAATACGCTGGAGAAGAGGGCATTAACGGCGCTAATAAGGGCGATAAAGCCAATCAGCATCGCCAGAATAATCATCGCCACCTTAAAACCGGCCAGAATATATTCGCCCAGCATTTCAAAGAAGCTCTGGGATTCATGCAGCTTTTCCAGTTTGATATCGGGTTCGGCTTCCGGGCGGGCCGGGTTAATGACCGAAAGGATAATAAAGGTGCTGAACATGTTCAGGATCAGTGCCGCGACGACAAATCTGGCGTCGAGCATGGTCATATAGGCACCGACAATCGACAGCGAAACCGTCGACATCGCCGTTGCAGCCATCGTAAACAGGCGGCGTGAGGAGAGATCGCCCAACACGCCCTTGTAGGCAATGAAGTTTTCAGACTGACCGAGTATCAGTGAGCTCACCGCGTTAAAGGATTCCAGCTTGCCCATGCCGTTCAGTTTTGACAGCAGCGTCCCGATAACCCGAATAAAGATCGGCAGAATACGCCAGTGCTGCAGAATACCAATCAGCGCCGAGATAAAAATAATGGGGCAGAGCACGCCAAGGAAAATGAACGCCAGCCCTTTTTCACCCATCCCGCCAAAGACAAAATTCGTCCCTTCGGCAGCGAATTTAAGCAGTGATTCAAAGAAACCGGAGACATGTTTAATAATGAACAGGCCGCTTTCTGCATGCAGAAAAAAGAATGCCAGCGCGATTTCAATCACGATCAGCTGTAAAACGAAACGAATGCGAATTTTTCGGCGGTCGAAACTCACCAGCCAGGCAAGCGCAAGAATAATCACCAGCGCCAGCAGGAAATGGACAATTTTAAACATGGTTTATTTTCAGTTGGTTTTCGAGGCGGACATTTAGCCACAGCCCCGGTTAACCGTAAATGGGCATTTTCGTTATACCTTATAAACGCAACGGTTACTCAGGCAATTATTATTCCGCAATGCGTTTACATCTGGTCATCAAAACTCCACATATTTCGCTTGTTTTTCTTGTGGCCGTAATGATAATCACTATCACAAGAATTTACCTTTCTTTGCATCAGTTGACCGCGATAAACATTTAAGGTGTCTGCATGTTTGTTCCTTTTCTCATTATGTTACGTGAAGGCCTTGAAGCGGCCCTGATTGTTAGCCTTATCGCCAGTTATCTGAAGCGCACCCAGCGCGGACGCTGGATCGGCGTGATGTGGGTTGGCGTCTTCCTGGCCGCGGCGCTCTGCCTGGGGCTGGGTATTCTTATCAACGAAACCACCGGAGAATTTCCTCAGAAAGAGCAAGAGCTTTTTGAAGGCATTGTTGCCGTAATAGCGGTGGTGATCCTCACCTGGATGGTGTTCTGGATGCGCAAGGTCTCCCGTAACGTGAAGGTACAGCTGGAGCAGGCGGTGGATAACGCCCTGCAAAAAGGCAACCACCACGGCTGGGCGCTGATCATGATGGTTTTTTTCGCCGTGGCGCGTGAAGGCCTGGAGTCAGTGTTCTTCCTGCTCGCGGCTTTTCAGCAGGACGTGGGCATCTGGCCGCCGCTGGGCGCGATGCTTGGGCTGGCCACGGCGGTTGTGCTTGGCTTCCTGCTCTACTGGGGCGGCATTCGTCTTAACCTGGGCGCGTTCTTCAAGTGGACCAGCCTGTTTATTTTGCTGGTGGCCGCGGGGCTGGCGGCAGGGGCGATCCGCGCCTTCCATGAAGCGGGCCTGTGGAACCACTTCCAGGACGTGGCGTTTGATCTTAGTAACGTTCTCTCCACCCACTCACTGACCGGCACGCTCCTTGAAGGTATCTTCGGCTATCAGGAAACGCCGAGCGTCAGCGAGGTGGCGATGTACTTTATCTATCTTATTCCGGCGCTGGTGCTGTTCTTCATGCCATCGCGCCCCAGCGCTCAGCCGTCGCGTACTGCGCCGTGAAGCGCTTTGTTTAGTTACAACATACTTTAAAGGGAAGAGACATGGCTATTCAATTCCGTCGTAGCGCGTTACAGGTTGGTGTGGCAGCGCTGTTCGCGTCTGCCTTCGCCGCTCAGGCAGCAGATATTCCGCAGGTAAAAGTCACCGTCAACGATAAACAGTGCGAGCCGATGACCATCACGGTTAACAGCGGTAAAACCCAGTTTATTATTCAGAACCACAGCCAGAAGGCGCTGGAGTGGGAGATCCTGAAAGGCGTGATGGTGGTAGAAGAGCGTGAAAATATCGCGCCTGGCTTCAGCCAGAAAATGACCGCTAATCTTCAGCCGGGGGAATATGACATGACCTGCGGCCTGCTGACTAACCCGAAAGGTAAGCTGATCGTCAAAGGCGCAGCGACGGCGGACGCGGCCAAAGGCACCGCGCTGCTGAGCCTCGGCGACGCCATTACCGCCTATAAAGCCTACGTCACCAAAGAGACGGCTGACCTGGTGGCAGGCACCAAAGCCTTTACCGACGCGGTGAAAGCGGGCGATATCGAAAAAGCGAAATCCCTGTATGCGCCTACACGTCAGCACTACGAGCGCATCGAGCCGATTGCCGAGCTGTTCTCTGACCTCGATGGCAGCATTGACGCCCGCGAAGATGACTACGAGCAGAAGGCCGCCGATCCGAAATTCACCGGCTTCCACCGCCTGGAAAAAGCCCTGTTTGGCGATAGCTCCACCAAAGGGATGGAGAAATACGCCGATCAGCTCAACAGCGACGTGCTGGAGCTGCAAAAACGCATCAGCGAGCTGGCCTTCCCGCCGTCGAAAGTGGTGGGTGGTGCTGCGGGTCTGATTGAAGAAGTGGCCGCGAGCAAAATCAGCGGCGAAGAAGATCGCTACAGCCACACCGACCTGTGGGACTTCCAGGCAAACGTCGACGGCGCACAAAAAATTGTCGATCTGCTGCGGCCTCAGCTGCAAAAAGAGAACGGCGAACTGCTGGCGAAAGTGGATGCAAACTTTAAGAAAGTTGACGCCATCCTGGCGAAATACCGTACCAAAGACGGGTTCGAAACCTACGACAAGCTGACCGATGCGGACCGTAACGCGCTGAAAGGCCCGATTACGACGCTGGCGGAAGATCTCTCTCTGCTGCGTGGCGTTCTGGGTCTGGACTAAGCGATGAACAAGCATGATGAGTACGACGTGGCGGAACCTTCCCGACGTCGGTTATTAAAAGGGGTAGGGGCGCTGGGCGGCGCGTTTGCCCTGGCGGGCGGCTGTCCGGTGGCGCATGCGGCAAAACCACAAAGCGCCCCCGGCACGCTCTCCCCGGATGCACGTATGGAAACGCAGCCATTTTATGGTGAGCACCAGGCAGGAATCCTGACGCCGCAGCAGGCCTCGATGATGCTGGTGGCTTTCGATTCGCTGGCGAGTGATAAGGCTGACCTTGAGCGTCTGTTCAGGCTGTTGACCACGCGCATTGCCTTCCTTACGGCGGGCGGTCCGGCACCGGAAACACCGAATCCGCGCCTGCCGCCGATGGATTCCGGGATCCTCGGGGCGTTTATCGCTCCCGATAATCTGACCATCACCGTGTCGGTGGGGGAATCGCTGTTTGATGATCGCTACGGTCTGGCGAAGCAGAAGCCGAAAGCGCTGCAAAAAATGACGCGATTCCCGAATGACTCTCTCGACGCGGCGTTGTGCCACGGCGATCTGCTGTTGCAGATCTGCGCCAATACCCAGGATACGGTGATCCACGCCCTGCGCGATATCATCAAGCACACTCCGGATCTGCTCAGCGTGCGCTGGAAGCGGGAAGGTTTTATATCTGACCACGCCGCGCGCAGTAAAGGGAAAGAGACGCCGGTCAACCTGCTGGGCTTCAAAGACGGTACCGCCAACCCGGACAGCAGCAATACCGTGTTGATGAAAAACGTGGTCTGGGTGACGGAGGATCAGGGCGAACCGGCCTGGGCGGTGGGTGGCAGCTATCAGGCGGTGCGTATCATTCAGTTCCACGTGGAGTTCTGGGACCGCACGCCGCTGAAAGAGCAGCAGACGATCTTCGGCCGCGATAAGCAAACCGGCGCACCGCTCGGCATGAAGCACGAGCACGATGAACCCGACTACGCCCGCGATCCGAACGGAGATGTCATCGCGCTGGACAGCCATATTCGTCTCGCTAATCCTCGCACCAAAGAGACCCAGTCCAGCCTGATGATGCGCAGGGGCTACAGCTACTCGTTGGGGGTGACCAATTCCGGTCAGCTTGATATGGGACTGCTGTTTGTCTGCTATCAGCACGATCTGGAGAAAGGGTTCCTCACCGTGCAGAAGCGGCTCAACGGCGAAGCGCTGGAGGAGTACATCAAGCCCATCGGCGGCGGCTATTTCTTTGCCCTGCCCGGCGCGCGTGACGCGAAGACCTGGCTCGCTCAGGGTCTGATAGAAGCCTGATAATTGTCCCTGCGACAGTTCGCGGGGACATTATTTTTCCATATGACTATCTTGTTGTTATATTTCTGTAATATTCATATATGAGACTGATTCCGCTGCAGGAGCAGTCTTAAAGGTTGCATCTAGGTAAAATAAATGTTGCATTTATGATAATTCCTGATGTACTTAAGATAAGACAGCGGTAGTTCCCGGCAGTGATATTGACTCACTATGGAGATCGCGAATGGTTGCGTCCTGTACTGGACAAGGTAAACACATCAACCGCAGCACCCGGCGCGGAGGCTCAGACTCCGGCAGCGATTTCCTCACCACAAAATTCTCCCCTCCACCTCTAAATACGATTTCTACCGACGTGCATAACGGTGCGCGTAGCCGTTCTGTATCGTCATCCGGTAATGCAAGCAATGGCTTACAAGGAAGCCAACCCTCTGATGTTCGTGCGCATAATCGTGCCGATGCTGGCGCGTGTGATGAATACCAACAACTCAAGGTGCTATCCATGGGAAGACAGAAAGCAGTGATCAAAGCTCGTCGCGAAGCAAAACGTGTGCTGAGACGGGATTCACGTAGCCATAAACAGCGTGAAGAAGAATCGGTCACCTCGCTTGTGCAGATGAGCGGCGTAGAATCCATTGGCATGGCGCGGGACAGCCGCGATGCATCGCCAATAGTGGCGCGGAATGAAGCTCAGGCGCACTACCTGAATGCTATCGAGAGTAAACAGCTCATCTTTGCAACCGGGGAAGCCGGATGCGGGAAAACCTGGATCAGTGCCGCCAAAGCGGCGGAGGCGCTGATTAATAAGGACGTGGAAAGGATCATCGTTACCCGTCCGGTACTGCAAGCGGATGAAGATCTGGGCTTCCTGCCTGGAGATATTTCTGAGAAGTTTGCCCCGTACTTCAGGCCCGTCTATGACGTGCTGGTGAAGCGGTTGGGCGCTTCCTTTATGCAGTACTGCCTGCGACCAGAGATTGGCAAGGTGGAAATCGCGCCGTTCGCCTATATGCGCGGACGTACATTTGAAAATGCGGTCGTTATTCTTGACGAGGCTCAGAACGTGACCGCTGCGCAAATGAAGATGTTTTTAACGCGCCTCGGGGAGAACGTGACGGTTATCGTCAACGGCGATATTACCCAGTGTGACCTGCCGTCGGGCGTGAAGTCTGGCCTGAGCGATGCTATGTCACGTTTTGAGGAAGATGAGATGATAGGGGTGGTCCGCTTCACAAAAGAGGACTGCGTCCGCTCAGCGCTGTGTCAACGAACGCTGGAAGTGTACTCCGACTAAGATCATTTCACATTTTAAGTCATTTCTTCCCGGCGTCATGCCGGGAAGCTTCTTTTATTCCCTCTGTTCGCATGGCTTTTTTTTAATCATATTTATTTCCTATAGCATTCAACGGGATTTACGTACCGTTTTGCGGTAATAATAATATTACTGTTAATTTGCCGCGAACGCTTTTTATACAGGTCGCAAAAGTGTGATATGTATTTACAATACCCACAAAATACCTGTGAATATAATGATCGCGCTAATTGTTAGGTGAAAATTAAACGTGAATGTTGTCACAGAACATGACTAAGCAGTAAAAATTAAGTTGGTGTCTTTTGGCTAATTATCTATGTTTCGTACTTGTTCAAATTAAATTCTAAGAAGAAACACACCAGGGGATCGTTTCCTCTGGAACATCACGCTGAGGGTCATACATGAACGAACTGGTTAGTGCAATTAACGGTGTTATCTGGAGCCCTGCGTTAATATTTTTATGTCTGGGTGTCGGTCTCTATTTCTCACTGCGTAGTCGTTTTCTACAATTACGTCATATAAAACATATGATTACCCTGATGTTTCAGGGCGGGGCTACCGATGCCGGCGTATCATCGTTTCAGGCGTTGACGATGACGCTGGCGGGCCGCGTAGGGACAGGGAATATCGCCGGTGTGGCGACCGCCATTACCTTTGGTGGCCCCGGTGCGCTTTTCTGGATGTGGGTAGTGGCATTTTTAGGCGCCAGCTCTGCTTTTGTTGAATCCACGTTAGGTCAGGTTTATAAAGAAAAAATTAACGGCGAATATCGTGGGGGACCTGCCTTTTATATTGAAAAAGGGTTGGGGGTGAAGTGGTACGCATGGTTATTTGCTATTGTGACCATTTTCTCCTGCGGTTTATTACTTCCGGGCGTACAGGCAAACTCAATTGCCGCCAGCCTGGATATTGCCTTCGGTCTTAACCCAAACGTTACAGCGGCAATACTGGCTGTACTGTTAAGCTTCATTATTTTCGGTGGTGTAAAAAGGATCGCCAGCTTTAGCAGTATGGTCGTTCCGTTTATGGCGCTCGGCTATATTATTGTTGCCTGCGTTATTATCGCGATCAATATTGAAAAACTGCCTGCTGTTATCCTGCTGATCTGGAAAAGTGCTTTTGGCCTTGAAGCGGGATTTGGCGCTATTCTGGGCCAGGCTATCATGTGGGGCGTTAAACGCGGCGTCTATTCCAACGAGGCGGCGCAGGGTACCGGGCCACATGCCTCCTCGGCAGCAGCCGTAAGTCATCCGGTGAAACAAGGGCTGGTTCAGGCGTTCTCCGTATATATCGACACGCTGTTTGTCTGCTCCGCGACCGGGTTTATGCTGTTGATCACCGGGCTTTATAATGTTCAGGGCGTCGACGGCGCAGCCCTTTATACCGGTATTGCAGGCGTGGCGGCCGGTCCTGGCTATGTGCAGACAGCGATGGAAAGTATGATGCCGGGCTTTGGTAATTACTTTGTCGCCATCGCGCTATTCTTCTTTGCCTTCACCACCATCATTGCCTATTACTATATCGCTGAAACCAATATCGCCTACATCAACCGTAAAATTCACCGTCCGTGGCTGACATTCCTGCTTAAATTATGTCTGATGGCTTCCACGGTATATGGCACAATCCGCACCGCGGATCTGGCATGGGGATTAGGGGATATCGGGGTAGGGCTGATGGCCTGGCTCAACATTATTGCCATTGTCCTCTTGCATAAAAAAGCCTTTGCCAGCCTGAAGGATTATGAAACCCAGAATGCGCAGGGAATTGATCCACAGTTTGATCCGGTTCGGCTTGGGATTAAAAATGCGGATTACTGGCTGGGGGAGCGCAGAGATGAAGAGGGGGGATTGCCGGGGCAGGTTTCTTCTCCTGAAGGAAAGCAGCCGGCGGGGAAGTTGAATAACTGAGGAATAGTTTAAAACGGGCCCGTGCTTATGCGCGGGCTTTTTTTATGGGTGAGGCGGTATCACCCGCACCGGCGGGGATTGACTCGCTTCGCTCTCAGTCTGTCCAACTGGCTGCGCCAGTTGTCGAACCCCGGTCGGGGGTTCTCATCCCCCCGCAGACGTGCAACATGCGAAAAAAAAGCCCGCATTTTCATGCGAGCTCTTCTTAAAATATGGCGGTGAGGGGGGGGATTGACTCGCTTCGCTCGCCCTGCGGGCAGCCTGTTCGCTATGCTCTCAGTCTGTCCAACTGGCTGCCGCCAGTTGTCGAACCCCAGTCGGGGGTTCTCATCCCCCCCTTTTCGGAGAATATAAAAGAAAAAAGCCCGTACTTTCGTACGAGCTCTCATCTTAAATATGGCGGTGAGGGGGGGATTCGAACCCCCGATACGTTGCCGTATACACACTTTCCAGGCGTGCTCCTTCAGCCACTCGGACACCTCACCATATTGTTTTGCTGCCTGACCGCTTGGGGGGCAACGGGGCGCTACTATAGGGAGTTGCGCGAAAGCGGTCAAGCAGATTTTCTGCATTCGTGCCTGTTCGGTTAAGCCTTAATCAGCTTATGGCGCACCGCGCAGGATCAACGCTGCGAATCGAGCACTTCGCTGTTTTTCACGACGTCCTGCGCTTTGCTGTAACTTTCGATCAGCAGCTGGTAGGCAGGGAAGATGTGTGTGTACACCTCTGCCCATTCTCCCGCATCTTCACGGTTCCACGTGCGCTGGATCTCTGAGGCCACTGCCGCTGTGTCCATCGGTACCACGCCTGCCTGCACCACGCGCGCCAGGGTGATCTCTTGCGCCATTTTGCTGTAGGTGCCGGAGGCATCAATCACCGCAAACACTTTATATCCGTCCGCCACCGCGCTGATGGACGGGAAGGCCATGCAAACGCTGGTAATCGTCCCCGCGATAATCAGCGTTTTGCGTCCGGTGGCTTTCACCGCCGCCACGAACTCCGGATTATCCCAGGCGTTGATTTCACCCTTGCGTGCCACATACTGTGCGTGCGGCGCATTGGCGTGGATCTCCGGGATAAGCGGGCCGTTCGGTCCCTGTGGAACCGACGCCGTGGTGATCACCGGGATCTTCGCCAGCGAGGCGATCTTTGCCAGCGCTGCTGCACGAGCGCGCAGCTCAGGCATTGGCATGTCTCCAACAGTCTGGAACAATCCGCTCTGGTGATCGATAAGCAGCATAACGGCATCATTGACGTCAATAACGGGACGTGCACCGTTGAAGTTTGCAGGGGTAGACATAATGCGCTCCTTTATTACGTTTAGATTTGGCCAAAGCGGCCGGAGTTGAAATCGCGAATAGCTTCGGCGATTTCGGTTTTACTGTTCATCACAAACGGGCCATAGCCCACGATGGGTTCATTCAGTGGCTCCCCGGCCATCAGCAACACTTTGGCATCGCTGCTGGCTTCGAGATGCAGCTTGTCGCCGCTCTGACTCAGCACGACCAGCTGCGCCTCACCCGCAGGCGTGGTGCCGTTCACTGTCACGCTGCCCTCAACAACAACCAGCGCCGTGCTCCAGCCTTCGGGCTGATTGAGCGTCAGGTGGCTGCCCTGGTGCAGAGCGAGATCCCATACGTTAAGCGGTGAGAAGGTATGCGCCGGGCCGGTTACCTCTCCAAAGCGGCCAGCAATCACGCGCATTGTTCCGCTGTTATCCGGCAGGGTGACCACCGGGATATCCGCCTGAGTGATGCTCTGGTAGCCAGGCGTCGCCATTTTGTCTTTGGCGGGCAGGTTGACCCACAGCTGCATCATTTTCAGTTCACCGCCTTTCTGCGAGAACGCGCTGGAGTGGAACTCCTCGTGCAAAATGCCTGCGCCTGCCGTCATCCACTGCACATCGCCTGGACCAATAACGCCGCCTCTGCCGGTGGAATCACGGTGCTCAACTTCGCCTGAGTAGACGATGGTCACCGTTTCAAAACCGCGATGAGGATGCTCGCCCACGCCGCGTTTTGCGCCATCCGCCGGGAAGGTATGTGGTCCGGCGTAGTCAAGCAGCAGGAACGGGCTCAGCGGTTCGCCGTGCGTCTGGTAAGAAAACATCGAACGAACCGGAAAACCATCACCGACCCAGTGCGGACGAGGTGCGGTATACACGCCTGTTACGTTTTTCATGATTAACTCCTGATGTCCTGTTGATGTAAATAGCTTATATTCAGGGTTAATATCCCGGTAGATAGCAAAAATGACATTCACTGTTCCTTAAATGGAACAATGGGGGCGTATGCAGGATCTCAATGATTTCGTATGGTTTGTGAAGGTGGTGGAGCATGGCGGCTTTGCGGCAGCGGGGCGGGCGCTCGATCAGCCAAAGTCGAAACTGAGCCGTCGGATTGCGCAGCTGGAAGAACGCCTGGGTGTTCGGTTGATACAACGTACTACGCGGCAGTTTGCGGTGACTGAAGTGGGGCAGACGTTCTTTCAGCACTGTAAAGCCATGCTGGTGGAGGCTGAAGCTGCGGAGGAGGCGGTGGCTGCTTTACAGGCTGAGCCGCGCGGTATGGTCAGGATCACTTGCCCCGTAACCCTACTGCACGTTCACGTGGGGCCCATGCTGGCGAGGTTTATGGCGCGCTATCCGGGAATTAACCTCCAGCTTGAAGCCACCAACCGCCGGGTCGATCTGGTGGGGGAGGGGGTGGATGTGGCGATCCGCGTTCGTCCGCGCCCGTTTGATGACAGCGATTTGGTATTAAGGGTGCTGGCGGACAGGGGTCACTGTCTGGTTGCCGGGCCGACACTGATTGAACGGATGGGCAACCCGGCGATGCCTTCTGAGCTCAGCGAATGGCCGGGTTTAAGTATGGGCGCTGGTAAACACCTGCATAAGTGGGAGCTGAGCGGGCCGGAGGGGGCGAAAGCAGACATTCACTTGACGCCGCGCCTGGTGACTACCGATATGCTGGCGCTGCGGGAGGCAGCGATGGCGGGCGTGGGCGTGGTACAGTTGCCCATTTTGATGGTGAAGGATCAGCTGGCTTCAGGTGAGCTTGTTCGGGTGCTGAATGCCTGGGAACCCAGAAGGGAAGTGATCCATGCGGTGTATCCTTCCCGGCGCGGCCTGCTGCCATCGGTCAGGACGCTGGTGGATTTTCTGACCGAAGAGTATGCAAAGATGGTTGAGGACTAGCTTTTCGTAGGTCGGGTAAGCGTAGCGCCACCCGACATAAAGAGCGCAGGGAGCGAATAGAATATAAAAGAAAAAAGCCCGCATTTTCATGCGAGCTCTTCTTCAAATATGGCGGTGAGGGGGGGATTGACTCGCTTCGCTCGCCCTGCGGGCAGCCTGTTCGCTTCGCTCACAGTCTGTCCAACTGGCTGCGCCAGTTGTCGAACCCCGGTCGGGGGTTCTCATCCCCCCCCGCAGTCGTGCAACATGCGAAAAAAAAAGCCCGCATTTTCATGCGAGCTCTTCTTCAAATATGGCGGTGAGGGGGGGATTCGAACCCCCGATACGTTGCCGTATACACACTTTCCAGGCGTGCTCCTTCAGCCACTCGGACACCTCACCATATTGTCATCCCGTTGTTGTCGGGACGGGCGCTAATGTAAGGAAAAGCCGTACTGCCGTCAACCCACTTTTTCAGTAATTTAGCGTGTTTAGACAAACTTCAGGCAACCTGATTTCGAAATGTGCGAAAAGCGCCTCTTTTATCAGCAACGCGGTTTAGCGATAAATTTGTTATGCTGACAAGCCAGTTAAAAATGAAAATAAAACAGCGCACTAAAAGGCAATGACTATGGATATTATCTTCTATCACCCCACTTTTGATACGGCTTACTGGATTAAGGCGCTCACGGCGGCACTGCCTGGCGCACGCGTTCGCGAATGGAAACAGGGCGATAATGAACATGCCGACTACGCGCTGGTCTGGCATCCCCCGGTCGAAATGCTTCAGGGACGCCGTTTGAAGGCGGTGTTTGCTCTTGGTGCGGGGGTGGATTCCATTCTCAGTAAGCTGAAGGCTCACCCTGAAATGCTGCCGGAAGATATTCCCCTGTTTCGTCTGGAAGATACCGGTATGGGGGAGCAGATGCAGGAATACGCCGTAAGCCAGGTGCTGCACTGGTTCCGCCGCTTCGACGATTATCAGGCGTTTAAACAGCAATCCCACTGGGAACCTCTCCCGGATTATCAGCGTGAAGATTTCATCATCGGCATCCTCGGGGCGGGTGTGCTGGGTTCGAAAGTCGCCGAAGCGCTCGCCCCGTGGGGCTTCCCACTGCGCTGCTGGAGCCGGAGCCGTAAGGATTATCCGGGCGTCGAGAGCTTTGCCGGAACGGACGAACTCCCGGCGTTCCTGAAAGGGACACGCGTTCTCATTAACCTGCTGCCGAATACGGCGGAAACGGTCGGCATTATCAATGGCACGCTCCTCAACCAGTTGGCAGAAGATAGCTACTTAATGAACCTGGCGCGCGGGGTACACGTTGTGGAAGACGATCTGCTGAAAGCGCTGGATAGCGGTAAACTGAAAGGCGCAATGCTGGATGTGTATAGCCGCGAACCGCTGCCGACAGACAGCCCGCTTTGGGCACATCCGCGCGTGGCGATGACGCCCCATATTGCGGCCGTGACGCGCCCGGCGGAGGCCGTGGCGTATATCTCGCATACCATCAGCGAAATAGAGAAGGGCAACGCGGTGACCGGACAGGTCGACAGACAGCGAGGCTACTGAGAGAAACCCGGCGTTCGCCGGGTTTTTGCTAATATTCGCCGCTGATAACTGCTATCCTTTGGAAAAACCGCAGAGGAGAGAAAGATGTATCCCGTTGACCTGCATATGCACACCGTCGCCAGTACTCACGCTTACAGTAACCTCCATGATTATATCGCTCAGGCGAAGCTGAAAGGCATCAAGCTGTTTGCGATAACCGATCACGGTCCGGATATGGCGGATGCGCCGCACTACTGGCATTTTGTGAATATGCGTATCTGGCCACGTCTGGTTGACGGTATCGGGATACTGCGAGGCATCGAAGCGAACATCAAAAATACCGACGGTGAAATTGACTGCACCGGCCCGATGCTGACCTCGTTAGATCTGATCCTCGCCGGCTTCCACGAGCCGGTCTTTGCGCCCCAGGATAAAGAGACCAACACCGCGGCGATGATTGCCACCATTGCCAGCGGCAATGTGCACATTATCAGCCACCCGGGAAATCCGAAATACCCGATCGATATTCAGGCCGTGGCACAGGCCGCAGCGAAGCACCGCGTGGCGCTGGAGATCAACAACTCCTCGTTCGTGCATTCGCGTAAGGGCAGTGAGGCCAACTGCCGCGACGTTGCGGCGGCCGTGCGTGACGCGGGCGGAATGGTGGCGCTGGGCTCTGATTCACACACGGCCTTCACGCTGGGTGATTTCAGCGAGTGCCTGAAAATATTGCGGGACGTGAATTTCCCGGAAGAACAGATCCTGAACGTCACGCCGCGTCGTATGCTCGACTTCCTTGAGTCGCGCGGCATGGCGCCGATTGATGAATTTGCCGATCTTTAATTAATAACGGAATAAAAACATGAATGAGTTTTCCATCCTTTGCCGCGTGCTGGGCACCTTATATTACCGCCAGCCGCAGGATCCGCTGCTGGTTCCGCTGTTTACCCTGATTCGTGAAGGTAAACTGGCGCAGAGCTGGCCGCTGGAACAGGATGAGTTGCTGGAACGCTTGCAAAAAAATTGCGATATGCAGCAGATTTCAACGGATTACAACGCGCTGTTCGTGGGGGAAGAGTGTCGCGTGTCGCCGTATCGTTCTGCCTGGCAGGAAGGTGCGACCGAAGCGGAAGTTCGGGCGTTTCTTTCAGAACGCGGCATGCCGCTGACGGATATGCCTGCCGATCATATCGGTACCCTGTTGCTGGCGGCCTCATGGATTGAAGATAAAGCAGGTGATGATGAGAATGAGGCGATTGAAACCCTGTTCGAAACGTATCTGCTGCCGTGGGTCGGAACCTTCCTGGGTAAAGTTGAAGCCCACGCCACCTCTCCGTTCTGGAGAACGCTGGCTCCGCTGACGCGTGACGCTATCGCTGCCATGTGGGATGAGCTGGAAGAAGAGAGTGAAGAGTGATTTAAATCACAAAAATCCTGCAACGATACATTTCAACTTGCACGTAACGTGCTTCTGATCTCATTTCTAGGGTGCGCATCTGCTAAGATGCGCACCATGAACATATTACTTTGTATTGCAATCACGACTGGCATCCTCTCCGGCCTCTGGGGTTGGGTGGCGGTATCTCTCGGTTTGTTGAGCTGGGCCGGTTTTCTTGGCTGCACGGCCTATTTCGCCTGTCCGCAGGGTGGTTTTAAAGGGCTCTTTATTTCAGGCAGCACGTTACTGAGTGGCGTGGTCTGGGCGCTGATCATTATGAAGGGCAGCGCGCTGGCGCCGCATGTGGAAATCCTGGGGTACGTCATGACCGGTATTGTGGCTTTCCTGATGTGCGTTCAGGCAAAACATCTGCTGTTGTCCTTTGTGCCCGGCACGTTCATGGGTGCCTGCGCGACCTTTGCAGGCCAGGGGGACTGGAAGCTGGTGGTCCCTTCGCTCATGCTGGGATTACTGTTTGGCTACGCTATGAAGAACAGCGGTCTCTGGCTTGCAGCCCGACGCGTGAAGAGCCAGAACGTTCCTGTGGTAGGTAAATAAAAAAAGGCGAGACGAAAATCTCGCCTTTTTATACGCCGCCAATCATGACTCCGGCGGAACCGACATCTCACGGTATTTCACCAGCACCGCATTACTCACGTCACTTTTATTCTGAAGATCCCACAAGCCGCGATCGATACCGTCATTAATCAGGAAAATCACCCCGGTTTCGATGGCCGACATCAGACACAGCATGACCGGCTCGTTAGAGGTATAGCCAATTTCAGCCTCCAGCAAACGCTGGTAGTCGATAAAGCGGAATACCCCCGCCTGCACTTCATATGAGAGAATCGTTTTGCTGGTGGTCACGGAGGATAAAATTTCACCCGTGCTCACGTTAACCACGCGCAGGTTGACGGCAATCTGATCCAGCTGATACTGCGTGTCGGCCCCGATACCAAAGTAACGGGCACCCGCGCCGCCCGATTTCACGTTACTTTCGTAGCCGATAATCGAGCCTTCCACCATGATATTGGCTGCGGTGAGAGACTGTAGCGGCATGCGGTTATTGACGCCAACGGTACCATTCTCCTGTGCAGCACGAATGATTTTTCGTTCGTTAAGCAGGTTTTGCAGCCCCTGGCGTTCCAGCGGGATAAACCAGCGCGAATCTTTCAGGGCGGTAACCAGCATCGCGGTGGCGCTCTGCGGTACGGCCGTGGAGAAGTTACTGGCCGGATACGGTTTGAACTGGCCCGTCTCATCCTGAATGTTATAGACCGAGACGAATATCTTCCCGGTAGGGCCGGGCAGATGCGTCAGATCCCGATAGCTCTGGGCACGGGGCATTAGGGTGGGTTTAGCGGCTTCTTTTGGCGGGGCAGTTAAACAACCGCTTAATAAGCACACTGCAACTAAAATAAAAAAGCGCTGCATGATAATTGTCCTTATTTCGGGGTTGTTTAGAAATCAGTTGAACTGGTCTGCAAACCGGAAACCTGGATTGTCGACGTCTTACCGGTTTTTCGGTCTGTCACATTTAACTGAAGCTGCCCGTCTTTATTGGCAATATCGACGATAAAGTCGTTAGTGACCATCCGGCCGGGTTTTCCGGTATTAATGTTGGTTAATAAGCCACCTAATATTTGCGACTGGATGGCCTGAGTAAAATTATCCAGAGCTGACGGGGTCTCGATACCGAAATCATCGTCATAGCTGGGGTCTTTATAGGAGTTTTGAGCCTGCGCCTGGTTAAGCATAAAGGCTCCGTTATTCGGGTTGCCGCCAAAATTAGGGTTGCGGAACTGGAATGTCATATTTCCGGCCCAACTCAACGGCGCAATGAGCATTAACGAAATCACTGTGTGTGCGAGACGCATTACAGCCTCCGAAATAGGTGTCGTTGCTAGAACTCATCTTTTGCTAAATCGCCTGTGCTCAAAAGGGCTTTATCTAACTGTAGGCGGTTAATAGCTTCTTCTGTTTGTGCCAGTGCGAAAGCGACGTTCTGATCGAAGTCTCTTTTCGTTGGGAATAAAAAAGTCTGGTAAATAACGTCCTGATTAGCGGTTATTGTGATCCAGCTTCCCCACCGCGCACTGGGCCGTTCGTTGATGGTTAAATTACCCGGATAATCGCTTTCCCACTTATCGCTGAAGGCACGATAAAAATCGTGTCCGACAGAGGTGACGGTGTGGTCGGTCAACAGTCCAGGAACTTCCACCTCAACAGCCTGAAGGTTTCCGGCAGCAAGCATAATGCCTGCGGCGGCAATCCAACTTAGGGTGCGTTTCATGCTATTAACGCCTGAGGTTATCGTTTGCCCACGACACCGCCTGCGTGCGATTTTTAACAGCTATCTTTTTGAAAAGATTATAAAGATGCGTCTTAACCGTATTTTCGCTGATAAATAACGAACGGGCGATTTCAATATTTGAAGCACCAATACGCAGTTTGTTCAGGATCTCTTTCTCACGGTGCGTCAGAAGGGCCGATTCCGAACTGTTATAGCGATAATTTCCGGAGTGGGTAATGAGGTAGCTGGCCAGTTTTTGCGAGAAATAACACTCCCCCCGCAATATGCCCTGCAAACCCTCCACGACACGGTTTTCTTCTTCTGTAACGTAAAACACGCCGTTAATATGCGGCCAGCTCTCAATTTCGCGGAAAGGATACTCATCAGGCGTATTCAATAACAACACGCGGATATTATTGTTTTTCCTGCTTAAATTATCTTGCCAGTAATGGATCAGTTTTTTATCCGCTTCCATCATATCGAGAAGAATGATGCTGCCAGGAGCGATATCATCAAAAGAACGTTGAATGTTATGAAGTTTCCCGTTAAGTGACAGGCATTGTTTTAAATGCTGCAATAACGCTGTCGCTTGTAAGGAAGGTTTTGTGATCAACAATAATGTATGACCGGGTAAGCTATGGACTTCATTAAACATGATGAAACCCCACGTTATTTATGACACCCGGCAGTTGCCCTCGTTTTATTGAAAAGGGCACCAGAAGTACTGCAGGTGTGGCACTGCTGTGTGTAGTTAAAAAACCTTCCTCCAAAGGAGGCGGTAAAATTAAAAACAAATAACGTACTGCTGTTTTCAATCTAGCTATTGCAAACTTTAAAGCAAGTGTTAATCGTGTAACAGAATGTAAAATTCGATATTTATTTGTGTATTTTGCAGGGTTAATAGATTTTAAGATAAGGGGAAAGTTGTACAGGTGTATAAACGTGCACAGATTTTAAAAACCATACGGTATATTATAATGAGTTGTATTATCTGGTTTTTTATTATTGTAAGCCAGCCGGTAAAAAGTATGAACTCTGCTAAAAACATAAGACTTCCCTAAGCCGGAATTTTTTCTTAAGAAAACTTGCTTCGTGTCACGCGCGTGACAAAGGGCATTGTCGTTTTTGTCTGAAGAAGCCGGTACAGGTTGGACAGCCTGTCTCGCTGTTGTACAAGCGCAGGAAGACATTTTTGGTTTCTGCTTTAGGCGAGTATCCCGTCGTTTCAGGCGAGATTTACGACTTTGAGGTGAAGGGGAATATAAAAATAAGGCGCACGGGTGAGATATTAAACATGTTTCGGCAGACATACTCTTTTCCGTAACGCGGCGTTAACAAAACGAATCGCGTTAACGGAGTAAGGAATACCTTTTTATAGCCAGGTCCAGGGTGACAGCATGAAAAACAAAACGTTGTTTATGATGTTTACATTACTGGGTGCGCCTGGGTTTGTAATCGCAGGTGATTCAGATTTAGCCAGTTCTGAATATAATTTTGCGATAAATGAATTAAGTAAAGCTTCATACAATCAGGCAGCCATTATTGGTCAGCAGGGTTCAGGAAATAATGCTGATGTACGCCAGGGCGGTTCTAAATTGCTGTCCGTTATTTCCCAGGAGGGCGGGAATAACCGCGCGAATGTTGATCAGTCAGGGACGTATAACCTTGCTTATATCGATCAGACCGGCAACGGCAACGATGCGAGTATTAAGCAGGGCGCTTTTGGCAACACCGCCATGATTATCCAGAAAGGCTCGGGTAACAGGGCGAATATAACGCAGTATGGTACGCAGAAAACAGCAGTTGTAGTACAGAGACAGTCGCAAATGGCTATTCGCGTTATTCAACGCTAGCGATGTGTGACGCCTTAATCAATCCGATGGGGGTTTACCATGAAACTTTTCAAAGTGGCAGTTATTGCAGCAATCGTAGTTTCTGGCAGTGCTTTCGCAGGTGCGGTACCACAATTTGGCGGCGGTCACGGTGGTGGCTGGGGTGGCGGCAATAACGGCCCTGACTCAACCCTGAGCATTTACCAGTACGGCGGCGGTAACTCCGCGCTTGCTTTGCAGACGGATGCCCGAGATTCTGAATTGACCATTACCCAGCATGGTGGCGGTAACGGCGCAGATGTTGGCCAGGGCTCTGATGACAGTTCTATCGATCTGCTGCAAAAAGGCTTTGGTAACAGCGCCACCATCGACCAGTGGAATAGCAAAGATTCTGTTATCAACGTGAAACAGTTCGGCGGCGGCAACGGCGCGGCGGTAGACCAGACAGCGTCCGGCTCAACGGTGACTGTGCACCAGGTTGGCTTCGGCAACAACGCGACCGCACACCAGTACTGATTCATTTCTGTACCAAAAAACAGGGCATCCGCCCTGTTTTTTTTCGGGAGGATCTCATGAGCACATTCATTCTCCTTGCCGCGCTTGCCAGCCAGATAACGTTCAGTACCTCACAGCAGGCAAATGTGACAACCATTATTCCTCAGGTCACGCTGGCAGACGCCTGCGAATGTCAGGTTGAGGTGTTATCTGTCCGACAGGGGCAGGGGGGACAAAGTACATCGCGGCAGAAAAATACTCTTTTTATACCCGCTAATCAGCCGATTGATTTAACGCGAATCAGTTTAAATATTCGCTCAGGGGATGCGGTAAAAATAATCGTCACCGTTTCCGATGGAAAATCGCTTCATTTATCACAGCAGTGGAGCGCACCGGCAAGTACGCTTTAATCATTCATAAAATCAATGATTTAATAAAGTGGCGGCGCTGCACAGGTAAGCTATGCTGATATCAAGAACCCAGCAAACGGGTTGCTTAAATTGATACGTCATAACGGAGCGTTTTTACCCCTCAAGGACGAATTTCATTGAGGAGTACAAATAATGTTCAAATCCGCAGCGTGTATTATTTCTGGTCTGGGACTGATCCTGTCCTCTTTTTTTTCTCCGGCTTATTCAGCAACTATAGAGAATGGTGGGGTGATTCATTTTCGTGGCGCGGTGGTCGCTGACCCGTGCGAAGTCACGCCCCGGCATCAGCAGTTTGCAATTTCCTGCCCGGAAAATAACCGTATGAAAACGCATACCATCAGTTATGACGAGGCGCTCCGGGGCCATCATC
The DNA here is from genome assembly GCF_013375955.1 of Enterobacter sp. DSM 30060. NCBI lineage: Bacteria > Pseudomonadati > Pseudomonadota > Gammaproteobacteria > Enterobacterales > Enterobacteriaceae > Enterobacter > Enterobacter sp. DSM 30060. The sequence continues at coordinate 3,475,281 of NZ_CP056118.1, forward strand.
CTCACTCAGCGCTGGCCGCTGTTACCATGAAATACCTGAATGAAAAGAAAACGCTTGCGGTCGTTCAGGTGGATTACCGTTAACCGCCGTTTTTTTCGCGACAGTTTTTCTCCTTCTCCCTCTGCGATACACTGATGAAAAAGGCGGGTTGCAGAGGGTGTTTATGAGACCGCAAATCGACGTTATTCATGGCGATATCACGACGGTGCACGTTGACGTGATCGTCAACGCAGCCAATTCCTCCCTCTTGGGTGGGGGCGGGGTGGATGGTGCCATTCACCGGGCCGCGGGCCCTCAGCTCCTTGAAGCATGCAAAACCGTGCGCCAGCAGCAGGGAGAGTGCCCGCCGGGGCATGCTGTTATTACGCTTGCGGGCGATCTCCCGGCCAAAGCGGTGATCCATACCGTTGGACCCGTCTGGCACGGTGGCGACCGCCATGAGGCTGAGATTCTGGAGCAGGCTTATCGTAACTGCCTGCGGCTTGCGGCAGATAACGGCTATAAGACCATGGCGTTCCCCGCCATTAGCACCGGGGTGTACGGTTATCCAAAGGAAGCGGCAGCTACGATCGCCGTGAATACCGTTTATCACTACCTTTCCCTCAAACCCATGCCGGAAAAAGTCATTTTTGTCTGTTTCGATGAGCATACCGCCGACCTGTATCAGCGGCTTTTGACCGCGCGCAGCCAGGCATTTTGATGTTTGAAAAGCAAAAACGGCGCTCTGGAGGCGCCGTTTTTTTATCCCGCTTTAACCTGAGGTTTGCCTGAGAACAGGAAACGCAAAAGCGGGATCCGCAGGTGGATTTCATACAACACGATGGCAATGCCAACCACAAAGACCAGACCGGTGAAGAAGCCCAGCGCATTCGATTTGATATGCGGCGTAATGTACGCCCCGAAAAACAGCGTCAGCGGATGGTGGACCAGGTAGATAAACAGTGAAGCATTAACGAAATAGGTGACGCGACTGGATTTAAAATTCAGCAGACGATGGCCAAGGGCGAACACCACGTTAACCATCCACAGGCCCATCAGCATCGTTATCACGCTCTCTGTCTCATACATCCACGCGTCCCCGCTGCCAAAGCGCTGATTGAGAAGATAGGCGGCAAAGGCCAGCGCAGCACCCACCGCACACCAGGGGGAGGGGTGGTAAACAGCGCTTTAAGCCGGGGATGAATAAATGCCAGCGCCCCAATCAGGAAGAAGGGAATGTAGAACAGGGTCTGCATCACCACGAAATTAAACAGCCCATCGCTCAGAATGGGAGGGTAGACAATGAGCAGGGTACGCCTGACGGCGGCATACGCGACCCCCAGCGCAAGAAACAGCAGCGACAGCTTGCCCAGGGTGATGTTGGCGAAGAAGGTCGAGGTTGCGGCGCTCGCGCGCTGGCGCAGTTGACTGAAGATCAGCAAACTCACCGTGGTTAGCACCACCAGTACCAGCAGGAACCAGAGGTGGGAAATCAGCTCCCAGACCAGGGTGTTGTATTTCTCATAGAACGAGAGATTAGGCCAGTTTTCCGCCTTGCCTTTAACATGCTGCAACATGATGAACTGCGGCAGCGTCAGCAGCGGAATGGCCGTCAACATTGGTATGCCCACGCGCTCCACGCGCACTTTCCACCACCGCTTGAGGGGATAGCGCAAGAAGAGCATGTAAGAGAAATAGCCTGAAATGACGAAAAACACCTGCATGCGGAAGGCATGGATAAAATCATTGAACAGCGTCAGCCACCAGGAGGGCATCTGGCTGTTCACATGCCAGGTGTGGCTGGAATAGATCAGTGAAATATGAAAAGGGATCCCCAATAGCATGAGCCATGCGCGGATCGAGTCGAGGAAATATTCACGTTGTACAGGGTTGTGCTCATATAACTTTGCGCATTCTCAGACTTTTCGCCTTATCCCTAAGGCTCATAATGGTTACATTCGGAGCCAACCCTACACCAAGACCGACACCCTGTCTCCAGGATAAGCACGCAAAGTGAAAAGCGGGTTCTTTCATTTGCTTAATCCATGAGCCAGCGAGCTGAACAAAGCAGTGATAATGTTGTCGGATTGCCTGAGTTTCCATTAAAATGGATCGGATCGATATAAGCACACAAAGGGGGAAGTGCTTACTTATTATGAAACATAAACCACAAATGATGAAAATGCGTTGGTTGGGTGTAGCAGTGCTGTTGTCACTGTATACCTCATCTGCACTGGCCTTTAACATCGATGATGTCGCAAAACAGGCTAAATCGATGGCGGGCAAGAGCTACGAAGCGCCAAAAAGTAACCTGCCCTCCGTTTTCCGCGACATGAAATACGCGGACTATCAGCAGATCCAGTTCAATCACGATAAAGCGTACTGGAACAATATTAAAACCCCGTTCAAGCTTGAATTTTACCACCAGGGTATGTACTTCGACACGCCGGTTGCCATCAATGAAGTGACGGCGACCGCGGTACGTAAAATCAAGTACAGCCCGGATTATTTCAATTTTGGCGATGTGCAACACGATAAAGACACGGTGAAAGACCTCGGCTTCGCAGGCTTCAAGGTGCTTTACCCGATTAACAGCAAAGATAAAAACGACGAAATCGTCAGCATGCTTGGCGCCAGCTACTTCCGCGTGATTGGCGCGGGGCAGGTGTACGGGCTTTCTGCGCGCGGTCTGGCAATTGATACCGCGCTGCCATCAGGTGAAGAATTTCCACGTTTTCGCGAGTTCTGGATCGAACGTCCAAAACCAACCGACAAACGTCTGACAATTTATGCGCTGCTGGACTCCCCTCGTGCGACAGGCGCTTATCGCTTCGTGATCATGCCAGGGCGTGACACGGTGGTTGACGTGCAGTCTAAAGTTTACCTGCGCGATAAAGTGGGCAAACTGGGCGTCGCGCCGCTGACCAGCATGTTCCTGTTCGGGCCGAATCAGCCGTCTCCGGCGACTAACTTCCGCCCTCAACTGCATGATTCTAATGGCCTTTCCATTCATGCTGGTAACGGCGAGTGGATCTGGCGTCCGCTTAACAACCCGAAACACCTCGCCGTCAGCAGCTTTGCGATGGAAAACCCGCAGGCTTTGGTCTGCTGCAACGTGGCCGTCAGTTCTCCCGCTTTGAAGATCTGGACGACCGCTACGATCTGCGCCCAAGCGCCTGGGTTACACCGAAAGGCGACTGGGGTAAAGGCAAGGTTGAGTTGGTTGAAATTCCAACCAATGATGAAACCAACGATAACATCGTGGCGTACTGGACACCGGATCAGCTGCCTGAAGCCGGTAAAGAGATGAACTTCAAGTATGCGATCACCTTCAGCCGTGACGAAGACAAACTGCACGCACCGGATAACGCGTATGTGATGCAGACGCGTCGTTCTACGGGGACGTGAAGCAGTCCAACCTGATTCGTCAGCCGGATGGCACGCTGGCATTTATCGTGGACTTCACCGGGCAGGATATGAAAAAACTGGCGCCGGATACTGCCGTGACGGCACAGGCCAGCATTGGCGATAACGGTGAAATCGTTGAGAACGCCGTGCGTTACAATCCGGTCACCAAAGGGTGGCGTTTGACCCTGCGCGTGAAGGTGAAAGATCCGAAACAGACCACTGAAATGCGCGCCGCGCTGGTCAGTAACGATAAGCCGCTGAGTGAAACTGGAGCTATCAGCTACCTGCCAATGAATAATACATCTGAATATATTGATGCCATGCCGCTAACGGACATTGAAAAAGCGGCACTCCCTGCGAGCGACATCCGCGCGGTTCACACCGCGCTGGATGGTGAACATCGTCACTTTTCCCGTGATGATGATACGCCGCTGGGGTCAGTGAAGGCACGTCTGGAGCAGGCATGGCCAGACTCGCTGGCAGAAGGGCAGTTAATCAAGGATGACGAAGGGCGTGACCAGCTACAGGCGATGCCGAAGGCCACGCGTTCCTCTATGTTCCCCGATCCGTGGCGCACCAACCCGGTGGTCGCTTCTGGGATCGCCTGCGTGGACGTGACGTGACGCCGCGCTATCTGTCACGTCTCACCAAAGAACAGCAGGCGTCCGAGCAGAAATGGCGTACCGTGGGAACGATTCGTCGTTACATTCTGCTGCTGCTGACGCTGGCACAGACGGTTGTCGCCACCTGGTACATGAAAACTATTCTGCCGTACCAGGGCTGGGCATTGATTAACCCTGCTGACATGATTGGCCAGGATATCTGGGTCTCCTTCATGCAGCTGCTGCCGTATATTTTACAGAGCGGCATCCTTCTGCTGTTCGCCGTGCTGTTCTGTTGGTCTCCGCCGGGTTCTGGACGGCGCTGATGGGCTTCCTGCAACTGCTGATGGGGCGTGACAAATACAGCATTTCCGCGTCGACGGTCGGGGATGAACCCCTCAATCCTGAGCACCGTACCGCGCTGATCATGCCTATCTGTAACGAAGATGTTGACCGCGTATTCGCCGGGCTGCGTGCCACCTGGGAGTCCGTAAAGGCGACCGGTAACGCGGCGCATTTCGACGTCTACATCCTGAGCGACAGCTACAACCCGGATATCTGCGTGGCAGAGCAAAAAGCCTGGATGGAGCTGATTGCTGAAGTGCAGGGCGAAGGGCAGATCTTCTACCGTCGTCGTCGTCGTCGTGTTAAGCGTAAGAGCGGGAACATCGATGACTTCTGCCGTCGTTGGGGTAACCAGTACAGCTACATGGTGGTACTGGATGCGGACTCCGTGATGAGCGGCGACTGTCTGAGCGGGCTGGTCCGTCTGATGGAAGCCAATCCGAACGCGGGTATTATTCAGTCCTCGCCAAAAGCGTCAGGTATGGACACGCTGTATGCGCGCTGCCAGCAGTTTGCGACCCGCGTCTACGGGCCGCTGTTTACTGCCGGTCTGCACTTCTGGCAGCTGGGTGAATCTCACTACTGGGGCCACAACGCCATTATCCGCGTGAAGCCATTCATCGAGCACTGCGCCCTGGCGCCGCTGCCGGTGAAGGATCGTTTGCCGGGTCCATTCTGTCGCATGACTTTGTGGAAGCCGCGCTGATGCGTCGCGCAGGGTGGGGCGTCTGGATTGCCTACGATCTGCCGGGCTCGTATGAAGAGCTGCCGCCGAACCTGCTGGATGAGCTCAAGCGTGACCGCCGCTGGTGTCACGGTAACCTGATGACTTCCGCCTGTTCCTGGTGAAGGGGATGCACCCTGTTCACCGTGCGGTGTTCCTGACGGGCGTCATGTCCTATCTGTCTGCGCCGCTGTGGTTTATGTTCCTGGCACTCTCGACCGCGTTGCAGGTTGTGCATGCCCTGACGGAGCCGCAGTACTTCCTGCAACCGCGCCAGCTGTTCCCGGTGTGGCCGCAGTGGCGTCCGGAGCTGGCGATTGCGCTGTTCGCGTCGACCATGGTGCTGCTGTTCCTGCCTAAGCTGCTCAGTATCATTCTGATCTGGTGTAAAGGTTCGAAGGAGTACGGTGGTTTCTGCCGCGTAACCCTTTCACTGCTGCTGGAAGTGCTGTTCTCGGTCCTGCTGGCACCGGTGCGTATGCTGTTCCACACGGTATTCGTGGTGAGCGCGTTCCTGGGATGGGAAGTGGTGTGGAATTCACCGCAGCGTGACGATGACTCTACGCCATGGAGTGAAGCCTTTATGCGCCACGGCTCTCAGCTACTGCTGGGCCTGGTGTGGGCCGTTGGTATGGCCTGGCTGGATCTGCGTTTCCTGTTCTGGCTGGCGCCAATCGTCTTCTCGCTGATCCTGTCGCCATTTGTGTCGGTGATCTCCAGCCGTTCTACGGTGGGCCTGCGTACCAAACGCTGGAAGCTGTTCCTGATCCCGGAAGAGTATTCTCCGCCGCAGGTGCTGGTGGATACCGATACCTATCTGGAGCAGAACCGCAAACGCACGCTGGATGATGGCTTTATGCACGCCGTGTTTAACCCGTCATTCAACGCGCTGGCAACCGCGATGGCGACTGCGCGTCACCGCGCTAGCCAGGTGCTGGAGATCGCCCGCGATCGCCACGTTGAGCAGGCGCTGAATGAGACGCCAGAAAAACTTAACCGCGACCGTCGTCTGGTGCTGTTGAGCGATCCGGTGACGATGGCACGGCTTCACTACCGCGTGTGGACTTCTCCGGAGAGATACTCTTCGTGGGTGAACTACTACAAGGACGTGAAGCTGAATCCGCTGGCACTGAAGACGAAGTAAGTTGTTAAGTAGGGCGGGTAAGCGAAGCGCCACCTGCCAAATAAAATACCGGCTGTGAGGCCGGTATTTTTTTTAGAGGTCAGAAATGAAAGTAATCATCGTCGTCATGATGGCATGCCTGCTCAGCGGCTGCGGCAGCATCATCAGCCGCACCATTCCCGACAGGGCCACGGGAATCAGTACTACCCCGGCGTACAGTGGGATGTCCGCGATTCCGCATGGCGCTATCTCACCGTGCTCGATCTGCCGTTTTCGCTGATTTTCGACACGCTACTGCTGCCCATCGATGCCAGCCACGGCCCTTACGAGTAACGAGAGCTTATCGCTCGTCCCATTCGTCCGCTGCGGCCTGACCTTCTTCGGTATCCAGCGGCGGTTCGAGCTGAAACTCACCTTCATCCCATTCATGCAGCGTATTTTCTTCCAGCCACTCCTGACGTAACTCAATTTCGTCATAGTCGCCGTCGAATACCGCCTGCGCACCTTCACCACTCATATCGGCAGACATTCTCCGTCCTCACCTTCATCAGCAAAGAATTCGGCCTGCCACATAATATCGCCGTCCTGAAGGACGTATTTTTGGATATTGAGTTGTTGCACGTCAGCATCTTCTTCCTCAATGCCGGGATTATCGGCGAGGAATTCTTCGCGAGCGGCATCGATAGCTTCTTCCAGCGTGCTGTAAAATACATATTCTTTATCAGACATAATGATTTCCTCATGATTAAGTTTATCAAATGTATAGGTGCCTGAATGCGAACTGTCAAAGCGTATGTGTATAGCAGGGTATCAAGTATGCAACAGGTTGATGCCTTTGGCTTAGACAGACAAATCAGCACTGTCATGGACTTTCTTGAAAATGCCAAACTGCCTGACGAGTTAGGGTATCGACTCGATCCAAATAATTATGAAGTACGAAAGTGACAAGGATTGTCGGGTTATAAGGGGCACAACTTCACGAAAGGATCTCTGGGGCGATTCAAGGAACGTGTAAAGGCAAGAGAGATCACAGAAGGTTGCTTAATAATCGAGTCCGTAGACAGGTTTAGCAGGAAATAGCTACCTTATAGTGGTGATGTTCGATTACTCGACACATGATAGAATTGCCATATGCAAACAGCAGGGAAACAAAATGCAAATAATGAGGATGACATACGACGACATTGATAAAAATGGCTATGCCAAATTACACGTCTATGGAATAGGAACTTTCTCGTGTTCAGTGGGCAGAACCCATATACCAATGATCCCAATTGTGCGTTTATGCCTAACAGTGCAATCCCTACTGGACGGTACTGGATAGTTGATAGGCCAACGGGTTCTACTCTGAATCAGATCCGGGCATGGGGCATTGATACAATAACTGGTAACGATCACTCCGAATGGTTTGCACTCTTCAGTGCTCAAACCATGACAGATAGCATTCTGATTAATGTGTATCGCGTGGTAGTTTCCGTTTGCATCCATTACGGCCAGATGGAACGGGTGTATCAGAGGGATGCATAACATTCGTCAATCGCCCTGATTTCTATACTGTACGTAGTCAGTTGCTACGTACTAAAAAGGTTAAAGTACCAGGTTCCAGAACTGGATTAATGGCGTATGGCTGGGTGGACGTACAAGGGGGAAGCAACTATGCGAACTGTAGGATTCGTTAAGTATGCAGCCTTATATAGTATCTGCATCATCTTTTCATGGTGGCTATCAAGCTTTGGTAAGCCCCTGAACGGCATAACACAATGGGCTATGGATACTGCCTATATTACTTTCGTTCCGGCCTGAGCGGTCATATGAAGCTGATGCAGATCCAGTAAGATTCATAGCCTTAATCGTGATGGTACTCATCTACGCTACGGTACTGTTCCTGCTCATACGCTTAGCCCTCAGAAAGTTCCAGCACAACGCTAATACCTCATTCCTGTTAAGTACCCTCACTAGATATAGTGGGGTATTTTTTATCTTTTACCCAAATAATAAAAATAAATAACTAAAAAATAAAGAGGTTTCCTGCTGAAACTCATTAACAACGACCCTCTGATCTAAGTAAATCAATTTATCAATATCAATTTTTGTTTTTTTCATTGTCCTTGCTCACACACTTTATAAGAAGATATTTAATGTTCGCTGAGTATAATGATAGCCATCTGGAAATATCAAGAGATCACGATCAAAACGGTAATTCACCCTGCATATCACAGAATGCATCATCCTTATCATGTGCCTCTAACATAGCTTGTTGTGCGTAGAACCAACTACTGACAGCAAAGATATCCACTGCTTAGCTACCTCAAGCATAAAGTAGTATGCGTTACTTGAATGCACACCGAACCAGTACAAACGAGTACCGTCCTCATGAGGCAATGTCTCGAACAGGACACATTGCCCGTCTTCAATACGTTCTAAGTACCCGCCAGGATGAACAACCACTATCCGTTGTCCACACTGCTAATACACCTGAATACCTTTTCTAACGCTTGGATCAAACGAATTCTTATTGCCCATCTTAAGCCCTCCCGTTTGAACTGTATGTATGTACAGCATTGCGGTGAGAACCTACGAAATACAGTACCGATACTTCATCGTAAGCCTCGCTAACAGGATATCCATTCATATCAGTCACAAAGCTAAAGATTTAGATGGACATGCCGATACCTAAACCTACATGTTAAAAGATGTTAACGCATCTTCATTTATCCATGATTATCTGTAGGTTAATTCATACAAGGGAAGTTACGACAAATGGCAATAAGCGAAGCAGCAATAAAACGTACATTTACTGAACAGGGGCGTTATTGATAGCCTCAATCCCTTCCTGCGGGGATTGGTATTGGTTGGTGTACGTAACGACATAACTGAAGCTGGGTATGGTGATGATCTAACATTCTCTGGGATTTTCTTTACTTTCGTGGTGGCCTATATCATCGCGGTATTTGCAGGCTGGGCTACTATGCTTATGGGGTTAGTAACACCATACATAGCAAAACTTTTTGATATTCAGAATAGCTCTTTACGCTGGTTATTCACAATATTGTATTTTTTAATATTCTCTACCATTACTTTTTACATCTTAACTCTTGTAATGGAGTGGGTTTCAGAATCAGCTACTTTACAACAAATATATCCTTCATTAGCATTTTCATCATTTGTTGTTTCTATAATGCATGCAGGTATGTTTAAAGAATTACTTTCGAAATAAGTTAATCGCCTCGTTAAAGAGGCGAATTGTTTTGAAGTGAATTTATTGCTTGTTTTTTGGTTTGAATATACGATCACTTACAATAAACGCAACTATCAGGAATATAACAGTAGATATTAATGCGCAATCTTCCCAAAGGGTCACAGCGAGTATACCAAAGATAAAAGTTAAACCAATAGGTATATAAACTTGCATCACAAGCCTAACTAATTCTTTCCACCACACGCTAAGCATCTTTTCCATTGTACTATCCTAAGAATATCAGAAACAATATCGTTATCACTTTTTTGATATTGGTTGTGTAGGTCAACACGATCAATTTTTGGTTCAACCAGGAAGTATAACATCTCAAGATCGCGACTGTAGAGATCTCTATAGTACTTGTACTTGATGCTTTGGTATTGTGGTTATCCAAGTACCATTAGGACAACTACTGCAAGTACTATTGATTATGGTTGGGGGGCAGTAAAATCCCCCGAAGAGAATTTTGATTGATTGTATTACAAAAAACATTTTTATTGTAAGGGGGTGAAAACTTCGTTCTCTTCCATAAATTCCTGCAGTGTAGAATAAAAGTAATCTTCATCTGGCTTGGAACCACAAATTCTTATAAGCTCACGACCAATGTTAGTTAACAGTACCATACCGATGTCAACACTATTTGGTTTTTTAGGCAAAAAAGGATTCTTATTTGATGTGTTAATTTTTATCACAATCGTTCTGCCATAGTAAATAAAATAACCAAAATCTTTCTCAAATTGAACGGAATAACTCATATTTCCTAATGTTATTACTCCTATTGACTCTAAGTGTCTTAAAGAATCATAATTTAAGCCAATTTTTTGGATTGAATCGTCCTCATAACTAAAGACAATTGGTAGTGGCAAGTTGTGCTGATTCCATACGGTTGTGCCTAAAGTTGTAATCAGTTCAGCATCTCTTTTATCCAGCGTTGATAAGAAATTTAATGTTCTTTTTGAAAAACTACCATTTTTTTTAGCCTCGCCTGTTAATACTCTCGACCAAAGCCCTTGCATCATATCATCACTAATATCTTCACACTGATTAAAGAAGTGATTAATCCAGTCTTCATCTAAGAGCTCAATATCATTTTGCTCTTGTTCGTCGATCTCTTTTGCAGCTTTGATTGTTATGCTATCTATATTACGTTGCTTTCTGGCTTGTGAATTTATGGTTCTCCTCAAAGCTCGCTCTTCTAAATCAGAAAGCTCTATTGAACTTTGAAATTCAATTTTCTTTACTTCGGACTGTGCTTTAGCGATATTTTTCATTTTGGTTGGTTCATAAAGAACGCCTATGGCATCACTGATTTTTTCTACAAGCTTCGTTGCAGGTTCAGATAGTCCAGAGAAATCAACATTAATTAAACTCATATTAATTTTTCCTAAATAACCGTACAACAACTGTACAAGAGTATTTTATGGCAAGACTTACGAAAAAGGAATCTACTAATCACATAAAAGTGATGGAATTAATCCACTCGGATAAGCAGCTCACATATGAAGACAAAGAATTTATTTTTAATAACTATAGGGGGATGGTATAGGTGCTACTGGTGCTTTCTTTTCCCTGAAATGCTTGCATAGGTTTTCATACTCGGCGCTGGCTGTACTGGTCAATGCATAGAACTGTGTGCGGGTATCGGTCGCCTTAGCTACTACCAGGACTTAAGGAATAGACCTACGTATATCACATGCGTTGAACTCATTTCAGAGTACGTTATGATCGGGAAGAGCGTACTACCAGAGGCAAAATGGATCATTGGTGACGCTCTCCAGTACTCACCAGACCGTTTCTACGATGTTGCCTATGGCAATCCACCTTTCGGTAAGATCAACACATCAAAAGCGTATACAGGCCGTTATACAGGCTCAGAGTTTGAATACAAGGTCGTTGTACATGCCAGTAATTTTCGTCCTTTGGGGCATGGATCGTACCGCATGGTTCCGCCGGGTTTAAGTACTCAGGTCAAAGATACTTTGACGCCACAGTACAGACACAGAAGTACCATAAGTTTTTAAAGGATACTGGCTATGAGTTACATCCAGGCGTAGGCATTGATACGAGTATCTACCGTGATGAATGGAACGGTACAAAGGTGATATGTGAGAGCGTTTTGGTTGATTATGACGGTACAAATTTATGATGTATTTTACTTTACGCTTCTTCCAGCGTGGCGTACATGGTCATTGGTGTCTCCCTGTTTTTCGTGAAGGTATTCAGGGAAAGAATAGCTGATTATATGATTGTGCAAGTATGAATGCGTAAATTAGCCGTCACGATGTTGTGTTATGCGCGCCGGGCGTAGCGCCCGGGATAAGCTGAGCCAGGAATAAACAGCGTTGAACAGCACGACGCCTGCCGTCACGATAAAGACCGCCCGGAAACCGAAACTGGCCGAAACCCCCGCGCCGACCAGCGGCCCGGTGACGTTACCCAGATCGCGAAACGACTGGTTGTAGCTGAAAATACGCCCGGCAATCTGGTTGGTGGAGTTATAAACCAGCAGCGTCTGCACCGCCGGAAGCAACGCGCCGTCCGCTGCGCCCAGCAGAAAGCGCAACACGCCGAGCTGCCACGGTGAGTTCACCATCGACATGGGGATCAGCAGCAGAACGGAGAGGATCAGGGCGCAGATCAGAATTTTCTCCGGGCCGATGCGATCGCCCAGCCTACCGAGCCGTGGCGCGCTCAGCAACGCGGCCACGCCGGGAACAGAGGCGATCACGCCGCTGATAAAGGCGATATTGCTGACGTTGCCGGCCAGGTCGCGGACATAGAGCGTCAGAATAGGCGCGATTGAACCGGTGGCCACCTGAATAATCATGGTGGTCACAAACAGGCTCAGCACCAGCTTTGGGTTTTTCAGCGAGGCCAGCACATCCCGGGCGTGCAGCATCTCTTTTTTGGCTACCGGCGTGAAATTCTCACGGATGCAGATAAGCGTCACGAGGAAGCAGAGGAACAGCACGCTGGCGGTAATGAAGAATACCGGCCGCAGTCCGTAGTGGTCGGCCAGCAGCCCGCCCGCCAGCGGACCCAGCAGTGCGCCGCTTACGCCGCCAGTGGAGAGCGTACCTAATGCCCAGCCGCTTTTATGGCGTGGGATTTGGGTTGCGATCAGGGCGTTGGCATTGGGGATAAATCCCCCGAGCAGACCCAGAAGCGCGCGTAATATCAGGAACTGCCAGACATTCTGCGCCACCCCCATCAACAGCATTATGATCGCCATGCCGAGCGCGGAGCGCAGCAGCATAATTTTGCGGCCTTTGCGATCCGCAAGCCCACCCCAGAAAGGCGACGCAATGGCGGAGAACAGGAACGTAATGCTGAACACCAGGCCGGACCACATATTCAGTGCGCTATGGCCGGTGACGCCGAGCTGTTCAACGTAGAGGGGCAGGAAGGGCATTACCAGGCTAAAGGCGGCGCCAGTAAGAAAACAACCCAGCCATGCAACCGTCAGGTTGCGTTTCCAGTTTATGGGAGCATCTGTGGAGGACATAACTATCCGCATAATGAGGTGCAGGGCACCGTGACCAGTGAGGTAATAAGCCTGCTAATTATGCGCCTGGGGTATGATTGCCGCAATGACGGGGAGCTTTTAAAGCTAAAACAGCTTGCGGCCCGGAAGACCGCATGCAGATTAATAACGAGAAGGGACGCCCTGAGGCCGGGTTTTGAAGCGGCGATGCAGCCACATGTACTGCTCGGGAGCGAGCATAATGCATTTCTCCACAATGCCGTTCATCCAGCGCGCGGTGGTTTCTGCATCATCCAGCGGCGGCGTGAGTTCCGGCTCCAGCATGATGAGCTGATAGCCTGAACCGTCTGGTTTACGGCGCGGTACAAACGGCACGATAGCGGCTTTGGACATCCGCGCCAGCATCCAGGTCCCGGTGGTCGTCGCGGCCTCTTCCACCGCAAAGAACGGGACAAACACGCTGGATTGCGGGCCGTAGTCATGATCCGGGGCATACCAGACCACTTCACCTGATTTGAGGGCGCGGATCATCCCTTTAAGGTCTTTGCGGTCGATCATGCTTTTGTTGGAGCGCATGCGTCCGTTGGTCTGGATCAAATCGATCACCGGATTATCGTTGGGACGATAAACGCCAATACCCGGCGCCTGCATGCCGAACATGCGTGCGCCAATTTCGAGCGTCAGGAAATGAACGCCAATCAGCAGGACGCCAGTCTGGTTGGCCTGGAGATTATGCACCGGATCCATGCCGGTTCCGGCCACTTCCGTCCAGCGCGCCATGCGCTTATCCGACCAGAACCAGGCCATACCGGTCTCCATCAGTCCCATGCCGACAGATTCGAAGTTTTTAACCACCATGTCGTGACGCTCAGATTCGCTCATCTGAGGAAAGCAAAGCTCAAGATTTCGATACGCGATCCTGGCGCGACGCTTCATAAATTGTTGAGCAATGCGGCCCAGTCCTTTACCCATGCGGAAAATTACGGGATAAGGCAGCTGTACAATTAGCCACAACAAGCCAATGCCTGACCATGTTAACCAATAGCGTGGGTGTAAAAGCGCGGCAGTAAATTTCGGTAACTGGGTCATGTCTGTCCTGTGTTCTAACGTCCTGAAGGGCTATTGTCTCATTTTTTGAGGCATAGCCAAAATGTCTGTCATCGAAACATGAAAGAATATGCAAGTGTTAAGTCTGATTAATCAGGTTGACTGAAATGTAGCGTAAATTGTGTGGATGTAAATTGTCTTTGTTTGCTATATCATGCCGACCGATTTTTATTTCTCAACGATTGCAGGACTTGTACACCATGCCAGTGTTACACAACCGCGTTTCGAATGAGATGTTGAAAGCGCGTATGTTGGCCGAAACCGAACCGCGCACAACGATCTCTTTCTATAAATATTTTACCATCAACGATCCACAGGCGACCCGCGATGCGCTTTACCAGGCTTTCACCGCCCTGAACGTGTTTGGTCGCGTCTATCTGGCGCGTGAGGGTATTAACGCGCAGATCAGCGTGCCGGAAAGCAAAGTCAGTGCCTTCCGCGATCTCCTTTATGGTTTTGATCCGGCGCTTAACGGCTTACGCCTGAACATTGCGCTGGATGATGACGGCAAATCGTTCTGGGTGCTGCGCATGAAGGTGCGTGAGCGTATTGTGGCGGATGGCATCGACGATCCGAACTTCAATGCCGCTAATGTGGGGGAGTACCTCAAGGCCGCTGAAGTGAACGCGATGCTCGACGATCCGGATGCAGTGTTCATCGATATGCGTAACCACTACGAATATGAAGTGGGCCACTTCGAGAATGCGATGGAAATTCCTGCCGACACTTTCCGCGAACAGCTGCCGAAAGCGGTTGAGATGATGCAGGAGCATAAAGACAAAAAGATCGTTATGTATTGCACCGGGGGGATCCGCTGCGAAAAAGCCAGTGCCTGGATGAAACACAACGGTTTTAATAAAGTCTGGCATATTGAGGGTGGGATCATTGAATATGCCCGCCGCGCCCGCGAGCAGGGGTTACCGGTGCGTTTTATCGGTAAAAACTTTGTATTTGATGAGCGTATGGGCGAGCGAATTTCAGAGGACGTAATCGCTCACTGCCACCAGTGCGGTACGCCGTGCGACACGCATACCAACTGCAAAAACGACGGTTGTCATCTTCTGTTTATTCAGTGTCCTGCATGTGCCGAGAAGTTTAATGGCTGCTGTAGCGAGCTGTGCAGTGAAGAGAGTATCCTGCCTGAAGAAGAGCAACGTCGTCGCCGTGCCGGGCGCGAGAACGGGAATAAGATCTTTAATAAATCCCGGGGCCGACTGAATACCAAACTGGGTATTCCGGACCCGGAGTAAAACATTGCCCGGCGGCGTAAAAGCCTGCCGGGCCTGTTTTATGACTTCTGCTGAACGCCTTCCACCGAAATAATCAGCTCTACATCCTGCGATGCCGGTCCTAAATCTGTGGTGATATTAAAATCTTTCAGATGAATTTTGCCGGCGGCTTCAAAGCCAGCACGTTTTCCGCCCCACGGATCGTCGCCCTGGCCGATTAATTTCGCATCCAGTGTTACCGGTTTTGTTACGCCGTTCAGCGTAAGATTACCGGTAATAGCGAGCTTATCACCGTCTTTCTTCACTTCTGTCGACGCGAAAGTAGCTTGCGGGAATTTGCCTACGTTCAGGAATTCAGCGCTGCGCAGATGTTTATCACGCTCGGCGTGATTAGTGTCGACGCTGTTAGTATTAATGGTGACGTTTACTTTATCGGCAGCAGGGTTTTTCTCGTCGAAGCTAAATGTGCCATCGAAATCATTGAACGTACCATATAACCAGCTGTAACCCAGATGCTGAATACGGAAATTGACGAAGGCATGCTGGCCTTCTTTATCAATTTTATAGTCGGCGGCAATGGCCGAACCGGTGGTAAATAACAGCGAACCTAATGCGATACCCAACAGGCGTTTTTTCATTTTATGCTCCAGAGTCAACTGACGAACGGCCAAGCATGCGCTTCAGCGTATCGTCTTTATCAATAAAGTGGTGTTTCAGGGCCGCAAGGCCATGCAGAACAGACAGGATCACCACGCTCCATGCCAGCCACAGATGAACCACACCTGCGGTGTCAGCCTGTGAACCGGCGTCAGCCAGCGTGGCAGGGACGTCAAAGAGCCCAAACACGCTGATCGGTTTGCCGTCTGCGGTCGAAATGAGATAACCGCTGATCAGAATGGCGAACAGCAGGGCATAGAGTGCGATATGTGCGCCAACAGCGCTTATGCGGGTAAGACGGCCATGGCTTTTGGGGGCAGGAGGGGGCGGAGAGAGATGTCGCCAGACCACGCGAAAAACCAGACCCATCATCAGCAGAACCCCAATGCTTTTGTGCAATTCGGGGGCCTGATGATACCAACCGTCATAATAGCTTAATGTCACCATCCAGAGGCCGAGACCAAACATGGCATAGACAGCAAGTGCAAATAGCCAGTGTAAACACATGGATATTATTCCGTAGCGGCTGGAGGAGTTACGCCATTGCATATGAATTTCCGTTCTCAAATGTCTGAGCAATAAAAATGGCCGGATTAATTAAATAATGCAACTGAAAAAAAGGAATAATGTTATTTGGTTATTTTATTTCAGCGAATTTGAATGTGTTTCCGCAATGTATTTCAATCGCTTCGTCCAATAAATTTGAGATGACTTTTTATAAAAACTATAAGTTAAATAAGTTTAAAGGAGTGTCAATAAACGTCAGTGATGGTTTTCAGAAGAATACAATAAAGATGACGTCAACAATCGCCAGCAGCGACCAAAGGACAATGTAGAGCATGAAATGCTCGCGGATGTTATTGATAAGGTAATTCACCAGTCTGCGCATCATGATCCTCTCGCAAATCAGGCTCCGGTTATTCGGAGCCTGTAGCGGTATTATCGGCTAAAGCGCGAGAGCGCGAAGGGTTTGAGATCAAACGAAGGCGCAATCCCCTGAGCAAACTGGGCGGCGATTTCACCTAACACAGAGGCAAATTTAAACCCGTGACCGCTGAGCCCGGTTACGATCAGGGTGTTGTTGTGCCCAGGCAGGGTGTCGATGATGAAGTCTTCATCTGGCGTATTGTCGTAGGTGCACGCTGCGCCATAAAGCAACCCGCCTACGCCCGGCAGAATATTACGCAGGAACGTGAAGGCTTCGGAACCATCCTGCGGATAGGCTCCGTACGGCTTGCGTTCTTCCGCAGAGGAAATTACCTGTCCGCCGTTATGTTTGCCAATCTTGAGCGCGTCTTTTTCCGAGGGGAAACCGTAGTACTGGTCGCCATTAGGTAACTCGCCCGTGAACGCCGGGAATTTGTTCTGGCTGCTGTAACGCCCGTCAGACTGGAACCAGGAGAAGACTTTGCGTACCGGCTGGATGGGCAGATCCGGCAGCAGTTTCGTCACCCACGTTCCCGCACTCACCAGCAGGCGCGTGGCGGTATATTCACCTTCAGACGTGGTGACGGTTGAACCCCCGGCATGGTGGGTGATACCCGTGACCGGACAGTTAAACAACTGTGCGCAGCCCGCTTTGGCGGCGAGATCAATCCAGGTCTTAATGGCCGTTTCGCTGTGCAGTACCCCGGAATTGGCTTCAAACAATCCAATGTAGTCTTCAGGGACAGAAATTTCCGGCCAGCGCGCCATTATGTCGTTCGCATCCAGACGCTCAACGTCCAGACGGTAGGCTTTCGCGCTCTCCTCGACCGTCGCAAGAAACGTGGAGTTGGCGGGCCCCAGATTAATAACCCCGGTGCGCTCAAAAATGCGTTCTTCGGTGACTGCGGCCAGCTCATCCCACAGCGTCTGAGCCCGAAGCACCAGCGGTACATAGCGCTCACCTTCGCCGTAAGCGTGACGGATAAGACGGGTATCGCCGTGATGGCTTCCTTCAGAATGAGGGGGATGGTGGGCGTCAATCATCAGCACATTCAGACCCGCCTGCGTAGCGTAATAACCGGCTGCAGATCCAACGGAGCCGCTTCCGATAATGATCAAATCGTATTTCATAGGCTTCTCTTTACTAACGCTTTGTTAGCAGAGTAATTAACTATGTGGGCTTATACAAGAGCGAAATAAATAAGGCACCGCGAGGGTGCCTGTTGAGGGAAAAGGGGCATAAGGTCAATGCCGTTTATACTCATTTTCCTGGTAGTCGCCAGATTCTATTTTTGCGATGCCTGCTTCCAAAATAGAAATAAACTGACGGGCGACGTCTGTTGTAAGCCACAGCGTCTGTCCAACTTCCGCTTCGTCACGGTTTAGCTGATTCGGGGTCTGGTAGTGCAAACGCAGCATCAGCGCATCGTAGCTGTCTACGGTGCTGATATCCCAGCCAACGAGTGGATGGGTCTGGATGACTTCATTATTCTTTTCCATTATAACCCCCTTAATGCGTGTTAGAAGACAACGACTTTGAGGTTCAATGCATGTTTTTCTGAAAGCTTTTTCAGTATATCAATTAATAAGGGTTCCGCAGGAAAAAATAAACGGGTAGCAACACATTTTTCTGCTTTTTAGGATTGTTCGAACAATAAAACGTCATCTTGTTCACGATTTTCTAAGAAGATACTGAAATATTTTGAACTTTCAGGAGACGAAACGAAAAAAAGCCGGGGCGACCCGGCAAAAAAACACAATGAGGGAGCAAATTTTAATCAGTGATAAACCAGTCGTCGGCGCTTTCCCATGTTTCCTGCAAAATTTCGCTGATGCGGTCTTTGTCTTCTTTCGCGCCGCCAATGACGGAAAGATGGTTTGCTGTCGCATAACGTACCGTTATGGCACCATCGTTTTCAGGAAAAGTGCTGTTAATACGTCGGGATAGCTCACCCGCCAGAGCGTCGAGTGCGCCAGCAGGCAGGACGGTGGTTTTGGCAATGGTGACTTCAATACGCATAAATGCCCCCTGTGTAATATACTGTTTATTTATACAGTTATATTGGCGGTTTGACAACAGGGGGATGACAATTTTTTAGCTTTTTACCGTCCAGCTTACGGTTTCACCGGCCAGGAAGGGGATCAGCGTATCGTCGGTGAGCGCAATCGACGCTTCAACCTGGCTTTCTTTGCGCTCCAGCTCAATGAACGTGTCATTAACCGGCAGACCGTAGAAACGCGGGCCGTTAAGGGAGCAGAAGGCTTCGAAATGGCCTAACGCATTCATCTCGTCAAAGACGGTTGCGTAACTTGCCAGGGCGGTCGGGGCGTTAAAGCAGCCTGCACAACCGCAGCTAGCCTCTTTTCGGTGACGGGCATGCGGGGCGGAATCCGTGCCGAGGAACGCGCGCGGGAAGCCGCTGGCGACCAGCTCACGTAGCGCCTGCTGGTGGATATTGCGCTTGAGGATCGGCAGACAATACAGATGTGGACGAACGCCACCCACCAGCATGTGGTTACGGTTAAACATCAGGTGCTGCGGGGTGATGGTGGCGGCAATCAATTCGTTTCCATCCCGGACATACTCTGCGGCATCTTTGGTCGTAATGTGTTCAAACACCACTTTCAGCCCAGGAAGACGCTGGCGCAGCGGCTCCATGACCGTTTCGATAAAACGCGCTTCGCGATCGAAAATATCAATGTCAGCGTGGGTCACTTCCCCGTGCACCAGCAGTGGCATTCCCAGTTTTTGCATACGCTCCAGAACGGGCATGATGGCGTCAATGCTCGTCACCCCATGGCTGGAGTTGGTGGTGGCGTTTGCCGGGTAGAGCTTCGCGGCGGTGAACACACCTTCGTTAAATCCGCGCTCAACCTCATTGGGATCCAGCGAGTCCGTCAGGTAGCAGGTCATCAACGGAGTAAAATCGTGCCCGGCCGGAACGGCGTCAAGGATACGCTGGCGATAGGCGATCGCGGCCTCGACGGTGGTGACTGGCGGAACCAGGTTAGGCATAACAATCGCACGGCCATAAATTTCGCTGGTATACGGCACGACGGTTTTCAGCATGTCGCCATCACGAAGATGGATATGCCAGTCGTCTGGGCGGCGGATTTTGAGAACCTGGGATTGTACAGTCATGGGAGCTCCGGCTTGAAAGGGATCAGTCATAAGATGGCTGTTTTTGCCGGACACAAATCATAAGCGGAAACGTTTTCGTTTGCACACTATTCCGTTAAAAAAAACGGGCGCCTGAGCGCCCGGAGTATTTAGTCGGTGAAAGGAATGATGATTTCACCCGGTTTCACCTCTATCCCTTTGGCATATTTTTTCGCCAGAGATTCGCCCTTACTCTTGTCTTCGCTCAGAACGTAGGCGGGCTGCTGGTTGAAATAGTTCTGTAACGACTGGTTGAGATAAGGCATCAGCGTTTGCAGCACCGGTTTCATTTTATCGGGCGTGACGACCGCATCGACGATTTCCATCTCTTGCAGGAAAATTGCCCCTTTCTCTTTATTGAAGACCGGCAGCGCCTTGAGCTTCAGCTTGATATCCGCTTTCTGATTGCCGAAGAGCGAGGTCATGTCGAGGCTGGCATCGCCGGACAGGGTGACTTTGTTAGGCTCCTCGCGCCCAATCTGGCTGGCGAGATTCGTCAGGACGATATGTGCATCCGCAAGGCCGGGCACGCCGATATCTTTTGAAAAGTTATTATGTTTTTCCAGCGCCTGATTAATTTCCTGCTCACTGACGGTGTACTGCGTAAGCTGGTTACATCCCACCAGCAGCCCACTGACAATTAACGCAGCGGCAATAACGATCTTTTTCATGGTGTTCCTCAACATAAAATCGGCGCATCTGTCCTGATACGCCAGTATGTCAGGGTGATCCTGGAGAAACCAGCAGAAAAAACTGATAGTGAAGGGAGGTAAATATCCTCCCCCAGAAGGTCAGGCGCCAGGTTCCAGCATCCCGCGGGTGCTGCGTTTATCACTGAACTGCCACCAGAGGGCAATCAGCGTCATAAAGCCGACCATACCGAGCATGACCCACGGCAGCTCCGGCTGATGGAGCGCTTTTCCGGCATCAAACAGCCAGCCGCCACCGGTGTAACCCAGCGCGCCGCCAAGCGCCAGTCCGAGACGGCTGAAGCCCATGTAGCTGCCACGGGCCCGGGCGTCGGCAAGTGACGCGCTCAGGGTTTCACGTGCCGGCTCGGCAATGATTGAGCCAATATAGAAGGTGCAAATCAGCATAAACAGCTGCTGGAGTGAGCTCACCAGGCCGATGGGCATCATGCTCAGCGTCATCAGCAACAGCCCGGCCATCAGACGGTGCTCAAGCCGGAAACGGCGCTCGCTCCACCGGGCAATCGGATAGAGCAGAGTCAGGGAAAGGCAGGCCTCAATGGCATACATCCATTTTACCGCCGCCGGCGTGCCGGCAATATCGTTAACCATAATCGGCAGCATCAGCATGACCTGCACGGCGAGCATGTAGTAGCCGGTCAACGTTAAAACATAGGTGACGAAGCGTTTATCGCTCAGCACGCGGTCAAGCCCTTCCCGCACCGGCGCTTTTACCGTCGACAGCTTCCATGCAGGCAGAAACAGACCGTTAAACAGCGCGCAGAGAATAAACAGCACCGCGCCGGTGGCGCAGACCAGGCGGAAATCGTATTGCAGCAGCCAGCTTCCCAGCAGGGCGCCCACCACCGCGCCAGCGCTGTCCTGCATCATTAAAATCGAGAAGAAGCGCCCCCGGTGTTGCGGACGGATCAGCTTGACTACCAGCGCGGTACGCGGTGGGTCGAAAAGGGTGCCGCCAATCCCGGAAAGGAAACAGGAGAACCACAGCAGCCAGGGGTCATGAGCGATTGCCATCGTGGCGAATCCCGCCGCACGTAACAGCATGCCGGTGACGATCATCGGTTTCGCACCAAAGCGGTCGGCTATTGCCCCGTCAAACACGCCAAGACCCTGTTGTACAAACTGGCGTAAGCCCAGCGCGAACCCGACCATTAGCGCCGCCCAGCCCATTTGATCGACAAAACGAATCGATATAAGTGGAAAAACGACAAAAAAGCCGAGCACGACCAGCATGTTATCGACGAGCAGGAAATATTTACCCAGGCTCCTGGCCTGTGATACGCGGGACATTTTCCCTCCAGGGAAAATAAAAGGTGAGCACGCTAATATTCTGCGGTGTCGCCGCGCTTTTTCACATACCTGCTGGCGACAATATTTTTTTATCAAAAAGGTGCTTTGATAGAGAGTTCTCATCGAAAAATGTGAAAAGCGATAAAAATGGTATGTCACTGTTTTCACAGAAGGCACAGGCGCAGGTATAGTAAAGCTAACAGGCAGAGCAGAAGCGACGGGAAGGAGTGGTATCGATGTTTGGCTATCGCAGTAATGTGCCAAAAGTGCGTCTGACGACGGACAGGCTGGTCGTTCGTCTGGTGCATGAGCGTGATGCCTGGCGTCTGGCGGATTATTACGCCGAGAATCGCCAGTTTTTAAAACCCTGGGAACCCGTTCGGGACGAGAGCCATTGCTACCCCTCTGGCTGGCAGGCGCGCCTCAGTATGATTGCGGAATTTCACAAACAGGGAAGTGCGTTTTATTTCGCGCTTCTCGATCCGGAAGAGAAAGAGATCGTTGGCATTGCCAATTTTTCAAACGTAGTACGCGGGTCGTTTCACGCCTGCTATCTCGGGTATTCCATCGGCCAGAAATGGCAGGGGCAGGGGCTCATGTTTGAGGCGCTGACGGCGGCGATTCGCTACATGCAGCGCACGCAACATATCCATCGCATTATGGCGAACTACATGCCGCACAATAAGCGCAGCGGCGATCTGCTGGCCCGCCTGGGGTTTGAGAAAGAGGGCTATGCCAAAGATTATCTGCTGATTGACGGCGAGTGGCGGGACCATGTCCTCACCGCGCTCACCACGCAGGAGTGGACCGCGGGTCGTTAAGGAGAAAAGATGAAATATCAGTTAAATGGCGCCGAAGCGCGCGTGATTGGCTGCCTGCTGGAAAAGCAGGTTACGACGCCGGAACAGTATCCTCTTTCCGTGAATGCCGTCACGATGGCCTGCAACCAAAAGACGAACCGTGAGCCAGTGATGAACCTTGGCGAGCACGAGGTGCAGGATATCCTTGATGAGCTGGTGAAGCGCCACTACCTGCGCACCGTCAGCGGCTTCGGTAATCGCGTCACTAAATATGAACAGCGCTTTTGTAATTCCGAATTTGGCGATTTAAAACTCAGCGCCGCAGAAGTGGCGGTTATCACCACGCTGCTGCTGCGCGGGGCGCAGACGCCGGGTGAACTGCGAACACGCGCCTCCCGCATGCATGAGTTTCAGGATATGCAGGACGTTGAACAGACGCTGGAGGGATTAGCCTCACGCGAGGACGGTCCTTACGTGGTGCGTCTGGCCCGCGAGCCGGGCAAGCGTGAAAGCCGCTACATGCACCTGTTTAGCGGCGACGTGGAGTCCTCTACGCTGGCCGTCGAATCCGACACGCCAGCATCAAACGACAGCCTGACTGCGCGCGTGGCAGCCCTGGAAGACGAGGTTGCCGGGCTGAAGCAGCGTCTGGATGCTTTACTCGCACACCTGGGAGATTAACCGTGACTACATTACGCATTGGAGTGGTGGGGCTGGGCGGGATTGCGCAAAAAGCATGGCTGCCCGTTTTAGGCGCCGCGTCAGACTGGACGCTGCAAGGGGCGTGGTCGCCCACCCGCGAGAAAGCAGAGCGCATCTGCAAAACCTGGCGCATCCCTTATGCTGGCTCACTCCAGGATTTAGCCCGTGAATGTGATGCGGTATTTGTGCATACCTCAACCGCGACGCACTTCCAGGTGGTGAGCGAGTTGCTGAACGCAGGCGTTCACGTCTGCGTTGATAAGCCGCTGGCGGAAAATGTGCAGGATGCTGAACGACTGATTGAGCTGGCCGCGCGTAAAAAGCTGACGCTGATGGTCGGCTTCAACCGCCGTTTTGCGCCGCTCTATCAGCAGCTTAAAGCGCAGTCCGGCTCGTTTGCCTCTCTGCGTATGGATAAGCACCGTACCGACAGCGTGGGGCCGAACGATCTGCGGTTCACGCTGCTGGATGATTATCTCCACGTCGTGGATACGGCCCTTTGGCTGAGTAACGGAAAAGCCCAGCTGCAAAGCGGCACGCTGCTGACCAACGAGCAGGGTGAAATGGTTTACGCTGAACATCATTTTGCCGTTGAGCATTTACAGGTGACGACCAGCATGCATCGTCGGGCGGGCAGCCAGCGCGAGTCCGTGCAGGCCGTTACGGATGGCGCGCTGTATGACGTCACCGATATGCGTGAGTGGCGGGAAGAGAAGGGCAATGGCGTGCTCGCGTTACCCGTTCCCGGCTGGCAGAGCACCCTGGAGCAGCGTGGCTTTGTGGGCTGCGCGCGTCACTTCATTACCTGCGTGCAGAATCAGACGGTTCCTGAAACGTCCGGGGAGCAGGCCATTCTGGCGCAGCGCATCGTGGAACGACTCTGGCGCGAAGCCATGTCGGAATAACTCGCTGTAACATCTGCCGATAGTAATTCGTTAAAATCCGGTTAGACTAAGCGCCGCTTGTTGGCTTTGCCGGGTGGCGCTTTCGCTTATCCGTCCTGGAAATCCGTAGGGTTGTGGAACTTCACGTTAATGAACTTATTAAAATCGCTGGCGGCCGTCAGCTCGATGACCATGTTTTCCCGCGTGCTTGGCTTTGCTCGCGATGCCATTGTAGCAAGGGTTTTTGGCGCAGGGATGGCGACTGACGCCTTTTTCGTTGCGTTCAAGCTGCCGAACCTGCTGCGCCGTATTTTTGCCGAAGGGGCTTTCTCACAGGCATTTGTCCCGATCCTCGCGGAATATAAAAGCAAGCAGGGCGAAGATGCCACCCGCGTCTTTGTGGCGTACGTTTCCGGTTTACTGACGCTGGCGCTGGCGATCGTGACCGTCCTGGGGATGCTGGCAGCGCCCTGGGTAATCATGGTAACGGCGCCGGGCTTTGCCGACACGGCGGATAAATTTGCCCTGACGACGCAACTGCTGCGGATAACCTTCCCCTATATTCTGCTGATTTCGCTGGCGTCGCTGGTGGGCGCCATCCTGAATACCTGGAACCGCTTCTCCGTGCCGGCCTTTGCCCCCACGTTCCTTAACGTCAGCATGATTGGCTTTGCGCTGTTCGCCGCGCCGCATTTTAACCCACCGGTGCTGGCGCTGGCCTGGGCCGTGACCGTCGGCGGGGTGTTACAGCTTGCTTACCAGCTCCCGCACCTGAAAAAGATCGGCATGCTGGTTCTGCCGCGCATTAATTTCAAAGATGCGGGCGCAATGCGCGTTATCAAACAGATGGGACCGGCAATACTCGGCGTGTCCGTCAGCCAGATCTCGCTCATCATCAATACCATCTTCGCCTCTTTCCTGGTGTCGGGCTCGGTGTCCTGGATGTACTACGCCGACCGGCTGATGGAGTTTCCATCCGGGGTGCTGGGCGTGGCGCTGGGGACTATTCTGCTGCCGTCGCTGTCGAAAAGTTTCGCCAGCGGCAACCACGATGAATACTGCCGCCTGATGGACTGGGGTCTGCGTCTCTGTTTTCTGCTGGCGCTGCCAAGCGCGGTGGCGCTGGGGATCCTGGCGAAACCGCTGACGGTGTCGTTGTTCCAGTATGGAAAATTCACCGCCTTTGATGCCGCCATGACCCAGCGCGCACTGGTAGCCTACTCGGTGGGGCTGATGGGGCTGATTGTCGTGAAGGTGCTTGCGCCCGGCTTCTATTCTCGTCAGGACATCAAAACGCCGGTTAAGATTGCCATTGTGACGCTGATCATGACGCAGCTGATGAACCTGGCGTTTATTGGTCCGCTGAAACACGCGGGTCTGTCACTGTCGATTGGTCTGGCGGCCTGTCTCAACGCCGGGCTGCTGTACTGGCAGCTGCGTAAGCAGGATATCTTCACACCGCAGCCGGGCTGGGCAAGCTTCCTGCTGCGTCTGGCGATCGCGGTAGTAGTGATGGCGGCCGCGCTGGTTGGCATGTTGTATGTCATGCCTGAGTGGGCGCAGGGCACCATGCCTTACCGCCTGATGCGTCTGATGGCCGTGGTGGTGGTCGGGGTGGTGGCGTACTTTGCCACGCTGGCGGTGCTTGGCTTCAAGGTGAAAGAGTTTACCCGCCGCACGGTATAAACGCCAAAAGGGGAGTCACCAGAAGGTGCTCCCCGCTTCATGACATGCCGCTAGTGCGTCAAATCGAAATCTTTTTCCCGCCCGTGATACGTGCCGTGGCCGTTTGACCATCCGCACCGTACAGCCCCGGCTCTTTATAGGGCTTTAACACCTCAAGCGCCTGCTGATTACGGATAATCTGACCTTCCAGCAGCCAGCCGTTATGCTGGTTGAGATCGCGAAGATGCTGGGTTTTTTCTGTAATGGTCTGCCAGCGTTCGTTGATCTCATCATTGGCGCTGCGTTTCGTGTCTTGCTCAGCGCGTCGCTGTTTTTCCAGATAATCCAGGGTCGCCAGCAGCGAGCTTTTATCTTCAGTAATGCGTTGCAACGCGCTGCCGTTGATTTGACCAGAAGAGAGGTGGTGCTGTTCTGCGTCCATCACCGTTTTCAGGTCGTTCAGGACCACCGTCATCTGATCCAGTATTTCTGACAGTCGACTCATACGGTTAGTTACTCTGGAGGAAACTCTGTGCGTCCTGAATCAGCGCATCAGCGATTTTGCTGGTATCCATTTTCAGTTCGCCGTTACGGATAGCCGTTTTCAGCGCTTCAACTCGTTCCATGTTGATATCGCTGCTGCCTGGCTGCATCAGCTTCGACTGCGCATCGCTCAGCGTGACGCTGGTGCTGTTAGCCGTCGAGGTTTTTTCCAGACGCGTTTTTTGCGGGGCAGCCTCATTCGTTTCGCGAGGTTGTACAGTGCTAACCGGCTTCAGGGCTGATGTACGATCAATGCTCATAGTGTTGTCCTCATCGAGGGTTCGCGGCGTTTGCGCCTGACATCATCATTTGTTGAATATTTATCGGCAGTCGCCGCGAAATCTTTAAAAAGATTACAGGTTAATCAGAATATTCCCATCAGGACCGACCGTGCCGCTGACCACCTGGCCTGAGGACATTCTGACCCGGGCATTTTGCGCCACTGCGGCATTATTCAGCGCTTTTCCTTCGCTGTTAATACTAAAGCCGTCGCCATTGGCGACCACCATCACCTGTTGTCCCGCCTTCACCCGCCACGCCTGGCGCAGCATGGATAGCTGTATCGCCTGTCCAGGAGCGACATCGCGCAGGCTGACTGCCTCCTGAGCCTGGTTAATATCCAGCATCGTCCGCGGTGGAAGCTGATCCAGACGGCCTCGCTTCAGCGTTACGCTGTCTGGTTGCAGCAGGCTGCCCCGGGGAATGGGAACGGCGGCGACAACATAATTGCCTGTCGCCTGAACCGCAACCTGTAAATAACGTTTTTCGTTGGCGCAACGCGCCAGCACATTCACGTTGCCCCATAATCGGGTGCTGCCGGTCACGCTAAATGACGGGGCTTCGCAGGAAGGGTAAAGGTTAGGCGGGGTGCGTACGGTCACGCGTACGTCATCGCTGAAACCGGCCAGCTTCTGCGCAAAGAATGCATTGAGCTGGTTCTCTAACCCCTCAGCCTGCACAAGAGGGCTCAAAAGCAGCAGGGTCGCCGCAAGGCCACGTTTAAAAGTCCGCATCGCACGTTCCACCATGTCCAGAATTAAGCAAATTCTACCCGCAGTGGTTTTCCATCAACGCAACAAATAGCGACGCATTTTGCGCTTATTCCGTCGATAGGGGAGACGGGGTGAGATTTAAGCTGTGAACTGAAATTTTCTCATCAGCGGAGGAGACATGCTCGATAAACTCGACGCCGCGTTACGTTTTCAGCAGGAAGCGCTCAACTTACGCGCCCAGCGGCAGGAAATTTTAGCCGCCAATATCGCCAACGCGGACACCCCGGGTATCAGGCGCGCGATATTGATTTTTCCAGTGAACTCAAAAAAGTGATGGAGCGTGGACGTGCCGAAGGGACGGGTGTCTCACTTGCCCTGACATCCTCACGGCATATTCCCGCTCAGGCGATGACCGCGCCATCAACTGACTTACTTTATCGTGTCCCCGATCAGCCCTCGCTTGATGGCAACACCGTCGACATGGACCGGGAACGCACACAGTTTGCCGATAACAGCCTGCAATACCAGACAGGCCTGACGCTACTCGGCGGGCAAATCAAAGGCATGATGACCGTCCTGCAGGGGGGCAATTAGTAAATGGCCTTGCTGAATATTTTTGATATCGCCGGTTCGGCATTAACGGCGCAGTCCAAACGACTGAACGTGGCAGCCAGTAACCTGGCCAACGCCGACAGCGTGACAGGACCTGACGGACAACCGTATCGCGCTAAACAGGTTGTCTTCCAGGTTGATGCTGCACCGGGTGCGGCAACGGGCGGCGTGAAAGTGGCGGACGTGGTTGAGAGCCAGGCGCCCGACAAGCTGGTTTACGAGCCAGGCAACCCGCTCGCGGATGCCAGCGGCTACGTGAAAATGCCGAACGTGGATGTGGTCGGGGAGATGGTGAACTCCATGTCCGCGTCGCGCAGCTACCAGGCAAACGTCGAAGTGCTTAATACCGTGAAGAGCATGATGCTCAAAACACTCACTCTCGGCCAGTAAAGGAGACACGCATGTCCATCGCCGTAAACGTGAATGACCCGACAAATACCGGCGTCAACAGCACCAGTAGTGCAACCGGTTCCAGCTCTCTCACCGGGAGCAATGCCTCCGATTTACAGAGCAGCTTTCTGACCCTGCTGGTGGCACAGCTGAAAAATCAGGACCCGACCAATCCGATGCAGAATAACGAACTGACCACGCAGCTTGCGCAGATCAGTACCGTCAGCGGCATTGAGAAACTGAACACCACGCTCGGCTCGGTCTCCGGTCAAATCGATAACAGCCAGTCCTTGCAGGCCGCCAACCTGATCGGTCACGGGGTGATGATCCCGGGGACCACGATTCTGGCGGGCACCAGCACCACCGATGGCACGTCCACCACCACCACGACGCCGTTTGGCGTTGAGTTGCAGCAACCGGCCGACAAAGTCACCGCCACCATCAAAGACGCCAGCGGCAACGTGGTGCGCACGATTGAGATTGGCGAGCTTAAAGCGGGCGTTCATACCTTTACCTGGGATGGCAGCCTGACCGACGGCACTAAAGCGCCTAACGGCTCGTATCAGGTTGCGATTAGCGCCAGCAACGGCACCACGCAGCTGGTGGCTCAGCCGCTACAGTTTGCCCTGGTTCAGGGCGTCATCAAAGGTAGCGATGGCAACAAACTGGATTTGGGTACCTCCGGTACCACCACACTCGACGAAGTTCGGCAGATTATCTAAGCCTTCATACTTATCAGGAGTAAGTCATGGCCTTTTCTCAAGCGGTCAGCGGCCTGAATGCTGCGGCCACCAACCTGGACGTCATTGGCAACAACATCGCCAACTCCGCGACCTATGGTTTTAAATCCGGTTCTGCGTCTTTTGCAGATATGTTTGCAGGCTCTAAAGTGGGCCTGGGCGTGAAGGTTGCGGGTATCACCCAGGACTTCACCGACGGGACGACCACCAACACCGGTCGTGGTCTGGATGTCGCCATCAGCCAGAACGGTTTCTTCCGTATGGTGGATGCCAACGGTTCCGTGTTCTACAGCCGCAACGGCCAGTTTAAGCTGGATGAAAACCGTAACCTGGTGAACATGCAGGGGCTACAGTTAACCGGATATCCGGTTGCCGGCACGCCGCCGACGGTGCAAACCGGTGCGAATCCGCAGGCGATCACCATCCCAACGACGCTGATGGCGGCGAAGTCCACCACCACGGCCTCTCAGCAGATCAACCTGAACTCCACCGATACCGCGCCAACCGTCGCATTCGACCCGGCCAACCCTGACTCTTACAACAAGAAAGGCACCGTGACGGTGTTTGACAGCCAGGGTAATGCGCACAACATGAACCTGTTCTATGTCAAAGACGCTACTCCAGCTAACTCCTGGAAGGTGTATTCGCAGGACGGCAGCGTAGCGGGAGATGCAGCGAAACTGGCAACCACATTGGTCTTTAATGAGAGCGGTGTGTTGACCGGCGGTGGGGAAGTCGATATCGAGACCGGGGAGATCACTGGTGCAACGGCGGCAACCTTCAAAATGAGTTTCGCGAACTCCATGCAACAGAACACCGGTGCGAACAACATCGTGGCGACGAGCCAGAACGGCTATAAGCCGGGCGATCTGGTGAGCTACCAGATCAACGATGACGGTACCGTTGTCGGTAACTATTCGAACGAACAGACCCAGGTGCTGGGCCAGATCGTGCTGGCAAACTTCGCCAACAACGAAGGCCTGAAATCCGAAGGGGATAACGTCTGGTCTGCCACGCAGTCTTCCGGGGTTGCCCTGCTGGGAACCGCGGGTTCCGGTAACTTCGGCACGCTGACTAACGGTGCGCTGGAAGCCTCCAACGTCGATCTGAGTAAAGAGCTGGTGAACATGATCGTCGCGCAACGTAATTACCAGTCCAACGCGCAGACCATCAAAACCCAGGATCAGATCCTCAACACGCTGGTTAACCTGCGTTAAGCAGCTGACGGGAAAGCGCAATGGATCACGCAATATATACAGCGATGGGCGCAGCAAGCCAGACGCTCAATCAGCAGGCTGTTACCGCCAGCAACCTGGCGAACGCCTCCACGCCTGGTTTTCGTGCACAGCTCAACGCACTGCGTGCGGTGCCGGTAGAAGGGCTGTCATTGCCCACGCGTACGCTGGTCACCGCCTCCACGCCGGGCGCCGACATGACGCCAGGCCAGATGGATTACACCGCGCGTCCGCTGGACGTTGCCCTTCAGCAGGACGGCTGGCTGGCGGTGCAAACGGCTGACGGCGCAGAAGGGTATACCCGCAACGGTAACATTCAGGTGAGCGCCACCGGACAGTTGACGATTCAGGGGCATCCGGTGATGGGCGAAGCCGGTCCGCTGACGGTGCCGGAAGGGTCAGAGTTGACCATTGCGGCAGACGGGACGATCTCGGCATTGAATCCGGGCGACCCGGCGAACACCGTTGCGCCTGTCGGTCGTCTGAAGCTGGTGAAAGCGGAAGGCAACGAAGTGCAGCGTGGTGATGACGGGATGTTCCGTCTGACCCAGGCGGCGCAGGCCACGCGTGGCGCCACGTTACAGGCCGACCCGACCATCCGCGTGATGTCCGGCGTGCTGGAAGGCAGTAACGTCAAACCGGTCGAAGCCATGACCGACATGATCGCCAGCGCCCGCCGCTTCGAAATGCAGATGAAAATCATCAGCAGCGTCGATGAAAACGCAGGCAAGGCTAACCAACTTCTGGCTATGAGTTAACAGGACTCCCTATGATCAGTTCTTTATGGATCGCGAAAACCGGTCTGGACGCACAGCAAACCAATATGGATGTAATTGCCAACAACCTGGCAAACGTCAGCACCAATGGTTTCAAGCGCCAGCGTGCGGTTTTCGAAGATTTGCTTTATCAAACGATTCGTCAGCCAGGGGCGCAGTCTTCTGAGCAAACCACGCTGCCGTCCGGTCTGCAAATTGGTACCGGCGTACGCCCTGTCGCCACCGAGCGTCTGCACAGCCAGGGCAACCTGTCCCAGACCAACAACAGCAAAGACGTTGCCATCAAAGGTCAGGGTTTCTTCCAGGTGCAACTGCCTGACGGGACCTCCGCCTATACCCGCGATGGTTCGTTCCAGGTGGATCAGAATGGTCAGCTGGTGACGGCGGGCGGCTTCCAGGTTCAGCCTGCGATCACCATCCCGGCGAACGCGCTGAGCATCACCATTGGCCGTGACGGTATCGTCAGTGTCACTCAGCAAGGTCAGGCCGCGCCGGTCCAGGTTGGTCAGCTCAACCTGACGACCTTCATGAACGATACCGGACTGGAAAGCATCGGTGAGAACCTCTACACCGAAACGCAGTCTTCCGGCACGCCAAATGAAAGTACCCCCGGCCTGAACGGTGCGGGGCTGCTGTACCAGGGGTATGTGGAAACCTCGAACGTTAACGTGGCGGAAGAGCTGGTGAATATGATCCAGGTCCAGCGCGCCTATGAAATTAACAGTAAAGCAGTGTCGACGACCGACCAGATGCTGCAAAAACTGACGCAACTCTAAGGTGTAGCCCGGTGCGGTAAACGTCGCACCGGCTCCCTGTTTTCGAAGATGAAGGCAATGCAAAAAAACGCGGCGTTTCGTTATCCGATCCTGACTGTTCTGGCTGTCACCCTCAGCGGGTGTGCCTGGATCCCGTCTAAACCATTGGTACAGGGTGCGACTACCGCCCAACCCGTTCCCGGCCCCTCGCCGGTGGTGAACGGCTCTATTTTCCAGACCGCGCAGCCGATTAACTACGGTTATCAGCCGCTGTTTGAAGACCGTCGTCCGCGTAACGTCGGCGATACGCTGACCATTGTGTTGCAGGAAAACGTCAGCGCCAGCAAGAGCTCGTCGGCGAACGCCAGCCGCGACGGCAAAACCAATTTTGGCTTCGACACCGTACCGCGCTATCTGCAAGGGCTGTTCGGCAACGCCCGTGCGGATGTGGAAGCCTCCGGCGGCAACACCTTTAACGGTAAAGGTGGCGCGAACGCCAGCAATACCTTCAGCGGAACGCTGACGGTAACGGTTGACCAGGTTCTGGTGAACGGCAACCTGCACGTGGTGGGCGAAAAACAGATCGCCATTAACCAGGGTACGGAATTCATTCGCTTCTCCGGTGTGGTTAACCCTCGCACTATCAGCGGCACCAACACCGTACCGTCCACACAGGTGGCGGATGCGCGCATTGAGTACGTCGGCAACGGCTACATCAACGAAGCGCAAAATATGGGCTGGCTGCAACGCTTCTTCCTTAACTTATCGCCGATGTAAGCGAGGTGACCTATGTATAAATTTCTCTTCGCCGTGGCGCTGTCGCTGGTCGCTACCGTTGCGCAGGCCGATCGCATTCGCGATCTCACCAGCGTGCAGGGCGTGCGCGAAAACTCCCTGATTGGCTACGGCCTGGTGGTGGGGCTGGATGGGACGGGTGACCAGACGACCCAGACGCCGTTCACCACCCAGAGCCTGAACAACATGCTCTCTCAGCTCGGTATTACCGTACCGGCGGGGACCAACATGCAGCTGAAAAACGTGGCGGCGGTGATGGTGACCGCGTCTTATCCGGCCTTTGCGCGTCAGGGGCAAACCATCGACGTGGTTGTCTCGTCGATGGGTAACGCCAAAAGCCTGCGCGGCGGTACGTTGTTGATGACGCCGCTGAAAGGCGTCGACAGCCAGGTGTATGCTCTGGCGCAGGGCAACATTCTGGTTGGCGGGGCAGGTGCGTCGGCGGGCGGCAGCAGCGTGCAGGTGAACCAGCTGAACGGGGGACGTATTACCAACGGCGCGATCATCGAACGTGAGCTGCCGACCCAGTTCGGCACCGGCAACACCATTAACCTGCAACTGAATAACGAAGACTTCACGATGGCGCAGCAGATTGCTGACACCATCAACCGCAGCCGGGGTTACGGCAGCGCCACCGCGCTGGATGCCCGCACCGTGCAGATCCGCACGTCAACCGGTAGCAGCAACCAGGTGCGGATGCTGGCCGATATCCAGAATATGGAAGTGAACGTGTCGGTGCAGGATGCAAAAGTCATTATCAACTCCCGTACCGGATCGGTGGTGATGAACCGCGAAGTGACGCTGGACAGCTGCGCCGTGGCGCAGGGCAATCTCTCCGTCACGGTTAACCGCTCGGCCAACGTCAGCCAGCCGGATACCCCGTTTGGTGGCGGTCAGACGGTAGTGACCCCGCAAACGCAGATTGATTTACGACAGAGCGGCGGATCGTTGCAGAGCGTGCGCTCCAGCGCCAACCTGAACAGCGTGGTACGTGCCCTGAACGCGCTGGGTGCAACGCCAATGGATCTGATGTCCATTCTGCAATCCATGCAAAGTGCAGGCTGCCTGCGCGCCAAACTGGAAATCATCTAAATGCTGACCGATAGCAAACTGTTGACCAGTGCCGCCTGGGATGCCCAGTCGCTCAACGAGCTGAAAACCAAAGCGGGCAAGGATCCGGCGGCGAATATCCGCCCGGTTGCCCGTCAGGTGGAAGGCATGTTCGTGCAGATGATGTTGAAAAGCATGCGTGAAACCCTGCCGAAAGATGGCATGTTCAGCAGCGATTCCACACGGCTTTACACCAGCATGTACGATCAGCAGATTGCCCAGCAAATGACCGCCGGAAAGGGGCTCGGCCTGGCGGACATGATTGTGAAACAGACCGCAGCCGCTCAGGGGCTGCCACCTGAAGAGGCTCCGCCGCAGGTGCCGCTGAAGTTTGATCTGGAAAAGGTGACCAGTTATCAAAATCAGGCGCTGACCCAGATGGTGCGTAAGGCAATGCCAAAGCCGGCAGAAGCGCGTGACGAGCCGCTCTCCGGCGACAGCAAAGACTTCCTGGCGCAGCTCTCCCTGCCGGCGCGTCTTGCCAGTGAAGAAAGCGGCGTGCCACACCATCTGATTCTGGCGCAGGCGGCGCTGGAGTCGGGCTGGGGGCAACGTCAGATCCGCAGGGAGAACGGCGAGCCGAGCTTCAACATCTTTGGCGTGAAGGCCACCTCCAGCTGGAAGGGGCCGACCACGGAAATTACCACCACCGAATATGAGAACGGTGCGGCAGTGAAGGTGAAAGCCAAATTCCGCGTCTACAGCTCGTATCTGGAAGCGTTGTCGGATTATGTCGGGCTGTTGAGCCGGAATCCGCGCTACACCGCCGTGACCCAGGCCACCACGCCAGAGCAGGGCGCTCAGGCATTGCAGAATGCCGGCTACGCGACCGATCCAAACTATGCACGCAAGCTGACCAGCATGATCCAGCAGCTGAAATCCATGTCTGAGAAGGTCAGCAAAGCGTATAGCACAGATCTCGAAAATCTGTTCTGAAAGTTCTCAAGTCCCGGTGGAGGTTGCCGATAACCTTCATCAGGACTCGTGTCTGAACGTATAAAAGGAACCCCCATGTCCAGTTTGATTAACAGCGCCATGAGTGGCCTCAGTGCTGCGCAGTCGGCACTCAATACCGTCAGTAATAATATTTCAAGCTACAACGTGGCAGGTTATACCCGCCAGACTACCATTCTGGGCGCATCAAACAGCACCCTGACCGGCGGCGGCTGGGTGGGTAACGGGGTCTATGTCTCCGGCGTTCAGCGTGAATATGATGCGTTTATTACCAACCAGCTGCGCGCGGCGCAGAACCAGAGCAGCGGCCTGACCACGCGCTACCAGCAGATGTCGAAAATTGACGACGTGCTGTCGGATACCACGAACTCGCTTTCTGCCAACCTCCAGGATTTCTTTAAAAGCCTGCAAACGCTGGTGAGTAACGCAGAAGATCCGGCTGCACGCCAGACGGTACTCGGGAAGGCAGATGGTCTGGTAAACCAGTTCAAAACTAACGATCAATATCTCCGCGATCAGGATGCGCAGGTCAATACGGCGATTTCTACCAGCGTCGATCAGATCAATAACTATGCGAAGCAGATTGCCAACCTTAACGATCAGATTTCCCGGCTGACTGGCGTAGGGGCGGGCGCATCCCCGAACGAACTGCTCGATCAGCGCGATCAGCTGGTGAGCGAACTGAACAAAATAGTCGGTGTGGACGTGACCGTACAGGACAGCGGCACCTACAACATCTCTATCGCCAACGGCTACACCCTGGTACAGGGCAGCAACGCCAGCCAGCTGGCTGCGGTGAAATCCAGCGCGGACCCTGCACGTACAACGATTGCGTATGTGGATGCCGCAGCAGGCAACGTGGAGATCTCAGAAAAACAGATCACCACGGGGTCGCTTGGGGGGCTGTTAACGTTCCGTTCTCAGGATCTGGATCAGGCGCGAAATACGCTTAACCAGATGGCGCTGGCGTTTGCGGATGCCATGAATACCCAGCACCAGGCGGGCTTTGATGCCAACGGGGACGCAGGCGGCAAGCTGTTTGATTTTGGCTCCCCGGCAGTGCTGAGTAACGGTAAGAACACCGGAAGCGCGTCCGTGACGGCAACGATGACGGACAGTACCAAGGTCCAGGCGACAAACTACAAAGTTGAGTATAACGGTACTGACTGGACCATCACCCGTCTGTCAGACAACACCAGCTTCACGGCTATGCCGGATACCAGCGGTAATCTTTCGTTTGATGGCCTCAACGTCAACATTAGCGGCTCGGCCAATAATAAAGACAGCTTTATCGTGAAGCCGGTGAATGACGTTATCGTGAATATGGACGTTGCGATCAGCGACGAATCCAAACTGGCGATGGCCTCCGCGCAAGGAAGCGGCGAAAGCGACAATACCAATGGCCAAAAGCTGCTGGATTTGCAGAGCGCCAAGCTGGTGGGGGGGAACAAAACCTTTAACGATGCTTATGCCGCGCTGGTCAGTACGGTGGGCAGCACCACGGCGTCGCTGAAAACCAGCAGCGAAACCAAAGTTAACGTTGTTACGCAGCTGACCAAACAACAGCAGTCAATCTCCGGGGTTAACCTGGACGAAGAGTATGGCAACCTGCAACGCTATCAGCAGTACTATCTGGCGAATGCGCAGGTGCTGCAAACGGCGAGCACGCTGTTTGATGCATTGATCAATATCCGCTAAGGCTGAGGCATAAAAAATGCGTATTAGTACTCAAATGATGTATGAGCAAAGCATGCGTGGCGTGACGAACTCCCAAAGTCTCTGGCTCAGCTACGGCGAGCAGATGTCTACGGGGAAGCGTATCAACCGTCCGTCTGACGATCCGATTGCCGCTTCGCAGGCCGTTGTGCTCTCTCAGGCCCAAACGCAAAATAGCCAGTATGCGCTGGCGCGCTCCTTCGCTACGACGAAAGTCTCGCTGGAAGAAAACGTGTTATCGCAAGTGACAACCGCTATCCAGGCTGCTCAGGAAAAGATTGTCAATGCGGGCAACGGTACGTTAAGTGACGATGACCGCGCTTCGCTGGCAACGAACCTGCAAGGTATTCGCGATCAGCTCATGAACCTGGCTAACAGCACGGACGGTAACGGTCGCTATATTTTTTCCGGTTACAAAACCGAAGCGGCGGCTTTCGACCAGGCTACGGGTGATTATAAGGGCGGCGGAACGCCAATCAGCCAGCAGGTTGACTCTGCGCGCACGATGCAAATCAGCCATACGGGCACTGAAGTTTTCGATAGCTTCACCAGCAATGCGAAGCCAGAGCCAGATGGTAGTACGCCGGAAACGAATTTGTTCAAGATCCTCGACTCCGCAATTGAAGCGCTGAATAAGCCGATTGGCGATGACGAAACGAAGGCTGAAGCATTTACGGCGGCTATTGATAAAGCCAACCGTGGCCTGAGCAACTCCCTCAACAACGTGCTGACCGTGCGCGCCGATCTCGGCATCAAGCTGGACGAGCTGGGCAAGCTGGACGCTCTGGGTGAAGACCGCGCGCTGGGTCAGACCCAGCAGATGAGTAACCTGGTTGACGTAGACTGGAACTCGGTGATTTCGTCCTACACCATGCAGCAGGCGGCGTTGCAGGCCTCGTATAAAGCCTTTAGCGATATGCAGGGTATGTCTTTGTTCCAGATGAACAGATAAGACTCTGACCTGTTTGACATGTCTTGAAACTGGGCATGTTTTGACTGCCCAACCCGTCCGGGTTGGGCATTTTTTTTACACACTTTCTGCCTGAGCGGACACCACCCGGGCGCTTTCAATCACTCTGATAGCCAGCGCAATGGCACCACACAGGATTGCCAGTGCTACCACGCCCGTCCAGCCTGCCAGCGTATAGATATTGCTGCCTAATGCCGAACCCAGCGCCATTCCGATGAAAATGACGGTAAACAGCAGGGCGTTAAGGCGCCCACGGGCCTGCGGCTCAAGGCTGTAGACCAGGTTCTGGTGCGCCACGAGGCTGGACTGCAAACCGAGATCAAAACCGACCGCGGAGAGGGCAATCAGGAGCAACTGGCCGTGTACACCCAGGGCTGGCATCAGGAACATCGGGGCAAACGAGAGGGTCACCAGCGCGGCACCCAGTTGGGTCACTTTACCGGCGCCCAGCTTATCGGCCAGACCGCCTGCCAGCGGTGCGGCCAGCGCGCCTGCGGCTCCGGCAATACCAAAACCACCCGCCACGGCGCTGCCAAGGTGATACCGTTCCAGCAGCATGACCGCCAGCGTCGACCAGAATGCACTAAAGGCAATCGACAGAAAACCCTGAGCCAGCGCAGCCCGACGCAGCGCCGGGTAGCGACGCCAGAGGTGTTCCATGGAGCGCATCAGTGCCGGGTAGCTCAGCGTGGAATGAACGGCGAAGCGGGGAAGTACGGCCCACATCACCACGCCGATAAAGGCAATGCTTGCGGCGGCCAGCTGATACATCACTCGCCAGCCAAAGGCTTCACCCCCCACGCCGCTCACGGTTCTGGAGAGCAAAATCCCCAGCAGCAGGCCGGTCATCACCGTGCCGACTGTTTTTCCCTGTTTGCCTTCCGGCGCGAGGATCGCTGCGGCCGGGACAATATCCTGCGCCATGGTGGCGGCCATGCCAATCAGCAGGCTGGTGAGCAGCAGGGAATGCAGTTGTCCAGTCAGGCTACAACCCAGCAGGAACAGCGCCAGAGCTGCACTTTTTATCAGGATCAACGTTCTGCGGTCATAACGATCGCCGAGCGGGAGCAGAAACAGGATACCTAAGGCATAACCCGCCTGGGTGAGCGTCGGGACCATGCCCATGCCTTCGATGCTCAGGTGCAGGTCTGAGCCCATCAGCGGCAGCAGAGGCTGGGCATAATAGATGGATGCCACGCTGAAGCCCGCACCGAGCGCCAGCATTAAGATTACCCAGCGGCTTACGGCCCGGGTGGTGGTTGTGTTCATAAGATGTTCCTCATTCGTCGTGTGCGGCTATTTTTTATCAGTACGCCTTGCGACGGTAGCGGGCGCGGTGGTAAAACGCTTATACGTGTAGCGTATAGGTGCAAATGATATGAAACGGACTGAGCGTATAGATCGTGTAGAACTGATGCGAACCTTTGTTCGCATTGTGGAGGCGGGGTCCCTTTCTGCGGCGGCACGTCAGCTGGCAACAACCCAGGCCACGGTGAGCCGACGGTTGCAGTCGCTTGAAACCATGCTGGGCGTGCGCCTGATGCTGCGCACAACCCATACCACACGGCTTACCGATGACGGTGAACGTTGCTATCAGCATGCCCGACGGGTAATTGACAGCTGGCTGGCGCTGGAAGACGAGGTGGGGCAGACGGAAGATGAACCGGTCGGGGTGCTGAGGGTGCGCGCCCCTCACGCGTTTGGCCAGGATCAGCTACTAAAACCGTTAACCGAATTTTTGCAGCGCTATCCGCTACTCTCAATCGAATGGATGCTTAACGATCGCTCGGTTGATTTCCTCGGCGACAACCTTGACTGTGCTATTCGGGTGGGCGTGGAAGTCGATCCGGCAACCGTGTCTGTGCTGCTGGCTGAAGTGCCGCGCTCGGTGGTAGCGTCACCGGCACTCCTGGCCCGTTTTCCCGCGGTTAACACGCCGGACGATCTGCAACATCTCCCCTGGATTGCCATCAGCTCTTTTTATCAACGCCATGTGGAGCTCTTCCACGAGGCAACACCCACCCCGGCGAGAGTTACCATTACGCCACGCCTGAGTACCGACAGCTTGTATGTAGCGCGCAATACGGCACTCACCGGGCTAGGCGTGGCGGTGGTATCCAGCTGGACGGTACAGGATGATATTCGGGAAGGGCGACTGGTGCATTTACTGCCAGAGTGGCAGCCAGCAGCGCTACCGGTACATCTGGTTTATCCCTGGTCACGCTATTATCCGGCGCGCTTGCGGCGTTTTCTGGAGCTGATGCGGCAGATAATGCCGGAGGTCACCGGTATGAGAAAGCCCCTGCAACAGCCATAAAAAAGCCGACCCGAAGGTCGGCTTTCAGTCTTAGCGTGCGTTATTCAACAGGCTGAGGACGAGTAGCTGGGGCAGTAGCCATGTGCGTCGCACTGTGACCACCGGCAGCACCTTTACCTTCGAAGTTGAATTCCGGACGAACCCAGTCACTATGGCGTGGTGCTTCAGGCACGTACTCAGGTGCCGGGGCACGAGTCATTGGCGCGGTAGCAATGTGAGCAGGCGCTACAGCTTCAACGATCTCAACCGGCTCAGATTTCACTTCAGGCGCTTTGACCTCTTCGACAACAGGTTCAACCTGAATCTCGACGTCCTGAACAACCTCTTCCGTCACCGTTTCGACGGCAACGTCTGCGGGCTCTTCTGCTGCGGATACAGGCTTAGCGTCTTCCGCGACTTCTTCAGCCACCACGGTATCTTCTTCGGCAATGATCTGCGGTGCGGCATCAACCGGCGCAGCAATCACTTCAGGATGGGTCGTTTCCACTTCCACAGCCTGCGGCGGCGCTGTTTCAACAACCTGCGGTTCGACCACGGTTGCCGCTTCAGTCACGACGTCTTCCACCGCGACGACTGGTGCAATCACCTCTTCGGTAACAGCCTGTTCTTCAACAGCCTGCTCCGGACGTGCAACCGGATAACGGATCCAGACTTTACCGGATGCCATCTCAGGTGACGCGCACGCCACGGTCATTGGCATTGGAGACTGGGTCGGGTAACGCTCGTCACGATAACGACGGCGACGCTGACCGCTCACGCGCAGATGGCGTGGAGAACGGCGGGAGCGACGCGGCATACCTGCGTTATCACGGTTTTCGCTGCTTTCGTCCTGCTCAACCTGATTTTCAACTACGGCTGGCAGGTCAACTTTCGCAACCTGAGTACCCGTTGTGCTTTCAGCCGCTTCAACCGCGATAACGTCGTTTTCTTCGGCCTGAACAACACCCACACGTATTTTCTGGGTCAGCTGGCGCTGCTTACGACGCGGCATAACCTGAGTACGCTCTTCCTGCTCAGTGTCCTGCTGTTCTACAGGCGCTTCGCGATTCAGGTTTTTGACTTCCTGCTGAGCCTGGCGTTTGTCATCGTTACGACGACGGTTACGCTCGCGGCGAGGCTGCTGCTCGTCACGCTGTTTGCTCTTCTCGGACTCATCGCCCGCCTGCTGGCGAATCTCACGATCTTCAACGTTCTGCTGTTGCTTCTCGCGACGGTTGCGACGGTTGTCCTCGCGCTGTTCACGGCCTTCGTTGTTATCGGAACGATTATCACGGCGCTCATTACGATCGCCACGGTCGTTGCGGTCGCGACGGTTGTTCTGACGCTTACGACGGTCCTGCTGACGCTCTGGTTTCGCTTCTTTTGGCGCTTCTTTCGGCTCCTCAGGCTGAACTTCTTCGGCGGCAAACATTTTTTTCAGCGCACCGATGATGCGGCTCAGGAGACCAGGCTGCTCAGGCTGCGCTTTTGGCGCGGCAGGAGCCACTTTCTGCACAGCAGGTTTTTCCGCTGGTTTTTCCAGCGTCGCTTCTGGCGGTGCTTCCGGCATGATGAAGGTCGCTAAAGCTGGCTGCTCAGGTAGTTTACGCTCGGCAGGCTCTTCATCAGACGGCAGCGCCATTTCTTCTTCATGCAGCTTCGGCAGCAGGTAGCTGAGGGTGCTTGTCTCTTCGCCTTTGCGCACGCGCAGCACGTGATAGTGCGGGGTTTGCATCTCGTCGTTTGGCACGATGATGCAGCGAACGCCGCCCTGACGCGCTTCGATTGCGCTCACCGCTGCACGTTTTTCGTTCAGCAGGTAGGAGGCAATCGGCACTGGAACAATAGCGTGAACCTCTTTGGTGTTCTCTTTCAGCGCTTCTTCTTCAATCAGACGCAGAATAGAGAGGGAGAGAGATTCATTGTCACGAACGGTACCTGTACCGGAACAGCGCGGGCAGACGTGATGGCTGGACTCACCCAGAGACGGGCTGAGGCGCTGACGGGACATCTCCAGCAGGCCAAAGCGAGAAATATGGCTGATCTGGATACGCGCGCGATCCTGGCGCACCGCTTCACGCAGACGGTTTTCAACCGCACGCTGGTGGCGAACCGGGGTCATGTCGATGAAGTCGATAACGATCAGACCACCCAGGTCGCGCAGGCGGAGCTGGCGGGCGATTTCATCAGCGGCTTCAAGGTTGGTGTTGAAGGCGGTCTCTTCGATGTCGCCGCCGCGGGTTGCACGCGCGGAGTTGATGTCGATGGCGGTCAACGCTTCGGTGGTATCGATAACGATAGAACCGCCGGACGGCAGACGCACTTCACGCTGGAAGGCAGACTCGATCTGGGATTCAATCTGATAATGGCTGAACAGCGGGATTTCACCAGTGTACAGTTTAATTTTGCTGGTGAAATCCGGGCGACCCAGTGCGGCGATGTGCTGGCGAGCCAGCTCAAGCACTTTCGGGTTATCAATCAGAATTTCACCGATGTCCTGACGCAGATAATCACGGAAGGCACGCACGATGACGTTGCTTTCCTGGTGGATCAGGAACGGCGCAGCACGGCTTTCTGCCGCTTTCTTGATGGCTTCCCAATGTTTCAGGCGGAAGCTCAGGTCCCACTGCAACGCTTCGGCAGATTTGCCAACGCCTGCGGTGCGCACGATAAGGCCCATGCCGTCTGGCAGTTCAAGACTTGCCAGTGCTTCTTTCAGCTCGGTACGGTCATCGCCTTCGATACGGCGAGAGATGCCACCCGCTCGCGGGTTGTTTGGCATCAATACCAGATAGCTTCCTGCCAGACTGATAAAGGTGGTCAGCGCGGCACCTTTGTTGCCACGCTCTTCTTTATCGATCTGGACGATAACTTCCTGACCTTCACGCAGAACATCTTTGATGTTCGGACGGCCATGGGAGTTGTAGTTTGCAGGAAAATATTCGCGGGCGATTTCTT
The DNA here is from genome assembly GCF_013375955.1 of Enterobacter sp. DSM 30060. Lineage (NCBI taxonomy): Bacteria > Pseudomonadati > Pseudomonadota > Gammaproteobacteria > Enterobacterales > Enterobacteriaceae > Enterobacter > Enterobacter sp. DSM 30060. The sequence continues at coordinate 3,518,157 of NZ_CP056118.1, forward strand.
TGAGAGGAAGGAAACCGTGACGCTCAGCACCGTAATCGACAAATGCAGCTTCAAGGCTTGGTTCAATGCGGGTGATTTTGCCTTTGTAAATGTTCGCTTTTTCTGTTCGTGTCCAGGACTTTCGATATCCAGATCGTACAGGCGCTGCCCATCCACAAGGGCGACACGCAACTCTTCTTGCTGAGTTGCGTTGATTAACATTCTTTTCATCGTAACTTACTCGTTATTCTTACATTGACGACAAAGCTGCGGGCAAGGTGACGCTTTCCGGGGTATGAACCGATGGCCTCGTGTCTATTCACGTCGCCAACCTCACGGTTGTCGCTCGCTTAAGAGGCGCAGAGTGTCGGTTGCCTGTATTTCATAGGGAAACACAGCGCAATTATCAGGGGAATTGCCTGGGAAAACTCTCCAGAGAACAATCCTTATACCGGGAAGTACTGCAACCCGCAGCCCGCTAACTGCCTGAAAGATCAATACGTCTTACGCCATTGCTGCGTGGATGATCGGTCAGACAAAATTGGTCATTCCGTCGACATCCTTACAAAACCCGGATTTAACGCGGAAAACGGATTCATTATTCCACTGCTCGCCGGGTTATAGCAAGATGACTTTTACCAATTATCACCCGGTTACTCACAGTTTCTTCACTTCAACGGGGTGATTGGTTTAATAACCACCAAATCGATTGCGCGAAAGGGGAGTGGTCCGGATAAAAGTAAATATAAGCATAGAAAAATGAGTGGCGCTAATGTCAGACGCTATTTAGAATCGCCAACCATGAAAACAGAGACTCCAGCCGTAAAAATGGTTGCCATCGCCGACGACGAGGCGGGGCAACGTATCGATAATTTTTTGCGCACCCAATTGAAGGGTGTGCCAAAAAGTATGATTTATCGCATCTTGCGTAAGGGTGAGGTGCGGGTGAACAAAAAACGTGTGAAGCCCGAGTACAAGCTCGAGGCGGGCGATGAAGTCCGCATTCCACCGGTACGTGTTGCAGAGCGTGAAGAAGAGGTCGTTTCTCCGAAGCTGCAAAAAGTCGCGGCCCTGAGTGACGTTATCCTTTATGAGGACGACCACATTCTGGTGCTGAATAAACCGTCCGGAACGGCGGTACACGGGGGGAGCGGTCTGAGCTTCGGCGTGATCGAAGGTTTACGTGCGCTGCGCCCGGAAGCGCGTTTCCTCGAACTGGTTCACCGTCTTGACCGTGATACCTCAGGCGTGCTGCTGGTGGCGAAAAAACGTTCTGCACTGCGTTCCCTGCATGAACAGCTGCGCGAAAAAGGGATGCAGAAAGATTATCTGGCGCTGGTGCGCGGCCAGTGGCAGTCCCACGTGAAAGTGGTGCAGGCGCCGCTGCTGAAAAATATTCTGCAAAGCGGTGAGCGCATTGTTCGTGTTAATCAGGAAGGGAAACCGTCTGAGACGCGATTTAAAGTAGAAGAGCGCTACGAATTCGCCACGCTGGTGCGCTGTAGTCCGGTGACGGGGCGTACTCACCAGATTCGCGTCCATACCCAGTTTGCAGGCCATCCGATTGCGTTCGACGATCGCTATGGCGATCGCGAGTTTGATAAGCAGTTGGCGGGTACGGGGCTGTCGCGTCTGTTCCTGCATGCGGCAGCGCTGAAGTTTACCCATCCTAATACCGGTGAAGTTATCCGTATTGAAGCGCCGCTGGATGAGCAGTTGAAACGCTGCCTGAAAGTTCTGCGCGGCTGATTATGTGCCGGGTGGCGCTGCGCTTACCCGGCCTATGAAATCCGTAGGCCCATGCAAGCGAAGCGCCGCTGGGCAAAAATCACATCGTCAGCGGATTACACTCTTCTCGCCTTAACATCTGGCACAGCGCAATCAGCGGCAACCCCACCAGCGTGTTGGGATCCCGCCCGTCCAGCTTGTCGAACAGTGCAATTCCCAGTCCTTCACTTTTGAAACTCCCTGCGCAGTTCAGAGGACGTTCCCGACGCACGTAATCCATAATCTCCTCCTCACTGAGATGACGGAAGTGCACATCAAATGGCTCGCACTCGGTTTGCAGATGACCGGAGGCCGAATTATAAAGCGCCAGGCCGGTATAAAAGGTCACGATACTGCCTCGCGCACGCAAAAGCTGCTGGCAGGCATTTTCTTCCGTATGCGGTTTACCGGTGATTTCGCCGTCCAGCACACAAACCTGATCGGAGCCTATAATCAGATGAGCGGGGTAACGTACGGCCAGCGACTGTGCTTTCTCTTTCGCGAGACGGGTCACCAGATGACGCGGTGACTCGCCCGGCTGTGGCGTTTCATCCACCTCCGGCGCGGCGCATTCAAACGGGATCCCGAGCTTTTCCAGCAGCATTCGGCGATAAGGTGAAGTGGAAGCAAGGACGAGATTTGGCATATTTTTATCACCAGATATAGCGTATCGATGCCAGCCATTTTAAACTACAGGCCGCAATGTGTGCGAATAATTGGCAAAAGGCAGCTCTGGTTGCCTTTTTCTTTGACTCTATGACGTTACAAAGTTAATATGCGCGCCCTATGCAAAAGGTAAAATTACCCCTGACTCTTGATCCGGTTCGTACGGCTCAAAAACGCCTCGATTACGAAGGAATCTATTCTTCCGATCAGGCTGAGCGTATTGCCGAATCTGTAGTCAGTGTGGACAGTGATGTAGAGTGCTCCATGTCGTTCGCTATCGACAACCAGCGCCTCGCCGTTTTAACCGGTGATGCAAAGGTGACGGTAACGCTCGAATGTCAGCGCTGCGGGAAACCGTTTGTACAGCATGTTCACACAACGTATTGTTTCAGTCCGGTTCGTTCTGACGAACAGGCTGAAGCACTCCCGGAAGCGTATGAACCGATTGAGGTTAACGAATTCGGTGAAATCGATCTTCTGGCGCTGGTTGAAGATGAAGTCATCCTCTCCCTGCCAGTCGTTCCGGTGCATGATTCTGAACACTGTGAAGTGTCCGAGGCGGACATGGTCTTTGGGGAACTGCCTGATGAAGCGCAAAAACCAAATCCATTTGCCGTATTAGCCAGCTTAAAGCGTAAGTAATTGAGGAGTAAGGTCCATGGCCGTACAACAGAATAAACCAACCCGTTCCAAACGTGGCATGCGTCGTTCCCATGACGCGCTGACCGCAGTTACCAGCCTGTCTGTAGACAAGACTTCTGGTGAGAAACACCTGCGTCACCACATCACCGCTGACGGTTTCTACCGCGGCCGCAAGGTTATCACTAAGTAATCACGCGTCAGCGTGATTAGGCTTAGTGAGGAACTTCCCCGTGAAAACGGGGAGTTTACCGAACCAGGCTGCGACGATACCTTGACACGTCTAACCCTGGCGTTAGATGTCATGGGGGGAGATTTTGGCCCTACCGTGACAGTGCCTGCAGCATTGCAGGCACTGAATTCTAATTCGCAACTCACACTTCTTTTAGTCGGTAATCCCGACACAATCACGCCATTACTTGCAAAAGCTGACTTTGAACAACGTTCGCGTCTGCAGATTATTCCTGCGCAGTCAGTTATTGCCAGTGATGCCCGGCCATCGCAGGCTATTCGTAATAGCCGCGGCAGCTCTATGCGCATGGCGCTGGAGCTGGTGAAAGAAGGGCGAGCGCAGGCTTGCGTCAGCGCGGGAAATACTGGCGCGCTGATGGGGCTGTCGAAATTATTGCTCAAGCCGATTGAGGGCATTGAGCGTCCGGCGCTGGTGACGGTGTTACCGCATCAGCAGAAGGGCAAAACGGTGGTGCTCGATCTGGGCGCTAACGTAGATTGTGATAGTACAATGCTGGCTCAGTTTGCCGTGATGGGGTCGGTGCTGGCAGAAGACGTGGTCGGGATTACCAATCCCCGCGTTGCGTTATTGAATATTGGTGAAGAAGAGACCAAAGGCCTGGACAGTATCCGCGACGCTGCGGAAATACTCAAACAGGTTCCCTCCATCAACTATATTGGTTATCTCGAAGCCAATGAGTTGCTGACGGGCAAAACGGATGTATTAGTGTGTGATGGCTTCACCGGAAACGTGACGTTGAAGACCATGGAAGGGGTCGTACGAATGTTCCTTTCTCTGCTGAAATCGCAGGGAGAAGGTAAAAAAAGGTCCTGGTGGCTGATTTTATTAAAGCGTTGGTTACAAAAAAGCCTGACGCGGCGATTCAGTCACCTCAACCCCGACCAGTATAATGGCGCCTGTCTGTTAGGATTGCGCGGCATCGTGATTAAGAGTCATGGCGCCGCCAATCAGCGAGCATTTACCGTCGCGATTGAACAGGCAGTGCAGGCGGTGCAGCGACAAGTCCCTCAGAGGATTGCCGCTCGCCTGGGATCTGTATTAGCTAAAAGTGACTGAGCGTACATGTATACGAAGATTTTAGGTACCGGCAGCTACCTGCCAAAACAAGTGCGTACCAACGCCGATCTTGAAAAAATGGTAGATACGTCTGACGAGTGGATTGTCACGCGCACAGGTATCCGTGAACGTCGTATCGCCGCGCCAGACGAAACTGTGTCCACCATGGGCTACGAAGCCGCTCAGCGAGCGCTTGAGATGGCTGGCATTGATAAAGAACAGATCGGGCTTATTGTGGTGGCGACAACATCTGCCACGCATGCCTTCCCAAGCGCAGCGTGCCAGGTGCAGAACATGCTCGGCATCAAAGGCTGCCCGGCATTTGATGTTGCAGCGGCGTGCGCGGGTTTCACCTATGCGCTGAGCATCGCCGATCAGTATGTTAAATCGGGTGCCGTAAAATATGCGTTGGTGATCGGTGCTGATGTGCTGGCGCGTACCTGCGATCCAACCGATCGCGGCACAATCATTATTTTTGGCGATGGCGCGGGCGCGGTGCTGCTGGGGCAGTCCGAAGAACCAGGCATCATCTCCACGCACCTGCACGCTGACGGTCGCTACGGCGAGCTGTTAACGCTGCCTAACGCCGATCGCGTTAATCCGGACAGTTCGATTTACCTGACAATGGCGGGTAATGAAGTGTTCAAGGTGGCCGTGACCGAACTCGCTCACATTGTTGATGAGACGCTGGAAGCGAACAATCTGGATCGCGCCGCACTCGACTGGCTGGTACCGCATCAGGCTAACCTGCGTATTATCAGCGCGACGGCGAAGAAGTTGGGCATGTCTATGGATAACGTTGTGGTGACGCTTGATCGCCACGGCAACACCTCTGCGGCATCGGTACCGTGCGCATTTGACGAAGCGGTACGCGATGGACGAATTAAACGGGGCCAACTGGTCTTGCTTGAAGCCTTTGGTGGCGGGTTCACCTGGGGTTCCGCGCTGGTTCGTTTCTAGGATAAGGATTAAAAAATGACGCAATTTGCTTTTGTGTTCCCGGGACAGGGCTCACAAACTGTTGGGATGTTGTCTGAAATGGCAGCAAACTATCCGGTTATTGAAGAGACTTTCCGTGAAGCTTCTGACGCGCTGGGTTATGATCTGTGGGCGCTGACCCAGCAGGGCCCAGCTGAAGAGCTGAACAAAACCTGGCAGACTCAACCGGCACTGCTGGCAGCCTCCGTCGCATTGTGGCGCGTATGGCAGCAGCAGGGCGGCAAAACGCCGGCGCTGATGGCGGGTCATAGCCTGGGTGAATACTCTGCGCTGGTCTGCGCAGGAGTGATTGCCTTCGCTGACGCGGTCCGTCTGGTTGAATTGCGTGGTAAGTTTATGCAGGAAGCGGTGCCAGAAGGCACGGGCGGCATGTCTGCCATCATCGGTCTGGATGATGCTTCTATTGCTAAAGCCTGTGAAGAATCTGCTGAAGGTCAGGTCGTTTCTCCGGTAAACTTTAACTCGCCAGGCCAGGTAGTTATCGCGGGTCATAAAGAAGCGGTTGAGCGTGCAGGCGCTGCCTGTAAAGCTGCGGGTGCAAAACGTGCACTGCCGCTGCCGGTGAGCGTGCCGTCTCACTGTGCGCTGATGAAGCCCGCTGCCGATAAACTGGCGGTTGAGCTGGAAAAAATGACCTTTAACGCACCGACGATTTCCGTTGTGAATAACGTCGATGTGAAGTGCGAAACCGCGCCGGAGGCTATCCGTAACGCGCTGGTTCGCCAGCTCTACAGCCCAGTTCAGTGGACCAAAACCGTTGAATTTATGGCGTCTCAGGGCGTTGAACATCTGTATGAAGTCGGTCCAGGTAAGGTACTTACCGGTCTGACAAAACGTATTGTAGACACCCTGACTGCCTCGGCGATTAACGAGCCGGAAGCAATGAAAGCGGCACTCTCGCAATAAAAGAGGAATACCATGAGTTTTGAAGGAAAAATTGCCCTGGTGACCGGCGCAAGCCGCGGTATCGGGCGTGCTATTGCTGAAACACTGGTTGCGCGCGGCGCGACGGTGATCGGGACTGCGACCAGCGAGAATGGCGCACAGGCCATCAGCGAGTATCTGGGTGCGAACGGCAAAGGTCTGGTACTGAATGTGACTGAACCAGCATCTATCGAATCTGTTCTGGAAAATATTCGCGCAGAGTTTGGCGAAGTGGATATTCTGGTCAATAATGCCGGGATCACTCGCGACAACCTGTTGATGCGAATGAAAGATGATGAGTGGAACGATATTATCGAAACCAACCTGTCATCGGTATTCCGTCTGTCAAAAGCGGTAATGCGCGCTATGATGAAAAAGCGTCATGGACGTATTATCACTGTAGGTTCTGTGGTTGGTACCATGGGAAATGCTGGTCAGGCTAACTACGCTGCGGCGAAAGCAGGTCTGATCGGTTTCAGTAAGTCGCTGGCGCGCGAAGTCGCGTCCCGCGGAATTACTGTAAACGTTGTTGCTCCGGGCTTTATTGAAACGGACATGACGCGTGCGCTGACCGATGATCAGCGTGCGGGTACGCTGGCGGCAGTTCCAGCGGGTCGTCTTGGCGACCCTAAAGAAATCGCCAGCGCGGTTGCATTTTTAGCCTCTGACGAAGCGGGTTACATCACTGGTGAAACCCTCCACGTCAACGGCGGGATGTACATGGTTTAATCACGATCGAAAATATTTGCGTTATTTGGGCAAATGGCCTCAAAATAACGTAAAATCGTGGTAAGACCTGCCGGGATTTAGTTGCAAATTTTTCAACATTTTATACACTACGAAAACCATCGCGAAAGCGAGTTTTGATAGGAAATTTAAGAGTATGAGCACTATCGAAGAACGCGTTAAGAAAATTATCGGCGAACAGCTGGGCGTTAAGCAGGAAGAAGTTGTGAACTCCGCTTCCTTTGTTGAAGACCTGGGCGCAGATTCTCTTGACACCGTTGAGCTGGTAATGGCTCTGGAAGAAGAGTTTGATACTGAGATTCCGGACGAAGAAGCTGAGAAAATCACCACCGTTCAGGCTGCCATTGATTACATCAACGGTCACCAGGCGTAAGTGAACATCTCCAGGCGGTCATTCGACCGCCTGAGTTTTATCTTTTGTAGTCCCACGAATCTCTTTTTTTATCCCTCCCTGGAGGACAAACGTGTCTAAGCGTCGTGTAGTTGTGACCGGACTTGGCATGTTGTCTCCTGTCGGCAATACCGTAGAGTCCACCTGGAAAGCTCTCCTTGCCGGTCAGAGCGGCATCAGCCTAATCGACCATTTCGATACTAGCGCCTATGCAACGAAATTTGCTGGCTTAGTAAAGGATTTTAACTGTGAAGAGATCATCTCGCGCAAAGAACAGCGCAAGATGGATGCCTTCATTCAATATGGAATTGTCGCTGGCGTTCAGGCCATGCAGGATTCTGGCCTTGAGATTACGGAAGAGAACGCTACCCGTATCGGCGCTGCTATCGGCTCCGGGATTGGCGGTCTTGGCCTGATCGAGGAAAACCATACATCTCTGGTGAATGGCGGCCCGCGTAAAATCAGCCCGTTCTTCGTTCCGTCTACGATTGTAAACATGGTGGCAGGTCACCTGACCATTATGTTCGGCCTGCGTGGCCCAAGCATCTCAATCGCGACAGCCTGTACGTCTGGCGTGCATAACATCGGCCAGGCCGCGCGTATCATCGCGTACGGCGATGCAGATGCTATGGTTGCGGGCGGTGCTGAAAAAGCCAGTACCCCGCTGGGCGTCGGTGGCTTCGGTGCAGCGCGTGCGCTCTCTACCCGAAACGATAATCCTCAGGCGGCGAGCCGTCCGTGGGATAAAGACCGTGATGGTTTCGTGCTGGGTGACGGTGCAGGCATGATCGTACTGGAAGAGTACGAACACGCGAAAAAACGTGGCGCGAAAATTTATGCTGAAGTTGTTGGCTTTGGCATGAGCAGCGATGCTTACCACATGACGTCTCCTCCAGAGAACGGCGCAGGTGCTGCGCTGGCGATGGAAAACGCCATCCGTGATGCGGGCATTACGCCGGCACAGATTGGCTACGTTAACGCGCACGGGACATCTACCCCTGCGGGCGATAAAGCAGAAGCGCAGGCGGTTAAGTCTATCTTCGGCGAATCTGCCAGCCGTGTACTGGTGAGCTCCACGAAATCCATGACCGGTCACCTCCTGGGTGCGGCGGGTGCAGTAGAATCAATCTACTCTATTCTCGCGCTGCGCGATCAGGCTGTACCGCCAACTATCAACCTGGATAATCCAGATGAAGGTTGCGATCTGGACTTCGTTCCCCACGAAGCGCGCCAGGTTAGCGGTATGGAGTACACCCTGTGTAACTCCTTCGGCTTCGGTGGGACTAACGGTTCTCTGATCTTCAAAAAGGTCTGAGTCTGGTTAGTCGCTGACGATAATAAAGGTCCGCTTGCCGGGCCTTTTTTATTAGGTGATATCCCCTTGTCCGGCTAACCACATCCTGCCAGACTGAGCCTCCATGCATAAGGAGCCACTATGTTTTTAATTAATGGCCTTGAGCAAGAAATGCTGCCGGCAAGCGACAGGGCGACCCAGTTTGGCGATGGCTGTTTCACGACCGCACGTATTCTCGACGGTGGCGTGTGCCTGCTCGGGGCCCATATCCTTCGTTTACAAAAAGCCTGCGAAGCATTACTGATCCCCTTCTCGCAGTGGGACATTCTTGAAAGTGAAATGCGTCGGCTGGCGTCAGAGAAAGCAAGCGGCGTCCTGAAAGTCATTATCAGCCGCGGCAGCGGTGGTCGGGGCTATAGCGGTTCTGCCTGCCAGCATCCTGCGCGGATCCTTTCCGTTTCAGATTATCCTTCCCATTACGCGCACTGGCGTGAAGAGGGCGTAGTCCTGGCGCTTAGCCCGGTACGTCTGGGGCGAAACCCGATGCTCGCTGGCATAAAACATCTTAACCGTCTTGAACAGGTGCTTATTCGTACTCATCTTGAGCAGACGGAGGCCGGGGAGGCGCTGGTTCTTGACAGCGAAGGGTACATTACGGAATGCTGTGCGGCTAATTTACTCTGGCGGAAGGGCAGTGACGTATTCACGCCTTCGCTGGAGCAGGCCGGAGTCAACGGCATTATGCGGCAGTTTTGTTTGCAACAGCTGGCACGCGCAGGCTTTCGCGTTGTCGAAGTTAACGCTAAGGAAGAGGCGCTGCTGGCTGCCGAAGAAGTTGTTATCTGCAATGCGCTGATGCCCGTTGTCCCCGTTCGCGCTTATGACCGCAAGTGCTGGTCATCCCGCGAGCTGTTCCAGTTTCTGGCCCCGTTATGTGAGCAAACCAGGTAGTCATGAAGAAAATGTTACGCTTTGTCCTCCTTCTTATCGTTGCGTTCGGAATCGCTGGCGGAGCGGGAGTGTGGAAAGTCCGTCAGCTGGCTGAAAGTCAGATCCTGATTAAAGACGAGACGATTTTTACCCTGAAAGCGGGGACCGGGCGGCAGGCGCTTGGTCAGCAGCTGTTTGACGACAAAATTATCAATCGTCCACGCGTATTCCAGTGGCTGCTGCGTATTCAGCCGGACCTGTCCCATTTCAAGGCCGGTACCTATCGTTTCACCCCTGGCATGACCGTGCGCGAGATGCTGCAACTGCTGGAGAGTGGTAAAGAAGCCCAGTTCCCATTGCGTTTTGTGGAAGGTATGCGTCTGAGCGATTATCTCAGGCAACTGCGTGACGCGCCGTACATCAAGCATACGCTGAAAGATGACCGCTACCAGACCGTGGCAGACGCCTTAAAATTCGAACATCCCGAGTGGGTGGAAGGCTGGTTCTGGCCCGATACGTGGATGTATACGGCAGGCACGACGGATGTGGCAATTCTGAAGCGCGCGCACAACAAAATGGTCGCGGCGGTAGACGCTGCGTGGAAAGGGCGAGCAGAGGGCCTGCCTTATAAAGATCAAAACCAGTTCATGACGATGGCCTCGATCATCGAGAAAGAGACGGCCGTTGCTGCCGAACGTGACCAGGTTGCCTCGGTGTTTATTAACCGTCTGCGCATCGGCATGCGTTTGCAAACCGATCCTACCGTCATCTACGGCATGGGCGAAAACTACAACGGCAGGATTTCCAGAAAAGATCTGGAAACGCCAACGGCGTATAATACCTACGTGATTAGCGGCCTGCCGCCTGGACCGATTGCGACGCCGAGTGAAGCATCGTTGAAGGCCGCCGCGCACCCGGCCAAAACGCCGTATCTCTATTTTGTGGCTGACGGAAAAGGGGGGCATACGTTCAATACCAACCTGGCCAGCCACAATCGCTCCGTTCAGGACTATCTGAAGGCACTTAAGGAAAAAAATGCGCAGTAAATACATTGTCATTGAGGGACTCGAAGGGGCGGGCAAAACCACCGCCCGTAACGTGGTGGTGGATACGCTGAAATCGCTTGGCGTCGCCGACATGGTCTTCACCCGCGAGCCGGGCGGTACGCAGCTGGCGGAAAAACTGCGCAGCCTGGTTCTGGATATCAAATCCGTTGGCGATGAAGTTATTACCGACAAAGCGGAAGTGCTAATGTTCTATGCGGCGCGCGTTCAGCTGGTGGAGACGGTGATCAAACCCGCTCTGGCAGAAGGCAAATGGGTGATTGGCGATCGCCACGATCTCTCAACCCAGGCGTATCAGGGCGGTGGCCGGGGTATCGATCAGGCCATGCTGGCTACGCTTCGCGACGCGGTTCTGGGCGATTTCCGTCCTGACCTGACGCTGTATCTGGACGTGACCCCTGAGGTGGGCCTGAAGCGCGCCCGTGCCCGCGGCGAACTGGACCGCATCGAACAGGAGTCTTTTGATTTCTTTAACCGCACCCGTGCGCGTTATCTGGAACTGGCCGGGCAGGACAAGACCATTCGTACCATCGATGCGACGCAATTCCTTGAAGACGTTACATGTGATATTCAGCAGACCGTTACGCAGTGGCTACAGGAGCAGCAGGCATGAAATGGTATCCATGGTTGCGCCCACACTTTGAACAGCTGATCGGCAGCTATCAGGTTGGTCGGGGGCATCATGCGTTACTGATCCAGGCGCTGCCGGGAATGGGTGATGATGCGTTGATTTACGCCATCACCCGCTTTCTGATGTGCCAACAGCCGGAAGGACATAAAAGCTGCGGTAAGTGCCGGGGTTGCCAGCTCATGCAGGCGGGCACGCATCCTGACTATTACACCCTCGAACCTGAGAAGGGCAAAAATACGCTCGGTATCGACGCGGTGCGTGAGGTCAGTGAGAAACTGTACGAATATGCGCGTCTGGGGGGGGCGAAAGTGGTGTGGCTGAAAGATGCCGCGCTGCTCACGGAAGCCGCAGCCAACGCGCTGTTAAAAACCCTGGAAGAGCCGCCAGAAAACACCTGGTTTTTCCTCTCCTGCCGCGAGCCGGAACGCTTGCTGGCGACGCTGCGCAGTCGCTGCCGTCTTCACCACCTTGCTGTCCCTCAGGAATCCTGGGCACTCGCCTGGCTTGAGCGGGAAGTGACGGTGTCACAAGACGCGGCGCTCTCAGCGTTGCGCCTGTGCAGCGGTGCGCCTGCGGCTGCGCTGGCCTTATTACAGCCCGAGGTGTGGTCCCAGCGTGAAACGCTGTGTCGTGCGGTTGAATCAGCCCTCGACATCCATGACTGGCTGAGCGTGCTGCCAGCGCTGAACAGCGATCAGGCTCCGGAACGGCTGCACTGGCTGGCCGCGCTGCTGCTGGATGCGCTCAAAATTCAGCAGGGGGCTACGCTTCTGACTAACCCTGACGTGTGGGCGCTGGTCACCACGCTGGCGAATCGCCTGTCAGGGCAGTCGCTGCACGCTATCCTTCATGATATCTGCCAGAGTCGTGAACAACTTTTGACGGTAACCGGTCTCAATCGCGAGCTTTTACTGACCGACCAGTTACTGCGTATTGAACACTACCTGCAACCGGGCGTCATACCGCCGGTTTCCCACCTCTGAGAGAGACATTATGTTTTTAGTCGACTCACACTGCCATCTCGATGGCCTGGATTATCAATCCCTGCATAAAAATGTAGACGACGTGCTGGCGAAAGCCGCCGCGCGCGATGTGAAATTTTGCCTGGCCGTGGCGACCACGTTGCCGGGTTACCGCTCCATGCGTGAATTGGTAGGCGAGCGCGATAATGTCGTCTTCTCCTGCGGCGTGCATCCGCTGAATCAGGATGAAGCGTACGACGTTGAGGATTTACGCCGTCTTGCCGCAGAAGAGGGCGTAGTGGCGATGGGCGAGACCGGCCTGGACTATTTCTACACTCCGGAAACGAAACCTCGCCAGCAGGAATCCTTCCGTAACCATATCCGCATTGGCCGGGAACTGAATAAGCCGGTTATCGTTCACACCCGAGATGCGCGCGCCGACACGCTGGGTATCCTGCGGGAAGAAAAGGTGACGGATTGCGGTGGCGTACTACACTGTTTCACAGAAGACAGAGAAACGGCGGGTAAGCTGCTTGATTTGGGCTTTTATATCTCGTTCTCGGGGATTGTCACGTTCCGTAATGCTGAGCAACTGCGTGATGCGGCGCGCTATGTTCCGCTGGATCGTATTCTGGTGGAAACCGATTCCCCGTACCTGGCGCCGGTGCCTCATCGTGGCAAAGAGAACCAGCCAGCGATGACCCGGGATGTCGCTGAGTATATGGCCGTTCTGAAAGGTGTCAGTATTGAAGAACTGGCTCGCGTGACAACGGAAAACTTCGCCAGCCTGTTCCATATTGACCCCGCCCGCCTGCAATCTGTCTGATACACCTGTTATTTTTAGGCTCGTAATTAATAAGTAAAGCGAGTAAAGTTCACCGCCTCATTCGGGGCGGTGATGGCGTTTTTAGACACATCCAGACATGCTTTATGTAAATATCTGCAAGTTTTTTGGCCGTCTTGAACTGAAACGTGATAGCCGTCAAACAAACTCAGAGGGAATTATTTTACTCTGTGTAATAAATAAAGGGCGCTTAGATGTCCTGTCCACGGCGCGGTACTCCCCCCGGGCCAATGCGTGAAAACGTAAAAAAAAGCACAAATACTCAGGAGCACTCTCAATTATGTTTAAGAATGCATTTGCTAACCTGCAAAAGGTCGGTAAATCGCTGATGCTGCCAGTATCCGTACTGCCTATCGCAGGTATCCTGCTGGGTGTCGGTTCTGCAAACTTCAGCTGGCTGCCAGCCGTAGTTTCCCACGTGATGGCCGAAGCAGGCGGTTCTGTTTTTGCTAACATGCCGCTGATCTTCGCTATCGGTGTTGCTCTGGGCTTCACCAATAACGACGGTGTTTCCGCTCTGGCGTCCGTTGTTGCTTACGGCATCATGGTGAAAACCATGGCTGTGGTTGCGCCGCTGGTACTGCATTTACCTGCTGAAGAGATTGCCGCTAAGCACCTGGCGGACACCGGTGTTCTCGGTGGTATCATCTCCGGTGCGATTGCAGCGTATATGTTTAACCGCTTCTATCGCATCAAGCTGCCTGAGTATCTGGGCTTCTTCGCGGGTAAACGTTTTGTGCCGATCATTTCTGGTCTGGCCGCGATTTTCACCGGTGTGGTCCTGTCCTTCATCTGGCCACCAATCGGTACGGCAATCCAGACCTTCTCTCAGTGGGCAGCTTACCAGAACCCGGTTGTGGCGTTCGGTATCTACGGCTTCATTGAGCGCTGCCTGGTACCATTTGGTCTGCACCACATCTGGAACGTTCCATTCCAGATGCAGATTGGTGAATACACCAACGCAGCAGGTCAGGTGTTCCACGGCGACATCCCACGCTACATGGCGGGCGACCCAACGGCAGGTAAACTGTCTGGTGGCTTCCTGTTCAAAATGTACGGTCTGCCGGCAGCTGCAATTGCTATCTGGCACTCTGCTAAACCAGAGAACCGTGCAAAAGTGGGCGGTATCATGATCTCCGCAGCGCTGACCTCGTTCCTGACCGGTATCACCGAGCCGATCGAGTTCTCCTTCATGTTCGTTGCGCCGATCCTGTACATCATCCACGCGGTACTGGCAGGTCTGGCATTCCCAATCTGTATCCTGCTGGGTATGCGTGACGGTACGTCCTTCTCTCACGGCCTGATCGACTTCATCGTTCTGTCCGGTAACAGCAGCAAGCTGTGGCTGTTCCCAATCGTGGGTGCGGGCTACGCAGTGGTGTACTACACCGTCTTCCGCGTGCTGATCAAAGCACTGGACCTGAAAACGCCGGGTCGTGAAGATGCAACGGAAGACAGCAAAGCCGGTGTGACCAGCGAAATGGCACCTGCTCTGGTTGCTGCTTTCGGCGGTAAAGAGAACATCACTAACCTGGACGCGTGTATCACTCGTCTGCGTGTGAGCGTTGCCGACGTTGCGAAAGTCGACCAGCCGGGTCTGAAAAAACTGGGCGCAGCAGGCGTCGTTGTTGCAGGTTCTGGTGTTCAGGCAATCTTCGGAACGAAATCCGATAACCTGAAAACCGAAATGGATGAGTACATCCGCAACAACTAAGCTGTGATCTGGGGAGACTAAGGCAGCCGAATGGCTGCCTTTTTTATTACTCGGTTTGGGGGGCCGGGTGGCGGCTGCGCCTTACCCGGCCTACGTGATGGGTAGGCCCGGCAAGCGCAGCGCCACCGGGCCTAATACTCAGAAGTCGTAGCTCGCGCTCACCGAAACGTTCAGTGGCGCGCCATACACTACATACGATCCGACGTAGTCGTAATACTCTTTGTCGAAGAGGTTGTTGACGTTAGCCTGAACAGCAAAGTCTTTGGTGACCTGATAGCGACTGAACAGGTTCACCAGCCCATAGCTGCCTTGCTCCGCGCGGGAACGTCCTGCCGGACCGCCTTCCACGTCCGTCCACACTTTGTTCTGCCAGTTTACGCCACCGCCCACGGTCAGTTCCGGCAGCATTGGCAGTTGATAACGAGTGAACAACTTCATGGTTGTGCGCGGCTGATCGGAGCTGACAGCGTTGCCATTCTTATCTTCTGCAATGTAACGCGTCGCGCCAAAGGTCAGCTGCCAGTTATCGGTCAGTGCACCGTTGAGCTCAAACTCGACCCCTTTGCTGACCACCCCGTCCAGCGATTCATAAATCGACTCACCGCTCGGCATGTAGGTATACGTGTTGCTGGCCACGTTATCCTGCTCAATGCGGAAAATCGCCAGCGAGGTGGTGAGGCGGGTATTAAACCAGTCTGCCTTCACCCCGGCTTCGTAGCTTTTACCCGTGGTAGGGTCGAGATAACGTCCACTGGCATTGCGCTTATCCTGCGGCTGGAAGATAGAGGTATAGCTGACGTAGGTCGACCAGTCCTCATTGATGTCATACACCAGGCCGGCATACGGCGTGACATCATCTTTGGTGCTTTCCAGACGTGTATTCGGCGAACCAGCGGGGTTATAGCGAATGTTGTATTGGGTGTAACGCGCCCCCAGGATCAGGTGCAACGGATCGGCGAGTGAGAAACGCGCAGAGGAATAGGCTGAAGACTGGCGAATATCATCCTTGCTGTAGAGTTTCCACGGCGTCCACTGCGGATCGGCAATGTTCCCGTTCCAGTTCTTAAAGTTGCCGACATCAACCATGCCGTATACTGCATCCGGCATGGTGTTGTCGTAATGGTTACGCTGACGGCTAAAGCTGCCGCCGAACATCATCTCGTGCTGACGGCCAAAGAGATCGAAACCGCCGCGCAGGAAGGCATCGACCGCATCCTGTTTGCGTTCCCCGCGGTTCCAGCCGCCGTAACCCACCAGGCCCGCGCCGGTCTCTTTATCCGGATAACCGGACATATACATCAGCTTAGAGTCAAAGTTGGTTTCAGCATGCATGCCGTTGATGTGCGCTTCCCAGCCATTATCGAAACGCTGGGTCAGGTTAGCGAAGATGCGGGTGCTGTCTTTATCTGAATAGGCCCAGTCAGGCGCGACGGTCTGGCTGCGATTGTAGTTGGTCTTACTTCCGTCGCTGTACCAGGTCGGCAGCCCGCCCCAGGTTGGGTCGGCGGTATGGCTTTCCTGATACTCATACCCTACAGAGAGGGTCGTGCTGTCGGTAACATCTGCATCCATCACGCCGTAGAGGAATTTCTTCCGGTAGTGGTAGTTATCCACGAAGCTGTCGTTGTCCTGATAACCCGTGATCAGACGACCCCGTACCTTACCTGATTCCACCAGCGGCGCCTGGAGATCCAGCACGTAACGCTGCTTGTCCCAGCTGCCGTAGCTGGCGGAGACGTTGCCTTTAAATTCCTGGCTGTCCGCATGCTTGCGCACCATATTAACGTACGCCGCCGGGTTGCCCGTCCCGGACATCAGGCCTGTGGCGCCGCGGACCACTTCAATGCGGTCATAAATTGCGGTATCGGCGGCGGTATCACCAAAGTTCCACACTTCACTGATGGACGTTGGAAGGTCGTCATAGGCGTAGTTGCTGACGAAAAATCCGCGTGAGTAAAATACGGTACGATCGCTGTCCTGCACCTGCGCCGTAATGCCCGTGGTGTTCGTCAGCACCTGGCCGATGGATTGCAGATTCTGGTCAGCCATACGTTGCTGGCTGATAACGCTGACGGACTGTGGGATGTCGCGGGGAACCAGCAACAGTTTGGTGCCGGTGGTGGTGGTTTTTACGCTGTAATCCTGATCCTGGCTGGCAGAAAGATCCTGTGTGTTATCAAAACCCCCATCAACGACGACGGTATCTTCGGCTGTTGAAGCAGCGAAAGCGGTGGTTGGCGTCAATGCCATAGCAATGCAGGCGGCCAGCAACGAAGGTGTTGCGGCAGGCTGACGTTGCCCATCCCTGGTGTGATTAATGAAAGACATCATCAAACCCTTAGTGAATGGTGAAGGTAATGCGCGACAGTCCCGCTAGCACGGGCTGACGTCGTTTTCTATGTTAAAAATGCGCATGAAAATGCAAATGCGAAATATACGCATTGTGATTAACGCTGTAAACAGATGTTTCGGGATGAACTGAAATCAGGTTTCAGAAAAGAAATGTCCTAAAGCGATGCCTCTTCACCCAGATGGGCGATAATCAGGAAAGAAATAACGGGAGAAGGTTGAAAGGACAGGAGAAACTCGCTCATACTCTTGTGTTGTGTCACACAGTAAAACAGACAATGTGTGTTAACAACGGACGCACGACGCCAGATTAAACATAAAAGGAAAAGGTCATGGCTGAAGAAACGATTTTCAGTAAAATTATCCGCCGGGAAATTCCGTCGGATATTGTCTATCAGGATGAACTGGTCACGGCTTTCCGCGACATTTCTCCCCAGGCGCCGACGCACATCCTTATTATTCCCAATATTCTGATTCCGACCGTCAATGACGTTAAAACCGAGCATGAAGTGGCGCTGGGCCGTATGCTTACGGTGGCCGCGAAAATTGCTGAGCAGGAAGGGATTGCTGAAGATGGATACCGTTTGATCATGAACTGTAATCGCCATGGCGGCCAGGAAGTCTATCATATTCATATGCATCTTCTGGGTGGACGTCCACTGGGACCGATGCTGGCACATAAAGGTCTTTAATATGTTAACTGGGCGTATTGCAGCGCTGATCGTGACGCTGGTTATGGTTGGGTGCAGCGCGCGTCCCGCCATCCCGGTCAGTGAAGAACAGACGCTGGTGATGGAGTCCTCAGTGCTTGCTGCGGGCATCACGGCGGAAAATCCTTCGTTGACCATAAGCGAAATCCAGTCTTCTGCCTCCTCTACGCTCTATAACGAAAGGCAAGAGCCAGTGACGGTGCATTATCGCTTCTACTGGTATGACGTGAGAGGTCTTGAGATGCACCCGCTTGAGGCGCCGCGTAGCGTGACGGTCCCGGCAAGATCGTCGGTCACGCTCTACGGCAGCGCCAGCTATCTGGGTGCACATAAGGTGAGACTTTATCTTTATTTGTAAGGAGTGAACCTTGATTAAAACAATGAGCCGTTATGCGCTCCTGAGTGCGTTCGCACTCTTTCTGGCAGGCTGTGTGACGCGAACGGAAGAACCTGCACCGGTGGATCAGGCGAAGCCGGGAACGGAACAGCCAACAACACCGGCGCAACCTGTTCCAACCGTGCCGTCTGTACCGACTATTCCGGCGCAGCCTGGCCCGATCGAACATCCGGACGATACCGCGCAGCCTGCGCCGCGAGTGCGGCACTATGACTGGAACGGCGCGATGCAGCCGATGGTGGGCAAAATGTTGCAGGCACAGGGCGTTACGCCTGGCAGTGTGCTGCTGGTGGACAGCGTGAACAACCGTACAAACGGTTCACTGAATGCGGGAGAAGCGACGGAAACCCTGCGCAACGCGCTGGCAAACAACGGTAAATTTACGCTGGTCTCAGCCCAGCAACTCGCGGTCGCCAAGCAACAGCTTGGTCTGTCGCCTCAGGACAGCCTGGGTTCGCGCAGTAAAGCGATTGGTATCGCCCGCAACGTTGGTGCGCAGTATGTCCTTTATTCTAACGCGACAGGCAACGTGAACACGCCGTCGTTGCAGATGCAGTTAATGCTGGTTCAAACCGGCGAAATTATCTGGTCAGGTAAAGGTGCCGTTACGCAACAATAAGCGCACGCGTCAGGATGTCCAGACGCGTTATTTCCCCCAGTACCGTGTTATCGCGCCGCAAGCCCCCGTCGGGCTTGGCGGCGCGAGTTGCATTATTGAGCGTGGCGACCATCGGCTGGTATTACGTCAGCATCACGATGCCGCCGCGCCTGCCGCCCATTTTCGTCGCCAGTTCCGCGCCCTGAAGCGCCTTCCCGCCGACCTTGCCCCGAAACCTCATCTCTTTATCAGGGACTGGATGGCGGTGGCGTTTATTGCGGGTGAGATCAAAAGCGAGCTTCCCGATACGCCCACGCTGGCAGCCATGCTGTATCATCTGCATCGCCAGCCGCGTCTGGGCTGGCGGGTGACGTTACTTCCATTACTGGATAGCTATTGGCAGCAGGCTGCGCCTGGACGACGCACGCCCTTCTGGCTGGCGCAGCTTAAGCGGCTGCGTAAAGCGGGAGAGCCGAAGGCGTTACGTCTGGCGCCGCTGCATATGGATGTCCATGCGGGGAATATCGTTCATACCACGGCGGGCGAGAAACTTATCGACTGGGAATATGCCGGGGACGGTGACGTGGCGCTTGAACTCGCTGCGGTCTGGATGCCTGATGAGGCTTCGCGCGTGCAGCTGATAACCGCCTATGCCCGAAACGCCAACATAAATGTACTCACCCTTGCGCGGCAGGTCGCGCGCTGGCGTCCGTGGGTGCTGATGCTGATGGCGGGATGGTTTGAAATGCGCCTTCAGCAGACAGATGACAAACAATTTATTGCGCTGGCAAATGATGCCTGGCGTCAGTTACAAACGAAAGGATAAGAGAGGTTGGTGTGGGTCCAGTAATGTTGGATGTTGAAGGGTTTGAGCTGGACGCGGAAGAGCGCGAAATTCTGGCGCACCCGCTGGTAGGGGGGCTGATTCTTTTCACCCGCAATTATCACGATCCGGCGCAGTTGCGCGAGCTGGTTCGCCAGATCCGCGCGGCGTCACGCAATCGCCTGGTGGTGGCTGTCGACCAGGAAGGTGGACGCGTGCAGCGTTTCCGCGAAGGGTTTACCCGTTTACCCGCCGCACAATCTTTTGCTGCGCTGCTGGGTACTGAAGAGGGCGGTCAACTGGCGCAGGACGCAGGCTGGTTGATGGCCAGCGAGATGATCGCCATGGATATCGATATCAGCTTCGCCCCGGTGCTGGACGTAGGACACATTAGCGCGGCAATTGGTGAGCGTTCGTATCATGACGATCCACGTATCGCGCTGGCAATAGCGACGCGTTTCATTGACGGTATGCACGATGCGGGCATGAAAACCACCGGCAAACATTTCCCTGGCCACGGGGCGGTGACGGCGGATTCCCATAAAGAAACCCCGCGCGATCCGCGCCCGGAAGCAGACATTCGCGCTAAAGATATGTCTGTTTTCCGCTCGCTGATTACCGATAACAAGCTGGACGCTATTATGCCTGCGCACGTCATCTACAGTGACGTTGATCCGCGTCCGGCCAGCGGCTCTCCGCACTGGCTTAAAACCGTGCTGCGTCAGGAGTTGGGCTTCAATGGCGTTATTTTCTCTGACGATTTATCCATGGAAGGGGCGGCGATCATGGGAAGCTATGCCGAACGTGGGCAGGCTTCGCTGGATGCGGGTTGCGATATGATCCTCGTCTGCAATAATCGTAAAGGGGCGGTGAGCGTGCTGGATAACCTGTCGCCGATCAATGCTGAACGTGTTACACAATTGTATCATAAAGGTTCATTTAGTCGTCAGGAGCTGATGGACTCGGCGCGCTGGAAAACGGTAAACGCCCGGCTTGAAGCCCTGAACGAGCGCTGGCAGGCACATAAAGCAGCCCTTTAATTCATCCCGGAAGGCGTAGCGTGGTGAGACGATGATCATTTATTTACACGGTTTTGACTCAAACAGTCCTGGTAATCATGAGAAAGTGCTGCAATTGCAGTTTATCGATCCGGATGTCCGGCTGATCAGTTACAGCACGCGTCATCCGAAGCATGACATGCAGCATCTGCTTAAAGAAGTGGACAAAATGTTGCAGCTCAATATCGACGATCGCCCGCTGATTTGCGGCGTGGGGTTGGGGGGATACTGGGCAGAGCGCATCGGTTTTTTGTGCGATATCCGTCAGGTCATTTTGAATCCTAACCTGTTTCCAAACGAAAACATGGAAGGCAAGATTGACCGTCCGGAAGAGTACGCCGATATCGCAACAAAATGCGTGAGTAATTTCCGCGAAAAGAACCGCGACCGGTGTCTGGCGATCCTCTCCCGCAACGATGAAGCGCTGGACAGCTCCCGCGCTGCCGAACTTCTGCATCATTACTACGAAATTGTCTGGGACGAAGAGCAGACCCACAAGTTCAAAAATATTTCCCCGCACTTGCAGCGTATTAAGGCCTTTAAAACGCTGGGCTGAACTCCCTGAACCTGATAGAGGCCCGGTACGTGAAAGCGTGCCGGGCCTCTTTTTTGTCGGAGTTGTCTACTTTTAAACCATCAAAACTTGATACATATCAATTTTGGTATGACCAATGCGCCTGACGTGCTATTCTCAATGAATCTGAATGGTTTCAGCGCAGTAACCTGTTGTTAATTAAGGGTTATTTATATAACTTTTAATTAACAATTGGTTAATAATTTGAGGGGGTCACGTTGACTACGCCATTGAAAAAGATAGTGATTGTCGGCGGTGGTGCTGGCGGGCTGGAGCTGGCGACGCAGCTGGGTAAGAAACTGGGTCGCGGTAAGAAAGCCAAAATCACGCTGGTGGATCGTAACCACAGCCATCTGTGGAAGCCGTTACTGCACGAAGTGGCGACCGGGTCGCTGGATGAGGGCGTGGATGCGCTCAGCTATCTGGCACATGCGCGTAACCACCACTTCCAGTTCCAGCTGGGTTCGGTGGTGGACATCAACCGTGAAAACAAAACCATCACGCTGGCTGAGCTGCGTGATGATAAAGGCGAGCTGCTGGTTCCTGAGCGCAAGCTGGCCTATGACACGCTGGTGATGGCCCTGGGCAGTACGTCCAATGATTTCAACACCCCAGGCGTAAAAGAGCACTGTATCTTCCTGGATAACCCGCATCAGGCGCGTCGTTTCCATCAGGAGATGCTTAACCTGTTCCTGAAGTACACCAACAACATGGGTGCTAACGGCAAGGTTAACATTGCTATCGTGGGCGGCGGCGCAACGGGCGTTGAATTATCGGCGGAGTTGCACAATGCGGTCAAACAGCTGCACAGCTACGGCTACAAAGGACTGACTAATGAAGCGCTGAATGTGACGCTGGTGGAAGCAGGTGAACGTATTCTGCCTGCGCTGCCGCCGCGTATTTCCGGCGCGGCGCACAACGAGCTGACCAAACTGGGCGTGCGCGTGCTGACCCAGACCATGGTGACCAGCGCGGATGAGGGCGGACTGCATACCAAAGACGGCGAATACATCCAGGCCGACCTGATGGTCTGGGCTGCGGGGATCAAAGCGCCTGATTTCATGAAAGATATCGGTGGGCTGGAGACAAACCGCATTAACCAGCTGGTGACAGAGCCGACGCTGCAAACCACGCGCGATCCGGACATCTTCGCTATCGGCGACTGTGCCTCCTGCGCGCGTCCGGAAGGCGGGTTTGTGCCTCCTCGCGCTCAGGCCGCGCACCA
Organism: Enterobacter sp. DSM 30060; assembly: GCF_013375955.1. Lineage (NCBI taxonomy): Bacteria > Pseudomonadati > Pseudomonadota > Gammaproteobacteria > Enterobacterales > Enterobacteriaceae > Enterobacter > Enterobacter sp. DSM 30060. The sequence continues at coordinate 3,540,751 of NZ_CP056118.1, forward strand.
GATGGCAAGCCTCGTGCTGCATAACATCCTGGCGCAGATGAAAGGCAAACCGATGAAAGCCTATGTCTACAAAGACCACGGCTCTCTGGTATCGCTCTCAAACTTTTCCACCGTGGGCAGCCTGATGGGCAACCTGATGCGCGGCTCTATGATGGTAGAAGGGCGCATCGCCCGCTTCGTGTACATTTCTCTGTACCGTATGCACCAGATTGCGCTGCACGGCTACTTCAAAACCGGCCTGATGATGCTGGTCGGCCGCATCAACCGCGTTATCCGCCCACGCCTGAAGCTGCACTAATTTCTCCATCCCTCCGGGCTCTCCGGAGGGAATTCTTAGCACAGCATGCTGTGCATTTCGCTCCTGACGCTTAAGAGTTCTCTTAAACAGACGCTATCCCAGCTCATCCCCCGGTTTTTTGATCCTTTATCTTATTGGCGAAGCGTTTATTGCGCTGCAAAATTGCTACCAATTGCAACAAAGGAGGAAGTCCCGTGAATAAATCAATGTTGGCGGGTATAGGGATTGGCGTCGCAGCTGCGTTAGGTGTGGCTGCCGTTGCCAGTCTGAACGTACTTGATCGTGGCCCGCAGTATGCGCAGGTGGTTTCCGCTACACCGATCAAAGAGACGGTCAAGACGCCTCGTCAGGAGTGCCGTAATGTTTCTGTCACCCATCGTCGTCCGGTTCAGGATGAAAACCGTATCGCTGGCTCCGTGCTGGGCGCGGTTGCTGGTGGGGTGATTGGTCATCAGTTTGGTGGTGGCCGTGGTAAGGATGTCGCGACGGTAGTTGGTGCGCTGGGTGGCGGTTATGCCGGTAACCAGGTGCAGGGCGCGATGCAGGAAAATGATACCTACACCACAACGCAGCAGCGCTGTAAAACCGTATATGACAAGTCTGAAAAAATGTTGGGCTACGACGTAACCTACAAAATTGGCGATCAGCAGGGCAAAATCCGCATGGATAAAGATCCTGGTACGCAGATCCCTCTCGACAGCAATGGTCAGCTGATACTGAATAACAAAGTGTAAAAAAGATGTTCTCTGAACTTAGCTCCTCATGCGCTCAGGCTGAGGAGCTTTTTTTTGCGTCAGAGTTTAAGAAGTTCAGGCCACAGGCGCAGCGTTATTTGCGTAATCCCCTGCAGTTTTTCCAGCGTCGCGCCTTCACGGGCGCTGATGGACATCCCCTGTAGAATACAGCTCAGATACTGGGCCAGCTCCTGCGGACGGCAATGCGCCGGAATTTCACCGCGCTGCTGGCGTTGAGCCAGAAACGTGCTGAGCGTCTCCTCCTGCATCGCATGGCGCGATTTGACCGTGTTGGCAATCTCTTTCGACGATGCCGCGAGGGTCGCGGAGGTGTTGATCATAAAACAGCCCGCGGGCGTGTCTTTACTGGTAAAGCAGGTTGCGACTGCGCAGAAATAATCCTGCAATGCCTGCTCAACCGTTTTTTCTTCACAGAATAGCTGGGCTTCGTGTTTTGCCGCGAAGCGCGAGATGTATCTGTCCAGAACGGCCCGGAATAAGCCTTCTTTGTTGGTGAACTCTGCGTACAGGGTAGGGGCTTTCGCGCCCGTTGCTTCCACCAGGTCGGAGAGCGACGTGGCTTCATACCCATGCTGCCAGAAGAGCGTCATGGCCTTATCGAGCGCCGCATCCCTGTCGAACACTTTTGGTCGGCCACGGCTTTTCTTTGCGCAACGCGTGACATCGGTTGTCATGTGCCGTTGGTCCTCTGTTGTTTTGTTGAATAGTCATTATAAAAATAAACGTCTGCGACGACCAGCGGTGATTTCTTAAAAATAATTTAATTTTATCTTTATGAAATATAAGGAAAATGAAATTAATTTAACGACCATTATAAAAATGGGTTGACGTGTGACCTGGATCACATCTATCATTTACCTATCGATCGTTAACTAAATAACTAACGACCACTACATCATCTGCCCAAAGGTATAAAATCATGAAAAACGTTAAAACCCTCATCGCTGCCGCCGTTCTGAGTTCACTCTCTTTCGCAAGCTTCGCTGCTGTTGAAGTGCAATCCACTCCAGCAGACCAGCAGAAAGTCGGTACCATCTCTGCCACTGCCGGGACTAACCTCGGCTCTCTGGAAGATCAGCTGGCACAAAAAGCTGACGAAATGGGTGCGAAATCATTCCGCATCACCTCTGTGACCGGTCCTAACACCCTGCACGGTACCGCAGTTATCTACAAATAAGCGTAACGCAACCCTCCGTTATGCCACTGCAAAAAAAAACGCCCTGCTAATGCAGGGCGTTTGTCGTTATTACCGTTTACATTGACTGCTGAGCAACCTCATGATGCCGCGTGACATCGGTTGGCATCCCGGAGCGCGCTTCCATCGCCCGCTCCATCACTGCGCCATCGGTGTTTGCATTCGTTTTAAAGCTCACCATCGAGGCATTCAGATTAATCGGCAGCGTCTGCGGATCGTCATTAATGTTTTTCGATAGCGGCTGGTGGATCTCAACCAGACGGACGCCACCCGGCTCTTCAGACACTTTAATCGGCGTATTGATGATATTCACTTTCGTGCCAGGGGCGATCACGCGGTAGAGCGTTTTGATGTCGTCATCGCGCAGGCGAATGCAGCCGGAGCTGACGCGCATCCCGATCCCAAAATCCGCATTCGTTCCGTGCAGAAGATAAACCCCACCGTAGGCCGCCAGGCGAATGGCATGGTGCCCCATCGGATTATCCGGGCCCGCGGGAACCACGGCAGGGAGATCGATACCCTGTGCCTTATAGCGGGCGCGGATGTTTGCCGTCGGAGTCCAGGTTGGATTAGCGCGCTTATCAGAGACGGTGGTGACCATGGTAGGGGTCAGCGTATCGCCCCCCAGTTGACCAATACCGATAGGGTAAACGGTCACTTCGTTCTTGCCCGGCGGGTAGTAATACAGACGCAGTTCGGCGAGGTTAATTACAATGCCCTGACGCGGCGCGTCCGGCAGGATGGTTTGCAGCGGAATCGTCAGTACGCTGCCCGCCCGGGGCACATAGGGATCTACGCCCGGGTTGGCCTGCAACAGCGCCAGGAACCCGACGTTATATTTTTTAGCAATCGCTTCCAGCGAACCGCCATCGTTTTCAACCACGTGAAAGCGGTTTTCACCTACGACGTTGCTGCCGGCGGGCGGAAGAGGCCAGGTATTGGCGCGAGCAGGGAGCGCGACGGCAACCGTCGCGGCCAGCGCAACCAGAGTTAACCAGCGGGTAAAACGCGAAGAAATCATCATTATCATAATCCATACAAATGATAAGGTTATTGTTTTATAAGGCGTTAATGATAATTATGGCTAATGTATGGTCGGGAAGATCGGGCGAAGTGCAAAGAGTTTGTAAATTGTCCCCCACCAGCCGGGCGCTGGCGGGGGAAACCGTTATGCGATGGCGTTCTCTTCCAACTGACGCATAAAGTTACGCACCCAGTCCATGCGGATTTTACGTTCCGTCAGATCCTGAGTAAATTTCAGACGCGTCGGGCCATCAAGACGGAAATGCTGCGGCTGTTTTTGCAGAAGGCCAATCAGCCACATCGGATCGACGTGGTTCTTCTCGGCAAACTCAATTACGCCGCCTTTCTCGTTGCCTTCAAGCTTGCGAATGCCCAGCTTCTGCGCCTGCTGACGCAGGCGGGCAATATCCAGCAGGTTGCGCGCCGCATCGGGCAATATCCCAAAACGGTCAATCAGTTCGACTTTAATCTCTTCCAGCTCGCCTTCGCTTTTCGCGCTGGCAATACGTTTGTAGAACGACAGACGGGTATTCACGTCAGGAATAAAATCATCCGGCAACAGGGAAGGCATGCGCAGTTCCACTTCGGTCTGCTGGCTGGTGAGATCTTCCAGAGACGGTTCACGTCCGGCTTTAAGCGCGTCGACGGCATTTTCCAGCAGCTCCATATACAGAGAAAAACCGATGGTTTCCATGGAGCCGCTCTGGTCTTCACCCAACAACTCACCGGCGCCGCGGATCTCCAGGTCGTGCGTCGCCAGCGCAAAGCCAGCACCCAGATCTTCCAGCGAGGCGATAGCTTCCAGACGCTTTTGCGCGTCGGTGGTCATCGCCTTCGGATGCGGCGTCAGCAGCCACGCGTAGGCCTGATGGTGCGAACGCCCGACGCGCCCGCGCAGCTGATGCAGCTGGGCCAGGCCGAAGTGATCCGCGCGTTCGATGATGATGGTGTTCGCCGTCGGAATGTCGATCCCGGTCTCAATGATGGTGGTACATACCAGCACGTTGAAACGCTGATGGTGGAAGTCGTTCATCACCCGCTCCAGCTCGCGCTCGCGCATCTGGCCGTGACCAATGGCGATGCGCGCTTCCGGCACCAGCTCTGCCAGCCTGTCGGCGGCTTTCTGAATGTTTTCAACGTCGTTATACAGGTAATATACCTGGCCGCCGCGCAGCACTTCACGCAGGATCGCCTCGCGAACCACCAGATTGTCGTACTCGCGAACAAAGGTTTTCACCGCCAGACGGCGCGCCGGCGGGGTGGCAATAATCGACAGATCGCGCATGCCGCTCATCGCCATATTCAGGGTGCGCGGGATCGGCGTGGCGGTCAGGGTCAGAATGTCGACGTCGGCGCGCATCGCTTTGATGCGCTCTTTGTGGCGCACCCCGAAGCGGTGCTCTTCGTCGACGATCAGCAGCCCCAGATCTTTCCACTTCACGTCACTTTGCAGCAGCTTGTGAGTGCCGATCAGAATATCAATTTTGCCTTCACTTGCCTGCTCCAGGATCTGCGTCTGCTCTTTGGCACTGCGGAAGCGGGACAACATTTCGATACGTACCGGCCAGTTGGCGAAGCGGTCGCGGAAGTTGTCGAAGTGCTGCTGGGCAAGAAGGGTGGTCGGCACCAGCACCGCCACCTGCTTGTTGTTCTCAACCGCCAGGAAAGCGGCGCGCATCGCCACCTCGGTTTTACCGAAGCCCACGTCGCCGCAGACTAAGCGATCCATCGCCAGCGGCTGGCACATGTCGCTCAGCACGGCATTTATGGCCTGAGCCTGATCCGGCGTAGTTTCAAACGGGAAGCTGTCGCAGAACAGCTGGTACTGCTCTTTATCATGCTTAAACGCATAACCTTCTTTGGCCGCACGCTGGGCGTAAATGTCCAGCAGCTCGGCGGCCACGTCGCGCACTTTTTCCGCCGCCTTCTGCCGCGCGCGTGACCAGGCGTCGCCGCCCAGCTTATGCAGCGGCGCGTTATCTTCCGCGCCACCGGCGTAGCGGCTGATAAGGTGCAGGGACGACACCGGCACGTACAGTTTGGCGTCGTTCGCGTAGGTCAGCATCAGGTATTCACCTTTGATGCCGCCTGCTTCGAGGGTGGTCATTCCCTGATAGCGACCCACACCGTGTTCCAGGTGAACGATCGGCTGACCGGGGTGCAGTTCGGCCAGGTTGCGGATCAGGGTGTCCGGGTTGATGGTGCGACGGCTGTCCTGACGACGGCGCGCCACACGCTCGCCCAGCAGGTCGCTTTCACAAATCAAGGCCAGGTTATTGAGCGTATCAATAAATCCGTGCTCGGCGGAGCCGATCATCAGGTAACGACCATTTCCGGTCGCTTCGCTCAGGCGATGAATGCGCTTCGGTGCAACTTTGATCCGCCCTAGTAGTTCGCCCAGCGCTTCACGACGACCCTCACTCTCAACGGAGAACACCACTGGCCCGGTGAAGGAATCAAGAAACTTGCGCAGGTTATCGAGCGGGGATTTCTGCTGCGCCTGGACGGCCAGATCGGGCAGCGTCCGGAACGCGAGATTGGTGTTCGCCGCCTTATCGGCAAGCGAATCGGTTTTGAGCTGCATACGCGGCCAGCGTTTTAGCTCGGCGTTGAGCTCGTCGGTACGCAGCCACAGCATTTCCGGCGGCAGCAGCGGACGCATCGGGTCAACGCCCCGGTTTTCAAAGCGGGCGCGCGTTTCGCTTTCAAAGCGGCTGGCGCTGGCGTCGATATCCCCGGTGTTAACAATCAGCGTATTGGCCGGGAAGTAGCTGAACAGCGCCGGCAGCGGTTCGTTAAAGAACAGGGGCTGCCAGTACTCGATCCCCGCCGGAAGGGTGCCTTTGCTGACCTGCTGGTAGATATGTTCGGCATCACGTTTCACGTCGAACCTGTCGCGCCACTGGCTGCGGAACAGTTCGATGGCGGTTTTATCCGTCGGGAACTCATGGGCGGGCAGCAGATTAATGGAGTCCACTTCCTCCAGCGTGCGCTGGGTGTCGGCGTCGAACACGCGCAGGCTGTCGATCTCATCATCGAAGAAATCCAGACGATACGGCTGGTCGCTGCCCATCGGATAGAGATCCAGCAGCGCACCGCGCGTCGCGTATTCGCCGTGCTCCATCACCTGATCGACATGGCGGTAACCGGCTCCGTCAAGCTGCACGCGCAGGGCATCGCGCGACAGGCGCTGGCCTTTTTTCATCACCAGCGCATGGCCGTGCAAATAGCTGTGCGGACAGACGCGCTGCATCAGGGTATTCACCGGCACAATCAGCACGCCGCGCTGCATGGTGGGGAGCTGATACAGCGTCGACAGGCGTGAGGAGATGATCTCCTGGTGCGGAGAGAAACTGTCGTAGGGAAGCGTTTCCCAGTCGGCCAGGCTGAATACCAGACTGTCGGTGAACTGACGAATTTCGTCGTGCAGGCGCAGGGCGTTTTGCATGTCCGGGGCAACCAGCACCACCGGCCCCGGATGGCGCTCGGCAATTTCCGCCACCAGCGTGGCGCAGGCCGCGCCTGTCAGTTCGCCCAGCTGGCGTTGGTCACCTGCTTTTACAGGCAAGGAAAAACGATAGTGTTCAGGCATGGCTATGTCAGGGTCTCTTGGGGATATACCAACAGTATTGGGGCATATCACTGATACGCAATGTCTTTATTATCCTCGATCGTTATGCATAAGCAAATCGTAACCGCACAAGAGGAAAAGTGCCCCCGGATGGGGGCAGGGTAGGTTAGCGGCTGGCGAGCTGTGGCGTAAGCCGTGCGGGAGGGGAGAAGAAAAGGTCGCCAAAGAGGGCGGTCGAGAGCTTACGTGCGCCCAGTCCAACCAGCGTGCAAACGAGCAGGCTGACGAACGGATAGACCAGAATCAGCGTTAACTCCGCCCAGATCGGCCAGTACGCCGCGTTCATTTCGCGAATCAGGAGCAGGCTAAACGCCTCAATTAAAATGCGGTGAGTGGTATAAATCGCGATGGTGTTTGAACCGATGACGTTCAGCAGATTATTGGGATGAACGGCATAACGCTGCTCGAAGCTGTAAAAGAGCTTCATGATGACCACGATCGACAGCAGTGAGAGCGGCAGAGGAACATTAGCGAACCACAGCACTACCGACACCGCGCCAGAGGCGATAAGTACCAGCCAGCTGCGGCGTAAATTCATCCCTTTCATCCACGTCATCAACTGCGCGCCGTACCATGCGCCGAGGCTGTAGTAGATCATGTTGCGCACCACGCTGTTCATTCCCCACCACGGTAAAGGCAGGAAGTTAATGGCGATGCTTGCCAGCGCCAGAAGCCCCAGCATCGGCAGTTTCCAGCGGCTCAGCAGTTTACAGAGCGTGAAGTAGACTACTAAGGCGTACAAGTACCACAGGCTGGTGCTGGCCGTGAGCATTCCCAGTACAAACCCTGAAACGGAATCGGCGTAGGCCGCATTGGATGCTGTCGCCAGTTCACGCTCGGGGGCGAGCCAGGCATTCAGATGGGTCAGCGCCTGCCATTGCAGGACGCCCCACAGGGCCAGCACCCAGACAATGCTCCAGATCCGCTTGTCGAGACTGGTGCGCCAGTTCACCTCGTCAATATATCGACGAATCAAATAGCCGGAGATGAAGAAAAACACCGGCATACGGAACGGGGCGAGGTAAAGATTAAAATAGACCCAGCATTTGGCGAGCAGGCCCGATAACGGATGCTGTAGCCCGTCCAGGTGAGGATAAAAGGTGATCACCGAGTGGTAAATCACCACCAGGCAGATGCACAGCCCTTTTATCTGGTTAATCCATAATGCTTTTTGTTTCATTGTGCGTGACGACCTTGTTGCCATAAACGAAAGGTCGATTGTTGTAAAATGAAACCCCGATGTAACGGGTAACAGTCTGTATCAGGACGATTTTCGGAAAAGGTGGAGGCTGTATGGCGGAAGTTCAATCAGTAGCATGATGATTTATCTGAATTTTTCGGAAAAATGATTACCGAATCTTACGGTTTCAGTCATTTACGCTTAGCGGATTCGCTTATATACTCGTGGGTCTGCTATCAGCAAACAGACGGATTTCATGTATCAACCTGTCGCACTCTTCATAGGCTTACGTTACATGCGTGGGCGCGCCGCGGACCGCTTCGGTCGCTTTGTCTCCTGGCTTTCGACTATTGGCATTACGCTTGGCGTGATGGCTCTGGTGACGGTGCTTTCCGTCATGAACGGCTTCGAGCGCGAGCTGCAAAACAATATCCTGGGGCTGATGCCGCAGGCCGTTCTCTCTTCCACTCAGGGCTCCGTTAACCCGCAACAGCTGCCGGAAAGCGCGGTGAAGTTACAGGGTGTCACGCGCGTTGCGCCCCTCACGACGGGCGATGTGGTGCTGCAAAGCGCCCGCAGCGTGGCGGTCGGGGTGATGCTGGGTATCGATCCGGCGCAAAAAGATCCGCTGACGCCGTTCCTGGTCAACGTAAAACAAACCGACCTGGAAGCGGGTAAATACAACGTCATCCTCGGTGAGCAGCTTGCCGGGCAGCTCGGGGTCAACCGTGGCGATCAACTGCGCGTGATGGTGCCCTCAGCCAGTCAGTTTACGCCGATGGGGCGTCTGCCAAGCCAGCGCCTGTTCAACGTGATTGGCACGTTTGCGGCGAACAGCGAAGTCGATGGTTACCAGATGCTGGTTAACATTCAGGACGCCTCGCGTCTGATGCGCTACCCGGCGGGAAATATCACCGGCTGGCGTCTGTGGCTTGATGCGCCGCTGAAGGTGGATACCCTTAGCCAGCAGACGCTACCGGAAGGAACGAAATGGCAGGACTGGCGCGACCGCAAAGGCGAACTGTTCCAGGCCGTGCGCATGGAGAAAAACATGATGGGGCTGCTGCTGAGCCTGATCGTGGCCGTTGCCGCGTTTAATATCATCACCTCGCTCGGGCTGATGGTGATGGAGAAGCAAGGCGAAGTCGCCATTCTGCAAACCCAGGGGCTGACGCCGCGCCAGATCATGGCGGTATTTATGGTTCAGGGCGCCAGCGCTGGCATCATCGGCGCGCTGCTCGGCGCGGCGCTGGGTGCGCTGCTCGCCAGCCAGCTCAACAATCTCATGCCGATTATCGGCGCGCTGCTTGATGGTGCGGCGCTGCCGGTGGCTATCGAGCCGCTCCAGGTGGTCGGTATTGCGCTGGCCGCGATGGCTATTGCGCTGCTCTCTACGCTTTATCCTTCCTGGCGGGCTGCCGCCACTCAACCCGCTGAGGCTTTACGTTATGAATAAGATCCTGTTGCAGTGCGACAACCTGTCCAAACGCTATCAGGAAGGCACTGTGCAGACCGACGTGTTGCACAATGTGAGTTTTAGCGTGGGCGAAGGCGAGATGATGGCGATTGTCGGCAGCTCCGGCTCCGGCAAAAGTACGCTGCTTCACCTGCTGGGCGGGCTGGACACGCCAACCGAAGGCGATGTGATCTTTTCCGGGCAGCCGCTGAGTAAAATGTCGTCTACGGCGAAAGCCGAGCTGCGTAACCGTGAGCTGGGTTTTATCTATCAGTTCCACCATCTGCTGCCGGACTTTACGGCGCTGGAAAACGTCGCAATGCCGCTGCTGATTGGTAAAAAGAAACCCGCAGAAATCAATGCCCGCGCCAGCGACATGCTAAACGCGGTAGGGCTGGGTCATCGCGGGAATCATCGTCCGTCTGAGCTTTCCGGCGGCGAGCGTCAGCGTGTGGCCATCGCCCGTGCGCTGGTCAACAACCCGCGCCTGGTGCTGGCGGATGAACCGACAGGTAACCTCGATGCGCGTAACGCAGACAGCATTTTCCAGCTTCTCGGCGAACTGAACGCCGCGCAGGGAACCGCGTTTCTGGTGGTCACGCACGATTTGCAGCTGGCTAAGCGGATGGGCCGTCAGCTGGAAATGCGCGACGGTCGTCTGAATGCAGAACTGACGCTGATGGGAGCGGAGTAATGGCTTCACCGTTATCGTTACTCATTGGGTTACGCTTTAGCCGCGGTCGTCGCCGGAGCGGGATGGTTTCCCTTATTTCCGTGATCTCCACCATCGGTATCGCCCTGGGCGTGGCGGTTCTAATCGTGGGCTTAAGCGCCATGAATGGCTTTGAGCGCGAACTGAATAACCGCATTCTGGCCGTTGTACCCCACGGTGAAATCGAGCCGGTTAACCAGCCGTGGTCCAGCTGGCGTGATGCCCTTAACAAAGTGGAAAAGGTACCCGGCATTGCGGCGGCTGCACCTTACATCAACTTTACCGGGCTGGTAGAGAGCGGGGTAAACCTGCGCGCCATTCAGGTGAAAGGGGTGAACCCACGTCAGGAGGAGCGTCTGAGCGCGCTGCCTCGCTATGTGCAAAATGGTGCATGGGCAAACTTTAAGGCTGGCGAACAGCAGATCATCATGGGCAAAGGCGTTGCCGATGCACTGAAGGTGAAGCAGGGCGACTGGGTCTCGATCATGATCCCGAACGCCAGCGCTGATCACAAATTGCAGCAGCCTAAGCGCGTGCGTCTGCACGTCACCGGTATTTTGCAGCTGAGCGGCCAGCTCGATCACAGCTTCGCGATGGTGCCGCTGGAAGATGCGCGCCAGTATCTGGATATGAGCGACAGCGTGACGGGCATTGCCATTAAGGTTAACGACGTTTTCAACGCCAATACACTGGTGCGTGACGCTGGCAGCGTGACCAATAACTATGTCTACATCAAAAGCTGGATCGGCACTTACGGGTATATGTACCGTGATATCCAGATGATCCGCGCGATTATGTATCTGGCGATGGTGCTGGTGATTGGCGTGGCGTGCTTTAATATCGTCTCTACGCTGGTCATGGCTGTTAAGGACAAGAGCGGCGACATTGCCGTGCTGCGTACCTTAGGGGCGAAAGACGGTCTTATTCGCGCCATCTTCGTCTGGTACGGTTTGCTGGCGGGGCTGTTTGGTAGCCTCTGCGGCGTGGTCATCGGCGTGGTGGTGTCTCTTCAGCTGACGCCGATTATCAATGGGATTGAGGCGCTTATCGGCCATCAATTCCTGTCAGGCGATATCTATTTTATTGACTTCCTGCCGTCTGAACTGCACTGGCTGGACGTCATTTATGTGCTGGTTACAGCACTTTTACTGAGTCTGCTGGCAAGCTGGTATCCGGCGCGTCGCGCAAGCCGAATTGATCCGGCGAGGGTATTAAGTGGCCAGTAATTTCGTCATGGTTTAGCGGTCTTTTGGCCGCTGAATCAAACAGAGGAATGCATCATGTATTACGGATTTGATATTGGCGGCACCAAGATTGCGCTCGGCGTGTTCGATAAAGACCTTAAGCTACAATGGGAAACCCGCGTGCCTACGCCGCGCGATAGCTACGATGAATTTTTAACCGCCATTGCCGCGCTGGTGGCGCAGGCGGATGAACGCTTTGGCGTCAAAGGCAGCGTCGGCATTGGTATACCGGGTATGCCCGAAACCGACGACGGCACGCTGTATGCCGCCAACGTTCCTGCTGCAAGCGGCAAACCCCTGCGTGCCGATCTTTCTGCTCTCCTTGAGCGCGACGTGCGCTTAGACAACGATGCCAACTGTTTTGCTCTCTCAGAGGCCTGGGACGACGAGTTTCGTCGCTATCCGTTGGTGATGGGGCTGATCCTCGGAACGGGCGTCGGTGGCGGGATTGTCATTAACGGCAAGCCCATTACAGGGCGCAGCTACATTACCGGAGAATTTGGTCATATCCGTCTGCCGGTGGATGCGCTGGACGTCGTTGGTCGTGATTTCCCGCTTACCCGCTGCGGCTGTGGTCAGCACGGCTGCATTGAGAGTTACCTTTCAGGGCGCGGGTTTGCATGGCTTTATGAACACTTCTATCATCAGAAACTTGAGGCCCCTCAAATCATTACGCTGTGGGAGCAGGGAGACGCGCAGGCGCGTGAGCACGTTGAGCGCTATCTTGATTTGCTGGCGGTGTGTCTGGGGAATATCCTGACCATCGTCGACCCGGATCTGCTGGTGATCGGGGGAGGGCTGTCAAATTTCACTGCGATTACGGAACAGCTGTCCGGGCGTTTGCCCCGACATTTATTGCCGGTCGCCCGCGTGCCGCGCATTGAGCGTGCGCGACACGGGGACGCAGGAGGCATGCGCGGAGCCGCATTCCTTCATCTCACCGATTAGTTTACGAGGTTACTATGCTGTCGCGTCGCCAGGGTCGACTCAGCCGTTTTCGCAAAAATAAACGCCGCTTACGTGAACGCCTGCGTCAGCGGATCTTTTTCAGAGACAGGATGATGCCAGAAGCGATGGATAAACCCAGAGTGGTGGTGTTGACCGGGGCGGGGATCTCCGCCGAATCCGGTATTCAGACCTTCCGCGCGGCGGACGGGCTGTGGGAAGAACACCGAGTAGAAGATGTGGCGACGCCGGAAGGTTTCGCCCGCGATCCGGCGCTGGTTCAGGCGTTTTACAACGCCCGCCGTCGCCAGCTTCAGCAGCCGGAGATTGCGCCAAACGCGGCGCACCTGGCGCTGGCAAAGCTGGAGGAGGCGCTGGGGGATCGTTTTCTGCTGGTGACGCAAAACATCGACAATCTTCATGAAAGAGCCGGAAACCACAACATCATTCACATGCACGGCGAACTGCTCAAGGTGCGGTGTGCATGGAGTGGGCAGGTGCTGGAGTGGAAAGAGGACGTGCTGGACGAAGACCGCTGCCACTGCTGTCAGTTCCCTTCGCGTCTGCGTCCCCATGTGGTCTGGTTTGGCGAAATGCCGCTGGGAATGGATGAGATCTACAGCGCCCTGGCCATGGCGGACGTCTTTATCGCCATTGGTACCTCAGGACATGTCTATCCGGCGGCGGGGTTTGTTCACGAAGCGCGACTGCAAGGTGCCCATACGGTGGAGCTTAATCTGGAGCCAAGCCAGGTCGGGAGTGAGTTTGAAGAGAAGCATTACGGTCTGGCCAGCGAGGTGGTGCCAGCCTTTGTGGATAAACTCCTGAAGGGGCTGTAAGGGTAACGGGCGACCTTGCGTCGCCCGTTGTGCATTAACGGCCTGCTTTTAGCTTCTGATAATACTCTTCATACAGGCGGCTCGCGTCACCGACGTCGTTCTGCCATTCCCCTTTGCTGATGGTTTCAGCGTCCGGATAAAGCGATTTATCATTCGCCACTTCAGGACTTAACAGCTTCCGCGCGGCCAGGTTTGGTGTCGGGTAACCAATAGTTTCCGCCACCTGTTTTGCCACATCCGGGCGCAGCAGGAAGTTAATCAGCTTCAGGGCGCCATCGACGTTTTTCGCATTAGCCGGGATCGCGAGGCTGTCCATCCAGAAGATGCCGCCCTCTTTCGGCCAGACCACCTCCAGTGGCGTACCGGCCTGACGCGCCACAAACGCAGAGCCGTTCCAGACCATCCCCAGATTCACTTCACCTTCCATATACGGATTAGCCGGGTTATCCGAGTTGAACGCCGCCACGTTTGGCATCAGCTTTTTCAGTTCGTTATACGCCGCTTCGATCTCTTTCGGATTGGTGGTGTTGCCGGAGTAGCCGAGTTTACGCAGCGCAATCTGGAACACTTCGCGCGCATCATCGGTTAACAGCAGGCTGCTTTTGTATTCCGGTTTCCACAGGTCAGCCCAGGATGAAACCGTTTTTGGATCAACGGCATCGCTGTTGACGCCAATTGCCGTCGCGCCCCAGATGTACGGAATGGAATAATCGTTGTTCGGGTCGAATGGCTTGTTTAGCATCTCAGGATCGAGGTTTGAAAAATTGGTTAGCTTCGTTTTATCGATCTTCTGGATCATGCCTTCTTTGCGCATCTTGTCGACGAAATAGGTCGACGGCACCACCAGGTCATACGCGCCATCTTTATAGGTTTTGAGCTTGGCGTACATGGTTTCATTCGACTCGTAGGTCGAATAGATCACCTTGATGCCCGTCTCTTTGGTGAACTGCTCCAGCAGGCCCGGCGGCACATACTCGGTCCAGTTGTAGAAATAGAGCGTTTTGCTGTCATCAGCATGCGCGGCACCCATTCCGAGCACCAGTGCCGCAGCGGCAAGCATTTTTTTCATTTCTATGTCCCCTGAGATTTTGTTTTATCACGAGCAATAACCTGGCTGGCAATCACCAGAACCAGCGATAACACCAACAGAATAGTCGCCAGCGCGTTCACTTCGGGTGAAACACCGACTTTCACCATTGAGTAGATCTTCAACGGCAGAATTTCGTAGCTCGGCCCGGTGACGAAGGAGGACACGACCACGTCGTCCATCGACAGGGTAAAGCTGAGCAGCCATCCGGCTGCCACGGCAGGCATCGCCAGCGGCAGGATGATTTTGCGCAGAATAGTCATCTCGCTGGCACCCAGATCTTTCGCCGCTTCCAGCATGCGTACGTCGAACCCTTTCAGTCGCGCGTAGACGGTTACCACCACAAACGGCAGGCAGAAGGTGATATGTGAAAACAGCAGCGACCAGAAACCGAGCTGGACGCCCAGCAGCATAAACAGCACCAGCAGTGAAATGGCCATCACGATGTCCGGGGACATCATCACCACAAACAGCATACCGCTGACGAACGGCTTACCGCGAAAACGGTAGCGGTACAGCGCCACGGCGGTCAGCGAGCCAATCAGCGTCGCGAAGGTGGCAGAGAATACCGCCATCGTCAGCGAGTGCTGTGCGGCCTGTAGCAAGCTGTCATTGTTCATCAGCAGGCCATACCATTTGGTGGTAAACCCTTGCCAGTTGATCCCGAAGCGTGAACTGTTAAAGGAGTTCACGATCAAAATGATTATCGGAATATAAAGATACGCATAAATGGCGGTCATAAAACCGCCGCGAAGCAGTCGACCGATCATTCCAGCTCCACCTTCTTGTTCAGCAGGCGTGAGGCACGCCAGTAAACCAGCAGCATCAGCCCCATTACCACCGTCAGCGTAATGCTGGTGGCCGAGCCGAACGGCCAGTCGCGGATGTTCAGGAACTGGCTCTTGATCACGTTGCCGATCAGCAGGTTTTTCGCCCCGCCCATCAGGTCCGACACGTAGAACAGGCCCATCGCAGGCAGCATGACCAGCAGACATCCGGCAATAATGCCCGGCATGGTCAGCGGGATAATGATGCGGATAAAGGTTTGCAGCTTGCTGGCCCCCAGGTCTCTCGCGGCTTCCAGAAGTGGTTTATCAAGCTTTTCAATGCTTGAGTAAAGCGGCATCACCATAAACGGCAGCAGGATATAGACCAGGCCGACGATCACCGCGCTCGGAGTGAACATAATGCGGATCGGCGTATCAATAACCCCAAGCCACAGCAGAAACTCGTTCAGATAACCTTTGGTGCTGAGGAAGATTTTCAGCCCGTAGATGCGGATCAACGAGTTGGTCCAGAATGGCACAATCAGTAAAAACAGCAGCAGCGGACGCACTTTTTGCGGCAGGCGAGCCAGGAACCACGCGAACGGATACCCCAGCACCAGACAGGCAACGGTGGCAATCAGCGCCATATTGAGCGAGTGCAGCAGCACGTCAAAGTAGAGCGGATCGAGCAGGCGTGCGTAGTTGTCCAGCGTAAAGACCATCGCGACGAAGTTCGCGTCGTCGCGGGTCAGGAAGCTGGTTACGATGATCATCAGGTTGGGAAGAAAGACAAACAACACAAGCCAACCGACGATCGTGGCAATCACCACATTCTGGAACTTACTTGTGTTCTTCATCAGCCAGTACAACCTCCCAGCTTTCTACCCAGTTGATTACCATCTTCTGATCCAGCGAGTGGTCGAAGTCCGGATCGTCCTCGTTGAAGAACTCACTAACCATCACCATTTTGCCGTTTTCCAGTTCCACAACGGATTCGAGGGTCATCCCTTTGTAGTTGCGTTCGCGAACGTAACCGATCAGACCTTCGGCGTCAGCCGTGTCGTGGATCTCATCGACGCGAAGATCTTCCGGGCGCAGCAGAACGTTGAGCCTTTGTCCCTTTTCCACGGCAAAGTTCACCGTGATGTTGCATTCGCGGCCTTCCACGTTGGCGAGCACGCGCTGCTCGTCCAGACGCTCAATCACCGTGGCGTTGAAAATATTGATTTCGCCAATGAAGCTGGCGACGAACAGGTTTTTCGGCTCCTCGTAAATTTCACGCGGCGTGCCGTCCTGCTCAATCTTGCCCTCACGCATCACCACGATACGGTCTGACATAGTCAGGGCTTCTTCCTGATCGTGAGTGACAAACACGAACGTGATGCCGAGCTTACGCTGAAGCGCTTTCAGCTCGTTCTGCATCTGCTTGCGCAGCTTGTAGTCCAGCGCGGAGAGGGATTCATCCAGCAGGAGCAGGCGTGGTTTGTTGACCACGGCGCGGGCAATAGCCACACGCTGCTGCTGACCACCAGAAAGTTGATGCGGCTTGCGCTGGGCGAATGCCTCCAGCTGCACCATGCGCAGGGCTTCGGTAACGCGCGGCGGGATCTCGCTGGCGGGTGTTTTTTGCATCCGCAGGCCAAACGCCACGTTCTCAAACACGGTCATGTGCGGGAACAGGGCATAGCTCTGAAAGACGGTATTGACGTGGCGATCTTCGGCAGGGACCTGGGTAATGTCCTGGTTCTCAAGATGGATATGGCCGTTATCGACGCTTTCCAGCCCGGCAATAAGGCGCAGGACGGTGGTTTTGCCGCAGCCGGAGGGGCCAAGCAGCGTGAGAAACTCACCGTCATTGATGGTCAGATTAAGATCGGAAATGACATCTTTGCCATCGAAACTTTTACGAATTCGTTCCAGTTGCACCAGCGGTGAAAGGGAACGGGGTTGTGTATTCAATTTTCGCGCTGTCCCATATAGACGCCTCAGGCAGCAGACTGAAGCGGGGTTTGTGTGTAACCACCTTGGTGACTCGTAATGAGGGCGGACATTCTACGGCAAACCCATTGAATCGCCAATCCTTCTCACTTATTCATAAGCTACATTTATTAACGCAGAACGATATAAACGTAAAAAGTTCTCGTTTGCGGGATAAAAGTGACCTGACGCAATATTTGCGTTTTGCTGCTTAATGATAATGTTGTCACAAAAAGTGAGGGTGACTGCATGGATAAACTACTTGAGCGTTTCTTACATTACGTTTCGCTGGATACCCAATCTAAGCCGGGGGTCCGACAGGTGCCAAGCACCGAAGGCCAGTGGAAGCTGCTAAATCTGCTGAAAGAGCAGCTGGAGGCCATGGGGCTGGTTGATGTCACGCTCAGTGAAAAAGGGACCGTGATGGGAACGCTGCCGGCCAACGTTGAGGGAGATATCCCGGCGATTGGCTTTATTTCTCATGTCGATACCTCACCTGATTTTAGCGGTAAACACGTTAATCCGCAGATTGTTGAAAACTACCGCGGCGGAGATATTGCGCTGGGCATTGGCGACGAAGTGCTGTCGCCGGTGATGTTCCCGGTACTGCATCAGCTGCTGGGGCAGACGTTAATCACCACCGACGGCAAAACCTTGCTGGGGGCCGATGACAAAGCGGGTATCGCCGAGATCATGACGGCGCTGGCGGTGCTGAAGGGCAAAAATATCCCACATGGCGATATCCGCGTGGCCTTCACGCCGGATGAAGAGGTAGGAAAAGGCGCGAAACATTTTGACGTTGAGGCGTTTAACGCTCAGTGGGCCTACACCGTCGACGGTGGCGGCGTGGGTGAACTTGAGTATGAAAACTTTAACGCGGCATCGGTGACGATCAAAATCGTCGGGAATAACGTGCACCCGGGCTCTGCGAAAGGGGTGATGGTGAATGCGCTGTCGCTGGCTGCGCGTATTCATGCGGAAGTTCCTGCCGAAGAGAGCCCGGAGATGACGGAAGGGTATGAGGGTTTTTATCATCTGACCAGCATCAAGGGGAACGTGGACAGCGCCCAGATGCACTATATCGTCCGCGATTTTGACCGCAAAGCCTTTGAAGCGCGCAAGCGTAAAATGATGGAGATCGCGAAAAAGGTCGGCAAGGGGCTGCATCCGGATTGCTATATTGAGCTCATCATCGAAGACAGCTATTACAATATGCGCGAGAAGGTGATGGAGCATCCGCACATTCTTGATATCGCCCAGCAGGCGATGCGCGATTGTGATATCGAGCCGGTGATGAAACCGATCCGTGGTGGAACCGATGGTTCGCAGCTGTCATTTATGGGCCTGCCGTGCCCGAACCTGTTTACCGGTGGATATAACTACCACGGCAAGCATGAGTTCGTGACGCTGGAAGGGATGGAAAAAGCGGTGCAGGTGATTGTGCGGATAGCAGAGTTAACCGCGAAGCGGTAAGAAAAAGCCCGGTGGCGCTGCGCTTACCGGGCCTACAGTAAAGGCTTTTGTAGGCCGGGTAAGGCGTAGCCGCCACCCGGCACATGAACAGGGAGTTCAAATGTCAAACTACCGCCGCCACTACATCCCCGGTGGGACCTGGTTTTTCACCGTCAATCTGCAAAACCGCCAGAGCGATTTACTTACCCGCCACATCGACAGCCTGCGTTTCGCTACCGCCACGGTTAAGCATGCGAAGCCCTTCACCATTAACGCCTGGGTTATCCTGCCTGAACATATGCACTGTATCTGGACCTTACCGGAAGGGGACAGTGACTTTTCAGCGCGCTGGCGCGACATCAAAAAAATGTTTAGCCGCAACATTGAGATGCGCCACGTCTGGCAGCCGCGTTTCTGGGAGCACACTATTCGCAATGAACAGGATTACCGGCGGCATATGGATTACGTCTACATCAATCCGCTGAAGCATGGCTATGTCGGGAAAGTCGTCGACTGGCCCTATTCAACGTTTCATCGGGACGTGCGGGAGGGGTTATATCCGGCAGACTGGGCGGGTGAGATTGAGGATTTTGCGGCGGGGGAGCGGAATTAAAAAAAGCCCGGTGGCGCATCGCTTACCGGGCCTACGGGAACGGCTTTTGTAGGCCGGGTAAGGCGTAGCCGCCACCCGGCAAACATCATGACTCAGTCCTCAAAAAACCAGTACCCGCTGTTCACCAGCGCGGCCAGCATGGCGAGGAAGGAGGGATCGTCCAGCGCGTCGCCAAAGGTATCCGCAGACAGCACCATATGGCTGGCAATCGCTTCCAGTGCCGGACGGTGTGGAGAGTCCAGGCGCTCGCCGTTGACGAATACCTCTTCGCCAATGCGTAGTACGCGTAATCCGCCCAGACGAACCAGCTTATCGCCCTGCTGGAGGGCATCATAAATTTCATCTGCCTGATACGGCGGCTCTGGCGGTGCGACGTCCAGTTCGTGACGCGACTGGCTGATAAACTCGCCAAACCACTGTCTGAAGTGCTCCGGTTCGTTGATCAGATCCAGCATCATACCGCGCAGCTTATCCAGCTCCTCTGGCAGAATATCGGCCGGGTGCTCACGCGCCGGAACATCCGGATCGCTGTAACGATGGCTGCCCAGCTCGCGCTGTAAAACATAGTCAGCGAATCCGCTGATCATCTCGCGGCCGCTTGGCGCGCGGAAACCAACCGAATAGTTTAGCGAGTTTTCCAGGGAATAACCTTCATGCGGGAAGCCTGGCGGGATATACAGAATGTCGCCTGGCTCCAGCTCTTCATCAATGATCCCTTCAAACGGATCAACCTGAAGCAGATCCGGGTGCGGGCAGTGCTGCTTCATTGGCACTTTTTCGCCCACTCGCCAGCGACGGCGACCGGTACCCTGAATGATAAACACGTCGTACTGATCAAGATGCGGACCCACGCCGCCACCGGGAACAGAGAAGGAGATCATCAGATCGTCCATTCGCCAGTCTGGGAGGGCGCGGAAGGGACGCATCAAGGCTGCGGTGGGTTCGTGCCAGTTGTTGACCGCCTGCACCAGTAAAGACCAGTTGCTTTCGCCCAGGTGATCGTAGCTTTCAAAGGGACCGTGGCTGACCTGCCATTTCCCGTCCTGATGGCTCACCAGACGGCTGTCTACCTCGTTTTCCATCGCCAGACCAGCGAGTTCGTCAGGAGAAATAGGGTCGATAAAATTGCTGATCCCGCGTTTAAGAACGACCGGGCGTTTTTGCCAGTAACGTTCAATAAATTCGGGCCAGTTAAGCGTTAATTGATAATCCATATTTTTGTATTCCGCAGGCTCTTACTGAGACGGATTATAACGGAAGCACCGACCCCTGGCTGCGAGATCCGCGTATTTTTCACATTTCGGGTTAACTATCGTTCAATACGGGCTGTTGGCGGCCAAAAATGACTTCCATACGGGCACCGCCCAGCAGACTTTCGCCGGTTTCAATCTTGCCCTCGTACTGATCGACAATTTCCCGGGCGACGGATAATCCGACACCCTGGCCCGGGCGCAGCGTATCGGCGCGCTGACCGCGATCGAATACCACTTCGCGTTTATTATGGGGAATGCCAGGACCATCATCCTCAACGATAATATGCAGTTCGTTATCCGTTACGCGCGCGGACACCTCGACAAACTCCAGACAATATTTGCAGGCGTTATCGAGCAGATTACCCATCACTTCCATAAAGTCATTCTTCTCGCCAACAAAGCTTATTTCCGGTGAGATATCCAGACTGATGTTTACCCCTTTACGCTGGTAAACCTTGTTCAGCGCAGAGGTGAGGTTATCCAGCAGCGGGGCTACCGGGTGCAGTTCACGGCTCAATAAGGCGCTTCCGGAACGCATGCTCGCGCGGTGCAGATAATAACCAATCTGCTGTGAAATACGGCTGATTTGCTCCAGCATTACCGGCTCGGCGTCATCCACGCTCATTTTCGAACTGCGCATTGAACGCAGTGTACTTTGCATCACTGCCAGCGGGGTTTTCAGGCTGTGCGTAAGATCGGTGAGCGTCGTGCGATACTTGTCGTAACGTTCACGTTCGCTTTTCAGCAGGCGGTTGAGGTTGCGCACCAGGCTGGTCAGTTCGCGCGTAGTTTCAGGGTTAAGCTTCTCGCGGTGATGTTCCTCCAGCTCGCGCACCTCTTTGGCAAGGGATTCAATCGGGCGGAGGCTCCACCAAGCAGCAACCCACAGGAGAGGGATCACCAGCAGCAGGTTGGCAGCCAGAACGTACACGAACCAGTTCCAGACCATATACGAACGTTTTAGCTCAACCGGTATCGTATCGATCACTACAATGGTCAGCTGCGGCATGTTCAGAGTGGCGGGATACAGGTTGATGGCCACCGAGTGGGTCATCTCCGTGTCGTCATCTTCAGCGCGGATCTCATTGAGCTTGTTCTGTAACGCCCGATCGTCACGCAGCAGGATGCTGGTAGAGTTGAGGTCGGCTTCTATTTCGTGAAAACCATTGGTTTTAAGCCATTCCGGACGGATGCGCTTTTTCAGCCAGGGGACGTCGCGCTGCGCCCACAGCAATTTTCCTTTTTCATCGTAAATAAGTGCCAGCGTTGGGCTCTGCTGGTTCAGGTTTTCCGGCATCTCGACGGTGATTTGGTTGTTCTCCCATTTCGCCAGGGTATAGAACAGATTACTTTCGCCGCGAAGCAGGCGGAAGGTGGTTTTATCGAAGCTTACGCTGTACCCGACCAACGCCACCATTCCGTAAGAGAGGGACAGCACGAGCACGACGGCGGCGGTTGCCAGCAGAAAGCGAACCCGCAGTGAAAGGGGTAAAATGTGGCGCAAAATCCCTTTCATTTAGCGTAATTCGAACAGGTAGCCCTGACCACGCACGGTGGTAATCACGTCGTGCGGGTACTGTGCCTGAATTTTTTTGCGCAGGCGGCCCATCAGCACGTCAATGGTGTGGCTTTCGCGCAGTTCGGCATCCGGATAAAGCTGAAGCATCAGGGAATCTTTGCTCACCACTTTACCGTTGTTACGGATCAGCGTTTCCATGATGGTGTATTCGAATGCGGTCAGCTTGATTACTTCATCATTTATTGAAAATTCGCGGCGGGAGAGATCCACCTGGAACGGCGGCAGAGAGATCACCTGTGACGCCAGCCCGCTGTTGCGGCGCAGCAGCGCCTGCATACGCGCGGCGACTTCTTCAATATGGAAGGGTTTGGTCACGTAGTCATCTGCGCCTGCGCTCAACACTTCAACCTTGTCCTGCCAGCCTTCGCGAGCAGTCAGCACCAGTACCGGCAGGGAAACGTCATGGCTACGCCAGCGGCGGATAAGAGATAATCCGTCTTCATCCGGCAGCCCTAAATCGACAATGGCGATGTCCGGCAGGTGTTCATTGAGATAATAATCGGCCTCTTTTGCGTCTTCAGCATCGTCCACCTGATGACCCATCTCCTGAAGTTGAACTTTCAGGTGATGACGTAGCAATGCGTTATCCTCAACAACCAGTACGCGCATCATCATTTCTCCCTTTATAAATGGTATGAATAGTTTAACGCTGATTATCCAGGTTGACACCAGCGTTATGAAATTAAATGATTTTTTTCATGCTTCCGAAGACAGGTGGCATTACGCCAGGCATCTGATTATTAAGTATGTTGACCTGATCCTGTTTCATATCGCCCACCCACCTCACATAAGCCTCATACGCCCCCAGAAGGCGCGGGTAATATAAACTGACTTGTTTTCGCACGCTTCCGCAATCCGGATAAAACATCCATCCGTTTATGAACGGTTGAAGGCGAGTCGCTTTTTTGACAGAACGGGCACGCCAGTTTTGTAAAGATTGCCCTTTTTTTTGTAAGGATGTTCTCACTATGTCTGTCTTTGTCTACGCTTATTTTATGGTGCGAAATTAGATTTGCATAAGATGTGCCAGAAAATCAGCATTTTTACACAACAAAACAGCAATATAGCGAGTAAAGAGGATTCTATGGAATGGAAGGTTGTTGAGACTATTGCGAGCCCGGAAAGTGGAACCATCTTTTGCAAAGTTGAAACACAATATGGCCTGAATTATATCCTTTGGCTAAAAGGGGATTATTACGTTCGTGCCGGTGAAATCATCACCACCTCAAACCAGGGTATCCTGATTAACGATCGGCGGCGTAGGGTATGGATAGCGCAGGCAATGCCCTATACATCAATAGGCTGGATGGGGTTCAAACAGAAAAACGCGTGTCCAGGTAACCGGCAGGAGATGGATCGTCCATGCACGGTTGAGACCCCGTGCCAGTTCAGGCTGTGCCCGTTCGGCTTAAAACGATATATTCCGGAAAGTTATTCCACGGCGAAAAATAACAACCAGCCTGACAACAGGTTGTAATCCCGGCAGAGCCTGTAACGGGGTGTGAACGTCGACACGATGATGAAAAGCAGCCCCCTTTCCGGGTGGAAAGGGGGAGGGAGATTACTTCAGCTCGTCAACCATGGTAATGGCGCGGCCAATATAGTTTGCCGGGGTCATCTCTTTCAGGCGCGCTTTTTCTTCTTCGGGCAGCGCCAGACCATCGATAAACTGTTTCATACCCTCAGCATCAACGCGTTTACCGCGGGTCAGCTCTTTGAGTTTCTCGTACGGTTTTTCGATGCCATAACGACGCATCACGGTCTGAATCGGCTCCGCCAGCACTTCCCAGTTGTGATCCAGCTCGTCCAGCAGACGGTCGCGGTTCACCTCCAGCTTGCTCACACCCTTCAGGGTGGACTGGTAGGCGATCAGCGCGTAGCCAATACCCACGCCCAGGTTACGCAGCACCGTGGAGTCAGTCAGGTCGCGCTGCCAGCGGGATACCGGCAGCTTACTCGCCATATGCTGCAACACGGCATTCGCCAGGCCCAGATTACCTTCGGAGTTTTCGAAGTCGATTGGGTTCACTTTGTGCGGCATGGTGGACGAACCGATTTCCCCGGCGATGGTCTTCTGCTTGAAGTGGTTCAGGGCGATGTAGCCCCAGACGTCACGATCGAAGTCGATCAGGATGGTGTTGAAGCGCGCAATGCAGTCAAACAGCTCAGCGATGTAGTCGTGCGGCTCAATCTGGGTGGTGTACGGGTTCCACTGGATCCCCAGAGACGTCACGAACTCTTCACTGAACTGGTGCCAGTCCACTTCCGGGTACGCCGCAATGTGGGCGTTGTAGTTACCCACCGCGCCGTTGATTTTGCCGAGGATCTCAACCTGCTCCAGCTGACGATACTGGCGTTCCATGCGGTACGCCACGTTTGCCATCTCTTTACCCATGGTGGATGGGGTTGCTGGCTGGCCATGAGTACGGGACAACAGCGGAATATCGCGGTACTCCACGGACAGCGCTTTCACCGCATCGATGATTTTACGCCAGTAAGGGAGTACCACCTCTTTGCGTGCGGTAGAGAGCATCAGCGCGTGAGACAGGTTGTTAATATCTTCAGAGGTACAGGCGAAGTGAATAAATTCAGATACCGCGTGCAGGGCAGGGACGCTTGCCACTTTCTCTTTCAGGAAGTATTCAACCGCTTTCACGTCGTGGTTGGTGGTGCGTTCGATGGTTTTAATACGCGCGGCATCTTCTTCGCTGAACTCAGCAACGATTTTATCAAGGTAATCGTTTGCCTTAGCATCAAAAGCAGGAACTTCCTTGATTGCTGTCTGGGCGGCCAGCTTTTGCAGCCAGCGCACTTCAACCTGAACACGGAACTTCAGCAGGCCATATTCGCTGAAGATCCCGCGCAGCGCGCTGACTTTATCGCCGTAGCGTCCATCGACAGGGGATACGGCGGTCAGTGAGGATAATTCCATAATTCGCAACTCCGGGAGGTTAACAATGAGCAAGAATTTGTTTTGCCTGAGTCGTCAGGCGATGACGAGAAAACATGAGCTGTAGGCGGCCACCGCCGACCTGTTGCCACAGCACGGCGGCACGGATGCCTGCCAGCAGCGAAGCGCGTACCTTCGCCTGTACCTGTGGGCTTTGCAATACGGCAGGCGAACCGGTGACCTGAATACGCGGGCCGAGCGGGCTAATTACGTCGACGTAGATACCGGCCATCGCGCTCAGCAGGGTCTCAGACTGGAGGTCAAAGTGGTCGAGCTGGCGCTGTAGCCCGGCGATGCGATCGCCCAGGGTATTCATTGCGCCTTTCGCAGCGTTCAGCTTACGTTCCAGCACCATCAGGCTTAAGGTGTAGCGGGTCAGTTCCGCGTTCAACCCCTGACGGTTGCTGGCGTTGAGCACGCCGAGCAGGGTTTCAAGACCGAGACGAAGATTGGTTTCACTGCCGCCAAAGACGCCCAGCGTGGAGCCTGGGTTAAGATCGATAACGCTGTTGAGTGAAACGTGCAGGGCATCAGCATCGCAATGACCCTGATGCGCCAGCTGTTGCACCAGACGGGCTGACTGGCAAATTCCCGCCAGCGCCAGGGTGATGTCGTAATAGTTCTTCGCCACTCGGTCTCCTTTATGTGTGCAAACGGTTTAAACAGCAGGCAGCGGCAGGCGCTGTTCAATGATCCCACCGCCGAGGCAAATTTCGCCGCTGTAGAAAACAGCAGACTGGCCAGGGGTAACGGCGGAAACCGGCTCGTCGAAACGCACGTCAATGCGATCGTCATCCAGTGGGGTGACGGTGCAAGGGATGTCGGTCTGGCGGTAGCGCGTTTTCACGGTGCAGCGCAGCGTGCCTTTCAGCGGCTCGCGATCGACCCAGTGCAGCTGTTGCGCGATAAGTCCAACGGACATCAGGCGCGGATGGTCGTGACCCTGAGCCACCACCAGAATATTGTTTTCGACATCTTTGTCGACCACGTACCACGGATCTTCGCTGCCCTCTTTGGTGCCGCCGATACCCAGACCTTTACGCTGGCCGAGAGTGTGGTACATCAGCCCCTGGTGCTGACCAATCTCATCACCGTCAACGGTGACGATTTTGCCCGGCTGTGCAGGCAGGTAGCGCCCCAGGAACTCGCGGAATTTACGCTCGCCGATAAAACAGATACCGGTGGAGTCTTTTTTCTTCGCGGTGATCAGATCCAAATCTTCAGCAATCTTACGCACTTCCGGCTTTTCCAGCTCGCCGACCGGGAACAGACTTTGGGCAATCTGTTCATGGCTCAGTGTGTAGAGGAAGTAGCTCTGATCTTTATTGCCATCCAGACCGCGCAGCAGCTGGCTTTTACCATTCACATCCGCGCGACGCACGTAGTGGCCGGTCGCAATGTAGTCTGCGCCCAGATCTTCCGCGGCGAATTCCAGGAAGGCTTTGAATTTGATCTCTTTGTTACACAGGATATCCGGGTTTGGCGTGCGGCCCGCTTTGTACTCTTCGAGGAAGAGTTCAAAAACGTTGTCCCAGTATTCTGCGGCAAAGTTAACGGTGTGCAGTTCGATGCCGAGCTTATCGCACACGGCCTGCGCATCGGCGAGATCCGCAGCGGCAGTGCAGTATTCCTCGCCATCGTCTTCCTCCCAGTTCTTCATGAACAGGCCCTCCACCTTATAGCCCTGTTGCTGCAACAGGTAGGCGGAAACGGAGGAATCGACACCGCCGGACATGCCGACGATCACTTTTTTCTGGCTGTTATCTGACATGGAATACTCACGACATTGAACTTCAAGGCGGCGTATTCTATCACGCCCCCCCACCATTGACACCCTCTGTAAACGGCCAGTTAAATTCTGCAATGACATCCAGCGGCAGGCGCGCCGCAGACTGCCAGCAGCGGATGCTTTCCGCAACCAGCGGCGAGCGCAGGTTTGGCGCGCTCAGGATCTCGTCTGCGTTCACCCACAGGCAGCGATCGATATCGTCGTCGTGCGGTTCAGTGGCGCACGTTTCGTTAAGCTCAACGGCGAATAAAAAGCGCAGGAAAGGTGTCTGGTCAGGCGCTATCCACTGATGCATACGGATAAAGTGCTGCGGTTCGGCGCGGATACCCGTCTCTTCCCAGAGCTCGCGTTTCGCTGCCTGCAATAAGGTTTCGTTGGCTTCAAGATGCCCGGCTGGCTGATTCCAAAGCGCTTTGCCGTTGATGGTCTCTTCCACCACCAGGAATTTCCCCTGCGCGTGGACCACGCAGGCGACCGTAACATGGGGTTTAAACATCAGTTCTCCTTAGGGGTAACATCCCGCCATTCCCCGTTAGCCAGCGAGTCCAGCGTGTAGCTGCCCATGGCGTAGCGAATGAGTCGCAGGGTAGGGAAGCCCACATGCGCAGTCATGCGCCTGACCTGTCGGTTGCGGCCTTCATAAAGGGTGATTTTAAGCCAGCTGGTGGGAATCGATTTGCGCTCACGAATCGGCGGGTTGCGCGGCCACAGCCACTCGGGTTCATTCACGCGCTCAATACCAGCTGGCAGGGTAGGACCATCGTTCAGCGTTACGCCGTTGCGCAGCTTTGCCAGCGACGCGTCGTCCGGCTCGCCTTCAACCTGCACATAGTAAATTTTTCCGGTACGTTTGCCCGGCTGAGTAAGCCTGGCCTGGAGCACGCCGTCATTGGTAAGCACCAGCAGCCCCTCGCTGTCGCGATCCAGACGCCCGGCCGCGTAGACCCCCTGAACGGGGATAAAATCCTTCAGCGTGCTGCGCCCGGCCTCGTCGGTAAACTGCGGCAATACATCGTAGGGTTTATTGAACAGTATGACCCGCGTTGGCTGGGGTTCTGGCGTTCTTCTGGTGGCTTGTCGTGAGCTGAATCGCTCAACCCGGTGTTTTCTAAAAGAAGTTTTCTTCATGGTATTTTCAGGCTCTATCAATTGCCGCATTATAGCCTAATAACGAAGACCTTTCATGGCGTCGGACAATCAGGTACTATCGGAAGGCTCATTACAATTTATTAACATAAGATCAGTAACAACCAGAAGCGCTCGAAGGAGAGGTTAATGGAAAGCAAAGTAGTTGTTCCGGCGGAAGGTAAAAAGATCACCCTGCAAAACGGCAAGATTAACGTTCCTCACAACCCGATTATCCCGTTCATCGAAGGTGACGGTATCGGTGTAGACGTTACCCCGGCAATGCTGAAAGTGGTTGATGCCGCTGTTGAGAAAGCCTACAAAGGCGAGCGTAAAATTTCCTGGATGGAAATTTACACCGGTGAAAAATCGACTCAAGTTTATGGCCAGGACGTCTGGCTGCCAGCCGAAACGCTGGACCTGATCCGCGACTATCGCGTTGCTATCAAAGGCCCTCTGACCACGCCAGTTGGCGGCGGCATTCGCTCCCTGAACGTGGCGCTGCGTCAGGAACTGGATCTGTATGTGTGTCTGCGTCCGGTGCGTTACTACCAGGGCACTCCAAGCCCGGTTAAGCACCCGGAACTGACCGACATGGTCATCTTCCGTGAAAACTCTGAAGACATCTACGCCGGTATCGAATGGAAAGCGGATTCTGCTGATGCAGAAAAAGTGATTAAATTCCTGCGCGAAGAGATGGGCGTGAAGAAAATTCGCTTCCCTGAGCATTGCGGCATCGGCATCAAGCCGTGCTCCGAAGAAGGGACCAAGCGTCTGGTGCGTGCCGCCATCGAATACGCTATCACCAACGATCGTGACTCTGTGACCCTGGTTCACAAAGGCAATATCATGAAGTTCACCGAAGGCGCGTTCAAAGACTGGGGCTACCAGCTGGCGACCGAAGAGTTCGGCGGTGAACTGATCGACGGCGGCCCATGGCAGAAAATCAAAAACCCGAACACCGGTAAAGAGATCATCATTAAAGATGTGATCGCCGATGCGTTCCTGCAACAGATCCTGCTGCGTCCTGCTGAATATGACGTGATCGCCTGTATGAACCTGAACGGCGACTACATCTCTGATGCGCTGGCAGCGCAGGTCGGTGGTATCGGTATCGCCCCGGGCGCGAACATCGGTGACGAGTGCGCCCTGTTTGAAGCAACTCACGGTACTGCACCGAAATATGCAGGCCAGGACAAAGTCAACCCAGGCTCTATCATTCTGTCCGCAGAGATGATGCTGCGTCATATGGAATGGTTCGAAGCCGCAGACCTGATCGTTAAGGGTATGGAAGGCGCGATTAACGCCAAAACCGTCACCTATGACTTTGAACGTCTGATGGAAGGCGCTAAACTTCTGAAATGCTCAGAGTTTGGCGACGCGATTATCGCGAACATGTAATCCACTCGCTGGGTTAAATGACAACGGGAGCCTGAGGGTTCCCGTTTTTTATGCACACAAGACGGAAAACAACGCTATGACCCATGATATCCCGCTCAAGTATTATGACATCGTCGACGAGTATGCGACTGAAACGGCAAAACCGCCAGAAGAGGCGGAGCGTACGCCACTGGCACACTATTTTCAGCTGCTGCTCACTCGCTTATACAACAATGAGGAAATCAGTGAAGAGGCGCAGCGGGAGATGGCTGTCCAGGCGGAGATAGATGAAGCGCGCATTGACGATATTGCGAACTTCCTGAATCAATGGGGCAATGAATAACGCTTCATCGCGCTGAGTAAGCCAGCAGGCTGGCGAGGTCGTGCCGGGTTAGTGATTTTGAAAAGTACCAGCCTTGCACGAGGGCATCGGGGTATCTCTGCGCGATGAACTGATATTGCGTTTCGCTTTCGACTCCCTCAAACACCAGGGTTTTGTGCAGTTTAGCGAGCGCGTCGCTAAAGATCACCAGGATATCCTGTTTATAATGCTCGTTGATGCCATCCACTAACGACTTATCCACTTTGATTTCGTCATATTTGAGATTGGACAGCCTTGCCAGATTAGAGTTTTGCACGCCAAAATCGTCTATTGAAATTTTGACGCCTGCCGATTTAAGATCCTCACAAAACTCTTCAAGGATGGCCGAGGTGGAAACGCCATTCTCGGATAACTCAACTTTGATTAACGATAAGGGAATAGCGTTCTCTAAGCATGCATGACGTAATACCGCCAGAAATTTGCCGTCTTCAATTTCCGTCCGGCCAACGTTCAGTGAAATCATTAACTGATGTTCGGCCGCCAGCCCGGCAATTTCCGCCAGGGATTTCTTTATCATGTTCTGATAATAAACGTTATACAGACCAATTTTTTTAATTAACGGGATAAACAGCTCAGGAGAAACCTCTTTGTGATTGTTATCCTGCCATCTTGATAACACTTCAACCCCGACGATTTTCTTATCAGCAACCCGAATTATGGGCTGAAAATGAACGCTGATAGTATTCGCTATCACCGCCTTGACCAGCGTTCGCTCAAGAGAAAGTCGATCTTCATAAAGTCGAAGAGAAAACAGCGTCAGGGATACCCAGATAAAGTATAAAAACAGGCACAGGAGTACCATCACTACGCGGGAGAGCGATGCCAGTCCGGCATTGTGGTGGGTGACGGTAACGCACAAATCCCAGCGCGTGCTGCACTGCGTCACGGTCTGTGTGAATAACAGTGACGACAAGCGGCTAAGGTTTTCTGTAGGTGACGTAACGGTAAAAAAGGTTCGGTCGAAATCTTTCGTGGTAGAACGAAGTGAATAGTTGGCGGTGACCGGAGAGAATTTATCGTAGGCTGAACGTGATGTGAAGATAATAAGATGGTTATAAATTGTCGCATTGCCTACAAAAAAATCTTTCTGTGAAAATTGCGCCAGACTGAATCCGTTCAGGGTGTTGTGAAGCTCAGAGGGAAGGGCGATGGGATTTGCCAGCTTGCCCCAAAATGCGGTGCAGGTAATTTTCCCATTTTCAATAAACCCCACATCGGCGAAATAGAGACTCTGCATCTTTAAATTACGGTAGACGTTCAGGCTGGCGTTATCGCATCCCTTCGCGGAGGTATTTTTAAGCGTACTGGCGATATTTTGCGTCAAGTCTTCGGAATAGCGTAAGAGCGTGTGGGAGATCTCCCTCTGCCGGTCCTTTTGCTGCTCAACGATAATGGCGTTAACCGCATACAGCGACAGGACGACCATAAAGGTTGAGATGATAGCAACGGCAATGGCCTTGTTCATTTTCCTGCTGTCCCGCCACGTCCTGAGGTGCAGGGATCTTAACACAGGTCATTAAAGCTACAAGTATGCGCGTTGAGCCCGCACGTGATTGAAAGGAAAGCCACCATGCCGACTCAATACATCTCAGAACCACTCAAACCGTGTCGAGAGCAGTAACAGTAGCGTACTGGCAGAAACAAGATTAAGGCAGATGACGAACTTGCTCGATACGTTCATGTTATCAGATTCACTTTGCTGTTCAGTAGCCACAGAGAATAGCGGTTCACCTCCTGGGAAAAAACGCCAGATTTTGGTGGGGTGAGGCAAAAAAAAGCCCACTAAAAAGTGGGCAAGAAATACTGGAAGCAATGTGAGCAATGTCGTACTGAATACCTGAGTGATTTGCTCAACTATTCAGTAATGAGAAAGATAATCTTTCTCAGTAAAAGATGCAACCCCACGATGAGTGTGGAACGGCAATTTTTATTGC
The DNA here is from genome assembly GCF_013375955.1 of Enterobacter sp. DSM 30060. Classification (NCBI taxonomy): domain Bacteria; kingdom Pseudomonadati; phylum Pseudomonadota; class Gammaproteobacteria; order Enterobacterales; family Enterobacteriaceae; genus Enterobacter; species Enterobacter sp. DSM 30060. Next base: position 3,572,317 of record NZ_CP056118.1, read on the forward strand.
TCAGATTTTACTCAAACGAACCGTGTGATTCTTATCACAAATTTCCTTTCTCAGATCCTGTGCTATCCTTTTCTGTGTCGTTGATTTAATGACAAAAACCATACAGAGAGGAAAGCTATGGGAATTTTATCCTGGATTATCTTTGGGCTGATTGCGGGGATCCTGGCGAAGTGGATTATGCCGGGCAAAGATGGCGGCGGTTTCATCGTCACGATCGTTCTGGGGATTGTAGGTGCAGTCGTCGGTGGCTGGATCAGTACCCTGTTCGGCTTTGGCAGAGTTGATGGCTTCAACTTCGGCAGCTTTGTCGTCGCGGTGATTGGCGCGCTGGTTGTTCTGTTTATCTACAGAAAAATCAAAAGCTAAATCTGACCTGTGTTAAAAAAGGCTGCCTGAGGGCGGCCTTTTTACTTTGGGCGTTACCACCAGCCAAACTGCGTACCGGCGACGGCCACGATGGCGACAATCAGCATGATGAGGGTCGTTTTTCTCATTTATGCCCCCGGCGCGGCGTAACCGCCAAGGAAAAACCAGCCTAAAAACACGACTGCCGTGATAAAAATAACCACCGGAAAGAGGATCCCTATTCTCATGCCATCACCTGTTTGAGTTTGTATAAGGCCGTAGAGTGTACGGTTTTAATCTAACGCGACAAAGCCTGTTTTGTTTTTTCCTTTTTTATCCTGATACATCGCGAGGTCTGCGGTGCGCAGGGCACTATCTTCATCTGTGCAGTGAGGATCAACAATAACGACGCCATAGCTTGCACCGGGATAGAGAATAGTGACATTATCTAACCCATATTCACCCGCGATACGGCCGTTGAGGCGGGTTTTGATAGCGTTGACCTCTGTGCTGGCGTCGCCATCATCGCTGTGACTCAGGCTGGCAACCAGAAATTCATCGCCGCCGAGCCGGCCGATAATTTCGTCCTGCGTTTGCTGGTGAGTCAGTCGATTGCCGACCTGAACGAGGAACCGATCGCCCGCTTCATGACCGTACTGATCATTGATTCGCTTGAAATCATCGAGGTCAATAAAGGCAATCATGACGTTGCGGTTAAGATGGCGCGCCAGTGAGAACAGGGTGGTAAGGTTTTCAAAAATGGCGCGACGATTCGGCAGGCCGGTAAGGGCGTCGGTGTAAGAGTGGGCAATGAGCGCCGCATTTGCTTCACGAAGCTGAAGCACAAGCGACTCTTTCTGAATGTACTGACCAATTAACCCGGCAAAGAGCCTGATCACCTGCTCGCCACGCTCGCTGAACTGTTTCTGTGCGGTGCTGGCAGCGCAAAGCGTGCCGTACAGAGAACCGTCAGCCAGGTGAACCGGCACGCTCATATAGGTTGTAATACCCAGTGCTTTTGCCGCTTCACACTCCGGCCAGCGGTCGGGCACCTTGTTACTGAACAAGGTGTCGCTATCCATGGCGCGCTTACAGAGCGTTTCGTCCCAGGGCACGCTGAACCCTTCCGGGATCTGCATTTGCTTGCTGTTACGGGCATATAAAATGTGCTGCAAACGCGCGTTGATATCGATTTTGGTCAGGTAGGTTGATTCCATATCCGTCACAATTTCCAGCATTTCCAGTAGCTGACGCACCAGACTGTCGAGAGATTGCTCGGTGGAGAGGGTTTCTGAAACACGGGCAAGAATGATATCTGACATGAGGCAGGTTGACTCCCATGCAGAAGACCTCTGTATCTGCATGTTATGCTGAAAATATAGACTCCGGTCATAGTAAAACATGAACAGGATTAATTTTATAGATTCTTCTGAAAGCGGATGAAGGAGAGGCTAAAAAAAAGCCCCGATGTTGAGATCGGGGCAAAACATCTTGATTACGGAATGATGTTCTCTGGTCAGAGTGAGAACAGACACCACTATAGGGATGAATCGTGCAGGTTTAATGGAGAAATCATGGAGAAAACGGCGATGACCCGTTACTCTGACGTTTTCAACACCCTGAAGGATCATGATAATGAAATATCTTCTCCTGGCGCTGGTTTTACCGCTGGCCGCATGCTCAACAAAGACACCTCCTCCCGATGCGCCTCAACCGCCGCACGCTATTGGTATGGCAAATCCGGCGTCAGTGTACTGTCTGGAGAAAGGGGGAGAGCAAATCCCTGTACAAAGCCCGCAGGGCGTACGTACCGAGTGCAAATTGCCAGGCGGGGAAGTGATCGATGAATGGGATCTCTATCGCCGCGATCACCCGCAACCGACCAGATGACAACGGCAATAAAACTGCGATACACTTCTCTTTAGGATTATTCTTAGCCAGTTTCTGGCGGTACGTTTGCGAGAAGAAGTATGTTTCAGTTAAAACCGGGCAGCATGGCGATAATTGTGGGTGCGCGTACGACGGCGGGCCGTCGAAATATCGGTAAATCCGTGGAGCTGTTTGGCCTTTGTCAGCCGGGTCAGCGTTTTGTGAACCCGGTTAACGGCGTCATGACGCATTTACCTGATACATCAGCGCGTGCGCTGTGGCTGGTCACCGGTGATGTTTACGCCTTTGATAATCAGCACGGTTTTGCGTTTGTTCGCCCGGAACATTTGATGCCGCTTACTCCCGACGAGATGCCACACAACGTGGATGAGCTGGCAATCGGTTAATCACAGTTCACGCAGCCAGTCCGCCAGTACCCGCGCGTGATTCTGCTCCGTATTTTTCGCCCCATAGAGTAGCGTCACGGTCTGCTGTCGGGCGAGGGCCGCCAGGCGTTTGCCTTCATCCTGCTGCTGCGCCAGCTCTTTACGATAGGCTTCACTGAACGCGGTGAAATCGATCGTTTCACTGTGAAAGGCTTTCCGCAGTTCGCTGGACGGCGTTAGCGCTTTACACCACTCATCACAGGCGAGGTCGGTCTTTTTTATCCCTCGCGGCCAGAGTCTGTCTACCAGCACCCGGTAACCATCGTCTGATGTTGCCTGTTCATAGACGCGCTTACATTGAATCATCCGTTTTCCTCCTACCGTGCAACGTTCGGCAAGAACACTATAGCACCCGGCGTTTAAGCACCCAATTTAAGGTATTGTGATAATTGCAAAAGATCGGTAGTCTGAGGTTCCTTATGTTATCTGAAAATCCTCCGGCATAAGGAATCTCTCATGGAACTCTCCCCGGTTAAAACGACGCTGCGCATTGCGCTGGTTGGTGATTACAATCCCGATGTTATTGCGCACCAGGCGATCCCGCTGGCGATTGACGACGCCGCTGCGGTTCTGGATCTCACCGCTGATTATGACTGGCTCGCCACGCCTGAGCTGACCAACCCCGAAGACCTGGTCGGGTATGATGCCATCTGGCTGGTACCGGCAAGCCCGTATAAAAACACCGAGGCGGCGTTTATTGCCGCGCGTTACGCGCGTGAGAACAGCATCCCTTTTCTCGGCACCTGCGGCGGGTTCCAGCATGCGCTGATTGAGTATGCCCGTAATGTGCTGGGCTGGCACGATGCAGGCCATGCCGAAACCGATACCGAGGGGAGGATGGTGATTGCGCCGCTGGCCTGCTCGCTGGTGGAAAAAACCGACGCGATTGAGCTGCGGAACAACACGCTGATTGCCAAAGCGTACGGCAAGCCGGAAATTCAGGAAGGTTATCACTGCAATTACGGCGTCTCGTCTGAGTTTGCCAGCCAGCTTGAGCGGGGCGACATGCGCGTAACGGGCTGGGACGAGCAGGGCGAGATCCGCGCGGCAGAGCTGCTGACCCATCCTTTCTTTGTCATCACCCTGTTCCAGCATGAGCGGGCGGCGCTTCAAGGGCGCCCGGTGGTGCTGGTACAGGCCATGCTGCGGGCGGCGCAGGGATAAAAAAAGCAGACCGTCAGGTCTGCCTTGAATGTCAGCGGGGTGTGATCTCCCGGTCACGCCCCGCTAGCATGCCGCACAGGGCCATCACTACCGCAGCCAGCGCGCAGGCCAGCAGCGGAATGCGCCAGTCTCCGGCGGTATCGTGAATTTTCCCCATCAGCGGTGGGCCACAGGCCGCCAGCAGATAGCCAATCGACTGTGCCATGCCGGAGAGCGCGGCGGCCTGATGGGCCGAGCTGGCCCGCAGTCCGATAAACGTCAGGCCGAGGATCATGGTGGCGCCGGATCCAAAGCCAAACACCAGCGTCCAGACGACGGCCAGCCCCGGCGCGAACCAGAACCCGGCCGCACTGACGGCGCACATCAGAGCGACAAGCCCGGCTATGCCACGCTGATCGTTAAGACGGTGCAGGATCAGCGGAATGGCGAGACCGGGAACAGCGGTTGCCAGCTGGAGAAGTCCGTGCATGGAGCCAGCCTGCGTTTCGCTGTAGCCGTGGCTAAGTAAAATCGCGGGTAACCAGCCGATAATGACGTAGTAAATCAGCGAGTTAATGCCCAGAAAAAGCGTCACCTGCCAGGCGAGTGCGGAGCGCCAGATTGCCCGATTGTGCAACGCGCCCGCGCCGGTCAGGGTGGCGGCCGGCCTCTGGCGCCATTGCGGTAACCACAGCAGCAGCGCCACCAGCGGGAAGAACATCAGCATCAACAGCGCCCCGTGCCAGCCAGCATTCCCCAGCGACAGCGGGACGATCAGCGCCGACCCTGCGGCAGCGGCGGCCCCCATCGTCAGCGAATAAGCCCCCGTCAGTTTTGCGACCTGGCCCGGAAAATCACGTTTGATTAATCCGGGTAACAGGACATTGCCCAGCGCAATCCCACAGCCCACGATCGCCGTACCGATAAACAGCAGCGAGGCCGACGGCAGCGAACGTACGCCAATCCCGATGCAAATCAGCAGCAGAGCGATAAACAGGCTGCGCTCCATGCCCAGGCGCCGGGCGACGCCTGCGGCAAGGGGAGAGATAAAGGCGAAGGCCAGCAGAGGCAGCGTTGTGAGCAGGCCGGTTTGCGCCGTGCTTAAGCCATAGTCCTGTCGGATGGTGTCGAGCAGGGGGGCGACCCCGGTAAAGGTGACGCGCAGCGTCGTGGCGATCATCAGGATGCCTGCAACCAGCAGCGCGCCCTGTTTCCCGGAAGGTTGAATAGCAGTAGTCATTATTGTCTCTTACGTTCAGGCGAGCGCATACCATACCGATTTAAGTCGTGGTTGAAATCAGGCTAAAATGACAGTTTATCGCTAATATCGGACAACTTTATGTATGGACTGGGACTCGACGGCTACGATCCCGATAGCCAGCACGACGCGACGGTGGCCTTTCGCATCCGCGTGGTGGCACAAGAACAGTACATTCCGCTGCATCAGCACCGCAAAGGGCAGCTGATTATGGCGCTGGGAGGAGCGATCACCTGTGAAGTAGAGAACGCGATGCTGATGGTGCCGCCCCAGTATGCGGTGTGGATCCCGGGTCAAACGCCGCACAGCAACAAGGCGACGCCCGGCGCGCAGCTCTGCCTGCTGTTTATTGAACCCGGCGCGCTCGAATTGCCGACGCGTACCTGTACGTTGAAAATATCGCCCCTGGTGCGGGAGCTGGTGCTGGCGCTCGCGGACAGGTCACAGGAGGAACTGCCTCTTCCCGCTACCGGAAGGCTGGTTGACGTCCTGTTTGATGAACTGCCCCTGCAACCGCAGGAGCATCTCCAGCTGCCGGTATCTCCGCATCCGAAAATTCGTCTGATGAGTGAGACCATGGCAAACGAACCTGCCGCCTGGCAGACGCTGGCGCAGTGGGCCAGCCACTTTGCCATGAGCGAGCGCAATCTGGCGCGACTGGTGGTGAAAGAGACCGGCTTAAGCTTTCGCCGCTGGCGACACCAGCTCCAGCTGATTGTCGCATTGCAGTTTTTGATCGGCGGAAAGTCGGTTCAGCAGGCGGCGCAGGCGCTGGGGTATGACTCCACCACCGCCTTTATCACCATGTTCAAGAAAGGACTGGGACAGACGCCCGCCCGCTATATCGCCAGCCTGACTACGACTTCCCGATAAACAGCGAAACCAGTCCGGCAGCAATCAGCGGGCCAACCGGCACGCCACGAAACAGCGCCACGCCTAACACGGTGCCCACCAGCAGCCCGGCCACCAGAGAAGGCTGGCTGCTCATCAGCGTCACGCCGCGCCCGCCAAGCCATGAGACAAAAACGCCCACTGCAATCGCCACCAGCGATTTCCAGTTCACAAAGGAGTGCAGCAGCGTTGAGGCCGGTAGCGTTCCGCTGGCAATCGGGGCCATCACACCGATGGTCAAAATAATGATCCCGATGGTAAGCCCCTGTTTTTCTATCCACGGGAAGAAGGTGTTCAACGGTGTGACGCGAACGATGATCAGGACCAAAATGGAAATCGCGACGGTGGTATTGTGGCTGACAAAACCCAAAGCAGCCAGGGCCAGAAGTATGAGTAGTGTAGGGTCGAACATGACGGGATCCTTGCCAAAAATAGTAAGCCTGCTTACTTTACGCGCAAACGCGACGGCAGGCAGGCTTTACTAAAAAAATTGTCTATTTTTGGGCACTTGCCTGACGTCAGTCCACCAGTTGCTGGATAAGCGGACTCCCTTCGCGGATAAACACCGGGATGGTTTCCAGCGCCGCAGGCACCCGGATATGCTCCCCACCGGCGTAGCGCTCACCGTTGAGGGCGATCCAGCTATTGCCCGTCGGCAGCCAGACATCGCGCTCACGCTGACCGGCCTGCATAACCGGCGCCACCAGAAGATCTTCACCAAACAGATACTGATCTTCACACGCCCAGCTCTGCTTATCCTTCGGATAGTGCCAGAACAGCGGACGCATAAGCGGGTCTCCGTGCAGATGAGCCTGCCGGTACAATGCGTCAATATACGGGCGCAGGGTTTCGCGCACGGTAAGCCAGTGCTGCATGATGGCGTAATTCTCTTCTCCGTAACTCCACAGCTCATTAGGCGAACCGCTGTTACACTGAGGAATGCCGTCACGGTAGTGCTCCGGGGGCTGGATCTGCGGTTCGCGATAGCCGTGCATGCGCAGAACCGGTGTAAACACCGCCCACTGGAACCAACGGATCAGCAATTCATGGAACGCCGGGTCGTTAACGTTCCCTCCCTGGAAGCCGCCGATATCGGTCGTCCACCATGGGATCCCCGCCAGCCCCATATTCAGTCCTGCGGCGAGTTGATTGCGAAAAGCATGGAACGAGGAGTGGACATCACCCGACCACGCCAGCACGCCGAAGCGTTGGCTGCCTGCCCAGGCGCAGCGTACCAGGTTAACAATGTCGGTTTCGCCGTTTGCCTGGAGCCCATCGTAAAAGCCCTGCGCAAAGTCACGCGGGTAGCGATTGCCCACTTCCAGTACCGGACCGGCGTGGTAGCGATAGTTGTCAAAATCATAGGCGCGATATTCCGGCTCCGCTTCGTCCAGCCAGAACAGCTTAATGCCCATGTCGTAGTAATTTTTCTTCACCGTATCCCAGACGAATTTCCGCGCCTCTGGATGGGTCGCATCAAAGAAGGTGGTATTGCCCATAAAATCGAGGTTGACCTGCACGCCGCGCTCACTGCTGACTAGCCAGCCTTTGGCTTTCATCAGCGGGTAGAGGGGGCTGCGCGCCTCTACCGTTGGCCACACCGACACCATCAGCGCAATACCCATTTCGCGCAGCTCGTCGACCATGCCTTCAGGATCGGGCCAGTCTACGGGGTCGAAGCACCAGGTGCCCTGATTCGGCCAGTGGAAAAAGTCGATGACCATCACCGACAGCGGCAGATTACGGCGGCGATACTCCCGCGCAACCTCAAGCACCTCCTGCTGGGTGCGGTATCGCAATTTGCACTGCCACAGTCCACTGATAAACGCCGGGGCGGGGGGCGGAGTACCGGTGGCTTTCACATACTGGCGGGTGATATCCGCCACCGTGTCAGCGGCGGTGATCCAGTAGTCCATCTCTCCTGTGACGCGGGCGCGCCATTCCGTCTGATTTTTTGCAAAGCTGGCTTCACCAATCGCCGGGTTGTTCCACAGCAGGCCATAGCCAAGGCTGGACTGCATAAAGGGCACGCTGGCCTGGGAGTTTCGCTGAGCCAGCTCCAGCGCACAGCCTTTCAGATCCAGCCACGGCTGTTGATACTGACCCATGCCATAGATGCGTTCATCCGGACGCGATTCAAACCGGACGGTGAGCTGATATTTGCCGCCCATCAGCGGTTTAAATTCGCGGCCATCCAGCTTCAGAGCGCTGACATATTTATCCTGACTCTTCTCGCTGGCACCGATACCCACCGTTGAACGCTGGCGCCACATCTCCTCCAGCAGCAGTTCGCCGCGCTGATTGTAGAAGGCCAACTGACCTTTAAGGTTCAGGGTCGCGGTAATATTGCCGTTGCGCAGCGTCAGGCTTTCCGCTTCGGCGACAATCTCGGCCTGGCAAGGGGTGGCGGGTAACAGTGCCTGTAAGGCGTCATCAAATGCCGGGGAGCAGGTGGCCCTGACGCGAAGACTGTTTTCTCCCCAGGGTTCGATGCGCAGGATCTGGCGTTCAAAACGCCATTCGATACAGTTGGAATGTTGAATCAGCTCACTCATGGATAATGCGTCCTTCTAAACAGGGTGTTTGGCGAGATGGATGGATTGCATTGTGCTGTCGTCGAGCTTGTACCAGCGCAGCGTGGCAAACGCGCAGAGCGACAAGATGCCAGGTACGACGGTGAAGAGGGCGATGATGCAGTACATGGCCGTGGTAGTTTGTTCCGGGGCATTGGCAACATAGCCGCTTAAGCCCAGCGTCCAGCCAACAATCGCGCCGCTGATCGCCATCCCCAGCTTGAGTACGGCGAGGAAGGTGGAGAAGATCACGCCGTCCATGCGTTTGCCCTGTTTCCATTCGCCGTAATCGGCGACATCCGCCATCATCACCCACATTAGCGTGGTGGTGGCCTGGTAAAGGGTGGAGACGATAAACGTCATGGGCACCAGAATAAGCACCGACTTAGGCGCAAAGAACAGGGCGATGCTGAGTACCCCCGCCAGTACGGAACAATATCCAAACATCTGCACTTTGCTGACGTTCTGCGTCAGACGTTTGGCCAGCGCGCTGCCTGCGGCTTTCCCGAGAATATGCGCGCCGAGCATCCACATAAAATAGCTTGCGCTACCGAGATAATAAGTGACGAAATACATCATTGCGCCAAGGCGAATAACGCCAAAACCAATATTGGTTAATACCAGGACGGCGACAACGCGCCATTGGTCGTTTCGTAATAAATCCCGTAGTTCCGCAAGATAATTATTGTGGGTGGCGGGAGCCTTAATACGTTCACGCGTATTCGCGAAGCAGATCCAGAACATGATGACCGCGACGGTCGCCATAATGGCCATCGCCCAGCGGTAGCCCAGTAATTTATCGTCGCCGCCTAAAAACTCTGCCAGCGGCATCATAAAGAATGTCGACAACGCGCCACCCAGCGTGGCAAGGAAAAAGCGATAAGACTGAAGGGAAATTCGCGCATCGTTGTCGGGCGTAATTACCGCGCCCATGGAGCAATAGGGAATATTGATTGCGGTATACATCAGCATCATCAGGGTATAGCTGACGGTGGCGAAAATCATTTTACCGTGCAGGTCGAGCGACGCCGGCACGGCGTAGGTCAGCAGACAGCTTGCGCCAAAGGGCAGCGCCAGCCACAGCATCCAGGGGCGGAATTTTCCCCAGCGGGTATGCGTCCTGTCTGCGATATAGCCCATCGCCGGATCAATTATGGCATCGGCGGTTCTCGCCAGAAGAAACATAGTGCCCACGAATGCGGCAGGTAACCCCACCACGTCCGTATAGTAAAACGTCAGAAAAATAATGACGTTATCCAGCCCAATATGGCTCGCCATATCGCCTAACCCATAACTGATTTTTTCTTTACGGGTAATTATCTCGGTCATTGTATTCACCTTGCCAGTGTAAGGTTTATTTATGAGGTGCTCCGTAAACAAGGTTAACCATCATGAAAAGGTTAACAATTGCGAGATCTGGCATCGGGGTTACGTAAATTTCTTTTCGTGATACCGGTAACAAATAAAGTATTTAAACAGTGACTTTATACGGGGGAGGGGAGTTAACAGCGAATCGTTTCAGCGAAAAATTGTCATTTCGCGGACGCGTCATTGTCATTTAACTGTCATTATGCGGGAGTAAAAAAAAAGGAAATGGGCAAGGCAGAGGGCATCATGAACGATCCTATGTTTGTCGAAACGCTGATTATCTCCTCATCGTTTTTTATCATCGCGATTATTTTGATTGCTTCCGTGCTGCTGCTGGAAAACGGCTGACCGTTAGCCAGCCTCTGTATTTATTGTTTACGGAACGACACCAGTTCAGGACGGGCGATACGCAGATAGTCCTGGGTATCCATAATCACCGATTTTTCCAGCAGACCGGCGTTAAAGGCGATCTCGTCAAAGCGCTCAAACAGCAGCGGATCGGCGACCAGCGTCAGATCCGGGTGAAAGCTGAAGGGGGGAATGGCGCCGAAAACGCAGCCGGTAAGCGCATCCACTTCGGCCGGACTGGCGAGAGATGCCTTAAGCCCTCCGAAATGGCTGGCCAGCAGGCTCAGATCGGCCTGCCGATCGGCGGCGATGATTGCCAGAATATGTTTCTTAACGCCGTTGCCTTTTACCTTACAGACCAGCGCTTTTGCTCCCTGGCGGAGATCGGTCCCGCGAATTTCACTGACCGCTTCGCATTTCCCTACGGCCTCATGCGCCACCACACGAAAGTGCGCCTCCTGCTCGGTTAATAAGCTGATTAGCTGCTGATGGGTTGTCGTCCCGGTCACGTCATCAGACATAACGATTTCACCTGTGATTAGCCAATACGTAGCTTGCTACATTAGCACGGGAGGGAGAGGGCTGAAAGAAAACAGCCAGCGGGAGCGCTGGCTGTTGATTCATGCGTTGCTGGTGGAAGACTGTTTCTGGAACAGTTCCCGGAAGACCGGATAGATATCATCCTGGTCTCGAATGTGCTGCATCGCAAAGTTATCGAACATCGCTTGCAGATGCTCATACTCTCGCCACAGCGTCTGGTGGGCGCGACGGGTAATTTCAATGTAACTGTAGTAGCGCACCACCGGCAGGATCTTCTTCGCCAGAATTTCATGACACAGGGGTGAGTCATCCGCCCAGTTATCGCCATCCGATGCCTGTGCGGCGTAGATGTTCCACTGCGCCGGGTCGTAGCGCTCCTTTACCACCTCATCCATCAGCTTCAGGGCGCTCGACACGATGGTGCCACCGGTCTCCTGCGAGTAGAAAAACTCATGCTCATCCACCTCTTTCGCCTGAGTGTGATGGCGGATGTAGACCACCTCCACGTTCTTATACGTTCTGCTCAGGAACAGATAGAGCAGAATATAAAAACGCTTAGCCATATCCTTGGTGGCCTGATCCATTGAACCTGACACGTCCATCAGGCAGAACATCACCGCCTGGCTGGAAGGCTCCGGACGTTTTTCGTAGTTCTTGTAGCGCAGGTCGAACGTGTCGATAAACGGTACCCGGTCGATCTTCGCCCGCAGTTCGGCGATCTCTTTTCGCAGGCGCTCCTCTTCCAGTAGTTGCGCCGGTTCGGTATTTTCCACCACTTTCAGGCTGGTTTCCAGCTCGCGCAGTTCGCGCCGTTTGCCTGCCGTCATCGCCGTGCGTCGCGCCAGCGAGTTTTGCAGTGAACGCACCACGCTGATGTTGGCGGGCACCCCGTTTGCGGTATAACCCGCGCGATGGGTTTTGTATTCGTTGAGCTGACGGTGCTGATTCTTTCTCAGATTCGGCAGGGCCAGATCCTCAAACAGCAGGTCGAGATATTCGTCTTTTGAAATCTGAAAGACGAACTCATCCTGGCCTTCACCGTCCTGGCTGGCCTGTCCCTGACCGCTGCCAGAACCGCCGCCTCCGCCTTGTGGCCGCTCGATTCTGTCATTCTGGACGAAGTGGTCATTACCTGGGTGCACGCGATGGCGAAGACCGCCACGCCCCTGATGAAACATCGGTTCGCTGATGTCATCGTTGGGAATGGAGACGGATTCGCCGCTGTCGACGTCGGTCACCGAGCGTTTGTTGATGGCCTCGGAGATCGACTGTTTAATTTGCGCTTTATAACGGCGCAAGAAGCGCTGGCGATTCACCGTGCTCTTGTTTTTGCCGTTAAGACGCCGGTCAATAAACCAGGTCATATATCCCCCGTACTGCATTTGCCAACTTGCAGCGTCCGTAAGTGCCGGACATTTTGTTGGCCCGGTAAGCGCGTTACCGGGCACTTGTTTTAAGACGATTTACGCACGCGCAGATACCATTCACAAAGCAGGCGGACCTGTTTGCGCGTATAGCCTTTTTCCATCATACGGTCGACAAAATCGTCGTGCTTTTTCTGCTCGTCGGTTGAGGTTTTGGCGTTGAACGAGATAACCGGCAACAGCTCTTCCGTGTTAGAGAACATTTTCTTCTCTATAACCGTGCGCAGTTTTTCGTAGCTGGTCCAGTTTGGATTGCGGCCGTTGTTATGCGCTCTGGCGCGCAGCACGAAGTTCACAATCTCGTTTCGGAAGTCTTTCGGGTTGCTGATCCCGGCCGGTTTCTCAATTTTTTCCAGCTCTGCGTTCAGGGATTCACGGTCAAACAGCTGGCCGGTATCCGGGTCGCGGTACTCCTGATCCTGGATCCAGAAGTCAGCGTATGTGACGTACCGATCGAAAATGTTCTGGCCGTATTCGGAATAGGATTCCAGGTAGGCGGTCTGGATCTCTTTGCCGATAAACTCGGCGTATTTCGGGATCAGGTAGCCTTTCAGGAACTCCAGGTAGCGTTCAGCCTGCTCCTGTGGGAACTGTTCACGTTCAATTTGCTGTTCCAGCACGTAGAACAGATGAACCGGGTTGGCGGCCACCTCCGCGTGGTCGAAGTTAAAGACGCGGGAGAGGATCTTAAACGCGAAACGCGTCGACAAACCGTTCATCCCTTCGTCGACCCCGGCGTAATCGCGGTATTCCTGGTACGATTTCGCTTTCGGGTCGGTATCCTTCAGGCTTTCGCCGTCATACACGCGCATTTTGGAGTAAATGCTGGAGTTTTCCGGCTCTTTCAGGCGCGACAGAATCGAGAAGCGCGACAGCGTTTCCAGCGTTCCCGGTGCGCAAGGGGCATGGACCAGCTCACTGTGGTTGAGCAGTTTTTCGTAAATCTTGATCTCCTCGGAGATCCGCAGGCAATAAGGCACTTTGACGATGTACACACGGTCAAGAAACGCCTCATTGTTTTTGTTGTTACGGAAGGTCACCCATTCAGATTCGTTAGAGTGGGCGAGGATAATCCCGTTAAACGGCAGGGCGGAAATACCTTCCGTCCCGTTGTAGTTCCCCTCCTGGGTGGCGGTCAGCAGCGGATGCAGCACTTTGATCGGTGCTTTAAACATCTCGACGAATTCCATAATCCCCTGGTTGGCGCGGCACAGCGCACCGGAATAGCCATAGGCATCCGGGTCGTTTTGCGCGTGATGTTCCAGCTTACGGATATCGACTTTACCCACCAGCGCCGAGATGTCCTGGTTGTTCTCGTCACCGGGTTCAGTTTTAGCAATGGCGATCTGCTCGAGGATAGACGGCCACACTTTCACGACGCGGAATTTGGTGATGTCCCCACCAAACTCGTGCAGGCGTTTTGCCGCCCACGGCGACATGATCGTACCGAGATAGCGATGCGGAATGCCAAACTCTTTTTCCAGAATTTGCGCATCCTCTTGCGGATTAAACAGGCACAGCGGATGGTCATTGACCGGGCTGCGCTCGCCGTTGGCGCTCAGCACATAGATCGGCACGCGCTGCATCAGCGCTTTCAGCCGTTCAGCCAGGGAGGATTTACCCCCGCCGACGGGACCCAGCAGGTAAAGGATCTGTTTCTTCTCTTCCAGCCCCTGAGCGGCATGCTTCAGGTAGGAGACGATCTGCTCAATGGCATCTTCCATACCATAGAACTCTTCAAACGCCGGGTATCGGGCGACTACCCGATTCGAAAAAAGACGGGAAAGCCGTGGCTCCAGGGCAGTATCAACCATGTTTGGCTCACCGATAGCCATCAATAGCCGTTCTGCCGCATTGGCATAGGCACTGCGATCTTGCCGACAAATGGTAAGAAACTCCTGCAGTGTGAACTCTTCGTCCTTGGCAGCTTCATAGCGCTGGCGATAGTGATCGAATATATTCATGGCATGCCGTCCTTTCGTTTTTTAGCACAGGATAAGAGCCGTTCGTATGAGTAGTGGAGGCTCCCGGAAGAGAATCTTTCGCACCTCACTGCCAGAGCAGCAACCTGTGTGCCAGGTCGAAGGCTATGAACCGCAGGGTGTTCAGCAAAACCTCTTCTTAAATTAAAGCGTAGATGGCAATTGCAAAACTTGCATACGGATAAAATCTACTTTCAATGACATATCAATAACTCATCCAAAAATTTCCACTGCGGTTATAAGCGAAAAGGGGGTTTTTCATTTATCGGTCACATAAATGAAAGCGGGATGTCATCTGAAAAATGAAAAATAACGGGTTAATCAAATGGATTCGCGCGCAAAAAATTTTGGGATGTACGGGAATGGCGGTTACACTTCACCCGCTGATTATTTGACTACAGGAAAGAATGGATTGTGACCAAACTCAAACTTCTGGCATTGGGCATCCTTGCCGCGACCGCAGCGAGCACCGTACAGGCTGAGAGCCAGTGGACTGTTGGCGCGGGTGCTGGCGTGATCAACAGCCCGTACAAGCAGTATGACCGCGACGTTTATCCTGTCCCCGTTGTCACCTATGAAGGCGATAACTTCTGGTTCCGTGGATTGGGCGGCGGCTACTATCTGTGGAACGATACGGCCGATAAGCTCTCCATCATGGCCTATTACGACCCAACGTACTTTAAACCAGGCGACAGCGACAGCAATGCGCTTCGTCAGCTGGACAAGCGCAGAAGCTCACTGATGGCCGGGCTTTCTTACGTCCATAATACCGAGTATGGCTTCCTGCGCACGGCGCTGGCGGGCGATACCCTGGACAACAGCAATGGCTTCATCTGGGATCTGGCGTGGCTTTATCGCTATACCAACGGCGCGGTGACCCTGACGCCGGGTATCGGTGTGCAGTACAGCAGCGAGAATTACAATGACTACTACTATGGCGTGTCTAAGGCTGAGTCTCGCCGCAGTGGTCTGAATAGCTACAGCGCTGATGATGGCTGGGATCCGTACCTGGAACTCACCGCCTCCTATAACTTCCTCGGTGACTGGAACGTGTACGGTACTGGCCGTTATACCCGTCTGAGCGACGAAGTGAAGGACAGCCCGATGGTCGACAAGTCCTGGTCCGGCATCTTCTCCGTGGGTGTGACCTACAAGTTCTGACCAGAACGTGATGTATTAAAACGGGGCGCTTGCGCCCCGTTTGTTTTTTATGGTGCCTGATAAATATTAGCGCTTCACAATATTGATCGTCTGGCCTAAGCGGGACGGTTTTTCTTCGCTGGTTTTCTGCGGGGCGGTCACGCACGCGGTTTCCACACACACGAAGGTCTTGTAACCGTCATCCGGGATATCTGCCATGCTGACGGAAAGGGCAGGGCCCGGGTTCCAGCCCACCACGTTGCTATGGTGGTGGTGAACCACGTCAATGCCGCGGTTCAACGCGCTGTCGTGGATGACGCTACAGGCTTCCGGGTGCAGATACACGCGGTCGGTACGGTCCGGGAAGCTCTGAACGCCGTCGTCCAGCCTGCCTTCTTTCGCGTTGTCCACTTTGTCGATAAAGGTATCGCCAAGTCCGCTCACCTTAACGGCCTGAATGTCGCCTACGTTGAAATAGGTGTGCAGGGCGGACGTTGTTTCGAATTCGCCGTGCGCTTCCAGTTCAATCTCGCAGGTTTTACCCAGCTTGAAGCGGGCATAGAGGGTGAATTCATGTGGCCACAGGGCGCGCGTTTCATCATTTGCCTGAAGTTCAAAGGTCAACACCGCGCCGTTATCATCTTCGTTGTGGGCTTTCAGTGTCCACTGCTGGTTACGGGCGAAACCGTGAGACGGCAATCCCTGCTGCGCTGACGGACCAAACCATGGCCAGCAGATCGGTACGCCGCCACGGATCGCCGCCCCTTTTTTGAACGAGGTGGCCTCGCTCAGCCACAGGCCTTCTTCTTCGCCTTCTGGTTTCCAGGAGAGCAGGTGGGCGCCATTGAGCGCTACGGAGGCTTTAACGCGCGGATGATCGACGACGATGATATCGGCGCCGTCAATCTGACGGCGGGAGAGCACAGGGGTAAGTTGTTCGACTACCGGAAGTGCAAAAATTTTATTAATCATTAAGCAATCCTCTGTCTAAAAACAATAAAAAAGGCGACCGAAGTCGCCTTTTAGGATCAAGCACTCATCTCAACTTATTTGGAGATGTGAGCGATCAGGTCCAGTACTTTGTTAGAGTAGCCAGTTTCGTTGTCGTACCAGGAAACCAGTTTCACGAAGTTGTCGTTCAGTGCGATACCTGCTTTAGCATCGAACACGGAAGTGCACACTTCGCCGTTGAAATCGGTAGAAACAACGTCGTCTTCGGTGTAACCCAGAACGCCTTTCATTGGGCCTTCGGAAGCAGCTTTGATTGCTTTCTTAATTTCTTCGTAAGAAGCAGCTTTTTCCAGACGAACGGTCAGGTCAACAACGGATACGTTAGGAGTTGGAACGCGGAACGCCATACCAGTCAGTTTGCCATTCAGTTCTGGCAGTACTTTACCTACTGCTTTAGCAGCACCGGTAGAAGATGGGATGATGTTCTGAGCCGCGCCACGGCCGCCGCGCCAGTCTTTGTGAGACGGGCCATCAACGGTTTTCTGAGTAGCGGTGGTAGCGTGAACGGTAGTCATCAGACCTTCGATGATGCCGAAGTTGTCGTTGATAACTTTAGCCAGCGGTGCCAGGCAGTTGGTGGTGCAGGATGCGTTGGAAACGATGTCCTGGCCAGCGTAAGTTTCGAAGTTTGCACCGCGAACGAACATTGGGGTGTTGTCTTTGGAAGGACCAGTCAGAACAACTTTCTTCGCACCCGCAGTGATGTGTTTACGTGCAGTTTCGTCGGTCAGGAAGATACCGGTAGCTTCAGCTACAACGTCAACACCGATTTCGTTCCATTTCAGGTTAGCTGGGTCTTTCTCAGCAGTAACGCGGATGGTTTTGCCGTTAACAACCAGGTGGCCGTCTTTCACTTCAACGGTGCCGTCGAAACGACCGTGAGTTGAGTCGTACTTCAGCATGTACGCCATGTATTCAGCGTCCAGGAGATCGTTGATACCAACGATTTCGATGTCAGAACGTTTCTGAGCAGCACGGAAAACAATACGGCCGATACGGCCAAAACCGTTGATACCTACTTTGATAGTCATATATTCCACCAGCTATTTGTTAGTGAATAAAAGGTTGCCTGTAAAATTACAAAAACCTTACGCAGCGTCAAGCGGAATCGTGTCAATCATTGCGACAAATCAATCCTGTGACTAACGTTTGTGCGACTGACTCGCCTCACTTTCCCTTTGAGCTAGCAACCACATGGGGGCTGCGCCCGGAATTTTAAAGGCCTCGCAGGATTAAAATGTGAAATTGATCACAATTGCCTGACCGCCTTTTCGCGACACATAAGTTTAGATCAAAAGTGCACGCGCGGGTGTTAATGTTTTGTTAGAATCTGGGTTAAAAGATGTCTGTTTCAACAGCGAGATGTAAGCATATGTCGAGCCAACATAACCCCGACGATTTGAAAAAAAACCTTACAGAGATGCAGTTTTACGTAACGCAAAATCACGGCACGGAACCGCCGTTTACCGGGCGTTTGCTGCACAATAAACGGGAAGGCGTCTACCACTGCCTGGTGTGTGATGCACCGCTGTTTAACTCCCAGACTAAGTACGATTCTGGCTGCGGCTGGCCAAGCTTTTACGAGCCTGTCAGCGATGATGCGATCCGCTATCTGACGGACTCCTCGCACGGCATGGTGCGCACCGAAATTCGTTGTGGGAATTGCGACGCCCATCTCGGGCATGTCTTCCCGGATGGCCCGCAGCCGACGGGGGAGCGTTTCTGCGTAAATTCGGCTTCGATGAGCTTTACCGATGACGAAAACGGCGACCAGACCAAGGGTTGAAAAAACGATTCAGCAAATTATTCCTTTGAAAGGGTGAGATCGTGAATATTAATGACATGATTGCAGGCATGACCCCGGAGGTTTATCAGCGCCTGGTGACGGCCGTTGAGCTGGGAAAATGGCCGGACGGTGTGGCGCTCACACCTGAGCAAAAAGAGAACAGCTTGCAGCTGGTGATGCTGTGGCAGGCGCGTCACAATACCAACGCCCAGCACATGACCATCGACACTAACGGTCAGATGGTGATGAAAAGTAAGCGCGAACTGAAAGAAGACTTCGGCATCACGCCGAAGCCGATTGCAACCTTCAAATAAATCTCCCATGTAGGCCGGGTAAGGCGAAGCCGCCACCCGGCACACTACACCTTAGTGCGGGATCCCAAGCGACTCCGCCAGCTGCTTCGCTAACTGGTTGTTGTCATCCGCGCCATACTCCCAGAACATCGCCCCGGCGAGACCTTTCTCCTTGATGTAATCTGCTTTAATCGCCACGGAACGCGGGTTCTCATAGGAGATCGCAAACAGCGCCTTCCCGTCGGCGGATTTTACCGACAGCCACGGCACCTTCGCCTGTTCGTCCCAGTGCTCGGTAAAGCGTTTCTGCGGATCGTTTAGCAGTTTGCGGACGATATCGTTGTATTTCACGTAGGTATCTTTGGTCAGGTCATAGCCAAGCGATTTGAACAGGCCCAGTTCCTGCGGCCCGAAGTAGGGCTGGGTGACCGGATTGTTTTGCGCGTCCGGTTTACTCCAGTCGATACCCGGTTCAACGGCGCGCTTCGGTACACGACCGTAAAAACCGATTCCGAGGTTCATTTGCTGCGGCTTAAGGCCGGCGGCCAGATAGTTATTCACCACAAAATCAACGCTGTATTTGTCTGCGGCAGCCACCGTTGGCCAGGCGCTGGAGTCATACAGATTCGCGTTAAAATACTGCGTCCCGTACGCCATGTCGTAGGTCATCAGGTTGATGTAATCGAGCAGGGGGGCAATGGCCTTCACATCCACCCAGCTTTTCGGACTTTCTGCATTTGCGCCCACCGCAATCGTGACCAGTTTTTTCTTACCAAACGCGTCACGCATCTCTTTTAACAGCGCGGTGAAATTATCCCTGTCGGCTGGGGTGCTCTCGACCAGTCCCCACGCGCCGTTGACCGGGAACTCCCAGTCGAGATCGATCCCGTCCAGGCCGTATTGACTGACGATCTGCTGCGCGGAGCGAATAAACACCGCGCGGCTCTCTTTGGTAGCCGCTGCGCCAGAAAAACCACGTGCGCCCCAGCCGCCAACGGAAAGCAGCACTTTTAAATTCGGGTTTTGTTTACGAAGCTGAGGAAGTAACGCCAGGTCGGATGCCACCTTGGGTGATAACCAGATTTGATGCAGTTTTGCCGGATCTTTCAGTGCAGGGTTGGTCTCGTCTTTCTCGTTGTTATAGACCAGACCAAACGAGTAGTTGAGGTGTGTGATCTGGCGGACATCGAGTTTATTGATATCGCCACCCGGTCCGGCGGTAACATCGCCACCGCCATTGAAGTAACCCACGGACATCAGGGGCGCGGCGGAAGCCAGTGACGCGCAAAGCAAGGGTAATGCTGCCAGCAAGGGCAAACGTTTCATATAAGTTCCTCTTTGACTGAATAAAAATAACCACGCCACAGAAAAGGCGTGGCGAAAAAACAGCCTGAAGAGAATACCATCGCCGCCTCGCTTGTGATGCGAGGGAGTTCACTTTATGGGAGATCGGGGAGGGGGTTTTGCCGGGTGGCGCTGATGCTTACCCGGCCTACAAAACCAGAGAAAGTAGGCCGGGTAAGGCGAAGCCGCCTCCCGGCTAAAAAAGCTTACGCCTGCATCTCCATCCAGTCAGCCAGCGTATACAGCGTTGCGCCTTCTGCGGCCATATCCATAAACGCCTGGGCGCTGTCATGCGGCTGAATATTCACCCCGCGACAGCCGTCGGTAATGACATTCACGGTATAGCCCAACTGGAGCGCATCCAGCACGGTGAACTTCACGCAGTAATCCGTCGCCAGGCCCAGCACAATCAGCTCGGTGATCTCATGATGGCGTAACCATGCGTCCAGCGCCGTCTTCTGGCGGTGACCGTTATCGAAGAATGCGCTGTAGCTGTCGATGGTTGGGTTTTCACCTTTGTGGAACACCGCGTCGATGGCTTTCTGGTTCAGCAGCGGATGAAGCTCAGCGCCTTCCGTCTGCTGCACGCAGTGATCGGGCCAGAAGGTTTGCGCCAGTCCGTCCAGTTCGCCCTGGCTGTAAAGCTCAACGTTGTGCTGGCTGGCAAAGCTGCCGTGGTTTGCCGGATGCCAGTCCTGACTCGCCACCACCGCTTCATCACGAGCCTTACACCACTCAATCAGCGAATTCGCGACGTCTACGGTGCTGTCGCCTTCCGCGACGGCCAGCGCACCGCCCGCACAGAAATCATTTTGCAAATCGACCAGTAACAGGGCGCGTTGCTTCATGGGAACTCCTTATTCGTCCGGCGTCAGTTCACCGCGCAGGTTTTGCATCATGGCGCGGCGAATGGAATCAATATCCAGATCCTGACTCAGTAAATAGTGAAGTTTAGTCAGCGTTGCCTCAACGGTCATATCGAAACCACTGATCACGCCAGCGTGCGCCAGGGCGTTGCCGGTGGCGTAGCCGCCCATATTGACCTTTCCGGACATACACTGGGTGAGGTTGACCACCACAATCCCGCGCTCGCTCGCCTCCTGAAGCTCTTTCAGGAACTCACCGTTCTGCGGGGCGTTACCCACGCCATAGGAGCGCAGGATCAGCGCCTTCACCGGTTGGCGCAGGAAGTTGCGCACCACGTCGGCGGAAATACCCGGATAAATCGTCACCACGCCAATCGGCTGCGGGGTGATCGGGTGAACGATCAGCTCGCCTGCAGTATTTGGCGCGGGCGGCGTGCCCAGACGACGGATATGGATCCCCGCTTCCAGCAGCGGTTGCAGGTTAGGTGAGGCAAACGCGTCAAAGCCGTCAGCGTGCGCTTTAGTGGTACGGTTCCCGCGGTACAGTCGGTTGTTGAAGAACAGCGTTACCTCATTGATCGGGTAATTAGCGGCCACGTACAGGGAGTTAAGCAGGTTGATCTGCCCGTCTGAACGCAGTTCCGCCAGCGGGATCTGCGAACCGGTCACGATGACGGGCTTGCCCAGGTTCTCCAGCATGAAGGAGAGCGCCGAGGCGGTGAACGCCATGGTGTCGGTGCCGTGCAGGATCACGAAGCCGTCGTACTGGTCGTAATGGGCTTTAATATCGTCCGCAATATGCTGCCAGTCTTCCGGCGTCATATCGGAGGAGTCCATCAGCGGCTCATATTCGTGGATGGTAAAGTCCGGCATTTCCGGACGGTGGAATTCAGGCATCAGCGCCAGCTGGCGCTGCAAGTGGCCAGAAACCGGGATATAGCCATTTTCTGAGCGCTGCATACCGATGGTACCGCCGGTATAGGCGACATATATTGATTTCTTCTGCATGGTAATGAGTTCTTGTTCTTCAAAAGAAAAAATCCCCTCTTCACGGGAAGAGGGGACGGTTTTTAACGCACGTTCGCACAGGTCAGGCAAAACGCGTAACGGCTTTGCGGATCGTTGAAAGTCGCGAGCTTATCGCTCTCCGCTTTCATGGCTTTAGCCGCCGTCGCCACCGGCGCCGGCAGATACGCCTGAAGCGCTTCCGGCAGCATGGCGCGGACGGAGCCGGACATGCTGTCCATGACCATATCGAAGAACGTCGGTTCGTCCTGATAATAGTCAACGTGCCACTGCTTGAGCTTCGCCAGTTCCGCCGCTTTCTTCACGGCATCGTCGAAGTCACCCAGGCTGTCTACCAGACCGTTGCTCTTCGCATCCTGGCCGGTCCAGACGTGGCCCTGCGCGATCTGGTCAATCTGGTCTGGCGTCTTTTTACGGGAATCCGCCACCAGCGTGATGAAGCGCTTATAGCCACTCTCAATGCTGAGCTGCATCATCTCGGACACCTCAGGCGGCAGAGATTTAGTCACGGACACATCCGCCAGCGGCGAGGTGGAAACGCCGTCGGTATGAACGCCGAGATAATCCAGGCTGTTCTCTACGGTGTTGATCACGCCGAAGATGCCAATCGAGCCGGTCAGCGTGCTTGGGTTAGCCACAATGTAGTTGGCTGGCGTCGAGATCCAGTACCCCCCTGAAGCCGCCATGCCCCCCATCGAGACCACGACCGGCTTGCCCGCGGCACGCGCGGCGGCCAGCTCAGCACGGATCACCTCGGAGGCGCTGACGCTGCCGCCAGGGCTGTTCACCCGCAGGACAATCGCCTTCACTTTCGGATCCAGACGCGCATCGCGGATCTGCGACGCGGTGGTGTCCCCGCCGACGTTCCCCGGCGTTTCTTCACCGTCCATAATGGCCCCGTTAGCAAACACCACGGCGATGCTGTCACCGCTGTCATCCGGCTTTTTCGCGGCGTAGTCATACATGCTGATGGCGCTGTAGTTCTTGTCCTCTTTACTCCAGCCGAACTGTTTGGTCAGCGCTTTTTCGATTTCAGCGCTGGAACCCAGCCGATCGACCAGTTTGTTATCAAGCGCGTATTTCGCTGTATCGCCGTCCACTTTGCGCAGGCCCTCCAGCACACCGCGCGCGCCCGGGAAGACCTGCTCAGCGGTCATTTGACGGTTAGCGGCAATGGTGCCGAGATAGTTCTGCCACAGCTCGCCAATCCAGCGGCTGTCCGCTTCACGGGCGGCAGGGGACATATCATCACGGATAAACGGCTCCACGGCAGATTTATAGGTCCCGACGCGGAAGACGTGGGTAGTGACCTTCAGCTTGTCGAGCAGCGATTTGTAGTACAGACCATTTGTGGCGAAGCCATGAAGATCGACCGTGCCCTGCGGAGAGAGCCAGATTTTGTTAGCAAAGCTCGCCAGATAATATTGCCCCTGGGTGTAGCTGTCGCCGACGGCAATGACCGGTTTACCGCTGTCGCGGAATTCCCGCAGCGCTTTCCCGATGTACTGCATCGAAGGCTGATCGGTTCCAGCAAAATCTTTCAGATCCAGCACGATACCGGTAATGTTGCGATCGTCTTTGGCCTGACGGATCGTGTCGACGATATCAAACAGGGAGTTTTCCTGCAGGCGGTCTGAGGTCGCGCCGAACAGCTGGCGGCCAATCACGCCCAGACGATTGCTGGTCGATGGCTTATCAACAATCACCCCGGTGATATCGAGGAGCAGTGCGCCGCGCGTCGAATTCTGCGCCTGGTTGGCGCTGCTGAGATGCATCCAGATACCTGCGCATACCAGGACCAGGAAGATGAAGAAGATATTCATCACCAGGTTGCGGACGAAGTTGAGCAGTCGCCACGTCCATTTAAAGAAACCGGCAAAGATTCGCCAAAGGGTTCGCATGTATTCTCCCTAACCAGAAAAGGACTGTTTCCGTCGCCACAGGACGGTAATGTGCGGTTATCGTAATGACCCAACCGCCACTTGTCAGCAGGAATCGCCTGCCACGCTGTAACAAATTCTGCTGTCGTGTTAATTTTGTGAGTAAATTTCACGAAAGGAGTTAACCAATGGACGCACTTGAACTGCTTGTTAACCGTCGTAGCGCTTCCCGCCTGGCCGACCCGGCCCCCGTCGGCGAGCAGCTGGAAAACATTCTGCGTGCCGGAATGCGTGCGCCGGACCATGGCACATTGCAGCCGTGGCACTTCTTTATTATTGAAGGCGAAGGGCGCGACCGCTTCAGCCAGCTGCTGGAGCAGGGGGCGGTTGCCGCAGGCCAGGATGAGAAGGGGATTGATAAAGCCCGCAACGCGCCGTTCCGTGCGCCGATGATCATCGCGGTAGTCGCAAAATGCCAGGCCGACCATAAAGTGCCGGTCTGGGAGCAGGAGATGTCTGCCGGTTGCGCGGTAATGGCAATGCAGATGGCCGCCGTCGCGCAGGGCTTTAACGGCATCTGGCGTACCGGGCCGCTGACCGAGAGCGCCGCCGTGCGGGAAGGCTTCTCCTGCGGTGAACACGATAAAATTGTCGGCTTCCTCTATCTCGGCACCCCGCAGCTTAAAGCCTCCAGCACCATTAGCGTGCCGGACACCACGCCTTTCGTCAGCCGTTTTTAATTACACGCGCTAAACTGTCTGGATTCTGAGCATCCGCCGCAGAATTCAGACAGTCATACTTACCTCTTTATGGAATGAGCGCTACCATAGCGCGATTGAGATGACAGGAGACGTCCATGAGCGAGCAAACCATTCGTTTAACGCAATACAGCCACGGAGCCGGTTGCGGTTGTAAAATTTCCCCGAAAGTGCTGGAGACCATCCTGCACAGTGAACAGGCGAAGTTTGTCGACCCGAACCTGCTTGTCGGTAACGAAACGCGTGACGATGCAGCGGTTTATGACTTAGGTAACGGCACCAGCATTATCAGCACCACTGACTTCTTTATGCCAATTGTCGACAACCCGTTCGACTTCGGACGCATTGCGGCCACCAACGCCATCAGCGATATCTTCGCGATGGGCGGTAAGCCGATTATGGCGATCGCCATTCTGGGCTGGCCGATTAACACCCTCCCGCCGGAGATTGCCCGCGATGTCATCGAAGGCGGACGCTTTGCCTGCCAGCAGGCGGGTATTGCCCTGGCCGGTGGTCACTCTATCGATGCGCCGGAGCCGATCTTCGGCCTGGCCGTCACCGGCGTGGTGCCGACCGAACGCGTGAAGCGCAACAGCACCGCGCAGGCGGGCTGCAAGCTGTTCCTCACCAAGCCGCTGGGCATTGGCGTACTGACAACCGCCGAGAAAAAATCCCTGCTGAAGCCCGAGCATATTGGTCTGGCAACGGAAGTGATGTGCCAGATGAACCTTGCCGGTGCGGCATTCGCCAGTATCGACGGCGTGAAGGCCATGACCGACGTGACCGGCTTTGGTCTGCTGGGACACCTCTCTGAAGTCTGTCAGGGCGCGGGCGTGCAGGCGCAGGTCTGGTATCAGGATGTGCCGAAGCTGCCGGGCGTGGAAGAGTACATTGCTCAGGGCGCCGTTCCGGGCGGGACGCAGCGCAACTTCGCCAGCTACGGCCATTTAATGGGCGAAATGCCGGAAGCGTGGCGCAATCTGCTGTGCGATCCGCAAACCTCCGGCGGCCTGCTGCTGGCGGTGACGCCGGAAGCAGAAGCTGACGTTCAGGCAACGGCGGCCGAGTTTGGCATCACCCTGACGGCCATTGGCGAGCTGGTGACCGCCCGCGGTGGCCGCCCGATGATTGAGATCCGTTAATTCGATGCGGTTGTTTATTGCCGAAAAGCCGAGTCTGGCGCGAGCCATCGCCGACGTGCTGCCCAAGCCGCATCGCAAAGGTGATGGCTTTATCGAATGCGGTAACGGGCAGGTGGTCACCTGGTGTATCGGTCACCTGCTTGAACAGGCGCAGCCGGATGTCTACGACAGCCGCTACGCCCGCTGGAATCTCAACGATCTGCCGATCGTGCCGGAAAAGTGGCGTCTGCAACCACGTCCTTCCGTCACCAAACAGCTCAACGTCATTAAGCGTTTCCTGCATGAGGCGACGGAAGTGGTCCACGCGGGTGACCCGGACAGGGAAGGGCAACTGCTTGTCGACGAAGTGCTCGACTACCTGGAGTTGGCACCGGAAAAGCGCCAGCAGGTGCAGCGCTGTTTAATTAACGACCTCAACCCGCAGGCGGTGGAGCGCGCGATTTCGCGCCTGCGCGCCAACAGCGAATTTATTCCCCTGTGTGTCTCCGCGCTGGCGCGTGCTCGCGCGGACTGGCTGTACGGGATCAACATGACCCGCGCCTACACCATCCTGGGACGCAATGCGGGCTATCAGGGCGTACTCTCTGTTGGGCGTGTTCAAACCCCGGTGCTGGGGCTGGTGGTGCGTCGCGACGAAGAGATCGAAAATTTCGTCGCCAAAGACTTCTTCGAAGTCAAAGCGCATATCGTCACGCCGAAAGACGAACGCTTTACCGCCGTCTGGCAGCCGAGCGATGCCTGTGAGTCATATCAGGACGAAGAGGGGCGGCTGCTACATCGTCCGCTGGCGGAGCACGTGGTTAACCGCATTACCGGCCAGCCCGCGATCGTTACCAGCTATAACGACAAACGGGAATCAGAGCCCGCACCGCTGCCGTTCTCCCTTTCGGCGTTGCAGATCGAGGCCGCGAAAAAGTTTGGCCTGAGCGCGCAGAACGTGCTCGATATCTGCCAGAAGCTCTATGAAACCCACAAGCTGATCACCTATCCGCGTTCGGACAGCCGCTATCTGCCGGAGGAACACTTCGCCGGACGCCACTCGGTGATGAATGCCATTGGTGTCCATGCGCCGGATCTGTTGCCGCAACCGGCGGTAAACCCGGATACCCATAACCGCTGCTGGGACGATAAAAAAGTCGATGCCCACCACGCGATAATCCCGACGGCGCGCACCAGCAACGTCAACCTGACCGACAACGAAGCAAAGGTCTATAACCTGATCGCGCGTCAGTATCTGATGCAGTTCTGCCCGGACGCGGTTTTCCGCAAGTGCGTTATTGAGCTGGAAATTGCCAAAGGCAAATTTATCGCCAAAGCGCGTTTCCTCGCGGAAGCGGGCTGGCGCACGCTGCTCGGCAACAAAGAGCGTGACGAAGAGAACGACGGCACGCCGCTGCCGGTCGTAGCCAAAGGCGATGAACTGCTGTGCGAAAAAGGCGAAGTGGTTGAACGTCAGACCCAGCCGCCGCGCCACTTCACCGATGCGACGCTGCTTTCGGCCATGACCGGGATCGCCCGTTTTGTGCAGGATAAAGATCTGAAGAAGATCCTCCGCGCCACCGACGGTCTGGGTACGGAAGCAACCCGCGCGGGGATTATCGAGTTGCTGTTTAAGCGTGGTTTTCTCGAGAAAAAAGGGCGCTATATCCATTCGACAGAGCCGGGCCGGGCACTGATTCACTCCTTGCCAGAGCTGGCCGCCAGACCGGACATGACCGCGCACTGGGAGTCGGTGCTTACGCAGATCAGCGAAAAGCAGTGCCGTTACCAGGACTTTATGCAGCCGCTGGTGGGGACGCTTTATCAGTTGATTGATCAGGCGCGTAGCACGCCAGTGAAGCGATTCCGGGGGATGGTTGCCCCGGGTGGCGGGGCGAAGAAACCGTTCAAAAAGAAAAAAAGCGCAGCCAAAAATACCACCGCTTAAACCGTAGGCCGGGTAAGGCGAAGCCGCCACCCGGCAAAAAGCAGTTCTGCGGCCTGTAAAAAAGCCCGGTGGCGATAACGCTTACCGGGCCTGCAAGGGCGAGAATGCAGCGAAACTAAATCACACCCTGCCCGATCATCGCATCGGCCACCTTCACGAACCCGGCGATGTTGGCGCCGCGCACGTAGTTGGTCTGTGAAGCCTCACCGCCGTACTCCACGCAGGCATGGTGAATATCAAGCATAATGTGGTGCAGACGGGCATCCACTTTCTCTGCCTTCCAGCCCATTCTCGCGGCGTTTTGTGCCATTTCCAGACCGGATGTTGCCACCCCGCCCGCGTTCGCCGCCTTGCCTGGCGCAAAGAGTACGCCTGCGTCCAGGAACAGATCGGTCGCTTCAATGGTGGTGGGCATATTTGCCCCTTCCGCTACCGCCTTCACGCCATTGCTAATCAGCGTCCGGGCGGCATCCACGTCCAGCTCGTTTTGCGTCGCGCACGGCAGGGCGATATCCACCGGCACACCCCACGGCTGTTTACCTTCCAGATAGGTCAGGCCAAACTCTCGGGCATAATCCGCCACGCGGCCGTCACGGCTGGCTTTGATTTCGCACAGACGCGCCAGTTTTTCTGCTGTGAAGCCAGCTTCATCCACCACGGTGCCGCTGGAGTCGGAGGCGGTCACTACGCGCGCGCCAAACGCCATCGCTTTCTCGATAGCGTACTGCGCCACGTTGCCGGAGCCGGAGACCGCCACGCGCATCCCCTCGAAGCTCAGCCCGTGACGCTTAAGCATCGCTTCAGTGAAATAGACCAGACCGTAACCCGTCGCTTCCGGACGAATCAGGCTGCCGCCAAACGACAGACCTTTGCCGGTAAAGACGCAGGCGCTGTTGTTGGAGAGCTTTTTCATCATCCCGGCCATAAAGCCCACTTCACGACCACCCACGCCGATATCCCCGGCAGGAACGTCGGTGTCCGGCCCAAGGTGGCGATAGAGCTCAGTGACCAGCGCCTGGCAGAAGCGCATCACTTCGCCTTCGCTCTTGCCTTTCGGATCGAAATCACTCCCGCCTTTACCGCCGCCCATCGGCAGGGTAGTGAGCGCATTTTTAAAGGTCTGCTCGAAGCCGAGGAATTTCAGAATCGACAGGTTCACCGAGGGATGGAAGCGCATCCCGCCCTTAAACGGCCCAATGGCGGAGTTAAACTGCACGCGCCACGCGCGGTTGACCTGTACCTGATTGCGATCGTCCACCCACGCCACGCGGAACTGGATGACGCGCTCCGGCTCCACCAGACGTTCAAGCAGCGCCATCTGGCGGTAGCGCGGATTTTCCTCAAGGAAGGGCCACAGGGTGGTCATGACTTCACGAACGGCCTGGGCAAACTCGCTTTGGTGCGGGTCGCGCTGCTGTACATGGGCAAGAAAGCTTTCCAGAGAGCGTGTCTGATCCATAGATATAAGAACCTCTTATAATAATTTATGCGTGTGGCGGAGATGTTTTGTGTCGTTTTTTTGACTATACCACCCGCACCGCTTTGAGAGGCAAGCAGAAATTTAGGCCGAAAGGGAAATTAATGACAAGGCGCGCGTCATAACCAAAAGCGATGACGAGATAAATTAAAGATCCCGTCAGGATCTACCGTTAAAGATATAAACGATGCAAAGGAAATTAAGTCTATGAACCGTTTCGCAATGGCCGCGTTATGTTTGATGGTGTCCGCCGGGGCACAGGCTGATCGCATTCGCCCGGATGTCGAAGTTAACGTGCCGCCAGAGGTTTTTAGCGCTGGCGGCCAGCGTGCGCAGCCGTGTAATCAGTGCTGTATCTATCAGGATCAAAACTATTCCGAAGGCGCAGTGGTCAGGGCGGATGGCGTGCTGTTGCAGTGCCAGCGTGATGAACGCACCCTCAGTACAAACCCGCTGGTCTGGCGTCGCGTAAAAGAATAAACGCTTCCAGGAGCGGTATATCCGCCGGGGCTAAATCAAACGTGAACGCGTCTTCTGGCGTGCACCACACCAGCGCCGAGTGGTAGTGCGCCTTCAGCTCGCCGCTAAATTCCGGCACGTGCCAGGCGTGGAGGTGGATCAGCCGCTGCGACACTTCCCGCTGGTGGCTTGCCACATACCGCGCGGGCACGGCTTCAATGCCGAGCTCTTCGCGTAGTTCGCGGATCAGCGCTTCCTGCTGGGTCTCACCGGCTTCAACCTTTCCGCCCGCAAATTCCCACATTCCTGGCTGATCGGCATGTTCGGGACGCTGCGCCAGCAAGATCTTGCCCTCTTTTTCGAGGATAGCCGCAACAACATCGAGTGTTTTCAGCATGTTCGTCAATAATTAATAGCGAAAAACGACATATTATCGTGCCCTGCCAAAGAGTCCAGTCATCAGGAGAATCAGGTGAAAGAGACAGCCGCCTGGGTTGCGCCCATGGAAACCCTTCCCGTCAGCCTCAAGCCCATTGCTGCCATGCAGAAAAAACACTTCGGCGCGGTGCTGAACCCCACGCGCTGGTGGGGGCGTATGCCGCGTCTTTTCTGGCTGGTAGCGCTATTTGTCGGCTATCTGGAGCGGCGCAAGGCGCGTTTGACGCCGGTTCTGCGTTCGTTACTAATGACGCGGGTCTCGCAGATCTGCCACTGCGCATTTTGTATTGATGCCAACAGCCTGCGTCTGGCCGAGCGGAGCGGGGCGCTGGATAAAGTGCAGGCCGTCAACGACTGGCAAAATTCCATCCTGTTCAGCGAAGAGGAGCGCGCGGCGCTGGCCTATGCGGAAGCGGTCACCGCCACGCCGCCTCAGGTGGATGAAAATATCAAAAACCAGCTGAAGCGCCACTTTAGCGAAGAGACTATCACCGAAATGACGGCTCTGATTGCCTTTCAGAACCTCTCCGCCCGCTTTAACGCCGCGCTGGATATCCCGGCTCAGGGCCTGTGTGCCACGTTTAAAGGTGAACCGCATGCTGGATAAACATCTGCATCCACGGCTGAAGCCCGGGTTAAATCAGCTGGCCGCCGCGCTGGATAAACCGTTTATTACGCCTGATGGGTTAACGCTCGCCGGGTTTGCGATTGGCGTACTGGCGTTACCGTTTCTGGCGTTGGGCTGGTATCTGGCGGCGCTGGTCGCCATTGTGCTGAACCGGCTGCTGGATGGTCTGGACGGTGCGCTGGCGCGTCGCCGTGGCCTGACGGACGCGGGAGGATTTCTTGATATCGCCCTCGACTTCCTGTTTTACGCGCTGGTACCGTTTGGCTTCGCGCTGGCCGCTCCGGCTGACAATGCGATCGCAGCCGCCTGGCTGCTGTTCGCGTTTATGGGGACGGGCAGCAGTTTCCTGGCCTTTGCCGCGCTGGCGGGGAAGCATAATATCGATAACCCCGGCTACGCGCACAAGTCGCTTTATTACATTGGAGGATTAACGGAAGGAACGGAGACCATCGCGCTGTTTGTGCTGTGCTGCCTGTTTCCGGCACACTTCACGCTGTTTGCCTGGGCGTTTGGCGCGTTGTGCTGGCTGACCACCACAACGCGCATCTGGAGCGGTTACGTGACGCTGAGGTCACTCCCCCGCTAGCGTGTACTCTCCGGTCCACGCTCCCCGGTGGAGACCGGGTTCTGCGGATGGCTGCTCCATTCGTACCAGCCGCCGTCGTAGACGGCAACGTTTTGCCAGCCCATGGCGCGGGCGTACATGAAGGCTTCAGACGCGCGCCAGCCGGTGCCGCAGTAGAACGCAACGTGCTGCTCCGGCAGGATATTCCACGTCTTCCACATGGCAGCGATGTCATCGGCGCTGCGCATGGTGCCATCCGGATTGTGGAAATCTTCCATGTGGGTCGCGTCGCTACCCGCATGGCCCCAGCGCGCACCGGCAATGTCACCTTTTGGCTTGATATAACTGTAGCCGCTGGTTTCACCGATAAACTCTGGCCAGGAACGAATGCTCACCAGGGATGCATCCTGACGGTGCAGCATTCCCCGGGCCTGTTCCATATCCACCATCAGCCGGGGCTGGCCCGGGATCGGCGCGCCAAAATCAGGGGCTGGCTTCACGTTCTCAGGCGTTCCGCGCTCAACGGGCAGGCTGGCATCTGACCATGCCTTCCAGCCGCCGTCCAGAATTCGCACATCCTTCACGCCCGCGTAGAGCATGATCTGCGCCACGCGCGCGGCGGCATATACGTCGCGACCGTACAGAATGACGGTGGTATCGTGACGGATCCCGTGCTTCGCCAGCATCGCTTTCAACTTTTCGTCAGCGACCTTATTCCACAGCGGTTCGCTTTCCACTTCATTGGTGTCGATGTAGCCCGCGCCGGGAATGTGGCTCAGGAGATAAAGCTTCGGCGCACCCCAGCCAGCCTCGATCACCTTCCACTCTCCGGCTGGTGCGGCGGTAACGGGTTTGCCCTGCTGCAACAGGTGGATCCACTGCGGATAAACCAGCTGTTCAAAATGTGCCAGACGTTGCAAACGGTCGGATTGTTGCAGGGCATCGGTCAGGATGGAAACGTGGGTAAAACCCGCTTTTTCCAGCCGCGTTTTGACGGTCTTGTTGTCATCATCGTTGCCATAGAGCGCAACCGGCATGTCGGGCGTAAGCCGATGCTGTTTTGCCCAGCCGCTGAGCTGTTCATCGCTCATTGCCCCAAGCCAGCCTGCAGAGAGATTAAGCGCGGCGGGTTCATGCCCGGACGTTCCGCGCAGCGTCTGCGGCCAGCCGTTATAGAACGCACTGATGCGCGTATCAATTACCGCGCCGTTTTGCGCCTGGAGCTGGTCCAGCGTGAGGGAGTGGGGCATATCAGCCGCCATGGAGGAGAGTGAGGCGAGGCCGCAGATCAGAGCCAGCGCGGTCAGTTGAGAAACACGTTTCATCGAAAAACCTGACGTCATTAAAAGAAGGTGGCATTGTCGTCTCTCCTGAAGCCAAAAACATTGCGTTAGCACATTATTGCCAGCGAGAAATCTCAAACACCTCTCCGCCGGGCGGGATATCTTCCTCATCATGCGTGACCAGCACCACCGGGATCTTGCGCTGGCGAGTGGTTTCGAATACCCACGCCCGGAATGAGGCGCGGAGCGTTTTATCCAGTCGGCTGAACGGTTCGTCGAGCAGCAATGCCTGCGGCTGGGCGAGAAGGGCGCGCAGCAGGCTGACCCGGGCGCGCTCGCCGCCGGAAAGGGTCGCCGGATCGCTGGCGTAGAGGTTTGCCAGCCCGGCAGATTCAAGAGCCTGTTCTACCGCGTCGCGCCGCGCGCGTCCGGCAATGTGCGCCGGCAACGCCAGCATCAGGTTTTGCCCCACGCTGAAGGCGTCAAACAGCAGGGCATCCTGAAACAGAATGCCGATCCCGCGCGTTTCCACGGGGAGCATATCGCAGCGACGATCGTTCAGCCACAGCTCGCCGTGCGCCTTAAAATCAGTGGATAGCGCCCCCACCATCCAGGCGAAAAGGGTCGATTTCCCGCTCCCGGAGGGTCCCATCAGCGTGAGAATCTCCCCTACCGGGACGCGGAAGTTGACCTCACGTAAGAGTGGCGCAATGGTGAGATTTTTCACGTTCAGCATTAACGTAATCCTTGTCTGTGACGGCCCACGAACCGGGCGAGCAGCGCGGCAAGGGCAAATACGCTGCTGGTTAACAGCAACAGACCCAGCGCCCGGCTGGCGAGGATCGGAACGCTGCCGCCGCTGCTGAGGGCGACCGCCTCCGTCGTCAGAGTAGTAAAACGACCCGCTCCCAGCCAGAGGGTGGGCATGTACTGGGCCATGCTCACGGAAAAGCCGGTCGCAAAGGCCAGCAGGGCCGGACGAACCATCAGGTGACATTTCACTAACCAGAAAATTTTCGCCTGTCGCCAGCCCAGCGTTCTGGCGGTGAGGATAAGCCGGGGATCGAGCCTGCGCCAGGCCGGTTGCAGCACCAGGAGCATCCACGGGAGAACCCAGAGCATATGGCTCCAGAGCACCGCAGCGTACTGGCCGTCGATGCCCAGCCACAGCGCCACGGCATACTGCCCGGACACGAGGGGCAGCGCCGGGAGGGCAAGCGGCAGCCAGATCCACACCGCGCCGCGCTGGGGTCCCCACTCAAGCCAGAGCATGAGGATGGCCAGCGCTGTCAGGCTGGACAGCAGTCCCAGTGAAAGACTGTCGCTGACGGGGCCGATGTCGCCCCGGCGTGCCAGCATCAGCAGAACCAGCGCACAGAGTACGCCGCACAGCGGCAGTAACCCGCCCAGCGTCCGTGCGGGCAACGCGGTATGCGAAGCGCGACGTACCCCCGAGACGTCAGGCTGGGCGCGCCGCCAAGCCGTCCAGAGGCTGTATCCCACCGCGGCAAGTGCGGCCAGCAGCAGGAGCAACACCAGACACAGCAACGTTCCTTTTGTCTGCTGCTGCGCATCGCCCTGGGT
Organism: Enterobacter sp. DSM 30060; assembly: GCF_013375955.1. NCBI lineage: Bacteria > Pseudomonadati > Pseudomonadota > Gammaproteobacteria > Enterobacterales > Enterobacteriaceae > Enterobacter > Enterobacter sp. DSM 30060. The sequence goes on from NZ_CP056118.1 coordinate 3,606,111, forward strand.
GAGCCACTGCCAGGCCAGCACCGCCAGCGTAGGTGGGTTGCCCGGCCCGAGCACGATCGCCACATCCACCACGGAAAGCGACCAGGCGAGCACCGCCAGCTTCACGGCGCCCAGCGCGGGGGCGATAGCCGGGAGGACGAGCCAGTTGAGCGCCTGCATTCGTCCGTAGCCGAAGGTATGCAGGACAATTTTCTGCTGTGCGAGGCGCTTTTCAGGCAGCGCGGCGTAGATTGCCCACAGAACGAACGCGCTCTCTTTGACCGCAAGCGTCAGGCCAAGCCCGATACCGTAGCGGTCAAGCTGCGGCGAACAGACCGTACAGATCCGGTAAAACTGACCGCCTTCCGCAAACAGCAGCAGCGCGCTGGTGGCGAAGGCGATGTGCGGCACGGCTAACAGCCACGGCAGACGGGTGCTCAGGCGCTGCCAGCCATCACCCGGCCAAAGAAGCGCAAGCAGGCTCAGGGCGATAAACAGTGAGCCCAGCGTCGCGATGAGGGTTGATACCAGCGTAGCGGCCAGCGCCTGCGGCAGCTGCGGGTCGGCAAACAGCGCCGCCCAGTTACTGAGAGAAAACGCCGGGGCCAGCAGCATGCCGCTGGCGGGAAGCAGTGGCAGATAAATGACCGCCATTGCCGCCCAGACCAGCCCGCTTAGCGGGTTCCGTAGCGGCGAAGCCATTCCTGCTCCAGGGCGTTAACCCAGGCGGCGTGCGGTTCGGGAAGCACATCAGGCGTGCCTGAAGGGGTAAAGGCATGAAGCTGTTTTGCCGCTTTCGCAGGTAGTTTGGCACCATCCAGCACGCTCGGGTCACCCCAGACGGCAGGATCGGCTTTGCGGATCTGCGCCTGCGGTGACAGCAGGAAATTTGCCACCACTTTCGCCCCTGCGCTCGCACTGGCATTTGCCGGGATTGCGACAAAATGGACGTTGCCGATCATGCCTTTGAGAAAGCCGAAACTGTAGCTGTCGGCAGGCAGTTCACCGCTCGCCACCTTTTGCTGCGCGTGGGCGGGGTTAAAGGTGAGCGACAGGTTCAGGCTGCCGCTGGCCAGCAGCGTATCCATGCGCGCAGGCGATGGCGGAAAATCGTTCCCTTCGCGCCACAGCAGGGGATGCAGCGTATCAAGATAGTCCCACAGCGGCGCGGTGATCTCTGCAAAGGTGCCGTCCGGCGCGTTTTTTAACGCCTCCGGATGGGCGGTCAATGCCAGCAGAAGCTGTTCAAGAAACGCCGTGCCGGTAAAATCCGGCGGTCGCGGATAGCTCACCTTGCCAGGGTGCTGCTGAGCGTAAGCCAGCAGCGCGTGGGGATCTGCCGGAGGCATCGGCATACTCGCTTTACGGGCGATGAAGGTTAACTGCGCGCCGCCCCATGGGGATTCCGCCCCATCGGTCGGGATGGCAAAATCTTCCGTGACCGGTTTACGGGTATCGACGTAACGCCAGTTGGGCAGGGTTTGCGCCCAGCCGGTGAGCAGCAGGTTTGCCTCCTTCAGCGTGCGGAAGTTTTCCCCGTTTACCCAGAGTAGATCCACCGACCCGTTACTGCTGCGTCCTGCGGCCTGTTCCGTCTGGATCCGCTTCACCGCATCGGCGGCATCGGCCAGATGAACGATCTTCAGGTTAATGGCGTAGTGCGTTTTCATCTCGCCGCTCACCCAGTCGAGGTAGCGGTTAACGGCCTCGTCACCGCCCCAGGCGTTAAACCAGACGGTCTGCCCGGTGGCCTGTTGCTGAATGGATTGCCAGCTTTCTGCGGCGAAGGCAGAGGTTGCCAGCAGCAGACTCGTCAGAAACGCGCAAAAACGCACCCGGCGCATAATGCCTCACTTTTTAATCGAAGGGATGTAACGGGAAAACAGCTAGCGAGTGACCAGCGGTAATAACCCTAATAGTGTAAAGGCGAACAGCAGTCCCGGCGACAGAATATCGCGCAGCGTGGTGAGTTTTCCCAGCTCGCGTCCGGCGTTCAGATAAATGACAGTGGCAGGTAGCATCGCAAGCTGGCTGACCCACCAGTAGTGACGCACCTGGATACGGGTTAGCCCCATCAGCAAATTGACCAGAAAGAACGGAAACAACGGCATCAGGCGCAGGGCAAAAAGGTAGCGCGCGCCATCGCGAACCATCCCCACATCGATCGTGTTCATCTGTGCGGCAAAGCGCCGTTGCACCCAGTCACGCAGCAGATAACGGCTGACGAGCATGGCAAGCGTGGCGCCGAGCGTCGAGGCCAATGACACCAACAGCATCGCCTCCCACAGGCTGAAAATCGCCCCGCCGAGCAGCGTCAGAAGCGCAGCCCCGGGTATCGATAGCGCAGAGACCAGAACGTAAACCGCAAAATAGATCAGCGCGCTCTGAAGGGGCGCCTGCTCCACACGATCGAGCAACGTTTGCTGGTGTATTTTTAGCGTGTCGAGGGAGAGCATGCCCGGAGGAAGCAAAACAACGATTAAAACAAATGCGCCCAGAAGGGCGCACAGGAGACTGATTTTTTTTATATTCACTGAGGATTACAGCTTGAACGTTGCCCATACCGGCGCATGGTCGGACGGTTTTTCCATGCTGCGAATATCATAGTCGATACCGGTTTCGATGCAGCGTTCGGCCAGGGGGGCGCTCGCCAGCAGCAGATCAATACGCAGGCCCCGGTTGTCATCGAAGCCTTTAGAGCGGTAGTCAAACCACGAGAAGCGATCCTGCGTCTCCGGGTTAGCGGTGCGGAAGGTATCCACCAGCCCCCAGTCAAGCAAGCGCTGCATCCACTCGCGCTCTTCCGGCAGGAAGGAACATTTCCCGGTGCGCAGCCAGCGCTTGCGGCTGTCTTCGCCAATGCCAATGTCCAGATCAGTCGGGCTGATATTCACATCCCCCATGATCAGCACCGGATTATCTTTGTTGAGTTCGGTCGTAAGGTAGTTTTGCAGATCCTGATAAAATTTGGCTTTGGCCGGGAATTTGGTCGGGTGGTCGCGGCTTTCACCCTGCGGGAAGTAACCATTAATCACAGTGATGTTACCCAGCGGGGAAGGCAGCTCAGCCATGATGAGACGACGCTGTGCTTCTTCACCGTCACCCGGGAAGCCACGACGCACCGACACCGGCGTATCTTTGGTCAGCAGCGCAACGCCGTAGTGGCCTTTCTGACCGTGGTAAAAAACGTTATAGCCCAGCTTCGCTACCTCTTCGAGCGGGAACATATCGTCGTGAACTTTTGTCTCCTGCAAGCCGATCACATCTGGCTGATGTTGCTCAACAATCGCTTCGAGCTGGTGAGGGCGGGCACGCAGGCCGTTGATATTAAAAGAGACAAATTTCATAGTCGCTGCCAATGCAAGGTGAATAGTGCAAGGATGGTAGCAGAATTTACGTCGTCTGTTATCCGCTTCGCCCAATTACTGCGACAGATAATGCCGACGGTGCAATATTTGCACCATTTCGACGCGTTTTGCCCTCGAACAGGGCGTAAAGGGCCGATAAATTTCGCGAGCGATCACAATTCCAGAATTATATTTGGCATGTGCATACTCTTTCTTGTTTTCGTGCGGCAAAGCGCCGCTTGCTGTAAAAATATTCACTATTTATGCATTAATAGTGAATAACTCCATATTGTAACTCATTGATATTCTGTTACCCAAATCCGTTTATGCATTTTTATCGCTGGCTGGCACGAACGCTGCAATCTACATTCACAGTGCAAACACTCAATTATTTAACATTTAAACAACCTTTTATTTACCGGATGAGGTCGCTATGTCTCTGTCAGTTACGCGTGAAAATTTTGATGAATGGATGATGCCGGTATACGCTCCGGCGGCTTTTATTCCGGTACGTGGGGAAGGCTCTCGCCTGTGGGATCAGCAGGGCAAAGAGTATATCGACTTTGCGGGTGGGATTGCGGTGAATGCGCTGGGGCATGCAAACCCGGCGCTGCGGCAGGCGCTGAATGATCAGGCGGCGAAATTCTGGCATACCGGCAACGGTTATACCAACGAACCGGCGTTGCGTCTGGCGAAGAAGCTGATCGACGCCACTTTCGCAGAAAAAGTCTTTTTCTGTAACTCCGGCGCGGAAGCGAACGAAGCGGCGCTGAAGCTGGCGCGCAAATATGCGCACGATAAATTCGGCCCGCACAAGAGCGGCATCGTAGCCTTTAAAAATGCCTTCCATGGCCGCACGCTGTTTACCGTCAGTGCGGGTGGTCAGCCCTCATATTCTCAGGATTTTGCGCCGCTGCCGCCGGATATCCGTCATGCGGCGTATAACGATTTACACTCTGCCAGCGAGCTGATTGACGACACCACCTGTGCGGTGATTGTCGAGCCCATGCAGGGGGAAGGCGGCGTCATGCCCGCCCAGAAAGCGTTCCTGCAAGGGCTGCGCGAGCTGTGCGATCGGCATAACGCGGTCCTGATTTTTGACGAAGTCCAGACCGGCGTGGGCCGTACGGGTGAGCTGTACGCCTACATGCACTATGGCGTGACCCCGGATGTGCTCTCAACAGCTAAAGCGCTCGGCGGCGGCTTCCCGGTGGGGGCGATGCTGACCACCGATACATTCGCCAGCGTGATGACCGTGGGCACCCATGGCACCACTTACGGCGGTAACCCGCTGGCAACCGCTGTCGCCGGACAGGTGCTGGATATCATCAACACTCCTGAGGTGCTTAGCGGCGTGAAGCAGCGTCACCAGTGGTTTGTTGAGCGTCTTACCGCCATCAATAACCAGACCGGCATGTTCAAAGAGATCCGCGGTCTGGGGCTGTTGATAGGTTGTGAGCTTGCCCCTGAGTTTGCTGGCAAAGCGAAGCTGATTTCACAGGAAGCGGCAAAGCAGGGCGTGATGGTGTTGATTGCCGGCGCTAACGTGGTGCGGTTTGCCCCTGCGCTGATCGTCAGTGAGGAAGAGGTCAGAACCGGGTTAGATCGTTTTGCGCTGGCCTGCGAACAGGTGAAGTCCGGGGTGTCATCATGATGGTCATCCGTCCCGTTGCGCACGGCGATCTCGCCGGGCTTATGCAGCTTGCCGGTAAGACAGGGGGCGGGCTGACCTCGCTGCCTGCCGATGAAAAAACGCTGTCGGCGCGCATTGAGCGCGCCCTGCAAACCTGGCAGGGGACGTTGCCAAAAAGCGAACAGGGCTATGTGTTCGTGCTGGAAGAGACCGACACGGGAACCGTGGCGGGGATTTGCGCCATCGAGGTGGCCGTCGGGCTTAACGATCCGTGGTACAACTACCGCGTCGGCACGATGGTCCACGCCTCGAAAGAGCTGAACGTCTACAACGCGCTGCCGACGCTTTTTCTCTGTAATGACCATACCGGCGCCAGCGAACTCTGCACCCTGTTTCTCGATCCGGACTGGCGCAAAGAGGGTAACGGTTATCTGCTCTCCAAATCGCGCTTCATGTTTATGGCCGCCTTTCGCGACCGCTTCAACGAAAAAGTGGTCGCGGAGATGCGCGGCGTAATTGATGAGACGGGCTACTCGCCGTTCTGGGAGAGCCTGGGCGAACGCTTCTTCTCCATGGAATTTAGCCGGGCGGATTACCTGTGCGGTACCGGTCAGAAGGCGTTTATCGCCGAGTTAATGCCGAAGCATCCTATTTATACCCATTTCTTAACGCCGGAAGCGCAGGCGGTGATCGGCGAAGTTCACCCGCAAACCGCCCCGGCCCGTGCAGTGCTGGAGAAAGAGGGTTTTCGCTACCGCAATTACGTCGACATCTTTGACGGCGGTCCAACGCTGGAATGCGATATTGACCGCGTACGCGCCATCCGTAAAAGCCGCCTGGTTGAGGTTTCAGAAGGCCAGCCCGCGCCGGGCGAGTGGCCAGCCTGCCTGGTCTCGAACGAGAATTACGCCAACTTCCGCGCCATGCTGGTGCGAACCAACCCAACATGCGAGCGTCTGGTACTGACGGCTGCGCAACTGGATGCCCTGAAATGTAACGCTGGCGACACGGTTCGCCTGGTGCGGCTCTGCCCTGAGGAGAAAACAGCATGACTCTATGGATTAACGGTGACTGGGTAACGGGCGAAGGTGACGCGCGGACAAAAACTAACCCGGTCGGCCAGGAGGTACTCTGGTCGGGGAACGACGCCAGCGCCGGGCAGGTTGAGCAGGCCTGCCAGGCTGCACGCCGCGCGTTTCCGGCATGGGCGAAACGGCCATTCTCCGAGCGCCAGGCGCTGGTTGAGAAATTTGCTGCGCTGCTGGAGGCCAATAAAGTCGAGCTGACCCGCATCATTGCCTGCGAAACCAGCAAGCCGCGCTGGGAGGCAACAACCGAAGTGACGGCGATGATCAATAAAATCGGTATATCGGTGAAGGCGTACCACGCCCGCACCGGTGAACAGCATACCGGGATGCCGGACGGCGCCGCCACGCTGCGCCACCGTCCGCACGGGGTGTTGGCGGTGTTTGGCCCGTACAACTTCCCCGGGCATCTGCCGAACGGGCATATTGTGCCTGCGCTGCTGGCGGGAAATACCGTCATCTTCAAGCCGAGTGAGTTAACCCCCTTAACCGGAGAAGCAGTAGTAAAACTCTGGGAGCAGGCGGGGCTGCCGCCGGGCGTGCTGAATCTGGTGCAGGGCGGACGTGAAACCGGTCAGGCGCTGAGTGCGCTGAGCGACATTGACGGTCTGCTGTTTACCGGCAGTGCCGGAACGGGTTATCAGCTGCATCGTCAGCTGGCGGGGCAGCCGGAAAAAATTCTGGCGCTGGAGATGGGTGGCAACAACCCGCTGATTGTGGAAGATCCGGATGATATCGATGCTGCGGTCCACCTGACCATTCAGTCGGCATTCATTACCGCCGGACAGCGCTGCACCTGCGCCCGCCGCCTGCTGGTTAAACGCGGCGCGCAGGGGGATGCGTTTCTTAAGCGTCTGGTGGAGGTGAGCGGGCGTCTGGTTCCCGCGAAATGGGATACCGAGCCGCAGCCGTTTATCGGCGGGCTGATCTCCGGGCAGGCGGCGCTGAACGTGCTGAAAGCGTGGCAGGAGCACGTGGCGCGCGGGGCGAAAACCCTGCTGGAGCCGAAGCTGGTTCAGCCGGGCACATCGCTGCTGACGCCGGGGATTATTGAGATGAGTGCGACGAGCAACGTGCCGGATGAAGAGGTCTTTGGCCCGCTGCTGTGCGTCTGGCGCTATGACGATTTTGCATCGGCGATCGAGATGGCCAACAACACCCGCTACGGCCTGTCGAGCGGCCTGATATCCCCGCATCGCGAGAAATTCGACCAGCTGCTGCTGGAAGCGCGCGCCGGGATCGTGAACTGGAACAAACCGCTGACCGGCGCGGCGAGCACCGCGCCGTTTGGTGGCGTAGGGGCATCGGGCAACCATCGCGCCAGCGCCTGGTATGCCGCCGATTACTGCGCGTGGCCGATGGCAAGCCTGGAAACCCCGGCGCTGACGCTGCCGGAGACGTTGAATCCGGGGCTGGATTTTACAGAGGGTGACGCCCATGAAACCGCGTGAGGTTAACTTTGACGGACTGGTGGGGCTGACGCACCACTATGCCGGGCTGTCGTTCGGCAATGAAGCTTCGACGAAGCACCGTTTCCAGGTCTCGAACCCGAAGCTGGCGGCCAAGCAGGGGCTATTGAAAATGAAGGCGCTGTCCGATGCCGGTTTCCCGCAGGCGGTGATCCCGCCGCAGGAGCGGCCGAACGTGGCCGTGCTGCGCCAGCTGGGCTTCAGCGGTACGGATGAACAGGTGGTTGAAAAAGCCGGTACGCAGTCCCCACAGCTGCTTTCCGCGGCCAGTTCAGCCTCTTCAATGTGGGTAGCGAATGCCGCCACCGTCGCGCCGTCGGCGGATACGCTGGACGGCAAAGTGCATCTGACTGTCGCTAACCTGAACAACAAATTCCACCGCGCCAGCGAAGCGGAGACCACCGGGCGCGTGCTGCGCGCCATTTTTAATCATGATGCGCATTTTGAGGTGCATTCGGCGCTGCCGCAGGTCGCGATGTTTGGCGACGAAGGGGCGGCAAACCACAACCGTCTGGGTGGCGATTACGGCGATCCGGGTTTGCAGCTGTTTATCTATGGACGGGAAGAGGGCGGCCACGCCGCGCCGGTTCGTTATCCGGCGAGACAAACCTTAGCCGCAAGCCAGGCGGTTGCACGGCTGAACCAGGTTAATCCTACTCAGGTGATTTTTGCCCAGCAAAATCCGCAGGTGATCGACCAGGGCGTTTTTCATAACGACGTGATTGCCGTTTCCAACCGTCAGGTGCTGTTCTGCCACGAGCAGGCGTTTGCCCATCAGGAAAAGTTGCTGGCCACGCTGCGCGAACGCGTGCCGGGATTTATGCCGATTCAGGTGCCCACGCAGGCGGTAAGCGTGCAGGATGCGGTCGAAACGTATCTGTTCAACAGCCAGCTGCTGAGCCGGGATGACGGCAGCATGATGCTGGTGCTGCCGCAGGAGTCCCGCAACCATCAGGGCGTCTGGCGCTATCTCAGCGAACTGGTGCAGGCGGATAACCCGATTGATGAACTGCGCGTGTTTGATCTGCGGGAAAGTATGGCCAACGGCGGGGGACCGGCGTGCCTGCGACTGCGCGTGGTGTTAACGCCGGAGGAAATGCAGGCCGTGAATCCGGCGGTGATGATGAACGACACGCTGTTCAATACCCTCAATGACTGGGTGGACCGCTACTATCGTGACCGTCTGGTTCAGGCCGATCTGGTTGATCCGCAGCTGCTGCGCGAAGGCCGCGAGGCGCTGGATGCATTATCGACCATCCTGCAACTGGGAGCGGTTTATCCGTTCCAGCGCTAAGGAGACGATATGGAAAACTTTCTGGCGCTGACGCTGGCTGAAGAGACACCGGAGCGGCACGAGGGGGAAGGCCCCTCGTTCCACTGGCGATGGCTGGGGCCGGGCGTGCTTGAACTGACGCCGACGGGGCAATATAACCTGTCGCTGCTGCTTTCTACCGGCATTCACGGGAATGAAACCGCGCCCGTGGAGATTGTCGATCTGTTGCTGCGCGCGCTTTATCGCGCAGAGATCACGCTGCACTGCCGTCTGCTGGTGGCACTGGGAAATCCGCCTGCGCTGGCGCAAAACAAACGGTATCTCGTGAGCGACATCAACCGAATGTTTGGTGGCCGCTGGGCGCAATTTCCACAGAGTGATGAAACGACACGTGCGCAATGGCTGGAGAAGGTGGTCACGGCGTTTTTTGCCGGGGCGGGGGAGACGCGCTGGCACCTCGATCTGCATACCGCCATCCGCGCCTCGTACCACGTACGTTTTGGCGTGTTACCGCAGCGCCATCAGCCGTGGGATGAGGCGTTTCTGACCTGGCTTGGCGACGCGGGACTGGAAGCGCTGGTTTTCCACCAGACGCCGGGCGGCACGTTTACCCACTTCACCTGCGAGAATTTCGGCGCGCTGTCCTGCACGCTGGAGCTGGGAAAAGCGCTGCCGTTCGGGCAAAACGACCTGACGCGTTTTGCCCCTACGCATCAGGCGCTTCGGGCGTTGCTCGCAGGGGTTGCGCCGGAACCCACCCGGGAACCCGTCGTGCGCTATCGGGTCGTACAGCAGATCACGCGTCAAAGTGAAGCTTTCCAGCTTCATATGGCGCCCCATACGCTGAACTTCACGCCGTTTCGCCAGGGCGTCCTGCTGGCGGAAGATGGTGAGACGCGCTATGCGGTACAGAACCCCACGGAATATGTTTTATTTCCTAACCCGTCAGTCGCGTTTGGTTTACGAGCCGGGTTGATGCTGGAAAAAATGCCCTGATCGTCTCCCCTCGCGCAGACCGGAGGGGAAACGAAGAATTAATTTCTTAACGTTAAAAGCGCTCTGGAAGTGTTTGCGGAATATTCCTGGAGAATTGCTTTATTATTAAACGGCACTTCGCTATACTCCTCCACAATCTCTTTAAAATCATCCTGTTGAATATTTTTGTTTCATCCCTCCACGCTTTTTCCTTAATTTCTCCATAATTGGCGAAAACGTGTTTTTTATACTTTCATTGTTTTACCGTTGCTCTGACTAATTGACGATAAACCCCGTAAAGTTAATCTCGTCAACACGGCATAGCGCCGAAGAATAACTGAAAGTAAGGAAAGACATTATGCGTAAATTAACTGCACTGTTTGTTGCCTCTACCCTGGCTCTGGGCGCTACCAGCATGGCGTTCGCCGCCGATACCGCGACCACTACCGCCGCGCCGGCAGAAGGCAAAATGATGATGCATCATAAAGGCAAGCCGGGTATGCATCATGAGATGATGATGTTTAAAGATCTGAACCTGACCGATGCGCAGAAGCAGCAGATCCGCGACATCAGGAAAAGTCAGCGTGACCAGATGAAACGTCCTCCGCTGGAAGAGCGCCGCGCGATGCATGACATCATTGCCAGCGACAGCTTCGACAAAGCAAAAGCAGAAGCGCAGATCGACAAAATGGCCGAGCAGCATAAAGCGCGCATGCTGGCCCACATGGAAACCCAGAACAAGATTTACAACATTCTGACGCCGGAACAGAAAAAGCAATTTAATGCCAATTTTGAGAAGCGTCTGACAGAACGTGCAGCGCCGGAAGGTAAAATGCCTGCACCAGCCGAATAATCGGTTCACTCTCTTAAGACCGCCGGGCTCCTGTCTACACAAGCGAAAACGCTGTGGACAGGACCGGCGGTTTTTCTTTTGCCCCATGCCTAAGGTCTGGCCTTACCGTTGCCGATAATACGTCTGTGAAAATGCCCTGGCGCACGGTGCGTCCTTCAGGAGTGGTCATGGAATTCTTTGATATCCGTAAAATACCCGTCAGTCTCTGGCGTAACGGCGCGGGCGAGACGCGTGAGATTTGCTGTTTCCCTCCCGCGACGCGGGATTTTTCCTGGCGGGCCAGCATCGCCTCCATCGCCAGTAACGGCGAATTCTCCGCGTTTCCGGGCGTTGACCGGGTGATTACGCTGCTGGAAGGCGGCGAGGTGACGCTGGATGCGGGGAGGGCGTTTTGCCATACCCTGAAACACCATCAGCCTTACGGCTTTGCGGGCGATTTGTCGGTGAAAGCCGTGCTCACGGAGGGGCAGATGTCGATGGATTTCAATGTCATGACCCGACGGGAGCACTGCCAGGCAAAGGTGCGCGTTGCTACCCGGACGTTCACTACCTTCGCATCACGCGGTGGCGTGGCGTTCGTATTAAGCGGCGCCTGGCAACTGGGCGATAAATTACTGACCGCCGATCAGGGCGCCAGCTGGCAAGAGGGCAGCCATACCCTCCGTCTACTGGAAACGAAGGGGTCGCTGCTGTTCAGTGAAATTACCTAGCTGCCGGGTCATTGAGCATGACTATCTCATATTTACCGGTTAACAGCGGCTTACAGAGAATTTTGTAGCCATCCTGATCGAACCCGGCAGGTGTGCGCAGCAGGGCGGCAGCGTCATCCAGACTTTCAACCGCGCCAAGCCAGAGCCAGTTGCGGATGACGTGATAGTGCGTCATCGCATCGCGGGTCTCTTTCAACGCCACCGCGCCTTCCCACGGCCAGCAGTTGACGCTGATTGAGGCCAGGCCAGCCATAAACCGGGCATGATGTTCTTCAACGCTCTCTTTTCCACAGCACGCCCCGGCGCAGCGTTTCAACGCGGAGCGGAAACAGGCGCGACCGCGGGTAGTCGCTTCCAGCCCTAACAGGCCGTAACAAAGCTGTAATTCATCAGCAAGGGTTTGCAGAGTTTGCAGTGCGGCACGTTTGTTGGCAAACAGACCGTAAAGATTCGGTTCATGCGAAAAATCCACTTCCCGGGCATAAACGACCTGCGGTTTTCCCGCGTTAACCTGCAAGGAACACAGCTGGCGGTTGCGGCGCAGGCGTTTGTTAAACAGCGGCTGCTGTTCCTTGATGAGCCGGGCTTCGAGCAGAAGCGCGCCCAGTTCACCTGCCGTCTCGATCCAGGTGATCCGCCGGGACTGTCTGAGCATCGACGCTTCGTCCGGCGTACGCAGGTGCGACATCACCCGACTGCGGATATTTACGCTTTTGCCGATATAGAGCGGCATGGTGTCGCTGTCGCCGTGGAAGAAATAGACGCCAGGCTGTTTAGGCAGCGCCTCAAGCCAGGGGCGAAGATGCTCGGGATATTCGTAGATAGCCGCCGCTTCAAACTCAAGACGCGGGGCGGATTGACGCCTGCTCACATACTGCTCCATATACTGTTCAGGCATACAGTGTAGCAGGTGTTTGGTGGTTAAAAAAGAGCCGGGTGGCGGCTACGCCTTACCCGGCCTGCAAAACTGAGTTACCGTTTTGCTTTTACTTTTTCCAGAAATCATCAAACACCGTAATGGGTGGACGGCGTTTGTGCTCGGTTTTCAGATACCAGCCTTCAATAATTTTTGCGGTACCTTCGTCGAGCGTTTTGCCTTCCAGATAATCATCGATGTTGTCATAGGTCACACCCAGCGCGGCTTCATCCGGCAGGGAAGGGCGATCGTCTTCCAGGTCTGCCGTTGGCGCCTTCTTATACAGGTGCTCCGGGCAGCCCAACGCCGCCAGCAGTTGCTTACCCTGACGCTTGTTCAGGCGGAAGAGGGGGTTGATGTCCGTGCCGCCATCGCCGTATTTGGTGAAGAAACCGGTGATGGCTTCCGCGGCGTGATCGGTGCCGACGACGACCCCTTTGGTCATCCCTGCGATACTGTACTGCGCTTTCATGCGCTCACGGGCTTTCTCGTTGCCACGAACAAAATCGCTCAGTTCAATACCGGCTTCACGCAAGGCCTGCTCGCTTGCCAGTACCGAACCTTTGATGTTTACGGTAAGAACACGGTCCGGCTGAATAAAGGCGATCGCATCCTGACAGTCCTGCTCGTCGGCCTGCACGCCATACGGCAGACGTACGGCAATAAATTGCAGTGCGGTGTCACCGGTCTCGTCACGCAGCTCGGTGATGGCCATCTGGCTTAGTTTACCGGCCAGAGTGGAGTCCTGACCGCCGCTGATACCCAGTACCAGCGTCTTCAGGAAAGGGTGTGCGGACAGGTAAGCTTTCAAAAAATCAACGCTACGACGGATCTCTTCATTGGCATTAATCGCAGGTTTCGCGCCCAGCGCCTGAATAATTTCTTGTTGCAGAGCCATTACGCCCTCCCTATGCAGAACCAAACAGAAAGTGTGATCTGTTAAAACTAACCCTTTGTCGGGGAAACGACAAGGATCACAGTTTTGAGTGTACTGTTTTACAGCGATTTAGCAGCTTATCGTTGTTTTATTAGAATTTTCCGAAATTCGTCTGGCGTAACTCGCAAAGTTGAACAATAGTAATTTTTATCCCATGCTTAGTTAACACGCTGATAAACAAGAGGACGGAATATGAACAAGAACGTAGCAGGAATTTTAAGCGCAGCGGCGGTACTGACTATGCTGGCTGGGTGTACAGCTTACGATCGCACCACAGATCAGTTCACACAGCCAGTGGTAAAAGACGTCAAAAAAGGCATGACGCGTTCCCAGGTTGCAGCCATTGCCGGTAAACCTTCTTCAGAAGTCACTATGATCCACGCGCGTGGCACCTGCCAGACCTATATTCTGGGTCAACGTAATGGTAAGGCAGAAACCTACTTTGTCGCCCTGGATGATACCGGTCACGTGATCAATTCGGGCTACCAGACCTGCGCTGAATACGACACCGATCCACAGGCACCTAAGGCGCAGTAACCGCGCTTGCCTGAAAGTGTTAACAAACCGGCCTGATGGCCGGTTTTTTTATGCATACGTAAATCTTATTTCTTAGCGCGAAATATTTGCCTGAAATGTGAAGGTAGTCAACAAGCCAGGTCAATGAGAGACAATTTGAGTCTATCCAGAATTATCCCCTCCCTGTACCATTGCGTATACTCACTTCAACGACAAACAATGTTCAGCACACTGCCCGTCAGCCAGGATAGCGAGTCGAGTGATAGCGCGACGGCGGTCAGACCAATAAGAGGGAAATTATCATGGAAAAGAAACATATCTACTTGTTCTGCTCTGCGGGCATGTCCACTTCGCTGCTGGTTTCAAAAATGCGCGCGCAGGCCGAAAAATATGAAGTCCCTGTGGTGATTGAGGCGTTTCCGGAAACGCTGGCGGGCGAAAAGGGTCAGACAGCAGATGTAATTTTACTCGGGCCGCAAATCGCTTATATGCTGCCAGAAATTCAACGTTTGCTCCCTAATAAGCCGGTCGAAGTGATCGATTCCGTTTTATACGGCAAGATTGATGGTTTAGGTGTATTAAAAGCTGCTGTTGCGGCGATTAAAAAAGCTGCTAATTAATTTTTTATTTTTCCCGTCAAAGAGTTATTTCACACACAATACGCCGTAACGGTCGTTTCGGCATTTAAGGGTATTTTCCTATGAGTAAAGTCATCGCTTCACTTGAAAAGGTACTCCTTCCTTTTGCTGTTAAAATAGGAAAGCAGCCTCACGTTAATGCCATTAAGAACGGCTTTATTAAATTAATGCCGTTGACATTAGCCGGGGCAATGTTCGTTTTAATTAACAACGTTTTTCTCAGCTTTGGAGAAGGTTCCTTTTTTTATTCATTAGGAATTAGGTTAGATGCTTCTACTATTGAAACCCTTAATGGTTTAAAAGCCATTGGCGGCAACGTATACAACGGTACGTTGGGTATTATGTCGCTAATGGCGCCTTTCTTTATTGGAATGGCGCTGGCGGAAGAGCGTAAGGTGGATCCGCTGGCGGCAGGCTTACTGTCCATTGCCGCGTTTATGACCGTCACGCCGTACAGCGTGGGCGACGCTTACGCCGTGGGCGCCAACTGGCTGGGTGGGGCAAACATCATTTCCGGTATTATTATCGGACTGGTGGTGGCCGAAATGTTCACCTTTATTATTCGCCGCAACTGGGTTATCCGCTTGCCGGATAGCGTTCCGGCCTCCGTTTCTCGTTCATTTTCCGCGTTGATACCGGGCTTCATTATTCTCTCCATCATGGGGATTATTGCCTGGGCGCTCTCTCACTGGGGGACTAACTTCCACCAGATCATTATGGACTCTATCTCAACGCCGCTGGCGTCGATGGGTAGCGTGGTCGGTTGGGCGTATGTCATCTTTACCTCCCTGCTGTGGTTCTTCGGCGTGCATGGTTCACTGGCACTGGCGGCGCTGGACAGCGGTATTATGACCCCGTGGGCACTGGAAAACGTCGCGCTTTACCAGCAGTACGGCTCCGTCGATGCGGCGCTGGCGGCCGGTAAAACCTTCCATGTGTGGGCGAAGCCGATGCTTGACTCCTATATCTTCCTGGGCGGTACCGGGGCGACGCTGGGTCTGATCATCGCGGTCTTTATTGTCTCTCGCCGCGCCGACCATCGTCAGGTTGCGAAGCTGGCCCTGCCGTCAGGCATCTTCCAGATTAACGAGCCGATCCTGTTTGGTCTGCCAATTATCATGAACCCGGTGATGTTCATTCCATTCATCCTGGTTCAGCCGCTGCTGGCCGCGATTACGCTGACGGCGTATTACCTGGGCATTATCCCGCCGGTGACCAACATTGCGCCGTGGACGATGCCAGCTGGTCTGGGCGCGTTCTTCAACACCAACGGTAGCGTGGCCGCCTTCCTGCTGGCGATATTCAACCTCGGGATTGCAACCCTGCTCTACATGCCGTTCGTGGCGATTGCGAACAAGGCTGCAACGGTTATCGATGAAGAAGAGAGCGAAGAGGATATCGCCCTCGCACTGAAATTCTAAAATTGCACGGCGCGGGGCAGCCCGCGCCAGCGTAAAGGAGCTTAAAGATGTTAGATTTAGAGAGTATCGTTGCCGAAGAAACCGCAGTGAACGATCTGGAAGAGGTGGTGATGGGGCTCATCATCAATTCCGGGCAGGCGCGAAGCCTGGCGTATGCGGCGCTTAAGCAGGCTAAGCAGGGCGATTTTGTTGCCGCGAAAACCATGATGGAGCAGTCCCGTACGGCGTTAAACGAAGCGCATCTGGTGCAGACGAAACTCATCGAAAGCGACCAGGGCGAAGGAAAGATGAAAGTGAGTCTGGTGCTGGTACATGCGCAGGATCACCTGATGACCTCCATGCTGGCGCGCGAGATGGTAGCGGAGCTCATCGAGCTTCACGAGAAGATGCAGTAAGTCTGAACAGGCACCAGGAGGTCAGCACGATGGAAATCAAAACCGCACATGAGCAGCAGCTGTTTAATGGCAAGAATTTTCACGTGGTGATTTACAACAAAACGGAGAGCGCCAGCGGTCTGCACCAGCATGACTACTACGAGTTCACGATTGTTCTGACCGGCCGCTACTATCAGGAGATTAACGGTAAGCGCGTCCTGCTTGAGCGTGGCGATTTCGTCTTCCTGCCGATGGGGTCCTATCACCAGAGCTTTTATGAGTTTGGTGCGACGCGCATTCTTAACGTAGGGGTGAGCAGGCGTTTCTTCGAGAAGCACTATCTGCCGCTGGTTCCGTTCTGCTTTGTGGCGTCACAGGTGTATCGCGTTAAAAATGAGTTTATGACCTGGATTGAAACGGTTATCGCCTCGCTGAATTTCCGCGACAATGAATTTGATGAATTTATTGAAACCGTGACGTTCTACGTCATGAACCGTCTTCGCCATCACCGTGAAGAACAGCAGGTGGTGGATGATATTCCTCAGTGGCTGCGCAGTACCGTGGAGCTGATGCACGACAAAGGACAGTTCAGCGATAACGCCCTGGAAAACATGGTGGCGCTGTCGGGTAAATCGCAGGAATATTTAACGCGTGCCACGCAGCGCTATTACCGTAAAACGCCTGTTCAAATTATTAATGAAATCCGCATCAATTTTGCCAAAAAACAGCTGGAAATTACTAACTACTCTGTCACCGATATCGCTTACGAATCGGGTTACAGCAGCCCCAGCCTGTTTATTAAAACCTTTAAGAAAATGACTTCATTCACACCGAACAGTTACCGCAAAAATTTAACGGTAATTAATTAACTTTCGGCGGTTATCCGCCAGGAATATTGACGTAATGGCTTGCCCAAATAGCGGGAAGAGTACGCTATACCTTGCAGGCGATTACCCTGATAAGCTAAGGGAGAGTTTATGCAAAAGAAATTAAAAGTCGTAACCATTGGTGGCGGCAGCAGCTATACCCCGGAATTACTTGAAGGTTTCCTGAAACGTTATCATGAATTACCGGTCAGCGAATTATGGCTGGTAGATGTTGAAGAAGGTCAGGAGAAGCTAAATATTATTTTTGAACTGTGCAAACGCATGGTTGAAAAAGCAGGCGTGCCTTTAACCGTGCATAAAACGCTGGATCGCCGCCTGGCGCTGAAAGATGCTGACTTCGTGACCACCCAGCTGCGCGTCGGCCAGCTGAAGGCGCGTGAGCTGGACGAGCGTATTCCGCTGAGCCACGGTTATCTGGGCCAGGAAACCAACGGGGCAGGTGGCCTGTTTAAAGGTCTGCGTACGATTCCGGTCATTTTTGACATCATTAAAGACGTGGAGGAGATCTGCCCGAACGCGTGGGTGATTAACTTTACCAACCCGGCCGGGATGGTCACCGAGGCAGTCTATCGTCACACCGGTTTCAAACGCTTTATCGGCGTCTGCAATATTCCGATCGGCATGAAGATGTTCATCCGCGATGTGCTGGCGCTAACCGATAACGATGAATTGTCCATTGACCTGTTCGGCCTGAACCACATGGTCTTTATCAAAGATGTGATTGTGAACGGGCAATCGCGCTTTGCGGAACTGCTTGATGGCGTTGCCTCTGGTCGCCTGACCGCGGCCTCGGTGAAAAACATCTTCGATCTGCCGTTCAGCGAAGGGCTGATCCGCTCCCTGAATCTGCTGCCGTGCTCGTATCTGCTTTACTACTTCAAGCAGAAAGAGATGCTGGCGATTGAAATGGGCGAATACTACAAAGGTGGCGCACGCGCTCAGGTTGTACAGAAAGTAGAGAAGCAGCTTTTTGATTTGTATAAAGATCCGAACCTGAACGTCAAACCGAAAGAGCTTGAGCAGCGCGGTGGGGCATACTATTCAGATGCCGCGTGTGAAGTGATCAACGCCATTTACAATGACAAGCAGGCCGAGCACTATGTGAACGTTCCGCATCATGGGCACATCGACAATATCCCGGCAGACTGGGCCGTAGAGATGACCTGCATCCTTGGGCGCGAGGGTGCAAAACCGCATCCCCGCATTACCCACTTCGACGATAAGGTGATGGGCCTGATTCACACCATCAAAGGCTTTGAAGTGGCGGCGAGCAATGCGGCCCTGAGCGGCGAGCTGAATGACGTGCTGCTGGCGCTGAACCTGAGCCCGCTGGTGCATTCTGACCGTGACGCTGAAAAACTCGCGAGTGAGATGATCCTGGCGCATGAGAAATGGCTGCCAAACTTTGCTGCAACGGTTGAGAAACTGAAACTCACACACCGTTAAGAGGAGGCGCGATGGAAAACCTGCTGATCGTCAATGCCGATGATTTCGGCCTGTCAAAAGGGCAGAACTACGGCATTATCGAAGCCTGTCGCCGGGGCGTCGTGACCTCTACAACAGCGCTCATCAACGGTGAGGCGGTGGAACATGCGGCGCAGCTAAGCCGTGAGCTGCCCGAACTGGGCGTGGGCATGCACTTTGTGCTGACGCTTGGGTTGCCCCTTTCACCGATGCCGGGGCTGACGCGCGACGGACAACTGGGTAAATGGATTTGGGAAATGGCGGAGCAGGACGCTCTGCCGCTCGATGAGATTGCCCGCGAGCTGGATTGCCAGTTTAACCGCTTTGTGGATGTGTTTGGCCGCGAGCCCACCCATATCGACAGTCATCATCATGTGCATATGATCCCGGCGATTTTCCCGCTTGTGGCAGAATTTGCCAAACGTAAAGGCGTGGCGATGCGCGTGGATCGGGAGGTGCGCGGACTGCCGGACGTTGCGGTGACGTCAACGGAGGGGTTCAGCAGCGCATTTTATGGCGACGATATCGACGAAGCGCTGTTCCTGAAGGTGCTGGATGCCTCCGCCGCAAAAGGGGAGCGCTCGCTTGAGGTAATGGCGCATCCGGCGTTTGTCGATAACATCGTACGTAAGAGCGCCTACTGCTGGCCGCGTCTGGCGGAACTGGACGTGCTAACGTCGGCGTCGTTGACGTATGCGATTGCCGAGCGTGGGTTTCGTCTGGGGACGTTCAGGGATTTGTGAGCAAAATAAAGCCCGGGGACGGCTTCGCCTTACCGGGCCTACAACATCAGTCGAAATATAGGCCGGGTAAGCGTATCGCCACCCGGCTTTTTTTACGCCGGTATCTGGTCAATCTTGCTGCTGCGCGACCACACGCGGTGCGCGGCGAGCAGGTCAAACAGCCGGGTCATAAACGCATCGTCAATGTTATCACCTTCGACAATGCCTTCTTCCCCTTGATCCGGTACCTTCAGCAGCGATTTAAACTTCCGCGCATCGCCTGCGAGGGCGATTGGCTTCAGGTGCTTATAGGCTTCCAGCATATAATAGGCGGCATCACCGTTACCGAGCAGACTCTCAACGTCGCCGCACGGCATAATCACCGCATCAACCGTCAGGGACGGTGCCCCGGCAAAGGTCGCGGCAATCGGCAGGACGGAGCCATCATCGGCCGTCACTTCACCCATGCGTGAGTAAAGCAGTTTGGCATGTACGCCCTGAGTCTTGAGCGCCCTCATGATCCCCAGCACGTCGCTGGCGCGCGGTTTATCGTTCAGCAGGATAGCCACTACGCGGCCTTTGATCGTCCCGCCAGGTACCGCGTACAGGCTCAGGGACGGATCCTTCTTAAGCCCGTTCACGTCTTTAGGCGGTGCAGCATGGCATTGCTCGTCAGTCAGCGTAATGCCGAGATTATTCGCTACGCCCTGAGCAAGCTGGATATCAATATGCGCCAGATGGTCGACCACGCGCTCGCGAATGTAGGTACGCACCACTTTGCTCAGCTCGAAGCTGAAGCCGCCGATAATGTGCTGCTGTTCGATCGGGGTCTGGCTGTTCCAGAACAGGCGAGGCTGAGCGTAATATTCGCCGAATGACGGGCTGCGCTCGCGAATTTTTGTTCCGTCCACGCGCTCCTGATACGACTCGAATCCGCCACGTTTTGGCCCCGGCGGGGTTTCACGCGGCCAGTTATCGTTAATGGAGTTCGGCTCGTAGTTCGCCGGGTTGGTATCGATATCCTGGCGATGCATCCCGTCACGCTGGAAGTTATGGTACGGACAGGTCGGACGGTTGATTGGGAGCTCATGGAAGTTAGGTCCACCAAGACGGCTGATCTGCGTATCGGTGTAAGAGAACAGACGACCCTGCAGCAGCGGATCGTTGGTGAAGTCCAGCCCCGGCACAATATGGCCCGGGTGGAACGCTGCCTGCTCATTTTCCGCGAAGAAGTTATCCGGGTTGCGGTTAAGCACCATTTTACCCACCAGCTGAACCGGCACCAACTCTTCAGGAATAAGCTTGGTCGGGTCGAGCAGGTCGAAGTCGAATTTGAACTCGTCTTCTTCCGGGATCAGCTGTAACCCCAGCTCGTATTCCGGGAAATCACCGGCTTCAATGGATTCCCACAGTTCGCGACGGTGGAAGTCCGGATCGCGTCCGGTCAGCTTCTGCGCTTCATCCCACACCAGCGACGCTTTCCCTGCGACCGGTTTCCAGTGGAAACGCACAAACGTCGCTTTACCTTCAGCGTTAATCAGACGGAAGGTATGAATACCAAAGCCTTCCATGGTGCGATAGCTGCGCGGGATCCCCCGGTCAGACATCGCCCACATCACGTTGTGAAGGGTTTCCGGTTGCAAGGAGACGTAGTCCCAGAATGTGTCATGCGCACTTTGTCCCTGCGGTATGGCCCAGTGTGGTTCTGGTTTTACCGCATGGACAAAGTCAGGGAACTTATGCGCGTCCTGTATGAAGAAAACCGGGGTGTTATTCCCGACGAGGTCGAAAATGCCCTCTTCGGTATAGAATTTGGTGGCGAAGCCGCGGATATCACGCACCGTGTCGGCCGAACCCGCGCCGCCCTGTACGGTAGAGAAACGCACAAACACCGGTGTGATTTTGTTCGGATCGGAAAGGAAATCTGCTTTGGTGATCTCCTTCAGGCTCTTGTACGGCTGGAAATAGCCGTGCGCCGCGGAGCCGCGAGCGTGGACGATACGCTCAGGGATACGCTCATGGTCGAAATGGGTGATTTTTTCGCGCAGGATGAAATCTTCCAGCAGCGTCGGGCCGCGCGTTCCGGCGCGCAGGGAGTTCTGATCATCGGCAATGCGAACGCCCTGGTTCGTGGTCAGCGCATGGCCTTCACCGCCCTTGCGGTGAGGATCGAGCGATTTCAGCTTTTCGTTTTCCGTTTCCGGGGCTTTCATGCTGCCCGGGGCGGTAGGCTGTTCACCCGGTGCGGAAGGACCCGGTGATGGTTTGTGTGAGCCGTCGGCTGGGGCAAGTGAGTCCATTCCCGGTTGAGATTCTTCAGTCCCATGAATGGGTGACTGATGTGGTTTATCATTGTTCGACATTGCACGCTTCTCCTTTGTTCATTCCTAAAAACCCTATTAAGGATAGAACAATGTTAAGAATTAGCAGGCGAACTAAGCGTTTTCAGATATTGATTAGCGAAAGGAGCCATCTGCGATACGTCAGGCGCGACGGGCGGGGGGAGAATCGGCTATGATAGAAATTTCCTGCTTTAAGAATTTGCTTTAGTGAACCCGTCGCTTATGAAACCTCTTCGTCAACAAAACCGCCAGGTTATTAGCTATGTACCCCGCGTTGAGCCCGCGCCGCCAGACCATGCCCTGAAGGTGGATGGTTTTCGCGATGTCTGGATGCTGCGGGGTAAATACGTTGCCTTCGTGCTGATTGGCGAGCACTTCCGTCGCTCCCCTGCGTTTACGGTGCCGGAATCGGCGCAGCGATGGGCAATGCAGACCCGCCAGGATGAAGAGGTTGAAGAATAACAGCCATAAAAAAACCGCCCGATGGCGGTTTTTTTATTTCAGCAGTGATTAACGATGTGCCAGTTCGGCATCATCTTCACTGTCGAGAATCGTTTTGTCGGTCTGCTTCAGCCACTGGCTGGTCAGGGTACCGGCGGTCATTGAACCACTCACGTTCAACGCGGTACGACCCATATCGATCAGTGGTTCAACAGAGATCAGCAGGGCAACCAGCGTTACCGGCAGCCCCAGCGCAGGCAGAACGATCAGCGCAGCGAAGGTCGCGCCGCCGCCCACGCCCGCAACACCGGCGGAGCTAATGGTCACGATACCGACCAGCGTCGCAATCCAGACCGGATCCAGCGGGTTAATACCCACGGTTGGGGCAACCATCACGGCCAGCATCGCCGGGTAGAGACCCGCACAGCCGTTCTGCCCGATGGTGGCGCCAAAGGAGGCCGAGAAGCTGGCGATAGACTCGGGTACGCCCAGACGACGTGTCTGTGCTTCCACGTTCAGCGGAATCGATGCCGCGCTGGAACGGCTGGTGAAGGCGAAGGTCAGCACCGGCCAGACTTTGCGGAAATATTTCAGCGGGCCAACGCCGTTCACCGCCAGCAGGATGCCGTGCACAACAAACATGATGCCCAGACCGAGGTACGAGGCAATCACAAAGCTGCCAAGCTTGATGATGTCTTGCAGGTTAGAACCTGCCACGACTTTGGTCATCAGCGCCAGGACACCGTATGGCGTCAGCTGCATGACCAGACGCACCAGCTTCATTACCCAGCTTTGCAGGGTATCGATGGCAGTCAGAACCCGCTCGCCTTTCGGCGCATCGTCCTTCAGCAGCTTCAGCGCAGCCACGCCCAGGAACGCAGCGAAGATCACTACGCTGATAATGGAGGTTGGGCTTGCACCGGTCAGGTCAGCAAACGGGTTTTTCGGAATGAAGGAGAGCACCATCTGCGGAACGGTCAGATCGGCCACTTTACCCACGTAGTTGGTCTCAATCGCCGTCAGACGCGCGGTTTCAGCGCTACCCTGCACCAGACCTTCAGCAGTCAGGCCAAACAGATTGGTAACCAGCACACCCACCAGCGCCGCAATCAGCGTGGTGAAGAGCAGGGTGCCAATGGTCAGGAAACTGATTTTACCCAGTTGAGAAGCATTATGCAGCCGGGCTACGGCGCTCAGAATTGAGGCGAATACCAGCGGCATAACGATCATTTGCAGCAGCTGTACATAGCCGTTACCGACAATGTTGAACCACTGAATGGAATCTTTCAGTACCGGGCTGTCGGAGCCGTAAATAGCGTGTAAGGCCAGGCCAAACACCACGCCCATGACCAGACCAACCAGTACCTTTTTCGCCAGGCTCCACTGTTTGTGGCGAGCCTGGGCGAGAAGCAATAGCAATACGACGAACACAACAATGTTCGCGATGAGTGGAAAATTCATCCCCGTTCTCCTGATTTATTATACGGTCGGTTTTTACCGAACCTGTTGGCGCAAGGTTATCAGAAGTGTGATGTGGCGCTTATATCCATATGGAATGGTTTATGACAAAAGTGATTGTATTGCCGGTTTAATGCTCAATCTGGTGATTAATAAAACGATTGAACTGAAATTGCAGCGAGTTGATCATCTGCGATGACCAGCGCACTGCACCATTTTCGGGCAATGTCTGCGGCATCCAGACGGCATAGGCAAACAGCGCCATGCACAGAACGCGCTCCAGCTGGTTGCCTTTTTGCGGCACGAGGATTGGCAGGCGGAAACGCCAGCGGCAGGGCCAGAGCAGCGGAACGCCCGCTGGCGTCAGCATATCGGCGAGGATATGGCTTAAGTAGCCGAGCACCATGCCCTGAATGGCATCCGCCGGGACTATCCAACTCTCGGGAACCTTCAAATAGAAGAGTGTAAGCAGGCCAAATACGGCCAGCAGGCTGTGGGTAAACCCGCGATGACCAAAGGCTCTGGCGATGGGTTTTGAAATCCACTTCAGCCGCTGACCAAGGAATGATTTTGGATGGTCGATGTCCGGCAGCAGGCAGGTCAGCACGGCAGAAGGGACAATATGCCACCAGTCCCCCTGGGCCAGCACAGGGGTCAGTTCAGCGTTTTTAGCAAACACTGCACAGGCAAGTGAAAAAAGCAGGTGGCCTTCCGCCGTCATGATAAAACCCGGTAAACTGTCAATCCATACAGTATAGGGTTTTTATACAGTGTGTGAAAGAGGTGACGGTGTAACTCTTTGTCACAAACCGGCGGTTAGCGCGCCAGCCAGCCACCGTCTACGGCAAGGGTATGGCCGTTAACGTAATCCGACGCCGCCGAGGCCAGAAACACCACCGGACCCTGTAAATCCTCCGGAAGTCCCCAGCGGCCCGCCGGAATACGGTCGAGGATCGCCTGGCTGCGCTGCTCATCATCGCGAAGTTGTTGGGTGTTATTTGTCGCCATATAACCCGGCGCGATAGCGTTCACGTTAATACCTAGCGGCGCCCATTCGTTTGCCAGCAAGCGGGTGAGCCCGAGTACGCCGCTTTTCGAAGCCGTATAGGACGGCACCCGAATGCCGCCCTGGAAGGAGAGCATGGAGGCAATGTTAATAATCTTGCCGCCCTGACCCTGCACGATAAACTGTTTCGCTACTGCCTGAGAGAGGAAAAAGACCGATTTCAGATTGAGATCGATGACCTCGTCCCAGTCCTTCTCGCTAAATTCCAGCGCATCGCACCGACGAATGGTGCCGGCATTGTTAACCAGAATATCGATGCGGCCCATCTCTGTGATGGCGGTATCCACGACGCTCTGAATACTCTCATGCTTGCCGAGATCGGCGCGAATTGCGATAAAGCGCCGTCCCAGCGCCGTGACGCGCGCTGCCGTTTCGTCAGGAACCTTGCGGTTTACCCCCACGATATCGCATCCTGCCTGGGCGAGGGCAATGGCCATGCCTTGCCCCAGACCGGTATCGCACCCGGTCACCATCGCCACTTTTCCTGCCAGAGTAAAAACATCCAGTATCATACGCGCCTCAGAAGTCAGGTTATTGTCATTCTGCACGTAAGGATAGGAGTCTGGAATGAGAAAAGCAAATAAAGTAAAACGTTGTTTTAATTTTGTGATACAGGCAGCCGAAGCTGCCTGAAAGAGCGTTACTCTCCGCGCAGATGGCGGGCAGTCAATTCTTCAAGAGACGTCAGCCTGACATCCGCGAGGGCAAAGCGGGGATCGTGTCGGCCTTCTTCAGCCGGCACAACGATGGAGCGCATACGTGCGGCTTTGGACGCCACCATGCCGTTAACCGAATCTTCCAGCGCCACACAGGTAAGCGGATCCAGCCCCAGTTTCGCGGCGCAGTCCATATACACCTGCGGATGTGGCTTGCTGTAAGGAAGCTTTTCGGCCGAGGCCAGCGCGTCGAAGCTGTCGCGCAGCCCGAACATCGTCAGCACTTTTTCCAGCATATGCAGAGGTGAGGCAGAGGCAAGCCCCACTTTCAGCCCTTGCGCCTTGCACAGGGCGATAGCGTCGCGTACGCCCGGTAACAGAGGCTTATTCTCTTCTACAAGGGAGATAGCACGGTTGATAATGCGCGCCGTAACTTCGTCGCGATCCGGGCCAACCCATGGCTGGTGGGCATACCAAAGGTCAACCACCATATCGATGCGCAGCCCCAGGGTATCGGGAAGCTCATTACGACGACTGATATCGACGCCGAGGCTGGCCATCACGTCCAGTTCAGCCCGATCCCACAGGGGTTCGGAATCAATCAACAATCCATCCATGTCAAAAATAGCGGCAAGTATCTGGCGCGGTGTCGACATTACAACATCTCCTTATCTTGGGGGTAAGACGAACGGTGCTAAGCACAAGCAATTTAGCATATTGCATTCAAAGATCGGGCGAAAATGACCGACAGCAGGTAGACTTAGGCACAAATAACGCGTCTTTATGAAGAGGAACTAATGACGTATCAACAAGCTGGACGCATCGCAGTCTTAAAACGTATTGCTGGTTGGGTTATTTTCATTCCCGCCCTGATTTCAACGCTGATCTCCGTACTTAAATTTATGTACGATCACAGCGAAAAACAGCCGGGCATTAATGCCGTCATGCTTGATTTTGCCCACGTCATGATTGAGATGATGCGGTTTAACACCCCATTCCTGAACGTCTTCTGGTTCAACTCGCCCACCCCGGATTTTCACCACCAGCTGAATGTCGGGTTCTGGATAATCTATGCGTTGATCTTTATCGCGATGGCGTTGCAGGCCTCCGGCGCGCGCATGAGTCGCCAGACCCGCTTTTTACGCGAAGGGGTGGAAGATCAGCTGATACTTGAGAAGGCGAAAGGCCCTGACGGGATGAGCCGCGAGCAGATCGAATCGCGCATTGTCGTTCCGCGTCATACCATTTTTGTGCAGTTTTTCCCGCTCTACATCCTGCCGGTTATTATCATTGTGGCCGGGTATTTCTTCTTTACGCTGCTCGGCTTCCTGTAATGTCAAAGGGGGCGTATTGCCGCCCCCTCCCGCTATGCCGCCAGGATACGATCCAGCGCCCGCTGGGCATTCACCAGATGACTCCCGCCAAACAAAATCGCCCGGTTTAGCAAGGTGTACAGCTGATAAACCGGCTGACGTTCAAGGAAACCCGCAGGTAACGGCGAGACAGACTGATAGCCATCATAAATTTGCGGCGGCTGTTCAGGGTGCAACGGCAGCATCGCGAGGTCACATTCTCTGTCGCCCCAGTAGCAGGCCGGGTCAAATATATAGGGACCATCAGGCCCAAGCGCGCAGTTGTTCGACCATAAATCACCGTGCAGAAGGGAAGCCTGAGGCTGATGCGAAGCCAGACGCTGCTGAATGTGTTCAACAATCGCGTCGATGTTGCCGAACGCTAGTCCCTTTTCAGCGGCCAGCTCCAGCTGCCAGCCTATGCGCTGCTCGGCGAAAAAAGTCGACCAGCGGCGTTGCCACGCGTTTGGCTGTGGGGTGGTAGAGAGGTCGTTATCGAAATCGAGCCCAAACTGAGGTTGATCGCTCCACTGGTGCAAACGGGCGATCTGTTGGCCTAGAATAAAGGCGTTGTGCGCATCCAGAGGGCGCGCCGGAAGATAGTTCATCACCAGAAAGCTGTAGTCACGATCGCTGCCAACGGCTAAAACCTGTGGAACGTTGACTGTTTTACTGCGCGATAACAACTCAAGCTGATCGGCTTCGGCCGTAAAAATGGGGAGCAATTCGCGCTCATCACATTTTACGAAGAGATCGCGCCCGGCGTAACGTAAATGCCATGCGGCATGGATCTCTCCGCCTGGCAGTTCGTTACGCAGTTCAATTTCACCTTCACCCAGTTGCTCACTTAAAAGATGACTGATAGCCTGCCACATGATGTCTCTCCCATGTTGTCTGCCAGATCATAAAGTTAGCGCAAAACGGCTATAAAAAAACAGGAACTAACGCACAACTGAGCGGTTTAATTTTGTACAGGGCACTTATTGCTCTTTTTTATGCCAGTTTTCCCAGCTATCCACATCAATTTCCGTGGCTTTGTCAGTCACGCTTTCCACCAGGCTACTGGCCAGCGCCTTCACCTCCTCCTGACTCAGCGGGCTTATCAGGCCAAAGGCCAGCGAGCCGAGATCGTGAATATTGCCCTCATCGTCCGTCAGCGTGAGCAGAAAATTCGCCCGCGTGAAAGCGTTGTTGAGTTCATTCAGTTCGGTCAGCGATGCTTCATGAATATTGACGGTTACGACGTAGCGGGTGATATCACCACTGCTCATAATTCACCTCGTTGTTATCCTGAAAGTTTTCTTAGCATAGTCGATAAGCCATATTTGGCGACTTCCCCCTCCACGGGAAGGGGAAGCACGTTCAGCTTCTCGCCAGGTAATCGACAATTTTCTGAGTATCCGCAAGCGAACACAGACGGGTTCCCTGATTGATGGTGGCAGCGCTCCCTGCCGCGACGCCATAGCGTGCCATCTCCAGAAGCGAAGCGCCCTGCGCCAGCTTCAGCACCATCGCGCCAACCATACTGTCACCGGCACCCACGGTACTCTGACTTTTCATCGGCGGTGGAACAACCTGCACGCAGCCCGTCTTGTCGACGGCCAGCGCACCCTGAGGACCGAGAGAGACTACAACGCGATGCGCTTTGCCCGTGCGTACCAGCTCTTCTGCGGCAGTACGCACGTCATCAGGCTGGTTGAGCTCGCGATTGACAAGCGCACTGAGCTCTTTCTGGTTAGGTTTGACAAGTTCAAGTTGTCCGGGCTCTAACGCCGCCTTCAGGGCATCGCCTGAGCTATCGACAATGCAGCGGATGCCGCGCTGGAGCACCGCCTGAACCAGTGCCGTCAGCTTTTCTGTTTTGACGCCCGGCGGCAGGCTACCGCTGATCACCAGCAATGAGCCGCTTTCAATGGTCAGCACTTTCTCTTCCAGTTGACGAAACTCATCATCGCTCAACTTCGCCCCTGGCATCACAAAACGATATTGCTCGCCGCTGGATTCAACATGGACATGCAGGTTTTGCCGGGTCCAGTCTCTGGCGTCAACGGTATCTACGGCAACCTGTTCATCTGCCAGCAACGCAACCAGATGCTCACCCGTGGCGCCGCCAGCGGGGAAGATGGCGGTTGCTTTTCCGCCGAGATGGGTAATGGCACGCGCCACGTTAATGCCGCCGCCGCCCGGCTCAAACACCGGCGCGCTACAGCGCAGCTTACCTTCCGGATAGATTTGCGGCGTCATGGTCGCAGAGTCGAGGGAAGGGGAGAGCGTCAGCGTGTAAATCGAAGCCATCATGACCTCCTTTTATCATGGGTTATTTTAAGCCTGGCACCGTTTGGCAGGAAGGCAACGTAAATAACAGTATGATTTTAAAAATGAATGCTGACAAAAAACCTTGGCCGGGTATATACATTAAATCGCGTTTTGGGATGGTTCTTATTCAAAAAATGAAAGAAGAAATTATTGCTATGTTATTTGCGGCTTTTTATAATTTGTTACCTTTCTATGGTCGCCTTGTCATTGATCCGCAAGAAAGTTTCCGAGACCGTGACGGTCTCTTTTTATGTTGTACGGACTCCTAAAATAAATGAAGCTTTTGAAGACAGTACCCGCAGCACTGATGCTGGCGGGTGGCGTATTTGCGTCACTGAATGCAACCGCCGATGATACCGTTTTTACTGTCATGGACGATCCCTCCACTGCCAAAAAACCCTTTGAAGGTAACGTGAATGCCGGGTATCTGGCGCAATCCGGTAACACGAAAAGCTCCTCCATGACCGCAGACAGCACCCTGACCTGGTACGGCAACACCACGGCCTGGTCGCTGTGGGGCAATGCCAGCAACACGTCTGCTAACGATGAACGCTCCTCTGAGAAATACGCGGTAGGTGGGCGTAGCCGTTACAACATGACAGATTATGACTACCTGTTCGGGCAGGCGAGTTGGCTTACTGACCGCTACAACGGCTATCGCCAGCGCGATGTCATGACTGCGGGTTATGGTCGTCAGTTCCTGAATGGACCGGTGCACAGCCTCCGTTTTGAATTCGGTCCGGGTGTCCGTTACGACGAGTACACCAACGGCGAAGATGAAACCCAGCCGCTGGGTTATGCATCGGGCACCTACGCATGGCAAATGACTGACAACGCTAAATTCACCCAGGGTGTGTCGGTGTTTGGTGCTGAAGATACAACGCTGAACTCTGAAAGTGCGTTGAACGTGGCTATCAACGAACACTTTGGACTCAAGGTGGCGTACAACGTAACCTGGAACTCATCACCGCCTGATTCCGCGCCGGAACATACCGATCGCCGAACCACGATTTCTTTAGGTTATAAAATGTAATTTCTTCGGGCCGGGACTATTCTCGGCCTGTTTTTTATTTTTTGAAACTGTGCTTATTTATATTAAACGGCGTTTTGAAATAATAGGCATGCTTTCGTCTTCATAATTTCTCCATAATTAGGCGACCAGGCCTTATTCAGTTTATTTGACACGATTTGATAAATAATTTGACTAGGCAAAAGTGTGATCCAGATCTACACTTACGGCACAGGCAAAAAACTCGCCTCAGGCATTTCTGCATTAATTAAGTATGAGAACAGAATTATGAAAAAAATCAAAACCGCTACAGCAGCGATGGTGCTTTCCGCACTTTCATTTGGCGTATTTGCTGCTGATAATATGACGCAACCTGCCAGTGACGTTAACAGCCCAGTCGGGATCGCTAAAGCCTCTGATGTTGAAGCAGGCTCCAACATTGCCCCTGGCTCCCAGTCTACCGGCCAGTCAATGAATGATGCATTTGATGTACACAAGCTGGTGGCGGGTGAGTGGTCCTGATATTTCAATTGCCACATGTGATGGAATATATACGCTGTCCCAGCCTGGCGAAAACCGGATTATGACGTACCGGTTTTGGACCATAAATTATCGTAAAGATAGTTAAGATTTATTCAGTAAATTCACGGCACGTTTTCGCTGACATAATATTAGCCCCAGATCATCGCGGCCCAACGCAGCAGCAACATCGCGCCGCAAATAGCGATTAACACCACGACCATTTTCCAGTGCTTAACGGCAAATCTTTTTGTAGGCATAACCCAATCCTTGTCAGTTGATACCCTTAGTCTACCAAAGTCTGCGCCAGAAAGCGCTTTACCCGGGACAACAGGTTATGCCAGAACAGCGGTTCGGCTTAAAACCAGTGGAATCTGTCGGCCAGTATCAATACCAGACCAGCAGCGGAAAGTAGATTCAATATCACAACGGTTCTGCTCGATACATTCATGTGATACCCCTTCGATGTTTAAGGACCAGATCAAGAATAGCTCAGCACTTTCGGATTGCGAGCCCCCGTCAACAAAAGTTCATGACCGCAGACATAAGAATGAGCGGTTCAAATCGGTCGCGGGAAGGTGCATTCGCCCTGTTAATAGTGTTACCATTACGCTGCTTGCCGTAAATCCGCATTTATCTGAATCGGCAGGTGCATGATGACGAACCAATTTGACGATTGTTGGTCAGATGGTTTCGTAATCTACTGTTAAATCACGATTATTTTCTTTGTATATGCTCTTATGTGTGGGGCATCACTGCAAATAAGGATATAAAATGCCTGTAATTACTCTTCCTGATGGCAGCCAACGCCATTTCGACCACGCTGTAAGCCCAATGGATGTTGCACTGGATATCGGTCCTGGACTCGCAAAAGCAACCATTGCAGGCCGCGTAAACGGTGAACTGGTAGACGCGTCCGATCTGATTGAAAGCGATGCAACGCTTGCGATCATCACCGCGAAAGACGAAGAAGGTCTGGAGATCATTCGTCACTCCTGTGCGCACCTGTTAGGTCATGCTATTAAGCAGCTGTGGCCCAACACCAAAATGGCGATCGGCCCGGTTATCGACAACGGCTTCTACTACGACGTTGACCTTGACCACACCCTGACACAGGAAGATATCGACGCGCTCGAAAAACGTATGCATGAGCTCGCCGAAACGAACTATGACGTCATCAAGAAGAAAGTCAGCTGGCATGAAGCGCGTGAAACCTTCGTGAAGCGCGGCGAGAGCTATAAAGTCTCGATTCTTGATGAAAACATCGCTCATGATGACAAGCCTGGCTTGTACCATCACGAAGAATATGTCGACATGTGCCGTGGACCGCACGTGCCGAATATGCGCTTCTGTCATCACTTCAAACTGATGAAAATCGCAGGCGCCTACTGGCGTGGCGACAGCAACAATAAAATGTTGCAGCGTATCTATGGTACCGCATGGGCCGATAAGAAAGCCCTGAACGCGTACCTGCAACGCCTGGAAGAGGCGGCTAAGCGTGACCACCGTAAAATCGGTAAGCAGCTTGACCTGTATCATATGCAGGAAGAAGCGCCGGGGATGGTGTTCTGGCATAACGACGGCTGGACAATCTTCCGTGAACTGGAAACGTTCGTGCGCTCCAAGCTGAAAGAGTACCAGTATCAGGAAGTGAAAGGCCCGTTCATGATGGACCGTGTGCTGTGGGAAAAAACCGGCCACTGGGACAACTACAAAGATGCGATGTTCACCACTTCGTCTGAGAACCGTGAATACTGCATCAAGCCAATGAACTGTCCGGGCCACGTTCAGATCTTCAACCAGGGTCTGAAATCCTACCGCGATCTACCGCTGCGTATGGCGGAGTTCGGTAGCTGCCACCGTAACGAGCCATCAGGTGCGCTGCACGGTCTGATGCGTGTTCGTGGCTTTACTCAGGATGATGCGCATATCTTCTGTACTGAAGATCAGGTACGTGATGAAGTTAACGCCTGTATTCGTATGGTCTACGATATGTACAGCACCTTTGGCTTCGAGAAGATCGTGGTCAAACTCTCAACGCGTCCGGAAAAACGTATCGGTAGCGATGAGACATGGGATCGCGCAGAGGCGGATCTCGCCGTGGCGCTGGAAGAGAACGGTATTCCGTTCGAATACCAGCTGGGCGAGGGCGCATTCTACGGTCCAAAAATTGAATTTACCCTGTATGACTGCCTCGATCGCGCATGGCAGTGCGGAACGGTACAGCTGGACTTCTCCCTGCCGCAGCGTTTAAGCGCCTCTTATGTTGGTGAAGACAACGAGCGTCAGGTGCCGGTTATGATTCACCGTGCGATTCTCGGTTCACTGGAGCGCTTCATCGGCATCCTGACTGAAGAGTTCGCGGGCTTCTTCCCAACCTGGCTTGCGCCAGTGCAGGTAGTTGTGATGAACATTACCGATTCTCAGGCGGATTACGTTAAAGAATTGACGCAGAAACTACAAAATGCGGGCATTCGCGTAAAAGCAGACTTGAGAAATGAGAAGATTGGCTTTAAAATCCGCGAGCACACTTTACGTCGTGTCCCGTATATGTTGGTCTGTGGTGATAAAGAGGTGGAAGCAGGCAAAGTTGCCGTTCGCACCCGCCGTGGTAAAGACCTGGGGAGCCTGGACGTAAGTGAAGTGATTGAGAAGCTGCAACAAGAGATTCGCAGCCGCAGTCTTCAACAACTGGAGGAATAAGGTATTAAAGGCGGAAAACGAGTTCAAACGGCACGTCCGAATCGTATCAATGGCGAGATTCGCGCCCAGGAAGTTCGCTTAACAGATCTTGAAGGTGAACCACTGGGGATTGTGAGTCTGAGAGAAGCGATCGAAAAAGCTGAAGAAGCTGGAGTAGATTTAGTTGAAATCAGCCCTAACGCCGAACCGCCAGTTTGTCGTATTATGGACTACGGCAAGTTCCTTTATGAAAAGAGTAAATCTTCTAAGGAACAGAAGAAGAAGCAAAAAGTTATCCAGGTTAAGGAAATCAAATTCCGTCCTGGTACCGACGATGGCGATTATCAGGTAAAACTCCGCAGCCTGATTCGCTTTCTGGAAGATGGCGATAAGGCCAAGATCACGCTGCGTTTCCGCGGTCGTGAGATGGCCCACCAACAGATTGGTATGGAAGTGCTTAACCGCGTCCGTGAAGATCTGAGTGAACTGGCAGTAGTCGAATCCTTCCCAACGAAGATCGAAGGCCGCCAGATGATCATGGTGCTCGCTCCTAAGAAGAAACAGTAAGGCCTTCAAGCAGCAAAATCTGTGGAGCCTTCGGGCCCCATAGGTTTTGTTCGCCTATGTTTCGTTTATTTAACAATGCGAAGTGGAAGTTATTAAAATGCCAAAAATTAAGACCGTACGCGGTGCTGCTAAGCGCTTCAAAAAAACCGGTAAAGGTGGTTTTAAGCACAAGCACGCTAACCTGCGTCACATTCTGACTAAGAAAGCTACCAAGCGTAAACGTCACCTGCGTCCAAAAGCCATGGTTTCTAAAGGCGATCTGGGCCTGGTCATCGCGTGCCTGCCGTACGCATAAGTCGTTAACGTTTAACTTTTTTAACTTAGAATAGATACAGGAGAGCACACATGGCTCGCGTAAAACGTGGTGTAATTGCACGTGCACGTCACAAGAAAATTTTGAAACAAGCTAAAGGCTACTACGGTGCGCGTTCACGCGTATACCGCGTTGCCTTCCAGGCTGTTATCAAAGCAGGTCAGTACGCTTACCGTGACCGTCGTCAGCGTAAGCGTCAGTTCCGTCAACTGTGGATTGCGCGTATCAACGCAGCAGCACGTCAGAACGGTATTTCTTACAGCAAATTCATCAACGGCCTGAAAAAAGCCTCTGTTGAAATCGACCGTAAGATCCTGGCTGACATCGCAGTATTCGACAAAGTAGCGTTCACCGCTCTGGTCGAAAAAGCGAAAGCAGCACTGGCATAAGCCAGTTGAAAGAGGGGGCTTTGCTCCCTCTTTTCATATCGCCTTATCAGAAGATTGACATTTACCCGTCCAGGCTTTTCAATAAGGTCTTAACGGTTTTTACCCTACAAGGTAACGCAAGCATGAATGCTGCTATTTTCCGCTTCTTCTTTTACTTTAGCACCTGACTTCAGGAGGCTAGCGCGTGAAAGATGAAACGAAAAACAGCGCCAGATAAGCCTCCCGATGGAGGCTTTTTTTGTGCCTGAATTTGAGAGATTACGTCCAACAATTCGGTGTCTGCACCGACATAATGAGGAAAACCATGTCACATCTCGCAGAGCTGGTTGCCAGTGCAACGGCCGCCATTAACCAGGCCTCAGATGTTGCCGCGTTAGACAATGTCCGCGTCGAATATCTGGGCAAGAAAGGGCATCTGACCCTTCAGATGACTACCCTGCGTGAACTGCCAGCAGAGGAGCGCCCGGCAGCAGGTGCAGTGATTAACGAAGCCAAAGAGCAGGTACAACAGGCGCTGAACGCACGTAAAGCCGAGCTGGAAAGTGCAGTACTGAATGCGCGTCTGGCGGCAGAAACGATTGACGTTTCTCTGCCGGGTCGCCGTATCGAAAACGGCGGTCTGCATCCGGTTACCCGTACTATCGATCGTATTGAAAGTTTCTTCGGTGAGCTCGGCTTTACCGTGGCGACTGGCCCGGAAATTGAAGATGACTACCACAACTTCGATGCCCTTAACATTCCTGGCCATCATCCGGCACGCGCTGACCACGACACTTTCTGGTTTGACGCCACCCGTCTGCTGCGTACTCAGACATCTGGCGTTCAGATCCGTACCATGAAGGAGCAGGCTCCACCGATCCGCATCATCGCGCCGGGTCGCGTATACCGTAACGACTACGATCAGACCCACACCCCAATGTTCCACCAGATGGAAGGTCTGATTGTTGATAAAAACATCAGCTTCACCAACCTGAAAGGCACACTGCACGATTTCCTGAACAACTTCTTTGAGGAAGATTTGCAGGTTCGTTTCCGTCCGTCCTACTTCCCGTTCACAGAACCTTCTGCGGAAGTTGACGTGATGGGTAAAAACGGTAAATGGCTGGAAGTGCTGGGCTGCGGCATGGTGCATCCAAACGTACTGCGCAACGTAGGTATCGATCCGGAAGTTTACTCCGGCTTTGCGTTCGGTATGGGTATGGAGCGTCTTACCATGCTGCGCTACGGCGTAACCGACTTACGTGCGTTCTTCGAAAACGATCTGCGTTTCCTCAAACAGTTTAAATAAGGGCAGGAAAGAACAATGAAATTCAGTGAACTGTGGTTACGCGAATGGGTTAACACCACGCTGGACAGCGACGCGCTTTCTAACCAGATCACCATGGCGGGTCTGGAAGTTGATGGCGTGGATCCTGTTTCTGGCGCCTTTACCGGCGTCGTGGTAGGTGAAGTGGTTGAGTGTGGCCAGCACCCTAACGCCGACAAACTGCGCGTAACAAAAGTCAATGTGGGCGGTGACCGTCTGCTGGATATCGTCTGCGGTGCGCCAAACTGCCGACAGGGCCTGAAGGTAGCCGTGGCGACCGTCGGCGCGGTACTGCCGGGCGATTTCAAAATCAAAGCGGCTAAGCTGCGCGGTGAGCCGTCTGAAGGCATGCTGTGCTCCTTCTCCGAGCTGGGCATTTCCGACGATCACTCCGGGATTATCGAGCTGCCGCAGGATGCACCAGTGGGTACCGATATCCGCGAATACCTGAAGCTTGATGACAACACCATCGAAATCAGCGTGACGCCAAACCGTGCCGACTGCTTAGGCATCATCGGTGTGGCCCGCGACGTGGCCGTTCTGAACCAGACCGAACTGAACGAGCCGGAGATCGCTCCGGTTGAGGCAACCATCAGTGATGTGCTGCCGATTCAGGTTGACGCGCCTGAGGCCTGCCCGCGCTACCTCGGTCGCGTGGTGAAAGGCATCAACGTTAAAGCGCCAACCCCGCTGTGGATGAAAGAGAAACTGCGTCGCTGTGGTATCCGTTCTATCGACGCTGTGGTTGACGTGACCAACTATGTTCTGCTGGAGCTGGGCCAGCCAATGCACGCCTTCGATAAAGATCGTATCGAAGGGGGTATTATTGTGCGCATGGCGAAAGAGGGCGAAACCCTGGTTCTGCTGGACGGCAGCGAAGCGAAACTGAACGCCGACACTCTGGTAATTGCCGATCACAACAAAGCGCTGGCGATGGGCGGGATCTTCGGCGGCGAGCACTCTGGCGTCAACGACGAAACGCAAAACGTCCTGCTGGAATGCGCGTTCTTCAGCCCGCTCTCCATCACTGGCCGCGCACGCCGTCACGGTCTGCACACTGACGCTTCTCACCGCTATGAGCGTGGCGTGGATCCTGCGCTGCAATACAAAGCGATGGAGCGTGCGACTCGCCTGCTGATCGACATCTGCGGCGGCGAAGCGGGTCCGGTTATCGATGTGACCAACCAAGCGGCGCTGCCGAAGCGTGCGACCATTACTCTGCGCCGCAGCAAGCTGGATCGTCTGATTGGTCACCACGTTGCCGATGCGCAGGTGACCGACATTCTGACGCGTCTGGGCTGCGAAGTGACTGAAGGTCAGGATGAGTGGAAAGCCGTTGCGCCATCCTGGCGTTTCGACATGGAGATCGAAGAAGATCTGGTGGAAGAAGTGGCCCGCGTGTACGGCTACAACAATATCCCTGACGAGCCGGTGCAGGCGGGTCTGGTGATGGGCAGCCATCGCGAAGCCGATCTGTCACTGAAGCGTGTGAAAACCATGCTGAACGACAAAGGCTACCAGGAAGTGATCACCTACAGCTTCGTTGATCCTAAGCTGCAACAGCTGATCCACCCGGGTCAGGAAGCGCTGATCCTGCCAAGCCCGATCTCCAGCGAGATGTCAGCGATGCGTCTGTCCCTGTGGACGGGACTGCTGGGTACTATCGTTTATAACCAGAACCGTCAGCAGAACCGCGTGCGTATTTTCGAAAGCGGTTTGCGCTTTGTACCGGATACTCAGGCCAATTTAGGCATCCGTCAGGATCTCATGCTGGCCGGCGCCATCAGCGGTAACCGCTATGAAGAGCACTGGGACCTGGCAAAAGGGACGGTTGATTTCTACGATATGAAGGGCGATCTGGAAGCGATTCTCGATCTGACCGGTAAATTATCCGAAATTGAATTCCGCGCAGAAGCGATTCCAGCCCTGCATCCGGGCCAGAGTGCGGCGATCTATTTAGACGGCAAACGTGTTGGTTTTATTGGGGTTGTTCACCCGGAGCTGGAACGTAAGCTGGATCTGAATGGCCGTACCATCGTATTCGAGCTGGAGTGGAACCCGGTTGCAGACCGCGTCATTCCTCAGGCAAAGGACGTCTCACGCTTCCCGGCAAACCGCCGTGATATCGCGGTTGTGGTCGCTGAAAATGTGCCCGCAGCAGATATTTTGGCCGAATGTAAGAAAGTTGGCGTAAATCAGGTAGTTGGCGTAAACTTATTTGACGTGTACCGCGGCAAGGGCGTAGCAGAAGGTTTCAAGAGCCTCGCTATTAGCCTTATCCTTCAGGATACCAGCCGT
The DNA here is from genome assembly GCF_013375955.1 of Enterobacter sp. DSM 30060. Lineage (NCBI taxonomy): Bacteria > Pseudomonadati > Pseudomonadota > Gammaproteobacteria > Enterobacterales > Enterobacteriaceae > Enterobacter > Enterobacter sp. DSM 30060. The sequence continues at coordinate 3,644,024 of NZ_CP056118.1, forward strand.
ACACTCGAAGAAGAGGAGATTGCCGCTACCGTCGCCAAATGTGTAGAGGCATTAAAAGAGCGATTCCAGGCATCATTGAGGGATTGAACCTATGGCGCTTACAAAAGCTGAAATGTCAGAATATCTGTTTGATAAGCTTGGGCTTAGCAAACGGGATGCCAAAGAGCTGGTAGAGCTGTTTTTCGAAGAGATCCGTCGTGCTCTGGAAAATGGTGAGCAGGTTAAACTCTCCGGCTTTGGCAATTTTGATTTGCGAGACAAAAACCAACGTCCGGGCCGTAACCCGAAGACGGGGGAAGATATTCCCATTACAGCCCGCCGCGTGGTGACCTTCAGACCCGGACAGAAGTTAAAAAGCCGTGTCGAAAACGCAACGCCCAAAGCAGAGTAATATGAACTAACTAAAAAGGCCGCTCACGCGGCCTTTTTTCTTTGCGCTATTTGCTAAACCCGCCGTAAAATCAATGATATCTCAACCGGATAACCTATCGTCTATGCTTGATCTTGCCCGTCTTCAGCACCGCTCCGATCTCCGCCGCCTGTGTCTGCTCGGGGTGCTGATGATTGTCGCCACCACCGTCAGCCTGTGTGCGGGCGATCGGTGGCTGGGACCGGAAAGCTGGTTTACGCCTGAGGGACAGCTCTTTGTCTGGCAGATCCGCCTGCCACGGACGCTGGCTGTGCTTTTAGTCGGCGCTGCGCTGGCGCTGTGCGGCACGATCATGCAGGCATTATTTGAAAACCCTCTGGCGGAACCCGGACTTCTCGGGGTGTCGAATGGCGCAGGCGTCGGGCTTATCGCCGCCGTGATGCTGGGGGGAGGCGAGCTCTCCGCCTGGGGGATTAGCCTCAGCGCTATCCTTGGCGCGCTGTTGATAACCCTTATCCTTCTGCGCTTTGCTCGTCGCCATTTATCCACCAGCCGGCTGCTGCTTGCCGGGGTAGCGTTGGGGATCATCTGTAGCGCGCTGATGACATGGGCCGTCTACTTCTCCACCTCTTTCGATCTGCGCCAGTTAATGTACTGGATGATGGGGGGATTTGGTGGCGTTGACTGGCGTCAGGGGTGGCTGATGGTGCTCCTGATCCCGGTCATCCTGTGGACGGCGTTCCAGGCGCAGCCGCTAAATATTCTCGCGCTGGGCGAAACGTCTGCTCGCCAGCTCGGGATGCCGATTGGCTTCTGGCGCAACGCGCTGGTTATCGCCATCGGCTGGATGGTGGGCGTAAGCGTGGCGCTGGCGGGGGCGATTGGCTTTATTGGGCTGGTGATCCCGCATATGCTGCGCCTGTGCGGTATTACGGACCACCGAACCCTGCTTCCTGCCTCGGCGGTTGCCGGGGCGGCAACGCTGCTGATTGCCGATATCATCGCCCGGCTTGCGCTGACGGCCGCTGAGTTGCCGATAGGCGTGGTGACCGCAACGCTGGGCGCACCGGTCTTTATCTGGCTACTATTAAAAGCTGGACGTTAAAACACAACCTGTAAGTCAACCTGAGGGAATGCTATGCAGTCTGATATTCTGAATACCGAAGTGACTACCATTGACGGCGAGAAAACCACGCTGGAAGGCTACAAGGGCAAGGTACTGCTCATCGTGAACGTGGCATCGAAATGTGGCCTTACACCGCAGTATGAACAGCTGGAAAACATTCATAAAGCCTGGGAAAAAGACGGCTTTACCGTACTCGGCTTCCCGTGCAACCAGTTCCTGGGCCAGGAGCCGGGCAGCGAAGAGGAGATTAAGACCTTTTGCAGCACAACCTATGGTGTGACGTTCCCGATGTTCAGCAAAATTGATGTGAACGGGGAAAATCGTCATCCGCTGTATGCCAAACTGGTGGCTGCGGCGCCGACCGCCGTTGCGCCTGAAGAGAGTGGTTTCTATGAGCGTATGGCGAGCAAAGGTCGCGCGCCGCTCTATCCGGACGATATTCTGTGGAACTTCGAAAAATTCCTGATTGGCCGTGACGGTCAGGTCGTGCAGCGTTTCTCGCCTGACATGACGCCTGAAGATCCTATCGTGATGGAATCAATCAAACTGGCGCTGGCGAAATAATGACGCTGCTTATGCAGCTCACAGGCGTTGCCGGGAAGGGACGTCTTGAGCCTGTTACCGCCGCAGTCAACGCAGGTGAAATCCTTCACCTGGTTGGGCCTAACGGCGCCGGAAAAAGCACGCTGCTGGCGCGCATGGCGGGGCTGACCCGCGGGGAAGGGGAGATTACCTTTCTCGGGCAATCGCTCGTCAACTGGCTACCCTCTACACTCGCCTCCCGTCGAAGCTATCTGGTTCAGCAGCAGGTTCCGCCCTTTGCAATGCCCGTCTGGCACTACCTGACGCTGCACCTGCCTGATAAAAATCAGGTAGCATTGCTCCATGACGTTGCTGCGGCGCTCGGGTTAGACGATAAGCTCACCCGACAGGCCAGCCAGCTTTCCGGTGGCGAATGGCAGCGCGTGCGTCTGGCCGCCGTCATCCTTCAGGTTCATCCGGTGGGAAATCCTCACGGGCGGTTGCTGCTGCTGGACGAGCCGATGAGCGGACTGGACGTTGCCCAGCAGGCAGCGCTGGATACTCTGCTCAGCGCGCTGTGTCGCAAGGGCATCGCCATTGTGATGAGCAGCCATGATTTAAACCATACGTTGCGCCACGCGCATCGGGTGTGGTTGCTGGCGCGTGGCAAACTGATTGCCAGCGGAACGCGCGACAGCGTGCTGACGGCCCCCAATCTTGCGAGTGCTTACCACATGTCGTTCCGGAGGCTGGATATTGAAGGCCACAAGATGCTCATTTCCACGACGCAGGAGTAACCTTTCTTGCACAGCCGCATAGATGCACGCTAAATTACCGAAAGAACAAAAAAAGCAGAGGATTCGTCTGAAATGCGATTCTGGTTTCTCCTTGTTGCGGCGCTATTTCTTGCAGGATGCAGCAGCCATCGTGCACCTCCGCCTAACCCACGGCTTTCTGACTCCATTACGGTCATTGCCAGCCTGAACGATCAGCTCAGCAACTGGCGCGGCACCCCTTATCGCTACGGCGGGATGAGCCGGGGCGGGGTGGATTGCTCGGGATTTGTGCTAATGACTTTCCGCGATAAATTTGACCTACAGCTTCCGCGTGAAACGCGTATGCAGGCGAAAATCGGCACTGAAATTGATAAAGACGAGCTCCTACCCGGCGATCTGGTCTTTTTTAAAACAGGTTCCGGTGAAAGCGGCCTTCATGTCGGCATTTATGACACCGATAATCAGTTCATTCATGCCTCGACCAGCCGCGGCGTGATGCGCTCCTCTCTCGATAATGTTTACTGGCGTAAAAATTTCTGGCAGGCCAGGCGTATTTAACCGCTGCATAAAGATGCAGTGCGGAGGGCCTGGCGGTGGAAATAGACGCCAGGCTTTTCTTGCGGGTGGATTAAAGTAAAATTTTTGCCCACTTATTTTTGTCAGCATGTGCCTGTTTTATCTAAAACTGGCTATTATTCATTAACCAGGATAAGATTATTTTAGATTCAGGGAAAAATCTGAAAATTAATACGGAAAGAATGAAATTAATCTTATTAAAATCAAGACAGTGGAATTGTGCCTGCAATTGCTCCAGGATGTTCTCTCTCATCTTTAATGCAGGACAAGGGCGATGATTATTACGCTAGATAATGCTTACCAGTCTGAACTTTTACTCCTTCCGGCGCGTGATAGTGCAGGTTTGCTTAAAGGTTTAGAGATTTTGGTTAACTTTACTGGCGTGGGTACGGACGTACGAATCCCGACTGAACTGGTTATCCCTCATCTTTCTCAGGAAGATGAATTAGTGCTGTTTCAGGAAAAACTGCAATTACTCGATACCTGTAAGCTATTTTTTATTCAGCATCAGTTAATTGCATGGATCAATATTACACCTGCAATTGTTGAGTTTTTATTAACTAATGAGAACGCTGTTTCAATCCTTGATCGTTATCCGTTTCTTGAGTTTACTGTTAATGAGAACTATCCAGGTTTAAATAACGGGAAAGACGATCTGACGCTTGCAAGAATGGCGATCCATTTCCCCTTAGTGCTGGCTAACTTTGGTGCAGGGGCTGCATCCCTTAAACCGGTTTATGATGGTCTGTTCAAACGGGTGATTCTGGATAAATACTTTATTCATCAGCGCGTCTCGGCGCTCTCTTTCGAGCCATTTATGCGCGCCATTCTCTGGCAGATCGCGCCGCATTGTCAGTCGGTCATGGTCTCGGGAATTGACGATCACGGCATCTTACAACGCGTGCTGCCCTTCAATTTTGGCGCAATGCAGGGAACCCTGTGGCCTGCCGTCCCGGCAGAACGCGTAACGACCCTCGTTCAGCAATAACCCCTTTCTTCGCCCGTGTTTACGTCAAGGGAAACCCTCTACACTTAAAGCAGGAGGACTTATGACCCTGTCTTTTACTGCTCACTGGCACGATGAATTACCCGGCTTTTACACCGCGCTTAAGCCCACGCCTTTACAGAACGCGCGTCTTATCTGGCATAACGATGCATTAGCGGATTCGCTTGGCATCCCTTCGACACTTTTTCAGCCAGAAAAGGGCGCCGGTGTCTGGGGCGGCGAAACGCTGCTTCCGGGCATGAAGCCTCTGGCTCAGGTCTACAGCGGACATCAGTTTGGCGTCTGGGCGGGACAGCTCGGCGATGGTCGCGGCATCCTGCTGGGTGAACAGGTTATGCCGAATGGCGAAACGCTCGACTGGCACCTGAAAGGGGCAGGGTTAACACCGTACTCACGCATGGGGGATGGCCGCGCGGTGCTGCGTTCAACCATTCGTGAGAGTCTGGCTTCCGAGGCGATGCATGCCCTGGGGATCCCCACCTCACGCGCGCTGTCCATTGTCACCAGCGACACGCCGGTGGCCCGCGAGACGATAGAGCAGGGGGCGATGCTTATCCGCGTGGCGGAAAGCCATCTGCGTTTCGGTCATTTTGAACACTTCTACTATCGCCGCGAGCCGGATAATGTCCGCCAGCTTGCCGATTACGCCCTTCGACGTCACTGGCCGCACCTGCAAAACGAACCGGACCGCTATGTTCTCTGGTTCCGTGATATTGTCGCGCGCACCGCCTCAATGATTGCCCGCTGGCAGGCCGTCGGCTTTGCCCACGGGGTGATGAATACCGACAACATGTCCCTGTTAGGGCTGACGTTTGACTACGGTCCGTACGGCTTCCTTGATGACTATCAACCGGGTTACATCTGTAACCATTCGGACTATCAGGGGCGTTACCGTTTCGACAACCAGCCTGCGGTGGGGCTGTGGAACCTTCAGCGGCTTGCGCAAAGCCTGTCGCCGTTTATCGACGTCGATGCCCTGAACGATGCGCTCGACACCTATCAGGAGGTCTTGCTGCGGGAATATGGTGTGTTAATGCGCAACAAGCTGGGGCTGATGACGCAGGAAAAAGGCGATAACGCGCTGCTGAATGGGCTGTTTGCCATCATGGCGCGTGAAGGCAGCGACTATACCCGAACCTTCCGTATGCTAAGCCAGACTGCGCAGCAGAGCGCCGCTTCACCGCTGCGTGACGAGTTCATCGATCGACAGGCGTTTGATGACTGGTTTGCCACTTACCGGGTGCGTTTACAGCAGGAACAGATTGATGACGATACCCGCCAGGTGCGGATGAAGGCGGTTAACCCGGCGATGGTGTTGCGCAACTGGCTGGCGCAGCGGGCTATTGAGCAGGCAGAGCAGGGGGATTATGCCGAGCTGCATCGGCTGCATATCGCCCTGCGCACGCCGTTTGCCGACCGGGAGGATGACTATGTCAGCCGCCCGCCGGACTGGGGCAAGCGACTGGAAGTGAGCTGCTCAAGCTAAGGGGCGAGAAAAACCTGCGGTGCGGCGTGCGCCGGATGTCTGCCGACGTGCACCTGCGCACCGTACCAGCGCGCCAGCGCGTCGGCCTGCAATACCGTCTCCGGTATGCCCTGAGAAACAATCCTGCCGTTGTGTAACAGCAGGATCCGGTCCGACCATAACGCGGCGAGATTAAGATCGTGCAGCACCACGCAGACGTGAAGATGACCCAGACGGGTCAGCGATTTCAACAGGCGCAGCAGATGCTGCTGGTGGTAGAGATCCAGCGCTGAAGTGGGTTCGTCGAGAAACAGCCAGCCGCGCGGCGTTCCCTCACGCCACAGCTGCGCCAGCGCGCGGGCGAGCTGAACGCGCTGCTGCTCGCCGCCCGAGAGGGAATGATAACGTCTGCCAGCCAGCGGCAGGCAACCGGTCAGCTGCATCACCTCACGCACAATCGACGGTTCAGGTTGACGCGACCAGGGCGCACGCCCCATTCCAACGATCTCCTCCCCCAGCCAGTCAAATCCAGGCTGAGTATGCTGACGCATCACTGCCCGATAGCGGGACAGCGTCTCCGGGTGCCATTCATCCAGCGCTTTCCCCGCCAGCGAACAGCCGCCGCTGTCGGGTTTCAGGTAGCCAGTCAGCAGTCGCAGCAGCGTGGATTTCCCCGCGCCGTTGGGACCGATCAATGTAACCAGCTCTCCCTGCGACAGTGACAGCGAAACGTTATCTGTCAGCGTGCGGCCAGACCGGGTAAAAGTCAGATTTTCAGCCGTATAACGTTCAGCCATGCTGTTCTCCACGACGAAAAATGAGCCATAAGAACCAGGGGGCGCCAAGGATGCTGGTGAGCAACCCGACCGGTATTTCTGCCGGGGCGACCAGAGTGCGGGCTACCGTATCCGCCACCAGCAGCAGAAAAGCGCCCGCGAGAACCGTGCCGGGGAGGGTTGCCCGGTGATCGGCGCCCAGCCACATGCGCATCAGGTGCGGCACCACGAGTCCGACAAAGCCAATCACGCCGCTGACGGCGACAGCCGCAGCGACCAGCAGAGCGCTGCATAACAGTAATATTCGCTGTACAAGGGCAACGTCCACGCCGAGATAATGCGCTTCCTCTTCACCCAGTTGCAGTAAATTTAACGCGCTGGCACAACGCCAGATCGCCAGAGCGGCAGGCACCATCAGCGAGATCACGGCGAGCAGCGTTGACCACTGCGCCTGACCGAGACTTCCCATTCCCCAGAGTGAAAGCTGACGCAACTGGGCGTCATTGCTGACCCACGAAAGCACACCCACTGCCGCACCGCACAGGGCATTGATGGCTATACCCACCAGCAACAGACGTGACAGAGAGGTGTCACGCTGCTTGCTGAGCAGGAAGATCACGCCTGTGGCTGCCAGCGCCCCAAAAAATGCCGCCAGCATCGGAGCATAAAGCATCACCAGCGCGGGCAGCGAGAGCGGGAGCACCACCCACAGGGCGACGGCCAGCGCCGCACCGCTGCTGATCCCGAGCAGACCCGGGTCGGCCAGCGGATTGCGGAACAGCCCCTGCATGACGCAGCCGGCGAGCGCCAGCGACCCGCCAATCACCAGCGCCAGCAGCACGCGGGGCAGACGGATGGTGAGCCAGATCTGGCGTAGCGTCTCATCGCTGCCGCTCCACAGCACGTTCACCGGCAGGCGTAACGCCCCAAAACCGGTAGCCATGAACGTCATGACGGTAAGCAACCCCGCCAGAAGCCATAATGATAACGTGATGCGCCGGGACATCAGGGCAGTTGCTCCGCTCTGGCACGCAGCTGTTGTATGGCTTTCGGCGTGCGGACGCTGAAGCCCAGCAGGGCCATGTCATCAATAGCCAGCACCTGCTTGCTTCGCCCCGCTGGCGTTTGCGCCAGGCCGGGCAGTTTCCACAGATTTTGTTCGCCGCCCAGCGCGTTAAGGCCGTCCTGCGAAATCACCACCAGATCCGGCTGGCTGGCCATTACCCCCTCCTGGGAGAGCGGCTGATAGCGGGTAAAGCCCTGCATGGCGTTCTGCAACCCGGCGGCGCGTATTGCCGCATCCGCGCCGGTCTGTTGCCCGGCCGCCATTGCGGTCATTCCGCCGTGGCTGAGGATAAACAGCACCCGCTTGTTGAGCGGTGTTGAGGGCAGAGCCGCCAGCGCCTGACGCAGCGAGTTGCGCAGGGTTTCCCCTTGCACCTCATGATGCGTCGCCTGAGCTATCACCCGCACTTTTTCGTCAATCGTGCGCAGGTCAGGCGTGCCGGGAACGGTAACTACCCGGACGTGGCTCTGTTCAACCTGTTTCAGCGCCAGAGAGGGTTGCGCCTGGTCGCTTGCCAGCACCAGCGTCGGGCGTACGGACAGAATTCCCTCCGCATTCAGCTGGCGGAGATACCCCACGTCAGGCAGCGCGTTTGTCGCCTGCGGCCACTGGCTGGTACTGTCGCGCGCAACCAGAGAAGACTCCGCGCCGAGGGCGTAGACGATCTCCGTCACGTCGCCGCCGAGGGCGACAATTCTCTCCGGCGCGGCGACGGCGACCAGCGGCAGGGCGCAGAGCAGGGCAAACCAGTTTTTCATGCGGCCAGCCCTTCTGGCGTCAGAGCGTCAATCTGGCGGCGCCACTGGCTCTGCTCCGGCTCGCCTTCGGTACGCTGCCCGTAGAGCTGGGCGATCTGAGTTCCATCCGCAGCAAACAGCTCCAGGCTGGTAACGTGTCCGTCTGCCGTGGGCTTACGCGTAACCCACGTCTCCGCGATAGTCTCCTCCAGCAGATGCAGGGTAAAGGTTGGGTTGAAGATGTTCAGCCAGCCCTTCATGGGCGTCAGTTTTTCCACCACACCGGTGAAGATCTGCACGCAACCGCGGTTGCCGACGAAGATCATGATTTCGTTTCCGTCCTGTTGCGCCCTCTCCAGCAGTTGTGCCAGCGCGCTGTTATCCACCTTACAGGCCAGATCGTCACTCACCAGACGAAACGCCTGCTGGCGGCTCAGGTTATGGCGCTTCAATAAGCTAAAGAATTGATGCACGTCGGTCATGGCGCGCCACTCTTTCTCCACCGAGCCTGCATCCGCACCGTCGGAATGCGCGGGGGCTTCGACAGCCTTCAGCGCCAGAGCGGGGTTATCGGCAATGATAAAACGGGTCAGCACGTCGCCCCAGGCGGCAACGTCGGTGTGATCCGTGGTGTAGACCTTCAGTAAAGCGTCGCCCTGATGATCGAAGAACTGAATGCTCTGACGTTCGCCGCGGGAGGTCGTTTCGCTAATGTGAAACGCGCTCGCCCACTGGTTGAGGAACAAACGCAGATCCAGCGCGCGCGGATTCAGCACCAGCCCGGCATGACCGCCGAGGTGCTGGTGAGTAAACGCTCCAACCTGTTCGTGAACGGCGTATTCGTTACGGCAGATGCATTTGGTTTCCCCCACGGACTCCAGCGCTGCCAGAATCTCGCGGATTTCACCGCGCAGCCGCCAGGCGTCGTGTCCAACGCGCGCAAATGCCAGCTCTGCTTCGCTGATGTGCATTAATCCGGCGATATCACGGGCGTACTTACCCGGATGTTCTTCTTTAAGCTCAAGCCAGCGTGTGTAGTGACCCATAATCTTATCCTTCTGAATCGTTGCCCCGAAGGGAATTACCATTGATAACTGACGAAGATCTTGCCGTTGCGGCCATCCTGCGGGATGCCCTGCGGTGACCAGTAGGCTTTGTCGAAGGCGTTCCCCAGCACGAGGGTGGTGGTGACGCCTTTGAACTGCTGCTGGCCTTTATAGCTGACGTAGAAATCATTTACTGCGTAGCCAGGCTGCTCGCTGTAGCTGCTGCTGATGTGCGTTGAACGTTCGACGAAGGTGCCGATCCAGCCCACGGAGAAGCCGCTTTGCGCCACCGGGATATCCAGCTTGCTGGTGACGGTGTCCGGGTTGATGCTGGAGATATATTCACCCGTGTCGGTATCTTTCCCGCGCGTGCGGTTGTAGGCCACGTCGAGGTTGAACAGGCTGGTCGAGTAGGTCGCCATCATGTCCCAGCCCCAGATTTTGGCATTTGGTACGTTATAGGACATGGTAGTGGCCGCCGCAAAATCGACGGTGGTAGAGATGTAATCTTTTGCTTTGGTGTCGAAGTAGCTGGCTTTGAACTCCAGCGCGTCGTTGGCGAGTAGCAGATCGTCAAAACGCAGCCCAAAACCGAACTCCTGGGTTTCGTTGGTCTCCGGACGCAGGTTCGGGTTCGGCACCCAGTAGTTAGTGTAGAAGCTGCCGATAGAGAAGTGCTTTGAGTCGTTATACATCTCGCCCATCGTTGGCGCGCGGAAGGCCTGGGCGTAAGAGCCGAACAGCATCAGCCAGTCGGTTGGACTCACAGTTAACCCGGCGCGTGATGACCATTTATCCGCATCCACGTCGTCGTAACCGTCGCTGCTGCCGCGGTAGTTGTCGTAACGCGTCCCGCCGAGAAGCGTTACCGGCAGGTCGCGCAGGGTGATCTCATCCTGCAACCAGCCGGAGCTGAAGTCGATTTTAGCGTCCGGGAAGCCGGTGGTCGCGCCGCCAGGGTGTTGCTCCTGACGGTAGTATTCCCCGCCGTAGGTCAGCAGGTGCGAGGCCAAGGAGTCGCTGAACAGGCGGGTGCGGTTTTCCACTTTGCCGCCTTTGGTGGTCTGCTTACGGAACTCGCCGCTGGCGTCGATGTTCTGGGCGTTGATCCGCGCTTCGGACCAGTAAATTTTCGCATCGGCGTTCAGCCAGTCGTTTCCGGCTGGCGCAATGCGGTAGCCAAGCTGGGCATCGCGCTGAATGGTGGAACGATCGGTCATCGGGTTACTGCTGCTGGCATCCGTGGTCTGCGGGTTTTTCGGCTCCTGCGCGTCGTTGTTGTAGTAGCGCAGGGAGCCGCTCAGCGTCTGAGCCGGATCAATTTTCCAGCTGCCTTTCGCCAGCATATTGTTGATGGATTCGTCGTTTGGCGCCCTCGCGCCGTCACTCTGGCGAATGTCGCCGCGATCGCGGCTGGACCAGGAGACCACACCGTCCAGGGTATCGGTGCGGCCATAGGCGCTGGCGCCCATCCCGATGCTGTGATCGCCCGTTGCACCGGTAGCAAATACGCGATAGCCGCTATTTTTACCTGCGTCCAGCAGATCGCTGGCGTCGACGGTGTCATATGAAATTACGCCGCCCAGCGCGCCGCTGCCGTACAGCAAGGCGGAAGGGCCACGTACCACTTCGATACGTTTGATCAGCGCCGGATCGAGGAACGTGCTGTTCAGGTGTCCGGTATCGGTGCCCTGGCGTACGCCATCCACCAGCACCAGCACGCCACGTCGGTCGTAACCGCGCAGGTTAACGTCCTGACCGTTGGTGCGCCCGGTGCCGTCCAGCGTCAGGCCGGGCACCTTGCGCAGCAGGTCGGCGGCGGAGCTGGCGGTCTGGTTTTCCGGCGCGGTGGTGTCAATCACGCTTACCATCATGGGGGCTTCGAAGGCGCTGCGGGCGTTGCCGGTGGCGGTAACGGTGATATCGTCTGTGGCGGCAAACGCAACGCCCGGCAGGGTGCTGACAATTGCCAGCGCCAGAAGAGACGGGCGTAAAGACGCGGATTGCAGGTGTGGCATAGCAACTCTCCATAAGAATTGAAAAGCGCTGGCTGCCTGGGGATCACCTGGGTGGCTGGCGAATGTGTTGTCTGGATTATTTAGTCAGGATCAGTTTTCCGGCATTGGTCTGGCGCAGCAGGTAGTGCTGGCCGTCATGCTCGATAATGACCCGTCCCTCCTCACCCAACAGGCTTTTGCTGTCGATTCGGCGATCGGTGGGAGCAGGGGACGGCGCTGTGTGTGTTTTTACTGGCGTTGCTGCGCTGTTATCGGTCGGTGACATAATGTTTATAAATAACAATCAATGTAACAATGATAATCATTATCAATAAACTGCAAATTCACGGCAAGCGTTTTTATGAAAATTGTGTGACGGGATCAAATTTGGGGGAGAGGTGCGGTCTGATGCCCTCACCCCGACCCTCTCCCATGGGGCTGAGGGATCCCCAGTAATTTTTTTATGCAGAAGCAATAAAGTTGCTTTCTAAATGACTGAGGGCTGTCAGCGATGCCCTGGTCCGGCTGTAAATCGCTGAGGCGTTTCCTGCAGGCCGGGGCGAGGCGCAGGGATGCGCCGAGAGGGCGGCTTTACAGGGACGTTGCCTCCGCCCGTACCCGATAAGCCGGAAGGAATAAGCCGAGGGCACCGCGAAGCGGCGATTTACCGCCGGGAGCCCGGGTCGCCAGGGTGGTGGCGACTGAGCCACCCTGGCACGTTCACCGGTCATGTCGTTACAGAGTAGCAAGGAACATAAAGTGAACGGAATGACCACCACCGCCGTATATTCCCCTCACCCTAACCCTCTCCCCGGAGGGGCGAGGGGATTGCTCAGTGCTCGCATTAATTTGTGGGGAACCCTCAGCCCACGGGGAGAGGGAGAAGGGCACGTACCGTAGGCCGGGTAAGCGCAGCGTCACCCGGCAGGATTTTAAAAGCGCGTGTCCACGGCTGAAGCCAGCTTCTCCAGCAGCAGCTCGCTGTCTTCCCAGCTCAGGCACGGGTCGGTGATCGACTGGCCGTACACCATTTGCTGTCCGGCGACGATCTTCTGCGTGCCTTCTTTGATAAAGCTCTCCGCCATAATTCCTGCAATGGCGGTCGAGCCGCTGCGGATCTGCTGGCAGACTTCATCGCAGACGTCCAGCTGGCGGCGGTGCTGTTTCTGGCAGTTGCCGTGGCTGAAATCCACCACCAGATGCTCCGGCAGGTCAAATTCCGCCAGCGTTTCGCAGGCGGCGGCAATATCTTCTGCATGGTAATTCGGTTTTTTACCGCCACGCATAATGATATGTCCGAACGGGTTGCCGCTGGTCTGGTAGATGGTCATCTGGCCGTTTTTATCCGGGGAGAGGAACATATGGCTGGCGCGTGACGCGCGGATGGCATCAACGGCGATGCGGGTATTGCCGTCCGTTCCGTTTTTGAAGCCCACCGCGCAGGAGAGCGCCGACGCCATTTCACGGTGGATCTGGCTTTCGGTGGTACGCGCGCCAATCGCGCCCCAGCTAATGAGGTCAGCAATAAACTGTCCGGTCACCATATCCAGAAATTCGGTAGCGGTCGGCACGCCCAGCTCGTTAACCTGTAACAGCAGCTTACGCGCCAGCGCAATGCCGTGATTCACCCGGTAACTACCGTTCAGATCGGGATCGGATATCAATCCTTTCCAGCCCACGACGGTACGCGGTTTTTCAAAGTAGGTACGCATCACGATCTCCAGGCGATCCTGATACGTGCCGCGCAGCGTCTGAAGGCGTTGTGCATAATCCATCGCCGCGTCCAGGTCGTGGATGGAGCAGGGGCCAATTACTACCAGAAGACGTTTGTCTTCACCATTGAGAATTTTTTCGATGCGGCGACGGGAGGCCGTCACATGGTCCGCTACCTCGGCGGAAACGGGGTGCAGCCGGGCCAGTTCAGCCGGGGTGACCAGGCTATCAATGCGCGCGGTGCGCAGTTCGTCGGTTTTGTTCATGGAATGTCTCAGAAATTTTTTGCTTCATCGGCAGACTACCGGGAAGTGATGGGCATCACCTTAAACCAATCCCTGCTGATTTCAAGTTCGGGGCACGTCGCCCCGAGGATGGCATGATAATAACTGAAACTGGATTAATGTACTAGCATATTAGTACATGCGGCGATTCAGTCCCATGATATCGAGGATCTTGGTGGCAATTTCTTCTACTGAATAGTTGGTACTGTTCAGCCAGGGGATCTGATTTTTCCGGTACAGCGCTTCGACTTCGGAGACTTCCATTCGGCACTGGCGCATTGAGGCGTAGCGGCTGTTCTCGCGACGTTCTTCGCGGATCGCCGCCAGTCGTTCCGGGTTGATGGTCAGCCCAAATAGCTTATGCTGAAGCGGCTTGAGCGCGGCAGGCAGCACCAGGTTGTCCATATCATCGGCAATAAAGGGGTAGTTGGCGGCGCGAATGCCAAACTGCATTGCCAGGTAAAGGCTGGTGGGGGTTTTACCGCAGCGCGACACGCCAAGCAAAATGACCTGCGCCTGGTCCAGATTGCGCAGCGAGATCCCGTCGTCGTGCGCCAGGGTGTAATCAATGGCGGCAATACGCGCATCGTATTTGGTCAGGTTGCCGGGGTTCAGCCCGTGGGTACGGTGAGCGATCGGCGTCGGGTCGAGCTTCAGCTCGCTTTGCAAGGGTGCAACCAGCGCCTGCACGATATCCTGACAGAAGCCCTCGCTTTGCAGAATGATGTTGCGGATCTCAGGGATCACAATGGAATAGAACACCAGCGGACGAACACCGGTCTGCTGGTAAATGGCGTCGATCTGGTCCTTGACCGCTTTGGCCCGGCTCTCGTTTTCCACGAACGGCAGCGTGATGCTGTTTATCGACACGGGAAACTGCGACATCACCGCGTGTCCCAGCACCTCGGCGGTAATCGCCGTCCCATCAGAAATATAAAAAACGTGACGATCGACAGCATTATCCATTTTATCCACCCAGAATAGCGTACGTAATTGCCTGAAAGCATAAATTAAAAAAGTTAATTGCACAGCAAAGAACTTATCTGAATTTAAAATGAAATGGTGTTTTTGATTTTCCTGAAAAGTGGATTTCATTTTCTGATTAGCGGCGTTATTTCTATGGTTTTTGCCGGAATCTATAGGAATCATCGGGTTAGGGAGTGCGGGGAAACTGTCCGAAAAGTTGAAAATTTAAATTGCTTACACGATTCACCGTTTTTTTAGCGGAAATAAATATGCCAGTATAAATACGTAGTCAGGTGTTTCTTACTCCGATCAAATATCACAAAAGGATTGTTTCGATGTCCAACAATGGCTCGTCACCGCTGGTGCTTTGGTATAACCAACTCGGCATGAATGATGTAGACAGAGTTGGGGGCAAAAATGCCTCCCTGGGTGAAATGATTACAAATCTGTCCGGTATGGGTGTCTCCGTACCAAACGGGTTTGCCACAACCGCCGATGCGTTTAACCTGTTTTTAGACCAGAGCGGTGTAAACCAGCGCATTTACGACCTGCTGGATAAAACGGATATTGATGATGTCACCGAGCTTGCCAAAGCCGGCGCGCAAATCCGCCAGTGGATCATCGACACACCTTTCCAGCCGGAACTGGAAAAAGCCATCCATGACGCCTACAACCAGCTCTCCGCTGACGACGCGCAGGCCTCCTTTGCCGTGCGCTCTTCCGCTACCGCGGAAGATATGCCGGATGCCTCTTTCGCCGGACAGCAGGAAACCTTCCTCAACGTTCAGGGTTACGAGGCGGTACTGGTGGCGGTGAAGCATGTGTTTGCTTCCCTGTTCAACGACCGCGCCATCTCCTATCGCGTGCATCAGGGCTATGACCACCGCGGCGTCGCGCTCTCCGCAGGCGTACAGCGCATGGTGCGCTCCGACGTAGGCTCTTCCGGCGTGATGTTCTCTATCGACACGGAATCCGGCTTCGACCAGGTGGTGTTTATCACCTCCGCATGGGGTCTGGGCGAGATGGTGGTGCAGGGGGCGGTGAACCCTGACGAATTCTACGTGCACAAGCCTACGCTGGCGGCTAACCGTCCGGCAGTGGTACGCCGCACCATGGGCTCGAAAAAAATCCGCATGATCTATGCCCCGACGCAAGAGCATGGCAAGCAGGTCACCATTGAAGATGTGCCGCAGGAGCAGCGGGATCGCTTCTCGCTCACCGACGCCGAAGTGGAAGAGCTGGCGAAGCAGGCGGTGCAGATTGAAAAACACTATGGCCGTCCGATGGACATCGAGTGGGCCAAAGACGGACACACCGGCAAGCTGTTTATCGTGCAGGCGCGTCCGGAAACCGTCCGTTCGCGCGGTCAGGTCATGGAGCGCTACACCCTGCACGCGCAGGGCAAAATTGTCGCGGAAGGCCGCGCAATCGGCCACCGCATCGGTGCCGGTCCGGTGAAAGTGATCCACGACATCAGCGAGATGAATCGCATTCAGCCTGGCGACGTGCTGGTGACCGACATGACCGACCCGGACTGGGAGCCGATCATGAAGAAAGCGGCTGCTATCGTCACCAACCGCGGTGGCCGTACCTGTCACGCGGCTATCATTGCCCGTGAGCTGGGGATCCCGGCGGTAGTCGGCTGTGGTGACGCGACCGAACGCATGAAGGACGACCAGAACGTGACGGTCTCCTGTGCCGAAGGCGATACCGGTTACGTGTATGCCGATATCCTCGACTTCAGCGTGAAGAGCTCCAGCGTGGATACCATGCCGGACCTGCCGCTGAAAATCATGATGAACGTCGGTAACCCGGATCGCGCGTTTGACTTCGCCTGCCTGCCGAACGAAGGCGTGGGCCTGGCGCGTCTGGAATTCATCATCAACCGCATGATCGGCGTTCACCCGCGCGCGCTGCTGGAGTTTGACGACCAGGACGCGAAGCTGCAAAACGAAATCCGCGAGATGATGAAGGGTTACGACTCGCCGAGAGAGTTCTATGTCGGCCGCCTGACGGAAGGCATCGCCACGCTCGGCGCGGCCTTCTACCCGAAACGCGTGATCGTGCGTCTGTCGGACTTTAAGTCCAACGAATATGCCAACCTGGTGGGCGGCGAACGCTACGAGCCGGAAGAAGAGAACCCGATGCTGGGCTTCCGCGGCG
This sequence comes from Enterobacter sp. DSM 30060, assembly GCF_013375955.1. Classification (NCBI taxonomy): domain Bacteria; kingdom Pseudomonadati; phylum Pseudomonadota; class Gammaproteobacteria; order Enterobacterales; family Enterobacteriaceae; genus Enterobacter; species Enterobacter sp. DSM 30060. The sequence continues at coordinate 3,660,613 of NZ_CP056118.1, forward strand.
CCGGACGCTACGTGTCGGAAAGCTTCCGCGACTGCTTCGCGCTGGAGTGCGAGGCGGTAAAACGCGTGCGCAACGACATGGGGTTGACCAACGTGGAAATCATGATCCCGTTCGTCCGTACCGTGGATCAGGCGAAAGCGGTGGTGGATGAGCTGGCGCGTCAGGGGCTGAAGCGCGGCGAGAACGGGCTGAAGATCATCATGATGTGTGAAATTCCGTCCAACGCCCTGCTGGCCGAGCAGTTCCTGGAGCACTTCGACGGCTTCTCCATTGGTTCGAATGATATGACGCAGCTGGCGCTCGGCCTGGACCGCGACTCCGGCGTTGTCTCTGAGCTGTTTGATGAGCGTAACGAGGCGGTGAAAGCGCTGCTCTCCATGGCCATCCGTGCGGCGAAGAAACAGGGTAAATATGTTGGGATCTGCGGGCAGGGTCCTTCTGACCATGAAGACTTTGCGGCTTGGCTGATGGATGAGGGGATTGATAGCCTCTCCCTGAACCCGGACACCGTGGTGCAAACCTGGCTGAGCCTGGCAGAGCTAAACAAGTAAAACCTGCATAACCTGAAAAAGGCGAGGATATCTGTCCTCGCCTTTTTTATTTTCCTGCGAATATGCTCACCATCACAAATAAAGCAAAAAACCAAATATCATAATTTATCTGTTAATTTAGACAATTGTTAGTGGGCAGGGCGTTGCTAATACTTGAGCCTTACCGCGTACATCCGTCGGGATGATGCGCGACTGGTTGAAATACGTTTTAACCTGATAAAAAGGCAAATAACAATGACAATCTCCTCTGTATTACGTACCAAAGATAAAATAGGTTATGGCCTCGGTGATATGGCCAGCGCGCTGGTCTGGCAAACGGCAACGTTATTTCTCGCTTATTTCTATACGGACGTATTCGGTTTGCCGGCGGCCATTATGGGCACCATGTTTTTAGTGGTGCGCGTGATCGATGCGTTTGTCGATCCGTGCATTGGCGCGCTGGTGGACCGCACTCAGACCCGCCACGGTCGTTTTCGTCCCTGGCTACTCTGGTTTGCCATTCCGTTTGGCGTGAGCTGCCTGATTACCTTCTACGTACCGGATGCCGGGCAGACGGCGAAAATTGTCTATGCCTGCGTAACCTATGCCATCCTGAGCCTGATCTACTCCGCGATTAACGTTCCATACTGCGCCATGCCCGGCGCGCTGACGCTCGACCCGCGCGAGCGCCACTCGCTGCAATCCTGGCGCTTTGGCCTGTCGTTTATCGGCGGGTTGATTGTAACGGTCATCGCGCTGCCGCTGGTCTCATTATTAGGTCAGGGGAATGTGCAAAAAGGTTATTTCTATGCCATGAGCCTGATGGGGCTGCTGGGTATTGTTTTATTCTTCTGCTGCTTCTTTATGACCCGGGAGCGTTACTCGCCACGCAATGACACCTCCGGCTCGATGCTGACGGATTTAAAACTGCTGGCCGCCAACAGCCAGTGGCGAATTGTTTTTCTGTTTAATATTTTACTGTTAACCGCCGTCGTGACGCGTGGCTCTGCGACCATGTATTACGTTAACTATGTTCTGTTACGTCCTGAACTGGTCTTTGCCTTTATTGTTTCCGGCATGGTGGCATCCTTAAGCGGCGCATTATTATCTGAACGCCTGCTGGGGAAATTTGATCGCGTACGTGCCTATCAGTGGACCATTATTTCTTTCGTTATTTTTGGCGCGTTGATTTTCTTCATTCCTCCTTCGCAGGTGTGGCTGATATTCGGTCTGAATATTGTGTTTAGTTTTATTCAGAACCTGACCACGCCGCTGCAATGGACCATGTTCTCCGATGTGGTGGACTACGAAGAACACCGCAGCGGCCGCCGTCTGGACGGGCTGGTCTTTTCTACCGCCCTGTTTGCCATCAAGTTTGGGTTGGCGCTGGGTGGGGCGGTAGTCGGTTGGGTGCTGGGCATGGTGGATTACGCGCCCGGACAGGCAAACCAGGCGCCTCACGTCCTCGCAACCATCAATGCCCTGTTCACCCTGATCCCCTGCGCGCTGTTCCTCTGCATGGTGGCGCTCCTTGCTATCTACAAACTCAACAGCCGACTGGTGGATTCCATTGCCCGTGAGCTGGCCAGCAAGCGAGACATTCGAAACGATGCGGGGCAGCTCAGCCCGGTAACCCAATCCGCACTACAGGAGTAAACCATGACTGTGATCTACAAGGACGCGGGACGTCCCGTACACGAGCGTGTCGCTGATTTACTGGCGCGTATGACGCCGGAAGAGAAATTTGCCCAGATGCACGCGTACTGGCTGATCCTCGATGAACACGGCAGCCACCGCGAGCGCAGCGATTTGAGCGATGAGTTCGCCGGCGTGAGCGAACAGGCGTCCCTCAGCGAAAGGCTGAAGCTGGGCGTCGGGCAGATCACCCGTCCGCTCGGCACGCACATTGTTGATGCAAAAACCGGCGTGCGTGCCGCTAACCGCCTGCAACGTATGATGATGGAGGAGACCCGGCTCGGCATTCCGGCGCTGTTTCATGAGGAGTGTCTGGTGGGGCTGCTGTGCAAAGATGCAACCCTGTTCCCGTCGTCGCTGAACTACGGTTCCACCTGGGACCCGGCGCTGGTGCAGCGCGCGGCGGAGCAGATTGGCAACGAGGCCCGGTCTGTCGGGTGCCAGCAGGGGCTGGCCCCGGTGCTGGATGTCTCGCGCGATGTGCGCTGGGGACGGACGGAAGAGACCTTTGGGGAAGATCCGTGGCTGGTAGGGGTGATGGCGACGGCGTACGTGAAGGGGTTGCAGGGCGATAAGCGCGATCTGCTGGCGACCCTGAAACATTACGTGGGGCACTCCTTCAGCGAAGGGGCGCGCAACCATGCGCCGGTCCATCTGGGTTTCAGCGAGCTAAACGATACCTTCCTGCTACCGTTTGAGATGGCGGTGAAGCTGGCCAACGCCGGTTCGGTGATGCCGGCCTATCATGACATCGATAATCAGCCAGGGCACAGCGACCATTTCCTGCTCACCACCGTGCTGCGTGAACAGTGGGGCTTCGACGGCATTATTGTCGCGGATTACGGCGGCGTCAGCCTGCTGCACCAGCACCATGGGATTTCTCACGATCCCGCAGAATCGGCGGCGCTGGCGTTTAACGCCGGGCTGGACGTGGAATTGCCGAAGGATGACTGCGCGCGTCATCTGGCGGAAGCGGTAGAGCGTGGGCTTATCTCATTGGCGAAAGTGGATGAGATTGTGGCGCGCGTGCTAAGTGAAAAATTCCGTCTCGGGCTGTTTGAAAAACCGTACGCCGACGAAAAAGGTATCGATTTGCAGAATGAGGCGACCCGGCAGGTGGCGCGCGAGGTGGCAACAAAATCGATCACGCTGCTGGAAAATAACGGCATTTTGCCCCTCGGCGGAAAACCCCGTGTAGCGGTAGTGGGGCCGACGGCGGACGATCCGCTGGCGTTGCTGAGCGGCTACAGCTTCCCGGTTCACCTGATCATCAGTGATATGGTTGAAGAGACCTCGCAGGTGACAACCCCGCGCGCGGCGCTGGAACAGTACCTTGGCGCATCGCAGATACGTTACGCCAAAGGGTGCCACATTATCGAAAAACGGATGGCGGGTGCGCCGGTGTTCCCGGGCGACAGCGGCGGTAAACCGATGCAGCAATCGCCGGTTTCACAACGCACGGATTTGATCCCCGAAGCCGTGAGCGCGGCAAAAGAGAGTGACGTGGTGGTGGCCTGCGTGGGCGACCTCGCCGGGCTATTCCAGAGCGGCACCGTGGGGGAAGGATCGGATACCGATTCGCTGAATCTGCCGGGCGTGCAGCAACAGCTGCTTGAGGAGCTGGTGGCAACCGGCAAGCCGGTAATTGTCGTCATGACGGGCGGGCGTCCTTATAACCTTCAGGGGCTGGAAGAGAAGGTGGCCGCGCTGATGATGGCCTGGGCGCCGGGGCAGGAAGGGGGCTGGGCGATTGCCGATATCTTAACCGGCCGCGCGGAGCCGCAGGGCAGGCTGGTAGTCAGCGTGCCGAAAAACGCCGGGGCGATGCCGTACTACTATAACCACAAGCTGAAAAGCGGCGGCACGCCGTTTGCGTTCCATTTCGGCGCACTTTACCCGTTCGGTTACGGTCTTGGCTGGACGCAGTTTCGCTGGAGTGCGGCGCGTCTCGCTGAAAGCCACGTCCCGGTCGACGGAGAGGTGGTGTTAAGCGTCGATGTCAGTAACATCGGGGAGCGCAGCGGCAGCGAAGTAATACAGGTGTACGTGCGTGACAAAGTCGCGACGCAGGTTCGTCCGCTTCAGGAGCTGAAAGCGTTTCAACGCGTTACGCTTTCACCGGGAGAAACCGCCACCCTGACCTTTACCTTGCCGGTGGAGATGTTTAATTTCACCCGCCGGGACGGGAAGCGAATTGTCGAGCCAGGGGAATTTGAGCTACAGGTTGGCGCGTCCTCGGCGGATATTCGCGAGGTGGTGAACGTGCAGGTGAGCGGGGAGACGCGGGTGCTGGAGGGGGAATGGCAGATGTTGAGTAGGAGTGAAATTTGTAAAAATTAATATTCAGGACTCGCCTGGCCACAAAGGCGAGTCCTCTTTCAAGCAATTAAAAGAAGAAAATGAACTTACAAAGCACTAATAACTTAAAAAAATAGTTCGCATAAGAATAGTCTTAGCCGCCTTGCTCTGAGCCTGGAACTGATATAGCTACTCCTCACCGTCTGCTGGTTGCAGGACTGCGCCAGATAGCCTGATAGGTTTGATGAGCTATAAAAGATGAAATTTAAATGAAGATACGGACTCTGTCTGATTTAAGTTCCCTGTGCAACGGCTACATGACAACGCAATGCAGGGAAAACGAAGACCTACAGTGCATAGCGTCAGAACTCAGGATTCAATAAGTAACTGGAGAGGTTAAGTGGTTGTAGATATTTCGGTGTTATTCATTATTCTTTTAATGATTGTGTGCGCCCTGATTTATCGCCTTTCTGTCATGGAAGATAAGTTGTTAGCAATGGAGTTAAGACACGCTACGGAAGTCAACGCAGCGCGTAGAGAAGGGTATATAAACTGCATGAATCTTCATGCTCAGGTTGAAAAAAGTATAAAAGATAAAGCTAAATGATGGCGTTTTTAGGAACGCCAGTTTGGCTGTTATATCATTTACTGTGCTTGCCTTGATGTTTATCTTTTTTCTTATGGCGGGAAAATAACCCACATAACTATTATTGACAGAAGAAAAAGGTGCAGGCGCTGCTCCTGGAGTGGTCAGCCGCCTTAAACGTGGTGATGCTCATTACAACGTGAACGTGCTCGCGCTGATGAACGGGCAGAGGCTACTAATAATTCAGAGTAAAAGGAACACCTGGCGGTACGAGAAAGATATTCAGTAGATAGTGAAATGGCATATGCTTATGACGTATGGAACTAAACAGTAAAACTCTTTCATCACTATTCATCCGTCTGTAATGAACGGTTTTTTCGTTTAAAACACGCCTAAATCCTGTGCGTTCAGCATAAGGTAAATAAAAAAAAGCCCATCGTGGGAGATGGGCAAAGACTACACACAGCAATTCGTTGTTTCACTCAGGGGATTTCCATGCTTATAAATCAAGGTGTTGATTTATAACCGTGTCTTAATAGTAGGCATGCCAACTTTATGAGTCGATCGGATTCGTCTCAATAGTTAAAGGGAGGTAAAGATTTCTTGAAGAGAATGACGGTTTTAGGCATGAAAAGGCGGGTCTGACCAGTGTGCAGAGAATAAATAGTTTAGCAACGTTTAAGTATTCCTGCGAAGAGTGTAGGCCGGGTAAGCGTTAGCGCCACCCGGCAAAGGTTATTACTGCGCGTTCTTATCTTCCAGCTCTTCAAGTTCGCTTAAGATGAGGTCCGGATCGGTTCCGGGTGGCGGCACTTCATGCACCCAGGCAGAGAAGAGACGCCAGGTTACCGCAAGCAGCACCGGACCGATAAACAGGCCAATCATGCCGAAGGCAATCAACCCCCCGATCACCCCGGACAGGATCAGAATCAGCGGCAGATCAGCGCCCATGCGGATGAGGAGAGGACGAATCACGTTATCCATGGTGCCCACCACGCAACTCCAGACCAGCAGCACCGTGCCCCAGGTCGTGTCCCCCGTCCAGTAAAGCCAGATAATGCAGGGAACCAGCACCAGCAGCGGACCAAGCTGTGCCAGACAGGTCATCAGCATGACAACGGTGAAAATGGTGGCATAAGGTACGCCGGAAACCGCCAGCCCGATGCCGCCAAGCACAGCCTGCACCAGCGCTGTGACCACCACGCCGAGCGCTACCGCGCGAACGGCCTGGGCTGCCAGCAGCACGGCCGCATCGCCGCGTTTACCTGCCAGCCGGGTGGCGAAATGGCGTACCCCCAGCGCAACCTGCTCGCCGCGCCAGTACAGCAGGGCGCTGAAGACCAGCATCAACGTACAGTGCATCATGAAGCGACCAATATGCGCAGCCTGCCCGACAAACCAGGTGGTGGTTGTACCGATGTACGGGCGCACTTTGGCCATCAGGGCGCTACCGCCCATCTCCAGCAGGCTGTGCCAGCCGCTGTATAGTTTTGCGCCCACAACAGGAATGCTGTTCAGCCACGCGAGATCCGGCAGCGTCATGTCACCGCTGGTGACCGCGCGAATAACCGGGCCGCTGCTGTCAACCAGGCTGTTAACCAGCAGCGCAATGGGAATAATAAACAGCAGGAACAGCAGCAGCGTCATCACCAGCACGGCAAGGCCGCGGCGACCAAACAGCAGTTTCTGCAAACGTAAGAGTAAAGGCCAGGTTGCGACCACGACGGTCGCGGCCCAGGCAAATCCGAGCACGAAAGGACGAACAATCCACAGACACGCAATAATCATAATGGCTAAGAACAGCACCGACAGCAGTATCTGTGCGACATCCCTGGGCTGACGAAGATTGACCATAAACGAAACTTTCCTTAAATGAACACCAGCAAGGCTGATGGGAATATAAACCGCATCTCTCTAATCATTAGTGATTTCAGCGATTTTTGACAGGCGGATTTTGCCCGTAATTCTACGAAGCACATAAGAAAAAAATGTGATAAAACTTTCCAGACACAACGCAAACGATTTCACACTATTCTCATTAGGGTCGACAGCAATGATCCCACAGATTTCTCAGGCACCGGGCGTCGTTCAACTGGTGCTTAATTTTTTGCAGGCACTGGAGCAACAGGGTTTTACAGGTGATACCGCCACCGATTATGCCGACAGGCTGACGATGGCAACCGATAACAGTATTTACCAGCTTCTTCCCGATGCCGTCGTTTTCCCGCGCTCTACCGCCGATGTGGCCCTCATCGCCCGTCTGGCGTCGCAGGAGCGTTTCAGCTCCCTGGTCTTTACCCCGCGCGGCGGCGGGACGGGCACCAATGGGCAGGCGCTGAACCAGGGCATCATCGTTGATATGTCCCGCTATATGAATCGCATCATTGAGATCAACCCGGAAGAGGGGTGGGTGCGTGTGGAAGCGGGGGTAATCAAAGATCAGCTGAATCAGTTTTTAAAACCGTATGGCTATTTTTTTGCGCCCGAGCTTTCCACCAGTAACCGCGCAACCCTTGGCGGGATGATCAACACCGATGCCTCAGGGCAGGGCTCGCTGGTCTACGGCAAAACCTCCGATCACGTCATGGGTGTGCGGGCGGTGCTGCTGGGGGGCGATATTCTCGATACCCAGCCGTTGCCGGTCGAACTGGCTGAAACGCTGGCAAAAGAGAGCACCACCAGCGGACGGATTTATCGCACCGTGCTGGAGCGCTGCCGCGAAAATCGCGAACTGATCCTCGACAAATTCCCGAAGCTCAATCGCTTCCTGACGGGCTACGATCTGCGCCATGTCTTTAATGACGATCTGAGCCAGTTCGATCTTACCCGCATACTGACCGGGTCAGAAGGGACGCTGGCCTTTATCACCGAAGCGCGTCTGGATATCACCCCGCTGCCGAAGGTGCGCCGTCTGGTGAACGTCAAATACAACTCCTTTGACTCCGCGCTGCGTAATGCCCCGTTTATGGTGGAGGCGCGGGCGCTGTCGGTGGAAACCGTTGATTCAAAAGTACTGAACCTGGCCCGGGAAGATATTGTCTGGCATTCGGTGAGCGAACTGATTACCGACGTGCCGGATAAAGAGATGCTCGGTCTGAACATCGTCGAGTTCGCCGGCGATGACGCAGAGCTGATTGAGAGCCAGGTGAGCACGCTCTGCCAGCGTCTGGATGAGCTGATTGCACAGGGGGAAGGCGGCGTCATTGGCTGGCAGCTGTGTAACGACCTCTCCGGCATCGAGCGAATCTACGCGATGCGTAAAAAGGCGGTGGGGCTGCTCGGTAACGCGAAAGGGGCGGCGAAGCCGATTCCATTTGCGGAAGATACCTGCGTGCCGCCGGAGCATCTGGCGGATTATATTGTGGAGTTTCGTGCGTTGCTCGACAGCCATGGTCTGAGCTATGGCATGTTCGGGCACGTTGACGCGGGTGTGCTACACGTGCGCCCGGCGCTGGACATGTGTGATCCGCAGCAGGAGATCCTGATGAAGGAGATCTCCGACGAGGTCGTGGCCCTTACGGCCAAATATGGCGGTTTGTTATGGGGAGAGCATGGCAAAGGATTCCGCGCCGAGTACAGCCCGGCGTTTTTTGGCGAACAACTCTACGCCGAGCTGCGTAAGGTGAAAGCCGCTTTTGATCCTGATAACCGTCTTAACCCGGGTAAAATCTGCCCGCCAGAGGGCGTTGATGCGCCGATGTTGCAGGTAGACGCCGTCAAGCGCGGCACCTATGACCGACAAATTCCGATTGCGGTTCGCGCTTCCTGGCGCGGCGCGATGGAGTGCAACGGCAACGGGCTGTGCTTCAACTTCGATGTGAAAAGCCCGATGTGTCCGTCGATGAAAATCACCAGCAACCGCATCCACTCCCCAAAAGGACGTGCGACGCTGGTGCGCGAATGGCTGCGCCTGCTGGCCGACCGCGGCATTGACCCGCTCAAGCTGGAACAGGAGCTGTCGGAAAAACGCGCCAGCCTGCGCGGGCTCATCGAACGGACCCGCAACAGCTGGCATGCGAATAAAGGCGAATACGATTTCTCGCATGAGGTGAAAGAGGCGATGTCCGGCTGCCTGGCGTGCAAGGCGTGTTCAACCCAGTGCCCGATTAAAATTGACGTGCCGGAATTCCGTTCCCGCTTCCTCCAGCTGTACCACACGCGTTATCTGCGCCCGATGCGCGATCATCTGGTGGCAACGGTGGAGAGTTACGCGCCGCTAATGGCTCGTGCGCCAAAAACCTTTAACTTCTTTATCAATCAGCCGCTGGTGCGCAAACTGTCTGAAAAACATATCGGCATGGTGGATCTGCCGCTGCTGTCGGTGCCATCGCTCCAGCGTCGGCTGGTGGGGCACCGCTCGGCGAACATGACCCTGGAACAACTGGAAGCATTAAGCCCTGAGCAGAAAGCGAAGGTGGTGCTGGTGGTGCAGGATCCGTTTACCAGCTATTACGATGCGCAGGTGGTGGCTGATTTTGTCCGTCTGGCAGAGAAAATTGGCTACCAGCCGGTGGTACTGCCGTTCTCGCCGAACGGCAAGGCGCAGCACATTAAAGGTTTCCTGACCCGCTTCGCGAAAACCGCGCAGAAAACTTCAGATTTCCTGAATCGCGTGGCGCAGCTCGATATGCCAATGGTGGGCGTCGATCCGGCGCTGGTGCTCTGTTACCGGGATGAATATAAGCAGACGCTCGGCGATAAGCGCGGTGATTTTCAGGTCTTACTGGTGCATGAGTGGCTGCCTTCGGTGCTGAAGCAAACGGCCCCTCAGGAGGTCAGCGGAGAATCCTGGTACCTGTTTGGGCACTGCACTGAAGTGACCGCGCTGCCGACGGCGCCTGCCCAGTGGGCTTCTATCTTCGCCCGCTATGGCGCGAAGCTGGAAAGCGTCAACGTGGGTTGCTGCGGTATGGCCGGAACCTACGGTCATGAAGTCAAAAACCACGCTAACTCGCTCGGCATTTACGAGCTGTCGTGGCACCAGGCAATGCAGCGCCTGCCGCGTAACCGCTGTCTGGCGACGGGCTACTCCTGCCGCAGCCAGGTGAAACGGGTGGAAGGTAACGGCGTTCGCCATCCCTTGCAGGCTTTACTGGAGATTATCGGATGATCTGGAAACGTGCGGTCACTCTGCAGGCCTTAAATGCCATGGGTGCAGAAAACATGGTCGGTTTGCTGGATATCCAGTTTACGCGCATTGGCGATACCGAACTTGAAGCGACGATGCCTGTAGACAGCCGTACTCATCAACCGTTTGGCCTGCTGCACGGCGGCGCGTCCGTCGTGCTGGCCGAAACGCTGGGGTCGGTCGCAGGTTACCTGTGTACGGAAGGGGAGCAGAAGGTGGTCGGGCTGGAGGTCAATGCCAACCACATCCGCTCCGTTCGCAGCGGGCGCGTGCGCGGTGTTTGCCGCGCACTGCACGCCGGAAGTCGTCATCAGGTGTGGCAGATTGATATTCTGGACGAGCAGGATCGCCTGTGTTGTTCATCCAGACTGACGACGGCCGTTGTGTAAAGTTTCCGAATGTCTTGCTTTTGGTCAAAAATTAGCCGCCTGATTGTGATATGCTGGTCACGTTTTGAACATAAGCGAGGACATCATGGATACTGAAATAACCCCAACACAGCTGGCAATTGAATATTTACGTCGCGATAAAAGCAATCTGTCTCCGGCGCAGTACCTGAAAAAGCTGAAACAACTTGAGCTGGAATTTACGGATTTGCTGGCGCTCTCTTCAAACGAGCTGAAAGAAGAGATCTACTTTGCCTGGCGGTTGGGCGTTCACGTCCATTGAGCAGTGAAGAAAAGGCCGCCCGCGCGGCCTTTTTTGTGACTGAAACTCAGTATTTGGCAGGCAGTTTGTTAATTTTAATGAGCCGGCCTTCTTCCATTTCGATGAACCCGCCCGTTTTCAGGTCAGCCAGTATCCGCATTACGCCGCTGCGGGAAAGCCGGGTTTTATCCCGGATGTACCTTTCCGCCGTCACGCTGCGTCGGTAGTTGTCATCTTCCTGCATCAGCATCATGAGCTGCTGACGAATCATCTCGTAAGCCGTTGGCGCACCTTTCGGCATGACGTTGTGATAAAGGCGGTTATAGACAAACATCAGATGATTAGAAAGCAGCCCCCATAACGCCTTCTCTTTGATAACTTCTGCCACCCGATCGGTTGCTAGCACGCCGATCAGGCATGGCGTCACCGTTTTGAGATAATCGTTAAAATATATGTCCGTCAGGTTAGCGAGACCAAACAGGGCGGGACTGCGCGCGGTGGTAAGCATCATGTCGTCGCTTCTTCTGTATATCGCGATTGTGCCCTCGAGAATTAAATAACACATACTCTGCCCGTTAACCTGGAGATCAAGTTGCTCACCGGGATCGGTTTTATGCGTGGTGCAGTGCGGCTGTAAGTGGGAAATCAGTTCCTGGGCATAGGGAGAGCCGCGATGCGATGGTTTGTCAGAAGACATAGCGTTAACCTGGAAAGAGACTGTACTTTCTATAGTGTCGCTCTTATTTTCCACCTTCTCCAGAGATAAAAACAACCTCAGTACTTGCGGGGTAAGTGATGGATCTCGATTAGCACGCCGCGCTCCATAGTGATGTATTTCCCCGTCCGCAACTCCGCCAGGATCCGCATAATGCCGCTGCGTGAAAGATAGGTGCGGCTTTTGATATAGGCTGCGGCGGTAATGCTCTGTCTTATGGCTTCCGGCTCCTGCATCAGTTCTACCAGCTGAAAGCGGATAATGTCGTAAGCCGACATCTGCGATATCTGGGCACAATGTTCGTAAACGCGCGATGCGGTATAGATCAGCAGGTTCGAGAAGGACTCCCATAAATTCTGTTGCGCGACTACGTGATTAAAACGCTCCAGCGTAACGCTAGCCACCTCTGAAGTTTCCAGCGCTCTGACGTAGAGGTGCTCAGAAGAAAACTGGCTGCTCACGCCGAGTATAAAAGGTGCGGATTCGGAATTTAAGACGATACCGTCACCTCGGCGATGCAATGCCACGCTGCCATGTAACAGTAAAAAGCACTGGCGGATATCACCGGAATAATAATGGATGACTTCACCTTTAGCCATGATGCATCTTTCCGTATGCGGCAAAACATTATCGATTATTTTTTCAATGTGCTTAAGAGGCTTAGCGCCAAGCACTGTTGTTATTTCATTGCCTGAAACGGGCGCAATACGGGTGTTCATAAGAGGCCTCATACACTGATGCGATCATTTTTTGATCGACATAAAGAATTATCTTAAAAAACAGTTAGTCAGGGAATATTTTCGTCGAGTCTAATTATAGACTTGCGTATTAATGAGTGTTAATTAGTTGAATTTGAAACATTTTTGACTTAGGTCTAAAAGTAGACCGGGGACTTTATTGTTAAGATATTTCCAAAGTAATTTGTTTTGTTTTTGTTAAAAGAGAGTCTACAGCTAGACCCTAAAATCGATTGTGCGTAGAAAAAGAGTTGTATAAATTTTGATTCGTCGAAAGGGGTTTTATTTCTGCAACTGAATATCGGTAATAAATAAAGTAATACAGGAAAGATAATTATGAATAAAAAATTGATGATGGCAATGTTAGCGGCAGGTTCTGTACTCACCATGACCAATGCATTTGCAGCGGCAGGTACCGTTAATTTTAACGGAAATATTCTGGATTCTGCCTGCGACGTAGATGTGGCATCTCAGAACCAGGTGGTGGTATTGGGCGATTATTATAAAACGGAATTCCCGACGGCGGGAGCCAGAACGGCTGCGACGCAGTTTAATATTATTTTGAAAAACTGTCCTGTGACGGTCACTAATGCAAAAGTCCGTTTTGACGGTACGCCGGATTTAACCAACGCCAGCCTGCTGGCGATTGATACGTCCGTGGCGGGGGCGGCCACAGGGGTAGCGATTAACCTGATGACTGCAGATAAAGCCGATCTGCCGCTGTACGGCAGCAACAGCTATACCTACGCGCTCAGCAGTACGGCTGATAATACACTGAACTTCTACGCGCAGTATATCTCCACCGCAGCGTCCGTGACCGCGGGCCCGGCTAACTCGGTCGCGAACTTCTCAGTGGTTTACAACTAAGTCATTGGCAGTAATTAGCAGGGGGCTTCCCGGCCCCTTGTTTTATGAGGTATTGAAATGCGTTTTATAACGACAACTGGCCTGGCGATGGCGCTGTTATCGCTGACGTTAACATCCGCCAGTGCTGGAGTAGTTATTGGCGGCACCCGCATTATTTTCGATGGGGCAAAAAAAGAAGCGTCAATAAGTATCACCAATCCTGATGACGTTCCTTATTTAATCCAGTCGTGGATTGATGTTCAGGATGGGCAATCCGGTAAAGCGCCTTTTATTATTACGCCTCCGCTGTATCGGCTGGATGGCGGGCAAAAAAACCTTGAGCGTATTGTCATGACAGGCTCGCTGTCTCAGGGGCAGGAGAGTTTATTCTGGCTGAACATTAAAGCTATTCCATCAGCCTCAAAGCAGATGAACTCGCTGCAAATTGCCGTCAAAACGCGGATTAAACTTATTTATCGGCCAGAGAGCCTTCGTGCGTCTACCCCTGAGGAACAAACCAACAAATTAACCTGGCATCGTGCGGGAAATGCTCTGCAGGTAAATAACCCAACGCCGTACGTTATCAATTTCAATGAAATAACGGTCGGGGGTAAAAAACTTGATGATGTCACGTACGTAATGCCTTCAGGCTCAGTTCGTTTCCCGTTACCGAATGGGACCAATGGCAATACGCTGACGTTTAAAGTCATTAACGATTATGGCAATCCTGGCGAATTACACCGGGCCAGTTTGTGATCCCTTTGCATTAATCGGGTGCTCGTCATGACAACGGCATTTAATACAGTGCAGCCTGCGCGCCTGGCAATATTCATTGCCCTCGCGCTTGCGGGTTTCTCTCCCACACTGTGGGCCAGTGAGACGTTTAATACGGAACTGGTAGAACTGGATAATCCCGGAATGGGAAAAGCGGATTTATCTGCCTTTGAATCCGGCTCGCAGGCGCCCGGGACGTACCACGTGGATATTATTCTTGACGAGCGGCTGCTGGAAACGCGGGATATTCGTTTCATGGCAGTGAAGGATGCTAACGGCAGTGAAACGTTGCAGCCGTGCCTGAGTATCAGGCAGTTAAAAGCGTGGGGCGTGAAAACGGCGCTTTTCCCGCAGCTCGACGCCGGGCAAGGAGAATGCGCCGATCTCAAGGCGATTCCACAGGCCAGCGCGGACTTCCAGTTTGGCGCCCAGCGTCTGGCAATCAGCATCCCACAGGCGGCCATAGATCTGCCAGCGAGAGGTTACGTTCCGCCGGAGATGTGGGATGAAGGCATTACCGCGGCTATGCTCAACTACAGCCTGAGCGGCGCGAACAGCCGGGCAAGAAGCGGGGCAGGCACCCGCAGCGACAGTCAGTATGCAAACCTGCGACCGGGGATCAACGTCGGTCCCTGGCGGTTACGCAACTACACCACCTGGTCCCGCGATGCGTCCGGCCAGGATAAGTGGGACAATGTCTATACCTTGATGCAGCGCGCGATTATTCCCCTGCAAGCCCAGCTTACGCTCGGAGACAGTTCCGCCCCTGCCGATGTCTTTGACAGCATGCCTTTTCGCGGCGTCCAGCTGGCGTCCGACGACGATATGTTACCGGATTCCCTGAAAGGCTATGCGCCGGTGGTGCGCGGTATTGCGCGAACTAACGCGCAGGTCGTGGTGCGTCAGAATGGCTATCAAATCTACCAAAGCTATGTGGCGCCGGGCGCGTTTGAGATCGCGGATATGTATCCCACCGGCGGCGCGGGCGATCTTGATGTCACGATCGTCGAAGCTGATGGCAGTGAGCAACATTTCACCCTGCCGTACGCTTCGCTGCCGGTCCTGCAACGGGAGGGGCGCCTGAAATATGCCCTTACCGCCGGGCAGTATCGATCGTATAACCGTAGCGTGGAGAAAACCCCCTTCGGGCAACTGACCGGAATCTACGGCCTCCCTTACGGCCTCACGCTCTATGGAGGCGTTCAGGGGGCAGATAAGTACCAGTCGGCGGCTCTGGGGGTGGGCAAGAACATGGGCGATTTCGGGGCGATATCCGCAGACCTCACCCAGGGCTGGTCAACGCCGGAGCATGCCGCGAAAACAAGCGGTCAGTCGTGGCGGGCCCGATACAGCAAGAATTTTATTAATACCGGGACGAACTTTTCGATTGCCGGGTATCGCTACTCGACCCGCGGCTATTACGGGATGCAGGAGGTCCTCGATTCGTACGGCGACAGCAGCGCGCTTCAGGACAGGCGACGTAACCGTGCCGAGCTGACGATGAGCCAGACGCTGGGGGACAACCTGGGCGCGCTTACCCTCAGTGCGGCGCAGGAAGATTACTGGAATGACGGTAAGTCGATGGCTTCGTGGAGCGTCGGCTATAGCAACTACTGGCACAACATCAGCTATGGCCTGACATGGACCTACAGCAAAAATGTCCGCTCAGCGTCAGAAACCCACGACAACCAAAAAAACGCTGACCACGACCAGCTTCTGGCGTTCAACATCAGCATTCCGCTGGATAAATTTTTGCCGCAGACATGGGCGAACTATGGCATGAACGCCAGCAGGAATAACGGGATGACACACAGCATCGGTCTGAACGGGGTGGCTCTCGAAAACCGAGCCCTGAACTGGAACGTGCAGCAGGGATACGGCACAGAGGGCGTGGGCTATACCGGCAGCGTTAACGCGGACTACAGAGGCACCTATGGCGAAGCCACGGCGGGGTATGGTTATGACAAAAACAGTGAACGCCTGAATTACGGGCTACAAGGCGGCATTCTCGCCCATGCTGATGGCATCACGCTTTCTCAGCCGCTGGGGGAGACCAACGCCTTAATTAAAGCGCCTGGCGCCCACGGCGTGGATATCCGCAATCAGCCCGGTGTACGGACAGATGTTCGCGGTTATACGGTCGTGAGCAACCTTTCGGTCTACCGAAAAAACGATCTCACTCTCGATCCGGAAAATATGCCGGAGGATGTCGAACTGGAGATCAACACCCGCACGGTGACGCCGACGCGGGGAGCGGTGGTGAGAGCCGATTATTTGCCGAAGTCGGGTCGCCGGGTGCTGATGACCTTGACCGACAACGAACGCGCCGTTCCGTTTGGGGCGGTGGTCACCCTTGTCGGTGATGAGAGCAGCAGTTTTATTGTGGGCGATCGCGGCCAGGTTTATTTAACCGGTATGCGCGAGGAGGGGACGTTAGTCGCAACATGGGGGAGTCAGCCCAGCCAGCAATGCCGCGCTGATTTCAGCCTGCCGACACACTCAACATTCGGTGGGATCGCTGACATGCGCGCCTCCTGCCGTCAGGAACGTTAACATGAAATGGCTTATCGTGATTTTGCTTCTCTGTTTGCTCGCGGCGGGAAACCTCGCCCGTGCCGGTACGTGCACCACCATCACGCCGCAGCTGTCAACCCTGTCCGTGGGGACGATTAACGTGCAGCGTGATGCGCCTGTCGGCACGGTGGTCTTTTCCGGCGCGGCGACAGCCACCGGTTCCTATCTTACTGGATGTGCTAATCCGCTGATGCTGGGATTCAGCATGCGCTACAACAGCGCCACGTTGAGCAGCTACGGCAATCATGTTTACAACACTAACGTCAGCGGGATAGGCATACGCTTTTCCTCCAACGCCTATTTTGAAAACCCGAGCAATACGTTCTCGTACAATGCGCAGACCTCCTATGTCGACTGGTATGGCGGGAGGATTGAGCTGGTGGTGACTGGCCCGGTCTCATCGGGGGCGTTAACCCCGGGGGCGATCGGCGTCGTGACGCTTCAGGGGAGCGACGGCATCTATCGTGACGGCCTGACCACGCAGCTCACCGCCGGAACCATTAATGCCATGGCGTGCACGGTGAATACGTCACAGCTGACGTTTCCGATCGGGGATATCCCCGCCTCGGCGTTCGGCACTGTGGTGGGCACCACGCCAGCGGGAGCACAGAACACGCAAAACCTGGGCTTAACTTGCGCCGCCGGAACCAATATTACGGTCTCGCTCAGTGGAATACAGAATCCGGACAGCGCCAATACCAGCGTGATGGCCTTAACCGGGCAGGGAAATGCCGGCACCGCAAAAGGGGTTGGGGTGCAGCTTATCTATAACGGTGTGCCGCTGGTGATGAACAGCCGACTATTCTTGCGGCAGTCTGCCGGCGGGCAAGAGACATTGCCGTTAACGGCCCGATATTACCAGACGTTGAACCGCGTGGAGTCAGGTTCAGCAAATGCCTCCGCCACCCTTAATTTGACCTATCAGTAGCAGGTACGAAGATGAAAATAATATACGGGACACTGCTGTTACTGGCTTTACTCAGCGGGAAGGCTTTCACCGCTGATAGCGTCAACATCGGTGTGACGGGAAATATCGTTGCGTCGCCGTGCATATTTAATGGCGGGAGTAACAGCCTCGATGTCAATCTGGGCAATATTCAGGCAACCAATATGGCGACGCCGGGCTCAACATCGGATCCGGTGCCATTTAGTCTGCTGTTCACCCAGTGCCCAACGGGAACGCAAAGTGTGACCGTCTCTTTTACCGGCAGCCCCGATCCCGCGGCGGGCGCGGACTATTTTATGAACAGCGGTTCGGCCACGCACGTGGCGATAGCCATGCGCGATGCCCAAACGGGTACGCTTAAAGGAACAGGCTCTGGCATGACTCAAACTATTGGTGCCGACAGAACCGCGACAATGGCTATGCAGGCCTCGGTTAAATCCGTGACGGGTGGCGTCACGCCGGGAAGCATCAGTGCAGTTGTGGTGATGACGATGCAGTACAACTGAGCGCCGGTGATATGCCTTTTTTAAAGACGTTGGTATGAGCTATGTTAAATATTCTGATTCAGGAAACCGATCTATTTTTTCAGGCTGGGCTACATGAATTTTTCGAGGATTTTTTTAAACATAACTTTCATCGTGCCATCACATTTAACCTGGCGCTGACCCATGAAAACGTCAGTCAGGCCGATATTATTGTCCTGTCATTATGCCAGGGTGAAACACTGACCTGTTTTCCCGAGTTACTCGCCCGGCAAAAAGGGATTGTGCTAGGGTTTGTCGACGATGAACTGCGCTTTTCGGCGTTGCCCTCCTGCTTTCAGGACATTATTTTTCTCCCTCGCCGTGCATCGCTTGATCGTATCAGTGGCGTACTGTTTATCGCGTGGTTCAGGACGCAATTACCGGGTTACACATGGACTAAACATAACTGCTTCGACTGCCAGCATAAAGGGTTATCCCGGCAACAAATTCGTATTCTGGTCAATTTTTACCGAGGGCTGTCGGTAGTGCAGACCGCTCAGGCGCTGGAGATGAGTCAGAAAACGGTCTTAACCCATAAATATATGCTGATGCAAAAATTTAATCTGCGAAGCGATTACGAGCTGATCGTACTGTTGAGAAGGCTGATGGAGAAAAAGAACCGTCCGAACCTGCTTCGCGATTACCTGGAAAATAATTATGCAGAACAGATAGCGTAAAACGTCAGCGGATAGCTGGCCGGGCAGTGATAGCCACCACCCGGCAATGTATTTAAACGTTAACCGCAGCGATCAACCGCGTCTTCATGGTCTGGTATGCAGAAGCCGCAAAATCCTCCGCCCAGCGCTGGTCCTCGATCGCCTCCATCTGCACGGCGCAATATTTCGTTTCAGGCGTTCTGGAGATCGGGTCTAGATTATCCTGCGTCAGCTCATTACAGGCGCCAATCCACCACTGGTAGGTCATATAGATTGCTCCCGCATTGATGCGCTCGCTGATGCTGGCGCGCGTGATCTCTTTACCCCGGCGTGAACGTACCCAGACCAATTGGCCGTCGGCGATCCCACGCTCATCCGCGTCGGCCGGGTTCATTTGCACCCGGCCCGGCTCGTCGGCCAGGCTTTGCAGCGCCGCGCAGTTCCCGGTCATTGAGCGACAGGAGTAGTGACCGACTTCGCGCACCGTGCAAAGTACCAGCGGGTAATCCGTATCCGGTGTCTCGGCCGGAGCGCGCCAGGGGGCAGCAAACAGCTGGCCTTTGCCAGTGGGGGTGTCGAACTGATTATCCCTGTACAAATAGGGTGTGCCGGGATGATCAAGGGTTGGGCAGGGCCACTGGACATGGCCCATCTCGCCCATTTTTTCGTAGGTCACGCCGTAGAAGAGGGGGCACAGCTCGCGCATTTCGTCCCAGATCTGCTGGTTATTCTCGTAATGCATGGGATAGCCCATCTCCGTGGCCAGCAGGCTGATGATCTCCCAGTCGCGCTTGACGTTGCCGCTGGCCTCAATGGCCTTGCCAAAACGCTGGAAGCCGCGATCGGCACAGGTGAACACGCCAGCATGTTCTCCCCATGACGTGGCAGGGAGCAGTACGTCAGCCACCTCTGCCGTTTTGGTCATAAAGATGTCCTGAACCACCACAAAATCGAGGGACTCAAAGCCGCGGCGGACCAGGCCCAGATCGGCTTCTGTCTGAAGCGGATCTTCCCCCATGATGTAATAGGCTTTGATCTTACCTTCCAGCGCGAGATGCGGCACTTCGGTGATACGCGTCCCGACGCGATCGTCCATCCGGCTGACATTGATTTTCCACGCATCGGCAAATTTCAGTCTGACCGCCGGGTCAGTGACATCCTGGTAGCCGGGGAACATATTGGGCAAAACGCCCATATCGCAGGCACCCTGAACGTTATTTTGCCCGCGAACCGGACCTACGCCGACGGCAGGGCTGCCCAGGTTGCCGGTGAGCAGCGCCAGGCTGGAGAGACCTTTCACCACATCAACCGCCTGACCAAACTGCGTAACGCCCATTCCCCACATTACCGTTGCTGAAGGCGCCGCCGCGAACATGCGCATTGCCTGACGAACATCCCGCGCGGGAATGCCCGTCAGATGTTCAACCTGCTCGGGTGCGTAATCTTTTACCGTCAGTCGGTAAGCCTCAAGCCCTTCTGTGAAGCGGGCAACGTAGTTTTTGTCGTACAGTTCCTCTTCAAGCAGGACATAGCCAAAGGCATTGACCAGCGCCATGTTACTGCCGTTTTTCAACTGAAGATGAAGATCGGCAATGCGTGCCGTTTCAATATGACGCGGATCGCAGACGATGATTTTTGCGCCATTTTCACGTGCTTTAAGCACGCGTCGGGCGACGATGGGGTGAGAGTCGGCGCAGTTATAGCCGAACACCAGCAGGCATTTTGAGTTTTCAATATCGTTAATGGAATTGCTCATGGCACCGTTGCCGAGGGTCTCCTGTAAACCGGCAACGGACGGACCGTGACAGACGCGGGCGCAGCAGTCGACGTTGTTAGTGTTCAGCACCGCACGGGCAAATTTTTGCATCACATAGTTGGTCTCATTGCCCGTTCCCCGCGAGGACCCCGTGGTCATAATGGATCGAGGGCCGTACTGATCTTTGATGCTTTTAAGCCTGTGAGCAGTATAGCGAATGGCCTCTTCCCAGGTAACAGGGGTAAAGGACTCGCCTTTGCTGTAGCGGATCATGGGCTGCGTCAGACGGGGGGTAAGCAGCCGTGTGTCGTTAAGAAAGTCCCAGCCGTAGAATCCTTTCAGGCAAAGCGTGCCCTGATTGGTTACGCCATCAGCGGCTTCGGCACGGATAATCCGGTTATTTTTCACGACGAGGTTTAGTTTGCAGCCTGCACCGCAGTAAGGGCAGACGCTGGCGATTTTTTTCATCAATAACAGACCTGTTAAGAAATGAAGCAATGTTTACTGGAAAGCCCAGTCCCTTAGCGGACTAAGCAGGATCCATGCCACATTCAGCGTGCTTGATTAACAGGGCGTCAGGGAAGAGAGGGTGTGTCATCGTCAGTCTGTTCGTCAGAATTGACGATGACACGCTATCCGTAGGGATGGGAAGGGAGAGGCGTTAAAGATCGTCCATGGTATAACCGACAACAATTTCCAGCGTCTTGCGGATCACATCCGCCTTAACGACATCGTCGGTGGTTTCCAGCGTCTGGATCAGCCAGAGAATGATCGCTTTGTTGGTCAGATGACCTTCAGAAGCGAGAACACAACGAACCGCAGTCGAAAAAATGGCAGACTCTTCAGCAAATCGATCGCCTGCGTGACGGAAATACTCCGACAACGCGCTATCTAAAAAGGCGGAGTGGTATTCGGGTTGAAGCTGAATATTTTGTCTCATTTGTTCTCACCGTTGCTGTAAAGTTGTAGTCAATGCATCTTTTTGGGATCGGACGGTTTTCCATTTCCAAATAACGGCACTACATTGTCTCGATTATTTTTGAGAGATCCCTCTCTCTGTATTCGTCCTTGTGCGGTTCTGCGACCTTTAAAAGCGACCGTGCCTGAGCTGATTTCAGCTATCACCCTCGCTAATGTCTCCCGCCGCTGGGGATCCGTCTCACAGGCTTGCATGTTACGCAGACGCTGAACCAATCCCTCGGTCGTCACGGGACCGCGCTCCTTCAAAAGTGAAAGAGCGGCTTCTCCAATTAGCTGGTCGATCAGTCGGTCCGCATCACTGCTGTTCATAACATTAACGTTCGAAGAGCAGACCAAGAAGCATGTGATAATGATGTTCCTCTTCCGGGCCATTGGCCTTTTCAAGGCGACTCAACAGTTTTGTGCAGAGCGATTTGCGATTCAGATTTCGCCCGTCGCTAAGGATTTCAACAACAACCTGACCCAATGTTTCCTGTTGGGTTGGAAGCGCGGCTTTTTCGAAATACTGCGCAATCGCTGTTGCCGAGTCTGCGAGGTGTCCGTTCTGCTGCATGTTTCGCTCCTGTAAATTTTCGTAATCAGTAACGTTACATTTAAGGTATACATAATTTTCAAATCTGTACATTTAAAATGTACAATTTTTTAAATATTTTATAGTATATTTTATAAAATCATTATTTATCAGATGCTTATTCTTATACGATTTACTGCGGTATTCACAAGATATATTGTACAATCCGAAGCGGCGTCGCAGAGTTGTACAAGCTTGGGAAAGGCGCAAAGAAGCCGTGTAAATCGTTGAGATGTAAATTATTTGTTGGGAAATTAATGTGCTATAACAGAGTTCTCCCCACGTGTTTTCGTGGTCACCCCCTCAATCTTCAGGATTAGCATGCTCACAACCATCATTTACCGCAGTCATATCTGCGAGGACGTTCCAGTGAAAGCGCTGGAAGACATGGTCGCTGCTGCAAATTGTAGAAATCGCCAGTTCGATGTGACGGGGATTTTGCTGTTTAACGGCACACACTTTTTTCAGTTACTTGAAGGGCCCGCTGATAACGTTAAGGAGATCTATGAGCTCATTTGCCGTGACCCACGGCATCACAACGTGGTCGAATTGTTGAGCGATCACGGGCCTTCAAGACGTTTTGGCAATGCGGGTATGGAGCTCTTCGACCTTCGTCAGTACGACACCAACGAAGTGCTGCAACAGGTTCTTGATAAAGGCACAAGCCGCTATCAGCTAACCTATAACGATCGCGCCCTGCAATTTTTCCGCACCTTCGTTGAGGCCACTGAAAAAGCCAACTACTTTGAGCTGCCTCCTGCTGACGCCTGGGAGTTTGTCACCGAAAACACGCCGTTATCCTCCCAGCCGACGGTAGTGGCAAAGGGAGCGGACTGTAGTTTCGCGTTTCAACCTATCGTCGATCCGTTTATGCAGCAGGTTGTTTCCTGGGAAGCCCTGATCCGCACGCCGTCCGGTGAGTCCCCGGAAAGCTATTTTGCCAACCTGTCGCGTGAGGAGCTGTACGAATCGGATCTGAAGAGTAAACAGGTGGCTTTGTCGATGGCCAGCGCGCTGGGCCTACAGACTCAAACGTTGTCCATTAATCTGCTGCCGATGACGCTGGTCAATGTTCCTGGCGCCGTCGATTTTTTACTGACGGCAATTGAGGCGAACGGTTTTGTGTCGGAGCAAATTGTAGTCGAGTTCACCGAGAGCGAGGCCATCTCGCGCTTTGAAGAGTTCACCAGCGCGGTCAAACAGCTTAAAAGCGCCGGGATCAGCGTGGCCATCGATCACTTTGGCGCGGGATTCGCCGGTCTGCAACTGCTGGCCCAGTTCCAGCCGGACAGAATCAAGATCAACCGTGATTTGATTGCCAACGTGCACAAGAGCGGCCCGCGTCAGGCGATCATTCAGTCGATCATTAAATGCTGTGCGTCCCTGGAAATTCTGTTCTGTGCGGTTGGCGTAGAGCTGGCTGAAGAGTGGATGTGGCTGGAATCAGCCGGGATTTCTCAGTTCCAGGGACACCTTTTCGCCAGCCCGCGTCTGGGGGGCATTCCGGCGATTGCCTGGCCCGAGAAAAAGTACGATTTATAAAAACCTGTACGTACTCTTAATAGTGACCTGTACGTACGGCTAAATTTATACAACAATACATTAACGAGTGAGGGGTTCTTTGAGCCATTCACTTGTCTCAGAACGAGGAGTTAGTTATACAAATGATTTGTACAATCTGATAAGGTTGGTTTGGTTAGGTATGGAAGTATTGTGCGTGAGGGAGTTAATGGCCTATTACAGTATCGGCGAAGTGGCCGAACGATGCGGTATCAACCCCGTTACGCTGCGTGCCTGGCAGCGCCGTTATGGATTGTTGAAGCCGCAGCGAAGTGAAGGGGGTCATCGTCAGTTTGACGATGAAGATATCCTGCGTATCGAAGAGATCAAACGCCTGATGAAAACGGGTGTTTCGGTCGGTAAAGTAAAAGCGCTTCTTGAAAATACAGAAGTGATGACGCATGGGAACTGGGCATCGTTTCAGGAAGAGATGTTAACCGTTCTGCGCTATGCCAATCCGGCAAAACTGCGCGCCAAAATCAGTGAGTTCCGCCGCGACCATGCGATGGATGTTCTGATAGATAACATCATCACCCCTGTGCGTCAGCGAATGAATCAGGATCAGAATACGGTGCGTCATATGGCGAGCCTGCTCGACGGTGTCCTGATTGAGTTTGCCGTTACTAGCCTGGTTGAATCACGAAAAAAAGCAGGTAAAGATGCGCTACTGGTTGGATGGGAGTGCGATGACCGTACGCATTTGTGGCTGGAAGCGGCCCGTCTTGCCTACAAGGGCTGGCATATCGACGTGCTGGCTGAACCGATTGATTCTCCACGTCCGGAACTTTTCCCTGGACAAAAAATTTTCGTCTGGACCGGTAAAGCACCTACGCCTCGTCAACAGGAGCAGCTGGACCACTGGCGTGAACAGGGTTTCGCCGTCTCGTTCCATCACTGATGTTAAGGGGTCCGTCAGGGCCTTTTTGTCTTTTCGAGTCCGCTTTCTTATTGGAAGATAGCTATCTTAAAAATAGGTATTTTCAATACAATTTTTATTATTGCCCGCCACCTTACCGCCTTTCTTATGAAATGCATTATTTATCAATGGATTGAACAAAACTAACCCACCCATCCGCATCCCGTCACAGGGTCTATGCTTAATGAAAGTAGCCAAAAAGGGCGGTTTAGCCCAAAGCCCCTGCTCGCAGGGGGTTGAAGTGATAATCGTTATCACTAACATGGTGTTATGCCCTGGTGGCTTATCAGATGAGGTGGACCTATGGAACTGCATTCAGAAACCTTCAATCCGGCCGATTTTGCCTGGCGTGGCTTAACGCTGACGCCCGCGGCGGCGGCGCATATTCATGAGCTGGTGGCAAAAAATCCCGACATCCTCGGCGTACGCTTAGGCGTTAAGCAGACGGGCTGCGCAGGATTTGGCTACGTGCTGGATACCGTAACCGAACCCAAAAAGGACGATCTGGTCTTTGAAACCGACGGTGCAAAGTTATACGTCGCGCTACAGGCTATGCCGTTTATCGATGGAACCGAAGTCGACTACGTTCGAGAAGGTTTAAACCAGTTATTCAAATTTCATAACCCGAAAGCCCAGAACGAATGCGGCTGCGGCGAAAGCTTTGGGGTATAGGCGGTACTATGTCTCGTAATACTGAAGCAACGAGTGATGTAAACACCTGGAGCGGCGGACACCTCAACTATAAAGAGGGTTTCTTCACGCAGCTGCAAACCGATGAGCTGGCGAAAGGCATCAACGAAGAGGTCGTGCGCGCCATTTCGGCGAAACGTAACGAGCCGGAGTGGATGCTGGAGTTTCGCCTGAGCGCATTCCGCGCGTGGCTGGAGATGGAAGAACCCCATTGGCTGAAAGCGCATTACGATAAGCTGAACTATCAGGATTACAGCTACTACTCCGCGCCCTCATGCGGCAGCTGCGATGATACCTGTGCCTCGCAGCCCGGCGCGGTACAGCAAACCGGTGCCGAGAACAGCTTCCTGAGTAAAGAGGTGGAAGAGGCCTTCAATCAGCTCGGCGTGCCCGTGCGCGAAGGTAAAGAGGTGGCGGTGGACGCCATTTTTGACTCCGTCTCGGTGGCAACCACCTACCGTGAAAAGCTGGCGGAGCAGGGGATAATTTTCTGCTCCTTTGGGGAAGCCATTCACGATCACCCGGAGCTGGTGAAAAAATACATTGGCACCGTGGTACCCAGTAACGATAACTTCTTCGCGGCACTGAATGCGGCGGTGGCGTCAGACGGCACCTTTATCTACGTGCCTAAAGGTGTGCGCTGCCCGATGGAGCTCTCGACCTATTTCCGCATCAACGCGGAAAAAACCGGCCAGTTTGAACGCACCATCCTGGTGGCCGATGAAGGCAGCTACGTCAGCTATATCGAAGGCTGTTCGGCGCCGGTGCGCGACAGCTACCAGCTGCACGCGGCGGTGGTAGAGGTGATCATCCATAAAGACGCGGAAGTGAAATACTCTACGGTACAGAACTGGTTCCCGGGCGATGGCAACACCGGTGGTATTCTGAACTTCGTCACCAAGCGTGCGCTGTGCGAGGGTGAAAACAGTAAGATGTCCTGGACGCAGTCAGAAACCGGCTCCGCCATTACCTGGAAATACCCGAGCTGTATTCTGCGCGGCGACAACTCCATCGGTGAGTTTTACTCCGTGGCGCTGACCAGCGGTCATCAGCAGGCCGATACCGGTACCAAGATGATCCACATCGGCAAAAACACCAGATCGACCATCATCTCCAAAGGGATCTCTGCCGGTCACAGCCAGAACAGCTATCGCGGGCTGGTGAAAATCATGCCGACAGCCACCAACGCACGTAACTTTACCCAGTGCGACTCCATGCTGATTGGTGCGGACTGCGGGGCGCATACCTTCCCCTATGTCGAATGCCGCAATAACAGCGCCCAGCTCGAGCATGAGGCGACTACGTCACGTATTGGTGAAGATCAGCTGTTCTACTGCCTGCAACGCGGGATCAGTGAAGAAGATGCGATTTCAATGATTGTTAACGGCTTCTGTAAGGACGTGTTCTCTGAACTGCCGCTGGAATTTGCCGTTGAAGCCCAGAAACTCCTCGCCATTAGTCTTGAACACAGCGTCGGTTAAGGAAAGCACATGTTAAGCATTAAAGATTTACAGGTTAGCGTGGAAGAGAAAGAGATCCTGCGTGGGCTCAATTTTGACGTCAAACCGGGTGAAGTTCACGCCATCATGGGGCCAAACGGCTCTGGGAAAAGTACGCTTTCAGCGACGCTGGCAGGACGCGAAGATTATGAGGTCACCAGCGGCTCCGTTGAGTTTAACGGCAAGGATCTGCTGGAGATGTCGCCTGAAGAGCGTGCCGGTGAGGGCATCTTTATGGCCTTCCAGTATCCGGTGGAAATCCCGGGCGTCAGCAACCAGTTCTTCCTGCAAACCGCGCTGAACGCGGTGCGCAAGTATCGCGGGCTTGAGGCGCTGGATCGCTTTGACTTCCAGGATCTGATGGAAGAGAAAATCAAGCTGCTGAAAATGCCCGAAGATCTGCTCACCCGCTCGGTGAACGTGGGTTTTTCTGGCGGTGAGAAAAAACGTAACGATATTCTGCAAATGGCGGTTCTTGAGCCGGAGCTTTGCATTCTCGATGAAACCGATTCAGGGCTGGATATTGATGCCCTGAAGATCGTTGCCGACGGCGTAAACTCTCTGCGTGACGGTAACCGCTCATTTATTATCGTGACTCACTACCAGCGTATTCTGGACTACATCAAACCGGACTATGTCCACGTGCTTTATCAGGGGCGCATTGTGAAATCCGGTGACTTTACGCTGGTTAAACAACTGGAGGAGCAGGGTTATGGCTGGCTTACCGAACAGCAGTAATGCACTCCAGCAGTGGCACCGGCTGTTTGAAGCGCAGGGTGGAGCGCGCTCTGAACAGGCTCAGCACCATCTCCAGCAGATGCTGCGTCTCGGTTTACCGACGCGTAAGCATGAGAACTGGAAATATACCCCGCTGGACGGCCTGCTGAACGGCGAGTTTGTCACCCGTCTGGCGCAGGTTAGCCCCGGTCAGCGCGATGTGCTGGCGCTGAGCGTGGATGCCGTGCGTCTGGTGTTTGTAGACGGGCAGTTTCGTGAGGAACTCAGCGACAGCGTACAGGAGAGCGGGTTCGATATTGCCATTAATGATGAGCGTCAGTCGCTGAACGCGCCCGTTCAGCCTGACGTCTTTCTGCACCTCACAGAGAGCCTGTCTCAGTCTGTCACCCATATTCACGTTAAGCGTAACCAGCGCCCGGCGAAACCGCTGCTGCTGATGCATATCACCCAGGGTGTTGAGGGCGACGAGATCAACACCGCCCACTATCGCCACCATCTCGAGCTGGCAGAAGGGGCAGAAGCGACGGTAATTGAGCATTACGTTAGTCTGAACGACACCCGCCATTTTACCGGCTCGCGTCTGACGATGAACGTGGCGGCTAACGCCCAGCTGCACCATATCAAGCTGGCGTTTGAGAATCCGCTCAGCCACCACTTCGCCCACAACGATATTCTGCTGGGCCAGGATGCCGCGGCGTACAGCCACAGCTTCCTGCTTGGCGGCGCGGTGCTGCGCCACAATACCAGCACCCAGCTGAACGGTGAGAACACTACGCTGCGTATTAACAGCCTGGCGATGCCGGTGAAGTCAGAAGTATGCGACACGCGCACCTGGCTTGAGCATAACAAAGGCTACTGCAACAGCCGTCAGCTGCACAAAACCATCGTCAGCGACAAAGGACGTGCGGTGTTTAACGGCCTGATCAATGTGGCGCAGCACGCCATCAAAACTGACGGGCAGATGAACAACAACAACCTTTTGCTGGGACGTCTGGCAGAGGTGGACACCAAACCACAGCTGGAAATTTATGCGGACGACGTGAAATGCAGCCACGGCGCAACGGTCGGGCGTATTGACGATGAGCAGATGTTCTACCTGCGCTCTCGCGGGATAGACCAGCAGGCCGCGCAAAAGATGATTATTTACGCCTTTGCGGCTGAGCTGACGGAAGCGCTGCCCGATGGCGGACTTAAACAGCAGGTGCTGGCCCGTATCGGTCAGCGGCTGCCTGGAGGCGAAGCATGACATTTCCTGTAGAGAAAGTCCGGGCAGATTTTCCGGTACTGACCCGTGAAGTGAACGGTCTGCCGCTGGCCTATCTCGACAGTGCGGCCAGCGCGCAAAAACCGAATCAAGTGGTGGATGCGGAAGCCGAGTTTTACCGCCACGGTTATGCGGCGGTCCATCGCGGGATCCACACTCTGAGCGCCGAGGCGACCCAGCGCATGGAAAACGTGCGCACGCAGGTTGCGGCGTTTCTCAATGCGCGTTCGCCGGAAGAGCTGGTGTTCGTGCGTGGCACCACCGAAGGGATCAACCTGGTGGCTAACAGCTGGGGCAATGCGCAGGTGCACGCGGGGGATAACATCATCATCACCCAGATGGAGCACCACGCTAACATCGTGCCCTGGCAGATGCTCTGTGAGCGTATGGGGGCACAACTGCGGGTGATCCCGCTAAACGAAGACGGTACGCTTCAGCTTGAACAGCTGGACGCCCTGCTTGACGACAGAACGCGGCTGGTAGCGGTGACCCACGTTTCAAACGTGCTGGGGACGGAAAATCCGGTGGCGCTGATCGTCGACAAAGCCCATCAGGCCGGTGCGAAAGTGTTGATTGATGGTGCCCAGGCGGTGATGCACCATGCGGTTGACGTTCAGGCCCTGGACTGCGATTTCTACGTCTTCTCCGGGCACAAGCTGTATGGTCCGACGGGCATCGGCGTGTTGTATGTGAAGGAGGATATTCTCCAGGCCATGCCGCCGTGGGAAGGGGGCGGGTCAATGATTGCCACCGTCAGCCTGACGGAAGGCACAACCTACGCCCGGGCGCCCTGGCGCTTCGAGGCGGGCACGCCAAACACGGGCGGGATCATCGGGCTGGGCGCGGCCATTAGCTACGTATCTGAAACGGGGCTGGCGGCGATTCAGGAGTACGAACAGCTGCTGATGCAATATGCCTTGCAGGAGCTTGCCGGCGTCCCGGATCTGACCTTATATGGCCCTGCTGACCGTCTGGGTGTGATAGCCTTCAACCTCGGCAAGCATCACGCTTATGATGTGGGCAGTTTCCTGGATAATTACGGCGTCGCCGTACGTACCGGGCATCACTGCGCGATGCCACTGATGGCGTATTATCAGGTACCGGCCATGTGCCGCGCATCGCTGGTGATGTACAACACAACGGAAGAGGTCGACAGACTGGTGGCGGGACTGAAACGTATTCACCAGCTGCTTGGCTAACGGAGAGGCGAGAGATGGCAGATTTGCCGGACAGAGATAAATTGCTGCGTAACTTTGGGCGTTGCGCAAACTGGGAAGAGAAATACCTTTATATTATCGAGCTAGGTCAGCGCCTGCCGCCGCTCAGCGAAGCGGCGCATAACCGGGACAACATCATTCAGGGCTGCCAGAGCCAGGTCTGGATCCAGATGCAGCAGACGGAGGATGGCGTAATCGATTTACAGGGTGACAGCGATGCCGCCATTGTGAAGGGGCTTATTGCCGTCGTATTTATTCTTTATCACCAGATGTCGGCGCAGGATATTGTCGCCTTTGACGTTCGCTCGTGGTTTGAAAAAATGGCCTTAACCCAACACCTCACCCCGTCCCGCTCCCAGGGACTGGAAGCGATGATCCGCGCCATACGCGCCAAAGCCGCAATCCTTAGCTAAACTGACAGAACAGCATTCATTCTGTTTCGCGGGGTGGTTTCCACCTCGCTGGTTTTTCAGCTTTCTGACGTTTGGTCAGTGAATAAGGAATCTCAGCATGAAGCGCGCGTCTCTAATAACTCTATTACTCCTTGGTTCGCTCAGTGCTGTTAATTCAGCCAGGGCGGTTGATTATCCTTTACCGCCCGCAGGCAGCCGCCTGATTGGGCAAAATCAGACATACACCATTCAGGAAGGCGACAATAAGCTCCAGGCTATCGCTCGTCGGTTTAATACCGCCGCACAGCTTATCCTTGAAACCAATAATACCATTGCACCGGTAAACCCTGCGCCAGGAACGGTCATTACCATTCCTTCCCAGATGCTGCTCCCGGACACCGAGCGTGAGGGCATTGTGGTGAATCTGGCGGAGCTGCGTCTTTACTTCTATCCGCCTGGCGAAAATATCGTGCAGGTCTATCCGCTGGGTATTGGTCAGCTTGGGCTGGAAACACCGGTCAGCACCACCCGTGTGAGTCAGAAAATCCCTAACCCTACCTGGACCCCCACAGCGGGCATCAGAGCGCGCTCACTGGCGCAGGGCATTAAACTGCCGCCTGTGGTACCCGCAGGGCCAAATAACCCGCTGGGGCGCTTTGCGCTGCGTCTGGGCATCGGGAATGGGGAATATCTTATTCATGGCACCAGCGCGCCGGACAGCGTAGGGCTGCGGGTCAGCTCGGGCTGTATGCGAATGAACGCGCCGGATATCAAAGCGTTGTTTGAACAAGTGCGCGTCGGCACGCGGGTGCAGATTATCAATGAGCCGGTTAAGTTCTCCGTCGAGCCGGACGGCAAACGTTATATCGAGGTGCACAGGCCGCTGGCGCAGGCTGAGGGCGAAAACCCACAGACGGTGCCGTTCACGCACTCAGCGGCGTTTACCGCCTTCGCAGCGGAATCAGGTAGCGATAAAACGCTAATCGACAAAGCTCTGGCGCGCAGAGCCGGGATCCCGGTTGCCGTTTCAGCAGGCAATGGTTCGTCAGCCAGCAATTCTGTCCTGTCGGTTCAGAACAGTCGTGTCTCAGCGGCGGTGACGGAAGGCGAGGGAGAGA
The DNA here is from genome assembly GCF_013375955.1 of Enterobacter sp. DSM 30060. Taxonomy (NCBI): domain Bacteria; kingdom Pseudomonadati; phylum Pseudomonadota; class Gammaproteobacteria; order Enterobacterales; family Enterobacteriaceae; genus Enterobacter; species Enterobacter sp. DSM 30060. The sequence goes on from NZ_CP056118.1 coordinate 3,691,972, forward strand.
AAGCGCTTCAGTAGAGGTTTGACGAAGGCAAAAAAAATGGCGCACAATGTGCGCCATTTTATTAACAGGTACTATTACTTACGGTATTTAGTAGCCTGGTTGTCCAGACGCTGGTTAGCGCGAGCTGCGTCGTCTTTAGCAGCCTGAACGTCGGAACGCATTGCGTTCACGTCGTTGCTCAGCTGGTCAACTTTAGCGTTCAGAGTCTGAACGTCAGAAGACAGCTGATCGATTTTAGCGTTGCTGGAGCAACCTGCCAGCAGAGTAGAACCCAGGATTACCGCGCCCAGTACCAGTTTAGTACGATTCATTATTAATACCCTCTAGATTGAGTTAATCTCCATGTAGCGTTACAAGTATTACACAAAGTTTTTTGGGTTGAGAATATTTTTTTGATGGGATTACGCCTATTTTTGATCGTTCGCTCAAAGAAACAACGAAATCGGCAATTTTGACGAAAAAGCTATGTTAAAAAAGGCATTTTTCATCGGATTCATCTTAGATAAATCGCGATTAAATAGAAAAACCCGATTTGCTTTTTGAATAGTTCTGGTTAATGGCGGGAATAAAAAAAGCGCCCCGAAGGACGCTTTTTAACAAAACAATAATTTGTTCGTGAAATATTACAGTACGTGGACAGATGCAGTGTTGGTTGTACCGCTTGGTACCAGTGCACCAGAAACCATAACCACCACGTCGCCTTTCTGAGCCAGGCCACAATCAACCAGTTCCAGAGCCACTTCTTTACCCAGACGATAGAAATCATCGGTAGAGGCAATCTCTTTCACCAGGTGTGGGATCACGCCTTTGCTCAGCACCAGCTGACGCGCGGTGGTTTCGTTGGTGGTCAGCGCCAGAATGGTCGCATCCGGGAAGTATTTACGCACGGCACGCGCAGATTTACCGCCCTGGGTCGCCACGACAATCAGTGGGGCTTCCAGTTTCTCGGCGGTTTCTACCGCACCACGGCACACGGCTTCGGTGATGCGCAGTTTACGGCTGTCGTTGTTGTAATCCAGACGGCTTTTCATCACGCGGTCGGTACGCTCACAGATGGTCGCCATGATGCCGACCGCTTCCAGAGGGTATTTCCCTTTTGCAGATTCGCCAGACAGCATAACGGCATCGGTACCGTCGAGGATGGCGTTTGCCACGTCGCCGGCTTCAGCGCGGGTAGGGCGTGGGTTTTTGATCATGGAGTCCAGCATCTGCGTTGCGGTGATAACCACTTTACGCGCGCGAACGCATTTCTCGATCATCATCTTCTGCGCGAAGATCACTTCTTCAACCGGGATTTCTACGCCCAGGTCGCCACGCGCTACCATGATACCGTCAGACGCTTCAAGGATTTCGTCGAAGTTGTTCAGGCCTTCCTGGTTTTCGATCTTGGAGATGATCTGAATGTTCTCACCGCCGTGCGCTTTCAGGTGCTCGCGGATCTCAACCACGTCAGAACGTTTACGGATGAAGGACGCCGCAACGAAGTCCACACCTTGTTCGCAGCCGAAGATCAGGTCTTGTTTGTCTTTTTCAGCCAGCGCTGGCAGAGCAATGGACACACCCGGCAGGTTAACGCCTTTGTTTTCGCCCAGATCGCCGTTGTTCAGCACTTTACAGATAACCTTGTTACCTTCAATCGCGGTCACTTCCATGCCGATCAGGCCGTCATCTACCAGCACGGTGTTGCCAACGGACAGATCGCTGGTGAAGCCTTCGTAGGTCACGGCAACGATTTCGTTATTACCTACAACGGATTTGTCGGTGGTGAAGGTGAAGGTCTGGCCCGCTTTCAGGGAAACGTCGTTACCGCCTTCCAGTTTGATGGTGCGGATTTCAGGACCTTTGGTGTCGAGCAGGATTGCCGCTTTTTTCCCGGTCTTGCTCATCACGTTGCGCAAGTTCTGAATACGCTGACCGTGTTCAGCATAGTCGCCGTGGGAGAAGTTCAGACGCATCACGTTCATGCCGGCATCCAGCATTTTGCTCAGCATCTCTTCGGATTCGGTTTTCGGGCCGATAGTACAAACAATTTTCGTCTTTTTCATGACAGTCTTAGTCTTTAAGTTGGGAAGGATATGGAAATCTCGCTCCGGGGGCGCACCGCCGCGGAGTCAAACCTGTGTTGCGAAAGAGTATATGACACGCACTAAGAATAGGTGACATCAAATGAGCGTGCAGAAGAAAGTGTGCCTGAGTGCCAGCCCAACGAAGGAGAGGAGAAGTTGTACGTTGTTTTTTGTATTCCAAGCGCTGAAACCATTCACCAGGGATTTGGCGCGCATTATACGCTGATTCACAGTAAAAAGGAAAATGGAAACAGCGTTTTAAAAACATTCTGTGCAGATTCACATAAGTTTGTTATCAAGGCGTTAAGGCCTAATGTCATCTTATGACGGCAGGCGCAACGCCCGCCGTTTTTTGCTCACTTTTCCAGCGCCTGCTGAAGGTCGGCGATCAGATCCTTCGCATCCTCAATCCCCACCGACAGGCGTATCAGCTGCGGCACAATGCCGTTTGCAAGACGCTGCGCCAGTGGAATGGAGGCGTGGGTCATGCTGTAGGGCTGGCTCACCAGACTCTCCACCCCGCCCAGGCTTTCCGCCAGGGTAAAGAGCGTAAGATGACGAATCACCTCTGTCGCGCGTTGCGCATCGCCTTTAATCACAACGGAGATCATGCCGCCCGGCAGCGCCATTTGTCTGCGGGCAAGCGCATACTGGGGGTGTGACTCCAGCCCGGGATAGAGCACGTTCTCTATCTGCGGATGCTGCTCCAGCCATTGCGCAATCGCCAGCGCGTTGGCACTGTGCTTCTCAACGCGCAGGGAGAGGGTGCGAATCCCCCGTAGCGTCAGGAAGCTGCTGAACGGATCCAGAACGCCGCCAACCGCGTTTTGCAGATAGCCCAGACGCTCCGTGAGATCCTTATTTGCCCCGACAACAGCCAGCCCGGCAATCACGTCTGAATGACCGTTGAGATATTTGGTGGCGGAGTGAACCACAATGTCGAACCCCGCCTCCAGCGGCCGGTGAATGACCGGGGAGGCGAAGGTATTATCCGCCACGCTGATCGCATTATGGCGCCGGGCAATGTCTGCGATGGCCTCCAGGTCGGCCAGTTTCAGCAGCGGGTTCGTCGGCGTTTCCACCCAGATCATGCGGGTGTTCGGGCGAATGGCGGCCTCAAGTCCGGCTACATCGTCCGGCTTAACCCAGCTCACCTGTAACCCGGTGCTGCGCTTGCGCACGTTTTCGATCAGGCGATACGTACCGCCATACACGTCGTCAATGGCGACGATATGGCTGTCTTTATCCAGCAGTTCGAGCACGGTGGAAATGGCCGCCAGCCCTGACGCGAAGGCGTACCCGCGCGTGCCGCCTTCCAGTTCGGCGATGGCGGTCTCCAGCGCATGGCGGGTTGGGTTGCCGCTCCGGGAGTATTCGTAGCCGGTATGTTCACCCGGTGCCGGTTGCGCAAACGTCGACGTGGCGTAAATTGGCGGCATCACGGCGCCGTGCGGGTCGTGATACTCACCACTGTGAACGCTGAGGGTGGCCAGGTTTTTCATCTTTTGCTCCTTTTATTTTGTCAGGCGGTTACGCCAGGCGGTGAGTACGTCACTGCGTGTGATCAAACCCAGAAAGCGGTTTTCGTCATAAATAATCGCCACCAGGCCACGGTCAAAGATGGCGTACAGGGCGCTCTCCGGGGCCTGCTTATCCAGATATTCGACCTGACGCGTCATGGCCGCCGTCACGGGGAGAGAGAAGCGATCGGCATCTCCCTCAATGTGTCGCAGCAGGTCCCACTCGTCGATGATGCCGACGACCTTGTTGTTATCGAGCACCGGCAGCTGGGAGATGTCGTACAGGCGCATGCGGGCCAGCACGGTGGAAAGCGTGTCGTCCGGGGCGGCAGTCACCGTCGCGCCTTCATCGTGGCGCAGGGCAATATAGTCCGAGAGATCGCCTGCCTGCGGACGTGAAATCAGCCCCTGCTGGCGCATCCAGTCGTCGTTGAACATCTTTGAGAGGTATTTATTGCCGCTGTCGCAGGCGAAGGTGACCACACGTTTTGGCGTAGTCTGCGCCTGGCAATATTTCAGCGCCGCCGCCAGCAGCGTGCCGGTGGAGGAGCCTGCCAGGATCCCTTCCGTTTTTAGCAGATCGCGGGCGGTGGTGAACGCCTCGCGATCGGTAATGCGCCAGGCGCGGTTAACCCCTTCGATGTGCGCCAGCGGAGGGATAAAGTCTTCGCCAATCCCTTCAACCAGCCACGATCCGGCATCGTGATGGCGTCCGGTCTCAACCTGGTCCGCCAGCACCGACCCGGCCGGATCGGCAAGCACAAATTCCGTCTGCGGCGAATGTTCTGCAAACCACGCCTGTAAGCCACCCAGCGTACCGCCGGACCCCACGCCGACGACGATGGCATCGATCTGACCGTCAAGCTGTTCAAACAGTTCCGGTGCGGTAGTGGTGCGGTGCGCCAGCGGATTGGCCGCGTTATTGAACTGGTCGATATAAAACGCGCCTGGCAGTTCGTTCGCCAGCCGCCGGGCATAATCCTGGTAGTAGGCCGGATGCCCTTTATTCACATCTGAACGGGTCAGCACGACCTGCGCTCCTAACGCGCGCAGGTGGAAAATCTTCTCGCGGCTCATTTTGTCCGGCACCACCAGGATCAGCGAGTATCCCTTTTGCGCCGCAATCAACGCCAGCCCCAGGCCGGTGTTCCCCGCCGTGGCTTCAATAATGGTGCCGCCGGGCCGTAGCTGCCCCATACGCTCGGCCTCGTTAATCATCGACAGCGCGACGCGATCTTTAATCGAGCCGCCTGGATTCTGATTTTCCAGCTTCAGAAACAGCGAGCAGGGGCCGGTATCCAGCTTGTGCAGCTGGATGAGTGGCGTATGGCCAATTAGTTCGGTGACGGAGTGGTAAAGCGTCATGGTCATGTCCTGTGAAGAGGTGATGACCGGATGATAGGACCATGAAATTTTCTCAATAAAGAACGTTTCACTGGGTTTTAGAACAGAAAGGAATAATCCTTATGTTTTTGGGTGGAAAGACAGCAAGACGTAAAGTTGTCCGGATGTGAGGATGGCTATATCAGTACATAGTGCTGCAAAATTAACCAATTTCGTCGGATGAATGAGACCTGATATGCAAAGGGCAGATAATTATTGCAGATATTCATCTAAATGCTTTTCACCCGCCAGTTCGCTGCTTATTCCGCCGCATTATAAGAAATTCTTTTTTGGTCATTTAAAAGCTGATAACGGCTGTTTACTATCTTTTGGACATCCATACTGCTAAACCGCTATATGCGTAACGGATAACGAATAAGAATGATCGTACTCAGTAATATTTCGAAGGTTTTTGACAACGGGAAGCTGGCGCTGACAGCCGTTGATAACGTCAATTTGACGATAGAGCAGGGACAGATTTACGGGATCATTGGTTACAGCGGGGCCGGGAAAAGTACGCTTATCCGTCTGCTGAACGGTCTGGAAAAGCCCAGCGCCGGCAGCGTCACTATTAACGGTCAGGATATCTCCGCCGCGAAGGGAGAAGCGCTGCGTCAGGCACGCCTGAAAATCAGCATGGTGTTCCAGCACTTTAATCTGCTCTGGTCGCGCACGGTGAAGGAAAACATCGCCTTTTCAATGCAAATTGCCGGTGTGCCAAAAGCGCAAATTCAGGCTCGCGTTGCCGAGCTGGTGGAGCTGGTCGGCCTGAAGGGGCGCGAGAATGCCTACCCGTCGCAGCTGAGCGGCGGGCAAAAACAGCGTGTGGGCATTGCCCGCGCGCTGGCCAATCATCCGGACGTACTGCTGTGTGACGAAGCCACCTCGGCGCTAGATCCGCAGACCACCGATCAGATCCTCGATCTGCTCCTGGACATTAACCGTCGTTTTAACCTGACCATCGTACTCATTACGCATGAGATGCATGTGGTGCGCAAAATCTGCGACCGCGTGGCGGTAATGGAGAACGGCAAGGTGGTGGAAGAGGGGGAGGTGCTGAGCGTGTTTACGCATCCTCAGCAGCCGATCACCCGGCAGTTTGTCCGCCAGGTGAGCCAGTACGCGGAGGAAGAGACCTTCAATACCGAACTGGCAAATGAGCTGGAGGGCGCGGTCATCAAGCTCACCTTCACCGGGCACAGCACGCACAGGCCGATCGTCGGTGAACTGACCCTGCGCTACGGCCTGCCGTTTAACATCCTGCACGGCAAAATGACGCAAACCGCCCACGGTGTTTTCGGGCAGCTCTGGGTGCACGTGGTGGCATCGGATGAACAACTGAACAATATCCTCGCCGACCTGAAGCAAAGCGATATTGAAGGCGAGGTAATCAAGCATGGCTGAAGAACTCTTTCCGCACCTGAAGTGGGATCAGCTTTGGGCTGCAACCCAGGAGACGCTCTACATGACCGCGCTTTCCGGCGTGGCGACGTTTGTTCTGGGGATCGCGCTCGGTCTGGCGCTGTTTTTAACCGCCCGCGGCGGGTTATTCCACAACCGCACGGTCTACAGCGTGATGTCGATTGTGGTGAACGTGTTCCGCTCGATTCCGTTCATCATTCTCATTGTTCTGCTGATCCCGTTCACCAAGACCGTTGTGGGGACCATTCTCGGCGCTAACGCTGCGCTGCCCGCCCTGATTGTGGGCGCCGCGCCGTTCTACGCCCGTCTGGTCGAGATTGCCCTGCGGGAAGTGGATAAAGGGGTAATTGAAGCCACGCGTTCGATGGGCGCACGGCTGAGCACGTTAGTGTTTCGGGTTTTACTGCCGGAATCTTCACCCGCACTGGTTTCAGGTATGACGGTGACGCTGATTGCGCTGGTGAGCTACAGCGCAATGGCGGGGGTGATAGGTGCCGGCGGTTTGGGAAATCTGGCTTATCTGGAAGGATTCCAGCGCAACCATGGTGACGTCACGCTGGTGGCAACGGTGACCATTCTGATCATCGTGTTCATTATCCAGTTCTGCGGCGATGCCATTACTTCACTGTTAGATAAACGCTAATAAATACACACAGGAACCACATCATGAAAAAGACACTGACACTGATCGCCGCAGCCACCCTGAGCGCCCTGAGCTTTGCCTCCTGGGCGGACACGCTCACCGTGGGGGCGTCCAACACCCCGCACGCGGAAATTCTGGAGCAGGCTAAGCCGATTCTGGCGAAGCAGGGTATTGATCTGGAGATTAAACCGTTCCAGGACTACATTCTGCCAAACACGGCGCTGGCAGGGCATGACATTGATGCCAACTATTTCCAGCACATCCCTTACCTGAACAGCGTGCTTAAAGATCATGCGGGCGATAAGGATTATGATTTTGTCAGTGCAGGCGCAATCCACATTGAGCCGATCGGTATCTATTCAAAAAAATACAAATCGCTGAAGGATCTGCCGGAAGGCGGCAAAATCATCATGCGTGATGCGGTTTCCGAGGAAGGGCGTATTCTCTCCATCTTCGAAAAAGAGGGCGTGATCAAACTGAAGCCAGGCATCGATAAAGTGACCGCGCGCATCAGCGATATTGTGGAGAACCCGAAAAAGCTGCAATTCACCCCTAACGTCGAGGCATCTCTGCTGCCGCAGATGTACAACAACGACGAAGGTGCTGCGGTGGTGATCAACGCCAACTACGCAATTGATGCTGGTCTGGATCCGGTCCACGATCCAATTGCGGTTGAAAGCGGTGAGAATAACCCGTACGCCAACATCATTACCGTTCATCGCGGTGATGAGAAGAAGAAGGATATCGTCGCGCTGGTGAACGTGCTGCACTCCAAAGAGATTCAGGACTGGATCCGCACCAAATACAAAGGCGCGGTCATCCCGGTAAACAACTAATCGCCTGATTTTCCATACGAAGCCCGGCGAACAACACGCCGGGCTTCTTTTTTGTATCCAGCCGACGAATGATTTAAGCTGACGGTTTAGGGCAACGGAGTGATGGCAATGGGCAATGTGACCAAAGACGAAGCGCTGTACCAGGAGATGTGTCGGGTGGTAGGCAAGGTCGTTCTGGAGATGCGTGACTTAGGGCAGGAGCCCAAGCATATCGTGATTGCCGGGGTACTACGTACCGCGCTGGCGAACCAGCGCGTTAAGCGCAGTGAGTTGACCACCAAAGCGATGGAAACGGTGGTTAAAGCGCTGGCCGGTTAGGACGACAGCGTCTCGCGAGTTTTTCAGATCCCGCATATCAACAGTCATTATTGTTATTTCCTCTTCATGATGAAGGCGTGTTTAACTGAGTCCAGGTTAAGCGAGAAGGGTAATGACGATGAAAAAATGGATAAGCACGTTACGGCGGTTTTTTGCGCCCCGACCAGCGAATGCGGAGAACAGCGCGCAACGTGTTCTTGAGTCAATACTGCCTGTCGCCAGCCTCTATGGCGTGGACGTAGCCAACATCGACCCGGAGTGGTTCTATGTTAAAACGTCACGCTGAACTTCGCCGGACGCGCGAAATGTACTGGAATGAGCTGTGCGTGATGCGTGTAAAGTGAGAATGAAGGGAAAAATGCCCTGGCTAATCCTCGGTAAACGATAGCCGTTTTGTTACCACTATCTCCTTTCTCAGATGGAGATGATAATGAAACGGACAGTATTAACCCCCGCGCTTTCTGCCACCGTGCTATTGCTTGCCATGCAGGCGGCACACGCTGGTCCACAGGCGCATGTTGTATGCAGTTATTCCCATACCCTCGGCGATGATGCCATTATGATGTACGGCATGCCCAACGAGGCCATGCTGCACGATTTTTTTGGTAACGTGCAAACGGATGCTTACTCCAGCCGTGAATCGCTGCGTACCCAGGAAAAGACCACCTGCGATAACAAAGCAGACAGCTCGGCCTACTGGGCTCCGTCGCTAAAATTACCGGACGGAACGGTGGTCAAACCCGCCTATCAAAAAACCTATTATCAGGCATCGAACGTTGACGCCTGGCCGCTGCACCCGTTCCCGGCGGGGCTGTCGCTGCTGGCGGGCGATCATCACGGCACCGCGCCAAATCCACATATCACCTTTTTATGCGCCAACGGCAAGGGCTACACCACCAGAACGGGTGAAGTCTGCGGCTTACGCAAGGCGAAGGATGCCGTGCAGTTTAATATCGGCATTCAGTTCCCGAACTGCTGGGACGGGGTCAACCTGAAGCCCGCCCACGGCCTGGCTAACGCCACCTACGATACGAAAGGACAGTGTCCGTCCGCCTTCCCGGTGAAGATCCCGACGGTGAACATGAATATTGCGTACGTGCTTCCGACAATTAGCTCTCTGGATACCAGTAAAGTCCAGCTTTCCCTCGACCCCACCATGCATGGCAGTGAACGTGAAGAGCGATGGGGGAGCCTGTATACGGCGCATGCTGACTTCATGAACGGCTGGACGGAAGATGCCGCGCGCTTTATGACCGACCTGTGCATGAACCGCGGAATGGATTGCGGCACCACCGTGCCGTATGGTTATTCAAAAGCGAAGGCCAACGTCTGGCTCAGCAGCATGGAACCCGCACTTTCACAACCCGATCCCCAGGTCTTACTGGTGCAGGATAACTGGAAGAACGGTGGACGCACGAAAAACAGCGAAACATTGTCGCTGGTGAAGTTCAACATCCCTCCGCTGCCTGCCGGACAGGATCCTGCCCAGTTTAAATACCGCGTGAGAATTTATGGCGGGAAAGTGGAAACCAACGGCGCGGATCAAATCTTCTTCTATCCGGCGAGTAACGACTGGGATCCGGCCACCGTAAGCTGGCATTCACGGCCGCCCTGCAACTATCGCTCGGATGCGGTGCTTTACCTGAACCACTCCCGCGAATACCGGATGGTGGACGTGGATAAAGCGGTGCGCAAGGCGCTGGCACAAGGGAAAACCGAAATTTCGTGGTATATCGGCGGCGATCGTCAGGGAAACCACTATCAGTTTGAGACGGGGTCATCTCAACAAAGCCTGATCCTGATGCTGACCGGGTTTAGCAAAACGCCGGAGATCTGATAGCGCGTGAAAACCTCATGCATAAAAAAAGCACCGGGGCTTCCGGTGCTTTCTCGTCAGATCTTGCAGGCATCGCCGCAGTCGTCATCGGCGACAATCGCCTGGGCTTTTTTATCCGCATCGTCGAGACGTTCCGCGTTGCGCTCTTCTGCTTCATCCAGCCCGTTAAAGACTAAGTTATCGAGATCAATTTCCATGTGCCACCTGCGTTATTCAGTTTTTGATACTGGCACAGTATAAGTCAAAAAAAGCGGGCCAGGCACCCCTCAGCACATATGGATAATCCCTGCCATACTCAGTGCTTTATTGCTGAGGAAAGCCGATGATTACACTCTGTAAAACCTGCGGTACCGCTTACGATGAACAGCCCAAAAACTGCCCGATTTGCGACGATGAGCGCCAGTATGTCCCGGTGACGGGCCAGGCATGGACGGACTTCGACAGCCTTACGACCACGCACACCAACAAATGGCAACAGCTGGAGCCGCAGCTGTTCAGCATCAAAACCGTTCCCGCTTTTGCCATCAACCAGCGGGCGCTTCTGCTGAGTACGCCGCAGGGCAATGTTCTGTGGGACTGCATCGCCAACCTCGATCCGGCGACCAGAGCGTTAGTTGACGCGCTCGGGGGCATCAGCGCGATCGCGATTTCGCACCCACATTACTACACCACCATGCAGGAGTGGGCCGCCGCGTTTAACGCGCCGATCTATCTGCACGCCAGCGATCGGCAGTGGGTGATGCGTGACAGTCCGGCGATACGCTTCTGGGAGGAGGACGCCCTGGAGATTATGCCGTCGGTGACGCTGCTGCGTCTGGGCGGGCATTTTGCAGGCGGCACGGTGCTGCACTGTCAGTCAGGCGACGGCGTGCTGCTGGCCGGTGATATTTTGCAGGTTACGCCTGGTAAGGACGCCGTGTCGTTTATGTGGAGTTATCCGAATATGCTGCCGCTGCCTGCCCGCACCGTTGAGGCGGTGATCGGTCGACTGACCGGGAAAACGTACCAGCGACTGTACGGGGCCTTTGAAGGGCAAAACATCCCGGCGAACGCAGATGAGATTGTGCAGCGGTCGGGCCAGAAATATATTGCTTGTCTCCGCTAAGGCACGGTGGTTAAATTTTACGAGTGTGATCGCGATCATACCTAAACTAAAACAGATAAAAGAGAAATGGCTATGCAACATATCATTGAAGGTTTTCTCAGCTTTCAAAAAGAGATTTTCCCGCAACGTAAAGAGCTTTTTCGTAGTTTAGCGTCCAGTCAGAATCCCAAAGCGCTGTTTATCTCCTGCTCCGACAGCCGTCTGGTTCCGGAACTGGTCACGCAGCAGGAGCCAGGACAGCTCTTTGTCATTCGAAACGCGGGCAACATTGTGCCACCGTTCGGGCCGGAGCCTGGCGGTGTCTCTGCAACCATCGAATACGCGGTAGTGGCCCTTGGCGTGACCGATATTGTTATTTGCGGCCACTCCAACTGCGGCGCGATGAAGGCGATTGCTGACAACGCCGATCTGGAGCCGATGCCAGCCGTTTCCCACTGGCTGCGCTATTCTGATGCGGCAAAAGCGGTGGTTGAAAAGAAAACCTGGGATCAGCCAATCGATAAAGTGAATGCGATGGTGCAGGAGAACGTCTTTGCTCAGCTGAGCAACATCAAGACCCATCCGTCGGTGGCGGTAGGCCTGCGCAACAACGCCATTCGCCTGCACGGCTGGGTGTATGACATCGAAAGCGGCAAAATCCTTGCCCTGGACAAGAACACTAAATCGTTCGTGTCGTTGTCGGAAAACCCGGAAGTCTTCTTCGAGTAATCCGACACCGCAGGGCAGGGAAGCCCTGTTAAAACTCCGTGTAAGGTAACTTCCGTCGCACGCCCGACGCAGGATTCCCCGCCGCTTTCGCCATCGCTTTACCAATTTCAGCGCACTCAGACAAACCCTGAACAAACGGATGATCGTGCATCAGCCAGGGGATCGCCCCAAAAGCGATACGTCCGCGCAGAGACGCAGGTGACAGCAACGTGTAGTCTTCCCCCACGTCCGGTATTTCATCCCCCGTTTCCTCAAGCTGTTTGCGCAGCGTCGGGAAGGGAATATCCTTATTTCTGAGCGGTTTCTGCCCGCGGGCATCGATAAAGACGTCGAAGCGATAACGCTTTTCTTTCGTGGTGATGACGGTCTGATCGCTGCCGATATCCAGGTCGTAATCATCACCGAGTGCGACTACGCTAATGATCCCTGCCTCGCGCAGTGCCAGTAACCGGCGGATAGACTGCGGTGGAATGGCGGCATAGTTATCAATAAACACACGCTCCAGCCCGGATTTAAACCGTTCTCTGTCACGTTCATTGAGTGAAGGGACAATGGCCTGAACTACTTCATGCAGACGAAGCACGGTATAGCGCCAGGCAACGGTGCGTTTCTCGCACTTATTGCGCTCCACTTCTTTCAGATTCGCTTCGGCCCAGGTGAAAGGACCATGCTTTTTACGATCCTCAAACCAGACATCACGAAGCGTGTCAGCATTCAGCGTGCCGATCGCTATCGCCTGGCACCAGCGCGGATCGGCCAGCTCAAGCTCTTTCACCATCAGCGCAAAGATGCGGTCAAGCAGCCCGTCAGGGCCTTTGGCAATTTCGCTTTCTGCCACAGACTCCGTTAACACCGACAGCGGTTCATAAGGGATAGGGCAGTAAAAGTCGGCCTCCGGAAGAACGCCCGAGCGGGACATCAGCGTGATGTTTAGCCCCTCACTACCTTTATTGACAACGAACTGCTCCCCGCTAAACCGACCATGCTGCATTACTACAGCCATAGCAGCGTCCAGTCCGCTGAGGGAGGTACCCATAATCCCCACCTCACAGGCTCGGATATCCGCGTCCATCAGTCCCGACCATGGGCTTGGGAAATAGTCGCGGGTGGATTCATCTTCATCAGGCCAGACGTGACCGGTGGCGACCACTGCAAGATCAAACCGCCTTGAGAAAGGGGCATCGTTCACTGACAGGGCCACGCCGTCTGCATCAGCCTTAATATCAGTGACTTCTGCGTTGGGATGAACCTCGATATGAAACCCAGCCTTTTTCGCCTCGGCAACGACGGCGAGAAAGCGGTCGTGAAAATATTCACCCAGCAGAATACGCGGCAGAAACTGCCGGTCATTCAGTCTGTCTTTGTCGACGTTATAGCGGGCAAGATGGGCTTCACTCTGCTGTTTGAGCCAGTCGAGGTAGGTGATAAAAATGGGCGGGATTTCGATACTGGCGATATTCGCCAGCATCAGCCGGGAGTTATCCTCGTCGCTGTAGGGCATCCCTACGCCGGGTTGGTCTGCTTTTTCGAACACGGTGACCGACAGCGGTGCTGCGTTGTTAAGAAGTGAGTAAAAGGTGTAAATCCCTGTTGGGCCTGAGCCGATAATGGCGATTTTTTTCATCGAAAGCGTTCCTGCGTTTCTGAACCATACAACAAGCGTAGCAGGAGAAAGGTTAAGCCGTTTAATTAAGGGAGAAATTAAGACGTTTTGAAGAGGGCATGGCGTACCCCCTCCTGAACTTAGAGGAAAGTTATATGCTGTTATCGCCTGGTTGAGTAGATATAATTCTGCCTGATATGGTGAAAGGAAAGATTGTTTTGGTTCCAGGCTTATCGATAATATGTAGGCCGGGGATTTTAACAAGAGATGGATTTTTGAATATATGGCGAGCCAATATTATTCTTGTTTTTATAACAGCGAGTGATGGAATAGTCCAGAATTGTACTATTCCATGCCTTCTATAAAGTAACAAAATAATCTGATTTCCAGCTTTTAAAACAACTTTCTGTGAGACTCACAAAAGGGTCGTGAGGACGTTTAGGCAGGTGCTGAGTGGCGTTCTTTTTCACCCTTATCAGTAGAAAATTCTTAAGTAAAATCCATATGCAGATCTTTGATCTGAAAAGTTGATTATGAATGGGATTTTGCTCTAATATGGTTTTGTAAAGACCCGTCACTCACTTAACACGTATTTCTTGCAAAGAAAGGGACTGCTATGGCCGATTCATTTCAGAATGAGGTGCCCAAGGCACGCATAAATTTAAAGCTGGCGCTGCATACAGGCGGCGCGCAGAAGAAAGTCGAACTGCCGCTTAAACTTCTCACCGTCGGTGATTTCAGTAATGGAAAAGAGAATCGTCCATTGTCCGAAAGGAAGAAAATCAACGTCAACAAAAATAACTTTAATAGCGTACTTTCGGAATTTAACCCGGAGGTTAATCTGACGGTGCCTAACACCATGGCTGTCGATGGTTCGGAGGAAAGTATAAAACTGAATTTCTCCGATATTAAGGATTTCGAACCTGAACAGGTTGCCCGCCAGATCCCCCAGCTCCGCGCCATGCTGGCCATGCGTAATTTATTACGCGACCTCAAATCCAATCTTCTTGATAACGCCACTTTCAGAAAAGAACTCGAGAAAATTCTTAAAGACCCGGCGCTGTCTCAGGAATTACGTGACGAAATGAGTGCACTGGCCCCGAAATAAGCGGCATGTGTAATTTAATGGATTAACCGGGAATATGCTGATGTCTGTGAATAGTGAAACCGCCTCCGCGCAGGGGCAGACCATCGTACTGGAAAAAGAGGGCGTTTACGCCTCCCTGTTTGAAAAAATCAACCTGACTCCGGCCTCGAGCCTGGGTGATATCAATGCGTTTCTGGATGATGCCGCGCTTTCTGACGCGCCGGCGGGTGAACGCCTGACGGCGGCGATGCAGGTGTTTATGGACTGCATCCGCAAATCCGGTCAGCCCGTGGAGAAGCTCGACAAAACGCTGATTGACCACCATATCGCCGAACTGGATTTCCAGATCAGCCGTCAGCTGGATGCCGTAATGCATCACCAGGCGTTCCAGAAGGTGGAGTCCCTGTGGCGCGGCCTGAAGCAGCTGGTGGACAACACCGACTACCGCCAGAATGTGAAAACCGAGATTCTGGACGTCTCCAAGGACGACCTGCGCCAGGATTTTGAGGATGCACCGGAACTGATCCAGAGCGGCCTCTACTGGCACACCTATACCGCCGAATACGACCCCCCGGGCGGCGAGCCGATTGGCTCAGTGATTTCATCCTATGAATTTGACGCCAGTCCCCAGGATGTGGCGCTGCTGCGCAACATCTCTAAAGTGTCAGCTGCCGCACATATGCCGTTTATTGGCTCTGTCGGGCCGAAATTCTTCCTGAAAGACTCTATGGAAGAGGTTGCTGCGATTAAGGATATCGGCAACTACTTCGACCGCGCTGAATACATCAAGTGGAAATCCTTCCGCGATACTGACGACGCCCGCTACATCGGCCTCGTGATGCCGCGCGTGCTGGGGCGTCTGCCGTATGGCCCGGACACCGTACCTGTACGCAGCTTTAACTACGTTGAGCAGGTGAAAGGCCCGGATCACGAGAAATACCTGTGGACCAGCGCGTCGTTCTCCTTCGCGTCAAACATGGTGAAGAGCTTCATCAATAACGGCTGGTGCGTGCAGATCCGTGGCCCGCAGGCGGGCGGGGCGGTGAAAGATCTACCTATTCATCTGTACGATCTGGGCACCGGCAACCAGGTGAAAATCCCGTCTGAGGTGATGATCCCGGAGACCCGCGAGTTTGAGTTTGCCAACCTCGGCTTTATCCCGCTCTCGTATTACAAAAACCGCGACTATGCCTGCTTCTTCTCGGCGAACTCCGCGCAGAAACCGGCGTTGTACGACACCGCAGATGCCACGGCCAACAGCCGCATCAACGCCCGTCTGCCGTACATCTTCCTGCTGTCGCGTATTGCGCACTATCTGAAGCTCATCCAGCGCGAGAACATCGGCACCACCAAGGACCGCCGTCTGCTGGAGCTGGAGCTGAATACCTGGGTGCGTAGTCTGGTGACGGAAATGACCGATCCGGGCGATGAGTTGCAGGCTTCTCATCCGCTGCGTGACGCGAAGGTGGTGGTGGAAGATATCGAAGACAACCCGGGCTTCTTCCGCGTGAAGCTGTTTGCGGTGCCGCACTTCCAGGTGGAAGGCATGGATGTGAACCTTTCTCTGGTGAGCCAGATGCCGAAAGCGAAAGCGTAAGGCGGTAGCAGGGATGAAAATTTATCGTCCGTTATGGGAAGACGGGGCCTTCCTGGCCCCGCAGCAGTTCCAGCAGCAGGCCCGCTGGGATGCACATGTGGCCGACACCGTGGCCCGGATGGCGCTGGCGCACCCGTGGGGTGTGCTGTGCGCGGAGTTCGACGAAGGCGCGCTGGCCCTTTCACGTCTTAATGCCACCCGGCTTTGTGTGCGCTTCGCGGATGGTACCCTGGTGGACACAGATCTGGCGGATACCCTGCCGCCGGTCTGTGATTTATCAGCGGCGGGGAGTGATGCTGTTGAAGTGCTGCTGTGTCTGCCGCTCCTCAGCGCCAATGGCGGTAATCTGGATGACGGGCAGGACAGTGCCCGTCCGCGCCGCTGGCAGTCTGAACGGGTAACAGTGCAGGAACTGGCCGGGCATGAGCGCAGTGAACTGACGGTACTTCGTCATGCCCTGACGCTGCGGCTGTCGACTCAGGAAAACAGCGCCTGGCTTACCTGCCCGGTGGCGAGACTGATGCGAAACGCACAGGGGCAGTGGGTACAGGAGCGGAGCTTTATTCCGCCGCTGCTCTCTATGTCTGCCAGCCCGTTACTGCTCAGCGAACTGAGTGACCTGCTGCACCGCCTGGCGGCCCGGCGTAAGCGCCTGATGGCCATGCGCCGTGAAAGCAACGAGCGGATGGCGGACTTCGCGGTGGCCGATGTATCGCTGTTCTGGTTGCTGAACGCCCTCAACAGCGTTGAGCCGGTACTGACGGAGCTGCACCAGGCGCCGTCCCGCCATCCGGAACTGCTGTACCGCGAGCTGGCCCGCCTTGCCGGCAGCCTGCTGACCTTTTCGCTTGAACATGATGTGGACGCCATTCCCCCCTATCGGCATGACGCGCCGGAAACGGTGTTCCCGCCGCTGTTTACCTTGCTCGATAACCTGCTTGAAGCCAGTCTGCCGTCGCGCGTGATTGCCATTGAACTGAAGCAGGGCGAAGACCGTGAGATCTGGCGCGGGAAGCTGCACGACGCGCGGCTGCGTGAAGGGGCCGATTTCTATCTCTCCGTGCGCTCCGCCATGCCAAACCACGAACTCCAGACGCGCTTCCCGCAACTGTGTAAGGCGGGAAGTCACGATGATGTCTCTGAGGTGGTGAATATCGCCCTGAGCGGGATGGTGATTAAACCACTAAGCCACGTTCCGGCGGCCATCCCGCTGCGTCTGGAAAATCAGTATTTCGCGCTGGATCTGTCCACCGATGCTGCTCGTGCCATGCTGGAAGCCGGAAACTGTACCTTCTATACGCCGGGCTCCCTCGGTGAGGTGAAACTTGAACTGTTTGCGGTGCTGCGCTCATGAACGATGCCGACATTGACCTGATAAACAAAACGTTTTATCCGGGCTGGCTGATGGTCAGCCAGTTGCGCAGCGGCCAGGAGGTAAAGGACGGCGAAGCGCTGTACCGACGGGCCTGCCGATGGGTGAACGCCGCGCGAGAATCACTGAACGAAGCCGGGTTCAGCACCACATCCTGCGACCATATGCTGTATGCGTACTGCGCCCTGATGGATGAGAGCGTGCTGAACCGGGATAAACAGGATGACGGTTACCGCCAGTGGCGCAAGGACCCACTTCAGGCGCGGTTTTTCCGTACCCTGAATGCAGGGGAAGAGCTGTGGGAGCGTATCCGTACGGCCCTGCGCGAGCCTGCGCCGGATGTGGCGGTGCTGACCTGCCTGTACCGCACCCTGCAACTGGGCTTCACCGGCCAGTACCGCACGCAGGATGATGAGCGGCGTGAGGATGTGGTGCGCGCGCTCAGTGAGCGCGTACCGCCGTTTGCGCTGACCCAGGAAACTCCGGTGGTGGTCAGGGCATCCCGCCTGCGCAGCGGACGCCGGATGTACTGGCTGGGCTGGGTGGCGGGCGTGGTGGTGCTGGCGGCGCTGTGGTTCACCTTCTCCTCTGTGCTGTCGCAGATGGTGGCGCAGATTGCGGGGCAGGGATAACGGATGCGTCAACTCTCCCGAACGCTTCTCACGCTGTTTGCTGCTGTGCTTGCCCTGTGGCTGGTCGTGGATTTCTGGCCGCTTTCCACCGTCAGCCGTTCTGTGCTCAGCGTCTGTATTGTGCTGGTCTGCGGCGCGGCGCTATGGCATCGGTGGCGGCGTCGCCAGTTCGTCATACCGGTAACGGAGCATGTCCTGCCCCTGGAAGATTTTCAGGGTGCGGTGGTGCTGGTCTGCGGCGATACGACCAGCCTGTTCCCTCCCGATACCGTTTATCGTGAAACCCGTCAGGGCTGGTATATACACGCGCAAAACGCAGAACAGCTGCCGCTGCTGGCGCAGCATCTGGCGGCCGTCCGTCCGGCGCTGGTGTCGCAGGTCTCGGTATTGCTGGCGCTGATACCGGAACAGCAGACGTCGGAAGAGGCGCTGGCGCAGACGCTCCGTGGCTGGCGACGCAGTATTACGCAGTGCCGGAACTGGCTGAACGGTGTTCCGCCGGTATGGAGCGTGGCCTGGATATCGCCACCTGACCTTCACCCTAAAGAGGAGGCGCAGTGGTTTACCGTCACACCGGAGTTACCGGGCGTGCGGGTGCGGCAGAACGGACATGTCGCCCTGCCGGTGACGGACTGGCAGTGGGAGAGCGGCAGCCGCGCCTCACGCCTTTATGACACGCTGTGGCTGGACAGCATACTGGCGCTGATGGCGCACCACCTCACCCGGCCACTCAGCGCCCGACAGGGTGAGCTTCCGCAGCTGAATCTCTGCGCGGCAGGTATCTGTCTGGCACCGATCGCCGCAACAGAGGATAACCTCTGGCAGCAGCAGATAGCCGGTATCACCACGCTTTGCCCGAAACCTGTCTTTGCACCGGATTTATTGCCGCTGCCGGAGGTATTGCTGCCGTACCTGCCGCGCCGCCACGGCATCTGCCGCCGGATGCAGAATATGCGGCTGGCCGGGGGTATCTGCTTTGTCTTCCTTGCGCTGGCGATGCTGGCTTCCTTTATCAACAACCAGCGACTGGTGCGCAGCGTGGGCGACCACCTTGCCGTATACCACCGTCTCAGCGGCACGCCACCTGAGCCGAAGCAGCAGGCGCAGCAGCGTTTGCAGGCAGACAGCCGCCTGCTGGACGACTGGCTGCGGCGTGGTGAGCCACTGCGTTACGGGCTCGGCCTGTACCAGGGCATGCGTCTGATCCCGCTGGTAGAAGCCGCCATTAATAGCTGGACGCCACCGCCGCCCCCTCGTCCTGTGATTAAGAAAATCGTACAGGGGCCGCAGACTGTCCGCCTCGACAGCATGTCGCTGTTCGATACCGGCAAATGGGCGCTGAAACCCGCCTCAACAAAGCTGCTGGTGAACTCACTTGTGGGGATCAAGGCGAAACCCGGCTGGCTGATTGTGGTCGCAGGCCATACCGACAGCACCGGGGATGACCAGTCCAACCAGGTCCTGTCCCTGAAGCGTGCGGAGTCCGTGCGCGACTGGATGCGTGATACCGGCGACGTGCCGGAGAGCTGTTTTGCGGTGCAGGGCTACGGTGAAAGCCGACCTGTTGCCACCAACGACACGGCAGAAGGCCGGACGCTGAACCGCCGTGTCGAAATCAGTCTGGTGCCGCAGGCGAACGCCTGCCAGCTGCCGGGCAACACCCCCGCGTCATCGCAGGATGATGGCGCTGATAACAACTTAACGGAGTAATTAACATGGCAATACCAGTCTATCTGTGGCTGAAGGACGACGGCGGCGCGGACATCAAAGGGTCTGTGGACGTTCAGGATCGTGAAGGCAGCATCGAGGTGGTGGCCCAGGAGCATAACCTGTACATCCCGACCGACAATAACACCGGCAAGCTGACCGGTACCCGTATCCACACCCCGTTCCTGTTCACCAAGGAAATCGACTCCTCCAGCCCGTACCTGTACAAGGCGGTGACCACCGGCCAGACCCTGAAATCTGCGGAATTTAAGTGGTACAGAATCAACGACGCGGGCCAGGAAGTGGAGTACTTCAACACGAAGCTTGAGAACGTGAAGCTGGTGAAAGTGAATCCGAAGATGCACGACATCAAGGATCCGGCGTTCGAGAAGCACAACCACCTCGAGCAGATTGAACTGCGCTACGAAAAAATCACCTGGACCTACAAGGACGGCAACATCATTCATTCCGATTCCTGGAACGAACGCGCCACCGCGTAAGTCGCATGCGGACAGGGCCCTGTCCGCAGTTTTTTGCACAGCGTCTGTATGCACGGACGCTGTGCAAAGAAAAACACAATCTGCCTGCCCGACCTGATGCGCTTTGGGTTCCTGAATAACAGGGAACAGCGACGGGCGGTAGCGTGTCCGGAACTGATAAAGAGAGAGTCTCATGGAAAATCCAGCCATCCTGTTACGCCGTCTTAACCCTTACTGTGCCCGTGCGATGGAAGGGGCCGCGTCCCTGTGCCAGACCCGCGCCCATGCGGAAATCCTGCCCGAGCACTGGCTGCTGAACCAGCAGATTCTGCCGGTCCTGAGCCAGCAGTTGCTGAGCCATATGGCGGCGGGGCAGAAGCCGCATACCCTGACGCTGGGCTGGGATGAGGAAGAAGGGGTAATGATTGAGCTGCGGCAGGAGGATGAGTGATGACCATCCACGATAAAAAAAAGGCGGATCAAAAAGAAGAAAAGGAAGGTTCGCTGCGGTTACTGACTTCAGGAGAGATTGTTCTGGCGAAGTCGGTCTACAAATCGACGATCCCTTACCATAAGGTTTGGATCCATTATGACAGTTATCTGCCGTTTGGCCTCCAGAATAAAAATACGGCGATGTCCCCGAACGGTGAGATTTATTTTCGTCACTGGTACAGGGATGATTACGCGTCGACTTTACCTTTTCTGCAACATCTTTTTATTCACGAAATGGCACATGTCTGGCAGCGTGAAAAAGGAATGAACATCATCGGGCGGGGGCTGGTCAGTTGGGCGGTGAGTTACCGTTATGTCCTGGATGGACGTCTGTTAAGTGAATATCCCATGGAACAGCAGGCGCAAATTATTGCTGACCATTTTACGTTGCAGGTTGAAGGATACGAGACATGGTGTGATCTGAGAAAAGCAGGTGATGTCACGCTTGACGGCAACATTTCTGAGCCCGTTATCCACCACCTGTATACCAGCACGCTGCGGGGGTTCCCATGGTGAAAGCAATGACCTTTCGCCACAGGCATGCTTTTTTGCTCAGCCTGACGGTACTGACTGGTTGCCCCGGCCACGGGGATTACATTCGGCCTGATGAAATAACAACGGTCAGCACAAGAGGCGACAATGTGTGTTTCAGCGTTCCGGAGCCAGAGGACTACCAGCCAGTAAGTATTTCCATCGTTCCAAGAGGAACCCGGTTCAGGGAGCGGCAAATTACGTTTGATCCCACACTTCGTATTGTGAACGGCCAGCTATGTATCCCACCTTCATTCCATCATTTTCCTGATAAAGGCCAGTTCATTGTCAGATACGTTCTGCACTCTGAGCGCCATAAGGATACGCCGCGCAAAATGGTCGCCGGGGTAGAGATTGCCGGCGAGTGTATTTTCGACATTCCGCTTAATGACATGGAGGCAGTAAGACCGTACGGCGAGCTGGACAACAGTGATGTTCAGCCTGATCAAGGCGAACGTGAGGGTTCCTGCAGATCGCCTCTTAGATTCGTTCATGGAGTGAAAAATTATGAATCTCACTGACTCTTTGCAAAACGTTTTAACCGGGGCGGGAACCCTGAACCGCTACAGGCTGGATATTCCTTCCTGTCCTTCTCCACTTGATGTGGAAGACTTCAGCGGTATTGAAGGCCTGAGCAGAATTTACAGGTATGACATCATTTTTACGAGTACGGACAAGCATCTTGATGCTGCCTGGTTTTTGTGTAAACCCGCAACCCTTACGATGGGGGGCGGGTTACTGGAGAGCCCGACTGAACAGAAAAAAGTGCACGGTGTCATTACTCATTTCAGACGCATTTCCGGCTCTGCCGACCAGACACAGTACCTGATCACGCTTAAGCCATTCCTGTTTTTGCTGGATAAGCAGCACCGCAGCCACCGTTTCTTTGTCAATAAGTCAGTACCCGAAGTAGTCGAACAAGTGTTACAGGAGCATAACCTGCATGGCTGGGAATATGAATTTAACCTCAAGCAGAGCTACCCGAAGCGCGAGCAGATAAACCAGTATCAGGAAAGTGACCTGGCGTTTATTCAGCGCCTGCTGGCGGAGGTGGGGATATTTTACTGGTTTACCCTCCAGGAAGACGCGCAGACAGAAGTGGTGCATTTTACCGATGCGCAGCGGGCGCTGGTATTTGGTAAAACCCTGCCAGTCAACAGTCCGTCCGGGATGAGCGACAGCGGCGCTGACTCGGTGTGGGGCCTGAACATCACCCATAACGTGGTGGAAGCTAGCGTCACCACGAAAGATTACAACCACCGTGACGCACAGAGCATACTGCAGTCGGCACCGGCGGATATGACCCGGGGAGACGGTGAAGGGGTGACCTATGGTGATGTCTACCATTACCGGCTGCGCCATCTGGCGCGCGGCGACAAAATAGACCCCACGGCAGAAACGGCTAACTTTTACGCCCGCCTGGACCACGAGCGTTTTCTGGCAAACCAGACGCAAATCACAGGCTACAGCACTGCGGCGTGGCTGGCACCTGCTCAGGTGCTGAATATTACCGACGGCCTGCCACCCACCCTGCCTGCTGTCTTACAGGAACCGGTGCTGGTTATCAGCACACATTTTACTGCCAGTCGCAAGAGCGCCCTTCTGGTGGATATTTTGGGCGTGCCGTACAGCGAAACGGTGTGCTGGCGTCCGGCACCGCTGCCGCGCCCGAAGGTAACCGGGACGATGACGGCTCGCGTAACCAGCGCAAAAGCCAACGATATCTACGCCTGGCAGGATGCATCCGGGCTGTACCGGGTGAAATTTGACGCCGATCGTGACGAGAAAGGTCAGGGCCAGGAGAGCATGCCGGTACGCCTCGCAAAACCCTACGGTGGTGACGTGTACGGCTTTCACTTCCCGCTCATTCAGGGAACGGAAGTGGCGATAGCATTCCATGAAGGCGACCCCGACCGTCCCTATATCGCCCATGCGCTGCATGACTCGCGGCATGTTGACCATGTGACGGAGAAGAACAGCACCCGGAATGTGATCCGCACGCCGACGAATAACAAGCTGCGGATGGAAGATAAACGGGGTGAAGAGCATATCAAGCTCAGCACGGAGTACGGCGGCAAGACGCAGCTGAACCTGGGGCACAATGTGGATGCCAGCCGTGAATTGCGGGGGGAAGGATTTGAACTACGCACGGATAAATGGGGGGCGATACGTGGTGGCAAGGGAATTTTTATTAGTGGGGATGTTCAACCAAGTGCCCAGGGCAAAACTCTTGATATGAACGCGGCTATTGCGCAATTACAAAGTGCTTTAGAATTAGTCACTGCATTAGCGCAAAGTGTCGCTGTGTCTGGTGCTCTTGATGCCGATCGTTCGTCACAACAAAAACTTAGTCTGGCCCTGAATCAGTTAAAAGAAGCGGGAATACTGGCATCAGCGCCAGCAGGAATCGCATTAACAACACCCAGAAATATTCAACTGTCGTCCGGGCACACATTGACGGCTACGGCTGGTGAAAATATTGATATGAGCATTTTCAAAAAATTGACGGTCGCAGCAGGCGAAGCTATAAGTTTGTTTGCGCAAAAAATGGGCATTAAAATATTTGCAGCAAGAGGTATTGTAGATATACAAGCGCAAACAGATGCAATGCGCCTTCAGTCTGATAAAACGTTGAATCTCAATAGTGTTAATAGTGAAATAATATTGAACGCTGCACAGGGTATAACATTAACCAGTACTGGCGGGGCATATATAAAAATAAAAGATGGATCTGTAGAAATTGGTGCCCCAGGGAAAATCGATCTTAAAAGCGCCAATATTTTATGGGGAGGGATATCTTCACTCGAAAAGGCGTTAAAACCCATGACGGTAGAGGACCCGCAATTCAAATACCCCATGAATGAACGTTTTCAGGTATTAGATAAAAATACCAATCAACCTAAAGCTTTAATACCTTATCGCATAGAAACTGCGGATGGCATGACGCTTAGAGGTATTACTGACGAAAATGGTTACACACAATGCCATTACGGAGTAGATCCTAAATCCATTAAATTGTTTTTTGAGTAAACAAGGAGGTGATTTTTATGAGTGAACATGACACTCCGGTTGCTGAAGGGACACTGAATAAAAAAGAAGGAAGTTCAGTTGTAGCACATCACGAATCAATATTGATTTATTTTAGTACCGAAAATGAAGAGCTAATTCTTCTTAACGAAAAAATAGCATCCGCTCTGGATGATCACTCCAGAAATCTTATGATGCTGGTGGATGAAGTTCATAAAGCAAATGAAATATATTCGACGGCAATTGAAGCCTATGGAAAAGTTCTCTCGCATCCCGACAGAGCCGCTGAACTCACTTCGCTTGAAGCTAAGGTATCAGAAGCAGAACAAAAATTAGCAGAAAAGAAAAAGGATTTACAGAAAACGCTAGGAGATTTTGAATCTAAAGGGGCTGGCTATAAAGAGGTAACAGAACTGATACCGATAAAAACTAAAAAAAATCAGGGAGGGCATAGCGGGATTGGTAGTCGTTATGTATATGTAAAAAAATCGTATATTGATAATTTTGGAACTGGAGATATACATCGGGTAAGTTTACGAGGACGAGATCGTACTACTGGAAAAGAAAGTATATTTGAACGTGATGATAATGGCAATATTAAAAGTATAAATACGCAAAAGATTAAAGAACAGTTAAAAAAATTAGAATCTAAAAGCAAAGGAATAAATTTTTTTGAAGTCAAAGATATTGGTAAAATAGACAAGACATTGTGTGACTGGGCAGATTCCTGGAACAGCAGTGTGGTGTTGGAAAAGGAAATTGGTCAGAATGTTGATGTATCTGCTGGTGCACAATTTTTGCGTTTTACATCCAATACTGGTGCGTCAGGAGAGTGGGACCCTTATAAAGGAAAATTAACAATTAAAGGTGAACATAGCACCGTCCTTTCTGTAGCATCGGGTACAGCCAGTGCTAAATTTTACATACCCGATCGCATTGGCTGGTCTTTGAAAATGCTGCCACCTCCTGGAAAAACTAAAGTTCTCAATATGGGAATGTGGCGTATGTATCTTGAGACGTCACTTATCGGCTTTGCTGGAGCATCGGCCCAGGTTGAAGCTCAACTTCAGGTTACTACCATTGGGACAAAGCAGGTTATAATGGGAGATCGCGAAGGGCGCCTGCCTCGTTTCAGAGATCGACACTCTCCAACAGGTGCCGCGTTTCATCAGGCAAGAGAAAAAAATGAAGAAGGCGCGTCTGCAAGCGCAGAGATATTTGCCGGCGCGCGTGCTGAATTCAAGATGAAAGGGGGCGTTCAATGGTTACAACCTCTCGAGTTAACGGTGCACCAGGGAAAAAAAGGCGATGATGCGAAAGAAGCTGCAAAATTTGTCGACTTTTGCTCAATTTCAGAAGCATTTGTTGGAATGGTTGGGGCTGGTGCAGGGGGAAAATTTCAGTGCGATTTCATTAATGGACGCTTCTGTTTCAGTATCGCTGCCAGTCTGTGTTTAGGTGCAGGCGCCAAAGGTTCTTTTGAAGCAGAAGTTGACTACGACAAACTTTACGATTTTGGGTACTGGCTGGTTTATCAATTATATGGCCTTGATTATTCTTTTTTGGAAGTAATTTCCGAGCGTGCATTTATTTCTTTTACTAAGATCAGCATTTTGCTTCTCACTGAAATGAAAAGTGAAATTGAAAATCAATTAAAAAACATGAAAATTACTATTAGAGATATTAATGAAGCCTTCGAAGCGATAGTCAGTTTTTTTGAAGATGGAATGAAAGGTTCTCAAAAAAGGAATGATATTGCATCAAAAATTTTGGCTGATCCGAAAGTTTTATTTAAAATGACGCCGGAAGCAAAAGGTATTCTAATTTATTTGTTAACTCGCCATGGTTTTAATGACCACTTTGACCTGAATAATCGTGTTATGTTGGATATTTATCACGATCGCAAAGAAGCAATATTAACTATCTTAGATAGTATCCAAACACAACGTGAATGGTTCCAGGTATTTAGCCATTGTAACGCTGATGGGAGTGATTTGGCCGCTGGGAACTCAGCATTAAAATATATGGTTGCCCAAAGAAAAATGAATGAGCTGAAGGAGTTTTTGCAAGAAGGTCTCAATAAAGATAATGAGATGGATAAGATCTATCGGAGGTTAAAGGTTACGCCTTCCTGGGGATACGCGCTCGCTATGAACAATACGGAATTTTACAAACTATACAGAATGGATAATGAATTCTATCCCAAATCCAGAATATTTAGTCCTGTAAGTGACAACAATATTATTGAAGTTTAAGGAGGTCGAAGATGAAAAAATTAGTGAAAATAGGGTTAATGATGCTGACAGTTGCACCACTGATGTCATGCGACCAGCAGAATTCCTCGGTCATGCCAGCGAAAAAGAACAGTAATGACTTGTCAAAATTTGTTAATGAGATTAAGGCCGATCTAATCTTTGTACAGGGCGGGGAATTCCTTATGGGAGATTATGGTGAACAATACGGACCAGAAGGTTTAACCTACGATGGTAAACAAGACAGTAAGCCGTTACATAAAGTTGAACTCACCGCTTATTCAATCAGTAAGTTCAAAACCAGTAATAAACAGTATCAGTTATATTTGACCTACAACAATCAGTATAGGAGAACAGTCAATAAAGAAAACCCCGGTGCAAAAAAATGGGATGAATTGAATATGACGCCACAAACTCCGGCGCATGTAGACTGGAATGAGGCTCAACAATACTGTCAGTGGTTAGCGACAATAACAAATTTACCTTTTTCATTACCAACCGAAGCTCAATGGGAATATGCGGCACGTAGCAGGGGAAAGTTTGTTATAGCTCCAACTAATGATGGAACTATACAAATTGATAAAAGCGGGGGGAATGTAGCTTCGGAAAAAGATAGTAAGGAATATGCAAAAAAAATGGGAACATCATTGGGGGTATATTCTCCGTTGCCTGGCAATCTCTTTCCACCGAACCCTTTAGGTATTTATGATATGGCCGGTAACGGCTGGGAATGGATGAAAGATTGGTACGACCCGGATTATTACAAACACTCACCACTGAAAGACCCACAGGGGCCAGATAATCCTGTCTATAAAGATTACAAAGGAAATTATACAAAAGTTGTTCGCTCCCAGGATTTTTCCGGCCCCAGACGAGGCCTTACCATAACCCGGTATTTCTCAGACCCAAAAGACAGTGGCCACTTGCCGAGCGACAAAACGGTTCGTTGCGTAGTTAACAGCCCGAAACCGGTCAGATAATACCGGAACGACACACAAAAGTTAAATAAGGAAACAGTTATGAGGATTTTATACAGAACGGGGGGGATTCTTATTACCGTTTTGTCACTAATCTCCTGCGATCAGCAAAAGCAGTTGGTGCTACCCTCCCCAAAAAGCAGCGCTGAACTCTCTAAATTTGTGGGTGAGATTAAGGCCGAGCTTATCTTTGTACAGGGTGGTGAATTTCTGATGGGAGATTATGGCGAAAAATACGGCCCGGAACATTTACCCTATGATGCAAATCAGCATAGTAAACCATTACATAAAGTCGAGCTGACAAGTTATTCGATAAGTAAGTTTTAAAACCAGTAACAAACAGTACCAGTTTTATTTGGCTTATAATAATTTAGCTGGAAGGAGTATTGATTTGAAAACCAGAAATGGACAGCGCTGGCGGGAAAAAAATATGACACCCGATACACCTGCTTATGTCGACTGGTATGAGGCGGAAAAATATTGTCGCTGGCTGTCTACTATTACTGAGTTACCTTTCTCATTGCCAACAGAAGCGCAATGGGAATATGCAGCGCGTAGTCGTGGACAATTTGTAATTGTTCCAACCAATGACGGGACCATACGAATTGGAGAAGGAGATAAAAGCAATGTAGCTTCAGAAAAAGATAGCAAACTGTATGCAAAAAAAATGGGCACGTCTTTGGGACTCTACTCTCCGTTGCCCGGTGATCTTTATCCACCAAACCCCTTAGGTATATATGACATGGCCGGTAATGGATGGGAGTGGATAAAGGACTGGTATGATCCTGATTATTATAAATACTCACCAGTAAAAGACCCTCAAGGCCCTGAACAACCAGTGTTTAAAGATAGTAACGGTAATTACACAAAAGTTATCCGCTCACAGGATTTCTCCGGACCAAGACGCGGCGCAACAATATTCCGCTTCGACTCAGACCCTGCTAATGAGGGATATCTCCCAGGCGACAAAGCGGTTCGTTGCGTTGTCAACAGCCCGAAACCGGTCAGATAATGCAAGGCATAACTCTCTGATTACGATGAGTCACCGCTATAAGATTACTATGCAAAGATGTAGCTCATTGTTGTGTTAGTTTATATGGAGACGTATATGCAGTGTGTTATTCGTATCAATGACAAAACAACACACGGTGGTACTGTGCTTGAAGGTAGCTCTGGTGTGAAATTTATGGGTCTGGAAGTCTCTTGTCTTATGGATAAGGTATATTGCCCTCTACATGGTGAAACATATATTATCGAAGGCGATGAAACTTCAAAGATCAATGGTAAGCCAATAGCTCTGCATGGTCATCGTTGCGGTTGTGGTTGCTCACTAATATCATCATTACCAAATGCAGGAAAACGTTAATTTATGCCTGTTGATCTAAAAAAAATCCCAGCAGAAGAACCTTTGCCAGTTGCTCCGGATAAATTCCGTTGGCTGCTTACGATTGTTCTGTGTGTGATTGCTGGTGCGGTAGTAGTGCTGGCTCTATGGCCTAAGCACCTTTCTACGCGGTCTGAATGGTTTTGGTTTTGTACGTTGATGCTGCCTTTATCCGTTGGAATTATGGGGTATATCATCCGGCTGCGCCGCTATGAAAATGAACGAGATCGAGTGCTATGGTGGAACCACTTATATCAAAAACAATATGAAGAAAAAATTTTATTGGGACAGAAGGCCGTGGGTGTGCTTGGAATGAGTTACGTCACACCAGTTGCCAGAAATAAACTTGCTGTCGCGCTTTTACAAGGCGGGAGTGGACTTCAGACGCACTATTCACCAGCCATTCAGTCGACGTTAACAACGGCATCAGTAATTTTTCCATCAGTAACCTTATTCACTGAAGCAAATTACCAGACTCGACTGGAATCAATATTGGCAAGCGTCATCGGGCAATTGCACGCTGAACTGGTTCAGTTTACTGGTAACCTGTTCGTTCGTATTCATCATGATGGTGTGCTGAACAATGAGCACATCCTCACCATCTGGCGAAAGATTTTCCCAGCGTCATATGCTGTCAATGATATTACTGTCAGTACTGATAATAGTGGGCTGATGTGGCTTGATGGCTGGCTGGACAGGAGGGACGAGGCGCTTGTTCTTTCTGTTGAAATCAATTTATTTCTGCAAGCGCGTGACCAAGAGGCAGAGTCCGTATCAGCGCTGCTGCTGGCCTCTCCGGCATGGCTAACTTGTTATCGTGTAATGCCGCAAATGTGGATACATCGCCCGGTGGTGATCGCAAAAACGGAAGAGGCTGTAGCGGATGTTGCACTTTGGGGAAAAATAACATCAGCGGTGCCCTGGTTCTTTTGGCGAGCTCAGGTAAAAGGTAGCGCACTGACTGCGGCTCTTCTTGCAATGGATAAATTGGCATTCTTGTCTGAAAAAAAAGGAGAGATGGTACTGGAGGATACTTTTGGCAGACCGGGGGCGGCGGTAGGAAATATCACGTTAATTTGCGCCTGCGAACATGCGGTGATTTCAGAGCAAACCCAGTGGCTGATGGTTGGTGATGAAACCACACAAATGGTAATTGTCCGTCCGGATTAATCTTACGCAAAGGATAGTGATGTGAAAAAGAAAAAGCGCCTCAGTACATGGTTAATTATCCTGCTGATAGCGGTTGTGGGGGGATTTCTCATCTGGACTGAAAACCCTTTTGTTCATCAGTTTACCACTGAGAAGAAACTGACAGCATCGCTGACAGTGGCAGGGATTTGTATTTTAATTCTGCTCTGCGACGATTTATTTCACAGGTTGTGGAATTGGTTGATCTCAATAAGTTTTTTGCAGCGGCTGAGGGAATTGTCAGGTAAAAGTCTTCGGTACGAAGACAAACAATTAGTTGATAGGGAAAAATACAGAGAAACGTTAAAAAATATGCGTCTGTATTTGCGTCATAATTATGACCGCGTCTGGCCCCGCAAACTCCGCATCCTGCTAGTCACCGGCAGCGTTGCCGACGTCGAACAGCTCACCCCAAAACTCACCCAGGAACTCTGGCAGGAAGACCAGGGGACGCTGTTGTTGTGGGGCGGTGACCCGGCAGCACCGGCGGACGCCGCCTGGCTTACCGCGCTGCGTAAACTGCGCCACCGCCCGGTGGATGGCGTGGTGTGGGTGACCTCTGCGTTTGACCGCTTCGCGGGTTCAGATGCTGAGCCGCCAGCGCCGCTGACTCCAGAATCCATGGATGCCCTGTCCCACGCTCTGAAGGGGCGCTGTGATGCGTTAGGCTGGAAACTGCCGCTGTATGTCTGGTCGCTGCATCCGCGAGCCGAAGAGCAGCAGGGCCGGATTTCCCAGCCGGTGGGGTGCCAGCTGTCAGCGGCCTGTAAACCTGAAGCACTGGCCCGCCAGCTAAGCGACCTGATCCCGCCCCTCACCGCGCAGGGTATTCAGCAGATTTGCGACAAACCACAGCAGAATTTTTTACTCACCCTGGCTGACCAGCTAATCCGCGAGCCGCAATCGCTGACCGGACCCTTATCAGTATTACTTAACCCGTACCGCCCGCTGCCTCTGGCTGGCGTGGTGTTCAGCCCGCCTTCAGCAGGGGCAGGTCGCAGTGTTGCTCATCACTGGGGCAAAGACAACCGCTGGGATGCCATCCCGGCGTCTACACAGGCCTTACCGGCAGGTCTGCGCCCGCGTAAACCCGGAATCAGCTGGACGCAGATGGCGGGCGTGGGCGTGGCGGCGCTGATGGCGCTGTGGGGCATATCCATGGCCGTCTCCTTTGTCACCAACCGTGACCTGGTGACGACGGCGCAGGAGCAGGTTCAGCAGTCTGTGTCAGAGAAACAGCCGCTGAGCAAGCGTCTGCACGCCCTGTCTGAACTCCAGAAAACCCTTGCTCGTTTACAGTACCGTGCACAACACGGCGTGCCCTGGTACGTACGCGGCGGCTTAAGCCAGAACGATGCCCTGCTGGCGGCGCTCTTCCCGCGCTATAGTGAAAGCGCCTTGCCGCTGTTGCGCGATGCGGCGGCGGAACACCTCACTCAACAGCTCCAGGCCTTTGTACAGCTGCCACCGGACAGTCCGTTACGTGAGCGCATGGCAAAATCGGTTTACGACCGGCTCAGGCTCTACCTGATGCTCTCGCGGCCGGAGAAAATGGATGCGGCCTGGTTTTCCGCCACGCTGATGCGCGACTGGCCACGGCGTGCTGGTGTGGCAAACGGTCTCTGGCAGGGCAGCGGCCCGGCACTATACGCTTTTTATGCCGCGAGCCTGGTGTCACACCCGCAGTGGCGCTTACATGCTGACGATATGCTGGTCAGTCAGACGCGTACGCTGCTGGTTCGCCAGATGGGGGTGCGAAACAGTGAATCCACACTCTATCATAAAATGCTCTCACAAGTGTCGAACCAATATGCCGATATGCGCCTGACGGACATGACCGGCGACACCGACGCCGCAAGCCTGTTCAGCACCGATGAGGTGGTGCCGGGGATGTTCACCCGTCAGGCGTGGGAGGAGGCGGTACAGCCTGCCATTGATAAGGTGGTGAATGAACGTCGCGAGGAGATGGACTGGGTGCTGAGCGACAGCAGACAGCCCGCCACGCAGCAGACCTCGCCGGAAGCCCTGAAGCAGCGACTCACCGCACGTTATTTTGCCGACTTCAGTACCGCCTGGCTCGATTTTCTCAACAGTCTGCGCTGGCAACGGGCAGTGACCCTGTCCGACGCCATTGACCAGCTCACCCTGATGGCGGATGTGCGCCAGTCACCGCTGGTGGCACTGATGAACACCCTGAATATCCAGGGGCGTACCGGTGAGACCGGCGAGGCGATATCCGATTCGCTGGTGAAATCGGCAAAAAATCTGCTCGGTGGCGATAAACAGCCGGCCATTGACCAGAGCGGCGGCGCGCGCGGTCCGCTGGAGGCGACCTTCGGCCCGGCACTGGCGTTGATTAACAGCCAGCAGAAAGGCGGCGGAAATACCGACCTGAGCCTGCAGACGTATCTGACCCGCGTCACCCAGGTGCGCCTGCGGCTACAGCAGGTGACCAACGCCGCTGATCCGCAGGCCATGACCCGGCTGCTTGCGCAGACGGTGTTTCAGGGAAAGGCGGTAGACTTAACCGAGACCCGCGACTACGGCAGTCTGGTGGCAGCGAGGTCTCCCTGCCGTTGCTGGCCAGATACCTCAATGCCGATTCCGGGCGCATCACCCGGTTTCTGCAGACTCGTCTTAACGGCGTGCTGCACAGGGAGGGGAGTCACTGGGTGCCGGACAGCATCAACGCCCAGGGGCTGACTTTCAATCCGGCTTTCCTCAGGGCGGTTGATACCCTGAGCCATATTTCAGATGTGGTGTTCACACGTGGAGAGGCGGGATTGTTCTTTGAACTGCGCCCGGGAACGGCGGATGGCATCATGGAGACGCGGCTGGTTATCGACAGCCAGAAGCTGACTTATATGAACCAGATGCCTGCCTGGAAGCGTTTTAACTGGCCTGCGGACACCGAAGCGCCGGGTGCGGCATTAAGCTGGATAAGCACTCAGGCCGGCACCCGGCAGTATGCAGATATGTCCGGGACATGGGGATGGATAAGGTTGCTGGACAAGGCGTCAGTCAGCGCTTACCCCGGCACGGGCAGCAGTTACAGTCTCACGTGGCAGGCGCAGGATGGCAGACCGCTAAACTACACCCTGCGCACTGAGGCGGGAGAGGGCCCGCTGGCCCTGCTGAAGCTGCGAAACTTCAACCTGCCGTTGCAGATATTCACCGTCAGCGAGCCTGCCGCTGACCCCCTGGCTGATGACCCCGACCCCACGGAAACGTACTGATGGCATCCGTTCATACACTGATTACAGCCTGCCAGGCCGCGCCATCACGCTCACGCAGTGGGCGCCAGAACTGCTGTTTGAGGTCAAAGCCCACCGCCTGAAGCTGCTCCGTATGAAGGGCCGGACGTAATAATACATATAAAGCACGCCTGAATCCGGAGATGGAACATCTGCTGGCGGGGCTGATTGCAACTGACGCTGCCAGAGCTACCGTGTAGTGCGGATAATTAAACAAACGTAACAAAAAAAATTATTATTAGGGATATACAACAATCATGCATTTGATTATGAAAATAATATTGTCGGTTATATTTATTCAGCTTTCAGGCTGTACAGCAATTCTTTGGGGAGAAAACAGTGTTGCTGACACAAAGATAAAAGAACGTACTTTGATTTCAGACGAGGTTACCGCTGCGTTTTATTATGAAAATCTCTCTGCTTCGGCTATTCAGGGAAAGACACAGGTCAGGGTAGAAATACCTCGGGATGGTGTCGCTTTCAAGGGTGAAAAAAAACATCTATATATTAACGACAGGGGCAAAAGAGTTACTTGCGCTGGATAAACTATCCACACAGGTAACGCTGGTTACCGGTTATGAGAAATTTGATGGTTTAAGGCTAAAACTGGATATGCCGCATGGAAATGACCTTGTCATGCATTTTTCCGATGCGCTTGTACTGCAGGTTAATGAAAGCGACAGCAACCTTACCACTCAGGATATTGATGACCTTAAAAAAACGGGGTTCTGGAATGAGGGTGGAAGGTATGTTAAGCAAATACGCCTGGAAGGGGTAATTATTCCCAGAGATAAGAACGACAGTCTGTTTAATAATAGCGAGAAATTGGTTAAAAAACATAATGTGGAATTTTATTCTACAGAAGACTCAACTCACTTTCATCCTCTGCGACTGGCAACAAACATCGTGTTAACACCCTTCACGGCCGTTGCGGATATTGTATTTTTCCCAATATCACTGCGTGTATTAGGGCTCATCACCCATCCTCCTGTACATTAATAGCCGGAAAATTATGGAAGATTTAACCCTGCGTTATTTTGACGCTGAAATGCGCTACCTGCGCGAGGCGGCGAAAGAGTTCGCGCAGACGCACCCCGACCGGGCGGCAATGCTCGACCTGGACAAGGCGGGCACACCTGACCCGTATGTTGAACGGCTGTTTGAGGGCTTCGCCTTCTCCATGGGACGTCTGCGCGAAAAGATAGATGACGACCTGCCGGAGTTGACCGAAAGTCTGGTGAGCATGCTGTGGCCGCACTACCTGCGTACCATCCCGTCCCTGTCGGTGGTGGTGCTGTCGCCGGATGTGCCGGCGATGAAAATGGCGGAAACGTTGTCCGCCGGGCTGGAAATCAGCTCCCGCCCGGTCGGTCCTAAAAACACTGTCTGCCGCTACCGCACCACCCGGGATCTGACGCTTAATCCGCTCGCGGTGGAGAAGGTCATTATGACCACGGAGCCTGACGGGCGTTCGCTCCTGCGGGTGCGTTTTGCCTGTAGTACGCAGGCGGACTGGCCGCAGACTGACCTCCGGCATCTGCCGTTGTATCTTGGCGAAGATAGGGTGACGGGCAGCAGCCTGCACCTCTGGCTGACAAAACGTCAGGCGGCGCTGTACATTCGCCTGCCGGGGCAGACGGAGCGGATCGCACTGGATGGTTATTTCTCGCCGGGCGGTTTTGCTGAGGAAGACCGGCTGTGGCCGAAGGGCGACAGCGCCTTCAGCGGTTACCAGTTGCTGCTGGAGTATTTCACCTTTCGCGAAAAGTTTATGTTCGTCCATCTTAACGGGCTGGAAAATATCACGCTCCCGGCGGGTACGGCGTACTTCGATATCGAGGTGGTGTTCAGCCAGGTATGGCAGAGCGATTTACCGGTAACAGACAGCAGCCTGCGCCTGCACTGCGTGCCGGTGATAAACCTGTTCACCCTGGAAGCTGACCCGCTGACCATTAGCGGGCTGGAGAGTGAATATCTGCTGCGCCCGAAACGTCTTCAGGACGGGCATACCGAGATTTACTCGGTGGACAGCGTCAACGGCTCCGGGCGTACCGGCGAAGCGCACTATGTGCCGTTCGCCAGTTTTCGCCATCAGGGCGGCATGATGCGTCGTCACGCACCGGAACGGTATTACCACACCCGCGTGAAGCGGGGCGTAACAGGTATGCACGATACCTGGCTGATACTGAGCGGCCAGCAGTGGGAAGCTGACCGGATGCTGGAGCGGGAAACGGTCTCGCTGCGCATCACTGGCACCAACGGCCAGTTACCGCGTCGGGCGTTGCAGAGCACGCTGCTGGACCGCTGTGAACAGGTCTATGACTCGCCCCTCACCGTGCGTAATCTGTGCAAGCCGACGCTGCCCGCATACCCGCCTGCGGAGGATCGCTTCCACTGGCGGGTGATGAGCCATCTGGGCTCCCGGTTTCTCAATATGATGAGCAGCGCTGAGGTGCTGCGCCGCACACTCTCGCTCTATAACTGGCGGGACGACGAGATGAACAACCGTCGCCTCGATGCCATCCTGGATGTCAGGCACCATCGCACTCAGCGCTTTGAGGACGGTTTTTTGCTGCGCGGGCTGGACGTGGAGGTGACGCTCGACAGCAATGGATTTACCGGAGAGGGCGATATCCATCTGTTTGGCGAACTGCTCAACCGTTTTTTTGCCCTGTATGCCGATATGAACCAGTTTAACCAGCTCACGCTGATTGTTCAGCCAGAAGGGAAATGTATCCGTTGGAAAGAGAATCACAGTCCGCGCCTGCCCGGCTGATGGCGCAGGTACGGCACCAGCTGCCGTATATGAATTTTTACCGCTTCTGCCAGCTGCTGGAACAGAGCCAGCCGGAGATGCCGGTGCCCGGCAGCGACTGGCGGGTGCGGCAGGAGCCGGTGCGTTTTCGCCCGCATCCGGGGATGGGGTTTCCGGCCGGTGAAATCCGGGGGATGGAAGACCCGGAACATCCGCACTTGCCGCCGTCGGTGCGCGTCACCTTTATGGGGCTGTACGGCGTGGAGTCGCCGCTGCCGACCCACTACACCGACGATATCGCTCAGCGACGGGAAGGGCACGACGCGACGCAGGATTTTCTGGATATTTTCAGTCACCGGCTGATTACCCAGTATTACCGCATCTGGCGAAAGTATTCGTACCCGGCCACCTTTCAGGCCGGAGGCGCTGACAACACGTCACAATACCTGCTGGGGCTGGCGGGGCTGGGGATACCCGGCTGCGCTCAGACAGCCGGTACGCCGCTGTCGCGATTTCTGGCGCTGCTGCCGGTGATGATGCTGCCGGGACGGACGGCGGAGGGGATGGCAGCTCTGGTGCGGCTGCTGGCGCCGGATACCCGCGCAACGGTGTACCACCACGACCGCTGCCGTATCCCGCTGAAGCAGCCGGTTGCGATGAGTACATGCCAGCTGGTCAGCCTGAAGCACCGACCGGTGATGGGCACGCACGCCACGGATGTGAACGGCCAGGTGCTGCTGCGTCTCTCCACCGACAACCCTGAAGAGGTCCGGGGCTGGCTGCCGGGCGGTGACCTGCATGCCGATCTGATGGCGCTGCTACACGTGTGGCTGGGCGCGCACCTGGATGTACGGATGCAGTTATGCGTTGCCCGACATTTGCTGCCGGATGCGCGGCTGTCCTGCAATGCGGAACAGACCGCGCAGGTCGGGCGCACGGCGGTGCTGCGTCCACTTAATGCGCAACAGAACAGAAACAACATTATCACCATTCACCTGGGACGCTTTCAGCGCGTCCGGGAAAACATTCAGCGAAGGAAGAACGATGAAGATGGCGATTACCGCTGGTAAGACTCTGGCTCTCACGCTGGCGACCCTGTTAACCGGCTGCGGGCTGACGCAGAAAGTGACGGACGGCACCGTCGCCGTCACGAAGTCCATTTTTTACAGACAGGTGAAAACCCTGCATCTGGATATTCAGACGCGCGAAGGGGTGAACAACAACGCGAAAGGGGCGTCGCTGGCAACGGTGGTGCGTATTTACCAGCTTAAAGAGCGTAAGGCGTTTGACAGTACTGATTATCCGTCACTGTTCGCCAGTGACAGTCAGGCTATTAAAGCCGACCTGGTGGCGGAAAAGGATATTCGCCTGCGCCCTGGCGAATCGGTGACGCTGGATATGCCGATGGAAGAGAGCGCGCAGGTTGTGGCGGTGGCGGGGATGTTTATGGCACCGGATCAGGTAAACGATACCTGGCGTATTACCCTGACCCGTGACGACCTTGACCCGGATAAGGCGCGGGTTATTGAAGTCAGTAATAACCGCCTGACGCTGAAACCGCTGGAGGGGGAATGATGCCGCGTCCGTCCCTGTATGACATGCTGTACGGCAACTTCGCCGGCGGGCTTGACCTGCACAGCGTAAGCGAGGAGAACCAGCTGATTATGTCGGTGCTGGATAACATGCAGCGTATCCTCAACTGTCGCGCCGGTACGCTGACCCACCTGCCGGACTACGGCCTGCCGGATATGACAAAAATCCTCCAGGGAATGCCCGGGACCGCCCACCAGCTGATTACCACACTGTCGGCCGTGCTGCTGAAATATGAGCCGCGCCTGAGCCGGATTAACGTGGTGATGCAGGAACAGATTCAGCCCGGAGAACTCCGCTACGCCATTGATGCGGAGCTGAAGGGGGTGGGGCTGGTGCGCTACGGCACGGAATTTATGCCCGAGGGCAGGGTATTAATCCGTCATCTGAAACAACAGCAGTATCTGGATAATACCGCCAGAGTGTGAGCCAATTTTGAAATTCAGCACGCATAACCACCTCCGCATCTTTTACCGACATCGCAAGGATGCCTATTGCAGAGTTTCGCCTGCGAAAATATCCACTTCAGGTAAATTGGGCGGGCAGGCAACATGAACGACCGGACATTTATTTTATCCTGGTCAGAAAAGATACATTAAAGAGTTATTTTTCAGTGGATTGATTTAGCACTTGTGCTGTGGCGGGTACTGAAATATTAATAATTTATTTCTTAGCCGTGAATCATTACATTTTATCTGGCAAAAAGGTCAATGGCTGAGGGGATATACCCTGAGTATGATGACGTCAATCATGGATACAGATATGAAAATGAAAATTTTCCTTCTTACGGTCAGTGTACTTTTTAACATGCAGGCTGATGCCGCCCGTGGAAGACAGCCCTGCTCTGGCTCAAAAGGTGGCATAGCACACTGTACATCGGATGGCCGTTTTGTCTGCAATGACGGAAGTCTGAGTCAGTCGAAGCGATTCTGTTCAGGTTATGGTGCCTCCGAACTGCCGCGGCAGGTAAAACCCTCGCCCTCCGCCAGGAAAGTGCAGACGAAAAAGAGAATAGCCGTGAAAGGCCAGGAGCAGCGTGTTGTAGATAACAATGCGCAGTTCGATACACAACCGCGGCAACCTACATGCGCCCCTCTCTATATGGCCAACAAGCCCGGATTCACCCATTTACCCATTTGTTCAGGAAATCAGTATTAATCCGCCAGTGAAAACGTTCTTTGTCTGTTATTCGAACTGATAAGACGCTTGCAGGTGGAAACCCACCTGAACGCGCTGGGCCAGCCAGTTGATATCGATGCCGTGACCGGCAATATGAGTTATGAACAGCAGGCATGGTTCCGGGAGCGATACGACCACTACCGAAAGCAGGCTGAGCGGGCGAGAGTAATAGAACTGCGATGATGTAACGAACAACGGGCTTAACGGCCCGTTGCGTTTTTTAGGTTCCAGCTACATTTTGCAGGCTCCTGAGGTTGAAATATTGTGCGGTAACCTCATATAGAAAGCGGGTAAGGAATACCTGCCCGTAAGACATGAACTTTTTGAATATTCTTTTTTACTGTTCAGGAGGTACATGATGACTCTAAGAGCTTTTCCCATGTTGAACGATCTCTCCGACTCTCTGTTTGCGGACCGTTTTAACCGTATCGATCGCCTTTTTAGCCAGCTAACCGGCAGTACGCCGTTGCCCTCCACGCCTTCTTACAAT
Source organism: Enterobacter sp. DSM 30060 (assembly GCF_013375955.1). Taxonomy (NCBI): domain Bacteria; kingdom Pseudomonadati; phylum Pseudomonadota; class Gammaproteobacteria; order Enterobacterales; family Enterobacteriaceae; genus Enterobacter; species Enterobacter sp. DSM 30060. Next base: position 3,731,406 of record NZ_CP056118.1, read on the forward strand.
ATCCGGCGGGTGGGTGATAACCGCTATGAACTGACGCTCAGCGTGCCGGGCTGGAAAGAGAGCGAACTGGAAATTGAAACCGTTGGCGGTCAGCTGAATATCAGCGGTAAACGTGAAGAGGAGAAAACCGAAAACGGTGAAGAAGGGTGGATCCATCGGGGTATCAGCCGCAGCGACTTCCGGGCCAGCTATAGTCTGCCGGAACATGTGAAAGTAACCGGCGCTTCGCTGGAAAACGGCTTGCTGGCGATTGAATTACACCAGGATATTCCGGAAGAAGAGAAACCGCAGCGAATCGCCATCAACAACAACCCGGCGATTGAACATAAGCCGTAATCGTTGACTGATGTTGTTTTCACGCCCGGCAAACGCCGGGCGTTTTGCTAACCTGATGGGGCGCTTTTCTGGCTACTGGCTATTTAAGTCGCGAATGCTGTAACGGTTTCTTGCTGCTGCACCAGGACCGCCTCCAGCTCCATTTTTTGAAGTCGTCAATGCTTTGCCTGGACGGATAAAAAATGTCTTATGCCATTCCGCTCTTTCGCGGCACGCGCGGGCTGGAGGTCACTTTCGATGTGCTTAAAAGGTTTGCTGCCCCTGCACGAGGCTGAACGGGAATGAAATGTGCGAGGAAACTGATTGGTGCGTCTGAATGGACTCGAACCATCGACCCCCACCATGTCAAGGTGGTGCTCTAACCAACTGAGCTACAGACGCATAATGGTGCGTTCAATTGGACTCGAACCAACGACCCCCACCATGTCAAGGTGGTGCTCTAACCAACTGAGCTATGAACGCATTGTGTTGTCGGTGACAACGGGGACGAATATTAGCGGCACAGCCCCAAGGTGGCAAGAGGGAAAATGCATTTTTCTCTCTGATTTCACGCGATTGCTTCATTACCGCGCAAAGTGAAGAGAAAGTAGCCGCCAGCCGGCGGCTACTGTGTCATTAACGCGCAGCGCGTTGCAAAATTACCGCAGACGACTGACGTTGCAGGAAGCGCATGCGCAGCATCATCATAATGGCTGCAGACGTTAAGCCGATGATAAAGCCCATCCAGAATCCGGCTGGCCCCATGCGATCCACCACCAGATCCGTGAGCGCCAGAATATACCCACTCGGCAGGCCCAGAACCCAGTAAGCGATAAAGGTGATAAAGAAGATGGAACGCGTATCTTTATACCCACGCAGCACGCCGCTGCCAATTACCTGGATGGAGTCAGAGATCTGGTAAATGGCCGCCAGCAGCATCAGGTGCGAGGCCAGAGTCACTACTTCCGGGTTGTCGTTATAGAGCAGGGCAATTTGCTCACGCAACAGCACGGTAAAGAGCGCGGTACAGACTGCCATGCAGACGCCGACGCCCAGCCCGGTGCGGGCTGCCGTTTGCGCATCCAGCGTCGAGCCTTGCCCCAGACGGAAGCCCACACGAATCGTCACCGCAGCAGCAAGGGACATCGGCAGGACGAACATCAAAGAGCTGAAGTTCAGGGCGATCTGGTGGCCTGCCACGTCAATAATCCCTAACGGCGAGACCAGCAGGGCGACAACGGCAAACAGCGTCACTTCAAAGAACAGCGCCAGCGCAATGGGCAGACCCAGTTGGGTAAGGCGGCTCATCATCGACCAGTCAGGCGTGCTAAAGGCGGTGTCGTTACGAATGTCGCGCATGGATCGCGCATGTTTAACGTAGGTGAGCATACAGCCGAACATCACCCAGTACACCGCAGCCGTCGCCACGCCACAACCCACGCCGCCGAGTTCCGGCATGCCAAAATGACCGTAGATGAAGATGTAGTTCACGGGAATGTTCACCAGCAAGCCGATAAAGCCCATCACCATGCCCGGCTTGGTTTTTGCCAGCCCTTCACACTGGTTACGAGCCACCTGGAAGAAGAGATAACCGGGCGCGCCCCAGAGCAAGGCGCGCAGATAACCGACTGCTTTATCTGCCAGCGCCGGGTCGATATTATGCATGGCGCGAATAATATACCCGGCGTTCCACAGGACGATCATAATCAGGACGGAGACACCCCCGGCCAGCCAGAAGCCCTGGCGCACCTGATGGGCTACGCGGTCGCGTCGACCGGAGCCGTTAAGCTGCGCGATAACGGGCGTCAGCGCCAGCAGCAGGCCGTGACCAAACAGAATGGCCGGGAGCCAGATTGAGGTTCCGATCGCCACGGCGGCCATATCGGTGGCGCTGTAACCACCGGCCATTACCGTATCCACAAATCCCATTGCGGTTTGGGCTACCTGCGCGACGATCACCGGTATGGCCAGTGCCAATAACTGACGCGCTTCGATCATATACTTCTGCACGTGTACACCTTTGTATTGTAGTTATTTGAGAGACTAAAAAGGCCGCCGTTACTGGCAGCAAGAAGAAAAAACAGAGGGATGCCAGCTATTGTAGCGGGGTTTAACTAATTATCTAGTGAAAAAATCGCCAGAAATTGCGCATCACTGGCAACCTGTTTTTTCAACTGTTATTGTGGTGGGATTATACGGTGTCATCGCCGTTCGGAATGAACAGGAGCTGTAAGCATGTTTACTGGTATTGTGCAGGGCACTGCCAAAGTGGTGTCCATTGATGAAAAACCGAATTTCCGCACTCACGTAGTTGAGCTGCCTGAATATATGCTCGACGGCATTGAAACCGGGGCGTCGATAGCGCATAACGGCTGCTGCCTGACGGTGACCGAAATTAACGGTAACCAGATAAGCTTTGATTTAATGAAAGAGACGCTGCGCATCACTAACCTGGGTGAGCTGGTGGTGGGGGATACCGTCAACGTTGAACGTGCGGCGAAATTCAGCGATGAGATTGGCGGGCATCTGATGTCCGGCCATATTATGACCACTGCAGAAGTGGCGAAAATCGTGACCTCGGAAAATAACCGTCAAATCTGGTTTAAGGTGCAGGATCCGTCATTAATGAAATACATCCTTTATAGAGGATTTATTGGCATCGATGGGATTAGTCTGACCGTCGGTGAAGTGACGCCAACGCGTTTTTGCGTGCATTTAATTCCTGAAACGCTGCAACGTACTACGCTTGGCGCAAAAAAACTGGGGCAGCGCGTAAATATCGAAATTGATCCGCAGACCCAGGCGGTCGTGGATACCGTTGAGCGCGTGCTGGCGGCGAAAGAGGCGGCGATAATAAAGGCCGTGGAAGAAGAATAAAAAATAACCCCGGTTACCCGGGGTTATTTTTCAGCGGGCCACGCGCAGGCCGTGCTCAATCCCACGACTAAACACCACCTGCCACAGCTGTATATCCCGCGCGCGGAACGCACCCGCGCAGGCATTCAGATAATAGCTAAACATCCGTTTGAATCGTTCCGAATAGTTGTCGGCGATTTCAGGCCATGCAGCCTGGAAACGTTCATGCCAGGCCATCAGCGTGGTGTCGTAATCTGCGCCGAAGTTATGCCAGTCTTCCACAATAAAATGCGGTTCGCTGGCGTTCGCTATCTGGCGAACAGAGGGTAAACAACCATTCGGGAAGATATATTTGTTGATCCAGGGATCCACATTGTTATCGGTGCGTTTAGAGCCGATGGTGTGTAGCAGGAAAATTCCGTCAGGCTTCAGGTTATGGTCGGCGACGTCGAAATAAGTCTTGTAGTTCTTTGGCCCCACGTGCTCGAACATACCCACGGAAACAATCCGATCGAACTGCTCATTCAGGTCGCGGTAATCCTGAAGCCGAATATCGACATCCAGACCCAGACACCGTTCCTGTGCCATCTTCTGCTGTTCAGCTGAAATCGTGACGCCGACTACGCTGACACCGTAATGTTTCGCCATAAACCAGGCAAGGCCGCCCCAACCACAGCCGATGTCCAGCACGCGCATGCCGGGCTGCAACTGCAACTTATCGCAAATCAGCTGTAGCTTATCCTGCTGCGCCTCTTCCAGGGTTGTCGCTTTTTTCCAGTATCCGCAGGAGTACTGCATTAACGGGTCGAGCATACGGCTGAACAGATCGTTGCCCAGGTCATAATGCTCTTTACCGACGATCCACGCGCGCTTTTTACTTTGCAGATTGAACAGGCGGGCGGAAGCGATACGTAACGTATCTTTGAAATGACGAGGGAGCTGATTTTCAAGACCGGCGCGTAAAACGCTGGAGAAGAACATATCCAGCCGCTCACACTCCCACCAGCCGTCCATATAGCTTTCACCCAGCCCTAACGATCCCTCCTGTAACACGCGTTTGAAAAAATCGGGATGTTTAATCTGGGGATCGGAGGGGGATGAGCCATTAATCGTAATGCCCGCACGTCCCAACAGTTCACTGACGATCCGGGACCAGTTATCGTCCGGAACGCTGACTTCTTCTATACACGATGAACTCATAGCTTCTCCATCACCTTGCTGTGATCAGAACCTTAAAACAGCGTAGACGCTTTTTTGGTTTGTGAGAAATCTCACGGTAAATGCCCGCGAGGCTAATATCCGACGTAGAACAGAGGAAGGGAGATAACCCTTGCCGAAATGCCTTCCATGGTAAAACGGGAGCGCTCCGGCTCCCGTTAACACTTAATATTTATCGTATTTAATCGAACCAAATTCAGTATAGGCCGCAAAATTTGGTGATTCAACAGAAAATTGTTAGCAACCTAATCACTGGTTTTTAACATAGTTTCCCGCGTAATCAGGCGTGCGACGTTTCTGTCTGCGCGTTTTCACTCTGCTCGCGATGGGCGGAGGACTGCATGCGATAACCCAATCCTGCCAGCACAACGGTGACCAGCATCACGCTGGTGGTGGTGAGCAGCGGGGTTGCAATCAACGCAGAGACCACGAGACTTGCCAGGAAGCACAGGCCAAGTTGCAGGGTATTTTGCAGCGCGGCAGCGCGGCCTGTCGCCTGCGGGAATGGACGCAGCGCCTGGGCTACAACGATAGGGTAGATGGCCCCGTTAGCGATCGCCATGACGCAGAACGGAATCAAAATTTCTGCAAGCCCGGCGCCGGGAATAAAGCCGACAGCCCAGGTCGCAATCACGCTTAGCGCATACAGCACCAGCAGCCAGGGCAGCATCTGCTGGCCTTCCCATTTTTGCAGCGCGGCGCGACAGCCATAGCCACCCACCAGGAAGGCGATGGTCTGTGGTATATAGCTCAGGCCGATAGCCGCCGGGCTGTAGCCCATGTCATGCAAAATGAACGGCGAACCGGTCAGCCAGGCAAAGAAGCTGGCAGAGCAGGCGGCATAAATCAGCACGTTACCGCGATAGGCTTTCGACCGCAGTAAAGAGGTAAAGGTGATGGGCTTCGCGTCCGGATGCGTCTCTTTTTTATGCGCAGGTTTAAGCCCGAACGCGGGCAGCATCAGGACCAGCGTGATCGCAAAGAGCGTGGCGAAAATGGCCTGCCAGTCGAAATGCGCCAGGATCCAGCTGCCCAGTAACGGGGCGAGTGCCGGAGACAGGCCGACCAGCGGCATGATGGTGGCGAAAATGCGGTTAGTGCGTGAGGCGGAGTAGTAATCGGTCACCAGCGCCTGCCAGGTGACCGCTGCGGCACAGACGCCGACCGCCTGAATAAAGCGCAACACCAATAACCAGGCGGCATCGCGGACCCACAGCATGCCCAGACAGCCTACGGCAAAAATCGCCAGTCCCAGCAACAGAACGGGCTTACGGCCAAAACGATCAGAGAGCGGTCCCCAGAGTAGTTGCGCAAAAGCAAAACCTGCAAGGAATAAACTCAAACTGGCGCTGATGGCGGCGGCAGGAGTTTGCAAATCTTCCTGCATCGCGGCGAAGGCGGGCAGATACATGTCGGTCGCCAAAAAGCCCAGCACGCTTAAGCCGCCGAGCCAGACTAAAAATCCTTTCCTGGGTTGCACTTTTTTTCTCCTGAGGAGGCAGGTGTACGTTGGCGCAGAGTGTAGGGAGTGCAAAGCGGCTTGTGAAACGCTAATATTTGGTGGGTGCATTCAAAAAATTTGCAGGCTAAAGATGTGGTCAGATTATTCCCTTGAAGTGGTTGATGCCGTGGCGCGTAACGGCAGCTTTACTGGTGCCGCCCAGGAGTTGCACCGCGTTCCCTCGGCTATCAGCTATACGGTGCGCCAGCTGGAAGCGTGGCTGGCAGTCCCGCTGTTCGAGCGGCGTCATCGCGACGTGGAGCTCACGCCTGCCGGCGCGTGGTTTTTGAAGGAAGGCCGGTCTGTTATCAAAAAAATGCAGATCACCCGTGAGCAGTGCCAGCAGATCGCCAACGGCTGGCGCGGACATCTCGCTATCGCGGTGGATAACATCGTTAAGCCGGAGCGGACCCGGCAGATGATCGTCGATTTCTATCGTCATTTTTCCGACGTCGAACTGCGTGTGTCGCAGGAAGTGTTCAACGGCGTATGGGATGCGCTGGCGGACGGCAGGGCGGAGATGGCGATTGGTGCAACCCAGGCGATCCCGGTTGGCGGGCGCTACGCGTTTCGCGACATGGGCATGCTGAGCTGGACCTGCGTGGTCGCGCGCGATCACCCGCTGGCGGCGCTGGACGGGCCGCTGAGTGATGACACCTTACGCAACTGGCCCTCGCTGGTGCTGGAAGATACCTCCCGCTCGCTGCCCAAGCGCATTACCTGGCTGCTGGATAATCAGCGCCGCGTGGTTGCGCCGGACTGGGAGTCGTCAGCCACCTGTCTGAGCGCGGGGCTGTGCGTTGGCATGGTGCCGGTGCATTTTGCGCGCCCGCGCATCGACGCGGGAGAGTGGGTGGCTCTGACGCTGGAAAACCCTTTCCCGGATGCTGCATGCTGTCTGACGTGGCAGCAAAACGACGTCTCGCCCGCCATGGCCTGGCTGCTGGATTATCTGGGAGACAGCGAAACGCTGAACCGGGAGTGGTTGCGGGGACCAGCGTAGCTGGCCCCATAAAGAGATTAACGTCGGTAGTCGCGGAACGGACCGTCGGCAACGGAACGGCGTTCAATCAGGCGCGGGTGGACCTCAATGGACTGGGACTGTTCTCGCTTGTTGACGATCCTGTCCATCAGCATATTGAAGGCCGTTTCACCCAGCGAATCTTTCGGCTGGTGAATGGTGGTCAGCGCCGGGGTAAAGAAACGGGCGTTGCGAACGTTATCATAGCCGATCACCGAGATGTCCTGCGGAACGCGCAGGCCGAGTTCATCCGCCGCGCAGAGCGCGCCCATTGCCATGATATCGCCGCCGCAGAACACAGCGGTAGGGCGATGCGGCTGGGAGACGATCTGCTGCATGGCGCGATAGCCCGACTCCGGCTCGAAGTCGCCCTGAACAATCCAGTTTTCCGGCACGGTGATCAGCGCCTCTTCCATCGCTTTCATGAAACCGGCCAGACGGCCAGCACCGGTGTTACGCTCCAGCGGGCCCGGGATCACGCCAATTTCACGATGCCCGCGTTCTACCAGATAACGCCCGGCCATGTAGCCGCCTTCAAAGGCGTTATCAATAACAGAGTCGGTGAAGTCTGCGCGCGCCTCGCCCCAGTCCATCACTACCATCGGAATGTGGCGATACTCTTCCAGCATGGAAAGCACCGACTCAGGGTATTCAGAACACATGACCAGCAGGCCGTCGACGCGCTTTTGCGCCATCATCGACAGGTAAGCGCGCTGTTTTTCAATGTTGTTCCACGCGTTGCCCAGAATCAGGGTATAGCCTTTCTGAAAGCAGTTTTTTTCAACGGCTTCGATGATTTCAGCAAAGTAAGCCGCTTCACTGCTGGTGGCCAGCAGGCCAATCGATTTGGTGTGATTAACCTTCAGGCTACGGGCGACCGCACTTGGCGAGTAGTGCAGTTCTTTGATTGCCGCCCAAACGGCATTACGCGTCTCTTCTGCGACGAAACGCGTTTTGTTAATAACATGTGATACGGTTGTAGTGGAAACGTTTGCGCGTTTTGCTACGTCTTTAATTGTTGCCATTAAATGTCACTCCAGACCATATCCTAAGCTCCTGAAAAAAATGAAGGTAAACGTTTGCCTTCTCTCACCCTTATTACGCAAACATGAGTTGCGACACGCCGGGAAAACGACACAGGACGTCAGGAGGGGGTCAGTGGCCGGTACGCTAATAAATTTAGCGTGGAATTTTGTCCTATCTTGATGAAAAGGGGAAGAGGTAAAGTGGATATCCGTTTAAATCCTGGAAGATTTTTGACCTGAACTGTGTAAAAATGAGCAAGCTCACTTTTCGTAGGGTGAATAAAAGGAGAAAAATTGATGAGTACCGATCTGAAGTTTTCGCTGTTTACCACCATTGTTGTTCTTGCCCTGATTGTTGCGGGTGGTTTAACCGCTGCGCTGCACTGATTTAGGTGGAGGGAGAGTCTTCTCCCTCCCTTGCCGCTATTGTTACCTCTCCGGCAAAAATCTTTTGCCAAAATGTTAACTTCTCATTTTTTGTGATTGATGTCATGCTTTTGCCTTCTTAGTCTGTGCCGGGTAACGGCACGGTATCCGGAGTCTTTTCATGAAAATCAATTTTCCCCTGCTGGCCCTGGCGATTGGCGCTTTTGGGATTGGCACCACTGAATTCTCCCCGATGGGGTTATTGCCTGTTATCGCCCGGGGTGTGGACGTCTCTATCCCTGCGGCCGGTATGTTGATTAGCGCCTATGCGATCGGCGTGATGGTGGGCGCACCGCTGATGACGCTGCTGCTTTCGCACCGCGCGCGACGCAATGCGCTGATTTTCCTGATGGCAATTTTTACTCTCGGAAATGTGCTTTCCGCGATTTCGCCGGATTACACCACGCTGATGCTTTCCCGTATTCTGACCAGCCTGAACCACGGCGCTTTCTTCGGGCTGGGCTCGGTTGTTGCAGCAAGCGTAGTGCCAAAACATAAGCAGGCCAGCGCGGTAGCCACTATGTTTATGGGCCTCACCATCGCTAATATCGGCGGCGTTCCCGCTGCCACCTGGCTGGGAGAAGCCATCGGCTGGCGTATGTCTTTCCTCGCAACCGCCGGACTGGGCGTGGTCGCGATGGTCGCGCTGTTCTTCTCGCTGCCCAAAGGGAGTGCCGGTGAGCGTCCGGAAGTACGTAAAGAGCTGGCGGTGCTGATGCGTCCTCAGGTGTTGTCCGCGCTGCTCACCACGGTGCTGGGGGCAGGGGCGATGTTTACGCTCTACACCTATATCTCCCCGGTGCTGCACGACATTACCCACGCAACGCCACTCTTTGTTACCGCGATGCTGGTGCTGATTGGTGTCGGGTTCTCGATTGGCAACTATCTCGGCGGGAAATTTGCCGACCGCTCCGTCAGCGGGACGCTGAAAGGTTTTTTAACGCTGCTGATTGTCATCATGGTGGCGATCCCGTGGCTGGCGCGTAACGAAGTGGGCGCCGCGGTTGCCATGGTGGTGTGGGGCGCCGCAACCTTTGCCGTGGTGCCGCCGTTGCAGATGCGCGTGATGCGTGTTGCGCATGAGGCGCCGGGGCTCTCATCATCCGTGAATATCGGTGCGTTTAACCTGGGAAATGCGCTGGGAGCCGCAGCGGGCGGGGCGGTGATTTCCGGTGGTTTAGGTTACAGCTTTGTGCCGGTGATGGGGGCGATCATCGCCGCACTCGGCTTGCTGCTGGTGTTGATGTCCGGGCGTAAACAGCCAGAAGCGGTGTGTACGGCGGAATAAATAAAAACGCAGAAGGGTTGCCCCTTCTGCGTGTCCCTTATGCGGCGAAGTTCTTCGCAACAAATTCCCAGTTAACCAGTGCCCAGAAATGTTCCAGGTAGTTCGGGCGCGCATTACGGTAATCAATGTAATAGGCGTGTTCCCATACGTCCACGGTCATCAGCGGCGTTGCGCTGGTGGTCAGAGGGGTACCCGCATTAGAAGTGGAAACGATAGCCAGTTTGCCATCAGCCTCTTTTACCAGCCAGGTCCAGCCGGAGCCAAAGTTTTTAACGGCTGCGTCAGTAAATTTAGCTTTGAAATCCGCGAAACTGCCGAACGCGGCGTTAATCGCTGCGGCCAGCTCACCGGTAGGTTCTCCGCCTGCATTTGGAGCCAGGCAGTGCCAGTAGAAGGTGTGGTTCCACACCTGAGCGGCGTTGTTGAATACGCCACCGTCTGAACTGCGCACAATCTCTTCCAGCGTTTTGCCTTCAAAATCGGTGCCCTTGATCAGGTTATTCAGGTTGGTGACATAGGTCTGGTGATGCTTGCCGTAATGGTACTCCAGGGTTTCCGCAGAAATGTGCGGAGCCAGGGCGTCTTTTGCATACGGTAGTGCAGGTAATTCGAACGACATTGCTACTCTCCTTATAGTTTTATACGTTGCCAATAACCCTACAGACAACAAGGACAGAATAGCAAATTGAAAGGGTATGCAAAAGAGGAACTTACCCCGCCACGGAGGCGGCAGGGCAGGGTCTAGCGAATGGTTTTTGGCGTCATCACTCGGCGCGCACCCACATAGTGGCGCACCCAGTAATCTTCACTGAGGGAGGTGATCTGAATGTCCTGACCGCTGCGCGGTGACTGGATAAATTTACCGTTACCCACATACACCCCAACGTGATCGGCCGTGCCGCGTCCCTGGGTGCGGAAGAACACCAGGTCGCCATTTTGCAGTTCGCCACGGTTTACAGGCGCGGCGTCGCGCAGATGGTACATCTCATTGGCGGTGCGTGGAATGCGAAACTTCACCAGATCTTTATAGGCATAATAAACCAGCCCACTACAGTCAAAACCGGTGCGCGGAGAGGTGCCACCCCAGCGATATGGTTTACCTATTTGCCCCATCAGTTTATTCATCGCCGTTTTTTGCGCTTTCTGCATACGCGCTTTATGCACGTCAGCCAGCTTCGTCACTTTGGCGCATTTCGTTTTATGGCCTTTGCGCACGGTGCATTTATCATTCACCAGGCTGGCGGTCGTGCGGGTGGTTTTGTGCGTGCCGGAACGGAGAGTTTTGGTTTTACTGGAGGCGGTCTTTTTGGTGTGAGCGGTGGTTTTCTTCTTTACTGTTTTGCTGGTGGTTTTTTTCTTACGTTCTGTGGTTTTTGCCAGATGCGTTTTTTGTACAGCAGAATGCCGCGCCTGTTCGGAGGCGTTCGCCGCTGGCGTAAATGAGAGTGTGGTAAACAGTAAAGCACAGAGCGTCATCGAGATTTTAGTTATCCGCGCCACTGGGCAGTCCCCTGATAAGTGCGAGCCAAAATACATACCCGCATGAGATTTACAAAACCAGTCGATTCTAATCCATAAAATCGGAATAAGTTAATAGCATTTTTCATTCAAAAAATGTGTTTCGTTAGCAAGTGCAAAAAAATTCACCATTCTGTCGCACTCTTGTTCGCTCCTTAAGCAAAACCGCACGGCGCGCAGCCTTAAACGTCATTATCAATGCAACTTTACGCGATAGCGGATAAAATAATGAGACGTGACAAAAATGTTATTTTCCGATGTCGGCCTGACCCGCTACAATGTCAGACTGATGCCGTAACAGAAGTTAAAGGAAGCAAGACATGAGCACCACTATTGAAAAAATTCAGCGCCAGATCGCTGAAAACCCGATTCTCCTGTACATGAAAGGTTCTCCGAAGCTGCCAAGCTGCGGCTTCTCCGCGCAAGCGGTTCAGGCGCTGTCCGCCTGTGGTGAGCGTTTTGCTTACGTTGATATCCTGCAAAACCCGGACATCCGCGCTGAGCTGCCAAAATACGCAAACTGGCCGACCTTCCCACAGCTGTGGGTTGACGGTGAACTGGTTGGCGGCTGTGATATTCTGATTGAAATGTATCAGCGCGGCGAACTGCAACAGCTGATCAAAGAGACTGCGGCGAAGTATAAAACCGAAGAGCCGGACGCAGAATAAGTTTTCTGCGGATATAAAAAAGCGACCACATTATGTTGGTCGCTTTTTTTTGTCCTGTGGGGCTGTTGATTACCCAGTCTACGATTGAAGATCGGCCTCGTCGCCCATCGGCAGCGGCCAGCCACCCAGACGTTTCCAGCGGTTGACGATCTCACAGAACAGCTCCGCCGTACGCTCGGTATCGTATAACGCGGAATGCGCCTGAGTGCCGTCAAACGCAATACCCGCCGTGATGCAGGCTTTAGAGAGCACGGTTTGCCCCAGCGCCAGGCCGCTCAGCGCGGCGGTGTCGAAGGTCACAAACGGATGGAATGGATTACGCTTTAGCGAGGCGCGCTCGGCGGCAGCCATGGTGAAGCTGTGATCGAACGTAGCGTTGTGGGCCACCATGATGGCGCGGCTACAGTCATTCTCTTTCATGCCTTTGCGCACCATTTTGAAAATGGCGTGCAGCGCCTCGTATTCGCTTACCGCCCCGCGCAGCGGGTTTGTCGGATCGATACCGTTAAAGGCCAGCGCCTCTGGCTGTAAGTTTGCGCCTTCAAAGGGTTCAACGTGGAAATGCAGCGTGGTGTCCGGTACAAGCCAGCCCTGTTCATCCATCTTCAGCGTGATGGCGGCAATTTCAAGCAGCGCATCGGTTTTAGCGTTAAATCCGGCTGTTTCTACATCAATGACAACGGGATAAAAACCACGAAAACGGTCGCACAGACCGGTAAATTGAGCGTTATCGGACATCAGGGTCTCTTACAAGGGGGAAAAAGCAGTGCGCATTATGGCAAATTTTGAGAGGGGATGCAGCAAAACAACGGGCGCATAGTGCGCCCTGCGGGATCAATTGCCCAGACCGCGACCAGCGTCTTTAGCTTCGATCAGTTCGATTTTATACCCGTCCGGATCTTCAACAAACGCAATCACGGTGGTGCCGCCTTTAACCGGACCGGCTTCACGGGTGACGTTACCGCCATTGCTGCGGATACGTTCGCAGGCTTCAGCCGCATTATCCACTTCCAGCGCGATGTGGCCGTAAGCCGTACCCAGCTCGTAGCTGTCCACGCCCCAGTTGTAGGTCAGCTCGATGACCGCTTCTTCAGATTCCGGGCCGTAACCGACAAACGCCAGAGAGTATTTATATTCCGGATTTTCGCTGGTGCGCAGCAGCTTCATGCCCAGAACGTTAGTGTAGAAATCGATGGAACGTTGCAGGTCGCCAACGCGCAGCATGGTGTGAAGTAGGCGCATAATTTCCTCATTAACCAGTGGAATGGATTATCTTTTTGAACAGAAACGATGTTTTAGTATAGCGGCGAAAGGTCGCCGCTATCAATGTACAAAGCGGGATTACAGTGAAGGGTAGTCGGTATAACCTTCCGCGCCGCCGCCATAGAAGCTTTCAGGGCGCTGCGGGTTCAGTTCGGCTTTCTTCTGCAAACGGGCAACCAGATCCGGGTTCGCAATGTAATCGCGGCCAAAGGCCACGGCGTCGATTAAACCTTTACCGATCAGATCCTCGGCTTTCTCTGCCGTATAAGCGCCCGCCCCGATAATCACGCCGTGGAAGCGCTCGCGAACTTTCTGTCGGAAGGCTTCGCTGTAGGGTTTGCCGCCTGCCCAGTCCGGCTCGGACATGTGCAGATACGCGATACCGCGTTTAGCCAGCTCTTCAATCAGATACAGCGCATCCGCTTCTTCGTTCGGACCGTTGTCGACGTTCTGGAAGGTACCAATTGGGGAAACTCGAATACCAATGCGATCTGCGCTCCACTCATTACACACGGCATCTACCACTTCAAGCACCAGACGCGCGCGGTTTTCAACGCTGCCGCCGTACTGGTCGGTACGCTGATTGGAAGACGGTGACAGGAACTGGTGCAGCAGGTAGCCGTGCGCAGAGTGCAGCTCAACCAGGTCGAAGCCCGCTTCACGGGCGTTGGCGACGGCCTGACGGAAATCATTCACGATACCCGGGATCTCGTCCAGCTCAAGCGCGCGTGGCGTGGTGGTGTCGACGCGAATAGCATTACCGTTTTCATCGCGCAGGGAAGTGCGGGTATTCGCATTCAGGGCAGAGGCAGAAACGGGCGCCTGACCGCCAGGCTGGATGCTGCTGTGCGAGATACGACCGGTGTGCCACAGCTGAACCGCAATACGGCCATCTTCAGCATGAACGCCTGCGGTGATTTTTTTCCACGCGGCGATCTGTTCCGGGCTGTGCAGACCCGGCGCACCGGCGTAGCCTTTAGCCTGGGCAGAAACCTGCGTGGCTTCGGAAATAATCAGGCCCGAGCTGGCGCGCTGACGGTAATACTCACCCATCAATGGCGTTGGGATATCTCCCGGCTCGATGCTGCGCAGACGGGTAAGTGGGGCCATAAACACGCGGTTTGGGGCAGTAACGGCACCCACTTTCAGTGGGGTAAATAGCTTTTCAGCGGACATAATGGCTCCTGAGTAGACCAGTCGACTAGTAAAAGGGTAAATAAAAACGCCGGCTACACGCCAGGCGCGGTAATACAGTTTTTCACATGCGCCAGCGCGCTTTCGAGCGGCACGGCGCTGCGAGACATTTTTGCCTGCAGGTTGGCGCCTAACCAGAGGGAATAGAGCACCTGCGCCTGCGTGAGCGGTTCACCGGAGAAGGAGAGCGTTGTTTCATCGCGGCCTTTTTCCAGCGCCTGAGCCAGCAGAGCGATTACGCCGCTGGCCCCTTTATCCATGGCGGTGCGCATATCTTCGGAGAGATCGCACACTTCGGCAGACAGTTTTACCGTCAGGCACCCGCTGATGATGCCCTGCTGACAGAACTGCGTCAGCGTTTCCTGATAGTAGTTCAGAACACGATCCCGGTAGTCACCTTCGCCGCTGGCGAAGTGGGCTGCCAGGCGCTGATGGTAGCTGGCGTAGTGCCGCTCCAGCATGGCTACGCCAAACGCCTCTTTGGATCGAAAATAGTGATAAAACGATCCCTTAGGCACTTCAGCGGTTTTTAATAACTCGCTCAGCCCCATACCGATAAACCCGCGATGCATGCAAAGGCGCTCGCCGGTAGCCAGCAAATGTTCTCGTGTATCGTGTTCTGTATGTCTGCTCATGCCCTTACTCTAATAGACCGTTCGGTCTAATGCAAGCCCGCTTAGCGACGACATTGCGACAAAATATCCAGCTGCGGCTGATAAACCACTGATTTCACGTCCATCATGCCCAGAACCGTGGCAAACAAATTGTCCTGTGAAACTGCCTCTTTTGCAGCATGGTTACGCAGGCAATCCGTGTTTACGCCGAAGTTTTTCGCATAGTCCGGGGAGAGCCAGAACATAAACGGAATATGCGTTTGCTGCTCCGGGGCCAGCATATACGGCGTACCGTGCAGGTAAATTCCGCTTTCGCCCAGCGATTCGCCGTGATCGGAGAGGTAAATGAGCGCTGTGTTCATACTGGCCTTCCGGGCTTTTAGCGCGTCGATGGTTCGGCTGAGCACGCTATCGGTATACAGAATCGAGTTGTCATAGGTATTGATCAGCGACTGATGATCGCAATCCTGAATTTCATTGGTATCGCAGGTTGGGGTGAATTTCCGGAAGCGGTCCGGGTAACGGTTGTAATAAGCCGGACCGTGGCTGCCCATCAGGTGTATCACCAGTACGGTATCCTGCTTTATTCCGTCCAGCACGTTGTCCAGGCGGTACAGGTTGACGTCATCGATACAGGATTTGTCCTTACAGAACTGATCCAGTTTCCACTGGGTCATATCCGTGTGCGGCACGCGGTCGCAGGCACCTTTACACCCGCCGTCATTGTCGCGCCACAGCAGGTTGAACCCGGCGTGGTTAAGCACATCGAGCAGTCCTTCCTGATGATGGGCGAGGTCCGCGTCATATTTTTTTCGCGTCATGCCGGAGAACATGCAGGGGACGGAAACGGCGGTTTCCGTGCCACAGGAGGAGGCCTGTGGGAAGTTGATGACATCCCGCTTTTTCAGCTCGGGGTTGGTTTCACGGGGGTAACCATTTAACGAATAGTTTGCAGCGCGGGAGGCTTCGCCCACCACCAAAACCAGCACGGTTTTCTTACGTTGGCCGGAAATCAGCGCCCCTTTATGGGCATCCTCGCCAATGCGGACCAGCGTCTGGTCGCCGGCAAACCAGCGCATTTTGCTGTACTTCACAACGGCGCTCACGTAGTTCGCCGGAGTGACCATTTTGACGATGCTTTTGTTATTGCGGAACAGCGAAGCATAGTCTTTATAGAACACTGCCGCGACGAGAATGATCACCAGCAGCGCACCGAGTATAGCGGCGAAACGTGTTAGCAGGGCATACCACCATTTTCCGGTTCGAATGCGCGTCAGGGCTAAGATGACGGAAGGGACCAGACCCGCGACGGCCAGCCACAGGATCAGCTGCGGCGTTACCAGGGCTGTCGCTTCCTGGGAGTTAGTCTCAAACACGTTCACAATCATGTTCTGATCGATAACCGCGCCATAGGTGTACATAAACCAGGTCGCGGCGGCGCATCCTATGGTCAGGGCAATCATGAGCGGCTTGCGAATAAAGGGAATATTCAGCAGGCTAAAAACAATGACCCAGCCGCAGAACAGAACCAGCGGCACACTGGCGGCAAAAAGCACGTCGTGCAGACGGGCAGGTGCGATGATTGACCAGCTGCGCTGGATAAACAGCGCATTGAACACGGTGAAGAAAAGCGCACAGGCGAGGGTAAATTTCGTATCGTTACAGTGTAACTTTTTAGTGAGCCACATGATGACCAGACCATTCGTTATATCAATGCGGCGAGTATAAGAAGGGAAGATTAGCGAAACCTTAATGCCCTGTTTGTGACGGACACTCCTTGCATGCAGGCCATTTAGGGTCTTCACTGTAGGGAATAATGACGTTCTGGAGGTAGGTGTGGCAGAGCAACTGGAATTTTTCCCTGTCCAGAGCCCGTGCCGGGGTATTTGCCAGGTTGATGAACGAGGATACTGCCGTGGCTGCATGCGCACACGCGATGAACGTTTTAACTGGCAAAATTTCAGCGACGCGCAAAAGCAGGAGGTCTTACGGCTCTGCCGACAACGTCTGCTGCGCAAAATTCGTGCAAACAAAGCGGTTGAAACCGAAGAACCTCAGCAACCTTCACTGTTTTAGCAGGGTAATTGCGTATACTGGTGACATGACTTCCTTGAGGAAAATGTTATGGTTCAGCGTATTACCCTTGCCCCGCAGGGCCCGGAATTCTCCCGATTCGTTATGGGCTACTGGCGCCTTATGGACTGGAATATGTCTCCGGTCCAGCTGGCGGACTTTATAGAAGAGCATCTCGATCTCGGGATCACCACCGTCGATCACGCTGATATTTATGGTGGCTATCAGTGCGAGGCCGCTTTTGGCGAAGCGCTGAAGCGTGCGCCAGCGCTGCGTGAACGTATGGAGATTGTGACCAAATGCGGTATTGCCACCACAGCAAAACCGGAGCATGCACTTGGGCATTACATCACTGACAGCGCGCATATCGTTAAAAGCGCTGAGCAGTCACTGGTCAACCTGGCCACCGATCGTATCGACCTGCTGCTGATCCACCGTCCCGATCCATTGATGGATGCGGATGAGGTTGCGGAAGCGTTCCTGACGCTACACCAGAGCGGCAAAGTGCGTCATTTTGGCGTGTCTAACTTCACCCCGGCACAGTTTGCGCTATTGCAGTCTCGCCTGCCGTTTACGCTGGCGACGAATCAGGTGGAGATTTCGCCTGTTCATCAGCCGCTGCTGCTGGATGGCACGCTCGACCAATTGCAACAGCTGCGCATCCGTCCAATGGCATGGTCCTGCCTGGGAGGCGGCCGCCTGTTTAACGATGAGGCCTTCCAGCCGCTGCGTAACGAGCTTGAAACGGTGGCCCGCGAACTGAATGCGGAGAGTATTGAGCAGGTGGTTTACGCCTGGATCCTGCGCCTGCCGTCTAAACCGCTGCCGATTATCGGCTCCGGCAAAATTGAGCGCGTCCGCGCTGCGCTGGTGGCTGAAGAGCTGGATATGTCGCGTCAGCAGTGGTTCCGCATCCGCAAGGCGGCTCTGGGCTACGACGTACCCTGAGTGCGTGGAGTCTGACTTTCCGGTGAAATCTGCGCCTCTGGTATAGACTTAAGGTGCAAAAAATAACCCGTGGAGGTCATATGAAGCGTTTTGCTCTGGCAGTGGTCACGCTGGTTGTTTGCGCAGGAGCGCAGGCAGCCAGCGAAGAAGTTGAAATGAATCTCGTCACTTCTCAGGGAGTAGGCCAGTCCATCGGGACGGTGAAAATCACCGAAACCGATAAAGGGCTGGAATTTGCTCCCGATCTCAAGGCCCTTCCACCCGGTGAACATGGTTTTCACGTTCATGCCAAAGGCAGCTGTCAACCTGCAATGAAAGAGGGGAAACCTTCAGCCGCTGAGGCCGCTGGGGGGCATCTGGATCCGCACAACTCTGGTAAGCATGAAGGCCCGGAAGGTATGGGGCACCTCGGCGATCTGCCGGTGCTGGTGGTGAATAACGACGGTAAAGCCACCGATCCGGTTGTTGCGCCCCGGCTGAAAAAGATTGACGAGGTCAAAGGCAAGGCGCTGATGGTCCATGTGGGCGGCGATAACATGTCCGATCAACCTAAACCGCTTGGCGGCGGCGGGGCGCGCTATGCCTGCGGCGTGATCTGATCGCCAATTGTTCCGGGTGGCGGCGCCTGTTCAAGCTGTGACAGGGAGCAGTGCAGCCGCCAGATAATGGACGCCAGATCGCGGGCCGCAGGCTGATGGTGGTGCGCCAGAGCGTCGCAAATACGCTGAAGCTCGGCGAGCGTGACGCTCAGGGGGCGTTGCTGAACTCCGCGCTCGCTCATCACATCGCGAAGCATGGAAATACAATTATCGCGGACCTGCGAAAGCGGGTCGGAACGCGTCTCCCAGGCACGCAGCTGCCACACCACGTGCGAACAGTTCAGCAGCACCACGCCCCAGCGCAGTAGCCAGCGACGGGAGAGGGAATCCTGGCTGTTGTTCAGCTGGCTGACATGATGGTAAACCAGCGATTCATACTCGCTTTCACGCAGATGCGGGCTGCGACTCAGTTGATCGACAAAACCCCTGCGCAGCTCACGAATATGCCTGCGGCTTTTACGCGCATCCGAGCCCGGGCGTAGCACGGCGAAAGCCAGCCACGCCAGCCCCACGCCGAGGATCTTCGCCAGGTTATCGTTGAGAAAATCAGCGTAATCGTAAACCGGAGGATTCGTTACAGAGATAAATGAGCCCATAAAAACAATCAACTGCCCCCACAGACCGGCCAGTTTTGGCATTTGCAGTTTGAGCAACTGCATGGTGGTTAACAGCGGGAAGAGAAACAGCAGAAATTGCCAGAGGTCGGTTATCTGCACCATCAAACCAAATTTCACCACGAAGCTGAACAGCGACAGCAGTACCAGCGTACGCAGCAGAAGCGTCAGGGAATTAAACGGGGAAGCGGCGACGGAATAGAGCACGCAGCTGATTGCCGCAAGCGTCAGGGCTGCACTGCCCGCATCCCATTGGGTGGTGATGGCCCATGCGCCCACGGCCGTCAACGCGCAAAACGTACGAAAACCGCTCCACAGCGCCTCCATTGCGTCGGTATGGCGCGCCAGAGCTGGGCTACCGGGAACGGAAAATTCGGTGACGGGCGTGGCATTTTCGACGGCTTTTAACCAGCGGCTGCTGCGCAGATACAGGCGGCAGAAATAGTTCAGACGCTGCCAGAAGGCGCGGTGCCGGTAATCATATTCATCCGTTGGGGCGAGCGGCGCGATAATGCGGGCCACGGTATAGATATCGGCATCCGGACGCGCAAGGGCGGCGAGCAGCGCCTCGATAACTTCCCGGGTATGGGCTGGCGGCGCAGGCCAGTTCAGCAACATCCGGCGAAGGCTCGAGATCGCACTCGTCATCCGCAATTGCTGGTGCAGTAAATAGTTCAGGAGCGTGTTCTGGCGACGAAAACGGTAGTGGCTCCAGAATGCCTGGATGCGTAACAGGTTCATGGTCAGGATCTGGCCGATGACCTTTTCGTGTGCTAGACGGATGTTATCGCTGCTATCAGGCTGCCAGAGCAGGCTGGCATGTTCCAGCAAACGCGCGTGCATCGTTTTAAGGGCGGTGATAAGCGTAGTGCCATCCGAGGTGCTGGGCAGGATCATCATCATGACGCCGCCGCACAGAATGCCGACCATCACTTCACATACGCGTGCCTGGGCGATGTCCCATAGCTCGGTGGTATCCAGCACGTTGACGACCGGAAAGGCGATAATGGCTGCGGTGTAACCTGCCAGTTGAAACGCGTACGCAACGTTGTTGGTAAAATGGGCGCAGGCCCAGGTGCACAGCCCCAGCCATGCCGACATGCTTAACAGAAAGAGCCAGGGATCGTTCAGGGTATGGCCGGCAAGAAGCAGTGCAGCGGTCGCACCCAGCAGGCTACCCGCCACGCGCCCGAGGCTTTTACTGATAACGCCCCCGACGGTAGGGAAGCTGACGACCGCCGCAGAGGTCATCGCCCAGTAAGGCTCATCCAGATTCAGATAATAGGCAACCGTAAGCGCAAGGCACATGGCGATGCCGTTACGCAGCGCGTAACGCCACTGCGGCCGTGTCGCTTTTATCCACGGCGTATTGCGCCAGGAGAAAGCTCCCAGGTTCATCATCGCGATCCGATGGCGACGGTGCAGGTTGTGCCAGAGACCAGAGTAATGTCTTTCGGCAGTTGCTCTAACTCGACGCGAACAGGCACCCGCTGAGCCAGACGCACCCACGGTACGTTGGGTTTGATGTCAGGCACCAGACCAGAATCGGTTTCCACGCTCTGATCGTAAATTGCCCGACCTATGCTACTAACGTGACCCTGTAACTTTTCTGCACCGCTGTAAAGCGTGATCCGGGCAGGCGCACCCTCGCGGATATGCCGCAGCTTGGTCTCTTCAAAATAACCTACAACATAGAAAGAGTGGCTATCTACCAGGGCAAAGACCGGCTGGCCTGTGGTGGCGTAATCCCCCACACGGGTCGACAGGCTCGTGATCCATCCATCCACCGGAGCTTTGACAACGGTCTGGGTCAGTTGCCACTCGGCCTGTTTCAGCGTTGCCTCTGCAACCTTCAGGCTGGCCTGCATGGCTTTTACATTGATATTGGCGGTATCGAGATCTTCCGCAGAGATGTAATTCCTCGACAGATGTCGGCGACGTTCGGCTTCGTTATTGGCTTTTGCCAGATCTGATTGAGCTTTTGCGAGCTGCGCCTGGGCATTGAGCACCGCAATGTGGAAAGGGGTCTCATCGATGCGGAATAACACATCGCCCGCATGAACGAACTGGTTGTCCTTCACCAGCAGCGCGCTGATACTGCCGGACACCTGTGGCGTGATGCTGACCTGTTCTGCGCGGATCTTGCCGTCACGCGTCCAGGGCGACTGCATGTAATAATTCCAGAGCCACCAGCCGGCCATAAGCGCCAGCGCTAAAACGAAAAGAGTGGAAAAATATTTTAACGTTTTCAATGCTATTCTCACCACACGGTTAACACGGCAAGGCCAAGACAGACGGAAAGGGTAAACAGGGAGAGATCCATTAACATCGGGTGCCAGATTTCACCGGAATACATCCAGTCGCGCAGCAGACGATGCGCAATGAGCCAGATCACAAAACCGACCATCACGGCTTTAAACAGTGGCGGAAAGTAGACCGATGCGCCGACAATCAGATCCTGGAGGGGCAACCCTGCGGAGAGGGAAAAGAACGTCACAAGCAGTGATCCTTTGCAGTGGGGTGAGGGCCACAATGGCATATTTCAATGCGATGGCGCATTACCGTTCAGTGTAAATCATCCTTTCAGGAATGATGAATACCGTGATTGCATTTGTTTTGGCAATACAAATACTGCAAACTATTCTAAAATCACTAAAATCACTATAATCACTTAGCAAGCTAATTATAAGGAGATGAAATTGGAATCGCCATTAGGTTCTGATCTGGCAAGGTTGGTACGCATCTGGCGTGCTCTGATTGACCATCGCCTGAAACCTCTGGAACTCACGCAGACGCACTGGGTTACGCTGCATAACATTCATCAGCTCCCGCCCGACCAGTCACAGATCCAACTGGCAAAAGCGATTGGCATTGAGCAGCCGTCACTGGTGCGCACTCTTGACCAACTGGAAGAGAAGGGACTTATCTCCCGACAAACCTGCGCCAGCGACCGTCGCGCCAAGCGGATCAAATTGACGGAAAAAGCGGCGCCGATTATTACTGAGATGGAAGCCGTCATCAGTAAAACGCGTGGGGAGATCCTTGAAGGTATTTCCCCCGCTGAGCTGGAGATGCTGATAGGACTCATCGCCCGTCTTGAGCAGAACATCCACGATCTGCAGTCTCGCGACTGACCGAACGTAAAGGCCTTGCGAAATCAAGGCCTTTCTTATTATCTGAACACCACCACCCGGTTGCGCCCTGTCTCTTTTGCCTCATACATGGCTTTATCCGCGCTCTCCACGCAGGTTTCCGCACTGGTTTCCGGCGAGGTTGCGGTGAATACGCCCATGCTGATGGTAATGGGTTCCGGCAGATGACCGCCGCTGCTGGCTTTATCAAACCCGCTCAGCTTGAGGCGAATGCGCTCGGCCACCTGCCGCGCGGCGTCTGAAGGGGTATTTGTCAGCATCAACACAAACTCTTCACCACCGATTCGGGCCGCGATATCCTGGGGGCGCACGGAATCAGTCAGCAGATTAGAGACGAACTGTAATACCTTATCGCCCTGCAAATGCCCGTAACAGTCGTTGATACGTTTGAAACGGTCAAGGTCGCTTACTACCACCGATACCGGGTGTGCCTCCGTTGCAGTGCTGAGGGCGTAGTTTAATGAATCATAAAAATAGCTGCGATTATAAAGACGGGTAAGCGGGTCGCGGATTGAATTTTGATATGACTGCTGGTATTTGACGTGCGAGTCACGATACAAATTAAAGACGTCGGAAAGCAAAATGAAAATAATCATTAATGTCGCGACAGTTTCGAATAACCGGGCGCGGTACCATGATACATCTTCTACGTATCCACCTAACAACAGCATTAACAGCGTGACGACATAACAGACGCATAAAAAATTGCCGCCCGCCCAGAACAAATTTCTTATCCGGGTCACGACCATCAGGGTGATTAATGTGACGACCCAAAGAATGACCAAAATGATGTTGATGGTCTGGCTCCAGAGAATCATGAACTGCCGGGTTTCATTATCCACAAGATCCAGGGTTAACGTCGTGGAATGGCTGGAATAGAACCACGCCAGCCAAAGCATGCAGCCCGTAAAGAGAGCCGATCCGACAACAATACCGATGTGGGTGCTTCGTGAAAGGGGGGAAACGCGAAGCGTATAAAGTAAGGCTGAGGCCATCATGAGCACCGCCATTAAGAGGTGTCGGAACATATAAAAGATCATCGCGTCATTATAGTTCGCCTCGTTGAACTGATAGAGATCCAGCCAACCTGGAAAACTGGATAGCGTACCCACCATCAGCAGTGCTGAACCGGCAAAGGCTGACGCAATCGGAACGAGATATAGCCGTTTTTTATCACACCAGTATTTCATTGCCATAAAACAGGCGATAAACAGATGGAATACCAGAAGAAAAATAGTGAGCGTAGGGAAAAATAGCGGAGAGAATGAAGGAACCCATTCAACAAGTTTTATAAAACAACCTTGTAACACGGCAATGATAAAAATGCACCCAAGTGCAAAGGCCACAAAGCGGTTCATTACAAATCGACAGTTCGCAAGCATAGAATGTTAAAAAATTAAAAAGAGGAAAAAGAGAATCAGACGAGTCTAAAGGAGGGAAATAAAAAATACTTTGAGCAGGAACAATATCAGAGGGAATTAATTATACGCCGTGTGAATGTATTTTTATAAATACATTTTTTAAAATGATAGTTTTTGTAAATGGATGCGGCCCGAAAGGACCGCATCCGTCGGGATATTAACGCGGGGAGACGGTGACCTGGCTACCGTTGCTTGCCAGTACAACACGCTGGCCTGCAGAGAAGCGAGTATTACCCTGTTTCTGCACAACCATAATGGTGCTGCCATCGTCTTTACGGATTTCCAGCTCAACGCCCTGAGTTTTGTTCATCGCACCCTGAACGCCCTGACCCGCTACGCCGCCTGCAACTGCGCCTGCTGCGGTAGCCAGAGAGCGACCGGTGCCGCCACCAATGGTGTTACCCAGGAAACCACCCAGCACAGCACCACCGATTGCGCCCACGACGTTCGTGTCATCACCACCCTGAATCTGAACAGGACGGGCATTAACGATAGTACCGTAGGTCACGTTCTGTACCTGTTTAGCTTCAGAAGCACTATATACGTCGCCGGAGAGTGAATTGTCGTTCACACAACCCGCCAGTGTTAAACCAATCAGCGAAACGCCCAGTACACGTAAAATCATTTGACTCTCCTGTTCACCAAAAAACGCCCGGTTGGGGCATCCGTTATGGCTAAATTATATGGCATTCCTGACCACAGTTCATATCTTTGCATGCCGAATAGATAAATTTTACCTGAACGGGGCTTAACGGGACATAAACAAAAACCGTCTGTGCTACAGGTCTGAGATTGTTAAAAAATATTATCACCGGATAGCAAAGCAGCGTTATTTATGATGGAGTGGTTGCACTTAGCCCATGTAACGTAAGGAAAGCGCATGAAATCGGGTCGCTATATCGGTGTGATGTCTGGTACCAGTCTTGACGGTGTGGATGTCGTTCTGGCCGCCATTGATGAAAACATGGTGGCGCAGCAGGCAAGCCTGACCTGGCCTATTCCGGTCTCGTTAAAAGAAGAGATCCTGAGCATCTGCCAGGGGCAACAGCTGACGCTTTCCCAACTGGGCCAACTGGATGTGCGTCTGGGGGCGCTGTTTGCTGATGCGGTATTGGCCCTGATGCAGCAAGAAAGACTTCATCCGCAGGATGTCGTGGCAATAGGCTGCCATGGGCAGACCGTCTGGCATGAACCTGTCGGCGAGGCGCCGCACACGATGCAAATTGGCGATAATAACCAGATTGTGGCAAAAACCGGCGTGACGGTGGTGGGGGATTTCCGTCGTCGCGATATGGCCCTCGGCGGGCAGGGGGCGCCGCTGGTTCCGGCATTTCATCAGGCGCTGCTGGCGCACCCGGTGGAGCGCAGAATGGTTCTGAACATTGGCGGGATTGCCAACCTGTCGATGCTCATTCCCGGGCAGCCCGTGCGTGGATACGATACCGGGCCCGGTAATATGCTGATGGATGCCTGGATCTGGCGTCAGAACGGTAAACCCTACGACAAAGACGCGCAGTGGGCCAGCCAGGGGAAAGTGATCCTTCCCTTGCTGCAAGCCCTTTTAAGCGATCCATTCTTTGCCCTGCCAGCGCCGAAAAGCACGGGGCGAGAGTATTTCAACTACGGCTGGCTTGAACGTCATCTGGCACGCTTCCCCGGCCTTGCGCCTCAGGATGTGCAGGCTACGCTGACTGAGCTTACCGCCGTGTCGATTTCTGAACAGGTGTTGCTCAGCGGCGGGTGCGAGCGTCTGCTGGTATGCGGAGGCGGAAGCCGCAACCCCCTCCTGATGGCACGCCTCGCCGCCCTGCTGCCGGGCACCGAAGTCACGACCACTGACGAAGCCGGGATCAGCGGAGACGACATGGAAGCGCTGGCCTTCGCCTGGCTTGCCTGGCGTACGGTTGCCGGTCTGCCCGGGAATTTACCCTCCGTAACCGGTGCGCGAGAGGCGAGCGTCCTCGGTGCTATTTTCCCGGCAAATCCGCGCCATAATCAGAGTTAACTGAAATTCAGCGGGAAGCATAACCCGTAAAATCGGGAAAAACAGGAGGGCGGTTAGGCCCTCCAGGACCAGGATAGTCTTCGGAATCTGCCCATGAAAAAACTTCTTCTCATTGCTGTACCTTTTCTTATGACCGGATGCAGCGTCTATAACCAGTTTGTTGAGCGTATGCAAACCGATACGCTGGAATATCGTTGTGATGAAAAACCGCTGACGGTGAAGCTGAACAACACTCGCCAGGAAGCCAGCTTTGTTTATGACAATAAGTTGTTGACGCTGAAGCAGGGGATGTCCGCCTCCGGGGCGCGTTACACGGATGGGATCTACGTCTTCTGGTCAAAAGGTGACAGCGCCACCGTCTATAAGCGAGACCGCATTGTGCTGAACAATTGTCAGCTGGAAAATCCGAAGCGTTGAGATTTTTGAAGGGGGCGCGCACAATAGCGCCACCCAACCTCACTTTCAGCTAACGCCATGTCAGAAAACGACGAACTACAGCAAATTGCGCATCTGCGCCGTGAATACACCAAAGGCGGTCTGCGCCGCCAGGATCTTCCCGCCGAACCGCTGGTGCTTTTTGAACGCTGGCTGAAACAGGCCTGCGAAGCGAAACTGGCCGACCCGACGGCGATGGTCGTTGCCACGGTTGATGAAAACGGTCAGCCGTATCAACGCATCGTTCTTCTTAAGCATTATGACGAGAAAGGGCTGGTGTTCTACACCAACCTTGGTAGTCGTAAAGCGCATCACCTGGAAAATAATCCGCGTATTAGCCTGCTCTTCCCGTGGCATATGCTTGAGCGCCAGGTGATGGTTACCGGCAAGGCAGAGCGCCTCTCTACGCTCGAAGTGGTGAAATATTTCCACAGCCGACCGCGCGACAGTCAGATTGGCGCCTGGGTT
The DNA here is from genome assembly GCF_013375955.1 of Enterobacter sp. DSM 30060. Taxonomy (NCBI): domain Bacteria; kingdom Pseudomonadati; phylum Pseudomonadota; class Gammaproteobacteria; order Enterobacterales; family Enterobacteriaceae; genus Enterobacter; species Enterobacter sp. DSM 30060. The sequence goes on from NZ_CP056118.1 coordinate 3,758,028, forward strand.
TCTAAACAGTCCAGCCGAATCTCGGCCCGCGGCGTACTTGAAAGTAAATTCCTCGAACTCAAACAGAAGTTTCAGCAGGGTGAAGTGCCGCTGCCGAGTTTCTGGGGCGGGTTCCGCATCCCCATTGAGCAGATGGAATTCTGGCAGGGCGGTGAGCACCGCCTGCACGACCGCTTTTTATACCAGCGCGACAACGGTGGCTGGAAAATAGACCGACTGGCACCGTAATCCCCAAAATTTGTTGATTTAAGCGCTAGCGCACACCGCGCTGGCGCTTTATTCTATGGTCCTTTCGCATCAGGCGAAAAGTCGTGTACCGGCAAAGGTGCAGTCGTTTATACATGGAGAATTTGATGGCAAGCAGTAACTTGATTAAACAATTGCAAGAGCGGGGCCTGGTGGCCCAGGTGACGGACGAGGAAGCGTTAGCAGAGCGACTGGCGCAAGGCCCGATCGCGCTCTATTGCGGCTTCGATCCCACCGCTGACAGCTTGCATTTGGGGCATCTTGTTCCATTGTTATGCCTGAAACGCTTCCAGATGGCGGGTCATAAGCCTGTTGCCCTGGTTGGCGGTGCGACTGGTCTGATTGGCGACCCAAGTTTCAAAGCCGCTGAGCGTAAGCTGAATACCGAAGACACCGTGCAGGAGTGGGTGGATAAGATCCGTAAACAGGTTGCACCGTTCCTGGATTTCAACTGTGGTGACAACGCTGCGATTGCGGCGAACAACTACGACTGGTTTGGTGGCATGAACGTGCTGACGTTCCTGCGTGACATCGGCAAACACTTCTCTGTTAACCAGATGATTAACAAAGAAGCGGTCAAGCAGCGTCTTAACCGTGACGATCAGGGTATCTCTTTCACCGAGTTCTCCTACAACCTGTTGCAGGGGTATGACTTCGCCTGCCTGAACAAGCTGCACGGCGTGTCGCTGCAAATTGGCGGTTCTGATCAGTGGGGTAACATCACCTCCGGTATCGATCTGACCCGTCGCCTTCACCAGAATCAGGTGTTTGGTCTGACCGTGCCGCTGATCACCAAAGCAGACGGTACCAAGTTTGGTAAAACCGAAGGCGGCGCAGTATGGCTTGATCCGAAGAAAACCAGCCCGTACAAATTCTACCAGTTCTGGATCAACACGGCGGATGCCGACGTTTATCGCTTCCTGAAATTCTTCACCTTTATGGATATCGAAGAAATCAATGCGCTGGAAGAAGAAGACAAGAACAGCGGTAAAGCACCGCGCGCCCAGTATGTGCTGGCCGACGAAGTGACCAAACTGGTTCACGGTGAAGAAGGTTTGGCAGCGGCGAAACGCATTACGGCGAGCCTGTTCAACGGGACCCTGAGCGATTTAAGCGAAGCGGATTTCGAACAGCTGGCGCAGGATGGCGTGCCGATGGTGGAGATGGAAAAAGGCGCCGATCTGATGCAGGCGCTGGTCGACTCCGAGCTCCAGCCGTCTCGCGGTCAGGCGCGTAAAACCATCGCCTCTAACGCGATCACCATTAATGGCGAAAAACAGGCCGATCCGGAATACACCTTTACCGAGAACGACCGTCTCTATGGTCGCTACACGCTGCTGCGTCGCGGTAAGAAAAATTACTGTCTGGTCTGCTGGAAGTAATTAAAAGTACGCAGGGGCGTGGGAAACCACGCCCCTTTTGTTTTGACAGGGTTTGGTAAGTACAACATGAAGAACATCCTCGCCATTCAGTCCCACGTTGTTTTTGGACATGCTGGCAACAGCGCTGCGGAATTCCCGATGCGCCGCCTCGGGGCCAACGTCTGGCCCCTCAATACCGTCCAGTTCTCGAATCACACCCAGTACGGTAAATGGACCGGCTGCGTGATGCCGCCGTCGCATCTGACGGAGATCGTTCAGGGGATTGCGGATATCGACCAGCTTAAACGCTGCGATGCCGTACTGAGCGGTTATCTGGGTTCGGCGGAGCAGGGGGAGCATATCCTGGGCATTGTGCGCCAGGTGAAAGCGGCAAACCCCGCGGCGAAATATTTCTGCGATCCGGTGATGGGGCATCCGGAAAAAGGCTGCATCGTCGCGCCGGGCGTTGCGGAGTTTCATGTCCGTCATGCATTGCCTGCCAGCGATATTATTGCGCCAAATCTGATTGAACTTGAGATCCTGTGCGAGCATCCGGTCAACAGCGTAGAAGAGGCTGTAAGCGCTTCTCGCGAGCTAATTGCTCAGGGGCCTGAGATTGTCCTGGTGAAGCACCTGGCACGCGCAGGGTTGAGCCAGGACCGTTTTGAAATGCTGTTGGTGACGAAGGATGAAGCCTGGCACATCAGTCGACCGCTGGTGGATTTCGGTACACGTCAGCCTGTCGGGGTTGGGGATGTGACCAGCGGTTTGCTGCTGGTGAAGCTATTGCAGGGCGCAAGCCTGCGCGATGCGCTGGAGCACGTAACCGCAGCCGTTTATGAAATCATGATTGCGACGAAGACGATGCAGGAATATGAGCTCCAGGTGGTCGCGGCGCAGGATCGCATCGCGAAGCCCGAGCATTATTTCAGCGCAACCCAATTGTAAGAGCAGGGATAGTGTAGGCCGGGTAAGCGCAGCGCCACCCGGCAATACAGCGCGCTCGGATTAATTCAACCCTTCTGCCTTCAGCGCCGCTGCAACCGCAGGGCGTGCCGCTACGCGTTCCATATACGACGCAATATGATCTAATCCTTCCAGGTTCAGCTTCACCGCGCGCGCCCAGCGCAGAACGGTAAACAGATACGCATCAGCAATGGTGAAACGCGCACCGCAGATCCACTGATCGTCTTTCAGTGATTCATTAATGTACTGCATCTTTTTCTCAAGTAACGCACGTACGGTCGGTTTGTACTCTTCCGGAGTATCCGGGCGGAACAGCGGCGTAAAGCCTTTGTGCAGCTCGGTCGCGATGTAGTTAAGCCACTCAAGGGTTTTATAGCGAGAGATACTGCCTGTTGGTGCCAGCAGCTGACGATCAGGCACGTTGTCGGCCAGGTACTGCATTATCGCCACGCCTTCGGTCAGCAGCGTACCATCATCCAGCAGCAGGGCCGGAACCTGCCCTTTTGGGTTAATCGCAAAAAAGTCACCCCCGTTTTCCAGGCGCTTTTTCATCAGGTCAACGCCGTCCAGCGTGAAATCCTTACCGCTCTCGCGAAGGGTGATATGCGAAGCAAGAGAGCAGGCGCCCGGTTTATAGAACAGTTTCATCGGTAACTCCTTTTTGCTGAGGTTCCCGCTATGTTAGTGCGCGTTCAGATAAAAAAAAAGCCGCTAATCAATTAGCGGCTTCTGTTCAGTCGTTTCCCGATGACATTACGCGTTCGCGGTGTTGGTCGCTTTAGCGGATTTGTCGTCGTCCTGCGTCATACGATTGAGTTTTGGTGCGGTGAGCAGCATCAGCACGGCAATTACGGCTGTCGCGATACCAATTTGCATGAACACGGTGCCGTAGACGTTCAGGGAGACCAGCGGGTCGGTAACGTTGTCCGGTACCGCCATCAGGTTCGCAATCTTACCTGCAATGATGGCTGCGCCAGCGGTCGTCAGGAACCAGCTACCCATGATGAAGCCCATCAGACGCTGAGGGACCAGCTGTGCAACCATCGCCAGGCCCAGACCGGAGATCATCAGTTCACCGATGGATTGCAGCGCATAGCTCAGGATCAGCCAGTTAACAGACACGATACCCGCGTCGGTCGCGAATTTCGTCCCCAGCGGCAGCACCAGGAATGCGCCAGAGCACAGCACCATACCGATCGCGAACTTGTGCGGCATCGGCAGACGGTCGCCCATCTTGTTATAGATAGCGGCCAGAATCGGGCTACCAATCATGATCCAGAACGGGTTCAGTGCCTGGTACTGCTCCGGCTCGAACGCGATACCCAGGATGGAGTGCTCAACGTTGCGGATTGCGAAGAAGTTCAGGGACGTTGGCATCTGGCTGTACAGGACGAAGAAGATAATCGCTTCCAGCATCAGGATGAACGCCACAATCATCTTACGACGTGCCGCACCCTGCATCGCGAAGGCTTCTTTAGCGAAGATAATCACGATACCCAGCGCAACCACGGCCAGTACGGCACGTGCAATACCCTGGTTGTGCAGCAGCCAAGTCGCGACAGCGGCCAGGATCACAATGCCGACGATGGTTGCCAGCAGTTTGCCCATATGCACGGGTTCGAAGTCTGGTTTAGAACCATAATCTTTAACCCAGCTGCGACAGAACAGGAAGTTCACAACGGTGATCAGCATACCCACGAAGCTCAGCGCAAACGCTACGCTCCAGCCGAATTTCGCGGCCAGCCATGGGGTTGCCAGCATAGAGAAGAATGAACCGATGTTGATGGACATGTAGTACATGGTAAATGCACCGTCCAGACGCGGATCATCTTTGTTGTAGCAAGTAGAAAGCAGGGAGGACGGGTTAGCCTTAAAGAGGCCGTTACCTACCGCGATGGTAGCCATGCCCATGTATACCACGCCCGCATCGTGCCCGGACCATGCAACCAGACCATAGCCAATCGCCAGAACCACGGCGCCCAGCATAATGACACGTTTCGTACCGAGGACTTTATCGCCTAACCAGCCGCCGATGGCGACCAGGCCATAGACCAGAGCGCTGAAGGACGAGAACAGCGTGATGGAATCGGCTTCGGACATACCCAGTTGCTTAACCAGGTAAACGGCCATAATCCCTTGCAGGCCGTAGTAGCCAAAACGCTCCCATAATTCGATAGAGAAAATGAGATAGAACGCTTTAGGCTGTTTGAAAGCGTTAAGACTTACGCTCTCATCTGTTGGTTTATTGTTTGCAGTAGACACATATACCTCTTTTTTTACATCCCATATTAACGGGGGTGTTCATAGCGTGATGACCGTAGTCCATCCGCTTTATAGTTATATTGGGAGGGGAAACGGCGGGTAATGTTCACTATCCAGCCCCATCTGGCAATACGTTTGTAATAATCTGTTACATATAACTGTGGCGGTATAATCATCGGTTCACGCAAATGTTATGCAGCGTTAAATTTCATCCGTTGAGAATTGGTGGTTTTTTTCACTGTAAATGACCCTGGTGAATGGCTGTATGGCGATATGTTCTGCTATTTTGGGTGAAAGGCAGTGATATAGCCCATATTATGAAAAATGACTGGTCTTATATGCGGTGAGTAATGGATGAGATCTTGTCTGGCAAAGGCGTGGAGAGGGTTTTAACAACAAAAATCCAACATCAAGTTATCAGAGTGATCGCGATCACAGATGTATAGAAATTTTTGGTGATGAAAAAACTATTAACCTGTTTGAGTGTTAAATATCCGCAGAATCGACAACACTTTATGGACAATGAGAGGGAAAATTACGGCCAAGGGAGAAGATATCAGAGCCCTTGTTTAATCTAAGGGCTTGAACAGTAACAAGTGGATGTACCTTCAGGGATAAACTTTTTCTTTGTATTCACAGAGATCTTCGATAATGCAGGAGCCGCAGCGTGGCTTACGTGCAATACAGGTATAGCGCCCGTGAAGGATTAGCCAGTGATGGCAATCCACCTTAAATTCCGCAGGGACCACTTTTAATAGCTTTTCTTCCACCTCTTCCACGTTTTTACCCGGCGCGAACCGGGTGCGATTAGAAACGCGGAAGATGTGAGTGTCCACGGCGATCGTCGGCCAGCCAAACGCCGTGTTGAGCACGACATTTGCCGTTTTACGCCCGACGCCTGGCAACGCTTCCAGCGCTGCGCGATCTTCCGGGACTTCACCGCCGTGCTGCTCAAGCAGGATCCGGCAGGTCTTAATGACGTTTTCGGCCTTACTGTTAAACAGGCCGATGGTCTTGATATAGGATTTTACCCCTTCAACCCCCAGCCCCAGCATGGCCTGCGGCGTATTGGCGACAGGGTAGAGCAGGGCCGTGGCTTTGTTGACGCTCACGTCAGTGGCCTGCGCAGAGAGCAGCACCGCGATCAACAGTTCAAACGGCGAGTTAAAATTCAGCTCTGTCGTTGGATGAGGATTCTCATCGCGCAGGCGCGTCAGGATCGCAATGCGTTTCTCTTTATTCATACTGCTTTCTCGGGGATCCCTTCCTGTACGCTGCGTTCAGCGGCGCGGCGTTTACGTTTTTCGTCAATCAGGTATTTTAACGCCAGCATCATTCCAAGGCCAATGAATGCGCCTGGCGGTAGCATGGCCAGCAGGAACGGGGTGTCCGTATGGAACACCTCGATACGCAGCGATTTCGCCCAGCCGCCAAGCAGCGCGTCCGCACCGTCGAAGAGCGTACCGTTGCCCAGAATTTCACGCAGAGAGCCGAGGACGAACATGGCGGCAGTCGCGCCCATGCCGATGGAAAACCCATCCAGCGCGGAAATTGCCGGGTTGTTTTTCACCGCGAAGGCTTCAGCGCGTCCCACGACAATACAGTTAGTCACGATAAGCGGAATGAAGATCCCGAGCGACTGGTACAGGCCAAATGCGTAGGCGTTAATCAGCATTTGCACGACGCTGACCACCGATGCAATGATCATGACATAAATCGGAATACGGATTTCCGATGGCGTCCAGCGGCGCAAAACAGAAATGGAGAAGTTGGTCAGGGTCAGCACCAGCGTGGTCGCCAGCCCCAGCCCGAGCGCGTTGGTGGCGGTAGACGTCACCGCCAGCAGCGGGCACAATCCCAACAGCTGTACCAATGCCGAGTTGTTCTTCCAGAGTCCCTGGACGATAACCTCTTTAACCTGGCTCATGGTCACTCCTCACAGGCGGAAAGATGATTGATCTGCGCGGGCAGCGTTTCGGCATACAGACCGGCGCGTTTGACGGCGTTGACGACCGCGCGGGGCGTAATCGTGGCGCCCGTGAACTGGTCAAACTCACCGCCATCTTTTTTCACCGCGAAAGCAGGATCGTCCTCGCCATGAATCATCTTACCGGCAAAGTGTAAAATCCAGTCGCTCAGGCGTGTTTCAATTTTGTCGCCAAGGCCCGGCGTTTCGTGATGTTCCGTCACGCGCGTACCCAGCACGGTGCCGGAAAAATCGCTGCCTACCAGCAGCTGAATTGCGCCAGAGTAACCGTCCGGCGCGGTGGCTTCCATGATGGCACCCACCGGGTTCTCGCCCTTACGGGCAATATAAACGCGGTGTGTTCCTTTACCGAGCTGCGGGGCCTGCACGACAAAGCAGCTTTTTTGCAGGTTATTATCATAGAAGTCTGATGGGATCACCTGATCGAACAACGCCTTTTGCTGCTTCATTGCCTGCTCTTCAATGGTGCTTTTCGTCAGTTCATTTACCAGCGCGGTCAGCCCGGTGAGGGCGGCGGCGAAGATCGCCAGCGTGACGCCGTGTTTTTGCATAGTCTTTAGCATGGCGTAACCCTTAGCGATGACCGTACACGCGTGGACGCGTGTAGTAGTCGATGAGCGGAACGGTGATGTTAGCCAGCAGTACGGCAAATGCCACGCCGTCCGGATAGCCACCAAAGCTGCGAATAAGCCAGACCAGCAAGCCCGCCAGCGCGCCGAAAATCAGACGACCTCGGTTGGTGGTAGAGGCGGTGACCGGATCGGTCAGAATAAAGAATGCCCCGAGCATGGTCGCGCCGGAGAGCAGATGGAGCTGCGGGCTGGCCAGTGACTCAGGTGAGATGACCCAGCCGAGCATTGAACAGACGGCCAGCGTCACCAGGAAGCTCACCGGAATATGCCAGCGGATCGCTTTTTGTTGCAGCAGGAAGGCACCGCCCAACAGGTAGGCCAGATTGACCCACTGCCAGCCCGCACCCGCCAGTACGCCGCTGTAAATAGACGATTTCATCACCTGCTCGACGCTGTGGCCGGCACGCAGGGAGGTTTTGAAGGTATCGAGCGGGGTGGCCTGGCTGATGCCATCCACGCCCATGCGAAGCGCGTTCATATCCGCGCCCATCGCGGTGTGGCCAGTAAAGATAACGTTCAGGGCATCCATAAAGCCGGGCACCGTGGCGGCGATCTCATGCGGCGGCAGCCAGCTGGTCATCTGTACCGGGAAGGAGATCAGTAGCACCACGTAACCAATCATTGCCGGGTTAAACGGGTTATGGCCCAGCCCACCGTACAGCTGCTTGGCGATGATCACCGCAAATACCGTACCCAATACTACCATCCACCACGGGGCGAACGGGGGAATGCTGATGGCAAGCAACAGGCCGGTCAACAGGGCGGAGTTATCGCTCAGGATGCGAGTCACCTCCATTTTGCGCAGCTTCAGGATCGCTGCTTCCGCTGCGACGGCACTGGCGCAACCCAGAACTAACTGGAAAAGCGTACCCCAGCCGAAAAACCAACACTGTACGGCAATACCTGGCAACGCGGCCAGGCACACCAGCATCATAATACGCGATGTCTGGCGCTGGTTATGGGTATAAGGGGAACTTGCAATTCTGAAAACCATTTAATCCTCGTTAACGGCTTGCTGCGCGGCTTTCTTTGCCTGAACACGCGCAATCGCGGCGGCGACTGCGGCTTTGCGTGGATCGTCGTTGGCGGCCGCAGGCCGTTCGTCCTGCTGTGCCGCTTTTCGTGCTTTGGCACGGGCGATGGCCGCTTCAACGGCGGCTTTACGTGGGTCGACAGGCGCTTCACTCTCTTCGGCAGGCTGAAGCTGTGCCGCTTTACGTGCTTTGGCGCGGGCGATAGCGGCTTCAACGGCCGCCTTGCGCGGATCGGTCGCTTCCTGTTCAACCACCACTGTCTGCTGACCGGCTTTACGGGCTTTTGCCCTGGCGATAGCCGCTTCCACCGCCGCTTTACGCGGGTCTGTGTCGGCTTCCGGTTTGGCGTTTTGCGCCTTCTCCGCCTGACGTGCACGCGCTTCGGCTTTACGCGCTTCGCGGGCGGCAATCGCTTCGCTATTGTCCGGCTTTTGGCCAGCCACGATCGCTACCGGCTGAGCGGCAGTCGCGTTCTTCTCCCGCACACGGGCGAGGGCAGCGTTAATCGCATCCTGATCTTTCGCCGCAGGCTGCACGGCAGCCTGCTTATGGCGTTCCTGACGGGCTTGTTTCTCGCGCTCCAGTCGCGCCTGGCGCGCTTCAAAGCGGGCCTTCGCCTCAGCGGCACGTTTTTCTTCCATGGAGATAGCGTAGATTTCGGCTTTCTCCTGACGGAAGTACTGCACCAGCGGAATATTGCTTGGGCAGACCCAGGCACAGGCACCGCATTCAATACAGTCAGCCAGGTTATGCGCCTGGGCTTTATCGTGCAGCTGGCCTTTGCTGTACCAGTACAACTGCTGCGGCAGCAAGTCTGCCGGACACGCATCCGCGCAGGCGCTACAGCGTATACAACCTTTCTCTTCCTGCGTTTCGCCCATCTCCGTTGGGGAAGGGGCGAGCAGGCAGTTGGTAATCTTCACCACTGGCACATCCAGCCACGGCAGGGTAAAGCCCATCAGCGGGCCGCCCATAATGACCATCTGCTCGCTCCCCGGGCAGAAGCCAGCCTGTTCCAGCAGATGATGCACCGGCGTACCCAGACGCGCCCAGACGTTGCCGGGACGGGAGACGGACTCGCCGGTCAGCGTGACGACGCGTTCGGTCAATGGCTCTCCGTCAATCACCGCACGTTTCACCGCGTAGGCAGTACCCACGTTTTGCATCAGCACGCCGATATCGGACGAACGGCCCCCGTGGGGGACCTGTTTTCCGGTCAGGATCTGCGTCAGCTGCTTCGCCCCGCCGGACGGGTATTTGGTCGGGATCACGCGCAGGGCGATATCATGGCTGTCCGCCAGTACCGCACGTAGCATTGAAATGGCCTGCGGTTTATTGTCCTCAATACCGATCAGCACTTCGCGGGGTTGCAGGATATGCGCAAGAATGCGAATACCTTCCACCACCTGCGCGGCACAGTCCTGCATCAGACGATCATCGGCGGTGATGTACGGTTCGCACTCGGCGGCGTTAATAATCAGCGTTTCGATTTTATCGCCGCCGCCGTGAAGCTTGGCGCCGGTCGGGAAGCCAGCGCCTCCAAGACCTGCTACGCCAAACTGATGAATGCGTTCAATCAGCGCTTCACGGCTGCGGGAACGGTAGTCGCTCCAGCCGTCACGATCGATCCAGCGATCTTCCCCGTCGGCTTCAATGATGACGCTCAGCTCAGACAACGCCGAGGGATGGGCAACGGTATGGGGGGCAACAGCCACCACCTTGCCCGAAGTCGGGGCATGTATCGGCAACATACGTCCACGACCAAAGGTCAGCGGCTGGCCGCGAAGGACGGTATCGCCTTCTTTCACGCACAGCTCGCCTTCCGCGCCGATGTGCTGTTTCAATGGCATCACGTAGCGGGTCGCCAGCGGAATTTGACGCAGCGGCGTACCGTTTGACTGGGTTTTCATTTCCGGGGGATGGATACCGCCGTCGAAGTCCCAGATCTTCTCTTTTCTGAAAGCAGAAAATAACTTAAGCATGTTGTTCCACAGGAATATTGCGAACCGGAATGGTCTGAAGATCCCATTTCCAGCTTTCGGTCGTCGTTTCAACCGGGCGGAGTTCTATACACTGCGTCGGGCAGGGGGCCACGCAGAGGTTACAGCCGGTGCACAGGTCCGCCACAACGGTGTGCATGGCGCGGGTTGCGCCTACAATGGCGTCGACAGGGCACGCCTGAATACATTTGGTGCAGCCGATGCAGTTGGCTTCGTCGATAACAGCAAGGGCACGAACGGGCTCCTGCGCCTGTTCATCGCCGTCGACAGGCTGCGGATCGACGTTCAGCAGGGCAGCTATTTTAAGCATGACCGCTTCGCCACCCGGCGCGCAGCGGTTGATCTTTTCTCCCTGCACGCCCACCGCCTCAGCGTAAGGACGGCAGCCAGGGTAGCCGCACTGCCCACACTGGCTCTGCGGCAAAAGCTCATCAATTTTTTCAACCACCGGATCGTCCTCTACCGCAAACCGGCGGGAGGCATAACCCAGAATGATGCCAAAGACGAGTCCCAGTACGCTGATGGACGCGATGGCAATCCAGATAGCACTCATTACAACTTCACCAGACCACTAAAGCCCATAAAGGCCAGAGACATTAAACCTGCGGTCACCAGAGCGATGGCGTTACCGCGAAACGGCGCGGGAATATCCGCCGCTGCCAGACGCTCGCGAATCGACGCGAATAGGACCATAACAAAAGAGAAACCGACCGCCGCGGAAAAACCGTACAGCGCCGACTGCATGAAATTATGCCCAAGGTTGATGTTGAGCAGCGCCACGCCCAGCACAGCACAGTTGGTGGTGATGAGGGGCAGAAAAATACCCAACAGGCGATACAGGGCAGGGCTGGTTTTACGCACTACCATTTCGGTAAATTGCACCACCACCGCAATGACCAGAATAAAGGACAAGGTGCGCAGGTAGAGCATGTCCAGCGGGATCAGGATCCAGGTATCAATCAGCCATGCGCAAATGGAGGCCATCGTCATCACGAAGGTGGTGGCCAGCCCCATGCCCATTGCCGTCTCCAGCTTTTTGGAGACCCCCATAAACGGGCACAGGCCAAGGAACTTCACCAGTACGAAGTTATTAACCAGCACAGTTCCGACAAAGAGCAGTAAGTAATCGGTCATTATTTAGCCTGAAATAAAAGAGCCGCCTATTATCGGATAAACGACAACAGGCCACAACAGGTTAACTGTAAGGTTATTACGGGTTAACGAAGGTCTTCTTAACGCGCGTCGACCGCTTGAAATAGGGCACCAGAAGCGCCGTCGCAAGCAACGGAAAGAGTAGCTGGCGAACCGCCAGTGCGTCAGAAACTGGCGAAAAAGCGAACGCTTTGACGGCAAGCAGCACGGAGACCAGCAGCCAGATAATGTAATGTTTCGGCACGCTTCTGCGGCGTTTGAAGAAGGCGATGGTCAGCCAAAGCGTGTAGTACCACATCGCGAGTGCGAAAACGAACGACACAAACCACGTCGCAATATTGAGCGCGCTCTGAGACATCAGTGTCTGGATAGCATGAGGAGTAACCAGTGCAGTGGTGTAAAGCAACAGCGCCAGCGAAGCGCTTAATAAAGCCACCAGCAGCCATGCCAGCGGGGCGATTAACCAGCCCCCAATTCTCTCTCCAGGCAATGCGGTCATACGCTCTCCCATAGTCTGCGCGAAATGTTATACAGAAATTTGCAGGGCGGAGAGTATATAACATTTCACGCCGAAGGCTACTTTCTTATACAACGTAACGCCAGACAGATTTAGGTACTTCCCCCACGTTGAACAGACGACCGCCAGAGACGAGTTCGGCGCGACGATGGTCAGCCGCGCGGTACATATTGATGATGTCCTGATTATCCGACAGCGTGTAGTTCAGATGGTCAAACAGTTTTTCCAGGCTTTCGAGGGAATTGATCTTGCGAAATTTTAATAAATAGTCCTGAACTGTCATATTAATAAGTTTCCATATAAAAGGGTAATACCCATAAAGGTAATGCGTTCGAATAATAAACGGATTAATAAAGACGTAAACTGTCCACTCGGGTAACGCGACGAAATTAGGAGTTTTCTTTGCGAAGATTCAGGCATCAGCAGATGCCTGGAAGAGAAGGGTAACCCCGTTCATTACGGCTGGCAATACGTTCCATGACGTAATGTGTCACGCTTTATGACGATGCGGCTTACTTTTGTTGAGCAACAGTAACAGGCTCCGGCGGCTGGTAGTTATCGATATGGCTGGCAATGCCGAGCAACACGACTGAAACGCCAAGGACAATCCATCCCGCTAATTCAATGATTCGATTAATTATTGATGACATATTTTGTGTTTGTAATTTATCCATAAATACAGATTACAAATGTTACAGCGGCCTTTTCGACAGAGCAAGCGCTTTGGGAACGATTCCCGGGCCCCATATACACACTTTAAAGCGAGGTAACAAAAAAAGCTGTCGCGAGATGCTATTTTAACTCACAGGGCACATTATTAATCTGTGCGTTAAGCACAAGGCCAGTGATAAATAAGCGCACAGCGAGGGGGCATACGATGAGTGAAAACATCCGCGTCGGTCTTATTGGCTACGGGTACGCAAGCAAAACCTTTCATGCGCCGCTGGTTGCCGGCACGCCGGGAATGGAACTGGCGGCTATCACAAGCAGCGATGAAACCAAAGTCCATGCCGACTGGCCAGCCGTGCCGGTGGTAACGGAGCCTAAGCATCTGTTTAACGATCCTAATATTGACCTTATTGTCATTCCCACCCCTAACGACACCCATTTCCCCCTGGCGAAAGCGGCGCTGGAGGCTGGCAAACATGTCGTTGTCGATAAGCCTTTTACCGTGACGTTGTCACAGGCGCGCGAGCTGGATGCGCTGGCGCGAAGCCTGGGTCGGTTATTGTCGGTCTTTCACAACCGGCGCTGGGATAGTGATTTCCTGACGATCAAAGCGCTGATAAACGAAGGCACGCTCGGCGAAATTGCTTTTTTTGAGTCTCACTTCGATCGTTATCGTCCGCAGGTGCGAGATCGCTGGCGCGAGCAGGCGGGACCGGGCAGCGGCATCTGGTATGACTTAGCGCCGCATCTTCTCGATCAGGCCGTTCATCTGTTTGGTCTGCCCGTAAGCATGACGGTCGATTTAGCGCAGCTCAGGCCGGGGGCGCAGACCACCGACTATTTCCACGCCGTTTTGAGTTATCCGCAGCGGCGCATTGTGCTGCACGGGACAATGCTTGCGGCGGCGGAATCGGCCCGCTATATCCTTCACGGGGCGCGCGGCAGCTATGTGAAGTTCGGCCTGGATCCGCAGGAAGAGCGCCTCAAAAATGGCGAACGCTTACCGCAGGAGGACTGGGGCTACGACATGCGGGACGGGGTGGTGACGCGTGCGGAGGGTGAGGTACTGGTTGAAGAGACGGTGTTGACCCAGCCTGGGAACTATCCGGCGTATTACGCCGCAATTCGTGACGCGCTGAACGGTTCAGGTGAAAATCCGGTTCCGGCGAGCCAGGCAATCCAGATTATGGAGCTCATCGAGCTGGGGATCGAATCCGCCAAACATCGCGCAACGCTCTGTCTGGCATAAGTGCCAAACGCTTTCGTAGGCCGGGTAAGCGCAGCGCCACCCGGCAGTAAAGAGGACTACTGAGCAACTTTATCGCGCAGCGCCTGTTTCTCTTCAGGCGTCAGGAAGGCGATCTCCAGCCCGTTGATTTGCGCCTGACGGATCTGCTCGCGGCTCAGCCCGGCCTGCGGCGCGGCGATGTTGTATTCGTGAATAATATCTACGCCCTGAACCGCCGGATCGTCCGTGTTCAGTGAAGCCAGCACCCCGTGTTCAAGGAAGGTTTTCAGCGGGTGTTGCGCCAGCGACGCCACTGTACTGGTCTGAATATTTGAGGTCAGGCAGGATTCGATTCCAATACGTTGTTCAGCGAGGAAATCCATCAGCGCGCGATCTTCAATGGCTTTCACACCGTGACCAATACGTTCCGCACCCAGTTCACGAATGGCCTGCCAGATGCTTTCCGGCCCCGCGGCTTCGCCAGCATGAACGGTAATATGCCATCCTGCATCACGTGCGCGGTTGAAATGAGACAGGAACAGGCTGCCCGGGAAGCCCAACTCATCACCGGCCAGGTCGATGGCGGTGATCTGGTCGCGATGCGCCAGTAACGCTTCCAGCTCCTGAAGACAGGCCGCTTCACCGAAGGTACGGCTCATAATGCCGATCAAACGCGCCTGAACGTCAAAGGTTTTGCAACCTTCACGCACGCCCTCAATGACCGCTTCAACCACGCCCGCTACGGGGAGACTGTGGGTCATCGCCATATAACCCGGAGAGAAACGCAGTTCGACATAGTGCAGGCCGTTGCGAGCGGCATCTTCGATGTTTTCAAAGGCGACACGGCGACAGGCATCGAGCGAGGCCAGCATTTTCACGCCCCAGTCAAGCTTGCTCAGAAAACTTACCAGATCCGGCTCGTTCGACGTCACCTGGACATGGGGGATCAGGGTTTCAAGCGTTTCGGCAGGAAGCGTTAAATTGAACTGGCGACCAAGATCGAGAATAGTTTGGGCACGAATGTTCCCGTCGAGGTGGCGGTGAATATCAGTTAAAGGCAGGCGTGTATCAATCATGGTCGCACTCTTTGCTGGTTAAAGTGCGCCATATTATAAAAACAAAACGGGGGAAAAAGCTATTTGCGCAAGGGAATATTCCGTTGCGCAAATTATTTACAGTAGAGTGTTGATGCCAGCGATAAGGCGCTGAACGCCCTGTTCAAGCTTACTACGCGGACAACCAGCGTTCAGTCGCACATAGCCTTTTCCTTCATCCCCATAAGTATATCCCGGCATGATGGCCACTTTTTGCTGTTCAATCAGCACGTTTTGCAGCGTATTGTCATCAATACCGAGTGGGCTGAGATCAATCCAGGCCAGATAGGTGGCCTCTGGCGGTTGCCAGTTGAGTGTCGGAAATGCAGCATTCAGTTCGTCAGCAATGTAGCACAGGTTTTCTTCGAGATAGGTCCGCAGCGCGTCCAGCCAGGGTTCGCCCTGCCGGTAAGCAGCAATGTGCGCGGTCAGCGCCAGCACGGAAGGGGAAGAGAGTCCGTCCCGCCCTTTTAAGGCATTCAGATAGGCGTTACGG
The DNA here is from genome assembly GCF_013375955.1 of Enterobacter sp. DSM 30060. Lineage (NCBI taxonomy): Bacteria > Pseudomonadati > Pseudomonadota > Gammaproteobacteria > Enterobacterales > Enterobacteriaceae > Enterobacter > Enterobacter sp. DSM 30060. The sequence continues at coordinate 3,773,672 of NZ_CP056118.1, forward strand.
CTGTCGTCATCGGCGATAAGCCCCCAGGCGCCCGTCAGTGCCGGAATATTGAAGCTTTTGGAACCCGAGGTCAGCAGCGCCCATTTACCGCGTGCAACCTCATTCCACGGGGTATGGCGATGCGTGCCCCATACCATGTCCATATGAATTTCGTCGCTGATTACCGCCACATCATGACGGCTGCAAAGCGTTGCAATAGTGGCCAGCTCTTCCCGCGTCCAGACTTTGCCGGTTGGATTTTGCGGGCTACACAGCAGCAGAACCGTGTTTTCCGGTTTTGCCAGCGCCGCTTCCAGCGCGGCCATATTGCCGTCCCAGCCACGCGCCGTTTTCTGCATCGGCACGGAAACAACGGTACGCTGGTTGCCTTCAATGGCTTTATAAAAGGCATCGTAAGCCGGGGTATGAACCACCACGCCGTCGCCAGGCGCGGACCATATGCGGATCAGCTCCGAGACTATATAAATGACCGACGGCCCATACACTACGGTTTCGGTATCAATCTGACTGTTAAAGCGTTGCCGGAACCAGTGCGCCACGGCAGCCAGAAATTCGTCATTTTTCCAGCGGCTGTAGCCAAACACGCCGTGGTTGATGCGCTGGTGCAGCGCATCGGTAATACAGGGAGCGGTAGCGAAATCCATATCAGAGATGGTGAAGGGCAGCAGGTCGGCAGCCCCAAAACGGTCAGCGACATAATCCCACTGGGTACACCAGGTGCCGTGTCGATCCACGACGGTAGAAAAATCAAACATGACGGTGCTCCGTAAAGTAAAACCCCCTCATGACGAGGGGGGCGAGGCATCAGGCTTCGACGGTTCGCATCAGGGTTGCCAGCTCATCCTTCACTGACTGTACCTGCGGGCCAATGACGACCTGCAAATTGTGTTGATTTAACTGTACCACGCCGATAGCCCGGTTAGCTTTAAGTGCATTGGTATCCACTTTGGACATGTCCGCCACAGACAAACGCAGGCGGGTGATGCAGTTATCCAGAGAGGTAATGTTATCCGCACCGCCCAGCGCCGCCAGAATAGCCGGCGTGTTATATCCGGATTTCCCAACGGTACCGGCCACTGCCTGTTCAACGCTGGTGGCCGTATCGGTATCGCGGCCAGGCGTTTTCAGGTTAAAGCGGGTGATGGCGAAGCGGAAGATCCCGTAGTAAACCGCGAACCAGATGGCGGCCACAACCGGCACCAGGTACCACTTGGTGGACAGGCCGTGCAGGATACCGAATACCACGAAGTCAATCACGTTACCGTCAGTGTTACCGATGGTTACACCGAGCACAGCCATCACGGTGAAGCCCAGGCCTGTCAGTACGGCGTGGATGAGGTACAGCACCGGTGCCACGAACAGGAACAGGAACTCGATAGGTTCTGTCGTACCGCCCACCACGCAGGCAATAACGCCGGAGATCAGCAGGCCTTTAATTTTATGACGATTTTCCGGGCGGGCGCAGTGGTACATCGCCAGCGCAGCGCCCGGCAGGCCGCCGAGGAAGGCAGGCATTTTCCCCTGAGAGAGGAAACGCGTCGCACTTTCAGAGAAGCCGTGCGTGGTCGGGCAGCTCAGCTGGGCCTGGAAGATGGTCAGCGCGCCGCTAACGGAATGACCGCAAACGTCCATAGTGCCGCCTGCTTCAGTAAAACGGATCAGGGCAACCAGGATGTGCTGTAAACCAAATGGCAGCAGCAGACGTTCACCCGTACCGAAAATCATCGGGCCGAAATCACCCGCGCCGTTGATAATGCGGCCAATACCGGTGATCCCCATGGCAAAAACCGGCCAAATCAGAGGGATGAACAGACCAAACAGACCCATCACAACCAGCGTAATGATTGGCACAAAGCGGGTGCCGCCGAAGAAGGCCAGCGCATCGGGCAGGCGGATGTTATGAAAGCGCTCGTGCAGCATCCAGATGATCACTCCCGCGATCACGGCTCCAAGGATCCCGGTATCGATGGACTGAATTCCAATCACGCTCTGAATGTTATTGGCTTTCAGTACCACCGCGTCGGTCGTGGGCAGGATCCCTTTGGCGGTCAGCCAGAAGTTAACCGCAAGGTTCATGACCGCATAGCCAACGAAGCCCGCAAACGCCGCCACGCCTTTGTTTTCGCGCGCCAGACCCAGAGGAATGGCGATACAGAACATTACCGGCAGGAAGCTAAAGGCAAAAGAGCCGACCTTGCTCATCCAGATGAATCATGATTGAAGTGATATTAATATGTTAAATCAGATAGTTAAGGTTATGCGGTTTTTCTATGGGGCATCGGTGGGGCATTTTGAGTAAATGATGCGTTCAAAATGCCCACCTGGTCATGGTTATTCTCGGTCATCCATTTACCGTAAACCGTGAATAGCATTTGCGCTGACGAATGGCCCATCTGGTGCGCAACGAAATTTGGGTTCGCTCCGGCGACCAGTGCCCAGCACGCATATGTGTTCCTGGTTTCATAAGACCGTCTTTGTCGGACGCCTGCACGACGCAGGGCAGTGCGCCAGGCTGAATTAATGGATCCTGGGACGTAGCACATCGTCTTCTTACCGTTCATTGAAGTAATGGACGGCGAGAATATAAAGGTGCATTCATCGGTTCTCTTTTTTTTGTATTCCCGTAGGCTGACGCTTACCTTGTGGGATGCCATCATTCTGGTCAGTGGCATTTGCGCCTTGAGTGCATCAATTGCTGGCTGGGTCAGCTGTATTGTTCGAATCCCGGCGTTGGTTTTTGGCAGGGTGAAGTTTCCCTTCAGGGAATAGTTCCGTGACACTGTAACAGTCCAGTTGACAGTATCCACATCCTCCCAGGATAACGCGCTTAGTTCGCCATGCCTGACGCCTGTATTTACCGCAAAGATAACCATATTCTGAAACTGTAGCGTTGGGCAGGCCGCAACCACTCTCTGATACTCATCAGAAGTAAGAGGATCTGGAATGGGTCTTTCTTTTGCGAGAGGGGTAATACCTGCCATCAGATCGGTTTTCAGGTAGCCACTTTTGAAAGCAAAGCTCAGCATCCCGCCAAGGCATGCCATATAGCTATTGACTGTAGGAACGCTTCTTCCCTTTTTGGGTGGATGATTTAGACCATGTCTGGTCTTCTGCCAGCCGTTCAGTAGCTCCTTCCTGGCACTAAGGATATCTTCAGTGTTCAGGCTGCCGATATACCTGTGCTCACCAATTGTTTCGATAGTGGTTGTGAGGTGGCAATCGTAACGCCTCAACGTCCCGAGGCTAAGCTCCATCTCTTTAAGCCCAAGCCATTTCGATTTCAGTTCAAGTAGTGAGATTTGCTTTCTGACAGTGCTGAATTTCTCTGCGTTCGATGAATCAGGGAATTGCGAGGCATAATTGAATGTGCCTGTCTTTATCGCAAAGCAGACTGAAGCCCGAAGTTCGCCTGCCATTTTCCTGTTTTTTGGCGTGTCAGGAACGCCGAGATTTTCCCTGACACGCTTCCCCTGATATATGAACCATATGCGTAACGATTCGCCATGAACCTCTACGCCTGTTGGGTATGCTGCCATAATCATTCCTCGTTTGATGTGCCAAAGGACATTTAAGCAGATATTCTCCGGCGTTTCGCTGGGCTTTGGTGCTCGATCCAGTGGTTTATCTCATCGCGGTTATACATGATTGGGCTGTTTTGCTTAGGTGCCATATCAGGGGCAACATGGCGATAATGCTTTCCCTCCATCCAGGTAGACCGGCGGGCATGCTGAATCATGTGCTTTGACATGCCGGTTGTCGCAGTTAAAAGTTCCTCTGTGACCCATTTATTCGGTACCAACTGAATAATGTCGCTCATGGTTTTCTCCAGGCAAAAAGAAGCCGCCCGTAGGCGGCAATAACATCAAGGGATGTGAGGCAGTGCTTTCGCACCCAATAGCCAGCTCATAACTGGCTATCAGTTGCGTCATGGTTTGATGTGGAGGCGCGGCTCGCCGTCTTTCGGCTCCGGCCACTGGCGCGCCATATTCACCTTCAGCTTTTCTTCCAGCGCCGCGGTGATTTGCTCATCGGTGATGCCTGCGCGCCGCTGCGCGTCCCAAAGCAGGAACTGCATATCAGCCCACTCGCTGAGGTCGCCAGGAGCGGCGGCAGCTTCCAGCGCTTCTTTCGAAAGGTGTTTCAACGGCCCGATGGGTCCGACATTACCGAAGGTCTTTTCTGACCATTCAGCGTGGCGCCGCCGGATCAGGTTTCTGGTGAACTGTGATTTCTTCGATTCGTAAGGTTTCACGCTCTCTCCTCATGCCGCGCGCTGGGCACGCAGCGATTTAATGTGCTCGCTCGTCTCCAGTTCGGCGCGTATCTGCGCCGCCTCACGGTGATCGAGGTGCTCAAAGTCATTGGTGAATCGGTCGATTGAAGCGGTGTTGATCCGGCCCTGTCGCCAGTAGCGGACTATTTCTGATGTGACTGAATGGATTATTACCGGCCAACCGGAATTGTCAGAGTAAATCTGACCACGTTGAATTAGCTGGAACATTGGTTAATCTACGCATCACTTAACCTTTCGCTCGCGCTCGAACTTCCGCTTCCAGTTGTCTAGATTCCTGCGAGCAATCTCTGTCATGCCGTTTCCGTACTGGTATTTTTGGCGATGGTGCCGGCATCTGAACCATATCCATATGGCTGTAAGCCAAAACGTAAGAGGCCAGATAATCACCCCAACGAGAGCAACAAATAGCACTAAAATCACGAATGGCAGTTCGCGTACCTCTGTGTCTAAAAAATTCTCCGCCACACCGAGAACCGCCAGAAACACGCCGTCATATTGCGCTGCTGTATACGCCATGCAGTCGAAATAATTGAAGTCGTATCCGTCCGCCGCGGCCCATGTCGGGTTATCTAGGAAGTGTTGTAGAGTAAGCATCACATCCTCCCAATCTTCTTACGCAATTCCATATTGCTCTGGCACTCGACGCACATCGTGCATCCCGGATATGCTTTCCGGCGAGCATCCAGTAACTTGTCACCACACTCCTCACAGTGCGTAGCTGATACTGCTGAGTGGTTGAGTCTGTGCATGCTCAGTGCCGCTTCACGCTGTAAATCTTCAAGCGTTGATGCGTTATCGATAATGTCAGCCATAGTCAGTGCTCCATGAACTGTCGGTTAATTCGGTTGAAGGTGAACGCGAGAAAATAAAAAGGCCGCATTAGCGACCTTGTGATTCGTTTGGTTAGCGTCATGATTCCACTCCGTACCGGCCTTGCATCCGGCCGATGCTGCTAACGAATGCCACCAGGCTGATACCAAGCGGAGCAATTTTCTGGTGATGTTTTTTCAGGATCGGAGGCACTACCACATTCCATTTCGGCTTTGGTCTGGCTTTAAGTGCCTGGCGGATTTCATCGACGCATTTACGTCCCTGTGCACGGATGGCATTTTCCTGTTCTGGCGTCATGCGGCCTCCCGGCGGGCGAGAAGTTTCGCCCCGAAAGCCATAAGCTCGTCCCGGTCCACAGTTGCGAAGTGGCAGTGTGTACGCGGGTAAGGTCGCCAGATGATGAGCATCGACCCTTTGTTATTTCCCGATACTGGCTTACCAGTGACCGGGTTGATAAATGCCAGTCGCCCGGCGGTGATAAAGCGAACCTCACTGGCTGTTTGAATAGCCTCCTTAAACCAGCCAACCGAAGTATCAGCGGGTACCAACATGACCGTGCCGATCTGATTGGCGCTCTCGGCTGCAGCCTTCTTAACGAACGGCGTGATGTCGCTATATGGCGGATTAAGCCAGACGTATCCAGGCACATTCAGGTAATCAGCCCAGGGCGTTTCCAGCGTGTTCTGCTCGGCGGTGATAAACTTCCGGCATAGCGCATTATGCGGCGCTGCGGCGGCATCCAACTGAAAGCAGAACTCAGCATTAAGGGAAGCGAAGAGGGCTGGAGGAGTACGCCAGAGGTCACGCTGGTCGAGCGGTGTTTTACTTCCGCCATAATCACCATTCAACTTCTCTACTGGCAGCGCTGCGGCGATGCGCTCACCGATCCAGCGCATAACCGGCACAGCCATAGAGTTACCTATCGCCTTGTAGCGCGGTCCATCGGCCGCCCGCCCACAGCACTCTTCAAACGTCATCTTTCCACCGCGCATCAAGTATTTGGCAAAATCACGGTCCATTTTTTCGGGGCTTACTTTGCGACCGTATTCAATCAAGGTGTGATCGTCGGGGAATCCCTGCAGGCGCTCACACTCACGGGGAGTCAGGCGGCGAACCTGCATACCCCACCCGATAGCTCCGACCCCCATACCAGCGCGGCCGCCATTCGGTGTCAAAAGCGCGTTGGCAGTTCCGTCATTTCTCACTTCGACCGTGCTCCCTTCTGACCGCCCACGGATTGCCAATGTGAATGGTTCAGTAACTATCGCGTTTTCCTGTCCGTTGTTGCGTCCGAGCGTGTGCGCAAGTTCTCGGTTGGTATCTGGATCCTGCGTGCCGTGCACTGCGAAAGTCTCAGTATCAAAATCCAAACTGATCCCATGCGCGGTGCAGGCGGTCGCCACATCAATATGACCGGCAGTATTGCCACCGCCAAAAGCAATCAGGTGTCCAGCTTGTGCCTGATTGTCGTCTGCGCCACACGTTCCAACGCCTCGTGCAGTAAGGGCGGCAACAGCCTTTTGCGTTTCTCGGTGTGGCGGAGAATCCCGGCGCACGCTGTCGAGCTCAAAAAGTACCGCTGCGGGATCGAATCCTTTTCGAGCACTTGCGACAACGAACACACGGCGGCGTCGTTGGGCCACCCCGAAAAATTGAGCATCAAGGATGCGCCAGGCGATAACCCTTTCTGGTCCAGACACACAACCAGCGTGCGTCCATTTTCCCCCTGCTGGCTGCAATTCACAGCTTTCTCCGGCAAGTCCTGCCAGAAAGCACCCGAAGGCATTGTCTTTGCTGCTGAGCACGCCGGGGACGTTTTCCCAGACGATGATTGCTTCTGGCTCACCGCGTTCGCGGCGCTTTGCATCGATTGCATTGGCTAATTCCACGTAAGAGAGGGTTAACTGGCCGCGGTCATCAGACAGGCCTTCACGTAAGCCGGCGATGCTGAATGCCTGGCAAGGCGTACCACCGACAAGAACATCAGGCGCTTCGACATCACCAGTGCGCACCGCATCGGATATTTTGGTCATGTCGCCGAGGTTGGTTACTTCCGGCCAGTGGTTGGCGAGAACTGCCGAAGGGAAGGGTTCGATTTCAGAGAACCAGGCTGGCTTCCAGCCGAGAGGTTCCCACGCTTTGCTGGCAGCTTCGATACCGCTGCACACGCTTCCATATTTCATGATGTACGCTCCGGATCGTTAACATCCCAGCCATTACGCTCAATATTCACAGCCAGACGCTTATCTCCGACCTCTTCGATACTCCGTCCGGTCATCTCTGAGACTTCTGCGTTTGTGTGGCGCCACAGGTATGCAACTTCTTCTGCTGTCCATTCAGGCATGACTTTTCCTCCTGACGATCGGGAAAGTGAGTTGCGCTTGCTGCGCACGGAGTGGATAGAGCGGCCGGTTGCCGCGGCGATTTCCTCTGGAGTGAATCGACCAAACAGAAACAACTCTGCTTTGGTCCATTGTCTGCCTGTCATTCTGGAAGGTAGAGGAGCGCCGATCCGTGTCGCCTGAGTGGTGACTGCGCGTTCCGTGCGCTCGAGTTTTTCGGCGATAAGTGGAAGAGGCATTGTTTTGCAAGCGTCATAGAGGAATAGGTTTTCCCATGGCTGCCAGGTTTCTGCCATCACATAACCTCCATGATTCTCGCTTTTGTTTCAGCTATGAGTTTTATGAAATCCTGCCGACGAGATCTCAGTCTTTCTATCTCTGTTTCACATTCGGCGGCCGTTAGGCGATAGACAATGAGCTGCTTGCCATCCGGGAAGTCTGAGCAGTAGCTGATGAAGTCCACCCAATCCCTGCCAGAGCAATCAAGGTGACCGACCAGTTGCCATCTGTATGCCGGATCGAAGGAACCGCGGGTGAGGGTGGAATAGTGAGTGGCGGCAATGACCGACTTAATCTCAACGAGCCCGTCCTGGCCAACGAGGCCGTCGGGGCTGTCGCCGTACGTGTCGTGATCAAAGAAACCGCCGTTATCCACGTCGACGAAGTTCATCTCTTCGTACAGCATGCGGGCAATTGGCTCCTGTTCGTGCCCGCGCTCCATGTGGTCGTTTGAGAAGCCAAACTCAGACTTGCACCCCTTAATCTGCTCCAGAGCCAACTGTAGAGCGTAACGCTTGGCCGGTTCGCCAAACGCTTTACCATCGTTAGCCATGATCAGACCGAAGTTTGAAGCGGTGGCCTTACCCAGGCGAAGAGCATCCCACTCTTCACCGTTTTGCTCGACGTCGTGCCAGATCATGATGAACACTCCTGCTCAAGTTGGCGGCGATGTTCTGGAGAAATGTCCATTCTCGCCAGCACTGCATCAAGGTTGCCATCGCGCTTGAAGGCGGCCTTAGCGTTATTCCATGCCTGCGTTTTTTCCGGTGAAAGCACCGGCTTTGTAACGCGTGCCGGGCTTAAGCGGAGGCCTTCAACCGATTCCTTTCCGAACCGGACATTTTTATCGACGTAAACAGTGACCTTTACGCCAACCCAATCTTCAAGGAATGGCGAGCCGGTAATGCTTTTCAGCATCTTGCTGTTCGTGGCATTCAGAATCATCGGCTTAAGCTTTTCGCCAGGGCGCAGCTCACGCTCTTCAAAATAAGCAGTGTTAAAAACGTCTTTGGATTTTTTTGTTTTGTCGTTTTCTAACGTTGCCCGGGCGATCGTCAGCACCGTTGGCTCAACGATATCGGCGCTGCTCAGGTAAGGGGAGTCAAAAGCTTTTCGGTAGTGAGTTTTAGTTTCAGACATTTCATGCATCCTTAAAACGGGCAGCCGGTACGGTGTTCCCAGTCGTATTCCGCCTGGGCGTAAGCAACTGCCGAAATGAAATCGTTGTAGGCCTCGCCAGCTTTATCGCTGCGAAGTCCTTCGTATGGGCTGGAGTCAATAGGTACGGAGAAGTGGAAGAGGCCGGACGGCTCTTTTGGCATCATGTCGATGATTTGCTGCGCCCGGTCGTCGATCCACTTCTCTTTCTCGTCGGTGAGCTGCTGCTCAACCCAGCGCCGGTCTTCGATACGGTCGTAAGTGAGGAATGCGTTCATGGCTGAACTCCTGAAATTTGGATGTGCAAAGCCCGGTACAAATTGGCTACCAAAGCGCGTGAATTTGATGATTTATTGCTGATTGGCTAAATTCATGACTCCACCATTAAAGAGGTTGCGATCATGGAATTTATTGCTTTCAGTGAAGGGGACGTGGTTGCTATATCAGGTGATGATGATGAATGGCTTGTGGAGCAATTCCATCCTGATTCTCCCGATACTGACGTTACTATCTATAACCTGAGGACTGGTGACTATATTGCTCAGAATTACAAGGATATGCGGCGAAGGATAGTCAGGGTAATCAGGCATGAGGAATAATTACTGCGTCGAAACCTGACGTCCGCGATACCACGGCATGCCAGCAGCTCTTTTCATCTCTTCGTTGGCTTCCATCCATTTGGCGCCATTGCGCTGCGCTTTGGCGTCACGAGCTTTCTGCTGCGCAAGCCGCAGCAACTGATGATTGATAGTCATACCTTCACCTCAACCTGTTCCAGGAGGCCAGCGATATGCATCTGCCAGCGGTTAAGCGTCAGCTTGTCACGCGGTGCCGATAACGACGTCAGCTGCCACTCGTTATCGTTGAGCTTTTTGGCGGTGTACTGCTTTCCGTTGTGGGTTACTGTCATGATGCCTCCCGGGCGCGTAGCATTGCGTCTGCCATTTCGTAGGCCTCAGTTGCAGTGCATGCATCACTTGCCATCCATTCAGGATTGGACAATTTGCCCTGCATTGCCTTTGCTGCGAAATAGTCTCGCAGCGACATACCACCATTGGTAATAACCTCTTCCACGCCTGGGGCTACCGGCTTTCTTATGTGAGGAAAAGCTGGTCCGCCATGATTTTCTTTGCTCATATTCATCTCCACGCTTAAGGCCGCGCCGCCGAACGTTAAACAAGACTTCTGCGCTAATGGGCGGTGGATGGCCGCCGGTTGTCATAAATGGGCAGACTCGAAAATCTGCCTATGTATGGCCGATAAAAAACCCGCCGTGGCGGGTCAATCGCTTGTTACTGTGTAACCTTCGTTTTCAAGCCAGCGAACCACATCAGATTCATCCATTGCATCAAGAAGTGATGCCGCCGTGTACTCAGAAATAATTTCTTCCGGCTTAACACATTCAACTAACTCGATACTGTCGATATCGATTTCCATATGCCTATTCCATCCGTCGCCGTATGGGTTAATAGAGTTAATTTGTTTAACTTTTAACGTCGCATCTATTGCCATCGCCTTACCCTCTGTCGTTACCCGCTGATGCGGGAGAAATGCTTTGGTGCTGGCTCCCCACAATGAAGCAGGGAAGGCCGTCGTCGCCTTGGTGAGCCATTACCTCACCAACTAGCTGATAACCGTCTGCCAGCCCAAAGCACTCACCAAAAACCCCGACATCGCCGGGGTTTCCGAAAGCATTTGTGGTACCGATTATTTGTGAGCGATATAGCTTTGCCGTCGCATAGAAGCTCCTTTGTTGCGTGGGTTGATGAATCGAAATGCTTTGGTGATTGGATGGCCGTAGTAGGATTACGGCGCCATGCTGTTCTTTCGCTTAAAGCTTTTCCAGGCTGCGTCTTTCTGACGGCAGTTCAGCCCGCATTCATCCAATCCCAAAACATCCCTGTATTGGTCAGCGCCAACTCTCTGCCAGTGTTGCCCGTTCTCACGCCGTTCTCGCTCTCGCGCGGGGATACTCTCTCACCGACCGGATCGCACCCGGTGATACTGCACGTTTACGTGTAGGGGTCTTAACAGGTCATTGACGCTGTAAATCTGCATGTTGTTAAAAAGCAGGCGACTTGCTGTCCGCCGCTGGCTAACTTCGCTCAGCTGTCGATGTTTCGTTTCGATGGGCTTATTAAAAACCATAGTTGTTTTATCGTCAACAACAATAGTTGTATTAATGATTAATGTGGTTTTATTTGGTTGTTTTTAAACGAAATTTATTTTTAGCTCCGATGATGGTATGTTTGAAAAAACATCAGGAGGTGGCTATGGATCGTGATGAGCTTGCAGATGACCGGATAGCCTTCATGGCTGGAGAGGTTGGGTGTGTGGTGTTCGAGCTGGTTTACAACGGGATTGAGATTAACAAGGACAACATTGTGGGATTTCTGGAAGGGAAGCGTAAAGCCGTCGGGAACGTGATTCACAAAGGGATGTTACGGGATGCGACTGAGATGGTCCGGAAGGGTAAATAAAAACCCGGCGCGGTGGCCGGGTTTTAGCTGGTGATTTGAAATCCTATATCTTCAAGCGTAGCGTCACCTCTGCATAATGCGTGAAAGTGGCGATCTTTCAGCCCGGCTTGTTTAGCCATGGATTTTATCAAATCTCTGGAAAATGGGGCGTGATGCTTATCAACTGTAACCACCCATTTCCCTTTGCTGTTCTTGAGAACCCATTGTTCGTGAGAGGTTCCTGTTTTGGGTTTCATTTCAAACCCCATTTTCTTAAGCCCTCTGATTACCTCGTCGTATTTCAAAGGGGTAAGCTTTTTCAAGAACATGTAATGCAGTCCTAAGCATGAGCATCACAAGGTTCAGCAAAGAGCTTTGCTTCACCTCGTTTTCTGACAAAGACCTGAAAGGCGATCACCCAATACTTTAGCCACATAGATAGCGGTGCTTTACGGCTAAGTAATTGTTTTGCATATTCCGGTTCTGATAGTGCTTCAGTGAAAAAGTCTTTAATCTGTTCGTCCAGTTTTTTTACGGCGTCCTGCATGGTATCTGCTTGCGCTGCCAATGACAGGTCTAAACACGCAGCTACGTAAACGCCGTTCTGCTGGTAGGCCATGCAACGTAAGGTTTTCATTTTGTATCTCCTCAGAAGCTCTCATATAGGAGCTTAAGTGAAGTTTACCCTATAGGTGATTTTAGGCAACTCAAAAAATAGATAAAAATGTAAATGTCAAGGAGTGGGGTTTATTAATCTGAATTTTTATACAGTGTAATTGTTTTGTATGAAAAATTCGCCATCCTTAACCAAACGTCTCATCAGGCCACCATAAGCACGATCGCAACAACCGAGAGCAAAGTAACCACGCCTACTATCAGATATTCTCTTATCACCCAAACACCTCATCAGGCCACTGCTACAGTTTGTTGTAAGCTATCGATTCATGGATCAGCGCTTTTCCCATGATGTAGAGCTGGTCCTGATTCTCTTCTGTTACATACCAGTCTTTGTAAGCCGGGTTATCTGAAAGCACGGCTAATTGCAGGCCCTGCATTTGCAGACGCTTAACATGGAAGTGCTGCCCAAAGACAAATGCGTATACTCCGTCAACCTTGAAGTTCCTCACTGACACATCGAAGAAGAGGCGATCACCAGACTGAATCGTTGGACACATACTGTCACCGTCTACAGTCATCACCTTCACATCATGCTGTGCGCGATTGCCGAAGAGGGCGCGGGCATGCTCATTTGTGAACTCAATAGCATGCAGAACTTCTACAAACTCAGAAATCATGAATGATCCCGGTCCCGCACTAACAGTGAGGTCGAGAACGTCTACGCGGAATACGTCCGAAGCTGCATTAGTTAATAAAGCTGCCCCTGATTGCTTTCCGTCATTAAGCATCGCCCCTTCTCCAGAGCTGAGCCAATCAGGCATTACCCCGAGCGCGTTAGCAATTTCCACAAGCTTGGTGGTCTGGCTGGCTTTTCCTGTTTCAATTTTCTGAATAGCCGCCTGGCTAACACCCACGAGATCCCCGAGCGCCTTTTGTGTCAGGCCTCGTGCCGCGCGTGCTTCTTTCAGTCTTCCAGCAAGTGTCGTTTTCATAAGGTTAAATGTACAACCGTGGTTTTATTCCATCAAACGAAAATGGTTGTTGACTAAATACAACCATAGTTTTATTCTTCATTCATATTCACTACGGAGGTTGTTATGAACCCAACCATTAAAACCGCTATCACCATTGTCGGCTCTCAAAAAGCCCTTGGTGAAGCGTGCGCAGTGTCGCAGCAGGCGGTTTACAAGTGGCTACACAACAAAGCGAAGGTTTCTCCGGAGCATGTGAACAGCATCGTAAAAGCAACTGGTGGCGAGATTCAGGCATACCAGATTCGCCCTGACTTGCCGACGCTGTTTCCGTCACCGGCCGACAACAATGCCGCTTAACGGCGGCCTTAACAACGAAAGGGAAAGCAATGCATTCACTTGCGTATCAACACAATACCGGAATACACCCGGGAGCGGTGATAAACCGCGCTCAACCTAAGGCGGCGCCAGACCACGAAAAGATCCGCGATGCGGTCCGGGCATGGTCGTCGGCGCTGGACAATCAGGACGTCGTTTCGGCGCTGATCATCAACGAATACCGGGAGCAGGGCGGGAACTACATAAGCTTTCCGGAAGACATCAGCCGGGCGCGGCAGAAGCTGTTCCGCTTTCTGGATAACCGCTTCGACTCCGAGCAGTACCGCGAGAACGTGCGCCAGTTGACACCGGCAATCATGGCCGTCCTGCCACTGGAGTACCGCAACCGCCTGGCGCCGCAGAACGACACGATGTCGCTGATCGCCTCTGCGATGAAAGAGTGCGCTGAAGCTAAACAGGCCGTGCTCCTGGACGCTCCAGAGCATCAAAAGCTGAAAGAGGTAAGCGAGGGTATAGCGTCGCTGTTTCGCCTTATGCCTGAGCAGGTAGGCCCGCTGATGACGATGGTGACGTCGATGCTGGGGGTTATGTGATGGGAAGTTTCAAAAATGGCGAAAGCCAGTCTGCGCGAACAGAACTGGCCTTCAGATGCAAATCGTGTGCACTCATTGCAGGAGGAATAATGGCAAAAAATCCACGCTATTACCATACCGCTGTACATAAAAACATAACCCGCGACCGCTTCATCCGCTCGGTTAATCCGATTGTGGCAGAGAAGATGCGCGCCATCCTGGAAGAACTGAAACGTAAGGAGAGTGGCCGTGGGTAACCTCGCAAAAGTAATACCTTTCAGACCGTCTGTATCGGTCGTGGAGCGTCAGGTGGCAGATATCGATGATGGGTATACCCGCATCGCTAACGAGCTGCTGGAAGCGGTTATGGCTGCTGATTTAACGGCTCGCCAGCTGAAGGTCGTTCTGGCGGTGATCCGCAAAACCTACGGGTTCGGGAAAAAGTTTGACCGCATTACCAATACACAGATATCAGGGATGACCGGTATTCACCATACGCATGTCTGCAAGGCCAAGAACGAGATGATTGCGATGAACATCATCGTTACCAACGGCCTTGCGATCGGGGTGAATAAGCTGATTTCTGACTGGAATTTCAGCATTAGCCAAAATGGCAAATCATTAGCCGAAACAGCTAATGAAACATTAGCCAAGTCAGCTAATACCAATAAGCCAACTCAGCTAAACACAAAAGAAACTATTCAAAAGAAAGAAAGAAAAGATCCCCCTAAATCCCCCCAGGGGGAAAACTCACTCGCTCAGGAGGTGATGGATTACTTCAACGAGCTAACGGGTAGTCGTTGTGCTGCACTGGCGCCTTTCGAGAAAGCTCTCTCCACGGTGAAGAGCAAAGACCAGTGCTACACCGCTGAAGAGCTGAAACTGGTTATCCGCTGGGCCCATGTGAACTGGGGCCACAGCTTCAAGCCAGAGAACCTGTGCCGTATGACCCGCTTTGATGGATACCTGTCAGACGCCCTGATATGGGCAGATGGTCATGGAAGCAACCCGAAAGCCTGTCCGCACGAAGAGATCATCAAGCTCTGGAATGAAAAATTCCCTTCGAAGGCCGTTTCGCTGCATGAGTGGAACCGCCGCCGTCCGGCCTATCGAGACCTGGAAGCTGTGTGGAACGGCAAAACCACCCAGGGCAACTGGCGAGAACTGAAGCACATGGGAATGGCCTTCGAGCTGATTAGCAAGTCTTCCCTGTTCGGCACCAGAGGCGATCAGCCATGGCTGACTCTCGACTGGATACTGAATCCGAAGAACTGGGGATCTGTCTACGAGCAGGCCATCAACGAGCACCGTGAGCGCAAGGGAGTCAAAGCATGAGCCGTTTTATCGATTTGTACGTTGAGCAGGCCGTCATCGGCGGGATCATGCTCGCAGCGGGCCGCACAGACGGCGTTGACATGGCGACTGACGCGATTGAGGGGCTGACTGAGGACCACTTCACAGCAACGCCTCACAAGGTGGCTCTGCGGTCCTACAAACGCCTCAACGAGTCCGGGGAGAAGATAGACCTGCTGACGTTGACCAGCGACCTTGAACGGCTTGGCGCGCTGGAAAGTGCCGGGGGATTCGCTTACCTGGCTGAATGCAGCAAAAATACACCGTCGTTCGCGAACCTTGCCTCGTACTGCGAAAAGTTGCGGGAAATGCATCTCGGCCGCCGGATGACCCTGGCGTTACAGGTTGGGATCCAGAAGCTGTCCGAACCAACGACCGAGGGTATCGCAGACATCATCGGCAACATTCAGGCCGACATCTCTGGAATTGAGCACAGCGCTGACTACGGAACTGAACACATCACCACTGGCATCGATATGTCGCTTGAAACCATCCAGGCGATCATCAATGGCGACATCTGGAAATACAAAACAGAGCTCGGCATGTCGACCATCGATAGCGCTTTCGGAGGATTCAACAATACGGATTTTATCGTTGTTGGCGGACGTCCTGGCATGGGGAAAACCATGTTTAGCACCACAGTGACAGAAACCGTAGGCCTGAAAAACAAAAAGCCGGTGCTGTTCTTCAGTCTCGAAATGCCAGTGGAACAAATCTCTGAGCGAGTCGCTTTCCACCGGGCGCGGGTAAGCAAAGAAGATCTGCTGAGCAAAGTTAGCGGGAAAATGGACGAGGCATGGGGGAAGGTTAGTCACTGCATGAAGGAGTTCATCGACTCTCCGATCTACATCAATGACAAGCCATCCCTGAGCGTTCACCAGGTGCGTGCGGAAGCGCGGCGTATGAGTAAGAAGTTGGGCGGACTGGGCGTGGTAATCGTCGATTATCTCCAGAAGATGCGGATGTCAGACCCGGAGAACATGAACCGCAGCGTAGGGGAGATCGCTACGGGCCTGAAGAACCTGGCGAAAGAATTGCGTTGCCCGGTCATCGCTTTGGCCCAGCTGAACCGAAACCTTGAACAGCGCGCTAATAAGCGTCCCGTTGCCGCAGACCTGCGAGAGTCTGGCGTCATTGAGCAGGAAGCCGATGTGATCTTCATGGTTTACCGGGATGAGAAGTACAACGAAAACACCGAACTGAAAGGCATCACCGAAATCATCTGTGTGAAGGCCCGCCATGCTCCGGGTGCAGAAAAGACCTACCACTTCAGCAGCCGCTACTCCGGCCTGGACCCGGTAGATTTCACCTACAGCGGTCAGATGCAACAGGAGGCTGACTATGAGTGCTAAGTCCATGACAGGGCGTGAAGCTATTGAGTGGTATCTGGAAGGTTACGGTTCATTCACCGCTGAACTGGTATGCGAAGCAACCGGAGTGTCCCGCTCTCAGGTGCTGGCGGCATCGTTCAAGATGCGGCAGAACGGCGAGATCGTCCTTCGCGAACGTAACTGGCGCACCAATGTTTACGTGGCCGCCGAAGACGACGAAGGGAAGCCGATCAATCGCGAGGGCGAGAACACAATTTTCCAGGGATGCCGCAACAGCGCGGCGATGAAGCGAGTATTGATGGTTTGGGGGAGGGCAGGGGTATGAGCGTGAAACGTTATGAGTGGATGGCCTGTGATGAGCATGCGTGCCATTGCGACGTGGTAGAGAGTGCTGAAGGCGATATGGTTGATTACGAAGACTACGCCGCACTTGAAGCCAGATGCGCGGCGCTGGCTGCGGAGAATGCACTTTTGAAAAAATCGGAGCCAGCACCATTCAGTAAACTGATGATGGAGGCGCTTGATGTTTATCAGG
Source organism: Enterobacter sp. DSM 30060 (assembly GCF_013375955.1). Lineage (NCBI taxonomy): Bacteria > Pseudomonadati > Pseudomonadota > Gammaproteobacteria > Enterobacterales > Enterobacteriaceae > Enterobacter > Enterobacter sp. DSM 30060. Next base: position 3,790,754 of record NZ_CP056118.1, read on the forward strand.
CGGGCGCTGACGAAGTGCCAGAGTTGGCAATGCTGAGCGCATATAAAAAACTGCGAGATGGACTAAAAACCCCGGCGACGGACGCTTTCCTGGCTGAAGTGCGAGCGCAGGCGCGTAACGAAGGCATCAACTATGCAGCCAGTCGTCTCGCCGCTGCATTCAATCACGGTTTCGTTGATAAGCCTCTGGCTGAAGTATACGACGTGGTGCGCATGATTATGACGACTAAAGAAGACCTGGCAAACGACCCATTACCAGCTACGGACGGTTTGTCCGGCGAATATGCAGAGAAGTTTCTCGCAGAGTTTTCCGCCCAGCTTCGCAAAGGAGTGCAGTCATGAAAAACCGTAAAGCAAAAATCATCATTCTTCGCGCCCTGAAAAACTGCTACCCGCGCCAGTGGCTGAACGTAAGCAATCGCCGCATGGTTCTCTTCACGCTAGGTGGTGTTAGCCGTGAAGGGCATCAATTCAAAAAGAGCGCAGCACAGAATCGCTGGAAGAATCATGTGAGGTTCCAATGAGCAACATCGACAAACTTATGGAAAAGCTGAAATCGGCTGCGCTAAAGCTTAACTGCGAGCAATGGCAAACACGCAATGGCTTTAGCGGCGTTGAGGTGATTGTTAAAGGCAGTGTGGCAAAGGGGCATGGTTGTGTGAGTTATCAGCCGGTCGCTTCTGAACTGGTTGATACCAAAACGGCAAAGGCAATCGCTTTATTTTGTCCGGCCAACATTTTGGCGCTGCTGGATGAGCTGGAAGCAAAAGACGCGAAAATAGCCAACCTTACCGCCGAACGCGATGCTCTTCGTGAAGGCGCGATGGGTGACGCGAAGCACAGCAATACCCGTGCTGCGGCCGATATCTATTTCCAGTTAGTCGAGGAGTGCGAAATACCTGCCGGCGGCTCCCTGGTTGAGTATATAAGCGATCTGCGTGAGCGCGCCGCAGCCGGTAAAGGAGAGTAAGCATGGCTGACAAATGCCTCCGCTGTGTAACCGGGATGATCGGCGCGATGAAGATTTATCAGGGCGACTGGGAGCAAAGCGTTGCCTTGTTTGAAAAGAAAATCGCCGACTGGAATGAGCGCACGCGTCATTACGCGATCCCTCATCCGGGCTTTGCCAATAAGTTTAACCATTGCCCAATGTGCGGCAGGAAGGTTGAGGACTAGCCCATGACATTAACCAAAGAATGGCTAAAGCATACCATCGCGGAGCTTGAAGAAGAGCGCGATGCTGTGCCCGGAGTTGTAAACGAAGATGCGGCCAAGGCGCTCGCTGCGATGAAACTGGCGCTGGCATCGCTCGAAGCGGAGCCGGTGTCAGTCAACGACGATATGGCTTATGCATTCCATCATGCGATATCAGATTCATCATTAGGCTCTGACGAAGTTGAAGAAATTAAGGCTGGGTTGCGTGCTGCATTCGCTAATGTCACCGCCCAGCCAGCGCCGGTATCTGTGCCTGATGATATAGACACTCGCATGAAAAATGCCGGTATGTTATCTGCGGCAGAAATTATTGCTGGCCAGCCGATTGATGCATTCATGAAGCATGCGGGTGTAGTGGATTTAGAAAGCCTGCTTAAGTGGTCTGAAATGCGCCGCGCTGAGTTCCTCCGTATGCAGGCAAAATATGAGTTGGGCGACAATCAAAAGGACGACATGTACGAGTGGGTTATCTCTCACGTCGCAGCTTTCAGCGAACTTCACGTTAACATCCGCGCCGCCATGCTTCAGGGTGCCGATGGTACCCTCACCAATGAAGGTACCATACCAGTCACGCAATTTAAGCCGGTAGCAGACCTGTACGGCTTAACCTCACCAACTGGTGGCGAAACATCATTCACTTTCGACGCTGTTGAAGCTCGCGATTTCATTGATGGCGGTTGGTTATGTCAGGAGTACGTGACGCTGGAACGGTATCAGGAAGCGATAACCAACCATACCGAGGATAAGCTCGCTATGGTTGACCATTCCGGTGACTCCAACAATATGGTTGAACCTGTAACGACGGCTTACAAGTTGCGCGATGCGGTGGAAACCATTCGCAGCTCCGGTATAGCAATCGATGCCGATAAAATATTTGCAGAGCGCGATGTTCTCAACTCTCCGGTGATTCCGGATGGTTGGGTGGCTTGCAGTGAGCGGATGCCTGAAGACGATGACTTCGTTTATATCTGGCCTCGTCCCGATTTTGGTGTCGAGTTGCATGTTGCTCAGTACGGAAAATTCGATAAAAGAGATGCTGGCTGGTACGCGCAGGTATACGAGCAAAATTACGGCATTGAATATTATCCGGTAAGGGTCACCCACTGGATGCCACTGCCAGCAGCACCTCAGCAGGAGGTGTGATGTGGATGAGAAAACAAAGATTTTAGAGGTAATGCAAGCTAGAGCTGCTCAGGAAGAGAAAGTCCTTGGCGGCAGATATCCAGTCAGGATGGCTACATGGAATCTTCGCCTGGCAATGGAGGCTAGATTCCCAGATGAAGAGTGGAAGTCAGCAGAGCTTCGCAAGATTTTAACCGAGATGGCTAAGGAAGGGCTCGTAACAAAAGACTTAGGCCACAGCAGGATAGGTCAGGCTGTATGGAGGCTTGAGAAGCGCGACGCCTAACCAATTCGCCGCATAACAAAACGTCAAGCAACGTTTGATTTCCAATAATCATCCATCCATAATTAAGTCATCGGAGCCTGAACAACTCCGGTGACTTCTGCGCATTTAAGGGGACTTAAATGCGACCACAATCTGAACTCCTCACCTTGTCACAGATGCAGAAATGCACCTGCGATTTTCTGCATTCTGCGGTTTCCTTTAAGGAGGCCGTATGACTCTGCCAGTAGACGGTATCAAACTCCATCGCGGCAACTTCGCGGCCATAGGCCAGCAAATTCAGCCATTGCTGGATGCAGGCCAATGCTTCCGCCTTCAGGTTAAGCCATGGCGCGAGAAGCGCAGCCTGTCTCAGAACGCACTCAGCCACATGTGGTACACGGAGATCAGTAAATACCTCATCGCCCGCGGCAAGACCTTCGCTACTCCTGAGTGGGTCAAAGACGCGATGAAGCACACCTATCTCGGCTACGAAAGCAAAGACCATGTAGACGTCGTGTCCGGCGAGGTCACCACCGTCCAATCCCTCCGCCATACGTCAGAGCTGGAAACCGGCGAGATGTACATCTTCCTGTGCAAAGTCGAAGCCTGGGCAATGAATATAGGCTGCCACCTGACCATTCCGCAGAGCTGCGAGTACCAGCAGCTGCGCGATAAGCAGGAGGCCTGATGTCTACTCCACTTTCCCGCGTCATCACAAACGAAATATTCCGCGTTCCGGCGCGCCGCCAGCGTAAGCCTGCGGTTAAGCCGTCCGATATCCCAACACTGAAGGGCTACACCGCCCGCCTGGTGGATCAGAAATGGCTGCGCCTCGCGGCAAGGAGAAATCATGCGTAAACCATCCCGCCGTAAGTGCAAAGTATGCGGTGAATACTTCGTACCGAAATTTCACGACATCCGGATCCGCTGGTGCAGCCCGGAGCACGGCGCAATCCTCGCGATGGAAGAGCGCGAAAAGGAGAAGGTGAAAGCTGCGGCTAAGCGCATCAAGGAGCAGAAGGAAGCCGAGAAGGCCGGGCGCAAACGCCGTAAGGAGCGTCTGGCAGAGCTAAGGCCTGCCGGTTACTACAAGGCGCAGGCTCAGCAGGCTTTCAACGCCTACATCCGTGCGCGAGATGCTGATTTGCCATGCATCAGCTGCGGAGAGACCAACCCGCCCGATCTGCACGGCGGCCAGTGGGACTGTGGCCACTTCAAATCTGTAGGTGCAAACCCTGAGCTGCGCTTTGAAGAGCGCAACGCCCATAAGCAGTGCAAATCCTGTAATGGCGGCGCTGGCAAATACACCGCCAAAGAGGCGACGGTCGCGCAGCAATACGAAGCTGGCCTGGTCGCTCGTTACGGCCAGGAATACGTCGACTGGCTCAATGGCCCTCATGAGATGACCAACTACCGCCGGGAAGACTTCATCCGGATCCGGGATGAGTACCGCGCCAAACTCAAAGCACTGAAACAGCAGGAGGCCGCATGAACCACGCCGACCTCCTCCAGTACCAGGCAGAAAGCGTTAAGCGCGCCAACCTGCCGCCAGTAGCAAAGCACAGCCAGGCCAAAACCAATCAGCCACAGAAGGAAGCCGCATGAACAGTCAGCAACTGGAATACGTACGTCAGCAGCTCATTGTGGCGACCGCAGACCTAAGCTGGGCGACGAAAGGGCAACTGGTAGCTTTCGCCGAGAACGCGCAATTCACCGCGACGGCGCGCAGCCGGGGACGTAAGAAAATCACTGACCCGGTCACCGGCCGGAAAGTTAACCCGGACGGCCCGGCGATGAGTGGCAGCCAGTCCCGCGCTAAGGGCTCATCTATCGCGCTGGTGGGTCCGGTCGAGTTCGTGACAGCATCTTGGCGCCGCGCTGTCATGTCTCTGGAAGAACATCAGAAAGCGTGGCTACTATGGAACTACAGCGAGAATATCCGCTTCGAGTACCAGGTTGCGATCACCCAGTGGGCGTGGGCAGAGTTCCGGGAACAGCTCGGCACGAAGAAAGTGGCCGGCAAGACGCTGGATCGCCTGAAGAAGCTAATTTGGCTGGCGGCGCAGGACGTGAAATTGGAGCTGGCAGGGCGTGAGACGTACGAATATCAGGCGCTGGCGGAGTTGGCTGGCGTGGCGAAATCCACCTGGACAGAAACGTATCTGCCTCACTGGCTGGCGATGCGTAACAGCTTTAAGCGACTCGATAGCGGTGCGCTTATCTCAGTAACGCGATCACGTTCACAACAAAAGGCGACAAATTTAGACGTAAGTCTTGCAAAACCGAACTAAAACGCATATATTTCATGTAAATCTGATATCGTCGCCATAGCTTCGTAGGTCGACAAAGAATTAAGAGCCTCGCTAAATGCGGGGCTTTTTTGTTTCTGGGCCGGAAGCTCATTTGGTATGAGCGGTCCCCTCATAAGGGAAGGGTAGACAGGTTCGAATCCTTCACGGCCCACCAAATTTGCCTGTAGCTCAGAGGAAAGAGCAACCGCCTTCTAAGCGGTTGGTCGCTGGTTCGAATCCAGCCAGGCGAGCCAAACCCAGCCAGGGTATTTACGGCCATAGAGCCGACATTGCCTTACCCTCATCTTCCTGGCTTGTCGCCAGGTTTTTTATTCCAGGCCGCAGACAATCAATTCCAGATGCCACGTAGCTATCGTGTCTGACGGCCTTTCCCCACTACACAAACAGCACCCCGTTTTTTCGGAGGTGATATGGCTAAACGTATGCAAGATAAAGAAAGCATTGCCGGAGTGTCATGGTTGATAGTCCTTGCTCTGTCATGCTGGGGCGGCCTGGTCCGATACCTTATTGACGTTAAGCAGAACAAAGCCACCTGGAGCTGGATCAACGCGCTGGCGCAAATTGCAGTGTCCGGCTTTACCGGTCTTATTGGTGGCCTGATCAGCGTTGAAAGTGGGCTGAGCCTTTACATGATTCTGGTTACGTCGGGCATTAGCGGGGCGATGGGCTCTGTGGCGCTGACGTACTTCTGGGAACGCCTGACGGGGATGAATAATGCAAACAATTAACCCTCAGCGCAAAGCGTTTCTCGACATGCTGGCATGGTCAGAAGGCACTGACAACGGACGGCAGCCGACCCAAAACCACGGTTACGACGTAATTGTTGGCGGATCGCTGTTTACTGATTACTCCGATCACCCGCGCAAACTGATTACGCTGAATCCGAGACTTAAATCTACTGCTGCGGGGCGCTATCAACTACTGGCGCGTTACTGGGATGCATATCGCAAGCAGCTTGGGCTGAATGATTTCTCTCCAGCTAACCAGGACGCTGTTGCTCTCCAGCAGATTAAAGAGCGCGGGGCGCTACCTCTGATCGACCGTGGCGACATTCGCCAGGCTATCGATCGTTGCAGCAATATCTGGGCATCACTTCCCGGCGCTGGTTACGGTCAGTTCGAACATAAAGTTGATGCTCTGATTGCAAAGTTCAAGGCTGCCGGAGGCAAAGTTAACGAGCCTGCATCATGAACACGACCATCATCTCGTTGTTGAAAAAACTTTGGCTTCCAGTTGTCATCCTGTTTGTATTTGCCGTGCTGTCGTGGAAGGTGAATCACTACCGCGACAATGCCATCACCTACAAAGGCCAGCGCGACAAGGCGACGGTCAGGGCAGACACATCGGAAGCGATCACCAACAACGTGATCACCACGATGAACCTTATCCGTGACATCTCACAGGCTACCCAGAATGCAAAGAACGAACTGGCCCATAAAGGCGAGACGCGCATTGTCTACATCAGGCAGGCACTTGAAGGCGATCCGTGTGCTAACCAGCTTGTTCCTTCTGCCGCTGCTGACAGCCTGCGGGAATACGCAGACAGTTTACGTTCCGGCCCCGGTGGTGCCGATAAGCGCTGACCTGACCGCAGACACACCGATCCCCGGAATGGTGGTTCCGTTCACATGGCAGGCAAGTCTCGAGTTAAACGCTCAGCTCTATACGGCGCTGGGGCAGTGCAATCTGGATAAGGCGGCAATCCGCAAAATCGAATCCTCCCGACAAGGAAAGAATGCTCAACCCCAATAAGGCGGTGATCATCATCTTGCTGACGGGTAAGCCGTAAGTGGCTAAGCACTTCTGAGAAGCAGGGCAACAGCTGCGACAAGGCAAAGAGGTAATCATGTCCGACATCTACCAAATCACGCTAACCACCCAAACAGGCGAAACCTTCACGGGCAAGATGTCACGACGTCAGCCTGAGTTGGTAAACGGCTTTGTGCCGCTGGCAACCGAAACAGGCCAGTGGCTTTACTTCGCACCTGCTGATGTGAAGCGTGTGGAGTTCACGCCAGTACCGGCAGAGGAAGAACCGGCAGAAACTGAGGAGTCCGCATCATGAAGAGCGCTTTTATCCCGGTAACGCTTAGCCTGGATGTTTCATCTGCTGGCGAAGAGGCTCAGGCCGTGGCCAGCGAGCTACTCCGCCGCACTAATGGGCTTAGCCCGCGCATTTCTGAAGATGAGGCGCTTCGGATTCTACTGGTCGACGTGACCCGGGATTACCTGAAGGCCAAGAGCAAGGCAGATCAAACAACGGAGTAATCCATGGCTAACGATGACGAGCGCAGGCCATACCCGCCAGTTAACTTCATCGCCTCCGACAACTGGCAGCCATACACCAGACTGATCCCAGCCAATGAAGTGCATGAGTGGGTAAATCGCCAAATCCTGAGCGATACCGGCAGCATCCATAACCATGACCACGAGCACTTGGTTGAGGCCGATCTCTGCTTCATGTGGGCGTCAGACTCATTCGCGAAGAAGGGGCGCTACGTCCTCGGCCAGGCCGAACAGGTAATGCTCCGTGCCGGTGGTTGGCAGAAAGCCAGAATGGAACAGCAGATGCATGAATGGTTCGGGCGCATCCCAAAGTTCATCATCACGCTGGCAGCCGATTACTGCTCACAATGCAGTGACCTCGAATTTTGCGCACTGGTAGAGCATGAGCTTTACCACATCGCCCAGGCCACCGATGATTTCGGCGCGCCAAAGTTCAACAAAGAGACTGGGCAGCCAGTGCTTACACTGCGCGGCCACGACGTCGAAGAATTCACTGGTGTCGTACGTAGATACGGTGCCAGCAAAGAAGTACAGGAGCTCGTTGATGCGGCTAATGCGCCAGCAGAAGTGGCTCACATCGATATAGCCAGGTCATGCGGCACATGCATGCTAAAGCTGGCCTAACAATATGACTGATTATGACAGGCAGGTAACTAATGGCGACACTGAAAGGTGAGGTCAAAGCCTTCATCGTTCAGTCCCTTGCCTGCTTCGATACTCCATCCCAGGTGGTTGAGTTGGTCAAAAAAGAATTTGGCCTGAGCATCACTCGTCAGCAGGTCGAATCACACGACCCGACGAAAGCAAACGGCAGGGGGCTGGCGCAGAAATGGGTGGACATGTTCAATGCCACCCGCGAACGCTTCCAGAATGAAATCTCAGACATACCGATCGCTAACAAGGCGTACCGACTTCGCGTTCTCGACCGCATGGCAACGCGTGCCGAGGGCATGAAGAACCTCGCGCTTACTGCCGAGATTATCGAACAGGCGGCGAAGGAATGCGGCGATGCCTACACCAATAAGCACAAGTTTGAACATTCCGGCCCGAATGGTGGCGCCATCCAGACGATCACCATGAGCAAAGAGGAATACAAATCCGCACGGCAGGAGATGATGGAGGATGACGACTGCTGAGCAAAGGGCATTTGCCCGTAAGGTTGAATGCGAAGAGGACGGGCTCTATTACGCTCGCTACTTCTTCAAGCAGCGCACCGGCGGAAAGATGATTGTCGCGCCTCACCACAAGGTGATTCAGCAAACGCTGGATCGCGTCATTGATGGTGAGATTCAGCGCCTGATCATCAACGTCCCGCCTGGGTACACGAAAACGGAACTGGCGACCATCAATATGATGGGCCGAGGGCTGGCGCTGAACTGCCGGGCCCGTTTCATGCACCTGTCCTATTCGCATAACCTGGCGCTGCTTAACTCCTCAACCGCGCGCGGCATGATTAAGTCGCAGGCCTACCAGTCGATGTGGCCGATGGCGCTGCGCGATGACGCAGACAGCAAGGCGATGTGGTGGACCGAGCACGGCGGCGGCGTTTATGCGTCGTCAGCTGCCGGGCAGGTTACCGGCTTTCGTGCCGGGCACATGGAACCAGGCTGGCAGGGGGCGCTGATTATCGATGACCCGGTTAAGCCAGATGACGCTTACTCAGAGATCGTCCGCGACGGAGTAAACAACCGCTTTAACGAGACAATCAAATCACGACTGGCGATCGAGACGACGCCGATGATTGTCATCATGCAGCGGATCCATTACCACGACCTGAGTGGCTATCTGCTGCGGGGCGGGAGTGGAGAGAAATGGCATCACCTGAATCTGCCGGTGATTATCGACAATAGTCAGCCATATGCGGCGCAGTACCCTGAAAACTCACACGCTATACCGATTGACCATGGCTTACCTGACGGCTGGCTGTGGCCTTTTAAGCACAATGAATCGCATCGTGTATCGCTGTTCTCGCACCGGCGCACCGCAGAAGCCCAGTACATGCAGAAGCCTCGCAGGTTTAATGCAGAAGGCGCTCTGTGGACGGAGGTGATGATCAGTGCGGCGCGCGAGTTGCAAATTCATCACGACAAGGTTCGCACTGTCGTAGCCATTGACCCGCAGGCAACAAACAGCGACGAAAGCGATGAAACAGGTATTGTCGCTGCCAGCTCATATGGTGCTGGTGATAAAAAGCAGTTCTCTGTGGATGGCGATTACAGCGGTAAATTTTCACCTGCTGGATGGGCCAAGAAAGCCATATCGGCTTATGAGCAACACGAAGCTGACGCGATAGTTATTGAGACGAACCAAGGTGGAGACATGGCGGAGGAGACACTCCGCAACGCCGGGTTCAAAGGTCGCATCATTCGTGTCCATGCCAGCAAAGGGAAGTATGCCCGCGCGGAGCCGATATCGGCGCTCTACGAGCAGGGCCGAGTGGCAAATCACGGAAATCTCTACGTGTTGGAGAATCAGCTGATGGAATACATCCCAGCCACTGCGAAGAAATCACCAGACCGCCTCGACGCGATGGTTTACGCACTGACAGAACTGAATGGATCGCAACCTGTAGGGATGATGATTCCAAAACGATTGAGATAATCAATTAAGTTTTGGTTTATCCCTGCCGATTATCTTCTTGAACAAAAATGAGGAGATAATATGGAACAGTTCGATACAGATGATGGCCGTCCACAAATCGTCATAACATTTGAATACATTGATCCAGAAACAGGCAAGAAGGTTTTTGTCTCAAGAGCTGTTGATAAAGCAACATATGATAGCGATTCGGGCGCTTTGTATGCGGAAGCAGAAATGATGGCTCAAGAATTTAAATATCGGATGAAAGAAGAGGGCCTGTAAACCCAATTCTCTTTCTAAGGTCGCTCAGGCGGCCTTTTTTATTGCCATAAATCCACCAACGGACAATCCATGACTGACAAATTAACTCTCGCCGTCAACCATGCGTTGAACGATGCGCGGATGGCGCGCGCCCGTATGGGACTGATGGCGCCAACGATGGGGCTGGACAATAAGCGCCATTCCGCATGGTGCGAGTATGGATTCCCTGAGCAGGTGACCTACGAAAACCTCTATGCCCTTTACCGCCGCGGCGGTATCTCTCACGGTGCAGTTGAGAAGCTGGTGGGCAAGTGCTGGCAGACTAACCCGGAAATCATCGAGGGTGACGATGCCGACGAGAGCAAGGACGAGACCATCTGGGAGAAGAACACCAAAAAGGTTTTCACAAAGCGCCTATGGCGGGCCTTTGCTGAAGCTGACCGCCGCCGCCTGGTCGGGCGCTATGCTGGCATCCTGCTGCATATCAACGATTCAAGAGTATGGGATCAGCCGGTTGTTCGCGGTAAGTCACTTAAAAAGGTAACGATCGCATGGGCCGGTTCGTTAACTGTGAGCGAGTGGGTAACTGACCAGAAATCTGCAGACTACGGGCAACCAAAGCAGTGGAAATACGTTGAGAGCCTGCCAAATGGCGGGACGAATCAGCGCTTTGTGCATCCTGATCGCGTCTTCATCTTGGGCGACTACTCGAATGATGCCATTGGCTTCCTTGAGCCTGGCTATAACGCCTGCGTCAGCCTTGAGAAGGTCGAGGGTGGTTCTGGTGAGTCATTCCTGAAGAACGCCGCGCGGCAGCTTAATGTCAATTTTGAGAAGGAAATCGACTTCAACAATCTCGCGTCACTTTATGGCGTGAGCATTGACGAGTTGCAGGATAAGTTTAACGAAGTTGCCGGGGAAATGAACCGTGGTAACGATGTTCTGATGACAACCCAAGGGGCTACAGTCGCACCACTGGTCACAGCTGTAGCGGATCCGTCAGCGACCTATAACGTCAACCTGCAAACCTTCGCTGCATCTGTTGATATCCCTGTGAAAGTTCTGGTTGGGATGCAGACGGGTGAAAGGGCAAGCACCGAGGATCAGAAATATTTCAACGCGCGCTGTCAGTCACGCCGCGGTGACCTGTCATTCGAAATTGAAGACTTCAGTGACAAGCTCATCGACCTGAACATCATTGATGCTGTCAGCGAGAAGACGGTTATCTGGGATGACCTCAACGAGCAGACAGGAACTGAGAAACTCGCCAATGCCAAAACCATGGCAGAGATTAACCAGACGTTCCAGGGCAGCGGAGAGAATCCGGCATTCAGCCGTGAAGAAATTCGCACGGCAGCCGGTTATGAAAACGTCGATGAATTCCCGTTAGGAGAAGAGGATGACGACGAAAAAGACGAAGCCACCAATTCTGCCGCGTAACTATCAGGATCCGACCGGAGCCGATGCGCTGGAACGCCGGGCAATGAAAGACTTCTCCAGGCGGATGAATAAGATTGGCAAAGCGTACAAATCAGCACTCGACAAAATACCTTCCTCCCTCGCAGTAAACGCCAGATACGAATACCAGCTAAACCCAACGCTACTCTCCATCATCCTGAACGATGCCAGTTACCTGGTGGATCAGGTGCTGCTTGAAGGTGGCGATTACGACCTGTGGTTTTACGAGTACATAGATCTGGCTTCGGAGAAAGGGACCGGGCAGTCGTTCTACAACCTCAGCCAGCAGTCGCCGGTGTACGCCGCTGGTCGTGAGTCGTTAGCGTCCATCCTCGCAAGCGACCCGTACCAGCAACGAATGGCGCTGGTGCATGCGCGTGTATTTGAGGAAATGAAGGGGCTGAGCGCTGACGTTAAGCGCGACATGGCGCGCGTGCTGACTGATGGCGTGGGGCGCGGGCTTAATCCGCTGGAGATTGCGCGCAACCTGACAGACCAGACCGGAATCGAGAAGCGCCGGGCAAACCGTATAGCACGCACTGAAGTGACTACCGCGCTGCGCCGGGCAAAGTGGGATGAAGACCAGGAGGCGAATGACCTATTCGGCCTTAAGACCCTTCTGGTTAACATCTCGGCGCTGTCATCGACCACCCGACATACCCATGCAGTGCGTCACGCCCACCTCTACACCAATGAAGAGGTCCGTGACTGGTACAGCAAGGATGGCAACTCCATCAACTGCAAATGCAGCCAGCAGTCGGTGCTGGTGGATGCGGACGGTAAGCCGGAATACCCGGACACCATTACGAAACTAAAACAGGAATATAAATCGATGCAGGCGCGCGGTTACGCCTGGGCGGAGAAATAACTATGCCTATGCAGGTCAACATCACCACGCAGGTGAACAGTCAGTCTATCCGGCGCGAAACATACAACGGGCGTGAGCATCTGGTACTGCCGAGTTACACGCTTCCGGCGAACGTCGTCATGAATGGCGGGCTGTACACGCAAGAACAAATCGACGCCCACTATAAGGGACTGGAAGGCACCCTGGCACCGCTTGGGCATCCTCAGGTTAACGGTCAGTTTGTGTCTGCTTTCTCGCCTGAGGGGATTAACGCAGGCCATATCGGCGCGTGGAACCGCAACGTTAAGAAGTCCGGTAATCGCATCTACCTAGAAAAGTGGGTAGATGTTGCCCGCGCTAGCGAGTCGGAAGGTGGCAGGGAACTGCTTGAACGTGTCGCTGCCATTGAGCGCGGTGAAGACGTGCCGCCGATTCATACCAGTGTTGCCGCATTCCTCGACCAGCTTGAACCTAACGAACAACAGAGAGCTACGGGCGCCGAGTGGGTGGCGAAGATTCACAGCATGGACCATGACGCGATCCTGCTGCACGAAGTCGGAGCGGCCACCCCTGAGCAAGGAGTAGGCCTGATGGTTAATGCCGATCTTGCTCAGCCGCTTAAGGCGAACTCCGGCGCGCTAGTGGGTGAATCCTACCGGGAGCGCGAGCAGCGTCTCGATCGGGCGGCCAAAGCTAAGTTTGCGGCGGGCGCGGATGAATACGCATGGGTTGCTGACTTCACTGACTCGCAAGCGGTAATCATCCGCAACGGCGGCACCGCTGAGGTGTTTGGCTACAAGTCTGAGGGCGGCGTTATCACCTTCGACGACACCGGCACCGCAGTAGCGCGCCAGGAGTCATGGGTGGCCGTCGTAGCCAACAAATTCAAAGCTCTATTCACACCGCAGGAACAGCCTGCACCAAACCACAAAACGGAGGGCGACATGCCTTTAACCAAAGAAGAACTGGAACAAATCGGCAGCATGATCGGCCAGGCTGTTGCGACCAATACTGAAGCGGCTATTAAGCCTCTCGCGGAAAAGGTTGATGCGCTGCAGGCCAATCAGAAGCAACTCTCGGAAACCCTGACCGCCAACTCTCGCGCTGAAGAGAAAACAAAGCGCGAAGCGGTTGCCAAGGTCCATGGCGATATCGTGGCTAACGCGCTGTCTGGCGAAGCTCTGGATGCGATGTTCAAGACGCTGGGCGAAGCTGCACCGCTGGGCACCAACAATGCGCAGCAGCAGAAAGAAACCGGTGCACCTAACCCTGCCGAATACTTCAAATAAGGAGCCAGAATAATGGCACGTTATCGTCGCGTTAATATCGACGGTCAGTCTCTGTACAAGACCGAAACCCGCGTTACTGCCGCATCCTTGCTGCCCGGTACCGCTGCAGTCATCAATGACGACAATGAGTTTGCGCAGGCAACTTCGCTGGCTGGTCGTATCTACATCATCGATGTTGCCTATCATCAGGGTCTCAAAATCACTGAAGCAGTGCCAGCCGGCGACTCCGCAGTGGGTAACTACGTAGAAGAGGGCCGCGAGCTGGCGCTGCTGTGCGTGGCGGGGACTTACGCCAAAGACGATCCAATCAAGCTGGGTAGTAATGGGCAATTTACCAAAGCTACTGCAGACACCGATTCGGTGATTGGCTATAGCCAGGACGATGCGACCATCGCAGCCAGCACTACCGATTTCATCCGCGTGCGTATGCGCGTCGGTACCGTAGCCGCTGCAGATGCTGGCGCTTAATCAGGAGAATAATAATGTATTTTACCGCTGAATCACTGGCTACTAACCGCCGACTCCAAGGGCACTGGAGTGAGCTGTGGGCCAACCGTGACATTTATAACGCCCAGCATGACATGATGGTCAACGCGTACCGCACGCGCATGACGCATGAAATGCTGGCGGCGAATGCCATCGGTGGCTTTACACGTGAATTCTGGGCCGAAATTGACCGCCAGATTATCCAGATGCGCGATCAGGAAATTGGCATGGAAATCGTCAATGACCTGATGGGTGTGCAGACCGTGCTGCCGATTGGAAAAACTGCAAAGCTGTATAACGTCTCCGGCGATATCGCGGATGATGTCTCTATCAGCATTGATGGTCAGTCGCCGTATTCCTTCGACCACACCGAATTCGGTTCAGATGGCGATCCGATCCCGGTATTCACTGCTGGTTACGGAGTCAACTGGCGCCATGCTGCCGGGCTGAGCACTGTCGGCATCGATCTGGCCCTGGAATCTCAGTCGGCCAAGATGCGTAAATTCCACAAGAAGCGCGTCGACTTTTACCTGAACGGCGATGCCAGCATCGTGGTTGATGGTCTGCCAGCGCAAGGTATGAAAAACCACCGCAACACTCAGAAAATCAACCTGGGTAGTGGCGCTGGCGGCGCCAACATCAATCTCACCACAGCTACACCGGCTGAGCTACTGGCATTCTTTGGCCCCACAGGTCCATTTGGCCTCACTGCCCGCCGTAACAAGGTTACAGCTTACGACAAGCTGTGGGTGAGCCCTGAAGTCTGGGCCAACATGGCTAAGCCGTATCTGGTGGATATCAACACCGGCACAAATGCGCTGCTTAGCGGAACCGTTCTGGATGCGATCAGCAAGTTTATTCCTGCTAAGTCTATCCAGATGACCTATGCACTGGAAGGTAACGAGTTCCTGGCGTACGAGCGCCGACAGGATGTGATTTCTCCTCTGGTAGGTATGGCTGTGGGCGTTGTACCGCTCCCGCGCCTGATGCCGCAGAGCAACTACAACTTCCAGATCATGTCCGCAGAAGGTTTGCAGATCAAGAAGGACGGCGAAGGCCTGTCCGGTGTGGTCTACGGCGCCAACCTGGCTTAAGGAGCAATCATGGCTGAAAAATACGAAGTGGTTAAGCCGTGGCACGGCGTTGCGCTTGGTGACGTTGTTGAGCTGGGCGAAGTTCATCCGTCGCTGAAACCGCATGTGCGCAAGCTGTCCGATAAAGCTGCTGCGGAACTGGTACCTGCAACCCCGGGTGCTGGCACTGACAACAAAGCGCGCAAAGAGGCAGTCATTGCCCGACTCGATGCGCTGGGCATTGAGCATAAAGGCAACCTGGGCCTGGAGAAGCTCACTGAGTTGTTGCCGGAAGGTGAACTCGAAAAGCTTTTCCCTGCTGAATAACGGCCGCCTCTAAGGCGGTTTTTTTATGCCCTCTTCGGAGGGCTTATCAGAGGCTCGCATGATTACTACAGTACAGGCCAAGGAATATCTGGAGTCAGTCGGTATCACGCTGCCTGATTTCATCCTGCTGGCTCTTTTAGAGCAGGCTGGCAGCATTCAGGAGTGTCTGGATGCGCATTACCCTCCCGCAACCGCTCTGCTAATACAGTCCTACCTGCTGGGGCTAATGGCGCTGGGGCAGGGTGACAAGTACATCAGTTCTCAGACAGGGCCCAACGGCGCATCACGCTCATTTCGGTACCTGTCTTTTGCTGACCGATGGAAAGCCTCTCTGGGGCTTCTGAGGGGACTAGATAAGTATGGATGCGCTACAAGCCTGATCCCGCCTGATCCGACTAACACCGCTTTCGCTGGCATCTGGATTGCAAGGGGTGGCTGCATGTGCAACGGGAGTCGATGATGGCGTTGATATCGGTCAAGCAGAGGCTTCCTGAGCCCTTCGTAAAGGTCTGGGTTATCACTGACTGCGGGCGGCGGGTCACGGGTTACGTTAAAAGTAACGGGGAATGGTATTTGCTGTGCCGGAAGGTCGCCGCTGTGAATCCGGAGGTTATCCGGTGGGAGGATGAAAGTGTCAGTCACGGCTAACTGGTCTTACACCAACGTCGCCACTGTCTACCCTCGCGTCTATGACGACTGGAACAACACCTGGACAAACGGCACCCCATACCTGATTGACTGCACCTGGACGGCGAACAATGAAGTTGCCGTTGATGGCAGTGGTAAAGAGTTCACCACGAACCTGATTTTCTTTACTGAGCTGAAGCGCAATGGCATCGATGCGACCATGCCGAAGCGTGACTGGTATATCGCCAGAGGTGACACAACGGCACAGGCCGATCCGCTGAAAGCTGGTGCAAACGTCATCAAGGCGGTGACGGAATGGGATATGTCACCATTCGGCGAGGAGCCAGACTACAAAATTCTGACGTGAGGGGATCATGCCCGTAAAAGGTATCAAGCGTGTTCAGATGAACACCCGCAAGGTGCTGGCAGAAATTGCCGGGCCACGCACAGAAAGAGTGCTGACTGGGGTCATGATTGTCGGATCGTCTCACGCTGCGCTACTTACTCCCATTGACACATCCACGCTTATCAACAGCCAGTACAGAAAGCTTGAGCCAATGCCCGGCGGGATGCAGGGAAAGGTCGGTTACACGGCTGCATACGCTGCCGCCGTTCACGGTATGTCCGGTAAGCTAAAAGGTCAGCCGCGTGGACACTTCGGAAGAACTCGCGCTGGAAAAGAATTCGGCGGCGGCACCGGGAAGGGGAATTACTGGGATCCCGATGCCGAGCCGGGGTTCCTGACCAAAGGCTTTGAGCGTGACGGTCTCAACGAGATTAAGGCCATCATCAAGCAAGGGTACAAAGTATGACGCGTAGCGAAGTGTATGACGCGCTGAGAGCGTGGTTGCAGTCGCATGGCTTTGATGTTGGTTATCGCGTCCAGAAGCGATTCTGGAATGAGTTGGAGAATACCGAGGGGGAAAGATACCTTGTCATCCAGCAGAACGGTGGCGGCAAGCCAGAAGAAGCGATAACCCGCGATTATTTCCGCATCCTCCTCCTGTCAGGTCAGAACGACAGCGATATTAACCATGTTGAAGACCGCGCCGACGCCATCCGCCAGGCGATGATCGACGACTACAAAACCGAATGCATCATTTCGATGCAGCCAATAGGCGGCATCACCGCCATCCAGACCGAAGAAGGGCGTTACCTCTTCGATATTTCCTTTCAAACCATCATTTCCAGATAACACGGAGATAAATCACTATGGCGTGTGAATCGGGCGCTTTTACCGGGCGCGACGTCGTCGTTTATTACGCGATTGGATGCCCTGAAGTACAACCCACCGCCAGCGCTTACCGCCGACTCGGCATGATGCGCGGCAAAACAGTAAATGCAGAGTGGGAAACCGCAGATGCGACCGGCGACATGAGCGCTGCATTTACTCAGGAGAGCCTCGTTACCTACAAGAACATTTCGTTCTCAGGTGACGGTGTGACCCGCAAAGAGGATGTTTATGCGCAGAACGCGCTTAAGCGTCACGTCTACAACCCGCCAGCAGAGACCAGCAACCAGCCGTATGTGTGGTTCAAAATCATCTCTCCGAACGATATCACCGAAGGGCCGTTCATGGTGACATCATGGGGCGATGAGGCGCCGCACGACGACGTTGCCACCTGGTCTGTCGAAGCGTCCAGTGCCGGTCAGGTTGACGTGCGTGATGTTGGCGCGGTAATCACCATTACCACTCAGCCGCAAAACCGCACACTGACCGTAGGTGACGCGCTGAACCTGTCAGTTGCCGCGACGGTTTCTGATGGTTCTACGCTGGCTTACCAGTGGCAGAAAAACGGCAGTGATATCTCAGGTGCAACATCCGCAACGTACACCAAAGCGAGTGTGATTGCTGGTGATGCTGGCTCATACACCTGCCAGGTGTCATCCACCACGGCGGGTACCGTCACATCCGGTACTGCGACGGTTGTTGTCAACGCAGCCTGACACCAGGGGCTTCGGCCCCATTTTTTTTGAGAGGTTTCATGAAAGCAATAACCGATATCGGCCAGGCCATTGTCCGCTCTGGGGGCAAAGAGATATTCCTCAACCCGTCATTCCTCGCCATGTCTCGTATTGGGTCGCCGGAACAGATTGTTGATGCTTTCGTGAAGGTTCATGCCGGGCATTACCCGAAACACCGAATCTCCGATACTCAAATCCTGAAGGCGGCCAATGCCCGATGCTTTGCTGAAATGGCAGCATCTGCGGCAAACGTAGTACGGAATTGCTCTGAGGGTGATATTGCAGAGGTGATTGGTTCGTACTCGGTGAACGCAGAAGGACGGCTGCTGTTCAAGCCTGGGGTTATCCCAATCGAGGATGTTATCCAGCTTGCCCGCCACCTGATTCTGCATGGCGTAATGGGCGATCAGCCGCCGGAGGATTTCGAAGGAAAAAAAGGCGAATACAGTGACAAATTCGATGTACGGTCATTCGTCTACACCGCTGTTGCTCACCTCGGCATGAGCGAGTCTGATGCCTGGAACATGACAATGACCAGCTTCCGCGCCGCCATGAATGCCAAGTTCCCGCAGAAAGAGAAAGCCAGAGTGCCGACTCAGGAGAAATACGACGAGGTTATGGACTGGGCCGAGCAAATGCTGGCTATCGACGCGCAACGGAACGGCCCGCATTAATCTCCTTCGAAGCAACACAACCAGCCTCGCAATAGCGGGGCTTTTTTGTATCCGCAATAAAACCAACGCGCTTCACACGCGCACGTTATAATCCTAGAGCCTACAGAAAGCGAGCCTGAGAGTTAGTTGTACTCTGGGGCGGCTATCTCTGTGTGACAGGCTCACTTTCTATAGGTAAACCTCATGCACTATCCAACCGTATCTGTAAACGGAGTTTCCGTTCGCGTTGATGACGAAGGGCGCTACAACCTCAATGATCTTCACGCTGCCGCAGTGGCAAACGGAGAGGCAACAGAACAGCAGCGCCCAAGTCAGTTTTTGCGTAGTGCTCAAGTTAAGCGCTTCATAAAAGCACTAAAAGCCAAAGTGCAAAAAAGCACTCTGGAACAAATTCAACCACTTAATGTTATTAAAGGTGGGGATGAACCAGGCGTTTGGGGTGTTGAACTGTTGGCGATCCGTTATGCCGCATGGATTAAGCCGGAATTTGAGATTGAAGTATATGAGGTGTTCCGAACGGTGGTTCGCCTCGGCATCAGTGCCATGTCCCGCCTGAACAAAATTGACCACATCATCAATACTGAAACCAAGCAGATCAGCCTATGCGCCAGCCAGATGGCCAGATGGGGTTCCGGCGGCCGCAAGCAACTACTGAACGCAGCACGGGATCGTGTTGCTGATGAAGTTCAAATGTATTTGCCTGGCATTATGTAGGCAGCGATAACCCGCTTAACTGCGGGTTTTCCCGTTGCCATGGATAGATGAACAGTTTTTGAAGTCATGCCCGCGTGATAAATTTAAGGAAATACCATTTCGTGGTGAATCAGCGTGGAAGACGAAAAACAGCACCAAATGCAACTTCAACTGACCCTTCAGCGGCGGCTGGAGAAAGTTACTCCTGAGCTATTTTCTGAATATCTCTTCGAACGCGGCGTCAAAACAGTCATATGCCCAATTTGTGGGAGTGATGATATTTCTATACCTAACGCCAGTTCAATCACTGTGGGGCCTGATGGGTGCGAAAGCAGCATTTATGCCATCCCTGTCAAACTTGATACAGAAGGACCATCATACTCTTTAGTAAAATATGAATATCGTTTGATATGTAAGAACTGTGCGTATTCTATGCACTTTGCAACGTGGCCAGTATTGAAGTGGGTTGAACAGAAGTTGTCAGAAGCAGGGGAAGACCAATGAATATTAGAATGGAAGATAACATTCACGTAGTCGATTTCCCGAAACACGGTGGCGGAGGTAGCGGAGGAGATGACATGCTAGAGAAGCGTGTAAAGAAACTAGAGGATGATCTGGCTGGCATTCGGACTGATATAGCAGTCATAAAATCAAATTATGCAAACAAAGAAGATGTCGCCTCTTTAAGAGCTGAGTTACACCAATCTATTTCCGCTCAGACAAAATGGTTAGCTGCGACCATGATTGGTATAGCCGGCCTTGCCATGGCAGTTGCCAAGCTCATTTTCTAACCCAGCGCTCGCTGAGTTTTCCCTGGCCACGATCCCTGCTAGGATTCCCTCATCTTTTACCAAAGGGGATAGGGATATGAAGAAAACACTTCTTTTAGGATTTTCGTTGCTTTCTTTTTCGGTTTTGGCCGCATCATACCAGATACAGGTGCCAACTGATTCGAAAGCAACATACACAGTGCTGGACAAAGGTTCTCAAGGCTCACTCAGAACAATCACGACAAAAAGAGATGGGTCATCTGGGGTTACATTTTCGCAGCGAATTTATAATTGTGAAGCAAACGAAGTTAAATACTTGGGTTCTGGTGAGAGCTTAGAAGAAATGAAGAGCTCTAAGGCCGATCCTGGCATGTCGCCAATAGTAAGTGGCTCCATTGCTTACTACCTAGGTCGAGAGGCCTGCAAGTAATCCAAACCCGCTCCGGCGGGTTTTTTTATGCCCGGAGATTAAAAATGGCACAGAATGTTGGTGATATTGAGTACACAATTAAAGCTGATACCGCAGAGCTTTTGACCGCAGGGAAAGATGTTAATCGGGTCACAGGGCGGATGGAAAGCGATCTCAGTAAAGCTGATAAAGCAGCCGACAGGCTTAGTACAGGCCTTAATAAAGTCGGAGTTGCAATTGCCGGGGCTTTCACCATTCAGGCAGCCCAAAGAATTATAGAAATTGCAGATAATATGAATACGCTGCAAGCGCGGGTAGCAAGGCTTTCACCTGATGCAGATAAAGCTCGGGAAACCATGTCATCTTTATCCGCTATTGCCTCTGGATCTGGAAATAGCCTAGAGGAAACAGAAAGACTCTGGGAATCATTAACTACCGCATTAAAAGAGACTGGAGCGACAAACCAGCAAGTCCTCTCATTAACTGACACATTACAAAAAATTGGCACAGTCGGTGGATCTTCAACCGAAGAAATGGCGAACGCTTTAAGACAGTTTGGTCAGTCTATTTCAGGTGGAATTGTTAGGGCTGAAGAGTTCAATTCCATCCTTGAGCAAATGCCAGAGCTGGCAAGGCAGATTGCCTCCGGTCTGGGAGTATCAATTGGCGGCCTACGCAAAATGATGCTTGAAGGTAAATTAACAGCCCAGGACGCTCTTAATGCAATTCAAAAGCAATCGCAAAATGTTAATGAAGAATTTAGTAAAATGCCTGTCAGTATCGACAGAGCAAAGAACAGCTTGGATGTGGCTTTTAAGAATGCAATAAGCGACCTCAATAATGCCATAGGACTTACATCTACATTGGCAGGGCTTATGCAAAGCGTTGCCGATAACCTGAATTTCTACAACAATAATGCTGGCAACGCTGCAAGAATGCCGAAGCTTATTAAGCTACAGCAAGAATTAAACTCTGAGCTTAAAGATGGTCAGCGCTGGTATGAGACTGACTCAGTATTCCAGGCTCGTCGTGCTCAGGCCGCCGTTCAGTTAAAGCAGGTCGAAGGTGAAATAGCTCATATCAGAGCTAAGACAGCAAGCGATGCTAAAAAAGGTGGAGAATTCAACGCTCCCGATACGACAGGCGATGACAAAGCCACTCAGAAACTACTGCAAAATGCACAGAGAAGACTGACGCTATCAAAACTTGAGGGAGAGGCGCGAGCCAGGCAAATGGCTTTGTATGACGCAGAGGATGCCGGCTGGAAGAATAACGATCCGCGCATTAAACAATTGCAAGACCAATATGCTTTAACTGAGCGTAACACTGCCGCGTTGAAGAAAAATAATCAGGAATCTAAAACATCAGCCACGCAATCTGAAGCCATTGCTAACAAACTGGAGAATTTAAAGCAAGAGGCAGAACTAGTTGCAGACTCGACGCAAACCCTGACAAGGGAGCAGCAACTTCTTCGAGCAGAGCAATCTCTTGGCTCTAAAGCTACTGATGAGCAGAGAAGCAAGGCAAGGCAATATAAACAAGCCGCTTTAGATGCGGCGGATGCGACCAAGGGTTTTGCTGTCGCCCTTCAAGAGCTGCCAGAAGATGCAGAGAATCGCTCCTATGACGATTCAGTTACAGCAATCAAAGCGGCGTTCAAAGCTCAACTCATAAGTAAAAAGCAATATGATCAAGCCTCAGAACGTCTGGAAGCAGATCATCAGATTAGATTGGCAAAAATCCGTGCCCAGCAGGTAGTCACGCCTCAGCAGTCCGCTCTCGGTGAAATCGACCCGGTTCAGCAATTGGCTAACAAGCACGCGCAGGAACTGGCTCTCATCCAGCAGTTTGAGACGCAGAAAGGTCAGATCACTCAGCGCGGCCTCGAGCTGATGAACGCGGCCAATACCGAATACGAGCAGGCTCGTATTGCGGCGCAATGGGAGATTTACCGCAACCAGAGCACGACCAATCAGCTGATGGCTGACGCTATCGATTCTCTCCAGGGGGGGGCGACCAATGCCATTACCGGGCTGCTCAACGGCACTCAGAGCCTGCAAGAATCCTTCGCCAACATCGGCACGACAATCCTCAACAGCGTTGTCGGTAGCCTGGTGCAAATGGGGATTGAGTGGGTCAAGAGCCAGTTAATGGGGCAGGCCGCTGCTGCCGCATCACTGGCATCTACAATGGCTCAGGCTACCGCCGCTGCATCTGCATGGGCGCCTGCTGCTATGAGTGCTTCTATAGCAACAATGGGGAGTGCTGCTGCTGTTGGTCAGACGGCCTATGCTGGCTCTCTCCTGGCAGCCAAAGGAATGGCCGTTGCTGGTGCGCGTTATAACGGTGGTCCGGTCGATGCCGGATCTCTGTATCGGGTAGGTGAGAAAGGTAAGCCAGAGATATTCCAGGCCAGCAATGGCAGCCAGTACATGATACCTGGTGATAACGGCCGGGTGATCAGCAACAAAGATGTGCTGGGGGGCGGAGGTGGTGGTGCTTCATTCAACCCCGTAATGAACCTGACGATAAATACCACTGGGGGAATTGGCAGTGAGGATATCGCAAGGCTGCGCAAAGCGTGGAGTAACGACATGCTGAAGATGATGGTAGACCAGAGCACTCGTCCCGGTGGTTTATTGCAAGGGAGGCGTAAGTAATGCCAGAAACATTCACATGGACACCGCAGCGAGCTTACCAGGTTGAACGCACACCCAACGTAGCCGTCGTTAAGCTAGGTGACGGCTACGAGCAGCGACAGGTGAAGGGTATCAATCCACTGATGGATAAATACTCGCTCACCTTTCGCGGCGTCAGCGGAGCGTGCCGCAGTAACCCTGCGAAGGATGCTGAGGCATTCCTCAAGGCCAGGGGGGCGGTTGAATCGTTCTACTGGACGTCATCCGATACGGGAGTGAGGAAGCTGTTTGTCTGCCGATCCTGGAATATGACAAAGACCGGGCCGCTGTTTGAACTGACGGCCACTTTTGAACAAGTACCACGATAAGCCGAAAGGCGGGAGACAGTTATGACTTTAGCTGAACGTGTAAAGAGAATTGAGAGCGAATTAAAAGATATTAAATCGCAACTCAATTCTGGTACCGATTCTAGGAAAACAGCAAAAGCAATGCCCTTATCCAGTCTTGCAAAAGAGGGAGGTATCCCTGGGGGGTTAGTTAAAAAATGTTAACTCAAATACTTGATTGGAAAAATCCATCGTAAGGGCGCCCATTTTAATTAGTTGCATTCCGAAAACGACTTGGAATTTTCTCCCGTTACTTACCAATGGCACTGAAGTCAATTCTGTTGAAAAAACTCTTTCGTCCTCAGTGAACGATATTACCGCATGCCGAACTGTAGTTTCTATTGTTGAGGTGGCTCCGCTCACAGTTGTTTTTTCCGCGATTGGGAGTTTTAAATCGTCAGCAAAGTCTGAATCCACATAGCAAATATCTGCTCCGGTATCTATAAGTGCGTAGGCACCAGCCTTCAATCCATTTGGTTTATAAACGTTTATATCTTTTGAGCTACTTGGCCATACTGTCAATGGAACTACGGGAATTGCATGCTCCGTGGGGGTATCTGATACCGATCCATCAATAGGGGAAATAAACTTGATTTTTACTTTGGTGATCATCCTTTTTCCTTCGAAGAGTTATTCAGCCATTCCTCCTCTTTGCGTGAATCAGTGTCCCACCACTGACGGGCTGAGCTTACACGTTAACCAGGGTTATCAGTAAGCAACATCCTGATATTCAAACAGTAGCCACCACTTGGTGGCTTTTTTTATGGGAGTTTGCCGTGCGCGACATACCAGCCAGTATGATTATTGATAGCGTCGACGCCGGAGTAGGCGCGTTTATCGACCTGTTCGAAGCCGACCTGCAACCCTTTGGCGGAGACCTTATCCGGTTCCATTCCGGCACCAATGGATATTACGGAAATGTGATCTGGAAGGGGAATCAGTATCAGGCATACCCGATAGCAGTCGAAGGGTTCGAGTCAAAGAACGAAGGCACATATGCCCGGCCAACAATGGTGGTGGCGAACGTCACGGGTTTACTGACGGGCATAAACCATGACTTCGACGACATGCTTGGGGTGGTGATCACCCGCCGTCAGGTTCCGGTGAAATACCTGGACGCGGTGAACTTCCCCAATGGCAACCCTGACGCAGATCCGACGCAGGAAGCGGTTTCCCGCTACGTTGTTGAGGAGATGACGGAAGAGACGTTCGAGCAGGTCACTTACACGCTGGCGACGCCGATTGACTGCGATAACGCCATCATCCCGGCGCGAACTATCCTTGCAGACGTATGTCAGTGGCAGTATCGGGGTGTTGGGTGCGGCTATGACGGCCCCCCTGTTGCAGACGAGCGCGACAACCCAACCACTGACCCGGCGAAGGACAAATGCTCTCACCGCCGTAGCGGCTGCCGCTTCCGTTATCCACGACCGGAACCAATGCCAATCAGCAGCTTCCCCGGCTCTCAGAAGGTTTCATGATGCAGGAATTACTCGATTATGCGGCATCGTCGCAGGATGAGGTGTGCGGCTTAATCCTGGATGGCGGGCAGTTGTTCCGCTGTCGGAATGTTCACCCGGAGCCTGGAAAGCACTTCCGAATCAGTGATGATGAGTGGCTGGCGGCCGAGGAGGCTGGAGAGGTGACTGCGGTATTCCACTCTCACCCAATGAACAGCCCGGTTCTGTCCGGCGCCGACCGTAAATGCCAGGTTGCATCGGGCCTTCCATGGGTGCTGGCCTGTAACGGGAAAATCAGAACGTTCAGGCCTGTGGATTACTTTTTGGGGAGGCGGTTCGAGCACGGAGTGACTGATTGTTACACGCTATTCCGTGATGCGTATCACCTGTGTGGCATTGACCTCCCTGACTTCGAAAGGACGAATGGCTGGTGGCTGAGAGGGGAGAACCTTTATCTGAACAACATGTCGCGCAATGGCTTCAATCAGGTATCGCCGGGAGAAGCGCTGCCAGGTGACGTAATAATCAGGCAACCATTCCCCGGAGCTGACCCTTGCCACGCAATGATTCTGCTCGATGACAATATGGTTCTTCACCACGATTGCTCAGGGCATTTAAGCCGGAGAGAACCAATGCGCCCGGCATACGTTAAGCAGATGCATTCCATATGGAGACATGAACAGTGCTCATCTTTAAATTTGCAGGGCATTTACGCCGACATTTCCGCAAAGTCGAGCTGAGCGTTGATACCCCTGCCCAGGGCATTCGTCTTTTGCTTGCTCAGAATCATGAGTTCAAAAAAGCATTCCTGAACGCCAGAGTAAGAATGCGAGTGGCGGGTGAGGATGTTGAAACGTCTTCGGTGCAGTGGCACATGGATCGGCGCCTGAAGGATGGCTCTGTAGTGCTGTTTGTCCCGGTGATTGAGGGGGCGGGACTTGAGACCAGTACGATAGTTCTCATTGCCTCACTGGTGCTGTCTGCCGCCTCGGTTGCTTACTCCATCTACATGTCCCGGAACATGAAAAGCAAAACTTCAGCGGAAGCGGCCGAAACAAACACCCTCACGAATAACTCGTTTACCAGTGCAGAAAACAGGGTCGGACAGGGGCATCCTGTCCCCATACTCCTCGGCGAGATGGAGGTCGGCAGCAACGTAATAAGTCTCGGGATCGACACATCTAATAATTCCGACTGGGAAGAATCAATCAGCTAAGGTGGCGCTATGTCTTCAGGTGGCGGTAAAGCATCAACCCCAAAACTACTCGACGATAACCTCAAATCAAAACAATTCTATCGGGTACTGGATCTGATATCTGAGGGGCCAATCGCGGGCCCGGTGGATCAGGAGCACCTGTCTTCATTCAAGCTGAATAAGACGCCTATCACTGACTCGAACGGTAATGTCAACGTGAACGGCATTAGTGTTGCCTGGCGACCTGGATCGGAAACTCAGGAGCCAATCAACGGCTTCTCTGCAATCGAAGCGACGACCATTGTTAACACTGAGGTCACTTACGATACCCCGCTGGTTAGAACCGTGACAGATCAGGACGTGACCCGCGTTCGTTTTAACATCGGCGTCACCGGGCTCATGGAGCAGGACTCCAAGGGTAACCAGAAAAACACCTCTGTAACGATGGTTATCGAGACCAGAACTGGCTCGTCGGGCTGGGTCATGGAGAAGACGGTGACGATTACAGGGAAAATCTCTGGCGAGTACCTTGAGGCGCACGTCATTGATGCCCCCGACACCAAACCGTTTGATATCCGCGTTCGCCGCATTACGCCTGACAGCAGCAGCGATTTGCTGTCAAACGGGACTGTTTGGAACAGCTACAGCGAGATCACCGACGACAACCTTAGCTATCCGTTCTCTGCTGTTGCCGGCTCAGTCATCGACCGTGACCAGTACACCGACACGCCGAGCCGCACATATCATCTTCGCGGGCTGATCGTTGACGTACCGGATAACTACGAGCCAATTGCTAGAACTTACTCCGGGCTGTGGACGGGGGGCTTCAAAAAGGCATGGACTAACAACCCGGCGTGGCTGTTCCGTGAGCTGGCGAAAAACACCCGATTTGGCCTGGCGAAACGCGCCGGATACATCGATGTTGACGATGGCGCACTCTACATTCTGTCGCAATATTGCGATCAGCTTGTAGATGATGGGTATGGCGGCAAAGAGCCACGCATGACGCTCAACGCCTACATCACAGAGCAGGCGAGTGCGCGAGACATTCTCGACAAGATAGCGAGCATGTTCCGTGGCATTGCGCTGTGGGACGGCCTGCGCCTGTCCGTAATGCTGGACGCTCCACAGGATCCGATTGCGACAATCACGAACGCCAACGTTGTGAATGGCGAGTTCAAACGAAGCTCTGTAAAGCGTTCAGAGAAATACAATGCGGTTGTAGTGTCCTGGACTGACCCCGACAACGGATGGGAGCAGGTGAAAGAGTACGTTTCCGACGATGAGATGATAGCCAAAGGGAACTACAACGAAACCACTCTGGAGGCGTTTGGCTGCACCTCTCGCGGACAGGCATGGCGGGCAGGTAAATGGCTGCTGGAAACAGCAAAGCGTGAAAGCAGCAGACTGTCTTTCCAGATGGCACGCGATGCTATCCACTTCACGCCGGGTGATATCGTTGAGGTCATGGATAATGACTACGCAGGAACTCGCCTCGGGGGGAGAATTGTTTCTCATTCCGGGAGGGTGATAACGGTTGACGCGGTTGATTCCTCGGTAGTAACGGACGGCTCCACTATGTCGATTATGGGGAGGGACGGAAAGTTCTCTCGCTATGAGATTGATGGCGTTAACGGAAACAACGTCACACTCAAAAACGAACCTGAATGGGTGAGGGCGGGAACTGTATTTGCCATTTCAACCGCAAGCGTTGCGATTCGCCTTTTCCGGATACTGAGCGTTGCCGAAACGGAAAACAACTCCGTATACAGCATAACGGCCTCATTGCACGACCCCAACAAACAGGCCATCGTTGACGAGGGTGCAGTGTTTGAAGTTCCCAGCGATACGCTGAACGGCTACCGCGTGCCTAACGTGGAAAACCTGCGAATCCTGAACACAAACACCGAGACCGTCCAGGTTACAGCAACTTGGGAGACGGCAACCACTACTAAAAAACTGGTGTTTGAGCTGTACATCTACAGTGCTGATGGGAAGCTGGTATCTCAGTACGAAACTGACCAGTTCCGGTATGAGTTTTACGGTCTGAGTGCTGGCAGCTACACGCTCGGCGTTCGTGGGCGCAATGAAAACGGGATGAAAGGCGCCGAAACTCAGGTGAGTCTTATTATAGGCGCGCCAAAGGCTCCTAACTCCGTTCAGTGGATACCCGGACCATTACAGGCCACTCTGGTGCCAGTTATGTCTGTAACGGCAACATCAGATACCTCTTTTGAGTTCTGGTACGCTGGCGAGACTCCGATTCCATTGTCCGACGACATTGAGAATAAAGCTCAATTCCTTGGCCGTGGCAATCAGTGGACCATCCAAAAACTTAAGTTTGACCATGTTTATTACGTTTATGTTCGAACTCGTAATGCATTTGGCGTTTCAGGATTTGTAGAGGCTTCCGGAAAACCAACAGACGACTTCAGTGATATCACCAATGCAATCCTGGAGGAGATTAAAGAGACTGATACGTTCAAAGACCTGATCGAGAGCGCGGTGGAGAGCAGTGAAAAGTTCGCAGAACTGGCTGATGCAATCAAAGAGAATGCAAACGGTCTTGCAGCGGCGGTTGGATCGAATAAGCAGACAGCAGAAGCAATCATCGGCAACGCGCTTGCTATTGCTGATGTTGTCGTGCGGCAGACAGCCCAGCAAGGCGCTAACTCTGCGACCTTCGAACAGCTCCGGGAGGTGATCGCCACTGAGACGGAGGCACGCGTCACGGATGTTACTCGTCTTGAGGCGAAAACTGCCCAGAATGAAGCGGGTATTACTGATGTTCGCCAGGCGTTAGCAACGGAAACTGAAGCTCGCGCTTCTGCGGTAAGTCAATTGACGGCTGCCACTCAGGTCGCATCTGACAAAGCTGATTCAGCAGCTGCTGTAGGTGCTCAGAATACAGCATCAATCACTGACCTTAGCCAGGTTGTCACGGACCTCGATTCCTCAATGGCATCCCGTCTGGAGGAACTGGGAGCAAGGACAGATACTGCCAGCGGCGGCATTCAGAGTAACTCCATCGCGCTAATAACGAGTACGCTGGCGCAGGTTGATCAGCAGGTGAGACTCAGCGCGCAGTACGGTGACAGTAAGGCCAGCATCGATCGTATTGATAATGTTATGGCAAGCGACAGGGAGGCAACAGCGCGTTCGCTACTGAGTTTGCAGACTGACGTGAACGGCAACAAGGCAGCAATCAACAGCCTGAATCAGACGTTTTCCAATTATCAGCAGGCCACGGCCACGCAGATAAACGGCATTACGGCGACCATCAACGGGCACACTTCAGCGATCACCACCAACGCGCAGGCGATAGCAAACGTTAGTGGTGACCTGAAGGCGATGTACAGCATCAAGGTTGCCGTGGACGCGAATGGAAAGCAGTATGCCGCCGGAATGGGGATCGGTGTAGAAAACACTCCATCGGGCATGCAGTCGCAGGTGCTGTTCCTGGCGGATCGCTTCGCCGTCATGGCGCAGGCGGGGGGAGCGGTTACACTGCCGTTCGTTATCCAGAACGGGCAGGTGTTTATCCGGGAAACCTTCATTCAGGACGGCACCATCGGCAACGCCAAGATTGGCAACTACATCCAGTCCAATAACTATGTCGCTGGCTCAGTCGGATGGAGGCTGGATAAGGGAGGTACGTTTGAGAACTACGGTTCGACAGCTGGTGAGGGAGCCATGAAGCAGACTAATCAAACGATCAGTGTCAAGGATGCCAACAATGTGTTGAGGGTGCAGATCGGGAGAATCACGGGAACATGGTAACGGGAGGTCTCTTACGGGGCCTCTTTTTTTTCAGGAGGACTGGATGGCGGAATATGGTGTTCAGACATGGGACGCCTCAGGCAATGTAAATAACTATGGCGTTAAGCCTGTCAGCGTTTGTGGCTATCTCCAGCTGGCCCAGAACCAGAAAACAGGCTCTTACACCGTAGCGCTTCCACCGGGTTGCAGGCTGACCTATTTTCAGAGCATGAACGGCGATCAGTTTGGTACGAGTCGGAGGAAGATCACCATTTCAGGGGGAACAGCAACAGTGTCAGCAGTAGGCGATACCGACTACTCAGCAGGGACTGAGCCTGCGGCAGCGGCTTATCTCATTTTCCAGATCGAGAGGGCATAAATGGCGGAGTATGGCGTTTTACTGACGACCACGAGCGGGGAAGTATGGGTGACCGCGAACAGCTCGCCAATCGCTCTTCAGGCGCGAAAGACAGCGGCACTTCAGGGAACATCGGGGTTCAATACCAAAGTGACGCACACATTCCCCGCAGGCCAGCCTGTTGTCGCCTTCGTTCATTGCACGGTTGAGGTCGAAATCACTCAGACGATAAGCGGGAACACCATCACGATTGATTTTCTCAGACCGAATGCAACCGGCACAGCGTACGTTTATTTTTTCTCTATTTTCCCGCAGACAAAGCCAGACTACGGGCTGGCTGTGTGGGATGCATCAGGGACGCTGATTTTAACAAACGAAACGCGCACGCTGAGCGATGTTGTCACCCTCGGTACCGCCGGGGTGGATGCCAGCTCAGGATACAACATCAATACAACTCTGGCGGGGAAGTGGGCCTGCATGCCTGCCATGCTGGGACTAATTACCGGGGTTGTATCGGCTGGCGGTCAACCGCAGCCATACTCGGCTATATACAAGAGCTTGGCAAAACTTGAGGGAAGCAATACGCGGATATTCGCCAGGCCGCAGACAACCCCCGGTGGCAACCTTCAGAACGTTACGTATTCGAATCTGAGAAACGTGATTATGGCCATTAACTGCGCCAATTATGATTGATCGTTTTTAGCGATCAATTTCGAATAATTGATCTACCAAATCAATTATATCCCGTTGATTCATATTGTTATTGTGTAGCTTCATGAATGCCCTGGGATATAACCACTATGAAAAATATGATTCTTTGCCTGGCGGTAGCGGTATTGCTCTCCGGTTGCGCTGGCGTTATTGAGAAACAGCAACCCGTATGCACCGGAACAGCCCTGGTCGGCGGACAGGAAAGCAGCGTCCAGATCTACGGAGTCCGTAAACAAAACAATCAGACGCAGTACCGCGCCGGTTATCCCTTTAACTGGTCATGGGTGAGCGCCAACACATTCACCAGCACCACCTGCCACTAACCCATTCAATTTTGAACAAACCCCGCTCCGGCGGGGTTTTTTATTGCCTGGAGAAAACATGATTTATACTACTGGCACTATCGCCATCAGCGGAAACACCCTTACAGGTACCGGCACAAACTTCACTGCTGCTGGTTCTCTTATTCGTAACGGCTGTACCGTTATTGCAATGACCAGCCCTGTGCAGGTATTTCAGATTACCACCATCGGCAGCGCAACAAGTCTCACCGTAACGCCAGCAGCTAACCCAACTGTTCCCGCTGGAACCCGGTTTGCCATTCTTCTGAGTGACAGTCTGAGCGTGGATGGGCTGGCGCAGGATATCGCTGAAACCTTCACGATGTACCAGCGCTACATGAGCGGATTCGCTGATGTGATGAACGGTACTACAGACGTCACCATCACGATTAACGGTGTGGCCGTCACGGTACCGGGTCAGAAATCGCTGGCGAAGAAAGGGGCAAACAACGACATCACCAGCCTTTCCGGGCTGACTACCGCCCTCAGTATCAGTCAGGGCGGAACAGGTGCAAAGAATGCTTCTGACGCTCGTGCTAATCTTGGTGCGGCAAAATCTGGAACAAACGATGACCTTACTCTGATACGCGGACTCACGGGGCGTGCTCAACTGTGGGGTGACACTGATTATTCCACAGGAACGCTGGTAAGTTACACCGGGACTACTGTAGGTGCCATGGTGCGAGCCACTACTGCCATTGTTGCAACATCTACTTATGCGGCCAGTGCATCCTTTGGTTACTGGATTGATGCAAACAGCATTGGTAGCAGTGGACCTATGCTCGCAAGCACAGGCTCGCAACAAAACCGATGGATCTTCAGAAATTCTTCTGGTGCTATCAGTACGGCTAATGGGGACATAACCCCGTCAGCTTCTGATGAGCGCGTAAAAAATATAATAAGAGAGATTACTGAAGAAGAGGCGGTTGATTTCATTTCAGGACTAAAACCAATCAGATATACCTTCAAATGGGCTCCTGAAAAGGTAAAGGTTGGCTATAGCGCGCAAAATGTTGAGGCTCTTGATTCTGAGTTAATCTCAGTATCAGCACTGACCGTTATTGATCCTGAGAGCAGTGAAAGCACAACATATGAAGACGGAAAAATCATCGATCCAGGAGAGGTCGGTGCTGCGTATTTAGTTCCTGTAGTTAAACAGCTTTTGCGCCGAGTAAGTGAGCTTGAGGAAAAGCTTAACCTGAAAAGTGCTCAATCTTAAAATTGACTGGCGCAAAGGTAGTCATACGTCGACTGCAACCGTTACATTCCAATCTGACGAACTCCGGCAGCGCGGCATCCACTTCAAAAGACTTACGGATAGCATAGACACTTCCAGCCCAATGGGGCGTTTCATATTCCACATAATGTCAGCCCTGGCCGAGATGGAGAGGGAGTTGATCGTGGAACGCACCCGGGCAGGATTGGCGGCAGCCCGGGAAAAGGGGCGCATTGGTGGCAGGCGCCCGAAGTTAACCCCAGAGCAATGGGCGCAGGCGGGGCGTCTGATCGCAAACGGAGTGGACAGAAAGCAGGTGGCGATTATTTACGACGTTGCGGTGTGCACGCTGTATAAAAAATTCCCGGCCACCAAATTGATCAATAATTTACTCACTGAGTGAAATTGATAGGTAACATCGGGATTGAACATTTTTATCGTCAAAATATACTGTATATAAATACAGTGTTTTTTTGTGAGGTAATGATGCCACGCACAGCAGACATACATGCCGCTTTTATCGCGGCAATAGAGGTTAACCCAAAAGGTTACCGCTATCTACGAACAGACAGCTTCATCAAAAAGCTGCGGGGGTTTAACTGGCACTTCAGCCGTGCAGAAGCAAACTCATGGATAGAACGCTATCAACCCGGTTTTGCAGATAAGACAACTGACGGCAGTGATAACAGATACTGGATCCTGCGTAACATGGGGAGGGTGCACTGATGGGATTTCCTTCACCGGCGGCTGATTTCGTAGCACCGCGTTTATCTCCGGAAATTATCTGCGGGATCGGCATGGACAGCCGCATCCTCGAAACCTCGTCTGGCTTTGCGGTTATCGAGCCGTGCACCAGACTGGTACAGAATCAGGTTCTGCTAATCCTCAGCGGCGGACGGACTCAGTTTGCCAGGGTCATGGGCAGGGCGCTGATTTGTGATGATGGTGAAGCGATAGAGGGGGAGGCTGCGGAAGAGGTTGAGGTGATGGGGCGGGTGACATTCTTCATCAACAGCGTGATGCAGGATGACAGGGTGGTGTGATGGGGCATGGGTGGGGCATAAAGTTACCGCGAAACGACGTTAGTTCATTGCACATGACAAATCGTATCGCGGCAACATAGCAGAAGTTACCGCACATCAATCCAACATCAAGCCACTTCGTTAAAAGACTTAATAGTCTCCAGATGAAGATAGCCTGAAGTACCGGATTTCCGAGGAAAGGGATTAGAGTAATGACGTCATGGCTGCTTAACGAGCTGCCGATCCCCAGCATGATCCCGCAAAAAGAGAGAAGCGCCACGGGCAGCATAAAGGTTTTGCCCAGTTGCTGGAAAAACTCCCACAGCGATATTTTTTGTGCTGCTTTCGTCGTCATAAAACGACTCCTTAAATGGTAGAAAGAGATTTAACGACCGCGATGGGGCGAGAAGATAAAACGTTTTATCAAACTTTAGTGCGCGCTAAATCACATTCTCAGGCTTTTACTGGTAGTATAAAGATAACGTATTGATAAAACGTTTTAGCGATCTCATTATCAAGGAGTCACGCCACCACATGGCTGTAGCGAAAAAGATCACCATCAACGATGTCGCGCTGGCGGCGGGGGTTTCCGTTAGCACCGTTTCGCTGGTATTGAGCGGGAAGGGGCGCATCTCTCCTGCTACGGGTCAGCGCGTCAACGAGGCCGTTGAGCAACTGGGCTTTGTGCGTAATCGCCAGGCGTCGGCGCTGCGCGGTGGGCAAAGCGGGGTGATAGGGCTGATTGTTCGCGACCTCGCGTCGCCGTTTTATGCAGAACTGACCGCCGGGCTTACCGAGGCGCTTGAAGCGCAGGGGCGAATGGTTTTCCTGCTCCACGGTGGGCGCGAACCGGAGCAGCTGCTCTCCAGGCTGGATATGCTGCTGACGCAAGGGGTGGATGGGGTGATCGTGGCCGGCGCGTCCGGTGTGGGCAGTGAATTGTGTGAGCGCGCGGCGCAGAAAGGCGTACCGCTGGTGGTTGCGTCACGCGCCAGCTATCTCGACGAAGCCGATACCCTTCGGCCGGATAACATGCAGGCCGCGCAAATGCTGACCGAGCATCTTATTCATCGCGGCCATCAGCGCATCGCCTGGCTCGGCGGTAAAAGCTCGTCCCTGACGCGTGCGGAGCGGGTGGGCGGTTACTGCTCCACGCTCATCAAATACGGCTTGCCGTTTCACAGCGAATGGGTGGTGGAGTGTGAATCCAGCCAGAAAAAAGCCGCCGAAGCCATCGGCACGTTGCTTCGCAACAGCCCGACAATCAGCGCGGTGATTTGCTATAACGATGTGATTGCGATGGGGGCGTGGTTCGGCTTGATCCGCGCCGGACGCCAGAGCGGTGAGGGCGGGGTAGAAACGTTCTTCGGCCATCAGGTGGCGCTGGGGGCATTTGCGGATGTCGGTGAAAATGCGCTAGACGATCTCCCCATCGTCTGGGCGACGACGCCGGCTCGTGAAATGGGGTACACCCTGGCAGACCGAATTATGCAGCGTATTGAAAATACGGACGTGCAGGCCGGGCATCAGATTGTGGCGGCGCGGTTAGTGACGGTGAAGTAATCTCCGCTGCACATCGCCCGGCAATAAAAAACCCCTCATGCGAGGGGTTTTTCGTTTACTGCTGCGGTACTGCTGGCGGCGCTGCCGGTTCAGCCGGTGCCGGAATGCCCAGCGTCGGCATACCAAACATGCCGACAAAATCTTCCAGCGGCATTTTGTCGCCGTTGAGCGTTACCTGGCCATTAGCATATTGCAGGCTGGTGGAAATGGTGTTGTCTTCCACCTTCGTGATGCGGAACATCTGGCCCATCGCCGCCAGGCCTTTCACCTGTTGGTTTGCCAGTTTACCTGCATCTTCTTCACCATACCCTTCGAGTTTCGCAATCTGCGTCATGAACTCGGTTGCCATATCCATCGGGATGGTCAGTTTGCTGTCGAGCGATTTCACGCTGCGGTCAACTTCCTGCGCCAGGGTCTGCGGCTCGCCGGTCGCGGCCGCCGGATCCTTCAGGAACAGCGACAGGTTGAAGTTGGTTTCGCCTTTGTCGTTTTTCCAGCTCAGTGGCGCAACGGTAATTACCGGCTCGCCTTTCAGCAGGATC
This sequence comes from Enterobacter sp. DSM 30060, assembly GCF_013375955.1. NCBI lineage: Bacteria > Pseudomonadati > Pseudomonadota > Gammaproteobacteria > Enterobacterales > Enterobacteriaceae > Enterobacter > Enterobacter sp. DSM 30060. The sequence goes on from NZ_CP056118.1 coordinate 3,826,604, forward strand.
GGCAGGTTATTAAACAGCACGGCCATCGCCTGCTGCTGGTACGCCTGCGGGTTCTGTTGCAGGGCGGCATCGGTCAGCAGAGCCTGGCTCTCTTTGCTGTATTTCTGGCTAAATTCGTGCCATGCCTGGCCGTCAATGTTGCCAATTTTCAGTGACAGCTTGCCGGTACCCAGGTCCTGATTCTGTACTTTCAGGCTTTTCAGGCTGTAATCCAGCTGGGTGTTGATGCTTTTACCGTCTTTGGAAACGTCAGACTTGCCGTCCAGATCCATGCCTTCCAGCACTGCCATCTCTTTACCTTCAATCGCAATGGCGATCTTATCGAGGCTCAGCTTCTGATCGCCAATACGCTCGTCAAAATCGGTCATACGGCTATTGCCGCTGGCTTTCAGGTTGTTGAAGGTAAGCTGGACCTTCTGGTTATATTCATTGACTGAATTCACCAGGCCGCTGGCGGCATCGCCGGTCAGAGAGACATTCTTGCCGTCGCGATCGGCATCAAGCTGGAAATTACCGCCGCTGAAGGCGACTTTATCGGTGCCTTGTTCGTAATTCAGCGCTTTCAGGTCGATGTCGGAACGCGTATCACCGGCATAGCTGATGCGGGTATTGATCTCGAACGGCGACTCATTTTTCGCCATATCGAAAATTGGCTTCGTCACCTCGTTATTTACCAGTACGGTTCTGGCGGATGCCATAGAGGGGATCAGGTTAAACTTTTTCAACTGTGCCAGCGGGAACGGACCGTGGCTGACCACTTCATCCAGTACCACGCTCTGGCCCGGTTTCAGCCAGGCGTTCTGATTGCCCGCTACCGGCTTCACCACCACCTGCATATGGCTGGTAAAGACGCCACGCTGGTAGTTCTGGTAGCTCAGCTCCAGACCTGCTTCAGGCGCGCTGCGCTTAATTTCGCTGTTTGCCTGTGCCATCATCTCTGCCAGACGGCTTTCCAGCTGTTTCCCGGTATACCAGGAAGCACCCGTCCAGATCACGCCTAAAGCAACAATCACTCCTACCGCTACGACCGATTTTTTCATTGCGATTATCCCTAAAATGAAACCAGGCGGTTAAAACCGCCTGGTGTTACAACGCCTGTTACTAGCTTAGCAAGAGTTGTTAAAAAATTCAGTAAGTCCCTAAAGCTTATTAAAAACGCGCGCCAGGCGACCAGTGCCGCTCACGAAGACAGGCGACTCGTTTGCCGGGACAAAAGCGGACTCCCCCGGTTTAAGCAGCAGACGCTCGCTACCGTTATGCAACGTCGCTTCGCCTTCCACACAGAACAGGATCGCGGCGCTCTCCTGTGCAATGGCGGTTTCGTCTGCGCTGAGGTCATGCAGGGAGAAGGCAAAATCGTCAACCGGAATCGGGAAGTCCAGCTCTGCGCCGTTTTTCACCGGCTGAGTAAGCAGCTCCGCAGCTGGTTTCGCCACGAACTTCACGTTGGCAACCAGCTCAGGGATGTCGATGTATTTTGGCGTCAGGCCCGCGCGCAGTACGTTATCGGAGTTAGCCATCACCTCCAGCGCCACGCCGTTCAGGTAGGCGTGCGGGGTTTCAGCGAACAGGAACATCGCTTCGCCCGGGTTGAGCTTCACCACGTTCAGCAGCAGCGGAGAGAAGAGGCCGCTGTCGTCCGGATAAAACGCGGAAATTATGCGAATGGTGTCCCATGGCTCACCCTGCTGGCCGTTCAGCGCGGCTTTCAGCACCGCCAGCGCGTGGGATTTTTCCTCGCCCTGCATATTCAACAGGCTGGCAAACAGCGCGCTCAGGGCTTCTGCGTTCGGGTTTTCCAGGAAGTGGGCGATCGCGTTGTGAGCCCCAGCGACCGGTTGCAGCAGGGAGATGATCTCGGAAAACTCGCGGAAGGCATTCATCGCCAGGAAAGGGGTAAGGGCGAAAACCAGTTCCGGCTTGTGGTTAGGATCTTTGTAGTTACGCTCTGCGGCGTCTAACGGAATACCGGCGGCATTTTCTTTGGCAAAGCCCAGCTCAGAGGCTTTTTTGTTCGGGTGAACCTGAATGGAGAGCGGCTGGTCGGCGCACAATACCTTGAACAGAAAAGGCAGCTCACCAAAACGATTCGCCACTTTATCGCCGAGCAGCGCGGCTTTGTCGGCATCGATGACATCACGCAGGCTGCGCACCTGGCCGCTGGCATCTTCAATTTTTGAGCTGCTCTTCGGGTGCGCGCCCATCCACAGCTCTGCCATCGGCAGGTTGTCCGGGTTGGCGATACCGTAGAGATCCGTTAACGCAGTTTTACTTCCCCAGGCGTAGTTTTGCACTGAGTTGATGAGTTTTTGCATTATCAAGCCCTGATTCATATGTGGAATTAACTTCGCGTATTAAAGCAATAAACCGAATGGAAGTAACCTGCGGATGTAAAAAGTCGTACTAGTCTCAGTTTTTGTTAAAAAATTGTGTAGGATAAGCTGACTCGCTTTTAAGCCGGGCAGCGGAACATCTGCCCTGAATAAACAGACCGAAGCAGTAAGTGAGAGAACAATGTCGAATAAACCCTTCCATTATCAGGATCCTTTCCCCCTCAGTCAGGATCGGACCGAGTATTACCTGTTAACCCGCGATTACGTTTCTGTCTCTGAGTTTGAAGGGCAGGAGATCCTCAAAGTTGACCCGCAGGCGCTGACGCTGCTGGCGCAGCAAGCCTTCCACGATGCTTCCTTTATGCTCCGTCCGGCGCATCAGCAGCAGGTTGCCGATATTTTGAGCGACCCGGAAGCCAGCGAGAACGACAAGTACGTTGCCCTGCAATTCCTGCGTAACTCTGATATCGCGGCGAAAGGCATTTTGCCGACCTGCCAGGACACCGGCACGGCGATTATCACCGGTAAAAAAGGCCAGCGCGTCTGGACCGGCGGCGGTGACGAAGCGGCGCTGGCGCGCGGCGTCTACAATACCTACACCGAAGATAACCTGCGCTATTCGCAAAACGCGGCGCTGGATATGTACAAAGAGGTGAACACCGTCACCAACCTGCCTGCGCAGATTGACCTCTACAGCGTCGACGGTGACGAGTACAAATTCCTCTGCATTGCCAAAGGCGGCGGTTCAGCCAACAAAACCTATCTTTACCAGGAAACCAAAGCGCTGCTTACCCCGGGCAAGCTGAAGAACTATCTGGTTGAGAAGATGCGCACCCTTGGCACTGCGGCCTGCCCGCCGTACCATATCGCGTTTGTGATTGGCGGTACGTCTGCTGAAAGCACCCTGAAAACCGTTAAGCTGGCCTCAACCAAATACTACGATGGCCTGCCAACGGAAGGTAACGAACATGGTCAGGCGTTCCGCGACGTGCAGCTAGAGCAGGAACTGCTGGCCGAAGCGCAGAATCTGGGGCTGGGCGCGCAGTTTGGCGGCAAATACTTCGCGCATGACATTCGCGTGATCCGCCTCCCGCGCCACGGTGCATCCTGTCCAGTGGGGATGGGCGTGTCGTGCTCTGCGGATCGTAACATCAAAGCGAAGATCAACCGCGACGGCATCTGGATCGAAAAGCTGGAGAACAACCCGGGCAAATACATCCCTGAAGAACTGCGAAAAGCGGGTGAGGGCGAAGCGGTACGCGTTGACCTGAATCGCCCGATGAAGGAGATCCTGGCGCAGCTTTCGCAGTATCCGGTTTCAACGCGCCTTTCCCTGAACGGGACGATTATTGTTGGCCGCGACATCGCCCATGCGAAGCTGAAAGAGCGCCTGGACAACGGTGAAGGGCTGCCGCAGTACATTAAAGATCACCCGATCTACTACGCAGGCCCTGCAAAAACGCCTGATGGGTATGCTTCCGGCTCGTTAGGCCCAACCACGGCGGGCCGTATGGACTCCTACGTCGACCAGTTGCAGGCCAACGGTGGCAGCATGATCATGCTGGCGAAAGGCAACCGCAGCCAGCAGGTGACGGACGCGTGCCACAAGCACGGCGGCTTCTACCTCGGCAGCATCGGCGGCCCGGCAGCGGTGCTGGCGCAGGGCAGTATAAAGAGCCTCGAGTGCGTGGAGTACCCGGAACTGGGTATGGAAGCGATCTGGAAAATTGAAGTGGAAGACTTCCCGGCGTTCATTCTTGTGGATGACAAAGGTAACGACTTCTTCAAACAGATCCAGTCTTCCCAGTGTTCGGCGTGTGTGAAGTAATTCTGTAAATTGCCGGGTGGCGCTGACGCTTACCCGGCCTACATTCTCGTAGGTCGGGTAAGGCGCAGCCGCCACCCGACATCAAAAAGAGCGCACAAAGCGCCATAACGTTTCTCAGAAGTCATCAATACTTATCTCTTAAGCATGTGAGCAATCCCATCTTTGTTATCAAGGAGTAAGTAATGACAATGCATCGCCGCGAGAAAGACTCCATGGGCGCCATCGACGTCCCGGCCGACAAGCTATGGGGCGCGCAAACCCAGCGTTCGCTGGAGCATTTCCGCATTTCGACAGAGAAAATGCCCGTCTCGCTAATCCAGGCGCTGGCGTTGACCAAACGCGCTGCCGCCAAAGTCAATCAGGATCTGGGCCTGCTGGATGCCGATAAAGCCTCCGCCATCATCAATGCCGCCGACGAAGTGCTGGCGGGCAAACATCCCGACGAATTCCCCTTGCCATCTGGCAGACCGGCTCAGGCACCCAGAGCAACATGAACATGAACGAGGTGCTGGCGAACCGCGCAAGCGAGCTGCTTGGCGGCGTACGCGGCATGGAGCGGAAGGTTCACCCGAACGATGACGTGAATAAAAGCCAGAGTTCCAACGACGTGTTCCCGACGGCCATGCACGTGGCGGCCGTCATCGCTATCCGCGAGCAGCTTATCCCGCAGCTCAACGTGCTCAAATCTACGCTTAACGAGAAAGCGCAGGCTTTCGGCGACATTGTAAAAATTGGTCGTACGCACCTGCAGGACGCCACGCCGCTGACGCTTGGCCAGGAGATCTCCGGCTGGGTGGCGATGCTGGAGCACAATCTTAAGCATATAGACAACAGCCTGCCGCATCTGGCGGAGCTGGCGCTCGGCGGAACGGCGGTTGGCACCGGGTTAAACACCCATCCCGAGTACGCGGTGCGCGTGGCCGAAGAGCTGGCGAAGATCACCGGGCAGCCGTTTGTTACCGCCCCGAATAAATTCGAAGCCCTGGCGACCTGTGATGCGCTGGTCCATACCCATGGCGCGCTGAAAGGGCTGGCAGCCTCGCTGATGAAAATCGCCAACGACGTGCGCTGGCTGGCCTCCGGCCCGCGCTGCGGCATCGGCGAAATCAGCATTCCGGAAAACGAGCCGGGTAGCTCCATTATGCCGGGTAAAGTAAACCCGACGCAGTGCGAAGCCATGACCATGCTGTGCTGTCAGGTGATGGGTAATGACGTTGCGGTCAACATGGGCGGCGCGTCGGGTAACTTCGAGCTTAACGTCTATCGCCCGATGGTGATCCACAACGTACTGCAATCGATTCGTCTGCTGGCCGATGGCATGGAGAGCTTTAACGAGCACTGCGCGGTGGGCATTGAGCCTAATCGCGAGCGAATCAGCCAGCTGCTGAATGAGTCCCTGATGCTGGTCACGGCGCTAAACACCCATATTGGTTATGACAAAGCGGCCGAAATCGCTAAAAAAGCGCACAAAGAGGGGCTTACCCTGAAAGCCTCTGCGCTGGCGCTGGGCTACCTGACGGACGCCGAGTTTGATGCCTGGGTCCGCCCGGAAGCGATGGTGGGCAGCATCAGGTAATCACTGCGCCACATACAGGTGCAGCCGCGGGATAATCAGCTGTAGCGGCTGCGCCTGGGGTTTATAGCGATGCTGAACGTTTTCAGCATCGTAGTTCAGCAGTTCTCCGATATCCGGCACCACCGCACCCTGATCGGCATCGTAGAGCGCAATCAGCGGTGTCGGGCAGGCGTATTGCACCTGCTTTTGCTGTCCGGCATACCAGACACGAGCGATAGGCTGCACCTTCACCGGACGCTTTATTTTAAGACGGGTATCAGCCGGCAGGGAGGCAATGCTGTGGTACTCCTGCTCCAGCCGTTCAATCCACTGTTCCCGGGACCACGGGGCGACCGTTCGCGGCGATTTCAGGCTTTTCTCCAGCTGAGCCAGGATCTCGTCGCGCGTGAAGTTTTTAATGATGTGCTTGTTGGCCCAGCCGAAGCGCAGCGTGGCGGGGTGGCGCAGTACCGTCAGCGTGCGGTAAGCATTCAGGGTGATCAGCCCCGGAAGCTGGCGATGCACCCATTCAAAACGGGCAGCCGGTGCCAGCCCGGACTCAACGGTCACGATTTTCTCGAAGGCGGCTTTCAGCGTATTAATATGCGTAATTTGCGCCTCAATGGCTTCACGTGTTGCGGTATCCGTTTGCAGACAGATGACGCCGGGCAGGCGAACGGCGGCCTTACTGCTGCGATTTTCGGACTGCTGCTGGATGAAAAGGCGGCGATAGTGCTGCAACGTCAGTTCCAGCGCCACTTTACCGATATGCTGCGTTACCTCAATGGTGTTCAGCGGGTCGTGTTCCGCGCCTTTCGCCACCTCGGGCAGGGAAAAGACGCGGGCGGCCAGCAGGCGGCAGCCCTGTAGTTGCGCCGTCAGGGTCAGTAACGCCTGCTCTATTTCCCGAAATGTGGTGTTAAGCCTTTCGATGAGATCGTAAGTCGCCATAATAGCCCTTAATTAGTTACAACATACTACTGATATAGCACAACACGCCGGGTCAGGCCAGCGTGCGGTTTAGGTCAGGCAGGTATGGGAAGAGGAATGTTGTGATAGATCGGCCAGCTAAAGACGAACCGGGCCCCGCCCAGCTCGCTCGCTTCGCAGCGAACCGAACCGCCCATCGCCTGGGCAATAGAACGGACAATAGCCAGCCCCAGACCACAGCCGCCGGTAGCACGGTCGCGGCTGGGGTCGAGGCGCACAAACGGCTCGAAAACTTTTTCACGCTCCGCTGGCTCAATACCGGGGCCATCGTCTTCCACACACAGAATTGCCTGGCTCCCCTGCAAATCTAAACCTATGCGCAGCGTGGTTTCGCTGTAGCGCATGGCGTTGTTCATCAGATTATCCAGCACGCGTTCCATCAGGCGCATGTCCAGCGCGCCGTACGCGCCGGGTGTAATGGCTGTCAGCAGTTTTCGCTGAGGGTTAACGCTCTGCACATCGTTAATATGCGTCTGTAGCCAGACGGGAAGATCCGGCGTACTGAGGTGCAACTCCGTCTGAGGCCGATCGAGGCGGGCATAGGTCAGCAGCTCTTCAATCAGCGCTTCAAGCTGGCCAATATCCCGATTGAGGGCCTGCGATTCCGCGGCGGTGAGGTTCTCGCTCATCTCCAGGCGATAACGCAGGCGTACCAGCGGAGTGCGCAGTTCATGCGCAATGCCGTCGATAAGCTGCTTCTTGCTGGCAATCAGGGCGTTGATGTTATCGGCCATCTGGTTAAAGGCAATACCGAGACGGTCAAAACTGGAACCACTGTCGAAATGTATGCGTTCAGTTAAATGACCCTCCCCAAAACGCTGTGCGGCGGATTCCAGTTTCAGCATGTCCTGCCAGTGCGGTCGCATCCAGATGAACACAGGGAAAGCGAGCGAGATGGCAATAAAGCCCAGCAGGGCGAGATCCAGCAGGCGCATCTGGTGCAGGTAATAGAGATAGGGCACTGGCCCGACGGCCAGGACATAGTGGCTGCGCGGAATACGCTGAATGAAAGTATATTTCTCGTCCAGGGCGACGATGTCTCCGTCGCGCAAACGCTGCATCGCCGGCGGCGCTAAATCAAAATCCTTCATGGGTTCGATACGCAGATCAAACGACAGATTCAGATCCAGCTCTTTTAACGTACGTGCCCAGTCATGCGGAGGAATTTCGCGCAGCTCGCTACGCATCAGGTAGAGCGAGCTTTTCATCAGATCGTCCAGGGATTGTCTGCCCGCACGCTCTGCGGTGAACTTATAGACCAGCCCGACCAGCATGGTCATCACCAGAAAGCAGACAAACAGCAGTAAATAAAACTGAACAAACAGCTTCTTCATTAATTTCACCGAAACAGGGGCTTCACTACACGTCTTTTACCAGCAGGGTCGCTATGGGCGCAAGTCAGGCATGATGCGTTGAAAAGGGGTATTCGTCGAAAGGTAATAAAACACGGCATCGCTTTATTCCATCAATGCCCGGGTAATCCGTTTACGCTTCGCTATACGAGTTTATTTGCGATTGAGAGTATTTGTGAATCAGAATAACAATGACAAAGGCCACCTGCGGGTGGCTTTATTTATGGCGTTTACCAGTGAGAGGTATCCGGCGCAAACGGTGCGACAAAGATACTTATCTTTGTAACCTGAACATTACCAACATTCGTTAATGTCTGGATTTGACTGTGCTGACAATCAGTGGATTCGTGATAAACCCATGCGGACACTTACGCGCGTTGCAATGCACCGCGTAGGTACATATCTCCTCTTCCTGGTTTCGATTGTATGGGCAGGCCATCTTGTTTTTAATTTCACTCCATAACATCTCGTTGTAAGGGGAGATGTTGTATATCGATATAGGCTTGAAAACACCATTAATGAAGACGCCATTCTTTGTCGGATATATCCTATCGCCGGGGTACAAATAGACATCGCTTTCATACCAAATGATGAGTTTCAAGAACTTGAGTCCCAAGATGCTTGAATAAACGATTCCCGTGTTAGGACAAATTACCGAGCTAATGACTCTCCATGACATTGCTATACCTCGTTCATTAAATAATTGAGAGAGTATAAGGTTTAGCATGAGAATTAGATTTCTGCAAACGCGTAAGCTATTGAAAAAGATCGATATTATTTATATGCTAACTATATCCCCTTTGTTTTCATAAGGATAAGATAATAATTTAGTCAATTGTAAAGTTCATTTTTAACACAATGTGCATTTAAGTGACGGATTTTTGATCGATGATGATTCCTGAACTGCTGAATATATATTGTACTATAGCAATGAAATACATTAGAGCTACTTTTGTTTACGCGAAAAATGCACATCGAAATTGAACAGGTAAGAGGAATGTGATCAAGGGATATTTCATGACTAACGATGCATATAATCGAAAACTTACGACGTATACCGATAACATTCCTGATGCATCGCAAGTTATTTTTCGAAATTTACTGTGTAGTTTTTTTTCAGGTTTCCCATGCGTGCGGGGCAAACAGGTAGCCCTTATTACGTACGGTTTTAATGCGGTAGGGCTCGGTGGCGCTGTCCTGCAGTTTTTTTCGCAGGCGAGAAATCGCCACATCAACGCTACGATCCATTCCGTCGTAACTTACGCCGCGCAGATTTTTCAGCAATGCATCCCGGTCCATAATTTGCCCGGCATGAGTTGCCAGCTCCCACAGCAGGACAAAATCTGCGGTTGAGAGCGCAATCAGCTCCCCGGAAAGCATAACCTGTCGGTTGACCGGGTCGATAGAAAGCGTGCCGAACCGCATCGCCTTATGCGGCGTTAAAGAGGGCGCAGGCGCTTCACGCTCAGCGCTGGCACGCTGACGCAGATGAAGGCGCAAACGGGCAAGCAGGACCGCCGGCGGCGTGGTTTTCAGGATGTAGTCATTCGCGCCCATCTCAAGGGACAGAATATGATTCATATCGCTGTCGAGAGAGGTCAGCAGCACGATCGGGCCGTCCCACTTCGCGCGCAGATCCCGGCAAAGCGTCATGCCATCTTTTCCGGGCAGCATAATGTCCAGCAACACCAGGTCCGGATTTTCGCGGGTGACGACGTCTTCAGCGCGATCGCCACGAGGTTCGACAACCACTTCAATATCATGTTTACCCAGATAAGCGGCGATCAATTGACCCACTTCGGGTTCATCTTCAACATAAACAATCTTATTCATACTACGTCTGTCATCGCGAAAAACGTCAACATACACCGCACAACCTTAACCTTCCATTAATCTTTCATAATTAGCCGGAGTTCCGTTATCCTGCACGGGAATGTTATTTGATTGTTAAGGGAAAAGAATGGGGCTGTTGATCAAAGCCGCGCTGGGTGCGCTGGTCGTGCTGCTGATTGGGGTGCTGGCTAAAACGAAGAACTACTACATTGCCGGGCTTATCCCGCTGTTTCCCACCTTTGCGTTAATTGCGCACTATATTGTGGCCTCTGAGCGGGGTATAGAGGCGCTGCGGGCTACCATTGTATTCGGGATGTGGTCAATCATCCCGTATTTCATCTATCTGCTGTCGCTGTGGTACTTCACCGGTTTTCTGCGTCTGCCCCTGGCGCTGGGCGGGGCGGTGGTCTGCTGGAGCCTCAGCGCCTGGGTGCTCATCTTCTTCTGGAGCCGCTTTCACTAGCGCAGCGGGCGGCCACCGTCCACGGCAAACGTCCTTCCCGTGACGTAACAGCTGGTCAGCAGATAATCGATCAGGTCGATCACCTCTTTCTCGCCGGGCGCAATTTTCATCAACGATTTGTTAAGCGCCTGCTGACGATACTCGGCATCATCGCCCTCGTTAAATAAAATCATCGCCGGGGCAATCGCGTTGACTTTTACCTCGGGGGCCAGCTTGCGCGCGAACGAGCGAGTCATATTATCCAGCGCGGCTTTGCTGGCCGCGTAGGCGATGTGTTTATCGCTGCCTCGCTCCACCACGTAATCGGTGAAATGGATAATGTCGCCTGCGGCATGGCCGTGTCCGCGTAGCAGATCCTGTAGGGCATGGTTGAGCAGATAAGGCGCATTAACGTGGATCTGCATCATGCAGGCGAGCGTTTCGCTGAGCGAATGTCCTGCTTTTTCAGGAAGCCAGGTACTGGCGTTGTGAATAACCGCCCGCAGCCCGGGGGTGGTCGATTTCACTTTTTCCGCGAAAGCAAGAATACCTTCATCCGTGGAGAAATCCGCCTGAATGCAGACGGCTCCGGCATGTCGTAGCCCTTCAATGGAGGGATATTCCGTGCGGTAACTGACGATAACCGGATGGCGAAGATTGAGAAAGTGATGGGCGAGGGCGAGGCCGATGCGACGGCCTGCGCCAGTGATCAATATTGGGCGTTGCTGCGTGTGTCCCATCGTAATCTCCTTTTCAGTTCAACAATGGGACAGGCGGCGCTATCCCATTAACATCCACGTTGCCGGTACGGCAGCGACTAACAGCAAACCTATCAACGCCATTTCGCGGCGCTTAAGGGCATTATCAAGCTGATGCGTACGGCGAGCGTAGATAAACACCAGCAGGCCTGGCGCGTAGAGCACCACGGACAGCAGCAGATGCATCGGGCCGGAAGCATACAATAACCATAGACCGTAAATACAGGCACCTACGCCTACCGCATAGTGTGCCGGGCGGGTCGCAATTTTTAACAGATATGCGCCCACTAAGAAATAGGGTACCAGAATCATCTCGGAGGCGATGGTCAGCAGCGTGTTATAGTCCGAACCTGTGAGCCAGATCAGCACCAGACAGACCTGCACGCTGATGTTGGTGAGCCACAGAGAGGCCGATGGCGCACTGTTTTTATTCTGACGGGCAAACAGGCGCGGGAACGCTTTGTGCGTGGCGGCCAGGAACGGAACTTCCGCCGCCATAATGGTCCAGCTCAGGTACGCGCCGCAGACGGAGACAATCAAACCTGCCGCGATAACCACATCACCCCAGGGACCGAGCATTTTCACCATCAGCCCGGCCATGGACGGATTACGCATCTCCGCCAGATCAGGGCGGGCCACCACACCGAGCGACAGCAGCGTCACCAGCAGATAAACGCCCAGCGCCGCCAGGACGGCCAGCAGCGTGGCGCGTCCCACGTCGCGTTTGTTACGCGCGCGGGCAGAGACCACGACGGCACCTTCAACACCGATGAACACCCACAGGGTAATCAGCATGGTATTTTTCACCTGCTCCCAGACGGGAACGCCCAACGCAATACCGCTGAAATCGAGCGTAAAGACATCGAGACGGAAGGCGAGGAAGGCCAGCACGACGAACAGGCCAAGCGGCACCAGCTTGGCCAGCGTCGCCACCAGGTTAATGCTGGCCGCGGTCTGAACACCGCGCAAAATCAACCAGTGAACAATCCACAGCAGCACCGAGGCGCCGACGATGGACTGCCAGGTATTGCCGTCACCAAACAGGCGCAGTTCGGGCGTATCGGTAAAGAAACTGAGCGCCGAGAAGACGATAACCAGATAGGAGACGTTGGCGATCACCGCGCACAGCCAGTAGCCCCAGGCGGAGCAGAAGCCAATCAGCTCGCCAAAACCTTCACGGGCGTAAGTGAATATTCCGCCGTCCAGATTCGGTCGGATACGCGTCAGCAGCAGCATGGCGAACGCCAGCAGCAAAATCCCGACGCCGGTGATGCCCCAGCCAATTAGTAATGCGGCCGGGCTGGCGACGGCCGCCATGTTCTGCGGCAAACTGAATACGCCCGCGCCCAGCATTGAGCTCAATACAAGTGCAGTTAACGCACTCAGGCCAAGTTTCTTTTCCATTGGCTTCCTGTTATGAAAAGTCCAAATCCAGAATAATTATTTCGCTAAGGCGCATAAAAATGGTGGATCACGCTAAGGCGCGGGATTTTACGGAGTGTGACGGATGCATGCAATGACATGGGGCAGAAATCAGAAAAAAAGTAACAAAAAAGGCGGCACTGCGCCGCCTTTATGAAACCGTTTTGTTACTTGTACAGATCAGCACTGATGGTCAGGTTGTTGCCACGTTCCTGCCACTGGCGGGTGATGTGGTAATACTTCGCGCCTTTCTTCGCAGCACGCTTCGCCACCTGATAGGAGATTTCTGTCATGTTGCCATAGTTGCCCGTAAACTTGATGCTGTCGAACGGCACCATCTGCGCGGCAGTGGCTTTGTTCAGCTCTTCAATTTTCGTGCCGTCTGGTAACGTAACGGTATAACGACCGCCTTTGGTGGATTGGGTTTCAAAGAAACGACCCACTTCAGCGCTTGGTGCCGCAGACGTTGCTACGCCCGGAATTTCAACTTTCTTCGCTTCTTCACCGCCTTTTGCTAACGCAGCACGACCGGCTTCTGAATCCGCTGGAATCGCATCCGGGCTTTGCACTACGCGTTTTTTCGCATCTTGCTTATAGATGAAGGCGGTAATGCGCTGGTTTCCGCCCTGGTTGGCATCAACCTGACGCACGATATAAAACGCGTAAGCGCCTTTTTCTCTCGCGGCTTTGGTGATGGCATCGTTAACTTCAGGCTGGCTGCGGTAGAAGCCCTGAACGGTCACGGTGTCATACGGTTCCAGCTGAACAGCCTGATCTTTCGGCAGTTCAACAATGCCGTTAATCACGCGGTTTTTCTGTTGATCTGCCTTTGGGGCATTCTCTTTGTACAGCGCAACAGTCACGCGCTGGTTACCGCTGTTGCCCTGATCGGACTGGTCAACAACGTAAAACGAGGCAGCGCCGTTTTTATCGGCGGCTTTTGATGCGGCGGCGACGGCATCGCCAATGGAATTATACCGACCCACAATGACCGTATGGTCAAAAGTTTTTAACGCTGCCGCTTGCTCCGGCGTCAACTCTGTCGCAGCATTCGCTGACAGGGCGGTCGCGGAAAGAAGTGCGGACGCCAGGAGTGTGTTCTTAAGCTTCATAAAAATAATCCTTCGCCTTGCGCAAACCATGTACTGGTGTTGTTGTTAATTTGAGACGGTCCCGATTATGGCATTTAACACCCGTCGCTGTCTGCGGCATTTTTCACAGCCTGTGCTCAGCAAAGGACCTGATTCGATAACATTTTGTGATATGTGGAAAAAACAGGCGTTTCACAAGAAAAACTGATTAAGCATATGACTTTTACAAGTTAATTTAATGTTAATGAGTTGTTCTTTTATGGCGCTATATCATGTTTTTACCGCTTCGCTTGCGCGATTTATCGGTCCTGAAGGCGAATTTAAGGTAAATATCTCTGTCAGTGACCCCGATCGCTTATTTTTCACAGATAAAATAAGAAATAGTGTTTTCTGGCGGTAGATCACGGGCGCTATTTTCAGTAGGTTATAGAAAGTTTGTTACTGTTTTATTTTCCGGGGTTAATCATTCTCCGTCGTTATCGCGATGGTGAAAATTGATACGAACCGCGGGCAATTATCGACAAACCATCATCACAAACCGATGGAAGGGAAAACTATGCGTATTGGGGTACCAAAAGAACGGTTAGCCAATGAAACCCGCGTAGCGGCAACACCAAAAACGGTGGAGCAACTGCTTAAACTGGGTTTTACCGTCGCGATTGAAAGCGGCGCGGGCAATCTGGCGAGTTTCGATGACGAGGCCTTTACTCAGGCTGGCGCGGACGTAGTGGACGGTGCTGAGGTCTGGCAATCACCCATTATTCTGAAGGTAAACGCACCGGAAGAGAGTGAAATTGAACTGCTGAACGCGGGCACGACGCTTGTGAGCTTTGTCTGGCCAGCCCAAAACCCGGAGCTGATGGAGAAGCTGGCGGCACGCGGTGTCACCGTGATGGCGATGGATTCCGTGCCGCGTATTTCGCGCGCGCAGTCTCTGGATGCGCTGAGTTCTATGGCAAACATTGCCGGCTATCGCGCCATTGTCGAAGCTGCTCATGAGTTTGGTCGCTTCTTTACCGGTCAAATTACGGCCGCAGGCAAAGTACCACCCGCGAAGGTGATGGTAATTGGTGCCGGTGTGGCAGGTCTTGCCGCTATTGGGGCCGCAAACAGCCTGGGCGCTATTGTTCGTGCGTTTGATACCCGGCCGGAAGTGAAGGAGCAGGTGCAGAGTATGGGCGCCGAATTCCTTGAGCTGGACTTCAAGGAAGAAGCGGGCAGCGGTGATGGTTACGCGAAGGTCATGTCTGAAGCCTTTATTAAGGCGGAAATGGCGCTCTTTGCGGCGCAGGCAAAAGAGGTGGACATCATTGTCACCACCGCGCTTATTCCGGGTAAACCGGCGCCGAAGCTGATCACCCGTGAGATGGTGGATTCCATGCAGCCGGGCAGCGTGATTGTCGATCTGGCGGCGCAAAACGGCGGTAACTGTGAGTATACCGTGCCAAATCAGGTCACGACGACCGCGAACGGCGTGAAGGTGATCGGTTATACCGACCTGCCAGGACGTCTGCCAACCCAGTCCTCTCAGCTGTACGGCACGAACCTCGTTAATCTGCTGAAGCTGCTCTGCAAAGAGAAAGACGGCAACATCACCGTTGATTTTGATGATGTGGTGGTGCGCGGCGTGACCGTGGTGCGTGAAGGGGAAATCACCTGGCCTGCACCGCCGATACAGGTTTCCGCTCAGCCTCAGGCTGCGCCGAAAGCGGCGCCTGAGCCTGCAGAACCAGCGAAACCTGCGTCGCCGTGGCGCAAATACGCCATCATGGCGCTGGTCATTATCCTGTTTGGCTGGCTGGCGGACGTCGCGCCAAAAGAGTTCCTTGGCCACTTCACCGTCTTCGCGCTCTCCTGCGTGGTGGGTTACTACGTCGTGTGGAACGTTTCCCATGCGCTGCATACCCCGCTGATGTCGGTTACCAATGCCATCTCCGGGATTATCGTGGTTGGGGCATTGCTGCAAATTGGTCATGGCGGCTGGATCAGCTTCCTGAGCTTCATTGCAGTGCTGATCGCCAGTATCAATATTTTCGGTGGTTTCACCGTGACTCAGCGCATGCTGAAAATGTTTCGTAAAGGCTAAGGGGTAGCATATGTCTGGAGGATTAGTTACAGCCGCATACATTGTTGCTGCAATCCTGTTTATTTTCAGTCTGGCGGGGCTTTCCAAACACGAAACGTCTCAGCAGGGAAATAACTTTGGTATCGCCGGGATGGCGATTGCGCTGATTGCCACCATCTTTGGGCCGGACACCGGCAACGTGGCGTGGATCCTGGTGGCGATGATCATCGGTGGTGCGATTGGTATTCGTCTGGCGAAACGCGTTGAAATGACCGAGATGCCGGAGCTGGTTGCTATTCTGCACAGCTTCGTGGGTCTGGCCGCGGTGCTGGTGGGCTTCAACAGCTATCTGTACCACGAACCGGGTCTGGAACCGATTCTGGTGAACATCCACCTGACCGAAGTGTTCCTCGGCATCTTCATTGGTGCGGTGACCTTCACCGGCTCAATCGTGGCGTTCGGCAAACTGCGTGGGAAGATCTCTTCCAAACCGCTGATGCTGCCTAACCGCCATAAGCTGAATCTGGCAGCGCTGGTCGTTTCCTTTGTGCTGCTGGTGGTCTTCGTGCGTACCGAAAGCGTAGGCTTGCAGGTGCTGGCGTTACTGGTGATGACCATCATCGCGCTGGCCTTCGGCTGGCATCTGGTGGCGTCTATCGGCGGGGCAGATATGCCGGTAGTCGTCTCCATGCTGAACTCCTATTCCGGTTGGGCAGCGGCAGCAGCAGGCTTCATGCTGAGCAACGACCTGCTGATTGTCACCGGTGCGCTGGTCGGTTCTTCCGGTGCGATCCTGTCTTACATCATGTGTAAGGCGATGAACCGCTCGTTTATCAGCGTCATCGCGGGTGGCTTCGGTTCTGACGGTTCATCAACCGGTTCTGATGAGGAAGTGGGTGAACACCGTGAAATCAGTGCGGAAGACACCGCAGAGATGCTGAAAAACTCGCATTCCGTTATCATCACCCCGGGCTATGGCATGGCGGTGGCGCAGGCGCAGTATCCGGTCGCGGAAATCACCGAGAAACTGCGCGCGCGCGGTATCAAGGTTCGCTTTGGTATTCACCCGGTGGCGGGGCGTCTGCCAGGCCACATGAACGTGCTGCTGGCGGAAGCGAAGGTGCCTTACGACATCGTGCTGGAAATGGACGAGATCAACGATGATTTCGCCGACACCGACACCGTGCTGGTGATTGGCGCCAACGACACCGTTAACCCGGCGGCGCAGGACGATCCGCGCAGCCCGATTGCGGGTATGCCTGTTCTCGAAGTGTGGAAGGCGCAGAACGTCATTGTCTTCAAACGCTCTATGAACACCGGCTATGCTGGCGTGCAGAACCCGCTGTTCTTTAAAGATAACACCCACATGCTGTTTGGCGACGCCAAGGCCAGCGTGGATGCGATTCTGAAATCTCTTTAATTCCGCTTCATCCTGACAAACCGCCCCTGGGGGCGGTTTTCTTATTTCTGCGGTCAGCCATTCTCCTCTGTCTATACTTTACCCTTTGTGTAATACGAGGAGGTGTAATGCAATTTCTGTCCCGCTTTGACATCATCGCGCTGATGATGACGCCATCATTCTGGATTGGCGTCGCCACGGTAGTCTTTGTAACTCTGCTGGTGTACTGGCTGCTGACGCGCCTGATCGCCTTTGTTAAGAAAGGGATCACCACCTGGGGCGACAAGCATCCCACCACCAACCGGATGCGTTTTATCCTGACGGATATGCTTAACCGCACCAGCCGCTTCCTGCTTTTTGTCGTGGCGCTGCTGTTCAGCCTGCGTTTCGTCGACTTACCGGATCATCTCTTTGGTACCGTGAGCCACGCCTGGTTCCTGGTCTTCGCTATCCAGGTGGCGCTGTGGATGGATCAGGGGGTGGTGTCGTGGCTTCGTCACGTCATGCTGGCGCCGGGAAGCCATAAAAACCCGGTGACGCTGGTGATCACGGGGCTTATCCTCCGTGCCATTGTCTGGTCAGTGATGCTGCTGTCTATCCTTGCTAACGCGGGCGTCAACATCACTGCTCTGGTTGCCAGCCTTGGGGTAGGGGGTATTGCTATCGCCCTCGCGGTGCAAACGATCCTGAGCGACGTGTTTGCATCGCTCTCCATCGGTTTTGATAAGCCGTTCGAAATCGGCGATTTTGTGGTGTTTAACGATGTCGCCGGGACGGTAGAGCACATCGGCCTGAAAACCACCCGTATCCGTAGCCTGAGCGGGGAGCAGATTGTCTGCGGGAACGCCATCCTGCTGCAACAGACGCTGCATAACTACAAGCGGATGCAAACGCGCCGGATCGTCTTTACCTTCGGGGTCGCCAGCGACACGGCGCCGGAAAAACTGCGTTCAGTGGGTGATATGGTCAAACAGATCATTACCGACGTCGGGGAAACGAAGTTTGACCGCGCCCATTTCCTGGGCTTCGATCGCGATCGCCTGACCTTCGAGGTGGTCCATATTGTTAATACGGCTGATTACAACAAGTACATGGATATTCAGCAGGAGATCAATATTCGTATTCTGGAGGGGCTGAACCAGCAAGAGATCAAGCTGGCGCTGCCGAGCATGGTTCTGCACGCGCCCTGGATGAATGCTGGCGACGAGGCACCGGCGCAACGGTTGAGCGAAGCGCAATAAAAAAAGCCCGCCGTTACCGGCGGGCTTTCATTTTGGGGTCAATCGTCTTCCTCATCGTCCAGTTCAACCGGCGTCTGATACTGATCCGGCTTGATAACCAGAAGGTCGCAGCGAAGATGGTCGATCACCTGCTCGGCGGTATTACCCAGGAACGCGGCAGAAATACCGGTCCGGCCAATGGTGCCCAGCACCACAATCCCGGCCTGCAAATGCTCCGCCAGATCCGGAATAACCTCTTCCGGTAACCCTTTTTCTACGTGGGTCATGTTCTCATCGATACTGAATTTCTGGCGCAGTGCTTTCATGGCCAGCAGATGCTGACCGCGAATCGCGTCGTTATACACGCTCGGGTCAAATTCAGGCAGCTCGATGGCGATATTGATTGGCGTAACCGGATAGGCTCCCACCAGATGGACTTCGGTATGGTTAACCTGGTCGGCAAGCTGAAGGGTCTCCTTCACCAGCTTCTCGTTCAGCGAATTGTGATAATCCTCTTCGCTGGCCAGATTGACCGCCACGACGGCTTTCCCGCCCTCAGGCCACGGCTGATCTTTCACCATCCATACCGGACAAGGGCATTTGCGCAGCAGGTGCCAGTCGGTTGGGGTGAAAATCACGGATTCCAGTTTGTCATGCTGGTGCGCCATTTTCAGCAGCAGGTCATGCCCACCGGCCACCACTTCCTGAATAATGGCTTCGAAAGGACGGTTGTGCCAGACCACCTTGATTTCGATAGGTACGCCCGCTTCCAGATAATACTTCGCCTGCTCGCGGATCCACGCGGTACGCTGGCTGATCACTCCCTGACGCATAGCGGTGCGCTCGTCAGGCGACAGAAGGGTGGTCATCTCGTATGAGAAGTCATAAATCGGCAAAAAGGCTTTAATTTTGCCACCAATCCGTTGATGTAAATACACAGCACGTCGTAATGCTGGCTGATCGTCCTGATTCGGATCGATAGCCACCAGCATATTTTGATACTTTGCCATACAGGTCTCCTTACTACTGTCACCACAGTCTGTAAGTAAAAGAGTAACCTATATATCTTGAATGAAACAGGGGGGAAGTTTTTGCCAGATCAATAATCATGAAAATTTATCGACCTGGCATAAGATATCCGGGAGAGTTATGCCACGTTACGTGAGTGACCCGCCAGAATGGCCAGGGCTTCACCGTTTTCAATGGTGATGTACTTACCTTTAACCGCCAGCATTCCGCTCTTCTGGAAACGACCCAGCAGACGGCTGATGGTTTCCACGGTCAGGCCCAGATAGTTACCAATATCGCCACGCGTCATGGTCAGACGGAATTCGCGTGGGGAGAAGCCACGTTCCGCGAAACGGCGGGAGAGGTTATAGATAAAGGCGGCCAGACGCTCTTCGGCATTCTTTTTGGAAAGCAGCAGGATCATATCCTGATCGCCTTTGATCTCACCGCTCATCAGACGCATCATCTGCTGACGCAGGTTCGGCATCTTACCGGACAGATCGTCCAGCGTTTCAAACGGGATTTCACAAACCATAGAGGTTTCCAGCGCCTGAGCAAAGCTCGGGTGATGGCCACTGCCGATGGCGTCAAAGCCGACTAAATCGCCCGCCAGATGGAAGCCAGTGATCTGCTCGTCGCCCTGTTCGGTAATGGTGTAGCTTTTGATGGTGCCAGAACGGATAGCATAGAGCGATTTCAGTTCGTCTCCCGCTTTAAACAGCGTCTGCCCTTTCTGAATAGGCTTTTTGCGCTCGATGATATTGTCAAGCTGATCGAGTTCATGCTCATTCAGAGTAAACGGGATACAGAGCTGGCTGATGCTGCAATCCTGGCAATGGATAGCACAACCGCCAGACTGAATGCGTCGTATAATTCGCTTTTCCGGGATCATAGGTTTGCTCAAGCCTTAATTGATATTGGTCAATTTTAACATCTTTTTGGTAAGGACGTAAGTCTGGCAAACCCCCAATAAAGACAAGAGACGGCAGCGAGTTGCCATCTCCTTGAAATTCCACAGAATGATTAAGGATTATTAGCCTAACAGGAAGAAAATTAAGCACAAAAAGCCTGGGAATTACAGCAGAAAATACCCTTCGTGACGCAGCAGCCACTCTTTACGCTGTACGCCCCCGGCATAGCCGGTGAGGGTGCCGTTGCGCCCGATCACGCGATGGCAAGGCACCACAATGCTGACGGGATTTGAGCCATTCGCCGCACCGACTGCGCGCGCCGCGCCGGTACGGCCAAGCTGCTCTGCCAGCTGACCGTAGTGCATCACCTGCCCGCAGGGAATGTTACGTAGCGCCTGCCACACCTCGCGCTGAAAAGGGGTACCCGCCGTGGCGGTTGGCAGGGTATTAATAATGCTGAGATCGCCCTCGAAGTAGGCCGCCAGTTTATCGCTCAGCCCGCCAGGATTACGGGCTGTAATACGCTCGTAACCCTCGGCGCGATAATGAATGTTGAGCAGCTCAACCATCCGGTCGCTGTGCTCTTCCCACTCAACAGCGCGAAGATTGAACGCTTCATCCGCGATAACCCACAGCGGCCCCAGCGGTGTCGCAATCTTGTCTTCGAGTAATCTCAGCATCAGTATTCCTTAGTTCAGCCTCGGGTAAATACCCGGTCCAATCGGCAGGCCGACAAGATACCACGCCACCAGCATCACCAGCCATACCCCTAAGAAGATAAGCGGATAGGGCAAGACCAGCGAATAGTAGGTACCCAGCTTAGCCTCCGGTCTGTAGCGTTGCAGGAAGCCTAAAAACAGCGGAACGAAGGGTGACACGGGCGCCAGCGGGATCACCGAAGAATCGGCGACACGGAACAGGATCTGGGCGAACGCCGGATGAAAGCCGAGCATCATAAACATGGGGACAAAGATGGGGGCCAGAATCGACCAGATGGCCGACCCGCTGGCAATAAACATGCACAGCAGGGACGACAGCAGCGCCAGGCCGACAAACGCCGGAACCCCGCTCAACCCCGCCGCCTCCAGCGCGTCCGTCAGGCTCACGGCCATAAACTTGCCCATGTTGCTCCAGTTAAACATGGCCACAAACTGCGCCAGCGGGAACACCATCACGATAAAACCCGCCATCTCCTTCATCGGCTCGATCATCAGGTGCGGCAGATCTCCCTGACGGCGGATTTTACCGGTAGCGATGCCGTAGGCGAGCGAAACGACGAAGAAGAAGAGAATTATCAGCGGCACAATACCCTGAATAAACGGCGAGGGAAGTACGGTGTGTTTGATTGGATCGCGCAACACGCCATTCTCCGGCACCACCATCAGCGCCACAGCCGCAATGAACGCCAGCGAGACGATCCCGGCGACGCGCAGGCCGAACTGCTGCTCTTTGCTCAGCGTCTCCAGCTTTTCATCGCTCCGGCCTTCCCATTTACCCAGGCGCGGCTCAACGATCTTATCGGTAATCAACCCCCCGACAATCGTCAGGACAATCACCGAACTGGCCATAAAGTACCAGTTGTCGATCACGCTGACGTGCATGGCCGCATCGATGGTGCTTGCTGCCTCCGTGCTGATGCCGGAGAGCAGCACATCGGTGGTCACAATAAGCAGGTTAGCGGTAAACCCACAGCCGACGCCCGCGATCGCCGACAGCAGGCCCGCAACAGGATGACGGCCAACGGCGAGGAAAATCAGCGCCCCCATCGGCGGCATGATCACCAGCGCCGCGTCGGACGAGATATGGCTGAAGAAGGCAATAAACAGCACCATATAGCTGGCATAACGCGCGCTGACGTGCGAGGCCATTTTCACCATCAGCGCGGGCAGCAGACCGACGCGTTCGGCCAGACCCGCGCCTAACACCAGCGCCAGGATGGCGCCCAGCGGCGCAAAACCGCTGAAGTTTTTAATCACGTTCGGCAAAAACCAGTGCAACCCCTCCACGCTGAGCAGATTTTTTACGGCCACCATGCTGCCGTCGGCCGGGCTGCGCACGCTCACATCAAAGGCGGACAGCACGGCTGTCGCGACCATCAGGATGACAATTAAATAGATAAAAAGCAGGAAAGGGTGCGGCACTTTATTGCCGATCCTTTCAACCCAGCCATAGAGCTTACCGGATGGGGAATGCGAAGGTATGGAAGACATACTCATGGGCGTTCCTCGGGACTGTTGTTGTGTTGTGTTTTTTTATTTTAAAGGTGACGGTGTCACGTCCTGCGGGATCGGACACTCGTACGGTTTTTCTGTTATGTGTTGTTCGAATTCTTCCCGACATTTTCGCAGCAGGTCGGCATCCTGAAGCAGATGCAGCGCGGTCGCGCCCATCACTTTTCCGGCCAGCAGCATGCCTTTATGGGCAATAGAGGTACGCCCCTGCGCCACCAATTGCCAGGTATGCAGCGGGGTGCCGACGGTAAAACAGGGGCTAAAGCACTGTGCGACAGGCATCTTCCAGCTGACATCCCCCACGTCGGTGGAGCCTGCCAGCACGTTATCGGTGATGGCGTAAGGGGCAACTTCATCCACCAGTAGCGTTTCGTGATGGCGTCGGGCAAAGGCTTTTCCCTCTTCGGCTCCCGTTGCGGCAATGTTTTTCAGGCTGTTTTGCAGGTCGTTTGCCGTGAGCGTGGCGCGGATTTCACGGGCAAATTCGCGTTCTTCTTCCGTCCAGTCCGGCGTGCCGTAATGCTGCAATGCGCGGTACATGGCCGCTTCGAGCGTACGGTTCGGCAGATAGCTGGAGCAGGCTTTATCAAAGCGACACTCGACTGTGGTTTCGGTCATCATCGCCGCGCCCTTGGCGATTTTCTCGATGCGCGCGTAGATCTGCTGCGCATCGGCCATCTCCGGAGCGCGGATCAGGTACAGCACTTCTGCCTGAGCCTGCACCACGTTAGGCGAAATTCCGCCGGTATCGGTGATGGCGTAATGAACGCGCGCTTTTTCAATGATGTGTTCGTTGAGGAAGTTTGTGCCGGTGGTCATCAACGTCACGGCATCCAGCGCGCTACGTCCCAGATGTGGGGAGTTTGCGGCGTGGGCGGCGATCCCCTTAAACCGCCAGGCGGCCTGAATATTGGCCAGCGTGCTGACGTTAAACATCCCGGCAAAGGCTTCCGGATGCCAGGTCACGGCAGCGTCCACGTCGTCAAATAATCCTTCACGCACCATAAAGGTTTTACCAGAGCCGCCTTCCTCGCCGGGGCAGCCGTAAAATCGTACCGTTCCGCTGCCGCCGTGCTGTTCCAGCCAGCTTTTCACCGCCACCGCACCGGCAAAGGCAGCAGTACCCAACAGGTTATGCCCGCAGCCATGGCCGTTAGCCCCCGGGGTGGCGGATTGCGCCGTCGCGCAGTGCGCCTGCTGGCTCAACCCGGCCAGGGCGTCGTATTCGCCCAGAAGGGCGATAACGGGCTTGCCGCTGCCGTAGCTGGCAATAAAGGCGTTGGGAATGCCTCCGGCTTCCCGCATCAGGGTAAAGCCCTCGGCTTCCAGCGCGCTGGCAAGCCGTTCGGCGGACCAGAACTCTTCAAAGCGCGTTTCGGGATGATCCCAGATGTCGTCGGCAATATCGGTAAACATCTGACATCGCGTGTCGATGGCATCAGCGATAAAAGCGTAGTTCTCCTGCATTACACACCTCGCGTCCACGGGAAATTAAGCGCAGTTCGCGCCAGTGTTTCGATGGCAACGTTCATCACCTGCTCATCAAAATCGAATTTTTCGTTGTGATGTCCGGCGCTCAGTTCGGTGCCGAAGACCATATACGAGGCCATGCCGCCGTTCTGCTGCACGCGGGCCATCATTAGCGTGGCATCTTCGGAGCCCGCAGGCGCTTTGACCTTATTAATGGCATGAGTCACGCCGGGCACCTGGCTTGCCTGTTCGCGCAGATAATCGACCCAGGCCGGGGTAGGGGCACTGGAGGTCGCCGCCCCCATCAGGTTTATCCCGGCTGTTACGCCGTAGAGCGCCGCCGCGCCGGTAATCACCGCCTGCGCGCGCTCAAAGACATACTGATTAATCGCCTCGCTTTCACCGCGGGTTTCAACCTTAAGCAACGCATCAGCCGGAACCACGTTGCGTCCGCTGCCCGCCTGCATGACTCCGACGTTAACCCGGGACGCGCCTTCGCTGTGTGGCGCGATGCCATGCAGCGCGATAGCGGCCTGGGCCGCCGCGAGCAGGGCGTTACGGCCCTCTTCCGGTTTACCGCCAGCGTGTGCGGCAACGCCGGTAAAGCGCACGTCAAATTTGGTGGTCGCCATGAAGTTATCGCTGCCGCAGATCACCGTCCCTTCCGGAATGCCGGTTCCAATATGAATGGCGGTAAAGTAGTCCACGTCGTCCAGCGCCCCTGCAGCGACCATAGCGCGGGCGCCGCGCGTACCCTCTTCGGCAGGCTGGAAGATCAGTTTGATGGTGCCGTTGAGCTGGGCTTCATGCTGCTTAAGCACCTGCGCCAGCCCCAGACCAATGGTGGTGTGGCCGTCGTGCGCGCAGGCGTGCATCATGCCCGGGTTGCAGGAGGCAAAACCGTCGCGGTACGGCCGGTGGCTGTCGTCATGCGCTTCGCTCAGATCAAGCGCATCCATGTCCACGCGAAAGGCCAGCGTCGGGCCGGGGCGACCAGTATTCAGGGTCGCGACAATGCCGGTGAACCCGCCTTCGAACGGCGCGAGCCATTTTTCCGGTGCGCCTTGCGCGCGGGCGCGGGCAAATTCCCGCGCCAGGGTTGCGTCATCGGGCAACCCCATCCGGCTTTCGGCATCCACGACATCGCGACCCATCGCCAGCTCGTAACCCAGCGAGTCCAGGATCTCCGAGACTTTCGCGGCTGTGCGAAACTCCACCCAGCCGGATTCCGCGAAATGGTGAAAATCGCGACGCCATGCGCTCAGTTGGGGGGCTAATGTATGGATGTACTGCGCCAGTGCGTTCATATCTTTTCCTGTCATCATTAAAATATGTGAACTGCTTCACGCTGTGATAGTTTTTACTTATCACTAAGCGATTTTTCACAGTTTTAACCGTTCAGGAATTACCCTCGCACATCCAATTCCATTAAAGTAGATGACAGTTTCTTTACTCTGATAAACAACGGTTATCGGTCGGGCTATGTCATTTCAGATTAAATTTCATCAAATTCGGGCTTTTGTTGAAGTGGCGCGTCAGGGCAGTATTCGCGGAGCCAGCCGGGTGCTGAATCTTTCGCAGCCCGCGCTGACTAAATCCATTAAAGAGCTGGAAGAGGGCATGGCGGCACAGCTGTTTGTGCGCCGGAGTAAAGGTGTCGCCCTGACCGAGTGCGGGGAAGGGTTTTATCACCGCGCTAATTTGATTCTGGAAGAGCTTCGCGCAGCGCAGGATGATATCCGTCAGCGTCAGGGGGAGCTGACCGGGCAGATCAATATTGGGATGGGTGCCAGCGTGGCGCGCAGCCTGATGCCCGCCGTTATCTCCCGTTTTCATGCGCAGCATCCTCAGATCAAGGTGCGGATTATGGAAGGTCAGCTGGTATCAATGATCAATGAATTACGCCAGGGTGAGCTGGACTTTACCATCAATACCTATTATCAGGGGCCTTACGATCACGAATTTACGTTTGAAAAACTCTTTGAGAAACCTTTTGCGGTATTTTGTCGGGAAGGACATCCGGCGTTGGGGGCTACCTCTATTAATGAACTTCTTCATTATAACTGGACAATGCCAACGCCGCGGGGAAGTTATTATAAGCAGCTTGAGGATATATTTCATCATCGCTCGCAGATACCGCGTATTGGCGTCGTTTGCGAAACCTTTTCGTCCTGTATTAGCCTTGTCGCACAAAGTGACTTCCTGAGCGTGCTGCCGCAGGAGCTGGGCTGCGACCCGCTGCTGGCGCACCGGCTGGTCATGCTGCCGGTTGTGGAAACACTTCCCAGAGCGGCCTATTATTTAATTCAGCGCCGTGATGCACGCCAGACGCCCCTGGCTGAATCATTAATTACACAATTCAGAAGGGAAGCGAGAAAAATAGTTTTATCGTGAAATTGCCAAAGAAAAAATAGAGCCTGTCCGACATCAGACAGACCCTACAGTACACACAGCAGTGCGTCCTTTCGCAAATCCTGGGTATTATATCCATGAGGCAGGTATATTTAGGTATAACATCTTTCCTGAAAAAAGAAAGGCGGCACGTCATTGGTTTTACAAAATTTCAACGCAAATCACTTATTTTAACACTGCTGTAGTTTTAGTTAAGTAATATTTAAATAACTTTAATGGTAGCTATATATATTCATCAGATTAATATTTATCTTGCCCCTTGCGGTAAGGGTTATTGAGGCCCCTGCCCGGTGCAGGTATAGTACAAGCCCCGATGTGCCCGGAGGATTTCCATGAACCCTGACGACAAATCACTTTTTCTTGACGCCATGGAGGATGTCCAGCCCCTGAAACGCTGCACCGATATCCACTGGCAGCAAAGCCGTAATACCCGGGTTCGCCAGGAGATCGATACCGAGCAGCTCGACAACTTTCTCACACTGGGTTTCCTGGAACTCTTGCCGCTTGAAGAACCGCTGATGTTCCAGCGCGAGGGCGTTCAGCAGGGCGTTATTGACAAGCTGCGCTCGGGTAAATACGCCCGACAGGCCAGCTTAAATCTGTTGCGTCAGCCCGCCGAACGCTGCCGCCAGATGCTGTACGCCTTCATTCGCCAGGCCAGCCGCGACGGTTTACGTAACCTGATTATCATTCACGGGAAGGGCCGCGAGCAGAATTCGCACCCGAACGTGGTGCGCAGTTATCTTGCCCGCTGGTTAACTGAGTTCGAGGACGTGCAGGCTTTCTGCGTGGCGCTGCCGCATCACGGCGGCAGCGGGGCATGTTATGTTTCACTCCGAAAATCCGATGAGGCGAAACAGGAAAACTGGGAACGTCACGCCAAGCGCAGCCGTTAACAGTAAGGCCTAGAACGTCTCCCAGTTTGTGTCACCTGAGGCACTGACCGTGGCGGGACGCAACAGTTGCGGTGCTTTTGTATTTTTTGGCCGCGGAGCGGTGTTTTCCTGCATGTTCAGCCGGAAAGCCGCCACGGCCTGGCGCAGCTGTTCAGACTGATCTTCCAGCGCCGCCGCCGCCGTTGCCGACTCCTGTACCAGCGCGGCGTTTTGCTGCGTTACGCTGTCCATCTGCGAGACCGCCAGGCTGACCTGTTCAATACCGCGGCTTTGCTCGTCAGACGCCGACGAGATTTCAGCCATAATATCGGTTACGCGTGTCACGGCCGCGACGATCTCTTTCATGGTCGCACCCGCCTCGCTCACCTGTTCCGAGCCGGTATTCACCCGGCTGACGGAGTTTTCAATAAGCCCTTTGATCTCTTTTGCCGCCTGCGCGCTGCGGCTGGCCAGCGTCCGTACTTCGCCTGCCACCACCGCAAAGCCGCGGCCTTGTTCGCCGGCACGGGCGGCTTCAACCGCCGCGTTGAGCGCCAGAATGTTGGTCTGGAAGGCAATGCTATCGATAACGCCGGTGATATGCGCAATTTGCTGAGAACTGTCGGCAATGTCATTCATGGTACGCACTACATTATTCACCACCTGGCCGCCGCGTGCGGCGGTTTCAGACGCATTCTTTGCCAGCAGCGTCGCCTGACGAGCGTTATCCGAGTTCTGTTTCACCGTGGCCGTCAGCTCTTCCATGCTGGCGGCGGTCTCTTCCAGCGAGGCTGCCTGCTGCTCGGTTCGGGCGGAAAGGTCGTTACTCCCGGCGGCAATTTCTCCTGCGCCCGTGTAGATAGAATCTGTGCTGCCGCGCACGGCGCTGACGGTGCTGACCAGCGACTGTTGCATCTCATGCAGACCGGCGGCCAGCTGGCCCATTTCGTTGCGCCCGGTAATCGCGACGTTTTGCGTCAGATCGCCGCTCGCGATGGTGCGAATATGGTTCATGATGGCGTTGAGCGGTCTCAGGAGCAGGTGCTGTAAACCCTGCCAGATCACCACCAGCACGGCGATAACGGTCAGGAAGATCGCCGCCAGCGTCCACTGCATCTGGGTAAAGCTGTTCTGGTTCTCTTCGGCGGCGGCTTTCAGCAGCACGTTGTTTTCCGCGCGCCAGCGGGTATAGACCGCCTCCATCTCATCCTGCGCCTGCTGGGCGTCCAGGTCGCCATAGGCCTGATAGTTATCGGCGCGCAAGTACGCAATGGACAAGCGCATTACCTCGTGCATGTTCTTCCAGGCTTTCTGCATCTCTTCGGTGAGTGCGGCATTTTGCCCCTTCACCTGCGGAATCGCCTGCCAGTTTTTGTAATAGTCTTCGGCTTTGGCCAGCGAACCATTGGCGGTGCCCAGCAGCGTATTGATTGCCGCGAGAGAGGCCGGGTCGCGCTGGTTTTTCAGGTAGCGGATCGCCACGCGAGTGACGGTAACGCGCGTTTTCACCAGGGTGTTCACACTGTCGCTGAGGCTCTCCTGCTGGGCATTAAGCAACCCGGAGTTCTGAAAGTTGTGACGATCGTTGTTAACGGCAGAGTAGAACAACCCTCCCGTGACAACTTGCAGCAGACAGAATATGGTGAGGGCAAAGATAATACCGGTAATCACGTGCAGATTTTTCAGCATGGCGGTCATCCGTAATAGAAGAGGCAGGGTTACATCAATACTATCGTCGTAGCGAATTTAAACTTTAATTTTACTATTGCTTAACTAATGGTTTCGTTGCGGAACCTGTTGTAAACCCGGATCATTTTAATGAGGAAGGTCAGCATGAGCAGCATAGATAAATGCGGAACATTCACGCTCGGAACGCGTACGGTTAAACGGTTTGGCTATGGCGCGATGCAGCTTGCCGGACCTGGCGTTTTTGGTCCGCCAAAAGACAAAAATGCGGCGCTGGCGGTGTTGCGTGAAGCGGTAGAGTCGGGGGTAAATCACATTGATACCAGCGATTTTTACGGCCCCCATGTGACCAACCAGCTTATCTGCGAGGCGCTTCATCCGTACCGGGATGACCTTACGATTGTGACCAAGATCGGAGCCCGACGCGGCGAGGACGCCTCCTGGCTGCCGGCGTTTTCCGCCCAGGAGCTGACGCAGGCGGTGCATGACAACCTGCGCAACCTGAAGCGAGATGTGCTGGACGTGGTTAACCTGCGGATCATGTTTAGCGCCCACGGACCAGCGGAAGGCTCGATTGCCGCGCCGCTAAGCACCCTCGCGGAGCTGCAACAACAGGGGCTGGTTCGCCATATTGGGCTGAGCAACGTCACTGCTTCGCAGGTGGCTGAATCGCAGAAGATGGTTTCCGTGGTATGCGTACAGAACATGTACAACGTGGTGAATCGCGGTGACGATGCGCTGGTAGATTCGCTGGCGCAGCAGGGGATTGCCTGGGTGCCGTTCTTCCCACTGGGTGGTTTCACGCCACTGCAATCTTCCGGGCTACAGGCGGTGGCGGATTCACTGGATGCGACGCCTATGCAGGTGGCGCTGGCATGGCTGCTGCAACGCTCGCCAAATATCCTCTTGATCCCGGGTACTTCTTCGGTGGCGCATCTGCGTGAAAACCTGGCGGCAGCCGATCTGGTATTGCCGCCTGAGGCGCTGGAGACGTTAAATACGCTGGTAGAGTAACCCAGACAGCAGCAAAAGCCCGGGGGGATTTTTCGGGCTTTTGGTGTTTATGACACAATCTGATTCCTTTGGCGGTGAAGTGCTAACGCTTCCGCCACGATTTCCTGCTTACTTTTCCGTGTTTCATACGCAGTAATGCGGATGTACTCCATCAGCGCTGGATCGATGCGCGCACTTAACATCCTGAGATCGGCCTCCTTTGCTACACCGCGAGCAACACGCTTGTCGGGATAATCACGGGCTGGCATAGAAAACGTCCTCCAAAAATTGTCTTGTTAATTTGTGCTGTAAAATATGCGCTAGTCTTGGTGTAAAGTCAATGGCTAGTGAAGGCGCAGTGAATTACTGTTTGGATTTTCTGTGATTCAAGACTTCATTAAGTGATTTAATAGTGTTTGTATTGTCACTCTGTGAGTCCGCTTTGATGCGGAAAGTCACATTTTCAGTGCTGATAATGACGGAATGTTCAACGCACCAGACGCTCTAAAATTATTGATAATTTCTTCCTGAAACTTAACTCAGGTTTATCCCTGTGCTTATTCATGGTTATTGCTTAATTAAATCTTCTGTTTGAAGGCTCAGCTGTAAAAATCTGACGCTATAAGACCGGCCTTGGGGGAATCCTGATATTAATCCTTTAAGCAACTTCCGGCTGGTCATATATTCCAGCATAGGTGACGTAGTTAGCGATATTCGCTATTTTAACCCTGTTAAACCCATGTAATTTCGCTGGTTTTCATTTCTTCCGACATAATAGATTTTGTCTACGGTCTCTTTTTAATTTATGCTTCGCATACGAACAATTAGCGTTGTGCAGGGTTTTAACATCGTGGCAGTTAATAAAACCCTGCTTTATATAAAGTAATCAGGAGATTCATTTTTATGTCAGACAATAATCCCCGCCCATTGGGCTGGTTAGGCCCGTGGTGCCTGCTGGTGGGTGTGGTACTTCTTGTGACGGGGCTGTTTTTTGCCATCGGCGGTTTTAAACTGGTTTCCCTGGGGGGGAGTTGGTACTTTCTCATTGCCGGGGTTTTCACGCTGCTCTCTGCAATTCAGTTTTTCCGCCGCAAATCCTCTGCCGTAGGGCTGTTTGCTCTGGTGTTTCTTGGCACCCTGATTTGGGCATTTTTCGATGCCGGACTCGACTTCTGGCCCCTGGTTTCCCGATTAATGGTACCCGCCGGGCTGATGGTGCTGGCAGCAGCCACCTGGCCTGCATTGCGTAAGCGTGAAGGAAAACCGTCCTCTACGAAAGGGGCGATGGCGGTCTGCGCGGTCCTTATTATCGGCATGGGCGTCACCTTTGTTCAGATGTTTCAACCTCATCCGACCGTGCCGTTTAGCGGCGAAAAGCGCCCGCTGGTGCCGGTAAAAGAAGAGGCGAAACAGCAGAACTGGGATCACTACGGTAATACGGCTGGCGGTAGTCGCTTTGTGGCGCTGGACCAGATAACCCGTGACAACGTGAAAAACCTGAAACCGGTCTGGACCTACCATACCGGTGATATTCCGCAAAGTCCGGATGGCAATGGCGCAGAAGATCAGCAAACGCCGCTACAGGTAGGCGATCGTGTCTTCCTCTGTACGCCGCATAACAACGTGATCGCCGTGGATGCCGATAGCGGGAAAGAAATCTGGAAAGCGGAAATCAACGCTAAGTCTGCCATCTGGATGCGCTGCCGTGGCCTGGCGTACTTTGATGCCACCAAACCGCTGGCACAGCCAACGGTAGCCGGCTCCACACCGGTTCTGCCAGCGCAGGTCGCACCGGGCGCGGCATGCCAGCGCCGTATCCTGATGAATACCATTGACGGTAAGCTGATCGCGTTAGACGCCGATAACGGCAAATTCTGCCCGGATTTCGGCACTGACGGCAGCGTTAACCTGCATGAAGGAATGGGCGACGCGTCAGATCCAACCTATGTGTTGACGTCGGCCCCGACGCTGGCGGGTACCACGGTCGTGGTTGGCGGCCGCGTTGCGGATAATGTCAGCACCGATATGCCGGGAGGCGTAATACGTGGTTATGACGTGATCACCGGCCAGCTGCGCTGGGCGTTCGATCCGCGTAATCCGGATCCGAACTATGTTCTGAAGCCGGGCGAACACTACAAACGTAGCTCCGCAAACTCCTGGGCCCCTATGTCCTGGGATGCGTCGATGAATACCGTGTTTATCCCGATGGGAAGTTCCTCTGTTGACCTGTGGGGCGCTGACCGTATTCCGGAAGACCACAAGTACGCCACCTCAATCCTGGCGCTGGATGCGACAACCGGGAAAGAGAAGTGGGTATACCAGACCGTGCATAACGACCTCTGGGATTTCGATATTCCGATGCAGCCGAGCCTGGTTGATTTCCCAACCAAAGAAGGCAACAAGCCAGCGGTCGTGGTGGGCACCAAGGCGGGGCAGATTTACGTCCTCGATCGCCTGACCGGTAAACCGCTCACCGAAGTGAAAGAGGTTCCGGTAAAACCAGCAGCTATTCCGCGTGAGCAGTATCCGGCAACGCAGCCACGTTCCGTGGGCATGCCGCAGATTGGCGCGGAGACCCTGAAAGAGTCTGATATGTGGGGAGCGACGCCGTTTGACCAGCTGGCCTGTCGTATCAGCTTCAAATCAATGCGTTACGACGGTCTGTACACAATGCCGGGCACCGATATTTCCCTGAGTTTCCCGGGCTCGCTGGGAGGAATGAACTGGGGCAGTCTGTCCACGGATCCGAACAACCAGTACATTTTCGTCAACGACATGCGTCTGGGTCTGTGGGTTCAGCTGATTAAGCAAGATCCGCAGAGCGCGGTGGCAAATACGGGTGGTGAAGCCGTGAACGCCGGGATGGGCGCCGTTCCGATGAAAGGAACGCCGTATTCGGTCAACAAAAACCGTTTCATGTCACCGCTGGGCATTCCGTGCCAGAAACCACCGTTTGGCTCTCTCTCCGCCATTGACCTGAAAACGCAGAAAATCGTCTGGCAGGTGCCGGTCGGTACCGTACAGGATACCGGTCCGTTTGGGGTAAAAATGCGTATGCCAATGCCTGTCGGTATGCCGACGCTGGGCGGTACGCTGGCCACGCAGGGCGGTCTGGTCTTCATTGCGGGAACCCAGGATTACTACCTGCGCGCCTTTGATTCCTCTACGGGGGAAGAAGTGTGGAAAGCGCGTCTTCCGGTGGGTAGCCAGGGCGGACCTATCAGCTATGTATCACCGAAAACCGGCAAACAGTACATTCTGATCTCTGCTGGCGGAGCACGCCAGTCGCCGGATCGTGGTGACTACGTGATTGCCTACGCGCTGGATAAATAACAGCGAAATAAGCAACCTGGCCCCGTCGAAGTACGGGGCTTTTTTTTGACTAAAAACCACGGATATGAAGAAAGCGGCGGGTCCGGTCAGCCCGTGAAAAGCACCCGCCAGCGACGGCGATGGCGAGTCATCTCGCGCCATAGTGCGATTATCTCGTCATGTTGCAGGGCATCAACAGCCTGCGGCGTTAACACCGGTAAACCATAGCGCTGGCGCAGGGCGGCTACTGCCGTGGCGCTGGCATTCATCGGTGACCGGATTTGCATCGCCAGCTGCTGTCGCAATACGCTGAACGCCGTCACATCGCACAGCGTCAGCTCACGCAAAAATTGTTTGCAGCAACCCAACAGGTTCACGGGAGAGCGGTCAGGCGACTGTAACGCCAGCAGCAGGCCATCGCGATCGGCAATACGCTGATAACGACAGCTGACCACGTAGCCAATCTGCTGTTCCACGCGCAGGCGCTGGAAAAATTGCGGTTCGCAGCATAACGCCAGCAGCCGCAGCGCGGCGAGCGATGCGCCCGGCGGCAGGGGAATAAACACCAGCAGCGCCGAATCCGCGCTGGCGTGCGGAATGTGTTCGATCCCGCCGGGACAACCGCTTAATGGCGTCGGCTTAGCGTTAACCGGCGCCCGGAGCAGGCCAAGCTGCCGGGCTAACCCGTGCGCGTGTGCGACGCTGCCGCCAACTAGCGCCGCCAGCCAGCCGTCCCGTGGCGGATCCGATGCCAGACGTTCAGGCAATTGCTGAAGCAGCTCACGGATGGCAATGCCTTCTGGCACTGGCGTAAGAGCCGGGGCGGGGTGGGAGAGGCGATCGATTATCGCCCCGATGATGTGTTCCGCCGTCACCACGGCGTCAGGAAGCCGCAGGGTGAGCTGCCAGCTACCGTCAACCGTTTGCCACTCGCCGCTGCCGTCAATATGGCGCAGTTCAGCAAGGAGAGGGCGTAACTGTTTGCCCATCGCCACCCCCTGCGCCCGTTCCACGCACGAATAAAAAGGCCTGCGCAGGATCAGCGTTGGCGGTTGTGTCTGCGCCGACAAATGCAGCAGCGGAGCGGCTTCTGACGTCGGGGCTGGCGTAACATACCTGGCAGTCTGCGGGTAGAAGGAAAACGCGATGGGGCTATCATCTGCAACCGGCTGGCGACGCCAATGGCTAAGCGGCAGAGCAAACCCCTGGCTGGCGATAATTTCAGCGGTTTCAATTTTTTTGCAGGCCAGATACGAGGTGGGCGCCGCCAGTAAATCGGCACAAAAGGCGGAAAAACTTACGGGCGCCGCACCGGGCGCAAAACCGAACGCCCGCTGGCGCAGCTGCTCCAGCGTCGGCAGGGCGCTAAAACGCTGCTGTGCCAGCCGATAATAATGCCGCTGCTGCTCATCCGTCGTTTGCTGTAGCGCCCGTAGCCAGTGGGTAATATGCGGGTCAACCTCCTCGGGTCGTTCGCTATCAACCGTTAGCGCCAGCCAGCCGTTATCGTTATCCTGATAAAGCCAGTTCAGGGCGACATCTTCTGCCAGCCCGCGCTCCCGCAGCCCGGCAATCAGGCTTCCGGGGGCGTCGTCCAGTAAAAACTCCCGAAATAAGGTGACGTTGTCACTTTTTCGAGTCAACGGACAACGCCACAGTGCGGGTCGCTCCGTCACTGCCAGCTGAAAATCTGCTTCAGCGCTAAGACGCAACGGGGGAGCAGTTTCAGGCATGCCACCAGAAGCAAAACCGGACGCAAACGTATGGGCAAGCTCGGCCAGCGCATCCAGCGTTTGCGGCCCTTGCAGCCACAATTGCAGGTGTCCGGCCACATAATAGCGCCGATGAAAGTCGCGCAACGCGGTTTGCAGCGATCCCGGGTCCTGCCCCAGAGAATCCTGGCTACCTACCTGAAAACGGCGAAAAACTGTGGGTTCTTCCATCGCGTGGCGTGCCGCCGCTTCGCGCCTGGCGGAATCATGCTGCTGGATGAGCCGGTTTTCCGCATCAATGACCGCCACTTCGCGCTGTATGTCATCGCATGAAAGCAGCGGCGCCTGCAACATATCCCGCAGCCGCGCGACGCCGTCGGACAGGTTATCGGCGGCCACATCGAAGAAAAATGCGCTGTGGCGAGCCAGCGTGGTGGCATTGACGCTACCGCCCTGACGCTGGACCCAGGCCATGAGTCGATCGTCGCCCTGATAGCGCTGGCTACCGCGGAACAGCAGGTGCTCAAGTAAATGCGCAAGACCGGCGAAGCGCGGTGGCTCGTGATGGCTTCCGGCACTCACGCGCGCCAGCGCCGCCGCGCGTGTCGCCTGCGGCTGATGCACCAGCGTTGCGCGTAAACCGCCTGCCAGCTCCACGATGCGGGTGGTCATTATCGCTACAGTTCCCGGGTTTTATAGATAAGCTGCGAACGGGTACGGTTGCGGAACTGAAGCTGGCCGATTTTCATGTCGCTACAGGCTGCTTCGCGTCGCGCGTCCAGAATTTTATGATGATGCGGCGATTTGCTGCACACCGGATCGGCGTTATCAGCATTCCCGGTGAGCATAAAGGCCTGACAGCGGCAGCCGCCGAAGTCCTTCTCCTTTTCATCGCAGGAGCGGCACGGCTCCGGCATCCAGTCAAACCCGCGATAGCGGTTGAAGCCGAAAGAGTCATACCAGATGGATTCCAGACTCTGCTCAAGCACCGAGGGGAACTCCACCGGTAGCTGGCGCGCGCTGTGGCAGGGCAGCGCCGTGCCTTCCGGGGTCACGCTGAGGAAAATCGACCCCCAGCCGCCCATACAGCCTTTTGGTCGCTCTTCGTAATAATCAGGGGTGACGAACAGCAGGTTGGTCAGATTGCCGCTGGCGGCCATTTTTTGCCGATAGTCGGCAACCACGCGTTCCGCGCGGGCGATCTGTTCCCGCGTCGGCAGAAGCCCCTGACGATTAAGGAACGCCCAACCGTAGAACTGGCAGGTGGCAAGTTCGACGTCGTCGGCGTCCAGTTCGATGCACAGCTCGATGATTTTATCGATCTGGTCGATGTTGTGCCGGTGCAGGACGAAATTCAGCACCATCGGGTAATCGCGCGCTTTGACCGCTTTGGCCATCGCCAGCTTCTGCTGGAAGGCTTTTTTATTCCCCGCCAGCGCAGCGTTGAGCACTTCATCGCTGGCCTGGAAGCTAATCTGGATATGGTCCAGACCGGCCTCGCTGAACGCGTCGAGCTTGCTTTCCGTCAGGCCAATTCCCGAGGTGATCAGGTTGGTATAAAAACCGAGATCGCGGGCGGCGCGGATCAGCTCCGGCAGATCTTTACGCGTCAACGGTTCGCCGCCGGAAAAACCTATCTGCACGCTGCCCATCGCCCGCGCCTGGCGGAAAACCTCAATCCACTGTTCAGTGGTCAGCTCCTGATCCTGCCGGGCAAAGTCCAGCGGGTTAGAGCAGTAAGGACACTGTAGCGGACAGCGATAGGTCAGCTCCGCCAGCAGCCACAGCGGTGGATTGACGGCGGGTTTATTCTGGCTCACGGAAAATAATCCACTTCTGTTGATAAGCGATTTGCAGGAATTCTACGACGTCGTCATCCACGCCGCCGGCTTCCGGGAACCGTTCGTTGAGTATGGCAATGATGGCCGCCGCGTCGCGTTGGCCATCGACCAGTTCGAGGATTGCGGCCGCGGTCTCATTGAGTTTAGCCATGCCTTCCGGATAAAGGATGACATGGCTGTCCTGAGCGGCTTCCCATTGCAGGCGATAGCCGCGACGAAAGGCGACGATGGAGTTTTTTTGCATGCTTATACCAGTCGGGTTGTGTGCCAGGCCGCTTTGTCGGTGACCGTGTGATAAGGCGGACGCTGTAGCGCGTAGGCCATGGTCATCGCGTCGAGCATCGACCACAGGATATCGAGTTTGAACTGAAGGATCTCCAGCATCCGATTCTGCTTTTCTGCGCTATCGCAGTAACTCTTCGCCAGCTCCAGACCGTGTTCAACGTCGCGGCTGGCCTGGCTGAGGCGGCTGCGAAAATAAAAATAGCCTTCCTCTTTGATCCACGGATAGTGCTGCGGCCAGCTGTCGAGACGCGACTGATGAATTTGCGGGGCAAACAGTTCGGTGAGCGAACTGCATGCCGCCTCCTGCCAGTTGGCACGGCGGGCGAAGTTAACGTAAGCGTCCACGGCGAAACGGACGCCGGGCAGCACGTGGCGTTCGCTGATTAAGTCGTCGCGGCTAAGCCCTACGGCTTCGCCCAGCTGTAGCCAGGCTTCGATACCGCCGTCATGACCGTTGCTGCCGTCGTGATCGAGGATCCGCTGCACCCATTTTCGACGCGTGTGCGGATCCGGGCAGTTCGCCATAATGGCCGCATCTTTCAGCGGGATCGTCGTCTGGTAGTAAAACCGGTTCGCCACCCAGCCCTGGATCTGCTCGCGGCTGGCCTCGCCGTTATGCATCGCGATATGGTACGGATGGTGAATATGATAGTAAGCGCCTTTCGCCCGGAGGGCGTGTTCAAACTCTTGCGGCGAGAGCGTTTCACGAATGTGCATAGTTAGTCCTGAAGCGTGATGGTCATCCCGTCCCAGCTCACTTCAATTCCCTGCTGCGTGAGGGCGTGACGCTGCGGCGACTGCTCGTTAAGGATCGGGTTAGTGTTATTAATGTGAATCAGAATCTTGCGCTTTGCCGGCAGTGAGGCCAGCAGCGCCATCATGCCGTGTTCATCGCCGAGCGCCAGATGGCCCATATCGCGGCCGGTATTGCGCCCGACGCCAGCGGCCTGCAGTTCATCGTCCTGCCAGACGGTGCCGTCAATCAGCAGACAGTCTGCTTTTTTAAGCCACGGCAGGATAGTGTCATCGGGTTCACCGAGACCCGGCGCGTAGAACAGCGTCTGACCGTTGCGGCGGTTTTCGATAAACAGCGCCACGTTATGCCCCGGCAGCGGGCGGTCGCGCCACGGCGAATAGGGCGGTGCGTTACTGGCGATGGGGACAGCGGTAAACTGCAAATCAGGGCAGGCTTCCACGCTAAAGGCGGTGAGCGGCGCAATCGGATGATGAACCAGGCCGCCGTTCCAGTGCCGGAGCATGGTAAAAATCGGGAATCCGCTGGAAAGATCTTCATGCACCTCTGGCGTACACCATACCTGATGTGGACACCCCTCGCGCAGGCTGAGTAGCCCAGTGGTGTGGTCAATCTGGCTGTCGGTGAGAATAATGCCGCCAATATGCGTGCCGCGCAGAACCTCTTTCTTATTCAGTTCTGGCGTATGGGCAATCTGCTGGCTGATATCTGGCGAGGCGTTACACAGTATCCACTCTTCGCCGTTATCGCTGACGATGATCGACGACTGGGTGCGGGGGGTCGCCTGAAGGGTACCGTTGCGCAAACCCTGACAGTTGGCGCAATTACAGTTCCACTGAGGGAAACCGCCGCCGGCGGCGGAACCGAGGACTTTAATAAACATGAAGATAGGCCAGGTAGTAAAACAAAAATGCCCGCACGGATGGCGGGCTGAGCGATTAGCGGTTGGAAATGTACAGCGTCACTTCCAGGCCAAGACGTAAATCAATAAAAGCAGGTTTCTTCCACATCGTTTTTTCCTCTTTAAAAATGCAGCACCAACACCATTGTTTGTGCCAGTTTTGTGATGGTCATCAAATAATGCGTCACAGTGGGGCAAAGCTCAACCCGAAAGATGTAAGGAATTAACGTAATGTTTACAACGTAACCTATTGTTGCCAAACATTTTGCAATACCTTTTGCCAGTTGCCCCACAGCAGCTTATTCAGCACAAATTGATCATAGCCGCTGTCACGCAACGCGCTGATTAGCCGCGGTAAACCACTCACATCATGCAAATCATCAGGTAACGTGATGCCGTCAAAATCGGAGCCCAGCGCAACATGATCTTCGCCCATGATGTTAATAAGATAGTCGATATGGCGAACGATTGTGCTCAGCGGGGTATCGCTATCGCGTTTACCGTCGGCGCGCAGAAAGGCGTTGCCGAAATTGACCCCTGCCACGCCGCCGCTGTCGCGGATAGCCAGCAGTTGCCGATCGGTCAGATTACGCGGTTGCGGGCACAGCGTATGGGCGTTGGAATGGGTGGCGACCAGCGGTGAAGAGGAATGACGAGCAGTATCCCAGAACGCCTTTTCATTCATATGAGAAACGTCAATCAGCATGTTCAGGGCGTTAGCGTGCTTAATGAGGGCGATACCCTCTGCGGTAAGCCCTGGGCCGCTGTCCGGGCTGCCGGGAAACGCCCCGTTAACGCCAGTGCCAAAACGGTTAGCAATGTTCCAGAAAGGCCCAATGCTGCGCACGCCAGCGGCATAGAAAGCCTGTAGATCGCCACCCTCGCCGTCAAAACCGCCCGCACCCTCAATATGCGCCACCATCGCCAGCACCTTATCCTGACGGCAGCGTTCGATATCTGCCGCGCTCAGGCACAATCGCGCCCGTCCATCGGAGTGTGCGACAAGCTGCTTGAGGATCGTCAACTGCTGCCAGAGAATGTCGATCGGTTGCCACGGCTCGCTGGCGTAGTGCGGCGCCATGCGGGCGATATACTCCTGCGGCGGCACGAACAGCGCGAACAGCCCGCCGGAAAATCCGCCTTGCTGCATGCGCGGATAATCGAGGTGTCCGTTCTCAATGCCGGAAAAGAAGGCCTTTACCGGATCCTGGCGATGATGAAGCCATAAATTAAGCAACAGGTCATTGTGACCATCAAAAATCGCCATAGCGCATCCCACTGTTGTTTATTGCTGAAAAAGTTGCCAGGCACGATAACCGATTTGTCCTGTCCGGCAAGGAGAAACTTACAACTTAGCAGCAATTGTTAATATCACTTAACCCTGAGGAGATCCGCACATCATATTGCGTGGCGAGATAAGAGCATTTCCCGTTCCATCTGCGATTGCATCGCGTACGTTCCCTGAGCTACAGGGCTACGCTATACTTCGCCACTTTGAGTTATGCGTGGCAGGTAACGAAATATGCGGGAGAGCATTAATTTTCTTTTCGTGGTGCTGTCTTTCACAGCACTGATTATGCTGATGCGCTTTTTCATCAGGCGTATTCGGCATCCAAAGCGCATCGTTGCCGACAGCCGGGGAATGAAAAAAATCTCTACCCATCCTTCCTGGTTTGGCGGATCGTCAGGTAAAACCTACTTTTATGATGAGCAGTATTTATACGAGGTCATAAATAGCGTCACCCGTAAAATTGAGCTGGCGGCTATCGTAAAAATTAAGCCGGGCTCGACAGTGGTAAATAACAGGCGGATCTGGTCTGTGAGCTATCTTGAGGGAACCCGTGAAAAACAGGTGCAATTTTATAATAATCTGACGGTGTTTAATCAAAACTTTGCTGCGTTTTTAGAGGCTGTAAAACGCGTGAATCCTGAAGCCGATATTAAGGCCGTCTCCTTGTTCAATCTGTGACTGGAATACATTACCTTTATCTTTCTGACTGCCCATACGGCAGGTATGGGCAGTAAAGCCGCCGATATTACTTCTTCTTGTTCATCATCGCCTTGAGATCGGCAAAGGGGTTAAACGTGGCGACACCCACGTCTTTTTGCGCATCCTCACCTGCGACAACGGTGGTGCCATACTGATCCGCTTCGGTGTACTTTGAGTGTTCGTGGTCATGGCAAAACAGGCACAACAACTCCCAGTTACTGCCATCTTCCGGATTATTGGTGTGATCGTGGTCGATATGGTGGACCGTGAGTTCACGAAGATTCGAATACACAAACTCCCGCGAGCAGTGTCCACAGACCCACGGGTAAATTTTTAGCGCTTTTTCACGGTAGCCGCTTTCCAGCCGTGCGTAGTTTTTGGGGATCAGAGCCATTGCTGATGTTACCTGTTAAAAAAGAGAATAGTTCACACTATATCCCATTTTGAGATGCCAGGAGAATGCCTCCTCTGCGGGAAGGCAGCGTGCGATTTGCGTATTTCTGTCAGTTTATTTGAAGCATTCCGTTAAATAATCACCATTTATTCTCATCGGTTAATGCGTAGAGTAGGGATAACGCAATGCTTTATCAGGATACTCCACTATGAAAAAGATCGGATTTTTGTCGTTTGGTCACTGGACGCCGTCTTCCCAGTCCGGCACGCAAACCGCAGCTGACACGCTGCTACAGTCCATCGATCTGGCTGTCGCCGCTGAAGAGCTGGGCGCGGACGGGGCTTATTTCCGCGTGCACCACTTTGCCCGCCAGCTCAGTTCGCCATTCCCCTTGCTGGCTGCGATAGGCGCGAAAACCAAACGCAT
The DNA here is from genome assembly GCF_013375955.1 of Enterobacter sp. DSM 30060. Taxonomy (NCBI): domain Bacteria; kingdom Pseudomonadati; phylum Pseudomonadota; class Gammaproteobacteria; order Enterobacterales; family Enterobacteriaceae; genus Enterobacter; species Enterobacter sp. DSM 30060. The sequence goes on from NZ_CP056118.1 coordinate 3,868,093, forward strand.
CGAAATCGGTACGGGCGTGATCGACATGCGGTACGAGAATCCGCTGTATATGGCGGAAGATGCTGGCGCGGCAGATCTCATCTCCGGTGGACGATTACAGCTTGGTATCAGCCGGGGCTCCCCGGAGCAGGTGATTGATGGCTGGCGTTATTTTGGTTACGTGCCGCAGGAAGGGGAAAACGAATCTGATATGGCGCGCCGTCACACTGAGGTACTGCTTGATGTATTACGCGGTGAAGGGTTTGCGAAGCCTAACCCACAGCCGATGTTCCCAAACCCGCCGGGATTGTTGCGTCTGGAGCCGCATTCAGAGGGCTTACGCGATCGTATCTGGTGGGGGGCTGGCTCCAATGCAACGGCAGTATGGGCGGCAAAACTGGGGATGAACCTGCAAAGCTCAACGCTGAAAGATGATGAAACCGCCGAGCCGTTCCATATTCAGCAGGCAAAACAGATCCGTGCCTACCGACAGGCCTGGGCCGAGGCAGGGCATACCCGTCAGCCACGCGTTTCGGTCAGCCGCAGTATTTTTGCCCTGATGGACGATCGCGACCGGATGTATTTCGGTTCAAGCCGCAATGAGAGCGACAGCGTTGGCTATCTGGATGAGAAAACGCGGGCCATTTTCGGACGCAGCTATGCCGCAGAGCCAGACAAGCTGATTGAACAGTTGAGAAAGGATGAAGCGATCGCGGAAGCGGATACGCTGTTGCTTACCGTGCCGAATCAGCTGGGTGTGGAATACAACGCACATGTGATCGAGTCCATCCTGAAACATGTCGCACCGGAAATGGGATGGCGCGATCGCAATGCGTAATCTGGCCCTCTGGTATCGCCGGTTTGGTGAGCCTGAATCGGTACTGCAAGCGGAAACCACACCATTGTCACCGCGACAGCCGGGAGAGATACGTGTGCGCATGCTTTTTTCTCCGGTGAACGCCTCCGATCTCATCCCCATCACCGGGGCATATCGCCATCGCACGCCGCTACCCGCAATAGCCGGTTATGAAGGGGTCGGAATAGTGACCGAAACGCCCGCCGCTTACCCGGCGCTGCTGGGCAAGCGGGTCCTGCCGTTACGGGGGCAGGGAACCTGGCAGCGCTATGTCGACTGCCCGGTGGCGTATGCGGTTCCCGTCCCGGACGACATCGACTCGCTTCTTGCCGCGCGGGCGTATATCAACCCGCTTGCCGCTCAGATGATGCTGGACCGCTATCCTCCGATCGGGAAAACGGTGCTGCTCACCGCTGCCGGTTCTGACTGCGCTGTTCTGCTCGGGCAATGGGCACGCCAGGCGGGTGCAGAGGCGGTTTACGGGATCCATCGCTCGCCCGTGCACGCTCAACATCTGGCTGAAATGGGGATCGTCCCGATTGCGCAAGATGATACGGCCGCCGTCAACGCTGCCGCCGCGCAAGCGGAGGTGGTGTACGACGCCACGGGCGGCAGCCTGGCGGAGGCGATCCTGAGCGTGATGCCCGAAACCGGTACCTTTGTCTGCTACGGGCTACTCTCCGGGCAGACCTTCCGGCAGCAGCGGCCGTTGCCGCGCGTGGCGTGGTTTCACATTCGTAACTATCTGGACGCGCTGAGCGCTGAGGCGTGGCAGGCGGAGTTTCGGCGCATCTGGCCTAAACTGCGCGCCAGCCAGTGCAGCGATGTTACCCTCTACCCGCTGTCGGAATGGCAGCGGGCAGTGGGCAACTACCGCGAAGCGGGAAGAACGGGCAAGCCTATGCTGTCGATGGACAATTAATCGGCCTTATGGCTCATGTCGCTCAGCAGTACAGCGATACTTTGTCCACCGGCGGTCTGCTCCAGGCCAATTTTGACAATAATTGTCAGCGGAACGGAGAGCAGCATGCCGACAGGCCCGAGCAGCCAGCCCCAGAAAATCAAGGACAGGAACACAACAAGAGTTGAAAGCCCCAGCCCGCGTCCCATTATCCGTGGTTCGAGAATGTTCCCGAAGACAAGGTTAATCACCAGATAGCCTGCCAGCAGAATCAGGGCATCATACAAACCGCTGAAAACCAGCACCTGAAGGATAGGGGGGATCGCCGCCAGCACGGAGCCAATGTTAGGAATATAGTTGAGCGCAAAGGCCAGCAGCCCCCAGACGAAGGCAAAACGCACATCCAGCGCGGCGAGCATCCCCCAGACCACTAATCCCGTCACCAGGCTGATGGCCGTTTTCAGCACCAGATAGCGTGAAACGCTGTCGAGCGCGCGCTGAATAGCACCCATTCCCTCTACCGGACGCACCATGATGTGCTGGAGTTTTGCAGGCAGCTGTGGAACTTCCAGCATCATAAACACAACCGTCAGGAACAGCAGGAAAATCGAGGTCATGGCGTTGGAGAGCTGTGCCAGCAGGCTGGTGACAATCGTCATGGCGGCATTCGGATCGATGTATTTAAGCAGTTCCTCAACCGAGACTTCGATACCCGCGCGTTGCAGCCAGGGTTCAATTTGCAGCAGCGGAGTCGCCAGGGAAGAGCGGTATGTCGGCAGCGTCCGCGCCAGCTCGTTCAGGGAGGTTCCCAGATAGGCGACTAACAGCACCATCGCAACGATAATAATACTGATAAGCAGGCTTATCGCCAGCACACGCGGGATGCGCAGCCGCACCATTCGCTGCACCAGTGGATTGAGGATCACCGCGATAAAAAGCGCCAGGATAAAGGGCACGATGATATCGGCCGCAAAACGAACGCCGGTCAGAATGATCACCAGCATGCCCAGCATGATGACGATCTTAAGCCCGTTGAGGGTGATAATGGGTTTGGCCATGGACGTTCCTGAACAGTTTTTTATTTATAATAGAGGGGAAAGCGGATTAAAAAAACTAACCAAAATCAAACAGACTGGGTAAAGAAATGAAAAGGCTTTGAGTAAATTCCTGGCTTATGATACAAATCAGGCGTGTTCAACTACTGAGGACAATTTTCATCCGCAAAGACGAGAAGCAACACCGCGGATAATTGTAATTTTATGGACAATTTGTTCAGGACGTATTTTTCAAACAACTCTGCTCTGTTTTCTACCTCCCTCTGCACGCTTTCCGGTGAACAACACTGGCGTTCCGCGCTATAGTCACGTCTTCTGCCTGAGCTGGCGCTATGCGCTTAGCTAACTGATTTAATTCCCACTTTTTTGGTTTGCTGTTCGCAGCGAGCCTCGATGGATTATATTCTCAAGCAGGAGAAAAAACATGTTTTACTGGATTTTATTAGCTCTGGCTATCGTTGCTGAAATTACCGGCACCTTGTCGATGAAATGGGCGAGCGTGAGTGACGGCAGCACCGGATTTATTTTGATGCTGGTCATGATTACGCTTTCCTATATTTTCCTCTCTTTTGCGGTTAAAAAAATCGCGCTGGGCGTGGCATACGCTTTGTGGGAAGGTGTTGGTATTTTATTGATCACGCTGTTCAGCGTCATGATATTTGATGAAACCCTGACGACAATGAAAATTGCCGGGCTGACGACCCTGGTCGCAGGTATCGTGCTGATTAAATCGGGTACGCGCAAACCAGCCAAACAGCAGAAGGAGCAGACCCATGCAGCAGTTTGAATGGATCCACGCGGCCTGGCTGGCTTTCGCCATCGTTCTGGAAATTATTGCGAACGTCTTTTTGAAGTTCTCCGACGGCTTTCGTCGCAAAGCCTACGGCTTGTTATCGATTGCCGCGGTTCTTGGGGCGTTTAGCGCTCTGTCACAGGCAGTGAAAGGCATCGATCTTTCCGTGGCCTACGCGCTGTGGGGCGGCTTCGGTATTGCCGCCACCCTGGCGGCAGGCTGGATTATGTTCGGGCAGCGTTTAAACCATAAAGGCTGGATAGGGCTGGTATTACTGCTCGCTGGCATGATCATGATTAAACTGGCCTGAGTGACCTACTGCTGCGCCAGGGCTTCCAGCCGGTCGCGAAAACCGGTCACCGCTAACGCTCGGTTATCGGCGCGCCAGCGGTCTTTCGCTGCCGGAGCAGAACTCTGAACGCCAATCAGTTGCCAGCCGTTAACGGTTTTTAACATCAGGGGCGATCCGCTATCACCCGGTAGCGTATCGCACTGATGCGAAAGCACGCTGTTTTGCGCCCAGCCCGTCACCACGCAGTCCGTATGGGTGTACAGCGAATCGAGGTGATCAACAGGGTAGCCTGACTGCGTCACTTTTCGATCGGCGGCTTTCAGGGCGGCGGTGAGCGCGTCTTTGTCACCATCAAAGAGCGGTAGCGGAGCGATCCCGGACGGCGGATAACGTAAAACGATCAGCCCGAAATCCCAGGATGCCGCCCCGGGCGGCACAATCCAGCCATCGCCATCCGGTTTCAGGCGTTTCCCGAGCGACGGATCCACCCGCCCCTCAATACCGTGAATTTCGTAGCGCCAAATCCCTTTCTGCGAGACAAAGCGCAGGGCGATCGCTTTATCCGGTTTGCCTTCGGGCGGCATTAACAGGCAATGACCCGCCGTCAGCGCAAGGCGTGGCGTTATGAGAGTTGCGGTACATAGATTGCCGCTGGCGGTTTCCAGTTGCCCGATGGCATCCCAGGGCGCTTCGGTAGGATCGGTGACACGCGTACGATCGTCATGACCAAAAAACAGCGTCTTTACCTCTTTGGCGCTGATGGCGTCATCGTCGCCCTCATCCGCATGTGAAAAGCCTGCAAAAAGGCTAAACGTTCCCAGTAACAACACAACAGATTTACGCATATCACACTCTGGTGGGGGTAATTATGATTATTAAAAGTGAACCCTATGAAAATACTATAGACGCGACGGCGAGAAAGTGGGAGTAAAATCAGCGTGCTACATTCAGGAAAGATAAAAGTGGCTGGCGATGAGCGCGCATAAAATTAGCAGGATAAGAATGAGCTCAAACCGATAGCGCCGCAGCATACGCCCTCCGGATAAAAAAACGGCGCTGACCGCAATCCCGTTCAGCGCCGGTTTACCAACGTGCCCCGAAGGGCACGGTTAAGCTTGTACTCTTACGCTGCTGGCTGTGCAGCAGGTTTAGCCGCTTCGTGTTTTGCCGCTTTTTTGTGATGCTTTTTAGCCGCCTGGGCTTTCTGCTCTACCGCAGGTTTTGCCGCTTTTTTGTGGTGCTTTTTCGCGGCCTGCGCTTTCTGTGCTGCCGCTGGTTTAGCCGCTTTGTGATGTTTTTTATGGTGAACCGTTTTGGCCGGAGCAGCGGTGGATGCCGCAGGCGCTGCGGTGGCGGTAGTTTCAGCCGCGAATGCAGCGGAAGAAAGACCCATAGCAGCGGCAACAACCAGAGCTAATACTTTTTTCATTTTCATACCCTCGAATTTGGTTTTTCATTTAACCCCACTGCGGGGCCGTTGAAATAACTATATCCCTGTAAATTCGGGGTTTCCGTGAGTGATTGGTATCGGCGTGTAACCATATGTACAACGCCGGGGTGGCCCCCGGCGCGTTCGTTTACAGGTAGCGGGACGTCAGGTGTTCGCGGAAGTAGCGGATATTCAGATCTTCACCTGTGGCCTGGGTGATGAGCTGCGACGTGCTGAAACGGCTGCCGTGCTGCCAGATATTCTGACGCAGCCAGTCAAACAGCGCCGAGAAGTCGCCCCCGGCAATGGATGCCTGCAACCCGGGCAGCGCAGTTTTGGCGGCATGAAACAGCTGTGCCGCATACATTGCCCCCAGCGTGTAAGACGGGAAGTAGCCAAAACCGCCGTCGGTCCAGTGGATGTCCTGCATACAGCCGTTGCGGTAGTTATCTTTGGTGGATAATCCAAGCCAGGCCTGCATTTTCTCATCCCATAACGCGGGGATATCATCCACTTCGATTTCGCCATTGATCAGCGCGCGCTCAATCTCATAGCGCAATACCACATGCGCCGGATAGCTCACTTCATCTGCGTCAACGCGGATGTAGCCCGGTTTCACGCGCTGATTCCAGGCAATAAAATTCTCTTCACTGAATGCCGCCTGGCTGCCGAAACGGGCATGGACCGCCGGAAGCAAATGCTTCAGGAAAGCCTCACTGCGGCCCAGCTGCATTTCAAAGAACAGACTCTGGGATTCATGGATCGCCGTAGAGCGCGCCAGCGCAACGGGCTGACCGGCCCACGCTCGCGGAAGGTTTTGCTCGTAGCGGGCATGTCCGGTTTCGTGGATCACGCCGAAAAGCGCGCTGAGCAACTCGTTTTCATCGTAACGCGTGGTGATACGCACATCTTCCGGCACGCCGCCGCAGAACGGGTGGGCGCTAACGTCCAGACGACCGCCGTTAAAATCGAAGCCAAGCATTTTCATCGCTTCCAGGCCCAGCTCGCGCTGGGTGGCGGTGGGGAAGGGACCCTGTGGCGGAACGAACGATCGTTGAGCCTGTTTTTCCACAACCTTTGCCAGCAGCTCCGGTAGCCAGGACTTCAGATCGCCGAACAGCACATCCAGGCGAGCGCTTGTCATGTCGGGTTCAAAGATATCCAGCAGCGCGTCGTAAGGCGTGCAGCCTTTAGCCTCGGCGCGCAGGCGGGCTTCTTCACGACTGAGTTTCACCACCTCTTTCAGGTTGGCTGAAAAGCCCTGCCAGTCGTTGGCCGGACGCTGAGTGCGCCACGCGTGTTCACACCTGCTGCCCGCCAGCGATTTGGCCTCCACCAGCGATTCCGGCAGTAAAGTTGCCTGCTGGTAGTGGCGCGTCATTTCACGCAGGTTGGCCTGCTCAACGTCGTTCAGATCTTCTTCTGCCGCCGCAGCCAGCCATTCACCCACTTTTTTATCGGTCAGGATCTGATGTTGCAGGACGCTCATCTCCGCCAGCGCTTCACCGCGCGCGGCGCTGCCGCCGGGCGGCATCATGGTAAACATGTCCCAGCTGGCGATGGAGGAGAGGTGAGAGAAGCGGGAGAGACGCTGGAAGGTGCGGGTGAGTTGTTGATAGTTATTGTTTTTCATGAAGTCCTCGTGTCTGAATCAGCCGATGACAAAAATTAGCATCGGCTCGATTTAAACACGAAGAGGGCTGAATGTTAATGCAGTCGTTTATGCAGGCTCGCGCCCACCAGCAGTGCCGCGCACAGCATCAGCGCGATAAATCCGCCCACGCCGTTCCAGCCGTAGTTATGCCAGAACACCCCGCCGAGAGTCCCGGCAATGCTGGAACCGAGATAGTAACTGAACAGATACAGAGACGAAGCCTGACCTTTGGCGCGGCGCGCGCGTGGGCCAATCCAACTGCTGGCAACAGAATGCGCGGCAAAGAATCCCGCAGAGAAGAGCAGCATTCCGGCAAAAATCAGCCACAGGGAAGAGACAAGCGTCATCAGCAGTCCGAACAACATCACAGCGGTGGACACCAGCATCACCGGACCACGGCCGAAGCGCGCGGTCATGGCGCCCGCTTTTGGCGAACTCCACGTCCCGGTGAGATACGCCACAGAGAGCAAACCCACCAATGCCTGGCTAAGATGCCACGGCGAGAGCATCAGCCGGTAGCCAATATAGTTAAACAGCGTGACAAATGACCCCATCAGCAGGAATCCCATCAGAAACAGTCGCGGCAAACCTTTGTCGCGCCAGTGCAGACGGAAGTTGATAAACAGTGTTTTCGGACGCAGGGAAGTCGGGCGGAAATGGCGCGATTCCGGCAGGATTTTCCAGAACATCAGCGCCGAAGCGAGGGCGAAGCAGCCGATTACGGCCAGCGCAATGCGCCAGTTAAAGAAATCGGTAAACACACCGCTGAGCAGGCGTCCGCTCATCCCGCCGATAGAGTTCCCGCTAATGTACAGCCCCATGGAGAAGGCCACGAAACTCGGGTGGATCTCCTCGCTGAGATAGGTCATCCCGACCGCCGCCACGCCGCTGAGGGATAACCCAATCAGCGCGCGCATGACCAGAATGCCGTGCCAGCTGGTCATCATGGTGGACAGCAAGGTACACACGGAGGCCAGCATTAACGCCGTTACCATGACCTGCTTACGCCCGATGGCATCTGAAAGTGGCCCGGTGAACAGCAGACCGATCGCCAGCATCCCGGTTGAAATGGAGAGCGAAATACTGCTGCTGGCTGGCGACACGCCAAATTCATGCGACAGGACCGGCAGGATCGGCTGAACGCAGTAGAGCAGGGCGAAAGTGGCGAGACCCGCTGAGAAGAGCGCCAGCGTGACGCGCATAAACTGGGGGGTACCACGTTTTATAAACTGAACCGGCTGCGGTACTGCGGGTAAATCATCAATGTCGCTGGCCGGCGCGATATCAACGGTCGTTGTACGGCTCACACATAATCCTTGCTTAAACTTCCCCGTGGTTTCTGGTGACGGGTATGACCACAAGATTAGGGTAGGAAAATGTAAATATTCTGTCTAATATATTAATAATCTCAAATGATACTTTAAAAATATGAATATCGAGCTGCGCCATCTGCGCTATTTTGTCGCCGTCGCTGAAGAGCTCCATTTTGGTCGTGCTGCGGCAAGGCTGAATATCTCCCAGCCACCGCTGAGCCAACAGATCCAGATCCTTGAGCAGCAGGTTGGGGCGCGTCTGCTGGCGCGAACCAACCGCAGCGTGAGCCTGACGGCGGCGGGAAAACAGTTTCTCGCCGATAGCCGACAGATCCTGAGTATGGTGGTGGACGCCGCCGCCAGAGCGGAACGGCTTCATCTCGGGGAGACGGGAGAGCTGCGCATCGGGTTTACCTCGTCGGCCCCCTTCATCAGCGCTGTTTCACAAACGCTATCCTCGTTTCGCAGTAACTTTCCGGATGTGCATATTCAGACGCGCGAAATCAATACCCGGGAGCAAATATCGCCGCTTAATGAAGGATCGCTCGACCTGGGGCTAATGCGTAACACGCAGTTGCCTGATACCCTGGCGTGGCAGGTGATCCTCCGCGAACCGCTGATGGCGATGATCCCCCGGGATCACCCGCTCGCCGCGCAGCATAGCGTCACGCTGGCTGAACTGGCGAAAGAACCCTTTGTCTTTTTTGACCCACAGGTGGGTACCGGATTGTATGACGATATTCTTGGTCTGATGCGGCGATATGGCCTTGTCCCGACTATCGCGCAGGAAGTGGGGGAAGCCATGACGATCATTGGTCTCGTTGCCGCAGGGCTTGGCGTGTCGATTCTTCCGGCCTCGTTTAAACGGGTACAACTGCCGGAAATGCGCTGGGTGAATATTGCCGAGCAGGATGCGGTCTCGGAGATGTGGCTGGTGTGGTCTAAACATCATGAACAGAGCCATGCGGCACAGCGTTTCAAAGAACAATTAATTACCGCTTCTCACGGGCGTTATTTATAGGGAAAAGCGGGCGAAAATGTGCAGTAAATCACATGGCTAAGTAAAAATTTGACGTCAGCCATTGAAGTGCTTCACCATAGCCCTCAGTTTATTTCGAAGCTCGAAAATAAGGGAGTACGAGGTGGTTGCTGATAGTCAGCCAGGGCATATCGATCAGATCAAGCAGACCAACGCGGGCGCCGTTTATCGCCTGATTGATCAGCTGGGTCCGGTTTCGCGTATCGATCTTTCGCGCCTGGCACAACTGGCACCCGCCAGTATTACCAAGATTGTCCGCGAAATGCTGGAAGCCCATCTGGTTCAGGAGACAGAAATTCAGGAGCCGGGCAGCCGTGGCCGTCCGGCGGTAGGGCTGGTGGTGGAAACGGAAGCCTGGCACTACCTGTCGCTGCGAATTAGCCGCGGGGAAATCTTCCTCGCGCTGCGCGACCTCAGCAGCAAGCTGGTGGTGGAAGACCGGCTGGAACTCCCGCTCGATGCAGAGCAACCACTCCTCGATGCCATTCTGACCCACATCGACCAGTTCTTTATTCGTCACCAGCAGCGCCTTGAACGTTTAACGGCGATTGCGATCACCCTGCCGGGAATTATTGATACCGAAAATGGCATTGTGCACCGCATGCCGTTTTATGAAAACGTCAAAGAGATGCCGCTGGGCGACGTGCTGGAAAACCACACCGGTGTACCGATCTACATTCAGCATGATATCAGCGCCTGGACGATGGCGGAGGCGTTATTTGGCGCTTCCCGGGGCGCGCGCGACGTAATTCAGGTGGTGATTGATCATAACGTTGGCGCAGGTGTGATCACCGACGGGCGTCTGTTGCATGCTGGCAGCAGTAGCCTGGTGGAGATTGGCCATACGCAGGTCGATCCGTACGGAAAACGCTGCTACTGCGGTAATCATGGTTGTCTGGAGACGATTGCCAGCGTCGAAAGCGTGCTGGAGCTGGCGCAGGTGCGGCTCAGCCAGTCAATGAGCTCCACGCTGCACGGTCAACCGTTGAGCGTCGAGGCATTGTGCACTGCGGCAAGGCAGGGCGATCTGCTGGCGAAGGACATCATTACCGGCGTGGGCAATAATGTCGGGCGCATTCTGGCCATTATGGTGAACCTGTTTAATCCACAAAAAATACTGATTGGCTCCCCGCTCAGCCAGGCGGCGGATATCCTCTTTCCGGCGATTTCCGCCTGCATCAACCAGCAGGCGCTTCCCGCGTACAGTAAAAACATCGTGGTCGAAAGTACGCAATTTTCCAACCAGGGTACGATGGCTGGCGCCGCGCTGGTAAAAGATGCGATGTACAACGGCTCGTTACTGATTCGTTTGCTTCAGGGCTAACTCTTTTCCATAGATGTACGAAAAATTGCGCTATCTCAAGCCGGGTAGCGCACGCTTCCCGTAGACTTTCCCCACTGAATTATTTACCTGGTTTATATTTTTTGAAGCATACCCAAGAGGTGGAATGAGTCATGCTTAAGCGTTTCTTTATTACTGGTACGGATACGTCTGTCGGGAAGACCGTCGTATCCCGCGCGTTACTTCAGGCCCTGGCGGCAAGCGGTAAACGCGTTGCAGGATACAAGCCGGTAGCAAAAGGCAGTAAAGAGACGCCAGAAGGGCTGCGCAATAAGGACGCCCTGGTTCTGCAAAGCGTCTCGTCTCTGGAACTGCCTTATGATGCCGTCAATCCCATCGCGTTAAGCGAAGAGGAAAGCAGCGTCGCTCACAGTGGGCTTATCAACTACAGTCTGCTCTCTGATGGCCTGGCAAATCTGAGTGAAAAGGTTGACCACGTTGTCGTTGAAGGGACCGGTGGCTGGCGCAGCCTGATGAACGATTTACGTCCCCTTTCCGAGTGGGTGGTGCAGGAGCAGCTGCCGGTGATTATGGTCGTGGGCATTCAGGAAGGGTGCATCAACCATGCCTTGCTGACGGCGCAGGCTATCGCTAATGACGGCCTGCCACTGATTGGTTGGGTGGCGAACCGTATTAACCCGGGCCTTGCGCACTACGCAGAAATCATCGACGTGCTGAGCAAAAAGCTGCCTGGCCCGTTGGTAGGCGAACTGCCTTATCTGCCCCGCGCCGAGCAGCGCGAATTAGCGCACTATATCGATCTCTCGGCTTTCGGCGGTATGCTGGCCGTAGATCGAGTCGTGGCGTAGCGTTCTCGACAATACCGACGCCACAACACAGGCAACCAGCAAACCGGGAAGTAAAAAATACTGCCCGGTCATCTCACATACCATCAAGGCCGACATGATTGGCGCATGCGTTGTGGCGGCGAGCAGCGTCGCCATACCCGCCAGCCCAAGCAGGATCGCTGTCTCAGAGCCAGGAAACCACAGCGCAAAGATCTGCGCAAACAGCATTCCCGTTGCCATACCAACGAACAAGGTTGGCGTAAACACGCCTCCCGGTGCGCCGGACCCGCTGCTTGCCAGCACCGCCAGGAGCTTGCAGATAAAGACGCCGGCAATTACCGACAGCAGCGGCGGCGACTGCAAAAACGCCTGAACCACGCTGTAGCCATTCCCCCATACCTTCGGCGTCAGCAGCGACAGCAGCCCGACGATCAGCCCCCCCAGCGCCAGCTGCCACGGCGGTGAAAGTTTGAGACGCAGAAACAGCCTGTGGCTGGCCGCCATCAGCCACATCAGCAGCGGGCCGCAAACGCCAGCCAGCAGACCCACGCCAACGATCAGGAAATAATCCACCGCCGTAAGCATCTCGCTGAGATGGACATCATAAAGTGTATTCGCGCCGGGACTTAACAGGCGCGTGGTCAGCAGAGCCACCACAGCGGCAATCACCACCGGGCCGAGGGAGGCCAGCATAAGTGTGCCAAACAGGATCTCTGCGATAAACAGGCTGCCCGCCAGCGGCGCATGATAGGCGCTGGCCATCCCGGCGGCGGCACCGCAGGCGATCCACAGTTTCCATTCGGATTTCGGCGTACAACGTTGTGCAAAAAAGGAGGCAGCGAGGGCGGCAAGCAGGATCATGGCGCCTTCCCGGCCGATGGCGCTGCCGCTGGCGACCACCAGCAACGAGGCGAGGGATTTCACCAGGCTGGCGCTGTAATCAAACTGGCCATCACCCGTCTCCAGCGCCTCCATATAATCGGTCGGGGCGTGGGGACGTTGTGCCGTCATGCGTTGCCATCCCCACAGCAGCACTCCCGCGGCCAGACCACCCAGCGCAGGCGTCAGCGCCCGCCGCCAGGGCGATAACGCGGCAGCGGCGTTCACCAGGCTTCCGCTTTCGTTGCTGAGAAACAACCACTCCAGCAGATACATGCTGTGGCGGAACACCGCAACGGCCAGCGCTGCCAGCACGCCGGTGACGGTAGCAATCAGGAGACGGCGAAACATCGCGCGGATGTCGGGGTAAGCGTGAAGACGTTGCATGAAGTCGTGATTAACGGGGACGATACGATATTGTGGCGGGAAAACGTGAGGTTAGCAAAAGGTATGCGTGCGGAAAAAGGCCGGGCAGTACCCGGCCTGAATGCTTAACTCTCGCTATGAATATTCAATGCCCGGCGCGTACGCCCGGAACTCAAATACTCCGCAATATAATCCTGGGATATCTCGCCGTTATAGCGTCCGTCCTCGTCCACAATCGGCATCCAGCTGGTGTTGCTCTCATACAGGCGAGAAAGCACCACGCGCAGGTTATCCTCGGCCTTACCTGTCATGCGGAACGGATGCAGAATATCACCGCAGCTGCCGCTGGCATTACGCGCTTCGCGGCGCTTCACAAAGCCCAGCGGTTTGCCGAGATCATCAACCACGGTAATGGCGCGAATATCGTTGTCATCCATGGTGGCGAAGGCCTCTGGCAGCGGCGTCGATTCGCGTACCGTAATCGTCGGCTGCTGGTCGGTGACGTCGCCCGCGGATACCAGCAGCAGGCGTTTCAACGTCCGGTCCTGACCAACAAACGAGCCGACAAACTCATTGGCGGGTTTCGCCAGCAGCTCGTCCGGGCTGGCGCACTGAACAATACGCCCCTGACGGAAGACGGCAATACGGTCGCCCAGCTTCAGCGCTTCGTCAATATCGTGGCTCACCAGCATCACGGTCTTTTTCAGCTTGCGCTGCATCTCCAGGAACTGGTTCTGGATCACCTCACGGTTAATCGGGTCGACCGCGCCGAACGGTTCATCCATCAGCAGGACCGGAGGATCCGCTGCCAGCGCGCGGATGACGCCGATACGCTGCTGCTGACCGCCGGACATTTCGCGCGGATAGCGGTGAAGGAATTTATGTGGATCCATTGCCACCATATCCATCAGCTCCTCGGCACGGGATTTACAGCGCGCTTTGTCCCAGCCCAGCATGCGCGGCACGACGGTAATGTTCTCTTCGATAGTCATGTTCGGGAACAGGCCAATCTGCTGGATCACGTAGCCAATGTTGCGGCGCAGGGTCACGGTGTCCATCCCGCTGGTGTCTTCGCCGTTAATCAGGATCGTCCCGCTGCTTGGCGTAATGAGACGGTTAATCATCTTCAGGGTAGTGGTTTTCCCGCAGCCGGACGGGCCGAGCAGCACGCACATTTCCCCTTCAGGCACGTTCAGGTTGACGTTGTCGACGGCCTTAAACGTCTGGCCGTGCTTCTGTGAAAATTGTTTGGTGAGGTTTTCCAGTTTTATCATTATCGAATCCCCTTCGGAGTCAGTACCACCTGCAAACGGTGCAGCAACCAGTCGAGCACAATCGCTAAAAGACAAATCATCAGCGCGCCCGCAATTAACATACGAATATCACTCCCGCCAATACCGTTAAGCAGCAGCAGGCCCAGACCGCCCGCGCCAATCACGGCAGCAATCGCCATGACGCCGATGTTCATCACCACGGCGGTGCGGATGCCGCCAAAAATCACCGGCAGCGCCATTGGGATTTCCACCCAGCGCAGACGCTGCCAGAAGGTCATGCCGATGCCGCGTCCCGCTTCGCGCAGGCCGGGTGGCAGGCTGTCGAGCGCCGTGTGGGTGTTGCGCACAATCGGCAGCAGTGAATAGAGGAACACCGCCGTAATCGCGGGCAGGGCGCCAATGCCCTGACCGATCAGCGAAAAGAGCGGGATCATCAGGCCGAAAAGCGCAATTGACGGGATGGTGAGCACAATGGTGGCAATCCCCAGCACCGGCGTTGCCAGCCATTTATGGCGGACAATTAAAATACCCAGCGGCACGCCAATAACAATCGCCATGCCCACGGCGAGTGCCACCAGCCAGAGGTGTTGCAGCGTCAGGGTTAAGAGATAGTCCCAGTTGTCGAGAATATAGTGAATCGTCTCCATAGCGCCTCCTACAGCAACTGTTTGCTACGCAGGAAATCACGGGCGACCTGCTGCGGTGACTGATGGTCGATATCCACCTTCTTATTCAGTTCGGTGATAACGTCGTTATTGAGCTGGGCTGAGAGGGTGTTCAGCGCCTCCTCCAGCCCCGGGTTAGCCTCCAGCGTGTCTTTTCGAACAACTGGCGTCACGGCGTAACTCGGGAAGAAGCCTTTATCGTCTTCCAGCACTTTAAGATCGAAGCCCTTCACGCGCCCGTCGGTGGTGTAGATCAGCCCGGCATCGACAAACCCGTCGCGCACCGCGTTATAGACCAGCCCCGGATCCATCTGGCGGATCTGCGGGCGGTCCAGCTCCATGTTGTAGGCCGCCTGCAACGGTTTCATCCCGTCGCTACGCCCGGCAAATTCCAGGTCAAGGCCCAGCAGCCAGTTGTTATCTGGATCGGTTTTACGGATCTGCTCAATCTTTGCCACCATCTCAGACATGGTATTGATATGTTCAGCCTCGGCGCGCTTGCGCTGCATGGCAAAGGCATAGGTATTGTTCATATCGGCAGGTTTAAGCCACACCAGACCGTGCTTTGCGTCGAGGCGTTTCACCGTCTCGTATGACTCCTGCGGCGACATGCGTTTGTTGATATGGTTGAAGATGATCAGCGACGTGCCGGTGTACTCCCAGGTCATATCAATCTGCTTGTTAATCATCGCGTTACGGGAAATCACCGTCGCAATATTAGTCTGCGGCTGCACCTGAAATCCTTTCTTTTGCAGATACTGTACGGTCATGGCCGAGAGAATGTGCTGCTCGGTAAAGCTCTTTGTTGCCAGGATCAGCGGCGCGGCGAGCGCCTGGCTGGTGAAGAGCGCGGCGGCGCACAGCGCCGTCAGGCCGGAAAACAGTCTCATAGAAGCTCCTTGTTATAATTATCGCGCGAGATGCGGGCTCAGTAGTCGACCCAGTGCCGCCAGCAGCGTATCCAGAATCAGGGCGAACAGGGCGGTGGCCGCCGCGCCCAGGATCAGCGTCGGGAAGTCATTCAGATAGATCCCCGGGAAAATCAGCTCGCCGTAGCTGCTGGCGCCAATCAGGAATGCCAGCGGTGCGGTACCGACGTTAATCGCAGTGGCAATGCGAATACCGGAAAGCATCACCGGCCAGGCGTTAGGAATTTCGACCTGATGCAGGCGCTGCCATTTGGTCATGCCGATGCCGTTTGCCGCTTCCAGCAACGACGCGGGAACAGAGCACAGCCCGGCATAGGTGTTACGCACAATTGGCAGCAAAGAAGCGAGAAAGAGGGCGATAATGGCCGGTTTATCACCGATGCCAATCACCACCATCGCCAGCGCCAGAACGGCCAGCGGCGGCAGGGTGTTGCCCACGTTAAAGATTTGCATCACGTATTCGGCGATACCCCGTGCCGCCGGACGGCTCAGCAGAATACCGCTTGGAATGCCCACCAGCAGGGCAAAGAACATTGATGAAAAGACCAGAATCAGGTGCTGTTGACCGAGGTAGAGCAGGTCAACCTGGCGCGCCTTAATCGTCTCCAGTCCAATTCCCCAGGTGAGGAGAGCGAGGACCACGATAATCGCGCCTACAAAAAGCAGCGAACGTTTAAGTAATGGGTGCATTGCGGTGTGTCTCCCTGTGCGCATGCGTTATAGCAACCACCTGTTGCGGTTGCCTGTTGTTATGCCATGTTTCGGCAGGGGTACTTCACCTATAGCAAGCGAAACGGAAGGGTTCCAGCAAAGGGGGTAAAACAGTAACCCTATGAAATTAGTGACAACCTGAGTTAAGCCTTATGGCGTAAGGGCTGTCAGTGGGAAGGCAGAATAGTCTTAAAGAAGCACGCCTCAAGTGACAACGTCACTTGAGGCGTGCTGATCACCCTATCGACTAAGCGCGGCGCGTACCTTTCGAACGCGCCACGAGATACGAACGATTGAAAAGGCAGCGATAAACACCAGCATCAGGCCCAGTGCCAGCATCGCGTGGAATCCAAACTCTCTGAAGAGGATCAGCCCCGCAATCCCGCCGGTAATAAACGAGAAAAGGGTGGTTAAATGGGTTTTGAGCTGGCTCTTTTGCGCGGCCGTGTCTTTGGAATAATCCCGGCGCAGCATGGCGACCATAACGGAGGCCAGCGAAATGCCGGCATCGGTCAGCGTGCCGGTAATGTGCGTGGATCTCACCCGACCGCCGGAAAGCTGAGTTGAGGTGGAGTTATGAATTCCCATCAAACCGCACAGGAAAAGAATAATCTCCTGATTCGTGGCGAAGGAGTGAAAATACATTTCATAAAGGGATACCCCGGCAAGTAATAGCCCTTCAACAAATAAAACCTGGCTGAATATCAGCCTGACGTTATGGATAATTCCCCAGATAACAATAATCCGCGCAACAATGGCGCCAGTGACAAACGACAGAATAATGGCGCCAAAAAAAAGAATATCACTGAGATCGGTGGAGGAAACTTCGCTGGATAACTGCGATGTATTACCCGTCATATGAGAGGGGAAAAAGCCGAACGCGCCCAGCGCAATGGCATTCAGCAGTCCCGCGGAGGTCGCCAGCCAGAGTGCAAGACGACGATCCTCCTGATGCGTTCGTTCTTTCTTTAATTTAATCAGCAAAGAATACCTCCAGTTTGAGCTTTGCCTGACTTCTCAAGCTAACAAAGCGATGTCGCCGACTGACCAGGATATTGCTTAATTATTATTTCAACGGGAGGTATTCGAGGTTTTGTAATTAAATAAAATAACCCTGTTAATATAATGCCTTATTGCAGATGCCACGAGCAGACTTACGGGCAAAAATACTGTCCCAGTGTGCATGCTCGCTGTAGCGGGATGGGATTTGATTCAGTGTAGACATAGGTGTCATTCACGACGATGAGAAGAGATGCCCCCGTGATTTCCGGGGGCTTAGAGTGTTATTTCAGACTGGTTTTGAAGAACTGCTCAAACTGCGCGAACGGGATTTTTCCTGCGACGTTATCGTAGAGATCAACATGGTTTGCACCGGGAACAATCACCAGCTCTTTCTCTTTGCTGCCGACGGCCTTGAACGCATCCTCCGCAAAATAACGAGAGTGTGCGTTTTCACCGGTCACAATCAGCGTTGGGATAGTGATCTCCCCGGCATAGCTCAGCAGCGGCATATTCATAAAGGATAACGGCATGGTCGCAGTCCACGCGCCGGTGGAGTTTACGGAACGGGCATGGAAACCGCGCGGCATACGGTAGTAATCATAGAACTCTTTCAGTACCGGATGCGGATCGGTGGGCAGTGCTTCCGGCAGAATGCGCTCGGCCGCCGTCACCTTGCCATTCTCATCGACATTAATATCGTGGCCGCCATGGGCGAAAGTGCCGCTTTCAGCATCTTTCCAGCGCTGCGCGTTCAGATACTGCAACACGGCCCGACGATCGGCCGCTGAATAGCGATCTTTCCCGTTGCCCACCCCGTGACCCATCGCGCGGCTCATATCGTACATTACGCTGGTGGCGACCGCCTTCACGCGGGTATCCATGGATGCCGCGTTCAGCGCCATACCGCCCCAGCCGCAGATACCAAGAATGCCGATACGGTTACGGTCGACTTCTTTCTGTAACCCCAGGAAATCCACAGCGGCGCTAAAGTCTTCGGTGTTGATGTCAGGGGAGGCAACGTTACGCGGCTGGCCGCCACTTTCCCCCGTGTAGGATGGGTCGAAGGCCAGGGCCACGAACCCCTGCTCAGCCAGAGTCTGGGCGTACAGACCGCTGGATTGTTCTTTAACCGCACCGAACGGCCCACTGACGGCTATCGCCGCCAGTTTCTGGTCGCCGTGGTTCCTGGGAATGTACAGATCGCCCACCAGAGTGATCCCGTACCGGTTCTGGAACGTCACTTTGCGGTGGTTGACTTTATTGCTCTCGGCGAAGGTTTTATCCCAGGTTGTCACCATCGAAACGGGGGCGTTAGGATTTAGCGTTTCTGCATAACTCATTGTTGTCACTCCACTTAATGATGCATATAACAGCAGCGCAACGGACAGTTTTTGGGTGAATGTTTTCATAAGAGGTACCGTGTGTTGTTGTAATGAGGCCATTATAGTTAGCAGAAATAGTGCTGATTAGAGGCCTGAAGCTGCTAGGATTAATATCATTTTGTTATGAATCGATGAGGCATGATGGCGAAGCGGGAAAACTACAATGAGCTGTATCTGTTTATCCAGGTGGTGCGGGAGGGAAGTTTCACGGCAGCCGCGCAACGGCTCGGGCTGGCACAATCCGGGATCAGCCGATCGGTTCGCGAGCTGGAAGAGCGGCTGGGCGTTCAGCTTCTGGTGCGTACCACGCGCAAACTGTCGCTGACACACGCCGGGGAACAGCTTTACCAGACCGCCGGCTCCGCCTTTGATGCGCTTGATACCGGGTTGACCAGACTGGCGCATTATCGCCAGACGCCGTCCGGCACGGTGCGCATTAATGCCAGCCAGCACGCCATCGAAAAATGCCTGCTGCCAAAGCTCGCTATCTTCAAACAGCGTTACCCGGATATCCGTCTGGAATTGATGAATGAGAGCCGGTTCGTGGATATCATTGCCGAGCGATTCGACGCGGGCGTCCGGCTGGGGCCGGAGGTGGGACAAGGAATGATTGCGGTGCGCATCACGCCCGATATGGAGATGGCTGTGGTTGCCGCCCCGGCGCATTTTCGGCGCTATGGTTTCCCGCAGACGCCCGCCGATCTGGATGCTCATCCCTGCATTGCCTACCAGTTTGCCGACGGTAACCACTATCAATGGGAGCTTGTTCAGGACGGGAAGCGAGTTACGCACCGGCCTGAGGGGCAATGGGCCTTTTCCGACAGCTACATGGAGGCCGAAGCGGCCCGGTTGGAACTCGGGCTGGCCTATGTCCCGGTTGAGCTGGTGGCTGACGATCTGGAGCGTGGCACGCTTATACGCGTCTTACAGCGCTACAGCCCGCGGATGGAAGGGCTTTACCTCTATTATCCGCACCGCAACGTGTCCCCGGCGCTGAGAGCGGTTATTGATACGTTGAAAATTTAAGGCAGCCTCTGCTCGATGGTCTATACAGCTCCTGGGTTTGTGATACGCTACTATTTTATATAGCGCTGCTTAATTAAGGCAAAGAAATGACAAAAATAACGCCAGAATATACGGCTGTAGACTTATCGAGTTGGGCAAGGAAAGAACATTTTGAAGTCTTTCAGAGCTTTGCTCAATGCACGATTAACCAAACGGTTCAGCTGGATATCACTGCGCTGCTGAAACATATCAAACAGGTTGGCTGGAAATTTTATCCTTCGATTATTTCCCTTATTTCGACAGTCGTTAACCGCCATTCTGAGTTCCGTATGGCTATGAAGGATAATGAGCTTGTAATATGGAATGAGGTGCATCCCAGCTATACCCTTTTCCATAAAGAGACGGAGACGTTTTCATCATTATGGAGTCACTTCGACGGGAATATTCATCACTTTCAGAACGTTTATGCAGAAGACGTTTCTCGCTATGGTGATAATCTTGCCTACTGGCCCAAAGAAGAGTACCGGGAAAATATATTCTTCATATCGGATATTCCATGGGTCAGTTTTACCAGTTTTAATATCAACGTGGCTAACATGCAGAACTTTTTTGCGCCCATGTTCACGTTTGGAAAATACTTTAACCAGGATGGAAAAGTCTTGTTGCCTTTCGCCGTTCAGGTTCATCATTCTGTCTGTGATGGTTTCCATGTAGCCAGACTAATCAACGAGTTGCAAGAGTTGTGTGATAATTTACCGCACTATTAAGCCGCGAGCCGTTTCCGGCCCGCGGCAGCAGGACAGGTGATGAGTCGTTCTGACGATCAGGCGGCTTTGACGGCCCGGATTTTTTTGCTGCTATCCGCCTCTGGCGCTGTTTTATCCGTTGCAGCATTGAGCTCGGGAAGCTTGCTGGTACGCAGGATATGCTGCACGGACTCTTTCTGCTCGGCAAGATACAGACCAAGGTTTTCCGCCTGCGTTTCATCCATCTGCATTCCGCTTTGCAGCAGCCAGTCGGTGAACGCTTCTGCCATGTCGAGCAGTTTGTCGTGAGCGTCAGCCTCTTTCTTACTGGCAAAAGTCATTTTCTCTTCACCTTTTCTTACGACCACGAATTTTGTTTCAACAGCCATTTTGCACCTCCAGTACTGTAATTATATACAGTGTAGCAGTTCCGGATCTGCGTTGCAGCAAAAATGTCCGAACCTGGCTTACACAACGGATGTACAAGCCAGGAGCTGTTATCGGTACAGCGTTTTTTCTGCAATCGGGATCAGCAAAGTGGACTGCCATTCTGCCAGCGTCAGCTGGGCAAGTTTACCCAGCGCCGTATAGAACGGATGGGCCGCGTTTTCAACGAATACGCTAAGGAAACGCGTGCTCCACGGCAGCAGATGCCAGGCCATAAGCTGGTCGCGTTCTGTGTCGCGACCGTTCTCGGCAAGCCATGCCGCCAGCATCAGCAACGTTCCGAAGTGATCTTCCGGCTCATTCTGCTGCATCTCAAAGGCGATATGGTTTTCACGCATCCACTGGCGCAATGCAAGGGTCGAATCGCCAAACAGCACGGACTCGCGATCGAGCCAGACGGAGCCCCACGGGGGGGGCGGGCAGGGCATACGGGCCAATAAACAGACGCTGCCAGGCGTCTTTCAACGCTTCGTCCGACGGGTTCTTAAACATACTGGCCACGGGCTGCAGGCTTTCCTGCGCCAGCGGCCAGTCCTGCATCCAGTCACCTGCGGTCAGGGCACTCACCAGCGGTGCGGTCTGCTCGCTGTCAGGGGCAAAATAAAACAGCGCGCCCAGTACCCGGGCGCTGAACGCGAACGATTCGCGGTGTGAGACGTCATTCATTACAACTTTCCTTACTTGTGCGCGGGGGTAGCCCGCGCACCTGTGTTAACCTGCAATTGCTAACCCTGCGGTCATATGCAAACCATAAAATAGCCCACGGCCAATCATTTCACCCCCCGCCACCAGCACGAAACCTGCAAACAGGCCGAGCGTTTTCGGTTCCTGACGACGAATAAGCGGACAGATCCAGCAGCCTAAACCCGCCGCCAGCAGCGCGATGCGCCATACCTGAAGCGAACCATAATCCGGCAGCAGGGCGTTAGCCTGCTGGATAGAACTCTGGATCGTCCCCAGCGTATTGCTTTGCAACACGACGACCGCCACGCAGGCGATGAGTGCCAGTACGCTGACAGACGCGGCAAGGGTACCTTTGTATGTCACGTTTGCGACCCGCAGAAGCAGCGCGGCCAGCATCGGGCCAGTAAGAGCCATCGTCAGGAAGAAGGCCAACGTGGTGTAGCCCGTATACCAGGTCGGTACGGTATCGATCTGATAGACCCGGGTCATAGCCCAGACAAAAACGACACCCAGGAGCTGGCTGACAACCAGCCAGATTTTGCCTAAAGCTGGGGGCATTTTACCGATAACCGACACCAGCCACCAGAAACCGCCCACGGCAAAGAAGATCGAACCCGCCGCGATCTCATTACTCAGCGCTGACGTTCCCACGCGGTTAAGCGAGTTGAAGGCGCGCAGCGGGGAGCCAAGATGCAGTACCGAGGCCATAAACCCAATACCCATTACCAGCCAGAGAAAAAACAGGCTGCGCACGATGCGTATTCTGGCCTTGTCATCACGTTCATTCAGCCAGGCGAAGCCCATCACGATTAATGCGCCAGCCACGCACTGCCCGAAAACGGTGAAGATCACCAGCGGCCATTCATGCCATCCACTTCCCATCTCACACCTCCTTCGGGTTTGCCAGGTAGCCGGTGGTGTCACCCGTCGGACGGCTGTTGGCGTTAGGTTTAATCACAATACTCGGCTTCGTGAAGTGCGCAGACGGCAGCGGCGCGACCGCAGCAAGCTGGCCGTGTTTTTTGCGCAGCTCTTCAATCGGGCCTAAGTCCAGCGCGCGCAGCGGGCAGGACTCGACGCAGATGGGCTTTTTGCCGTCCGCCACGCGGCTGTGGCAGCCGTCGCACTTGGTCATGTGGCCTTTAGCCGCGTTATACTGCGGCGCACCGTACGGGCAGGCCATGTGGCAGTAGCGACAGCCGATGCAGACATCCTCGTTCACCACCACAAAACCGTCGTCTCGCTTGTGCATTGCCCCGCTCGGGCAGACCTTAGTGCAGGCCGGATCTTCGCAGTGGTTGCAGGCAATCGACAGGTAATAGGCGAAGACGTTCTGATGCCAGACGCCGTTATCCTCCTGCCAGTCGCCGCCCGCGTATTCATAAATACGACGGAAGCTGACGTCCGGGGTCAGATCTTTGTAATCCTTGCAGGCCAGCTCGCAGGTTTTACACCCGGTGCAGCGGCTGGAATCAATAAAAAATCCATACTGGGTTGTCATCGGTTAATCCTTATGCCTTCTCGATCTGCACCAGGTTCGTGTGCTGCGGATTGCCTTTCGCCAGCGGTGACGGGCGGTGTGTGGTCAGGGTATTGATGCAGGAGCCGTGATCGACACGATCGCCGTTCATGTTGGCGTCATGCCAGGCGCCCTGGCCCATCGCGCTCACACCAGGCATGATGCGCGGGGTGACTTTGGCGGCAATGCGCACTTCGCCGCGATCGTTAAACACGCGCACCGTGTCACCGTTTTTAATGCCGCGCTTCTCGGCGTCTACAGGGTTAAGCCACACCTCCTGGCGACAGGCGGCCTGGAGCACATCCACGTTGCCGTAGCTGGAGTGGGTACGGGCTTTAAAGTGGAAACCGAACAGTTGCAGCGGGAATTTGCTGCGCTCGGGCGCGTCCCAGCCTTCAAAGGTTGAGGTATAGACCGGTAGCGGGGTGATGGTTTCGTCTTTTTGCAGTTCCCAGGTTGCCGCAATATCCGCCAGCTTGCTGGAGTAGATCTCGATTTTCCCCGACGGGGTTTTCAGCGGATTGGCATCCGGATCGTCACGGAATTTTTTATAGGCCACAAAATGTCCATTTGGATCTTTGCGCTTATAAATACCCATTTTTTTCAGCGCGTCGTAGGACGGCAGCAGCGGATCTTTGGCAACCATTTTGGCGTAAAGGTAGCGCAGCCACTGCTCCTGCGTACGGCCTTCGGTGAATTTCTGATAGACATCCGGTCCGAGACGTTTCGCTACTTCGCTCATGATCCAGTAGATGGGCTTGCGCTCGAACTTCGGGGCGGTTACCGGCTGGAGGAAAATCAGGTATCCCATGTTGCCGGCGTAATCGTTGGGGATGATATCTTCCTGCTCAACGGTCATCAGGTCCGGCAGGACAATATCGGCATACTTCGCGGACGAGGTCATGAAGTTGTCGATAACGACGATCGTTTCGCACTTACTCTCATCCTGCAAAATGTCGTGAGTTTTGTTGATATCAGAGTGCTGGTTGATGATGGTATTACCCGCATAGTTCCAGATGAACTTGATCGGCACATCCAACTTATCCTTACCGCGTACGCCGTCGCGCAGGGCGGTCATCTCCGGTCCACGCACGATGGCATCCGTCCAGCTGAAGCAGGAGATTTGCGTTTTCACAGGATTTTCCGGCAGCGGCATACGTTCGATGGTGATGGTGTAGGTCGATTCGCGCGCGCCGCTGTTGCCGCCGTTAATGCCGACGTTGCCGGTCAGGATCGGCAGCATGGCGATGGCGCGGGATGTCTGCTCGCCGTTGGCCTGACGCTGCGGGCCCCAGCCCTGGCAAATGTAGGCCGGTTTTGCCGAACCGATTTCACGGGCCAGCTTAATGATGCGATCGGCAGGAATGCCTGTAATGCGCGACGCCCATTCCGGGGTTTTCGCGGTTTTGTCATCACCCTGGCCGAGAATATAGGCTTTGTAATGACCGTTAACAGGTGCGCCTTCCGGCAGGGTTTTTTCGTCATAACCTACGCAGTATTTATCGAGGAAGGGCTGATCGACGAGGTTTTCATTAATCAGCACCCACGCAATACCTGCCACCAGTGCGGCATCGGTGCCCGGACGAATCGGGATCCACTCGTCTTCGCGGCCTGCGGCGGTGTCGGTGTAGCGCGGATCGATAACGATCATTCGTGCGTTAGACCGTTCACGTGCCTGTTCAAGGTAGTAAGTGATCCCGCCGCCGCTCATGCGCGTTTCTGCCGGATTATTGCCGAACATCACCACCAGTTTGGTGTTTTCGATATCCGATGTACTGTTGCCGTCGTTGCTGCCGTAGGTGTAGGGCATTGCGCAGGCGATCTGCGCGGTGCTGTAGGTGCCGTAGTGGCTGAGGAAGCCGCCGTAGCAGTTCATCAGGCGTGCCACCAGCGAGGCGTAAGGGGAGGAGCGGGTGATATTGCCGCCGACAATTCCGGAGGAGTAGTTAATGTAGACCGCTTCGTTGCCGTATTTTTCGACCACGCTTTTCAGGCTCGCGGCGATGGTGTCCAGCGCTTCTTCCCAGGTGATACGTTCAAACTTGCCTTCTCCGCGTTTGCCCACGCGTTTCATCGGATAGTTCAGACGGTCTGGATGATTAATGCGACGGCGAATTGAACGGCCTCGCAGGCAGGCGCGAACCTGATGGTTGCCGTAAACATCCTCGCCGGTATTATCCGTTTCAACCCAATAGACTTCGTCATCGCGAACGTGCAGACGTAGCGCGCAGCGGCTACCGCAGTTTACCGAGCAGGCGCCCCAGACGACTTTATCTTCCGCTGGCTGAATAGCGGTCTGCACTGCGGCGGCGGCGCTTTTCAGACCAAAAGGCAATGCGATCCCACCGGCGGCAAGCGCCAGAGATCCTATGGCAGTAGATTTAACCAGAGTTCGACGGCTTATCCCGTCGTGATGTTCAACTTCGGACATAACTCACCCCATCATTGTTAATAATTATTTTCACCCGTGACTACAACCGGGCTAATGATGGGGGGAGTGTTACTTATTTAGAGGTATTAAATATTAATCCTCGTCAACTCAGGGGAATTGAGTGGGAAAATCATTGCGGCTCAGCGGGTGCATTCTCCTGCGTACCTGCACCGCTTACCGGGTAGTTTCCGCTACTGGTGCGAGTGTACAAAATTTTGAAAGTATCGTTGGCGCAATGCCCAACGACCTGCGCATCCGGCTGGTCGGCCTGATCGTTCGGCACGATGTTCAGGGTAAAGCCAGACTCCGGTACGCCGTTGTTGATAATTTTCTGCTGAATGTCGCTTTTCACGCGCTCGCAGGAGTCCGGGGCCGCAAGAATAGCAGGTGAAGCACTCATTAACAGCAGGGCGGTAATCCAGGGTAACCGTTTCATCTGTAGCTCCTTTTCACTGTGTAGACTGTAAGCATAGCAGGGTTAGGGTAAGCTTTTGTTTTTGTGTCTCTCTTTCTGAATTGTCCTGGAGCCCCGCCTGCGTCATAAAATAAATTGCGAATAATGGTGCTGATTGTCTACCAGATAAGAAGGCAGGGTGCGTTTTGATACCTCTTGCCTGACCAGTTTTCGGTCTCGTCCCCAGATATCTTCGGCGTTGGTGATAACCTTCATAATATGTTCCGGGTTATTAAATTCCGGCAGATCGTATTCGGTATGAGAAATGGTAGACATTTTTTCGGAAATTCTTTCTGGGGTCATTACCCAGGAGAAATGCCAGCCGCCATCTTTCACAACCTTATTATTGATTTTTAGCCAGTTCCATTTAAACCATGACCAGTTTTTATCTTTGCGTGCCCGCTTCCAGTTTCTGAAAGATTCAGGCTCACCGTGGAAGAAATGCTTAAGGTTGTAATAGGACGTCGCGCGGGGCAAGGTACATTTTCTCGGCGTACCATCCATGTTGTGAACCTGAAGATTAAACTGATAGTTGAACACGTTTTGATGAATAGTCGTGCAGAGCGCGCGTGGATTAATGGCCCTGACCGTCTCGGGAGAGAAAATTTCATCAACGTCTGACACCAGAATCAGATCGTCGTCTGCCGCGTCTTTTAACCCATTCATAATGGAGTTGCGAAGCGCTGCTTCATTTGCCCAGGCATCAACCTGGTTATTGTCAGCACTGTTTAAAATAGGCTGCGCGTCAAAAGGCACGTAAATAATTTTGTCTCTGAATTTGGCAAACTTCGTAATATCGAAATGTAATTCTCGCGGTATGCCCGTAAAAGAGTGTGTTGCTTCTACAATGACAAAACGGTCAACGACATCAGCGAGCGTATGTAATCTGATGTCGAGCAACATATCTTCGTCATAGTACAAAAAACAGTCGTAAATCATGATGTTAACCTGAAAAGTTAAGAATCTAATTTTATAATAATGTGGAATCTTCCGCGCCCAAAGTAGCCACTTTGGCAGGTCTCGTCAATGCAAACGACGGATTTATACAGCGTAAAGAGTCAAATGAAGAGCTGTTATGTAAGTTGCTGTATTTGCTAATATGATTGTATCTCTCTCTGAACGGTAAATGATGTGAATAAATACGCAGCGATAACGCTACTGGCAACGGTACTGGTGGGATGTGACAACAACACCGCGCCGCTGTCATTTACGCCGGAGATGGCGAGCTTTTCGAACGAGTTTGACTTTGACCCTCTGCGCGGGCCGGTGAAAGATTTTACCCAGACGCTGTTGAACGATAAGGGTGAAGTCTCTAAACGCGTGACCGGAACGATGTCGTCGGAGGGGTGTTTCGATACCCTTGAACTGCACGATCTGGAGGCTAACACGGGCGTTGCGCTGGTGCTGGATGCTAACTACTACGTCGATGCGGAAACCCAGCAGCAGAAGGTGAAGTTGCAGGGAAAATGTCAGCTGGCGGAACTGCCGTCTGCCGGCCTGACGTGGGACACCGACGATAACGGGTTTGTGGTTGCCGCGCACAGCAAAGAGATGGAAGTGAAGTACCAGTATGATACCGACGGCTACCCGCTCGGTAAAACCACGGTCTCCGGCGACCAGCGTTTATCGGTCAAATCGATGCCGTCGAAAGATCTGCGTAAGCGCATGGATTATACGGCGGTAAGCCTGTTGAACGATAAACCGATGGGCAATGTAAAGCAGAGTTGCGATTACGATCGCCACAACAACCCGGTGAGCTGTGAGCTGGTGATCACCGATGACAGCGTTAAACCTGCCATTGAGCGCAAGTACACCATCAAAAACAGCATTGAATATTATTAAGAATAAAACCGCGCAGGTTACTGCGCGGTGGGTTTAAGCAGGTTGGCGGAGGAGGATTTATGCCCGGCCAGATGCTGATGCTGGAAAATGCACATGCGGATGGTGTTACGGTATTCGCCATTAATAAAGAACTCATGGATCAGTTCACCTTCCACCATAAAGCCGAGCTTACGGTAGATATGAATCGCTTTTTCGTTCTCTTTATCGACGATGAGGTAAAGCTTGTAGAGATTCAGGACGTTAAACCCATAATCCATCGCCAGCTTTGCCGCCCGCGACGCAAGACCTTTCCCCTGGTGCTCCGGTGAAATAATGATCTGAAATTCCGCCCGACGGTGAACATGGTTGATCTCAACCAGTTCAACCAGCCCGGCTTTCTCACCTTCGCACTCCACCACAAACCGGCGTTCACTCTGATCGTGGATATGCTTATCGTAGAGATCGGACAGCTCGACGAAGGCCTCGTAAGGCTCTTCAAACCAGTAGCGCATTACGCTGGCATTGTTGTCGAGCTGGTGGACAAAGCGTAAATCTTCGCGCTCCAGCGGACGGAGCTTAACGTCACACGGCGTCGACATTACGGTGCTACCGTGCGGCCAGTGCGACGATCCAGACAGCGCAGGGTGTTAGGCTCCCAGTAAGCGTTGACGTTGGCACTTTGCTGGCATTTGTCGCGGGCATCAAACGCGACGTCTTCTTTATCCCACTCTTTTTCCACGCGCTTATTCACTTTCTGACGCAGGCTGCGGGTGTCATTCCATTGTTCTTTGTCCATGGCGGCGTTCTGACGGCTTTGCGCGCTGTCACCAGACTCAATGATGAGTTTGCTGGTTTCGGCTGATGCCGTTGCGGCGAAGGCGAACGAGGACAGCGCCAGTGCGGCTGTCAGACAAAGGCGTTTGCTTAATGTAGTCATAGCGTTTCCTTTAAACGGGTGCAGACAATCGGATTACCCCGTTGGATTCTACACCAATCCGAAAGGGTGTCATACCCGCGCGGCAGGTATGGGAACGATGAGAGCATTATCGCGTATGATGTCTAAATCAATCCTCACGAAACGAGAAAAATGTTCAAAACGACGCTGCTTTTTTTCGCGACCGCGCTGTGTGAAATCATCGGATGCTTTTTGCCGTGGCTCTGGCTAAAGCGGGGCGCTTCCGCGCTGCTGCTGATCCCGGCGGGTGTGTCCCTGGTTCTTTTCGTCTGGCTGCTCACCCTGCATCCGGCCGCCAGCGGGCGGGTTTATGCGGCCTACGGAGGGGTGTACGTCTGTACTGCGCTGCTGTGGCTGCGCTTTGTCGATGGCATCAGGCTAAGCCTGTATGACTGGGCAGGCGCGCTGGTTGCCCTGTGCGGCATGTTGATCATCGTGGCCGGCTGGGGACGCGCATAGTCGTCCTCATAGTGTGATCGCCCGCTGATTTTTCGATCGTTATACTTGTATGGTAGTAGTGTAGTTGCGTAAATTTCCTGCATCACAACGAGCGATGTAAGGAAATGGATTATGAAGATTGTCGGGGCTGAAGTATTTGTCACCTGCCCGGGGCGTAACTTTGTCACCCTTAAAATCACCACCGATGAGGGCATTGTCGGCCTGGGTGATGCCACGCTTAACGGACGTGAACTTTCCGTTGCCTCCTACCTGAAAGATCACCTGTGCCCTCAGCTGATTGGCCGCGATGCGCACCGCATCGAAGATATCTGGCAGTTCTTCTATAAAGGCGCGTACTGGCGTCGTGGCCCGGTCACCATGTCAGCGATTTCTGCCGTGGATATGGCGCTGTGGGACATCAAAGCGAAAGCCGCGAACATGCCGCTCTATCAACTTCTGGGCGGAGCCTCCCGGGAAGGGGTGATGGTTTATTGTCATACCACCGGGCACACCATTGACGACGTACTGGAAGATTATGCCCGTCATAAAGAGATGGGCTTCAAGGCTATTCGCGTGCAGTGCGGTGTGCCGGGGATGAAAACCAACTATGGTATGTCTAAAGGAAAAGGGCTGGCGTATGAGCCTGCAACCAAGGGCGACTGGCCGGACGAGCAGCTTTGGTCCACCGAGAAATACCTCGACTTTACGCCGAAACTGTTCGACGCAGTGCGCAGTCAGTTCGGCTTCAACGAACATCTCCTTCACGACATGCACCACCGTCTGACGCCCATCGAAGCGGCGCGATTCGGCAAAAGCATTGAAGAGTACCGCCTGTTCTGGATGGAAGATCCGACTCCCGCTGAAAACCAGGAGTGTTTCCGCCTGATCCGCCAGCACACCGTCACGCCCATTGCGGTGGGGGAAGTGTTCAACAGCATCTGGGACTGCAAGCAGCTGATTGAAGAGCAGCTCATTGACTATATTCGCGCCACCATAACCCATGCGGGCGGCATTACCGGGATGCGTCGCATTGCTGACTTTGCCTCACTCTACCAGGTGCGCACCGGCTCACACGGCCCGTCGGATCTGTCGCCGATTTGCCACGCCGCGGCACTGCATTTTGACCTGTGGGTACCGAACTTTGGCGTGCAGGAATATATGGGGTATTCAGAGCAGATGCTGGAAGTGTTCCCGCACAGCTGGCGCTTCGATAACGGCTATATGCACCCGGGCGACAAGCCAGGGCTGGGCATTGAGTTTGATGAGAAGCTGGCAGCGAAATACCCGTACGAACCGGCCTGTCTGCCGGTGGCCCGTCTGGAAGACGGCACCCTCTGGAACTGGTAAACGAGGAGCGAATGATGAAAAGCGTAGTGATCCAACAGCCGAATATGCTGGTGATTGAGGAGCGTCCTCTCCCGTTGCCGGGCGCAGGCGACGTCCGCGTCAGAATTAAACTCGCCGGTATCTGCGGTTCAGACAGCCATATCTATCGCGGGCATAACCCGTTTGCGAAATACCCGCGGGTAATCGGTCACGAGTTCTTTGGCGAAATAGACGCGGTTGGCGAAGGTGTGGAGAGCACCCGACTGGGCCAGCGCGTGTCTGTGGATCCGGTGATCAGCTGCGGGCACTGCTACCCGTGTTCCGTCGGAAAACCGAACGTTTGTACCTCGCTGGTGGTGCTGGGCGTCCACCGTGACGGTGGCTTCAGCGAATACGCCGTCGTGCCGGCGAAAAATGCCTGGCACATTCCGGATGCGATCCCTGACAAACACGCGGTGATGGTTGAGCCTTTCACCATTGCCGCCAACGTGACGGGGCAGGCGAAACCCACCGAACAGGACGTGGCGCTGATCTACGGCGCAGGCCCGATGGGGCTGGTCACCGTGCAGGCGCTAAAGGGCGTTTACAAGGTGAAGCAGGTCATCGTGGTGGATCGCATTGATGAGCGGCTGGGGATGGCGCAACGCAGCGGCGCAGACTGGGTCTTCAACAACAGCGAGCACTCATTACAGGCCGCGCTGGATGAAAAAGGCATCAAGCCGACGTTAATCATCGATGCTGCCTGTCATCCGTCCATTTTGCAGGAAGCGATTACGCTGGCGTCTCCGGCGGCGCGCATCGTGCTGATGGGCTTCTCCAGCGACCCGAGCCAGATCGTGCAACAGGGGATCACCGGCAAAGAGCTGTCGATCTTCTCTTCGCGCCTGAATGCCAACAAATTTCCGGTGGTCATTGACTGGCTGGAAAAAGGGCTGATCGACCCTGAAAAACTGGTCACCCATACATTTGACTATCACCACGTTACAGACGCCATCGAACTGTTTGAAAAAGACCAGCGGCAGTGCTGCAAAGTCTTGCTCACGTTCGACCAATAATAATTCACGCGGTTAAGAGCCTGCGAAGACAGGCTCTCAGTGGTACGCATCTTACCTTGCAGAGATAGCCATTATGACTCAAGCACAACCTCAAAGAAGTACGTCAGACCTGGTGAAAGCCGCCGTATCCGGCTGGCTGGGCACCGCCCTGGAGTTTATGGATTTTCAGCTTTACTCCCTTGGCGCCGCGCTGGTATTCCATGAAATTTTCTTCCCTGAACAATCCGCGGCCATGGCGCTGATCCTGGCGATGGGCACCTATGGGGCAGGCTACATCGCGCGTATCGTCGGGGCATTTATCTTCGGCAGAATGGGCGACAGAATTGGCCGCAAAAAGGTGCTGTTTATCACCATCACCATGATGGGGATCTGCACCACCTTAATCGGCGTCCTGCCAACCTACGCGCAGATCGGGATTTTCGCACCGGTGCTGCTGGTGACGCTGCGCATTATTCAGGGGCTGGGCGCGGGGGCAGAAATCTCCGGCGCAGGTACCATGCTGGCGGAGTACGCGCCGAAGGGTAAACGCGGCATCATCTCCTCGCTGGTGGCCATGGGAACCAACTGCGGGACGCTGAGCGCCACGGCGATCTGGGCCGTGATGTTCTTTGCCCTCGATCGTGAAGAACTTATTGCCTGGGGCTGGCGCGTGCCGTTCCTCGCCAGCGTGGTGGTGATGATCTTCGCCATCTGGCTGCGTATGAACCTTAAAGAGAGCCCGGTGTTTGAGAAGGTTAACGACGCCGAAACCGTTGCGCCGGTTGCTGCGCCGGATACCTCATTAGGTGCGATGTTTAAGAGCAAATCGTTCTGGCTGGCGACGGGGCTGCGCTTTGGTCAGGCCGGCAACTCAGGTTTGATTCAGACTTTCCTTGCCGGATATCTGGTGCAGACGCTGTTGTTTGATAAGGCGATCCCAACCGATGCGCTGATGATCAGTTCGATTCTCGGCTTCCTCTCCATCCCGCTGCTGGGCTGGCTGTCCGATAAAGTGGGGCGCCGTCTGCCGTATATCCTCCTTAACATTTCAGCCATTATTCTGGCTTACCCGATGCTGTCGATTATCGTCGATAAGAGTTACGCGCCGGGCGTGATTATGCTCTCTATCATCGTTATTCATAACTTTGCGGTGCTCGGGCTGTTCGCGCTGGAAAACATCACCATGGCAGAGATGTTTGGTTCGCGGAACCGCTTTACCCGCATGGCTATTTCGAAAGAGGCGGGCGGGCTGGTAGCTGTAGGGTTTGGTCCGGTGCTGGCGGGGATCTTCTGCAACATGACCGGGTCCTGGTGGCCGATTGTGGTGATGCTGGTGGCGTACTCGCTGATTGGGCTGGTCTCCGCGTTGCTGATGCCGGAAGTGCGCGACCGCGATTTGAGTGAAGCCGAAGATGCTGCGGAGGCTCCTCATAAGAACTCGGTAGCGTACGGCGCGCTCTCTTCACGCCGCTAGTGGTTTACATCTTGCGTTACCTGTCACACAACTTTTTACTGATGTCACACCACATGGCGAAAAGTTAATGTAAATCAAGATCTGAAAACGATGTATCAGTATGGTTAATGGCAGCGTTTTTTGACTCCGACTACCATTCTAGTTGGTGTAGTCAGCAGGCGCTGCCGCTCTTAAAAGGAAGCGGCAGTGGATCACAGCTTTCATTAATTAACGAGTCTCAATCATGGAAAACCGGTTATTACAGGCGAAGGCAACGCATCCTCAATACGATCGCGACAGCCTCAAGGCACGCATTGTTCATTTAGGGTTTGGCGCGTTTCACCGTGCGCACCAGGCGGTGTACACCGATATACTCGCCGCAGAACAGGGCAGCGACTGGGGTTACTGCGAAGTTAACCTGATTGGCGGCGAACAGCAGATCGCCGATCTGAAGGCACAGGATAACCTTTATACCGTGGCAGAGATGTCTGCCGATGCGTGGACGGCGCGCGTGGTCGGCGTCGTCAAAAACGCGCTGCATGCGCAGATCGACGGGCTGGAAACCGTGCTGGCGGCGCTGTGCGAGCCGCAGGTCGCCATTGTTTCCCTGACCATCACCGAGAAAGGATATTGCCACTCCCCGGCAACCGGACAACTGATGTTCGATCATCCGTTAATCGTTGCAGACCTGCAAAACCCGCATCAGCCTAAATCTGCGCCGGGCGTGGTGGTTGAGGCGCTGGCGCGTCGCAAGGCGGCGGGGCTACCGGCATTCAGCGTGATGTCATGCGATAACATGCCGGAGAACGGCCACGTGATGCGCAATGTGACCTGTGCCTACGCGCGCGCCGTAGACGGCGATCTGGCGGACTGGATCGAAGCGAACGTCACCTTCCCGTCAACGATGGTGGACCGCATTGTGCCCGCCGTCACGGCTGATACGCTGGATAAAATCGAACAGCTGACTGGCGTACGCGATCCGGCAGGTGTCGCCTGCGAGCCGTTCCGCCAGTGGGTGGTGGAAGATAATTTTGTTGCCGGACGTCCCCAGTGGGAAAAGGCCGGTGCGGAGCTGGTTTCTGATGTCATTCCGTTTGAAGAGATGAAGCTGCGAATGCTTAACGGCAGCCACTCGTTCCTGGCCTATCTCGGCTATCTGGCCGGTTATCAGCACATTAACGACTGCATGGAAGATGAACATTATCGCGCAGCCGCGCATGCGCTGATGCTGATAGAGCAGGCGCCGACGTTGAAAGTGCGGGGCGTGGATTTGGGTCGTTATGCCGACCAGCTGATTGCGCGTTACAGCAATCCGGCCCTGCGTCACCGCACCTGGCAAATCGCCATGGACGGTAGCCAGAAATTGCCGCAGCGCATGCTCGATTCCGTGCGCTGGCACCTTGTCCACCAGAAACCCTTCCCGCTGCTGGCCCTCGGCGTGGCGGGCTGGATGCGTTATGTCGGCGGTGTGGATGAGCAGGGTAACGCGATTGAGGTGAGCGATCCGCAGCTGGCGGTGATTCAGGCGGCGGTAAACGGTAGCGCTGAAGGTGAAAGCCGCGTTAGCGCGCTGTTGGGCATTGAGGCTATTTTCGGTAACGAGCTGCCGAAGGACACGGTATTCGTGGCTGCCGTCATGCAGGCCTATCAAACGTTGCTGCAAAAAGGCGCGAAGGCCACGGTTGCTGAGTACGCAGTCCGGCTTTAACGCTTTGACATGCCGCCGTTCGCGGCGGCATGTCGGGGCACAGCTTAGTGCATCCCCAGGCGAATCAGCTCAATCGGTTCGAACTTACCTTCGCATCCTTCCACTTCAACCGTTTTACCACGACGCACCTGCTCGGCATTAAGGCCGTCGCTGTGGATCGCTTTAATCACGCCGAACTGACCTGTGCCGCTAATCATGACGCGGCTGCCAGTGGTGATTGCATTTCGGTTACGGTCGTATGTCATCATGGTATTTTCTCCTCTCGCACTTATCCGTTACGGCGCTAATTCAACGGCTGCCGTTCACGGGGCACTATTAATACGCCTCTCTTAAACGAAATTATTTGCTTTTGATCAAGCTCACACTTTTTTCTTATTTCCTGATGGCGTTGACGGTTCAGGACACCGCTTTACAAAGCGGACAGTTATTTTCCTTAATTGATAGTTTCCAGACGCAAGCGTTTAGGCTTTGTTTATATCCACAATGCCATTCTGGAGGCAGAAAATAACCCTTCATCGGAAAAGGAGTCAGGCTTATGTATAAGAAAATTTTGATGCCTGTTGACGTGTTTGAAATGGATCTAAGCGATAAAGCGGTACGCCACGCGGTCAACCTCGCGAAATCGGAAGGCGCGACGATCACCCTGGTCAACATTCTCCCTAACAGCAGTCGTTCGTTACTGCGGGGGTTCAATGCCGATATTAAGAAGTTCGAAGAGTATATGACCGCCGAGTCGGATAAGAAGATGAAGGCACTGAAACGGCTCTTTGATATATCCCCGGAAAATATTGATTGTGAAGTACGTTTCGGCAACGTACGCGATGAAATCATCCAGCTCAGCAAAGAGGGGAATATGACGTTATTGTTATTGGGTCAAGAAACCCGAGCATGACAACACATCTGCTGGGCTCGAATGCTGAAACTATCCTGCGCTACGCCACTATTCCGGTATTAGTGGTCCGCTAATCACTTCGCCGCAACCGAAAGGGGGCGGCGAAGCTTTATTCTTCGCTAAACCACTCGCGGTTTTCCTGACGAATTAACTGAACTGACTCGCTAATTTCCTGAAGGTGAAGCGTCATCGCTTTATCTACGGCTTCCACGTCGCGTTTTTCCAGTGCGCTGAAAATATCGTGATGCTGGCGCAGCAACATCTCTGGCGGAGAAACATGGTCGAGGCTCATGTAGCGCACGCGGTCGATGGTAGCTTTGATGTTTTCGACGGTATCCCACGCGAGCTGGCACTCGGCGATCTGCGCCAGTTTCTGGTGAAATTCGTCGTCCAGCTGGAAAAAGTCGTTCAGCTGTTTGCGGTCGATGGCAATGCGTTGCTGATGCAGGTTTTGCTCCAGCAGGTAGCACTGGTTATCGTTGATGAGCGACGCGGCGCGACGCACAACGGCGCACTCAATGGCCTGGCGAACAAAACAGCCATTCCGTACCTGCGAAAGCGAAATTTTATTTACATAGCTGCCGCGCTGAGGGCGGATCTGGATAAGGCCGTTTTCTGCGAGCTTAATAAACGCCTCGCGCACGGGCTGACGAGAAACGTCAAAACGTACCGAAACCTCTTTTTCTGAGAGTGGCGTTCCCGGTGGGATCAGGCAGCGAACGATATCACGGCGTAAGATGCGATAAATTTGCTGATTTACAGGCTGGGTAGGATTAAGTTGCGATTCAGCGGCCATGGGTTGTGATTTCTCAGAGAGTTAACCTGAACATACTACCATTCTTTTACCCGTCATCACATACCCGGCCCGCAGGCCGGGAAGGGTGAATTACCCGCGATGCACGCTGAGTCCGGCATAGGTCTGGCTGACGGGCATCATCTCAACCGTGTTGATGTTGACATGCTTCGGCAGCGTCGCGACCCACCAGACGGTTTCGGTGATATCTTCCGGCGTCAGCGCATTCGCATTTTCATAGGTTTTATCCGCTTTCGCGTCATCGCCTTTGAAACGCACGTTGGAGAATTCCGTTCCACCGACCAGACCCGGCTCAACATCGGTCACGCGGATCGCGGTACCGTGCAGGTCGGTGCGCAGGTTCAGGCTGAACTGGCGTACAAAGGCCTTGGTTGCGCCATAGACGTTGCCGCCCGCGTAAGGCCAGCTGCCTGCGGTGGAACCGATATTAATGATATGACCACGATTACGTTCAACCATGCCCGGCAGCACGGCGCGGGTCATGTACACCAGGCCTTTGTTGTTGGTGTCGATCATGTTCTCCCAGTCTTCGACGTTGGCTTTGTGGGCAGGCTCCATGCCCAGCGCCAGGCCAGCGTTATTGACCAGCACGTCGATTTCACGCCATTCGGCAGGCAGGTTGGCAATCATCTCTTCAATGGCGGCGCGGTTGCGCACGTCCAGCTGTGCGGTCAGGATGCTGTCGCCCAGCTCGTCTTTCAACTCCTGGAGACGCTCCTGACGACGACCCGTTGCAATCACCTTATGTCCGTTGGCGACGAAGCGACGCGTGATGCTTTCACCAAAACCTGCTGTCGCCCCGGTAACTAATATAATCATCTCACTGTTCCTCAACGCTTTTTGTGTTGTACTACCATAGCACGCACTCGGGCAGATCGTTAAGGCAACATTTGTATGACGCCATTGCAGGCCGGAGCAGGCTGGCCTACTCTGGTGAGAAATACCGTGCTCAGGAGTAAACGATGTCGGTCAACAACCCTTTCTTTGACGTTAGCCTGCTGCCTTATCAGGCTCCGCGTTTTGATGTGATAGAAGACAGCCACTATCGCCCGGCGTTTGATGAAGCAATGCGCCTCAAGCGTGCAGATATTGACGCGATTATCGCGCAGAGCGCCGTGCCGGACTTCAACAACACCGTGCTGGCGCTGGAAAAGAGCGGGGCCATGCTGTCGCGCGTCAGCAGCGTGTTCTTCGCCATGACGTCCGCACACACCAACGATTATCTTCAGGCACTGGACGAGCAGTTCTCCACCGAACTGGCCGGGCTGGCGAACGATATCTGGCTAAACGATACGCTTTTCGCCCGCGTGGAAGCCGTCTGGCAGGATCGCGACACGCTGGATGCCGAATCCCGCCGACTGACGGAGGAGACGTATCAGCACTTTGTTCTTGCGGGCGCGCGTCTGAACGCCGATGAAAAAGCCGAGCTGAAATCTCTGAATACCGAAGCCGCCACCCTGACCAGCCAGTTCAACCAGCGCCTGCTGGCGGCGAATAAGGCGGGAGGGCTGGTGGTGGATGATGTTCACCAGCTTGACGGACTCAGTGCGGAGGAGATGGCTGCCGCGGCTCATGCTGCCGCAGAAAAAGGGCTGACGGATCGCTGGCTGATCCCGCTTCTGAATACCACGCAACAGCCCGCGCTGGCGGCGCTGTCTCTGCGCGAGACCCGTAAAAAGCTGTTTAGCGCGGGCTGGGAACGCACTCAAAAAGGCGACGAAAACGATACGCGCGACCTGATCCTTCGGCTTACCGCGTTGCGGGCAAGACAGGCGCAACTGCTCGGCTTTGATAACTATGCCAGCTGGAGCATTGCCGATCAAATGGCGAAAACGCCGGATGCCGCGCTCGAATTCATGCGCGGGATAGTTCCTGCGGCGCGCAGCAGGGCCGCGCTGGAGCAGGCGGATATTCAGAAGGTCATTGACGACGAGCAGGGCGGTTTTACGGTGCAGGCCTGGGACTGGGCGTTTTATGCCGAACGCGTGCGTTCAGCGAAATACGCGCTGGATGAGTCGCAGATCAAACCCTATTTCGCGCTCAATACCGTGCTGGAAGATGGCGTATTCTGGACCGCCACGCAGTTGTTCGGTATCCGCTTTGTCGAGCGTTTCGATATTCCGGTTTATCACCCGGACGTTCGCGTGTGGGAGATTTTCGACCACACGGGTGAAGGCATGGCGCTGTTCTACGGCGACTTTTTCGCGCGTGATTCCAAAGCGGGCGGGGCGTGGATGGGGAATTTTGTTGAGCAGTCTTACGAGTTTGCCGCGCGTCCGGTGATTTATAACGTCTGCAACTATCAAAAACCAGCGAACGGGCAGACCGCGCTGATCTCCTGGGATGATGTGATTACCCTGTTCCACGAGTTTGGCCATACGCTGCATGGCCTGTTTGCCAGCCAGCGCTATGCCACGCTTTCAGGCACCAACACGCCGCGTGATTTCGTTGAATTCCCGTCGCAGATCAATGAACACTGGGCCAGCCATCCGCAGGTGTTTGCGCACTTTGCCCGCCATTATCAAACCGGCGAGCCGATGCCGGATGCGCTGCGGGAAAAAATGCTCAATGCGACCCAGTTTAATAAGGGTTATGACATGACGGAACTGCTGAGCGCCGCGCTGCTGGATATGAACTGGCACGGCATTCATGAGCCCGTTGAAGACGTGGAAGCCTTTGAAGCCGCCGCGTTGAAAA
This sequence comes from Enterobacter sp. DSM 30060, assembly GCF_013375955.1. Lineage (NCBI taxonomy): Bacteria > Pseudomonadati > Pseudomonadota > Gammaproteobacteria > Enterobacterales > Enterobacteriaceae > Enterobacter > Enterobacter sp. DSM 30060. The sequence goes on from NZ_CP056118.1 coordinate 3,907,166, forward strand.
AAGAAGGGCTGGATCTTCCAGCCGTACCGCCGCGCTATCGCAGCAGCTATTTTGCCCATATCTTCGGCGGCGGCTACGCGGCGGGCTATTACGCCTATCTCTGGACGCAGATGCTGGCGGACGATGGCTACCAGTGGTTTGTCGAGCAGGGTGGTTTGACGCGCGAAAACGGACAGAAATTCCGCGAGGCGATTTTGTCGCGCGGCAACAGCACTGATTTAGCTGAACTTTACCGGAACTGGCGCGGGCACGATCCGAGGATCGAACCAATGCTGGAGAATCGTGGATTGAGTGTTTAAGGGCTTTTTAGTGTGGAAACAGAACCGGGCGCGATGCCCGGTTTTTTGTTCGATTTTTTCTTCCCCGAAACTCCTCCAAATTCCTCCCCAAAATGAATCCTTAAATTCTGCGAAATTTGCAGGATAACTTTCTTATGGCTGACCCTATATATCAGGGCGAACGACTGGGCAGCTTCCTGCTGCGCCAATGGAGAGGGAATTAATTGTGGCACGTACCCGGGGCTGGAGTGGCGCTGCCTGCGAGGAAAGGTGAATAGGCTGCCCAGTAAATAAAGAGGTTATGGAAACTTGAATACATTACAGTTCATCAGGATTGTTCGATACGCTGATCCCGATCTTGATCAGACTTAAAATCATCAATGCCAGTACCATTGCCACGATAGTAGAGATGATAAGCGTTGTCATAAAGGCCCCCTTTGTGAGTATATCTTTTAGACTGTTTGAATCAAAAAATGTTCCGAGTCCTAAAAAATATATGACATTAGACAGGAATGTATCGTCTGCTAAATGAAAAAAAAAGCCTACGCCAGGTAGGCAATACTGATAATTCCTAATTGTTTTAATAATGCTTGTTACTAAAGGTTATCTGCAGTGTTGGTAGAAGATATTGAAGCTTATAGATACTTCCTGGCTGCATCTAATATTTCCTGAGATGTAAGCTCTCGATCTGATGCAACATAGATAACTTCATGGTCACCTGTTAAAGAGGGAAAACCGGCTGACATTATCGGAAGGTTTATCCCTTCTCCATTAGGGTATTGTTCGCGTATTGATGTCACGCCCTTAAGTACGGTGATTACTTTACCTGGTTTACCATTAAAGAAAATAATTACTTTTTTCATGTATCACCATGTATTTCAGGGGGTTTTATGGCCCGGGGTTGTTCGAAAGGGGTTGATTTATTGACGTTTAGTTACCTCTTTCGAAATTAAAACAAGCAATATTCTGCCTTAACGTGTACTGTAGCAGTCCATTTGTACTGGAGAAGCTTATGTCTGCACGTAAAAACACGCAATTCCGCCGAAATTATTTAGTCAAATGCCCTTGTCCAAACTGCACAAGAGACTCGGAGCACAGTTACAATCGTGTACAAAAGGGAGCTCAACTGGTTTGCCCTTACTGCAACGCGTTGTTCAAATCCCCTCAACATTACTAAAAAATCTCATATAATAACTAAGAAGTGATGCTTTTGGAGGCTGCCTAACCTCTTACGCACTTTAATATTTTATAAGCAGTTAGTTTCTGCTTTGAGACTATTCATGCAGCAGTCCTGCATTTCATCACATCGGTCAGCAAATTTGACGGTGCTGTAAATATGCTGGCCTGTTGTAATGATATTCGCAAACGATAAATGACGCTTCTGATTATTTAATTCACAGAAGCTTAAGCGGTCATTGAGGGGGGTTATTTATCGCAAAGCGTAACATTTGCAGCTGTCGGACCTTTGGTACCGGCAATGACAGCAAATTTAACTTTTTGGCCTTCAAAAAGAGTTTTGAATGTCTCTCCCTGTAGAGAAGAAGAGTGAACAAGGATATCTTTACTTCCATCGAGTGGGGAGATGAAGCCAAAGCCCTTATCATCGTTAAACCACTTAACAAGACCTATCATTTTTGATGACATAAAAACTCCACTTGAACACTTAAAAGTTACAAGTTCATGAAAAGAAACGCATGATGGCATACGTATGGACTCAAGAGGAGGGGATATCAGAGATAGCACCTGGTTATGAGGACTACTTTGGAAAAGTCAGATTCACATTGCATCGAACCAACCGCATCATTAAGGCACGTGTAGATCTTTTAAGCAAATCTTATTTTAGCCATCTGGGAGGCCATACAGATTAGATTAGCCAATCCAAATTTTTCCTGTGTCGTCAAATTTGATTTATAGCAAGGAAATAATTTGTCTCGTAAAATGACAGGAGTTGTCAAAGGTTTTGACTTCAATAGAGGGAAGGGTTTTATTATCCCATCTAAAAAGTGCAGGTCTAACTAAGTTCAGATTTGATTTCTATTTGCTCAATCAAATTCCTCCCCTGGTTTTTTACATTTCCTACTGTACGCGTTACCGCATGCCAGACGAACTTATCGGTGGGCACTGCACCATCTGAAGCTATCTCTTCAGCTTCTTTCCCGCCAACATGCTGTCGCATCCACTCGCGTGCCGCTTCTGGTGACAAAACCAGTGGCCTGCGGTCATGAATGTCGACGAGGCCTTTATCAGCCGCAGACGTCACAATCAGAAATCCCTCGGCTTCATCGCCGCGCTCAAACGGTGTGCTTCCGATCGCCGCCATAAAGATTGGCTGACCGTCGGCCCGGTGGATGAAGTAGGGTTGTTTCTTGTCACCTGACTTCTTCCATTCGAACCATCCATCGGCAAAACAGATCGCCCGGCCATGTTGCCACAGAGGTTTAAACATTCTGCTGGTGGCCGCGGTTTCTACACGTGCGTTAATCAGTGGTGCTTTGTCCCACCATCCAGGTGCGTAGCCCCAGAACACCGGATCGAGGTGCAGTAGTTCGTCGCGTTCGCTCAGCAGCAGGACTTTGGTACCGGGCGCGACGTTGTACCGACCAATGGGGGCCGGGTCATACGCGATGTCGCGATCGCCTTCGTCGGCAAGGTAGGCCAGGTATTCTTCACGGGTTTGGGCTTGTGCAAAGCGTCCACACATAGAAACCTCCAGTCGGATGTCATACTCAAAGTATAGGGCAGGGATAAGATGACTTGATCGACATGCAAAAGCTGTATTTTGTGCAAGATAACGCGAGAAAATGGGCAGAAATTCCGGGAGGCGTTTTTATCTTGCGGGCACGATCCGAGAAATGAACCGATGCTGGAGAACCGCGGGTGAGTGATTAAAGGCATTACTGGCTGAAAACAGAACCGGGCATTGCGCCCGGTTTTTCCCCGGTGGGCTGGTATTTGTTAACCTTGTTACTCTTGCGTCAGCCACATGTCCGACTCTTCAAACATTTCCTCAAGCATACGGTTCAGCTTTTCCCGGTCGCTTTTGCTGGCATCGCTATTCAGGCCATTCGCCTGCATTGGCTTAACCGTCACGCTGGCATCAGGAAAAATCCGGTGCACACGTTTTGTCAGTTCAGCCAGAATTATCTCCCTGGCTCCCTCCAGCCCCTGTACGTTTCGCTTGTCATAAACCAGTTCAACAAACATTATTTTTTCCCTATGAATATTAATTGTGCGATTCTGTCTGCACGTAAAAATACTACTGTATATGGGTACAGTCAAACGGCATTCCGGCTAAAGAAATGCCATGCCGCTCTTCACCTTGTTTATGTTGATGACAATCTATTCATTTAGCCTTTAAAACGAGCAGTCGAAGCGTTTAATCGTAAAATTTACAAAAACCATAATTTGAAGCCAGAGAGAAACTTACAAACGAAACGGTGAAGGTTTAAACAGTCGCTACGGTTCAGCTGCCTTGCGCGTGCTTCAAAACAAAACTACTGTATATAAAAACAGTATTAGAGGTATGCGTAATGGAATTTATCAGACCTACAGAACTGCGTGAGATTATCGCGCTTCCACTTTTCAGCGATTTAGTTCAGTGCGGATTCCCAAGCCCGGCTGCCGATTATGTGGAGCAGCGCATTGATCTTAATGAACTTCTGGTTGCCCACCCCAGCTCGACGTATTTCGTTAAAGCCGCGGGTGATTCAATGATTGAAGGGGGAATAAGCGACGGCGATTTACTGGTGGTCGATAGTTCCCGAACGGCTGAGCACGGCGATATCGTCATCGCCGCGGTGGAAGGGGAATTCACCGTTAAGCGCCTGCAACTGCGGCCTAATGTTCAACTCAATCCGATGAACAGCGCTTATTCACCGATTATCGTTGGCAGTGAAGACACGCTGGACGTTTTTGGTGTGGTCACTTTTATTGTTAAATCGGCCAGCTGATATGTTTGCGCTCTGTGATGTGAATTCATTCTATGCATCATGCGAGACGGTATTCAGGCCAGATTTGAGAGGCCGACCGGTGGTTGTCCTCTCAAATAACGACGGTTGCGTGATAGCGCGCAGCGCAGAGGCCAAAGCCGCTGGCGTTACCATGGGGGCGCCATACTTTAAGCAGAAAGACCTGTTCCGGCGCGCCGGCGTGGTTTGCTTCAGCAGTAACTACGAACTTTACGCTGACATGTCCAGCCGGGTAATGACCACGCTGGAAGAAATAAGCCCTCGCGTCGAAATATATTCCATTGATGAGGCCTTTTGTGATCTCACCGGGGTTCGTAATTGCCGGGACCTGACTGATTTTGGCAAGGAGATCCGTGAAACGGTTTTGAAGCGTACGCACCTGAAGGTCGGCGTTGGCATAGCCCAGACGAAGACGCTGGCGAAGCTGGCAAATCACGCGGCGAAGAAATGGCAGCAGCAGACGGGTGGGGTGGTTGATTTATCCAATATCGACCGCCAGCGCCGGTTGTTGGCTATCGTGCCTGTAGAGGACGTATGGGGCGTGGGCAGGCGCATCAGCAAGAAGCTCAATGCGATGGGTATCAAAACGGCGCTGGATCTCTCAGAGCAGAGCACGTGGATTATCCGCAAGCACTTCAATGTAGTGCTGGAGCGAACGGTCCGGGAGCTGCGCGGCGAGCCGTGCCTCGATCTGGAAGAGTTTGCACCGACAAAGCAGGAGATCGTCTGTAGTCGGTCATTCGGTGAGCGCGTGACAGAATACGAGCAGGTGCGCCAGGCTATATGCAGCTATGCGGCCCGTGGCGCTGAGAAGTTACGTGGCGAGCACCAGTATTGCCGCTTTATCTCGGCGTTCGTAAAGACCTCTCCGTTCGCTCTGAACGAACCCTATTACGGCAACAGTGCCTCAATGACGCTTCTCACACCCACTCAGGACTCCCGCGACATTATCAACGCCGCGGTAAAGTGCCTCGACAAAATCTGGAAGGAGGGCCACCGCTACCAGAAAGCCGGCATTATGCTCGGGGACTTCTTCAGCCAGGGCGTTGCCCAGCTCAATTTGTTTGACAATAGCGCGCCGCGTGCCGGAAGTGAAAAGCTGATGGAAGTGCTGGATCGTCTGAACGCGAAAGATGGAAAGGGTACGCTTTATTTTGCCGGGCAGGGCATACAGCAGCAATGGCAGATGAAGCGTGAAATGCTTTCACCGCGGTATACGACCCGGTATTCAGATTTACTGAGAATTCGATGAATGTTAATGGCTGTTTTGTGCCAGAAGCGGGCACTGATATAAATGGCAATTGATCAAACGCCAGCCCCTTTACTTTGTCCTACAGGATCTCAACCACTTCAAACTCTTCTGCGATCAACTCCATATCTTCAGAAAAATGGCCTTCGCGGCTGAAAAATCTCTGATGCTCTTTCTGCCAGTATTTAAATGGTGTTCTTAAACGGAACGTACGCCAGTTTGCCGGATGGTTTAATAAAAACTCTCCTGGCGTGTCTGCGCGAATGTACTACTTTCAGTAAAGTGACTTTTACAGGGAGGGTCAATGAAACCATTATCGCTTTTATTATTGTCGAGCCTGACGTTAGTGGGTTGTGGCGCGAACAATACCCCTTCAAATACGCCTGTTCCGGGTGTAAAAACCTCCGTCGGGACGAGCACGCTTGAAGCCGGTGCTCAGCTTATCCAGTCCCGTCCGCCCATTGATGCAATGAGTGCCTACCTTGACGGTTTCCATTTTTATAGCGGGGATAAAAATGGCCAGATGGAAGCCCATCATTATGTAACCGTGTTGAATGAAGACGTGATGCAGGCGGTGATCTACGACGGTAACACCAAAGATGCCCGTTTAATGGGCGTTGAGTACATCATTAGTGAGCGTTTGTTTAACACACTGCCGCCGGAAGAAAAAAAATTGTGGCACAGCCATCAATATGAAGTGAAATCCGGCAGCCTGATTGCTCCAGGTTTACCTGCAGTGGCTGACAAAGCATTGATGAGCAAAATTGTGAATACCTACGGCAAGACCTGGCATACCTGGCACACCGACCGCGATAAAAAGCTGCCGCTCGGCATTCCGGCACTGATGATGGGCTTTACCGGGGAAGGGCAGTTAGACCCTAAACTTCTGGCGGACAGAGATCGACGCTTTGACGTGAGCACGCAAGCCATCAAAGAAGAACGTAAGGATATTGTGGCGCACCCAGTTGCTAAGGGAGCGGATGCCTGGCAACGTGGTGAAGAGATCCAGCTTAAGCGGGTTAGAGGTTCAGGTGAGCATGGCCAGGGCGACACAAGCCATTTTTGATATCAAAAGCCTTCAGGAATACCCCGGCAACGCCGGGGATAGGGCCAGTCCTATTATTTTCTCGTCCTCAGGCATCAGAAACGCCATGTGGCTGAAAGATTACCTGCAATCGAGTCATAGCCAGAACGAAACATTTCGCTTTCAACCCCGATGCCCAATTCGACATCAGCGTTGATTTTATAGCTCATACCTGCCTTAACACCCAGAGTGTCACGACCAGTCACCTGATTCCTGGAACTAAACCCTGTGCTTCGATAGTTGGCGAAAGAGGCGTGTTGCACTACGTTGCCATCAAGCAGTTCATGATCCCAGCTGAGCTGCAGCTCAGCTGCGAACGATGCCCCTGAAGCGAGGGGTACATTCCAGTTACCATTCACCCCGATACTTGATCTCAGAGAATCGAAGGTCTGCGAACCCAGCATCAGTCGGCTGCCGTCATTGCCGCTTTCCTTCACGCCGGGACGATGTAATGTGGTGTAATTCAATGACGTTACCGGTCCGGCGTTCACATTATTATTCAGCGCCCATCGATAGCCTCCGCCGGCCGTAACAGAACCTGACAATCCGGTCCAGGTGGCATGGTGGCTTGCTCCGTAAGTTTCTACATTAATGTTTCTGTCCAGCCAGCTGTCTTCAATACCCAATCGGCCAGTGCCGAATAAATACATTCCTTCGGACCTTTCAGCGCCGTAACGAGCATGAACACCCAGATCGAAAGCAGTGGTTTTCCCGGTTGCGGTTTCTGGTGATTTCACCGTCACCGACTGACCGCTGACCGCACCATGAAAGCCATACATCCAGTTGTGATTCTCATCGTTTTGTTTTTCAGCACCGAATACAATGCCATAACTGCTGGCGTCGTACCCTACACTGTCACTCTGACGCTGTTGCCAGAAGCCGCCGCCAAAGGGTATGGCAAAGCTGCGCCATTCGCCTTCCGTCAGTTGCTTCGGCATAACCACAGGATTTGGCCCGCCCACGATCCGCGCTATCTGCTGTTCACGCTGAAGGGAACTTGCGAACATGGCGCTGTAGGCGCCCGCAGAAAGTTGCGGCAAGGCATTGCTGATACTCCCGCCATCAGTGGCTGAGAAATCCAGAGTACGGTACAGCGGTTGTATATCCGACTTAGCTTCCGCCACAATTTTATCCAGCGCTTGCCCTACCTGCCGCGCATTAGCGTCCTGCGCATACCTGCTGTATGCGTTTGAAGCGCGCAGCATTGAGAGCTGCCAGCCATTCTTTCCCTGTGGCGTTGTTTGCAGCGTTAGCGTGGGTGAACGGAGCACGCTGTTCACCGCACTGAAATTGCCGTCGGAAGCGTCCGTTTTTAGCAAATCTTGCGTATTCAGACGCCAGTTTGTTGCGTACCAGTCCGGCTGCGGCGCAAACGTCAGTTGACCGTCAAATTGTGCGTGACCGTCCACTCGCAGAGTATCATGCCTGCCGCGCCCGTCGACTTCCAACAACAACTGCCCGGTATTCCCCTGTTGATAAGCACCGGATATATTGATTTGCCCAAGTGAATTACCCGGCGCAAGGATCCCGTTATTTACAAAGCGGCCTTCCTCATTAAGCGTATAGCTGGCGTTGCCGGACAGGCTGGCACCTGGCGCGATAGTCATGCTGTAAATCTGAAAATCGCCGTTAAGCGAGGTTTTCCCTCCGTGCGCGTCCAGTGCCAGATTATTGATACCTTCAATGTTTCCGCGGTACGTAAAGCTGAAATCAGCATCGGCAGCTTCCGTCGCTTGCCCGTACGCATTGGCCTTCCGACCGAAGGTAAGCAGCGTTAACCGCTGTTGGCCATAGTCATCCCGCTGGGCGTAGTCCGAATAAATATCACCCTCCAGCCGGGCACCCGTTAATATATTTATATTACCGACCAGCGCGTTCGGTGATATATAAATCGCCGCGCCTTTACCGGCAACCCGTCCGCTGATGTCGGCATTGTCTACCAGCGCTCCCTGCAACTCGGGTAATAACGCATCGTAATAGCCGTCCACGATATGAAGCCAGGATCCACGATAGTCCACCTCGTTACCCAGGAGGTTATTGCCAAAATCAAAACTGATACCGACGCCACTGGCTCCCAGTGCCTGAACGTCGCCACGTTGAATAAGGCTGTGCTGTTTACCGTAGGCAAACATCACCCCACGGCCATTAACGCCATCGGCGTATATCCGTACACCGGGATCGATGCTCAGGGTGTTATTTTGCCCATCTATACGGATGCCCGCGCCGCCAGCCCCTGACGTCAACAGGTCCGCTTGTTGAAAGATATGATTATTACTGCCATACACATGCAGGCCAACTCCCAGATTAGCGGTATTGTATTGACCAGCCAGATAGCCATCCGCCTGCTGATTACGCTGAAAATAGCCATTGCGGTTAACGAGCGTTTGCCCGTTGCCATATAGCGAAAAACCGAAAAAGTTACGCCGGTCAATCTGATATCCCATATCCTGCAGCAACGCCAGTTCCGCTTCCATAAACGTGGTGTAATTGCGGTAGTTCTGATGGCTCATCATGCTGTTTTTCAGCTCGATATGGCTCATGTAGTTATCATCGACCGAGCCGTCGTCTGCTAACATTTTCACCGGCACGCCAGGCATGGCGCCTGCAAGGACTTCATCCACATGCCTGCCGGTGAAATAGCCTTTATCAAGCCGTACATCAAAGCCTTGTGGATCCCATCTGTTATTGCATCCAATACACAATATTACTTGCCCTGGCCGGGCAGGATTGCCACGGTCATCGCGCAGATGGCTGGTCCAGGAGCCAAAAGGCACGGTATCAAAAGCAGGCGTGAATGTGCCACTTCCTTGCAGATCGGTAACCATATTGGATATTCCCAGTCCATGTGCCAGCTCATGAACAGCGACGCTGACCAGATCGGCCTTTCCAGTGCGCGGCAATTGCGCGGGCACATAGGGAACGTTATCAAAATCCAGTTTGCCCATGATGAACTGGGCGTGGGAGCCAAAGGTCAGCTCTCCGGTATCAATACCGTTCAATGCGCCTTGCAACTGCGTCAGACTTATAATGCCGTCGGTAACTGAATCGCTGGAACCTGCGGCATTCTCGTCGTTAAACGTCCCCACATTGATAATGGCAGGCAGTTGCCCTGGGCTGGGGGTAATAACCTCAGCCCAGTAACGCATAGCATCGAGTATTTTTTCTTTTTGTTGCTGGCCAAGATCCCAGGTTGACTCAGACGCATTCGGCCAGTCCGGCATAAAGGGGCCGTCGCCAACATTAAAGAAACGCACTTCAAATACCGCAATATTATGTGGGTTATAGACCAGATAGCTTTCTCCTGCATACGGATTATTACTGACAAATAAACCCGTTAATGCAGCCGTCATAAAAACCCTTTTCATATTAACCATCCTTGTGTGAAAAAATAATGTTTACGTCCGTCAATATAAATTCACATCTGAGCTCAATGAATCATAAACAAATATAATAATTATCGATGTGGTTTGATAATTTAGAATAACGAGTGACCTTGCCCTGTGATAGCCTCGTTTTTCAGGATTTTATAAACGGTGGAGCGGGCGATCCCGGATTGAGAAACCGGGTCCCGGTGAACAGGAATATACCGACATATGCAGGGGAAATAACGGATAGGGTATGGTGTCGTGGCATAATCGACATAAGCGTGAGGCTTTACTGTACTTCACGACACCAAAAACTATCAGATCGCTTATCAATCAAAGCCAGCGAGAGCGTTTGAGCCGAAGCCACAGTAATACACAGGCTCCCAGCGTGACAGCGACCGTAGCCGGATAACCAAAGAGCGTCTTCAGTTCCGGCATATGTTCGAAGTTCATACCATACATGCTAAAGACTACCGTCGGGATCACGAGGATGGCCCCCCAACCGGCCAGTTTCTTCACGACTTCGTTTTGCTGCACTGAAACCAGTGCCAGGTTAACGTGCATCGCGCTGCTTAGCAGCTCACGCATGTCATTTACATCCGTTACTACATGGCTTGCGTGATCCTGAATATCTCTGAAATACGCCCTGAGGGGTTTTGGAATAAGTTCTTCATGAATGCGGATAAGCTCTGTACAGATTTCTTCTACTGGCTGAGCGGCGTTGCGAAGCCCGAGTAGATTACGGCGGAGGGAATACACGTCCTGAATAGCTTCACGGTCAAATTCACTGTGAAAAAGTGTCGCTTCTATATCACCAATTTTGGTGTTGAGGCGCGCAGTCAGCTCTGCATAACTGTCAACAATAAAATCCAGAATACAGTAAAGAGGATAAGCCGGACCGTACGAAAGCATGTCCGGGGCCTCAGCAGCACGGGCGCGTATAGGTGCATAGCTCACTGAAGCACCATGGCGCACCGTAATAAGGAAGTTTCGGCCCACAAACAAATGCGTTTCGCCAAACTCAATATTGTCGTCCTGTCCACTGACGGTTTTTACAACGATAAATGCCGAGCTGCCATAACGCTCTATTTTAGGCCGCTGATGTGCATTAAGCGCATCCTCAACGGCCAGATCGTGCAGACCGAACTCCTCCTGGACTTTGTACATAAACGCAGGTTCAGGTTGCCAAAGCCCCAGCCAGATAAACGCATCGGTATCCTGGATGACTTCACTGATATCCTCAATATCTACGGTTTCGGCGGGGTGGCCTGAACGGTAGACCATACAGTTAACAATCATTTCCTGACTATCCCTTAAGCATGTGTCTAAGAAGCTTAACCATTTCCGTTAAATTTCCAAATTTTTATGCCGGCAGGTTTTAATATGTTGAATACTCAGAAAGGTCATGTTCACGCGTCGTTCAATCCGGGCACTGACTCTCCAGCCATTGACCGACGACGGGCCATAATTTCTCCGCACATCGTGTACGAAAAAATCCCATATGCCCAATGGACGAAAGACCAAACTCTGCGTGCCGTATCTCGCAGCGTTCTATTTTTGCTTGTTGCACTGGCTCCATCAGCCGCGCAATAGCTTCACGGTTAGCCCAGGGATCGTCATCAAATCCCATTACCAGCACGGGTAGGGTGATCTCACTTGCCCGCTGGCGTGCATTCCAGTGTGGATCATCGTAGAAATAACCAGGCATTGCGCTCCAGCGCCCCCATTGAAGCATGACTGGCGCCGGTAAATCTTCACCCAGCCCCAGGCGCCTGGCAGGCATGTAACCGAAAATACGACACAGAATCGGAGCCAGAACACGCAATACGCACCAGACACGCACCTTTTCTGTAGTGCGTTTGATGGTGCTCGTCACCCCGGCATGTGAGGCTACAATGACCGCAGCTTGCAGGGCGTGGGTGGCTGTTGAAAGCAGAACGGCATGCCCGCCCACACTGTGTCCTACCGCCAACAGGCTAAGCTCTGGAAAATGTGCTTTAGCCCAGGCGGTTATACATCCGACGTCCTGGTCGATCCAGTCAGACATAGAAACGCGGTAAGTACGGACCAGCCCGGATTTAGAGAGGCCGGTGCCGCGATAATCGTATGTGAGGACGTTGAATCCTCTGTTAAAAAGATATTCTGCGAATCCCTTATAAAACCCCTGTACAACCGCCGTTGCCGGATGAAGGAGCACTATCGCTTTGGCATCGCTTCTTTCCCAAATTGTGGCTGCCAGAAATCCACCTTCATTGACGGGTATTATGACTGAACGCATTCATAGAGCCTTATTTATGTGGTCATACCAGTTATGCCTGAATTAAATCTAGCCTTTACTACCCCATCTGGCGATTTTTTTTTACACCCCAGCGTTTGTCCCTCGCTCAAAGCAGACAATAAACCTCGCCCGAGCGTTTTTAGCGAAACACACTGCCTTATGGGCTCAACGTGAGGAAGGGTACTCGCCGGATAAACGCCCCTTTAAAAAATCCTCTTCTATACTCAGTTACGTTTAGGGAAATATGCCGCCGTTTTTCACGTCGCGTTGTTTTAATAGCCATTGCACGCGCGAACAGCAGGGACATATATCCACGAAAACGCCTTAATGTTGGTCCATTTTGCATTTTTTAGAGGGGGATTCCTGGTATGTTGCATTCTCAATCTTCGCGCGTCGGCACTATTTTGCTGCTATTGGCCGCGGTTATAGGCTTCGCGGTGGCGCTATACGCCTGGTGGACGCCGCTTACCGGCGTCACAGGCACCATTGGCGCACTGGGCGTGGCCATTGCCAGCGCGGTGCTGGCGATACTGATCTTTGTGTTACGTGCGGCATCGGGGCGCGGGGCGCGTGTTTTCCTGATTATTGTCACCCTGGTGGTGTTGGCGGGTATTGGTTTTGCCGCCGCGCTGCTGCACCAGTACATCATAACGGCAGCCATGGTGGTCGGCCTGATTGGTCTGATTATGCTGAGCAGCCATTCCGCCCGTTACAACCATTCCGTCAGAACCTGAGGAGCCGCCCGTGCATAACGATAAGCATTATCCCTTCATAAAAGTCAGCATGACGGCGCTGGCGCTGCTGGTCACCCCGTTCGCGCTGCAGGCGCAGGATAAAGCCGCTGAGGCCTCTCAGGGGACCCAGGAATCACTGAATATTGATGCGGCCGATCAGCAGGCGCCTGGAACCACAAAAACCACAGACGATGCCTCAACCGGTAGCGGTGACGGAAAGAAAGTCGCCTCGGCCAGCCAGCCAGCGACGCCGCTGGTGCCCGGCACGCCAACCTGGGACAGCTTCCACGGCCAGCTTAACGCGCAGAAATACAGCCCGCTTACCCAGATCACGGCGGATAACGTCAGTAAATTAACGAAAGTCTGGGAGTTCCATACCGGCGACGTCTCGGATGGTAAAGGTGATACGCCAGCGACCGTGTGGTCCGCAACGCCCATTTTCGCTAACGACACGCTCTACATCGGTACCCCTTTCGATCGCCTGATTGCGCTGGATCCGGGCACGGGTAAAGAGAAGTGGCACTATGACACTAAATCGTCGCGCAAGGCACTGACCCAGCCGGTGCTGAAAAACCGCGGCGTTTCCTACTGGCAGGCCAAAAATCCGGTGAAGGGAGAGGCGTGCCAGAAGATGGTCTATATGGGCACCGTTGACGGCAAGCTCTTTGCGCTGGACGCCGATTCAGGCAAACCGTGCAGCGGCTTTGCGGACAACGGGGTGCTGGATCTGAACCAGTGGAACACCGTTAACGCCAAGTATCCGCTCTCTGTCCTGCAACCGCCAACCGTCGTCGGCAACCATCTGCTGGTGGGTTGGGCCGGGAAAGACTGGGCCTATGCCGAAGCGCCTCCGGGTACCGTATTTTCTGTCAACGCCCAGACCGGCAAGCTTGAATGGACCTTTGAGGCGATACCGGCAGAGATCCGCAAGCGTACCGGTACCGCCAACGTCTGGACGCACATGTCCGCCGATGAGGCCAATGGGCTGGTCTATCTCCCGGTCTCATCGCCGTCTCCCAACTATTGGGGCGGCAACCGCGTCGACGCAATTCCGCTTGGCACCTCCACCACCGCGCTGGACATCAACACCGGTAAAGTGGTCTGGTCCCGTCAGTGGGTACACCACGACGTCTGGGATTACGACATCAACTCTGCCCCGACGCTGATGGATATCACCGTAGACGGCAAGCAGATCCCGGCGCTGGTTCAGGCCACCAAGCAGGGCTTCCTGTTTGTGGTTAACCGCCTGACCGGGGAGGACGTATGGCCAATCGAAGAGCGTCCGGTTCCGCAGGGTGATGGTTCGGTCCAGGGCGAAGTTCTCTCGCCTACACAGCCGTTCCCGACCAAACCTGCGCCGCTGCTCGACCAGTCGAAAAAGCCGGAAATCTGGAAGCTGGCGGATATCGTCGGTGGCGGCCAGTGCTCTCGCCTGTGGGATAACCTGACCTATGAGGGAATGTATACTCCGCCTACCACCAAAGGCGAAGGCACGCTCACCTATCCCGATAGCGCCGGCGGCGTGCAGTGGGGCGGGGTGGCGTTCGATCCGCAAAAACAGATCGCCATCGTCAACACCTCGCATATCGTTCAGTACGTGAAGCTCTACAGCCGTGAGGATTACGATAACGCGGACAAAGACTCCGGCAACGAAAGCGGCTTTGCCCCACAGGAAGGCGCCCCGTACGGTATGCGTCTGCTGGTGGCGAGCAACTGGCTGGGCATGCCGTGCTGGCAACCGCCGTTTGGTGAAATCGTGGCGATAGACATGCACACGGGCGATGTGAAATGGCGTCGTCCGGTTGGCGCCTCACAGCAGTATGGCTTCTTCATGCCGGAAAGCTGGGGTTCGCCTACCATTGGTGGCCCGGCAGTGACGGCGGGTGGCGTGATCTTCATCGGTGCTTCAATGGATGCCAAAGTGCGTGCCTACTCGGTAGAGAGCGGTGAGGAGCTGTGGTCCGATCAGGCAGAAGCTCCAGCGGTAGCGAACCCGTCCGTGTATGAATATAAGGGTCGGCAGTATGTGGCCTTCGTGGCTGGCGGGAACACGATCCTGAAGGATCAGGTAGGCGATCAGGTGGTTGTCTACGCGTTGCCGGAATAATTCATCAGGAAGGTGAAATAAGCGTGGGGCCTGCGGACCCCACTTTATTTTGCAGTAGTCGTTTCACCGACGCACTTATTTATCGGCTGATGTGCCAGCTCGCGTTGACATCTGCTCGGCGGACTTCAGATGCTGCTCAACGACCGGCGTGTGCTCGTTGGCCAAAGCTTTCACATCCGGATCGTCGATTTTACTGGCGTCGCTCTTAAGCTTCGACAGCACCTTCTCGTGGTCCTTCACGCCAGCATATTCCATATACATTTTGTCAAAAGCGTCACCGCGCTGGTTTTCAAGCCTTGAGTTCAGGGCTTTATGGGCGGCGTCTGGCTCGGTCGGCAGCTCTACGCCCTTTTTCTGGGCAACGGCCTGCACTTTGGTCAGGGCGGCGCCGTGGTCGTCGACCATTTTCTGGGCGAATGTTTTCACTTCACTGGTCTGGGCCTTGTCCAGGGCGAGCCTGGCGGCGGCGACTTCGTTGATATTGGCCTGCGCCATGTCCTTTAACGCTTTCTCGTCGCCGGAGCTGAGTCTGGCGTCCGGTTGAGCCTGGCCCGCAGCGTTAGTTTGCGCGGCGCTTGTCGTCTGGGCTTGTACGCCAACGGTGCTGAACATTGCTGCAACTGCTGATACGGCTAGCAGCCTTTTCAGGGTTTTACTCGTGTGCATATTGTTCTCCTGATGGTCATGGTACAGGTAAGTTTCGGTTACCTAATGCGCAACCGGGCAGATAAATGCTAACTGCACAGGTCAGTATAGTAGATGAACCTGCTGTAATCGCAGGTTGCGTCAGAGAGGGCAGGTAATAATGCTCAACAGGCGACGCTTATCGCTCAGTCTCTCTACGACATTGGCACGGATCATTCCCATATTTGATGCTAATGTTAAATAGAAAGATTTATTAACAGGAGGAATGATATGAAAAAAGCACTATTAGGGAGTGTATTGGCTTTAACAGTTGCAAGCTTTGGCGCATCTGCGGCAGATATGATTTCCAAAGATGAAGCGCACCACTTCAAACTTGAATACCTGGGCAATGTATCTGTAGGGGCTTCAGGTGGACAAATTTCTTCACCTTCAGATCTTCATCAAAAACTCTCGAAACTGGCAGATGAGAAGGGCGGGAAATACTATGTCATCATCGCTGCTCGAGAGCATGGCCCTAACTTCCAGGCCGTAGCAGAAGTCTTCAAATAATCTTTCCGAATAACGCAGAAACCCGCTCATGGCGGGTTTTTTGCTTATAGGGAGCAAAAAAAATGCCCCTGGTGCGGGGCGAGTTTGAGTCAAATCTTTTCTTATGTTTATGTGCTCTAAGGCGTTGGCACAATAACAGCTTATTCAAATAATGCAATCTAAATGCATATTTAAATGCAATGGCCCCATCTGCCCCTCATCTCAAGGTGAAGGCAGCATACGTAACGCAGATAGTCTACGCTTTACATAGGGTTATGGTTAAAACCAGTTAGATACTGGAAACAGTAAACGGCCGCAAGAGGTAAATATGAAAGTTGACGCAATGACGCAAAAGGCAGAGGAAGAAATTTCAGCGCTTATAGCCAAAAAAATTGCAGAACTACGAAAAAAAACAGGGCAGGAAGTATCTGAAATTGAGTTTATCGCTCGTGAGGCCATGACAGGCCTGGAGGGGTATGAAGTAAAAATCAAACTCCTGTAAGCGTTTCTTCCTGAAATGGTCGCTCAATTGTTGCCGCAAAAGAGAACCGGGCGTGGTGCCCGGTTGTTTTATGGATAATCAACGTCTTTATGAGCGAATAAACGTCAGGATATCGGCATTTATGGTATCTGCATGCGTGGTATGCATCCCATGCGGGAAGCCTGGATAGATTTTAAGCTCGCTGTTTGCGAGCAGCTTATCCTGAAGAAGGGAGGCATTTTTATACGGGACGACCTGATCGTCATCACCCTGCAACACCAGGACGGGAACCGTGATGGCTTTGAGATCGTCCGTCTGGTCGGTTTCTGAAAATGCCTTAATGCCATCATAGTGGGCTTTGGCGCTACCGATCATACCCTGACGCCACCAGTTCTGGATTGTTCCCTGCGAAACCTCTGCTCCGTCTCGGTTAAATCCATAGAAAGGACCGCTGGCGACGTCGAGGTAAAACTGGGCGCGGTTAGCGGCCAGCGCCTGGCGGAAGCCGTCGAACACCTCAATGGGCGTACCGCCGGGGTTCGTGTCTGATTTTACCATCAGCGGAGGAACGGCGCTGACCAGTACCGCTTTGGCCACCCGCCCCTGAGGCTGGCCGTACTTCGCAACGTATCTGGCGACCTGGCCTCCGCCGGTGGAGTGGCCGACGTGCACTGCATTACGCAAATCAAGGCTTTCGACCACGGCTGATGCGTCGGAGGCATAATGATCCATATCATGACCTTCACTTACCTGATCGGAACGACCATGACCACGACGGTCGAGGGCGATGACGCGGAAGCCTTCTGCAAGGAAAAAGAGCATCTGGTTATCCCAGTCATCGGCGCTCAGCGGCCAGCCGTGATGGAAAACGATCGGCTGCACATCCTTCGGACCCCAGTCTTTGTAATAAATACTGACACCATCTTTCGTTGTTACGAATGCCATATTTCAGACTCCTCTGCTAATGGCAACATGTGTGAAGGCTAAGTAAATAGCCCAGCATTTAGGGACGTAATAAAACTGACTTATATTAATCTTATTACTGATATATCCGCTTAAAGTGTAGAAGGGTTCCTGAAAACAGTTATAGATTAATTTTGTATGGTCATTATTTATTTTTAAACGAAATATCTCCTAAACAGCCGGGGCACTGTGTTATTTTTCTCGCGTGGTGAATCCCCCTGTGCGGAGGGGCTAAACAGCACGTGTAGCTTAGGCAATCAGTAGCGGGTCAAGGTGGCTGACCAACGACTCACCGGGAGGCACCCGGCACCACACATACGTTAAAGCTTGTATCTCGCTAAATTTATTAGGGATGGTGTATGAAGTTGGGCTTTTTGGCTGGAGCAGTGCTGGCAACCTGGTTGTCTTTAACCTACCCGACGCAAATGAGAGCTGTTTTTGAACAACTGGTTACGATAGTGCAGCAAATCACGCAGCCTTCAGCAGAGCCTCATTCTGATATGGTCACACCGGAACAGTCATATCCTTGATTGTTATATTTACGATGAACGTTACCCATCGTAATAGTTAACCTGTGCTTATTTTTCTGATGGGCTTATTATTGGCCGGGCAGAGGTTACCGCCACCCGGCCTGACGGTCTTAAACGATCGCGTTAGGGCACGCTTCGCCCTTTTCAAGCTGCTGTAAATTCCCCAGCGTGGTTTCCGAAATACTGATCAGCGCTTCGGCGGTCAGAAACGCCTGGTGGCCGGTGAACAACACGTTGTGGCAGGCCGACAGGCGACGGAACACGTCGTCCTGAATCACGTCGTTAGATTTATCTTCAAAGAACAGATCGCGTTCGTTCTCATACACGTCCATACCCAACGCGCCGATTTTTTGCGTTTTCAACGCTTCGATAGCGGCCTGAGAGTCGATCAGTCCGCCGCGGCTGGTATTGATGATCATCACGCCGTCTTTCATCTGGTCGAACGCCGACTGGTTAAGCAGGTGATAGTTTTCAGGAGTCAGCGGGCAGTGCAGGGAGATAACATCAGACTGCGAGAAGAGCGTTTTCAGATCGACATACTCCACGCCCAGCTCCAGCGCAGCGGCGCTTGGGTACGGATCAAACGCCAGCAGGCGCATGCCAAATCCTTTCAGGATGCGTAGGGCGGCCACACCAATTTTGCCGGTACCGATCACGCCTGCGGTTTTACCGTACATGGTAAAGCCAGTCAGCCCTTCAAGAGAGAAGTTGGCATCACGGGTACGCTGATAGGCACGGTGAATACGACGGTTGAGCGACATCATCATCCCGACCGCATGTTCTGCCACGGCTTCCGGAGAATAGGCCGGAACGCGAACAACCTTCAGACCCAGCTCTTTGGCGGCATCGAGATCGACGTTGTTAAAGCCCGCGCAGCGCAGGGCAATGTATTTCACGCCCTGTTTTTTCAACTCTTCCAGTACCGGTCGGCTACCGTCATCGTTAACGAAGATACACACGCCTTCGCAGCCGTGGGCGGTTTTAGCCGTCTTTTCAGTCAGCAGAAAGTCGAAAAATTCAAGATCGAAACCGTACGTCTCGTTAACATGTTGCAGATACTTTTTGTCGTACTGCTTTGTGCTATATACCGCGAGTTTCATAAGACTTTCTCCAGTGATTTTGGAACCACGTTAGCATGTTTAAAATTATCTTACAATTTTTCAAAATTCATTGAAATCAATAAGTTCTATGAATTATTGTAGAGCATCTACTCTTAAAAATGGCATTACCTTCAACTGACTGGCTAAACATGCGACAATGAGCGGCAAGAACGGCTTATTTATTTCGCAAAATCAGGATATTAACTGCCCATGAAGGGTAAATACAAAGCCGCAATCGCGCTATTACTGCTGCTATTTCTTGTGCCGCTGACGCTGCTGATGACGCTCGCCCAGTGGGTGCCCACGCTCGCCGGGATCTGGCTTCCCGTTGGAACACGCATCGCGTTTGAAAAAAGCCCAAGGCTCACGCGCCACGCCCTGATCATCCCCGATCTCCGTTATCTGGTAGAAGAGTGCGAAATTGCCCGCGTGGAAAACGTGACCCTGTCACACCCCAGCCGCTGGGATCTGGATATTGGCGCACTTGAACTTAACTCTGTCTGCCTGAGCAAATTACCGCAATCGGCGCCGTCTACGGTGGCGCCGAAAACGCTGGCGCAGTGGAAGGCCATCCTGCCCAACACCTGGCTGACCATCCACCGTTTTACCCTTTCTCCCTGGCAGCAGTGGGAGGGTGAGCTGCATGCCTCACTCACGCCAGCCCGCCAGGACATCACCTATAAAGGCGAGCAGGTGAGCATTAAGGGGCAGTTGCGCGGCCAGACGCTCTCCTTCAGCCAGTTCGATGTGCAGCTGCCGGACCAGTCGCAGCCCGTGAAGCTGGTCGGTGAATTTACCCTGCCGCTGGTGCCGGACGGCGTACCGGTGAAAGGGCATACGGTCGCGACCTTTAACGTGCCACAGTTATCCTCGCTGGTCGATGCCGATCTGGACTGGGAGGATAATCAGGGCCAGCTGGTGGTTATGGCGCGGGACAACCCCGATCCGCTGCTCGATTTACCGTGGCAGATCACCGCTCAGCAGTTGACCATCAGCGACGGGCGCTGGAACTGGTCAGCCTCCGGTATGCCGATGAGCGGTCGCATCGGCCTGAAGGTGGATAACTGGCAGCAGGGGCTGGAGAAAGCCACCTTCACGGGGCGGCTCAACGTGCTGACCCAGGGGGACGCGGGTAAGGGCAACGCGGTGCTGAATATCGGTCCCGGCTCGCTCAGTATGGAAAACAGCGCTATGCCGCTGCACCTGAGCGGGGAAGCCAAGCAAAACGATCTGATCCTGTATGCCAGACTCCCGGCGAAGCTGACCGGCAGCCTTTACGATCCGCAGCTTACGTTTGACCCCGGCGCACTATTGCGCTCGCGCGGACGCATCATTGACTCGCTGGATATCGATGAGATCCGCTGGCCGCTGGCGGGCGTGAAGCTCACGCAAAAGGGCGTGGACGGCCGCCTGCAAGCCATTCTGCGGGCGCATGAAAACGAGATGGGCAATTTTGAGCTGCATCTGGACGGCCAGGCTAACGACTTTTTACCGGACAACGGTTTGTGGCAGTGGCGCTACTGGGGTAAAGGGAACTTCACGCCGATGAACGCGCGCTGGGATGTCCGGGGAACCGGGGAGTGGCGCGACAACGTTATCGAACTGACCGATCTTTCCACGGGGTTCGACAAATTGCAGTACGGCACGATGCTGGTCAGCAAACCGCGCCTGGTGCTGGATCACCCGGTGCGCTGGTCGCGGGACCCGGATAACCCCACCTTTAGCGGCGCGCTCGCGCTCAATGCCGGGCAAACAAGCTTTTCAGGCGGAAGCGTGCTGCCGCCGTCCGTTTTGACCTTCAGCGTTGACGGGTCAGACCCGACGGTGTTCCAGTTTAAAGGGAACCTTCATGCGGATGACATCGGCCCGGTCCAGGTGAATGGACGCTGGGACGGCGAACGCCTCCGCGGTCAGGCCTGGTGGCCAAAACAGTCTCTTACAGTGTTCCAGCCGCTGATCCCGCCAGACTGGAAAATGACCCTGCGCGGCGGCGAAATGTACGCGCAGGTGGCTTTCTCAGCGGCCCCCGACCAGGGGTTTGAGGCCGGGGGGCACGGGGTGCTGAAAGCGGGCAGCGCGTGGATGCCGGATAACGAAATCAACGGCGTTGATTTTGTTCTGCCGTTCCGCTTAAGCCAGGGCACCTGGTCACTGGGCACGCGCGGACCGGTAACGTTACGAATCGACGAGGTGAAAAACCTGGTCACAGCCCGAAATCTCACCGCGGATCTTCAGGGCGATTATCCCTGGACCGAAGCGAACCCGCTCCTGCTCACCAACGTGAAGGTGGAAGCGCTCGGCGGGAAAATCACCATGCAGCAGTTGAGAATGCCGCAGCACGATCCGGCTTTACTGCGCGTGGATAATATTTCCTCCAGCGAACTGATAAGCGCGGTAAATCCGAAGCAGTTTGCCATGTCCGGCCCGGTGAGCGGCGCGCTGCCGTTCTGGCTGGACAATGAGAAATGGATCATTAAAGATGGCTGGCTGACCAACCCGGGGCCGATGACGCTGCGCATCGACCAGGACACGGCGGATGCCATTGTGAAAGACAACGTGGTTGCCGGGGCGGCGATCAACTGGCTCCGCTATATGGAAATTTCGCAGTCGTGGACAAAACTCAATGTGGATAATCTGGGTGTGTTAACCATGCAGGCGGCCATTAAAGGCACCAGCCGCGTCGAGGGCAAAAGCAGTTTCGTTAACCTGAATTACACCCATGAAGAGAACATTTTTACCCTCTGGCGCAGCCTGCGCTTTGGGGACAATCTGCAAACATGGTTTGAGCAACATGCGGCGATACCCCTTCTCCGCGGTTCGACAGGCAAGGAAAGTGAGGAACAACAATGAAAAAGAGGGCTGGTGTACTCACCGTGGCCGTCGTCGCGCTGCTGTCAGGCTGCACGCCGCGCATTGAAGTGGCGGCGCCCAAAGAGCCGATCACCATCAACATGAACGTGAAAATCGAGCATGAAATCCATATCAAGGTGGATAAAGACGTCGAAGCCCTGCTGAAATCCCGCAGCGATCTGTTCTGAGGATGCCATGAAACGATTAGCTCTGATGTTACTGGCGCTGGGGATGAACGTTCACGCCGCCACGCTTACGCTCAACGATGCGCGCACCCAGGGGCGCGTAGGGGAAACCCTGAGCGGCTATCTTGCGCCCGTTCAGCACGACGCTGAAACCCTGGCGCTGGTGAACCGTATCAACGCCGCACGCACGGAAAGTTACCAGCAGCTTGCTGACAGCAATAATTTGCCCGTCGATGAGGTGGCGAAAATGGCGGGGCAAAAGCTGGTGGCCCGCGCGCAGCCGGGTGAGTACGTGAAGGGGATTAACGGCAAATGGCTGAAAAAGTAACTAGCGGTAACGCTTACGGTATTCGCCCGGCGAAACCCCGAAACGCTGCTTAAAGGCGGTGGAAAAATGGCTATGGTCGGTAAAGCCCCAGCTGTAGCCAATGCCCGCCAGCTTTTCGTCATCGCCGATGGAACGCAGCGCCTGAGCGCATAAATCGAGGCGACGGTTCTTAATATACTGCGCCACCACCAGCCCTTTCCCGGCAAACATGCGGTACAAGCTACGCACGGACATGCCGCTCTCTGAGGCTATCCACTCCGGTCTTAATGCCTCCGACTGAATATGATCGTCAATCAGGGACAGAACGTGGCGGAACTGACGCTCCTTGCGCGGCAGCACCTCGTCATGCTGCTGGAAGGCCGGACGCAGCAGACACACCATCGCCTCCAGCGCCGCTTCGCTTTCACTGGCGCTGAGATCGGCATTGCCCATGCTCTCCTGTAACAGTCGGTAGCTCAGCTGTACGGTAGGCAGACTGCGGGAGAGGGGCAACGCGCACCTCACTTCCTGAAAACGCGCGTGTTGCTCAATGATTTGTCGCGGGAGCAGCAGCGAAATCTGGCGGGAACGCTCCTGCCAGTAAATTGAGCACGGGCGGGAGGCGTCAATCAGCGTGATATCCCCGGCTTTCAGCAGCGCGCGCTGGTCGTCCTGTTCGATTCCGGCGCTGCCTTCCAGCTGAAACACGGTGTAGAACCAGGCATCGTTGCCGTTTTTGATTTCCTGACGGGTGCGAAACAGGTTAACGCCTGCGGCGGTCACCGTGCTCAGCTTCAGACTTTGGGTATAGCTGGTTTCCAGTTCGCCGAGAAACGCCCCCTCTAACGGACGTGCCGCAAAGCGCCCACAAACCTGGTTAATTTGCGCCAGCCACTGCTGAAAATTGTCCTGTTCGCTTGCACATGCCATTGATGTTCTCGCTGCACCGTCACTGTTTTCGCATTGTTGCATTTATGTTGCATATTGTCAGGGCTACGAGGCTGACTATAGGAAAGAACACTCAACGGTTACAGCGATATAAGCGGGAATTATCACGATTTGCGGAGCCTGTCACAGCTGGCAAAGCGAATGTCACACAGACAAAAGCAGGAATGCGAATCCCCTCTTAGACTGCATACACACCCTGCGAAGCATAACGAAGGAGTATCCTATGTCCGAATCACACGTCGCCGTCCTGCCTGGCGTGCAGCAGTTTTTAGATCGTCAGCACGGCCTGTGGATCGAAGGGCGTCAGGCGGCATCCGATAGCGAAAAGCGTCTGAATGTCTACAACCCGGCGACCGGAGAGGTCATTGCCTCCACCGCCGATGCCAGCGTTGATGATGTCGATCGTGCGGTGATGTCTGGCTGGCGCGCCTTTGTCGCCCGAAGCTGGGCCGGGCGGCTTCCGGCCGAGCGGGAACGCATCCTGCTGCGGTTTGCGGATCTGGTGGAACAGCATGGCGAAGAGCTGGCACAGCTCGAAACCCTGGAGCAGGGGAAATCGATTAACATTTCCCGCGCCTTCGAGGTGGGCTGCACCCTGAACTGGATGCGCTACACGGCAGGGCTGACCACCAAAATTGCCGGTAAAACCCTCGATCTCTCGATTCCACTGCCGCAGGGCGCGCGTTATCAGGCGTGGACGCGTAAAGAGCCGGTTGGGGTCGTGGCGGGGATTGTGCCGTGGAACTTCCCGCTGATGATTGGCATGTGGAAAGTGATGCCCGCGCTGGCGGCAGGTTGCTCCATCGTGATCAAACCCTCGGAAACCACGCCGCTCACCCTGTTACGGGTGGCGGAACTGGCGAGCGAGGCGGGGATCCCGGATGGCGTTTTCAACGTGGTGACTGGCAGTGGCGCCGTCTGTGGCGCGGCACTGACCTCGCACCCGCGCATTGCCAAAGTGAGCTTTACCGGATCGACGGCGACGGGCAAGCAGATTGCCCGCGCGGCGGCGGATACGCTAACGGGCGTGACGCTGGAACTGGGGGGCAAAAACCCGGCCATCGTGCTGAAAGATGCCGATCCGGCGTGGGTGATTGAAGGGCTGATGACCGGCAGCTTCCTGAATCAGGGGCAGGTCTGCGCGGCCAGTTCACGTATATATATTGAAGCTCCGCTGTTCGACACGCTGGTCAGCGGCTTTGAACAGGCCGTGAAATCCCTGAGCGTCGGGCCGGGCATGTCGCCGGATGCGTTTATCAACCCGCTGGTGTCGCGCGCCCACTGCGATAAGGTCCAGGCGTTTCTGGATGAGGCGAAGGCGCACAATGCGGAGCTGATCGCCGGGAACCGGGGGCCAGACGGCAAAGGCTATTACGTTTCGCCAACGCTGGTGGTCAACCCGGATAATCATCTGCGACTGACGCGTGAAGAGGTCTTCGGGCCGGTGGTGAATCTGGTCCGTGTAGCTGACGGGGAAGAGGCGTTTCAGCTGGCGAACGACACTGAATACGGCTTAACGGCCAGCGTCTGGACGCAGAACATCAGTAAAGCGCTGGAGTACACCGACAGGCTACAGGCCGGAACCGTGTGGGTGAACAGCCACACGCTGATAGATGCCAACCTGCCGTTCGGCGGCATGAAGCAGTCTGGCACCGGGCGCGATTTCGGCCCCGACTGGCTGGATGGCTGGTGTGAAACCAAGTCGGTGTGTGTGCGGTATTAAAAAAACGCCGGGTGGCGGCTACGCCTTACCCGGCCTACGGGATCGAGGAAAAAGGTTGGTTTTGTAGGCAGGGTAAGCGCAGCGCCACCCGGCGTAACTTACAGCGACCACCGATTCCGCCCGGCCTCCTTCGCCCTGTACAGCGCCGCATCGGCGCGGGCGATGATTTCCGCCCCGACTGGCTGGACGGCTGGTGTGAAACCAAGTCGGTGTGTGTGCGGTATTAAAAAAACGCCGGGTGGCGGCTACGCCTTACCCGGCCTACGGGATCGAGGAAAAGGTTGGTTTTGTAGGCCGGGTAAGCGCAGCGCCACCCGGCGTAACTTACAGCGACCACCGATTCCGCCCGGCCTCCTTCGCCCTGTACAGCGCCGCATCGGCGCGGGCAATGATTTCCGCCCCGACTGGCTGGACGGCTGGTGCGAAACTAAGTCGGTGTGTGTGCGGTATTAAAAAAACGCCGGGTGGCGGCTACGCCTTACCCGGCCTACGGGAGCAAGGAAAAGGTTGGTTTTGTAGGCCGGGTAAGCGCAGCGCCACCCGGCGTAACTTACAGCGACCACCTATCCCGCCCGGACTCCTTCGCCCGATACAACGCCGCATCGGCGCGGGCGATGATTTCCGGGCCGGCCAGTCCTGGGGTATAGCCGGCAATGCCCATACTCACCGTCACACATTCACTCACCTTCGACGCGCTGTGCGCAATGGCTGCGGTGCGCAGGCCAGCCTGGATCCGCGCGGCGACTTTCTCAGCAACGCTTTCTTCACAGTCAAAGAGGATCACGACGAACTCCTCACCACCGTAGCGCGAAACCACATCCTCTGGCGTGCGCACCGAAGTGTTCAGCACCTCCGCGACCCGCGCGAGACACGCGTCCCCCGCCTGGTGACCATAGGTGTCGTTATACAGTTTGAAGTAGTCGACATCCAGCATCAGGACCGTGAAGCGTTTGCCTTGCTCCACCGCATTTTCCAGCACCAGCTCCATCGCCCTGCGGTTGGCCGTTTTCGTCAGCGGATCCTGATGGGCCAGCGCATCCAGCCGCGAAATTAAACGCTGATTCTGCTGGTTGCGACGCCAGGCCTCTTCAAACCAGCTCAAGAGGATGTAGCGTCCGCAAACGAGAATGAACGTGAACACCACCCACAGCCCGGCAAAGCGAAGGTTCATCTCCTGATTCAGCAGCATGCTGGCAACGGGCATGGTGATCCACAGCGGCGCGATAAAGCACACCAGCCCCACCGGATGAAAATAGAGCGCGGTCATACCGGCCATCAGCAGGGTAACGAATATCGGCCAGGGATGAGGAAGCTGAATCACGTTGATAAACCAGTAACAACTTATCGACCATAGCAGGCTACACATTAACAGCACGGCGCTGACGCCGCGGATGTGGCGCCAGGCCATTATTACCAATGCCACGGAAAGGATGACTACCCCCAGCATGGAAGCGTCAATCATCTGTGTGAGAGGTGGGCTGACGTGTAAGAGGGTATCAATTTGGCCGAACAGGGAATTGCGCAGCAGGATCATTAGCGCAAAGCTCGCGTTGACGAAGGCGAGCCACGGCAGGTTCATGGCCAGCCCGTGGACAACCATGGCGTTACGGGTCGGCCAGGTCGCGGGCTCCGGAGTGGCGTTGTGTCTTTTTTCCATGAGAGAGAATGTCCCTGTGGCGGGCGGAAAGACCGCCCGCGAGTGCATGCCTTTACGGGGTCACGATGTTAAACCAGAATTCAAATTTATCCATGTAACCGAGCATGGCATCGAGTTTTGCGGCATCGCCCGTCACTTTGATATCGCCATTATCCTGAGCCTGTTTAAGCGTCACTTCTTTCAGGATGATTTTATTCAGCGTATCGCGGTTGAGGGTCACGGTCGCGTCAGCATCCTTCGCTTCGGCGTTCGCCGTGTGGTTCAGCACGCCATTTTCCAGCTCCAGCTTGTATTTGCCGCCGTCGCTGCCGAGGTCGATGTTAAACACCGATTTTGCATCCGCTGCTTTTTCACCGTTGATATGCACCGCCAGATAGTCAAAGAACATTTCTGGCGTCATTGCGCGCACGGTATCCGGGCTGGCGGTATTCGGGGTTGGACCTTTCACCACGCCGTTACGCAACTCCTGCGCGCCGGTCAGGTAGAAGTTACGCCATGGGCCGGATTCAGCCTGATAACCCAACTGCTCCAGCGCATCCGCTTCAAGGTTACGTGCGGCCTGGTTGTTTGGATCGGCGAACACCACTTTGCTGACCACCTGAGCCACCCAGCGATAGTTGCCCTGGTCAAAATCGGTTTTAGCTTTACTCAGGATGGCATCCGCGCCTCCCATATACTCCACAAATTTCTTCGCGGCTTCTTCAGGCGGCAGTTCATCCAGGGTCGCGGGGTTGCCGTCAAACCAGCCTAAATAGAGCACGTAGGTGGCTTTGACGTCATGACTGACTGAACCGTAATAGCCTCGGTTGGCCCAGGTATTGGCCAGGGAGTTCGGCAGCTTGAAGTTGGCGGCGATCTCGTCACGCGTCAGCCCTTCATTCGCCATGCGCAGGGTCTGGTCGTTGATGTAGCGGTAGAGGTCGCGCTGGCTTTTCAGCAGGTTAACCACATTCTCGTTGCCCCAGGTCGGCCAGTGGTGCTGCGCCATGATAACTTCGGCCTTATCACCCCAGCGTACAATTGCCTGGTTGATGTATTTCGACCATGGCAGCGGTTCACGAATTTTCGCACCGCGCAGGGAGTAGGTGTTGTGAAGGGTATGGGTGACATCTTCCGCAGACTCGATCAGCTTTTTCTCTTCGATATACCAGAGCATCTCGGAAGGCGCTTCCGATCCCGGCGCGAGCATAAAATCATAGGTCAGGCCGTCGATCACCTCTTTCTGACCATCTTTCTCGATGATATTGGTCGGGGCGATCAGGGTCACCGTCCCGGCGGAGGTGGTGGTGCCGAGACCCGCACCCACCTGGCCTTTCGCATCCGGCTTCAGCAGGTTGCCGTACATATAGCTGGCGCGGCGGCTCATGACGTTACCCGCCATGATATTTTCCGCGACGGCGGCCTCCATAAATCCGGCTGGCGCGTAGACTTTAACCTTGCCGGACTTCACGTCGGCTTCGTCCACCACGCCGCGCACGCCGCCATAGTGGTCAACGTGGCTGTGGGTGTAAATAACAGCGACGACAGGTTTCTTGCCGCGATTTTTATAGTAAAGATCCATCCCGACTTTGGCCGTCTCCGCCGACACCAGCGGGTCGACCACGGTAATGCCTTCTTTACCTTCAATAATGGTCATGTTTGACAGGTCGAGGTTACGGATCTGGTACACGCCCTCGGTGACTTCAAACAGGCCGCTGATGTTAATCAGCTGGGACTGACGCCATAAGCTCGGGTTAACCGAATCGGGCGCTTTATCGCCTTCCTTGATAAAGGCGTACTGCAGTGGATCCCAGACGGTGTTGCCTTGCTCCCCTTTGATAATTTCCTGAGGTAGCGGGGCGATAAACCCTTTGTGGGCATTGGTAAAATCGGTGTTATCAGAGAAAGGAAGCTGGTTGAAGAGTGCGTTGTTGGCCTGCTGAGTTGCTGCGGTTGCATCCTTAGGGGCTTCTGCGGCCCAGGCTGAACTGGCGGAAATGAAAAAACCGGCCAGCGCAAGGCTTCTTGCTATCTCATTGACTTTCATCCTAAAACCTCTCGGTTATGTATAGCGTTGTTCATGGATACTTCGATATCTACAAAATGTTTCAGATGTTGCAAAAGCATTAAGCGAAGTAACATTAACTATAATCGGGGAGTGGTATTCAGCAAGAAAGCGAATGAAAAACCGGGCATCGTGCCCGGTCAACGTGTTATTTCTGCTCTTTTTTCTTGCCGAGCGTTGGCGTCTCGTCAAAGAAGTTCCACGGCTTGAGTAACGTGTGCACCCATTCCGTCGGCATTATCGGCCACTCCTCGGCGCGGGCGACATGGGTGGTGCCGGTGGTCATCCAGATGACGTTATCCTGGTCGTTCAGCGACTCGTTATCTTTGCTGTACTGGCCTAGGCCCGTATCGTGCGTGGAACGGTTCGGGTATTTTCCCTCCGGGTACATCTCGTCGGGATGGTAACGCGTCACCCACAGCTGTTTATCCATAAAGCTCAGGCGGTGATAAATCCACTCGTCCGGGGCAAACTTCGCGCCCGTCGCCACCGGGTGTGTGCCCCCCGCGTAAGGGATGATCTGATACGAGACCGGGTTGCCCATGCGGTTCTCTTTGCTGGTGTTGCTCAACAGACGGATGGTGCCCGGATCAAACTTCTGCGCCGCCTGCTGTTCGGTATCAATATCATACTGATTAACCTGCATGGTGCTGGTGCGCGGTCCGCCAGCGGTGTTCGGTTTGACGTCCGGATCCATGGCCACCAGCTTGTTGTTGATGCCGTCCACGTCCATATCCAGACGGAAGTTGTAGATGTGCTGGTGGGTGGTGCCGACAATATTATGGTCGATCAGCGTACCGTATCGGGTGTCATCCTTCGCGGTGGCATCATGCATGGTTTTCGTCTGCACGCCTTTCACCGCTTCAATGCCCGTGGCCCCTGCATCAATGCCGATGGTGCCGTTTTCGTGGAATACCCAGTCGAAGATATAATCGTAGTTACCCACGGTGCTGACCCAGCGCACCACCAGCTCGCGGCGCTCGGTGCTGACGTTGGGTTTACCTAACTCCTGATGCTTATACTCCGGCCCGGCGTAACGCTCGAAAATGGCGATCGCCCGGGGGATCTCCATTGGCGCACCGGTATAGTCCGGGATGGTTTCGTTGAGCATCACGGCGTTAGACGGAACATCCTTGCCGCGCACCAGCGGGGAGGTCAGGGTACCCATGCCGTAGTCGCCGGAGTCCAGGTAGGCCTTAAAGTACCAGCCGATATCCGGGTCGCCGTACGGCACAATCATTCCGCCGAGCGATCCCTGATACATCACCTGTCGCTTTTTGCCGTTGTCGTTATAGGTCACGGTGGAGATCATCGGGCCGACGCGCGAGTCCAGGCTCAGATGAAAATCCCAGTTCTGCCAGTGCACCATATCCCCGGTAATGGTGTAGTTCTTGCCTTCCGGCTCGATAATCTCCAGCGGTTTTTTCACCGTTTCAACGCGGTCACGGCCATCATAAGGACGCGGGGTGAGCGGCACCGGCACGACCGGGCCTTCCTCAATCTTCTGGATTTTCTTCTGCTCAAGATCCACCACCGCAACCAGGTTTTCGATCGGGTGCGCCCAGTAGTTACCGTCGCCCACGTCGAGATAGCTGATCACTTTCAGCAGGCGGTCTTCCTGTTTCAGCCCATCCTTGCCGTCAAAAAAGCCGACGGTAAGCGGGGTGGTGATCACTTTCTTCGGATCGGTAATGCCGCGCTTTTTCAGCACGGCGGCAAACTCCGGGCTTTCATTGATGATCTGCTGCACGGTATTGAAGTCATCCAGCAGCACCATGCCGTGCGCGTCTTTGATCGGCTCCCAGCGGAGGATCTTTTTGTCCTTCAGATCCACCCGGCTTTCGATGATGCGTTTGCCGTCAAGCATAATGATATTGGCCTGGCGGGGCGCATCCACCGCCGTGCCGTTAAGCACAAAGTCCCAGACTTTGGCCTTTTCTGGCTCCGCCAGCGCAATCTGGGTAAAGCGGGTATTGGGTTTAAAATCCGCAGAGGCTTTCACAATGGCTACGGCCTGGTTGATTTCATCAGCGGTCAGCGCGTTTAACGGGTGGGGGCGTTTTTCAACCTGGAATGTCTGATCAAGACCGGACTGAAAGACATCGTTGATAAAAGTCTCCGGGATATAGGCCTTATTGTTCTTCATCACCACGGGCACCTGGAGCGTCAGCGGTTTGCCGTTAACGATGGCGGTGTTGGCGCCGGGTTTGACCTTCACAAAGGCACCGTCTTTAACGATGGTGAACATCTGGGCGTAATCATCCCACTGCACGTCCGCGCCAAACGCCTGAAGCGTTTTGTCCATCGGGACCATATGCGCCTCGCTGCCGTGAGCGTAAACAGGGGATTGCCAGGCGCAACAGAGCGCAACGGCCATGGCCAGTGCCGTTCTACGGGCAAAAAAAGAAGAATTGCTTCCCATCGCAGACCTCATCTTGTTGTGTTTATTGTGTTGTGTCAGCCTTATCCTGACAGGCGCGCACGAAAAGCGTTTGCCTGCATCTGCCAGGTTGTTTGTCAGTCTTGCCAGGTTAAAAAAAGACCGGGGGTGCATCACACCCCGTGAAAGTGAAAGTGTGCTTCAGTAAGGTGAACTGTCGAGATGAATGCAGACATCGAAACCTACCGTCGTGAACGAATAAACCGTACCGCGAACGCGAAGATAAATGTCTCCATTTTTAATTGCCACTGAAGCTTTATCATCATCGGTGATCATGACGGGATTGATATTCTTAATGTTAGACATGAATTCTTCCGGACTTTTTTTCGCATCAAAGAGATAAATATGAGACCTGTTTTTAGACAGTGAGCCCGTCTCAACCTGGGTGATGTAAAGAGTTAAACGATCGTTAACCTTGATTTTTTCCTGCAAATTTTCATACACGGTAAAAAGATCGCGGAAAGGGTATGCAATGAATATGAGAAAACTAAAGATAATAATTCCAGCTCGCCAGTTAAAAACCCGAACGTCGCGCATAATCTATTCCTGCCCTTATCCATAACTGATCGACTGGATCATCACCGTAATTATTATTGTTCTGGAATTTTGCAAATTCGGCAGGATCGCTTGTCCCGGCAAGAATCTGTGCAGTGCCTGCCCCCCGGAGCAGAATTCCCTCAGGAATGCCTGCTGCCGCACCAACGGCACCGTAATGAAAATTGCCAAAATTGGCATACTCTGCACGGCCTTGTTTATAATCCCAGGGACCATGGTTTCTGACCATTTGATAAAACCATATGTAGGTCATTAATGAGGGGCCACCATGAAATCGCGCTATTATCATGTGGCTAACGACGTCCACGCCAGGTGGTGCAAAGGATGCAATATTATAGGGTGTTGAATAGGAAGGATTTCGCATATTTAACGCTCAGCCCAACAGTCTGCAAACTGTATATTACCATCGCAATATGTCCATGTTATTTTATCATAGCGTAGTTCCACGACTTCAAGATGATTATGTTTTTCTTTCGTCGGGTCTTTAATGTCATGCATCAATGGCGTAACGGAAACGACGCGAATATTATCGAGACGCATATTGTAATATTCTACTTCCTGTCCGGCGTCATTAATGCGATACCACCTGAACTCGGCCGTTTTAAGGGTTTGGCCAGTCGCAACGGCTTTCATCAGGTAAGGGGAGGAGGAATCGATTTCTTTTTGAAATACGACTGGGGCATGGTTACGTTTACTGGTAATTTTCCCGGTCAATGGATCGGTTGGGAGGCGAAGATTGTGTGTAAAGCCAGTGACTTCAATGCTTCCCTCTCGGTAACAAACATCCACCGAGCCTGTAATTTTTGTACCACCATCGTCAGTCAAGAAAAGGTAAACAGGAATTGCCATAGTCTGTTAATCATCCATGTAATTTAACGCGGGAATATTCCCGGCGATAAATAATAACTATGCTAACTATACGGTCAATTTGCTTAGTGTTTCCGGTTGTAACTTATCCAAACCAGGCAGACTGGATGGTTCGATTAATCAAAGCCAACCAGTCCCTGTATTACCTTCCGTTTATTTTGATGCGCTCAAACACTCCAGGCAGCAAGGTTAATGCCATTGCTTTGATTAAAAGTCACCCTGCTGGCGCACCACCAGCGTCAGGATGGAGTAAAGCGCCACGGCCTGCTGATGCTGGTTGAAGATCTCCACCGCCCATTCCACCACGCCCGTCGGTTTTTCCTCGGCAGTGCGCTGTTTCTTCAGCGTTTTACGTTTACAGGTCAGGCGCACCTGAATGGTATCGCCCGGCTTGACCGGCTCGATAAAGCGCAGGTTTTCCATGCCGTAGTTGGCAATGACCGGCCCAACCCCGGCATCGACAAACAGCCCCGCCGCGGCGGAAATCAGGAAATAACCGTGTACCACGCGCTCGCCAAAAATCGACTCCGCCGCGCCAATTTTGTCCATATGGGCATAGAAATGATCCCCGCTCAGGCAGGCAAAATTCACGATATCCGCTTCCGTCAGGGTACGACGCGGGGTCAGCAGGCTGTCGCCCGGCTGTAACTCCTCGAAGTATTTACGGAACGGATGAACGCGATCTTCCAGCACCTCCGCGCCACGGACCCACTGTTTGCCGATGGCGGCGAGCATGGAAGGGCTGCCCTGAATGGCCGTGCGCTGGAGATAGTGCTTCACCGCACGCAGGCCGCCCAGCTCCTCGCCGCCGCCCGCACGTCCCGGGCCGCCGTGCACCAGCTGCGGTAGCGGTGAACCGTGGCCGGTGGATTCTTTCGAGGATTCCTGGTTGAGGATCTGAATGCGTCCGTGGGCGCGCGCGGCACCGGCAATAAATTGCCGCGCCACGTTTGAATCTGCCGTGACCAGCGTTCCCGCCAGGCTGCCGCCGCCCGCCCGCGCCAGCTGCATGGCGTGTTCACTGTTGCGGTACGGCATCAGGGTGGCGACGGGGCCAAAGGCTTCGGTGGCGTGAACGGCCGGAGTTTCGTCCGGCTGCGGGCAGAACAGCAGGGTGGGCGGGAAGAATGCGCCAGCCGCCTGCATATCGGCTTTACCACCCAGACGGATCTGGCAGCCCGAGGCAAGCAGATGATCGACTTTTTCCTGCACGTCAGCACGTTGCTCACTGTTGACGAGAGCCCCCATCTTCACCCCTTCCTGGGCCGGATCGCCGACGACCACGTTCTCCAGCCGCGCAATCAGCGCCTGGCTGACGGCTTCAACCTGCGCTTCCGGCACGATGATGCGGCGGATGGCGGTACATTTTTGCCCGGCTTTGGCGGTCATCTCGCGCACCACTTCGCGAATAAACAGCGCAAACTCCGGCTGCTCCGGCGTCACGTCCTCACCCAGCACGCAGCAGTTAAGGGAATCTGCTTCCATGGTAAACGGAATGGAATGCGCGACGATATTCGGATGTACGCGCAGGCTCTGCCCGGTGCTGGCCGACCCGGTAAACGTCACCACGTCCTGGCTGTCGAGCTGGTTCAGCAGATCGCCCGCGCCACCACAGATCAGGCTGATGGCGCCGTCCGGCACCAGTCCGCTCTCGACGATCGCTTTCACCATTGCCTGAGTCACCTGCGCGGTGGCGGTGGCGGGCTTGATGATGGCGGGCATCCCGGCAAGCCAGGTGGGTGCGAGCTTTTCCAGCATCCCCCAGCACGGGAAGTTGAACGCGTTGATATGCACCGCCACGCCGGATTTCGACGTTAACACGTGACGTGCCGCAAAGCCGCCTTCCTTCGACAGCGGGATCAGCTCATCCTCCGGCCACAGGGTATCGTCCGGCAGCTCACGGCTGCCGAGGCTTGCGTAGGTGAAGAGGGTGCCGATACCGCCTTCAATATCCACCCAGCTGTCGGCCTTCGTCGCGCCGGTCTGGGCTGACAGGGCATAAAACCGATCCTTCTGGCTCAGCAGATGTTTGGCCACCGCCTTCAGCATGGCGGCGCGCTCGATAAAGCTCATTGCGCGGAGCGCTTCTCCGCCGTGTTCAATGGCGTAACGGCGCGCGGCCGCCATATCCAGCCCTTCGCTGGTGACTTCAAATAGCGTTTCCCCGCTGATGGCGTGGGTGATGGTGCGCTCGCGGCCCCGGCCTGATTGCCAGGTGCCGGACAAGAAGCTGGCTAACTGCTGCATTTCTTCTCTCCAGGTGTTTCGTGATTTCACTATAAATAGTTTGATCGCGAATCATAAAAAGCAAGCTGAGTTTTAATGAATT
The DNA here is from genome assembly GCF_013375955.1 of Enterobacter sp. DSM 30060. Lineage (NCBI taxonomy): Bacteria > Pseudomonadati > Pseudomonadota > Gammaproteobacteria > Enterobacterales > Enterobacteriaceae > Enterobacter > Enterobacter sp. DSM 30060. Next base: position 3,942,381 of record NZ_CP056118.1, read on the forward strand.
GTTAACGTTGTGATCTCTATTGCTTAGCCTGACCACCCGAAAGCCTTGTATAATCGGCCTTTCATGAAAAGACTTGCGAGCGTCGTCACAAAATAAACAAACGCTTCTTGGGGTTATATTTAACCTTTGTGTAACTTTTAAGAAACCAAATGATTCACCATTATGCTGTTTTTGGTGATTTAACGAATCACAAAGGTGGTTATGTGACGCAAGAACAACGCTTTGAGCAACGCATCGCACAGGAGACGGCCATCGAGCCGCAGGACTGGATGCCGGATGCCTATCGCAAGACGCTGATCCGCCAGATTGGACAGCACGCCCACTCTGAGATTGTCGGCATGCTGCCGGAAGGAAACTGGATCACCCGCGCGCCGACGCTGCGCCGGAAAGCCATTCTGCTGGCGAAGGTTCAGGACGAAGCCGGACACGGCCTGTACCTCTACAGCGCGGCGGAAACGCTGGGCTGCGCCCGGGAGGACATCTATCAAAAGATGCTCGACGGCAAGATGAAATACTCCTCCATCTTCAACTATCCGACCCTGAGCTGGGCCGATATCGGCGTCATTGGCTGGCTGGTGGACGGGGCGGCCATTGTGAACCAGGTGGCGCTGTGCCGTACGTCTTACGGCCCGTACGCCCGGGCGATGGTGAAAATCTGTAAAGAAGAGAGCTTCCACCAGCGTCAGGGTTTTGAGGCCTGCATGGCGCTGGCGCAGGGCAGCGAAGCACAGCGGCAGATGTTGCAGGACGCCATCAACCGTTTCTGGTGGCCCGCGCTGATGATGTTCGGACCCAACGACGACAACTCCCCAAACAGCGCCCGCAGTCTCGCCTGGAAGATCAAACGCTTTGGCAACGATGAGCTTCGCCAGCGCTTCGTGGACAACACGGTGCCTCAGGTGGAGATGCTCGGCATGACCGTGCCGGATCCCGACCTGCGTTTCGATGAAGAGAGCGGCCACTACCGCTTCGGCGAAATCGACTGGCACGAATTTGACGAGGTGATCAACGGGCGCGGGATCTGCAACCACGAACGTCTGGCCGCAAAACGTAAAGCCTGGGACGACGGCGCATGGGTGCGTGAAGCCGCTCTGGCCCACGCGGAAAAACAACGCGCCCGCCAGGCCGCATAAGAGGAATCAACCATGAGCAATGTTTACTGGCCGTTATACGAAGTTTTTGTCCGTTCGAAGCAGGGGCTGTCGCACCGCCATGTGGGCAGCCTTCACGCTGCCGACGACCGCATGGCGCTGGAAAACGCGCGCGATGCCTATACCCGCCGCAGCGAAGGCTGTTCCATCTGGGTGGTGAAGGCGAGTGAAATCGTCGCCTCCCAGCCGGAAGAGAGCGGGGAGTTTTTCGATCCGGCGGAAAGCAAGGTCTACCGCCATCCGACGTTTTACACCATCCCTGATGGCATTGAGCATATGTGAGGTTGGGGATGAACAACGTATCTGCTTATGCCCTGCGTCTGGGCGACAACGGTCTGGTGCTCTCACAGCGTCTGGGCGCCTGGTGCGGCCATGCGCCGGAGCTGGAAATTGACCTGGCGCTCGCCAATATCGGCCTTGATCTGCTCGGGCAGGCGCGCAATTTCCTGACCTACGCCGCTGAACGGGAGGGTAAGGGCGATGAAGACACCCTGGCCTATGGCCGCGATGAGCGTCAGTACCGCAATTTGCTGCTGGTGGAACAGCCAAACGGCAGCTTCGCCGACACCATTGCCCGTCAGTATCTGATGGATGCGTGGAACGTAGCGCTGTACGAACGGTTGATCCACAGCAGCGACAGTCAGCTTGCCGCCATCGCGGCAAAAGCCATTAAAGAGGCGCGCTATCACCTGCGCTTTAGCCGCGGCTGGCTGGTGCGGCTGGGGGACGGGACAGAAACCTCCTCACAGAAAATGCAGCAGGCGGTGGATAGCCTGTGGCGCTTTACGGCTGAATTGTTCGACGCCGACGACGTCGAGCTGGGGCTGATTGACACCGACGTGGCGGTTGATCCGCGCGCCCTGCGGGAACCGTGGGAGCGCGAAGTGTTTGCCGGGCTGGCGGAAGCTACCCTCCGCGTGCCCGAGGAAGTGGCGTATCGCACGGGCGGCAAGAAGGGGCTACATACTGAACACCTCGGACCGATGCTGGCTGAGATGCAGTATCTTCAGCGCGTTTACCCCGGCCAGCAGTGGTAAAGGAGAACGCTATGCAACGCCTCGTCGACATTGCGCCTGCCCAAATCCCGCAGATTTGGGCGCTGTTAAGCCAGATCCCCGACCCGGAAGTGCCGGTGCTGACCATCACCGACTTAGGCATGGTGCGCAGCGTGAAGGCGCAGGGGGAAGGCTGGGTTATAGGCTTCACGCCAACCTATTCGGGCTGTCCGGCAACGGAGCATCTGCTGGGTGCGATCCGCGAAACTCTGACCGGGAACGGCTTTTCCCCGGTACATATTCTGCTGCAACTGGAGCCCGCCTGGACCACCGACTGGATGACCGACGATGCCCGCAGGCGCCTGCGGGAATATGGTATCAGCCCGCCTGTTGGCCATAGCTGCCATGCCCACGTTCCCGCGGAGGTGAGCTGCCCGCGCTGTGCAAGCACCGATACCTCGCTCATCAGTGAATTTGGTTCCACGGCCTGCAAAGCGCTCTACCGCTGCAATACCTGCCGTGAGCCCTTCGACTATTTCAAATGTATTTGAGGCTGCCATGACAACGTTTCATTCATTAACAGTGGCAAAAGTGGAACCTGAAACCCGCGACGCGGTGACCATTACCTTCGCGGTGCCGCAGGCGTTACAGGAGGCGTACCGCTTCCGTCCCGGTCAGCATTTGACCCTGAAAGCCAGTCCTGGCGGGGATGAACTGCGCCGCTGTTACTCCATCTGCCGGAGCACCGCGTGCGGTGAGATCAGCGTGGCGGTCAAAGCCATCGAGGGCGGACGATTTTCCCGCTATGCCCGGGACGAGATCAAACCGGGCATGGCGCTGGAGGTGATGGTTCCCCAGGGGCATTTTGGCTACCAGCCGCAGGCCGAACGCGAAGGCCACTATCTGGCGATTGCCGCCGGGTCCGGGATCACCCCGATGCTGGCGATTATGTCCGCTACGCTGGCCACTGAAGCCCACAGCCACTTCACCCTGATTTACGGTAACCGCAGCAGCCAGAGCATGATGTTCCGCCGGGCGCTGGCGGACCTGAAAGATAAATACCCGCAGCGTTTGCAGCTGATCTCTATCTTCAGCCAGGAGACGCTCGACAGCGATCTGCTCCATGGCCGTATTGACGGGGAAAAGCTCCATGCGCTGGCAAAAACGCTGGTGAATTTCCGCCAGTACGATGAAGCCTTCATCTGCGGCCCGTCGGCGATGATGGACGAGGCTGAGGCGGCGCTGAAAGCGCTGGGTATGCCGGAAAAAGCGATCCATCTTGAACGCTTTAACACGCCGGGAACCCCCGTTAAGCGGACAGTCAGCGTGCAGGCCGACGGGCAGAAGGTCACCGTCCGTCAGGACGGGCGCGACAGGGAGATCACCCTGACGGCGGACGACGAGAGCATTCTTGACGCGGCCCTGCGTCAGGGGGCAGATCTGCCTTACGCCTGCAAGGGCGGCGTGTGCGCCACCTGCAAATGCAAAGTGCTTCGCGGGGAGGTGGACATGGCGACCAACTACAGCCTGGAGCCGGACGAGCTGGCCGCAGGCTATGTGCTGAGCTGTCAGGCGCTGCCGTTAACCGCTGACGTTATCGTCGATTTTGATGCGAAGGGGATGGCATGAGCGAACTGATTGTCACCCGTCATGGCCGCGTGTTGCAGCTGACGCTTAACCGTCCGGCGGCGCGCAACGCGCTCAACAATGCCCTGCTCACGCAAATTGCGGAGCAGCTTGAAGCCGCCGCCGCGGATGCGGAGATCGCCGTCTGTGTGATTTACGGCAACGAACGCTGCTTTGCCGCCGGGGCCGATCTCAACGAAATGGCGGAGAAAGACCTGCCCGCAACCCTGAACGATATCCGCCCGCAGCTGTGGGCGCGAATAAACGCCTTCACCAAACCGCTGATTGCCGCCGTGAACGGCTACGCGCTGGGGGCAGGCTGTGAGCTGGCGCTGCTCTGCGACGTGGTGATTGCCGGTGATAACGCCCGCTTTGGCCTGCCGGAAATCACCCTCGGGATCATGCCGGGCGCAGGCGGCACACAGCGGCTAATCCGTAGCGTGGGCAAATCGCTGGCCAGCAAAATGGTGCTGACGGGCGAAAGCATCACGGCGGTTCAGGCGCACAGCGCCGGGCTGGTCAGCGACGTCTACCCGGCCTCGCTGACGCTGGAGTACGCCCTGAAGCAGGCGGGGCTGATGGCGCGCCACTCGCCGCTGGCGTTACAGGCGGCGAAGCAGGCGCTTCGCCAGTCGCAGGAAGTGCCGCTTCAGGCCGGGCTGGCGCAGGAGCGTCAGCTGTTTGCGCTGCTCGCGGCCACAGACGATCGCCGGGAAGGTATCAACGCCTTTTTACAAAAACGCACCCCAGACTTTAAAGGACGCTAATTGTGGAATTTATTCTGAGCCATGTTGAGCAGGGCGTAATGACCATTACGCTGAACCGCCCGGAGCGCCTGAACAGCTTTAACGATGTCATGCACCAGCAGCTTTCCGAATGCCTGAAGCAGGCCGAGCGCGATGACGCTATCCGCTGCCTGCTGATCACCGGGGCAGGACGCGGTTTCTGCGCCGGGCAGGATCTCAACGACCGTAACGTGGACCCGAACGGCCCTGCGCCGGATCTGGGCATGTCCGTTGAGACTTTTTACAACCCGCTGGTGCGCCGCCTGGCAAAACTGCCGAAGCCGGTGATTTGCGCGGTTAACGGCGTGGCGGCGGGGGCAGGAGCCACGCTGGCCCTCGGCTGCGACATGGTGATTGCGGGCCGTTCAGCCAGCTTTGTGATGGCCTTCAGCAAGCTCGGGCTGGTACCGGACTGCGGCGGAACCTGGCTGCTGCCGCGCGTGACCGGACGCGCCCGCGCCATGGGGCTGGCATTGCTGGGCGACAAGCTCAGCGCCGAGCAGGCACAGGCCTGGGGAATGATCTGGCATGTGGTGGACGACGAGCAGCTCTCCGCCACCGCACAGCGGATGGCGCTGCATTTTGCCTCGCAGCCGACCTATGGCCTGGGCTTGATCAAGCAGGCAATCAATGCCGCCGAAACCAACACCCTCGACGCCCAGCTTGATCTGGAGCGCGACTATCAACGTCTGGCCGGACGCAGCGACGACTACCGGGAAGGCGTCAGCGCGTTCCTGGCAAAACGCGCGCCGAACTTTACGGGGAAATAAGATGGTGCATATCCATACGGTCGCCGTCATTGGCAGCGGCACCATGGGCGCCGGGATTGCCGAAGTGGCAGCCAGCCACGGTCATCCGGTTCTGGTGTACGACATTGACGCTGCGGCGATTTCCCGCGCCGTCGACGGCATTCGCCAGCGGCTGTCCTCTCGCGTTTCGCGCGGAAAACTCTCTGCCGACGCCGGGGAACAGATCCTCGCCCGCCTGACGCCGGTGACGAATATCATTGCTCTGGCGAAAGCCGATCTGGTGATCGAGGCGGCCTCCGAGCGGCTTGAAGTGAAAAAGGCGCTGTTTACCCAGCTGGCAGAGGTTTGCCCGCCGCAGACGCTACTCGCCAGCAATACCTCGTCTATTTCCGTTACCGCGATTGCGGCGGAGATAAACCACCCTGAACGCGTCGCCGGGCTGCACTTCTTCAATCCTGCCCCGGTGATGAAGCTGGTGGAGGTGGTCAGCGGGCTGGCGACCTCACCCGAAGTGGCCGATGCGCTGTGCGAGCTGGCGCTGAGCTGGGGAAAGCAGCCGGTACGCTGCCAGTCCACACCGGGGTTTATCGTCAACCGCGTAGCGCGTCCTTTCTACTCGGAAGCCTGGCGCGCGCTGGAAGAGCAGGTGGCAGCGCCCGAGGTGATCGACGCCGCCCTGCGAGACGGCGGGGGTTTCCCGATGGGGCCGCTTGAGCTGACGGACATGATTGGTCAGGACGTCAACTTTGCCGTGACCTGCTCCGTATTTAACGCCTTCTGGCAGGAGCGTCGTTTTTTGCCGTCGCTGGTGCAGCAGGAGCTGGTGCTGGCGGGGCGTCTGGGTAAGAAAAGCGGGCAGGGCGTTTACCGCTGGCAGGAGGACAAACCCGCCGTCAGCTGGCTCGCCCCGGTCAGCCACAGCTTCAGCCCGATGCGCGCACAGCGAAGAAGTGACGGTGTCACGGAAATTGACGATCTGTTGTTGATCGAAACGCAGGGTGAAACCGCGCAGTCGCTGGCGCTGCGCCACGGCTGTCCGGTGGTGGTGGTCGACCGCATCGAGCGGGATGTGGCCGTTATAGCCGCCGCGCCCGGCAACCCGCACGCCGCCACGCAGAAAGCCATTTACTGGTTGCAGCACCAGGAGAAACGGGTGGTCCAGATTGCGGATTACCCCGGCCTGCTGATCTGGCGCACGGTGGCGATGATTGCCAACGAAGCGCTGGATGCCCTGCAAAAAGGGGTCGCCAGTGAGCAAGACATCGATACCGCCATGCGCTTAGGGGTCAACTATCCCTGCGGCCCCATCGCCTGGGGCGAGCGCCTTGGCTGGCAGCGTCTGTTAACGCTGCTGGAGAACCTGCAACGTCACTACGGCGAGGAACGTTATCGCCCCTGTTCACTGCTGCGCCAGCGTGCGCTTCTGGAGAGTAGTTATGAGTCATAACGCCTGGCATAACGCCCGCGCGATGTACGAACGGGACGCCTGCGCGCAGGCGATGGGGATGGACATTATCGAGATGGGCGAGGGCTACGCGGTGGTGACCATGACCATCACCCCGCAGATGCTTAACGGGCATAAAACCTGCCACGGCGGACAGCTATTCTCGCTGGCCGATACCGCCTTTGCCTACGCCTGCAACAGTCAGGGGCTGGCGGCGGTGGCCTCAGGCTGCGCCATCGATTTTCTGCGTCCGGGCTTTGCTGGCGATAAGCTGACCGCTACCGCGCGGGTGAAGCATCAGGGCAAACTGACCGGCGTCTACGACATCGAAATTCAGAATCAACAACAGAAAACCGTCGCTCTTTTTCGCGGGAAATCCCACCGCACCGGCGGCAGTGTGACAGGAGAAGCCTGATGCGTAACGCATTTATTTGTGAGGGTGTGCGTACCCCGGTCGGTCGCTACGGTGGAGGATTATCCAGCCTGCGTGCCGATGACTTAGGGGCCGTTCCGCTGCGTGCGCTGCTGGCGCGTTACCCGCAGCTCGATCTGGAGCGCATAGATGACGTGATCTTCGGCTGCGCAAATCAGGCCGGAGAGGATAATCGCAACGTGGCGCGCATGTCTTCGCTGCTGGCCGGGCTGCCGCAGACCGTTTCCGGTACCACCATTAACCGCCTGTGCGGCTCCGGTCTGGATGCCCTTGGCTTTGCGGCGCGCGCCATTAAGGCCGGGGATGGCGATCTGCTGATCGCCGGTGGCGTCGAATCCATGTCCCGTGCGCCCTTCGTGATGGGCAAAGCCACCGCGGCGTTTCAGCGTCAGGCGGAGATCTTCGACACCACCATCGGCTGGCGATTTGTGAATCCGCTCATGCATCAGCAATACGGAACTGACAGCATGCCGGAAACGGCAGAGAATGTAGCGGAATTGTTAAATATAAGCCGTGCCGATCAGGACGCATTTGCCTTGCGCAGCCAGCAGCGCACCGCGCGGGCGCAGCAGAATGGCGTTCTGGCGCAGGAGATAATCCCGGTACAGGTAACGGGGAAAAAAGGCGCGGTAACGGAAGTGAGCGTAGACGAGCATCCGCGCGCCGAAACCACCCTTGAACAGCTTGCCGCGCTGAAAGCCCCGTTTCGCAAGAACGGTGTGGTGACGGCGGGGAACGCCTCTGGCGTCAACGACGGGGCGGCGGCGCTGATTATCGCCAGCGAGCCGATGGCGCTTGCCCAGGGGTTAACCCCGCGCACCCGCATTGTGGCCATGTCGACCGCGGGCGTCGAGCCGCGTCTGATGGGATTAGGCCCGGTTCCCGCCACCCGTAAGGTGCTGGAACGTGCCGGACTCAGTATCACCGATATGGACGTCATTGAGCTTAACGAAGCCTTCGCCGCACAGGCGCTGGGGGTGCTGCGTCAGCTGGGCTTGCCGGATGACGCGGAGCATGTCAACCCGAACGGCGGAGCGATCGCGCTAGGTCATCCGCTGGGAATGAGCGGTGCCAGACTGGCGCTGGCCGCGAGCAATGAATTGCACCGACGCGGCGGGCGCTACGCGCTGTGTACGATGTGCATCGGTGTGGGTCAGGGCATTGCCATGATCCTTGAGCGTGTTTGAGCGAACAATAATGTGAGTACCCTGCGATGATAAATACAACAAAGCTTGATCCGATCGAAACCGCGTCCATTGATGAATTGCAGGCGTTGCAGACCGCGCGCCTGAAGTGGACGCTGAACCACGCCTACAACAACGTTCCGATGTACAAACGCAAGTTTGATGCCGCGGGCGTTCACCCTGACGATTTCAACGAGCTGGCGGACCTGCAAAAATTCCCGTGCACCACCAAGCAGGATCTGCGCGACAACTACCCGTTCGATACCTTTGCGGTGCCGATGGAGCAGGTGGTGCGTATTCACGCCTCGTCGGGCACCACCGGAAAGCCGACCGTGGTGGGGTATACCCAGAATGATATCGACAACTGGGCCAATATCGTCGCCCGTTCCCTGCGCGCCGCCGGAGGCAGCGCGAAGGATAAAATTCACGTCGCCTACGGTTACGGGCTCTTCACCGGCGGGCTGGGGGCGCACTACGGTGCAGAGCGTCTGGGGGCGACGGTGATCCCGATGTCCGGCGGCCAGACGGAGAAGCAGGCGCAGCTGATCCGCGATTTCCAGCCGGATATGATCATGGTGACGCCCTCTTACTGCCTGAACCTGATCGAAGAACTGGAGCGTCAGATGGGCGGTGATGCCAGCGCCTGTTCCCTGCGCGTCGGCGTGTTTGGCGCCGAGCCGTGGACGCAGGCGATGCGCCGCGAAATCGAGAAACGGCTGGGCATTACCGCGCTGGATATCTATGGTCTCTCCGAGGTGATGGGGCCGGGCGTGGCGATGGAGTGTCTTGAAACCGCTGACGGCCCGACCATCTGGGAAGATCACTTCTACCCGGAGATCGTCAACCCGAATGACGGCTCGCCGCTGGCCGACGGCGAGCAGGGTGAACTGCTGTTCACCACGCTGACCAAAGAGGCGCTGCCGGTGATCCGCTACCGCACCCGCGACCTGACGCGCCTGCTGCCGGGCACCGCACGCACCATGCGCCGGATGGATCGCATCAGCGGGCGCAGCGACGACATGCTCATCATTCGCGGCGTTAACGTCTTCCCGTCACAGCTGGAAGAGGAGATCGTCAAGTTCGAACATCTTTCGCCGCACTATCAGCTGGAGGTGAACCGCCGCGGGCATCTTGATTCACTTTCGGTGAAGGTCGAGCTGAAACAGAGTAGCTTAACGCTGACGCATGAACAGCGTTGTCAGGTCTGCCATCAGCTGCGTCATCGGATTAAATCGATGGTGGGGATTTCAACCGATGTGATGATCGTTAACTGCGGAAGCATACCGCGATCCGAGGGTAAAGCCTGCCGGGTGTTTGATTTGCGTAAGGTTGCAGCCAACGGTTGAATTCCCTCACCCCAGCCCTCTCCCAAAGGGAGAGGGTGTATTAAGTTCCCTCTCCCTTTGGGAGAGGGTTAGGGTGAGGGTACACCCCAGATTCGTATGCTATGATTCATCCAGGAAAAAAATAACAACAGAATGAATCACATGAATAAACTTGATGCCTTTATCCAGCACGCAGTCAGCTCTGTTCCCGTCAGCGGAACGTCGCTTATCTCCTCGCTGTATGGCGACGCGCTTTCCCATCGCGGCGGAGAGATCTGGCTCGGCAGTCTGGCGGCCCTGCTGGAAGGGATGGGATTCGGGGAGCGCTTTGTGCGCACCGCGCTGTTTCGCCTCAACAAAGAGGGCTGGCTGGACGTGTCCCGCATTGGCCGCCGCAGCTTTTACCGTCTCAGCGACAAGGGGCTGCGTTTGACCCGACGCGCGGAAAATAAAATCTACCGTGCAGAACTGCCGGCATGGGATGGTAAATGGCTGCTACTGCTTTCCGAGGGGCTGGATAAAACCACGCTCGCGGACGTGAAAAAACAGCTCATCTGGCAAGGGTTCGGCACGCTGGCGCCGAGCCTGATGGCCTCGCCGTCGCAGAACCTCGCGGACGTGCAGTCGCTGTTGCATGACGCGGGCGTGGCGGAAAACGTCATTTTCTTTGAAGCTCATTCGCCGCTGGCTTTGTCACGCGCGGCGTTACGATCCCGCGTGGAAGAGTGCTGGCAGCTGACCGAACAAAACGCGATGTACGAAACGTTTATCAACTCGTTCCGTCCGCTGCTGCCGCTGCTGAAAGAGGCGTCGCCCGAGGATTTAACCCCGGAACGCTGCTTTCAGATCCAGCTGTTACTCATTCATTTTTATCGTCGCGTGGTGCTGAAAGATCCGCTGTTGCCGGAGGAGTTACTCCCGGCGCACTGGGCGGGACAGAGCGCGCGACAGCTGTGCATTAACATCTACCAGCGCGTGGCAGCGGGAGCCCTGGCGTTTGTCAGTGAGAAGGGGGAAACCTCCGTCGGCGAGCTGCCCGCGCCCGGCACGCTTTATCACCAGCGTTTTGGTGGTCTGAATATCACATAAGGAGAGGGTATGCCTGTTTATCAAATTGATGGTCTGACGCCGGTCGTGCCTGAAGAGAGCTATGTTCACCCGACCGCGGTGCTGATTGGCGACGTGATCCTCGGCAAAGGTGTTTACGTAGGCCCCAACGCCAGCCTGCGCGGTGATTTTGGCCGGATCGTGGTGAAAGACGGCGCGAACATTCAGGATAACTGCGTGATGCACGGTTTTCCGGAGCAGGACACGGTGGTGGAAGAGGACGGGCATATCGGCCACAGTGCGATCCTGCACGGCTGCATTATCCGTCGTAATGCGCTGGTGGGGATGAATGCGGTGGTGATGGACGGGGCGACGATCGGCGAAAACAGCATCGTCGGGGCGGCGGCGTTTGTGAAGGCCAAAGCGGAAATGCCTGCGAATCACTTAATCCTTGGCAGTCCGGCGAAAGCGATTCGTGAGCTAAGCGCGCAGGAAATAGAGTGGAAAAAGCAGGGCACGCGGGAGTATCAGGTGCTGGTGGATCGCTGTAAGCAGACGCTGCATCAGGTAGAGCCGCTGCGGGAAGAAGAGCCCGGACGAAAACGGCTGGTATTCGATGAGAACTTACGGCCCAAGTCGGCTGGCCGGGATAATTAACCATTTCTTGCCTGCGAAATAATGCAATGGCATAGGGATGCGTTAACGCGCAACAAATACCCTTTGGGGATAGTGTATAATTGAACGTTTCAGACCTGCATTCATAAAGGGATTTTGTTACCCTGACGCAGATCACGCCTCTCATTCAGAGCGGTCAATGCGTTTATGGAAGACACTATATGAGTGGAAACGACACTATCCCAAAGCAGTCCAAAAGCCAGATTAACAAAGCGGTATTTTACACATCTGCTTTGTTAATTTTCCTTCTTGTCGCCTTTGCCGCGATTTTCCCTGACGTTGCCGATAAAAACTTTAAGCTACTGCAACAGCAAATATTCACCAACGCCAGCTGGTTTTACATTCTTGCCGTCGCGCTGATTTTAATGAGCGTGACGTTCCTCGGCTTGTCCCGCTACGGCGATATTAAACTCGGGCCCGACCACTCCCAGCCTGACTTCAGCTATCACTCGTGGTTCGCGATGCTGTTCTCGGCGGGGATGGGGATCGGCCTGATGTTCTTCGGCGTGGCGGAGCCGGTCATGCACTACCTTTCCCCGCCGGTGGGGACACCTGAAACGGTCGCTGCGGCCAAAGAGGCCATGCGGCTGACATTCTTCCACTGGGGGCTGCACGCCTGGGCTATCTACGCCATCGTTGCGTTGATTCTGGCGTTCTTCAGCTACCGCCACGGCCTGCCTTTGACGCTTCGTTCGGCGCTTTATCCGATTATCGGGGACCGTATTTACGGCCCGATAGGTCATGCGGTGGATATCTTCGCGGTAATCGGCACCGTATTTGGCGTGGCGACCTCGTTAGGCTACGGCGTTTTACAGGTCAATGCCGGGCTGAACCACCTTTTTGGCGTACCCATCAACGATACCGTGCAGGTGATCCTTATCGTCCTGATTACCGGGCTGGCGACCATTTCTGTGGTGTCCGGTCTGGATAAAGGCATTCGCATTTTATCAGAGCTCAATCTGGGGCTGGCGGTACTGCTGCTGGTGCTGGTGTTGTGCCTGGGGCCAACCGTACTCCTGCTGAAATCCTTTGTGGAAAATACCGGCGGATACCTGTCCGAGCTGGTGAGCAAGACGTTTAACCTGTACGCTTATGAACCGAAATCCAGCAACTGGCTGGGAGGCTGGACGCTGCTGTACTGGGGCTGGTGGCTGTCCTGGTCGCCGTTTGTCGGGATGTTCATTGCCCGTGTGTCCCGCGGCAGAACCATCCGCGAGTTCGTGACCGGCGTGCTGTTTGTCCCGGCGGGCTTTACCCTGATGTGGATGACGGTGTTCGGCAATAGCGCCATTTACCTCATCATGAACAAGGGAGCGTCCGATCTGGCGAATACCGTCCAGCAGGACGTGGCGCTGGCGCTGTTTAATTTCCTTGAGCATTTCCCGTTCTCTTCCGTGCTGTCATTTATTGCCATGGCGATGGTCATCGTCTTCTTTGTGACCTCAGCCGACTCCGGGGCGATGGTGGTGGATACCCTCGCGTCCGGCGGCGAGGCCAATACCCCCGTCTGGCAGCGCATCTTCTGGGCCGCGCTGATGGGCGTAGTCGCTATCGCGCTGCTGCTCGCGGGCGGACTGAGTGCGCTGCAAACCGTGACTATCGCCAGCGCGCTACCGTTCTCGATGATCCTGCTGGTGTCGATCTATGGCCTGCTGAAGGCGCTCCGACGCGATTTGACCAAACGCGAGAGCCTGAGTATGGCCACGATCGCGCCGACAGCGGCCCGTAACCCCATTCCGTGGCAGCGCAGACTGCGTAACATCGCCTACTTACCTAAACGCTCCCTGGTGAAACGCTTTATGGAGGAGGTGATCAAACCGGCCATGGTGCTGGTGCAGGATGAACTGAATAAGCAGGGAACGCAGAGCCATATCAGCGACGCGTCGGACGATCGTATTCGCCTTGAGGTGGATTTAGGCAATGAGCTGAATTTCATTTATGAAGTCAGGCTGCGTGGCTATAACTCGCCGACCTTCGCGCTAGCGGCCATGGAGAATGATGAGATTCAGGCAGAACAGCACCGGTACTATCGGGCAGAAATCTACCTCAAGGAAGGTGGGCAAAATTACGATGTGATGGGCTGGAACCAGGAGCAGTTAATTAACGATATCCTGGACCAGTATGAAAAACATCTGCACTTCCTGCACCTGGTGCGTTAATCAGCCAGCCCCTGAAGCATTCGCTTCAGGGGCGTAATTTAATACGCCTCCGGCAGCGGACGGTCTATCGACACCAGCTTTCCGCGCTTCATGGTGATATAGCCCCCGGCTTTAAGATCCGCCAGCACGCGAAAGACATGCGTTCGCGACAGGTTAGTGCGCTTGATGATAAACAGCGCCAGACCCTCATTCTCTCCCGTGTGGGTTTCCTGCCGATAAAGATAGCGATAGAGCATGGGTTTAATGGTCTGGTAGCTGGTGACCTGCCTGCGTTCGTTATGCAGGTCGATGGTGAATATCGACATATAGGTCAGTATGGTGGCCAGCGCCTGCATGCGCTCAGGCCCACCCTGGAAAAATATCTGGTCGAAGTCGGCCCAGGATATTCTCACCAGTTTCACCCTGGCACTGCTGCGATATTCATACTTCGCCAGTGGACAATACCTTTCCATTAAACCGATCGGCATATACTCAATAGTATTGCCAATATTCAGCCCATCATCAGGCATTAATATCGTCAGCGACCCTTCAGTACAGAAATAAATATAGCCAGGTTCAACGGTGAGTTTTTTATTTGCGGCAACGGTTAAGACCTCGCCTTCACAAAGCATTTGCGGAAAAAATTGCCCAATATTGAGTTGCTGATAATAGGTATGGATATCCTGAAAATTCACGCTAAGCCTCTCCCCGCAACGTCTGCTATGGTAGCGAGTATAGCAGCAATAGCCCACGGATTACGAATCGATAAATAACCAGTCCCATATGGGACTATGAAGGGAAGGTATTCTGGTTAGAATGGTCCTCAATGAGTTCGCATTAAAATTATCCGCCACAATTAAATATCGCTGGCGGCGCAATTAATCTATGAGGCCATTTAATGAAATTAACGATAATCGCTAAACATCTGGCGCTGGCCGGTGTGTTGACGTCGCTGTCGCTTTCCGCGTTTGCGGAAGTACAGCCGCAGGATGCCACTCCTACAACCCAGCAGGCTAATAACGCCCTGTATAACAAATTACCGTTTGCCGATAAAACCGACTTTGAAAATGCCCATAAAGGCTTTATCGCCCCGCTGCCGCAAAACATGATCAAAGGCGAGCAGGGGAACGTTATCTGGAACCCGGCGAAATATGATTTCGTCAAAGAGGGTGAAAAAGCCCCGGATACGGTTAACCCGAGCCTGTGGCGTCAGTCACAGCTGATCAACATTGGCGGGCTGTTTAAGGTCACCGACGGCGTGTATCAGATCCGTAATCTCGATCTCTCCAACATGACCATCATTGAGGGCGAGAAGGGCATTACCGTTATCGACCCGCTGTTAAGCGCTGAACCGGCGAAAGAAGCGCTGGATCTCTACTATGCAAACCGCGGCAAGAAACCGGTCGTGGCTGTGGTGATCACCCACAGCCACGTTGACCACTATGGCGGTCTGCGCGGCGTGGTTGACGAAGCTGACGTCAAGTCTGGCAAAGTGAAAATCTACGCGCCGGATGGCTTTATGAAAGAGGCGGTTTCCGAAAACATTATGGCCGGAAACGCGATGAGCCGCCGTGCGAGCTATATGTACGGCAACCTGCTGAAGCCGGATGCAAAAGGCCAGGTGGGTGCAGGCCTTGGCACCACCACCTCTGCGGGTACTGTCACCCTCATCCCGCCGACCGACTACATTACCCATACCGGTCAGGAAGAAGTGATCGACGGCTTGACCTACGACTTTATGATGGCGCCGGGTTCAGAAGCTCCGTCGGAGATGCTGTGGTACGTCAAAGAGAAGAAAATGATCGAGGCCGCAGAGGACGTGACCCATACTCTGCACAATACCTACTCCCTGCGCGGCGCGAAAATCCGCGACCCGCTGGCCTGGTCTAAGTACATTAACGCCGCCATTGAGCGCTGGGGCGCGGACGCGGAAGTGATTATTGCGCAGCACCACTGGCCGACCTGGGGTAACGAGAATATCGTCAAGCTGATGAAAGGCCAGCGCGATATGTACCGCTACATCAACGACCAGACCCTGCGTATGGCCAACAAAGGCCTGACTCGCGATGAGATCGCCGCAGAATTTAAGCTGCCGGAATCGCTCGAGAAACAGTGGGCAAGCCGCGGTTACTACGGCTCCGTTAGCCACGACGTCAAAGCCACTTACGTGTTTTATCTCGGCTGGTTCGACGGCAACCCGGCAACCCTCGACGAGCTGCCGCCTGAACAGGCTGCGAAGAAGTTCGTGCAGTACATGGGCGGCGCTGATGCCATCATGCAGAAAGCCAAAGCGGATTATCAGCAGGGTAATTACCGTTGGGTTGCTCAGGTGGTCAGCAAAGTGGTCTTTGCCGATCCTAACAACCAGGCTGCCCGTAATCTGGAAGCCGACGCGCTTGAGCAGTTAGGTTACCAGGCGGAGGCGGGCACCTGGCGTAACTTCTACCTGACCGGCGCGCAAGAACTGCGTAATGGCGTGAAGAAGCTGCCGACGCCGAACACCGCCAGCCCGGATACCGTGCGGGCGATGACCCCGGAAATGTTCTTCGACTACCTGGGTGTGCACATCAACGGGGTGCGTGCCGGTAACGCGAAGGCGGTCTTCAATGTCGATCTCGGTAAGGATGGCGGCAAATACAAGCTGGAACTGGAAAACGGCGTGCTGAACCATACCGCCAACGCGCAGGCGAAGGATGCCGACGCAACTATCGCGCTTGATCGCACCACGCTGAACAACATCATCCTTAAGAAAGAGACGCTGAAGCAGGCGATGGATAAAGGTGACGTGAAGGTGAGTGGAAACGGGGCGAAGCTGGAAGAGATGCTGAGCTACATGGACAAATTTGACTTCTGGTTCAATATCGTAACGCCATAAGTTCAGGTTTCATCCACATAATCCTGGCGCCTTAGAAATAAGGCGCCATTTTTTTATTCACGCATCGCCAGCGCGCTGGCACTTGCCGGATCGAACAGCGAAATACTCTCGATCTGATCAAGCATGATCACCTTACGGAAATCCATAGCGCTTTTTGGCTCTGAGTCGAGCGTAACCTCATGCTCGGCGTACCATTTGCTGTAGTTGTGCTCAATACACAGCTGCATGTTCTCCCCGTCGCGGTAGCCGCTCAGCATCGGGATAAGCACGATATTGGCGGTTTTTTCATACTCCAGCGTGGCGGTATGGATCATGCCAATATAAATTCGCCGCGACTTCAGCGTGACGTGCGCAAGTTCACCTTCCTCCATGCACTGATAGAGCAGTTGTTCAATCCCGCTCGATTGTGCCAGCCGCTTGTAGAGCTTTTTCCGGCCTTCGCCGTCCAGCCGCGCGCTGCCGGCCCAGTTAGAACGATAGAGACAAAACAGGATCGCAAAGGCCAGCATCACCACGACCGGAGCCTGAATCCCTAAAAAGCTCCAGTTCATAAAATCAATTTGCCAGTCGGCGTATTTTGCGGACGTGAAATGGAACGTGTTGTCGGCGGCGGAGAGGGCGAACAACAGCAGCCAGAGCAGGCCGGTGGCGATCACGCCCTGTAAAACGAAAATGCAGCCATACAGCGCCACAAGGAAATAGACATCCCAGCCGAATGAACGCTTAATTTTGAACCGGGTTGAGAGATCGCGGCTGGTGTACCAGTAGCCGCATACCATCAATACCATGAATATTGCCGTTCCCATTTCAGGCCCTCTTCAGCGCGTTGACATGGCGCAGAAAGTCCTGCCGAACCTCGTTACTTTTGTAGTTAACCGAGGCGTTTCCATCCTGATCGATGATGATGCGGTCGCCATCCTCTACGGCTTCGATAATTTCCTGGTGACTCATAACCTGCAACAAGGATTCCGGGCTGGAAAAGAGCGCCATCAGTAAATTTTTCATCGCGTGACATCCTTATGAATTAAAAGGATAAGTCTGGAAGATAAATGGCACCTTTGCCTTAAGGTTATCCCTAAAAAATAACGGCACGGCGGTGAGAATCTGCTTTTGATTCAAATTGGCACCTCAGGGAAAGTTTTTAAAATACTGAATTAAAAGAGGTATAAAAAATACATCTGCACAAACTTGGACAAATAACGCTAATTGTGTAAGTTTTAATTATGCGATTTCGCTACGTTGTTTACAGCCAGGATGTGACCCATGAGCACGTTGCCGTCCGTCATCAGTCGATTCGTTGATTATTACGCCACGCTGGATACCCAGCCACCTTCGGCGCTGGCAAAGATTTATCGCGCCGATGCCACGCTTATCGATCCCTTTGGCGAACACAGCGGGTTGTTCGCGATTCAGCGCTATTTCACTCACCTGCTGGCTAACGTCCAGCGGTGCCGCTTTACCGTCGATGCACCCTTGCAGCAGGGCGATCGCTTTGTTGTTACCTGGATGATGCACTGGTCGCACCCGCGTATTGCCCGGGGGGCAATGCGCCAGCTGCCGGGCTGCTCTGTGGTAGACATGCGCGACGATCGCATAGTTCGCCAGCGGGATTACTACGATGCCGGAGAGATGATTTACGAACATCTTCCGGTGCTCGGCTGGGCCGTACGCGGCGTGAAGCGGAGAGTGAAATCATGAAAACGGTTCTGATCACCGGCGCAAGCTCGGGCATAGGGGCCGGGCTGGCGAAATCTTTTGCCGACGATGGTTACCGGGTGATTGCCTGCGGGCGCGATGCGAAACGTCTGGCAGCTGTGCATCAGCACAGCCCCAACATTACGGTGCGCCTGTTCGATATGACAGACAGGGACGCCTGTCGCCAGGCGCTGGCGGACTGTGCTGCCGACACGGTGATTCTTTGCGCCGGAACCTGCGAGTATCTCGATCGCGGCGAGGTGGATGCCGCGTTGGTGGCGCGGGTCATGACCACCAATTTCATGGGGCCGGTAAACTGCCTTGCGGCGTTGCAGCCGCAGCTGATATCCGGCAACCGCGTGGTGCTGATCAGTTCGATGGCGCACTGGCTTCACTTCCCGCGAGCAGAAGCCTATGGCGCCTCTAAAGCGGCGTTAACCTGGTTTGCCGACACGCTGCGCCTCGACTGGGAGCCGAAAGGGATCGCCGTCACGGTCGTTTCACCTGGTTTTGTCGACACGCCGCTGACCCGAAAAAATGATTTCCCGATGCCGGGCCGGGTCAGCGTGGAGGACGCCGTCCATGCCATTCGTCGCGGTCTGGCAAAAGGGAAGGATCATATCGCGTTTCCCGCCGGGTTTAGCCTGGCGCTGCGCCTGCTCTCCGGTCTGCCCGATATACTTCAGCGCGCACTGCTGCGCAGGATGGTGCGACCATGAAGATCGCGATTATCGGCAGCGGTATCGCCGGGTTAACCTGTGCCTGGCGGCTCGCCGGACATCATCAGGTCACGCTGTTTGAAGCGCAGGCCACGCCGGGCGGTCATACCGCAACGGTGGATGTCGACACGCCGCAGGGCAACTTTGCCATCGACACCGGTTTTATTGTCTACAACGACCGCACCTATCCGCGCTTCATGGGGCTGCTGAGCGAACTGGGCATCAGCGGGCAAAAAACGCAGATGAGTTTTTCGGTGCATAACCCGCAGAGCGGGCTGGAGTACAACGGCCACACGCTGACGTCGCTGTTCGCCCAGCGTCGTAATCTGTTAAACCCTGCCTTCTGGACGCTGCTGAAGGAGATCGTGCGCTTTAACCGGCTGGCGAAACAGACGCTCCGGGGTGACGTCAGCGAGTCCGCCACGCTGGAGACGTTCCTGCACCAGCACCGCTTCACGCCTTTTTTTGCCCGTCACTACATTCTGCCAATGGGGGCGGCTATCTGGTCATCCTCGCTACAGGAGATGAAACGCTTCCCGCTGCCGCTCTTTTTACGCTTTTTCGAGAACCACGGTCTGCTGGACATTACCCATCGTCCGCAGTGGTACGTGGTGCCGGGCGGCTCCCGGGAGTACATCCGCGCGATGCTGGACAAGCTTGGCGATCGCCTGACGCTGCACCTCAATGCGCCGGTGCAGCAGGTTATTCGCCACGATCGCGGGGTTGATATAACGCGTGAGGGCGTAACAGACAACTTTGATCAGGTGATCTTCGCCTGCCACTCCGCTCAGGCGCTGGCGATGCTCGCCAGCCCAACGCAGGCTGAACGTGAGGTGCTGGGTGATATCGGCTGGCAGCGTAACGAGGTGGTGCTTCACAGCGATCCGCGCTGGCTGCCGGTGTGCAAGCGCGCGTGGGCGAGCTGGAACTACCGCCTCAGCGAGCAGGATCGGGCCAGCGCCTGCGTCACCTATAACATGAATATTTTGCAGGGACTGCCGCCGGGTAGCCCGCTGTTTTGCGTCACCCTCAACCCGGAAACGCCGGTGGAAGAACGCTATGTGCTGCGCCGCTTTGTCTATGAGCATCCGCTTTTTAACCCGCAAAGCTGGCAAGCCCAGGCCCGACGCGGAGAAATAAATGGTCGCCAGCGGAGCTGGTTCTGCGGCGCGTATTGGTACAACGGCTTCCACGAAGATGGGGTACGCAGTGCGCTGGATGTGGTAAACGCTATCGCGGCCGGGGAGGGCAACTGAGATGAACAGCTGCCTTTACCACGGCACATTGCGCCATCGCCGTCTTTCGCCAAAAGCGCACCACTTTACCTACAGCGTCTTTATGGCCTGGCTCGATCTCGATGAGCTGGACGCGCTGCCCTCCGTCGGTGTGCGCCGTAACCGCGTTGCGCCCGCGGCATTTTATGATGCGGACTACCCGCTGGGCACGCCGCTCAAAGAGCGCGTCCTTGAGCGTCTGGAAAATCTGACCGGCGAACGCCCGGCGGGGCGGGTCATGCTTCTAACCCAACTGCGTTATTTCGGCTTTCATTTTAACCCAGTCAATTTTTACTACTGCTATGACGGGGAAGACACCCTGCGCTGGGTTCTCGCCGAAGTCCGCAACACGCCGTGGAATGAACGACACTACTACGCGGTAGCGGGGCGGGACGCCCCGCCGACGCAGAAAGCGTTTCACGTCTCGCCCTTTAATCCGATGGATATGATCTATCACTGGCGCTTCAACAGCCCGGACAGCACGCTGCGCATGCATATCGAAAACCATCAGGAAACGAAGGTGTTTGATGCCACCCTGACGCTGCGCCGGGCGCCGCTGACGCGCGCAGCGCTGCGGTCGCTGCTGGCGCGGATCCCGTTGATGACCCTCAAAACCGTTCTCGCTATTTACTGGCAGGCGCTCAGGCTGTGGCTGAAGCGCGTGCCGCTGCATAACCATCCCCTAAGCAGGAGTGAACGCTCATGACCGATCCCGTCTTTGCGCTTGAACCCGATATCCCGCGCAACGTCCGCGTCGCGCGATGGCTGCTTTTTCGCCTGCTGAACGGGCTGCGCGGCGGCTCGCTGACGCTGCGTGAAGGCGCGCAGACATTCCAGTTCGGCGACGCCTCCACCGCGCTTCACGCTGAGGTGCAGGTACTCGCGCCGGGCGTCTACTGGCGCATTCTAACCGGGGGCAGCCTCGCCGCGGCACAAGCGTGGATAGATGGCGACTGGGAGACGGCCCACCTGACGCCGCTGCTGGAGCTGATAGCGCGCAATAGCCAGATCCTCGGGCAACTGGAAAAAGGGTTTCGCCTGCTCGGGAAACCGGTAGAGCGGCTACGGCACTGGATGCGGCGCAACTCCCGCGCGCAGGCACGGGAAAATATTGCCGCCCATTACGATTTGGGCAACGCCTTTTACGCCCATTTCCTTGATGAACAACTCCTTTACTCCAGCGCGCTGTTTACCGGGGAAGAGCAGGATCTGGCGGCGGCTCAGCAGGCAAAAATGGCCAGGCTGTGCGACCAACTGGCGCTCACCGCAAACGATCATCTGCTGGAGATTGGTACCGGCTGGGGGGCGATGGCGGAATATGCCGCCCGTCATTATGGCTGCCGGGTAACAACTACCACGCTATCGCAGGAGCAGTACCAGTGGGCCACCGCGCGGATCGCGCGGGCAGGTTTACAGGATCGCGTTGAGGTGCTGCTCTGTGACTACCGCGATCTGACCGGAGTGTACGATAAGCTGGTGTCGGTTGAGATGATTGAAGCCGTCGGCCAACGCTACCTGCCAACGTTTTTCCGCACCTGCCAGGCGCGTCTGCGTCCGGGCGGGCGGATGGCGATTCAGGCTATCACCATTCAGGATCAGCGCTATCGCGACTACAGCAAAAGCGTCGATTTTATTCAGCGCTACATCTTCCCCGGCGGCTTTTTGCCCAGCATCACCGCCATGAATGAACTGATGACCCGCCATACCGATTTTGTCGTGCGTAACCTCTTCGATATGGGGCCGGACTACGCCCGCACGCTGGCGCACTGGCGTCAGCGCTTCGTTCACGCCTGGCAGGAGATTGAAAAGCTCGGATTTGATGACCGTTTCCGCCGGATGTGGCTGTACTACCTCGGCTACTGTGAAGCCGGGTTTAACGCCCGCACCATCAGCGTGGTGCAACTGACTGCGGAACGCGTATGAAGCGCTACGGGCAGGTCTTTCTGCTGGCCATCGGGTTTGATCTCTACTGGACGCTGGTGGTGCTGTTTCGCGAGCAGGGGCTGGTCATCTGGATCGCGCTGGCGCTGATTGCCTGGCTGTTGTTACCGCCATCACACCGGGTATACGCTCTTGTGCTGGCTGCGTCGGGCGCGATGCTGGACGCCCTTTGGGCGCTGACGGGGTTGATTTCATTCACTGGCACGTCTCTGATGCCGCTATGGATGGTGGCG
Source organism: Enterobacter sp. DSM 30060 (assembly GCF_013375955.1). NCBI lineage: Bacteria > Pseudomonadati > Pseudomonadota > Gammaproteobacteria > Enterobacterales > Enterobacteriaceae > Enterobacter > Enterobacter sp. DSM 30060. The sequence goes on from NZ_CP056118.1 coordinate 3,964,670, forward strand.
CTGTGGCTGATGTTTGCCACCGTCTGGACGCAACTGACCCGCACGACCACCTTGCCGGGCTGGCTGCTGACGGCGCTGGCGACCCTGGGCGGGCCGCTGGCCTACCTGTTTGGCGAGCGTCTGGGGGCCATCACGTTCCTGGATCCGACTTTTATCGTCGTCAGCTGGATGATCCCGGGCTGGCTGGTGCTGATGCTGTTTTTCCACCTGCTGATGGGGAGACAACAATGAGACATCTGTTACTCGCGCTCGCGCTAACCGTTATGGCCTGTAACGCGCAGGCGACTGACTGGCTGAGCTGGCGCAAGGTAGGCGATGCCACCCTCACCTGGGGGCCGTTTACCGTTTATACCTCTCAACTGCTGACGCCCGACGGCAGCTATACAGGAACAGACAGCGATAACGCGCTGATTATCACCTATGCCCGCGACATCGATGGCGACGACCTGCTCGAGGCGACCCGTGACCAGTGGCAGGCGCAGGGCATTTTGCAGCAGGAGCCGCAGAGTGAAGCCTGGCTGCGGATGCTAAAAGCGCTCTGGCCCGACGTCACGCCCGGCACGCAGCTCGCGTTTGTGGTTAATAACGGTCAGGGGCAATTTTGGTATCGCCCCACGGCTTTGCAGAAAAAATTTACGCCCCTCGGGCCGCGCCAGTCGGCAGCGTTTAGCTCGCGCTTTCTGGCGATCTGGCTCGATCCCCGCACCGCGTATCCTGAACTGCGTCAGCAGTTAATCGGAGGACCACAATGAAACGATTCCTGTTAATGGCGCTTACACTGACAATGCTGGTGGCCGGGTGCAGCACAGAAGTGACCGAGTATCGTCAGCAACAGCCACGGCTTGATATTTTCCACTACTTCCAGGGCAAAACCGAGGCGTGGGGGATGGTGCAGGACCGCAGCGGTAAGCAGATCCGCCGTTTTCACGTCGAGATCGCCGGAGATGTTATCGGCGATACGCTGACGCTGAACGAGCATTTTGTCTATGACGATGGCGAAAAGCAGCAGCGCGTTTGGCATATCCGCCGCATTGGCCACGATCGTTACGAAGGCACGGCGGGTGACATAGAAGGTGTCGCGACAGGTCAGGTTTCGGGCAACGCCCTTAACTGGCGCTACAGCATGAACGTGAAGGCGGACGGCAAAACCTGGCTGCTGCACTTTGATGACTGGATGTATTTGCAGGACAGCACCCGCCTATTCAATAAAACCGAGATGAAGAAATTTGGCGTCACCGTCGCCACGGTGACGCTGTTCTTTACCCGCAAAGAGGGCGGTTAATCCTCTTCGGGCTGAGGTTTACTGCTTGAGTAGATGAAAAAGAGCGCGATACTCAGGCAGACGACGGCCCCGAAACGGCTCGCTGAAAACGGAATGGCTTCATTGTTCAGCCAGCCAAAGTTATCAATCAGCATGCTCATGGCCAGCTGACCCAGGATCACCGCTACCGTGGCAACGGCGGTGCCGATACGCTGCACCGCGAGCACCATAATCACTATATAGGGCACGCCGCACAGGGCGCCCAGAAGCTGCCACTTGGGCACATCCATCAGGCTGACCGCCTGTTTCGGCTCAAAAAAGAAAATGAGCAGGGCGGTTACCAGCGCGCCGACGGAAAAGGTCAGAAACGCGCTTTTGAATACCCCCACGCTGCTGCCTAATTGCCCGTTAATGGTAGCCTGAATGCTCAGCGTCGCGCCGCCAATCACCGCCAGAATAATCATAATCACTGTCATAACGTTACCCCTGCGCCACGAGAATGAGCGCGGTGATGATAAATCCCAGCGCAATAATGCGTTTTGTATCGATCCTGCGGTGCGGCGTACCCAGCAGGCCATAGTGGTCAATAATCAGGCTTTTAAAGACCTGGCCTGCCAGAATGCCGATCATCATCATAGCAATACCGATCGCTGGCGTGGCAATGGTGAGAATGATGACGTAGACCGGGCCGAGCACGCCGCCCAGCAGGTGCCATGACGGCTGCGCAAAAAATGAGGGACTGTTGCGGGGGCTGAAAAACAGCATCAGCAGAAACGTCAGCCCGGTTCCCACGCTAAATATGCTGAACGCCGCCCACAGGTCGCCCACCTCCGCGCCCAGCGGCCCCAGCAGCCCGGCTTCCACGGACAGCCCCATGCCGCCGGCAATCACCAGTAAAATTAAAATAATGTGCATAACGCTTTTTCTCCTTTTTCCAGGCGGAGAAGATTACGTCTGAACATCATTGAGAAAAATGCCATAATGCAGGAAACACCTGTGCAGGAAATGCATTAATGATGGATGCCGGACATATCAGCGTTCGCGCGCTGCTGATCTTCATCGACGTTTATGAAACGCAGAATTTTTCCGTGGTGGCGAGGCGGGAAGGGATTTCTGCGTCGCAGGTTTCCCGCAGGATCCACCAGCTTGAGGACGCCCTCGGGCAACAGCTTTTCTACCGCAACACGCGGGCGATTATGCCCACAGAGAGCGGGCATCTTTTTGTGCGCTATGCCCGGGCGATGGCCGGAAATCTGGAGGATGCGCGACGCGAGCTGGATGAACGCGCCCGCGAGCCGTCGGGCACGCTGCGTATCAATGGCCCGGTCTTTTTCGGACAACGGCACATCGCGCCGGGCCTGCCGGGGCTTCTGGCGCGTTATCCTCGTCTCTCCATTGAACTGACCCTCACCGACGATTTTATCGATCCGCACCGCGACGCCGCGGACGTTATCTTCCGCATCGGCGCGCTGACGGACTCCTCGTTTCACGCCCGGGTGTTCGGTCAGCAGTTCTACCATCTGGCGGCCTCGCCGGACTATCTGCAAAAACATGGCGCACCCGAGGGGCCGGACGATCTCAGCCGTCACCACTGTCTGATTTACCGCGGTTCGTCCGGGCCTAACCGCTGGCTGATCCGGCAGTCGGGCGAGGCGTGGGTTCACTATCCCATCGTACCGCTGATGACTTCCAATAACGCGGAAACGCTCCTGATTGCGGCGCTGGGCGGCATGGGCGTTGTGCTATTCCCGGACTGGATGGTGAGCGAACGGCTCAAAAGCGGTGAGCTGGTGGCACTGCTGCCGGAAATGGAGTGTTCTATTAATACGGAGCCACTGACGATTGCGGCGATTTACCCGAACGCGCGTCATCCGCCCCTGAACGTCAGGGCGGTGATTGACTACTATATTGAGCGGTTCGGTACGCCGCTGTACTGGCAAACCTGAAGGTTAGCGGGCAAGCTCGCGACGGATAATGTCAGCCCCGGCGCTTAATGCCTTCAGCTTACCGTTGGCGACCTGGCGGGAAAGGGGAGCCATGCCGCAGTTGGTGGACGGATAGAGCTTGTCTGCATCAACAAACTGCAACGCCTTGCGTAGCGTATCGGCAACCTCTTCCGGCGTTTCGATGGTCTGGGTGGCAACATCAATTGCCCCGACCATCACTTTTTTACCGCGGATCAGCTCCAGCAGATCCATCGGCACGCGCGAGTTGTGGCACTCCAGCGAGATGATATCGATCTTTGAGGTCTGCAACTTAGGAAACGCCTCTTCATACTGGCGCCACTCGGAGCCGAGCGTTTTTTTCCAGTCCGTATTGGCTTTGATGCCGTACCCGTAGCAGATATGTACTGCGGTTTCGCATTTCAGCCCTTCAATGGCGCGCTCCAGCGCGGCGATGCCCCAGTCATTCACTTCGTCGAAAAAGACGTTAAAAGCAGGTTCGTCGAACTGAATAATGTCAACGCCGGCCGCTTCCAGCTCGCGGGCTTCCTGATTGAGAATTTTAGCGAACTCCCAGGCCAGCTTTTCGCGGCTTTTATAGTGAGCATCGTATAGCGTGTCGATCATGGTCATCGGGCCAGGCAGCGCCCACTTGATCGGCTTATCCGTCAGCTGGCGAAGGTATTTCGCGTCGTCTACAAACACCGGTTTCTGGCGCGCCACCGCGTCTACCACGGTCGGCACGCTCGCATCGTAACGGTTACGGATCCGCACCGTCTGACGATTTTCAAAATCCACGCCGCTGAGATGTTCAATAAAGGTGGTGACGAAATGCTGGCGGGTTTGTTCCCCGTCGCTGACGATATCAATCCCGGCGCGAATCTGTTCATCCAGAGACAAACGCAGCGCATCCTGTTTCCCTGCCAGTAATTCCTCGTCCTGGAGTTTCCACGGCGACCAGAGCGTTTCCGGCTGCGCAAGCCAGGTGGGTTTCGGCAGGCTACCAGCCGTCGATGTCGGGAGCAATGTTTTCATAAGAAGAACCTTTTATTCGTATTAAATTAAAGCGTGAAGTGATGAGACCAATGCTCAAGAAGGGTTTTATAGGGTTTGATGAACCGCTCTTCGGTATATTTACCCTGTTCAATGGCCAGCCGGCTGCGCTCTTCACGGTCATAGACGATTTTTGTTAATGAGTGATCCTGCTGATTCAGGTCGGGCTGATAGCACTGTCCCGCAGCGGAATTGGCATTGTAAATTTCTGGTCGATAGATCTTCTGGAACGTCTCCATGGTGCTGATGGTGCCGATCAGTTCCAGATTGGTGTAATCACGCAGTAAATCGCCGGTGAAGAAGAAGGCAAATGGCGCGACGCTGTTTTCCGGCATGAAATAGCGAACCTTGAGGCCCATCTTCGCGAAGTACTGTTCCGTTAGCGACTCGCCGTCCGGCTGATACTCATACCCCAGCACCGGGTGGTGGTTACCGGTACGACGATAGGTGTCTTTGCTCGAGACGCTCAGGCAGATCACCGGCGCTTTTTTAAAGTTCGCCTGATATTCCGCAGAATGAATGAAGCTTTTAAAGATATTGCCGTGCAGCTCGCCAAAATTCTCGGGGAGGGTAAAACGGGGCTGATCTTTATTATGCTCCAGCAGCAGGACGCTGAAATCATAGTCACGAACATAGGATGAGAAGTTATTCCCGACGATGCCTTCGATGCGCTCGTGGGTCTTTTTATCCACGATCGTCGTTTGCAGAATTTCGATGGCCGGGAAAGTAAAATCGCCGCCGATATTCATATCGACTGAAATAATCTCCAGCTCGACGGCATAGCGGTCGGATTTTGGGTTATCCCAGCTCGCCAGCGCGTTAAAGCGGTTGTTGATCATCATCAGCGTATTGCGCAGGTTCTCCTGACGCTTCTCGCCACGCGCCAGGTTGGCGAAGTTGGTGGTGGTACGCGTGTTTTCTGACGGGTTATAATTTTCATCAAAGCAACTGCGCTTAAGGGTAAATGTGAAAGCCTGACTCATTTGGTTATGCATCCTAAGTTCATGTTGCCTAAACGTTATCAATGCATAATTTATGCCTGAGCCACTGGCGCAGGGGAAGTGACTTAATTTCACTGCGTCATGAGGGTTCTTCATGAACTGCGCGATTCAGGTATAATCCCCCGACATTTCCAACCGGTTTAAACGATCATGACAAAACTCACCCTACAAGAGCAGATGCTGAAAGCGGGCTTAGTCAGCAGTAAAAAGATGGCGAAGGTTCAGCGCACGGCGAAAAAATCCCGCGTCCAGGCTCGCGAGGCGAGAGAGGCTGTTGAAGAGAACAAGAAAGCCCAGCTGGAGCGTGATAAGCAGCTGAGCGAACAGCAAAAACAGGCGGTGCTGGCAAAAGAGTTCAGGGCGCAGGTGAAGCAGCTGATTGAGATGAACCGCATCACCGTGGCGAAGGGCAACATTACCTTTAACTTTACCGATGGCAGCCTGATCAAAAAAATCGACGTCGATAAGCAGACGCAAACCCAGCTGATCAACGGTCGTCTGGCGATTGCCCGACTGGTGATTAACGCGAATGGCGACTGTGATTACGCGATTATCCCGGCGGTGGTGGCGGATAAAATTGCCCAGCGCGATGCGGACAGCATTGTGCTAAACAGCGCGCTGAGTCAGGAAGAGCAGGACGAAGACGATCCGTACGCAGACTTCAAAATCCCTGACGATTTAATGTGGTAAACCTCGTTCAGAATGGCGCGGCGTGACGGGCATTCATGGTCTCGCCGCTCAGCGGATGCATAAAACTCAGAACGCTTGCATGCAGCATCAGCCGGGGCGTTTCTTCCGCCCCCGGCCATTCCAGACCCCCATACAGATCGCACCCCAAAATAGGGTGGCCTAACTGCTGGCAGTGAATGCGCAGCTGGTGGGTGCGCCCGGTCTCCGGGGTAAGCTCAACCCGCGTCAACGGCATTGTCGTATCCTGGTAAATACGTTCCATCACCCGATAGCGGGAGCGAGCGGGCTTACCGGTGCGGGCACAGATCGTCATCAGCGGAAACAGCGCCGGATCTTTGGCAATCGGGGCATCCACGGTCCCTTCGTCCTGTTCCACATGTCCGCACAACAGGGCGGTGTAAACCTTGGTCACGGCGCGCTGGCTGAACTGGTGGCAAAGCGCGGCGTTAATCGCTTTGTTACGTGCAATCACCATCAGGCCCGAAGTGCCAAAATCAAGACGATGCACCAGCGTGCAGCCGGGAAAGGTTTGCACCAGACGGTGGTGGACGGAATCGCGGTTTTGCGGATTTTTCCCGGACAGGCTGAGCAGACCTGAGGGTTTGTTGATCAGCAGCAGATGCTCGTCCTGCCAGAGGATCTCAATGTCGTCGTGACAGGGTGGTGCAATAAACGTATCGATTATGACAGACATCAGGCCGCCGGGCTGGAGAGTGGGTGCGGATGATAACGAAATACGGGGGAAAGAAAAACCCTCCCACCGGGCGGTGAGAGGGGGAAAATTTAGGCTGCGACCAGGCTGTCGATAGCGGCTTTCGCGTCGGTCTGCGCTTTGGTGGCTACTTCCGGGCCGTAAGCGATACCTTCAGCGAACACGAAGTTCACGTCGGTAATGCCGATGAAGCCCAGGAACAGCGTCATGTACGGTGCGACCAGATCGGTAGGGGTATCTTTGTGAATACCGCCGCGGCTGGTCAGGACGATAGCGCGTTTACCTTTCACCAGACCTTCCGGGCCGTTCTCGGTGTAACGGAAGGTTACGCCAGCGCGCGCCACCAGGTCGAAGTAGTTCTTCAGCTGCGTAGGAATGTTGAAGTTATACATTGGGGCGTTGATCACGATAACGTCGTGGGCCTGCAACTCAGCAATCAGCTCGTCGGAGAGCGCCAGGGCTTCCTGCTGACGTGGGGTGAGAGGCGCATCGCTCGGACGCAGCGCGCCAACCAGCTCGCCGTCCAGCACAGGAATCGGGTTTGCTGCCAGGTCACGCACGGTGATTTCATCCGCGCTGTGCTGTTCACGCCACTGTTCAACGAAATAGTCTGCCAGCTGACCAGACTGTGAATACCCTGCAAGAATACTGGATTTCAACACTAATACTTTGCTCATGGGAATTTCCTGTTTTGTATTTGATTGAGGGGGGTGCCCCGTTGCTTGTTGACACTTTATTCACAATCCCGCCACAGGGATAGCGCAATATATCGAAGCCTATGTTCGAATTTTTTGAATAAGGCGCGAAAAGCACTGATGTGGTACTCTATAGCAATCATTAAAAAGAGATTTTATCCGGCAGTGCACTGCCCGTTAACGCTATGACAGAACAACAGAAATTATCCTTCCCGGTGCTGATGCAACAGCTTGATTCGCTGATGCTGCGCGATAAACAGCGGTTTGCGCGCCGTCTGCACGGTGTTAAGAAGGTTAAAAATCCTGATGCACAACAGGCCATTTACCAGGAGATGGCCAAAGAGATTGAACAGGCGGCAGGGAAAGTTGTGCTGCGTGAAGCCGCACGCCCGGAGATTACCTATCCGGAAAACCTGCCCGTCAGCCAGAAAAAACAGGACATTCTTGAGGCCGTGCGCGACCACCAGGTGGTGATCGTCGCGGGGGAAACCGGTTCAGGTAAAACCACTCAGCTGCCGAAGATCTGCATGGAATTAGGCCGCGGGGTGAAAGGGTTGATCGGTCACACCCAGCCGCGTCGTCTGGCGGCGCGCACCGTGGCGAACCGTATTGCCGACGAGCTGCAAACGGAGCCGGGCGGCTGCATCGGCTACAAGGTGCGATTCAGCGACCACGTCAGCGATAACACCATGGTTAAGCTGATGACCGACGGTATCCTGCTGGCGGAAATCCAGCAGGATCGTCTGCTGATGCAGTACGACACTATCATCATCGATGAAGCGCACGAGCGCAGCCTGAACATCGACTTCCTGCTCGGCTACCTGAAAGAGCTGCTGCCCCGGCGTCCGGATCTGAAAATCATCATCACCTCCGCGACCATCGACCCGGAGCGCTTCTCAAAACATTTCAACAATGCGCCGATCATTGAAGTCTCAGGCCGAACCTACCCGGTTGAAGTGCGCTATCGCCCGATTGTAGAAGAGGCGGACGATACCGAGCGCGACCAGCTTCAGGCCATCTTCGATGCCGTCGACGAGCTGGGCACCGAGAGTTCTGGCGACATTCTGATCTTCATGAGCGGCGAGCGTGAGATCCGCGATACCGCCGATGCGCTCAGCAAGCGCGATCTGCGCCATACCGAGATCCTGCCGCTGTACGCGCGCCTGTCCAACAGCGAGCAGAACCGCGTGTTCCAGCCGCACAGCGGGCGCCGCATCGTGCTGGCGACCAACGTGGCCGAAACCTCGCTGACCGTACCGGGCATTAAATACGTGATCGACCCGGGTACGGCGCGCATCAGCCGCTACAGCTACAGAACCAAAGTTCAGCGTCTGCCGATCGAGCCGGTTTCGCAGGCGTCAGCTAATCAGCGTAAGGGCCGCTGCGGCCGCGTGTCGGAAGGGATCTGTATTCGTCTCTATTCGGAAGACGATTTCCTGTCGCGCCCGGAGTTTACCGATCCGGAGATCCTGCGAACCAACCTGGCATCCGTTATCCTGCAAATGACCGCGCTGGGGCTGGGCGATATCGCCGCCTTCCCGTTTGTGGAAGCGCCGGATAAGCGCAATATTCAGGACGGGGTGCGGCTGCTGGAAGAGCTGGGTGCCATTACCACCGACGAGCAGGCGACGGCCTACAAGCTAACGCCGTTGGGCCGCCAGCTTAGTCAACTGCCGGTCGACCCGCGTCTGGCGCGCATGGTGCTGGAGGCGCAAAAACACGGCTGCGTGCGCGAGGCGATGATCATCACCTCGGCGCTCTCCATTCAGGATCCGCGCGAGCGTCCGATGGACAAACAGCAGGCGTCGGATGAAAAACACCGTCGCTTCCACGATAAAGAGTCCGATTTCCTCGCATTCGTAAACCTGTGGAACTACCTCGGCGAGCAGCAAAAAGCGCTCTCTTCGAATCAGTTCCGCCGTCAGTGCCGGGTGGATTTCCTCAACTACCTGCGCGTGCGCGAGTGGCAGGATATCTACACCCAACTGCGCCAGGTGGTGAAAGAGCTGGGCATCCCGGTGAACAGTGAACCGGCGGAGTACCGCGAAATTCATATTGCCCTGTTGACCGGCCTGCTGTCCCATATCGGGATGAAGGATGCGGATAAACAGGAATTTACCGGCGCACGCAACGCGCGTTTCTCCATCTTCCCGGGCTCCGGTTTGTTCAAGAAGCCGCCGAAGTGGACCATGGTCGCCGAGCTGGTGGAAACCAGCCGTCTGTGGGGGCGTATCGCCGCGCGTATCGATCCAGAGTGGGTTGAGCCGGTGGCGCAGCACCTGCTGAAACGCTCGTACAGTGAGCCGCACTGGGAGCGCGGGCAGGGCGCGGTGATGGCGACGGAAAAAGTCACCGTTTACGGCCTGCCGGTGGTTGCAGCGCGTAAGGTTAACTACAGCCAGATTGACCCGGCGCTGAGTCGCGAGCTGTTTATCCGCCATGCGCTGGTGGAAGGCGACTGGCAGACGCGCCATGCGTTCTTCCGCGAAAACCTCAAGCTGCGTGCCGAGGTGGAAGAGCTTGAACACAAGTCCCGCCGCCGCGACATTCTGGTGGACGACGAGACGCTGTTTGAGTTTTACGACCAGCGCATCAGCCACGATGTGATCTCGGCGCGCCATTTCGACAGCTGGTGGAAGAAAGCCAGCAAAGAGACCCCGGACCTGCTCAACTTTGAAAAGAGCATGCTGATCAAAGAGGGCGCGGAGTCGGTCAGCAAGCTCGACTACCCGAACTTCTGGCATCAGGGCAACCTCAAGCTGCGTCTGACCTATCAGTTTGAGCCGGGCGCGGATGCCGATGGCGTGACGGTGCACATTCCGCTGCCGCTGTTAAACCAGGTGGATGAGAGCGGGTTTGAGTGGCAAATTCCCGGCCTGCGCCGCGAGCTTGTCATTGCATTAATCAAATCCCTGCCTAAACCAGTGCGGCGCAACTTTGTACCGGCGCCGAACTACGCCGAAGCGTTTTTAGGCCGCGTCACGCCGCTGGAACTGCCGCTGCTGGACGCACTGGAGCGTGAGTTCCGACGCATGACCGGGACCACCATTGACCGCGACGACTGGAACTGGGATCAGGTGCCCGATCACCTGAAAATCACATTCCGCGTAGTGGACGATAAAAACAAAAAGCTGCTCGAAGGCCGTTCTCTGACGGAGCTGAAAGAAGCGCTGAAAGGTAAAGTCCAGGAGACGCTCTCTGCGGTGGCCGATGACGGTATTGAGCAGAGCGGGCTGCACATCTGGAGCTTTGGTCAGCTTCCGGAAAGCTATGAGCAGAAGCGCGGGAACTACAAGGTGAAAGCCTGGCCCGCGCTGGTGGATGAGCGCGACAGCGTGGCGATTAAGCTCTTTGACAATCCGCAGGAGCAACAGCAGATGATGTGGCGCGGGCTGCGTCGCCTGCTGCTGCTTAACATCCCGTCGCCGATTAAGTATCTGCACGAGAAGCTGCCGAACAAAGCCAAGCTGGGGCTCTACTTTAACCCGTACGGTAAGGTGCTGGATCTGATCGACGACTGCATCTCCTGCGGTGTGGACAAACTGATCCACGAGGCGGGCGGTCCGGTCTGGACGGAAGAGGGCTTTGCTCAGCTTCATGAAAAGGTGCGCGCGGAGCTGAACGATACCGTGGTAGAGATTGCGAAACAGGTCGAGCAGATCCTCACCGCCGTGTTCAATATCAACAAGCGCCTGAAGGGGCGGGTGGATATGACCATGGCCCTGGGTCTGTCGGACGTGAAGGCGCAGATGGCGGGGCTGGTGTATCGCGGCTTTGTCACCGGCAACGGCTTTAAGCGTCTGGGTGATACGCTGCGTTATTTGCAGGCGATTGAGAAGCGTCTGGAGAAAATGGCGGTCGATCCGCATCGCGATCGAGCGCAGATGCTGAAAGTCGAAAACGTGCAGCAGGCGTGGCAGCAGTGGCTCAACAAACTGCCGCCAGCGCGTCGCGATGATGACGATGTGCGGGAGATCCGCTGGATGATCGAGGAGCTGCGCGTCAGCTTCTTCGCCCAGCAGCTCGGTACGCCGTATCCCATTTCGGATAAGCGTATCTTGCAGGCGATGGAGCAGATCTCCGGCTAAAACCATTGCCCGGTGGCGCTACGCTTACCGGGCCTACGGGAGAACATGTAGGCCGGGTAAGGCGTAGCCGCCACCCGGCTTTTTTATCGTTCCACCATCGCTAGCGTAAACCCATCCCACCCCTTAACGCCCACTGTTTGCAGCGCGGTGGCGGTTAAGCGTGGGTTATCTCCAGTCATCTCGATAAACTTCCGTACCCCCTGCACGCGTGCATCGTCGCTTTGCCCGTTAACCACCTCGCCGTCGCGCACCACGTTATCGCCGATTATGACCGTGCCGGGACGGGAGTAGTGCAGCGCCCACTCCAGGTAGCCGGGATTGTTTGGCTTATCGGCATCAATAAAGATCAGGTCAAAGGGCGGGACGTCACCGAAATTCTCGAGCGACTTTAGCGCCGGGCCTGTAATCAGTTCGATACGATCGCCGAGTCCCGCAAGGTGAATGTTCTGGCGTGCAACAGCGGCATGTTTCGGGTCCGCTTCTAGCGTAATCAGCTTTCCGTCCGGCGGTAGGGCGCGCGCCATCCAGATTGAGCTATATGCACCAAGCGTACCGATCTCCAGAATGCGGCGGGCCTGCGTCATGCGGACAAACAGCGCCAGCAGTTGCCCCTGATTTGCGGCAACGTCGTGCTCGGGTAATCCGGCGCGTTTGTTGTTTTCAAGGACGTTCTGGAGAACTTCATCTTCAGGAATAAGCGACGAAATCATGTAATTATCTACTGAACACCACTGCTGTTGCATAGATTGACTCCTTGGGGGTATCGCCAGAGGCGAAATGTAGACCGGGTAAGGCGTAGCCGCCACCCGGCATGTTTTCACGCACTGACCCAACCGCCGCCCAGCGCTTTATACAAATCAATTTGCGCCAGCAGCAGGTTGTTTTTCACCTGTACCACGCTGGTCTGCACCGAGAACAGCGTGCGCTGTGCATCGAGCACATCCAGATAAGAAGAGTACCCGTTGCGGTAGCGGTTTTGCGCTATCCGCAGCGTCTCCTGCGCGACCGCCTGCTGAGCCAGCAGCTCGTTAAGCTGTTCCTGATAACGGGTGATGGCATCAAGGCTGTCATTCACCTCGGCAAACGCATTACGTACGGTTTTTTCGTAGCTGTACAACGCCTGATTACGCTGAGACTGGGAGATATCCACCTGTGCATTCAGCGTCTGTCGGTTCAGCAGCGGCGCAAGAATACTGCCGCCCACGCTCCAGAGCTGGAGGGGGTTATCCAGCAATCCCGACAGCGTGCGATCCTGCACCGATCCTGTGGCCGTGAGGTTGATCGACGGCAGCAGGCTGGCGCGCGATGCCGCCAGCGTCGCGTCCGCCGCAATCAGCTGACGTTCAGCCTGGACGATATCCGGACGTCGGTTCAGTAACGTCGACGGCAACTGGGAGGGCAGTTTCAGCGGCGTCAGGGCATCAAAGCTTTCACCGCGCGCAACGTCACCCGGGTTGCTGCCCAGCAGCAGGCTAAGCGCATTCTCCTGCTGCGCAATCTGGTGCTGAAGCAGTGGAACCTGAGCGCGGGTGGCGCGCAGCTCAGAATCCGATTGCATCAGCTCAAGGCGAGAGCTGTATCCCGTCTCAAACTGTCGTTTAGCAAGATTGAACGCCTCTTCACGCGATTTCAGCGTGGACTGGGTAACGCGAAGCTGTTCATCCAGCGACAGGAGAGTGACGTACCCGGAGGCCACCGACGATGCGACCGTGAGATCTGCCGCCGCGGCCGCCGCCTTTTGTGCCTCCAGCGACGCTTCGGCGGCACGGGAGGTGCTGCGGTTTACCCCCCAGATATCCACGTCGTAGCTGGCGGTCAGGCTGCCTTTGTACAACGTACCGTATACCGGAAGGCCTGTGGCGGCGGACTGCGAGCGCGCGCGCGTCCCGGTCACGCCCGCGTCAAGCGACGGGAACAGGCTGCCGTCGGCAGCGTACACCCGGGCCTGATACTCGTTAATCCGCTCGCGGGCAATCAGCACGTCGCTGTTGTTCTTCAGCGCCTGATCCACATAGCGGTTCAGATTGCTGTCGTGGAAATTGCGCCACCAGAGCTGTTCTGTCGGGCTGGTTGGCCCCGACGTCGCGCGCCACTGGGCCGGGATGTGCAGGGACGATTTGGCGGGCTCAACGTCAACCGACTGGCAACCCGCAAGGATAGCCATCATCAGCAGGCCGGCTATCGGGCGAAGCGTCATTGTTTCGCCTCCCGCGTGTCGATGGTGACCTGCACCGACATGCCAGGGCGCAGCAGCCGGTACGCCTCCGGCTCACCGAGTACCTCAATGCGTACCGGGATGCGCTGGGCGATTTTAACAAAGTTGCCCGTGGCGTTATCCGGGGTGATAGCGCTGAACTCGACGCCTGTGGCCGGGGATATGCTCTCCACGCGGCCCTGATAGGCTTTATCGTTTAACGCATCGACGGTGAATTTCACTGGCTGTCCGACGCGTAAATTCGCCAGCTGCGTCTCTTTGATATTGGCGATCACCCAGTGCTGCGGCGGGACCAGCGTGGTAAGGTGCGTCCCGGCGGTGACGTACGCTCCCAGACGCACCGCAATCTGCCCGAGCTGACCGTCACGCGGCGCGACAATGCGGGTGTTTTGCAGATCGATCTGCGCAAGCTCCAGCGCGGCTTTCGCATTTTCAACGTCCGCTTCCAGCGAAGCGCGATTGACGATAACCGTTTGTAGATCCTGGCGCGACATCTCAAGCGTTGCTTTCGCCTGGTCGATATCGGCGCTCCCCTGGGCGGCACTGGCCAGCGCCGCATCGCGCTCGCGAATGGACAGGGAGCCGTCTGCGGTCAGATCCTTCACGCGTTTCAGATCCGCCTGGGTTTTCAGACTTTGGGCACGGGCGTTTTTCAGTGCCGCTTCGTTTTTGGCAATCACCGCTTCCGCGCTTTTACGCTGTTGCAGGTTGTTGTTCAGCGCAGCAATTTTCATTGCCAGCTGCGCCTCGGCCTGATGGACGCGCTGGCGATAGATCCGGTCATCAATCTGCAACAGCAGGTCGCCTTTTTTAACCTGCACAAAATCCTGAACATGGACCTCAGTAATGTAGCCGTTGACTTGCGGACTGATGAACGTGGTCTGGCCGCGCACGTAGGCGTTATCAGTAAACTGGGTATGACGCGTGAACGGGGGCAACTGCCAGGCATAAAGGATCACCAGCACCCCGACAATGCCGATAGCCGCGGCGGTGAAAATGGAAACGACGCGTACATTTTTGCGGGTGTTGGCCTGCTCTTTGGCGGCATCCTGCTGACTCATAACTTCTCCTGAAAAATAGTCATTACTTATTGCCAGTGGCGTTCTTAAGGGCCATACGGGCGGTGATGCGCAGGCGCAGCAAGCGCCATAAAATCCAGACCAGCGTGGCTGTGGCAATGCTCGCCGTCAGGAGATAAGTATCGTTGTAAGCCAGAATGTTTGCCTCAAGCGTCGTCACCGTCTGAAGCTGAATAATGGCCTGGGTTCCCAACAGGGAACTGTCGCCAACCAGGCTTTTATACATCTGGGTGTAAAGCTGAATGCGTTCGTTCACCAGCGGGTTGAGGGTGGTGAGCTGGTCAGCCAGCAGGCTGGAATGGTACTTCTCGCGCCAGGTCTGGAAGGTACCAAGGATTGCAGAACCCAGCAGGCCACCAAGGTTCTGACTCATGCCAAACATTACGGAAAAGCTGACCAGATTGCGTGGTTCGGCGATCACCCCGCCAATGGCGGCCAGCATCGCAGGGGCGAGGAAGAAAGCGCTGCCGAAACCAAGCAGGAACTGGCTGAACATCAGCTGATCCGGCCGGGTCAGGTTGTTGGACTGGCTGTCCAGCAGCGAAGCAACAATCATCAGCGCCAGCGAGGTGATAATCGGCCAGGCCAGCTTAGTGGGTTTGATCGTCAGACAGCTGGTGACGATACCGCAGACGATTCCGGCGAAAATAGACCACGCCAGATGGGTCATCTGTTCATTCTGTAGGCCCGCATATTGCAGCCAGCCGATGACGCCGGTGTTCTGTTCCGCCAGTACGATGCGGATCAGCAGCATAATCAACCCCAGGCGTACGATGCTGCCGCTGGACAGCCAGCGGGTATTGAGCAGCGGGTTGCTGCGGTTATGTTCAAAGACGATTGCACAGACAATTAGCACCAGCGAGAGAGCCAACGCCCAGCCGATCCACGGTGTTTCAAACCACCATTCCAGACGCCCTAGCGACAGAACCGCGCACAACAGCGCCATACCGGGCGCAAGCAAAAAGAAGGTGATGAAATCTTTCTTCTCGAAAACTTTGCGTCGATCGCCCGGGGGCAGTTTCAGCACCATCACGCAGGCCAGTGAGATCAGGGCCAAACCCAGCTCGAAGAAGTACAGCCCACGCCACTCATCAAGCTGCAACAGCTCGGTGGAGAACAGCCGCGCCAGCGGTATCGCCAGCGACGAACCGGTAATGCCGATGGTCAGCGCCTTCAGTCGGTGCTTCGCGGGCCAGGCCTGTATCTGGTAATAAATGCCGAGCGAGCTGAGCGCGGCGGCGACCATCCCGTGTGCCGCACGTACCATCAGCGCCGAGCTGAGATCGTTCACAAACAGGTGGAAAAAGGTGACCAGCACATACAGCACCAGGAAGCCTTCCGTAAACGCGCGCAAACCGTACTGCTGGCGAAACTTTACCAGCAGCAGGTTGATAGAGACGTTAGTCATGACATAGACGGCAGGCAGCCAGGCGATTTCAGTCGACCAGGCGCCGAAGGTGCCTTGCAGATTTTGCAGATTGGCGGTGACGACCGCGTTACCCAGCGCCCCGGTCAGACACACCAGCAGGCCGACCACGCCATAGGCGATCCGTTTCGACGTTGGATGTTCCGGGGTGGAAGGGGAACCCAGCAGAGCGGGTTTCTCGTGTGGCTGCCACTCGCGAGGAGCATAAGGATCGCGTTGGGGCAGGCGCATAACGGGGTTTACCTTTAAAAATGTTGAATTGTGAGCGGGCTAATGATTCTACGGCTGACGCAAATCATAATTCAAGTGAATACGAATATTGTATGTTAATCAAATGTAGAGGGAATGATGAAGAAAAAGTGCGGCTCGCGAACGGAGCCGCAATAATATTATCGCTGTTCCGGCTGCGCCTGAAGGTGGCGTTCACGGTTGATGCGGCTGGCACAAAAAATTGCAATGAGGGAGATAGCGACCGTCACGCCCAGATACCAGGCCACGGGTACCCAGTTGCCGTCGTATTTCGCCAGCAGTCCGGTAGCTATTAGCGGTGCCGTTCCGCCCGCCAGCGCGGCCCCAAGTTGATAACCCAGCGTGATACCGGTGTAGCGAACGTTGGCACTGAAAATTTCAGAGCAGAGCGTGCCGAGAACCGCCGTCACCGGTGCCCACAGTACGCCAAAAGCGATAACGGTCGCGAGCACAATTCCCCAGGTGGTACCGGTATTCAGCAGCATAAACCAGGGCACGATAAACAGGCCGAGCACGAAGACACTGACGGCGTATATACGCTGGCGGCCAACCCTGTCGGAGAGCAGACCCATCAGCGGGATCATGATAGTGGCGACCAGTGCGCCAAGAGTTACTGCCTCCAGCGCCTGGGATTTCTGATAGGTCAGGGTGGTAGTGGCGTAGCTCACCACAAACGTGGAGAAAATATAGAACGGTGCTGTCTCCACAACCTTAAGCCCGGCGGCAATTAGCACTTCACGCCAGTGGTGTTTTATGGTGTCGCGCAGCGGAGCTTTCGCAACCTGGCCGGATTTTTTCACTTTCTGGAAATCAGGCGTTTCGTCAATATCTTTCCGGATCCAAAGCCCCAATATTACCAGCACGGAACTGAGCAGGAACGGAATGCGCCAGCCCCAGGAGAGAAAATCCTCTTCGCTGAACAGCGTCATTAGCGAGACGATAAATGTCGCCATCAACATGCCGATGGTAACGCCCGCCTGCGGAATACTGCCGAAGAAGCCTTTGCGTTTTTCTGGAGCATACTCATAAGCCAGCAGCAGCGCGCCACCCCATTCACCGCCGATACCCATCCCCTGAATAATACGCATCAGGATCAGCAACGCGGGCGCCCACATCCCGATCATGTCGTAGGTGGGCAGCAGGCCAATCATCACGGTTGCACCTCCCATCAATGAAAGGGTGAGGACAAGCGTTTTTTTGCGACCGATACGATCCCCGATATGTGCAAAGAGAACGCCGCCAATGGGGCGAATAAAAAAGGTCAACGAGAAGGAGAGATAGGAGAGGATCAGCCCGATTACCGGGTCGACCATCGGAAAGAAAATCTTGTTAAACACCAGCGCGGCAGCGGTGCCATAGAGAAAATAATCAAACCATTCAATAGAACTTCCCGTAAGACTGGCAATTAATACCTTTTTGTTTTTCCGTAATACCGTTGCCGTGCTCTCATGTTGTGTCATGACTCAAAACTCCGCCACGTGGATGATAATAGAGGTGTTACCTGGCGCGCTTCAGGTGCAACCTGTCGGTGTGTAATGGTTGTGAAATTGTTAAGCAACTTAGGGTTGGATGTTACGTTTGGCAAGTCAGCCAGAACTAAAACGGGTCAGATCACGATGGATTAAGCAGCAACTGGTGCTTTTTCAGCACGCTGTTGTGGCAGGATGTGTTGAAGGGCAGATAATCAAAAGCACAAACCCAGGGTGCAACCCAATTGTTTTTGGATGTTTCTGGTTATTTCATCAAAATGACAAATATGCAGCGTAATGAGCACCTCGGCTTTCAGAGTGATCTCCTTTTCACCCCCGTTGTGTGAAGTACTCTAAAGATTAATGCTGTAAGGAGGTAACGATGACAATGGCACTTTTCCCCTGTCTGCCTGGCACAACACTCGACGCCGTGAATACCGTTGGGGCGTGGCTTGCTCAGGACGACTATCAGGACAACCAGCCCGTTGATCTGGTGATTCTGGCGGGTAACGCGGTGATCCCCGCGATTGATGCTGCCTGTAAAATCGCGGCTGAACAGGGGGTTCCTCTGATCATTAGCGGCGGGATCGGTCACTCGACGACCTTCCTCTACGCCGCGATTGCTAAGCACCCCCGCTATAACAGGATACCCACCACCGGGCGGGCTGAGGCGGCTATTCTGGCCGACATCGCCCGTGAATTCTGGAACATTCCGGCTGAGCATCTTCACGTTGAGGATCAGTCGACCAACTGTGGCGAAAACGCCCGCTTCAGCCGGGCGTTGATGAAACAGTCCGGACTGAACGCCGCCCGGGTGCTGGTAGTGCAGGACCCGACGATGCAGCGTCGCACAATGGCTACGTTTGCCCGCGTTTGCCGCGACGAGGCTGCATCGCCCGCATGGATGAGTCATCCCGGCCTGACGCCCGTGCTGCAAAACAGTGACGACGGTCTGGCGTTCAGCGGCCCGGTCGAGGGGTTATGGCCGGTAGAACGTTACCTGTCGCTGGTGCTGGGTGAATTTCCGCGACTCAGGGACGACATCAACGGCTACGGTCCGGCGGGACGTGATTTCATTGCCCATGTCGATATCCCTGCCGACGTGGACGCCGCGTGGCAGATCCTGCGAAACGACGTCATTCTCACCGACGCGCTGGTGAGCCGTTCTCTGCTGTAATGCTCTTGCCCGTTTGCGCCATCTTTTACGCAAACGGGCAGCCTTTGTTGCCGATTTGTGATTTTTGAAACGGGCTGACCCGTTTCTTTTATGAGATATCTCACAAAAACAGACTCATAGAGTAGGCAATTGCCCCGGTAATTATAGTTTTTAACATTAAGTTTACTTGTTAAAAACAGTGTGATTACAGGAGCAGGTTATGACAGTACCCGTACAACATCCTATGTATATTGATGGACAGTTTGTTGCCTGGCAGGGTGATGCCTGGATTGACGTGATCAATCCGTCCACGGAAGAGGTCATTTCCCGTATTCCCGACGGCACCGCCGAGGACGCCCGCAAGGCCATTGACGCGGCAGAGCGCGCGCAGGCTGGCTGGGAGGCGCTGCCTGCCATTGAACGCGCCAGCTGGCTACGCAAAATTTCCGCCGGGATCCGCGAGCGCGTCAGCGAAATCAGCGCGCTGATTGTGGCCGAAGGGGGCAAGATCCAGCAGCTGGCGGAAGTGGAAGTTAACTTTACAGCTGACTATATCGACTATATGGCCGAGTGGGCGCGCCGTTATGAAGGGGAAATCATTCAGAGCGACCGTCCGGGCGAGAATATTCTGGTGTTTAAGCGCGCCCTTGGCGTCACCACCGGCATTCTGCCGTGGAACTTTCCCTTCTTCCTGATTGCCCGTAAGCTCGCTCCTGCGCTAATCACCGGCAACACCATCGTTATCAAACCGAGCGAATTTACCCCAAACAACGCCATTGCGTTTGCCAAAATCGTCGACGAGATTGGCCTGCCGAAAGGCGTCTTCAACCTGGTGCTGGGCCGCGGTGAAACCGTCGGACAGGAGCTGGCCGGGAACCCGAAAGTGGCGATGGTCAGCATGACCGGCAGCGTCGGGGCGGGTGAAAAGATCATGGCTGCGGCTGCGAAAAACATCACCAAAGTGGGGCTGGAGCTGGGTGGTAAAGCCCCGGCCATCGTGATGGACGATGCCGACCTCGAGCTGGCCGTGAAGGCCATTGTGGATTCACGCGTCATCAATACCGGACAGGTGTGTAACTGCGCGGAACGTGTCTATGTTCAGAAGGGGATCTACGACCGCTTTGTGAATCGTCTGGGCGAGGCAATGAAAGCCGTCCAGTTTGGCAATCCGGCTGAACGAACGGATATCGGCATGGGGCCACTGATCAACGCCGCCGCGCTGGAGCGTGTGGAGCAGAAGGTGGCGCGCGCGGTGCAGGAAGGGGCTAAAGTGGTCCTTGGCGGTAAAGCGGCAGAGGGCAAAGGGTATTTTTATCCCCCAACGCTGCTGCTGGACGTACATCAGGACATGGCCATCATGCACGAAGAGACCTTTGGCCCGGTGTTGCCGGTGGTGGCTTTCGACACCCTGGAAGAGGCCCTGAAAATGGCCAACGACAGCGACTACGGTTTAACCTCGTCTGTATATACGCAGGATCTGAATGTCGCCATGAAAGCCATTAAAGGGCTTAAGTTCGGCGAGACCTACATTAACCGTGAAAACTTTGAAGCGATGCAGGGCTTCCATGCGGGCTGGCGGAAATCCGGGATCGGCGGGGCGGATGGCAAACACGGGCTGAATGAGTATTTGCAGACGCAGGTAGTCTATTTACAGTCGTAATCTGGAGCCCCCTCCATGCGAGATAATGTGTGCACGGAGCAGTTCCCTCGCCCCTTTGGGGAGAGGGTTAGGGTGAGGGGAACATACGCCTCTGGTGGTCATTCCGTTCACTTTAGGTTCCTTGCTACTCTGTAACAAAATGACCGGTGAACGTGCCAGGGTGGCTCAGTCGCCACCACCCTGGCGACCCGGGCTCCCGGCGGTAAATCGCCGCTTCGCGGTCCCTTCGGCTTATTCCTTCCGGCTTATCGGGGACGGGCGGAGGTAACATCCCTGTAAAGCCCGCCCTCTCGGCGCATCCCTGCGCCCTCTCGGCGCATCCCTGCGCCTCGCCCCGGCCGGAAGGCAAACGCCTCAGCGATTTACAGCCGGACCTGGGCATCGCTGTAATCCCTCCGTTATTCTGAAGGCACGTTAATGCTTCTGATTTCAAATAACTGGGAATACTCGGCCCTCCGTAAAAGGGGGTTCACATTTTCAGGAAAGGTGGTTATGTTGGCGCGATAACTGTTATTTATCGGGAAACAACATGCGCACAAAATATACGGGTCTGCAAATCAGCATTCACTGGCTGGTTTTTCTGTTAGTGATTATGGCCTATTGCGCCATGGAATTCAGAGGTTGGTTCCCGCGAACCGATCGTCCGCTTATTAATATGATCCACGTTTCCTGCGGGATTAGCATCCTGGTGCTGATGGTGGCGCGCCTGCTTATCCGCCTGAAATTCCCGGCTCCGCCCATTCAACCGAAACCAAAAGCGATGATCACCGGGCTGTCCCATCTGGGGCATCTGGTTATCTACCTGCTGTTTATTGCGCTGCCGCTGATCGGCATGGTGATGATGTATAACCGGGGAAATGACTGGTTTGCGTTTGGCCTGACGATGCCGCATGCGGCGGAGGGGAATTTTGACCTGGTGGATACGCTAAAAGCGTGGCACGTAACGCTGGCGAATCTGGGGTATTTTGTGATTGGTTTGCACGCCTTTGCCGCGCTGATGCATCACTATTTCTGGAAAGACAATACGCTGCTGCGCATGATGCCGAAAAAGCGTCAGTGACCGATAATGCCCTGCCAACCAGCAGGGCATTTTTTTTGCGGCTTATTGCAGTTGCGCGCGCTCCTGCGCCGTTAAGTCCAGTTCCTGAGTTGTACCCGTTTCTGAAGATTTTACCGCCGCTTCCAGCACCGCCATCACCGCCAGGGCTTCCACCGGATGGACCGGATTGTCAATCTTGCCGTTCAGGGCATCGCGCACGTTTATATAGTACTGCCGCTGGTCGCCTTTTGGCGCAGGGATAGCGCTGGCTTCACCCTGGGCATTAAACAGCACCATAGCGTCGCTGTCCTCCCCCCAGCTTTCGCTACCCGGAATGACGCCTGCCAGAAGCTGGGCTTCCTGCTGATCGATGCGCACTTTCACCACGCTGGCCTTATCGCCGTGGACGGTAAAGCGGGCAACGCCGCCTGCCACCAGCATGCTGCAATGGAGGACCACTTTGTGTTCAGGATAGTTCAGCACCACGTGCGCCCAGTCGTTAATTTCCGCACCGTCACGCAGGGTGGCGATGTTGCCCTGTACCGACAGCGGCAGACCAAAAAGCTGTAGCGTCTGGTCAATCATGTGCGGGCCTAAGTCGAACCACAGGCCACTGCCGGGAACATTTTGCTCTCTCCAGCGCACGCGAACCTCCGGGCGGAAACGATCGATATGCGATTCAAAGTGTTTTACCTTGCCGATACTGCCTTGCTCAATCACCTGCTTAATGCCGAGAAAATCGCTGTCCCAGCGGCGGTTATGGAAGACAGAGAGCAGGCGTTGTTTTTCTTGCGTAAGCGCAATCAAATCCCGCGCTTCCTGCATATTGAGCGTAAACGGCTTATCCACCACTACGTGCTTGCCGGCGTTGAGCGCCAGGGTGGCCAGCGGCGCATGGGTCGCGTTAGGGGAGGCGATAACCACCAGGTCGATATCCGGGTGCTGAATAGCCTCTTCAGGGGTGGCAACAACGAGGACATTCGGCAGATCGCGTTTGACCTTTTCTTCATCCCGGGATGAGACCACCGCCAGCTTCAGGCCGTCGACGGACTGGATCAGCGGGGCATGAAACGTCTTACCCACAAAACCATACCCGATCAGCGCAATATTCATTGTCTTCACTTTATTCATGACCTTCTCCACGTTAATGCGCGCAAACGGTAACCTGCACGGCGCTATGGTCCCCGAGCTCTGCCCAGGGACGATCTAAAAACAGTTGATGAATCTGGGATAACCCTGAAACCAGATAAGGTTCGCACTGGTTGAGTTTCAGATGATCGGCGACTACCCAGTGCGCCTGGCTTGCGGCCAGCATGGCACGCTTCACCTCGGCATCAGCCTCCTGACTGGCGCTCAATCCGAGCTCGGCATGAATGGCGCATGCGCCAAGGATGGCGATATCCGCCCGGTAGCGAGAGAGCAGCGAAAGGGTGGCGCTTCCGGCAAACAGGCGCTGTTTCTGATCCCACTTTCCACCAAGCAGGATCAGATCGATATCTTCCCGATCGCTAACCTGCTGGGCGATATCAAGAGAAGGGGTGATGATGGTCAGCGGTCCCTGCAGGAAAGAGGCAACGGCCAGAAGTGTGCTTCCGGCGTCCAGAAAAAGCGTCGAGCCCGCAGGTACGCACTGCGCAACCTGTTTACCCAGCCGCTGCTTGATTTCAGGCAGTAAGGTATTCCTGCTAACTCGGTTCATCGTCGAGAGATTCAGCGCGATGGCGCCGCCATGGTTTTTTTGCGCCAGTCCCTGTTTTTCCAGATCGGTCAGATCGCGACGGATGGTATCCGCCGAAACCTGCAACTTTTCTGCCAGCTCAGTGATGCTGGCCTGGCCTTGTTCAGTAATAATTTCAAGTACATATTTCTGTCTGGCGGTTTTATGCATGGGTGCAGTATCCTGCAAAATGTCGCAATACTATGCAGTTTACAGCATTTTACAGGAAAGGGAATCGTAACAGGAGGGGGATGTTGTCCAAAAACAGTTTAATAAGGTGAATATTGAATTAGCATTAATCAGTCATCAAAAACATGTATGTATCGTTTAGACCTGATGTTAACGCTATGTTTTACATAGAAATTTGGTTAAAGCTACCGAATAAGGAGTTCGAATAAGAATATAAAACCAGATTATAAATATAAATTGGTGCTTATATCTATTAGATATTCTTTTTAAAGTAAAATAATTTAATATTAATCAGCGAATGACTTAAATTGACAGTTCTTTGAAAATCTTTGTGTCTGATTCGAGATGAAATAAACGCAAAAATGTACATCAAGGTGTTTCAGAATTTTCCTTAAATTACAGAGGGTTTATATGTTTCAGCGTAAACGCATCTAATAGCCATTTGTCCAGAAACCCCATCTTTTTTCTTATTTGTAACACCGCATTAACATTACAGATGTGGTCGCTCATATCACATTTTGTTATGCTGCGAATCAATAAATATTTAAGTAAATTCTTAAAAGAAAAAAAGAGATTGAACGGCTCTCATCTCAATTGAAATGGGTGTGGTCGACTATTGGCGGAATTTATCAAACAGGAGTGGGGCAAATAGGGTGAATTATTTGTACCTCTTCCTGGTAATTATTAAGCCATCACCTGAAGTCCGGGGGTATTATAAAGATGAAATGCAATAACAGGATGCTCAGATTATCTGCTTCCCTGACCTTAATTTCACTGGTGGTGACTGCGGCTCATGCAACTAACGGTCTGGTAGGGATATCTCCCGTTGCGGCAATGACGATGAAAGAAAGTATTCTTTTCGCTCTTGACCGCGACCCGTCGGTGAGTCAGCAGGCTGCACAGCTGGGGATTGGCCAGGCACAAATAGACGAAGCGCGTAGTGGCTGGATGCCACAAATAGCCCTGAACGGGAGTACGGGTCACAGCCAGACCACCGATTCGAGCGGCTCGTTGCGAAATTCCGCAGCCTGGGGGCTGAGCCTGACGCAGCTTGTGTACGATTTTGGCAAGACCAATAACAGCATCAGCCAGTCTTCAGCTCAGCGTGACAGCTATCGCTACCAACTGATGAGCACGATGTCTGCCGTCGCGGAAAAAACGGCCCTCAGCTATGTGGAAGTGAAACGCTACAGCGATCTGCTACAGGCGGCAACAGAGAACGTGCAGGCGCTTAAAAACGTTGAGCAGCTGGCAAAACTCCGCGCCGATGCAGGCGTAAGCTCCACCTCTGATGAGCTTCAGACCCGCACCCGTATTGCCGGAATGCAGGCGACGGTAGAGCAGTACAATGCGTCCCTGAACAGCGCCCGCGCGCGGCTGGCGGTATTGACTGGCATACAGACTGAACGCTATTCACCGGTTCCGGGAGGTCTGGCCGTGGAGCCGGATTCTCTCAATCGGATTGATTATTCACTGATCCCAACGGTGATGGCCGCGCAGAACATGGAGCGATCAGCCCAGTACGGCGTAGAAACCGCGAAGTCTCAGCACTGGCCAACCTTAAGCCTGAAAGGGGGCCGCACCCGGTACGAGTCTGATAATCGCGCGTACTGGGATGATCAGATCCAGCTCAATATTGATGCACCGCTTTATCAGGGCGGCGCGGTCTCGGCGCGCGTCCGTCAGGCCGAGGGCGCAAGGGCAATGGCATCGTCTCAGGTCGATCAGGCCCGTTTTGATGTCCTGCAAAAAGCCTCCGTCGCACAGGCCGACTGGACCGGGGCGCAAGGACGTATGGAGGCCGGAAAACGTCAGCTGGAAAATGCGTTGCGCGCCCGCGACGTCTACAAAAATGAATATACCCTGAGCAAGCGCAGCATTAACGATCTGCTCAGCGTGGAGCAGGATGTCTGGTCTGCCACCTCAGCGAAAATAATGGCTGAATACGATGGCTGGAGCGCGGCGATTAATTACGCCTCCGCGGTGGATAATCTCATGCCGCTTATCGGAATAGAGAAAAACGCTGCCGCGAAATTACCTGATTTGAGTTAAAAAAGGCGCGCCTTTCTGCGCGAAATAAGTCAGACAATAATGGGTGGTTTTTCCCAGGGATAGTTACATCCCTCTGGTGGACATAACCACAGGAATACGCGCACCTGCAAGGAGAAGAATATGAGTAACGCAAAAGTTGTTGATGTTATCATTCGAAAAACGGCAGAAAAAACGAAATTAACCGGTGAAGGGAATCTCTCGGTCTCTATTTCATCGCCGAGCGTGATTGAAATTCAGGGTTCTGCTCAGGACGTGGTGCGTTATGTCCGCCAGGGGAATGACCTCCTCATTTATATGAAAGATGGCAGCGTGATCCGCTGCAATAATTATTTTGTCGAAGACACGGAAACCCATAATCATTCCGAACTGGTATTTAACGATAACCAGGAGTTGACGCATATTTCATTTGCCGATGCCGGGGAAGCATCAGGCGTTGCCGCCACCGAATTAACCGCCCAGGCTGCACCCATTAGCAGCATTGAACCTTTTCTGGAGCAGGGAAGCGTCTTAAGCGATGCGCCGTGGGGCTGGATTGCCGGAGCGGCGTTGGGAGGCGGTGCGATTGGCGCACTGCTGGCTCACGGCGGTGACGGCGAAACCAAAACAAAAGTTATTGATAATACGAAAGAAGTCGAAAGCGCCACGCCAACATTTTTGCTGACGGATAACGCGGGTGACAAGCAGGGGGTGCTGAGTGCAAAAGAGGTCACGGATGATAACACCCCAACCTTCAGCGGTACCGGGCAGCCGGGCGCGACCATTCAGGTTAAAGACAGCAGCGGCAGCACCATCGCCAGCACCATGGTCGCAAAGGACGGCACCTGGACGGTAACACTTCCGACCCAGGCGGACGGGGAACATACCTGGTCCGTCGTCCAGATCGACGGCAGTAAAACGACCTCTGCGGGCAGTATTACCGTAACCGTTTCTACAGCGGATACCAGCGTGACGCTCGCCACCACGGCGGGCGATAACGTGATCAACGCCAGCGAGCAGGCCGCTGGCTTTACGCTGTCCGGCACCAGCAAAAACCTGGCGCAGGGAACGGCGCTTACCGTCACGCTGAACGGTAAAACCTATTCCGCAGAAGTGGGGGCAAACGGCGCATGGAGCGTGAAGGTGCCTGCTGCTGACGCGCAGGCGCTGGGCGATGGTACCTGGACGGTCAACGTCAGCGGCAAAGACGCGGCGGGCAACACCGTGACCGGCAGCCAGACGATTGGCGTCGATACCGCTGCGCCAGCGATTTCTGTCGACACGATCGCCCAGGACAACATCATCAACGCGGCTGAACATAATCAGCCGCTGACGCTGACCGGAAAAACCGATGCGGAAGCGGGCCAGATTGTGACGGTCACGCTGAACGGCAAAAATCACACGGCGACCGTGGGCAGCGACCGCACCTGGTCCGTTACGCTTTCGGCCAGTGAAGTACAGGCGATGGCTAACGGCGAGCACACCCTGACGGCAAACGTCAGCGACAAAGCGGGTAACGGGGCCTCCACCACCGCCGATTTCACGGTCGATACCGCAGCGCCAGTGGTCACTATCAACACTGTCGCGGGCGACGACATTCTGAACACCAGCGAGCAGGGGCAGGCTCAGATTATTTCCGGCCAGGCGAACGGCGCGGCGGCGGGCGACGTTGTCACCGTGACCGTTGGCGGCAAGACCTTTACCGGTGTCGTCCAGGCGGACGGCAGCTGGAGCGTCGGCGTGCCAGCCTCTGTCATTGGCGCGCTGGGTGAAGGTAGCCACAGCATTTCGGTCTCCGTGACCGATGCGGCGGGCAACACCGGCAGCGCGACGCACGGCATTACGCTCAGCGGCAACCCGCCGGAATTTACCCTTGACCCCATCAGCCAGGATAACGTCCTGAATGCGCTGGAGGCCATGCAGCCTCTGAGCCTGAGCGGGACCAGTAATCTGCCGAACGGCAGCGCTGTCACCGTGACATTGAACAACGTTAACTATCAGGCCACCGTTGAGAACGGTAGCTGGTCCGTTCAGGTGCCGGTTTCCGACGTGCTGGATCTGGCGAATACCCTTTACACCGTGAGCGTCAGCGGCACCGACAGCGTGGGTAACAGCGGCTCCGCCGAGGCGAATCTGCTGGTCGATACCGCGCTGCCGCAGGTGATCCTCAACACCTTTTCCGGGGATAACCTGGTCAATAACGCCGAAGCGGCGGTTGACCAAACCCTCAGCGGACGCGTCACCGGCGCGGCGGCGGGCGATACCGTCTCTGTCACCGTGGGCGGCAAGAGCTACACCGCGACGGTTGGCAGCGACCTGAAATGGAGCGTGACCATCCCATCGGCCGACCTTCAGGCGTTTGGCGACGGCGAGTTAACCTTCAGCGCCTCTGTCACCAATGCGCACGGCAACACCGGCACCGGCGAACGTGATATCAACATCAACGCCGAACTGCCGGGCCTGCGCGTGAACACGATCTCTGGCGATGACGTGATTAACGCCATTGAACAGCAGCAGGATCTGGCCGTGACCGGCTCCAGCACTCATCTGGCCGAAGGCACACAGATCACCGTCACCATCAATAATGTTGAATACGTCACCACGGTTAACGCCAGCGGCAGCTGGCAGATTGGCGTGCCGTCGGCGGACCTGCAGGCATGGACGGCGGGAGGAATGACCGTCAGCGTCAGTGCGGAAGATGCCTGGGGCAACACCGTGGCGGCTGAACACCCGATCGAGCTTGACCTGAACGCGGTGGCCGTCACCATCGATACCGTAACCACTGACGATATGCTCAACGCGGCGGAAAAAGGCGCGGATGTCACGCTTTCCGGTCAGACGCAGGGCGTAGAGGCCGGGCAAACCGTGGTGGTGAAATTCGCGGATCAAACCTTTACCGCACAGGTGCAGCAGGACGGCTCCTGGCGCCTGACCGTTCCGGCGAGCGCGATGGAAACGCTGATCGACGGGCGGGCGCAGGTGAGCGTCAGCGTGACTAACGTCAACGGCAACAGCGCGGACGCCTCACGCGTGGTGATTGTCGATACACAGCCGCCAGCCATTACGCTTGATAACTTGACCGACGACAACATCATTAATGCGGCAGAAGCGCAGCAGGATCTGGTGCTCAGCGGCAGCACAACCGCTGAAGCGGGCCAGACGGTCACCGTGACGCTGAACGGTAAATCTTACCAGACCACGGTCCAGGCGGACGGTCGCTGGCAGTTGAACGTGCCTGCCGCCGACGTTGGCGCGCTGACCGATGGCAATGTCACCGTCACGGCCACCGTCAGTGACGTGGCGGGCAACAGCAGCAGCGCGGACCGCGTTGGGCTGGTGGATGCCACCGTGCCGCAGGTGACCATCAACGATTTCGTCACCGACACCAACACCGTTAACCAGCTGGCCCATTCACAGGCGCAGATCCTGAGCGGCTCCGTCACCGGCGCGGCGGCGGGTGATTTGGTCATCATCACCATCAATAACGTGGACTACACCACCGTGGTGGATGCGGCGGGCAACTGGAGCCTCGGCCTGCCTGCGTCCGTCGTTCAGGGGCTGACGGACGGCACCTGGACCATTAACGTCTCCGTGACCGATCGGTCCGGCAACACCGGCAGCAGTTCAGTGGATGTGGTGGTCAATACAGTCACGCCTGTAATCGGTATTAATACGCTGGCAGCGGATGACGTGATCAATGCGGCAGAGAAGGGCGAAGATCTGCTGCTTTCCGGTACCAGCAACCAGCCGGAAGGAACCACCATCACCGTTAATCTGAACGGTATCAACTATGCAGCCACCACCGACGCCAGTGGCAACTGGAGCGTTACCGTACCCGCCTCTGCGGTGAGCGCGCTGGGTGAAGCCAATTACACCGTGACGGCGAGCGTCACCGATAATGTGGGCAACAGCGCCTCTGCCACGCACGATGTGCTGGTGGACAGCTCGCTGCCGGTTGTTACCCTCAACAACGTCGCGGGCGACAATATCGTTAACGCGGCGGAAGTGGCCGCAGGGCAAACCCTGACCGGGAAAGTATCGAACGCGGCATCGGGCGATACCGTCACCATTATCATCGGCGGGCAGACATACACGGCTACCGTACAGGACGATCTCACCTGGAGCCTGCCGTTAACCCAGAGTCAGTTAACCGCGCTCGGCAACGGCGACCTGACCGTATCGGCCAGCGTGACGAACGCGCACGGTAATACCGGATCGTCTTCCCTGGATGTCACCATTGACGCCCAGTTGCCCGGCCTGCGCATTGATACCGTCGCCGGTGACGACGTCATTAACGTTATTGAACACGCGCAGAACCTGGTTATCTCCGGCACCAGCACCGACCTGGCGGCGGGTAGCACCGTCACCGTGAGCATCAACGGCAAGAGTTATTCCGCCTCGGTACTGGCGGACGGCACCTGGCAGGCTGCGGTTCCGGCCGCGGACGTCTCCCGGTGGGCGGATGGAGCGCTCACCATCAGCGCCAGCGCGCAGGATACCTCCGGCAACCCGGTGAACATCGGTACCGTGGTGGATGTCGATCTCGCCCCGGTGGCGATAAGCATCAACAGCGTGACGGACGACAACGTGCTGAACGCGGCAGAAAAAGGCCAGGATCTTGTGCTGTCCGGCTCCTCCTCGAACGTTGAAGCGGGCCAGACCGTTACCATTATCTTTGCGGGTAAAACCTGGACCACGATGGTCGATGCCAACGGCGACTGGACCTGCACCGTACCGGCTGCCGATCTGAGCGGCCTGAAGGACGGCGACGCCAGCGTACAGGTCAGCGTAACCAACGTGAACGGCAACGCGGCCTCTTCCTCGCAGGCATTCAGCGTCGATACCGCCGCGCCAGCGGTCACCATCAACACCATCAGCGGCGACAACATGCTAAATGCGGCAGAGGCGGCGCAGGACCTGACCCTGAGCGGGACGTCTACTGCTGAAGCAGGCCAGACGGTCACCGTGACCTTCAACGGCAATCAGTACACCGCCCTGGTGCAGGCAAACGGCAGCTGGACGCTGGATGTACCGGCGGCGGATCTGGCGGGGATCGCAGACGGTAGCGCGGCGGTCACGGCTACCGTGTCCGATAAAGCGGGCAACCCGGCCAGCGCGGGGGCGTCCGTGCTGGTCGACACTACCGTGCCGCAGATTACCTTCAACATTGTGGCGGGCGACGACATTGTTAATATTGCCGAGCACGGCCAGGCGCTGATTGTCACCGGCAAGGTGACGGGCGCGCAGGCGGGCGATGTGATTACCCTGACCCTGAACGGCAAAGACTACACCGCCATGCTGGACGGTGCCGGTAACTGGAGCGTGGGCGTTCCGGCGGCGGACGTGGGCGCGCTGGCTAACGGCGATCAAACGATCTCCGCCACGCTCACCGATAAAGCGGGCAACAGCACCAGCACGACGCACGCGTTTGACGTCTCCCTGACCGCGCCGGTGATTGCCATCACTACCCTGGCGGTTGACGACGTGATCAACGCGACCGAGAGAGGTCAGGATCTGCTGGTCTCCGGCACCAGCAACCAGCCGGACGGGACCCGCATCACCGTAACCCTGAACGGTATCAGTTACGCCGCCACCACCGATGCCAGCGGTAACTGGAGCGTCACCGTTCCGGCGGCAAACGTCTCGGCACTGGGCGAAGCGAGCTACAGCGTGACGGCCAGCGTGACCGATACCGCGGGTAATAGCGCGAACACCAGCCATAGCGTGCTGGTCGACAGCGCGCTGCCGCAGGTCACCATTAATGCAGTTGCCACCGACGACGTGATTAACGCAGCGGAAGTGGCTTCCGGACAAACCCTGAGCGGGAAAGTGAGCGGCGCGGCGAGCGGTGACACTGTCACGATCGGTATCGGGGGCAACACCTATACCGCGACGGTTCAGGACGATCTGAGCTGGTCGGTTAACGTGGCATCTGACGTCTTAACCGCTATCGGTAACGGCGATCTCACCGTAACAGCGAGCGTGACCAACGGCCACGGCAACACCGGCACCGGCGAGCGCGACATCACGATTGATGCCAGCCTGCCGGGCCTGCGCGTGGATACCGTGGCAGGCGACGATGTGATCAACAGCATCGAGCATACTCAAAACCTGATTATCACCGGCTCCAGCGACGGGCTGGCGAGCGGATCGGCGCTGACGGTCACCGTCAACGGCAAAACCTACGCGGCAACCGTGCTGGCGGACGGGACATGGAGTGCAGCCATTCCGGCGGCTGACGTCGGCGCGCTGAGCGCAGGTACAGTCACCGTGACCGTTGACGGCCAGAGCGCGGCGGGTAATCCGGTTTCCATCAGCCATGACGTGAAGGTGGATCTGGCGCCGGTCGCCATCAGCATCGGCGCCATCGCTACCGACGACGTGATTAACGCAGCCGAGAAGGGTGCGGATCTGGTGCTGTCCGGCTCGACCACCAACGTGGAAGAAAACCAGACCGTTACTATCATTTTCGGCGGTAAGACCTATAGCGCGACGGTGGATGCCAGCGGCCACTGGACGGCGACCGTACCGTCTGCCGATTTGGGCGGACTGAAAGACGGCGACGCCAGCGTGCAGGTCAGCGTCACCAACGTGAACGGCAACAGCGCCTCGGCGGGCCGCGAGTACAGCGTGGACGCCACCGCGCCGACGGTGTCCATCGAGATCGTCAGCGACAACAACATCATCAACGCGGCCGAAGCGCAGCAGGATCTGGTCGTTAACGGTGTCTCCAACGCCGAAGCGGGCCAGACCGTCACCGTGACGCTGAACGGCGTGGACTACACCACCACCGTACAGGCGAACGGCAGCTGGAGCGTCACCGTACCGTCTGCGGATGTCGGCGCGATTACCGACGGCAGTTACACCATCACGGCAGCCGTCGCGGATAAGGCGGGTAACCCGGCCTTGGCGGACCGCGATGTGCTGGTGGATACCACGGTGCCACAGCTGACCATTAACACCGTTTCCGACGACGACGTGATCAACAGCGCCGAGCATGCGCAGGCGCTGATTGTCACCGGTTCCGTGACCGGTGCGGCGGCGGGTGACGTGGTGACCGTCACCATCAATAACAAAGATTACACGGCGACCCTGGACGCTTCCGGCAAGTGGAACGTGGGCGTGCCTGCGGCGGACGTGAGTGCTCTGACCGCAGGGGATCACACCATCACCGCGGCGCTGACCGATAAAGCCGGAAACAGCAACAGCACAACGCACGAGGTTGAAGTCAACCTCACCGCGCCGGTGCTGACCATTGACACCGTGTCCGGTGACGATGTGATCAACAACACCGAGAAAACCCAGGATCTGACGATCTCCGGTACGGCTTCCGGCCTGGCGACAGGCGCGGTGGTGACCGTGATGCTCAACGGCAAAGCGTACAGCGCCACGGTAGCTACCAATGGCCAATGGACTACAACCGTTCCGGCGAGCGAGGTGGGGCAACTGGGTGAAGCGCTTTACACCGTGTCGGCCTCCGCGACGGACAGCGTCGGCAACAGCACCAGCACCTCGCACACCGTGAACGTGGAATCCGTTCTGCCGGGCGTGATTATCAACACCGTGGCAGGTGACGACGTCATTAACGCGGCGGAGCTGGCAACCGGCCAGACCATCAGCGGTAAGGTGGTGAATGCCGAAGCAGGCAACACCGTGACCGTGACCATTGGCGGCAACAGCTACACCGCAACGGTGCAGAGCGATCTCACCTGGTCCGTGAGCGTGCCGGAGTCGGTGCTGACCGCACTGGGCAACGGCGATTTAACCGTGTCAGCCAGCGTCACCAACGGCGTGGGCAATAGCGGAACGGGCGAGCGCGAAATCGTGATAGACGCGAATCTGCCGGGCCTGCGCGTGGACACCGTGGCGGGCGATGACGTGATTAACAGCATCGAACACGGGCAGAATCTGATTATCACGGGTTCAAGCGACGGCCTGACGGCGGGTACGGCGCTGACCGTCACCGTAAACGGTAAAACCTATGCGGCTACCGTGCTGGCAGACGGCACCTGGAGTGCGGCGATCCCTTCTGCGGACGTGAGTGCCCTTGCCGCAGGCACGGTCACCTTGACCGTTGAAGGCCAGAGCAGCGCGGGCAATCCGGTGACTATCAACCATGATGTGATGGTGGATCTGGCAAACGTCGCCATCAGCATTGACGCCATCGCTTCCGATGACGTGATCAACGCCGCCGAGAAGGGCGCGGATCTGGTGCTCTCCGGCACCACTGCGAACGTGGAGGAAAATCAAACCGTCACCATCGCCTTCGGCGGCAAGAACTACACCGCCACGGTGGACGCTGAGGGTAAATGGACCGCCACTGTGCCATCTTCGGATCTGACCGGTCTGAAAGAGGGTGATGCCAGCGTGCAGGTAAGCGTCACCAACGTGAACGGCAACAGCGCCTCGGCGGGTCGCGAGTACAGCGTGGATGCTACCGCGCCGTCCGTGACCATCAACACGATTGCCACAGATGATATCCTCAACGCCTCAGAAGCGCAGTCAGACCTGGCAATTTCCGGCACCAGCACCGCCGAAGCAGGCCAGACGCTGACCGTATCGCTGAACGGCAAAGATTACACCACAACCGTCAGCGCGAACGGCAGCTGGACGCTGAACGTTCCGGCGGCGGATCTGGCAGGATTAACCGACGGCAGCGTGACGGTAACTGCCTCAGTCAGCGACAAGGCGGGTAACCCGGCATCGGTTGATCACACTCTGACGGTGGATGTGACCGTTCCGACTGTGACCATCCACACCGTGGCAGGCGACGACGTGATTAACGTGGCTGAACACAAGCAGGCACAGATTATCAGCGGCTCCGCCACCGGCGCGGCGGCGGGCGATAAGGTCACCGTCACGATCGGCGGCCAGACTTACACCACCGTGCTGGACGCGGCGGGTAACTGGAGCGTGGGCGTTCCGGCAAATGTGATTTCAGGCCTCAGCGACGGTACGGTGACCGTCACTGCGTCTGTCACCGACGCGGCGGGCAACACCGGCAGCGGCACGCATAATGTGACCGTCGATACCGGTCTGCCGTCGGTCAGCTTCAACGCCATCAGTGATGACAACGTCCTGAACGCCGTTGAAAAAGGGCAGGACCTGAGCGTCAGCGGCACCAGCGCCAACCTGACGGAAGGCACCGTGGTGACCGTAATTCTGAACGGTAAAAACTACACGGCGACAACTGCGGCAGACGGCACCTGGAGCCTGACGGTTCCGGCGGCGGATCTGGCCGGTCTCGGTCAGGCCAGTTACACCCTGAACGCGACCGCCACCAACGGCGTGGGCAACAGCGTGAGCAACACCGCGAATCTGCTGGTGGACACCGCGCTGCCAACCGTCACCATCAACACCGTGGCGGGCGACAACGTCATCAACGCGGCGGAAGTGGCGGCAGGTCAGACCCTGAGCGGCACCGTGGCGAATGCCGAAGCGGGCAACACCGTGACCGTGACTATCGGCGGCCACAGCTACACCGCAACGGTGCAGAACAATCTGTCCTGGTCCGTGAATGTGCCGTCTGACGTGCTGACCGCACTCGGCAACGGCAGCCTGAGCGTGACGGCAACCGTCACCAACGGCCACGGCAACACCGGGACCGGCGAGCGCGAGATCGCTATCGACGCTAACCTGCCGGGCCTGCGCGTGAATACCGTGGCAGGTGATGACGTGATCAACACCATTGAGCACGCGCAGAACCTGATTGTTTCAGGCTCCAGCGACGGGCTGGCGCCGGGCACGGCGCTGACGGTTACCGTCAACGGTAAAGACTATGCGGCGACGGTACTGGCGGACGGCACCTGGCGTGCGGCGATCCCGTCCACCGACGTGAGCGCGTGGCCGGAAGGCACCGTGAAAATCAGCGTTACCGGCGACAGCGCGGCGGGTAACCCAATCACCATCAGCCACGATGTGACCGTGGATCTGGCTACCGTTGCCATCAGCATCAATGCGCTTGCCACCGACGACGTGATTAACGCGGCGGAGAAGGGCGCGGATCTGGTGCTGTCCGGTGCGACCACCAACGTGGAAGCCGGGCAGACCGTGACCATCAGTCTGAATGGCAGGATCTACACCACCACCGTGGACGACAGCGGCAACTGGACTTACACCGTGCCGTCAGCGGATCTGGCTGGCCTGAAGGATGGCGACGCCAGCGTGCAGGTGAGCGTCACCAACGTGAACGGCAACAGCGCGTCTGCGGGCCACGAGTACAGCGTGGATGCTACCGCGCCGTCCGTGACCATCAACACGATTGCCACAGACGATATCCTCAACGCCACGGAAGCGCAGTCAGACCTGGCAATCTCCGGCACCAGCACCGCCGAAGCGGGCCAGACGCTGACCGTGTCGCTGAACGGCAAAGATTACACCACAACCGTGAGCGCGGACGGCAGCTGGACGCTGAACGTTCCGGCGGCGGATCTGGCAGGATTAACCGACGGCAGCGTGACGGTCACTGCCTCAGTCAGCGACAAGGCGGGTAACCCGGCATCGGTTGATCACACTCTGACGGTGGATGTGACCGTTCCTGGGGTGACCATCCACACCGTTGCAGGTGACGATGTGATTAACGCGGCTGAACACAATCAGGCACAGATTATCAGCGGCTCCGCCACCGGCGCGGCGGCGGGCGATAAGGTCACCGTCACGATCGGCGGCCAGACTTATACCACCGTGCTGGACGCGGCGGGTAACTGGAGCGTGGGCGTTCCGGCCAGCGTCATTTCAGTCCTCAGCGACGGCACCGTGACCGTCACTGCGTCTGTCACCGACGCGGCGGGCAACACCGGCAGCGGCACGCATAATGTGACCGTCGATACCGGTCTGCCGTCGGTCAGCTTTAACGCCATCAGCGATGACAACGTCCTGAACGCGGTAGAAAAAGGGCAGGACCTGAGCGTCAGCGGCACCAGCGCCAACCTGGCGGAAGGCACCGTGGTGACCGTAATTCTTAATGGTAAAAACTACACGGCGACAACTGCGGCAGACGGCACCTGGAGCCTGACCGTTCCGGCGGCGGATCTGGCGAGCCTGGGCGAAGCCAACTACACCCTGAGCGCGACCGCCACCAACGGCGTGGGCAACAGCGTATGCAATACCGCGAACCTGCTTGTCGACACCGCGCTGCCAACCGTCACCATCAACACAGTGGCGGGCGACAACGTGATTAACGCGGCGGAAGTGGCTGCGGGGCAGACCCTCAGCGGCAGGGTAACGAACGCTGAGGCGGGCAACACCGTGACGGTGACCATCGGCGGCAACAGCTACACCGCGACGGTGCAGAGCGATCTGACCTGGTCCGTGAACGTGCCTGAGTCGGTTCTGACGGCGCTGGGCAACGGCGATTTAACGGTGTCAGCGACCGTCACTAATGACCATGGCAATTCGGGAACGGGCGAGCGCGATATCACTATCGACGCCAGCCTGCCGGGGCTGCGCGTGGATACCGTGGCGGGCGATGACGTGATCAACAGCATTGAGCATGGTCAGAATCTTATCGTCACTGGCTCAAGCGATGGGCTGGCGGCGGGCACTACGCTCACCGTGACCCTGAATGGCAAGACCTATGCCGCGTCGGTACTGGCAGACGGCTCCTGGACCGCGGCGATCCCGGCGGCAGACGTGGGCGCTCTGGCCGCAGGCACGATGACCGTCACCGTAGCGGGCCAGAGCGCGGCGGGCAATCCGGTCTCCATCAGCCACGACGTCACCGTCGATCTGGCAGCCGTGGCAATCAGCATCGATGCCATCGCCACCGACGACGTGATTAATGCGGCGGAGAAAGGCGCGGATCTGGTGCTTTCCGGCAGCACATCCAATGTGGAAGAGAACCAGACCGTGACCATCACCTTTGGCGGCAAGTCTTACACCGCCAAAGTCGATGCCGACGGCAACTGGATGGCGAGCGTGCCTTCCTCGGATCTGGCGGGTCTGAAAGACGGCGACGCCAGCGTGCAGGTGAGCATCACCAACGCGCACGGCAACAGCGCTTCGGCGGGCCGCGAATACAGTGTAGATGCCACCGCGCCAACCGTAATGATTGACACGGTCGCAGGCGACAACGTGATCAACGGCAGCGAAGCGGCTGCGGGCGTGGCCATTTCCGGCACCACCACGGCGGAAGTCGGTCAGACGGTAACCGTAACCTTCGGCGGGAACAGCTACACCGCGCAGGTTCAGCAGGGCGGCGTCTGGAGCATTAACGTGCCGGGCACAGACCTGTCCGCCCTGGCGGATAACGGCTACACCGTGCAGGTGAGCGTGAGTGACGCCGCGGGTAACCCGGGCAGCGCGGGTAAAGCGATTACGCTTGATACCACGCCGCCGACCGTCAGCTTTAACGTCGTGGCGGGTGATGACGTCATCAACAGCGTGGAGCACGGGCAGGCGCAGATCGTCAGCGGCACCGCAACCGGCGCCAGCGTCGGCGATAAGCTGATTATCACCATCGGTTCGAATCAGTACACCACCACCGTTGACGCCAGCGGTTACTGGAGCGTGGGCGTTCCGGCCAGCGTGATTTCCGCACTGACCGACGGCACCGTAACCCTCAGCGCGACTATCACCGACAGCGCAGGCAACAGCAGCACCCAGACCCATGACGTGGTGGTAAATACCGCATCGGTCGCGCTGACCGTCAACACCCTCAGTGGTGATGACGTGATCAATGCGGCAGAAGCGGGCGCGTCGCTGGTTATCAACGGTTCCAGTGCGCAGTTCGCCAGCGGTACGCAGGTCACTATCACCCTGAATGGTAAGAGCTATACGGCCACCATTCAGAGCGACGGCGCCTGGCAGACCACCGTTCCAGCCGCCGACGTGGGCGCTCTGGCCGACGGCGCGAGCTACCAGGTTTCTGCTTCGGCGCAGGACAGCGCCGGGAACAGCGCCTCGGCGACGCATACCATCAGCGTGGACACCACCGCGCCGGTGATTAGCGTGAACACGTTGTCGGGCGACGACGTGCTGAATGCGGCGGAAGCTCAGCAGCCGCTCACCGTACACGGCTCTTCCAGCGCGGAAGCAGGCCAGACGGTGACCGTCACGCTGGGCGGAAAAACCTACACTGCGCTTGTCGGCAGCGATGGCACCTGGACGCTGGACGTTCCGGCGGCAGACCTGGTCGCACTGAGCCAGGGTGCGCTGACGGTGACCGCCGTGGTCAACGATAAAGCCGGTAACAGCGGCCAGACGACCCATACCTTAACGGTCGATACCGTCGCACCAGCCGTCACCATCAGCACCGTGGCCGATGACGATATCGTCAACAACGCGGAGCAGCTGGCGGGGCAGACTATTAGCGGGACCACCACCGCGGAGCAGGGCCAGACGGTGACCGTCTCCTTCAACGGGCACAGCTATCAGGCGACCGTTGGAGCAGACGGTTCGTGGTCGGTCTTCGTGCCGGGCCGCGACTTCCTCGGCCTGAGCGATGGGGATTACACCATTACGGCTACGGTGAGCGATAAGGCGGGTAACCCGGGCAGCGCAACACACGACGTGACGCTGAACGGCGACGTGCCGACCATCGTCATTAACACCTTTGCCCAGGACGATATTGTCAACGCCGCCGAGCACGGCACGCCGCTAATTGTCAGCGGCACCACCGACGCGCCTGCGGGCCAGACGGTGACCATTACGCTTAACGGTAAAACCTACACGGCTACCGTTCAAAATGACGGCACCTGGAGCTATACGGTCGGCAGCGCAGACGTGACCGCGCTGGCGGACGGCGGTTCGTACGTGATCAATGCGCAGGTGAGCAACGCCATCGGCAACAGCGCCAGCGATAACCACAGCGTCACCGTGGATCTCACCGCACCGTCAATGGGGATCAGCATTGATTCCCTGCAAAACGATACCGGCCTGAGCGCGAGTGACTTCATCACCAACGATAAGCAGGTGGTGGTGAACGGTTCCCTGACCGCGCAGCTCGGTAATAACGAGAAGGCGCAGATCAGCCTCGACGGCGGCGTCACCTGGATTGACCTGACCGTGACCGGCACCACCTGGCGTTACACCGATGGCCGCACCCTGACGGACGGTACGTACCCGTACCAGGTGCGCGTCATTGATAACGCGGGCAACGTCGGGGCAACGGACAGCCAGGACGTGGTAATCGATCTGACTAAGCCTGCGGCGACGAGCATTACCGTGGATTCCGTCTCGCAGGATACCGGCCTGTCCGACAGCGACTTCATTACCAGCGACAACCAGATTAGCCTGAAAGGGACGCTCGGCGCGGCCCTGGGCAGCGGCGACCACGCGCAGATCAGCCTGGACGGTGGCGCGACCTGGACTGACGTGAGCGTCAGCGGTCTGAGCTGGACCTACGTTGATGGCCGCACGCTGGCCGACGGAGACTACAACTACCAGCTGCGGGTGATTGACGACGCGGGGAATATCAGCGCCACCACCAGCCAGGTGGTGACCATTGATACCGTCGCGCCGGACGCCAGCAAAACGATCGCTATCGACAGCATCAGCGACGATACCGGCCTGAGCAGCAGCGACTTTATCACCAATGATACCTCCCTGACGCTGCACGGCTCGCTCGGCGCAACGCTGGCCGACGGCGAATATGCCCAGATTAGCATCGACGGCGGAGTCAGCTGGCAGAACGTGATCGTCACCGGCAACAGTTGGTACTACGTGGACGGCCGCACGCTGGGTAACCAGACCTATGACTACTACGTTCGCGTAGTGGATGCGGCGGGCAACGTGGGTGCCAGCGCTCATCAGCAGGTGACGGTCGATACGGTCGCGCCGGATGCGGCGATTACGGTGACCGTGGATAACATCACCGTCGATACAGGCTTCGACAATAACGACTTCCTGACCAGTTCGACCTCGTACACGCTCAACGGGACGCTCGGGGCCGAACTCGGGGCGGGTGAGTATGTGCAGGTGAGCATGGATGGCGGCACTACCTGGGTTTACGCCACGGTAAGCGGCACCCGGTGGAGTTATAACGACGCGCGCACCCTGGCCGACGGCGACTACCGCTATCAGGTGCGGGTTGTCGATCAGGCGGGCAACGTCGGGGCCACCACCTCGCAGGACGTGACGGTGGATACCCAGGCGCCGCAGTACGGCATCACCATTGACAGCATCAGCGAAGATACCGGGTAGTCCGGGAGTGATTTCATCACCATGGACACCTCGCTGACGATCAACGGCTCGTTGGGCAGCGCGCTGGCCAGCGACGAGCGCGTACAGATCAGCCTCGACGGCGGCAATACCTGGATTGACACTGCCGTCACTAACCAGCGCTGGAGCTATACGGATACCCGCGATCTGGCGGACGGGGATTACACCTGGCAGGTGCGGATCATCGACCAGGCGGGCAACGTCGGCTCAACCTCTTCGCAGGTGGTAACGGTTGATACCACGCCGCCTGAAACGGTGGGAACGGTGGTCAGCTATACCGACGGGGAAGGTGAACGTACGGGCACGTACGGCGCATCAGTCGCGACAGACGATACCTCGCCGCTGATCAACGGTACGCTTAACCGCGCTCCGGAAGATGGCGAAATCGTGCAGCTTTACCGGGACGGGATCTTGCTGGGTCAGGTCACGATGAACGGCAGCGCAAGCTGGTCCTATCAGGACAACGGCCTGCTCGACGGGAATCACACTTACATTCTGCGCGTCACCGACAAAGCCGGTAACTACACGGAATCGGATGGCTTTGTGCTGAACGTCGATACCAGCATCCCGACCACCACGGCGGCGATTACTGCCCAGACCACCTCGGATACCACGCCGATTGTCAGCGGTACGGTCTCCGCAGACCTGGTAAACGGTGAATATCTGGTGGTGACGGTGAACGGGAAAACCTACACCTCCCAGACCAGCGGCGCGGTGGTAGTCGACCCGGATCACAATACCTGGTATCTGCAGATCCCGGACAGCGATGCCCTGAGCGTGGCGAACTACGACGTAACCGCGCAGGTGAAGAGTAGCGCGGGCAACGGTAACACCACTGGTACGGCAACCGGCAGCCTGGTGATCGATACCACCTCGGTGAATACCGACTGGGCGACCACGACGGGTAACTCGAACAACTCGACCATGACGGTGGGCACC
This sequence comes from Enterobacter sp. DSM 30060, assembly GCF_013375955.1. NCBI lineage: Bacteria > Pseudomonadati > Pseudomonadota > Gammaproteobacteria > Enterobacterales > Enterobacteriaceae > Enterobacter > Enterobacter sp. DSM 30060. Next base: position 4,006,438 of record NZ_CP056118.1, read on the forward strand.
AATAGCAGCGGGCTGTGGAATATCATTGCTAACGGCCAGTCTTACTCCAGCAGCGATAGCTCGACCTATGCCGGCAATACGCTGAGCAACACCCGTGGCTATTACGTGGTGAGTCAGACCGCCGCCGACTTTGACCGTAACGGCACCCAGGATATTTTCGCAACTGAGAACACCTACGCGGGTTCTACGCAGGTGATGTGGACCTACGATGGCAGCAGTTACACCGCCAGCCAGCTGGCAATGGGGACCACTATCTGGTACGGCGGCGTAATTGCCTACGATAAAACCGGGGATGGCTATCTGGATCTGGCCTACGGAGATGCCGGTATGGACTCCCTGACCTACCTGGTTAATACCAACGGCGTTCTGTCGCCGGACGGCACCGGCGGGGAAGGTGGATTCTACGGCCAGTTCGATTCCGGACGTGAAATCTCCGGCGTCGACCTGAACAACGACGGCACCGTGGACATCGTGCAGCACACCAACCGCAGCGGGGCGTACTCGCTCACCGTGATAAACAACAACGGGAACGGTACGCTCTCCATTGGCCAGAACCTGACCAACGTGTTTGTGGCCAACGCCTCGAATACCACCACGGCGGCGTCCATGACGTGGGCGGACTTTAACGGCGATGGCTACATGGACCTGTACCTGGGCAGCAGCTACAACAACAACGGCGGGGTGATTTACTACAACGACGGTACCGGGCAGCTATCCACCACCAGGAGCGCGGTGGAAGCCTCTAACGCCACGGCGGGCTATTTGTCGGTGGCGGTGGACTGGAACGGCGATGGGCAGATGGACATCATCAAGCTCAGCACCTACGGCGGCTCGCAGACGGCAACCTTGTTCACCAACAACGGCTACGGCTCAACCTGGACTTCAAGCCAGCTTGCGTCAGGGCTTGCTAACGTCACCGGCGTCGCCGCGGTGGACTACAACTGGGATGGTGCGCAGGATCTGCTGGTGTCTCAGCAGAATGGCAAGGTGGTGCTGGTGCAAAACAGCAAAACCATTGCTGACGGTACCGCGATGCATCTGCACATTGTCGATAGCGAGGGCATCAACGCCTACTATGGCAACACGGTCAATCTGTATAACGCTGCGGGCGTGCTGGTGGCCTCGCAGATCATCAACGCCCAGTCCGGCATTGGCTCGAATGATACCTCTGCGCTGGTAAGTTTCTACGGGCTGGATCCGAACGAAACCTACTCGGCGGAGATCGTGAAGATCACCAACGGCGTGTCGGATAACGTCACCTGGACCGGCCTGGACGCGAGCAACGGCAAAGAGGGTTATGTTCTCACCGCCGAAGCGGCCACCGGCGGCCACAGCGGAACCATTACCGGAACCGGGTATAACGACACCTTTATCGCAGAGGATGGGATCTATACCTATAACGGCTCCGGCGGCTGGAATACCCATTCCGACTACGACACCTGGAGCAATACCGGCGGCATGGACGTGGTGGATTACCGCAATGCCACCTCTGGGATAACTGTTGATTTGCGCCTCTCTACGGCGCAGGACACCGGGTTCGGTACCACACGGTTGTTGAATATTGAAGGGATTAACGGCTCCGACCATGACGACGTGATCACCGGCAACAGCGGTGATAACCAGTTCGAAGGCCGCGGCGGTAACGACACCTTCAACATCGGCAGCGGCGGTCAGGACACGCTGCTCTATAAGCTGATCAACGCGTCTGACGCGACGGGCGGCAACGGTAGCGATGTGGTGAACGGCTTTACCGTCGGTACCTGGGAAGGGACGGCAGACACGGACCGCATCGATCTGCGCGACCTGCTTTCCGACAGCGGCTATACCGGCACCGGCTCGGCGAGCTACGTGAACGGCGTGGCGACGCTGGACAGTAGCGCGGGCAACATTGCTGACTACATCCGCGTGGTGCAGAACGGCAGCAACACCGAGATCCAGGTTGACCTCGACGGGACGGGCGGCCAGTTCTCGCCAACCACCCTGGTGACGCTGAACGGCGTGCAGACGGATCTGGCGACGCTGCTGGCAAATCATCAACTGTTAATTGCGTAAAACAACGCCGCGGGGAGCGATCCTCGCGGCTTTTTGCGTTTCTTTACATTAATAGCCATAACCCTCTATTTCACAAGATTATTTTGCGGGCTCGTTTAGGTAACGTTCGATTTCTAATCATCTCGCAAAGGTATCATTTCAGTGCGAAATCATCGCCCTGAACAGGACGTAGCATTATGAAGACACATCCACAGTACGAACCCTGGTTGCAGGGCATGCTCATCATCGCTAAGCACTATCGGCTGGATTTTTCGGCGGAGCATGTTCGGGTCACGATTAACCATGAAAGCCAGTCTTCGCGCCAGCTGGTGCTGGAGGAGATGGCGCGCCAGCTTGGGCTGGGGATGCGTTGGGTAGCGGCGGAAGCCGTATCGCTCGACCCGTGGCGCTTACCGCTGCTGGCGGAGTTCACCGGCGGGCAAATCGCGGTCATCAACCGTATGGACAATGAAGGGAACATCAGCGTGCAGTTCAGCGGCGACGGCGGCCTGGAGACGACGCTGACGCGTGACGAACTCGGTTCGCGGTTAAAAGGGCTGATGGTGCTGCGTCCCCTGGAGTCCACGCCGGATGCGCGCGTGGATGATTACATCAAACCCTATGAGAAAAACTGGTTCTGGCAGTTGGCGCTGAAAGACTGGCGTCGCTACAGCGACATTATGCTGGTGGCGCTGGTCGCCAACGTGCTGGCGCTCTCCGGCATGGTCTTTTCCATGCAGGTGTATGACAGGGTGGTGCCGTCCCAGTCGGAGGCCACGCTGTGGGTGCTGTTTGGGGGCGTGATGATCGCTATCGTGTTTGAATTCATCATGCGCATGCTGCGGGTGCATATTTCGGATGTGGTAGGGAAACGCGCCGACCTGCGTATTTCCGAGCGCGTGTTTGCCCACGCCCTGCGGATTAAAAACGGCGCACGGTCGAAATCGACCGGGTCGTTTATCGCCCAGATCCGCGAGCTGGAGTCGGTGCGGGAGCTGATCACCTCCACCACCATTGCAGCCATCTCCGATCTGCCGTTCTTCCTGCTGTTCGTCTTCATTCTGTGGATGATTGGCGGCCCGCTGGTGCTGGTGGTGCTGTTGGCCGTGCCGCTGCTGCTCATTCCCGGCCTGCTGGTGCAGCGCCCGCTGGGAAAACTCTCCAGCGAAGGGATGCGTGAATCGGCGATTCGTAACGCCACGCTGGTGGAAGCGGTGCAGGGGCTTGAGGACATCAAGCTGATGCGCGCCGAGCAGCGGTTCCAGAACCAGTGGAATAACACCAATGACGTTGCCGCCAGCGTCGGCATGAAACAGCGCTGGCTGACGGGGCTGCTGCTGACCTGGACCCAGGAGGTGCAATCTATCGTCTACGCCGTGGTGCTGCTGGTGGGCTGTTACCTGGTCATCAGCGGCGACATGACCACCGGTGCGCTGGTGGGCACCTCGATTCTGGCGTCCCGCACCATTGCGCCGCTGTCGCAGATTTCCGGCGTGCTCTCCCGCTGGCAGTCAGCAAAGGTGGCCCGCAAGGGACTGGATGACCTGATGCAGCGTCCGATTGACGATCCCCAGCACGGCAAAAAAGTGCATAAAGCCCACCTGCGCGGTGATTATCAGCTGGACGACGTCGGGTTTTATTACGACGAAGAAGAGAAGCTCACCGTGCTGAACGTCAGCAAACTGCGCATTCGCGCCGGGGAGCGCGTGGCGGTGCTCGGGCGGAATGGTTCGGGGAAAAGCACCTTACTGCACCTGCTGGCGGGAATGCAGGAGCCACAGCAGGGCAGCATTTTGCTGGACGATATTGCTCTTAATCATCTTGACCCGGCTGACGTACGCCGCGATATGCAGCTGCTCAGCCAGCAGGCGAGGCTGTTCTTCGGCTCCGTACGCGACAACATCCTGATGGGTAATCCGCTGGCGACAGACGAGGAAATTCATCAGGCGCTGGTCAACAGCGGCGCGCTGGAGTTTGTGCGCAAGCAGAAAATGGGGCTGAACACCATCATCAACGAGGGCGGAATGGGGCTTTCCGGCGGGCAACGTCAGGCGCTGCTGCTGGCCCGCGCGCTGATCACCTCGCCGAATATTCTGCTGCTGGATGAACCCACTGCCTGGCTGGATGAGGTCAGCGAGAAGCAGTTTATCCAGCATCTGCACCAGTGGCTCGGTAAGCGCCGGACGCTGGTGGTGGCGACGCATCGTCTGCCGATTCTGGACCTGGTTGACCGCATCATCGTGCTGGAAAACGGCAAAGTGGTGATGGATGGCCCTCGTGATGCCATTTTACGCCAGCACGGAATGGCCCCGCAGCAGGCGCCGCAGCGCACGGTTAAACTGAAAACGGAGGGCGTGGCATGAATGATTTCTCCCGCTTTAATAGCCGACTGAAGGAGCCCCGCCTGCCGCGATCGTCGCTGGTGGCATGGTCGCTGTTTGCCCTGCTGGTGGTGTTTATTACCTGGGCCAGCCTGTTCCAGCTGGATGAGGTCACTACGGGCAGTGGCAAGGTGATCCCGTCCTCCCACGAGCAGGTGATCCAGTCCCTGGAAGGGGGGATTATCCACAGTCTGATGGTGCGCGAAGGCGATATCGTCGAGCGTGGTCAACAGCTTGCCCAACTGGACCGGACGAAAACCGAGTCAAGCGTGCTTGAGAGCGAGTCTCGATTAAATGCTGCGATGGCGACAGCCGCGCGTCTGAATGCTGAAGTGAACGACACCGGGCTGACATTCCCGGCAGAGCTGGATGACAACGTTGAGCTGGTTAAACAGGAAACGGCGCTTTACCAGTCTCGTCGCGAAAGCCTTGAAAAAGGGCTGGCGGGTTTACGCCAGGGAGCGGATCTCGTGCAGCGTGAACTGGCATTAACGCGCCCGCTGGTAACGCAGGGGGCGGCCAGTAAGGTCGAAGTTTTACGCCTTGAACGCCAAAAAAATGAACTGGAGAGCAAAATCACCGAGATGAAAAACCAGTACTACGTTCGCGCCCGCGAAGAACTGGCGAAAGCGAACGCGGAAATCGAAGCGCAGCGTTCGGTGATGAAAGGGCGCGAAGACTCACTCACCCGCTTAACGTTTAATGCGCCGGTGCGTGGCATCGTGAAAGACATTGACGTGACGACGGTTGGCGGGGTGATCCCGCCGAACGGCAAACTGATGAGCCTGGTACCGCTTGATGACCAGATGGTGATAGAAGCGAAAATCTCGCCGCGCGATGTCGCGTTTATCCATCCCGGGCAAAAAGCGCTGGTGAAAATCACCGCTTATGACTACTCCATTTACGGCGGGCTGGAGGGGGAGGTGACGATGATTTCACCGGATACCCTTCAGGACGAGGTGAAACGGGATGTTTATTATTATCGCGTTTATATCCGTACAGACAGTAACCATCTGACTAACCGGCAGGGCAAGGAATTCCCGGTGTTTCCGGGCATGATAGCTACGGTTGATATCAAAACCGGCAGTAAATCCGTCATTGATTATCTGCTGAAACCGTTAAATAAGGCAAAAGAGGCGCTGCGCGAGCGATAAAAAAGGCGCTCAGCAAGCCGAACGCCCGTCAGATCAGAGTGTAGACGTCATGTTGACAGCATGGCGTCGTTCTTTTGGTACCACATTGATGTAATGTGTGACATAGGCAAAATATAAACCGGCATAATTTTCGACAAGTTCGATAAATGCCGGGTAAATGGACATCCGGCCATCGCCGCGATCTTTAAGATAACCTGCCTCCTGTGCCGATTTGATAATGCGGTTGACGTGAATACGCGAGACGAAAAATTCTTTTGCAAGTGTGCTGGCTGAATACGCTATAATGGCACCGTATGCTGTTTTGTTTTTAATGGCCTGCAAATAGAGATAGAGCATAATCATCCGACCACCATCCTTATCAATAAATAAACCCACCTCCGGAAGTACTTTACTGAATGTTAATCCGCGGAAAAGGTATTCTGCGGCGCGCCGGAAAAAGTTGTGCCTGAGTGTGTCATTGTCCAGAAGATTAACATTAATGTTGAATGTCGGATAAAGAATGCTAACAGGCGTGAACGCCCCGGACATATAGCGTTTAAGCTCATCCAGTCCTTTTTCCGTAGGCGCGATTTTTGTTTTTCGCCGATCTTCGGTACAGCGCCAGGTCTTAATTCGCCCGGTGGTTTTAAGTATGGTGATGATCGCAATAACGCTGTTAGGGCTGGCGATATTATAGCGTGAGCACAGTGCCTTAATCTCCGAGACCGACTCAGCCTGATTGCCAAAAACAAAACAACATATTGAGAGTATTATATTGAACCGTGATTCCTGAAGCATCGTTTTGTAGAACAGGGGTTGTTTTTTATAAATGGCGTCATTGATTCTGTAGTGTTCTTTTATAGCTTCACTAAATCGCGGGTTGTTTTTAATGACATCCCGTCGATGTAGCAAAGCTCTGGATGAGATGTGATTATCCATAGCATTTTCTCTTTTTTGTCTGAGCCGATGAGAAGAAGTGTCCGGACTTCTTTTTCGGAATTTTCATTATACCTTGAGAAAGTCCTGGTTACTGTTGTTATATGAAAAGAAAATGATATTTATGCTGCATATGGATGAGTCGGTTGATTAACGCAAAGATGTTCATGTGCATAACATTGATAACGGTTTATTAACCAAATGGGGTGCGGTAAAATTATTCAATGCGACAAGGAGTATTGGCTTTAATTACATATGGGAATGATGTTTGTATTCTCAGGAGCAGGTTATGTCTCAAAATTTACCTTCTGTGCAAGGTACTTGCTACAAGCAACGGTTTGTTATTTCAGCCTGCGGTTTCACCTTTGAAGGGTATAGCCTGCTTCTGAAATCTCGAGGCGTACACGCCACGCGACTCCATTTTGAAGAGGATGAAATATGTTCCGTTGACGTTGAAAAAATGATGGAAAATCAATCGCCCGAGGTTTCGGTTTTCCTTGGTCGTGACGTTGCTACTTTTCTTGAAAGCCTGAAGCGCTTGGTATCCGTTCTGAATGCACTGCCGGTGATTTGCAGGGTCACCCTGTATGGTGCACTACCTGAGCGATGGCTTAATGCAACGTTGAGAAGTCTCGTTAATAATACAAAAAAGCTTTCCAGGATCAGGGTAGAGAATATTACAGAAATAATGGGCTTTGTAAAAAATGAGACAGATGAGCGTGCTGGCCCTTCACGCTTGTTGCGTAACGTACCGGACAAGGAGGGTAAAGAAAATTTGCATGGGTTAACACATCGCGAGTTAACCGTGCTACTGAATTTCTATCGGGGTATTTCCATAAAAGAGCAGAGTAAGAGGTTAGGGCTGTCAGATAAAACTATTTATACCCATCGCAAGGTGGGTTTGGGTAAATTATATATTATCAGAGTATGGTTTAGCGACTCTCGCGTTTTCAGAGATGAGGTTTGTGCAGTAAAAAATAAAACAAAAGTGTTTTCGGAAACGGAAATAGATATATTACAAGCGTTACATAAACGGGAAATCTTTGCGGCTTATCAAATTATCACTGATAGTGATAAAAAAGGAGTTGGATTTGAAATCCTGCTGCGCTGGCATAAAAAAGGTGAGATCCTGAAGCCAGCCTATTTTCTGGGAGGGATAAAAAATAGTGAAATATGGCTCAAGCTAACGGCGTTAGTCATCCATGCGGCCGTATCAGGTATCAATAAATACAATGGAAAATATTATTTTTCAGTTAACATTCCTCCTCAACTTGCTTCGGGAAACGCGCTGCCGGGGATGGCCAAAAAGGCCGTCGAAATGTTACTCAAACCGCAGTGGGCCGGGAAACTGGTCTTTGAACTAGCTGAAACGATTGACGTAACAAAGGATAAAAATATTCCCGAAACACTCCAGCGTTTACGCGCCGAGGGATGTCGGCTTTTTCTGGATGACTGTTTTTCAAAATATCATGCTATGCTGCCCATCAGACTGATTAATGTTGATGGACTAAAGCTTGATCGCGATATTGTTGAGCACTTTGTGGCTAACGACAAAGACTATAGCATTATTAAAGCGATACAGGTTTACAGCGACATGACGGGGACCGAATGCGTTGCGGAAGGCGTCGATAGCGAAGAAAAATTTGAAAAACTTGTCGCGTTAGGGGTTAAGCGATTCCAGGGTTATTATCTTTCCCACGCGGTTAAAGAAGAAGAGTTGGATCGAATGGTACGGCTATTTAGTTAACGGCTTCACTATGCTGGTGGTACGACAGACTACAGTATTCGACCACCAGTAAAAAACACTCAATCACCGTCGCAATAGTGTATTCTCAGATATCATCACGCGTAAAGCCGACAACAATTTCAAGTGTGTTGCGAATGACATCGCAGGCTTCAGGCTCCTCGGTAATTTCAAGGGCGTGAATCAGTTGCAGGATGATCTCTTTATTCGAAAGGTTGTCACCGGTCAGCATAATACAGCGTATTGCCGAGCCTAACACTTCAACTTCACCACTGAGATGCTTTCCAGCATTAAGAAAGTGTTCCGCCAGTCCTTTATCGTGCAGGGCTTCAAAATTATACGTCTGGTGCATAGTCGCTTTACTCATGGTGGTCACCGTCTCGGTTAAAATTAGTGTTTCTTATTTGGGCTCAGAAGCGTGTTGTGAGTAAAGAGAGAGCGCATGCGGCCAATATCATAATCGCCCATCACTCTTCCCCGGTCGTGCGATACGCCGGTTACACGCTGGCGCACTTCATCTTCAGCGGCAATCAATGCATTTTTACGCTCATCATTTGATTCAACGTTAGCCATCGCCTGCAGGCGATTAGCAAGAGACGCAAAGGTAATAGGTCCGTTCTCTTTCAGTATGGATAATACGGCCTCACCGATAAGGTCATCCTTAAGTCGTTCAAATTTAGTTCTATGCATAGCTTAATCTCACTCTGCTACACGCGGCTGTAGCATGGGGTTAGTCATCGCATCCAGATGCTCTATTCTCACTCAGCATGACTAACTTAGTAAGTTAAAAACAGTGTTCAGGTTAACGCTCGAAGAAGAGGGCTATCAAACCGTTATAGTGCGCTTTCTCAACGTCAGACGTTGATTCTTCAATTCTGCGCAACAGCTTTGTACAAATTGTCATTCTGCTCAGTTGTACATTTTCTTTGATGATCTCACTGACGATGGCACCAAGGGTTTCCTGCTGTGTTGGGACATTATCCTTGTTAAAATACAAGGTTATAGCGCTTTCTGCTGTAGAGGGAGCATGGTTGCGACGCATAATTTTCCACCGTTGACAAACAATTTTGTAACATCACTGGCATCGAATTTATACTATCCGGTCAAATCTGTACATCTAAATTGTACAAGTTTTTCGTGCAGTTCGGGGATTTGTCAGAAGAACTATCAAAATTAGGGGGAAGAGAGGGAGGAAAACGTGGGGAAAAGAAAAGGCCCCGGAGGGCCTGAAATTATTTCCGTCCCAGCAGAAGTCCCAGAACGATGCCTACCGCACCCGCAGCGATTAAGCCCGTTAACGGGTTATTTCTGACGGCTTCAGTAACATCCGAGACGGCATCACTGGCCTGGGCAGCATATTTTTTCGCTGCACCTTTCACCTGATGTTTAGGGGAATCAACGAATTCACCAAACTGCTGCTGCGCAGCGCCGGATAATTCATCAAGTTTGTTTTTGGCTTTATCGCCAGCGTATTGTGCATTTTTATCAGTGTCGAAATCAGACATTCCAGCCTCCTTTTGTTGATAGTCTAAGGATAGACGCTGATGGCAAGAGTGAGAGAGAATTCGCTAAAATCGACGCCTGATTACCTCTTTTTAGGATATGTCTTTCTTACATGTCCACCATAACGCCCTAAGGATGGAGTGGAAAAATATTTCCCTCGCCGTCTCTGTCTACGTAGCGGGAAGAGACTATTTCTCTCGTGCGTTAGCGCGAAAGGTAATGTAATAGCCAAGGGATGCGGCCAGGCACAGCATATAGCCGAACGATTCCGAACCTTCCTCCACGGCGTTTTTCACGACACGCATATAGCCATGCTCCAGAATGGCGTGCCACAGCACCTGCATTCCAAAGAGACGGGAGAAGACCAGTACAGCCAGCAGGCCGCTCAACAGAATACCGTACCAGGGGGATTGCGTGTATTTTGCCAGCTGTTCCAGGGTAGTGCGAAAATGCATAACGGGGCGAATTATAGCCAGCAGAGCGGTAATCAGCGCGAACCACACCCAACTCCCATGAGAAATGAGGTCAAAAAGCGCGTCCAGTTCACGAATTAACATCGTCAGGAAAAAACCGCCAACCAGAATATTACAGTAACGCATGGATTCATCCATTTTCGCCAGACGAAAATGGAGGAACACGATAGTCGCTAATACCGTTTCCTGCATAATTTCAGTCAGTGATAATTCCGGAATATCATGGCCGACAAACCGCATATCAACCCAAAGACAAAGAATAATAAGCGCGCATGCGACCGCCGCGCCAACAAAGAATAAAAAGCTCTTTAGTACAATCATTAACACCACCATTTTGTTTGTAGCAGTATGTTAGGTGACGAGAATGTTATTTCTGTTCACATCGTGCCATATAAGTGCTGAATTTTAACATTACGAGCTAAATAGGATTCGTAGCGGCCAGAATAAACCCTAAATATCTTTTGTTGCTTGCCGGCGATGTGCTCATTGCAGCGTCTCTATCTTGTGGTTTACAGGGCAATAACATACAAGGTACCATACCCCCCTATAGTATCAGGAGGGCGTATGCCGCATTCACCCGAAGATAAAAAACGTATTCTGACCCGCGTCCGCCGCATTCGAGGCCAGGTTGATGCCCTTGAACGCGCCCTGGAGTCGGGCGATCCCTGTCTCGCCATTCTGCAGCAAATAGCCGCCGTGCGCGGTGCTGCCAATGGCCTGATGGGTGAAATGGTTGAAATTCACCTCAAAGATGAGCTGGTGACGGGGGAGACCACCCCGGATCAGCGGGCAGTGCGGATGGCGGAAGTCGGCCATTTGCTGCGCTCTTATCTAAAATAAACCCACACACCTCACAACAAGGGAAAGACATCATGAAATCTCGCGCAGCTGTCGCGTTCGGCCCAGGCCAGCCGCTGAAAATCGTTGAAATTGATGTTGCTCCGCCGAAGAAAGGCGAAGTGCTGATCAAAATTACTCACACCGGCGTCTGCCATACCGATGCGTTTACCCTCTCCGGTGACGATCCGGAAGGGGTATTCCCGGCGGTGCTCGGCCACGAAGGGGGCGGTGTGGTGGTGGAAGTGGGTGAAGGCGTTACCAGCCTGAAGCCCGGCGACCATGTGATCCCGCTCTACACCGCAGAGTGCGGCGAGTGTAAGTTCTGCAAATCCGGCAAAACTAACCTCTGTCAGGCCGTGCGCGCCACGCAGGGCAAGGGTCTTATGCCGGACGGCACAACCCGCTTCTCCTATAACGGCGAGCCAATCTATCACTACATGGGGACCAGCACCTTCAGCGAATACACGGTGTGCGCCGAGATCTCACTGGCGAAAGTGAATCCGCAGGCCCCGCTGGATAAAGTCTGTCTGCTCGGCTGCGGTGTCACCACCGGTATCGGCGCGGTGCATAACACGGCGAAAGTGAAAGAGGGTGACACCGTGGCGGTGTTCGGCCTGGGCGGGATCGGTCTGGCGGTCATACAGGGCGCGGTACAGGCGAAAGCTGGGCGTATCATTGCTGTGGATACCAACCCGGAGAAATTTAAGCTCGCAGGTGAGATGGGTGCGACCGACTTCATCAACCCGAAAGACTACGACAAACCGGTTCAGGACGTGATCGTTGAGCTGACCGACGGCGGCGTGGATTTCAGCTTCGAATGTATCGGCAACGTCAACGTAATGCGCTCAGCGCTGGAGTGCTGCCACAAAGGCTGGGGCGAGAGCATCATTATCGGTGTGGCCGGCGCGGGTCAGGAGATTAAAACCCGTCCCTTCCAGCTGGTGACAGGGCGCGTATGGCGCGGGTCGGCATTTGGCGGCGTGAAAGGCCGTACACAGCTGCCGGGCATGGTTGAAGATGCGATGGTCGGCAAAATTCAGCTCGACCCGTTCATTACGCACCGCCTGCCGCTGGAGCAGATCAACGAAGCTTTCGATCTGATGCACGAAGGAAAATCCATTCGTACCGTCATCCATTTCGGCGACAACTGATTATTCTGCCAGCGGTTTTTCCCGCTGGCATTTCTTCCCTGATCTTCTCTAAAGTGTGACCTGTCTGGCGCTTTTAGGCGTAATCTAATTCCCCGCTGTGCCGATGACTCTTTTACAGGCGTGTTTTTACGCATCTTACCTATAAGAGAGTCGACGGTCATGGACAACACAACATCGATGCAGGCGCAGCACAAGCTGAGTTTCTTGCATCACATCCGGCTGGTTCCGCTGTTTTCCTCCATTCTCGGTGGCATTATTCTCCTGTTTGCCTTGAGCTCGGGTCTGGCAGGCTATTTCCTGCTCCAGGCCGATAACGATCAGCAGGATGTCACAGCAGAAATCCAGGTGCGCACCGGTCTGTCAAACAGTTCCAACCATTTACGCACCGCCCGTATCAACATGATCCACGCGGGGGCGGCGAGCCGCATCGCGGAGATGGAGGCGATGAAGCAAAACATCGCTGAGGCTGAGACCCGCATCAGGCAGTCGCAGGATGGATTTGCCGCCTATATGAAGCGCACCGTTCGCACTCAGGCTGATGAAGCGCTGGATGGCGATCTGAAAGCCCGCTATGACGCCTACATCGCCGGTATGCAGCCGATGCTGAAATATGCCAAAAACGGCATGTTTGAAGCCATTATCAACCATGAAAATGAGACCGCGCGTCCGCTGGACGATGCCTATAACGCGGTGTTGCTGAAGGCGATAAAAATCCGCACCGAACGCGCGAACGCACTGACGGCGCAGGCTCACACCCGCACCCGGCTGGGGCTGATGTTTATGTTCGGCGCGTTTGGCCTGGCGCTGGCGCTGGCGGTGATCACCTTTGTGGTGCTGCGCCGTACGGTGATAAACCCGCTTCAGCGAGCCGCTACGCGTATCGAAAATATCGCAAAAGGCGATTTGACCATGCCGGACGAACCGACCGGGCGCAGCGAAATTGGCCGCCTGACGCGCGATCTGCAAACAATGCAGCACGCGCTGGTGACAACCGTGGGCACAGTGCGGCAGGGGGCGGAGGAGATCTACCGGGGAACCAGTGAGATCTCCGCGGGTAATACCGATCTCTCATCCCGAACCGAACAGCAGGCGGCGGCCATCGAACAGACGGCGGCCAGCATGGAGCAGCTCACCGCGACGGTGAAGCAAAACGCCGATAACGCGCATCATGCGAGTAAACTTGCAGAAGATGCCTCCGGTAAGGCCAGCCGCGGGGGGCAGATGGTCTCCGGCGTGGTGAAAACCATGGGTAATATTTCCACCAGCTCGAAGAAGATCTCTGAAATTACCGCCGTGATTAACAGCATCGCGTTCCAGACCAATATTCTCGCGCTCAATGCGGCGGTAGAGGCGGCGCGTGCGGGTGAACAAGGACGCGGCTTTGCGGTCGTGGCGAGTGAAGTCCGCACCCTGGCAAGCCGCAGCGCGAACGCGGCGAAAGAGATTGAAAGCCTGATTAATGAATCGGTGTCGCTTATCGATCAGGGTTCCGGGGAGGTGGTTGCGGCGGGCAATACCATGAATGAGATCGTCGAGGCGGTTAAACGCGTCACCGATATTATGCTGGAGATTGCGGCCGCGTCCGATGAGCAGAGCCGCGGCATCGTTCAGGTGAGCCAGGCGATTTCCGAGATGGATAAGGTGACGCAGCAGAATGCCTCGCTGGTGGAAGAAGCCTCTGCGGCGGCGGCCTCGCTGGAAGAGCAGGGCGCGCGTCTGACGGAAGCCGTTGGCGCGTTTCGTCTCAATGGGGCACGAGCAGGAAGGACTGCTGCCGCAACCGCAGCAAAACCCGCGCCTTTAACCCCGGCGGCGACTGTCTCAGGTGATAACTGGGAAACGTTCTGAGTAAGACAGACCCGCCCTCGCGGCGGGTTCTGCGTTTAGGGTCAGAGAGGCATTGACTTACGAATGGCGCTTAACAGCGTTTGGGCGCCTTCAGAGAGCGGGGCATCTACCCGCGTCAGGATCCCAATGGGTTCTCCTGCGCCGGGTGAGGTTACCGGCAGCGCGGTGAGCACGCCGCGTCGCAGATCGTCCTTCACCGCGCCGGACGGCACAAACCACACGTAGTCATAATCCACCGTCAGCTGGCGCGAAAGAGACGCCGAGAGCGTTTCAATACACCCTGAAGGCAGCGTGCAGCCCTGCATTTGCAGCAACGCTTCCGCATTCTGACGCGGAACCGTTCCTTTCGGGGAAACTACCACCGGCCACTCCATTACGCGGCTTAAGGTGACGGTATCCTGCAGCAGGGGATGATTCGGACGCACGACCAGCTTCAGTGATTCCAGGAACAGCAGCTCGTAATTCAGGCCGCTCATCAGTTCCGGATCGGACATCCGGCCAATGCCCAGATCCAGCTCGCCTGACTTCAGGCCCGCCAGCAGCATGGTGTTATTCATAGTCGCGACCTGAAGCGTGGCGTGCTTTTGCTGGCGGTGGAACTGGCCGATCGCCGCAGGCAATATGCCCAGCGCAGCCGTTGGCAGTGCGCCCACGCGCACGATGTCGCTGGCCTGCTCTTCTTTACGGTTTAAGGCCTGACCGGCGGTATTGAGGGCATCAAGAACTTTAACGGCATGCGTCAGGAACTGTTCGCCCACGAGAGTAAGCTGAGCGCCCAGACGGCCGCGATCGAACAGGCGGGTTCCGGTAAGCTGTTCCAGTTCGTTCAGCGTTTTGGATAGTGCAGGCTGACTAAGGTTAAGGGTTTCAGCCGCTCGCCCCAGCGTTCCCTGTTGAGCGACGGCCACAAATGTATGCAAATGGCGCAAGCGTATGCGCTGACTGAACAGACCATTTTTTTCCATAGGCGATGTTAAAAACAGAGCGACGCGGGTGACAAGTTAAGTTGTTTGAATTTGATAACCTGATAGCAAAATATTTTTAACATTTGATCTGTTTGAGTTACAACTGTTTTTCGAAAACGCCCATGCTTTGACCACTCGTCTGCCTGGATCACAATTTGTAAATTCTTCCCAACGAAAAGAACGGGCTTCTCTACACTCCAGGTAGTATTCACTGGAGGCATGACATCATGGCGAACACCATCACGGCTGATGATATTCGGGAACACTTTTCGCAGGCTATGTCGGCGATGTACCAGCAGGAAGTTCCGCAGTACGGCACCTTGCTGGAACTGGTGGCGGACGTTAACCTGGCGGTTCTGGAAAATAACCCACTTTTACATGAACAACTGGCAAATGCAGACGAACTGGCGCGCCTGAATGTTGAACGTCACGGTGCGATCCGCGTTGGCACCGCGCAGGAGCTTTCCACCCTGCGCCGGATCTTCGCCATTATGGGCATGTACCCGGTCAGCTACTACGATCTCTCCCAGGCGGGCGTGCCCGTCCATTCGACGGCGTTTCGTCCGACTGACGATGCGGCGCTCTGCCGTAATCCGTTTCGCATTTTTACCTCGCTGCTGCGCCTGGAGCTGATTGAAAACGTTGCGCTGCGCGAAAGGGCGGCAGAGATCCTCTCCCGGCGCAACATCTTTACGCCGCGCTGCCTGGACCTGATCGACCTGCATGATGTACAGGGACACTTTACCGAGGCACAGGCGCGCGAATTTGTGCAGGAAGCCTTAGAAACCTTCCGCTGGCATCGCCATGCGACGGTCGATCAGGAAACCTATCTGGCGCTTAGTAACGAACATCGCCTGATAGCCGACGTGGTCTGTTTCCCGGGGTGCCATATCAACCATCTCACGCCGCGCACGCTGGATATCGACCGGGTACAGGAGCTGATGCCGAAGTACGGCATTGAGCCGAAAATCCTGATTGAAGGACCGCCGCGCCGCGAGGTGCCGATCCTCCTGCGCCAGACCAGCTTTAAGGCGCTGGAAGAGCCGGTGCTTTTCGCGGGAGAACACAAGGGTACGCATACCGCGCGTTTCGGTGAGATTGAGCAGCGGGGCGTGGCCCTTACGCCGAAAGGGCGCGAGCTGTACGACCGTCTGTTAAATCAGGCCGGGACCGGCAAAGACAACCTGACCCATCAGCTTCACCTGCGCGAGATCTTCAGCACCTTCCCGGACAGCGAAATGTTCCTGCGCCGTCAGGGGCTGGCTTATTTCCGCTACCGTCTGACTCCGACAGGTGAGGCGCATCGCCACGCGTTTCGTCCCGGCGACGATCCGCAGCCGCTGATCGAACGCGGCTGGGTTGTGGCGCAGCCGATCACCTATGAGGATTTTCTGCCCGTCAGCGCGGCGGGGATTTTCCAGTCGAATCTTGGCAATGAAACGCAGGCGCGCAGCCACGGCAATGCCAGCCGCAATGCCTTCGAAGCCGCGCTCGGCTGTGCGGTGTACGACGAGTTTACGCTTTACGAGGAGGCGGAAGCGCGCAGCAAACAGCGTTGCGGTTTGCTCTGAAACCGTTACTCTGCAGGGGTGTGATGGAAAAAGAAGGTTGGTATGGAAAATCCCTCCGCCCCTGTGGTTGAAACGCGCCAGGGCGCACTAATTGGTTCTACTGAAGGCGATACCCATGTGTGGTGTGGCATTCCTTATGCGGCACCGCCGGTTGGCCCGTGGCGCTGGCGCTCCCCACGCCCCCCTGCACGCTGGGATGGCGTGCGTCCGGCGACGGCGTTCTCCGCCTCCAGCTGGCAGAGCAGCGAAAGCTGTCAGGAGCTGGGCGGCGGCGATCCCGGCCAGTTCTCTGAAGACTGCCTGTACCTTAACGTCTGGTCGCCAGCCGTACGCGCCGATCCGCTTCCGGTGATGGTCTGGCTGCACGGCGGAGGATTTACCCTCGGCGCTGGCGGTCTGCCTCCGTATAACGGCAGGGCGCTGGCGAAGCGCGGCACGGTGGTGGTGACAATTAATTACCGTCTCGGACACCTCGGCTTTTTTGCCCATCCGGCGCTGGAGGGGGAAGAAGAACGCGTGGTGCATAACTTTGCGCTGCTCGATCAGATCCAGGCCCTGGAATGGGTGCGCGATAACATTGCCGCGTTCGGCGGCGATCCTGAGAACATCACCGTATTTGGCGAGTCGGCCGGTGCGCGCAGCGTGCTGTCGCTGATGGCTTCTCCGCTTGCGGGAGGACTGTTCCATAAAGCCATTGTGCAAAGCGGGTACACGCTGCCCGACACCCCGCGCGAGCAGGCCATGCATAAAGGCGAAGTGATTGCTGCCCATTTTGGCCTGCAAAATGCCACCGCGGAACAGCTTCGCGCGATCCCGCCTGAGGCGTTCTGGCCGCTGACCTCGCCACTGAATATCGCCCCTGCGCCCATCGTGGGTGACTGCGTTTTGCCTGAGGCCATGCTCGATGTCTTTTTCGCTGCCCGTCAGCATTCAGTACCGGTGATGATTGGGTCAAACAGCGACGAAGCCAGCGTGATGTCGGTGTTCGGGGTCGATCTTGCCGGGCAGATCCAGAAGCTCCGTCGCGAGCGGCGCTTTGGCCTGGGGCTGATCAAGCTGCTTTATCCGGGCGTGAAGGGCGATGAGGAACTCGGCAGGCAGGTTTGCCGCGACATGGCCTTTACCACCATGGGATACGTGGTGATGCAGGCGCAGCAGCGGGCAGGCGGCCTGTGCTGGCGATACTGGTTTGATTATGTGGCCGAAGCGGAGCACGCGACGTATACCAACGGCGCCTGGCACGGTAACGAAGTGCCCTACGTGTTCGATACCCTTGGGCAGGTGGAACCCTCGCGGCAGTATGTAAATGAACGCGATCTGGCCTTCGCCGCTCAGGTGGCGGACTACTGGGTGAGCTTCGCCCGGGATGCGGGAGCACGCGATAGCCTGGTGGGGCCCACGCGCTGGCCCGCCTGCCGGAAAGGCCGGGACGTGTTGTTACGCATCGGTGTGAATAAACATGCAGGTTTTCGGCTTGAAAACCGTTTTATGCGTGCCCGTATGAGCCTCTTCAAACGGGTAATGAAACACCACGTCAGCCTCGACTGAGCAGACAGGCACGAAACGCATCCAGCCCGTTCTCCGGGTCGGGTGCGTCGCGTAACACCAGCCGGTAGCTCGCCCCCGTCTTTATGCTCGTATCATAAGGCCGTATCAGCCGTCCGGCGCGCACGTCCTCCTCCACCAGCGTTTCATCCGCAATGGCGATGCCCAGCCCCTGAATGGCGGCGGTAATGGCCAGATCCATGGTTTCAAAGTGTTGATTTTTGAGCATAGCTGGCGCCGGACGCGGCTGTTTCGCCAGCCACAGCGTCCAGTCCGTTTTGTCCCGCGTGGGGTGAAGGAAGGTGAGTGTTTCCAGCGCAGAACCGGCCCGCAGCGGGCTCATCACCGGGGTTAAGGCCTCTTCGAACAGCAGATCGCCGGCGCTCATGTGCGTTCCAAACACAATCGCCGCGTCATAGGATTCGGTTTTGAAATTGACGTTATGATCGGTGGTAGTGGTCAGCGCAATCTGGAGTTCCGGCTGTTCGCGCTCGACCTGTAACAGACGCGGTACCAGCCAGCGCATCGCGCAGGTAGGCGCTTTCAGTCGAATTACGGTCTGGTGCGTCCGCGCCTGTTCAGCAACGTTAAGCAGGTGCTCAAACGCAGGTTGCAGTTCCGGCAGCAGGGCGCTTCCCTGTGAAGAAAGACGCAGGCCGCGAGCATGGCGTTCGAACAGCGGGAAGCCGAACCAGCTTTCCAGCGAGGCAATTTTGCGGCTTACCGCCCCCTGCGTCAGACAAAGCTCCTTCGCGGCATGGGTAAGATTCAGGTGACGCGCGGTCACGATAAACGTCTCTACGGCATTAAGCGGAAATGAACGACGCGACATATCTCACCTTAGCTATGCGTTTTTGTCATGGCTATTATGACAACAATTCGATTGTCCCGGCAATCAAGTTATTGTTTGAATAGTTATGCATTCACCACGAGAAGGGACAGAGGATGACTTTGAAAACGCCGGTGCAGACCCGCTCCAAATTGCCCGATGTAGGAACCACCATTTTTACCGTTATCGGCCAGCTTTCAGCCCGGCATAACGCCATCAACCTTTCTCAGGGTGCGCCGAATTTTTCCTGCGACCCAAAACTTATCTCCGGCGTCACTCGCGCCATGGAGTCAGGGCATAACCAGTATGCCTCCATGACCGGGCTGCAACCGCTCAGAGAGCGCATCGCGGACAAAATTGCCACGCTCTATGGCACCCGCTATGACCCGGCGAGTGAGGTACTGGTGACCGCCAGCGCCAGCGAAGGGCTTTACTCAGCCATCAGCGGGCTGGTTCATCCTGGCGATGAGGTGATCTATTTCGAGCCCTCCTTTGACAGCTATGCGCCGATTGTCCGCCTGCAGTGGGCGACGCCGATCGCTATTAAGCTGACGGTACCGGATTTTGCCGTGAACTGGGATGAAGTACGCGCGGCTATTACCCCGCGCACGCGGATGATCATCGTCAATACGCCGCACAACCCGAGCGGACAGGTGTTTTCAGCCGCCGATCTGCACCAGCTGGCAGCGCTGACGCGCCACACCGACATCATCATTTTGTCTGATGAAGTGTACGAGCACGTCGTTTTTGATGGCGAACCGCACCATGGGATGGCAACGCACCCGCAACTGGCGGAGCGCAGCGTGATTATTTCTTCTTTCGGAAAAACCTATCACGTCACCGGCTGGCGCGTGGGTTATTGTGTGGCGCCCGCGGAGCTGATGGATGAAATATGTAAGGTCCATCAATTTTTAATGTTCTCGGCCGATACGCCGATGCAGTACGCGTTTGCCGAACACATGACCGATCCGCAAACCTGGCTGTCGCTGGCGGCGTTTTATCAGCGCAAGCGCGATCTGCTGCAAAGTTTGCTCGCCGACTCACCGTTCAGGCTGCTTCCGAGTGCCGGTTCGTTCTTCCTGCTTGCGGATTACAGCGGCTTTAGCGACGAGCGCGACAGCGAGATGGTGAAAAGGCTGATTGTTGAGTACGGGGTTGCCACCATTCCGCTGTCAGCGTTTTATGCCGATGGCACGGACAATAAACTGATCCGTCTCTCTTTTGCGAAAGATGAGGCGACGTTACGGGCAGGTGCCCAGGCCCTTTGTCGGGTTACACCACGTTAAGGAATTTGAGATGAAATTAGGCGCGTTAGTTGTCGGCATAGGACTGCTGTGTTCATTCTCGTCGTTTGCTGCTACCGAGTTGCGATACGGGCTGGAAGCGGAATATCCGCCGTTTGAAAGCCGCAATGCCTCAGGGGAGCTGGAAGGATTTGACGTAGAACTGGGAAATGCCATCTGTAAAGCCGCCGCGCTGAAGTGCAGCTGGGTAGAAACCTCGTTTGATGCGTTGATTCCCGGTCTGCTGGCGAAAAAGTTCGACGCCATAAACTCGGCGATGAACATCACCGAACAGCGTCGTAAGAGCATTGATTTTACCCAGCCCATCTACCGTATTCCCTCCCAGCTTGTGGGTAAAGCTGGTTCTGCGGTAGAGGCCACGCCGGAAGGGCTGAAGGGCAAAACCATCGGCGTTCTCCAGGGTTCAATTCAGGAAACCTACGCCAAAGAGCACTGGGAAAAGCACGGTGTCACCGTGGTGTCTTATAAAGATCAGAATATGGCCTGGGGAGATCTGCTGAATGGCCGCATCGATGCCTCGCTGGTCATGTCAGCGGCCGGGCAGGCAGGTTTCCTCAGCAAGCCGCAGGGTAAAGGGTTTGGCTTTATCGGCAAACCGGTGTCGGACGACACCATCCTCGGCAGTGGGATCGGCTTTGGGCTGCGTAAGGGGGATGAGGCCACCAAAAAGCAGCTTGATGCCGCAATTGATAAAGTACGTGCCGACGGCACGATCGCTAAACTGGCTGATAAGTACTTCCCGGGTATCGATGTCAGCGTAAAATAACCGCCTCGTTGGTCCCGGCTGTTGATGTCCAGCCGGGACATTTTTATACATAACTTTACCCCTTTTTCAGGCCGTTCTGGTCGACAGAAAATATTTCTC
Source organism: Enterobacter sp. DSM 30060 (assembly GCF_013375955.1). NCBI lineage: Bacteria > Pseudomonadati > Pseudomonadota > Gammaproteobacteria > Enterobacterales > Enterobacteriaceae > Enterobacter > Enterobacter sp. DSM 30060. The sequence continues at coordinate 4,027,557 of NZ_CP056118.1, forward strand.
GGTTTGTTCAGATAATCACCCGCCAACAATTGGATTCTTAACCGTTTTTGTTTAGGCTGTGCGTTCTTTCTTGCCGTCATTTCGCTGCGCGCGAAACTCATTCACACGACCATAAGGACGTTTTCTCAGGCATGAATCGCAGACGTTTTCTCAAAGGTTCCCTGGCAATGGCTGCCCTGAGCGGCACTTCTGGCCTTGCTTCTCTGTTTTCCCAGGCGGCGTATGCTGCTGACTCCGACATTGCCGACGGTCAGAGCCGTCGCTTTGACTTCTCTGTTCTGCAATCCATGGCGCACGATCTGGCGAAAACCCCGTGGGGCGGTGCGCCGCGTCCGCTGCCGGAAACGCTGGCCACCATGACGCCGCAGGCGTACAACGCCATCCGTTACGATGAGAAACAGTCGCTGTGGAATAACATTGAAGGCCGTCAGCTGGATGCCCAGTTCTTCCATATGGGGATGGGGTTCCGCCGCCGCGTGCGCATGTTCTCGCTGGATCAAAGCACCTCTCAGGCGCGTGAGATCCACTTCCGTCCAGAGTTGTTCAGCTACGGCGATACGGGCGTGGATACCAAACAGCTTGAAGGTCAGAGCGACCTCGGCTTCGCCGGATTCCGCGTCTTTAAAGCGCCCGAACTGGCGCGACGCGATATCGTTTCGTTCCTGGGCGCGAGTTACTTCCGCGCAGTGGATGATACCTACCAGTACGGCCTTTCCGCGCGCGGGCTGGCGGTGGATACCTTTACTGACACCCCGGAAGAGTTCCCGGATTTCACCTCCTTCTGGTTTGAAACCGTTAAGCCGGGCGATACCACCTTTACCGTCTATGCGCTGCTGGACAGCCCGAGCATTACCGGTGCCTATAAGTTTGTGATCCACTGTGAGAAGAGCCAGGTGATCATGGACGTCGAGAACCATCTCTATGCGCGCAAAGACATCAAGCAGCTCGGCATCGCGCCGATGACCAGCATGTTCAGCTGCGGCAACAACGAACGCCGCATGTGCGACACCATTCATCCGCAGATCCACGATTCAGACCGCCTGGCAATGTGGCGCGGTAACGGAGAGTGGATCTGCCGACCGCTGAACAACCCGCAAAAGCTGCAATTTAACGCTTATCTGGATAAAAACCCGAAAGGCTTTGGTTTGTTGCAGCTTGACCGTGATTTCTCCCATTACCAGGACGTCATGGGCTGGTATAACAAGCGACCAAGCCTGTGGGTCGAGCCGCGCAACAACTGGGGTAAAGGATCCATCGCCCTGATGGAGATCCCGACAACCGGCGAGACGCTCGATAACGTGGTCTGCTTCTGGCAGCCGGAAAAACCGGTGCAGGCGGGTGATGAGCTGGACTTCAAATACCGTCTCTACTGGAGCGCGCAGCCGCCGGTGCGTTCACCGCTGGCAAACGTCTACGCTACCCGTACCGGTATGGGCGGCTTCCCGGAGGGCTGGGCGCCGGGTGAAAATTACCCGAAAGTGTGGGCCCGTCGCTTTGCCATCGACTTCGTCGGGGGCGATTTGAAGGCCGCCGCACCGAAGGGCATTGAGCCGGTGATCACCCTGTCCAGCGGTGAAGCGAAGCAGGTGGAGATCCTCTACGTCGAGCCGTTCGACGGGTATCGCATTCTGTTTGACTGGTACCCAACCTCTGACTCCACCGAGCCGGTCGATATGCGTCTGTTCCTGCGCTGTCAGGGCGACGCCATCAGCGAGACCTGGCTGTACCAGTATTTCCCGCCCGCGCCGGACAAACGTAACTACGTTGACGACCGGATCATGCGTTAGTCCTTATGGGTTTGTGCCGGGTGGCGGCTTCGCCTTACCCGGCCTGATCCGGACGCATTTGTTGGCCGGGTAAGCGTTAGCGCCACCCGGTAATTAAGAGGCACTATGTCTTCAGAAATTATCCCCGTAACCCAGGAAATCGAGCTTCGCGCCGTCGAAGAGCGCTATACCACCGATCTGCATAACCTCGTTATTAAAAACAAAACCTGGCTGCAAACCGCCTTCGACTGGGCGCAGCATGCCGGCACTGAAGAGGACACGCGCCGTAACGTGCAGAGCAACCAGATGCTGCACCAGCGCGGCTACGCCAAAATGTTCCTGATTTTCATGAAGGACGAGCTGGTGGGCGTGCTTTCTTTTAACGCGATAGAGCCTGCCAATAAGGCCGGGTACATCGGCTACTGGCTTGACAAAGCGCATCAGGGACAGGGCATTCTCTCTCAGGCGCTACAGGCGTTTATGCGCTATTACGTTGAGCGCGGCGAGATCCGCCGCTTTGTGATCAAATGTCGCGTGGCTAACCATAACAGTAACCGCGTGGCGCAGCGCAACGGTTTTGCGCTGGAAGGTTGTTTGCGGGAAGCGGAAATGCTCAACGGCCGCTTCGATGACGTAAACCTGTACGCCAGGTTATTCCCGCTATAGCGCCCCCAGCAGCGGCGTCCGGGTGATCCGCGTGTCACCGTTGATCACTTTGGCTCCCCGGACGTGAATGCTTTCACCCTCCGGCGCCTCGATCGCCGCATCGTCTGTCATCTCCACCTGATGCTCAATCAGGACATCACCGCTGATACGCGCGCGCCCCTGAATAACGACCTTGTCATCAATCAGGATCGGCCCGCCGCGTAACCACGCCTCGCCACCAATCAATACGTGGTGTTTAATCACGCAGTTACCTTCGACGAGGGCGTTTTCCGCGACCTGTGAACTGTACCGCACGGTCGGGATCGCATCATCCTCTAAACGGGCCAGCAGGCGGGCGTTGCCGTACACTTTGGCGCAGTCGCACACCCAGACGTTATTAAGCGCGTTGCCCTCAAGAATGGCGCGGTCAAACACCTCCGCGCGGTGCTCAACAAAGGCCCAGGTCACCATGGCATCGCCGTAGATTTGCGCCTGATGCACAATACGCGACTGGCTGACCGTGGCTCTGTCGTAAATCTGCAGGATCTGCTCACGGTCGGGTGTCAGCCCTTTGGCTGCAATCACCATGCTGTTATGCAGCACCCGTGCGTCACCCGCGATACGGCATTCCCCGCGTACGGTGGAGTGCTGGATAGTGACGTTGTCACTTATTGCCGCGCCGTGACTCACTTCTGCCGCGTCAAGCCAGCTGTTGCCGCCTACGTGTGCGCGGTGGCTTACGATGCAGGGTTGGGTGAGGCGGGCGTTGCCGGATATCCTGGCCCCGGCAAACACCACGCTGTTTTCATCATAAACCCAGCAATCCCCGTCCTGGGCGAGCGCGTGTTCATCCTCAACCCAACCACCTTTTGTCCCGCTGGTCACATCGTTAAAATCCTTTGCGGCAATAATCTGTCTGAGTAGGGTTGTGCACGGCGTTGATCCGTCCTGCCAGCGCCAGAGACGCGTTTCATTGCCAAGCCTGTATTTTGTCATCGTGTTTTCCCTGAAAAGCCATTCACTAAACGTAGCAAACTTTTGGCGTTTCGAAGTGCTGGCGTCTGCACGTTAAACCCCTTAAAATGGCATTTAAAATACATTTTAAAGTTTAAAAAAAATGCATAACCAAGACCAACGCGTTCTTAACTTGCCCGCCGGTTATTTCGGTATGGTTCTGGGTACCATAGGTATGGGGTTCGCCTGGCGTTATGCCGGTACTATCTGGCCGGTGACGCGCTGGCCGGGCGAGATCCTGGTGGCGCTGGCGGTGGCGATCTGGTTCCTGCTGAGCGTGGCGTTTCTTACCCGTGCGGTACGGTTTCCACATAGCGTGCTGGCCGAGATGCGGCATCCGGTAATGAGCAGTTTTGTCAGCCTGTTTCCTGCCACAACGCTACTGGTGGCCATTGGCTTTGTGCCGTGGTGCCGACCAGTGTCGCTGGTGCTGTTTAGCGTAGGCGTGGTGATCCAGCTTGCGTATGCCGCCTGGCAAAGCGCCGGGCTGTGGCGCGGTAAGCATCCGGAAGAGGCCACGACGCCGGGACTGTATCTGCCGACGGTAGCGAACAATTTTATCAGCGCCATGGCCTGCGGTGCGCTGGGTTTCCACGATGCGGGGCTGGTGTTCCTTGGTGCCGGGGTCTTTTCCTGGCTGAGCCTCGAGCCGGTCATTCTGCAACGCCTGCGCAGCGCGGGCGAACTGCCCGCGGCGCTTCGTACTTCGCTCGGGATCCAGCTTGCGCCTGCCCTGGTGGCCTGTAGCGCCTGGTTTAGCGTCAACGGCGGCGAAGCGGACACCTTCGCCAAAATGCTTTTCGGCTATGGTCTGTTGCAACTCCTGTTTATGCTGCGTCTGATGCCGTGGTATCTGTCGCAGCCGTTCAACGTGTCGTTCTGGAGCTTCTCGTTCGGGGTGTCGGCGCTGGCGACCACCGGTTTACATCTGGGGCAGAGCAGTCCGTCAGGGTTCTTTCATGCCCTCGCGGTTCCCCTGTTTATTTTCACCAACGTCATCATCGCGATGCTGCTGGTCCGTACTTTTATCTTGCTGATGCAGGGCAAACTTCTGGTGCGCGCTGATAAGGCACTGCTAATGCAATCTGAGGAAAAATAATGACTGTCGATGAAAACTACTTTACTGAGAAATATGGGCTGACCCGCACGCACTCAGAGGTCCTGCTCAGCGCGGACATTGTTAAGCCGGGAAAAACGCTCGATCTCGGTTGCGGAAATGGCCGTAACAGCCTCTACCTCGCTGCCAACGGCTATGACGTGACGGCGTGGGATAAAAACCCGATGAGCATCGATAACATCGAGCGCATTAAGGCGGCGGAAGGGATCGCGAATCTGCAAACGGCGATAAAGGACCTGAACAACCTGACTTTTGACGGCGAATATGACTTTATTCTTTCCACCGTCGTGTTGATGTTTCTCGAAGCGAAAACCATCCCTGGTCTTATCGCCAATATGCAGCGTTGCACTAAACCAGGCGGCTATAACCTGATCGTTGCCGCCATGGATACGGAGGATTATCCGTGCACCGTCGGCTTCCCGTTTGCCTTCAAAACCGGTGAACTGAGCCACTACTACGAAGGCTGGGAGCTGATCAAGTACAACGAAGAGGTGGGGGAACTCCACCGTACCGATGCCAACGGGAACCGTATCAAGCTGCGCTTCGCCACCATGTTCGCACGCAAGCCCGCTTAACGCGCGGCCAGCAGACAGAGTTGCAGGGCCGTGCGACAGGAGGCCTCGAACGACGACAGCGGTAAAAACTCAAACTTTGAGTGGAAGTTATGGGCGCCGGTGAAGAAGTTCGGGGTGAGCAAGCCTTTGGCTGACAGGGCCGCCCCGTCCGTGCCACCGCGCATGGGGATCGGTTTTGGGGTGATACCGAGCGATTCCATCGCCTCGAACATCAGGTCGATCGCGCGGCGGTCTTCGCCAATCGCATTGCTGATATTGCTGTAGGTATCTTCAATGCGATACTCCACGTTTGCCGTGGGATGCTGCGCAGCAATCCGCGCTGCCACATCGGCAACTTGCTGCTTGCGGGCGGCAAAACCCTCTTTGTCAAAATCACGAATGTTGGCTTTCAGCACCGCTTCGTTTTGCCCGGCCTGGATGCCGTTAAACCAGATATAACCTTCGCGCCCCTCGGTGCATTCCGGGGTTTGCTGGCGATCGAAATGGCTGATGAAATCCGTTGCCATCAGCAGCGGGTTGACCAGCACCCCTTTGGCGGACATCGGGTGCGCCGTGACGCCGGTAAAGCGAATTTCAGCCGCCGCCGCGTTAAAGTTCTCGTAAACAATTTCCCCCAGCTCGCAACAGTCGATGGTCCAGGCAAAATCGACGTCGAAGCGCTTCAAATCCAGCGCTTTCGCGCCACAGAGACCAATCTCTTCATCGGGCACAAACGCCACCACAATATCGCCATGCTTATGTTCAGCGGTGAGGTTTTCCAGCACCGTCATGACCACGGTGACGGCCGCTTTATTATCTGCGCCTAATACGCTGGTTCCGTCGCTGAAAATAATCTCCTCATCAGGATAAGCCAGAATTTCCGGGTGCTCATTTACGCGCAACCAAATATCTTTTTCTTTATTCAGGCAGAGATCATCTCCCGTAAAGGTTAATATTTGTGGATGAATATCCGGGGATAAACCGACGTCAACGGTATCAATATGGGTAATAAAACCAATCCGCGGCGCGCCGGGAATATTGCCTTTTTTCACGGCGGTAACGGTGGCGAACTCATCAATCACAATATCGTCTAACCCCAGCGTTTCCAGCTCCTTCGCCAGCTCCCGCGCCATGTCGTGCTGGCCCGGGGTGGAGGGCAGGGTTTTGACTTTCGGGTCGCTCTGGCTGGTGATGGCGAGATAGCGGAAAAAGCGTTGGGTTAATTGTCTGGAGAGTTCTGAGCCCATAGTGTTTCCTTCTGTATTTATTTTTCATGTGTTTGCGTCATCACTTTAATGTTATTTATGAAATGGCAAAAGAAGTAATTAGCCGTCGAATTAAAAAGACAGGAATAAATGATGAAAAGCACATTCACAATGATAACGCTGGCGCTTGCTGCGCTGACGGTCAGTTCCACCGTCGCGGCAAAAACGCTGGTGTATTGCTCCGAAGGATCGCCGGAAAATTTCAATCCTCAGCTCTATACGTCGGGGACCAGCGTGGACGCCAGCGCCGTACCGGTTTATAACCGTCTGGTCGATTTCAAACCGGGCACTACCGAACTGGTGCCGAGCCTGGCGGAAAGCTGGGAGGTGAGCGAGGATGGTAAGGTCTACACCTTCCACCTGCGCAAAGGGGTGAAATTCCACAGTAATAAACTGTTCACGCCGACGCGCGACTTCAACGCGGATGACGTGATTTTCTCGTTTATGCGCCAGAAGGATGTGAATCATCCCTACCATAACGTCTCCAACGGCAGTTATTCCAACTTCGAAAGTCTGGAGTTCGGCAACCTGATTACCGCCATTGATAAGGTTGACGATCGCACCGTGCGCTTCACCCTGGCGCACCCGGAAGCGCCGTTTGTTGCCGATCTGGCGTGGTATTTTGCCTCCATCCTGTCGGCGGAGTATGCCGATGCCATGCTGAAAGCGGGCACGCCTGAAAAGGTTGATATGCAGCCGATTGGCACCGGGCCGTTTAAACTGGCGCAATATCAGAAGGATTCCCGCATCCTCTTTACCGCCTTCCCGGACTACTGGCAGGGAAAATCGAAGCTGGATCGTCTGGTGTTCACCATCACGCCGGACGCCTCGGTGCGTTTTGCCAAAGTCGAGAAGAATGAGTGCCAGGTGATGCCGTTCCCAAACCCGGCGGATCTGCCGCGTATGAAGGCTAACAAAGACATCAACCTGATGAGCAAGGCCGGTCTGAATACCGGTTTCCTGGCATTTAACACGCAAAAGCCGCCGCTGGATAACGTAAAAGTGCGCCAGGCGCTGGCGATGGCGATTAACAAACCGGCCATCATTGAGGCGGTCTTCCACGGCACCGGCACGGCGGCGAAAAACCTGCTGCCGCCTGGCGTCTGGAGTGCCGACAGCGAGCTGAAAGACTACGATTACGATCCAGAAAAAGCGAAAACGCTGTTAAAGGAGGCGGGATTTGCCAACGGCGTAAGCATCGATCTGTGGGCTATGCCCGTGCAGCGGCCGTATAACCCGAACGCGAAGCGTATGGCTGAAATGATCCAGGCGGACTGGGCGAAAGTAGGCGTGCAGACCAAAATCGTGACCTACGAATGGGGCGAATATCTGAAGCGCGTGAAGGGCGGGGAGCATCAGGCTGCGCTGATGGGCTGGACAACGGCGACGGGCGATCCAGATAACTTCTTCGGACCACTGTTTACCTGTACGTCCGCCAACGGCGGGTCGAACTCGGCCAAATGGTGCTATAAGCCGTTTGATAACCTGATTGCCGAAGCAAAATCGATAACCGATCGCGAAAAACGCGTGGCGCTGTACAAGCAGGCGCAGCAGATGATGCACGATCAAATGCCGGCGGTTATGATTGCCCACTCGACCATTTTTGAGCCAGTCAGAAAAGAGGTCACGGGCTATGAAATCGATCCCTTCGGCAAACATCTGTTCTGGCAGGTAGATATAAAACAGTAATATTTTTCTGCCCGGATCCCGTCCGGGCACTATTTTTACAATTTGTGCCTTCCCCGTCATTTTTTGCCACAACATTTCCCTCTGTTTTTTGTTATAACTTCAAGTGCATACTTGCAGATAACTCGGAACTCCATCATGCGTACTTCCACTTTTTTTAAAGTTGCAGTGCTTTCTGGCCTGTTGGCCCTTTCTGGCTGTGCGTCAAAAGTCGCAGCCCCCGATCAATATTCAGGCTTTTTAAAAGATTACTCTGACTTGCAGGAGATGACATCAGCAACCGGGAAACCAACCTTGCGTTGGGTCGATCCTTCCTATGATCCGGCGAACTACGACAGTATTATCTGGACCCCGATAACCTATTATCCGACACCAAAGCCAACCACACAGCTTGGGCAAAAAACGCTTGATGAATTGTTGAGTTACACCAATAACACATTAAAAAACGCGATTGGCCAGCGTAAGCCAATTGTGACGACGCCGGGCAAACACAGCCTGATCTTCCGCGGCGCCATCACGGGTGTGAGCTCAGAGAAAGAAGGTTTGCAGTTCTATGAAGTGGTGCCCGTCGCGCTGCTGGTTGCGGGTACGCAGATGGCAACTGGCCATCGCACCATGGATACGCATCTTTTCTTTGAAGGTGAGCTGATTGATGCCGCCACGAACAAACCGGTAGTTAAAGTTGTTCGTAAAGGTGAAGGTAAAGAGCTTGCCAACGAGAACACGCCGTTGGGATTCGCCACACTGAAACAGGTTGTGGATGATATGGCGACCGATGCCACCATGTTTGATGTCCATCAGACAGCAAAATAATAAAAACGGCCTGCATCTACGCAGGCCGTTATTTTATGCCGTCAGCAGGCGGCGGAACCAGGTTTCCGGTTTCGTAAACATCACCATATTTCCCCCTAAAATCAACAGCAGGCCGACGATCCCGTTGATATGCCACACGTAACCCTCGTACACCGTTGAAATCGACAGCGCCACCAGCGGGAACAGCAGGGTGCTGTACGCGGCCTTACCGGGACCAATGCGGCCTACCAGCGTAAAGTAGGCGCCGAAGGCAATCACCGAGCCAAACAGCGCAAGATAGAGCAGCGCCCCCATATAGCTCACCGTCCATTCCGGCATAAAGCTATCGCCCCTGAAGAGAGCGATAAGGCCCATCACGACGGTGCCATACAGCATCGCCCAGGCGTTGGTGGTCATGGTTTCCAGCCCTTTTCGCTGATGACGCATGCTGATCATATTCCCCAGCGAGAAGCCGTAGGTGCCGAGGGCGGAAAGCCCGATGCCCGTCAGCAATGACGCGCTCCAGCCGCTGGCGAGCAGATCGTTCCAGAACAGGGTAATGATCCCGATAAGCCCCAGCGCTGCCGCCGTCCAGAAGCGTGCGGGTGGACGCTGGCCGAAGAAGATAAAGCTGTTGATGGCGTTATACAGCACGGCCATCGAGAAAATCACCGACTCAAGGCCGGTATTGATATGGGCGGCGGCGGTGTAAAAGCACCAGAAGTTGAAACAGAAAACGCAGCAACCCTGAAGCATGCAATAGAGATGATCCCGCAGCGCCAGCCTGCGCAGGCGACGAAGGGCGACCAGGACGATCATCATCGTGGCGCTGGCCACGGCGAAGCGCCAGAAAATGGAGACCGGCGCTGCAACCGGCCCCTGTTGTAAAAAAATGGCGATCCAGGTCGTGCCCCAGATAACAACAACCAGCCCATAGAGTAATGCGTTCATGGTGTCTCTCTTCTCATACCGCGGAAAACAACAGTGTGGCGAAAGAAGGGGGCCCCGGCTTTCATCGCCTTGCGCCGGACTTGCAAATTCTTGCGCTTTTTTCTCGCACAATGGCTGGTAACAGGCTGCAACACTTCTTAGACTGACAGTCTGATTAATCACCTGTTTACGGCCATGTCTCTCGTTTACGACACCTTTGAAACGTTACGCCAAAAAAATGCAGTGCTGCGGGAAACCGTCGCGCTCAATACTGGCATTCAACTGGCGGCGTGGTACAACAAGCACGACACGATCACCGTGAAAAGCAACCATCACACCCTTAGCCTGTACGTGGCGGATGGCTATGAAAGCTATCAAAAAACGCCGGGTGGCTGGAAAAATGGCGGTGGGCCGGACCGTTTTTGTCTGATGCCGGAAGAGAGCGAATCCACATGGGATATTCGTGATGACCTGTCGTTCGTGCACCTCTACTGCACCGATGAACACCTGCGGGACGTGGGGGAGAAAATCTGGGATAAACGACCGCTATCGCTGACGCTGGAGGAAAAAATCTTCGGCAGCGATCCGAAAATCACCGCCCTTTATCGCCAGTTTTTGCTCGGCTGCGACTGGCAGCAAAACGCCAATCAGCTCACCCTGAGCACTGCGTCGACCTTATTACTGACGCATTTGGTCCAGCACTATTCCAGCGTCCAGTGGAAGTTACCGGTGGTCACCGGCGGGCTATCGCCGTTTGTGCTGCGCAACGTGCTGGCCTTTATCGAGGAAAATCTGGCGCAACCTTTAACGCTTGCGGAACTGGCGGGCCAGGCCGCACTCAGTGAGTATCACTTTGCGCGGATGTTCCGCCAGTCGATGGGGCTGGCGCCGCATCAGTACGTCATGCAGCGCCGCATGGAGAAGGCCAAAGCGCTGATTCAGCACACGACCACGCCGCTCACCGACATCGCGCTGGCCTGCGGATTTAACTCCGCCAGCCATTTCAGTAACCGTTTTCGCAGCATGACCGGCATCACGCCGTCACAGCTACGCGCGGCGAAGGCGTGAGAAGACAGCGTAACAGATCCCACCCAGCACCAGCCCCCAGAAAGCGGAGCCAATTCCCAGGAGCGTGACGCCGCTGGCGGTCATCAGGAAGGTGACGATCGCCGCGTCGCGCTCTGCTTCATGATTCAGTGCCTGATACAAACTCCCGCTGATAGTGCCGAGCAGGGCCAGCCCGGCCAGCGTCTGGATGCCGCTCAGCGGCAGGGCGGCCATCAGCCCCGAAATCGACCCGCCGAACACCCCCGCCAGCAGATAAAACCCGCCTGCGGCCGCCGCTGCCAGCCAGCGTTTACTGGCATCCGGGTGGGCGTCCGGGCTCTGGCAGATGGCGGCGGTGATGGCGGCGATGCAGATGGAATAGACGCCGAAGGGGGACAACAGCAGCGCCAGCCCGCCGGTGGCAACGATCAGCGGTGAGACCGCCAGCGGATAGCCCGATGCCTGCATGGTGGCGAAGCCGGGCGCATTCTGCGACGCCATGGTCACCAGGAAGAAGGGTAAGCCGATGCTGATCAGGCTGGTGAAGGTGAACGCAGGGGCAATGAACTCCGGCATGATCAGCGATAACGTCATTTTATTCGTGACAAGGTCACCTCCAGCCCAGGCCACGAACACCCCCACCAGCAGCGTGGCGACAATGGCGTACCGGGGCGCTACGGCTTTAGCCACCAGCCAGGCGGCCAGCATACTGCCGCAAAGAAGCACGTGTCCCTCAAGATTGCTGAATGCCTTCAGGCCAAACTGTAAGAGCACGCCTGCCAGCATAGCGGCGGCAAGCGAGTGCGGGATCAGTTTCATCAACCGGGCAAACAGGCCAGTGACGCCGCACAGCAGAATCAGCGCATTCGCAAATATAAATACCCCTATGGTTTCCGCCAGCGTCACGCCTTGCAGGCTGGTGGCGAGCAGCGCCGCGCCAGGAGTCGACCAGGCGGTCAGCACCGGGGCTTTATACCACCACGACAATGCAAGCGTGCTGATCCCCATCCCGAGCCCCAGCGCGGTCATCCATCCGGCGATTTGCTGTGTACTGGCGCCCGCCGCCGCAGCCGCCTGCCAGATAATGGCGGCAGAGCTGGCGTAGCCCACCAGAACGGCAACAAAACCAGCCAGCACGGCAGGAAAGAGAGAGGCAGTCGATCGCATGTGAACTCCGTTGTGCGTTATAACGTCCGGGATAAGGTATCACTGTGCGCTATAGCGTACAAGTGGTATGCTTTGCTGCAACGGGAGGAACTATGGATATCACTCAACACCTGGCAACCACACTGAAAGCGCTGCGTCAGGCGCGGGGCTGGAGCCTGTCGAAACTGGCGGAAGAGACGGGCGTGTCGAAAGCGATGCTTGGGCAAATCGAACGCAATGAGTCCAGCCCGACGGTCTCAACCTTGTGGAAAATTGCCACCGGGCTGAACGTACCTTTTTCGGCGTTTATCACTCCAGAGAGCGAACCGCAGGCGGTGTTCGATCCGCAGCAGCAGGCGATGGTGGTGAAACCGCTTTTCCCCTGGGATGAACAGCTTAAGTTCGACCATTTCTCCATCACCCTGTCGCCCGGCGCGCTGAGTGAGTCCACGCCGCACGAAGCCGGGGTGATTGAACACGTGGTGGTGATAAGCGGTGAGCTGGACATGCAGATTGACGGTGTCTGGCGCACTCTATACGCTGATTCCGGCGTGCGTTTTGCCGGCGATAAACCGCACGCGTACCGTAACAGCAGCACCCGGACGGTGCATTTTCACTCTCTGATCCATTATCCCCGCTAAAGCGTTGCAAAACGGTTTCACTGGCACAGACTTCTGACTACAATAGCCGCCATTTTGACCATAACGGATAACGACGAAGTATGCGCCTGCACCCCCATCATCTTGAACTGCTAAGCCCGGCCCGCGACGCCGCCATTGCCCGTGAAGCCATTCTTCACGGTGCGGATGCCGTCTACATTGGCGGCCCAGGCTTCGGTGCCCGTCATAACGCCAGCAATAGCCTGCGCGACATTGCCGAACTGGTACCGTTCGCCCACCGTTTCGGGGCGAAGGTGTTCGTGACCCTGAACACCATTCTTCATGATGATGAGCTGGAGCCCGCGCAGCGTCTTATTACCGATCTCTACCAGACCGGCGTTGACGCTCTGATCGTTCAGGATATGGGTGTTCTGGAACTGGATATCCCGCCAATTGAGCTGCACGCCAGCACCCAGTGCGATATCCGCACCGTTGAGAAGGCGAAGTTTCTTTCAGACGTCGGGTTTACGCAGATTGTTCTGGCGCGTGAGCTGAACCTGAACCAGATCCGCGATATCCACCAGACCACCGACGCGACCATTGAATTCTTTATCCACGGTGCGCTTTGCGTGGCCTATTCCGGGCAGTGTAATATCTCTCACGCCCAGACGGGGCGCAGCGCTAACCGCGGCGACTGCTCTCAGGCCTGCCGTCTGCCGTATACCCTGAAAGACGATCAGGGCCGCGTGGTGGCATTCGAGAAACACCTGCTGTCGATGAAAGATAACGATCAGACGGCAAACCTCGGCGCGCTGATCGATGCCGGCGTACGCTCCTTCAAAATTGAAGGCCGCTACAAGGATATGAGCTACGTGAAAAATATCACCGCCCATTATCGTCAGATGCTGGATGCCATCATCGAGGATCGCGGTGACCTGGCGCGCGCGTCCGCCGGTCGTACAGAGCATTTCTTTATTCCGTCGACGGACAAAACGTTCCACCGCGGCAGTACGGATTATTTCGTTAATGCGCGCAAAGGGGATATTGGCGCGTTCGATTCACCGAAGTTTATTGGTCTGCCGGTGGGTGAAGTGCTGAAAGTGGCGAAGGATCATCTTGACGTTCAGGTTACAGAGCCGCTGGCGAACGGCGATGGTCTCAACGTGATGATCAAACGTGAAGTGGTTGGTTTTCGCGCCAATACGGTGGAGAAAACCGGCGAAAATCGTTATCGCGTCTGGCCGAACGAAATGCCTGCCGACCTTTACAAAGCCCGCCCGAATGCGGCGCTGAACCGTAACCTGGATCACAACTGGCAGCAGGCCTTGCTCAAGACCTCCAGCGAGCGTCGCATTGCGGTGGATATCGCGCTGGGTGGCTGGGAAGAGCAGCTGATCCTGACCATGACCTGCGAAGACGGCATCAGCGTAACGCATACGCTCGATGGCCTGTTCGAGGTGGCGAACAATGCGGAGAAAGCGCTTAGCAACCTCAAGGATGGCGTAGCGAAGCTCGGGCAGACCATTTATTATGCGCGCAATATTGAGGTGAATCTGCCGGACGCGCTGTTCGTGCCGAACAGCCTGCTGAACCAGTTCCGCCGTGAAACGGCTGAGATGCTGGATGAAGCACGCCTGGCAAACTATCCGCGCGGCAGTCGTAAGGCCGAAGCGGTGCCTGCGCCGGTCTACCCGGACACGCATCTCTCTTTCCTTGCGAACGTTTACAACCACAAAGCGCGTGCGTTTTACCATCGTCACGGCGTGCAACTGATTGACGCCGCGTATGAAGCGCATGAAGAGAAGGGCGATGTGCCGGTGATGATCACCAAACACTGCCTGCGGTTTGCCTTTAACCTTTGTCCGAAACAGGCGAAAGGGAATATTAAAAGCTGGAAAGCGACGCCGATGCAGCTGGTGAATGGCGATGAAGTACTGACGCTGAAGTTTGACTGCCGTCCGTGTGAAATGCACGTTATCGGCAAGATGAAGAATCACATCTTCAAAATGCCGTCTCCGGGCAGCATTGTGGCCTCCGTCAGCCCTGACGATTTGATGAAGACCCTGCCGAAGCGTAAAGGCAGCTAACCCGCAGAGTGGGTATCCGGTTTGCGCGATTTCTGCCAGGCATGGTGCTCGCGCAACCCCTCCGCAGACTCCTCTGCCGCGCTACGTAACTCGTCGCTGTCAGCTTCATGACGAAGCTGATGGTCGGCGTTTTTCACGTAAAGAAATTCATGTCCTTTGTGCTCCGCCATAATCTGCCCCGAGAACAGTGCACTAATCAGCAGCAGTAGCGAAAAGCCTTTTCTGAACATCTTTTACCCCCGAAAATACGCTACGGTCATCGTAGGGATAATTTCATAGAGTAATTATTCGACTCTTTAAATTTGAGAAAATAGACTGTCAAAAATTGTGGTCGCCATAAAACTTACTTAAGACTATTCTTAAAAGCAATATCGCCGTTGTAAACTCCCATTTCTGGTATGCAAAGAGAAGCTAGATTTATTGGGAAATCATTTACAATAAGATTTTTCTGGCTAAGGATTGGATCGAATAAATGAAAAAAATAATCGTGCTATCACTTCTGGGCGTAGTGGTTGCGGTGGGTGCTGCGGCCAGCATCTATTCAAATGAAGAACCAGAATATATTCAGTCAGCAAAAAGCCGTGTCGGATCGTATTTAACCAGCGATTACGGACGTGTCGAATGTAATAGCACCCAGGTAAGTGAAGATCGCTGGGAGCTGGGCTGTACCAATAAGGCGAGGGGCAAAACCTTCCAGTTCGCTGTTTACCCATCCGAGCAGGCGCCGTATGGGGTCTCTCGTGCGTTTTATCTCGAAGCGATTAATGATGATGCCCGCCAGAGTGCAGAGCAGGGGCTGATGCGTTATCTGCAAATTAATACCAAAGCGGGTTAATCGATTCGTTTATGCTTCGTTGAGGCTCACAGTGGTAGATTGCAGGTGATCCACATCCCGGTATGGAATACCGGAGCGTAGATACCAAAATACAAATCTATCCATGCAAGCATTTACCGCCAGATTATGGCGGTTTTTTTTTGCCCGTTTATCGTACCGGCTGTAAAAATTGTTTGCGATATTGCGCGGGTGAAAGCGCAAATTGCTGCCGGAAATGGTGGCGCAGCGTGGCGCTTTGTCCAAATCCGGTTTGTTCCGCAATATTGTCGATGCTGAGCCGACTGTTTTCTAGATAATCTTTTGCCCGGTGCAATCGCGCAGTCAATAACCAGCGCGCGGGCGTTGTTCCGGTCGCGTCCTGGAAACGGCGCAGAAAGGTGCGCTGACTCATACCCACCCGCAGGGCCAGCGATTCGACGGTATGGGAAACGGCCAGATGCTGGTGAAGATAATCAAACAGCTGGCCGAGGCGCTGGCTCTCCCGCAACTGAGCCACCGGTCGGCTAAGCTGCTGGGTTTGCGAGCCGTCCCGATGGGGCGGGATCACCAGCCGACGCGCCACGCGGTTTGCCACTTCCATACCGTAATTCCGGCGCACCACGTGCAGGCACAGATCAATCCCCGCGGCGCTTCCGGCGGAAGTGAGAATATCGCCTTCGTCCTGGTAGAGCACATCTTCGACCACGGTAATGGCGGGATAGCGTGTTTTCAGCGCTTGCGTATAGCGCCAGTGGGTGGTCGCCTTCCGCCCGTCAAGCAGGCCTGAGGCTGCCAGAACGAAAACGCCAGAACAGATCGAGAGTAGCTGGCAGCCGCGGGCATGCGCCGCGCGGAGCGCCTGGCAGAGCGCTTCCGGTACGGGTTCGTCCAGCCCTCGCCAGCCGGGAACGACAACCAGATCCGCCGTCTCCAGCAGACCCAGATCGCCATCGGCCAGAATACGGATCCCGCCCGTTGCCCGGAGTTCGCCATCATCCACGCTCGCCACGGCAAACTGATACCAGTCATCGCCCATCTCCGGGCGCGGCAAGCCAAAGATTTCTACCGCCACGCCAAACTCAAAGGTACATAAACCGTCATATGCCAGCACGATCGCGCGCGGCGAGGGATGTCTTAAGTTTGTCATCTTTTTGCTGTTTTCTGGCATAGGCGGACGCATTCATGGGCTGAATTAAGGGATAGAGTAGTGTTAACACAAACACCACAAATGAGGAAGATTCATGAGCTATGTTACTGAATTTCCGGCTGCTGAGCCGCAGGAAGCTGTGGGACATTTTCTGCGTCGTCTGAGTGTCGAGACGGACTGCGCCGATGTCCATCATGCGGTATCCAGCGGTGAGCAGGACTTTGTTCTGCTGCACGTTGTCGGAAAGCCTGAACATTTTGCCCGGCGGCATCTGCCCGGCGCGCTGCATTTACCCTGGAGCCAGATCACCGCAGAGCGGATGAAAGCGTGGCCGGAGGGCACGCTGTTTGTCGTCTATTGTGCAGGCCCGCACTGCAACGGGGCGGACAGGGCGGCCCTAAAGCTGGCGCGTCTGGGTCTGCCGGTTAAGATTATGCTCGGGGGCATGACCGGCTGGGAAGATGAGCGGTTCGCGTTTGCAGGATCTTCATCACCCGCTCTGTGAACATGAATTTATTTCAACACAGATGAAATTTTCTCGTTTGTCGGCGGCGAGCCGGTATGACATCTTTTCAGGACTTTTAGACATCCAGAAGTCTAAAGATTCAAGAGATGAATTATCACTGTGGGCAATTAACGCCGACAGACAGAGGAGATTTCCATGCAGCGACACCATGCCCCGTACCGCGCCGATGTAGTCGGCAGTTTTTTACGCCCGGATGCCATTAAACAGGCCCGTCTGCAATTTGCCAGCGGGGAAATCGATGCCGGGCAGCTTCGCGCGGTTGAGGACGAGGCCATTCGTCATGTTGTCGAGCAGCAGTGCGCCTGCGGTCTGCATGTGGTAACGGACGGTGAATTCCGCCGCGCCTGGTGGCACTTTGACTTCTTTGACGGGCTACAGGGCGTGGAGCGTTATGATTCCCAGCAGGGCATTCAGTTCAACGGGGTGCAGACTAAAGCCCATGGCGTGCGCGTAACGGGCAAACTGGGCTTCGGCGATCATCCTATGCTGGAAGATTTCCGCTACCTCAAAAGCATTAGCGGTAATGCACAGCCGAAGATGACCATTCCGAGCCCGAGCGTGCTGCACTTCCGCGGTGGCCGCAAGGATATTGATGCTACGGTCTACCCGGATCTGAAGGATTACTTTGACGATCTGGCGACCACCTGGCGCGATGCCATTCGGGCCTTTTACGATGCAGGCTGCCGCTATCTGCAGCTGGATGACACCGTCTGGGCCTATCTTTGTTCGGAGGACCAGCGCCGCCAGATCCGCGAGCGCGGTGACGATGCAGACGAACTTGCCCGGACCTATGCGCGGGTGCTGAATAAGGCGCTGGAGGGCAAACCGGACGATCTGACCGTCGGGCTGCACGTCTGCCGCGGCAACTTCCGCTCAACCTGGATTTCCGAGGGCGGCTATGAGCCGGTGGCGGAGGTGCTGTTCGGCACGGTGAACGTCGACGCGTTCTTCCTGGAGTACGACAACGACCGTAGCGGGGACTTCGCGCCACTGCGTTTTGTGCGCCCGGGTAAACAGCAGGTGGTTCTGGGGCTGATCACCACCAAACACGGTGAACTGGAGAACCCGCAAGGGGTGAAAGCGCGTCTGGAAGAGGCTGCGCGCTACGTGGCGAAAGAGCAGATTTGCCTCAGCCCGCAGTGCGGATTTGCTTCTACGGAAGAGGGTAACAGCCTGAGCGAAGCCCAGCAGTGGGATAAAGTTCGCCTGGTGACGCAAATCGCCAGCGACGTCTGGTAACGCCGTTTACAGCGCTGCATTATTACAGTGCAGCGCTGTACCATTCTGAGTCGTTTCCCGTCACTCCTCTCTTCGATCCCTTTAAAATCCTGTCTCTGCAACCTGGCACTGTTTTTGCTCTCCTGAAACTGGCGTTACTTTTTTCTGCGTCCGGCGATAACGGACGTCTTCGCACAGCTTTCTTTTCAGGAGTGAAAATATGCACCGTCGTACCTTTATTAAAGCGTTCACCTTGTCCGCCTCCGTCATCGCCATGGGAATGAGCTTTGGCATCCAGGCCGCAGAGACCATTAAAGTCGGGATTATGCACTCTCTCTCCGGCACGATGGCCATTTCAGAAACGCCCCTGAAAGATGTTGCCCTGATGACCATCGATGAAATCAATGCTAAAGGCGGCGTGCTCGGGAAAAAGCTGGAGCCGGTGGTGGTTGACCCGGCATCCAACTGGCCGCTGTTTGCCGAAAAGGCCCGCCAGCTTCTGAGCCAGGATAAGGTCGCCGTGGTGTTTGGCTGCTGGACCTCCGTATCGCGTAAATCGGTTCTGCCGGTTTTTGAGGAGCTGAACGGTTTGCTGTTCTATCCGGTGCAGTATGAAGGTGAAGAGATGTCACCTAACGTCTTCTATACCGGCGCGGCGCCTAACCAGCAGGCGATCCCGGCGGTGGAGTACCTGATGAGCGAGGACGGCGGCAGCGCGAAGCGATTCTTCCTGCTGGGTACGGACTACGTTTACCCGCGCACTACTAACAAGATCCTGCGCGCCTTCCTGCACTCGAAAGGCGTTGAAGATAAAGATATTGAAGAGGTCTACACCCCATTTGGTCATAGCGATTACCAGACCATTGTCGCCAGTATCAAAAAGTTCTCCACGGGCGGCAAAGCGGCGGTGGTCTCCACTATCAACGGTGATTCCAACGTGCCTTTCTATAAAGAACTGGCGAACCAGGGGCTGAAAGCCACGGACGTGCCGGTGGTGGCGTTCTCGGTGGGCGAGGAAGAACTGCGCGGCATTGATACCAAACCGCTGGTGGGTAACCTGGCGGCGTGGAATTACTTTGAATCCGTCGACAACCCGACCAACCAGACCTTTGTCGCGGCTTACAAAGCCTACGCGAAAGCCCATAAGCTGCCGAATGCCGATACCGTGGTCACCAACGATCCGATGGAAGCGACTTACGTTGGCCTGCATATGTGGGCGCAGGCGGTTGAAAAAGCGGGAACAACCGACGTGGACAAAGTGCGCGCGGCAATGGCGGGCCAGTCGTTCAACGCGCCGTCCGGCTTTACGCTGACCATGGACGCCACCAACCACCACCTGCATAAGCCCGTCATGATTGGTGAAATTGAAGGCAACGGCCAGTTCAACGTCGTCTGGCAAACCGAACAGCCGGTACGCGCTCAGCCGTGGAGCCCGTTTATCGCCGGGAATGACAAAAAGCCTGACCAGCCGATGAAAACCGCCAGCAACTAAGCCACCACCAGGGAGAGACGTCATGAACGCCATACGCATGATGATTGCGATTGTGTGGCTTACCGGACTGCTGCCAGGGATGGCGCAGGCATCGGATGCCGATGATTTCGTTGCCGCTAGCCGCAGCCAGCAAACCGCCATGCTGACCCGCTGGGCAGCCACGCCGGAACCTGCACGTTTGCCGCTGCTTAAGGCGCTGCAACAGGAGAACCTTTATACCGACAGCCAGAAGAAGGCATTTACCCGCATCGACGGCGAAATGGTTGCCCTGGGCGCGGCAAAAAGCGCTGAAGGCACGACCAAAGCCGTGCGGCTGACCAACCGACTGCGCGTGTTAACCGTCACGGCGCTGGCGACGCATCAGCTTGTCAGTGACAGTGTCACCGAAAGGCGTCATGCCGCGCGGCAACTTCAGCGTGACGCCCAGCCGGATATGCTCGGCTTTCTGCAACAGCGGGCCAGTAGCGAAACGGACGACGTCACCCGACAGTCGCTGATGCTGGCGCTGGCAAACCTCCAGCTGACGAGCCCACAGGCTGAAGTACGGCTCAAGGCTGTTGAGCTGTTGGTACAGTCTGACGATCCGGACGTGCAGGCCACGCTGACGCCGTTCACCCGGACACAAACCGAGCCGGACGCACGGGTACGTGCCGCCGCCGCTGAGAGCCTGGAGCGTATTCAGCACCGGCTGATGTGGGGCGAACTGCTGGGGCAGGCCTTCATGGGCCTGTCGTTGGGGTCGGTACTCTTGCTGGCCGCGCTCGGGCTGGCTATCACCTATGGTCTGCTGGGGGTGATTAACATGGCTCACGGTGAAATGCTGATGCTCGGGGCGTATGCCACCTGGATGGTGCAGCAGGTAATGGCGCAGTGGATGCCTCAGTGGCTGGCGCTTTATCCGGTGGTGGCGCTGCCGGTGGCGTTTTGCCTGACCGCAGGCATCGGGATGGTGCTGGAGCGCACGGTGATCCGCCATCTTTATGGCCGCCCGCTGGAAACCCTGCTCGCCACCTGGGGGATCAGCCTGATGCTTATCCAACTGGTGCGAATGACCTTTGGCGCCCAGAATCTTGAGGTCGCTAACCCGGCCTGGCTGTCCGGCGGGGTGCAGGTTTTCGCCAACCTGACGCTGCCCTGGAACCGTATTGTGGTGCTCGGCTTTGTACTGCTGGTGCTGTTCTTCACCTGGCTCATTCTGAACAAAACGCGTCTGGGTCTCAACGTGCGGGCGGTGACGCAAAACCGCAGCATGGCGGCCTGCTGCGGCGTTCCCACCGGACGGGTAGATATGCTGGCGTTTGGCCTTGGGTCCGGCATTGCCGGGTTGGGCGGCGTGGCGTTGTCCCAGCTGGGGAACGTGGGGCCGGAGCTGGGCCAGGGATACATCATCGATTCATTCCTGGTGGTGGTGCTCGGCGGCGTCGGCCAGCTGGCCGGTAGCGTCGCGGCGGCCTTTGGTCTGGGGATCTTCAATAAAATTCTTGAACCGCAGATGGGCGCCGTGCTGGGCAAGATCCTGATTCTGGTGGCGATCATTCTGTTTATCCAGAAACGTCCGCAGGGGTTATTCGCACTTAAAGGGAGGGTGACAGACTGATGAGCCAGCCATTGACCTTAACACTGGCGCGCAGGGCACCGCGCACCGCGCAAATCTTCGGCAGTCTGCTGGTTGCGGCGCTGCTGGTGCTGCCTTTTCTCGCGCTGTTACCCGCAACGCATCCGCTGGCCGTTTCGACGTGGATGTTGACGCTTATCGGCAAGATCCTCTGCTACGCGGTTGTCGCCGTGGCCCTCGATCTGGTCTGGGGCTATGCCGGTATGCTCTCGCTGGGGCACGGCATATTCTTCGCCCTTGGCGGCTATGCGATGGGCATGTACCTGATGCGCCAGGCGGCCGGGGACGGGCTGCCCGCGTTTATGTCGTTTCTCTCGTGGAGCGAACTACCCTGGTTCTGGTGGGGAACGCAGCATTTCGCCTGGGCTCTGGTGTTAATCGTGACGATCCCCGGCCTGCTGGCGCTGGTCTTCGGCTGGTTTGCTTTCCGCTCGAAGATCAAAGGGGTCTATTTTTCCATCATGACCCAGGCGCTGACCTATGCGGGCATGCTGCTGTTCTTTCGCAACGAAACCGGCTTTGGCGGCAATAACGGCTTTACCGGCTTTACCACGCTGCTCGGGTTTTCCGTCACGGCGACCACCACGCGGATCGCGCTGTTTCTCGCAACGGTCATGCTGCTGCTTCTGGCCCTGGGCACAGGCTACGCGCTGGCGAAGAGTAAATTTGGCCGCATTTTAACGGCGGTGCGCGATGCTGAAAACCGTCTGACGTTCTGCGGCTACGATCCGCGCGGCTTCAAGCTGCTGGTCTGGACGCTTTCCGCCGTACTGTGTGGTCTGGCGGGGGCGCTGTACGTTCCGCAGGTGGGTATTATCAACCCGGGTGAAATGTCGCCGACCAACTCGATTGAAGCGGCCATCTGGGTGGCGCTGGGTGGGCGCGGCACCCTGGTAGGCCCGGTGATTGGTGCGGCGCTGGTCAATGGTGCGAAGAGCTTTTTCACCGTGGCGATGCCGGAGTACTGGCAACTGTTTCTTGGGCTGATTTTCATCGCCGTGACGCTCTTTTTACCGCGCGGCGTGTTCGGTCTGTTTCGTAAGGGAGATAATTAATGCAGCCCTCTGAAGGACTCTTTACCCGCCAGCTACCGGGCGATCGTTACCGTGAGCAGACCGATCCGGTGTTACAGCTTGAGGCCATTAACGTCAGTTTCGATGGTTTTCAGGCGTTGACCGATCTCTCACTTAATATCGGCATTGGAGAATTGCGCTGCATCATTGGCCCTAACGGCGCCGGTAAAACTACGCTGATGGACGTGATCACCGGCAAAACCCGGCCAAAAAGCGGGAAGGCTATTTACGATCAGTCCATCGATCTGACAGCCCTTGAACCGGCGGCCATTGCCCGTCAGGGCATTGGCCGTAAGTTCCAGAAGCCGACCGTGTTTGAAGCGCTGACCGTAGGGGAAAACCTCGAAATCGCCATGAAAGCCGACAGGTCCGTCTGGTCGAGCCTGCGGGCAACACTCAGCGGCGAGCAGCGCGACCGCATTGACGAGATGTTGGTTTTGCTACGGCTTGGCAGCGAGCGCGATCGCCGCGCCGGGCTGCTTTCCCACGGGCAGAAGCAGTTTCTGGAGATCGGCATGCTGCTGGTGCAGGATCCGCATCTGTTGCTGCTGGACGAACCCGCCGCCGGTATGACCGACGCAGAGACGGAATACACAGCCGAGCTTTTCCGAACTCTGGCAGGCAAGCATTCGCTGATGGTGGTTGAGCACGATATGGGCTTCGTCGAGACCATCGCCGACCACGTCACGGTGCTGCATCAGGGGCGCGTACTGGCAGAAGGCTCGCTTCGCGAGGTACAGGCCAATGAGCAGGTGATTGACGTCTATCTGGGACGCTAAGGAGAGGGGATGTTACAGGTTAACGAGCTGAATCAGTACTACGGCGGAAGTCATATTCTGCGCGGGGTGAGCTTTGAGGCGGTGGTCGGGGAAGTTACCTGCCTGCTGGGGCGCAACGGGGTGGGGAAAACCACACTGCTGAGGTGCCTGATGGGGCTGATCCCGGTGAAAGCCGGGGAGGTGGTCTGGCAGGGAAAGACCATCACTCACAGTAAACCGCACCAGCGGGTGCAGTCCGGCGTGGCGTATGTTCCGCAGGGGCGGGAGATTTTTCCGCGTCTGACCGTAGAAGAAAACCTGCTGATGGGACTGTCGCGCTTCTCCGCGGGAAACGCAAGGAGCGTGCCGGAGGAGATTTGGCAGCTTTTCCCGGTGCTGAAGGAGATGAAACACCGTCGCGGAGGCGATCTTTCCGGTGGTCAGCAGCAGCAGCTGGCGATTGGTCGCGCGCTGGCGAGCCGTCCACGGTTACTGATCCTGGATGAACCCACGGAAGGTATACAGCCGTCGGTGATTAAAGAGATTGGGCAGGTGATCCGCAGCCTGGCGAACCGGGGGGATATGGCGATCCTGCTGGTGGAGCAGTTTTATGATTTTGCGGCGGAGCTGGCCGACAGCTATCTGGTGATGTCGCGCGGCAGCATCGTCCAGCAGGGGCGCGGTGAGAACATGGAGCAGGAGGGGGTTCGCGGACTGGTTGCGATCTGAAATGTTATACTATAACATCCTCATTCTTATAACACGGAATGAGGGTTTTGCTGTGGCTGCACAACTTGGAAAAATTGCGCTGACTCTTGGAACGCTGCTGGTAAGCGGCTCGCTTTTTGCCCATTCGCACGGTCATCAGATGACGGAGGCGGAACAGAAGGCGGCAAACGGCGTCTTTGAGGATAAAGACGTCAGGGACAGGACGCTGTCTGACTGGGACGGGACCTGGCAGTCCGTTTACCCGTTCCTGCTTGATGGTTCGCTGGATCCGGTTTTCGAAAAGAAAGCGCAGAAGGGGGAAAAATCCACTGCCGAGGTGAAAGCCTACTACCGTAAGGGCTACGCGACGGACGTGGACGCCATCGGCATTGAAAACAACGTGATGGAATTCCACAGAGGCAAAACGGTGAGCAGCTGCCGCTACGACTACAGCGGCTATAAAATTCTGACCTATGCGTCGGGGAAAAAAGGCGTGCGCTACCTGTTTGAATGTAAGGATAAGGCAAGCCAGGCGCCTAAGTTTGTGCAGTTCAGCAATCATACCATCGGGCCGAAAGCCTCTTCACACTTCCATATCTTTATGGGCAACACCTCCCACGAGGCGCTGCTGAAAGAGATGGATAACTGGCCGACCTACTACCCGAACGAGATGTACAAAGAGCAGGTGGTGCAGGAGATGTTGCACCACTAGGCAGTTGGATTTGCCGGGTGGGGGCTTAGCCTTACCCGGCGTGGGATTAGGGTTTTCCAGGTCGGGTAAGCGCAGCGCCACCCGACACGCTATCTTCACTTTTCACGCGCATCCCGCGCAAAACCATCAGCCACGCCGCAATGATGGCGGCCATCATAATAATAAATAACGACCAGTGCGGCAGATGGGTCAGGATGAGCCCGGTGATCATCGGGTTCGCCGCCGCGCCCAGCCAGCCCAGCGCCTGGGCGGAGAAGTAGCTCGCCTTCATGCCCGGCGGGGCGATATTGTCGATCAGCATGTATTCACCCGGGGCATAAATAATTTCACCCAGGGTGAAAATCGCCGCCGCAATCCCCCAGTAAAGCAGGTTCTCGCCGGAAAGCATAAACCCGCCCAGCCCGAGGATGAAAAAGAGCGTCGCGGCAGTCATTAGCGGGCGGATGTTGCTGGCGGAGATCTTGCGGCCAAGCGCGTATTGCAGGGTGACCACCACCACTGCGTTGACGGGCAACACAACGGCCACCACCTTTTCTGCGAAATCGCTGTCCGCATACGCGGCGAGGACGTACTGGGAAATGCAGCTGGCGAACGATCCGCCCACGTAGGACGCCAGCAGGCCGGAGAGCGTGTACCAGAACAGCGCCCGGTCCTTCAGCAGCACCGAGGGCTGCCACGGCGCTTTTTCCTCCACGCTGTCAGACGCTACGCTTTTCTGCACAAAGAAATGGATAAACCCGAGCGGCAGTGCGGCGCAGAAGGCCGCCAGCCAGAACGGCAGTTGCAGGCTGTACATCACCAGTAGAGTGCCAACCGGCGGCCCAATCGTCCAGCCGATGTTCAGGAAACTGTAGTTGAGTGAGAAAACGCGCGCCTTTTCGCTGGAGGTCAGCACGTCGGCAAACCACGCTTTCAGCACCGTTGAGAAGACGGAATAGGCGCAGTTAATCAGGGCAAAGAACAACACCACCAGCGTCACGTTATTCACCAGCGGAATGGCCACAAACCCGGCGATAAAGGCCACGATGGCGACCAGCATATAGCGTTTTTTGTCGAACTTGTCCGCCAGGATGCCAAACCCCAGGCTAAACACCACGCCAATGGTCAACGCCACGGTAAGGGCATAGCCAATATTCTCCACGCTCATATCGTACACGCGTGTGAGATATATGGTCATAAAGGGCAGCGTTGCCCCGCGGCCAATTGTTAATAACAATGACGATGCCAGCAGCGCTGCGGTTGAGCGCCTGATTGATGGTTTCATTTTCCTGCCCGACAAATGCTTATGCTTTTTTTGTTGTGTTATTACAGGATTATCATGGGATCGGCAGCTTGTATAGCACCCAATTTATCCGCAAGTGCTTCTCCTCAGTACCAGAATTAATGATCTTCTCGCGGGGGTATTTTTTCTGTTACCTTGAAGTGTTTACAAAAATTTAATAATTCAGGGGCGGAAAATGACGCGGAAAGACGGGCTGTTAGCGTTACTGGTTGTCGTGGTGTGGGGACTCAATTTTGTGGTCATCAAAATGGGGTTGCACAACATGCCTCCACTCATGCTGGCGGGTCTGCGCTTCCTGCTGGTGGCCTTCCCGGCGCTGCTTTTCGTTGCCCGCCCAAAGATTCCCCTGAAGCTTCTGCTGGGCTACGGCCTCACCATCAGCTTTGGTCAGTTTGCGTTTCTTTTTTGCGCTATCAAATTCGGTATGCCTGCGGGTCTGGCTTCGCTGGTGCTTCAGGTGCAGGCTTTCTTTACCATTATTCTCGGCGCGTTTGTCTTTGGCGAACGTTTGCAGGGCAAACAGCTGGCGGGCATTAGCCTTGCGGTCTTTGGCGTGCTGGTGCTGATAGAAGGCAGCCTCAACGGTCAGCATGTCGCGCTGCTGGGCTTTATGCTCACCCTGGCGGCGGGGCTGAGCTGGGCGTGCGGCAACATCTTTAACAAGCTGATAATGCAGCATGAGTCGCGTCCTGGGATCATGTCGCTGGTGGTCTGGAGCGCGTTGATCCCCATTGTGCCGTTTATGGCCGCGTCGTTTATTCTGGATGGACCGCAGGTGATGCTGAAAAGCCTGGTGGAGATCGACCTGACGACCATTTTGTCGCTGATCTACCTGGCATTAGTCGCCTCAATCATTGGCTACGGCATCTGGGGATCGCTGCTCGGACGCTATGAAACCTGGCGCGTGGCGCCGTTATCGCTGCTGGTACCGGTGGTCGGGCTTGCCAGCGCCGCCCTGTTGCTGGATGAAACGCTCAGCGCGCTGCAACTGTGTGGCGCAGGGCTGATTATGGCCGGGCTGTATATCAACGTCTTTGGCTTGCGGGTGCGTCGGGCGACGCGGGTGCGGAGTTAAGGCAGAAAAAAGCCCCGCATTAGCGGGGCAAAAACGAATTACAGGTCGTGATTATAATACGGCACGCCTAATTCGTCGGATTTGTCGCTGCCAGCGCCCATGTGATTGAAGTCCCAGGGCGACTGGTTTTGCGTGGACGGCATAATCATGGTGTCACGATTATTTTGCTGCCCCGCACTGGGGGTTTGCTCCGCGAAGCTCTGGCCGGAAACCAGCACCAGCAAGGTGAGGGCGGCGGAGACGATAAATTTCATGATTTCCTCGGTTACGTCTTAACAGGCGATGATTAATTGCAATGTTTTAGCGGATACAGATAACGGGATTCACCCGGCATACTGGTAATACGGTACTTATGAGGCGGCACGTCAAAGTAGTTCTTGAACGTACGCGTCAGGGTTTGTTGCGATTCAAATCCGTAACGTTCCGCCAGATAGAGGATCGGCTCATTGCTTTCTTTCAGTTTTTGGGCAATCTCCGTCAGCTTGCGGCTGCGAATATATTGTCCTAATGAATGGCCGGTCTCTTTTTTAAACATCCGTTGCAGGTGCCATTTTGAGTAACCTGAACGCTCAGACACCTTCTCAAGGGAAAGTGGAGATTCCAGGTTATCTTCGATCCAGTCCAAAATGCTATGAATGGTGATAGCGTCAGTATTGCGTCTGGACATCGTCATACCTCTTTTTCTGTTTACGGCAGGATTTTCTTGAGTAAAAGCTCAAGCGTTGCCACTTCATCTGCCGTTAAGTTTTTTGTCAGTTCCTGGTTCAGTGTTTGTCCTACTAATTGATGACATTGCTCACACATGGCCGCGCCATCGCTGGTCAGTTTCACCAGTACGCCACGTTTGTCATTCGGGTTAGGGCTTCGTTCTATCCATCCTTTGCAGACGAGACGATCCAGCATGCGGGTCAACGCACCCAGATCGACAGAGAGCACCTTTTTCAGCTCAACCGGCGTGATACACACTTCGCAGCGAATGGAACACAGCACTTTGAACTGTGTTGCGGTGATATCCAGCGGTGACAGGTAGTCATTGAGCAGGCGATCTTTTTTCTGGTTAACCATATGAATAAGACGACCCAGTGGGATTATGTCGTTAAAGAGGTCACTGGTGCTTTTCACAATGGTTGCCCTGGCAAGTAGTTTAGTCACGGCAGATATTATTGCTCAGGCAAGTATAAGTCAACTGAATGGATCAGCCGATGCCACGAAATGCTAAAACGCTTCAGGAACTTTTTCTGTACGCTTTTAAATCATATAGATAATTTGGGATTATTAGTTACGCGAGACAATTATGGTTACGTTGCGCGGATAGCTCAGGACGAGACTTTCCCCCTATAATTGCGGTAATGAATAAGGATAAGGACTGCGGTGCATTATGTTGGATTTGATTAAAGCAGTGGGGCTTGGGCTGGTGGTGTTGCTTCCGCTGGCGAACCCGTTAACGACCGTGGCGCTCTTTCTGGGGCTGGCGGGTAACATGAACAGCGCGGAGCGCAACCAGCAGTCGAGGATGGCCTCCGTCTACGTCTTCGCGATTATGATGGTGGCTTATTATGCCGGACAACTGGTGATGAATACTTTTGGTATTTCGATTCCCGGTCTGCGTATCGCCGGTGGGCTGATTGTGGCGTTTATTGGTTTCCGGATGCTGTTCCCGGCGCATAAAGCGCATGAATCTCCGGAAGCCAAAAGCAAATCGGAGGAGCTTGAAAGCGAACCGAGCGCCAATATCGCGTTTGTGCCGTTAGCCATGCCGAGCACGGCGGGGCCGGGAACGATTGCGATGATCATCAGTTCCGCCTCAACGGTGCGTGATGGTGTTACTTTTCCGCACTGGGTTATTACCGTTGCGCCGCCGATCATTTTTGCGCTTATCGCCATTATCGTCTGGGGGTCATTGCGCAGCTCCGGGGCGATTATGCGCTGGGTGGGCAAGGGGGGGATTGAAGCTATCTCCCGTCTGATGGGCTTCCTGCTGGTCTGTATGGGCGTGCAGTTTATTATTAACGGCGTGCTGGAGATCATTAAGACGTATCACTGAGGACATTGCCGGGTGGCGCTGCGCTTACCCGGCCTACAAGTCCGTAATAACCTGGGCCGGGTAGGCCGAAGCCGCCACCCGGCACAACTAACGTCAACCGTGGCTGGTCTGTTCTTCCATCGCGACCGGCCATTTACGGAAGATAAGCACCGACCAGATCAGCGCAATCAGCGCGGGAATCGCCCCGAGATAGCCAATGGCCGACATCGATACATGCAGGCTGATCTGATTTCCCACCAGCGCACCGGCCCCAATTCCCAGATTGAAAATTCCCGAGAACAGCGACATTGCCACGTCCGTGGCGTCCGGGGCCAGGGCCAGCACTTTGACCTGCATTCCCAGACCAATAATCATGATCGCCACGCCCCAGAACAGACTGAGGATCGCCAGATGACTCTCGCTGCCTGCCGCAGGCATCAATAACAGCAGGCACGCCAGCAGCAGGCCAATCGCACTGCTTACAAGCGCAGACGCGTGCTTATTGCCCAGCTTCCCGAACAGGATGCTGCCGATAATCCCCGCGCCGCCCAGGATCAGCAGCAGAACGGTGGCGAAGTTAGCGCTAAAGCCCGCCACAACCTGAACAAACGGCTCAATATAGCTGTAGGCCGTGTAATGGGCGGTCACCACAATCACGGTCAGCAGATAGATGCTCATCAGCGCCGGTCGACGCATCAGCAGCGGCAGACTTTTCAGCGAGCCGGAGTGTTCGCTAGGCAGTTTTGGCAGCAGTTTGATCAGACACACCAGGGTGATCAGCGCCCCCATGCCGATGGCAAAGAAGGTGGTGCGCCAGCCGAAGTATTGACCCACAATGCGCCCGATCGGCAGGCCTAACACCATCGCCAGCGCCGTTCCGGTGGCAATCAGGCTCAACGCCTGGGCGCGTTTCCCCGCCGGGGCGAGACGAATGGCGAGCGATGCGGTGATCGACCAGAAAACGGCATGGGCAAACGCGATGCCGACGCGGCTGATCACCAGCACCGTAAAGTTCCATGCCATAAATGACAGCACATGGCTGGCTATGAACACCACAAACAGCCCAATCAGCAGCTTACGACGTTCCATCTGGCTGGTCAGCAGCATAAACGGCAGCGACATCAGCGCTACCACCCATGCATAGATGGTCAGCATAATGCCAACCTGTGCCGTTTCCATATGGAAGCTGGCTGCAATGTCGGACAGCAGCCCAACCGGAACAAATTCCGTGGTGTTGAAAATAAACGCTGCGATGGCGAGCGTGACCACGCGTAGCCACGCGACCCTGCGGGAAACCGTGTGTGTTGTCATAGGGATATCTGGGATTCGTTGCCTGAAAGATGAGGAGACGATCTTAAAGCCTTAAACGGCGAAAACTCAACCGTTATGTGATGTGAATCACAAAATTTACCTTCATGCAGCGGTAGCGAACGCGGTTGTTTTCATTGAAGATAAAGAACAACACAACAAAAACAGGCGGTAACACGATGCAGGAGATTGATTTTTATCTGGTAGATGCGTTCAGCGAGTCCTCCTTTGGCGGCAACCCGGCGGCGGTGTGCCCGCTCGACGCGTGGCTGCCGGATGAGACGTTACTGCGGATGGCACAACAGCATAACCAGTCGGAAACCGCGTTTTTTGTGTGCACCAAAGGGGGGATTGAGCTGCGCTGGTTCACCACGCTCACCGAGGTTAATCTGTGTGGTCACGCGACGCTTGCCGCGGCGTATGTTCTGTTTAACGAACTGGATTATCCGGACTCACGCCTTCATTTTGACACCGCTTCTGGTCGCCTGACCGTCAGCCGTGAAGGTGACTGGATGACGCTGGACTTCCCGGCCTGCCCGACGCAGGCACAGACGCCGCCACCGGAGATGCTCACCGCACTCGGTATCAGCCACTACGTCGAGGCGCGAAAAGGCCGCGCCTGGGTGCTGGTACTGGAGAGCCGCGAGCAAGTGGAAGCCATTAATCCGGATTTCTCCGCCATGACGCCGGGGGAACATAAAGTGGCCGTCACCGCCCGGGACGAGGGGGAATACGACTTTGTCAGTCGTTTCTTCTCGCCGGGCGTGGCCGTGCCGGAAGATCCTGTCACCGGCTCCGCGCACACCATGCTGATCCCTTATTGGAGTGAACAGCTTGGCAAAACACAGATGTTTGCCCGTCAGGTTTCTGCCCGTGGTGGCGACGTACGCTGCGAACTGAAAGGCGACCGCGTGCGGATGGGCGGGCAGGCGGCGCTGTATCTGAAGGGCACAGTATTTCTGCGCTGAATAAATCTAAGAGGAACCAACGATGCAGGAAATTGATTTTTATCTGGTGGATGCCTTCAGCGACAGGGCGTTCGGCGGCAATGCGGCGGCGGTGTGTCCGCTGGAGGCGTGGCTGCCGGATGAGACGCTGCTGAAGATGGCGAAGCAGCATAATCAGTCAGAGACGGCGTTCTTTGTCCGAACGGATAACGGGTTTGAACTGCGCTGGTTTACCACGCAGGATGAAATTAACCTCTGCGGCCACGCAACCCTCGCGGCTTCTCACGTTATTTTCGAATACCTGGATTATCCACATACGGAAATCACCTTCACCACGCGCTTTGTCGGCGAACTGACGGTACAACGCAGCGGCGACTGGCTGACGCTTAATTTCCCGGCGTGGTCAACCGAGGTTGTCGATACTCCACCCCCAGTGCTGTTCAGCGCGCTGGGCATTAACGCGGCAAAAGAGGTGCGTGCAGGGCGCGATTACATGGTGGTGCTCGACAGCCAGCGGCAGGTGGAGGCGCTGACGCCGGATATCACAGCCATGCTCCCGCTGGGGAAAATGGTCTGCGTTACGGCGCCGGGGGATGAGTATGATTTCGTCAGCCGCTTCTTCTGCCCGGGGGAAGGGGTACCGGAGGATCCGGTGACGGGATCAGCGCACAGCATGCTGATCCCGTACTGGAGCGAAAAGCTTGGAAAAACGCAGATGTCGGCCCGCCAGGTCTCCTTGCGCGGCGGGGATCTGCGCTGCGAGCTGAAAGGCGACCGCGTGCTGATTGGCGGCCAGGCCACGCTGTATATGAAGGGGAAAATTTTCCTTCGTCTCCAGGATTACGGTCATCATTAAAAACTATGACGCCGGTATACAGGGCGGGCGGTATGTTGAACGAAAACGACAAGGAGCCTGCCATGTATTCTATTACCGCTGAATCCGCCCATCATCCAGATATTCTCGCCCTGATTACGGCGCTGGACCGTTATCAAAGCGTTCTCTATCCCGCGGAAAGTAATCATCTGCTGGATTTAACCGAACTGCCGGACGACTCGCTGATCCTGATGATTATTCGTGACACTCAGCTTAACGCTGTCGGGTGTGGCGCTGTTGTTTTGAACGGGGACGGGACCGGGGAAATGAAACGGGTCTATATTGATCCAACCCATCGCGGGCAACGGCTGGGTGATAAATTACTGGCGGCGCTGGAAGATGAAGCCCTCAGCCGCTGCTGCCACACCGTCCGGCTGGAGACGGGGATCAAACAACACGCCGCTATTCGTCTGTATCAACAGTGTGGATACGAACGGCGCCCCGCGTTTGCCCCCTACAACGAGGATCCGCTGAGCCTGTTTATGGAGAAGACACTGGTGGCTGACGTTCGTTTAGCAGCCCTATAAACGCCTCAAGCTGGCGGGTCATCGCCCCGCGTCGCCACACCAGCCAGGTGGTGAGCCAGCGCCAGTTTTCCGCCAGCGGCCACGCCGCCACCTGATGATGCCCCGGCATACTCTCCAGCATGGAGCGGGGCATCAGCGCAATGCCTGCCCCGGCAATCACGCAGGCGAGCATCCCGTGGTAGGACTCCATCTCGTGGATCCTTCCCGGCGTTACGCGGTCAGCATGAAACCAGCTCTCCAGATGACGCCGGTAGGAACAGTTGGCGCGAAAGGCATACACGTCGCTACCGCTCACCTGCGTGGCTTTTGACACTTCCGCATGGCCCGCAGGGGTGACCAGCATCATCTCTTCCCGGTAAACCGGCATTCCTTCCAGTTCGGGGTGTGAGAGCGGCCCGTCGACAAAGGCGGCGCTGAGCGTCCCCTCAAGCACACCGTCAATCATCGTACCGGAAGGCCCGGTGGACAACGCAAACTGAATGCGCGGATAGCGCTGATTAAACCGCGCCAGACTTTCCGGAATGCGTACGGCGGCGGTACTTTCCAGCGCGCCGAGCGAGAATAATCCCTGCGGTTCATCCCCGGCGACGACCATTCGCGCTTCGTCGACCAGCGCCAGGATCTGTTTGCTGTAGCGCAAAAAATTGTGCCCGGCGGGGGAAAGCCGCAGGCGCTGATTCTCGCGAATAAACAGCTCCACACCGAGATCCGCTTCAAGCTGTCGGATGCGGGTGGTGAGGTTTGACGGCACCCGGTGTACCTTCTGCGCCGCCTGGGTAATGCTGCCGGTCAGTGCGACGGCGTTAAACATCTCAAGCTGTGTTAAGTCCATACCATTCTCGATTCGTGAACAAGGTGGTGAGTATTATTCATTTTTAAGAAATAGCAGAGTGGGCCACAATCAATCAACTGTTATTACATGGAGAACTTCATGACGTATTCATCTGCAACCCATGCCCACTCTGTCAACCCGGCTACCGGCGAAACGCTGGCTGCTTACCCGTGGGCAACGTCCGGTGACGTTGAGCGTGCCATTGCGCAGGCGGATACCGGTTTTCGTCAGTGGCGACGCGAAAGCGTGGCGCACCGGGCGCAAAAACTTCGCGATCTGGGTGCGGCGCTGCGTAGCCGTGCGGAAGAGATGGCGCAGACTATCTCCCGGGAGATGGGCAAGCCCATTGTGCAGGCGCGTGCGGAGGTGGCTAAGTCCGCCAGCCTTTGCGACTGGTACGCTGAATACGGCCCGGCAATGCTGCGCCCGGAATCTACCCAGGTCGACAATGCGGTGATTGAGTACCGTCCGCTGGGGCCTATTCTGGCGGTGATGCCGTGGAACTTCCCGCTCTGGCAGGTGCTGCGCGGTGCGGTGCCGATCCTGCTGGCAGGGAACAGCTATCTGCTTAAACATGCGCCAAATGTGCTCGGCTCGGCGGAGCTTATCGGGAAGGTGTTCGCGGATGCCGGTTTCCCGGAGGGGATCTTTGGCTGGGTGAACGCGACAAATGACGGCGTCAGCCAGGCGATTAACGATCGGCGTATCGCGGCGGTGACTGTAACCGGCAGCGTTCGGGCTGGTGCGGCAATTGGCGCGCAGGCGGGCGCGGCGCTGAAGAAATGCGTGCTGGAGCTGGGCGGCTCCGATCCGTTTATCGTTCTGAATGATGCCGATCTGGATCTGGCTGTCAACGCGGCCGTGGCCGGACGTTATCAGAATACCGGACAAGTTTGCGCGGCGGCGAAACGCTTTATTGTGGAAGCGGGCGTGGCGGACACCTTTACCCAACGCTTTGTTGACGCGGTCAAGGCGCTGAAAATGGGCGCACCGGATGAGGAAGATAACTATATTGGCCCGATGGCGCGATTTGATCTTCGCGATGAACTGCATCAGCAGGTACAGGCTACGCTGGCGGAAGGGGCGACCCTGCTGCTCGGCGGCGAGAAGCTTGCCGGGACCGGTAACTTTTATGCGCCAACCGTACTCGGCGACGTCACCCCACAGATGACGGCCTTCCGTCAGGAGCTGTTTGGCCCGGTGGCTGCGATTACCGTCGCCAATGATGCGTCGCACGCGTTGCAGCTGGCTAACGACAGCGACTTTGGCTTATCAGCGACGGTCTTTACCGCGAACGATGCGCTGGCTGAAACCTTCTCTCGCGAGCTGGAGTGCGGCGGAGTCTTTATCAATGGCTACAGCGCAAGCGATGCGCGCGTTGCGTTTGGCGGAGTGAAGAAGAGCGGCTTCGGGCGAGAGCTTTCACATTTCGGTCTGCATGAGTTCTGTAACGTTCAGACGGTCTGGAAGGATCGCGTGTAATGTTGATGCCGGGTAGGGCAAGGCCGCTACCCGGCAATTCACGTTTCCTGTCATTATTTTGCAATGGTTCTGTCATTTTCGTTTCGTAGACTCGCTCGCGTCTAACGTATTGTTACAGAAGAAAATTATGAACCTAACGCAAATTTTTCGTCGTCTTGCGCAGCGCTTTTTTCCTCGTCAGTTTGGCCTGCTGACCGGCATCTTTTGTATTATCGGCCTTTTCTCCGCCCTGCAACTTTCATCCTCCTTCCTGCTTACCGCTTCCCTGAATCAAGCCCAGCGTAACGAACAGCGCAATCAGCTGGCCTGGCAGCAACAGAGCAGACTGGATCAGGCGCGTATTTCGCTGCTTGCGGCGAGCGATCTGCTCAACCGCTCCGGGGTGTACTTTATGCAGGATAAAGAGACCGGTTCGGAAGGGAGCTGGCATAGCCTGATGGACGAGGCGCAAAAATCCCTGGCGGCGTCTCAGCAGGCATGGCAAGCCTGGCTCGCGCTTAATCCTCCGCAGGACGAGGGGCTTGTTAATAGCTATCAGCTGTTCTTCGGTGCCATTAGCGAGCAGGCGGAAGGGCTGGTGAAAACCAACAGCATCGACCTCTTTTTCGCCGTACCCGCCCAGGCGTTTCAGACCGATTTTAATGACAACTTTGCACGTTATCAGCAAGGGAGTGAGAAGCAGGCGATACAGGGGCGTCAGTCGCTCATGGAACAACTCTCAGGCCTGCAACGGCTGTTCCTGTTTGCGCCGCTGGTGCTGCTGGCTATTGCCATTGCCGTCTGGTTTGCAATGGCGAAATGGGTGATATCCCCGCTACGCCGTCTGATTGTCCATATTAACCAGCTTGCGGCAGGGGATTTGTCGGGAATACCCCCTGACGTTGTGCGTTTTAACCGTGAAATCAGCCAGCTCAGCGGCAGTATTACCGCCATGCAGCGCGGGCTCCAGCAACTGGTGACTCAGGTCAGCGAGGCCACTACCTCTATGGTCGAAAATATCGGGTCACTTGCGCAGGGGAACCAGAAGCTTTATCAGCAGTCCACGCGACAGGCCAAAGAGCTGGAGGAGGTGACCGCGCATATCGCCGATCTCGAAACCCACGTTGAGGGGAACACGGGTTATGCAAAACTCGCCCGCTCGCGCGCGGATGAAGCCCGACAGGCTGCCGTCGGCGGGGAGCAAATGATGACAGCGGTAAATGGCTCAATGCAGACGATCGTCGACCGATCCTCAGAGATGCGTGGGATTGTCGCCATGATCGACAGCGTGGCGTTTCAGACCAATATTCTGGCCCTCAACGCTGCCATTGAAGCCGCCCATGCGGGAGAACAGGGGCGCGGGTTCGCGGTGGTCGCCCGTGAAGTGGGGCTGCTGGCCAGAAAAAGCAGTCACTCTACGCAAACCATCCAGTCGCTAATTAACCACTCGCTACAGGGCATTGAAGAAGGTTCTCAGGTGGTAAACCGTCTGGAAGAAAATCTCCAGCAGGTCACCGGGCTGGTGGCCAATCTGAGTAGCCTGCTCAATGATATTTCGCTGGCCACTCTAAATCAGGGGGAAAGCATTCATCAGATGACGCGCCAACTTCAGGCGCTGAATCAGGTATCGCGTCAGACAGATGTGCTGGTTAGCGAAGCGTCGAATGCCTCTGAGCGCCTGCATCGGGAGTCAGATCTTTTGTTGCAGGCCGTCTCGCGTTTTCGTCTCCCTGCCTGACGTGACGTATAAGCCTCTGTTATACTCGCAGCCCGTTTTAGCCTGAGGGCAAGGAGCAAAGTGTGGCTGCGGTCATCCATAATGAGATGCTGGACGAGATTCTGGCGCAGGTTCGTCCGTTACTGGGGCAGGGTAAGGTTGCCGATTACATTCCCGCGCTGGCCTCGATCAGCGGTAATAAGCTCGGCATCGCCATTTGTACTGTCGACGGGCAGCGTTTTCAGGCGGGAGATGCACTGGAGCGCTTTTCAATTCAGTCGATCTCAAAAGTGCTTAGCCTCGTTGCCGCCATGCGCCAGTATGACGAGCAGGAGATCTGGCAGCGGGTGGGCAAAGATCCCTCCGGTCAGCCCTTCAACTCCCTTCTCCAGCTTGAAATCGAACAGGGTAAGCCGCGCAACCCGTTTATCAACGCCGGGGCGCTGGTGGTGTGCGATATGCTGCAAAGCCGTCTGAGCGCGCCGCGCCAGCGTATGCTCCAGATTGTGCGGCAGCTTTCCGGCGTGCAGGACATCGCCTACGATCCGGTGGTAGCGCGCTCTGAGTTTGAACACTCTGCACGTAACGCCGCCATCGCCTGGCTGATGAAGTCCTTCGGCAACTTTCATAATGATGTCGCCACGGTTCTGCAAAACTATTTTCATTACTGCGCCCTGAAGATGAACTGCGTTGAACTGGCGCAGACTTTTCTGTTTCTGGCGCATCAGGGCCATGCCCCGCATCTGGGCGAGGACGTTGTCTCCCCGATGCAGGCCCGGCAGATCAACGCCTTAATGGCAACCAGCGGAATGTATCAGAACGCCGGGGAGTTTGCCTGGCGCGTGGGGCTGCCGGCTAAATCCGGCGTTGGCGGCGGCGTTGTGGCCATTGTTCCGCACGAGATGGCGATTGCCGTCTGGAGCCCGGAACTGGACGAGACCGGCAACTCACTGGCGGGCGTCGCGGCGCTGGAACAGCTGACCAAACGCCTTGGACGGTCCGTATACTGATGTCCACGTTAGATCCTCTGTTCACGCGCCTGGCTCGCTCCACGTTTCGTTCACGATTTCATTTAGGGATGAAAGAGCGGCAATACTGCTGGGATAAGGGCGCGGACACTATCGATAAGCATGCCGCTGATTTTATCGCCGCGCGGCTGGCGCCTGCACACCCGGTGAATGACGGTAAGCAGACGCCGATGCGCGGCCATCCGGTTTTTATCGCCCAGCATGCCACGGCAACCTGCTGCCGGGGCTGTCTGGCTAAGTGGCATGCTATCCCGCAGGGCGTGCCGCTGAGTGCGCAGCAGCAACAGTATATCGTCAACGTGATCCATCATTGGCTGGTCATTGAGGTAAATCGTGCCTCCTGAACTGACAATGTCTCTGTTTAAGCTACGCTTTTACTAATGCTCAGCGTCAGGAGACGTCATGAAAGCACCTCTAATTCCCGTGAATGAAACGGAGCGCATGAATGCGCTGCGCGAGTCCGGTCTGCTTGAGATCGACAATTATCCCGCGTTTGATCGTCTCACGCGGCTGGCAACACGCTTTTTCAGGGTGCCGCTGGCGATGATTACGCTGGTGGATGACCACGCTGCGATCGTGAAATCTGCCGACGGGCGGGCACTCGCCAGCCAGCCTCGCGATCTCTCGTTTTGTGGTCATACGATCCTGGGTGACGCGCCGCTGGTGGTGGCTGACACGCTGCTGGACGAACGCTTTGCGGATAATCCGCAGGTGGCGGGAGATCCGGGCGTGCGCTTTTATGCCGGTTTCCCGCTGCGTTTACGTGACGGGGCGTGCGTAGGATCGTTGTGTCTCATTGATTACGCACCGCGTGAGTTTACCGCTGCGGATTCCGCCGTACTGGCCGATCTCAGCGCGCTGGCAGAAGATGAATTTGCAGCCGTTAGCGCCGCCACGACCGATGAACTCACGGGCCTGTTTAACCGACGCGGGTTTAACCAGTTTGCGCAGTTTGCACTGTCGGTTTCGCAGCGTAGGGCAGAACCGTTAACGCTTAGCTGGCTGGATCTGGACCATTTCAAAACCATTAACGATCGCTTCGGGCATCAGGAGGGCGACAAAGCCCTGAAAGCGATGGCCGCCCTGATGCGCTCCTCATTCCGCGAGGCCGATATGCTGGTACGTTTCGGGGGAGATGAGTTCGCGGTGCTGTTTGCGGATACCGATGAACCTGGCGCCTGGATCGCCATGCAGTATCTTGTCGAACAAACGGAGAAGTATAACGCGCGTCAGCTGCATCCCTGGTCGTTACAGTTCTCCTGGGGGCTGAGCGAGTTCGATCATCACCGCAACGATATGCAGGCATGGTTAAAACACGCGGATGCGCAAATGTACGCCATGAAGCGGCAACATCACGGCGAAAAATGACATAACGAAATCCTATGTCATCGCTTATTGCGTAACAAAAATGTTAATAGCAAAGTGGAGAGATTCAACCTAAGGACGCGCAATGAACTCTCCCATGCTGATTAAACCTCTCTCCCGACAGGACATCCTCACCCACATTGATGCCCTGAGCGATATCCTCGTCAACTGTGTCAACGGCGGCGCCTCCGTCAGCTTTATGCTGCCTTTTTCTCCCGAGAAAGCCCAAACCTTCTGGCTCGGCGTCGCTGACAGCGTCGGGCGCGACGAGCGTACCGTCCTGGGCTGTTTTGACGCGGAGCAGGGGCTGGTTGGCACGGTCCAGCTGATCACCGACCAGCCGGAAAACCAGCCGCACCGCGCAGATGTCGCGAAACTTCTGGTACATGAGAAGGCGCGCCGTAAAGGTGCGGCAATGGCGCTGATGGAAGCCCTGGAGACGGTTGCGCGTGAAAAAGCGCTTACGGTGCTGGTGCTTGATACCTCGACCGGCAGCGGCGCGGAGACATTTTATCAGAGAGCGGGCTGGCAAAAGGCGGGGGAGATCCCACGCTACGCCCTGATGCCGAACGGGGACATGACGGCGACCTCGGTGTTCTATAAATTTCTTTAATATTTTTCACCATCGCGTCCTGAGTTGATCCAGACAGGGGTTCTGGTCCTGAAGTTTTGATAAGTTATCACACCAATCTTATCAGGCTGTATGACTAATCATAAAGGACCTCCATTGTGAACACACTCAACCGTCGTGATTTCCCCGGTGCGCGCTACCCTGAACGTATCATCCAGTTTGGCGAAGGTAACTTCCTCCGCGCGTTCGTTGACTGGCAAATCGACCTCTTAAACGAGCATACCGATCTCAATGCAGGTGTGGTGATTGTACGGCCGATCCAGAGTGATTTTCCGCCGTCGCTGAGCACCCAGGATGGTCTGTATACCACGATTATTCGTGGTCTGAATGAGGAGGGGGAAGCGGTAAGCGATGCGCGTCTTATTCGTTCCGTGAATCGTGAAATCAGCGTCTACAGCCAGTACGATGAATTCCTGAAACTCGCCCATAATCCGGAGATGCGGTTTGTCTTCTCTAATACCACGGAGGCGGGGATCGGCTATCACGCGGGCGATAAGTTTGACGATGCGCCAGCTGTCAGCTATCCGGCCAAACTGACGCGTCTGCTGTTCGAACGCTTTACCCACTTTAACGGGGCTGCGGATAAAGGCTGGATCATCATTCCTTGTGAGCTTATCGACTATAACGGCGATGCCCTGCGTGAACTGGTGCTGCGTTATGCACAGGAGTGGGCGCTGCCGGCGGCATTCATTGCGTGGCTGAATAACGCTAACACCTTCTGCTCGACGCTGGTTGACCGCATTGTTACCGGCTTTCCGCGTGATGAGGTGGCAGAGCTGGAAGCCGGGCTGGGCTATCACGACAGCTTCCTCGACACGGCAGAACATTTCTACCTGTTTGTTATTCAGGGGCCAAAATCACTTTCAGCTGAATTGCGCCTGGATAAATACCCGCTCAACGTCCTGATTGTTGACGATATCAAGCCTTATAAAGAGCGTAAGGTGGCGATCCTCAACGGCGCACACACGGCGCTGGTTCCGGTCGCTTTTCAGGCCGGGCTGGATACGGTAGGGGAAGCCATGAACGACGGGGAGATTTGCGCGTTCGTAGAGAAGGCTATTTATGAGGAGATTATTCCGGTCCTGGATCTGCCGCGCGATGAGCTGCACTCCTTCGCCAGTGCCGTAACGGGGCGTTTTCGTAATCCGTATATTAAGCATCAGCTGCTGTCGATTGCACTGAACGGGATGACCAAGTACCGCACCCGCATTCTGCCGCAACTGCTGGCAGGGCAGAAGGCGACCGGTGAACTGCCAGCACGTCTGACCTTTGCCCTGGCGGCGCTGATTGCATTTTACCGTGCCGAGCGCAACGGTGAGCGCTATCCGGTGCAGGACGATGCGCACTGGCTTGAACGTTACCAGCAGCTGTGGACGCAACATCACGACAAACAAGTCACTACCCGTGAACTGGTATCGTCGGTGTTAAGCGTGAGCGAGCACTGGGAACAGGATCTCACTCTGGTGAACGGACTGGTAGACCAGGTTGCCCAGGATCTGGATGCAATTTTAAGCAAAGGCATGCGCGAGGCGGTGAAACCGCTCTGCTAATCATAATGCCCGGCGTTTGCCGGGTTTTTTACAGACCATTATTAGTTACAACATACTATACGTCCTTTTTTTAAAAAGCTCAGGCAGCACCGTGCGGTCAGGGCTTAACAGGTCAGAAAATGCAATGAACTATTAACATGCTTGCAACCGTGATGAGGATCACGTTTAATAGCCGCGCTCTTTACTTTTCTGAAGCTGATTATGATTGTTCGTCCTCAACAGCACTGGCTGCAACTGATTTTTGTCTGGCATGGTTCGGTACTTCCCAAAATTTATACCCGACTGCTGCTTAACTTCCTGCTATCCATCGCCGTGATTGTCATGCTGCCGTGGTACACCTCGCTGGGTATCCGCTTTACCGTCGCGCCGTTCAGCATTCTGGGCGTGGCTATCGCCATCTTCCTGGGATTTCGCAATAACGCCTGTTATTCGCGCTACGTTGAGGCGCGTCTGCTTTGGGGGCAGTTGATGATAGCGGCGCGCTCGCTGTTTCGCGAGGTAAAAAACACCTTGCCGGATGATAAACATCTTGGAGAGTTTGTACGCCTGCAAATCGCGTTTGCTAACTGTCTGCGTATGACACTGCGCAGAGAAACCAATGCCGATCAGCTGTCCCGCTATCTGGCTCCAGACGATTTACGCAAAGTGATGGATGCCAACTCGCCGGCGAACCGTATCCTGCTGATCATGGGGGAGTGGCTGGCCGTACGGCGGCGCAGCGGGCACCTTTCAGACATCCTGTTTCACAGCCTCAACAACCGCCTGAACGATATGTCCATCGTGCTGGCAGGCTGTGAGCGTATCGCCAATACGCCAGTCCCGTTTGCCTATACGCTGATCCTGCACCGGACGGTGTATTTGTTCTGCATCATGCTGCCGTTTGCGCTGGTTGTTGATCTGCATTACATGACGCCCTTTGTCTCTGCGCTGATTTCCTACACTTTTATCTCGCTTGATACGCTGGCGGAAGAGCTGGAAGATCCGTTTGGGACGGAAGATAACGATCTGCCGCTGGACGCCATCTGCAACATGATGGAGCGCGATCTGTTGCAGATGAACGATGAAGAGAACATCCCTGAAAGGCTAATGCCGAATAAGCATTATCAGCTGACCTGACGGGCATTCCACTCGTCGCGGGTGATTTCCCACAGCTCCGAATCCAGCAGGCCGCTGACATAGGCTTTCTTCTCTGTCCTGATGAGTCGCATGCCGCTGCTGTCTGAAATACGTCGGGAGCGGCTGTTGGCCGCCGCTTTCGGCGCGCGTAACACCGCTTTGTTAAGCGTATTGAACCAGAAATCCGTTGCCGCGATACTCGCCTCACGCATATATCCCTGTCCCTGAAATTCCGGCGCGAGCCAGAAGCCCCGGTTGTTGTCTTCGACGTCGTACAGGCAAATTAACCCCATCAGTTCATCCGGCGCTTCACGGCTGCGAATCGTCCAGAACCACGCAATCCCTTTGGCCATATCGGGTAGTGCAACGTTATTAACATAATTTTCTGCACCGTTTTCCGGGTAGGGCCAGGGGACTGAAGCCACCATATAGCGGACAATTTCCCAGCGCGGATAGCGTTGCTGGATCTGGACGGCATCGGCGGCAACAAGGGGTTTAAGTAATAAGCGTTCTGTCGTAAGCGTGGGTATCGTCATCCGGTGATCTCCATATTTGAGCGTTATCATTTGTTTGGGTTCTGATATTTCATCAATATCACATTCCAGTTGGTCGTGCTTTTGTTATTCAGATTTATCCATAAAGGAGTATGTAATGCCAAGAAAAGCCAGGCCCGAAGAAGCCGAAACACTCTGGCACGTCCGTAACGAAGCGATGCGCCATGGCTGTAAAATCTGTTACGACGCAGAAGTGATTGCGCGCTGGACGTCAGA
The DNA here is from genome assembly GCF_013375955.1 of Enterobacter sp. DSM 30060. Lineage (NCBI taxonomy): Bacteria > Pseudomonadati > Pseudomonadota > Gammaproteobacteria > Enterobacterales > Enterobacteriaceae > Enterobacter > Enterobacter sp. DSM 30060. Next base: position 4,070,774 of record NZ_CP056118.1, read on the forward strand.
AAAGATGCCTGAACATTACCTTACCTCCAGGTCGATTTCGTGTTATAGGCCTGCCCATGCAGGAGCTGAACTGCTCCCAAATGGAGCTACGGTTTACGAAGTTCAATAGCATATTTACATTTGCTTACATAAATACACTTTCTTTACATTAAGTAATGTAAGATATTTTTTTAGCACAAAATGCAAAACTAAATTAAATGGAGATGATTTAAGTCGAATATAAGAGCATTAAGCCTTAATGAGATAGCATTAGTAAGTGGCGGCAATGGAAGCGGTAATTATGAAGGTGCCGGTAGTCGTAACACCAGCTCTAAATCTGGTAATTCAAAAGGAAACAATGGCTCTATTTACAAGGGCGTTGACTCATGCGGCGCAGGAATCATCGGTGGTCTAATCGCCGGCTCTCCTGGGGGGCCAGTGGGTATGACCGATGGGGTAATTGGTGGAGCTATAGCTGGCCAGTGCACAAAAGATAGTTTTTCAGATCGTGGTAGTAAAGATAAAAGTAATAATTACAACGGCCCCGGACAATGCCGTTGGTAAGTAATTTGAGTTGTGTGTGATAATAATTTAAAAGCTCATTATAACTGAATGTTATTCTAGGTGTTTCGATATTTAATGATTATTCGAAGTAGTCATGATGAGCTATTATTTTTGATAAAGTTAATGTAATCACAAGTATCGGGTTAAGCATGAAACAATTTTTAAATTTCCTAATTTACTTATTTTTTTTCATTATCGCATTTACCCTTTTGAAATACGCTGAAGTTCTTGAGTTTGACGAAGTATCACGGCCAGGGATTATATCAAGGTTTCTTATTGCGTTGATTGTATTAATAGCAGTAACTCGATGGGGCGTTAACTTGATGAATAGGTTTAAAAGTAAATAAAGTACACTCCGATAAAAATTGTTGTGTTGCAGAATGGAATCATTACAAATGTTCACTGAAGTTAAAGTGCATGATATCAAAAAATGATTACGATATCATAACCATATTTGTTGATTCTTATATAAAATATGAATTAATAATAGGTTGAACATGATAATCTTTAGGCATGTCTATCCATTCATTTATAGTAAGAAAAACGTAATTGTTCTTTTTATCGCGTCTGTTATCTCAATAATAATTACGTTATCGCCATCCATAACCCTCCGCTATCTTACTCTCGATGTGTCATTTTTCTTATTGTTTATTGCGGAATTTTCAATTGCATTTTTCTTGTATATTTTTTACTTAAGGAAGTTGGATGGTTTTAAATTACGCCCAAGTAGAGATTTAACTTCAATAAAATTTTCTATTGTTGTGTTGTTTGTCATTTTGCTGGTTCAGTATAATGTTTATCTTTACAGGGATAATTTATATCATTATGGACCTTCCCATATTAGTTTTATAGCATTTATAATAGCCACCTTCGTAGTCCCATATTATGAGGAGATTATATACAGGGGCTGTATCTTCGGTGTTTTCCACTCAATTTTTAATAAAAAGTATATTATCCCATGTATATTGACTTCATTGTCTTTTTGTCTGATGCATGGACAGTATTATAACATTTTAGATCAATCCATTCTTTTTTTGGTGTCAATATTGCTATTAATAGTTAGAATAAGAAGCAGAGGGCTTTTTTATCCTATTATAATTCATTCGTGCATGAATGCTTTTGTTTTGTCGTTAAATTTTTGAAGGGTATTTGGGATATGAATATCTTCAGGGAAGAGGCTTTAAATCATCAAACAGATTCTGATTATGGTGAGATTGTCTTACCTGCGTCATTCGGTTTATCAGTAAGCGCACTCACAACGTTATTCATATTTCTGTGCCTGATACTCTTTATTCTTTATGGTAGCTATACACGTAAGGCTCACCTTTCCGGAATCGTTATGCCCTCATCCGGGCTGGTAAAAATCACTCCTCAATATGCTGGCTACGTAACCAAATTGACCGCCTCAGAAGGTCAACACATTATTGCCGGTGAGACTCTTTATCATATCAGCGGTGAACATTTCAACGAACAGGGGGCAGGTACACTCGCTGCTATAAGACTTTCCCTACAAACTCAGTTTACAATGCTGACTTCTCAACAGACCCTGGAATTGCGTGACAACAGTCAGCAGCAGCATGCCATACAACAGCGAATAGTTTCCCTGAAACCTCAGGTTAAAAGTGCAGAAAAGCGTCTGTCACTTGCCGTGCATCAGGCTGCGCTGGCCGTGTCTGTTATGGAGCGCTATAAGAAACTTGCTGATACGCATTACGTATCAGATATCGAATACCAGCAGAAGCAGATTGACGTTTCAACGTCACAGCAAAACGTTGAGGATCAGCGTCAGGGGCTTCTGCAACTGCACACCGCGATGGAGGCTGCTAAAGACGACCTTGACCATCTCATCGTTCAGGGTGAAAGCCGGAAGGCTGAAATGGACAGGCAGTTGCAGGTTATCAGGCAACAGCAGGACGAACTGGCAGGTAAGGAAAATTTCACGCTGACTTCACCGGTATCCGGAACCGTTGCTGCCGTGCTGGTCAGACAGGGACAGTCTGTCAGGGCATCTGAACCTGTCATGACCCTCATTCCCGACAATGCCCGTTTGCAGATAGAACTCTATGCTACCAGTCAGAATGCTGGCTTTATTCAGGCGGGGCAGCGTGTTGCCCTGCGGTTCTCTGCCTTCCCCTATCAGAAGTTTGGTGTGCAGTACGGGACTATCCGTGAAATAAGCCATACAACGCTGACATCTTCTGATTTACTCTCCGTATCTCCTGTGACCTGGAAGGAGAATGAAGGTCATTACCGCGTCATCGTTGAACCTGAAAATACTTTTATTCTGGCTTATGGGAAACAGGAAGCCCTGCGCCCCGGCATGGTTCTTGAGGGGGATGTCAGCCTGGATACCCGCAATTTGTGGGAGTGGCTGACTGAGCCGCTCTGGAGCCTGAAAGGAAAGCTGTGATGGATACACTCAAATGGACCGGGAGAAAACAGCTTCCTCTCACCCGACAGACAGAGTCAGCGGAATGTGGTCTGGCATGCCTGGTCATGATGGCCTGCTGGCATGGTCTGCAAACAGACTTACCCACACTGCGCGAACGTTTCAGTATCAGCTCACAAGGGATGACCCTGCAGAGACTGACTGAATGTGCGGCCGGTATCGGATTATCCAGCCGGGCAGTTCGGCTGGAGCTTGAGGACCTAAGATCCCTTTCTCTCCCGTGTATTCTCCACTGGAACATGAATCATTTTGTTGTGCTACATAAAGTTCGCGGAAGCAGGCTGGTTATTCATGATCCGGAAAAGGGAAAAGTAACGCTCTCCCTACAGGATGCTGGAAAACATTTCACCGGCGTCGCGCTGGAGCTGATGCCAGCCAGTGATTTTACCGCTCGGGATGAAAGGAAAAAAATCCATCTGCGCCAACTGACAGGTAAAACACCGGGTCTGTTGTCGGCAATGTCGCGAATTATCGTTTTTGCCGTGGCACTCGAAATCCTGACACTGGGAAGCCCGCTTCTCAACCAGCTGGTGATTGATGAAGTCCTGGTGGCTGCCGACCAGAGTTTGTTGACCGTCATTATTATTGCGCTTCTGCTGATGTCACTGACCCAGATGCTGCTGTCACTGGCCCGCCAGTGGGCGAGTATTACACTGTCCGTCAATTTTAACATGCAGTGGACAGCACGGGTTTTCCATCATCTGGTCCATCTTCCTCTGGCCTGGTTTGATGCACGCAGTAAGGGGAGTATTAATGCTCGTTTTGAGGCGGTAGATACCATCCAGCAGGCGCTGACTACGCAAGTGCTGGAAGGTATTCTGGATGTGTTGCTCGTGGTGACTGCGCTTTGCATGATGCTGCTGTACAGTCCTGAAATGACATTGATCGCCGTACTTGCAGCCATTTTCTATGGTGTGTTGAGGGCACTGTGGTATCCGTCCCTTCGACAGTCGGCAGAAGATGCCTGGGATGCAGGTGCCAAGGAGTCCGGGCATTTTCTTGAAACACTCAACGGGATCCTCAGCCTGAGAATTAACGGTGTGACGGCACATCGTGAGGCCGCCTGGCTGAATCTCAACGTTGCCCGCAGAAATACGCAGTTGCGTCAGAGCCGTCTGCTGATGTGCTATGACATTGCTCACACTCTTACCGGCAGCGTGGTATCAGCAATCATTTTGTGGAAAGGCGCCGGGGAGGTATTGAATGGTACCTTCACCGTCGGCATGCTGGTTGCTTATTTATCCTATCAGACGCGTTTTTCTTCCAGTATCAGTAGCCTGACTGATAAGTTTTTTTCCTGGCGTATGCTCGATGTTTACAACGAACGACTGGCTGATATTGTACTGACCCCGACAGAAGGCCTTCAGCAACAGCCTTTTCGTGAGCATAACAACGCTTCGCACATTCCTTCTGTATCCCGCAGGGAGATGGATGAATATGCTCATGCTCCTCTAGTACTTGAGCACATTATCTTCAGCCACAAGGGAGGGGAAAATCCGATAATCGGCGGGGTGTCGCTGACACTCAATCCCGGAGAAGTCGTTGCCATTACAGGTAAATCCGGATGCGGGAAAACGACACTGGTGAAGCTTATCCTTGGGATCCACATCCCTGATGAGGGCAGGATCAGGGCATTTGGCATATTGCATACGCATCCGGATTATTTTCAGGTTCGTCAGCGTATCGGTACCGTACTGCAGGATGACCATCTTTTCAAAGGTTCTGTAGCAGATAACATTATTTTTTTCAGTGATGACCGAAATTATGAACGAATGATCCAGTGCGCAAGACTGGCACTTATCGACAGCGATGTTATGGCAATGCCGATGGGGTATCAGACGCTGATTGGTGAAACCGGCGGAGGGCTTTCCGGAGGACAAAAACAACGCATTCTGCTGGCAAGGGCGTTGTACAAGAAACCGGGATTCCTGTTACTGGATGAAGCGACCAGCCACCTTGATGTTGAGAGTGAAATCCGGATAAGCCAGACCTTACGTCAACTGGGGCTTCCTGTTCTGCTGATAGCCCATCGCCCGGAAACCATAGCCTCTGCAGACCGGGTTTTGTATCTGGCAGACGGCTACTTAACGGAGCTGAATCTCCAGCATACAGTCAATAATGGCGAGTCTGTTTGTGAATATACTAATGACGTGATGGCAAAAAATTAACCTTAACGTACATAATTTTCGATATCCAAACTTACCCCTATCTGGAAGATCTATTTGTTGACGCTGCCGAACGTGGCGCAGGGGCGGGTAAAGCGCTTATCGACGCCCTGATCGATGAAGGGAAGCGGGAAGGGTGGTCAAAACTCTACTGGGTAACCCGCATGAACAATCCGGCGCGTAAGCTGTATGATCACTATGGTGAAGCCGACGATTACGTCCGTTACCGAATCACCCTTTAACCGGATTTGTATCACACTGTATCTGCCTCTGTGATGCATACACAGGTATGCAATAAAACCGCCTCCGCACACATCCCCTATACAAACCCATGGTGTTATATCTCCGTCAACTGAACTCACCCGGAGATAACATCATGTTTAACAAACTCGCATATTCAGCAGTCGCACTGACCGTTTCGCTTGGCACCTTAATGTCCTGTCAGGCAGAAGCGACGGGTAAGGATTACGCGTCGGCTTTTAACCAGGTAAAACAAATTAACGCCGGCGATCTGAACGTCGGTTATGTCGATATCGGGCCGAAAGACGGGCAACCAGTGATCCTGCTGCATGGCTGGCCGTACGATATTCACAGCTACGCGGAAGTTGCCCCCGCGCTGGCCGCGAAGGGGTATCGTGTCATTGTGCCATCCCTGCGCGGGTACGGCACCACGCGCTTTATTTCTGATAAAACGCCGCGAAACGGCCAGCCTTCGGCAATGGCGAAAGACATCGTCAACCTGATGGACGCCCTGGATATCAAACAGGCGGTGTTTGCCGGTTATGACTGGGGTGCACGTACGGCGGATATCGTTGCGGCGCTCTGGCCGGAACGGGTGAAATCGCTGGTCTCGGTAAGTGGCTACCTGATCAGCAGCCAGGCGATTGGCAAACAGCCTTTACCGCCGAAGGCAGAAGTTCAGTGGTGGTATCAGTTCTATTTCGCCACGCCGCGCGGGGCGGAAGGCTATGCTAAAAATACACACGATTTTGCCCGGTTGATCTGGTCCCAGGCTTCGCCTGACTGGAAATTCAGCGATGCCACCTTCAATGCGAGCGCCAAATCCCTCGATAACCCGGACCACGTTGCCGTCACGCTCAGTAATTACCGCTGGCGTCTGGGGCTGGAGAAGGGTGAGCAGAAATATGACGCCTACGAACAGAAACTGGCTACGCTACCGAACATTACGGTGCCGACCATCACCATCGAGGGCGGTAACAACGGAGCACCACATCCTGCACCCGCAGCCTATGCGGGGAAATTCACCGGAAAATATGTGCACCGTACTTTCGGCGCAACAGTTGGCCACAACCCGCCGCAGGAAGATCCGCAGAACTTTGTTAAAGCCGTTGTCGACGCGGATAAGCTCTGATATGTGCTATTTTCAATCCGTTACCTCTTAATCAGGAGCCTGCGGTGGAGCATATTGATCACATCCTTGTCGTCGATGACGACAGGGATATTCGTGAACTGATTGTCGATTACCTCGTGAAATCCGGCTACCACGCCTCTGGCGCGGCGAACGGGAAAGAGATGCGCGTAGTGCTCGACAAACAGCATATCGACCTGGTGGTGCTGGACGTGATGATGCCCGGTGATGATGGCCTGACGGTGTGTCGACAGCTGCGCAGCAGCAGGCATAAGGATCTGCCGATCCTGATGCTCACCGCGCGCAACGAGGACATGGACCGGATCCTGGGACTGGAGATGGGCGCCGACGATTATGTGGTAAAACCGTTTGTGGCCCGCGAACTGCTGGCGCGTATCAAAACTATCCTGCGCCGTTTTCGTACTATGCCGCCTAATCTTCAGGTGACCGAGGCAGGGCGCCTGGTGGTGTTCGGTGAATGGCAGCTGGATACCGTGGCGCGTCATCTGATTGATAACGAGGGGATGGTTGTGGCGCTCAGCGGGGCGGAATATCGCCTTCTGCGTGTATTTCTCGATCATCCTCAACGGGTGCTGACCCGCGATCAACTGCTGAACCTGACGCAGGGACGTGATGCCGAGCTGTTTGAGCGTTCGATTGATCTCCTGGTGAGCCGCGTGCGACAGCGCCTGAATGAAGATGCCCGCTCGCCAGCCTACATTAAAACCGTTCGCAGCGAAGGCTACGTTTTTACTATGCCGGTGACCATCGTCGAGGCCAATGAATGACGCTGTGGCCCCGCACCTTACTGGCCCGGCTGCTGATCATTGTGCTGCTTGGACTCTTGCTGGCTAACGCGCTCAGCCTGACGCTGGTCATGGTTGAGCGAATGCACAGCGCGCGCACGGTTATGCTGGGCAATCTTGAGAATGACGTGGCGACCAGCGTGGCCATTCTCGACCGGCTTCCGGCCAAAGAGCGGCCAGAGTGGCTGGAACGGCTCGGTCGCGGTAATTATCGTTATATCCTTGGTCCCGGCGAGGCTGGCGCTGCGCCAACGGACAAGCGCTCGCGGGATGCGATTCGCACCCTGAAAGAGACGCTTTCAGTTCAATATCCGCTCCAGTTTACGGCAGTGCCGGGGCCTGTTTCCCACATTCAGGCCCATCTGACGCTCCGCGACGGCGCACCGCTTACTATCGATCTGATCCCGCGCATGCCGCCAGTCGCCAGCTGGTTACCCGTGGTGCTGGTTCTTCAGTTGTTACTTGTCGCGCTCTGCTCCTGGATTGCCGTGCGCCAGGTTGTCCGGCCTTTCCTGCAATTCACGCGCGCGGTTGATTCCCTCGATCCTGCGGCCCATTCTCCTATGACTGAAAAAGGTCCGGTTGAGGTGCGACAGGCGGCGCAGGCTTTTAATGAGATGCAGTCGCGGATACAAACTTATCTGCGTGAACGCGCGCAGATTCTGGCGTCCATTTCTCACGATCTTCAGACGCCCATCACGCGTATGAAGCTGCGGGTCGAAATGGCGGATCAGCCCGAACTCCACGATAAGTTGTTGAGCGACCTGGATAATATGTCGCGCCTGGTACGAGAAGGTATTGCCTATGCCCGGTCATCAGAATCACTGAAAGAGACCACGCTTAAGCTGGAGCTGAACGCGTGGGTTAACAGCATCGCCAGTGATTATCAGGACATTGGTAAAAACGTGCAGTTTCATGCACGCAGTACACGTCTGCCGATCGTCACCCGCCCCCAGGCATTGCGCCGGGTAATGACCAATCTGCTGGATAATGCGCTCAAGTTTGGCCATAGCGCGGTAATAGAGATTGATGAAGATGAAAGGCAGGTAGCGATCCGCATTATGGATAACGGCCCCGGCATCCCGGAGGCAGAACTGGGGGCGGTGTTACAGCCGTTCTACCGGGTTGAAACGTCGCGCAACCGCGAAACGGGCGGCACCGGGTTAGGCCTCGCCATTGCCGCGCAGCTCACCGCCCAGCTTGACGGGAAATTGCATCTTGCAAACCGGGCAGAGGGCGGGCTGGCCGTAAGCGTGACTCTTCCGCGCGTTTAATTGTACGCCTGTGTATCTGCGCGCCGTGCGGATACGAAGGCAGACAAAATTCAGTTTTTTGCACACGGCCTGAACACATTCGCAGGGTGAAATGACATCACTGCACCTTCGCAGCAACTGTATCGTGAGGTCGTTATGTTTCTGATAATCGCTTTTTTAGGCGGCATGATTAGCCTGCTCAGTCCGTGCACGCTTCCCGTTATTCCTCTGCTGTTCGCCGGCTTTCAGGGGCAGCGCAAACACATTCTGGCGCTTCTGGCGGGAATGATAGTGATGTTCACGTTTGTGGCGATGGTAGTAACGGTTGCCAGTGACTGGATCGCTGACGCCACCGTTATCGGTCGCTGGATTGCGCTGCTGGTACTGAGCATTGCCGCCCTGGCCCTGATCTTCCCGCAGTTCGCTCAGCGCATTGCCAGCCCGGCGGTCAGCGCGGGGAACGTTCTTAACACCCACAGCGTTCAGCGACACGGCATGTTTTCGGCTTTTCTGGCAGGGCTGGCCGTTGGACTTCTGTGGTCCCCCTGTGCAGGACCGATTCTCGGGGCGATCTTCGGCATTAACATTACTGGCCACTCGGCCATCGCAACCGGAGCGCTGTTAGCCGCTTACGGCAGTGGGTGCGCGTTGATGCTGGGGCTGCTTGTCGCGGGGGGCCGTAAGCTGATAACCCCTCTGAGAGCCAAATCCGCATTGATGGAGCGTCTGCGTCAGGGCGCAGGGGTGATGATGTTAGCCGCCGTGGCTTTCAACGCCTCAGGAATGACGTCGGTCCTGAAAGGCGCCAGCGGTATTACCGACCAGCTGGAAAACGCTCTCTTGAGCCTTGCGCAACCAACCTCCACGCAGGTGAAACTGCGACCGATCGCTGACGCAATGCCGAGCAGCCAGCTACCGACATTAAGCGGCGGTACGGGCTGGGTAAACGGTGACCCTGTCACGTCTAAGGCCTTGCGGGGGAAAGTTGTGCTTATCGATTTCTGGACCTGGGACTGTATCAACTGCCAGCATACCCTTCCGCATGTTCGAGACTGGGCGAAGAAATATGAGTCACAAGGTCTGGTGGTGATTGGCGTCCACACCCCTGAATACCCCTGGGAAAAGCCGTTATCATCGGTGAAAAACGCGGTCAACGAATGGCAGTTGCCGTACCGCGTAGTGACGGATAATAACTACAAAATCTGGAGCGCGTTCGGTAATCAGTACTGGCCAGCACATTACTATTACGATGCGAAAGGGCAACTGCGTTACACCTCGTTTGGCGAAGGCAACTACGACAAGCAGGAGGCTGTAATTCAGCATTTGCTCAAGGAAGCGCGTTCCTGATTCGGCTTACGGAACCCGCTGAGCAACCATAAACAGGCGCGGAAAAGCCAGCAGTATCTGCCCGTTCTCCTGGAGCGGATACTGCTCTTCCAGCAGCTCGAGGTAGCGTTTCAGAAAGTTTTGCTGCTCGCTCTCGTTGAGATCCTGCAGCCACGGCCGTAACCCCGTCGCGCTGACCCAGTCAATAATCGCCTGATGAGAACTCATCTGATGAAAGTAGGTGGTGCGCCAGATATCCACGTCGCATCCCGCGTCCGTCAGAATATCATAGTAGGCATGAATACCCGGCAGCTGCTCGCGGCCACGATCGGGGTAGCCCTGTTCCCAGGCAACTTCACGCATCAGGGCGTGCGTCGGCTCAAGCCAGTTGTCAGGCATTTGTATCGCCAGCACGCCGTTTAACTGGAGCAGTGAAACCAGATGCGGCAGAAGGTGGTAATGGTCCGGGATCCATTGCAGGGAAGCGTTGGCGTAGATCAGGCTGAGAGGCTGGTCAGGTTTGTAGTGACGGATATCCGATTCAACAAAGTGGCAGTCTGGCAGGGCCTGTCGGGCTTCCTCCAGCATCGCCGGGGAGTTATCCACACCGGCTATCTGCGCTGAAGGCCAGCGTTGTTTCAGCAGCGCGGTGCTGTTGCCTGGCCCGCAGCCCAAATCCACGCCAGAGGTTATGTCAGCAAGCGGCACCCGGGCCAGTAACTCAGCGGCGGGACGTGTGCGTTCTGCGCTGTATTGTAGATACAGAGAAGGATCCCAGTCGGCCATTTTCGCATCTCCATGTTGAGGTGTTCAGCAAGAATAGCACAGGCAAATACCTGCTCAGGGGCAGGTATCCGGATAAACGTGAGATTATAAAATGCCTTTCAGGGCCACGTGATAAAGCAGCATGATGGTTTTACCGTCGACGATCTGGCCATTCTCGATGCCACGAAGCGCGTCGTCCAGCGTCATTTCCAGCACGTCGATATCTTCCCCCTCTGCTTTAACGCCGCCGCCCGCGCTGGTCCGATCCTGCGGGTGATATTCCGCCAGATAGAAGTAGAGTTTTTCGGTAACGGAGCCCGGGCTCATATAGGCCTCAAAAATTTTCTCTACGCGCGTCACCTTATACCCGGTTTCCTCTTCCGCTTCGGCCTTAATCCGGCTTTCCGGGTCAAGGTTATCGAGCAACCCGGCAGCCGCCTCAATGAGATCCTCTTCGTGACCATTGATAAACACAGGGAAACGAAACTGACGTGTAAGAATGACTGTTTTGCTGTCGCGATTATAGAGCAGGATCGTCGCGCCATTCCCGCGGTCATACACTTCACGCTCTTGCCGCTGCCAGTCACCATCGCTGCGCTGGAGGTCAAAAGTGTATTTTTTCAGGTTATACCAGTTGTCGGACAACGTTTCGCTGTTGATGATGCGTATATCTGCACGTTTTGATTGCACGTTTGGCTCTCCTCTCGTAGAGTATGCATCATAAACAGCATTTTCGTGTAATTACAATAATTATCGTGCAACATCAGGAATAATTCATGCTCACAAGTCAGCGTAAACAGTTGATTCTGGAAAAGCTGGAGGCGGAAGGCCAGGTCCAGTCAACTGCGCTCAGCCTCTTTTTCTCGGTGTCTGAGGACACTATCCGCCGGGATCTACGTGAACTGGCGGCAGAAGGGCGTTTGCAGCGTGTCCACGGCGGCGCGCTTCCGGCATCTTCAGCGATTGCGCCTTTTGCCGAGCGTCAGTCCGTTAAAATGGATGCAAAAAAACGCGTGGCACGTCGGGGCGCGCAGCTCATTTCACCGGGGCAGGTGGTGATCATTGATGGCGGGACGACCACCTCAGAACTTATTACCTTCTTGCCGCCAGATTTGCGGGTAACCGTGGTGACGCACAGCCCGGGTATTGCATTGGGGCTGGTCAACCATCCGTGCATAGAGGTGATCCTGATTGGCGGTCGTTTGTATAAACACTCCATCGTCACGGTCGGCGCGGCCGCTATTGAAGGCATCAACAATATTCATGCGGATCTGTTTTTCATGGGTGTCACCGGCGTGCATCCTGAGGCCGGGCTGACCACCGGAGATTATGAAGAAGCATGCATCAAACGTGCATTTTCCGGCAGAGCGGCGGAAACGGTGGTATTGGCCTCACCGGAAAAGATCAACACGGCCTCAGCGTTTGTGATTGGCGATTTGTCGCTGGTGAATACGCTCGTTGTTGAAAACACAACGGATGAACGCTGGGTCAACGCTATGAAAGAAAAGGGCGTTGCGGTGATCGCCAGCCAGTAAATATCCGCTTTTTTGCCAGCCTGACTGCGTGGCTGTCAAACAGACAAAGGTTATCCATCACGCGGATTCCTAGACTAAGGCTTTCATCTGTTTAAGGAAAAGCCATGAAAGCGATCTCCATTCTGGCGTATGGCGCGGACCCAACCGCTCAACGCCTGGCAACGTCCGCCATTCAGCAGGCCATAAATAGTGCTCAACAGAACGATGTCATCGTTATTCCGCAAGGCCGTTTTCTGACCGGCGCGTTGTTTCTGAAAAGCGGTGTTTCACTTCGCCTGGACGCTGGCGCACAGCTCGTTGGAAGCCAGGATCTGGCTGATTATCCCCTGATAAATACCCGGGTGGCCGGCATTGATATGCGCTGGCCGGCAGGCATTATAAATATCATCGATTGTGAAAACGTCAGCATTACCGGTACAGGCACGATAGACGGGCAGGGTGCAATTTGGTGGCAGCGCTACTGGGGCGATGACGAGCGCAGCGGCATGGTCGGCGATTACAGCGCAAGAGGATTGCGCTGGGTTGTTGATTATGACTGTCAGCGCCCGCGCAATATTCTGGTCTTTGAAAGCCAGAGCATTCTGCTGCGTGATTTTACCAGTCGGGAGTCCGGATTCTGGAACATGCACCTCTGTTATTCGCGCCATATCGCGGTTGAGGGCGTGCAAATCAGCAATTCTGCGGGGCCGAGCACCGACGGGATTGACGTCGACTCCTGCGAACAGGTGCGGATTGAACGCTGCATTGTGTCCTGCAATGACGACAATATCTGCATCAAATCAGGACGAGGACGCGAAGCGGCGCAAAATGCACGTCCCGCGCGGGATATAGTGATTCGAGGATGTACGCTGAATAAGGGATCCGGGATCACACTGGGGAGTGAAACTTCAGGTGGCATTGAACGCGTCCTGATAGAAGATAACGCGTTTAACGGAACGGGCGTCGGGTTTCGCATTAAATCTGCTCGCAACCGGGGCGGATTTATCCGTGATATCACCGTACAAAATCTACGGCTTACGGACGTGCGTTTTCCGGTGCTGATCCAGCTGAACTGGTTTCCGCAGTATAGCTATGGCGACCAGAGCAATTTATCTGATAAACCAGAACACTGGCGCAAACTGGCTGAAGGTGTTGAGGGCGAAGCCGGTCTTACTGCGGTGAGCGGACTGACGATTAAAAATATGACGGCGCGTCGATCAGACAGCAAATGCTTTTCGCGGGCATTTTTCATCGAGGGATATCCGGAGCGTCCTGTGGTTGGGTTAACGCTGGAGGGGATTTTGATTGACGCGTCAGAGTTCGGGAAAATTTCTGGTGTGGATGGGCTGCGCTTTAAGGATGTACAGGTGACTGCCGTGGAGATCACGCAAGACCGTAACGACAGTTATGAACGTTGATGGCACAGAACAGAGGGACATGATGCGCGGAATGAGCAGAACAAGGATGGGTCTGAACTGGCTGGATTTACTCGCATTCAATCTAAGTGCGCATAATGTATATTATGTTAAATATAGTCCGCCATCCATTTAGTTCATAACCATCCGCGGACCAAGATTAATCATACACTTACCCTGCACTCCATCTTCTTCTTGCAGGACGTTATGTTTGCTGGTTACTTTCTTCATACTCATATGTGTCAGCCGCTTTTATACCCACTACAATATCTTGTAGACCAGCTGGCTTTGCGTTCATCAGCCACACAATCCGCTTCACTTCAAGCGCTCAAGTTTTTTTATGAATTCTGGCACCAGAAATATGGCGTGACGTTTTGCTTCAGTTTCTATTCCTCGTACCACAATCCATTGATCGCTATTGAAGAACTGACGGCCCTTTTTCATTATCTGGAAAATGGGTGTTCATGTGCACCAGTGTTAACCATCGGGTCTACACAGACCACGCCTCAACGTCGTACAAACATCCGGCATGCGCATGCGGTTATTCGATTTATCAGATATCTGATTAACACGTATATCTCATCGAGGCATATGGATGGCTCGCCTAAAGAACTTACACAGCTTGCCACACAGTTAATGAGTCGGTTATCGATACAAAAAGAAGAATTTCGCTCTCTTGCTCATTCTCGTCAAATGAACAATGGCATGACCTATAAGCGCTTTCGAAGTCTAACAACATTTAGCACTCGCCGAACGTCGAAAGGCGTCTTCGTTGATTCACCTGCAACCGGAATCAACGATACTCACCTCCGCACCTCATTCACCCCCCGTTGCTACGCCGCTGGATATCGTCAAACCCTCAAGGTCCTTGATCTTTTTAATATCAGAGGCCTCCATGCCGCCGTATCTGGACTTCCAGTTGTAGTATGTGGCTTCAGAGATACCAGCCTCCCTGCAGACATCTTTAACGGTTCGTCCGGCTTCAACCGACTTAATCACAGCGATGATCTGATTCTCAGTAAAACGGGCTTTACGCATCGCGATCTCCTTCGTTGGAAGATTGATTATGCCGGATGATCTCTAAATATGAATGGCACGATTATGCGGGATACTTACAACAATACCACATAGCTTCCCACTGATTTCTCCAACCAATGGTTGGAGAAATCGGGTAATTGAACTTCTCTGGGTAGAGGATTGTGCGGCAAGCATTCTCGCTAGGCTATATCTTCTCTAAGAAGGTAACCGGTAATGGAATATTGCTCGACTAGAAAATCCAGAACAACCATTGACTGTGCTTTTAGATTTGGTGTTCGTCTAACTTTGTCATGATTTTTGTATAGATATCTTCTCATATATCTTTCCAACAAAAATAGTGTATTCCCTGATTTATCTTGGGATAAATCGATATCAAAGGTCTTAATTGCATGACTGATCCAATAAATCCCGTCATCTAAAAATTCGCTTCCTATGCCACAAAGGAGTTTACAGATGCTATAAATAAAAGATGATTCACCACCTATCTTACCGCTTAAATCACTAAAAAATAATCTATTCTCCGGTGAAAATGTATGCCATGTTTTTGCTTCATCCTGCCAAGGGACTCTTGCAAATAAAAAGGATTCGATTATGCGATCTTTATCATGTTTCCAACCTTGATTGTTTATTGAATCAATGACGTGGCCTTTAAATATACTCCAAACATACCAAAATGAGTCCGGCATATTCAATGAGTCTTCAGCGCTAACAAATTCATTTAGCAAATCTGCCATACCTTCACTTAAGGTAAAATTAGCGGTAAAACACTTAAGGTATTTGTCCTTCTCGCTATTCTCTAGATGAAGGATAAAACGGGCATAGTGCTTTAAAAATTGAAGTCTGAAGGTATAATCAATCCGATCTTTTCTGTCTCGTGAAAGCAATTGTTGTGAAATTATCCCAATAATTTCCTCAGCAAATGGTACTGGTTTCTTGTGTTCGCCATCCACTAGTGCAAGCTGAAAAGCAGTTATCAATATATCATTATCTATGCTTTCAATATTGTCTATTGCGGATTCCGTGATGGTTTCATCTTCAATACTTCTCACTACACTCTCTAATTCATTAGATAACTCATGCTCAAAGTCTTTGTCGTTAATTTCATATCTGTGCTGCTTATATGCTTCTTGTTTTAAACGCTCCCGAACATCTCTATATTTTTGAGATATTACTAAATAACCAACGTACAGCGATTTCATGAACTGAGGGTCTTTATTCCACAGGTGCTGAACTGCTTGAATGGCTACTGAACTTATCCTGTCCATTCCCATCATAGATATTGAATCATGCCTCATTAGCGCTTTGATTAATAGCAGCTTGATAGTTAGTCGTTCGTCCGGAAAATCTTCTATTAATATTGGGAGCACAAATAAAGCAGGAACAAGGCCGTCGCCGATCTGGTGCATGTAATCATCATTGTTAACGATGTTTACATATTCAAATATGACTTCCCTACAAAATTCTAGTTCGGTTTTTGCTAATTTTTCCTTAAAGTCTCGCAATAACACAGCGCACACATACGATGGTGTGGCTCGACAAAATAGTAATTCCTCCCCCATGTTACCTTCTGAAAGTTGATTCCATATTTCTTTTGCCTCGCCCAAAGCAGTCAGTGGGTCATTTTCATAGGATTCATATTTTTTGTAATTATCTCTATTATAGAGTCTGCTATCAGCCCAAATATTTAAACCGGAATATGTAAACGGTTTGCTCGCTTCTCGCAGAGACGTTTCACTATATTCCTTAAGCTCTGAATCAATCTCTGGGTTGAAATCAATTGCTATGCCATTTTCTACTTCCTTCACTTCAGGTGACATTTTCCTTTTGTCCATACGGGCCAAATATAAACGCCATGTTTTATCTTGATAACTTTCTTGTTCTTTATCTGGTAAATCTGTGTAGTGAACATCAAGAATCTTCCAAATTTCCTGAAGCCTTTTCTCTGATTCTTCCTCGCTTACTTCCTCTGTTCTAAAAAACTGGTAGTG
Source organism: Enterobacter sp. DSM 30060 (assembly GCF_013375955.1). NCBI lineage: Bacteria > Pseudomonadati > Pseudomonadota > Gammaproteobacteria > Enterobacterales > Enterobacteriaceae > Enterobacter > Enterobacter sp. DSM 30060. The sequence goes on from NZ_CP056118.1 coordinate 4,087,405, forward strand.
AAGCGCTATACTTTCTAATGATAGTTTCCGATGTTTTTGGTCACAGGCACTTATCCTTTCATTTTCGTGATGTTCATTTATTCGGTTGATGCTAAAATTTTTTAGCGAAGTAAGCTGAGTTTTATGTGTTTGATCCAGCATCATTCGAGATGTGTCAAAGAAGAAAAACTCTTTTGTCCTGAATAGTATTTTAGCTACATTAAATGTTTTCTCATGAAACGCACATACAATGCTTGCGACAACTGCCACGAGTGCAGAAGACTCAGATCTAGTTAAGATATAGTTTAGATAATATTCAAGTGTTTGAGCTTTGGTATTTTTTCCTCTCTCAAGAAAGAAACGTTCTAGTGACATTAATATTGATTCTAATAAATCAGGGTTTACCTGTGTACCTCGGTACATGCACCAAAGACGATTTGAAATAGGGAGATAAATTTTCTTCCCATCATCCAGTAACAGTTTCGCTGTTTCAATCTGGCCCTTATCAAGGCTCGATTCTGCATAATTTTTTGAAGCATAATTTATTAGTTCAGTAATGAAGTTTAATGTTAATCCTAAATTAGTTTGCAGTAAAGCGTATATGGGGGTTTGATAAGCACTGGCTGGATAATAGTCTTGATGTCCATTCTCAATGCCAAATTCATGATCTATCTCTAATCTTGAACTATAAAAATAATCATCGCTTTTTGGTGATTCATACATCCATAGAAATTTGGCAAGAGCGATCACTTTTTCCGGAATTACTATAGCAACATTAAAGCATTCCATTCTTGTTAAAATGAATTCACTCATTAAATGATATGGGTCGTTATGTTTCTTCCAATTATTTATAATTATTTCATCAATGATAGCTTCCAACTCGTTTTTAATTTCACCTACCCCATAAAGAATGGTGAGGATTAAATTCTTGGAAAAATCATTATCGCTATCACCAATATAGACATTATCTTCGATTGATGATTTGTAATACGATAATGCAATTATGCTGGAATGTTTAGTTGAATCTCCAGACTTGTTGTGACAGTTCCAATCGTAGAGAACAGGTAATACAAAATTAAGATTATTAACACCTATTTTTTCGAGATTGTCATTAATGAACTTGATAAGCGATTTCCATCCGTTTCCTTTCGGCTTGGTTATTACATATTCCATTGATAAAATATCTGGCGCTCTCACACCAAGTCTATCAAAAAAGCTATTATCTATCTCCTTGCACCCTATTCTTATCAACAAGCATATACGTTTGAGAAGCCGCAAGTCGTCTTCCAATAGTGAATCTTTATTAACGTTAAAAAAGTAATCGGAATAGTCGGATAGAAGCATGGAAACGAGAACTTCATCTTTCCACAAATTGGATATTTCATGAGATGACAAGGATTCAACAATAAGATGGCTAACTTCTTCATTAGCCGCACTAAGCTTTTCTGATAACCACCGCCTGAAAACTCTTCTTATGGGCAAAGATTGTTGTATTCTATCAAAAAATATTTCTGCATTTTCTGAGGATAAAAAGTTGCTCTCGACGAATTTATCGAGCGCCCATTCTTCATAAATATCATGAGTAATAAAATATCCACGAGTGGACTCATAGCTAATTATTCCATCTGAAACCAACGATTTTTCTACTGTTTCATTTGAGTAGCTAGCGTCTGGAATGACGAAAAATCTTCCGGAATTAGCTCTTTCTTCGGCAAGATGTATAAAAAATTGTTCTCGTTGTGGTGACCGTTTTGCAATGACTCTTGGCCATAAAGACTCTTTGAATTCAAAGTAGCTTGCAACTTTGTTTTCCTGATAATATCTCAAATACTCTCTGAGATAAAATGGGGTCAATATGAGAGCTTTGAGATTTTTATCATCAGGGATGACAAAATCATGTTTTTTAGCAAGCTCAAATAATGTATCTTCATTCAGATTTTCTAGGTGTATTGATTTAAAACTAATTTTGTACACTTCATATAGTTGAAATATTAAATCATCCAAGTAGATGTTTCTCGTGGTGAACCACACTCTCCATCCGGCTTTAATTAAACTGGATAGGTACTCTTTAATAGGATTGGTATTCTCTAGAGCAATTAAGTGTTCCGCAGAATCAATGACAACTGTTTTATTATCAGCACCTTCATGTGCTTCAATAAAATCATTTAAAAAAACACCCGGCAAAAACTCATTCAAGTTGCTAACAGAAAATTCCGTCGCCTTATGGACATAAAAGACCTCTCCCTGACCTTTATTGCCATAAAGCTCTTTTATTAGAGCCGTTTTTCCTGTGCCGCCTTCTCCACTTATAATTAACGCGCCAGTATCTGACCTTTCAATTTCGGATAAAATATTAGAGCGATTGATTGAAACATCTTTATCACTAAAGGTTATAGCAGTTTCAATATCGTCAAGAATTGAACGGGTATGAGATTCAAATGACGCCAAAAGTGTAAGTAAATTATCAGAACGACTGAAGAAGTACGAAGTGATCCGGCTACAATCATCGACAACAAACGGCGATTCGAAAAAGCTACAGCATCTCCATTCAATTTCTAAGTTGTTTGCTTTTGCCTTCGTTTCTACTTCTATTTTTCCTTGTGGTTCCTTTCCCTTATTTTGACCCCACTCTGAATTCGTATAAAAAATTATTTTATTTAAATCAGGGTAATCACGTTTCGCTTTTGTAATCGTTTCTAGTAATTCATTTTTGTGAGTGGATAATGCTGTTTCATAAAATTTAGCTTGCCAACCAACATTAACTCCATTTGAGGAAACTGGATTGGTTTCTATTGCCGATTGATTTTTATATCGAAAAATTCCAGTTTTCACTCGAAATTCATTGCAAAAAAGGAGATAACACATCCATTCAAAAGCGTCTTGTGGATTTGTTGAAAATTTTGCTTTAAATATATCCCAATCTGTCTTAATCAATTTTACTCTATCCTCTTTAAGTAATAACTGATATTGAAACGATATCATTTGCAATGACTATTGGAGGCTTTTGTAAAATAGTAAAGTCTCGCTTTGGTTCAAAATCAGCCCTTCTCTGCTTAACGCGACATAACTGAGTACATAGTTAATCATTTGCAAAAGTAGGTCAACTAATGTCGAAAGAAACAAGTCAAGATTGTTGAGCTAAGCAACTTCGGGACAGAACCTAGCTGGAGACTTCACTTATCCTTGCATCTGGTGCAGGCATGACAGCAAACGGTATACCCTGTCTAAATCCGACGCTAATCAAAATAGATAGTTACAGGTTTTTATATGCCATCTCAGAATCATTCCAGGAAACACGTTTTGGAGCGGGAAAGTAAATACGACGCCCAATTACAGCGAGTGACGAATGCCGCAATGTTGCTTTTCGGGGGCAGAAAACAGGATGCGCTTAATTGGCTGAACATGCCAGTCAAGGGGCTGGGCAATGTTGCTTCGGTTTCTCTTTTAACGACAGAGGATGGTGTGCAAGCCGTCATAGACCTGATTGGTCAGCTCGAATATGGCGTTTTTTCTTGATTCCTTTATGGCCCATGGTGAAGTTGAAAGCATATTTTCCTTTACCGTCAGACGATTTCTCGCACCATTGGTGCGAGTTTTTTTGCACGGCTGTTACTGGCTTCGGCTCAACGTATATGGTTAAAAACCCACCAGGAAAATTGTCTCTCTACTTCCATTCTTAGTTCCGGGTTAGTTTTCATCGAGGTTGTATCAGGCATGCCGTCCGGACAAAAATCAGCAAGCTGACTTTGAATTAACTTCAGCTTTTCTTCTTTTTCCACTGCGTTCTCAAACACCATGAATGGCAGCTCGATAATCGGCGGTTTGGTCTGGGTGGTTAACGGCATAGTTATGCCTGAATGACGGCCAGGCAGGGAGTGAAATTCTCTGATATGACTTAACAGATTGTACTGTAAGCTGTTTTTCACAAAGTAAAAAACGTCTGCATAATAAGCTGTCACGAATCCATCCCTTTTTTCTGGATAAGCCAGCGTGTCCATCTCTGGAAAGGGAAACTTTAAACCTTCATTTCTGTAATGTACGATTGGGACTCGCTCGAGTACTCGCCCACGATATTTGAGTATGTATTCGTACTGGAACGGTTGCTCAATACTAATTGTTGACCACCAATGCTGTCCTCCCATGTCTTCATCAATATCACCAATGTGAATGGCGTAATCCGGATCCAATCGATAATAGGCCTCGCTGATACCGTCGTATTCCCAGTTGTCGTAATCCAGAAGCAGTCTGACGATACGGTCGGCGGGTGCCAGGTCCAGGTTAAAGCGCTCTCTCCATATGGCCATGACATCTCCTGGGCTGGCGCAGCCATTTACGGGCGTATTGGCATCCTGTTGCCGGGTGTAAACGACACCGGCTCTGACAGTTTTTCCCTCTTTGCTATAGTCTTGGGTCAGATAATAAGGTTTCATTCTGACATTACGAATTTGTAGAATAGCCAGCACTTTATGCTGGAGTGTGATGTGGTGCAGCTGAATATCCGGACAATGGTGTTCTGCAAAACTCACTTTTCTTAACAGATCGATTAAATTTGCCTGGTTAAGTTGCTTACCATCTTCCGGCACGCCGACAATCAGCCCTTCATCAGTCACACCAAAAATCAGATACCGGTCACCGTCATGCAGGACGTTTGCCATACAGAGGATATCGTGAATAAGAGCGGCATTGTTTTGGTGGTAGGTTTGTTTAAAGTCCCACCATGGCCCTTCTTTTCCACTGGCAATCAGTTTTTCGATGGTTTCGTTCATAGTCCCCTCTATCCAATCTGGTGTACGTTTGCTTGCATCAAGTATTCCCCCAGTCTACTCAAATTGGTAGTGTTATATAGGTGGCAAGTCAGCTGAAAAATCGAAAAATCGAAAAATGGATTTGGATATGAAAATTGCAGACTTTCAAATTGGAATGCGCTTTCTGACATGCACTGCCCAGTTATGGCAATGCACAGATGTGGGAATACGGACGATTCTGGCAATTGAAATCGATCCATCGCGTGATGAACATTGGTATAACGGCCCACCATACGCGGTACCAGAAGAGGTTTTTGATGAAACCAGTATTCGCACCTGCTATCGAAGCGAGAAAGAAGCCATTCTGGAGTCGTTGACTGACGACTTTGAGCAAAACATTCATCCGGAGTATCCGAGCGAGGTGATAAAAACTTTTATCCGTTATTTATCAGAACAGCAGACATATCCTAATGAGCGTCTCTTTCGCATCGACCGGGTTGGCGAAGACGGTGAAATTCATCATCCTTACGCTGCAAGGGAAATCGATGATGAATGGCAAATCCTGGTATACCTGCCATTTACGCAGGCGTTTACTGATTTTTCTGAAGCCGCGTTTATTCGAATGCGTGTTGCCACTGAGCAGGATTTTTGGCAAAGGAAAACAGCATGGATAGTCTTAAATTAGTGGAGTGATGAAAAAAGTCAGGTTAAGTATTGGTCTATGTCCGGAATTGGAAAATTCTAAATCAGCTATCAAGATAACTAGAATAAAAATATTTTAGGGGACCCAAAGCGGTTTATAAGGACTTCTAAACCATGACACTATCTATTTTTTCGAACCGTTACGACTGGCAAAAATCAAAATATCCTCGGTTAGCAAAACGTCGATGTATGAGTTGTTCACCGGAGGTGGTCAGATAGGGAAAAAGTGACTAAAGATGCTTGTTTACTGTTAGTTCATGAAGTAAGCGTGGGAAAAATGGGCGATAGACGTTAAAAAAACCTTGCAGAACAACCGATAAGCTAACTTTTAATTTGTGAACCAAGTTTTACCCAACATAAGTTAAATGATCTGTGGTGATAATGAGTTTGTGATTTGATCGCTGAGTTAACGCTGCTATTATCTAAGTCTTAAGGTTGGAATCATAAATTTTTCAATAAATTACCCTGCTAATTCACAGTCCTCACGGGATGAAGGAGCTCTCTGATGAATATACCCGGTCAGCAGTCGCCTGACAGCACCCTTCCCTCTTATGATGTCTCTCGAAGCCTTGGCCTACAGGCCGGTACTGATATCGACTTTAAAAAGCTAGCCGCGCAGCTCGACTGTACACGTAACGATTATTAAAGCGCAGAATCCTGGCATCTCCAGTGCTGGCGTAAAGGCCGCGATCCGTGCAGGTGTTTATCCGAAACGTTTCCCCAGCGAATCGTTACAAAAATCACTGCAGCGCGAGTTAATGAGTGCGGTCAACAACGCATCGGCCTTTGTGGGGAGTTCACTCACAGGGACTATCCGCAACCCACAAAATACCGTCCAGTCAGGGCGTTATGTAGTTGGTGTGCTGCAGTCATTTTTACCTAACTAAACGCTGAGTATATAAATGTTTAAAGTTTTAACCCGTCGCCTGCAATATTGTAACGAGGTGTCCGCCAGCATAAAAAATGCCGCCCCGACACAGTTGCAGCAGCTTAAGACGCAGTTGGCTGAAGATATGGTTAAGCCTGTGGGGCTACATACCATGGGTATTCCGGCGGCGGTCAGTACGCTCGGGGTGATTGTCAGTTTCGCCATTCCGCAACTGTGGCTGGGGTATGGCGTACTCGCCGCACTCGGCCAGCCAGCAGAGCGCGTATTCGTGTGGGTCGTGCTGATCGCCCTGCTCTTCGCTGGCATCAACGGAGTGACGATGTTTATGATTGGCAAAGGTAGCATGCGTGCCGTGCGGATACAGATACCGCTAAGCCCAAGCATGACAATACTTACCAGTGCCGCGGTCAGACTGACGCCCGGAGAAGAACTACCGCTCAGCGCGGCCAGCAGATAGGCTGCCGTTAATACCAGGCTTAGCACCGCCAGCGTAAGATGTATCCTCTCTACCGCTTTCTATAAGATGCTGCTATTTACTTTGCATAACAGAGTCTGGCGCAAGCTTATCAGCCAGACGCGCTAAACATTCATTCCATTAAAATCCCGCCGCTACGTGCGGCGATCCGACTATCGCTCCTGAGGAAGCCTGAGAAACAGTGTCCGTTCCTGAGTCTGCGATGCTTTAAAACCATGGTGGATATAAAACGCTTTGGCGTCCTCAGTGAGTGCATGAACCATGATCGCCCGCACCCCAATATTCTCTGCTACCCGATAACAGCGTAAAACCGCATCCTGGAGTAAATCGGCTCCCAACCCATTTCCGCGTATTGAGACATCGACAGCCAGACGGGCAAGAATAATCACGGGAATGGGATCCGGCATGTTACGCCGCAAATTACCTGTCGCTTCCGTATGGTTAACGCTGCCGGTAGCCAGAGAGTAAAATCCCGCGACCTGCTTTGTGCCCGTTTTACAAACGACAAACGTTCGGGCTGCGCCAAGCGCCTGGTTTTTCAGACCTCTTTGTTTTAACCATTCGTCAAGCACGGCCTCTCCACTGACGAACTCCGCCAGTTGATGGACGCTGGATAAGGGCTCTGGGGGGGTTACACGTCCCACTGAGGTTTCCTTGCCAGCAGTTTTTCTATGGCAGGATCGTCGGCGACCGGGGCATCAAGCATATCAATGAACTCTGCATACTGTTCATCGTTAAAATTGAATACACGCCGATCGAGGATCACATTTTCGGCTGCCTGACAGGCCATCTCCAGAATGAAGTCAGTACGTGATTTATGGAGGATCTCTGCGGCGGCATCGATAAGCGCCCGCTGGGATTCTTTGGCTCTAAGATTGAGTTGAACATCTGATTTCATGGGTATACCTCTTGTATAGCAATTGCTTTACAAGCATAGCATAAGCGGCGCGTATAGCAATCGCTATACAGGTCCCTTAATCATGTCTGACTTCTTCACTCTGCATATCGCAAGAATTTGCTCTCTCAGCCAGCGGTGCGCGGGATCGCGTTCCATTCTTGGGTGCCACATCTGTGATACCGTAATTAGACGGCTTTTGAACGGCAGCTCGAAAACCTGTACCTGGTCCGTTACCTGCTGATTGAGTAAATAGAGAGCGGGTATCATGGCGATAAGATCCGATGCCACCGCCACGGACAGCGCCGTCGGAAATCCCGGTACGACGCTCGCGATTTTACGTTTTGTTCCGAGTTCGGCCAGCGCATCGTCAACGGATCCGTGCAGTGCACCCTCGGGTGACGCTACCACATGGCCCCAGGCGACATAATCCTTCACCCCTATTTCTGCCTGCTTAGCCAGCGGATGCCCCTTACGCACGACGCCCACAAACCGATCCTCAAACAGTCGTTGCAGCCGTATTTCAGGCCCCATATTACTCTGGACGCCAATCTCCAGATCAACCAGCCCTTCCCGAAGATAGCGCGACGTTTTTTCCGGCTTAGGCGCAAAGCGTATACAGACGTCCGGCGCGGCGTCGGCCACAGCCGCTATAAGCGCAGGCCCAAACGCCACCACAAAACCATCGTTTGCCCTGATGGTAAAAAGTCGCGCCAGGCTTCGCGCGCTGAACGTTTCAGTTGAGGGCTGTAATACCGCCCTGGCCTCGTGCACTGCACGCCTGGCATGGTCCCGGGTCGCTTCGGCCCACGGGGTCAGTACCATGTTACGTCCGGCGCGCACCAGAATCGGGTCGCCAGTGACGTCGCGTAACCTGCTTAATGTCCGGCTCATTGCCGAGGTGCTGAGGTTCAGACGACGTGCCGCGCCTGCCACGCTCGCTTCGCTCAGCAATATGTCGAGTGCTATCAACAAATTAAAATCGGGTTCGGACATCTCCTTCCTCCCTGCATATTCAGATAAGGCGTTTCATGCAACGATAAAGTGTAAATGGTGCGCCTTCCGCCCTGCAAAAGCCATCTTTATAGTTTTGTCATCCACACACTCTTCTCTAAGGACAACAAGATGATGCTTTTTTCCAGCCAACCCGGTGACGATGGACTGCCTGGCCCGACGCGCGCACGGGTGATGGCCGCGATAATGACCACCACGTTAATGGGCGTGTTTGATGGCACCATGATCAACATTGCCCTGCCCTCCATGGCTCAGGAGATGCAGGTGCCAGCCAGTTATGCCGTCTGGTTCGCCAACGGGTATCTGCTGGCGGCTGCAATGACGCTGGCGATATTCGCGGCGCTTGCGGCCCGCCTGGGTTATCGCCCCGTATTTCTGGCAGGCCTGACGACCTTTACCCTGACATCGCTGGGTTGCGCGCTGGCGAAAACGCCCGAAGTGCTTATCGGTATGCGCGTGCTTCAGGGGATCGGCGGCGCAGCGACGCTGAGTATTGCTCCCGCGATACTGCGGTCCGTATTTCCCGAACGATTGCTTGGCCGCATTCTGGGTTTGCACGCCCTGCTCATCGCCTCCAGCTCCGCTATCGGCCCGGTATTGGGCGGTACGATCCTTCACACCCTGAGCTGGCAATGGCTTTTTGCGATAAACGTTCTTCCCGGCACCCTCGCCTTGCTGCTGGCGGTCAAAGCGCTGCCGCGGGATGCGGTTCGAAAGCAAGCGCCCTTTGACACCCTGGGCGCCATATTGTCGGCGCTGCTGTTGGGTTCGACGATCGTGGCGGCGAACAGCCTCCAGGATGCTACTTATCACACAGGTAGTCTTTGCTGGACGGTTCTCGCTGCGCTGAGCGGCATGGCTTTTATCTGGCAGATCCGCCGCACGGATAACCCCTTACTGCCGCCAGCCATATTCAAAAATGAACGTTTTACCCTCGCGGCCTTAACGTCGATGATTGCTTTTGTCAGCCAGGGTATCACCTTTATTGCGCTGCCCTTCCTGTTTCAGAGCGAATACGGCTACAGTCCGGTGATTTCTGCCCTGCTATTTACGCCGTGGCCGCTCGGGATCGTGCTGATTGCGCCGCATGCAGGCCGGTGGGCGGACACGATTTCAGCCCCGGTGATTTCAACCCTGGGGCTGATGATTTTTGTCGTCGGTTTGATTCTGCTGGCAACGTTACCCGCCAGCCCTTCGATGTGGGATATCTGCCTGCGAAGCCTGGTTTGCGGGATGGGATTTGGCTGCTTTCAGAGTCCCAATAACCGGGAAATGCTCTCAAACGTTAGTCGTGACTATGCGAGCTATGCATCCGGTGTGTTATCCATTATGCGCACGTTCGGGCAGTGTCTGGGGGCCGCCGCTGTGGGCGTACTGCTGGCGACAAATGAGAGAGCAATTCATGCTGCACTGTGGATCGCTGCGGCGGCTTCTGCGGTAGCGGTCATCGTCAGCGCGAGCCGACTGCGTAAAATCACTCATCCTGCGGAAACAGGTTGAGCGAGCAAAAGCTCCCGGGTCGCATCTTCAAAATTAGGGCGCGGCCCGTACACCACTTTTACATGCTGTAATTCATTAATGATTTCATTACTGATGTCGTGACCATAATCCACTGTAGAGGCGCTATCTTTATTGAAAACGACCGAATAGTGATGATCTATTCTGTATTTTTCAACGGTATCAGATATGACTCGCTGGCTTATATGCCGCAGGCGACCCTGCTCTGCCCGCAGTTGCGTGTTTTTACTCATATCATCGATCGCTTTCATTTCACGGCGCAAGGGTTCTGGCAGAGCGTAATATTTTTTCTCAACTTCAAGCGCGGATTTTTTAGCTAATGCGAGAAGTATTTCGTTCTGCTTTTTTTCCTGTGCCAGTAACGGTGATTCACGCAGGATCCGCTTGTAAGAAATACATGCAACCCCTTTTTGTCCGGCGTGAGGCTTAAGGTGACCGTTAAAAGAATATAATCCTACAAGACACACAAAAATTAACAGAATGAATGAAAAGCGTGGCTCAGACCGTTTAGTAATCATTGTCAGTTCCACCGAATAAATAGGGTCGCAGAGGAAATGTACACGACAGAAACACATAACGGTAGCGCAGAGGTGTACAAAAATAAACCGCAGCGCTACCCCCTGTCATGATCAAAGGTATCAATTATATTTAAGGGTGATTGTCCCAGTGGCATTTGCTTGCCCTGGCGTGACAACGTCACTGGTTTTGTAATACCACGCTTTAAAACGTAAGGTTTCAGACTCTCCGGCCCCGCCTGTATTTGCCGGATCGCTATAGGTGGTTGCGGAGCCGATATCAGCAAGCGCGGTACCATCGGCAGCCAGCCCACTGCCTTGTGATGCGGCTTTTACACGACTGGAATTAAAAGCTTGTACCTCCTGACCAATGGCCCAGTAGGTAAAACTGCGTAGCGCCGGTTGATAGGCTGATATCACGACCCCCACACCGGTCGCCGTCGTACCCGATTCAGACTGGTCTAAAGCAATCACTGAACCATCATCGTTGTCGCCCTCGGCAAGCGGCCCGTTGATGGTCAAGGTCACGTTGGTGCCTGGCTGACAGCTCAGACCAACATCCTGTTCGGGTCCTTCCACCATCTTAAGATTATCAAACGCAGAGGTATCCACATCGCCCATATTAAACAGCAGGGAAGAAACGGATGCTGAGCATCCCATCGCATAGACTTCTATCTGTGTATTTGACAAATAGACTTCTGACGCATTATCACCGTTATCCGAACTGCTTTGCCCTTCACGAAATTCCACCGTCGCCAGTTTGCCGCTCTCGAGGGCCAGATTACCGCCCGGGATTGTACCCCCCGTCGCAATCAACTGCACACGATAGGCCGAGCCCGCCAGCGTATGGCTGCTCTCGCCATCGCCGGACTGCCATGAGTTATCAACCGCACGTTCATAATCATACGGACCGGCCTGGTTAAGCGTGTAGGTCTTAATGCCGATACCCGGTATCGTGGTCGGGTAGATATTATCTCCCACCGGCGACGCCGACGCTAAATGAGTCGGGTTATAATGAAATCCTACGTAATAATCCCTGCTACAGTTTTTAATCGTGACATCCCCATCCGTCCCGCTGATATATCCAGAATCGTATAACACTTCGCCAAAGGTATAATTTTTCGCACTGACCAACAGTTTCGAGGGTAATGGGATCGTCGTAACGGTAACATCATCGCCGTTATCCCGGTTACAGGCTGCATGACTTAATAGTGGGACTGGCCCCAGCAATAACACCAGATAATATAAATATTTTGACATGAAATTAGTCTGCTCACTTAAGCTCAGTTATAAACAACATTCAATGTAATCGCACTGCTGAATGCACCCGGTGTTGGGGTCCCATGTGGGGTATACATTCGGGCAGTAAAAGTCATCGCGCCGGTTTGGTTTTCGAGCGCAACCGGGTAGCTCACGCCGTTGGCCAGCGCGACACCGCTGATGGGATGTTCGTGATCACGGATAAACAACTGAAGGCCGACATCGGTCGCGCCGCCTGCATCTGCCGCCACCTGATTGGCGTAAATGACAGAAGCATAAGCCGGATCTTCAGCGTAAGGTGCGCCTGTAAAGGTAACCGTTGCCTGGCTTAACCCTGCGGTGCAGCTGTCAAACGCGATGGTCACTGGCACATTTCCTGTGTTCCCCCCCGCTACGGCAAAGTCTTTCCAGTAATATTTCCCGAGGTCGACTGCCTCCGGTTTGGTGACGTTACATGAGCCATCAATAATGTTTCCGGTGACATGGAACTCAATATCATTGCGATCGGTGTACGCCATTGCCGGCGACACGCTCAGCATGAATACCATTCCCGGGCCGATGAGCGATTTAAGGCCGGAACGGAGAATAATGAAGCGTGCCATTAATTTGCTCCCGATACGGGATGGCAAACCCCGTTGATGAATAAAATATCGGCCTCTGTTTTTGCGCCGGCAAGTGTGTAATCAACGGCGCACTGCTTGTTCGCCGCCTCCCCCCACTTAACAATTAACCGCCCTTTCCCGGCGAGCCCGACGAGATACACTTCCCCGCCGTGCCAACAATACTGCTGCGCGTGTCATCCGACTCGCCGCTGGTTTGTGTTACTACTGCGCCAAACGGCACCGGTTTACCGTTGTAGGTCAGCGTCATCATCGCCTTTTGTCCAATCCAGGTGTTGTACTTCACGCGTACTACCGCCCCTTTGGTCGGCACCACGGTTTTGGCGATGTTATCAATGGCCGCAGAAGTATCGCTGGCATCCACTGTGTTGAGTGAGATCGAATTGCTGTGATACGGACGAACGTACGGCACAATGGCGTTACCGAAATAATCGGTATGAACGTTCGTCTGCCCGTTGATCGGCATACCGGAAACACCCGGTGTTTCAACCAGCGCTACGCTATCGTTCAGCTGACGCGCCAGGGTGATACCGTCGCGATGCAGCACCACGCCCCCGCGCAGGCTGTAATTCACTCGTCGGCTGTAATCGTCGTAGCTATAGCCTGCGGACATATCGGCATAAGTACTTTGATAACCCACAGTGATATTGCCGTTAGTAGCTTCAGAATCGGCGTTATAGCCTTCTGAAACCTGCCAGTTCAGCTGGTTTTCCTGCATCGCGGTACCGGAAATTCCGATGTTGTGCGTGGTATCGCCGTTTTTACTACTGTTCATCGAATAGTTAGCCGAAACAGACCGGGCCGCTTCACTGTGGCTGAAGGCGCTGAACGGTACGCTCAGGTTAAGCGAGAAGACGTTATCGTCGTCGTAGTTATCGGAATCGTTATTGTAACCGCCATTGACGTTTTTAGAGTGGGCATAGTTCAGCGAGTACGACACCGGTCCAAGCGTGCTGCTGAAGCCCAGGTTCATGGAGTCCGCATGTTCACTGTTCCAGTAAGAGGCGTCGTACATGCTCAGTGACAGGGTGCCGAAAGGCAACGTCTGTGAGATTGTCACATCAAAACGGTTTCGCTCCCGGCCATTATCAATAGTGCTATTGCCCGGATCCCAGTCATTGAGGAAGTCCTGAAACGAAAGATAACCCCGGGTTGAAAATTTATAACCGGCGACGGCAATATCGGTGTTGGTCTGCTGAAGCGTCTTACTGTAGCGCACGCGATACGACTGGCCGCTATGGTGTTCCTGTTGTCGCATGTTGTCCGGCTGCGGGATATCCGCCCACGACTGGGAAATATCAAATGAGAGCGCTCCGGCGCTGCCCATATTAAAACCAGTTCCGGCAATCAGGTTGGAATAATTGTCTTCCGCCTGAATATAGCCGCCGTAAAGCGTGATCCCTTTTCCGACGCCCCAGGCCGCTGATCCCTGAATAAAGTTAAAATCCTCTGCACGTGAACCCGACCCGTCCTGACGGGTTTTGCCCGCCACCAGGCCATACTGTACCTGACCTTCACGTTGCAATACCGGCAGCGTGGCGTAAGGCACAATAAAGCTACTTTGCGTACCGTCGGACTCTTTGATCACCACCTGCAGATCGCCGGAGCTGCCGGTCGGATACATATCGCTGAATTCGAACGGCCCCGGCGGCACGGTAGCCTTATAAATGCTGTGACCGTTCTGGTATACCGTCACTTCGGCATTGCTGCGGGCTATACCGCGTATTACCGGGGCGAAGCCTTGCATGCTGTCCGGCTTCATATCGTTATCCGAGTACATTTGTACACCGGTAAAACCGACGCTATCAAAAATGCCGCCGCGCGTGGTTCCTTGTCCCAGCACCAGCTGGCTTTTGAGAGATTTAATATCCCGTGAGGCGTAGGTATACACGGAATCCCAGTCATTTTCGGATTCGGAATGGGTATAGGTGGAATAGTTGCGAAAGCGCCAGGCGCCTACGTTCAGCCCCGGTTGCAGGCTAAGAAACTGATTACTGCTGTCGGTGCCGTTGCGCTGATGCAGATCCTGTTGACCTGAGACGCTGTAATTAAGTAAACCCGCCGTGATCCCTTCATCCCAGCGCTCCGGTGAAACATAACCCCTTGCGGTGTTAAATAAAGCAACCTGCGGCAGGATCAGGTCGAAACGCTGCTGCGCCAGATCGATTTTTTCGTCCGCGCCTGGGATGGCATACAGATCCACACATTCGCTGGCTTTTTCCTGTTCGCCAAAATAGTTATCGACACGAACGTTCCAGGCTTTCAGCTGAGTGACGTTTAAGCATGCCCCTGTGCGGTCTGACGTAGGGGCACTTTTCAACCGTCGAAAAGAGAGGGTTTTACTGTCTACCAGATTGCCGTTGATAAAAATGTCGACGTTATAGTCCCCGGGCGGCACCTCATCTTTGGCAAACAGACTGAGATCCATTGCTGGCACTTCTGCGCTGTCTGTTTCCAAAAGATGAGGGTTGAAATGTTCCTGCGCACGTGCGCTGAAAGAACTAAAGACAACACTGAGCCCGAGCCCTAAAGAAAGGACGTAGGTTTGTTTCACTTTTTCCATTGTAACCCTGTATCCGTGCGGGAGACTTACGGTGTCGATTAATATGAGGTGACTTTGTCCGGGCCTTTCACGCCATAATCATTAATAAGCGACCAGGTTACTTTGCCGTGAGGTGACATAACACCTTCAGAAATACTCAACGTGGAGAATGGCGCGACAAAATACTGCCCGCTTAACGCCTGGTGATTAATTTCAATTCGTGAGAAGTTCATATAAAAAGGTGTCGGGTTATTGACCTGTAAACCCTTCGCGGTCAGGTTCCACTTAAGCTTTTCCGCACTGGATTCTGGCGTCTGCCCCTGTAATGCTGCCGGACGGTAGATCAGCTTAATCTTTGAGTTGATGGCAATTTGCATCGTATTTTTACCTTCACTACCGTCGGTAGCGGGGATCCCTTTCACGTTCAGCCATAACAGCGATTCACGATCTTCCGGAACAGGTAAACCTGAACGCACAATACGAATTGACGCTTTTTTCCCGGCTTCCAGACGGAATAGCGGTGGCGTAATAATCATATTTTCTTTTTTAACGGGCTGCCTTTAGCCGGGCTAATCCACGACTGTACCAGGTTAGTAACCTTGTCAGAGTTTTCAACGGACAAAGAGGCGGCCTGGCGGGAGCCGTCAAAAATAACCCGCGTACTCCCGGTAACAATACTGGCGGACGCGTTCAGGCTGGCGGCGCTGGCCACGCAAAAAATAACAGCGGCGATGGGTTTCATAATGCACTCACAAACTAAAAAGGAGGGTTTCCCCTCCTGCGGAATCAGTTATAACGGACGTTGTAGGTAATAACAGCGTTAACATCGCCGGCAACGGCCTGCCCGGTGGCAATCATCTGCGCGGTATAGGTTTGACTCGCTGTGCCATCGGTGAAAGTAATAGGATCGTTATCTGCATTATTTTTGACGATGGTACCATTTGAGCCGCCCTGCTTGAGCTGAACGGCCACGTTGGTTGCCGCACCCAGCGTAGCAGTGTTTGCAAAATAGGATGGATCGGCTGCAACAGCATCAACAGGGCCTGAGAAGACAATATTTGCAGTCGTGCTGGTTGGGCAGTTATTCAGGTCGAACACAAACTGTTTTGGCGCGCCAAGGTCGCCTTTTGTAGCGAGGTCGGTTGCCGCCGTTGAGCCCAGATCAACGGTCGCATTTGCCGTGCCGCCATCAACGGCAATATCACAACCCTGATCGAGCACCGTTCCATTAAATGTGATAGTGTTAGAAGCCGTCGCCGCGCTCGCGCCACAGAAAGTCAGAATAAGCGTCGCACCAATTTTAGTCAGTTTCATTCGTTGATATCCCAATAGAAATAATAAATATCTTCATTTTTATTCCTGCCAGGACGAGACAATAACAAAGTAGCTCCACTGAGCTCACAATGAATAATGCACCGTTTGTGACAAGGCAAATATAAACCCTCAGGCAGGAATTAGATTCGCAACATCAATAAACGACATCAGCAAACCCGAAGTAAGGTTACAAGAAAGTTACGGAGTTTCGTAAAATAAAGTAATTTAATTTTAGACAACCTTTTGTTATGGCCTGGATTGGCATTTTGTTAGCATTCGCGCTGTTTTTTCTGAGCAATAACGCCACCGGCAGTGTTGCTAGCAGCATATCCAGACTGACATATTTGAGCGAATGAGAACAATAGGCATGATCAACAAAAAAAACATGATCGCATTAACCCTTTGTGGCCTGATGATGGCAAGTGGCAGTGCGCTGGCGGGCCTTCCTTCTGGTGACAGCGACAATAATATTAATACCAACCCAGAGAACGATGCGGGGACTCAGGGCACGGGCGGCGTAGTCCATTTTACCGGTAAGATTACCGATGCATCCTGTAATATCACCACCGACTCAGCAGGGCAAACCGTTGAATTAGGCACCTGGGCTGCAAGCTACTTTGCCACCCAAAAAGAGACCACGCGCACGCCTTTCCAGATCTCAGTTGAAGGTTGCCCGGATTCCGTTAAAACCGTTGCCGTGTTGTTTGATGGTAACAAAGATGCGAATGATAATACCCTGCTGGGTTTAAATTCCTCCGTGGACAGCGATGGCAATACGGCGACTGGCGTTGCCGTTAAACTCTATGAAAGCGACCGTAACACGCAGATTAAAATTGGTGATATTTCTCAGAGTATCGACCTTGCCGAAGGGGAAGATTCAAAAACACTCAATTTCTACGCCAATTATAATGCCACCACCGATGTCGTCAGCACCGGAGAAGCCGACGCAGATGCCAATTTCCTGATGGTTTATAACTGATCGACTGATGATAAGCAGAGCTTTCTCTGCTTATCTTTTTCCTCTACGGGGATCTGAAAATGAAGAAACTCACCGCGGCCCTGTTCTTTTATTCGCTCGGCATGAGTCTGTCAGCACACGCGGGGGTTGTGATGGGCGGTACGCGTGTTGTTTACCTTGAGGGGCAAAGAGAAGTGGCAATTTCCATTACCAATATGGAAAAAGAAACCCCTTATCTTATTCAGTCGTGGATTGAAAATATTGACAGTAAGAATAAAACCGCTCCGCCCTTTATCGTGACGCCTACGTTATTTCGTTTAGATGCGGAACAGAAAAACTCGCTGCGCATCAATTATCTTGGAACGCCATTACCCACTGACCGGGAATCTGTTTTTTGGCTTAACATCAAAAATATTGCCCCGAGCAAAAAAGCAAACAGCAACAAATTGCAGATTAACGTGAAGTCAAAATTCAAGTTATTTTTCCGTCCCGCAGGGTTGAAAGGCAATGCCGAACTTGCCTACAAAAAATTAAAATTTACCTGTCGTAATAATACGCTTAGCGCACACAACCCCTCGCCCTGGTTTGTATCGTTTTACAAGGTCAGCGTTGGGAACACCGACGTTGAAATGCCGGGAATGATTGACCCCTTCTCCGATCGTCAATGGCACATTCCCTGCTCGGGGACCATTCGCTGGCAGGCGATCAACGATTACGGCGGGCTGACGAGAGTCGCCACGCAATCCTGACGCTGTGACAACACGCCTTTGGCGAAAGCCAACGACCGCACATGCATTCTCTCGGCCCACGCAATTTACCCCGCATTTATACGCTCGCGATGCTTGCGGGTGCGGTCACGTCTGGCATTCATGTGCGCCGGGCACAGGCCGATGAGTACTTCGATCCTCAGGCGCTGGAGATCACCGCAGATCAGCAGCAGGCTAGCGACTTAAGCTATTTTTCCCGACAAGGCGGTCAGCAGCCGGGACATTATCGTGTCGCGGTTGTTGTTAACCAGACGCAGCGGGATGAGCGCGAAATTGCATTTGTCGATACCGGGGGAACGCTCTCACCGGTCCTCAACCTGGCGTACCTCAAGAGACTTGGGGTAAACATCGCGGCCTTCTCTTCGTTCGATGCGCTGCATGACGAGGAGACATTTACGGACATCGGCAAATATATTCCCGATGCGTCGACGCATTTTGACTTCACCCATCATCGGCTGGTTTTCAGCATTCCGCAGGCAGCCATGTTGCAAAAAAGTGCCGATTATATTCCTCCCGAACAGTGGGACGACGGCATCCCCGCTGCTTTTGTCGATTACAATCTTACGGGCTCGACAACCAACATCGACAATATTCATGACAACAGCAGCTATCTGAGCCTGCGATCCGGTATCAACCTGGGGGCGTGGCGTTTACGCAATTACGCCACGTTTGAATATGGTAATACCCATCACTGGCAGTCTCAGGGAACATCACTCCAGCGGGCCATTACGCCGCTGAAGAGCGCGTTAACAATAGGGAATGCCTACACGTCTGGCGAGGTTTTTGACAGTTTTCAGTTTACGGGGCTTCAGCTTGCCTCGGATGAGAATATGCTGCCGGACAGCCAGCGCGGTTTCGCGCCCACGATCCGCGGGGTCGCTCACAGCAATGCCCGCGTCAGCGTTCGCCAGCACGGTTACACCATCTATGAAACCTATGTTGCTCCTGGCGCATTTGTCATTAGCGATCTCTTCCCTACTTCGCAAAGCGGCGATCTTGAGATCACGGTCCATGAAAGTGATGGCAGCGAACGCACGTTCACCCAACCCTACTCCTCGGTGGCCTTCATGCTACGGGAGAAACGACTGAAATTCAGCGCCAGCGCCGGACGGTATAACAGCCCTGACGCCGAGGGCGACACCCCGCCGTTTGTTCAGGCCTCCGCCTTTTACGGATTGTCTTCAAGCCTGACGCTGTACGGCGGAGCGGAGCTTTCCGGCCACTATCAGGCTCTCGCGCTGGGATTAGGTAAAGATTTTGGCCGGTTTGGGGCACTGGGTGTGGACACCGTTGCGGCGAAAGCACACCTCAGTGATGACAGGCTGGCCCTCGGGCAGCAAATACGCGCTCAGTACCAAAAAAATCTCGCTGAAACGAACACGTCGCTCACCCTTTCGACCAGCCATTATACGACGCATGACTTTTACAGTTTCAGTGAAGCAAATGATGACAGCGATCCAGACCAGCACGTGCATAACCGGCGTAACCGCACACAGTTCAGTTTGACGCAGGATCTCGGTGCGCTGGGCAATATCAGCGCATCCTTTTACCGTCAGGATTACTGGAACGCCTCGGCGGTCGATCAAACCGTCCATCTTGGCTATTACGCTAACTACAAAGGGGTGTCGTTGAGTGTTGGGTATTATCTCACCCGCTCAAGCGCTGATGATAGCGACAACGAACGGGCGATAAACCTTAGCATCAGCGTCCCACTCAGCCGCTGGCTACCCGGCGCAACAACCAGCTACAGCCTCAACAATAACCTTGATGGCCATACTACCCGGCAGGTTTCGCTGTATGGTACGGCGCTGGCCCACGATCGCCTGAACTATAACCTCCAGCAGGGCTTCGACAACCAGGCCAATACCGCGAACAGCAACCTTGCGCTGGCTTATCACGGCGGTTATGGCAGCGCCAGTCTCGGGTACAGCCACGATCGCTATAGCAACCGCGTGAACTACGGCGCGGCAGGCGGCATTGTGGCAACACAGTATGGGGTGACGTTGAGCCAAAGCCTTGGGGATACCCTGGCGCTGCTCCGCGCTGACGAGGCGTCGGACGTTCAGGTTGAAGGGGCGACCAATGTTCACACCGACTCCCGAGGTTATGCCGTGATGCCAACCTTATCGGCGTATCACAAAAACACCATTTCGCTGGATACCGAAACGCTGGCAGAAAATGTCGATCTGGACCAGAACAGCAGAACGATTGTGCCGACCAGCGGCGCGGTCGTCCTGGCGAATTACCATACCCACGTGGGCATCAGAACGCTCATCACCCTTACGGCACACGGGCGCCCGCTTCCATTTGGCGCCAGCGCGTATGTCTCGAACGGGACGTCTGCGAAATCAAGCGTCGGCATCGTTGGCGAAGCAGGACAGGTCTATCTCAGCGGCGTGCCGCTACGCGGGACCTTGCATGCCAGCTGGCGGCAGAAAGGCCAGGATATGCGCTGTAGCGCCCCATTACGCCTTCCGGATACCGCTGGCCGCACTCCGGTCACGCTTATGAACCTTCAGTGCCAATAACTTACTGAGATACCTGTGAACAATATCAACCGTTTAATCAATCTCCTGATGCTCGCTTTTTTGCTGATTCACGCTACGGCAAGGGCGTCTCAGACCTGCCCGCCGACCATGGGCGATGCGGTCATTAACTTTCAAAACTACTCGATCACTGATAACCCCTCGATCCCTCCGGGGTCGATGCTTTCAGGCGCTATCCTGGGCCAGGAAAACCGCTCGTTTTATAACTGTCCTGAGGGAACCGGCCCGGTAACGATGCGCTTTGTGGCCAATAACGCCTTAACCGTAGCGCCCGTCAGCGGCGTGGCGCCGAACGGTACGGGCGCCCCGGCCTCCGTTTATGACGTGCCAGATATTCCCGGCGTCGGGTTTGCGGTGGGCATTCGCGAAACCACGCACTGTGCAGCTGAACCCGTGCATTACATCGCCTCGGGGGATGACAGCGTTGCGATTTGCAGCACAAACGATCCCTCGCAAATGGCGACCCAGTTCTTCGTCGTGTTTTATAAAACCGCGCAGGAGATTGTCTATGAACAGCCGAACAGCGGGCAAATTCGCGCAGGAACGCTGATTCTGGAGGATGCTAACGGCGCGGTGATATCTGAAGCTGGCGTGACGGTGGAAGTCGCTGCCGCCGACCTGAAAGTGCATAAATCGAGCTGTTATATCTCGGATAACAACATCACCGTCAATATGGGACAAAGTAGCGTAAGCGATCTCAACAAAGGAATGGATGGGGATAAACACCGCTTCATCATCCCTCTGGTCTGTGACGCATCCCAAACGGCAGCGGTGAAGATCGGGTTCTTTGGTCCGACTGAAAAAGACGCGCAGAATCACGATGTGCTGGCGCTAAGTCAACAGGAGAGCGCCGCTACCGGCGTGGGGATCCGCATTCTGTATGGCGATAACTACGGTGCCGCCAGAGGGACAACCGTTCCTCTCAACAGCACCGGTGTCGAACCTTTTGCCAACGCTGCCCGGCAGACCGCGTTTTCCCTGGATTACGACGCACAATATGTGCGCACCGAAACCCAGGCCACCGCGGGGCTGGCAGACAGCCTGGCAACATTTAGTCTGATATACAACTAAGCGCTACTCCAGTGCCAGCAGCGCAAAACTCGCCAGCCAGTGCCCGCCGCTGTAGTGACTGCCGACAACATGCTCCACGCTCGCCGAGAGATGGCGCGCAACGGCATCGCGCAATGGCTTCCGGGCGTGATGATTTTCCGGCAGGGCGCGGGCAATGTGCTTCATACACCAGGCACGGCTGAGGTTGAGACCGTCCAGATGCGCGATTTTCGGGTCGGTGCGATCGCTCACCTCAGCCGGGTTCATGAGCGCAGAAACGGCGCCCACTTCAGGCAGAAACGCATCGAACCAGGCCGGGAAATCCTCCACCACCTTACTCATCAGCAGGGCCTCGGTCAGCGCTCCGGAGATATACTCGTCGCCACCCGGCTCATAATGCGCAGGATAATGCGTGTCCGCGAGGTAATACCGCGTTGCCGCGTCCAGGATGGCGCGCTCAAGCGTGTCATCGTTCACCGCCCGGGCATAATCCAGCCCCAGAGCGAGTGCAAACGCCGTGTTGTAGTGCGTCCCGACGCGGATCGGATAGGTAAGCTTGCTGAGGTAATCCACCAGCCGCTGGCGAATATCCCGCGTTAACGGTTGCAGCGTCTGGTACCAGCGCTCCGCCTGCGGCAGTGACGATTGTTTCAGCTCCTGGGCCAGCGCCAGCAGCCAGCCGTAGCCATAAGGTCGCTCAAACGACGCGCGGAACGGCGCGGTAAAATAGGCCAGCTCCTTCGCCACCTTCTCGTCGGTCAGGTGTTCTTCGAAGAGAGTGATGATCTCTTCCCGACACGGCAGTTCGGGCCAGAGACGCAGGCAGCGCAGCAGCAGCCAGTAGCCGTGCACCGCAGAGTGCCAGTCAAAACAGCCGTAAAAGATCGGGTGCAGTTCGCGAGGCGGCAGAACGTCGCCGTCATCGTTGAGCAGATGCATAATGTGGTTCGGATATTCCTGACGTAAATAGGTCAACGGCATTCTGGCGAAGGCGTCAGCCTGATGTTGCGTTAATTCCATTGCAGCTCCTTAGCGAAACACGAGGAAATACATTAAGAACACGTTCACCAACAGCAAGGTTAACGCGGTCGGGATCTGGATCTTGATAACCTGATATTTGTCTTTTAGCTCCAGCAGCGCGGCGGGCACGATGTTGAAGTTGGCGGCCATCGGGGTCATCAGCGTGCCGCAATAGCCTGCGTACATGCCGATAGCCAGCAATGGTGCCGGGTTACCGTGATGGACGTTAATCAGGAATGGCAGAGCGATACCGGCGCTTAACACCGGGAAGGCAGCGAAGGCGTTGCCCATAATCATGGTAAACAGCGCCATTCCCACGCAATAAATGACCACCAGCATGAAGCGGCTGTCCGGGTTCACAAACAGGCTGACCACCTTTTGTACCGATTCGCCAGTATTCGCCACCACAAACACCCCGCCGAGCATGGCGAGCATCTGCGGCAGGATCACCGCCCAGCCAATGGTATCGACCAGCCGACGCGACTGACGAACCGCATGCAGCGGCGTACCTTTTGTCAGCCACCAGCCGGTGAGGATAGCCGCCACGCAGGCCACGCACAGCGCCGCCAGCGTAAGCTGCTTCTGGTCGAGCAGATAGACACCGCCAATCGACACGCCTTTCATAAACAGCGTCCCGATGACCGTCACCACCGGGATCATCAGCGCGGGCAAGAATAGCCAGTTTTTCAGCCGGTGTGATGAGGCAACCCGCTCCTCCTCGGTGGACATTTTATAATGCCCCTTCCCGACCAGCCCGAAACCGGCCAGTAGCGCAATCACGATAACGGCGCCGCCAATAATGCGATACGCCAGCGACTTACCCAGCTCCTGCACCATCAGATCGCCAAACAGGAAGATCCCGCCAAACAGAAACCAGAACAGCGCGGTGGTATAGCGTTTCGGGTTAGCGCGATCGCGAAGGGTCATCACAACCAGCAGCATCACGACAAAGCCGATCAGGTAGTACACGCGGTTAATGGTGATAAAGGTCATCATGGTGCGATCTCCTGCGTACCCTGCTCTGCTCTCCAGGCCATCACGTCGCGACGAATGCTGGCGTCGAGGCGCAGCAGACGCGTCATATGGATGACCAGTGCCGCAATAGCGGTCGGAATGGCCCACAGGCCGATATGCAGCGGTTCGATCCCCTCGATCCCGTTCTCTTTCAGGAACGCATCAATCAGCAGTACCGCGCCAAAGGCGATAAAGATATCTTCCCCAAAGAAAACCGCGATATTGTCACAGGCGGCGGCATGGGCTTTGATTTTGTCGCGGATAGTCTGCGGCAGTTCGCCGTATTCATTCAGGGCCGCCCCTTCGGCCATCGGCGCCAGCAGAGGACGCACCGTTTGTGCGTGGCCGCCAAGCGACATCAGGCCCAGCGCAGCCGTCCCTTCGCGGGCAACAAAGTAGAGCATCAGGATACGCGCCGAGGTAGCGCTGGCGATCTTCGCGACCCAGGCCTGGGCGCGCTCTTTCAGCCCGTAATACTCCAGCAGGCCAATCACCGGCAGGATCAGAATGAAAGTGGCGAGCGATCGGCTATTCACGAACTTTTCGCCAAAGGTTTCCAGCAGCATACCGAAATCCATGCCAACCAGCAGGCCCGTTGCCAGCCCCGCCACCACGACAACCAGCAGCGGGTTGAAACGCAGTGCAAAACCAATAACCACCACCGGAATCCCGATAAGTGGCAACAGTGTAGAACTGTCCATAAACGTTACCCTATCCAAAGTGAGCGTTGCGCGCCGACGGCTATTTTTATACTTCGCAGCAGAGCGAAGCCGGTGCATTACGGCGCGCGATGTTGTGTTTTGCGTCAGGCTCCACAGAACCTGCACTAAAAAGCTATATCTGAACGTCAAAAACATGTAAACAATTTATCAATAAAATGTTCTTGTTTTATCGACGGGTTTACATTCTGGAGAAAGGATCGGTATGACGACAAAGAAAACGAAAACAGCGTTAAACCACGACGATATTGCGGACGGGCGTATCGTCTCCTCCCGCCATCTCGTCTCAGAGCGATGTGCCGAACTGTCGGAGCTGGAATATGCGCTGATCATGACCAGCAATGCGTTTAACAAATGGATGGTGCGCTGCATGACCGCAGCAGGTGAACCGGATATGGGCGCTTTCGACGTCTCGCTTCTGCACCACGTAAACCACCGCAACCGCAAGAAAAAGCTGGCCGACATCTGCTTTGTGCTGAACGTGGAAGATACCCACGTGGTGACGTATGCGCTGAAAAAGCTGGTAAAGGCGGGTTACGTCACCAGTGAAAAAGCGGGGAAAGAGCTCTTTTTCTCGACGACGGAGGAAGGCAAAGCGCTGTGCATGAAGTACCGGGAGGTACGGGAAGCCTGCCTGATCAACATTCATGCGGAAAGCGGCATTCCGGGCGCGTCGATTGGTGAGACCGCGCAGTTACTCCGCGCGATCTCCTCCCTGTATGATACCGCCGCACGCGCGGCGGCCTCGCTTTAAGGACGGCGGAAAAGCGTTATGCTCCGCCCGACCAGTTCATAATCGACGGATTCCGTGATGATTTCCCCTGTGGGGGCATCATCCGCCGTCGAAAGCTCCAGCACCCAGCCCCCTTCGCCAAACTGCGGGATCTGAAATGGCACCGTGCCTTCAAACGGGTTAAACAGCATCAGCACGTCGTGCCAGATGCCCTCTTCCTGCTCAAGATCCGGACGGCTGATGGCAAGACCAAGGGTGGAACCCTCGTCCCACTGCTCAGACTGCTGCGGTCCGCCACCGGCGTTAAACCAGCGGATCTCAAGCCCGTCGCGCCAGTTTTCACGGCGCAGCAGCGGCTGCTCAGCGCGCAGAGCAATCAACCGACGGGTAAAGTCGCGCAGCTTCTCGTCGTTTTCAGAGAGTCCTTCCCAGTTTATCCAGGAGATCTCGCTGTCCTGGCAATAGCCGTTATTATTGCCCTTTTGCGTCCGGCCAAACTCATCACCTGCCAGCAGCATCGGCGTGCCGTGGGAGAAGAAGAGCGTGGTGAGGAAGTTGCGCTTTTGCCGCTCGCGGGTGGCGATGATATCGGGGTTCTCCGTCGGCCCTTCTTCACCGTAGTTATACGACCGGTTATCGTTATGTCCGTCGTTATTATCTTCCCCGTTATCGGCGTTATGCTTCTCGTTGTAGGATACCAGGTCGTTCAGCGTAAAGCCGTCATGCGCGGTGATAAAATTGACGCTGGCCCACGGACGACGTCCGCGCAGATCGTACAAATCACCGGACCCTAACAGACGGGCGGCAAAATCGTTAGAAACGTTATCTCCCTTCCAGTATTCACGTACCGTGTCGCGGTATTTGTCGTTCCACTCGCCCCAGCCTGGCGGGAAGCCCCCCACCTGATACCCCCCTGGGCCGATATCCCACGGTTCACCGATAAGCTTCAGCTTCGACAGCACCGGATCCTGGGTCACGGCATCAAAGAAGCCGCCGCGCGGGTCAAATCCCTCCGGCTCGCGTCCGAGAATGGTTCCGAGGTCAAAGCGGAAACCGTCAATCTGCATCGATTCCGCCCAGTAACGCAGGGAGTCCATGACCATCTGCAACACGCGCGGGTGCGAGGTGTTTACGGTGTTCCCGGTGCCAGTGTCATTAATGTAATACCGGTGCTGATCCGGCATGGTGCGGTAATAGCAGAAGTTATCAATCCCCTTAAACGACAGGGTTGGTCCCAGCTCGTTGCCCTCCGCCGTGTGGTTATAGACCACGTCTAGGATCACCTCGATGCCCGCGTCATGATAAGCACGCACCATGTCGCGGAAACCCTGGATCCCCGCCGGGCCGTAATAGCGGGACGCTGGCGCAAAGAAACCGAGCGAGTTATAGCCCCAGAAGTTTTTCAGGCCGCGATCGAGCAGGTGCTGATCGTCCGGGAACCAGTGAACCGGTAGCAGCTCGACCGAGGTAATGCCGAGGCTTTTGATGTACTCCACCGAGGCTTTATGCCCCATCCCCTCAAACGTACCGCGCAGTTCAGGCGGAATAGCCGGGTTAAGCTGGGTAAAGCCTTTAACGTGGCTTTCATAGACCACGGTATGCGGCCACGGGATATCGGGCCGGCGTGAGTCCTGCCAGTCAACGGCATTGGGGTCGATGACCTTACATTTGGGCGTAAACGGCGCGCTGTCTCGCGTGTCAAAACTGAGATCCAGCTCGTCGTGTCCCAGCTCATAGCCGAAGTGGGCATCGTTCCACTCAATTTCACCTACCAGTTCACGGGCATAGGGGTCAATAAGCAGCTTATTGGGGTTGAAGCGGTGACCGTTCTCCGGATCGTAGGGGCCGTAAACGCGGTAGCCATACAGCGCCCCCGGTTTCAGGTCCGGCACATAGCCGTGCCAGACCTCATGGGTATATTCCGGCAGTTCCAGACGGGCGATTTCTGTTTTTCCCGAAGGATCAAACAGACACAGCTCCACCCGCTCCGCGTGGGCAGAAAACAGGGCGAAGTTCACCCCTTTTCCGTCATAATTTGCGCCCAACTGTTGGCCATGACCGGCCCGAATTTCAAACGTTGTATCCTTTGGCATTTTTGTTCTCCTCGATTATTCGCAGGTAAGCAGAACCAACAAACATCCCTTTTCAGACGTTAAATCCAGCGTCTCTGGCAGAAGGCGACGCTCACCGGTAAACAGATCCCGGTAGTGCTTCCCGGCCAGCGCCTGGGGTATGGCCACGGTAGTATTGGCCCACAGCATCGCATTATCGGTGACGTCAAACACCAGGCGCGGCACGGCGACGATCAGCGCCTCGTCATCTTTGATGCGGGCATAAACGATCAGATTCTCCTCCCGCTCGCCGGTTACCTTCAGCGGCAGCCAGTCGCCGTAGCGGAAAAGCGCGGGGTAATGTGGCCGAAGCCGTAACAGCGTGGCGGTGACGTACTGCTTCACGCTGCCGTCTCGCCAGCGTTGCGCATCGTTAAAAACGGTGCCATCCGTTACGCTGAGGTTTTCCGTCAGTGCGGCAAAATCCGGTTCGCGGCGGTTATCCGGGTCGACGAGGCTGAAGTTAAGCCCCTCGCTGCCCTGGTAGATGTCCGGTACGCCAGGCGCAGTCAGTTTGATCACCGTCTGGCTCAGGCTGTTCATTAACCCAGCCCGAATAAACGGCTGGAGTGCGGCACTGAAATCACGCAGGAACAGGGTGTTATCCGGGGAAAGCAGATGGCGCACGTAGTCCAGGACCACGCTCTCGTAACCTTCGTTGCTGTCGATCCAGTCGGTACGCTGCTTGGCCTCGCGCAGGGCTTTCTCGATAAAGCCGAGGAAACGCTCTTCCAGTGACTTAAGGCCATCACGATCCTCAGGCGACAGGGTTGCTGGCCAGACGCCCGCCAGCGCCTGGAAGATCATCCAGGTGTCGGCGGCGTTCGGCGCGGTGCCATCGTTGAGGAATCGGACCTGCGTCTGGTTCATCTGCCGCCAGCGCGCCAGATTTTCTCCCCACAGATCTGGCGCTTCCGTCAGCGTATACAGACGAGCTCGTGCATCCTCGCCGCGTTTGGTGTCGTGGGTGGAAGTTCCCAGCAGCGCATCGGGCTGGCGGGCAAGTCGAATGCGCATCTCCTGATGAAAACGGGAAAGTGAAAACGCGCGCGGCGTCGGGTCGGCGCCGACTTCGTTCAGGGCCAGCTCCAGGTTATGGCGGAAGAACAGCGTATCCTCTACCGATTTCGCCATCAGCGGCCCGGTCAGCTGCTGAAAACGGGTGCGGAAAAGCGAGGCCAGCGCGTGGTCATGCTCCGGCAGATCGCCGGAAAGAATACGCACAATCAGACTCAGAGCGGGTTCAGAGGTGTTGACGCTGGCGACCACGCGACTGAGCAGCGCCACATCCGGTGGCGTCAGCCCCTGTGCGGTGCCGTAGGTGCGATACACCGGAAACGCGATAAGCAGCTCGCGCAGGGCATGGCGGATATCCTCATGCTCCACTTCGGCACCGTTATGCCCGGCCAGCTCGCTGGCTATTTTGAGCAGCGTGGTAAATTCACCTTCAAAATTACGATCGGTCATCAGGCCTTTGGCGTTGCGAAGTTCCGCCTGCCTGTCAACGGTCGTACCCAGCGTCTCGTCGTAGAGCGTCTCCAGCCGCGAGAGGTTGGTATCATCCACCAGCACTTCCGCCAGGGAGGCGATAAACTCATAGCCCGTAGTACCTGAGATGGGCCACTCCGGAGGAAG
Source organism: Enterobacter sp. DSM 30060 (assembly GCF_013375955.1). Taxonomy (NCBI): domain Bacteria; kingdom Pseudomonadati; phylum Pseudomonadota; class Gammaproteobacteria; order Enterobacterales; family Enterobacteriaceae; genus Enterobacter; species Enterobacter sp. DSM 30060. Next base: position 4,116,426 of record NZ_CP056118.1, read on the forward strand.
CTGTTCCCCTTTGGCGAGGATCTTCTCTACCGTGATGTAGCAATCCGGTCCGGTCGCCGCACGTAGTCGCTGCAAATAGCCCAGCGGATCGGCAAGCCCGTCCACATGGTCAATGCGCAGGCCGTCGACAACCCCGGCGTGGACAAGCTCAAGGATGAGGCGGTGCGTGTCTGCGAATACCGCCTCATCCTCTACCCGCACGCCGACCAGCCCGGTGATTTCAAAAAAGCGCCGCCATGAAAGCTGTTTCGGCGCTTCCCGCCAGGACATCAGCCGCCAGCTTTGCGCCTCGTGGATCTCAGCGATGCTCTTGCCTTCGGCATACGTGCCGGGATTAAGCGGATAGGCGGTATCATAGTAAACCAACGCCGCGCTGTCAGTGACACTGTCACGTTTCAGGGTGATAGCCCCCCGCTCCAGCTCGGCTTCAAAGGTGTCGCCAAGAAACGGCAACGTCAGCGGTCGGGACCAGTCGATATCAAAATATGCCGCATAGCGGCTCTGCCGACCATGCTCGATAACATCGCGCCACCAGCGGTTTTCCAGCGAGGTCGACATATGGTTAGGAACGATATCCAGAATCAGGCCCATTCCCGCATGCTTTAATGCTGCCGCCATGCGGTCAAACCCTTCCCGCCCGCCAATCGCCGGGTCGATTTCGTTGGGGTCGGTCACGTCATAGCCGTGGGTGGAATCCGTGGTTGCGGTGAAAACAGGCGACGCGTAAAGATGGCTAATTCCGAGGTCTTTCATATACGGAATCAGGTCCACCACGCGATCGAAGGTCATGCCGTTGCGAAACTGAATTCGGTAAGTAGAGGAAGGGATCATAGCGCTGCTTCTCCATCAGCAAAGCGAACAACAATGCTGTTCGGCGGCAGGTTTTCGACTGCCTCCGGCCAGCTAAAGATCGTTTTTCCGGGCAGGTCCGCTAAGGCGAGGGGCTTTTTGCCGATATTCAGCGCCAGCGACAGCGTACCGGACGGAAAACGCCAGCTCACGGCAACCATGCCGAGCGCCGTTTGCAGGACGTTACCCTCCACGGCGCCTCGCTGTTTCAGTAACGGGACGATAAAGCGTTGACGCAGCGCAATCAGTTCGCGCGTAACGTGCAGCCACGCCCTGCCTTCCTCTGTGTCTGCCTTGTTCCAGTCAAGCTTCGACCGCATAAAGGTATTTACGTCATTGGGATCCGGTACGGTTTCATCGTGCCCGGCATGGCCGGTAAACTCTTTCGCGCGACCCTCCCGCACGGCTTTCGCCAGGTCGCCGTGGAAGTCGGTGAAAAAGAGGAACGGATGCGTTTCGCCATACTCCTCACCCATAAACAGCAGCGGGATATGTGGCGACAGGAGCAGCGCCGCGAATAGCACGCGCGTTTTCTCCGCCCCAGCCAGAGAGATAAGCCTCTCCCCCTGGGCACGGTTGCCGACCTGGTCGTGATTCTGAATAAAATCGACAAAAAACTGCGGTGGTTGCTCGCGACACTCTACCCCGCGCGATTTCCCGGTCTGAAGCGAGATTTCCCCCTGGTAGACAAAGCCCTCTGCCAGCGCCCGCGCCAGCTTTTTCTCCGGCTCAAAGGCAAAATCCTGAAAATAGGCGTGTGATTCCCCGGTCGCGAAGACATGCGCGGCGTTGTGAAAATCATCATTCCATTCGGCGGTGAAAAGCGGCGTCTGACCATGTTCATCGCGCGGATGCAGGAAAATCACGTTGCGACTGTCTTCGGTGGTCAGATGGATATGCCGATCCGGAAAGGCGTCGCGGATCCGTTGCGCTATCTCGGGAAGAATATGGGTCTCAGCGTTGTCATGGATCTGGTCGATGGCGTCGAAGCGCAGACCGTCAAGATGATACTCCGAGAGCCAGAATAACGGCGCCTCAGCGATGTATTGCCGGACGGCTTCAACCTCATAGGCAATACCGTTGCCCCACGGGGTCATACGATCCTGATGGAAAAACGCCGGCGAGAGCAACGGCAGGTAGTTCCCTTCCGGGCCAAAGTGGTTGAGTACAATATCCAGCACCACGGAAAGCCCGAGCGCGTGGGCGGCATCGATGAAGGCATGAAAATCATCCGGTGTGCCATAAGCTGAGTGCGGGGCATACAGCAGTACGCCATCATACCCCCATCCGCGCGCGCCCCCGAACTGGGACACGGGCAACACTTCCAGTTGCGTAATACCCAGTTCGGCCAGATAAGGCAATTTATCGATGGCCGCCCTGAAGGTTCCTTCCCCGGTGAAGGTGCCGATATGCATCTCGTAGATCACCGTCTCTTCCCATGGCCGCCCTTGCCATTCCCGCTGTGCGGGCAGGTTGTGACGCGGGTCGATTACCACCGACGGGCCGTTGACGTCAGCCTGTTGCGCGCGCGAGGCCGGATCCGGCACCGCCATTCCATCCTGTAAAACAAACTGATACGGCGTACCGTGTCTGACGCCGGGCACGTCAACCTGAAACCAGCCGTCGCCCACCGCCGCCATCGGAATGTCGGTGTCGGTTAAACGCAACGTGAGATCTTTCTGCCCTTCTGCCCAGACGCGAAAACGTACAACGTCATCGGATATAAACTCAGCACCCCAGTGCCTGCGACATGTTCTGAATTCCATTCATTGTCCTCGAATGACCACATTTTACGCGGAACGAAATACAAGCTTAGACCAGGATGAACAGAGTGTTATGCCAGCAGGGTATGCCGCTTCGTCTATTATCTATTTATAACTCCCACTTAAGGAATACTATGCATATTCGAAAAGGATTAAGCACCGACCTCGCCCGTCTTGAATGTTGTGATTTTTCTTTTACGGTCGATGAGATTGCCAGAGAACCTTTTCTCAATGGTGATTTGCATATCGAGGCGCTAACCGATCCTTATCATAAAACCTATGAACTGGATCTCCAGACGCTGGAAAATCATTGCGTTAATCCCGATTCAATATTTCTTATCGCCGAAACGGATGACGGTGAAATCGCCGGTTTTATTACCGCGTCCTGCAACTGGAATAAATTTATTTCGGTGGATTACATTGCCGTGGAGCGTTCAAAACGCCGAACGGGCGCGGCGCACAAGCTGATGTCTGCCACCCACGTCTGGGCGCGAAGCCTCAACGCTCCCGGTTTACGGCTGGAGACGCAGAACGTTAATGTTTCTGCCTGCCTTTTCTATCGTCACTATGGGTTTATTCTGGGCGGTTACGATCGTTACCTTTACAACGCCCTGCCGGAAAAAGATGAGGTCGCCCTTTTCTGGTATTACATGCTGGCTTGAGAAAATATTTTATATCCGCCACTGGAATATAGATTTGTCTGAATTTGTCAATTTTGCCCGCTTACGTTTAATTAACGACTAATCTTGGAATTCACTATTAAGGAGGCCGGTATGTCTACAGGAAATAATCACACGCTGCATTACCCTCGTCCACCGTTTGCAGAACAACCGCAAAGGGCTCCCGGGCTGGCATCGGAAATGAAGCCAATACCGGATCATGGTGAAACAAGTTATATCGGGTCAGGAAAACTGGCAGGAAAAAAAGCGCTGATTACCGGCGGTGATTCCGGCATAGGTCGCGCGGTAGCCATCGCCTATGCCCGTGAAGGTGCAGATGTCGCTATTGGCTATCTGCCGGAAGAGGAGTCCGATGCGGCATCGGTCATTGCGCTGATTCAGGCCGAAGGCCGTAAAGCGGTCGCCATTCCCGGCGACATTCGCGTGGAGTCCTTCTGCGACACGCTGGTGGAAATAGCCGTTGCCGAACTGGGCGGCCTGGATATTCTGGTGAATAACGCCGGACGCCAGCAGTACTGTGAATCTATCGACGATCTCACCACGGCAGATTTTGACGCGACGTTTAAGACCAACGTCTATGCCCCCTTCTGGATCACCAAAGCTGCGCTGCGCCATTTGCAGGAAGGTGCCGTGATCATCAACACCACTTCCGTTCAGGCGTTTAAACCGAGCGCGATCCTGGTGGACTATGCGCAGACCAAAGCCTGTAACGTGGCCTTTACCAAGTCTCTGGCCCAGCAGCTGGGACCGCGTGGTATTCGGGTAAATGCCGTCGCGCCAGGTCCATACTGGACGCCTCTTCAGTCCAGCGGCGGTCAGCCTCAGTCTAAAGTTCAGAAGTTCGGGGAAGATACGCCCCTGGGGAGACCGGGTCAGCCGGTTGAAATCGCACCGCTGTATGTGCTGTTTGCCTCCGATTCCTGCTCATACGCTTCCGGGCAAGTGTGGTGCTCTGATGGCGGTACCGGCGTGCTGTAAAGCATCCTCTCAGACCTATCCATTTCATGGATAGGTCACATTCACTCCCCTGCTGTTCTCAAAAATCGCAGTTGAACTATGATGAACTTACTATTAAGGAGCCCATCATGTTTACTGTGAAAAAACTTGCGATATCAACCCTGTTGACCGGTTCAGTTTTATTCTTTCCAGCGATCCACGCGGTGGCCAGCGTTCCGCAGCATGTAGTGAAACAGCAGGCTGGCGGCTACAGCGTTCAGGTTGGCGACAGGATTATCACCGCCTTTACGGACGGCAGCGTGCCGCAGGATCTGCACGCCTTACTGCGCCGGACGACGGCGGAAAATACCGATGCGTTACTGGCCAAAAACTTCCAGGCCAATCCGGTGGAAGCATCGATTAACGCGTTTTATATCGCCTTGCCCGGTCACAAAATCCTGGTGGATACCGGTTCCGGTCAGCTCTTTGGCCCCGGCAAAGGCGGGCGGCTAATTGAAAGCCTGGCGACCCAGGGCATCAAACCCGAAGATATTACCGATGTTCTAATCACCCATGCGCACTCCGATCACGCCGGTGGTCTGGTCAAAGACGGTCAGCGCGTGTTTACCCACGCGCAGGTCTATGTCGGCAAACCGGATATCGATTTCTTCTTTAACGTCGAGAACCAGAAAAAATCGGGCTATGACCAGAACTACTTCGATGTCGCGCACAAGACATTAAAGCCTTATCTGGATGCCGGAAAAGTGAAGACTTTCTCAGGCACCGAACAGCTTCTGCCGGGCATCAGCGGTACGGTTCACCCGGGCCACACCCCAGGTTCCGCGTTTTACACGCTGGAGAGCAAAGGTGAAAAAATTACCTTTGTCGGCGACATCATCCACGTCGCCGCAGTTCAGTTCCCGCAGCCCAACGTGACGATTGCTTACGATGAGGATCAGGACGGCGCCGCCCGGGTGCGCAACGCAGCTTTCGCTGAGTTTGTGAAAAACAAAGATCTGATTGCGGCGCCACATCTGCCTTTCCCCGGGATCGGCTATGTGACGAAAGGTGAGCGGGAAGGCTACGCGTGGGTCCCGGTGACCTATACCAACCGTGCCGCAAAATAAGATGTCCCCCTCCGATATGGATATGGACCTGATCCTGACGCTGGATGCGTTACTCAGGGACCAGAATATCACCCATGCGGCCGCGCGGCTGGGCATCAGCCAGCCAGCAATGTCTGCCCGCCTGGCACGCCTGCGCGTGTTGTTTGGTGAGCCGCTGTTTGTCCCTTCCCCACACGGACGTGGGGTGTTACCGACGCCGCGCGCCGAAGCGTTAAGGCCGCAAGTCGCGACGGTTTTGCAGGGCATAGCGGCGATGCTTGAACCCACCACGTTCAACGCGCAGAACAGCAACCGCACCTTTGTTATTGCCCTGCACGAAAACCCGGCGCTAATGCTGGGGGCAGAGTTGCAGAATCAGATTAGCAGTGCGGCACCAGGTATCCGCCTGCGTTTTGCGCTCCCGGAAACCCAGCTGCTGTCAGCGCAGATGGAAAATGGCGATGTGGATATTTATATCGGCGTTAACGCGGGGGCGCACGATGCATGGGTGAGACGCAAACTGTTTGACGATGAATATGCCACAGCCCAGCGGAAAGGCCATCCGCGCGGTACGGGGCCGGTGGATCTGGAAAGCTATTGTAGTCTTTCACACCTGGTGGTTTCATCCGAGGGCGACCCGTTCGCGGGCTTTGTCGATCAGCATCTGGCGGGGCTTGGCCACCAGCGTAACGTGGTGATGTCGACGCAAAGCTATGCGATGGCGCCTGCGATTGTTGCCGGTACCGATTTACTCTGCACCCTACCCAGGCGCATGTTGCTACGCTTTACGCAAACGCTTGATATTTTTCCGCCGCCGCTGGATCTCCCGCCGATCGTCATCGGTATGTACTGGCATCCGAAAAACAGTCAGGATCCGGCTAATCGCTGGCTACGTGAACAGCTTCTTCAGGCCGCCGGACGTCAGGTATGATCGAGGATACTCAGCAATTTTTTCAGGACCTCAGAGCGAATAATCCGGTGGCAAACCAGCGTCAGCTCGCTCTCCCGGAGTCGGTCAAGAATATCCACAAAGACGACGTTTTGTACGCATATCGCCTTCGCTGAAGCTGGCAGCATGGCGATGCCAAACCCTGCCGAGACGAGGCTTATCACCGTGGGGACATCGGTGGCATTTTGCACAACGTCAGGCTGTACGCCCGCGCTGTGGCAGGCATCATAGAAATATTGCTCCAGCCCCATCCCCTCCGGGTCGCGCAGGGCGATCCACTTCTCCTCTTTCACCGACGCAAGCGTCAGCGCGGCGGAGCCCGCCAGACTGTGTTGACGAGGTAAGGCCAGCACGGCTTTTTCCGTTGTGAATGGACGGCTTTGCAGATCGTCAGGCAGCAGCGGTAACGGGGCACGAATAATGGCCACATCCAGCTGGTTGCTTTGCACGCCGGTATAAAGTGTTTGCACGTTTCCCGTCATCATGGAAAGGCTGATGGCTGCCCATTTCTCATGTAAAAGCCGCAGCGCGTCGGGCAGCTTACTGTCGAATATCGCGCTTGAAACGCATCCGAGATTCAGCACGCCCTGTTCCCCTCTGGCCGTCTGTCTGGCATCCAGAATCGCCTGATCGGTCATAAAAATCGCCACTCTGGCTTTACTGAGAAACGCCTCACCGGCTGGCGTCAGCGTCAGGCGACGATTCGCCCGGCTAAAGAGCACTACCCCCAGACGATCTTCAAGCGTTTTGATTTGCTGGCTTAGTGCCGGTTGCGCCATGTTAAGGCGCTCCGCCGCACGATGCATGTGAAGCTCTTCCGCCACCACGATAAAATTGCGCATCAGTCGAAACTGCATAGTGTGCCTTCATTATTGATAATAAAATTCATATTAAAATAGCATGAATGATGCAATTGATAGCCTTCTTCGTCCGGTTAAGAATGGATGCAATCATCCGAGGGGGAAAATATGGAAAACCACATCAACGATCTCAGAAGTGCTATCGAACTGCTCAAACGCCATGAAGGTCAATACCTTGAAACCAACCATCCGGTCGATCCTGACGCGGAGCTGGCGGGTGTGTACCGGCATATTGGTGCTGGCGGCACGGTAAAACGTCCGACGCGCATCGGCCCGGCCATGATGTTTAACGCTATTAAGGGGTATCCCGACTCCCGTATTCTGGTCGGTATGCACGCCAGCCGCGAGCGGGCGGCGCTCCTGTTGGGCTGCGAGCCCTCTGAACTGGCAAAACATGTCGGCCAGGCGGTGAAAAACCCGATTGCTCCCGTTGTCGTCCCGGCGGCCCAGGCGCCGTGTCAGGAGCAGGTGTTTTATGCCGACGATCCGGACTTCGATCTGCGTAAATTGCTTCCGGCACCGACCAACACGCCGATAGATGCCGGTCCGTTCTTCTGTCTGGGGCTGGTGCTGGCAAGCGATCCGGAAGACGCCTCGCTGACCGATGTCACTATTCACCGTCTTTGCGTTCAGGAGCGCGATGAGCTCTCCATGTTCCTTGCCGCGGGCCGCCATATTGAAGTGTTCCGTAAGAAAGCCGAAGAGGCGGGCAAACCCTTGCCGGTCACGATCAATATGGGTCTCGATCCCGCTATCTATATTGGCGCCTGTTTCGAAGCCCCTACCACGCCCTTCGGCTACAACGAGCTGGGTGTCGCCGGCGCGTTACGTCAGGCCCCCGTCGAGCTGGTGCAGGGTGTGGCCGTAAATGAAAAAGCGATTGCGCGTGCGGAAATCATCATCGAAGGCGAACTGCTGCCGGGCGTGCGCGTAGAAGAAGATCAGCATACCCACACCGGGCACGCGATGCCGGAATTTCCCGGCTACTGCGGGGAGGCTAACCCCTCCTTACCGGTAATCAAAGTGAAGGCCGTCACGATGCGTCATCAGGCGATCCTGCAAACCCTGGTAGGACCGGGCGAAGAGCACACCACGCTGGCCGGTTTGCCAACGGAGGCCAGCATCCGGAATGCGGTGGAAGAAGCCATCCCCGGTTTCCTGCAAAACGTCTATGCGCATACCGCTGGCGGGGGCAAATTCCTTGGGGTATTGCAGGTTAAAAAACGCCAGCCTTCTGACGAAGGGCGTCAGGGTCAGGCGGCCCTCATCGCGTTAGCCACCTATTCCGAGCTTAAAAATATTATTCTCGTCGACGAAGACGTGGATATTTTCGACAGCGACGACATTTTGTGGGCGATGACGACCCGTATGCAGGGCGATGTCAGTATCACCCATCTGCCGGGGATCCGCGGTCACCAGCTCGATCCGTCTCAGGCGCCGGACTACAGTCCCTCCATTCGTGGCAACGGGATCACCTGCAAAACGATTTTCGACTGTACGGTGCCCTGGGCGCTAAAATCCCGCTTTGAGCGTGCGCCTTTTATGGAGGTAGACCCGACGCCGTGGGCACCTGAACAGTTTAAAAAATAGTATTAACCGGAAATCCTCTTCACCCTTTACGGGTGAAGAACCTCACGCTGAAATTGCCGCGTCCCCTGCTTTCTTGTAACCTTTGAGCGTTTATCACATCCCCATAAAAAATGAGACTACCGGACGCCTATGACAGCACATATTTCCAACGATCCTTTGCATGGCGTAACGCTTGAAATGCAGGTTAACGCGCTGGTTGCGCGATATGGCTGGAATGAACTGGGCAACCGAATCAAAATCAACTGTTTTCGCAAGGACCCGAGTGTTAAATCGAGTCTGAAGTTCCTGCGCCGGACCCCATGGGCGCGGGCGGAAGTTGAAGCCCTCTACCTCGACTCCCTTCACGATGACGGTAACGAGGAACAGGACGAACCGGCGTTTAATCCCTGGACGGATGGCCGGACACCCAGGAGCTAACACGCAAATGATGCGACACGTAAAACGGACTGGCGCGCTGCTTGGCTGCGCGCTTTTACTGGTAAGTTGCACTTCCAAACCACCCAAATCACTCGTTACCCCGCTGCCGCAGGCGAAACCTGTACAGCAGACTAACGAACCCATGCGCGGGATCTGGCTGGCGACCGTCTCCCGTCTCGACTGGCCCCCCGTGTCATCGGTGAATGGCCGCAGCGCGGACCAGCGTATCGCCCAGCAACAGAAGGCGCTGACGGACAAGCTCGATAAGCTGAAAAAGCTTGGGATCAACACCGTCTTCTTTCAGGTAAAACCGGACAGTACGGCGCTGTGGGCCTCTGAAATACTGCCGTGGTCAGATACCCTGACCGGGACTATCGGGGAAGACCCCGGTTACGATCCGCTCCAGTTTATGCTGGATGAAGCGCACAAGCGCGGGATGAAGGTTCACGCCTGGTTTAACCCTTACCGCGTCTCCACCAATACGAAGCCGTCGACCATCGCCGCGCTTAACCGTACCTCATCGCTTCATCCCTCCAGCGTCTACGTCCAGCATCCGGAGTGGATCCGCACCTCGGGGGATCGTTTTGTTCTCGACCCGGGCATTCCCGAGGTGCGGGACTGGATAACCCAGGTGGTGATGGAAGTGGTGAATCGCTACCCTGTCGACGGCGTTCAGTTCGATGACTATTTTTACACCGAGACGCCGGGCTCAACCCTGAACGATGCCTGGACCTTCAGGCGCTACGGCGAGGGATTTGCGTCGAAAGCTGACTGGCGTCGGCACAATACGCAGCAGCTGATTGTGCAGGTATCAAGGGCGATCAAGCAGGCAAAGCCTGAGGTTGAATTTGGCGTCAGCCCGGCGGGTGTATGGCGCAACCGCTCCTTCGACCCGGCAGGATCGGACACGCGCGGTGCCGCAGCCTACGATGAATCCTACGCTGACACGCGTAAGTGGGTACAGCAGGGTTTACTGGATTACATTGCGCCGCAGATCTACTGGCCCTTCGCCCGCGACGCGGCACGATACGATGTGCTGACAAAATGGTGGGCTGACGTGGTGAAACCGACCCATACCCGCCTGTATATCGGGATCGCGTTCTACAAAGTGGGCGCGCCTTCCAGAAACGAACCGGACTGGACGGTGAACGGCGGCGTACCGGAGCTGAAAAAACAGCTCGACCTCAACGATTCACTGCCAGACGTAAAAGGCACCATCCTGTTCCGTGAAGACTATCTTAACCAGCCGCAGACGCAGGAGGCCGTAAATTACCTCCGGGGGCGCTGGGGTAGTTGACTGACAAAAGGCAGAAACGTCATGTTTCTGCCTTTTTTTACGGCTTCGGCCCGAACATCGCCTCAAGCTGTTTTGCGTCTGGCATGCCCACGACCTGCTGCAGTTCGTTTTGCTCATTCAGGTAATAAATAGCCGGTGTGGCATTCGCGCCGAGACTGTCCATAAGCGTCTGGTGATTTTGCAGGATCTCAACGGTTTCCCGTGAAGCCGCCCCTTCAGGTTTAGGCAGCTTTTTACCGCCGGACAGCTCGTACTCTTTCCAGGCCGACACCGGATCTTTGGCATTCAGGATCGCGGAGGCGTTACGCCCGCTGTTCGGGTTAAGAAACGCAACCAGCAGCGTGTTGAGCTGGACCTTGCCGGCCTTCACCCACGGCTGCGCTTCAGCCCAGAACTGCTTGCAGTACGGGCAGAACGGGTCGGCAAAAACAAAGACTTTGCGCGGGGCGCTCTCCGCGCCCTCTTTCAGCGGATGCGCCGCATTGAGCTTTTTCCACATCTCGCGGCCCATCGGGGCGTAGATCTCTTTCTGGAAAAAGGCCTCGCTGAGGTTGGTTCCCTTCTCATCATACAGATAGCCAGACACCACGTGCTTTCCGTCAGGGGTCAGAAAGAGCGTCACGCCCATGTCCTGATACTGCCCCAGCCACGCTGGCGCGCCGCCGGGGGCATCAATTTTCTTAATGATTTTGATATCCTGCTGCTCACTGAAGTGCTTTACCACATCCGGAAGCGACTCCTCTGCCCTGACCAGCCCTGAAAACAGCAGAGCAGAGAGTAACAGCATCTTTTTCTTTGCTAACAGTTGAAGCATAACGACCCCTCTAAGATATTGTTTTTCAGAGTGGTCGAACTTTATTGCCCTGTCAACGCTTCATAAATATCCTTGAGGCGACTACGCAAAAATCGCACAGCTTTGTGTTTGCGGGATAATAACGCCTGCACGCTGTCGCCCGTTTCCTCCGCCAGCACCTTCATGGTGTATCCCTCAAATTCCGTTTTTTCAAACACCTCGCGCTGTGGTGGCGGCAGTTCCGACAGGGCTTGCCCCAACTCTTCCCACAGCAGCATGTTGAGATACTCCTCCTCCGGCGTTTGCGGTACGCCGAATAACGTTTCTGCAATCTCCTGCTCCGGAAAGTCCTCATCATCTGCCGTCAGGTACCCCGGCAGTGAAACCTCATGCTTTTTTCGCGCCCGGTCGATCATCTCATTTCGCGCGGCGCGAAACAGCCAGGCGGCGACGTTCTCGACCGGTTGTTCCACTTTCATCAACTGCCAGGTCACTTCCTGAAGAATATCATCGACATCATCACGAACCGCAGTCCGTCCGCGAATGAAGGCTTTTAGCCGTGCGCGGCAGGCATTGAGTGCCGAGATAAGTAATGATTCCCCCGCCTCACCGGCTTTCATATCGCTCATTCGGCTTCCGGCGCTTTCGCAGCGTTATCATCTCGCTTCTCATCCCGGTCATCGTGCCACCGGCAATGACCGTGACGACCAAATCCTGCCCGACGCTGCTGAATGAAGGCCTCCCGTTGTTCGGGGGTCATATTCATCCATTGTGCGTGCATACGGCGGTGTGCACCGAACCTGCCTGGACGAAAACCCAGCCCACCGAAAAGAATGCGGCTCAGCAGCAGGATCCCCAGCGCCTGCCAGAAGCCAATGGCTTTAACCCCCAGGATGGCCGGGAGCAACGCGTTCCACAGGGACATGACCAGCAGGCCAAGCACCACGAACAGGACTGCGCCTATCACGATGCCCTTGTACATACGATGGCGGCCCAAACCACGCCCGTGACCTTTTCCGTGCATATCGAAATTTCTCATATGTACCTCGTTTATGTTGAATGATTATGGTCTCTGATGAGGTAGACGGATGAGGAACAGAAATATTGCCGGGGAAAGATAAAATTTATGTGATAGCGGCTTTGTACGGATAACAGTAATGGCTGAAGGAGATTGTGCAGCGGCTGAATGCAGACATTAAAAAGGCTCCAACAGGAGCCTTCCTCATTTAATCACGCAATTGCCGGCAGACGAAAACTCGAAATACTCTGCGACAACTGCTGCGCCTGCTCCTCCAGCGAGGCCGCGGCTGCGGCGGATTGCTGCACCAGCGCCGCGTTCTGCTGGGTCACACCGTCCATCTCCGTTACGGCCTGCCCAACCTGACCAATTCCACGGCTCTGCTCTTCTGAGGCAACCGAAATCTGTTCCATCAGCGTATGCACTTTATTCACAGAGCTGATAATAGAATCAATCACCTCTCCCGAACGATTCACCAGTTCCGCACCGTTTTTCACGCTGGAAACAGACTGGGCGATAAGGCTTTCGATATCCTTCGCCGCCACCGCGCTTTTCTGGGCCAGGGTGCGCACTTCACTTGCCACCACGGCAAATCCTCGCCCCTGCGTACCGGCACGCGCCGCTTCAACGGCCGCGTTCAGCGCCAGAATATTAGTCTGGAAAGCAATACTGTTGATGACACTGGTGATGTCCTCAATACGCTTCGAGTTGGACGCGATAGTATTCATCGTTTCGATGACTTCACGGGTTACCGCTTCACCGGTATGGGCATTTTTCACGGCATCCTGCACCAGCTTACCGGCCTGGAACACGTTATCGGTGTTATTCGCCACCGTCGCGCTCAGCTCTTCCATGCTGGCGGCCGTCTGGGTCAGGGCAGAAGCCTGTTGCTCGGTACGGGAGGCCAGGTCGATATTGCCGGAAGCAATTTCCTGCGCCGCATGCGTTACGGTGTGGCTGGCATCGCGCACCTGAGAAATGGTGGAGAGCAGCGCCTGGCGCATCTGCTCCATCGAGGACATCAGGTGATCGATTTCATTCCCGGAATCACGCTTGATCGGTACCGGTACGTCCAGCTTCCCGGCCGCAATCTGTCGACAGTGCTCGCGCGCCAGGTTCACTGGCGCAAAGACCACGCGTTTCATCAGCAGGCTGACGACGAAGATCACCACCACGAACAGCACCGCAATGCAGGCGATAATAATCAGACCCGACACAAAATTATGGCTCGCATCCTCGTTCAGCGTTTTGGCGTACTTCTGGTGAACGGAGAGAACCTGATCGAGCACAATTTCATATTGGCGATCGAGTTGAGACACCACGGGAATAAGAGCGTTGAACCGCGACACATCGTGAGCGGCGGCAGCGGCAATCAGTGGTGCCAGTCCCTGGTTACGGTAGTTTTGCCACGCCTGCTGGTAGGCAGTGACCAGCGGGGCTTCGTCCTGCAAACGCGGCGAGGCCATAAACGCCGAAAATGCACTATCGGCTTTGGTCAGCGCCTCTTTAACCGAGGCCAGTTTCGCAGACGAGTCGGTGGCGCCCCCCGCTTCCACCATTTTTACATACTCCATAACCCTGACGCGCAGGGTTCGGCTATGGTTAATGGGATCAATAATGGACAGGACCACCTGAATTTCTTTGTTCACATTATCCAGCGAAGTATTACTTTTAATGATGAGCCCAACGCTGGTGATGGTGCTGGCCACAAAGAAAAAAAGCAGGGAAAACAGGATAATCAGGGATGATTTTTTCAACGACATAACACACCTCAGGGATATAATTTCCCTTTGGTTATCGGCTGAATCCGATCTTTAATTAATTAAAGTTATTGATATATCCTTCAGACGATACCCTGTCACTCCACGGCCTTGTATCGCCGTTGCAGTGTGGCATCCAGTTTACGCTGGATCGGCTCCGGCGTTTCCCCTTCAATCAGTTTGCCAATCAGATCAAAGCAGTGCCAGGCGAGCTGGCGGTTATCCTGACGAACGGTATCGACAGGAATGGTCAGAGAATCATAGAGATAGTGATCATCAAAGCTGGCCAGACGCATATCGCTTTGCAGCAGATTATGTTGCCCCATATAGCGCAACACCCCTTCCAGCAGACCGCAGGCGGCGGTAAAAAGGGCTTTTGGCGGGCGGCCCAGGCGCGCGCAAAGTTCGGCAAACATTTCGTAGCCGGAGCTGGGATGGTAATTACCATGAATAATCCACTCCGGACGTAGCTCGACGCCAGCGTCACGCAGCCCCTGCTTAAACCCTTCCAGACGGTCACGCGTCGGGGAAAGCCGCGGCTGGCCGCCGAGGAAGTAGAACTCATCCGGATGCTGGCGCGCAATGTCGGCCACCAGCGTGGCGGTCGGGGTAATTGAATCGGTGAGGACCAGCGGCAGAGAACTGTCGTTCATATGACGGTCAAAGAGCACAACGGGCAACTGCTCGCTCAGCTTTTGATAATCCGCGTCGTTGAGCATGCTGGAGGCGACAATCAGCCCGTCCACCTGGCGGGCCACCATGTTATTGACCACCACCGTCTCCTGCCCCGGATTTTCATCGCTACAGGAGATCAGCAGCTGAACACCCGCCTCGCGGCAGAGGGTCTCCAGCTCATGAGAAAAAACGGCAAACCCGTAGTTGGTGATTTCCGGCACCACCAGACCAATGGTGTGGCTGCGGTTGTCCCGCAGCGAACGGGCGTGAATACTGGGCTGATAATGATGTTCTTTGGCAATCGCCAGCACACGCTCGCGTGTCTCCTCCGCCACCCGAAGCTCTTTGCTGCGGCCGTTCAGAACCAGACTGGCGGTGGCTTTTGATACCCCCGCCAGCTCCGCGATATCTTTAATGGTGACGCGTTTTGTTTTTCTCACAACGACTTAGATCCGGCTGCCAAAACCCCTATTCTATCATGCAGCTGCGCAGCGACCAGTAGCGTAATGTGATGTCGGACGCACCTTCTAAGCGAACCTGGGCCGGATGGTCAGGAAAATAGCGGCTGCTCATGACGCCTTCACCGTAATTGATGAAAATTTCGACGCTGGAACGGTCACACAGCACGCGTAAATGATGAACAGAGCCCTGCCAGTAGCGGGTCAACGTCTCTCCGGTTTCCAGGCTGGCGCGTTCCAGACGGATCCCCGCATCATCCACAATCAGCCGCAACGCGCCGGCAAAATCCACGTTTACGCACGATGCGCTCAGTTCGAACTCAAGACGCGTTCCCTCCAGCACCGGGGCATCGCTGGCGCGTCCCTGCCAGTGATGTTCATCCTCGCGCAGTGTTTCCAGCTCACGGACCGGCGTTTGCCAGAGCTTACCGTTGCGGTAGCGCAGCTCGCGCGGACAGGTCATCTGGTGGATCCAGCCGTGCCCCCGTGTAGGCTGGAGCATCTCTTCGCCGTCCGGCACGCCCATCCAGCCGATGAGGATGCAGCGGCCGTCTTCTGCCACCGTGGTTTGCGGCGCGTAAAATTCGAAACCGGCATCAAGCTCATGCAATTCGTCGTGCGCAAATGCAGGCGTTTGATAATCAAATGCTCCACTCATCCAGACGGCCGGATAGGTGTTGAGATAGCGATGCGGTTCGCGCGCCAGCCCCTGTGGGCAGCAGATCAAGACGTGTGTGCCATCAAGCGCAAACAGATCCGGGCACTCCCACATATAGCCCGCGTCCGTGAGTCCATTGACGCCGTGACCGGCGATTTCGCCGCAGGACGCCCAGGTGTGCAAATCGGCTGACGTAAACAGCAGCACCTTACCGCGCTTATGCTGATCCTGCGCCCCGAGCACCATGTACCACTGCCCGTCATGGCGCCACACTTTCGGGTCGCGGACGTGCCCGGTATACCCGTCCGGCAGGGGCAACACCGGTCCCAGTTTGGCAAACGTGCCGTCGTCATTTTGCACCGCCAGACACTGCCAGGCGGTGCGGCCGCCATCGTCAAACTTAACGTTGCCGGTATAGCACAGGGTCAGCACGCCGTTGTTATCCACGGCGCTGCCGGAGTAACAGCCATTGCGGTCATACTCTTCGTCAGGCATCAGCGCCATTGGCTCGTGCTGCCAGTGCACCAGATCTGCTGAGCTCCAGTGTCCCCAGCACTTGTAGCGATGATCGCAGCCCAGCGGGTTCCACTGATAAAACAGATGGTAACGTCCGGCAAACCAGATAAAGCCGTTCGGATCGTTCATCAGCCCTGTCACCGGTGCGGGATGCCACTGCGGATAGTGGCTGTCCGCCAGCGCACGCGGCTGGCCTTGCATAACGGCCTGCAACACGGCAGGCCAGCGGGAAGGTAAGGTCATTATTCAGAGTCCGTCTTATATTTCAGCAGCAGAGAAACGGTGAACGCCACGCCAAAGGCAATCACCATGCCGATAATATAGTTGAGCAGCGAGCTGGCCTGAACGATCGCCATACCGGGAAGCGCCGTCAGGCCAACGGCGGTCATGTAGACATGCACCGACACCACCCAGGCACCGCCCGCCGCACCACCGATCAGCGCCGCGATAAACGGCTTCACGAAACGCAGGTTGATGCCAAAAATTGCCGCTTCGGTGATGCCCAGCATCGCGGAAAACGCCGACGGTAAGGTAATGGCTTTGATTTTGGCATCACGGGTTTTGAACCACACCGCCAGACATGCCCCGCCCTGCGCCACGTTCGCCATCGCCCAGATCGGCAGCAGGAAGTTCACGCCAATCGACGGGTTACCCAGCAGTCCGGCCTCAATAGCGTGGAAGCTGTGGTGAATGCCGGTAATGACAATCACCGAATAGAGCCCACCAAACAACAGCCCGGCCAGCCAGCCCGCGTGGGCAATCAGGGTGCTAAGAATAAAGGAGATCCCGTCGCCCAGCGCGCGTCCCGCCGGGCCAATAATCAACAGCGCGATAAAGCCGGAGATAATGACGGTCAGGAACGGCGTCAGGATCAGATCTAACGCATCCGGGATCGCCCGGCGAAGCTGTTTTTCCACAATGCTCATAAACCACACCGCCAGCAGTACCGGGAAGACGGTTCCCTGATAGCCAATCATGGCGATTTCAAGACCGAAGAAGTTCATGGTGTGGAAGCCGGATGCTACGCCCCAGGCGTTGGTCAGCGCCGGATGAGTCAGGATGCCGCCGAGCGTTGCGCCCAGATACGGGTTGCCGCCAAACTCCCGCGCGGCGGTGAAGCCAATCAGGATCGGCAGAATAATAAACGCCGCCGAGCTGCACATATCCAGCATGATATAGAGCGCGTTATCCGGATTAACCCAGCCGTAGGTTTTAACCATCCCGAGCAGGCCCATCAGCAGACCCGAGGCCACGATCGCCGGAATAATCGGCACGAAGATGTTGGAGAGCAGACGCGCGATGCGCTGGAACGGGTTCAGCTTGCGGGCTGCAATATCCGCCGCTTCCGATTTACTGGACTCGCTAATCCCTGCCGCCTGAATAAACGCGGTGTAAACCTTATTCACCACCCCTGTGCCGAAGATCACCTGCATCTGCCCGGCATTTCGAAAACAGCCTTTCACGCCTTCAACCTTGCCGATAGCCTGCTGGTCGGCAAGCGCATCATCGACCAGCACCAGACGAAGGCGCGTGGCGCAATGTGCCGCGCTGGCAATGTTCTCTTTGCCACCGAGCAGCGGAATCAGCTCGCGCGCAATATGATTAAAATCCATAGATACCTCTTCCTGACCTCTTTTTATGATGTTCGAAACGCCCCCGCAATGCGGGAGCGTGAAGGGTTAAAACCAGGTTTCCATCTGCACCCCAAAGTTCCATTCCCCACCCGCGTTGAAGCCGCTACTGCCAAAGGCGTCATCGCTGGCGTAGTTATCCAGCTTGCTGCTCCAGTCCATCCAGGTGGCGAACAGGCGCAGCTCCGGACGGCTGAAGAAATCGCCAATCTTGCCCGCCTTTAACGTCGGGGCAAAGGTCAGCTTGTAGAAGCTACCGTTAACCGCATTGCGATCCTTGTAGCCTTCCGGGTTTAAATCCATGTACTGATAGCTGCCCTCGAACGCGAGGGCGAAATTCTGGGTCACCTCTTTGATCAGACGCGTATTGAGCGTGACCCACTCATAGCTGTCGCCCTTCACGTAGCGGTCCTTACTGCTTTGCGCGAGTACGGCGGGCGCAATGTGCCAGCCACCGCCCAGCGGCGTGACACCGTAACTTGCAAAACGCCAGGTATCGGCTTCTGACAGCAATGCGCCGTCTGCACCAATGCTTTTCACCTCGGCGCCCAGACCGTGGCCGTAAAGCAGCGCCGTTTTGGCGGAACCTTCCCGCAGGCCGTAGAAGCTCTCGTTATGCAGACCCACCAACGCATGCACCCCGTTATTCGCCGCGTCGGTTTTAATCAGATCGCCGTTGCTGTCCTTACGGTCGTCATTATCTTTTGCCCGTAAGCCGCTGACCATCATCTGCACCGGCCCGGCAAAGTGGTTCATGCTTAAGATGTAGTTCTGAACGTTGTTGTCGATCTCCTCTTCACTGCCGAAGTTACGGCCATAAAGGGAGAAGTTACTGCGCAGCGTATCGTTCCACTTCACGTCGTAGACGCCGCCACCGGTCCCGGCGAGAAATACCACGTCGGAGTCCAGCCAGTGAATGTCGAAGTTGTCGCGGTCAAAACGCTTACCCGCCCAGAAGGTGCTGCCTTTCAGCGCGCCGGTAACGTCCGGCAAAGTGCCCAGCTCGGCAAAGGCCTGACGAATGTTCAGGTCGCTGCTGTCTGCCGACCAGTCGTTATAGGTTTTCTGACCGTCGGCCAGCATCGCCTTAAAGCGCGTCGTCGCGCCATTTTCCAGCGTCTGTTTGTGCTCAACATTCAGCTCAACGTAGGTATCCGCTTCGTTCCCCAGACGCCCGATGGCCCCACCCGTTTCCCCTGCGGGTGTCAGATAAGGACCGCTTTTGCTGCTGGAGGCCGCGTCGTTCATCAGCAGCCCGGAACGGGCGTAACCGTGAAACTCAAAACCGCCTGTCCGATCGGCTTTCTCTTCCAGCGCCGTGGTACGTTGCGCCACCGCCTGTGTGGAGGTTTGCGCTTCCTGCTGCGCAGCCACCAGTTGCTGCGTTTTCTGTTCCGCTGCCGTGGCGCGTTTTTCAGCAATCTGCGCACGGGTTTCCGCCTCATGCAAACGCTGCTCCAGCGCTGCCAGGCGCGCTTCGATACGGGTCATGTCCGTCTGGGCAAAAACAGAGGTACTGCCGGCCAGCATGCCTATCATCACGGCAAGTCTGCGTTTTTTATACATTTTGTCGCATCCCTAATAACTATCGGTAAAAGTGCTAAATTGCTAAACCGGTTTAGGCGAGTGATACTAAACCGTTAAATTTTGAATCGGCAACGTTTTTTGCTAAACCGTTTTAGTAAGTGTGATCGAGGCGACAATTCAGGCCCCCGACCGGAGGCCTGGCGACGTGAATTACAGTTCGTGATGATAAGGCAGCGCGGTCATTGCCCCTTTTGCGGTTGTCGCCAGCGCTCCGCAGCGCTGCGCTAACGTGATGACCTCTGAGAGACGGGCCTGGCCATGACATGCCAGACCGAACAGCAGCCCGGCGACGAAAGCATCCCCCGCACCGGTGGTATCAATGCATTCCACGGGTGATGCAGGATAGTGCGTCAACGCGCCTCCCTGCCAGGCGGTCACGCCCTCTTTTCCCTGCGTCACCAGCACCAGCCTGGCCGGACAGGTGCGCATTAGCTCCGCCAGACCCTCATGAACCTGCGCATTTCCGGTCAAGAACGCCAGCTCTTCCACCGAGATTTTCACCACATCTGCACAGGCTAATGCCCGCTCAAGGCACTGGCGCAGCTCGACTTCATCGTACCAGAGATCGGCGCGGATATTGGGGTCAAAGCTGACGAAACCGCCCGCCTGTCTGATAGCGGCCATCGCCTGAAACGTCGCGGAACGGCTGGGTTCGGCGCTAAGCGCGATAGAGCAGACGTGCAGCCACTCCCCGGCGCGGAATGGCGGGAGATCGGCGGCGTCGAGGAACAGATCAGCACTCGGGCGAACCATAAAGGTAAATGAACGTTCCCCGTCGTCATCGAGATCCACCACCACCGTGGAGGTGCGATGCCGCGGATCCCGTCTCAGCCATTCTGTATTAACCTGCTCATCCACAAGCGTTTTTTGCATAAAGCGCCCGAAGGGGTCGTCGCCCACCCGGCCTATAAAGGCGCTTCTGCCGCCCAGACGCGCAATCCCAACCGCGACGTTGGCCGGTGCGCCGCCCGGACATTGCAGCAGTTTGCCCTCTCCGTCGGGCAACAGATCCACCACTGCATCGCCAAGTACCCAGATCGTCTCCATATCACCTTCTTAGCTAAATCATGTTAAACCGGTTTAGCTATTTAAGCACAGGCAGGGTGTCGGGGAAATATGGCGAGGGAAAATTTGCTTAACCTACCCGTTGGGGCCAGTGGATATCCCCCACGCCATTGAGCTGCGGGCGGGCGAACAAAAAGCCCTGGAAGCGGCGAATACCGGCGGATTCAAGCCAGCACCACTCTTCTATCTTCTCAATGCCTTCTGCGACCAGCGTAATCTCCAGATCGGTGCAGCAGCTGATTATCGACTTCACAATCGCCTGCTTGGGTCCGCTCTGGTGGATATCGCTGACGATCTCCCTGTCGATTTTGAGCTTATCCGGCTGGAACCGCGTGAGCAGTGAAAGACCGGCATAGCCGGAACCAAAATCATCTATTGCCAGCCCAACCCCTTCCCCCCGCAGCTGTTTAATGGCGCTATTAAACTGGTTAAAGCCGGATATCATCTCGTTCTCAGTGACTTCAATGACCACCTGCTCTGGCTGTAGACCGTGCTTTTTGATCTGCGTTACCAGGAACTCTACCGCACCCGGCACGTTAACCAGCGACATTGGCAGCAGGTTCACCGCCAGTTTGTGGCTGCCGATGCCCAGCTTTTGCGCCAGCGCAAAGGTCCAGGCTTTGGTATGCAGATCGACTTCGTATATCTTTTCACGATCGAGACTACGGAAAAAATGCTCCGGGCTGCCGCCGTCGTTTCCGCGTATAAGCGCTTCGAGAGAACTGATTTTGCCTTCGGACGGCTCGACAATGGGTTGCAGCGCAAACTGGCAGGGCTGTCCCGCCAACAGACCTAACCCTTTACCAAACGGCGCGCGCTCTCGCGAAAGCGTCCATTTATCAGGCTCATAGTCCAAAGCGGGTGGGATAGCGGTTTTGCCGGCGATAAAGGTCTGAATAAATTTGAAGACCCGATCCTCAGAAGTCAGGTAGCTTTCCAGCTTGCTGTAATGCAGAACCGATGCCAGAACCGCTTTCGGGGTCTGAACGTCCATGTTAAACAGCAGCATTCCCACGTCTTCGAAACGTCGGCGCGGACCGTAATCGCGCATCAGCTCCACCACGCCGGTATGCCGGTTGTCCGCACGGATGATGTTAAAAAGCGCGACGACGTTCTGTTCCGTGCCTTCGAGAATTTGCAGAACGTCACGTCCACGGGAGAGAAGAATGCCTGAGATGCCCTGCTCCGTATTACGGATCCTGGCCTTTTCAACCAGCGAGCTTAACGCTGCGGAGGTGCAGGTTAAGCTCAGCTGGCTTCGATAAATGAGAGTTGTCAGCACAGAAACGGGGTCCGGTATGGGGTATACGCCTGAACGGTACTGTTTAACATAGTTCCCTGGGGTGGCCTAGTCTATTCCACTTCGGGGTTGATTCTCCCCAAGACGGCTGTCGATCCGCGTCTGCATATAGTCGTAGAAAGGATTCGACGTTACGCGCATTAACGCATCTTTACCGACGCTCAGAACTGAGGTTTCTCCCCACAGGGCTATCGTCCCGAGACTGATTCCATAGCGGTTTTTCACCTCAGGATGGCGGCCATACAGATCGTCTTCAGGCGGGAACGGAATGGCAATATGCGACAGGGAATAAACCTCCTGCGGATACGAGACCGACAGCGGCATCACCGTTTCCCGGGTGCTGCCCGCAGGCGTTGTCTTTGCCACCATATCAAACCTGTCAGGGCTGGCATTGGTCACGATTGTGACACTGTAACGTCTTTTCGCCTCGGGCAGCAGGTCAGCCACCGCCGTCCAGGATGATGGCCTGAACAGTGGACGGAAACTCCCGGCCTGATTGATGTCAAATACCACCAGTTCGCTGCCATTTGCCGGAAGCTGGTCAAACAGCCCGCTGACTACGGCGCGGGTACTGACCGTTGAATCCATGACCGACTGAAACGCCAGTACCGGCGGGAGCTGCGCCAGTTTGTGATTATGAACATCGCGGTTTATCTGCTCATGCAGCGCCCGGGTAAGCAGCCAGGACTGACGTGCCGCATTCACCGGGAACGAATTGTATTTATAAGGATTATATTCCGGCGAAATGTTGAGCCACGCGGCTTTGGCAAACGCCGGTAACATAGCCGGTAGCCCGGCGAATCCGGCAAAGCGCGCAAACGCCGTGACGCCAATCATCGGTGAGAGCAAAACGATCTGCTGAGGTTTACGCAGTTCAGGCGCATCAAGGGCGTCGAGGGCGTATTTCATCGCCAGCGCGCCGCCGTTGGAATAGCCCACCAGGTGCAGGGGGAGATCGTTCCCTGTCAGGCGTGTTGCTTCACGAACCGCAAGGCGCGTAGCTGCCAGCCACGCCTCCCAGTCAACGTCTGTCAACGCGCCCGGCGCCGTGCCATGTCCGGGCAAACGAGGCACTACGGCCACAAAGCCGTGCTTTTGATAATTCACAGCCAGACGCCTGACGCTGTAGGGCGAATCCGTCAGACCGTGCAACAACACTACCGCCCCGCGCGGCTTTCCGGCAGGCATCAGCACAAACGACCGGTTTGCATCCGGAGTAAAGTGTCCTGGCCACACCAGGCTCTGACGGTAATAGCGGTTCAGCGGCGTGCGCTCTGCGGGGGTGACTTTCGCCGTCACCTCAGCATCAAGAGCGGTGAAGATGGCGTTTTCCCGCGCGACATAGGCTGCGAAGGTCGCGTTATCCATCTCCTGCACGGACATTTCGTCAGCCCGCCAGGTATGCCAGTGATGCAGAGCCGGCCCCTGCTGCGAAAGATAAACCCGCACCGCCAGCAGAACGAGCACAATGATCCCGATGACCATCGCTATTTTTTTTGCGAGAGCCATCAGGCGCACGCTGACCCGCCAGGGCAAATTCGCCATGTAAGGCTCCCTCTCTTATCCACAGAGCTTTCATCTTACCAAAAAATGTGAAGAGGCTGTCGTATTCACCAAATAGATACCGCTCAGGCCGGACACTGCACCAAAAGTGAACTACGCTGCACAAATGTTGAGCATCTGTTAAACAAATATTGCATTAACTTTGCTGCACAGTGCGTTTTCGCCGCAATGTGAACATGGCACGCGTCCTGCATTGTTAATCTGATAACAGAAACCCGGCCTTTGACAGCCAGTTAACAGCGAGGCGGTATGACGACCAAACCAGAGGTGTTGAGCCGTATCGAAGCGACCTTTAGCCAGCTCACCCCGAGCGAAAAGCGGGTGGCAAGCTGGATGCTGGCGCACGTCGGGCAGATCCCCTTTGAAACGGCTGAGAGCGTGGCGCTGGCCACGGCCACCAGCGGGATCACCGTCGGACGCTTTCTGCGCAAGCTGGGCTATCGCAACCTTGATGACGCCAAAAAAAGCCTGCGCGATCCCCATCAGCCCTGGGGCATTAACGAGCGTCTGGACTCCTGGAAACAGCAACAGCCGCTGTCGGATCGCCTTCAGCACTCCCTGTCACTGGAGGTGGACGCCATTGCCCATGTCTACCAGCTGGCGCAAAGCGAAACGTTCAGGCAGGTGGTCCAGCAACTTTCCCATGCCGACGCCGTCTTCGTGCTGGGGATCCAGTCCACGCGCGGGATCGCCAATGCGTTCTTCAGCCATCTGGAGTATCTGCGCCCGCGGGTAAGCTATTCCGAAGGGCTCTCCGGTAGCTGGGTGGAGTCGCTTAACTCCGGCTTTGCTAACCCGTATATCGTGCTGACCGATACCCGCGCCTACTCCGCCATTGCCCGCCAGTACTGCCGCGTGGCGAGCGAAAAAGGCCTGGCGATGGCGCTGATCACCGATATCTGGTGCCCGTGGGCGCGGGATTACCCGATTGATTTACTCCAGGTGAAGACCGATACCGGCCATTTCTGGGACTCGCTGGCGCCGGTGAGCTGTCTGTTCAACCTGCTGCTGTCGGGCGTCGTGGAGGCGCTGGGGGAAGCGCTGCCGGAACGTCTGGCAATCAACCGACAACTACAACAAGAATTTGGTCAATTTGAACGCTAAAGGAGCGGAGCTATGCCTGAAGAGAGTCAACTGATTGATGTGGCGAAAACTTTTCCCACGCTGCATATCGATCTGAAATACGCGACCGCCGATAACATTACCGGCCGCCCGATCTATCAGCACGCCGCGTGCCTGCTGCACACGGATGCCGCCACCGCGCTGGCGAAATCGATCAGTATCGCCGCGCTGGCCGGTCTGAAGCTGGTGGTCTACGACGCCTATCGCCCGCAGCAGGCACAGGCGCAACTCTGGGATGCCTGCCCCAATCCGGAATACGTGGTGGATGTCGCGATTGGCTCGAACCACAGCCGGGGCACTGCCATTGACGTCACGCTGATGGATGAACACGACAACGTGCTGGATATGGGCGCCGGGTTTGACGAAATGCACGACCGTTCTCATGCCTGGCACCCTTCCGTTCCGCCCGAGGCGCAGCGAAATCGTCTGCTCCTGAACGCCGTTATGTACGGCGGCGGGTTTGTGGGCATCAGCAGCGAGTGGTGGCATTTCGAGCTGCCGAACGCCGCCAGCTATCCGCTGTTAGATGACCAGTTCGCCTGTTATCCGATCACACACTCACTGTAATTCTGGAGCCCGGCCATGAAAACAACGCTGCTTACTACCCTGATTGCCGCTACGCTCGCCCTGAGCGCCCCTCTCGCGCTGGCGGCGGTGCCAAAAGATATGCTGGTGATAGGGAAAGCTGCCGATCCGCAAACGCTGGATCCGGCGGTCACTATCGATAACAACGACTGGACGGTGACCTACCCCTCGTACCAGCGTCTGGTGAAATACAAGCCTGGCACCACGGAGGTGGAAGGCGATCTGTCGACGGGCTGGAAGGCGTCAGACGACCAGAAAGTGTGGACGTTCACCCTGGCAGATAATGCAAAATTCTCCGACGGCACGCCGGTGACCGCCGAAGCGGTCAAGCTGTCGTTTGAACGTCTGCTTAAAATCAACCAGGGACCTTCCGAAGCGTTCCCGAAAGATTTGAAAGTGGACACGGTGGATGAGCATACGGTGAAATTCACCCTCAGCCAGCCGTTTGCCCCGTTCCTCTACACGCTGGCCAATGACGGCGCGTCGATCGTCAACCCGGCGGTGCTGAAGGCCAATGCCGCCGACGACGCACGCGGTTTCCTGGCGCAAAACACCGCGGGTTCCGGACCGTTTATGCTGAAAAGCTGGCGGAAAGGTCAACAGCTGGTGATGGTGCCCAACCCACACTGGCCAGGTGAAAAGCCGCACTTTAAGCGCGTCTCGGTGAAGATTATCGGTGAAAGCGCCTCGCGTCGCCTGCAACTTTCCCGTGGCGATCTGGATATCGCCGACGCCCTGCCGGTGGATCAGCTTGCTGCTCTGAAGCAGGAAGGCAAAGTGGCCGTGGCGGAATACCCGTCCCTGCGGGTGACCTACCTCTATCTGAACAACAGTAAGCCTCCAATGAATCAGGTGGATTTGCGCCGCGCGGTCTCCTGGGCGACCGATTACCAGGGGATGGTGAAAGGCATTCTCAGCGGGAACGGCAAGCAGATGCGCGGCCCGATCCCGGAGGGCATGTGGGGCTTCGATGCGAACGCCATGCAGTACAGCTTTGACGAGGCCAAAGCCAAAGCGGCGCTGGAGAAAGTCAAAGATAAACCTGCCAGCCTGACTTTCCTCTATTCCGATAACGACCCGAACTGGGAGCCTATCGCCCTCTCCACGCAGGCGAGCCTGGGCAAGCTGGGGATTAACGTCAAGCTCGAGAAACTGGCGAACGCCACCATGCGCGACCGCGTCGGCAAAGGTGATTATGACATTGCGATTGGTAACTGGAGCCCGGACTTCGCTGACCCGTACATGTTCATGAACTACTGGTTCGAATCGGACAAAAAAGGGCTGCCGGGTAACCGCTCATTCTATGAGAACAAAGAGGTCGATGCGCTGTTGCAGGCGGCACTGAAAACCACCGATCAGGCGGAACGCACCAAAGATTACCAGCAGGCGCAGAAAGTGGTGATTGACGAGGCGGCTTACGTTTATCTGTTCCAGAAGAACTACCAGCTGGCGATGAACAAAGAGGTCAAAGGCTTCACCTTTAATCCGATGCTTGAGCAGGTCTTTAACATCGCCACCATGAGTAAGTAACGGCCCACGCCGGGGGGAAGTGTATGACGTTCTGGAGCATTGTGCGCCAGCGCTGCTGGGGATTAATCCTGGTGGTAGCCGGTGTCTGTATTATTACTTTTATTATTTCACACCTGATCCCCGGCGATCCGGCCCGCCTGCTGGCCGGTGATCGCGCCAGCGATGAAATCGTGCAGGGCATCCGCCAGCAGCTGGGGCTGGATCAACCACTCTATATTCAGTTTGGCCGCTACGTTGAGGCGCTGGCACATGGCGATCTGGGCACGTCTATTCGCACCGGTCGCCCCGTTGCGGAAGATTTGAAAGCTTTTTTCCCCGCCACGCTGGAGCTTGCCTTTTGCTCCCTGCTGCTGGCGCTGGTGATTGGCGTGCCGCTGGGCATTTTATCGGCGGTGTACCGTAACCGCTGGCTGGATCACCTGGTGCGACTGATGGCGATGACGGGCATCTCGACGCCTGCCTTCTGGCTGGGACTGGGAGTTATCGTTCTGTTCTACGGTCAACTGCAAATTCTGCCCGGCGGCGGCAGGCTGGACGACTGGCTCGATCCGCCCACCCACGTTACCGGTTTTTATCTGCTGGACGCTCTGCTGGAAGGCAACGGCGAGGTGTTTTTCAATGCCCTGCAGCACCTGATTTTACCCTCCCTGACCCTGGCCTTTGTGCATCTGGGTATTGTGGCGCGTCAGGTACGTTCCGCGATGCTGGAGCAACTGAGCGAGGATTATATTCGTACCGCCCGCGCGAGCGGGTTGCCGGGCTGGTACATCGTCCTGCGCTACGCCTTACCCAACGCCATGATCCCCTCCATTACCGTGCTCGGGCTGGCGCTGGGCGATCTGCTGTACGGGGCCGTCCTTACCGAAACCGTGTTTGCCTGGCCGGGAATGGGAGCCTGGGTGGTGACCTCCATTCAGGCGCTGGACTTCCCCGCCGTCATGGGCTTCGCGGTCGTGGTATCGCTGGCCTATGTCTTCGTCAATCTGGTGGTGGATCTGCTGTATCTGTGGATCGACCCGCGAATCGGGCGCGGAGGTGCCGAATGATGTTAACTCAGGAAACGCCCGTCCCTGTCAGCACCGCTAAACAGCGCATCAACTGGGCAAAGCTGTTCTGGATGTTACGCAAAAGCCCGCTCACGCTGATCGGCGGGGTCATTATGATCGTGATGCTGCTGATGATGGTGGTCTCGCCGTGGATAGTCCCGCACGATCCGAACGCGCTGGATCTGACCGCGCGCTTGCAGGCACCGTCAGCCCAGCACTGGTTCGGCACCGATGAGGTGGGCCGGGATCTGTTCAGCCGCGTGCTGGTGGGCAGCCAGCAGTCCATCACAGCGGGGCTGGCGGTGGTGGTGATTGCGGGCGGCATCGGTTCGCTGCTCGGCTGTTTGTCCGGCGTACTTGGCGGGCGCGGCGACGCCATCATTATGCGCATCATGGACATTATGCTCTCCATCCCCTCGCTGGTGCTGACGATGGCCCTGGCCGCCGCGCTCGGCCCAAGCCTGTTTAACGCGATGCTGGCGATTGCGATTGTACGCATTCCGTTTTACGTGCGGCTGGCACGCGGGCAAACGCTGGTGGTGCGCCAGTTCACCTACGTGCTGGCCGCCCGTACCTTTGGCGCATCGCGCTGGCACCTGATCAGCTGGCATATCCTGCGTAACGCCCTGCCGCCGCTGATCGTACAAGCGTCGCTGGATATCGGCAGCGCCATTCTGATGGCCGCCACGCTGGGCTTTATTGGATTAGGCGCGCAGCAGCCGACCGCCGAATGGGGGGCAATGGTGGCCGTGGGGCGTAACTACGTGCTTGACCAGTGGTGGTACTGCGCGTTTCCGGGGGCGGCAATTCTGATCACGGCGGTTGGCTTTAATCTGTTTGGCGATGGTCTTCGCGACCTGCTGGATCCCAAATCAGGAGGGAAGCAGTCATGAGTGATTCCGTATTATCGATTGAAGATTTGCACCTGAGCTTCCCCATTTTTCGCGGTGACGTCCACGCGCTCAACCACGTCTCGCTGGAGATTGGCCGGGGTGAAATTGTCGGCGTGGTGGGCGAATCCGGCTCGGGAAAATCGGTCACCGCGATGCTGGCGATGCGCCTGCTGCCGGAAGGCAGTTACCATGTTCACCATGGCCGGGTCACGCTGCTCGGGGAAGATGTGCTGAACGCGTCGGAAAAACAGCTTCGTCAGTGGCGCGGCGCCAGGGTGGCGATGATTTTTCAGGAGCCGATGACGGCGCTTAACCCCACGCGCCGGATTGGCAGGCAGATGGTGGAGGTGATCCGCCAGCATCAGTCGCTTTCCCGCCGCGACGCGCAGCAGAAGGCGATCTCCCTGCTGGGCGAGATGCAAGTCCCGGATGCGGCGCAGGTAATGGATCGCTATCCGTTTGAGCTTTCCGGCGGTATGCGCCAGCGGGTAATGATCGCCCTTGCCTTCTCCTGCGAGCCGGAGCTGATCATCGCTGATGAACCCACTACCGCGCTGGATGTGACCGTCCAGCTTCAGGTGCTGCGTCTGCTGAAACATAAAGCGCGCGCCAGCGGAACGTCGGTGCTGTTTATCAGTCACGATATGGCGGTGGTGTCGCAGCTTTGTGACCGGATGTACGTTATGTACGCGGGCAGCGTGATCGAAAGCGGCAGCACGCAGACCTTGATCCACCATCCTGTGCACCCCTATTCGATTGGCCTGCTGCGGTGTGCCCCGGAAAATGGTAAACCGCGCGAGATCCTCCCGGCCATTCCCGGCACGGTACCTAACCTCAGCCACCTCCCGCGCGGATGTGCTTTTCGCGAACGATGTTTTGCTGCCGGGGCGAAATGCAGCGAAACGCCGCGCTTAATTTCCACGGGCGCAGAAGGCCAGCAGGCTGCCTGCTGGTACCCACAACAGGAGAGACGCCATGTCTGAGGTACTGCTGGAACTGGATAGCGTGCATGTGAATTTTCCTGCGCGCAAAAACTGGCTGGGGCGCGTGACGGAACAGGTACACGCCCTTAACGGCATGGATCTCCGGATCCATCGCGGCGAAACGCTGGGCGTTGTGGGGGAATCCGGCTGTGGAAAGAGCACGCTGGCGCAGCTGCTGATGGGCATGCTCAAACCGAGTACCGGTGCCTGTCAGCGCGCGAATGCGGCGGGTGGTATGCAGATGGTATTTCAGGACCCGCTCTCGTCCCTCGATCCGCGTTTACCCGTCTGGCGCACCATCACCGAGCCGGTGTGGATACAGCAACGTCGCGGCGAACGGGAGCGTCGTCAGTTGGCTGAAACGCTGGCGCAGCAGGTTGGGATTCGAGCGGAATATCTTGACCGCCTGCCGCATGCGTTTTCGGGCGGACAGCGCCAGCGCATCGCTATTGCCCGGGCGCTCTCTTCGGATCCGGACATCATCGTGCTGGATGAACCCACCAGCGCGCTGGATATTTCCGTCCAGGCACAGATCCTCAATTTGCTGGTTGCCCTGCAACAGCAGCGAAATCTGACCTACGTGCTGATCTCGCACAACGTCTCGGTGGTCCGGCACATGAGCGACCGGGTGGCGGTAATGTATCTGGGGCAAATCGTGGAACTGGGTCCGGCGGACCAGGTGCTGGGTCAGCCGCGCCATCCTTATACGCAGCTGCTACTTGACTCCGTTCCCCGGACCGGAGAACCGCTGGATGAGGATCTGGCGTTGCGAAAAACCGATCTTCCGGGTAATCGCCACCTGCCCGTTGGGTGCTATTTCCGCGACCGCTGTTCGCTGGCGACGCAGGGATGTGAACAGCCGCAACAGCTCCAGCCCTCTTCCGCAAGCCGAAGCGTGCGCTGCTGGCGTAACCGTTAAAAATGAGCCGGGCATGCGCCCGGCCCGATATCAGTTCAGTTTGTAATCCAGCGTGATTTCCGCTTTCAACAGCTGCGAGACCGGGCAACCGGCCTTGGCTTTCTGGATAATGCCGTCGAACTGCTGCGGATCGATACCCGGTACCGTCACCTTGCTTTGCAGCGCGACTTTGCTGATGGCAAAACCGCTGTCGGTTTTATCCAGCGAGACATCCGCCGTGGTATCGATGGAATCGGCGGTATAACCCGCTTCGCCCAGCATTAGCGACAGGGCCATAGAGAAACAGGCCGCGTGCGCTGCGCCAATCAGCTCTTCCGGGTTAGTCCCTTTCTCGCCCTCGAAGCGGGTGTTAAAGCCGTAAGGTTGCTGGTTAAGGACGCCACTTTCGGTCGATACCGTCCCTTTGCCGCGTTTGATGTCGCCAGACCAGTGTGCTGAACCGTGCTTATGAATCGTCATTCTTGCTCTCCTTTTGGCTTACAAAGGGATAAGTATAGGACGCATAATCTATTTTGCAGGGAAGACAGACTAGTCCGATCGCGTGGCAAGGTGGTTTGCCAGCGCGTCGAGGAACACACGCTGCGCCGCAGGCTGATAGTCTCGCGACTGATAAATACCAAAAATGCCGATCGGTTTTGGCGTATAGGCGCTGAGCACCGGCACCAGGCTTCCCTGCCGTAGCGCCGCGTCGGCCTCGCGCTCGGGCAGCATGGCAATACCACAGTGATTTATCGCCGCCTCCATCAGCAGAGATGAGATGCTGGCGCTGAGATTGCCGCTGACCGCCGTCGTGACCGGCTCCCCTGCCGGCGTTAAAAAACGCCACGACTGACCGGCAAAAAAGCTGTAATGCAGGCAGTTGTGCCGGGCTAAGTCTTCCAGCTCCTCTGGAACGCCCCGGCTTGCAAGGTAGTGCGGCGAGGCGCAAAGCACGGACCGACACTCTCCCAATCGGCGAGCGATCATACCCGGTTCGGGGTTATCGGTAATGCGGATCGCCACGTCAATTCGCTCGCCCACCAGGCTCACCGGATGGTTGTTAACATCCAGCTCAATGCGCAGTTGAGGGTAACGCTG
Source organism: Enterobacter sp. DSM 30060 (assembly GCF_013375955.1). Taxonomy (NCBI): domain Bacteria; kingdom Pseudomonadati; phylum Pseudomonadota; class Gammaproteobacteria; order Enterobacterales; family Enterobacteriaceae; genus Enterobacter; species Enterobacter sp. DSM 30060. The sequence goes on from NZ_CP056118.1 coordinate 4,148,052, forward strand.
CAACAGATCGGGCAGCACCGGAGCGATAATCTGCATCGCGGTAAAATGCGCGCAGGCGACACGAAGCGTGCCTGAGGGTAAATCCTTCACTGACTGATCTTCAATTTCCTGAGAAATTTGCGATAGCGTGCGCGTCTTTTGCAGGACCTTCTCCCCCGCCGCCGTCAGCGTCAGCTTGCGGGTGGAGCGGTTAACCAGCCGCGCCCCGGCCCACTTCTCCATCTGCTCCAGATAACGGCTCACCATCGGACGGGAGATCCCCAGCGCCCGCGCCGCCGCGCTTAAACTCCCCAGCTCACAGATGCGGTTGTACACCTGGGCGGCAATAACGCGATCCATTTTGACCTCCATTTGCTCGATCTACGAAACTAAGCATCTCCTGTTTCAGGAATTCTGGCAAATGTAGAGATCCGTACAATAGAGACTTTCCTGAAGAACAGAGACCTGACCATGACAATCGCCCGCCTTGCTTTACTGACAACCCTTTTCACTCCGGCCGTCTTTGCCGCGCCGTTGGCCGTTGATACGTATAACCCGCAGGAAAAAGGCATTTTTGCCGTTTCTTCCACGCTGGTATCTGGTCCGAAAGAGGCGGTACTGTTTGACGCCCAGTTCAGCGTGAAAGATGGCGAAGCGCTGGTAGAAAAAATTCGCCACAGCGGTAAAACGCTGAACAAAATCGTGATTACTTCCGGCGATCCGGATTTCTATTTCGGCCTGCAACCGCTGATGAAAGCCTTCCCTAATGCCAAAGTTGTCGCCACGCAACAGGTGGTGGACCATATCAGGGCCACAAAAGACGCGAAGCTCGCCTTCTGGGGGCCACAGATGAAAGATGGCGCGCCGACGCAGCTCTACGTGCCGCAAGTGCTTGCCTCAACCACCTTTATGATTGACGGTGAGAGAGTAAGCATTGAAGAGCCTGAAAGCTATGCGGCGTACGTCTGGATCCCATCCGCCAAAACCATCCTCGGCGGCACGGGCGTCTCATGGGGCATTCACGTCTGGACGGCGGATACCCAAACGCCGGAAAGCCGTAAACAGTGGCAGAAGACACTGGATAGCATGGCTGCCCTTAAGCCCGAACGCGTTATTCCGGGCCACTACCTTGGGACACCGCCAGCGGGTACCGGCGCTATCGACTTTACCCGTCGCTATCTACAGCAGTTTGAACAGGCCCTCACGACGCATAAAGAATCAACTGGCGTCATCAACGCGATGAAAAAACAGTGGCCGAACCTTGCGGAAGAAAGTTCGCTGGAACTGAGTGCCAAAGTGAATACCGGCGAAATGAAGTGGTAATAGCCTGATTATCTCCTGCTATATTTAAATTTTTTATAGCAGGAGTTTACTATGACATCGTCAGTAAGGGGTATTGACCATATCGGTATTACGGTGCCCGACATTGAAAAAGCCACCCTATTTTTTGAACGCGCTTTCGGCGCACAGGTTTTATATCATTCTGTCGATGCAGAAACCGATAATATCGATCAGTCCGCCCAGCAACACACCTTAAAATTATTTCCCGGCACTAAAATTCATGCCATTCGCATGCTTGTTATGCCGCACGGACCCGGCATAGAACTTTTCGAAATGCATGGCCCTGAACAGGGAATGCCCGCTCGCGCCAGCGACTTTGGACTTCAGCATTTTGCTGTTTATGTTGATGATTTTGATAGTGCCATCGCGGCTTTCACCGCCGCCGGCGGCGAGATGTTCACCGCGCCGAAGCCGCTTAGCTTTCCGGATGAGCAAGGTGAAGGCAATGCTTTCTGCTATGGTCAAACCCCCTGGGGCAGCATTGTGGAATTGATCTCCTGGCCGACGCCCATGCCTTATGAAAAAACCACGAATTTACGCCGCTGGAAACCCTGAGTTTTATTTCTGTGCTACGGGAGATGTTATTTTTAATTCCAGGACGAATCTGAACCACAACGGCAAAAATATTTGCCAATCTGAATGTGAATTACGATTTTGCACGCCGTAACATTAAACAGACAACGACACGGAGGCAGCATGTTTACTTATTACCCGGCACATACCACAGCAGCACAACCGGAACTTGTTAACGCGATCGCACAAGGTCTTCACGCCGAGCACGGTGTTGTTACTGAAGATGACATTTTGATGGAACTGACCAAGTGGGTGGAAGCCACGGACAATGACATCCTCAGTGACATCTACCAGCAAACCATCAACTATGTGGTTAGTGGGCGAAACGCACCTCTGTAAAAACCTGCTAAGCTGGATCTGCAACCTAAGGGGTTACATTTCGTTTGCGTAAGCAAGCTTGTCCTTAAAACTATCAACAGGATTGAGGAGTTAACATGAAATCGAACCGTCAGGCACGCCATATTCTGGGACTGAACTACAAGCTCTCTAACCAACGTAAAGTGGTTATTGAGGAGGGGAGCGAAACGCAGGTTACCCACGCTACCGGCAGAAAACGCCCTTCCGGCAAGTAAGTTCCGGCACGATATTCACAACACCATCGGTCACCCCGGTGGTGTTTTTCTTTATGTGTTGCGGTAATTAATATTCAGCTCCTTTATAATACCAACCGACCGCACCCCATAGCACAGGCCAGAAAGATGACAAACAGCAGTGTCAGGGACGGATCTTCTTAAAAAGAGTGAGTGACATGGACAACAAACTGAAAAAACATCGTTCCCTTTATATTCCTTACGCCGGTCCGGTTTTACTGGAGTTCCCCCTTCTGAACAAAGGCAGCGCCTTTAGCATGGAAGAGCGCAGCAGCTTTAACCTGCTGGGCCTGCTGCCTGAAGTGGTTGAGACCATTGAAGAACAGGCAGAACGTGCCTGGATCCAGTATCAGGGCTTTAAAACCGAAATCGATAAACACATCTACCTGCGTAATATTCAGGACACCAACGAAACCCTCTTCTACCGCCTCGTGCAGAACCATCTTGAAGAGATGATGCCCGTCATTTACACCCCCACCGTCGGCGCGGCGTGTGAACGCTTCTCAGAGATCTACCGTCGTTCCCGCGGTGTGTTCATCTCTTATCAGAACCGTCACAACATGGATGACATTCTGCAAAACGTGCCTAACCACAACATCAAGGTGATCGTGGTGACCGATGGCGAACGTATTCTGGGCCTCGGTGACCAGGGCATTGGCGGGATGGGGATCCCCATCGGTAAGCTCTCGCTGTATACCGCCTGCGGCGGGATCAGCCCGGCCTACACCCTGCCGGTGGTACTTGACGTGGGGACCAATAACCAACAACTGTTGAACGATCCGCTGTACATGGGCTGGCGTCACCCGCGCATTACCGACGACGAGTACTATCAGTTTGTGGATGATTTCATCCAGGCCGTGAAGCACCGCTGGCCTGACGTGCTGTTGCAGTTCGAAGACTTCGCACAGAAAAACGCCATGCCGCTGCTGAACCGCTACCGCGATGAGATCTGCTCGTTCAACGATGACATTCAGGGCACTGCGGCAGTGACCGTCGGTACGCTGATTGCTGCGAGCCGTGCGGCAGGCAGCCAGCTCAGCTATCAGAAAATTGTCTTCCTGGGTGCAGGCTCCGCGGGCTGCGGCATCGCCGAGCAAATTATTGCCCAGACCCAGCGCGAAGGCTTAAGCGAAGAGCTGGCCCGCTCCCGCGTCTTTATGGTGGACCGTTTTGGCCTGCTGACCGACGGCATGCCAAACTTACTCCCGTTCCAGACCAAACTGGTGCAGAAACGCGAAAACCTGAAAAACTGGGATACGGATAACGAAGTGCTCTCGCTTCTTGACGTGGTGCGCAACGTTAAGCCGGACATTCTGATCGGCGTGTCCGGGCAGACCGGCCTCTTCACGGAGGAGATTATTCGCGAGATGCACAAGCACTGCGAACGCCCTATCGTGATGCCGCTATCTAACCCGACTTCACGCGTGGAGGCAACGCCGCAGGACATCATCGCATGGACCGAAGGTAAGGCACTGGTCGCAACCGGCAGTCCGTTTGATCCGGTGGTGTGGAAGGACAAACTCTACCCCATCGCGCAGTGCAATAACTCCTATATCTTCCCGGGTATTGGTCTGGGAGTCATTGCTTCCGGCGCGTCCCGCATCACCGACGAAATGCTGATGTCCGCGAGCGAAACGCTGGCAGGTCACTCTCCGCTGGTGAATAACGGTGAAGGCCTGGTACTGCCGGAACTGAAAGACATTCACAAAGTGTCCCGCGCAATTGCCTTCGCGGTAGGCAAAATGGCGCAGCAGCAAGGCGTCGCGGTGAAAACCTCTGCCGATGCGTTGCAGCAGGCGATTGATGATAACTTCTGGATGCCGGAATACCGTAGCTATCGTCGTACTTCGATTTAAATCGGAGTTTTGAACGTTCCCTCTCTTCACAAGGGAGAGGGAACGTGAAGTCCCTTCTCCCTTTTTCCTCTAATTCCCTTAATCCTGCCTATAAATGCTTTGTTGAAAGTCACTCATGATAATTTGGCTTTAAAAATGCAGCAGGATCGATCATTTGAAAAATGCATACCTAATCAAAAATCTATATCCTTTTAAAATATATAAATTTTACATAACACTTCTTGCCTAACAAATAGTTTTTCTTAAGAGTTTAGTAACGTTTTGCATCACTAAATTCATTTATTGAAAAAGGAGTTTTGAAATGGCAATCCCAGCATATCTATGGCTGAAAGATGACGGCGGCGCAGATATCAAAGGCGCGGTTGATGTGCAATATCGCGAGGGCAGTATTGAAGTATTAGGATTCGGTCATGGACTGCATCTACCGACAGATAATATGACAGGAAAAATCACGGGTACGCGCATGCATAGCGCTCTGGTTTTTGAAAAGGAGTTCGACAGTTCCAGCCCTTACTTATACAAGGCTGTAGCAAAAGGCCAAACGCTAAAAAGTGCCGAGTTTAAGTGGTACAAAATCAATGATGCTGGTCAAGAGGTCGAATACTTCAACATGTTCCTTGAGAACGTTAAAGTGGTCTCAATATGCCCGGTGATGCATGACGTAAAAAATGCAGCAATGGAAAAACATAATCATTTAGAAAATATTTCCCTCCGTTACGAGAAGATCACATGGCGACACTGTGACGGTAATATCATCTTTGCTGATTCCTGGAATGACAGATCATGAATCTCCTACAGTGCTTTTTCCACCTCAACGGAGGTACGTACGCTACTTTGTCTGTGCCCGGAGTTGGCTTTTTTCCTGCATTTTCAGGGAATGGTGACGCGACGAACCGTGCAGAAAGCGCAAATATACCTGATATCGGCCCACTCCCACCTGGTCGCTATTACATACTTTTACGTGGATTAGGGGGTTGGTATACTCAAACTAAGGATAGTGTTAACGCATTTTTCACCGGTTCGAATCGGAACGAATGGTTTGCATTATATCGCGATGACGGATTGATAAATGATGAGACTTTTGTGAAAGGCGTAAGGCGAGGTGAATTCCGGTTACACCCTATCGGGCCATCTGGCATAAGTAAGGGTTGTATTACACTTTATAGTCAGAGCGATTTTAAGATTCTGGCATCAGCCTTACTTCGAACTGGAGGGCAGCAATTGGGAAACTACATGATTGCACATGGCGTTGTGCAGGTCTATTAATGAAGGCGGCATTCCTTATGTTGTTGTGGTGTATAGCCGTGTTTCTATCAATGTTCACACTCTACAAGATTGTTCCACCAGAAACGCAGTACGATTTTGTGGAGCTTTTTGGAATATATGGCGACGAAAGGATAATGGATTTTGTTTTGTATGTTTTCTTCGGCATGGCCATATTCATTGCGTCTGTAATCACGCTATCCCTGTATTTGCTTATACGAAAAAGATGATTCTGGGCAGCGACGCTGCCCTTCCTTTTATCACATCACGCGCTTAGTTCTGTATCCGCAACCGAAGATATCGCTTTTTGCCGCAGTAGTATGTTCATTCTATGAAAATGTTGTATAGTGATGGTTACTAATAATCACTTAACTTATAAGGAGGCCAATTATGCTGTACTGTGAAATTTTCAATGTTTCACATACATTTGGTGATCGCACCAGCTCAAGCGTTATCGGTATCGTGCTGCGATAACTTCCGCTTGAGCGAAGACACCAACCCCTGAAATCCCTTCTCTCGGGCTTACTGAGTTATCGTCAGCGATGTTTGACGAGGCATAAACATGCCTGTAACTCTTGGGTAAGCAACAATGAGCACTTTACTCACTGCACAATCTTTACGTGTTGACACGGCGTTTGGCACGCTATTCGACTCCCTCTCCTTTACGCTGAAAAAAGGCGACCGTATTGGCCTGCTGGGCGACAACGGCTGCGGCAAAAGTACGTTGCTGAAGGTGTTGGACGGCACAGACTCCCCTGCTGCCGGAACCGTCGCATTGGCCGGATACTGTCTGATGGCGCGCGTTGAGCAACACCTGCCAGAAGCCATTTATCCCCTGACCATGCTGGATGCCGTGCTGGCGCAACTGCCCGCGACTGAACGCGAGAGTCTGCACTGGAAAGCTGAAACGCTGCTGGCGGGTATGGGCTTTACACCGCAGGACATGGCCTTAACGTCGGCAACGCTGAGCGGCGGGCAGCACACGCGTCTCCTGCTGGCGCGGGCGCTGATCGGCGATCCAGATCTGTTACTGCTGGACGAACCGAGTAACCACCTCGATTTGCCGACCCTGCTCTGGCTGGAACAGTTTTTACAGAACTGGTCCGGCAGCTTTGTGCTGGTCTCACACGACAGGCAACTATTGGATGCCGTCACCAACGGCAGCTGGATCCTGCGCGATAAGATGTTGCACTACTTCGCCCTTCCCTGCACCGCCGCGCGTCAGGCGCTGGTAGCCAAAGACGAAAGTGATGCGCTGCGGCATAAGGCGGAGCAAAAGGAGATTGACCGCGTAACCGCCAGTGCCAGACGGCTGGCCACCTGGGGCAAGGTCTACGATAACGAAGATCTGGCCCGCAAAGCCAAACAGATGGAAAAGCAGGTCGAACGGCTTAAGGAGAGTCAGACAGAGCTCACCGCAGGCAGTCCGTGGACATTAACCCTGCGCGGTGACGCCCTGCGGGCAGACCGGCTACTGGAGATGGAAAACCTAAGCGTAGCGCCTGAGCCTGGCCTGTCTGAGCTGTTTCACGTCGACATTGCGCGGCTTAGAAGTGGCGATCGCGTGGCTATCGTCGGGCGTAATGGCTGCGGAAAATCATCACTGATGAAGCTTATCTGGCGGCATTTCTCAGGTGAACCTTCAGAGGCTGGCCTGAAACTTCATCCTCGCGTGTCGCCAGGCTATTACGATCAGACGCTGAATCAGCTTTCGGAGGAGGCAACAATCTTTGACGCGCTGGAGCCTTTCGCGCCAGATCCGCAGACCCGTAAAATGGCCCTCATCAGTGCCGGGTTCCCGTGGGCGCGTCACGGACAAAAAGTCAGTACGCTGAGCGGTGGGGAACGTTCGCGCCTGCTGTTCATCGGCCTGACGCTTGCTCGCTATAGCCTTCTGATGCTGGATGAGCCAACCAACCACCTGGACATGGAAGGCAAAGAGGCGCTGGCGGAAACACTGCAACAGTTTGAAGGCGGAGTGCTGCTGGTGAGCCACGATCGTCAGTTAATTAGCCAGAGCTGTAACCGCTACTGGCTGATTGAGGACGGCAGGCTTAACGAATGGCACGATGCGGAGGCGGTGTTTGAGCGCCTGCGTGCGGGCACCGGTCCGGTGGTGCCTGGGGCATCGAAGACTGCATCGAAGGCACCACCTTCAGCGTCTGACGATCTGCTCGAACGCCTGGTTGCCCTGGAAACGCTGCTGGAAGAGGATTTGGCGCGCAAGCCAAAACACCAAAAACCGCAGTTGCAGGCGCAATGGCGAAGAGAGATTGAGGAGATAGAAGCCCAACTATAAATCTGTACCCGGCGGTCATTACGCCGGGTTTTTTACGTTAGCGTTTTCCCCTACTGATTATTAGAGGATCACCGTATTCTTAATCTGAAACTGAATTAATTGATGACATTATGTTGCGGTTGCCTTGCATTACAGCGCCAAAGTATTAATCCTTAATGGGTATTACACCTGCTATGCAGATACTCATTAGTAAAAGGAGAAACACATGAAGGCTGCTGTTGTCACTCAGGATCATCAGGTTAACGTTACAGAGAAAACCTTACGCGCGCTCAAACATGGTGAAGCGCTGCTGAAGATGGAGTGCTGTGGCGTTTGCCATACCGATCTCCATGTTAAAAATGGCGATTTTGGCGACAAGACCGGGGTGATCCTCGGCCATGAAGGGATTGGTATTGTCAAAGAGATTGGTCCGGGCGTCACGTCACTGAAAGTTGGCGATCGTGCAAGCGTGGCGTGGTTCTTCGAAGGCTGTGGCCACTGTGAATATTGTAATACCGGCAACGAAACTCTGTGCCGTGACGTAAAAAACGCGGGTTACTCCGTCGACGGCGGCATGGCGGAAGAGTGCATCGTGACCGCGGATTACGCGGTTAAAGTCCCGGAGGGGCTGGACTCTGCGGCGGCCAGCAGCATCACCTGCGCCGGTGTCACCACCTACAAAGCGGTAAAAGTCTCTGAGATCAAACCCGGCCAGTGGATTGCGATCTATGGCCTTGGCGGTCTGGGCAACCTCGCACTGCAATACGCCAAAAATGTCTTTAATGCGAAAGTTATCGCCATTGACGTGAATGACGAGCAGTTAAAGCTCGCTGCCAGCATGGGCGCAGACTTAACCGTGAACTCCCGCAGTGAAGATGCGGCAAAAGTGATTCAGGAGAAAACCGGCGGCGCACATGCGGCAGTGGTGACGGCGGTGGCGAAAGCGGCCTTCAACTCTGCCGTTGACGCGGTTCGCGCCGGAGGCCGCGTGGTGGCTGTTGGCCTGCCGCCGGAAGCGATGAGCCTGGATATTCCACGTCTGGTCCTGGATGGGATTCAGGTGGTGGGCTCTCTGGTGGGTACTCGTCAGGATCTGCTCGAAGCCTTCCAGTTTGCGGCTGAAGGTAAGGTGGTTCCGAAAGTCACGCTGCGCCCACTGGAAGATATCAACGCCATCTTTAAAGAGATGGAACAGGGCCAGATCCGTGGCCGTATGGTGATTGATTTACGTTCTTAACCGCGGTGGCCGGGTAGCGGGTTTGCCCTGCCCGGCCTGTCACGTAGACGAACGGCGATCGGAAATCCACTCCTGAACCTCGATCTGGAACGTGTCCGGCGCTTTTCGATACATCTTCCGCGCCAGATCCAGGATGGTATGGCGTCCTAACTCCTCTTCCATCCGCTGCTGCGCGCTGTCCATAACCGATCGCACCCCGCACGGTCCGTCACAGACCCAGGCCGGTGGCGTTTCATCAAATACCGCCAGGCGCTGACGCACTTCCCGACATTCGAACATATTCTTATCGCCGTCGATGGCGTGCGCCACGTCCAGCACGCTGATCAGCTCTGCCGGACGCGCCAGCCGGAATCCTCCCCCCTTGCCTTCGGTGCTGATAACCAGCCCCGCGCGTGACAAACGAGTGAAAATCTTCCCAAGATAGTCGTACGGTACGCCCTGCAAGGCCGCCATCTCCCGGACGCTCATCTCACGCTCATTGCCTTTTGCATCCACCATACACATCAGGCTATGAATGCCATATTCCACACCAGAACTGTAAAACGCCATGGCTCACTCCGCGTCATTGTTCGCTGCATTATAACGAATTTTAACTCAGAAAGAAGTTGTCGCAGTTAACTCCGACAAGTATAGTGGTAGTTATGTCAGACACACAGCCTGACGAACAAAAGGATCGAGAATGAAAAAGCAGATTTTAATTGTGGGTAGTGGGTTTTCCGGTATGTGGGCTGCGGTCAGCGCCGCGCGTCTTTCTGCTCTGGAAGGTAATAATAGCCTCAGCATTGCCGTGCTGGCCCCGGTGCCGGAACTGCGCGTTCGTCCACGTTTTTATGAAGAGAACGTGTCGACGATGGTCGCGCTACTGACCGAACTGTTTGCTGAACTGGGTATTGCCTTTATTTCGGGCGAAGCACAACGTATTGATACCTCATCTAAAACCGTTTTGTATCGCGATTCAAACGGCGCCATTGCCGAAGTCAACTGGGAACGTCTGATCCTCGCAACCGGTAGCCAGACTAAACGTCCGCCGATTGCCGGTCTGACTGAATACGCATTTGATATCGACCAACTCGACTCCGCCAGGCTGTTCGAGCAACATCTTGATACGCTGGTTTCGCGCCCCTCCACCCCAGAACGCAATACCGTGGTCGTGTGTGGCGGCGGTTTTACCGGCATTGAGCTGGCAACGGAACTCCCTGCTCGTCTTCGCACCCGCTTCGGCGCCGATACAAAGACTAAAGTAATCGTAGTTGAAAGAGGTGCAACCATTGGCGGGCGTTACAGCGAAGCGCTGCGTAACACCATTGAAGAAGCAAGCAACGCGCTGGACGTTGAATGGCGTTTAAACAGTGAAATTGAAGCTATTGATGCCAGCGGCGTGACGCTGAAAAACGGAGAGCGCATTGCCAGCGCGACTGTAGTGTGGACGGCAGGTGTAGAAGCTAACCCCCTCAGCCTGCAAATTGACGGGGAACGCGACACTCAGGGACGCCTTATCGTCACCGACACGTTGCAGGTCCCTGCGCATCCGGAGGTTTACGCGACGGGTGATATGGCGCACGCCAAAACGGACGATGCGGGCAACACGGCACTGATGACCTGCCAGCACGCGATCCAGCTGGGGAAATTCGCCGGACATAACGCAGCTGCCAGCCTGTTAAATCTGGAGCCGTATCCTTACCGTCAGGTGAATTACGTCACCTGTCTGGATCTGGGTGGCTGGGGCGCGGTGTACACCGAGGGCTGGGAACAGTGTGTTAAATCCGTGCGCGAGGAAGGCAAAAAGATCAAAGTCGCCATCACCAACGAACTGATTTACCCGCCAGCAGCAGACAAAGCAGTCGCATTTGCCGCCGCTGACCCACTGGCGAAATTCGTGTAGTCCCCTCCTGTGCCCGCGACCAGCGGGCAAAGCGTGAAATCAGGCCAGCGCTCCTGCGTTGGCCTGACGCTTTTTGGCACATAAAAAACCGTACATCAACAGAGAGGTCATTGCTGAGAAGGATAAGATCGCTGCCGGAAGCGTGACATAGCTCCAGCTAAAGCCGAGCGTAATCATCATTCCACCGAAATACGCGCCTATTGCGCTGCCGAGGTTAAACGCCATTTGCCCGCCTGCGGCTCCCAGCATCTCGCCGCCTTTCGCATTTTGCAGCAGCAGTATTTGCAGCGGCGCAGAGAGTGCAAACAGCCCGGCGCAGCAGACGAACCCCATTACCAGTGAAGCTGTTTTAAGCTCGCCAAACGCGAACAGTAACAGCAGCGAAGCCACAATCACCATGTCGGTGGTGGCAGCAATGCGCAGCGGGCTAAAGCGCGACGACAGCTTGCCGCTGAAGACATTACCCAGCACCATGCCCAGCCCCATCAGCATCATGATCGCGGTCATGACGCCCTCGGAAAAGCCTGACACGTTGACCATAAACGGCTTCACGAAGCTAAACCAGGCAAACACCCCGGCATTGCCAAACATCGTAGCGGCAAAAATCAGCCACGGTTCCGGTTTTTTCAGGAAGTGGAATTGTTCTGTCAGCCGGGTGGTTGTCGTGTCGTGAATGTCTGGCACCCACAGCAGAACAGAGAGGATCACCAGCGCATCAAAGACGGCAATCAAAAAGAAGGTGTAACGCCAGTTAAATTCATGTCCCAGCCAGGTCCCGAGCGGGACGCCAAGCAAATTGGCAACGGTCATCCCGGCAATCATCCCTGCTACAGCAACCGTCACCTTACCCGGTGGCGCAATTTTTGACAGGATTATCGCCCCCACACCGAAAATCGCGCCATGCGGGAAACCAGAGATTAAGCGCCCCGCCGCTAGCCCCATGTAGGTGTCAGAGAAGGTAAAGAGCGCGTTACCGACGACGCACATCGCCACCAGAAACAGCAGCGTTGTTTTCAGCGAAAATTTACTGGAGAACAGCGCCACAATTGGCGCGCCGATCACCACGCCAAAAGCGTAAAACGAAATCATATTTCCGGCGGAGGGAATCGAAATGCCCGTATCATGAGCCAGTTCTGTCAGCACGCCCATAATGCCAAATTCAGCCATCCCCAGGCCAAAGGTAGCCAGTGCTAACGAAAAAATTGTTTTTTTCATACCGCGACCACTGTTAAAAAATACGCAGCGTGCATTATTGATTAAACTTGTATGGTGAACCAGTTCAAATCAGTTTTCTGACACATTAATCCATTCATTCAGGCCGATTACACGCTTAGTACGGCCTCGATCCCGCGACCGGACCCATAGGGAGACCCGCCATGGTCAGTAAGAAGAAAACCCGTGTTGTTGATGATGTCGTTAAAAACGCGCCGCTCAAAACCAAAGCGTACGAGCAAGAGCTTCGCCGCCTCCATGTTGAACTGGTTAAGCTCCAGCAATGGGTGGTCGCCAAAGGGTTAAAGGTCTGTATTGTTTTTGAAGGGCGAGACGGCGCGGGTAAAGGCGGCGCCATCAAAGCCATCACCGAACGCGTCAGCCCCCGGGTGTTTCGCGTTGTTGCGTTACCGGCCCCCACCGATAAAGAGAAAAGTCAGCTCTATTTTCAGCGTTACGTTCCCCATCTGCCCTCTGCCGGTGAAATCGTCATTTTTGACCGCAGCTGGTACAACCGCGCAGGCGTGGAAAGAGTAATGGGTTTCTGTACCGAAGAGCAGGCCGACAAATTTCTTGATGGAACGCCGGTGATGGAAAAAGCGATGGTCGATGCCGGGATCATATTGTTGAAATACTGGCTTGAAGTAACGCCAAAAGAGCAGGAACGCCGCCTGCGCGATCGCATTAATGATGGTCGCAAGATCTGGAAGCTGTCTCCAATGGACATAAAATCTTTCAATCTGTGGGATGAATATACCCTCGCCCGTGATGCGATGTTTAAAGCAACCGACACCGCCTGGGCGCCGTGGTTTGTGGCGCGCTCAGAAGATAAAAAACGGGTTCGGTTGAATATTATTTCGCATCTGCTTTCACAGATCCCCTATAAAGAAATTCACGTTGACAAGGTGGATTTACCGAAACGCAAGATCGGCAAAGTGAAGCCAACAAAATATCCCTTCCGGTATATTGCAGAGCGGTTTTGATACAGGGAAGCAGACCAGCACAAGCGCAGCGCCGCCGGACAATGCCGACGGCGCGAGGTTTACTTCAACCCTTCCGAACTCTCTTTTTGCGCTTCAAGACGCTCAATGTCGCGGTACCAGCGCGGATGGTGCTTCTGCGCCCAGCGGCGGCTCACCTTCCCTTCAATCATGCCTTTAATCGATCCTTTCACCCAGAATGCCATATACATATGGATCAGAATGGCGTGGATCAGAATAATGGCCGAGGTCGCGTGGATCAGCAGCGCATAACGCACTACCTGAATCGGGAAATAGTGCGCAAAATACGGACGCCAGATGATCACCCCGGTCACCAGCAGCACAAAAATCATGCTCATGATGGTCCAGAACATCATCTTCTGCCCGGCGTTATATTTGCCCACCTTCGCGACTTTATGCTCGTTGCCTTTCAGAACCTCAACAATCCCTTTTAGCCACGGAATATCCTGCTTGTCAGGGATGTTGTGATGAACGAAACGTACAAACATAAACATCAGCACCACGAAAATCAGTACGCCGAAGAACGGATGCAGTATGCGCCCCATCTGCGGTGTCCCGAAGGTTTCCGTTAGCCACTGTAGCGTCGGGAAGAAGAACGAAATGCCGGATACCGCCACCAGGAAGAAGCAGATGACCACCGTCCAGTGACAGGCGCGATCGACAAATTTTGTGCGCACTATCATTTTCGACTTACTCATGATGCTCCTCCTCGTCGTCATCCACCTCTTTATTCGGCCCGATACCGATGTAGTGATAAATCAGCCCGGCAAAGGTGGCGATAAAGCCCGCCGCTGAGAGCGGCTTAAGCGCCCCTTTCCAGAGGTTGATTGAGGTATCGATCGCCGGATCCTTCGGCAGATTGTGATACAGCTCCGGCTGGTCATTGTGGTGCAGAACATACATGACGTGCGTACCGCCCACGCCCTGCGGGTTATAAATCCCGGCCTTGTCATAGCCGCGCGCTTTGAGCTTATCCACCCGCTGCTGCGCCACTTCCAGCATCTCTTTTTTGGTGCCGAAGTGGATAGCCCCGGTAGGACAGGTCTTCACGCAGGCAGGCTCCTGTCCGACGCTGACGCGATCGACACACAGCGTGCATTTATAGACCCGGTTATCTTCTTTATTGAGGCGCGGGATATTAAACGGACAGCCTGCGATGCAGTAGCCGCAGCCGATACAGTTATCCTGCTGGAAGTCGACGATCCCGTTGGCGTACTGAATAATTGCACCCGCAGACGGGCATGCCTTCAGGCAGCCCGGATCTTCACAGTGCATACAGCCGTCTTTACGGATTAGCCACTCCAGCTTGCCGTTCTGGTCGGTTTCGCTAAAGCGCATCACCGTCCAGGACTTGGCGCTCAGATCAGTCGGGTTATCGTAAACGCCAACGCAGTGCCCCACCTCGTCGCGGATATCGTTCCACTCCGAGCAGGCCACCTGGCATGCCTTACAGCCCACGCAGGAGGAGACATCGATCAGCTTGGCGACTTCTACCTTGTAGTCCCGCGCGCGAGGCGCGGGCGTTATCGGGTTGGTCGCGGAGCGTTTAATAATGTCTTGTGTTTCCATCGCCATTTAATCGCTCCTTACGCTTTCTCGATGTTGACCAGAAACGCTTTATACTCCGGCGTTTGCGAGTTGGAATCGCCGACGTTTGGCGTCAGGGTATTGGCGATGTAACCTTTCTGCGCCACCCCTTCAAAGCCCCAGTGCAGCGGGATGCCGACGGTTTCTACCTGCTGGCCGTGTACGTTCAGACTTTGCAGACGACGGGTGACCACCGCTACCGCGCGAATAAAGCCGCGCTTGCTGCTCACCGTCACGCGATCGCCATTGGCAATGCCTTTCGCCTTCGCCAGCGTTTCGCTTATCTCCACAAACTGTTCCGGCTGCGCGATGGCGTTAAGCCGCGCATGTTTGGTCCAGGTATGGAAATGCTCGGTCAGGCGGTAGGTAGTTCCGACATACGGAAACTTGTCCTTTTTACCTAAACGCAGCACGTCATCTTCATAGATACGCACTACCGGGCTGGAAACTACGTTCGGGTGCAGCGGGTTAGTGCCGAGCGGCGTTTCCATCGGCTCGTAATGTTCCGGGAACGGCCCTTCCGCCAGCTTGTCGATGGCAAACAGACGCCCCAACCCTTCCGGCTGCATGATAAACGGCCCGGTGTTGCTGCCCGGCGCGGCGGTGTTGAAGTCCGGGATATCGTTCCCCGTCCACTTCGTGCCGTTCCACTCGATCAGCATGCGTTTCGGATCCCACGGCTTACCGTTCACGTCTGCGGAGGCACGGTTGTACAGTACGCGGCGGTTCAACGGCCACGCCCATGCCCAGCCCAGCGTGTTGCCCAGGCCTGACGGATCGGCGTTATCACGGTTGGCCATCTGGTTACCCTGCTCCGTCCAGCTGCCGGTGTAGATCCAGCAGGACGAGGCCGTGGTGCCGTCGTCACGCAACAGCGCGAAGCTATTGAGCAACTGGCCTTTCTTCGCCACCAGATTGCCGTTGGCATCGTACAGGTCGGCCAGCGCCACGCCGTTGTTCTCTTTTGCCACCTCTTCGGACTCAGGATGATCCGGCTGCTTGTAGTTCCAGCTCATCTTCAGCAGCGGCTCAGCGCCTTTGCCGCCTTCGGTGCGGTACATTTCGCGCAGGCGATGGTAAATGCCGGCCAGAATTTCGCCGTCATTACGCGCTTCACCCGGCGCATCCTGACCTTTCCAGTGCCACTGTAGCCAGCGGCCAGAATTGGCAATAGAACCGTCCTCTTCCGCAAAGCAGGTCGATGGCAGGCGGAACACCTCGGTCTGAATGGATGCCGGATCGACATCGTTAGACTCGCCGTGGTTCTGCCAGAACGTAGACGTTTCGGTGACCAGCGGATCGATAACCACCATGTACTTCAGCTTGCTCAGGCTGCGAACGACTTTGTTTTTATCCGGGAATGACGCCACCGGGTTAAAGCCCTGGCAGATATACCCGGTGACGTCGCCCTTATCCATCATGTTGAAATACTTGATGACATCGTAAGCCTGATCCCATTTCGGCAACCACTCAAAGCCCCAGTCATTCTCTTTCTGCGCCGCATCGCCGTAGAACGATTTCATCAGACTGACGGCAAACTTCGGATAGTTACTCCAGTAGTTCACCTGGTCCGGACGCGTCGCTTTTGGCGTGTTGGCGTCAAGCCAGCTTTGCCAGTCGGTCTGCTTCTCCGACGGCAGGGTCAGGTAACCCGGCAGGCTGGTCGACAGCAGGCCGAGATCGGTTAAGCCCTGAATGTTGGAGTGTCCGCGCAGGGCGTTCACACCACCACCGGCCATCCCCATGTTGCCGAGCAGCAGCTGGATCATCGCCATGGTACGGATGTTCTGCGCGCCCACGGTATGCTGCGTCCAGCCCAGCGCGTACAGGAAGGTGGTTGTTCTGTCGGCGGCACTGGTGGAGGCCAGCACTTCACATACTTTCAGGAAGTCTGCTTTCGGCGTACCGCAGATGTTTTCCACCACGTCTGGCGTATAACGGGAAACATGCTGTTTCAGCAAGTTCCACACGCAGCGCGGATCGGTCAGGGTCTCATCGCGTTTCGCGTAGCCGTTTTCGTCGAATTGATAGTTCCAGGACGATTTATCGTACTGACGTTTCTCTGCGTCATAGCCGCTGAACAGGCCATCTTCGAAGGCGAAATCTTCCCGCACCAGCAGGCCGGCATTGGTGTAATGCTTAACGTATTCCGCGTTAATCTTATTGTTTTCGATCAGGTACAACAGCACGCCGGAAAGGAACGTAATATCCGTACCGGAGCGTATCGGCGCATAAATATCAGCCACCGATGCCGTACGCGTAAAGCGTGGATCGACGACAATCAGCGTCGCATCGTTGTTGTTTTTCGCTTCCATCGCCCAGCGGAATCCCACCGGATGGGCTTCAGCGGCGTTACCGCCCATCACCACCACGACGTTTGCGTTTTTGATATCAACCCAGTGGTTGGTCATCGCACCGCGACCAAATGTTGGAGCAAGACTTGCTACCGTTGGTCCGTGTCAGACGCGCGCCTGGTTATCAACCGCCAGCATGCCGAGGGAGCGCACAAATTTTTGCGTCAGCATGCCGGTCTCATTACTTGCCGCAGATGCACACAGCATCCCGGTGGAGGTCCAGCGGTTTACCGTAACGCCCTGCTCGTTCTTTTCAATAAAGTTGGCGTCGCGATCCGCTTTCATCAGTTTTGCAATACGTGAGAAGGCCTCGTCCCAGGAGATGCGCTGCCATTTATCAGAGCCCGGCGCACGATATTCCGGATAGCGCAGACGGTTTTCACTATGGACGTAGTCCAGCAGCCCCGCCCCTTTCGGGCAAAGCGCCCCGCGGCTCACCGGATGGTCCGGGTCCCCTTCAATATGATAAATCGCTTCTTTGGCGTTCTTCGCGCCATCACCCAGGCTATACATTAATAGCCCACAACCCACGGAGCAGTATGTGCAGGTGTTACGGATCTCTTTCGCGCGCAGCAGTTTATAGTTGCGTGCCTGAGCCAGCGCCATTTTGGGAGCGAATCCCAGCATTGCGGCTGTTGTTCCGGCCATACCGCCCGCGCAGATTTTAAAAAATTGTCTGCGGCTGACGTCCATTGCTGTCCTCGTTATCTGATAAGACTTCGCGCCGCAAACTAACAGCAAAGCCCCTGTTTTTTTTGCGTCAAATCAAGGTCGCCGAACTTCGCCCCCTTAATAGTCACCGCCGGTATGATTTATTACTCCTTTCGGGTTAACCGCGAAACAGAAAATTCGCCTGGTGAATGGGTTAGATGCTATAAGTTTACACTTTGATTTTTATGAGACTGGCAGGGTAATGGACAGAAAAAGAGCAACGCTGATTGGTCTGGTGGCCATACTGCTGTGGAGCACCATGGTGGGTCTCATCCGCAGCGTCAGTGAGGGACTTGGCCCGGTGGGGGGCGCAGCGATGATCTACACCGTCAGCGGATTATTGTGTCTGGCGACGGTAGGTTTCCCTGATATTAAACGGTTTTCGAAAGGCTATCTCATTGCGGGCAGCGTCCTGTTTGTCAGCTATGAAATGTGCCTTGCCCTGTCGCTTGGCTTTGCCGCGACGCGCTCGCAGGCAATTGAGGTGGGCATGGTCAATTATCTCTGGCCAAGCCTGACGATTGTGTTCGCCATTTTTTTCAACGGACAAAAATCCACCCTGTGGGTGATCCCCGGCTTAGCGATCTCCCTGTTGGGCGTGGGCTGGGTCTTAGGCGGCGAAAACGGGCTGCACGTTCACGACATCATGCAAAACATCGTTTCCAGCCCGCTGAGCTACGGGCTGGCATTTGCCGGTGCCTTTATCTGGGCCGCCTACTGCACCGTCACCAGCAGGTATGCCAGAGGGCAAAATGGCATTACTCTTTTCGTCCTGCTGACCGCCCTGAGCCTGTGGGTCAAATATGCCGTCAGCGATCAGCCCGAAATGGTATTCAGCGTGCCGGTAGTCGTGAAGCTGTTGATGTGTGGTGTTGCCCTTGGCTTTGGCTACGCCGCCTGGAACATTGGGATCCTCCACGGTAACGTCACGGTGCTTGCGGCCGTCTCCTACTTCACCCCGGTACTCTCTGCCGCGCTGGCGGCTATTATGCTGAGCTCTCCGCTTTCATTCTCATTCTGGCAAGGTGCATTAATGGTTTGCGCAGGATCATTACTTTGCTGGTATGCCACCCGAAAATAGCATTTTAATTTTACCGGGCACGAATTATGCCCGGTAAAAATTAACATTATTTTAATATGTGATCACAGTAAAGAATATTATTTATAACATTCGTATGTATTTCTATTTCTGTATAGAGTACTCATAAAAAGTCAGATCCGTTGTGGAAATTGACATAAACTGACAACGCAGGTAATTAATTCAACCCCAATATTCCCGCACTATATAGCACATAGTGCAATAGTTTATTTCTGGATGTTTCTTTTAAAAAACAGTTGCAGGCTCCAAGATAAATCCACAAGCCACTGTTTTAAAAGTCAATAACGCGCCCCATTCCTTGACATTACCTGCCAAGCCCTTTTATCTCTCTCTAAAAACAAAAACGCATGGCAACTATTTCCAGCCTTATTATCGTGTTTTGTTAATAATCAATTTATGTATATAAATTAACCTTATTGAGCGATTTAAGGGAAATTTATCGGATCAGGATCACACTAATTGAAATTATCTTTAATATTTTGAAACTTATTATTGAAAGCAGTCTACGGAATTTTAAAAATAGTCTGCCATTGACGATAAGCCTCGTTTAAAAATCGCTCAGGTGGCTTAGGAAATACCTAAATAAAATTATAAGGGTTAGTTAAGATGAAACTTAAATTAGTTGCAGTGGCAGTGACTTCCATGTTGGCGGCTGGCGTTGTTAACGCGGCTGAAGTTTTTAACAAAGACGGTAACAAACTGGATCTGTACGGCAAAGTTACTGGTCTGCACTATTTTTCTGATGATGCTGGTAGCGACGGCGACAAAACGTACGTTCGTCTGGGCTTCAAAGGTGAAACTCAGATCAACGATCAACTGACCGGATACGGCCAGTGGGAATATGAGTTCAAGGGCAACCGCTCTGAAGCTCAGGGTTCCGACGGCAACAAAACCCGTCTGGCCTTCGCTGGTCTGAAATTCGATGAATTCGGTTCCTTCGACTACGGTCGTAACTACGGTGTTGCTTATGACATCGGCGCATGGACTGACGTTCTGCCAGAGTTCGGTGGCGATACCTGGACGCAGACTGACGGCTTCATGACCGGTCGTACCACTGGCGTTGCCACCTACCGTAACACCGACTTCTTTGGTCTGGTTGACGGCCTGAACGTGGCTGCCCAGTACCAGGGTAAAAACGACCGTACAGAGATCACCGAATCCAACGGTGACGGCTGGGGTCTGTCTTCTACCTATGAATTCGACGGCTTCGGTGTGGGTGCGACCTACGCGAAATCTGACCGTACTGACCGTCAGGTTCGTGCTGCAAGCAACCTGAACGCCGGTGGCGAAAACGCAGAAGTCTGGGCTGCTGGCCTGAAGTACGATGCGAACAACATCTACCTGGCAACCACCTACTCTGAAACCCGCAACATGACGGCGTTCGGTAGCGGTCACATTGCCAACAAAGCACAGAACTTCGAAGTTGTGGCTCAGTACCAGTTTGACTTCGGTCTGCGTCCATCCATCGCTTACCTGAAATCCAAAGGTAAAGACATCGGTTCTTATGGCGACCAGGACCTGGTTGAATACGTTGACGTTGGCGCGAGCTACTACTTCAACAAAAACATGTCCACCTACGTTGATTACAAAATCAACCTCGTGGATGACAGCCAGTTCACCAAAGATGCCAAAGTGGCTACCGACAACATCGTGGCTGTAGGTCTGACCTACCAGTTCTAAGATGTGTTAGTTCAAAAGGCCAGCCCTCGCGGCTGGCCTTTTTTTTACTGCTGCCCTCCGACCTTCGCCAGACTAAACCAGATCCCGATCGCCAGAATCATCAGCATGGCTCCCGCACTGCCCAGGGCCACGCTGTGCGAGGTGATGAACGCGGTTTTCGCCGCCGTCATCACCGGCTCGGCCAGTGACGGCGTCAGCTCCTGCGCGACCTTCATCGCTTCACCAATGGACGACGAGGCTTTATCGGTCAGCGACGCGCTCAGCCCCTGCGGCAGTACAATTGACGCCGAAAAGCTGCGGGTTAACAGCAGACCGAAAATGGCGATCCCGAGACCAGCGCCCAGCTCGTAGGACATGGTTTCGATCGCGCCTGCGGCGGCCGCTTTCTCTTTCGGCGCGGCAGCCATGATCGCTGACGTCGATGCCAGCAGTGCGCTGGCGGCACTGAAGCCCAGCAGCACCATCAGGCTCCACGCCTGCCACTGTTGGGTGCTGAAATCGAGCGTCGACAGGCCGATAAAACTGATCGCGCTTAGCCCCATGCCTCCGGTCGCGACAATGCGCAGCCCCAGACGCCCGACCAGCACACCCGCGATCGGCCCGCTAAATCCGCTCGCCACCATCACCGGCAGCATAAATATCCCTGCTTCAAACGGCGTAAAACCATGCACGAACTGCAACTCCTGCGCCATCAGCAGTTCAAAGCCCACCAGCGCAATCATGGCGGTCATCGCCATGACCACGCCGCTTAAAATAATGCGATGGCAAAACAGACGCATGTCGATCATTGGCACGCGCGCGCGCAGCTGGATACGGACGAAAATAAACAGCATCACCGCCCCGGTAAGCAGCGTAGAGGCCACCATCCACGGCGACAGCACCCCTTTCAGGGCGGTTTTGGCGCTGTAGACCAGCAGTAAAATGGCGACAATCAGCATAATGGCATGGCTGATATTGAGCGGCTGCTCGGGCCGCCCCTGCTGAGCAGGCACAAAGTGCGCAGCAAGCGAAACCACGATCAGCACGATCGGCACGTTAATCAGGAAGACCGAACCCCAGTAAAAGTGCTCCAGCAGCATGCCGCCAATCAGCGGGCCAAACGCCGCGCCGCCCGACCCAACGGCAGCCCAGACGCCAAGGGCGATGTTACGGTGCCGCACGTCAATAAACAGCGTGCGGATCCCTGCAAGCGTAGCCGGAATGATCATCGCCGCGCCAATCGCCAGCGACGCGCGGGCGGCAATCAGCCAGCCCGCGGACGGCGCAAAAGCCGCCGCTAACGATGACAGGCCAAACAGCACGCTGCCGATCATCAGCAGGCGCTTAAAACCTATGCGATCGCCCAGCGCCCCCATCGGCAGCACCATCCCCGCCATCACCAGCGAGTAAATATCAATAATCCACAGCAATTCGTTGCCGCTGGCACCCAGCGTCATGCTCAATGTTGGCGCCGCCACGTGCAGCACCGTCGCGTCAATCGCCACCGGGATATACACCAGCACGATAATCACTAACGCTAACCACTGACGAAACATAAATTTCCTTTTCATTTAAAAACTGGACACATGTCCAGATTGCGATCCTACGTAAAGTTGAACACTTGTCCAGCTCTTTGTTACACTCGTTTCGTTGCCATTGAGAGTGAGAAATTATGCGTTATCTGAGCAAGGACGAGCGGCGGGAAGAGATCCTACAGGCCGCAATGCGCGTGGCGCTGACCGAAGGATTCGCTGCGATGACCGTGCGCCGAATCGCTACCGAAGCGGGCGTCGCCACCGGGCAGGTGCATCACCACTTTGCGTCGGCGGGCGAGCTTAAATCGCTGGCGTTTGTCAGGCTGATCCGCAATTTGCTGGATGCTGAAATCGTTGGCGAAAACGCAGGCTGGCGCGAGCGCCTGCATGCCATGCTCGGCAGCGATGACGGCGGGTTTGAGCCCTACATTCGACTGTGGCGGGAGGCGCAAATTCTCGCCAGCCGGGATAGCGATATCAAAGGCGCCTACGTTTTGACCATGGAGATGTGGCACCAGGAAACGGTCGCAATTATCCGCGCCGGGGCGGAGGCCAACGCCTTTACGCTTGCTGATCAGCCGGAAAATATCGCCTGGCGTTTAATTGGTCTGGTATGTGGCCTGGATGGCATATACGTCTTAAATATGCCTGAAATGGACGACGCGGCATTTAATAAGCATCTGGATAAACTTATCTCCCTCGAATTGTTTTAATACTCCCATCGGAGTATTAATTTCCGCAAAGAGTTACAATTAGTAACACATAAAGCGAACCCTGATTCCCATTCCAAACTCAGGGATTCGCTTTTTTATCTATCCTTTCAGATGTATCCCATAACATCCTATAAATTTCATACGCCACTGACAGGTATCTTTCTGTTTTTCCTTCTTTTTTCTCTCCACTTCGGTAAGCAAGAGGGTGATATGTCACATCAAAGCGAGAAGAGTAATCAGCATCTGTTGAGTAACTGGAAACCGGAAAACGCGCAATTTTGGGAGAATAAAGGGAAACATATCGCACGAAGAAACCTGTGGATTTCCGTGGGGTGTTTGCTGCTCGCGTTTTGCGTCTGGATGTTGTTTAGCGCTATTGCGGTAAATCTTAATAAGGTCGGATTTAATTTCAGCACCGATCAGCTTTTTATGCTAACGGCATTACCTTCTCTCTCCGGCGCGATATTGCGTGTCCCCTACTCTTTTATGGTACCGATATTTGGCGGACGTTACTGGACCGTGTTAAGTACCGTTATCCTGGTCGTACCCTGTGTCTGGCTTGGGATCGCCATCCAGAATACCGCCACGCCCTATTGGATCTTCATCATCATCGCACTGCTGTGCGGTTTTGCCGGTGCCAACTTCGCTTCCAGTATGGGAAACATCAGCTTCTTCTTCCCGAAAGCCAGACAGGGCAGCGCACTGGGCATTAACGGCGGGCTGGGTAACTTGGGCGTGAGTGTGATGCAGCTGGTTGCGCCGCTGGTGATTTTCCTGCCGATGTTTACCTTCCTCGGCGTGCACGGCGTACCGCAGGAGGATGGCTCGACGATGTGGCTGGCGAACGCGGCGTGGATCTGGGCGCCGCTGCTGATTCTGGCCACCATTGCGGCGTTTTTTGGCATGAATGACATCGCCAGCTCGAAAGCGTCCATTGCCAGCCAGCTTCCGGTGCTTAAGCGCTTTCATCTCTGGCTGCTGAGCCTGCTTTATCTGGCAACCTTCGGCTCGTTTATCGGTTTCTCGGCAGGCTTTGCCATGCTGTCGAAAACCCAGTTTCCCGACGTTAATATCCTCCACCTCGCCTTCTTTGGCCCACTGATCGGCGCCCTGGCGCGTTCGGCTGGCGGGATGATTTCAGACAGGCTGGGCGGCGTAAGGGTGACGCTGATCAACTTCGTCTTTATGGCCATCTTTAGCGCCCTGATTTTCCTGACGCTCCCCGGGTCTGGTTCAGGCAGCTTTATCGCCTTCTATCTGGTCTTTATGGGCCTGTTTCTGACCGCAGGCCTGGGTAGCGGCTCGACCTTCCAGATGATCGCGATTATCTTTCGCCAAATCACCCTCGACCGCGTGAAAAAACAGGGCGGGAGCGATGAACAGGCACAGCATGAAGCGGTGACCGAAACGGCTGCGGCGCTGGGCTTTATCTCTGCCATCGGTGCGGTGGGCGGGTTCTTTATTCCCAAAGCCTTTGGCACCTCCCTGGCGATGACCGGTTCCCCGGTGGGTGCCATGAAAGTCTTCCTCGTGTTTTACATCGTCTGCGTGCTCGTCACTTGGCTGGTGTACGGCCGCAAATCCTCACAAAAATAATAACTACCTCTTCGCCGGAGCGTGATGCCTCACCCTCCGGCCATGTTATCGAAGCAGGAGAAATGTCATGAGCAAACTGTTGGACCGCTTCCGTTACTTCAAAACAAAAGGCGACAGTTTCGCCGATGGGCACGGCCAGGTGTACCACACCAACCGCGACTGGGAGGACAGCTACCGTCAGCGCTGGCAGTTCGACAAGATTGTGCGATCCACCCACGGCGTTAACTGCACCGGCTCCTGTAGCTGGAAGATTTATGTCAAAAATGGCCTGGTGACATGGGAAACCCAGCAGACCGACTACCCGCGTACCCGCCCTGACCTGCCTAACCACGAACCGCGCGGCTGCCCGCGTGGCGCAAGCTACTCCTGGTATCTCTACAGCGCCAACCGTCTCAAGTACCCGCTGGTACGCCGCAGGCTGATCGAGCTCTGGCGCGAGGCGCTGGCGCAGCATACCGATCCGGTGCTGGCCTGGGATGCCATTCAGAACGATCCACAGAAAGCGCAAAGCTACAGAAAGGCGCGCGGTAAAGGCGGGTTTATCCGCTCAAACTGGAAAGAGCTTAACCAGCTGATTGCTGCCGCCAACGTCTGGACCATCAAAAACTACGGCCCGGATCGGGTAGCCGGTTTTTCCCCCATCCCGGCCATGTCGATGGTCTCTTATGCCGCCGGTACGCGCTATCTCTCCCTGCTCGGCGGCACCTGCCTGAGCTTCTATGACTGGTACTGCGATCTGCCTCCGGCATCGCCGATGACCTGGGGCGAGCAGACCGACGTGCCGGAATCGGCGGACTGGTACAACTCCAGCTATATCATTGCCTGGGGCTCGAACGTGCCGCAGACGCGTACCCCGGACGCCCACTTCTTTACCGAAGTGCGTTACAAAGGCACCAAGACCGTCGCCATTACGCCGGACTTCTCGGAGGTGGCGAAGCTCAGCGACCAGTGGCTGGCCCCAAAACAGGGTACCGACAGCGCCCTCGCCATGGCGATGGGGCATGTGATCCTCAAAGAGTTCCACCTTGATAACCCGAGCGATTACTTCCTCAACTATTGCCGCCGCTACACCGACATGCCGATGCTGGTCCTGCTGGATGAACAGGCTGACGGTCGCGTGGTGCCGGGCCGCATGCTGCGCGCGTCGGATCTGGCCGACGGGCTGGGTGAAACCAATAATCCGGAGTGGAAAACCATCGCCTTTGACGTAGCCGGAAATCTGGTGGCGCCGAACGGCTCTATCGGTTTCCGCTGGGGCGAAAAAGGCAAATGGAACCTGGAGTCGCTGGCCGCGGGACAGGAGACCGAGCTGACGCTTTCCCTGCTCATCACCCACGACAGTGTGGCAGACGTGGCCTTCCCTTACTTCGGGGGCAACGAGAACCCGCATTTCCGCAGCGTGAAGCAGGAGCCGGTGCTGACTCGCCGCGTACCGAGTAAAACCCTGACGCTGGCCGACGGCAGCCAGAGACGCGTGGTCAGCGTGTACGATCTGGTGCTCGCAAACTACGGCCTCGATCGCGGTCTGGAAGACAGTAACGCGGCGGCAAACTACGCCGAGATCAAAGCCTACACCCCGGCCTGGGGCGAACAAATTACCGGCGTCCCCGCTTACCTGATAGAAAAAATCGCCCGTGAATTTGCCGACACGGCGCACAAGACCCATGGTCGTTCGATGATCATCCTCGGGGCCGGTGTGAACCACTGGTACCACATGGACATGAACTACCGGGGGATGATCAACATGCTGGTCTTCTGCGGCTGCGTCGGGCAGAGCGGCGGCGGCTGGTCGCACTATGTCGGCCAGGAGAAACTGCGTCCGCAAACCGGCTGGCTGCCGCTGGCCTTCGCGCTGGACTGGAACCGTCCGCCGCGCCAGATGAACAGCACCTCTTACTTCTACAACCACGCCAGCCAGTGGCGCTATGAGAAGCTCACCGCACAGGAGCTGCTTTCTCCTCTTGCAGACGCGTCGAAATTCACCGGTCACCTGATTGATTTCAACGTCCGCGCCGAGCGCATGGGCTGGCTCCCTTCCGCGCCGCAGCTCAACCTCAACCCGCTGCACGTTAAGGCCCGCGCCGACGCCGCCGGGATGTCGCCGCAGGATTACACCGTGCAGGCGTTAAAATCGGGCGATATTCGCTTTGCCTGCGAACAGCCGGACAACGGCAAGAACCACCCGCGCAACCTGTTTGTCTGGCGTTCTAACCTGCTTGGCTCGTCCGGAAAAGGCCATGAGTACATGCTCAAATACCTGCTTGGCACCGAGAGCGGGATTCAGGGCGAGGATTTAGGCTCAACGGATGATGTCAAACCTGAAGAGGTTGAATGGCAAACCGCCGCCATTGAGGGCAAGCTGGATCTGCTGGTGACGCTCGATTTCCGTATGTCCAGCACCTGCCTGTTCTCCGATATCGTCCTGCCGACCGCCACCTGGTATGAAAAAGACGATATGAATACCTCGGACATGCATCCGTTTATTCACCCGCTCTCTGCCGCCGTTGACCCCGCGTGGGAGTCCCGCAGCGACTGGGAGATCTACAAAGGCATCGCCAAAGTCTTCTCTGAAGTGTGCGTCGGGCATCTCGGCACCGAAACTGACGTGGTGCTACAGCCGCTACAGCATGACTCCCCGGGGGAACTGTCGCAGCCTTTTGATATTCTGGACTGGCGCAAAGGCGAGTGCGATCTCATCCCCGGTAAAACCGCGCCAAACATTGCGGTCGTCGAGCGCAACTATCCGGAAACCTACGAGCGCTTCACTTCTCTCGGTCCGCTGCTGGACAAACTCGGCAACGGCGGAAAAGGCATATCGTGGAACACGCAAAACGAAGTCGATTTCCTCGGCAAGCTCAATTACGTCAAGCTCGACGGACCGGCCAAAGGCCGACCACGCATTGAAACCGCCATTGATGCTTCAGAGGTGATCCTCGCTCTTGCGCCGGAAACCAACGGTCAGGTCGCGGTCAAAGCCTGGGAGGCCCTCGGCGAACTGACCGGGCGCGATCACACCCATCTGGCGCTGAACAAAGAAGACGAGAAAATTCGCTTCCGCGATATTCAGGCGCAGCCGCGCAAAATTATCTCCAGCCCAACGTGGTCCGGCCTTGAGAGCGAGCATGTCTCGTATAACGCAGGCTATACCAACGTTCACGAGCTGATCCCGTGGCGCACGATTTCCGGCCGCCAGCAGCTGTATCAGGATCACACCTGGATGCGCGCCTTCGGTGAAAGTCTGGTGGCCTATCGTCCACCGATTGATACCCGCAGCGTCACCCATATGCGCGAGATCCCGCCGAACGGCTTCCCGGAAAAAGCGCTTAACTTCCTGACGCCGCACCAGAAATGGGGCATTCACTCCACCTACAGCGAAAACCTGCTGATGCAGACCCTGTCACGCGGGGGGCCAATCGTCTGGATCAGCGAAACCGACGCGCGCGAGCTGGGGATTGAGGACAACGACTGGATCGAAGCCTTCAACGCCAACGGCGCCCTCACCGCCCGCGCGGTGGTTAGCCAGCGCGTGCCGCCGGGCATGACCATGATGTACCACGCTCAGGAGCGCATTCTGAACATTCCGGGGTCAGAAGTGACCGGACGGCGCGGCGGGATCCACAACTCGGTCACCCGCGTCTGTCCGAAACCGACCCACATGATTGGCGGCTACGCGCAGCTGGCGTACAGCTTTAACTATTACGGCACCGTCGGCTCGAATCGCGACGAGTTCATTATGATCCGCAAAATGAAAAACATTAACTGGCTGGACGGCGAAGGTCGGGATCAGGTTCAGGAGGCGAAAAAATGAAAATACGCTCACAGGTTGGCATGGTACTGAATCTCGATAAATGCATTGGCTGCCACACCTGCTCGGTCACCTGTAAGAACGTCTGGACCGGGCGCGAAGGGATGGAGTATGCGTGGTTTAATAACGTCGAAACCAAACCGGGTATCGGCTATCCGAAAAACTGGGAAGATCAGGATGAGTGGCAAGGCGGATGGATCCGCAGTATTCACGGCAAGCTGACCCCGCGCCTCGGCGGAAAAATGGGCGTCCTGTCGAAAATTTTCGCCAACCCCGTGTTGCCGCAGATTGACGATTACTATGAACCTTTCACCTTCGATTACCAGGATCTGCACCGCGCCCCGGAGGGGGATCACCTCCCTACCGCCCGCCCCCGCTCGCTGATTGACGGTAAGCGGATGGATAAGATCGTCTGGGGACCAAACTGGGAGGAGCTGCTGGGCGGCGAGTTCGAAAAACGCGCCCGCGACCGAAACTTTCAGAAGATCCAGAAAGAGATGTACGGCCAGTTCGAAAACACCTTCATGATGTACCTGCCGCGCCTGTGCGAGCATTGCCTCAACCCGAGTTGCGTTGCCACCTGCCCGAGCGGTGCGATTTACAAACGCGAAGAGGACGGCATTGTGCTGATCGACCAGGACAAATGCCGCGGCTGGCGACTGTGCATCAGCGGCTGTCCGTACAAGAAAATCTACTTCAACTGGAAAAGCGGCAAGTCAGAGAAGTGCATCTTCTGCTATCCGCGCATCGAGTCCGGCCAGCCGACCGTCTGCTCAGAAACCTGCGTTGGACGCATCCGCTACCTTGGCGTGCTGTTGTATGACGCGGACCGTATTGAAGAGGCGGCCAGCACCGAGCATGAAACCGATCTGTATGAGCGCCAGTGCGACGTGTTCCTTAACCCGAACGATCCGGCGGTGATTGAAGAAGCCCTGAAGCAGGGCATCCCGCAGAACGTCATCGACGCAGCGCAGCGTTCCCCGGTTTACAAAATGGCGATGGACTGGAAGCTCGCCCTGCCGCTGCATCCGGAATACCGCACCCTGCCGATGGTCTGGTATGTGCCGCCGCTGTCACCGATTCAGTCCTACGCGGACGCGGGTGGTCTGCCGCAGAGCGACGGTGTACTGCCTGCGGTCGAAAGCCTGCGCATCCCGGTGCAATACCTGGCAAATATGCTCAGCGCGGGCGATACCGGCCCGGTGCTGCGCGCTCTGAAGCGCATGATGGCGATGCGCCACTACAAACGCTCCCAGACCGTGGAAGGCGTGACCGATACCCGCGCCATTGAGGAAGTGGGCCTGACCGAAGCGCAGGTTGAGGAGATGTACCGATATCTGGCCATCGCTAACTACGAAGACCGCTTCGTGATCCCGACCAGCCACCGCGAAATGGCGCGCGACGCCTTCCCGGAGAAAAACGGCTGCGGCTTCACCTTCGGTGACGGCTGTCACGGCTCCGACACCAAATTCAACCTTTTCAACAGCAGCCGCATCGACGCGATCAACATTACCGAGGTGCGCGATCACGGGGAGGGAGAATAATGCAGATCCTTAAAATCATCGCGCTACTGATTGAGTATCCCGATGAGCTGCTTTGGGATAACCGTGAAGAAGCGCTTTCCCTGGTGGAACAGGATGCGCCCATGCTACTGCCGTTTGCGCAGCAGCACCTGAGCGCCCCGCTGCTGGATAAGCAGGCCGAATGGTGTGAAGTTTTCGAGCGGGGGCGCGCGACTTCACTACTGCTGTTCGAGCACGTTCACGCCGAGTCCCGCGATCGCGGTCAGGCGATGGTCGACCTGATGAGCCAGTATGAGAAAGCCGGGCTGGAGCTGGATTGCCGCGAGCTGCCGGACTATCTGCCGCTCTATCTGGAATATCTCAGTATCGTCAGCGACGACGAGGCGCGTGAAGGGCTGCAAAACGTCGCGCCTATACTGGCGCTGATTGGAGGCCGCCTGAAACAGCGCGAGGTAGCGCATTACCAGCTGTTTGACGCCCTGCTGTCGCTGGCGGAAACACGGCTTTCCAGCGACAGCGTGGCGAAACAGGTATCCGGTGAAAAACGGGATGATACCCGTCAGGCGCTGGACGCCGTGTGGGAAGAGGAACAGGTCAAGTTTATCGAAGACAACGCCACATCGTGCGACAGTTCGCCGATGCAGCAATATCAACGACGCTTTAGCCAGGACGTCGCGCCGCAGTACGTGGACGTCAGCGCCGGAGGCCCAAAATGACTCATTACCTGAACGTGTTTTTCTATGACATTTATCCGTACATCTGCGCCACCGTCTTCTTCCTCGGCAGTTGGTTGCGCTACGACTATGGGCAGTACACCTGGCGGGCGTCATCAAGCCAGATGCTCAGCAAGCGCGGGATGAACTGGGCTTCGAACCTGTTTCATATTGGGATTCTGGGGATCTTCTTCGGGCACCTGTTCGGCATGTTAACCCCGCACTGGATGTACGCCTGGTTTTTACCCGTCGCGGTTAAACAGCAGTTAGCCATGATTGCGGGAGGTATTTGCGGGGTGCTGACGCTGATCGGTGGGTCGATGCTTTTGATCCGACGCCTGTTCAACCAGCGGGTGCGCGCCACGTCCACCACGCCGGATATTATCATCATGAGTATCCTGCTGCTTCAGTGCATCCTTGGGCTGTCGACCATTCCTTTCTCCGCTCAGTACCCTGACGGAAGCGAGATGATGAAGCTGGTCGGCTGGGCGCAGGGTATCGTCACGTTTAAGGGCGGCTCGTCGGAAATGCTGAGCGGCGTCGCGCCGATCTTCCGCGTGCATCTGGTGCTGGGGATGACGATCTTCCTCATCTTCCCGTTCACCCGCCTGGTGCACGTGTGGAGCGCGCCGTTTGAGTACTTCACGCGTCGGTATCAGGTGGTAAGATCGCGCCGTTGATTTGTCGGGTGGCGGCTACGCCTTACCCGACCTACGTATACTCCCGTAGGCCCGGAAAGGCGTAGCCGCCACCGGGCTATTTCCCCGCCTGCGGATGCGTATCAAACCCCGCCATCACGGCCGTCAGCTCTGCCAGCGTAAAGCCGTGCTTCGGGTCATCAACGCCCAGGCCAAACCGCTCCTGCATCAGCTTATATAGCGCCTCCGCATCCGGCAAATGGATCTGCTCCTCCACATGACCGTTCTGCCAGTGGGTAAAATTAAAGTTGGTCAGCGTCAGCTTGCCCCCGTCCGGCAGGTGGCGACACATCAGCAGGTGATGACGAAAATGGGACTGAGGCCAGTGCGCCGACCAGAAGTTACCCATCACGTAATCGTTGAAGTACTGCGTCCCCAGGTCAAATTGGTACATTGACTGCCAGTGCTCGTGATGGCGGAATTGCAGTACCCAGTCGTTACCCTCGCTCAGCAAACGATAGCACCCGTGCGGGGTTTCCTGCTCCTCGTTGGCGATCAAACGAATCGGCGCCGTCAGCGTTTGTCCGCCAAATCCTACATCAGCGATCCAGCGCTCGCCGTTCAGCTCAACCAGCAGCAACCGGTGCGTGCGCGGCGGCATCTGCGACGGATTCGCCAGCACAACCCGCCCCAGCACGCTGCGTACCGTAAACCCAACTTCGCGCAACACCCGTTCAAACAGGCCATTTTGCTCGAAGCAATATCCCCCCCGACGCGCGGTGACCAGTTTATCCACCAGACACCCGTCGTCCAAATGGATTTCCCGCGGCAAAACGACGTCAATATTTTCAAAAGGGATCGCGCAGTTATGGTGTAAATGGAGCCCCCGCAGGGTATCGATATTAACCTGTACGGGCTGCTGCCAGCCCGTGCGGGCAAAATAAGCACTCAGAAATGGGGACATGATTTGCTCCATGATGTGATATCCCCTGTTTATAAACTATTTTCCCTAATGCATATGCGCAAAAGTGCTTTTTCGGCATACTCATCGTGTACATGAGGAGATCCTATGAGCCACTTTCGTCCTGTTGAATTACGTCATGCCAGCCGTCTTCTGAATCACGGTCCAACCGTGCTCATCACCAGCCGGGATGAGACCATCGATCGTCGCAACGTCATGGCCGCCGCATGGTCTATGCCGGTGGAATTTGAACCCCCGCGTATCGCGATCGTGGTAGACAAAAGCGCGTGGTCACGGGAGTTGATCGAACGCAGCGGGAAATTCGGCATTGTGATCCCCGGCGTGGCGGCAGCCAACTGGACCTGGGCGGTCGGCAGCGTCAGCGGGCGCGACGAGGATAAATTTAACTGCTACGGGATCCCGGTTATTCATGGCCCTGAGCTTGGTCTGCCGGTTATAGAAGAGAAATGTCTGGCGTGGATGGAGTGTCGGTTATTACCTGTCACTTCTGCGGCCGAGAAATATGACACCCTGTTTGGCGAAGTGGTTTCCGCCGCGGCAGATGAACGCGCATTTGTCTCCGGACGCTGGCAGTTTGACGGGGATAAGCTGAATACGCTGCATCATCTGGGGGCCGGGACGTTTGTGACGAGTGGGAAGATGGTGAAGGCGCTGGATTAACGCATCTCAAAAAAGAAAAGCCCTCTTCCTGAGGAAGAGGGCTTTTTATTACTTAACACGCTTCGCAATAATCTCATCCGCCACATTCCGCGGAGCTTCCGCAAAATGATGGAACTCCATCGTATACGTCGCGCGCCCCTGGGACATCGAGCGCAGCGTGGTGGCGTAGCCAAACATTTCAGCCAGCGGGACGTCAGCGCGAATAATCTGGCTGCCGTACTGCTCTGCCATCCCCTGCACCATGCCGCGGCGGGAGGAGAGATCGCCCATAATGTTCCCGGCATACTCTTCCGGCGTTTCCACCTCAACGTGCATCACCGGCTCAAGAATAACCGGATCCGCCCGCCGCGCGCCCTCTTTGAAGCCGAGGATCGCCGCCATGCGGAAGGCCATCTCCGAGGAGTCAACGTCATGGTAGGAACCAAACGTCAGGGTCGCTTTCACATCGACAACCGGATAGCCCGCCAGCACCCCCGTATTCATGGCTTCTCTCAAGCCTTTTTCCACCGACGGGATGTACTCCCGTGGAACTACCCCGCCTTTGGTGGCATCTTCAAACACAAAACCACTTCCGGCTGCTAACGGCTCCAGACTCAGGACCACATGACCGTACTGCCCTTTCCCGCCGGACTGTCGGACAAATTTACCTTCAATATCCTTCACCGCTTTACGCAGGGTTTCACGGTAGGTGACCTGCGGACGACCAATGTTTGCCTCAACGCCAAACTCACGCTTCATGCGGTCAACGATGATTTCGAGATGCAGTTCGCCCATCCCGGAGATAATGGTCTGACCGGACTCTTCGTCCGTGTGCAGACGGAAAGACGGATCCTCCGCCGCCAGGCGCTGTAGGGCGATCCCCATTTTCTCCTGATCGGCCTTGGTTTTCGGCTCAATCGCCAGCGAAATAACCGGGTCCGGGAACTCCATCCGTTCAAGGGTGATCACCGCATTCGGGTCGGTCAGCGTGTCACCGGTGGTGACGTCTTTCAGCCCGACACAGGCTGCGATATCCCCTGTGCGCAGCTCGTCCACCTCATGGCGGTCGTTGGCATGCATCAGCACGATGCGCCCGATTCGCTCTTTTTTGCCCTTCACCGGGTTATAAACCGCGTCGCCTTTGCGCAGTATGCCGGAATAGACGCGAATAAAGGTCAACTGTCCGACGTACGGATCGCTCATCAGCTTGAAGGCCAGCGCAGAGAATGGTTCATCATCGCTTGGGTGGCGCTCGGCGTGCTGTCCGTCTTCGTCTACCCCATCAATAGCGGGCACGTCCAGTGGAGACGGCATCAATTCAATCACCGCGTCGAGCATGCGCTGCACACCCTTGTTCTTGAAAGCGCTGCCGCACAGCATGGGCTGTATTTCACCGGAGATAGTCCGGATCCGCAGCCCTTTGATGATTTCCGCCTCATCCAGTTCGCCCGTCTCAAGGTACTTATCCATAAGCTCATCGCTGGCTTCTGCCGCAGACGAGACCATTTTTTCTCGCCACGTCTGCGCGGTGCTCAGCAGATCGTCGGGCACCGGCGCGTAGGTGAACGCCATGCCCTGGGTCGCATCATCCCAAAGAATGGTGCGCATCTTGATGAGATCAACCACGCCGGTGAAGTGTTCCTCTGCGCCCACTGGGATCACAATCGGGACCGGATTAGCTTTCAGCCGCTCCTGCATCATCCGCACCACGCGGAAGAAATCCGCACCCGGGCGGTCCATTTTGTTGACGAATGCCAGACGCGGGACGTGATATTTATTCGCCTGACGCCAGACGGTTTCCGACTGCGGCTGCACGCCGCCGACGGAGTCATAAACCATCACCGCGCCGTCGAGCACACGCATGGAACGTTCCACCTCAATGGTGAAATCCACATGCCCGGGGGTGTCGATAATATTGATGCGGTGCGGTTCAAAGCCTCTGTCCATGCCGGGCCAAAAACAGCTCACCGCCGCCGACGTAATGGTGATCCCGCGCTCCTGCTCCTGCGCCATCCAGTCGGTGGTTGCCGCGCCATCGTGTACTTCACCCAGCTTGTGGCTCATCCCGGTGTAAAACAGGATGCGCTCAGTGGTGGTTGTTTTGCCCGCATCGATATGCGCGGAGATACCGATGTTGCGATAACGTTCGAGTGGAATGGGTCGGGGCATGATATTTCCTTACGTCTTCATGACGGGTTTGTGACGACCAGGATAGTCGCGTGTTTGTTCGTTTGTTATAATAGTCCTATTGTACGAGTATTATCGAACTATTTTTTAACGGTTGACCTATTGTTGATATAGCTCAATCTCACGCGAGACGCAGGAAAACGATGATCCCAAACCACCCGGAACCAGAACAAATACTGCTGGAAAATGTGCTGTTCGCCCTCGGCAATCCGCTGCGGCTGGCGATTATTCGACGGCTGGCCGACGGCAGTGAGCTGAGCTGCAACGCGCTGCGCCCGGACGAGGTGGTGAAATCAACCATGACTCACCACTGGCGTGTACTGCGCGACAGCGGCGTGATCTGGCAGCGCCCGCAGGGGCGCGAGAATATGATTTCACTGAGAAGAGAAGATCTGGACGCCCGCTTTCCGGGGCTGATGGCGATCCTGTTACAGTCGAAATCATAAGCGCACTGACTGTTGCCTTTCGGCCAGCGCGCGCAGCGTAGCTTTGAGCCAGTTCGTAACGCCTCGTTTCCCGCTGCGCTTGTGCGAATAAATTTTTACTTCAAACGGACTGATGTGGAACGGTAAATCAAAAATTTTAATACGGGTAGCTGGCAGCAGCTTTTCAGCGGCGAATCGAGGTAACGCCATCAGCAGATCGCTTTCTGCAATAACAAACGGGGCGCTGAGCATAGACGGGGTTTTGATCGCAATGTGTCGGGTATAACCCATGCGTTCCAGCTGCAAATCCAGCACCCCCTGCTTCTCATTCCACGGCGTAACCACAAGATGCCGGGCGGCGAGATAATCCTCTAGCGTGAGCGCGCTCCGGCTCGCATTGCTAATCACCACATATTCATCTTCGAACCAGCTGATCTCTTCCAGCTCCGGGTACCGGCGATCCTCAATGGTGCTGAATCCCAAGGCCAGATCCACCTCTCCTGCCAGTAATTCCGTCAACGCCGGGCTGTGCGGCAAATATCGTAATTCCAGACGCAAGCCAGGCGCCGCATGTTGAAGCGTATTCATGAGCGCAGGGAATATGCAGAACGCGGTAAAGTCCGTTATCGCGATCTGCAAACACGCTGTACTGACAGCAGGATCAAATTCCGGCTGCGGCGACAGCTCCTGGTCGAGATATTTCAGGGCCGATGCAATAACTGGCGCAAGCTGGGTGGCATAGACGCTGGGACACATTCGATGTCCTTCCCGGTAGAACAGCGGGTCGTTGAGCGAAACACGCAGCCGTGACAGGGCATGGCTGAGCGCCGAGGTGCTCATCGCCAGCTCATCTGCCGCAAGTCGAACGGAACTGTGGCGATAAATCGCGTCAAAAACCGGCAGAAGGTTTAAATCAAGGCGCCTTAAGGCTGGATGCATAATATTCATCATTTATTGATTTCATTGCACTTAATTCTTCTGACATTAGCCTTTATGCTTATCCCCATCAACTACAAACAAAGATAAAGGGAAAGGAATGAGCATTACGATTCGTCAGGCGCGACCTGAAGATGCAGCGGCAATATACGATATGATTTACGAACTCGCAGTCTATGAAAAAGCGCCAGAAGAAGTGGTCACCACGCCGGACGAAATCCGTAAAACGCTGTTTGGTGCAGACAGTAAAACCGAAGCGCTGGTTGCCGAATATGCAGGCCATGCTGTGGGGTATGCCGTTTTTTTCACCAGCTATTCCACCTGGCTTGGTCGCAACGGCATCTATATGGAAGATTTGTATGTCTCCCCGGAATACCGCAGCAAGGGTGCGGGAAAAGCACTGCTTAAAAATATCGCGCAATGCGCAGTGGAACGTCACTGCGGCCGGCTGGAATGGAGCGTGCTTGACTGGAACCAGTCTGCAATTGATTTTTATCTGAGCATCGGCGCGGTACCGCAGTCCGAATGGGTACGCTATCGTCTTGATGGCGAGGCATTGCGGGCATTTGCTGAGTAGCAATGCCATCGCGTGAAACGCCCCTCTTTCTAAGGGGCATAATGTCAATGAAAGCGTTGCTGAAGCACGGTATATCTGAGAAAGAGATTACCGCCTTTTTTGTCTTCTCTGAGACGTTCGACGATTCAGCGACCGAGGCTCATTCCGGCTGCGTCAGGCTGTAGACGGGGATCCGCCGGGTTGTCATCGTTAGCGTATCAAACACCTCAGTCTCTGACGTCACAATCCTCGTGCCCGTTTTTCTTAGCCTCTGCACATCGGCCGCGATGCGCTGAATGCCAAACCAGAAAAGCCCGTCGAGCGCCGTTACAGATAGTCCATTTTCGAGTGCCAGTTTGAGTCGTTCCCTGGGCGCTTTCACCTGCTGTGCAATTTGCCGGTAAGGTACTTCACTTCCACCAGTGCTGTCGCTTCGCTGGATCCGCGTTTTCAGGTGATAGGTAAATTCGTCAGGAACACTTTCCAGGTCCTGTTTAAGGCTGTAAACGCAGCCAAACCGCTTGCCGTTGAACAGGACATTTTTTTGACTGAGCTGGAA
The DNA here is from genome assembly GCF_013375955.1 of Enterobacter sp. DSM 30060. NCBI lineage: Bacteria > Pseudomonadati > Pseudomonadota > Gammaproteobacteria > Enterobacterales > Enterobacteriaceae > Enterobacter > Enterobacter sp. DSM 30060. The sequence continues at coordinate 4,185,481 of NZ_CP056118.1, forward strand.
CTCATTTCTGATCCCATCAATCAACTGCGGGGCGCGGGTGAGGAGTAACCGGAAGGGAAGCTCAAAGCTGGTCACATAATCCACATTCAGCAGCGCGAGACGCAAACGCTCTTCCGCACCGGATTTTTGCTCGCGACACTCGCACATCACTTCTGCCCACTGGCGGGTCAGACGTTCTGGCTCGGCGACTTCGGTGAGGAGATATTTTTCAAGGTGATAGTAGACTCTTCCGGTCATATTTTGCATCCCGACAAGGTGGATGCGGTAATTCTATCCAGCGGCGCAGATTTTATAAAGGGCGGAGCGCAACGGCATCCGCCCCCTGTGCTACTGCTGGATACTCGACCGATCCGACATATCGCTGGCAGCGAAAGTTCTGACTGAGGACTGGACCTGTTTTTTTCGCGCATACAGGTCCGGTTGCCCTTCAGGACGCGTTTTGAAGCGACGATGCAGCCACATATATTGCTCGGGTGCCATCATCACCGCACGCTCAATTGCCCTGTTCATCTGCGTAGCCACGGCCACTTTATCGCCTCCCTGCAAGGTATCGCTAATATCGTCCAGGATAATCAGCTCATACCCTGTGCCGTCTGCTTTTCTGCGTGGTACAAACGGGATCACGGCCGGTCTGGCACTTTTCACCAGCATATAGCTCCCGGCAGTTGTCGCGGCGTCCGTGACGGCAAAAAACGGCACAAACACGCTATTCGTTTTTCCATAGTCGTGATCCGGGGCATACCACAGGATCTCGTTTTGCTTAAGCGCGCGGATCATGCCCTTCAAATCGTAGCGGTCGAGCATGGTTTTATTGGAACGCAGACGACCGCGCGTCTGTAGCCAGTCGAGCAACGCATTGTTGTTGGGACGATAGACGCCAATACCCGCGTTGAGCATGCCAAAGATGCGTGCGCCTAATTCCAGCGTGAGAAAATGCATGCCAATGAGCACCACGCCCCTTCCTTGCGCCCTTGCCTGTTCCATATGTTCGTAGCCGGTCACGCTGAAGTGTTTGCGCACGCGCCAGTCAGGCCAGAACCACGCGATGCCCGTTTCGATGACGCCCATTCCAACCGATTCAAAATTACGCTCAAGCAAACGCTCGCGCTCACCCTCTTTCATCTCCGGAAAGCAAAGCTCAAGATTTCGTCTGGCGATTTCCACGCGGCGTGGAAGCATGCGCATAGCCAGACGCCCGAGTCCGTGCCCTGCTTTTAACAGAAGCGAATATGGGAGCTGGACCGTACACCAGAGTGCGGCGATGCCTGCCCAACTGAACCAGTAACGAGGATGAATAAAGGCGAGTGAAAACCGAGGTAATTTTGTCATGAAAAAATTATCCTTTTACTATCTGTACTTAATCTGGTGCAGTTGTAGTGCTTACCTGCTGATTTAACGAATATTGTTCGGAGGAGTGAATTGTAGCGGAAACGTTGTGCTGTTTATTATCGATTTTTGCGAAAGGAATGAAAGGCGGGGATCGCCGGGTGATACTGCACCACCCGGCAGGCGAGTTACATCGAATAGCCGGGCTTCTTAATCAGTTCATCCAGTTTAGGTCCAATCTCGGTATCCCAGACCTGCGCCTTCCAGTCAGCTTCCTGGACTTCGTGAAGCGCCACGGAGATTGAGCGATCTTTGCTGTTCAGATGACGGACTATCGTTTCGGCGATATCCGCCGCCAGGGCCGTTTTTTGTTCGTCAGTCAGATCGCGTGGAAAACATTTGATATCAACGTGAGGCATGGGCAGGGCTCCTTTTATAGGTTAGCGTTCCACGTTATCAGATTATGTCGTTAGCTTTTAGCACCTTGTGCAGTTCTGGCAACGCGCAGACGGCATTCGCGATGGCGGTGATATTAGGTGCGTTGGTGGTAAACCACTCATGACCTGGCCCCCAGGTACGCACGACGGCAATATAGACGTCAAGCAGCGTTAGCTGTTGGCCAAAGGCATAAGGCGAGGCGCTGAGCTGGCTGTCAAACCACAGATAGAGGGATTTCCGGTACTCAATACAGTTTTTCTTCAGCTGTTCCGGGGCATCAGGCACCCAGCGTTCCGGGTAATCTGCATACGTAAAGGTGGGATAGACGTTCGCCACAAACCAGATGAGCAGGCGCTGAAACTGCTGGCGCTCGGCCTGCCCAACGGGCGGCGCGAGGTCGGGTCGTCTGTCGAGCACCATCAGGGCGATCGCCGCGGTTTCCGTCACGATCGCCCCATTTTCCAGCTCCAGCGTCGGCACCTGGCACAGCGGGTTCAGTTTCAACAGCAATTCGCGCTGCGGGCCGGGCTGGTCAAACCCATCCACGTTGACGAACTGATACGGGATGTCTGCCAGAGTCAGCATCACCTCACTGATTGCCGATCCCCAGCCGGGTACGCCATAGAGTTTGATCATGTTGCCTCCTCAGGGATGAAAACCCTAAGTGTATACCCGTCATACTTCAAGTTGCAGGTGCGTTGGCTGCATTCACTCACCCCAGTCACGTACTTATGTACGCTCCCGGGGATTCGTTCCCTTGCCGCCTTCCTGCAACTCGAATTATTTAGGGTATAGAGCACCATTAGTAGGTTATCCCGGGTGGATTAACGTCTGAAGACGTCACCGCTTCGCCCGCTTCCCCCCAGCGCGCCAGCACCTTTTGATAATCCCCGCGCTTAATCGCACCGTCCAGCGCAGCCTGCAACGCATACACCAGCCCATTGCCTTTTTTGGTTGTGGTGGCGACATAGGCTTTCTTCGGGCCTAATCCCACGACGCGGGTTTTGCCGGTTAACGCGGCTTTGTAGGCCGAAACGGACTGCGGTCCAAAGAAGACATCCGCCCTGCCGGACTGAATATAGAGATTGCCTGAGGCGTCGTCGGTCAGATAAACCGGCAACGCAGGCTCGCGCCCGGCCTTTTTATTCTCTTCGTTCCAGCCCAGCAGAATACGTTCCTGATTGGTGCCTGACCCGACAATCACCTTTTTACCGGCCAGATCTTTCGCACTGGTGATCGACTGTACGTTGCTGGTGGATTTCACCGAGAAGGCCAGGGAATCGACGCGATAGGTTGCAAAATCGAACTTCTCCTTACGTTGCTCGGTGACGGCGATATTCACCAACGCCACGTCATAGCGCCCGGAAGTGATCCCCAGCGGCCAGTCTTCCCACGCCGTTGGCACCAGCTTCAGCTTCAGCCCCAGACTGCCCGCCAGCAACCGGGCGATATCCGGGTCGCTGCCAATACGGGTGCGGTTATCACTGGCCAGCAGCGCCAGCGGCGGAGAATTCAGGGCTGAAATCGCCACCGTGAGGGTACCCGGCTCAACAAATTTATAGTTCGCCGGGATTTTCGCCACTGCCTGTTGATCAACCGTCACCGGCAGCGGCTGTTCGTTGGCCTTTAAATCAATGCTGGCGTGACTCGCCGTCGTGAAGACCAGCCCCGCCAGGAGTCCATATTTCATCTGCGCTCCTTACAGCACTTTTGAGAGGAACTGACGCGTTCGCGGATGCGACGGTCGGTTTAACACGTCGTCGCTGCTGCCCTGCTCCACAATTTTACCGTCGACCATAAATACCACCTGGTCCGCCACTTCCCGGGCAAAGCCGATCTCATGGGTGACCACCACCAGCGTAGTGCCGGAGCGGGCGAGCTTTTTAATCACGTCCAGCACTTCGCCAACCAGTTCCGGATCCAGCGCCGAGGTTGGTTCATCAAACAGCATCACGCGCGGGCGCAGCGCCAGCGCGCGGGCAATGGCGATGCGCTGCTGTTGGCCGCCGGAGAGGTGACGCGACCAGGCATCGGCTTTATCGCGCAGACCTACCACATCCAGAAGGCTGTAGGCGTTTTCAATAGCCTCTTTTTTACTGAACTTTTTATGCGCGATGGGTGCTTCAACCAGGTTTTCCAGCACCGTAAGATGCGGAAAAAGATTGAAGTTCTGAAACACGTACCCAACGTTGACGCGCTGTTTGAGGATCTCTTTCTCTTTGAGCTCGTAGAGTTTGTCACCCTGACGGCGATAGCCGATGTAATCCCCGTCAATCTGGATAAAGCCTTCGTCTACGCGCTCCAGATGGTTAATAGTGCGCAGCAGCGTCGATTTTCCCGATCCAGAGGGTCCGAGGATCACCGTCACGGAGCCCGGTGGGATCTCAAGCGTGACGTTATCGAGCGCTTTATGTCGGCCAAAAAACTTACTGACGCCGGTTATGGAAATGTGTCCTTCAGGAGAGGCTTGCATGAACGGGCTCCTGTGCTGACGAAGTGGTGACGGAACGCGCGCGGCTGGTCGCCCGGCTCTGGTTTACGGCGGAGCGGCGCTCGCTGCGGGCGAGTCCACGCTCAATAACATGCTGGATGGCAGACAGTACGGTGGTGATCACCAGATACCAGACGGCCCCCACCATCAACAGCGGGATCACCTCCTGGGTGCGGTTGTAGATCATCTGGATCGTGTAGAACAGTTCCGGCATCGCCAGCACGTAAACCATCGCCGTCCCTTTGGCGAGGCTGACGATTTCGTTAAACCCGGACGGCAGGATGGTGCGCAGCGCCTGAGGGAGAATTATGCGCACGGTGCGACGCCACGCCGGCAGACCCAGCGCAGCGGCCGCCTCATACTGACCGTGGTCGACCCCAAGGAAGCCCCCGCGAATGATCTCCGCCGTATAGGCGCTCTGCACCAGCGTCAGCCCCACGATGGCGGTAGAAAACTGCCCGAGAACGTTGATGGTTTCAAAGCTGCCCCAGGTAATGCCGGTAAAAGGCACGCCGAGAGAGAGCGTGTCGTAGAGATAGGAGAAGTTATAGAGGATAATCAGTACCACGATCAGCGGCAGCGATCGGAACAGCCAGATGTAACCCCACGCCAGGCTGTTCAACAGCCATGATGACGAGAGCCGCGCCAGCGCCAGCATGCCGCCAATCACCACGCTCAGTACGGTACTTATCAACGTCAGCAGCAGCGTCTGTCCGACGCCTTCGAGGATCACCGGGTCAAAGAACCAGCGGGCAAATACCGCCCACTCCCAGCGCGGATTAAAGGCCACGGACTGGATCACGACAGCCAGCACAAACAGCGCCACCACGGCGCCAGCAGCGCGCAGCGGATAACGTGCCGGGACCACTTTTATGGTTTCAACGTTGCTCATCGTCGCTCCTTATGCGGTTTTGCTGAGCGCTTCGCGGATCAGCATCTTGGTGAAACGCAGCCGACCGTCGAACGGCGGCTGGCTATACTCTTCCGGGTCGCGGTTGAGATCGAACTGCGGCTGATACCCCTGACTGAGATAGAGCCGCACCGCCTCCGGCTGACGAAACCCCGTAGTCAGGTAGATGTGGCTGTAACCCGCCAGCACCGCCCGGCGCTCCAGCTCCTGTACCACGCGCGCGGCCAGTCCCTGCTGGCGCAGCGTTTTATTCGTCCAGATACGTTTGATCTCTGCGGTATGTTCGTCGAAGGGCTTGTACGCCCCGGTGGCGATGATCTCGCCATCGCGCTCCAGGACGATAAACAGCCCCTGCGGCGCCAGGTACCACTCTGTCAGCTCGACTTCCGCATCCTTTGAAAAGTAGTCGCCGTAACGAGCGGCGTACTCACCGAAAAGCCCCGCGATAATGGGCTGAAGATCGGCATCTTCCGGCGAAACGTCACGAAATTGTTCCTGCATAGCGCCTCCTTAATCGCCCAGACCCGCCGGGTTAACTTCGGAACTGGAGATACGCTCCACGCCTTCCCCCCAGCGGTTTAGCACCTTGTCGTAATCTCCGTTCTTGATTGCGCCGTTCAGCGCGGTTTGTACCGGTTCGACCAGGCCGCTGCCTTTTTTCAGCGTCACCGCGATATGCGCCGCCTTCGGCCAGCCGCCGTCGACGCTGCCGACAAGTTTGGTTTTACCGTTAAGCGCCGCTTTCCAGGCACCGATCACGTTCGGGCCAAAGTAGGCGTCCGCGCGTCCGGACTGAAGCGCCAGCGTTTGGGCCGCGTCGTCTTTGGTGTATATCGGCGTAAAGGGTTTAAGCCCTTTTTTGAGGTTCTCTTCGTTCCATGCCAGCAGAATGGCTTCCTGGTTGGTGCCGGAACCTACGATGATGCGCAGCCCGGCGATATCCTCTGCCTTCACAAGCGAGTTGATCGGACTGGTGGATTTCACATAGAAGCCAAGTGAATCCTTGCGGTAGGTGGCGAAGTCGAACTTCTCTTTGCGCGCTTTAGTGACGGTGATGTTGCTGATAGCCGCGTCGTATTTCCCGGAGGCAACCCCCAGCGGCCAGTCCTCCCAGGAGGTGGGCACCACGTTCAGCTCCAGTCCGAGACTGTCCGATACCAGACGCGCAATGTCGACCTCACTTCCCAGCAGAGTTTTGTTGTCGTCGGAAAAGACCGTCAGCGGCGGTTGATTCAGTCCCGCCACCGCCACGGTAAATTTCCCCGGCACGGCAAAGCGATAGTCTTTCGGCAGTTGCGCGATCGCATCGCTGTTTTTGGCGGTATTGATCGGCGTTTTATTGGCCTCAATGCTCACGCCGGTGCCGTTAATATTGACGTTCTCTGCCCAGACGACAGGGGTAAAGGCCAGCGCAAGCGCCAGAATAAGCGATGATTTCTGCATAGCGTTTTTCTCTTTTATTGTTGTGTGAACTGATTTTTGGGCTCGTCTAAGCCCAGACTTTCGCGCAGCGTGGTGCCGGGATAGTCGGTGCGGAACAGGCCGCGCGCCTGTAAAAGGGGGACCACCTGGTCGACAAAGCGCGGGAAGGTGTCCGGCGTACCGCCCTGAATGATGAAGCCATCCGCCGCCTTCTCCTCGAACCAGGCCTGTAAACCATCGGCCACCTGCTCCGGTGTGCCGGAAAAACGCGGGCGCGGCGATGCGGCTTCCAGCGCGACCTGACGCAGAGTTAAGTTGCGCTCACGGGCGTTACGCTTGATTTCATCGGTGGTGCTGCGGAAGCTGTTTTTGCCCAAATCGCCAATATCCGGGAACGGCGCGTCGAGAGAATACTGGCTGAAGTCGTGATGCTCGAAATAACGTCCAAGGTAATTCAGCGCATCATTAATGGAGACCAGTGCCGCCGTGGTTTGATACTGGTTTTCTACGTCATCGGCGTCGTTTCCAACAATCACGCTGACGCCCTGGAATATATGTAAATCCCCTGCGCGGCGGCCGTGACTTTCAAGCTGCTGTTTAACATCGCGGTAAAAAGCCTGGGCTTCTTCCCGCGTGTCATGGTGGGTAAAGATGGCGTCAGCGTGTTTTGCCGCCAGCTTTTTACCGTCGTCGGACGCACCAGCCTGAAAGACAATCGGACGTCCCTGCGGCGTGCGGCCAATATTCAGCGGGCCGGAAACCTGGAAGAAATCACCGTGGTGATCCAGAGTATGCAGTTTCGACGCATCAAAGAACTGTCCGCTCTCTTTATTGCGGATAAAGGCATCCCCTTCCCAGGAATCCCACAGTCCTTTCACCACGTCGAGATACTCATCGGCAATGCGGTAGCGCAGCGCATGCTCCGGGTGTTTTTCACGGGAGAAGTTCCTGGCTGACCCTTCCAGCGGTGAGGTCACCACGTTCCAGCCCGCGCGTCCGTTGCTCAGGTGATCGAGGCTGGCGAACTGGCGTGCAACGGTGAAAGGCTCGCTGTACGAGGTGGATAACGTGCCGACCAGTCCCAGGCGCGAGGTGATACTCGCCAGCGCGGACAACACCGTCAGCGGCTCAAAGCGGTTTAAAAAATGCGGAATGGATTTCTCGTTAATATAAAGACCGTCGGCCACAAATATAAAGTCGAGCTTGCCCTCTTCTGCTTTTAAAGCCGTTTCTTTAACGAAATCAAAATTAATGCTGGCATCCGCGACCGCCGCGGGATGGCGCCAGGCAGACATATTACCGGATGCACCATGCAAAATGGTCCCCAGCCGCAATTGACGATGTGCAGTCATATTCACCTCAAATTAATTAAACGTGTTGCAGGGCTTTTTCCGCGAGCTGAGCAAAATAGCGGGCAGCGGGTTCGATTAATGCTTCGTCCGGGTTAAATGCCGGGTGATGTAACCCAAACGGACTGTTGCTGCCAATGCTGACAAACGCGCCGGGTATGTTTTGCAGATAGACCGCGAAATCCTCCCCGCCCATGTGCAGTTCCGCATGCCGGGTTTCATATCCCGCTTCGCGCGCGACCGAGGTGGCAAACCCGGCCCAGTGCTCATCGTTCACCAGCGCGGTGGGCCCGGCGTACCAGGTGATGTTGATCTGCGCGCTAAAAGCGCTGGCAAATCCGGCGGCGATTTCACCGACGCGCGCTTTCACGTTCTGCTGCACTTCCGTGCGGTGCGTGCGCAGCGTGCCCTCCAGCTCAACGCTTTCCGGCAGCACATTCCAGGTATTCCCCCCGGCGATGCGCGTCACGCTCAGAACAACCGAATCCAGTGTATTGACGTTACGGCTGGCTACGCTTTGCAGCGCGGTTACCAGCTGGCTTGCCAGCACGATGGCGTCGTTGCCTTCATGGGGACGTGCGGCATGCGCGCCTTTGCCGGTAACGTGAATAACGAAGCGATCGACGTTGGCATAGAACGGGCCGCCGCGCGTGGCAAATTCGCCGACCGGCAGTGAAGGCTCGTTATGCATTCCGAAAATCGCGCGTACGTCGCGTAACGCCCCGGCCCGCACCATGCTTTTCGCTCCGCCGAAATTTTCTTCCGCAGGCTGGAACAGGATCCGCACGCGACCGTTAAGCGAGGCTTCCCGCTCTTTCAGCTTTAGCGCGGCGCCGAGGATCACGCTGGTGTGAATGTCGTGTCCGCAGGCATGCATCACCCCGGCGCGCCGGGAGCTAAACGGCACCCCGCTGCGCTCGTCAATGGGTAACGCGTCGATATCGGCGCGCAGCGCAATCAGTGCGTTGCCCATGCCGATCTCCGCAACCAGCCCGGTCTGGAGATCGTAAGGCAGCGGTGCAATCCCGGCTGCCGTCAGCCACTCGCACAGGCGGGCCGTTGTTTCGACCTCCTGACCGGAGAGTTCAGGGTTCTGGTGCAGCTCACGGCGCCAGGCAATCAGTTGTTCGCTAAAGCTCATACGGTCACCTCCCTGTTAAATCGCGCCTCGGCCAGCAGTCGCAGTGACTGCACGCGCGTTGCGCCATCAGCGACCGGCGTGTCGATGATAAATTCGTCAATTCCCCACTGCTGATGCAGCGCGTTGAGCTGTTCAAGCACCGAATCCGCCGTTCCGGCCAGCAGAGACTGCGCCCGACGCGCAATGCGCACCGGTTCACTCCCCGCCTGCCGCGCAAAGGCGTAGGCCTGTTCTTCGCTGGCGACGGTGACGCGCTGTCCGTTTACCAGCTCCACGCCCCACACTTCAACCTTCTGCGCCAGCGCATCGGCCTCAGCCTGGGTTGGGGCAACAATGACCTGCACGGCCACAATCACCTCCCGGACGCTGTGTTGACGCCACGCTGTGACGACCTCGCGCAGCAGCTCAGGATCACCGTTCAGATGGGCGGCAAAGACAAAATGCCAGTCGAGGGAGGCCGCCAGTAGCGCGCTTTCGGTACTGGCGCCCAGCAGAAATCCCCGGGCAGGCACCGGCGGCAGCGGCGTGGCGCGAACGTCCTCCTCCGCTGACTGATTTTCAGGGCGGATCCAGCGATCAAGCTGCGTCAATTGTTCAGTAAAGCTGCCTTTTTCCTGCGGATTTAGGCCGTACTGCAAGGCGCGGGTAGAGAGCGGCAGACCGCCGGGCGCTTTGCCAACGCCCAGATCAACCCGGCCCGGCGCAATGGCGGCCAGTACGTTAAAATTTTCGGCGACTTTATAGGGGCTGTAATGTTGCAGCATGACGCCGCCTGAGCCCACGCGAATACGTTTTGTTTGCCCCAGGATCCAGGCAATCAGCAGCTCCGGCGAGGGGCTGGCAAGCTGCGGGGTATTGTGGTGTTCGGCAATCCAGAAGCGGTGATAACCCAGCGTTTCTGCCTGTTGCGCCAGTGCTAAGGTTCGCGCCAGCGCATCGGCGGCTGTTTCGTGTTCTGCGACGGGGCTTTTATCCAGAATGCTGATTCGCCATGACATGTTGCGTTCTCGTTTGACTTAACATGTCGTCATTATTAAAGGCGGATTTCACCTCTGAGAAACAATTAATTTACATTTGGATTGCCGGAAATCAGCTATAGCTTACCGCTACTCGTTCGGATACTGCTCGTCGGTGACCTTCTCCAGCCATGCCACCGGGCTCCCGTCGACAGCTTCTGCGATGGCGATATGGGTCATCGCCGTCTGCGCGCTTGCACCGTGCCAGTGCTTCACGCCGGGTGGGATCCAGGCGATATCACCCTGATTCAGCGGTTCCGCCTCTTTCCCCCACTCCTGTAACCAGCCGCGCCCCTGCGTCACGATCAGCGTTTGTCCAAGAGGATGCGTATGCCAGGCGGTACGTGCGCCGGGTTCAAAGGTGACGGTCGCGCCGCCGACTTTTGCCGGTTCAGTCGCCTGGAAAGGTGCGTCAATGCGCACGCTGCCGGTAAACCAGGCCTCTGGCCCCTGAACGGAAGGTAGCGAACCGCTACGGATAATTTTCATGATCTACTCCTCGTTTGCTATTGCGTTAACAGTAGCGTAAAGCCATGGAGAGCATTAGAGTGCATAATCAGAAAGGAACTATGAGTTCAATTCATAAATAGGATAAGCCGCCATGTTAAAAGACAACTTCAACGATCTGCTCTCCTTTATGGTTGTCGCCCGGGAGCGCAGCTTTACCCGCGCCGCGGCGCAGCTTGGGGTATCTCAGTCGGCGCTCAGTCACGCGATGCGCAATCTGGAAGCGAGGCTGGAAGTCCGTCTGTTAACCCGCACCACCCGCAGCGTGGCCCCTACCGAGGCCGGCGAGCAACTCTTCATGCGCTTAAGCCCCCATCTGCTGGAGATCGAGCAGGAACTTACCACGCTGCGTGATACCCGCGACAGACCTGCCGGGAATATTCGCCTAACCGCCGGGGAGCACGCCATGTCTGCCGTGCTGTGGCCTGTGCTTAAACCCTTTATGGCGCAGTATCCTGACATCAACGTTGAAGTCACGGTGGACGATGGGCTGACAGATATTGTCGACGGCCGCTTTGACGCGGGGGTGCGTCTGGGTGAGCAGGTGGCGAAAGATATGATTGCGATACGTATTGCCCCGGACATGCGCATGGCGGTCGTCGGGTCGGCAGACTATTTGCATCGTTTCGGGGTACCGGAAACGCCGGAGCAGCTTGATCAGCACCGCTGCATTAATATGCGCCTGCCCACACGCGGCGGATTATATGCCTGGGAATTTGAACGGGACGGACGTGAGCTGCGCGTGCGGGTTGACGGCCAGTTGATCCTCAACAGCCTGCCGCAACGCATTGATGCCGCCGAAAACGGTCTGGGGCTGGCGTACGTCCCGGAAGATGCGGTTCAGGACGCCCTTGCTGAGGGCCGGTTAGTGCGTGTGCTTGAAGCCTGGTGTCCGGCTTTTGCCGGTTATCATCTCTATTATCCGAGCCGCCGCCAGCACACTTCCGCGTTTTCATTACTTATCGCAGCTCTGCGGCATCCATAAGCTCTACCTATAGGTAACTATTAAGTAAACCTGATGATTAAATCAGCATTCACAGACCTTTTTGCCTAAAAAAACGTCACGATTCAGCGCGTTGTGATCGCAGTCTGCTCTGACCACACGATTTCCTTCGACGAGCATCACTTTCGGCACGGTTATATTTTGCGTCGCTTATCAATTGCGGGTAGGATGCCTCGCCATGTTTTGCCTTATCCATACACAGAATGACTGGAAAGGCAGCATGTGTCTGCGCAGAAGCAATCGTTTGTTTCGGCTTCTGCCAGGCAGGACTATCACGTTAATGGTTCAGACAGGCAAACAGGTAACTCAATGAAAACAAGCAATAAAAGCGCAGCCGATCATCATGCTGCTAAACGTCGCTGGTTGAACTCTCATGAAGAGGGCTATCACAAGGCGATGGGCAACCGTCAGGTGCAGATGATCGCCATCGGCGGCGCTATCGGTACAGGTCTTTTTTTAGGTGCAGGCGCACGTCTGCAAATGGCTGGCCCCGCTCTCGCCCTGGTCTATCTGGTGTGCGGTATCTTCTCTTTCTTCATTCTTCGCGCCCTCGGCGAGCTGGTGCTCCACCGCCCTTCCAGCGGCAGCTTTGTCTCTTACGCCCGTGAATTTCTCGGTGAAAAGGCCGCGTATGTCGCGGGCTGGATGTACTTCGTTAACTGGGCAATGACCGGTATCGTCGATATCACCGCCGTTGCGCTGTACATGCACTACTGGGGCGCGTTTGGGGATGTGCCGCAGTGGGTGTTCGCCCTCGGGGCGCTGGCAATCGTCGGGACCATGAACATGATCGGCGTGAAATGGTTCGCCGAGATGGAGTTCTGGTTCGCGCTGGTGAAGGTGCTGGCCATTGTGATCTTCCTGGTGGTCGGGACCGTATTCCTCGGCACCGGTAAACCGCTGGACGGCAACGCCACCGGCTTCCATCTGATTACCGATAACGGTGGTTTCTTCCCGCACGACCTGCTGCCAGCGCTGGTTCTGGTCCAGGGTGTGGTGTTCGCCTTTGCCTCCATCGAACTGGTCGGTACGGCGGCAGGTGAATGTAAAGATCCGCAGACGATGGTGCCAAAAGCCATCAACAGCGTGATCTGGCGTATCGGTCTGTTCTATGTGGGCTCCGTGGTATTGCTGGTACTGCTGCTGCCGTGGAATGCATACCAGGCGGGGCAAAGCCCGTTTGTGACCTTCTTCTCTAAGCTGGGCGTGCCGTACGTGGGCAGCATCATGAACATCGTGGTACTGACTGCCGCGCTCTCCAGCCTGAACTCCGGGCTCTATTCGACGGGCCGTATCCTGCGCTCCATGTCGATGGGGGGCTCTGCGCCGAAGTTTATGTCGAAGATGAGCAAGCAGCAGGTGCCTTACGCGGGTATTCTGGCTACGCTGGTGGTGTATATCTTTGGCGTGTTCCTGAACTATCTCGTGCCGTCTCAGGTGTTTGAGATCGTGCTGAACGTCGCTGCGCTGGGCATCATCGCCTCCTGGGCCTTTATCGTGGTGTGTCAGATGCGTCTGCGCAAAGCAATTAAAGAAGGGAAAGCGGCTGACGTCAGCTTCAAGCTGCCGGGCGCGCCGGTAACATCCTGGCTTACCCTGCTATTCCTGTTGAGCGTGCTGGTGCTGATGGCGTTCGACTACCCTAACGGCACCTACACCATCGCTACAATCCCGCTGCTGGCGGTGCTGTTGATTGCTGGCTGGTTTGGCGTGCGTAAACGCGTGAATGAAATCCACAGTACCGCCCCGGTTCATCCTGGAGATGACAAACAGGATGGTCCGCTGGTGGAAGAGACGTCGCGTTAATAAAAAAGCCGGGTGGCGGCTACGCCTTACCCGGCCTGCATTTCATTGTTTTCCAGGCCCGGTAAGCGCAGCGCCACCGGGCAATTCCCACCTTAAAGCGCGATACGAATCACATCGTCAGGCTGAGTGGCTTCCTGCTGACGGGTAGACTTCTGTTTCACCGTCACGTACAGCGTTTTACCGTCCGCAGACAGCGCCAGGCTGTTCGGGTAAACCGGCGTATCGAAGGTTTTGGTCACTTTGTAAGTTTTGGCGTCAATCACGCTCACCTTGCCCGCCTCGCGGTGCGTCACATAGGCTTCGTTACGCGCCGGGTTAAACAGTACGGCCAGCGATTCTGGCGCGGCGATTTTCTGCATTACGCTGCCATCTTTCAAATTCACCACCAGCACTTCAGGCTGTTTTGAATCCGTCACAAACGCACGCTGGCCGGCAGTGTCCAGGCTCAGGTTCAGGTAGAAGTGCTCTTTTCCGTCTTCCTGTACTTTCTTACGGCTGAGGATTTTGTTGGTCGCGGTATCAATGGTCACCAGCTCACCGTCCGCATTGGTGGTATACAGGCGTTTTGCCTTCGCATCCAGCGCCAGTCCGGTGCTGAACGTGCCGGTGTTCGTGATGGTGTCCTTCAGCTTCAGCGTTGCGCCATCAACAACCCAGATCACGCTCTCCTTGCCGATGCCGGTAATGTATACCGTATTGGTCGTGTCATCGGCCACCAGCTGGCGCGGCTGAAGCGGCTTCACCGTGTCGCTACGTTTGCGATCGTCCAGCACCAGGCGCCCTTTCACCTCGCTCGTTTTAGCGTCAATCGCCGTCACGGCACTGTTGACGGTGTTACCTAACCACAGCGTCTGGGTGGCGTTATCGATCGTGGCGCCAAACGGCTTGAGATCGTTATGAATCGCCTGCGTCACTTCCAGCGTGACCGGATCCAGACGATAGACCACGCCGCCCTTATCGGTTTTGCGGCTTTGTGACGTCGCAACCCACAGCGCGTTTTCCTGCTGGCTGACGGCCATTTCATACGCGCCCTTGCCGACCGCTTTGCGCAGCATCTCTTCAGCGGCATGAACCTGGAACGTACCGGCAAACAGTAAAGAACCCAACAGCAGAGACCCACGCAGGCGCGGCGAGCACAGATGACGTAAAGACATAACAATTCCTTTTTAAATGAGGATATTTACCGCTGACATCGCTTCCGGCGGGCAAAGTCATCGCTTTGCCGTTATTTTAATGAGAATAGTAATCATTAATGAGTTGAATGTGGAGTCTTTCTTTCCTGCAAAACCTTACATTCACGAAATGTGCGGTTATAGTTTTCATAACATTTACAAAGGATTTAACATATATACACAGGTTCCAGTTGATTTGGTTCGAATTTTTTCTTAACCGGCTTACTCCATGAAAATTATTACTGCCCATAAGGCATCACTACCCCTGTTGTTCGTTCCCGTCATTTTTGGCCCGCTGAGTGCGATGGCCGCGGATGAACAGACCCTGATCGTCAGCGCCACGCCGCAAACCGTCTCAGAACTGGACACCCCGGCCGCAGTCAGCGTGGTGAGCGGCGAGGATATGCGACATGCCACACCGCGCATCAACCTTTCTGAATCCCTTGGGAGCGTACCTGGCCTGCAAATCCAGAACCGCCAGAACTATGCTCAGGATCTGCAACTTTCCGTTCGCGGATTCGGCGCGCGCTCAACCTTCGGCGTACGCGGGATCCGTATGTACGTGGACGGCATTCCGGCAACCATGCCCGATGGCCAGGGGCAGACATCAAACATTGACCTCAACAGCATAGAGAGCGTCGACGTGCTGCGCGGCCCCTTCTCTGCCCTGTACGGTAATGCCTCCGGCGGCGTAATCAACATCAACACCCAGACCGGACAACAGCCAGCCACCATTGAAGCCAGCAGCTATTACGGCAGCTACGGCACCTGGCGTTACGGCATGAAGGCCACCGGGGCGGTGGGTGATGGTACTCAGGCGGGCGATGTGGATTACGCCGTATCCACTACCCGTTTCACCACCCATGGCTATCGCGACCACAGCGGCGCGCGCAAAAACCTCGCCAACGCGAAACTGGGCGTGCGCATTAATGATGTCAGCAAGCTGACACTGATTTTTAACAGCGTGGACATGAAAGCCAACGATCCGGGCGGACTGAGCTATCAGGAGTGGCAGAACAACCCGCGCCAGTCACCACGTGGCGATCAGTACAACACGCGTAAGACCATTAAGCAGACCCAGGCCGGGATCCGCTACGACCGTCAGCTGAGCGAACAGGACGACCTCAGCGTGATGATGTATGCCGGTGAGCGTGAAATGACTCAGTACCAGTCCATTCCGGCGTCCACTCAGCGCGAGAATCCTGCGCATTCGGGCGGTGTGATTGATATGCAGCGTCACTATCAGGGTATTGATACGCGCTGGACCCACCGCGGTGAGCTGCTGGTTCCGGTGACATTCACCACCGGGCTGAACTACGAAAATATGAGTGAAAATCGTCGCGGGTATGAGAACTTCGTGATGGACAACGGCGTGCCGGATTATGGCGTGAAGGGTAATAAACGCCGTGACGAACGCAATCTGATGTGGAACCTGGATCCCTACCTGCAAACCCAGTGGCAGCTAACGCAAAAACTGTCCTTAGAGGCGGGCGTACGTTATAGCTCCGTCTGGTTTGACTCCAACGATCGTTACATTACCCCGCAAAACGGTGATGACAGCGGCGACGCCAGCTACCACAAATGGCTCCCGGCAGGTGCGGTGAAATACGCCGTGACCGACGCATGGAACCTGTATGCTGCGGCAGGACGGGGATTTGAGACGCCGACCATCAACGAACTTTCCTACCGTTCTGATGGCAAAGGTGGCCTCAATATGAACCTGCAACCGTCCACCAACAACACCTATGAGATTGGCAGCAAAACCCGCATCGGCAATGGCATCCTGACGGCGGCGCTGTTCCGCACGGATACCGACAACGAGATCGTGGTGGACGAAAGCAAGGATGGTCGCACGACTTATAAAAACGCGGGAAAAACGCGCCGTCAGGGTGTGGAAATTGCGCTCGACCAGCAGTTTGCCGAGAACTGGAAGCTGAAGATGGCGTGGACCTATCTTGATGCCACCTACCGCACCAACGTCTGTAGCAATGCAGACTGTAGCGGCAACCGGATGCCGGGGATCGCCCGTAACATGGGATATGCGTCGTTTGGCTGGGAGCCTGAGGAAGGCTGGTACGCAGGGGCAGATGCCCGCTACATGAGCGATGTCATGGCCAACGATACCAACACCGCTAAAGCGCCCTCTTATACCGTTGTGGGCCTGAATACCGGGTATAAACTCAACTACGGCAAATGGGGAATGGACGTCTTTGGTCGCGTCGATAACCTGTTCGATAAAGAGTACGCCGGTTCAGAGATTGTTAACGCTGGCTACAACCGCTATTACGAACCTGCCCCTGGTCGTAACTATGGCGTGGGCCTGTCGGTCTCTTATCGTTTTGAGTAAACCATTCTCCGGCAGCGCACGTTGCCGGTAAAAAATAAGCAAAATAACATCATTCCCGGTTGCCTGATGCGCCGGGAATATAATCAAGGACGTTTGATACAAATAAACAAATAAGTGCGCCAGAGGGATCCTTAACTGTAGTATTGCCGTTGCAGAAGAATATTGGCTTCATCAATGGCTTTGTCGATCGCTTCCCGGCTGGCCGTCACATCCCTTTGCTCAAGCGCAGAAAGCAGATCGTCATAATGATAGGTCGCTGCGGGAACCTCGCTTAACTCTTCATGCAGATAGTGAATGCACGGACCAATCCGTACCCAGAGCTGCTCAATCAGCGAGTGAAGGGTCGGCATCTCGGCATACTGATAGAGCGTGAACCGGAAAACGCGGTTGGCATGGATCGCTTTCTGTACATCGCCCTGATGCATGGCGGCACTGAAGTTATCTGACAGCGCGCGTAACGCATCCAGTTTGGTCTCGGTCATATTCTGGCACGCCGCCGCAACGGCCATCGGTTCAAGCTGCTTTCTGATGGCGTTAATTTCGTTATAGCGTTCCAGCGTCACTTCTGGCACCAAAAACGCCTGCGCTGGCGTGGCCTGTAATGCCCCCGCCGACACCAGGCGCAGCAGGGCTTCGCGCACCGGTGTGATACTGGTGCCCAATTTATCCGCAATCTCTTTTGTAACGAGTCGAGCCCCAGGTTTTAATGAGCCCGTAATTAATGCTCCCTTTAAACTGTTCTCTACTTGCAAAGTCAGACTGATTCTTTGTGCTTTTTCCATATGTTCCAAATCAAGCATGTTTAATTCCCGTAGCCAAACAAAATGCCATTTTCAGCGTCTGTTTAAAAAAACATCGCCGGTTAGATATATCCTGTATCGTCATGCCTGGTATGAGGGGCGCGCGTAATATTAAAATCGTTCAAATAATATTGCATTTTTCACTTCTGGCTCAGCTGGGCCGAGGCGCGCAAAGCTTATGGATTAATTAAAGACAATATATCGTATCTTCACAAATAATTATGGCGGACACTGCCCGCCATAACCGATGCTCTGTTTAGTCGGCCGCCACGCGGATCACAACCTTGCCGAAGTTTTTCCCCTCAAGCAGGCCAATCAGGGCGTCCGGCGCCGCGTCCAGCCCTTCCGTAACCTGCTCGCGATAGTGAATTTTGCCTTCCTGCACCCAGCGGCCCATTTCCTGCTGGAACTCGTCAATACGATGACCATAGTCCTGCGCGATAATAAAACCCTGCATACGGATGCGTTTTTTCAGGATGGTCCCCATCAGTAGCGGTAAGCGGTCCGGACCCTCCGGCAGGTTGGTCGCATTGTAGCCGCTGACCAGTCCGCAAACCGGCACGCGCGCGGAGGTATTCAAGAGCGGCAGCACGGCGTCAAAGACTTTACCGCCGACGTTTTCGTAATACACATCAATGCCCTGCGGGCAGGCTTTAGCCAGTTGTTCGTCAAAATCATCCGCATGGTGATCCAGACAGGCATCGAAACCGAGCACGTCGACAGCATGACGGCATTTCTCCTCCCCGCCAGCCACGCCGATGACCCGGCATCCTTTGATTTTACCGATCTGCCCCACCGTTGCGCCGACCGGCCCCGTGGCCGCCGCCACGACAAGGGTTTCCCCTGCCTGAGGCTGGCCGATATCGAGCAGCCCCATATACGCGGTGAAGCCCGGCATCCCTAGCACGCCGAGTGCCCATGAAGGATGCGACGGGTTTTCACCCAGCTTCACCAGCCCCTGCCCGTCAGATAGTTCATACTCCTGCCAGCCGCTGTAACCCAGAACCCATTCACCCTCTTTATAATCCGGATGACGGGAGGTCTCGACGCGGCTTACCGTGCCGCCCACCATCACCGCGCCAATCTCGACCGGAGGTGAATAGGATGGCGCATCGCTCATACGGCCTCGCATGTACGGATCAAGCGAGAGCCATACGGTGCGTAATAACACCTGCCCCTCTGCGGGCGCGGGGATCGGCTGCTCTTCCAGGCGGAAATTATCGGCAACCGGCGCGCCGTGTGGACGGGAAGCCAGTACCCAGCGTCGGTTTTGCGTAGTAGATTGACTCATTCATCGCTCCTTACTGCTGAAAATGTCATTCAAGTCTGGCACGTTATCCTGCGGATCGCCTGTGCATTATGAGCCGGACTGATTAAGCCGCACGACCAGATAAAGGCATGATTCATCCGTTTCGTTGATAAACCGGCAGTCGTTCGGGGGCCCGAGTTCCAGACAATCTCCGGCCTTCATTTCATGGCGAGTATCCCCCTCCAGAAAGACCAGTTCACCTGCCTGCAACCAAATCAGCTGTCGTGCCAGCGCATAAGAGGAGGCGGGCATCGGCACATCGCTACCTGCGGGTAGCTCCACCTGGACGAGGTCGATAGGCATATCGCTGCGCGGCGACACATGGCGACGCAAATAGTGGGTTTGCGGATCGCGCCAGACGGGCTGATTCGCCAGACGTAACAGTTTGCCCTCCTGCATTTCCGCGCGCGCAATAAGCGTAGACATGCTAATACCGAAGGCACCGGATAACCGCGCAAGCAGCGTCGCCGTTGGGCTACTGTCTCCCCGTTCAATCTTGTGGATCATGGCGCGTGAGATACCTGCCCGTTCGGCCAGTTCGCTTAATGACCAGCCCCGCGACTCGCGTTCAAGGCGTATGCGGGCGCTAATGCGTTGATTCATATTGTCTGTCATTGTATTCATGACGTCATACTATAGTGTACGGATGGTTTTTCGGGGCAGTTTTGTGACAAAAAAAAGGGATTTTGTCGTAGCGATGCAATATAAGAACTGTGTAATATTGTGAGTAAATCGTACTACTATAGTGAACAACACAGCCAGAGGTTACCCATGATTGTTCGTCATGCCTGCAAAGAAGATTGTGCCGCTATCGGTGAAATTTATAACCATGCGGTGCTGCACACCGCCGCCATCTGGAATGATAAAACTGTCGACACCGATAACCGTATCGCATGGTTTGAGGCGCGTACTCTGTCGGGTTATCCAGTTCTGGTCAGTGAAGAAGACGGAGTGGTGACGGGATACGCCTCATTTGGCGACTGGAGAGCGTTCGACGGATTTCGCCACACGGTGGAGCACTCGGTGTACGTTCATCCCGAACATCAGGGCAAAGGCATTGGCCGGCTGCTGATGACGGAGTTAATCAAGGAAGCCCGCCAGATCGGTAAACACGTGATGGTTGCCGGTATTGAGGCGCAGAACCAGGCGTCAATTCATCTGCATGAAACCCTGGGCTTTATTACCACCGGCAATATGCCGCAGGTGGGAACCAAATTCGGTCGCTGGCTGGACTTAACCTTTATGCAGCTCCAGCTTGATGAGCGCAGCGATCCGGATGCTCTGCCATGAATCAATCGTTGACGTTAGCGTTTCTGGTAGCCGCCGGGATTGGGCTGGTGGTGCAAAACACCCTGATGGTGCGTATTACGCAATCTTCCTCCACCATTCTTATCGCCATGCTGCTGAACTCGCTGGTGGGGATTGTGCTGTTTGTCAGCATTTTGCTGGTGAAAAATGGCCTGGCGGGGTTTAACGAACTGGCGTCAACGGTGCGCTGGTGGACGTTGATCCCCGGCCTGCTGGGGTCTTTTTTTGTCTTTGCCAGTATTAGCGGCTATCAGAATGTGGGCGCGGCAACGACCATTGCCGTCCTGGTGGCAAGCCAGCTGATTGGCGGCCTGGTGATGGACATCCTTAAGAGCAACGGCGTTCCCCTGCGCGCGCTGGTTGGCCCGGTCTGCGGCGCAGTGATGCTGGTGGTCGGCGCCTGGCTGGTGGCGCGGCGCCAGTTTTAACCCTTACAGAATAGTCCCACCCTGTGTAAGGTGGGCATGGCGCGCCTCCGCCTCTTCTTTATGCTGCTTACCATGATGCGCAATCGCGGTACGCAGGCGCTGCTGCTGGGTATAGCGATCTTCACGGCTGAGCTCTGCATCATCGCTTAATTCGATCAGCAGTTCGTTCATGTGAGTAATTACGCTCTCTTCGATGGTGGCATCGACGCGGGCGATAACATCATTTAAATGTGACATTGTCACTCCTTTTCACATGCCCGGTGACGCTACGCTTACCGGGCCTACATTTGACACCCGTAGGCCGGGTAAGGCATAGCCGCCACCCGGCAAAATACGATCAGTTCAGCTTCGCTTTTGAGAAATCGCTGCCCATCAGGCTTACGCTGTACCCGGTCACATTGCTGCGGGTCGCGTAGAACGTTTTGCCGTTAGCTAACGCAATCCACGGTGCCTGCTGGTAGAAAATCTCCTGTGCCTGACCATACAGCTTCGCACGTTCGTCCGGGTTGCTGGTCAGTTTGGCCTTTTGCACCAGCTCATCATACCCCTTATCACACCAGCGCGCGGCGTTAGATCCGGTTTTGATGCTGTTACAACCCAGTAGCACATCGGCGAAGTTGTCCGGATCGCCGTTATCAGACATCCAGCCGAACAGCGCGGAATCATGCTCGCCTTTGCGCATGCCGGAGAGATATTCCCCCCACTCGTAAGAGACGATTTTCGCCTTCACGCCCACCTTCGCCCAGTCAGCCTGGATCATCTCTGCAATGCGTCGGGAGTTCGGGTTGTACGGACGCTGAACCGGCATGGACCAGAGGGTCACTTCCGCGCCTTTCTCCAGACCCGCCTGCTTCAGCAGCGCTTTTGCTTTTTCCGGATCGTAGCCGTAATCCTTCAGGTCTTTATTAAAGCCGAGCATGTTCGGCGGGATCGGCGATTTAGCGACCGTACCAGACCCCATAAAGACCGCGTTCACAATGGCCTTTTTGTCCGTCGCGTAATTCAGAGCCTGGCGCACCAGCACGTTATCAAACGGTTTTTTCTCCGTGTTGAACGCCAGGTACCCCACATTCAGCGCATCCACCGAGTGCAGCGTCAGGTCTTTGTTTTTCTTGATCGCTTCAAACTGCACCGGCGACGGCGCAGGAATGATCTGACACTCGTTCGTTTGCAGCTTCGCCAGACGCGTCTCAACGTTTGGCGTGATGGAGAAGATCAGGTGTTTGGTCGGCACCTCTCCCTCCCAGTAGTTCGGGTTGGCGACGTAGCGGATAAGCGAATCCACCTTGTACTGCTGAAGCACATACGGCCCGGTGCCGATTGGCCAGGTGTCCACATTTTCAGGCGTGCCCTTTTTCAGCATCGCGTCCGCGTACTCGGCAGAGAGGATCGAGGCGAAGTCCATTCCCCAGTCGGCCAGGAAAGCCGCGTTGGGTTCGCTCAGCGTGAACTGAATGTGATAATCGTCGATCTTTTTCACATCCTGAATGAGCTTGTCGAGGCCCACGTCATTAAAGTATTCGTAATTACCCTGGGAAACATTGTGATAGGGATGCTTAGGGTCTTTCTGACGCATAACGGAGAAAATAACGTCATCAGCGTTAAAATCACGGGTCGGTTTGAAGTATTTATTGCTGTTGAATTTCACCCCTTTACGCAGGGTAAACGTGTATTTTTTGCCGTCTGGCGAAATGGTCCACGACTCCGCAAGAGAAGGCACCGGCGTGTTTTTTACCGGGTCGAAGTTAATCAGACGGTTATAGAGCGTTTGCGAGCTGGCAACAAACGAGGGGCCAGAGCTGGCGATCTGCGGGTTAAACGACTCCGGCGACGCCTCAGAGCAGTAGATAATGGTGTCTTTGTTTGCCGCCCATGCGACGCTTGCTGGTAGCAGCGCGCTCAGCGCGAGGGCGAGCACGGTTTTCCCTGTAAACATGGTTATTACCCTTTCGGTTTTATTATAGTGAACAGTAATAACAGCACAGACGTTTTGGCCTGACAAATAACGAATCACTATCAGGTTATTCTAAAGCCGTACATTTCGCTGGTTTTAGCATCAGCCCGCAGAAACCGATTTGCCTTAAGGTCCATTATTCGTCAAGCACAACCGTTACGATCAATGCCGCAAGAAATCGTCCCTTTTGTCGTCTCCTCCGCCGTTTGCTTGCTTACCTGATTCGCTAAAGTAATGGCGTGAAGAAGTCTACAGGACCAAATCGTGGCAAAAACACTTTTACGCAGCGGTAATCTGGATGATTTTCAGGCCGTTGGCGGCGGCGGACAGGCCGTTTTTGAATCAGCGCTGCAAATCCGCGAAGCGCTTCGGTTGCGCAAACAGCAGGCTATCGTCGATTGCCTGGCCATTCCTCAGGTCAATGACGGCGGCGATCGCGTTGACTGGTACTCCCCGGTTGAGGGAACCGTCTCCAGCTGGAAGGCGGCGGATGAAGACGATCGTTTTCGCGCCCTGCGCTATCTGGAAAACACGCTCGCCAGCATGGAGTCGCTGAGTAAAAAATGCCTTCAGTCACCGAAAATGGCGCAGCAACTGTTTGGATCTCTGCTCTCTAAAGCTTTCCAGTTTCCCGGTGAAAACTTTGTTTTCCTGGTGGATGGCAAACCGGTGATCTGCTTCTGGGGTTTCGTCAGTCTTAACGAAAACGCGCGCGACGACGTGCTGGACTGCCTGCGCGAATCGTTGGTCCCTGAACCTGAACCCGTGATGATTAACGAACCTGAACCTGAGCCAGAACCGGCCCCGGTGGTGACCTTCGAGCAGGCCGACGCGCCGCTTATCACGCCTGTGGCTACCGTCCGTATCACCGAAGATGAGCTGTATACGCCAGAGCCGGTGCGCATGAACACCGTGCCGTCAGAGCCCGCACCAGCGGTGGTGCAGAAAAAACGTCGCTCCCCCCTGTGGTTGCTGCCGGTTGCCACCGTCATTATTGCAGCCATTGCCACGCCGCTGCTCTGGCCAAAACAGGCCCCGACCGCAGCGCCAGTTACCTCACCAGCGCCAGCACCTGTCGCCATTGCTCCGGCCCCCGTGAAGACGGTTGAGCCGCTTGAGCTGAAACTCCCGCTGCACCAGGCAGAAGTGGTAGAGCCGAAGGTGAAGACGCCTGCCCCGGCAGCCGAACCGGTGGTCATTACCGCGATACCGAAAGATGCCATGGTAATGGAAGCAAACCAGGTCAAAGCGGGGTTAACGCGCTTCCTGAACGGCACCTGGCGCGCGTTTCTCGATGTGCAGGATCCGCTCACCGGCAAACCGCCGTCTCTGCGCTACCAGATCCAGAACAATAAAGGTTTCGCCCGGGTCGTGCATGGCGACAACATTGTCTGCCGGGTAGACGTCTTTTCCGGATTACACAGCAACGGCGAGCTGTTGATCAAAACGCGCGGAAACGCTCGTTGCACCGACGGTTCACGCTATCCGATGCCGGAAGTGACCTGTAAGGCAGGTGCCAGCGACGTGGCGGAATGCACCGCACGTTACGATGCCCACACCGTCGTTCCTCTGACGTTCAAGAAAGCAGGTGTCTGATCCTATGCTGGTTAATCTTTGCGACTATAAACAGAGCGTGACGCTGATTGCTAACAGCGGCGTACAGTTTCTCGATTTTGGCCTGACTCCGCAGGACACCGCCAGCAACGGGCGTTTCGTGCGTAAAACGGCAAACGGCCCGCTGCTGCGCCTGGATTTTGACCTGGTCAACGGCCGGTACACGCTGCCTGCCACCGATGGCGGGAAGCCGGAAGTGGTCAAGCCTGAAAGCACCATTCCACTGCATGACTCCCTGACCGTGCTGGACGGTGTCTGGCTGCCGCTCCCTTTCCTGCGCTTTAACCCGCCGCGGACGTTTGTTGATGGCCCCGATAACTGGGCGCGCGTCCAGGTACGGAAGCTGTCCACGCCCGACGCGGCTGGCAATACGCACCGGGTCACCGTCGCGCTCGACAGCCAGATTGCGGAGCATGCGACGTCTGCCCTGTCGCCGGTTGAAAACGACATTCTTAACGGCACGCGTTTCGCCCTCGCCTGGCGCGACAGTGAGGTTGAGAGTTTCCTCGACCAGACCTGGATTGACGGCTGGCTGCGTGAAGCCTTCACACAATATGCTGACGGTGTTGAAAAACGCGCCGAGCGCGAGCTGCATCAGGCCATGCGCAGCTTTGAATATCAGGCGCACTGGCTCAACCTGCTCTCCATGCTCGGTGAACAACTCACCGTGCCGGAAGTGAAGTTTGTCACCCATACCCTGAGCACCCCTGCTATTCCTGTCGATCTGATCCTTGACGTAGGCAACACCCACACCTGCGGCGTGATTATTGAAGATCATGGTGATGCCAACGACGGCCTGCGCCAGACGGCTGAGCTCCAGGTGCGTTCCCTGAGTGAGCCGCAGTTCCTGAATGAGCCGCTTTTTACCAGCCGTCTTGAATTTTCTGAAGCGCGTTTTGGCAAGCAGCACTTCTCGGTGGAAAGCGGCCGGGAGGATGCGTTCGTCTGGCCATCCATTGTCCGCGTGGGTGATGAAGCGCGTAAGCTGGCGATGCAGCGTCTGGGCACGGAAGGCAACAGCGGTATCTCCAGCCCGCGTCGCTATCTGTGGGACGAGACGCCGGTGGTGCAGGACTGGCGCTTTAGCCAGATGAACAGCAAAACTCAGCGCGAACCGCTGGCAACCGCGTTTCCGCTGATGAACCTGATGAACGACGACGGGGAACCGCTCTTTACGCTGCCGCAGGATGAGCGCCTGCCGGTGTTCTCGCCGCAGTACAGCCGCAGCACCCTGATGACGCACATGCTCTGCGAGCTGCTGGCTCAGGCGCTTGGCCAGATTAACAGCGTAGCCACCCGCTTGCGGCTTGGCTTCCCGGCCTCTCCCCGCCAGCTGCGAACGCTGATCCTCACCCTGCCTTCGGCGATGCCGAAACAGGAGCGCGAGATTTTCCGCCGCCGCATGTTCGAAGCCATCGCCATCGTCTGGAAAGCGATGGGCTGGCATCCGCAGGATGAAGATTTTGCCAGCCGTAAACAGCAGGAAAAAAGCGTGGTGCCGGTCCCTGAGATCCAGATGGAGTGGGACGAGGCCAGCTGCGGCCAGCTGGTGTGGCTGTATAACGAAGCCATTTCCCACTTCGGTGGCCAGACCGAGGCCTTTTTCGCCTCCCTTGCCCGTCCGGATCGCGCGCCTGAGCCTGGCGTCCAGCCGGGGCGCGCTCTGCGCGTGGCCTCGATTGATATCGGCGGCGGCACGACGGATATGGCCATCACGCACTATCAGCTAGACGATGGTACCGGTAATAACGTCAAAATCACCCCGCAACTGCTGTTCCGCGAAGGGTTCAAGGTCGCTGGCGACGACACACTGCTGGACGTGATCCAGCGCTATGTTTTGCCCGCACTGCAAACCCAGCTTCAGAAATCCGGCATAGCCGATGCTTCCCAGCTGATGGCATCCCTGTTCGGCGACTCCGGGCGGATCGATACCCAGGCGGTCCTGCGCCAGCAGACGGCACTTCAGCTCTTTATGCCGATCGGCCACGCGATCCTGGCGGCGTGGGAATCGAGCGATGTTGACGATCCGCTGGCCGGGCTGCATGCCACCTTTGGCGATCTACTTGCGCAAAAACCGACCCGCAACGTGATGAACTATCTCCAGCAGGCGATCGACCATGCGTTGCCTGCCGGCTCAGAACACTTTGATCTGTTCAGCGTCCCGCTGCACGTCAGTTTCCGCGAGATGCAGGACGCGATGCTGGCGGGTCAGTTCACGCTTGCCGCCCCGCTGCATGCGGTATGTGAGGCGATATCTCACTACAGCTGCGATATTCTGCTGATCACGGGACGGCCAGGCTGTCTGCCAGGCGTTCAGGCCTTGATTCGCCACCTGCAACCGGTGCCCGTCAACCGCATCGTCTGGCTGGATAAATACCAGGTTCATGAATGGTATCCGTTCAGCCAGCAGGGACGGATCGGCAACCCGAAATCCACCGCCGCCGTGGGTGCGATGCTCTGTAGTCTGGCGCTGGATCTTCGTCTGCCGCGCTTTAACTTTAAAGCAGCAGATATTGGCGCGTACTCTACGGTGCGCTATCTGGGCGTGCTGGATAACACCATCAATACCCTGCGGGACGAGAACGTCTGGTATCACGATATCGACCTCGATAAACCCGGCGCGAAACTGGACGCCCGTCTGCACTTCCCGCTGCGCGGCAACGTTACGCTCGGCTTCCGGCAACTGGCCAATGCCCGCTGGCCCGCGACGCCGCTCTATACCCTGAGCATCAACTCTGCCGAGCTGGCGAAAGCCATTGCGGGCGACGGCGTACTGAACGTGCGCCTGAAGCTGTGTGGCGGCAATAAGCAGGAGGGCCCGGAATCTTTCGAGCTGAGTGATGCCTGGCTACAGGACGGCACGCCAGTGCCGCCGGACGCCCTGACCTTTAAACTGAATACTCTGGCCGATCGCCGACACAGCGGCAGCCACTACTGGATCGACAGCGGGAGCGTATACCTCAAATGACTGCGACGACTGCCACCACTCAGGCCTTAATCGGGTGGATCAACGAGACGCGACAGCACGCCCCGATGCTGGATAACGAAGCCGACGCCCTGCTTGCCCGCCTTAACGCTGCTCGCGCGCGTGAAGAGGCCCTCGAACGTGCCCTTGTCTGCCAGGGCAGCATCGGCTTATACGGCCACTCGCAGGCCGCGAAAGCGCATCTGCTGGCCTCCCTGTGCGGCAGCGGCGACGAACGGCTGAACGTTACGCCGGGTCAACGCACGTTTGATTACTTCTCGCATATTAACCCTGGGCATGCGCCGACCAACATGGCCGTGCGTTTCACCAGAGCGTCCAGCGAGGTCGCAGACGACGCGTTTCCCCTGCGCCTGAGCCTGGTAACGGAGGCCGAGCTGGTACAGCTGTTTATCGCCCGCACCACGTTGGATCCGCAGATCCGTGCGGTGGATAAATCGGTGATTGAAGCCCGGCTTGAGAAGTGGCGTACGCTGCGTCAGCCGCACAGCGTGCCGGGAATAACGGCGCAGGAAGTCGCGACCGTTGCCCGGTTCTGGCAAACCGTAGTACCCGGCGCTAAGCAGCATATTGATGATGCCCTGTGGCACCAGTTTGCCCTGCTGGTTCCGTCGCTTGATCTCAGCACCCGCGCCAGCATCTGGTCTCTGCTGTGGGGTGAGCAGCAGGAGTTAACCCAGCAGTGGCTTAAACTCGCCCAGGTGCTGCATCAAACCAGCCATGCCAGCGCGCTTGCGGCGCCGTTGAGTCTGCTGGTGGACAGTTTTGGTCTGCCGTGTGAAGGTTTCCTTACTCACGGGGCCTTTACCGTGCCGGAAGCGCAGGAAACATTGCTTCATCCGGTAAATAACGGCGAGTTGCTTAATGCCATTAGCCTGCCCGTCGATGTGCTGGCCTGCCTGACCCGCGAAGTGGTGCTGCCCGTTGAAAACTGCGTTCTGGATAACGTAGATATTATTGATATTCCGGCCATTTCTGAGGAAAACACGCCGCTGATGACGCAGGCAAAATGCCTGTGGTTGCTGGAGCATTATCGTCAGCACATACAGCCTGATGTCCTGGTTATCTGCAATGCGACGGCCCACCACCAGCAGACGGCAAAAACGGCCAGACTCCTGCAAAACTGGGTCAAAGAGACGCAGCCGGTGGAAGAGTCCGCGTTGCCGGGCCTGGTCTGGGCCATTACCCCTCACGATGCGCGGTTTACCACAAAGCAGAATCTGGACGAAGCGGTGCAACAGTTGCTGGGCCAGCCGGGTCTGCGCTGGGGCACGCTCCAGGCGCTCGATACCCACAGTATGCAGCGGGTAATTGAATGGCTGTCGCAGGCTACCCTTCCAGCACAGCGCCAGAAGCGTCTCCACGCGCTGAAAAGGCTGTTGCAACAGTCTCTGACCACGCTGATGCGCGCATACGTCGCCCCACTCACTCAGGAGCCAGGCGCAGGGCGGGCAGAGGCCGAAAAAATGGTCCGTACGCTGCAAGGCAGCGCCGCTCGTCATGGTGAACTGCTTGAGGGGCTTCTGCCGCCGTTAAATGCGTTTGAGACGCTGCTGACGGTTCACCAGCCCCGTGAGGAACAGGTCAACGGCCTGTTTAACGACGTTATCGATCTGTTTGCGGAAGAGACGCCGGAATATCCAGGCACGTTGCAGACCAAAGACAAGGCGCGACTGGCCCATAACGTGTGGGTTAACCATCTTCGTCAGTGTAGTCGCAACGACGCGGCCGCCGCCCGTCTGGGCCTGGACCCAGAGGTATTACAGCAGATTGCGGATGTGTTAATCGTTACCAGCTACCGGCTGGATCTGCCGCTGCAACTGCAACGCATTGCAGAAACAGATAAAAGCAGTGCTGCGCAGCTGCATGCCGCGACAGGCAATTTCATTAGTTGGCTTGGCTATGAACTGACGCCCGTTTCTGAACGGCCTGCAAGCCGGATCCGCAAAGGTCAGCCAATTTTTGTGACGCCAGTTGTGAGCAATGCTTCACCCCGTCTTACCCGACTTGGCGAGCAGCCTGTTCATGCGGCGACAGCCTATGTTTATGACTGGCTGGTTGCGCTCTACACCCGCGCGATTGAGAATGTGGATTATCAGTGCCCGTATGACATTAAGCCTGCTGCGCGGAAAGCCTTGTCTGCCTTGCTGTCTTAATCATTGCAGCCCGCAGCAATGCGGGCTACCCCTTCATGATCCGTTTATGAAGCCAGACAAAGCCTGAGCCAACGCTGACGGGTTTTCCCAGGACATTGAATGGCCCGCATCAGGGATAATTTTTACAGCAACGCCTTTTTGTTGCAGGCGATTAAAATCTTCATCAGGCAGGGACCACTCACCAAAAACTAACATGACCGGGCAGCTCAATGACAAAAACAGGTGTTCCCAGTCGGGTTTAACGCCCTTGACCAGGCTCGTTGCGCCGCGCCAGACGGCCCAGGGGGCATTGCTTTGAAGGCTTCCAGACCACGCCGTCGTTTCCGCCCGCAGCATGTCATCATAGCCCTGTTCCAGAAAATGTTGTTCCGTTTGGGCCGCAATTGCCCGGCTGAACATCCCGCCACCCGCATGAAAATTGGGTTCAGACACTATCAGGCCTTTAACGCGTGACTTTAGCAGCGTTGCCGTTTCGATCGCGATACTCCCCCCCATGCTATGACCATAGAGCCAAAGACTATCCAGGCCGAGATGGTCTAACAGTTCAACCACCACCTGCGCCTGTTCACTTGTGCGATAACGGTAGTTGTCAGGTTTGTCACTGTAACCGCTACCGGGAAGATCGATCAGAATGGCTCTGCGCCCCCCGAAACGGGTATCACAGACAATACGAGGATATTCATACGACGATGCACAGCCCAACCCGTGGATAAACACAACCGGGTCACCGAAACCGGGAAGATACTGCCAGCGCACCTTGCAGCCTGCTTGCTGTGAATAGAAACTGTTCATAAGCACTCCATGTATGACGGACTGTATATTTATACAGCCTCAATGTATGGAATGCTATGTCTGGATGCCGATTCTTGAAGCGTGCTTCAGAAAAGAGAGATTAACAGGGCAACAGGAAAGCTCATCGGCCAGGTAGATCCCACCAGGAATGCGCTCAACAGGCGAATACGTTTACGATCTTTAGACAGGAACCAGGTAATTAATGCGCAGATGGAGGCCATGATTGCGTAGAAAACCAACATCTTTTGATACAACGTCATTCTGTTTACCTGAGCCGAAAAATAACCGCACGCAATATGCGTCATATGTTGACACAGATCAAGTTTTTTCGTTACACAATAACCACTTAATTATTAATGATAATAACAACTGAGTACCTTGTGTAACAACGCCGGGTAAAGCAAAACGGTTATTATTGATAACATGCAAATTAAATGCACTTTTTGATAAATCCATCCCCTCAGAAAGCAGTCTAATAACAGCAGGCTTTTAAGGGAGGAAACATGCTACGCATTCCGCAGAGTTGCATTCACACCCGTTCCACGCCTTTCTGGAACAAAGAAACGGCCCCAGCCGGCATTTTTAAACGTCACCTGGATACGGGCACGCGTCCGGGCGTTTACCCTCGCCTGTCGGTGATGCGTGGCGCAGTGCGTTATCTGGGCTATGCTGATGAATTTACACCTGAGCCTGACAGCGAGCTCGTCATTGAAGCGGGTCGTTTCGGCGTTTTCCCGCCAGAGAGATGGCACCACATTGAGGTGATGACCGACGATACCTTGTTCAATATTGAATTCTTTGTTGAACCTGAGGTGCTTAAGTCCCTTTAAGCGTCCGACAACATGAAGGAAACTATTATGTTACGTATTCCTGAAAACTTTGTTCATACCCGCTCGACGCCGTTCTGGAATAAAGAGAGCGCCCCAAAAGCGCTTTTTACCCATCACAACACCAAAGCCGGCGTGTACGGTCGGTTGTCCGTCATGCAGGGTGCGGTGCGTTACTTTGGCTTTGCCGATGGCGATGCCACCGAACCCGATCTGGAAGTGATCATTGAGGCCGGTTCTTTTGGCATCTCGCCACCGCAAAAATGGCACCGCATTGAGCTACTGACCGACGACACGTATTTTAATATCGACTTTTTCGCGGATCCTGCCGTCACGCTCAGCGGTGCGGGTATCGGTAAAGTGGTCAACACGCATAAGGAGTAAATAATGGGTAAGGCTACCTATACCGTGACCCTCACCAACAACAGCAACGGCGTGTCGGTGGATTATGAAACAGAAGCGCCAATGGAGCTGTTGATTCCGGACGTCGCGGCAGATGTCGTGAAGGATCTGGTGAATACCGTTCGCGCCTACGATACGGAAAATGAACACGAGGTATGTGGCTGGTAAGCTGAATCGCCCGGCACTGCGCCGGGCATGAGGGTTTAGTGTTTAAACATGACATGTCGGATTACCGTGTAATCCTCAAGTCCGTAGACCGACATATCTTTTCCGTAACCGGATAACTTCATCCCGCCGTGCGGCATTTCGTTCACCAGCATAAAATGGGTATTGACCCAGGTGCAGCCATACTGCAACCGTGCGCTGAGGCGATGGGCGCGTCCGACGTCTTTTGTCCAGACGGACGAGGCCAGGCCGTATTGCGAATCGTTAGCCCAGTTCAGCACCTGCGCTTCATCCTCAAATTCTGTCACGCTGACCACCGGGCCAAACACTTCTCGCTGGACGATCGCATCTTCCTGCTTCGCCCCGGCCAGTAGCGTTGGCTGGAAGTAATATCCTGCCCCCTCTCTTTTACTGCCACCGGTGACGACGCGGATATGTCCAAGGGCTTTGGCTTCATCCACGGCAGCGCAAACGCGGGAAAGATGCGCTGCGGAGCTGAGCGGGCCCAGCTCCGTTGATGTATCGTCCGGCGCGCCCATTTTCAGGCTGGTAACAGCTGCGCCCAGCTTTTCGACCAGCGCGGGGTAAATCCCCTTCTGGGCATAGATACGACAGGCTGCGGTACAATCCTGACCAGCATTGTAGAAACCAAACGTACGCACGCCTTCAACCACGGCATCCAAATCTGCATCGTCAAAGACAATGACCGGGGCTTTTCCGCCCAATTCCATATGGGTACGTTTAACTGAAGATGCGGTATGCCCGATAATATGTTCTCCGGTAGCAATAGAGCCGGTGAGAGAAACCATACGGACTTTTTCGTGCCCGGTCAGCGGATCTCCTACGGTTTTGCCGCGACCAAACAGCACGTTGAGCACGCCTGGCGGGAAGATATCTTTCGCCAGTTCCGCCAGCTTCAGCGCCGTCAACGGGGTGATTTCAGACGGCTTGATGACGACACAGTTTCCCGCCGCCAGCGCGGGCGCCAGCTTCCACGCCGCCATCATCAGAGGATAGTTCCAGGGCGCGATAGAGGCGACAACGCCAACCGGGTCGCGGCGAATCATTGAGGTATGTCCTTCGAGGTATTCTCCGGCAGCCAGCCCATTCAGGCAGCGGGCGGCCCCGGCAAAGAAGCGAAACACATCGACCACGGCCGGGATCTCATCTCCCTGGACACAGTGCAGCGGTTTCCCGCAATTTAGCGACTCCAGTTGTGCGAACGCGTCAGCGTTGGCTTCTATCACATCAGCCAGTTTCAACAAACTTTCGGCGCGCGTTTTGGGCGTCGTTTGCCCCCACTCAGTGAACGCGCGATCGGTAGCCTGGACGGCAGCGTCCACCTGTGCTGCCGACGCTTCAGCAATCTCCAGCAATACTTCACCCGTGGCAGGATTGTAAACCGCCTGCTTCTCACCCTCGCCGGTCACCAGTTCACCATTAATCAGCAGTTGATTTTGCATAGTATCGTCCTGTTGAAATCGACATTGTTTTCGCTGTCAGCACACGTTCTGGCGGGTCGATGCGTGACAACGTCACGTTACCAATCCACACTCCCTTACTAAAGGTAGACCGCGCGTCATGTCGCTTCAGGAATTTTCATCAAGGTGTGACTGGGGGCAGCATCATTTCGCGAATTAACGCCGCCAGCTGGACGACCGCCTGCTCCTCCCGCTCGCCCCATCCCCATGAGGTATTGAAACGGAAAAACGGTGTCCAGATATTGGACGTGGAAAACATTTTGCCGGGCGCAATGCTGATTTGATGAGTTAATGCCTTTTCACTCAACTGCCCCGCATCCAGCTCTTCAGGCAGTTCCAGCCATAAAAAGTAGCCGCTGTCGTTATGATGGATTTTGACGCCAGCAGGCATATGGCGCAAAAGCGATTGCCAGGCCTGCTGTTTGCGTTCAGCAAGCGTGCGCCGCAGGCGACGAAGGTGGGCGTCGTAACGTTTGGTCGCCAGGTAATCCACCAGCGCCAGCTGCATGGGGGAGCTGGTGGATAACGTACTCATCAGCTGTAACTGCTGAATACGGCGCGCATGTTTTCGCGCCGCCACCCAGCCAATACGGAAACCGGCCACCAGACACTTGGAGAATGAGGAGCAGTGCAACGTCATATCCTGCTTATCCCAGGCCTTTGCCGGAAGCGGCTTTTCGCGGCCAAAGTAGAGTTCGCTGTAAACATCGTCTTCAATCAGCGTGACGTTATGCCGGGTTAATAAGGCCACCAGCTGAGATTTCTTCTCTGCACTCAGCGTGAAGCCGAGCGGGTTCTGACTGTTGGTCATCAGCCAGCAGGCTTTCACCGGATAATCATTTAACGCCTGCTCAAGGGCACTGAGATCGATGCCCTCACGCACGTCAGTGGCAACCGACAGCGCTTTCAGTTTCAGACGTTCAAGTGCCTGGAGTGCGCCATAAAAACAGGGGTTTTCAACGATAACCCAGTCACCTGGTTCAGTGACAGCCTGCAAACTAAGGTTGAGTGCTTCGAGCGCGCCCGCGGTGATCACAATTTCGTCCGGGGAGATATTCATCCCCTGCTGAGCGTAGCGACGGGCAATGGCATGACGTAAGTCGACGTTACCCGGCGGCAGGTTTTCAATCACGCTCATGGCCGTGGCCGTTTTACTGACATTAGCCAGCGAGCGGTTGAGTTGCTGAAGCGGGAATAGGCGCGGATCGGGAAATGCCGAGGCAAAAGGGACAACGGAGGGGTCGCGGCTGGCCTGTAGCACGTCGAAGATATAGGTGTTGATGTCAACTACTTCATCGCGCATCACCTGCGCGGGCGGTGCTGGCTGGTGTGTGGTCGGACGGGCGGCAACGTAATAGCCTGACTGCGGTCTGGCAACAATGCGCCCCTGACTTTCCAGCATCTGATACGCGTGGCCCACGGTCATGAAACTCATGCCGCTGCTTGCCACCTGCTCTCGCAGAGAAGGCAGCTTATCGCCCGGCAACCATACGCCAAGCTCAATCTGCGAGATAATTTGTTGCGCCAGACGCTGGTATTTTTTCATCAGATTCTCCTTATTGCTGACAGTGTATATCAGCAGGAGAAAAAGAGAAGAATTTGCTAACTGTTATGGGAAACGCGGTAGATTACTTGCGGTACTCAGTAATGTGATTCTGAGCAGAACGCGCTGCGGCCAGGTGGTCGAGCGTGATCATCGACGATTTGCAGAAAATGCATTTTGCGCCGAACGGATTTTTGTCAGACACATCAAAAGCTGAGGTGCGGTACTGCGAGCCATGACAGCATGGGCAGCGGAAATGGATATAAGAAGTCATAGGATTCTCCTGTAAACGTAAAAACGTAAATTACTCATGAGCCGATCAGGCAAAAGTTGGTTCGATACAAAACTAATCGGAATGTAGATAAAGACCCAAGAGAGGCTGCGGAGAGGCACAACGTGATGAGAACTGCTTTATAAAACTACGTCAGATATTTATTTGGATTCAAAACCAGAAATCCATTAACGCATGTTGCTGGCGACAAAGCAAGCTGTTTAATGCGTAAAAATCATAAAAAGAAATTTTTTATTCTTCCTTGTTAGCTATATCAGCCAGATAAAGTTCACATTTTCCCACAACTGTTATAGATAAATTATCAATTTCTGCTTCTGCTATCTCATTTTCCCCCTCTTTATCATAACAGCACACCGTTTAACATTGAGGCAGTGCATGTTTGGTCCAGATGCGTTTCATCTTGCGCGAATACAGTTCGCCTTTACCGTATCCTTTCATATTATTTTTCCGGCGATAACCATTGGCCTGGCGAGCTATCTCGCCGTGCTGGAAGGGCTGTGGCTGAAAACAAAAAACCCCGTCTGGCGTTCGCTGTACCATTTCTGGTCGAAGATCTTCGCCGTCAACTTTGGGATGGGCGTGGTCTCCGGCCTGGTGATGGCTTATCAGTTTGGCACCAACTGGAGCGGGTTTTCGCAGTTTGCGGGCAGCATTACCGGCCCTCTGCTGACCTATGAAGTGCTTACCGCGTTCTTCCTTGAGGCGGGGTTTCTCGGAGTAATGTTGTTTGGCTGGAATAAGGTCGGGCCGGGGCTGCACTTCTTTTCGACCTGCATGGTCGCACTGGGGACCCTCATGTCTACGTTCTGGATCCTCTCGTCAAACAGCTGGATGCAGACACCGCAAGGGTATGAAATCATCAACGGTCAGGTCGTTCCGGTGGACTGGTTTGCCGTGGTGTTTAACCCCTCCTTCCCTTACCGCCTGCTGCACATGTCGATTGCGGCATTTCTCAGCAGCGCGCTGTTTGTCGGAGCCTCCGCGGCCTGGCATTTGCTGCGCGGAAACAACACGCCTGCCATTCGCACCATGCTCTCCATGGCGTTGTGGATGACGTTGATCGTAGCCCCTGTTCAGGCACTGGTGGGTGATATGCACGGGCTTAATACCTTAAAACACCAGCCCGCGAAAATAGCCGCCATTGAAGGCCACTGGGAGAATCCCCCGGGTGAGCCTACTCCGTTGCTGCTGTTTGGCTGGCCGGATATGGAGCAGGAACGGACCCGTTTTAGCCTTGAAATTCCCGCTCTCGGCAGCCTTATCCTGACCCACAGTTTCGATAAACAGGTTCCGGCATTGAAGGAGTTCCCAAAAGACGATCGCCCGAACGCCACCATTGTCTTTTGGTCTTTCCGCATCATGGCCGGTTTAGGGATGTTGATGCTCTTCCTGGGCATGGTGGCGGTCTGGCTGCGTTACAAACAGCGCCTCTACACCTCACGTTCCTTCCTGTGGTTTACCCTGCTGATGGGGCCGTCCGGGCTGATCGCGATCCTCGCCGGATGGGTAACAACGGAGGTCGGCCGCCAGCCCTGGGTCGTCTATGGGCTACAGCGTACGAAGGATGCGGTTTCCGCACATGGCGATCTGCACATGAGCATCAGCTTGCTGGCCTTCTTCGTGGTTTATACCGCGGTGTTCGGCGTGGGTTATAGCTATATGGTGCGTCTGATTAAAAAAGGGCCGCAGCCTTATGAATCCTTCGCGACTGAATCCGATGGCCGCCCTGCTCGTCCGCTTTCTGCCGTCACCACTGAATTTAAGGAGTAACCGTAATGGGTATCGATCTTTCCATTATCTGGTTCGTGATTATCGTTTTCGCCACGTTGATGTATATCGTGATGGACGGTTTTGATCTGGGGATTGGCATACTGTTTCCGGTAACACCGAATGCGGACGATCGCGACGTAATGGTCAACAGCGTGGCTCCCGTCTGGGACGGCAACGAAACCTGGCTGGTGCTTGGCGGTGCGGCTCTGTTTGGCGCCTTTCCTCTCGCCTATGCGGTGATCATCGACGCGCTAACCATTCCACTGACAATAATGCTGATCGGGCTTATATTTCGTGGCGTCGCCTTCGAATTTCGCTTCAAAGCGACTCCGGCGCACCGTCCGTTCTGGGATAAGGCCTTTATTGGCGGGTCAATTGTGGCGGCCTTCAGCCAGGGCATCACCGTCGGCGCGGTCATCCACGGGTTCAGCGTCACCGGTCGCGCTTACAGCGGTGGTCCGTTTGACTGGTTTACCGCGTTCAATCTTTTCTGCGGTGCGGGTCTTGTGGTGGCTTACGCGCTGTTAGGATCAACGTGGCTGGTAATGAAAAGTGAAAATGCCCTGCAACAGCGGATGCGTCAGGTATCGAAAGTGCTTCTGCTCCTGCTTCTGGTATTCATTGCGGTAATCAGTATATGGACCCCTCTCGCCCAAGCAGCCATTGCTGCGCGCTGGTTTACGCTGCCAAATCTGTTTTATCTGCTGCCCGTTCCTGCGCTGGTTGCGATCCTGAGTCTGTGCCAGTGGCGCTGCCTGAACGATCCTGCGAGCCATACACTGCCGTTTATCATGACGTTAGGGCTGATTTTTCTTGGCTTTAGCGGGCTTGGGATCAGCATCTGGCCGCATATCATCCCGCCGGACATTACCCTCTGGCAGGCCGCTGCGCCAGCCCAAAGCCAGGGCTTCATGCTGGTGGGCGCACTGTTGATCATTCCTGTGATTCTGGTCTACACCTTCTGGAGTTATTACGTTTTTCGCGGAAAAGTACAGCATGGGGAGGGTTATCACTGATGCAACAACCTGTATGGAAACGTTTGATGTGGCTTGCCATCATCTGGGGCGGCAGCGTCCTGGCACTGGCCTGCGTAAGTATGCTCTTTAAAATGCTGATGGCCGCAGCCGGGTTTAAATCGCACTAATTTATTCACCGGGTGCGTTGCCGCCCGGTCCTTATCTCGCACTTTCAGATAAACCCCATTAACACCCTGGAGGGTATGGTTACACTGAAAAAATATTTACAGCATTGATAGTTTGAGAAGAAAAATGAAAAAGCTCGCGGCAGTAAGTTTAATCAGCCTCGCACTGGCTGGATGCGTTAATCCCGGTAAAGCCTCCGTTCAGACCGATCAGTTAGAGAATCACCGTTTCGTGCTGGAAAACGTTGATGGCAAAGCGGTTAAGGGCCTGAAAACGCAGCCTGAAATTCGGTTCAGCGCGCAGCCCAGTATCAGCCTGATTAACAACATTGCCGTCTCCGGCACAATGTGCAACGGCTTCAACGGCCAGGGAAAATTGTCCGAAGGAGAGTTGACGGTCAAAACGCTGGCAATGACGCGGAAACTCTGCACCGAGCCGCAGCTTAATGAACTGGATCAGACCCTCGCCGATATGCTACGCACAGGCGCTCAGGTAGACCTGACCGAAGACCAGTTAACGCTGGCGACAGCCAATAAGTCTTTAATGTTTAAGCGAGTTGAATAACTCAGTAACTCCCGCACGATCCTACGGCAAGGGACTGCTCACTACAGCGTTTGCCGTTTGGCAACGCGCACATGCCGATAGCGGAGCCGTCAAGCTGACGGGCAACGGAGAGTGAACCGCCGATCATTGCGCAGTTGGCCTGACCTGAACTGGACATCGCCGCTCGCATACCCGGCGTAACGTGTGCCGCTGTCGCCTGCTGTACAGGTTCATTGCTGCATGCCGACAACAGTAACGCGGCACATCCGACCCAAAATGCTGAACGCATACCTTCCTCCCCATAAATAAAGCGAAACCTATGCATAATAGGCATCACGCGCCGCATCGTCGAGAGCGGATGTGCGTATTTATGCGCCCTGGTAACAATTTCTCGCAATTTTTTAACGCGAATAGCCATCCAGTCATTGATACAGCGCATCCCAAGGACACAAAAGCGAAAATCGTAAAACCTGAGCTTTGCTAAAATACACAGATAATATTCAGGGTCTGTCGTCGTTTTACAGGCCCCTCTTTTTGCGCAATGTAAGGGTGTTGTCCTATGCAAACTATTGACGGCAATGGTGCAGTCGCGTCTGTTGCGTTTCGTACCAGCGAAGTGATCGCCATCTACCCCATCACGCCCAGCTCCACCATGGCTGAACAGGCTGACGCCTGGGCTGGTAATGGGATAAAAAACGTCTGGGGCGATGTCCCGCGGGTTGTAGAGATGCAGTCCGAAGCCGGTGCCATTGCCACCGTGCATGGTGCGTTGCAGACCGGTGCCCTGTCGACCTCGTTCACGTCATCTCAGGGGCTGCTGTTGATGATCCCCACGCTTTACAAGCTGGCAGGGCAATTAACGCCGTTTGTGTTGCACGTTGCCGCACGCACCGTAGCCACTCACGCTCTCTCTATTTTTGGCGACCACTCAGACGTGATGGCCGTGCGTCAGACCGGCTGCGCTATGCTCTGCGCCAGCAGCGTGCAGGAAGCACAGGATTTCGCGCTGATTTCGCATATCGCCACGCTGAAAAGCCGTGTGCCATTTATTCATTTCTTCGATGGTTTCCGTACGTCCCACGAGATCAATAAAATCGTTCCACTGCCGGACGACACCATTCTGAATCTGCTGCCGCAGGCGGACATCGATGCGCATCGCGCTCGCGCCCTCAATCCGGAACATCCGGTGATCCGGGGTACCTCTGCGAACCCGGATACCTATTTCCAGTCCCGCGAGGCGACGAACCCGTGGTACAACGCGGTGTATGCGCACGTTGAACAGGCGATGGACGATTTTGCCGCTGCGACGGGCCGCGAATATAAGCCGTTTGAATATTACGGTCATCCGCAGGCCGAGCGCGTGATCGTCCTGATGGGCTCTGCCATCGGCACCTGTGAAGAGGTGGTTGATGAGCTATTGACGCGTGGAGAGAAAGTTGGCGTGCTCAAAGTTCGCCTCTACCGTCCATTCTCTGCGAAACATCTGCTCGCAGCCCTGCCGGAAAGCGCGCGTGCCGTGGCGGTACTTGACCGCACCAAAGAGCCTGGCGCGCAGGCTGAACCCCTTTACCTTGATGTAATGACCGCTCTGGCTGAGGCGTTTAATCACGGTGAACGCGAAACGCTGCCGCGCGTCATTGGCGGGCGTTATGGTTTGTCTTCCAAAGAGTTCGGGCCGGAGTGCGTCCTGGCCGTATTTGCTGAACTGCGCGAGGCAAAACCGAAGCCGCGCTTTACGGTCGGCATTTATGATGACGTGACTAACCTTTCTCTCCCTTTGCCGGAAAACACCCTGCCCTCGAATGCGAAACTGGAAGCGCTGTTCTACGGTCTGGGCAGCGACGGCAGCGTCTCGGCGACCAAGAACAACATTAAAATTATCGGCAACTCTACGCCGTGGTATGCGCAAGGATATTTCGTCTACGACTCCAAAAAAGCGGGCGGACTGACCGTTTCCCACCTGCGCGTCAGCGAACACCCGATCCGCTCGGCATACCTGATTTCTCAGGCGGATTTTGTTGGCTGTCATCAGCTCCAGTTTATCGATAAATACCAGATGGCCGAGCGCCTGAAGCCCGGCGGTATTTTCCTGATCAACACCCCGTATAGCGCCGATGAGGTCTGGGCACGCCTGCCTCAGGAAGTGCAGGCAGTGCTTAACCAAAAACAGGCGCGCCTGTATGTCATTAACGCCGCGAAGATCGCCCGCGAATGCGGCCTGGCGGCGCGCATCAATACGGTTATGCAGATGGCGTTCTTCCACCTGACCAATATTCTGCCGGGCGACAGCGCGCTGATGGAGCTACAGGGGGCGATAGCCAAAAGCTACAGCAGCAAAGGTCAGGAGCTGGTTGAGCGCAACTGGCAGGCGCTGGCGCTGGCCCGCGAGTCGCTGTTCGAGGTGCCATTGCAGCCAGTCAATACCAGCAGCCCGAACCGGCCGCCAGTGGTGTCTGACGCTGCCCCGGATTTCGTCAAAACCGTTACGGCGGCGATGCTTGCCGGGTTGGGCGACACTCTTCCCGTCTCTGCGCTTCCGCCTGATGGCACCTGGCCGATGGGCACGACCCGCTGGGAAAAACGCAACATTGCCGAAGCGATCCCTATCTGGAAAGAAGAGCTGTGCACCCAGTGCAACCACTGCGTGGCGGCCTGCCCGCACTCGGCCATTCGCGCCAAAGTGGTGTCGCCAGAAGCGATGGCGGACGCACCGGAAAGTCTGCACTCGCTGGATGTAAAATCCCGTGATATGCGTGGCCAGAAATATGTTCTTCAGGTGGCACCAGAGGACTGTACCGGCTGTAACCTGTGCGTCGAGGTGTGCCCGGCGAAAGATCGTCAGGATCCCTCAATCAAAGCCATTAATAT
This sequence comes from Enterobacter sp. DSM 30060, assembly GCF_013375955.1. NCBI lineage: Bacteria > Pseudomonadati > Pseudomonadota > Gammaproteobacteria > Enterobacterales > Enterobacteriaceae > Enterobacter > Enterobacter sp. DSM 30060. Next base: position 4,226,786 of record NZ_CP056118.1, read on the forward strand.
GATGTCGCGTCTGGAACATGTTGAAGAAGAGAAAGTGAATTATGACTTCTTCCTCGACCTGCCCGAAATCGATCGCAACAAGCTGGAACGCATTGACATTCGTACCTCGCAGCTCATCACCCCCCTCTTCGAGTACTCCGGGGCGTGTTCCGGATGCGGTGAAACGCCGTACATCAAACTGCTTACCCAGCTTTACGGCGACCGGATGCTGATTGCCAACGCGACGGGCTGCTCGTCAATCTATGGGGGGAACTTGCCGTCTACGCCTTATACCACCGACGCGTATGGCCGCGGCCCGGCTTGGGCAAACTCGCTATTTGAGGATAACGCAGAATTTGGTCTGGGATTCCGCCTGACGGTCGATCAGCACCGCGCCCGCGTAATGCGTCTGCTGGAACAGTTTGCCGATAAAATCCCGGCAGAGCTGAATGACGCCCTGCATGCGGAGGCCAAGCCTGACGTTCGTCGCGCACAGGTTGCTGAACTGCGCCACGCGCTTCAGGGTGTTGAAGGGGCTGAACAACTGCTGACCGATGCTGACGCGCTGGTTGAAAAATCTATCTGGCTGATCGGTGGCGACGGGTGGGCCTACGATATTGGTTTCGGTGGTCTTGATCACGTCCTGAGCCTCACCGAAAACGTTAACATTCTGGTGCTTGATACTCAGTGTTATTCCAACACCGGCGGACAGGCCTCGAAAGCAACGCCACTGGGTGCGGTCACGAAATTTGGTGAGCATGGCAAACGAAAGGCGCGTAAAGATTTGGGCGTCAGCATGATGATGTATGGACACGTCTACGTCGCGCAGATTTCGCTGGGCGCGCAGCTTAACCAGACGGTGAAAGCCATTCAGGAAGCGGAAGCGTATCCTGGACCGTCGCTGATCATCGCCTATAGCCCGTGTGAGGAGCATGGCTACGATCTGGCGCTTAGCCACGACCAGATGCGTCAGCTTACCGCAACCGGCTTCTGGCCGCTGTACCGCTTTGACCCGCGCCGTGCCGATGAAGGAAAATTACCGCTGGCGTTGGATTCACGTCCGCCTTCAGAAGCCCTTGCCGAAACCTTACTTCAGGAGCAGCGTTTCCGCAGGCTGAACGCCCAACAACCAGAAGTAGCAGAGCAGCTATGGAGGGACGCGGCAGCGGATCTTCAGAAGCGTTATGATTTCCTTGCTCAGCTGGCGGGGAAAGCGGAAAAATCACCCAGCGAATAACCGTTATGCCCGGCTTGTCCGGGCATTTTTTTGCCATAAAAAAGCCCGATGCACGTGCACCGGGCTAATCCAGAAGTTCGGTGAAAATTGCCTCAATGTTCTGAACAATATTCACGTGAATTATGGATGAAAAAATCTTAAAGGCATATAACGCCATGGAGAATACCTGCTTTACCACTTAATTAATAATTTTTATTTTGTATCGATTATAACGATTAATTCACGGCATCAATTGTTATTTCAAACGCATCATTTGCTTTAGATTTTACTCAACCCGTAACAATTATATTTTATTCATCAGCCCTCAGTGTGATTTAGCATGGGACAGCTTTCCAGCCCGGAAAGTTCACTAAGCAATAAAAAATAACTGCAAAGGAATAATCAAAATGCAAAGAAAAGTACTGGCACTGATGATCCCCGCTTTGTTAATGGCTGGAGCCGCTCACGCAGCTGAAATTTATAATAAAGACGGCAATAAACTGGATCTGTATGGCAAAGTAGATGGTCTGCATTATTTCTCTGACGATGCGTCAAAAGATGGCGACCAAACCTATATGCGTCTGGGTTTCAAAGGTGAAACCCAAATCAACGACATGATGACCGGTTACGCGCAGTGGGAATACAACATTCAGGCTAACAACACCGAAGGCTCTGACAATCAGTCCTGGACGCGTCTGGCCTTCGCGGGTGTGAAGGTGGGCGACTACGGATCCTTCGATTATGGCCGTAACTATGGCGTCCTGTACGACGTAGAAGGCTGGACCGATATGCTGCCAGAATTTGGTGGCGACTCTTATACTTATGCCGATAACTTTATGACCGGTCGTGCAAACGGCGTGGCGACCTACCGTAACACCGACTTCTTTGGTCTGGTGCAGGGTCTGAACTTCGCGGTGCAGTATCAGGGTAATAATGAAGGTAATAACTGCGATGAGAATTTCTGCTCTACCAATGAAGGGACCAACAACGGTCGTGATACACGTCATGAAAATGGTGACGGTTACGGTATCTCCGCAACCTACGATTTCGGCATGGGCTTCAGCGCAGGCGCGGCATATGCTTCATCTGACCGTACTAACGATCAGGTAAATTACACTACTGCGGGCGGTGATACTGCGGATGCATGGACCGCAGGCCTCAAATACGATGCCAACAACATTTACCTGGCTGCAATGTATTCCGAAACCCGTAATATGACGCCGTACGGCGACAATGCAGATGCGGTTGCAAATAAAACCCAGAACTTTGAAGTGACCGCACAATATCAGTTTGACTTCGGCCTTCGTCCGGCTGTTTCCTATTTACAGTCCAAAGGTAAAGATCTGGGCAATGGTCAGGACGATAAAGACCTGGTGAAATACGCTGACGTCGGTGCTACCTACTATTTCAACAAAAACATGTCCACCTATGTTGATTATAAAATCAACCTGCTGGATGAAGATGATTCATTCTACAAAAACAATGGCATCGGTACGGATGACATCGTAGCGTTAGGTCTGGTTTACCAGTTCTAATCCCGTTAGCCCGCAGCGATCTGCGGGCTAATTTTATCTCTGTTTCGCCTGCTCTTTACGAAAAGAGAGATAGCCAATTACCCCGCTGTCGCCATCCATTGGGTGATTTACTCCATCCATTACCGCCACTTCCGGGAAGTCGAATGGCGTAACATTCTCCAGACAGGCGACATTCACACCATATTCATTGGTATTGGAACGTCGTTGATGGAACGTATAAATACCGCAAACCGAGCAGAAGAAATGGCGCGCCGTGCCGGTGTTGAAACGGTACTCTGTGAGCGTGTCCGCGCCCTGCGTCACCTTAATACCCGTCAACGGCGCGGAAACCACTACTGCCCCGCGCATCCTGCAAAACGAGCAGCTACATCGCCGTGCGGTATTCAGGCCGTCCGTCAGCTCAACAGTGAATTTCACCGCCCCACAATGACACTGTGCATGACGAATTTCAGCCATCGCTTATACCCCTTTTCTCACTAACTCAGCCGCTTTTAAAAAGACCTCATCTTCGACACCATCCCCCTTCTGCCTGCCGAGCCTCACCAGCTCATCGACAATACTTTCACGGTTGATGATCTTCTGCGCTGAAACCAGCCCGATAACGGCGGCACCAATCGCCAGCCCAACTAATCCTGTCTGTTCGTCTTTATTTTTCATAGAAGCGCTCCCTTGTCCCCCTCAAAAGCGTAGCAGGAGAACTGTAAAACGTGCTGGAACGCGGGGATGAGATCGGTGCTTTATCTCACCTTCTCGTCCGGCAAAACAGGGGGTTCTGAGCGGGTATCGGAATATCGTGAATAGCGTTGCGCATAGCGAGGCCGTAATGGGTGTTAAAACCGCCTTCGTAGAGGCGGCTGGTCATTACTCTGGATCTTTATCGCCTGATTCAGGCGCTGAGCCAGGATCATCTTTCGGTTTTCTTCCATCCTTTTCCGGGTTATCCGGGCTGGGATTATAATCAGGATGGTCACCATTAACGGGACGGTCAGACATTTTCACCTCCGTTTTTACTGCGTAAGCTGTAAGTGTAGACAACCCGTTAGTCTTAACCAAACTTCTTTGAGGGGCTCATTTGTAAATCGTGCTGGCATTCGGCGCTGCAATCCGTACCATACACGACACACTTTCGCATGCTGGTTTTTACCGGTAGCCGCAAACCCGTCTTTTATCGCTAACCAGATGGGGCACGTAAATGCGCAGATGGTGTATGAAATCTATGCTACATGGATAGAAGAGATGAACACGAAGCTGACGCTTTGAAATCGTTTTCTCACCCTGTGCCCCATTTGAGATCTGAGTAACGAATAGATGCTACAAAATCAAGAGATTAACAAGAAAGAACAGTACAACCTGAATAAGCTACGCTGATTTTTCCAACTCATTGATATCATTTATTTTCTCAACTTATTCAATTAGTTATAGCATAATAACTTCTCCCTAAAGCTACCCAGACCTACATTTTCAGTGCCCTTTTTTTGCCCCTATTCCGCATTTTTGCCCCTAAATTTGCCCCTAACTTTACTCAGTGCGTACCTCATTTTCTCCCTGCCCTATACTTTCAGTCTGAGTGACTGGAGGTTTCTATGTGTGGACGTTTTGCACAAGCACAAACCCGTGAACAATATCAAGCTTACCTGGCCGACGAAGCCGATCGTGACATTGCCTATGACCCGGAACCTATTGGACGCTACAACGTTGCGCCCGGTACCAAAGTTCTGCTGCTGAACGAACGCGACGAGCAGGTGCATCTCGATCCAGTGTTCTGGGGCTATGCGCCCGGGTGGTGGGATAAGCCGCCACTGATTAATGCTCGCGTCGAGACTGCGGCCACAAGCCGCATGTTCAAACCTCTCTGGCAACATGGCCGGGCGATATGCTTCGCCGACGGATGGTTCGAATGGAAGAAGGAAGGCGACAAGAAACAGCCCTACTTCATTCACCGGGAAGATGGCCAGCCCATTTTCATGGCGGCGATTGGCAATACGCCATTCGAGCGCGGCGATGATGCACAAGGCTTTCTGATTGTAACGTCTGCAGCTGATAAAGGTCTGGTCGATATTCACGACCGCCGGCCTCTTGTTCTGTCACCTGAAGCGGCACGCGAATGGATGCGCCAGAACGTCGGGGGAAAAGAAGCAGAAGAGATTGTCGCTGACGGCACGGTTCCAGCCGACAAGTTTATATGGCATGCCGTTACTCGTGCAGTGGGGAATGTGAAGAATCAGGGGCCGGAACTAATCGAGCCGATTTCGTGAGCTGCGTATTCATATCTGTAGCCCATCGTCTATTGCATGATTGAAGAAGAACGTCATCCGGCCCAGCACTTCAATCTGCTCCAGCGCTGCTCCTTATATCGCCTCTCCATCATCAGTTATGAGCGCCCTGCCCATTAGCTTGGCAAATTGTGTGTGGCCATCGCTAAGTATTAACAACACATCTCCGGGTGTCTTGTTCACTACAGGTTCGATAATCGCAAACCCCAAATCAGTTTCGAGTACACGACTATCGGCACCCATGTTGCACAATACTTCGGGAGTGGGCTGGCGCTCGACGTAATCGGAAGCGGGTGATGCAAATCCCATCAGTGAACCCTCCCCATATTGCGTAAGATCCAGTAACGATTGTCACTGCCGTCTGTCGTCTTGTTAGCGAAGCCTAGCTGGTTGCGCTCTATCCATGAATTTGCATCGGCCCTAGTGAAATGCCAGCTGAACTCCCGCAACTTTTCAATGAAGTCGTCAGTTCTCAGGTAACGATAACCCTTAGGGTTAAGCTGTATAGACGCAACGAAAGCAATTTTTATGTCTTATATGCGTGACATCATGACCTCAAAAAAGCACTGTGTATATGCACAGTATATTTTGAAGATGCGAATGGTCAATCCTAGTATTACCTATCAATCTTTTACAATGAGTAAGCCATTGAGATAATTGGAGACTACAAGATTTTACAGTGAACAGATGGCGACATCATAGATAATCGCCATTTTTTCTGTCTAGAAGATCTCCGATTAAAATCTAATACTAAATATATTTTTCATGTGCGATTAAAATTTACCCGCCACATATTTTATATTTTTTAATTAAAAAAATTTTCCTTGGACTCTATGAATAGATAAAGCCCTCAACGATTAGCCCCATTGAAATCGGTTTTGCTAAATAATAATTTAACACCGACATTTGACAGATGACTCCCGCTGTTATATAGAGATCCTTCGGTAGTGATTATTTTGCATCCTTTATTATCACAAATAAAATCAACAGGTCTAATTATAGTTAGGTTTTCTTTATTAACGATTACAGAATCTAATTTCTTAGCAAATTCTATAGCATCGGTTTTCCCTTTGATATTTTTCTCGTATATAATACCGTCAAATTGGGGTTTAAGATCGGTTATTAATGATAAATACATTTTCTTTGCATCTTCAGTAACAGATGGGATAGGGTAAATAACGATTACATTGTGACCCAATGCCTGGAGAGTTACAATATTCTTAGAAAAAGACTGCCATACCTCATCCTCATTGGCTCTAATGCCATAGCTCAAATTATTCCTACCGTCTTCCAGAGGATTGTTTGTTGCAAGCTTACCCTCCCGGAAGAAATAATAATTTGCTGAGATAATGATATTCTTTCTTTCTTTGAAACTTTTTATAATATTCCATCTACGCTTATTAACTTCAACGCATTCTGGTACATTACCAAACCAAAAATCATTTACGAAAGGGCATTGCTCATAAGTTAATGACATAAGCCCATGTCCTTTTTCTAAAAGTACCTTACTCAAATAAAAGTCTAAAGTACCTGCGTAACTATCACCAATTGTAACCCACGAACTATCACCGTTAGAACAGGCATCATAGGGATCTCTCAAGAAACATGACTCGCTTATTATTCCACTCCTCAAGTTCGCACCAGGGTTGCCCTTAAGCCTACGAAACTCAGGCTCTGAAAAGTTCATATATATATTTTGGGCTTGTATGGACAACCTTGATATATCCCCATTAGTTGCATGAATATAATAGGAAAAAGTCATTATCATGATAAACGATGTAGTTGCCAGTATTTTCTTGTATAAATTATAACCACCCTTCCTGAAAGGTTTTTCTATAAAATAATATGATATCACTGCGACTAATATGGAAACAAAAATCAACGCCAAGCCAGTGAAAGTGTTTATTTCATAAAATCTTATTCTATAGAAGGCAAAGATTGGTTGATGCCATAAATACAAAGAGTATGAAATCATCCCTATAAATACAACAGGCTTGATCGAAAGTGTTTTACCACAAATGTCTTTGCTGTGATGTGCGAATATTATAAAAAGACACGTACCAATCACAGGAATCAGTGTTAAAAATGAAGGATGGTCTATTTTATCACTCATGAAAGTCAGTGAAAAAATTACCATAGCCATTCCTAGAAATGATAAGTATTTATTACTTCTCCTACCTATAATTGCTACCAAACAACCAGAAAGCAATTCCCAAGATCTTGAAGGTAGCAAATAAAATGCAGCATTTATATTATATTTGGCTTGATAAACAGAAACAGCAAAAGAAATAAACCACATTAAAAATACAATCCAAATGACTCTTTTTTTGAATAATTTTAACATTAAAAAAAGAATCGCAGGAAATATTAAATAAAATTGCCATTCTACAGACAAACTCCATGTATGCAAAAGTGGTTTTAAATCACTTGACTCGGAGACATAGGCATCCTCGCCAAAAAAGTAAACGTTTGATACAAATAGAGCCGAAGCTATTAGGGTTTTACCATAAATTAAAAAGGCATCTGGAAGTAATATTCCGTATGCAGCATAAGAAGCTACAATCAGCATAGCAAATAATGCTGGAAAAATCCTTTTTGCTCTGCTGTTATAAAACCCCCAAAAACTAAAACTATTTGATGCTTCTGAATTAAGAATAATTGAAGAAATTAAGTAACCAGAAAGCACAAAAAAAACATCAACCCCTAAAAACCCTCCAGGTAAAAGGAACGCGCCATTGAAACTTAATTTGGCATGATATATTAGAACAGCAAGTACTGCAATGGTTCTCAGCCCATCTAATTCAGGTCTGTAATTTATTTTGTGTTTCATTAATTTTATGCGTAAAGTAGTGTGTGTAGTGAAACCTCACGAGTATCATTATTATTAAAGAACAGTCAAGTATTTCATATAGTTTTTGTAGGGTTTATCCCAATTCTTTAACATTTCCATAAGAACTTCTGTGCGACGTCGGTACGTAATTTAATCAAAAGCCAATCAATCAGCTCAAAAAACGCACAAATCCTCGAGGCTGAGTACCCATCTTTATTACTGAAAATCTCAAGCTCTCAGAATATTTAAAACATGAGCCCAACGTGTCCCCCCCACCAAAACAATCGCATTTATTTTTGAGCAATTATTTATAAAGTCACTTCAGTCTTAAATCATTTTAGCACCATCTATGCATATTCCATTTCACCTTTAAATAAAATTTAATTTCTCATCGCGTTTTCAAGATCATCCAGCCTTCTGAGAAGCTGCTTAACCACGGGAACAAGATAAGCGGCACCAACTTCCCCAGGATCGATAATTTTTCCATCCTCGAATGTCTTGCTTTCACCGCTTACTGGGTCAATTACGGTCAGTGCTGATACCGAGATTAACTCCGAATCGAGAGTCTCAATATTTTGTGCGCTATACCCTACCTTTATCTTTTCAGGAGCCCATTTGAAGGTATATCTAATAGGTTTTAGTCCTGATATGAAGTCAACCGCCTCCTCTTCGGTAATCTCTCTTATTATGTTTTTAACGCGCTCGTCAGAAGCTGACGGAATTATGTCACCATTTGCCGTGCTAATAACGCCAGACGAGTTTCTGAAAAGCCATCTATTTTGTTGTGAACCTGTACTTGCCAGCGCTGGCCCACTGCTACCAATGCTGTTAGCATCAATCCAGTAACCAAAGGATGCACTGGCCGCATAAGTAGATGTTGCCACAATGGATGTAGTGGCTCGCACTATGGCACCGACTGTAGTCCCGGTGTAACTTACCAGCGTACCTGTGGAATAATCGGTGTCAGTCCACAATTGGGCGCGCCCCTTCAACCCACGTATCAAAGTGATATCTTCGTTCTCTCCAGATTTTGCCGCGTAAAGATTAGTGCGAGCGATATCGGCATCAGTTGCCCCGGTTCCGCCGTCCGAAACTCCAACCGCCCCATTGCTCCGTTTCTGGACCAGTTTGCCGATCGCCGGAATGGTTACACGAGCACCGTTGATGGTAACGGTGATGTTCTGGTTTGCTGAGGTGGTGGCGAACGTCTCCCAGGCGCCGATGTTCTCGTCATAATCGTTGATCAGCTGAGACATGCTCTGCGCCAGGCCGTCGACCGAGAGACTATCAGTAACAAGAATGCCGTACTTCTGGCCGCTCAGCGCCGGAGACGCGGCGGGTGTAATCGTCAGTGACGTCGCACTGTTGATGGCCGTGATCTGAAACATCTGTACCGGGTTAGAGAGAACAAACAACGTCTGGCCAACCCGAATCTGGCTGGCCGGTGCCGTCCAGTTCGTGCCGGTGCCGGTGGCTGTATTTCCGTTAATGGCAATGGTGCCAGTGTTATAAAGCATATTTTCTCCAGGCAATAAAAAACCCCGCCGGAGCGAGGTTGATTAAAAAGACAGTTTATTCAGACGTACATATCGGGAAGAACGGGAAGATTCAACGGCGTTACAGTGTCATTACCAAAAATTGCATAACGCTCGCGCCCAAGATATTTCCCCCCTGAACTGAAGCAATGCCGTTCTGTATTTTTATTCCGAACATTCGATACACGTACATGCCATTCACTTCGTGAGCCATCAGCCCGAATCTCCCCAGCGGAACATAGCCGCTACCGATGCTCACGGCGCTTGTCGAAGGGTTCCAGAGTTGGTTCAGATATACGAATGGCCGTTTTGTGGTTGAAAACGTACAGGCACCGGCAGCATTGAAAATATTGAGGCCGGTACCAGGCTGCGGCGCTACGCCGCTGGCGAAGATAACGATGTCTATCGTACCTGTTGCGGGGGCGTCATCATTCGTGGACGGAGGGCTGAAGAACCTGACCGTATTTCCGTCGAAGTCAATCGTATTGCCGCTGTTGCAGCGTCCAAAAACGATATATTTCGACTTGTCATAACCTGCTATCGAGGGAACCGCCCAACCCCCGGTCGGAACATTAACGGTACCCTTCCAGATACACTGGCCTGACTGTGTGGCATTGGTTATCGAGGTGAAGTCTGTACTGTTGCTGATGAGCAAGCCCACCCCACTTCGCTGACCTGTCGGGAATATCTGCCATAGGCTTCCCGGAAACGTGTAAGTGCTGTCCCGTTCGCTGATGCGGTTGTCTTTCATCGTTGAGTTCTGCGTGACGCGGCCCCCCGATATGGTGACCGAGTTCATCTTATGAAGCAGCCCTGAATCAAGGTAAGCCGTAGCGTGCGGGATAAACAGCACCTGCGCCCCGGAAACATAACCAGTGATGTCCACATACTTTGCTTTCTGGTAGCCAGTATCAAAGCTGCCACCAAAAGACGGGCATCTCAGACCCGCCGTTATCTCCATGCGCTTTCCGCCGTCATTAAGTTCTATCAATAATCCTGTCGGCATCTTATGTCCATGTCCCCAGTACGATCCGGCCACCACCAGGAATGTTGACGGTTAAACCGTTGCCATTAATCACTGTTGTGTTGCCGGAGCCATTGAAAGAAAAATTACCGTTTGTGGCGTAAATCGAGCCGCGAACGGTCACGTTGTTGAACGTCGCGTAGCCTGACTTGTTGATGTGCCAGCCAACGTTCCCCGTGCCGTCCCAGGTTGTGGACTGGATGTAGCTGCCGATTTTGGTGTTGTCGATAGTCCCTTCACCAATCACAGTATTTCGGATAAAGGTCTGCCCGTTCTGGATCACGAACGGAAGCGTAACGGTCGCTCCTGCCTGGTGCGTTACCGCGAAGCGGTCAGCCAGGAAGATAACCTGCGACTGCATGCCGGAAGGCGTGTTCTCCACGCCGATCCCCATCCCCGCGGCATAATACTGTCCGTTGCTGGACATCCCGACTTTGATGCTGTACATCGCCTTCAGGTCGCCGTTGACGTTCGCAATAGCCTGCGCGTTGGTGGTGATCGCAGAAGTGTGGCCATTAACGGTCGCCGTGATGCTGTTTACCTGCGTGGCCATAGCCTGCTGGTAATCCGAGAAGGTCTGATTCAGGTTGTTGATGGATGCTTTGTTGCCGTTAACGTCCGTCTGCAGGCTCAGCAGAGAGCGCGCCGTTGCCTCCTTCTCGTTGACAATCACCTCATCAATGCGGTCCAGCTGTGCGCTGTTACCGGCGACCGTTGCGGATAACCTTTTGCGTGTGGCCACCTGCGCCAGCCCGTTCTGGATAATGGCAATAGCTGAGTTCTTCACCCCGCCCGTAATGCCGTCCATAGACACGCTAATGCTGTCGATTCGCTGGCCCAGCGCGGTATCAGCAGTCGCAACGGTCTGCTCAAGCTCTGAGAGAGAAGACGACACATCCCCAACCGTGCTGGAAAGCTCATTAACGCTGGTCTGAACCTTCCCGATGTCCTGCGCGTTTTTTGCGATTTCCTGCGCCTGCAGCTCAAGTTCGTCGTTGGCCTGTTTGATGTCGTCAGCCATGCCAGCAATTTTTTCATTGCTGTCCACCGCATTCTCGATCAGGTCTTTGAACGTATCGGAGTCTTTAATTTCCTCCAGAATCACATCTGTGATGTCGGAAACATCGATGCTGGCCTGTCCTCGTACCCATTCTATGTAACCTGATTCGTTGCCGCTGCGGTCCACCAGCTGCGCGCGGTACCAGAAAATCTGCCCAGCCTTAAGGCCCATCTGCTGATATTTGCGCTGCGGGTAAGGCACATCGGCCAGCAGCATCGCATCGTCCTCGGTACCGGTCAGGCTGTACTGAATTTCCGTCTTCAGCGTGTCGTCGGTATTCGCCGGGAATCCCCAGTTCAGCTCGATGCCGAAAACCACATTTTCAGAAGCGATGAAGCCAACCGGCTTCGGTGGGTTGCCCACTTTACCCGTCAGCGTTTTCTCTTCTGAATAGCCCCATCCGGACGAGATTTCTGCGGCATTGATTGAGCGCACGCGCACCAGGTAGCGCCCGGCATAAATCCCCGGGACGTCGAATGATGTGGTGGAGCTGCGCGGCACGTTGACCCAGTTCCCGTCGTTGCGGCGCCATTGCGCTTCATAGGCGATAGCGTTCTGCGCCTGGTCCCAGCTCACGCGCATCGTTTCGACGCTGATATTTTGCTGCACCACAGAAAACGAGCTGATCACGATGTTCGCAGGCGGCGACTGGTTGCCCGGCGGGATCACGCTCACCGGCCGCTGGTCAATGATGGCTCCGGTATCAATGCGATCGAATTTATCCGGATCGTGATTTGCACCGACGATTGTGAACGTGCCGTCATTATTATCAGTTACCGTAATAACGCGATACTGCTGTGCGTAGAGCTCATCAGACTCAATGACCCATACGGCCTCAGCCACAGGCGTTTCGCTGTAAGCGGTCGTAACGGTCACTTTATTGCCCGTAATCGACTGAATGGTGCGTGACTGAGAAACACCCGATGGAAGATTGACAATCATCCTGTCGGCTGCCGAAGCATCCGGCGCCCTGTCCAGCGTCAGCACGCGACCATTCACCGCAGAGATACGGCCGCCCAGGTCGCGCCCGGATAGATTTCGGTCCGCTATAGCGATTACATAGCCAGGCTGTGGAATGTTGCCATCTTCCCCTACATTGAAAGTCACAACGCGATCTTTGTTGTTGGTGAGGATCCCCCATCGCCCTTTCCGATTCGCTTCCGACTGACGGGTACAACCGATCGCAGTTATCTCAAGTTGATTAAACCCATAACGCGCAACCAGCGCCTGCTCAAAAACAGGCTCCATCGCATCAGAATAAGCGTTATCAGGATCAGACCAGGACACCAGCGCGTTGGTGTAACGGTTCTTTGTGGTGCTGCTGGAATAGGTAAAGCGCCCATCAATAACGTTCGCATGCGTGTATGTAAAATCAACATCTCTCGGCATGTCCGCCAGCGCCACAATCTGGTCGTCGCCCCAGTAGGTCATCCCACGGAAGATTGCAGCAAAATCACGCAGGACTGTATAAGCGTCGTTGCGTTCCTGAATATACACGTTGCAGGTATAACGTGGTTCGGTACCACTTCCGCCTTTGCCATCCGGTACCATTTGATCGCAATACTGCGCAACCTGGTAGAGCGTCCATTTATCTATGTTGGCCGTTGTAAGACGATCCCCAAGTCCGAAACGGTCGCTAACCACCAGGTCGTAGAAAATCCAGGCTGGGTTATCGGTCCAGACCCATTTAAATGTCCCAGTCCACGTACCGCTATAAGTGCGGGTGTCGGGGTCGTAAGTATCCGGAACGCGGATAACGCGGCCGCGGGGCTCGCAGGAGATCTGCGGGATTGAGCCGTTAAACTGGCTGGAATCGAATTCGATATAAAGCAGCGCTGTGTTTGGATAGCGTAATTTGGCGTCAATTACCTCGGTGAAGCTCTGCAGCATCATCGTGTCGCCGATCTTCGCACTGTTGGCATCAGACGTAATCTTACGCAGTCGGATTGTCCAGGTGCTGCCAGCCTGAGGTAAATCAATACGGTGGCTGCGCTCGTAACCTGACGTCGTTTTGCCGGTCACGCTGGTATTGAGTACCGTCTGCCATGTGCCGCCGTCCGTCTGCAGGTCAATCGCATAATTAACCGAGTAACCGACCAGATCGCCGTCGTCCTCCTGTTTGAAAAGCGATGGCCATTTCAGACGCAGGCGAACTGCTGAAAGCTGTGTATTGGTAAACGTGCGCGTCCACGCTGTAGCGCTCGATACCTCAGTTCCCACGTTGATTTCGTTTTCGGTACCGGGTATGCCCTGAATATATTTTTGCGCCTGAGTTCCAGCGCGAAAATCCCACGTAACGCCGCTGAAGTTTTGAGAGCCGTCAGCATTCTCCAAAGCCGTTCCGTCCAGGTAGATATCTTTCGCCGTCAGCTGCCCTGCAAATTCCCCCTCTCCTAGTGCAATGAGGATTTTTGCCTTTGCTACAGATTGCAGATCATCAGGCTGTTCGGTAGGGGTTCGGGAACTTGAGCTGCCGCCCTTGCGGCCTTTTATAGCGATTGCAGTTGCCATATTGCGCCCATAAAAAAAGCCACCCGAAGGTGGCCTGAAAGAAGGTATTTATTTATTGCTGATCTTCGACATAAATCCCGGCAGAAATAATCGCGCCACCGATTCGCCGGCGGCCATAAAGAAGTGGTACCGGATTTCCCTGGGCTGTCGTGTTTGTTACTCCACCAAAGGCGTAGCTGGCTTGGTTATCCGCAGATTGCTTACTGGCGAGCCCGGTTGTCTGTGGAGAAAGCATCTGGACTACGCCGCCGATCGCCATTGATGCCCCAATCCCCGCCACAGCGCCCCATCCACCAGCGAAAGCGGTACCACCAATCCCGATCGCGGCCCCTCCCGTAACGAACGCAGCAACAGCGACAAGGGCAACCCCGAGGATTGTCTGAAAAACCCCGGCTCGCTTACTGCCGATGATCACCGGCGCGATGCGGATTTCCTCTGCGCTCCTGTCCATACAGAGTTCATCGTTTATGAGGTTTCGTTTCCCACTGAATACCGCATAAGTTAAACCTCGTTGCTTACTGGTATTCAGGAAACGCTCAAATCCCGGTACGATGACGCTCAGGGCGCGGATGGCCTCTTTTGGTGAAGCTACTGATAAACGATATTCACGCCCGAAGGTAGCACCTAGCACACCATAAAGGCGAACGGTTCTGAGCTGTTCCATATCAAGTGAAATGGCCATAATTACTCCATAAAAAAACCCGCCGAAGCGGGTTTATATTTGACTGTAATTAGAATAGTTTTCGAAGGTCTACACCGTACACTGCAAGCCATGCCGCGCGAGGCCAGGACTTAACGCTACCGAAGCGAGGATCTTCCACATCGTGTGGGGTAGCGTCATTCTCCCGGCACCACTTGCGCAAAGGTTGCCATTTAAATTTTTGCCCAAGCTTCTTTTCCACGGGAATAATGGCGGCATAATTCTTACCCTCACCTACGCGCTCAGCCAGTTTATTTTTGGCTCTCACTGCTGCAGATGCTGTAGCCATCGCGGTTACTTCTCGTTTTTCAGAGATCCAAAGCTTCTCTTTTACTGCTCGGTCACGCTGCTGTGTGATGATGCGGTTTTCCTTTACCTTTGACAGCAGATCTTCCAGCGCTGCCTCATAGGTCAGTGGAATGCCAACAGAGGGGTTAGGACGAAAATACGAATCCTCAAGTCGCTCAAAGAAAGACCATGCTGCATTAGTGTCGACAATCTTAGACATGCGGGCAGAGCCCTTCTCTGTCCACAGAGTCAGAGAGCGAGTTCGCTTTTTAACAGAGTAATTATCATTTACTCTGTTCTTAAATTCCTTTAATTCTGAACCAGTTAGAATGAAGTAATGAAATCCTTCAATGAATCTGTCTTTATTATTGCTTAAGTTCATACGGATATTTACGTCATCCGTACCATAACCTGAAGCCAGCGTTTCAGTCGTAACAACACGCAAACCCTTCCATTCAATAACCGGCAGCGGCTGGGGATCGACATTTCGCTCTTGAACTGCTAAATTTAATGAAGTCATTGGTTGGTCCCTTATGACAGATTTATGGATAGCCGGCAGCTCGTAACTGTCGGCTTTTCTATTTGCATCACTGCAACGTTTCCTGACGCAGGTGTGGTAATACCCTGCTCCAGTTATCATCCTTCCATTGATGAAATTCGATATGCGCCGTTTCGCGCTTAATCAGATCACGCGCCTTGTTAATCGAACGCGGCAACTCATGCCCAATTGAGTGAAAGTGCCCGGCATGTCTATGCTCTGCCACTTTCAGCAGCGGCGTAACGCTATCGCAGGCTTTGAGCATGATGTCACCGGCCCGCCACAGCCACGCAAGAGAGCAAAGCTCATCGTCAGTGAATTGCTTAGTAATCGGCGAGTTGTGCACCTCCCGATCCAGAATATCCAACACCCATCGGCGGAACTCTTTGGCCTTATCTGTAGTGGCAAACATCGCGATTAGATGGCAACCACGGAGAGAGAACACGCGCACCGATTTCTCACGTAAGTTGTTGTTTATTCCATTGGTCTTCATTTTGATGACCATTGACATGCTGCTAGTGAACTCATCAGAATTGCGCGAGTAAATGGTAGAAACGCTCTTACTTGAAGCATATCCAAGCGCTTTGGCGATGTCTGAGGAAGTTAGCCAGATACCATCAACTATTGGTGCTGGTTGCAATGCGACGTTATGGAAAGTTAACTTATTGTTCTGTACACTATTCATGTCGATATTTCCTTCGCTGGAATTGTTCGATAAGAGGCCCAGAGTGTTAGCGCACTTCTGGGCTTCGCTATTTTTACTGGATGACAACATCGCCCTTCTCCTCAAGCTTAATCAACAACTCCATGCGATATGAAATCTCTGCCTGAATAGAACGGTGACAACGCTTGGCGGATTCACGAATATGGGAATCTACCTTCTCAACAAAACGGACCTGGCGCGGCTTGATAGTGGAAATGTTTTCAGACATTATGAACTCCTCTAGTTTTCTCTGCATAAAAACTCATATGAACTTGTAGAGATATTAGTATGAATTATTCATATGTCAATATGTCTTTAATGGTGAAATTGTGAACTTTGACTCCCTGTTTCATGAACGGGTCTCCACGCTGAGAAAATCTCTGGGTCTAACTCAGACTGAGCTTGCTAAGCAAGTAGGCATCGTGCAGCGTCAGATTGCCGCATACGAAGGTGGTGAATCTAAGCCACGTGACCCTGTTTTATTGAGGCTTGCATCAGCACTCGGAACAACTCCAGGCTGGCTTGCTTCGGGGGATGGGCAGGAACCCAATCTGAGAAATTTCATCCCATATACTTCTGTTCGGCAGATCCCGCTTTTAACCATGGGACCGTTCGCTGACAGGCTTGATGAAGTTTTAAAATCGGCTACCACATTTCACCCCTGTGGCGTGGCTGTGAGCGATAGTGCTTTCGCCCTTAAAATTGTTGGTGAGTCAATGAGAGGATCTGGAGGATTCAGTTTCCCTCCTGGATGTATTGTTACTTTCGATCCTAGCGTTGAACCACAACAAGGCAGCTTTGTTTTATATGGTTATGAAGAGGAAATGACCTTTAAACAGTACTTCTCCGATCTCTTTCAGGTGACACTTAAGGCTTTGAATAAAAACTATGGCGACCTGGTAATTAATAAAGGTAATGGCTTTGTTATAGCTACCGCTGTTTACGCTGAGGTGGATCTTATTCAAAGCCAGACGATGTTATATGGTGTTTATCAGCAAGTTGTGACAAAAGCTGATTACCCTAGCCTTCGCAAAGACTCTGATAGCCATAAAAAAAATTGAGTTCATGATACAAATTTGTATCACCAGATAGCCCACCAAAGTGGGCTCTATCGCTATCAACATGGCTAATGATTGATAGCAAACCTAATTGTTAAAGAGCACTTACTGGCGTGATGAAAACGCTGGTAGGTGCACAAAAGTAGGGAGTTAGACATGAACAAATTTGATAGAAAACTCCAGCTGGAGGTAATGAAAAAGCTTTTAGATATCTACCCAGGAAGGATTGGTGTACAAGAATTCAACTTTATCTCTAACCTCTTCAATGATGAAGAAAAAATGATTGCCAATCTCCTTTATCTTGAAGGTCATGGTCTAATCAGCAGCGGGTTAGTGGCAGGTTCAAGTTCATATTCAATCAATTTTGGTAGTCTTTCAATAACTGTCCGAGGTATAGATTTCATGCAAGATGACGGTGGACTGTCAGCCATTCTTAACGTTCAAACGATAAAGTTTCACCGGGACGCCGTCGTAGTGCTTGAAGACCTTATTGCCATATCAAATATGAACGAGGCAGAGAAGGATAAAGCCAAATCAACACTAGGTGAGTTGTCTACTGAGGCGCTAAAAACTGTAGTCCAAACAGCCACTACCGCCCTTCTTGCATTGTGATGTAGCCCACCATAGAGGGCTACATCAAAGCTTTATACCGTAAAACCTTCATTGTTCGCTCTCGCCAGTAGCCTCCGTATGGCACACGCTGGCTCAGATGACCATAAAGGTGATGCAGTAGCATGTTGCCTTCCAGCAGAATCCCCGCATGATTCCACTTATCAGCCTGAACCTGCATGATCACCATATCGCCAGGTTTTGGCGGCCCGTCGAATTCACGGAATCCGCACTCATACCAGCAATCCTGATAGAAGTTGTCCGGGTAGTCGTTTTCCCACCAGGGATAATCGACCCGGTAATCGTGAAGCTCTATCCCGTGCGTTTGCCGGTAATAGCTCATCACCAGACCCCAGCAGTCGAAGTGACCAAGCACAAACGGGCGCTCCAGAAGCGGCAGTTCTCCACGCGGCTGGATGGTTCGTAAATCCCCCTCCGGCCAGCTCACGATATGCCAGGGTAAAAGGGTTGCATCGCATTGCGCTTTATCCAGCTCGCTCGGTTGCGTCGTTGCATCCGGGTGACTGTGAGCGATGGCGATCACCTTCCCCCAGTCTTCTGCAGCTGCATAGTCTTCGGGGCAAAGTACAAAATTGTCCTCCGGCGCCGAGGCAAGATTCCGGCACGGGAAATAACGTTCAACACGGCTTTTCTGCGCCACCACGCCGCAACACTCGCGAGGATACTCAGCTGCAGCATGGGCCATAATCGCATCGATGGTTTTCTGACGCATATTAGCTCCTAATCAAAGATGTGCCAGGGAACCCACCGAACGGCAGTTCGTTGCCGTCTCCATGCCGGAGCTTACAGGCCGTAAGCGTGCCGTTGCATTCGTCCAGAGAGGGGTCACTCACCGGGTTGTTGTTTTTATCGAAATAGCGGGTTCCGGCATAGTCGCAGCCGTCGCCAGTGCGATATTTATTCCGGATACACCAGGTACACAGAGAATGAAGTTGACGTGTAGGGATCATCTTTCCCTGTAACGACATCGGGCTATCGAGTACGAATTCGATACTCTCGCCCGGAATTTCGCTGGCTTTGCTATCAATGTAAAAAACTCGTTTTCTGACCTGTTGCGGATCAGCTGTTGCGTTACCTGCAGGGAAGTTCTTCGCATCGAGATAGTGCGAATAAGTGTCATGGATAGTGACTTTCGCCTGCAGCATATCGTCATAGGCAAGGCACAGCGCTGTAATCTTGCTTTCGATATCTGCAACCGTCAGCGTTGGCTGGGCGCTATTGCCTTCTGTGGATGCTTCAATCCCTTCAATTTGATACGGCCAGGCGGCATATTCTTCCCCCTGCCACCAGATGCTTTTCGCCTCCAGCTTTGATTCATCACCACCAGCGGCGGCGATTTCCTCTTCCGTGTGCGGGAGGTTGTAGGCGTGAAATCGCAGTACATCATCCACGCCGAACGTAGAGCCATCAACTTCGATAAGCCGGACTTTGTTGCCAGGCTCAAGGCTTTGATAGTCTTCTGTGATCATGGTGCGTACGCCTGTTTGAATGTTGCGGAAATGGTCAGAGCGTTGCTGGATAAGGGCTGTGACTTGATTGAATCGGCCTCAATCCGGTAGAGCCCAGTTTCGCCAACTGGCGATGTCCAGATGAATGATTTGGTGACGTGAGAACGAAAGAACTTCAGGGCCTGAAGCATGTCCGCCTTTTTCCCCGTGAGTGTGACAGGCCATGACTGTTTTTCAGGGTTAATGCCTTCCCCGGCGATCTGCTCATAGCCGTCGCCAAAGGTTGCAGAGCGCGTTTTAAGGCTGAACGACCCTTCCATTCCTGCCTGTATCTGGGTTCGCCAAGTGAATGTTTGGATCGCCACTTATCCTCCGGGCATAAAAAACCCGCAGAAGCGGGTTATTCTCAAGTGTGCATACGAGGTATTAAAACGTTTCTATGGTCGAAATTCGGTAGACATAAGGGCCACGCTGCATTCCGTCCTCGTCAGTTTCGTTATATGTAATGACACCGTCTACATTCAGGGGGATATCAAGAATATCAATTGTTGCGGTGTTTTTTTGGATTGTTGAACCCCAATCCAGAAGAGCTAACCCATCCCCAAATTCTTCCATTACGAATGGGTAACGCTCAACTCCCCATGTCTCAAAGTTTTCTACAAAACCAAAACCGAAGGCAGCAGAGTCATAATTTAGTTTTTTGTCATTCAGGACTGGAGAAACGAATGAAATGCTTGATTTTCCATCCCCTATCCATAGGGCTGTCACTTTAATTGAAGCCATTCAAAAACCCTTAACGTATTAAGTTCAAGGAGATAATCATAACACCTCAGTATGAGAATGGTCTGTATTCTTGATACAATTACCAAAAATAGGGGTACTAGAAATGAGAGTTCCTGTTAATTATCTAGATTTCGTTGCATTCCAGATTAGCCCCCCAGGTTGCAACTGTTTGGCAATCCCAGCACGAACAGATTGATCGATGGTCTGTTTGTAAGCCCGTGAAATAGCGTCGTTGCTACCTGAAGTCTGCTGCTGAGAGTTCTGGTTTTGAACGACTACAGACGTTTGAACATTTACGCCACCAGCAGCAGGAGATTGCAGGCCATACATTGGTGCCCGACCAACGTAACCACCATCTGCATACCCTTGTGCCCCCCGCATAAGCGCATAGAGATTGCCGACACCTAATGCACTTGTCGCTTCCTTCGTAAACACAAACTCACCGCCGTGTACCACGCCTTTCGGTTGGTACTTACCACCATCACCGGTGTAGCCACCGCTATCGAATCCCGGCACCAGACCGCCACCAGAGAAACCAAAGAAGGCACCGATACCCGTTCCACCAAAGGCTGACTTCATTCCATTAACCAGAGCCAGTTGCGTCAGCATCTGGGCGATGCCCTTCAGGAGGGTAGTCAGAAAATCTGAGAAGTTAGATTTACCTGTGGTGAAGAAATCAGTCAGGGTGCTGGCCATCCCGGTGAACGCATTGCTGGTAATCGTCTGCACCTGCGAGTAAACATTGGTCGCGCTGTCCTCAAATTCAGCCCAGCCCTTTTTCGCGCCGGTCAGCCAGTCGCCACGCAACCTGTCCTCTGCATCATAGTAACCATTCGCCGCTTTCAGCTGCTTCTGATAGCCCTCGTCGTCAAGCGAACCTCCAGCATTCTTCCAGCCAGCGGCAAGCTGACTTTTCGCGAGTTCACGTTGTGCCTGACGGTCACTCATCCCGGCACCGTTCACTAATGCAGCCTGCTTCTCTGCCATCTGAGTGACGTATTTCTGCGAGGTATCCATTCGCTTGTTCAGCTGTTCCTGTGCGGTAATCTGATCACCTAACAGAGCTTTCTGCCGTGCCAATTGAAGCACCTGGTCTTTACTCGCCAGCAGGGATTTCTCCTGCTTTGTCAGTGAACGTGAACGCGAGGCCTCCTCCAGCACCTGAAATTTCGCTTCAGTCGTCCACAGATCTTTGCGCTGCTGGCTGATAGTGTCGTTCAGCCCTTTATGCTGCTGCAGCGCGCGTAACTGTGCCTGAAGCGCCAGTAATTCGGCCTGGGCAGCATCCGTGCTGCGATCGCCAGCCGATAAAGTGCCCTGCTTTCCGGTTTTGGTCTTTTTGCCAAAAGCAGCGACTCCTTCCCGATCCTTCTGGGTGGTTGCGGTACTTATCTTTCTGGTCGTATCGAGGTATTTACCTGCACTGATATCAGCCGCATCCCAGTCTTTTTTCAGCTGCGAGACGCTGTCACCATATGCGCCGGCCATTTGTTCGTTGTAGTCCTGCCATCCCTGCAAAGTATCTGTTTTCGCCCAGTCGGGAACGAGATTAATCGCGGCAGCGATAGAGGAAGAAAAAATCTGGTTCAGCTTCTGGAAAACGATCGCAACGCTGTAATAAATTGCGTTGAATTCCTTCAGTGTGTTTGATGCCAGTTCAGCTACCCACTGACCGATGCTCTGCATGGCCTCAGACGCCCAGCCCTTGATATCCAGCCACAGGCGACCAAACGGCGTCAGCGAGTCGTAAGCCTGCTCCCCACGTTTTGCCATCGTATTGCCAAACAGGTCCATAGCCTGCGTAACGGCCGCGGTCTGGTCCTTTTGCTTTATCAGATCGTTAACATGCTTAAGTTGTGAAACGGTCAGGAAATTATATTGTTCGTTGAGCCTCTGCAGCGCTTTAACAGGGTCTTTTTCTATGTCCTTATAGGCTTTGGTGATGTCCTGCGCCGAGACTATACCGGTCTGAACCGCCAGCGCCGTGGAGCCCGCTGCTTTTTCAAGTTGCTGCTGTGTCAGCGATCCCATGCCAACCAGCTCAGTCATCAAACTCTGAACGGTTCCTACAGTAGCGCCAGTAGAGGCAGCAATAGACTGGGAGGAAGCCATGATCTGGAGCGCTGACGTGCCGGCAATGTTGCCAGTCCTGATAATGGCCTTGTTGATTTCGTCGTAGGCGGTGAAGTAGTCCGATCCCGCTTTGGCCGCAATCAGAACAGCACCGGCCAGGCCACCAATGGCCACTCGGGCAGGAGTCACCATCGACAACATCGCTTTCAGAGCATTGCCTACACCGCCAAACGAGTCACGGAGCTGCCCGCCCTGCTGAATAGCAACCATATAAACCGGCATACCGGAAGCCAGTGAAGTCACAATGTCGGTCATTTGCATCGGGAGATAACGCATAGCATTGCGATATTGGCCCGCGCTGATAGCCCCAGACTTCCATGCTTCTTCCTGCTCTTTCAGCTTTGCGATCATTGGTGCAGCACGATCGGATACGCCGAGTTGGGCAGCTTTTAGCTCTAACAGTTCTGCGCGCGTTTTTCCGATTGCTGTGACCTGCTCCTCCAGCGAATCGATAAAGGTTTTGCCCGCTGCAGCTGCCCGCTGCGCTGCCTGAGCCTGCTCAATGCGAGCCCGCCCCTCTGCGGTCTCAGACTCCATTACCTGTGCCAGTTTTGCCCGCGTCGTCTCAAGCACGCTGTTGTAACGAGTAAAGTCCTCGTCTCCCACCAGCCCTTTACCGCGAAATTTCGCCAGGCTCTCCTGGATAGTGTCCAGTTCATCCAGCGCCTTGTTTACCGGGCTGATTTTATTCAGCAGGTTCTGCAGTTCCTGACGCTGCTGCTTCAGGCTTTCGCTGTTTTTCTTCTGGTTATCGATACCGGTGCGGAACGTGCTGTTCAGGTCATCCGCTTTACCTGCCGCGGCGGACGCGGTCTCCTGAAAGCGATCCAGTGCCTGGTTACCGCGCTCCAGCTCACTGGTATTCACGCGCAGGGAAATAGTGGCGATGTCGTTACTCATTCCGCCCTCTCTTTATGCATAACTTTTAGTGCGGCGCTCTCCATGATTCGGATGTCCGAAAGCGCGGTTGCCTCGTCGTCGACGTGGTGCAGGCGCATCACCCAGGGCAGCACGTTGTAATCAAGCCCTGATGCGCCTCCCATGCCCGTGCGCCACTGCGTGCTGATAGCCTGAAACACCAGGAATGAAGGCCATACATCTGGCCAGACGTCGATGTATTGATCTTCGTAGTCATCCGGCGTAAGCCCATAGGGCGCCAGGTCTGCCGCTGTGGGTTCAGGCGTATAGAATGCAGAGGCAACCGCTATCAGTTTTTTTCGCGCTGCCCCATCAGTTCGCGATAGTAGGTTTCAGGGATAGCCTTCATTGCAGCCGGATAGTTTTCCAGCAGCACCGAGAGATTTTCCGCGTTGAATGTATCGGGGAGCGCCCAGCCAGAAATAATTTCCATCAGAAAATCAGTGGCGGTTTTGCCTTCCAGTTTTTCCAGATCAGCAAGCTCTTTAAATGGCTTATGATTGAACGTGAAGGTCAGTACGCCATCCTCATCGCCGGCGCGCGGGATCGAGACGTTGGCCTTAAAAGTTGGTTTGGGCTGGAGGGTGAATTTGGTAGCCATATTTTTCCCGTAGAGTTGTGGCCCCGTGTGGGGCCCGTATTAATTTGCAGCAGTAACGGTGACATCACAGGTCGCGGTTTTCGCGCCATCGGCGGTCGTACCTGTGACAGTGGCATTGCCTTCCGCAACACCACTGACCTTGCCAGAAGCATCAACCGTTGCGATCGACTCATCTGAAGATGTCCAGATCACCGTTTTATTGGTGGCGTTAGATGGTTCGACAGTAGCGATCAGCGTGGCGGTTGCCCCTTGTTTAATGCTCAGGGTTGGCCGATCCAGGCTGACGCCGGTTACCGCTACTGTCTCAGCTTTTCCCGAGTCGACCTTGTAGAAGGTCATTGCAGGCGATTGCAGGTTCAGCACGACGCTTACCGTTTCGACTTCGTTCACCGCCGTGGCCGGCGTGTCGTCAAAAGATGCCGTGGCCGCCCAGTAACGGTTCTCCTTCGCCTTCGGCACGTACATGTACGCCGCCACAGTCTCTTCGTCTTCGTCCAGCTGGCGCAGCAGCGGATAAACCGGGAGAGTTGAGTCGTGAGCAATCGAGTAAGTCTGAGAGACAGCGGATTTATAGGTATTCAGGTTGCGCTGGCGATCATCGCTGAGGAACTGAATCTGCGTGGTGTTCTGATCACCACCAGATTTCGATACCTCAGTGATTTGTGGCAGCTCGGTCCATTCTTCAATTTTGCGAATAGAGCCGGAACCGCCACCAGCAGCATATTTGTTTTTGTTGGTGGTGTTGATGTTGCGAAGAGTGACAGCATTCTCCGCAATCGCGTCGATTTTCGCGATAACGTTATCAATACCCGACCAGTTGCAGTTCACGTGAACGATATCGCCGACCGCTATATCGTCTGCGGCGCTAACTGTGATCACCGCGTGCTCAGCATTCGTCGCGCCGGTGAAAGTAATGGCCGGGCCGTAGCCCGATGCCAGATAGACATGAGCGCCGTTAGGCAATGCAAAGCCCATAATGGTTACTCCTTTAGAAACGGGAAAACCGGCTCAAGGCCGGTCACTTGTGGGACATCACGGAGGGAATCAGTTGATAATGTCTGCCCGATAATTCAGGCTGACAGGAACGGTGTAGGACACAGGTGAAGGGACGCCGCGGAATATGGCAGGCGCGCTGCTAATCCAGCAGGTAAAGTCTTTGCCTGCAATTTCCTGCCCCTCGGGGAACAATTCAGCTACTCTGCCCGCCAGGGCAACGACGGAGGTACGGCCGGAGCCGGCTGGCGCCACGACATTAATCTGGTACACGCCTGAATAAGTCCGGCAGCGCAATCCGAGATCGATTGTTCGCGGCGTAACGGGCATATCGTGAACGGCCAGGTACATCTCATTAGCAGGAGGTGTAAACGGCACGTTATCCCATGCAACTGAAATGCCCTCGGCATCGGCCCAGGCACCCAGTCTGGCGGCCAGTGCAGATGCAATATCAGGAATCACTTAGTCACCTCCCTGACAGCTTCCTCAAAGAAGCGTTGAAACTCAGCTGCCGTTATGCGGACCATACCGCCCGGAGCCTGTGTGGAATGCCCCATTTCAAGCGGGTAGGCATAGGGCACGTTGTTGCAGAAATAAATCGCCTTCATCCCGACTTTGAAGAGCGACAGCGTGTAGTTCCCGGCCGCTTTTGTCAGATCACCTGTCTTATCAACCCGGCCTGTCTCGTCAGTCGTTGGCGCATCAAAGGTCACCTGCCAGTTACCGCGAAAGCGTCCGCCCGTATACCCCGGCGGTGCTTTGATATCCATCCCATCCACCACCCGGGCTTTTTTCTTCAGTCGCCCGGTTTTGGTCAGGTTATCGGGATTGGCCCGCTGCGCCTCGTTGTGGTCGTAAACAGCGCGATTATAGGAAACGGCTGTCTGGTTAACTTCCCACAACTCCGGGTTGCCCACTGGGGACATCAACACCAGTTGGTTAAGAATTTTGATTCCGACGGCGCGCACCACTGCTTCCTGATTCGTTTTCGCCTTATTAACGAAAGCCGTGATTTCAGCCAGGAAAGCCGCGTTCTCGCCCATGCTAAGCCCTCAGTTGCGCTTTGTAGCAGAGCACCAGCACGGCAGGTTTTGCCGGGTTCGGTTTGACAACACGGTAGGCTGTGCCGTCAATATCAACCACATCGCCGATTTCAATTTCCTGCTCTGACGTAAAAACAATCTGCACGTCGCCGTTAACGATGACCGTTCCATCAATTTCGCCTGGCGCGTATTCGGTCTTCACGCCCACAGCAGTAAAACGGACCGCTTCAGTTTTATGCTCAATGCCGCCGATAACCGTTACCGAGCCTTTACGGGTGACGTTGTACGTCACGCCGTTCTGCCTGAGCATGCGGGTCGTTCTGGCCTGCATACGTTGGTAATCTATCGCCATATCAGGCCCTCTCAGCAAATGCATTGATGGCGTAACCACGACCACCAGCGAGGTCGCCCAGCAGCGCCATAACGGCAGGATAGGACGGCGTGAAGACTTCACCATCTGAGACCGCATAGGTCATGGTGACAGCACCTTCCACACGTTCAGTTTTCACAGCGGCTTCGCGCACGCTGGAGAGTAAATCGCCGTCGATTGCCTCTACCGCCAGCATGCACTGTGCGGTTATAACCTGCCGTGGAACTTCATCCGGCGGGAAATCATGTTCATCCAGAATGACATTCACGCGTGGCCATGCCAGCGGCTGGCGTGGGTCTGTTTTTGAGCCAACCCAGTCCAGACCTTCCAGGTAATCCATGGCCTTAATCAACAACGGTGTGAGCTTGTCAGGCAGTTCAATGCCGCGTATTTCCGCAAATGAGGCAAGATCCTCTTCACTGGCGTAGCTGTTGGCATCAGGAGAGGTGATATCGGTATTGACCATCGAATCATCCTGTTTATGGGGCTTTCGCCCCATTCGTTATTCCCCGGAAGGCTCAGTGAAGGTGATCTCTTCAGTGGTTTTCGACACTCCATCTACAGTACCGGTTACCGTGAAGGTTCCAGCTGCATCTGATGTGAGTTTCACCGTTGCACCACCAGCTGATCCAGTCTGAGAACTGGCCGTGCTAAGCGCGCCACCTGTGGACGTCCACGCGACGGTTTTACCGGATACACCGGAGCCATTCAGCGTGTACTTCAGAGAAACAGTTACCGCGTCTGTGCTGTCAGCAGTTGCGGAGGTTTTATCCGCTGACAGCGTTACTCCCCCACAGCGGATTCCAGCTTAATCAGCACGCCTGCCGTAGATTTGTTGCTGGTGAAGTGTTTCTTCCAGTTGCCCGCAGTGCCGATGGCGGTCAGGTCAGGGTTATCACCTTTAGCGGTATCCCAGCTGTAGCCCAGCAGATCAACGTTCACCACGCCTTCAGCGCGATAGCCAACCGCAAGGTTTTCCTGATCGTTGATATCGTAGGAACGGAAGCCCGGCGCCTGAGACTCGGTGACGGTAACCGCACCAGCTACCAGCCCAAGGATCGCATCAGCGTCCATGGTGTCGGTCACCAGCACAGGTTTACCCAGCGTGCCTGGCTGCCCGCCGTAAACCACCACGCCCGCTTCTTCGTAGATTTTGTTGGCAATCGCCTCATCAACAATGTCGAAGTAGGTGGCAGAGTGCATCACGAAGAGCACCACACGGTTGAACTTGTCGCCGTATTTACGCAGGCCGCGCGTCAGGGTCTTTTTACCGTCGGTCTCAATATCGGCGGTTACGACCATGTCGGCGTTAGCACCAATAGCAGCCGTCAGCGCCTTCAGACCGTATTTCACGTAGCCTTCCAGCGTCGCGTCAGCCACATCAACGCCGATAACTTCGGAGAACTCATCAACGGAGCGGCCACGGCGTTTAAAGGCCTCTTCCGTGGTTTCATACGGGCCGTATTTCCACGGTGCTTTAACGGATACCGCTTCACCGGCACCGATTTTTTTTCCTGTGACTTTATCGACAGAGTTCACATTGCGCGATTCAATAGAGCCGCCCACCTTGTAGAACGCTCGCTTGCGGAAATCGCCTTCAATCAGCTCGTTATCCAGAAGGATCGCTCCGTTGGAGGACGCGTTGAAAATTGCCAAGTTGTCCTGGCGGCGCTCGAGGAAAGCGGTCTGCGCCAGATCGTCATAAATAATCAGGTCACTATTAACAGTGGTAGACATGGGTTAATCCCTTATTTCGGAAGTTTGAGGAAGGCCTGTTGGCCATGCTTGCGGATGTAGTCCGCTTTGTCGCTGGCGCTCATTTCGGAACGTTTCAGGCTGCCACCGCTGTTTGATTTGTGTCCGCCTGCGCCGGTGCCTTCGGCGCGCGGGAACAGGTGCGGAGCCGTCTCCTTAAGAGACTCCGCCCACTCAAGCGGGCTTAGTGGGGTTTTGCCGTCTTTACCGAACAGAACATCGCCATTTGCATCAACTGCTACGGCCTCGCCTTCGTCGTTGAGCTGGAATGTGCCTTTTGCACGCAGGATCAGATCGTCTGATGCTTCCGGCAGCGCGCCAGCTTTTGACGCTGCTGCACGGATTGCATCGCCCAGAACTCGATCCCGGAATTTGTTGGAGAACGCTTCGGCTTTGTCCGCGCGTTCATTTGCGGCTTTAATCTGCTTATCAACGTCAGCACGCAGACGCTCGGTGCGCTTATTGAGCACCTCATCGATTTTTCCGGCGGCAATCAGCTTTGCCTCTTCGTCGTCGGAAAAACGCTGGAGAATGCCGCGCACAGCGTCTGGATCGATACCTTCAAAGCGGGACAGGTTTTCTTTCTGCTGTTTAATGGTGCCCAGCAGTTCACTATTTTTCGTTTTGAGGCCAGTGACTTCGCTGGTCACGCGCTCATCAATCAGCTTCTGGATTTCAGGAGTGATTTCGATACCACCGCCACCGCCGCCCTCACCGCCGCTTTCAGGTGCGTAATATTTCAGAAGCATGTTTCGGATTAACATAATTTCCCCTCGGGATTTTGCCGGGCCTCGCCCATAAAAAAGCCCCGGCGGATGCCAGGGCGTGAAGTAAGATGTGATTATTAGTTGTCTGTGCCTGAGAGCTGCTTCAGACGTTCCAGGCTAATCCATTCGCCTTTGTCAGTGAACATATCAGCCAGGTCGATTTCACCCGCGCGGAACAGACGGCCACGCTCGGCACCCAGAACCTGATCCTGGCGTTGTGCCGACTGGCGTGCGAGCCATTCCAGATACGAGGTTTTCCCCGGTACCTGTCCATCCATGCTGGCACGAGTCTCCTCGTCCATCTCGTCGATATCGATGCCGAGTTCGCGCCACGATTTAAGGATCAGGGTTTCGGTAGAACGACAGCAAAAATGGATTTTCCCGGGTCCCTGCAGGTAAGGCACCTTATGCCCGACCGGTTTGTTATCCAGTGTGTAGCGCAGCAGGTCACGAATAATGCAGTCGTGGCTGGTTTTATTGTCCAGCGTAGATAGCCACTGTTTGCCTTTTACGATATCGCTGTTGGCCCTGGTGAAGCTGTTGCGTGCTGTGGCAGCCAGATGATTCACGGCTGTTTTAACGATGCTGGCGGCGTTTGCCCTGCTCATCTGCAGCGCGCCGTCGCGATAGTCTTTGTTGGCGTGACCGCGAACACTGCGTGCGATTGTTTCTACCGTGTCGCCGGCAAGATACCCCCTGCGGACGGCGTTCACTATCCGCGCCAGCCTGTCCGATTCCAGATTCTCCGCCCACTCACTCAGCAGCCTCCCTTGAAAGGGCTGCGCCATCGCCGCGGCATACACCATATCGGCGGTGATGCCCTGCAGCGGATAGTGAGACAGGACCTGTGAAGGCAGAAGTGAATCGAACAGGCTCATCTGATAACTGGCCTCGTTCTTTGCCAGCGCCACCAGCTCACTCTCGAGTCCTGCCTGCATGGTGGCTACGGCCTGATGGTTAAGATCGCGCACGCTGCCCAGTAAACTCTGCAGACGGCTAACGGTGAAGCTCTCAGGAGGCAATCTGTCGAGCGCATCGAGCAGGCGTGCCGACAGGTCTGCGTCCGTCTCGTTGAGCAACTTCACCATCCGGTTTGCCACGCCGGTGGCGTAGCGGCTTAACCAGACGGAATGTGCGATTGATTCATCGCGCAAGCTTTCGTTTACTGTTGCCATATCAGCCACCGGTCAATGTGGGGGCTTGGTTGCGAAGTGCATCAATCACTTCGTCCGGGCTGTCGGCCGGGTCGATAAGGTCAAGCTTCTGCAGTGCGCGAATCATATCGCTGTCGCGCAGAGCACCGGACTGCCAGGCGTTGACGATTGCCGTCACCATGCCCGACTCGGCAACCTTCGCTATGAATTCCTGGTTGATGGTGTAGGCTGGCTCATCGCCTTTAATTCCCAGATATTTTGCGCACCAGCCCAGCGCCAGCGTATAGGCCTCTGAAACGTTTGAAACGCAGATACCCAGCACAGAAGTTGATGCGCTCTGTTCACCGCTTGCCTGTGTTGCCGTCTTCGCCGTGGCGTTCTGCTCAATCAGCCGCGCGCCAAGCTGCACCATGTAATCGCGCTTACTGTCCATGGCCTCTTTAGCCAGCATGTTCGGCTGCGCCTGGGCATAGCCAAACGAGCCCTCCTTGGGAAGCAAAAGCGGTGATCGGGAACCAATTTTCACGCCCTTCTTCTCGAGGTGATCGCGCCAGCCGGTATCGAGCCCAGTCATGTACGGCTGCACCTGGCCACAGAACCACACGCTGTCCTCATAATCAGCGCTGTTTCGGTAATGTCCGTGGTTTATCTCTACCAGCGCAGCCAGCGGTGAATCATCAATGGTAGGATCGTTGTTCTGGGCGCCGACAAAGGTGAACGGGATTTCATCCCAGAAGTCATTTCCTTTCGGCTTAGGGTGGTACTCACTATCAACGGTGTAGGTTCCGCTTGCGGTGCCACCAGCCCGGCGCCATACGCGGCATATGAACCGCCCTTCTTCCAGCGCCAGCTCGCGGTACTGTATTTCATCCTTGTAAGCATAACCATCCGGCTCTTCTACGCATTCGCGCAGGACCACCAGCACCAGTTGATCGCGCCCGTTGATACGCTTCGTCCGCCAGTTAATGATGTTCTCTGCCGGGTAGCGGAGGATAATCGCTTCGTCGGACTCTGCAGCGTAATCGACGTAAATGCCCTCTCGCGCAACCTCCAGCACGTTCTCGGCCACCAGCTGCGACTGCTGATAGATACTGGTACCAGCCCCGTCAGCATTGTCCAACAGGTATTTGAGCTTTTCAGGACCGTTAAACGTGGGGTCCTTTCGATACGCCATCCCAAGCATGCCGATCTTTGTATTACCTGCAATGGCGTAGAACACCGCACGGCTTAGATAGTCTTCATTGCGCTTGCGATTGCGTGTGGATTTATCGGTTGGGTCGAAATAAGGCAGATACTTATTACCCGCCGCTTTTACGGCCTCAACTCCTTTGCAGAAGTCCCTGTATTTCCGCCAGGCAGCAGAAGCCGCCCGATGTTCTGGTCGAACCCAGGTGATGTCGTCGTTTGCCATATCAGAAAGTGGTGTCCATGGTGATTGAGTATGCCGGCTTCACGATCGGGTAATCCTTCACGATGAAGTACCCACCAGCATCATTGGGGTGATCGTTATCAGCTGATTTGTCCGGTTCGCCATTGGCCGCCCAGATTTGCTGCTCGAGGCTTTCGGTATAAACCGGGCAGTTTTGCACATTAACCAAATAGCGGCGCTCGCCGTTGGCGTTGCAGAACATGGCGTTCATCGAGTTGATGCGGTCTTTAACTGGCGGGTTGGCATCATCAACAATGACGCTGAACCCGGCATCGTTGAGCTGAGCGATATCGGTCTTGCTGGCGTTCTGGGATTTGCGGGAGTCGCCAGAAGCATCCGGATAGATATAAATCTCCCGGCTTTTCACGTAGCGACCATCCTCGTAGCGCCAGAACTCTTCCTGAATGCGCTTAATCATCGCTGGCGTGTCGTAGACCTTCACCAGCTCGCGAACCGCGCGCGGCAGCCCGTTACGCTTTACGTGAACAATCGCGGCCATTTTTCCCACGTTGAAGTCCATACCAATGAACAGCGGATCCCCGTCCTGAATCTCGTCAGAACAGTTATTCAGCTTACGGTTGAAGGTGTGGTAGATGGTCCCGCTGTTGAGGTTCGTGAACTTCCCTCGCAGATACGCCTGAATCAGCTCGTCAGGGTAAGAACTCAGCAGCGATGGGATGTAATCAGGCGGTAGATTCTTAGCATTGTCGAATGTGCTGGCCTGAATCAGCCCATACAGAGCATCCAGCTGGGGCTTTTCACGTACGGCCTTCACGAACTGCTGATAGACGAATTTGAACCCTTCCGGCGTGGTCGTAACGTCAATACCGTTTCGCAGCCCATCAACCTTGTAACGCATACGAGCGATGATTTTTCGCCAGGCCTGTTGCGCTTTGGCTGCCGCCATGACGTCCAGCTCATCCACCATCGCATTACCAATTTTGAAGCCAACTATCGAGCCGGGCTTCTCCATTGAGCGGCAGATTGTGGTCCCGCGGAACCGTAGCCCCTCGTAGAAGTGAACCTCTTTGTTCCCCTCGTTGATTTTGACGTTCAAGCCCCAGTCAAAGGCCACCTCTTCAATCGTCGGGTAGAAGATGTCACGGATCTGCGGGTACGTCGGCGCGAAATAACCCTGGTTGATTTTAGGGTGCTCCCACATCCCCTTACAGATGCCGCCACAACCCACCCATGTTTTACCGGAACCGAACCCGGCAACGTAGGCTTTGAATTTGTGCTGCATCGCAAGGAAGCGCGCCTGAGGAATGTTAAGTGTCGGGCTGATCCCCATCGTCTGCCCTCGCATCCACTACGTTGATATTGATCTGCACTGGGGTAGGTTCATCGTCCTCACCATCACCGGCCAGCTCTTTACGGAGTTTTTCCACCTCCAGCTGCCGACGTTCGATTTCAATCTGCTGCAGGCGCTGCGCAAACTCGCTATCGGCCAGGCCAAGGCGCTTCATAACAGCTTCAAACATGCGCTCACGGCTGATGGCTGTGATTTCAACGCCGTTCTTGCCGACCTTTACGCCGGAGTATGCGAGCCTCGAAGCAGCCGGAAGTTTGCGAGTGTCTGGGAAGTAAGGTTGACCAACACCATCGCCATTGCAGCGCGGGCATTTAGGGTTAGGCTCTCGGGTGTGGTCGTAGCCATAGCCGCCTGTGTCTTCTGGTTGCCTAGCTCCCTCCCTTCCCTCAGCCTTTGCTGTTTCCTCTTCAAACTCAACTGCATCGCGCCATTGGTAGTGATGGCCAAAGCCCCAGCAATAACGACAAGCGCCGCGGCGATACTGCGAAAGATGGTTTGCATCGAAGGTGGCAAGCTGCCACATCTGCGCGAGGACTTCATCGGCACAGCCAAGCGTGCGCGCAATGGAGGCTTTCTGCTGCTGCGCAATGGCCTGCGCAACCATAACATTTGATAACAGACGACTTGATTGCTCCTGCGCGGTCTTCTTGCTGTACCCGGCACGGATAGCAGACTGAGTGGCGTTATTGTCCTTCAGGTACTCCGCGACAAATAAGCACTGCTGAGCGGTAAGTCCATCATCATCCACCAGCTCATTTGCGCTTTTATCTTCCTGCGCAGTGCGCTTTTTTTTCTGCGCAGTTTTTTGCGCCGTTTGTGCAGAAGGTTTTTTGATATATCGACGGGCGGTAGCGTAATTCAGTCCCTGCGCTTCACACCATTCCTTTGGTGATACGCCGGTTGCGGCATGCTCGGCCAGGAACCGTCGCTGAAGCTCGCCCCAGTCCGGTTTTGCCATGAATATCATCTCAAATTGTGATACTTATCAAAAGTTATTGGGTTGAATTTATAGCGACTATCCCAATATTTTCATTGGCACTTTGCCGTTTACATTAAGGACTCAGAGAATGGCTCAATCTCCACAACAGCAAAAGAACCCTGTCTATAAAATTGGCGACCAAGTAGTTATCAAATCTGGTGGTCCAGTGATGACTATCGAAAAACCAGTCAGAAATATCGATCAGATATTTGTTGGTACGTATAAATGCCAATGGTTCGCGGGTAAAAAGTTGGATACTGGAACTTTTCCTGAAGCCTCACTCGAACCATACATCCCAAAGCCTTAAACCCGAACAAGTATTTGCTCTCTGTTAATGATGTATGCATCTGGATGCAGGCCTGTATGCAACAGAATGGATGTTTATATCAACAAGATGTTGTTGACTACCTCGTTAGAAATGGTAACGAGCAACACTTGAAGGAAAATGCAGATGGCAATCATGCACTATCACCAAAGATTATTGCTAAATTTAGGGTCGATAGCGGCAAAGATGTTGTTTGGGTAAAGCCAGATATGTATTGGAGATATCGCGTTCCCGAGGACGAACCAGGACGTGAAGCGCGTGGTTAAGACAGGGCGATAATCGCCCTTAACCAGTATTGATGCCCAAAATCATATAGATTCGAAAGCTATCAATATCAATGACATAGTTAAAATCAAGAAGAAAATACGAAGCTTATTTTGAAATTTAATTGGTCAACGCTTTATCAGTCTTTCTATTCTCAACGCCATCCTCAATATATGGCTTTGAACAACCATGGCAATATGATTCAAAATGCTCTAAATAGTAATCTATCTCACTGAATGTATAGTCTTTTTGTGGCGGATATTTAACTTCAAATCTATTATAAATGTGTGAGATTAGGCTCATTCCGTAGTCTACACAAGCCTGACATTTCTCTGCCCTCTCATCATCAGTAAAGCTACTTTTTCTCTCAGAATCAAGGGTAGCTGCTGAAGAAAAATCAGCCAGAAATTCATTATCAATTCGAATGTCTCTGTTGGCTAAGATGTTGAAAAAATCGCCAATCTGAGTAGATTTCGCACTTACCGCAAGAGAAAATTTAAGTGACTCTTTACGTTCATCGTCATCTTTTTTCATCCAAAAAGTTACGCTTAAGTCTATTATTTCATTGCACAATTTTATCAAGTGGTCTGTAATCGACTTGCTTTCTGTACGTGTGGATATCTTCTTTGCGTTGCGATACACAACCTTCCAACCAATAAAGACTGCTCCCAGGCTACTCAAACTTATAATCCAAGCATAGCTTTGAACATCACTTAAACTCATTTTGATTCCTAAATCTGAAGTGGCTACTTAGGCTTCTTTAAGTTGAGGCGTTGCCGCTTTGATAAACTTTCTAATTTGAATTTCGTAGATAGGCGTTCTTGCCTTAATAACCAGACGATTCAATATGTTAGATTTTTCCAAGTTTTCTAATCGTACCAATCCTCCAAACGCCTCTTCTAAGAATGATGAACCGATAACTAGAGCAATACCATCAAAATCAACTAACACTTGTTCAGAATCGCTACCACAAAACGCAGAGACAAGATGGTCCTTGCGGAATTTTTCACCATTGTTAGGACCATCCGACGAAAATCGCCCAAACGGTGTTTTAGAAAAATCTTTAGCAACATTAATGAATTTCATAACCCTACCCCCTGTTAGGTGTTAGTGCCCAAAGTATGATAGTGCCAGGAATTCTAGGTCTCAGTGTATCAATTCTGGCTCGAGTCTCCGATAAATCTGAATCCATTTCGTACAGACTTCCACCAGAGAACACCATAAGCTTTTCATACTTAGTAGTACCTAGCGCAATAGGACGCTTGATATCCTCTGACCCGTTACCTCGATTGGGCTCACGAAATCTTGACCTACCACTAGTTAGAGCTTCAGAAACGAGGTTTTGTTCAAGTATAAACTGTGCAACAGAATCTATCTCTTCACCTTGATAGGATTGAGCTATACCCATGCCGAGATCACATATGATGAAAACCACTCTATCCTGCTCAGGATCAAACCATGCGCATTGCCACCAGCGCTTCCCGCCCATTAACTCGACACCCTTAGTATAGAAATCATGTTCGTAAGCATGATTTCTAACGTTCAACATAGCCTCATTCATCCCCATCATGAGCAATGTTGCTTGAGTTTCATCCAAAACGGCAGCTTTCTGCAGCATTGTCATCGTCGTTGAAAGCGCCAATTCGGGGGTGACAGAGGACTGAAAATACCTCTCCTGCTGCACCAACGCATCGAGTTTTTCATGGGTATTCGCAACCAAAGCTCTTGCTAAACCTGTTCTGACTATACATCTATGCCCTTGCGGGTTCGTCTCTTTTTTAGGAAAAGTAAATCGAACGCGCAACCTTTGTCCTATAACAAAATATGCTCTATTCAACACAGCAAAAAGCAATACAGATGCTGCTGCACTTGCATATTTTATTTGAGAGAGATCAATATGCACAGCTAAACGCTTCGTATGAAGGCTATCGATGATATCCCTTATGTAGCAAAGCGAGTCTTCACGGTATGTGCTATCTGTGATGCACAGCATTTCCGGAGGAGTTAGAGTTTTGAACAATTATCGACTCCTTAATAATCTGCACTATACCTAACATGAATGCATCTTACTATGAAATCATTTATTTAAAAACAACCATTTACAGATACTGCAGCAGCTTTGACAAAATGAAAACGTTGCGTAACAATTCGAATTTGAATCATACCTGCTAAAACCTGATTTCATTGGCTCATTGCCAAATACGGTCGAGAACTTAAGTCAGACTAGCCCCAGCGGCACGATATTATCCAAAACTCCTCTCGACTGCCTTAAGGCAAGCAATAACTTCCCTTTGAGGGCTGTAATAATAAAAATGATATTTTTCAATAAATTAAGTGGCTAACACTGAATAACATCGGCAAAATCTGCCAAAAGCAGCGCAATATACTCAAACTAAACATCAGTTTAGCGAGCTTTTCCGTATCAGCAGTTCTTACCGACGCTTTCCCAATCTCGAGACGTGCATTAACCGCATGTAAGCGCCGAGCCCTCTGATTAGCTTCTTCTGTTTTACTGGTTTTAACAAAATAGTTTTCTATCATGACAACCTCCTTTTGCTAAGGAGGTCGCAGGCAGTTCTTGGGATTTGTCTGATGAATCTTTGTTGAACCCTCAGCCTAAAGCTTCTACAACACTCCGCCTCATTGCCTTTACTCTTATAAGTCAGCAAGCGCAAATTTGCGTCGGCTATAACCTATTAGCACTCACCGAAACCAGTCAGTTAAGGCATTGCTCTTTGATGTAGTCCTGCAGATAACCGATCTGCTTCGTCACTGTGACGATTCTTTCTCTGAGGGTGAAATAATCCCGTTCAGCGGAGTCAGTAAGTCGGGGGCTGGAAGCATCGCCCATGCCGCCGGTGCTGGTCGCTCTGTTCGCGGGACATCTGGCGTTGACGTGCAGCCCACACTTGCCAGTGCTAACGCAACGCT
This sequence comes from Enterobacter sp. DSM 30060, assembly GCF_013375955.1. Lineage (NCBI taxonomy): Bacteria > Pseudomonadati > Pseudomonadota > Gammaproteobacteria > Enterobacterales > Enterobacteriaceae > Enterobacter > Enterobacter sp. DSM 30060. Next base: position 4,263,871 of record NZ_CP056118.1, read on the forward strand.
GCAGATCTTCAAGCTGAGATTTCGCATCGGCTAATTCCTTCGTGTATTTGGCATCCAGCGCAGCGACATCACGCTGCCGGGTTTGCATGTCTTTGATGCTAACGATCGCCAGGCTCAGTTGTTCGGTAGCTTTATCGCGCTGGTCTTTATAAGTGATGGCGTTATATCGAAAGTGGTTTACCGCCCAGGTCAAGGAAACCAGCAGACAGATAATGACAGCGCAGATGATTGCAGTTAACCGGCTCATTTCTGGCCCCACTCGCAGACTTCACGCTCAATCTCTCGGCGGGTGATAAGCCCCTTCCACTGTTTGCCACCGGCATACGTCCAGCGCTGCAGTTCTTTGCATGCGCCAGGAACATCACCGGAATTTAACTTCTTCAACAGCGTCGATCTGCTAAACGCTCCAGCTCCCACGTTGTAAGTGAAAGAGTAAAGTGCGGCACGAGTGGTTTCGGGAACATGGACCTTTATCAGCAGGTCGATAGATGTAGCAACTTTGCGCAGATCGGATTGCAGCAAGGCATCACATTCTTTATCGGTGTATCGGTGACCACGGCGAACGTCAGCGCCGGTGTGACCATCGCAAACAGTCCAGACACCGACGACATCCTGATAAGCGTAATAACGACGCCCTTCCAGCCCATCCGCATTACCCAGCATGACAGCTGCAATTGAGATTGCTCCGGATCCGCCAACAATGACGCCCACCAGCTTATTTCTGAGTGTCGGGTTCATCTCGGCTCCTGCTGCGGCGGTTGTCTTCGCGGATTTTGAAATAGAGATTCGTCAGATACGTCAGTACAGCGATGATGATGCCCACCAGCACGCCGATAGCGTTCCACTGCTCGGGACTGTAGGCATTCAGCATGCCGTTTAGGATGCTGCCGGCTGAAGCGCCGTAAGCAGCACCGGTGGTTAGTTTGTCCATGCGATACATACTCTCACCTCGCGTAGTTAGCGGGTGCTGTGTGTTTGAAAAGGGTCAGTCCGTCGGGACGATTAACAAGAAGGCGTGTCGATGATGGTACCCGGAGCGTGAAATCAAAAAGCCAGCGACAGGCTGGCAATCTGAGGGTAAGGCAATGAGCAGGGTATTATTTAGAAGCAAGAGACCTTTAAGCTAGCTAAACAGATGGCATTTGTGTAAAAAGATGGCATCAATCAGCAGGTGTTCATCGTGAAATACATTCGGCTAATATTAAAGCTCATAACAGTATCACTTTATGTGTTTCTGGTTGTTTTTGGCTCTGGATTTGTAGGTTCGAGTACAGCCAATGCAATTAATCTTGAGACACTTAACCTAAATTACTCATTAATAGCAAAGGACTCGGCGGTATACGCACTCTGCGCAACTGGTGCGACATTAGTTGTTCCACCTGTCCTATATTTAATCCAACATTATGTCTGGCCAGTTTTGAAGTTTATCGGCTTGAAGATTCGCTTCTTCTTCCATGGATACTAAAAGGCTCGCAGCTGGCGAAGCATCGCTTATTATTCCTTTACAGCGCTAGCTCCTCAATAATTCATAAATCGCCAGAAACAAAAAGCCCCACGGGGTTAACCGCAGGGCTTTAAACGAAGGCAATAACCCATCGTTAGAGCAAAATTACCACAGATTAGGGAAAAGTAAATAGCTCACCATAAATTCACGCCCTATTTTGTTATCTGCTTCAGCTGCGCATCAGCCCACGCCTCTTCGATATCAAACTTCGTGATGAGCTGATCGTAAAATGGCTTAACAGACTTCTTCCAGGTATCGAGACTGATTGCTTTCGTTATCTGGCACACCGCGGCGTAAGCCTCAGTGGAAGGGATACGCTCATACCCACGACCACTGCAGCGCTTACAGTCTGCCAGAACCGGAACGCCCTGCTGTTCTGTAAGAGCCTGATTAATAGCTTTCCCGCGTCCATGACAGTCATTACAGGCACAGCTAACAACCTTCTTGCCCTTACACTGAGGGCAGAGAACGCGGGCTATATCCCTGACCTGCCTACGCACCTCATACTCAGAAGGTCGAATATTCTCGACACCCATGTGCAAAGACATCTCCACGACCTTCTTCTCTTTTGCCGGAGTGTGAGACTTCATGCTGAATACCTCAGCGTCAATAAACCCTTCCCCATTGCAGCCATCGCACTGCTTCACGCTGGCGGCGCTGCGGGAATAATCCTCGAAAGCGAAGCTGGCCAACCGATGCATCACCAGTGGCTTAACCCCGGCATCCAGTTTGCGCAGCGCAGCAACCCGATCGCACTTAGTCAACGCGTACTGGGCCAGCAACTCAATCGCCCTCTCCCGGTCATTGTTGCTGATACCAATCTTCCCGAGAAAGGCGCTATAACCCAAGGCTGCCCGTTCCTGCGTCATGCCCATAGCGGCCATGATATCCGTTCCGGTTAATGAGTCTGACGCAGTAGCACGCGGAGAGTCGCTAATCATTGTCGATTTGGCGAAGTGATATTTGAGGGTGTTTTCAAGATTCATGCGGTCTCCAGCTCGGTAATGGTGAGTTCTAACTTTCCGCCCTTAACGACAGGCATTTTCACAACGCGATAGTCAATAACCTGGCAGTCGTCCAGCCAGAACCCCGCCTTGGTTAAAGCGTCGAATGCAGCCTTCTGCAGGTTATCCAGATCGCGGCGCCGGCGGTCGGGCATGTGACAATCGATACGGATTTTGAGTGGAGCGGCCGTGCGAATATTAAGCCGGGCACTTCGAATGACACTGGCAACCGCGTAGCGGTACGCTACGCCATCAGCGCTAATGTGCGTGCGCCCGCGGTTGTGCCGGTAATACCGGTTGCTGCTCGGCGGCCAGGGCAAAGTGATTTGATATGTCTTCACGTTTACCCCCACATCCGGTTTCGCCAGCGACTGTCCGGGCGCGCTGGTGTATTTGAGGTCGGCAGGAATGCACTGACAGTCCAGGTCACGTAATCCTGGTTTAGGCTGCGTTCAACTCGCACGCCGCGCGCTTTGTAACGCTTTACTAGTTCGTCGGCCTGTTCGGTGCTGCAGTCGGTATGATGGAACCAGGTCTTCTTCATCCCCATCACCCCGCGAAGCCAAGCAGCTGCGCGGCGACATTTTCGGCCTCATCGCGACTGCGGAATGAACGGGACAGGACCCAGCGCCAGAGGACATCGAGTGCAGCTTTATAGAGCTGCTGGAACTCGAGTTCGTCCATGTGGGCGAATGAGATGCTACGAGGATGTTTTTTTAGTGTTCCGTCAGGTAGCTGAATGGCATCAAAGTGCCCTGCCTCGACGATCACCCATGAGCGATAAGCATCGAAGGATTTGCACAGGCTGATTCCATTTGTGACCCGGCGGTATGCAACCAGCTCAAGATACTGCTCAGCAGCATCGATAAGCGCACCCTCATTCCCGCCATATGAAGCCAGGAACTTGGCGTAGCCGGTAATCAGCTTCCGCTCGTTACTCGAGATAGTCCCGCCGGTTGGTTCCCAGTATTCAAAACCGAGATTGAGAAGCGCGAAAAAGCGCCGGTGGAATGCTGGGTTTCGTACTCGCCTGAACTCGGCAACAAGAACATCGCCGAGTCGGGTTTTGGATTGCAGGATATCGCTGGTCTCGGGCGTAGCCGGGATCAGTATTCCTGAGTGGTGTTTTATAAGTTGTAATTCTAGCGCCATGGTTCTCTCCGTGGCGCATCAGGTATAGGTTGTTCAGGCCTATGAAAGAATAATATCAGACGGTGGTGTAACTCGGTACCCCAGCCGTTTTGCAAATTGCATAAACCCGTTGAAAGTGAAGATTTCTTCCTCTTCAAGTAACGGTCGTAATGAAACTATTCCATTTACTCGATAAACCAGATATCTCCCTTCCGCCGGGAAGCTATAGATAACTGCTTTATCGGCCCTTCTGACCACGTCGTACCATTGATCATCTGCATTAAAGGCATCTGCACAACACACTATTTCCCCCAGAGCGACTTATTGACGCGGTAAACAGTAATCGGGAACAGCCAGGGGAACGCGAACAGCGATACTCTTTGAAACTGCTCCAGTGAAATTCACACGATTAATAAAACCACTCGTCCGCGCTCTCCCAGGTCTCCTGTACGATATGTTCGACCTCTTTCTTGTCGCCTCCGAAAACAGTCAGCCCATCATTGCTGGCACGCTTAATCGTAATCTGGCAATCATCGAACTGTTTACTGAGCCTTTTGAGCAGTTCTGACTCCATGGCAGATATAGCTCCATCAGGAAGTTTCTTCATGCGATCAATGGTTAGCTCGATTTTCATTTTCCCTCCACAATGAATTACTGTATGCATGTACAGTATATTTATAAACGTATCTCACGGATTTTGCAACGTTTTATGAGATCACAATGTATCGCACGGAGAATGTGTCCCCCCAAAACAAGCAAGAGGTAACTTCTAGCGTGAAAACTTGGAGTTTCTGTGGTTTGAGTGTTTTAAAGCGGAAGCATGAATGAACATTTGGATATGTATCATGACTCACAAGCAACATGTCATGACAACTCTCTCCAGCGAGAACCTGCCTTGTAGATTCGCGCTGTGAGATTATCGTTCAAGTCCCCGTTGCATAATGTTCCCATCATTTGAATTAAAGATTTTACAGCAATTGCCGATACTACACTGGTCCTTGCTTGTGACGCGTTCAGTGTTCAGTGCTGTTTGCTTTGGCCATCCGGACTGATTACATACCGCCTCATAAAAGCCAATCCTTAATATAAAGGGAACTTATGAGATTAAAATATGCAGCACTCATACTCGCCGTTGCCATTACAGGCTGTGATGACAAAAAAGACGTGATCGGTTGTTCTTCTGAAATGACCCAGTCAGCGCTCATGGATTTATTAAAAAAATCTGCTTATGAAGGACTCTCTGAACAGGTCGACAAATATCCTGACGTCACAAATCAGACCAAACGAAGCGCCTTGGACCAGATAAAACTGGTCATCTCTGAAATCTCCACAACCTCAAGTGACACGGGTAGCACAATGAAAACGTGTGAAGGTACTGTGACAATGACCCTACCTGCGAATGAGTACGCTCAACTTTCTGATGCTTACAGAAAAAACTTTAACCGTAATCTCGATAAGCAAATGGAAAGCCTGTCTTTAGATAACAACGCAAACAGCTTTTCAAAACGCATTTCCTACACAGCACAGGCTACCGACGATCAGAAAAACGTTTTCGTAAAAGCCTCCTCTGATAATCCGATATCTGTGGGTGCCGCTGCACTTACATCGCTTTCAATCATCAACCCTATCGTTGAACAGCAGAAGATCCAACAGGCTAAGGATGCCCAGCAGAGCCAAATTGAAGCGCAACAGCAGGCTCAACTCAGGGCACAGCAACAGGCCCAGTACGAGGCAGAGCAGCAAATTGAGAGACAGACACAGCTGCAGGCACAAGAAAATGCAGAACAGCAGGCCCAACAGCAAACCACTGGGAGCCTTGATCAGTCCCGAATGGCCTTTGCGAATGCCGACTCTGATTTGAATACCGCCTGGAGCACATTAACATCGGCGAAGAAAAAAGAGTTACTGCCTTCTCAGCGCCAGTGGATCAAAACAAAGGATGCTATGTGTGGCAAAGTTTCAATGCAGGGAACTGATTCAGAAGTTAAGAAAATGGTCGACTGTCAGACGCAAATGACCCTTTCAAGGACTGCTTTCATCAGAACACAATAACTGAAGCTCCTTTCAGGCTGGTGGCCAGAAATGAGCTGGCCCCAGCGTAATGCTTGAAAATATCTGCCGTGTCCTCTGACTTTTACCATCATGACACACATGTGACACGTCATAACCAGAGAGCAACAAGCTCACCTGATGACAGTTAAGGACCTGAAGCGGGATGAGATGTCAGCTTTGTGCCATAAGCAGAAATTTTGAGCCTCAAGATTTGTTAATCAATCGAGACAACTACTTATTTATATCAATCCACATGAAATATTGTACAATGCATCATTGAATTATTACTAGATAAGCGCTATTTTGGTAAAGTGGAAGTCATAGAATACATACCGCTATTTGTTGGCGTTATAGGCTATATTTAGATTATCTAACCACTGTGGCCTCTGTTTACCAAACAGCTTGGATTTCTTTGCATGCAAGTCTGTAATATCGAGTGTAACCAAACGGAATGTATATTGCCCCCAAACTGCAGCGTATCGCGTTACGCTATCCAAGGTTATTCCAACATGAGCCCCCTTATATGGCACGAAAATTAATAATATTCGGTAACGGTCTCGGCATGGCTTTAGATCCTACTCACTTCTCCTTAGACAGGGCGTTGGCAGAAATTTGGTATCGTCCCAATTTTTTAACCGATATCCACAAGCAACTTGTCGAGCGTTGTCTTCAGCGGCAAGGTCCACCAGCAGGGGAACATGAGCTGGATACCCTTCACCAAGCAATCACATATTGTAAAGCACTCGCTCAAATTGGAGAAGGAAACGTGCATTGGCTTACTGAAGATGGCCTAAGTTTCCCCGAAATCACCGCCACTTATATCCACAAAGTTGCAACCAAGTTGCATAATTACGATGAAGGTTTGCCGCAAATATTCGAAAATGCGCTTGTGGAATTTGTAAAAACTACACGTACTCATATTGCAACATTAAACTATGACAAATTATTATACAACTCATTCATAGATAATGATATATTCAGCGGGTATGATGGGTATTTAGTTGATGGGATGTTAGGTCACGGATTTTCCTCTGCAGCGCTCGAACGGAAATATGATCGTAGGTTTGGTTATTATTTGCATTTACATGGCTCACCACTATTTATTAATCAGGGTGAAAATGTTTTAAAACTTTCACGCTCTCAACTTACGGTTGACAGGGATGAACCTAGCCAACATATTGTGTTAACTCATATAAAAAGAAAACCGTCAGTTATAGCAGCATCCAATGTTCTTTCTACGTACTGGGACTATTTGCAGTTTGCATTATTTGAGTCAGAGGAAATAATACTATTTGGTTATTCTGGTCTCGACATTCACCTAAACATGCTTATTCGGCCTTACCTAACCTCTAAGCCTTTAAGAGTAGTTGAGTGGAGCGGTGCAGGTGAACAAAACGCCCGTGAAACATACTGGAGAAGTTTGTTGGGACGGGCAGTAATTGTAACAAGGTTGGATAACATCACTGATTTTATCGATTGGTAGCGCATTGCGAAGTTTGTATCGAGAATATACGATTCTAACTTCGCAGTGCTGAAATGGATTCATTTTTACTTATGGTATATATATATATTCTGGTTATGTATTTTCACATATGGAGATATATAACAAATTTAACTGCAAGTCCATGGTGTCTGAGTTGCGGATAAAGCGACAGATAACGAGAAAAGATGAATCTAGCATAATGGATCTATAGATACCTATGAAAACAGAATTTGAAGAGAAAGATTTTGAGGCTCCTTTATACAATGAGTTAAGGTTTGGAAGTCATCGAATTGCTACTCCCGGACAAGTGTTTGAAGGAAAATTTGGAATTGATGCAGCACTGGAGGCTGAACATCCTTTATTTTGGGATTTGTTTGGTTTTCATGATGTTCCAAAGGGTGTAATACTTGAAGATCTTAGATGGGGATTCATGTGGCGTCAGCTTAGAAGAAAACGTAAATTACCCACTTTCAACACAAATTTATTGATCCAAGCAAAGCGTCCAACCCCAATGAATAGACCGTCATCTATCCTAAAAGGCTATGGTTTTTCTAGCAAGTTTTGGCGATTTGATATAACAGTACATCAGCAAGAAATTCTTGAAAGAGTATCGCGAAATTTGCGTAGAAAGGCTCTTGTTGTATACGCTTCACCTGCATTTCATTCTCTAGATGAACTTTATGAGTTTACTGAGAGTCAGTTGGTAATGGAAAATACTAATTTTGTCAAGGTTGAACGATTACATAATCATAAACAGTGGAACTACTATCAACCAGGTACAAGGGGTGTTGCGCATTCGACACCTGAGTTCATAGACGATGTTCCATTCGGCTCAATGCTTAGACAAGCAGTTGAGCTTAATAATGAAGATGGAAATGTTTCTGAAAATCTTAGTTTCCTTCATGAAAGGACAATTGAAGCATGCAAAGATATTCAGGACCACAATCCAATAGCAAGATATTATCTACGACTTCAAGACCGAATTATGGGTTTGGGGGAAATATATGAACTCAAGGAAACACTACACTATGTTTCTTTTAATTTGTTTTGCAATGTTGCGAAGTTGAGATGGCTAGTCCTATAGGGATACATTTATCTTGCAGAACAGTAGACATCCTAAATAATATATATTTTCGCGGTAAATGGCGGAATTTTAATTAAAAACCTGATGTTACTCATGACTATAAATTATTGTTGTTTTTCTGTTTTGCCCTAACCTATGGTGATTTCCGCTTAAACGAAAATCAGTCGTTAGGAGTGTTAAATTGTTTAGTGGGCATCCGTCATAACTTTGTCATTAGATTCGTACAGAACAATGAACGGATCGGTAATCTTCACAAAGTTGGGCACATCCATCCTGGAGTTAGGATTTTAGACATGCCGGTAATAATGATGTAACATTTGAAATGGCACATTCTTCCGTAGTTCCATTTCACTTGACTGACACAGTGACATTATTTGTCTTCATTGAGTATTAATCCGGCGTCCCCTTCAGAGTCCGCTCCTCGCTCTTAGCAGACCACACGACACTTCAAATGGTTCTCGTACTACTATATGCGGACATTGTTATCTCTAACATGGAAAGCTCATTCCGCTATATAGGCAGAAACCGGTGATGAGATAGATATCTCTGAGTTGTTTGAAATTTAAGGTTGTCAGGGCTACAACAGTAGCCCTGTACAAATGACAGGAGTTAAGAACCCTGATGAAATAGAACACTAATCATTGGATCTTATTCTCCCTTAATATTTAAAAAATGAGAGAATAGCTTGTCTAATTTTGTTAATTTAAAAACATTATCTAAATCATCATCGATGATATGCAAGAGTGATATGATGGATGATTGTCTTTCAGCGCTTAAGGTCAATTCACTAAGGTAGTTATAGTCTGTGGAATATTCGGACTCATCACTGAATTTAAGAAATTGGGGCATTGCATCCGGGCTGTAATCAGGTTGCCTCATTGCCCATATCATTCCAGCTAACAATGATGACTTTACAGTATAATATTCAAGACCTCGGCTAACAGATTGACGATAATCTTGGTATATATCATTATCCAATTCCCAACTCATCACAGAGAAATATAGGGCATGTACAAATTTGTTTCGAATTACAGGGTGAGGGTGGGTAACTTTAACGCTATCTAAATCCGTATATTCACCCTCAGATAATTTATAGAACACATTAAACATTGAGGTTTGGACATATAAAAGCAAAAAAGTGTTTGGTGGTGTTAAAGTATCATTTCTAACCATCATTCTCATTGTTAAGTACATGCCTTCGAGGTCTGCAAGTATCTCTCGAGCATGCTGGTCAATGTTCTTTTTGATGACACTGGGAGTTACCTCAGAATTGGAATTATTAATGTTACTTGAGTAATCTAGTTCGTGATAAGTAACCGATTCTTTTATTTCATTTTTTATCTTGTAATGACCTTGAACGTGATGTGCAAGTTCATGAAAAAATATCCACGCAATCATTAATTCAAACATTGTAAAACGGCAAATTAATTCTTCATCAGTCCACATGGCATTTCTGTTGTTAGGTATATATTTGTATAGTTCTACCATATGAGCGACCGTTTCAGAGGCTCTGACTCTTGGGGGGATACCACCTTCGAATAAAAACTCAGCATCACGAAAGGGTTCATCAAGAGCGTTGAAATGCCAATTCGAACTTTCTAGATTTTTAATGTAACCTGGATAGGTAAATGACTGAATGTAGATTTCCTGAACCATCCCAAGGTTTATTTTAATATGGGCTCGATAGCGTGAATCATGATAACTTGTACAAGCTGCATTGATACTTTCATCAAGAGGCAATTCATAAGTTAAACACCCAGAGTGTGATGAATATATATTATCATTTGCCCATATAGCTAAATCATCTAAGACCAATCGAGCTAATGGATCAATAAATTCTATTGGAGCGCAATTTCTCTCAAGTTCTTTTAACGCGCTATTCATAACCCCACCTTAAATATGTTGAAATAATTGTATTTTACCTTTTTAGGTATCGATAGTCTAGTGATGCACGGCGGGTTGTGCTGCAATATTTCAAAGATGAAAGCCTTTTAATTCCGCGATGCTATAAGCTTCACCACGAAATAATTTTCACTTTGATAAGTTATTAACAAATCCTTCATTATAAAACGAATTATTTTTATAGACACAAACCACAATTTCTTCTTATAAATTAAAATATAAAAATCTTCTTTTCGCTGGATTTTATCTTAAAAAAAGGATCATAATTCTCTATTCAGTCACACAATCTGTTCTTTACTCAAAGCGGACCATTTCATCCCTATGCCCTGCCACCAGCTTTCAAGCGAGCATATTTGGCTTTCAATAGCTCAGCAGGTGTCGGCCCCTTTGGCGATACCGGCGCCGCCAACGCCCTCCGAACGGGCGGGATCGGCTTCCCGGCCAGCACCCGCTTTTCCCACATAGCCAGAATTTCTCCAGCTTCACGCTCGAGCTCTTTCTGACACAAATGACCATCAGTTCCGCGGCGGCGCAGCTCAATGCAGATGTGGTAAAAAACCGGCTTTGGCCACGGATACTGCTCACTGCTCGGGTAGCGGAACACCAGCTTGCGCCACTTCCAGTACTCAGCCATGACGTCTGCGGTGGTGATCCCCAGTACGCAGCGCCCTTCCCTGCACCACTTGATGAACTGGCCAGGCGACGGCAGGAATGGACGCTCCTGGCGACGCACTATACGCATGCCAGCTTCAACCTGCTCCAGAGTGGTTATCCCATTTTCTTTGAAGGCCAGCACCCACTGGCGGCGGATCTCGTTCACGTCCTCCTGACTACGATTAACCAGGCTTGCCGGGAACGCAGCGGCCAGCTGAACGAATAGCCCGTTGATAATCTGCGCCACCTGCTGCGTATGCTCGCGTTCGGTGTACTGCTCAGGCATGTTGTGCGCCACACGGCAAGCCTGTTCCCGGTCAAAATTGCGAATGCTCTCGGCAAGATTTTTCATTCCAGCACCCCGTCAATCCAGTCGGTGTTATGCAGGTCAATACCGCCCCGCGATGGCTTTTCCGTTCCGGTAGCGCGTAGCCGTTTGGTAGTGAGCTGATCCCACTGCTTGCGCAGACTCGAGGGGCTCAGGATGTTGTCTTTCCAGAATTCGTCCCGGTTGGCCCACTGGAACAGGCCACAGATTTCGTAGTGAGTACGCTTGTCCTGGACGCGCATCAGCCTGATGGTGTTTGCCCATTCAGCCCAGTTGGGTTCGGATAGCGATGCGTTGACGGTGAGAAGCCTGTCGTAAATCCAGCGAGCGGCCTTGAGGTCGTCAGCGGATCCCCATGATTTACCTGCCGGGGTGTATATCCCGGCGGCAGCTTCTGGATGGCGAGAGAGAAACTTTTGAGTTTTCTGGTTTCGGGATTCGTCAGAATTCCGAGACGAGGATATTTTAATATTGTTCTTGTTATAGTCTTGGGTGTCTACCGTTTCCGGGAAGGTTTTTCCCGATTTCGGTAACACTTTTCCCGTTTTCGGGAAGACTTTTCCCGTTTTCGGTTTGTCTAAAATCCAGGCTGAAAGGTCAGTATTTATACCGACCGTTTTCATCACGCCCTGCTTTTGACTGAAGATAATTTTGCGTTCTGCGAGTGATTTGAGCGCATCAGAAACATGCGAATCACTCAGCCCTGTAAGCTCAGCAATCACCGTGTTCGTAACGCGATCCTGCTTCTTGTTCCAGCCGTAGGTAAGCCAGATCACCGCTTCAAAACACTGCCACTCCCGGCCTGACATTCTCAGACGAGGCTTGAGTTGCTGGATCTCGTTAGCGACCTTGGTATACCCGTTCGACAGGTCGGCCATACGACCTCCCGGTTGTTCGGTTCTGTGGGGGAAATTGATAATTTCAGCTGTGTTTGACATACTTAGCTCCGCAATTACACTCCGTTTTTGCACCTGAAAGTCGGTTCTGTTCGCGCAGACCGGCTTTCGCCTTTTCTGATGTCTTCACATTGCCCCCAACATGGTTGTGACCATCGCCAGCAGCGGCGCTGTGAGATCCGGATCGACTCTGAACATTTCGAAAATCCCCTCGCCTAACTCCTTCAGCTTTTCCTTCTTCGGTGCATCGAGCATCAGAGCTTGCTTCGCCTCACTCACCTCTTTTTCCAGCCTGGCCATTCGATAAGCAAACGAGTCATTCTTTACGACGCGGTCGCGGTACCGAAGCGGTAATACAGACATGATCGCGGGCACCAACCGTTCGACGTTCTTTCGGTACGATGCGGAGTCTTCTTTGTTGTCGAGCCAGCGGAACAGCTTCACGTTCCAGACATCGGCCTGGCCTGAGAAATCCACGCCATCAATTTGAAGTTCTTCCGCCGCTTCTTGGATTTGAAGTGCTACAGCTACGCGCCCTTCTGCTGCCGCCCACGCCCGGACCGCAGAGCAGAGATCACGATGAGCAATATCCTGCGCTGTAGATTCGCTTTGATGACACGGGAATATCATTGGATTAGAGGAAGCTCTGTTACTCTGTTGAAATGAAACAGTTTGCATTGTTAAGGCTCCTGTTTAGGTAAACCGTCACTTGGGTTTGGGTAGAGATCTGGGCGCAGTTCATGGGGGGTTACGCCTGTCATTTTGAAAATTGGGAAGATATAGCTTGGCGGGACGATCCCTTGGTCACGATTTTTCCAATGACTTACAGACATACTCGTCACACCAAGCGCGATGCTGAGCTTTCTGGCAGAGCCAGCGGCTTTAATTGCTTTATCGAGTGCGGACATGTGCTTCTCCTGCTAATTGGCAGCAGAAGTAAACCACAGATTTATATTACATGCAAATCCTGGATTTATTGTGTGTATAAACCAAATATTTACAATGACTCTATGAAAAAAGAAGAACCCAACCTCGTTCTGGTTGAACGCCTTACTGAGATCAATGATCGCGGCGTTACCAAAGCAGATATGGCACGGATAGCTGGAGTCACCCCTCAGGCCGTAAATGGCTGGTTCAAAAAGGGCGTGATTAGTAAGAGATCGGCACTGGCCATAGCCGACGCTGTAGGCATCTCTGTCGCCTGGTTACTCGGTGAGGACGTTGGCGAGAAAGATGGTCTGAAGCCTGACGAAAAACGCTTGCTGGAGCTTTACCGTCAGTTACCAGAAGAAGAACAGAAAAATATGTTGCGGATTGTATCGCTACGCTTGAAGGAACTTGACGAATTGTATGCTAAGTACATGGGCCGGCGTATCAAGGGTGATGATTAACGTTCTAAATCGACATAACTCATAGATCGTTATTGGCTTACGTTTTCCGATTACACATGGAGTAAACATGGACAGCTTAAAGTATGAGAAATTTTCTGATTTTGATCACAACGACCCTTTCTTTGACTCCTTAAAAGAGGATTATAAGGAGTTTCCTGACTGGCTCAGGAAGAAAGCTGATGCAAATGAATCCGCATATGTTCTTTATGATGAGCATCGCAAAATTGAAGGATTTATGTATCTCAAAGAGAATGACGATGCCGAAGATATTAAACCCAAACTGCCTGAAGGACGCCACTTAAAGATTGGGACTTTTAAGTTTGAGTCAAAAGGTACGCTCAGAGGCCAGAGATTCTTAAAAAAGGCTTTTGACCATGCCTTCTCATCAGGTTCTGATGATATGTATGTTACTGTTTTTGATAAACACGCTCATCTTATAAAATTATTTCAGACGTACGGATTTTACGTACATGGTGAAAAAGAAACTCAAAATGGTAAAGAATATGTATATGCTCGTTCTTTACATGACGTGTACGGCGATATACTTTTAGATTATCCAAGGATATTAATCGGCGACTCCAATAAATACTTGTTAGCCATTTATCCTGAATACCATACTAGGTTATTTCCAGATTCAAAATTAATAAATGAGTCCCCTGATATCGTTAAGGATATCTCTCACGCAAACAGTATTCATAAGATCTATATTTGCGGGATGCCGACCGTAAATCGCATGGCCAGAGGTGACATCATCGTAATTTACCGCACTGGTGATGGCAATGGACCTGCACATTATCGCGCCGTTGCCACAACAATTTGCGTCGTCGAATCAGTAAGAAATATAAATGACTTTAGAGATGAAGATAGTTTTGTAGAATATTGCCTTCGCTTTAGCGTCTTTTCCGAAGAAGAACTTAGAGGTTATTATAGGGATAAGCGCTATCCATATGTAATCCGCTTTTCTTATAACATATCTTTACCGAAACGCCCTAATCGTGCTACCCTAATAGATCAGGTTGGTTTAAATGGAACTCGTGGTTTTAGATGGAGTCATTTTGAACTTACCGAAGAGCAGTTTTCCAAGATCATACAGTTAGGTCACGTAAATGAAAGTTTTATTGTCCATTAAACCAGAATTCGCTGAAAAAATTTTGGACGGGACCAAGCGATTTGAATTTCGCAAAGGGATCTTCAAAAATCAAGAAATCAGTATTGTTGTGATCTATGCGACAATGCCCCTTGGTAAAGTAGTAGGCCAATTCCAGATTGAATCGATACTTTCCGGTGAGCCTGAGTCGCTTTGGAAAGAAACAAAAAAATATGCCGGCATTTCGAAGCAGTTTTTTGATAGCTACTACTCAGGAAGAGACAAGGCGTACGCAATAAAAATCGGAGAAGTTGAGCGCTATCAAGAGCCCATTCCGATTTCAGATTTAGGGTGTAACATCAAACCACCGCAATCCTATCTTTATCTACCTGCGTGAACATTCCAAGTAACCCGGCCACCGCGCCGGGATTTTTATACCCTCACCCACCAGCTCATCCGCCAAACTAACGCCCAGAACTCCCCCGTCCCGACCTTGGCGTCGGTTTTTTTTTGCCTGCGATTCGGGAGGCGCGCCACAAAATCCAGCTATATAAACCTAAGATTTACAATCAACATTAACCATTAGTTGACATCAATATAAACCAGTGATTTAATCTAACTCACCAAGACGCATCACGTTCCACCAAGGCAGGATGCCCACGAAGTAGCCGCCGACGGCATATGAACAGTCGGATGAGGTGGAGAGATTAACGCGCATCAGGTGTAAACGTTCCGCTGGCCGGCGATAAGGCAAACGAGGGTGAGAATGATTGATTTCGCACGCAAACCAGGACGGCAGCAAGCCGTAAAACTGAACTTCTTCGAGGTGATTCTTCGCCGCTTGTGCTACCTACTGGCGCAAAAGGGGAATCCAGATGTGTAACTCAAAGAAATGTGGGTACTGCGGGAAGCCGGTTAAGCCGGAGGAAGTAGTTAAAAGTACCCTTCTCTATCGCAACGGCTCACAGCTGGCGCGCAAAGAAAAAGAATACTGCTCTGAACGTTGTGCCTCGTACGACCAGATGGCCCACGAGGCATAACGTAAAAGCCGCGCAAGGCGGCCCGTACGTCCGGTGCTCCCGACCAAAGTTACACCGGAAAACTACTTAAAAAACCAAAGTTCACCCAATGGGCGCTATCTCTGGCCCGGGGATCTTACATCCAAAAAAGAGGATCTCACATGGAATTTTTCTATGTAGTGAAGGCTACGCAGAAATCTGGCAAAGAAGACGCAGTGATTTGGTTCACTGCGAAATCTGAAGCCCGTGCAAACCTGCAGCTCGATGTTGAGCTGGAAGATGCAGGTATTGAAACCGGTCGCGGTAAGGATTACGTCAAACCGGTTCGCACCGATTTCCCTGTTTACAACGATCTGCCTGAAGAAAGCACCGTGGATTACACCTGGTGCAAACGCTATACACTGCAGGACGATGGACGCACATGGCTGCCAAAGGCTGGTGCTGAGCCTACTGGCCCCGTGGACAACTTTGCCGCACCGGAAACTACCGTTAAAGTCGAAACTACCGTCGAGAGTGTCCCGCTTGAAAACCGCACTCCAGCGGTACGTTTTGCCGTCCACCTGACCAGCAACAAATACCAGTCACACATTACTAAAGAACAGCAACTGGCTGCCAGCGAAATGTCACTGGATGAAGGCAACACATATCTCCAGAACCTGCTGCTGGCGAAGAACGACATCCCTGAAGTTGCCGAACTCAGCCTGAACGCTGAGTGGAAACTGGTCCAGGCGATTAAGCAGGTATTCGCGCCAAATGAAACGCAGGAAGCTGAAATTATCGCTGCATTCATGGCTGACTGGGTGAGAGCAGATGCCAGCGATCGCAATCAGTTAGTTGAAGAGTGGAGAAGCGGAAAACTAAATCTTCTCAAATCAGAAAGCACCAGCATCGAAGACGTTGCAATTGCTCAGGATTTAAAACCTGATAACGGTATCCAGATTGACGAGAATGATGACGAAACCACGCGTTATCCAGTCGTTCGTATGCCCTTCCGCAAGCAGCTACTAGCCCAGTTCACTGGCGAAGAACTGCGCCACCACTTAACCCGCGAAGAATACGAAGGTATCAGCGCGCTGGAGATGGACACTGACAACAGCTATGTTCAGAACCTGGTGCTGGCGGCAGAAAACTGCGAAGAGGTTAAGGGTTACGATACCAAAGACCTGTGGCGCTATACCGACGCCATTCGCAAGGTGTTCAGCCAGGAGAAGCGTCACGAACTCGCTTTGGTTCTCCGATTCACCAGAATCTGGGCGGCGACTGATTACATTGACCGCGGCCCCCTGGTGCGCGAATGGGCAGATGGTAATCGCATTTCTGAAGTAGGCTCTCCTGCACCTTTAGAACCAGCAAAGCCAGAAACTACCAAATCCTATAAACGCGCGGTTGCCCAGAACATGGCGAATCTGAGCATTGAGATCGCGATAGCTCAGCTGTACCCAGATGCAGTACCGGGACAAATCAACCGTACGCAACTCCTGGCCGCCAAAGAACTAGCTGACAAAAAAGATGAGTCGCACGCCAAGGCGCTCAAGGTTCTTGGTAAAACCACCGACATCCTCGACTACGACGCCAACAGTATTTTTGGCGTTACCCGCGCTATTTCATGGTCTGGGGAAGAAAGCATAACCGAACTGCGTAGCCAGGTGCGCGAGTGGTTTACGGCGAACGGCATCTATGAAAGCGGGGAGCGCTCTAAAGGCTATCCAGAATGGAGTGAAGACTCCCGCAAGGTTCGTCATTCCACAGTGGAAGAACAAATTACATCCCGCCAACCACAGGTTGCCAGCTTTGGTGGCGGCGTGGTCTCCATCGATGGCCTGATTGGTGGAAATACCGATCCGGTCATCAATACCTCCTCAAATGAAGTCGAAAAAACGGAAAACACAGCGGAGACCACCAGCGATGTGCAGATGGAAACGGCTAAGTCAAAGAAAGACGAAGATGTTGATTCGGTACCACCGGGCAAAAGCACTGATGCAGATAATTCGCAAACAGATTCCATAGCGCCGGAAGAGCGGCAAGCAGAACCGGTAATTGAATACCCAGCTTACTTCGAGCCTGGCCGCTATGAAGGTCTGCCGAATGATGTTTATCACGCAGCAAAATGTATTAGCTCAACCCAGGTGAAAGATGCCAGGGTCAGCCTGATGTATTTCAATGCGCGCCATGTGGCTAAAACCATCCCGCGCACAGCATCCAAAGTGCTGGATATGGGAAACCTGGTGCACGCCCTTGCACTGCAGCCGGAAAACCTCGAAGCAGAGTTCAGCGTAGAACCTGAGATCCCTGAGGGTGCTTTCACCACCACCGCAACTCTGCGTGAGTTCATCGACGCGTACAACGCCAGCCTGCCGGCGCTGCTAAGCGCTGACGAGATTAAAGCGTTGCTTGAAGAACATAACGCATCCCTTTCCGCTCAAGTGCCGCTTGGCGCCAGCCTGGAAGAAACGGCTCAAAGCTATATGGCTCTCCCAGCTGAGTACCAGCGTATTGAACAAGGCCAGAAGCAAACGGCAACGGCAATGAAAGCGTGCATCAAAGAGTACAACGCCACTCTGCCCGTGCCGGTTAAAACCAGCGGCAGCCGTGATGCGTTACTTGAGCAATTAGCAATCATCAATCCAGACCTGGTGGCGCAGGAAGCGCAGAAACCGACGCCGCTGAAAGTCTCCGGCAGCAAAGCAGACATGATCCAGGCGGTTAAATCAGTTATGCCCGATGCCGTATTCGCAGACGAGCTGCTGGATGCCTGGCGCGACAACCCTGGCGAAAAGATTCTGGTTACCCGCCAGCAGCTGGCCACAGCTCGGGCAATTCAGTCCGCACTACTGGCGCACCCGACCGCCGGCATGTTGCTGACACATCCAAGCCGAGCCGTTGAAGTGAGCTATTTCGGTTTCGACGACGAAACCGGATTAGAAGTGCGTGTTCGCCCTGACCTCGAGATTGAACTGGACGGCGTGCGCATCGGTGCTGACCTGAAAACCATCAGCATGTGGAATGTGAAGCAGGAAAGCCTGCGCGCCAGGCTGCACCGGGAAATCATAGACCGTGACTATCACCTCAGCGCGGCTATGTATTGCGAGACCGCGGCGCTGGACCAGTTCTTCTGGATTTTCGTCAACAAAGACGAGAACTACCACTGGATCGCCATCATTGAGGCATCCACCGAACTGCTGGAATTGGGCATGCTCGAGTACCGCAAAACAATGCGCGCCATCGCATACGGATTCGACACGGGCGAATGGCCAGCGCCGATCACTACCGATTACACCGATGAACTGAACGACTTCGAACTGCGCCGCCTCGAAGCGCTGCGCGCTCAGGCTTAAGGGGGATTTATGCATAACACTAACGTTACCGTTGCTGACCAGAACACCGTTATTAACTCCAACGTGGCTTTGTTCGATTCCCAGTATCTGAACGCCATCAGCACGTTCGCGCAGATTATGGCGCAGGGCACTGCCACTGTTCCTAAACACCTGCAGGGCAACCAGGCCGACTGCATGGCAGTTGCGATGCAAGCGGCACAGTGGCAGATGAATCCCTTTGCCGTGGCGCAGAAGACGCACCTGATTAACGGTGTGCTCGGGTATGAAGCGCAGCTGGTTAATGCCGTCATTTCACGCAGCGGCGTGCTGGCCAGCCGTTTTGAATATGAGTGGTACGGGCCATGGGAAAAGGTTGTTGGGAAATTCCATATCCGTAAAGGCGACAAAGGCGAGTACCGCGTCCCGGGCTGGACCATGTCTGACGAGGCCGGGATCGGCATCATTATCCGCGCAACGCTTAAAGGTGAAGATCAGCCGAGAGAACTCGATTTGCTGCTGGCACAGGCACGAACCCGAAACTCTACCCTCTGGGCTGACGATCCCCGCCAGCAGATGGCGTACCTGGCAGTCAAACGCTGGGCCAGACTGTTCTGCCCGGATGTGATTCTGGGCGTTTACACCCCTGATGAACTGGATGATCGCCGAGAAGAACGAGAGGTAAACCCGGCACCGGCGCAGCACGTTAGCCTTGCAGACATTTCAGGTGACAACGTCACTTCCACTCAAACGGCTCAGGAATCAGCTCAAAATATTGATGTACTTGCTGATGATTTCCGTGACCGCATCGAGGCGGCTCAGGATGTGGATAGCGCTAAAGCTCTGCGCGCAGATATTGAAACCGTGAAAGCAACACTGGGTTCTGCCCTGTTCACTGAGCTGAAAAACAAGGCCGTGAAGCGTTATTACCTGGTTGATGCACGGAACAAAGTCGAAGCAGCCATCAATTCCTTGCCACCTTCAGATGAACCCGATGCAGCTGCGCGGTTCGCGGAAGTAGAGCGCGTTCTTGCTTCGTCGAAACGACATCTGGGCGACGAATTGCATGGTCAGTTCAGCATCACCCTGGCGGATATGAAACCGGAATACGTGGACTAACGAGATCGGGAGGGGAAACCCTCCCTCAAGGAGAAGAAATGCGACTGATTAATCGAGGCAGTAAGCAATCCCCTTTAGCTCGCCAGGCATGTGAAATCGCACTCGCAGCCCACCAGCAAAGATATGGTGATTATGGGCGCAGCAAGATGAAAGAGACTTATACGGTGAGAGTGGAAGGCGTGAAGGTCTGGGTTGAAGTGGTCAACTGCAAGGCAAGCTACGTGGCCACAGCAATGACCGGCATGCGCCGACTGCGTTCCCTGCCCGGCCAGGCAAACTGAAACTGAAATATCAACGACTACAGACCGGCATATCTATACTCATGCCGGTTACCTGAGGTGAACCATGTCGCAGGTAATTTTTAACGAAGAATGGGTTGTTGGCGCAAGACTCACAGAAAAAACAGGCCTGACCGAACGACAGATTGAGAAGTATCGCCAGGGCTGTTGGGTGGAAGGTGTCCATTTTAAACGGGTTTCTCCTTCCGGAGAAAAAACCTTGCGTGGCACAACCTGGTACAACTATCCGAGAATTAATCAGTTAATAAGGGATGCGTAAGATGGCAGCTTTGCCTACAGGTGTCGAAATCAGAAACAATAAGATTTGTATCTGGTTTATGTACCGGGGAAAGCGTTGCCGCGAAATTCTCAAAGGTTGGATTAACACCCCGGCGAACATCAAAAAAGCCGGGAACCTTCGGGCTGTGATCGTTAGCGAAATCAACCTTGGAGAGTTTGATTACCACCAGCGCTTTCCTTCATCATCCAGAGCAAAAAAAACCGTAACCACTGTTTCAGTTCAAACCTTTTCAGAGCTGTGTGAACTGTGGACGAGCATTAAAGAAACCGAAATTAGCGCGAACACGATGCGTAAGACGCGCTCACAACTCGGTACGTTAATGCACATCATCAACGGAGATACGCCTGTTTCAACTATACGCCACAGCGACATTCTGAAATACAGGAAGGAGCTGTTGAACGGTGAGACACTTTACCTGGCAAATCCCAGAAGTAACAAACAAGGACGCACTGTGCGTACCGTGAACAACTATATATCGCTTCTGTGCTCCCTTCTTCGGTTTGCACACAAATCTGGCTTTATCAGTGGCAAACCCTTTGAAGGGATCAAGAAACTACACAAAGGGAAAGTAAAACCGGATCCTTTAACGAAGCAAGAGTTTAGTTTGCTTGCGGAATCCGAGCGTGGCCAAAGCCTCAATATGTGGACGTTCGCAGTTTATACTGGTGTCCGTCATGGAGAGCTTGCAGCTCTTGCCTGGGAAGATATCGACTGGGAAAAAGGTACGGCTCATATACAGCGCAACCTTAATGCGCTAGGAATGTTCGTCCCACCAAAAACCGATGCAGGTGATCGAGTTATCACGCTATTAGAGCCAGCACTAGAGGCCTTGAAGGCACAGCGTACGCTGACTTCGTTACAGCCCAAAACCGAGATTGTTTTTCATCACCGTGAGTATGGTGCGATGGAATATCAAAACCTGCGATTTGTTTTCATGCCCAGGATGCGCAAGGGCATACAGAAGGCCTACTACTCTTTATCGAGTATCGGCTCCAGATTTAACGCAGCTGTAAAACGTGCTGGTATTCGCCGCCGGAATCCGTACCATACGCGGCATACTTTTGCCTGCTGGCTTTTATCTGCCGGCGCTAACCCGTCTTTCATAGCCAGCCAGATGGGGCATGAAAACGCGCAAATGGTTTATGAAGTCTACGGTGCGTGGATTGAAGAAATGAATGGCGAACAGGTGCTGATGCTTAACGATAAGCTCGCACGCTGAAAAATTTTTGCCCCTATTATGCCCCTATCGGCTCCGAAGGTAGTAATAAATGCAAGAAAATCAATCAAATACAAAGAAAGAGCAATACAACCTGAATAAACTGCAAAAGCGACTGCGCCGTAACGTGGGCGAAGCCATTGCAGACTTCAACATGATTGAAGAAGGCGATCGCATCATGGTCTGCCTGTCGGGCGGTAAAGACAGCTACACCATGCTGGAGATCCTGCGCAATCTACAGCAAAGCGCACCGGTGAACTTTTCCCTGGTCGCGGTTAACCTCGATCAGAAACAGCCAGGATTCCCGGAGCATATCCTGCCGGAGTACCTTGAGAACCTGGGCGTTGAGTACAAAATCGTAGAAGAGAATACCTACGGCATTGTAAAAGAGAAGATCCCTGAGGGCAAAACGACCTGCTCGCTTTGCTCACGTTTGCGTCGCGGCATTCTGTACCGCACCGCAACCGAACTGGGCGCCACCAAGATTGCGCTGGGTCATCACCGGGACGACATTCTGCAAACGCTGTTTTTGAATATGTTCTACGGCGGCAAAATGAAGGGAATGCCACCGAAGCTGATGAGTGACGACGGCAAACACATCGTGATCCGCCCACTCGCCTACTGCCGCGAGAAAGACATTGAGCGTTTCTCTCAGGCCAAAGCCTTCCCTATCATTCCGTGCAATCTGTGCGGTTCACAGCCGAACCTGCAACGTCAGGTCATTGGCGACATGCTGCGTGACTGGGATAAACGCTATCCGGGCCGCATCGAAACCATGTTCAGCGCCATGCAGAACGTGGTGCCTTCGCACCTCGCCGATGTTGAACTTTTCGATTTCAAAGGGATTAACCACGGTTCAGAGGTGGTGAATGGCGGGGATCTGGCGTTTGACCGCGAAGAGATCCCGATGCAGCCTGCTGGCTGGCAGCCAGAGGAAGAGGATGCGCAATTCGATGAACTGCGCCTGAACGTGGTGGAAGTGAAATAACCTGACTGCGTCTCAGACAGTGCTTCTGAGACGCTTTTTTCCCTTACTTCAGCAGCCGAACGCGGCAGGTTTTCCCTTTAATCTTCCCGCCCTGCAACTGTTTCCAGGCCTTATGCGCAACCGACTGGCGAACCGCTACATAGACATGTGCAGGATGGACCGTGATCTTGCCAATATCTGCCCCGTCGAGACCAATATCCCCTGTTAACGCCCCCAGAACGTCACCGGGACGCATTTTGGCTTTTTTTCCGCCGTCGATGCACAGGGTGGCCATTTCCGCCGCCAGCGGAGCGATGCTGATATTACCGGGGGCATTCACCCAGTTGAGTTTCAGTTGCAGCATTTCCGCAAGAATATTAGCGCGCTGCGCCTCTTCAGGCGCGCAGAAGCTGATGGCGAGACCGCTGTTACCCGCACGCGCGGTACGCCCGATGCGGTGGACATGCACTTCCGGATCCCATGCCAGTTCGAAATTCACCACCAGTTCAAGCGATTTAATATCCAGGCCACGAGCCGCCACATCCGTTGCAACCAGCACGCGAGCGCTGCCGTTAGCGAAACGCACCAGCGTCTGATCGCGATCGCGCTGCTCCAGATCGCCATGCAGCGATAATGCGCTCTGTCCGGCATCATTCAGGGCATCGCACACCGCCTGACAATCTTTTTTGGTATTACAGAACACCACGCAGGACGCTGGCTGGTGTTGGCTAAGCAATTTTTGCAGCAGTGGAATTTTGCCCTGCTGCGACGTCTCGAAGAACTGCTGCTCAATCGCTGGCAATGCATCGACAGTATCGATTTCAATGGTCAGCGGGTTCTTCTGCACGCGCCCGCTGATCGCCGCAATCGCCTCTGGCCAGGTGGCAGAAAAAAGCAGCGTCTGACGCGTGGCTGGCGCAAATCGGATCACTTCGTCAATCGCATCGCTGAAGCCCATATCCAGCATGCGGTCAGCTTCATCCATCACCAGCGTTTGCAGTGCATCGAGTGAAACGGTGCCTTTTTGCAGGTGATCAAGCAGACGGCCCGGCGTTGCCACAATGATATGCGGCGCGTGTTGAAGGGAATCGCGCTGCGCACCGAACGGTTGTCCGCCGCAGAGCGTTAAAATTTTAGTGTTAGGCAAAAAACGCGCCAGACGACGCAGCTCACCCGCGACCTGGTCGGCCAGCTCGCGCGTCGGGCAGAGTATCAGGGACTGGGTCTGAAACAGGGTTGCATCAATATGCTGCAACAGGCCGAGTCCAAATGCAGCCGTTTTTCCACTACCGGTTTTCGCCTGCACGCGCACATCCCGGCCTTCAAGGATAGCCGGCAGCGCGGCGGCCTGGACAGGGGTCATAGTGAGGTAGCCCAACTCATTCAGGTTAGTCAGTTGGGCTTCAGGCAGAACGTTCAGCGTGGAAAAAGCGGTCACAATATACTCTCATGGTAATGATTGCAGTCAGATGGCGCGTATCCTCGCAGATCTCCGCTAACGATGCGACAATTTAATCGGTTCTTCGTCCGGTGGCGGATCCGGCATCGGCTGCGGACGCGGGATGGGATCGGGAATTGGGGTCGGATCGGTGGGCACCGGATCGGACTGCCATGTGTTCAGGCGTTGCAGGGCAAGTAGCATACTCATCTTTTCCTCCAGATTAGGGTGCTTACCCCTAAAGGGTAGACGCAGATAAACAGGAGGCAAAAAAAAGCCGACTATGAAGTCGGCGTCGTACGAATCAATTGTGCTATGCAGTAATTCAAAAAAAGGAAGTAAGACAATATGGAGCGCAACGCCCATCGCTTGACGTTGCATTCACCTGCGGGAGTAATATTGCACCTAACATGGTCTAAGTTTATTGACTTCGCTCAATTAAAATGTCGTTTTGAAGCAGTCGCAGCATTAGAAAATGCGTAAATTTACAGCCATTTACTACGATGCAACCACCATGCAACACCCCCAATCAAAACCACTAACATGACGCAAAACGTGGTGAAGCCATAGTGATATTCACCGCCGGGGATCCCCCCAAGATTGACGCCAAACAACCCGGTTAAGAACGTACTTGGCAAAAAGACCATCGCCATCAGCGACATGGTATAGGTTCTCCTGGCTAATGACTCCTGCATTACCTGTGCTATCTCATCCGCCATGACCGCCGTTCTGGCGATACACGAATCAATTTCGTCCAGACCACGTCCCAGCCGGTCAGCAATATCCTGCATTCTGCGACGCTGATCGTCATTCATCCAGCTCATGCGTTCGCTGGCCAGTCTCGCATAGACGTCGCGCTGCGGGGTCATATAGCGGCGCATAACAATAAGCTGTTTTCGCAACAACGCCAGAAAACCACGTGGGGGAATTTGCTGATCGAGCAGGTTGTCTTCCAGATCGATGATTTTATCGTGGAGCTCTTCAATAAACTCGCTGGCATGATCGGTCAGCGCATCACATACATCCACCAGCCAGCTTCCGCAATCCGTAGGCCCCGTGCCCTCTTTCAGATCGTTAATGACGTCATCCAGCGCCAGCACTTTTCGCTGACGGGTGGAAACAATCAATCGTTCATTCATGTAGACACGCATTGCCACCAGCTGATCCGGACGCTCATCCGTACTGCCGTTTATGCAACGCAGTGTTATTAACGTCCCCTCACCCATCCGGCTGACGCGAGGTCTGAGACTTTCTCCCGCCAGCGCATCCCGAACGTTGTTGGGCAATAGCGGCGTGGACGCGAGCCACTCGGCGCTGTCCGGGTGCGTGTAGTTGAGGTGCAGCCAGCATGGGTGTTCGTTGTCGATGTGATCCTGATCTTCAAGCGGCCTTGCGCCCCCGCGCCCATCAAGTACCCATGCAAAAACCGCGTCAGGTACGTTAACTTCAGACCCTTTAATGCTCTCCACAGCGCCTCCACCGATTTATCTCTTTCGGTGTCAGTCTAGCTTTCGTCGAGGGTTAAGCAATAATTATGTGAGGCATCATCCTGAATATGCTCAGGAATTCACCACCCATTCGCGGCTTATTAACGCATTATCAGCCTGGTACTCGTTCTTCAGACGGAAATTACGTGTTCGTGTCTGAAGTTCAATCACCTGATTGCGCAACACATCTGACGAACCGTTGAGTTCTTCAACCATCGACACATTGCTCTGTGTTACGCGTTCCAGCTCTGACAATGCCAGCGTGATTTGTGAAATCCCTTTTTCTTGTTCCGATGTTGAGGCGGAAATTTCATCCATCAGTCGGCTCACGTTGCCCGAGCCGGTAACGATGTCGTGCATGTTTTTTTCAGCTTCAGAGACTACGTTAACGCCCTGCGTCACGTTATGGCTGGTGACTTCAATCAATGACTTAATATTTTTTGCCGCTTCGGCGCTACGATGCGCCAGGCTTCTGACCTCACCAGCGACCACTGAAAATCCTTTTCCATGGTCGCCCGCTCTTGCCGCTTCAACGGCGGCGTTAAGCGCCAGAATATTGGTCTGAAAAGCGATACCGTCAATCAGCGAGATAATCTCTGTCATTTTCTGGGCGCAGTCGGTAATTGATTGCATATTGTTCGCGACCTGCCCCATTAACTCTCCGCCTTTACGCGCCTGCAACGTCGCGATATTCGCCTGTTCGCTGGCTAAACGGGTATTGTCGGCATTATTTTTTGTACTTGCAGCCATCTCTTCCATGCTTGCTGCCGTTTGCACCAGCGAAGCTGACTGCTGTTCTGTTTTAACGGAAAGCTGCGCGCTGCGTGAAGAAAGCTGATCTGACAGGGTCATCGCGGTTTGCGAGGAGGCGCGGATCTCACGGACCAGCGTTGCAATGTTGCTGAAGAGACTATTAATGCCCGGGATCAGTCGTCCCGCACAGTTGTTGCCGAATTCAGGGATCGACACGCCGAGATTGCCTGACGTCACTTCTTCAATACTTTTTTTCACAGTATTGATCGGCGTCACAAGATATTTTGTCATATACGCCCAGAGTAAAATTAAGGCGATACATTGTACGATAATGACTGCAATAAAAAGCGAAAAACTCCCTGAAAATAGCGCTATAACTCCATCACTTACCAAAAACACACATAAAAGGAAATAGACAATGAAGGTTCTGACACTAATATTTCTAAGCATAGTTTTTCCTACGACTTTATATTTTTGTGGGCACTAAGGTTTATAGCATTGCCACAGTATTTTGTCCTCACGTTCGTCGTTGGTTTGTTCTTTTGCAGTTTGATTTGAGCAGTTTCGCTTAAGGCAGATAAAAAGCATGATATACGGTAAATATCCAGCTTGTAGTTTGGTTACCGCCCCCCTTAAATATTAGCGCTTACCTATTTAAGAAGGAGTACCGTAGGGCAACATTGTTTAGTCATGCTTAATAAGTTAACGTAGTTAATATATATCAACTACGTTACAGGCTGGCTTACGTTCAGGCCAGACAGTCGACTGACTGGAAAAAATAGTCCTCCGTCATGAGAACATTCTCTTTAACACTTTGATGTCCGCGACGAATATACCAGCCTGTTTCAGGCGCCATGCTTAAATGGTATATCCTCTCCCCCGATATACTGCCGGGGGCATTAATGCACATTGTCATACACCCCTTCTCTGATCCCCTGATGATCTGTTCTGGCATAATGCTGACGCTGCGATCTCCATTTCGCAGAATGACAGTCGTGATGACATAACGACATATACTGCTACTGAGGCTGTAGCCGACCGTACTCAAATCGGTGATATGCTTTTGGGATAACAGGACTTCAATACCAGAACCCTCAAACCAAACAATAATTTGCTGTGCAAGATCATCCATCCGCTGACAAAAAGCCCTGACTTCGGCTTCAGCCGTATTAATATGAATCGGTTTATTTACGTTATTCTGCTGCACTTTCTTAAAAAAACGCTCTCTTGCTGACATGTTAACTCCGTGTTTTTCGCCAGTCTTATTGTTCTTTTTTGTGCTTCAGCAGGGCGTAGCTAACAATCAACTGCTGAAGATGTTGTTCGACCTTGTTTTGCTGCGCTGCTGACCGGGGTTGCCCGGCAGGTAGAGTGGAAAGCAGACGAAGCTGCTCCTCAAGCGGTAGGGTTTGGCTAAATGACTGCGACATGGCAAAAACGTCTGATTTTAGTTCACTCACCGTCATGTACTTCCCCTTCTGTTCATCCAGTGCGTTCAGCTTGTTCGTCAACTGCTGCAACTGCGCCATACCCTGATGCCATCCATTCAGATCTAAATCTGCTAGCGCAGCGATACTCATCTGTTTCTGCCAATGTTGCGCCAGGGGTTTGGCCTCTTCCGGCCACAGCGTCAGCGCCTGCTGCACCAGACGGTCGCCGAAGCTCACTGCCCAGTCTGGTTTCAACTGTAAAAGCTGCGCTAACAGCTGTTGTGTCCTGCCAATCCCCGGTTCCGGTGACGGTGACGTTTGTTGCAGCGCCTCTAATTGCCCTGTAGATAGCCCTTGAGGTAGAGGAGCCAGAGCCGCGGCTAGCTGCGCTTGTGCCGAATCTGGCGCATGCAACATCTGCCATCCTCCTGCGACGACACTGGCTGCCACCAGCATGGTCAACATACCAGCAGCAAATGGCTTCCAGGGTTTCATCGACACCGGAGGTTCTTTAACCACCCCAACGTTCAGCACCGGCTCGGGCTCAACCACATAAACCCATTTACTACGCTCAGTCGGTTCGACGAGGTGAATTTCCGTAGCACCCAATGCGTCACCGTGCAGACTCATGTCCGTATTTTCGCTCTTTTCCAGACGCACTGCTGCGTTCTGCATCATCGTGCGCAGAGCATCAAGCTGAGTAGCATGCTTGAGTTCCATACGCTGCAAGACGTCCCCCAAAGCGCTCAGATGCTCTTCAGACTGATACAGCTGCCCTAAGTCAGCGTACGTCAGCGATAGCGTTCGTACTACCTGTTGCAGTCGCTTGCTGAGTGCACTAAGGATTTCGATTCGCGCATGGACAGGCTGTGGCCAGAGGTTTCCCCACTGGCGGGCTACCAGCGCAGCAAGTACCGCAAGCCCCTCATTCATACCGTACAATCCGGCCAGATGCGTACGGGCGAGCGTATACCAGGCAGCCGTTTGTAGCTCCACACCGTTATGCCCGAACAGTGACAGACAGAGCGTTTCCGCGTGTTGCCAGTTCACATCCGGACGTGCCGGATGGGTGAGCTTGTTCATTTCTTCGCGCAAGGCAGCGTAATCCGCAAGCGTGCGCGGATCCCCGCCGGTTTTAAGTTGGCGTTCAGAATTTATTGTCATAACTGTTTTAACCTGAGTAATAACTAGATGGCGGCTCGTGCATCGAGGTATTGCTGTTGTTTCAGATGACGGATTAATACCCTGCCCTCCGGCATAAATTCCGTACCATATCGAACTAACCCGACCCCCTTCAGCTCCGCGTCAATGGCGTAGCGAAGCTCACCGGCCTGAATCTGTTCCTGCATCACCACGTTAATTCGATTCAGGCGCGGCTCATATTTCAGCAACACGGCCGACAGTGTGGTGATCAGCTGATGGGCGGTACCGGGCATCCCCTGGAGGATTTTTGTCATATCCGGCAGGCCGTAGTCTGGCAGGTGAGCCAGCGTACCAGCGCGGCAGTTGAGGATGCGCTGCATGTTATCGAGTACTGATAAAATCACCTGATTCTGTTCGCTGACCTGGTTGAGGTTCAGGCCACCTGAGAAATTGCCGCTCAGCATTTCATACAGCGATGGCGTATTATGTCCCTTTGGCATCAGTCATCCTTCAATGGCTGTAACGTCAGGTGGTTATTCCCGGCCTCCAGAATGCGCGGCTTATCCGGATCGAGATCTTCACGTTTTAGAACCTGCTTCCAGGTATTGTTGTCCAGGTCCGGGTGACGAAACAGGCCGACTACCGCGACAAACTGCGTTTCTTCTTCCATTGGCATATCAAGATTTGTATCACCACCCGGTTTTACGACCACATCTCGGGTCGCCAGCAGGTCGGCTTTCAGGATGGTTTCGCCATCTTTCAGGAGTTGCTGGTAAACCGTTTTATCGAAGATTTTACGGTCTTTCAGTTGATAGACGCGGACTACCACCGGCTCGGAGAGTGAGTTATTTTCGCGGGAATCGGTGTTTAACGCTTCACGCGCCGTGAAATCCAGGTGCAGCATCTTAATTTTTTTGTAGAACACGGAGTTAAATGCCGATTTGGTGCCATCAGTGATGCCCTGCGTCACCCCGCACCCCGTCAGGCTGAATGCCAGCAGAGCAGGCAGCAAGCTCGCATGTTTAATTGAACTTGTACGTAACACGTCGGTTTCCTTGTTGTGATATTGCCGGCTTCAGGCCGGTGTAATAGCCCAGTTCCGTCGTAAAGGTCGGTGGGATATCGTCTGTAAACTCCCCCTCATCAGCCCCCAGCACGCCGTTCATCCCGAGCCAGAAAGGGCCTTCACCAAGCGGCGGAACGGCAAGAAGTCGGGTCCGGGTGGTCAGGGTGAGTTTTGCCTTAAAACGCCAACCGAGCCAGACACGAAGCATCACCATAAAGTCCTGATACAGCAGACCGTCCGGCTTCCAGCCCAGTGCCTCCTGTTCATTATCCGTCCTAAGCGCAACCAGCAGTTGGCTACCCGCATCCATCGCTTCGTCACCCAGTGGCGTGTTGCCGTCCAACAGAAAATCGTCATCACCGTAAAAGCCCAGTGGCTGACCAATTTCCACCGGCCGCAGGCAGTACGGGCTAACCTTCACGGTGGTTTCCGGGGCCAGCAAAGTCACCAGCGCCTGCATCCCCTCCTGCGTTTTGCCCGGTTGCTGTAGGACACCCAGCAAAGCCAGAAAACGGGATACCGGTGTGGCAATGTGGTCTGCTGTGCCGGGAATACCCAGCCCCACCAGGCCCAGCAGTGACTGCGAGATGCTGTCTGTACCACCGGGTTCAAAGGTGGCAGGATAAGAGTATTTACGCCAGATACGGTAAAACTGCGTCAGAATGCGATGGCTGAAGATATCCAGAAAACCCTGTAGTGCATCATGCCCTTCCCGACGCTGAGCGATGTCATCGAGATACGCCGTCGGCAAGGGTGAGTCGACACCGTACATTCCCATAAAGGTCGTGCGGATGAGTGGTGGCCGGCTGTCATCCTCCTCATCATATTCCACGGCTTTCATCTCACTGGCCGGAAATCCCATCCCCGGATGTGGGGCAAAGCGTACCGGATCATCTCCCGGGTGACTGGTCGAGCCCATCAGCGGCCTGCCCGGGTTACGCTTCTCCAGTAACTGGCATAAACGGTAAAAGTTCATACGATGCAGGTCGGCTTCCAGCCGTGGGCTCAGCCGGGAATACGGCGATTGTGCTTCTCTTCCCATTCCAGGCGCTCTCCGGTAGGTTGCAGGATGATAATCAGTCGGTTAAACAGATAAATGTCGGTGTAGAGCGCAAAGAAACGACTCAGCATCTCGCCAAACAGGCAGATGTCACCGCGCCCGGCAAAGCCATGGCTGTCCAGGGTCACCTCAATCTGCACGCCGCGCACCAGATAGCCCTGCTCAAAGCGTTCGGTTTCACTGTGCTTCACGTCAATGATGGCTTCCAGGCGGCGACGGTTCATCTCGCTGTCGGTCCATTCATACAGCGCCAGGGTACCGCGCAGCACGTCGGCATTATCCATCATCGACAGAAATCCGCTGCCAAGGTGACTCAGCACGCGCCAGTGGAAACGGTCCTGCGCCGGTGGGTAACAAGGTAGCGTCGGCGCGCACAGGTTGCGCACGGCAATGCTGACCGAAGTGGTTTTCATCACCGTATCAAGCACGGTGCTTTGCAGCGCACGTCGTGGCAGTTGACCGTTTGTGCCGGTGAGCGTCAGCGACAGGCTTTCGTCTTCCGGGACGGTATGATTATCAAATGCTTCGCCGCCAAGAATGAGCCAGGTGTTATGCAGGCCGGACGGACCGCGGCGCACGCGGGTGTGGTAGTAATATTCCGGTGCTTCATGACGCATCATTCCTCCCTTATGACGGAAGCTCGAAAACGGCACGTAGGTATGCTGACTCGACGACATCACCGAATCCACGGTATATATCTCGGTATGGCCATCCTGCACGCGCATCGGGCGCAGCATGTATTCGGTTTGCAGAGAATTGAGCGTCAGCGGATCGGATTCCAGCGGAAACAGGTTAATGACCGGCACGCAATTCAGGCGCAGGTGCTTTTCGGTAAAGCTGAAGTCATGCTCCCAGCGTTCCGCCAGCACCACGTCGATTTCAAACCAAGAAAGCTCAGAAGGAAAGATCACGGCCTCCAGCCCGCGCAGCCCCATGAACATAAATTTCTCGCGGAAGGTGAAGTACTCCAGCAGCAACTGGTAACCGCTGAAACTGCTGTCCCCCTTCGGCCACAGCCTGTCATCATCACCAAACCCCAGTGCGGTGAAATACCCGTCCATCGGCCTTCTGTCTACGTCACCTGGCATGCGCAGCCACAGACGCGCCGTATTCATGGTAAAAGCTTCATGCATAGCGCAGGCCAGCGGTGCGTCAGCATTGAAATAGAACGGGATCTGGCTGAGATCGACACGGCTCCAGTCAGCAAGATGGCTACAACTGAAGCGCAGGCTGATGACAGAGCGCCCGTCAGGATCAGTCGACAGGCGGGCATGCTCCAACGCCAGTGGCTGAAGGGTTATCTCTTTAGTTGTGGTGTAGCGACAACGCGTGCCTTTTTCACCGATCGGCCGCGAATTGACCTCGAAACCTCTGGCGATACGCATCGGTTCTTTCATCTCACGCCAGACAGGAGTGAACTCCACCACCGACATCGAGGGAATGGTGCGCAGGTAATGCGGCCACAACAGGCTGACCAGCCCTTCGGTCAGTTCCGGCAGATCGTCGTCAAGCTTCTCGCGCAGGCGGCCCATCAGGAAGGCAAAGCCCTCGAACAGGCGCTCCACGTACGGGTCGCGCGCGCCCGCCTTATCGAGATTGAGCATTGCAGCCTGCTCAGGGTGAGCGCGGGCAAATTCTTCGCCGGCTTCCAGCAGGTAGCGCATTTCAGCGTCGTAATAACGCAGGGTTAAATCATCCATAAGAACCTGAATAAATGTGTTTTAAAGGTATGTCAGTCGCTTTACCCGCAAAGCACCGCACAGCCTGCCGGGTCAAGCGCAATCAGGCCCGCCAGAAGCTGGTCCATCTCTGGCTGAAGCCGTGACTTATCGGTTTCGCTGCGGGCGGCTTTCATGCGCAGCAGCCTGAGGCGGCGCGATTTCACTTCAAACATCAATGCTGGCGTCCATTGCGTGAGGGTGATGGCCTGTGCTGCACCGTCAAGCTCACCCAGCAGATGAAGAGCCAGCTCATTCTTACCCTTCTGCTCCGCCACGCGGGCCATTAGCAGACGCACCAACCATTTGTCTTTTGTGGTGTCGGTGCCCGGGCGCGTTTGCAGCCAGTGGAGTGTGGCATCCAGACCATCCGTGTCAGCTTTCTCCAAAGCTTCCGGTTCAAGGGCCAGAATATCGTTGCCAGTTTCACTCAAGGCATTGACAGGCTCATCCCGCCAGTTGGACATCTCGTCCTGCACGCTCTGGTTTATCCAGTTCAGCGTGACCTCATCAGCAAAGGGTGTGCCGTCATTGAAGGCCAGCGTTTCAAGTCCGGGAAGGCGCCGCAGCAGCCCTTTCAGGTCAGCGATAATGATATCGGCCAGCACATCCTGGCCTGATTTAATCAGGGCCTGATGGATGTACCACTGCAAATCTAGCCAGAGATGATTGGCGCCACGCGAGAAAGTGCTGTCCGCTTGTTCCAGTATCTCCAGCCAGCTCTGTTGCAAATACAGCCGTTTGAGCATTGCCCGCTGGTCAGCCCTCGGCGGTTCGATGCGCGTTTTCCCTTCGGCATCCGGTGCCGGGATCGATCGCAGCGTGTCGTGACGCAGACTTTTCATCAGTCGGTGTGCGGCAAGCCAGCCATCGGGTTGCTCACGCAGATATCCCGTCAGGGTTCGGGCCTGAGCCAGCAAATCCTGACCTGACGTGATGTGGCTCAGCACTGGCGCGTCCTGTTCTGCCGCGTGAGATGCCCACTGCGCGCGTGTTTTACTGCTGGCGTTCTGGGGTATTACCGCATCCACGCCACCGGCTTTCATCAGGCGGGAACCCAGCGCGCTGTACAGGGCACTCAGATCTGGACGTGACGCTTCAGGCTCAGTTTCAAGACTGTCTCGGATGAGAAGCAACGCACCGGTCGTACGCTGGGCATCGTCGCGTACCACTTCTGGCCAGAGTAACAGGCTGTCAAGCAGACGAGAGCCTGCGAGCCACTCCAGTGCTGGTTTACGGCTTCGCTCTCGCTGTGGGTGAAGCTGCTTTCCATAGCGCGTTAGTAATCCCGCAAGTAGCTCAAGCCCTTCAGCAAACCCGGTTTCACCGTCCTGGTGCAAGCGCGCCCAACAATAGTAAGTAGCAACCCGGACATCTTTGGCCACAGTGTTCAACACCTTTTCAGCCAGCTGGCAAATCAGCCCGGTATCAATACTGGAAAGTTTATTGACCTCCTCCCGGATACGCTGGAAATCATCGTCATAACCCGGGTCTTCTCCTGTAGGATTGTTCTCACTGATCGGGGTAAGCCAGCGCTGCCAGCTTTCGGAATGTGACTGCGCCTGCTGTCGCAGCAGGGTTTCATCTGCCTGGCAGGCAACAACCAGATTCTGCAAAGCGTCCATTATTCGACTCCGTCCATGTCACTGTTTTCTGTATTGGTCATCAGCGCCTGCGCCATAGCCGCGCTATCTACGCTAAATATTTGATCTGGCAGCGTGAAGCCCCGCAGTGCCAGTAACGCCAGCGGCCCACTGCCCAGTTGTGAACGCAGTACCCACTGTAGGGTACGACCATCCGGCGCGGTAAAACTCATCATCCACTGACTGCGGTCAAGCTGCTCTCGTTTACTCTCATCCAGCCAGCGAATAAAGCCCCAGGTTCCGCTGTAATCACCAAACAGACGTGCACCCGCATTGACGGTGGTCCATGTCAGCATGGTTCCGGGCTTGTAGGTGTCACCAGGCCAGCGGAAGCTCTGCCAGTCTGCCATCTGGTTGAAGTAGTGTAGCTTTTGTCCATCAATAGTTAGTTGAGTTTCTACCACCTGCGGTACCGGACGCGCCTGTAGTTCAAAGCTGATGCCCTGACTGCCGTCGGTAAACAAGATATCCGATAGCTGGCTGAGCTGATTAATCGCCCGCAGGAAGGCTGGGTTAAAGTTCAGTCCCTGGCTGTTGACCTTATCCGGTACCCACTGGCTGCCCTCCTTATGCAGCACACCGCCGAGTTCCGTGGTCAGGAAGCGCTCAATGCGTCCGCTGTCCTTACGCACAAACTCAGCCAGCATTGGCAGAGAGGAATCACTCTTGCTGACAGCAAATGGGAAACGTCCGTCAAATGCCGTATGCCAGTTCGCCACCACGGAACGACTCCATTTGTCATTCAGGCTCGCTGCCGATGGCTGAAGCACAGTTTCCCAGGCCTGGGTCAGCGGCTGCACAAACATGGTGCTGCCAAAACCACTCCACTCTTCGCCCAGGCTTGCAGCAATCAGGCTGCCGTACTGCTGGGTGTCGGTCAGGTCCACGCTTTTGCCCTGGAATACGGTCTGCGCCAGGCTCTGCATCATTTCCTGAGGGTCAGAGGCGCTGGCGACCTGTTGCAGACGCAGACGCACACGGGTGATACGGGTAAGATACGTTTGCAGGCTCAGTGAATTGTCAGCCGACATAACGTTGCTGCCGTTGTTTTTACCCATAAGTGTTAGCAACGGTCCAAAGGTTTCATCCAGTGGGCCCTGCGGGCCTGAGGCTGACTGGTCAATTACCGGTTTGTCCTTCCCGCCTACCAGGTCTTTAGCCGATTTGATGATGGAGTCCGATAGGCCTTCACTCTTCTGGCCGGCCTGCCCCTGCCAGGCGAGGGTGTTCATCAGGGCAATCAGCGGTGACTGGCGAACATCACTCATCAGCGTCAGCTGGTCAGTGACGTCTGCAATATTGTTTGCCGGATTAAGTTGCAGGCTGTTGAGGAAGCTCAGCCAGCTACCGGCAAAGTCGGTGAAGTAGCGTTCCGTCAGACGTGCTTTCAGTGCTTCCGGCGACAGGTCTGAGGAAACGGTTTTCCGGCTGTCGCTCAGTACCCAGTCGATTTCATCGCGGCGGGAGTTTGCCGCTTTCTCAATGGCCTGCTGAATCCCTCCCTCCCAGGCCTGACGGGTGAACATGCCCGGCACCACCTCATCGGTGGTAAACAGGCGACGGGCATCGGTACCGCCAGTCATGTCCTCCAGAGACACATCGGCAAAGTTACGACGTACGGATTTGAGCATGTTCTCGTACAGCGTACTTTCCGCGTTGCGCCGTCCTATCTGCTGCAACAACACCTGGCGGCTCTGGCTGACCAGTTGCGCATCCGGTGTGGTTTTCCACAGTGGCTGCTTAGGCAGTTCGGTGATGTAGAAGGCCCACAAATCCGGTGACAGGCTTTGCCACAGGCCAGTTGAGATACCTAAACGCGTCGGCTGCACGGTTTTCATGGTTTGCGCGTAGAATGCACCATCAGCTTTATCCGGACGGGACATCATCAGCCAGGCTTTCAGCTGGTCATAACCTGGTTTCGCCATCTGTGTCCGCTGGTCGCTGTTGGGTGCCGAATTGACCAGCGCAATGAGCTTCTGCTTAAGCGCTTCATTTGCCGGATCACGTATCAGACGGTTGTTCGCCACCCCGTACCAGGGCAGCAATGCGTCAAGCAACTGCTGATCATGGTTAAGACCAAAGCGCTGATACCATGGCGCGCCGTCCTGAATATGGTGCAGCAGGCGACCGGCATCATTACGCAAAGCATGCAGGGCCGTCAGCTGGTAATCCGATACAGAAGGGTGCTCCACCAGAGCATGAGCCTGCTGTGCAACAGAAACTATTTGTGACCGGTTGACCGCAAACGACAGCAGCATCCCTCCCCCCCAGACACTGATGATGGCCATCAGTGACCAGGCCAGCGCTCGTTCCCACGGCATACCGACACGACGGCCACGTACGCGGGTGCAGTCGTCAACAATACCCTGCCAGGTTGCTGGCAGAGTCAAGGCATGACGCTGTGATCCATAATTCTCAGCGTCGGCTGTTCCCGCTGACATTCCGGCAGGTTTCTTCTCCGACAGGCTGAACATCAGACCACGCAGCGGGACGCGCTGCTGAGAAACAAAGAACCATGGCTGCAACTGCTGAGCCCAGCGGGCAATAGCACCGTCGTTCAGGTGCTGGCTCAGGCGCAGCAGGAAGTCGTGGCTGCTGTTTTCCGCGACCTGACTCATCCCCTGCGCCCGCAGGGCCGGCAGCATCAGTTCCAGCTGGCGGATTACATCATCTTCTTTTGCGCGTGGTGGAAAGCTTGCGCCTACCGCCTGCTCAGGACGCGTACCCTGCGACCAGTGACTGCTGCACAGTTGCCACAGCCAGACCGGAGCGGAATAACGCAGCAGTTCGCTGATTTTTTCCAGGCCGCGTAAATCGCTGTCGCTGATATGTGGGGTCAACTTAGGCGACTCAGGCAGTACACGGATAATCCCGTCCAGCGGGCGCCCGCGGCGTAGTTTACGCAGCGCGGTGTATTTTTCGCGGTCAGGCTCCGATGCCAGGCTGCCGCCGTAAATCAGCACGGTGCGGTTGCCTTCAAGCCACTGCTGCTGTTGCAGGCCGGGTACCAGTTGTTCAATCGCGGCTTCATCGCCGGTGATTAATAATAACCGGACTTTGCGACGCCAAAAGACTCTATAACGAAGATTAAGGTGCTGTTTTAAATCTGTATAATCTGTGATTGTTGTCATCACATCAGGATTTGTTTTAGTTTCAGCCCCCGAGGAATCCGGTGGTAAATAATTGCGTTGTTTTTTTCTTTGCTTCCTCCGCCAATAAAAAGGAGAGCAAACAGTGCCTAAAAATAAAAAACAAAACACACCACCCCATACAGACATAATTTGGCGATATGCCAGACCATACTTAAGCAAGGCATCCTGATTAATAAACAGCAAAAACGCAGTTATACCAGCAAGGCCAATAATCAAAATAAAATACCCCCAAAATCCATAACGTGCCGACTGCAATTCCTTTTTCTGGGTCATAAGTAATGTTTCCGAGTAATCAAACAAAGCAGCCTGGACTGAGGTGATGCCTGGATAATTAATAATTGATTAGCTTCAGTATTTTGAGCTGCGTCAACCAACAATGCGAGTGAAACAGGGAATGTCATTTC
Organism: Enterobacter sp. DSM 30060; assembly: GCF_013375955.1. Taxonomy (NCBI): domain Bacteria; kingdom Pseudomonadati; phylum Pseudomonadota; class Gammaproteobacteria; order Enterobacterales; family Enterobacteriaceae; genus Enterobacter; species Enterobacter sp. DSM 30060. The sequence continues at coordinate 4,301,892 of NZ_CP056118.1, forward strand.
ACCGGGAGGACCAAAAGAAAAATCAATTAAATAAAAAGGATGTTTCTCTGGAAGTTTCCACTGAAATCGATCGGCATACTGCATCAATTTTGAAGTAATATCAGCAGTTATGCCAGAAAGCCAAACATGACGTACATCACTCTTATCTATTCGATTGTATTCAAAAAGCATTTCTAAAGCTTTTTCAAGGTTATCATTATCCAGATGCATAACACGGCCTAATCCGGCAAGTACCGGTATAGCATGTCGTTTGGAAAAAGTTGATGATGATATAAGCTGAGCAGAGACCATTTCGCTGGATTGTTTCGGTATACCTGTCAACCAGCATTGGAAGCTAAGAACTAATATCAAACCATCTAAATTAACATTGTCGTGAAATTTTTCAATACACTCAACGGAATAATTCACTTCGGGAAGTAAATCCCATTGTGAAAGAATAATCTGGCTAACGTTATTTTTGTCCCAACTGGAGGGTTGTAATACATAAACAGTATGCAAATATTTCCGATAACCCGGATACTGTTGCTCCAACTGTTTGTCGATCATATCAGATAAAACACGGATGGAACCCCAGGAATGCGACAGCGGTCTAACTTTATCCGGATATGCTGGAATATCAGACAAAGGCCCAAGCAAACTCTCAGCCCCTTTGTCCTCAGGAGTAAGGATAACATTTCCAACCACTGACAACTGTTGTCGACTCCAGTGCTGCCATAATGCCTTTGTTCGTTCAGTTTCCTCTTTCCAGGCAGAAAGAGCAATGCTTGACTGTTCATAACGATTCAGCGCTGCGCCAAAAAGACATAACCATATGAAAAATGCCGGAAGCAGAAGGGAAAACTCTATTTTCTTATATTCATCACCCCCCATAAAGAAAAACCTAAAAGAGCACAAACTATTAACATAGAAATAAGAACAATCCCCCATCGCTTGTATGACAAGTTGGCAATTGTACTTTTTTCGGGTACTTTGGGGATAGGCCACATAATGTTAAGACTCAATAGTATTTTCGATGTGAGAACTAATGACTTTGCATCCACAGGCACAAGCACAGTTATTAACAACAACATTTAACCCATTTTCTGATGCTCTTGAATCTCCTTCTTTTATCTGATTGACTCCGTGTATTGGGCAAGAAACTAAATCACCGACGAGGGCAACCTGAATACCATTGATAAACATTGTCGACGACGCGGCAATAACCTTTCCACCATGAGTGGTATCATCACCCAGGCAAACAATTCCAGACATATCACTCCTCTCTATAAAATCAATTTGCAACACTATGATGACTTGTTACAAAAATATCCTTTCATTTTATTATCGATATGTTTTTAATTTCCGCCGTGTAAAAATATAAACTCAAAACGCGCCGGGACGCACGCGTACGCTACGACTGATCGTGTCCCAGAAGGCGATAATTTCCTCCTTGCTGTAGGAGGTTGGCGGCATGGAATCATTCTCCAGGGTCAGAATAAAATTGGGAGTCTTGTAGCTGGCTGTCATTTCATTGATGAACATATCAAAGCCGTAACGCGGCTCGTCCTGAGATGCCTGTAAACCTGTTGCCAGAAACTCCTGGGCCTGCAGCCCGTTAACACTAAAGGCCCCTTTTCTTTCTACATGACCACGGTACAAGTTACTCTCTATCTCACCTGCTCTCTCCAGCACCGTGTCTTTTTCTCGGGTGAGGTTATCGGTAGAAAGAATAACTCTGATATGTTCCAGTGTCTTACTTTCAAGCCCAACGGAGATATCTTCCTGTTCCCTTGCCGTCGGGTCGGTGGCAATAAACGCATGGGTGATACAGGAACCTGGTTTGGTCGGAATGACGTCATTATCCCTGCCGCTAATTCTCGCCATCAGCGTCTTCATCTGGCTGACATCACTTGCGACATAATTTTGAATTGGATCGCCATTGCGTTGTCTTTCATAACGTGAAGCTGAATCATTGACCGTTTGCTTCTGAAACTTGATAACCACACCATTGGTATAGAGATATCCTTCCAGGATGCGCATTGCGTCCGCAGCACCTCCGTTTTCATTCCGTTCAAAAATAACACCATCCATACCAGTGGGTAACGGCCAGACTTTTTTTAAAAACGGCATATCCCGGGCGTCTATGGTTTTACTGTTTTGTAGCGCCTTTTCACGTAAAGCGATTAACTGCACAAAAGCTGGGTGGTACATTTTCTTTGTCGCCAGGTAGGTTTTATATATATCCTCAGGCCTTGAAATCACCGCCGCCCAGATATTGTTATCCAGCGGTGCAGCGTCATTATAAGCTGTAAAGGAGGATGGCAGGTCGAGCATATAGCGCCCGGCGCAGTAAGGTTTCATTTCAGCGTTTATCTTGTTCATGGCTACCTGCTGTGATGACGTCAGTGTTTGTGGCGATGGGTCATAAGGGCGAAAATAATGACATACCCCAAATCCCAGTGCGAACAAAACAACAAAAATAATGACTTTCCGTTTTATTTTATCCATTGTGGAGCCTCCCTATCATTTATCCGTTATCCTTTCCGGCTGGTCAAAATGCGCCGGGACGCACGCGTACGCTACGGCTGATCGTGTCCCAGAAGGCAATAATTTCCTCCTTGCTGTAGGAGGTTGGCGGCATGCGTTGATTATCAAGGGTCAGTATAAAACCCGGAGTCTTATAACTGGCCGTCATTTCATTAATATACATTTCAAAATTATATCGTGGTTCATCGTTGTCTTCCTGCAAGCCCGTCGCCAGAAACTCCTGGACCTGCAGTCCGTTCACACTAAAGGCCCCTTTTCTTTCTATGCCGCCCCGTGAACGGGAAATATTACTTGTTATTTCTCCCATTCTGTCCAGCACCGTGTTTTCTTCACGCGTAAAGTTATCAGTGGAAACCGCAACGCGTATATTGTCGAAAGTACGACTGATGAGTCCTATGTTAATATCCTCCTGATCCCTTGCCGTCGGGTCGGTGGCAATAAACGCATGGGTGATACAGGAACCTGGTTTGGTCGGAATGACGTCATTATCCCTGCCGCTAATTCTCGCCATCAGCGTCTTCATCTGGCTGACGTCACTTGCGACATAGTTTCTGGCAGGTCGCCCCCTTCGTTGCTCATTATATACAGGGCTAGAATCATTAATGGTCTGCTTCTGAAATTTAATAACTACGCCGTTAGTATATAAATAGCCTTCCAGTATCCGCATTGCGTCCGCAACACTTTCGTTTTCATTTCTTTCAAAAATCACACCATCCATACCAGTGGGTAACGACCAGATTTTTTTAAAAAGGGCATATCCCGGGCGTCTATGGTTTTACTTTCGCGCAATTCTTTTTCCCGTCTAGCTAGCAACTGCACAAAACCTGGATGGTACATCTTCTTTGTCGCCAGGTAGGTTTTATATATATCCTCAGGCCTTGAAATCACCGCCGCCCAGATATTGTTATCCAGCGGTGCAGCGTCATTATAAGCTGTAAAGGAGGATGGCAGGTCGAGCATATAGCGCCCGGCGCAGTAAGGTTTCATTTCAGCGTTTATCTTGTTCATGGCTACCTGCTGTGATGACGTCAGTGTTTGTGGCGATGGGTCATAAGGGCGAAAATAATGACATACCCCAAATCCCAGTGCGAACAAAACAACAAAAATAATGACTTTCCGTTTTATTTTATCCATTGTGGAGCCTCCCTATCATTTATCCGTTATCCTTTCCGGCTGGTCAAAATGCGCCGGGACGCACGCGTACGCTACGGCTGATCGTGTCCCAGAAGGCAATAATTTCCTCCTTGCTGTAGGAGGTTGGCGGCATGGAATCATTCTCCAGGGTCAGAATAAAATTGGGAGTCTTGTAGCTGGCTGTCATTTCATTGATGAACATATCAAAGCCGTAACGCGGCTCGTCCTGAGATGCCTGTAAACCTGTTGCCAGAAACTCCTGGGCCTGCAGCCCGTTAACACTAAAGACCCCTTTTCTTTCCACATGGCCACGGTATAAGTTACTCTCTATCTCACCTGCTCTCTCCAGCACCGTGTCTTTTTCTCGGGTGAAGTTATCGGTGGAAAGAATAACTCTGATATGTTCCAGTGTCTTACTTTCAAGCCCAACGGAGATATCTTCCCGTTCCCTTGCCGTCGGGTCGGTGGCAATAAACGCATGGGTGATACAGGAACCTGGTTTCCTCGGAATGACGTCATTATCCCTGCCGCTAATTCTCGCCATCAGCGACTGCATCTGGCTGACATCACTTGAGACATAGTTTCTGGCGGGTCGCCCCCTTCGTTGCTCATTATATACAGGGCTAGAATCATTAATGGTCTGCTTCTGAAATTTAATAACTACGCCGTTAGTATATAAATAGCCTTCGAGTATGCGAATAAAATCTGCGGTACCCTCATTATCATTCCGTTCAAAAATAACACCATCCATACCAGTGGGTAACGGCCAGACTTTTTTTTAAAACGGCATATCCCGGGCGTCTATGGTTTTACTGTTTTGTAGCGCCTTTTCACGTAAAGCGATTAACTGCACAAAACCTGGGTGGTACATTTTCTTTGTCGCCAGGTAGGTTTTATATATATCCTCAGGCCGTGAAATCACCGCCGCCCAGATATTGTTATCCAGCGGTGCAGCATCATTATAAGCCGTAAAGGAGGATGGCAGGTCGAGCATATAGCGCCCGACGCAGTAAGGTTTCATTTCAGCGTTTATCTTGTCATAGCTACCTGCTGTGATGACGTCAGTGTTTGTGGCGATGGGTCATAAGGGCGAAAATATTGATACAATCCATATCCCGCTACAATGAAGGCGACCAGGATCATTGCTTTTTGTTTTATCTTATTCATGATAAGCAAGCCCCGTATTTTTAACCTGCTGTGCAATTCTTATAATTGATCGAAGAGTAAACCAGCGCGCATCCATGGTGTTGTCAGATTTGTATGCCCCCTCGTGGTCAACGCCCACACCGAGCTGGGCCTTTAATTTCGGAGAATTAATTACTGCCGCTCTGACCGGTACAGTGCCGTCACCGTCGTCCACAGGAGGTAATAATTCATATTTGCGGCTAACATACCCCTGGTCCGGTGTTTCCAGCGTGGTATAGCGAATGGTCTGGTTAAATTTGTCCGCCGGGTAGAATATTTCTCCCTGTTCGCTGACCAGCGAGCGGTAGGCTTCCGGGGTATGTTTTCCGCTTACGTCCTTCCAGTGTAGTTCAGCATAAGAGGGGTAATTCTTCCCGTCATTGCCATAAAAGGCATAGGTATGTTCATGGTAAAACCCATCAAGCCCCTCAATAAATTTTCTGACTTTACCATCAATAATGTCCACATATGATTGCCAGTCCTGCTCCAGTTGGACTTTATTTATATTTTTATTTTCAGTATTAATAAAGCGTTCCTCACATAACCCCCACCACACCGATCGCTGGGTATAGATTTCCCTATAGGGATTTGTCTGGGGTAAAGGCTGCTTAAGGCCTTCAACATGAAACCAACCCATACCGTATCCCTTACCAGGCAGTAGCTGTAAAGGCCCCGGCGCTTGCGCCAGCACGGCAGTCATTTCAGCGCCATTACCACCAATTACTAAACCGGTTATTCCTGCTTCACCCGCTTTCATGCGCTTATAGGCCATCGGGGCCCCCCGATCCGGCATCACCCCGTGTACAATACCCAGGATTTTTTTCTGTCCGAATTCTCCGTCCAACAATTCCGAATAGTAACGGGCAACCAGCCCTCCCATTGAGTGGGTCACCAGGATCACCTTTTCGCATTTGCGTCCGCTGGCTTTGTAATCGCCAATAATCTTTTCAATACGATCGGCTAGTGCTTGTGCAGAATCCATATTTGACTGTAGCCAGTTATAGCCCACTGCATGAACCGGAAAGAGGTACTGATAGCTTAAAGCCACTTCCTCAGTGGTCAGGGGGCTCTCACCCGTTTCGGCTCCCAAAGGTTTATCCATTAGCCTCTCACGCAAGGTCAGGCAACCATTTTTGCTGGTCTTATTTGTTAACATTATCTGGTTATCGTTCAGTGCTTCCTGGAGCCAGGGGAGGAAAGTGCCATAGCTCATCGCCCCGACTTCCCCCCAGCCCCTGTCCCTGCGCGATGAAAATAACAGCCGCTCTTCTGGGCTTTCAGTCTCGATTGTCCCGCTGGGATCAACCACGGTTTTGGTGGGATCCAGTAATTTTTTTCTTTCCTCGGCGCCCCGCACTAACCAGGATTTCATGCTCCATGTTCCATCTACTTTCCAGATAGACTTGCCGTCAGGACTCATTAAATTACTCCCCATCACCCCCGGTAAAAATACAACCGGGATGACTCTGTCCGGCATCTTATAAAGTTTGAGCCATTGCTCCTTGTCTTTCGGCGTGGCAATGGCCTTGTAGAGGGGATGACCAAACTTGTCGTATCCCAGCAGAACACAATTGCTTTCAGTGGCTTCAATCATCGGTTAGTCCTCATCCTTCAGGTTTATCTGCACTGATGCAGGATCCACCAAGTTTTGCTTCTCCCCACGGCCGTCCGCAGAAGTCTTTAACTCCTGCACGGTACCATCACTGTGCGTCAGGCTGATTTTCTGACCCGCTACGGGTGTCTCAGAATAGGGCCACAGCACTTCAGGTCCCATTTCAAATGCGCTGCTTTCCCACTTCTGGACCGCCTGACTAAAGCTCTGTCCACCAAACTTCTGCCACACCGCCCCGCGCTCGATGATTTTGTCCGGCGCCGCACACTCCACCGTTCCGTCCGCTATCCGGATATATCCTCCGCCGCTCGTCAGCACTATCTCCTGCTTCGCGCTGATGATGAGTTTTCCCTCACTGCTGCTGATGCGGATATCCTTCAGCGCATCCAGCGTCATCTCATCTCCCTGCGCCTGGATCTCCACCTTTCCTTTGCCGGCAAACATTTTGATGCCCAGCTTTTGCGCAAACAGACTTACCCGCTCCCCGGCCGCCACGGTGAATCTTTTCAGTGCGCTGAAATCTGTGTGCCCGCCGCTGGTGCTGATGATGTTGTCTCCCGCCGACTGCTGCAGGCTTTTCCCTGTCACCTGCGCTATCCCTTCCGGGGCTGAGACCAGCAACGCCGCTTTCTTTAAATCCGTCAGCGCCTCTGACAGCAGCGCCTTCTGCGTCTGCACATCTGCCAGCTCAGCCCTCGCCGCCTCTGCCGCGCTGCGTAACGCTTCAGCCAGTGACCGCGCCTGCTCCAGCTGGCTCATCGCCGCCTGCATTTCCAGCACCTGCCCCTGCGCCCTGGCCTGGCCGTCGGCACTGATAAATATCCCTTTCTGCGCCCGTATCGCACCCCAGCTGTCCGTCCTGAGCTCAAATCCCTCACCGCGCTGCTGTTTCTCGCTGTCGACCAGGTGGCCGAGGTTCAGCTGGCTCTTGCCGCCGTATTCCGTGCTGACCTTGATATGCTCTTTCCCGCGCTCGTCATCGAGGCGGATTTTGTTGTTCGCTGGCGTGCGCAGGACGTTGCGTTTGTAGTTCCGGATGGTGACATGGTCGCCGTGCGCCGAGTCGTGCAGCACACCGGCAATATACGGCCGGTCCGGGTTGCCGTCCTCAAAACCAATCGCCACCTCGGTGCCTGCCAGCAGCGGCAGGTGCAGGCCGTAGGTGTCCCCCGCATACGGGCGGGACTGACGGACCCACAGGCTCTCGAACCCGGTCTCCCAGTTCTCACGGTCAAACAGCATATTGACGCGATAGCGACCGTCCTTGTCGATATGCCCGTAGGTGTCATTTTCGGTGGTGCTGGTGACGCGTGCCGGTAAGGTACCGGCCATCACCGGGCGGCGGCCTGGCGCCGGGCGGAAGCAAAAATCCGCGCTGTCCGGGATACCGTCAAACCTGACGCAAAAGTCGGCATCACGCCGGGCATGGCTGTGCATCGCCGTGACCACGACGCCCTGGGTAAACACCTCCGCCACTTCGTACCCGCCGGTGACTTTCAGCCGCATACCCGGTGAAAGGGCCGGGCAGCTGGTGAAGGCAACGGTCTGCGTCTGGCCATTCAGGTAGCGCTCATGCCGGATGCGGGCGTAAAACGCCCCGGACTCCGCTGCCGGGTTGCGGTCATACGCGCTGCCCGGCGTCAGGTAGTTATCCGCCCAGTGGTAGGCATCACCGTACGTGGTGGTATCCCCGCCGGTCGCGTCAACCCGGGTGTTCATGTCCTGCGTGGCCTGACGGTAGTTGTAGTCCAGGGTGCTGACCTGCTTCTGCACCACATTGTGATGGCATTCCATTCCCCAGACTGAATCCACGCCTTTTGAATGCTGGCCCGATGGCGGTACAGACGGCAGCGTCAGGCCTTTCTCATACCCCTGCTGGCTGTCATAAAACTCCACCACGTCAATGCTGAGGCGCGTGTCGGTGGTGAAGCGGAACCATATACCGACCTCACCCAGCAGGCGGGTGATAAAGTGCAGGTCGTCCTCAGCGTACTGCATCACCTGCTCACGGCGTGGATACTCTTTACTCAGTGAGAACAGGAAGTCCTGGCCGCGCATGCCGTGACGTTCGCGCAGGATTTTTTCCACGATTTGCGGAACCGACATGTCCTGGTAAATCGCGTTCTGGTGCGAGCGGTCGAGCAGCGCCAGACGCGGCTCAAGCGTCAGGGCGTAGCGGGTTTCATCTTTTGACGTGCTGAGGCGTTCAAAACCGGTCACCACGCCCTGAATCACCCGCACCGGCTGCTGTATTTTGATACCGTAACCCTGGTCTACCGGGGCCTGTAGCGTCAGGGAAGCCGCTTTCATCAGCATCATCTCTTTGCTGATGGCATGATCCGCGCTGGTGAATTCAGTACGGTAGCTGAACGGTGTGCTCAGGGCTTCATCGCCCTCAAAAGCCAGCACATCAAGCCCTGCATCGCAGCCCTTCACCGAAAGCAGGTGATGGCTGTGGCTGAATCGTAAGGGAAGATTACTGCTCATGCATGCTCACCTTCTGTCCGGTCAAACTCGAGCACTATGCCCTCTTCCTCATCCCAGCCAAGCGTCAGGGTATGCGGCTTCCTTCCCGCCGCCATCTGGCTCAGCAGCTGCTGGCTCAGGACCGGCAGAATCTGCTGGTTCAGCAGGCTGTCGATATTGCGCGCCCCGGTGTCCGGCAGCAGGCAGGCATCGGTCAGCGCATCAGACAGGCTGTCTGCTATAGCGGTTTTCATGCCGTAATGCCGGGCCAGGCGCTGACTCACCTGGCCGAGCTTCATGCCGACAATCGTACGCATCGCTGCCTGTGCCAGCTGACGGTAAATCACCGTCTGGAAGCGCGCCAGCAGCGCGGGCTGGAAGTGGTCCCGCAGGACAGGACGCAGCAGTTCATGCAGTTCGCCTTCGGTGGCGACCGGATTTTCATCCAGCATCTGCATGATAAGGTCGCTGCCAAGGTTCGAGGTCATCAGTATCACCGTGTTGCGGAAGTCAATTTCCCGCCCCTCGCCGTCGCGCATGAAGCCCCGGTCAAACACCTGGTAGAACAGGTTCATCACGTCCCGGTGTGCCTTTTCCACTTCATCCAGCAACACCACGCTGTACGGGCGCTTACGGACGGCTTCGGTCAGAATGCCGCCCTGACCGTAACCCACGTAGCCCGGCGGTGAGCCCTTGAGCTGCGAGACGGTGTGTGGCTCCTGGTATTCCGAGAGGTTGATAGTAATAAGGGACTTCTCGCCGCCGAACAGTTCATCGGCCAGCGCCAGGGCGGTTTCGGTCTTGCCGGTGCCGCTCGGGCCCACAAGCAGGAACACGCCCTGCGGGCCGTTCTCCGGTGCCAGACCGGTTTTGCTGGCGCGCAGGCGCTGCGCAATGGCATTCAGCGCACTGTCCTGACCGACAACGCGTTTCGCCAGACTGTGCTCAAGACTCAGCAGTTCCGTCTGCTCGTCCTTCATCAGGGAAGAGAGCGGTACGCCGGTCCAGTCGGCGATAACGGTGGCGACGGTACGCGCGTCCACATCCAGCCCCAGCAGCGGGGTATTCTGCTGCACGGCAGTAAGCTGCATCTGAAGGTCCGCAATTTCCCCCTGACGGGAGATATCCGTGCGGCAGGCAAGCAGTTCTTCCGTGAGTTTCAGTTCCTGGCCGTACCGGGTTTCCCGTTCATCGAGCTGCAAAATGATGCCGACTTCTTCCTCTCCGATGGCGGCCAGACGTTCGCCGTGGGCGGTATTGCCCACCGCGATATCCTCCAGCAGCGCCTGTTTCTCCATGGCCAGTGCCGTGAGCTGCGCCTTCATCCTGGTCAGCGGCTCCGGCACCGTATCCAGGCTCATGCGGACACGGGCCGAAGCGGTGTCCAGCAGGTCAACCGCCTTGTCCGGCAGCTGGCGTCCGGTCAGATAGCGTCTGGAGAGCGTGACGGCGGCTTTAACCGCCTCATCCGTAATATGCACACCGTGATGCTGCGCGTAGCGTGACTTGAGTCCCCGCAGCATCAGGCAGGCGGTGTCGTCGTCCGGTTCGTCAACTTTCACCATCTGGAAACGACGCTCCAGCGCGGCGTCGCGCTCAAAGTACTGCTTGTATTCGCTCCAGGTGGTGGCGGCGATGGTTCTGAGCTCACCGCGGGCCAGTGCCGGTTTCAGCAGGTTGGCCGCATCGGCGCCCCCCGCCTGGTTGCCCGCACCGATAATGGTGTGCGCCTCGTCAATGAAGAGCAGAACCGGCAGGGGTGACTGCTGCACCGCGTCGATGATGTTTTTCAGGCGCTGTTCAAACTCACCCTTCACGCCTGCACCCGCCTGTAACAGGCCGAGGTCAAGGGTGCGTACCGAGACCGGCTTCAGCGCGTCCGGCACATTGCCTTCGGCGATGCGCAGCGCCAGTCCTTCCACGAGCGCGGTCTTGCCGACTCCCGGTTCGCCCACCAGAATCGGGTTGTTCTTGCGGCGCCGGGAAAGAATGTCCACCATCTGGCGGATTTCATTGTCGCGGCCATAGACCGGGTCGATTCTGCCCTCACGGGCGCGGGCGGTGACGTCGAGGGTGAACCTGTCCAGCGCATTCTGCAACGCCGGGTTCAGCTCTCCTTTTATATCCGCATTCACCGGACGGCCGACAAACTCCACCTCATCGCCCTGCCTAAGCTCCGCTTCCTGCTGCACCTCCGGGCGTTCGTCCGACTGCACATCCAGAAGCCCCCGCAGGTGCTCAAGCTGGCTCTGCGCCAGCGTCAGCAGCGGCCACAGGCCGTCGCAGCGCACCAGTTTCGGTTTGTCCACCAGGGCCATCAGGAGGTGAATGCTGCGGATGTGCTCTTCCCCCGACAGCGAGGCTCGCAGCCAGGCGTCCTGCATCAGTGCCCGGACATTGTCCGACAGCTGCGGACGGCTGCGCACCGAACGTGGCAGGCTGTCCAGAAAACCCAGCATATCCTGCCATATCGTATCCATATCCCATTCGTAGCGCCGCGCCAGCACCGTCAGGTCGCCCTCACCCTGCTCCAGCAGCTTCAGCAGCCAGTGCTCGGGCAGGATTTCGGCATGGGCGCGGGTCTGGCACAGGGAAGCGGCCCCTTCCATCGCGCGGGCACAGTAAGGGTTAAGACGGCGTAACAGGATGGCTGGATTTTCCATGAGACTCTCTCTTTATCAGTTCCGGACACGCTACCGCCCGTCGCTGTTCCCTGTTATTCAGGAACCCAAAGCGCATCAGGTCGGGCAGGCAGATTGTGTTTTTCTTTGCACAGCGTCCGTGCATACAGACGCTGTGCAAAAAACTGCGGACAGGGCCCTGTCCGCATGCGACTTACGCGGTGGCGCGTTCGTTCCAGGAATCGGAATGAATGATGTTGCCGTCCTTGTAGGTCCAGGTGATTTTTTCGTAGCGCAGTTCAATCTGCTCGAGGTGGTTGTGCTTCTCGAACGCCGGATCCTTGATGTCGTGCATCTTCGGATTCACTTTCACCAGCTTCACGTTCTCAAGCTTCGTGTTGAAGTACTCCACTTCCTGGCCCGCGTCATTGATTCTGTACCACTTAAATTCCGCAGACTTCAGGGTCTGGCCGGTGGTCACCGCCTTGTACAGGTACGGGCTGGACGAATCGATTTCCTTGGTGAACAGGAACGGGGTGTGGATACGGGTACCGGTCAGCTTGCCGGTGTTATTGTCGGTCGGGATGTACAGGTTGTGCTCCTGGGCCACCACCTCGATGCTGCCTTCACGATCCTGAACGTCCACAGACCCTTTGATGTCCGCGCCGCCGTCGTCCTTCAGCCACAGATAGACTGGTATTGCCATGTTAATTACTCCGTTAAGTTGTTATCAGCGCCATCATCCTGCGATGACGCGGGGGTGTTGCCCGGCAGCTGGCAGGCGTTCGCCTGCGGCACCAGACTGATTTCGACACGGCGGTTCAGCGCCCGGCCTTCCGCCGTGTCGTTGGTGGCGACAGGTCGGCTTTCACCGTAGCCCTGCACCGCAAAACAGCTCTCCGGCACATCGCCGGTGTCCCGCATCCAGTCGCGCACCGACTCCGCACGCTTCAGCGACAGGACCTGGTTGGACTGGTCATCCCCGGTGCTGTCGGTATGGCCTGCGACCACAATCAGCCAGCCGGGCTTCGCCTTAATGCCCACCAGTGAGTTCACCAGCAGCTTTGTTGAGGCGGGTTTCAGCGCCCATTTGCCGGTATCGAACAGCGACATGCTGTCGAGGCGGATGATTTTCGGCGCGACCTTTTCCACAGGCTTTGGTGGAGGAGGTGGTGGCACATATGAGCGGATCGCTTCCAGCACCGGTATTCGCAGACGTTCCCCCCGATAAAGCCCCAGACCCAGCCGGGCCGGTACACCATTGCGTGCATGCTCATCCAGCAGCGCCGCATCCTCGCGCAGCACCTGTACGGCGCTGGCTTTAGGACCGTAATCATCCATGGCGATGCTGTTGTAACGGACAATATCGAAGCTAACGCGTTGCAGCAGCTGGCGGTTGTTCCAGCCACTGCTGAGCAGTGCAGCAATGGTCGCCAACGTGAAGATTCCGAGCGCACCGCGCCAGGTTCGTCCATGCGGTGTCAGGCCTCGTCCTTCTGGCAGTAAAGGGAGGACAAAATTCGGGAACAGGGAAATAACCGTACTGTCCGTTCCCGCCGGCTGCCAGCCCGACACCTGCTGCATCGCAGTATGGCGGGACAACCACGCTGTCCAGACAGAGGTGGCCATGCTTCCGGCCAGGATCGGGCCCAATCCCCACAGAACCGCAACAGGTTCAATGACAGGAATATCGGGGTTTTCATCCATAAGGACAGCGTGGACGTGCTGTTGGAACCAGCTCATCAGGCTGTTCATAAGCACCTGTTGATGCATCGCAGGCGTTCCGCCAGTATTAACCCATTCAGCAACTGAGCCAGGCGCTGAAGTCCCACTCCAGACCTTTACCCCTTCCCCCAGGATCGCCGTCTGCCAGAGCATGTCATTCATCATCGCACTGCCGACCTGTCCATTCAGAACCAGTGGCACAGAATGGCCGGTTGCTTTACGCAACCGACTAATCTGCCAGCGCAGGGCAAGCAAACGACTGGTAAGGCGTTCACTGTCAGGGTGCTGCTGCGGACAAACACTGACCATCACTGACAGCTGACGTCCCCAGTCGGGGCGCAACCACAGTACCTGACGGGCGGCCTGCTCCAGTTCCAGATGATCCTCCACACGGATCCAGCAGCCCTGCGTGACAGTAAGTACCGGTGACTGATGCGGCCAGGCAAGCGGCAGATCGCCACAGACCAGTACCACGGGCTGGCAATAACTGGTTTCAGGCAGGTCCTCCAGACACAGGGTGAAATCGTGCTGCACGCGACGGCAGGCGACAGCCCAGAACGCCATGATTAGCCCCAGTACCGCCAGCAGGACGAGAACGGAAACCAGCCGGGATGCTGGCAGAAACCACAGGCAGACCACTGCACTCAGCAGGGCAGCCCAGAGCGCAAGCCCGCGCTGTTGTGCAGGGCTCATTTCACGGCTCCCGGCAGCAGGGTAAGCAGTGTCTGATCCAGCCAGCAATCCAGTCCCCACCATAATGCGGTGACCACCACCACACTCAGGCCAATGCGCATGGGCCATGAAGCAAGCCAACCCCCTATCCCCCGTCCGGCATGGCTTTCCGCCAGAACGGGATGGGGTTGTGAATAGCTGAACGGCGCAACATGTTCATTAAGTGCATTCATGAGTTTCTGCCGCTCAGGATCGTTCAGGGAGCGGAAGTTGCCGAGGAATCCGAGCATCATGACCCGCTGGAAGCAGGTCACGACAGCGTGGTCAGGAGCCGGTTCACGCAGCACATCGCGCATCCGATCGCACAGCGTGTCACCGGCGTCCATGGTGCCAAGGAAGTGCCCCTGCAGGGGAATGTCATACCACTGCACGCAGGCATCATCCTCCACACCGCGACTCTTAACCGCCTCATCCAGCAGCGCACATTGTGCGGTGAGAATATGCCGGCAGCTGGCTTCATCAAGTTCGCCCGCTTTCAGCTCACGCTGCACACGTTCGACATCAGCAATGCAACGCTCCCACAGCGTGCGCCCTTCTCCATCCTGAAATTTCGGACCGTGACGCAGGCTGATCACCTGCAGCCAGGTATCCTGCAGCAGGGCATCAATATCAATGGCCGCGGCAGCGCCGCGTTTACGCTCACTCATGTTCTCAGCACCGCAAAGAGTTCGAGCTCAGGCTCGCCGAGCATGCCCGGAACGTAAAACATGCAGGTGCCGCCCTGGAGCATTTCAGTGGCCTGAGGATGAGAGACATCAAGACTGAAATACTGATTTTCCAGACGTAACGGAATGGCTGCCGGCACATGGCGCAGCGGGGTCAGCGGCACGCCCACCCGCGATGAATTGACGATACTTCTGACATGATCGGGGCTGCCAACCTTGCACTGGCGCGGGAACTGCTCCTGCAGCTGAGCCACCGGCACCATTGAACGCACGGAGAGGTAGTAATCCGCCCCTTCACGCAGACGCGGATCATGCAGACGGGCCTGCCAGAAGTGCAGCCGGGCATCGTGCTCAAGCTCAATCGCCACCACCCGCGATGGCAGACTGGCTTCCAGAAGGTCCCCCAGTAAATCAAACAGCGACGGAAATACGTTATTCAGTTGCTCGTGCTGCCAGACCGGGATCGCACTCACCTGGTGCTCCAGCGAGAAGGTCAGCAGGCTGCCCGCCAGGCGGGCCAGCTCCGGATACAGGCGTTCAGGCGGACTTTGCGGATGGCGCTGAAATTGCCCCAGCACGGGCTCAGCGCTGTTGAGGGCATTCAGCAACCAGAACAGCGACACGTCGGCCACGGCAAAGTCTGCCATGCGCTCATTACTTTCCCGTCGCATGGCCATCAGTCGGCTCAGGCGTACACGTAGCTGGATCATCAGCTGTTCGAGCTGGGTTAACAGCCAGCGGCTGCCCTGGATGGCCAGGAGCGGGGGGAGAAACGTCTCATCAGGCTGCCACGCCCCCTGCAGATCCTGCTGCAGGCGGGCAACCGGACAGGTCAGGTAATCGCTGTTGTTCTGATGTGCAAACCGCAGCGTCAGCTCAGGACGCATTACCGCAATCTGGCGGGTATCGTCCCCGAAGGTATTGCGGATATCCTGCCAACGCTGGCGATAGCGAACAGGACGCCCGGCTACCTCATCGGGCTTAAGACAGTTGCCACCATTCGCGCGCAGCAGCGGAAGCGCGAGCATCACTACCACCTCATTTGATTCACTCTCCAGCGCCAGAACCGGTGGCAGATCGTCAGCATTATCCGTGTCGATAAGCGTCCCGTCGGGGAAACGGATGTGCAGATGGCGGGCCTGCAGGCGGCCCAGTTTCAGTGCATCCGGTTCGAAAGTGGCTTCAATCACTCCCCAGGGATGGGAGAGACCTAACCGGGCGATGCATTCCGCAGACCAGGCCGCATACGCGGCCTGTTGCTGGAAGTGCTGGGGAGAGACCATCTGGCCCCTGCCCCATAACGGTTGTTCCGTTTTCATGCTTCCTGCCTTACGTTACGCTTTCGCTTTCGGCATCTGGCTCACCAGAGACAGGTTCACATCCATGCCTTCCACCTGGAAGTGCGGCACCGCAAACAGCTTCACGCGGAAGAAGCCCGGGTTGTCTTCGATATCTTCCACCACCACCTTCGCGTCACGCAGCGGATGAGAAGCCTGCAACTCATCGCCCGGATCGGTCATTTCCGTCACCAGACTACGCACCCAGGTATTCAGCTCCAGCTCCAGCAGACGGCGGTCCTTGGTGGTGCCGATGTTCTCGCGCTGGATGAGCTTCAGATAGTGCGCAATACGCGACAGCAGGAAGATGTACGGCAGACGGGCATTGATGCGGCTGTTGGCCGTGGCATCTGCGGTGTCGTACAGCGCCGGTTTCTGCGCGGAGTTCGCTGAGAAGAAGCAGGCATAGTCGCGGTTTTTGTAATACGAGAGCGGAATAAAGCCGAGGTTGGCAAACTCAAACTCGCGGGTCTCCGGGATCATCACCTCAGACGGGATTTTCACCTGGTTGCCGGTACCCAAATCGTACAGATGAATAGGCAGATCTTTCACCGCCCCGCCCGCCTGCGGGCCACGGATCTGCACGCACCAGCCGTTATTGATGAAGCTCTTCACCATGTTTGACGCGAAGGAGAACGACGCGCTGGTCCACAGGTATTTCTCGTGATCCGGGCCTTTCACCTGCTCAACGTAGTTAAAGCTGCGTACAGGTACGGTGTCCGGGCCATACGGCAGACGCCCCAGCACGCGCGGCATCACGAGGCCGATGTAGCGGGCGTCGTCAGTATCGCGGAAGGATTTCCACTTGATGTATTCAGCGCGGTCGAAGTAGTTGCCGATATCCTTAATCGCAGCAACCTCTTCCATAGAGTCTTTCAGGAAGAATTTCGGCCCGACAGAGCCAATAAACGGCATATGTGCGGCAGCTGACACTTTAGAGATGTTGCGCAGCAGCGCCACATCCTGGGGACTGGCGTCAAATTCATAGGATGAAATCACTGAGCCAATCGGCTCGCCGCCCGGGGGGTCGTATTCGGCGGTATAGGTGTGCCAGTAGAGGCCGCTCTGGATCAGTTCCGGTGCATCCTCAAAATCCTGGCGCAGGTCGTCCTTGGAGACGTCCAGAATCTCGGTTTTCACATTCTGGCGGTAGTCGGTGTTGTCCACCAGCTGCTTCAGGCCGCGCCACAGGGACTCCACCTTCTGGAACGCCTGGTGATGCATTACGGCATCCAGCTGACGGCTGATCTGGAAATCCAGTTCGGCGATATGGTGGTCAATCAGCGTTTTGTCGAGCTTCTCCACGGGCTGACCGGATTTGCGGATGCAGTCCATAAACACCTGCATCGCCGCCGTCAGGCGTTCACCCGCCGGCGCGTCAGAAAGCGCGGCATCATCCAGAAACGCATTGATATCACCCAGGCTCGAGGCCGGAGTCAGGTTGATTTTTTCAAACAGGGAGGCGTAAACGCCCTCTTTTTCCAGTACGATGGTCTGCCCCTGCGCGGAGGCGGTTTCACTATTCACAGACATCAGCATATTCCCGGTTAATCCATTAAATTACACATGCCGCTTATTTCGGGGCCAGTGCACTCATTTCGTCACGTAATTCCTGAGACAGCGCCGGGTCTTTAAGAATTTTCTCGAGTTCTTTTCTGAAAGTGGCGTTATCAAGAAGATTGGATTTGAGGTCGCGTAATAAATTACGCATGGCCAGCATGGCGCGGAGCTGGGGGATCTGGCGGGCAACCTGTTCAGGTTCGAAATCCTTAATATCGGAGAAATTCAGTTTTATACTTTCCTCCGAACCATCGACAGCCATGGTGTTAGGCACCGTCAGATTAACCTCCGGGTTAAATTCCGAAAGTACGCTATTAAAGTTATTTTTGTTGACGTTGATTTTCTTCCTTTCGGACAATGGACGATTCTCTTTTCCATTACTGAAATCACCGACAGTGAGAAGTTTAAGCGGCAGTTCGACTTTCTTCTGCGCGCCGCCTGTATGCAGCGCCAGTTTTAAATTTATGCGTGCCTTGGGCACCTCATTCTGAAATGAATCGGCCATAGCAGTCCCTTTCTTTGCAAGAAATACGAGTTAAGTGAGTGACGGGTCTTTACAAAACCATATTAGAGCAAAAGCCCATTCATGATCAACTTTTCAGATCAAAGATCTGTATATGGATTTTTCTTAAGAATTTTCCACTAATCAGTAGTATTTATAAATTCCAGATATAAGTGGCACGCAGAAAGTATTAACCATTTATTCACAATAGATTAGCAGGAACGTCTGCCTTGATAGAGAATATTGAATTCATTGCCACCTGTCGTTGAATAATTGATTTATATCAATGCTGATTTAAGCATCAGCTGCAAAATCGCAGAGACATATCATCTTATTCAATAAACCTCCTGAATATGGAAAAATCCTAAATCGGACAAAAGTCAGGTTTTAAATAGCAGGAATTAAGCTATTACATGGAGGATGTATAAATGCTTGCACGCTTTTCAATAAACTGGAAAAGAGATGTCGTTCGAAGCATTCATCAAAAGAATAAATGATTTTTTATGAAAGGAATTTTGATAATAACTAGCCTGTAGGTACCATGAACCGTGTGTTCAGGCGCTTAAGCGATGTATAGCTATTTGCCAAAACCACTTAAGCGCCTTTCCTGTTTTTTAATGCTTTTCAATATACATTGTACGACTGTACGCAACATCCTCTGGGTTATTTATCGGATACCCTTTAACCCAGGGCTTAATGAGGCGGCCATTGGTGTATTGATAAATAGGGGCTATCGGCGCTTTCTCGGCGAGGATCTTCTCGGCCATGTTGTAGTCTGCATTACGCGCTTTTTCAGTGGTTTCGAGCGTCGCCTGATGAATAATCTTATCGTAAGCAGGGTCGTTGAACCGTGAGATGTTGCCGGTGTGAGAGGACGTCAGCAGCGACAGGAATGTCGACGGCTCATTGTAATCCCCTACCCACGACGCACGGATCACGTCGAAATTCCCGGTATTGCGGCTGTCGATGTAGGTCTTCCATTCCTGATTCTGCAACTTAACGTCAACACCCAGATTTTTCTTCCACATAGATGCGACGGCAATGGCGATTTTCTGGTGGTTTTCAGACGTGTTGTACAGCAGCGTTAATTTCAGCGGGCGCTGGGGACCATAGCCTGCCGCCTGTAATAACGTTTTCGCCTGAGCATTTAGCTCCTGCTGCGACATCTGCTCAAATGGCGAGATTTCCGGTGTAAAACCGGCAGTGACATCGGGAGTGAAATGCCAGGCCGGTTTCTCACCGGTTCCCAGGACTTTTTCAGCCATAATACGTCTGTCGATAGTCATGCTGAGCGCCAGACGTACGCGGGCATCCGCAGTTGGGCCTTTTTGTGTGTTAAACGCGTAGTAATAGGTCCCAAGCTGTGGCGGTGTATAAACCTGTCCCGGAATATCTTTAAGCAGCTTCTGGTACATGTTTTTCGGAAACGATTCTGTAATATCGATATCGCCCGCCAGATAGCGTTTGGTCGCTGAGGACTCCTGGTTGATTGGCACAAAGGTGACTTTTTTAAGCACCGTGTTGGCGTTATCCCAGTAGTGAGTATTCGGCTCAACCACCAGTTTTTCATTCACCACGCGATCTTTCAGCACATACGCACCGTTGCCGATGAGCGCGCCAGGGCGCGTCCATTCTTTACCGCTTTCCACGTTTGCCTTTTGAACAGGATAGAACGCAAAGCTAGCCGTGAGGTTGCTGAACCATGGCAGCGGTTTATCCAGCTGCACGCGCAGAGTTTTAGCATCGACTGCCGTCACGCCGAGCGTTTCCGGTGCAGCTTTACCATCAATAATGGCCTGCGCATTATTAATACCCGCCAGCGCTGCAAACCAGGCGAAAGGTGACGTAGTTTTAGGATCAACCAGACGACGCCAGCTGTAGACAAAATCTTGTGCCGTCACAGGGGTACCGTCAGACCACTTCGCGTTATCCCGCAACGTAAACGTCCAGACACGGTTATCGTTGCTCTGCCAGCGCGTCGCCACGCCGGGAACCAGCTCCCCTTTTTCGTTCTGATTCACCAGCCCTTCATAAAGGTCGCGGATCACCTGTATCTCGGGTAAACCCACCGCTTTTGCCGGATCGAGCGAGGCGGGTTCATCTTTAATGTGTCGAACCAGCTCCTGCTTTTGCGCCAGCACCGTTCCCCTGGGAACCTCCGCGGCATATGAAAGTGAAGAAAACCCGCACAGCCACAGCGCAGTGCAAAGAAGCGAAACAGGATGCTTCATACGATCCCCTTAATGATGTCAGGTAACAGGCAGATGCGTAATTATTTGTTTCGAAACGGAGAAATGCAAATGCTTCCTCAGGAAAGTTGATGTCAGGCAATTTTACACACAGACGGAAACTATTTGATTAAGCGCGGGTTTTGCACAACACTGCCAGAAGCGACTTCATCATCAGGGTTTATTATGGCAACCACCCGACCAAGAACGGAACGCGGCGCCTTCCCGCCCGGGACTGAACATTATGGCCGCTCATTTTTAGGCGCCCCACTGATCTGGTTTCCGGCTCCCGAGCCCGATCGCACTAGCGGCTTAATCATTGCGGGCACACATGGCGATGAAAACTCGTCCATAGTGACGCTTTCGTGCGCGCTACGTACGCTGGCCCCCGATTTACGACGACATCATGTGATTTTGACCGTCAACCCGGACGGATGCCAGCTTGGATTACGGGCGAATGCACGAGGCGTTGACCTTAACAGGAACTTTCCGGCAGCAAACTGGCGTGCCGGTGAAACGGTGTATCGCTGGAACAGTTCGGCGCAGGAACGAGATGTGGTCCTGCTTACGGGAGAAAAACCGGGTTCCGAGCCCGAAACCCAGGCTCTGTGCCAGCTTATTCATAAGATCCACCCGGCCTGGGTTGTCTCTTTCCACGATCCCCTCGCCTGTATTGAAGATCCTCGTCATACGGCGCTCGGGCAGTGGCTGGCGGATGCGTTTGCTCTACCTCTGGTAACCAGCGTCGGGTATGAAACGCCCGGGTCGTTTGGCAGCTGGTGCGCGGACCTCAGTCTTCACTGTATCACCGCAGAGTTTCCGCCTATTTCCTCGGATGAAGCGAGTGAAAAATACCTCAGAGCGATGACAGATCTTCTGCGCTGGCAGCCTCAAAGATGAAGTACGCCGGAGGTAAAACTCAGGGCGGGTGAAACGTCAACCGCCAGCCAAGTTGGGCCATCCAGATCGGCAAAACGCACGCTGTTCACCAGCGGGAGTGCAGCACTGATCGCTCTGGACGTGCACAACATACAGCCCAGCATCAGGGAAAAGCCTTGCGCCTGGGCATCTTGTGCCAGTGCCAGGGCCTCGGTTAACCCACCCGTTTTATCCAGCTTGATGTTCACCATCTCGTAGCGGCCCTTGAGGGCTGACAGGCTCTCACGGGTATGACAGCTTTCGTCTGCACAGACGGGAAGCGGATGAATAAAATTCGCCAGCGCGGCATCGTCTTCTGCCGGGAGAGGCTGCTCCAGCATGGCAACGCCCAGATCGGCAAGCAGCTGACAACGGGCTGCCAGCCCTTCGCTGTGCCATGATTCGTTCGCATCGACGATAAGGGTGGCATCAGGTACCGCCGCACGAATGGCGACCATGCGTTCGCTAATCAGACGATCGTCGAGCTTCACCTTTAATAAGGTTGCACCGGTTGCATATAGCGCCTGGGCGCTGGCCGCCATTTGCTCTGGTTCACCGATGACGACCGTTTGCGCGGTGACGATCGATTGCGGCAGCGTAACGTCCAGCAGCGAAGGTAGCGGTTTTTGTTGTTTCGCCGCTTCCAGACTCCAGAGTGCGCAGTCAATCGCGTTACGTGCCGCTCCGGCCGGCAACCTCTGCTGAAGAGCCTCACGCGTCAGGCCCGCCTGCAACTCGGGCACCACCGTCATAATTTGCGCCATGACTGACGCCAGGCTTTCTCCGTAGCGAGGATAAGGGGTACATTCCCCGACGCCTTTTACGCCGTCCTCTTCACATTCAACCACGACCACGCAGGCCTCATTACGGCTGCCGCGCGAGATCACAAACGGGGTGTGCAATGGCCAGGCTTCTTCATAGACCTTAACGCTTCTCATCACTGACTCCTTGCAGGCCGGAAAGGCAGAAAATTGGTTTGCCGTGCTAACTGTGGATGACATACACTAGCCACGACGTTAACTATTTGTAAACAGGAAGATATCTATGTCACAACTCGTTCATTTCCAGGGCAACCCGGTTGCTGTTGCAGGTTCCATTCCACAGTCTGGCAGCAAAGCACAGCCTTTTACTCTGGTGGCTAAAGATCTGTCTGACGTCACGCTGAGCCAGTTTGCTGGCAAACGTAAAGTCCTGAACATTTTCCCAAGCATCGATACGGGCGTTTGTGCTGCATCAGTGCGTAAATTCAACCAGCTGGCGACCGAAATGGACAACACCGTAGTGCTGTGCATTTCTGCTGACCTGCCGTTTGCCCAGTCCCGCTTCTGCGGCGCTGAAGGCCTGAGCAACGTCATCACCCTTTCCACTCTGCGCAGCCCGGATTTCCTGGAAAAATACGGTGTTGCCATTTCCGAAGGCGCGCTGAAGGGTCTGGCTGCTCGTGCGGTGCTGGTGATCGACGAAAACGACAACGTTGTTTTCAGTGAGCTGGTTAACGAAATCACTACCGAACCGGATTACACCGCTGCACTTGAGGCACTTAAAGCCTAAACGTAAAAAAGCCTCTGCAAAGAGGCTTTTTTATTTATTCGTCACCCTTCTTCTGATTTAACCCATACTCGCGCAGCTTATTCGCAATCGCGGTATGTGACACCCCAAGACGTTTAGCCAGCTTGCGCGTGCTCGGATAGCTGCGATAAAGCTGCGTTAACACCGAACGCTCGAAACGGCTGGTGATGTCATCCAGCGAGCCTTCCATTGCCTCTTCGCCTACCGAGACCGTCCCGGCATCGTAATCCGGCAAGAGAATATCCTGAGGACGCAGTTCATACCCTTCAAGCTGAGTTAATGCGCGATAGACCGCATTTTTTAGCTGACGAATATTGCCCGGCCAGCCGTAACGCGTCAGCACGGTACCCAGGTCGGCAGAGAGCTTCGGACGCGGCACGCCCTGCTCGTCGGCAAAACGGGCGACGAAGAGTTCCGTCAACGGCATGATGTCCTGCGGGCAATCGCGCAGCGGCGGAATATTGAGCGTCAGAACGTTGAGACGATAGTAGAGATCTTCGCGGAATACCCCTTTCTGCACCAGCTCCACCAGGTTTTTCTGGGTGGCACAGATGACGCGTACATCCACGTGCACTTCATGATCTTCCCCCACGCGGCGGAACGTGCCGTCATTGAGGAAACGCAGCAGTTTCGCCTGCATGCGTGGCGACATTTCACCAATCTCGTCCAGCAACACCGAGCCGCCATTCGCCTGTTCAAAGAAGCCTTTTTTGCCTTCCGGCGCATGCCCGAACAGTTCACTTTCCACCGCATCTTCAGGAATAGACGCGCAGTTCAGCGCCAGATACGGTTTTGCCGCACGCGGGCTGGCCATGTGCACAGCATGCGCCAGCAGATCTTTCCCCGTACCGGTATCCCCGGTAATAAGCAGCGGTGCCGTAAGATTTGCCAGCTTGCGCGCCTGGTCGAGCACGTGACGCATCTTCGGGCTCACCGCAATAATCTGGCTGAATGCGCCGACGTCCTGGCTGGAAAGGTTCTGTAACTGGCGTCCCATGCGCACCGTGGAGCGCAGCATGATTACCGCGCCGGTGAGCACCCGCGCGGCATTTTCACCTTTCAGGTAGACCGGCGTGATCTCCATCAGGAAATTCTGTCCATTGATGACGACGTGCTCGCTATGGGTATTTTGCGGGTTGCTGTCCAGCCAGCGCTGGAAATTAAAACCTGGGATCAATTGCGTGGCGTAATGACCGATAAGCTTTTCCTGAGTCTGCGCAAACAGCTGGCAACTGGCCTGGTTAACGCGCTCGACTTTGTTTTTCAGATCGAGAGAGAGAAACGGCTCCGGCATTGCTTCCAGCAGTGCGCTCAGCGCAAGGTGTTCCCGCTCGGATGGCATCCAGGGGATGGTGCGTACATCCGTAACGCCAGCGATACGGCGGATTTCGGCCATCAGGCTACTGAAGGTATTAAATTCAATTTCGGCAAAATTGAGGTAAATTCGCCCGACAGGGTCGATCTCTATGCCACGTAAATCAATGCTACGTAAAACAAGAAGATCGAGTAACTCGCGGGTCAGACCGAGACGGTCCTCACAAAAGACTTCCAGACGCATGGGAAATTCACCGTTTAAGCCAATAACAGTAAAATGATATGTCAGATCACGGTATTCGGGAAGGTGGCTGTCAACAAATATTGACAGCCCGCACGATTAGTAAACGAAACCTCACTGAGCAGGTTTTTTATTGAGCGTCTCTTTAAGCTGACCAATCAATTCGCGACGGAAATCCCCCAGCCGCGGCTTATCGCCATCGATCCAGGGGAGTGGACGACAAACCTCCATCGCTTTGATTCCTAAGCGTGCCGTCAGCAGACCGGCACCAATCCCCTGCGCCGCCCGGGCAGAGAGACGCGCCGCAAGATCCTGCGACATCCAGTCCATCCCGACCTCCCGCACCAGTTCGCTTGCCCCGGCGAAGGCGATATTCAGCAACACCAGTTTGAACAGGCGCAGTCGGCTGTAATAGCCAAGCTCAATGCCATACAGTCTGGCGATGCGGTTGATCAGGCGCAGGTTGCGCCAGGCGATAAAGGCCATGTCCACCATCGCCAGCGGACTGACGGCAATCATCAGGGTGGATTCCGCCGCCGAGCGGCTGATCTCACGACGAGCCTGCGCATCCAGTACCGGCTGAACAATGTGCGCATAGAGCGTGACCACTTCCTGGTCATTCTGGGTTTCGTGGATCGCCGCATACCAGCGCTGAAGCGCCGGGTGAGAGTGATCTATCCCGGCCTGAGCCGCAAGCTTTTCACAAAAAGCACGCCCTTTTCCGGTGCCGTGGCTGTGCAGCAGATCCCGCGCTTCATCGCGTTCGTGCGCACGCTGACGCAGACGCCAGAGGCGACGCCACTCGGTCACGACCGAGCCGACGCCCGCACCAACGATCAACGCCCCAGCGGCGCATCCCCCCAGCGCTACCCAGTCCTGGGTTTGCCAGGCATTGACGCCCCACTGCACGCCCTGACCAATTACGCTCACGCCAAAAAGGGCTAACCCGGCGGTCACCATCTTACGCCACAGGCTGCGTTTCGGGCGCAGTGCCGCATCAACGACCGCTTCCGCCTGCCCCTCTTCAACCAACGGCTCCTCTGCCAGCACGGGAGCAAAGTTGTCGGCCTGCGGACCGCTGAAGGTTTGCGCTGTTTTAAACGCCTCATGCGGGGACTGCTCAAGCTGGCCGGTAAAATCAATGCGGGGCTTTAACGGTTCCGTCATCGTAATTTATCTCCAATTAAAAACTCCAGCGCGGCATCCAGACGGATATGCGGCAATGGCTGGTCAACGTTCATGCTCTGCGGACGGAAATCTTCGAACTGAAAACCCTGGCTTTGCCAGAAAGCCTGGCCCGGCAGACGTGGGGGAACTTCGCCCGGATAGACCGTGAGCGGCTCACCGTCGCTGAGTCGGTTGCCCCGCAGGGCCGGAATTTTCTCGCCATTCACGTCAATCAACCCACTCTGCGTAGCCTGTACGGACGCCAGACCCAGACAATCCATACTAATCCCTTCGAACGCCGCGTTCTGCCAGGCATCCTGTACCAGCTGTTGCAGTAGGGATACCATGTTGGCGTGCTGATCGACCGTCACATGATCAGCTTTTGTGGCGGCAAACAGCAGCTTGTCGATGACCGGCGAGAATAAACGGCGAAACAGCGTACGCTGGCCATAATGAAAACTTTGCATCAGCTGCGTCAGCGCCAGCCGCATATCATTGAACGCCTGCGGCCCGCTGTTGAGGGGTTGCAGGCAGTCCACCAGCACGATCTGGCGGTCAAAGCGTAAAAAATGATTTTTATAAAAACCCTTAACCACCTTCTCACAGTAATAATTGTATCGCTCGCGGAGCATACCGGCGTTGGTGGTCTTGTCTGCCTGTGCCAGCTTCGATTCGCCGATGCGGTCAACGTCCGGCCACGGGAAAAACTGTAGCGCGGGAGCACCGGCCAGATCTCCCGGCAGAACAAAACGGCCCGGCTGAATAAAATGCAGCCCCTCCTGCTTGCACTGATGCAGGTAATCCGTCCAGGCCTGGGCTATCACGGCCAGACGGTTTTCATCCGCCGGCGCCAGCGGATCCAGCCCTTCGCAAAGCTGGCGCCATTTGGTCGACCACTCTGCCCGCTGCCCCTGCAACAGACCGGTCATCTGTCGGGACCAGCTCAGGTAATCCTGCGCCAGCATCGGTAAATCGAGCAGCCATTCTCCCGGATAATCCACAATTTCGAGATACAGCGTGGACGTTTCTTTAAAGTGACGCATCAGGGATTCATTCGAGCGAAAACGAAGCGCAAGGCGAATTTCGCTCACGCCACGCGTCGGGGTGGGCCAGGCGGGAGGCTCCCCGTATAACTGTGCCAGACCTTCATCATAGGTGAAACGGGGGATGCCAAAATCACGTTGCGGTACGCGTTTTACGCCTAACAATCGCTCCTCGCGCACCGCGCTAAGCAGTGGCAGGCGCGCCCCAGCATGCAGGTTCAACAGCTGATTGACCATCGCCGTAATGAATGCCGTCTTACCGCTGCGGCTCAGCCCGGTAACGGCAAGACGCAGATGGCGATCAACGCCACGGTTCACCAGAGAATTGAATTCGTTTTTAAGTCGCTTCATCGCCGTCCTTCATTGTCTGGAACCCTGAACAAAGTCACTTCAGAATACAGTAAATTGGGGCAGATCGTTGATTATCAATTCTTAATTATTGCTATTGCCGTTTTCTCTCCAGTAAGATGGACGCAATTGCTGTCCGTCTGGAGTGAGTAAGGTGTATGTCACCCACCATCTATGATATTGCCCGCGTTGCTGGCGTTTCGAAATCAACCGTGTCACGCGTTCTGAATAAACAAACGAATATTTCTCCTGAAGCGCGTGAAAAGGTGTTGAAGGCGATAGATGAGTTAAATTACCAACCTAATAAACTTGCCCGCGCACTCACCTCTTCTGGCTTCGACGCCATTATGGTTATTTCGACCCGCTCAACCAAGACCACTGCAGGAAATCCCTTTTTCTCAGATGTACTGCATGCCATTACGGCAAAAGCAGAAGAAGAAGGTTTTGATGTTATTTTACAAACGTCTAAAAGCAGTGAAGATGATCTGCAAAAATGCGTGGGTAAAATAAAGCAGAAGATGATCAAAGGCATCATCATGCTAAGCTCGCCGGCGAACGAGTCGTTTTTCTCGACGCTGGATGAATACGGTGTGCCCGTGGTCGTCATTGGTAAAGTGGAAGGAAATTACCAGAATATCTATTCTGTCGACACGGATAATTTCCGCGACAGCGCCATATTAACAGACTCGTTTATCACGCATGGCCGCACCAAAATTGCCTGCCTGCATGCCCCGCTCGATTATCACGTCTCTATCGATCGCCTGGCGGGTTATAAATTCAGCCTTGAGAAACACGGCATCGAAATTAACCCGACCTGGGTTATCGATGGCGGCTATACCCATGAAAGCGCGCTTCAGGCGGCCTGCCAGCTACTCTCCTCAGACAACCCGCCCGATGCGGTTTTTGCGACTGACAGCATGAAATTGCTGAGTCTTTATCGTGCCGCGGATGCGCTAAATCTGGCGATCCCGGAACAGGTCGCAATGGCAGGATACAGCGACCCGATGCTATCTCTCATTTTAACCCCTGCACCAGGCGGCTTTGATATCCCCACGAAAAAGCTTGGCGAAGAGAGCTGCGATTTGTTGTTCAGGTGCATTGCGGATAAACCTGCGCCGCATAAGGTATTGGTTGAAACACATTTTTCAGATGCAGCTTCGTTACGCTAAAAACCAGGGGCAAACGCCCCTGGTATAACGTCATCAGAACGCGTAATTGACGCCGACACCCGCATAGTGGAAGCGGTCGCTCTCGCCTTCGTCATGATTTTCCCATTCGTAGGCATACTCGAGCGTCATTGAAAGGCCATTCGCAAAGTCATAAGCATAGAGCAGACCCAGTCGATTGAAGTCATGCCCTTCACGAGTTGGATCGTCCTGCCAGTCCCAGTTTGACCAGCGATCGAGCCCCAGACGGGTGTAAGGTGTAAGCGTTGTCTGGCCTAATGAAACAGGCAGGTAGGCACGAATCTCCTGGGTGGAGAATTCACCGTTATTACGTGAACTGTCCATATTGAAGCCACGCTCTAAATAGTAGTTAACTTTTGCAGAGACGGTTTCGTTTATTGTCCAGGTAAATCCGGTTTCCGTTTCGACGCGGCTGTCAGAATAACCGGTTTTTCCCAGGTCATTCGCAAACTGGTACATGGCAAACCAACCGCCAAAACGCCAGTCATCTGTTAATTTCACATCCCAGTCAGGCTGAATTTTATAGCGCTGCATATTAGCACTACCGTCTTTCGCACCGTGCTCATCTTTAAAATGATATCCATAATTACGGAAACCGCCCGTAAGACCCAGCGTAAAATCCTCTGTGCCAATGAAGCGATACCGTAATTCAAATTCAGGACGATCGAAATAGGTGCCGCGCGTCATGCTGCTGTAATCAACCGGACCTTCCTGATACATCGCCAGTGAAATTGTCCACGCATCATACGTGGCGTTAAACCACACGGAAGGTTCATATAATCCATCTTTATCGTCGCCCTGACCTTCGACGTTTTCAATTTCATACATGGCACCAATATTAAATTCCCACTGTTTGGTTGACTCTGTTGCTTGCGCGCAGCTTACCCCTGCGCACAGAACGAGCGCAGCACTTCTTAGTAGAGTACTCATTAAAATATTCCTTTATAATTAACATACAAAAAAACCGGAAACTTTCATTTCCGGCGAATACCTTTCTTATCTAATAGCTGCTTCAGTATCAGCATCGAAGAAATGGCACTTACTCATATCGAACTGGATGCCGATATTATCTCCTGCAACGTAATCATCCGCCGCTCCCGCACGGACAACCAGTTCATGCCCGCCCACGTTGGCATAAAGCATAAATTCTGCCCCAGTCAGCTCAGCGACGCTGATCTTCGCCGCGATGTTTTCACCGCTGCGCTGTAGCGTGAGAATGTCTTCCGGACGGATCCCAAAGACGACCGCTTTGCGCTGGTAACCTTGCGCATTCAGTACGGCCAGCTTCTCCTCCGGGATCTCCAGACGCAGCGTTTCCGTCACGAAGTATCGGTCGTCGATCGCGCCACGAATGAAGTTCATCGCAGGTGAACCAATAAAGCCTGCAACGAACATATTCGCCGGCTCGTTGTAAACCTGCTTCGGCGCGCCCACCTGCTGAATGATGCCGTCTTTTAAAATCACAATACGGGTCGCCATCGTCATGGCTTCCGTCTGATCGTGCGTCACGTAAATCATGGTGGTGTTGAGCTTCTGGTGCAGCTTGCTGATTTCAGCGCGCATCTGTACACGAAGCTTGGCATCGAGGTTTGACAGCGGTTCATCCATCAGGAAGACCCCTGCTTCACGCACTATCGCCCTGCCTAACGCCACGCGCTGACGCTGACCACCTGACAATGCGCCAGGTTTACGCTGGAGATAGTCGCGTAAACCCAGGATCTGGGCCGCCCAGCTAACACGTTCTTCGATGATGGAAGGTGCTATTTTTTGCATCTTCAGGCCAAACGCCATGTTGTCGTAGACCGTCATATGCGGATAGAGCGCATAGTTCTGGAAGACCATTGCGATATCACGGGACTTGGCGGGAACATCATTCATACAAACCCCGTCAATAATCAGTTCACCTGCGCTGATCTCCTCAAGGCCGGCAATCATTCGCAGCGTCGTGGATTTCCCACAGCCCGATGGACCGACGAAGACGATAAATTCTTTATCTTCAATCTCGAGATTGAAATCCTTAACCACGTGGACCTGGTTATCATAGATTTTCTGAATGTGTTTCAGAGACAGTTGAGCCATTATTAATTCCTTATCAATACGCCCGGGATGCCCAGAACGCCGTCAGGCGTTCCCAGGTCAGTTCCTGCGTTGAATGAAGTTGTAATACCGCATGGTTCAGGCCAGGCCCAATCCCGACCGACAGCATTCCTGCGGCGTTGATCGCATCTACCCCTGCGGCGGCATCTTCGATACCAATGGCCTCTTCAGGACGCACGTTCAGTCCTTTACAGGCTGCAAGGAAGATCTCCGGGTCCGGCTTTGAGCGGCAAATGCGCGAAGCATCGGCGCAAAAATCGAAAGCCTGATGAATACCCAACGCGTGCAAAATCCCAGGGGCATTAAGCGATACGGATGCCAGCCCAATTTTGACCTTCGCGGCGCGAATATCCGCCAGCACGTCGCGAATACCCGGGAGCAGCGAATCCTGCGTCAGTGATGCCAGCGACTGGACGTAAAGCGCGTTTTTTTTCGTTGCCAGCGCCAGGCGCTG
This sequence comes from Enterobacter sp. DSM 30060, assembly GCF_013375955.1. Classification (NCBI taxonomy): domain Bacteria; kingdom Pseudomonadati; phylum Pseudomonadota; class Gammaproteobacteria; order Enterobacterales; family Enterobacteriaceae; genus Enterobacter; species Enterobacter sp. DSM 30060. The sequence continues at coordinate 4,332,523 of NZ_CP056118.1, forward strand.
CTCGTCACTGAACATCCCCTCTTTCCCGCCATGTTTCAGAATACGCTGGAGGGAGTCCATTCGGCTTATTCCCTTCAGCTGTTCGTTAAATACTTCATCGAAGGTAATACCAATCTCCTCCGCCACGGCGCGCCAGGCCAGAAAGTGAAGATGCGCGGTATCGGTGATCACCCCGTCCAGATCGAATACAACAGCGTTAAGCGTCATGGCGCCCCTCCGTGGTAGCGGTCCCATTAACAGGTGCAAGAAAGTCCTTATGCGCGCAGACTTTTCGCCCTGATACATGCAGCGTTTTACCCCACAGCGTCAACGTGACAGGTGCGGTAGTCTCAATGGTTAACTGGTCATTTTCACAGGTAATGTGCATTGTTGCGTCCCGCCACCGCAGCGGGAAGGCGAGTTTCTGCCAGTGAACAGGCAGTTTCGGTGAAAGATGCAGCTCCCCTTCGCTAATGTGCAGGCCAGCAAACCCCTGAATAGCGCCCAACCAGATCGCACCGGTGGCGGCAGCATGAATACCGTCATCACTGCTGTGTGGGTCGTCCCCCAGGTCGATGGCGATACCGTCACGCCAGAAGGCATACGCCCCCTCGGTGTCACCGCAGCGTGCGAGCACAATGCCGTGAATCGCTTTACTCAGGGATGAATCATGAATCGTACGTGGCTCGTAGAACGCCAGATTGGCGGCACATTGCTGCGGCGTAAACCGTTCCGGCAGCAGGTAGTTAAGCATCACCACATCGGCCTGCTTCAGGATCTGCATCTCGTTCACTTCCGCGCGAGAGTAATCAAGCAGAATGGTTTGCTTACCCGCTTTGGCTTTATAGCGGCTCAGATCGATGGCAGGTTTTGCCATGAAGGTATCATCCTGCGGGATCACACCGTCTGCGTCGGCCTCTGGCAGCCACAGGCGCGCCAGGAACTTCCCGGCATTCTCCGTAAAACGCGCATCTTCACGGCCAAACATCGCCATAAACTGACGCGCGCAGGCAACGTTGTGCCAGGCCAGATAGTTGGTGTAGGCGTTGTTGTTGACATGCTCGGTGTATTCATCCGGTCCGATCACGTCATGGATCTCAAGACGACCATTGATTTCCGTCGCGCGTCCCATCCAGAACGAAGCGGTTTCCATCAGTAGCGTCAGCCCCTCATTCCGCATAAAGGCATCGTCGTGTGTTGCCTGCCAGTAAGCGACCACGGCCCAGGCGATATCAGCCACGATGTGATGTTCAGCGAGTGCGGAAGCCACCTTCTGGCGAACCCCGGTGCGGATGTTAATGGCCGCGAATTCTGGCGTCTCTTCCTGTCCGCTGGCCGCACTTTCCCACGGGAACAATGCACCCGGCCAACCGTTACGGCGCGCTTTTTCCCGTGCGCCTGCCAGATTAAGCCAACGATAGCGTAGCAGGCTGCGGGCAATCTGCGGGCGGGTAAACAGATGGAACGGCAGCAGGAAAATTTCGGTATCCCAGAAGACGTGCCCCTTGTACCCCTCACCCGTCAGCCCTTTCGCCGCAATACTGCTTCGCTCATCATGAGCAGGCGTCATTGTCGTCAGATGCCAGACGGCGTAATCCAGCGCCTGCTGATCCTGTTGCTCTGTGGAAGTCACTTCCACACGTGCGTCGCGCCAGACATCTTTCCAGGCATACGCTGAGCTTTCAAGCAACGCCTCATAACCTCTTGCCGCACAGACTTTAAGATCGGCCAGCGCGTTGCGCGCGAATGACTCCTGCGACAGCGCTTTCTCGCTACGATGAGCCACCCAGACGATCTTCTCAAGCGTGACAGTGTCACCCCGAACAATCGTCAGCGAATGATGCACGCTGAGACGGCGGTTTTTGGCGGTGAAACAGCTGTCGCTTTTCGTCGAGAGCTGGCAATACGCCGAAACCACAACCTCAGATGCACGGTCCTGCGTTTCATACACGCCCTGCATGTAGTGCTGGTCAAAGATCCTGACCGAGATTTCATCCAGATGCTGTCTGCCGCTGTTCGTTTGTGTCGCATCTATGCCGGTTTTCAGCACGGCCTGAGCGTCGCCATCAAGCGGTGTGATCGAGAACTGCATTGCCACTAAGGGCAACTGGTCCAGCGAAACAAAACGACGGCTCTCCAGCCGATAACGTTTCCCGTCGGGTGCACGCCAGACAACGTTGCGATGCAGTTCGCCGTTAGCAAAGGCCAGCTCGCGCTGCCATTCAAGAATTTCGCCTGACAGGAGCGTGAAATTGACGCCATCAAGCTCAACATCAATACCGGTGATATCCGGCAGATTGACCAGCTCAGTAGTCTCGTTGCGACCCGCGCAATGATAAAGCCCCGCGAGATACATGCCTCTGGTCTGCTGGGTGTAATCTTCTTCATGCGTAGCGCGAATGCCCATGTAGCCATTCCCGCATGTCATGACAGAGGCATATTTGTTCAGGCTGTGAGGACAAAAGCCCGGATCGTTTAATACAGACACGTTCAGCATAATGTCACGCTTTCCCCTGTTTCTGCTGATTCATAAAGCGCGGCAACAAGCTGTTGTATAACCAGACCCTGTTCTGCGTCAGCGATCATAACGTGCTCTCCCAGCACATGACGCACGAAGGCATCCATACTGCGCAGATGGCGCTGATCGTCCGCCTCTTCACGATGGATAAGGGTTTCTAAAACACCGGCTTCGTCGTTATAGATATGCGCCGGGAACAGCGTTGCGCCTGCCTTATCACCGCAGAAAGAGACGTTCATGATGGACTGCTCGCGGATGTTAAGCGCAAAGGAGGTGTCCAGACGCAGAACGCCGCCGTTGCAGAATTCAATCGTGCCAAACAGGGCATCTTCCACGGTAAACTGCGTAGGATCCCATTCGCCAAACTGACCGGTGTGTTTCCGGTTCCCCAGTCTCTGGAAGCTGTGCGCGGTTACCCGCTTCACAGCCGGGAAGCCCAACACGTACATCGCAGCATCCAGCATATGAATGCCGATATCGATAAGCGGCCCGCCACCCTGGAGCGATTTATTGGTGAAAACGCCCCACCCCGGCACACCGCAGCGACGCAGCGCCTGCGCGGAAGTGAAGTAAATTTCACCGAGTGTGCCGTTCATTACCGCATCGCGCAGGAGCTGGGTATCCAGCGCAAAGCGATGGTGAAAATCGTACGCGAGGACTTTTCCGGCCTTGCGCGCCGCGATGCGCATCTGGTCGGCCTGTTCAGGCGTCATTGCCGGCGGCTTTTCACACATCACATGGCAACCCGCTTCGAGAGCCGCCATCACATGTTCAAAATGGAACCGGTTAGGCGAACAGACGCTCACCACATCCGGTTTTATTTTCTGCAACATCTCGTGAGCGTCCTGCCATGCCGATGGAATGGCATAACGTTCCGCGAACGCCTGTGCCTGCTCAAGGCGGCTGTCCATGACAGCCACCATTTGAACATCACTGCGCGTGGCGTAATACGAGGCATGCACTTTGTCTGCAACCTGCCCGGCGCCAATGATGGCGACGCGCAGAGGCAAAGGTGTAGAAGCACTCATCACGCTCGTCATCCTTAGCATTCACGCAGGTAATTGAGTGAGTCCTGATAGGCTTGAGCCGGGTCGTCGGCACGAACCCGGCACTCGTACACCACATAACCCTGATAGTTATCAGCACGCAGCTGACCGAACAGGCTGGCGAAATCGAGGCTGCCGCTGCCCGGCTGATAGCGGTGGTTATCAGCAATGTGCACATGACCCAGCAGGTCGCGGTTGTGATGCAGCGCTTCCGTCAGTGAGTCTTCTTCAATGTTCATGTGGTAGAAATCACCGATGATCTGCACGTGCTTCAGGCCGTTCTCTTCGATATAACGACGCGCGTCGGCCAGGGTGTTGATCATATGATCCTGATAGCGGTTCAGCGGCTCCAGGTAGACGGTAGTACCGGTGCGCGCTGCTACCTCATCCAGCCAGCGCAGGGAAGCGCTGACCGCTTTGCGATCGCCGTCCAGGCTACGTGGCGAAGTCATTGGCGGCAGACGGAAGGTAAACATCCCCCAGGCAGCCGGAACAATAATCCCCTTGCCGCCCACTTCTGCCAGCGCTTCCAGAATGCGTTCAATCTGCTGGAGACCGTTCAGGCGGCGTTCTTCGATGAAATCCCCGATCCAGCCATCGTATCCGCCACACGCCGTCGTGACCGGCAGACCGGTGGCTTTGATAGCGGCTTTCACTTCGTCGAGATGTTCAACCAGCAGCCGGCCATCTATTTCGTAGCCATCAAATCCCATCGCTTTGATGTATTTGAATTTTTCCATGATAGCGGTCGGGAAAAAGGCCTGGTTTTGTGTTGCGATTTTCATGATTTGCTGTCCTTAGCTTAAAAAGTAACGCCCATTTTGATACTGAGTTCCGGGTGCTGATCGACATACTTCATGTAGCTTTCCGGGCTGGTGGTGAAGGTGACGACCGGGTCGATCAGATCTTCACAATTGAGATAACCGTTCATCAGCAATTCCCAGCAGGTCTCTTCAATACGCTTGCGACTCCAGCGTGGATAATCCGGGTTGGGTTCACTGCATGCGCGGGAGAAGACAATCTTCGCGTTGTTGAAGTGTGCTTCGCGGCCCAGGTTGAAGCCTGCCGCAAAAGGTTTGGCGAAAGCCACGTAAGAGATCGTGCCGCCGTAGGCGAGTCCGCGCAGCGCAGATTGCAGCGCATCTGCAAAGCCGCTGGTTTCGATGATCACATCAGCGCCCTGCTTGCCGGTCAGTTTCTTAATTTCAAGACCGACATCGGTACCGATTGGGTTCAGGCAGTGGTCTGCACCGTGACGGCGGGCGATCTCACAGCGATGTTCAATAGGATCGACACCAATAACCACTGACGCGCCAGCTTTTTTCGCCAGCTGAATCGCAATCTGGCCAATAGCGCCCAGCCCGACAACTACAACGAAATCCCCTACGCGGACGTTAGCATCACGCACGCCGCTCATGGCGAACTGAGCCGGATCGTAACAAACAGCGTTTTTCCAGGATGCGCCCTGCGGCATTTTGCGCAGCTTATAGTTGTTCACCGCGTTGACGATGACCGTTTCCTGCAATGGGCCGTAGCAGCAAACGCTGTCGCCGATCTGGTATTCCGTTACGTCCGCACCACATTCGATGATGTCGCCGACGATCATGTTTCCCAGCTGGAATTTACCAAATTCGATGCCGCGTGCTGCCCCCTCTTCACGTGGGGTAAACATCTGCCACTCGGCGTTAAACTCTTCATCAATGAACGGGCTTGCCGCGCGGAAATCCACAACTTCGGTGCCGTGTTTCGGGGCGCCATAACGGGCACGAATCTTCACTTCATGTGCTGCAACAGGACGATCTTCGTATTCCACCAGCGCCGCTACACGAGGCGCTGTCGCAACTAATTTTTTCATGACTCACTCCTTGTTAAAATCGGCCGCCTCAGCCCTTTACGCCGCCGGCGGTCAAACCACTTTTAATAAAACGTTCAGACAGGGCATACATAATGACAACGGGCAGTGCCGTCACCAGCGATGCCGCCATCATGCGACCCCAGATGTAATCTGGCGTACTGAAGAGCGTGTTCAGCCCCACCGGCAACGTGATGTTGCTGGCGCTGGACAGGAAAATGGAGGCGAACAGGTAGTCATTCCACGCCACCATGAAGCAGTAAACGAAGACTGACACCAGACCCGAGATCGCCAGCGGCACGGTGATGCGGAAGATGATTTGCAGGCGGTTCAGGCCGTCCATCATCGCGGCTTCTTCTATCTCATCCGGGATAGTGTCGAAATAGCTGCGCAGCATAAAGACCGCAGTCGGCAACGTCTGCGTCACCATGGTGATGATCAGCGCCAGTTCGGTGTCATAAATGCCGAGCGCGGTGATGATTTTGAACAGCGGCACCACCAGCAGGATCCCGGAGAACATATAGACGGTGTAGAAGCTCGCATTGATCGTCGTGCGCCCTTTAAAGCGCAGTTTGGATAACGCATACGCGCCCAGCGTGCCGAGAAACACCGCAATGACCGAGGAGGTCAGCGACACCACCATGCTGTTACGGAAGTAATCCACAAACGGGAAAATCAGCGGGTTAAAGATGTCGATGTAGTGCTGTAGCGTCCACTCCTGCGGCAGAATGGTCGGGTGCAGCGAGATCGCCTCTTTCGCGCTTTTGAACGACGTCATCAACATCACAAAAAACGGAAACAGCGTGATAATCAGAAATAGCGCCAGTCCCAGATAAAAACCGATACGGCCCAGAACGCGTTTATTTGTTGCCATTGAGGTTTACCCTTTTTCTGGTCAGCAGAATGACCGCGAAGATGATCACAAACAGCACAACGGAAATGGCGGCTGCTTTACCCAGGTCATTGAACGCAAAGGCGGTTTTGTAGAGATATACGCCCAGAATGTCGACCTTGGTGGTGAGCAGATACACATCCGCAAACATGTAGAACATCCATATGGTTCGCAGCGTGACCACCGTAGCCAGCACCGGCATGATGGCGGGCAACGTCACGATACGAAAACGCTGCCAGGCATTCGCTCCGTCCATCTCTGCCGCTTCGTACAATGATTTATCAATGGTCTGCAAAATTGCGAGGAACGAGATAAAGGCGTACGGGAAGTAACGCCAGATGGCGAACAGCACAACCAGGACAAAACTGCTGCCAGGATTATCGAACCACAGCGGCGCCTGATCGTAGAGATGCAGCAGATCAACGCCAAGATAGTTCACAATTCCGTAGCCGTTGTTGAACATGTATTTCCAGGCAAATACCAGTGAAATAGACGGCGTCACATAGGACAGTATCACCAGTGAACGTGCCGTTTTCCGCATGCGGAATTCACGGTTAAAGAAGATCGCTACGGCCAGCCCCAGTCCGGTGCTGCCAATCACCACCAGCGCCGTATACCAGAACGTCATCCACAGGGAGTGCCAGAACGCAGCATCGCCCAGGATGCGAATGTAGTTATCCAGACCGACGAACACCGCATCAATACGCGGATTCAGCGGTAAACGTAAAAAACTGATTTCAATGTTTGAAATCATTGGCCAGGCCACCAGGCCCCCCAGCAAAATCAGGCTGGGGGCCAACAGCAGCATGGCGAAAGGCATATCTGAACGACCAGAAAACAACGTCTTCATAATTCCCTTCGCAAAGCGCTCCTATCGTTGTGATATCAGGTCAGTCAGTTTCTTCTGGCTGTTGCTTAACGTCGCATTGAGATCTTTTTGTCCCACCGTCACGTTATGCACCATGGAACTGATAATGCCGGACCCGGTAACATCTCCCATGCGGGTAAAGTTCTTGTCGCCCACGGCACCAAACACCTGGACGTTCGGGAACTGCGCAATCAGCTCGTAAGGCAGTTGACCAAAGGCCTTGATAACGTCGTTGTTTTTCCAGGAATCTGTGCCCACCACGAGTTTATTGACCGGTAGCGCGGCGCCCGGAGACATCATGACCCAATCAGAGGCGTTCTGAGCCTGCTCCATCCAGGTGACAAATTGCTCGGCGGCCTGCGTTTCCTCTTCGGTCTGGCCGGTAGTGATCGTCAACGAAGTGATCATGCCGTACACGGCTGATGATTTTTCCGTCGGGACCACGAACCCCAGGTTGGCCGGATTGCCATCTTTGAAGACCGCGGGCAGGATATAGGTAGAGTAAACGGCCATAGGCGCAGAACCGTTCATGAAGGCGTCTTTGATCTCCATGACATCATTCGAGCCCGGCATGGTGTTCGCGGCCAGTGCCCTATAAAACTCCAGCGCTTTCGACATCTCAGGGGTATCGATTTTCACGCTGCCGTTTGCATCAAAGACGTTGGCCCCTCCTGACAAAGCAAATTGCGAGAAAGCCTGCTCCGTCATAACGCTTTCTGCGGTTGGAAGCGCGATACCGTAATGTTTTTTAGCCGGATCGTTGAGCGCCTGACTGGCTTTCAGCAGTTGCTCCCAGTTGTGCGGCTCTTCAATACCCGCTGCCCCGAGCGCATCTTTGTGATACCAGATGCCGGACAGCCAGGCGCTAACCGGCACCCCCGTCCATGCGTTGCCATCTTCCGTGCGAACCACGCGTAAAATGCCGTCGTAAAATGTCTCCTCGCCCACCGCCTTGATGGCGCGGCCGATGGCGTCACGATCCAGTAGCTGCTCTTTATCCATGACTTTGGCGTAGTCATGGCTGATCTCAATCACCTCCGGCAGCGCATCGGTACGAGCCAGGGTAATTACCTTGGTGTTGTAGGCATCTTCTTCAACGGGTACCTGCTTCACCGTAATCGACGGGTTCTCTTTCTCGAATTTTTCAATCAATTTCGTGATAACGGCCTGACGCTCCTGTTCTACCGACGAGTGCATAAACTCAATGGTGACCTGAGATGCTTTATCGTCCTTACAGCCTGATAACAGGGCGCACGAAACCAGTGCTGATAACAGCACAATTTTTGGCATTTTCATTTTAGGGTCCTTTTTAGTTTTCTTTAATCCACATTACCTGCCATGGATTGAGGATCAGCTCCGTACCGCTAATATCCTGTCCTGATAATAACTCCTTACCAGAAAGCGTTTGTTCATAAACGGTCTGCATTTTATTGCTAAAATTAAATAATGCTGTAATTCGCTCGCCATTTTCAGCAACACGAATAATTTTAAGAATTTGTTTACCCACTGCGTCGAAAGCAGCCTGACTATCCGGATGGAACGCCCTCTCGCCGCGACGAATAGCGATAAGCTCACTCAAACGAGAATAAATTTGATAACGAATACTCTTCTTATTATTCAGTTCGCTATCAAGCTGCCCCGCCGTGTATTTTTTCCGGTTAATCGCGCGGTTATATCCGAGGCGTTCGACGCCTTCATAATCGTTCCGCGACCCAAGAATGCTCTGAATATAAACAGCCGGGACGCCTGGGAAACTTAACAACACAGCATGCGCGAGGAGGAACCGTGCAATACGTTCCTCATCTGAACTGTCTTGTAAACTTAACGCATCAAGATAGGTGACATTAATTTCATAAGGGCTTCGCGTTCCGTCAGGATTATTTTTCCAGTTGACCAGCGCGCCTTCCTGCTGAAGATTTTCGACCAACGAGAGGATCTCTGATTCCGGAAGAATGCCGCGCAGCGGATTCAAACCGATACCATCATGCGAGGCCAGGAAATTAAACCATGTAGTGTGTGAAGAAGGCAGTGCCAGCGACCCCGCCCATTGGCAAAGTGCTTTCACATCCTGACGATGAACGGCATGCAGCACCAGCGGAGGTAAGGAAAACTGATAGACCATCTGGGCTTCGTTTTCACCATCACCGAAGTAAGAGATGTTGTCTTTGTGCGGAACATTTGTCTCAGTAATGATCACCGTTCCAGGTGCCACGGCGTCCGTAATGGCGCGGAACAGCTGAATAAGGCAATGGGTTTGTTCCAGATGGATGCAGGTTGTTCCCGGGATTTTCCACATAAACCCGACCGCATCCAGACGAATATAACGCGCCCCTTCCATGAGGTAATGGAGCAGAACGTCAACCATTGCAATCAGCACCTGCGGCGAGGCGAAATTGAGATCGATCTGGTCATCGCTGAATGTAGTCCATAAATGACGAACGCTGCCATCATTAAGCGTAAACGGCGTCAACAGCGGTAAAGCGCGTGGGCGCGTCACCGCGGATAAATCGGTTTCCGGGTCGACAGAAATAAAGAAATCTTCATAACCAGGCTTCTGCGCCAGATAATTAGCAAACCATTCGCTTTTCGCTGACATATGATTGCAAACGAAATCAAACATTAAGCTGGCTGACTGTTTTAATTCCGCGACATCGCGCCAGTTTCCCGTTTCAGGTGCAACGGTATGATAATCAATAACGGAAAAACCATCATCTGATGACCACGGATAGAAAGGTAAAAGATGGACATGAGAAAAAGCACGAGAAAGCCACTCATTATAGAACCGGGTAAATACCGGCAATGCTTTCTCCCCTTTCGTGGAGATCTGATCGGCATAGGTAATCAGAACAACATCTTTTTCATCCCAGCCTGACTTACGCTTCTCCGTAATATTAACCGCCGCCTGTTGAAGCTTAGTTAATAACACGTCAAGGTGTGCATCTGAAAATGATTCACCATAAATATGATTGATAAGGTATTTAATTTTTGCGTTCACATTATTTTCCATGGTAGCGGTCCCACGGAGTGGCAATCTACTCCCATGAAAAATATCTGTCAACGGACCTGGGGGCTGAAAAAGGCATTCTCAAAGCAGCGCAACGCAGTAATGTGAGCTGCCGCAAAGAAAGAGAAAAAGCAGAGGGGGAATTCATGCCCTCTCTCAGCGCGAGAAAGGGCTTATATGAGCGGGATTAGCGTGAAAAGTAGCGACGTGAAACGCGTTTTGCCAGTTTTTGTAACAACGGCTCCAGGGCGACCGCCAGCAACATTCTGACCGGCTTACGGGCAACAGACTTGATCGCCCAGCCCGCCACACCAGCCGGACCATAACGTAACGCCGTCATCAGAACCAGTTTGCCTGCGATTTTCAGGCCGGGTTTTACCTTCTGACCGGCCTGTTGCCAGTTTTGTTTCATGTAAGTTCTCTCTTAAAGCTGACGGAAACGACTTCTCAGCGTAAAGGTATCGGAGGTGACATAACGTTCCATCTCGCGCAATCGCTTCTCCCCTGCGCTCAGCTGTTCATCCACCGCGTTAAGAAGATCGCTGCTGGTTGGCGTGTTTTCCGCATCCAGCTCACCCTCCGGCATCGGATCAAGTACAAACGACAGAATGATGTAAGCCACCAGTGTAATAAAGGCCAGGCCAAAGAAAATCGACAATACAGTGACCACACGTACCAGTTTTACCGGGACATCCAGATAGTGTGCCAGCCCGGCGCAAACGCCCCGAACCATGCCCTGCTGCGGGATGCGCCACAGTTTTTTATTCAGATTTAGTCCAGCCATTAACGCTCCCTCCAGTTCGGGTGTTCCGCATCCAGGATGGCTTCCAGCGCCTGAATACGTTCGCGCATTTTGTTTGCCTCAGAAGAGAGCTGCGCCAGCCGCTGTTGCTCGCTTTGCGACAGCTCCCCGCGAGAAGAGCGGTTGCTGTAGTGCAGCCATAACCAGATGGGCAGAACAAACAGCACGAAAATTGTCAGGGGTATTGCCAGAAAAAGCGCGCTCATGTGTACTCCTTGTCTTGCGATGCGGCACGCTCAGGTGCCGCAGGATTTATTATTGGTGGTCTTGCTTCATTTTGGCTTTCAGCGCCGCCAGCTGCTCGCTAATTTCATCATCGGCTTTCAGGTCAGCAAACTGCTGATCCAGGGTTTTCTGCTTACCGATGCTGTGGCTTTCGGCTTCCGCTTCCATGTGGTCGATACGACGTTCGAACGATTCGAAACGCGCCATCGCTTCATCCAGTTTGCCGCTGTCCAGCTGGCGACGCACGTCGCGGGACGAACTTGCAGCCTGGTGGCGCAGCGCCAGCGCCTGTTGACGTGCACGGGTTTCGCTGAGTTTATTTTCAAGCTCACCAATCTCTTTCTTCATACGCGTCAGAGTATCATCCACCAGCGTCACTTCATGTTCCAGCGTGGCCACCATGTCGGTCAGCTTCTGCTTCTCAATCAGCGCAGCGCGGGCCAGATCTTCTTTATCTTTGCGCAGCGCCAGTTCAGCTTTTTCCTGCCACTCGTTAAGCTGGGCAGTCGCCTGCTCGATACGACGCGTTAACTGCTTCTTCTCTGCCAGCGCGCGGGCGGAGGTGGAGCGTACTTCAACCAGCGTGTCTTCCATCTCCTGAATCATCAGGCGCACCAGCTTCTGCGGATCTTCTGCTTTCTCCAGCAGCGAGTTGATGTTGGCGTTCACGATGTCGGCAAAACGAGAAAAAATACCCATAATTCAATCCTCATAGTTCTGTTATCGGGCGATGCCCTGCTGAGTAGTTAATACAAATCCCATGCCAACTTTTTATCTTATTGATTTTACTGGGTGTCATTGATATTTATCCATCCAGCGGCTATTCTCACCTGGTGAATATCACTAAGGAGTGGTTAATTTCATCATGGCTGAATATAAAGACAATTTGCTTGGCGAGGCAAACAGCTTCCTGGAAGTGCTTGAGCAGGTATCGCGCCTGGCGCCGCTGAATAAACCGGTGCTCATTATCGGTGAGCGCGGAACGGGTAAAGAACTTATCGCTAACCGTCTGCACTTTCTGTCTGGCCGCTGGGACGGGCCTTTTATTTCGCTTAACTGCGCGGCGCTGAATGAAAATCTGCTCGACACGGAGCTTTTCGGTCATGAAGCCGGCGCGTTTACTGGCGCACAAAAACGGCACCCCGGTCGTTTTGAACGTGCCGATGGCGGAACGCTCTTTCTCGACGAGCTGGCGACCGCGCCAATGCTGGTACAGGAAAAGCTGCTGCGCGTCATTGAGTATGGCGAACTGGAACGCGTTGGCGGAAGTCAGCCGCTTCAGGTTAACGTTCGCCTGGTGTGCGCCACTAACGCCGATCTGCCCGCGATGGTTGCAGAAGATAAATTCCGCGCCGACCTGCTGGACCGGCTGGCTTTCGATGTCGTCCAGTTGCCGCCGCTGCGTGAGCGACGCAGCGATATCATGCTGCTGGCCGATCAATTTGCCATTCAGATGTGCCGGGAACTGGGCCTGCCGCTCTTTCCGGGCTTCAGCGAACAGGCCACCGAGACCCTGCTCGGTTACCACTGGCCGGGGAATATCCGTGAACTGAAAAACGTGGTGGAACGGTCTGTTTACCGTCATGGCAGCAGCGAGACCGAACTGGACAACATTATTCTCGATCCGTTTCGGCGCGAGGTTAAACAGCCCCTTGCTCCGGCGGCGCGCCAGCATGATCCGGCGTTGCCGCTCGATTTACGCCAGTTCCAGCATCAGCAGGAGCAGCAACTGCTGGAACGGAGCCTGAAAGAGGCGAAATATAACCAGAAACGGGCAGCTGAACTGCTGGGTCTGACCTACCATCAATTAAGGGCATTGCTCAAAAAACATCAAATGCGCTGACATTATCAGCACTTACCCCCAGACATTTTTACGAAGCAGGCGTAAGTGCGATACACTTTGCAGATCGAATCTAAAAACCTTAAAAACTATGCGCCTGGTTTTATCATCCCTGTTTGCACTCGGTCTGTTCAGCAATCTGGCCTTTGCTGCGCCCGATCGTACTGCGCCTCCTGATATTCGTGATAGTGGTTTCGTCTATTGCGTCAGCGGGCAAGTTGATACCTTTAACCCGCAAAAGGCGGGGAGCGGCGTGATTGTTGATACGCTGGCCGCACAGATTTACGATCGCCTGCTCGACGTCGATCCTTATACCTATCGGCTGGTTCCGGAGCTTGCTGAAAGTTGGGAAGTGCTTGATAACGGCGCCACGTACCGCTTCCGTCTACGCGATGAGGTGGCTTTTCAGCACACCCCGTGGTTTACCCCAACCCGCAAGCTCAACGCGGATGACGTGGTTTTCACCTTCCAGCGCATCTTTAACCGCAACCATCCGTGGCATAACGTCAACGGCGGAAACTTCCCCTACTTCGACAGTCTGCAATTCGCGGACACGGTCAAAAGCGTTCGTAAGCTGGATAACCGCACGGTTGAGTTTCGCCTGACGCGCCCGGACGCCTCCTTCCTCTGGCACCTGGCGACGCACTACGCGTCCGTCATGTCAGCCGAATACGCGGATCAGCTGACGAAAAAGGATCGTCAGGAACGTCTCGATCGTGAGCCTGTGGGCACAGGACCCTTCCAGTTAGCTGAGTACCGCGCCGGACAATACATTCGCCTGCAACGACACGATCATTTCTGGCGCGGCAAACCGCTGATGCCGCAGGTTATTGTCGATCTGGGTTCAGGTGGAACAGGCCGCCTCTCCAAACTGCTGACCGGTGAGTGCGACGTCCTTGCGTGGCCTGCGGCCAGCCAGTTGACTATTTTGCGCGACGACCCCCGCCTGCGCCTGACCCTACGCCCGGGAATGAACATCGCCTATCTGGCGTTTAACACCGATAAGCCACCGCTGAATAATCCGGCCGTGCGCCATGCGCTGGCGTTAGCGATCAACAATCAGCGTCTGATGCAGTCGATTTATTACGGCACCGCGGAAACCGCCGCCTCTATTCTGCCCCGCGCCTCCTGGGCCTATGACGGCGAGGCGAAGATCACGGAATATAATCCGGCGAAAGCGCGCGAACAGCTTAAAGCACTGGGGGCAGAAAACCTGACGCTTCAGCTGTGGGTACCCACCAGCTCTCAGGCGTGGAACCCTAGCCCGCTGAAAACCGCCGAACTGTTGCAGGCAGATATGGCCCAGGTGGGCGTGAAGGTGATCATCGTTCCTGTCGAAGGCCGTTTCCAGGAGGCGCGTCTGATGGACATGAATCACGACTTAACGCTGGCTGGCTGGTCTACCGACAGTAACGACCCGGACAGCTTCTTCCGTCCGCTGCTGAGCTGTGCGGCGATCAACTCCCAGACCAACTACGCGCACTGGTGTAACCGGGAATTTGATGCTGTGCTGCAAAAAGCCCTCTCATCTCAACAGCTTGCTTCACGCATTGAGGCCTACGATGAAGCGCAAAATATTCTGGCCAGAGAGCTTCCCGTGTTGCCGCTTGCCTCTTCCCTGCGCCTTCAGGCCTACCGTTACGATATAAAAGGGCTGGTACTCAGCCCGTTTGGTAACGCCTCCTTCGCGGGCGTGACTCGTGAGAAAGAACAAGAGGTGAAAAAACCATGATTATATTTACCTTGCGGCGGCTGCTGTTACTGCTGGTCACCCTGTTCTTCCTGACCTTTGTCGGCTTTAGCCTTAGCTACTTTACGCCGCACGCCCCGCTTCAGGGCTCATCCCTCTGGGACGCCTGGCTGTTCTGGTTTAACGGCCTGTTGCACTGGGATTTTGGCGTGTCCAGCATCAACGGACAGCTCATCTCTGAGCAGCTGAAGATGGTTTTCCCGGCCACCATGGAGCTGTGTATACTCGCCTTTGGCTTTGCCCTCATGGTGGGGATCCCGGTGGGGATGCTGGCGGGAATTTATCGCAATAAATGGCAGGATAAATTCATCAGCGCGCTTGCCTTAATTGGCTTTTCCATCCCTGTTTTCTGGCTGGCGCTGCTGCTTACCCTCTTCTTCTCACTGACGTTAGGCTGGCTTCCGGTGTCTGGCCGTTTCGACCTGCTGTATAACGTGCAAACGGTGAGCGGCTTCGCCATCGTTGACGCCTGGCTTTCCGATTCAGTCTGGCGCGACGAAATGATCGTGAGCGCCCTGCGCCATATGGTGCTGCCAGTGCTCACGCTGGCCGTCGCACCGACGACCGAAGTGATCCGCCTGATGCGCATCAGCACTATCGAAGTCTTCGATCAAAACTATGTGAAAGCCGCCGCCACACGCGGACTGTCTCGCCTGACGATTCTACGTCGCCATGTGCTGCACAATGCGTTGCCGCCGGTAATCCCACGGCTTGGGCTGCAATTCTCAACCATGCTGACGCTGGCGATGATCACCGAGATGGTTTTCAGCTGGCCGGGCCTTGGACGCTGGATGATCAACGCCATTCGCCAGCAGGATTACGCTGCGATCTCCGCCGGAGTGATGGTGATTGGCTCGCTGGTTATTATTGTTAACGTTGTTTCCGATATTTTGGGTGCCATGGCCAACCCGTTGAAGCATAAGGAATGGTATGCCTTACGATAACGTCTACAGCGAAAAGCGCACGCCTGGTGCGCTACGCACCGTGTGGCGTAATTTCTACGGCGACACCACGGCGATGATCGGCTTTTACGGCTGCATTGGCCTCGTGTTGCTGTGTGTTTTGGGTTCGTGGTTTGCGCCGTATGGCATCGATCAGCAGTTCCTTGGTTATCAGCTTTTACCGCCATCGTGGTCGCGTTACGGGGAGGTTTCGTTCTTCCTGGGGACTGATGATCTCGGACGCGACGTGCTAAGTCGTTTACTGAGCGGCGCCGCACCTACGGTAGGCGGCGCGTTCGTGGTCACCCTGGCCGCCGCGATATGCGGCCTTGCGCTGGGCATTTTTGCCGGCTCAACCCACGGGCTGCGGTCTGCCGTGCTTAATCATATTCTTGATACCTTGCTCTCGATTCCTTCGCTGTTGCTGGCGATTATCGTCGTGGCCTTCGCGGGGCCGCACCTCACACATGCGATGTTCGCCGTCTGGCTGGCCATTCTGCCCCGCATGGTGCGATCGGTTTACAGCCTGGTTCACGACGAACTGGAGAAAGAGTATGTCGTCGCCGCCCGTCTGGACGGTGCCACCACGTTTAATATTTTGTGGTTTGCCGTGCTGCCTAACATTGCCGCCGGGCTGGTGACGGAGATCACCCGCGCCCTGTCGATGGCGATTCTTGATATCGCAGCGCTGGGCTTCCTGGACCTGGGCGCGCAGCTCCCCTCCCCGGAATGGGGCGCAATGCTCGGCGATGCTCTGGAGCTGATTTACGTCGCGCCGTGGACGGTCATGCTGCCGGGCGCGGCCATCATGGTGAGCGTTCTGCTCGTTAACCTGCTTGGCGACGGGATCCGCCGCGCAATCAATGCGGGGGTGCAATAATGCCGTTACTTGATATCCGCAACCTCACGATCGAAATTAAAACGGGCGAAGGCTGGGTTAAAGCGGTGGATCGCATCAGTATTACGCTCGCAGAGGGCGAAATACGCGGGCTGGTGGGCGAATCGGGTTCCGGTAAGAGTCTAATCGCCAAAGCCATTTGCGGCGTGGCGAAGGACAACTGGCGGGTGACCGCCGACCGTATGCGTTTCGACGACATCGATCTGTTGCGTCTCTCCCCGCGCGAACGCCGTAAACTGGTGGGCCATAACGTCTCGATGATTTTTCAGGAGCCGCAATCCTGTCTCGATCCGTCCGAGCGCGTCGGGAAACAGCTGATGCAGAATATCCCCGGCTGGACCTATAAAGGCCGCTGGTGGCAGCGTTTCGGCTGGCGTAAACGCCGTGCCATTGAGCTATTGCACCGTGTGGGGATCAAAGACCATAAAGACGCGATGCGCAGTTTCCCCTACGAACTGACCGACGGTGAATGCCAGAAAGTGATGATTGCTATCGCCCTGGCCAATCAGCCGCGTCTGCTGATTGCGGACGAACCGACGAACGCGATGGAGCCAACGACTCAGGCGCAGATTTTCCGCCTGCTCACGCGTCTGAACCAGAATAACAACACCACCATTTTGCTGATCAGCCACGACCTGCAAATGTTGAGCAAGTGGGCGGATAAAATTGACGTGATGTATTGCGGACAAACGGTAGAAACCGCGCCAAGTGAAGACCTGGTGACGACGCCGCATCATCCCTACACGCAGGCGCTGATCAGGGCGATCCCTGATTTCGGCAGCGCAATGCCACACAAGAGCCGTCTGAATACTCTGCCTGGCGCGATTCCGCTGCTGGAATCGCTGCCCATTGGCTGCCGTCTGGGTCCGCGTTGCCCGTATGCTCAGCGTAAATGCATTGAAACACCGCGCCTGACAGGGCCGAAAAATCATCTGTTTGCCTGTCATTTCCCGCTGAACATGGAGAGAGAGTGAAATGGTCGAAACCTTACTGGAAGTGCGTAACCTGAGTAAGACCTTTCGCTATCGCACCGGCCTGTTTCACCGTCAGACCGTCGAGGCGGTTAAACCGCTGAGCTTTACGCTGCGCGAAAAGCAGACGCTGGCGATTATCGGTGAAAACGGCTCGGGCAAATCGACCCTGGCAAAAATGCTCGCGGGTATGGTTGAGCCAAGCGGCGGTGAAATACTGATTGACGATCATCCTCTGGAATTTGGTGACTACTCTTTCCGCAGCCAGCGCATTCGGATGATTTTTCAGGATCCGTCAACGTCCCTCAACCCGCGCCAGCGTATTTCGCAGATCCTGGATTTCCCGCTGCGGTTGAATACCGACCTGGAGCCGGAAGCGCGTCGCAAGCGGATTGTCGAAACCCTGCGTCTGGTAGGTCTCCTGCCCGACCATGTCAGCTATTACCCCCACATGCTGGCTCCGGGCCAAAAACAGCGTCTCGGACTGGCCCGCGCGCTGATCCTGCGCCCGAAGGTCATTATCGCCGACGAAGCGCTGGCGTCGCTGGACATGTCGATGCGTTCGCAACTCATCAACCTGATGCTGGAGCTACAGGAAAAGCAGGGGATATCGTATATCTACGTGACTCAGCACCTGGGCATGATGAAGCACATCAGCGATCAGGTGCTGGTGATGCACCAGGGTGAAGTCGTTGAGCGCGGCAGTACCGCTGACGTGCTGGCCTCCCCGCTCCACGACCTGACAAAACGCCTGATTGCCGGACACTTTGGTGAAGCATTGACGGCCGATGCGTGGCGGAAAGATCGTTAGCCGTTGCGTAACCCGCTTGCCAGCAGAGTAAACACCTCGATGGCATGCGGCAGCGTCTTCTGCGGCTCATCACTCGCGGCAATCATCAAGGCAGCATTCAGCGCAACGCCGTTCAACAGATGGGCTGCGACTTTCGCATCCATTTTTTTAAGCACGTTGCGTTCGATTAATTTTTCGATAGTCTGGCGGGTCGACTCAAGACAGCTGTTCTGGCTGGGCCATTGCGCCGGATCGCCCAGAACGGCCGGACCGTCAAGAAGCACGATACGCTGAACTTCCGGAACGAGCGCCATGTTGATGTAGGCGATGCCTTCCGCCAGCAGTCTCTCCCAATCATCGTCTGTGGCCGCGGCAACGGCTTTCGCGTTGCCCGCCATTTCGCTGTCTATCTGCGCGACCACCGCCGCCAGTAACCCTTTCTTATCTCTGAAATTATGATACAGCGCACCGCGCGTTAACCCCACGCTTGCCGTCAGTTCATCCATCGACGCTGCAGCAAAGCCTTTCTCAGCAAACGCCTTTCGCGCCGCATGAATCAATTTTTCGCGATTTTCCTGAGCTGTTTCAGCACGACGTTTTGTAGCCATAGAACTTCCTATAAAAGCGATATTTTTAATTTGACATACGCGGCGTATGTGAATTACATTTTTTCACATACATTGCGTATGTTACTTCTCTTAAGTAACCACAACAACGCCTCTGACAGAAAAGGAAATGCCATGCATCCACGTAATCCTGTCTTCCCTGCCAATCGACATGCCCTTTATGAGGAGCATGGCTATTCGGCTGCCATTCGCTCTGGCGATCTGTTATTTGTTTCCGGTCAGGTCGGCAGCCGCAGCGATGGCACGCCTGAGCCTGATTTCGCCGCTCAGGTGCAGTTGGCATTCGATAATTTACAGGCGACTTTGGCCGCCGCAGGATGCACTTTTGACGATCTGATTGATGTCACGACGTTTCATACCGATCCAGAAAACCAGTTCCCCGTCATCATGGAGGTGAAAAAACTGGTGTTTCCACAGCCACCTTACCCAAACTGGACGGCTATCGGCGTTAACTGGCTGGCCGGATTTGATTTTGAAATTAAGGTTATTGCCCGAATCCCCTCGCCAGCGAATTAATATCCGGCCGTCTTAGCGCGAAGCTTCTGGCCAACCTCTGGTTGGATGAGGCGAACCCAGCACCTGGTGATATACTGCTGGAATACACACGAAATAGCCTGATAAAGAGTCAGTTCAACGTCTTTCGTGCGCCCAGTCACGGCACGTGAGCGAGAAATATCGTGACACAAGGGGCTGTGAGTGGGCTATAATTTCGAGCTAATTTCGAATGATTTTGAAATACTGCCTGTAACGCTATGAATTACAAGGCAAAATAAGCAATGAATATAAGGATTAAAGCTATGGGTTTTCTTTCCGGTAAGCGCATTCTGGTAACTGGCGTTGCCAGCAAACTGTCCATCGCATACGGCATCGCACAGGCTATGCATCGCGAAGGCGCTGAGCTGGCGTTCACCTACCAGAACGACAAGCTGAAAGGCCGTGTTGAAGAATTTGCCGCGCAGCTGGGTTCCAGCATTGTTCTGGAATGTGACGTTGCACAAGACGAAAGCATTGATGGCATGTTTGCTGAACTGGCTAAAGCATGGCCGAAATTCGACGGTTTCGTTCACTCCATCGGCTTCGCTCCGGGCGATCAGCTGGACGGCGACTACGTGAACGCGGTTACCCGTGATGGCTTCAAAATCGCCCATGACATCAGCTCCTACAGCTTCGTTGCGATGGCAAAATCCTGCCGCGCGATGCTGAACCCGGGCGCAGCCCTGCTGACCCTGTCCTACCTGGGCGCAGAACGCGCTATCCCTAACTACAACGTTATGGGTCTGGCGAAAGCGTCTCTGGAAGCCAACGTGCGCTATATGGCGAACGCAATGGGTCCTGAAGGCGTGCGTGTTAACGCAATTTCTGCGGGTCCAATCCGTACTCTGGCCGCTTCCGGGATCAAAGATTTCCGTAAAATGCTGGCACATTGCGAAGCGGTTACCCCGATTCGTCGTACCGTTACCATCGAAGATGTGGGTAACTCTGCGGCATTCCTGTGCTCTGACCTTTCCGCGGGTATCTCCGGCGAAGTGGTTCACGTGGACGGCGGCTTCAACATCGCTGCCATGAACGAGCTGGAAATCAAATAAGTCTGTTACTCTCTTCCCGACTGGGAAGAGAGTTTTCTCCCCTCCCCGCACTTCGTTATTCCGTTCTGCTATTTGTTATCACCTAACAATATTTTTCCCCTCATCCGCCTTACGCCAGGATATTGATCGCCATTTTGAGATCAAGGAACGCCCATGGAACAACGCCGTTTTTCCGGCAAAGGCCACTGGTATCACGAAACCCAGTCGAATCATTCGCAGACGGACGTTCTGCCGCTGGTGCCTGAAGCCGCTAACGTCGACGATCGTTTTTTGCTCGATTTAGCCCTGCCTGACGACATTGCCGCAAGCTGTTGTGGGTGGCTTACGCCAGCCCGAACCTTGTGCCGCCTCTTATTCCCGCTCGATACTCCCGTAAACCGTCTGCACACGCTTAGCGCCTACGACAGACTGAGCACGGCGTTGACGGTTTCCCAGGCGTGTGGCGTCCAGCGGCTCTGTAACCACTACGCGGCGCTCCTCGCCCCCCTTCCGGGCCCCGACTCTTCCCGGGAAAGCAATCGACGCCTTGCAGAAATCACTCAGTATGCCCGCCAGCTGGCGAGCTCCCCGGACGTCATTGACGATAAAGCGCAAACCCAGCTTGATGAGGTGGGACTGACAACGTATGACATTGTGCTTATCAACCAGATCATCGGCTTTACTGGTTTTCAGGCGCGGGCGGTTGCAGTGTTTCAGGCGCTGCTTGGCCATCCGGTACGCTGGCTACCGGGACACCACATTCAGCCCCATACACTACCGCTGAGCTTTACCCGATGGACAGCCACCCAGCCCGTAGTCGAACTAAAATATGCCAGTGCGGTTCAACTTGAGGCGCTCTCACGCTGGCAGGCCGAACCTGCGCTTTCAGCGCTCACGCCGGTTCTCTGCCATGAGCCGATGCTGCTGAATCTGACGGGCGAGATACTGGTTAACCACCCACAAAGCGAAGCCCAGCCATCTGCATCGCTCTCAGCCGCCCATACGCTGCTGCTTACGTCTCCCGATCGTTTTAGCGCCGCCCAGTTAACGCCTCTCACGGAGGCCGGTATCCCACCGGGCAAGGCAATTAACCTGTTAACCCACGGCGCTTTTAATGGCTGGCTGGACCGTCTTCGCGTGGCGCTTGGCAAAGAGGAATAACCACACGCTTTACCTAAAGAGCGCTTGCTGTAGCAGTGAGAATCGCGTAAAACTGTCAGCCGCTCAATGGCTACGAAAATAGAACATTATGTTTCAGGACAACCCGCTGCTAGCGCAGCTTAAACAGCAACTACATTCCCAGACGCCCCGTGCAGAAGGGGTCGTAAAAGCCACGGAAAAGGGCTTTGGCTTTCTTGAAGTTGACGGACAGAAGAGCTACTTCATTCCGCCTCCTCAGATGAAGAAAGTGATGCATGGCGACCGCATTTCGGCCGTTATTCATACCGAAAAGGAACGAGAGTCTGCCGAGCCGGAAGCACTGATCGAACCTTTCCTGACCCGCTTTGTCGGGAAAGTGCATAAAAAAGACGATCGTCTTTCTATCGTACCGGATCATCCTCTCCTGAAAGATGCCATCCCTTGCCGCGCTGCGCGTGGCGTTGAGCATGACTTTGTCGAGGGTGACTGGGCGGTTGCCGAAATGCGCCGTCATCCTTTAAAAGGCGATCGCGGTTTCTACGCCGAGCTGACCCAGTTCATCACCTTTGGCGACGACCATTTCGTCCCATGGTGGGTGACGCTGGCGCGCCACAACCTCGAAAAAGAAGCGCCGGATGGCGTAGCGACCAAAATGCAGGACGAAGGTCTTGAGCGTCGCGATCTGACAGCGCTGGACTTTGTCACCATCGACAGCGCCAGCACCGAGGATATGGACGATGCGCTGTATGCCGAAGAGGCAGCGGATGGCAAAATGCATCTGACCGTCGCCATCGCCGACCCTACCGCATGGATTGTCGAAGGCAGCAAGCTGGACGAAATGGCCAAAGTGCGTTCGTTCACCAACTACCTGCCGGGCTTCAACATCCCGATGCTGCCGCGCGAGCTTTCCGACGATCTCTGCTCCCTGCGTCCCCATGAAGTGCGTCCGGTACTGGCCTGCCGCATGACCATCGCGGCTGACGGTACCATTGAAGAAGATATCGAATTCTTCGCCGCCACTATCGAATCCAAAGCTAAACTGGCTTATGACAACGTGTCCGACTGGCTGGAAAATACCGGCAGCTGGAAGCCTGAATCCGATAATATCGCTGCGCAAATTCGTCTGCTGCATCGCGTCTGCCAGAGCCGCAGTGAGTGGCGCCAGACCCACGCGCTGGTATTTAAGGACCGCCCGGACTACCGCTTTGTGCTGGGGGAAAAAGGCGAAGTGCTCAATATCGTCGCCGAGCCACGCCGTATTGCCAACCGTATCGTTGAAGAAGCGATGATCTCCGCCAACATTTGCGCCGCACGCGTGCTGCGCGACAAGTTAGGCTTTGGCATTTACAACGTGCACACCGGCTTTGACCCGGCTAACACCGAAGCGCTGGCCGCCCTGCTCAAAACCCATGACGTCCACGTCGATCCGGAAGAGGTGCTGACCCTGCCAGGCTTCTGCAAGCTGCGCCGCGAGCTGGACGCACAGCCGTCAGGTTTCCTTGACAGCCGCATTCGCCGCTTCCAGTCCTTTGCGGAAATCAGCACGGAGCCAGGCCCGCACTTCGGTCTCGGTCTTGAGGCTTACGCCACCTGGACCTCCCCGATCCGTAAGTACGGCGACATGGTTAACCATCGTCTGCTGAAAGCGATCATCAAAGGGGAATCTGTTGCCCGCCCACAGGATGAGACTACGTTGCAGATGGCAGAGCGTCGCCGTCTGAACCGTATGGCGGAGCGTGATGTCGGCGACTGGTTGTACGCGCGTTTCCTGAATGATAAGGCAGGGACTGACACCCGTTTCCCGGCTGAAATCATTGACATCAGCCGCGGCGGTATGCGCGTGCGTCTGGTGGATAATGGCGCCGTTGCCTTTATTCCTGCCCCGTTCCTGCATGCCGTTCGCGACGAACTGGTTTGTAGCCAGGAAAACGGGACCGTGCAAATTAAAGGCGAAACGGTTTACAAAGTCACTGACGTGATTGATGTAAACATCGCTGAAGTCCGCATGGAAACCCGCAGCATTATCGCGCGCCCTGTCGCCTGATAACCGCGTAGACTCCCGGCCGTTCCGTTCAGGGATGGCCGGGAGTTCTCCCCAGTATTATCTCTCGCAAAATCATCGTTTTTTCTCACACTTTTCTGTTTCCTACCGCCACATTTCGCCAGAATTATCTACAGTAAAAAGAGCCGTCATAGTCGACTGCAAATGAATAATTTGTGCGCTACTCAGCAGCCGCGGGAGAAAACGGGATGGACGATCTGGAGCAGAATTTGCTGTTTCGTTACATGGGTACGCATAGCCCCTGGTGGCGACTAACAGCAGACAGCAATGCTCTGCATCTTGCTGCCAGTGAAAGCGCTGACATCGTTCAGGTGGTTGCGCTGGACGATGAGCAGGCTGCTCTGATTCGCCAGCTCACCGTTATCACCGCCAGCATTGCCATGACCCTTCCCTTGTATGGTTTGGACGTTCCCGTCCATCTTGTCGGTCGTAAAATTAACAAAAATGAGTGGGCGGGAACGGCATCAGCATGGAACGACACGCCTTCCGTGGCGCGCGATCTGGCGCAGGGACTCTCCTTCGCCGAACAGGTGGTGTCCGAAGCTAACTCCGTAATTGTAATCCTCGACCAGAACGGGAATATTCAGCGCTTCAACCGTTTAAGTGAAGAATATACGGGCCTGAAGGAACAGGAAGTCATCGGGCAAAACGTGTTTAAACTGTTCATGAGCCGCAGCGAAGCCGCGGCCTCAAAACGCAACATCACCGGTTTTTTTCGTAACGGCAGCTCCTACGAAGTCGAACGCTGGATCAAGACCCGCAAGGGGCAACGCCTGTTTCTCTTCAGAAATAAATTCGTTCACAGCGGCAGCGGGAAAAATGAAATTTTCCTCATCTGTTCGGGTACCGACATCACGGAAGAGCGTCGGGCCCAGGAGCGCCTGCGCGTTCTCGCCAATACGGATACGATTACCGGTTTGCCTAACCGAAATGCCATCCATGAGCTGATCTCCGACGCCATCACCTCCCGGGGTGAAACGCAGGTGGGCGTGGTTTATCTCGATCTGGATAACTTTAAAAAAGTGAACGATGCCTATGGGCATATGTTTGGCGACCAGCTGCTACAGGCCGTTGCGCTGGCGATCCTGAGTTGCCTGGACGACGGACAAACCCTGGCGCGCCTGGGTGGGGATGAGTTTATCGTGATGGCCACCGATACCTCGCAGGGCGCTCTGGAAGCTATGGCGTCGCGCATTCTGACCCGACTGCGGCAGCCTTTCCGCATCGGGCTGATAGAGGTTTACACTGGCTGCTCGCTTGGTATCGCGCTTGCGCCCCAGCACGGTAACGATCGGGAAAGCGTCATTCGCAATGCCGACACCGCCATGTACACCGCCAAGGAAAATGGCCGGGGTAAATTCTGCGTCTTCTCGCCAGAGATGAACCAGCGCGTATTTGAATATCTGTGGCTGGATACCAACCTGCGTAAAGCGCTGGATAACGATCAGCTGTTAATTCACTACCAGCCAAAAATGACCTGGCGCGGCGAAGTCAGAAGTCTGGAGGCGCTGGTGCGCTGGCAGTCACCAGAGCGTGGCCTGATCCCGCCGATGGAATTTATCTCCTATGCAGAAGAGTCAGGGCTGATAGTGCCCCTTGGCCGCTGGGTTATGCTCGATGTGGTGCGCCAGGTGGCAAAATGGCGCGACAAAGGGATCAACCTGCGCGTCGCGGTCAACGTCTCCGCCCGTCAGCTGGCGGACCAGACCATCTTCAGTGACCTGAAGCAGGCGCTGAAAGACCTGAATTTTGAATACTGCCCGATTGACGTGGAATTGACCGAAAGCTGTCTCATCGAAAATGAAGAGCTGGCCCTGTCAGTGATCCAGCAATTTAGCCGCCTGGGGGCGCAAATTCACCTTGATGACTTTGGTACGGGGTACTCTTCCCTGTCGCAGCTGGCGCGCTTCCCTATCGACGCCATCAAGCTTGACCAGTCCTTCGTCCGGGATATCCATAAGCAGTCCATTTCACAGTCGCTCGTGCGCGCGATAGTCGCCGTGGCACAGGCGTTGAATCTGCAGGTCATTGCTGAAGGGGTGGAGAGTGCAAAAGAAGACGCCTTTCTGACGAAGAATGGCGTCAACGAACGGCAGGGTTATCTTTTTGCTAAGCCCATGCCCGCAGCCGCATTCGAGCGATGGCTAAAGCGCTATCAGGCCAGGAATGTCCGTTAGCTGGCTTTGCGTAAGCCCGTCGCCTGATGGCGATTTTGCAGCATAACCAGCCGCTCCATGTAGGCGATATCCTTCGGTTCAAGGCAGAAGGCGGCATCCACCCAATCCTCTGTAATGTCCATCAACTCGCTTCGCGGAAGTGGCAGAACACGCGTACGCGCGCGCAGCATGGCCCTTACGCCGTTCAGCTTCGGCTGTAGCGTGTCGATAAACGTCCGTACCGAAACATAGCTCTGTAACGGCTCGAATAAGAGATCCACAAGACCGTGCTGTTCATACCATTCCGCCGTATGCGACTCACCTTTATAAATCAGCGCCTCTGCCATTTTCATGCCGGCACGACGCGCCACCAGTGAATAACCGCCCATGCCCGGGAACAGATTGAACGCGATTTCCGGAAAGCCTAATCGGGCATCGCGCTGGGCCAGAATGAAATGATGCGCGAGCGCGGCTTCAAACCCGCCCCCTAACGCGCTTCCTTCCACCATCGCCAGCGTGACAGCACCGGTATCGAACCCTCGTGAGGCGGCATGAACGCAGTCCACACAGGCCCGGGCATAGGCGCGTAACGCTTCGCGTCGGTTGTTTTTGATGCACTCAACGAAGAATTGTAAATCACCGCCAGTATTGTAGATGTCAGGGACCAGCGATCCGGTGACCCAAAAATCAACGACATATCCGGACTGGCGAACCAGCCAGGAGAGATTCATGATCTCCTCGATCAGCGCATGATTGAAGCAAGGCCGTGGCGTGGCACGTAACATCATCCACACCGTGCGCCGTTCGGCCTCATAATAAGCCGCCAGTTGAGTGAATCGTTCAGCATCAGTAAACAATGTGCAGGTTGTCTGGTTGATAACTGTCATAGTCGAATTCCTCTTATAAAAAAGCGCGTTGCGCGCAGTTTTAGACTAATCCACCCCTACAACCCGCAGCATACGGGGGTTAAATTTGTCACTTTCATTTATGAACTTTGGTTATTGCATTTTTTACCTTCTCTTTTGAATCAATTTTCTGCATCATTGATAATATTAACTTTTCGCTTCAGGGTGAGCTTATGTCTAACATTGATGCAACAGCCGTGGCACAGCGTATTGATACTGTGCTGGATATTCTTGTCGCGGGCGATTATCACTCTGCTATCCGTAATCTTGAGATCCTCAAGTCTGAACTGCTGGCTGAGAACGGCACTGATAACGCATCAGAATCCACTCAACCAAAAGCCCCGTGGGAAGTGTAACCACGTCGTTTTCGCCCTTGCCTTTTAAATGGATGCTATGAATTCCCGACAACAAATCATTTTGCAGATGGTGATCGATCAGGGACGCGTAAGCGTAGTCGATCTCGCTAAAGCTACCGGCGTTTCTGAAGTCACCATTCGTCAGGATCTGAATTTTCTGGAAAAACAGAGCTACCTGCGGCGTGCGCACGGATATGCCGTTCCACTGGACAGCGACGACGTTGAAACCCGCATGATGAACAATTTTGCGCTCAAGCGGGAACTGGCGGAGTTTGCTGCATCCTTAGTGAATAACGGTGAGACCGTCTTTATTGAAAATGGCAGCAGTAACGCCCTTCTGGCGCGCACGCTTGCCGATCAAAAAGACGTTACCATCATTACCGTAAGCAGCTATA
This sequence comes from Enterobacter sp. DSM 30060, assembly GCF_013375955.1. NCBI lineage: Bacteria > Pseudomonadati > Pseudomonadota > Gammaproteobacteria > Enterobacterales > Enterobacteriaceae > Enterobacter > Enterobacter sp. DSM 30060. The sequence goes on from NZ_CP056118.1 coordinate 4,360,104, forward strand.
TCGCCCATCTGTTGAAGGAAACTCGCTGCGAGGTCATTCTGCTGGGCGGCATTTACCAGAAGAAAAGCGAAAGCATGGTGGGGCCATTAACGCGTCAATATGTTCAGCAGGTTCACTTCAGTAAGGCATTCATTGGCATTGACGGCTGGCAGCCCGACACCGGCTTTACCGGTCGCGACATGATGCGTTCAGACGTGGTGAACGCCGTACTCGCCAAAGAGTGTGAAGCGATTGTGCTGACCGATAGCTCTAAGTTTGGCGCCGTACACCCTTATACGATGGGTCCGGCTTCGCGCTTCAGCCGTGTGATCACGGATGAGCGTTTACGCGATGAATATCGCCAGCAATTAGAACAAGACGGCCTGACTGTCGATATTGTGAAAAAAACGGCCTGATTATCCTGCTGCGCCCGAATAATGGGCGCACTTAAACCTTTCTCTGAGAGTATTCCGACCCTTCCTTTAAGAGTTTTTACCTGTTGAAACTGTTCTAAACACGTAAAATTAATATTAGCGATATAACAGGAAGTGACTATCACCTGCGTGATGATGTAACGCCTGCGCGACCAGCTTTCACGGGAACAGAATTTAAGTATGGATATTGTCTATACTTAAAGTGCATTCCTTTCCGTGAATCGATAATTCAGGAGAAAGTATTATGACCTTTACCAGCAAAAAATTAGCCGCCGCTGTTCTGGCAATCACTGTAGCAATGTCTCTGAGCGCTTGCTCTAACTGGTCTAAACGTGACCGTAACACCGCGATTGGTGCCGGTGCTGGTGCGCTTGGTGGTGCAGTATTAACGGATGGTAGTACGCTGGGTACATTAGGTGGTGCTGCCGTAGGTGGTATTATCGGTCACCAGGTGGGCAAATAATCACCATAACGGCTCTCACCGGTATAATAATATATTTTGTATTTTCAGGTCTGACTTACGCACGTAAAAAAAAGAGCCACGGCAATGTCCGTGGCTCATTTATTTTAACCGCCCGCCAGTTTGACTTTCATACCTTTGGCTTCCAGGAGCGTTTTAATTAAATCCCGCTTATCGCCCTGAATCTCAATTATGCCGTCTTTTACTGCCCCACCGCATCCGCACTTCTTTTTAAGCTCAGCGGCGAGCTTTACCAGCTCTGCATCATCCAGATCAATGCCGGTGATAAGGCAAACGCCTTTCCCTTTTCTGCCACTGGTCTGGCGCTGAATACGCACGATTCCATCGCCTTTCGGACGTTCAGCTTTCTCTTTTGGCTCTTCAATGCGCCCGGTATCTGTTGAATAGACCAGACGAGTGTTGGCATCACGCATTATGCCCCCTTTTTCAGTGATGCATTAATCGCTTTCAGAGTCTCTGCCGGATAAGCGGATTTCGTCACCGGGCGACCAATTACCATATAGTCTACCCCCGCGCTCAGCGCCTGCTCTGGCGTCATGATGCGTCGCTGATCCCCTGACTCGCTGCCTGCCGGACGGATACCTGGCGTCACCAGTTTAAATTCGCGGCCTAACTCAGATTTGAAGCGAACCGCCTCCTGAGCTGAACAGACCACGCCATCAAGCCCACATTGTTGCGTGAGGCGCGCCAGACGCTCCGCATGTTCGGCAGGTGACAACGTCACACCCAGGTCACGAAGGTCAGATTCATCCATACTGGTCAGCACGGTGACGGCGATAAGAAGCGGAGCGTCATTGCCAAACGGCACCAGCGCTTCGCGCGCAGCCGTCATCATACGTGCCCCACCGGAGGCATGAACGTTAACCATCCACACACCTAGTTCAGCCGCCGCAGCAACGGCGTGGGCAGTGGTATTCGGAATATCATGGAATTTCAGGTCGAGGAAAACGTCGAAACCACGCTGGTGCAGATCGCGGACGATTTGCGGACCGAACAGCGTAAACATCTCTTTGCCTACTTTAAGACGGCAATCCCGGGGATCAATACCATCAACAAAGGCCAGTGCGGCGTCACGGTTATTGTAATCCAGAGCAACAACTACAGGAGAATCGGTAACTACGCGGGAAGTGGAGGAAGTAACAGACGTCATGACCAGCCCTTTTCGTCTATGGGCGCGCAGCGGCGCGGAACAGATAAACGGCGTGCATTCTACCTGCCCTCGGGGTAAATGAACAGAATCGAATGCTTTTCCTGCTGAACCACAGACCGCACGGTGCTGAAAGAAATAATGTACTCTTTAGTATGTTGTAACTAAAATGGAGTGTTTTAAAAAATCACTGCCCGTCCAGACCACGAATTGGCTTGATGGTGGACCAGGCCCGGCAGGAAGGGCAATGCCAGTAGAGCGAATAGGCGGTGAAGCCGCATTTCTGGCAGCGATAGCGCGGCTTGCTCCGCACCTGTTCACCGACCATGTCTCGCAGCACCATCAGGCTCTCTTTAGCGCGCCCTTCTTCTGCATCGTTAAGATGATAATCCATCAGCTTGTGGAAGACGCGCATCGTCGGATGGCGCTGCAACTGACGGGTAATGTATACCTGGGCGGTATCACTCCCTTCGTGCTCTTCGACGACATCCGACAGCATCAGCTCGGCTGTGGCACCGGTGTTTTCTTCAACACAGCGGCGCAGGAATGCAACCCACTCGTCCTGCTTACCTAACTGCTGATAGCAGGTTTGCAGCATTTCCAGCGTTTCGCTGACCAGCTCTTTGTCCTGATCGATAACGCGAAGCAGGCTTTCCACGGCTTTGGCGTAATCACCATTAGCCATAAAGACCCGCCCCATCATTATCGAGATGCGGGCGCTGTTGCGATCGGCCGCGGCGCCTTTTTTTAGCAATGCCATGGCCTTATCCATGTCATCGCTACCCATTTGCTGAAGGGCAAGCTCGCAGTAAAAATGGGCAATTTCGACGCGCTGTTTATCTTTGCCGAGTTTGACCAGCCGTTCGGCGGTATCAATCGCTTTTTGCCAGTCGCTGGTTGCCTGGTAGATTTGCAGAAGTTGCTGAAGCGCACCGATACGGAAATCGGTCTCATCCACCAGCTGAGAGAACATATCTTCTGCGCGATCGTACAGGCCCGCCGCCATGTAATCTCTGCCCAACTGCTGCACGGCCAGCAACCGTTGCTCATAGGTCAACGATGCGCTTTCCATCAGGGTCTGGTGGATACGGATGGCACGGTCAACCTCTCCGCGCGAGCGGAACAGGTTTCCCAGGGTGAGATGCGCCTCTACGGTGCCGGTATCCTCTTTGAGCATGTCGAGGAACAGATCGACCGCTTTATCCTGCTGATTGCTCAGCAGGAAGTTCACCCCCGCAACGTAGTCACGGGAGAGTCGGTTTGCTTCATCCTGTTTTGTTTGTTGCGCGCTTCTGCGGCCCATATACCAGCCATAGGCTGCGGCGACAGGCAAAAGCAGAAACAACAACTCCAGCATATTCGATTATTCCTTGACTACCGGCACACCAGAGCTCGCCGGAATGTCAGTCGCAGGCGTAAGTTGATGTTCAAGTCGTTTAATTTTACGTTCAGCGCGAACAAGGGAAACACGAACCTTAAGCCAGAACAGGCCACATACAAGCCAGCCGATGACAAAACCCGCTGCGAATAACACAGCCAGCAGGCTCGACACCCGGTACTCGCCCTGCGCCAGCAGATAGTTGAAACTTACCTGTTGATCGTTTTGCGCGCCCAATGTGACTGAAATGACAAAAATCGCCAACACCAGTAAGAAAATGAGTAAATATTTCACATGACTTCCCGTTATGTGGTTCGAGCGTATAAAGCGTGTTCAACTCACTGCAATCAGCCTTATAAGCTACCATTTTAGTGGCGGGCGCGAAACGGAAAAAGTAATGCGCCCTTCATGGATTTATGGTCAAAATGCGGAATATCAAGCTTCAGGTTCCGCCTGACTCCCTTTCGGCTATTTCTTCCTTCTCTTCCTGCGGTGGCGTCAGAGGCCCACAGAAACGTTGTGCAAGCCAGGTCGCCAGCGTCACCAGTACCCACGAAATCAGCGTAGCCACCACCAAATCACGCGGCCAGTGCATACCCAGCAGCATCCGGCTGCCCATTACGCCTGTCGCCCAGACCAGCAAAATCGCAATCGTGAGGGTACGTCGACGTGGCCAAAGCAGCCCCACGCCGAGTAGCGCCCAGCTGGCAGCAAACATCGTATGTCCGGAAGGAAACGCAAAGCCGGTCTCTTTTTGCCAGTGTTTGCGTAAAAATGTCGGGATATCCTGCTGTTCCGCAAGCTGTTCTTTCACCAACGCCCCGCGATCCTTACGCTTTAAAGTGTAGAACTCATCTACCGGAATATGGTGCGTTTTTTCCAGCCAGATAACAAAGGGACGGGGTTCCTGCACGCGATCTTTCACCCACGACTTCACCCCCTGCCCGACAAGAATGGCACCTCCGAGAATGGCAAATAATACCAGCGCCGCGCGAAGACGAAAGCGCAGGCACCACAGGAACCAGGCACAGAGCAGCACGTGCGTAATAATCCCCCAGGGCTGGGTGACCGTCTCAGTTATCCAGTATAAGGCTTTCAGCCACGTCTCGTTTTGTCCGGGCTTCCACATCCAGCCGGAGAACCAAACGATCAGGGGTATAACAAGCAATACGGCGGCGCCTGCGGCCGTGCGTCTGGCAATTGAAAGCATGTCCTCTCCTTTTTCACTAAGCACCACAATCATAACTGAGTTTCCACCTTCTGGTGGATATGTCGGATCGTGCGTTTAACGTCCGTATAGCGTGGTGGTGATTAGGTGAAGTAGCCGGGCTTGTGGCAAAATAGTCCAATACAGAAAGCAAAATGGGGCAAAGGCACGAAACGTGTCAGCCTGGTATGGAGAATCACATGCAGCTTAAACGTGTGGCAGAAGCCAAACTGCCAACCCCATGGGGCGATTTCCTGATGGTGGGTTTTGAAGAACTGGCAACCGGACAAGATCACGTCGCCCTGGTATACGGTGACATTTCGGGGCAGACGCCGGTACTGTCCCGCGTTCATTCTGAGTGTCTGACCGGTGACGCGCTCTTCAGCCTGCGCTGTGACTGCGGTTTCCAGCTCGAAGCCGCTCTTTCTCATATCGCAGAGGAAGGACGTGGCGTGCTGCTGTATCACCGCCAGGAAGGACGCAATATCGGTCTGCTGAATAAAATCCGTGCCTACGCGTTGCAGGATCAGGGCTATGATACCGTCGAAGCAAACCATCAGCTCGGCTTTGCTGCTGACGAGCGCGATTTCACCCTCTGCGCGGATATGTTCAAGCTGCTGGGCGTGGACGAAGTGCGTCTGTTGACCAATAACCCGAAAAAAGTGGAGATCCTCACTGAAGCGGGCATCAATATCGTTGAACGCGTGCCGCTGATTGTTGGCCGCAATCCGAAAAACGCGCACTACCTCGATACCAAAGCTGCAAAGATGGGGCACCTGCTGAGCGAGTAAACGCAAAACGCCCGGCACTTCTGCCGGGCGAGTTTTATCAGTCCAGCATCTTTCTAATCACATAATGTAAAATGCCGTCGTTCTGGTAATAGGTTAGCTCTGTTGCCGTATCAATTCGACACCGACAATCCAGCACTTCTGTTGTACCATCTGCCCGCGTTAACTTCACCGGAACGGTTTTACCCGGTTGCAGATTTTGCAGACCGCTGATATCAATCTGCTCTTCCCCGGTCAGACCCAGCGTTTTACGCGTTATGCCCTGCGGGAACTCCAGCGGCAGGATCCCCATCCCGATCAGGTTTGAGCGGTGGATACGTTCAAAGGATTCGGCAATCACCACGCGAACCCCGAGCAGACGTGGACCTTTAGCCGCCCAGTCGCGACTGGAACCAGAGCCGTACTCTTTACCGGCAATAACGGCCAGCGGCGTACCCTCCTGCTGATACTTCATGGCTGCGTCATAAATTGAAATGACCTCTGTATCCGGCAGGTGGCGCGTCATGCCCCCTTCCACGCCCGGGACCATTTCATTACGAATGCGGATGTTGGCAAATGTCCCGCGCATCATCACTTCGTGGTTACCGCGGCGCGAACCGTAGGAGTTAAAATCGCGACGTTCCACGCCACGGCTTTGCAGATACCGACCTGCCGGACTGTCCGCTTTGATGCTCCCCGCTGGTGAGATATGGTCAGTGGTGACGGAATCGCCCAGCATCGCCAGAATGCGCGCGCCGTGAATGTCTTTCAGCGGTGCAGGCTCCGCCAGCATCTCATCGAAGAAGGGCGACAGACGAATATAGGTGGAATCATCCTGCCAGTCATAGGTATCGGAACCCACCACGTCGATCGCTTTCCATTCCGCTGTACCTTCGAACACTTCCGCATACTCTTTGCGGAACATCTCGGTGGAAACTTTCTCTACCGCGCGCGCAATTTCACGCGATGATGGCCAGATGTCTTTCAGATAGACAGGTTCATTTTTGCGATCGTGACCAATCGGATCGGTCGCCAGGTTAATGTTCATGTTTCCGGCCAGAGCATAGGCTACAACCAGCGGCGGCGAGGCCAGCCAGTTGGTTTTCACCAGCGGATGAATACGCCCCTCAAAGTTTCGGTTACCGGAAAGTACCGCGCCAACGGTCAAATCACCCTGCTTGATCGCCACTTCAATAGGCTCAGGCAGTGGACCAGAGTTACCGATGCAGGTCGTACAGCCGTAGCCCACCAGGTTAAAGCCCAACTCGTCGAGGTACGGCGTGAGTCTGGCCTGCGCCAGGTAATCGGAAACCACTTTCGAACCAGGCGCCAGCGACGCCTTAACCCACGGCTGTGGCTTGAGCCCCAGTTCTACCGCTTTTTTCGCTAGCAGCCCGGCTGCCATCAGCACACTCGGGTTGGACGTGTTGGTACAGGAGGTGATAGCGGCGATCACCACGGCGCCGTCAGGGAGCTGATACTGATGCCCGTTCAGAACATAGTCCACAGGACGGTGATCTTTTTGCGCGGCGTTAACCTCCAGCTCATTGCTGGCGGCAAAGGCTTTCGGAACGTTGCTCAGGGCGACGCGGTCCTGCGGTCGTTTCGGCCCTGCGAGGCTTGCCTCAACGGTGCCCATATCCAATTCCAGCGTGCTGGTAAATACCGGCTCGTCACCCGGGTTACGCCACATGCCCTGCGCTTTGGTGTAGGCCTCTACGAGCGCCACCTGCTCCTCGCTGCGACCACTGAGGCGCATATACTCCAGCGTAACGCTATCAATCGGGAAAAAGCCGCAGGTCGCACCATATTCCGGCGCCATGTTGGCGATGGTGGCCCGGTCCGCCAGCGGCAGTGAATCCAGACCATCACCATAAAATTCAACGAATTTACCCACCACGCCATGCTTACGCAGCATCTGGGTGACCGTCAGAACCAGGTCCGTGGCGGTAATGCCTTCGGACAATTTACCGGTCAGCTTAAAGCCCACCACATCGGGAATGAGCATCGATACCGGCTGGCCGAGCATGGCCGCTTCCGCTTCAATACCACCGACGCCCCAGCCCAGAACGCCAAGGCCGTTAATCATGGTCGTGTGTGAATCGGTGCCCACCAGCGTATCCGGGTAAGCCACCCACTCTTTATCCTGCAATTCACTCCAGACGGCTTTGCCGAGATATTCCAGGTTGACCTGGTGACAAATGCCGGTGCCTGGTGGAACAACGCTGAAGCGGCTGAACGCCTGCTGACCCCATTTGAGGAAGACATAGCGTTCATGGTTACGTTCCATCTCCAGACGGACGTTTTCACCGAAAGCATCGTCGTCACCAAAGTGATCGACGGTGACGGAGTGGTCGATGACGAGGTCTACCGGTGAGAGCGGGTTCACCTTAGCCGTATCGCCCCCGAGACGCTTAACAGCTTCACGCATGGCGGCCAAGTCCACAACCGCCGGCACGCCGGTGAAATCCTGCATCAATACCCTGGCCGGGCGGTAGGCAATTTCTTTGTCTGCGTGAGCATTTTTCAGCCACCCTGCCAGAGCCTGGATATCCTCCTCGGTAACCGAGTCGCCATCTTGCCAGCGCAAGAGGTTTTCCAGTAGTACTTTCAACGACTTGGGTAACCGCGAAATGTCCCCAAGCGTTCTGGCAGCCAGCGGTAAGCTGTAGTAGCGCCAGGTTTTATTTTCCGCCTGTAATGTGTCCTTACTGGCTTCGCGTAGGGTTAACGACATAAGCTCCTCCTTAAAAACAGGGATGTCCTGACAATCATCAGGGCTGTAATTAAAGATAACACAAAGATGTCGTAACGTTTTGATAACAACCCAAATTGATAAATTTAGGAATGGTCCAACGCGAGGGATTAAACAAAAAACCCCGCCGTGGCGAGGTTTTACGATTTAGTGTAAGGCCAGCCAGAGGAGCTGACACCAGAAGAGGATCGACGCTGAGAATACGCCGAGCCATGACCAGTATTTTACGGTTGTCATGTTATTCATCATAGGGACACCAGACTTTAATTATTTAAGGATGCGAGGTCTGCCCTCGTTCTATATTGCTGATGTGTATTTATTAAGGAGTACAAAAGTGCACAGTCTTTATTCAGACTATTTGCATCATTACGCAAAAATCAAAATTATTGTTTTTTGGGTTCGTCTTCTGCGAACACATCAATAAAGGCCTGCTGCTGTGGCGTCAGTTGCCAGGAGGCTGGCACGCTGGTTGCTGGCGCCTTACGCGCTTTGTGAGCATTGTCACGAAGCTGACACATCTCTTTTCTCGCGTCAGTACGCACCGTCATGACCATATTCAACCCCAATATTTCCAGACGAGAAGAGCAACAACCACCCAGAACAGGGCAGAGCCGAGAAAGACCGCCAGCCAGGCTTTACGCTTAAGCGCGGGATCCCTTTGCGGTTCTTCACTTCCTGACGGCATTGCTAACCTCATACAATCGATATCGCTTATCATTTAGAGACCAAACAATTGGCACAAGTAATCATCTGATGAGATAAATCCTAAAGAAACTTTAGCCGAAAAGCCAGTGAATTTACGAATCTGAGCCTGGGAAAATTCAATCTTTTGACCAGAAATAAATAATTGAAAAGAATAATTTGCACACCTGTAAATTAGTTTCTACTTTTGTCGCAAATTTGCGACAGTAAAACCCTATTCATCAAATGGGTTATGACGATATATGACAGTAGGCGCAGATGAGGTTAATTCTAATTTAGATTTAAAGGGGGAAACCGGTATCTTTCCAGAAGAGAAAGATACCGGGTGTAATTATTTGGCAGGAAGTTTGATGTCTTTAAACATCTCTTCGATGTCTTCATTGGAGCGTAACGCCACGGCCGTGTCGACCACGTCACGTGTTAAATGCGGTGCGAAGCGCTGAATAAAATCATACATATAGCTGCGAAGGAACGTGCTGCGACGAAAACCTATCTTGGTGGTGCTGTGGCTGAAGATATCATGAGCGTCCAGACGCACCAGATCCGGGTCTGATACAGGATCCACCGCCATGCTGGCAATAACGCCTACGCCCAGACCCAGACGCACGTACGTTTTAATGACGTCCGCATCCGTTGCAGTGAAGACGATCCGTGGCGTTAATCCGGCGCGGTTAAAGGCGGTGTCTAGCTCAGAACGGCCCGTAAATCCGAACGTATAGGTAACCAGCGGGTATTGCGCCAGCTCTTCGATTGTCACTTCGCCCTTCCCCGCCAGCGGATGATCGGGGGTCACGACAATAGAGCGGTTCCAGTGGTAGCACGGGAGCATGACCAGATCATCGTACAGATGAAGAGCTTCCGTCGCGATGGCAAAATCAGCATTGCCTTTAGACACGGCCTCTGCGATTTGCGTCGGTGAGCCCTGATGCATATGCAGGGAAACGCGGGGATAGCGTTCGATGAAACCTTTGATCACCCCGGGAAGCGCATAACGCGCCTGCGTGTGCGTGGTGGCAATATACAGAGAGCCTTTATCCGGCCAGGTATGTTCCCCGGCGACGGATTTAATGGCGTCGACTTTGGAGAGCACTTCCCGTGCGATGCGTATGATTTCCTGTCCTGCCGGGGTGACCTGAGTCAGGTGCTTACCGCTGCGGGCAAATATCTGAATACCTAACTCATCCTCCAGCATACGCACCTGCTTACTGATGCCGGGCTGAGAGGTATAAAGACCTTCTGCGGTGGAAGAGACATTGAGGTTATGATTGACGACCTCAACGATATAGCGAAGCTGCTGTAATTTCATGCCAGACCATCCGATTTAGCGCATGCGTCAATCGCTTAATACGATTTGATAATAAGAAACGGGTTAACTATAACCACTATATCATTTATAGCCAGGCTGTATAGTACGGAACAAAAAATAATAACTACGTAATAAAAAAGGGCCGGAAGTCCGGCCCTTTTACAGGTAAGTTACGGTAAGGGAAGATTATTTCTTGCCTTCAACCCATTTCCCGTCGACAAAGAAGGCTGACCATCCGGTCGCTTTGCCCTCTTTCTCTGCCGCCACGTACTGCTGCTTCGTTTTACGGCTGAAGCGCACCACGGTTTTGTTGCCTTCCGGATCCTGCTGTGGCGCATCGGCCAGGTAACGCAGTTTCTCCGGCAGACGGTCGCGGAAGCGGTACAGCTCTTCTACCAGCGGCGCACGGGTTTCGCGCGATTTCGGGAAGGTGTTGGCCGCCAGGAATACCCCGGCAGCGCCGTCACGCAGCACGAAATACGCATCTGACTTCTCGCACGGCAGCTCAGGAAGCGGAACCGGATCTTCCTTCGGCGGCGCAACTTCACCGTTACGCAGGATCTTACGCGTGTTTTTACAGTCGTCGTTGGTACATGCCATGTACTTACCGAAGCGTCCCATTTTCAGGTGCATTTCGGAACCACATTTCTCACACTCAACGATCGGACCGTCATAGCCCTTAATGCGGAACTCACCTTCTTCGATCTCATAACCGTCGCAGGTTGGGTTATTACCGCAAACGTGCAGTTTACGTTTTGGATCGATCAGGTAGCTGTCCATCGCCGTGCCGCATTTCTTACAGCGGCGCTTGGCGCGCAGTGCGTTGGTCTCCGCATCGTCACCTTCCAGCACGTTGAGAACTTCGTTCTCCGGCACGAGGTTGATAGTGGTTTTGCAACGCTCTTTCGGCGAAAGCGCATAACCAGAACAGCCGAGGAACACGCCCGTGGTTGCGGTACGGATCCCCATTTTACGGCCACAGGTTGGGCAGTCGATGCTGGTCAGTACCATCTGGTTAGGCAGCATGCCGCCTTCTTCAGGATCTTTCTCAGCTTTCTCAAGCTGGTTGGTAAAATCGCTGAAGAAGCTGTCGAGAACTTTCTTCCACTCGGCCTTATGGCTGGCAACCTCATCGAGACTGTCCTCCATCTGCGCGGTGAAGTCATAGTTCATCAACTCACGGAAGTTAGCTTCCAGACGGTCGGTAACAATCTCACCCATTTTTTCAGCATAGAATCGACGGTTCTCAACGCGAACGTATCCACGATCCTGAATGGTTGAAATGATTGACGCATAGGTAGACGGGCGACCGATGCCGCGTTTTTCCAGCTCTTTTACCAGCGACGCTTCGCTGAAACGCGCAGGCGGCTTGGTGAAGTGCTGGGCCGGTACCAGATCAACCAGCGACAGCTCGTCGCCTTTGTTGACGGAAGGCAGCGTTCTGTCTTCATCACCTTTACGCAGCGCAGGCATCACTTTTGTCCAGCCGTCGAAACGCAGAATGCGGCCGCGCGCTTTCAGGCGGAAATCACCCGCGCCAACGGTCAGCGTAGTGGAGTCGTATTTCGCTGGCGTCATCTGGCAGGCCACGAACTGGCGCCAGATCAGCTGATACAGCTTCTGGGCGTCCGCTTCCATATCTTTAAGAGATTCCGCCAGAACGGAAACGTCAGAAGGACGGATCGCTTCGTGCGCTTCCTGAGAATTCTCTTTGCTGGCGTACTGATTAGGACTGTACGGCAGGTATTTCTTACCGAAGTTGTCCTCGATATAGCCACGCACCATGCTGACAGCGTCCTGGCTCAGGTTGGTGGAGTCAGTACGCATGTAGGTGATGTAACCCGCTTCATACAAACGCTGGGCCATCATCATGGTTTTCTTCACGCCGTAACCCAGACGCGTACTTGCCGCCTGCTGAAGCGTTGACGTGATAAACGGTGCGCCAGGCTTGCTGCTGGTCGGTTTGTCTTCACGATCCAGCACCTGATAACGCGCTTTTTCCAGCAGCGCTACGGCGGCCATGGTCTGATCGCGATTTTCAGGACGGAACGGTTTGTCGTTGTGGTGGCTCACCTGCAACGGCAGCGCATCGCCGCCCGGCGTGGTGACATTCGCATCCACTTCCCAGAACTCTTCCGGGACAAACGCTTTGATCTCGCGTTCACGTTCGACAACAAGACGAACAGCCACAGACTGCACTCGTCCCGCAGACAGGCCGCGAGCGACCTTTTTCCACAGCAACGGCGAAACCATGTAGCCTACAACGCGGTCCATAAAGCGACGCGCCTGCTGAGCGTTAACACGGTCGATATTCAGTTCACCCGGCTTTTCAAACGCCTGACGAATCGCATTCTTTGTAATTTCGTTAAACACTACACGGCTGTAGCGTTTGTCATCACCCCCAATCACTTCCCGCAGGTGCCATGCGATGGCCTCCCCTTCGCGGTCAAGGTCGGTTGCGAGATAAATGTGGTCTGCTTTTTCAGCAAGCTGTTTCAGCTCGTTAACGACTTTTTCTTTGCCTGGCAGCACTTCGTATTGTGCATCCCAGTTGTGCCATGGGTTAACACCCATGCGGTTGACAAGCGCGCTACGTTCATCCTTTTTAGGCTTTTTAGCCCCTTTGGTGGAGGTAGAGTCTGCGCTCTTTTTGCTGGCTGAGCCACTTGTCGGCAAATCGCGAATGTGACCAACGCTGGACTTAACCACGTAGTCATTGCCCAGATATTTATTGATCGTTTTGGCTTTTGCCGGGGACTCAACGATGACGAGAGCTTTACCCATATTCACCTTTACCTAATTTAATTCTTCCAGGAATACGCCGCACGTTGATTTCCCTTCCGCTGACGACGAGCCATTGATATTGCGACGTCGTCAGGGGATATCAACCCCTTTGTCTTACCGAACGTCAGTATGGCGACATCCAGGTCATTGAGTTTTCGGGTATTTTTCTCACATCAAAGTTCATTCGTGACGAATTCCCGGTCGAATGTCAAGCAATTCTGTTGCCAGAATGACGAAAGCGCACACTGTACCTGATAAAATTCGTTACGCAACTTTATTAGCATGCAAAAGCAAATCCCGCCAGCCAGCCCCTGTTCCTTATACCCGTGGATAGCAGGGAAAATTTGCCCCCGAAGCGACCCAGGCGTAGACTATTGTCACTGTTTAAGGAGTGGAATATGCAGAATACGACCCAACCCATTGACCGAGCTTCACTGCTTATCGAAGCAAACAAACTCATTCGCGACCATGAAGACACCCTGGCGGGGATTGAAGCGACTGGCGTGGAACAACGTAATGGCGTGCTGGTGTTCAGCGGTGAATACTTCCTTGATGAACAAGGGTTACCAACCCCGAAAAGCACCGCCGTGTTTAACATGTTTAAATACCTGGCGCATACCCTCTCAGAGAAGTACCACCTGGTCGATTAAAACGAAAACGCGAGGCATCTGCCTCGCGTTTTTCTTTACAGCAGCGGCTTTTGTCCGCGCTGCAACCAGCGTATCAGCAGGCGATCCGCGCTTTCTGCCGCACTATTGGTTAAACGGTCGAGCAGGCGCTTACGTCGGGTGAAGCGCACCCCCACCAGCTCACGACCTTCCATCAGGTTGAGCAGGAGGTCGTCGCTGGTACCCACTTCATCCACCAGCCCTTTCTCCTGCGCCTGCGTGCCGTACCAGTGTTCGCCCGTAGCCACCTGCTCAATGTCCAGCGTTGGGCGCATGCGGTGCACGAAATCCTTGAACAGATGGTGGGTTTCGTTCAGATCTTCCCGGAACTTCTGCCGTCCCTCTTCGGTATTTTCGCCGAGCAGCGTCAGCGTACGTTTGTACTGACCCGCCGTATGCAATTCGATGTCGATCTCTTTATTTTTCAGGAAACGATTGAAGTTAGGGATCTGCGCAACCACCCCAATCGAGCCGATAATGGAGAACGGTGCTGCGACGATTTTATCCGCCACGCACGCCATCATATAGCCGCCACTCGCCGCGACCTTATCTACCGCCACGGTGAGCGGGATCTGTTTATCCCGCAGACGTTGTAACTGCGAAGCCGCCAGTCCATACCCATGCACTACGCCGCCCGGGCTTTCAAGGCGTACCACCACCTGATCTTGGGCTGTCGCCACGGCCAGCACCGCGGTCACTTCCTCACGCAGAGAGGAGACTTCATGCGCATCCATGCTACCTTTAAAATCGAGCACATAGACGCGCGGTTTTGCGTCAGCCTGTGGCGTGGCGAGCTTAGCTTTCGCCTTCGCGGCTTTGGCGTCCTGCTTATGTTTTTTCTTCTGGGCTTTTAGCCACAGCTTCTGTTGATGATCGTCAAGCAGCGCCAGAGACATCTCTTCCCGCATCTCTTTATACTGCTCGCTCAGGCGGGTAATGCGTAACTCACCACGCTGACGCTTACGCTGCGTCAGGTTGACAATCAGGACGGCAATCACCGCGACAGCAATAACCACCGTCGCGATTTTGGCCAAAAACAACCCATACTGAGAAAGTAATTCCACGCGTTCCACCTTGATTTAACCACGAATCTTTCACGCCAGTGTACAACAGCCCTGCGCAGGCGTCTCGCTCTGGACATTAGCTCTGCGAGGCGGCTTCAGGAATCCCCCGTTTCTGGTTTAAATCTTTGCAAATTGTTAATTTCCCAGCGTTCTGTCCTGTAGACTGATTGAATTCTGACGCGGTTTCGGGCATAAAGCCGAAAAGTCATAAATAAAGGTGCAAGTCACGCCCAATGCGCCTGAGGAGCCACCGTGCATTATCAGCCACAAAAAAACCTTCTACAGAACCGCATCATTCTGGTTACCGGTGCCAGCGACGGGATTGGTCGCGAAGCGGCGCTGACTTATTCTGAATACGGTGCGAGCCTTATTCTGCTGGGACGTAATGAAGAAAAGCTCAAAGCCGTTGCCCGTGAAATCGAAAACGCCGGCGGTACCCCCACGCCCTGGTATACGCTCGATCTGCTGACCTGTACGTCAGCGTCATGTCAGGCCCTTGCCCAGCGCATTAGTACGCATTATTCGCGTCTGGACGGCGTACTGCACAACGCGGGGTTACTGGGCGAAGTGCGCCCGATGGATGAACAGGATCCGGAGATTTGGCAGCAAGTGATGCAGGTTAACGTCAATGGGACGTTTTTCCTGACCCAGGCCTTGCTTCCTTTATTACTTAACTCAGATTCCGGTTCGCTGGTGTTTACCTCCTCCAGCGTGGGGCGTCAGGGTCGTGCGAACTGGGGGGCTTACGCCGCCTCAAAATTTACCACGGAAGGAATGATGCAGGTGCTGGCCGAAGAGTATCAAAACCGCCATCTGCGGGTTAACTGTATTAACCCTGGCGGTACGCGCACTAAAATGCGTGCCAGCGCGTTCCCGACAGAAGATCCGCAAAAGCTTAAAACCCCGGCCGATATTATGCCTCTTTACCTGTGGCTAATGGGTGACGACAGCCGTCGTAAAACCGGGATGACATTCGATGCTCAGCCAGGCCGCAAACCGGGGATATCGCAATGAGTGAAGACCGTCATCAGCAGCGCCAGCAGCGTCTGAAAGAACAGGTTGATGCACGCGTGGCGGCCGCTCAGGACGAGCGCGGGATCCTCATCGTGTTCACCGGCAACGGCAAAGGCAAAACCACCGCCGCATTTGGGACCGCCACCCGCGCAGTCGGGCACGGTCAGAAAGTGGGCGTGATCCAGTTTATCAAGGGTGAATGGCCCAACGGCGAGCGTAATCTGCTCGAACCGCATGGCGTTGAGTTTCAGGTGATGGCGACCGGTTTTACCTGGGATACCCAGAACCGGGAAACAGATACCGCAGCCTGCCTCGCCGTCTGGGAGCATGCCAAAAGAATGCTCTCTGACCCGTCGCTGAACATGGTGTTGCTGGATGAGATCACGTATATGGTGGCCTATGACTACCTGCCGCTGGAAGCCGTGCTGGAGGCTCTCAGGAACCGTCCTGCACACCAGACGGCGATCGTCACGGGGCGCGGGTGTCATCGGGACATTCTGGAGCTGGCCGATACCGTCAGCGAGCTGCGTCCGGTTAAGCATGCGTTCGATGCGGGTATCAAAGCGCAAATAGGGATTGATTACTGAAGAAAAAAGCCCGGTATATTCACCGGGCTTTTAGATTAACCGTTGTTATTACGGCTGCCAGAGCGGCGATTGCTGCTAACCTGGCTGTGACGTTTGACCGCACGGCGGATCTGATTCGCCTTCATACGACGACGATCTTTCTCTACCGCCACTTTCGATGTGGTTTCTGGCGTCAGGCCAACCAGATCGCGCAGGTAGTTAGTTTGCGTCAGATCCAGCTCGGTATAGCCGCCACGTGGCAGGCCTTTCGGCAGCAGGATGTCGCCATAGCGGACACGAATCAAACGGCTTACCTGGACACCGACCGCTTCCCACAGACGACGCACCTCGCGGTTACGTCCCTCTGTCAGGGTAACGTTGTACCACTGGTTAATGCCTTCACCACCGGTAAACTTGATGGTTTTGAACGCCGCTGGGCCGTCTTCCAGCTGAACGCCACGCGACAGATCGCGCAGTTTGTTCTCATCAACCTGACCGAAGACGCGCACGGCGTATTCACGCTCCACTTCACGACTCGGGTGCATCAGGCGGTTTGCCAGTTCACCATCGGTGGTGAACAGCAGCAGGCCACAGGTATTCACGTCCAGACGCCCTACGGCAATCCAGCGGGCGCCACGCAGTTTTGGCAGACGGTCGAACACCGTCGGGCGGCCTTCCGGATCGTTGCGGGTACACAGTTCGCCTTCCGGCTTGTAGTAAGCCAGCACGCGGCAGATCTGTTCAGCGGACTCTTTCACGGAGATAAGATGGCCGTCAATGCGGATCTTCAGCCCCGGTACGATTTCAACGCGGTCACCGAGTGTGGCGATTTTACCGTCCACACTCACGCGGCCTGCTTCAATAATGGCTTCGATTTCACGGCGCGAACCGTGGCCGGCACGCGCCAGCACTTTCTGTAACTTCTCGCTCATTGAGCTTCCTCAGGTGTCGCCTTCACAGGCGTCGAATTAGGTCAAAAACAGGGCAACGCCCTGCTTTGATGGCCGCGTAGTATATCTGCTTACACCCTTACAAGAAAGGCTTAACATCGCCCACGCCTTCACGAATCACTTCTGGCGCGTCTTCGGTGAGATCCACCACGGTGGTCGGTTGCTGGCCTAGATAGCCGCCATGAATAATCAGCTCCACCACTTTCTCCAGACGATCTTTGATCTCTTCCGGGTCGGACTCGGTAAACTCACTGCCCGGCAGCATCAGCGAGGTAGACAGCATCGGCTCGCCGAGGGTTTCCAGCAGCGCCTGGGCAATCGGGTTCGACGGCACGCGCATGCCGATGGTTTTACGTTTTTCCTGCAACAGACGACGCGGCACCTCTTTTGTCCCTTTCAGAATGAAGGTGTAGTTTCCCGGCGTGTTGTTTTTGATCAGGCGAAAGGCCACGTTGTCGACATAAGCATAGGTCGACAGCTCAGAGAGATCGCGACACATTAGGGTGAAGTTGTGGCCGTCCGGCAGTTGGCGGATGCGACAGATGCGCTCCATCGCCCCTTTATCCTCGATTTTACAGCCCAGCGCGTAGCCAGAATCGGTTGGGTAGACAATAACGCCACCTTTACGGACGATTTCCACAGCCTGATTAATCAGACGTGGCTGTGGGTTATCCGGATGGATATAGAAAAACTGACTCATATTTCCCTCTCTTCAATTTGCTGTGGCTGTTCCCAGAGCTGCCAGACGGGCTCAACGCCAGCGGGTAACCAGAGCTTGCGCCCCAGTTCAATCCACGCGCAGGGCTGATGGAAATCTGAACCCTGTGACCCAAGCAGGCCAAACTGACGGGCGTAGGTCGCGAGCTGCGAACGCTCATTGGGTGCCTGCTGACACTGGGCAACTTCCATCGCCTCACCGCCGGATTCGGCAAAGTGGGCCAGCAGCCTTTTCAGCCATTTAGCAGAAAGATTATACCGCCCCGGATGGGCCAATACGGCCTTACCACCAGAATGATGAATCACATCAATAGCTTGTTTTATTGTACACCACTGGGGAGGAACGTATCCGGTTTTCCCGCGGGCCAGATACTTTTTAAACACATTCGCCATGGTCGTCGCTTTACCGGCGTCAACCAGAAAACGGGCGAAATGGCCGCGCGTGACCGCCCCACCGTTCGCCAGCTTGCGCGCGCCTTCCAGCGCACCGGGGATATGCGCCTTCTCAAGACGTTCGCCTATCAACTCCGCGCGTTGATTGCGTCGTGCTTTTTGTTCTTGCAAAAATGCGCACATTGCCGGATGTTCTGTATCAATATTCAGGCCAACGATATGAATTTCGTGGTTTTCCCAGAGCGTGGAGATCTCGACCCCGGGCACCAGATTTAGCGCCAGCCCGCTTCGGGCAATCTCGGCGCGCGCGGCGGGGATGGCGTCTGTTGTGTCGTGATCGGTTATTGCCAGCGTGCCGACACGCATTTCAACGGCGCGATGGACCAGGGCTTCGGGCGTCAGCAGGCCATCTGAAGCCTGCGTATGGCTGTGTAAATCATAAATTACGGCGTAGGTGGTATCGCTCAAAGCACTTCCCATAACAGTCTGGAGACATCCGAAGCACCTATGATACCGACTTACCGCGAAATACTGAAATCAGGGGTTGACAACACGCCATCGAACTAGTTAACTAGTACGCAAGTTCA
The DNA here is from genome assembly GCF_013375955.1 of Enterobacter sp. DSM 30060. NCBI lineage: Bacteria > Pseudomonadati > Pseudomonadota > Gammaproteobacteria > Enterobacterales > Enterobacteriaceae > Enterobacter > Enterobacter sp. DSM 30060. Next base: position 4,379,003 of record NZ_CP056118.1, read on the forward strand.
CACGAGAAAGGTATCTGAAAATGACAGCACATTTCGCTCTGCACGGTTGGTGGCGTACTTCCTGATCTTCGGGCAGTGTCACGCGTCTGCGAAAAGCAAACAGATACCCGGCCCGCTCCCAAGCGGGCTTTTTTTTGAACAGAATATGAGAATAACAACATGCAAACAGCCAAACCCCACCTCGAACTGCTGACCTGCGAGGCGGCCTATCGCCATAACCCTACCGCGCTCTTTCATCAGGTGTGCGGTGCACGTCCTGCGACGCTGCTGCTGGAATCTGCTGATATCGACAGCAAGGACGATCTCAAAAGCCTGCTGCTGGTTGACAGCGCGCTGCGCATTACCGCATCGGGTGACACTGTCACTATTAAGGCGTTATCCGAGAATGGCGCGTCGCTGCTGCCGCTGCTGGATGCGGCTCTGCCTTCAGGCATTGAAAATGAGCGTCATCCGGACCTGCGAATTCTGCATTTCCCGCCGGTAAGCCAGTTGCTGGATGAAGATGCCCGCCTCTGCTCACTCTCCGTTTTCGACGCCTTCCGCCTGCTGCAAAATCTGGTCAATGTGCCGGAAGATGAGCGCGAAGCAATGTTCTTTGGCGGGCTGTTTGCTTACGACCTGGTTGCTGGCTTTGAAGATTTACCGGAAACCGAGCAGGGTAACCGCTGCCCGGACTACTGCTTCTACCTGGCCGAAACCCTGATGGTGATCGACCATCAGAAAAAATACACCCGCATTCAGGCCAGCCTGTTCACGCCATCTGTGTCTGAGAAAAATCGCCTCGCGCAGCGCATCGGCCAACTGCAACAGCAGATGTCAGAAGCACCGCCCGCGCTCCCGGTGCAGCGTGTTGAAAAGATGACCTGCGAGGTGAGTCAGACCGACGATCAGTACGGCGCGGTGGTGCGTCAGATGCAAAAAGCGATTCGTGCCGGGGAGATTTTCCAGGTGGTGCCGTCCCGTCGCTTTTCACTGCCCTGCCCGTCGCCGCTGGCGGCTTACGATGTGCTGAAAAAGAGCAACCCAAGCCCGTACATGTTCTTTATGCAGGACAATGATTTCACTCTGTTCGGCGCGTCACCGGAAAGCTCCCTAAAGTACGACGCCACCAGCCGCCAGATTGAGATCTACCCGATAGCGGGAACCCGTCCACGCGGCCGTCGTGCCGATGGCTCCCTGGACCGCGATCTCGACAGCCGCATCGAACTGGAAATGCGTACCGACCACAAAGAGCTCTCCGAACACCTGATGCTGGTTGACCTGGCACGTAACGACCTGGCGCGTATTTGTACGCCGGGCAGCCGCTACGTGGCAGACCTGACCAAAGTCGACCGCTACTCCTTCGTCATGCATCTGGTATCCCGCGTGGTGGGTGAGCTGCGCCACGACCTCGACGTCCTGCACGCCTACCGCGCCTGCATGAACATGGGCACGTTGAGCGGCGCGCCGAAAGTCCGCGCCATGCAGCTGATTGCCGAAGCTGAAGGCCGCCGTCGCGGCAGCTACGGTGGCGCGGTGGGCTATTTCACCGCTCACGGTGACCTCGATACCTGCATCGTGATTCGCTCCGCCTACGTTGAGGACGGCATTGCTACCGTCCAGGCCGGGGCCGGGATTGTGCTGGATTCTGTTCCGCAGTCGGAAGCCGACGAAACCCGCAGTAAAGCGCGCGCGGTAGTGCGCGCCATTGCTACCGCACACCATGCACAGGAGATTTTCTGATGGCTGACATTCTGCTGCTCGATAATATCGACTCCTTTACCTACAACCTGGCAGATCAGCTGCGTGCGAATGGGCACAACGTCGTTATCTATCGCAACCACGTTCCGGCCCAGACGCTGATTGACCGTCTGGCGACCATGCAAAACCCGGTGCTGATGCTCTCCCCGGGGCCAGGCGCACCGAGCGAAGCGGGCTGTATGCCTGAGCTGTTGACCCGTATGCGCGGCAAGCTGCCGATTATCGGCATCTGCCTCGGCCACCAGGCGATTGTCGAAGCCTACGGTGGTTACGTGGGTCAGGCGGGGGAGATCCTGCATGGTAAAGCGTCAAGCATTGAACATGACGGTCAGGCGATGTTTGCCGGTCTGCCGAACCCGCTTCCGGTGGCGCGTTACCACTCACTGGTCGGCAGCAATATTCCGGCCGGGCTGACGATTAACGCCTCGTTTGAAGGGATGGTGATGGCGGTGCGTCACGATGCGGATCGCGTCTGCGGGATGCAGTTCCACCCAGAATCTATCCTGACGTCTAACGGCGCGCGCCTGCTGGAGCAAACGCTCAACTGGGCGTTGCAAAAGCTGGAGCAGACCAACACCCTGCAACCGATTCTGGAAAAACTGTATCAGGCCCAGACCCTGAGCCAGCAGGAGAGCCACCAGCTTTTCTCCGCCGTAGTGCGCGGCGAGCTGAAGCCTGAGCAGCTGGCCGCTGCGCTGGTGAGCATGAAAGTGCGCGGCGAAAGCCCGCAGGAGATCGCCGGTGCGGCAACCGCGCTGCTGGAAAATGCCGCCCCGTTCCCGCGCCCGGACTATCCGTTTGCCGATATCGTTGGGACCGGTGGCGACGGCAGCAACAGCATCAATATTTCGACCGCCAGCGCCTTTGTGGCGGCGGCATGCGGACTGAAAGTGGCGAAGCACGGCAACCGCAGCGTGTCCAGCCGTTCCGGATCGTCCGACCTGCTGGCGGCTTTCGGTATCAACCTGGACATGAACGCTGAGCGTTCCCGTGAAGCGCTGGATGACCTGGGCGTCTGTTTCCTTTTTGCGCCGAAGTATCACACCGGTTTCCGCCACGCGATGCCCGTTCGCCAGCAGCTTAAAACCCGGACGCTGTTTAATGTGCTCGGTCCACTCATTAACCCGGCGCACCCGCCGCTGGCGCTGATTGGCGTTTACAGTCCGGAGCTGGTCCTGCCGATTGCGGAGACGCTGCGCGTCCTCGGTTACCAACGCGCCGCCGTGGTACACAGCGGCGGGATGGATGAAGTTTCCCTGCATGCGCCCACGCTGGTGGCCGAACTGAATAACGGCGAAGTGCTGAACTATCAGCTTGAGGCCGCTGATTTCGGGTTGACCCCGTACCATCAGGACGCCCTGGCGGGCGGCACGCCGGAAGAAAACCGTGACATTCTCACGCGCTTATTACAAGGTAAAGGTGAGGCCGCCCATGAGGCCGCCGTGGCGGCCAACGTAGCCATGCTGATGCGTTTACATGGCGAGGAAGATCTGAAAGCCAACGCCCAAAAAGTTCTGGACGTACTGCGCTCCGGTGCAGCTTACGATCGCGTTACCGCACTTGCGGCAAGAGGGTAAATAATGCAGACCGTTTTAGCGAAAATCGTCGCCGATAAGGCCATCTGGGTGGAAGCCCGTAAGCAACAGCAGCCGCTCGCCAGTTTTCAGAATGACGTCGTTCCGAGCAGCCGTCGTTTCTATGATGCCCTCCAGGGCGCGCGTACCGCGTTTATTCTGGAGTGTAAAAAAGCGTCTCCGTCCAAAGGCGTGATCCGTGACGATTTCGACCCGGCGCGTATTGCCGGTATCTACAAGCATCATGCGTCTGCCATTTCTGTGCTGACGGATGAGAAATATTTCCAGGGCAGCTTCGATTTTCTGCCCGTAGTCAGCGGCATCGCGCCGCAGCCGATTCTGTGCAAAGACTTTATTATCGACCCGTATCAGATCTGGCTGGCGCGCTTTTACCAGGCCGATGCCTGCCTGCTGATGCTCTCCGTGCTGGATGACGAACAGTATCGCCAGCTCTCCGCCGTCGCGCACAGCCTGAATATGGGCGTGCTTACCGAAGTGAGCAACGAAGAGGAGCTGGAGCGCGCCATCGCGCTGGAAGCCAAAGTGGTCGGCATTAACAACCGCGACCTGCGCGACCTGTCGATTGACCTCAACCGTACGCGCCAGCTTGCGCCGCGTCTGGGTGCGGGCGTCACGGTGATCAGCGAATCCGGAATCAACAGCTACGCTCAGGTGCGCGAACTCAGCCACTTTGCCAACGGTTTCCTGATCGGTTCCGCGATGATGGAACACGACGATCTTAATGCGGCCGTGCGCCGCGTGCTGCTGGGTGAGAACAAAGTTTGCGGCCTGACCCGTGAACAGGATGCGCAGGCGGCGTATGAGGCGGGCGCAATCTATGGTGGTCTGATCTTTGTTGAGTCCTCTCCTCGCGCCGTTAATGAAGAACAGGCGCGCAAGGTGATTGCGGCTGCGCCACTGAGCTACGTGGGCGTGTTCCGCAATGCGGATATTAACGACGTTGCGGCGAAAGCGGACGCGTTATCCCTGAGCGCGGTTCAGCTACATGGCGATGAAGATCAGACATACATCGATGCTCTGCGACATGTTCTGGCACCTCAGGTTCAGATCTGGAAAGCGCAAAGCGTTGGCGCCATCCTGCCCGCGCGTAACCTTACGCATGTTGATAAATACGTGCTCGACAACGGCCAGGGCGGCACGGGGCAGCGTTTCGACTGGTCACTGCTGCGTGGCGAAGTGCTGGACAATGTCCTGCTGGCGGGGGGATTAAGCCCCGATAACTGTGTGGAAGCAGCCAAAACCGGCTGCGGCGGCCTCGATTTCAATTCAGGCGTAGAGTCCCAACCGGGCATAAAAGACGCCAGCAAGCTGGCATCGGTATTTAAAACTCTGCGTGCATATTAAGGAAGAGAAGATGACGACATTACTTAACCCGTATTTTGGTGAGTTTGGTGGGATGTACGTCCCACAAATCCTGATGCCCGCGCTGCGCCAGCTGGAAGAAGCGTTCGTGAGCGCGCAGAAAGATCCGGCGTTTCAGGCGGAGTTTACTGACCTGCTGAAAAACTACGCCGGTCGTCCGACGGCACTGACCAAATGCCGCAACCTGACCGAAGGCACCAGAACCACGCTCTACCTTAAACGTGAAGATCTGCTGCACGGCGGCGCGCATAAAACTAATCAGGTGCTTGGCCAGGCTCTGCTCGCCAAACGTATGGGTAAAACCGAAATTATCGCCGAAACCGGCGCGGGCCAGCACGGCGTGGCCTCTGCCCTCGCCAGCGCCCTGCTCGGCCTGAAGTGCCGCATCTATATGGGGGCGAAAGACGTTGAACGCCAGTCGCCTAACGTGTTCCGTATGCGTCTGATGGGGGCGGAAGTGATCCCTGTACACAGCGGTTCTGCCACGCTGAAAGATGCCTGTAATGAAGCGCTGCGCGACTGGTCTGGCAGCTACGAAACCGCCCACTACATGCTCGGTACCGCGGCAGGCCCGCACCCGTTCCCGACCATCGTGCGTGAATTCCAGCGCATGATCGGTGAAGAGACTAAAGCGCAGATCCTCGAAAAAGAGGGTCGCCTGCCGGATGCGGTGATCGCCTGCGTTGGCGGCGGATCTAACGCCATCGGCATGTTTGCCGATTTTATCGACGAAACCAGCGTTGGGCTGATTGGCGTTGAGCCTGCCGGCCACGGCATTGAAACGGGTGAGCACGGTGCGCCGCTGAAGCATGGCCGCGTGGGGATCTATTTCGGCATGAAGGCCCCGATGATGCAGACCGATGAAGGGCAGATTGAGGAGTCTTACTCAATCTCTGCCGGGCTGGATTTCCCGTCCGTAGGGCCGCAGCACGCGTTCCTCAACAGCACCGGCCGCGCGGATTATGTCTCCATCACCGATGACGAAGCGCTGGAGGCCTTCAAAACGCTGTGCCGCAATGAAGGGATCATCCCGGCGCTGGAGTCTTCCCACGCGCTGGCGCACGCGCTGAAAATGATGAAGGAAAACCCGGAAAAAGAGCAGCTGCTGGTGGTAAACCTTTCCGGTCGCGGTGACAAAGATATCTTCACCGTTCACGATATTCTGAAAGCACGAGGGGAAATCTGATGGAACGCTACGACAACGCATTTTCACAACTGAAAGCCCGCCAGGAAGGCGCTTTCGTTCCCTTCGTGACGCTGGGCGACCCCGGTCCGGAGCTGTCGCTGAAGATTATCGATACCCTGATTGACGCCGGTGCCGACGCGCTGGAGTTGGGGATTCCGTTCTCCGATCCGCTGGCGGATGGCCCGACAATCCAGAATGCGACGCTTCGCGCGTTTGCTGCGGGCGTGACGCCGGGCCAGTGCTTCGAAATGCTGGCGGCGATCCGCCAGAAGCACCCGACCATTCCGATCGGCCTGCTGATGTACGCCAACCTGGTGTTCAGCCGCGGTATTGATGCGTTTTACGCAGAGTGCGCCCGCGTGGGCGTTGACTCCGTGCTGGTGGCTGACGTGCCCGTTGAAGAGTCTGCGCCGTTCCGTCAGGCGGCGATGCGCCACAACGTCGCGCCGATTTTCATCTGTCCACCGAATGCTGATGACGATCTGTTGCGCCAGATTGCCTCTTACGGACGGGGTTACACTTACCTGCTCTCCCGTGCGGGCGTCACCGGTGCGGAAAACAAAGCCGCGCTTCCGCTGCATCATCTGGTGGAGAAGCTGGCAGAATACCATGCTGCACCGCCGCTTCAGGGCTTTGGGATTTCCTCTCCGGATCAGGTTACTGCGGCGATTGACGCGAAAGCCGCCGGGGCCATTTCCGGTTCGGCTATCGTGAAAATCATCGAGAAGAATGTGGATAAGCCAGAGCAGATGCTGGCTGAGTTACACGCATTCGTCACATCCATGAAAGCGGCCACACACAAGGCGTAACCGTTAACACCGTCTGGCCCCGGCGTCAGGCGGTTTTCCCTTATCTCTTCCTGAAAGAAGCAGGTCAAAATTGATCCTGTCGATATTTTCGGTGTGAATGACTTTTCAAACTTTCGCGTAAGCGTATGGTCTGGGCTCTTTTTAGCGTTACCCTTCTGAGTTCAGAGGTTATTCATGTCCTGGCATTCCTTCAAACAGACTTACCTGGTTAAGTTCTGGTCACCTGTTCCGGCCGTTATCGCGGCAGGCATTCTCTCTACCTATTATTTCGGTATTACCGGCACCTTCTGGGCTGTTACGGGCGAGTTTACCCGCTGGGGTGGGCAGCTATTACAGCTGGCAGGCGTTCATGCCGAAGAGTGGGGTTACTTCAAACTGATCCATCTTGAGGGCTCACCGCTGACCCGCATCGACGGAATGATGATCATTGGCATGTTTGGCGGATGTTTTGCGGCCGCGCTGTGGGCCAACAACGTTAAGTTGCGCATGCCGAAAAGCCGCATCCGCATTATGCAGGCCGTGGTCGGCGGTATCATTGCCGGGTTTGGCGCCCGCCTGGCGATGGGCTGTAATCTGGCCGCGTTCTTTACCGGTATTCCGCAGTTCTCGCTGCATGCCTGGTTCTTTGCCGTCGCCACCGCCATAGGCTCATATTTCGGTGCAAAGTTCACCCTGCTGCCACTGTTCCGCATTCCGGTGAAAATGACGAAAGTTAGCGCTGCATCTCCGTTAACGCAAAAAACCGATCAGGCGCGTCGTCGCTTCCGCCTCGGTATGCTGGTCTTTTTTGCTATGGTTGCCTGGGCGATTTGCACGGCGATGAATCAGCCCAAACTCGGTCTGGCCATGCTGTTCGGCGTCGGCTTTGGTCTGCTGATTGAACGCGCGCAGATCTGCTTTACCTCCGCGTTTCGCGATATGTGGATCACCGGACGTACCATGATGGCGAAAGCCATTATTGCCGGGATGGCCGTGAGCGCGATCGGGATCTTTAGCTATGTTCAGCTCGGCGTTGAGCCGAAAATCATGTGGGCCGGTCCTAATGCGGTCATTGGCGGGCTGCTGTTTGGTTTTGGCATCGTGCTGGCGGGCGGGTGTGAAACTGGCTGGATGTATCGCGCCGTGGAAGGCCAGGTGCATTACTGGTGGGTTGGTCTGGGTAACGTGATTGGCTCAACCCTCCTGGCGTACTACTGGGATGACGTCTCTCCAGTACTGGCAACCAACTGGGACAAGGTCAATTTGCTGAATACCTTTGGTCCACTCGGGGGGCTCATGGTGACCTACGCCCTGCTGCTTATCGCCTTCTTACTGGTTATTGCGCAAGAAAAGCGCTTCTTCCGGCGTGCCACCGTCAAAACTGAAACTCAGGAGAATGCCGCATGAAAGAGATCGTGCCTGATTATCGTCTCGATATGGTGGGTGAACCCTGCCCTTACCCGGCTGTCGCCACGCTTGAGGCGTTACCGCAGCTTAAGAAAGGTGAAATTCTGGAAGTGGTGAGCGATTGCCCCCAGTCGATCAATAACATTCCGCTTGATGCCAAAAATCACGGCTATACCGTGCTGGATATCCAGCAGGACGGACCAACCATTCGTTATTTAATTCAGAAGTGATTTCACGATCGAAAAAGGCCTCTCAGAGGCCTTTTCTAGTTCACTGGCTTTGGCCACCGTCGTCGTCTGAGCTTCGGCAGGCATGAATAAATGGTGAGACGTGTTCCGCAAACGGAACAGATAGCACCGTGAGGTAGGCTATGTGCTGGGCTGAACGTCGTGAACTGAAACTGTTTACCTGCACAAACCGGACACTCAAATTTGATGTTGGGGATATCCCCTCCAGCCAGGTGTGTGGAACAACCACCATACAGCAATCACCGGCTGACAGGGGATATATCTTCTGTCAGAAACGATAGCCTGCTGAGAACATAAATACCCACGGATCCAGACGGGTATTGATACTTTGCTGCTGGCCGCCAGCTTTAAAGCGCACGTCCGTATCAATGTCCATATACCAGACCGAGGCGTTGATCAGCCAGTCACGGTTAATCAGATAATCCAGACCAACCTGCCCCGCCATGCCCCACGAGTCTTTCAGGCTGAGATCGGATAGCCCAGCCTCTTTACCGGTATCGTTAAATTTCTCATCAAAGAAGGTGGTGTAGTTAACGCCTGCACCAATATAAGGGCGTAACTTGCTGCTGGAATCGGCGAAGTACCACTGCGCCATCAGGGTTGGTGGTAAATGGTGCACCGTAGCAATGTCCCCGGTCGGCCCTAAACCGACGCGGTGACGGAATGGCGTGGCGGCCAGAAGCTCAACGCCAATGTTATCCGTAGCCATATACGTGAATGTCAGGCCTAACTGGGTGTTATTGCTAACGTTAAACCCGCCCATACCCAGTACATTGTCGGAACCTTCCGTTGGACGCACCGTTGCCGAACCGGCACGAATAAAGAATTCACCTGCTTCATGCGCGTACGCGCCGCCAGAGAGACTGCTTAAGATAAGGGCTGCCACCGCTAATTTTTTCATATCCGCTCCATCGTTGTGGTTTTAATTGCGGAGGAGAATATACTCACAAATGAGTAATAAGTGATCTAACACAGATCACATTAAAACCAGTAAGTTAACATTCATTGATCTAGGTTAATTTTTGGTGACGCCTCATAAAGCAATAAGTTGTTACCGCGTCAATTTTTGGCATTTCATAGTTACAAAATTTTCTGTTTTTCCTCTCTTGCGCTTCCTGTAGCGGCTGGATAATTTATCGCTCTCACAATCTGATTTGATGCGTTCTACTTTTGCAGGTGTGCCATGAGTGATCATAACCCGTGCATGACGTGCGGAGCCTGTTGTGCGTATTTTCGAGTCTCTTTCTACTGGGCTGAAGCCAGCGATGGCGGCGGCACCGTTCCGGTTGATCTCACTGAACCCTTGACCCCTTTCCTGCGTTGCATGCGCGGCACCAACCAAAAACAGAGCCGCTGTGTGGCACTGCAAGGTGAACCTGGGGTATCCACCCGCTGTTCCATTTACGCGGATCGCCCCAGCCCGTGCCGCACTTTCGCGATGTCGGGAGAGGATGGACAGGTCCATGAGGCATGCAATCGCGCCCGCGCCCGCTATGGATTACCGCCGCTTTACAAAGATATGCTTTTCCATACAAGCCTTGATGCTGCCACCAGCGTGTTATCCGGTGTACAATTGCCGGCTAATTAACACCTGCAATACTCAAGGAGAGTGCATGTCTATCACGGCGAAGTCTGTCTACCGTGACACGGGAAATTTTTTCCGCAATCAGTTCGTTACTTTTTTACTGATCGCGTTGTTGTGCGCCTTTATTACGGTGGTGCTGGGTCATGCGTTCTCACCCAGTGATGAACAGATTGCCTCGCTGAGCCAGGGGGATCATCTTGCAGGCAGCGCAGGGTTATTTGACCTTGTGCAGAATATGACGCCAGAGCAACAGCAAATCTTGCTGCGTGCATCTGCGGCATCTACCTTCTCGGGGCTGATCGGCAACGCCATTCTGGCGGGTGGCGTGTTGCTGATGATCCAGCTGGTGTCTGCCGGCCAACGCGTCAGCGCGTTACGTGCCATCGGGGCCAGTGCTCCGGTGCTGCCGAAACTGTTTATCCTCATCTTCCTGACCACGCTGCTGGTCCAGATGGGGATAATGTTGGTTGTCGTTCCGGGCGTGCTGCTGGCTATCGTGCTTTCATTTGCGCCAGTAATGGTTGTGCAGGACAAAATGGGTATTTTCACCGCCATGCGCAGCAGCATAAGGCTCGCGTGGGCGAATATGCGTCTGGTCGCCCCGGCCGTTATCAGCTGGTTGCTGGCCAAGACTCTACTGTTGCTGTTTGCGCCGAATTTTGCGGTATTAACGCCAAACGTCGGCGCGGTTGTCGCCAATACGCTGAGCAATCTGATTTCAGCTGTACTGCTGGTCTATTTGTTCCGCCTGTACATGTTAATTCGTCAGTAACCGGGATCGCAGAATGAAGCAGTTTCTTGATTTTTTACCGCTGATCGTATTTTTCGCTTTTTATAAGCTGTACGACATCTATGCCGGCACGCTGGCGCTGATTGTGGCAACGGCTGTGGTGCTGATTTACAGCTGGGTTCGCTATCGCAAAGTTGAAAAGATGGCGCTCATCACTTTCCTGATGGTGGCGGTGTTTGGTGGTCTGACGTTGTTCTTCCACAATGATGAATTTATCAAATGGAAGGTCACAGTGATTTACGGCCTGTTTGCGGGCGCGCTGCTCATCAGCCAGTGGGTGATGAAGAAGCCGCTGATCCAGCGCATGCTGGGGAAAGAACTGACGCTGCCGCAGGCTGTGTGGGGGCGTCTGAATATCGCCTGGGCGCTATTTTTTATTCTGTGTGGTCTGGCGAATATCTATATCGCATTCTGGCTGCCGCAGAATATCTGGGTCAACTTCAAGGTGTTTGGCCTGACGGCGCTGACCCTTATCTTCACCCTACTCAGCGGCGTTTATATTTATCGCCACATGCCGCAGGATGACAAGCACTGATCCTTCTGGCCAGATCGTCACGCGGTCTGGCCTCTTTTCCCGCCTTCCCTTTTCTCCACAACCTTCCTGCGAAAATGTCTGAATCATGAAGATTTTATGGAGATTGCTGTCGCTTTATTGTAATGAGAATCACTATCATTAATATTCTTCATCGCATTTTTAACAAATGGAAATGAGTTGATGAATAACATAATAAGATTTGCCCCGGCTACACTTACGCTCGCCATTCTTTCAACGCTATACCAGAGCGCGCACGCAGCGGAAGATCCTCTCGCCGATGGTGAAACAATGGTCGTTCAGGCAACCGCTGAAGAGGCCCTAAAGCAACAGCCGGGGGTTTCCATCATCACGGCAAAGGACATAGAAAAGGATCCACCGGTTAACGATCTTTCGGAAATTATTCGCAAAATGCCCGGGGTTAACCTCACCGGAAACAGCGCGACAGGCAGTCGTGGTAACAACCGTCAGATCGACATCCGCGGTATGGGGCCAGAGAACACGCTGATTCTGATTGACGGTGTGCCGGTGACGTCACGTAACTCGGTGCGCTACAGCTGGCGCGGGGAGCGCGACACCCGCGGGGACACCAACTGGGTTCCGCCAGAGATGGTTGAGCGTATTGAAGTGCTCCGGGGACCAGCTGCCGCCCGCTATGGTTCGGGGGCTGCCGGCGGCGTCGTCAACATCATTACCAAACGCCCGTCCAACGACTGGCACGGCTCCCTCTCCCTGTACACTAACCAGCCTGAAAATGATAAAGAGGGGGCGACGAAACGCGCTAATTTTGATCTGAGCGGCCCCCTCGCGGGCGATGCGTTAACGATGCGCCTGTACGGGAATATCAACAAAACCGACGCAGATGCTCAGGACATCAACACCGCGCAAAACGGCTCTTACGCCGCCGGGCGAGAGGGCGTACGTAACAAGGACATTAATGCCCTGCTCTCCTGGAAACTCACGCCACAGCAGATTATCGATTTCGACTACAGCTACAGCCGCCAAGGCAATATCTACGCGGGTGATACTCAATACAGCAACAGCAACGTCAGCCCTGACGGTCTGGTGTCGTCCCTGTATGGACACGAAACCAACCGAATGTACCGCCAGTCTTATGGCATTACGCACAACGGCATCTGGGACTGGGGTCAGTCAAAGTTCGGGGTTTATTATGAAAAGACCAACAACACCCGACTGGAAGAAGGCTCTACGGGCAAAGTTGAAGGGATGATCAATAGCGATAAATACGATACCAGCCGGCTGGAGTCATACCGTTCAACGGGTGAACTGAACATTCCTTTCTTCTGGCTGGTCGAACAGACGCTAACCGTGGGTGCAGAATGGAACCGTGATGAACTGAACGATCCGGCCTCAATGCAGTCGACAAATGTGTCGGGAGAAGTGATTAACGGCGTTCCCGGCACGGCTTCTGAGCGCAACAGCAAAAACAGCGCTGACCTCACCGGCATCTATCTTGAGGACAATATTGAAGCGCGTCAGGGCACCAACCTGATCCCAGGGCTCCGCTTTGATTATCACAATCAATTTGGCAGCAACTGGAGTCCGAGCCTGAACCTCTCTCAGGATTTGGGTGACATGTTCAAGGTTAAAGCGGGTATCGCTCGGGTATTTAAAGCGCCAAACTTGTATCAATCCAGCGAAGGCTATCTGCTTTCCACCCGCGGCAATGGCTGCCCGAATAACGTTTCCGAAGGAAGCTGTTACCTGTTAGGTAACCCGGATCTGGATCCGGAAATCAGCGTGAACAAAGAGATCGGCCTGGCCTTTGTCCTGGAAGGCTACGAGGCTGGAATTACCTGGTTCCGCAATGATTACAAAAACAAGATCGTTTCAGGAACGGACGTGCTGGGGCAGACAAGCAGCGACGCAAATATCCTGCAATGGGAGAACGGCGGTAAGGCCGTTGTTGAAGGTCTGGAAGGCAACCTCACCGTCCCTGTTATCCGCGACACGCTAACCTGGCGTACTAATGCGACGTATATGATTCAGTCTGAAAGTAAAGACACCGGTAATCCGCTGTCGATTATCCCCAAATATACCGTCAACACCATGCTGGACTGGGAGGTTAACAGCAAGCTTTCAGCCAACGTAAGCTGGACGATGTACGGCCGCCAGAAGCCCAGAGAAAACGCTGAAATCCGCAAAGAGGAAAATGCGATGTCCAACAGAGAGATCGGCGCGTATTCCATCGTGGGTATCGGCAGTAACTATCAGCTGACCAAAAACCTGCGCCTGAATGCCGGCATCAGCAACCTCTTTGATAAGCAGATTTACCGTGAAAATGACGGTGCATCTACCTATAACGAACCGGGCCGCGCCTATTACGCTGGCGTAACCATGTCCTTCTGACCTTCAGGCGCCCGCGCTGCGGGCGCTAACCCTATTCTCTCCAGCCAGAAATCATAGTAGCATCCCGCCTGAAGTCTTCAGTTACGAGTTTAAAAACAATGACAACAAATGACGCCCCACAGGGCGAACTGGTTTTACGCACACTGGCAATGCCTGCGGATACGAATGCCAATGGCGATATTTTTGGTGGCTGGTTAATGTCGCAGATGGATATGGGCGGTGCAATCCTGGCAAAAGAGATTGCACACGGGCGCGTGGTAACCGTCCGGGTCGATGGCATGACCTTCCTGCGCCCTGTCGCGGTGGGGGACGTGGTGTGCTGTTACGCACGCTGCGTAACACGCGGCAATACGTCTATCTCCATTAACATTGAAGTATGGGTGAAAAAAGTCTCTTCTGAACCGATTGGTCAGCGCTATAAGGCGACGGAGGCCCTGTTCATCTACGTGGCAGTGGATAGCGACGGTAAGCCCCGCCAGCTCCCACGGAGCTGATCCTCACGTAAAAAAAGCCTCCTTGCGGAGGCTTCTTTTATTCCATCTGTGCCCCGCCGTTCAGGCGGAAGACAATATTTACAATCAACCCATTGCCGGGTTTACCGGCTTCATAACGCCACCTGCGCATGGCCGATTTAACTTCGCGTTCAAACATATTCGCCGGCTGTGCGGACAGGATTTCCACGTTATCCACACGTCCATCAGCCGTAACGTCGAATTTTACCCGTACACGCCCTTCAATACGTAACGCCTGAGCACGTGCCGGATACTGCGGCTGGTTACGGCTCAGCGCGCGCGGGCCCGCTGGCGCCGTTACCGTCGGTTTTGTCGCGGTCGTGGTGTTACTCATCAGCGGACGTGACGGGGCGGCATTTTCAACCGGCTGCGTGGTGCGCGGCTCAACCGGACGCACTTCGCGTTTCGGACGCTCTTCCACCTTTTTGACCGGCTTGGGTTTTGGCTTCGGCTTAGGTTTCGGCTCTGGCTTATGGATCACCACCGGCGCTTCTTTTGGCGGTTCAGGAATCGGCTCGGGTTCCGGCTCGGGTTCAACAACGGGCTGTGGCGGCGGCGCAACCTGCGGCGGTTCAAGATCCGCGGGCGATACCATGGTCACAGAAATTGGCTGCGCTGGCGCTGGCATTTCAATAACCTGATGAACCGAGGTATAGAGCAGACCCGCCACGACAGCACCGTGAATAACGACGGAAAGCAGCGTCGGCCATGGAAAGCGGCGAGGTAAATCAAGGGTCATCGAAGTCATAATCATCAACGTTAAAAAACCGAACCTCGATTTTAAATGCAAATAGCAATCATATTCAATAAGACACTTTGTCCTGGCGCAATTTAAGCGTATAAGAGGGCAAAAAAGGGGCATCCAGATCAGGGTTTTAACATTGTTATTATCTTTATATTGCAGTCATTTGTGCTTTCACATAACGTAAATGTCACTTTTACCGGTTAAGGAGCTTTGCCGTGCTTTATGTGATTTACGCTGAAGATGTACCTGATTCTCTGGAAAAACGTCTTTCCGTTCGCCCTGCCCATCTGGCGCGTTTACAGCTGCTACAGGATGAAGGTCGGTTGCTGACCGCAGGCCCGATGCCTGCCGTTGACAGCAACGATCCGGGAGCAGCGGGTTTTACCGGCTCCACGGTGATTGCCGAGTTTGAATCTCTGGAAGCCGCGCAGGCCTGGGCAGAAGCAGACCCGTACGTCGCAGCCGGCGTATACGAGAAAGTCACGGTTCGCCCGTATAAAAAAGTGTTCTGAAATGAAAGGCTCCCTCGGGAGCCTTTTCTTCATTCAGTGCAGCGACGCCAGCCTAGCCGCAAATCCAACAAACAGCAGGCCTATCAACCCGTTCCCCAGCTTCGCCAGTTTCTTTTTGGTTTTCAGGTAACGCGTGACAAACGCGCCTGAGAAAATCAGGAAGCTCATGTACATGAAGCTGATCAGCTCAAGCGTTGTGGCGAGGATCAGGAACGACGTGCCGGTATTCTTCGCATTGACATCAATGAACTGCACGAAGAACGATACGTAAAAGAGAATCGCTTTCGGGTTCGTCAGGCTCAGCACCAGCGAACGCTTAAGGATCGCGCTTGCCGGTTCGGCGCTACTTTCGTGCGCATTTTTTTGACGTGTCATAACGGACCAGAGCATTTTTCCGCCGAGCCACAGCAGATAAAACGCCCCAAGATAGCGGACAATATTAAATAATACCGGAGTGGTCTGGATCAACGCGGCGACGCCCGCCCAGGCCAGAAACATCAGCACGGCATCACCAATAAACACACCGGTGGCTGCCAGATAGCCTTTCTTAACGCCGTGGCCAATCCCTGTTTTCAGCACAAACAAGGTGTTCGGTCCTGGAACCAGCACGATAAAAAATGCGCCGACAACATAGGTCCAGAAATTCAGTACACCAAACTCCGCAAACACGTCTCACTCCTTTTGCTCAAAAACAGCGGGGATACCGGTAATAACGGTATCCCCTGAATCAGTTGCGCTATTGTACGCCGTTATAGCCATCAAGATAAGTCGCGGCCAGTTCGTTACCAAATAATATGGCGTCTTTACTGTCCAAGTCCGAAGACCATTTATCCTTCGCGTTGCCTGCGTACAATTCCTGCGACTTCGCATTTTCTTTCAGCTGATCGCGAATGCTTTGCGCGTATTCACTGGCTTCAGCCTGAGTCCGCCCTTCCGCACGGTCAGCTTTGCCCCTGGCATAAAGCTCGCGGAACTGTGCTACGTTCAGGTGATAATTTTTCTGCACGCTGGAGGTATAATTGCCGCCAGTAAAGCTGGACTGATGCGACACGAAATAAAACGCGTGCCGTTCGGGTGAGGTTTTGCTACTGGCACAACCGCTTAATACTGCAATCCCGAAGAGTGCTGCCATCACTTTTACGTTCATCCTTTTTTCCTTTAATAAAGCCAATGTATTCCCCACGCAAAAACATAATCTGCCAATGAGGAAAATGACGAAAGTCCTAAACCTTCCCTGAGCGCATCCAGCGCCAAAAGTGCAATAAAAATCCAGAGATAAGGATTCATCTTTTAATATCATGACGTTATGGGGACGTAGTATATCGTGGAAAGCAGACGGGAGGAGACTGCAAAAATTGATAGTCTGGATGTTTAATGGGCACCTTTACGGTGCCCCTCATGCTTTTCAGATATACTGGACCGCGAACAGCAGCGCGTTACGGTGTCTGTTCAGGCCACATTTTCTGATGGCGTGGATACGCATATTGCGGCGGGATTGTGCTTCCAGCCAACGAGCCTTACGACGACTCACCTGTCGCAACATGCGCCAGCGCCCTACTTCAGTTCTACTGCGCTTCATGTCTACAACTCTTTCTCTAACAGAGATGCCATTATATGCCTAAGCAGGCGGCAAACCAGCGCTTTTATCTGCCGTTTTTATTTGCCAGATGAATCCTGATGCGTAAACTCATAACAATACGCTTTCAAAAGGATTTTTTATTTATGACAACCTTCTACACCGTGGTGAGTTGGCTGGTCATTTTAGGATACTGGCTGTTAATTGCCGGGGTGACGTTGCGCATTCTGATGAAACGCAGAGCGGTGCCTTCCGCCATGGCCTGGCTTCTGATTATCTACATTCTGCCGCTGGTGGGCATCATCGCCTATCTCTCTTTCGGTGAACTTCATCTGGGTAAACGCCGGGCCGAACGCGCCCGTGCCATGTGGCCCTCCACGGCAAAATGGCTTGCCGACCTTAAAGCCTGCAAGCATATCTTCGCCGAAGAGAACAGCAGCGTGGCCGCATCTTTGTTCAAGCTGTGCGAACGCCGCCAGGGCATTGCTGGGGTAAAAGGCAATCAGCTGCAACTGATGACCTCTTCCGATGACGTGATGCAGGCGCTGATCCGTGATATCCAGCTCGCCCGGCATAATATCGAGATGGTGTTTTATATCTGGCAGCCGGGCGGCATGGCGGACCAGGTCGCCGAATCGCTGATGGCCGCTGCACGTCGCGGTATCCACTGCCGCCTGATGCTGGACTCCGCCGGCAGCGTGGCCTTTTTCCGTAGCCCGTGGGCAGGCATGATGCGCAACGCCGGTATCGAGGTGGTCGAGGCGCTGAAAGTGAATCTTATGCGCGTCTTTCTGCGCCGCATGGATCTTCGTCAGCACCGGAAAATGGTTCTGATCGATAACTATATCGCCTACACCGGCAGCATGAACATGGTCGACCCCCGCTTCTTTAAACAGGATTCCGGCGTGGGGCAATGGATCGATTTGATGGCTCGCATGGAAGGCCCGGTGGCAACCTCTATGGGCATCGTCTATTCGTGCGACTGGGAAGTTGAAACCGGTAAACGCATTCTTCCCCCGCCGCCGGATGGCAATATCATGCCGTTTGAGGAAGCCAGCGGGCACACTATCCACACTATCGCCTCCGGTCCTGGCTTCCCGGAAGATCTGATCCATCAGGCACTGCTTACCGCCGCGTACTCCGCGCGGGAATATCTGATCATGACCACGCCCTATTTCGTCCCCAGCGACGACCTTCTGCACGCCATCTGTACAGCGGCACAGCGCGGAGTGGATGTGAGCATTATTATGCCGCGCAAGAACGATTCGCTGCTGGTCGGGTGGGCAAGTCGCGCGTTCTTTAGTGAGCTGCTGGCCGCGGGCGTTAAAATCTATCAGTTCGAAGGCGGTCTGTTACACACCAAGAGCGTGCTGGTAGACGGAGAGCTGAGCCTGGTGGGTACCGTCAACCTCGATATGCGCAGTCTGTGGCTGAATTTTGAAATTACGCTGGTCATTGATGACGCCGGTTTCGGCGGCGATCTGGCGGCGGTTCAGGATGATTATATCTCCCGCTCACGCCTGCTGGACGCCAGACTGTGGGCGAAACGTCCGCTGTGGCAGCGAATTGCCGAACGACTGTTTTACTTCTTTAGTCCGTTGCTGTAAAACGTGCCCAACGATGTTTAACAGGTAGTCATCATGGAAATGGATCTGAACAATCGCCTGACCGAAGACGAAACGCTCGAACAGGCCTACGATATTTTTCTCGAGCTGGCGGTCGATAATCTCGACCCTGCTGACGTCATTCTTTTCAACCTGCAATTTGAAGAGCGTGGCGGTGCTGAGCTGTTCGATCCGTCTGAAGACTGGGCCGAACACGTCGATTTTGATCTCAACCCGGACTTCTTCGCTGAGGTAGTAATTGGCCTGGCAGATGAAGACGGCGGAGAAATTAACGACATCTTTGCCCGCGTCCTGCTGTGCCGCGAGAAAGACCATAAGCTGTGCCATATTCTCTGGCGCGAATAATAAAAAAGGCTGCCCGCGCAGCCTTTTTTATTTAATCCGGCAAGGCATTTCCACAGCGGTGACAAAACCGCGCCCCGGGTTCATGATTTCCCTGCTGACAATTCGGACATTTGCGTTGCTGCTTGCTGTTCTGGAAGGCGCTGCTCATATGGGTGGTAATTAGCCCCGTCGGTATCGCTATCACCGAATAACCGATCAGTATAAGAACCGATGCCACAATACGTCCGAGCGGCGTATGCGGTGTAATATCGCCATAGCCCACGGTGGTCACCGTGACGATAGCCCAGTAAACCGACGCATTAAGCGTGGTAAACCCGTATTTTGGCCCTTCGATTAAATACATCAGGGAGCCAAAAACGATCATCACGATAGCAATAAACGAATAGAAGAGAATAAGCTGGTGGCGGGCGCTGACAATGGCGACCCAAAAAACCCTCAGCGACGGCATAAAGCGCAGCAGCTTCAGAATTCGTAACACACGAATCGCCCGCATTGCGCGCCAGGCAAACACATAATTCAGGCTGATCTCAGGCCACAGCCACATGACATACAGCGGCAGGATAGTGGCTAAATCAATAAATCCCCAGAAGCTGAAAACGTATTTCGCCGGATTTGGCCAGCTAATGACCCTCAGCACATACTCTGCGGTAAACACCAGCGTGACGATCAATTCCAGCCAGACAAATACGTGCCACTCCTCATACGTCATGTGGTACTGCGTTCCGGCACCGGATTCGATAAAGATAATAATGACGCTAATCAGCGCAAATAAGCCACACAGACCCTCGAAACGGCGACCGGAAACCGTTTCTGGATCAAATAAAAGGTGATAAAGCCGCTGACGGGCCGACGTGAATAATCGCGACACATTAACCTCTAAAAAATAAGGGCTGACATCATGTCAGCCCTTGCGATTATAACGGGTCTACTTTCAGGCAGGAAACCGCATGTCGGAAACTGCCCTCCAGAACCGGCCGTGTTTTTGCACATTCCGGCCCGGCTATTGGGCATCGCGTACGGAATACGCAGCCTGAAGGCGGGTTGATTGGCGAAGGCAGTTCACCTTCCAGAAGCTGAATGGTTTTATTTTTTTCCAGATCGGGATCCGGAACGGGAACCGCAGACATCAGCGCTTTGGTATAAGGGTGCAGTGGATTATGGTACACCTCATCATACGTGCCCAACTCCACGGCGTGGCCCAGATACATGACCAGCACACGGTCTGAAATGTGTTTTACCACCGCCAGATCGTGGGCGATGAAGATCAGCGACAGCCCCATTTCCCGTTGCAGTTTCTGTAGCAGGTTAACCACCTGGGCCTGGATGGAAACGTCCAGCGCCGAAACCGGCTCATCACAGATAATCAGTTTCGGTTCAAGGATCAACGCGCGTGCGATACCGATACGCTGGCACTGACCGCCGGAAAACTCGTGAGGGTAGCGGTTGATGAGGTTAGGCAACAGACCCACCTTCAGCATCATCGCTTTCACCCGATCGCGAACTTCCTGGCGCGGCATCTTCGGATGATAGGTGCGCAGCGGCTCGGCAATGATTTCGCCAATGGTCATACGCGGGTTCAGGGACGCCAGAGGATCCTGGAAAATCATCTGGATATCACTGCGCACATTGCGCCATTCATCCGGCTTCATCCCCAGCAGATCTTTGCCAAGCCAGGCCACTTTCCCGTCGGTGGCTTTCACCAGGCCGATGATCGCACGCGCAAACGTCGACTTGCCGCAGCCGGATTCGCCCACCACGCCCAGAGTCTCCCCTTCGTACAGGCGTAGCGTGACGCCATCCACCGCTTTCAGGGTTTTGGCTGGCTGCCAGAACCACTGTTTACCGTCTTTGATATCGAAATGGACCTTCAGGTCAGCGATTTCGAGCAGCACATTTCTTTTTTCGTC
Organism: Enterobacter sp. DSM 30060; assembly: GCF_013375955.1. NCBI lineage: Bacteria > Pseudomonadati > Pseudomonadota > Gammaproteobacteria > Enterobacterales > Enterobacteriaceae > Enterobacter > Enterobacter sp. DSM 30060. Next base: position 4,399,828 of record NZ_CP056118.1, read on the forward strand.
GATTGCGTTCATACCAGCTCCTCCAGCGGCTTAAAGCAGGCGCGTAGACGGCCTAGGGCAAACGCTTCCAGCGGCGGTGCGCTGTTACAGATTTCCATCGCATGCGGACAGCGTGGCTGGAACGGGCAGCCTTTTGGCAAACGCAGCAGGTTTGGCGGGTTGCCCGGGATAGTCAGCAGCGACTCCCCTTCCGCATCGAGGCGCGGTACGGCATTCAGCAGCCCGATAGAGTACGGGTGGGCTGGCTGGTAGAACACATCGCGGGCATTACCGTATTCCATCGTGCGGCCTGCATACATGACTAACACTTTGTCGCAGATCCCGGCAACGACGCCTAAATCGTGGGTGATCATGATGATGGCGGTGTTGAACTCACGCTTCAGCTCGTTCAGCAACGTCATGATCTGCGCCTGGACGGTCACGTCAAGGGCGGTGGTTGGTTCATCAGCGATCAGCAGTTTTGGCCGGCAAAGCAATGCCATCGCGATCATGACTCGCTGACGCATACCGCCGGAGAACTCGTGCGGATACATGCGCATGCGCTTGCGTGCTTCAGGCATTTTCACCGCATCCAGCATTTTGACGGACTCTTCAAACGCTTCGGCTTTGCCCAGCCCCTTGTGGAGCATCAGCACTTCCATCAGCTGTTCACCCACCCGCATATAGGGGTTCAGGGAGGTCATCGGATCCTGGAAAATCATTGAAATCTGCTCGGCGCGCAGCTTGTTCAGCTCATGTTCCGGCAAATTCAGGATCTCTTTCCCGTTAAACGTCGCCGAACCCCCTATCACGCCGTTTGATGCCAGCAGGCCCATCAGCGCGAATGCGGTCTGGGATTTACCGGAACCGGATTCGCCCACAATGCCCAGCGTTTCACCGGCACGCAGGTCGAAGTTGAGATCGTTAACGGCAGTCACATCACCGTCGGGGGTTTTAAACGTCACGCGGAGGTCTTTAACGTCCAGCAGTGCGCTGGTCCGCTGTTGCGCCTGTGGCGCGGTTGCCGTTTCAATAATGGTCATGACGGCGCTCCTTAACGGTCTTTCGGGTCGAGGGCATCACGCAGGCCATCGCCGATAAAGTTGAAACAGAACAGGGTGACGACCAGGAAGCCCGCCGGATACAGCAGTAACCACGGTGACACTTCCATGGAGTTTGCGCCGTCACTTAACAGAGCGCCCCAGCTACTCAACGGCTCTTGCGTACCTAATCCCAGGAAGCTCAGGAAAGATTCAAACAAGATCATACTTGGCACCAGCAGGGAGGCGTATACCACCACCACGCCCAGCACGTTAGGAACGATATGACGCACCACAATATTGGCGGTAGAAACGCCACCAACCTGTGCGGCTTCGATAAACTCCTTACGTTTAAGGCTCAGCGTCTGGCCGCGCACAATACGCGCCATATCCAGCCAGGACACCATCCCGATCGCCACGAAGATCAGCAGGATATTTTGACCAAAGAAGGTCACCAGCAGAATGACGAAGAACATGAACGGGAAGGAGTTCAGGATTTCAAGCATACGCATCATCACGGAGTCCACTTTCCCGCCGAGGTAACCGGAAAGCGAACCGTAAAGCGTGCCGACAATTACCGCCACCAGCGCCGCTGCGATGCCAACCATCAGGGAGATACGGCCGCCAATCGCCACACGCACCAGCAAATCACGCCCGGAGGAGTCGGTACCGAAATAGTGCCCGGATTCCATATCCGGCGCGCTGGACATCATGCCCCAGTCCGTATCGAAATAGGTGAACTGAGAGAGCATTGGTGCCAGGGTTACGAACAGCGCGATAAGCACCAGCACGACCAGGCTGGCAACGGCGGCACGGTTATGCATAAAACGACGGCGGGCGTCCTGCCAAAGGCTACGACCTTCGACCTCCAGCTTTTCACTGAAGTTTTCCAGCGCCTCGCTGTTTTTCTTACTCAACATCATGGCGTGCTCCAGTTAGTAACGGATTTTCGGATCGATAACGGCATACAGCACATCGACAACGGCATTAAACAGAATGGTCAGCGCGCCCACGAGGATCGTCAGGCTCAGCACCAGCGAATAGTCTCGGTTAAGCGCCCCGTTAACAAACAACTGCCCGATGCCCGGCAGGCCATAAATGGTTTCAATCACCATTGAACCCGTAATAATGCCGACGAATGCAGGACCCATATAGGAGAGCACCGGTAACAGTGCAGGCTTGAGAGCGTGACGGAAAATAATCCGGCGCATCGGCAACCCTTTCGCTCGGGCGGTACGGATAAAGTTTGAATGCAGGACTTCAATCATTGAACCACGCGTAATACGGGCGATACTGGCAATGTAGGCCAGAGATAATGCCACCATCGGCAATATCATGAACTTCAGCGCCCCGCCATTCCAGCCGCCCCCGGGCAGCCATTTAAGGGTTATCGCGAATATCATGACCAGCAACGGCGCGACAACGAAGCTGGGGATAACCACCCCGGTCATTGCGACCCCCATTACGGCGTAATCCCATCGGGTATTTTGTTTTAGTGCGGCGATAACGCCCGCAGTGACACCGAGAACAACGGCCAGGATAAATGCAGCAGCCCCTAATTTAGCCGATACCGGGAAGCTGGACGCCACCAGGTCGTTAACGGAATAGTCTTTATATTTGAATGACGGACCAAAATCACCGTGTGCAAGTTGCTTCAGATAGTTGAAGTACTGCGTGGTGATAGGATCGTTTAAATGGTATTTCGCTTCGATGTTGGCCATAACTTCTGGCGGAAGCGTGCGTTCACCGGTAAAAGGACTGCCCGGCGCAAGACGCATCATAAAGAAGGAAATTGTAATTAGAATAAATAACGTTGGAATCGCTTCAAGACAGCGACGCAGGATAAATTTCAACATTGCCCGTACCTTCTGGCGTGTGCCTGATGAATGTTACAAAATAGACACAGTGGGGCAAGCTCGCTCGCCCCACGTATTGCCATTAATGCTTGATAATATAAAGATTCTTAACGGAAATATTATCCAACGGGTCTTTACCGGTATAACCCCCTACCCATGGTTTCACCAGGCGGGCGTTAACGTAGTAGTAAACCGGAACGATCGCAGAGTCTTTATCGAGCTGTTGTTCTGATTTCGCGTACAGATCGGCGCGCTGGGCGTCATCTGCCACTTTCAGGGTATCGCCAATCAGTTTATCAAACGCCGGGCTCTTATAGTGTGCGGTATTGTTCGAACTGTCGCTGAGCATGGTGTTCAGGAATGAGGTCGGTTCGTTATAGTCCGCACACCATCCTGCACGTGCCACGTCAAAGGTTCCCTGATGGCGCGTATCGAGGAAGGTTTTCCATTCCTGATTTTCCAGCTTCACGTTCACGCCGAGATTTTTCTTCCAGATTGACGCGACGGCAATAGCCAGTTTTTTATGCAGATCGGAGGTGTTGTACAGCAGACTAAACGTCAGCGGCTTGTCGGCGGTATAGCCCGCTTCAGCCAGCAGCTTTTTCGCTTCTTCATTACGTTTTTCCTGGGACCATTTGAACCATTCAGGTTCAACCAGCTTCATACCGTCGGTGTAAGGCGGGGTGTAGCTGTAAGCCGGCAGGTCGCCCTGATTCTTCACTTTATTCACGATAATGTCGCGATCCAGAGCCAGCTTCAGTGCGGTACGAACACGTACGTCGGTGAACGGTGCTTTCTGGTTGTTAATTTCATAATAGTAGGTGCACAGATACGGATCGACGTGAACTTCTTTCGGGATCTCTTTTTTCAGCTTCTGGAACAGTTCAATCGGCATGTTGTTATAGGTCATGTCGATTTCGCCGCTGCGGTAGCGGTTTACGTCCGTTACCTCAGAAGAGATTGGCAGGTAGGTGACCTGATTGATAACCGTCTTGGCATTATCCCAATACTGCGGGTTGCGCTCCAGCACCATACGCTCGTTAACGACCCAGTCCTTCAGCTTATATGCACCGTTGGTCACGATATTCGCAGGCTGCGTCCATTTTTCACCAAATTTTTCTACCGCGGATTTTGGTACCGGAGAAACGGACGGGTGAACCAGCAACTTATAGAAGTACGGAACAGGTTCGCTCAACGTCACTTCAAAAGTGTTGGCATCGATGGCTTTTACGCCCAGGTCGGTTACTGGCTTTTTACCCGTGATGATGTCATCAATATTGGCGATATGGCCATACTGGAGGTAACTCGCGTACGGGGAGGCGGTATTCGGATCCGCCAGACGCTGCCAGCTATAGACGAAATCTTCGGCGGTAACCGGCGTACCGTCAGACCATTTGGCATCTTTACGCAGATGGAAGGTCCAGACTTTAAAATCTTTGTTGTCCCATTTTTCCGCCACGCCCGGAGCCGGGTGGCCGTCTACGTCAGTCACCAGCAGACCTTCAAACAGATCGCGGTTAACGTTAGACTCTGGAACACCTTCAATTTTGTGCGGATCAAGAGACTGCACTTCCGCACCGTTATTACGTACCAGCGTTTGCTTCTCAGCCAGCTGAACACCAGCAGGAACGTCCGCAGCCATTGCAGCGTTGCCCGCGATTAGCGCAGTTAAAATCCCCGCCGCTACCAGACTTTTTTTTGTGATGATGGACATTGTGTTGATACTCCACTCATTATTATGACTGGCCTTCGCCAGTTGTGTAATCCCCTGTTGGGGCCTGTACAGCGCAGGAGTTTTTTTTGCTGCTGTCAGGTTCTTTTTTTACTTCTTGCTATCATCGACTTCATTATTACTGACCGCTCGTACGGCGATCTTGCGTCGATTCTTTACACCTCTCCCCTGTCAGTGAGGTGTGCTGGAAAGCTTAAGTGAGGTCTATATGAAAATAGTTCTCATCAACTTGTTTAATGCCGCAAAATATAAGGCCGGAAAGTACCAAATGGTGCCAACTCTCGCCAATACATTTTGCAAATTTGTTAAGCATTTCTCTTTTACGGAGTCAGGCGTTGCTATGCCGCCGACCACCTTTCACACCAAAAACAAGTAAAACCCTTACAATACATTCAGTTGTAGAGTTCTCTCGTGACTGGTGCGATGACATGACAAATTCGAACGATTTTTCACGAAAATTTAACATCTGGTTATTATTTAGCACATTCGTCTGGGTCAGCGTCGAAATTACTAATATCATTTCGGTTATCTGTCAGCAAGCCCCAGAGTATCATGTGAGTAAAATAACAGAGCGTTTGAAGGATTTATGGGCAGAGAAGCAAACTGAAAATAAACAACCTCTTGAAAATCAACAAAAGAGGGTTATTAGTAGAACTTATTATGGCTAGTGCGTATTTCAACTTTATTTATATGATTTGCTGATATTCACGTAAAAAAACGGAGCCGCTGGCTCCGCTCTTTCAAACGAAAGTCAGTGTACTAATCCGGGGAATATACTTTTTATACCGGTAACGATAAATTCGATGCCTAACGCCATTAACAACAGACCCATGATACGGGTAATCACGTTGATGCCCGTTTGTCCCAGCAAGCGAACCAGCCATGGTGCAATACGAAATACGCCCCAGCAGCAAAGTGCGAACAGGGCAATGGCGACAGAGAAGCCAATCAGGTGCATCAGGCTGTGATAGCGTGTTCCCCATACAATGGTAGAGCTGATTGCCCCCGGGCCCGCCATCAGCGGCAGTGCCAGTGGCACCACGCCGATGCTCTCGCGGATAGCTGTCTCTGATTTTTCCTGCTTGTTCTGTTTATCCTCCCCCAGCTTGCCGCTGATCATCGACATGGCAATCGTCACCACCAGGATCCCGCCTGCTATTCGGAACGAATCAATCGAGATGCCGAACACCTGAAGAATGGCGTCCCCCAGATAAAGAGACGTAAGCAAGATAATCGCCACCGACAGGTTTGCCGTCAGGTTGGTTTTATTTCGCGCGGCAGCTGTCTGATAACTGGTCATACTGATGAAGACAGGGATAATCCCTACCGGGTTGACCAGGGCAAACAAGCCAATAAAAAACTTGAAATATGTAGGGAAATCAAAGAGCGTTTGAATCACATTAAGCTCCGCAATTGAGCATGGTCAGGGAGAGACAGCGTGTAATGATAAATCCGCGCTGAAGATACGCTTTTTAGCCGCACACTTCACCAGAAATCTGTTCTAAAACGTTATCAATTCATGATGTTAAACATTTGTATAATCAATGATAGCGCCACTTCCAATAGTTACTTAATTATTTAACACTGGAATAATTAGCACAAAATAACCCTGCTGAAAGGTATCAGCTTAGGACAAAATTGATCTTGATCATAATTTTCGTACTCAGAAGTGAGTAATCTTGGTTACGCCGCCAGGGAGATCACCTATCAAAAAGGTATGATGCTAAGGTAAGGCTCTTTTAGTAAATTAGTGAGCGGAAGCAGTGAGTAATCCTTTGTTTTACTGTGTGTTACGCAAGTGGGATCGGCTCTGACTATACTGTCAGACGTATCGAGCGCTGGTTTACTAAAAGAGTTTAAACATTATCAGGAGAGCATTATGGCTGTTACCAATATCGCTGAACTGAACGCCCTCGTCGAGCGCGTGAAAAAAGCCCAGCGTGAATATGCCAATTTCACCCAAGAACAGGTTGATAAAATCTTCCGCGCGGCCGCTCTGGCTGCTGCAGATGCTCGAATCCCTCTCGCTAAAATGGCCGTTGCCGAATCCGGTATGGGTATCGTTGAAGATAAAGTGATCAAAAACCACTTTGCTTCAGAGTATATCTACAACGCCTATAAAGATGAGAAAACCTGCGGTGTGCTGTCAGAAGACGACACTTTTGGCACCATCACTATCGCTGAACCCATCGGCATTATTTGCGGTATCGTTCCAACCACTAACCCAACCTCTACCGCCATCTTCAAATCTCTTATCAGTCTGAAAACACGTAACGCAATCATTTTCTCCCCGCATCCACGTGCGAAAGACGCCACCAACAAAGCAGCGGATATCGTGCTTCAGGCTGCCATTGCTGCGGGTGCGCCAAAAGATCTGATCGGTTGGATCGACCAACCTTCTGTTGAACTGTCCAATGCCCTGATGCATCACCCGGACATTAACCTAATCCTGGCGACCGGCGGTCCTGGTATGGTTAAAGCAGCATACAGCTCCGGTAAACCAGCCATCGGCGTAGGCGCAGGTAATACTCCTGTTGTGATCGACGAAACGGCAGATATCAAGCGTGCAGTTGCCTCTGTGCTGATGTCGAAAACCTTCGATAACGGCGTTATCTGTGCATCTGAACAGTCTGTTGTCGTGGTTGATTCGGTATACGACGCCGTTCGTGAACGTTTCGCCAGCCACGGCGGCTACCTGTTGCAAGGTAAAGAACTGAAAGCCGTTCAGGACGTGATTCTGAAAAATGGTGCACTGAACGCAGCTATCGTAGGTCAGCCAGCGTATAAAATCGCTGAACTCGCCGGCTTTAGCGTCCCTGCTACCACCAAGATTCTGATTGGTGAAGTGAAAGTCGTTGATGAAAGTGAGCCGTTTGCTCACGAAAAACTATCCCCGACACTGGCAATGTACCGTGCGAAAGATTTCGATGACGCGGTAGAAAAAGCAGAGAAGCTGGTGGCGATGGGCGGTATCGGCCACACCTCTTGCCTGTACACCGACCAGGATAACCAACCAGAGCGTGTTGCTTACTTCGGTCAGAAGATGAAGACGGCACGTATCCTGATCAACACCCCTGCTTCTCAGGGTGGTATCGGTGACCTGTATAACTTCAAACTCGCACCTTCCCTGACTCTGGGTTGTGGTTCCTGGGGTGGTAACTCCATCTCTGAAAACGTTGGTCCAAAACACCTGATCAACAAGAAAACCGTTGCTAAGCGAGCTGAAAACATGTTGTGGCACAAACTTCCGAAATCTATCTACTTCCGCCGCGGCTCTCTGCCAATCGCGCTGGACGAAGTGATTACTGATGGCCACAAACGTGCGCTCATCGTGACTGACCGTTTCCTGTTCAACAATGGTTATGCAGACCAGATCACCTCTGTTCTGAAAGCTTCTGGCGTCGAAACTGAAGTTTTCTTTGAAGTTGAAGCTGACCCAACCCTGAGCGTTGTACGTAAAGGCGCTGAACTGGCTAACTCCTTCAAACCTGATGTGATCATCGCACTGGGTGGCGGTTCCCCAATGGACGCCGCGAAAATTATGTGGGTCATGTACGAGCATCCGGAAACCCACTTCGAAGAACTGGCGCTGCGCTTTATGGATATCCGTAAACGTATCTACAAGTTCCCGAAAATGGGCGTGAAAGCGAAAATGATCGCCGTCACCACCACTTCCGGTACCGGTTCAGAAGTGACGCCATTTGCTGTTGTGACTGATGACGCAACGGGTCAGAAATATCCGCTGGCTGACTACGCACTGACGCCAGATATGGCTATCGTTGACGCCAACCTGGTCATGGAAATGCCGAAATCACTGTGTGCGTTCGGTGGTCTGGATGCGGTAACTCACGCCCTGGAAGCTTACGTTTCCGTACTGGCTTCTGAGTTCTCTGACGGTCAGGCTTTACAGGCACTGAAACTGCTGAAAGAAAACCTGCCAGCTTCTTACAACGAAGGTTCGAAAAACCCTGTAGCTCGTGAACGTGTACACAGTGCGGCAACCATCGCGGGCATTGCATTTGCTAACGCCTTCCTGGGTGTTTGTCACTCCATGGCGCACAAGCTGGGTTCACAGTTCCACATTCCTCACGGTCTGGCGAACGCCCTGTTGATCAGCAACGTTATCCGCTATAACGCCAACGACAACCCAACCAAGCAGACTGCATTCAGCCAGTACGACCGTCCGCAAGCTCGTCGTCGCTACGCTGAAATCGCAGACCACCTGGGTCTGAGCGCACCGGGCGACCGTACTGCAGCGAAGATCGAGAAACTGCTGGCATGGCTGGAAAGCCTGAAGGCTGAACTGGGTATTCCTAAATCTATCCGCGAAGCAGGAGTTCAGGAAGCTGACTTCCTCGCTCACGTAGATAAGCTGTCTGAAGATGCATTCGATGACCAGTGTACTGGTGCTAACCCGCGCTACCCACTGATTTCCGAACTGAAACAGATCCTGCTGGATACCTATTACGGTCGTAACTTCACTGAAAGCGATGTCGCTGCCGTAAAAGTAGACATCCCCGCAGTTGTAAAAGCTGACAAGAAAGCGAAGAAAAATGCTTGATTGACAGTGTGAAAAAAACCCGCCGCTGGCGGGTTTTTTTATATCTGAGGATCCGTAAGACATTTTTTTTATTTGCGATTGTCGCCCTGTAACGCCGTCAGCGAGCCTACAGCCAGCGCCTCTTTATAATGCTTGCGGCAGACCGAGACATAACGTTCATTGCCCCCTATCACCACCTGCTCGCCATCAGCATAAGGCTTGCCCGACTGGTCCAGGCGAAGAACCATACTTGCCTTGCGGCCACAAAAGCAGATAGTTTTCAGCTCAACCAGCTTATCCGACCAGGCGAGCAGATACTGGCTACCGGCAAATAACTCACCGCGAAAGTCAGTGCGTAATCCATAGCAAAGAACGGGAATATCCAGCTCATCAACGACCTCTGAAAGCGCATGGACCTGCTCACGGGTCAGGAACTGGCTTTCATCTACCAGCACGCAATGGACAGGCTTAGAGGCATGCTGGGCACGAATGTCCTCAAGCAGGTCCGTTTCAGGGTTAAACAGCCTTGCAGGCGACGAGAGCCCTATTCTTGAGCTTACCTTCCCTGCCCCAAAGCGATCGTCGATTTCGGCGGTATAAACAACGGTACGCATCCCCCGCTCCTGATAATTGTATGAGGATTGCAGTAACGCCGTCGATTTCCCTGCATTCATTGCCGAATAGTAGAAATAAAGTTGTGCCATTGGCCGAAGAACCCTAATCAATGTGTAATATTCCCGATGGATCATTGTACCATATTTTGTATTGTCATCAGCGGCGGGCTGCGTGCTCCAGGCTGTTCTGCACCAATAAACTCTTCGTTGATAGCGCAAAATAATGCGTTAAAACAGACAGTAAAGGCTTTTAGCACGGACAATAAGGTGAGCTCGACACCGGAGATAACACTTCTTTTTATAGTGGCTTCTGCAATCTTTAAAATTCACTATTTATTAACTATTCTTCTGTTCGCTGCGCTTAGCCGGAGTAATACGAAAGGCTGATATTTATCAACCGCAACTATAATTCCTGAGGTAAAAGTCACAAAACAAACATGCAAATGACGCGCTTTTGCCGTTTGAAACGATATCTCATCGCCCCAGCAAACAATGAAATTTAAGTTAGCGTAATTAATAATAGCGTCATTAATTTTGTATTTTTTGAATTCCTTACATTCCAACCTATTGCACAAGTGAAATTAACGCTCTATTATTAGGACAACAAACCCACCCCCATTATAAGTTTGAGATTACTACAATGAGCGAAGCACTTAAAATTCTGAACAACATCCGTACTCTTCGTGCGCAGGCAAGAGAATGTACCCTTGAAACGCTTGAAGAGATGCTCGAAAAATTAGAAGTTGTCGTTAACGAACGTCGTGAAGAAGAAAGCGCAGCAGCGGCTGAAATCGAAGAACGTACACGTAAACTGCAACAGTATCGCGAAATGCTGATTGCCGATGGTATCGATCCAAACGAATTGCTGAACAGCATGGCTGCGGCTAAAACCGGTACCAAAGCAAAACGCGCAGCACGTCCTGCTAAATATAGCTACATCGACGAGAACGGCGAAGAGAAAACCTGGACCGGCCAGGGTCGTACTCCTGCTGTAATCAAGAAAGCTATGGACGAACAAGGTAAACAACTGGATGACTTCCTGATCAAAGATTAATCTGGAAAGATTCTGAAAAATCCCGCTTAATGCGGGATTTTTTATGCCCATAATATTCCCCAAACATCTCCTTACATTCTGTCATATTGCCTGGCTCACTATTTAACGTCCTTGACAATCTCCAGCCAATTACGGATCGACAGGCATAAAAAAACCGGTGGGCATCGCCACACCGGTCTTGTTCACTGGTCCGTGAGTTTATTACTTAATACCCACGCTACCTTTGAGCCAGGCTTTAAATTCTTCACCCAGGCTGTTATGGCGAATGCCATATTCGACGAATGCCTGCATATAACCGAGCTTATTACCGCAGTCATGGCTCTTACCTTTCATGTGGTAGGCTTCCACGGTCTCTTTCTCGATCAGCATATCGATAGCATCCGTCAGCTGGATTTCATCGCCCGCACCCGGAGGCGTTTTGGCCAGCAGCGCCCAGATTTCAGCACTCAGTACGTAACGGCCAACGACAGCAAGGTTAGACGGCGCGACGTCCGCTTTAGGTTTTTCAACAACGCCAACCATTGGTACGCTTTCACCAGGTTGCAGGGCAACACCTTTGCAGTCAACCACACCGTAAGCAGTCACATCGTCGACTGGCTCAACCATAATCTGGCTGCTGCCGGTTTCGTCGAAGCGTTTAATCATTTCCGCCAGGTTTTCCTGGGAAAGATCGGACTCATACTCATCAAGGATCACGTCTGGCAGAATAACCGCGACCGGCTCATCACCCACTACTGGATGTGCACACAATACTGCGTGCCCCAGGCCCTTCGCCAGGCCCTGACGAACCTGCATAATGGTAACGTGTGGAGGGCAAATAGACTGCACTTCCTCCAGCAGCTGGCGCTTTACGCGTTTTTCCAGCATTGCTTCGAGTTCGAAACTGGTATCGAAATGGTTTTCGATAGAGTTTTTAGATGAATGCGTCACCAGTACAATTTCGGTGATACCTGCCGCAATACACTCATTCACGACATACTGGATTAATGGCTTATCAACCAGAGGCAGCATCTCTTTTGGGATCGCCTTCGTCGCTGGCAACATCCTGGTACCCAATCCCGCCACCGGGATAACGGCCTTTCTGACTTTCGAATTTAGGGCAGCCATTGAAATTCTCCTGAACTGTTCAAGTTTTGAACTTTTATGCATTGAATAACGCGTTGAGTATACAGTCTCAGCCACTAATACGGGTCTGAAAAGAACGCGTTGCCGATCAATTAAGACAAATACGCATGAAACTTGCAGCGATAGTAGCACTGCCAGCAAAAACACAGGTAAAGCAATCTGAAAAATAAAATCTGACTGCTTACTCCGTGGACAACATTAAGCGTAACCGCCCACCGGCACCCCAAATTTGGCACTGCCAGGAGGTGCAGCGATGGCTAATTTGATTAAGGTAAGTATTACCCAACGTTCCCAACGGCACACCGTTACTCACCTGTATATGGTGTTCGCCGGTATTCAGCGTGGCATTTAATCCAGCAGAGACCAGAATAAGGTTATTCAACCCGCTGTGATAATAGCCAACCAGAAGCGGGAACTGCCCCGGCAAATTGGCCTGGCGAAAAAGTTGGTTGACCTGTTTTAGTAAACTGCCTAACTCAGGAAGTCGTTGCCCCTGATGAGATAATTGTTCCTGTAGCAATCCATTAAACAGCGCACGGAGTAATAAGGCCGCCAGAACGCCGTTATCTCCCGCTCGGGTAACATCCAGGCAATAAAAAGCGAGGTCGGAATCTGATAGCGGCGCAATATCCAGCACCAGTCCAGGCTGGTCAGCCGCTACCAGCTGGCGATAATTTACTCTGCAATGAGAGATATTTTGCTGCACCGGCGGCTGAAGTTCCTGAAGCAGCTTCGCGGCCGCGAGCGGATTACTGACTAAAGCATCCCAGTCCTGGAAAAGACGTTCTTCTTCTTCCACCCGGGAATTAAACATATTGGGATACAGGCAGGCCAACACCGTTTCACGCAGTCGGTTTAAATCTTTAACCGGTTTGAGCAGGATATCCTGCACACCCAAACGCAACGCCTTAGCAATATCCGCCATATTTTCGGTCGCCGAGATCACCAGTATCGGTGTCTGATAACCTTCGTTACGCAGGTTTTCCACCAGCATTAATCCGTCCATGCGCGGCATCTCGAGATCGCAGATCATCAGATCAGGCGCCATGCTGGCCATTTTTTCCAGTGCCTCGACGCCATCTTCGGCAAGGGACGTGGTTGCACCCAGTGAGGATAACCACGAATCCAGTAGCGATCGGAAAACGGGCTCGTCTTCTACTATCAAAATATGTTTTCCGGCCAATGGCTGTGTCATGGTTCCTCCCCTGGCTGACAGTTACTCAATAGTGGCATGCTATTGGTACTATCGCCTGTCAGATTTTGCTGAAGTAATCAAAAAAGTGCTTAACGTGCTGTACGCACAAAAGGCAACAGTTCATCTATTTTCTTTTCGACGGCTAACGAGCCCGCTGCTATGGCGGCCTCAGCCCGGTGGAAATCAAGGGTAGAGATTTGTGGACAATAGGGCTGAATAAGAATATCCGGAGGATCGCCAGCCATACGGTTTCGCTTCAGGCGATTCTCAAGAATTTGAATGGAGGTCGTCATGATTTCAATGGCGTTCGGCGCGGTCACCGTGCGACGGGCAGTCAGGCGCCCTATTCTGCCGCGTAAACGCGCATGCCAGGCAAGTTTCTCTTCTTCCGCATCATCGCTCTGAAGATTAACCGGCATCAAATCCTGCTGCATAAGGTGAGCGTCGTGCTGTAAATCCACTGCTATGACGATATCTGCCCCCATGGCGCGCGTCAGAGAGATGGGGACAGGATTCACCACGCCACCATCAACGAGCCAGTAGCCATTATGAGGCACAGGCGCCATTAACCCAGGCATGCTACAGGATGCGCGAACGGCGAGATGAATATCCCCTTCGGTGAGCCATAACTCCCTGCCCGTACTGAGGTTGGTTGCAACGGCGCCGAAAGGCATTTGGCAGTGGCTGAAGTCAGCGAGGGGCATTATCTTACGAAACTGATTGAATACGCGTTCGCCGCGCAGCAGGCCGCCACGCTGCCAGGAGAGATCCATCAGGCGCAGTACATCCCAGTAACTAAAGGAGCGCACCCAGCTTTCAAGCTGCGGGAGCTTACCGCAGGCGTACGCGGATCCGACCAGCGACCCGATAGAACATCCTGCGACAATATCAACGTCAATCCCCATCTGGTTTAAGGTATTGATAACGCCAATATGTGACCAACCCCGGGCTGCACCTGAGCCCAACGCCAGTCCAATTTTTACCTTTCTCATTAGCCCTGTTTTACTTCCCCTGGATTCCCGACATAGCGTCAACGCACCTGCTCAGTTAACATATTGCTACCTTAAGCGTTTAACGCCTTATTTTTTGTTCCAGGAAGAGAATCGTGTCTCAACTCTGCCCCTGTGGTAGCGCTCTGGAGTATAGCCTATGTTGCCAGCGATATCTTTCTGGCGAGCAGGTTGCACCAGACCCGTCACACCTTATGCGCTCGCGGTATACTGCTTTTGTGATCAAAAACGCAGACTACCTGATTAAAACCTGGCATCCGTCCTGTGATGCTGCCGATTTTCGGCAAGAGATTGAAGCCGGATTTGCCAACACCGTCTGGCTGGGCCTTACCGTCTTTGATGCCGCTCCCGGCCGCGATGCCAACGAGGGCTATGTCAGTTTTGTCGCCCGCTTTAGCGAACAAAACAAACCCGGCGCCATCATTGAACGCTCACGGTTCTTAAACGACAGCGGGCAATGGTATTATATTGACGGCACACGTCCGCAATTCGGTCGTAACGATCCCTGCCCCTGTGGTTCAGGAAAAAAATTTAAAAAGTGTTGCGGCAGTAATGCCTGACAACTCAGATTTCGCAAATACATAAACAGGATTTCCCGGCGATGCAATCATTACAACGTAAAGTTCTGCGCACTATCTGTCCCGATCAAAAAGGACTGATCGCACGAATTACCAACATTTGCTACAAGCATGAACTGAATATCGTGCAGAACAACGAGTTCGTTGACCACCGTACCGGTCGCTTCTTTATGCGTACCGAGCTGGAAGGTATTTTCAACGACACAACCCTGCTTGCCGATCTGGACAGCGCCCTGCCGGAAGGCTCGGTGCGCGAGCTAAACCCGGCGGGTCGTCGCCGCATTGTCATTCTGGTCACCAAAGAGGCGCACTGCCTGGGCGATCTGCTGATGAAAGCCAACTACGGTGGCCTGGACGTCGAAATTGCCGCCGTCATTGGCAACCACGAGACGCTGCGTACGCTGGTTGAACGTTTCGACATTCCGTTTGAACTGGTCAGCCATGAAGGTCATACCCGCGAAGAGCACGACAACCTGATGGCTGCTGCGATTGAAGCGCATAACCCGGACTACGTGGTGCTGGCAAAATACATGCGCGTGCTGACGCCATCCTTCGTGGCGCGCTTCCCGAACAAAATTATCAACATCCACCACTCCTTCCTGCCAGCCTTTATTGGCGCGCGTCCGTACCACCAGGCGTACGAGCGTGGGGTGAAGATCATTGGCGCAACCGCGCACTACGTGAATGATAATCTGGACGAAGGCCCAATCATCATGCAGGACGTGATCCACGTGGATCACACCTACACGGCAGAAGATATGATGCGAGCTGGCCGTGACGTTGAGAAGAACGTACTGAGCCGTGCGCTTTATCAGGTACTTGCTCAGCGCGTCTTTGTGTACGGCAACAGAACGATTATTCTTTAATCCTTCGGAAAATGAATTGATTAGCTTTACGCCTTTACGGATAAAAAGCAGGCAAACAGCTTCATTTTCCTAAAGGAATGCTTTACAGGGGCGTCTCATTTGATATGATGCGCCCCGCTTCCAACAGGAAGCAGGCCAGTCAAAAGCATTACCCCGTGGTGGGGTTCCCGAGCGGCCAAAGGGAGCAGACTGTAAATCTGCCGTCATCGACTTCGAAGGTTCGAATCCTTCCCCCACCACCATCTCCAGCTTTACCTCAAAATATGAATTACCCCTGGTGGGGTTCCCGAGCGGCCAAAGGGAGCAGACTGTAAATCTGCCGTCATCGACTTCGAAGGTTCGAATCCTTCCCCCACCACCATCACTTCCAGATTCTTAAGCACTCACTCAAGCACAATGCTCCATATTTCTCGATGCCGGGAGTAATCCTTCCCTGCCTGTTTTCCCCGGTGGCGCTTCGCTTACCGGGGCTACAAATAGGGTCTGTAGGCCGGGTAAGGCGCAGCCGCCACCCGGCATCCGCACGCCCCCCTGGATCGGGGACAAAAAAAACCCCGCAAATGCGGGGTTGTATTAATACAGCGAATCACCGACGGGCACGCACAACCTGATATTTGCGCGTCAGGTACTCCACCGGCGCACTCCAGATGTGCACCAGGCGAGAGAACGGGAACAGCACAAACAGGGTCATACCCAGCACCAGGTGAACGCGGAAGATGAACGCCACGCCGTCCAGATGCTCAGAGGCACCACCGCGGAAGGTCACGACAGACTGCGCCCATCCCACCAGCTTCATCATCTCGCTGCCGTCCATATGCTGCGCAGAGAATGGAATGGTCAGCAGACCCAGCGCACACTGCACCATCAGCAGGGAGAGGATCAGGATGTCCGCTCCGGTCGTGGTAGCCCGCACGCGTGGGCTGAACAGACGACGTTTCAGCAGCAGCAGCCCACCCACCAGGGTCATCACGCCGCAGGCGCCACCGGCGAGCATCGCCATCTTCTGCTTCACTTCAATCGGCAGCCACGCTTCGTACATCCAGTGCGGCGTCAGCATCCCCAGGAAATGACCGGCGAAAATACCCAAAATCCCGATGTGGAACAGGTTTGACGCCAGGTTCATCCCTTTACGATCCAGCATCTGGCTGGAGGCAGCACGCCAGGTGTACTGGCCATAGTCATAACGCAACCAGCTTCCCACCAGGAACACGGTGCCCGCGATATACGGGTAAATGTCAAAGAAGAACATATTCAGGAAGTGCATTAGTGCTGTCCTCCGTTAGAGATATTCAAATATTGCGGAGCCACCGCTCCGGCAAAACGACGCTGATGCGCGGAGATTTCAGATTCGCCACAGCTCTGGTCAGCAAAGAATTTCACCTGTTCTTCTTCCCAGACGGCATCCAGTGCTTGTGGGGTGTCGTCACGGGCTTCATCCGCAATTTTTTCCGCCACTTTTTGACTGTCAACCGAGGCGTTAGCCAGTTTCACCAGTAGATCGAACAGGACTGCATAATTGCTCTCACGTTGCTGGAGACGTGCGCCGAGCAACGCCAGAATGGGAGCGATGTCCTGCAACCCGCCCAGCGCTTCCTCTTTCGGCAGCTGCGCCAGATATTCCAGGTACAGAGGCAGGTGATCCGGCAGCTCGCGGCTGTCGAGTTGCAAACCGTGCTGCTCGTACTGGGCCATCAGATCCACCATCGCCTGACCACGGTCGCGGGATTCACCGTGAACGTGTTCGAACAGCAATAGAGACGTGGCACGACCACGGTCAAACAGCTGGCTGTAGTCCGCCTGCGCATCAAGAAGATCGCGCGCCAGCAGGTCGCGGAGGAAAATGCCCAGCGTCTGGGCATCCTCTTTATCCAGGTTTTCAGATGACGCGAGTGCATCAAAGAGTTCCTGCTGATGCTGCACAAGCGCAGCATCAGGGTACTCGAGCAGACGCGAAACAATGACGAGTTCAATCATTGGTGCGGCTCCGTTTTGCTGGTCACATCCATCGCGTCGATGCGGCGGCTGTTGAACAGGTTGAATTTGCTGTCTGACCCGTGGCAACCGTCGCCAAAGGTAAAGCCACACCCACTTTTCTCCGGGAAGGCCTCGCGAGCCAGCTCGCGGTGACTGCTCGGCACCACGAAACGATCTTCGTAGTTAGCGATTGCCAGATAGCGGTACATCTCCTGCGCCTGCGCTTCGGTCAGGCCGACCTCTTCCAGCGCGCGGGTATCGTTAACGCCGTCAACGGTTTCCGCACGTTTGAAGTGACGCATCGCCAGCATACGTTTCAGCGCCAGCAGCACCGGCTGGGTATCCCCTGCGGTGAGCAGGTTGGCCAGATACTGAACCGGAATACGCAGGCTTTCCACGTCCGGCAGAATGCCGTTGCTGCCCAGTTCACCTGCGTCAGCCGCAGACTGAATAGGAGACAGAGGCGGCACGTACCAGACCATCGGCAACGTGCGGTATTCCGGGTGCAGCGGCAGCGCCAGCTTCCAGTCCATCGCCATTTTGTACACCGGGGACTGCTGTGCGGCGTCAATCACGCTCTGCGGAATACCGTCTTTCAGCGCCTGCTCGATCACCTTCGGATCGTTCGGATCGAGGAAGACGTCCAGCTGACGCTGATACAGATCTTTCTCGTTCTCGGTGCTTGCGGCATTTTCAATCGCATCCGCGTCGTACAGCAGCACGCCGAGGTAGCGGATACGCCCTACGCAGCTCTCTGAGCAGACGGTCGGCATACCGGCTTCGATACGCGGGTAGCAGAAGATACACTTCTCAGACTTACCGCTCTTCCAGTTAAAGTAGATTTTTTTGTACGGGCAGCCGGTGATGCACATACGCCAGCCGCGGCACTTGTCCTGGTCGATCAGCACAATGCCATCTTCTTCACGCTTGTAGATGGCGCCGCTTGGGCAGGTCGCCACGCACGCCGGGTTAAGGCAGTGTTCGCACAGGCGCGGCAGATACATCATGAAAGTGTTTTCGAACTGGCCGTACATCGCCTTCTGCATGTTCTCGAAGTTCTGGTCTTTAGCGCGTTTTTCGAACTCGCCGCCCAGAATTTCCTCCCAGTTTGGACCGCTGGTAATTTTGTCCATGCGCTTACCGGTGATCAGCGAGCGAGGACGGGCGATCGGCTGGTGTTTGCTTTCCGGCGCGTTGTGCAGGTTCTGATAGTCGTAATCAAACGGCTCGTAGTAATCGTCGATGCCCGGCAGATGCGGGTTAGCAAAGATTTTACCGAGCAGCATCGCACGGTTACCCATGCGCGGTTGCAGTTTGCCGTTGATTTTACGGATCCAGCCACCCTTCCACTTCTCCTGGTTTTCCCAGTCGGTCGGGAAGCCGGTGCCCGGCTTACTTTCCACGTTGTTGAACCAGGCGTACTCCATACCTTCACGGCTGGTCCAGACGTTTTTACAGGTGACTGAGCAGGTATGACAGCCGATGCATTTATCCAGATTCAGCACCATGCCGACTTGTGAACGAATTTTCATTTTACGCTCTCCTGTACCTGGTCATTACCTTCGCCATCTAACCAGTTAATATTCTTCATCTTACGTACCACCACGAACTCATCGCGGTTTGATCCTACAGTGCCGTAGTAGTTAAAGCCGTAGGCCAGCTGGGCATAGCCGCCGATCATATGCGTCGGTTTCGGCGTAATACGGGTCACAGAGTTGTGAATACCGCCGCGCTGCTCGGTGATCTCTGAACCCGGCAGGTTAACGATACGTTCCTGCGCGTGGTACATCATGGTCATCCCGGCTGGTACACGCTGGCTCACCACCGCACGTGCCGTCAGGGCACCGTTGCTGTTGAACACTTCGATCCAGTCGTTATCTTCGATACCCAGATCTTTGGCGTCCGCTTCGCTCATCCAGACAATCGGCCCCCCGCGTGACAGCGTCAGCATCAGCAGGTTGTCGCTGTAGGTGGAGTGGATACCCCACTTCTGGTGCGGCGTCAGGAAGTTCAGCGCCTTCTCAGGGTTACCGTTTGATTTCGCCCCCATCACCGCTTTCACGGAGCGGGTATCGATTGGCGGACGGTAAACCAGCAGGCTTTCACCGAAGTCACGCATCCACTGGTGATCCTGATACAGAGACTGACGGCCAGAGAGCGTGCGCCATGGGATCAGCTCGTGAACGTTGGTGTATCCGGCGTTATAGGACACATGTTCATCTTCGAGGCCAGACCAGGTCGGGCTGGAGATAATCTTGCGCGGCTGAGCCTGAATATCGCGGAAGCGGATTTTCTCTTCTTCTTTATTCTTCGCCAGATGCGTATGGTCACGGCCGGTAAATTCACTCAGAGCCGCCCACGCTTTCACCGCCACGTGGCCATTGGTTTCCGGTGCCAGGGTCAGGATCATTTCCGCTGCATCAATTGCCGTGTTCAGCATTGGCTGGCCTTTGGCCGGGCCGTCTGCTTTGGTGTAATTGAGCTTGCGCAGCAGGTCCATTTCGCTCTGGGTGTTCCAGGCGATGCCTTTACCGCCGTTACCGATCTTCTCCATCAGCGGACCGATAGAGGTAAAGCGCTCGTACGTAGCCGGGTAATCACGTTCAACCGGAATAATGTGCGGCGCGGTCACACCCGGGATCAGATCGCATTCGCCTTTTTTCCAGTCCTTCACGTCAAGCGGCTGCGCCAGTTCGGCAGCGGAGTCGTGCTGGATTGGCAGCGTCACCACGTCGGTCTCTTTGCCCAGGTGCCCTACACAGACTTCGGAGAATTTCTTCGCGATGTCTTTATAGATTTCCCAGTCGCTTTTTGATTCCCACGCCGGGTCAACGGCCGCAGACAGCGGATGAATAAACGGATGCATATCCGACGTATTCATGTCGTCTTTTTCGTACCAGGTGGCGGTAGGCAGCACGATATCGGAGTACAGGCAGGTACTGGACAGACGGAAGTCCAGCGTTACCACCAGATCCAGCTTGCCGTCCAGACCGTTGTCTTTCCATTCAACTTCTTCTGGCTTCACGCCGCCCTGCTTGCCGAGATCCTTACCCTGAATACCGTTTTCGGTACCGAGCAGGTATTTCAGCATGTACTCATGGCCTTTACCGGACGAACCCAGCAGGTTGGAGCGCCAGATGAACAGGTTACGCGGATGGTTTTTGCCGTTCTCAGGCTGTTCTGCCGCAAAACGGATTGAGCCATCCTTCAGCGATTTCACGGTGTAGTCCACCGGTGACATGCCCGCTTTCTTCGCCGCTTCCGCAATACGCAGCGGGTTAGTGCCCAACTGCGGTGCAGACGGCAGCCAGCCCATGCGTTCAGCGCGCACGTTGAAGTCAATCAGATGGCCGCTGTAGCGGGATTTATCCGCCATCGGCGACAGCAGCTCCTGCGCGGTCACCGTCTCGTAGCGCCACTGGCTGGAGTGGTTATAGAAGTAGGAGGTGCTGTTCATGTGACGAGCCGGACGCTGCCAGTCAAGGGCAAACGCCAGCGGCTGCCAGCCGGTCTGCGGACGCAGTTTTTCCTGGCCCACGTAGTGCGCCCAGCCGCCGCCGCTCTGCCCGACACAGCCACAGAAGATCAGCATGTTGATAAGGCCGCGATAGTTCATATCGAGGTGATACCAGTGGTTCAGACCGGCACCGACGATGATCATGGAGCGACCGTGAGTTTTGTCTGCGTTTTCCGCAAATTCGCGGGCGATACGGGTGATTTGGGCGCGTGGCACACCGGTGATCTGCTCCGCCCAGGCTGGTGTATAAGCCTTCACGTCGTCATAGCTGGTCGCGCAGTTTTCGTCGTTCAGACCGCGCTCTAGGCCATAGTTCGCCATGGTCAGATCGTAGACCGTAGTGACCAGAGCGGTAGAACCGTCCGCCAGTTGCAGGCGCTTAACCGGCAGTTTGTGCATCAGAACGTTTTGCAGCTCAACCTTGTTGAAGTGCTCGGAACCTTCACCACCAAAGTACGGGAAGCCGACATCGGCGATTTCGTCCTGGCTGCCCAGCATGCTGAGGCGAAGTTCTGTCTCTTCACCCGTGTTGCCGTTACGCTGTTCCAGGTTCCATTTGCCTTTTTCGCCCCAGCGGAAGCCGATAGAACCGTTTGGTGCCACCAGCTCGCCGTTGCTGTTGCAGGCGACCGTTTTCCACTCCGGGTTGTTTTCCTGACCCAGCGCGTCCACAAGATCCGCAGCACGCAGCATACGGCCAGCGGCGTAATAGCCGTCACGCTCTTCAAGCATCACCAGCATTGGCATGTCGGTGTAGCGACGCACGTAATCGGTGAAATACTGGCTTGGCTTGTCGAGGTGGAATTCACGCAACATGACGTGGCCCATCGCCAGCGCCATGGCGGCATCAGTACCCTGTTTCGGTGCCAGCCACAGGTCGCACAGTTTGGCGATTTCGGCGTAGTCCGGGGTCACGGCAACGGTTTTGGTCCCTTTGTAACGTACTTCGGTAAAGAAGTGCGCATCAGGGGTACGGGTCTGCGGAACGTTAGAGCCCCAGGCGATGATGTAGCTGGAGTTGTACCAGTCAGCGGACTCCGGCACGTCGGTCTGTTCGCCCCAGGTCTGCGGCGACGCTGGCGGCAGGTCGCAGTACCAGTCGTAGAAGCTCAGACAGGTACCGCCGATAAGTGAAAGGTAGCGCGCGCCGGAGGCGTAAGAGACCATCGACATTGCCGGGATTGGCGAGAAGCCTGCCACGCGGTCAGGACCGTAAGTTTTCACGGTATAGACGTTGGAGGCCGCAATCAGCTCGTTCACCTCTTTCCAGGAAGAACGAACGAAACCACCGCGACCACGCGCCTGTTTGAAGCTTTTCGCTTTGTCGGCGTCCTCGATGATGGATGCCCAGGCATCAACCGGATCGCTGTGCTGCACTTTCGCTTCACGCCACATTTTCATCAGGCGTTTACGCATCAGCGGGTATTTCAGACGGTTGGCGCTGTAGAGATACCAGGAGTAGCTGGCCCCACGCGGGCAGCCGCGCGGTTCATGGTTCGGCATATCCGGACGGGTACGCGGATAGTCGGTCTGCTGCATTTCCCAGGTCACCAGACCGTTTTTAACGAAAATCTTCCAGCTACATGAGCCAGTGCAGTTTACACCGTGGGTAGAACGGACAACTTTGTCATGCTGCCAGCGTTGACGGTAACCGTCTTCCCAGTCCCGGTTGGTATCCAGAACCTGGCCGTGCCCATCGGCAAAAGTTTCACCCTTCTGTTTGAAGTAGCGAAACCGGTCCAAAAATTTGCTCATCGGGTATCTCCTGTGTGGAGCCTGTGGCTCTCTAAATCGACATTGCTGATTTGCAGCGAAGGTAACGCTATGAAAGATGGTGAGAATTGATAACGATCAAGACGGAGGGGGGTCTCTGAAGGGGGGATTAGATCAAATACCACCAAAGCGGTAGCTGTTAATATTTTTTAACTTAATGATTTATATGGATATATTTTATTTATCGTACAATAAGCGGAGCAAAATTTAACATCTTAGGTATTAAGGGGTAGAGACACCTGTAAAGCGATGGCGATCACAGCGTTACCTGCGTGCGACTACGGGAAACGCTATTAGTATGTTGTAACTATTAAGCGATTAAAAAAAGCGCGGCACTCAGGCCGCGCAAACGGATAATCAAGCTTACTTGTTTTTCTTGGTATTACGGCCATATACCAGCCAGGTGATGACCACACAGGCGATATAGAAGACGAGGAATACCTTCATCGCACCCGCCGGAGAGCCGGTCAGATCCAGTGAGATACCGAACGCTTTTGGAATAAAGAAGCCGCCAATCGCGCCAATCGCAGAGATAAACCCAAGCGCCGCAGCGGTATCGGTGGCGGCTTCACGCATCGCCTGCTCGTCGCTCCCGCCCTGCGCTTTCACGCGGTCCATGGTCAGCTTGCGGAAGATGACAGAGATCATCTGGAAAGTAGACGCACTGCCCAGCCCGGCGGTCAGGAACAGCACCATGAAGACGCCGAAGAAGGCAAAGAAGTTACCTCCCTCACCACCCGCAGGCAGCGTCAGGAACAGCAGCGCACAGAAGATGGCCATCAATACAAAGTTCACCAGCGTAACGCGCGTTCCGCCCAGACGGTCGGAGATCATCCCGCCCAGCGAACGTGCCAGCGCGCCAATAAACGGACCGAAGAAGGCAAACTGAAGGATCTGTACGTCCGGGAACTGGGTTTTCGACAGCATGGCAAAGCCTGCGGAGAAACCGATGAACGAGCCGAAGGTCGCCAGATACAGCAGTGCCATTACCCACAGGTGGCCACGTTTCAGAACCGGCAGCTGCTCGCTCAGGGACGCTTTGGACGCGGACAGGTCGTTCATGAAGAACCATGCCGCCAGGGTAAAGACCACCAGGAACGGTACCCAAATCCAGGAGGCATTTTGCAGGAACAGCACTGAACCGTCGGGCTGCGTCACACCGCCGCCGCCAAACGCCGCAAAGATGGAGACCGAGATCGCCAGCGGAGCAATCAGCTGCATCACGCTCACGCCCATGTTACCCAGACCGCCGTTAATGCCCAGCGCACCACCCTGCTTCGCTTTCGGGAAGAAGAAGCTGATGTTTGCCATACTGGACGCAAAGTTCGCCCCCGCAAAGCCGCACAGCAGAGAGATAATCACGAACACGCTAAACGGTGTAGAGGTATCCTGCACCGCAAAACCGAGCCACACGCACGGCACGATCATGATCCCGGTACTGAAAGCCGTCCAGCGACGACCACCAAAGACCGGCACCATAAACGCGTAAGGAACGCGCAGCAGTGCGCCTGAAAGCGACGGCAACGCAGTCAACATAAACAGCTGATCGGTGGTAAAGGTAAAGCCCACTTTTGGCAGGTTAACCGCAACCGCACTGAACAACATCCAGACGCAAAACGCCAGTAACAGACATGGCACGGAAATCCACAGATTACGACTTGCTATACGGTGGCCGCGCTGTTGCCAGAACGCCGGATCCTCTGGACGCCAGTCTGTAATAACGGCACCAGTTTCCCTTTCGGGAGCGGAAGAGTGACTCATAGACACCTCTGATTCTCGAATGATGCTGCAAACATTAGGGCTTTAGGGCGGCGGTAAGTTGATATAAATCAAAGGAAAAGTGGGAGGTTTTGCGGCGAAAAAAAAGCCATCACTCTTAATGAGTAGATGCAAAACGTAAAAAAGGTGTGGTTTTTCACGGTGCTGACGCATCCCTGCTTCGTCCACCCACTAACCGTTACCTGTCTGGCAATTTAGAGGTAATCCTTTATTGGTATGGGTATACTCCAGGGTATGCACCAGAATAGCGCCATTCCTGCAATCAGGTCACGTCAGGAGCCCGGCAACTCTATGTTAAAAAGATGTTTATCTCCGCTGACGCTGGTTAACCAGCTGGCGCTTATTGTTCTGCTGTCCACCGCTATCGGTGTGACCGGCATGGCTATTTCTGGCTGGCTGGTACAGGGTGTGCAGGGTAATGCGCATGCCATCAACGAGGCAGGCTCGCTACGTATGCAGAGTTACCGGCTGCTGGCGTCGGTGCCGCTGACGCAGGCTGACCAACCGCTTATCGACGAAATGGAGCGTACCGCATTCAGCCCTGAACTGGAAAGAGCCGCCATCCGTGACGGCCAGCAATCTCAGCTTAAGGCGCTTCAGGGCTACTGGCATACTCAGCTGGAGCCCGGGTTAAAGCGGGCGGAAGACCGGGAAACGGTCGCCCAGGATGTCGCCGGGTTTGTTTCACGCATCGATCATCTCGTCTCCTCGTTCGATCGCACCACAGAGTTACGCATTGACCGCGTAGTGATGGTTCACCGCGCAATGGCGCTGTTTATGGGTTTGCTGCTGATTTTCACGGTTATCTGGTTGCGCGCGCGGTTGCTTAACCCCTGGAAGCAACTCCTGGCGATGGCCCGCGCCGTCACACAGCGCGATTTTACCCAACGCACGCACATCAGCGGGCGCAACGAAATGGCGATGCTCGGCGAGGCGCTCAACACCATGTCGGCGGAACTATCTGAAAGCTACGCGGTACTGGAAAAACGCGTCCAGGAGAAAACCGCCGGGCTTGAGCAGAAAAACGAGATCCTCTCTTTCCTCTGGCAGGCGAACCGTCGCCTGCATATGCAAGTACCGCTTTGCGAGCGTCTCTCGCCGGTACTGAACGGCCTGCAAAACCTGACTCTGCTCCACGATCTTGAGCTACGGGTTTACGACGTTGAAGATGAGGAAAACCATCAGGAATTTACCTGTCAGTCGGACATCTCCTGCGACGATAAAGGGTGTCATCTTTGCCCGCGCGGCTTGCCGCCGCTTACCACCAGCGGCACGACCCTCAAGTGGCGGCTGATGGACAGCCATACCCAGTACGGTATTTTGCTGGCCACCCTGCCCGCCGGACGTCACCTGAGCCACGACCAGCAGCAGCTGGTCGATACTCTTGTAGAGCAGCTCACGGCCACGCTGGCGCTCGACCGTCACCAGGAGAAACAGCAGCAGCTGATCGTGATGGAGGAGCGCGCCACTATCGCCCGCGAGCTGCATGACTCCATCGCCCAGTCCCTCTCCTGCATGAAGATGCAGGTGAGTTGCCTGCAAATGCAGGACGAAGGCATGCCCGAGAGCAGCAAACAGCTGCTCAGCCAGATCCGCAACGAGCTTAACACCTCGTGGATTCAGCTTCGCGAGCTGCTGACCACCTTCCGTTTACAGCTCACCGAGCCGGGGCTACGCCCTGCGCTGGAGTCCAGCTGTCAGGAGTTTAGTGCCCGGCTGGGCTTCCCGGTGAAGCTGGATTACCAGTTGCCACCGCGTTTTGTCCCCTCTCACCAGGCGATCCATTTGCTGCAAATTGCCCGTGAAGCCCTGAGCAACGTGCTCAAGCATGCCGAGGCGACGGCCGTCACGGTCACCGTCAGCTGCCAGGATAATCAGGTGAAGCTCAGGGTTCAGGATAACGGCCGCGGCGTGCCGGAAAATGCCGAACGAACGAACCATTATGGTTTAATCATCATGCGAGACCGCGCGCAAAGCCTGCGCGGTGATTGCCAGGTTCGCCGGGGAGAGTCAGGTGGCACCGAAGTCGTGGTCACCTTTATACCCGAAAAGCCCCTCATAACTGCTCAAGGAGAAAACCATGACTAATCAGGAACCGGCATCTATCCTGTTGATTGACGATCATCCGATGCTGCGCACTGGCGTTAAACAGCTTGTCAG
The DNA here is from genome assembly GCF_013375955.1 of Enterobacter sp. DSM 30060. Classification (NCBI taxonomy): domain Bacteria; kingdom Pseudomonadati; phylum Pseudomonadota; class Gammaproteobacteria; order Enterobacterales; family Enterobacteriaceae; genus Enterobacter; species Enterobacter sp. DSM 30060. Next base: position 4,426,620 of record NZ_CP056118.1, read on the forward strand.
CATGGCGCCCGATATCACCGTCGTCGGGGAAGCCAGCAACGGCGAACAGGGTATTGAACTTGCCGAATCGCTCGATCCTGATTTGATCTTGCTCGATCTCAACATGCCGGGCATGAATGGCCTGGAAACCCTCGACAAGCTGCGGGAGAAATCCCTCTCTGGCCGGGTGGTGGTCTTCAGCGTCTCAAACCATGAAGAAGACGTGGTCACCGCCCTCAAGCGGGGGGCAGACGGCTATCTGCTGAAAGATATGGAGCCGGAAGATCTGCTCAAGGCGCTGCAACAGGCTGCCGCAGGCGAGATGGTGCTGAGTGAAGCGTTAACGCCGGTACTGGCCGCCAGCCTGCGTGCGAACCGCGCCACGTCTGACCGTGACGTCAGCCAGTTGACCCCGCGCGAGCGCGACATTCTGAAGCTGATTGCTCAGGGTCTGCCGAACAAAATGATCGCCCGCCGTCTGGACATCACCGAGAGCACGGTCAAAGTGCATGTCAAACACATGCTGAAGAAAATGAAGTTAAAATCCCGCGTCGAAGCCGCCGTCTGGGTGCATCAGGAGCGCATTTTTTAACTTACTCATCCGGCAGCAACTTCCACCGTGGATCGTCGGCAGGCATTGCGACGAGCGGTTGCACCACGGAAAGCGTGATCTCATTGGAGGAGACACGCTGCCCATCCTTATCTTCCACCACGGCCGTAAGCCGCCATTCGTTTTTCGCCCCTTCCGCGTCGTTCCAGGCGGGCATGATTATGCTCCAGCCTTCGCTGCTGTTGCTGTTTGCCGGTGAGGTCAGGCTGAGCGCCTGGGTATCACCCAGCCAGTGGATCTGACGGATACCGTGCGTGCTGCGAATTTGCAGCTTCAGCATCACAGTTTCGCCTGGCTTAAGATCCCACGGCGGCGTGGCCAGATAGACCGAGAGGGTTTTACGCTGACGGAATTCCATCACGGGCAGATTATCACGCTCAGGTGAATCATAGCGGCTGCCCCGCAGCGAGCGCGTCGCCGCCACTTCCCCGGCGGAAAGCTGTTTCGCCAGCGGCACGCCAAAGCGATAGTTGAGCTTCAGCCCGAGGTTATTCTGGCTAACGCCGCTCTCTCCCTGCTTATGGGCAGCCGTCAGGGTGACCAGCGGAACGGGGGTATAGTTCAGCCCCAGGTTGACCGCAACCGGGTTGTGATACCCCGTACCGCTGTTAAACAGATCGACGTTATCGCCAAAATACTGTTCAAAGCTGACGCTGGTGTTCAGGTGATGAAACCAGGGAAGCCAGGCTTTGGCCGTTACGTCGTACCCGCGCGCCATGCGCTGCTCCCGGATGTCGGAACGCGGCTGCCAGCCAGCGAACGGCTGGTAGTAATTGGCCGACAGGCGAAGGTTTTCGCCCCACGCCTCTGCGCCCAGTCCGGCACGTTGCAGGTTGTCTTCCAGCAGGTTGTCGTAAAAGGTGTTGTAGCCCAGCAGCCAGTTTCCGGCAACCCAGCGCTGCCCGATCCCGACGTTGCTCACCAGCCCGTCTGTCTGCTGCGTCAGGCCAAGCTGGCTCCAGCTCAGATAGCGGGTGTTGTCGTTCCAGGGGATAAACCAGCTTCCGCTGCTGCCGTTAAAGTTGCCGTCGTCATCCACCAGTACATTGACGTTGGCGTTACCCCAGGGGGAAAGCCAGGATTCAATCTGCTCGTTGACTTCCCCGCTGACGGCATCCCGCACCTTGCCAAACGCGAACTGTCGCGCCTGCTGACCGGCCGTCAGGCCGTTATCGATCATACTGGCTTCACCGAAGGCCTTTGCCATTTCAGCCAGGTGCTTTTCGCCTTCGGTAGTCGGTTGCGCCATACCGAGATCCGGCAGACTATCGCCGTTATTATCAAACGGGTTTTGCGCCTGCTGCACGAAGGATTTCGGCGCACCGTGAACGGCTCCAGCCGTAAGAAGGGGGAGTAACAGCAAAAAATGGATGCGGGACGATACAGCCTTCAACGTCGTCAATCAGAACCTGTGTTTATGAACAAACACTTATTATGTTAACGCCATAAGCCCTGAAAACCAGTCTTAACAGAAATTTCAGGAATATCCTGAACAGAATTGTCGGGTGGCGGCTTCGCCTTACCCGACCTACAAATTCGTGCCGGTGCGAAGCCGCCACCTGACGCCTTTACACTATTATCCCAACAACCCTTTCAGCTCCGGCAGGCAGGAGCCGCAGTTCGTACCGCAACGCAGCTTCACGCCCAGCGCTGCGGCAGAATTACAGCCTCCGGCTATCGCCTTACGTATCGTATTTTCACCCACGCTAAAGCAGCTACAGATAATTCGCCCGGGATCGGCATCTTCGCCCGGCCGTTGTCCGTGCAGCAGCGCGTGGCGTTCAGCGAGTTGTACGGGCGCAGCAGCAAAGGCTTCTTCAATAAACGCATGCGCCAGCGCCGGCAGCGTCTGGCCTTCCCAGTAGCCCAGCATCAGCTCGCCGTGATGCCAGGCAAGCACGCTGCTGCGTTCTCCCGTCTGTGCCACCTGTAACTGCCAGCCCCGACCGCTGGCGTACGCCATGACCCACGACAGCAACGGCTGCTCCCCCGCCACCGTCAGACGTGAGGCTTTACGCCACCAGCATACCGACGGCGGCAGCGCTGGCAACTCGCGGGCATACAGCTCCCCCTGCCAGGCGGGTAGCCAGGGCAGGATCCTCACCGCGGTTTGTTTACTCTCCGGCTGGCCGGACCAGGCATCAACCCGCCCTTCCACCAGCGCGTTGACCTTCCCCTGCCGGGCAAACTGCGCGTTCCAGTGCATCGGCGCAAACAGCTCGCCCGCACGCTGTGCGGTAGAGATACGTACTCTGGCAACCATGACCCCGCGCGGGGAACTTATCCGCGCCAGCTGGTCGTCAGTCAGCCCCGCGCGCGCCGCATCGGTTGCGTTCATCTCAATAAAAGGCTCATCGATATGCTGCATCAGGCGCGAAACATACCCCGTGCGCGTCATGGTGTGCCACTGATCGCGGATCCGCCCGGTATTCAGTATCAAGGGGTACAATTCGTCGACGCCTGCCCCATGCGAGGAAGGGTCAACCGGTACAAGCTTTCTTTGCGGGAAATCACCGGCATGCCACTGATAAGGCGCCAGCTCGTCCCACGCCTCTCGCGACAGCGACGCCAGTTCGCGCAGGTTTAGCGCCCGTTCGCCGTTATTTTCAAACGCCGTCAGCGCCGCATGTTCACAAAATATCTCATGAGGGTGTTCCCAGGCGAAGGCATCGCCATAACCGAGCTGCTCTGCGATCCGGGCGATGATCCACCAGTCCGGTCTGGCCTCGCCCGGCGCAGGCAGAAACGCGCGCTGGCGCGAAATACGCCGCTCGGAATTGGTCACCGTTCCGTCTTTTTCGCCCCAGCCCAGGGCGGGAAAACGGATATGAGCAAACCGGCTGGTGTCCGTCTCCTGCATCACCTCAGATACTATTACCAGCGGGCAGGCTGCCAGGGCCTGGCACACCGCGTGGCTGTCGGGAAGTGACACGGCAGGATTGGTGCCCATGATCCACACCGCCTTCACCTCGCCGCGGGCAATCGCGTCAAACAGCTCTACCGCCATCAGCCCCGGCGTTTGTGCCAGCCGCTCGGTTCTCCAGAAACGCGCCACGCGCGAAAGATCGTCCGGCTCGAAGTTCATGTGCGCCGCCAGCTGGTTCGCCAGCCCACCCACTTCCCGCCCGCCCATGGCGTTTGGCTGTCCGGTCAGCGAAAACGGGCCGCAGCCCGAACGATTGAACTTCCCGCTGGCAAGATGCACGTTAATGATGGCGTTACACTTGTCGCTGCCGCTGGAGGACTGGTTGATCCCCATGGTGTAGAGCGTGATCGCGCGTGGCGCAGTGACAAACCAGTCGTAGAAGGTGCCAATCTCGTCTGAAGGCAGATCGCAAAACGCGGCCACGTGAGGAATCTGCCACTCGCCGCTCCCCTGAATCAGATTGAGCAATCCTACAAACAGCCCGGCGTCGCTGCCGGGCTTAAGCGCCAGATGCAGGTCAGCGACATCGCAGGTGGCGGTTTTGCGCGGATCGATCACGATCACTTTCATCTGCGGGTTGCTGCGTTTTGCCTGCACCAGCCGCTGATACAGCACCGGATGCGTCCAGGCCGCGTTTGAGCCAACGAGTACCACCAGATCGCTGTTTTCCACGTCCTCGTAGCTGCACGGCACAATGTCTTCACCGAAGGCGCGTTTGTAGCCCACCACCGCTGACGACATGCACAGCCGCGAGTTGGTATCAATGTTCGCCGCCCCGATAAAGCCTTTCATCAGCTTGTTGGCCGCATAGTAATCCTCGGTCAACAGCTGGCCGGAGGCATAAAACGCCACCGCCTGCGGCCCCCATTCGTTGATGATCTTCCGTAGCCGCTCGCCCGCTTCACCCAGCGCCTGCGGCCATGCCACCTCCATGCCGTCAACAACCGGGCGCAGCAGACGTCCCTGCAACCCCGTCGTTTCCCCGAGGGCAGATCCTTTTACGCACAGGCGACCAAAGTTCGCCGGATGAGTTTCATCCCCACGAACGCTTACCGCGCCATCTTCCACACTGGCGACCACGCCGCAGCCCACCCCGCAGTAAGGGCACGTTGTACGGGTTTCCGTCATGAGGCCTCCGCACGCATCACCAGCTCTTGGCTTCCAACCCAAACCTTGCCGTTTTCAATTTTTACCGGCCAGGCGCGCACCACGGGTTCGCCGTTCTCCACCTGACATCCATCGCGCAGACGTATGCGCTGCTTGTAAAGCGGGGAAATCACCACCGGCTCGCCCGCGGCATCGCCAAGGATGCCGCGCGAAAGCACGTTCGCGCTGCTGCCCGGCTCCAGGTCGTCCAGGGCATAAACGGACGTTCCAAAGCGGAACAGCGCAATCGGTTTTCGGCCAAGCCGCGCGCCGATGCCCGCCTGCTCGGGGATATCATCGATGCCGCAAATTTCCTGCCAGCGCTTGCTCTCCGCCGCGGCAGGTACATTCACCGCGGTACGGAACAGCGCCAGGCGATCAGGATCGTTGAGGGTGGTTTGCCATTCGCACTGATAGGTCTCCACCACCCGGGCCATCTCCTGCTCCAGCTCGTGGGCGATCCCAAGGCTGTCGTTCAGGATCACCTCGCGCAGATAGTCGAGGCCGCCTTCCAGGTTATCCATCCAGGTACTGGTGCGTTGCAGACGATCTGCCGTGCGAATGTAGAACATCAGGAAACGGTCAACGGTGCGGATCAGCGTTTCGTCGTCCAGATCGCTGGCAAAGAGATCCGCGTGGCGCGGCTTCATCCCGCCGTTGCCGCACAGATAAAGGTTCCAGCCCTTGTCCGTGGCAATCACCCCCACGTCTTTGCTCTGCGCCTCTGCGCACTCACGGGTACAGCCGGAGACCGCCATTTTGATTTTGTGCGGCGCACGTAACCCCTTGTAGCGATGCTCCAGTTTGACCGCAAGGCCGGTGGAGTCCTGCACGCCATAGCGACACCAGGTCGACCCGACGCAGGATTTCACCGTGCGCAGGGATTTCCCGTACGCATGACCGGTCTCAAATCCGGCCTCCACCAGCGCCTGCCAGATTTCCGGCAACTGTTCGAGCGTCGCGCCAAACAGGTCAATACGCTGTCCGCCGGTGATTTTGCTGTAAAGGCTATAGCGTTTCGCAATCTGGCCTATGGCGATCAGCCCGTCGGCCGTAACTTCCCCGGCAGGCATGCGCGGCACGATGGAATACGTTCCGTCCTTCTGAATATTGGCAAAGTAGCGGTCGTTGGTGTCCTGCAGCGGCAGATGCGCCGGTTTCAGCAGGTATTCGTTCCAGCAGGAGGCCAGCACTGATCCCACCAGTGGTTTACAGATCTCACAGCCGTGCCCTTGTCCGTAACGGCTGATAAGCTGGTCGAAGGTCCGGATATGGTTGACGCGCACCAGGTGGTATATCTCCTGACGCGAGTACGGGAAGTGCTCACAGATATCTTTTTTCACCTCCACGCCCTGCTCCGCAAGCTGGAACTCCATCACCTGCTTCACCAGCGCGCTACAACCTCCGCAGCCGGTCGCTGCTTTGGTGCACTGCTTAATGGCGCCGATATCCGTTGCGCCCGCGCTTACCGCCAGGCAGATATCCCCTTTGCTGACGTTATGACACGAACAGATCTGCGCGCTTTCCGGCAGCGCCGCCACGCCCAGCGCTTTCGGCGTGCAGCCTGACGACGCGGGTAAGATCAGCGTTTCCGGCTCTTTTGGCAGACTGATGCCGTTAAGCATCATCTGCACCAGCGTGGCGTATTCGCTGGCATCGCCCACCAGCACGCCACCCAGCAGGGTTTTGCTGTCGTGACTGACCACAATTTTTTTGTAGATTTGCTGCGGCCCGTGCGTCCACTGGTAGCTCAGCGCCCCCGGCGTGCGCCCGTGGGCATCACCAAACGACGCCACATCCACCCCCAGCAACTTGAGTTTGGTACTCATATCCGCGCCGGTGAAGCGCTTCTCCTCACCCGCCAGCACAGCGGCGGCCACGCGCGCCATCTGGTAGCCCGGGGCCACCAGGCCAAAGATTTTCCCCTCCCACAGCGCGCATTCCCCGATGGCAAGCACGTCCGGATCGGAGGTCCGGCAGCCGTCGTCAATACAGATCCCGCCGCGCTCGCCAATAGCCAGCCCGCTGCTGCGCGCCAGCGCGTCCTGCGGACGAATACCGGCAGAGAAGACGACCATGTCCGTTTCCAGCTGTTCACCATCGGCAAAACGCAGCACCAGCCCGTCGTCTGCGGTGGCAATCTCCGTCGTCGATTTACTGGTGTGTACCCCTACGCCCAGCGCCTCAATTTTCCTGCGCAGCATTGCCGCACCGTCGCTGTCGAGCTGCACCGCCATCAGGTTCGGCGCAAACTCCACCACGTGGGTTTCCAGCCCTAGCTGCTTAAGCGCATTCGCCGCCTCCAGCCCCAGCAGGCCGCCGCCAATTACCACGCCGCGGCGAGAGCCTGCCGCATGGGCCGCAATGTTGTCCAGATCGTCGAGGGTGCGGTAGACAAAACAACCCGGCAGATCGCTGCCCGGAACGGGCGGTACGAACGGGTACGAGCCGGTCGCCAGCACCAGCTTATCCCAGTGGGTTTCATGGCCGCTGGCGGTACGCACAACGTGTGCATCACGATCGATAGCGACAATCTGCTGCGAGAGGCGCAGCTCTATACCGTTATCGGCAAAGAACTCCCCCGCCACCAGCGAGAGCGAGTCCGCGCTGCGTCCGCCAAAATATTCCGACAGATGCACGCGGTCATAGGCGGCATAGCGCTCTTCGCCAAAAACAATAATCTGATACTGCTGATGCAAATTGCGGTTAACGCAGTCTTCGAGGAAATGATGGCCGACCATACCGTGCCCAACCACCACCAGAGTAGGTTTTGTCATAGCGTTCTGTCCTGCAACCTGCGGTTGCGTTGTGAAACGATCGAACAGCCAGTCCGCGTGGGCGGGCGCAGCCGTTGCCAGTAAATCGGTAAAGGTTGCCGCGCTGCGGCAGTCACCCAGCAGCAGCACGCCAGCCAGCGTCCCCTGATGGATCAGTAAACGTCGATAGTGACGGGTCAGCGGATCCCATGAACTCCATACCACATCGTCCGCCTGCGCCGTCGCGCGTCCGAGGCTGAACAGCTCCACGCCGGTCACCTTAAGACGCACGCCGTTGTCGGTCCGGGTAAACGGCGCGGTGATCTCCCCGGCCAGCCGCGCGGCGAGAATATCCGCCTGCGCCAGACAAGGGGCGACCAGGCCAAATGTCTGGCCGTCAATTTCACAGCACTCGCCGATGGCGTAGATATCCGGCACGGAGGTTTGCATCTGGTGATCCACCACGATGCCGCGCGCGCAGTGAATGCCGCTGGCTTTTGCCAGCGCAACGTTGGGTTGTACACCCGTGGCCAGCACCACGCGCGCGGCGGTGACGCTGTGCCCGTTGAGTAGCGTCACGCTCTTGCCGTTAATCGCCGCGATGCCAGAGGCGAATTCACAGCTAACACCCCGCGCCGCCAGCGCCTCTTCAAGCAGCAGTCCCGCCTGCTGATCCAGCTGCTGTTCCATCAGCCAGGGACCACGATGGATAAGCTTGACGTTGTCACCGTTGCGCGCCAGCGCTGCCGCTGCTTCCACGCCAAGTACGCCACCGCCCAGCACTACCGCCGGACCGGAGAGGTTCTGGATGGCGCGGGCCTCTGCCAGGGTGCGAAAGGTGAACACATGCGGCGCATCGCCGCCGGGGATCGGCGGCACTACAGGGGTAGACCCGGTGGCAAACACCAGCGCATCCCAGCCCAGCGTGCGAGCAGAGGTACGCACTTTACGCGCGTTAACGTCTACTGCGAGCACCGTTTCTCCTCGCAGCACCGTCACGCCTCGTGCCGTGTACCAGTCTTCATCGTGCAGACAGATGTGCTCCGCCTGCTTTTCACCACTCAGCACCGGCGAAAGCTGGATGCGGTTGTACGCCTGCTCCGGCTCGTCACCGATGACGGTGATAGCAAAACGACCGGGCACACGCCCGGTGAGCGATGCAATCAGCCGGGTTGCCGCCATACCATTACCGATAATGACCAGTCGCATCGTGCCCCCTCATTACGCCGCTTTCGGCTGTTTTTCGTAGAGGAAATGGAGGATCTGCTGGCGCATATGGTGATAGCGGCTATCGTCCGCCAGCTGCACCCGGTTGCGCGGGCGCGGCAGATCGACGCGCAGGATCTCACCCACGGTGGCCGCCGGGCCGTTGGTCATCATCAGTACGCGGTCAGAGAGCAGTACCGCCTCGTCCACGTCGTGAGTGATGAGCACGATGGTGGTGTTCAGCGCCTGCTGGATCTGCATCACCGAGTCCTGAAGATGGGCACGCGTCAGCGCATCGAGCGCGCCAAACGGCTCATCCATCAGCAGCACTTTCGGCTTCATTGCCAGCGCCCGGGCAATACCGACGCGCTGCTTCATACCGCCGGAGATCTCCCCGGGGCGCTTATGCAGCGCGTGGCCCATCTGCACCCGGTCGAGATTGTGCTCAATCCACTCTTTGCGCTCGGCCTTACTCATGGTGCGACGGAAGACCTGATCCACCGCCAGCGCCACGTTGTCGAAACAGGTTAACCACGGCAGCAGCGAATGGTTCTGGAACACTACCGCACGCTCAGGCCCCGGCCCGGCGATTTCGCGGTTGTCGCAAATCAGCCCGCCTTCCGTCGGCAGCGTGATCCCGGCGATCAGGTTTAACAGGGTCGACTTGCCGCAGCCGGAGTGACCAATCAGACTGACGGTTTCGCCCTCGTGGATATCAAAAGAGACGTTTTGCAGTGCCAGAAACTCGCCGCTGGCGGTGGAAAAACGCTGGCTCACGGCCTGGACCTGAATTAAAGGTTTCATCTTCACTCCTTATTTTTCCTGCCAGCTAAAGCGACGGGCGATCAGCATCAGCCCCTGCTCCAGCAGCAACCCGACCACGCCAATGATGACGATGGCGATGAGAATGTTTTCGACGTTGAGGTTGTTCCACTCATTCCAGATCCAGAAGCCAATGCCTAAACCTCCGGTGAGCATCTCGGCGGCGACAATCACCAGCCAGGCAATGCCAATGGAGAGACGTACCCCGGTCAACACCGCAGGCAGCACGGCGGGGAAAAGAATGCGGCGCATGATGGTCCACTCTGAGAGTTGCAGCACCCGGGCCACGTTGAGGTAGTCCTGCGGAATACGGCGCACCCCTTCGGCGGTGTTAATGACCATCGGCCAGATGGAGCAGATAAAAATGGTCCAGCTCGACGCGGGCTCCGCTTTCTGGAACAGCAGCAGGCCGATAGGCAGCCAGGCCAGCGGGCTGACCGGACGCAGGAGCGCGATCAGCGGGTTGAACATGCGGGAGAAAAAGGTGAAGCGCCCAATCAAAAAGCCCAGCGGAATGCCCGCCAGCGCCGCCAGACCGAAGCCGATGGCGACGCGCTGCAACGACGCCAGCACGTTCCAGCCAATGCCCATATCGTTTGGCCCGTCGCGATAAAACGGATCGGCAAACAGGGTCATGGCCGAATCAAGCGTGCTGAGCGGCGTCGGGAAACCTTTACTGTTTATCGCCGCCAGCTGCCAGAGCACCACCAGCAGACCGAGACCGAGCAGCGCCGGGATGACGCGCTGTAAAAACTCATTCATCCGACGCGTAAACGCTGGCGCACGACGGCGAACCTGTAGCGGAGGCAGGACAATCACTTCCCCGCTCTCTGACTTCTCTTGTGGTTGCGTATTTTGCAGATGCTGCATACTCAGGCCCCTTTACGGTGAATGGCGAAGCGGTTGGCGTACCCTTCCGGATCGGTGCCGTTCCAGACGGTGCCGTCCATCAGGGTACTGCTGCGATACGGTGATGACGGTGTGGACATGCCGCCCACGGCGGTCGCGGCATCCTGCCAGACCGCGGTCTGGTTAATGCGCTGTGCGATGCCCGCATAATCCGGCGCGGCGTTGAGCAAGCCCCAGCGACGGAACTGGGTTAAGAACCACATGCCGTCGGAGAGATACGGGTAGCTCACGGCACCCTCATTGAAGAAACGGATCGGGTGCGCATCCTGCCAGCGCTGACCGAGCCCGTTGTCGTATTCGCCGAGCATGCGTCCGGTGAGGTATTGTTCCTTGCAGTTGAGCCATGCGCGGCGCGAGAGGATCTGCGCGGTTTCACGTTTGTTTTCCGCTGACGCCTCGATCCAGCGCGCGGCTTCCATCACGGCGCTCACCAGCGCCCGTGCGGTGTGCGGATTTTTCACCACCCAGTCGCGTCGGGTGCCGAGGATCTTTTCCGGGTGATCGGCCCAGATGGACTGTGACGTGGCGGCGGTAAACCCGATGCGGTCGTTAATCGCCCGCGCGTTCCACGGCTCGCCGACGCAGAAACCGACCATGTTGCCGATGCGCATGTTCATCACCATCTGTGGCGGCGGGACCACCACAGTGCGCACGTCGTCAAACGGGTTAATGCCCGCACTGGCCAGCCAGTAGTAGAGCCACATAGCGTGTGTCCCCGTCGGGAAGGTATGCGCGAAGGTGTAGGTTCCCGGTGCCTGCTGTGTAATCAGCTTTTTCAGCCCGTCGAGATCACGAACGCCCTTCTCCGCCAGATCGCTGGAGAGCGTAATGGCCTGACCGTTCTGGTTGAGAGTCATCAGGTTCGCCATCTGCTGCGGCTTGCCCGCGATACCCAGCTCCAGTCCGTACAGCAGGCCGTAAAGAATGTGTGCGGCGTCCAGCTCCCCTGCCACCAGCTTGTCGCGCACCGCCGCCCAGCTCGCCTCTTTAGTAGGTACAATGGTAATGCCGTGTTTTTTATCGAACCCTTTCAGGGCCGCGATAACCACTGGCGCGCAATCGGTCAGGGGGATAAACCCGATACGCACGGTATCCTGCTCCGGCTTATCTGACCCCGCCGCCCATGCGGCCTGCATGACACCCGGCAACAGCATCGCACCACTCGCCAGCATGCTGGCCTGCAATAACCGCCGTCTCGACAAATCCGCCATAATTGCTCCTGAAAAAAGGCAAAAAAAAGCGCCCGACGGTGCTGAAGCACCGCTGGACGCCTTTATCCCGAAGACGTATGCACCGCCGTTGGCGCATCGTCAAAAATAGTTAATCTGTTAATGCAAAGGTGATGCCAGCTTTTTAACCCCGGCTTTACGGGGTTTCTGCAAGGAGAGCGCTCTTTTACGCACCTCAATCAGGCATTAAATGCCCACTGACTGTGCAACTACTCCCCAGGGGGTACCTTCCACAGATTTTTCACCGTAAGGAGCGCACGGGCGATATCCACCATGCGTTGGTTTTTATCCATCGCCATTTTGCGCAGGGCTGTCCACGCCTGCTCCTCGCTCATGTTCTGATGCGTCATTAGCACGCTTTTGGCTTTGTCGATGGTCTTGCGCTCCTCCAGCGTGTCGCGCAGGGAAGCAAGCTGACGGGAGAGTTGCTCAATTTCACGCGCCTGCTGGCGCACCAGCGGCAGCAGTGGTCTATCCGGAAATCGCGCCAGGATATCGTCGTACTCATCGTCTACGTGCAGGTTTTCGCTATAGCGACGCTCCTCAACTGCCGTCATCAGATCGGCAATGGCCACCTCCTCCAGCGTGCGCAGATGCTCAAGGCGCGCGGTTTGCAGGGCAAACCATTTGAGGGCGGTATCGCCATTATCTGCCGGAGGCTGGCGGGTGCACGCTTCACGCCTGAGTTTTTCAGTCTCCAGACCCGGCTGACAGTTGAGGGTAAACGTCTCCTGCACGTCTGGAGTGCAATGGGAGATAAAAACCTCAAAGCAGGCCTGCTGGCCATCAATGCGATCCACCAGCCGCTGGCGAGTTTCATCGTCAAAGAAGCCCTGGGTAAAACCAATAGCCCCTAACGCCCGCTCTTGTCCCACAAGTTCTTTGCCCTGCATCAGGCTGTAAAGGGCCACAAATCGGCCCGCGATGTGCGGATCGTCAATGCTGTCGCTGAGTTGAGGTACGATATTGAGCAGATGACGCAGTATGCGGCTGTAGTGTTCCATCGCCTGCGGCGCGGTGACGCGTTGACCTGTAACGCAATCACGCAGCACCGTCAGCGTTTCAAGGCCGTGCAGTGCACTGGCGATACGTTCGCAGAGGGCGCTGCCCGGCAGCGGTTCGTTAAACAGGAGGTGCAATGCCGCAAGGTTTTCATCCACCAAAGCCCTGCTGGCCTTGCATTCAGGCCCGTACAATTTACCCTGCGAGCAGAGCCAGACATTTGACGCACCGCGTTCGCACTGTAGCATATGCACCAGTCGACTGATGCCGTTCACCAGTGCGCCCAGCTGCGCTAATCTGCCGAGCTGTTCCTCCCGCAGCATTCTTGCACGCTGGAACCATTCGGTCGCGCCAGGCGAACTGCCAGCCACTATCGTCATTGTTTCTCTCTCCGATACATATTCTTCGGTATGAGAAGCAATATTCGTGCCTTTTCAAAGAACAGGAGTCAACATGCAGAAGATTGTGATCGTCGCCAACGGTGCGGCCTACGGCAGTGAATCCCTTTTTAACAGTCTGCGCCTGGCAATCGCGCTGCGCGATAAGGAGAGTGAGCTGGAGCTGCGCCTCTTTTTGATGTCCGATGCCGTCACGGCCGCGCTGAAGGGGCAGAAACCCGCTGAGGGCTACAACATACAACACATGCTGGAGATCCTGACCGCGCAAAACGTTCCGGTCAAGCTGTGCAAAACCTGTACCGACGGTCGCGGCATTACCGGGCTGCCCCTGATTGATGGCGTGGAAATTGGCACGCTGGTTGAACTGGCTGAATGGACTCTTACCGCTGATAAAGTATTAACTTTTTAATAATAAATCGCTAAAAATATTATTTTCTTATGGACGCGGTTTCAGCATCAAGTTTACCTGCGCCATTGCCGATAGGCATGGAAACAACACAGCAGGTATTACACTTATGTTCAGATCCATTCGCGCCCGCATTATTGCGGCGACGACAGGCTGTATGGTCGTCGCCCTTCTTCTTAATACCATTATCAACTTTCATGTCACGCGCCAGGATAATCAGCAGTCGCAGCGCGATATACTGACCAGCACCAGCGCCAGCCACAATATGGCGATTGCCGACTGGGTCAAAAGCAAAATGACGGTGATTGCCTCCGCGCAGAGCATCGCGCTGGCTGACGATCCGGTTCCGGTGTTTAAGCAATTAGCCCAGGCGGGCGGCTTCACCAACGTCTACGCAGGCTACGCCAGCAAGACGGCGAAATTCTCCGATCCTGCGGGGGTCCCGGCGGATTATGACCCAACCATTCGTCCCTGGTATCAGCAGGTGGTGAGCACGGATGGCCCGGTTGTGACGGCGCCCTACGTTGATGCCGGGACCGGGAAGCTGGTGGTGACGTTTGCCGTACCGGTGAAGGAGAATGGTACTCTGAAAGCGGTGGTAGCGGGCGATGTCGCCATGGATAGCGTGGTGGCGAACGTGCGCGGGATCCACCCAACGCCTGCCAGCAGCGGGTTGCTCCTGAACAGCGACGGCACGGTTATTGCCGCCAACGAGCCAACCCTGACGCTGAAGCCGTTTACCGGGACGATCAAAGGCATCGACCTTACGGCGCTGAAGAGCGGTAATCCGGTCGACGGGACGCTGAATGATGAGAAAAAAACCTTTATCGCCTCAGCCGTGCCGGGCACGAACTGGCTGCTGGTCGTCGCCCTCGACAGCAGCGACGCCACCTCCGGCATGCGTTCCTTGCTGAAAGCGTCGGCAATCTCGCTGGTGATTCTGGCGCTTCTGAGCGGCGCCATTGTCCACCTCCTGATAGCCCGCCTGCTTAAGCGCCTGTCCGACATTCGCGACGCGATGCACAGCATTGCCAACGGCACCAACGATCTGTCCCAGCGTCTGCCGGATAGCGGTGATGACGAAGTGGCGCAAATTGCGCAGGCGTTTAACGCCTTCAGCAATAAGCTCTCGGTGGTGATGGTCCAGCTTCGCGACGCCAGCGCCTCAGTGAAAAACGCCGCGCAGGAGATTGCGGCAGGCAATCAGGATCTCTCCGGACGTACCGAGCAGGCCGCGTCCAGCCTGCGTGAGACCGCCAGCGCCGTGGAAGAGATAACCGCCTCCGTCACCCAGTCGAATGAATCGGCCGAAGAGGCCAACGACCAGGCCAGTAAGGCCTCTGCGGCCGCAGCGCGCGGCGGCGAAGTTGTCTCGCAGGCAATCAGCACCATGCAGTCCATCGAAGTGGCTTCTGCAAAGATTGGCGATATCACCAGCGTGATTGACGGCATCGCCTTCCAGACCAACATTCTGGCGCTTAACGCCTCCGTCGAAGCGGCTCGTGCCGGTGAGCAGGGCCGTGGGTTCGCGGTCGTTGCGGGGGAAGTGCGTAATCTGGCCAGCCGCAGCGCTCAGGCGGCGAAAGAGATCAAATCCCTTATTGACTCCACTACCGAAAGCGTTGCAACCGGCTCCCGGTTTGTGCACCTTGCGGGCGACAGCATGGATGAGATCCGCGCCAGCGTCGGGAGCGTGTCTGGCATTATGCGTGAAATATCTATTGCCACCCGCGAGCAGATGAAAGGGATCCATGAAATTAACCACGCGGTGACTCACCTGGATCTCATGGTGCAGCAGAACGCTGAACTCGTTGTACAGTCTGCTGCGGCGGCCAGCGCGCTGCAAAGCCAGGCGGGCGACCTTGCTGAGACCGCTGGCCATTTCCGCATATAATTTTTCCCGGACGCGCGTTAAGCAGGGAAAACGCGCGTCCGCTGAAAGGTTTCAGGGATTTTGTCATTTTTGTTTAATCGTTGCGCCATTTTTTGATCGAAATCAGCATCACCCACCTTCCCCTTTGGTGTTATGCAATGAGTAAATTGTGAACAACATCACGCTCGGGATGGGCAAAAACGACGGGGTATAAAAAATGGCACGAGTTAAAACGAGTCTGAAACTGTTTGGCGGGGATACGGTAGTGGTGCGTTGCTCAGAACGTTGCCGCATCCATCTGATGAGTACAAAAGGGCAAAAGCAATCGCAGGCAGATATCCTTACCGTCCAGGATGATAAGGCCTGGCTGACGGTGCCTTACACCGGCACCTGGGATGTGCTGATCGACAGCCACAGCCAGTCGCTCGAACATTCCGTAAGTTACGTGGCAGCATAACCATAAACGCCCGGCCAGCCGGGCGTATTATCAGGCAAAACCCGGGCGGAGCGTATTGCTGAGCGAGTTCCCTTCCAGCAGCGCTTTAACCTTCACCACCAGCTCACTCAGACAGTCGTCCTGCATACCGAGACGCGTCAGCTCCTGATCGAGCGAGAAAAGGTACTGGGCGTTAGTGCCCAGCGGTCCACTGGCGGCGGCAATCAGCGGGGCAATCACCTGGGTTCGGGTGTCGGCTTCATAGAGCGGGTGGCGCGGATCCATAATGAACACCAGCGCGTTGACGGTGCGGCCGTCGTCCAGTTCCAGCTTGCACCAGCTGGGCATATAGCAGCCGGTGATCATCTCGCGCTTCCACAGCAGCGTGAGCTCATCTTCCAGCGTGGTGTCCGGCAGCCGGTATGCCACGCCCGTGGTGCGCCCGCCCTCTTTTAGTGCAAGCATACGTCCAGGCTGACAGGCGCTGCCGCGTCCGGCGGTCAGGCGCAAACAGAAGGCGCGGTGCCAGCCAGGCAGCGTTCCGGTTGCCGATTCAACAAACTCGAGCGCCGGGTTCCACATCAGAGAGCCGTAACCAAAAATCCAGACCGGGCCATCATCCGGGCGGCAGGCCAGCGTTGCCGCAAGCGACGCCGCACGTTGTTCAGCCGACCACAGAAGCGATTCCTCAATAGCACCAAATGCCGTCTTACAATCTGCCTTCATCAAGAAATCACGCGTTAACACATTCCACCTCCGCCACTGCATGCTTCCTTGCGACATCTTTAATGCGCCTTCCCGGCATTCTGTGCTGTTCATTTTAACACCAGTTGAGCAACGATAAGCAATTCGCGGGCCAGATGCAATACAGCGGCAGTTCAACCGCCTGAAATGTCAAAATGGAGGCAGCGTATTATTCGGCAGTTATTTCTTTTTGTGCCATTTGTCATCATCCCCTTTCTCATAGTCATTTTTTACGGCGGCCCAGGCCACTTTATGCGCCGTCTCTTCACGGCTGGCATCGTCCCGGCGATCTTCTTTTTCTTTGTACTGATCCCAGGCGCTGTTAAAGGCTTCTTTGTAGATATCCTGAGCGTGGGCAGGCAGTACGTTTTGCACGTTATCCGGTAATTCGCTTTTCGATTTGTATGGCATCGTTAACCTCTCTTTTGGCTAAAAGATAAGTGTGGACGACGATACGCCAGGGTGCCAGCCGACAGCAAGAAATGAACTAATTAAGAGCGCAAGACGTTGTTATTAAATTAATATTTTGTGTAAATAAGGTATTATAAGCTTCAGGAAGAAAATTCCCATTAAAGGGTAAAATTAAGTAAAAAATACAGGGTATTTAACCGTTTTCTGTTAATTTAACACCCTCAAAATCTATCTATAATTACAAGCACCTGCACTGTTGGAGAAACACATGACAGCAACACACGAGGCGGTAAAGACCCGCCACAAGGAGACCTCTCTCATTTTCCCGGTTCTGGCACTGGCTGTGCTGCTCTTCTGGGGAAGCAGTCAGTCATTGCCAGTGGTTGTGGGGATCAATATTCTGGCTCTGGTGGGTATTTTAACCAGTGCATTTAGCGTGGTACGCCATGCGGATGTTTTAGCCCACCGTCTTGGAGAGCCGTATGGGTCATTAATTTTAAGCCTTTCGGTTGTGATTCTTGAGGTCAGTCTAATTTCCGCATTAATGGCCACCGGCGACGCCGCACCAACGTTAATGCGCGATACGCTCTACTCCATCATTATGATTGTTACCGGCGGCCTGGTCGGTTTTTCGCTTTTATTAGGTGGCCGCAAATTTGCCACCCAGTACATGAACCTTTTTGGCATTAAACAGTATCTGATCGCCCTGTTCCCGCTGGCGATTATCGTGCTGGTATTCCCGATGGCATTGCCGGGCGCAAACTTCACCACCGGCCAGGCGCTGCTGGTGGCGCTGATTTCCGCGGCAATGTACGGCGTGTTCCTGCTGATCCAGACCAAAACGCACCAGAGCCTGTTTGTTTACGAGCATGAAGACGACGGCGACGATGATGACCCGCATCACGGTAAGCCGTCGGCCCACAGCAGCGCGTGGCACACGGTTTGGCTGATCGTGCATCTGATTGCGGTAATTGCGGTCACCAAGATGAATGCTAACCCGCTGGAGGCGCTGTTAACTGAACTGAACGCGCCGGTCGCCTTTACCGGTTTCCTGGTAGCCCTGTTGATCCTGTCGCCAGAAGGCCTGGGAGCGCTGAAAGCGGTGCTCAATAATCAGGTGCAGCGTGCGATGAATCTGTTCTTTGGCTCCGTTCTGGCGACCATCTCCCTTACCGTTCCGGTGGTCACGCTTATTGCCTTTATGACGGGGAATGAATTGCAGTTTGCGCTGGGTGCGCCAGAGATGATTGTGATGGTGGCATCCTTGCTGCTGTGCCAGATATCCTTCTCCACCGGCCGCACCAATGTGCTGAACGGCGCGGCGCATATGGCGCTGTTTATTGCGTATCTGATGACGATATTTGCGTAATTTTTTTGCCGGGTGGCGCTGCGCTTACCCGGCCTACGAAACCCGTAGGCCCGCGCAAGCGTAGCGCCGCCGGGCAAAGAAAAACCCGCCGAAGCGGGTTTTTTTATTAGTTGCTGGTATCCAGCTCGTCGAAGCTCTTCACCAGATCGTCAATCGCTTTAATCTGTTTCAGGAATGGCTCCAGCTTATCCAGCGGCAGCGCGGATGGACCGTCGCATTTCGCGTTAACCGGATCCGGGTGCGCTTCAATGAACAGACCCGCCAGGCCGGTTGCCATACCGGCGCGCGCCAGTTCGGTCACCTGCGCACGACGCCCGCCAGACGCGGCGCCAAACGGGTCGCGACATTGCAGGGAGTGGGTCACGTCGAAAATCACCGGAGACTGGTTAGAGACGTTCTTCATTACGCTGAAGCCCAGCATATCCACAACCAGGTTGTCATAACCGAAGTTTGAACCACGGTCGCACAGGATCACCTGGTCGTTACCACCTTCGATAAACTTATCGACGATGTTACCCATCTGGCCAGGGCTCACGAACTGCGGTTTTTTCACGTTAATCACGGCACCGGTTTTCGCCATCGCTTCTACCAGGTCAGTCTGGCGCGCCAGGAACGCCGGAAGCTGAATCACGTCTACCACATCAGCCACGGGCTGTGCCTGAGACGCTTCGTGCACGTCGGTGATCACTTTCACGCCAAACGTCTGTTTCAGCTCCTGGAAAATCTTCATCCCCTCTTCCAGGCCCGGGCCACGGTAGGAGTGAATGGAGGAGCGGTTGGCTTTGTCAAAAGAGGCTTTAAACACGTACGGGATGCCCAGCTTCTGGGTCACGGTCACGTAGTGTTCGCAGATGCGCATAGCGAGATCGCGGGATTCCAGAACGTTCATACCGCCAAACAGCACGAACGGCAGGTCGTTTGCCACGTTGATATCACCAATGCTAACCACTTTTTGTTTCATAGGATCGCCTTATTCAGGTGTGAATCGGAATTAAGATTAATGCAGTGTAATGTGTTTATGCGCGATCGCGTTGATCTGCGCGCGAATCATTTCGCTGATCGGGTCTTCCGGACATTGCTCGACGAAATAATTCAAATCATTCAGCGCCACGTGCTCGCAGTCGAGCTGCGCATAAATCAGGCCGCGGTCGCGGATTTCGTACGGATCTTCCGGATTGAACTGCAACAGCACTTCGCTTGCGCGCAGGGCCAGCTCCATCTGACGCTCTTCCATCAGCGCAGACTT
This sequence comes from Enterobacter sp. DSM 30060, assembly GCF_013375955.1. Taxonomy (NCBI): domain Bacteria; kingdom Pseudomonadati; phylum Pseudomonadota; class Gammaproteobacteria; order Enterobacterales; family Enterobacteriaceae; genus Enterobacter; species Enterobacter sp. DSM 30060. The sequence goes on from NZ_CP056118.1 coordinate 4,446,088, forward strand.
CAGCGTATCCAACAGCTTGCGGATCACTTCGGCGTTATCGGCTTCATCGAGATCTTCATTGAACAGCTCCGCTATCGGGCTGATGTTGCCTTTCAGCCAGACGTCCAGCGTATGCTCATCCAGCGTGTCGCCGTTAAACGGATTGATTAACCACATCTCACCGTCCAGCCACTCCGCCCGCAAAATCATCTGCGTCGGGAAAATGACCGGCACCAGTGGAATATCCAGTCGGTGCGCAACCCACAGTAAAATGGCGCCCAACGCGACGGCGCTACCCTGTCGATTTTTCAGCACCTGGTCCAGCCACAGTGCGTCAGACAGGCGATACACGCCTCGCGTGTCGCAGAAACCCCATTCGCCGTAGAAAAGCTCAATCAGCTTCTCTAATTGCCAGTCTTGCGGACGTGCCTGATTGATCTCTTCGCGCGCCAGGCTGACCAGATTTTCCAGTTCAGCGTAAACGTACTGTGATGTGAAATCGTCGCGGATCATCTCTGAAATCAGGATCATACCATCGCATAGCGGCACTTTGTTAAATTCGAAATCGGCTAAGGACCTCATGACTTACCCCAGTAACGGTATTCTTGTGGTGGCGAGTTTAATGATGATGTACAGCACCACCAGACCCAGCAGAAAGGCGATAAACCCTGTCTGCTGGCTGCGCGGACGATGACGCCCAAGCGCGATAAAACCCAAAACGATGTAGATGATAACGCCAAACAGCTTTTCAGTCAGCCATAGGCCTTTATCAGTAAATGGCAGATAGCCGGTCTTCCACATTAACCCGGCTCCGGAAAGGAACAGCACCGTATCGATACCGTGTGGGGCGATACGTACCCAGCGGGCGTTAATCAGCGGATTATTGCTGTAGCGCCACCAGTAGCGGACAATGAAAAAGCCGATGGTCAGGGCAACGGAAACCAGGTGAACGGAGATTAGCAGCGTAAACAGGCTCATGACCACTGCCCCAGCGTCAGACGTTCATTGCCGCCGTAATCGCGGCAGGTTTCCACGGCGGCGTATCCGGCACGCGTAAACAGTGCTCGCACCGCCTCTCCCTGCGTCCACCCATGTTCCACCAGCAGCCAGCCACCGGGAAGCAAATGTTGCCGTGACGTTGTCACAATGTAATCGAGATCCGCAAGTCCCTGATTCGCAGCGACCAGCGCGGTCAACGGTTCAAAACGCACGTCGCCCTGCGCGAGATGCGGATCGTCTTCGTCGATGTAGGGCGGATTGCTGACAATCATTTCGAACATGCGGCTTCCAAGCGCGGCAAACCAGCTGCTTTGCAGAACGGAAACATTGTTCAGCCTCAGCCGTTCAACGTTGCGCCGCGCGAGGGCGACCACATCAGGCATCACGTCTACCGCCGTCACGATACAGTCCGGCCGCTCGCTGGCAAGCGCCAGCGCAATCGCGCCGGTGCCGGTACCCAGATCGAGGATCTGACACGACTGCGCCGGTAACCGCGCCAGCGCCTGCTCCACCAGACACTCTGTGTCCGGGCGCGGGATCAGCGTCGCCGCTGAAACATACAGCGGAAGTGACCAGAACTCGCGCTCGCCAACCAGATGCGCCACCGGCTCGCCGGTTTTACGGCGGGCGAGCAGCGCCTCCAGCTGCGATAGCTGTTCAGCTGTCAGTTCGGTTTCGCCGAAAGCCAGCAGATACGTGCGGGCTTTACCCGTCACATGCTCAAGCAGAATTTCGGCGTCCCGCTTCGGGCTTTCACTTTCTGAAAGTTCACGGGCCGCCTCACGTAACCAGCGCTGAAAATCCATTAATCCTGCTCGGACAGCGCCGCCAGCTGGTCGGCCTGGTATTCCTGCACGATAGGCTCAATCAGCATATCGAGCTTGCCTTCCATTGCCTCATCCAGACGGTAGAGCGTCAGGTTGATGCGGTGGTCGGTTACGCGCCCCTGCGGGAAGTTATAGGTGCGGTTACGATCGCTACGGTCGCCGCTGCCCAGCAGGTTACGGCGGGTAGAGGCTTCCGCCTGCTGGCGTTTCGCCATTTCCGCCGCGTGGATACGGGCACCCAGCACGGATAACGCCTTAGCTTTGTTCTTGTGCTGGGATCGCTCGTCCTGACACTCAACCACAATCCCGGTGGGCAGGTGAGTAATACGGATAGCGGAGTCGGTGGTGTTAACGTGCTGACCACCCGCCCCTGAAGAGCGGAAGGTGTCGATGCGCAGATCCGCCGGGTTGATATCCGGCAGTTCCGCTTCCGGCAGCTCGGGCATGACCGCCACCGTACAGGCCGAAGTGTGAATGCGTCCCTGAGATTCTGTCGCAGGCACACGCTGCACGCGGTGACCACCGGATTCAAACTTCAGCCGACCATAAACGCCGTCGCCGCTGATTTTGGCGATAACCTCTTTGTAGCCGCCATGCTCGCCTTCGTTGGCGCTCATGATCTCTACGCGCCAGCGGCGTGATTCCGCATAACGGCTGTACATACGGAACAGATCTCCGGCGAACAGCGCCGCTTCGTCGCCGCCGGTACCGGCGCGGACTTCCACAAAAGCGTTACGCTCATCGTCCGGATCTTTTGGCAGCAGAAGGACCTGAAGCTGCTGCTCCATCTCTTCTGACCGTGCTTTAGCGTCCTGCAACTCTTCCTGGGCCATCTCGCGCATTTCAGGATCGTCGAGCATCATCTGCGCGGTTTCGATATCTTCCTGGACCTGTCGCCAGTCGGTAAAGCATTTTGAAACATCACTTAACTGCGCGTATTCACGCGACAGCGCGCGAAAACGTTCCTGGTCGGCAATGGTCCCGGCATCGCCGAGCAGCGCCTGGACTTCTTCATGGCGCTCGTGCAGAGCTTCCAGTTTAGCGACGATAGAAGGCTTCATAGGCGTAAATGCACCTTGTCTTAGAAAATGGGTATAGGGCGCTATTCCAGCCCGAGGCTGTTGCGCAGAATAGTCAGGCGTTCATCATCCCCGTCACGGGCAGCCTGCTGAAGAGATTTGGTTGGGGCATGGATCAGGCGGTTGGTCAGTTTCCAGGCTAAATCCTGCATAATCGCCTGCGCGTCGCCGCCCTGTTCAAGGGCCGCTAACGCTTTGGCCGTCAGGTCATCACGCACCTGCTCCGCCTGACCGCGGTATTCGCGGATGGTCTCGCTGACGCTTTGCGCGCGCAGCCAGGCCATAAATTCGCTGGTTTCCTGTTCAACGATGGTTTCCGCCTGCACAGCCGCCGCCTTACGCTGGGCAAGGTTGTGCGAAATGATGCTTTGCAGGTCATCCACGCTGTACAGGTAGGCGTTCGCCAGTTTGCCCACTTCCGGTTCGACATCACGCGGAACGGCGATATCCACCAGCAGCATCGGCTGATTGCGGCGGGATTTCAGCGCACGCTCGACCATCCCTTTCCCGATAATCGGCAGCGGGCTGGCGGTAGAACTGATAATAATGTCCGCCTCTTTCAGACGTTCATCGATGTCGCTCAGCGCAATCACCTCAGCGCCCACTTCATCTGCCAGCACCTGCGCACGTTCGCGGGTGCGGTTAGCGATGATCATCTTCTTCACCTTGTGTTCGCGAAGATGGCGCGCCACCAGCTCGATGGTTTCGCCCGCCCCCACCAGCAGTACGGTGACGGTCGACAGCGATTCAAAGATTTGACGGGCAAGAGTACAGGCCGCGAAAGCAACCGAAACCGCACTGGCGCCAATGTCGGTTTCGGTTCGCACACGCTTCGCCACGGAGAATGACTTCTGGAACATTCGCTCCAGTTCGCTGGCTTTCAGATGCCCTTTCTGGGAATCCGCGAAGGCTTTTTTCACCTGGCCGAGGATCTGCGGCTCGCCCAGCACCAGCGAATCCAGACCGCTGGCCACACGCATCAGATGGCTGACCGCATCGTTATCCTGATGCCAGTACAGGCTGTTGCGCAGCTCTTCTTCGTTGAGGTTGTGATAGTCACATAGCCAGCGGATCAGCGCCTCGTGCAGGTTGTCCTGCTCTTCCACGCTTAAATAGAGCTCGGTACGGTTGCACGTCGACAGCACCACGCCACCCTGCACCATCGGCTGTGCAAGCAGGCTATCCAGCGCCAGGTCGAGCGTATCCGGCGAAAACGTAACGCGTTCTCGCAGTGAAACCGGGGCCGTTTTGTGGTTAATACCGAGTGCTAATAGGGTCATGTTGAGCGGGAGTAGTACCAGCGTTAATAAGGTTAGCAGGACGCATCATACAGGATGCGCGAGATCAATAAAAGAGACTGCCCCCTTTCGGAGTAATAGCTTACGCCGCGCTTTGAGATAATTTGAACGTAGACGGTGGCACCCTTCAACGCTAGCATTAACAGTTATAACTGCAACGTATCTCAAGGATTTGTCATCATTATGACCCGAATGATTCGCCTGCTGCCTCTGGCGGCCCTGGTTCTGACCGCCTGTTCCGTTCATCAGCCGAAGGGCCCGGGCAAAAGCCCCGACTCACCGCAGTGGCGTCAGCACCAGCAGGATGTGCTGAAATTAAGCCAGTACCAGACCCGCGGTGCATTTGCATATCTCTCTGACGAACAAAAAGTTTATGCTCGCTTCTTCTGGCAGCAAACGGGGCAGGACAACTATCGCCTGCTGCTGCTCAACCCGCTGGGCAGCACCGAGCTGGAGCTTAACGCGAAGCCTGGCGAAGCGCAGATCACCGATAACAAAGGCCAGCACTACACCGCGACCGACGCCGAAGAGATGATTGGCAAGCTGACCGGGATGCCGATTCCGCTCAATAGTCTGCGCCAGTGGATCCTTGGCCTGCCGGGTGACGCCACCGACTATACGCTTGATGACCAATACCGTCTGAGCCAGGTTAACTACACCCAGGGCGGTAAAACCTGGAAAGTGGTGTACAGCGCGTATGACAGCAAGACGCAACCATCGCTGCCGTCCAATATGGAGCTGACGCAGGGTAGCCAGCGTATCAAGCTGAAAATGGATAACTGGATCGTTAAATGATGACCCACTGGCCCTCTCCCGCAAAACTGAACCTGTTTCTCTACATTACCGGGCAGCGCGCTGACGGCTATCACACCCTGCAAACCCTGTTTCAGTTTGTCGACTACGGCGACACGATCTCAATCGAACCGCGTCAGGACGGGCAGATTTGCCTGCTGACGCCAGTCGACGGCGTGGCGCATGACGATAACCTGATCGTGCGCGCTGCCCGCCTGCTGATGAAAACGGCGTCGTCGTCGGGTCGTCTGCCAGCGGGAAGCGGTGCGGATATCCGTATCGACAAACGCCTGCCGATGGGCGGCGGTCTTGGCGGCGGTTCGTCAAATGCTGCAACCGTTTTGGTGGCGCTTAACCATCTGTGGGGCTGCGGTCTGACAACGGACGAGCTGGCAGCGTTAGGGTTGACGCTGGGCGCCGATGTACCAGTGTTTGTGCGCGGCCACGCGGCGTTTGCTGAAGGGGTGGGCGAAATCCTCACGCCGGTCGATCCGCCGGAAAAATGGTATCTGATCGTTCACCCTGGCGTGAGCATTCCTACCCCGGTCATCTTTAAAGATCCTGACCTGAAAAGAAATACCCCGGTACGGTCAATAAAAACGTTATTAAATTGTGAATTCAGCAACGATTGCGAGGATATCGCAAGAAAACGTTTTCGCGAGGTTGATGCGGTGCTTTCCTGGCTGTTAGAATACGCGCCGTCGCGCCTGACCGGTACAGGGGCCTGTGTCTTTGCTGAATTTGACACCGAATCCGCCGCCCGTCAGGTGCTTGAGCAAGCGCCGGATTGGCTGCATGGTTTTGTAGCACGCGGGATGAACACCTCCCCCCTACAGCAGGCCATTCTGGCGCAGACTGAGTTTCGGTGACAACGTCACCCTGTTCCAGACGTTGCATCGCGCTCTTTAATACACCGCCTGGATAGCGTTTGCTTAGGCCCCGCAGTTTGCGGCGAACGCTATCCACCACTGGACGCATGCCTGAGGTTCTTCTCGTGCCTGATATGAAGCTTTTTGCTGGTAACGCCACCCCGGAACTAGCACAACGTATTGCCAACCGCCTGTACACTTCCCTCGGCGACGCCGCTGTAGGTCGCTTTAGCGACGGCGAAGTCAGCGTACAAATTAACGAAAATGTACGCGGTGGTGATATTTTCATCATCCAGTCCACCTGTGCTCCAACGAACGACAACCTGATGGAATTGGTTGTTATGGTCGACGCGCTGCGTCGCGCTTCTGCTGGCCGTATCACTGCTGTTATTCCTTACTTTGGCTATGCACGTCAGGACCGTCGCGTCCGTTCCGCGCGTGTGCCAATCACCGCTAAAGTTGTCGCAGACTTCCTCTCCAGCGTCGGCGTTGACCGCGTACTGACGGTCGACCTGCACGCAGAGCAGATCCAGGGCTTCTTCGACGTGCCGGTTGATAACGTTTTCGGCAGCCCAATCCTGCTGGAAGACATGCTGCAACTGAATCTGGACAACCCGATTGTGGTTTCTCCAGACATCGGCGGCGTGGTACGTGCTCGAGCTATCGCGAAGCTGCTGAACGATACCGACATGGCGATCATCGACAAACGCCGTCCGCGTGCTAACGTTTCTCAGGTGATGCACATCATCGGTGACGTGGCTGGCCGCGACTGCGTGTTGGTGGACGACATGATCGATACCGGCGGTACGCTGTGTAAAGCCGCTGAAGCGCTGAAAGAGCGTGGTGCGAAACGCGTATTCGCTTACGCAACTCACCCGATCTTCTCCGGCAATGCGGTAAACAACCTGCGTAACTCCGTCATCGACGAAGTTGTGGTGTGCGATACCATCCCGCTGAGCGACGAGATCAAAGCGCTGCCAAACGTGCGTACGTTGACTCTGTCCGGGATGCTGGCCGAAGCGATTCGTCGTATCAGCAACGAAGAATCGATCTCCGCAATGTTCGAACACTGATCGAACACGGCCAAAAAACCCGCTACGGCGGGTTTTTTTGTTTATAGTATTTATTTGTATGACTTATGCCTCCTTCACCTGCCATTCATATGACAGATGATGCGCACACGGATGATAGATAATTGTGAAAAACGTAACCTCCTCACATGTTCTGCCCTTTCGCGCCCTCATCGACGCCTGCTGGAAAGAGAAATACACGTCGTCACGCTTTGTTCGTGACCTGATAGCCGGGATCACCGTCGGGATTATTGCCATCCCGCTGGCGATGGCACTGGCGATTGGTAGCGGCGTCGCGCCGCAGTACGGGCTGTACACCTCAGCCGTTGCGGGGATTGTGATTGCGCTGACGGGCGGGTCCCGCTTCAGCGTCTCCGGCCCAACTGCCGCCTTTGTGGTGATCCTCTACCCGGTTTCCCAACAGTTTGGTCTGGCAGGCCTGCTGGTTGCCACCCTGATGTCCGGCATCTTTTTAATTCTGTTCGGTCTGGCCCGCTTTGGTCGCCTGATTGAATATATTCCCCTTTCCGTGACGCTGGGGTTCACCTCGGGGATTGGGATTACCATCGGGACCATGCAGATTAAAGATTTCCTCGGCCTGCAAATGGCCCATGTTCCGGAGCACTACTTACAGAAAGTGGGCGCGCTGTTTATGGCGTTGCCGACGGCCAACCTGGGCGATGCAGCCATTGGCATCGTTACCCTCGGCACACTCATCGTCTGGCCTCGCTTAGGCATTCGTCTCCCGGGGCATCTCCCCGCTCTGCTGCTGGGCTGCGCGGTGATGGGCGTCGTCAACCTGCTCGGTGGACAGGTCGCCACCATTGGCTCCCAGTTCCACTATGTTCTGGCGGATGGCTCACAGGGTAACGGTATTCCGCAGCTGCTGCCGCAGCTGGTTCTGCCGTGGGACATGCCGGGCTCCAGCTTCACCCTGAGCTGGGATTCCCTTCGCGCTCTGCTGCCTGCCGCGTTCTCCATGGCAATGCTGGGCGCGATTGAATCCCTGCTCTGCGCCGTCGTGCTCGACGGCATGACCGGCACAAAGCACAAAGCCAACAGCGAACTAGTCGGTCAGGGCTTAGGGAACATCGTTGCACCGTTCTTCGGCGGTATTACGGCTACGGCTGCGATTGCCCGTTCCGCCGCGAACGTACGTGCGGGCGCGACATCACCGGTTTCCGCGGTCATTCACTCCCTGCTGGTGATCATGGCGCTGCTGATCCTTGCCCCGCTGCTTTCATGGCTTCCACTCTCGGCCATGGCTGCGCTGCTGTTGATGGTGGCCTGGAATATGAGTGAGGCGCATAAGGTGGTGAATCTGCTGCGCCGTGCGCCGAAAGACGACATTATCGTGATGCTGATCTGCATGTCGCTGACCGTGCTGTTTGATATGGTTATCGCTATCAGCGTCGGCATAGTGCTGGCCTCGCTGCTGTTTATGCGCCGCATCGCGCAGATGACGCGTCTCTCTCCGGTTAACGTTGAGGTGCCTGACGATGTGCTGGTGCTGCGCGTGATTGGCCCGCTGTTCTTCGCCGCGGCGGAAGGTTTGTTCAGCGATCTGGCGTCCCGCATCGCGGGCAAACGGATTGTGGTGCTGAAGTGGGATGCCGTCCCGGTGTTGGATGCCGGCGGTCTGGATGCCTTCCAGCGCTTTGTTGCCCGCCTGCCGGAAAGCTGCGAGCTGCGGATCAGTAACCTCGAATTCCAGCCCCTGCGCACCATGGCGCGCGCGGGCGTGCAGCCGATCCCTGGCCGATTGTCCTTCTACCCTAACCGTGAAGCTGCATTAGCGGATCTGTGAGTCATCTGATGCAGAGACACGTCTTTGCATCATCACCCCGATCGCCTGCTGGAGCCATTCAAGCACGGCAGGCGTCATCCACGTGCCTTTCATCAGATGCGGCTCCTGCTGCATGGCGAGACGAAATTTTTGCTGGGTCTGCGGGTTTGTTCCCGCATAGGACTGGAATAAAACCAGCCACTTTTCTGCCAGCTTTTGCGCATCGTCAGAAGCGGGACTGAGATTATCCCGCTGCGCCTGATGCAGCTTCGCCACCAGCGGCGGCCATTCCATCATCCGGTCAAAGTAGTGCGCCCGGGTAAAGGCCATCTCTTCGGCAGTGAGATATTGCTCCCAGATGCTGAGCTTTGATTCGGCAAACGCCCGCGTGATGTAATCCGTAATCTCCGGCGTAATGCCGGTTTGCTCCTGCATCTGCGGCTCCCCGCTGTGCATTTCGTTCAGACGGGTCAAAAATTCCGGTTTGCCTGCGGTATCCTGTTCCAGGCGTTCCATCCACCGTGAAGCCAAATCGGTCGCCCGCGCGTCCGTGACGCTGACGTTCTGTTCCAGCAAGTGTTTAACCTCCGTCACCAGACCCGACCAGATATCCGCCAGCGCCTCTTTCTCTACCGCAAACGGCAGTTGCTGCAACTCTTCTTTGCTAAACCAGCGATCGTACATATTCATTAACTCCAGAGTCTGTAGCCAGGATTCCAGATCCGGCGTCGCATCGTCAGTCAGCCCGGTACGCAATTCCACCAGCCGGTTGCGCAGCGTATGGATGCTACGCAGTTGCTTGTCCAGCAAAGTGATTTGCCCGTCGAGTAATTCCGCTAATGACAGCGAACGCTGTTCCAGAAAATCCCTGATTTCGGCAAGCTCCAACCCGGCTTTTGCCAGCGTCTGGATCATATGCAGACGCTGCACATCCGCCAGGTTGTAAAGCCGGTAGCCTGCCGCGCTTCTGGCAGAAGGTAACAACAGCCCTGTTTGCTCGTAGTGATGCAAAGTCCGCACGGTAATCCCAGCACGTTTCGCCAGTTCACCCACCTGAATCAACATAACGGCTCCTTTTGTTCTGCCAGTGTCGCTACTCTGAAGCCTTACGTTACGTGAGGGTCAATGCGTCATGCAAAAAAAAACGACTTCAGATGAAGTCGTTTCGGTGTTCTTTATGGGGCACTAGCCGTGCTTATGCTGGTCGCGGCGGCATCGTTTATCGTAATGGCGCACCCACCAGTATTTATCGCAGACTTCCTCATGTCCGCTCACGCGCGCCCCGGCGAGCCACAATACCGCACCGAGGAAGATACTCAGCACCGCGCCATGCGCAAAGTATTGTGGGAGGTCAAGCTGCGGTAATTGGTTTAAAATTGAATAACCGACACCGGCGACCATCACGAACAGTCCCAACCCCATTAGCACGTTACCGAGCATTGAAGCGTTTTTGCGTTTCATATGTCACCTCCGGAACTTTGGGTTGTCAGGGGAAAAACCCCTTCTCCTTGTGTGTAAAGTATAGACAACGCCACTTATATGAGTTGCGTGAATGATCACATTTACAGATAACTCCCGGACAAAAATTTACAAATAAGACATTGAACAGCTTGAAATTCTAATTGTTCAAAGAAGAAATTATTCGCATTTCGGTGTACAGCAGGCAGAACTTTGTCAAGCGGCGCGCCAGACAGTAAACTACGCGCCAGATCTGGAACCCATTAGGAAGTAAATCGTGACGATTAAACTGATTGTCGGCCTCGCCAATCCGGGCGCAGAGTATGCCGCTACCCGCCATAACGCCGGCGCCTGGTATGTTGATCTGCTGGCGGAACGTCTGCGCGCTCCCCTGCGTGAAGAACCCAAGTTTTACGGGTTTACCTCACGCATCAATCTTGCGGGTGCTGACGTGCGGTTGCTGGTGCCAACCACCTTTATGAACCTGAGCGGCAAAGCCGTGGCGGCTATGGCAACGTTTTATCGCATCAATCCGGATGAGATCCTGGTGGCCCACGACGAACTGGATCTGCCGCCAGGCGTGGCGAAGTTCAAGCTGGGCGGCGGTCATGGCGGCCACAACGGCCTTAAAGACATCATCAGCAAACTGGGTAATAACCCTAATTTCCACCGTTTGCGCGTGGGAATCGGCCATCCGGGCGATAAAAACAAAGTTGTTGGTTTCGTACTGGGTAAACCACCGGTTTCTGAGCAGAAGTTGATTGACGAAGCGGTGGACGAAGCGGCCCGCTGCACCGAGATTTGGCTTCAGGACGGCCTGACGAAAGCCACCAATCGACTGCACGCTTTCAAAGCGCAATAATCGGCACCATGGGGCTTTTTTACCGCGCGTCGTGCGGGTTACGTGTATAATAGGCGTAGTTATTTACTTTTCTTCAATCGGTTATCGTTAACGGATTGATTATCAAGATATTAAGGTGATTTAGAAATGGGATTCAAATGCGGTATCGTCGGTCTGCCAAACGTGGGCAAATCCACCCTGTTCAACGCGCTCACCAAGGCAGGTATTGAAGCGGCGAACTTCCCGTTCTGTACCATCGAGCCGAACACCGGTGTTGTTCCTATGCCCGATCCGCGTCTGGACCAGCTCGCGGAAATCGTGAAGCCGCAGCGCATTCTGCCAACTACCATGGAGTTCGTGGACATCGCGGGCCTGGTAAAAGGCGCATCCAAAGGTGAAGGCCTGGGCAACCAGTTCCTGACCAACATCCGTGAAACCGAAGCGATCGGCCACGTTGTGCGCTGCTTCGAGAACGACAACATTATCCACGTTAACAACAAAGTGGATCCGGCTGACGACATCGACGTCATCAACACCGAGCTGGCCCTCTCTGACCTCGACACCTGCGAGCGCGCCATTCACCGCGTGCAGAAGAAAGCCAAAGGCGGCGACAAAGACGCGAAAGCGGAACTGGCTGCCCTGGAAAAATGTCTGCCACAGCTGGAAAACGCGGGCATGCTGCGCGCGCTGAAAAACCTGACTGAAGAAGACAAAGCGGCGATCAAATACCTGAGCTTCCTGACCCTGAAGCCAACCATGTACATCGCCAACGTTAACGAAGACGGTTTCGAGAACAACCCGTACCTCGACAAAGTGCGTGAAATTGCCGCGGCTGAAGGTTCTGTGGTTGTTGCCGTGTGCGCGGCCGTTGAATCTGATATCGCCGAGCTGGACGATGCCGACCGTGAAGAGTTCATGGCCGAACTGGGTCTGGAAGAGCCGGGCCTGAACCGCGTGATCCGCGCGGGCTATGAGCTGCTGAACCTGCAAACCTACTTCACCGCTGGTGTAAAAGAAGTGCGTGCATGGACCATCCCTGTCGGTGCGACTGCGCCTCAGGCGGCTGGTAAGATCCACACCGACTTCGAGAAAGGCTTCATTCGTGCGCAGACTATCGCGTTTGAAGACTTTATCACCTACAAGGGTGAGCAAGGCGCGAAAGAAGCTGGCAAGATGCGTGCTGAAGGGAAAGACTACATCGTTAAAGATGGCGATGTGATGAACTTCTTGTTTAACGTCTGATTAGTTTTGAATTAAAAAAATCCACGCTTTGGCGTGGATTTTTTTCGTTCTTATTTAGTTATTATTAACGTTAAAAAACACCTTCTTTGAGTGGATTATCTTTTTTTCCGCCCCAAGGGTCGTCTAATAAAAACTTAGCTGTGACAGTGTCTTTTTCCGGCACAAGAGTGAAATTGTAATAAATTTCATCCCCTTCACAAATCTCATAATAGAGCGAATACGTTTTGTTGGTTACATTTATGTTTATGTCAAATTTCTCTGTCGCAGAAGCCACCTGAAGCTTATTTTTATCTGTAATAAAAAATGGCACTACAATGCAGCGTTGAGCATTTTCATCTAAATTAAAAGTATTTTCTATTTTAATATTTACGTTTGCTCCAAATGCGTCCTCAGGTAAAGGATCAAAAATAACATAATCTTTATGAATCACAGCGCCTTGAGATACATTACCTTTACCCCACTGGCTCAGTTTTTCATCATAGTCTCGTGATCGTAGCAATATTTGACGATGTGAAATCAGTAGGTCAACATGTTGACTATATCTATGCCTCATTATGTAAAAAAGACTATTTTTCATATTCTTCTATCGTTTTTGTTGCTATGTACATATCTTCTCTTTGAGGATTGATTGACCATAAAGATAGCGATTATTACGCAAGGATGCCCCCATAACTGAAGTTGACAAATGCTAATTGAGTAAAAAATTCGTTGTAATTATGCTATATAAATAAAAACGAGCGGTTTGTCACCGAGTTTAGCAATGAAATTAACTATACAACAATAGTTACGTACAAAATAAAACAATAACTATTTTAAAATATTAATTAATTACAACTATAGAATATAGTAAGCTACAATTTCAACGCTATCAATTATACAACTCCTGATTTTTTGGCTGTAAAATATCCCCCCTGCATAAAACTATTAATCCTTTGAAAAAAAGGGCTTGTTTTTCCCTTCTCTAGTCTGAGTGGCAACAATAACTTCATAAGCATCTCTTTCACTTCTTTGTGCTTTCAATGCTTCTTCGGATGTAATTTTCGACTCTTTATCAATCATAGCAATAGTTCCAGCATCATATCGGATAAAATATTCATTATCTCTTTTAATTATGTCAATGCCAAAACCAGTAAAAATAACTTCACTCATTTTTCGTACCTCTATTTGTTTATAATCGGTGTAATCAAAGCATCACCGACAGGCGTTTGATCTATTACGGCTTCAGGGATCCCTCCTGACGTCTTACCTCCAGGAACCCAAAAATCATTAGCCCCTCCCTCGTTGCCTGAAGGCATCCTAAGCCCTTGAGGTTTAAGGATATCTATTCGGACCGGTGAATCGCCAAGATCTCCAGGGTCTAATCCTAACATTTTCTCTAACTTCCCGACATCTCCGCCAGCTTTCTTAATAATGTTATCAGCAACTGATTTTGGCATCACAAAATGACCAGATGGAGGGCCAATCTCAGCTCTATTCACTCCCCATGCAATTTTAGAAATACCATCATTAAATAAAGCAAGATGTTGCTTAACATAAGAAGGGTCTAGATAGTTCGTTGGGTTTGGCCGATTGGGCTTCGTCGTGCCTTTTAAAGAATTATACGCCTTTGCTGCCCAAGCCCTACTTGAGAAAACCCCTTTTGTTTTATTCTGGAAATCATTCCAGCTATTTCTGCACGATAACCCCCACGGATCCACCCACCCCAGCGCATTCGGCGCATACTGGTAAAGGTTTATTCCCCCCGCCAGCCCTATCGGGTCCTGCTGCGTAAACCGTCCGCAGTCCGGGTCGTAATACCGGAACAGATTGTAGTGCAGCCCTGTCTCACGGTCCAGGTATTGCCCCTGCATGCGCAGGTTCTGAGAATATCCTGATACCTGCGTTTCGCTTTCCCGCAGCAGTTTGCCCCAGGCGCTGTTCACCCCTTCCCAGCGCACCTGCCCTTCGCTATCAGTCATCCGCTCCGGTGTGCCGTTGGGCTGACAGTGGAACCAGAAGATTTCCGGGGCATCAACGCCGTCAATTCGTGCCAGCGGATCGTAGCTGTCCTGATCGCTGTAGACGTAGGTCAGCGGCACGTCCCCGTGCACCTCCTGCAACAGCCGGAACCCTTCCCAGACAAACCGCGTGGTGACCGGCTTGCCGGTTGGCTGCCCGCCCAGCATCTGGCGGCGCGTTTTGCTGATGCGTCGCCCGAGCGGGTCATAGCGGAAGCTGACCTGCGTCTGCGGCCTGTTGCGGTCCCGCGGCTGGCTGATGACCTCCGTCAGGCGGTGCTCGCCGTCGTAGCGGTAGTGCCAGCGGGTCTGGCCGTTATCCTTCTCCACGGTGCGGCCATGGATGTCATAGCACCAGCGAATGCCGTTCAGCTGCGTCAGGCGGTTGTGCGTGACCTTCTCAGCAGAGCCTTCGAGCGGGTTACCGGCAGCATCCCAGCGCCACTGCTCCTGGCCGGGCAGCGTGCCGTCCTGAACCAGCAGACGTCCGGCGCTGTCGTACTGCCAGCGGTACCAACTGAACGGGTTATCGTCCCGCTCTTCGCGGACCAGGTTATTGCGATAGTCGTAATCCCAGCGGCGGGACCAGCGGCGCGGCGACGGGCGCTGGGCATTGCCGGTAAAAACGTCCCGGCGATGCAGTCGACCGAGACGGTCATATTCGCTGCGTGTGGTTAGCAGCCCCTGCGTACGGCTGGTTTCACGGTGAAGTTCGTCGCGGGTAAAGTCGGAGACCGAGAGCTTATCAAGCGCGATGCTGAGCAGATGCCCGCTGCCGTAGTAGAACTGTTTCAGCTCCCGGCCATCGGGCAGCGTGACGGAGGTGCGGTTGCCAAGGGCGTCATACTGCCACGCCAGCTCGCCGTGTTCGCACGTTTCGCGCGTGACGCGCCCGAGCGCGTCATACTCAAACACAAGCTCCTGCTCGGCTTCGGCGCTCCAGGCATCGGCTGAAAGCGCGGGATGCAGCCCAATCCGGCTCAGAAGGCCGGACGGGGTGTAGTGGTAGCGGGTCTGCCCTTCCGGCGTGGTGCGGGCGACCAGCTGGCCGCTCGCGCTCCAGGCAAAGGCATGGGTAATGGCCTCCGGATGTCCGGCGGCAAAGGTGCGCGCTATCGTACGCCCACAGGCGTCGTAGCGATACTGCGAGGCCACGCCATCCAGCCCCACCTCTTCCAGCAGCAGCGAGTCCGCACCCCAGCGGAACTGGTACGCTTCGCCGTTTTCGTTTTCCAGGGCAATCAGACGCCCGCGGCTGTCCCAGCGGCGACGCACCTCTTCACCCTGCGTATTACGGGTGGCGGTTAAGCGCCCTGCCTCGTCGTATCTGAACTCGCTCTCTTTCCCGTCGGCGCCCGCATGCTTCACCGGCAGGCCACGTTCGTTCCATTTGAGAGATTCCATCCAGCCTTCCGGGCGATCGAGCTGCACCGGACGCCCTGCGGCGTCGTAGCGGTAACGCGTCTCTTCGCCGTCGGCGCTTATCTCAGCCACCAGCCAGCCCAGCGGATGATAACGGTATTGTGTCACACGGCCCGAACAGTCCGTAACACGCACCATCTGCCCGGCCTCGTTGTACTCCTGGTAGCGGCTGTTGCCGGCGGCATCAACTTCTTCCACGACCTGACCAAACTCGTCCCGACGAAGCAGCGTGGTCTGCCCCATCGGATCCACCACGCACTTCAGCCCGTGATGTTCGTCATACAGGAAACGGGTGGCGCTACCGTCGGCTTCGATGATGGAGGCCGGAAGCGCACGGTGCTCCAGCCAGGTGGTGGTGCGGGTATTGCCGTCGGCGTCGATCTCCTGCACCCGGTTACCCATGTCGTCATAGACGAAGGTAACGGCATTACCGAGCGGATCGATGCGACGCGTGAGGAGTTCGTTGTCATCCCACTCGTAGCGCCAGTTCTCACCGCGCTCGTCAACGTAGCGAACAATCAGGTTTTGCGCGTTCCAGTAATGCTTTCGCGTCTGACCGTCGTAGTGATCGACGGTCGTCAGCCCGGCGGCTAGATCATAGCTAAAGCGACAGCCATCGCCGGTGCTGGTGCGGTTTTCCACCACGCGCCAGTGGTCGAATTTTTGCCAGCGGTATTCACTCTCCAGACCGCCCGGCAGACGGTGCCAGACCATCAGGCCATCATCGTTATAACGGTATTCACGGGTTACCACGCCGGAGGCATCCGTTGCGCTGGCCAGCTGGCCGCGCACGTCGTACCCCCACTGCATCAGCGGCCATGTCTGGTTGCCGTCGAAATGGCTCGCCGAGGTAACGCGCTGCGGGAAACGTTCATTTTCATAGCGCAGAGTGACGTCGATCGCCCGCGGCTCATCATGCAGACCGACCAGCCGCCCGTGTTCATCCCACGCCGTCAGCAGTGCGTTGCCGTATTCGTCGCTG
Source organism: Enterobacter sp. DSM 30060 (assembly GCF_013375955.1). Taxonomy (NCBI): domain Bacteria; kingdom Pseudomonadati; phylum Pseudomonadota; class Gammaproteobacteria; order Enterobacterales; family Enterobacteriaceae; genus Enterobacter; species Enterobacter sp. DSM 30060. Next base: position 4,462,729 of record NZ_CP056118.1, read on the forward strand.
AGGGAGGCCAGGCGCAGGATTGAGGAGTTCGCCCGGGTTGGTTTATACAGACGCCACACCGCGCCGTCATCGTCGGCAATCGCCACGTCGCCGCTCTCATTGCGGCGGATGATAATGCCTTCGCTGATGCTGTAAAACGCGCGGTCGACCGGCGGCAGTTCAAAGCTCAGCTCGCGCCCGGTTTCATCGAACCAGGTGGCGTTGTTTTCTTCCAGCGTCAGATAGCTGTCAAAGGTGGTCGCCCAGCCCAGACCAAACAGCCCTTCGCGGGTGGTCAGGCTGTTGTAGCTGCGCTGCCAGCGCAGCGGGAAGCGCCCCGGCAGCGAGAAATCGAGTTCGTCGTCGTCATTCAGCACCTTCACACCGGTAGCGGCGTGAACCGGGTGCGAGGAGCCGAACATGGCGTTGACGGCCATATCGGCCAGCATCCCGCCACCGGCAGCAGCCAGCGCGCAGGGCATGTTTTTCAGGATCTTGCCCGGACGCCCGCGCAGCAGGGAGAGCGCAATCATCCCCAGCGCCAGGCCCGGCGTTTTGCCGCTTTTAATATCGCGAACCGTGAGGGTGTCGCCGCCGATGATCACGTTCGGGGAGACGTCGTCGGAAACGGTGCCTTCGCAGGTGGTGCGATCTTTCGCACGCACCGCGGGCTGCCCGTTGATAAAGACGCTTTTCGAGCCTTCCGCCAGATACTGCGGCCCGGAGTGTTTCTCGCACGCCACCTTGTCTTCTTCCAGCGGCGAGGTCCAGGCAGCGGCAGAGGCCACGCTCGGCTGCCACATTTCGCTGCCGAACTGTCCGGCAGCGGCAAGCAGCATGCCCGCGTAATCGGCAAAGCTGCCCGGCGACTGCGGCTCAGGGGAAGGGGTATCGGCGGGCGTCAGCGTGCCTGCCGCGCGCGCGGCGGGGATTGCGTTGGTGAGAACGTTATTTGAACCGGTGGTGATCTTACCCGCAGGCGACGGCGGAAAAAGCGCGTTGCCCAGCCCTTCAGCAGCATTGCTGATATCGTCGGTGATCCCCGCGACGTTCGCCAGAACCCCACCAATAATGCCGCTCAACAGACAGCTGGATCCAATTGCCGCCACGCCTGCCGCTGCGGCCCCGGCTCCCAGCAGTGGGGCCGCGACGGTCGCTGCCGCGCCCACCGCCGCGCCAATCACCGCATAGGCAGCGCCTTCCGCCACAATGCTGGTAATATCAGCAAAAATGCTGGAGTGAATAATCTCGTCGCCCTTACGGGCCGCGTTGTTATCGCTCATGCCTTACACATTCCGGTTGTCGTTTAGCGTCAGACTCTGCTTCAGTGCGCTCCAGCGCGCCTCGTCCTCTTCCGTAAAGGCTTTTAAGGCCGAGAGGGTAAAAATCATCAGTACCGGTTTGCCCGGCGTCTGCACGGCCAGCTGTTTTTGCCACAGGCGCTGGCCGTTACGGTCAAAGGTGGTCTCAACTTCCAGTCCGCTAATGTTTCCGTCTGGCCCGGCTTTTACGTGCTGAAATTCGCTCTGGGCGATCTCACCCATCTGAGAACGCAGCACATCCCACTGGCGGTGAAACTCTTGTTCGTAATTGCTGCCATCCGGGATGACGCCGCGACTGACCACTACAGATAACCCGCTTTCGTCATCGCGAATAATGTTCATGCTGTTATCCTGCCAGGCAGCAGGGAAAAGGGAAAACGAACCTTCCTGGAGGGTGTATTTCATAAGTGAACTCGGGATGATATTAGAAAAATAAGATTAAAAGCGCTAAAGTTTATACAGCCAATATTAATTACTGCTTAGCGACTCAGAGGGACAAGATCATTACAACGTTAGCACTTTCTTTTTTTTCCGCAAAAACTTTAGGGGCAGCGATATTATTGGCCGTTTGATAATTATCTTCTTTCACAGCCCGTAAAGTTGCCTCGCAACTTAATGTTCGTAGCGTGACATAACTACCCTGCTCAGGCATTCCTGATTCAAAACTGGAAAGCCAAATGCCCATGCCAGCCCGCGTTCATCGGTAGGAGTGCGATATCCAACTGATTGTCCCGGCGTGTTTCCGCGAGGGATATTAGACAATTTCAGATCTGGAAAATGAGATTTGACTTGTTCAAGAGTAATACATGGATGATTAATTACGAAAGAAATCAAAGATACGCTGTTATCGCCATTTCCCCATAAACGAACATCCACATCGCTGATCCGTGTGCCATCAGTTAACGTAAAGGGAGCTGAAGTATAACGGTCTTCTTTCTCCTGTGTATTATTAATCAGCGGTTGGTTAAACAGTTTACTGACATCCTCAACTTGTTTACCCCACACTGATTTCATTTCTTTGATCATTTGCCACAACGAATCTTGATTCATTTTATTATGCCCTGCATAGGTAAATGCTGAAAATAGTGGAAGAACAATGAGGAATGTAGCTTTAATCATCCTACTTTCCATAGAATCCTCCATAGTAATCATTATAATTTAAATTAGTCCCTGAGGCTATTTCGCCTTTACCATACACTTTTCCTATTGCTTTGGCTGCATCAATGCGAGATAACTCACCGCTCACCATTTTATCATATGCAGAATTATATGCTTTTAGGTTTTCGGCACTTCCCGCTATATCAATATCAATACCGCCGTTTGCAAGGATCTCGCGTTGTATTTTAATGTTATTCAGCGTTGCTCCACCTTCATCCATAAGCTGGCTGTTGATGAAGTTTTCCTTACTCGAAGCATCTACCGCAACAGGATAAGTTGCATGCCCTGCCTCATGTGCCAGAGTTTGCACAGTTGTGGCTGTATCCTCCATGTGTTCAGGGTCCATGACAATCAATTTGTTATTAGTATCAGCGTAACTCCCTCCTCCTGCGGCTCCCGGCTGGATAGCCCACCCTTTATCTTTTAGATCTTTTAATTGTGTCTGAAGCGTTGGTGACTTATTGATTTCCTTAACTACATCTTCACTGAAGGGCATCACATCAGAGTTGTAGGAATTATTTTGATAAACGTAACTCCCTTTTAATGGTGGAGCTGCTGCAAATTTTGTTGTTGGTTTTGGTCTGGATGCTGCTGGCGCTGAAACTGCGGGAGCCGGATTCTTAGCACTTTTATTTGGAGAAAACTTCTCCTGCACCGCCGCATCAATATCCCCTTTATGCCCCGATCCCGGTGCCGTTGTGCCCGGCTTGGTTCCCGAGGTATTCAGATGCAGCTTACCACCCGTGGTGATATACCCATCTCCCTCAACGAAAAAGTTAAACTCTTTGCCAATCAGGTTAATCTTGCCGTTAGCGTTAAGCTCAATAGCACTCTCACCCGAGACCAGCCGCAGCTTCGTCCCGGAAGCAATGACATACTGCTCTACCGCTGCATCCAGCTTGCCTTTTCCCGTCAGGATCTCGGTTCCGCCTTTCACGGCCTGGATCTGGTTCGCTTCAACACGATGCAGCTCATTTTTCTTCACGTAATGGCTGCGCTCGCCGCCAACGCTGTGCGTTTCATCATTCTTGACGCTGGTGTCCATGTTGCGCTCGGCCTGGATCCACACCTGCTCTGCTCCCGCCTTGTCCTCAAAGCGCAGGGCGTTGGCGTTGTCCACTGAACCGTCTTTCGTACGGCTCATAAAGCCCATCTGCGTCGCCGCAGCCGGCAGCGCCCACGGCGGCATGCTCGCCTCGTTATACACGCGCCCGGTGATAATCGGTCGGTCCGGGTCACCGTTGATAAAGTCCACCACCACCTCATCGCCGACGCGCGGGATTTGCACCCCGCCGTAGCCCTGGCCCGCCCATGCGCTGGAGACACGCACCCAGCAGGAACTGGTGTCGTCACCCTTCGCCAGCCTGTCCCAGTGGAACTTCACCTTCACGCGGCCATATTTGTCCGTCCAGATACTCTCCCCCTGCGGCCCCACGACTTTCGCCGTCTGCGGGCCGTAGGTCCGCGGCCACGCCGTGCTCTGCGCCGGACGGTACGACACCGCCGCCGGGATAACGGTGAAATCGGTGCGGTGAATGGTTTCCCCCTCGCCGCTCGCGTAGCGGTTCTCCTCGAAGTGATACCCGGCCGCCGTCACCAGATACTCACCGTTATCGCTGAAGAATGGCGCGTTGGTCAGGGTAAAGATGTGGCCCGGCGCAATGCCCGCCGCCGTGGCCGTCGCCTGAATCTGCTGATGCTCCACCTGCCAGCGCTCCTGACGAATGCGGGCGTAGAACTCCGCATGGCCTGTCTCCACAAAGCGGCCCGGCCAGTCGTACACGTCGATGCTGCCCGGTTTCGGTGACGCCGGGTTCTGCTGCGCCTGGAACAGCCACGCGTTCGGCTTGCGGAAGTCGTAGTCGTCGAGGCTGTAAATCCCCGGCGTCACGCTGTCCTCCAGCGCCCACTGGCTGATGCCCTCTTCATCCGTACTGCCGCCGGACGGCGTCTGATGGTAAGGAATGACCTCATAGCCGCTGAACGGCTGATGCTGCGTCGCGGCGTCGGTCAGTACCAGGGTGTGCTTGTCCGCCTCGTGGCTGAAGTGATACGCAATCCCCTCCAGCTCCATCAGGCGGCTGATGAAGTCCAGGCTCGATTCCTGATACTGCACGCAGTAGTCCCACACCCGGTAGCTGCCGGTGAGTTTGTCTTCGAGGTTAACCTGATGCTCACCCAGCAGGGTTTTCACAATCTGCGGTACCGTCTGGCCCTGGAAAATCCGCAGGTTACGGTCGCGCTTCATCGGCCACAGGTCCGGCTCCACCGTCAGCTGGTAGACCGCATAGCGGGTGCCCGTCAGCTCCACGGCACTCACCGCCACGCGCGTCACCTTGCCGTTGATATAGCGGGGGGTAAGCAGGTTCTGGGTGGGGATGGTCACCGTGACCGGCTGACCGAGCAGCCTGCTGCGGTCAATGCGCGCATCCGTGCCGAGCAGGGTCAGCGTCAGCGCGAACGACTCCGACATCGCCTCGCGGCCGGAGAGTTTCCAGAAAAGCAGCCCCTCAACCGGGAGCTGAACGGTAATTCGGTTGAGCATAATCTTTATTCCGTAATGGTTTATGCTGAGAGTATTTTTAACGCAAGGTTTTTTTAAACGTGAATGTTCTGGTTGTTGGCCGTCTTACTCTTTAACCGGGGGCCATTCCCCTTCATATTTATAAATCCACAGGGAATAGATTTTCAGAAACTCTGACAAAAAGAACAAAAAGCCATTTAGCCAGACATTCATCACGCCCGTGAAACTTAACACCAGGGGAAAAAGGGAAACTGAGTAGCGAAATCCAACCAGACGCAGTATTTCCTGGTAGAGCGCCAGTCTTCTCGCGTATAAATTCCGGGCGAAGAAGCACCATGCTGAGGCAATAAAAGAGAGCAACAACAAGAAATCGAGAATAAAGAAAAGAATAACCAGAGCGCTATACCCACCAGCAGACAGCGTGTTCACAACCGTACTGAAGGCGTGTATATCGGAAATAAAAGGGATTCTGTCATGTCGCACGGACTGGGCACAATAGAGCACAATGGCCAGGGCATCCATGCATCCCCAGAAAACGAAAACCTTATCTCTGGCGTTCATGACAGTTGAGCAATCACTTAACCGGCGCGGGTGGCCATTCGCCCCCCTTCTGGATGAGCTTCTCTTTTATTTCGTTTAATTTCTCGTATTGCTCACTGCCTCGGTCAAGTCCATTCAGCGCGTCCGCGAGCGCATTGCTCATCGACCAGCCATTTTTGGCCTTAATTGACGGATCCGCTCCCCGATCGAGCAGCAACAAGACATGATCGTAAGCCTGGTTATCCAGCGCATCAAACACCAGCGTTTTACCCAGTGAGTTGATTGAGTTGACGTCAGCACCGCGATCGAGCATGGCTTCCAGCGTCTCTGTATTTTTCGCTTTAAGCGACTGGAAGACGATCGGTTCGTGGAAAACCTTATCTTTCACGTTGGGTGAGAGGCCACCGTCCAACATCGCGTCGATCCAGTCCGCACTGTCTCCCTTTAGGGCAAATTCAGCAGGACTGCTTTTTCCCTGCGGTCGAGGCTGGAGCGGATCTGCGCCATCCTTAACTAGCAACGTAATCACCTTTAAATGGCTCGACGTTTTTTTATCATTAATTGCGTTGCCAAGGGCCCAGAAAAGCAGGGTCATATCCTGCTTTCCTGGTTGATTAAGGTCGCTGTCTAGCGCAAGCGTCTTCACCGCATCGACGTCGCCTTCCTCAATCGCTTTCGCCAGTTCAAGCTGCTGGCCGCTGAAGTAGTCCTGTGGATTAAGGTCCATATCCTGCTTACACCCCTGAATCATGAATAAAAAACATAACGCGACAAAAGCCATCAACCCTTTTTTCACAATCGACTCCCGATTATCGAAATATCCTCATCCTTCTGTTGCTCTATGCAATCAATCGCTTGATTAATTCCGTGGCGGTCCAGCGCGCTTCCGGTTCCACCGGGAAGATCATGGGGTATTCCGGCAGCATTAGGGCTCAGCGCAGAGATTTCCTCTTTGAGGATCCACGAAGGGACATGCCCTTTCATCGTTTTCAGATCTTCCCAGGGGTTAACTTCCTGAATCTTCGTCAGCAGTTCACCTTCAACCCGATACGCCTGGATATTATCCGTACTGCCTAATATCTTACCGCCGTATTTTTCTACGGTTCCGGCATTGAGGCCGGCGGCGTTAAACGTCCACCCCGCTTTCCCGCTGCCCATAGAGGTTGCAGAGGCGAGACCACCGCCAAGGGAATGACCGGCAATATCAATATTCTGCCCTGACCTTGCCAGCTCCTTACCGATACTCACGGCCTTTTTATAATAATCTGAAGCCATACCCATGCCCTGTGAGAAGTTATTCGACCAGTCAGCCCCGTTTACCACCGGCGCCAGTTCCCCTTTGGTCAGTAGAGAGGAGACATTCTCAGACAGAGAGGCGAAACCAGGCTCGCGCGATCCCCTGAATACCAGCGTGGGGTTCATATCTGCACCAAACACTTCCGGCTTCGGTTGATAGACGCGCGCCAGAAAATTGGGGGACGTATCATCGTCAAAGAGCATGGATTTGTTCAGCCCGAACTTTCCTAACAGCGCATCGTCATTACTGATATCTGTCCAACCCTCCGGCACGTCCGGTGTGGTTTCGAGCGGGTTCACGGTCTTATAAATATTTTCCGCAAGCTTCGCTTTTTCCACCGCGATATTATTCGCTGCCAGACGTTTTGCGGCGATCTGGGCATCCGGATAAAGGCTATTGCTCCCCTTCGCAATCAGATCCTTACGCGCCTGCCAGCGTTCTGCTTTGGTCATCTTCTGAAGCTGCCCGGCATAGGTTTTACCGTCCTTGCCGGGAGTAGGTTCATCCGGCACCTGTGCCGTTTTAGATTTCACTACCTGTTTTGGCAGTACCGTTGGCGCAGGGCGAGATCCGTACGTTCTCACCATGGTTTCGTAGCGGTCAACAATCGTACTCACCGGATACCAGCCCAGGCCGACCAGCGAGGCAGCCTGGAGTTGCCCTTTGGCGTTGATATAAAAAATTTCCGTTACTGATGACCAGTCACGAAAACTTTCGTCAATGGCAACCACTCTGCCCATCTCTAAATCCTGCGCGATCAGCGTGCGGGTATCGCGCCCGGACTGATAAGGATTCGCACCGGTGATCGTGCGCAGCAGATCGTAGCGCGTGAAGAGCGAGCGCAGCGAATGGTCGGGAACCGACATAATCCACTGTCCGGCAACGGACGGGCGGATTATTTTCGCAAACAGCGCTGGCGAGACGTTCTCGTGGAACAGATAGACAAACTTGATGTTATACATTCGCTCCGTCCTGTTACCCGCAGGCTTACGGATTCACCAGCCAGGTGCCTGGCTTCGCAATATCCAGCGTCTGGGTACGCGTTCTTCCATTGCCTTCCAGTTCAATGCGGGTCTCGCCCGCAGGCAGTTTCAGCGATGCGTAACCGTTATTCCCCGGACGCAGCGCTTTCGGCTCGCCGTTCACCTTCAGCGTCTCGCCATCAAGCATGCGGATATAGACCAGCGCGACCGGGCTGGCGTCGACTGGCGGCGCACTCTGCTGTGCCGTAGCAGGTGGCGCTACCGGCTCGCTCACGTCGGCCGTTGCCGGTCTGGTTTCCGCTGCGGCGGAGGTTTCAGCCGGAGGGCTCACGGCAGGGGTTTGCGCCGTCTGCGCTGGCGTTTCCTGGCTGCCGCCGCCGAACAGCATCGCCCCGGCAACCACCCCAACCAGCACGCCCGCGGCCACCAGCCCCGGAAGCTTGTAACGTCGCCAGTCCAGCGCGGAAGCAGATGTCTCCTCTTCCACCGGCACCAGCATTGTGCCGGTCTTCTTCGCGGTCAGCACCTCGTCGATACCGGCGACGGGCATCTCGATCAGCGCCGCAAACTCCTCGATGGATTGCGGACGGTCTTCCATATGCAGCGCCAGCGCCTTGTCGATGGCCTGAAGCAGCGGAATGGAATACCCCTGCGGCATCAGTTCCACCAGTGGTTTGCAGGTGTCCTGAATCGAACGCACCACGCTGACCGGCGGCGGAGAGCCAACGATAAGGGTGCGCAATACGGCGCCGAGCGCGTAGATATCCGTCCACGGCCCCTGCTCGCTTTCATTGTCGTCGGTATACTGCTCGATAGGCGCGAACCCCGGACGCAGCATGGTTTCCGTCTCATCCGAGAGATTACCGATGGTGCGGCGCGCCGATCCGAAATCGAGCAGCACCGGCAGGCCGTTATCCTGAATCTGAATGTTATCCAGCGAGATGTCGCGGTGCAGGTAGCCCTCATCGTGGATCGTTTTGATGGCGCCGAAGAGCATTGGCAGCATGCGGCGGATCCACGCCTCGTTAATCAGCTCCGGTTTCTCTTCGCGCAGACGCGACAGCGTGGTGCCGCTGTAAAACAGCGTCCCCATATAGGCCGTGTCGTTTTGCACCCAGAAGCGCAGCACGTGCAGCAGGTTCGGGTGGTTAAAGCGCGCCAGCAGGCGGGCTTCCTGAATGAAGCTGTTCAGACCGGCAGAAAACGCTTTGCCGAAGCGCTCGCTGCGCAGCACCAGCGTCATATCCTCGCCGCGCACGGCGAGGGAGGAAGGCATAAACTCTTTGATAGCGATAGTGCGTTCGAGCTGGTGATCCCAGGCGCGATAGACGATGCCGAATCCGCCGCCGCCAATCACCTCTTTTATCTCAAACTCATTGAAACGGTACCCGACCGGGAGCGCGTTTGGGACAGTCCGATTGTTATCATTATCCGTCATCTTTTACAGTTCTCTTGATGATTATTACGCGGCAAACTGACAGTGGAACTCGCCCTGCTCGCAGGTGACATGCAGACGTCGGTATTGCTCGTCGCTGCGGCTGGCGGTAAGTAAAATCTGGCTCATCTGAGGCAGCAACGTATTGGTCAGAATCGCATCCACCATACGCCCGCCCGACTCAACCTCGGTACAGCGCTGAACAATCTGTTCGACCACGCTGTCGTCAAATTCAGAAATAATATTGTGATTCTCTTCCAGACGACGCTGAATGCGCCTGAGCTGAAGACGCACAATCTGCCCCAGCATCTCGTCGCTCAGAGGGTAATACGGCACCACCAGCAGGCGGCCCAGCAGCGCAGGTGGGAACACCTCCAGTAGCGGCTGGCGCAGGGCGCCACTTAACGCATCAGGATCCGGCATCAGTTCCGGGTCGGCGCACATGGCTGCGATCAGCTCGGTACCGACATTAGAGGTCAGAATAATAATAGTGTTACGGAAATCAATGTGACGCCCTTCACCGTCCTCCATCCAGCCCTTGTCGAAGACCTGGAAGAAGATCTCGTGCACGTCCGGGTGCGCTTTTTCAATTTCATCCAGCAGCACCACGCTGTAGGGACGGCGGCGCACGGCCTCGGTTAAGACGCCGCCTTCACCATAGCCCACATAGCCCGGAGGCGCACCTTTTAACGTCGAAACGGTGTGCGCTTCCTGGAATTCACTCATGTTGATGGTAATGACGTTCTGCTCGCCGCCGTAAAGCGACTCCGCCAGCGCCAGCGCGGTTTCGGTTTTGCCCACGCCGGACGGCCCGCAGAGCATAAATACGCCGACCGGTTTGTTCGGATCGTCAAGCTTCGCCCGCGAGGTTTTTACCCGACGGGCAATCAGATCCAGACCGTGACGCTGACCAATAACCCGCTGGTTCAGCGTATCAGCCAGGTTCAGCACCGCGTCGATCTCATTTTTCACCATCCGGCCCAGCGGGATCCCGGTCCAGTCTGAGACCACCGCAGCCACCACGTTTTCATCGACCGCCGCAAACAGCAGCGGTTCGTCACCCTGTAAGGTCTTCAGCGCCTGCTGCTGTTCTGTCAGCTGGCCGCGCAGTTCAGCCGTATCCTCATCACTCGCCGCAAACAGTGCGGCACGCAGACGGATAATTTCCTGCACCCGCGTGCGCTCTTCTTCCCAGCGACGAGCCAGGGCCTCGCGTTGGGTTTCGAACGCGTCACGTTCGGCGCTTAATGTCGCCACGCGCGCCGGATCGCCCGCCCCCACGCGCGCTTCACGTTCGGCAATCTCCAGCTCCACGTCCAGGGCCGCCAGATGACGCAGGCAGTCTTCCAGCTGGGCAGGCGGCGCGCTCTGGCTGACGGCCACGCGCGCGCAGGCGGTATCCAGCAGCGCCACCGCTTTATCCGGCAGCTGACGCGCAGGAATATAGCGATGCGACAGTTTCACCGCCGCGCTGACCGCTTCGTCGAGGAGTAAAACCTGATGATGAGTTTCCAGCGGCGACACGGTGCTGCGCAGCATCAATACAGCTTTCGCTTCATCCGGCTCGTGAACCTGTACGGTCTGGAAACGGCGGGTCAGCGCCGGATCTTTCTCAATGTATTTTTTGTATTCCGCCCAGGTGGTCGCGCCGATGGTGCGCAGTTGCCCACGCGCCAGGGCAGGCTTGAGCAGGTTAGCGGCATCGCCGGTACCCTGCTGGCCGCCAGCGCCAATCAGGGTGTGGATCTCATCGATAAACAGAATAATCGGCGTGGCGCTGGACTGCACCTCGTTAATCAGCGCCTGGAGGCGCGCCTCAAATTCCCCTTTCATGCCCGCTCCGGCCTGAAGCATGCCGATATCCAGCAGCCACAGCTGAACGTTTTGCAGCGGCTCAGGCACGTCGCCGTCAGCGATACGCAGCGCCAGCCCTTCCACCACTGCCGTTTTCCCGACGCCAGCTTCCCCGGTCAGCAGGGGGTTGTTCTGGCGACGACGCATCAGAATATCGACCATCTGGCGGATCTCTTCATCGCGCCCCACCACCGGGTCAATTTTCCCATCCCGGGCGCGCGCCGTCAGATCCTGACCATACTGCGCCAGCGTGCCCTGCGCAGCCGGTACTGCCCCGGCAGCTGCGTCCGCAGCGGCGGCGGCCTGCTGGCTCTCTTTGCTGCTGGCGCAAATAGCGTCGAACTGTTCGATCAGCACCTCGACGTTAAGACGGGTGAACTGCGCCGAAATACTTTTCAGCACGTTAGCCAGATTCCACGTTTTCAGTATGCCGATCAACAAATGGCCGCCGCGGATGCGGCTGACGCCAAACTTCAGCGAGCCGTAGACCCAGGCGCGCTCGACGGCGCTGTCGATATGCTCGGAAAGGTCAGAGACGGAACTCGCGCCACGCGGCAGGGCATCCAGCGCCGCCACGATATCGCGCGTCAGCTGCTGTTCATCAAGGGCGAAGTGACGGATGACCTGTTGCAGATCGCCATCCTGCTGCTGCATCAGCTGATGCAGCCAGTGCACCAGCTCAACGTACGGGTTGCCGCGCAGCTTACAGAAGGCAGTCGCGCTTTCCAGAGAGGTAAATAACAGCGTATCCAGTTTGCCGAAAAGCACGGCACGGCTAATTTCTGACATGTTAGTTTCCATTAACAATGATTCGGTATACGGAAGGATTATCGCTCTGCGCGATACACCAGATCGCCACGCGGAACAGGCTGAGGCTGAAGGCCCAGCCAGGTGTTGTACCCTAATCGCCCGGCGCTGCCGAGCGTGGTGCCCTGCACCGCATCGGCGCGCAGGATCACCCGTGTTTCCCATTCAAATTCCACCCCGGCGTACTGTCGCACCCAGTCGCGCAGCTCGGTGACCCACCCTTCACCCGGCAGAAAACGGTTGTATTCGTCTGCGCTCAACGGGCCAATCTCAAGACGAAATTTATGCTGCACGTCGCGTACCGCAATGCCGAGAAAAGCGGACTCCCCCATGCGCGGCAGGCGACGCCCCTCACCCAGCTGTGCCTGCTCCCGCGTTGAGAGCGGCATCCACTGCGGTACATTGGCCACCAACCTGACCGGAATGTTGAAATAGTTGCGCAGGATCTTCTCCAGCCCTTCCGGGTCCCGCCCATGGCGGGTCAGGTGACCGGCGTGAGTAAAGCGGGCATGCGGGCTCAGGCTGCCTTTCGACATCTGGCCGGGCTGACCCATGCCAATCAGCGATGCAAGATACCCTTCGAAGCGCCTGTTGTCGTCGCGATCCAGTGAAACGGCAGGCTGCGCGTCCGCCCAGGCGCGGTAAAACAGCAGCGTCAGGCGGTGGTGAAAGAGGTCGGCAAACGCGCTGAGGCTGTGATCCTGATGATGATGAATACGCTCGCGGGCATACTCGGTCATGTGCACCGGCAGTGGGCCGTTAGGACCAAACAGGCCGAAGCTCAGAATGGAAACCTCATGCAGTCCGTTCTCTTCCCGCTGCCGGACCTCGGCAACCGTTGACGGCGCAAACCCCATTGAAGGCTGCTGACCAATACGCAGCGGCTCAAATTTAGGCAGCGGCGCGCGCCCCAGCGGGTAACGTTCTCCGCCCTGGGCATCAATACGTCTTAACAGCTGAAACAGATCGTAGCGCCACGGCGTCTCGCGCACTCCGCGCCAGAACGCATCGGGCAGCGGCGTCAGGCGATGCACGCGCAGCGTTGCAGGGGCAACTTCACTCATACCAGCGCCCTTTTACCCATGCGCGGCGCCCAGTAGCCAATTTCGCCGCGCTGCTGGCTCTTGAGCGTGAACTCCGTAAAGCTGTTGATGGAGACCAGGCGGGCAAAAAGGCGTTCCAGCACGCTGCCGAAAAGCCACGGGCTGGCACCGGAAAAGGCGCGTTCGTCCACCGTCAGGGTGATGCCGATCCCGCGGGCGAACACCACCGGGCCGGGTTCCGGCACGCGGCGGTGCACCGGCTCCAGCACGCAGTGACGAACGCCATCCACCTGACGGGCAACCGGCGTCTCGGCGAGGTTAGCGTACAGCCCTAACAGCTGACGCAGCGCGGCAGCGCCCTCTTCGTTTTCGCTGTCCATCAGGCTGAGGTAGTTCATTTGCAGCTGGCTGATGAGCCGCCAGGTACTGAACCCTTCCGCCAGCGCCGGACGCGGCGGCGTCGGGCCTTTACGCAGGGTTAACGCCTTCACCGGCATGGAGTCGGCCATAATAAACTGCCCAAGCTCCTGCTGGAGCATCAGCGGCAGGTCGCGGCTGGTACACAGCACCTCGGCGGAAATGTAGCGCAAATTCTCCTGCCACGGCGCGTGCTGCGCATCCACCAGCGAGACGAAGACCTCCGAGCCGATATAGCCCGTGCGGGTGCCGTAGCGCAGCGCGTGTTCAGAGAGGACGCGCTGTTCACGGCGCAGGGAAAAATAGGCGCCGTAGTTGCCCGCGTCTCCGCTCCAGGTACTCCAGAACGGACGAAACGTCTGGTCGTCCCGCTGACCATCCGCGCTGGCATAGATTTTTTTCACAGCATAAATTTCATAATCCAGCGGGCGGATGTTATCCACCACCAGATGGTATTCATGCTGGCTTTCGCTCAGCTTCTGCCGGGCCGCCACTTTCGGGAACAGGTTGATCACCGGGGTACAGTGCAGCGCCATGTGGCTGGCATCCACCACGCGCTCCAGCTGATCGTCGCTCTTGTCGAGCAGAACGAAGATATCAAACGCTTTTTCGTCTTCGCAGCGCTGGATCAGCTTGCCCAGCCCGCTCAGGCTGATGAAGCGAAAACGCGCCGGGAACGCAAAGTACTCCTGCAACAGGCGATAGCCGTCGAAGTTACGCAGATCGTCCGGGAGCAGCGCCTGATCCGCATCAAAGCCTTCCTGACGCAGGGCGTCAGACGACAGCAGCTGGCGCTGGGGCTGCTTGCTGACCGTCTGGCAGACAATACCCGCGTGGTGCTCCATCACCAGCTCCAGCAGCTTCAGCGCCTCGATGTCCGGGCCGCTTAAGAAGAACTCCAGGCGGTCAAAATCCAGATGCCCAAGATGCTGCGGGCCATCGCAGGCAATGCGGATCCGTAAGGCGCTGCTGATCCCCCGCTGACTCAGGCCGAGCTGGGCCAGCGGCAGATCGGCGGGAACGCCGCCCAGCTCGATCCGCTCAATTTTTAACGGCAGCAGGTTGACCTCGTGCGCCGTGGTATAGCTGCACGTAACGCCGGTTTTTTTCAGCGCCAGGCTGTCCATCATGGTGCCGCGCGGCACAATAAAGCCTTTGCTCAGGTCGCCGCGGCTGCTGTCGGGCTGAATCTCAGCGATCGCCATCGACGGCGTAGGCGCCAGGTAATTTGGCGCAATCATCTCAAGCATACGCTGTGAAAAGCGTGGAAATTCGGCGTCCATTTTCATCTGCACGCGGGAGGTCAGGAAGGCGAAACCTTCCATCAGGCGCTCTATGTACGGATCCGCCACTTCGATGCCGCGCATGCCGAGCCGCCCCGCCACTTTTGGGTAGCGTTCGGCGAACTCCGCGCCCATCTCGCGCAGATAGGCCAGTTCACGGTTGTAATATTCGAGCAGTTTGCTTTCCATAATTACCCCGCATCCTTCAGTTCAAAATGGCCGTTCTCAAGATCGACGTCGGTGCGAAAGAGAAACTCCAGCGGATACGGTACGCACCACAGGCGGCCTTTGATTTCGATAGACAGCACGTTGTGCAGATCTAATGAGGAGGTATCGGACACGCAGCGAACCTGAAGCCCCTGCGGCAGGATCCGCGGTTCAAAGTTAATAATCGCTTCGGTGAGCTTGCGCTGAATGTCGTGCCATTCGATATCGGACATTCTTTTCCCCGCCAGCGGCGCGACGCCAAAGTTAACGACAGAACGGCTCACCTGCGTCAGACCACTCAGATCGCTGGAGGCATCGTGGTTAATGGTGTTAAACAACCACTGTAAATCCCGCAGGACGTTACGACGCAGCGCGGCGTGGGTAATCAGATTACTGTTGGCGGACTCGCGTTTTTTTTCCGGATCGTTATCCGTCAGGCGATCCAGCAGTGACGGCTGCATTTTGTCGCGCGCCCCCACTTTCTCCTGCCTGCTGCGGGCCTGCCAGCCGCTGCGCAGCAGATCGCCTTCGCCAGCGGGATTACTCATCCGCGCCATCCGCGGCGAACGTCACCAGGCTCAGGGTGAGCAGCGGGCTTTCGCTTTGCTCGCTCAGCCAGGCTTTCTGCCCCATGCCTTCATACAGGGTGCCGTCATCGTCGAGTGGAAGCCACTCGGTGGTGCGCCCCAGCTTAACGCTGTCTGGCGCTCCGTCAGCAAACGGATAACGCGCCGGGATCTGACACACCTGCTCGGTGCCGTCCGTGAGGCGGACCAACGCATGACGCCACACCAGATCGGTCACGCTGGCCGGAGCCTGAAAACGGATCGTGTCGATGGCGCAGAACGGCACCCAGAAATAGCGGCCGTTGACCAGGGTTTCACACACCGGCCCCAGACGGGCATCGCCGTCCATCAGCCATTCAAAGGTGTGGCTCTCTTCATTCTCCAGCGTGACCTGCCCGCGGCTTGCCGGGGCCTGTTCGAGTGCCGCCAGGCGCAGCGTTTGCGCATGCCCTGCGCTTTCGGTAAGCGCCTGGGCTAACGTGGTCAGCCACGGCCACTGCGCCTCGGGCATTGCCGGTCGTACCTCTCCCGCGAACACGCGCGCCCGCTGCTGTTCACCCTGAATGGCCTGCTCCAGCAGCGTCACGGTTGGTTTTGCCTGCGGCTTCAGCGCCAGCCAGCTTTTCAGCTGGGTCAGGGCGCGCGCCCAGTTGCCGCTGAGGATCAGAAACTGCACAAACGCAGCGCGCAGATCGGCATCCGCCGGACGAGCTTTGATTTCGGCTTCCAGGCGAAGCAGCGCGTCGCTAATCGACTCACCCGCCAGACGTTGATAAAGCGTATTCATAGCCCCTCCTTAATTCGCCGCGCGCCAGGCGCCCACAGCCGGATCGCGTAGCTGCGGACGCAGCGTGTCAATCAGAACAACGTTCAGCTCCGCGCCCGGTGTAATCCATGCGCTCCAGATCTTCTTCACCTCTGCGATACGCGCCTGGAGTCTGGCGTCGTCGCTGGCGATCTCACGGGTGATTTCCACCGCCACCGTGCCGTTGCTCTTCCAGCCGTTCAGGGTGCTGTCGTACGGCAGGATCATCCAGCTCTGATCGCTGTTCGGGGTGCTGAAGACCATGCGCTCTTTGTTGACGGAGGTGATCAGCGCCTTTTCAGGATCGACCGCGTTGTTCAGTCCCATCACCGGGAAGCCGTGAATGTAGGTGACCGGAATCGCTTTCTGCGTCCCGTTACGATTCTGCGTCACCACGGTGTGGCCGCTGAGCCAGCTGCCGTTGCCGCAGCGAGTGGTGTCGGAATCGGGAATAAACAGCGCTGGCGCGGAGGAACCGCCCTCCCAGAAGGTGCGCAGGTGGCAACCGTCCTGAAGGGTGAACTCCTGCCATGGCGTACGATCTGCCGCCACGGTGTGCGTCTCCGGATTCTGGTCAGGCGGTAGCAGCGCGCCTGAGGTGGTGGTCGTTGCCGCCGCCGTTTCCTGCTGTTTCACCACCAGCGCCCAGTCCTGCGCTTTAGCCGCTGTGCCCCGGGCAAGCGCCGTGCCTTCCGGATCGTTAAGCGTCCAGTTCAGGGTATTCAGTTTGCTACACTGATGCTCCAGCAGCGAGCCAAGGCGCGGTACGAAGTTTTCCAGCACCGAAACCTCTTTCTTGCCGTTCGCCACGATACGCAGCGCCACGTCCGCCTTACACCAGCTTTGCGGCGTATTATCTTTAATGTTGTCGATCCAGATATCCAGCTTCTGCGCAGGAGACTGCACGATGCGGAAGTTTTCAGCCTGTGCGGTGGTCGCCACCGTCAGAAGAGCCAAACCCGATAGCCAAAGTTTCATATCAATCCTTGTGTGTCTAATCAGTTCCGCAGGGAAGAAATTGTGCTGCGTCAGAGAGCGTATGCAGCAAAGTGGTGTCCTGAGGGTTGCCCATCCACACCGCCACGGCGGTATAGTTATCCTGAGCTTTGCCCTCCTGTTCAGCATTCTTTTGAATGATTTGGTTCATCAAGGTCAGCCACTCTTGTGGCGTATTGACCATGTGCAGCGACTGTTTCATCTGCTCTTCGCTGACGCCGTGCCAGAAACCGTCGGTGCAGAGTAAAAACGCATCACCGTCTTCAACCTGCACGACATCGCTGTAGCTCGCTTCCGGTCCGCCATTCTCAATACCCAGCGCCAGATACAGGAGGTTGCTGTTGAGATCGTCGGTCTGATGCCCGGCATCTTTCATCTGCTGCACCAGGCTGTGGTCGGTGGTGACGTGCCACAGCCAGCCGCGGCGAAACAGGTACAGGCGGCTGTCTCCGGCGTGCGCCCAGTAAGCCAGACGGTAATCCCTGTCGATAAACAGGCTGACCAGCGTGGTGCCCATCCGGCGATAGTCCTGCACGGCCTGTTGTTCGCTGAGGATGGTGCGGTTCGCCGTTTGGACGTAGTCACGAATATGCTGCGCATTCAGGTGCTTGTCGCCGTCAAAGCGGGAAATAATGCTGTTGCGGGCCAGCTCAGCGGCCACTTCGCCGCCCGGCAGGCCCGCAATGCCGTCACAGACGACAAAGCAGGCTGAACGTTCCCCGATGGTTTCTCCCGTCTGATCCTGGTTGCTGGCGCGCGTCCCCTGGCGGGAGAGAGAAGCCGTTGCGATATTCATTTTTCTTCCGATCCGCTTTGTGAGTCTTTGTACTGATTGACCTCCATGTCATAGGCATGGAGGAAGGCTTCGCCAAACAGGGTATGGAAGTCGTCCTCGATCTCGCCCGCCGTCTCGCCATAGCTGCGAACAAAATAATCCCACAGCGCGGCTTTACGGCTGCCCGGCAGCGCCAGGCGTGACGTCATTCCGTTCTGTTTCGCCTGCTCTTCCAGCTGTTCCGGGTTAAAGGATTGCAGCATGGCGGCGATAATGGCACGGATACCGGAGATCATCCCCAGCTGGTGCGCCTGCAGATCGATCAGCGCATCACGCACCGATTTGGTCGGCGGCATAAAGCCCGGCATCGGCGTGCCGAACATCTGGATCAGGACCGTTTTACCGGTTGGCAGCAGCTTGAACGGGTTGTTGGCATCGTCGAGCACCATGGTCATATCAGCCTTCACCCCACGCTTGAGGATGGAGCGCGAGGAGAGCAGCGCCACGGTCCCCTGCGAGAACATGCCCAGGATCTGCCCCAGCTGACGCATATTTTCCCGGTCAAACTGCGGCACCGGCTGCATTTCGCTCAGGCCCATGCCCTCCAGCAGCGCCTCCAGCAGTTCGCCCTGAAGCACCTCGCCCCGCTCGCCGGTCTGCGCTGAGGCAGCAGGCGATGCAGCGTTTTTAACCGGGTCGATACGCAGGCGGCCTTTCGGTGCCTGCGCGTTGCTGCGCGCCACGGCCTGCGGCGTTGGCATGGTGAAGCCAGCGTAATCGGGACGCGCGGACTCTTCTTCCGCGCGCGGCGCGTCCTGTGGTTCAGTCGGTTCCGGATCGAACAGCGGTGAACTGGCCAGCACATCCTCTTCCTGTGCGGCTTGCGCTTCAGGCTTTGGCTCCGGCTTATCAGCCACGATTTCATCCGGATGGGTTAACGGCGCGCCGCCCATCAGGCCAAGGGGGTCATCGTGACGCGCGGCAGGCGCGCTCGCCGACCCGCCAAACAGGGCTAACGGATCGAGTTCATCCGACGCCTCTTCCTTTGGCTGGGCAGGTTTGCTTTCGTCCGGCTGTACCAGCGTTGAAGGGGTGACATCGTCAAAGATGCTCTCTTTTTTAAACAACGCTTCATCGCTGAACAGCGTGTCCGGGTCCACGTTTTTACGTTCAAGCGACGGATCGGCATCGTTGAACATCGCCAGCGGGTCTTCGGCATTCCGCTCCGGGGCCGCAGGCTGGGAGAACGGGTCGTGGGAGGCCGCGGGCTGTGGCTTTGCCCGATTGCTGGAGATGCTGTCGGAGATGGAGAACTCCTGCATCAGGCTGTCCCAGATTTCCGACGGCACGGCCGTAGGTTCAGCTTTTCCGCGAGGCGCGGCGCTGGCCGGTTTCGGTTGTGCCGCCGGAGCAGGTGTCGCCGCTGGGCGCGCCTGCTGCATGCTGGCCGCCATGCGGCTTACGGGCTGGGTGTCATGAATGAGTTCGCTGACTTCAATGCGATAATCATCAATACCGAGAATATCCCCATCCTGAAGCTCAACCTGACGCCCACGCTCCAGCGGAATATCATTCAATACCACGCGGGTGACGCTGCCACGGTTCGTGACGCGACATTCGCCGCTGGCGTCGACGTGAACGATGGCCTGCAAACGCGAGATGGTGCGATCGTTGTCCGGCAGCACCAGATTGTTATCCGTACCGCGCCCAATGGTGCCGCCCGGGGCATAAAAATCACAGCTGCTTTGCGGCGGCTGATGACCGGGTTTCGTAGAAATAATCGTGAATCGCATGGCGTATTCCTGCTGGTATGATTAGCGCTCAAACGCTGCCGCTCTCGGGGGTGAGAACGGCGGGGTTTGGGGGTTAAGGGCTGATTAAAGCTATTTGACTACATTCAGGAAAATAATGCCGATAAGCAGCCATAGCGTAAAAAGTAAGGCCTGAACTTTATAGCGTCGATGCAGTTTTAATATCCAGCCGATTCTCTCTTCCGGTAAAGCCTGAACGAATTTATAGGCATCATCCTGAACATTTCTGTCTTTGGTAAATTTCATCTTCACGCCTTTGCGAAGACGAACAAACCAGATTATTTTTTGATAGTTCGCCAGCGAGCCAAAAAAAGATGCGTAATTTGTCACCAGATCGAGATCGTAGCCTTTTTGGCGATATTCTGAAAGAAGCTGATTATATTCGGCCTCGTGTTTTTTAAAATAAAGAGAACTGATGAAGTCCATAATTACGACAAGTAAAAATAAAACAACGATCAGAAATAAAAGAATATTTTCTACATTCACCATAGTTTATCCATGACATATTCAGTTGCTCCACCGGCAACTTCGCCACCAATGTATCCACCCGCAGCGGCGCCTACCACAGAACACGCGAGCAACCCTACACCACCTGTTGCCACGCCCAATGCAACACATACGCCAGCCCCAGCCATGGCACCATATTTTCCGCCATAAATCCCGCCCGCAAGACTGGCGCCAAATTGACTGTACTTCTTAACGGCGACTTTGGAACAACTCTGCTCTCTACCTACTGTACAGGCATCGTAAACTTCATTGGTTGTGTTTGCTCCAGCGAAGCCGATAGCAAGCCATCCTCCCATTTTCAGAAAACGGGCAGCTTTTGATGCATTGTCTACATATGTTGAATACCCTCGTATTGAGGCAACACCCGCAGTACTCCATTCGTGGACAATTGACCTGCTTGATAAACCTAAAGCGTGCTTGATTTCTTCATAAGGTTTCAGTTTCAGCGTTAGTCTGGACAGCTTATTTAATAAAACGTCCAGCTCAGAAAAAAGTTTTTGCCTCTCAACAAAAAACTGCTGCCCGATCAATGTGCCTTGCGTTCTGTATTGATTTTGATAAGCCAGTTCGATAGCTTTTAATTTCTTTTCTATTTCGCTAAAGTACCTTTCACCTGCATCAGCAACCACCCCGAGAGATTTATCCATAAAATTAGTTAATGCTGCGATGGTACTAAAATGCTTGTTAAAGAAATTAGCTTCATCTGTATTCAGTTCTGCCAATGCTCCATTAACCTTTTGCTTTGCATTTTGTAATTGTTTTAGCTGAACCGCATTTTCAGCACCCGGAGCATTAAGGATCAATATTTGCCCGGGTTTTAACCACCGTGTGTCCCTGTTCACTTGCATAAAATAACGTGCCGCTTCACTGTCTGGTTTATTGAACAGTAGTCTTGCCTGGAAATCTAACGTACCAGCCTGCTGAACAACACAATAACCAGGAGCAACCGTTGATTTTACACTCATATTGACATCCCTTTGCAAACGAAATTAAGTCTCTGTAAATAATGACCGGGGAAAACTCCCCGGCCATACGGGCAATTACGCTTCTTTGTTCTCTTTGATGTTCCAGCCAGCGCTGCTTTCAGCACCTTTACCACCGGCAGTGGTCTGCTCCCAGTACTGCTGTTTCACTTTCGCAGCCTGGAATGCATAGGTCACGCCAACGGTATCGCCGTTGTCGGCACCGGTGTACTGAACGGAAGTCACGAGAACGTCTTCCAGGGTGATGCGGGTATATTCAACCTGCTGACCACCCGCTTTGCAGACGGACAGTTCAACTTTGGTCAGGTGCTTACCGCTTGCGCAGTGTTTCAGGATTGCTGTAGTGGATTTGTCGATCAGAGCGTTAACGTGCAGATCGTTAAAGTTAACCTTACCGGCACCGCCGCCGCCACCAACGCTCATATTACCCGGCTGGGACGCGCCCCAGGAGAAGGAGGTAATATCAGTCCAGCCGGTGTGGTTAGAATCTTTAGATTCGCCCGTAACACCCTCGACCTTCAGAAACATATCAATAGCCATAATATCTACTCTTCGTGGATGAACAATATTGCTTTCGAAAAAGCCCTTATATGGGAAACAGGAAAGCATGGGGCTGAATAAAACCGTCCATATTTTACCTCTGCCTCATATCAAACGACCCGTGTCATTTGACAGTCTTACATTCCCCCTGAATGAACGGAAAGAATGTGAAGTCTTTTACTACGGCGGATTATCCTGAATCCAGGTACGATCAGGATCGCCAATGATGAGCTGCGGAACCAGTTTATTCAGTTCGTCGCTATGATAAAGACGTAGACAATTTAAGGTTACGCCTTTTACATCAGGTTTGCGCTCCGAGTGGAAACCATTAATTTGGTTTTTATACTTCCCAATAATGGCGTTAACTTTGTCAGTACCGTTTTCAGCATCAAACGGCATCCACTCAATAAATGCACTCGCACTGCGGGCCGCATCAGCAGAAAATTGACTGCCTTTATCTGCAACCTGCGCAAGGCAGCGCGCCAGGACCAAATCTTTTACCACCTGCCGGTATGTTTGCTGCTGATAAAAATCAACGTAAGGGTTGTCACCGCGAGCAGAAAAAGATAAGCAAGTGAGCAAAAGAAATGCGGCCTTTAGAAACCTGAATATAATTATTTTAATTCCCAAAACCAGATTTCCTGACAGTACGGAAAGCAATCGGAGTTACATATAAACGAATTATTACTCAGAGGCTCGATAAGGTCGATATGACCACCCCCATACCCATCAATTTTATTGAAGAAAACAACACCTTTTCGGCCCAACATTGAGCGTGCACCAGCCTCGCGGTCTTTAAAGATTTCTGCCTTGCCAAACACATGGGATTTATAAAGCTGATCGGCAAGTAATTTTGCGCCAGGCTCGATTGTTTTTCCCTTATAGGGACCGGTCTTTATGGGTAAACGCCCTGTAAATTCAACATTGCATTTTAACAATGCCAGGCTCATTCTTACCGCACAGGTATTTTCGTATGCCGGTTGTTGCTTGATAATCGTCGAATAATCGTAGCCAATTTCTGAAAAAACCTGTTCACCCGAGGCAAAACCCGCGCGTGTGTGATTTGAAGAGTAATGCTGACGTTTAAGTTGTTCGTATAATGGTCTCATTTGTCACTCTCCTTTTTTGCACGGGCGTAATTCTTTCATGCCGTCAATGATGATTTTTGAAGCGCGCTCCTCGCCTTGCTGTTTCGATAAGTTCGCAAAACGAGAATAGAGAAACTCATGTATTGTATTTGGCAAAAAAGGCCTGCCCTTGCACCATGCAGTGCCCTCAGACGCGTCGACTACGCCGAGAAGATACATATTTGCCTTAATGCGTTCACGTTCATTCGTTTTCGACAGCCAGGCTTTAGCAAAACGCTCTGCACTCAGATTTAAATCGTACCCTGTTAACAGCGTCGGATCGCGTTGGAAGTTTGATGTGTCATCCTGAGGCAATGCTTCCGCTTGAGGGTATTTGTAATTTCCTGCCTCCGCGCTTGCGAGAGTAGAAACTGCCAGCAAACTGGTCGCGATCAAAAGTATATGTTTCACCGTCTATCCTTATTCACTGACAGAAACAGGCTAAGCTCTTCCGCTCAAATTGCCGGCCCCTTCGGGCCGGCAATCATCATTACGCGTCCTTCGTCTTCAGCGACGGCAGTTTAGATACCAGACGCAGGGAAACGGTCAGGCCTTCCAGCTGGTAGTGTGGACGCAGGAAGAACTTCGCGGCGTAGTAGCCCGGGTTGTCTTCAATTTCCTGCACCTGCACTTCCGCCGCCGCCAGCGGTTTACGGGACTTGGTTTCCTGGGAGGAGTTAGCCGGGTCGCCGTCCACGTAGTTCATCACCCAGTCGTTCAGCCAGCGTTCCATCTCTTCTCGCTCGCGGAAGGAGCCGATTTTGTCGCGCACGATGCACTTCAGGTAGTGAGCAAAACGACAGCAGGCGAACAGGTAAGGCAGACGGGAGGCCAGACGCGCGTTAGCGGTGGCATCCGGGTCGTGATACTCGGCCGGTTTTTGCAGGGACTGCGCGCCGATGAAGGCGGCGAAGTCGGAGTTTTTGCGGTGAACCAGCGGCATAAAGCCGTTTTTCGCCAGCTCGGCTTCACGACGATCGCTGATGGCGATCTCGGTCGGGCATTTCATGTCCACGCCGCCGTCATCGCTCGGGAAGGTGTGGCACGGCAGGTTTTCCACCGCCCCGCCGGACTCCACGCCGCGAATCGAGGTGCACCAGCCGTACTCTTTGAAGGAACGGTTGATGTTGGCGGCCATCGCGTAAGCCGCGTTCGCCCAGGAGTAGCTGTTGTGGTTCGCGCCGTCGGTCTGCTCTTCAAAGTCAAAGCTGTCGACCGGATTGGTGCGAATGCCGTACGGCAGACGCGACAGGAAGCGCGGCATGACCAGGCCCAGATAACGGGCATCTTCCGATTCACGCAGTGAACGCCAGGCGGCGTATTCGGTGTTCTGAAAGATTTTTGTCAGGTCGCGCGGGTTAGCCAGCTCCTGCCAGGACTCCATCTGCATCACGCCCGGCGCGGTGCCGGTAATGAACGGACAGTGGGCCGCAGAGCCGATGCGCGCCATCTCGCCCAGCAGCTCAACGTCCTGCGGGCTGTGGTCGAAGTAGTAGTCGCCTACGATGCAGCCAAACGGCTCGCCACCGAACTGGCCGTACTCCTGCTCGTAGATTTTTTTGAAGATCGGGCTCTGGTCCCAGCCCACGCCCTTGTAGCGCTTCAGGGTGCGGCCCAGCTCCTGCTTGGAGATGCTCATAAAGCGGATCTTCAGCATCTCGTCGGTTTCGGTGTTGTTCACCAGATAGCTCAGCCCGCGCCAGGCGCTCTCCAGCTTCTGGAACTCCTCGTGGTGAATGATCTGGTTCACCTGCTGTGAAAGCTGCTCGTCAATACCGGCAATCAGGTTCTGAATGGTGCGGTAGGTATCGTTTGAGAAGGTTACGGTGTTTTCCAGCGCCTGCTGCGCCAGGGTTTTTACCGCGCTTTCTACGGCAGAGCGCGCCTGATCGGTTTTCGGGCGGAACTCTTTATTCAGCAGCGCGCTGAACTCGTCCTGGCTGAAGGCCTGGCCCGCCTGCTGATCGTGTTGTTGAGTCTGGTTGCTCATCGATTATTCCTCGCTACCTTTCGCACTTTCGTCATTTTTTGGCATCTGGCTCAGGGATTTGAGCAGCGTCGGATCCTGAAGGATTTTTGCAATCAGCTCTTCCGCGCCGTTTTTGCCGTCCATGTAGGTCAACAGGTTAGAGAGCTGGGTACGAGCCTCCAGTAGCTTGTTCAGCGGCTCAACCTTGCGGGCCACCGCGTCCGGCAGGAAGTCGTCCATGCTGTCAAAGGTCAGATCGACGTTGAGCTTACCTTCGCCGGTCAGGGTGTTATCCACCTGGAACGCCACGCGCGGCTTCAGCGCCTTCATGCGTTCGTCGAAGTTGTCGATGTCGATTTCAAGGAACTTACGCTCGTCGACGGCTGGCAGGTTTTCCACCGGCTTGCCAACCAGATCGGCCATAACGCCCATCACAAACGGCAGCTGAATTTTGCGTTCTGCGCCGTAGATCTCTACGTCGTATTCGATCTGCACGCGGGGAGCACGGTTGCGTGCGATGAATTTCTGTCCACTGTTACTCATTGCCATGATGTTCTCCATCAAAGATGCGCGGTGAAGGTGAAACGGCAGACTCCATGCCTGTCGTCATAATGCCAGGACGCGTCATTCGCGGCGTCCAAAGATGTTTTCCAGTTGGTTAACGCCGTCTGGCGCCAGGTCGCGAATAATGTCCATAAAGTTGAGTTCAGACAGCCGCTGCACCCGTTCAATCATCAGCGGTGCGGGGTGGCTGGGTTCGTACTGCGCAAAATACTGTTTCGCTTTTTCCAGCATCAGCTGCGCGTCGGCGCGGCTGGTCACCTGCACGCTGCGCCAGTCCGTCACCTGCTGAACGGGCGACGCGGTCACCGGCTGCGGCTCGGCGTGCTGCTCAGCCTGCGCGTCACGGTTCGGCAGCAACTTGCTGATATCGGTCACCTGACAGGCGCTCGAAACTTGCCCGACGGTTTTCAGCAGCTGTTCCATCTCCGGTACGCCACTTTCCCCGAGATAGCCGGTAAGCAGTTCACGGATGGCGAGCAGGCGTTCGTTGATCACGATTACCGCTTCGGTGCCTGGCTGATCGCCCCGGGCCAGCTCATCGATCAGTCGTGGACGACCGCCCGGATAATCCGGACACTCTGTTTTACTGCCATCAAGCAGCGCCTGGGCGTCACGGAGCGAAATCTCATCGCCGTTAGAGCGGAGCAGTGAGGCGTTACGCACCGCGACCGTCAGGTCAGATTTATCGCTCAGCCCGGCGAGGGCGTTAATGCGGTAGAACGGATCGGTTTCGCCATACTCTTCCAGCAGCGGGTAAAGTTGCTCCCAGTAACGGGACAGGGCTTCCTGCACCAGCAGTAGCCCGTCGGCGTAACCTGCCAGCCCGCGACGACGCGTCCAGGCATGGGTTAACGCCAGCATGACGCGAAGATCTTTGGTGCGGCCCAGCAGGCTGGTGGCGAGTTTTTCCACCGTGTTCCAGTCGGCAGGCTCTGCCGGAATGATGGTGTCGCCAAACTGCTGTTCGGCTTTGCCCTGACTGGCCTGCCCCATGGCCTGGAAATCAGCGTCGTACTCCAGGTTTTCACCGCAGGGGTTATCGGGGCTTATCGGCGCGAGAAATTCATCGATATTCATAAGATCCCTGCTTATTCAAACATAGGCGGGTAAAGACCGTGGCGGCCCGGACGGGCGCCGCCTGCCGGATCGAACAGCAGCGTAAAGAGCTGCCCGGTGAAGTTTCCGCTGTGGACGTGGGTGTAAAGCGGATAGCCGTCGCAGCGGTTTGTCCACCAGTAGCTGGTCTGGCGCAGCGGATCAAAACACTCCGCCGCCTGCGGCCAGCCCAGCGTGCTCTGACCCTCGTCGTCATAGCCAATCACGTCGAGAATGTCGGAACGCTTTTGCGGCTCAACCGGCTGGGGCGCCGGGATGGTCATCAGCATTTCATCCAGCTGGGAGGCAGAATAGCTGTTACGCACCGCGTGCAGCCCCAGACGGCCAAGCTGCTGGTACCAGCTTTCAGCCTGCCCGAGCAGACGGGATGACCACTCGGTCGGGGTGAAACTCAGTTGCAGGCATACCGGATAGTGGCGGCCTACGCTGTCACGGCCCGGCAGCAGGCAGCCCATCTGAATCATCTGGCTACCAAGCATCGGCGGGACGACAAAGTTCCACACCGGGGCTTTAGAAAACGGGCGCTCGCCGCTGCGCTGCTCTTCCTGTTGCCAGGCCAGCAGGCCGACCTGAAACCAGTGCGACCACTGGCGTTGCAGGGTATCCGGAAAGCGACGCTGCAAAAAATCTCCGGCGCTGGGTAATTTGCCATACCAGCTATAACGGTTCATCGCAGGGGTATTCGTCATACGGCTGTCCTTGCGGTTATGGGCATGAGAAACGGGGAAGCTGGAACGGGTTACGGATGCTGTTCGGGGCAAACTCCAGCGTGACCTGATGTCCGTCGACGTTGAAGGTCGCCTGACGGCTCAGGCTACCCGCGCCAGGACTGGTGCGCGCCTTGTCGAAAAAGCGGTTCAGCGCCCAGGAACCGTTGGTCACCAGCGTTGCGGTGCTGCCATTGGCAAGACCGAGCTGCATACGCACCTGGTTCGTCCCGCCCGGCCCCGGCCAGGTCATGATCTGCACCGCCTGCGGACCGTGGCTGTAGCGCAGCAGTTGGCCGTCCACGTCCAGCGTCAGGTTCAGAATGGTATTGTCCATACGCACGGTGCGCACCGTCACCTTGAAGGATGGCGTGGTCGCGCCGTTTGCGAAGAAGGCATCGCGGACAGACTGCGCCTGCTGGAACGGACGCAGCAGCCCTTCACTGCCCGGCAGCGTTTTACCGTCGATGCCCGGCATAAAGCGCCAGTTCGCCTGGGTGGTGTCCACCTTGTTGGTCAGGTTGTCGCGGAAAAAGGTGTCCATCAGTCCGGTGCCCGGCGCGAACATGCGGGCGAGATCGTCCGGCGTCACCTCAGTGCTGGCGCTGCGCACCAGCGGATAACGCCCGGCAATCGCCTGACGGCAGAACCCACCCACTTCCACGTTAATGCGCTTACGCACGTTCTCCAGATCGCGACGCTGAGTGTCGCTGCTGGCGCCGACGGCCATATTGCTGAACATGGTTTGCAGCCCGCCCGGCAGACGTCCCGCGCTGGCTTGCAGGCGGCTGATTGCATCGCCGCCCGGCGCAGGCATACCGCTGTTGGCTGCATCCTGAACGGCGGTCAGGTAGCGATAAAGCTCGTCAACCTGCTTAAGAAAATCATCAAAGACGATGGTCTTGCCGCCCTTCTCCAGCGGCTGCGCCAGCTCAATCATCGGCGCATAGTGGTCGGTCACCAGTTGCTCAGGCGCCTGCGTCACAACCGCGCCCTGCGTCGGGGCATTGTCACCGTTGCTGAACAGTGCTTCCAGCGTGCGGGTGGCGCGGTTGCTTTGGTCTTCCGCTTTCTGCGCATCTTCCGGCGCAGGCGCAGTGCGCGACAGGGTCAGCACCTTGCTCAGGTTAAGTACCAGACGGCGCAGCGGCGAATTGGTGCCTGAAAGCAGGCGCGCGGTGTTGATACGCTGGGAAAGATCGGCGCTGTTGTTGAGCTGAATGTCAGCGAGAAAGCGATCCCAGTTAACGATAAAGTCGCGCATGTAGAGCTGACGCACGGCGTTGTCGATCTGCTGTTTATCTTCCTGGGCAGTGGTCGCTCCCAGTACCCAGGCATCGTCCTCGTGCAGGGCGGTGGTCACGCTGTCGATCTGGTCGTTGAAGCTTTTCCAGTAGCCGTCCGGCGTATAGAGGCCCGGTACGCCCTCACTCACCGGCTTGCCGCTTTTACGCGAAAACACCAGCTCGCTCTGCGGGCCGCCGAGATCAGAAAGCGAAACCGGCTTCAGGTTCTCATCATGCTCCAGCAGACGTTTCAGGCGCCCATATACGCGTGTTGAGAGCGGCTGCTGGTTGATCAGCGCCCTCTCGCGGGCCACCAGATCCTCATCCTGCGCATACGGTGAAGCCTGAATTTTTGGCTCCAGCAGCAGCTTCAGGTGCCATTCCAGCTCCTGAAGCTGCGCCTGCGTCACGTTCTGCGGCAGGTTGCGTTGCAGGTTGAGCATAACCCACGAGTGCAGGAATTTACCGTCATAATGCTTAGGCTGGTAGAGCATCTGATAGGCTTTCAGCGCCTCATAGCTGTACTCCACGTCGCTGCCGTTGTCGTTGCGCAGCCAGGTGGTAATGTGCATCGCCACGGCAGGCAGCAGCATCTGATCCAGCGCCTTCTGATACAGAGACTGCGAGGCATCGCTGACGTCATCCCCGCGATAAAGCCCCATGCGGCGGGAAACCGGCGGGTTGTTAACGTCGAAGGCATCGCTTTTCGGCAGATCCACCAGGCTGTTAAGCAGCGGCAGAAGCGCAAACAGATCTCGCTGGGGCTGGTTTTGCAGCGCCTTGCTCTGCTGCTCCAGCATCGGCACTTTTGCATCTACCTCTTCCAGATAAGCTTTATTTTTGGCGTAGCTGGTCAGCCACAGACCACCCAGGATCACCAGCAGGGCCAGCAGCGCCGCGTAGCCGGACCACATCACGGCGCGGTTGCGCAGCTCCCACCAGCGGTTTTCCCCGGCGATGCCCGCTTCCTGGAAAATCACGTTTTGCAGCAGATTTTTAATGAAGAAGCTTTGGCCCTTCGCGCCCGGGATCGGCGCCTCTTTGCTTACCGAATCCCAGCGCGTGCTTTCCTCCCCTTCAGGTAAGGAGAGCGCGCGGTTCAGCTCGCCCATCACGCGGTCAAACGGCATCCCTTCCTGGGTGCCGCTGGCAAAGTAGATGCCGCGCGGCGAAAATTCGGTTTCGAAGTTTGAGCGGGCAAAGACCGTGCTCAGGTAGTCTGCCAGCAGCGGACGCAGCGCGGCGAACTCCTGCGGGAAGAGATAGGCTTCCGCACGGGTTTTGGCGTCATGCTCTTTAAGCATGGTTTCCGGCAGGCCAGCATCCAGACGCTGTTGCAGCAGGGAAAATTCCTGCTGGAAGTTGCCCATCAGGTCGTAATCGGCGTGTTTGGTCTGCTCCCACGGCAGCGTAAAGCCCCAGATCTGATCGCGCTGGGCTTTGTCGTAATCCGCAAACCAGGCGCGGAAGCCTTTAAGCAGATCCGCTTTGGTCACCATCACATACACCGGGAAGCGAATCCCCAGCTGTTCATGCAGCTCGGAGAGACGCTGGCGCAGGTTGACCGCCTGCTGGCGGGAGGCCTCAGCGGACTGCGAAAGCAGGTCGGAAATGCTGATGGTGATAATCACGCCGTTGATGGGCTGGCGACGGCGGTATTTACGCAGCAGGTTGATAAATTCCAGCCACTCCCCGGCGTCCTGAACCTGCTCGCTCTCCTGAGTGGTGTAGCGCCCCGCGGTATCCAGCAGAACCGCCTCGTTGGTAAACCACCAGTCACAGTTGCGCGTGCCGCCAATGCCGCGCAGCGCGGTTTTACCGAAGCGGTCCGCCAGCGGGAATTGCAGCCCGGAGTTGGCCAGCGCGGTGGTTTTACCTGAACCCGGCGCGCCAATAATGACGTACCACGGCAGCTGATAGAGGTACTGCGTACTGAAGCGCTGCGTCCACTGCGCGCCATGTCCCGCTTTGCTGAAGTGGGCTTTTTTCAGCATCTGGGCGGCTTCATCGAAACGCCCGGCAAGGATCTGCTCCTCGCTGTTCAGACGTTTCTGCGGATCGGCCGCCTCCGGGCTGGTGGTATTTTCGTTAAGCTTGTCCATCAGCTTACGGTTCAGCCAGGCGTTATACAGCCGCGGCAGAATGTGGCTCTGAGCCCAAATCAGGTAGACCACCGCAATGCTGATGACGCGGTTCTGCTCTGATTCAAGGGGCCGGGTGTCCACGATGGACAACAGCGGGCCAATCATCCAGATGACCGCCGCGAGTGCCGTTACGCCCAGGAAGCTCCACAGAATGCGATTGGTCAGTATAGAAAGTAGAGTAGTCAGCATCCTTAGTTTCCTTGCGGCAATCCGTTCAGCTCGGCCTGGGTATTGTCAGGCGATACCAGCAGCGTAATCTCCACGCGGCGGTTACGGGCGCGATTTTCAGGCGTCGTGTTAGGCGCTACCGGGTTGATCTCGCCCCGCCCTTCGGCTTTGACGCGCTCAGGCTGCGAGAGGCTACCCTGGAGCTGTTTTTGCACCGAACGGGCGCGCTCAAGCGAGAGTTCATAGTTAGAGGCGAAGCGTGCGCTGCGGATCGGCACGTTGTCGCTGTACCCCACCACCAGAATTTTGCCGCTGACGTTATTCATCGCCTGGGCGATGCGGTCGATGACCGGCTCATAGCGATCGCGCACCACCGTTGAGGCCGAGGCAAAGAGTCCGTCCCCTTTCAGGATCACCACGCTGCGATCCGCCTCATCCTTAACGGCCACCAGACCGGCATCAATTTCCGGTTTCAGGAAGCCGCGCAGGTTCAGTACCGCCGGCAGCTGGCGCGCAGGTTGCTGGATCGTGGTTTCCGGCAGTTGGGACTGGTAAATTTTCGCCAGCACCGGGCTGGTGTTATCACCGAGACGCCAGTTCAGCACGATATAGAACAGGCAGGCGATAAAGCCGACCAGCGCCACGCACGCCCAGAGTGGAATCATCGGCCGCCAGAGCTTGCGCAGAACGGGGCGATCTTCCGGGTGCGGCGAGAGCGGCGGCGGGTAGCTGCCGCGAACGCCACGGATCATCTGCCACAGGCGCTGTTTGATGGTTTCAAGCTGGGTCCGGCCATTGTCCAGCACGCGGTAGCGGCCTTCAAAGCCGAGCAGCAAACAGTAGTTGATCATCTCCAGCAGCAGAATGTGTTCGCGCGGATTCTGAGACAGACGTGCCAGCAGCTGGAAAAACTTCTCGCCGCCCCAGGTTTCGTTATGAAACGTCACCAGCAGACCATTGCTTGACCAGACGCCGCTGCTTCCCCAGGGGGTCAGAGCGGCGGCTTCGTCCAGCGCCGTGCAGAGGCAGTAGCGCGCGCCGACAATCACTTCATATGGTAAGCCCGCCTGCTGGCATCGCACCTCGAAACGGCGAATTTCGTCAATCAGGCGCTGGCGCAGCCCGACCTGATCGTCGTGGGAAACCGAATGACGGATTTGCGGAATCGCATTGAGCAGCGGATTGGCGGCCGCCACCAGCTGATTGTTCCCACTGGCTCCGGTAAACACGGCATCACTGCCGGTATCCTGTCGTTCCTGCATATTAAGCGCTCGCTTTATTATTCTGTCGGGCTACGGATGGCCCAGAACTCCATATCGAGACCCGGGAATTCCCCTGCGAGATGCAGCGCGAATGCCCCAGACTTGTCCATCTCGTGCCACAGTTCGCTGCCCCTCTCGAGCTCGAAATAGCTGTAGCCTGCATGCCACGGGATCTGCGGCGGCGCGACGGGCATTGCCCGAAGCATGATGCCCGGCAGTTGGAGCTGAACCAGATCGCGAATTTTCGAGACTGGCGCAACCTTCATCTGGGCAGGGAAATGGGTTTGCAGGTGTTCGCCGGGGACATTGGCTTTTACCGCCAGCACGAAGCCAAATTCGCGGACCATGCTGGTCTCCGGTACGGTGGCGATGTTCAGTCCGTGAGAGCGTTCGTGCAGCGGCAGCTGGATGGCATGATCTTCCATGACCAGCGACAGCCCCTGACGCAGCATTAGCATCAGTTTGCCGAAGCAAAGGGCGAGATCGTCATGGTCGTATACCGGCAGTACGCTCTCTGCGGTACGCTGCGGCGTCCAGGTAGCGAGTTCCGTGGCAAACGGCAGCCAGCTTCGCCAGAGCGCTTCAGGGTGAAGCAGCGGCAGCGTTTTTAAATGTGAGATGTCGCCAAGGTGGCGGTTGATCAGCGAAAGAAGCGTGAACTCAACCATCTCGGACGTATTGAAACGCCCCGGCTGGCGCAGACGGCCGCCGATCTGCTGGCTACGCTGCACCAGCAGGCCGTGCAGGTCATTGATCATGCCGTACAGCTGCGGGCTGTTATTGGCGTTCAGCATTGGTGGGATGTAGCTGTTATCCAGCCGCACGTGGTTGTCGTTGCGCTTTTCAGCGACGCACGCCACGCCGATGGCGGTCCATTCTGCCGTCAGATCTTTCTCCAGCATCAGGGTCAGACGCAGGCGGCCAAACTGAACCGTCGCTTCCCCGACCGACATGGCGTTGTCGTCTTCTACCTCTTGTTCAAACGTAATAAAACGCGCCAGAGAAGAGTGCTCCTCGCTGAAAATCACCTCTTCACGTCCACCGCGACGAACCGGCAGCGCAAGCACCACCTTTTCATTGGTAAGATTATCGGGGATTTTTAGCGGGGCCGGACCGTTGCGGTCGCTGCGCACCTGGAAAAAGGTGCCGTCAGGGAGCAAACCGCTACAGTAGCTCAGGGCAATACAGCCCTGGCGAAGCATCGCTTCATCCAGCTCAAGGTCGAGAAAGCCCCAGAGATACGAACGCTGCAAGGCCCCCCACTCACGAACGTGGTTGAGGAGGTAACTTTCTGTCCGCTGAAAATGGTGGGGACGCAGGAACATGCCCTCGGTCCAGACGACCTTTTCTGCTTTCGTCATGATGATCTCTTTCCTGTTATGAAGGGCGTTACTGGCTGATGACCCGGATACCATTTACGTCAAGGAAGACGCTGGCCTGGAGTTCATCTGCGGACCATTTCCAGAACTGGTAAATCGCGTTTTCGCCGGGAACAGGCAAAGGAAGTGAGACGCGCCATTTTTTGCCGTCCAGTGCCTGGTATTCCGCCATTACGCCGATATAGCGCGCTTCCGGTGAGCTTTGACCGCTCAGGGTTTTCGAAAGCTGGCCCGGCATCAGGAAGAACACATCGCTGTTCAGCAGATTCGCGCCAAGCGTGGCTGACGCGTTGTTCTGTAAGGAGTAGAAGTCGCTGGACATGAAATCCGCATCGGATTTCAGCAGCAATACTCTGACCTTAAGCGGTGCAGAATCATTGATTTGAGGATGAGCCTGAAACTGAAGATTGTAGCGGGAGGGGTCGCTGTGTGAAGACGACGTACAACCACCGATCAGCGCGAGAATCAACGCAAAAAAAGGGAACCACATCCGATGGAAATTTTTATTATTCATAAAAATATGCTCGTGAAACCCGTTTAGTTCAGGATCCAGGTACCGTTCGCGCTGTCTTTGCAGGCTTTGCTGTTGCCATCGACATCAACACAGGTGGTTTTCTTGCGCGCTTTAGGGCGCAGTGCCTGTTTACGCACGGTGGCTTCGTACTGGTCGGCCTTGATCACGGCACGCATCGGCACGTAACCAATCAGCTGTTCACTCCCTTCATCGGCCAGCGCCATCCAGAAATGTTCAACCTGCCCCAGCACGACGTAAGTTTTTCCGGTCTCAAGCGTACGGATCACTTTTCCACCGTAGTCAGGACGGCTCATCAGGGATGCCGGGTACATAGCACGATACGGTTCATTCACCTGAGTGAACTCCGCCGGAGGGGTAACAGCGTGACGGTGCGTCAGCGTGATGCCATTAACCTGGCTGGTCACAATCGTATCATCGGTGATCGCTGGTTTTTGCGGCGCCTTACAGCCCGCCACCGCCATAACAAACAGAAGTGATAACAATACACGCAGTTTCATATGCTTTTCCGTAGCGATATTTAGAGGATGAAGAGAGGGGATAAAATTTGACTTAGGTGCTATTGTTAAAAAAAGTCAGGTTTTTCCGGGGCGTTACTATTATTTGGGCATAGCTACCGCACGAGCCTTCGAGAATAAGGCCCAGCGTAATCCTGACATATTTTGACAAACGGTAAACAAGTTTACATGAGCTTATCGCCTTTTCAATATTTCCTTTTTCGCTACTGCTGATTCATGAGGCATTCGCCTCACTCTGAGATTAATCTAAAAAATAGAGAAATCGCGCAATTAACTGATTTAAAGACAAAAAAACCCAAAAGAGAACCATTATCACTAACGTAATACCACTATTTCTGCCACTACCATAATTAGTAGAACGGAGAATTTTTCAGTTGCATATGAATATATCTCACACGAATTATTTGTTGTATCGATAGCAAATCGTCAATACTCAGGACGATGTCCCATCAAATTAAGAAAACACAGTAAGGATGAAAAAAATAATTTCACGCCGCAAATTAACTTTATGCTCTCCCCCCTTCTTAAGATAATTTTCTTTCGTCTGGGCCGTATGAATAATTAAGCCTGACTACACTCTTGCTCGCCAAAGCATTGCTCAAAATATAACCCACCCTTTCCAGGTAATGAATAAAGACGCTGCTTTCGACAGGCGAACTTCATTTGGCATTTTACCGTCACTACACTATTGCTTGCTTTCCACCACTCCGACGATTTATTACAAACATGATGAAAATTTGTTATGAGTTCTTTGTTTTCCCGCACCATAGCTTACAGGCCGAGCGGTAAAAACAGGTTAAGTAGGTATCAAAATATGTGCCGGTGCCGACATCGGGGTTGACCATAACCGTGCTCGGTAACTGTCAACGTCCTCCACTTGACTTATATTGTAAGAAAGGTACTTTTCAGGACATGAAGAAGATCCTGATAATTGTTCCTGATGGTGGCATGTTGTTTGAAGCCGCCGGTATAGCCGACATTCTGATGCAGGCCAACCGTCTGCACCCGGACGGTCTGGCGCAGCCCCGCTACCGCATCATTATTGCCACTACCCAGCCTCACCTGGTGATCCATGGCCAGTCCGGCTTAAATCTGCTGGCGGACTATCGCCTGCCGGAGCTGGATCCGCGCGAGCCGCTGGACACGATTATCATCACCGGCCGTGGCATGAATGAGCAGGAAAGCACTGCGGTGGTGGACTGGCTGCACCTGGCCGCGCCGCATGCGGGACGCGTCGCCTCTGTCTGCGGCGGGGCCCTGCTGCTGGCACAGGCCGGACTGCTCGATGGGCGCCGGGCAACGACCCACTGGCGGCTTCTGGAAACGTTGAAAACCCGCTATCCTGCGGTCAACGTTGAGGGCGGCCCGCTCTATGTTCAGGATGGTCCCGTCTGGACGTCCGGCGGCGTCAGTTCCGGGTTTGATCTGACACTGGCGCTGGTAGAGGATGATTACGGCTTCACCCTCGCCCGCAACGTGGCGCAGGATATGGTGATGTACCTGCGTCGGCCTGGCGGCCAGCTACAGTTCAGCCGCTATAATCTGGAGCAGTCCGGCGCGACCGGACCGGTTAGCGAACTGCAAAGCTGGATCCTGCAAAACCTCACCGCAGATTTGTGCGTCGAAAGGCTGGCCGAACGGGTCGCCATGAGTCCGCGCAATTTCACCCGCGTGTTCACGCGTGACGTCGGTGTACCTCCGGCCCGTTATGTCACCGAAGCGCGCCTGGCCGCCGCACGACAGCTTCTGGAGCAGACCCCGTATCCGCTTGAGGTCATTGCCGAAAAAAGCGGGTTTGGGACCAGCATCAACCTGCGCCGCGTTTTTGAAAAGCAGCTTCATCTCACGCCGGGCGAATATCGCCAGCGCTTCCACTGCCGCAGAATGGCGTAATCTGATCCTTTTTTGTCATTTACGCCAACCGACCTGACACCTACAGTAACTCCAAACAACACAGATAAGGAGTGCATCATGGTTAAGGTCGGTATTAACGGTTTCGGCCGTATCGGACGTAATGTCCTGCGCGCGGCGCTGGGCAATCCGGATCTCCAGATTGTGGCCATTAACGATCTGACGGACAGTAAAACCCTCGCCCATCTGCTGAAATATGACTCTCTGCTTGGCACGCTACCGGTACCTGTGGAAGCGGCGGACGGCGCGCTACAGGTTGACGGGCAACGCATCACCGTATTCAGTGAACGCGACCCGGCAAACATTCCGTGGAAAGACGCTGACGTTGAGGTGGTAATCGAAGCCACCGGTTTCTTCACCGAACGTGATAAAGCGGCGGTGCATATCACGAGCGGCGGCGCAAAACGCGTCATTATTTCCGCCCCGGCTAAAAATGATGATCTTACGGTGGTAATGGGCGTGAACCACACGCTGTACGATCCGGCCCAGCATTTTGTGGTCAGTAACGGGAGTTGCACCACTAACGGTCTGGCGCCAGCGGCGCAGGTGCTGCACCAGCAGTTTGGCATTGAACACGGGCTGATGAACACCACGCATGCCTACACCAACAGCCAGGCGCTGCATGACCAGCCAGAAAAAGATCTACGCGGCGCGCGTGCGGCAGCATTATCGATTGTGCCTTATTCCAGCGGCGCGGCAAAAGCGCTCGGGAAAGTAATCCCCGAACTGGACGGTAAACTCACCGGGTATTCCCTGCGCGTGCCGGTGCCAGTGGTGTCGATTGTCGATCTGACGGTGACGCTGAGCCGCAACGTGACCGCCGAAGAGGTGAATGACGCGTTCCGTCAGGCTGCCGGTAGCGGGCCGCTGAAAGGCATCCTGGGCTACAGCGATGAACCGCTTGTCTCCAGTGATTATCAGGGCGACCCGCGCTCATCCATTATCGACGGGCTTTCAACGCTGGTGATTGGCGGGAATATGGTGAAGATCCTGTCGTGGTATGACAACGAGTGGGGCTTCTCAAACCGTCTGGTGGATTTGGCGGTGCTGATGGATAAAAAAGGGTTGTAGGGCTTAAGCCGGGTGGCGTGAAGCTTACCCGGCCTTTCCGTGGTGTGGTTAAAAATTAAGTAATCCAACCCTGGTGTAGTGAAAGCGCACCCGAATTATCTGGTTATGCGAAAAATGGGACATTCAACACGCGAAGTTATCGATATTCGTCTAAGGTTTTCAGGTAATTGACAACAGCGGTCACGCTGCTCAGCGAAGACAGGAGACGAACCGATGATAAGACCTCGCGCACGACGCCCCGCTTTTTTACCCCTTGCGTTGGCAGGCGCACTACTCGGTGTTACCGCATTTGGTTATGCTGAAGACCAGCCAACGAGCCAGCAAAGCTCACCTGATATTCTTCTTGGCCCCCTCTTTAATGACGTTCAGAGTGCCAAACTGTTCCCGGATCAGAAAACCTTCGCGGATGCCGTTCCCAAAAGCGACCCGCTGATGATCCTGGCGGATTACCGGATGCAGCATACCCAGTCCGGTTTTGACCTGCGTCACTTCGTGGAG
The DNA here is from genome assembly GCF_013375955.1 of Enterobacter sp. DSM 30060. Lineage (NCBI taxonomy): Bacteria > Pseudomonadati > Pseudomonadota > Gammaproteobacteria > Enterobacterales > Enterobacteriaceae > Enterobacter > Enterobacter sp. DSM 30060. The sequence goes on from NZ_CP056118.1 coordinate 4,500,813, forward strand.
ATGAACTTTATCCTGCCGAAGGAGGGTGAGAAATATGTTCCCCCTGAGGGCCAGAGCCTGCGGGAACACATAGACGATCTGTGGCCTGTGCTGACTCGCACCACCGACAAAGCGAACAAATGGGACTCCCTCCTGCCTCTGCCAAAACCCTATGTCGTGCCGGGAGGACGATTCCGCGAAGTCTATTACTGGGACAGCTATTTCACCATGCTGGGGCTGGCCGAGAGCGGCCACTGGGATAAGATCGGCGACATGGTGGACAACTTCGCATACGAGCTTGATACCTGGGGCCATATCCCTAACGGTAACCGCAGTTACTACCTGAGCCGCTCTCAGCCGCCGTTCTTTTCTTTGATGGTGGAACTGTTGGCCACGCATGACAGCGACGCGTTGAAGAAATACCGTCCGCAGATGGAGAAGGAGTATGCCTACTGGATGGAGGGGGCTGATGGGCTCCAGCCTGGTCAGGCAAACAAACGCGTAGTGAAGCTGGATGACGGCTCCCTCCTCAACCGCTACTGGGACGATCTGGACACGCCACGCCCTGAGTCGTGGCTGGATGACGTGACCACCGCCAAAAATAACCCTAACCGTCCGGCCACCGAGATTTACCGTGATCTGCGCTCTGCCGCGGCCTCGGGCTGGGATTTCAGCTCCCGCTGGATGGACGATCCCCAGAAGCTGGGTACCATCCGCACCACCAGCATCGTGCCGGTGGATCTGAATGCGTTGATGTTTAAGATGGAAAAACTGCTGGCCCGTGCCAGCCAGGAAGACGGGGATACCGCAAGCGCAAGTAAATATGACGCGCTGGCCTCCGCACGTCAGAAAGCCATGGAGAGCCACCTGTGGAACGATAAAGAGGGCTGGTATGCGGATTACGATCTGAAAACCAGGAAGGTGCGTAATCAGCTGACTGCCGCGGCCCTCTTCCCGCTGTATGTGAAGGCCGCATCACAGGATCGCGCCGATAAAGTGGCCGCAGCCGCATCGTCGCGCCTGCTGAAACCGGGCGGTATTTCTACCACCACCATCAACAGCGGGCAGCAGTGGGATGCGCCGAACGGCTGGGCGCCGTTGCAGTGGGTAGCGGTGGAAGGGTTGCAGAACTATGGTCAGCAGAAAGTGGCGATGGACGTGACCTGGCGTTTCCTGAAAAACGTTCAGCATACCTACGATCGCGAGAAGAAACTGGTTGAGAAGTACGATGTCTCTTCGACAGGTACCGGCGGTGGCGGCGGTGAGTATCCGTTGCAGGACGGTTTCGGCTGGAGTAACGGTGTGACGCTCAGGATGCTGGACATGGTCTGCCCGAAAGAGAAGCCGTGCGACAGCGTACCGGAGAATCAGTCTGCGGCAAACGATGATGTTGCACCTGCTAAACAGGCGGCGCAGTAGCGCCCCTCACCCTAACCCTCTCCCCAAAGGGGCGAGGGGACTGTTCAGTGCGGTAGCGCCACCGGGCTTTTTTCAGAAGCTGTAGTTCGCCCCGACCTGGAAGGTGCGGTCGCGGCCTATCCAGCAGTTGGTCGCGTCATAGCAGGTGAGCGTCTCTTTGTTGGTGACGTTCTGCGCGCTCGCTTTCAGCGTCAGCCCCTCCAGCGATGGCGCCAGTTCGCCCATGCGGTAAGATGCCGCCAGATCGTACTGCGTCGTACCGCCCAGCTTGCCTGCGTCATTGGCTGGCGAGATCTCCATCGGGCCGGTGTAGCGTGCACCAGCCCCCAGCGTTAACCCTCTCAGCGGCGTGCTGTCAAAGGTGTAATCTCCCCACAGATTAAAGGCGTTCTCAGGGACCTGCGTCGGTCGTTTGCCCTGGTACTTGTCATCTTCGGTATTGATGGCGTGGGTGTAGGCATAATTGGCAATCAGCGTCAGGTTATCCGTTGGACGACTAATAGCGGAAAGCTCCGCGCCTTTCGATTCCACTTCCCCGGTCTGGCGGTAGTTGAGGAAGCCCGGATCGCTGGTCACCACATTTTTCTGACGAATGTTAAACACCGAGGCGGTGAAGGTAGTTGCATATTCCGCCAGCAGATATTTCACCCCACCCTCCACCTGCTTACTGGTGGTGGGCTTAACGTCTTTCGCGGTCAGCGTACCCTGCGGCGATACCGGTGCGAAACCTTCCGAATAGCTGATAAACGGCGAGAGACCATTGTCGAAGGCATAAAGCGCCCCCAGTCGTTTGGTGAGGCGATCCTGCGATACCCAGGCTTTGTCACCGTTTTGCAGATAGTTGGTGGTGACGGAACGGTAGTCGTCAAAGCGCAGGCTGGCCAGCACGTTAAGCCCGCCAAACGCAATCTGATCCTGAAGGTAATAGCCATTCTGCTGATAGCCGAGACGGTTTTTCTGCGCGGTTTCAAGCCCCAGCGCATCGTTATCGATCTGCGAGTGATCCGGATTGCGCATATCGATACCCGGTGTGGACGAGGCGTAACGATAATGGAAGTGAGAGTTAAGCTTCTGGTAGTCAAAGCCCGCCAGCAGATGATGTTGCCAGTCCCCCAGCGCGACGGTTCGGGTAACCTGATTATCAATGTTGAAGCTCTGCAAATCTTCATCCGTGGTATAGGCGAAGCGGTTAAGCTGGTAGACCTCGCTGCCCGTCCCGGTGGAATAGGCGCTGCGCTGGTGGGTATCCACGTCAAAGTAGCGCGCTTTCTGGTTAAAGCCCCAGCCACTGTCAAACTCATGTTCAAAGCTGTAGCCCAGCATCCACTGGCGCTGTTTGAAGCCGCTCCACTCATCCCCGGCATAGTCACGACGATCGGCGTATTTAGACCGCAGATAGCTTAGCGGCATCGGATCAGACGGCGTCAGGCTCGGCGTATTTTGCGCCAGCGCGTCAATGGTCAGGCGCGTTTTGTCATCCGGCTGCCAGGTCACGGAGGGGGCCACCAGATAGTTTTCATAGCGCGTGGTGTGCACTTGTTCGTCACTTTCCGTCGCTTTGCCCAGCAGACGATAGTTCCAGTCGCTGTTCGCGATCTGCCCCGTGGAATCCAGGTACCCCTCTTTCAGATTGCGGTTTCCGGTATTAAAGCCCAGTTCCGTTTTCGCCTCTTTCTGCGGCTTTTTACTCTGAATATTGACCAGCCCACCCGGGGAGCCGCCGCCATACAGCACGGATGACGGCCCCTTCAGGATATCGACGCTCTCAATCAGCAGCGGATCGATTCGCGCTTTGGTGTTCCCGGTGACGTTATAGGGAAGTTGCAGGCCGTTGTAGAACTCCTGATCAACGTTGAACCCGCGGATTTTGTACTCGCTCATGTAAGAGGTGCTCCCGCGCACCTCCGTGGAAACGCCCGGCGCATAGCGCAGGATCTCGTTTACCGAACTGGCGTGCCGCTGCTCAATCTCTTTAGCGGCGATGGTGTTGATCACCTGCGGCGTTTTACTTTCCGCAACGGCTGATTTCGTGGCGCTATTGGTCCAGGCAGGGAGCGCGCTGCCCTGCTCTGTACCGGTTACCACGATGGTGGGTTCTTCTGCGAAAGCCTGTGTCTGCAATGCCAGCGTAACGGCGCCTGCCAACGCGCATAACGCAAAACGTGAGGTGCTCATAGTGTCGTCTTATTATTAGATGATATTGGGAACGACAATTATTATCATTTTTATTACCGAATCAATATCAGCGGAGAAAAACAGATCGTTTGTATTAAGTTTCATGCCAGCGTGCCGATAACCCAGAGACAGTCTGTCATCTATCGAGGAGCCATCTGGCGTGAGTAGCTACAGTGAGCAGTTCCTGAAACAAAATCCGCTGGCTGTATTAGGGGTGTTACGCGACCTGAAAAAGGGCGAGGTGCCGCTGCGCATCAACTGGTCAACCAGCCAGTTTATCAGCAAGATCCTGGACGTGACGGCAGAACACCTGATCGTGGATCTGGGTAGCCAGAGCGATGAAAACCGTGCCGCGCTACAGGCAGAAAACCTCTCGGTGATGGCCGAAACGCAGGGGGCTAAAGTCGAGTTTATACTGCCTCGCCTGACCACGATCGTGTACCAGGGTTTGCCTGCGTTTATCACCCCCCTGCCCGCTAATCTCTGGTTCGTGCAGCGCCGCGAGTATTTTCGCATCAGCGCCCCGCTTCACCCGGCCTACTTCTGTAAGGCGAAAATGCCGGACAAAAAAGAGATCCGCTTTCGTCTCTTCGACCTGTCGCTGGGCGGCATGGGAGCGTTGATGGATATGCCGAAGCCGGAAGGGCTGGTGGAAGGTATGCGTTTTAGTCAGATCGAGCTGGATATGGGCGGATGGGGACGCTTCTGGTTTGACGCCCAGCTGATTGCCATCAGCGAGCGCAAGGTGGTGGACGGCAAAAACGAAACCATTACCACGCCGCGACTGAGTTTTCGCTTTCTGAATGTCGGGCCAGGCGCCGAGCGCGAACTACAGCGCATCATTTTTTCACTGGAGCGTGAAGCGCGGGAACGCGCGAATAAAGTGCGCTGAAAGGCGTCGGGCAGCGTGCTGCCGCCCGACAAAGACGTTACATGGCGTCCATTGCTTTCTGTACTTTCCAGATATAACGTGGAGCCTGTGCTGACGGATGATTCTTCACAACGTGTTCGAAGAATTCATCTTTATCCATATCGTTAATCTCTTCTATCGCCTCTTTGCGATCGGATGAGAAGGTTCGGAGCAGCGCGCCAGCTCCGTTAACGTACGACACCACCAGCGCATATTGCATCACTTCCGGATCGTCAATCCCCTTCAGAATGCCATGCTCCAGAATGCTCAGGTAAGCGGTTCCCATAGAGATATTACGTTCCGGGTTTTTCAGCTCGCTGGTGGATGGCTGTCCCTTCCAGCCCATGTAGCGATAGACCTCTCTTCCCGCCGTAGAGGCTTTTAACTGCATCAGCCCCACCGCATTCGATTTACTCACCAGCGTCGGGTTACCGCCGGACTCCACGGCGATGATCGCGGTGATCAGGCGCGGGCTCACGCCCCAGGCCTTCCCGGCTTGTTCGCTGATCGGCATCCACTGCATGGCCCGCTTTACCGGGACTTCAGGATTCCAGGGGGGATTTTTATAATCATGTTTTGAACTACAGCCAGCGAGCAACACAATCAAAAAAGCAAACCATCTCAATTTCACGTCATCTATCCTTATAGCCGGTCATCGCGGTACGTCGCCCCTTGAAGCAGGCGGCGTATAAGCGGCATGATATAGACAATTAGATTCTCATTCAGCAAGGAATTGCCATGCCTCAGTTTCATCTCATCGCACCGTCGGGCTACTGCATCAACCAGGAGGCGGCACAGCGGGGCGTTCAGCGCCTGCTGGAAATGGGCCATCAGGTAGAAAATCAGACAATTATCCCCCGCCGCATGCAGCGTTTTGCCGGTACGGAGGCGCAGAGACTGAGCGATATCAACAGTCTGGCGACGCTGGAAGGTGAAAACACTATTGTGCTGGCCGTGCGCGGCGGCTATGGCGCAAGCCGGCTGCTGGAGAGCATCGACTGGGCCGGGCTGGCCGCACGCCAGCAGCAGGATCCGCTGTTTATCTGCGGACACAGCGATTTCACGGCGATCCAGCTCGGCCTGCTGGCGTTGCATAACGTCATTACCTTTAGCGGCCCGATGCTGGCCGGCAACTTTGGTGCGCCGGAGCTGGATGCGTTTACGCAGGACCATTTCTGGCGCGCCCTGCAAAACCCGACGTTTACCGTCGCGTGGCAAGGCAACGGACCGCACTGGGAATGTGAAGGGCAGCTGTGGGGCGGAAACCTCGCGATGCTGGTATCGCTGATTGGGACACCGTGGCTGCCGCAGATCGAGGACGGCATTCTGGTGCTGGAAGATATCAACGAACACCCGTTCCGCGTCGAACGCATGCTGTTACAGCTTTATCACGCCGGGATCCTGGATCGGCAGTCGGCCATTGTGCTGGGCAGTTTCAGCGGGTCAGCCCCCAACGATTACGACGCGGGCTACACGCTGGAGACGATGGTCGATTTCATTCGTTCCCGGCTGGATATTCCGGTGATCGCCGGTCTGAATTTCGGCCATGAGCAGCAAACCGTTACCTTGCCACTGGGTGCCCGGGCGCACCTTGCACACGGTAATTCAGGCAGTCGGTTAACAATCAGCGGTCATCCGGTCTTAAAGGCATAAAAAAGCCGTTATTCCCCCTCAATAAAACGCAGATACAGTTGTTAATATGTTAGGGTTTTAATAACAGCGTTCACATTGAGGTGGGAGTAAGACGACATTGAGTGCCACAGCGATAATCAGTCTTTTCATTCTGGGTTCCATCCTGGTAACCTTCAGCATTTTATTAAGTTCATTTTCATCGCGCCTTGGCATACCTATTCTTGTCATTTTCCTGGCTATCGGCATGCTGGCGGGGGTTGACGGAATCGGCGGTATCCCCTTCGATAATTACCCTTTCGCCTATATGGTAAGTAACCTCGCGCTGGCGGTGATCTTGCTGGACGGCGGCATGCGCACCCAGGCAAGTTCGTTTCGCGTTGCCTTAGGCCCGGCGCTGTCTCTGGCTACCGTCGGCGTGCTAATCACCTCCGGCCTGACCGGTATGATGGCAGCCTGGCTGTTTAACCTCGATATGATGGAAGGCCTGCTTATTGGCGCGATTGTCGGCTCTACCGATGCGGCGGCGGTGTTCTCGCTGCTCGGCGGAAAGGGGCTGAACGAGCGCGTTGGCTCCACGCTTGAGATTGAATCCGGCAGCAACGATCCGATGGCGGTGTTCCTGACCATCACCCTGATTGAGATGATCCAGCAGCACGAAACTGGCCTGAGCTGGATGTTCGCCTGGCACATCCTCCAGCAGTTTGGCCTCGGGATTATCATTGGTCTCGGCGGCGGTTACCTGTTACAGCAGACAATCAACCGTATTACGCTGCCTTCCGGCCTTTACCCGCTGCTGGCCCTGAGCGGCGGGATCCTGATCTTTGCCGTCACCACCGCGCTGGACGGCAGCGGTATTCTGGCGGTTTACCTCTGTGGATTCCTGCTGGGCAACCGACCGATTCGTAACCGTTATGCGATACTGCAAAACTTTGACGGGCTGGCCTGGCTGGCACAGATCGCCATGTTCCTGGTGCTGGGCCTGCTGGTGACGCCTTCCGACCTGCTGCCTATCGTCGTGCCAGCGCTGCTTTTGTCGGCCTGGATGATCTTCTTCGCCCGTCCGCTGTCGGTGTTTGCCGGGCTGCTGCCATTCCGCGGGTTTAACCTGCGTGAGCGGATATTTATCAGTTGGGTGGGGCTGCGCGGCGCGGTGCCGATTATCCTGGCGGTTTTCCCGATGATGGCCGGACTGGACAACGCTCGTCTGTTCTTCAACGTCGCCTTCTTCGTGGTGCTGGTATCGCTGCTGTTCCAGGGGACGTCGCTGGGCTGGGCGGCGAAAAAAGCCAAAGTGGTGGTACCGCCCGTTGGCTGGCCGGTCTCCCGCGTGGGGCTGGATATTCACCCAGACAACCCGTGGGAACAGTTTGTCTATCAGCTAAGCGCCGATAAGTGGTGCGTGGGTGCTTCGCTACGCGATCTGCATATGCCCGCTGAAACGCGCATTGCCGCCCTGTTCCGGGATAACGCCCTGCTTCACCCGACCGGCAGCACGCGGCTGCGAGAGAACGATATCCTCTGCGTGATTGGCCGCGAGCGCGACCTGCCTGCCCTTGGCAAGCTGTTCAGCCAGTCGCCCCCGGTGGCGCTGGATCAGCGTTTCTTCGGCGATTTTATCCTCGAAGCCAGCGCCCGCTTTGCGGATGTGGCGCTGATTTATGGGCTGGAGGGAGGAATGGAGAATCGCGATAACCAGCAAACACTGGGCGAGATTATTCAGCAATTATTAGGGGCTGCACCGGTCGTCGGTGACCAGGTGGAGTTTGCCGGGATGGTCTGGACGGTGGCCGAGAAAGAGGATAACGCGGTGCGCAAAGTCGGCGTAAGGCCGATGGAGGAGGAGGCGGAGTAGCTGCTTTTTTGCCGGGTGGCGCTAACGCTTACCCGGCCTACGTTCGGGCTTTTGTAGGCCGGGTAAGGCGAAGCCGCCACCCGGCACACACATGTTACACCGTCACAACAGGCACTCTTGACGCCAGCGTGCACATCAGTTCATACCCGACAGTGCCCGCCGCAGCGGCCACATCATCAATTTTAACCTCGTTGCCCCACAGCTCAACCGGTGAGCCGATCCCCGCCTGAGGACATGGCGTCAAATCAATAGCCAACATGTCCATTGAGACGGTGCCTACCGTGCCCGTACGCACGCCATCGACCCACACCGGCGTGCCGCTTGGGGCGATGCGCGGATAACCATCTGCATAGCCCCCCGCCACGATACCGATACGCTGTTCGCCCGCTGCCCGATAGCGGCTGCCGTAGCCCACCGTATCGCCCGCTTTCAGGGTTTGCACGCCGATAATTTCGCTTCGTAACGTCATCACCGGCTTCAGGCCGCTGTTGGCGATATCCTGCCACTGACCTGAGGGTGACGCGCCGTACAGAACGATCCCCGGGCGCACCCAGTTGTAATGCGCCTCGGGATGCCAGAGCGTTGCCGCTGAGTTCGACAGCGAGCGCGGACAGTCCAGCCCTTCTGCCGCCTGCTCAATGCGGACCATAGCATCGGCAATGCCGTCCGGCTTTTCCGCATCGGCAAAATGCGCCATCAGCGTCATCTCACCGACGTTTTTCAGCGCACGAAGCTGCTGCCAGACCGTGTGCACACGTCCAGGCTGGAAGCCCAGACGATTCATACCGCTGTTCACTTTGAGATAGATATCCAGCGGGGCATGCAGCTTCGCGTCCTGAATGGCCTTGATCTGCCAGTTACTGTGAACGCTGGTCGTCAGGCGGTACTTATCCAGCAGAGGCAGATCTTGCGCATGGAAGAATCCTTCCAGCAGCAGGATCGGTCCTTTCCAGCCGCGCTCACGCAGCAGGATGGCCTCTTCCAGATTCAGCAAGGCAAAACCGTCGGTGGCGCCGAGCGCACTCCAGATACGGTCGATACCATGACCGTAGGCGTTGGCTTTCACCACCGACCAGACACGAGAACCCGGCGCAGCACGACGAACAATTTGCAGGTTATCCTTCAGCGCCTGCAAATCCAGCTGGGCCAGAATGGGACGGGACATGACGACTCCTTAATTATGCGCGCCGTGCAGGTGTTGTGGACGCGAGGGGGTAAACCCTGATTGATAGCGTGCGGCGCTTAAATCGTCAAACGTAATTGCCGGCGTCCGCCCTGAAATCAGGTCGCTAAGCAGCTGGCCCGAACCGCAGGCCATGGTCCAGCCAAGCGTACCGTGGCCGGTATTTGTCCACAGATTTTTGTAAGGCGTACGGCCCACAATCGGCGTGCCGTCCGGGGTCATTGGACGCAGGCCGGTCCAGAACGTCGCCTGCTCAATGAAACCGCCGCGCGGGAAGAGATCGCCGACGACCATCTCCAGCGTTTCACGACGTGGTTTGAGCAGTTCGGTATTGAAGCCCACGATTTCCGCCATGCCCCCGACGCGGATCCGGTTATCGAAGCGGGTGATGGCGATTTTGTAGGTTTCATCAAGAATAGTTGATACCGGCGCGCCGCTGTCCTCTTTCACGGGAATGGTCAGGGAGTAGCCTTTCAGCGGATAGACCGGGATATCCAGAATCCCTTTCAGCATCGCGGTAGAATAGGATCCGAACGCCATCACGTAAGCATCGGCTTTGATCACCTCTTCTCCACACTTCACGCCGTAAATCTTCTCCCCTTCCGACAGCAGCTTGTCGACAGAGGTGTTGAAGCGGAATTTCACCCCGGCCTGCTCACACATGCGCGCCAGACGCTGGGTGAAAAGCTGGCAGTCGCCGGTTTCATCGTTCGGTAAACGCAGGCCGCCCGTCAGCTTGTGCGCGACCTCGGCAAGTGCTGGCTCCACCTGGGCAAGTTGGCTGGCTTCCAGCAGCTGATAGGGTACGCCCGCATCTTCAAGCACGGCGATATCGCGGGTCGCGTTTTCATACTGTTGCGCGGTACGGAACAGCTGAAGTGTGCCGCCCTGGCGCCCTTCATATTCGATCCCCGTTGAGGAACGCAGCGCTTTCAGGCAATCGCGGCTGTATTCTGCGAGGCGCACCATGCGCCCTTTGTTTTCCATGTAGTGGCGGGTATCGCAGTTGCGCAGCATCTGCCACATCCACTTAAGCTGGAACTGTGTGCCGTCAAGGCTTATCGCCAGCGGCGCATGTCGCTGAAACATCCATTTGATCGCCTTCAGCGGAACGCCCGGGGCCGCCCACGGCGCAGCGTAGCCCGGGGAGATCTGCCCCGCATTCGCCGCACTGGTTTCCAGCGCCGGACCGGATTCGCGATCGATAACGGTAACCTCATGTCCCGCCTGACTTAAATACCAGGCGCTGGTTACGCCAACGACACCACTTCCCAGTATGACAACACGCATAGCCACTCCATTATGAGCAAAAGAACAATCATCTAATTACAGATTGATAACCTAGCTGAAAATATTATTCAACATATGACTTTTTTATGGTGACTCAACTCACATATCCCGCTGTATCAGGGGATGGCGCTTATTTGGGATCTCCTGCTGCGCGTTATTTTTAACCAGTAGAAAATTCTGCGAGCACCGCTTTTTTTGCCGTATCGAAAACGGGAAATCGCAAAGAAAAAATTTCTGCGCCCCGCGTATTTGAATGGGGTGATCTATGCTTGAAAGGAGGCTCTCCAGTCAGAGAGAGCGACCAACAACGAGGGCGCGCTAATGGCTACACTAGATTCCATGTCAAGGGACAGCACCCGTCTGAGCGATGGACCCGACTGGACCTTCGAGTTGCTGGATGTCTACCTGGCGGAGATCGACCGGGTGGCCAAACTCTATCGTCTGGACACCTATCCCCATCAGATTGAAGTCATCACCTCGGAACAGATGATGGACGCTTACTCCAGCGTCGGGATGCCGATTAACTATCCGCACTGGTCGTTTGGTAAAAAATTCATTGAAACGGAGCGACTGTATAAGCACGGACAGCAGGGGCTGGCGTATGAAATCGTTATTAACTCTAACCCGTGTATTGCCTATCTGATGGAGGAGAACACCATTACCATGCAGGCGCTGGTGATGGCGCACGCCTGCTATGGACATAACTCGTTCTTCAAAAATAACTATCTGTTCCGCAGCTGGACGGACGCCAGCTCCATCGTCGATTACCTTATCTTCGCCCGCAAATACATTACCGACTGCGAAGAGCGCTACGGCGTGGACGAGGTAGAGAAGCTGCTGGACTCCTGCCACGCGCTGATGAATTACGGCGTTGACCGCTATAAGCGTCCGCAGAAGATCTCATTGCAGGAAGAGAAAGCCCGGCAGAAGAGCCGCGAGGAGTATCTGCAAAGCCAGGTGAATATGCTGTGGCGCACCCTGCCGAAACGTGAGGAGGAGAAAACCGTCGCCGAGGCGCGTCGTTACCCTTCCGAGCCGCAGGAAAACCTGCTCTATTTTATGGAGAAGAACGCCCCACTGCTGGAGCCGTGGCAGCGTGAGATCTTGCGCATCGTGCGCAAGGTGAGCCAGTATTTCTATCCTCAGAAGCAGACCCAGGTGATGAACGAAGGCTGGGCGACCTTCTGGCACTACACCATTCTTAACCACCTGTATGACGAAGGAAAAGTCACCGAGCGGTTTATGATGGAGTTTTTGCACAGCCACACTAACGTGGTATTCCAGCCAGCGTATAACAGCCCGTGGTACAGCGGCATTAACCCGTACGCACTCGGCTTTGCCATGTTCCAGGATATCAAGCGTATCTGCCAGTCGCCCACCGAAGAGGACAAATACTGGTTCCCGGATATTGCCGGTTCTGACTGGCTGGAAACGCTGCACTTCGCGATGCGTGATTTTAAGGATGAGAGCTTTATCAGCCAGTTCATGTCGCCGAAGATCATGCGTGATTTCCGCTTCTTCACCGTACTGGATGATGACCGCAACAACTACCTGGAGATCTCTGCGATCCACAACGAAGAGGGCTATCGTGAGATCCGCTCGCGCCTGTCGTCTCAGTACAACCTGAGCAATCTTGAACCGAACATTCAGGTCTGGAATGTTGATCTGCGCGGTGACCGCTCTTTAACGCTGCGCTATATCCCTCACAACCGCGCGCCGCTGGATAAGGGGCGTAAGGAAGTGCTGAAGCATGTGCATCGCCTGTGGGGATTTGACGTGTCGCTGGAGCAGCAGAATGAAGATGGCAGCGTGGAGCTGCTGGAGCGGTGTCCGGCGCGAATGAATACGCTGTAGTGCGTTTTAGCCGGGTGGCGGCTACGCCTTACCCGGCCTACGGGTTTTGTAGGCCCGGTAAGCGAAGCGCCACCGGGCGAAAAAAATCCTCTCAATAGAGAGGTTTTTTCTTTTACCGGCCCTGAATCGCCAGATCGCCCGGCAGGGTTTTCTGCATTCGGTGCCAGATTTCACCGGAGTCGTGGCCATAACGACGCACCGTTTCATAGACCTGATCGTGCAGCCCTTCGGTGCAGAGCTTGCTCAGTTTATGGTAGAAGCCGAGCGCCAGGCTGCGGGCTTCAGGGTTGGCAAAGTAGTGACGACCAATGCGTGTATATAATCCTTTCATTCCATTCAGGATCAGACCGTAAACCGGATTGCCGGAAGCAAACGCCAGACCGCGGAACACGTTGTAGTCGAGGGTCGCAAAGGCGTCCGCGTGGTCTTCCACCTCATTGGCGGTGGCAAGCACCTTCAGCGCATCTTCAGGATGCTGACGAAACGCGGTGCGGATGAAAATGGTAGCGATGTTGGTGCGCACCGAAAGCAGATTGTCAATCAGCTGCGGTACGCTTTCGTGATCGAGACGCGCCAGCGTTTCCAGAATATTCAGCCCGGACGTTTCCCAGAAGTTATTCACTTTAGTGGGTTTGCCATGCTGTATCGTCAACCAGCCATCGCGCGCCAGACGCTGGAGCACTTCTCGCAGCGTGGTACGGGTGACGCCAATCAGTTCAGAGAGTTCGCGTTCAGCAGGTAGAATTGATCCCGCAGGGAAACGATTATTCCAGATGCTTTCAATGATGTACTCTTCCGCGAAACCCGCCGGGCTCTGCGCCTTAATGACCATAGTGAGATTTCCATTACACAGCTTTAGCAAATTGCACTCATCATACCAGAGGCGCGCAGAGGCAGATAGCGCAGCAGAGACAGAAAAGAGGGATCGCCGTTTCATTTTTATGAAATTTACAAAATGGCTTTATCCCCCTCTCCGCCGCCGTTTTTGCGTATACTGATGTCTTGTCTTATTTGACGGGGAAAGGACGTCTGTCGTGGAAATTTCATTTGGGCGCGCGCTGTGGCGCAACTTTTTAGGTCAGTCACCTGACTGGTACAAACTCACTCTACTGGTATTCCTGGTCGTTAATCCCGTTATCTTTTTGCTGGATCCCTTCGTTGCCGGGTGGATGTTGGTCGCCGAGTTTATCTTTACCCTGGCGATGGCATTGAAGTGCTATCCGCTGTTGCCCGGCGGGCTGCTGGCGCTGGAAGCCGTGATCATTGGAATGACCAGCGCGGAGCATGTTAAAAACGAGATTGCGTCGAATCTTGAAGTCCTGCTACTGCTGATCTTCATGGTGGCGGGGATCTACTTTATGAAGCAGCTTCTGCTGTTTATCTTCACCCGTCTGCTGCTGAGCATTCCGTCGAAAACGCTGCTCTCGCTGGCGTTTTGCCTCGCCGCGGCTTTCCTCTCTGCCTTCCTGGATGCGCTGACGGTTGTGGCGGTGGTGATCAGCGTCGCCGTCGGCTTTTACGGTATTTACCACCGGGTCGCTTCGTCTCGTCCTGGCGATAACTTGCAGGACGACAGCCACGTTGAGGCGCACAACCGCGATGTGCTCGAGCAGTTCCGCGCGTTTCTGCGCAGCCTGATGATGCATGCGGGCGTGGGGACGGCGCTGGGCGGCGTGATGACAATGGTTGGAGAGCCGCAAAACCTGATTATCGCCAAAGCGGCTGAGTGGCATTTTGGCGAATTTTTCCTGCGCATGGCGCCGGTCAGCGTGCCCGTTTTGATCTGCGGCTTAGCGACCTGCGTGCTGGTCGAAAAATTCAACCTTTATGGGTATGGCGCGAAGTTGCCCGATCAGGTCCGTCAGGAGCTGCATAAGTTTGACGAGCAGAGCCGCAAACAACGCACGCGCCAGGAGACGCTGCGCCTGATTGCACAGGGCATCATCGGCGTGTGGCTTATCGCTGCGCTGGCCTTCCACCTTGCCGAGGTGGGGCTGATTGGTCTGTCGGTAATTATTCTGGCAACCAGCCTGAGCGGCGTCACGGACGAACATGCTATCGGAAAAGCCTTTACCGAAGCGCTGCCGTTTACCGCCCTGCTGGCGGTGTTTTTCGCCGTCGTGGCGGTGATTATTGACCAACATCTGTTCGCGCCAATCATCGCGTTTGTGCTTCAGGCCACGCCAGATTCGCAGCTAACGCTGTTCTATTTGTTTAACGGTCTGTTGTCTTCTATATCCGATAACGTCTTTGTCGGGACGGTATACATCAATGAGGCCAAAGCCGCGATGGAGCAAGGGATTGTCAGCAGTGAACAGTTCGAGCTGCTGGCGGTGGCGATCAACACTGGAACCAACCTCCCCTCCGTGGCAACCCCGAACGGTCAGGCGGCCTTCCTCTTCCTGCTGACCTCGGCGCTGGCGCCACTCATACGACTTTCTTATGGAAGAATGGTCTGGATGGCGCTGCCGTACACGCTGGTGCTTACCCTTGTTGGTTTGCTGTGCATCAAAATTACTCTCGTTCCCTGTACGCAATGGTTGTTGCAAGCAGGTATACTTGCGGCGCATTAAAATTCGTTTACACTGCGCTGTCTAAGCATGTTCCAGGGAAATGATTATGTTGCGATTTTTGAACCAGTGCTCACGCGGTCGCGGAGCGTGGTTGTTGATGGCCCTGACCGCCTTTGCGCTGGAAATGGTCGCGCTGTGGTTTCAGCATGTGATGGGGCTGAAACCTTGCGTCCTGTGTATTTATGAGCGTTGTGCGCTGTTCGGCATTATGGGCGCAGGTCTGGTAGGTGCGATTGCACCTAAAACACCGTTACGCTATGCCGCAATTGCCATCTGGCTGTACAGCGCCGGGAAAGGGATTGCGCTTGCCTGGGAGCACACCCAGATGCAGCTTCACCCGTCGCCGTTTATGACCTGCGACTTTGCGGCCCGCTTCCCGAGCTGGCTGCCGCTGGATAAATGGCTGCCGCAGGTGTTTGTGGCCTCCGGTGACTGCTCTGTACGCCAGTGGGAGTTTCTGACGCTGGAGATGCCGCAGTGGCTGGTGGGCATTTTTGTCGCCTACTTCGTGGTAGCGCTGCTGGTGCTGATTGCCCAGCCGTTCAAGCCAAAGAAACGCGATCTTTTTGGAAGGTAAAAGCGAAATGGCAACGTCAGTTTTGTAGGTCGGGTAAGCGCAGCGCCACCCGACAAAATTGCGCACAATAAAAAACCCGCCTCGGCGGGTTTTTTATTATCACCGATTAGGGTGATTCATAATGTGGTCTTCCCAGTCCTGCACCTCGGACTCTTTCACCGCAATGTGGCGCACGGAAATACGCTCGCCGTGCATCGCCGCTTTCGACCCCGTCAACAGCGGATGCCATGTGGGCAGATCTTTACCTTCCGCCAGCAGGCGATACGCGCAGGTATGCGGCAGCCACTCAAAGGTCGGCAGATTTTCACGGGTTAACTTGATGCAGTCCGGCTCATAGTCGAAACGGCGCTCGTAGTTGCGGCACTGGCAGGTTTTGATGTTTAACTGCTTGCAGGCTACGTTGGTGAAATAGATCTCATCCGAATCTTCATCCATCAGCTTATGCAGGCAGCACTGCCCACAGCCGTCACACAACGATTCCCACTCCGCGTCGGTCATGTCGTCGAGAGTTTTGCTTTGCCAGAAAGGAATGTCGTTCATCGGGATGTCCACACGTCAAAATAGAGCGCACCTTATAACGAGTCTGGCACGTTGATGCAAGTTTTGCCGCCCTTTTCAGGCGGCAAGGTGCTTTTACAGCACGCGGGTTTTCAGCGACAGGCCGTTAAAACTGACGTCCAGCTCGTCGCCACTGTGCAGCGGCCCCACACCTTCCGGAGTGCCGGTAAGGATCACGTCGCCGGGTTTCAGGGTGAAGAAGCGGCTCATGTAGGCAATCAGCGGAACGATCTTATGGATCATGTCAGCGGTCGTCCCCTGCTGGCGAATCTCGCCGTTGACCTTCAGGCTGAGGGGCGTATTCTGCGGGTCGTCGGTAAATTCACTCACCGGAACGAAACCGGAAATCGGGCATGAATTGTCAAAGCCCTTGGCTTTTTCCCACGGCTGCCCCGCTTTCTTCATTTTGCTCTGGACGTCGCGCAGGGTCAGGTCGAGCGCGACACCGTAACCCGCAATCGCTTTCTCTACATGCTCTTCGGTCGCCTGGCGCAGCGTCGCGCCGATCAGCACCGCCAGCTCCACTTCATGATGCACCGAGCCCAGCCCCTGCGGCAGAACCAGCGGCTGGCGAATATCGCACAGTGCGGTTTCTGGCTTAATAAACAGAACCGGCTCATCCGGCACGGCGCTGCCCATCTCCTGAATATGTTTTGCATAGTTGCTGCCCACGCAGATCACTTTGCTGACGGGATAATCCAGTAATGCACCTTGCCAGTTATGATGTTGATACATGGTCGACCCCTAATCGGTTGATGAGTTGTTCCCGGAGTGACCCGGGCTTATTTCTTTCCGCTCACCTCAAGATGCTGTTTTAATAAATTCTCCGGTGGCGGCGGAAGCTGTAAATAATAGCCCTGCTCGGTTAACGCCTTTTTGACTTTCTCCAGATCGGCGTTCACCAGCTTCTTACGGCCGTCCAGCGGCAGCAGCATCGCCAGTTGCGGTCGGCCAAAGCTTTTCATTAATTCCTCAGGCACGCGGGAAAAATCGTCTTTCTTTTCGACATAAAGGTAGGTCTGGTCGCGGCTGGTACTTCTGTAGATCACACAAAACATGTTTTTACTCTGAATTAATGGGTGGTTGCTTGCCTCAATATACTCCTGACTATAACATGCCTGATACTCTTCGGAATATCGCGGCGATGTGTTGCGGTTAATAGCAAATTGAGTAAGGCCAGGATGTCAAATACGCCCATCGAGCTTAAAGGCAGTAGCTTCACCTTATCAGTGGTTCATTTGCATGATGCAAAACCCGAGGTTATTCGTCAGGCGTTAGAAGACAAAATCGCGCAGGCTCCCGCTTTTCTTAAGCATGCTCCTGTTGTCGTTAATGTAAGCGACCTTGAGGGGCCGGTTAACTGGAAGCGACTCCAGCAGGCCGTCGTCTCCACGGGGTTGCGCATCGTGGGTATAAGCGGCTGTAAAGACGCAGAGTTAAAAGCCGAAATTGAACGCGCGGGTTTGCCCTTGTTAAACGAGGGTAAAGAAAAATCCCCGCGCGCAACGCCTGCAACCGTTCCCGCTCCCCCGCCTTCGGCGCAAAATGTAGCCCCAGTCACAAAAACGCGATTGATTGATCTGCCGGTTCGTTCCGGTCAGCGCATTTATGCGCCAAACTGTGATCTGATTGTTACAAGCCACGTCAGTGCGGGCGCAGAACTGATTGCAGACGGCAATATTCACGTTTACGGTATGATGCGTGGGCGTGCGCTTGCGGGCGCCAGCGGCGATCGAGAAGCACAAATTTTTTGTACTCACCTGACGGCAGAATTGGTGTCTATCGCAGGTGAATATTGGCTGAGCGATAAAATCCCAGCCGAATTTTATGGCAAAGCGGCTCGTCTGCAGCTGGCAGATAACGCTTTGACCGTTCAACCGTTAAATTGATCCCTTTTAACAAGGAATTTCTATGGCACGCATTATTGTTGTGACTTCGGGTAAAGGAGGCGTTGGCAAGACCACCTCCAGCGCGGCCATCGCTACTGGTTTGGCCCAGAAGGGAAAGAAAACCGTCGTAATCGACTTCGATATCGGTCTGCGTAACCTGGACCTGATCATGGGTTGCGAGCGTCGCGTGGTGTATGACTTCGTGAACGTCATTCAGGGCGATGCCACGCTTAACCAGGCGCTAATTAAAGATAAGCGTACCGAGAACCTCTACATTCTCCCGGCGTCCCAGACCCGTGATAAAGACGCGCTGACCCGTGAAGGCGTGGAAAAGGTGCTCGACGATCTGAAAAAGATGGAGTTCGACTTCGTGGTCTGCGACTCCCCGGCCGGTATCGAAACCGGCGCGCTGATGGCGCTCTACTTCGCGGATGAAGCCATCATCACTACTAACCCGGAAGTCTCGTCAGTACGTGACTCCGACCGTATTCTCGGCATTCTGGCCTCGAAATCTCGTCGCGCGGAAAATGGCCAGGAGCCGATCAAAGAGCACCTTCTGCTGACCCGCTACAACCCGGGTCGGGTGAACAAAGGTGACATGCTGAGCATGGAAGACGTGCTGGAGATCCTGCGCATCAAACTGGTTGGCGTGATCCCGGAAGATCAGTCCGTATTGCGCGCCTCTAACCAGGGCGAGCCCGTGATCCTGGATACACAGGCAGACGCGGGTAAAGCGTATGCGGATACCGTTGACCGTCTGCTGGGAGAAGAACGTCCTTTCCGCTTCATTGAAGAAGAGAAGAAAGGTTTCCTCAAACGCCTGTTCGGAGGATAAGTTATGGCATTACTGGACTTTTTTCTCTCGCGGAAAAAAAGCACCGCCAACATCGCAAAAGAACGTCTGCAAATCATTGTGGCGGAACGTCGTCGTAGCGACGCCGAACCGCACTACCTGCCGCAGCTGCGCAAAGACATTCTGGAAGTGATCTGCAAATACGTGCAGATTGACCCGGAAATGGTCACCGTTCAGCTGGAGCAAAAAGACGGGGATATTTCGATTCTGGAGCTGAACGTGACGCTTCCGGAAGCGGAAGAGTCACGTTAATCCGTTTGTGGTTTTGTAGGCCGGGCAAGTATCGTACCGCCCGGCAATTTCCCCGGTGGCGCGGCGCTTACCGGGGCTACAATTCTTTAGCGCGGATACCCTTCCAGCAGGGTATTCAGGCGTTCAGCCATCAGTTCCCCCCGCCATCCGGCGACCAGTTCAGGTAAACCATTTTGCGGTTTCAACTTCCAGTGCCAGTTCAGCAGCTGGTTAATCTGACGACGTGAAGCCAGCAGTTCGGCACTCAGTTTGCTTTCCCCCGCCACCGTCTGCACCAGCGCTTTGATATCTTTGAACGCCTTGCGGTAGCCCGGCATATCCATCAGGTTAAGCAGTGGTTCTGGCAGTGCGTCCTCCGGCAGCTGCTGAGCTTTCTCTACGAGCGCGAGCAGCGTTTTACCGTGGAAACGGATCTCACTCCCGGAAAGGCCAATGCTGTCCAGTTCGCCAAGGCTACCCGGCATATAGCGCGCTACCGCCCACAGGTGTTCTTCACGCACCACGAAGTTTACCGCCAGATCGCGCTCACGTGCTTTACGCAGCCGCCAGTCAGCCAGCAGTTGCAGACAGGCCAGTTGACGGGTGCGCAGCTGCCAGGCGTTAGTGATGTCACGCCAGGCCTCTTTCGGATCAACCACTTCCTGACGACGCTGCTGCGTCATGCGGCACTCGTCCAGGGCGGCAGACAGCCAACCGGACGCCTCAGCCTCTTTCATAAGCTGGCCAGCAATCGGCAGCAGGTAGAATACATCTGCCGCGGCGTATTCAAGCTGACGCGCCGTCAGCGGGCGCGCGAGCCAGTCGGTACGCGATTCGCTCTTATCCAGCGTCAGACCGGTGTACTCTTCCACCATCGCCGCGAAGCCCCAGGAGAGCGGACGACCGCTGAACGCCGCGAGGATCTGGGTATCAATCAGCGGCTGCGGCATGATGCCAAAGGTGTTGAGAAAGACTTCCAGATCTTCACTGCCGGCGTGCAGATATTTGGTCACGGCGGTATCAAGCAACAGCTCGCGCATTGGCGCCCAGTCGGTAATGCCGAGGGGGTCAATCAACGACACGTGTTTGCCGTCATACATCTGGATCAGGCCCAGTTGCGGGTAGTACGTGCGGGTACGGACAAATTCCGTATCCAGGGCGATAGCGGGGAAATCACGCGTCACCTCGCACAGCGAAGCCAGCTCGTCGTTGGTAGTGATCATCTGGTAATTCAAATCGGACTCTCTTTTGTTTGCGCCCATAAAAAACGCCGGCTTAACCGGCGTCTGGGCGATTAACGTGAAGCTCAGGCCTTATTGTCCACTTTGGCACGGGCTTCGTCACGTAATTCTCGTCGTAATATCTTCCCGACGTTGGATTTCGGCAGCTCATCGCGGAATTCCACCAACTTCGGTACTTTATAGCCCGTCAGCTGCCGGCGACAAAACGTTATCAGCGCTTCCTCGGTAAGAGAAGGATCTTTCTTGACCACAAATATCTTCACCGCTTCACCACTGCTGCCGGAAGGAACCCCCACCGCTGCCACTTCCAGCACGCCGCTGTGCTGCATCACCACGTCTTCGATTTCGTTCGGATAGACGTTGAAACCGGAAACGAGGATCATGTCTTTCTTGCGATCGACGATACGCAGAAAACCTTCGTCATCCATCACCGCGATGTCGCCGGTGTACAGCCAGCCGTCTTTGATGATCTCATCCGTGGCATCTGGGCGCTGCCAGTAGCCCAGCATCACCTGCGGCCCTCTGACGCACAGCTCGCCCGGTTCGCCGTGAGGCACTTCGTTACCCTCATCGTCCACCAGTTTAGCTTCCGTCGACGGGACCGGCAGACCGATACTGCCGCTGTGGTAGTCGATGTCATGCGGGTTGACGCTGACCAGCGGGGCGCACTCCGTCAGACCATAGCCTTCCAGCAGATACTGTCCGGTGAGTTTTACCCAGCGCTCGGCAACCGCCTGCTGAACCGGCATCCCGCCGCCCGCAGAAAGATGCAGCGTGGAGAAATCGAGCTGCTGGAACTCTTTATTGTTAAGCAGCGCGTTAAACAGGGTGTTCACGCCGGTCATGGCGGTGAACGGGTATTTCGCCAGCTCTTTAACCAGCCCCGGAATGTCGCGCGGGTTGGTGATCAATACGTTTTGACCGCCAAGCTCGATAAACAGCAGGCAGTTCATGGTCAGCGCAAAAATGTGATACAGCGGAAGCGCGGTGATCACTAGCTCCTTGCCCGGGTGCAGCAGTGGCCCGTAGGTGGCGTTCACCTGTTCAAGGTTCGCCAGCATATTACGATGGGTCAGCATCGCCCCTTTAGCCACGCCGGTGGTACCGCCGGTGTATTGCAGGAACGCCAGATCTTCTGACACGATCTCCGGCTTAACGTACTGCATCCGGTAGCCCGCATGCAGCGCGCGGCGGAAGGAGATGGCATCCGGCAGGTGGTATTTCGGCACCAGCCGCTTAACGTATTTCACGACAAAGTTGACCAGCGTACCTTTCGCGGTAGAGAGCTGGTCGCCCATGCGCGTCAGGATGACGTGCTTAACCTGGGTTCTTTCAGCGACTTTTTCCAGCGTGTGGGCAAAGTTGGAGACAATCACAATCGCCGCCGCACCGCTGTCATTCAACTGATGTTCCAGCTCGCGCGGGGTATAGAGCGGGTTAACGTTAACCACGATCATCCCCGCCCTGAGGATCCCGAACAGCGCCACCGGGTATTGCAGCAGGTTTGGCATCATCAGCGCGACGCGATCCCCTTTCTGCAAGCCCAACCCTTCCTGTAAATAGGCCGCAAACGCCCGGCTGCGCTCTTCCAGCTTACGGAAAGTCATCACTTCGCCCATATTCACAAATGCGGGCTGGTCAGCGTAGCGCCGTACCGAGTGTTCAAATAATTCAATCAGGGATTGATAACGGTCAGGATTGATCTCCGCAGGGACATCCGCGGGATAACGGTTAAGCCAAACCTTTTTCAATGCATCACCTCTGAAATGAGTGTTCGTCGTCATCACAGCCCCGATAATAAACAGTTTGTTAACATTATATTAACTCAGCGTACCAGTTTATTAATTGCTCAGATTGCAGGTTGCGAAGCGCGTCACTCTTTTTTTTCGTTTTGTCCGTAAAAAAACAGAGACAGCGGCTGAGCCGCTGTCTCTTTCCTAACAATAACAGTAAGTTACTCAGTTACGATTGTTTGAACCTGTGCAGGGCCTGGATTGTACCAACCCCAGCCACCGTAGCCGTAACGATACGGATGTGGACCCCACATCCACGGATCGATTGGCTGTGGCGGCATCACCACCTGCTGGGCGATACGCCAGCGTTTGTAGCCGTTCACCTGCATGGTCATAAATTTGTATGGCGTATTGCCGATTTTCCCCGCCACCGAACCGGTAATCGGCCCGACGACGGTCACCAGCTGCCCGCGGAAATCTACCGGATCGAGGAAGCCGCTGACGTCAGCGTAGATCCGCCCGCGCGAGGCTTCACCCAGAACAGGCCGTGCGCCGCTGTCCAGTGGAACGGTGGCAATCTCCAGCCGTGTTTTCCCCTGCTGGTTTAGCACTTCAACCACCTTGCCGCCAAAGCGCGCTTCCTGCCCGACATACAGCTCCGGAGCATTCATCACACGTACCAGATCCTGCTGTGGCGTCGGGCTGGTGCCCTTGATCGCATCAGGAACGGTGACGCACCCGCTCAGTGCTATGGCAACCGCGCCTGCCATAAAAAAGCGTACAACTTTAGTCTGAACCGCCATGATGCGACTCCTTTTTCTCAGTTCCTGTTACTGAGATTCACTCGCGGCCAGGAAGTTTCTTCCACGCGACGGTGTTTCGTAAATAAACCGGCTCGGCGTGTTCAACGGCCACGGTTTTTCCTGCGGCAAGCTGCTGACAGGCAACAGGCAACATATCTTCGGCGGCAGGCAGGAGCATGTTACCGTCCACCAGCGTAAGGCCGGTGTCCTTCGCCATCTCAGGCCATGCCGGCCAGCCGGTTCCGACCGTCGCCCACTCACCGGTGAGCTGTTTCAGGCGCTCGGTGACGGCTTCAGGTTTAAGCACGGCTTCCGACTCTTCGCCGTGCCAGACGCCGTTTTCGTCACGGGTGTACTCCGCCCAGTAGACTTCACCCATGCGGGCATCAATCGCGGCCAGCACGCGGCTGGCACCGGTCATGCGCCAGGCACCCTGAGCCATGGTCGCAAGCGTTGAGACGCCGATCATCGGCAGGTCAGCGCCCAGCGCCAGCCCCTGCGCAATGCCAATCCCGATACGTACGCCCGTAAAGCTGCCCGGACCACGGCCGTAGGCCAGCGCGTCGAGGTCAGTCAGGGCGGTGTTGCCCTCGGTTAAAATGGTTTTTACCAGGGGCAGAATACGTTGGGTGTGTTCCCGTGGGCACTCTTCGAAATGAGCAAAAGTCGTACCGTCGTTCCACAGGGCAACGGAACAGGCCTCTGTCGCGGTATCAATAGCCAGAATTCGCATCAGTCGTCGCGCTCTCGCAATGGTCAGTCACAAAATGGCGCGCATCTTAACACACTCCGGGAAGAATTACTCCGCCGTCGGGTTCGCCAGGAAGCGGACCGCGCGTTTAATATCCCGTGTGCGCGGCGCAGGCGGCAGGCTGGCGAGGAAGGTGGCGCCGTAGGGACGCATCACCAGGCGATTGTCGCAGATCACCAGCACTCCGCGGTCGGTGACGTCGCGTATCAGTCGCCCTACCCCCTGTTTAAGCGTGATAACCGCGTCCGGCAACTGGACGTCGTCGAACGGATCGCCCCCGCGCAGACGGCAGTCCTCCATGCGTGCTTTCAGGAGCGGATCGTCCGGCGATGTGAATGGCAGCTTATCGATAATCACCAGCGAGAGCGTATCACCGCGCACGTCCACCCCTTCCCAGAAGCTGCTGGTCGCCACCAGCAGGGCATTACCGGCGCTGACAAACTGCTGGAGCAGCTGGCCTTTGCTGGTTTCCCCCTGCAACAGCACCGGCAACGTCATGGTCGCGCGGAACTGCTCGGCCAGATCGCGCATCATGGCGTGAGAGGTGCAGAGCATAAAGCAGCGTCCGTTGTTGGCCTCAATCATCGGCTTTAGCATGGCCGCCAGATGGCGCGCCGCCCCTGGCTGGTTAGGCAGCGGCAGATTGCGTGGCACGCACAGCAGCGCCTGTTTCTCATAGTCGAACGGGCTTGGGAGGAGTAAGGATTCAGCCTGCTCAATGCCGAGACGCTCGGTAAAGTGGTGCAGATCGTCGTTGACCGACAGCGTGGCCGAGGTAAAGACCCAGGTGCCGGGCTTTTGCGCCATCACCTCTTTGAATTTATCGGCAACGGTCAGCGGCGTGAGCGCCAGGGTAAAGTGGCGCGAGGTACATTCATACCAGTAGCTGTAGCCCGGCTGGTTGATCTCTTTCAGCCGCTTCAGCCGCCCACGGTAGAGCGTGGCCCGCTCGAAGGCGGCGTCCAGCAGCGCTGAACGTCCGAGGGACAGCTTCGCCACGTCGTAACAGAGTTCAAGGGCATCATCGAGCAGCAGCAGCGCGCGCTGGATATTTTTGTCCGCAAGCAGTTCGCGCAGGTTGCCGCGATAGCCCGGCTCGCCAAGCTGTAAGCGGAAATCCTGTGCGCATTGCGCCAGGCGGTCCGCGCACTTCTGCAACTGCTGGGTATCTTTGAGCTCGGTGCGATAGGCAATGGTAATATCTTTCGCCAGATCCTGAAGCTGACGGCTGGAGAGCGACTGGCCAAAATACTGGCTGGCGATGTCCGGTAGCTGATGGGCTTCATCGAAGATCATCACCTCCGCCTCCGGGATCAGCTCGCCGAAACCACTGTCCTTGACCACCATATCCGCAAGAAACAGGTGATGGTTCACCACCACCACATCGGCTTCCATCGCCGTTTTACGCGCTTTCACTACAAAACAGTCTTTATACAGCGGGCAGTCGCTGCCGAGGCAGTTGTCGTTGGTGCTGGTCACCAGCGGCCAGGCCGGGGAGTCTTCCGGCACGCTCGCACAGGTGCTGATGTCCCCCTCCTCCGTCTGGTTGGCCCAGGCGCGCAGGACGATCACATCGCTGAGTGTTTGTACCGGCAGGTCACCGCCCGCCAGCGCCTGCTGTTCGAGACGCTCCAGACACAGATAGTTAGAACGCCCTTTCAGCAAGGCCAGACGCCCTTTGTATTTTAGCGCTTTCGCCACCGTGGGTAAGTCGCGGCTGTAGAGCTGATCCTGGAGCGCTTTTGATCCCGTAGAGATGATCACCTTTTTTTTCGCCCGCAGCGCAGGAGCGAGGTAAGCGTAGGTTTTCCCCGTACCGGTGCCGGCCTCCACAACCAGCGGCTGCGCCTTGTCGATGGCGTGTGCGACGGCATGCGCCATCTGACGTTGGGGTTCGCGCGGTTTAAAACCGGGAATTGCCTGTGCTAACTGACCTTCAGGGGAAAAATCGTCTGCCACGGTGTTCTCTCACTGTATTTTTGCACAGGGATTATGTCAGCCCCTTCTCTCCGGTGCCACCCCAAATAGTGACGACGGCGGAACAATATGGCAGTCTTGCCGCCTGACGATGAAAGATAACGAGGATACGTTTATGACAATTACGCGCATTGATGCCGAAGCCCGCTGGTCTGATGTGGTGATCCACAACCAGACGCTGTACTACACCGGTGTCCCTGCCAATCTGGACGCCGACGCCTTCGAGCAAACCGCTAACACCCTGGCGCAGATCGACGCCGTACTGGAAAAACAGGGCAGCGATAAATCCCGCATTCTGGACGCGACGATTTTCCTGGCGAATAAAGACGACTTCGCGGAGATGAATAAAGCCTGGGATGCGTGGGTAGTGGCGGGTCACGCGCCTGTACGCTGCACCGTACAGGCCACGCTGATGAAACCGGAGTATAAGGTGGAGATTAAGATTATCGCGGCAGTTTAAGCCCGGTTATTCATCTTCATCTTCAAATCGCGCCACTATCCGCTCGCCGGTATGACTGGCGCGAATTTCCTGAGCGACGACGGTGATCGCTTCTCCGCTGCTCATACCCTGGCCCATCAGTTCCTGAATCCGCTCTACCGCTTTCTGCTGTTGGTCATGACTGAGAGAAGGTAAACCTGCAAACATCGTTAACTCCTGCTAAATTATTCGCGCTAATTATTTCACGCTACCCGGTAGTATGCCATACATGAACATGCGCTTCCCCACTGTTATTACCTTACCCTGGCGTGCAGACGCCGCCGAGTTCTGGTTTGCCCGTCTGAGCCACCTTCCTTTTGCCATGCTGCTGCACTCCGGGCATGCGGTTCATCCCTACAGCCGCTTTGATATTCTGGTGGCCGACCCGGTTAAAACGCTGACGACCGATGCGCTGTCACCGACGGACGATCCGCTGATGCGGCTTCAGAACGAGATCCATGCTCTGGGCTTATCTGCCACACCGGATCCGGATCTGCCTTTCCAGGGGGGCGCGCTGGGCCTGTTTGGTTACGATCTGGGTCGCCGTTTCGAAAAGCTGCCCGAGCATGCGCAGGCGGATATTTCCCTGCCGGATATGGCGGTGGGGCTGTATGACTGGGCGCTAATCGTGGATCACCGTAAGCAGACGGTTTCCCTGCTTAGCCACCGAGACTTGCAGGCGCGTCTGGCCTGGCTTGAGGCGCAACGGCCCGCCACAGCGGAACACTTTATGCTGACCTCCGGCTGGCACTCGAACATGAGCGCGGCGGAATATGCGGAAAAATTCTCTCGCGTGCAGGCGTATCTTCACAGCGGCGACTGTTATCAGGTCAACCTTGCCCAGCGTTTCCAGGCGGCGTACCGGGGAGACGAATGGCAGGCATTTACTCGCCTCAATGCCAGCAATAAGGCCCCGTTTAGCGCATTTTTACGCCTTGAACACGGCGCCATCCTCAGCCTTTCGCCTGAGCGTTTTATTCATCTGGCTGACGGTATTATTCAGACCCGCCCGATCAAGGGCACCCTGCCGCGCCTTGCCGATGCTAACGCCGACCGCCAGCAGGCGGAGACGCTGGCGGCCTCGCCGAAAGATCGCGCTGAAAACCTGATGATTGTCGATCTGATGCGCAATGATATTGGCCGCGTCGCCGAGCCGGGCAGCGTGCGCGTGCCGGAGCTGTTCGTTGTGGAGCCTTTCCCGGCGGTACATCATCTGGTCAGTACTATCACTGCACGCCTGCCGGCCTCGCGGACCGCCTGCGATCTGCTCCGCGCCGCGTTTCCGGGCGGCTCCATCACCGGCGCGCCGAAGGTCCGCGCGATGGAGATCATCGACGAACTGGAACCGCATCGCCGCAACGCCTGGTGCGGCAGCATCGGCTATGTGAGCCTGTGCGGAACCATGGATACCAGCATCACTATTCGCACCCTGACGGCCTGCGACGGTAACCTTTACTGTTCCGCAGGCGGCGGCATTGTGGCCGACAGCCAGGCCGGAGCGGAATATCAGGAAACCTTTGATAAAGTGAATCGTATCCTGAAACAACTGGAGAACTCACGGTGAAGAAAGACAGCCTGACCCTGGATGATTTTCTGTCGCGCTTTCAGCTTCTGCGGCCCCAGGTTAACCGCGCCGCGCTGAATCAACGTCAGGCGGCGGTACTGATCCCGGTCGTGCGTCGTGAACAGCCGGGTCTGTTGCTTACCCAGCGCTCACCGCATATGCGAAAACACGCCGGTCAGGTTGCGTTTCCGGGCGGCGCGGTGGACAGCACCGATGCTTCCCTGATTGCCGCCGCGCTGCGCGAAGCGCATGAGGAGGTGGCGATCCCCCCGGAGGCGGTCGAGGTAATTGGCGTGCTGCCGCCAGTGGACAGCGTAACCGGTTTTCAGGTCACGCCGGTCGTCGGCATTATTCCGCCCGATCTTCAGTATCACGCCAGCGTCGATGAAGTTTCAGCGGTGTTCGAAATGCCGCTTGAAGAGGCCCTTCGTCTGGGCCGCTATCATCCTCTGGATATTCACCGCCGCGGGCACGATCATCGGGTCTGGCTGTCGTGGTATCAGCATTATTTTGTCTGGGGCATGACGGCAGGCATCATTCGTGAGCTTGCGCTACAAATCGGCCTGAAGCCTTGACTATACTTTACATTCCACCCTTTTCTGGCAGGTTTGCGATCGGCGTCGCGCTATTAGCTAAACCATCGTTAACCATTAGTTTAATTCATGTGAATAGTTAAGCCGAGGTTAGTGTTCCCTCTTACACTATGCGCAGTTATAACATCGTTACTGGAACCCCAGTAACCCTGTCAGGAGTGTGAAAGTGATTAGTATATTCGACATGTTCAAAGTGGGGATTGGTCCATCTTCTTCCCACACTGTAGGGCCGATGAAGGCCGGTAAACAGTTCGTCGATGATCTGGTCGAAAAAGGATTACTGGAAAGCGTTACCCGTGTCGCCGTAGACGTTTACGGTTCACTGTCATTAACGGGTAAAGGCCACCACACCGATATCGCCATTATTATGGGTCTGGCGGGCAATATGCCGGACACAGTTGATATTGATGCCATTCCGGCATTTATCCGCGACGTGGAAACGCGCGGTCGTCTGCTGCTGGCTAACGGTCAGCACGAAGTGGACTTCCCGCAGGATGACGGGATGCGTTTTCGTAGCGACAACCTGCCGCTGCATGAAAACGGTATGACCATCCACGCCTGGAGCGGCGAAAAAGAGATCTACAGTAAAACCTACTACTCCATCGGCGGCGGCTTTATCGTTGACGAAGAACACTTTGGCAAAGAGAGCGCGGGCGATGTGAATGTGCCCTATCCGTTTAAATCTGCCACCGAGATGTTGGCCTATTGCAAAGAGACCGGTCTCTCCCTCTCCGGCATGGTGATGCAGAACGAACTGGCGCTGCACAGCAAGAAAGAGATCGAAGATTATTTTGCTAACGTGTGGCAAACCATGCGCGCCTGTATTGACCGCGGGATGAACACCGAGGGGGTTCTGCCTGGGCCACTGCGTGTGCCACGTCGTGCCTCTGCGCTTCGCCGTATGCTGGTCACCACCGACAAATTCTCCAATGATCCAATGAATGTGGTTGACTGGGTGAACATGTTTGCGCTGGCGGTTAACGAAGAGAACGCAGCGGGTGGTCGCGTGGTGACGGCGCCAACCAACGGCGCGTGCGGTATCGTTCCGGCGGTACTGGCCTACTACGATCACTTTATTGAGCCCGTGACACCGGAGATCTATATCCGTTATTTCCTCGCGGCAGGCGCTATCGGCGCGCTGTACAAGATGAATGCCTCCATCTCCGGTGCCGAAGTAGGCTGTCAGGGTGAAGTGGGCGTGGCCTGCTCTATGGCGGCGGCCGGTCTGGCGGAACTGCTGGGCGCAAGCCCTGAGCAGGTGTGCGTGGCGGCGGAAATCGGCATGGAGCACAACCTCGGTCTGACCTGTGACCCGGTTGCCGGCCAGGTGCAGGTACCGTGCATTGAGCGTAACGCCATCGCCTCCGTCAAAGCGATCAACGCCTCGCGTATGGCGATGCGCCGTACCAGCGAGCCACGCGTGTCACTGGATAAGGTTATTGAAACCATGTACGAAACCGGCAAGGACATGAACGCGAAGTACCGTGAGACTTCGCGCGGCGGTCTGGCCATTAAGGTGCAGTGCGACTAAACCTTCCTTTTCGCCCATCTGCAACAGATGGGCGAATTTTCCCACCGCCTCTCGTCGCTTCACGTATTCCCCACTACACTGTCACTGTTGCGTCTGGCTTTTCCGGCCGGTGCTTATCAGGCGACCGTTCATGCAAACTGCACAAACGATCATTAAAGACTATCGCCGAAAACGCGTTATCGTCTGTGTTACGGTTGCGCTCGTTACGCTCGTCCTGACGCTGGGCATTCGCTTTATTTCACAGCGCAACATTAATCAGGATCGGATCCACGACTTTACTCACCACACCGTGCGTGCGCTTGATAAGGTGCTTCTTGCGTTAGAAACCCAGCGTGAAACTCTACGTTTTCTGGTTGATATGCCCTGCGCTGAAGCGAATCCGATTCTGCGAAAACAGGCGGCGATCCTCCAGACCGTGCGCTCCATCGCCCTCGTCAAAGACGGAATACTGTATTGCTCGAGCGTATTTGGCAGCCGAAATATGCCCGTCAGTGACATTGAGCCGATGCTTCCGTCCAGTGAACCCAGGCTGATCTTGTTGACCGATCGGTGGCTGTTAAAGGGCAGTCCGGTACTGATTCAGTGGTCACCCCTTGCGGGCGACGGCAGTGACGGGTTGATGGAGGTAGTGAATATCGATCTCATCACCAAAATGATTCTGGAGCCACAGCGGCCACAAATCACCGACGTGGTCCTGAGAGTAGGCGATAATTTTCTCCGCGACGGGCAGCAGGTGACGAATACGCCGACCTTCGATGAACACGCCTCCCTGCTGGAACAGTCTTCACAGCACTACCCTTTCAGCGTCACGGTCAGCGGCCCGGGGGCAGGCCAAATGGCATTGAAAAATCTGCCCACCCAGCTACCGCTGGCGTTGATGCTCAGTTTACTGATGGGCTATATCGCCTGGCTTGCCACGGCGCGACGCATAAGTTTCACCTGGGAAATTAATATGGGGATTGCTGCCCGGGAGTTTGAACTCTTCTGCCAGCCGCTGGTAAACGCCCGCACCCGGGAATGCGTTGGCGTCGAGATCCTCCTGCGCTGGAACAACCCGCGTCAGGGCTGGATTTCTCCCGATGTCTTTATCCCCCTGGCTGAAGAACATAGCCTGATTGTTCCGCTTACCCGCTACGTCATCAGCGAAACGGTGCGGCAGATAGGCTTTTTCCCGGCCTCACGGGATTTCCATATTGGCATCAACGTGGCCGCCAGCCATTTTCGCCGCGCTGCGCTGATCCGGGATCTCAACCGCATCTGGTTTAAGGCGAACCCTGTTCAAAAGTTGATTGTAGAGTTAACCGAACGCGATGCGTTGCTCGATGTGGATTACCGCATCGTGCGGGAGCTGCATCGCAAAGGGGTGAAGCTTGCGATTGATGATTTTGGTACGGGCAATAGTTCTCTTTCGTGGCTTGAAAAACTTCACCCGGACGTGCTGAAAATTGATAAATCCTTCACCACCGCGATCGGCACCGACGCCGTGAACTCAACGGTAACGGATATTATTATTGCGCTGGGCCAGAGGTTGAATATTGAACTGGTTGCAGAAGGGGTTGAAACCGAGGAGCAGTCACGCTATTTGCGCCGCCACAGCGTACATATTTTGCAGGGGTACTTGTATGCGCGGCCGATGCCGCTGCGGGAGTTTCCGAAATGGCTGGCGGAAAGTAACCCTCCGCCAGCCCGTCACAACGGACACATCGTGCCTTTATTGCCGTTACGCTAGATAGCGTTACTCTTCTTCGTCGTGTACAGAGTGCTCTTTAACAATACGAACCATATCAACGCGATAGTCGTTGGCTTCAACGATGGTAATTTGCAGCGGCGGCAGCTCAAGCACATCACCGATACGCGGGATCTGCCCGTTAACGGCAATCACCAGCCCCGCTACCGTGGCGATGTCTTCATCGTCATTGACCACGTTTTCGACGCCCAGCGTGTGCGAGAGCGCGTGCAGGTCGGTGGTGCCTTTCACCAGCCAGCCGTCACCGTCGGCAACGATTTCTGGCGTTTCATCCGCATCAGGGAATTCACCGGCAATGGCTTCCAGCACGTCCAGCGGCGTTACCAGACCTTGTACCACACCAAATTCGTTGGTGACGATAACAAAGCTCCCGCGAGCACGACGCAACACGCCCAGCAGGTTAATCGGATCCAGCGTCTCCGGCACCACGATGGCAGGCGACGCGGCCGCTACGGCCTCGACGTTGACGCCCTCTTCCAGCGCCACGAGCATCTCTTTCGCGCGCACCACACCGATGATCTCATCCAGCTCGCCCCGACAGACCGGGAACAGGCTGTGCGGCGAGGAGAGCAGCTGCTGGCGAATTTCGTCGACGCTCAGGTTGGCGTCCACCCAGCTGATTTCACCGCGCGGCGTCATAATGCCGCGCAGGGAGCGGGAGGCCAGCGAAAGCACGCCGTTGATCATGTAGCGTTCTTCTTCCACAAACGCGCCTTCCGGCACCGGAACCGGGTTACGGTTCTCGTTATCCGCCTGCACGTTCACCTGACGACGCCCGCCCATCAGGCGCAGGATCGCATCGGCGGTACGCGCGCGCAGCGGCTGATTCGACTGCTGCTTAATGAAGTTACGGCGCGCAATCTGGTTAAACAGCTCGATCAGAATCGAGAAGCCAATCGCGGCGTACAGGTAGCCTTTCGGTATATGGAAACCAAAACCTTCTGCCACCAGGCTCAGACCAATCATCAACAGGAAACTCAGACACAGCACGACGACCGTCGGATGTTGGTTGACGAAACGCGTCAGCGGTTTCGACGCCAGCAGCATTACCGCCATCGCAATCACAACCGCCGCCATCATCACCGGCAGATGGTTCACCATGCCAACCGCTGTAATCACCGCATCCAGTGAGAAGACCGCATCAAGCACCACAATCTGCAGGACCACCACCCAGAAGCTGGCATACCCCTTACCGTGGCCATCATCATGCTGCCGGTTCTCCAGCCGTTCATGCAGCTCTGTTGTAGCTTTGAACAGCAGGAAAAGCCCACCCACCAGCATGATTAAATCACGGCCGGAGAAGGTGAAATCCATGACGGTGAAGAGAGGCTTAGTCAGCGTAACCATCCACGAGATCACGGACAGCAGGCCCAGTCGCATGATCAGCGCCAGCGAGAGGCCGATCAGACGGGCTTTATCACGCTGTTTCGGCGGCAGCTTATCCGCAAGGATGGCAATAAACACCAGGTTATCAATACCGAGAACGATCTCCAGCACGACCAGCGTAAGCAAGCCTACCCAGATTGACGGGTCCATTAAGAATTCCATGACACGCTCCTGCTAAAGGAATGACAAAACGGTGCCCCGCTAATTTCGGGCATTTCAAAGGGAATGGGGGTCGATGCGTGGCGAAGGTCGCCGGTGAATAAGGCGCGGAATGGCCTGGAAGATGACTGACGTCGGTGACGGTCCATATAGTGGGCTGTAGCCCTATACTCCTGAATAATTAAACGGACGCTAAACATATCAGAGACAATGGGTTTTTAGCAAAGATTTACGTTCCTTTGCAAACTTCTGTAACACACGTGGTTTATCTTACAGAAAAATCTGTAAGGCGTAGCTAAATTACGGATCTTCATCACATAAATTATTTTTTCACTATCTAAAATAATTCGCGGAAGTCTTGGTTTTTTAGAAATCTAACCCTTATCTGAATCGATTCGGTTCGCCAATACGATTCTCAGTACGCCTGCCTGGCAGACGTATAAATGATAATAATAGGAGGTAGCAAGTGACCATTGCTATTGTCATAGGCACACATGGTTGGGCTGCGGAGCAGTTACTCAAAACGGCAGAAATGCTGTTGGGCGAGCAGGAAAACGTCGGCTGGATCGATTTCGTTCCCGGTGAAAACGCCGAGACGCTGATTGAAAAGTACACTGCTCAGCTTGAGAAGCTGGATACCAGCAAAGGCGTGCTGTTTCTCGTGGATACATGGGGCGGCAGCCCGTTCAACGCTGCCAGCCGCATTGTCGTCGATAAAGAGCATTATGAAGTCGTCGCCGGGGTAAATATCCCAATGTTGGTGGAAACCTTCATGGCGCGTGACGACAACCCAGGCTTTGACGAGCTGGTGGCGCTGGCGGTGGAAACCGGTCGCGAAGGCGTGAAGGCGCTGAAAGCACAGCCGGTTGAAAAACCTGCCCCTGCTGCACCAAAAGCCGCGGCACCGGCGAAGCCAATGGGTCCGAACGATTACATGGTTATCGGCCTTGCGCGTATTGATGACCGTCTGATCCACGGCCAGGTGGCGACGCGCTGGACCAAAGAGACCAACGTACAACGCATCATCGTGGTCAGTGACGAAGTGGCCGCCGACACTGTCCGTAAAACCCTTCTTACCCAGGTTGCACCGCCGGGCGTCACCGCGCACGTCGTGGATGTCGCCAAAATGATCCGCGTTTACAACAACCCGAAATATGCGGGCGAACGCGTGATGCTTCTGTTCACCAACCCGACAGACGTTGAACGCATTGTTGAAGGCGGCGTGAAAATCACCTCCGTTAACATTGGCGGTATGGCTTTCCGTCAGGGCAAAACGCAGGTCAACAACGCGATTTCAGTGGATGCGAAAGATATCGAGGCCTTCAACAAGCTGAATGCACGCGGTATCGAGCTGGAAGCCCGTAAGGTTTCCACGGATCAGAAACTGAAAATGATGGATTTGATCGGCAAAGTGGGGAAATAAGCCCGGGCCGGTTTTTCATATAGAGCTTATGTAATAGGAGAAGTGCAATGGAGATTACTACTCTTCAGATTGTGCTGGTGTTCATCGTCGCGTGTATTGCGGGTATGGAGTCCGTACTTGATGAATTTCAGTTCCACCGCCCTCTGGTGGCCTGTACGTTGATTGGCGCCGTTCTCGGTGACATGAAAACCGGTATCATCATCGGTGGTACCCTGGAAATGATCGCCCTCGGCTGGATGAACATCGGTGCGGCAGTTGCGCCAGATGCCGCGCTGGCGTCCATTATTTCGACCGTTCTGGTTATCGCCGGTCATCAGAGTATCGGTGCCGGTATCGCGCTGGCCATTCCACTGGCCGCGGCAGGCCAGGTGCTGACCATCATTGTTCGTACCATCACCGTTGCCTTCCAGCACGCGGCAGATAAGGCGGCCGATAACGGCAACCTGACAGCGCTCTCCTGGATCCACGTCTCGTCCCTGTTCCTGCAGGCGATGCGTATCGCTATTCCGGCCGTTATCGTGGCGATTTCCGTTGGGACCAGTGAAGTTCAAAGTATGCTGAACGCCATACCAGAAGTGGTCACCGGCGGTCTGAATATCGCGGGCGGTATGATTGTGGTCGTAGGTTACGCGATGGTCATCAACATGATGCGCGCAGGCTATCTGATGCCGTTCTTCTACCTTGGCTTCGTTACCGCTGCATTCACCAACTTCAACCTGGTTGCGCTGGGTGTGATTGGTGCGGTGATGGCGATTCTTTATATCCAGCTCAGCCCGAAATACAACCGTGTCGCGGGTGCCCCTGCGCAGGCTGCTGGTAACAACGATCTCGATAACGAACTGGACTAACAGGTGAGCGAAATGGTTGATATGACAAAAACTACCACTGAGAAAAAACTCACTCCGGGTGATATTCGTGGCGTGTTCATCCGTTCTAACCTGTTTCAGGGTTCATGGAACTTCGAACGTATGCAGGCGCTCGGCTTCTGCTTCTCCATGGTGCCGGCAATCAAACGCCTGTATCCGGAAAACAACGAAGCACGCCGTCAGGCAATTAAGCGTCACCTGGAATTCTTCAACACCCACCCTTACGTAGCGGCGCCTGTTCTGGGCGTAACGCTGGCGATGGAAGAGCAGCGTGCAAACGGGGCTGAAATCGACGATGGTGCTATCAACGGTATTAAAGTCGGTCTGATGGGGCCGCTGGCAGGCGTGGGCGACCCGATCTTCTGGGGTACCGTGCGTCCGGTCTTTGCGGCACTGGGCGCCGGGATCGCCATGAGCGGCAGTCTGCTTGGTCCCCTGCTGTTCTTTATCCTGTTCAACGCGGTGCGTCTGCTGACCCGCTACTACGGCGTGGCATACGGTTACCGTAAAGGGGTGGATATCGTTAAGGATATGGGCGGCGGCTTCCTGCAAAAACTGACTGAGGGGGCGTCAATCCTCGGCCTGTTTGTAATGGGGGCTTTGGTTAACAAGTGGACGCACGTGAACATCCCGCTGGTGGTATCGACGATCACCGGTCAGGATGGTCAGACGCGCGTCACCACCGTGCAGACCATTCTGGACCAGCTGATGCCTGGCCTGGTACCGCTGCTGTTAACCTTCGCCTGTATGTGGCTGCTGCGTAAGAAAGTGAACCCGCTTTGGATCATCGTTGGCTTCTTCGTCATCGGTATCGCGGGCTACGCCGTCGGCCTGCTGGGTCTGTAATAAAATGCGTTACCGACCGGGGGCTTGCCCCGGTCTTTTTATCTGGAGGATGAATGACTGTCACGGACACCGTACTGGTTTTATTTATTGTTGCCCTTCTGGCTTACGCGATCTATGACGAGTTCATTATGCCTCGCCGCCACGGCGAGACGCTGCTGACCCTTCCCCTCTTACGCCGTGGGCGCATTGATGCGTTTATCTTCGCCGGTCTGGTAGTCATCCTGATTTACAATAATGTGACCAGCCACGGCGCAATATTAACCACATGGTTATTATGTGCGCTGGCATTAATGGCGATTTACCTGTTCTGGATCCGCTCGCCAAAACTCATTTTTAAAAAACACGGATTCTTCTTCGCCAATGTCTGGATAGAATATAACCGCATTAAAGAGATGAATTTATCCGAAGACGGAGTTCTGGTGATGCAATTAGAACAACGCCGCCTGCTCATTCGGGTCAAAAATATTGACGACCTGGAAAAAATCTACAAATTACTCCTTAAAACTCAATGAATTAATTTTATAGCATCGGCTATGTATTGTATTATTCTCAAACCAGCAATATAGCCGATGCTATATCTCCCCTGCGAATTAACTTATATTTATTAACGATACTTTCACGCATAAACCTAAATGAAAATCGTTATCAATATAGTGGCTATATAAAGCCATCTTCGTTGTTGTTTTATATTCTCAAAATATGTTAAGGTTGCGCCCGTCGTTGGGGAGTAGCCGATTTCCTGCCTGCGGGAAATGTACGTGTCAACATACTCGTTGCAAAACGTGGCGCGTACGGATCGTTTTCAGCACACTTACTGTGCCAAAAGCGATCAGGCGAGACCATAGATACATCAACTGCTGTTTACTGGGGGCAGTGATGTGTCATATGGATATCCCCGGTCTGGACGCACTTATGAATATCTCCGCTACGATCCTTCTGGCTTTTGGCATGTCCATGGACGCATTTGCCGCCTCTATCGGTAAAGGTGCCACCCTCCATAAACCTAAATTTTCCGAAGCCCTGCGCACCGGTCTCATCTTTGGCGCAATCGAAACGCTGACGCCGCTTATTGGCTGGGGTCTGGGGATGCTCGCCAGCCAGTTTGTGCTGGAGTGGAACCACTGGATCGCCTTCGTGCTGCTGGTGTTCCTCGGCGGACGCATGGTAATTGAAGGTTTTCGTGGCAACAGCGATGAAGATGATGCGCCGCTGCAACGCCACGGCTTCTGGCTTCTGGTGACAACCGCTATCGCAACCAGCCTGGACGCAATGGCCGTCGGTGTCGGTCTGGCGTTTTTGCAGGTCAATATTATCGCCACCGCGCTGGCGATTGGCTGCGCCACGCTGATTATGTCAACGCTGGGGATGATGGTGGGGCGGTTCATTGGCCCGCTGTTAGGCAAACGCGCCGAAATTCTGGGCGGTATCGTGTTGATCGGAATTGGTGCCCAAATACTCTGGGCACACTTCGCGGGTTAATCTTCGCGCTGCCAGCAATGGATGCTGAAATCCGTCTGGCAGCGAAATTCTGTCTGTGCTGCCAGCGTTTCCCACACCTCTGGTTTTGCCCGCCACGCAAACGGCGTCATTTGCAGTAACGCCACCGCTTCACTTCCCTGCAACGTCATCTCATACGCCACTGACTGCGCCTGCTTTAACGCGAAGCCCGCCAGCTGTTCAGAGTGCGGCGCATGCAGGTGAACTTCATCATAGATCAGCCCTTTTAGCCCCAGCAGATGACGCGGTCCCGGCGTAACGGTGATAACCCACCCGCCGGGCTTAACGACGCGCGCCAGCTCCTCTGCCTTGCACGGGGCATAGATACGCACTACGGCGTCCATACTCGCTTCCTCAAACGGCAGGCGGTGGCTGGAGGCCACGCAGAACGTTACCGCTGAGTAGCGTTTTGCTGCTGCACGGATAGCCACTTTCGACACGTCCAGCCCGTAAGTTTCGGCGCCCTTCCCAGCCGCGACGTCAGCAAACGTGGCGGTGTAGTAGCCCTCACCGCAGCCGATATCCAGCATAGCGGATGCGCCTTCTGTCAGATATTGACGGAGTAAGTCGACAACGGCATCCCTGAGCGGTTGATAGTGCCCGGCATCAAGAAACGCCCGGCGCGCCTGCATCATCTCCGCGCTGTCACCCGGATCCCGGGAGCGCTTGTGCTGTACCGGCAGAAGATTGACATAGCCCTCTTTAGCCTGGTCAAACTGATGTCCCAGTGGACAGATGAACGTTTTCTCCGCGCGCGTCAGCGGCGCGTGGCAAAGGGGACAACTGAAAGACATGACAGCTCCAGGGCGAAAACCAAAAGGCGAAGTGTACCGCTATTCGCCAGGGTTATAAACGGCTGGGTGACGCATCACGATCAGATGGTCAGAATCTGCCGGCAGCCCGTCTGGCTTCACGTTTTCCAGGCGCAAGACGTTACCCATAATTTCGCTGAACACGGGCGCGGAAACGGCCCCGCCGTAGTAGGCTCCGTTTTTCGGATCGTTGATCACCACCACCAGTGCAAAACGGGGATCGCTGGCGGGCGCAACGCCTGCTGTGTAGGCGACGTATTTATCCACATACTTACCGTGTTCATCGATTTTTTTGGCCGTCCCGGTTTTAATCGCCACACGATAGTTACGCACCGCCGCTTTGATCCCGCCACCGCCGGGTAACGCGACGCTCTCCATCATGTGTTCCACCTCGTGAACAATCTCCCCGGGCATCACCCGTTTGCCAATCACGGGGGGATCGATACGGGTGATGGACAGAGGCCGTTCAATGCCATAGCTACCGATGGTGGCATACACATGCGCCAGCTGGAGGGGAGTAACCATCAGGCCATACCCAAAGGCAAAGGTCGCCCTGTCTAACTGACTCCAGAATTTTCGCTGCGGCAGTAAACCTGAGCTTTCTCCCGTTAAGCCAAGCCCGGTACTCTCGCCAAAACCAAAGTTTTTATAGGTATCAAGTAACCGTTGCACGGGCATCGCGAGAGAAAGACGGGATACGCCCGTGTCGCTGGATTTTTGCAGGATCCCGGTCATGGTCAGCTCGGGGTAGTAACCCACATCGCGAATACGATGGCCATCAATGGTGTAGGGATGCGTGTCTATCACGCTGTCAGGCTGCACCAGCCCCTGCTGTAGCGCCGTCATCAGCACCAGAGGCTTAACGGTCGAACCCGGTTCAAAGGTGTCGCTGATCGCGCGATTACGAAAGTCATCCAGCGTTGCCCCTTCCCGATTGTTGGGGTTGAAGTCAGGGAAGCTCGCCATCGCCAGAATTTCGCCCGTCTGGATATTAATCAGCACCGACGCTCCTGACTCGGCTTTATTCCACGCCACGGCATTATCCAGCGCGTCTTCGGTGATAGTTTGCAGGCGTTCATCGATACTAAGCTGGATATTATGTGCCGGTACGGGCGCCACCTCCGTGAGGTTCTCAACCACATGCCCGTAGCGATCTTTCCTGACCAGCCGCACGCCTGCCTTCCCGGTGAGCTGCGTGTTAAAGCTTTTCTCGACGCCCTCAATACCCTGACCATCAATATTAGTGAAGCCAATCAGGTTTGCCGCCACGTGTCCGGCAGGATAAAAGCGGCGGGACTCATCGCGTAGGTTGATACCGGGAAGACGCAGCTTATCAATCCACTTTGCCTGGGAGGGATCAACCTGACGAGCTAGATAAATGAATCGCCCGTGCGGATTGCTGTTTATTCGCGATGCGAGCGTGCTCAGAGAAAGGTGTAAAGCATTTGCCAGGGCCTGCCAGCGCGAATCAAAGCCAATCCCCCCTTTATCAAGCACAGTTTTGGGATCGGCCCAGACGGCCTGGACAGGTACGCTTACCGCAAGGGGACGCCCTTCACGGTCAACAATCATCCCACGCGGGGCGTCTATCGCCACTTCGCGCAGGGAACGCATATCCTCCTGCTTCACCAGATTATCCGGTTTGATAATTTGTAGCCATGCCACGCGGCCTAACAGAAAAGCAAGGCTACAAAAGATGGCGAGACACAGAAGTGCAAAACGTGCCGGTGTAAAGTTTCCGTTGGCCGTTATTGTCTTTTTTTTCACTTTAACCCCAGGGCTGTTAATCAACGCCCTGATTTAACGGGAAAAAGGGATAATAAGGCGGGAAAACAATGCTAATAATCTCGCGGGTTTGCAACAAGATAATAACAGAGGAGGAATACGTAACATTTTGAAAAATAAGTGAATAAAAAAGCCCCGCATCGGCGAGGCTTATGTCTGAGATCGAAGCGCTAAGCGCTTTAGTCAGCAGTGATTCGATCAGATAGCAGTTACGTTAACCGCAGCTGGGCCTTTCTGGCCGTCCTGAATTTCGAACTCAACGTTCTGGCCTTCAGCCAGAGTTTTGAAGCCGTTACCCTGGATTGCAGAGAAGTGTACGAACACGTCTTTGCTGCCGTCAGCAGGAGTAATGAAACCAAAACCTTTAGACTCGTTGAACCACTTAACTTGACCTTTAATCTTTGCCATTTGCAAAATTCCTTAGAGTGTTTTCTTAGCCCGCAGGCTTTAACATAGATAAAACTGAGACATTACTGCTTGAGGCACTAATATAAGGTTCGGCAGAGAAGCGGTATTCAACGACAACGTGTTTACTCAGGACTTCTTTACTGAAAATGCCACACATAAACAGAACTGTACCTCGTTTGACCCAAAACGTGTTATCACACACAACGTTTAATATGGCAAGCCATTTTTAAACGTGTCTCGATCCGCCGCACAAATTCAGGCGTTACTCCATAACAATCTGCACAGTTATGCGAATTGTCAAATGAAGCGCCACCTGACCTCACCGCCCACAGGGTGCGCTGACGCGCCCTGTAATCAAAGACTTTTTAAACATAGCTCAATCATTTCAAAGCGTCCATCCCAATCCCTGAATTTCTTTAAAGGAATGACTGAGTTAGAACATTTTGTGAAAAGTTATGCTGAAAACATCGCAATGCACCAGAGTGTGACAGTGAATAAACGATGTTAAATACATTTTGCTAACTGTATTAAAATCCACCATTTAATAAGCGTTATTCTGCACCAAAATAATGAAATTTTTATGACTCTGCCTCAAAACAAGGCAAGCAAAACGTTTCGATAAAAATAAAACACTTCAGGAAAGTTAAAGCTCACAATTTATTCAACGAAACGGTATGACTTGTATAAGGATAAATATTCGCCAGTTTTCAGTATACTGAAACAGTAGTTAACTGCTGCTTAATTATATGTTGGGATGTTATGGGTTACATTTGATAAGGGAGGAGATTTACGCCGTACGTCAGGCCACCTCCCCGTTCCGGGCAGACTATCGTTCGGCCACCAGGCGAATGAACTCTTCCTCGTCTTGTTTTTGAACATCAGCTTCCTTCGGCACCGCTTTCTCCTCCGGCTCGTTGGCTTCGCACAGACGACGCAGCAACGCAGTCTGCCGTTTCTGCTGATCGAGCAATGCTTCCAGCAGCTCAATCTGCTCGTTTGTGCGGGAGCTGGCGCGATTAACGAAGAACCACAGCACCAGTCCAACGACCAGCACCACTAAAGACATTACCAAGGATGCAATGCTCAGCAGCCCCGAATTCATTAACTCACCCATTTCACCACCTCAGTAAAAACAGTCATTTTACCACTGCAGCCACGTAAGGACATCGCTCAGTGCAAAAATAGCCACTACCAGGGGATAAACTTATTGATTGAACAAATGCCGCTAAAGAACTGTACATCCTGATCGCACATCACATTGATAGTCTGCGTCCACAGCACCACGCATGCTATCAGCACTATAATCAGAATTACCCAGCGTATTTTTTTCACTCCACACTCCGTCTTATGACCTGATGTAGCCAGGTTATCACGGCTATCTTAAACAGGGGCTAACTGTACCTTCAACAGACGCTTTTCGGAATCGTGCACTTGTTTCACTGCGTAAACCCGTTACGCTTACTCCATGACAACAAAGAAAAAAGAGGCATCGATGCGTTTACTCGTTCGTACGATAATTGTACTGGCACTTGTGTGGATCGGCCTGCTGTTAAGTGGGTATGGCGTATTAATGGGAAGCAAAGAGAATGCCGCGGGTTTGGGTATTCAGTGTAAATATCTCACCGCCCAGGGGGTAAGCACGGCTCAGTACATCCATTCCGACAGCGGGATCATCGGGTTAACCAACTGTCCTGTGCTGCGTAAATCATCTGTTGTGGTTGATAACGGCTAATCAGAGCTAAATTTCGCTTACAAAAACGCCGCAAGAGTGCGGCGTTTTTATTGGAGGCATTGATCAGAACGGGTATTCGTTATAGCCCATCTGCTCTGAAATTTTGCGCGCTGCGGTATGCAGAATTGCCACATACTCATGAAGTCGCTCTTCGGAGAAACGCAGCGTTGGGAAAGAGATGCTCAGTCCCGCAATGACAACGCCGAAGCGGTCAAACACCGGCACACCGATGCAGCGCAACCCTTCTTCCTGCTCTTCGTTATCTTCCCCATAACCCTGCTCACGCACTTTATCCAGCACGCTCAGTAGTTCATCCGTACTGGTAATCGTGCGATCGGTGCTGCGTTTGTATTCCACACCGTCAAGGATTTGCTTAACCTCTTCACGATCGCGCCAGGCCAGCAGGACTTTACCAATTGCGGTACTGTACAGCGGGTTACGACGACCGATGCGTGAATACATGCGCAGGTTGTACATGGAGTCAATTTTGTGGATGTAAACGATGCTGTCTTCATCCAGTGCGCCGAGGTGAATGGTCTCTTTCGTCAACCGCGAAAGTTCACGCATCTGAATGTCAGCGCTGCGGATCAGATCCACGTTCTGCAAGGCGCGGGCACCCAATTCAAACAGTTTCAGGGTCAGAGAATATTTTTCTGATTCTCCTTCCTGCGCGACATAACCCAATGATTTCATCGTCTGCAAAAAGCGATAAACGGTGCTTTTCGACATCATCACACGCTGCGACAACTCTGTAATACCAATTTCACGCTCTTCTCCGAGCGCCTGCAAGATGCCAAACACCTTCAGCACGGAAGAAACAGAATCTGGCTGCTTATCCAAATCTGCGATTGCCATTTATCACCTCATGGAGAGTGTTTTATAAAAATCAGAACCGGTTTTTATTATAAATTCGTGTGATGCGCGCTGCAATCTATCTGGGTTTACTTCGTTACAAATCTGCGACATAAAACCGAAATAACGATGCTAAAATAGTTACTCTGAAAATAATTTCACACTGAGTCATTCTTTTCCCATGCAAAAAAACGTTTCTGATGGCCTGCCCTTACCACAGCGGTACGGGGCAATTGCCACTATTGTCATCGGCATTTCGATGGCTGTCCTTGACGGTGCGATTGCCAATGTGGCTCTTCCTACCATTGCCAAAGACCTTAATGCTTCTCCGGCAAGCTCCATCTGGATTGTGAACGCGTACCAGATAGCGATTGTGATTTCCCTTTTGTCACTCTCTTTCCTGGGCGATATGTTTGGTTATCGCCGGGTTTATCAGTGCGGGCTGGTGGTCTTTACTCTCACCTCGCTCTTCTGTGCCCTTTCCGATTC
Organism: Enterobacter sp. DSM 30060; assembly: GCF_013375955.1. Classification (NCBI taxonomy): domain Bacteria; kingdom Pseudomonadati; phylum Pseudomonadota; class Gammaproteobacteria; order Enterobacterales; family Enterobacteriaceae; genus Enterobacter; species Enterobacter sp. DSM 30060. Next base: position 4,544,461 of record NZ_CP056118.1, read on the forward strand.
ACTGCACACCCTTACGCTTGCGCGTATCGCACAGGGTTTTGGCGGTGCGGCGCTAATGAGCGTGAACACGGCCCTGATACGGCTAATCTATCCTCATCGCCATCTGGGGCGCGGCATGGGCATTAACTCCTTTATTGTGGCCGTGTCGTCCGCCGCCGGGCCGACGATTGCCGCCGCCATTCTGTCCGTTGCCTCGTGGCAGTGGCTGTTTGCCATTAACGTGCCGCTGGGCATTGTGGCGATCTTCTTCGCCCTGCGCTATCTTCCGGAAAATGGTCCGAAAAACACCATGCCACGTTTTGACCTGCCCAGCGCTGTGATGAACGCGCTGACCTTTGGCCTGCTGATTACTGCACTGAGCGGATTTGCGCAGGGACAGTCTTTGTCGCTCATTGCCGCAGAAATCGTTGCCCTGCTTATCATCGGCTTTTTCTTTGTACGACGCCAGCTGGCGCTGCCCGTGCCGTTACTGCCGGTCGATTTGCTGCGTATTCCGCTGTTTTCGCTATCAATTTGTACCTCCATTTGCTCGTTCTGCGCCCAGATGCTGGCGCTGGTTGCGCTGCCATTCTTTTTGCAGAGCGTGCTTGGCCGTTCGGAAGTGGAAACAGGCTTGTTGCTCACACCCTGGCCTTTGGCAACCATGGTGATGGCCCCGCTGGCCGGGTACCTTATTGAGCGCGTTCATGCCGGACTGCTGGGGGCTATCGGGCTGATCGTCATGGCAGCAGGACTGTTTGCGCTGTCGCTCCTGCCCTCCTCGCCGGGGGATCTGGATATTATCTGGCGCATGATCCTGTGCGGGGCAGGTTTTGGTTTGTTCCAGTCACCTAACAACCACACAATTATCACCTCTGCCCCACGTCATCGCAGCGGTGGTGCCAGCGGGATGCTGGGTACGGCAAGACTGTTAGGGCAAAGCACCGGGGCCGCAATGGTGGCGTTGATGTTTAACCTTGCCGGGCAAAATGCGACACACGTTGCGCTGATTACCGCAGGGACACTGGCGACCCTCGCGGCTATCATTAGCGGCCTTCGTGTGACCCAGCCAAAGGCGCAGGCATAAAAAAACCGGGCGGAGATTGTCTCCTGCCCGGTTTTTTTCATCCGGCGGGTATTACTTCAGGTATTCGCCGCTTCGCAGCGCTTCAATACGTTTATCCAGCGGCGGGTGTGACATAAACAGCTCGCTCAGCGACTTTGATTTACCATTGATGCAGAAGGCCATCATGCTGTTTGCTTCCTGCGGCTCGTAGCTGGTTTTCAGACGTTGCAGCGCAGCAATCATCTTCTCACGACCCACCAGTTTCGCAGAACCGGCATCCGCGTGGAACTCACGATGACGGGAGAACCACATGGTAATGATGCTTGCCAGGATACCGAACACCAGCTCCAGCACCATTGAAACAGCAAAATAGATCAGCGGGTTACCGTTGCTCTCTTCACCCTCATCACGGTTGCCACCCATAAATCCGGCAGCAATCTGCGCCAGAATACGGGAAATAAAGATAACGAAGGTGTTCACCACGCCCTGGATCAAGGTCATGGTGACCATATCGCCGTTAGCGATATGGCTGATCTCGTGAGCAATAACCGCTTCCGCTTCGTCACGGCTCATGTTTTGCAGCAGACCGGTACTGACGGCCACCAGGGACGCGTCACGACGCGCACCGGTAGCAAACGCGTTGATATCCGGCGCGTGGTAGATCGCCACCTGCGGCATGGCTATGCCCGCCTGCTTTGACTGCTGAGCAACCGTGCTCATCAACCACTGTTCCATATCGTTACGCGGCTGCTCAATAACTTCACCGCCCACGGATTTCAGTGCCATCCACTTCGACATCAGCAGTGAAATGAAAGAGCCGCCGAAACCAAACAGCAGCGCCATAATCAACAGACCCTGAACGCTGCTCGACTGAATTCCCGTCAGGCTTAGCACCAGCCCGAATACCACCATCACCGCCAGGTTGGTGAGCAGGAAGAGCGCGATTCGCATCATAATATTCTTTTAACCTCAGTTTAACAAAACGCACTATGCGATTACCCACATCGTATGGGTATTGCGGCTATTTTCAAGCATCCAGACGGCGTAAGTCACCAGAAAGACACAACTTTACACAATTGGAAATCTGCCTGACGGAAGGATGAGGAACAAAAAGAAACAGGCACAATTTCTTGTGCCTGTTGGGGGATTATTTTGTCGGAGCAGGTTGAACGGCAGGTTTCTCTTTTTCCAGCTTCGCGAGATCAAGCGCGATATGCACCGTCTCGTCCAGATACGGATCGGGCTCCTGGTAATCCTTAGGCAGATCGTCCAGTTTTTTGAGCAGAGGCTTGCCTTCACGTTTGAAGCGATCGTTGATACGCGCCAGACGTGTCGCGTCATCTTCATTGTTCTCTTTCTCACGCTGGGCGTAGTTCAGAGAGACAATGTTCCGTTTCGCTTTCAGAGCGTTGAAACGCGCGATGTCCTTCATGATGTACTGGAATTCCGGATCCTTCCCGATGCGGTCGTTGTGATTTTTCAGCAGTTCCGGTCCGAACTGTTTCATATCACCCGATTTCACGAATGTCGCGGCATCAATGCTATCCCACGGCAGCGCGTTATCTTCAAACTTCTCGCCCGTTTCCGTCTCTTCGGTACCTGTCGGCATCATGATGTCCGGCGTCACGCCTTTGCGCTGCGTACTGCCGCCGTTAACACGGTAAAACTTCTGAATGGTGTACTGTACTGAGCCCAGCGCCGGCCATTCAGGACGCAGCATCTGGTCGTAAATCCGGTTCAGAGAGCGGTACTGCTGAACGGTGCCCTTGCCAAACGTCGGTTCGCCGACGATTAACGCCCGGCCGTAATCCTGCATGGCAGCAGCGAAGATTTCCGATGCAGAGGCGCTGAAGCGATCGACCAGCACCACCAGCGGACCCTTATAGTAGACCACGCCATCGGTATCGGCATCTTCACGCACTTTACCGTTGTTATCGCGCACCTGAACCACCGGGCCAGACGGGATAAACAGCCCTGAGAGCGAGACGGCCTCGGTCAATGCCCCGCCGCCGTTGCTGCGCAGGTCGATGATCACACTGCTGACATTCTGCTTTTCAAGCTTCTGGAGCTGCACTTTTACATCATCGGTCAGGCCAACGTAGAAGCCAGGGATATCCAGAACGCCAACCTTCTCTTTACCCACGGTTTTCACCGACATTTTCACCGCGCGATCTTCCAGACGGATACGCTCACGGGTCAGAGTAACGATACGGGTTTTGGTCCCCTTTCCGGCAGGCAGGATCTCCAGGCGAACTTTGCTGCCCTTCGGCCCTTTGATCAACGCAACTACGTCATCAAGTCGCCAGCCAATCACGTCCACCATGCTCTTTCCGGTTTGACCTACACCGACAATACGGTCGCCTACGCTGATCGCTTTGCTTTTCGATGCAGGGCCACCGGCCACCATGGAGTTGATAACGGTGTAGTCATCGTCCATCTGAAGCACAGCACCGATACCTTCCAGAGACAGGCTCATTTCGGTATTGAACTGTTCGGTGTTACGTGGAGAGAGATAATTAGTGTGCGGATCAATTTCGTGCGCAAACGCGGTCATCGCCAGCGAGAAAACATCTTCACTGTTGGTCTGCGCCAGACGACGAATTGCGAATTTGTAGCGACGGTTTAACGTCTCACGGATCTCTTTCTCGTCTTTGCCTGTGAGCTTGAGGCTCAGTTCGTCATATTTGACTTTTCCGTCCCACAGCGCGTTCAGTTCAGCCTCATCTTTCGGCCATGGCGCTTTGCTGCGGTCCAGATTAAAGGTGTCGTTGCCGGTAAAGTCCATCGGACGTTCCAGCACTTTCAGCGCGTATTGATAACGCTCAAAACGGCGCTTTTGCGATAAGTTGTACAGATCGTAGAAAAGATCCAGCTTTCCGGAGCGCAGCTCATCACCCACTTCGGATTTGCGTTTAGCGAACTGTTCGACATCGCTGGCCAGCAGTACGTTATGGCTGTAATCCAGCAAGTTCAGATAACGGTCAAAGATTTTGGCCGAAAAGGCCTGATCGAGATCGAACTGACGATAGTGCGAACGAGTAAAGCGCGACGTCACGCGCTCACTCACCGTCGCGTGCTGAGTCTCTTCCTTGAGAACCGGAATTTGATCAACACGCGTAATATCGTCCACAGCGAAAGCGTGGCCTGTTATAGCAAACAGGCCAGCCAGCGCGGTGAGCTTAAAAAAAGTGTTCATGCCAGGCTCGGCCTCCGTTTCAGAACAACAAGTGTTCTGCGCGTACAATCATTGACATACCAGAAGTCAGCTGTACACGAACGCCATCTTTGGTGATTTCCAGTACGGTGGCATCCATCGCATTGTTACCCGCTTTAACCTTCAGAGACTGACCTACGCTCAGGGCGTTGATGTCCGAAACTGGGGTGTGGCGCGGCTCTTCGCGCGGCGCACGTGGGGCTTTAGCTGCTGGTTTGTCAGCACGCGGTTTGCGATCGTTATTTTCAGTACGACGCGGTGCCGGACGCGGTTTACGCTCGCGACGAGGGGCGTCTTCCTGACCGTTTGCCGCTGCGGCTTCGCGTTTTTTGGCCTGCTGTTCAGCACGCTGTGCCTGAACGCGAGCTTTGGCTTCTTCAAGCTGCTTACGCGCATGTTCTACGTGCTGCTCGTCCAGCTCACCACACGGGTTGCCGTCAAGGTCGACACGGGTCGCACCCGGCTTGATACCGTACAGGTAACGCCAGCTCGAGGTATAAAGGCGCAAGGCAGAACGAAGCTGCGTTTTGCTGAGGTTCATCTCCCCCTCAACGCGCGCGACCAGATCCTGAAAGATACCGACTTTCAGAGGACGCGCTTCACCTTCAGCGCTGAAGCACTGCGGGAAACGCTCGGCCAGAAATGCGATAACTTCTTTACTGCTATTCAACTTAGGTTGATTTTCCATGAAATTTCCTGATTACAACGGACGTTGCCAACAAGCGCAGGCATGAACAGGCGACATTATAATGACGCTATCAGTAAATGCTACGTTATCCGTTGATTATCCTGCGACGCTCGCAAAGAATTTATGATAATCGGTCTCTGCCAGAACATTTTCCAGGTTTGCGGCCAACGCGCGCAGCCCCTGCTCATCCTCGGCAGTAAAGCGGCTGAAGACCGTGCTGTCGATATCCAGAACGCCAATAATCTGATTTTTAACCACCAGCGGCAGTACGATTTCAGAATTGCTGCTGGCATCGCAGGCAATGTGGCCGTCAAACGCATGTACATCTTCGACACGCTGAACCTGACGGGTCGCCACTGCGGTACCGCACACGCCGCGACCTACCGGGATGCGTACGCAGGCGAGTTTCCCCTGGAAAGGCCCCAGCACCAGCGTGTCGCCTTCCAGCAGATAAAAGCCCGCCCAGTTCACGTCAGAAAGGCGTTCGAACAGTAACGCACTGGTATTTGCCAGAGTGGCTAAGAAACTGGTTTCCCCTGCCATTAATGCCTTAAAATCGCGATTCAGATCCGCGTAGAATTCTGTTTTGTTCATTATTCAATCACTTAGTTATCTTACATAATTACCGCATAGCCTATTAAAATAAGCATTAAATGCGCTCATGCTCAAGATGAATCCGTTCATGAGTTATTATAACTTTCAACAATACTTATCTGTGTGCGACTGATGGCCCTAAAAACACCCCAAATTACGCCGACAAGAAAGATCGTTGTCCGTACGGTAAGCCAGGCTCTGCCTCGTGCACATTATCAGCGTTGTCCCCAGTGCGATACGCTTTTTATGTTGCCGAAGATGAAATCGCACCAAAGTGCTTTTTGCCCTTGCTGCGATGCCAAAATTCGCGATGGCCGGGACTGGTCATTGACGCGTCTGGCGGCAATGGCGGTTACCATGCTTCTGCTGATGCCGTTCGCCTGGACCGAGCCGCTGTTAAAGCTCTACCTGCTTGGCGTGCGTATTGACGCTAACGTATTGCAGGGGATCTGGCAGATGACGCGCGAGGGCGATCCGCTCACCGGCGCTATGGTGCTGTTCTGCGTCGTCGGCGCGCCGCTGGTGCTGGTCGCGGCAATTGCCTACCTGTGGTTTGGCAACATTCTGGGGATGAACCTGCGCCCTGTCCTGCTCATGCTGGAAAAGCTCAAGGAGTGGGTGATGCTGGACATCTATCTGGTGGGCGTCGGCGTGGCCTCCATTAAGGTGCAGGATTATGCGTTTTTACAACCCGGCATTGGCCTTTTTGCGTTTATTTCACTGGTCCTGCTGAGTATTTTGACCCTGATTCATCTGAATGTTGAACAGCTTTGGGAGCGATTTTACCCTCAGCGTCCCGCGACCCGGCCTGATGAAAACCTGCGCGTCTGCCTGGGGTGCCATTACACCGGTTTTCCGGATAAACGCGGGAGGTGTCCTCGCTGCCACATTCCGTTAAGATTGCGGCGCAACAACAGCCTGCAAAAATGCTGGGCGGCGCTTATCGCCTCACTGATATTTTTATTCCCGGCCAATATGCTGCCGATCTCCGTAATTTATGTGAACGGCGCCCGACAGGAAGATACTATCCTTTCGGGGATTATCTCTCTGGCGCACAGTAACGTGGGGGTTGCCGCCATTGTGTTCATCGCCAGTATTCTGGTGCCCTTTACCAAAGTGGTGGTGATGTTTACGCTACTTATCAGCATTCACTTTAAATGCGAACAAGGACTACGCACCCGCATCCTGCTTCTGCGATTCGTGACCTGGATTGGTCGCTGGTCGATGTTGGATTTGTTCGTGATTTCGCTGATGATGTCGCTCATCAATCGCGATCAGTTACTTGCTTTTACCATGGGACCCGCAGCTTTTTATTTCGGCTCTGCGGTGATATTGACTATTCTTGCAGTGGAATGGCTGGACAGCCGCTTACTTTGGGACGCACATGAGTCAGGAAACGCCCGCTTCGCCGACTGAAGCGAGAATTAAAACAAAACGCCGCATTTCGCCATTCTGGTTGCTGCCTGTCATCGCGCTGATGATCGCAGGCTGGCTTATCTGGACGAGCTATGAAGATCGCGGAAGTACCATCACGATTGATTTCCAGTCTGCGGACGGCATTGTCGCCGGACGTACCCCCGTTCGCTTCCAGGGGGTGGAAGTGGGTACCGTGCAGGATATTTCCCTCGGCAAAGGGCTGAACAAAATCCAGGTCCGGGCGAGCATTAAGTCTGACATGCAGGATGCCCTGCGCGCCGAAACGCAGTTCTGGCTGGTCACGCCTAAAGCCTCCCTGGCTGGCGTTTCCGGGCTGGATGCGCTTGTGGGCGGTAACTATATCGGCATGATGCCTGGCAAAGGTGAGCCACAGGATCACTTTGTTGCGCTGGATACCCAGCCGAAATATCGGCTTAATAACGGCGATCTGATGATCCACCTCCGCGCGCCGGATTTGGGCTCGCTGAACAGTGGTTCTCTGGTCTATTTCCGCAAAATTCCGGTTGGCCGCGTTTACGACTACGCCATTAACCCGAACAAAGATGGCGTGACCATTGATGTACTGATCGATCGCCGTTTTACCAACCTGGTAAAAAAAGGCAGCCGCTTCTGGAACGTCTCCGGCGTCGATGCTGACCTGAGCTTAAGCGGTGCGAAAGTGAAGCTTGAGAGCCTGGCGGCGCTGGTGAATGGCGCTATCGCCTTCGACTCACCTGTTGACTCCAGCCCTGCCGCCGCAGAGGATACCTTTGGTCTGTACGCCGACCTGGCACACAGCCAGCGCGGTGTCATCGTCAAGTTGACCCTGCCGGATGCCAAAGGCCTGAAAGCCGGTTCGACCCCGCTGATGTACCAGGGTTTAGAGGTCGGGCAACTGACAAAATTAACCCTCAACGCGGGCGGCTCCGTTACCGGCGAAATGACGGTGGATCCGAGCGTTGTGGACCTCCTGCGGGAAAAAACACGCATCGAGCTGCGTAATCCGAAGCTCTCCCTCAGCGACGCTAGCATCAGTTCCCTGCTGACGGGAAGCACCTTTGAGCTGATCCCCGGTGAAGGTGCGCCGAATAAAAACTTTGTCATCGCGCCGGCGGATAAAGCTCTGCTGCAAAAACCGGGCGTGTTGACGGTTAAGCTGAATGCGCCGGAAAGCTATGGTATCGAAGCCGGTCAACCGCTAATCCTGCACGGTGTGCAGGTGGGTCAGGTTCTGGAACGAAAGCTGACGGAAAAAGGGGTCTCCTTCTCCGCCGCCATCGATCCGCAGTACGGCAACCTTGTGCACGGCGACAGTAAATTTGTGGTGAACAGCCGGGTCGACGTGAAGGTGGGTCTGGACGGCGTTGAGTTCCTCGGCGCCAGCGCCAGCGAGTGGGTTAACGGCGGGATCCGCATTCTGCCGGGCAGCAAAGGCGCGCTGCGTGAGAGCTATCCACTGTTCGCCAATCTGAACAAAGCCATTGAAAACAGCCTCGGCGACCTGCCGACCACCACGCTGACCTTAAGCGCTGAAACGCTGCCGGATGTCCAGGCAGGCTCCGTCGTGCTTTATCGTAAGTTTGAGGTCGGAGAAGTGATCACCGTTCGTCCTCGTGCGGACGCGTTTGATATCGAACTGCATATCAAGCCGGAGTATCGCAAGCTGCTCACGCCAAACAGCGTGTTCTGGGCTGAAGGCGGCGCGAAAGTGCAGCTCAACGGCAACGGGCTGACCGTACAGGCGTCTCCCCTCTCCCGTGCCCTGCGCGGTGCGATCAGCTTCGATAACCTGAGCGGCGCGGGCGGCAACATGCGTAAAGGTGACAAGCGGATCCTCTTCCCGTCTGAAACCGCGGCGCGCGCCGTCGGGGGACAGATTACCCTGCACACCTTTGATGCCGGTAAACTGGCAGAAGGCATGCCTATCCGCTATCTCGGAATTGATATCGGGCAGGTTCAGAAGCTGACGCTGATCACCGCGCGCAATGAAGTTCAGGCTACCGCCGTGCTTTATCCGGAATATGTACAGACGTTCGCCCGGGCAGGCTCGCGCTTCTCGGTGGTTACGCCGCAAATTTCTGCCGCAGGGGTTGAGCATCTCGACACCATACTTCAGCCGTACATTAACGTTGAACCGGGTCGGGGCAACGCGCGTCGTGAGTTTGAGTTGCAGGAGGCGACCATCACCGATTCCCGTTATCTGGACGGTCTGAGCATTGTGGTTGAGGTACCGGAAGCCGGTTCGCTGGGCATCGGTACGCCGGTCCTGTTCCGCGGTATTGAAGTGGGGACAGTAACAAGCCTGACGCTGGGTAATCTGTCCGATCGCGTGATGGTTGGCCTGCGCATCAGCCAGCGTTATCAGCATCTGGTTCGCAACAACTCGGTGTTCTGGCTCGCTTCAGGCTACTCGCTGGACTTCGGCCTGACCGGTGGCGTGGTCAAAACGGGGACCTTTAACCAGTTCATTCGCGGCGGCATTGCCTTCGCGACGCCGCCTGGCACGCCTCTGGCGCCTAAGGCGCAGGCAGGAAAACACTTCCTGCTGCTGGAAAGTGAACCGAAAGAGTGGCGCGAATGGGGAACGGCACTGCCGCGTTAATCTCGCAGGCTCCGGTGTCAACGCGCCGGAGCCTTTATGTTACACTGCGCGCCTGAATGTTTCCCTGTGGTGTGCCCGTGGCTCAAAACTCCGTATTTCTTCCTGAACAATTCCTCGCACAGATGCGCGAGGCGCTTCCTGCTCATCTCTCTTTCGACGATTTCGTCGCCGCCTGCCAGCGCCCTTTGCGTCGAAGTATTCGCGTCAATACGCTGAAAATCAGCGTCGGAGCGTTTCTGGATCTCGTCTCCTCCTACGGCTGGCAGCTGACGCCGGTGCCGTGGTGTGAGGAAGGGTTCTGGATCGAGCGGGATGACGAGGAGAACCTGCCGCTCGGCAGCACCGCCGAGCACCTGAGCGGGCTGTTTTATATTCAGGAAGCCAGCTCCATGCTGCCGGTTGCCGCGCTGTTTGCCGACGGAAACCAGCCTGAGCGGGTGATGGATGTCGCGGCGGCGCCGGGCTCTAAAACCACGCAAATTGCCGCCCGGATGAACAACCGCGGCGCGATCCTCGCCAACGAATTTTCCGCCAGCCGCGTCAAAGTCCTGCACGCCAATATCAGCCGCTGCGGGATCCACAACGTCGCGTTAACACACTTCGACGGTCGCGTGTTTGGCGCTGCCTTGCCGGAAGCTTTTGATGCCATCCTGCTCGACGCGCCCTGCTCCGGCGAAGGCGTAGTGCGTAAAGATCCTGATGCGTTAAAAAACTGGTCCGTTGAAAGCAACCTGGAGATCGCCGCCACGCAGCGTGAACTGATCGACAGTGCGTTTCATGCCCTGCGCCCCGGTGGAACGCTGGTTTACTCCACCTGCACGCTGAATCGCGATGAAAACGAGGACGTCTGCCTGTGGCTCAGGCAACGCTATGCGGATGCCGTCGAGTTTCTGCCGCTGGACACCCTCTTCGATTCGGCCAGTCACGCGGCCACCCCTGAAGGCTTCCTGCACGTCTTCCCGCAGATTTACGATTGCGAGGGGTTCTTTGTCGCACGACTGCGTAAAACCCGCGCCGTCGATCCGCTGCCTGTCCCTAAGTTTAAGGTCGGCAACTTCCCGTTCGCGCCGGTCAAAGGCCGTGAGGCGACACAGGCGCAAGCGGCTGCCAGCAAAGTGGGACTGCACTGGGATGAGAGCCTGCGCCTCTGGATGCGGGACAAAGAGCTGTGGCTGTTCCCGGTCAACATCGAACCGCTGATTGGTAAGGTGCGTTTCTCCCGCCTCGGTATTCGCCTGGCGGAGATCCACAACAAAGGCTATCGCTGGCAGCACGAAGCGGTCATTGCGCTGGCAGGCAATGAGAACACCTTCGCCCTGACGCATCATGAAGCGGAAGAGTGGTATCGCGGTCGTGACGTTTACCCGGAAGACGGCCCGTCACAGGATGAAGTCATCGTGACGTATCAGGGCTATCCGCTCGGGCTGGCGAAAAAAGTCGGCTCGCGGCTGAAAAATAGCTATCCGCGTGAACTGGTACGCGATGGTCGCCTGTTTACCGGTAACAGCCGCACTGACTGAAAAAACGCATTTTTTTACTGGCGATTTCTCTCTCCTTGTCTAGGATCAAAAATGGATGACTGCACTGGTCATACCAGATTTTGGGCAACAAACCGGAGAGCATTATGACGAAAACCAGCGTACGCATTGGCGCTTTTGAAATCGACGACGCTGAATTGCGCGGCGAAGCACAAGGCGAACGAACGTTAAGTATTCCCTGCAAATCCGATCCGGATTTGTGCATGCAACTGGACGCCTGGGATGCAGATACCAGCGTCCCGGCGATCCTTGATGGGGAACATTCCGTTCTGTACCGTGAACATTACGACAGTAAAACCGATGCCTGGGTCTTGCGTCTTGCATAACCCAAAGAGAACCCGCCCGAAGGCGGGTTATTTATTACTGAAGCTGCGCCAGCGTCAGAAAGCCCCCGAACACCGCTCCCGTATCAATGTAGTGCAGATTGTTGAAATCGTAGCGCTTGTCCACAGGCGTATGTCCGAACCAGAAGTGATCCGCGCCGCTAATGCCCTGCCCTCTACCCACCATAAAGCCCATTAACCGGTCGCGATCCCACAGCACCCGCTGGGCATCTACCGGCTTATGCCAGGCATATTCGGCGGCGGGATAATCCGCATGAGCAATCACGTTCAGACCGTTTTTGCAGGTTATTTCAATAATGTGCGGTAAGTCCCGACACGCGTCGAGTAAATCCTTCGCCTGCTTTTGTTGAGCGACCGTAAGCCCGGTAAACCAGTTACCGCCATTTATCGACCAGAGACTAAAATCATTATTTTCAAGCGCATCTAACGCCATTTGCTCGTGATTACCGCGTACCGCATAAAACCACTTTTCCTGCATCAACTGTAAACATTTCACGCTGTCGGGACCGCGGTCGATAATATCCCCCACCGAGATAAGCAGATCCGCAGCAGGATTAAAATGCCGTCGTTTAAGCTCATCCATAAGCCACTGATAGCAACCATGAATATCGCTGACAACCCAGACATGACGCCAGTGTTCTCCCTCTATTTTCTGATACATAACGCCTCCTGTAAGAAGTATAGCTGCCACAGAAAATGTCATGCGCTGGCGTTGGATATCGCGAATCCAAACAAACCATAAACCAGCCGGAAATAAAGATCGCTGCGCTATTAATCCCTTATTCCCTGGCCTTTAAAATAATGCGGAATAAAAAGAGGGATTTTCACGTGTCAAACATACACCTGCAAAACGATGTTTTTTATCCGCATCGCACAAATATTATTTCTGAACTGGTGAGAGGGAAACGCGTTCCCGGCCCAATCTGGCACAAACGTGATTACCGGTTAAAGTTCCTTCTGCGCTCGCTTTTATTCTGGTCCTCCACCCATCGCATGCTGGAGGCGCTATCCGGGCGCGATGATTTCGACAGGCTGCTCACCTCTCAAATTACCTTGCCGAGCAAAACTCACCGCCAGTATCTGATGCGTGGCCTGAACTCAAACGACCGGGCCGATGCTATCGTCAGCCACTATCAGTGGATTGATAGTCTGACAAATACCGCCCTCGCCCACGCGCTGACCAATCCGCAAGAGGTGCCGGTTGTCCGGTTCGAGGCAAAAAACGGCGAAATCTATACCGTCCACGCCTCGTCCGCAGGTAAGGCTGAACGTGAAGGCGAAAGCACGCTTTGGCTGCATGACAATGACAACACGCTGCTTGCCAGCCTGACGTTCTGTGTCGCACGCAGTAACGGCCGTATGGTGCTGGTGATCGGCGGCCTCCAGGGTCCACGTCGTCATGTTTCACGGGAGGTGATTAAGCAGGCAACCCGTGCCTGCCATGGGCTTTTCCCGAAACGCGTGCTGATGGAGGTGATCTTCCAGCTTGCCTCACGCTCGAACATCAGCGCGATTTTTGCCGTCAGCGATGAAGGCCATGTTTTCCGCGCGTTGCGCTACCGTCTGAGCAAAGGGCGTCATTTTCACGCCAGCTACGACGAGTTCTGGGAAGGCCTGAACGGAAAGAAACTCTCCCCCTTCTGCTGGCAGTTGCCGCTCCAGATGGAGCGTAAAGCACTGGAGGAGATTGCCAGCAAAAAACGCGCCGAATACCGTCGCCGCTTTGCGTTACTTGATGATATTGCGGCTTCCGTACATGCGCGCATTAATCCCGCAGTCGTCTCAGGCAAAATACAAACAAAAATTTAACAAAACAGCCAAAAAGGACTGGACTTACGCCTGCCGGGTTGTGGTATGTTTGAAGCAGGCGCACAGGAAGTGAACCTTCTGCTGAGACGAAAACCGGATTTTATCGTTTATTTTCATGCAGATAAAAAGAGACCGAATACGATTCCTGTATTCGGTCCAGGGAAATGGCTCTTGGGAGAGAGCCGTGCGCTAAAAGTTGGCATTAATGCAGGCTCAATCGCCTTGCCCTTTAAGAATAGATGACGACGTCAGGTTTTCCAGTCCACAGTAAAAGTGGTCTGAAAAAAAGCGTCAGAACATCACTAAATGTGAAAAACCGCAGAGCTTTTACAAGCACCTGCGGTTTTTTTTTACTGGAAACCTGACGGCTAGCAGAGCTTTTTAGCGCGCTCAATAAACGGTGCCAGACTCTTCTTCTGCCCGGGGTTTGCCGGGTCATCCACCTGGATCACGCTGACAGGCTGTCCGTTACTTTTCCCGCTGGCAACCTGCTGCTCCGCTACGTCATTTAACGGATACTGCACGAGCGTACTGGGATTGATGACATACAGCGCGTTACCGGGACGGCAGGTGAGCATGACCTCTTCACGATTAAATGCCCAGTTGTCCTTACCCACTTCAAACCGGCTGACGGTGATGACCTGCGGCGCGGCCAGCGCACTGCTGGCACAGGTGAGAAGTAAAAGAGAAAGCAGTGTCTTTTTCATAAGTTATTAAACCTTGTCAGAAGGGTTCCCAGGTCGCGAACAGGCTGACGGCCGCCAGTACCAGCGCGCCCAGCACCACTTCTGCCTGTGTCATCCTGATAAAAATCTGTTGTTCCCGCCCGGCATCAGGGCGAAAGCGTGGCACAAGAAAATACCGATTCGCCAGCGCAATTGCCACCATCATGATGACCAGCGCACATTTGAACAACAACAGCCGTACATAAGGCGCTTCCCACGGCACGTCTATGCCCACAATAAAGAGCGTATTGATTATCCCGGTCAGCAGCACGCCCGCCACGGCATAATGCCCCACGCGGGAGAAGCGCATCATGGTAAAGATAGCGGCTGGCTGCCAGCGGCCTTTCGCCAGCCGCATACAGAACAGCAGCGGCAGTAAACCGCCCACCCAGGTGGCGGCGCAGAGCAGGTGAAGCGCATGGTTCAGACGATGCAACGCACCCGGCGCGCCACCGTTCATCGCGGCATGTCCCACACCCGCCAGCAGCACCAGTTGCCCCATCGCGAGCAGTAATAGACGTGAGCCCTTTTGCGGGGTAAGCCATGCAGCGCCCGCGGTCACAGCGGCCAGCACCATTTGCCACAGCCAGACGCCACCAAACTGCGTGCCCAGCACGCTGCGCCAGACCGCCGGGCGAATGACATCCCCCCAGCCGTTACCCATTAACCCACTTTGCAGGCCGAACATCAGCAGAGCAGCCATCAGGCTGATTAAGGCCGCGATATTCTGCTGGCGCTGGAAACGCTGCGCCATGAGGCGCTGCAACGAAGACGGTGCAAACCAGACACTGTATAGCGCGTTGCCGAAAAGTAGTATCAGCGCAACAAAATGGATAAAGCGAAACGCTACGTAGCTCAGGGCCAGCATACTATTTCACGCTAAAGTGATAGCTGCCCTTGGTTTTGTGGCCGTCCACGGAGACCACATGCCAGTCCACCGTATAGGTGCCGGTCGTCAACGGTTTCTCAAGAGGAACAATCAGCTTTGCGTTATCCTTCTCGTCACGCTTCACCGCGCCGGTCTGGATTTTGTGCTGCTGCGCGTCCGTCACCACGACGCCGCTGAAGGCAGGTTCAATGCCTTCCGAGAAATTCAGGGTAATGACGTCGGGTGCCGTCGCGACGGTATTTTCCTGCGGGGATTGTTGCTTAAGGTGCGCATGGGCCAGAGCTGATGGCGCGATTGCCGAAGAGAGCAGAAAAACCAGCGCACACGCGACGCGGGAAGGGGTAAAGTGCATCACAATCATTCCTTTTCGTTATGCCTGAATGCTAAAGAATAACTCTGTATAATTAACGAGTCGAGGAACATCCTTTGCTCCCTTGTCATCGTTGAACAATCGCGGTAACGTTGCCGCCGCAGAAAAAGGAGAAGGAAATGAACGTTAACCTGGCCGCCCTTCCTCAGGACGAGATGGACAAAGTGAATGTCGATCTCGCCGCCGCGGGGGTCGCATTCAAAGAGCGTTACAACATGCCCGTCGTGGCTGAAGTGGTAGAGCGTGAACAACCCGCGCATCTGCGCGACTGGTTCCGCGAACGTCTTATTGCGCATCGCCTCGCCTCCGTTAATCTCTCGCGCCTGCCGTACGAACCTAAAGTTAAATAAGCTTAACGTCCCGTTACACTTCCTTACGCGTTATGTGGCAGGATAAGAAAACCCTGATAAATTTAGGTGTAATCTTAAAATCCCAGCGACTTAGTGTATAAGGAAGTCACGATGTCACGATGGACTATTGCCGCAGCTCAGTATGCTCCGCGGCACAACTGTGTTGATGAGCACGTAAAACATCACCTGCACTTTATTGCCGAGGCTGCCTCGCATGGGTGCGATTTAGTCGTCTTTCCGGAGCTTTCGCTTACCGGCCCTGGCGGAACAACCTTACCCCCACCCCCTGACGATTTGCAGCTTGCCCCCCTCCTTCACGCGGCGCAGTCACGTTTCATCACGGTGATTGCCGGTATTACGCTCCAGCAACAGAAAGGACTCGCGCTTTTCACCCCTAACCTGTCGACCATCCGGCGCTATCCGCAGGGTAACGGTGCGGGTGTTATTCCTGGCAATAAACGGTTAACCATCATTGATAATCAGGCTGACGCCCCGGAACTGGACCCAGAGGCAACGCTGTTCACCAGCAGCCTGGCGGTGGGTGAGCAACGCTGGCGGCAATCCATCAGTTCGTTACAACGCTTCGCGCATAAGTACGCCATCGCGGTATTAATGGCGAACGCGCGCAGCGGTAGCGCGTTATGGGATGAAAAAGGTCAGCTGATCGTGCGTGCCGATAAGGGAGAGTTGCTGTTAACCGGTTCTTTGGGCCGACAGGGTTGGCAAGGGGATATCATTCCATTAGGCTAGGCATTTTAGGATCAGGAGCGATCAATGCTGCGCGTTATCGATACCGAAACCTGCGATTTGCAGGGTGGAATTGTGGAAGTCGCCTCTGTCGACGTGGTTGACGGAAAGATAGTCAATCCAATGAGCCACCTGGTGCGCCCGGACCGTCCCATCAGTGCGCAGGCGATGGCAATTCATCGCATTACGGAATCGATGGTGGCGGATAAGCCGTGGATTGAAGAGATCATCCCTCTTTACCACGGTAGCCAGTGGTATGTCGCCCATAACGCCAGCTTTGACCGCCGCGTGCTGCCGGAGATGCCCGGTGAATGGATTTGCACCATGAAGCTGGCGCGCCGTCTGTGGCCGGGGATCAAATACAGCAATATGGCGCTGTATAAGTCGCGCAAACTAAGCGTGCGGACGCCGGAAGGGCTGCATCATCACCGCGCCCTCTATGACTGCTACATCACCGCAGCGCTTCTGATTGATATCATGAATACTTCCGGCTGGACGCCGGACGATATGGCGACCATTACCGGCCGCCCCGCCCTACTGACCACCTTCACGTTCGGTAAATATCGTGGAAAACCGGTATCGGAAGTGGCGGACAACGATCCGGGCTATCTGCGCTGGCTGTACAACAACCTCGACAGAATGAGCCCGGAACTGCGCCTGACGCTGAAGCATTATTTAGGCGAAGCCTGAGTTCCCGCGCGGCCTGGCAGCGTATCCTGCGCCAGGCCAATCAAAAAGGCGTACTCCAGCGCCACCCCTTCATAGGATTTAAATCGCCCTGATTTCCCTCCGTGCCCCGAGTCCATATCGGTACACAGCAGCAGCAGATTATCGTCAGTTTTTAGCTCACGCAGCTTCGCCACCCATTTCGCGGGCTCCCAGTACTGCACCTGGGAATCGTGCAGGCCGGTGGTCACCAGCATATGCGGATAGGCTTTCGCCTCGACGTTATCGTACGGGCTGTACTCTTTCATGTAGCGGTAATAGGTTTCATCCTGCGGGTTCCCCCACTCCTCAAACTCCCCGGTGGTCAGCGGAATGGTTTCGTCCAGCATGGTCGTCACCACGTCCACAAACGGCACCTGAGCGATAACGCCTTTAAACAGTTCAGGCCGCTGGTTTACCACGGCTCCCATTAACATGCCTCCGGCGCTGCCCCCCATGCCAAAGCAGAGTTGCGGATCGCCATAACCCTGCGCGATCAGCGCATCGCAGACATCAAGGTAGTCATTGAAGGTATTTTTCTTTTTGAGAAATTTTCCGTCTTCATACCAGTGCTGACCCAGCTCGCCGCCGCCGCGAATATGGGCAATCGCATAAACAAAACCGCGGTCGAGCAGGCTCAGCCTGCTGCTGCTGAAATCGGCGTCCATGCTGGATCCGTAGGAGCCGTAACCGTAGATGAGGATGGGGTTTTTACCTTTGTTGAAGTGATCCTTGTGGTAGACGAGAGACACGGGGACTTCAACGCCGTCGCGCGCGGTCACCCACAGGTGTTCACTGCGATAATTTTCCGACTCAAATCCCCGGACCTCAGCCTGTTTAATCACCTGACGCTGCCCGGTGTCCATATCCAGCTCAAACAACGTGTCCGGGGTAGTCATTGACGAATAGCCGTACCGCAGGCGGGACGATTCCGGTTCCGGGTTAAAGCCGATCCACGTCACGTAAGCCGGGTCATCGAACGCAATGCCCACCACTTCGCGGGTTTTGCGGTTGATTTGGCGGATACTGGTCAGTCCGCGCTGACGCTCTTCCACCACCAGCCAGTCGGTAAACAGGGTGAACCCCTCCAGCATCACCTGATCGCGCGCAGGAATTAACACTTCCCACTTCCGTTCATCGCGCACTTTGGTTTTATAAAGGCCAAAGTTTTTGCCCTCGCGGTTCGAACGCAGGTAAAAGCTGTGCTGGAAGTGATCCAGACTGTACTCATGATCTTTACGGCGCGGCAGGAAGCACAGCGGCTGGGCATCCGGCAGTTCGGCATCCAGCAGCAGCACCTCAGAGGTGGTGGCGCTGGCAAGGAAGATAATCACGTAGTGGCGAGACGAGGTTTTATGCAGACTGACGTAGAACGTCTCGTCTTTTTCTTCATACACAAGCTCATCGTCGGCGGAATCGGTCCCCACCGTATGACGCCAGACCTGATAAGGCAGCAGCGTTGAGGTATGCTTTTTAACGTAGTAGACCGTTTCTGAATCGTTACCCCAGACGAAATCGGGGGAGACATTATCCAGCATTTCGGGATACCAGTTTCCCGTTTCAAGATTGCGGAAACGCAAACCGTACTGGCGGCGGGAGAGGTAATCCTCAGCCAGCGCCATAATGGCGTTATCGGGGGAAATGGACATGCCGCCCAGCGTATAAAACTCACTGTGGGCAGCACGTTTGTTAGCATCCAGCAGGATCTCCCATTCGTCCCACTCGGCGCTCAGCACAGACTGGCGCTGGTAGATGGGATATTCGTTTCCCGGCTCATAAATATGGCGATAGCGATAACCGTTTTTGCACCACGGGGCAGAGACATCACGCTGGGGGATACGCTGTACCATTTCGTTCAGGAGCTGATCCTGAAGCGCCTGCTGGCTGGCCATGACCTGGCGGCCATAGTCGTTTTCCTCGTGCAGATAGTCGAGCACCTCTGACCGGGAACGAGAATCGTCCCGCAGCCAGTAGTAGTTATCGATACGCGTATCGCCATGCGTGGTGATCGCATAAGGAGTACGTCGGGCTTTTGGAGGCATGGCATTCTTACTTTTTCGTTTTACATCCTATAAGGTTGGCAAAACACGCGTATGATGCAAGCGAAACATGGCCTTCTAGCCCGCGAGGGTCTGCTTCTGCTGCTGAATATCCTGCTCAATTCCCTCACGAACGTCCTGTGGGATCTTCAGCGCATCACCCAGGGCGTTCAGGTAGCTGCGCTCCATAAAGTGATCGATATCGATGGCAGCACAGCTCAGAAAATAGAGTTCCAGCGCCTCTTCTTCGTTTTTCACGCTTTGCGCCAGACGCTGCGGATCGAGCGGCTGTTCGATGGCCTGCGCCACCAGCGCCCTACCCTGCTCCTCAACGCCCGCTTCCCGCATCTGCTGTTCAATTGCGGCACGTTCACTGGCATCAATATGCCCGTCGCTCTTGGCTGCAAAGACCAGGGCGAGGATCAGACGCTCGGTGCGTAAATCTAACGGCGAAACCTGCTTCCCGTACTGCGGTTCATCCTGATGCGCGTTGCGCACCTTGTCTTTGTATTTGTTCCATAAGACGGAGCCTGCAATAGCCCCTCCGCCCGCCAGCAGCGCGCCGGTACCGTATTTGGTAAGCAGTTTCCGCGATGATTTATTGGCAACCAGCAAACCGGCCAGCCCGCCGAGCGCACCCGGCACAAGCAGCTTGCTCAGACCCTGCTCGCCGGACGACGAGCCTTTTTGTCCCAACAGGGATTGCAGTTGATTCATCCAGCCTGACATATTTTTCCTCACGTAACAGTGCGTAACCTTCACAGCCTAAGCGAGCGGGTGTCAGGAAATGTCTGTCAGTGCTAAAGAAGCGCAAATTTCCCCCGTGTCCGGTTATCCCCATACAAGACAGACGCAAACGTTTTCGTTTATACTGCCCGCATCTTTTTCAGGGGGATTTTTATGACTCGTTTAGGAACCGCGCTGCGTCCTGCCGCGACGCGCGTTATGCTGTTGGGATCGGGTGAACTGGGTAAAGAAGTGGCCATTGAATGCCAGCGTTTGGGTGTGGAAGTGATTGCGGTGGACCGTTATGCGAATGCGCCCGCCATGCACGTCGCGCATCGCTCGCACGTCATCGATATGCTTGACGGTAATGCCCTGCGGGCGTTAATTGCCGACGAAAAACCGGATTTCGTGGTACCTGAAATTGAGGCCATTGCCACTGAGATGTTGGTTGCCCTTGAACAGGAAGGCCAGCGCGTGGTGCCCTGTGCCACAGCGGCAAAACTGACCATGAACCGGGAAGGCATTCGTCGCCTGGCGGCAGAAGAATTACAGCTCCCGACCTCCAGCTACCGTTTTGCCGGGGATAAAGCTGCGTTTCTCCAGGCCGTAGAGGAGATTGGCTACCCGTGCATCATTAAGCCGGTAATGAGCTCCTCCGGCAAAGGGCAGAGCTTTATCCGCGACAGCAGCACGCTGGACAAAGCCTGGGACTATGCCCAGCAGGGCGGCCGTGCCGGTGCCGGGCGCGTCATCGTAGAAGGCGTGGTGAAGTTTGATTTTGAAATTACCCTGCTCACCGTCAGCGCCGTGGACGGTGTTTATTTCTGCGACCCGATTGGTCATCGCCAGGAAGACGGCGATTATCGCGAATCCTGGCAGCCGCAGCGAATGAGCGCGCTGGCGCTGGCACGCGCGCAGGAGATCGCCCGCAAAACGGTGCTGGCGCTGGGCGGCTACGGCCTGTTCGGCGTGGAATTGTTTGTTTGCGGCGACGAGGTGATCTTCAGTGAAGTCTCCCCTCGCCCGCACGATACCGGGATGGTCACGCTGATTTCGCAGGATCTCTCTGAGTTCGCGCTGCACGTACGTGCTTTCCTCGGCCTGCCGGTTGGCGGCATCCGTCAGTACGGCCCGGCAGCCTCGGCGGTGATCCTGCCGCAGCTGACCAGCCAGAATGTCACCTTTGATAACGTCGAAGGTGCGGTAGGCGCAGGCTTGCAGGTTCGACTGTTCGGCAAACCGGAGATCGACGGAAGCCGTCGTCTGGGCGTGGCATTAGCGACCGGGGAAAACGTGGACGAAGCCGTCGCGAGAGCGAAAAAAGCGGCCACTGCGGTGAAAGTGACAGGGTAAATAACTAAAGGCTGGTCAAGTAAGCGACCAGCCACATAGCATGATTAACGTTGTTTCGTTTCTATCGCTTCCATTCGTATTCCATGTCCTCGTGGGCTTCATTCGTTTTCGAGATGAAAACAAAACTACCGAGGCCTATAAAAATAACGAAGGGAATGATTATGCTCGCAATCAGTTCCCAGATTGCTGGCGGATCGTTTTGCGCCAGGAAACTGATACGATAGGCAATGAGGGATAACACGCAGAATAAAGCCGCCATCCCCGCAGGATAAAGGGGATTACTCCAGTTACACCAGGTAAGTTTTTTTGGGATAGCTGTCTTCATGGAGGAAAGCGCAGTAATACAAAATTTGTTTTTGTCTGAATAAGCTACCAGTTGCTCCCCCTGGGCATATTTTACCGCATCCGCCGCAAATGCCAGAGCCAGCCACCGATACCCGGCACTCTTTGCGCCCAGAGAGGCATCGATATCCAGCCGTTCCACCGTGAGCGCTTTTTTGTCCAGTGCCTGCATTAATGGATATTTTTCAATACGGGACAGCCCGGTATACCAGAGATTTTTCGGCGTAAGTACCGAACCCGTCTCAAGGAAGACCGCCATTTTGTCCTCTACATCGGTCACATCAGACATAGGCTGATATAAATATACCGGTTTTTCGCCCTCCTCCCGGACATAATGACTAGTCAGCAGGAATGCACATGCATTTTCCATGCTCTTTGATTCGCCGCTTTCTTCATGTAAATCAACGATAACAATCAGCCGGTTTTCAACTCTGTAATCAGATAAGTTCATCCATTGGCTAACGATCGCGTAGTCAGGGCATTCTGTGCTGTACTCAATTTTACACGTGCTGGCCGTTTCAATACCCAACCGCTCCAGAGTGCGTCTCAGTTCATCAATGCAGGATCCACTCCCTCCGCGAACCCAGACAACGGTTTCAAAAATACGGTAGTTATAGCCCTTCAATTTTTCTGCCATCGGGTCCAGTAAGCGGTAAAACATCTGTTCATTCCTGGTCTGGTCGAAGCGATCTTCCAGCTGAATGTTAACCGGCGTTTTCGGTGCCAGCGGAAATTCGCCTTCCAGTTTCAACATATTCAGCGCGGGTTGCTCCAGGGGGGTTATTGAAGACCATGCTGCGATAGCCATATTTTTCCGCGCATACGCCTTTAAATTAATCTCCTGCTCTTTTGCTATGAATTTTCGGGTTTCAGCATAATGAATGTTGGCGTCATGAAATATGAAACTTGTAAAAACTAATAACGACACAACACAGATGGGCAGAATAACTGAAGGCACAAAAAAGAGAGCCGTAACGTGTTCCTGTTCAGGCCAGGTTAGAGCCCGGATCGCGAGGCCCATTGCGACGGCTATCACATAGAGGAAAACAATCATGACGACTGGCACAGTGGAATCCGGGTCTGGCTGTTTTTTGTATAACCACCACGCGCGCATTACGAAGCTCCCGCCACAGGTAAGGTACTTTTGATTTCACATCCACACGCCGCGCGACAGCCATCTACCACAACCCCACGGCCATGCATGGTCCAGGTTGGGTGACATTCAGTGATTGGGAACGTCCCTTTATGGAGCGGACACTGCGCAAGATCATCTTTCAAGGCCACGGGCTGACCCATAAAGTCTGCCCCAGAGGCCTTAGTGACTTTTCCTCCGCTTATCAGCGGATCGTTTAACCTAATGACGCCTTTCATCACTTTATCTCCCTATTTTCCCGCATCCATGTTGCATTGCATATGATCCCAGCCGGTATAGCCCTTCACGTCGGGTACGCTGTCGGGTAAATCTTGCCAGTTAGCCTTAAATTGCTGCGTGCTGTGCTTAAGCCCCTGCTTAGTCATATAGACCATTCCCCAGGCCCAGCCAGGGAAACGGGGGTCCAGCGTATCGCTTACTTTATTTCCCATTCCGTCATCCACGGTATAGGCAATCCCCGGCCCACCGGGCAGAATGCGCGGGTCTTCAAATGGCTTTGATGACATATACAACCGGTGTTTGGTCAGTAAAAAGCCCTGATCGTTGACGACGGTGAAAGATATGACATCATCATAATAAGGAGCGTTACTTCCATCAGGTTCATTGCTCCCTGGTGACATAGATGCACCACCTCTTTCCCACGTTTTCCCATAGTCTTTTGATACTGAAAAACCACCAGTAACATTTCCCCACCACGGAATAGCAAGATAGTGCTCTGAAGGATGCACGAATTTTTTGGTGAAGATTCGATAAAACTGACTGGCAATTTGTGAATGGATACCTTTCTTAGTATCGCTAAACCAGAGTTCACCTTCGCAATCCCAGCCTTTCAGTTCGAGATAACGATGATCATCGAACCGGTAAACAACCTGTGTCGGCGGTTCTTTCGCCTGGCATTCGGTTGCCAGCACAACGGACGTAGCTGCGAGAACGGTACATAATCCTTTCATCAGTTATCGCCCCGCATCCATATCACAGCGCATATGATCCCAGCCGGTGTACCCCTTCACTTCGGGTACGCTGTCGGGTAAATCTTGCCAGTTAGCCTTAAATTGCTGTGTGCTGTGCTTAAGCCCCTGCTTAGTCATATAGACCATTCCCCAGGCCCAGCCAGGGAAACGGGGGTCCAGCGTATCGCTTACTTTATTTCCCATTCCGTCATCCACGGTATAGGTAATCCCCGGCCCACCGGGCAGAATGCGCGGGTCTTCAAATGGCTTTGATGACATATACAGCCGGTGTTTGGTCAGTAAAAAGCCCTGATCGTTGACGACGGTGAAAGAAATAATATCCTCATACGGCGCGTAGTCATCACCATTGGGTTCATTATGATTTGGTGAAAACGCTACAGAGCGCCACGTTTTCCCATAGTCCTTAGATACTATGAATCCACTCACTCCCCATCCCGTCAGTGCAATATATCGCTCTGATGGATGAATAAATTTACGGGTAAAGAGTCGATAAAACTGACTAACGGGTTCGGTGTGAATGCCTCGCTTAGTATCCGTGTACCAGAGTTCGCCTTCACAATCCCACCCTTTCAGTTCGAGATAACGATGATCATCGAATCGATAAACTACCTGCGTCGGCGGTTCTTTCGCCAGGCATCCGGTCACAAGCAAAATAGCAAAGGTCGTCAGGCCGATAAAAAATATTTTCATGCTCTATCCTTAAGCAAGTTGACTATCACTCATGGGCTTTGGCATATCCCATTGCAAATTTGCCACATCCTGATTTCTGATGGACAGTTCGCGAGACGGCATGGCTGGCGAGGCATTATTAAAGTGGTTTTCCACACCGTACTCCCCTTTTGGAAGCACCTCATCAGGCTTATTCATAAACCATTTCGTACGCTGTTCATCTAGTATTCCGGTACGGTAATATTCTTTAGCGGCAGGATAACCGTTCTGCGGATCGCGCCAGTCCGCACGATGTAACAACCCTTCCCAAAATTTCCCTGCCTGATAATCGAATGATTTGCACTGCCCAATAGCCAAATCAAACGCCATAGCGTGCGATGGCACAAATTCGCTCATCACAATAGAGGAGTGCTGGCTGTAGCCCACCGGGTCAATTTTCTGCCATTCCGCTTGCAGTTCTTCCGGTGTTTTCTTCCAGGTAAGTGTGACTAACTGAAAATCTCGCGAACCTGACACCTCACCATAAATAACTTCATGCTTGCGTTCAAAACTCTCTTCTTTAAGCTCTGAAGCAGATAAAACGTGACCAGGCTGCCAGCCAATATTTTGATAGCGGTTCACAGCAAAGGTTGTCGTAACTGTGCGCTTAATGGCGCTGGCTTTGGCGGAATAGGAAATGTAGGCGTCCGGGCTGTCCGGATCGACATAATAGGTATACGGTTTATCACTGGTTTTAGGATCGTTATCCGGGTGATTATCCTCCCCCTGAAGTTTGAAAATAAAAGGTTCCGGTAACTCCTCACCATTTATCACCACATCGCGAGCGCTGTAACTGGCGTTCGTGAGAAAGGCATATTTTGCATCCCCCTCATTTCGCGGCGGTAACTCAAAGGGGTTAGCATCAGGGATGTTTCCTACTTCACCATGCTGGTAAAACACGCGCTGAAACAGATTCGGTATATCACTGGCAATATTCTGAGGAATGCCCCGCCAGCCAACCCCCTGCACATTCTCCAGCGACACGACGCCATCATTCGGGCAAAAGTAGTTATACACTTTACCGTCGTTGCTTCGGCAATATCTGTCATCCGTTCGTAGCGGATTATCGGAAGGTTTACGCAGGGTACAGGAGGCCTCCAGGGCCAGCAATTCGCTCTCGGCCATTTTCCCGCCACCTTTCCATTGCGTATGCATCAGGCGACAGAAATTTTTAAATGTCTGCTGTCTGGCATCGTCGGTCTGTTGATAACCCGGCTGAATATTTTCAGCCACGCGCGACTCAAGAGAATACGGTGAGTGATTAAGAATCACACAGTTTACCGGAGCATACCCGGCCTGTTTCACCAGCATATTTGCCAGCATAGTAATAATCGTGCCCTGACTATGGGCCACAATGTTAATCACATCTTTCGCCGTAATCGGCTCACTTCGAACCTGAATAATCAAATCCGCCAGCCGTTGAGCGGCAAAAAACTGGTAAATGCGGTGCGGTTTTTCATAAATGGGATGGGTAAAATCGCCATCATTGAAGTGCAGCGAGGCAAATCCCGCAGCGGCAACGCCGAAGCCACCGGCGCCGGGTCCCAGCATATCCGGGATCGTCGTCGTTGCGTTGGCAAAGGTCCCGCCCCCCTTGGCAAAACTCGTATCAAGTGCATTTTTAAAGTTATCGTTCTGGTACTGAAACGGCCCTTTCCCGTCATTACCCAGCGACTTTTTATTCGTCTCGTTATCTTCCTGGTACGCATCATAGGGCAGATGCGCTTTGTCACTCAGCTTCCCGACTTCCTCCCGGTAGCGCTTCTGGTCCGCCCGGTAGTCAGCATGCGTAACCGGTTTATATCCCCAGTAAAACGGGATGATGGGGGAACGCCCGGGAGTGATAATTCTGTAGTCTTTCCATTCGTGGGCGTAAAAATCCTGCCGGTTGAGTCGCTTACCCAGCCCGACAAGTATTCCTTTCTCCTGATTCTGGTAAGCTTCACCCACGTCGTTCACGCCATGGACGAGGATCACAATGCCGGGCATCGGACGCGGTATCCCGACGTTGCGCGTCTGGGCGACTTCGCCCAGGGTTTTGTGTACCGGAATATCGCCTTCTGATACCACCCGTGGAGCGTAGGGTTTTGTCTTCGCCTCCGTCATTCCATTATCTCCATTTTATAGCTGTCGAGGTCGTCAGCATCGAGCAGTGGTGAACGACCGCAGCTGTCCGTCACGCCTTCCACCACCTGTCCGGATGCACTGGTCAGCCTGAATTTTTTGTTTGCCAGAATTTGCTCCGGATCATCGCCGGCGTGCAGTTTGTAGCGAAGTTTAAAGGCGCCTTTCTCAAAGGATGGCGTCGGTACCGACACACTTTCCGGACCGTCGTATTTCAGGCTCGGCGCTTTGAGCTCAATGCCCGTCGGCGAGAAAATCGTGACCAGTCCGGTCGGGCTGATCCGGATCCCGCCGCCCCCGCAGACAAACTGCATTCCCTTTCTGGCACTGCCGTTCATTTTCCCGGCGGTGCTCGTCAGCGTGAAATCCTGCTGCGACAGCATGTGCATTTCGCCCCGCTGCGCCTGCGTCGTAATATCCCCCGCACCGGCAATCATCTGGATGCCGAGTTTGCGGGTAAACAGCGACAGTTTTTCCCCTACGGCCAGCGAGAATTTTTTCACCACATTCACGCTGGCATTCCCGCCCGCTGTGGCAATCAGGTCTTTCCCGGCTGACAATTGCAGGCTGTCCGGCGTAACCTGCGCAATTCCACTTTTTCCATATGCCAAAATACCGGGCTCCGCGAGATGACTCAGCGTCTGGCTGAGCGCATTTTGCCGATCGGTTTCCACATTACTCGCACCTGCCGTAAGCGCACTTTGTTGTAGGGTCATCGCCAGCGATAATGCCTTTTCGAGTTGTGCAATAGCCGCTGTCATATCCAGTTGCTTACCCCCCGCGCGGGGCTGTGCTTCCGTGGTGATCATCACGCCTTTGGCAGCACGCAGCGCCATCCAGTCGTCGGTGCGAGCCTCCACACCTTCCCCGCGCTTTTTGCCCTCAGCATCAACCAGGTGGCCCACACTCACTTGCCCTTTGCCGTACTCGGTAGAGATTTTGATGTGTTCCTGCCCGCGACGATCTTCAAGACGGATCTTGTTCAACGCGGCCGTGCGGATCACGTTTCGGGTATCGTTACGGTTTGTGACTAAATCCGGGTGGCTGCCGTCGTGCATGACATGGGCGATAAAAGGTCTGTCCGGGTCGCCGCCTTCAAAACCGACGGCAACTTCAGTCCCCTCCAGCAACGGAAAGTGAATACCAAAAGTGTCACCGGCGTACGGCCTGCCGAGGCGTACCAGGGCGCTTTCAAATCCGACCCGTTTTTCATCAAGGTCAAAATCGAACTTAACCCGGTAGCGTCCAACCGCATCAATTCCGGCATAGGTTTTATCTCCCCCGATAGCCATCACTCTGGCGGGCACCGTTCCGGCTATCACCGGCCGGGATATGTATTCAGGACGGAAGCTATAGCCGTGGATATAGGGGATCCCAGAAAGTACGGCGCGATAGTGTTCAGCACGGCTGCCGCGGATAGTCATCGCATTTATCACAAACCCGGACTTAAACCCGTCAGGTACAGGCCCTGCAGGATAAAACATAATGCCTGGCTGAAGCTCGGGATCGCTGGTTGTCGCCCCCAGAACACTCTGTCCGTTCAACAGGCGTTCATAACGCAGACGGGCGTAAAATGCGGCGGTTTCCGCCTCTTCACCGTGAAAATCCCCCGCAGCAAGATAGTGATCGGCATAGTGATAGTGTTGGCCTGTCGTTACACCTTCGGGAATATCGCTCGTTTTAACGGTCTTATCCGTCTGCGGCGATTGCGGGTCACGGTAGTTATAGGTGCGAACCAACACATTTTTTGGGATCAGGCCGTGCTGCTCCTCCAGATCGGTGATGTATTCGTTATAACTGGTCATGCCTGAATGTCGGACATAAGGCATCTGTTTGTCGCTGAAGTTGTAACGACGCGCAGAATCCCCAAAAATAACGACGGTTTCCGTTTTCACTTTGTTGTGATTCTCAAAACGGAACCAGATCCCTATCTCTGCTAGCAGCCGACGGATGAACCGCAAATCGGTTTCTTTCCACTGAACGATCATTTCCCGTCGTGGATAACTGTGGCTCAGTTGGTCAAAATCAATGTTGTAGCCGTCAAAGTGACCACTGTCCTTCATCAGCTTTGTAACGAGCTCCGGGACTGTCATGTTCATGTAAACCGCAGAACGGTAATTTTGATCCAGCAGCGCCAGCTCATGCTCCAGCACGCATTCATACAGTGCTTCGTCACCTGAAGACATCAGCCGGGAAAATTGGGTGATCGTGCCATTAATCTGGCGAACCGGCAGCCAGGAGGTTTGCCCATGCCATGAGGCTTCCAGATTGGGTGCACGCAGAATAAACTCAGCCCTTTGATTAAGAACAGCATTAATGGCAATGTTTTGATCCGGACTGGTAAAGCGAATGGTATAGCGATAAGGCTCGCTTAATATCTC
Organism: Enterobacter sp. DSM 30060; assembly: GCF_013375955.1. Taxonomy (NCBI): domain Bacteria; kingdom Pseudomonadati; phylum Pseudomonadota; class Gammaproteobacteria; order Enterobacterales; family Enterobacteriaceae; genus Enterobacter; species Enterobacter sp. DSM 30060. The sequence continues at coordinate 4,573,294 of NZ_CP056118.1, forward strand.
TTTTCCTGTAAAAGAATGAACATCAGAAATAACATTTTTGCTACGCGGGAAATACAATAAGTATCTGTTTAACGTGTCCCGCCGTTGAGCCACCTCAGATTCCCCTGACATTATTATCTATCCTTTTAACAAACGTTCCGTTTATTAAAAACAATACACCTATCGTTCTCCTATTAAAATACCCAACCTCAAGTTGAATTGACTCAAAGGAAGTAACATTATTCACAAAATAAATAAAAAGAGCCCAGACAATCTCATCACAGATAAATTAAGAATGAATTATTCATCAAGTATATAAGTGAGGGATTATTTAATAATGAAGAATGATACGCCTGGGGGTTAGGGATATTAAAAATGTTTGTGGGAAGAAGAAGAAGAACTTATACATGCTGGTCACATAAAGTGACCAGCATCAGGCCAGAGGGCCTGCTTTATGCATTGAGCATTTGTTACTGTTTCGCGCCTTCTACCGCTTCGCGAGCCAGTTTAGTAATGCGATCCCAGTCGCCTGCTTCCAGCGCATCCGCCGGAACCAGCCAGGAGCCACCGATGCACAGCACGCTTTTCAGCGCCAGGTAGTCGCGGTAGTTGGCCGGAGAGATGCCACCCGTTGGGCAGAAACGCACCTGGGAGAATGGGCCTGCAATCGCCTGCAACGCTTTGGTGCCGCCGTTCGCTTCAGCCGGGAAGAATTTAAACTCTTTCAGGCCGTAGTCCATGCCCAGCATCAGTTCAGAAACGGTGCTGATACCCGGGATCAGCGGAATAGTACCTTCGGTTGCGGCTTTCAGCAGCGGCTCGGTCAGGCCCGGGCTGATGGCAAACTGTGCGCCCGCTTCGGTCACTTCCGCCAGCTGCTGCGCATTCAGAACCGTACCAGCACCGATGATCGCTTCCGGCACTTCTTTGGCGATAGCGCGAATCGCATCCATCGCACAGGCAGTACGCAGGGTCACTTCCAGAACACGAACGCCACCCGCAACCAGCGCCTTCGCCATTGGGACAGCGTGCTCCAGTTTGTTTACCACAATAACCGGCACGACAGGGCCAGTAGTCAGGATTGCTTCTGCACTTGTTTTCCAGTTTTTCATCAGAGTTTTCTCTCGCCAGATCGTTAAAATCAAGTCGTCTTAAAACGTAATACAGGTTGCGCCCTGCTCCGCACCGGAGAGTTTCTCACGCAACGCACCAAACATTTCGCGTCCGGTACCCACGCGGGATGCGCTCAGGTCAGGAATATATGGCTGACGCGCCGTCAGCTCTGCTTCGTCCACCAGCAGGGTTAACTCGCCTGTCTGACCGTTAACGCGGATCATGTCTCCATCATGGACTTTCGCCAGCAGGCCGCCGTCGTAGGCTTCCGGGGTGACATGAATCGCTGAAGGCACTTTACCGGATGCCCCCGAGAGGCGTCCATCGGTCACCAGCGCAATTTTGAAACGGCGGTCCAATAATACACCAAGCGGCGGCATAAGTTTATGTAATTCTGGCATCCCGTTCGCTTTTGGTCCCTGATGACGCACCACGACTACGCAGTCTTTATCAAGCAGACCCGCGTCGAAGGCAGGTAAAACGTCGTGCTGGCTTTCAAACACCACCGCCGGGGCTTCGATAACCTGATTCTCTTCCGGCACGGCAGAAGTTTTCATTACGGCACGCCCAAGGTTACCGCTCAGCACTTTGGTGCCGCCGTGAGGAGAGAACGGCTGTTCGAAGGTCGCGATAACCTGAGGATCGAGCGAGTTGCTCGCCCCCTCGCGCCAGTCCAGCTCACCGTTGTTCAGCCACGGCTCAAGGGTATAGCGATGCAGGCCAAAGCCCGCCACCGTGTTAACATCCTCATGCAGCAGGCCGCCTTTCAGCAGCTCGCGCATCAGCACCGGCACGCCGCCCGCGGCCTGGAAGTGGTTAATGTCCGCCGGACCGTTCGGGTACAGACGCGCCATCAGCGGTACCACGGAGGAGATCTCGGAGAAGTCATCCCAGTTGATCAGAATGCCCGCCGCGCGCGCCATCGCGACAAGGTGCATGGTATGGTTGGTTGAACCGCCGGTCGCCAGCAGGGCGACAATCCCGTTGACGATGACTTTTTCATCCACCATTTTGCCCATTGGCATCCACTCGTTGCCGTTACCGGTCAGACGCGTCACCTGACGGGCTGCGGCTTCGGTCAGCGCTTTACGCAGTGGCGCATCCGGCTGGATGAACGACGAGCCCGGTAGCTGCATCCCCATAAACTCCACCACCATCTGGTTGGTGTTGGCCGTACCGTAGAACGTACAGGTGCCCGGCGCGTGATAGGACGCGGCTTCCGCTTCCAGCAGCGCCTGACGGTCCGCTTTTCCTTCGGCATACAGCTGGCGGATACGGACTTTTTCCTTGTTTGGCAGACCGCTTGCCATCGGGCCTGACGGCACAAAAATCGCTGGCAGATGGCCAAACGACAGCGCGGCCATCACCAGCCCCGGGACGATTTTGTCGCATACGCCCAGGTAGAGCGCGCCATCAAACATATTGTGAGAAAGGCCCACTGCCGCCGACATGGCGATCACTTCGCGGCTCAACAGAGACAGCTCCATACCGTCCTGTCCCTGAGTCACGCCATCACACATGGCCGGCACGCCGCCTGCAACCTGGCCCACCGCGTTCACGCTGTGCAGCGCATTGCGGATGATAGACGGGTAAACCTCATACGGCTGGTGGGCTGAAAGCATGTCGTTATAGGAGGTAATGATGGCGATATTGTTACGCAGCATGCTTTTCAGCGCGTCTTTATCACCAGGCTGGCAGGCGGCAAAGCCGTGGGCCAGATTCCCGCAGGCCAGCTGTGAGCGATGGACCGTTTCACTCTTCGCCTGTTCGATGCGGGCAAGGTAGGCAGCACGGGTCTCTTTCGAGCGTTCAACGATGCGTTGTGTTACGCGTAACAATGTCGGATTCATAAAAGCTCCTCTAATTTATCTGTCCAGGCTCGGGAGTTTACACAGTTTCTGACGGTTGTTAACAACGCTGAAACGCCTGATATCCGGAGCACAGGGGCAAAATGTCTGAAGGGAGTGTAATAAAAAAAGCTCCGCGGGTGAATCCACGCGGAGCTTAAAAGATTAAAAATTATGCCACTTGCTGTGTTAGATCATGTTACCGGTAAAATAACACCTTTGGGCTAGAGATGGGGGTTATTCAAACTCGTTCCAGGAGCGGCCATCACGGGTGATCATCGCAACGGAGGCGACAGGTCCCCATGTTCCCGCCTGATACGGTTTTGGCGCGTCCTGGTCGGCTGCCCACGCTTCGGTGATTGAGTCCACCCACTTCCACGCCTCTTCCACTTCATCGCGGCGGACGAACAGCGCCTGGATACCACGCATGGTTTCCAGCAGCAGACGCTCGTAAGCATCGGCCAGATGCGTCTGGTTGAAAGTTTCAGAGTAACTCAGGTCGAGCTTGGTGGTTTGCAGGTTGTGTTTGTGATCAAGACCCGGCACTTTGTTCAGGATCTGAATATCCACACCCTCATCCGGTTGCAGACGAATAGTCAGTTTGTTCTGCGGCAGTTCCTGCCAGGATTCTTTGAACAGGTTCAGTTCCGGATTTTTGAAGTAGACCACCACTTCGGAGCATTTTGCCGGCAGACGTTTCCCGGTACGCAGGTAGAACGGCACGCCGGCCCAGCGCCAGTCGTCGATATCCACGCGGATCGCCACAAACGTTTCGGTGTTGCTGGACTTGTTCGCGCCCTCTTCTTCCAGATAGCCAGGGACTTTTTTCCCCTGGGCAAAACCTGCGGTGTACTGGCCGCGCACGGTTTTCTCACGCACGTTGGAGCGGTCAATACGGCGCAGTGATTTCAGCACTTTCACTTTGGCGTCACGAATGCTGTCGGCCGTCAGATCTGACGGTGGAGACATGGCAATCATGCACAGAATTTGCAGCAGGTGGTTCTGGATCATGTCACGCATCTGGCCGGCCTGGTCGAAGTAGCCCCAGCGGCCTTCAATGCCCACCTCTTCCGCCACGGTAATTTCCACGTGGTCGATAGTGCGGTTGTCCCAGTTGTTCACAAACAAGGAGTTGGCAAAACGCAGCGCCAGCAGGTTCAGAACCGTCTCTTTACCCAGATAGTGGTCAATACGGTAAACCTGACACTCCTCAAAGAACTCGCCCACCTGGTCGTTGATTTCACGCGAGGTTGCCAGCGACGTACCCAGCGGCTTCTCCATCACCACGCGCGCCGGTTTGGCGTTCAGCTTCGCTTCGCCCAGACCTTTGCAGATGGCGCCGAAGGTGCTTGGCGGCATGGCGAAATAGTTAATGGTGACGCGATTTTCCTGGTCCAGCATTTCACCCAGACGGGTAAAGGCGCTTACATCGTTGACGTCCAGATTGCAGAAATCGAGACGCCCGCTCAGCTTATCCCAAAGGCTTTCATCGATTTTCTCTTTCATGAAGGTTTCGAGCGCCTCGCGCACGACTTTGGTATAAGCCTCCTTATCCCAGTCGGCGCGCCCTACCCCAAGGATTCGGGTATCGGGATGGATCTGGCCCGCTTTTTCGAGCTGATACAGGGAAGGCAGCAATTTTCGGCGTGCAAGATCGCCTTTCGCGCCGAAAATGACCAGGTCACATGCCTGGGCTGTTTGCGTTACCGCCATGTCATTCTCCTCAGTTAGATCTCCTGGTACTCTGCCAGGTATCGTTGTAATTTTATTACAATGCACTGTACTGCTTTTACGCGTTTCCTGAAACCATTAGCGCTTAACGTCACGTGCGATACGGTGATTTTTCGTCGCGCGGGCCATTACGCCCGTCTGGTGACGCAACAAACGTCGATTCTTTGCGCAACAGGGTCAGAGCAAAACCCGACGTCGATCAAGTAATGAAAAAAAACAACAACATTTCTTGTCGACGATTACCCTTTCGGGTGTCCCGGGGGTAATATCGGCTAAATCGAATCTAGGTTTCATCTCTATGAAATCGTTTATGCCCTCATGAGCGTCTTGTTAACAATGAACATGCTGGAAAAAATCCAGTTTCAACTGGAACACCTTAGCAAATCCGAGCGCAAAGTGGCCGAAGTTATTCTCGCCGCGCCCGCTCAGGCGATTCATTCAAGCATCGCCGCTCTGGCACAGGAATCGGGCGTCAGCGAACCGACGGTCAATCGATTCTGTCGTAGTCTGGACACCCGCGGCTTTCCTGATTTTAAACTGCATCTGGCACAAAGTCTGGCAAACGGTACCCCGTATGTTAATCGCAATGTAGATGAAGACGACAGCGTTGATGCTTACACCGCAAAAATATTTGAATCGGCAATGGCCACGCTCGACCATGTTCGCCAGTCTCTGGACATGAGTTCAGTGAATCGCGCGGTCGATCTTCTTACGCAGGCCAAACGGATTGCCTTCTTTGGCCTTGGCTCGTCCGCCGCCGTGGCGCATGACGCCATGAATAAGTTCTTTCGCTTTAACGTGCCGGTGATTTACTCCGATGACATTGTGCTGCAACGCATGAGCTGTATGAATTGTAGCGAAGATGATGTCGTGGTACTCATTTCCCATACGGGCCGCACCAAGAGCCAGGTGGAGCTGGCGCAACTCGCGCGTGACAACGATGCGATGGTCATCGCCCTGACGACGGCAGGTACGCCGTTGGCCCGGGAAGCAACGCTCGCCATTACCCTGGACGTACCGGAAGACACCGACATGTACATGCCGATGGTCTCCCGCCTGGCGCAGCTGACGGTCATCGACGTGCTGGCGACCGGTTTTACCTTACGCCGGGGCGCAAAATTCCGGGATAACTTGAAGCGGGTCAAGGAAGCCCTGAAAGAATCGCGTTTTGATAAAGAATTGCTTATAAAGAGCGATGTTCCCTAATAACGACGATGTACGATTTACGGCATTCGGTCCCCTCGCTACTGCCTTGCGATAGATGAAGGCCGATTCTATGTTCACGCAACACCAAAGTTGTTTCAGTCAACGGAGTATTACATGTCCAGAAGGCTTCGCAGAACCAAGATCGTCACCACCCTAGGCCCGGCCACCGACCGCGATAATAACCTCGAGAAGATTATCGCCGCGGGTGCCAACGTGGTGCGCATGAACTTCTCTCACGGTACGCCAGAAGACCATAAATTACGTGCCGACAAAGTGCGTGAAATCGCAGCTAAACTGGGCCGCCATGTTGCTATCCTCGGTGACCTGCAAGGTCCAAAAATCCGCGTATCGACCTTTAAAGAAGGCAAAGTCTTCCTCAACATCGGCGATAAATTCCTGCTGGATGCCAACCTGAGCAAAGGCGAAGGCGATAAGGAAAAAGTGGGTATCGACTACAAAGGTCTGCCTGCTGACGTTGTGCCTGGCGACATCCTGCTGCTGGACGACGGACGCGTACAGCTGAAAGTGCTGGAAGTTCAGGGTATGAAGGTGTTCACCGAAGTGACCGTCGGCGGTCCGCTCTCCAACAACAAAGGCATCAACAAACTCGGCGGTGGCCTGTCTGCCGAAGCGCTGACCGATAAAGACAAAGCGGATATCGTGACCGCAGCGCAGATCGGCGTGGATTATCTGGCCGTCTCCTTCCCCCGCTGCGGCGAAGATCTGAACTATGCTCGCCGTCTGGCGCGTGATGCAGGCTGCGATGCGAAAATTGTTGCGAAAGTGGAACGCGCTGAAGCGGTCTGCGATCAGGACGCGATGGACGACGTGATCCTGGCGTCTGACGTGGTGATGGTTGCCCGTGGTGATCTGGGCGTGGAAATTGGCGACCCTGAACTGGTCGGTATCCAGAAAGCGCTGATCCGTCGCGCGCGTCAGCTGAACCGCGCGGTGATCACCGCCACCCAGATGATGGAATCCATGATCACCAACCCAATGCCAACCCGTGCGGAAGTCATGGACGTGGCGAACGCCGTGCTGGATGGTACTGACGCGGTGATGCTGTCAGCAGAAACCGCTGCGGGTCAGTATCCGGCGGAAACCGTGGCCGCCATGGCGCGCGTCTGCCTGGGTGCGGAGAAGATCCCAAGCATTAACGTCTCCAAGCACCGCCTGGATATCCAGTTCGACAATGTGGAAGAAGCGATTGCGATGTCCGCGATGTACGCAGCCAACCACCTGAAAGGGGTCACGGCGATCATCACCATGACCGAATCTGGCCGTACCGCGCTAATGACGTCTCGCATCAGCTCCGGTCTGCCGATCTTCGCCATGTCCCGTCACGAGCGTACGCTGAACCTGACGGCGCTGTATCGCGGCGTGACGCCAGTCTACTTCGACAGCACCAACGATGGCGTGGCCGCCGCGCACGATGCTGTGAACCTGCTGCGCGACAAAGGTTATCTGGTATCCGGTGATATCGTTATCGTGACGCAGGGTGACGTGATGAGCACCATCGGCTCAACCAATACCACCCGCGTACTGACCGTAGAGTAAGCTCCGATCCCCTCTCCCCTAAGGGGAGAGGGGTGAAGGTTTCCTATTTCTTCGGGAAAAGCTCTTTACGCTTGTACGGCTCTGTTTCGCCAGGTTTACGCGTTTTGAGCAACTTCAGGATCCACGTATATTGCTCCTTATGTGGCCCCACCAGCACTTCCACCTCTTCATTCATGCGGCGTGCAATGGTGCGATCGTCCGCGGTCTGCAGATCGTCCATCGGCGGACGTACCTCAATGCTCAGGCGATGCGTTTTACCGTCATAAACCGGGAACAGCGGGATCACGCGGGCGCGGCAGACTTTCATCAGGCGACCAATCGCGGGTAGCGTAGCTTTATAGGTCGCGAAGAAATCGACAAACTCGCTGTGCTCAGGACCGTGATCCTGATCGGGCAGATAGTAGCCCCAATAGCCCTGACGTACGGACTGAATGAAAGGCTTAATGCCATCGTTACGGGCGTGCAGGCGTCCGCCAAAGCGACGGCGCACGGTATTCCAGACGAAATCGTAGATTTTGTTTCCCTGATTATGGAACATCGCCGCCATTTTCTGGCCCTGCGATGCCATTAACATTGCCGGAATGTCGACCCCCCAACCGTGCGGCACCAGGAAAATCACTTTTTCATCATTGCGACGCATCTCGTCGATGATTTCCAGCCCTTTCCAGTCAACGCGGTCGACGATCTTTTCCGGCCCTTTCAGCGCCAGTTCCGCCATCATCGCCATGGCCTGTGGCGCGGTGGTATACATGTCATCAATGATTGCTTCGCGTTCGACGTCGGTTTTATCCGGGAAGCAGTACAGAAGGTTTATTTGCGCCCGGCGGCGTGCGCTTTTACCTAAGCGCCCTGCCAGGCGCCCCACATTGCCGAGCACCGGATCGCGGAGGGAAGCAGGTAGCAACGCCATGCCAGCAAACACGTATACGCCAAGCCAGGCGCCCCAGTTACGCGGGTGGCGAAAGGATTTTTCAAACTCGGGAATGTACTCAATATTGTTTTTTTTGGTTTCCATGCGGGTTCCAGGGTCTGGTGACGCAAAAATATATTCAGATAGTGTAGCGAGGCAGCCGTCCGCGTACAAAAGAAAAAGCCGGCGCACACTGACGCCGGCTTATTTTTGAGGGTGTTAGCTTAGTCGAAGCGCAGCTGTGGCATCACCTCTTTCACCTGCGCCAGGTAATCTTTGCGATCTTTCCCGGTCAGCCCTTCTGTGCGCGGCAGTTTCGCCGTCAGCGGGTTAACCGCCTGCTGGTTGATCCACACTTCGTAGTGCAGGTGCGGGCCCGTCGACCGGCCGGTGTTACCAGACAGCGCGATGCGATCGCCACGTTTCACCTTCTGGCCCGGTTTGACCAGCAGTTTACGCAGGTGCATGTAGCGGGTGGTGTACGTGCGACCGTGACGAATAGCAACGTAATAGCCAGCAGCACCGCTGCGTTTCGCCATGACCACTTCACCATCCCCTACCGCCAGCACTGGCGTGCCCTGCGGCATGGCGAAGTCAACGCCACGGTGCGGCGCTACGCGACCCGTTACCGGGTTCAGACGACGCGGGTTAAAGTTGGAGGAGACACGGAACTGTTTCGCCGTTGGGAAACGCAGGAAGCCTTTTGCCAGGCCCGTACCGCTGCGGTCATAGAACTTACCGTCTTCCGCGCGAATGGCGTAGTAGTCTTTGCCGTCTGAACGCAGACGAACACCCACAAGCTGGCTCTGCTCGCGCTTACCGTCCAGCATTTCGCGGGACATCAGGACAGAGAACTGATCGCCTTTTTTCAGTTTGCGGAAATCCATCTGCCACTGCATGGCTTTGATCACCGAGCTGATTTCAGCGCTGGTCAGGCCAGCATCGCGGGCACTGGAAACAAAGCTGCCGCCGACGGTCCCTTTCATCACGCTGTTAACCCAGTCGCCCTGCTGCATTTCACTGGTCATTTTGAAACCGTTTGCGGTGCGATCGTAGGTGCGGGTTTCGCGACGGGACATCTCCCAGGTCAGACGTTGCAGATCGCCGTCGGGCGTTAAGGTCCAGGAAAGCTGCTGACCAATTTTCAGGTTACGCAGCTCTTTATCGGATGCGGCAAGCTGGCTAATGTTGCCCATGTCGATACCGTACTGGTTCAGGACGCTGCTCAGCGTATCGCCAGTAGAAACAACATATTCATGAATGCCGGTTTCATTCTGGATCTTGTCATCCAGCTCATCCTGGGGAATAGCTTCATCTTCCTGTGCGGCCTGATCGATAGGCTCGCTGGCCTCAGGCAGCAGAGAGCGGATCTCGCTCTTCTCCAGTTCGATGGTTTTAATAATAGGGGCAGAACTCGGGTGGTAAACATAGGGCCGCCAGACGGCGACCGCTAACGTGAGAACTGTAAGCGACCCCAGCATAACGCGGTGGGGTCGAGGCAGATTGTTAAATGCCAGGGCGACAGAGCGGGCTATCTGTTGCACGTATTCACTTCCTCGTTAATCTCCTTTCAGGCAGCTCGCATACTGATTCGCCAGTTGGCTGAGGAACTGCGAATAGCTCGCTTTGCTCAACTGGATGTTCGTACCTAGCGGGTCAAGGGTTCCCATGCGCACGGATGTTCCCCTGGCCACGGCTTCTACGACCGCTGGCCTGAACTGTGGCTCAGCAAAAACGCATGTCGCTTTTTGCTCAACCAACTGTGTTCTGATTTCATGTAAACGCTGCGCACCAGGCTGAATTTCAGGGTTGACGGTAAAATGCCCCAATGGGGTCAGACCGTAATGTTTCTCGTAATACCCGTAGGCATCATGAAAAACGAAGTACCCTTTTCCTTTAAGCGGTGCGAGCTCGTTACCTACCTGTTTGTCGGTTGCGGCTAATTGAGCCTCAAAATCCTTCAGGTTGGCGTCGAGTTTGATTCGACTTTGCGGCATAAGTTCCACTAATTTGTCGTGGATTGCAACCGCTGTAAGCCGCGCTATCTCTGGGGAGAGCCAGAGATGCATGTTGTATTCACCGTGATGGTGATGGTCGTCACCTTTTTCGCCATGAGCATGGTCGTGGTCGTGTTCGTCGCCCTCGTCCTCAGCCCCTTTCATCAGCAACGGTTTCACAGCGGACAGCTCACCAATCGTCACCTGTTTCTGCGCAGGGACCTGTTTAGCGGATTTCTGCATGAACGCTTCCATCTCAGGACCAATCCAGACGACTAAGTCCGCGTTCTGTAAGCGTTTTACATCAGACGGACGCAGAGAATAATCATGCTCGGAGGCCCCGTCAGGCAGAAGAACCTCTGTGTCCGTCACACCGTCGGCGATGGCAGCGGCGATAAAGCCAAGTGGTTTAAGCGAAGCGACAACGGCAGCGTTAACATCTTGTGCTGTTGTCCCCCAAAGAGCAGCGGATAAAGCTGCGAAAAGAAGCGTATTTTTCTGTAACATAATGCGACTAATCATCGTAATGAATGCGTGGAATGTGATATTATAACATTCGATGACTTCTGCAAGCTTAAATTGACATGACGACTTTAGTTTCTCTTGAAAATGTTTCGGTCTCATTCGGCCAGCGCCGCGTCCTTTCTGACGTGTCGCTGAATCTGAAGCCCGGCAAAATACTCACGCTGCTCGGCCCTAACGGTGCAGGCAAATCGACGCTGGTGCGCGTCGTATTAGGCCTGGTAGCCCCTGACGCAGGTGTTATCGTCCGCGAGGATAAATTGCGTATCGGCTATGTGCCGCAAAAATTACATCTTGATGCCACCCTGCCCCTGACGGTGAGCCGCTTCCTGCGTCTCCGTCCCGGTACGCGTAAAGCGGATATCCTACCGGCGCTAAAACGCGTTCAGGCGGGACATCTTGTTGAGGCGCCTTTGCAAAAGCTGTCGGGCGGTGAAACCCAGCGCGTATTGCTTGCCCGCGCCCTGCTCAGCAGCCCTCAGCTGCTGGTCCTGGACGAGCCGACGCAGGGTGTCGACGTCAACGGTCAGGTTGCGCTGTACGATCTTATCGACCAGCTCCGTCGGGAGCTTAACTGCGCGGTGCTGATGGTCTCCCACGATCTGCATCTGGTAATGGCCAAAACCGACGAAGTGCTGTGCCTGAACCATCACATCTGTTGTTCCGGCACGCCGGAAGTGGTGTCAATGCATCCCGAATTTATCTCCATGTTTGGCCATCGTGGCGCCGAACAGCTGGGCATCTATCGCCATAATCACAATCACCGCCATGATTTACAGGGACGAATTGTCCTGCGTCGGGGAAATGGACACTCATGATTGAACTGTTACTGCCCGGCTGGCTGGCCGGGATTATGCTTGCCTGCGCCGCGGGTCCACTCGGCTCGTTTGTCGTCTGGCGCAGAATGTCCTATTTCGGCGATACGCTGGCCCATGCGTCATTGCTGGGTGTCGCGTTTGGTTTGTTGCTGGACGTAAACCCGTTTTATGCGGTGATTGTCGTCACGCTGCTGCTGGCCGCCGGTCTGGTCTGGCTGGAAAAACGCCCTCATCTGGCCATTGATACCCTGCTCGGCATTATGGCGCACAGCGCCCTGTCGCTGGGCCTGGTGGTGGTGAGCCTGATGTCCAACATCCGCGTGGACCTGATGGCCTATCTGTTCGGCGATCTGCTGGCCGTCACGCCCGAAGATCTGATTTCCATTGCCATTGGCGTGGTGGTGGTACTCGGGATCCTGCTGTGGCAGTGGCGGAATTTACTGGCAATGACCGTCAGCCCCGATCTGGCCTTTGTCGACGGCGTGAAGCTTCAGCGCGTGAAGCTGCTCTTGATGCTGGTGACGGCGTTAACCATCGGGGTGGCGATGAAATTTGTTGGCGCGCTGATCATCACGTCGCTGTTGATAATCCCTGCCGCCACGGCGCGTCGTTTTGCGCGTACGCCGGAGCAAATGGCCGGTATCGCGGTGATTATCGGAATGATCGCGGTGACGGGCGGCTTAACCTTCTCGGCTTTCTATGACACGCCAGCAGGGCCGTCGGTGGTATTGTGCGCGGCGGTGTTGTTTATTTTCAGTATGATGAAAAAGACCGCGCAGTAGTCAGCATGTCCCCGGTGGCGCTTCGCTTACCGGGGCTACCATTAATCGCTACTTACGGCATCGCGGGCGGCGTAATGCCGAAATGATTCCACGCCCGCACCGTCGCCATACGACCACGCGGGGTACGCTGTAAGAAGCCCTGCTGGATTAGATACGGCTCCAGCACGTCCTCGATAGTCTCACGCTCTTCGCCAATTGCCGCCGCCAGGTTATCCAGCCCCACCGGCCCGCCAAAGAACTTATCCAGCACCGCCAGCAGCAGCTTACGGTCCATATAGTCAAAGCCTTCGGCATCAACGTTCAGCATATCCAGCGCCTGCGCAGCAATGTCAGCCGAAATGGTGCCATCGTGCTTCACCTCGGCAAAATCACGCACGCGACGCAGCAGGCGGTTGGCGATACGCGGCGTACCGCGGGAACGTTTCGCCACTTCAAACGCTCCCTCTTCGCTCATATCCAGCCCCATGTAGCGCGCGCTGCGCCCCACAATATGCTGAAGGTCGGGCACCTGATAAAACTCCAGACGCTGCACGATACCAAAACGGTCGCGTAGCGGTGAGGTCAGCGAGCCGGCGCGGGTCGTGGCACCAATCAGGGTAAACGGTGGCAGATCGATTTTGATCGAGCGCGCGGCCGGGCCTTCGCCGATCATGATATCCAGCTGGTAATCCTCCATCGCCGGATAGAGCACTTCCTCCACCACCGGGGACAGGCGGTGGATTTCATCGATAAACAGCACGTCATGCGGTTCGAGGTTGGTCAGCATCGCCGCCAGGTCCCCTGCTTTCTCCAGCACCGGGCCGGAGGTGGTACGCAGGTTAACGCCCATTTCGTTGGCGACGATATTCGCCAGAGTGGTTTTACCTAACCCCGGCGGACCAAAAATCAACAGGTGATCGAGCGCATCGCCGCGCAGCTTTGCCGCCTGGATGAAAATCTCCATCTGAGAACGAACCTGCGGCTGGCCGATGTACTCATCCAGCAGTTTGGGACGGATCGCGCGATCCACCACGTCATCTGGCTGAATGGTGCCTGCCGATACCAGGCGGTCTGCTTCAATCATCCTTTACCTCACAATGCAGCGCGCAGCGCTTCACGAATCAGAGTTTCACTGCTGGCATCCGGTTTGGCAACTTTACTCACCATACGGCTGGCCTCCTGAGGTTTATAGCCCAGCGCCACCAGCGCGGCAACCGCTTCCTGCTCGGCATCATCATCCGTCGCTGGCCCGCCCGGTGAAGTCAGCACCAGATCGGCTGCCGGAGTGAACAGATCGCCATGCAGACCTTTAAAGCGGTCCTTCATCTCGACAATCAGGCGCTCGGCGGTTTTCTTGCCGATGCCCGGAAGTTTAATTAACGCAGCCGGATCTTCGCGCTCAACGGCATTCACAAACTGTGGCGCTGACATACCGGACAGAATCGCCAGCGCCAGCTTGGGCCCGACGCCGTTGGTTTTAATTAATTCGCGGAACAGGGTGCGTTCCTGTTTGTTATTGAATCCGTACAGCAGCTGAGCGTCTTCACGCACCACAAACTGGGTAAAGACAACCGCCTCTTTGCCCGCCTCCGGCAACTCGTAGAAGCAGGTCATCGGCATATGGACTTCATAGCCCACGCCACCCACTTCCAGCAGCACTAACGGGGGTTGTTTTTCAATGATGATGCCTCTGAGTCTGCCTATCACGTGACGCTCCTGCGTTCTGGATGAAATTAACTGCCGACATAATAAAAAAAGGCTGGATAAACATCCAGCCTGATTTGTCATTATCGTAATCTGCCTCGCGCCAGATTGAGCCTCGACTCGCTCATTTGCATCGCGTTCTGGCTGACGTGGCAGTGGGTAATCGCAATGGCCAGCGCATCGGCGGCGTCGGCCTGCGGGTTCGCCGGGAGCTTCAGCAGGGTACGCACCATGTGCTGCACCTGGCTTTTCTCCGCGCTACCTATGCCCACCACCGTCTGCTTAACCTGACGGGCCGCGTATTCAAACACTGGCAGGTCCTGGTTCACGGCGGCAACTATCGCCACGCCGCGCGCCTGCCCGAGCTTTAACGCCGAGTCAGCGTTCTTCGCCATAAAGACCTGCTCGATGGCGAAAAAGTCCGGCTGAAACTGGGTGATGATCTCCGACACGCCCGCATAAATGAGCTTCAGGCGCGACGGCAGATCGTCCACTTTGGTACGAATACAGCCGCTGCCGAGGTAGGTTAGCTGGCGTCCCACCTGACGGATAACGCCATAACCGGTGACGCGTGAGCCGGGGTCAATCCCGAGGATAATCGACATCACGCGTCTCCCGTAAACGGTTTACAGGCTCTCATCAGAGAGTCGCTGCAACCTCATCAGAGATTTCACCGTTGTGATACACTTCCTGCACGTCGTCGCAGTCTTCGAGCATGTCGATCAGACGCAGCAGTTTCGGTGCGGTTTCTGCATCCATGTCCGCTTTTGTGGAAGGGATCATGGACACTTCAGCGTTATCCGCTTTCAGACCTGCCGCTTCCAGCGCATCGCGCACGGCACCCATCTCTTCCCATGCGGTGTAGACATCGATAGCGCCGTCGTCGTAGGTCACTACGTCTTCCGCACCGGCTTCCAGCGCCGCTTCCATGATCGCATCTTCGTCGCCTTTCTCGAAGGAGATGACGCCTTTTTTGCTGAACAGGTAAGCAACGGAACCGTCAGTGCCCAGGTTACCACCGGTTTTGGTGAACGCGTGGCGCACTTCCGCAACGGTACGGTTACGGTTGTCGGACAAGCACTCTACCATCACCGCCGTACCGCCAGGACCGTAACCTTCATAAATGATGGTTTCCATGTTCGCGTCTTCATCACCGCCCACGCCACGTGCGATTGCACGGTTCAGGGTGTCTCGCGTCATGTTGTTGGACAGGGCTTTATCCACCGCCGCGCGCAGACGTGGGTTAGAGGCCGGATCGCCGCCACCCAGACGCGCCGCTGTTACCAGCTCACGAATGATTTTGGTAAAGATTTTACCGCGTTTGGCATCCTGTGCCGCTTTACGGTGTTTGGTGTTGGCCCACTTACTATGACCTGCCATAAAAAGTTCTCCAAAAATCGCGCCTTCTCAGGCAGCGTTAATTACAAATTCTTCTATCGCCTGCCGGTTGCTCCATGACTTGGTCAGTGCGGCGGCATCCGCCGCATCCACCCAGCGGTAGGTCAGGTGTTCCGTGAACACGATCTCCCGCTCATGGGGAAGCGCAAGGCAGAACCACGATTCCGTATTGCGCTCAATTCCCGGTGCATAGCGATGACGTAAATGGCTAAAAATTTCAAACTCCACCGTGCGCTGACAGTCCTTCAGGGTCAGTTGCTCGCGAGCAACGTCAATGGCGACCTCTTCCTTTACTTCACGCGCGGCGGCCTGCGGCGCGGACTCCCCCTCTTCCAGACTGCCGGTAACCGACTGCCAGAAATCAGGATCGTCGCGCCGCTGCAACATCAGCACCCGCTTCGAGTCTTCTGCATAAATGACCACCAGAACCGAAACGGGACGCTTATATGCCATATCAGTTTTTCTCTTCCTTCTTCACCACCTCAATGCCCAGCTCAGCCAGCGCGGCCGGGTTGGCAAAGCTTGGCGCTTCAGTCATCAGACACGCCGCTGCGGTGGTTTTCGGGAAGGCGATAACATCACGGATGTTGTCGGTGCCGGTCAGCAGCATGGTCAGACGGTCAAGACCAAAGGCCAGACCCGCGTGCGGAGGCGTACCGTATTTCAGGGCGTCCAGCAGGAAGCCAAACTTCTCGCGCTGCTCCTGCTCGTTAATGCCCAGAATGCCGAACACGGTCTGCTGCATTTCACCGCTGTGAATACGCACGGAGCCTCCGCCCACTTCGTAGCCGTTGATAACCATATCGTAGGCATTCGCTACCGCATCTTCCGGTGCAGCCTTCAGTTCCGCCGCCGTCATGTCTTTTGGCGAGGTGAACGGGTGGTGCATCGCGGTCAGGCCGCCTTCACCGTCGTCTTCAAACATCGGGAAGTCGATCACCCACAGCGGCGCCCATTTGCTTTCATCGGTCAGGTTCAGGTCTTTGCCGAGCTTCAGACGCAGCGCGCCCATCGCATCCGCAACGACTTTCTTGTTGTCTGCGCCGAAGAAGATCATGTCGCCGTCCTGCGCGCCGGTGCGCTCCAGAATAGCTTCCACGATGTCCGCATTCAGGAATTTCGTAACAGGGCTGGTAATGCCTTCCAGACCTTTAGCACGCTCGGTTACTTTAATATAGGCCAGACCTTTCGCACCGTAGATCTTGATGAAGTTGCCGTAGTCGTCAATCTGCTTACGGCTCAGGGCAGCACCGCCCGGTACGCGCAGGGCAGCCACGCGGCCTTTCGGATCGTTAGCCGGACCAGCAAAGACCGCAAACTCAACGGCTTTCACCAGGTCTGCCACGTCCACCAGCTCCATCGGGTTACGCAGGTCTGGTTTGTCGGAGCCGTAGCGACGCTCGGCTTCCGCGAAGGTCATGATTGGGAAATCGCCCAGCTCAACGCCTTTCACGTCGTTCCACAGGCTACGCACCAGGGCTTCCATCACCTCACGCACCTGCTCGGCGGTCATGAAGGAGGTTTCCACATCGATCTGGGTAAATTCTGGCTGACGATCTGCACGCAGATCTTCATCGCGGAAGCATTTCACGATCTGATAGTAGCGGTCGAAGCCTGACATCATCAGCAGCTGTTTGAACAGCTGTGGTGACTGCGGCAGCGCATAGAATTTGCCTTTATGGACGCGGGATGGCACCAGGTAATCGCGCGCGCCTTCCGGCGTGGCTTTGGTCAGCATCGGGGTTTCGATATCGAGGAAACCGTGGTCATCCATAAAGCGACGCACCAGGCTGGTGATTTTCGCACGGGTTTTCAGGCGCTGAGCCATCTCCGGGCGACGCAGATCCAGGTAGCGGTATTTAAGACGCGCTTCTTCTGTGTTGACGTGGTTGGAGTCCAGCGGCAACGCTTCTGCGCGATTGATAATCACCAGATCGGACGCCAGCACTTCGATAGCACCGGTCGCCATATCGGCGTTGATGTTTTTCTCGTCACGCGCACGCACGGTGCCCGTCACCTGAATGCAGAACTCATTACGCAGCTCAGAGGCCAGCTTCAACGCATCAGCGCGATCCGGATCGAAGAACACCTGAACGATACCTTCGCGGTCACGCATATCAATAAAGATAAGGCTACCAAGATCGCGACGACGATTGACCCAACCACACAGGGTGACCTGCTGCCCGACGTGGGACTGACGCAGCTGCCCGCAATATTCTGTACGCATGAGATATCCCTTAATTAGCCGCAGGCTGATTGTCGCCTGTCTTACAGGCTACGATGTCGCAGCTTTCTGTATGTCACAACTGGATGAAAAAAGGCGGCTATTATACTGGAAATTCTGCCGCACGATAAGAGCGAAGCACGGCCTGACGCGTGTTTGCTGTGCTCTTATTGTCTATTCTCACAAAAATTAACAAAATTATCCGACCGATAACAGGCCATCCCGTCGTAAGGTGTAAAAAAGCAATTAATTTTACTGGAGTGACAATGTTAACGCTTGATGCCACCAAAACCGCCCTTGTGGTCATTGATTTACAGGAAGGGATCCTGCCTTTTGCCGGTGGTCCACACACCGCTGACGATGTTGTAAGCCGTGCTGCGCGTCTGGCGGAAAAATGCCGGGCCAGCGGTGCGCCTGTCGTCATGGTGCGCGTCGGCTGGTCCACTGATTTCGCCGAAGCGCTAAAGCAGCCAGTTGATGCTCAGGCCCCGGCGCATGCGCTGCCGGACAACTGGTGGACATACCCGGTCTCGCTCGGTAAACGCGACAGCGATGTAGAAGTCACCAAACGCCAGTGGGGCGCATTCTATGGCACTGACCTGGAGCTCCAGCTGCGCCGTCGCGGGATAGACACTATTATTCTGTGCGGGATCTCCACCAACATCGGTGTGGAATCCACCGCCCGTAACGCCTGGGAGCTGGGCTTTAATCTGGTGATAGCGGAAGATGCGTGCAGCGCAGCCTCTGCGGATCAGCATCAGGGCAGCATGACCCATATCTTCCCGCGTATTGGTCGCGTGCGCAGCACGGATGAGATCCTCAGCGCGCTATGATGTACGTGGGTTTGCCCCAGTGGTCGCACCCGAAATGGGTGCGCCTGGGTATTACTGGCCTTGAAGAGTATGCCCGACACTTTAACTGCGTGGAGGGCAATACCACGCTGTACGCTCTGCCACGCACGGAGATCGTCGAGCTCTGGCGCGAGCAAACCACCGACGATTTCCGCTTTTGCTTCAAATTTCCGGCAACCATCTCCCACAACGCCGCACTGCGAAACTGCGATGATTTAACCCACGAGTTTTTCACCCGGATGTCGCCCCTGGCAAACCGTGTTGGCCAGTACTGGCTCCAGCTTCCCGCCACGTTCGGCCCGCGCGATCTACAAGCCCTCTGGCAGTTTCTCGACGCCCTGCCCCACGATTTCACGTACGGTGTGGAGGTGAGGCATCCAGATTTCTTTGCCAAAGGCGACGCGGAGAAAGCGCTGAATCGCGGCCTGCATGAACGATCGGTCAACCGCGTGATCCTCGACAGCCGCCCCGTGCACAGCGCAATCCCGCACAGCGAAGCCGTTGTTGATGCCCAGCGCAAAAAACCGAAAGTACCGGTTCACGCCATTGTTACCGCGCAGAACCCGATGGTCCGGTTTATCGGCAGCGATAACATGCAACAGAATGAGGAGATGTTCGCCGTCTGGCTGCAAACGCTCGCGAAATGGGAGCAAACCACCACCCCGTACCTGTTTTTACATACGCCGGATATTGCCCAGGCACCTGAACTGGTCGCTGCTCTCTGGCAGGCCTTGCAGCAGGCGGTTCCGTCGGTTGGCCCCGCGCCGTCCATCCCACAACAATCTTCTCTTTTCTGAAATCACCCCCTATCATAGAGACGTGCCATCTGCCAAAAACAGGGAGTTAGTATGGTCAGCGCGCTGTATGCGGTGTTAGGTGCATTACTGCTGATTAAATTTTCATTTGATGTTGTGCGCCTGAGAATGCAGTACCGCGTCTCCTACGGTGACGGGGGCTTTTCTGAGCTGCAAAGCGCAATCCGGATCCACGGCAACGCGGTCGAGTACATTCCCGTCGCGTTAATTTTACTGCTGTTAATGGAGATGGATGGCGCTGAAACCTGGATGGTGCACGTCTGTGGGCTGCTGCTGATTGCAGGTCGTTTGATGCATTATTATGGTTTTCACCACCGCCTGATCCGCTGGCGTCGTTCCGGCATGAGCGCGACCTGGTGCTCGCTTTTGCTGATGGTGCTGGCTAACCTTTGGTATATGCCGTGGGAGTTGGTTTTCTCCTTCCATTAGCGCACAATATGCCCCTTTATTTTTCCCGGATTTTTACGTTATGTCAGATCGCGACACGCTTTTTTCCGCGCCTATCGCCAGCCTGGGCGACTGGACCTTTGATGAACGGGTAGCCGAAGTCTTCCCGGATATGATCCAGCGCTCTGTTCCCGGTTATTCCAATATCATCTCCATGATCGGCATGCTGGCGGAGCGTTTCGTTCAACCCGGCACGCAGGTCTATGACCTGGGCTGTTCGCTGGGAGCGGCAACGCTGTCCATTCGTCGTAACGTTCATCACGAAGGCTGCAAGATTGTGGCTGTCGATAACTCACCGGCCATGGTTGAACGCTGCCGTCGCCACATTGACGCGTATAAAGCCCCTACGCCTGTGGAGGTGGTGGAAGGCGATATCCGCGATATCGACATCCAGAACGCCTCGATGGTGGTACTGAACTTTACCCTTCAGTTCCTGGTGCCGGACGATCGTCAGCGGTTGCTGGATAAAATTTATCAGGGTCTGAACCCGGGCGGCGCGCTGGTGTTGTCTGAGAAATTCAGCTTTGAAGACGCCAGCGTGGGCGAATTGCTGTTCAATATGCACCATGATTTCAAGCGTGCAAACGGCTACAGCGAGCTGGAGATCAGCCAGAAGCGCAGCATGCTTGAAAACGTCATGCTGACGGATTCCGTTGAAACCCACAAAGCGCGCCTGCGCAAAGCCGGATTCGAACACAGCGAACTGTGGTTCCAGTGCTTTAATTTTGGTTCTCTGGTGGCGCTGAAAGCCGGAGACGCAGCATGATCGAGTTCGGTAATTTCTATCAGCTGATTGCCAAAAACCACCTATCCCACTGGCTGGAAACCCTGCCTGCGCAAATTGCCACCTGGCAGCGCGATCAGCAGCATGGTCTGTTGAAGCAGTGGTCCAACGCCGTGGAGTTTCTGCCTGAACTGACGCCTCATCGTCTGGATTTACTGCACAGCGTGACGGCGGAGAGCGAAGAGCCGCTCCCGGCTGGGCAGATCAACCGCATCGAAACGCTGATGCGTAACCTGATGCCGTGGCGCAAAGGGCCGTTCTCGCTGTACGGCGTGAACATCAATACCGAATGGCGCTCAGACTGGAAGTGGGATCGCGTTCTGCCGCATTTATCCGACCTGACCGGGCGCACTATTCTGGACGTGGGCTGCGGTAGCGGCTATCACATGTGGCGCATGATCGGCGCAGGCGCGCATCTGGCCGTCGGTATCGATCCGATGCAGCTGTTCCTGTGCCAGTTTGAAGCGGTGCGTAAGCTGCTGGGTAACGACCAGCGCGCGCACCTGCTGCCGCTGGGTATCGAGCAACTCCCTGCTCTGAAAGCCTTTGATACCGTGTTCTCGATGGGCGTGCTGTACCACCGTCGTTCCCCGCTGGAGCATCTCTGGCAACTGAAAGATCAGCTGGTCAGCGGCGGTGAGCTGGTGCTGGAAACGCTGGTCATCGAAGGGGATGAACATGCCGTTCTGGTGCCAGGCGATCGCTATGCGCAGATGCGCAACGTTTACTTCATCCCTTCCGCGCTGGCGCTGAAGAACTGGCTGGAGAAATGTGGGTTTGTCGATGTACGCATCGCCGATGTGTGCGTGACGTCGGTTGAGGAACAGCGCCGCACCGACTGGATGATCACCGAATCGCTGGAGCAGTTCCTCGACCCGGACGATCACAGTAAAACCATCGAAGGCTATCCGGCCCCGATGCGTGCGGTATTGATTGCGACCAAGCCGTAGTTTGTGCCGGGTGGCGGCTGCGCCTTACCCGGCCTACGCGTCGCACGTTTTCTCCAAAATAGTTCAAGTTGCAGCAAGGCGGCAACGCAGCGAATCCCCGGGAGCTTACATCAGTAAGTGACCGGGGTGAGCGAGGCGGCCAACGCGGCTGCGGCTTGAAATATGAAGGAGAAAAAAAGGCCCCTGTGTAATTTGCAGGGGCCTGGTACAAGCAAGCATCATATTGGGCGACATGATGCGCGGTAAAAATCGGTACGTTGCTACACGTGATGACGTTCAATCAGCGATTTCATTTCCGCAACCGACTCTCCATCCACACCGTAGCGCGAGTACTCATCCGCTTCAGCATCCGTCGACATTGACAACCCTGTATTGCGATAACGCATGGGTGAAGGTATCCATTTACCCGCCGAGCTGTGTAGCTCTTCCACCCCTGCGTTTAAAAACAGTTCCAGATTGCTGGCGCGTACTCCTGCGCCCGCCATGATTATTGGAACACCGGAATGTACTTTTAGTTCCGTAATTAATTTCAGTCCTTTTTCAGCCGAGGGCTGCTGGCCCGACGTCAGAACGCGCGCCACGCCCAGTTCTGCCAGCGTATCAAAGGCTTGTATCGGATCCTGACACATATCGAACGCACGATGAAAAGTGACCGCCATTCCCTGGGCTGCACGCATGACCTGGCGCATACGCGAAAGATCGATGTTTCCGTCTTCGTCCAGCACACCGATCACCAGGCCCGGAAAACCGGAATCACGGACGAGGGCGATATCCTCAAGCATGGCACTGAACTCACCCGCCGTATAACAAAAATCACCGCCGCGCGGGCGAATAATCGGGTGCACCGGAATGGTGATGGCCTGACGGGCTGATTTCAGCACGCCAAAGGACGGGGTTAATCCCCCTTCTTTCGGTGCCGCGCAAAGCTCGATGCGATCGGCCCCCTGCCGTTGCGCAGTGACGGCACACTCCACGCTGTAACAACAAATTTCCAGCAGCGCCATGTCATCCTCCTTAAATTTCACTCAACGTACCATCGTGGCACGTTGCCCGATTCGTGTCTGGATCGACGCTCACAGTGCTTACGCTTCGCTGGCGACGATCTGCTCAATAGTCCAGGGATGGAATTTCACCGTCACGTTGCCGTCCGTTACGGCAAGCGTAGGGTTCGGTAAGCGTTCGCGCTCACCTTTTGGCGAGCTGGTTTTGACGAAAATACCCGGCTGGCTTAACCCCTCGTCGGAAAGCAGCGCCAGCGCACGGGCGTTCAGCGTCTCGGGCTCCCCAGGCAGAACAATTTCGATATGCTCCCAGCCTTCGTGCGGATAACGCTTTTCTCCTGGCCAGGGCAGTTCCACAACGGTGAATTGCCAGTGCGCCACCGTAACCGGCGCGTGAAGTTTGAACAGGCAAATCGGGCGACCGTTAATGATATTCTCTGACAGCAGTTCACCGCACTGTTCAAAGCCACGCCGCCAGCGTTCTGCGGTGGCATTCTGGTGGCAGCGCAAAGAGATGTGATCGGCCTCAAGCGGCGCGATATCCAGCCGGAGACGGGTGGCAAGTTCTGTGAACGCCTGGGTGAAGCGCGGTAAATCTGCGGAAATATCATGCAGTTCGTCAATGGTGTGCCAGTTCGCCATAGGTCAGTCTCGTTTCGTGTCGCAAAGCCGCTAATTTACTCTGTTGCCCTCTGTCGACCAACCGCATAATCACGGTTTTTTCGACTGCATGATTATGCATACCGTCTTCGCCTGGATTCTGAGCGATCTTCGCCCCCCGCAGGGCTGACGCCCGAGGGCATTTGCAGTATACTCCCGCCCTAAATTCTTAAACTGGTGTGGGTGTTTTTTACCCGCATCAAAAACGTAAGGTATCCAGGTGAATATTCAGGCTCTTCTCTCAGAAAAAGTCAGTCAGGCACTGATTGCCGCAGGTGCGCCTGCGGATTGCGAACCACAGGTTCGTCAGTCAGCGAAAGTACAGTTTGGCGACTATCAGGCTAATGGCGTGATGGCAGTGGCTAAAAAACTGGGCATGCCGCCGCGACAGCTCGCTGAGCAGGTACTGACGCATCTGGATCTCAACGGCATCGCCAGCAAAACCGAAATCGCCGGTCCGGGCTTTATCAACATTTTCCTTGAGCCTGCGTTCCTGGCAAGCCACGTTGACGCGGCGCTGAAATCTGACCGTCTGGGCGTGGCTCAGCCAGAAGCGCAGACCGTGGTGGTTGACTACTCCGCGCCAAACGTGGCGAAGGAGATGCACGTCGGTCACCTGCGCTCCACCATCATTGGTGATGCGGCCGTGCGTACCCTGGAGTTCCTCGGTCACAAGGTGATCCGCGCTAACCACGTAGGCGACTGGGGCACGCAGTTCGGTATGCTGATCGCATATCTGGAAAAACAGCAGCAGGAAAACGCAGGCGAAATGGCGCTGGCAGACCTGGAAGGTTTCTACCGTGAAGCCAAAAAACACTACGACGAAGACGAAGCCTTTGCCGAGCGCGCGCGCAGCTACGTGGTGAAACTTCAAGGCGGCGATCCGTACTTCCTCGAGATGTGGCGCAAGCTGGTGGACATCACCATGTCCCAGAACCAGCTTACCTATAACCGTCTGAACGTGACCCTGACCCGCGACGACGTAATGGGTGAAAGCCTGTATAACCCGATGCTGCCGGGCATTGTGGCGGACCTGAAAGCCAAAAACCTGGCGGTGGAAAGCGAAGGCGCAACGGTAGTATTCCTTGATGAGTATAAAAACAAGGAAGGCGAACCGATGGGCGTGATCGTCCAGAAAAAGGATGGCGGCTACCTCTACACCACCACCGATATCGCCTGTGCAAAATACCGTTACGAAACCCTGCATGCGGACCGCGTGCTGTATTACATCGACTCCCGTCAGCACCAGCACCTGATGCAGGCGTGGACTATCGTGCGTAAAGCGGGTTATGTGCCGGATTCCGTGCCGCTGGAACACCACATGTTCGGCATGATGCTGGGTAAAGACGGTAAGCCGTTCAAAACCCGTGCGGGCGGCACCGTGAAGCTCTCCGATCTGCTGGATGAAGCGCTGGAACGCGCCCGTCGCCTGGTGGCCGAGAAGAACCCGGATATGCCTGCTGACGAGCTGGAGAAACTGGCTAACGCGGTTGGGATCGGTGCGGTAAAATACGCGGATCTCTCCAAGAACCGTACCACCGACTATATCTTCGACTGGGACAACATGCTGGCGTTTGAAGGCAACACGGCGCCATACATGCAGTACGCTTACACCCGCGTACTCTCCGTCTTCCGTAAAGCCAGTATTGACGAAAGCGTGCTGGCGAACGCCACGGTGACCCTTACCGAAGACCGTGAAGCACAGCTGGCTGCCCGCCTGCTTCAGTTCGAAGAGACGCTCTCTGTGGTCGCGCGCGACGGTACGCCGCACGTTATGTGTGCTTACCTTTACGATCTGGCCGGTCTGTTCTCTGGCTTCTACGAACACTGCCCTATCCTGACCGCCGAGAGCGAAGCGGTGCGTAACAGCCGCCTGAAGCTGGCGCAGCTGACGGCGAAGACCCTGAAACTGGGTCTGGATACCCTGGGTATCGAAACCATAGAACGTATGTAAAAAAGAAACCCGGCGGTTGCCGGGTTTTTTTATAAATGAACGCCATCAGTCGTGAACGAGTACCTGGAAGGTATCTAATTCATACTCTCTGCCGTTATAGCCGATGCAGCAACCTCTGCTGAGGTGACTTCCAGCTTTACCCACAAAGAGACCGTTATCGAATTTTGCGCGGGCAACGTAGAGCTTAGTGCCATTGGCTTCATGTCCCGCCTCAACCATATTCGGTGGGAAATGTTTTTCCTTAACGTCTACCCATTTTAAAGCGCCCACGTAAACTTCAAATTCATTACAAAAGTGCTCTCTTCCTCCCCATGGGACCCATGCCGTATTGCCGAACACCCATTTCCCCGGATGAATCCCACCATTCACTTTTGCGCGAATAATAAACAATGGAGAAGGTCCTTTGATACCAGGTACACCTATTTCAT
This sequence comes from Enterobacter sp. DSM 30060, assembly GCF_013375955.1. Classification (NCBI taxonomy): domain Bacteria; kingdom Pseudomonadati; phylum Pseudomonadota; class Gammaproteobacteria; order Enterobacterales; family Enterobacteriaceae; genus Enterobacter; species Enterobacter sp. DSM 30060. Next base: position 4,598,951 of record NZ_CP056118.1, read on the forward strand.
AACCTGCTACAGGCGCGTCCAATGGGATAAACTCATCTCTTTTCGCTGATTTCCACATAATGATGTCCTTTTCAGTCTAAATAATTATCCGTAGTTAAAATCATTAAAACTCAGAAATTGAATGAATGGCAAAGTCATTATTCAGGCTTTGAAAAATAATCACCTTAACCAGTGATTTTTCCGGGCCTTCCGCATGGATAAAACGGCGAAGCGCAATAAAGGTATGGAACTGGCCAGCCACAAGCTGGCTTCCGACATACAGTAGTGGGAAATAACCCGCACCATCAATATCCTTGAAAACCGTGTCGAACATATTGATATGTTCATCAGACATTTTATCGGCATGCATATTTACAGCAGGGTTAACGATAATACCGCCCATTGTATTTTCCATTGCATCACTCCTTGTATGAATATTAGAAGAATCTTAACGCAGATAAAAAATAGGATAAATACGGATTGTGTTTTGTGAAGAAAATCACGATTTAATACTAAGCGTAATGTATTTCCAGCCTAGTATTCACTCCATCAATATATAACACGCCTGATATTGATGGCGTAAGGTATTTTCCCGGTGCCATTATAAAAAAAGCCTCTTCTAAAAGAGGCTTTGCAGTAATGAGATTATTATTCAGGTATTAAAAATATTTACGTAAATATTCCGTCAGGCACAAAATCGCCATTGCCTGTCCATACGGCATCGAGGTCAGCGGTATCTGGCGGTAAAACGCCAGATCGCTGCCCATCCCCGTCCCGAAGGACGTTTGCAGCAGTTCCCCTTCCGGCGAGATGTTTTGCACGATACCGCGGATCGCTTTCTCCGCCACCTCTGCATACTCTGCGCCGGCATACCGCTTGCGCACGGCTTTCAGAATGCCGTAGGCAAACCCTGCCGTGGCCGACGCCTCCAGATAAGAATCAGGATCGTCCAGCAGCGTATGCCACAATCCACTCTCATCCTGACATTTTTCCAGTGCGGCGATCTGCGCATTTAGCACCTGCACCAGATAGCGACGAACGGCATTGTTTTCTGGCAGATCCACCAGTTCGAGGAAATCCGGGATCACGATGGTCAACCAGCTGTTGCCGCGCGCCCAGCGGGCCCGGGCAAAGTTGTGATTGCCGTCGTAATTCCAGCCGTGGAACCACAGCCCCGTCTCACGATCCATCAGGTTCTGTACGTGGAGCAGGAACTGATAGATCGCCTCCTCGACGTACTCCGGCTTGTTAAGCAGTTTGCCGATTTTCGCCAGCGGCAGCACCGTCATCATCAGCGTGTCATCCCACATCTGCTGATGGTTCTCTTCCGCCAGTGTGATGTGCTGCATGCCGCCATGTTCGGTGCGCGGCATCTCATTCATCGCCCATTCCGCCCAGCTTTCCAGCCACGGCAGCCAGGCCGGGTTTTTGGTCTCTTCGTAGCGATACGCCAGCGTCAGGAACGGCGACATGGTATTCACGTTTTTGGTGGTTGCGCCTTCTGCGAAACGGTCATTAAACCAGCTGTCGATAATCTCGCGCATGCCTGCGTCACCGGTCTGGCAGTAATACTGCCAGATACCGTACAAACCAACGCCGTGCGTCCATTCCCATCCGGCCCAGCCTTTGGTGTCGATCACGCGCCCGTCGTCCAGCCGCAGCAAAAACTCACCCGTTTTGTCGTGGATATTGACCAGATTATGCGTCACCTTTTGAATCAGCGATTTCAGTTCATCCCTGGCGATAAAGCGCTCAGGCTGACGCAGTAACGGGCTATGTTTGACAGGCCAAACTTTCATCATCTTAACCTCTGTTGTATGTCGAATTCAGTACCGCACGATCCTTCAGTGAAGGGGCCGCCGGCTTGTTGCGATTCAGGTAACCGATATTGTTGTTGCCCCACAGGGATTCATACGGCATACCGGCCAGCATCTCCACGGTGGCGCGGGCCTGCGGGGTCGCCGCCTCCGGCATCGCATGGCCGGACTCGCGCATTTTCGCGGTCTCTTCACGCAGGGTGCTGTGGGTCTGCAAATTGAGTTTGAAGCGCAGGGAGACCAGGAAGCCGCAGAACAGTACCAGAATGGTGCCGACGCTCAGGATCATCAGGATAGTGTGGCTCACTTCCGCAGGCTGCACTTTTTGACCGCTGACAAAGCCAGACATCTGCATCACGATCCCCACCAGCATTACCGCACCGGCCTGGGACGCTTTACGGGTCAGCGTCATGATGCCCGCGAAGATCCCTTCGCGACGCTGACCGGTGATCACTTCGTCCACGTCAGCAATATAGGTGTAGGTATTCCACGGTACGTAGTTGATACCCCCGCGGCCAAGACCGGCAACCGCAGAGATCAGCAGCAGCAGAGCGTAAACGTCGCTCAGGCCCGCGTAATAAAGCACCGCGTAAGAGAGCGAGGCCAGGCCAAACAGCACGACCACCATGCGGTAAGACGGCGCAGGCCCGAAGCGAATGCACAGCGGGATCATGCCAATCACGGCGAGGAACTGGAAGATGGCCATCGTGCCCAGCAGGTTGGACGCCATGGATGCTTCCTGCATCAGCACAAACACCACGTAATAGGTGAATACGGCGTTGAACACATCCTGGGCAATATAGCCGCCGAGATACATGCCCAGATGCTGGCGGAAAATCTTGATACGCAGCGTCGAACTTAATTCGACAAAAAGACGGTTCAGGCTCTGTCCCAGGGTCAGCTTTTTCTTCTCTTCTTCAGCGCGCAGGGCTGCTTCAGACCACTCTTCCCGCGGACGCTCCCAGGTGAAGAACCAGACGAAAGTAAGCATCAGCGCGCAGAGTACAGAGAAGACCAGGCTTGCATAGAAGAAGGAGATCGCGTTGTCTTTGCCGAAATGCGTGAGCAGGATCCCCGGCAGGAAGGAGGCCAGAATGGCGGACATCTGGGCCATGGAGATACGCGCCCCGGAGAATTTGGTTTTTTGTTTGAAATCGTCAGTCATTTCCGGCACCAGCGTTTCATACGGCACCAGAATCATGGTGTAAACAATATCAAAGATCAGATACGTCAGGAGGTAATACCAGAAACTCATGTCCCCTACCCACATCAGCGAGTAGCTGAAAACGCAGGGAATACCGAGCAGGATGAAGAACTTACGCCGGCCAAAACGCTTACCCAGCCAGGTGGTACCAAAATTATCGGTTAAAAAGCCCATTAACGGACTGACAACCGCATCCAGCACCCTTGCGGCGGCGAAGATAAAGGTTGCTTCAATCGGTGTGAGTCCACAGAAGGTCGTATAAAAATACAAAAGCCAGGCGGCCGTCAGGGCGGTAGTCCCCGCTCCGAGGAAGTCCCCTGAACCGTAAGCAAGATAATTTGCGAGTCCAATTTTACGTGTTTTCATTGCCGTCAACCCTAATCAGTTTTGGGAGACTCCCTGTAAGCAAACCTCGTCCGGGAGCTTTTACACGGCTACAGTAAAAGTATCGACCTGGTGAAACCTTTCTGTTTCTGCCATCACAGGGTGGTGAATGGCAAAAATGCAAAGAGTGTCAATACGCGTGTCACTGATTTATAAAACAGCGTTTCTTTTGTATCAAAAGGGAAGGTCAATTTTGCGAGCCAGCCTTCAGAAATGCCTGAAGACTGGCGAAAAGGCGGGCAGTTAGCGGTAGTTGACGAGCACCTCGTTGCGCTGAACCTTCAGCGCCGGGATCAGGCGTCCGCCGCCTGACACTTCCCAGATAAAGCGTAAAGGTTCCTGAGCAGACACCCCGTTGAAGGCCTGGGTGATGCCACTTTGGCCCTCGATTTCCGCGCAGCGGGTCAGCGAGCACAGCCGCACCCGCAACCCGGCCGGTGTGGGTCCCGTCAGGGTGTAATTCCAGGCCACCAGCGTCATCTGCCCGGAGACGGTCTCAGAGGCTGACAGCGGACGGGAGGAGATCGACTCCCCCCGATGGTTGAGCGTTAAGCCGATACTGCTGGCCTGCCATGCCCCCTCGCCTGCGGCCTGCACCGCCAGCGGGAAAAATAAGATCCACAGCCACTTACGCATTATTTCCCTCCTATGGTCGCCGTCATGCGAATATTGCGGTTATCGGACAGCTCCATATTCGACAGCACCACCAGCTGGTTCAGGCTCCGGCGCAGGAAGCGCGACAGCAGCGGACGCAGCGCATGATTCACCAGCAGCACCGGCGGCGCGCCCAGCATCTCCTGACGCGCCAGCGCCTCCTGGGTTTGCGCCAGCAATCTGTCCGCCAGACCCGGCTCCAGCCCGCCACCGCCCTGTAGGGCCTGAAGCAGCAGACGTTCCAGCGGCGTGTCCAGGCCAATCACCTGCACTTCGCCTGTTCCCGGGAACCATTGCTGGGTTATGGCGCGCCCGAGCGCCACGCGCACCACCGCCGTCAGCTCATGTGGATCGCTCTGGAGCGGCGCATGCTCGGCCAGTGTTTCCAGAATGGTGCGCATATCGCGGATCGGCACCTTCTCATCAAGCAGATTTTGCAGCACTTTGTGCAGGGTGGTTAAGGTAAGCACGCCCGGCACCAAATCTTCGGTTAGCTTTGGCATCTCCTGCGTTACGCGGTCAAGCAGCTGCTGCGCCTCCTGACGTCCAAACAGTTCCGCGGAGAACTGGCCAATCAGATGGTTGAGGTGCGTCGCGACCACGGTACTGGCCTCAACAACCGTGTAACCCTGGATCTGCGCCTGCTCTTTCAGGGCGCTCTCAATCCAGATGGCCGCCAGACCAAAGGCCGGGTCGGTCGTCTGCTCACCCGGCAACGTGCCTGCGGCCGTGCCCGGGTTAATCGCCAGCCAGCGGCCAGGGTACGCATCACCGCTGCCGATTTCCACCCCTTTCATCAGGATGCGGTAGCGTGCGGGCGGGAGATCCATATTGTCCCGGATATGCACCACCGGCGGCAGGAAGCCCATGTCCTGGGCGAATTTTTTACGAATGCTGCGGATACGGCCAAGCAGTTCGCCATCCTGCTGGAAATCCACCATCGGGATAAGGCGGTACCCCACTTCCATCCCCAGCGAATCTTCGAGCTGAACGTCGTTCCAGGTGGCTTCCACCGCCTGGGTGTTCTCAGGCATTTTGACCGGCGCTGGCTCTGCCTTAGGCTGCGTTTCGCGGCCACGCATCCACCAGGCAAGGCCCAGCAGCGCGGCAGTGAACAGCAGGAATACCAGGTTTGGCATGCCCGGCACCATACCAAGCAGGCCCAGTACCGCCGCGGAGAGCAGCATAACGCGCGGGTTGCTGAACAACTGCCCCACCATCTGCTCGCCTACATCCTGATCGGTGCTGACGCGGGTCACAATCACCCCCGCCGCGGTGGAGATCACCAGTGCCGGGATCTGCGCCACCAGACCATCACCAATGGTCAGCAGCGTATAGCTTTCCGCTGCGTGGCCCATGTCCATGCCGTGTTGCAGCACGCCGACGAGCAGGCCGCCGACGACGTTAATCACCATGATCAGAATGCCCGCGATGGCGTCACCGCGCACAAACTTACTCGCACCGTCCATGGAGCCGTAGAAATCTGCCTCCTGGGTCACTTCGGCACGGCGTTTTTTTGCTTCATCTTCCGCAATCAGCCCGGCATTCAGGTCGGCGTCGATTGCCATCTGCTTGCCCGGCATCCCGTCGAGCACGAAGCGCGCGCCCACTTCTGCGATACGCCCCGCCCCTTTAGTGATAACCATGAAGTTGATAATCACCAGAATGACGAACACCACGATACCGATGGCGAAGTTGCCGCCCACCAGGAAGTGACCGAAGGCTTCGACCACCTTGCCCGCCGCCGCCGCGCCGGTGTGCCCTTCCATCAGGATGATACGCGTGGAGGCAACGTTCAGCGCGAGGCGCAGCAGCGTGGTGAACAGCAGGATCGTTGGAAACGCGGCGAACTCCAGCGTGCGCTGGGTGAACATCGCCACCAGCAGCACCATGATGGACAACGCAATGTTGAAGGTGAAAAGCAGGTCGAGGATAAATGCCGGTAACGGCAGCACCATCATCGACAGAATTAGCAGGATCAGAATCGGTCCGGCAAGGATCTGCCATTGCGTCGATTTCAGGTTGCCGGGCAGGCGCAACATTGCCACCAGATTAGCCATCAGTGTCCTTCTCGTTCAAAAAATCCAGTGCTTCAGGCACCGGAAGGTTCTCAGGTTTTACAGGTCGTTGACCGCCCGCTAAACGCCAGCGTTTCAGTTGCCACACCCAGGCCAGCACCTCTGCGACAGCGGCGTAGAGCTGGCCCGGGATCTGTTGTCCAATTTCCGCGTGGCGATACAGCGCACGGGCTAATGGCGGTGCTTCAAGGATCGGTACGCGGTTTTCCGTCGCGATTTCACGAATGCGCAGCGCAATCAGCCCGGCCCCTTTCGCCACTACTTTCGGTGCGCTCATTTTGTTTTCGTCGTACTGAAGCGCCACGGAGTAGTGGGTCGGGTTAGTGACAATCACATCGGCTTTCGGCACATCTTCCATCATGCGACGACGCGCGGCAGCACGTTGCATCTGGCGGATACGGCCCTTGACGTGCGGGTCGCCTTCCATCTGTTTATATTCATCGCGAATATCCTGACGCGACATTCGCAGCTTCTTGATATGGGAAAAGATCTGGAAGATAACGTCGAACGCCACCATCGGAATAATGCTGAGAACCACCAGCAGCGAGCCTAATCCGACCAGGTTCAGGGCATTCTTCATCGCCGTCATGGGGGATTCACTGATCAGACGCATCATCTCCGGCCAGTGGTGCCACAGAAAAAACCCGGCAGCACTGCCCATAAGAAGCGATTTCAGGATCGCTTTAAGAAGCTCAGCCCCGGTTTGAGCTGAAAACATTTTCGCAATACCGGGTAGCGGGTTGAGCTTGGAGAATTTCGGTTGCAGCGATTTACCGCTGAACACCAGGCCACCGAGCATGACCGGCGAAACAAGAGCCACGATGACCACCCCGGCAATCAATGGCAGCAGAGCGATCATGGCGCTTTTTACCAGGTTGATGATCTGAATGAGGATCAGATTGGGGTCATTGACCATGCTGTGATCAAAACGTAAGCCAGCAGAGAGCATTCCCGCCAGTCTGCGGGCAAGCATCTCCCCGCCCCACCAGATTATGCAGACGCCCACCACCAGGATCAGCAGGGAGGTCAGCTCTCGGGATCGGGGGATCTGCCCATCCTCACGGGCTTTTTCAAGTCGGTGGGGTGTGGGGGCTTCTGTTTTGTCGTCGTTCTCTTCTGCCACTGTGCCTGCTCGCAGCCCATTAATTCACGGGTATCATGCCAGCGCAGAGAAAATCCAATGGCGGGAAAAGCCCGTTTATTCGGGCTCTTTTCGCTGTTTTTGTTCTGAACAACCTCAGGCCGCGTTCACAGCCTGAGGCAGAAGGGCAATCAGAAACCAAGACTGTCCAGCAGATCGTCCACCTGATCCTGGCTTGCCACCACGCCCGCTTTGCTGGTGTCAAGCTGTGGACCATTGAGCAAGCTTTCGTTCTCGCGTTTCGGACGGGCAGCCGGTTCCGGAATATTTTCCAGCAGCACCATCAACAGCTGACGTTCAATCTCCTGAATCACATCCATCATGCGCTTGATCACCTGGCCGGTGAGGTCCTGGAAATCCTGCGCCATCATGATGTCCAGCAGTTGCGCATTGGTGAAGCTGGTGTGCCCTGGCACATCGCCCAGGAACTGACGGGTGTCCGTTACCAGTTCGCGGGCATCCGCCAGCTCAATGGGGTTCTCAAACCACTCATCCCAGCGTTGGGTCAGCGCTTTCGCCCCCTTCTCCATCGCATCCTGGTGCGGCTGTGACGCCTCAACGCTGTTCAGCGCTCGCTCGGCCGCCTGCGCGGTCATCTGCACCACGTAGTCCAGACGGTCGCGCGCGTCGGGGATGGCTTCCGCCGCTTCGGCGATAGCCTGGTCCAGCCCCAGCTCACGGAGGCTGTCGCGCAGCATGCGGGTCAGGCTACCAATACGGGCAATAATGTCGCTCGGCGAATGTTCTTCAACGGGTTTCATAGCAGGTTGCAACATTTCCATCACCTCACATGCCGAGTTTCTCGAAGATCTTCCCGAGCTTCTCTTCCAGAGTCGCCGCGGTGAATGGCTTCACCACGTAGCCGCTTGCGCCCGCCTGTGCAGCGGCAATAATGTTCTCTTTCTTCGCTTCTGCGGTCACCATCAGCACCGGCAGAGAGGCCATGCCTGCATCCGCGCGGATGGTTTTCAGCAGTTCGAGACCGTCCATGTTCGGCATGTTCCAGTCGGAAATCACAAAACCAAACCCGCCAGCCTGGAGTTTGTTCAGCGCATCCACCCCGTCTTCTGCTTCTTCAACGTTGTTGAAGCCTAGCTCTTTTAGCAGGTTGCGCACAATGCGACGCATGGTGGAAAAGTCATCCACAACCAAAAACTTAAGCTCTTTATCCGCCATAAAATAATACTCCTGAGTCAAATACGTATTGCCTGTCCGGCACTGATTTTCGCCAGCATCTGCTGGCTTACCTGGCTAAGATCGACCACTTCGCTTACGCCACCCATATTGATGGCCTCGCGCGGCATGCCGAACACCACACAACTTGCTTCATTCTGCGCAATCGTCCAGGCGCCAGCCTGGTGCATCGCGAGCATTCCGGCGGCGCCGTCGTTGCCCATCCCCGTCAGGATCACCCCCACGGCGTTGCGCCCCGCATGTTTCGCCACCGAATGAAACAGCACATCCACCGACGGACGGTGCCGGTTAACCGGCGGCCCGTCATGAATTTTGATTTGATAGTTCGCCCCGCTGCGCGCCAGCTCCATATGTTTGTCACCCGGGGCGATATACGCGTGACCTGGCAGCACGCGCTCGCCGTCTTCCGCCTCTTTCACGCTGATCTGGCACAGCTTATTCAGGCGCTCCGCGAATGAGCGGGTAAACCCCGGCGGCATATGTTGCGTAATCAGGATACCCGGGCTTGAGAGCGGCAATGGCTGGAGTACATGGCGAATTGCCTCTGTTCCTCCGGTTGACGCCCCAATGACCAGCAGTTTTTCCGAGCTGAGTAACGGTCCGGCCTTCAGGGTTGCCGGCGCGGCCATCGGCTTGTGGGCCGCCAGTTTTGCGCGCGACGCGGTACGGATTTTCTCGGCGATCATCTCGCTGTACGCCAGCATCCCCTCGCGAATGCCGAGCTGCGGCTTGGTGACAAAATCCACCGCCCCCAGCTCCAGCGCGCGCAGGGTGATTTCTGAACCTTTACCGGTCAGAGATGACACCATCACCACCGGCATCGGGCGCAGGCGCATTAATTTTTCCAGGAAATCGATGCCATCCATGCGTGGCATTTCGACATCCAGCGTCAGCACGTCGGGGTTATATTTTTTGATTAAATCCCGCGCGACCAGCGGATCGGGCGCTGTTGCCACCATCTCCATATCGCTGTGGCTATTGATGATTTCGGTCATGATCTGACGCATCAGCGCAGAATCATCGACAGACAATACCCTGATTTTACTCATGCTTTTTCCTTACTCAGCGCATAAACCGTTTGCCCACGCAGGCTAAACTCACGCACGAGGTTGCTGAAGTTTTCCGAGTGCCCGGCAAACAGTAAACCGTCAGGCTTGAGCAACGGAACAAAGCGACGCAGAATGTCCTGTTGCGTCGTTTTATCAAAATAGATCATCACGTTACGGCAAAAAATGGCGTCGAATGGCCCCGGCACGTTGTACTGCTTATCCAGTAAATTAACGGGAGCAAATTCCACGCAGTTCGCCAGCTCCTGGCGTACGCGCACCAGTCCTTCATGCGGGCCGGTACCGCGCATGAAGTAACGCTGTAGCTGCTGAGGAGACAGCGTTTTTAGTTCATCCTGGCGATAAACGCCGTTACGGGCTTTTTCCAGCACTTCGGTGTCGATGTCGCTGGCGTACACTTTCCAGCGGCCCGGCGCCATTCCCAGGGTGTCTGCAAGGGTGATGGCCAGCGAGTACGGCTCTTCCCCGGTAGAGGCTGCCGCGCTCCAGACGCGATACTCTCCGCTACGGCGACGGGCGTGTTCCGCCAGCACCGGGAAGTGATGCGCCTCGCGGAAAAACGCGGTCAGGTTGGTGGTTAATGAGTTGATAAATGCCTGCCATTCGGCGCTGTTCTGGTTCGCTTCGAGCATGCTCAGATAGCGGCCAAAATCATCCAGCCCCAGCGTGCGCAAGCGCCGCACCAGCCGGTTGTAGACCATGTCTCGCTTATGGTCCGCAAGCACGATCCCCGCACGCTGGTAGATTAACTGACATATCCGACGAAAATGCGCGTCGGACAGCGCGAGGCGCTGTGTCATCTGCAACAATAATGACGTTTGCCCTGAGGGCATGGGTGATGTCATAGCGCCTTCTCAATCACATTCAGGATACAACGGGTACGGCCTGTGACCGTCCGACTTCTGTTACTGCTTCAACGTGCTCTTTCACATTAAATACGGCGACCAACCCGGTAAGGTGATCCGCCTGGTTTGCCAGCTGATCGGTAGCCGCCGCCGCCTCTTCCACCAGTGAGGCGTTCTGCTGCGTAACCTGATCCATCTGTGTAACGGCCTGCGCCACCTGCTCAATACCACGGCGTTGTTCATCAGACGCCGAGGCAATCTCGCCCATAATGTCGTTAACCCGCGTCACGGAGGTGACAATCTCGTGCATGGTCTGCGCGGCGGTATCCACCAGCGCGGAGCCCTGCTGAACGCGGGAGACCGACTCTTCTATCAGCCCTTTGATCTCTTTCGCCGCGTTGGCGCTGCGACTGGCGAGGTTTCGGACTTCACCGGCAACCACCGCGAACCCGCGCCCCTGCTCTCCGGCACGCGCTGCTTCAACGGCCGCGTTCAGCGCCAGAATATTGGTCTGGAACGCGATACCGTCGATGACGCTGATAATGTCGCCAATTTTCTGCGAGCTGGCGGCAATCTGCTGCATCGTGCTGGCGACGTGAGAAGCCTGGTCGCCCCCACGTTTCGCCGTCATCGCCGCCTGTTTTGACAAGTCGGACGCCTGACGCGCGTTATCGGCGTTCTGGCTTACCGTCGCGGTCAGTTGCTCCATGCTGGCCGCCGTCTGCGCCAGCGATGCCGCCTGCTGTTCGGTGCGGGATGAGAGGTCGTTATTGCCTGCCGCAATCTCGGAGATCCCGGTATGCATGGCGTAACTGCCCTGACGAACGTTGCTTACCGTTTCCCGCAGCGAACTCTGCATCGCCTTCAGGCTGGCGAAAATCGCTGATATTTCATTCCTGCCATACACGGCCACCGGACGCGCCAGGTCGCCCTTCGCCATACTGTCGAAGTGGCTGCTGACGATCGCCAGCGGCTGGACGATCATTTTGCGCGACCACCACAGCGAGCCGCCGGTCAGCAGGGCGGCCAGGATCACCATGGTCAGGAAAATCACCCCTGACATGCGGTAGCTGGTACGGCTGTCCGCACCGGCACGCGCCACAAACTGGTTAATATCCTGCTGCCATGCGTTAAAGCTGTCGTCAAATGCCGCCTGAGACGCCTGCACCGGCGCGGTCAGGAAGTCAGAAAGCTGGTTGTTTTCCAGCCACGTCGCCTGATGGTCGAGATCGCCGTACCACACATCAAAGTTCTTTTTCATGGCGACCTTCAGCGTTTTCTCTTTCTCACTCACCGCCTCCTGCGCCGTAAACGTCTTAAACTGCGCGTCGGCCTGCTTCAGGCTGCTGCGGGCCACGACCATCAGCGCCTTAGTATCATCCGGCGGATAGCTCAGCGCGGTTAACGTCCCTGCTTTGTTCAGCGCAGTGCTTGCCTGTAACAGCACGGCACGCGTTTGTGCCAGTGCGGAGCGCTGCTGATTACTCGTCTCAACTTCCTGCAAATTCTGATAGCCATCGCGAAACGCCCAGAAAGACAACCCGTTACTGCCAACCTGCAAAACCCCACACAGGATCAGAATCAAAAACAGTGTGGTCGAGATACGAATACGATTTAACATCCACGCTCCCATCAAGCGGCAAGCAGCCGCGGTTTAATTGTCAGTCAAAATGTTTCCCAGTTTTCATCTTGTCCGGTCACCGCTGCGCGCGTAGGTTTTGTCACGGGCGCCGGGGTTGCTTCGCTGTACGCCGACCGCGAGCTGACCGTAATTGTTGTTTTTGAAGTAAGACGGAACGCCGAGACGGCCATTTTCAGGCGGCTCGCCTGATCCTCAAGCGCAGCGGCCGCGGCAGCGGACTCCTGCACCAGGGCGGCGTTTTGCTGCGTCACACGATCCATTTCCGATACCGCCAGAGCGACCTGGTCAATACCACGACTCTGCTCATCCGATGCAGAGGCGATTTCACCCATGATGTCCGTCACGCGCGTCACGGCATTCACGATGTCATTCATGGTTTCACCCGCACTTTCCACCAGCACCGAGCCGGTATCCACGCGTGAAACAGAGTCTTCAATCAGGGCTTTGATCTCTTTCGCCGCATTGGCGCTGCGGCTGGCGAGGTTACGTACTTCGCCAGCGACCACGGCAAACCCACGTCCCTGCTCGCCCGCACGCGCCGCTTCAACGGCCGCGTTCAGGGCGAGAATGTTGGTCTGGAAGGCAATGCCGTCGATAACGCTGATGATATCGGCGATTTTCTTCGAGCTGTCGGCAATGTCATGCATGGTTTTCACCACGCCGTCGACCACCCGACCGCCGCGCTGGGCGGTGTCGGACGCGCTTTCTGCAAGCTGCGACGCCTGACGGGCGTTGTCGGCATTCTGCTTCACGGTCGCGGTGAGCTGCTCCATGCTGGCCGCCGTCTCTTCCAGAGCGGACGCCTGCTGTTCGGTACGGGACGAGAGATCGTTGTTGCCCATCGCGATTTCACTCGTGCCGGTATAGATGGCATCCGCCCCCTCGCGCACGTTGGCGACGGTATCAATCAGCGAACGCTGCATATGGTCGACGCTGGTCGCCAGCTCGGTGATCTCGTTGCGACCAGAAACGGTCAGCGTTTTCGTGAGATCGCCCCGGCCAATATCGCGGATATGGGCAATGACGCGGCCAAGCGGATTAAGAAGGATATGACGAATGCCGTACCACACGGCCACCAGCACGATGACCAGCGCGAGGGCGAGCACCGCCATCTGCCATTTCGCGAAACGGTAGTCGTTCTGGCTTTGCGTAAAGGCGGAGTGATAAAGCTCGCCGCTGGCTTTGGCGTACTCGCCGAGCGCCGCGCCGAGGGCGTTCTGCATGCCCTGGGTCGGCTGCGCGAAATAGGCGTCCATATTGCCCTTCTCCAGGAACTGCACCAGCTCCGTGAGGCCGGCGAAGTAGGCCAGATATTTTTCATCTATGTTCGCGCTCGCCTGCGCCATTGCGGGCTGAGGGGCGATTTTTTTGAAGGCCTCGTAATGTTTCGCCGCGTCTGCCAGGGTGGCGCGCGCATTCTTCAGCAGTTCCGTTTTTGCGCTGCTCTGCTGGTTGTTCGGATCCATCATCATGCGGGCAGACGAGCGGCTCAGATTGATACGCGTCTGCAACATCAGATCCCAGGTTGTGGTCAGTTCGCTTTGCTGCATCCGCAAATCGTTCGAGGCCGCGAAGCTGTCCTGGTTCTGTTTTAACGAGGAGAAAAAGAGGCCGCCAGAAATAAGCTGAAGAAGTGCGAAAATGACCAGCACCATCATAAGCATTGTGACAACGCGGATACGGTTCAACATACAACACCTTCTCATCGATTGATTAACGGTGTTATCGGCAGGGGCCACGGGAACTTTACATTTGCGAAAGGGAAAAGCGCGGGGAGTCAGAACGCGACGTCAACGATCAGCGTGTCGGTGTAGGTTCCGGCAGGCGGCGTGGCCTGGCTGGTCAGGACCTTAGCGCTGTAGTTATAGGTGCGTAAAAGCCCGTCGGTACTGACCTGGGATGAGCTGGCGCTGGCCCAGCGCTCGCTGCCACTGCCGCCCCAGCGGTTGCTGGTCGCCTCTTTATAGATGTCGTAACTCATAAAATTGCTGCCGCTAACCATACGACGAACGTTGTTCAGGGCGTTTGCTCCATTATTAATGCCTATGGTGTAGGTACTGCCCTTGGTGCAGGTGACGGCGATCGACTGCGAAACGGTGGGAAAATTTTGCACCAGCGGCGCGCTGTTAAAATTCACGTCCGGCGTGGTCATCGTGCTGCAATCGTTGGTGACGGTCATGTTGAGGAGAATGGAGGTAGTTGCCGTGCCGGTTTGCGGGGTCAGGCATAGCCCGCCCGCGCCAACGGCGCACACGTTGTAGTTGATGCTGAACGTTAACAACACCTGGTACGGCCCGGCCGTGACGTTCTGCCCCGGCACAGTACGGAAATAAAGCGGAATGTTGTAGCGCCTTGACCCCAGCAGCCCGAGCAGGGTGTTGCCATTCCAGGTATAGGTTTTGCTGATTTGTACTTCACTGTTTCCGCCGCAGCCAGTGGCACCGCACAGGCGCGTGGGGATAACGTCCGCGATGGCCGCATTATCGGTACGTTTCATGGTGGCGCGGCTGTTGGCGGCTATCGACGCCGAGGTGTAGGTCAGCGTCACCGAGTCGTTGGTTAGCAGGTTGAGAACAGTATCGCAGGACACCACCAGCGTGCCGGTGGTTTGCACCTCCCCCGTACTGCTCAGGGCGAATGAGGTGACGCTGCCAAACGAGGCGTTCACCGTACTGACGGTGCAGGCCGCCCAGCCGCTGCCCGAGAACAGCAACAGTATGGCTATCAACAGGCGTTTCACGGCGCCTCCCGGCAGGTCAGCGGACCGTAGGTTTGCAGCTTATGCTCGGGATTTGCGCCCACGTTCAACGTTGCCATACAGCGTTTACCGTCCGGGGTGATGACCTCCAGAGGATTCACATCGTTGAGGTTTTCCAGCCAGGCGAGGCCGTCGTAGCCAACAACCGCGCTACTGCGGGACGCGCGTTTGACCTGGCTTCCCACCGGGATCGCATTGCCCTGCGCGTCATGCAGGACCACGCTGGCAACCCGCTCCTGCTCCATCGGGAAATCCACCAGATAACCGTTATGCCGACGAATCGCCACCCGACGCTCGGTCTCTTTCAGCCGGGTATCCGCAGGTAAGTTCAGGGTATCAATGCGGTAGCTCGCCGGGTAATAGGCGGAAACGCCGCTGACCAGCAGATAACCTTTGTTATTGGTTTTACCAACCGGCTGGTTCTCGTAGCTGACGGGTACGTCCGGATGTCCGTCGGTGCTGATCACCACAAACGCATCGTTGATTTTGTTCGCCGCAAACAGCTCACCGTCCATCAGGACGACAGAGCCCATCGCCTCGCCCCACCAGGTCATCATCCCCTTCTCACCGTAGCCGCCGCCCTGAAGCTCAACATTGTTATTCCGCCAGCCGAGCGTGGCCTGTTGATAGTTACTCGACCGCGACTGGTTGGCCCAGGCCATGTTCCAGCTAAAGCCGCCGTCAGACGGCATCGAGTGGTTGTAGTTAATGCGTTGAGTGCTGCCTGCGTCAGGCGTGTTTTCAAAGGTAACGGCGGCGCTGTCACGTTCGCCCAGAGGGACCTGCAACGACAGCGCAACCGTCCAGTCGTCCCGCTGCTGGTCACGGCTGGCCGCCAGGTAAATACTGCTTGAGCGCCACAGATTTCGGCTCCAGGAGAGGTTGAGCAGCTCGGTTTTCCGGCTGTCAAAACTCTCCACGCCGATCCACGCCGCACCGATATTGCCGTAATCACCGAGGTTAAAGGTTAAGGAGTACTGGTCGGTATTGCGGCTCAGGCTGGCAACGGGGTTATCATATTCATCATAAACGGTGGGCTGATCGTACAGGGCGAGGTTGCCGAAGCCGCGGTCGCGTCGGGTATGCTGGGTCGCTACGCTAAACTCGCTGGTGCTGTACTGATAGCCCCAGTTCATCTGGCCCCCTTCGTCGCCGCGCATCCGGCTTTGGGTATAAGACGTGTTCACCACGCCAAAACGCCCGAGCTTCAGCACCGTGCCCGCGCCGCCGAGCGCCAGCGACTCCGCCCCTTCCGCATGCCCCTCCAGCGTCAGCCAGTCGGTCACCCCGTAGCGATACGATCCGCTGCCCGCCGCCGGGCCATAGTCAAAATTCTCTATACCGTAGTTGCGCCGCAGGCTGCCCAGCGTCACGGCGCCGTCGCTTAACCCCTGCTTCAGCAGATCGCTGCTGACATAAAACGGCAGCGTGGTGCTCACCTGACGTCCCAGCGCGTCGGTGGTGACCAGTACCGCATCCCCTGCGCCGTTGATGTACGGCAGATTAGTGAGGGTAAACGGCCCCGGCTGAAGGCGGGTGGAGCCGGAACGGTAGCCATTAATAAAGAGATCGACCGAGGTCGGGACGGCCGCCTCACCGGAAAACGCCGGCAGCGGCCAGGTCACCAGATCCGGACGCAGGGAGAAGTCGCGCCCGTAGCTGATCCCGCCCATCCGCACGCTGGTGCTCCAGCTCAGCGCATCGCTGATGACGTCCCCAACGGTCCAGGTGGTGGCATCCTCCTCGTTGGTGATCAGCAGGGTTGAGTCATAGCGCACGTATCCTTCCTGCTGCCCGCTGCTTCCGGCGAAATTCTGTCGGGCGTACCCTGTCGAAGAAAACGAATAGTCTTCGTTGAAATAGCGGAACTCATGCCACACCGACGCCTGGCCGCCCGTGTGCTCGGTATGGTTGGTATAAACGTCGTAGTTGAGCAGCGCGCCCCGGCCATAATGCGGCTTGCTTTGCGCGCTCTGACCCCTAAACGACGTGATCCGCGCCGCAACCCAGTCCCGGGGGACCGTCAGCATGAGCCGCTGGGCGCTGCTGTCATACTCTACGCGTACCGATGAGAGCGTTGAAAGGTTCACCTCTCCGGCAGGCACATGCTCCTGCGGCAGTCCGGCGCGAAGCAAATCCGCTCCTGAAATAAACCAGGCGCCCTCGCGCTGCGTCACCGGCACCACCAGACCCGTGTCATAGTGGTTCAGCACCAGGGCGAGCTGGAATACAGCTTCGCCGTTCATCGTCCGCGCGTCCGGCGGCGGCGGTAAACTGTCGTCGCCGGTTTCGGCAAATGCGCTGGTACTGACGCAAAGCAGGATCATCATCGCCGGTTTCAGTTGACGGGCGTCGATTGCCATTGCGTATCCCTGGCATTAATTTGCGCGCTCATCCGATTCGGCTGATAAATCCCTGCCGGAAGCGGCCAGCTTCGGGTGCTGCCTGGCAGCACATAACCCAGCAGCCCCTCGGCAACCGTGCGTTTTTGCCCGCCCTGCTCAACCGCAACCTGGCTGAGCCTGACGTGAACGTTCCCCTGATTGCGGACCTCAAGCGCGGGTTTCCCCTCCTCCTGAATGACCCGCCAGTTGAGCTGCTGAGTGTTCGCCAGCGCGTGATGCTCTCCTTCGTTGAGGGTGGGGATCCCCTGTCCATAAACAAATAAGGGAATGGAATAGCGCATTTGCAGTTTGAGGCCCATAGACGGTTCCGCTTTGGCATCCGGCTGGGGAATCTCATCCACAATGATGCGGTAGGCTTGCTCGACGCCGGACGGGATCGTCCCCTGCTTAATCAGGCGAATAAGCTGTTTACTGCCTTTAGCGATAGTCACGATCGGCGGGCTGGCGACCACATCCTGCTGGGCGGTGTAACGCTCATATCCGCCCTCCTGTTTCCAGCGCACAATGCGTATCTGCATTGTCGTGGCGCTGTTGCCCTGATTCTGGATCCACAATTCAGTTGCTCTGGCGTCTGCCGAAAGCCACGGATCGATAGGCCAAAGAAGAATGGTTGCGGCTGCTTGCGCCTTAACCGCTGTAAGGGCCGTTATCCCCAACAGACTCAACAGGCCTGACCGCCTGAAAAATGGCTTCATCAATGCTCTCCCTTTCCTACCATGACAAGGTCACGGTGAGTTGATCTGAATACGTTCCTGACGGGCTAAACCCGGTCAAAAGCGCGACGCCAAAAAGAGGCAGCGCGATGTTATTGCTGTTGGTATAGGTAATCGGTATTGCCTGGTTAACCCCAATTTCACTGTTTGCGGCCAGAGAGCTGCTGCTGTAGAGCCGGTAACCGACCACCTCTGTCCCGCCTGAACGCGTCATCCGCCGCACAGAGCTATAATTCTGACCGCCATTAATGCTCATACTTAGCGCCACACCCGGTGTGCAGGCGATGGACAACGCGCCGTCGGCAACAAAGCTGGTGCTGACCGGTGCGCTCTCCACGCCGCTGCGGGTCCCGAAATTCAGCGTACCGAAACGCCCGCCGGTGCCGGTGCTCACCGAGCATCCAGGCACAACCGTCGCGCTCACCCTGAATGACTGGGACGTCACCGCCCCGGCGTCTGGGATCAACATCAGCCCGACCAACAGGGTCAAAAAAGGGTGCACGACGCCCTCTGCGCTGTCGCGCAGACATAACAATGCCTTCATGGCTGAATCAGTAGGTGACGCTGACGTTAATCGTGTCGGTATAGGTTCCCGGTACGACCGTCACGCTATTGCCGCCGCCCGTAATGCGTGCGTAGAGGGTGTAGCTATCCACCCCACCCGCAGTAGAGGCGACCGGCAACGCGGCATTGTTCGCAACCACGTTGTTGTAACCACTATCGCTGAACAGGCTGTAGGCAACGCCCTGCGCCGCATTGGCGGTGTTGACCAGATAGCGGCCCGGCGTACCTGGGGTGCCGACAACGGTTCCGGGTGCGGTAGCGTTAGTGTTGCCGGTGATCGCCACCGTGTAACTGGCAGTGGTACATTGAATGGTAAAGGTGTTTCCTCCGCTGGCACCGGTTAACTGGGTTGTCAGGGTGGAGAATGTTGCAGGATGAGTGCCGAAATCCAGCGTCCCGAAGTTAATGCCATTTTGCGTTGGCGAGCCGTTGATCAAGCAGCCGTTTGTCAGCGTCAACGTCGCGCCGATAGTGCCGCTACTGGTGACCGCGAGAGCCTGACCGACCGTTCCCGCCGTCAGCAGCGTGCCCGCGCAGATAAAAAGAAGTTTTCTTTTCATTTACCACCCTCCAGAAGAAATATAGGTTCGCTTGCCATATTTTATTCATACTGTTCAGTATGTTAGCCCCGCTTAAACATTCCCCGGCGCGGTTACTGAGAATTTAGTTTATGGTTAGCACTTCAACCACTTTCATCAAAAAGAGGGCAACCCCGCTCGAATTAACAGGTTATTAACAAACATTACAAAGGGTTAGCAAAAAAAAATGGGCATTATTCTTGCTTAACTTGAGGATATATCGCCTGTAGTGTGATCTGAGTCACAATATATCGTCATGATAAAAACAACGAATTTCATAAAAATTAAAAACAAGTTGTAACTCACGCAGCTTTACTTCAATTTATGCCCCGAATATTTTCCTGCGCTTAAATAAAAATTTTGTATGCATTGACGCAGGAAACTCTTTTAGCGCATAGAGGATCTTTTTGTGGCAAGTGCAAACAAACTCACGCTCTTCATCGTGATTTTCATGCTGGCGGGCATTCTTTCCGGTGCGGCCATCCATGAGTATGCTTCGTCCGACGCGATACAGGCCTGGTCGGAGAACATCACCCTGCTGACCGATATTTTCCTGCGGCTGATCAAGATGGTGATAGCCCCGCTGGTGTTCAGCACCCTGACGGTGGGCATTATGAGGCTGGGTGAAACGTCTACGATTGGGCGCGTCGGGGGTAAAGCGATGGTGTGGTTTATCAGCTCATCCGTACTTTCCATTCTGGTGGGGCTGTTTATTGTTACCCTTGAACAACCCGGCAGCGGTCTGAACCTGAGCATTCCGACAGAGACGGTTGATACCGGCCTGGCCGTGAGCGGGATGTCGCTGAAAGCCTTTCTGTCACACACCATTCCAACCAGCATTGCCGGCGCGATGGCCAACAATGAGATCCTGCAAATTGTGGTCTTCTCGATGTTCTTCGGCATTGGCGGCGCGTCACTGGGCCAAAAATTCAACGCCCCGCTGGTCGCGGCGCTGGATGTGGTATCCCACATTATGCTGAAGGTGACGGGCTACGTGATGTACGTTGCGCCGCTGGCCATTTTCGCGGCGATTTCGTCCGTCATTGCCACCCAGGGGCTGGGCATTTTGCTGAACTATGCCTCGTTTATTGGCGGTTATTATGTGGCGATCCTCCTGACCTGTCTGGTATTGCTGGCCGTGGGTTACATGGTACTGAAGAAAGAGATTTTCCGTCTGGTGGCGATGCTGAAAGATCCGGTGCTGGTGGCGTTTACCACCAGCAGCTCTGAAGCGGCATACCCAAAAACGCTGGAGCAGTTAGCGCGCTTTGGTTGTTCACGGAATATCGCCTCTTTCGTCCTGCCAATCGGCTACTCGTTTAACCTGGTCGGCTCCATGGTGTACTGCTCGTTCGCCTCAATGTTTATTGCCCAGGCGTACAACATTCACCTGAGTTTTACCGAGGTGACGGTGCTGATGTTAACGCTGATGCTGGCCTCGAAGGGCATTGCGGGCGTACCGCGCTCGTCGCTGGTGGTGCTGGCGGCAACCATTCCAGGCTTTAACATTCCGGTAGCCGGGATCCTGCTGCTGATGGGGATTGACCATTTCCTGGATATGGGGAGATCGGCCATTAACGTGCTGGGGAACGGGATTGCGACGGCGATGCTGTCGCAGAATGAAGGGGCGCGGGAAGCGGAGGCAGAGCTGGTGGAGCAGGAGGCGTAAAGATACAAAAGAGCCGGGTGGCGCTGACGCGTACCCGGCCTACGTGTTCGAGCCATTTGTAGGCCGGGTAAGGCGAAGCCGCCACCCGGCATTATTTTATGCCACGTGATTCGCCGCAATATCCAGCAGCGCCATCTCTTCGCTGTTCAGCAGCTTCTCAATATTCACCAGAATCAGCATACGCTCGCCGAGCGCACCCAGCCCTGTCAGGTATTCCGTCGACAGCGTGACCGCAAACTCCGGCGCAGGACGGATTTGATCGGCGGTCAGCGACAGCACATCTGACACGCCGTCCACCACAATCCCCACCACGCGCTGCCCCAGATTCAGAACAATCACCACCGTGTTATCGTTGTACTCCACATCGCCCTGGCTGAACTTCACGCGCAGATCCACGATAGGCACAATCACACCGCGCAGGTTGGTCACACCCTTGATAAACGCTGGCGTATTCGCGATGCGCGTTACCTGATCGTACCCGCGAATTTCCTGCACTTTCAGGATGTCGATACCGTACTCTTCATCACCTAAAGTGAAAACCAGGAATTCCTGCCCAGATGGCTCGCCCGCCAGTTTCGTTACGTTACTCATACCGGTCATGTTATTACCTTTTACTTAATCAGGCGGCTGTGTTCGCCACACGTTGTTCACGATTTAATCCCTGAAGTGCCGATACATCGACGATCAGCGCGACGCTACCATCACCCAGGATGGTGGCAGCAGAGATCCCCGGCACTTTGCGGTAGTTACTTTCCAGGTTCTTAACCACCACCTGATGCTGACCAATCAGCTGATCGACCAGCAGCGCGTAGCGGCGTCCGGCGCTTTGCAGGATCACAACGATACCCTGCGTGGCCTCGGTTTTTGCCCCGTCCACTTCGAACACTTTCCACAGTTCCACCAGCGGCAGGTACTCGCCGCGCACTTCGAGCACGCGCTCGCCGCCCGCCAGCGGATGCAGATCTTCTTCGCGCGGCTGGAGGGATTCCATCACCGCGTTCAGCGGCAGAATAAAGACTTCGTCCGCCACTTTAACGGACATGCCGTCAAGAATGGCCAGCGTTAGCGGCAACAGGATACGGATCGTGGTGCCCGCGCCCTGCTTAGACTGGATCTCAACATGACCGCCCATCTCCTGAATGTTACGTTTCACCACGTCCATGCCCACGCCGCGGCCGGAAACGTCGGTGACCTGCTCTGCGGTTGAGAAGCCCGGGGCAAAAATCAGCATGCCCACTTCTTCGTCAGTCATGTTTTCGTTGACCGCCATGCCCTGCGAAATCGCCTTCGCCAGAATGCGCTCGCGGTTCAGGCCCGCGCCGTCATCGGTCACTTCGATGCAGATGTTGCCGCCCTGATGTTCTGCTGACAGGATCAGGTTGCCCACTGGCGATTTTCCGGCTGCCACGCGGTTTTCCGGCAGCTCAATGCCGTGGTCGAGGCTGTTACGCACCAGGTGCGTTAACGGGTCGATAATGCGTTCAATCAGGCTCTTATCCAGCTCGGTGGAGCTGCCCATCAGCGTGAGTTCGATCTGTTTGTTGAGCTTGCTGGCCAGGTCGCGCACCAGGCGCGGGAAGCGGCTGAAGACATATTCCATCGGCATCATGCGGATGGACATCACCGATTCCTGCAAATCGCGGGCGTTACGTTGTAACTGGCCCATGCTGGTGATGAGATCGCCGTGGGTCACCGGGTCCAGCTCGTTGGAGCGCTGGGCCAGCATCGACTGGGTGATCACCAGTTCACCCACCAGGTTGATCAGCTGATCCACTTTCTCCACCGCCACGCGAATGCTTGTGGACTCGCTGGAACGCGCCGCCGGTTTTTCACCGCGGGCCGGGGCGGCCGTCTCTTTGGGCACGGCTTTCAGTGCAGGGGCAGCGGCAACTACCGCAGGGGCAATTTCTGCCGGCGCGGGCACTTCAACGGCCGCCGCCTCGGTTTCAAACGCAATTTGATCCGCTTCAATCACGAAGCACAGCACCGCCACAATGTCATCCTGGCCGATCCCGCCGTCGAGCGTCGCGGCCAGGCTGTCTTTACCCTTCACCACGTTGCTGAGCGTCGCCAGGTTACCCAGCTCCTCTTCCAGCAGGTTGACCTCGTTCTCTTTCAGCCGTGACAGCACTACGCGCAATTTTCCTGCGGGCGCATCAGGCGCACTGTCTGGTTTGGCCGCGGCGTCAACAACGCTCAGTTTTGCCGCAGGGACAACGGGCGCAGACGCCTCACCTTTGGCTTCCAGCGCTAACTGACGCAGCGCGTTGCAGATGTATTCAAAGCTGGCGGCATCAGGCTCTGCCGAACTTTTATAGGCGTCGAGCTGTTCCTGCATAATATCTTTCGTTTCCAAAAACAGGTTGATAATGTCGGTATTGAGCTGCATCTCACCGCGTCGTGCTTCATCCAGCAGGTTTTCCATTAAATGGGTTGTTTCCTGCAAAATGGTAAATCCAAACGTTCCGGCTCCGCCTTTAATGGAATGCGCCGCACGGAAGATGGCGTTGAGCTGTTCTGAGTCCGGTGCCTCGGGCACCAGATCCAGCAAATGTTGCTCCATATCGGCCAACAATTCGTCGGCTTCATCAAAAAATGTCTGGTAAAAATCGGTAATATCCATGCTCACGCTATCACCTCGGATTGGCTGGTGGCGATGTTGGAACGGCAGCCGAAGGGACGGCCCCAGGCTGTTTTAAATCGTCCAGTGACTCATTCTGACTTTCGGCGTTTTCATGCAGGATGGCCTGCTCCGCCTGCTGGTTCAGCACTAAAAGACTGATACGACGGTTGATGGCGTCATCCGGTCCGCGGTCGGTCAGGCGCATGGTTGCAGCCATGCCGACCACGCGCAGGACCTTGCCATCATCAAGCCCACCCGCCACCAGCTCGCGACGCGAGGCGTTGGCGCGATCGGCAGAAAGCTCCCAGTTGCTGTATCCCTTCTCTCCCGTGGCGTACGGGAAATCATCCGTGTGACCGGAGAGGCTAACGCGGTTCGGAATGCCGTTCAGCACCGGTGCAATCGCACGCAGAATATCGCGCATGTAGGGCTCCACGTCGGCACTGCCGGTTTTGAACATCGGTCGGTTCTGGCTGTCGATGATCTGAATACGCAGCCCTTCCTGCACCAGGTCAATTTTCAGATGCGGACGCAGCGCGCGCAATTTAGGGTCCGCCTCAATCAGCTGATCCAGGTCACCGCGCAGTTTTTTCAGGCGCGCCTGCTCCATCCGTTTTTTCAGCTCGTCGATGTTAGGCTGTTTTTTCACTTCGCCCTGCTGCTGGGTGTAATCGTCACCGCCGCCGGGGATCGGGCTGTCGCTGTTCGATATGCGCGGCCCGCCGGTGACCGCCGTCGCCAGCGGCGTTCTGAAATATTCCGCAATCTGAATAAGCTCTTTCGGGCTGGAGATGGAGATCAGCCACATCACCAGAAAGAAGGCCATCATGGCGGTCATAAAATCGGCGTACGCGATCTTCCATGAACCGTGAGAACCGTGCCCGTGCCCCTTATGCTTGCGTTTTTTTACGATGACGATCGGATGGGACTGGTTTTTCATGCGTCCTCAGTTGTCGTCTGTTGGTTGGGGTTTTTCACCGCGCGCACATGCTCTTCCAGTTCGATAAACGACGGACGTTCGCTGGAGTAGAGCGTCTTACGGCCAAATTCGACGGCGATCGGTGGCGCATAACCGTTGAGGTTTGAGAGCAGCGTAATTTTCACGCACTGCATCATTTTGGTGGTTTCAGCGCTCTTCTGGCGCAGCACGCTCGCCAGCGGGGAGATAAAGCCGTATGCCAGTAAAATACCGAGGAACGTCCCCACCATTGCGTGGGCAATCAGGGCGCCCAGTTCAGCCGCCGGGCGATCCGCCGAGGCCAGGGCATGAACGACGCCCATGACCGCCGCCACGATACCGAACGCCGGAAGCGAGTCGCCCACCAGCGCCAGGCTGTTGGCCGGAACTTCGGATTCGCTCTCGTGGGTTTCGATCTCTTCGTCCATCAGGGCTTCAATTTCGAAGGTGTTCATGTTGCCGCTGATGATCAGCCGCAGGTAATCGACGATAAAATCGAGCATCATCGCGTCAGCCAGAATACGCGGGTAGCTGGCGAAAATTTCGCTCTCTTTCGGGTTTTCAATGTCCCGCTCCAGCGAGAACATTCCTTGCTGACGTGACTTCGCCATCAGGCGATAGAGCAGCGCCAGAAGATCCATATACATGCTTTTGGTGTATTTCGAGCGACGAAACAGCAGCGGAATCGCCTTCAGCGTGCCCTTGATCGATTTACCGTTGTTACCAACGATAAAAGCCCCTACCCCTGCACCGCCGATGATGACAAGTTCAGCCGGTTGATAGAGTGCTCCAAGGTGCCCGCCGGTCATCATGTAACCGCCGAAAACTGTACCGAGAACTACCAGGTAACCTAATAAGATAAGCACGACATCATCCTTCCGCTAGTGACTATGGCAGGACGTTCATTTCGAGCGCGTGACCTGAACGCAGGGTAAAAAAAAGCAGCGGTAATCGCTTACCGCTGCTGGAATCTTGCCCACAGGTTCGGGTTAAACAGCGTGTTCGATCTGTTCATCCAGCAGTTGTGGAATAATATCGGCAGCATCCCGGGAAAGTTTACGTCTTTTTACGGCTCGGGATGGAGGCTGGCATAAACTACAGGCGAAGCTGCCCGCAGGCTGGTGCGCGTGGGTAATAAAATTGCCGTCACAGCAGTTGCAGCGCGACAATTCAAGCATTCCGCTTTCAACAAAACGCACCAGCGTCCAGGCGCGGGTCAGCGCCAGCAGGGGTCCCTGTTCCTGCTGCGGGCATTGCTCAAGGTAAAGTTTGTAGGCTTTAATCACGGCATCCACGCCGCTGCATAAGCCCGTTTTAAGCAGGTACTGCCAGGCGTTACAGAACATGGAAGCATGGATGTTCTGCTCCCAGGTCATGAACCAGTCAGTCGAAAACGGCAGCATGCCTTTTGGCGGTGGGCTACCACGCAATTCTTTGTACAGCTTGATCAAACGACCACGGCTCAGTTGCGTCTCGCTTTCCAGCATTTGTAAACGCGCACCCAGCGTGATGAGTTCCATTGCCAGCTGGATATCACGGGCTTCCTGAACAATGCTTTTTTCGCTCATTGTTAAGCCCTTTTCTTCCGGGCTACGTCGTCAGGCTGGCTGATTTCGTTGAGCAGGCGGGTGGAGAGAAGAATACCGGTGTGGATCTGTTGCAGATCGTCCACGCGGGATTCCTGAGTCAGACGCGTAATGGTCTGCGGGTTATCGAAACGGAACTGGCAGACAAGCTGATTGGTTTCAGCCAGCTTGACCATCTGCGGAAGTGTTAATCCCACCAGCATGGTTGCCATCTCTTCGTTAACACCCAGACGAAACATCGCTGACGGTTTGTCCTGACTAATCAAACGCTGCGCGAGCAATAAATACGACAAATTGATGTCGTAAATATGTTTTAGCAACTCGGATGTATGCATTTTTCCCATCCCGAATAACCAACTATTATTTTTATGCGGAAAGACCGCACCCCGTGATGTCGCCGGGAAATCACCCGGTATAAAAAGAAAAGGCCAAATGCATAGTTGAATTTAGGTTTGTACGTCGTAAAGCGCGTGACCGGTTAACATGGCCAAAATGTCGGTTACACATTTTATCTTTTCTTACAAATAACTAAGATTTTTCCTAATTCGACGCAAACTCTACTCGTCAGTTTTGACACATACAATGCAGCCCCCCCTGGAATTTAAAAAAAATGTGATCTGCGTCACATAATTTACGCGAATGTAACCTATAAATCCATCAGCGTGACTTGTAATTTGGGTGTTTTTTATCCAACCCAAGCTTGTTTATATTCTTCAGGAACGAATACTCATGCATCCGGACGGGGGAATTGGGTCTGGGAAATGTAAAGACAGGGCAAATCCGCATTGATCTGCTATGGGGAAAACTTCACGCTGAAACTACCATTAATTAATAAAGTAAAAACAGTGGGTTAACGCTGGTAACACAAAAATCAGTTTCGTTGCGTAACGATCTACGCCGGGTTGATGATGAGTTAAGGCGAGTTAACCACCCGGAAGGGAAAATGTGTAATTTACGTTAAGCTGTTAATTTTTTTCATTTAGGCCATCTTTTCAGTTATTCTTCTTATAAGAATAATTAATGAATAATTATGATAAGCTTCACACTAATGACGCATTCACCTCTTGCAGTAATGGCAGTTTCGCGGTAAAGCTGGGGAAACTTGTCATTCTGACATCAAAGGAGTGCGTGATGAGTTACTCCCATCTGCTTGTTTCAGTTGCTGTTTCTCCCGAAAGCCACCAGCTTGTCGCCCGAGCCGTATCCATCGCCCGCCCCGCCAATGCCCGCATCAGCCTGATCACGCTGGCTGCAGAACCCGAAATGTATAATCAGCTGGCTGCGCCGATGCTGGAAGATATACGTGAGGTATTGCAGGAGGAAACGCACCAATTCCTGCAAGAGTTGGTGGAGAGGGCAGACTATCCGATTCATCAGACCGTTATCGCGACCGGTGAATTAAGCGCGCATATACTCGACATCTGTCAGAAAGAGAATATTGACCTGGTTATTTGCGGAAATCATAACCAGAGTTTTTTTTCTCGTGCGGCATGCTCGGCAAAATCTATCGTTTCGTCAAGCCAGGTTGATGTCCTGCTGGTGCCTCTTGGGGGCAATTAATGCCCCCGGAGAAAATCAGGCGAGTTTAGGGAAGGTCGCGATCTTTTTTTGCAGATCACCTTCCTGACTTTGCGGCTGGATCGCGCGCAAATCGTCAATAAAACGCGCCTGCCAGCGGTTAATATCATTCTTCATGATGGTCTCCATCATTTCCGAATGGCGTGAAATACGTTCCGCAAGCGGCATAGTTAACGCACGGTTCAGGGCATTTGCCACGTCATCGCGATCGTAAGGGTTTACAATCAGCGCTGAGGTTAACTCGTTTGCCGCACCGGCAAATTGAGACAGCACCAGCACACCCGGGTCAGCAGGATCTTGTGCTGCAACATACTCTTTTGCCACCAGATTCATCCCGTCGCGCAGGGGCGTGACTAGCCCGACGTCCGCATAGCGGAACACTTTCATCAGAATTTTGCGCTCAAAGTGCTGATTCAAATAGAAAAGTGGTGTCCAGCCAAGCTGCCCGTAGCGCCCGTTGATGCGCCCTGCTTCGGTCTCAAGCTGGTGACGGATATCCTGATAGGCCTGAACCTCACCGCGTGAGGTCGGCGCTATCTGGGTATAACGAATCTTGCCGTGATGCTGCGGGAATTTTTCCAGCAGGGTTTCGTACGCGAGGAATCGCTCCGGCAACCCTTTGGAATAATCAAGTCGTTCAACCGAAAAGATATTCTTAACGTGCTTGAGTTCATCCTTAAGCTGGGCAAGCTTCGGAGGCAATGGACCGGAGGCCTGCTCGGCAATTTCGTCTGGCTCAATACCAATCGGGTAGACCTCGGTATGGAAATGACGTCCCCACGCGGTGTGAGATTTGCCGCCGTGAGTGACCAGTCGGGTTTTACCGGACACGCTGTCGAGGAAGGCCAGTCTGTCGTTTTCCGTCTGGAAACCGAGCAGGTCGTAATCGGACAGCGCCTCAAGGATCTCTTCATGCTGCGGCAGTGCCGTGAAAATCTCCGGCGTCGGGAAAGGAATGTGCAGGAAAAAACCGATTCGGTTATTCACACCACGTTTTCGCAGCTCTCTGGCGAAAGGCAGCAGATGGTAGTCGTGGATCCATAAAATATCGTCTTCTTCGATCAGCGGCAGCAGTTTATCTGCCAGCAGCGCATTAACGCGCATATAGCCTTCATAGGATTCACGCTGGAATTTCACCAGGTCCAGACGATAGTGAAACGCTGGCCACAGCACGGCGTTTGAGAACTCGGAATAATATTCATCATAGTCCTTCTCACTGAGTGCGAAGGAAGCCCACGTGATATTGCCCCGTGACACCTTTTTAAGCGGTTTCTCATCATTACTGATTTCCCCGCTCCAGCCAAACCAGAGTCCACCCGCGGCTTTGAGGGCACCTAATACCCCGACCGCCAGGCCACCGGCACTGGCTTTTTTATCATCCGGCGGTGCGATGCGATTAGAGACGACGACTAAGCGACCCATAATGATTTCTCCCGTTGTTTTGCGCTATTTGTTGTTGTTGCTGGTTAGCGACATCAGATATCCACTGCCAGACGCTGGCGACGTTTTCCAGCCGCCATCCGGCAACGGTTTCACCCGGCCCTACCTTGACAGACATGCCACTGGCCTGGTTTACCACGCTGAACCCGGCCTCGTCGGTCAGGTCATCCCCAAAAAATACTGGCGTG
The DNA here is from genome assembly GCF_013375955.1 of Enterobacter sp. DSM 30060. Lineage (NCBI taxonomy): Bacteria > Pseudomonadati > Pseudomonadota > Gammaproteobacteria > Enterobacterales > Enterobacteriaceae > Enterobacter > Enterobacter sp. DSM 30060. The sequence goes on from NZ_CP056118.1 coordinate 4,628,016, forward strand.
CGCCCTTTAAACGGCGCTTCCGCCATAAACGCTGCAATGGCAGCGCCTTTATTAATTCCTGCTGGTTTAATCTCGACCACACATTTACCGGGCTGTAACGCCAGCTCCGGATGGGCTTCCGCCACGCTTCTTGCTACCGAAAAGATCGCCGCCTCATGGTGAGGCGCCTGACGGTAGTGCAGCGCAAAGGCCATGCCTTTGGCTTCCAGTTCCGTACCGGGAAGCAGTTCCAGAGCAGAAGAGAGTTGCGCATGCAGCGCCTGAACCAGCGTATCGGGGAGTGAAACTATATGCAGTTGATCATGGATATCGCGGCGCTCCGCTCCGTGCACACCGGCCAGCGGAAAGTGATAAGGACTGGCGAGCACATCCAGCTCGGCCATTGAGCGCCCTGAAATCAATGCCAGTGCCCCCTCGTTCTGTCGGGAGAGCTGCTGCAAATTCTCTAACACCAGATCCGGTACAACGACGTCGTCAGGATGCGGTTCAATTCCGGCGAGCGTCCCGTCGAGGTCAAAAAAGAAAGCAAATTTTCCGGGCAGTACAGGCGGTGCGGTTAACAAGTCAGCCACCCTAATCCTCCTTACAGTGAACAAAACAGCCATGTAAGTATAGACAGTGTGACGGCGCTCGCCATTTAGCAACCGGCCCGTCAGCATAACTGGCGGGCCGGTCAGGGAGTCAACTATGGTTAATAGTTGAGCAGATAAGTGGCTAAAAATAAATCAGACGGTACGCTTCGCTTTTTGCTTGTAACGGTCGAAGATCACTGCTGCCAGCAGGATCAGGCCGCGTACGACGTACTGAGAGAACGGAGAAATATTAAGCAGGTTCATGGCGTTCTCCACGGTCCCCAGAATCAGGATCCCCGCCACCACATATGAGATTTTTCCGATGCCGCCCTTGAGGGATACGCCCCCCAATACGCAGGCGGAAATGACAATCAGCTCATAACCGATAGAGGTCATTGGCTGGCCGCTGGTCATACGCGACGCCAGAATAATCCCCGCCGCTGCCGACACAAGCCCGGAAAGCACGAAGATAATGATCTTGGTCCGTACGACCGGGACACCCGCCAGACGCGCCGCTTCCTCGTTCCCGCCAATCGCCAGGGTATTACGACCAAAGGTGGTGCGGTTAAGCAGGAAACCAAACAGGATCAGACAGGCTACCGTCAGCCAGATAGGCGCAGGCAAGCCCAGCCAGTTGGCATAGCCCAGCGTAAAGAAGCGCTCGTCTTCAATCCCCACCGCCTTACCGTCGGAGATGATATAGGCCAGACCGCGCACGATTTGCATGGTCGCAAGCGTCGTGATCAGGGCGTTAATCTTCAGTCGCGCAATCACAAAGCCGTTCACCAGACCGCTCAGCACGCCGAGCATCAGCCCCGCCAGCACGCCGATCCACAGGCTTTCGGTCATATTGATCACCACGGCAGTGGTGACCCCGGCACAGGCAATCACCGAGGCGACCGACAGGTCAAAATCGCCGGAGGCCAGGCAGAATAGCATTCCGCAGGCCACCATGCCGGACATGGAGATGGCCAGCCCCAGCCCCTTCATGTTGATGAAGGTCGCGAAGTTTGGCACAAAAATCGCGCACGCAACGAACAGGGCGGCAAAAACCACCAACATGCCGTACTGGTCCCAGATGCGGCCAAAACTGAAAGCCGACTTCGGCGCTCCGGATGTAGTAACAGAGGACATCATTGACTCCTTACTCAGGCGACAGCCTGGCTAACTTTAGGCATGGCGAGACTCAACGCCTGTTGTTCATTCGCCTGTTCATGCAGCAATTCACCGGCAATTTCGCCTTCACGCATCACTACAATGCGGTCGGCGACGCCCAGCACCTCGGGCAGATCGCTGGAGGCGAACAGCACCGCCACGCCGCGTTTTGCCAGCTCATAGATGACGTTATAGATTTCGTGTTTCGCCCCCACGTCGATACCGCGCGTTGGTTCATCCAGCAAAATGACCTTCATGTCTTCCGACAGCCAGCGCCCCAGAATGGCTTTTTGCTGGTTGCCGCCGGACAGGTTCATGATCAGCTGTTCAGCCCCGGGAGTTTTGATGTTCAGCGAACGGATATGGTGATCCGCGTTGCGCGCCTCCCACCCGTCGTTAATCAGACATCCCGCGCGGATGAACTTGCGCCGGGCAGAGATGTTGATGTTGTCGCGCACCGAGTGCACTGGAATAATGCCTTCGGCCTTTCGATCCTCCGGACAGAGCATGATGCCCGCGTTAATCGCCTGCGCAGGCTTCTGTATATCGACCTTTTTCCCGTCGACGAAGACCTGGCCCTGGGTAATGCGCGTACCGCCAAACAGCCCTTTCATCAGCTCGCTGCGCCCTGCCCCGACAAGGCCAAACAGCCCGACGATTTCGCCGCTGCGCACCGAGAGTGAAATAGGTGTGCGCACGCCTGGGGCTTTAACGCTATCCAGACGCAGACGCTCAGGGCCGTACTCGCGCGGCTTCCAGTGGTAAATATCCCCCAGATCGCGCCCAACCATCGCCTGCACCAGCTGGTCATGATTGACCTGCTGCATATCGGTGAAGGTGCGCACGTAGCGGCCATCCTTAAACACGGTGATGGCATCGCTTAAGGCAAAAATCTCTTCCATACGGTGGGAGACGTACAGAATGATGCGGCCCTCTTTGCGCAGCTCGCGGATCACGCGAAAGAGGTTTTCAATTTCACGCGCCGAGAGCGAGCTGGTTGGCTCGTCAAAAGCGATGATCTTGGCGTTACGCGCCAGCGCTTTGGCAATTTCCACCATCTGCCACTGGCCGATGGAGAGATACTTGAGGGGCGTTTGTGGATCGACATCCAGCCCAAGGTGCCTGAGTTGCAAGCCCGCTTCATAGTTGAGCAGCGAGCGGTTGACCACGCCGCTTTTATGCGGAAGCTGGCCCAGGTAGATGTTCTCCGCCACGGTCATTTCAGGAATGAGATGCAGCTCCTGATAGATGATGGCGACGCCCGCGTTTAACGCTGCCGTGGTATCGGCAAAGGCCACCTCTTCGCCGCGAATGGCCAGCGTGCCGGTGGTGGGCGTGTAGTTGCCGCTGAGAATTTTTAGCAGCGTGGATTTTCCCGCGCCGTTCTCCCCCATCAGGGCATGAACCTGACCGGCATAGCAGTCGAAGCTGATATCGGTCAGCGCGTTTACGCCGGGGAATGTTTTACCGATGCCGCGGAAAGAGAGATACGGATCAGACTGTTGCATAACGACTCCGTGATTCCTGTAGTGTGTACGTCAGGCCCCTCACGGCGTGTGAGGGGCGCAATCACAGCGTATTACTTGCCGCCCAGTCCTTTTTTCGCCAGCTCCTCTTTGAAATTATCGCGGGTGATCAGCACCACATCGGTTACTTCGGTGAATTTCGGCGGCTCAACCCCCTTGGTCACCCAGTTGTAAAGCATTTCGCTGGATTTATAGCCGTGGACATCCGGGCTTGGCAGCAGAGAGCCGTAGAAGCCGGTCGCCTGCGCTTTAGACAGTTCGCTCACGGCGTCCACGCCGTTGATGCCGATCCCGATAATGTCCGGTGCTTTAAAGCCCTGGCCTTCCGTTGCACGCACGCCGCCCAGCACGGTGTTATCGTTCATCCCCACCACCAGCCAGTGTTTCACCTCCGGGTGCTGGACGAGCATAGAGTTCGCCGCATCAAAGGCGCCCGGGATATCGTTGGATTTGGTCGGGACTTTGTAGATTTGTTTTTCCGGGAAGCCAGCCGCTTTTAGCGCGTCCATGGAGCCCGTGGTGCGACGACGGGCGGTATCCAGCTCGTCAGCGGTAATCGCCATCACGGCGGTCTCTTTTACATCCCAGCCGCGTTTTTGCATCTCTTTATAGAGCTCCTGGCCCTGACGCTCGCCGATTTTGGTGGCCGCCATCATCACCAGCGGAACGGTATCCATCGGTTTGCCTTTGGCATTCACGAACTGATCGTCCACCGCAATCACTTTCATGTCATAACCGCGCGCTTTCGCGGCAATCGCTGAACCCAGCTTTGGATCCGGCGTACAGATAACGAAACCTTTCGCGCCGCTCGCCGCCAGGCTATCAATGGCGTTAAGCGTTTTCTCGCCGTCAGGTACGGCGATTTTAATTACCTCAAATCCCAAATCTTTTCCGGCTTTATCAGCAAATTTCCATTCGGTCTGGAACCACGGTTCTTCCGGCTGTTTAACCAGAAAACCGAGCTTTAAATTTTCAGCGATAGCGGATTGTGACATAACGGCAGCCAGGCCGATGGCCGCCAGCGCTTTAGTAAATTTGTGCATGGTAAACTCCAGCTTTAGCATTCTTATCTGTAGGGAATAATGGCGAACAACTTATTTATTCGGACTTAAAACAAGGCATTAGCGCTTACCTCGTCATAAGCGTTATTGCTGGTGATAGTTTTAGCGGGAAATTAATCATCCATAAGAGAGCGACATCACACCGCAGAATTACAGTAATTGCGTACATAAATTCAGCGAAAAATGACATAAAAAAGGACGTAATTGTCCTACAAATGGAAAGGAGTTAAGCAGGATTATCCATAAGGTCAGCTAAGAAATCCCTGTAACCCAGACGCCTTAGCGTCCGGCAGAAAATTTACCAGCGGTAATAGATGTGTTCAGCATGATCGCGCACGGGGGCATCGTCGCCCAACAGACGCGCAGAGAGCGTCAGCGCAAAGTCAAAAGCGTGCCCCAGCCCCTTGCCGCTGATGAGGTTGTTATCCTCCACCACCGGCGCATCTACATATACTCCATCATCAACGGTCTGCCACAGATCGCCGGAACAGACGTAGCGCCGCCCCTTCAGTAGCCCGTTTGCGCCCAGCACCCGCGCGGCCGCAGAGCAGATCGGGCAGATGAGTTTGCCGTGCTCGTCATGCGCGGAAACAAAGCGTATCACCTCCTGGTTAGCCGCAAGATTGATACTCCCCTGCGGCCCACCGGGTAACACGACCGCGTCATACAGCCTATTAATACGTTCCGTTAATGTACTGTCAGCCACCATGGGGATATTGTGGTAACTCACTACCGCACGGGACTCCGCGCAGGCCAGCATTTCCACCTCGATCTGCAAGCGACGCAGGATATCCACTGTGATAATCGCTTCTGCTTCTTCAAAACCAGGTGCCAGCAGCACCGCAACTTTTGTCATCATGAACCTCTACGGGTGAAAAGATATAAAACATCGTTTCATTTTCCAGATTTGTTAGATAACAATCTTACGACGCGATCACAGAACGATATATTATGTGAAAATTGATTTAGCTCAAATTTGCTACAGCAGGATATATTTGCAGTTATTATTTCTGATTTAACACTTTCACAGAATTTCCCGCCACAGAAGGTTTCCTGAAACGATAAAAATGGGAAGCACTGATTTTAATATCATTAAAAACATAAAGATAAAAAATATTTTATCTCGCCACCTGTTTTCTGTTCTGCGCTATATTTAAATTTGTAATGTATGGTAAACACAGCCCAACTAAGAGTTTTCTTAATTCAAAGAGAAGCGTATGCTTATTTAAATCGAACACAGGACGTGAATTTTCGAGTTTGTTTACCTTGCAGAAATCTTTTTCTGTTATTCAATCGTCAGTACCTGCCGGGTCAGGTTTCGTAGCGGACATCAAGTCCCACAGTCAATAAGGATATGAGTATGACTACCCAAACGATGATGCAAAAACTGAATGCCCAGATGAACCTGGAGTTTTATGCTTCAAATCTGCATCTGCATTTGAGCGCCTGGTGTTCCAGAAAAAGCCTCAACGGCACTGCCACCTTCTTTCGTACTCAGGCGCAAAGTAACGTCACGCACATGATGCGTGTCTTTAACTTTTTGAAAGCCATCGGCGCCAATCCCACAGTCAAAGAGCTTGAAACGATTGAAGATAATTACTCCTCTCTGGAGGAACTGTTCCAGAAAACGCTTGAAGAGTATGAGCAACGCTGTACAAAGCTGAACAAGCTGGCCGATGAAGCCAAAGCGCAACAGGACATCATTACCCTCAAGTTTTTACGTGATATGGACAGAGAGCAGCAGCAGGATGGCATGCTGCTGAAAACGCTCGCAGACGAAATCCGCAACGCGAAACGCGCGGGGATCTGTCTGGAGCAGACGGACCGCCATCTTCTCGACATAGCTACCGTGCAACACCACTAAGTCCCTTCACCCGCTCCCGTCAGGGAGTGGGTGCCAACTCCCTGCTTTTGCTGACATTTAACAAATCAGATCTTGCTCCCAATGAATAACCACACATCGTGTAATGATTTGTTTAATTACATTCATTAACGAGGGAGCATTATGATCACCATTGAGTTTATTGTCATTATCCTCTGCCTGCTGGTAGGTACCCGCTTCGGCGGGATGGGCCTGGGGCTGATAAGCGGCATCGGCCTGTTTATTTTAAGTTTTGTCTTTGGTCTGCAACCCGGTAAACCGCCGGTTGACGTGATGCTCACGATCCTCGCCGTCATCGGCTGCGCGGCAACACTACAGACCGCCGGTGGCCTGAACGTGATGATGCAATTCGCAGAGCGCCTGCTGCGAAAACATCCCCAGCACATCACCCTTCTCGCGCCGTTTACCACCTGGATGTTGACCTTTCTCTGCGGGACCGGCCACGTCGTCTACACTATGTTTCCCATTATCGCGGATATCGCCCTGAAAAAAGGCATTCGCCCGGAACGACCGATGGCTGTTGCCTCGGTGGCCTCTCAGATGGCGATCACCGCCTCCCCCGTTTCCGTGGCCGTCGTTTCGCTGGTCTCAATTCTGGGTGCGCAGCACGGTATCGGCCACGCGTGGGGGATCCTCGAAATACTCGCCGTTTCCGTACCGGCCTCACTGTCTGGCGTCGCCATTGCGGCACTGTGGAGCCTGCGCCGGGGGAAAAACCTCGCAGACGATCCTGAATTTCAGGAAAAGCTGAAAGATCCGAAACAGCGGGAGTTTATCTATGGGGGAACGGAGACGTTGATGGATCAGCGTTTCCCTAAACAGGCCTACTGGTCAACGTGGATCTTCTTCGCCGGGATTGCCGTTGTGGTCCTGCTGGGTGCGTTGCCCGAGTTGCGTCCGGCGTTTGAGATCAAAGGCAAAATGACGGCCCTGTCGATGAACCTTGTCATTCAAATGATGATGCTTATTGCCGGGGCCATCATGCTGATGACCTGTAAGGTTAATGCGTCGGCCATTTCAAACGGAGCGGTATTTAAGGCGGGGATGGTCGCCATCTTCTCGGTGTTTGGCGTGGCATGGATGAGCGATACCTTTTTCCAGGCGCATCTCGACCAACTGAAAATGGCACTGGAGGGGGTAGTGAAGAGTCATCCCTGGACGTATGCCATCGTGTTGTTTCTGGTGTCGAAACTGGTCAACAGCCAGGCCGCGGCCTTAACCGCAGTCGCCCCGATGGGGTTGATGTTAGGCATCGATCCGAAAATGCTGGTGGCCTTCTTCCCGGCCTCCTACGGCTACTTTGTGCTGCCCACCTATCCGAGCGATCTGGCCTGTATTGGATTCGATCGCTCCGGCACCACCCGCATCGGTAAATTCATCATCAACCACAGCTTTATTCTGCCGGGTCTGATTGGCGTCAGCTGTGCCTGCGTGGTGAGCTATCTGCTGGTGCAGACGTTCTTTTGAGCCTTCTGTGGGCGACAGACTCTGTCGCCCTTCGACGTAAAATCAGAAAACGGTTTCTAATTTTAAAACATCGGTTTATTTTAATGTGACTCACCCTGCGGCGTGAAGCGCAGTTCAATCAGCGCGATCGCTTTCTGGATCGCGCGGAGCGTAACCGGGTCCGCCGCAGCAGGATGATTGGTGAAATCGATGTTTTTTAGCTGGGTCGACATCTTTTCGCGTACCTCAACCGGCGCGATAACGTCAATCACATCAAGGATTTGTTTGATAACCAGCTGGCAGGCGACGACGTCAGATACCAGTTCCTGATCGGCGCTCAGGTTTTGTGACATGGGGTTCTCCTTATTCAAAGGCCGCCATAGTAGCAAAACAGACGCCCTTCCATCTCCCTCTCGTCGTCCGCAGACATAAAAAAACCTGCCGAAGCAGGTTTTTTTATCAGAACATCGCACCCGGTGGGACGTCTTTAAACGTTGTGCAGTAGTTAGCCCACATGCTTTTCAGGATTTTGCGCAGTTTCATTATGTTGCTCCAGTAACGTGTTATGCAGGTGTTATTATCAATACGCTTATAATATGACCGTCATCACAAAAATCAACCATTTTGTGACCTGCATCACGGTTAACAAACCCTCAGTGCTGCCGGTTTGTTAAAAAAAGGCACGATAAATCCGCACGTTACAGACTTATAAATTCCAGTAAATTTTTATAAAATTTTTTGAGCGGGCAGGAAGAGAATGAGTGAAAACGTATCCGGCAAAGAGAGCCGTGGATTATCGCCTGCGGCACTGCTGGTAGCCGGTGCTTTCTTTATGGAGTTTCTGGACGGGACGGTGATCGCCACCGCATTGCCGGATATGTCAAAAAGCTTCGGCGTACAGGCCGTGGATCTGAATATCGGCATCAGCGCCTACCTGATCACCCTTGCCGTGCTGATCCCCGCCAGCGGCTGGATCGCCGACCGCTTCGGCGCGCGAAAAGTATTTGCCCTCGCGCTGGCGATCTTCACGCTGGCCTCGGTATTTTGCGGCCTGTCCACCACGCTCGAGGAGTTTGTCGCAATGCGCGTCTTCCAGGGCATGGGTGGCGCGCTGATGGTGCCCGTGGGTCGCCTGGCCGTGTTACGTACAACGCCAAAGCATCAGCTCATCACGGCAATCGCCACCCTGACGTGGCCTGCGCTGGTCGCGCCGATCATCGGCCCGCCGCTGGGCGGGTTCATTACAAGCTATGCCGACTGGCGCTGGATCTTCTTTATTAACGTGCCGCTGGGGATAATCGCCATTTTGCTGGCACTGCGAATCATTCCAGACCTGCATGAAGATACGCGCCGACCGTTTGATTTACCGGGTTTTGTGGTCACCACCCTTGCCATGGTGAGCCTGGTTTATGCGATGGAGTTGATGGGCGCAGAGCCTCTGCGGACAGGATTAACCGCCACGCTGTTTATCGTCGGTGTCGCCGCGTTGAGCCTGGCGCTGCGCCACTTTAAGCGGGCAACCTGGCCGATGATCAGGCTCGATGCGATGCAAGTGCCGACGTTTCGCGTCACCCTGTACGGCGGATCGCTGTTTCGCGCCTCCATCAGCGCGGTTCCGTTCCTGTTACCGCTGATGTTCCAGGTCGGCTTTGGCATGGACGCGTTCCATTCTGGCCTGCTGGTGCTGGCCGTTTTCGTAGGCAATCTCACCATTAAACCGGCGACGACGCCCCTGATCCGCAGCCTGGGGTTTAAGCGGCTGTTGCTGATTAACGGTTCACTGAATGTCCTGGCGCTGCTGGCCTGCGCCTTTCTTACGCCGCAGACTCCTGTGTGGCTCGTCATGCTGATCCTCTATCTGGGTGGCGTTTTTCGTTCGATCCAGTTTACAGCCATCAGTACGCTGGCCTTTGCGGATGTACCCTCTGCGCAGATGAGCTATGCCAATACGCTGTTTTCAACCGCAACGCAGCTTGCCGTGGGACTTGGGATCACACTCGGGGCCATTGGTATTCGTATCGGGGAAAAAGTCAGTGAGACGATGGGGATTGCCGGCATGCCGGGAATGAGCTTCCGGCTGGCATTTGTGGCGATCGCGCTGATCTGCCTGGTGGGAATGGTTGACACGCTGCGTCTGACCAAAAATGCAGGCAGCGCGGTATCATTGAAAAAGTAAGGCTCTGTGCCGGGCGGGCAACGCACCGCCCGGCAAAGGAAATCAGCCAACAATACCGCGCACGAAGGCTTCGATCTCTTTGTCCTGGCAGTTCTCGAAGAAGCACTGCTGGAAGCGCTGGCCTGAGACGGCGGTTTTAACCAGCTCAGGATCGATTGCACGCAGGGTATCCAGATAGTTTTCTTTTACCACCGCCGCTTTCACCTGGTTCAGAATACCGGCGTTACGCACCTGCGGCTCCTTACGCTCTGGTGGATAGCCTTCGCCATTGCGTCCGGTAAACGCTTTCTCAAAAATAAAGCGTACGTTCAGTTCTGCCCCCCAGCCGAAGCCCTTCGCAAACGGCAGAGAAAGCGCGTTACCGTTGTTGATTTGCGCGAACAGGAAAGCATCCGCAGGATCGATGCAGTAACCGCAAATCACACCCGGATGGATGTTCAGGGACATTAACGCGCCCTGCCCGGTACCGCAGCCGGTGACAACAAAATCAACGGCTTTAGCGTTAAGCAGAATGCTCGCCATGATGCCCAGGTGAATATAAGTGAGATGATGATCGTTCTCATCACTCATACCGACGTTATAGACCGGGAAACCTTTCTCATCAGCAACGGCTTTCAGCTCATTAAGGATGATGGGATTCTTAGCGGCCTGGCTGTTTTCCATCATCAGTGCAATTTTCATCTTGTCTCTCCTGAATGCATGGCGGGCGATCCCGCTGTGGATACCTTTTCAACTTAACCTTACTATCAAACAAACGCACTTTCAAATTAAGTGAAAACTTGTTTTAAAAAACAAAGATGCGCTCACAATTTCGCTCGGTGGCCCGGCTCGTTGTAGAGTGAAAGGGCAGATCCTCCGGCTATTCCGGCCATTGCGTCCCGTCGCGTTGGTTACAATGGCGTATTTCCCGTCACGCAGAGTGAAACATGAAACGTGTAATCATAGCCGGAACGATCCTGTTGCTCGCCGGGTGCAGCATCAACCGTCAGGCAGAAGTCAGTAGTACGGATGCCCCAAACGGAATTGTGCGCCTCGACTATGGCCAGACCATGCTCCAAAACGCCTGGTCTGATGACTATGTTAATAACGGTACGGCAACAAAGGCCTGCCAACGCATGGGCTACGCCTCCGCGTCAGCCTACGGGCAGCCGATTAAAACCTGCACCCTGATCAGCGGTTCACTCTGTCTGAACGAAAGTGTGACCATTCAGTATAAATGTCAGGGATATGCCGTTACCTCTTCCAGCCAGAATCCGTGGTATTAACCGCGACTGCCAGTCACGCTGGCAGTTTATTTAATAAGAACAAAAACAATTCTCATTAATAAATACAAATGGCGGCAATGCGTTTTATTCCCATTCGTATTTTTAATAAATAAATATTTATTTTACTTTTTGCAAATAATTAAATAACAAATTATAGTGTCGCTCATCGTGAACCAGAATTAATAAACCGGAGCTGCACCATGTTAAAAACTGAAATGATCGACAAGCTCAATGCGCAAATGAATCTTGAGCTATTTTCTTCCCTGCTTTATCAGCAGATGAGCGCCTGGTGCAGCTATCACAGCTTTGAAGGGGCTGCCGCCTTCCTGCGTCGTCATGCCCAGGAAGAGATGACGCACATGCAGCGTCTGTTTGATTACCTGACGGACACCGGCAGCCTGCCGCGCATTGATAACGTGGTATCGCCTTTCGCCGAGTACGGCTCTCTTGATGAACTGTTCCGTGCCACCTATGAGCACGAACAGCTGATCACCCAGAAAATAAATGAACTGGCTCATGCCGCCATGACCAGTCAGGATTATCCAACCTTTAATTTCCTTCAGTGGTATGTGGCTGAACAGCACGAAGAAGAGAAGCTGTTTAAATCCGTGCTGGATAAATTATCTCTGGCAGGTAAATCCGGGGAAGGTCTGTACTTCATTGATAAAGAGCTGTCGACGCTCGACACGCAGAATTAATAGAAAAGCGGTGCTGAGTTTTCAGCACCGCTTTATTCAATGACGGCAAATTTTACTTTCGTACGTGGAAAATCCGTCTGCTGCCGGAATGAATTTTCCGCGCGCCGCCAGAAACGCCACCAGCTCCGCGGCTGTCATTTCCGAAGCTGAACAGGTATGGAAACGCGCCGCTTCGCCAAAGCGGGCATGTATCGCCTCAACCAGACTCTCCTTCGTATAACGCTCACCTGACTCAATCATCATATTCAGCACGTCGTGTCCGTGAATTGACATCATTACCTCTCGCAAATAAAAAGCAGACTAAATGCTCCCTCCACGGCACGCTTTGCGCTGGCGCAGGTTCCCCCTTTCTTTTTGTAAATTAATCATTACACCCTATGTAACGGTGATTTGACGAGATGGGGCTTTTCCCTTACTCTGCGCCGCAGAATGAGTCGCGGTATGGAAGCGTTGTAGAGGAAAGCGTGAAGAACAGAACTCTGGGAAGTATTTTTATCGTCGCCGGAACGACAATTGGCGCAGGAATGTTGGCCATGCCGTTGGCTGCCGCCGGCGTCGGGTTTGGGGTTACCGTAGTGCTGCTGGGCGGTCTTTGGGCCCTGATGTGTTACACCGCGCTATTATTGCTGGAGGTTTATCAACATGTCCCTGCCGATACCGGCTTAGGCTCCCTGGCTGCACGCTATCTTGGACGCTACGGGCAGTGGATCACCGGTTTCAGCATGATGTTCCTGATGTACGCGCTGACCGCCGCCTACATCAGCGGCGCCGGGGAGCTAATTGCGTCAAGTATCAATGACGGCTTCGGTGCGTCGCTTTCACCGGAAACAGGCGCCATTGTCTTTACGCTGATCGGTGGCGGTGTGGTTTGTGCGGGCACGTCGCTGGTCGATCTGTTTAACCGTTTTTTGTTCAGCGCCAAAATTCTCTTCCTTGTTGTGATGCTGGTGCTGCTGGCACCGCATGTGCACAAGGTTAACCTGCTCTCCCTCCCGCTGGAGAAAGGTCTGGCGCTTTCGGCCATCCCGGTTATTTTCACCTCCTTCGGTTTTCACGGCAGCGTGCCGAGCATCGTGAGTTATATGAACGGTGATATTCGCAAGCTGCGCCGCGTCTTTGTGATCGGCAGCGCCATTCCGTTGGTTGCTTACCTGTTCTGGCAGCTGGTGACGCTGGGCAGTATTGATTCCACCACCTTTATCGGCCTGATGGCAGAGCATTCTGGTCTGAATGGATTCCTGGTTGCCCTGCGTAACGTGGTGGCCTCTTCACACGTGGAGCTGGCGGTACATCTGTTTGCAGACCTGGCGCTGGCAACCTCCTTCCTCGGCGTGGCTCTTGGCCTGTTTGACTATATGGCGGATCTGTTCCAGCGTCGCAATACCGTTGCCGGACGCTTACAGACGGGGGCGATGACCTTCCTGCCGCCGCTAGCCTTCGCGCTCTTTTATCCGCGCGGGTTTGTGATGGCGCTGGGGTATGCTGGCGTGGCGTTATCGGTACTGGCCCTGCTGCTGCCTTCCCTGCTGGCGTGGAAGAGCCGCCAGCAACATCCGCAGCAAGGATACCGCGTGGCGGGTGGTAAGCCGCTGCTGTGCGTGGTGTTTGGTTGTGGGGTGGTGATTATTCTGGTGCAGGTGCTGATTGCAGCGGGAATGCTGCCGGAAGTGGGATAAAAAAAGGGGCTATGAATAGCCCCTTTTTTCAGTGCAGACAGCAACTCTTAAACTTCTTCCCGCTCCCGCACGGACACGGATCGTTACGTCCCACCTTCGACCCGTTCACGATCGGCTTTTTCGCTTCCGGCTGCTGCGGATTAGCCACCCAGTAGTTGTACAAACGCAGCGCCGCAGGCTGAATGCTCTCGATGCTGGCCATATACTCCTCTTCGGTCAGCGCATCCAGCTTCTCGCTGTTCTCTTCCGTTCCGTGCAGGGCAATCACCGCCAGATCCGCTTCCAGCGCTTCCGGCAGGGATGACCAGTCCGTCAGCGCCACGCCGCGCATGTAGCCATAGCACCACTCTTCCACTACGGTATAGCTCTGACCGTCAACGTCGTTATAGCCAAACAGCGGTTCAAACTGATCCGGGTATTCGCTCAGGCGCTCGGCAATATCGTTCATGTGCTTAAAGCAGAGATCGATAAAACGGTTCATCTCACGATCGTTTTTCCAGCGCGGAATATACTTCTCGCCACCCCATACCGCCACCAGCCAGGTGTCGGGCTCCACCACAACGGGACCGGAAAGTACTGCGGTAAGCATGCCGTCCAGTTCGGACACGTCAATCACGGATGCATCGTCGTGTCCGTAAGAGATTAATGTCTCTTCCAGCCACGCCATCTCGCTTTCATTTAATGGGCCTTCAGCCATTGCTGATACTCCTGATAAAAAAAACGATCCTGACATATATCGCCGCGCATGCCTATCTGAAGTTTAGGTCTTTATTGCTGCAAAAACGTGCAAATCGTGACCGTTGCACAACTTATGGGCTTTGTTGTTAAGGAGATGTGATCTCCGCTGTAAATTCATCTCATCCCGCAAAGGCGCATAAAACGGCGCTCTATACTCAACGTGTTGTGACCCGGTCAAGGGATTAACCATTCTGGCAACCTTTTTGCTTAATGTTCTGCGCGCTTCGCGGTGCGTGGGATCCTCGCCGTATTAAGCACGAGATTGCTTCTAAAGTGCATTTTGTTCTCGCTCTTGTTTTTGGATTTACGATGCCATCAGGCGTTCGGGTTTATACCTGGTGCAAAAACCTCTTTGCTAAGGAACATAATAATGTCGCTGAAATTTACCAAAACTCCCCTCTCCCTGTTGCTGGCCGGTTGTCTGGTGACGGCCTTTTCTGCACAGGCCGATATCGTGATCGGCGTGGCCGGGCCGTTCACAGGCCCGAACGCAACCTATGGCGATCAATACTGGCATGGCGCTACGCAGGCGGCGGAAGACATTAACGCCGCTGGCGGGATCAACGGTGAGAAAATCAAACTGGTTCAGGGCGATGACGCCTGCGAACCCAAACAGGCCGTTGCCGTCGCCAACCGCTTAGTCGATCAGGATAAAGTGAAAGCGGTCGTCGGCCACTTCTGCTCCTCGTCGACCATGCCCGCCTCCGAGGTCTATAGCGATGCCGGGATCCTCTCCATCACCCCCGGCTCAACGAACCCGCTTATTACCGAGCGGGGCATGAGCGATATGTTCCGCATGTGCGGACGTGACGACCAGCAGGGCCAGGTCGCCAGCGATTTTATTCTTGATAAGCTTAAAGCCAAACGGGTCGTCATCATCCACGATAAAGACACCTACGGTCAGGGGCTGGCGGACGCCACTAAAGCGGCGCTGGCGAAACGCGGCGTTAAGGATGTGATGTACGAAGGGTTGTCCCGCGGGGAGAAAGACTTTAACGCGCTGGTGACCAAAATTGGCGCACAAAAACCAGACGTGGTGTTCTTCGGGGGCTGTCACCCGGAAGCGGGCCCGCTGGTTCGCCAGATGCGTGAACAGGGCGTGCAGGCGAAGTTCTTCTCGGGAGACTGTATCGTCAATGAAGAGATGGTCACCGCCGCCGGTGGGGCGCAGTACACCAACGGTATTTACATGACCTTCGGTAAAGACCCGCGCCTGATCCCGGACGGAAAAGCCGTCATCGAGAAATTCCGCGCCGGTAAATTTGAACCAGAAGGATACACCCTCTACGCCTACGCGTCTGTGCAGGCTATCGCAGCGGCATTCAAGGCCACGAAAGGGACGGATTCCGCAAAAGCCAGCGAGTGGCTGAAGGCCAACCCTGTCGACACGGTGATGGGTAAAAAAGCCTGGGACAGCAAAGGTGACCTCAAAGTGTCTGACTACGTGGTCTACCAGTGGGACGACAAAGGCAAATATAAAGAAGTGCCATAACGGGACGGAATCTGCTCAACGCCGGCAGGTCTGACTGTCGGCGTAACCCTTTATTCAGGTGCGCGACCATGAGTACATTCTTCCTGCAACAATTAATTAATGGCTTAACGCTGGGTTCGGTCTATGGTCTTATCGCCATCGGCTACACCATGGTGTACGGCATCATCGGTATGATCAATTTCGCCCACGGCGAAGTGTATATGATCTCCGCCTATCTCTCGGCCATTGGCCTGGCCCTGCTGGCGTTTTTTGGACTCCACTCCTTTCCGCTGCTGATCCTGGGAACCCTGGTTTTCACCATCGTGGTCACCGGCGTTTATGGCTGGACGATTGAGCGCATCGCCTATAAGCCGCTACGCAATTCGACGCGTCTGGCGCCGCTGATTTCGGCCATCGGGATGTCGTTGATACTGCAAAACTACGTCCAGCTCAGCCAGGGCCCACGGCAGCAGGGCGTACCGACCATGCTGGATGGCGTGCTGCGTTTTCACCTCGGCGAAGGGTTTGTCCAGATAACCTATACCAAAGTCTTTATTCTCATCGCCTCGTTCGCGGGCATGCTGGTGCTGACCTGGATTATCAACCGTACCCGCTTAGGGCGCATGTGCCGTGCGGTGCAGCAGGATCGTAAGATGGCCTCCATTTTGGGTATCAACACCGACAGAATTATTTCGCTGGTGTTTGTTATCGGCGCAGCCATGGCCGGGCTGGCGGGCGTGCTGATCACCATGAATTACGGCACCTTTGATTTTTACGTCGGGTTCGTTATCGGCATCAAGGCCTTTACGGCGGCGGTGCTGGGCGGCATCGGCTCTCTGCCCGGTGCGATGCTTGGCGGGCTGATTCTGGGCGTCGCAGAAGCGCAATTCTCCGGGATGGTGAACTCGGATTATAAAGACGTGTTCTCGTTTGGATTGCTGGTATTAATCCTGATCTTCCGTCCTCAGGGGCTGCTGGGCCGCCCTGTCGTGGCTAAAGTGTAAGGAACAACGCGATGACCTCTGACGGCTTTTCCCTGAAGCGCTGCATTCTGGACGTGATTTTTTCCGGAATGATCGCCCTGATTATTTTCGGCCCGATTGCGGGCGTGATACTGGATGGTTACAGCTTTAACTTTGAAGGCCAGCGGCTGGCGTGGATTGTAGGCACGGTGATGCTGGGACGCTTTTTGCTGAGCGCCTTTTCAGCTACGGCGGCCGGAAGACGTTTACAGGCGCGGTTTGAATCCGACAATGCGGGGGTGTATGTCCGGCCACCGGCGTATAAAAGCCGCATGCGCTGGATCATTCCGCTGATTGTCACGCTGGCGATCTGCTTCCCGTTTGTGGCCACAAAATACGTTCTGACGGTCGCTATACTCGGACTGATCTACGTCCTGCTCGGTCTTGGGCTGAACATTGTCGTTGGCCTGGCAGGGCTGCTGGATCTGGGTTATGTCGCCTTCTATGCCATCGGCGCTTACGGACTGGCGCTCGGGTATCAGTATCTGGGGCTTGGGTTCTGGAGCATGCTGCCGCTGGCGGCGCTAATGGCTGCGGGCGCGGGCGCCCTGCTCGGCTTTCCGGTGTTGCGCATGGACGGGGATTATCTCGCCATCGTCACGCTCGGGTTTGGCGAGATCATCCGCCTGGTGCTGAACAACTGGCTCACCTTTACCGGCGGGCCTAACGGCGTTTCAGCCCCTGCTCCGACCTTTTTTGGCCTGGAGTTTGGCCGACGCGCCAAAGAAGGTGGCATCCCCTTCCACGAGTTCTTCGGCCTGACCTATAACCCCAACATGAAGTTTATTTTCATCTATGCGGTACTGTTCCTGGTAGTCATGCTGGTGCTGTACATTAAACACCGGCTGACCCGAATGCCCATTGGACGCGCGTGGGAAGCGCTCCGTGAGGATGAGATTGCCTGCCGTTCCATGGGGCTCAACCACGTTCTGGTCAAACTCTCGGCCTTCACCCTGGGCGCATCGACGGCAGGTATCGCCGGGGTGTTTTTTGCCACCTGGCAGGGGTTTGTTAACCCCACCTCTTTCACCTTTTTTGAATCGGCCCTCATCCTCGCGATTGTGGTCCTGGGCGGGATGGGCTCCACCGTCGGCGTCGTTCTGGCCGCCTTTGTGCTGACCGTCACGCCGGAACTGCTGCGCAGCTTTGCGGAATACCGCGTGCTACTGTTTGGCATGCTGATGGTGGTGATGATGATCTGGCGTCCTCGCGGTCTGATCCGCATCAACCGCAGCGGATTTGCCGTGCGTAAAGGAGTGGCGCCATGAACGCAACGATTTTGCGTGTTGAACATCTGATGATGCACTTCGGCGGGATCAAGGCCTTAAACGACGTCAATCTTGAGGTGCAGCGCGGCTCTATTACTGCACTCATTGGGCCTAACGGCGCGGGAAAAACAACCGTCTTTAACTGCCTGACCGGTTTCTACCGGGCCTCCGGCGGCAACATTCTGTTCAATGCACGAAATAAAACTACCAATGTCATTCAGGTGCTCGGCCAGAAACTCCAGCCGGGCGACTGGCTCAGCCCGGCGCAGCTTGGTCAACGCCTGTTCTATAAGATGTTTGGCGGCACGCATCTGGTGAACCGCGCGGGTCTTGCGCGCACGTTTCAGAACATCCGCCTGTTCCGCGAGATGTCCGTTGTGGAAAACCTGCTGGTGGCACAGCACATGCGCGTCAATCGCAATCTGCTGGCGGGGGTGCTGAACACCCCTGCGTATCGTCGGGCAGAGAACGAGGCGCTGGACCGGGCGTTTTACTGGCTGGAGGTGGTGGATCTGGTGGATTGCGCGAACCGTCTGGCCGGGGAAATGTCCTATGGCCAGCAACGACGCCTCGAAATCGCCCGCGCCATGTGCACCGGCCCGGAGATGATTTGTCTCGATGAACCTGCTGCCGGTCTGAACCCGGTGGAGACGCACAAGCTGAGCGAGATCATCCGGTTCCTGCGCGACCACCACGACATCACGGTTTTGCTGATCGAGCATGATATGGGGATGGTGATGGGCATTTCAGATGACATCATTGTGCTCGATCACGGCGATGTTATTGCCAGAGGTAAACCGGCTGAGATCCAGCACAATGAAAAAGTGATTGCCGCGTATCTGGGCACCGACGAAACCGAGGTAAATCTGTGAGCGCACCGATGCTTCAATTTCATAATGTGGACGTTTTTTACGGGGTGATCCAGGCGTTGAAGCAGGTTTCACTTGAGGTAAACAAAGGGGAAACCGTGGCCCTGATTGGCGCTAACGGCGCGGGGAAGTCAACATTACTGATGTCTGTCTTTGGTCAGCCCCGGATCCGCAACGGGCAGATCCTCTTCTGCGGCGAGGATATCAGCCACAAATCCACCCACTATGTTGCCACCGGCGGCATCGCGCAGGCACCTGAGGGACGACGCATTTTCCCGGATATGTCTGTAGAAGAGAACCTGCTGATGGGGACAATCCCCGTCGGCAATCAGCATGCAGCTGAAGATATGCAAAGCATGTTCGACCTCTTCCCTCGCCTCAAGGAGCGGCGTAATCAGCGGGCGATGACGCTTTCCGGCGGTGAACAGCAGATGCTGGCTATTGCCCGGGCGCTGATGAGCCGTCCTAAACTTCTGCTGCTGGATGAACCCAGCCTCGGCCTCGCACCCATCGTGGTTAAACAGATCTTCCATACGCTGCGCGAACTGGCCCGTAACGGAATGACGATTTTTCTGGTCGAGCAGAATGCCCACCACGCGCTGAAGTTGTCCGACCGCGGCTATGTGATGGTTAACGGCCAGATTCGGTTAAGCGGCAGCGGCGAGGCGTTGCTGAAGGATCCGGAGGTGAGAAAGGCGTACCTGGGCGGCGTGTGAAGCCTGGAGGCTATAGTGAGAAAAACTCACAATGATTGCCATTATTAATCGTTTTTCTGATGCGACCGCATTCAAATATCATCTTCACGACCCGCCTTTGCGCGGGTCGATAAAACGTTCAGCCGCAAACTGAATAATAATGATAAGAGGATCCGGGGCAAATATGACACTTGATGCGTTATATCAGTTAATGAAAACTGTATTACCACCTGACACCGATTCAGCCGATGATTTACAGGATTTTATGGCCATGCTTATGGCTAAGAAACATCACTCAGAGGCTCTGTCACCGTTTTCGCAGCGCGTATACATGCTGTCCGTTGCCCATCGCGACCCTAAGCAAGCGGCTGCGCTGATTTCAGCCTGTCATCCTGAAGCAGGAAAGCCCCTTCCGCTGCTCGACTTCTCCGGCTGGCCGCACGTGCGCTACGCCACGTCGGGTGAATTACAGACGCCTGAGACTGAAGGATATTTTCACAGGATTTCGTCTGCCGCCACGATATTACGCGGTGCAATTATTGACGCTGAGCAGCAGAAAAACACGCCAGCATTTTATATTCTGGATAAGGTACTCAGCCTGAACAGCGCTTTGCCAGAACGCTATAAAAAGATGGCAAACATCTCTTACTCATAACGGTATTAATAAACCCGGCTTTCATTGTATTCCAGGTAATCGATATCCAGAGCTGGAACGACCGGGGTATGGTTTTGCAGCCAGCCCAGAAGGTGCTGGATGCTCTCTCTTTTGAGCGAATTTTTTGGCCAGACGAGGTAGTAACCATCTCCCGTCGCGATAGCTTCCCTGAACGGCAGGCCCAGCAGGCCGCTTTTCAGGGCATCAAGCGTGAGATGCAGGTCGGCGATAGCGATGCCGTGCCCGTTCATCGCGGCGATACTTCCCTGTTCAAGGGTATCAAACACCATGCCGCTGCTCATATCGAGCCCCGGAAACAATCCTGTTCTTCGCAGCCAGCGCCGCCAGTCACGTCTGTCCGGTGAAGGATGGATCAAATCGCATTGCGGAAGCCGCTGCCGGGCCGGTTCGATAAGCGATGGGGTGCAAACCGGGATAAGCCATTCATGAAAAAGCAGCTGGCTTTCCGTTGTCTCACCAAAACGGCCATTACCGAGAAGGATGGCGCAGTCGTATGGCTCAAGATTGAAATCAACGGTGTCAATGTCCATCCAGACGCTGGCAATCTCCACCTGCGGTTTTGGATGGTTGTTGCGAAAAGATCGCAGCACGTCGAGAAGCCATCTCATGGTCAGGGTGCTGGGTGTTTTTAACCGCAGCAGATGGTTTTCACTACGGAATGCCCGGCAGGCCCATTCAATGCTCGTGAAGCTTTCGTTCAGCTGTCCGGCAAGCACTCGCCCGGCTTCAGTGACCTCCACGCGAGGACCTTGCCTTTTGAAAAGCTCGCAGTCGAACCACAGTTCAAGGGTACGGACATGTCTGCTGACCGCGCCCGGCGTAATATTGAGCGTTTCAGCGGCTTTACTGAAGGAGTTCAACCGCGCAGCAACTTCAAACGCACGCAGTGCATACAATGGCGGTAAAGACATAGCATCCCTTAAATGAAAAATTCATTATGCTAAAACTTGTTACGGGGCAATGCCAGCAAGTAAATTATGGAGAAAAACAATGAGCCCCAATATACCGAGTCATAGCGATAGGGGTCAAAATCTATATGCAAAAAGCTGCTGACAAACTCGTAGCCATTGGCAAAGATGTTTATCTGAACGGCTGCAATAGCGATTACAAACACCCTATACGCGATAAATAGCGGGTATTTATGCAGCCTGTTAACTTTTAGTTTGCCGAGATAAGCAAGAGAAAATTGCAATAGATACAATAAAATAGGCCACGGCAGGCCAAACAGGTGGATGAAGCGAAAATTCTAACTCTTGAGACATAATCAATTCTCTTTTGCTATCTGGTACATCTGCCAACCCGTAATGCTCCCACTGGTCAAATCCAGCGCCATTGCGGTTTTAGATGCCTCTTGCCAGCCTCTGATATAATCGTGGAATAAACTCCAGGACCTCTCTCTGGGACCCAAAACTTTTCTGCCCGCACCATATGCCGATAAAGAGAGATCAACGACGCCATAGACTAAGTCAGCCTAGTTATTACCATAACCTAACTTCGTAGCAGCAAATCTAAAGGGATATCGGATCTGGAAGGAACGCTTAACGAAAAACAGGGAAACGCTGGTCATAAAAACGCGTCACAGACAGCACGTTATGATAGAAAAATTCCTATAGTTCCGGTAGTCGGAGGGCAGTAATGCCCTCTTTTTATGGTGGAGCCGAATGGCGAAAGAATGGCGAATGGCGAAAATTAGGCAATAAAAAACCACCTTTCGGTGGTTTACACGACACTGCTTATCATTGATTTTATTCTAGTTTTCCCATGGTAGCCGGAGTGGGACTTGAACCCACACAGCGCGAACGCCGAGGGATTTTAAATCCCTTGTGTCTACCGATTCCACCATCCGGCCAGGGAAGAAAGTGGAGGCGCGTTCCGGAGTCGAACCGGACTAGACGGATTTGCAATCCGCTACATAACCGCTTTGCTAACGCGCCTTAAATCTTTTGTCTTTCGACCTGCACCCGCAAACTGCCGATGCATTAATCTGGAGCGGGAAACGAGACTCGAACTCGCGACCCCGACCTTGGCAAGGTCGTGCTCTACCAACTGAGCTATTCCCGCATGTTATCAAGTAACTATTTAACGACTTGCTAAGCACTTGATTTCATTATCGTCCGGCTTACTGTGCCGCCGTTCGATGCGTTGCATTCTACTGATATGACGTTATGAGTCAACGTTATTTTTTGCATCTCAGGATCGTTTGCTGAAAATTAAGCCGAAACGATCACTGTTCAAGCAAATCACCGCGCGCAGCGTTCAAATATTGCAACATTGACCACAATGTCAGCACCGCCGCAACCCACAGCAGACCAATACCGGCCCACTCTACCCAGGCATTCGGACGCCACAGCATCCACACCAGCGCCGCCATCTGCGCAGTGGTTTTAACTTTACCGATCCAGGACACCGCCACGCTGCTGCGTTTACCCAGCTCCGCCATCCACTCGCGCAGGGCAGAGATAATAATCTCACGGCCAATCATGGTCGCGGCAGGCAGCGTCACCCACCAGGTATGATAATGTTCCGCCACCAGCACCATCGCGATTGCCACCATCACCTTATCCGCAACCGGATCGAGGAATGCGCCAAAGCGGGTACTCTGGTTCCAGCGACGCGCCAGATAACCGTCAAACCAGTCCGTCACGGCGGCAATCAGGAAAATAAGCGCACAGGCAAAAGGCGCCCAGACGACCGGCAGGTAAAATGCCAGGACGAAGAAAGGAATGAGCACAACGCGAAAGAGAGTAAGCAACGTAGGGATATTAAATCGCATGATGACGGTAACTGTCTGTTGTCAGTAAAATTTAGCTCTATGTTGCTACAGAGCCCTCAATGTTTCAACGAGTAGTAGATCTTTTCTGCCAGCCCTTGCGAAATACCCGGCACTTTTGCAATTTCTTCCATACTGGCGTTGAGTAATCCTTGCAATCCGCCCATATACTTCAACAGCATCTGGCGACGTTTTGGCCCGACGCCTTCAATCGTCTCAAGGGTACTGGTATTTTTCACTTTCGCCCGTTTTTTGCGGTGTCCGCTAATGGCATGATCGTGCGACTCATCTCGGATGTGCTGGATCACGTGCAGTGCAGGGGAATCTGGCGGCAGGCTAAAGCCCTCGCCTTCCGGCTCAAAGAACAGCGTTTCCAGGCCAGCCTTACGATCTGCCCCTTTCGCTACCCCTAGCAGCAGCGGATGGTTCTTATCCCACTCCACGTCGAGCGATTCGAATACCGCCTTCGCCTGCCCCAACTGCCCTTTCCCGCCGTCGATAAGGATAACGTCCGGGATTTTGCTCTCTTCAATCGCTTTACCATAGCGACGACGCAGCACCTGATTCATGGCGGCATAATCGTCACCGGGCGTAATGCCGGTGATGTTATAGCGACGATACTCTGCCCGCAGTGGGCCATTGGCATCAAAGACCACACACGACGCCACGGTCTGCTCACCCATCGTATGGCTGATGTCGAAGCATTCCATGCGTTTCACTTCCGGCAGCTTGAGCAGCGCAGCAAGCGCGGTTAAACGTTGGCTGACGGTCGATTGCTGGGAAAGTTTGGTGGTCAGCGCCGTGGCGGCATTGGTTCGCGCCAGCTTCAGATAACGCGCACGATCGCCGCGCGGTTTCGTCTGGACATTCACCCGGCGACCTGCCAGCTCTGAAAGTGAGTCCGCCAGCAGGGTTTTATCGTCCAGCGTGAAGTCGAGCAGGATCTCCGAGGGCAGCGTACGCATCTGGCTGCCCTGCAAATAAAACTGGCCGACAAAGGTCTCCACCACTTCACCCATCTCAGTCCCGCCCGGCACTTTCGGGAAGTAACTGCGGCTGCCGAGCACTTTGCCCTGACGAATAAACAGCACGTGGACGCAGGCCAGGCCGGCGTCAAAGGCAACGCCGATGACATCGAGGTCGTCGCCCGTATTGGAAACAAACTGCTTCTCGGTCACCCTGCGCACCGCCTGGATCTGGTCGCGGATGCGTGCGGCCTCCTCAAATTCCAGCGCCGCGCTGGCTTTTTCCATGCGGGTAATCAGTTGCGTCAGCACCTGATCGTCTTTCCCTGCTAAAAACAGGCGGACATATTCCACCTGCTGCGCGTACTCTTCTTCGCTCACCAGCCCTTCAACGCACGGCCCCAGGCAGCGGCCAATCTGATATTGCAGGCATGGCCGGGAGCGGTTGCGATAAACGCTGTTTTCGCACTGGCGAACAGGGAAGATTTTTTGCAAAAGCGCCAGCGTTTCCCGCACGGCATAACCATTCGGGAAGGGGCCGAAATATTCACCTTTCGCATGCTTAGCGCCACGATGCATCGCCAGCCGCGGGTGCGTGTCGCCGCTCAGGAAGATAAACGGATAGGACTTGTCATCACGCAGCAGAACGTTGTAGCGCGGCTGATACAACTTAATGTAGTTGTGCTCAAGGAGCAGCGCTTCCGTTTCCGTGTGCGTTACGGTGACATCAATGTTGTGTATAAGTGCGACCAGCGCTTCGGTTTTACGGGAGGCAAGGTTGCTGCGGAAATAACTTGAAAGGCGTTTCTTCAGATCTTTCGCCTTACCGACATAGATAACCGTACCGCCAGCATCATACATCCGGTAGACGCCTGGCTGGCTGGTGACGGTTTTCAGAAATGCTTTTGAATCGAACGCTTCACTCACTGACTTATTAACGACTCCGCATTGCACAAACCATGGCGAATGGCCAGGTGAGTCAGTTCGACATCACCGTGAATGTTCAGTTTACTGAACATCCGATAGCGATAGCTGTTGACCGTTTTCGGGCTGAGATTCAACTGCTCAGAAATCTCATTCACCTTCTGACCTTTAGTGATCATCAGCATAATCTGCAATTCGCGCTCAGACAAACTGGCAAACGGAGATTCCGTTTTTTCCGGTTCAATCTGACTCAACGCCATCTGTTGAGCAATATCAGAAGCGATATAGCGCTGCCCTGCGTGAACGGTGCGGATCGCATTGACGACTTCCTGCGGTGCAGCACCTTTACTGAGATACCCCGCAGCCCCCGCCTGCATGACCCTGGCGGGCAGCGGATTTTCGGTATGGACGGTCAGCATGATGACTTTGGTATCAACGAACATGCGCGCGATTTTGCGCGTGGCTTCAAGCCCGCCAATACCGGGCATGTTCATATCCATCAGCACCACGTCTGCGGAGTTCGCGCGACACCATTTGACGGCATCTTCGCCACAGCACGCCTCGCCGGCTACTTTAATACCCTTTATATCTTCAAGAATGCGTCGTATCCCTGCGCGCACCAGTTCGTGGTCATCAACAAGAAGGACGTTGATCAAAGGAAATGTCTCCAGAATAGGGATAACGCTACTGACTGCTAATTGGGTTTATATTAACGGTTTTCCATGCAAGATTAAAACGCTAAAAAATCGGCTATACGATTCGGGTCTCGTTTTTGGAAATTAGGCTGTACAGCAAGTGGAAAGAAAACCCATGTGTAGTGGGCTTTACCGCTATTTTTTTAGCACCAGCATTCAAAAAGCCACCAAAACATTTGTTAACGTAAACTAAAAAATGCTCTCATTTTTTTGTAACAACAATTAACGGATGGCGTACCGGCGATAAACATTTAATTGTCGCTAACATATTGGGCAGATTACCTTCATAATCCGCACCGGCCAATAATCAATACGCGTAAAAGTATAAAAAACAACCACTGCATTTTTTGCCGCAGCTTGTGGTATACTCCGCCGCCTTAACTTTCATCGTCGCGCTCATGCGCTGTTTTATAATGAGGAAAATAAATGAGCACACCTGAATTTGCCACTGCCGAGAATAACCAGGAACTGGCACAGGAAGTAAACTGCCTGAAGTCGCTGCTGACGCTTATGCTACAGGCGATGGGCCAGGCTGATGCTGGACGTGTGATCATTAAAATGGAAAAACAGATCGCGCAGATGGAAGATCAGGCGGAATCCGCTGTTTTTGCCAATACAGTTAAGCAAATTAAACAAGCCTACCGCCAGTAACAAAAAAGGCTGGATGCAATGCATTCAGCCTTTTCCTCGTCTGACACGCAGAACGTGATATCAGTCAGATAAGCCCAGTCGCCGCGGCATAACACGCTATCTGGATCTTATTCGGCGCGTTGAATTTCTTCTGCATATTCTTCTGATGGAAGTTGACGGTATTTTCCGAGATGGAAAGAATGATGGCGATTTCTGCCGACGTCTTCCCTTCTGCGGTCCACTTCAGAATTTCCCGTTCACGCTTGCTGAATTTCATTTCCGGCGGCATCACCGTCTCATGTTCAAAGCGCAACAGTGTAGTGAGCGCCATCTGAACCAGCATTTGTAAACGCAGCTCAATTTCTTCACTGGATATCGAGTGTGCCTGTAAGCTAGTACATGACACGGAGAGGAATCCGAGCGCATGATTTGGCAGCATCAGACACTGGGTTATTCCCTTACGTAAACCGTGGTCCCGCGCGCCGTCCCATAATTGCTGGGCATCCGTGAATAATTCATCCGTCCAGGGCAAATGACCCTGAATGAAATTCTCCGGCTTCAGTACCGGGTCAATGGCGAAATAATTCTCGGATTGATATTGCGCCATCCATTGTTGCGGATAACTGGAATGGACGGATGTTCGCGGGCGGGTAAATGGCACAGGGTGTCGAACACAAAGCGCATAATAATCGAATTCAAGCGCCTGCGTTTGTCGCTGAAGTTCCTGATATACCTCGTCAGCACAGGTCATTTCCTGAAACCGGAGGACGCATTCCCGTCGCCAGGTGAAAAAGTCTATATCCCTCATACTTGCCGAATGAAGCCTCTGATAAAGATAATCATTATTATGGTGAATATAACCTAACACATAAAGCAGGATCATTTATATAAAATATCGACCACAGACGGATTATCTTTAATTTGGCGATGGCTTATCCACATCGGGTGGAATAAAAAATCAACAAAACTGAATTTATGGGAGGATAATTTGCTCCAGAAGTGACATCTGGAGCAAATTGAGCGTGAAAATGCTACTGCATTAAGAATTTTTCAAGGAACTGGCGGGTTCGAGGCTGCTGAGGTTTGGCAAAAAGCGCCTTAGCTGGCCCCTGCTCTACTATTCGCCCCTGATCCATGAAAATTGCCCGATCGGCAACGTCGCGAGCGAAGCTCATTTCATGCGTCACAATCACCATCGTGCGTTTTTCCTGCGCCAGCTGTCGGATAGTGTTAAGCACTTCCCCGACCAGCTCAGGATCGAGTGCGGATGTGGGTTCGTCGAACAGGATCACATCCGGGCGCATCGCCAGCGCGCGCGCAATGGCGACACGCTGCTGCTGTCCGCCAGATAACCGACGCGGATAGCTCGTCTCCTTCCCGGCCAGGCCAACCTTCGCCAGCAGCTCGCGGGCGCGGGCCGTCGCGTCTTCCTTTGGTTCACCCTTTACGATGACCGGGCCTTCAATAATATTTTCCAGCACCGTACGGTGCGGAAAGAGATTAAAGCTCTGGAATACGAAGCCAACATGCTGACGCAGGCGGCGAATGAGCCCTTTTTGCTGGCTGATGGGTTTCCCGGTATCAATGGTGATATCGCCCACGCGGATCGTCCCGCCTTCGGGCTGCTCAAGCAAATTAATGCTGCGCAACAGCGTGGTTTTCCCTGACCCACTCGGGCCGATAATTGCCACCACTTCGCCCTGCTCAACCTCAAGGTCGATGCCGTGCAGCACCGTTTGCCCGTGGAATTTTTTCACCAGGTTTTTGACGTCAATTGCACTCATTTTGGATCTCGCTCCTGGCGGTTAAGCTGGTTTTCAAAATAGTTTTGCAGGGCGGACAGCACCGTCGCCATCACCCAGTAAATCAGCGAGGCCGCCAGATACATGGTAAACACTTCCAGCGTGCGCGAGGTGATCAGCTGCGCCTGACGGAACAGCTCCGGCACCTGAATGGTCGCCGCAAGCGAGGTGTCTTTCACCAGGCTGATAAAGCTGTTGCTCAGCGGAGGTAGCGCCACGCGCGCCGCCTGGGGCAGGATCGCCCGGCGCAGGGTCTGCCACGGGGTCATCCCGATACTGGCCGCCGCTTCCCACTGTCCTTTATCGATGGACGAGATCGCCGCACGCAGCGTTTCAGAGGTGTACGCCGCCGTATTCAGCGACAGGCCAATCATCGCCGCCGGGATCGGATCCAGCTCGATACCGAACTGGGGCAGCCCGTAGTAAATCATAAACAGCTGGGCGATAAGCGGCGTTCCGCGAAACACGGAGATGTAAAACCGCGCCAGCCACCGCACCGGCCATATGTTCGACATGCGCATCAGTGCCAGCACAAACCCGAGCACCAGCCCGAAGAACATCCCGCCGATACTGAGCTGTAAAGTAAACACCGCGCCCTTAAGCAAGAACGGCAGCGAATCAATAACCAGTTGAATACTTTCTTGCATTATTATTTTTCTACCTGATTTTTAGACATGGGGATGATAGGCAAACAGCGCAGGCGCCCCGCCAGTATGAACAAACAAAATGGGTCCTTCATCCTTAAAGCGCTTGCGGGCGATGCCGTCGATAAGGCCCGCCATCGCCTTACCGGTATAGACAGGGTCAAGCAGAATACCTTCGAGGCGGGCCAGCAGCTTAACGGCCTCCATCCCTTCATCATTGGGGGTGCCATAACCCGGCGCGAAGTAGTCATCCCACAGCAATATTTCCGCCTTCGCCTGAAGCGCAAGCTGTTCTGCCACCGCCTGTTGCAGGGTGACGACTTTCGGCTTTTGATCCGCAACGCTTCTGGAAACCGTCACGCCAATCAACTCTACGTCCGGCATCAGTTGCTCAAGCCCGACCGCTAAACCGGCATGGGTACCCGCGCTGCCGGACGCCACTACCACCGAGGACAAACTCACCGCGCCTTCGCACTGCTGGGCGATTTCCAGCGCGCTCTCAACATAGCCGAGAGCACCCAGCGCATTCGAGCCGCCAACCGGGATGACGTACGGACGAAAGCCCTGCGCTTCCAGGCGCGTCGCCAGTTCATCAAGCTGTGCAGCCGGGTCGGTCAACGCGTCAACCATTTCAACCTGCACGTTGAACAGATCCAGCATCAGGCGGTTACCGTTAGTCAGGTAATTCTCTGCCTGCGTGCCAATCGGGTTCTCCAGCAGGGCTACGCAGTGAAGGCCCAGCTTCGCCGCCACTGCCGCCGTCTGGCGAACGTGGTTAGACTGAATTGCCCCGGCGGTGATCAGCGTATCCGCGCCCTCGCGCAGGGCATCGGCGGCGAGAAATTCCAGCTTGCGCAGCTTATTCCCGCCCATCGCCATGGGCGTCACATCGTCACGCTTAATGAAAATATCGCGCCCCAGATAGTCAGAAAATCGCGGCAGATACTCCAGCGGCGTGGGTGCGCCGATAAATTCCAGACGGGGAAAGCGCGTTAAATTCTGTAGTGACATGGTTCCTCCGGTCACGCAAACAATTGTTATTTCATTATGCACGCAGACGCGCGAGAAATAAAAAAGGCGCTTTTAAAAGCGCCTTTTTTTGTCGGTCAGAGACTTATTTCGTCACGTCTGCGCCGAACCACTTCTCAGAAAGCGCCTTCAGGCTGCCGTCTTTCTGCATTTCAGCAATGGCAGCATCAATGGCTTTCAGCAGATCCTCGTTACCTTTACGCACCGCCACGCCGGACTCCTGACGGGAGAACGCATCGCCCGCGACGGCCAGGGTATTGTTGGTTTTCTTCACCAGATCCAGCGCTGCCAGGCGGTCAACCAGAATGGCGTCGATACGGCCTACGCGCAGATCCTGGTATTTCGTCGGGTCATCATCATAGGTGCGGATGTCCACGCCCTGCACGTTCTGGCGCAGCCACTCTTCGTAGTTGGTGCCCAGACCGACGCCGACTTTCTTACCTTTCAGATCCGCGGCGGATTTGATGCTGCCTTCGTTACCTTTCTTCACCAGCGCCTGGATACCGGACACGGTGTACGGCGTAGAGAAGTCATACTTCTTCTTACGCTCGTCAGAAATGGTCACCTGGTTAATCACCACGTCGATACGTTTGGAATCCAGTGACGCCAGCATACCATCCCATTTGGTCGGTTTCAGGGAGGCTTTGACGCCGAGATGCTTGGCCAGCTCTTGCGCAAACTCCACTTCAAAACCGGTCAGCTTACCGTCGTCGCCCTGGAAGCTGAACGGAGGATAGGTTCCTTCCAGCCCAACCAGCAGCGTGCCGCGCTCTTTGACTTTGTTGAGCAGATTATCTGCCGCGAACGTTTTCACGCTCATCCCCGCGACCAGCGCAACGGCCATCATCCCCATCAGCGCCTGACGACCCAGAACTGCTAATTTCATAAGTACTCCGATACAGTGGAATTTTTGAGTAGTGTAGAGAAATCGCCTGCAACGTCAAAGGCGGCTGCGCTACATCTTATTCTTTTTTAATATATATCAGAAGTTGTTCCGGCGTGGACTTTCTGCTTTATGACGCCCGGCATCTGGACTTTATAT
Source organism: Enterobacter sp. DSM 30060 (assembly GCF_013375955.1). NCBI lineage: Bacteria > Pseudomonadati > Pseudomonadota > Gammaproteobacteria > Enterobacterales > Enterobacteriaceae > Enterobacter > Enterobacter sp. DSM 30060. The sequence goes on from NZ_CP056118.1 coordinate 4,658,713, forward strand.
TGCGCGTACTTTCGCAGCGCGATGCGGTAATTGTTGGTACTGGTGGCGGGCAGCCAGGGCTCCAGATTTTCATCCAGGTATCCGGTCGTCAGCAGATCGCGGGAGATATTTTGCATGGTCAAATGCTGACCCAGGCGGCGCAGGCGAACCACGTATTCACGCACGGTGCCGTGACTCATCTCCGTTTGTTCAAACAGGAATTGCTTGAAGCCGATAATATCGAAGAAGTCGCTTTGCTCTTTGCAGTGGAGATCGCCACAGAAACGGCAAAGCGCTACCCACTCTTTTTGCTCTTCAAGCCAGGCGGCTTCATCCATCAGCGTGTCGAGGCGGGAAATCGCAATCTTATTCACGATTTCACCGCGACGAACCAGCGTGATGCGGTCGAGTAATTTTTTACAGTGGGCGCAATGCGTCTGGCTGTGTTTAAAGTCTTTCAGGTAGCGGCTTAAAGGCCGTCTTTTAGATTGCTGCACCGTCATGATAACTCCTGGTTGTCAATACGTTGTGCGGCATTTCCAAGGCGAATGACTCACCTATAACTTACCCAGTTTTGTGCGCAGGCGTTTAATGGCCTGGCTGTGCAGCTGGCTCACCCGTGACTCGCCCACCTCCAGCACGGCGCCAATCTCTTTGAGATTGAGCTCTTCCTGGTAATAGAGGGTTAACACCAGTTGCTCACGTTCCGGTAAAGCTTCAATCGCTTCCATCACGCGCTGGCGTAAATTCCCTTCCAGTAAGTGGTGTAACGGGTTTTCTTGCTGATGTTCATCCGTCACCAGCTCGATGCTATCGCCATGCTCTTCGCGCCACTCATCATAAGAGAAGAGTTGGCTGTTATTAGTATCGAGCAACATCTGGCGATACTCTTCAACAGGAATGCCCAGACGCTCCGCCACTTCGGTTTCCGTCGCGTTGCGCCCCAGTTCCTGTTCCAGCTGCCCCATCGCATGCGCCACTTCGCGCGCGTTGCGGCGAACGCTGCGCGGCACCCAGTCGCGGCTGCGCAGCTCGTCCAGCATCGCACCACGAATACGCTGCACTGCGTAAGTCGTAAATGCCGTTCCTTGCAGAGCGTCGTACCGGTCAACTGCATTCAATAACCCGATACCGCCCGCCTGTAGCAGATCGTCCAGTTCCACGCTCGCCGGCAAACGCACCTGGAGGCGCAATGCTTCGTGACGCACCAGCGGAACATAACGCTGCCACAGCGAGTGTTTATCCATTACACCTTCAGCGGTATAGAGTGAATTCACGATAAACAGCCCTGCGTTAGTTGAGTTATCGGCATGATTATCCGATTCTGGAGGGGTTTTAATCGGGTGAATAGTGGGTGAAATGAGGGGTTATTTGGGGGGTTACGCTTGTGCGTGGATAGAAAAAACCCCGCCGAAGCGGGGTTTAAGCGTAATCAGGCGATTAGCCTTGCAGCAGAGACAGAACCTGCTGAGGAACCTGGTTAGCTTTGGACAGCACGGAGTTACCGGCCTGCTGAACGATCTGCGCTTTAGACATGTTGGACACTTCGGTCGCATAGTCGGCGTCCTGAATACGGGACTGCGCTTCAGACAGGTTGGTGGTGGTGTTGTTCAGGTTGGTAACCGCAGAGCTCAGGCGGTTCTGTACCGCACCCAGAGAAGAACGGAATTTGTCTACGGACGCGATAGCTTTGTCCAGCAGAGCCAGTGGATTATTTGTAGAAGCACCAGCGAACTCAGTAGTTGCAGCAGTAGTACCATTTTGGCTAAGCTCGATCTTGGCCTGGTTACCTGTACCACCATCAATTGTTACAGAGGTAGCTGCTGCCGCTGCATCCGCACCATTGGCATTTGTTAATGAGTTATTTGCAACGTAATTTTTACCTTGTACAGTTACAAAGCCCACTGCATTGTTATCAGCATCAGCACCGACCTGAACCAGGCTACCAGTCTGCGTTGCGTCAGCAACACCATTTGCCTTGTCATTATATGTAACGTCTGCTTTGTTCAGTTTGACTGTGCCATCCTGAGCAACAGAAGCTGCATAGCTCTTATCGCCATACTGAACAACATAGGTAGAAGTCGCATTACCGCCTTTAGTTACGTTATGCAGAGAAACAGCAGAAGCATCAGTGATGTTCAGGTCAGTCAGAACAGACGCGTCCATCTTCACAGCGATTGGCGCACCAGCACCATTCGGGAGTTGGGTAATCGCTTCGCCAGTTTCCAGCGCGTTTTTAGAAACGGAGAATCCGTTCAGACCTAAAGTTGAAGAGTCAATTTTCTGCAAGTCGATGGAAATAGTCTGACCATCGTTCGCACCAACCTGAATCTTCATGGTACCGTCTTTAGCCAGCACGTTCACGCCGTTGAACTGAGTCTGACCGGATACGCGGTCGATTTCAGACAGGCGGGATTTGATTTCGTCCTGGATTGAAGACAGGTCAGAATCAGAGTTAGTACCGGTAGTTGCCTGAACGGTCAGTTCACGAACACGCTGCAGGTTGTTGTTGATTTCAGACAGCGCGCCTTCAGTGGTCTGTGCCAGAGAGATACCGTCGTTAGCGTTACGTGCAGCCTGAGTCAGACCTTTGATGTTAGAGGTGAAGCGGTTAGCGATAGCCTGGCCCGCAGCGTCATCTTTCGCGCTGTTGATACGCAGACCAGAAGACAGACGCTCGATAGAAGAAGACAGAGCAGACTGGTTCTTGTTGATGTTGTTCTGAGTGATCAGCGAGAGGCTGTTGGTATTAATGACTTGTGCCATGATTTCGATTCCTGTTGTTCATCAAATCTGTTTGGTTAGATTTGGGTTTCCACCCTTCGGCTTCATCGCCGTCAAAGGTGTTATCGTCTGGTCCAAACCAACCTTTAGATTTTTTTTCAGGATCGCGTTAATTTTTTTAGCCACGGAAAAGCTCTTCTCTATTACCGTTATTCCCGCCATTAAAAAAAAGAAATTAACCGTAAACTTTCCCCCATAAAAGCCGATAACCCCACTATTCGTTCTACGTGTCGATAGATTAAGGAATAAATATGGCAAGTATTTCATCATTGGGGATCGGTTCGGGTCTTAAGTTAGCAGACATTCTGGATAGTCTGACCACGGCCGAAAAAGCACAGTTGACGCCGATAACCAAACAACAGTCATCTTATACCGCCAAGCTTAGCGCTTACGGCACGTTGAAGAGTTCGCTGGAAGCGTTTCAGACTGCAAACACCGCGCTGAATAAAGCCGACCTGTTTACGGCGACCAGCACGTCGAGTAGCTCCACGGCATTCAGCGCCACCACTACCGGCAGCGCGATTGCCGGTAAATACACCATCAGCGTGTCGCAGCTGGCGCAGGCGCAAACCCTGACGACCAAAAACGCACAGCCGGATACCAAAACGGCCATTGCCACGGCTGACAGCAAGATCACCTTTACCGCCGGAAACGGTAAAGATCCGGTGACCATCGATATCAGCGCGGCAAATTCCTCGCTGACCGGCATTCGCGATGCGATTAACAAAGCTGACGCCGGCGTGACCGCCAGTATTATTAACGTCGGTAATGGTCAATATCGTCTGTCCATCACCTCCACCGAAACCGGAGCGGACAACGCGGTCAGCATCAGCGTAAGCGGCGATAGCGCCCAGCAATCCTTTATGGGTTACAACGGCACCAGCACCGATGCCAGCAACGGTATGATGGAAAGCGTTACCGCGCAAAACGCGAAGCTGAAGGTGAATAACGTAGATATCGAAAACAGCAGCAACACCATTAGCGATGCGCTGGAAGATATCACCCTGAACCTGAACGACGTCACCACCGGTAACCAGACGCTGACGATTACTAAAGATACGTCTAAAGCGGAAACGGCGATGAAAGCCTGGGTGGATGCCTACAACACCCTTCAGGACAGCTTTGCATCGTTAACCAAATATACGGCGGTTGATGCGGGCACAGATGCGCAGGATTCCAGCAACGGCGCCCTGCTCGGAGACACTACGCTGCGTACTATCCAGACGCAGCTGAAAACCATGCTGAGCAACACCGTCGGCGGAACCGCCTATAAAACGCTGTCTCAGGTTGGCATTACCTCAGATCCAAGCACGGGCAAGCTGGAGCTGAGCAGCGAAAAGCTGAAAAAAGCGCTGACGGATAACCCGTCTGCGGTGAAAGATCTGGTTGTAGGTGACGGAAAAACCACCGGGATCACCACCACCATGGCCACCCATCTGACTGACTGGCTTTCCAGTAAAGGCATTATCCAGGCAGCCAAAGATGGCGTCAGCAAAACGCTGAACAAGTTAACGGATCAATATAACGCCGTGAGCGAACGTATTGATGCAAGAGTGGCGCAGTACAAAGCCCAGTTTACCCAGCTGGACGTACTGATGACCTCGCTGAACAACACCAGCAGCTACCTGACGCAGCAGTTCGAAAATACGTCCAGCAACAAGTAGTAAACGCTAATCAGACCCGAGGGGGATAACATGTACGGCGCAAAAGGCACGCAGGCCTACGCAAAGATAGAAGTTGAAAGCGCGGTGATGAGCGCCAGCCAGCAGCAGCTGGTAATCATGCTATTTGATGGAGCCCTCAGCGCGCTGGTACGCGCGCGTCTGTTCCTGGCAGACGGTAATATCCCGGCAAAAGGGCTGGCGCTCTCAAAAGCCATCAACATTATCGAAAACGGGCTGAAGGTGGGCCTGGTGGAAAATAACGATGATGAGCTTACGCAAAACCTGATTGCCCTTTATGCCTATATGGTACGTCGCCTCCTGCACGCCAATGTGAATAACGACGCCAGCGCCATCGAAGAGGTGGAAAACCTGCTGCGCAATATCGCTGACGGGTGGAAGGAGGTTGCCGGTACGCCACAACTGATGCAGGACGCCGTCTAATGAGTAACGCACCGCAACTTTATGCCCTTTATCAGCAACTCCTTGAGCAGAGCCAGTTGATGTTGCGACTGGCGCGGCAGGGACTATGGGATGATCTAATCATCTGTGAAACCGACTATGTTAATGCGGTGCACTCACTGGCTCGTCTCACTCAGGAAAGTGAACCTTCGATGCAGATTCAGGAGCAGCTTCGCCCGACGCTGCGGGTGATCCTGGACAACGAAGGCCAGGTAAAAACATTGCTGCAAGCCAGAATGGATGAGCTGGCGAAGCTGGTTGGGCAATCCTCCATCCAGAAAACCGTTCTCTCCACCTACGGTAACCAGGGCGGTCATGTCCTTGTTCCGCAAAGTAATAGCGATATTAATTAGCCATTTAACTGGCGGGCAAGCGTTAACCGTTTCGTTCGCCAGGCATTTCTGCCAAACCTGCTCCATACTTGAATTTCGCGACCTCATGGAGATGGTGCATGCGCAACCCAACACTTTTACAATGTTTTCACTGGTACTACCCCACCGGCGGTGAATTGTGGCGAGAAGTCACGGCATTAGCCCCTAACCTGAACGAAATCGGCATCAATATGGTCTGGTTACCCCCGGCCTACAAAGGCGCATCCGGCGGCTATTCCGTCGGGTATGACTCTTATGACCTTTTCGACCTCGGTGAGTTTGACCAGAAAGGTAGCGTCGCCACCAAATACGGCGATAAAGCCCAGCTGCTGGAGGCCATCAACGCCTTAAAAAGTAACCAGATTGCGGTGCTTCTGGACGTGGTGGTCAACCATAAAATGGGGGCCGATGAAAAGGAACCCGTCCGCGTGCAACGCGTGGATGCTCAGGATCGCACCCAAATCAGCGATGAGATCATCGAATGTGAAGCCTGGACGCGCTACACCTTCCCCGTTCGGGCCGGGCAGTATTCGCAGTTCATCTGGGATTACAAATGCTTTAGCGGTATCGACCACATTGAAAATCCCAGTGAGGACGGTATCTTCAAAATCGTTAACGACTACACCGGCGAAGGCTGGAACGATCAGGTCGACGACGAGATGGGCAATTTCGATTACCTGATGGGTGAAAATATTGATTTTCGCAACCACGCGGTGACGGAGGAGATCAAATACTGGGCGCGCTGGGTGATGGAGCAAACCCACTGCGACGGCTTCCGCCTGGACGCGGTAAAACACATTCCGGCCTGGTTCTATAAAGAGTGGATTGAACATGTCCAGGAGGTGGCCCCGCAGTCGCTATTTATTGTGGCGGAATACTGGTCTCACGAAGTGGATAAATTGCAGCAATACATCAATCAGGTGGACGGCAAAACCATGTTGTTTGACGCGCCGCTGCAAATGAAATTTCACGAAGCGTCACGCCAGGGACGCGACTACGATATGAGCCAGATTTTCACCGGTACGCTGGTGGAAGCCGATCCGTTCCATGCCGTAACGCTGGTGGCCAACCATGACACCCAGCCCTTGCAGGCGCTGGAAGCCCCGGTTGAAGCCTGGTTCAAACCGCTGGCCTACGCGCTCATCCTGCTGCGTGAAAACGGCGTGCCGAGCGTGTTCTACCCGGATCTTTTTGGCGCCAGCTATGACGACACTGGCGGGGATGGTGAGACGTATCACATTGATATGCCGGTGATTGAACAGCTCCACGAGCTGATCCTCGCCCGGCAGCGTTTTGCCCACGGCGTGCAAACCCTCTTTTTCGATCATCCAAACTGCATTGCGTTTAGCCGCAGCGGGACAGAGGAGCACCCGGGCTGTGTGGTGGTGCTGTCGAATGGTGATAACGGTGAGAAGACGATCTGCCTCGGCGAGAATTACGGCAATAAGACCTGGCGTGATTTTTTAGGCAACCGCGAGGAAACCGTGACCACGGCGGCGGATGGCGAAGGGACGTTCTTCTGTAACGGGGGAAGCGTCAGCGTCTGGGTGATTGAAGACGCGCTGTAGTACGGGAAAGGTGCGGCCTGATGCCCTCACCCCGACCCTCTCCCACAGGGAGAGATATCCCCAGTAATTTGAAAGCAGAAGCAATAACGTTGCCTTCATAATAACTGAGGACTTTCAGCAATGCCCTGGTCCGGCTGTAAATCGCCGAAGCGTTTCCGTAAGGCCGGGGCGAGGCGCAGGGAAGCGCCGAGAGGGCGTGGCCTGCATGGATGCAGGCTCATGCCCGACCCGATAGCCTGAAGGAAAAAGCTGAGGGTACCGCGAAGCGGCGATTTTCCGCCGGGAGCCCGGGTCGCCAGGGTGGTGGCGACTGAGCCACCCTGGCACGTTCACCGCTCATGTCGCTACAGAGTAGCAAGGAACATAAAGTGAACGGAATGACCACCAGAGCCGTATGTTCCCCCTCACCCCAGCCCTCTCCCTCCAGGGAGAGGGGGCCGACGGTGAAGGCATTATTTTGTGGAGATCCCTCAGACCACGGGTAGAGGGCGCAAACTCCAAAACGGTTACGGAAGCTTACTCTCCAGCGGATTCTTGCTCAGGTAATCTGCGCATTCCACCGTTGGGCGGTCAACCTTGTACAGTTCCATGCCGTCATACTCCAGCGCCGCCCCATCACGATCGAGCGGATAGACGTCTCGTTTTTCGGTCACGTTATAATAATCATCTGAACGCAGCATGATCTTACCAGGCACCGCGATAACGCGCTGCCACTGACGGCAGTCCAGGGTATCACCCTCTGGCGTCACCACCAGCGTGGCAATCGCCTCCGGGCTCACCATCGCGCTCTGCGGCCCTTTCGACTGCCAGTAACCTGCCAGATGCGAAGGTGCCGGATGCTTAACCACTTCCTGATAGTTTTCGACCTGAACGCATCCCGCTAACGTCAGCATTGCAGCCACAATTGCTACTTTTTTCATCATCTTTCCTGCATGCGAAGAAAAAAATATTGTGGCATTAAAGCCATCAGGCTGCCAGCGTAAGATTGGAAGGTTTCACACCTGCATCGACATCACGTCCTGATACGCCGACACCAGCTTGTTACGCACCTGCAACCCCATCTGCAATGACACCGACGCTTTTTGCAGATCGGCCATCACATCGTTGAGCGCCACGCCGGGTTCACCGAGGGTAAATCTCTCAGCCTGGGTACGGGCCGTGTTTTGCTTATCGCTGATCCGGTCCAGCGCCGCATGCAGTTGACCGGCGAAGCTAATGCCCTGCGGCTGGTCAGTTACGCTCTGATTACGGGCGGTCATCGCCGTTGCCTGTAACTGACTGAGTACCCCTTCAATGCCCTGTATAGCCATGACTCTCCCCTGGATGGTTTTTTACGAGGTCAAGACTAACAGCTTGTCAATAAGATAATGGCGGTAAATAGCGTTAAAAAACCAGGTTATTTGACGCATAGAAAATCCCGATTCATCAAATAATGGCAGGGCCATCAGTATGGAACTTTTGTCGTGTTTGCCGACCCGGGAGTCAGTTTTGTTTCTCTACACGAATAACGTAAACCACCAGGATTTAAGAGGTGCGCAATGAGTGCGACAGCAGCATCGACAGCGCCGCAGAATAAATCACTCGAGTGGATGAACCGCCTTCGCGCCAACCCTAAGATCCCGTTGATTGTGGCAGGCGCTGCCGCCATTGCGATCATTGTCGCGATGGTCTTATGGGCAAAAAGCCCGGATTACCGCACGCTCTACAGCAACCTTTCCGACCAGGATGGCGGTGCCATCGTCACCCAGTTGACCCAGATGAACATCCCGTATCGCTTTGCCGATAACGGCGGTGCGCTTGAAGTGCCGGCAGATAAAGTGCACGAGCTTCGCCTGCGTCTCGCCCAGCAGGGGCTGCCGAAAGGCGGCGCGGTTGGGTTTGAACTGCTGGATCAGGAAAAATTCGGCATCAGCCAGTTCAGCGAGCAGGTTAACTACCAGCGCGCGCTGGAAGGTGAGCTGGCCCGTACGATTGAAACCTTAGGCCCGGTGAAAAGTGCCCGCGTGCACCTGGCGATGCCTAAGCCGTCCCTGTTTGTCCGCGAACAAAAGTCCCCTTCTGCCTCTGTGACGGTTAACCTCGAACCCGGTCGTGCGCTGGATGAAGGCCAGATCAGCGCCGTCACGCACCTGGTCTCCAGTGCGGTAGCCGGTCTGCCGCCGGGTAACGTTACGCTGGTGGATCAGAGCGGTCACCTGCTGACGCAGTCCAACACCGCCGGGCGCGATCTCAACGACGCCCAGCTGAAATACGCTGCCGACGTGGAAGGCCGTCTCCAGCGTCGCATCGAAGCGATTCTGGGCCCGGTGGTGGGCAACAGCAACGTGCATGCGCAGGTCACCGCGCAGATTGATTTCTCGAATAAAGAACAGACCGAAGAGCAGTACGCCCCGAACGGGGATGCTTCTCGCGCCGTGTTACGCTCGCGTCAGATCAATGAGACGGAACAGGTCGGTGGCCAGTATCCTGGCGGTGTGCCGGGTGCGCTCTCTAACCAGCCTGCGCCTGCCAACGCCGCGCCAATCTCCACGCCGCCGGCCAACCCGCAGAACGGTCAGCAAACGAATCAGCAGACGACCTCGACCGCGAACAGTGCCGGCCCGCGTAACAGCAGCCGTAACGAAACGACCAACTACGAAGTCGACCGGACTATCCGCCATACCAAACTGAACACGGGAGATATTCAGCGTCTCTCTGTTGCCGTGGTGGTGAACTACAAAACGCTGCCGGACGGTAAACCGCTGCCGCTCACGGCAGAGCAGATGAAGCAGATCGAAGATTTGACCCGCGAAGCGATGGGCTTCTCTGAAAAACGTGGCGATACCCTCAACGTTGTGAACTCACCGTTCAACCCGGTGGATGAGACCGGTGGCGAACTGCCGTTCTGGCAACAGCAGGCGTTCTTCGATCAGCTGATGTCCGCAGGTCGCTGGCTGCTGGTGCTGATTGTCGCGTGGCTGCTGTGGCGTAAGGGTGTCCGTCCTCAGCTTCAGCGTCGCGCTGAAGCCGAAAAAGCTGCGCTGGAACAGAAGAACGCGCGTCCGGACGAGGAAGAAGCGGTTGAAGTTCGTCTCAGCAAAGATGAACAGATGCAGCAGCGCCGTGCTAACCAGCGTATGGGCGCAGAGGTGATGAGCCAGCGCATTCGCGAAATGTCAGATAACGATCCGCGCGTCGTCGCGCTGGTCATCCGCGGTTGGATGGGTAACGAACATGAGTAATACGCTTACAGGCACCGATAAGAGCGTCATCCTGCTGATGACCATTGGCGAAGATCGCGCGGCGGAGGTGTTTAAACACCTCTCTCAGCGAGAAGTGCAGATCCTCAGCGCGGCGATGGCCAACGTGCGCCAGATCTCCAACAAGCAGCTGACCGAAGTGCTGGCGGAGTTTGAGCAGGAAGCCGAGCAGTTTGCTGCGCTCAACGTCAACGCCAACGAATACCTGCGCTCCGTGCTGGTTAAGGCGCTGGGCGAAGAGCGCGCCGCCAGCCTGCTGGAAGATATTCTCGAAACGCGCGACACCGCCAGCGGGATCGAAACGCTCAACTTTATGGAACCGCAAAGCGCCGCCGATCTTATTCGCGACGAGCACCCGCAGATTATCGCCACCATTCTGGTCCACCTCAAACGGGGCCAGGCGGCCGATATTCTGGCGCTGTTCGACGAGCGCCTGCGCCACGACGTGATGCTGCGTATCGCCACCTTCGGCGGCGTCCAGCCAGCCGCGCTGGCGGAGCTGACCGAAGTGCTGAACAACCTGCTCGACGGCCAGAACCTCAAGCGCAGCAAAATGGGCGGCGTGAGAACGGCAGCGGAAATCATCAACCTGATGAAAACGCAGCAGGAAGAGGCGGTTATTACGGCGGTGCGCGAGTTCGACGGCGAACTGGCGCAGAAAATTATCGACGAGATGTTCCTGTTCGAAAACCTGGTCGAAGTGGACGATCGCAGCATCCAGCGCCTGCTTCAGGAAGTGGATTCGGAGTCCCTGCTTATCGCCCTCAAAGGCGCCGAGCAGCCGCTGCGCGAGAAGTTCCTGCGCAACATGTCCCAGCGTGCGGCCGATATCCTGCGCGACGACCTGGCCAACCGTGGCCCGGTGCGTTTGTCTCAGGTGGAGAACGAACAGAAAGCGATCCTGCTTATTGTTCGTCGTCTGGCAGAAACCGGCGAGATGGTGATTGGCAGCGGAGACGACACCTATGTCTGATGAACTGTCGTGGAAGCGCTGGACGCCTGACGACCTCTCCCCTCCCACCGCAGAGTTCACCCCTGCCATAGTGTCGTCCGATGAGGGCGACGCCGGGGCGGGCGTGCCCGAGCTGAGTGAAGAGGAACAGCGCGCCCAGATGCTGGCCCAGATGCAAATGCAGGCGCACGAGCAGGGCTTCAACGCCGGGATGAACGAAGGCCGTCAGACCGGGCACGCACAGGGTTATCAGGAAGGGCTGGCGAAAGGTTTAGAGCAGGGCATTGAGCAGGCGCGCCAGCAGCAGGCGCCGCTGCATGCCCGCATGCAGCAGCTGGTGAGCGAGTTTCAGCACACGCTGGATGCGCTGGACAGCGTGATTGCTTCGCGCCTGATGCAGATGGCGCTGGAGGCGGCCCGTCAGGTGATCGGCCAGACGCCGGTCGTGGATAACGCCGCGCTGATTAAGCAAATCCAGGGGCTGCTCCAGCAGGAGCCGCTGTTCAGCGGCAAACCGCAGCTGCGCGTGCATCCTGATGATTTGCAGCGCGTGGAAGAGAGCCTCGGCGCGACGCTGAGCCTGCACGGCTGGCGGCTGCGCGGCGATCCGTCGCTCCATCACGGAGGCTGTAAGGTCTCGGCGGATGAGGGCGATCTGGATGCCAGCGTCGCGACCCGCTGGCAGGAACTGTGCCGCCTGGCGGCACCGGGAGTCGTCTGATGACCGCTCGCCTTACGCGCTGGCTTAACACGCTCGATAATTTTGAAACGAAGATGGCGCAGCTGCCATCCGTTCGTCGTTATGGACGCCTGACGCGTGCCACCGGTCTGGTCCTGGAAGCCACGGGTCTGCAACTTCCGCTCGGCGCCACCTGCGTGATTGAGCGTCAGGACGGGAGTGAGACGCGTGAAGTGGAAAGTGAAGTGGTCGGGTTTAACGGCCAGCGACTGTTTCTGATGCCCCTTGAGGAAGTGGAAGGGATTTTGCCCGGCGCCCGCGTCTACGCGAAAAACATTAGCGGTGACGGCCTGCAAAGCGGCAAACAGCTCCCGCTCGGTCCGGCGCTGCTGGGCCGCGTGCTGGACGGGAGCGGCAAACCGCTCGATGGCCTGCCCTCCCCTGATACCACCGAAACCGGCGCGCTGATCACCCAACCCTTTAACCCGCTGCAACGCACGCCAATCGAGCACGTACTGGATACAGGCGTGCGGCCGATTAACGCCCTGCTCACAGTGGGACGCGGCCAGCGTATGGGGCTGTTTGCCGGCTCCGGCGTGGGTAAATCGGTCCTGCTCGGCATGATGGCGCGTTATACCCAGGCGGACGTTATCGTCGTCGGCCTGATTGGTGAGCGTGGTCGCGAAGTCAAAGATTTCATCGAAAACATTCTTGGTGCGGAGGGTCGCGCCCGCTCGGTGGTGATCGCCGCCCCGGCGGACGTGTCGCCGCTGCTGCGTATGCAGGGTGCCGCCTACGCCACGCGTATCGCGGAAGATTTCCGCGACCGGGGCCAGCACGTGCTGCTGATTATGGACTCCCTGACCCGCTACGCGATGGCGCAGCGTGAGATTGCGCTGGCCATCGGCGAGCCGCCCGCCACCAAAGGTTACCCGCCGTCGGTCTTCGCCAAGCTCCCGGCGTTGGTTGAGCGTGCGGGGAATGGCATCAGCGGCGGAGGTTCCATCACCGCGTTCTATACGGTACTGACCGAAGGCGATGACCAGCAGGACCCGATTGCCGATTCTGCGCGCGCGATCCTCGACGGCCATATCGTGCTGTCGCGCCGTCTGGCCGAAGCCGGGCACTACCCGGCGATTGATATTGAAGCCTCGATCAGCCGTGCGATGACGGCCCTGATCACTGAGCAACACTACGCCCGCGTGCGTAACTTCAAACAACTGCTCTCCAGCTTCCAGCGCAACCGCGATCTGGTAAGCGTCGGAGCGTACGCCAAAGGCAGCGATCCGATGCTCGATAAAGCGATTGCCCTCTGGCCGCAGTTGGAGGCATTTCTGCAACAGGGTATTTTTGAACGCGCCGACTGGGAAGATTCCCTCCAGGCACTGGAGCTGATTTTCCCGCAGGTGTAACACAGGTGGAGGGCGAAGGTCATGGCGCAGAACAGCGCGTTATCAACGCTGAAAGATCTGGCTGAAAAAGAAGTTGATGATGCCGCATTGCAACTTGGCGCAATGCGACGCGGGTGCCAGCAGGCTGAAGAACAGTTGAAGATGTTAATCGACTATCAGCATGAATATCGCACCAACCTTAACACCGACATGACGCAGGGCATTGGTAGCCAGCGCTGGATTAACTATCAGCAGTTTATCCAGACGCTGGAAAAGGCGATTGAGCAGCATCGCCAGCAGCTTAACCAGTGGACGCAAAAAGTCGATACCGCGCTGAATTTCTGGCGCGAGAAAAAACAGCGGTTGCAGGCCTGGCAAACCTTACAGGACCGGCAGATTGCAGCCTCGACCCTGGCGGAAAACCGTCTGGATCAGAAAAAAATGGATGAGTTTGCCCAGCGCGCATCAATGAGGAAACCAGAATGATCACACTGCAACAACTGCTGATGACCGACAGCGACCCGTCCGGCGGCACACTGACCGGAAAAGGCGCTGAGGGCGCGCAAGATTTTCTCTCTCTGCTGGCGGGCGCGCTGACCGAGACCACCGGCAAAGGCAAAGATGCTCCGCTGACGCTGGCCGATCTGAAAGCGGCGGGAAGCAAGCTGTCGACAGCGGCACAGGAAAAAAACGGTGATACCACGCTCCAGGCCAAAATCGCCGAGCTACTCTCCCGCCAGGAGACCCTGACTGATGAAGATACCGCCGTCTCCCTGCAAAGCCTTGTCTCCGGTCTGAAACCCGCAGCGAATACGGATGCGCTGAAGGCGCTGACCCGGACGGACGCGAAAGCAAACAGCGAGACCACGACTGAAGAAGAGGAGCTGGCCGGGTTAAGCGCGCTGATGGCGATGTTACCGCACCAGCAGACTACCACCCCAATGGCGACGCAGCCAGCAAGCACCGGGGAGGTCGCCCCCCGTGCCGCCCTCCCCTCTGCGCTAGCCCAGACGGACAACGGCCAGCATCAGCCGCTTAGCCATGCGTTAACGGTTCAGGAAAAAACGTCGGTTCAGGACAGCGACACGTCGCTGCCCGCCACGGCAGCCGTTACGCCAGCTGTTGCCGCCGTCGCGGAGAAGCAGGACGTAGTGAGCACGGCGTCGTCTGCCGCCAGCCCAACCGCGACGCTGGCACCGATCATCAGTCACCTGGCAACCCCCCAGTCTGCCGCTACCGTTGCGACCGCGCCGGTGTTAAGCCAGCCGCTGGGCACGCACGAATGGCAGCAGAATCTAAGCCAGCACATCACCCTGTTCACCAGACAGGGCCAACAGACCGCAGAGCTACGCCTGCACCCGGAAGATCTGGGTCAGGTGCAAATTTCGCTTAAGCTGGATGACAACCAGGCGCAGTTGCAGATGGTTTCGCCCCACAGCCACGTTCGTGCGGCGCTGGAAGCGGCCCTGCCGATCCTGCGCACGCAGCTTGCGGAAAACGGCATTCAGCTTTCCCAAAGCAGCGTCAGCAGCGAAGGCTTTGCCGGGCAGCAGCAATCTTCATCCGGGCAACAACAGCATGCTTCGCGTTCAGGCCAGCATGGCGGGTTTAACGAGGAGAGCGAAGAGTTATTGCCAACCCCTGCCGCCCTGCAATCCGCCGCGCGCGGCAGCCGTGCCGTAGACATCTTTGCCTAAACGCCAGAGGTAACGTGATTATCCCCGTCTTTTCCACGCTTTGACCTAAGCCGGACACGGGATAATCACCGTATTAAGCTGTACCGAAACAGGAAGCTCGTATCAGATGACAGACTCCGCTATCACCAAAAAAAGCAAGCGTTCCATCTGGATCCCGCTGCTGGTGTTGATTACCCTCGCGGCCTGCGCCACCGCAGGCTACAGTTACTGGCGTATGCAGCAGGAACCCTCAAGCGCAGCCGCCAAAGCTGAAGCGCCGCCTCCACCGGCGCCGGTCTTCTACCCGCTGGATACGTTCACCGTGAACCTCGGCGATGCGGATCGCGTGCTTTACGTGGGCATTACGCTGCGTCTGAAAGATGAAGCGACCCGTGCACGTCTGAACGACTACCTGCCAGAAGTGCGTAGCCGTCTGCTGCTGCTGTTTTCTCGTCAGGATGCCTCCGCGCTCGCCACCGATGTGGGCAAGCAAAAGCTGGTCGATGCGATCAAACAGACGCTGGCGACCCCGCTGGTCAACGGCCAACCTAAGCAGGAAGTCACTGACGTTCTGTATACAGCCTTCATTCTGCGGTAACGACATGGGCGACAGTATTCTTTCTCAGGCAGAAATCGATGCGCTGCTCA
Source organism: Enterobacter sp. DSM 30060 (assembly GCF_013375955.1). Classification (NCBI taxonomy): domain Bacteria; kingdom Pseudomonadati; phylum Pseudomonadota; class Gammaproteobacteria; order Enterobacterales; family Enterobacteriaceae; genus Enterobacter; species Enterobacter sp. DSM 30060. The sequence goes on from NZ_CP056118.1 coordinate 4,674,123, forward strand.
ATGGCGACAGCGATAAGAGTGACGATCCGAAGCCGGGTCTGACCGGCGACGATAATATTCGTCCCTACGATCCCAATACCCAGCGTCGCGTGGTGCGCGAGCGTTTACAGGCGCTGGAGATCATCAACGAACGTTTCGCACGTCAGTTCCGAATGGGGCTGTTTAACCTGCTGCGTCGTAGCCCGGATATCACCGTCGGTGCGATCCGCATTCAGCCGTATCATGAGTTTGCCCGCAACCTGCCGGTGCCAACCAACCTTAACCTGATCCATCTGAAACCGCTGCGTGGTACCGGCCTGGTGGTGTTCTCGCCAAGCCTGGTGTTCATCGCGGTGGATAACCTGTTCGGTGGCGATGGCCGTTTCCCGACCAAAGTGGAAGGCCGCGAGTTTACCCATACCGAACAGCGCGTTATCAACCGCATGCTGAAGCTGGCGCTGGAATCCTACAGCGACGCGTGGAAAGCGATTAACCCGCTGGAAGTGGAGTACGTGCGTTCCGAGATGCAGGTGAAGTTTACCAACATCACCACTTCACCGAATGACATCGTGGTGAACACCCCGTTCCACGTCGAAATCGGCAACCTGACGGGCGAGTTCAACATCTGCCTGCCGTTCAGCATGATTGAACCGCTGCGCGAACTGCTGGTGAACCCGCCGCTGGAGAACTCACGCCATGAAGATCAGAACTGGCGTGAGAACCTGGTGCGCCAGGTTCAGCACTCGCAGCTGGAGCTGGTGGCTAACTTTGCCGACATCTCCATGCGGTTATCGCAGATCCTGAAATTACAACCCGGCGACGTTTTGCCGATAGATAAACCCGACCGCATTATTGCCCATGTGGATGGCGTACCCGTGCTGACAAGTCAGTACGGCACGATTAACGGCCAGTATGCGTTACGCGTTGAGCACTTGATTAACCCGATTTTGAATTCGCTGAATGAGGAACAGCCCAAATGAGTGACATGAACAATCCGTCCGATGAAAACAGCGGAGCACTGGACGATCTGTGGGCTGACGCGTTAAACGAGCAAAAAACGACGCCGACGAAAAGCGCGGCAGACGCGGTCTTCCAGCAGTTAGGCGGCGGCGACGTCAGCGGGACGTTACAGGACATCGACCTGATTATGGACATTCCGGTCAAGCTGACCGTTGAGCTGGGCCGCACCCGCATGACTATTAAAGAGCTGCTGCGCCTGACGCAGGGTTCCGTGGTGGCGCTTGACGGTTTAGCGGGTGAGCCGCTGGATATTCTGATCAACGGCTACCTGATTGCACAGGGCGAAGTAGTGGTGGTGGCCGATAAATACGGCGTACGTATCACCGACATCATTACCCCTTCCGAACGTATGCGTCGCCTGAGCCGTTAAGTATGAAAACCCAGGCAACACTGTCCGCGCCCTCCGCCGTACCCGGCTCCCCGCTGCTTCAGGTGAGCGGCGCGCTGTTCGGTATTATTGCCTTTATCCTTATCGCCGCCTGGCTGGCAAAGCGTTTTGGGCTGGCGGGGAAAACGGCCGGCACGCGCGGTTTGAAGGTCAGCGCCAGCACCACACTCGGGCCACGCGAGCGCGTGGTCATTGTGGAAGTGGAAGATGCACGACTGGTGCTGGGGGTGACTGCCTCCAGCATTAACGTTCTTCACACGCTGCCCCCTGCGCCTGTCACGGTGGAGGCTAACGCCCAGGCCCCTGCGGATTTTCAGTCCGTTATGAAGAGTTTGCTCAAGCGTTCCGGGAGATCCTGATGCGCCGTTTGTTATTGCTTACGCTGGCAGGTCTGGGCCTGTTCGCGCCTTCTGTGTATGCGCAGCTGCCGGGGCTGGTTTCCACGCCGCTGGCGAACGGGGGACAAAGCTGGTCCCTCTCCGTGCAGACGCTGGTGTTCATCACCTCACTGACCTTTATCCCGGCGATCCTGCTGATGATGACCAGTTTCACCCGCATCATCATTGTGTTTGGTCTGCTGCGAAATGCGCTCGGCACGCCGTCCGCGCCGCCCAATCAGGTGCTGCTGGGTTTAGCCCTGTTCCTGACCTTTTTCATTATGTCGCCGGTGATCGACAAGATTTACACCGAGGCGTACCAGCCGTTCAGCGAAGATAAAATTTCCATGCAGGTTGCCCTGGAAAAGGGGGCTCAGCCATTACGTGAATTTATGCTTCGCCAGACGCGCGAAGCGGATTTGGCCCTGTTTGCCCGTCTCGCTAACACGGGCGAGTTACAGGGACCGGAAGCGGTGCCGATGCGCATTCTGCTGCCAGCGTATGTGACCAGTGAGCTGAAAACGGCGTTCCAGATTGGCTTCACCATTTTCATTCCGTTCCTGATTATTGACCTGGTGATCGCCAGCGTCCTGATGGCGCTCGGGATGATGATGGTCCCGCCCGCAACCATTGCCCTGCCCTTTAAGATCATGCTGTTCGTGCTGGTCGACGGCTGGCAGCTGCTGGTCAGCTCGCTGGCGCAGAGTTTCTACAGTTGAGGAGCGCGCAATGACGCCTGAGTCGGTCATGATGATGGGCACGGAAGCGATGAAAGTCGCGATTGCCGTCGCCGCGCCCCTGCTTCTGGTTGCGCTGGTAACCGGTCTGATTATCAGTATTCTTCAGGCCGCCACGCAGATTAACGAAATGACCCTGTCGTTCATCCCGAAGATCATCGCCGTCTTCGTGGCGATTATCGTTGCCGGGCCCTGGATGCTCAATTTGCTGCTGGACTACATGCGCAACCTGTTCACCAATCTGCCTTACATCATCGGCTGACGGACGATGCTGCAATTCACCAGCGATCAGTTTGTTCAGTTGCTCGGGATCTATTTCTGGCCGATGCTGCGCATCATGGCGCTGATCTCCACCGCCCCCATACTCAGTGAAAAGTCAGTGCCTAAACGCATTAAAATTGGGTTGGGCATGGTTATCACCATTATCGTTGCCCCTTCCCTGCCGGCGGTGGATATTCCGATTTTTTCCCCGAATGCGATCTGGATTGCCCTGCAACAGGTGATGATTGGCGTGGCGGTCGGATTTACGATGCAGCTCGCCTTCGCCGCGGTACGAACGGCGGGCGAACTGATCGGTTTGCAGATGGGTCTGTCTTTCGCGACGTTCGTTGACCCGGGCAGCCATCTGAATATGCCCGTGCTGGCGCGTATTATCGACCTGCTGGCGATGCTGTTGTTTCTCTCGTTCAACGGCCACCTGTGGCTCATCTCTATGCTGGTGGACACCTTCCACACGCTGCCGATTGGCGACAACCCGGTGAACAGTAACGCTTTTCTGGCGCTGGTGCGGGCTGCCGGGCTGATCTTCCTCAACGGGCTGATGCTGGCGCTGCCTGTCATAACCCTGCTGCTCACCGTTAACCTCGCATTGGGTTTACTCAACCGAATGGCCCCGCAGCTGTCGGTATTCGTCATCGGCTTTCCGGTGACGTTGACGGTTGGCCTTTTATTAATGTCATTATTGATGCCACTTATCGCCCCCTTCTGCGAGCATTTATTCAGCGAGATATTCAATCTCTTAGCGGATATTGTCAGCGAACTTCCACGCAAATAATAACCCGCAGTGTTTGCAATGTCTTTCTGAGGATATTCCTAAAAATAATCTTGAAAAACATCTACCAGGATATATCTGACGCGGTTTAAATGTTTCTAACCACCTCACAATACTTAATATTTACTTTACTTTAAGATGATTCCTGGCAAATTATACGTAACTTTACGGGATAGTGAGTTCGCCTGAAAGTCTTTGTCATGCTCACAGGTTTTATTAGATTTTTTCCATCCCGTATGGCTGTTTATGAGCTCTCAGGCAGGTGGTGAATTATCGTTACGCATTGAGTGAGGGTATGCCATGTCAACGATCATTATGGATTTATGCAGCTACACCCGGCTAGGGTTAACCGGGTACTTAGCAAGCAGAGGGGTAAGAAAGAGAGACATCAACGATGCACACACCGTTGAAGAACTCGCAGCCGCTTGTGAGACTCACAAGCCCGGCGTGGTGTTTATTAATGAGGACTGTTTCATTCACGACCCCGCTAACAGTCAGCACATTAAGCAGATCATTAATCAGCATCCCAGAACCCTGTTTATTGTTTTTATGGCCATCGCCAATATTCATTTCGATGAGTATTTGTTGGTGCGTAAAAACTTATTAATCAGTTCGAAATCGATTAAACCAGAGTCGCTTGATGACATTCTGGGCGATTATTTGAATAAAGAAGTTAAGAATGTAGGGGCGGTTAACTTACCCACCCTATCATTAAGCAGAACTGAATCAAGTATGCTAAGAATGTGGATGGCTGGACAAGGGACAATTCAGATCTCAGACCAGATGAATATCAAGGCAAAAACAGTATCGTCACACAAAGGAAATATTAAAAGGAAAATTAAAACGCATAATAAGCAAGTGATATACCATGTCGTACGCCTGACAGATAATGTGACGAATGGGATTTTCGTTAATATGCGCTAATTTGCACGGCCATGTTGTACCCTACCTTGATCTCTGGCCTGGCCAGAGATTTTGCTTTTCAGCAGCCGGGCCGGGGAGAAGACGCCCCCGACGCCGCCCTATTCCGCCGTTTCCACAAAGATCCCATCCGGGTGCCCCAGTTCGTTGAAGAACCAGATGCCGAGCGGGTAATCTTCCAGCGACACCAGATACATTGTGCCTTCATTAAACTCTTCTATTGCCAGCACCACGCCCGGGCGGCGCGGCCCACCGTCCGTTTTGACGGTTACCCGATCGTTGACCTTCATACATTCCTCCTGTGGTTTTGAGCCAGTGTAGAACAAATTACCCTGGCTGGCATCGCCGCCTGACGCGAATGGCGTTTTTGTGTGCGGTCTATACTTAGCTGTTGAGACGGTTAAATGAGGAGCCCGCCATGAAGACTGACAAAGAGTACAGCGACACCATTAAGCGTGAGGTGGAAGTGGATGTCGATGCCCTGCTTGCCGCCATTAATGAAATCAGTGAGTCCGAAGTTCATCGCGCGGAGGATAATTCAGACCGTGTCGTGGTCAATGGTCGTGATTACCATACCTACCGTGAACTGGCTGAAGCATTCGAGTTGGATATCCATGACTTTAGTGTCTCGGAAACGAACCGCTAAGGCGAAAAAAATCCCGGTCATGGGGATGACCGGGATCAAACTTGCTTATGCAAGAAGCACTTGTAAATTCGTTACACCAGGAAATCTGATGCAGGTAAGACATTATCCCCAACAGATTTGTCTTACAAGCATATATTCTCTTAGCGAATATTATATTTTATACATGTGAATTTTGGTTATGAGTATAAACATGCGCTGCGTGTGGGTTTATCGGGATCGTTTCCACTTCAACGGGACATCAATGCTGAGTTTTTTTAAGACTTTTCTTAGATGAACATCATTATTCAGGAGACGTTATGCCTTCGCTAAAGGAGACTCTGCTCGTCTTTACCGATCTCGACGGTACGCTGCTGGATTTTCACACTCTCGACTGGCAGCCTGCCGCTTCCTGGCTGAAGAGATTACAGGATGAACAGGTACCAGTCATTCTGTGCAGCAGCAAAACCGCGTCCGAAATGCGTGACATCCAGCAGGAACTTGGCCTTGGCGGGCTGCCCTACATTGCGGAAAACGGCGCGGTGATCCAGCCTGACGTACGGTGGGAAAACGCCGCACGGTTCATCTCAGAAAAGAAGCATGACGATATCTGGCAGTTTATTGCCCGGGTACGCCAGGAGATGCATCTGAAATTCACCACCTTCGACGATGTGGATGAGCGCGTGGTCGCCGAATGGACCGGGCTAAGCCGTCCCCGTGCGGCGCTTGCACGTAAACACGAGGCTTCCGTGACGCTGATCTGGCGTGACAGTGATGAACAAATGAAACGCTTCGCAGCCGAACTGGCCCGGCAGGGGCTGAAGATCGTCCCGGGTGCTCGCTTCTGGCATATTCTGGACACGAGCTGTGGCAAAGACGTGGCGGTGCACTGGCTTGTGGAACAGTATCGCCTGCACGACGGATTTGACCCGACAACGTTGGGCCTGGGCGACGGCCCCAATGATGCCCCTCTGCTGGACAGCGTAGCCTTCGCCGTGGTGGTGAAAGGCTTCAACCGGGAGGGGGTCAGCCTTAAGAACAACGATCCCACACGGGTTTATCGCACTCAGCACACCGGACCGGCCGGCTGGCGCGAGGGGCTTGATTACTTTTTAACGTGATCCTGCCAGATGACCCGGTTACGCCCGCGCTGTTTCGCCTCATACAGACGCGCATCGGCGGTGGATTGCAGATTTTCGAAGTGATAATTGCCCTTCTCCTGCGCGCCAGAGACGCCAAACGACGCGCTCACGCGCAGGGTAGTACTTTTCTTAATCAGGATCTCTTTGCTGTCGATACGCTCACGGATCTGCTCTGCAACTTCCGCCGCCTCTTCAAGCGTCATGCCGGGCAGTACCACACAGAACTCTTCGCCGCCGACGCGCCCGGCAATATCTTTAGTGCGCAGGGTACTGGCAATCAGCCCCGCAGCATGGGACAACACCTTATCACCCGCCTGGTGCCCGAACCGGTCATTAATGCTCTTAAAGCAGTCAAGATCGATCTGGATGACAGAGAAAGGCAGCGCCTGCTGTTCACACTGCTTCGCCAGTATTTTCGCCCGCTCAAACAGCGACCCACGATTATTCAACCGGGTCAGAGGGTCGTGCCAGGCCTGCCATTGCAGCGAATTCTGCAACGAATACATATTACTGACCATGCGCCGGATCACCAGCCATGAGATGAGCAGCATCGCGGTGAACAGCGCCCAAAGCAATGCCAGCACAATACTGATGCTGCCGAAATCGCCGCGCACCCCTTCTTCCAGGGTGTGCACGCGCAGGACGATGCCATCAAAGTGGTCGAGACGCTCCCAGCTGACAAAACGACTCCCCAGGCGAATGCCGCCTTCGGAATCCGATTCTATTGCGTGCGCTATCTGCGCTAGTTCGGGCGCGTCAAAATGATTAACGTCCGCAGCAGATGATCCAGACGTCGCGAGCAGGGTGAGACGACTGTCATACAGCTGGTATTCCCCTTCCGGGTTATCGCCTACGGCCTCCACCAGCAGACGACGCAGGGTGGCAAAGGTGAAATCCATCGCCACCACGCCATACCAGACGTGATTGTAATAAACAGGCACACTGGCGGTGATCAGCGGCTTTTTGCCCACAAAGGAGGAAGGAGGCGAGATAAACCAGCGCACGGCACGCGCACGGTTCTCACGCTCGGACTGTTGGGTAAACCAGGGCTGAGTGACCAGATAGTAGTAACGCTGCACGATATCGCTGGCATTTTCCGGCGTATCCGTTTCCAGAAAGAATCCGGCGCGAGAGACATAAATCACGCGCTCTTCGTTGCCGGAAGAACTGGATGCCAGACGCAATAAATACCCCACTTCAAGCGCGGCGGACAGTTCATTATCAAGAAACTCATCATCGCGATTCAGAAGGGTGGTCTTTTCAACGAAGGCATCCGACACACCGTTGATCGGCAATGTGCGCTGTTTATCAACCTCAATTTGCCAGGTGGGGGATGTGCGCAAACGGGCAAAACGCTTTACCGCATCATGTAGCACGCCAAACGCCAGCGGCGTTTCCAGCGCATCACGCATGCTGTGGCGAAAAAACAGCATTTTATCGACGCTGAACTGGAGTTGTCTGTCCAGCGCACTGGCAACCGTTTCCAGATGGTTACGCTGACTGGAGATATAGGCATCTTCCAGTACCACAACTTCGCGCCAGGTCAGGAGGGTGGAAAAGATCAGGACAACGATAAAACAGAGGTTAACAACCAAACGGGGATTGCTACGCTTATGCAGCCACTGCAAAAAAGATTGTTTTACAACAAAGGTATTGTGCTGCACACGCACTCCCTGAGTGTCGCTCACCATCCGATATGATAAGTCTTCTGCCAGTAAAAACGCCCGGCAGGGCCGGGCGTTGTGTGATTAAGCCTTATCGCGTTTTTGCCTTTTATCACCAGGCTGAAGCTCATCTTCACGAAAAGCCTCCCGCTTAATGCCGTATCCGTCATGCCACCGACACTCCACCATTCCACTGGAATAACCGGTGACAATCATGCATGGACCACCATTCTTTGGCTTAACTTCATCACTGACCAAAAAGACCATACCTGCCTCCTGTATCAGGGTGAAACGTTTTCAATTTAGACGAGGAATGGTCTTTTTGCATCCGGGGTCAGCAAAAATTAATGCGATTTTCCGCGTACTTTTTCTACCAGCTTGACCACTGCCACCACAATGACACCTACGATAAAGCCCAACACAAGGTTAAGCAGCGTCGGCAGAATGGCGGCGATCACCGAACCATGTCCCGACGCCAGATGTTCAATTGCATGATGCAGCGAAGCAACGCCGTGCACGATAATACCGCCGCCGACCAGGAACATCGCCAGAGTTCCCACTATCGATAAACTTTTCATCAGCCACGGCGCCAGCACCAGCAGGCTTTTGCCGATAACGCGGGCAATGGCGCTGGATTTTTTTTCCAGCCAGAAGCCGATATCATCCAGCTTGACGATCAGACCGACCAGCCCATACACCCCAACCGTTACAAGAATGGCAATCAACGAAAGCACCATGACCTGATTCATCAGCGGTGCTTCGGATACGATCCCAAGCGTAATCGCCACAATCTCGGCCGAAAGGATGAAGTCAGTACGGATCGCACCTTTGACCTTATCGCGCTCGAACGTTTTTGGATCCTGCGCGGCCAGCGCTTCCAGACGCTGCTGGCGCATTTCCGGGGTGTCTTTCTCTTTGCGTGCGGCAAACATATGCAACACTTTTTCGGCACCCTCGAAGCACAGGAACGCCCCGCCAATCATCAGCAATGGCGTAATGGCCCAGGGTATAAAGGCGCTAATGAGAAGCGCCAGCGGAACAAGGATCACCTTGTTAATAAAGGACCCTTTCGCTACGCCCCACACCACCGGCAGCTCACGGTTCGCCCGCACGCCGCTGACCTGCTGCGCGTTAAGCGACAAGTCATCCCCCAGTACCCCGGCGGTTTTTTTCGCTGCCAGTTTCCCCATGACTGAAATGTCATCCAGCAAGGTGGCGATATCGTCCAGTAATGTTAATAAGCTACTTCCTGCCAAAATCTCTATCCTTCTTTTTTTGCTAATTAAGTGAATAGTATGGAACAAAACTCACCGCCCGGAAACAGGCACCTCACGTCAACAAAAATTTCACATTAACAACACAATTAAAGCACTCGCCAGCCCGATAGTTTTGGCGTTAACTATGAGCGAACTTTTTATTTCGTCGTGAGGGACTATGCGTTTTCGGCATTTATTACCGCTCATTGGAGCACTTTTTTCCCTGTATATCATCTGGGGATCCACCTACTTTGTCATTCGTATTGGCGTGGAAAGCTGGCCCCCGCTGATGATGGCCGGTATTCGTTTCCTTATGGCTGGCGTGCTGCTGATGGCGTTTTTATTGCTGCGCGGTCACAGGCTACCGCCGCTGCGTCCCTTGCTTAACGCCGCCCTGATTGGCCTGCTGCTGCTAGCGGTGGGCAATGGCGCAGTAACCGTCGCCGAACACCAGAACGTGCCGTCGGGCATCGCCGCCGTGGTCGTCGCGACCGTGCCGCTGTTTACGCTCTGCTTTAGTCGTCTGTTCGGGATCCGCACCCGTAAGCTCGAATGGCTGGGCATCGCGATTGGGCTTGTAGGTATTATCATGCTGAACAGCGGCGGTAACCTGAGCGGAAACCCCTGGGCTGCCGTTATGATCATGATCGGCTCGATGAGCTGGGCCTTCGGCTCAGTCTACGGCTCCCGCATTGAACTGCCCTCCGGGATGATGGCGGGTGCCATTGAAATGCTCGCGGCAGGCATCGTGCTGCTGATTGCCTCGGCGTTGACGGGTGAAAAACTGACGGCAATGCCAGATCTCTCAGGTTTCCTGGCCGTCGGGTATCTGGCCCTGTTTGGCTCGATTATTGCCATCAACGCCTATATGTACCTGATCCGCAACGTCTCACCGGCGGTTGCCACCAGCTACGCCTACGTTAACCCGGTGGTTGCCGTGCTGCTGGGTACCGGTTTTGCGGGCGAAGTGCTGTCGACGATTGAATGGCTGGCGCTGGGCGTGATTGTCTTTGCCGTGGTGCTGGTCACGCTGGGTAAATATTTACTGCCCGCGAAACCCATTGTCACGGCGTGTGAGGTGGAGAAACCGTGATCGGGTGAATGCCCTGGGTATCGATCTGCGCGGCCTGACCGCCGCCGCAGATCCACTCTTCCAGCCGCTCCGTCAGTTCCACGTCATTCAGCTTCATTCTTCCGCGCAGTGCGCACTCCCAGACAATCAGCACCCGCCAGCCCTGGGCGTAAAGCTGCGAAACATCGCGTTTATCACGCTCGACGTTCCTGCCAATCTTCTCCAGCCAGAAGTCGGTGCGTGTCGCCGGGACTTTAAACAGATAGCAGTCGTGATGATGCCAGAAACAGCCGTGGGTAAAGATGATGCATTGATACGCATCGATCACGAAATCAGGACGCCCGGCAAGCGTGGCATCCTGAACCCTGAATTCAAACCCGATGGAGGTCAGGAGGCCAGCGATCCGTTTTTCGATCGCGGTATCACGCGTGCCGATGGCACGCATGTTTTTACTGCGCGTGGCCTTATTGTGAACGTCCGCCATTGACGGCCTCACTCTGACGCAGCTGAACGGCCTTGCTGATGCGTAAGGCCAGCAGTTTTGCGACGGCGGCAAAGGCTGGCACCACCACCGAGTTGCCAAACTGACGATAGGCTTGTGTATCCGACACCGGAATGCGAAAACTGTAGCCCTGCGGCGCCTCAAAGCCCATTAAGCGGGCGCACTCGCGCGGCGTTAAGCGCCGCGGTCGGTGCTGTTGATTCTGTGGATCGTCGAAATCTTTTTCGCCCAGCGCCTTATCCCAGCCCCGATCGATAAGAATTTCCGCGCCATCTTTGTAATAGCGCGCCGACAGCGTACGCGTCACGCTGTCAGGATTAAGCGGATTGACCATGCCAAACCCAAAGCCATTGCCTTTGGCCTGATGCTTTTTGGCATAGCGATAGAGGTATTTCCACAGCACTGGCGTCAGAATGAATTTCGCATCGACGGCGGGCTCCAGCAGATCGGCCACTGTCGGACGGCGCGCCGGATACAGCGAGGGCAAATCGCGCAGCGTAAAATCGCCTTTCAGATTGAGATCGCGGCGGAATCCCACCAGCACGATGCGTTCGCGGTGCTGTGGCAGGAAGTGTTTGCCGTCGATAATTTTCGGATCGTCAGGCCCCATGTCCTCTGCATCCGCCACGTCGTAACCCAGTTCATCCAGCGTTTGCATGATAATGCGGAAGGTTTTGCCGCCGTCATGGCTCTTTAAATTCTTGACGTTCTCCAGCACAAAAATTGCCGGACGGCGGGCATCAATAATCCGGGCAACATCAAAGAACAGTGTGCCCTGCGTATCACAGGCAAAGCCGTGTGCGCGTCCCAGCGCGTTCTTTTTCGACACGCCAGCCAGTGAGAACGGCTGACACGGGAAGCCTGCCAGCAGCACATCGTGCGCCGGAAGGGTGTTGCGAATGTGCTCAGCGGCTTCTTCGTCGCTGACGCCGGTTTTGTGGCTCAGGGTGACGTCGCGGATGTCGGCATTGAACTGGTGCTCGTCGGGGTCGCAGTACCAGTTCGCCTTATAGGTGCGGACGGCATGTTTGTTCCATTCACTGGTGAACACGCACTGCCCGCCAATAGCTTCAAAGCCATGGCGAATGCCGCCAATACCGGCAAAGAGATCGATAAAGCGAAAGGCATAATTCGGATGCGCAGCAGGCGGGTGCGGCAGCAGGTTACGCAGATAACAGAACTCGCCGTCGCTCAGGCGGTGCCCTGCCCTGTCGCTTATCAGCAGCCGCTTGAGTATTGCCGGGCTCCAGTGGCTCTCGCCATGTGCCACCAGCTGGTTTGCCAGCGTTTTAGCATCATACATTTCCAGCAGCTGACGCAGGAGTGCCTGCACGGCTGCCGTTGATTTCTCAACCCGCTCAGGCGCGGGCACAGTCACTGATCGATTTTCCTGCATTCTCTTAACCGGACAATAAAGACAGAAAACAGAGTACCACAGTTCAGGATCGCACACTGCGACGGAAATGGGTCAATATCTGGCTGTCGGTTCCGAGGTAATCGCCCTGTAATTCGGCACTCAGCTTCGCCATAAACTGGATCAGAAAATCGGCATTGTGACGCGCAAGTTCGCGTCCCCGTGCGGTTTGCATGGTGTCCGGCAGGCGCAGGAGTTTGGTCTGAAAGTGATCGAGCGCGAAAGCTTTATCATCCAGCGCACGCGCCCCGGCAAACGGGTCGTCGGCATCAAACAACGCGGTGCCCAGCGCACCGGACACGGCAAAGACGCGCGCAAGGCCGATGGCGCCTAACGCCTCCAGCCGGTCGGCATCCTGGACCGTTTTGGCCTCCGGGCTTTGCGGCGCGATACCGGCACTGAAGCTGTGCGCTTCAATGGCATGCTCAACGGCCGCATACCGATCGGGCGGAAAATCAGGAAAATCGCGGCTCAGGATCTGGCGCGTTTCTCGCGCTGCCAGCCGCGAGGAGTGACTACGCTGCGGGTGATTTTTCGGCAGGCTGACAATGTCATGGAAGTAGCATGCGGTCAGCACAACCAGCGGATCGCATTCCCCGTCAGCCATAATGTGCTGCGCCGTCATCCAGACGCGGCGAAAATGGGCGATATCGTGCGCCGCATCATCAGTAAAATGATTTTCGTCGAGCCAGCGCTCAAAACGGTGCTGCCACTGCGCAAGTTCCATCATCCCATCCTGTTGCTCAAAAGAGAGTGAATTATAATACACCCGAATCAAAACCCTTAATAAATAGAATTTAGAAATACTTAATAATAATTACCCGCTATATTTTCAATGAATTAATTCACACGAAAAATAAAGAGATAAAAAGAAATATTTTGTAATATTTTGTAATATTTTTACTAGTTTAATTACATTTATTTTTGAACCTAAATAATAATCCATAGAATAGTATCAGCCATGTAGTTACGGAGGGTAATTACATATATTCAGACAATTTATATTTAAAGGGAATATATAATGAAAAGAAAAGTTCTGGCAATTCTCGTACCCGCGTTATTAATGGCTGGCGCAGCAAATGCGGCGGAAATGTATAACAAAGACGGCAACAAAGTTGACCTGTACGGTAAAGTTGATGCACGTCATACCTTCTCCGACAACCCAGGCGACGACGGCGATGAAACCTATGTCCAGATTGGTTTCAAAGGCGAAACACAAATTAATAACGATCTTATTGGTTACGGCCAGTGGGAATATAAAACCTACGCTAACGATACCGAAGGCGCAGGCGACACCTCTTTTAACCGTCTGGCCTTTGCTGGCCTGAAATACGGCGAATATGGCTCATTCGATTATGGCCGTAATTACGGCGTCGTGTATGACGTTGAAGCCTGGACCGATATGCTGCCAGTATTTGGTGGCGACTCCTATACCTGGACCGACAACTATATGGTTGGCCGTACTAACGGTGTGGCGACCTACCGTAATAATGACTTCTTCGGTCTGGTTAACGGCCTGAACTTTGCACTGCAATATCAGGGTGCTAATGAAGGTGCTAACGCAAACGAAAATCAGGAAGGCACCAAAAACGGCCATGATGATGTTCGTTTCCAGAACGGCGACGGCTTCGGTATGTCAACTACCTATGACTTCGATTTCGGTCTGTCGCTGGGTGCCGCTTATTCATCGTCTGACCGTACCAACGACCAGGTTGCTTACGGCGCAGGTACCTATAATCGCTTCAGCAAATATGCCGGCGGTGAACGTGCGGAAGCGTGGACAATCGGTGCAAAATACGATGCGAATGATGTCTACCTGGCAATGATGTATGCGGAAACCCGCAACATGACTCCGTACGGCAACGATGGCATCGCCAACAAAACTCAGAACTTTGAAGCCGTAGCACAGTACCAGTTTGACTTCGGTCTGCGTCCATCCCTGGCGTGGGTCTATTCAAAAGGCATCGATTTGGGTGGTAACGATTATCATCCAGGCAATGGTTATGACTATGTTGACCAGGATCTGGTTAACTACATCGACGTGGGCATGACCTACAGCTTCAACAAGAACTTCTCCACCTACGTTGATTATAAAATCAACCTGCTGGACGAAGATGATGCCTTCTACAATGACAACGGTATTGCAACCGATGACATCGTTGGCATCGGTATGATCTACCAGTTCTGATCCCCATAAATAGCAAAGCCCGCAACGCGGGCTTTTTTTATTTGACGCTGAAATATTACGGCGCTTCCTGCAAGGCCAGGCGAACAAACCCGTTATTCTGCGCCAGTAATTCATGTGCTTTCCAGGCATCCATACCCGTCAGCACCATTAGCACCGCCGTTTTACACTGATGGTTACAGCTTTCCAGCGCCGCCTTCGCCTGCGCCCGGGAGCATCCCCCCGCTTCCATTACAATGGCAATTTGTCGCTCGGCCCATCTGGTATTGCTTGCCTCCAGATCAACACGCAGGTTGCTGTACACCCGTCCTGTCCGTATCGCCAGACCGGTGGTGACCATATGCATTATCATGCTTTGCGCAATGCCCGCTTTGGCGTTGGTATACCCGGCAACCACATCCGCGCCCAGATCGGGGGCAATAACCATGCTCGCCAGCTGCGCCGCTTCACTCTGCGCATCCTCCGTAATGAGCGCGACCGTTGAGCCCAGAGACCACGCATGACGCATCGCGCCCCAAACCCATGGCGTTTTGCCGCTGACGGACAGCGCCAGCATCATGTCGTGCTCGCCGAATTTTATCGTCTGAAGGTCGGCAACGCCGCGCGCGTAGCTTCCGGCGTTATCGCCTGCTGTCATCGCAATGACCGGATGTTTTCCCGGCGCGAACGCTTCTGCCGCCTGCTTCGCCACGCCTCCGGACGCGCCTGCGCCGATCAGCACCAGACGTCCGCCGTGACTTAGCGTCGCCGCCGCGTTATCCACCACGCGAGCCAGCATACTTAAGTGAGGGGTAAGTGCAGAAGAGATTTGTGCGTCATCCTGGTGTATGACATTAAGCATATCCAG
Source organism: Enterobacter sp. DSM 30060 (assembly GCF_013375955.1). NCBI lineage: Bacteria > Pseudomonadati > Pseudomonadota > Gammaproteobacteria > Enterobacterales > Enterobacteriaceae > Enterobacter > Enterobacter sp. DSM 30060. The sequence goes on from NZ_CP056118.1 coordinate 4,689,300, forward strand.
CGTAGATAATCTGTCGATGTTCATCGTGCTGGCGTGCCGTCTTTCCCTGGCCGTACCGGTAAGCATAATGCTCATAAACTGCCTCCTTATTATGAGTACCCCCACACTATAAAGTGTTTTATACAGGTCACATGAGAGAAGGCTCACGAAACGCCTCTCTTTACATGGCTTTATGAAATGCCCGTCATCAGCGATAATTAGCCCTTTCTTTTTCATCGCGGAGTGTTAATGAGCGATTTGCAGCCCTTCCCCCCGACGCGCAAGCGCCCTATGAAGCTGAATACGCTGGTTACGCTGATGGTGTGCGCCATTATCGGCTCTGTGCTGCTGGTGGTCTTCGCGCTGTACTCTGTGCAGATCACCCGTGCCACGCGCGATGACGTGAAAGATACTGCGCTGGGTATCGCCCGAACGCTGGCCGACAGCCCGGAGATCAAGCGTGGCCTGATGGAATCGCCGCAGGCCGGCATCATCCAGCCGATTGCCCAGGCGGTTACGAAGCGCAACGACCTGCTGTTTACCGTGGTTACCGACCTGCGTGGGATCCGCTATTCCCATCCAAACGAAGCGCTGTTAGGTTTGCATTTTATTGGCGACGATCTGACGCCCGCCCTCGAAGGGAAAGAGAATGTCTCCGTGAACCGCGGCGCGCTCGCGGAAGCACTGCGCGTTTTTACGCCCGTTTATGACGATCGGCACGACCAGATCGGCGTGGTCGTGGTGGGTATTTCGCTGAATAAAGTTGAAGATCAGATTGCCCGCGGTCGGCTCAATGCCGTGTGGACCATCTTATTCAGCGTTCTGATGAGCTCAGTGGCGATATGGGGTCTGGTCCGGGTTCTGAAACGTATTCTCTTCGGGCTGGAGCCTTACGAGATCTCCGCCCTCTTTGAGCAGCGCCAGGCCATGTTGCAGTCCCTGCGCGAAGGCGTGATGGCTGTTGATATGCACGGGCGCGTGACGATGATTAACCACACCGCCAGAGAAATTTTGCTCATGAGCTCGGGTGAGCACTCCGAGAGCAGCGGCGAACCATTGCTGGTCAGCCTGCGGGAAGTGGCGAAAACCGGCATTGCTCGCCAGGATCAAGAGATCGGCTGTAACGGACGGCTACTGCTGTGCAACATGGTCCCCGTGAAAAGCCAGAATCAGGTCATCGGGGCAATCAGCACCTTCCGCGATAAGACCGAAATCAGCCAGTTAATGCAGCGTATCGATGGTATGGTCAACTATGTTGATGCCCTGCGCTCACATACGCATGAGTTTATGAACAAGCTGCACGTGATCCTCGGCCTGCTGCACATGAAGCGCTACGATAAGCTGGAAGAGTACATCATCCAGACCGCACAGAATTATCAGACGGATATCGGCGCGATACAGCGCAAGGTTAAATCGCCGGTCATTGCGGGTTTCCTGCTGGGTAAAATCAACCGCGCCAAAGAGGCGGGAGTGACCCTGACGCTGGCCGAGGAGAGTCAGCTTCCTGACACCAGCAATGAAGAGCAGGTTGCGGTTCTGATCACCGTGCTGGGCAATTTAATCGAAAATGCCCTGGATGCGATGGAAGGTCAGCCGGAAGGCGAGATCGGCCTGCTGCTGCATTATCAGAACGGCTGGCTGAGCGGTGAGGTCAGCGATGACGGTCCCGGCATTGATCCCGAGCGGCTGGAGGCTATTTTTACAAAGGGCTACTCAACAAAAGGTGAAAACCGTGGCGTTGGGCTGTTCCTTGCACGTCAGCAGATCCAGAACCTGGGCGGAGATATTACCGTCGAGTCGGAGCCTGGCGTATTTACCCAATTTTTTGTTCAGATCCCCTGGGATAGCGAGAGGAATATCGCGTGATAAATGTATTAATTGTCGATGATGACGCCATGGTAGCCGACCTCAACCGTCTGTATGTTAACCGCGTTGAGGGTTTTAACTGCTGCGGCGTCGCTTCCACGCTCAACCAGGCCGAAGCATTGATCGCAAACCCAGGCCAGCCGATCGATCTGGTGCTGCTGGATGTCTATATGCAGCAGGATAACGGGCTGGATCTATTGCCCATCATCCGGGCATCGGGCCGCCCGATTGACGTTATCATGATTTCGTCAGCCTCCGACGCCGCAACGATCCAGACGTCGATGCACTATGGCGTGGTGGATTACCTGATTAAACCGTTCCAGTTCCCGCGTTTTGAAGAGGCGCTGAACGGCTGGAAGGCAAAGCGCAGTCTGATGGGCTCGCATCAGTATTATGAACAGGCCGACGTCGACAGGCTGATCCACGGCGGCGCGCCGGAGCTGGCCGACAGCAAAAAATTACCGAAAGGCTTAACGCCGCAGACGCTGCGCACCATTTGCCAGTGGATCGACAGCCATCCGGAGATAGAATTTTCCACCGACGATCTGGCGAATGCGGTCAACATTTCCCGCGTCTCCTGCCGCAAATACCTGATCTGGCTGGCGCAAATCAATATCCTGTTCACCAGCATTCACTACGGCGCCACCGGTCGACCGGTATATCGCTACCGTTTGCAGCCGGAACAGGTCGGCCTGCTCAAACAGTACTGCCAGTAATTCGGTAGCTGTCGTCCAGAAGGGTAAAACGGAAGTGGTGCATCGAGGAGATCACCACTTCTTTTGTTTTGGTGACAAAAATGGCTTCAATATCGGGGCGCGAACGCAGCGCGGCGCAGCCCTGCTCCACGCCCATGCCGTAGATCAGCGTGGTCCAGATATCGCCGTCGAGGGAGTCTTGCGAAATAATCGTCACGCTGTCCAGTTCGTTATCCAGCGGGTAGCCGGTACGCGGGTCAAGTATGTGATGATAACGTTTGCCGTTCTGCTCGAAGTAGCGCTCATAGGTGCCTGACGTCACAACCGACCGGTTTTCTACCGTTATGGCGCCAATCAGCGCATCACCGGCGAACGGTTTTTTCAGCCCGACGCGCCAGCCACCCTCCGGCGAGCCTAACGTCTGGACGTTGCCACCAAGGTTGATCAACCCGAGTTCGGCGCCCTCTTTATGCAGGTAATCCCGCACCCTGTCGGCGATATAACCTTTGGCGATAGCCCCCAGATCGATCTCCATTCCCTGGCGTGTAAGAAACACGCTGCTGTTGGCGTCATCCAGTACCACGTTCGCAGGATCCGTGATACTCAGCAAGGCGGCGATCTCGTCCGCGGGCGGTACAGTGTCCCCCTTAAAGCCAATTTTCCAGCGTTTGACCAGCGGACCTATCGCCAGGTTGAACGCACTGTCTGTAGGCAGGCTGGCCGCTTTCGCGCAGCGGATCAGGTCAAACACCGGGCGACTGACGACAACCGGATGCTGACCGGCAGCATGGTTGACATCCATCACCTGCGAATCCGCACGGTTGACGGTGAGGAGATCTTCGTACTGTTTGATCAGGCGAAACACGCGGGACGCGAGGGCTTCGTCATGGGAGAAGAGTTTCAGGAGGATGGGCGAGCCCATCAGAACGGCGTTGTAGCTGTAAACGCGATGGCTATCAGGCATTGCATAAGTCCTCAGATGTAGCCCCGGCAAGCACCGCGCCGCCGGGGAAACAGGAGCCTTACCGTGTTTTCGAACGCATAGCCGCCTGATGTCCGGCAAGCGTACCAAAAATAATGATATCTGCCACCGCATTACCACCGATGCGGTTACCGCCGTGGATACCCCCGACAACCTCACCCGCAGCAAACGCTCCCGGCAATACGTTGTGGTTGCTGTCCAGCACGCAGGTTTCTGTATTGATGGTCACACCGCCCATGGTGTGGTGCACGCCCGGCGCAATCTGAATGGCATAGAACGGCCCTTCGTTGATAGGCGCACGCAGCGCGGTGGTGCGGCCAAAATCATCGTCATGCTGTTTTTCCACAAAGCCGTTGTAGCGTTCCAGCGTTGCCAGGAACTGGTGGTGATCCATCCCCAGCGCTTCCGCCAGGGCTTTTGGCGAGCTGGCGCTGGTGACAAACCCTTTCGCGATGTACTCATCCGCGGCTTTGTTTTTGGCGCGAACATGCTCGTCAAAGACGATGTAAGCGTATTTCTCCGGCAGCGCGATGATTTGCGCCGAGACTTTGTCGCGGGTCGACATTTCGTTATAGAAGCGGTTGCCCTGCTGGTTTACCAGAATCGCCCCGCCGCCGCGGATGGATTCGGAAATCAGGTACGACGTTTTCTGCTCAACGGTTGGGTGGATCTGGATTTCGCCCATATCGACGGTGCCTGCGCCAATACGCTCCAGCAGCGCGATACCGCCGCCGGTTGCGCCTTTGTGGTTAGTCGTCACGAACCCTTCCAGGTCCGGACGGTATTTCACCACCATCTGGCTGTTGGCGCTGAAGCCGCCCGTCGCGACAATTACGCTTTTAGTTGCCACGGTGAGGGTTTCGTTCTCTTCGGTGGTCAGACGCACGCCGGTCACTTCGCCGTTTTCGAAGATGATGTCGCTCACGGAGGTATCCAGCATCACCTCGATGTTGCGTTTGTTGACATTGCGCACCAGGCCGCTAATCAGATATCCGCCCACCGCGGAACCGTCTTTCGGACGGTGCGTACGGTCGATGCTCATCCCGCCGGTGGTGGTGATGTCGTTCAGCATAATGCCGCGCGTTGCCAGCCATTCGATGGCCTGCGGCGCGTTCTCGACAAAGCGACGCAGCAGTTCAGGGTTGTTCTTATTGCCACCGCCTTTCAGGCTTTCCTGGTAGAACAGCTCTTTGCTGTCCTGAATGCCCTTCACGCGCTGGAAGCGGGTCTCCGCCGCGTTCATCCCGGCAGAGGCTTTAATGGTGTTCCCGCCAATAGTCGGCATTTTCTCAACGATCAGCACGCTCGCGCCTTCGTCGTGAGCCTGAATCGCCGCCGCCAGACCGGCGCCGCCGCTGCCGACCACCACCACGTCCACGCTTTTAGTCTCATTCGGGTCAGCGCCCTCTTCTGCCGCCAGCGCTTTGCTGGATTTCAGCATCGCCTTCGAGACCGCTTTTTTCACCGCCTCGCTCTGGCTGGTTGCGCCGGTGATAGCATCCACGTGCGGGGTATTGGCATCCAGAATTCGGGTACGGATCTCTTCGAAGCTGGTGACAAACTCGACGTCTTCACTCGGGCCGGAGGCCAATTCGATATCGGCAATACGATCGGTTTCGAGGCTGACGTTAATCACCAGTTCGTTAGCATCGTCCTGCACTTTTTCAATAAAGGTGCCCGGTTTGAATTTAGATTCGCCCATGCTCATGTCGCGGATCATCGCTTCCACCAGCGAGAAGCGCCACAGCGGTTCCGGGATGCTCAGTTCTTCGCGTCGGGTACTGTCCATAAACAGCTCCAGGCTTTCGCCCGCCGCGATGCGATCGGTCCAGTCCGGATAGGCGATGGTGGCGCGGCCAACGGCAATCAGGTCGTAACCGTGATCCAGCGCTTCATTCACATCCGTGGCATTCACCACGCCGCCAACGCCCATCACCGGTACCTGCGCCAGCGTGTCAGAGCGCATGGCGCAGTATTTTTCGATAAGTGGCGTCGGGTCCTGAGTATCGACGATAGAAGGACGCAGGGCGGCGCCAAGGGAGAAGTGCAGATAATCCACCCCACGAGCGGCCAGTTTTTCCAGCAGATACAGGGTGTCTTCGAAGCGAATGCCGGGGACTTCCAGCTCTTCCGGTGAGAAACGGTAGCCAATGATAAACGCGTCGTCCGCGTACTGGCGCACCATCTTATGGGTAATGTCCAGCACCGCCAGCGGGAATTTCGCACGGTTATCGCGGCTGCCACCCCACTCGTCGTCGCGCTGATTAGAGTTCGGGGAGTAGAACTGCTGGATCAGATAGGTATTCGCCCCGTGGATTTCGACGCCATCGAAGCCGGCCTGAATTGCGCGGCGTACGGCTTCGCCGAACTTGCCGATCATGCCTTCCACTTCTTCTGAAGTCAGAGCAACCGGCGTCGCGGCACCGTCACGCGGCGCGGCAACCGCGCTTGGGCCAACCGGCGTGCGGCCGCCGATCAGTTTTGGGTCGACCATACGGCCGCCGTGGTAAATTTGCAGAAGGGCTTTGGAACCTTTGGACTTAATGGCGTCAGCGATTTTTGCCAGTCCGGCGATTTTTTCGTCGTTATCAATACCAATTGCGCCCGGGAACGCAAGGCCGAGATCGTCAACAAAACAGCATTCAACGATAATGGTGCCGATGCTGCCAGCGCGGGCACGGTAGTACTCCACCAGCTCGCTGCTCACGGTGCCATCGTAATACCCCGTACAGGTTGTCATCGGGGCCATTAACAAACGGTTTTTCAGTTCAGTACCATTCGGTAATGTGAAGGGGCTTAAAATACGTTCGTTAGTGCTCATAATAGAAACTCCAAACTTTAAAAATTAAGAATTCGTTATCGGTATGGATTTTTTATTTCGTGTTTTTGCCGATGTCATGACATTAATATAAAGCTTTTTTAGTTTCTAAAGTCATTACGTTAGTTAATAAACTATTTAATCCCTGCGATAACATTAATAACACATTGGTGTTAGCTCGAATGTTTTATACGTTCACATTAATTTAAAAAAAGTTAAATCAACAATGGTAAAGCCAATACACCAATCACATCAAAAACCCTTTAAAATCAAAACTTAAAACACAGTCCAAATTAATAATGTTATAGAATTGATAAATAAAATGCTTAAAAATAGCGAATAACCACACTACTCAGAGTGGTTATTATAAAAAGTATAAAATTACGTCCTCAATTCTGTTTTTTTGATCGCGATCAATAGTAATGGCATCCAAAGGCGCAATATAAAAACATCATCATTTTTTATTTAGCGCAAACAATAATGCGTTAAATCGCTATTACTGAAAACACAAAAACGCACCTTAAATAACTAAAAAAAGCAAAACGAATAAAGCAATCGAATTTGTGTTTTCGCTGTACGACGAATTTTTGACAACTTAAGACGTGAAACTATGAAAACAAAAACTGCTGTAACGCCTCCTGCGGCGAATCTGGCATCAAATGGAACAGCAAAACGCCTGCTGATGATGGCCCTGCCCGTCATTGTCGCCGTCCTGCTGTTGTTTGTCCCCGTTCCGGAAGGTCTGCCGCCTTATGCGTGGCACTACTTCGCCATCTTTGTTGGCGTCATCGTCGGGTTGATTTTCGAACCTCTGCCGGGCGCCGTAATCGGCCTCACCGGCGTGGTGGCGATTGCGCTGTGCAGCCAGTGGGTGCTCTTTAGCCCCGAACAGCTGGCTGACCCGAAATTCAAGCTGGCGGGCGCCTCCTTTAAATGGGCGGTGAGCGGGTTTGGTAACTCCACCGTCTGGCTGATCTTCGGTGCCTTTATGTTCGCCGCAGGCTACGACAAAACCCGCTTCGGCCGCCGTCTGGCGCTGATTCTGGTGAAGTACCTGGGCCGTCGCAGCCTGACGCTCGGTTACGCCATTACCTTCGCGGACCTGCTGCTGGCCCCGTTCACCCCGTCCAATACCGCGCGCAGCGGTGGGACCATCTACCCGATTATCGCTAACCTGCCGCCGTTGTACGGTTCACAACCCAACGACCCAAGCGCGCGCAAAATCGGTTCCTATCTGATGTGGGTGGCAATCACCGCGGCTTGTATCACCAGCTCGATGTTCCTTTCCGCTCTGGCACCTAACCTGCTGGCACTGGCGCTGGTGAAAAGCACCGTTGGAATTGATATCTCCTGGGGGACCTGGTTCCTCGCCTTCCTGCCGCTGGGTATCCTGCTGATCCTGACCATGCCGCTGCTGGCCTACTGGTTCTACCCGCCAGAAGTGAAGGTAAACAATGAAGTACCACTGTGGGCGACCCGCGAACTGGAAAAACTGGGCAAACTGTCGCGCAATGAGATCCTGCTGCTGGTGTTCGTGTGCTGCGCGCTTCTGATGTGGATCTTCGCCGCGGCGTGGATTGAACCGGCCATGGCTGCCCTGCTGATCGTTGGCCTGATGCTGTGGACCGGCGTGCTGGAGTGGAACGACATCACCGGCAACAAAGCCGCGTGGAATACCTTCGTCTGGTTCGCCACCCTGGTGGCACTGGCGGATGGTCTCTCCTCCACCGGCTTTATCAGCTGGCTGGGTAAAGAAGGCGGCATGCTGATGAGCGGTATCTCTCCGGGTGTCGCCACCATCGTCCTGCTGCTGGCGTTCTACCTGCTGCACTACCTGTTCGCCAGCACCACCGCGCACACCACGGCGCTGCTGCCTGCGATGCTGACCATCGCCTCCACCATTCCGGGCATGAATATGGAAGTGTTCGTCCTGCTGATGGTGACCTCGCTGGGCGTGATGGGGATCATCACCCCGTACGGTACTGGCCCAAGCCCGATTTACTACGGTAGCGGCTACCTGCCAACCAAAGACTACTGGCGCCTCGGCACTATCTTCGGCGCCATCTTCCTGGCAGCACTGCTGCTGATTGGTTACCCGTGGATGTCCATGATGTTCTGATTTCTGACCGCCGGACATTTCCTCCGGCGGTTAAATTTTTGTGGAGCAAGCTATGTCAAACAAACCCTTTATCTACCAGAACCCCTTCCCACTCGCGCATGACGACACCGAATATTATCTGCTGACCAAAGAGCACGTTTCCGTTGCCGAGTTCGACGGTCAGGAAGTGCTGAAAGTCGAGCCAGAGGCGTTGACCCTGCTGGCCCAGCAGGCCTTCCACGACGCGGCGTTTATGCTGCGCACCTCTCACCAGAAGCAGGTTGCGGCTATTCTGAGCGACCCGGAAGCCAGCGAGAACGATAAGTACGTCGCCCTGCAATTCCTGCGCAATTCCGAGATTGCGGCGAAAGGCGTGCTGCCGACCTGCCAGGATACCGGCACCGCGATTATTATGGGTAAGAAAGGCCAGCGCGTCTGGACCGGCGGCGGTGACGAAGCAGCGCTGAGCCAGGGCGTGTATAACACCTATATTGAAGACAACCTGCGCTACTCGCAGAATGCGGCGCTGGATATGTATAAAGAGGTGAATACTGGCACCAACCTGCCCGCGCAGATCGACCTCTACAGCGTGAATGGTGACGAGTACAAATTCCTCTGCATGGCGAAAGGCGGCGGTTCCGCCAACAAAACTTATCTGTATCAGGAAACCAAAGCGCTGATCACCCCGGCGAAGCTGAAAAATTATCTGGTTGAGAAGATGCGGACCCTCGGCACCGCGGCCTGCCCGCCTTACCATATCGCCTTCGTTATCGGCGGCACCTCCGCGGAAGCTACGCTGAAAACCGTCAAGCTCGCCTCTGCGCGCTACTACGATAGCCTGCCAACCGAAGGCAATGCGCACGGCCAGGCGTTCCGCGACGTCCAGCTCGAGCAGGAACTGCTTCAGGAAGCGCAAAACCTCGGCCTTGGCGCGCAGTTTGGCGGGAAATACTTCGCCCACGATATTCGCGTGCTCCGTCTGCCGCGCCACGGTGCCTCCTGCCCGATCGGCATGGGCGTCTCCTGCTCCGCTGACCGTAATATCAAAGCGAAAATCAACCGCAACGGGATCTGGATTGAGAAGCTGGAGCACAATCCGGGCCAGTATATTCCTGAATCCCTGCGCCAGCAGGGAGAAGGCGACGTGGTAAGCATTGATCTGAACAAGCCGATGCCCGATATTCTGGCGCAGCTTTCCGCGCACCCGGTCTCCACCCGCCTGTCGTTGAATGGCACCATTATTGTGGCACGCGACATCGCCCATGCGAAGCTGAAAGAACTGCTCGATAACGGCGAAGCCCTGCCGCAGTACGTCAAAGATCACCCGATTTACTATGCAGGCCCGGCCAAAACGCCAGAAGGTTACGCGTCTGGCTCCTTAGGTCCAACCACCGCCGGGCGTATGGACTCCTACGTGGACTTATTGCAATCCCACGGTGCGAGCATGATCATGCTGGCGAAAGGTAACCGCAGCCAGCAGGTGACGGACGCCTGCCATAAGCACGGCGGCTTCTACCTCGGCAGCATTGGCGGCCCGGCGGCGGTGCTGGCGCAAAACAGCATCAAGAGTCTGGAGTGCGTGGCGTATCCGGAACTGGGAATGGAAGCGATCTGGAAAATTGAAGTGGAGAACTTCCCGGCGTTTATCCTGGTGGATGACAAAGGCAACGATTTCTTCCAGCAGATCCAGAACAAGCAGTGCAAAGGCTGTTCACAGCGCTGAGTCTTTCCACAATGACGGCAGCAGCGACAGCGTTTCATTAATTAACCCGCGCTTGTCGCTGCCCGGTTTCCAGATCGTCACCATCGTTTGACCGATCCCCTGGCTGCCCACTTCGGTGTGCAGCCTTTTTACGTTTTGCCATCGCGCCGCCTGAAGATGCGTCGGCAAAAATCCCCAGCCGCACCCTTTCTCCAGCAGGCCGCGCAGCATCTCCAGTTCGTTAGTGAAAAGCGTGTGCCCTGAAATTTGCAGGCGACGGGCAACCGGCTCGTCTGACGCGGCATGCATAATCACCTGCGGAACCAGAGAGAGATCGAGCAGCGACACCGGCGACTCAACCTCCGCAAAAAGCGCCGTTGCGGCGTAAAAATCCATTTCGATCGCCCCTAGCGCCCGCCACTCCATCTCATTGCCCACGCTGCGGTTGCGCGCCTGGCAGATCCCCAGATCGGCCTGACCGTCCGCCAGCATGGCTTCCGCCTCATCGCGCGATGCGCTGGTCAGGCTCAGGCGGATCTTTTTCGCCGCCAGTGTGGCAATCAGCGCCTGTAAAAAAGCTCTGGGGGTGAACGGATCGTAAACGAGGGCAATGTCCTGCGTGGCGCTGTCCGGCACCGATCGGGCAAACGCCTCAAATGCTTTGACCTGCCGCATCAGCAGGTGCGCCTGCCGCTGAAGCTGCTCCCCCTCCGGCGTCAGGCGCAGGCTGCGCCCCTCCCGCAGGAACAGAGCGTAGCCCAGCCCATCCTCAAGAAAATCGATCAGATCCCGCAAGGTTGTACGATCTTTGCCGAGTTTACTGGCCGCCTTCATCAGGCTGCCGTGCTCAGCGACGGCGGTGAACGCTTCAAGTTGGGCAAAGGAATAGATCAGTGATGCCACGTCATTCTCCACGCGATTTTTCCGGGGGATTTTCCCCCATAACGCGTTTTTTATTATAGGCCGCAGGTTCTTAAACTGAAGTCCTTCCTGAGCCAAACGAGATAAATATGAAAATCAAAACAAACCGCAAGCTGCTCGCGGCGCTGGTTGTCAGCAGCCTGCTCTCGCCCGCCGTCATGGCGGCCTGCAACGGTACCGACCTCACGACCTGTCCGGCGCCTTTCGATGCCAGACTCCCGGACGCACATACCATGCTCACCTGGAGCCAGGCCGATCGCGTGGTGGGCTTTCGCAATGACTACCGCAACTACGCGGGCGATGTGTTCCGCCACGGCAACGCAACGCCGCTGCTGCCCGCAGAAAAACCGCTCACCGATGCCCGCTATCAGGTGAAGGGTAAGATTTACAATCTTCAGGATTACCTGAAACGCCAGAACGTCAGCGGCATGCTGGTGCTGAAAAATGGCAAAGTGGCCTATAAATACCTGGGAGAAGGCAATACCAACTCAACGCTCTGGACGTCGCGTTCCGTGGGCAAATCGGTGGTTTCCGCGCTGGTGGGCGTTGCGATAAAAGAGGGTAAAATCCACTCACTGGACGACCTCATCACCCAGTACGAACCGGATTTAAAAGGCACCGCCTGGGAGGGCGTAACGCTGAAACAGCTCATCACCCACACCTCGGGCGTGGCGTGGAACGAAGATTACACTAACCCGCAGTCAGACTTCGCCCGGCTTACCGAATGCGAAGCGAAACCGGGCACCTACGACTGCGTGCGCACCCTGGTGAAAGGATTACACCGTGAACACCCGGCGGGTGAAAACTGGTCCTATTCCTCGGGTGGCGCCTGGCTGTTAGGCGATGTGCTTGAGCGCGCCACCGGCATGACGCTCGCGGCGTATCTGGAGAAAAGCATCTGGCAGCCGTACGGCATGGCGAGCGACGGCGTGTGGCATGCCTACAGCAAAGGCCAGCACGACGTGGGTGCGCATGGATTTAACGCCACGCTGGAAGACTGGGGGCGTTTCGGGGAGTTTATCCTGCATAACGGTACACTGCCGGACGGAAAGCAGATCCTCCCCGAGGGCTGGGTGAAGCAGTCCTCAGCCTGGACACAGGCCAAAGGATCGGTGTCCGCCGCGCATCCGAAGGGGTTGTACGGCTACCAGTGGTGGAACAACGAAGTGCCGGCCACCGCCACAAACGTGGAGCCGAAAGTCGAAAATTCGCTGAAGGATTCCCTGTGGGCGCTGGGTATTTTTGGTCAGATGATCGTGGTTAATCAGAAAGAAAAACTGGTTATCGTCCAGTGGTCCACCTGGCCGCAGGCAGAGCCGTCATTCAGCGCCCAGCCGCTGGAAGCGTCGCTGATGTTTAGCGCGATTGCCAACGCGCTGCGCTGATAATCCCAAGCCAGGCCCCGCCTGGCTTCTCACCTGCGCGGTGTCACAAAACTGATATATCAGCAACTTAGCGAAATGTGGTAAATAAAAGATCACCGAAATGTTAAGTTATTGTTGAATATGTAAATACTGGTCAACGCTTTGTCATTAATGCACCACACGCATCAGTCCATGCGCGATTTGCGCTTATCAATTTCCACTTCCTGATCCAGTTTTCAGAAACAGACGAGCATAACGTCACTATAAAACTGGAGATAATCATGGTTTCCTCAACCTCACCTGCAACGGTTCGTTCGAAAGCGGGCGCAATTTTCCGCGTCACGTCGGGCAACTTTCTTGAGCAATTCGACTTCTTTCTGTTCGGCTTTTATGCCACCTACATCGCCCACACGTTCTTCCCGGCAAGCAGTGAATTTGCGTCGCTGATGATGACCTTCGCCGTCTTTGGCGCGGGCTTTCTGATGCGTCCGATCGGGGCCATTGTGCTGGGGGCTTACATTGATAAAGTGGGCCGCCGTAAAGGGCTGATCGTCACCCTGTCGATTATGGCCGCCGGAACCTTTCTGATTGTGCTGATCCCTTCTTATCAGAGCATTGGGCTGTGGGCGCCGCTACTGGTGCTGACCGGCCGCCTGTTGCAGGGCTTTTCGGCAGGCGCCGAGCTGGGCGGGGTTTCGGTTTATCTGGCGGAGATCGCAACGCCGGGCCGCAAGGGTTTCTACACCAGCTGGCAGTCGGGTAGCCAGCAGGTCGCCATTATGATCGCGGCGGCGATGGGCTTTGCGCTGAATATGGTGCTGGAAGAGAGTGCCATTCGCGAATGGGGGTGGCGTATTCCGTTCCTGTTTGGCTGTCTGATTGTGCCGTTCATCTTTTTCCTGCGCCGCAAGCTCGAAGAGACCGAGGAATTCAGCGCCCGTCGCCACCATCTGGCGATGCGTCAGGTCTTCACAACGCTGCTCGCCAACTGGCCAGTAGTCATCGCGGGCATGCTGATGGTGGCGATGACCACCACCGCGTTTTACCTGATCACCGTTTATGCGCCGACCTTCGGTAAAAAAGTCCTGATGCTCAGCGCCTCGGACAGTCTTTTGGTCACGCTACTGGTAGCCATTTCTAACTTCATCTGGCTACCGATAGGCGGTGCGTTGTCGGACCGCTTCGGACGCAAACCGGTGCTGATCGCCATGACGCTGCTGGCGCTGGCGACCAGCTATCCGGCACTGACGATGCTGGCGGCAGCCCCGAGTTTCTCCATGATGCTGACCGTGCTGCTGTGGCTCTCTTTCCTCTACGGCCTGTATAACGGCGCGATGATCCCGGCCCTGACGGAGATCATGCCAGCAGAGGTGCGCGTGGCGGGCTTCTCGCTGGCTTATAGCCTCGCAACGGCGGTCTTTGGCGGTTTCACGCCGGTGATTTCTACCGCCTTAATTGAGTACACCGGCGATAAAGCCTCCCCGGGGTACTGGATGAGCTTTGCCGCCGTTTGCGCCCTGCTGGCAACGCTTTATCTCTATCGTCGTCGCACGTTAATTCTGCAAACCACCGTTAAGGAGTGATCCCTCATGCTTACATTCAGAACGGTGATTGCCGCCCTGACCTTCACCACCCTCAGCGCGGGCGCGCTTGCGCAGGAGGTGACGGTGATGATTTCTGGCGGCTTCAAAGCGGCGCTGGAGAAGCTGACGCCGCAGTACGAAGCGCAAAGCGGCGACAGGCTCATTGTGGTCTCCGGCCCGTCGATGGGCAAAACACCGCAGGCCATTCCGGCCCGGCTCGCCCGGGGCGAAAAAGCGGACGTGGTGATTATGGTGGGCGATGCGCTGGCGAAACTGGAACAGGATCGCAGGACGGCGGCGGGCTCCCGCGTGGAGCTGGCGGATTCGCCCGTCGGGATGGTCGTCAAAGCGGGCGCGCCGGTGCCGGATATCAGTACGGTACCCGCCCTGCGGCAAACGCTGCTGAAGGCGCATTCCATGGCTTATTCCGACAGCGCCAGCGGCCGGTATGTTGAGAGCCAGTTGTTCCGTAAGCTGGGCATCGACGGCCAGGTCCAAAATAAAGCGCACCGGGTTGAGCGCATCCCGGTGGCGTCTGAAGTGGCAAAAGGGAAATACGAACTCGGCTTTCAGCAGGTGAGCGAGCTTCTGCCGGTCCCGGGCGTGACGTTTTTGGGTAAGTTGCCTGACGACATGCAGTACATTACCCGTTTCGCCGGAGCCGTAACGCAGAAGGCCGACCATCCTGAGCAGGGAAAAGCGCTGCTGGCCTTTCTCTCCTCGCCACAGGCGGCCAGCGTCATTACGGCAACGGGCTTAACGCCCGTCAGTGCACCTCGCGATACTGCTCGGTGATCAGCGTTTCGAGTTCGGCAGCAATGTAGGACTGGATCCGCCCGCGGCGGCGAATCAACCCCACGGTTCGCCTGACCTCTGGCTCGGTTAAAGGCACCGACGTCAGCAGCGAATGCTCTGCGCGGGGCATTGACATGGCGGGAACGGCCGCAATGCCGATCCCGGCTTCAACCATCCCGAGCATAGTCGTCACGTGACGCGTTTCGCAGATGCTGGGGCGCTCAGGCCGAATATGTCCGACCCGCTGGTCGAGAAGATTGCGGTTGCCGGAGGTCTTATCCAGACCGATATAATCCTGCTGATAAAAAGCCTGCCACGTCAGGCTTTTTCTTTTTGCTAGCGGGCTGTCTCGTCGGCAGGCGGCCACGTAGACGTCCTCCACCAGCGGGACAAACTCGATGTCGGGCTGTAAACTCCGGGCAAAGCAGATACCAAAATCCGCCTGTCCGCGGGTGACGGCCTCGATAACATTTCCGGCGCTGCTGTCGATAAGTTTAATGCGCACGCGGGGGTAACGGGACTGAAAGCGGCGGATCACATCCGGCATAAAGTAACAGGCGGCAGACGGCACCGTCGCCACGGTGATTAATCCCGTGCGCTCCTCGCTGGCCTTATCGATATCCGAAAGCATGGACTCCACGTCGACAAGCAGTTGCCCGCACCGGTCGGCAAAGGTCTGTCCATACAGGGTCAGCGTGACGCGCCGGGTGGTTCTGTCGAACAGTTTTGTCCCCAGTGCCGCCTCCAGCTTTTCAATTCTGCGACTCAACGCCGACTGGGAAAGGCAAATAGATTCTGCCGCAAGACGGAAATTGCCGTATTCCAGTAAAGCGCGGAAGGCATAGAGATCGTTGAGGTCAAAATTGACGGGCATACTGACGGGATCCTTAAGCACGGTAGGGTAAGAAGAGATTTATCATAGCCGCGTACGACATACTTCACAAAATGAAGGGGATACCCCTAAAGCGCTATCAACCTTACGGCACATAGTGATAGTTTATGCGGGCTGGATTCCTCTTAAACAGACTGCCAGTCTGCATGCCGCCGAAGAGGAGTGTCATACTGCTTAACAGAGTATGTTGGCATGCTTACAGCCCCTGACCTTTCCATTTTGTTCACGTGCGAGTAACGAGCAAAGCGATGATTAAGTGGCCCTGGAAAACGAACGAAGCTGGTCGAAATATGGCGCTGCCCTGGGATGAGGCTCTGGCGATCCCCGTGCTGGCGAATCTCTTGCCTGAAGAGCAATCAAAGCTGATTCAGCTGGCCGAGCGTTTTTTACAGCAAAAACGGCTGGTGCCGCTACAGGGCTTCGAACTGGATCCGCTTAAAAATTCGCGCATCGCCCTGCTCTTCTGCTTGCCGGTACTGGAGCTGGGTATCGAATGGCTGGATGGCTTCCACGAAGTGCTGATCTACCCGGCGCCGTTTATCGTCGATGATGAGTGGGAGGATGACATCGGGCTGGTGCACAACCAGCGTATGGTGCAGTCCGGGCAGAGCTGGCAGCAAGGGCCGATCATCCTCAACTGGCTGGATATTCAGGACTCGTTCGATGCCTCGGGCTTCAACCTGATCATTCACGAAGTAGCGCATAAGCTGGATACCCGCAACGGCGATCGCGCCAGCGGCGTGCCGCTGATCCCGCTGCGTGAAGTCGCGGGATGGGAGCACGACCTGCACGCGGCGATGGAAAACATTCAGGATGAGATAGACCTGGTGGGTGAAAGCGCGGCCAGCATTGATGCCTATGCCGCGACCGATCCCGCCGAGTGCTTTGCGGTGCTGTCCGAGTATTTCTTTAGCGCACCTGAGCTTTTTGCCCCACGCTTCCCGGCGCTGTGGCAGCGTTTCTGCCAGTTTTACCAGCAGGATCCGCTCCAGCGTCTGCGGCAAAGTGAGGACGCAGCCAGCACCTCCTCTCATCCGTTCCACTAATGTTCAGCAGGGGTACGATCGGTCGATCGTACCCATACGCTCACCGCAAGAAACAGCAGCGCCATTCCCCATGCGGCAGTAATCAAAAACTGCTCACCGTAAAAGAGCGTCACCACGGGTACCAGCAGCGCACTGGCCCCGTACCCCAGCGTATGGCTGGTGGCGATCACCCCTGCCCCTTTGCCCGTCGTCAGCCGATCGTTGAGCAAAAGCTGGTATCCCGGCGTGGCCATGGCGGCACCCAGCGAGGTGATGACAATGCCCACGTAGAACAGGGCTAAACTGGCGAGACACATCAGCCCAAGCCCCGCCACCATCAAGACCGCGGCAATCAAGAGTAAAACCCTCGGGCTAAAATGCTGCGGGCGGACCACCAGAAACTGCGCCGCCAGGGTCGCCAGCGCGGCCAGGCTCAGCAGCAGGGCGACATGATGGCTGATTTGCACGGCATCGCCATTAAATAACGGATGAAGATGCGGCGATAAACCAAGCTGCATCAGGCTGACCAGCGCCGCCAGCAGCAGCGCCAGCAGCAGGAAAGGCATCATAGAGGCCTGTAACCGCGTCGTCTGGTGCGCCACCGGCGGCAGCGGGGGATCGGCGGCTTCGCGCAGCACCAGAAGCAGCGCGATAAACGGCGCCAGCGCCATCAGCCAGAGCGGTGCGACCGGGCTGACGCTGAGCATCAGCGCGGCCAGAGGCGGTCCCAGCAGACGCCCGCAGCTAAGGCCAGAGCTTATCGTTGCCAGCGCCGCCATTCTTTTATCCAGCCCCGCGCGTTGAATGGCCCACGTCTGGGCCGCAGGCACCAGCCCCGATACCGTCAGGCCGTACAGCATGCGCGACAGAACCAGGCCCGCCATTCCCCAGAGGGCATTCAGCGCGCCGTTGGCCATCGCCCAGACCACCAGCGCCATCACGACGAAGCTCGCCAGATAGCCGCCTAACGAGGCCAGCATCACGACCTTACAGCCGTGCCGCTCGCTCTGGCGTCCCCACCAGGGCGATGCGGGTAAAAAGAGCATCGAGCCGAACATCAGCAGCCCGGCCCAGACGGAGAGCGACAGTCCGGTCAGGGAGACCAGCTGCGGCAGCATGACCAGCAAACCGTTTTGTCCGATACCCAATAAACCGGCGCCCAGTGCAAGGGGCCAGTTTGCCTTCGGGGCCATATTGTCAGTGATGTTCTCAGTACGGGTGCGCATAGAATTGTGAAGATAATGTCAATAAATGTGTGGAAATTATGAAGTTTATGAAAACAAATATTGCAAAAATAGTTGCGACTGTAAACAGAATGAATATCATAACGAGAATTATTATCAGTCATGGAATGAGGTACATCTATGCGTGCTCTGCCCCGCTCCGCCGGTACAGATGTTGCGGCCCAGTGTTTTTTGAACGCGCTGCTGCGCGAAACGAAGGACTGGCACTATCTTCCCGCAACCCGTGCGGATGAGTTATCGCAGATACATATCCCGCTCTCACCAACCCAGGCCATCCGGGTTCCGGTACGCTATTTCTCCCCCACGCAGCATCACCAGTATTGTTTCCCGGCCACGCTGATTCAGGCCGACAGCGACGGCGGTGACACGGTCACATTCCATCAACTGATTGATTTCATACTTGAAAAAGAGACAGTAAAAGGCGCTCTGGACGCCGATACGCTGGCGCGCTTTAAGCAGCGCGTCCTGGAGAGCCATACGCACACCTGGCAGGCCATTGATTTACGCAACAACTGGGCAAACCTGCGCGATAAGCCGCTGACCTTTGCCGAAGCGGAACAGGCGCTGCTGGTCGGCCATGCTTTTCATCCTGCCCCAAAGTCGCACGAGCCGTTTAACGAGGCCGAGGCGCGCCGCTATCTGCCGGATTTCGCCTCGCGCTTCCCGCTGCGCTGGTTTGCGGTTGAGCATGAACTGATAGCCGGGGACAGCCTGAACGTCTCCCTGCGTGAACGTCTGCTGCGCTTCGCGGCCCAGAGTGCGCCGGATCTTCTCGGCCACTTCACCGACACCCGCTGGCTGCTGCCGATGCATCCGTGGCAGGCTGCCTATTTGCTGGAGCAGCCGTGGTGCCAGCGTCTGGTTGAAAAAGGCGCCCTGCGGGATCTTGGCGAGGCGGGCGCACAGTGGCTGCCTACCAGCTCTTCCCGCTCGCTGTACAGCGAAACCAATAGCGACATGATTAAGTTTTCCCTCAGCGTGCGGCTGACCAACTCCGTGCGCACGCTGTCGGTCAAAGAAGTTAAGCGCGGCATGCGCCTGGCGCGGCTGGCGAAAACGGCACGCTGGCAGGAACTCCAGGCGCGCTACCCGACCATGCGCGTGATGCAGGAAGACGGCTGGGCCGGGCTGCGCGATGAAAGCGGCGTCATTCAGGAAGAGAGCCTGATGGCCCTGCGCGTCAACCTGCTGTTTGATACGCCAGATACCCAAACCAACGTGCTGGTGAGCCTGACCCAGGCGGCACCGGACGGCGGCGACAGCCTGCTGGCGGCGGCGGTGCGCCGTCTGAGCCAGCGTCTGGATCTCCCGCTCGCCCAGGCCGCACGCTGCTGGCTGGACGCCTACTGCGACCGCGTATTGCTTCCGCTGTTCAGCGCCGAGGCGGACTACGGTCTGGTCCTGCTGGCGCACCAGCAAAATATCCTCGTTGAGATGCAGCAGGATTTCCCCGTTGGGCTGATCTACCGCGATTGTCAGGGCAGCGCCTGGACCGAAGGGGCCGACGCGTGGCTGAAAGAGGCAGGCGAAACCGAGGTGGAAAACCGCTTCGGTGAGAGCCAGCTGCTGCGCTACTTCCCTTATTACCTGCTGCTGAACTCTACCCTTGCCGTCACCGCCGCGCTCGCCGCTGCCGGCTTCGACAGCGAAGAGAACCTGATGCCCCGCGTGCGTGACGCGCTGGCCAAACTGCGCATGACGGCGAAGCAGACCCGCTGCCTTGATTATGTGCTCGACAGCCCGACCTGGAACTGCAAAGGCAACTTCTTCTGCTACCTGCACGATCGCAACGAAAACACCATCGTCGATCCGACGGTGATCTATTTCGACTTTAGCAACCCGTTTTATAAGGAGAAGGCGTGATGGCAAACGCGAATATCGTCCATTCCGGCTACGGCTTTCGCTGTACGGCCACGGAACAAAACCTGCCGCTGACGCTGGGTCTTGACGGCAGCGCGGTCCTTGCGCGTCTGGCCGGGCTCCCGGACGGCTGGCTGGTGGACGCCCTCGACCAGCTGTTTGTTGCCGCCCCCGCCCTGACCGGCATTACCCTGCCGTGGGCCGCCTGGCAGGATGAACCTCAGGCGCAGGCGCTGTTTAGCCTCGCAAACGGGGATTATCTGGCGCGCGAAATATTCTGGCAGCTGCCGCTGTGGCTGAAAGGCGAACGTCCGCAGGCGAGCGGCGGAATGCAGTTTGATGAAAGCCGTCAGCTGTACTTCCCGCTGCGCCCTCATCGTCCGCAGGGCGAAGTGTATCGCCGTTACGATCCGCAGATTAAGCGCACCCTGAGCTTCCGCGTAGCGGACGTGGCGCTGGACGGCGAGCGTTTTACCCGCTGGATGAACACCCCACGCGTGAACGCCTTCTGGGAGATGGCGGGCCCGCAGGCCGAGCAGGAAAACTACCTGCGCCGTCAGCTCGACTCGACCTATTGTTACCCGGTGATCGGCTGTTTTGACGACCAGCCGTTCGGCTATTTTGAACTCTACTGGGCGGCGGAAGACCGCATTGGCCGCCACTACCGCTGGCAGCCGTTTGACCGCGGGCTACATATGCTGGTGGGCGAAGAGAACTGGCGCGGGGCGCAGTATATCCGCAGCTGGCTGCGTGGCCTCAGCCACTATCTGTATCTCGATGAACCGCGTACGGCGCGCATTGTGGCGGAACCGCGCTTCGACAACCAGCGTCTGTTCCGCCATCTGGCGCCCGCCGGTTTTGACACCGTGAAAGAGTTCGACTTCCCGCACAAACGCTCCCGTCTCATCATGAGCGAGCGGCACCGCTTCTTCCATGAGGTGGAACTGTGAACGCGCTCTGGCAGAAAGTGAACCGCGAGATGGTGGCGAAGATCCTCGCTGAACTGGAATATGAACGCACCCTGCGCGCCGAGCCGGTTTCGGCGGACTACTGGCGCATCAGTATGGGCAACGCGACCTGGCAGTTTAGCGCCACGCGTGGGATCTGGGGCTGGCTGCATATTGACCCTGATACCCTGACCACCGCCAGTGGCGCGGCGGTCGAAGCGGAAAACGCGCTGCTGCAACTGGCCACCGTGCTGGAGATGAGCGACGCGCAAACGGCGGAGCACATGGAAGATCTCTACGCCACGCTGCGGGGCGACATGCAGCTGTTGCAGGCGCGCGAAACGCTGGATGCCGATGCGCTGATCCACCTTGACCCGGACGAGCTACAGTGCCTGATGCGCGGTCACCCGAAGTTTATTTTCAATAAAGGACGCCGCGGCTGGGGGCTGGATGCCCTGCGCCTGTACGCGCCGGAATATCGCGGGCGTTTTCGCCTGCACTGGGTCGCCGTGCAGCGCGATCGTCTGGTCTGGAGCAGCGACGCCGATTGCGATATTAACGCCCTGCTCTCCAGCGCCATGGACGATGCCGAGCGCGAGCGGTTCGACGCCCGCTGGCAGGAACTGGATCTGGATGATAGCTGGCTGCCGGTGCCGCTGCACCCGTGGCAGTGGCAGCAAAAAATTGCCATTCATTTCCTGGCACAGCTCGCGCGCGGTGAGATGGTGGAGCTGGGAGAGTTCGGCGATGAGTATCTGGCGCAGCAGTCCCTGCGCACGCTGACCAACGCCAGCCGTCGCGCGCCGTATGACATCAAGCTGCCGCTGACCATCTACAACACTTCCTGCTACCGCGGTATTCCGGGCAAGTATATTGCCGCCGGTCCGCTGGCCTCGCGCTGGCTACAGCAGCAGTTCGCCAGCGATGCCACGCTGATTCACTCCGGGGCGCAGGTGCTTGGCGAACCCGCAGCCGGATATCTGTCGCATCCGGGTTATGCCGCATTGCCTGAGGCGCCGTACCGCTATCAGGAGATGCTGGGGGTGATCTGGCGCGAGAACCCATCCTGCTATTTACAGGATGGCGAACAGGCGGTGCTGATGGCCGCGCTGATGGAAACCGATAACGACGGGCGCCCGCTGATTGACGCATGGATCAAACGCTCGGGGTTAACCGCAGACGCATGGCTGGAAAAGCTGTTTGAGGCGACGGTGATCCCCTTCTATCACCTGCTCTGCCGCTACGGGGTGGCGCTCATCGCCCACGGCCAGAACGTCACGCTGGTGATGAAAGATTACGTCCCACAGCGCATTCTGCTGAAGGATTTCCAGGGCGACATGCGCCTGGTGGACGAGGATTTCCCGCAGGCGCAGAGCCTGCCGGAGCAGGTAAAAGCCGTCACCGCACGCCTCAGTGCGGATTACATCATCCACGACCTGCAAACCGGCAACTTTGTCACGGTGCTGCGCTTTATTTCCCGTCTCACCCTGCAATGCGGCGTGAGCGAAACCCGCTTCTATCAGATCCTGGCGCAGGTGTTACGTCGCTATATGGCCGCCCATCCGGATCTTGCGGCGCGCTTCGCGAAGTTCGACCTGTTTAAGCCGCAGATTATTCGCGTGATCCTCAACCCGGTCAAACTGACCTTCTCTGAACACGATGGCGGCAACCGCATGCTGCCGAACTACGTCTGCGATCTTGATAACCCTCTTTTTCTGGTCTCCCAGGAGTCAGCGCAATGAAAACCTATGATTTCATCGGCATTGGTATCGGTCCGTTCAACCTCAGTATTGCCGCGCTGGCAGAGGGGCTGGACGGTTTTAGCTCGCTGTTTCTTGAACGCAAGCCGCACTTCTCCTGGCACCCGGGAATGATGGTACCGGACTGCCACATGCAGACCAGCTTCCTGAAGGATCTGGTCAGCGCCGTGGAGCCAACCAACCGCCACAGCTTCCTGAACTACCTGGTACAGCGCAAAAAGTTCTACCGTTTCCTCACTACCGAGCAGCGCACCGTCTCGCGCGAGGAGTTTGCCGACTACCTGTGCTGGGCGGCGGATAACCTGACTAATCTGGCCTTCAGCCAGCAGGTGCAGCAGGTCAGCTTTGATGAGCAAAACGGTCTGTTTGAGGTCGTGACCCAGCGGGATCGCTTCCTGGCGCGCCACGTCTGCGTGGGGATTGGGAAGCAGATCAATCTGCCAGACTGCGTCACCGCGCAGGACGACACCTGCTTCCATGCCAGCGAAATGATGCTGCGCACGCCGGATTTAGCGGGCAAGCGCGTCACCGTCGTCGGCGGCGGCCAGAGCGGTGCGGATCTGTTTTTGAATATCTTCCGTGGGGAATGGGGCCAGCCGCTGAGCCTCAACTGGATCTCGCGTCGCAACAACTACAACGCGCTGGATGAAGCCGCGTTTGCTAACGAATATTTCACGCCGGAGTATGTGGACAGCTTCTCCACCCTCGGTGACGACGCCCGTCGCCAGATGTTGCAGGAGCAGAAGATGACCTCCGACGGGATCACCACGGAGTCGCTGCTGGCCATCTATCGTGCCATGTATCACCGCTTCGAAGTGCTGCGGGAAAAACCCTGGGCGCACCTGATGCCGTCCCGCTCGGTGACGGCGCTGACGCGCCAGGAGAACGGGCAGCGCCTCAGCATCCAGCATCACCTGGACGGCGGGCGCGAACAGCTTGAAAGCGATGTGGTGATTTTCGCCACCGGCTACCGCGCCGTGCAGCCCGCGTTTCTCGCCCCGCTCTCTTCCCGACTGCGTCTGGATGAGGATGAAGCCTTCTGCATCAACAACGATTTTACCCTTGAATGGGACGGCCCGCAGAGCAACCGCCTGTTTGCCGTCAATGCCGGGATGCACCGTCTCGGTATTGCCGAACCCCAGCTCAGCCTGATGGCCTGGCGCGCGGCGCGAATTCTGAATCGCGCTCACGATGACGAGCCGTTTGAACTGGCAACCACCCCCGGCGTTATCCACTGGCGGAGCACCACCAGCCCGGAGAGCAGCCAGGTTTTTAAATCATTAATGAAGACCACCGAGTACTGACACACACATTCAGGATCAACATAACAATGAAACGTTCTCATCTTTGGGTTTTAAATCCATGCTTGCTTGCCATGCTTTCTACCTCTGCGTGGGCGGAAGAACAAAAGGAAGAAGATATTGTGGTTTCTGCCAGCCGGGCACATCGCAGCGTGGCAGAGATGGCGCAAACCACCTGGGTTATAGAGCGGGCGGAAATTGAGCAGCAGGTTCAGGGCGGGAAAGAGATTAAAGAGGTGCTGGCCCAGCTGATCCCCGGCATGGACGTCAGCAGCCAGGGACGTACCAACTACGGCATGAACCTGCGCGGTCGCTCCATGATGGTGATGGTGGACGGCGTGCGCCTGAACTCGTCCCGCAGCGACAGCCGCCAGCTCGACTCTATCGATCCGTTCAACATTGACCGTATCGAAGTCATTTCCGGCGCCACCTCGCTGTACGGCGGCGGCAGTACCGGCGGTCTGGTGAACATCGTCACCAAAAAAGGCCAGCCGGAGACCGAAGTGGAGTTCCAGACCGGGGCAAAAAGCGGGTTTAACAGCCATAACGACCATGATGAGAACGTCTCAGCAGCCGTGAGCGGCGGCAACGACAACGCCTCTGGACGTCTGTCGGTCTCCTATCAGCGCTACGGCGGCTGGTATGACGGCAACGGCGACGAGGTGATTATCGATAACACCCAGACCGGCTTGCAGTATTCCGACCGTATCGACGTGATGGGAACGGGCACCATCAACATCGACGATCATCAGCAGCTCCAGTTAACCACCCAGTACTACAAGAGCGAATCCGACGGCAAACACGGGCTGTTCCTCGGAGAGAATTTCGCTGCGGTCACGGGCGATGCCAAAGCCTATAACAAAGACAACCTGGACTCTGACCGTATCCCGGGCACAGAGCGTCACCTGATCAACCTGCAGTACTCGAACACCGACTTCTGGGGGCAGGATCTGGTTGCGCAGATTTACTACCGTGATGAGAGCCTTACCTACTACCCGTTCCCGACGCTGAGCAAAGGCGCGGTGACCAGCATTGGCGCGTCCCAGCAGAAAACCGATTTTTACGGCGGCAAGCTGACGCTGAACAGCAAGCCGATGGATGACCTGACCCTCACCTGGGGTGTGGATGCCGATCACGAAACGTTCGACGCCAACCAGCAGTTCTTCGACTTAAGCAAAGCGGCGGCGAGCGGCGGCATGGAGCTGGACAACGCCTACAACGTGGGCCGTTACCCGGGATACAGCATTACCAACCTCGCGCCGTTCCTGCAAGCCAGCTATGACATTGACGCTATCACCCTGAGCGGCGGCGTGCGCTACCAGTACACCGAAAACAAGGTGGACGATTTTGTCGGTTACGCCCAGCAGCAGGCAATCGCCACGGGCAAAGCCACCTCCGCTGACGCGGTGCCGGGCGGGAAAACCGACTACAACAACTTCCTGTTTAACGCCGGGATCCTTGGACGTCTGACCGAACAGCAACAGCTGTGGTTTAACTTCTCCCAGGGCTTCGAAATTCCGGACCTGGCGAAGTACTACGGCTCCGGCACCTATCAGCTGGTCGATGGTCACTATCGCCTGCAAAACAGCGTGAACGTGAACGACTCAACGCTGGACGGTATTAAGGTCAATGCTTACGAGCTGGGCTGGCGCTTCACCGGCGATAACCTGCGTACCCAGGTGGCGGCCTACTACTCGCTCTCGGATAAAACCATCACCATCAACAAGAGCGACATGACCATCAACCTGGAAGACGACAAACGTCGTATCTACGGGATTGAAGGCCAGGTGGATTATTTCTTCACCGACAGCGACTGGAGCACCGGGGCGAACTTTAACGCCATCAAGTCCGAAACGCGTGAAAACGGGAAATGGGAGAAGCTGACGGTCGACAGCGCCAGCCCGTCGAAAGCCAGCGCATGGGTGAACTGGGCGCCGGGCGACTGGGCCCTGCGCGTGCAGAGCACACAAACCTTCGACGTGTCTGACGCCGACGGTAAGAAGATCGATGGCTATAACACCGTTGATTTCCTGGGCAGCTACGCCCTGCCGGTGGGCAAAGTCAGCTTCAGCGTGGAGAACCTGCTGGACAAAGACTACACCACCGCCTGGGGCCAGCGCGCACCGGGGCTGTATAGTCCAACCTACGGTGCACCGGGTCTTTATACTTATAAAGGCCGTGGCCGTACGTTTGGTCTGAACTACTCCGTTCTGTTCTGATCCTGCGCGCCGCCTGTCTGCGGGCGGCGCGATTTGCTGTGCAATTTGAAAGCAAATTTGCTATTAAATCATCGGTTTGCTGAAATTGTCGGCAAACGAACAAAAACGGTGTTTTCCCCTTTGACAAGGCGCACTGAGGTCGATAATATGCGCCTCGTTCACACGATTCCTCTGTAGTTCAGTCGGTAGAACGGCGGACTGTTAATCCGTATGTCACTGGTTCGAGTCCAGTCAGAGGAGCCAAATTTGAAAAGCCTGCTTTTAAAGCAGGCTTTTTGCTTTTGTGGGTTCGGTAAATTTGCCGGGTGGCGGCTGCGCCTTACCCGACCTACTGATTAGCGACTAAATCTGATAATCAATCGCCACCTCTTCCGGCTCCATCACCTGGCGTTTGATCTCATCCACGGACAGCCCTGCATTGCACAACTCGATAAATCGCCACACGTAGTTGCGCTGAAGCTGCCCGCGCTTTAGCCCCAGCCAGACGGTATTCGCGTCGAAAAGATGACGCGTATCCAGGCGCACCAGATTTCCGGCTTCATATTCTCCGCCAGACTGCTCGGCCACCAGGCCAATCCCCAGCCCTAACTCGACGTAGGTTTTGATCACGTCGGAATCCTGCGCGCTCAGCACCACGTCCGGTGTGAGCCCTTTACGCTTGAACGCTTCATCAATGCGCGAGCGTCCGGTAATGCCCTGCCGGTAGGTAATCAGCGGCCATTTGACGATCTCTTCCAGCGTCAACGGCGAAACCTGATTCAGGGGGTGATCGGCGGGTAACAGCAGGCTGTGATGCCAGCGGAACCACGGGAACGCCACCAGCAGCGGGTCGTTGCTCAGCCGTTCACTGGCGATACCAATATCTGCCCCACCGTTATGCAGCAGCACTTCGATTTCCTGCGGCGTGCCCTGGATCAGTTCCAGACGTACGTCCGGGAAGATCTCACGAAATGCTTTGATAACGGTCGGAAGACTGTAGCGCGCCTGCGTATGGGTGGTGGCGATTGTCAGCACACCTGACGCGTCGTTGGTAAAGAGATCTGCCAGCCGACGAACGTTGCTGGCCTCATTGAGAATGCGCTCAGCGATGGTCAGCAATGCCTTGCCTGGCTCCGTCATGCCCAGCAGGCGCTTGCCGCGACGGATAAAAATCTCAATGCCTAACTCCTCCTCAAGCTCGCGGATATGTCGGCTGACACCCGACTGGGAGGTGTAAAGCATGTTAGCGACCTCGGTCAGGTTGTAATCCCGCCTGGCCGCCTCACGAATAATTTTAAGTTGCTGGAAATTCACGATTCACTCCGGCGCATCTGACATAAGGCTATTGTTAGAGTCAGCCGGGCTGGAGAACAAATAATAAAAACCAGCATCTTATGCTTATTTGGAATATCAGCTGACCAGTTGCAGCTCGCGATTTTCCAGCGACGGCTTACTGACCAGAGACATCAGGATCTCTTTCACCGCCTGCGCCTGCGGTGACAGGGAGCCGCGCGCGGACATATTCAACGACAGCGGTAAGCTCATGGATGGCGTGGTGATGCGGGCCATCCAGCCATTCGCCGCGCTGCACAGTGAACGTGCGGCAGACTCGGGCAGTACCGTTACCCCCATGCCGCTGGCAATGGCGGCAGTCAGCGTGGAGATGGAATCAATCTCCCCGATAATCTTCGCCGTCAGACGGCGCAGCGAGAACGCTTCGTCAACGCGAACGCGCACGGCGCTGTAGTCGCGCGGCAGGAACAGGTTCATCTCTGCCACGGCGGTTAAATCAATGCTCTGGCCGGGGCAATCACGGGTCCCGACCAGATAAAGATCTTCCTTCAGCAGCGGCTGGCTGGTGATCCCGGCAACCGGTGAGCGATCGTACAGCACCGCCATATCCAGCTGACCGTTGAGCAGTTTGTCATTGAGCACGGAACCACTGTTCTCATGCAGATAAACCAGCACTTCCGGTAGCTCCGCGCGCACCGCCTGAAGCAGCGGCATGGTTACCGACGATGCGGCCGTTCCCGGCGCCAGGCCGATGGAGACATTCCCGCTGAGGGTCTGACCCACGTTGTGCACGGCCAGCTGCGCCTGTTCGCACTGACGCAGGATCGTACGGGCATGGGTATATAAAATTTTTCCCGCTTCGGTAGGCGTTACGCCGCGCTTGGTGCGGATCAACAGTTGCTGGTCCATTTCGCCTTCCAGAGTCGCGACCTGCTGGCTCAGCGCAGGCTGCGCGATATGCAGCACTTCAGCCGCCTGGGTCAGGCTGCCGATATCGACGATTTTTACGAAGTATTTCAGTCGTCTTAAGTTCATGTTGCCCCCTGTTCGAAAATAGCGTGCCGGTAACGGCTGTGTTGTTAAACAGGTTTTGCAATATGGATGCCAGATTTTGGCAGCGAATCAATATCTTTGCTAAGCGGCTGAAAATAAGGAAAGCCAATCGCTGGTGCCTGTTTTCAGACAGTGACAACGGATTCCGATCTGCCCCATTCGGGGTATATCTGCACAATAATGGTGCATTCCGTTGGCAAAAACGTCAGTTTGCTGATTTTGTCAGCAAACAGTCTAAAGTCGGCGATCCATCCTTTGACAAGGCGTACGTAGGTCGATAATATGCGCCCCGTTCACACGATTCCTCTGTAGTTCAGTCGGTAGAACGGCGGACTGTTAATCCGTATGTCACTGGTTCGAGTCCAGTCAGAGGAGCCAAATTTGAAAAGCCTGCTTTTAAAGCAGGCTTTTTGCTTTTCTGCGTTTGGTAAGTTTGTCGGGTGGCGCTCTGCTTACCCGACCTACGGTCCTGTAGGCCCGGTAAGCGCAACGCCACCGGGCATTGCAAGCCTCACCGGCATCCCCGACCGCCGTTCCAGCTCAGCGCCCGCCCCTTCACTTATCAGCTGCGTCCTTTGCGCGGCCGAAATGGGCAGCGGCACTTTTCGGGTTGATTCAAATTCCGCGCGATTGCGTGAAAGCGGCTCGTGAACCTCTACCCAGCGGCTACCATCCGGCTCGGTGGTCACTTTTACGGGCTGATCGATAAGCTGTACCCGCGTCCCCACCGAAACGTTATCGAACAGGTATTTGATATCGTTATTACGCAGGCGAATGCAGCCCTGGCTGACGCGCAGGCCAATGCCGAAATTTGAGTTGGTACCGTGGATCGCGTACAGCCTGCCGATATAAAGGGCGTACAGCCCCATTGGGTTATCCGGCCCGGCGGGAACGAACGCGGGCAACGTTTTCCCCTCTTTCGCGTAAGTGCGTCGCGTGTTTGGCGTGGGTGACCAGGTTGGGCCTTCCTGCTTGCGTTCAACGGCGGTTACCCAGTTACGCGGCGTTTCGCGCCCGGCCTGACCGATGCCAATAGGCAGCACCTCAACCGTGTTGCTGCCGGGTGGATAATAGTAAAGACGCATTTCCGCGACGTTCACCACAATCCCTTCACGCACCGTTGGCGGCAGAATAAGCTGCTGCGGCACCACCAGCGCTGTACCGGCACGTGGTAAAAACGGATCTACCCCCGGGTTAGCTTCCAGCATATTGCTTAACCCTTGCCCGTGCTGCGCTGCAAACGCTTCGAGCGGCAGGGTATTGCCTTCAGGTACGGTGACAGTTATCGGCGCTCCCACCAGGCGGCTCCCCTCGGGTGGGAGTGGGTAGGTTACAGCAGATGCAGCGGGAACCAGTATACAAAGCGTAAAAACGAACGCGGCAAATCGAATCATAGTGTTCTGTACTCGGTCAAAGAGAAAGCCTGCCGGTGGGCAGGCTTAGCCTACTCATTCAGTTAACCTTTCGTCGTGCGCCATCTCCGGGTAAGGACTTTTTCCGCTTCCACAATCATGAACATTGCGAACCCGAACAGGAAGGTAATGATCCAGTAGCGGAACGGCAGCGCTTCGGTACCGAACAACATCTGCATAAATGGCGCATAGACGATCAGAAGCTGAAGGGCCAGAAGTACGCCGCTCACGATCCATATGCCCTTGTTAGCCAGCAGACCTTTACTCAGGGAGAAGCCGTCGGTGACGCGGCAGTTGAGCATGTAAAACCACTGGGCAGTGACCAGCGTTTGCAGCAACACGGTGCGGATGAACTCCGCCGAGTAACCGCGCGGTTGCAGCCAGGCCTCCAGCACAAAGGCGCTGATGGCAATCATCAGGCCGACAAACACCACGCGCCAGATGGCGTAACCGTCCATCACGTGCAGGTTAGACTTACGCGGCGGCCGGTTCATGATGTCCTTCTCACCCGCTTCAAACGCCAGACCAAACGACAGCGTTGCCGAGGTTGCCATGTTCATCCACAGGATCAGTACCGGTGTTAACGGGATAAGGTTCCCCGCCAGCAGGGCAATAATGATCAGCAGGGCCTGGGCGATGTTGCTCGGGATAACGAACAGAATGGTCTTTTTCAGGTTGTCGTAGACCCGACGCCCTTCATGGACCGCCCGGGCAATGGTGGCAAAGTTATCATCCGTTAACACCATATCGGCGGCTTCTTTGGTGACTTCAGTACCTTTGATCCCCATCGCGATGCCGACATCCGCCCGCTTCAGCGCAGGCGCATCGTTCACGCCGTCCCCGGTCATCCCGACCACTTCCTGCTTACTTTGCAGCGCCTGCACCAGACGGAATTTATCTTCCGGGCTGGTTCGGGCAAAGATATCGTATTTTTGCGCCGCCTCGCTCAGCTGGTGGTCGTCCATCGCCTCCAGTTCGCGCCCGGTAATGGCGCTCGCCGCGTTGCCAATACCCAGCATCTGACCAATGCTCATCGCTGTTTGTGGATGATCCCCGGTAATCATTTTCACGCGAATGCCCGCCTGCAAGCAGTCGGCAATGGCCGAAATGGCTTCCGGGCGCGGGGGATCCATCATGCCCGCAATGCCGAGCAGTATGACCCCCTCTTGCAGATCCGCATGCGTCAGCTCGCGCTGCCCGCTGGCGGCCGGTTTCCAGGCCGCAGCCACCATGCGCAATCCTTCGCGCGCATACTCTTCAATCTTCTCTTCCCAATAGTGCAGGTTGAACGGCTCCAGCCCGTTTTGAGTCTGCTGGTGCTGGCAAAGACGGAAAAGGACGTCCGGCGCACCGGTGATTAACATCACCTCTTCGTCGCCCAGGCGATAAAGGGTGGACATGTATTTATATTGCGAATCGAATGGGATTTTACTGCGCAATTCGGCGTCAATTGCCGGAAGCGGGATTTTTGCCGCCAGCACCTTCAGCGCGCCTTCGGTGGGCCCGCCGGTGATTTTCCATAGCCCCTGCTCATCTTTGATCAGCTGGCTGTCATTACAGAGATCGACGGTGCGCAGATAGCGCTCCAGCACAGACCCCTGGGTCACGGTTACCGGTGTTGGATCGTCAACAGGGTGAATATTGCCCACCGGCTCGTAGCTGTCTCCCTCCACGCGGTAGGTGGTGTCCGCGGTAATCACCGCTTTTACCGTCATCTCATTCATGGTCAGGGTGCCGGTTTTATCCGAGCAGATCACCGTCATCGCCCCCAGCGTTTCCACGGTAGGCAGCTTGCGAATAATCGCCTTGCGACGCGCCATCGCCTGCACGCCCAGCGAGAGGATGATAGAGATAATGGCCGGTAAACCTTCCGGCACCGCCGCCACCGCAAGGCTAATCAGCGACAGCACCAGCTCTGATACGGGCATATCGCGGAAGATAAGACTGAAAACGAACAGCGCCAGCATCATCACCAGAATGGTGATAAAAATGGTCTTGCCGAGCTTGTCCATTTGCACCATCAACGGGGTACGGTGTTTTTCAATGTCCGACATCATCTGGTTGATATGGCCGAGTTCGGTCTCCCCACCGGTCGCCACCACCAGCCCTTTTCCCCCGCCGGAGCTGACGGTGGTGCCAGAATAAAGCAGGTTGTAACGGTCGCCTAACGGCAACTCCCCGTGGAGCGCATCGCTGCTTTTCTCCACTACCGTGGATTCGCCGGTAAGAATAGCTTCTTCCACCCGCAGGTTGTGCGCCTCTATTACGCGAAGGTCGGCAGGAATGCGATCCCCGGCGCGTATCACCACGATATCTCCCGGCACCAGCGCTGTCGTCGGGATAGTTTCATGGTTGCCCTGCCGGATGACCACAGCCTCGCTGGAGAGCATATTACGAATGCTTTGCAGCGATTTCTCCGCATTGCTCTCCTGAATATGTCCAATCAGGGCGTTGATGATGGCCACCCCAAGAATGACAAACATATCCACCCAGTGTCCCATTATCAGCTTCAGCAGCGCCGCCGCCAGAAGGACGTAAATGAGAACATCGTTGAAATGGGCCAGAAAGCGCAGCCAGCCGGGTTTACCCGGTTTTTGCGGTAAGGCATTTTCACCGTATTTTTCCAGTCTGGCGGTGGCTTCTGCACTGGTAAGTCCGTCCAGGCTGGATTGGATATTTGTCAGGGTTTCATCAACGGTCTGTTGATAATACGGATGGTGAGGCTTTTCTGTTATCATCGTTCCTTCCTCGGGTTCTTTTCAGAAATCACCTTGCTTTCATGTCATTAACGAATAACGAAAACAGGAACATGTGCATAACGAACGATACTCGCCGCCTCTGACCCTAATAAATGGGTTTGAATATTGGGATTGCGCGACCCCACAATAATCGCGCCGACGTTAAGTTCATCCGCCAGTTTGATTACCTCATCACGTATATTCCCGCTGCGAACATGTAGATGGACATTTGCTTCCGACAGGCTGATTTTTTTTACCAGCGCGGCCAGTTTTTCTTTAGCATTATTAATCATATATTCATCCATCTTTCTCGCGTCTGCAATAAAACCGCGGGTCAGTTCCGCCGAGAACTTTGGCATAACGTACAGCAGATGGACATTACCCGATGCGCTTTGCGCCAGGAATTGGGCATGCTGTAGCGCTTTATCAGACAACGCTGTTTCGTATACATCCACCGGCACCAGAATCGTTTTATACATATCAAGCATCCTTTTTATAACCAACACAACAGTGAGTGAATCAGGAGAGATCGCATCAAGCCTATGGGTACAGGCGTGAATGCCTTTTACGGAAAAAAGGAATGGATGCTATTAAACGTAGCACAGGAATATCAGGATGTTATTCAAAGGGGATACGCTATCGTATCGCTTGTTTCGCCTGAGTATGTCACGCCACTAATAATGGTTATTTAACATTTATTTATTCACCGACTATGCTCATAGTCAGACATGCAACACGTTCATTCTCATTATCCCGCGCCACCTTCAACATCATGGAGGAATGCATGTACGGTTTAAGCCTGATTCGCCTTGGTTTGTTTATTGCGCTTGCCATTATCGCCAGCACAGCAATCGGTTTATTTACCTATGTGGTCGTCTCGGCCCTGGCGGAATAGTGCCACCCCAGCATTGATGACGAAATAAATAAAACAATTATTATCAGGGGAATACTGTGAAGCGCTACCTCTCTCTTCTGCCTGCTGTTTTATTGCTGCTGACGGCGTGCGACCCCAAACCCGACCGCGCCGCGCCCCTGCCAAAAATGGTAAAAGTCGCAGAGGTGGTGAAGGCCGGCAACGCACAGCAGCGCGTATTTCCCGCGCGTATCGAATCCGGCGACGCCACCGATCTCGCGTTCAAACGTGCCGGGCAGATTGAGACTCTGGACATTCGCCAGGGTGCCGTTGTCAAACAGGGACAACGGCTCGCCAGTCTTAACGATCGCGAAGCCCGGCAGCGTCTGAACGACAGGCAAACGGCGGCGACCCTGGCTCAGCGGCAATTCGACCGCTTCCAGACCCTGGCAGGACGCCAGGCCGTGTCGAAGGCCGAGATGGATGTCCAGCGCGCAAACCGCGATTCTGCAAACGCCGCGCTACAGATTGCTCGCGAGGAATTAAGCCAGATGACGCTCGTCGCCCCCTTTAGCGGGACAGCGGCCAGCGTACATGTGCGAAATCATCAGGTCGTCTCAGCCGGCCAGCCCGTCGTCACCCTGACCCGTACCGACCTGCTGGACGTGGTGTTCAGCCTTCCAGAGAACCTGTTTAACACCTTCGATATCCGCAATGCGCAGTACAGACCGGTAGTGAGGATCAACGCCCTGCCCGGTCGCGAGTTTACCGCTGTGTACAAAGAGCACTCAGGCAGTAGCGACAGCAACACATTGACCTGGCAGGTGATTTTAACCATGCCCCGCCCGGATGATTTTCCCGTCGTGGGCGGCGTCAGCGGAACGGTCACCATCAATTTAACCAACCTACCGGCGGGCGTGGGCAGTGAGGCGCTGGTGGTGCCGGTTGAAGCGGTCTTTAACCCGGATAACCGCCCGCGCAATGAGCCACACGTCTGGGTGGTGACGGGCGAAGGCGATACGTTGCACCTGGAAGATCGTAAGGTCAGCGTCGGGCAAGTCAGCGCTGAGGGGGTCGTCATCGTCGGTGGGCTTAAGGCGGGTGAACGCGTGGTGGCCGCAGGCGTTGGGGAGTTACATCCCAACCAGCCGGTACGTATCTGGACGCGTGAACGGGGACTGTAATGGATATCTCTCGTCAGTTTATCAGCAACCCGGTTCGCGTCTGGCTGACTATTCTGCTGCTGGGCGTAGGTGGCATTATTGCCCTGTTGAACATCGGCAGACTGGAAGATCCGGCGTTTACCATCAAAACGGCGGTGGTGATCACCCATTATCCGGGCGCGTCGGCGCAGCAGGTTGAGGAAGAGGTCACCCTGCCACTGGAAAACGCGCTTCAGCAGTTACCTTACCTGGATAACGTCAGCTCCATCTCCTCCAGCGGCCTGTCGCAGATCACGGTCAATATAGCCTCGCGCTACCACTCAAATGCGCTGCCGCAAATCTGGGATGAACTGCGTCGCCGGGTGGGAGATGCCGCCCGACAGTTTCCACCGGGGGTAGTGACCCCGTTTGTGAATGACGATTTTGGCGATGTGTTCGGCTTTTTCTTTGCCATTTCCGGCGATGAATTCAGCAATCCGGAACTGGTCCGGTATGCCGAGCAGCTGCGCCGGGAGTTGGTCCTCGTGCCGGGCGTGGGCAAAGTGGCCATCGGCGGAGCCCTCACCCAGCAGATTAACGTGGACATTTCTCTGAGCAAAATGGCCGCGCGCGGGATTACGCTTAACCAGCTTTCTGCCCAGCTCAGCAGGCTGAACGTGGTTTCCAGCGCGGGAGAGATCCCCTCCGGTACTGAGTCAATTCGTCTGCATCCTACCGGAGAATTCGAAAGTATTGACGAGCTGGCCGATCTCATAGTGACCCCACCCGGCGTTGGGGCGGCTACCCGCTTACGGGATATTGCCACCCTGTCACGTGGGCTGGATGCGTCCCCTGCCAGCATATACCATGCCAACGGCAGAAAAGCCGTCACCATGGGCGTCTCCTTTATACCCGGCGTTAACGTGATCGACGTGGGACATGCCCTGGAGGCGAAGCTTGAGCAGATGTCAGCCGAGAAACCGGCAGGTATCCACATCGACCTGTTTTACGATCAGGCGGCGGAGGTCGGGCATTCCGTCAACGGATTTATCATTAATTTCCTGATGGCGCTGGCGATTGTCGTCGGTGTGTTGCTGATCTTTATGGGCTTACGCAGCGGGCTCATTATCGCCTTTTCCCTCGCGCTCAACGTGCTGGGCACGCTGCTGATCATGTATCTCTGGGGCATAGAACTACAGCGTATTTCACTGGGGGCGCTGATCATCGCCCTCAGTATGCTGGTCGATAACGCCATTGTGGTTGTCGAAGGGGTACTGATAGCCCGGCAGCAGGGCTCGCCCCTGCTTAACGCCATTAACGCGATTATTCGCCGCTCTGCGCTGCCGCTGCTGGGTGCGACGGTCATCGCCATCCTGGCTTTTGCGCCCGTCGGGCTGTCGCAGGATTCCACCGGCGAATACTGTAAGTCGCTGTTTCAGGTGTTGCTGATTTCGCTGATGCTGAGCTGGTTCTCAGCCCTCACCATTACGCCGGTGCTGATTAAATGGTGGCTGTTTAAACATGACGCTGCACCGCCAGACGCCGACGAAACGGATCCCTACGACAAACGCATCTATCGGATCTACCGGGGTTTGCTCAATGCGCTGTTACGGCGTAAAGCGCCAACGCTGATGGTGATGGCCGCACTGCTGGCTGCCGCCATCTGGGGCTTTGGCTCGGTGCGGCAGAACTTCTTCCCCTCATCCAGTACGCCAATTTTCTTTGTCGACCTCTGGCTCCCTTACGGGACCGACATTAACTGGACCGAGAAGATGACCGGTGATATCGAGAAAACCATTAACGGCCAGCCTGGCGTGGAAACTACGGTCTCGACGATTGGTCAGGGAAGTATGCGATTTATTTTGACCTACAGCGGACAGCGGCAGTACAGCAACTATGCACAAATCATGGTGAGAATGGACGACCAGCGTAACATCCCCGCCCTGACCCGCCACGTTGATGAGTACATTGCACGGAACTACCAGCAGGTTAACGCCAGCACGAAACGGGTGATGTTTGGCCCCTCCGGTGACAGCGCCATTGAAATACGTATTAAGGGCCCCGAGCCGGACAGGCTGCGTCTGATCGCCAGCCAGGTAGACAGTATTCTTACGCGCGATCCGGCGACGGACAGCGTCAGGAACGACTGGCAAAACCGCAGCAAAGTGATCCGCCCGCAGTACGTCACCGCGCTGGGACGTGAGCTTGGCGTGGATAAGCAGGACGTCGATAACGCCCTGGAGATGAATTTCTCCGGCAGCCGGGCGGGACTGTACAGAGAAGGAAGCGACCTGTTACCCGTGGTGGTGCGCCCGCCGGAAAGTGAACGGCTGGACGCCAATCACCTGAATAACGTCCTGGTATGGAGCCAGACCCGTCAGCAGTATATTCCGCTGAGCAACGTCGTCAGCGGCTTCGCGCTGGAGTGGGAAGATCCGCTGATCCTGCGTCGCGACCGCTCGCGCGTGCTGACCGTGCAGACCGACCCTGACCCGCTAAGCCAGCAAACGTCCGGCGATATTCTCGCCCGCGTGAAGCCGCAAATAGATGCCCTGCCTCTGCCCCACGGCTACAGCATTGAATGGGGCGGGGACGCGGAGAACTCCAGCGAAGCGCAACAGGGGCTATTTACCACGCTGCCGCTCGGGTATCTGGTGATGTTTGTGATCACGGTGCTGATGTTCAGTTCGGTGAAAAACGCCGTCGCTATCTGGCTGACCGTGCCGCTGGCGCTGATCGGCGTTACGCCCGGTTTTTTACTTACCGGGATCCCCTTTGGCTTTATGGCACTGATTGGCCTGCTGAGC
This sequence comes from Enterobacter sp. DSM 30060, assembly GCF_013375955.1. NCBI lineage: Bacteria > Pseudomonadati > Pseudomonadota > Gammaproteobacteria > Enterobacterales > Enterobacteriaceae > Enterobacter > Enterobacter sp. DSM 30060. The sequence goes on from NZ_CP056118.1 coordinate 4,726,628, forward strand.
CTGAGCGGGATGCTGATCCGCAACGGCATTGTGCTGGTGGAAGAGATAGAGCAGCAGAAAGCGCAGCAGGATCAGCACAGTGCGATCGTTTACGCCGCCACGTCGCGCCTGCGTCCCATCCTGCTCACCGCCTTTACGACCGTGCTTGGCCTCGCCCCCCTGCTGCTGGATGTGTTCTTCCAGAGCATGGCCGTTGTGATTATGTTTGGGCTTGGGTTTGCTACAATCCTGACGCTGCTGGTACTCCCCGTAATTTACGCGTGTTTTCATCGTAAGGACGAAGCTGAACAACAATGAATGCGACAGGGCTGAACATCATCAAGACGCTGGGCTGTATGACGGCGGTCACCTTCTTCACCATCTACAACACCTGGGACCATTACGATTATGACTATCACTGGATCCTCGGTTTTTTAACCTTCATTTCGACCATCGCCACGCCGTTGTTTTTTGTGGTTGCAGGGTATCTGGATGGGCAATCCCGACACGGCACGCGCTGGCAGCTGGATAAGATCAAAAGCCTGGTGATCGTCTTTCTGTTCTGGGTAACCATTTACTACCTGTGGGAGCCCTATCAGCGCGGATATCTGATCCAGCCTTGGTTCGTGTTCGCGTTTGTCGTGATTTACACTTTTCATCCGGCGGTGGAGTGGCTCAGCCAGCGGCGAACGCTGTTTTGCGGGGTGATTGTCACCCTGCTGCTTTTCTCATACGGGTACGATTTGCTGTCAGCCCTCTATCCTGATGTCCACGTGCTTTCATTGTCGCCGCAGTATCGCCTGTGGACGTGGCTGCTGTTTTATCTGACGGGGCAGCTCTTTTGCGATCCGCAGATTGCGGCGTGGATCGGCCGCAAAAATGTGGTCAGGGCAGCGGTGATTGCCATACCGTTTATCTATCTCTTCACGTGGTTTTACGAACGGCATTTCTTTTTTGCGCTATTTAAAGCGGACAGAAACGCCTTTATCCTCACCGGATCGCAAATCTACATCCTGATTATTGCCCTGGTGATTGCGGCCAACGGCGTACGTTTTCGCCGCAATGCGGAGTTTAAAGAGTCCGTGCTGGCCGCCATTAGCAAAACGATGACCGGGGTCTATATCATGCACTACTCGGTGTTTCACCTGTTGACGGCGCTCATTCCGGTAACGTCCCTGAGCACCAAACTTGCTCTGATTGTGCTCACCTTTGTTACGTCGGTCCTGTTTTCGCTGCTGATTCTGTCCAACGCAGTGGCCAAAAAAGTGATCACTCTTTAAAAGCCCAGGCGCAGCCAGGCAAACAGCACGTTGCCGTTGTTGTAGGTTCCGGGAATATAGGTGAACTGGACGGTGACGCGCTTATATCCGGCAGAGAAAAGCGGGAAGATAAACGGCAGCGGGACATAGTTGGCAAAGTCGTCGCGCGCGGTGATCCCCGCGGCGGCCCCCAGCCCCAGACGGAAATCTTTTGCGTTATCCAGATACCAGCCCTTTTCCCAGCCGTAGCCCATCGCGGGCTGCCACTCGTTATGTGAATCTTTAAACATCATGGCAAAGAGTGCGCTCCAGTTGCCCTCGTCGTTGTAGCGAGAAACGCCCAGTCCGCCGCCCCACGGCATTTCGTTGTAGTTATCCGTTTTCTCTTTGTCATACATAAAGCGGGCATGCCAGCTCAGAAACGGCAGGTAGAGATCGTAACGATCCGGCTGCTCCCATGTCTGGGAAATATCGTCTGTTACCGCATCCCACCAGCGGTGGATGCGCTGTTCGCCGTAGACTTTTGGCTCCGCATGCAGCGGCGAAGCCACCAAAAACAGGACTACCCAGAGTGCAGGAAAGAGGCGTTGCATCGTAATTCCCTCAGCTTACGTCACACAGCGATCATTATTACTGTAAACCATTCAGCCCTAACCGGAACCAAACAGGCTGATTTATATTGGGACCCGATAAGATGAAATTTATTGATTCTGCGCTTTCAGGAAAGATAAAAACGTTTTCTCAGGCCGTCTGTCGCGGTAGTCTCATACGTTCCGTCAATATGACGGCTGCAACGTGAGTGACCTTTTCTTATACCAATAATTAAAAATCAGTACAGACAGGACAACTATGGACTCCACCCTCATCTCCGCTCGCCGCAACGAGGAGACACCTTCGCTTAACCGCGCCCGCCGCGCCGCTTTAGGTAGCTTCGCAGGCGCCGTCGTCGACTGGTATGACTTTCTGCTCTACGGTATTACCGCTGCGCTGGTCTTTAACCGTGAATTCTTTCCTCAGATCAGCCCCGCCATGGGCACGCTTGCTGCGTTTGCCACCTTCGGCGTCGGTTTTCTGTTTCGTCCGCTGGGCGGGATAATTTTCGGCCACTTCGGCGATCGCCTTGGCCGTAAGCGCATGCTGATGCTCACCGTCTGGATGATGGGCATTGCCACCGCGCTGATCGGTATTTTGCCCTCCTTTGCATCGATTGGCTGGTGGGCCCCGGTGTTGCTGGTGACGCTGCGCGCCATTCAGGGCTTTGCCGTCGGCGGCGAATGGGGCGGCGCGGCACTGCTGTCCGTGGAAAGCGCGCCGAAGAACAAGAAAGCGTTCTACAGCAGCGGCGTGCAGGTAGGTTATGGCGTGGGTCTGCTGCTCTCCACGGGCCTGGTGTCGCTAATAAGCCAGCTCACGACAGACGAGCAGTTCCTGAGCTGGGGCTGGCGTATTCCGTTTATCTTCAGCATTGTGCTGGTCGTGGTGGCCCTGTGGATCCGTAACGGCATGGAAGAGTCGGCTGAGTTTGAGCAGCAGCAACGCGAAAAACCGGTCGCGAAAAAACGGCTGCCGGTGATGGAAGCGCTGGTGCAGCACCCTGGCGCTTTTCTGAAAATTATCGCCCTGCGCCTGTGCGAACTGCTGACGATGTATATCGTCACCGCCTTCGCCCTCAACTACTCCACGCAAAACCTCGGCCTGCCGCGGGAATTGTTCCTGAACATTGGCCTGGTGGTGGGCGGGATCAGCTGCCTGACCATCCCCTGCTTCGCCTGGCTGGCGGATCGCTTTGGCCGTCGACGGGTGTATATCACCGGGGCGCTCATCGGCACACTCAGCGCCTGGCCGTTCTTTATGGCGCTGGAGGCCCAGTCGGTCTTCTGGATTGTCTTCTTCGCGATCATGCTCGCGAACATCGCTCACGATATGGTGGTCTGCGTGCAGCAGCCGATGTTTACCGAGCTGTTTGGCGCAAGCTACCGCTACAGCGGCGCGGGCGTGGGATATCAGGTGGCGAGCGTGGTCGGCGGCGGGTTTACGCCGTTTATCGCCGCCGCGCTGGTGACGTTCTCCGGCGGGAACTGGCATAGCGTGGCGATTTATCTGCTGGCAGGTTGCCTGCTTTCTGCTGCCACCGCCCTGTTGATGAAGGAAACCGCGCACAGCTGATCTCCTCACTTTTGTTTCACAGGCGTGTGACATACTATCGGGTATAGCCGCACACCTGTGGAACAAGGAGACAGACATGAATAATAAGGGCTCCAGCCTGACCCCGGCTCAGGCGCTGGAAAAACTCGACGCGTTGTATGAACAGTCCGTCAATGCACTACGCAGCGCCATCAGTGACTATATCGAAACAGGGAAACTTCCCGATGAAAAGGCCAGAACCCAGGGCCTTTTTGTTTATCCATCGCTCTCTGTCACCTGGGACGGCAGCGCCAGCAGCAATCCGAAAACCCGCGCCTATGCGCGTTTCACCCACTCCGGCTGTTACAGCACGACCATCACGCGTCCTGCGCTGTTCCGCCCCTATCTGGAAGAGCAGCTTACCCTGCTGTATCAGGATTACGGCGCGCATATCAGCGTTGAACCGTCCCTGCACGAGATCCCTTACCCGTACGTAATAGACGGCTCAGCGCTGACGCTGGATCGCTCCATGAGCGCGGGGCTGACCCGCCATTTTCCGACCACTGAGCTGTCGCAGATTGGCGATGAGACGGCGGACGGGATCTATCACCCGGCAGAGTTTTCACCGCTGTCGCACTTTGATGCCCGCCGTGTCGATTTTTCGCTGGCACGCCTGCGCCACTACACCGGCACCCCAGCCGAACATTTCCAGCCGTTCGTACTGTTTACCAACTACACCCGCTATGTAGACGAATTTGTCCGCTGGGGCTGTAGCCAGATCCTTGACCCGGACAGCCCTTACATCGCTCTCTCCTGCGCGGGCGGGATCTGGATCACTGCCGAAACCGAAGCACCGGAAGAGGCCATCTCCGACCTGGCGTGGAAAAAGCACCAGATGCCCGCCTGGCACCTGGTCACCGCCGACGGTCAGGGCATTACGTTGATTAACATCGGCGTTGGCCCGTCGAATGCGAAAACCATCTGCGACCATCTGGCGGTTCTGCGCCCGGACGTCTGGCTGATGATCGGCCACTGCGGCGGCCTGCGTGAAAGCCAGCTGATTGGTGATTATGTCCTCGCCCACGCTTATCTGCGTGACGACCATGTTCTTGACGCGGTTCTGCCGCCGGACATTCCTATCCCGAGTATCGCTGAAGTACAGCGCGCCCTGTACGACGCCACCAAAGAGGTGAGCGGCATGCCGGGTGAAGAGGTGAAGCAGCGCCTGCGTACCGGTACGGTCGTCACCACCGACGATCGTAACTGGGAGCTTCGCTATTCCGCCTCCGCCCTGCGTTTCAATCTCAGCCGTGCGGTCGCGATCGATATGGAAAGCGCCACCATTGCTGCGCAAGGCTACCGCTTCCGCGTCCCGTACGGCACGCTGCTGTGCGTGTCCGATAAACCGCTGCACGGCGAGATCAAACTGCCGGGTCAGGCGAACCGTTTCTACGAAGGGGCGATCTCAGAGCACCTTCAGATTGGAATTCGCGCCATCGATTTACTGCGTGCAGAGGGTGACAAACTACATTCCCGCAAGCTGCGCACCTTCAATGAGCCACCGTTTAGGTGATACTTAGGACACAATATGCACACCACATCACCGCTTACGGCCCTGCGCCAGTGGCTACAGGACAATCAGCTCGACGGGATGATTGTGCCGCGCGCCGATGCCTGGCAGAGCGAATCTTGCGCACCGTATGATGCAAAGCTGGCCTGGCTGACGGGCTTTGACGGCTCGGCGGGGCTGGCGCTGGTACTGAAAGACAGAGCGCTGCTGTTTGTTGACGGACGCTATCAGGTTCAGGCCCGCGTACAGGTCAATCTCCACGAGGTGGAGATCCACCATCTGCACAACGAGCCGCTGGCCGAGTGGCTGGCGAAAAACGTTGCGGCCGGCACGCGCATCGGCTTTGATACGCTGCTGATGACCAATGCAGAGTTTACGCGGCTCTCGGCCACGCCGTGCGAACTGGTACCGCTCGCGCGCTCTCCGTTCGATACCCTCTGGGTTGACCGCCCTGCCGCCCCCGCAGGGCTTATCCGCGAGATGCCTGTAGACATCAGCGGCGAAAGCAGCGCCGCCAAACGCCAGCGCGCCGCCGCCGTGCTGGCAGAGCACCGCGCGGATTATCTGGCCGTTACCCTGCCGGACAATATCGCCTGGCTGCTGAACGTGCGGGGCTCAGATATCCCCTTTTGCCCGGTGCCTCTGTCGTTTGCCCTGCTGAGCCGCGAGGGTGCGGTGGAATGGTTTGTGGATGACAGCAAGCTGAATGCGCTGCCGGATGCCGTGCGGAACGCCTTCACGATTGCGCCTCAGGAAGCCTTTATCCCGCGCTGTAGGCAGCTTGCGCAGGGTAAGCGGGTCATGATCGATCCCGATTCCGCACCGGTGGCGTTACGCTTTGCGGTTGAACCTCAGGGGGAAATTATCTGGCAGACCGACCCGATCACCCTGATGAAAGCTACGAAAAACCCGGTGGAGCTGGCGGGCTATCGTGAATGTCATCACCAGGACGGTGCGGCATGGGTGAATTTCCTGGCCTGGCTGAGCCGGGAAGTTCCTCAGCGGGCCGCGTCGGGAATGCCGCTGACCGAGCTTGACGTGCAGGCGAAACAGCTTGCGTTCCGCCTGCAACAGCCTGGCTTTGTCGAGCCGAGTTTCGCCACCATTTCCGCTTCCGCGAGTAACGCGGCGATGTGCCATTACCACTCAAGCGAGGCCAGCAACAAGCCCATCGGCCACGACCACTTTTACCTGAATGATTCCGGGGGGCAGTACCGCAACGGCACCACGGACGCGACGCGTACCCTGGCCTGGGGAAAGGTCGATCCACAGCAGCGTTTGCACTACACCGCAGTGCTTAAAGGCTTCCTGTCGCTGATTACCCTTCAGTTCCCGTCCGGCACTCAGGGGCACCAGCTGGATGCCTTTGCGCGCCGTCCGCTGTGGGAGTTGGGACTGGATTACGACCACGGCACCGGTCATGGCGTAGGGCATCAGCTTCTGATCCACGAGAACCCGCACCGTTTTGCGCAAAAGGTCAACCCGTGGCCGCTGGTGGCGGGCAATATTATGACCATTGAGCCGGGTTACTACCTGGGCGATAGCCACGGTATTCGCATTGAAAACCAGGTGGAGATTGTCGAAAGCCGTCCGGGATTTTGTAAGTTTGCCTCGCTGACGCTGATCCCAATCGATTTAAGCCAGGTGGAGCTGCATCAGTTGAGCGAGTCAGAAAAACAGTGGCTGGATGAGTACCACCAGCAGGTACGAGAGGCGCTTTCACCCCGGGTGGACAGCGATGCGCGGCCGTGGCTGGTGGAGGCAACGGCGCCAATTCGTGTGAACGGATAGTGCGGCTTTTGCCGGGTGGTGGCTTCGCCTTACCCGGCCTACGATTCGATGTTTTTGTAGGTCGGGTAAGCGGAGCGTCACCCGACAATTTTACTGAACGCAGAAAAGCAAAAAGCCTGCTTAAAAGCAGGCTTTTCAAATTTGGCTCCTCTGACTGGACTCGAACCAGTGACATACGGATTAACAGTCCGCCGTTCTACCGACTGAACTACAGAGGAATCGTGTGAACGGGGCGCATATTATCGATGCGCCCTGAGGATGTCAAAGGGTGAATGCAGATTTTCAATCGTTTGCCGATTTATTCTCCACTTCGCACATTTGTCAGGCACTTGCCGTTTCCGAAACCTCCTGCTCCGGTTTTTTTCGCGGATATTTCCACAGCCAGCGTCCGCTCACCATGCGCCAGTAGAACAGCGCCCCGCGCACGGCCCAGTCAAGGAACATCCCCAGCCAGACGCCGACAACGCCCATACCTAACATTACCCCCAGCGTGTAGCCCGCCACGACGCGGCAGCCCCACATGCCGAGCATGGAGACCCACATCGCAAACCGGGCATCGCGCGCCCCTTTCAGCCCGGCAGGAAGTACCCAGGACGCGGCCCAAATTGGCATAAACGCCGCGTTGAGCCAAATCAGCACCTTCACGACCTCTTTCACGTCATTTTCGTGCGTATAGAACGAGGCCATTAGCCCGGCTAAAGGCGCAGTTCCCCACGCAATCGCCGTCAGTCCAATGGTTGAAAGCCAGAAGACATGCCGAAGTTGCCGTTCCGCCTGCCCAATCTGCCCCTTTCCGAGGCGTCTGCCGGTGATGATCGTCGACGCCGATCCCAGTGCGTTTCCGGGCAGGTTAATGAGCGAGGCGATGGAGAAGGCAATAAAGTTGCCGGCGATGACGTCTGTTCCCATCCCGGCAACAAACATCTGCGTCAGCAGTTTCCCACCGTTAAACAACACGGATTCGATGCTGGCCGGAATACCGATCCCCATCACTTCCCAGATAATGGCGAAGTTAAGCGGACGGAAATAGCTTTTAAGCGTCAGGCGCAGCGATGGCGTAATTCCCGCCATCAGTACGCCGATTATCGCCGCCGCACCAATATAGCGGGAAATGGTCAGCCCTAATCCCGCGCCGACAAAGCCCAGCCCCTCCCAGGAAAAGACACCGTAAATCAAAACACTGCTGATAATGATGTTCAGGATGTTCATGCCGCCGTTTATTAGCAGTGGAATTTTGGTATTCCCTGCGCCACGAAGCGCACCGCTACCAATCAGCGCGATGGCAGCCGCCGGATAGCTCAGCACCGTCATTTCCAGATAGGTGAGCGCCAGATCCTTCACTTCACCTGTCGCTTCACCCGCGACGATGTCGATAATTTCTTTGCCGTAATAATGGATAACCGCCGCCAGGATGATCGAAAAGAGGGTCATGATCATCAGCGACTGTCTGGCCGCCTCCCGGGCGCGTTTTGGATCAAGTTTCCCAAGACTAAACGCCACCACTACCGTTGTACCGAGATCGATAGCGGCAAAGAAGGACATCACAACCATGTTGAAACTGTCCGCCAGCCCTACCCCGGCCATGGCTTCTTTACCGAGCCAGCTCACCAGGAAGGTGCTTAACACCCCCATCAACAGGACGCAGGTATTCTCCAGGAAAATAGGCACAGCAAGGGGGGTGATTTCACGCCAGAACAGAACTCGATAACTCTTACGTTTTGCATACCAGGGCGTGCGCATAATCGCCTGGCGCAGGGGTGCGGTGACGTTCAAAATGGGCCTTAACGAGAAAGTTGAAACTCCATTTCAAATGATGGGGCAGAAATGCGTATCCTGCAAAGTATTTTCCATAAAATTATGTTTGGATTTACAACAAAATGACGACAGAATCATCAAACAATCACTTTTGCCTGAGATCAGGTTTGACAAAAGTTTTTTCGCCGCTAAGATAAGCCTCCACAACGATTCCTCTGTAGTTCAGTCGGTAGAACGGCGGACTGTTAATCCGTATGTCACTGGTTCGAGTCCAGTCAGAGGAGCCAAATTTAAAAAGCCTGCTTTTAGAGCAGGCTTTTTGCTTTTCTGCGCCACGTAAATTGTCGGGTGGCGCTACACTTACCCGACCTACGGTCCTGTAGGCCCGGTAAGCGCAGCGCCACCGGGCAACAGAGTGTGCGATTACTCGCCTTTAGCGTCGACGTTTTTGATTTCGCCCATCACTTTCAGCTTTTTGGAAATGTCGCGACGCTCTTTGGACAGCTCAGCGTTTTTGATGATGTAGTCATCAACGCGATCTTCATAATCGCTCTTCATGCTGGCGATGATGCCCTGAATGGCTTCAACGCTCATACCTGGCTTGATGTAGTCGCTCAGGTTGTCCAGCAGCAGGACACGTTTCTGGTTGTCACGGATCTTCTTCTCTACGTCCTGGATTTCGCGCTGTAGCTTGTTTTTGCGGCGGAACAGGCGGACGAACTCCAGAACATCCTGGAACGAAGGCTTGGTAGTTTCCATTTTTACACCCCTGATAATGTGAGATTCGGATTCGTTAAAGCAACCGTTTTAACAGACAGCGGCTGCGAATGACAATGAGTATATCGTTTAAAACCATCATAACCCTAATTGTTGCTGAATCGAAGCAGCAGGCATCACATACGCTTTTTATTTGCGCAGTGCCCGGCAAATCAGCTGCGATAACAACTCCAGCTGTCGCGCCAGCTCCATACTCAGCCAGACATAGCCGTGGATGGGCGTTTCCGACACATTGTCGCCCTGACGCTCATTCATCAGCTGTTTGAGCTCGATGACGATGTCATTCAGCCGCTCGCTGTTCGCCCGTATCGGCTGTGGGTTACCTTCGTAAAGTGCATGAGCGATGGTCAGCAGGGTTTGTTGCGTCATCTGCTGCGTCTCTTTCAGCGTATGCGCGTTGAGCATCAGAAGATGGCTGGGGCGTGAGGCCCAGTGGGCATTGATTTGCAGTTCAAGCATACAGACCAGATTACGGCTGACCGTTTGAATGGCTTCAAAAATGGCTTTCTGGATATGCGTCTCTTTGCTTGCCGGGGTAATTAACCCGCGCATTTTGACCACATCATTTAGGATTTTTTGCAGGTGCTTTTCCAGCCGCGGACGCTCAATCAGATTCGGCGAAAACCCGGCCTGGTAGACCCGGTTAAATGCCGTGACGTAGTTTGCCATCTGAATGCGCCAGTGCAGGAAGGCGCGCTGCGGCCAGATGCCGGTAAACAGCATGGCGAGCAACGAGCCGAGGATCACGTCCCCGCTTCGCCACAATGCGGTGGTCATATCGCCCGCCGGTGCGCCGACCACAACGGCGAGCGTAATGCCAATCAGCAGCGCCTGATACGGTTTTTTTCCGAGGGCCAGCCATCCGCAAAGAAACATCGCCACCGCGCACCACAGCAACATGAACGGAAATGAAATTAGCTCCAGCTTCAGGGCGATAAGCCCAAGCGCCGAGCCTAAAACGGTACCGCCTATGCGTTCGAAAGCGCGAGGGACCACGTTCCCCCAGAATGAGATCGGCCCCATCACCACCACCAGCGTGATCAGCGGCCACGTCCCTTCCGGGATATCCAGCAAACGAACCAGTACGAAGGTCAGCACAAACGCCAGCGCAATGCGGCAACCGTGCACTACGCGATAATGTTTGTATAACCGAATTTCAAAAGGGGTTAATGACTTGTCGGGGCGCACACCCGTCTCCAGCTCTACGGCAAACCACAATTGTACTGTGTTTTCAGCCGGGTGGATCGCGCCCGGCTGAAAAACCCTGCGTTTCGCAGGATTATCCCACTTTGTGCTCTACCGGTACAAACATCTCAATATCCCAGTAGCCGTCAGCATTGCCATCGTTCAGATAGCGTTCGAAGCAGGGTTTTGGCGCAATCTGGAATTTGCTGTCTTCCAGCAGGGAGTTGAAGAACTGATACCACGGGGTGGCGAAATCATGATTTTCGACGTGCGCGGCAGCAATAGCATACTCTCCGGCAGCAATTTCGGTCAGCATTACCCCTTCGCTGTTATCAGGGATAGTGAAATCGTCCACTACCGTTACGGCGGTAACGCAGCGAAGCTTTTCTGCCGGCACGTCATCCGGATTGTCATAATAAACGGCCACCCACTCCTGCGGCTGAATATGACGTCCATCTACCCACATAACCAGCTGTTCAAATCCCTGCTTGACCGTCTTTTCCCACGGCCCCACGAGATGAAAGCCAGCGATCGTACGTTTCTGTTGCTGCCTGATGCTGTAGTCCATGCTGCCTCCGTTTATTACTGTATATATATACACTATAAAGCAGAATCGAGATTATCGGCAAACCAGGAGTGTTTATTATGTGAGCAGACTCGCAACACTGCCAGTCTGCCCGAAAAGGTTAGAGTTTATGATGCAGATAATCGCCGAGGCGGGAGAAAAGGCCGCCCTTTTCAACGCGCTCCAGCGTAACCAATGGCCAGTGCGCTACCACCTTGTCACGATCGTACAGCTGGATCTCCCCTACCCGCTGATGCGCGGCGATCGGCGCTTCCAGCTCTTTTTTATCCATTACATATTTCGCCTTGATGTTCGGCACTTCCGTTTTGGGTAATGCCAGCCAGAAATCCTGATCCGTGCCCAGCGCGATCTGCTCTTTATCGCCATACCAGATGCGTTCGGTTCCCACTTTTTTGCCGTTATGCAGGATCTGCACCGTATCGAAATTTTGCTGTCCCCAGTGGAGCAGCTTGCGCGCCTGATCTTCACGTCCTTTCGGGCTGTCTGCCCCCATCACCACCGCAATCAGTCGACGCTGACCATCCACTGCGGAGGCGATCAGGTTAAAGCCCGCGCCCGAGGTGTGTCCCGTTTTCAGACCATCCACGTTCATGGTCTTATCCCACAGCAGGCCGTTGCGGTTCTGCTGAGTGATGCCGTTCCAGGTCAGACTCTTCTCGCTGTACATGTGGTAGAACTCAGGCTCGCCGTGGATGATGGCCCGGGAAAGCACGGCGAGATCGTAAGCGGAGCTGTGCTGACCCGGTGCATCCAGCCCGTGTACGGTTTCGAAGTGGGTATCGCGCAGGTTCAGCTTTTCAACGTAGTCATTCATCATCCTGACGAACTGCGGCTGACCGCCCGCCACGTGATCCGCCAGCGCCACGCAGGCGTCATTGCCGGAATCAACAATCAGGCCGCGGCTGAGATCGCGCACAGAAACCCGATCGCCCTGCTTCAGAAACATCAGAGACGAACCGTCAAAGACCGGATTGCCTTTTGCCCAGGCGTCACGTCCGACCGTCACAATGTCATCGGGGCTGATGCGGTGGCTATCAATGGCACGATCGACAACGTACCCCGTCATCAGTTTGGTCAGGCTCGCCGGATTACGCTGCTGATGTTCGTTGCCCGCCGTTAAGATTTGACCCGTGGTGTAATCCATCAATACCCAGGATCCTGCCTGGATGGCAGGCGGCTGAGGTGAAAAATCCAGCGGCTCGGCAGCCAGCGCGGATGAAATACTCGAAGCGAGTAAAGAAACAGCAATAAACAGACGGCGTTTCAACGGTATATCCTCAGGTCAGTAAAAATCGATGACCTTTTTACGGGAGTTCTGATGTCGTTACCTGCCTTAATTGCAAAAAAATGTGACAGCACGCAGATTTTTTCGGAACAAATCTCGCAAATTTCTTGCCTGAAGGTGCTTTTTATTCGGACTGCTCACCCCAATCGTTTACCATAGAGACGTCAATTTTTAACAGGATGAGATTACTGGTGTCTGACTCTGCCGCGCGCCCGACTTTTTTGTTCCACGATTACGAAACCTTTGGTACCCATCCGGCGCTGGACCGACCGGCGCAGTTTGCGGCTATCCGAACCGATGACGAATTTAACGTCATCGGCGAACCCGAGGTGTTTTACTGTAAACCCGCCGATGACTATCTGCCGCAGCCGGGCGCGGTGATGGTGACGGGCATCACGCCTCAGGAAGCGCGGGATAAAGGCGTTAGCGAAGCAGAATTTGCCCGTCGCATCCACGACCTGTTCACGGTGCCTGATACCTGCGTGGTGGGTTACAACAACATCCGTTTTGACGATGAAGTGACGCGCAATATCTTCTACCGCAACTTCTACGATCCCTATGCCTGGAGCTGGCAGAACCGCAATTCGCGCTGGGATTTGCTGGATATCATGCGCGCCTGCTATGCGCTGCGCCCGGAGGGAATTAACTGGCCGGAGAACGACGACGGCTTGCCGAGCTTCAGGCTCGAGCACCTGTCGCGGGCCAACGGCATCGAGCACAGCAACGCCCACGACGCGATGGCAGACGTCTACGCGACCATCGCTATGGCGAAGCTCGTAAAAACCGCGCAGCCGCGCCTGTTTGAGTATCTGCTGAGCCATCGCAGCAAGCAAAAGCTGATGACGCTGATTGACGTGCCGCAGATGAAACCGCTGGTGCATATTTCAGGGATGTTCGGCGCGTGGCGCGGGAACACAAGCTGGGTGGCGCCGCTTGCCTGGCATCCGGACAACCGTAACGCCGTCATCATGGTGGATCTTGCCGGGGATATCTCGCCGCTGCTTGAGCTCGACAGCGACACCTTACGTGAACGGCTTTATACGCCGAAAGAGGCGCTGGGTGACCTGCCAGCCGTACCGGTAAAACTGGTGCACATCAATAAATGCCCGGTGCTTGCGCAGGCCAACACGCTGCGTCCGGAAGACGCCGACCGGCTGGGGATTAACCGTCAGCACTGCCTCGATAACCTGAAAGTGCTGCGCGACAACCCGCAGGTGCGCGAGAAAGTCGTCGCCATTTTTGCCGAAGCAGAGCCGTTCATGCCGTCTGAGAATGTGGATGCGCAGCTTTATAACGGCTTCTTCAGCGATGCCGATCGCGCTGCGATGAACATCGTGCTGCAAACCGACCCGCGTAATCTGCCCGCGCTGGATATCACCTTCGCAGATAAGCGCATTGAGAAGCTGATGTTCAATTATCGCGCGCGTAACTATCCCGGCTCGCTGGATGAAGCAGAGCAAGAGCGCTGGTTACAGCATCGGCGCAACGTGTTTACGCCTGAGTTTCTTAATAGCTATGCCCAGGAGCTGGAGATGCTTTACGGCCAGTATGAAGGGGATGCTGAGAAACAGGCGCTGCTGAAAGCGCTGTTCCAGTACGCGCAAGAGATTGTCTGAGTAGCGGGTACAAAAAAGCCGGAGGCGATGTCTCCGGCTTTTTTTTTGCCCGGTGGCGCTTCGCTTACGCGGGCCTACGGTGTAGAAGAACGTAGAGTACTATTTAACACACTGTAATGTCATTAGTTTTTCCGCGCTCGCACGTGGTTTGTGTCATTACGTGTCGTTACATGCTTCTGCGTTTCGTTATGATTCATCAATGAATGACACATTCGTGACACAGAGAGTGCACAGCCATGCCGCCGGGCATAGCTATGCCTTTTCCCCATCACATCACCGGGCAGTCGTCGAACTCACCCGAGCGCGCATCGTTGATGATGTAGGTTATCACCCCGAACACTGGCCGATCAGAATCAGCCATCTCATCCTTTATCCGCAAAAACTCCTTCCTGCCATTTTCCAGATTCTCCAGATGAGGCTCCGGGTGTGTGCGATACCGCTTAATCCTAAACTCACCGCTATCTGTGCAAACCAGCAATGAACCATCACATGGAGACAGTGACGCGTCGACAACCAGCAAAGCACCGTTGAGGATACCTTCCCGGTAATGCGTTGCACCGGCCCGCATAAAGTACGTAGCCGCTGGCCTGGTGATGATGCGCTCGTCAAGCGATATACGCTGTTCAACGTAATCCGTAGCCGGCGAAGGAAAGCCCATTAGTAAACCCTCCCCATGTTACGTAGGATCCAATAACGGTTGTCGCTGCCATCCGTCGTCTTATCCGCGAAGCCTGGCTGGTATCTCTCAATCCATGCGTTAGCGTCTGCCTGGCTGAAATGCCAGTTCTTCTCGCGCAAATTATTGATGAATTTGTTCGTTTTGAGACAAAGGTAACCCTTTGGATTTTGCTCTATAGAGGCTAAAAAAGCTGCGTGAATATCATATTGACGAGGCATAGCAGCACCCACACTTGCTTATTGACTGTATGCATATACAGTAGTATTTTTGTATCAACAGATCAAGTCAGCAAGGATGGAGAGTGATGTTCGTTGAGCTGGTTTATGACAAGCGAAATGTTGAAGGGCTCGAAGGGGCCAGAGAAATCATTCTGGACGATCTGACGAAGCGGGTGCACCAGATTTTCCCTGATGCCGAAGTGAAGGTGAAGCCGATGCAGGCGAACGGCTTAAATAGTGATGCCAGCAAAAGTGATCGGGAAAAGCTGAACCGTATGCTGGAGGAAATGTTTGATGAATCCGACATGTGGCTTGTTTCTGAGTTTCCTACAGTCCGTCAGGTTGGAATGTGAGAGTTGCAGGCGACGTGTGATTACCTCATCGCCTGCAGTAAATTTTAAGACTGAACAACCATCAGTTTAAGCTGCTCCTCAAGCTCACTTACCCTACGCAAAAGCTGTTTAACTGCAGGAACTAAATACGCAGCACCGACCTCTCCTGGATCGATGATTTTCCCGTCTTCATATGTTGTGCTTTCACCGCTCTCAGGATCAATAACGGTCAGTGCTGATACTGAGATTAACTCAGAATCAAGAGCCTCAACATTTTGCGCGCTATAGCCAACCTTTACCTTTTCAGGAGCCCATTTGAGGGTGTACCTGATTGGTTTTAGTCCTGATATGAATTCAACCGCCTCCTCTTCGGTAATCTCTCTTATTATATTTTTCACGCGCTCGTCACAAACTGATGGGGTTATGTCCCCATTAGCCGTGCTAATAACGCCAGACGAGTTTCTGAAAAGCCATCTATTTTGTTGTGAACCTGTACTTGCCAGCGCTGGCCCACTGCTACCAATGCTGTTCGCATCAATCCAGTAACCAAAGGATGCACTGGCCGCATAAGTATATGTTGCCACAATGGCAGTAGTGGCTCGCACCATGGCACCTACAGTAGTCCCGGTGTAACTTACCAGCGTACCTGTGGAATAATCGGTGTCAGCCCACAATTGGGCGCGCCCCTTCAATCCACGTATCAAAGTAATATCTTCGTTCTCTCCAGATTTTGCCGCACCAAGATTAGCACGAGCGTCAGAAGCATTCTTTGCACCTGTTCCGCCCTGACTGATACTGAGGGCGGTAGTCAGGCCGCTTAGGCTGGTGATATCGCTGTTCGCCCCTTTTTTCGCGAGGGACTTCTGCCCTGGTACCGTTACTGCTGTACCGTTAATGGTGATCGTGACATCAGTAGTGCCATTCATTACATCAGCGAACCCGCTCATGTAGCGCTGGTACATCGTGAAGGTTTCAGCGATATCCTGCGCCAGCCCATCCACGCTCAGACTGTCACTCAGAAGAATGGCAAACCGGGTTCCAGCGGGAACAGTTGGGTTAGCTGCTGGCGTTACGGTGAGACTTGTTGCGCTGCCGATGGTGGTAATCTGAAATACCTGCACAGGGCTGGTCATTGCAATAACGGTACAGCCGTTACGAATAAGAGAACCAGCAGCAGTGAAGTTTGTGCCGGTACCTGTAAGGGTGTTTCCGCTGATGGCGATAGTGCCAGTAGTATAAATCATGTTTTCTCCAGGCAATAAAAAACCCCGCCGGAGCGGGGTTTGTTCAAAATTGAATGGGTTAGTGGCAGGTGGTGCTGGTGAATGTGTTGGCGCTCACCCATGACCAGTTAAAGGGATAACCGGCGCGGTACTGCGTCTGATTGTTTTGTTTACGGACTCCGTAGATCTGGACGCTGCTTTCCTGTCCGCCGACCAGGGCTGTTCCGGTGCATACGGGTTGCTGTTTCTCAATAACGCCAGCGCAACCGGAGAGCAATACCGCTACCGCCAGGCAAAGAATCATATTTTTCATAGTGGTTATATCCCAGGGCATTCATGAAGCTACACAATAACAATATGAATCAACGGGATATAATTGATTTGGTAGATCAATTATTCGAAATTGATCGCTAAAAACGATCAATCATAATTGGCGCAGTTAATGGCCATAATCACGTTTCTCAGATTCGAATACGTAACGTTCTGAAGGTTGCCACCGGGGGTTGTCTGCGGCCTGGCGAATATCCGCGTATTGCTTCCCTCAAGTTTTGCCAAGCTCTTGTATATAGCCGAGTATGGCTGCGGTTGACCGCCAGCCGATACAACCCCGGTAATTAGTCCCAGCATGGCAGGCATGCAGGCCCACTTCCCCGCCAGAGTTGTATTGATGTTGTATCCTGAGCTGGCATCCACCCCGGCGGTACCGAGGGTGACAACATCGCTCAGCGTGCGCGTTTCGTTTGTTAAAATCAGCGTCCCTGATGCATCCCACACAGCCAGCCCGTAGTCTGGCTTTGTCTGCGGGAAAATAGAGAAAAAATAAACGTACGCTGTGCCGGTTGCATTCGGTCTGAGAAAATCAATCGTGATGGTGTTCCCGCTTATCGTCTGAGTGATTTCGACCTCAACCGTGCAATGAACGAAGGCGACAACAGGCTGGCCTGCGGGGAATGTGTGCGTCACTTTGGTATTGAACCCCGATGTTCCCTGAAGTGCCGCTGTCTTTCGCGCCTGAAGAGCGATTGGCGAGCTGTTCGCGGTCACCCATACTTCCCCGCTCGTGGTCGTCAGTAAAACGCCATACTCCGCCATTTATGCCCTCTCGATCTGGAAAATGAGATAAGCCGCTGCCGCAGGCTCAGTCCCTGCTGAGTAGTCGGTATCGCCTACTGCTGACACTGTTGCTGTTCCCCCTGAAATGGTGATCTTCCTCCGACTCGTACCAAACTGATCGCCGTTCATGCTCTGAAAATAGGTCAGCCTGCAACCCGGTGGAAGCGCTACGGTGTAAGAGCCTGTTTTCTGGTTCTGGGCCAGCTGGAGATAGCCACAAACGCTGACAGGCTTAACGCCATAGTTATTTACATTGCCTGAGGCGTCCCATGTCTGAACACCATATTCCGCCATCCAGTCCTCCTGAAAAAAAAGAGGCCCCGTAAGAGACCTCCCGTTACCATGTTCCCGTGATTCTCCCGATCTGCACCCTCAACACATTGTTGGCATCCTTGACACTGATCGTTTGATTAGTCTGCTTCATGGCTCCCTCACCAGCTGTCGAACCGTAGTTCTCAAACGTACCTCCCTTATCCAGCCTCCATCCGACTGAGCCAGCGACATAGTTATTGGACTGGATGTAGTTGCCAATCTTGGCGTTGCCGATGGTGCCGTCCTGAATGAAGGTTTCCCGGATAAACACCTGCCCGTTCTGGATAACGAACGGCAGTGTAACCGCTCCCCCCGCCTGCGCCATGACGGCGAAGCGATCCGCCAGGAACAGCACCTGCGACTGCATGCCCGATGGAGTGTTTTCTACACCGATCCCCATTCCGGCGGCATACTGCTTTCCATTCGCGTCCACGGCAACCTTGATGCTGTACATCGCCTTCAGGTCACCACTAACGTTTGCTATCGCCTGCGCGTTGGTGGTGATCGCTGAAGTGTGCCCGTTGATGGTCGCCGTAATGCCGTTTATCTGCGTGGCCGTGGCCTGCTGATAATTGGAAAACGTCTGATTCAGGCTGTTGATTGCTGCCTTGTTGCCGTTCACGTCAGTCTGCAAACTCAGTAGCGAACGCGCTGTTGCCTCCCTGTCGCTTGCCATAACATTATCAATACGATCGATGCTGGCCTTACTGTCACCGTACTGCGCGCTGAGTCTCACCTGCTGATCAACCTGCGCCAGCGTACTCGTTATTAGCGCGATGGAGTTACTCTGAATGCCGCCGCTGGCAGTATCTGTCCTTGCTCCCAGTTCCTCCAGACGGGATGCCATTGAGGAATCGAGGTCCGTGACAACCTGGCTAAGGTCAGTGATTGATGCTGTATTCTGAGCACCTACAGCAGCTGCTGAATCAGCTTTGTCAGATGCGACCTGAGTGGCAGCCGTCAATTGACTTACCGCAGAAGCGCGAGCTTCAGTTTCCGTTGCTAACGCCTGGCGAACATCAGTAATACCCGCTTCATTCTGGGCAGTTTTCGCCTCAAGACGAGTAACATCCGTGACGCGTGCCTCCGTCTCAGTGGCGATCACCTCCCGGAGCTGTTCGAAGGTCGCAGAGTTAGCGCCTTGCTGGGCTGTCTGCCGCACGACAACATCAGCAATAGCAAGCGCGTTGCCGATGATTGCTTCTGCTGTCTGCTTATTCGATCCAACCGCCGCTGCAAGACCGTTTGCATTCTCTTTGATTGCATCAGCCAGTTCTGCGAACTTTTCACTGCTCTCCACCGCGCTCTCGATCAGGTCTTTGAACGTATCAGTCTCTTTAATCTCCTCCAGGATTGCATTGGTGATATCACTGAAGTCGTCTGTTGGTTTTCCGGAAGCCTCTACAAATCCTGAAACGCCAAATGCATTACGAGTTCGAACATAAACGTAATAAACATGGTCAAACTTAAGTTTTTGGATGGTCCACTGATTGCCACGGCCAAGGAATTGAGCTTTATTCTCAATGTCGTCGGACAATGGAATCGGAGTCTCGCCAGCGTACCAGAACTCAAAAGAGGTATCTGATGTTGCCGTTACAGACATAACTGGCACCAGAGTGGCCTGTAATGGTCCGGGTATCCACTGAACGGAGTTAGGAGCCTTTGGCGCGCCTATAATAAGACTCACCTGAGTTTCGGCGCCTTTCATCCCGTTTTCATTGCGCCCACGAACGCCGAGCGTGTAGCTGCCAGCACTCAGACCGTAAAACTCATACCGGAACTGGTCAGTTTCGTACTGAGATACCAGCTTCCCATCAGCACTGTAGATGTACAGCTCAAACACCAGTTTTTTAGTAGTGGTTGCCGTCTCCCAAGTTGCTGTAACCTGGACGG
This sequence comes from Enterobacter sp. DSM 30060, assembly GCF_013375955.1. Classification (NCBI taxonomy): domain Bacteria; kingdom Pseudomonadati; phylum Pseudomonadota; class Gammaproteobacteria; order Enterobacterales; family Enterobacteriaceae; genus Enterobacter; species Enterobacter sp. DSM 30060. Next base: position 4,746,325 of record NZ_CP056118.1, read on the forward strand.
TCTCGGTGTTTGTGTTCAGGATTCGCAGGTTTTCCACGTTAGGCACGCGGTAGCCGTTCAGCGTATCGCTGGGAACTTCAAACACTGCACCCTCGTCAACGATGGCCTGTTTGTTGGGGTCGTGCAATGAGGCCGTTATGCTGTATACGGAGTTGTTTTCCGTTTCGGCAACGCTCAGTATCCGGAAAAGGCGAATCGCAACGCTTGCGGTTGAAATGGCAAATACAGTTCCCGCCCTCACCCATTCAGGTTCGTTTTTGAGTGTGACGTTGTTTCCGTTAACGCCATCAATCTCATAGCGAGAGAACTTTCCGTCCCTCCCCATAATCGACATAGTGGAGCCGTCCGTTACTACCGAGGAATCAACCGCGTCAACCGTTATCACCCTCCCGGAATGAGAAACAATTCTCCCCCCGAGGCGAGTTCCTGCGTAGTCATTATCCATGACCTCAACGATATCACCCGGCGTGAAGTGGATAGCATCGCGTGCCATCTGGAAAGACAGTCTGCTGCTTTCACGCTTTGCTGTTTCCAGCAGCCATTTACCTGCCCGCCATGCCTGTCCGCGAGAGGTGCAGCCAAACGCCTCCAGAGTGGTTTCGTTGTAGTTCCCTTTGGCTATCATCTCATCGTCGGAAACGTACTCTTTCACCTGCTCCCATCCGTTGTCGGGGTCAGTCCAGGACACTACAACCGCATTGTATTTCTCTGAACGCTTTACAGAGCTTCGTTTGAACTCGCCATTCACAACGTTGGCGTTCGTGATTGTCGCAATCGGATCCTGTGGAGCGTCCAGCATTACGGACAGGCGCAGGCCGTCCCACAGCGCAATGCCACGGAACATGCTCGCTATCTTGTCGAGAATGTCTCGCGCACTCGCCTGCTCTGTGATGTAGGCGTTGAGCGTCATGCGTGGCTCTTTGCCGCCATACCCATCATCTACAAGCTGATCGCAATATTGCGACAGAATGTAGAGTGCGCCATCGTCAACATCGATGTATCCGGCGCGTTTCGCCAGGCCAAATCGGGTGTTTTTCGCCAGCTCACGGAACAGCCACGCCGGGTTGTTAGTCCATGCCTTTTTGAAGCCCCCCGTCCACAGCCCGGAGTAAGTTCTAGCAATTGGCTCGTAGTTATCCGGTACGTCAACGATCAGCCCGCGAAGATGATATGTGCGGCTCGGCGTGTCGGTGTACTGGTCACGGTCGATGACTGAGCCGGCAACAGCAGAGAACGGATAGCTAAGGTTGTCGTCGGTGATCTCGCTGTAGCTGTTCCAAACAGTCCCGTTTGACAGCAAATCGCTGCTGCTGTCAGGCGTAATGCGGCGAACGCGGATATCAAACGGTTTGGTGTCGGGGGCATCAATGACGTGCGCCTCAAGGTACTCGCCAGAGATTTTCCCTGTAATCGTCACCGTCTTCTCCATGACCCAGCCCGACGAGCCAGTTCTGGTCTCGATAACCATCGTTACAGAGGTGTTTTTCTGGTTACCCTTGGAGTCCTGCTCCATGAGCCCGGTGACGCCGATGTTAAAACGAACGCGGGTCACGTCCTGATCTGTCACGGTTCTAACCAGCGGGGTATCGTAAGTGACCTCAGTGTTAACAATGGTCGTCGCTTCGATTGCAGAGAAGCCGTTGATTGGCTCCTGAGTTTCCGATCCAGGTCGCCAGGCAACACTAATGCCGTTCACGTTGACATTACCGTTCGAGTCAGTGATAGGCGTCTTATTCAGCTTGAATGAAGACAGGTGCTCCTGATCCACCGGGCCCGCGATTGGCCCCTCAGATATCAGATCCAGTACCCGATAGAATTGTTTTGATTTGAGGTTATCGTCGAGTAGTTTTGGGGTTGATGCTTTACCGCCACCTGAAGACATAGCGCCACCTTAGCTGATTGATTCTTCCCAGTCGGAATTATTAGATGTGTCGATCCCGAGACTTATTACGTTGCTGCCGACCTCCATCTCGCCGAGGAGTATGGGGACAGGATGCCCCTGTCCGACCCTGTTTTCTGCACTGGTAAACGAGTTATTCGTGAGGGTGTTTGTTTCGGCCGCTTCCGCTGAAGTTTTGCTTTTCATGTTCCGGGACATGTAGATGGAGTAAGCAACCGAGGCGGCAGACAGCACCAGTGAGGCAATGAGAACTATCGTACTGGTCTCAAGTCCCGCCCCCTCAATCACCGGGACAAACAGCACTACAGAGCCATCCTTCAGGCGCCGATCCATGTGCCACTGCACCGAAGACGTTTCAACATCCTCACCCGCCACTCGCATTCTTACTCTGGCGTTCAGGAATGCTTTTTTGAACTCATGATTCTGAGCAAGCAAAAGACGAATGCCCTGGGCAGGGGTATCAACGCTCAGCTCGACTTTGCGGAAATGTCGGCGTAAATGCCCTGCAAATTTAAAGATGAGCACTGTTCATGTCTCCATATGGAATGCATCTGCTTAACGTATGCCGGGCGCATTGGTTCTCTCCGGCTTAAATGCCCTGAGCAATCGTGGTGAAGAACCATATTGTCATCGAGCAGAATCATTGCGTGGCAAGGGTCAGCTCCGGGGAATGGTTGCCTGATTATTACGTCACCTGGCAGCGCTTCTCCCGGCGATACCTGATTGAAGCCATTGCGCGACATGTTGTTCAGATAAAGGTTCTCCCCTCTCAGCCACCAGCCATTCGTCCTTTCGAAGTCAGGGAGGTCAATGCCACACAGGTGATACGCATCACGGAATAGCGTGTAACAATCAGTCACTCCGTGCTCGAACCGCCTCCCCAAAAAGTAATCCACAGGCCTGAACGTTCTGATTTTCCCGTTACAGGCCAGCACCCATGGAAGGCCCGATGCAACCTGGCATTTACGGTCGGCGCCGGACAGAACCGGGCTGTTCATTGGGTGAGAGTGGAATACCGCAGTCACCTCTCCAGCCTCCTCGGCCGCCAGCCACTCATCATCACTGATTCGGAAGTGCTTTCCAGGCTCCGGGTGAACATTCCGACAGCGGAACAACTGCCCGCCATCCAGGATTAAGCCGCACACCTCATCCTGCGACGATGCCGCATAATCGAGTAATTCCTGCATCATGAAACCTTCTGAGAGCCGGGGAAGCTGCTGATTGGCATTGGTTCCGGTCGTGGATAACGGAAGCGGCAGCCGCTACGGCGGTGAGAGCATTTGTCCTTCGCCGGGTCAGTGGTTGGGTTGTCGCGCTCGTCTGCAACAGGGGGGCCGTCATAGCCGCACCCAACACCCCGATACTGCCACTGACATACGTCTGCAAGGATAGTTCGCGCCGGGATGATGGCGTTATCGCAGTCAATCGGCGTCGCCAGCGTGTAAGTGACCTGCTCGAACGTCTCTTCCGTCATCTCCTCAACAACGTAGCGGGAAACCGCTTCCTGCGTCGGATCTGCGTCAGGGTTGCCATTGGGGAAGTTCACCGCGTCCAGGTATTTCACCGGAACCTGACGGCGGGTGATCACCACCCCAAGCATGTCGTCGAAGTCATGGTTTATGCCCGTCAGTAAACCCGTGACGTTCGCCACCACCATTGTTGGCCGGGCATATGTGCCTTCGTTCTTTGACTCGAACCCTTCGACTGCTATCGGGTATGCCTGATACTGATTCCCCTTCCAGATCACATTTCCGTAATATCCATTGGTGCCGGAATGGAACCGGATAAGGTCTCCGCCAAAGGGTTGCAGGTCGGCTTCGAACAGGTCGATAAACGCGCCTACTCCGGCGTCGACGCTATCAATAATCATACTGGCTGGTATGTCGCGCACGGCAAACTCCCATAAAAAAAGCCACCAAGTGGTGGCTACTGTTTGAATATCAGGATGTTGCTTACTGATAACCCTGGTTAACGTGTAAGCTCAGCCCGTCAGTGGTGGGACACTGATTCACGCAAAGAGGAGGAATGGCTGAATAACTCTTCGAAGGAAAAAGGATGATCACCAAAGTAAAAATCAAGTTTATTTCCCCTATTGATGGATCGGTATCAGATACCCCCACGGAGCATGCAATTCCCGTAGTTCCATTGACAGTATGGCCAAGTAGCTCAAAAGATATAAACGTTTATAAACCAAATGGATTGAAGGCTGGTGCCTACGCACTTATAGATACCGGAGCAGATATTTGCTATGTGGATTCAGACTTTGCTGACGATTTAAAACTCCCAATCGCGGAAAAAACAACTGTGAGCGGAGCCACCTCAACAATAGAAACTACAGTTCGGCATGCGGTAATATCGTTCACTGAGGACGAAAGAGTTTTTTCAACAGAATTGACTTCAGTGCCATTGGTAAGTAACGGGAGAAAATTCCAAGTCGTTTTCGGAATGCAACTAATTAAAATGGGCGCCCTTACGATGGATTTTTCCAATCAAGTATTTGAGTTAACATTTTTTAACTAACCCCCCAGGGATACCTCCCTCTTTTGCAAGACTGGATAAGGGCATTGCTTTTGCTGTTTTCCTAGAATCGGTACCAGAATTGAGTTGCGATTTAATATCTTTTAATTCGCTCTCAATTCTCTTTACACGTTCAGCTAAAGTCATAACTGTCTCCCGCCTTTCGGCTTATCGTGGTACTTGTTCAAAAGTGGCCGTCAGTTCAAACAGCGGCCCGGTCTTTGTCATATTCCAGGATCGGCAGACAAACAGCTTCCTCACTCCCGTATCGGATGACGTCCAGTAGAACGATTCAACCGCCCCCCTGGCCTTGAGGAATGCCTCAGCATCCTTCGCAGGGTTACTGCGGCACGCTCCGCTGACGCCGCGAAAGGTGAGCGAGTATTTATCCATCAGTGGATTGATACCCTTCACCTGTCGCTGCTCGTAGCCGTCACCGAGCTTAACAACGGCTACGTTTGGGGTACGTTCAACCTGGTAAGCTCGCTGCGGTGTCCATGTGAATGTTTCTGGCACTATGACCTCCGTAGTAACCCGTTAGGGCGCTGCTGATCACGAATGGTGCTGAGGCTAACCTGCTTCATCATCTGCGCCATCTTAGCCATGGTCGCATCGTCTATGCCGCCGGTGGTGTTGATTTCAAAAGTGATGTGCTGAACCACACTGCCGCCGCCACTGCCACTTCCCTGCATATCCCGATTGCTAATCACCCGACCATTGTCACCCGGTATCATGTACTGGCTACCGTTGCTGGTCTGAAATATCTCTGGCTTACCCTTCTCACCAACGCGATACATAGAACCGGCATCGACTGGCCCACCGTTGTAGCGAGCACCAGCAACCGCCATTCCTTTGGCCGCCAGGAGTGAGCCAGCATAGGCCGTCTGACCAACAGCAGCAGCACTCCCCATTGTTGCTATAGAAGCACTTATTGCAGCAGGGGCCCATGCTGAAGCAGCGGCAGTCGCTTGAGCCATTGTCGATGCCAGCGATGCCGCGGCTGCAGCTTGCCCCATTAACTGACTCTTGACCCACTCGATCCCCATCTGCACCAGACTACCGACAACACTGTTGAGGATTGTTGTGCCGATGTTGGCGAAAGATTCTTGCAGGCTTTGGGTGCCATTGATAAGACCAGTTATCGCATTAGTAGCGCCACCTTGAAGGGAATCTACAGCCGCGCCAAGCATGCTATTAATCTCGCTTTGCTGCTGCCATTCCTCCCACATTGCGGCCATGCGTTTCTGATGATACTGATCTTCAATTCCTGCGCGGACGGCTTCTGCTTCTGCAATTTTTTGTGGGTAAAGCTGCACATACTCGTCAAGCTGCGCCATTTGCTGTGCGTAGGTGTTATCTACTGCGGCAACTGGTGATACCTGCCCCTGTAGCCCGGTAAAGTTTTGACCCGCCTGTGTGCGCTTCCTTTCCTCTTCTGCCGCCGCTTTGGTTGCCTGTTGTATTTTCCATATGGATTCCGCTTGCTGTTCAGCTTTGGCAATCTGCTCTCCTGATGCTTTGTTTCCAAGAGCAACTACAGCGTCGTATTTCGCTAATTCGAGAGAGCCATCGGCGTACCCAGTGTTCAGCCGATCGAGTGCGGCTTGTTGGCGGGTAAGGGATTGCGCTGCCTCATCAACAGCCTTAGAACCTTCTTTTGTGGACTTTGTTGCTGCGGAATCAGCCTTTTGAAGATCGTATCGTTTCGCTGCTGCTTCTTCGATCTGACGCATCTGATTAGAATGCGCATCCACTCCGGCATCCAGGGCCGATTGTCTGGCCTCGGCTACAGCTCTTTCTTTTTTGTCGGTTATAGACAGCAGACTGTTTTGCTTTTCAAGGCTGGACAGGAGTTTATCTCCATCCTCGCTGCGCATAACCATCAGACTGGAAGAGTTGTATTTCTCCTTCGCTTTTGCGGCGAAGTTAATCATGTCGCCAAGCTTGCTCATCATGCCAGCGGTGATGCTCGCCTCCTCCCCCTCTCTCTGTAGAAGCGGAAGGCCTTGTCGCATCGTACCATTGAGCGTTGCCTGTCCAATATTAATGGCGCTCTGTGTCTGGCTTAATCTGTTTTGCGCTTTTTCAAGTTCGAAAGTAGCTATTGCAAGTCTATTTTGAGCGCCAGACAATGCTTCTGCTGCCTCTCTCCCTCTTGTGGTGTTGCCATATCGTCCTATTTCGCGGTTATAGTTTTTTACCGCATATTCAGCGTCGTTAAATTCTTTTTGTGCATCAGCAACGGCGTCACTTAATTCAGGGAGTTTTTCGCCTAGTTTGCCGATTGTCGCCGCCAACTCGGTATGCGACATGATTTGGAACTTAGCGCTTAGCTCATTGACGCTATCAGCCAGATTGTTGGCATCGTCTCTGGCCTCTTTAGTTACCTGCGACCAGTATACGACGGCGCTGGCTGCGAGCATGGCAAAACCTGCTGGCCCGCCAATAAGTGATAATGCCCCACGAAGAATCCCAGCTCCAGTAGCTAACCCAGCCTGTGCCGCTTTATTTGCTGCCAGAGCGCGATTGTAATTATCAACAGCGCCAGCTGCGGCTACGCGAGCGGCAGATAAGCGTTGCTCGGCAGCGGCGGCATTCGTCGCACTAACCGCTGTCTGCTTCATCATTTCCGCAAGGCGGATTTCATCCAGCGCACGTTCTTTTGCGACGGCGGCTGCGCGGAGATCTGCTGTAGCTTTGTTTGCCGCCGCCTGCGCGGCCTGTAATTCAGCGGCTGACTGATTCCTTGAAGCCACAGCAGCCTTAACTTTAGCAGCGGTCGCCATTGTCAGTGCGCCAACGTAGCGGCTACCCATTACAGCAGCGGTAGCGGTCAGGATGGCACTAAGAGCACCGATGTTCTCACTTACGCTGATTACAGCATCGTTGAAAATTGCCGTACCGGTTTTAACCGTGGAGTTTTCACCAAAGAACTTGGTGATATTGTTGCCGGCAACCTGCAATGCCTGACTGATAGTTGTAGTGGTATTGGCGAACTCATTGCCGATCGTCACCCCCTGTGAAAGTAACCCGTTCACCACAACATCAGTAGTCAACTTTCCGGCCGCAGCCATCTGACGCATCTGTCCAATGCCTACCCCCATAGAGTCAGCAAGCGCCACAATCAGGCGGTTCCCCTGCTCATTCACAGAGTTGAATTCTTCCCCGCGCAGTGCACCAGAAGCCAGCCCTTGAGACAACTGGATAATAGCGTTTTCTGCTTCCTGAGCGGTCGCACCGGAGACAACAAACCCTTGGTTGATGATGGTAGTCAGCTTAGCCAGATCATCAGCACTGGTTCCATATTCCCTGGTTGCTCGCTCCAGTCGTGCATACAAAGAAGCTGTAGCGTCGAGGCTGCCGCGAGTTTGCTGTGTGATGTTGAATACTCGCTCAGTAACGTCAACCAGTTGCTCGCTAGGCCGAAGGGCGTTTGCCAGTTTGTTGTTGAGAGTCGTCCATGCGTCAGCGTATTGAGCCACCTGCTGCACAGACAAAATTGCCATAAGAGAAGTGGCAACCCGGCTTAGGCTACCGAAGGATGATGTTAGCGATGAAGCTGCCTTGTCTGCGCGGTTAAACCCACCTTCCATACCGTCTGTTATATCACGGACCTGCTTATCGGCACGTAGTAGCTGAGCCGTATCAGCCTTAATTACATATTCAATATCACCTACGTTCTCCGCCATTTCATTTTCTCCTGGCAATAAAAAACCCCGCCGGAGCGAGGTTATGTTAGTTAGTTTTTACCTTAGAGTAGGCCGGCTTTTCTTCTTGCCTCTTCCAAGTATTCTTCATCAGTTTTTTCTGGGCCGAGATCCAATGGTTGCTGTCTTTGCCATTCTTTCAACTTGTTGCTAAGCGCGTAGATGATTTTATCAAAATTCTTCTGATGCCTATGTGCTCCAGTTACGTTTACTCCAAGCTTAAGTGAAGAGTCGATACCAACAGTACACGACTTATCTCCATCGGCATTAACAACGATAGATACATTTTCACCCCATGAAAAAAGTGAGATGCCCGCACTAACGGAAACTCTACGCAAAATGTCGTCTTTCTGCTTTATAGACATCCCGACCTCTGGAATTGCTTCAATCAGTTTTTCGTAAGCAATATCAGCCGGAAATGGAAATATCTGTTGTGTAGATTGACTAGCGAAACTCATATCCCTATCCCCTTTGGTAAAAGATGAGGGAATCCTAGCAGGGATCGTGGCCAGGGAAAACTCAGCGAGCGCTGGGTTAGAAAATGAGCTTGGCAACTGCCATGGCAAGGCCGGCTATACCAATCATGGTCGCAGCTAACCATTTTGTCTGAGCGGAAATAGATTGGTGTAACTCAGCTCTTAAAGAGGCGACATCTTCTTTGTTTGCATAATTTGATTTTATGACTGCTATATCAGTCCGAATGCCAGCCAGATCATCCTCTAGTTTCTTTACACGCTTCTCTAGCATGTCATCTCCTCCGCTACCTCCGCCACCGTGTTTCGGGAAATCGACTACGTGAATGTTATCTTCCATTCTAATATTCATTGGTCTTCCCCTGCTTCTGACAACTTCTGTTCAACCCACTTCAATACTGGCCACGTTGCAAAGTGCATAGAATACGCACAGTTCTTACATATCAAACGATATTCATATTTTACTAAAGAGTATGATGGTCCTTCTGTATCAAGTTTGACAGGGATGGCATAAATGCTGCTTTCGCACCCATCAGGCCCCACAGTGATTGAACTGGCGTTAGGTATAGAAATATCATCACTCCCACAAATTGGGCATATGACTGTTTTGACGCCGCGTTCGAAGAGATATTCAGAAAATAGCTCAGGAGTAACTTTCTCCAGCCGCCGCTGAAGGGTCAGTTGAAGTTGCATTTGGTGCTGTTTTTCGTCTTCCACGCTGATTCACCACGAAATGGTATTTCCTTAAATTTATCACGCGGGCATGACTTCAAAAACTGTTCATCTATCCATGGCAACGGGAAAACCCGCAGTTAAGCGGGTTATCGCTGCCTACATAATGCCAGGCAAATACATTTGAACTTCATCAGCAACACGATCCCGTGCTGCGTTCAGTAGTTGCTTGCGGCCGCCGGAACCCCATCTGGCCATCTGGCTGGCGCATTGGCTGATCTGCTTGGTTTCAGTATTGATGATGTGGTCAATTTTGTTCAGGCGGGACATGGCACTGATGCCGAGGCGAACCACCGTTCGGAACACCTCATATACTTCAATCTCAAATTCCGGCTTAATCCATGCGGCATAACGGATCGCCAACAGTTCAACACCCCAAACGCCTGGTTCATCCCCACCTTTAATAACATTAAGTGGTTGAATTTGTTCCAGAGTGCTTTTTTGCACTTTGGCTTTTAGTGCTTTTATGAAGCGCTTAACTTGAGCACTACGCAAAAACTGACTTGGGCGCTGCTGTTCTGTTGCCTCTCCGTTTGCCACTGCGGCAGCGTGAAGATCATTGAGGTTGTAGCGCCCTTCGTCATCAACGCGAACGGAAACTCCGTTTACAGATACGGTTGGATAGTGCATGAGGTTTACCTATAGAAAGTGAGCCTGTCACACAGAGATAGCCGCCCCAGAGTACAACTAACTCTCAGGCTCGCTTTCTGTAGGCTCTAGGATTATAACGTGCGCGTGTGAAGCGCGTTGGTTTTATTGCGGATACAAAAAAGCCCCGCTATTGCGAGGCTGGTTGTGTTGCTTCGAAGGAGATTAATGCGGGCCGTTCCGTTGCGCGTCGATAGCCAGCATTTGCTCGGCCCAGTCCATAACCTCGTCGTATTTCTCCTGAGTCGGCACTCTGGCTTTCTCTTTCTGCGGGAACTTGGCATTCATGGCGGCGCGGAAGCTGGTCATTGTCATGTTCCAGGCATCAGACTCGCTCATGCCGAGGTGAGCAACAGCGGTGTAGACGAATGACCGTACATCGAATTTGTCACTGTATTCGCCTTTTTTTCCTTCGAAATCCTCCGGCGGCTGATCGCCCATTACGCCATGCAGAATCAGGTGGCGGGCAAGCTGGATAACATCCTCGATTGGGATAACCCCAGGCTTGAACAGCAGCCGTCCTTCTGCGTTCACCGAGTACGAACCAATCACCTCTGCAATATCACCCTCAGAGCAATTCCGTACTACGTTTGCCGCAGATGCTGCCATTTCAGCAAAGCATCGGGCATTGGCCGCCTTCAGGATTTGAGTATCGGAGATTCGGTGTTTCGGGTAATGCCCGGCATGAACCTTCACGAAAGCATCAACAATCTGTTCCGGCGACCCAATACGAGACATGGCGAGGAATGACGGGTTGAGGAATATCTCTTTGCCCCCAGAGCGGACAATGGCCTGGCCGATATCGGTTATTGCTTTCATGAAACCTCTCAAAAAAAATGGGGCCGAAGCCCCTGGTGTCAGGCTGCGTTGACAACAACCGTCGCAGTACCGGATGTGACGGTACCCGCCGTGGTGGATGACACCTGGCAGGTGTATGAGCCAGCATCACCAGCAATCACACTCGCTTTGGTGTACGTTGCGGATGTTGCACCTGAGATATCACTGCCGTTTTTCTGCCACTGGTAAGCCAGCGTAGAACCATCAGAAACCGTCGCGGCAACTGACAGGTTCAGCGCGTCACCTACGGTCAGTGTGCGGTTTTGCGGCTGAGTGGTAATGGTGATTACCGCGCCAACATCACGCACGTCAACCTGACCGGCACTGGACGCTTCGACAGACCAGGTGGCAACGTCGTCGTGCGGCGCCTCATCGCCCCATGATGTCACCATGAACGGCCCTTCGGTGATATCGTTCGGAGAGATGATTTTGAACCACACATACGGCTGGTTGCTGGTCTCTGCTGGCGGGTTGTAGACGTGACGCTTAAGCGCGTTCTGCGCATAAACATCCTCTTTGCGGGTCACACCGTCACCTGAGAACGAAATGTTCTTGTAGGTAACGAGGCTCTCCTGAGTAAATGCAGCGCTCATGTCGCCGGTCGCATCTGCGGTTTCCCACTCTGCATTTACTGTTTTGCCGCGCATCATGCCGAGTCGGCGGTAAGCGCTGGCGGTGGGTTGTACTTCAGGGCATCCAATCGCGTAATAAACGACGACGTCGCGCCCGGTAAAAGCGCCCGATTCACACGCCATAGTGATTTATCTCCGTGTTATCTGGAAATGATGGTTTGAAAGGAAATATCGAAGAGGTAACGCCCTTCTTCGGTCTGGATGGCGGTGATGCCGCCTATTGGCTGCATCGAAATGATGCATTCGGTTTTGTAGTCGTCGATCATCGCCTGGCGGATGGCGTCGGCGCGGTCTTCAACATGGTTAATATCGCTGTCGTTCTGACCTGACAGGAGGAGGATGCGGAAATAATCGCGGGTTATCGCTTCTTCTGGCTTGCCGCCACCGTTCTGCTGGATGACAAGGTATCTTTCCCCCTCGGTATTCTCCAACTCATTCCAGAATCGCTTCTGGACGCGATAACCAACATCAAAGCCATGCGACTGCAACCACGCTCTCAGCGCGTCATACACTTCGCTACGCGTCATACTTTGTACCCTTGCTTGATGATGGCCTTAATCTCGTTGAGACCGTCACGCTCAAAGCCTTTGGTCAGGAACCCCGGCTCGGCATCGGGATCCCAGTAATTCCCCTTCCCGGTGCCGCCGCCGAATTCTTTTCCAGCGCGAGTTCTTCCGAAGTGTCCACGCGGCTGACCTTTTAGCTTACCGGACATACCGTGAACGGCGGCAGCGTATGCAGCCGTGTAACCGACCTTTCCCTGCATCCCGCCGGGCATTGGCTCAAGCTTTCTGTACTGGCTGTTGATAAGCGTGGATGTGTCAATGGGAGTAAGTAGCGCAGCGTGAGACGATCCGACAATCATGACCCCAGTCAGCACTCTTTCTGTGCGTGGCCCGGCAATTTCTGCCAGCACCTTGCGGGTGTTCATCTGAACACGCTTGATACCTTTTACGGGCATGATCCCCTCACGTCAGAATTTTGTAGTCTGGCTCCTCGCCGAATGGTGACATATCCCATTCCGTCACCGCCTTGATGACGTTTGCACCAGCTTTCAGCGGATCGGCCTGTGCCGTTGTGTCACCTCTGGCGATATACCAGTCACGCTTCGGCATGGTCGCATCGATGCCATTGCGCTTCAGCTCAGTAAAGAAAATCAGGTTCGTGGTGAACTCTTTACCACTGCCATCAACGGCAACTTCATTGTTCGCCGTCCAGGTGCAGTCAATCAGGTATGGGGTGCCGTTTGTCCAGGTGTTGTTCCAGTCGTCATAGACGCGAGGGTAGACAGTGGCGACGTTGGTGTAAGACCAGTTAGCCGTGACTGACACTTTCATCCTCCCACCGGATAACCTCCGGATTCACAGCGGCGACCTTCCGGCACAGCAAATACCATTCCCCGTTACTTTTAACGTAACCCGTGACCCGCCGCCCGCAGTCAGTGATAACCCAGACCTTTACGAAGGGCTCAGGAAGCCTCTGCTTGACCGATATCAACGCCATCATCGACTCCCGTTGCACATGCAGCCACCCCTTGCAATCCAGATGCCAGCGAAAGCGGTGTTAGTCGGATCAGGCGGGATCAGGCTTGTAGCGCATCCATACTTATCTAGTCCCCTCAGAAGCCCCAGAGAGGCTTTCCATCGGTCAGCAAAAGACAGGTACCGAAATGAGCGTGATGCGCCGTTGGGCCCTGTCTGAGAACTGATGTACTTGTCACCCTGCCCCAGCGCCATTAGCCCCAGCAGGTAGGACTGTATTAGCAGAGCGGTTGCGGGAGGGTAATGCGCATCCAGACACTCCTGAATGCTGCCAGCCTGCTCTAAAAGAGCCAGCAGGATGAAATCAGGCAGCGTGATACCGACTGACTCCAGATATTCCTTGGCCTGTACTGTAGTAATCATGCGAGCCTCTGATAAGCCCTCCGAAGAGGGCATAAAAAAACCGCCTTAGAGGCGGCCGTTATTCAGCAGGGAAAAGCTTTTCGAGTTCACCTTCCGGCAACAACTCAGTGAGCTTCTCCAGGCCCAGGTTGCCTTTATGCTCAATGCCCAGCGCATCGAGTCGGGCAATGACTGCCTCTTTGCGCGCTTTGTTGTCAGTGCCAGCACCCGGGGTTGCAGGTACCAGTTCCGCAGCAGCTTTATCGGACAGCTTGCGCACATGCGGTTTCAGCGACGGATGAACTTCGCCCAGCTCAACAACGTCACCAAGCGCAACGCCGTGCCACGGCTTAACCACTTCGTATTTTTCAGCCATGATTGCTCCTTAAGCCAGGTTGGCGCCGTAGACCACACCGGACAGGCCTTCGCCGTCCTTCTTGATCTGCAAACCTTCTGCGGACATGATCTGGAAGTTGTAGTTGCTCTGCGGCATCAGGCGCGGGAGCGGTACAACGCCCACAGCCATACCTACCAGAGGAGAAATCACATCCTGTCGGCGCTCGTACGCCAGGAACTCGTTACCTTCCAGTGCATAGGTCATCTGGATAGACTTAGCAGGAATAAACTTGCTGATCGCATCCAGAACGGTTCCGCTAAGCAGCGCATTTGTGCCGGTGTTGATATCCACCAGATACGGCTTAGCCATGTTGGCCCAGACTTCAGGGCTCACCCACAGCTTGTCGTAAGCTGTAACCTTGTTACGGCGGGCAGTGAGGCCAAATGGACCTGTGGGGCCAAAGAATGCCAGTAGCTCAGCCGGTGTAGCTGTGGTGAGATTGATGTTGGCGCCGCCAGCGCCACTACCCAGGTTGATTTTCTGAGTGTTGCGGTGGTTTTTCATACCTTGCGCTGGCAGACCATCAACCACGATGCTGGCATCGCCGTTCAGGTAAAAGTCGACGCGCTTCTTGTGGAATTTACGCATCTTGGCCGACTGAGATTCCAGGGCCAGATCGATGCCGACAGTGCTCAGCCCGGCAGCATGGCGCCAGTTGACTCCGTAACCAGCAGTGAATACCGGGATCGGATCGCCATCTGAACCGAATTCGGTGTGGTCGAAGGAATACGGCGACTGACCATCAATGCTGATAGAGACATCATCCGCGATATCGCCGGAGACGTTATACAGCTTTGCAGTTTTTCCAATCGGCAGCACGGTCTGCACACCCATCAGGTCATTGACGATTTCCATGCCAATTTCCTGATCGCGCATCTGGATAATCTGGCGGTCAATTTCGGCCCAGAATTCACGTGTAAAGCCACCGATGGCATTCGCCGCCAGCATTTCATGCGTCATGCGCGTGCGGTACGCGTTGACCATCATGTCATGCTGGGCGTTATAAATGTCACGGTTGGCCCACAGCTCACTCCAGTGCCCTTGGAGTCGGCGGTTAGTAGCCAGTGATTCAGCGGTAAAATACATTATTATTCTCCTGATTAAGCGCCAGCATCTGCAGCGGCTACGGTACCGACGCGCATACGCACGCGGATGAAATCGGTAGTGCTGGCTGCGATGGTCGCATCGTCCTGGCTATAGCCAATCACCGAATCGGTGTCTGCAGTAGCTTTGGTAAATTGCCCATTACTACCCAGCTTGATTGGATCGTCTTTGGCGTAAGTCCCCGCCACGCACAGCAGCGCCAGCTCGCGGCCCTCTTCTACGTAGTTACCCACTGCGGAGTCGCCGGCTGGCACTGCTTCAGTGATTTTGAGACCCTGATGATAGGCAACATCGATGATGTAGATACGACCAGCCAGCGAAGTTGCCTGCGCAAACTCATTGTCGTCATTGATGACTGCAGCGGTACCGGGCAGCAAGGATGCGGCAGTAACGCGGGTTTCGGTCTTGTACAGAGACTGACCGTCGATATTAACGCGACGATAACGTGCCATTATTCTGGCTCCTTATTTGAAGTATTCGGCAGGGTTAGGTGCACCGGTTTCTTTCTGCTGCTGCGCATTGTTGGTGCCCAGCGGTGCAGCTTCGCCCAGCGTCTTGAACATCGCATCCAGAGCTTCGCCAGACAGCGCGTTAGCCACGATATCGCCATGGACCTTGGCAACCGCTTCGCGCTTTGTTTTCTCTTCAGCGCGAGAGTTGGCGGTCAGGGTTTCCGAGAGTTGCTTCTGATTGGCCTGCAGCGCATCAACCTTTTCCGCGAGAGGCTTAATAGCCGCTTCAGTATTGGTCGCAACAGCCTGGCCGATCATGCTGCCGATTTGTTCCAGTTCTTCTTTGGTTAAAGGCATGTCGCCCTCCGTTTTGTGGTTTGGTGCAGGCTGTTCCTGCGGTGTGAATAGAGCTTTGAATTTGTTGGCTACGACGGCCACCCATGACTCCTGGCGCGCTACTGCGGTGCCGGTGTCGTCGAAGGTGATAACGCCGCCCTCAGACTTGTAGCCAAACACCTCAGCGGTGCCGCCGTTGCGGATGATTACCGCTTGCGAGTCAGTGAAGTCAGCAACCCATGCGTATTCATCCGCGCCCGCCGCAAACTTAGCTTTGGCCGCCCGATCGAGACGCTGCTCGCGCTCCCGGTAGGATTCACCCACTAGCGCGCCGGAGTTCGCCTTAAGCGGCTGAGCAAGATCGGCATTAACCATCAGGCCTACTCCTTGCTCAGGGGTGGCCGCTCCGACTTCGTGCAGCAGGATCGCGTCATGGTCCATGCTGTGAATCTTCGCCACCCACTCGGCGCCCGTAGCTCTCTGTTGTTCGTTAGGTTCAAGCTGGTCGAGGAATGCGGCAACACTGGTATGAATCGGCGGCACGTCTTCACCGCGCTCAATGGCAGCGACACGTTCAAGCAGTTCCCTGCCACCTTCCGACTCGCTAGCGCGGGCAACATCTACCCACTTTTCTAGGTAGATGCGATTACCGGACTTCTTAACGTTGCGGTTCCACGCGCCGATATGGCCTGCGTTAATCCCCTCAGGCGAGAAAGCAGACACAAACTGACCGTTAACCTGAGGATGCCCAAGCGGTGCCAGGGTGCCTTCCAGTCCCTTATAGTGGGCGTCGATTTGTTCTTGCGTGTA
The DNA here is from genome assembly GCF_013375955.1 of Enterobacter sp. DSM 30060. Lineage (NCBI taxonomy): Bacteria > Pseudomonadati > Pseudomonadota > Gammaproteobacteria > Enterobacterales > Enterobacteriaceae > Enterobacter > Enterobacter sp. DSM 30060. The sequence continues at coordinate 4,762,753 of NZ_CP056118.1, forward strand.
CAGCCCGCCATTCATGACGACGTTCGCCGGAAGCGTGTAACTCGGCAGTACCAGATGCTCACGCCCGTTGTATGTTTCGCGCCGGATAGACTGACTGTTCACCTGCGTGGTGATGTTGACCTGCATAGGCATAGTTATTTCTCCGCCCAGGCGTAACCGCGCGCCTGCATCGATTTATATTCCTGTTTTAGTTTCGTAATGGTGTCCGGGTATTCCGGCTTACCGTCCGCATCCACCAGCACCGACTGCTGGCTGCATTTGCAGTTGATGGAGTTGCCATCCTTGCTGTACCAGTCACGGACCTCTTCATTGGTGTAGAGGTGGGCGTGACGCACTGCATGGGTATGTCGGGTGGTCGATGACAGCGCCGAGATGTTAACCAGAAGGGTCTTAAGGCCGAATAGGTCATTCGCCTCCTGGTCTTCATCCCACTTTGCCCGGCGCAGCGCGGTAGTCACTTCAGTGCGTGCTATACGGTTTGCCCGGCGCTTCTCGATTCCGGTCTGGTCTGTCAGGTTGCGCGCAATCTCCAGCGGATTAAGCCCGCGCCCCACGCCATCAGTCAGCACGCGCGCCATGTCGCGCTTAACGTCAGCGCTCAGCCCCTTCATTTCCTCAAATACACGCGCATGCACCAGCGCCATTCGTTGCTGGTACGGGTCGCTTGCGAGGATGGACGCTAACGACTCACGACCAGCGGCGTACACCGGCGACTGCTGGCTGAGGTTGTAGAACGACTGCCCGGTCCCTTTCTCCGAAGCCAGATCTATGTACTCGTAAAACCACAGGTCGTAATCGCCACCTTCAAGCAGCACCTGATCCACCAGGTAACTGGCATCGTTCAGGATGATGGAGAGTAGCGTTGGGTTTAGCTGGTATTCGTATCTGGCGTTTACTGCGAGGGAGGAAGGTATTTTGTCGAGTGCTGATTTGTACGCTTTGCCAATCTTATTCATCCGCCTGGAGAAGTCTTTCATTGCCCGGCGTTCCAGCGCATCGGCTCCGGTCGGATCCTGATAGTTACGCGGCAGAATTGGTGGCTTCGTCTTTTTCGTCGTCATCCTCTTCTCCTAACGGGAATTCATCGACGTTTTCATAACCGGCTGCCGTGCGAATTTCTTCACGGCTGAATGCCGGATTCTCTCCGCTGCCCTGGAACGTCTGGTTAATCTCTGCCATGGTTTTGGCATTGGCGAGTTTCTCAGTTCCTGTCTGCTCGTTGAGGTCATCCCAGATAACCGTCTTCTCGCTGACAGCATCAATGATGTTCAGGTCGATGAGCTTGTCACTGAAGTCTTCAATTTCGAATGACAGGTCACCGCGGCGTGACTGACAGCGCGCGTTGAAATATTTCTGATCCTCGGTGCTTGCCCTTTCACCCGTCTGCATCCCAACCAGAACTTTCACAGGGATATCAACAGATGCAGCGAAGGTTTGCAGGTTGACGTTATAGGTCGCTGACGGATCCGCTACAGCTGTGACCAGTGGTGCGACTGTAGCCCCTTGGGTTGTCATCAGAACATCGTTACCACGGTTCATTTCCCCGGCAACTTCGTTAAACTTATCCTGCAACTCGTCAATGCTCACGCCATAAAGTGACGCGAGATTGTTGAAGTCGATTTCCTTCTCAAAATTGACATTAAGCTGCCGCGCGGCGTTCTTCAGGAATGACTCACCAGAACCACCCTCGACCTTCTCAAGGCTGACGCAGGCGTTATAGCCAGGCTCAAGGAAGCCAATGGCATCATTCGAGTAGTCGCCCAAGATGAAGACGCGATCAGGATGCACAAAGCGCTGATTCGTCCCGCCATTTGGCAGGCTCTCAACGTATTTCCACTGCTTTGGTTGCCCGTAGTCTGCAGATTTCTGGTCAGTTACCCACTCGCTCACAGTTAACGAACCGGCCCATGCGATCGTTACCTTTTTAAGTGACTTACCGCGAACAACCGGCTGATCCCATACTCTTGAATCGTTGATATGCAGCAGGATGCCAGCATAGCGCCCGACCAGGCGGCGGCGGTCAGCTTCAGCAAAGGCCCGCCATAGGCGCTTTGTGAAAACCTTTTTGGTGTTCTTCTCCCAGATGGTCTCGTCCTTGCTCTCGTCGGCATCGTCACCCTCGATGATTTCCGGGTTAGTCTGCCAGCACTTGCCCACCAGCTTCTCAACTGCACCGTGAGAGATACCGCCGCGGCGGTAAAGGGCATAGAGGTTTTCGTAGGTCACCTGCTCAGGGAATCCATACTCGCACCATGCGGAATGGCGCTTATTGTCCAGCCCCATCGTTGGCGCCATCAGTCCCATACGGGCGCGCGCCATCCGCGCATCGTTCAACGCATGGTTGACGGCGAGAGTTAATTTGTCAGTCATGGATTGTCCGTTGGTGGATTTATGGCAATAAAAAAGGCCGCCTGAGCGACCTTAGAAAGAGAATTGGGTTTACAGGCCCTCTTCTTTCATCCGATATTTAAATTCTTGAGCCATCATTTCTGCTTCCGCATACAAAGCGCCCGAATCGCTATCATATGTTGCTTTATCAACAGCTCTTGAGACAAAAACCTTCTTGCCTGTTTCTGGATCAATGTATTCAAATGTTATGACGATTTGTGGACGGCCATCATCTGTATCGAACTGTTCCATATTATCTCCTCATTTTTGTTCAAGAAGATAATCGGCAGGGATAAACCAAAACTTAATTGATTATCTCAATCGTTTTGGAATCATCATCCCTACAGGTTGCGATCCATTCAGTTCTGTCAGTGCGTAAACCATCGCGTCGAGGCGGTCTGGTGATTTCTTCGCAGTGGCTGGGATGTATTCCATCAGCTGATTCTCCAACACGTAGAGATTTCCGTGATTTGCCACTCGGCCCTGCTCGTAGAGCGCCGATATCGGCTCCGCGCGGGCATACTTCCCTTTGCTGGCATGGACACGAATGATGCGACCTTTGAACCCGGCGTTGCGGAGTGTCTCCTCCGCCATGTCTCCACCTTGGTTCGTCTCAATAACTATCGCGTCAGCTTCGTGTTGCTCATAAGCCGATATGGCTTTCTTGGCCCATCCAGCAGGTGAAAATTTACCGCTGTAATCGCCATCCACAGAGAACTGCTTTTTATCACCAGCACCATATGAGCTGGCAGCGACAATACCTGTTTCATCGCTTTCGTCGCTGTTTGTTGCCTGCGGGTCAATGGCTACGACAGTGCGAACCTTGTCGTGATGAATTTGCAACTCGCGCGCCGCACTGATCATCACCTCCGTCCACAGAGCGCCTTCTGCATTAAACCTGCGAGGCTTCTGCATGTACTGGGCTTCTGCGGTGCGCCGGTGCGAGAACAGCGATACACGATGCGATTCATTGTGCTTAAAAGGCCACAGCCAGCCGTCAGGTAAGCCATGGTCAATCGGTATAGCGTGTGAGTTTTCAGGGTACTGCGCCGCATATGGCTGACTATTGTCGATAATCACCGGCAGATTCAGGTGATGCCATTTCTCTCCACTCCCGCCCCGCAGCAGATAGCCACTCAGGTCGTGGTAATGGATCCGCTGCATGATGACAATCATCGGCGTCGTCTCGATCGCCAGTCGTGATTTGATTGTCTCGTTAAAGCGGTTGTTTACTCCGTCGCGGACGATCTCTGAGTAAGCGTCATCTGGCTTAACCGGGTCATCGATAATCAGCGCCCCCTGCCAGCCTGGTTCCATGTGCCCGGCACGAAAGCCGGTAACCTGCCCGGCAGCTGACGACGCATAAACGCCGCCGCCGTGCTCGGTCCACCACATCGCCTTGCTGTCTGCGTCATCGCGCAGCGCCATCGGCCACATCGACTGGTAGGCCTGCGACTTAATCATGCCGCGCGCGGTTGAGGAGTTAAGCAGCGCCAGGTTATGCGAATAGGACAGGTGCATGAAACGGGCCCGGCAGTTCAGCGCCAGCCCTCGGCCCATCATATTGATGGTCGCCAGTTCCGTTTTCGTGTACCCAGGCGGGACGTTGATGATCAGGCGCTGAATCTCACCATCAATGACGCGATCCAGCGTTTGCTGAATCACCTTGTGGTGAGGCGCGACAATCATCTTTCCGCCGGTGCGCTGCTTGAAGAAGTAGCGAGCGTAATAGAGCCCGTCCTCTTCGCATTCAACCTTACGGGCAAATGCCCTTTGCTCAGCAGTCGTCATCCTCCATCATCTCCTGCCGTGCGGATTTGTATTCCTCTTTGCTCATGGTGATCGTCTGGATGGCGCCACCATTCGGGCCGGAATGTTCAAACTTGTGCTTATTGGTGTAGGCATCGCCGCATTCCTTCGCCGCCTGTTCGATAATCTCGGCAGTAAGCGCGAGGTTCTTCATGCCCTCGGCACGCGTTGCCATGCGGTCGAGAACGCGAAGTCGGTACGCCTTGTTAGCGATCGGTATGTCTGAGATTTCATTCTGGAAGCGTTCGCGGGTGGCATTGAACATGTCCACCCATTTCTGCGCCAGCCCCCTGCCGTTTGCTTTCGTCGGGTCGTGTGATTCGACCTGCTGACGAGTGATGCTCAGGCCAAATTCTTTTTTGACCAACTCAACCACCTGGGATGGAGTATCGAAGCAGGCAAGGGACTGAACGATGAAGGCTTTGACCTCACCTTTCAGTGTCGCCATTAGTTACCTGCCTGTCATAATCAGTCATATTGTTAGGCCAGCTTTAGCATGCATGTGCCGCATGACCTGGCTATATCGATGTGAGCCACTTCTGCTGGCGCATTAGCCGCATCAACGAGCTCCTGTACTTCTTTGCTGGCACCGTATCTACGTACGACACCAGTGAATTCTTCGACGTCGTGGCCGCGCAGTGTAAGCACTGGCTGCCCAGTCTCTTTGTTGAACTTTGGCGCGCCGAAATCATCGGTGGCCTGGGCGATGTGGTAAAGCTCATGCTCTACCAGTGCGCAAAATTCGAGGTCACTGCATTGTGAGCAGTAATCGGCTGCCAGCGTGATGATGAACTTTGGGATGCGCCCGAACCATTCATGCATCTGCTGTTCCATTCTGGCTTTCTGCCAACCACCGGCACGGAGCATTACCTGTTCGGCCTGGCCGAGGACGTAGCGCCCCTTCTTCGCGAATGAGTCTGACGCCCACATGAAGCAGAGATCGGCCTCAACCAAGTGCTCGTGGTCATGGTTATGGATGCTGCCGGTATCGCTCAGGATTTGGCGATTTACCCACTCATGCACTTCATTGGCTGGGATCAGTCTGGTGTATGGCTGCCAGTTGTCGGAGGCGATGAAGTTAACTGGCGGGTATGGCCTGCGCTCGTCATCGTTAGCCATGGATTACTCCGTTGTTTGATCTGCCTTGCTCTTGGCCTTCAGGTAATCCCGGGTCACGTCGACCAGTAGAATCCGAAGCGCCTCATCTTCAGAAATGCGCGGGCTAAGCCCATTAGTGCGGCGGAGTAGCTCGCTGGCCACGGCCTGAGCCTCTTCGCCAGCAGATGAAACATCCAGGCTAAGCGTTACCGGGATAAAAGCGCTCTTCATGATGCGGACTCCTCAGTTTCTGCCGGTTCTTCCTCTGCCGGTACTGGCGTGAACTCCACACGCTTCACATCAGCAGGTGCGAAGTAAAGCCACTGGCCTGTTTCGGTTGCCAGCGGCACAAAGCCGTTTACCAACTCAGGCTGACGTCGTGACATCTTGCCCGTGAAGGTTTCGCCTGTTTGGGTGGTTAGCGTGATTTGGTAGATGTCGGACATGATTACCTCTTTGCCTTGTCGCAGCTGTTGCCCTGCTTCTCAGAAGTGCTTAGCCACTTACGGCTTACCCGTCAGCAAGATGATGATCACCGCCTTATTGGGGTTGAGCATTCTTTCCTTGTCGGGAGGATTCGATTTTGCGGATTGCCGCCTTATCCAGATTGCACTGCCCCAGCGCCGTATAGAGCTGAGCGTTTAACTCGAGACTTGCCTGCCATGTGAACGGAACCACCATTCCGGGGATCGGTGTGTCTGCGGTCAGGTCAGCGCTTATCGGCACCACCGGGGCCGGAACGTAAACTGTCTGCGTATTCCCGCAGGCTGTCAGCAGCGGCAGAAGGAACAAGCTGGTTAGCACACGGATCGCCTTCAAGTGCCTGCCTGATGTAGACAATGCGCGTCTCGCCTTTATGGGCCAGTTCGTTCTTTGCATTCTGGGTAGCCTGTGAGATGTCACGGATAAGGTTCATCGTGGTGATCACGTTGTTGGTGATCGCTTCCGATGTGTCTGCCCTGACCGTCGCCTTGTCGCGCTGGCCTTTGTAGGTGATGGCATTGTCGCGGTAGTGATTCACCTTCCACGACAGCACGGCAAATACAAACAGGATGACAACTGGAAGCCAAAGTTTTTTCAACAACGAGATGATGGTCGTGTTCATGATGCAGGCTCGTTAACTTTGCCTCCGGCAGCCTTGAACTTTGCAATCAGAGCATCAACTTTATGTTCGAACTGACCGTAACCAGCGCCGGGAAGTGATGCCCAGATATTGCTGCAACGATCGATAGCCTGGCGAATGTCGCCACGGTCGATCAGAGGTAGCGCCCCGCGCTCTTTAATCTGCTGGAGAGCAACAGCGTCCTGGTTAGCTGGAGAGAAATCATTCAGCCCAAGCTGCTTGCGATATGCATCCCAGTAACGCGCCAGTAGTTGATAGCGCCCCGCAGCAGTAGATTTAAGTCTCGGATTCAGCGTAATCAGTTTGCGCGGGTGATCGGAGTAATCAGTAAACAGCGATCCGCCAACAATTACGTCGTAACCGTGGTTTTGGGTCGGCTGCCGTCCGTTGTCAGTGCCTTCTGACCATGCCAGCATGTCGAGAAACGCTTTGCGCTGAGGGTTAATTGTTTGCATTATTCATCCCCGTCAGGCGTTCCCAGAAGTACGTCAGCGCCACAGAGCCCATCGCCCCGCTAATGCCCGACGTAACCAGAATCATGTAAAGGCTCAGCCCACTTTCAACGCTGATCAGGCCACCAATAAGACCGGTAAAGCCGGACACTGCAATTTGCGCCAGCGCGTTGATCCAGCTCCAGGTGGCTTTGTTCTGCTTAACGTCAATAAGGTATCGGACCAGGCCGCCCCAGCATGACAGAGCAAGGACTATCAACCATGACACTCCGGCAATGCTTTCTTTATCTTGCATACGTTTAGCCATATCACCTCCGAAAAAACGGGGTGCTGTTTGTGTAGTGGGGAAAGGCCGTCAGACACGATAGCTACGTGGCATCTGGAATTGATTGTCTGCGGCCTGGAATAAAAAACCTGGCGACAAGCCAGGAAGATGAGGGTAAGGCAATGTCGGCTCTATGGCCGTAAATACCCTGGCTGGGTTTGGCTCGCCTGGCTGGATTCGAACCAGCGACCAACCGCTTAGAAGGCGGTTGCTCTTTCCTCTGAGCTACAGGCAAATTTGGTGGGCCGTGAAGGATTCGAACCTGTCTACCCTTCCCTTATGAGGGGACCGCTCATACCAAATGAGCTTCCGGCCCAGAAACAAAAAAGCCCCGCATTTAGCGAGGCTCTTAATTCTTTGTCGACCTACGAAGCTATGGCGACGATATCAGATTTACATGAAATATATGCGTTTTAGTTCGGTTTTGCAAGACTTACGTCTAAATTTGTCGCCTTTTGTTGTGAACGTGATCGCGTTACTGAGATAAGCGCACCGCTATCGAGTCGCTTAAAGCTGTTACGCATCGCCAGCCAGTGAGGCAGATACGTTTCTGTCCAGGTGGATTTCGCCACGCCAGCCAACTCCGCCAGCGCCTGATATTCGTACGTCTCACGCCCTGCCAGCTCCAATTTCACGTCCTGCGCCGCCAGCCAAATTAGCTTCTTCAGGCGATCCAGCGTCTTGCCGGCCACTTTCTTCGTGCCGAGCTGTTCCCGGAACTCTGCCCACGCCCACTGGGTGATCGCAACCTGGTACTCGAAGCGGATATTCTCGCTGTAGTTCCATAGTAGCCACGCTTTCTGATGTTCTTCCAGAGACATGACAGCGCGGCGCCAAGATGCTGTCACGAACTCGACCGGACCCACCAGCGCGATAGATGAGCCCTTAGCGCGGGACTGGCTGCCACTCATCGCCGGGCCGTCCGGGTTAACTTTCCGGCCGGTGACCGGGTCAGTGATTTTCTTACGTCCCCGGCTGCGCGCCGTCGCGGTGAATTGCGCGTTCTCGGCGAAAGCTACCAGTTGCCCTTTCGTCGCCCAGCTTAGGTCTGCGGTCGCCACAATGAGCTGCTGACGTACGTATTCCAGTTGCTGACTGTTCATGCGGCTTCCTTCTGTGGCTGATTGGTTTTGGCCTGGCTGTGCTTTGCTACTGGCGGCAGGTTGGCGCGCTTAACGCTTTCTGCCTGGTACTGGAGGAGGTCGGCGTGGTTCATGCGGCCTCCTGCTGTTTCAGTGCTTTGAGTTTGGCGCGGTACTCATCCCGGATCCGGATGAAGTCTTCCCGGCGGTAGTTGGTCATCTCATGAGGGCCATTGAGCCAGTCGACGTATTCCTGGCCGTAACGAGCGACCAGGCCAGCTTCGTATTGCTGCGCGACCGTCGCCTCTTTGGCGGTGTATTTGCCAGCGCCGCCATTACAGGATTTGCACTGCTTATGGGCGTTGCGCTCTTCAAAGCGCAGCTCAGGGTTTGCACCTACAGATTTGAAGTGGCCACAGTCCCACTGGCCGCCGTGCAGATCGGGCGGGTTGGTCTCTCCGCAGCTGATGCATGGCAAATCAGCATCTCGCGCACGGATGTAGGCGTTGAAAGCCTGCTGAGCCTGCGCCTTGTAGTAACCGGCAGGCCTTAGCTCTGCCAGACGCTCCTTACGGCGTTTGCGCCCGGCCTTCTCGGCTTCCTTCTGCTCCTTGATGCGCTTAGCCGCAGCTTTCACCTTCTCCTTTTCGCGCTCTTCCATCGCGAGGATTGCGCCGTGCTCCGGGCTGCACCAGCGGATCCGGATGTCGTGAAATTTCGGTACGAAGTATTCACCGCATACTTTGCACTTACGGCGGGATGGTTTACGCATGATTTCTCCTTGCCGCGAGGCGCAGCCATTTCTGATCCACCAGGCGGGCGGTGTAGCCCTTCAGTGTTGGGATATCGGACGGCTTAACCGCAGGCTTACGCTGGCGGCGCGCCGGAACGCGGAATATTTCGTTTGTGATGACGCGGGAAAGTGGAGTAGACATCAGGCCTCCTGCTTATCGCGCAGCTGCTGGTACTCGCAGCTCTGCGGAATGGTCAGGTGGCAGCCTATATTCATTGCCCAGGCTTCGACTTTGCACAGGAAGATGTACATCTCGCCGGTTTCCAGCTCTGACGTATGGCGGAGGGATTGGACGGTGGTGACCTCGCCGGACACGACGTCTACATGGTCTTTGCTTTCGTAGCCGAGATAGGTGTGCTTCATCGCGTCTTTGACCCACTCAGGAGTAGCGAAGGTCTTGCCGCGGGCGATGAGGTATTTACTGATCTCCGTGTACCACATGTGGCTGAGTGCGTTCTGAGACAGGCTGCGCTTCTCGCGCCATGGCTTAACCTGAAGGCGGAAGCATTGGCCTGCATCCAGCAATGGCTGAATTTGCTGGCCTATGGCCGCGAAGTTGCCGCGATGGAGTTTGATACCGTCTACTGGCAGAGTCATACGGCCTCCTTAAAGGAAACCGCAGAATGCAGAAAATCGCAGGTGCATTTCTGCATCTGTGACAAGGTGAGGAGTTCAGATTGTGGTCGCATTTAAGTCCCCTTAAATGCGCAGAAGTCACCGGAGTTGTTCAGGCTCCGATGACTTAATTATGGATGGATGATTATTGGAAATCAAACGTTGCTTGACGTTTTGTTATGCGGCGAATTGGTTAGGCGTCGCGCTTCTCAAGCCTCCATACAGCCTGACCTATCCTGCTGTGGCCTAAGTCTTTTGTTACGAGCCCTTCCTTAGCCATCTCGGTTAAAATCTTGCGAAGCTCTGCTGACTTCCACTCTTCATCTGGGAATCTAGCCTCCATTGCCAGGCGAAGATTCCATGTAGCCATCCTGACTGGATATCTGCCGCCAAGGACTTTCTCTTCCTGAGCAGCTCTAGCTTGCATTACCTCTAAAATCTTTGTTTTCTCATCCACATCACACCTCCTGCTGAGGTGCTGCTGGCAGTGGCATCCAGTGGGTGACCCTTACCGGATAATATTCAATGCCGTAATTTTGCTCGTATACCTGCGCGTACCAGCCAGCATCTCTTTTATCGAATTTTCCGTACTGAGCAACATGCAACTCGACACCAAAATCGGGACGAGGCCAGATATAAACGAAGTCATCGTCTTCAGGCATCCGCTCACTGCAAGCCACCCAACCATCCGGAATCACCGGAGAGTTGAGAACATCGCGCTCTGCAAATATTTTATCGGCATCGATTGCTATACCGGAGCTGCGAATGGTTTCCACCGCATCGCGCAACTTGTAAGCCGTCGTTACAGGTTCAACCATATTGTTGGAGTCACCGGAATGGTCAACCATAGCGAGCTTATCCTCGGTATGGTTGGTTATCGCTTCCTGATACCGTTCCAGCGTCACGTACTCCTGACATAACCAACCGCCATCAATGAAATCGCGAGCTTCAACAGCGTCGAAAGTGAATGATGTTTCGCCACCAGTTGGTGAGGTTAAGCCGTACAGGTCTGCTACCGGCTTAAATTGCGTGACTGGTATGGTACCTTCATTGGTGAGGGTACCATCGGCACCCTGAAGCATGGCGGCGCGGATGTTAACGTGAAGTTCGCTGAAAGCTGCGACGTGAGAGATAACCCACTCGTACATGTCGTCCTTTTGATTGTCGCCCAACTCATATTTTGCCTGCATACGGAGGAACTCAGCGCGGCGCATTTCAGACCACTTAAGCAGGCTTTCTAAATCCACTACACCCGCATGCTTCATGAATGCATCAATCGGCTGGCCAGCAATAATTTCTGCCGCAGATAACATACCGGCATTTTTCATGCGAGTGTCTATATCATCAGGCACAGATACCGGCGCTGGCTGGGCGGTGACATTAGCGAATGCAGCACGCAACCCAGCCTTAATTTCTTCAACTTCGTCAGAGCCTAATGATGAATCTGATATCGCATGATGGAATGCATAAGCCATATCGTCGTTGACTGACACCGGCTCCGCTTCGAGCGATGCCAGCGCGATACGCGCCAGCTCAATTCGCTCTTCTCGTGTAACCTTGCAGATATTGTTTCCGTTTGCCAATTGCTCGATACGTTCTCTGGTAATAGTGCTCATGGGTTAGTCCTCCCGATTTGCTAAAAATACCGCTCTGGCGAATCCGCGTGGCGTAAGTGAACGTAGTTGCTTCGTACGCGGTGAGTTGCCACCTAACCAACGCCACCCCCAAAACAGTCCAATATTCACCGGTCCCGGTTTTTTATCTGGCATGACAAACCCACCGCCAGCCCAAATACATGTTTTTTTCGTGTAACCGTCATACGCTGGCATTTTCGGGTGAAAACTTTCCTCGCGTCCGTGCATATGTCCTCCGTATTCATACGGGTGAAAGTAGTAATCCGGCTTGCGCCATGCCGTTGACATTTTTCCTACCGGATTCTCAACCATCCATTTAGCGCCGAATTCCTCCGCAATTTTCTGCACCATTTTCGCGTTATCTACGGAAGCAAGACTTGTGTGGCTATCATGCTTCGCACCTGATACCGCAAGCTCTGTGCAGTCGGGGAAAGCAAAGATAATGTCTGGACTGGGAATGTTCATCGTGACGCACTTCTCCGCAAAATCTCCATCAATCCACATATCGATGTGATGAACTAACGGATGCTCATTCCGTCCTACATATTCACCATGATTACCCGATGAGGCATTAAAACAGTAAACGGTGTGACCACATTCAGCCCAAGGAAGCCCCATAATCCCAGAACCATCAAAAAGCGACCAAATAACCATATCAGCCCTCCCCGTTGATGCGGATTCCGGCAGTACGCATCGCTTCGATAACTTCGTCGCGGTCAAGATACTCACCATCTTCGGCTGCTACCATATAGGCTTCGTCGATGTGATACCCCTCAGGATCCATTCGCTGAGGGAGTATCACCTCCCGCGTCTCCAGCTCAGCAATCAGCTTCTCTGCGGCTTCCAGCTCATCCAGCAGCGCCAGCACGGTGACGGGGTCACATAACCTGAAGAACAGCTCATCCTCCAGGCTGTTATCACCAACAAACCCATAATCATCATGGTTGTCGGTTGAAAGAACCAAGGTTCCATCAGTACCTCTACAGGTGTATTTGATGCTTCCCTCTACGCGATCGCCAATACGACCCGGAGTAGCCTTCTCCGCTGCTTCCCGTAATGCGCGTTTGTCGATGTTGCTCATACCCCTACTCTCCCCCAAACCATCAATACTCGCTTCATAGCCGCGCTGTTGCGGCACTCCTGAAATATTCCGTTGGTACAGCTGCGCGCTGTACCAGCCTGTTCTTCTGGCGTCGCCAGGCGATAAGTCACCGTTCGCCAGACCTTGCTCACGCGAACAATCTTCCGGGCCCGCTCCAGATCGATAGCGTTCTTCGTGATGCAGTTGATGGTCATGCCGCACTCTGTGGCCACATCCTTAGCGGTAAAGGTCCGGTGCGTTTCGAGATAACGCAGAATTGCCTGTTTGCCTTTCATTGAATAAGCCCTCTCTCTTTCCCGCGCTGATACTCTTCCCAAAGCCATTGGGCTGGGGTGAGAGCGCCGAGAGTCGCTGCGTTTGGCATGCACCCGAAGCTTTTTCCTTCCGGGTGATAACCGGCCTGACGGCTCACGTGATTTGTCGGGATCACTTCATCAGAATTCTCGAGCGCCAGGACGGGAGATGGTATTTTTTCCCCACCAGCAACTTTCAGCGCCCATTCCTCAAGTTTTTTTGACGCGTATTTTTCAGTTTCAGCCTCGCTCAGCTGGCGCTGGTACATCGCTCTGCGCGTATCGGTCACAATCCAGTACATGACGTCATGAGACCACGGGAAAGCTTCTGCTCCGCCGGTATGCAGCCCTTTTTCGCGGCTATACCGATGGAACTCATTCATCACATCAGCCAGGCCAATGCCAAGCACGGTGCCGCTGTCCTTGCACCATTTGATGAATTGACCTGGTGACGGCCAGAACGGTGATTCACTGGCGCGGGCATGACGCACACCAGCGGAAAGTTGTTCGCGAGTGCGGATCCCATTCTCTGAAAACGCTGCGATCCACTGACGCTTTGCCGTTTTCTCGTCTGCGTCAGTTTTCAGGTTTGTCTGCGTAGACGCAGGGAAAATCTGCTTCAGCTGCCGAAAGAGAGAATCAACGAGGCTTTCCGCTTCGGGATTTATTACCTTCTGCTGGTCGGCGTTTCCGTTAGCCATTCTTGAGATCAGTGTTCCATCACGGCCGTTTACGGCTTGCATAATCTGATTATTCACAGGAAGTCCTCCCATCCCTCGCGGCTGTTCCAGTGCGGCGTTTCCTGCTCAGCACGACTACGCTTAGCCAGCGGGTTAACCCTGGCATTCCGGATCCAGACTCTGAAAGCCGAATTCCAGTCGATTAGCTGCGTGCCGCGGGAAAGGTGATAGTCCCGGAAGTTCAGCAGCTCAGTTTCAATGCTCACCCCCTTCTCGGCAGCCATAGCAATGTGATCTGCCGACGGATTAAACAGGGGTGGGAATGGAATCTCCCCGTTTGGTGAAATCCCGATCCGCCGCTTAGCGGCTTCGCTCATAAAACCATCGCGCCCAGAGAGAGAGTTAGGTTCAGTGACTGGTTCAAAAGAGTGACTGGTTCTGGTGCCATCTGGTGGCACAGGGGGTGTGCCATCAAATGGCATAGGGTGTGCTTCGTCGTGGCATACCCCTGTGCCATTTGATGGCATAGGGGTGGCATCTAATTTGAGGTAATACACATTTGACGTGTTACCTTTTCCGTTGTTGACGCCGACACGGTTCTCACGCTTGATAAGACCCATTTCTTCAAGCGCATCAATATGGTTACGAACAGCCGTTCGGCTGCATTCGCATTGGTCGGCGATGTGTTGATACGAAGGCCAGCATTCGCCTTTGTCGTTGGCGTTATCAGCCAGCTTAATCAGGACGAGCTTACGCAGTGAGTTTCCAACTTTGACCCCCATTGCTTTCGCCATAAGTGACATGCTCACGTGCTACCTCCGGTTTGTTTACTCTCTTCGATTTACTTGGCATAATTGCCTCGCAATTGACTGACGTTTATTGCACCTGAAAGCCGTTGGTGTTACAGCACCGCGGCTTTCGCCATTTCTGTAGTTCTCACATAACCCCCAGCATCGATGTAACCATCGTCATCAGCGGTCCTACCTGCTCCGGCATGAGGCGGAACAGCGAAGCTATACCCTCGCTTACCTCTTTCAGCTTCTGATGCTCTGGAGCTTCCAGCAGAACGGCCTGTTTAGCCTCGGCACACTCTTTCATCGCAGAGGCGATCAGCGACATCGTGTCGTTCTTCGGCGCCAGACGATTGCGAAATTCCAGTGGAAGAACCGCCATGATTGCGGGCGTCAGCTGGCGCACGTTCTCGCGGTACTGTTCTGAGTCGAAACGGTTGTCCAGAAAGCGGAACAGCTTCTGGCGCGCCCGGCTCATGTCCTCCGGGAAGCTGATGGCGGTCCCGCCCTGCTCCCGGTATTCGTTGATGATCAGCGCCGAAACGACGTCCTGATTGTCCAGCGCCGACGACCAGGCACGGACCGCATCGCGGATCTTTTCGTGGTCTGGCGCCGCTTTAGGTTGAGCGCGGTTTATCATCGCTCCCGGGTGTATTCCGGTATTGTGTTGATACGCAAGTGAATGCATTGCTTTCCCTTTCGTGGTTAGGGCCGCCGTTAAGCGGCTTTTGGTTTACTGATTTCAAGGATCTGGTTCTCGGTAAACTGACCACCAGATGCAGCTGCGATTTTGGATGCATAACCTGTTTCGCCGGTGTAATCGGTACGCGGCAGGCAACCGCTGTTAATCCACTTGTAAATAGCGCGGGGAGTGCGCCCGCAAGCCTTCGCCACCACCGGTACACGGATTTGCTTGATGATGTCGCCAAGGTTTTTAGGTTGCATTTGTTAACCCTCAAATTGAACTGTAAGTACATATTATGTCGGAACTGATAGTTCACGCAAGTGATATTATGATTGAACCCATGGTTCAAGAAGAAAGAGCGCGTAAAGAGTTCTCCCAACGGCTAGCGCTGGCCTGCGATAAAGCTGGTTTACCTGCACATGGTCGTCAGACAGAGTTGGCAAAACTCATGAAGCTGACACCTAAAGCGGTAAGTAAGTGGTTCAATGGGGAGGCTATCCCAAGACGTGGGAAGCTGCAGGAATTGGCGGCTATACTTGGCACATCCTCGTCTTTCCTGCTGGGCGATAGTGCGGCAGATGGCATATCTGAAGGGCATATGGCGATGAGGGACGATTCTTTCCGTGTAGACGTTTTCGATATTCAGGCTAGTGCTGGGCAGGGAGTTCTCGTGCGAGATGAATTCGTTGAGACCATCAGATCCATAGAGTATTCAAACGAAGAGGCTCGCACGGTCTTCGGTGGCCGCCCAGCTGACCACATAAAAATGATTGCCGTTAATGGCGATTCGATGTCTGGCACGTTCGAGCCGCGAGACCAGATCTTCGTCGATGTCAGCATCGACTGCTTTGACGGTGACGGCATATACATTTTCGTTCTGGACAATGATCTCTACATAAAGCGACTTCAAAAGCAGCACAAAAAATTAGCTGTGATTTCAGACAATAAAAAATATGAAACCTGGTACATCGAAGATGGTGATTTTTCTTCTCTCCGCATCTGCGCGAAAGTGCTGGTAAGCCAGTCAAGGGCATACAGATTTCATAGCTGAGGAAGTTAAGCATGGAAGCAATTAAGGTTACAGATCTGAGTGATGGACGCGCCTTATACGAGCTTGGCTACCACTTCATCACCTGCACATTAAGCCACGATAAACGTTGGCAGCTAGGTGCTTTCAAACGTGATGAAAGCAATCTCAGAGATGACACTCTAGCGGTTTTGAAGAATGAAAAATTCATGTTTATGGTTAAGCTTGGCGGGCAGCTTTCTCCTAAGCCTCAATGCATAGCTGTTAACGGGCGATTTTTATTTTCTGTCCATACCGGCAAAGACAACAACATGGCTGCAGCCATAGTCATGGATAACACCGGTAAAGAGTTATTCAAGATAGAAACTTCCACTCACCTCATCAGTTCGGCCATATCTGAATTTGGGCGCTACATCGCCCTATCGTTTGCCGGTAGCAAAAACAAAGATGATTTTTACGCGCACCGGCTTGAGGTCATAAACATTGATACCGGAGAGCTGTTGATGTCCGTTATCAAAACAGACTTCCTTCGATACGCTGAACTTTCAGTTGTTGAGCCAGACGGCGGACTTTTCGCAACTTTCAATGGTCGCACAAGACTAATAGATGTGACGAACCTCTAAAATATCCAATCCGCACCCTCCCCCAGGTATTCCCCGCAAAAAAATTCTAAAAATTATTTCTCTTTAAAGTTCATAAACATACTTGCATATGAACTTTCCATTCACTTTAAATGTACTTTTGGTACTTTACTTGAATGAACTATTGGTACATTATCAACCCATCGAAACGAAACATCGACAGCTGAGCGAAGTTAGCCAGCGGCGAAGTGGAGATTTGGTCAGTCGAACGGCGCGACAGTAAACCATGCGTCGGACCATAGGCGGGCTCAGGAAGAGCGGCAATTATGGCAAAGCGATTTACCAGCAGCTCTTTGCGAGGGGCTGACGGCAAATCTACTCCACTTATTTGAGGTGATGGTGATGGATATAAAAAACGATGAAGTAGCGATGTTTAAAAGCAACAATGGCGTAATTTTAGCAGCTGACGCAGCTTATGCTGCTGCTGAAGAAGCGGTTAAAGGGGCATCAGATGACCACTGGTATCGGCAGAATTTGATAAAGGCAGCACTGGAGACTGCCCTGGCATCAGTTATCGTTTTATAGCGATCCCAAAAGGCGTAGGTGCTTCTGCTTTGTACTTTTCCTTTGCTGCTTCACGACAGGCAGGAAGCAAATCAGCAATGCGCTCAATTAAAGCTTCTGGCGTGTTGGCGGATGGGTCTTTTACTGCAAGCGCCAGCGCTAAATCATATGCCACTGATTCCTCAGTTCTCTTTCCTGCAAATACATTCATGGACATAAAGAAATCCTTTTATTGACTGTGGAATATCCAGTCTACGGCATTCCTTTGACTGTGGAAAGTGAAGGAAATCACGCGCCGGGCGTGGCTAAACATCCCGGCACTCATTCAAGTTGAGGCTGCCAGGTAGGCGGCCTTTTTCATACCTGGAGTTATTTACGAGTGACTCAAGTTATGACAATCGGCGGCCATCCACCGCCCATTGAAACACTGAATAAATGCGTTGAAGTCTTGTATTAACCGTTCGGCGGCGCGGCCTTAAGCGCGGAGATGATTATGAAATACACCATGAAGGTTTATAAAAACTCTGATGACCATGCTGCTTATCTGAAAGCGCGATCCGACAGCGCCAGAAATGGCCAGTCATTTGAATGGGCGGGTCACCGCTGGGCGTACGAAGTCACCAGCTTTGACGATGCCGGTGATTACGACCTGCTTTACCGGTTTGATGACAAGCCATATCCAGAAGAAGTTTCAGTCACTACAGATGACATGACGATCCGTGACTACTTTGCGGCTAAGGCTATACAGGGAATCATCAGCAGCGAATGCAACTATGGAGCGTTTAGTGATTTAGCAAGCGATGCATACAGCATTGCCGACGCGATGCTCCTCGCTCGGGAGGCATCATGACAGTCACCCACAACGGCAAGCAGTACACCGCCAAAAAGCTCAACGATAACGAGTGGCAGCTGACGTCGGTATCGGCACCGCGTGAAAAGCTGGTACTTAACCGCTGGCAGATGCATATCGCTGTTCCTCCTGGAACAGGTTGAGGTGAAGGTATGATCAATCATCACCTGCTGCGCGCGGCGCAGAGCAAAGCAGCCATCGCCCTTTTTATCGGTGATGGCGCCATGTGGATGGCAGCCTACGACGAAATGAAGGTTGCCATCGGTTATCCATGGCATCGGGGAAAGTCGAATCAGCGTGGAGGTGCGCATGCAATGGGTTAAATACTCTGAATGCAAGCCTGATTCCGCCGGTGTTTATATGTGGCGAATGGGCAGCCGAAAAGTTAAAGGTCTTACGGTTATTGCCCGGGCGAAATTTCGCCTTCGCGGTGCTGGTTACGAAGATGTTCTTTCACCTGAATTTGATCGTTGGGACGGGTATTCGGTTATTGTGCCAGGCGAACTTCAATGGGCTGAAGATGATGGCTCATTGCCGGATATTTCTTTCGAAAATCTCCCTGACGCAACAGAGTGTCCATTTTGCAAACGACAGCCCGTAATTAAAGCGTTCGAATGGGATCGCGGTTGCCGGATTGGTCCTGAGCCATACATCCTCAATCAGTTCCAATTAAAGTGCTGCGGATGGATCGCTCCGGTTACCTTCGACTCACCAATTACAGCCATAGAGTCATGGAACTCAAAACTTTCTAAGTAACCACCCTATTCAACCGATCGGCCTGGCTTCTGCGGGCGGGATCTGCACATCCAAATTTCAGGAGTTCAGCCATGAACGCATACCTCACTTACGACCGCATCGAAGATCGGCGCTGGGCTGAGCAGCAGCTCGACGACGAAAAAGAGAAGTGGATCGACGACCGGGCACAGCAAATCATCGACATGATGCCAAAAGAACCGTCCGGCCTCTTCCACTTCACGGTCCCGATTGACTCCAGTCCATACGAAGGGCTTCGCAGCGATAAAGCTGGGGAGGCCTACAACGATTTCATTTCGGCAGTTGCTTACGCCCAGGCGGAATACGATTGGGAACACCGGACCGGCTGCCCGTTCTAAGGAGGGTTTATGAGTTTCGATCTGATTCAGTTCGTTAAGGAGCAGGAGCCGCTATTTGTCGGCGCCCTAACTGACCAGTCTCTGACATGGGCAAAGGAATGCCAGTTTGCTATCCAGTTATTCCAGCGCAATCAAAAATTGGCAGAAACTGCGATTGCCAACCCCGCCAGCGCCCAGAACGCGATTATCAACGTTGCAGCTGTCGGCATTAGCCTGAACCCTGCAAGCAAACTGGCTTATCTGGTTCCGCGCGACGGTATGGTCTGCCTCGATATCAGCTATATGGGCCTTCTTCACATCGCCCAGTCAGCTGGCGTCATCAAGTGGGGTCAGTGCAAGCTAGTTCATGCAAGCGACGACTACGAGACACTAGGTCTCGATAAGGCGCCAGCTCATAAATACAACCCGTTTGCCACGCCTGACGCTCGCGGCGCCGTTATCGGTGGCTACTGCACAGTTAAAACCGCTGATGGCGACTATCTGACTGAAGAGATGAGTCTCGCTGAGATAGAAGAAATCAGGAAAGTGAGCAAAGCGGGAACATCACCAAAAGGCCCATGGGTCAACTTCTGGTCTGAGATGGCAAGGAAGACGATCGTCAAAAGAGCCTATAAATACTGGCCGCGTGCTGACCGTCTGGATAATGCCGTCGATGTGCTCAACGAAAGCGAAGGCATATACACCGAGCCAGTTATGCCATACACCCCAGAAAGCGAAATCATCCAGTCAGAAGAAAACGCAAAACAGGAACTTACCAACACCATCCAGTCACTATGTGAGGACATGAAGCAGGCGAAAAATATGCATGCTCTCAAAACCCACTTCCAGGCAGCTTACAAAATGACGGTCGGAATGCAGCTTCAACAAGAGGTGCAGGCCGTCTACGCCAAGTGCAAAGCAAAATTCGAAGAGGTTACGCAATGACAGCTCTTTACCAGATCGCCAATGATTTCGCAAAGCTGACTGATTCAGGCATGGAGCCTGAAATGATAGCCGACACCCTTGATGGCATTGAGTGGGAACTGGAAGCAAAGGTCGAGCAGATTCTTGCTGTTTGCAAAAACGAATCTGCTTATGCCGAGGCGCTGAAAGAAGAAAGCAAGCGTCTTGCAGAGCGCGCAAAAGCCGCAGAAAACCGAGTGTCGAGCATGAAAGATTATGTGGCTACCTCCCTCGAAACAGCGGGAAAGAAATCACTGAAGGCAGGCATTCATCAGGTAACGGTTCGCGCGCCGTCTAAGTCCGTTGAAATTACGGATGCCAGCGCGCTTCCTCCTGAATTCGTCGAATACGAGACGAACATCAAGCCAGACAAATTGGCTATCAAACACCAAATCGAAGCTGGCGTGGATGTACCTGGCGCGCAAATAAAACTCGGCAAACCTTCACTCATTATTAAGTAGGTGCCGCCATGAAACGTACACCCTTCTACCGCCGTCCCGGGCGAACCGGGCAATTCTCCGGCCTCCGTGAACGCGTTATCTGGATGATTCAGACGCGCGGCCGCCCGGTCACTGGCAGCGAAATCGCCGAGAAGTTTGGCGTAACGCTCATTGAGTTTAACAGGGTCGCCAACGGCATTACCCGCGGCTCCGGACAGATAGCTCAGATCGTTGAATCGGAAAAATGGCTCAACGAGGAAGGAATCTGCGACCGGGCATTCGACTTAGCCACGAAGCCAAGGGTCGTAACGCCGCAAGGCAAATCACGGCTGTTCACCCGGCGCGACATTGAGCAATCGCAGGAAGGACGACGGCAGGAGTGCATAGCTCGTGCCGCACGCCGTCGCCGCCTGATTGCTCAGGGCCTCTACATCGACGAAATGGAGTCAGTGCTATGAAAGCGTGGTCTCTCGAAGAGCTGGCGCTGCTGTGGCGACACTCAAACTCTGAAGTCGCTGAGATTACCGGCCGCTGCATTGAAGAGGTCGGAGATAAGCGGCTGCAAACCAATATTGAGCGTAATGGCTGGGATGTAAACGATCCGGAGCGGGAGGAATCATGACCGATTACACCGGAAGTAATACCCCAGCGGATCAGCGCGACCTCTGGCGCACTCCACCAGCCCTCTTCGCCTCCCTTGATGCTGAGTTCTGCTTCCAGCTTGATGCCGCCGCAGCGCCGCATAACGCGCTATGCCGGAAGTTCATCACCTCCGAGCAGAACACGCTGGAAACGCCGTGGGCTGATTACCTGAATGTGCCAGGCTACGTCTGGCTGAACCCGCCATACAGCGACATCACGCCGTTTGTGAAGAAGGCCGCCGCCGAGAGCGCAAATCAGATCGGCACGGTCATGCTGGTTCCGGCAGACACATCGGTTGGCTGGTTTAAGGAGGCTATCCAGACAGCCAGCGAGGTACGCTTCATCACCGCCGGGCGGCTGGCATTTATCAACCCGGTCACCGGTAAGCCGGTCTCGGGAAATAGCAAAGGATCCATCCTGATTATTTGGCGGCCATACCCCCGCACGCATTGTGAGTTCACTACGGTTGAGCGAGATGTGTTGATGGAGTTTGGTACAAAGCTACTAGCTAGACGGGAGGCTGCATGACCGAAGGTATTGATCAGCTAATTTATAACGACGAGTTTCCCGGGCTTGCGTACAACAAATTTACCGGGCAGTTCTTTGGAAGGAAAAGTGGAAACCCGATCGGCAGGATGCACAACAAGGGTTACTGGCGAATAGCTTGCGGCAAGAAGTGCTATCTCGCCCATCGGCTGGCTTGGTTCTTCTGTTATGGGGTTTGGCCCAAAGAGATTGACCATATCGACAATAACAAGCTCAACAACTCCATCGGCAACCTACGTGAAGTCACCCACCAACTTAATCAATTAAATATGCCACTGCGCAGCAATAACACGAGCGGCGTGAAAGGTGTTAATTGGGATAAGCAGCGTAAGCGGTGGCGAGCCAGGGTAATTATTAACGGCAAGTATTTCACTGCCGGACACTTCAAGGAAATTTCAGATGCCGAGGTGGCAATCAGGGCACTCCGCGAGCAAGTCCATGGAGAATTTGCAAATCATGGGGGCAAGTCATGACATCTGAAACAGACAACGCCATCCGCACCGCCTGCCGCCGCTGCACCGAAGAAATCCAGCAGGCCATGCGCAAGAAGCCAAAGCCAAACTGGAACGAAACGGTGCCTCCCATCATCAACAAGCACCACAAGAAAATTGAAGCTCTGGGAGTTAGCCTCCTGGAGTTCGTCGTATACACAGGGCGGCTTAATCGCCGTTTCGGAGTGGAATCGTGAAAGAACGCGGAATGATTTTTAACAGTGAGATGGTTCGCGCCATTCTCGACGGTCGAAAGACGCAGACTCGGCGGATCATGAAAATTCAGCCAGAACATTCAGGGCTTGGGTTACGCCTGGTGACTGACTCCAAAAACGGTAGTGATGACGGTAAGTATTTTTGGTCATCGTCTGATGCGTGCGGCCTAAAAGCGCGCTCCAAATCGTTCACCTGTCCATTTGGTGTCGTCGGCGATCGCATCTGGGTACGTGAAACATTTCAGGGGCCGTTATTCGATTACGAACAGATGGAGTCATACCTCGAAGATAGCTCGAAATTCGAAAAGCCAGAATTTTGCCAGTATGCCGCTGATGGCAAGCCAGCGCCGGAATATTACGACGCTGACGACAACCTGCGTCACGGATGGCGCCCGTCAATCCACATGCCGCGTTGGGCCAGTCGAATTCTACTGGAAATTACAGACGTGCGGGTTGAGCGCCTCGCTAGCGTGAGTGACGAAGATGCTGGCAAAGAGGGCTATCCGGCGGATCCCTCTCCGTTTGGTGGGCCGATGGATAAATGGCTGTGGTTTCGTCAGTTGTGGGACGGCATCTATCCAGAGCAGAGCTTTAAACACAACCCCTGGGTGTGGGTTATCGAGTTCAAACGCGTTGAAGGCGGTGCAGCATGACAGCAGAAATCATCGATCAGGCCAACGAACTAGCGCAGCAGCGCATCGACATGGCGATCGCAGCGCACCGCATCAACCGTAACGCCGTATCAGCTGAGCATTGTAGTGAATGCGGAGAGGATATCCCGGCGCCGCGGCGCGCTGCCGTTCCCGGCTGCCAGACATGCGCGGAATGCCAATCTGTTATCGAGCTAAAGAATAAGCAGCGGGGTCTCTGAAGATGATTGGAATACTCAAACCGGTCCAGGAATCACAATGGCCTGTAAGGTGCCACGATCCTAAGCGGAGCAACGTCTGGGCTAACTCTTATTTTCTGGTCCAGGAGTTTCAGGAAGAAAACGGCGTTATCCGTCTGTCAGTGAACACCACCAGCATTGCCAGCTCCGGCCGGTGGAAAGCTGGCATCAGTTGGGATGCGCTGCAGGAGATAAAGTCAGCTGTCGGTTACGGGGATCGTGATGCCGTGGAGATATATCCGCGGGATTCAGACATCGTTAACGTGGCGAATATGCGACACCTGTGGATTACACCGGAGCCAATCTCTTTTGCCTGGCGTAAATGACGCAACTTATAGCCAGTTATGAGCTGGCTATTGGGTGCGAAAGCACTGCCACGTAATCCCTTTTGCCCTCCACTGTGAGGGCATTCTTTTTGGGAGTTAACATGCAATCAAACCCCATGACCTGGCTCATCGCCGCACTTATGGCGCTGGGCGCTCTCATCTCATTTCTTCACGAACCGGAAGGTGTGCAATGGCTGCTTTTAATGTGGGAGCAATAGTCCAGAAGAAGACCGGAGGCATTCATGGTGTGGTGGATAGCCTGCAGGATCCGGACGGCGACCATCCGCAGTTCTGGGTGCGGTGGGACGACAGAGAATATTCAGTGCATCCGGAAAACGAATTACGCGCGGCCACGCCAGACGGTCCGCAGTTTTATAAATCGATGTCATAGGAGGGGTGATGGTTACAGCTGAGCCACTCACTGCGCAGAAGGCGGCAAAACTCCTGAAGGTCTCTCCGAGGACTGTCTACCGCCTCATCGACTCCGGCCAACTCGCCGGGAAGAAGATCGGGAACAAATACCGCACGACCGACGTCGCCTGTATTGCGTATTTACATGACCCGCGCGATCCTGTTTCCGCGAGCGCGGGTGAACATAAAGGAGAAATTTTATGTCAATCACCCTCAGAGGCGGCGTCTGGCACTGTCATTTCGTTACGCCGTCAGGGAAAAGAATTAGACGATCTCTTGGCACGGGGGACAAGAAACAAGCGCAGGAGCTGCACGACAAGCTGAAGGCTGAAGCGTGGCGGGTGGATAAAATCGGGGAACTGCCGACGAGGACGTTTGAGGAATGTTGCATCAGGTGGATCCGCGAGAAAGAGCATAAGCGGTCCCTTGATGACGATAAGACCAAAATCGAATACTTCCTTCGGCATTTCTCCGGCCGGGATATTTCGACCATCACGGCCGACCAGGTAAACGAAGCAGTTTCGAAGATGGTCAACCGCAAGCATATTCAGGTGTGGGAGTCGCGCCGGGACGCAGCTGTACGCCGGGGAAAGGAGCCGCCGCCATACACTGAAAAGCCAGTAAGCCAGGCTACAAAGAGCCAGCACCTTTCTTTTATGCGATCGCTGCTGAAAACTGCAGCCAATGACTGGGGATGGATAAAGGCGGCCCCCGTCATTAAGACCAAAAAGCCAATCAGCAAACGCATCCGCTGGCTGACCAGGGAAGAGGCAGAACGGCTTATCGCCTGCATGCCGGAGTCGATAAAGCCGGTAGTGATATTTGCGCTGGCAACCGGCCTGCGCCGCTCCAACATCATTGATCTGGAGTGGCAGCAGGTCGATATGCAGAGAAAGGTTGCATGGGTAAATCCGGAGAACGCGAAGGCGGGCAAGGCTATCGGCGTGGCTCTGAATGATACCGCATGCAGGGTGTTAAGGGATCAGATCGGGAAAAGTTCCAGGTGGGTATTCGTTCACACGAAACCATCGACGCGCCCGGATAAAACTGTCACTCCAGCGGTCCGGAAAATGCGCGTGGACGATAACAGTGCCTGGCGTATTGGCCTGGCAAAAGCAGGTATAGAGGACTTCCGTTTTCACGACCTCCGGCACACCTGGGCGAGCTGGTTAATTCAGTCCGGCGTGCCGCTGTCCGTGCTGCAGGAAATGGGCGGATGGGAGTCGATCGAAATGGTCCGTCGTTATGCTCACCTGGCGCCGAATCATTTAAGCGAACACGCGCGGAAAATAGATGCCATTTTTGGCAACCATGACACAAATACGACACAAGGAGAAAATCAGGCTGGGTTGAAACTGGCGTAACTACCTGTTTCTAAATGGCACGCCCTGTAGGATTCGAACCTACGACCTACGGCGTAGAAGTCCGTAGGTCGGGTAAGGCGAAGCCGCCACCCGACACAGTCTTACGCGACGTCTTCGTACTGAGGAACCGGGTTGCGGAAGCTCTTCGTTACGCAAGCCAGGTAAATCAGACCGATTGCACCCCAGATCAGACCCAGAACCATTGAGCTCTCTTCCAGGTTGATCCACAGGGCGCCAACCGTCAGGGCACCACACACTGGCAGCACCAGATAGTTGATGTGGTCCTTCAGCGTCTTGTTGCGCTTCTCACGGATCCAGAACTGCGAAATCACGGAGAGGTTAACGAAGGTGAACGCCACCAGCGCACCAAAGTTAATCAGCGCAGTGGCCGTTACCAGGTCGAACTTGATCGCCAGCAGGGCAATCGCGCCCACCAGCAGCACGTTCCACGCCGGGGTACGCCATTTCGGATGCACGTAACCAAAGAAGCGAGTTGGGAACACACCGTCACGGCCCATCACGTACATCAGACGAGAAACGCCCGCGTGCGCTGCCATACCGGATGCCAGTACGGTGACGCTGGAGAAGATCAGCACGCCCCACTGGAAGGTTTTACCCGCCACGTACAGCATGATTTCAGGCTGCGATGCATCCGGATCTTTAAAGCGAGAGATATCCGGGAAATACAGCTGTAAGAAATAAGACGCACCGATGAAGATCAGGCCGCCAATCAGCGCGGTCAGGAAAATCGCTTTCGGGATCACGCGCTCGGCATCTTTGGTCTCTTCAGACAGAGAAGAGATACCGTCGAAGCCCAGGAACGAGAAGCACAGGATAGTCGCCCCGGTGATCATCGGCACAACGTGCGCACCTTCAGACCAGAACGGACGGGTGCTGGTCAGCGTACCTGCGCCTTCACCGTGGGAAACGCCGTAGATGATCAGCCCAACGATAACCGCAACAATCCCCATCTGAAGGATCACGATCAGGGTGTTGAAGTTAGCCACGGTCTTGATGCTGCGCAGGTTAGAGATGGTCATAAAGGCCACCAGCGCCACAACGAAGATCCACGACGGTACGGAAGGTACCAGCGCTTCGAAGTAAATTTTTGCCAGCAGAATGTTGATCATCGGCATGAACAGGTAGTCCAGCAGTGATGACCAGCCCACCATAAAGCCAACAGCCGGGCTAATGGATTTCTGAGCATAGGTGTACGCAGAGCCTGCGGACGGGAAACGGCGAACCAGTTTACCGTAGCTCAGCGCTGTAAAGAGAATGGCGACCAGTGCAAAGGCGTACGCCGTTGCAACGTGACCGTCAGTAAGGCCTGATACGATACCGAATGTATCGAACAGCGTCATCGGTTGCATATAGGCAAGGCCCATCATAACAACCGGAATCAACGTAAGCGTTTTACGTAATTCCACGCGAGAGGTGTTTGGAGTTGCGTTATGCGACATAGTTATTCTCCTTTACGGTGATAACCGCCACGTAAGCGAAAAATTGCCCCATTTCTTTCTTCCTCAGCGACAACAACTGTCGGATTTTAGTAAATATCTATCCGGTACGAAGCCCGGCCTCTTGGTTTTTAGTTTCGTTTCGTACATGCAAAAAAAAATAACCGACGCCTTTTATATCGTCGATTATTCATTTGTTTGCAGCGGCGGCATTTTGCCCTATTCCAGATACAAAAGGCAATACATTGAGAAACCTGCCCATAAATTAATTTTACTAACTGGTTGATTTCCCATCATCTGCCTGAGTGTAAACTGTCGCGATAGCACTATTTGCTAAAATTTCGTCTCGCCACCAGGCGCTGGCAAGCCCGGCGGTCTGTTCATTCCAGCCCACCCATACCGATTCGTTACTGCTCTGCGCTAAAACCTGTTTTTCCACCAGCGCGCCGCTTTCAATAAAGCGCTGTGCTAAATAACGGGGAAGGTAGCCGCACCCCAGGCCGCTTATTTGCAGTTCCAGCTTGGTTTTAAAATCAAAAACGGTGATGGCCTCCTGCTCATCCAGAAGCTGCGATGAAATGCCGCACTCGGGGCGGGAGCTGTCTCCCACCACAATGGCGCGATGGTTTTTAATGACGCGTCTTGAAACAGGCTCCGGTTCATTCGCCAGCGGGTGGTGAGGCGCAACAGCAAAGATCTGCTCCAGAACGCCCAGCCGGGCGAAACCAAATTCACTCAGTTGAGGAGGCTCATGCAGCGCTCCAACGATGATATCCGCCCTGCCCTGCGTTAAGGCGTCCCACGAGCCGCCCAGCACGCCGTTGATAAAAACCAGCCGCGTGACGCTATGGCGCTGATAGAACGCCTCAATAAGCGGGGTAAGCAGCGAAAAAGGGAAAGTATCATCAACCCCAATCACCAGCTCATTTTCCCAGCCCTGATGAAGTTTGACGGCCTGTTTTTCCAGCTCGCGAACCGTATGCAGCACGTCACGCCCTTTTTCCAGCAGCATCTGCCCAGTACGGGTGAAACGCGCGCGATGGCCAGTGCGGTCAAGGATTTGAATATTAAGATCGCTCTCGAGCTTTTGCACGGTGTAGCTCAGAGCCGAAGGGGTTTTATAGAGCTTCGCCGAGGCGGCGGCAAAG
Organism: Enterobacter sp. DSM 30060; assembly: GCF_013375955.1. Lineage (NCBI taxonomy): Bacteria > Pseudomonadati > Pseudomonadota > Gammaproteobacteria > Enterobacterales > Enterobacteriaceae > Enterobacter > Enterobacter sp. DSM 30060. The sequence continues at coordinate 4,790,628 of NZ_CP056118.1, forward strand.
CTCCCCTCTTTTTCCAGCGCATCCAGAATAACAAGAACATCCAGCAGCGGTTTCATCTTCGCCCCCTTGCGGTGTGCGATGGCCTCCGCCGGCGCAATTATTCCATAGGCATAACCAGCGGATCGGGATACTGATATTCAAATCCCAGTTCATGGCAAATACGATTGCCATCAATAATTTTGCCTTTGCGCTCCCCCTGCGCCTCACTGAACACCGGCGGCGCCAGACCCAGCTGGCGCGCCATCAGCGGATAAAAGGTGCTGCGTGGCGGATGCGAAGGCGCACATATATTATAGATGTGCCCCCCTTTCGGAGCCTGTAAAAGCAGCTCTATTGCACCGATAACATCTTCAAGGTGTACAAGGTTAACGCCGTGCTGACCATCCGGCGCGGATTTACCGGCAAAGAAGCGTCCCGGATGACGCCCCGGCCCCACCAGCCCGGCGAGGCGTAAAATATCCACCTGCGTGCCAGGCAGATTGTGCAGCCAGTCTTCCAGCTCTTTCAGTACCCGTCCGCTGGCGGTTACCGGACGGCGCTCGGTGTTTTCTTTCGCCGTACCGTCGATATCGCCATAGACGGAGGTCGAGCTGGTGAAAATGATACGCGGAATATGGTGCGCCAGGGCGCTGTCGACAATCTCCTGCACCGCCTGCAGGTAAAACGTCTCGCCCGGCCCGCTGCGCCGCGCCGGTAAGGTAATGACCAGTGCGTCCACATTCATCAGTTCATCCAGCTCGTCGGTATCGCAGATAAGCTCGGGTTCGAGACGCAGCTCGACACCATCAATGCCGCACATGCGCGCCGCCTCAACCCCGTCCCGCGTGGTCTTACTCCCTGTCACCTGCCAGCCTTTTGCGGCTAATGACATCGCCAGTGGCATTCCTAACCACCCTAATCCGACAATCGCGACCTTTTTCATGACATTCTCCGCTTAACGACGCCTGTTATAAGGCTACGCCAGCCTTATGGAACGCACAATTCATACCATCAATATGAAATGAATTAATGATCAAAAAAAGCCCTTGCTTTATGGCGTACAACTGGTTTAGGTTAAAAGACATCAAATGCATAAGCATTCAACGAGAATTTATATGACACGCGTTCCTTTTAAAAACCACCATCATCACCATCATCCTGACTAGTCTTTCAGGCGATGTGTGCTGGAAGACGTTTGGATCTTCCAGTGGTGCATGAACGCATGAAAAAGCCCCCGGAAGATCTTCTTCCGGGGGCTTTTTTTTGGACCGCATTCAGACAGATTAAAACAGGTTAACGAGGAACACAGAATGTTAGATAACTCACGTTTACGCATAGCTATTCAAAAATCAGGCCGTTTAAGCGATGATTCACGCGAACTACTGGCCCGCTGCGGGATTAAAATCAACCTGCACACCCAGCGCCTGATCGCCCTGGCTGAAAATATGCCGATCGACATTCTGCGCGTACGTGATGACGATATTCCGGGCCTGGTCATGGATGGCGTCGTTGACCTCGGCATCATCGGCGAAAACGTACTGGAAGAAGAGTTATTAACCCGCCGCGCGCAGGGCGAAGATCCACGCTACTTTACCCTGCGTCGTCTGGACTTCGGCGGCTGCCGCCTGTCGCTGGCCACGCCGGTTGATGAAGCCTGGGATGGCCCGGCCGCGCTGAACGGCAAACGTATCGCCACCTCTTACCCTCACCTGCTGAAGCGTTACCTCGATCAAAAAGGCGTGCAGTTTAAATCTTGTCTGCTGAATGGCTCTGTTGAAGTGGCGCCACGCGCGGGCCTGGCCGATGCCATCTGTGACCTCGTCTCCACGGGCGCCACGCTCGAAGCGAACGGCCTGCGCGAAGTGGAGGTGATCTACCGTTCCAAAGCGTGCCTTATCCAGCGCGACGGCGAGATGGCGGAGGCTAAACAGCAGCTCATCGACAAGCTGCTGACCCGTATTCAGGGCGTGATTCAGGCGCGTGAATCCAAATACATCATGATGCACGCGCCGACCGAGCGCCTGGACGAAGTGATTGCCCTGCTGCCAGGTGCTGAGCGCCCAACCATTCTGCCGCTGGCGGGCGACCAGCAGCGCGTGGCGATGCACATGGTCAGCAGCGAAACCCTGTTCTGGGAAACGATGGAAAAACTGAAGGCGCTGGGCGCGAGTTCTATTCTGGTGCTGCCAATTGAGAAGATGATGGAGTAACGACCATGAGCTTTAACACAATCATCGACTGGAATACCTGTAGCGACGCGCAACAGCGTGAGCTGCTGATGCGCCCGGCAATTTCCGCCTCGGAGAGCATCACCCGCACCGTGGCGGAGATCCTCGATAACGTCAAAGCCCGCGGAGACGACGCGCTGCGTGAGTACAGCGCGAAGTTTGATAAAACTGAGGTCGACGCGTTACAGGTCACCGCACAGGAGATCGCCGGGGCGGAAAGCCGCCTTGGGGATGAGATCAAACAGGCGATGGCCGTCGCGGTGAAAAATATTGATACCTTCCACACCGCTCAGAAATTGCAGGCGGTGGATGTGGAAACCCTGCCCGGCGTGCGCTGCCAGCAGGTGACGCGCCCGGTGGCGTCCGTTGGCCTCTATATTCCTGGCGGCTCTGCCCCGCTGTTTTCGACCGTCCTGATGCTGGCCACTCCGGCACGTATTGCCGGTTGTCAGAAGGTGGTGCTCTGCTCTCCACCACCGATCGCCGATGAGATCCTGTATGCGGCGAAGCTGTGCGGCGTGCAGGCGATCTATAAAGTGGGCGGCGCGCAGGCGATTTCCGCCCTGGCGTTCGGGACGGAGTCTGTTCCCAAAGTCGACAAAATCTTTGGCCCGGGCAACGCATACGTTACCGAAGCGAAGCGCCAGGTCAGTCAGCGTCTGGACGGCGCGGCGATTGATATGCCTGCCGGTCCGTCTGAAGTGCTGGTGATTGCCGACAGCGGCGCTACACCGGATTTCGTGGCCTCTGACCTGCTCTCGCAGGCCGAGCACGGCCCTGACTCGCAGGTGATTTTACTGACGCCAGATGCCGATATGGCAAAACGCGTGGGCGAGGCCGTTGAGCGTCAGCTGGCCGACCTGCCGCGTGCGGAAACGGCGCGTCAGGCGCTATCGGCCAGCCGACTGATTGTGGCTCGCGATATCGACCAGTGCATCGCCATCTCCAATCAGTACGGGCCGGAGCACCTGATTATTCAGACCCGTAACGCGCGCGATCTGGTCGACAGCATAACCAGCGCAGGCTCGGTGTTCCTCGGGGACTGGTCACCGGAATCCGCCGGGGATTACGCCTCCGGCACCAACCACGTGCTGCCCACGTATGGCTATACCTCAACCTGCTCCAGCCTGGGGCTGGCGGATTTCCAGAAGCGCATGACCGTGCAGGAACTCTCTCGCGAGGGATTTGCCTCGCTGGCGTCGACCATCGAAACCCTGGCCGCCGCCGAGCGCCTGACTGCCCACAAAAATGCCGTGACGCTGCGCGTTGCCGCCCTGAAGGAGCAAGCATGAACATTGAAGAATTAGCCCGCGAAAATGTCCGTCGCCTGACGCCCTATCAGTCTGCGCGTCGTCTGGGCGGGAACGGCGACGTCTGGCTGAATGCCAACGAATATCCCACGGCGGTGGCCTTTGAGCTCTCGCAGCAGACGCTGAACCGCTACCCGGAGTGTCAGCCGAAAGCGGTGATCGAGAACTATGCGCAGTATGCAGGCGTGAAGCCTGAGCAGGTACTGGTCAGCCGTGGGGCGGATGAAGGGATTGAGCTGCTGATCCGCGCCTTCTGCGAGCCGGGTAAAGACGCGGTGATGTACTGCCAGCCCACCTACGGGATGTACAGCGTCAGCGCCGAAACCTTTGGCGTGGCCTGCCGCAACGTACAGGCGCTCGACAACTGGCAGCTGGATTTGCAGGGCATCGCCGATAACCTCGACGGCGTGAAGGTGGTGTTTGTCTGTAGCCCGAACAACCCGACCGGGCAGATTATCAATCCGCAGGATATCCGTTCCCTGCTGGAAATGACGCGCGGCAAAGCGCTGGTTGTGGCCGACGAAGCCTACATTGAGTTCTGCCCGCAGGCGACACTGGCAGGCTGGCTTGAAGAGTATCCGCATCTCGTCGTGCTGCGTACCCTGTCGAAAGCCTTCGCTCTCGCCGGTCTTCGCTGCGGTTTTACGCTGGCAAATAAAGCGGTTATCGACCTGCTGCTGAAAGTGATCGCCCCGTATCCGCTCTCAACGCCGGTTGCCGATATTGCGGCACAGGCGCTGGCCCCGCAGGGCATCAGCGCGATGCGCGAGCGTGTGGTGCAGATCCTGGAGGAGCGTCAGTATCTAGTCGATGCCCTGAAAACGATTCCGTGCGTGGAGCAGGTGTTCGACTCGGAAACCAACTACATCCTGGTGCGCTTCACCGCATCAAGCGCGATATTTAAATCGTTGTGGGATCAGGGCATTATCTTACGAGACCAGAATAAACAACCTACCCTGAGCGGCTGCCTGCGTATTACCGTCGGCACCCGCGCGGAGAGCCAGCGCGTGATTGACGCCCTTAAAGCGGAGAAAGTATGAGTCAGAAGTATCTCTTTATCGATCGTGACGGCACCATCATCTCGGAGCCACCCAGCGATTTTCAGGTCGATCGTTTCGACAAGCTGGCCTTTGAACCCGACGTGATCCCGGTGCTGCTGAAGCTTCAGAAAGCAGGCTATAAGCTGGTGATGATCACCAACCAGGACGGTCTGGGCACAGACAGCTTCCCGCAGGTGGACTTTGACGGCCCGCACAACCTGATGATGCAGGTGCTGACCTCGCAGGGCATCGCCTTCGACGAGGTGCTGATCTGCCCGCACATGCCTGCCGACGAGTGCGACTGCCGCAAGCCAAAAGTGAAGCTTGTTGAGCGTTATCTGGCGGAAGAGGCGCTGGATAAAGCGAACAGCTATGTGATTGGCGATCGCGTCACGGACATCACGCTGGCCGAAAATATGGGCATTGCAGGCCTGCGCTATAACCGCGACACGCTAAACTGGGCGATGATTAGCGAGCAGCTCACCAGACGCGACCGCTATTCTCACGTAGAACGCAACACCAAAGAGACGCAGATCGACGTGAAGGTCTGGCTCGATCGTGAAGGCGGCAGCAAGATCCACACCGGCGTCGGTTTCTTCGACCACATGCTGGATCAAATCGCCACTCACGGCGGCTTCCGCATGGAGATCGCCGTTAAGGGCGACCTGTATATCGACGATCACCACACCGTGGAAGATACCGGCCTGGCCCTGGGCGAAGCCCTGAAGCTGGCGCTCGGCGACAAACGCGGCATCAACCGCTTCGGCTTTGTTCTGCCGATGGACGAGTGCCTGGCGCGCTGCGCGATGGATATCTCCGGGCGTCCGCACCTGGAATATAAAGCCGACTTCACCTACCAGCGCGTGGGCGATCTCAGCACCGAGATGGTGGAGCACTTCTTCCGCTCGCTTTCTTACACCATGGGCCTGACGCTGCACCTGAAAACCAAAGGCAAAAACGATCACCACCGCGTCGAGAGCCTGTTCAAAGCCTTTGGCCGTACCCTGCGCCAGGCGATCCGCGTGGAAGGTGACGCCCTTCCCTCGTCGAAAGGAGTGCTGTAATGAACGTGGTGATTCTGGATACCGGATGCGCCAACCTGAACTCCGTACAGTCGGCGATTATGCGCCACGGCTACGAGCCGGTGGTGAGCCGCGACCCGGACGTGGTGCTGCGCGCGGATAAACTCTTTCTGCCGGGCGTAGGCACCGCCCAGGCGGCGATGGATCAGATCCACGAGCGCGAGCTGGTGGATCTCATCAAAGCCTGTACTCAACCGGTGCTGGGCATTTGCCTCGGCATGCAGCTGCTTGGCCGCCGCAGTGAAGAGAGCAACGGCGTCGATCTGCTGGGCATTATTGAAGAAGACGTGCCGAAAATGACCGACCACGGCCTGCCGCTGCCGCACATGGGCTGGAACCGCGTTTATCCGAAAGCGGGCAACAGGCTGTTCCAGGGAATCGAAGACGGCGCGTACTTCTATTTCGTTCACAGCTACGCCATGCCCGTGAATACCTACACCATCGCCCAGTGCAATTACGGCGAGGCGTTCACCGCCGCAGTGCAGAAAGATAACTTTTACGGCGTGCAGTTTCACCCGGAACGCTCCGGCGCCGCCGGCGCGCAGCTGCTGAAAAATTTCCTGGAGATGTGATGATAATTCCCGCTTTAGATTTGATTGACGGCACAGTTGTTCGTCTCCACCAGGGCGATTACGGGCAGCAGCGCGACTATGGCAACGACCCGCTGCCGCGGTTACAGGCTTACGCCGCGGAGGGCGCTGAGGTGTTGCACCTGGTCGATCTGACCGGCGCGAAAGATCCGGCGAAGCGCCAGATCCCGCTGCTTAAAGCACTGGTGGCTGGCGTGGACGTCCCGGTGCAGGTGGGCGGCGGCGTGCGTACGGAAGCCGATGTTGCCGCCTTACTGGACGCGGGCGTGGCGCGCGTGGTAGTGGGTTCGACCGCTGTGAAAGATCCTGAGACGGTCAAGGGCTGGTTCCGCCGCTTCGGTGCGGATGCGCTGGTGCTGGCGCTGGATGTGCGCATTGACGAACAGGGTAACAAGCAGGTCGCGGTCAGCGGCTGGCAGGAAAACTCCGGCGTGACGCTGGAAGAGCTGGTTGAGATGTATCTCCCCGTGGGGCTAAAGCATGTGCTGTGCACGGATATTTCACGCGATGGTACGCTCGCAGGCTCTAACGTCTCGCTGTATGAAGAGGTTTGCGCGCGTTATCCGCAGGTGGCGTTCCAGTCCTCTGGCGGTATCGGCGACCTGGCGGATATCGCCGCTCTGCGCGGAACCGGTGTACGCGGCGTGATCGTGGGTCGCGCGCTGCTGGAAGGCAAATTTACGGTGAAGGAGGCGATCCAATGCTGGCAAAACGGATAATTCCCTGCCTGGACGTGCGTGATGGTCAGGTTGTAAAAGGCGTGCAGTTCCGCAACCACGAGATCATTGGCGACATCGTTCCCCTGGCTAAGCGCTATGCTGAAGAAGGCGCAGACGAACTGGTATTTTACGATATCACCGCCTCCAGCGATGGCCGTGTGGTGGACAAAAGCTGGGTGGCGCGCGTGGCAGAGGTGATTGATATACCCTTCTGCGTGGCGGGCGGGATTAAATCTGCTGACGATGCGGCGAAAATTCTCTCTTTCGGAGCGGATAAAATTTCCATTAACTCCCCTGCCCTGGCCGACCCGGAGCTGATTACGCGTCTGGCGGATCGCTTTGGCGTGCAGTGCATTGTCGTGGGGATCGACACCTGGTTTGATGCCGCAACGGGCAAATATCACGTTAACCAGTACACCGGCGATGAAAGCCGCACGCGCGTCACCCAATGGGAGACGCTGGACTGGGTGCAGGAAGTGCAAAAACGCGGTGCGGGTGAAATCGTTCTGAACATGATGAACCAGGACGGCGTTCGTAACGGTTACGACCTCGAGCAGCTGAAAAAAGTGCGCGCGGTCTGCCAGGTTCCGCTGATTGCCTCCGGCGGCGCGGGCACCATGGAACACTTTCTTGAAGCCTTCCGCGATGCGAACGTAGACGGCGCGCTGGCCGCTTCCGTGTTCCACAAACAGATTATCAATATTGGTGAGTTAAAAACGTACCTGGCCGACCAGGGCGTGGAGATCAGGGTATGTTAACAGAGCAACAACAGGCGCAGCTGGACTGGGAAAAAACTGACGGATTACTGCCGGTGGTTGTACAGCATGCCGTTTCAGGCGAAGTGCTGATGCTGGGATACATGAACCAGGAGGCACTGGCAAAAACGCTCGACAGCGGCAAGGTGACGTTTTTCTCGCGCACCAAACAGCGCCTGTGGACAAAAGGGGAAACCTCGGGTCACTTCCTGAACGTGGTCAGCATTACGCCAGACTGCGACAACGACACCCTGCTGGTGCTGGTCAACCCGATTGGGCCAACCTGCCATAAAGGTACCAGCAGCTGCTTCGGCGAGGCGAGCCACCAGTGGCTGTTCCTCTATCAGCTGGAACAATTGCTGGCAGAGCGTAAATCAGCGGATCCTGAGAGCTCGTACACGGCGAAGCTGTACGCCAGCGGAACCAAACGGATTGCGCAGAAAGTGGGTGAAGAAGGCGTTGAAACGGCGCTGGCGGCCACCGTGCATGACCGTGAGGAGCTGACGAACGAAGCGTCGGATCTGATGTATCACCTGCTGGTGCTGCTTCAGGATCAGGAGCTGGATTTAACGACGGTGATTGAGAATTTGCGGAAACGGCATAAATAAAAAAGACCGGGGAAACCCGGTCTTTTTTTGTCTGTAATTCAGGATCTTGGCTTGTAGTTTCTCAGCGCGTTACGGCCGAGGACGAAAGCAGAACCGATAATCCCGCCGAGGAGAACGGCAAGGATGAGGGTGATGGCCTTTTTCGGGCTGTCGCGGCGAATAGGCAGATCAGGCTTCATAACATAGCGATACACGTGAATGGTATCTGGATTAACATTGAGATTCTCGATATCCAATAAGGTCTTTTTGGTCTGGTAGTAAGAACCAGGAAACACCAGAGGACGTGAAGCTTCGTTATCAACCATTGATTTGAGCGCTACAGTGCCCAGCAGGAACATGGTTTCCTGAGTAACATCCTGCGTTTGCTGGAGCTGCGGTGTGCTAATTTTCGCGGCTTCAGCGTTCTTAAGCGCCTCAGTGATCTGCTTGATACGCAGATCTTTTTGCTCCTGAGCGACCTTCTCTTGGTTCAACAGTGAGTCGTTTAGCGTTGTGATCTGCTGCTTAAGGTTGTCTCTGAGGTCTAGCGTGAGTTCTTTTGCCGTCTGTTCGTCAACCTGTTGGATGTACTGAGCTAGTTGTTTTTGTGCTGCTTCAGCAGATTCGCCCTGATAACTTACGGTTAAAGGTGCACTCTGTCCTTTTACTGTAGGCTCAATAGTCAATTTCTCAGGATCTTCCTGATTATCCAGCGCTTGCGCTAATGCTGAGAAAGAGGAATTGAAGCGCCCAATAGCACGATTCTGAATATCGAGCATGGAAGGTGCAGCACCGCCATAGAGGATATTCAATGCAGTTGAATAGGTGGCGATTTGTGCCGCATCAGGCTGAGCTATAATGGCCGATGATGTCCATTTCTCTTTAGCAACAGTGATGTAAACAACGGCAAGAACGATAAAAGCAGCAACAAATGCTCCAATCACCCATTTACCACGCCACAGCTGTAGCATTAAATCCAATAAATCAATTTGCTCCGGGTCATTACTGCGTGTGACCAGGTTATTGTTGTTTTGCGTCATACAATCCCTAACAGATGAAAAAGGGCAAACATAATCTTGTTTCCATAGTGTATCTGTTGCTGCGGAATTTTCTATAAGAATCCGATGAGTTATATCGGAAAGATGGGTTATGTATGTCGAGCCCAACGCGTTATCATAGACGAACTTTGATGACCACTGGCATCAACAAGAACACAGAATATATGAGGGAAGCTATGAAATTTTTGGTAACTGGCGCGGCGGGCTTTATCGGTTCTCATGTCAGCAAGCGCCTGCTTGATGCAGGACATAAGGTTGTTGGGATTGATAATTTGAACGATTACTATGACCCTAACCTCAAGCTCGCTCGCCTCGAACTGCTCAAATCCGAGAGTTTCACCTTCCACAAGCTGGACTTAGCGGACCGCGAGGGCATGGCAAACCTCTTCGCTGATGAGAAGTTTGACCGCGTGATCCATCTTGCTGCACAGGCGGGCGTGCGTTACTCGCTGGAAAACCCGCATGCCTACGCGGATGCTAACCTGGTAGGTCACCTGAACGTGCTGGAAGGCTGTCGCCACAACAAGGTTCAGCATCTTCTGTATGCGTCATCCAGTTCCGTTTACGGCCTCAACCGTAAGATGCCGTTTTCTACTGACGACTCCGTGGACCATCCAGTATCCCTGTATGCGGCAACCAAAAAAGCCAATGAGCTGATGTCGCATACCTATTCGCATCTGTACAACCTGCCGACCACTGGCCTGCGCTTCTTTACCGTCTATGGCCCTTGGGGACGCCCGGATATGGCGCTGTTCAAATTCACCAAAGCCATGATTGAAGGCAACAGCATCGACGTATACAACTACGGTAAGATGAAACGTGACTTCACCTATATCGATGATATTGCGGAGGCAATTATTCGCCTACAGGACGTCATTCCTCAGGCCGATGCCGACTGGACAGTCGAAACCGGTTCGCCGGCAACCAGCTCTGCCCCGTATCGCGTGTATAACATCGGTAACAGTTCACCTGTCGAACTGATGGATTACATCACCGCGCTTGAAGAGGCGCTGGGCAAAGAAGCGGTGAAAAATATGATGCCGATCCAGCCGGGTGACGTACTGGAGACCAGCGCGGATACTAAAGCGCTGTACGACGTCATTGGGTTTAAGCCACAGACCTCCGTTAAAGAAGGCGTGAAAAACTTCGTCGACTGGTACCGCAACTTCTATAACGTTTAAAACAAAAAACCCGGCAAAATGCCGGGTTTTTTATATCACAGCTTTAATCAGTCACTGCCGAACAAATCGCGCGTATAGACTTTATCCTTCACGTCCGCGAGCTCTTCCGCCATGCGGTTAGAGATAATGACGTCCGCTTCTTTCTTGAACGCATCCAGGTCGCGAATGACGCGAGAGTGGAAGAACTCGTCTTCCTGCATCGCCGGTTCATAAATAATGACCTGCACGCCCTTCGCCTTAATACGCTTCATGATGCCCTGAATGGAAGAGGCTCGGAAGTTATCGGAACCGCTCTTCATGATCAGGCGATACACGCCCACCACTTTCGGCTGGCGCGCAAGAATGGAATCCGAGATGAAATCTTTACGCGTGCGGTTGGCGTCCACAATGGCGGAAATCAGGTTGTTCGGGACCGCCTGATAGTTTGCCAGCAGCTGCTTGGTATCTTTTGGCAGGCAGTAACCGCCGTAGCCAAATGACGGGTTGTTGTAATGGTTACCGATACGCGGGTCAAGACACACGCCTTCAATGATCTGACGGGTGTTCAGCCCTAAGCTCTCAGCATAGCTGTCCAGCTCGTTGAAGTAGGCCACGCGCATAGCCAGATAGGTGTTAGCGAAAAGCTTTATCGCCTCTGCCTCAGTGGAATCGGTGAACAGCACCGGAATATCTTTTTTGATTGCGCCTTCCTGAAGTAATGCAGCAAAACGCTCCGCACGCTCGGAACGCTCGCCAATCACGATACGGGATGGGTGCAGATTATCGTATAGCGCCCTGCCCTCGCGGAGAAATTCCGGCGAGAAGAAGACATTATCAATACCCAACTCTTCTTTAATAGATTTGGTGAAGCCCACTGGAATCGTCGACTTGATGATCATCACTGCGTTAGGGTTGATTGCCGTAACGTCTTTGATCACTGCTTCAACGGTTGAGGTGTTGAAGTAGTTGGTTTTAGGATCGTAGTCGGTCGGCGTGGCGATGATGACGAAATCCGCATCGCGGTATGCATCTTCTTTATCCGTAGTAGCGCGGAAGTTCAGCGGTTTGGTCGCCAGGTATTCTTCAATCTCTTTATCGACGATTGGGGACTTCTTCTGGTTAAGCATGTCCACTTTTGCCTGCACAATATCCAGTGCAACCACTTCATGGTTCTGTGCAATCAGGATACCGTTTGAGAGACCAACATAGCCTGTTCCGGAGATGGTTACTTTCATAACATTGAACTCAAAAATTAAGTTAATTAAACCAAAAAGATATCTAATAGGGATGAGAAGTGTCAATGAGCAGTATCATTTATAAGAAATAACCCATAACATTCCTAATAGTCCACACCACATTTTTTGTCGAGCAACCGCATTGGTGAACCTATGGCAATTTTATTTGCAGGCACATTTTTGGTAACGATACAACCGGCCCCTATTACCGCATCATTCTCTATAATAACCTTCCCAATAACTATAGCGCTAGCATATATGATAACATTATCACCAATTACTGGATAATCTTCATTCTTATTATTACTCACACCTATGGTCACATTTTGATAAATTGTGCAGTTGCTGCCTATTTTAACATTTTTCCCAATTACGATCCCTAAAGGATGAGGTAAAAAAGTATTTTTCTTTCCTAATACATCTATACCAATGGTTAAATGATTCACCATTGGCAACTTTAAACTTCGATAAAATCTGTAACTATAAAAAAATTCCATTACACTAAAAAATTTTCTTTTGAAAAAGTTAAAAGCTCTAGTAAAGAAACCTTTTTTAGATGTCATTTTCAGTTGCCTCCTTCCCTCTAAGCATGTTAAATAGCTTAACAGTACCAGGAATACCAAATGTCAAAACAGTAGTCGTTTGCCATCTAAAACATTCAAAAGTTTTTTTATTGAATGCATTACTAATCCAAGCTGCAAACAGTTGGCTTATCAAAGAAGAGAAAGCCGCACCAATAATACCAAAGCGTGGGATTAAAATAATATTTAAGCTAAAATTAATTAATAATCCAAATACAGCTCGAACCAAGCGAAGATATGTTAAACCATAAATAATCATCAAATTAGTGCATGCAGAACCAAAAACTGCAAATGTTGTACCTAACAAAAGAATCAACATTACATAATAGGAGTCAAGGTAGTGCATCCCAAACATTAAAGGTATTAGATAATATGCTGAAATAGCAACCAATAATGCCATGGAAAATGCGCTAAAATAAACCACATCAAAATAAAACAGCACATTATTTTTAGTTGTTTTACGTGAGATAAGGGGATAATAAGATGTAACTAGTGCAGCCGGTATGAAAATGTAAGCTTCAGCAATTCTTATAGCAACGCTAAATAGAGCAACAGAATCAGCACCTAACATCTTCATTATCATAATTTGATCTAGTCGGGTGTAAAGCACAATAATTATAGAAGATGCGATGATTGGCCATGATTCTCTTAATAAAAGCTTTAGCATTTTAATGTTAAAATGGGATATATTAACACTAATATATTGCTTTCTATTGCTTAGTAAAATTATGAAGATAAACGATACGAAAAAATCAAAGCTATATGATGCAGCAAACCATAAAACATCTGCACCTTTATAAAGTAAAAAAATCTTAACCAAGGAAGAAACAATTAGTGATACAAGGCTAACCTTTGTAATTATGGCAGCTTTAAGTTGTGACTGATAATATGAAAAATATGTATTTTGCGTTTGAAAAACTAAACTTACCAAACAAGCCATAAGCACAAACTTATTTTGCAATGAGCTTGTTTCAAAACACAATCCAACGAAGAAAATAGCAATAATTAATACCGAACAGCCAATTCTCGACCAAAAGGCTGTTGAAAAAATCACATCATGATCTTTTCGTTGGTGAAATTTATTTATCAAGACATTATCAAATCCAAGACTTGTTATCGCTAATAGCATTGTGGCAATGGTTTGATAATAAGATAAAAAACCAAATTCAGTAGGACCCAACACCCGTGAAATTAGAGCAAAGAGAACAAACCCAACAATGATTCGTATAAATTTCTCAGCAAAAATCCAACCTGCATTTTTGATGTAGTCAGACATACATAATCTCGGAATAATTATCCATACTTGCAACCATGGTTTTTTAATTTCAAGGTGGGAATTAAAGAAATAAGCCTGAACGAGTTCAGGCTTAAAGTTCAATATATCAATCCAGCCATTCGGTGTGGAACACACCTTCTTTATCGGTACGCTTATAAGTATGCGCACCGAAGTAGTCGCGCTGTGCCTGAATCAGGTTCGCTGGCAGAACGGCAGCACGATAGCTGTCGTAGTACGCCACCGCAGCGGAGAAGGTAGGAACCGGAATACCATTCTGCACCGCGTACGCAACAACATCACGCAGTGCCTGCTGATATTCGTCAGCAATCTGCTTGAAGTAAGGAGCCAGCAGAAGGTTTGCGATACCTGCATTTTCTGCATAGGCATCGGTGATTTTTTGCAGGAACTGTGCGCGAATGATACAGCCAGCACGGAAGATTTTCGCAATCTCACCGTAGTTCAGGTCCCAGTTGTTCTCGTCAGATGCCGCGCGAAGCTGGGAAAAGCCCTGCGCGTAAGAGACGATTTTACCCAGGTACAGTGCACGACGGACTTTTTCAACGAATTCAGCTTTGTCGCCGGCTGGTTTAGCCTGCGGGCCGGACAGCACTTTGGATGCCGCAACGCGCTGCTCTTTCAGAGAAGAGATATAACGCGCGAAAACGGATTCAGTGATCAGGGACAGCGGCTCGCCGAGATCCAGAGAGCTCTGGCTAGTCCATTTACCGGTGCCTTTGTTCGCCGCTTCATCCAGAATTACATCAACCAGGTATTTACCCTCTTCATCTTTCTTAGTGAAGATATCTTTGGTGATGTCGATCAGGTAGCTGTTCAGCTCGCCTTTGTTCCACTCGGTGAAGGTTTCTGCGAGTTCCTCGTTGGAGAGGTTCAGGCCGCCTTTCAACAGCGAGTATGCCTCAGCAATCAGCTGCATATCGCCGTATTCGATGCCGTTGTGAACCATCTTCACATAGTGGCCAGCACCGTCAGGCCCGATATAGGTCACGCACGGCTCGCCATCTTCAGCAACGGCTGCGATTTTGGTCAGGATTGGCGCGACCAGTTCATATGCTTCTTTCTGTCCACCAGGCATAATGGATGGACCTTTCAGGGCGCCCTCTTCACCGCCGGATACACCGGTGCCAATGAAATTGAAGCCTTCAGCAGACAGCTCACGGTTACGACGGATGGTGTCGTGGAAGAAGGTGTTGCCGCCATCAATAATGATGTCGCCTTTATCCAGATAAGGTTTCAGTGAATCGATAGCAGCATCGGTACCTGCGCCCGCTTTCACCATTAACAGGATACGACGAGGTGTTTCCAGAGACTCAACAAACTCTTTAACCGTATAGAAAGGAACCAGTTTCTTGCCTGGATTCTCAGCGATGACTTCTTCGGTCTTATCACGGGAGCGGTTGAAAACGGAGACGGTATAACCACGGCTTTCGATGTTGAGCGCCAGGTTGCGCCCCATCACTGCCATACCGACAACGCCGATCTGTTGCTTGGACATTACATACTCCTGTCAGGTGTGAATGCTGCGACTTAAGGGCAGCTTGAACTAGTCAAATCATAATAACTGATTATAACTTCAAAAATCAAAAATAACACAATGAATTATTATTGCTATTATGTTTTAGCAGAAAAGTCTCACATTATTTTACTTTTTATTTCTCTTCTAATACCATATTTATATGTCAAAAAAGTAACTATGCTTTTTACATGCCAAAAGAAATGTTTTGAAAAAAATCTTCTATTGCTAAACTGCGCATAATGAATGCCCATCAAATCAGGATAATAAAGAACACGTTCAGAATAATGCTTGTTAGCACGCCAACAAATGTCAATATCTTCGCAATACATAAAATATGCTTCGTTAAATCCTTTTAATTTTTTAAAAAGATCGCTCTTAAAAATCAAAAAGGATCCAGCAGCCCAATCTACATATTCAGGTTGATGGATTTTGCTTTTATCTATTATGGTTGTGTTTTTCCCAATCATATAAGACTTAACAAAATCAATTAAACTTGGGAATTTCCTTATTGAATTGTCATAAATCGTTAATTCCTCATTTCGGAATAAATTTATAGTCGCAAGATTGATGTGTTGCAGAGCCATTTTATCAATGGCTTTTTTTAGAGTTGTAGAATCAACTTTAACATCGGGATTTAGTATAACGAAATAATCATCTTCCTTTATTTCATTTGAATAATATTCATAAATTACGTTATTATTAGCACCAAAACCTAACATCCCGTTTGTTGTAATGTAATCGATATTATTCGATTTGCAGTAATCGTGTAACTCATGAGAATTTAAATTATCCTTGATGCAAATCTTAAAATCATCATCCTTAGCTAATTGAGGTAATGAATCCAGACTTCTAATAATGTCGAGATGCCCATGAGAAACTACTGAAAGATAAATCATTATTCATCCTTACAAAACTTTAAGCACATACAAGCAAATCCGATAATTATATTTTTTTTGTGAAAAGATATTTAACACCATGTATTTGGCTAGTCATCCAATATCGTATATAACTTATTTTATTTGGTCTACTTAAAATTATTAGTATTTGGTGAATACTATTTACAATAAACTCTCTAATTTTCATGGATAATGGAACATAGTGTAATGAAAAGAGAACATACATATTTCTCATTCTGAAATACCTACGCCAAGGTGAATGGACTGGTAAATTCCATAATAAAAATTTTATCTTGTCATCACCTATAGTATGCGCCATTTTAACGTTGGGTAATGCATAAAATTTATACTCTTTATCCAAAGCTCTTAAGCACCATTCAGTATCAACATAGTCAATGAACAAATCTTCATTCATCATACCTATATCGCTGATCACTTCCGCAGAGGTAAATGTACCAGAGGAAATAATAAATGACACCTCAATCGGATTTTCTTCACAAGTAGGTATAATTCTCTCTCTACCAAATATGGGTTTAAGCTTAATTTGCGGATATATAAAATTGTAGTCAGGATCATAAAAAACAGGCCCTACTGCCGCCAATTTCGCTGTTTTTGTTATTTCTTCAAATGACTCATGAAGTGAAGCAATCATATTATTTTCAATCTGGCTATCTTGATCAAAAAATACAAAATAGTCAGTTTTTTTGGCAAGCCCCTTTACGATACCGATATTCTGTGCAGCAGCTATACCTAAATTCGTAGGTAACTCTATTATTTCGAGTGACGGTGACAAGTTATCATTCAAAAAATCTTTTTGAGAACTTCCATTATCAACAACTATAATCGTCCCAACCTGATTCTCCAAAGAGTTTATCAGTTTATTTATATTACTATTTGGGTTATAAGTAACCACTACTGCAACAATATTTTTCATAGTCTGTGATATTAAAAGAGAAAAACGCCAGTAATACTGGAATATAATTGCCGCGCAGAATAAAGTAATATTAGCAATGTAGCTATGAAGCTTGGAGTAATATATCTTTTTAAACTTGGCAAAAGTAAAGGTATTGTTAAAAATCCGAATAATGTGAAAAACCTATTTGACAACTCAGAGTTAAATGCAAATAGTTCACCCAGTACAAGTTGTAATGATAATACTTTAGTCAGGAGGATCTGTAATTTATCATGAGGTGTTTCTGCAATTTTAGGAGAATATATAATAAAGAAAACTAAAATTATAAATAGTACTGCCCCACCGATATTCATAATTAACAAATTTTCTGCATCAAACACCCCTTGTTGCTGAAGCATTACATATGTATTAACTTTAGCCGCTAAGAAAGATGGTAAATAGGAAGCTAATAATACAGAATAGTCAAAAATTAAGTTTTTGGAAACTAAAAACACCAAACAAAAAAGAGGAGCACAAAAATATATAATTTTATTTATTCTTTTAGTGTCAAACAAATAAATTACCAAAGCTATTATGGCTGAATAGTGAAATAAAACTGCGATTATTATTTTGATAAGGAAGGCTGATTTATTCCTTTCTATTACATCTTTCAATGACCATAAGATTATTGCACATGCCAGTCCAATTCGAATTTGATTCATATCATGAAGTATGAAATAGGTAGAAATATATAGAATAACTGTAAGAATTGGAGATGAAGATAGTTTTTTAAATGTAATTATCTTTATCGATATACTTATAAAAGCATATAATAAAAGAAAAGATGTGACATTATTATCAAACAATAAATGATTAATACTCAATAGTAGCCAAAAGCCAGGCTCTTTATCCATGAAATCTATTGAGTTGAGACCTTTAAAATCAAGCACAAAATTCGAATATGCAACAGAATCCGGATCAAGGCCAATGGGTCTAAAACCTGCGATAGCAACCAAGATAAATATGATAGATATGAATATAAACCATTGTAGACTTTTAGGCATTTTTAAAACCTATTTTAATTTCCGAAGTGTTGACAAAATGAAATTAGCCACTTTGTATAAGAAATTTTTATGTTTATTCATATCAATTTTTATAATAGCTCTCTTAATAAATCTTTGTTCCCTATATGCTTTGTGCAAGGCTATACTAAAGTATGGGTTACTTATCCGGGAACTTTCATCAAGAGTTAATGCTTTGACTTTTTCCTTCCATAAGCAATAGCAAAAACTTAATTGATCTCGTTTGGACCAATTATTAATCTCTCTCCACCAATGCTCCATTAACTTTTGCGTAATTTTGGAGTGATGATTCCTTAGAATGATATTATTTTCATAAAGTCCAAATTTTTCCGGATATCCTTCTCGATGATAATGTTCCATTTGCTCTTTAATCGTATCCGGATTATCCTTATTCTGATTAATGCAAGTAATTGATTCTTGATAAAGACAGTCCCGGTCCATATGTCGCGGCAAGCCAATATTTAATTCAGGAGAAACATATTTCTCAAAAAAGCCCTTTAAATCTTTTTTTATGATGATATTACCATCTACATAAAGACTAAAATCTACATCAGTAAGATATTTATACGGGAATAGCTTAATCTTCCTATTAAGCATATGATTATCTAAATCTTCATTGATGTAGACAATGTTCCACGTATTGGATTTTAGCTTTTTGGAGTTAGTGAAGCATACGTATTTTATCTTATCATGTTTAAAATCTAGCTCATTTATTTCATCATACTCACCGGTAATTACCGTATAAACAACAATGTTGCAATTTGCGATATCATTCATTATTAATTTATTAATTAGAAGCGTGTATAAAAAGAGCTAAGATATTTAGCTCTTACATAATATATAAGTATATTCACTACTTACACAACTCTGGAAATACAATCAAATAATTATAGATCACTAAACCGACTTTGTTTGAGATCCTTATCTGAAAGAATTAAATTTTCTTGATGAGGCCAGGTGATATTAATGTCTGCATCGTTCCATATAATGCCTCTGTCACTTTCAGGGTGATAATAATTCGTCGTCTTATAGACAAACTCAGCCATCTCACTCAACACCAAAAAACCATGAGCAAACCCTTCAGGGATCCAAAGCTGTCGCTTATTTTCAGCAGAAAGATTTACACCAACCCATTTTCCAAACGTTGGCGAAGATTTTCGAATATCAACCGCTACATCAAATACTTCCCCAGCGACACAACGCACGAGTTTGCCCTGTGCATAGGGTTCAAGTTGATAATGTAGACCACGCAGAACGCCTTTACAGGATTTTGAATGATTGTCCTGCACAAACTCAACTTTACGCCCTACCGCCTCTTCAAACACTTTCTGGCTGAAACTTTCAAAGAAAAAACCACGATCGTCACCAAATACTTTTGGTTCAAAAATCAGCACATCAGGAATATCAGTTTTAATTACGTTCATGTCTTAATAACCTTTAATCATCTTCAGCAGGTACTGGCCATAGGCATTTTTCTTCAATGGTTCAGCCAGCTTCTTCACCTGCTCTGCATCAATAAACCCTTTGCGATACGCAATCTCTTCCGGGCAGGACACTTTCAATCCCTGACGCTCTTCAATCGTCGCAATAAAGTTGCTTGCCTCGATCAGGCTCTGGTGTGTACCGGTATCCAGCCACGCATACCCACGGCCCATCATTGCAACAGACAGACGACCCTGCTCCAGATAAATACGGTTGATGTCAGTAATTTCCAGCTCACCGCGCGCAGA